>UBNV01000040.1 GCA_900466945.1 Hyphomicrobiales bacterium
CATGACCAAATTCAAGCTCGAGTATATCTGGCTCGATGGCTACAAGCCTGTAGCGAACCTGCGTGGCAAGACGCAGATCAAGGAATTCGACAGCTTCCCCACTCTGGAACAGCTGCCGCTCTGGGGCTTTGACGGCTCCTCCACGATGCAGGCCGAAGGCCATTCGTCGGATTGCGTGCTGAAGCCGGTCGCCATCTATCCCGACCCTGCTCGCACCAACGGCGCTCTCGTCATGTGTGAAGTCATGATGCCCGATGGCGTCACCCCGCATCCGTCCAACAGCCGCGCCACCATCCTCGACGACGAAGGCGCCTGGTTCGGCTTCGAGCAGGAATACTTCTTCTACGAAAACGGCCGTCCGCTCGGCTTCCCGGAGCAGGGCTACCCGGCTCCGCAGGGCCCGTATTACACCGGCGTCGGCTACAAGAACGTCGGCTCGATCGCGCGTGAAATCGTCGAAGAGCATCTCGACCTCTGCCTCGAAGCCGGCATCAACCACGAAGGCATCAATGCCGAAGTGGCCAAGGGCCAGTGGGAATTCCAGGTGTTCGGCAAGGGCTCCAAGAAGGCTGCCGACCAGATCTGGATCGCTCGCTACCTGCTGCTGCGCCTCTGCGAAACCTATGGCATCGACGTCGAATTCCATTGCAAGCCGCTCGGTGACACCGACTGGAACGGTTCGGGCATGCATTGCAACTTCTCGACCACCTTCATGCGCGAAGTGGGCGGCAAGGAATACTTCGAAGCTCTCATGGCCGCCTTTGCCAAGAACTGGCAGGAGCACATCGACGTCTACGGTCCGGACAACCATCTGCGTCTGACCGGCAAGCACGAGACGGCGCCGTGGAACAAGTTCTCCTACGGCGTTGCCGACCGTGGCGCCTCGATCCGCGTTCCGCATTCCTTCGTCAACAACGGCTACAAGGGTTACCTGGAAGATCGCCGCCCGAACTCCCAGGGCTGCCCCTACCAGATCGCTTCCGTCGTCCTGAAGACGATCGCCGAAGTGCC
>UBNV01000035.1 GCA_900466945.1 Hyphomicrobiales bacterium
GTGATTTGGTCGGTGAATGGTTTTGCGAGGAATGAGATGACGGTTCGTTCTTCGGTTTCGATATAGACCTCGACGGGCATTCCGGGTGTGAGTTTGGTTGCGAGTTCGCCGAGGTCGTCGGGTGAGAATGTGACGCTTGTCTTGTAGAAGGGCAGGTTGGTTGCCTTGTCGATGACGGTTGCGGCCGGGATGATATCGACTTCTCCGACGATTTCGGGCGTGGTCTGGCGGTTGAAGGCGGTGAAGCGCATGCGCGCGGTCTGGCCGACGAAGATGCGGTCGATATCGGTGGTCGCGACCTTCACATGCACGTCGAGTTCGGTGTCGTCGGGCACGATCGCCATGATCACCTGTCCGGGCGAGACGACGCCGCCGATGGTGTGGGCCTGCAGGTCGTAGACCGTGCCGCTTTCGGGTGCCTTGACGGTGGTGCGTTCGAGCCGGTGGGTGAGCTGCAGCGCCCGCTGCTCGAGTTCGGAAAGCTTGGCCTCGGTGGAGACGAGTTCCTTCTGCAGCTCGGTACGGCTGGTCTGGTCGACCGACATCAGGCGGACATTGAGTTCGCTGATCTGGCCTTCGGCCTCCGCGACCCGGGCGAGAAGATCGCCGATCGTGCCTTCGATGCGGACCATCTGCCGGCGCAGCCCGCGCAGTTCCGACGCCTTGGCGAGGCCCTTCTCGACGAGGCCTTCCTGCATGGCGAGCTCCTCGGCGAGCAGTTCGTTCTCGGAAAGGTTCGCCTTCTCCTGCTCCTTCAGGCCGTCGATCTGGTTGCGCAGCTGGGAGATTTGCATCTCGATCTGCTGTTTCTGGTTCGCCCGCATGTCGCGGTTCTCGTCGAACAGCTTGCGCTCCTCGCGGGTGATGTCGGGTGCGAGATCGAGACCGTCGAAAGAGAGGCTGTCTGCCCCGTCGCGCTCGGCCAGCAGGCGCGTTCGCATCGCCGTCAGCTGGGCCACTTGAGACTTGATGATGCCGAGCTCGATGCGGACCTGGGTGTCGTCGAGGCGCAGCACGACCTCGCCCTTCTTGACGGAGGAGCCGATCTTGACCGGGATCGCGACGATGGTGCCGCCATCGACATGCTGGACTTGCTTGGTCTCGCCGGTGACGACGAGTTCGCCCTGCGAGATGACGGCGCCGGCCAGCTTCGCCTGGGCGGCCCATCCGCCGATGCCGGCGGTGAGTGCCAAGGCCAGGGCGGTGGCCGCCAGCATGCGGCCCTTGAGGCCCTTGCCGGACAGCGAGACATTCGTGTCGGTGTCGCTAGGTCTTTGTGTGTCGGGTCTCTGTGTCATGTCGTGTCCCCCATTACGCAAGTTACAGTGTGAGCTTCGGTTCGGCTTCGGATCGGCCCGGTCTCAGGCCCAGTCTCAGGCCCAGTCTCAGGCCCAGTCTCAGGCGACCAGCCCCTCGACCTGACCGGGAAGATGGAAGGCCGTCAGGATCAGGTCGTCGGCATCGAGGTCGTGTGCACTGATGATGACGATCTCGTAGTCCTGGTCGCCATCGATATCCGTTACGAGCTGCAGCACCTGGTGTCCTGCATCCTCGTCGTCGATCATCTTCTTGTAGAGCTTGACCAGGGTCTTGTGGTCGTGGCGGTCGAGATCGAGCGAGCTTTCGCCATCCTCGAAGTAGAGCCGGCCGAGTTCGCGTTCGAGCTTGGAGAGATCCACCTTGTCGCCGACATTGAAGTCGCGGATCTCATCTCGCCCCGCGCCATGCCCTGCGCCATGATTGGCGAAGGAGGCGACCGAGCCGAAGACGAAAGTGTCGTGACCGCCGCCGCCATAGAGAATGTTGACGGCGGAACTGGCGGTGATCGTATCGTCCCCTGCCCCACCGACGGCATTTTCGATCGAGGTCAGGCGATCCCTGCCGATCTCTTCGCCGTCTGCCGTGCCGGCCTCGAGATCGATATCGACCGCCATGGTCATCCAGGAAGCGTCATAGGTGTCCTGGCCCTCGCCGCCATGGATCACGTCGTCGCCGTCATCGACGACAGGTGTCGGCAGAACGCCACTGTCAGACGCTTCAGCGGCTGGTGCTTCCATGGCCGTGCGCTCGAGGCTCCTCTGTTCCAGCACCGGCAGGACGCCGGCGACAAAGACATCGTCGCCGTCATTGCCGACCACGACATCCTCGCCCGCCCCTCCGGCCAGCGTGTCGTGTCCCGCGCCACCTTCCAGCACGTCGTGACCGGCATCGCCCGACAGAACATCGTCGCCGTCCTCGCCGAACAGCCGGTCGTCGCCCTCGCCGCCGGAGAGCACGTCGTTGCCCGCGCCCCCCATCAGGCTGTCGCGTCCGGCTTCGCCGAACAGCATGTCGTCGCCAGCCTCGCCGAAGAGCACGTCGTCGCCCTCGCCACCGAAGATGCGGTCATGGCCGGCGCCGCCATGGATCACGTCGCGGCCGTCGCCACCGATCAGCAGATCGTCGCCGGCACCACCGAGGATCAGGTCGTCGCCTTCCCGGCCATAGACGATGTCGTCGCCATCGCCGGCATCGATCAGGTCCTTGCCCGGCGTGCCGAGAAGCACGTCATCATCAGCGGTCCCGGTGATCTCCGTCTCGGCATGCGGCCGCAGATCGAGGAAGGCCTGCCCTTGGACGCTCGCCTTGCCGTCGCTCATGGTGAAGGTGAGCGTGACCAGCCCCTGTTTGTCGCGTTCGGGCACGTAGATCCAGGCATCGCTGCCATAGCTGCGGATTTCGCCCGAAGTCGCCTGGATCGCCGAGATCGTCAGCCTGTCGCCATCAGGATCGACGCCAGCCCGGGCAAGGTCGGCCCACATCAGCAGCATGGACAGGTTGATCAGCCCCGTTCCGAGATAGACCGGACCACGCGACAAGGGCGCGCGATTGACCGGCTGGTTATTGCCGCCATCGGTGTCGCCGCCATCCGTGGACGTATCGCCCCCGGTGCTGCCACTGCCACCACGACCGGGCAGCCCGGCAGAGCCACCATCGCCCCCATTGTCTGCCCTGGGCAGCGAGAAGCCGTTGAGCTTCGGCCGGGCGAGTGTCGGGGGCATGAAGCGGAAGCCGTTGGCCGCAACATCGATCGACACGCCCTGGAACGGGCGGTCGGCATAGCCGCCCTCGAGCAGGAAGTCCTGGGCATTGAAGCGGATCGAGGAATAGAGCCGACGTGGCGGCTGGATCTGTTCGACCACGTCCTCGTATCGCCGCTGGATCTCCTGCCAGAAGGCGGCAATGTCGAGACTGCTCTCTGGCGCATCCCCGACCGGCGCTGCCGTGCCGTCGTCGAGGGCCACCGTCTTCCGGTCCTCGGGCACGTGCGCATTGGGCGCCGGATTGACGATCTCGCGCAGCCGCCCGAGATAGGCGCCGAGCCCCATGGAAAGCACGGCGAAGATGCCGGGCGACCAGAGCGTGCGGTCCTGGATCTCAGGGAGCGCGAACTTGCGCGCCGGCGCCTTGGCCGCCTGCATGTCACCATGGCCAAGCTTCAGGCTGTCGTCATGATCGATCGTGGTCGTTGATGTGCTCATCGGGCTCACTCCGCTGCGACCGAAAGCGTCCGGGTCGGCCGCAAGGACGGCTGCTTCGGCTGCTTCTCGGACGTATTGGCGGGCACCTTGATGATCTCCTCCTTCGGACCGAAGGAGACGAGCTTGCCGCCCTGCACGACGCCGACCATGTCGACGGCCTGCAGCACGCTCGGGCGATGCGCGACGATGACGACGAGGCCGCCGCGTTCACGCACCTTGACGATCGCCTTCATCAACGCCTCTTCACCCTCGGCATCGAGGTTGGAATTGGGCTCGTCGAGCACCACCAGGAAGGGATCGCCGTAGAGTGCCCGGGCGAGCGCGACGCGCTGGCGCTGGCCGGCCGACAGCGCCTGGCCGTTCGCGCCGATCTGCGTCTGGTAGCCGTTCGGCAGCCGCACGATGAGATCATGGATGCCGGCCGCACGGGCCGCACGGAAGATCATCTTGGCATCGGCATCCGGATCGAAGCGGGCGATATTGTCGGCGACCGTCCCGTCGAGCAGGGCCACTTCCTGTGGCAGATAACCGACATGATCGGTGAAGAAGCTGGTCGGCCACTGCTTGAGGTCGGCGCCGTCGATCCTGACCGAGCCGCGCAAGAGCGGCCAGATGCCGAGCAGCGAGCGGGCGAGCGTCGTCTTGCCGCCGCCCGACGGGCCGATCAGCGCCAGCGCCTGGCCGGCGGACAGCTGGAAGGAGACGTCGCTCAGCAGCACCGTGCCTGATGTCGGCGCGACCGTCGTTATGCCCTCGACGACGAGGCCTTCGGTCGGGGTCGGCAGGTCGAACTGCGTCGCCGGACGATCGAGGACGGCGAGCGTATCCTTGATGCGCGACCAGGAGCGTCTGGCCGAGATCACGCCCTTCCACTGGGCGATCGCCTGGTCGACCGGGGCGAGCGCCCGGCCGGTGACGATCGAGGACGCGATGATGGCACCGGCCGACATCTCGCCCTGGATGGTAAGATAGGCACCGACCCCGAGCGTGGCCGACTGCAGCATCATGCGCAGCACCTTGGAGATCCCGGCAAAGGTGCCGGCAATGTCCGAGGTTGCCGTCTGGGTGTCGAGATGGCGGCGATTGGCGCTTTCGAACCGGTCGACCGCGCGATCCGTCATGCCCATGGAATAGAGGATGTCGCCGTTGCGCACATGGTTGTCAGAGACATTGTTGCGCTGGATGGCGGCCCGCGTCATCTCCTTCGCATGGCGGCGCGACAGGAGTTCGGCCGCGATCGTGAGACAGGCGAGAAAGAGCGCGCCGCCCAGCGTCAGCATGCCGAGCACCGGATGCAACAGCCAGACGAAGACGAGATAGACCGGGATCCAGGGCAGGTCGAACAGCGCCACCGGCCCCGCACCCGACAGGAAGCCGCGCACGGTATCGACGTCGCGTCCGCGCTCGGAGGCCTCCGCCGAGGAATAGCCGAAGCGCGGCATCTCCATCACCACCCGGTGCACGAGCGGGGCGATCTGCCGGTCGACATTGGCGCCGAAGCGCACCAGCATCTGCGACCTCAGGATGTCGAACAGGCCCTGGAACAGGTAGAGCCCGACGGCGATCACCGAGAGCCAGATCAGCGTCGGAATGCTGCCGCTGGTCAGCGCCCGATCGTAGATCTGCAGCATGTAGAAGGCGCCGGTCAGCGCCAGGATGTTGATGATGCCCGAAAGGCTGAAGACGAAGCCCGTCACCAGGCCGATACCGGACAGTTTGTAGCTCGACTGCTTGCTCATGACGTCCCCCACGGAAGTCCACTGAAGATTGTGTCTGTCCGGCCCCCGCCGGGCCGGACAGTCTGCCATTCAGTCCTCAGGAGACGCCGAGGAAGTCGTTGACCGTCAGGTTGTGGCGGCCATGCAGCGACAGTTCGAAGTCCGCGGCATTGTCGCCTTGCGTATTGCCGCGGATCACCGTGAACTCCTCGCCGTCGCGCATCTCATGCGTGATGACGACGTCGCCGATCGCATCGATCGTGGTGCCGGCCTCCAGCTTCATCGCCCCCATGCCGGCAAAGTCGATCCGGTCGCCGGTCTGGAAGCCGTAGATCGTGTCACCGTTGGCAGACGCTGCCGACGAGAACTTGAAGACGTCGTCACCCAGGCCACCATCGATGATGTTGACAGCACTCGAGGCCGTGATCGTGTCGTGGCCGGAGCCACCGACAAAGGTCTCGAAGCCGTAGAAGGTATCAGACCCCGTCGTTCCGCCGGAGACCGAGCCGCGGCTGTTGAAGCCGTTTCCGAGATCGACCGTCAGGTTGGCGCTGCTGGCTGCATAATCGAGCGTGTCGACGCCACCTTCGCCCCAGTAGACGTCGTTGCCGTCGTTCAGCGTGGCGATGACGGTATCGTCGCCCTCGCCGCCCCAGACACGGTCGTCGCCGGCCCCGCCTTCGATCACGTCATGGCCCGCACCGGCAAAGATCTGGTCGGAGCCAGCCCCGCCGAAGACGATATCCTTGCCGTCCCCGGCATGCACCTCGTCATCGCCGAGCCCCGCATTGACGACGTCGTCCCCGTCACCACCGGTCACCACGTC
>UBNV01000034.1 GCA_900466945.1 Hyphomicrobiales bacterium
ACCGACGGGCCATCATCATCAAACGCGATCTTGTCGCCGATCGAGATCGTCTTGACCACCGTATCAAGGTCATAGTCCGTCACCGTCAGAACCGCAGAGATCTTGTTCCCGAGGTTGACGCTGTCATCGAAGTTGTTGCCGGTCGCCGAGTGCTTCAGCGACAGATACTGCGCAACCGTCACCTGGCCGGCGCTGTCGATATGGATCGCAAAAGCGACCGTGCCGCCTGCGATACGGCCGACGACCAGTTCGCCTTCCTTCGAAAGCGTGATCGGCTGGCCGTCCGTGGTGAACAGGCCGGAAGCCGGGTCATTGATCTGCAGCGTCAGCGAACCATTCACCGAACCCGTGGAGAAGCCCGTATCGTCGGCGCCGCCGTCGATCGAGAAGTCAACCACGTCGTCCTTGGCATAACGAACCGGCATGTCCGGATCATTGCCCTTCGGGGTCAAGGCCGTGAACAGCTGCGATGCCGCGTAACGCGACGAGAAACTGGTCAGGTTGTCGTCGTTGTTGCCGCCCGTCTCGTCCACACGAACCGTGCTGTCCGTCCAGATCGACGTCTCCGGAACATCGTCGGTCACCGTCACGATGACCTTGCCGTCGAGGCCAATCGTATCGCCGTCACGGTCCGTCGCTTCGATCACAGCACCAAAGTCGATGCCGGCGATCGAGCCGCCCGCAGCCTTCAAGGCCGTGTTCTCACCACCACCAGCGACATGGTCCAGCTGGTCGTACTGGCGATAGACGAACTCGCCCGTCACCTTGTCCAGCGTCAGCGAGAACACCGGACGGTCACCGAAGCCCAGGCCAGCGCCGCCGGCCGTGTTGGCATAAGCCACCAGGGTGCCGTTCACGTAGGTGTAGGAGAGAGCAACACCCTTCGACGAAAGACCCACAGTCGTCATCGTCGAAAGCGCATCCGACGCAAACGAGAAGCCACCACCGACGGCCGCCCCATCCGCACCGAACGAAACTGCAGCCGCAGCAGACCCACGGGCCGTCGCTGCGTCACCCAGAATGAGCCAGCTGAACTCCGACGTCGAACCGTCGCCAGAACCATCGTTCGGATGGTTGCCCTCAGACAGGTAGTTCTTGATGTCGTCTTCGTC
>UBNV01000033.1 GCA_900466945.1 Hyphomicrobiales bacterium
GTAACCGGTGTTTTACCCCCACATTGTCGTCAACCGCCTGATCTGTGATCGAACATTCCGTGGATGAGCGACAAGGAGTTTCTCCATGGAGTCTACGTTGGAGGTTCTCACAACGCGGCGGAGCAGGCGTGAGGCCCATCGCCAATGGCCCGATGAGGTCAAGGCACGGATCGTTTCGGAGAGCTTGAGACCAGGCGTAACCGTGAACGAAGTAGCAGGACGCTACGGGCTGAAGGCCAACCACCTGTCATCGTGGCGGACGTTGGCTCGGCAGGGCAATCTGGTGCTGCCAGAGCCGCAAGAAGCAGTCGAGTTTGCGGCCATCGTTGTTGATGCTCCATCGCCGGAGCCGCAGGCCGCCAAGGTCGCTTCCCGCGCCGAGATCGTCGTGGGTCCAGTTACAATCTTTCTTGAAGAAGGCGCGTCAGCGTCCCGGATCGCCGCCATCGCCCGCGCCCTGGCGGCGACAACATGATCTTTCCGTCGAACCGGGTGCGGATCATGGTGGCGACCAAACCTGTCGACTTCCGCAAGGGTCATGACGGCTTGACCGCGTTGGTGAAGAACGAGCTGCACAAGGACCCGTTCACCGGAACGGTCTTCGTGTTCCGGTCTCGCAAGGCGGACCGCTTGAAGCTGATCTACTGGGATGGCTCCGGAATCGTCCTGGCCTACAAACGGCTTGAAGAGCACACATTCACTTGGCCGGGCATCAAAGATGGATTGATGACACTCACCCACGCCCAGTTCGAAGCACTGTTCGCAGGCCTCGATTGGCGGCGGGTTCATGCTGTCCAGACAAGAATCCCGGAGGCCATCGAATAGCTGCGGCACGATGACTCAGCACCACAAATTCCGAAGGCAAATCGGCTCCGGATTTGGTAGCTTCCAGCCATGCTTGATGCCGCCGACTTTCCCGATGATATTGCCGCCCTGAAGGCGATGCTGATCGCGGCGCAGGCCCGCGAGGCGGCCAAGGATGTCGCGATAGCCAGCAAGGACGAACATATCGCCCGCAAGGATGAGCGGATCGAACGGCTTGAGAAGCTGGTCGCAGCATTCAAGCAGGCAGCATTCGGACGCAAATCCGAGAAGACCGATCCTGATCAATTCGATCTGGCCTTGGAAGACCTGGAGACGGCTATGGCCGTGATCCATGCTGAGGATGAGGCGGACGCTCCTGCAGGAAACAGGATTGCCAAGCCACGTGCGATCAATCGCGGCTCGCTTCCGAAGCATCTCCCGCGTATCGAGGAAGTTATTGAGCCAGAGAGCCTGATCTGTGGCTGCGGCGGTTGCCTGCATTGCATTGGCGAGGATGTCTCCGAGCGGTTGGACGTGATCCCGGCACAGTTCCGCGTGATCGTCACCCGCCGCCCCAAGTATGCCTGCCGTGCCTGCACCGACGGGGTCGTCCAAGCCCCAGCTCCGGCACGGTTGATCCAGGCTGGGCTGCCGACGGAAGCGACCATCGCCCATGTTCTGGTCTCCAAGTATGCGGATCACCTTCCGCTCTATCGGCAGGCGCAGATCATGAGCCGCCAGGGCATCGATCTCGACCGGTCCACGCTGGCCGATTGGGTCGGTCGGGCAGCCTATGAACTGCGGCCCGTCTTCGATGCGTTGATCGCCGACCTGAAGCGCTCGACCAAGCTGTTCATGGATGAGACCCGTGCTCCGGTTCTCGATCCCGGCTCGCGCAAAACCAAGACCGGATACTTCTGGGCGCTGGCGAGAGATGATCGCCCTTGGAATGGCGGTGCTCCGCCGGGCGTGGCCTTTACCTACGCTCCCGGCCGGGGAGGCGTTCATGCAGAACGGATACTGCAGGGTTTCTCGGGCATATTGCAGGTGGATGGATATGCCGGATACAACAGGCTGATCGCGCCTGAGCGTGTCGGCCAAGGCATTCAGCTTGCCTATTGCTGGGCTCACGCCCGGCGCAAGCTGGTGGAGATCACCCGCAACGGCTCAGCGCCCATTGCTGAAGACGGCGTCAAACGGATTGGAGAACTGTATCGCATCGAAGCCGACCTGCGCGGCCTTGATCCTGAAGCTCGCCTTGCAGCTCGGCAGGAACGATCAGCGCCACTCGTCGCAGACCTGCATGGCTGGCTTGTCCATCACCGCGCACGCGTGGCAACGAAGTCGCCGCTCGGCGAGGCTTTGGCTTACATCGCCAAATATTGGGACGGCCTGAAGCTCTTCCTGACCGACGGGCGCATTGAGATCGATAACAATAGTGTCGAGCGGACTATCCGGCCGATTGCGCTGAACCGGAAGAATGCACTCTTCGCAGGGCACGACGCTGGAGCAGAGAACTGGGCGACCATCGCCTCGCTGATCGAGACGTGTAAGTTGAATGGCGTTGATCCGCAGGCCTACCTGAGCGCCACGCTAACCGCCATCGTCAACGGACATAAGCAGAGCCGGATCGATGAGCTGCTGCCTTGGTGCTGCACGCAAGACCACACGGCCGCCTCAGAGGCGACAAAACGTTTCAAATTTGATGGTTGAAGCTATCGATTTTGAACAGGCTTGAGGTGTATTCAAACGGGCCTCGGCCGCGACTATTATCGCCACTAGATCGAGGACATGATTTGGGAAATTGGTTTCGCAAGTGGGCAGCGTTCGTAGGATTCGCCCTTCTAGGCCCGACATTTCTTGCCTATTCTATTACCTCTTTCCTTCATGGAGAGCTGCCCGGCAGACATGGATCAGCCATCACAAGCGCGGGTTCCCCATACCTCTTCTATCCCCTTGCATTAGCACTGATATGCGGTTCGGCGCTCATGGCATATGGGAGTGTTATGTTGGTTATCGGGTATGTTCGCGGGCGATCACACCGCGAGAAATGAACATCCGCCAATGCCCCGGAGTTACCTCCGCGCAACGTCTCCCGCCTTCGACAGGCATCACACGCCGCCGTCAAGGTGAAGGCAAACAGCACTTGCAGATAAACCGACATAGGACAACGTGGGCGCAGAACACCGGTTAC
>UBNV01000032.1 GCA_900466945.1 Hyphomicrobiales bacterium
GATTACCGTCATAGGTGGGGGTGGAGCTGGAGGAGGCAGCGCTGCCCCCTCCTCCAGCTCCACCCCCACCTATGACGGTAATCTTTGCAGCCACAAGCCCAGCCGGTTTGGTATAAGTACCGGAGCCGGTAAAGACCTTGAGAGTTCCCGGAGCAGCGCCTCCACCCCCTAACGCACTTACCGAAACCCCATTGATGGTACTGACCGAAATGTTCGTCGCAGAGACGGCGTTACTGGTCAGATTCGGTAGGTAGCTGGCCCCACTCCCCAAATACCCCCACGTCGTACCAACAGTCGTCAGGCTGACAGAATCCACCGTCAGACCCGCAGAGGCGTTAATGCGTCCCGTGGGACTGATGGTGGGGGCGTAACTGGGGCAGCCCAGGTCGCCGCGCGAGCCTTCACCGATACAAATGCGGCTATCGGAGATGCCCATGGTCGCGGAAACCATCGCCATTTCGCCCCAGCTGCCATTTTGGGCAACGGCGGCAATGGCAGGCAGAGTGGCAATAAGCCATGCCACCGCCACACCCTTCAGGATGCGCGCGATCGGGGGCTTGGTGAGCCAGGTCATGAGCGAAGCCTACCCGTTTGTGGTGCGTTTGTGCACTGAAATGCCTATCCCTTCAGCAGGATGGTAGTGGTTTGATCATGGTAGTGTGGCTTTCGGGTGATGAGCCGGAAGGATGCGGCACACCTAAACGGCAAAGCTGGCGGCATCCATACCCTGCCCGCACCGACCGAGTTGGGTAGGACACCTCCAGCTTTGCCGCTTTGAGAAGGTGGTGCGCTCCGGCGCATCAACTAACGAAAGCCACACTACCATGACCAACCCCAACACCTCCCGCATCCGCGAGCTGAATGACCAGTTCCGCATCACCGGCCACGGGGGCCGCATCTACATCACCCGAGGCATCATGGCCCTGCCCGGCTACCAGATGTTCCGCATCGTCGAGGCCATCCGCGCCTTCGATGCCTTCACCCAAGACAACGACCCGCATGGCGAACATGATTTCGGCGCCGTCACCATCGAGGGCGAGAAGGTCTTTTGGAAAATCGACTACTACAAGCCAAACCTTGAAGGTGACCTGGACATCGACGGCCCCGGTTCGGAAGATCCTTCCGACGCAGCGGGAACCATCCGGGTGCTGACCATCATGTTGGCGGAGGAGTATTAGCTCCCCCGCCCTGCCCGCGCCCTTATGGGCGCGGCGCCGGTTTGTTACCGTAGAGCATGAAGGATGCCCTGCTCTATCTCTTGCTTGGATTGATGATCGCCGCCGCCCTAGCGGCGATGGTCGGGAATGTCCTGCGGCTGTTCGGCTGGGCCTGAGTGTTCCTGTGATGTCACAGAGGGTTAGGCGAAACGCGGCCTGTCAGTCTGGTGGTCGGAATCGCGTGGTATAAGGGGGTATGCGAACTCTCACACCCCTCCTCATTGGCGCCCTGCTCGGGCTGCCTGCACTTGTCTATACGCAGGAACGAACAGTTGGTGGCAGTCTACAGCAGGAGGCCAGTTGGTCGGCAATGGCCAACTTGGTCGACCAAGCAAACGCGTCCGCCAAGGTGGCTAATATCACTGCAACTGAAGCCCTTCGAATAGTCAGTCTCATCGTAGGTTGCGGCAAGAAGGGTATGATTTACGCACAGGATGCTACGGGTGTGGATCAACACGGATGCTTATCCGTTAGTTCTGAGTCCAGCACGTATCAAGAATGGAAAAAGGTCAGCGAGATCACATGGAGACCGGGCAAAGAGCCTGCTAACCCCTATGCGACGAAGGGACCTCCCTGCGCAAATCAGCCAATAGTCAGGAAGTACTGCTCACCAGCCAAGATGATATGCTATGTAAGAGGAGCGCCGCAAAAAGTAGAAACCAGTTGTACTGGACACGGAACCTGCGGTAGTCGCACCTTAGATGGCTACTACCAACTTTGGTCCTGCGGGTAAGCCAAGACTGGGACTTGCCTTAGCGCTTGGTCGTACTCTTCTGGAGTAGATCGACCGCCTTCTCAAACGCCTCCCCCAGCACCCAGCCATTGGCATCAGCGATGGCGTAGAACTGTTCGATCGTCTCGGGACGGCACTTGAGGTTGAGCTGAGCGGAACGGCCGGTGCGACGGCGCCGGGTTGCTTTGATGGCGGTCGGTGCCGTTGCAGGAATGGTTGCGAGGGCGGGCTTGGATTCCCGGCTTTTGAAATTGGACTTGGCGGCAGCTTCTGCCGTCTTCTGTTTGTCGGGACGGACGACCTGCTTGGGCTGGAATCCGCTCAGGTCCACCAGATCCGCTTTGGGCGGGGTGACTGGGATAACTTCCTCGTCGTCATCAAATCCGAGGCTGGGGCGGTTGCTCATTTACGCCGCCCTCCCCTGCGGGGTCTGTACCGCCTTGAGTTTGGCAACGACTTCGGCAGTGAACTCCATGGCGTTCTGGACGGCCTTATCAACATTGCTGACCTGCTTCGGGTCGAGTTTCGAGAGCAGTCCCCCGAAATCGAGCATGTCGCGGTAAGCGGCGCGTTCGACGATGGAGCTGTTCATGACGTCGATACCGGCGGCATCGAGCTGGTCGCGGACGTTCTTGAGCGAACGGGAGGCCACGGCAGCACTCACGCGGGTCAGCAGGACCGCATGCGGTATCTCGCGCTTGGCGAGCCGTGCCTGGTTACGGATAAGTTTGATGGTCTTGGAAGCCCCTTTGGCGTCCATCGAGGCACCCTGGGTCGGAATGATCACCAGGTCAGACATGCCGATGGCATTGGCAACCATGAGGCTCGCAGTACCTTCGAGGTCGATGATAACGAACTGATTGTTAGTCGAGGCGTCTTCGACGACATCGACAATCGAGTCTTCGGTAACATCGCTGACAATGGTGATGTTGTCGGGCTTACCCGGCAGGGCACCCCATTGCGAAATCCAACGCTCGGGATCGGCGTCTACGATGGACACGCTGGCGCCACGCGCCGCGAGTTCGCCCGCGAGCAGCAGAGCGGACGTGGTCTTACCGGCGCCCCCCTTCGGGTTGGCAAATGAAATCACGGGCATCGTGCATCTCCTAAATTTGTTGCTCCACCCTACCGCCCAAAAGCTAACAGATAGCTACCAGCTATCCAATGGTAGCGAGTAGCTATCGGCTACCATATGGTACCAAATAAGCACACTGGTACCAAGTAGCTACTAGCTACTAAACAGCTACCATTTAGTAGCTTATTGGTATCACACCCTCCAAACCGCCTGAAAATGCGGCGGAAGTGGATGGAAATGCGGCATTGCGGTTGGCAGGAATCGCGGGGAGGGTTAGGGTGCCAACATGGCCATGAAGAAACTCCACCTCAAGACCCGCGAAGCGTTTGCAGAGCTGTCGCTGCATGAAAAGAACGCGTACCTTCAGGAGGTGGCGGACCAGATTGCCGACGCTCGCGCCGACGAACGGATAGCCCTCGACAAGGACGCGCTGTCACGCCTGCGGCGCTACTACAGCCGCCGCAGCATGGCGGACCTGCGTCTCGACGAGATGGGTGGCCCGTTGGCAGTGAGCTTCCGCAACATTGCCGAATCCATTCGTTCCGATGAAGTCCAAAAGCTGGTTGGCCACGAGATCCCGGCCGCCCGCAGCACGCGGCGTGTGCATTCGAATTCCCGTCCGGCGCCAATCGACGACGCCCAATTGATGTTCTTCGTGCCATCCGTGCACGACGCACCGCTGAAAGACGACTTCAACCTGATGGACATTGCGCCGTTCTCGCTGTCGAAGTCCGGAGGGCAGGGGGTCATCCGCTACGAGCTGAAAGACTCCATCATCACGATCGAGGGCGGCGCCGAGGTGGGCATCGCAACCGCGTATGACTACGACATCGTCATCAATATGATTTCGCATCTCGCCGAGGCTACCCGCCGCTTCCGCATCGAGGACTCGAAGGGACTGAAGCCGAGTATTCCGCCGCAGGTCTATCGACCGGCAGCCGCCGAGATCCTGAAGTTCTGCCGCCGCGAACTAGGCGGCAAGCAGTACGAGGATCTAGAGCGCGCGCTAGCTCGCCTGCAGGCCACCCACATCCGCATCACCAACCTCAAAGGCGGGGAGGGGCGCCGCGACCGCCGCGAAACCGAGTCCTTCCCGCTTATCGGGCGGTACAAGGTGGTGAGCCGTACCAATCAGGACCGCATCGACCAGGTGGAGATTGAAATCCCCGGCTGGATCTATGACGGCGTGGTGCGTCCGGACGGCAAGCCGACCATTCTGACCCTGAACCCGGATTACTTCCTGCTGTCACGCCCGCTGGCGCGCTTCATTTACCGTCTCGCACGCAAGGCCGCAGGGGAGGGGGAAGCGTTCTATTCCGTGACCGAGCTGAAGAAGCGCAGCGCTTCAATGCTGCCCATGCGTAAGTTCCGCAAGGCCATTCAGGAGATCGTCGAAAATGCGCAGGTGTTGCCCCTGCCGGACTACGACCTGGAGCTGGAGGATCGGGGCCACGACCTCATCCTCATCATGCGCAATCGCGCCAAGCGGCTACCTGCGCCCGAGGCTGTCAAAGCGGCGTTGGCCTGATTTTGTCACGAAACCGTACTTCAATCCGCCCCATTTTGACAAAAATAGCGCACCTGCTCGATTCGGACTTTTTGTCAAACGACCGTACTTCGGTCCGCCTTTTTTTGACAAAAATGGCTTCCCGCCTCGGAATCTAGCGGTTGCAGGGTGGTCTGTGGATAAACTGGGGATATGTCATCCACAACCGTACTTCGGTCCGCGAAAACCGTACTTCGTTCTGTCAACGCCGTACATCATTCCGTCTTTACCGTACTTCGTTCCGTCAAAACCGTACTTCGGTCCAGAATCGGCTCGTAACCCTTTGGTCCTGTTGCGTTTTTTCACCCTAAAACTATATATAAAACTATATAAAACCAGTAAAACTAATTTAAAACGCTAGCGCTGACATTTTTCAAATTGGTTTTAGGTTTTTTTGTCGAGATCCGTTTTTCACCGACGACAAAACTTGCTGACAGATAAATACAGGATCGCTCTAAAACGGCGAATGCCACCACCCGAAGGCAGTGGCATCCTAACCCTTTACGGTCATCGCCTTCCCAGGCTGTACCGTGCAGTCATTGAATCACAGCCTTCCGTCACTGCCAAGGGTGGAGGTGCCCCTTCTGATAGCGTGCCAGCAGGCCACAGGACGCCCTCAGAAGCATTTTGGCTATCAAGTCGGTGGTCGGGTGCGGATTGACCACCGCAACCCCTCCTAACCCTTTTAGAAATATCCTCGGGGGTGTGGGGGCAGACAGCCCCCACGGGGTACGGCGCCACAGTGTTTGAAGTGGCCACGCCGTTCGTGAGCCACGGCGGGGGTGCAGGGGGCTTTGCCCCCGCGACCGGCGCGCAGCGCCCCGCCCTTAAAATTTGGCGTTTGTGTATACAGGCCAATTGATAGCGCAGCGAGCAGAGTGATTTCACAAGGCTTGGACAAGAAAACAAACGGCTGAAAACGGCAGCGTGAATTTTCCGCGCTGCGAAAGCTGCTACTTCCGAATATTTCACGCCGTGGTAGGATTTAAACGCGGTTTGTCCCTGGAGGTGAGGAGGATAGATTCCTCTAATCAGAAATCGATGAGAGGAGCATGAAATGACTTCGCAACGTGGCCGTGGACGACCGAAGGGAGATGGCGTGGACGACGACCGGGCTTTGATGGCTATCGCCGTTAAGCTGGTCTCTGGAGAAGCCCCCAATTACGAGGAGGCGGCTGCGGCGGTCTATCTGACGCATAAACCCGCTCGCAACCACGTCCGTAAGACGGTGATGGACCGCTGGCGTGGCAAGTGGCATGCGCGTGGCGAGACCTTTTTGGGACAAGCGAAACGGCCTGTTGTCCGTGTCGTACGCAGCTCGACTAAACTAGGCTTTACCGTTCCACGTACGGTGGTATCGCAGCAACATATCCATCATTATAGACCCCTCCTTAGCTCAAGCCTCAAAAGTGTCATGACGGCCGAGCAGTTCGATGCGCAAGAGCGGGAAAGGATGGCCGAGCGATTGAGCGATCCTCTGGTTCGCCCCGCTCTTGCGCGCATCCAAAGCGGCGAAATCCACTCCGCCTTTGCACTCTTTCGCAAATACCAAACCAGATCCTCCTAGAAAGACACCTGGGTCGTGGAGAACGGCCCAGGTCATCCTTAGGGTGTGAAGACACATTCCCAGCCGAAATAGCGCGGCATGACGCCAGGCAGCACCGACAGCAGGGCGCCGCCAATCATCAAACCGACACCGGCATCCCCTTTGAACCGCGAGACGGCCCAGACCAGCAAGCCTACGGTGCAGAGGACGACCCCCATCGCAAAGGACAGCGGCACGAAGAATTCCACGGTGGCGCAGAAGGCGTTGGACTTCCAGCCAAGCCAGCGGGCGATGTGGTCGAGAAGATACGCACCCCCCAGAGCCAGGAGCACCAGTGCGGCAACGTTACCAACGAGGCGGGTGGGGTGATACGGCGGTGGTTTCATCAGGGGGCTAAGTAAGGGAGGGGCCGCATCAGCATAGGCAAATTGCAGCGGAGGAGAAGGGGGAATTGACGGAGTAATAGCGCACTTATACATTGCTTCGCAACATAGGTGCTCCGGCCGCCACGGGGGTGGCGTGTGGCCGGAAAGGCAGGCCCTGACGGGCCTCGTTTTATAAGGGCGGCAGGGGTGCCACCATGGGGGAACAGCGTGGCGATTTACCACTTCTCAGGTCAGATTCTGGGCCGCAAGGCCAAGCAGAATCCTGATGGAAGTTGGCGCCCCGGCTCCAAAGCGGCGGCTGCCGCTGCCTATCGCAGTGGCTCCCAGGTGCGGGACTATCGCACCGGCGAAATCCACGACTATCGCCGCAGGGGAGGGGTGGCCCATGCCGAAATTATGGTGCCGATCGGCGCCGCCCCTTGGCTTGAAGACCGCGAGCTATTGTGGGGCACGGTCGAGCGCATGGAGAAGCGTGAGGACGCCCAGCTTGCCCGTGAGTTCAACATGGCGCTGCCTCACGAGCTGAACCACACCCAGCGGCTGGATCTGGTGCGCGGCTTCGTGCAGACGCACTTCGTCAACCGGGGCATGGTGGCGGATATCGCCTTGCACGACCCCGTGCCGGAGCAGGGGCAGAACAGCCGCAATTACCACGCCCACGTCATGCTGACGTTGCGCCGCGCCACTCCGGACGGCCTTGACCCGGTCAAGACGCGGGAGTGGAACAGCAAGGATCTGTTGGGCTTGTGGCGCGCCGAATGGGCGGTGTCGTGCAACCGCGCGCTGGAGCGTGCCGGTCGCAAGGTGCGGGTTGATCACCGCACCTTGGTAGCGCAGCGGGACGAGGCCTTGCAGCGCAAGGACGTGGCCCTAGCGCGTGAGCTGAATCGTGCGCCGGAGATCCATGTGGGGCCAAAGGCGCGGCAGGCGGTGCGCCACCAGCGCCCGCCGGTCAGCCAGGTGCGCGAGGTGGGCGCAGTGCGCCAGCGCACCCCGGCGCAACCACCTGCCAAGCGCGTGCGCGATTATCCGGCGCGGGACAAGGGCACGCGTTTGGATTGGCTGGAGCGCATTGCGACCCGCAATGACTCCGAATTGCGGCGTGAGCTAGAGGCCATCACCCGCCGCTTTGACCGCTACCAACAGAAGATGGATTATTGGGAGCGGCGCATCACTTTTTGGACGGAAGGCCACCTGAAGGGTAGCCAGTTCCGGTTTAACCGCTGGAAGGCGGCGGAGGAGCAAAAGCAGCGCCGCCAGAAGGCGGAGCACGCCCGCAAACGCTTCCAGCAACTTGTCGGGCTTATGAAGCAGATCGAAGACCTGATGCGGTTGGGAGGCCTCCAGCGCGAGCGCGGGCGGGCACGCATCCGCGAATTGGAGGGGTGGGCACGGCTGGCCCAGCCAAAAGCACGGAGCCGCAAGGCAGGCCGTTCACGCTCGCTTTAGAAAGCAACGTTTGTACGGACGAGGTCTCATGCTACACAGGCGTAACGCTTGTGGGGGCTGGAATGCCGGATCTCAACTTACTCAGCAATGCCTACAAAGAGATGGGTTGCGACTACGAGGCTATCACCGCGCGGGCCAAGCAGGCGGCTGACATAGGCGCCGAACCGATCGACGTTCGGCAAGAGTTTAGCGAGTGTGTTCGTGAGGGGACGCGGCTCGCAGAGCAGGCGCGCCAACAGATGCTGGAGCAGCAGAGGTTTGACGACCTGGTGTTCTACGGGGCGTGCGCGGCCGTTTTGGCGGTGTGTGTTCTCATGTTCCTCTACCGAAAGCCGCTGAGGGCTTTGCTGGAAAATATGTTTGTCACCACAGCCGCAAAGGCTGTCACCACCAAACGAGAGATGAAGGATTACCGGAGCGAAATCGCGCGTCGGATTCAGGAAAAATCCGAACCTTGACCGGCCATGCCGGTGCGTTGCTCAGGCAACGGAGGCGGTAAGAACAAGGTTTCAGCCTGCGCAGGCGCTTGTGGTTCCCGGACAAATCCCTGCGGTGTGCCGTCCCACCTGTCCCACAGGCCGCGCCAGCGCCACATCCGGCGGTAATCAAGGCGCTTGCCGAATATGGGGAAGGGGCAGTTGCGCAGTTTGAGAATGACTTTGGTCAGCGGCAGGCGCTGGATTTCCGCCGCATCGAGCAGCCAATAGCTGCCCTCGGACTGGCTATGTGACCGGCTGCGGGTATCCCAGCCCGTGCCGTTAAGGCTCACGCTCGAGGAGGCGGAATGTGCCGGGGTGTGGCCCAGCATGGTGGCCACATAGGTGGCGGTTTCGTTGTCGTTGACCCCGAAGAAGAGGCGCGCCGAGGCGTTGGCCAGGAACGCGGCGGCGTTGTCGCCGTAGATCTTAGCGACCTGCGGCAGGTTCTGCCAAATCAGCACGGGGGTGCAGTAGGCGCGCAGCAAGCCGGATTGCTTTTCCAGCACATCGAGGCGACCGAGCACGGCGACCTCGTCGAGGAGGAGCACCACCTTGCGCTTTGGCTTTTTGGCTTTGGCGCGGGTGAGGGTCTTGAGGGTGCAGCCGACCATGACCCGCAGCCAGCGCGAATACACATCGAGCAGGTCTTCATCGACACACAGGAACAGCGTGCCGGTGTCGTCCACCAGGTCGGAAAGCTGAAAGGTCGAGCTGGACGCCAGCTTGCCCGCCGGAGCGGTGGTAGACCACGGCTCGGTGGCCTTCTGCACGTTAGAAAGGATCGACTGGAACTCTTCGGAAAAGTCCCCGCTGGAGTCCACCGCACTGGTGAGGATGCCGCCGAAGATTTCCCGCGCGGCAGGGGAGGGCGAGTTGCCCGCCATATCGGTGAGGTTGGCGATGAATGTCTCCCGTTGGCCGGCGGAAAGCCGGCGCACCGTGCCGAGGGTGCGGCTGGGTGCCGGTTCGGTGGCGAGAACGTGGAGGATAAGCCCCTTAATCAGGGAGGTTGCTTTTTCATCCCAATGCGACGCCCAGGCATCAGGGATGACCATCAGGCGCGCTAGGGCTTCGGCGTCATCGGCTTCTTGAGGAGAGCCAAGGCGAACTGTGTCGAGAGGGTTGAAGCGTTCCGAGTGCGCCAGGTCGGTGGGATTGAGCATCCACACCTTGCCGAACTTGGAGCGCTGGCGGCGCGTGATGGCGTAGTTTTCGCCCTTGGGGTCGGTGACCACCATCGAGCCGCGATAGGTCAGCAGGGAGGGGATGACCACCCCCAGACCTTTGCCCGCGCCCATGGCGGCGAACACCATCACCATCCCGTCCGAGGAAAACCGCAGCAGTCGCCCGAACGCGCCGCGGCCTAAGATGACCCCTTCGCCGCGGATGGCGCCGTGCCACCACTGCTCCCAGCGGTGTGCCCAGCGCGCCGAGCCTTGCGCCTTGCGCCGGTTGCTGCCGAATCTGGCCAGGCGCATCGGCAGGGTGAAAGCGCCACGCACCAGCCACCATGCACCGTAGAGGGCGGTGGAAATCAGCCAGAAGAAGCCGTTGAGAATGTCCATTCCGACAGTGTCCCGCAGCCGGGCAGGCAAGGCAAATGCCTTGCCTGCCCGGCCAGCAGGAAAGCGTTAGCGGAACGCGCGGAACAGGTTGCGAGCCACCATGCCGAGGCCCACTTTTGCGCCCGCAGCGGCGCCGGAAAGTGCGGCCTGTCCCATGGTTTGCATCTCCGGTGGAAGGGGATAATCCCCGCCCGTCCGCACACGGTAGTCATAGAGGGCTTGTTTCATCCAGGGGCCGGGGTTGACGTTGCTGCGCGATGTCCTGCCGGTCGCGTAGGCGCTGATTGGCTCGCGGATGGGTTCTGGAATGATATCCGCCCGCCCCGCTTTGGCGGCGGCGATGTAGCGGCTCAGGAAGATGGGAAAGTGCTGTTCTGCGTATGCTTCGGCGCGGCGATCGATTGCCATGGAAACCCCCAGAGTTTTAGACACACCAAGATTGCGCGTTTCCGCGCTGCCTGCAAAGGCCATTAATGGATTTTTAAGTAAGATGGTAAAGGCCACGCCCAGGAACACGCCTCAAGGCACGCTGCGCTCTCTGGCCTTGACCCGTGCTCCCGGTCGCAGCGGGGGCTTGGGAACAGCAAGGCCCCAGAGTGGCCTTGCTGCCCATTTACGACGGGGTGCCCGTGGCCAGCCGTTGTGCGATTTCTCCGGCCTTGCGAAACCAGAGGGCGCCGTCAGGTGAGGGCAGGGCCTGCCGTTCGTCACTGAAAAACTCGCCCTCGTCGATCGCTGCCAGAGGCGGCAGATCGATGACGACGGCGCGCCCGTCGCGGGTGTCATCGAGCGGTGGTGCGACCGTGAACGGGTCGCCATCACGGTGGACGGCGATGTAGAGCATACGGTCGAGGTTTTCGAGCAGGTCTTCACTGGCGGGATGCTCCATCATCAGATAGCTGCCAGTGGTGACATAGATGCCGTGGTCGGGGCGGTTGAGGACGGAAAGCGGTGACTGGTTGGGGGCGTAGTCCGTGGGCTGCGGAGGCGGTGCAGGCATCGGCGCCGGTTGCACTTGCGCCTGGTCGATGTGGACATGGACATGCACCGCAGGCGGGATGCTGGTAGCCGGTTGAGGTTGGGAGTGGAAGACCTTGGCCGGAAGCGGCTGCGGTACTTGCTGCGGTGCGCTTTGGTGTGCTCTGCTGCGGACGTGGCCGGTGAGCTTTTCCAGGAGGAACGCCACCAGCGCCACGACCAGGCCGGTTGCGGCAAGGGTCAGCTTTGTGATGGTGTTGAGTACGAACCGCATGACATCCATTTATGAAACCTATGCCGCCAAGATCTGCCGTCACGTTGACTTGCCACCGGGCACCTACGATGCCCAGAAGCTGAACAGTTACATCATGGCGCTGCCCCTTGGGGAAGCCCATGCAGCGCTGGACGGGGTCGAGCTGGAGAGCCTGCCCCGGCTTGGGGACACGGTGAGCCTCAATGACCATATGCAGGCCCATTTCTTCAGCTTGCTGCTGAACCCCTCCCGAGACTTGTGGGAGTTCACCAAGCCGGTGCTCATCAAACGGCAGCACCTGGAGCGGATGGAAGGGTGGCGCGACTGGCGCACCCTCACTGTCTACCTGCACAAGGAGGGCATGGAACCGGCGGCGGTGTTCCGCAACACGCCGATTCCGATCAAGGCGGGGCCGTTCGAGACGGTCGATTACTATGCGGCGGATATCCGCGTGGTGTTGGGGCGGAGTGCGCCGTTTGAGTGGCGCCCCTAGGCGCTTTTGGGTGTTAGATTCCGCGTCTTACCTAGACGTTTGATGCCGCCTTTATCCCGTCAAAATCGCCTGATTCCGTGGGAGATTCTGGCTGATTTGGCGGGGGCATCATGGAAAAGGTGGATGACAGTGTCATCGTGTACGAGTTTGCGGACGGCTGGTATGTGGTGGAGCTGCTGACCCACTATGATTACCTCCGGGAGGGGGGCCTTATGGGCAACTGCGTAGCGAAATACCACGACAGCGAGGATACGATCTATTCCCTTCGCAGCGATCGGCACCAGCCCCATGCCAGTATGCTCTATCGGGGGCGAATGATGATTGAGATCTGCGGACGCTTCAATTCGTCCCTCAAGCCGGAATATCGGGAGCGCGTCGAGCAGTTCATGCGCGACTGCTATTTCCCGATGCACCCACTGGCCTACGACATCACCGACATGCGGCGGCAGACCCAGTGGGTCACCGTGTGCCGCTGAGCGTCGAGCTTACAGCTCAGACGGTACATTGATGTATGACGGGAATGCTAAGGGGCTTTGCCCCACGCGCAGGCAAGGGGGCGGTCTCCCGAGGCTCCGCGCTGCGCTTGTGCGCCCGCCGCCTGAAACCCTTGCCCTTGCTACCCCCGACCTCGCCGGTCAGGCAGGGTTGCAGGAGGTATCCTGCACCTGCTTTCTAGAACGCTGCACAATCCCTGTGCAGGAACTAAGCCGAGGCCCTAGGCGGCGAGAATGCGCGTGTTAAGGTGGTGAAGAAAACACCGGAACGAATCATAAAATGGCACGCCCAAAACTGGAAAAGCACCCCGCGCGACTAACCGTCACGCTGGACGAGGAAGACTATAAGGAAGTTTGTGCCCGAGCTGAGCGCAATGATGTGTCTGCTGCATGGATTATCCGTCGAGCCGTTCAGACCTATCTGGGGCGCCCCCAGAGTGGCAGCTTAACCGGCGAGCGCACGTTGCACAGCGAAGGCCGGAATAATGGCTAAGACTGTACAAAGAAGCGACCTTCCTTTTGGGAGTGAATTTTCGCCGTCGCAAATTGAACTGCCTCACCTACTCACGATAGTGAATGCGCACCAAGGTGACTGGCACGCCTTAGAAGCCGAGATCAGGGACACCTATTTTTCCGGGCATGCAGCGCGGAAGGATGACGACGGCGAAGAAGATATTGGCGGGGATTATAACCGGGGTAAGCTTGCCAACAACTGCAAGCTCGGCCTAATCGCCTATGGCCTGATAGAACGTGACGGCACCTTTACCCCGACAGGCCGTGCTCTCTACGACCTGAGGGAAGACGAAACCGCGCTCTATGATGCTCTCGCGAAGCACATTCTCCTGAATCTGAAAGGTATGGCCCTCGTTCAATGCCTGCAGGACATGGTGGCGGCCGGGGAAGAAATCACCCTGGACAGTCTGCGGCTTGCACTCGAGGAAAGAGGTGTTCTTTTCCCTAGGGGCGGCAAGCACCCAAGCATGATGCGCCTATGGCTTGCGAAGGCGGGGGTGATTGTCGGCAAACGCTGGCAGGTAAATCCGATCCGCTTGCGAGCCGTGCTTGGCACCGACCCTGAAGAATATCCTACGCTTGCGCGGTTTACTGCCCAGCAGCGCGCATTTCTGCTCGCTCTGGCTAACTCCGGCGTCCGAACACCTCAGCCCGCCAACGAAATTGTCAAGCTGGCGTCTGCGACCTATGGCGTGCGCTTCCCTGACAAGAGCCTTCCGAAGGACGTATTGAATGCCCTCATCGAAACGGGATTTATCGAGGTTATCAAGACCACGACCGGCCGGGGCGCCAAGCCCTTCCTCGTCTCACCGACTGCCAAGGTGGATGCGGAAATTTTAGGGCCGCTGCTGGACCAGCTCAAAGACCAGGTGGACCCCAAACTGCTCAGTCTTCTCACAAAGCCGCTGGCCGACATTCTCGAGGAAATCACGTCCGAGGACCGCTATGTGTCCGGGCTTGCGCTGGAGGCCTTGGCCTTCAAACTAATGCGGACATTGGGGATGGACTACATGGCCACGCGCCTGCGCGCGAAGGACACGGGCGGAGCCGAGGTCGATATCATTTTCCAGTCAGCACGCCTCGTCTATTCCCGCTGGCAGGTGCAATGCAAGAACACTGCGCGGGTTGCCCTGGATGACGTCGCCAAGGAGGTCGGCCTCACGCATTTCTTGAAGAGCACGGTAATCGTCATCGTCACGACCGGGGAAGTCGGTGGGGAGGCGCGGCGCTATGCAAACAAGATTATGAGAGATTCAAACCTCGCTATCGTGATGATTGATCGCACCGACCTCGAAGGGGTGACGGGCAATCCAACCTATTTGGTCGATGCGTTTCGTCGGGAAGCCGAACACGCCATGACGCTCAAAAAAATCGACCTAGGGATTGAATAAATATGAAAAAGACCACCGCCCTTCCCGTTTTCCACGCCACGAAACTCGGTCGCATCTACCATGCCGACAGCCTAGATGTGATGGCATCGATGGCGCCCTCGAGCGTAGATCTCATTGTGACGAGCCCTCCGTTCGCCCTTACCCGCAAAAAGGAATACGGCAACGAGCAGGAGGACGCCTACCTGCAATGGTTCCGCGACTTCGCTAAGCAATTCCACCGCATCCTCAAGGAGAGCGGCAGCCTGGTTATCGATCTGGGCGGCGCCTGGAAACCTGGCGCACCCGTGCGTAGCCTATATCATTTCAAGCTGCTTATTATGCTTTGCGAAGAATATGGCTTTCACCTGGCCCAGGAGTTCTATTGGTGGAACCCGTCGAAGCTTCCAACTCCGGCCGAGTGGGTCAACGTGCGCCGCATTCGCGTCAAAGACGCCATCAATACCGTGTGGTGGCTATCCAAGAGCGAATGGCCCAAAGCCAGCAACCGGCGCGTCTTGCAGCCCTATAGTCCAAGCATGGAGCATCTGCTCGCCAACGGCTACAAGGCGAAGCTGCGCCCGTCCGGGCATGACATCAGCGACAAATTTTCCGTCAACAATGGCGCAGCCATCCCGCCGAATCTGCTGGCGATTCCGAACACCGAGAGCAACAGCAACTACATGCGCTATTGCCAGGAGAACGGCATCAAAGCCCACCCTGCCCGCTTCCCGGCCGACCTCCCAGAATACTTCATCCGCATGTTAACCGATCCGGGCGATGTTGTGCTGGACCCCTTCGGAGGCAGTTGCATCACCGGCGAAGTCGCCGAGCGGCTCAAACGCAAATGGACCTGCGCCGAGATGGTCGAGGAATACCTGGAGGGTGCAATTGGCCGCTTTCACAGCCCAGCAGCCGAACGCTCGCTCACAAAGGACGATGGTTACTATAAGCTCCCAAGACCGAGTCTTCTTTGGAATGGTCCAGACCCGATTCCGCTGGACCCGGATGGCGGTCGAAAGCGCCCAAGCAGCGTCGGGACCCGCTCAAAGAAGAAGGAAGGGGGGACTATCGGTGGAGATGATGGACACGAGAGCTACCATCCTCTAGCCGCCCAGGGCCGCGAGGACTGACATGGCACGTCTCACCCGTAAAGCTGACCTTCTAGCTCGCTTTGAAGAGGCTATTCGGCTGAGCGGGTGGAATATTCTGTACTTGACCCATGGCGACCACCCTGCCCGCTACAAGATCTATAAAGACGGCAATATCTCTACGGTGCGGGTCTATATCTGGAATATCAGCCATGGCGGTGCCGGTCGTAAGGCGAAGGAATATCGCATCCAGGTCACGGGGTTTAACAAGTTCACACCCGAGCCGAATGGCCTCACCCTTATTTTGGGCTGGTGGGAGGATGTGGGTGTGTTCGCCGGTTGGGATTACCGGCATCACACAGGCATGCTGGGCGGTTCTCCGTCGATGCAGATCTCAGAAGATGCTCTCCGGCAAGCCCGCCTCACAGGATTCGCTTCCTATGTGAACCAGAAGGGGGAGAACGCTATAGCGTTCCGCCCCGACTTCGCTGCCACCTATGTTCAATTTCTCGAACCTCTGCACGACAGCGGCGTTATCCCGGCCGAAGCCGATATTCTCGGTCTCATCAGCGACGACCCCGACAACGTGTCCGACGAAGACATTGACGAAGTAGTGGGAGAAAAGCGCAAGTATGCCGTCATCGAAACAAAGAAGGCACTCCGGGCCAATGACTTTGCCCGCCGCGTGCTTGGGGCCTACGGCCATCGCTGCGCTATGTGCGATGTCCAACTCAAACTCATAGACGGCGCGCATATTCTTCCGGTGGGACACGAGGACAGCACAGACACCACAAATAACGGGGTAGCGCTCTGCGCGCTGCACCACCGCGCCTACGATCGTGGCCTAGTGACGTTCGGCACCGACTATATGATTCACAAGAACACCAAGCTGATACGAAGTCTAAAAGATGAAGACAGGATTGGAGGGTTTAAGGCTTTTGAGGCCTCGATCAAACCGATGATCAACGTACCGCCGGACAAGAAGGATCGCCCGGCGCCGAAATTCGTCAAGGCAGCGAACACACTCAGAAATTGGACGTTATAACAAGCTTCAGCGAGGGGTAATGAATACGGCGCCCGAATGGCATGCTACCCAGCACCCTGATTACGACAAGGTGTTAAGTGCCTTGGGGGCAGAGGAAGCCCACAAGCTTCAGACGGGTGACAGATCGTATATTGAGAGTTTTCTCCGGGATACGCGCGCCGTGCATCGCCGCCTTTATGAGCGGCTAGCACCTGAAGGATTCCCGGAATATGCTGGTACCTATCGCGGCACGCCCAACACCTCACTTGCCAACCGGAATACAGGCGCCTCTTGTGTGACCCGGGAGGGGCACTACACGTTTATAACCTCGGACAAGGTGCACACCTATCTTAACGTGGCGGTTAAAAAACATGTCGAGGATCTAATTGCTGCTGCGGAAACTGAAGACGCCACGCAATACTTTAAGCGCGCAGCACAACTTTTCTACCTGTTTGGACTTATCCATCCTTATCTAGATGGTAACGGACATATTCAAAGAATGATGTTCATGGCAGCGATTAACCTGCACCCGAAATTAATTCTCTCACCACAATGGACTGTGCATCCCCGGCCCTATGATATTGAAATGGCCAAGGCATTTGAAGCGCCTGAAAATGCCTCTGCCGCTGTGACTGCTGAATTAGCGGAATACATCCAACTACGCGACGATGTTGCATAAATTAGGAGTTATGCAACATCTCTCCCCTGCCCTGAAATCAAAGCGTTGCGCGTTGCATAAGTCCGTTGCACAATGAGTGCATGATTTACGGATATGCACGGGTCTCCACAGACGGGCAGACGCTGGACGCCCAGCGCGAGGCTTTAGATGTAGCAGGCGTGGAAAAGATCTTCGCGGAAACCGCTAGCGGTGCCAAAAGCGACCGGGCGCAGCTTGCCCGCTTGATGAAGGCAGTCGAGACCGGTGACACCGTCGTGGTGACACGGCTTGACCGGCTGGCGCGTTCGACCCGTGACCTACTGAACATCCTCGGCACCTTCGGTGAGCGAGGTGTGGCATTCCGCTCCCTCGCCGACACCTGGGCCGATACGACTACGCCACACGGGCGGCTGATGCTGACGGTTCTGGGTGGATTGGCGGAGTTCGAGCGCGAGCTTATCAAGAGCCGCACCAGCGAAGGCCGCAAGCGCGCCAAGGAACGCGGACAGGCGTTTGGGCCAAAGCCGAAGTTGACGCCGTTCCAGCGGCAGGAGGCGTTGCAGCGACGAGCTGCAGGTGAATCCGTGCGGGACATTGGCCGTTCTTACAATGTGAGTGGCAGCACTATCTCGCGGCTGAAGGTGTAAGCTACGCGGCTCTATAGCTAGAGATCTACGGTATCCCTCCTACTGCAAAAGGCACCTTGAACTGATCCCGCAAATCATCGCTACTGGTCGTCTCGTTGGAGGTGATCATGGAACGCACCTGGCAGTTTGACTACTTCAAGCCGGTCTGGCCCCGAGACTGGAAACCGGTTCCCGATCGAGCAGTATCCCTATCGGCTAAGTCTGCGGCGCAAGAACCGATCGGGGGCAGGTCCCTATTGGGACCCGGTTTGGCGCGAGTGTGGGCTAGCGGCCGTGAGCGAGCTTTGCGAGAGTATGGTGCTTTTCGATGCGCAACTCCGCTTTTCTCGCGAGGAGGAACGCGATGCGGTGCGGACACGAGCGGAAGCCATTCTGGTGGGACGCCTAGCCCACAGCACTAGCGGCGCGCAAAGGCCAGAGTGCGGCGGCAGAAACCAGTCAGTTCTTGGTCGTTGATGACCGCAGTCTGCCAGGCGGCATTACTGTCATGGTGGAAGCGATTACCATAATCCTTTAACGCGTCCAGTTCATCGATATCAGGCTCAGACAGGATCTGATCAGCTGTACCAACTCGCTGACGACACAAACCTATAAAGGGACCAAGCAGCGTCTCGGGAGGATAATTGGTCGGAAAGGCTACCCGCAAGAATGCCTCCAGGATGGGTCGAAGCGCTTGCGCCGCTTCTCGTTCGGTCGCTGGGCCGCCGTTTGCAATATAGTTGCTGACCAGAGCATGGCGCCGGTCGTGTTCTGTGATGGCGTCCTGGGTTACATCCCAAGCCGCCAAGGTCGAGCCTGCCCCCAGGCGGGCGATACGAATGGCCGCCCGTGTGGCACCTTTATCCGCGTCGTTCCATACGGCGAGGAGGAAGGGCTTGGAGTGCGACAGCACGATCATCTGGCAAACACGGTCGCACAGCTTACGCATCTCGTGCACGGTAGTTAGCGAGCGATGTTCGTCCAGGCTCGTCATCGGATCGTCGATCACGACGATCTTGTCAGCAAGTGCCGGATCTCGGTCAAGAGAAGCAAAAAAGAATGCAAGCGCCAGCGTATTCCGATCGCCTGCACTTAAGGTGTTTCGAAAGGAGGGGCCATTGACGGCAGTGAGCGCCACCGAGGTTTCGTTGATGACTACGTTGTAGTTGGCTGACGATCCGGCCCTGTTGTTAACTGATGCGACCGCTCCGATGCGGAAACCGGCATTGAACCGGCCTAGATAATCGTTAATCGCGGTCTGATAGGCCGGAAACACCGCCAGTCGATACTGATCCAGGGCAGCCCTCGCCTGGTCACGCAAAGCCTCTGTGTCAGCTTTAGCCTGCTTTTCAGAAAGATATGCCGCACACAGACCAGCAGCGGGTTCGCTATGGCGCGTCTTCAACTTAACGAGCCTGTCGCGGTCGGCTGTCAAGGCTGCAAGGTTTGCGCCAGCGGCGCGTTCTTTGATGAGGGCGATAGTCGCGTTCGCGGCCTCCATGCGACCGGAAAGGGAAGCAATACCCGCACGGACAGCCTCATATTCCATGATTGCTGTCTGTGCATCCTCGGGCAGAGCGACGGGTTCCAATGGTGACGACTGCTTCGCTTTCAAAACCGCGAGCACCGCGTTTCGAGCCGCATTCCAGACGCGGGCAATAGCTGCCGTATCCACGTCGATCGCGGGAATGTCCTGACTGAAGCGCGACCAAAATTCGCTCGTTTGAGATGCCGTTCTGACCGCTCTTTCAAAAGCGGCCGGAATATCGCCTGCATGCACTGCGTTTATGCCGGTGATCGCAGCGGCGATAGCTGCCTTCAACACCTCGTATTCTTCGCTGAAGTACGCCTGGTAGTGAGGAATCAGCTCCGATCCGCGCAGGTCTTGAGAACAGAAGGGACAGACCTCGCGCTCCTCTCCTGCAGAAGCTGGTGCAATACGCTTCATACCTTGGCTCACCCACGTTTCGCCGCCGTGACCCAGCCGCGCGAAGTGTGCCTGAACTTTAGCAACAGCGGCTGCTTCCAGTGTTGGCAAGTCACGCGACAGCAGCGTTTTGATGGCTTCGGCGTCGAACTCGGGCAAAAGGAGCGATTGGAGGGCGACTTGATTCTGTATCGCATCTGCGGATTTGGCCGCAGCCAACTGGCGTTCAGCTTCCTCGATTTTAGCATCGACATCTGGGTCGGCTTGCAGCGCGCAGAACGCATCGACCGTGAGGGTTCCGCGTATGGCGGCAGGGATAGCATCCGTCCTCTCTCGCAGGGTCCGGTTATGCTGTTCAACGGAAGCTATGTGCTGAAGCAAGGACGTATTGAGCTGTACACCTTGCGAACCGAGGATCAGCTCATGCAAATTCTGGCGGTGTGCCGTGTCGATCTCGATCCCGGAACATACGTTCTGGGCAACGAATGCGTCATCGAAGACTGCGACGCTAGGCAGCGACGCAGTCCAGCCACCGTTTTGGAATGTGTGGGGGACTGCATTGACACGCGACACAATGACGTGTGGCGGATGCTGAGACCCCAGCCGCTGTCGCTCGCTGACCAGCCCCGCGTCCCCTGTGCTGAGAGACCGCAGAATTGTGGCCAACGTCGTCTTTCCGCGCCCGTTTTCCGCGTAAATGAGCGTGAGCTTACCGCATGGAAGCTGTGCTGCACTCACGTTGTCAAACTGCCCGACGTTTCGCAGAAGCTGAAATTTATCAATTGACATGATGCCCTCCCCCGGTGGTGAGAATGTGCACAACGTCGTCGATAAGTTGCAAGTTAAATCTGGGCTTATTCCGGCATGCTACATCCGGCACTCGAACGTCTGGCCGTTGATGCGGGCGATGGTTCCCACCGTCGCAGCAGTGCAGACGGGAGCGGTGGTGGCGCTCATCAGTTGAATCGTCCCGCTCACCCTGAGCGAGCCGCTTACGTCGATCGTACCGGAGGGGGTTGCGACGGCGGACGTCGTGCCCGAGGTTATACGGTCCACCGCAGCCCCTGCCCCGCCGGTAATGGCCACACCATTCACCGTCAGCGCCGTGGCGCTAATGTTCACGGCGGTAAGGAGGCTGGCTGTGTTATCCCAAAGCAACCCCGCGCTGGCAGCAAAACTGCCGCCGTTGTTGTACTGGATTTGGCCCGTCGAACCTGCCGGATTGGTCGCCACGACTGTAGAGCTAGTGCCGCCTGAACTACCGCCACCCGCAAAATATTCTTCAACAATCACAATGCCAGAGCCACCTGCACCTCCAGTATACGCGGTGGTATTTCCAGTTCCTCCCCCACCACCACTCCCGGTGTTAGCAACGCCTGCCAAGCCACTCATGCTGGCCCATGTCGCGGGAGTTGAAACCCCCACCAACGCTGCTGCTCCACCAAAATTAAAGTTAACTCTAGCTAGTCCACCCTTGGCTCCAGAGAGTTGCAATTGTCCCGATGTACCTGTTCCTCCTTCGGCTGCTGACGAACTACCAGCAGCTACTCCTCCGGAACCTCCAGTGGCAACAACTAGGCTACCAAATGAGCTAGTGCCTCCTGAACCTCCAGCATTTCCTGTAGAGGGAACTCCGCCAGCACCAACTGTAATGGTAACAGTTTCAGTTATTGATGAGCTATCCAACAAAGATTGCGCAGCGCCGCCACCGCCACCGCCCCCGGCGCCGGAGGAGGCAGCGC
>UBNV01000030.1 GCA_900466945.1 Hyphomicrobiales bacterium
CTGGCGCCGCTTCAGTAAACCTCCCCGTTGAGGCAGAACTCCATGCGCCTACGGAAATCGGTCCCACTTGACCCTTGCGGGTGGCGGTGCTCCGGCTCACGCGGCTTCCCTTGTTTTAGCCCTGACGTGACGAGGATCCCAGGCGTTCCGCGCGTTGCCCGTTGCTGTGCTGCCGCCTCGGATATTCTTCATCGTCTGGCATGGATCTGGCGGAAGTGCTGGCCCCTTATCTGTGTTCGGCACGATCATCGCCTCGCCGGGCAGCCATATGATCTGGTCGGGCGTGATCAATCTGCGGGCGACCACATGTCCGCTCGATGTATGGCCCGCAAGCTTCCACGGCAGGTTCGGACTGCTTCCTGAGCTCGCGGCGTGATGTGCATCCATGCGTCCGATGGTGCTAGTCAATCAGGCTTGCTGTCTCGATGTCGTTGAGCCCGAATACATGGAATACGCTGGCACTGGAGAGGACGGTGCGGGACTGCTTCCCATAGGTGGCCCGCAGCTGATGCATGTCCTGCAGGATCGGCCAGAGCTGCATGCCATAACCTGCCATCAGCCCCATGGCCCTTTCTAACGGACGAATGCCTCTGCGCGGTTATCTCGTCGAGCAGCAAACGCACGGGATTGGCGGTTGTCGCCGGATCGCGGGTCATATCGATGAGGATTTGAATACTCACCATTGTCAACCATCCCGAACAGCAGACGGTTTTAGCCTTTTCTCATGGAAGGGGCTGACACTCGATCGCCGTTGGGCAAAAGGACCCTTCGGCCTATCATGTGTCGGCCGGCTTGGACGTCGCAACCGCCTTTATTGCCTCGGCGAAGAGGCTTGTACCCATCAGCGATCTACAGCGGGTAAAGCGCCTATCGGCGTAGCTGCGGAAGTCGTCTGCAGGATTGTCGTTTGCGAGCTGTATTAAGCCCCAGAGTGTCCATAGAAGGTCGCACATTGCCTTATATATGATGATCCGCCCACGTTCGGCGGCAGAGGGTTCGGCGCCGAAATAGGCAAGGATCATTTCTTCCTCCTGCTCGCTGTCGAATTCACCCTCCACACTGAGGTCGGCGAGATCCCACATCGGATCGTTCATGCCGGAATATTCCCAATCGACGATCCACATGCGCTCACCGCTGTCGAGGAAGTTTTCGCAAAGCGGATCGCAGTGGCAGGCGACAACAGGCAGAGGAGGGGCCGATAGCGCCGCCCGCACGGCCTCCGCCTCGCTTAGGACTTCATGGTATCCCTCCGGCAGGGCGACATCCTTCGTGGCGAGGATGCCGAGGTAGCTGTCGATCATCGCGAAGAGTTCGAAGCGTGCAGGGAAGACGGCGCCGCTTTCATGCAGTTTGCGGAAAGCTCGGCCGGCCCGGGCAGGGGCGCCGGCTCGTGACCGAAACTGCTCCGGTGTCATGGTGGCGGCCCCATCCAGGAAGCGGGAGACGAAGATACCACTTCTCGGGTCCGCAAAGACAATGTCCGGGCCGACACCGGCATAGGCGACGGCCTCGGTCGCCATCATCTCGTTGATCCGGTCAATGTACTCCTCCGTGCCCTTTCCAGGGATGCGCAGACAGTGGTCGCCAACGCGGAAAACGAGATTGGTCAGTCCGCCCAGACGTTCGATCGGGCCGGCGTAACCGGCCAGCAGGGGGATCGTCTTCAAGGTTTCGCGGGCGAGCGCGATCTCGGCCTCTTCGTTCATGCCTTCAGCCTCTCCATTCTTGGATCAAAGAGGGTGCGGTTGCCCCGGCGGGCTTCATAGATCCGGCCGAAGGCCTCGATCTGGAACTGCTCGCCTGCGGCGATCCCGGTTGGCAGGTAACCGAAGGCGATGGTCTTGCCGAGCGTATATCCGTAGCCGGTGCTGGCCGTGGAGCCCACGACCTTGCCATCGAGCAGAACCGCCTCGCCGCCGTGGAAGGGGGCGAAGCCGTCGACGGTGTAGGAGACGAGCTTGCGCTTCACGCCGTCCGCCTTGATCGTCGCCAGGGCCTCCCGGCCGATGAAGTCGCCCTTGTCGAGCGCTACGCAGAAGCCGAGACCAGCCTCATACGGATTGTAGTCGGGCGTGATGTCGCCGGACCAGTAGAGATAGCCCTTTTCCATGCGGGCTGCATCGATGGCCCGGTATCCGGCATCGGCGATGCCAAAGGCATGTCCCGCCGTCTTCAGGGTGTCGTAGACATGGGAGGCATATTCCTGGTCGATATAGAGTTCATAGCCGAGTTCGCCGACATAGCCGATGCGGACCGCAAGCGCGGTGGCTGAGCCAATGTCGATGCGTCTTGCGGCCAGGAAGGGCAGTGCCTCATTGGAGAGGTCGTCGTCCGAGGTGCTTTGCAGGACGTCACGCGCCCGCGGTCCGCAGATGTTGAGGGTGGCGAAGCGATTGGTGACGTCGCGCAGGCAGACGCCTGCCGGCAGGTGGCGGGAAACCCAGTTGCCGTCCCGGACCCCAAAGCCGGAGCCGGTGATCAGGTAAAACAGATCGTCTGCAAGATGGACGATCGTCACATCAGCCTCGATGCCGCCGCGCTCATTGCAGAGCTGGGTGTAGACGGCCTTGCCCGGTGGGCCGGAGAGATCATTGGCCGCGATCCTCTGCATGGCAGCCCAGGCGCCGGGCCCGCTGATCTCGAACTTGGAGAAGGAGGACTGATCGATGAGCGCCACCCGCTCGCGGATTGCCTTGACCTCGCCGCCGACAGCGTCGAACCAGTTCGGCTTGCCCTCGAAAGAGGGGATGTCCCGTTCATCCGAGCCTGCTTGCGAAAACCAGTTGGGGCGTTCCCAACCGAATTTCGAGCCGAAGACGGCGCCATTTCTCGCTAGGACATCGTGCAGTGGTGAGCGGCGCAGGCCGCGCATCGCCTGCGCTTCTTCGCCCGGCCAATGGACCTTGTAATAGGCGCCGTAAGCCTCGATGGCCCGTTCTTCCAGATAGCGCCCCTGGGCATGGACAGCGCCGAAGCGACGGACGTCGAAAGGCCAGAGATCCATACCGGCATCGCCGTGCAGGATGAGGTTCGAGAGCGCAAGGCCAGCCCCGCCTGACGCGGCGATGCCGGCTGTGAAGCCGCAGGCGACGTAGAAGTTGTCGAGTTCCGGAGCCAGCCCCATGATCGGCTCGCCATCGAAGGAAACGGGTATCGGACCGTTGATCACGGTCTGAATGCCGATCTCGTTCAATGTGGGAATGCGGGTCGCGGTTGGCAGGGCGAAGAGTTCCAACCGTTCCCAGTTCGGCGCAAACAGTTCGCGACCGAAGTCGAGCGGCGGTTTGCCGCGCCAGCAGCCTTTCGTGCCGTCTTCCCAGCCGCCGATGGCGAAGGAGCCGGTGTCGGGCTTCAGGTAGAAATTGTTGTCGGGATCGCGCAGCGTGGTGAGATCCGGGGGCAGGGTGAGCTTCTTTTCTGTGAGGAAATACTGGTGCTCCACGACACCTGCGGCGAGCGGCACACCGGCCATCTCGCCGACGCGTTTCGCCCAGAGCCCGGCGCAGTTGACCAGAATATCGCAGGAAATCGTCCCGCCATTCGTGACCACGCCGACGGCCCGGCGGTTGTCAATGACGATCTCTTCGACCGTCACCCCTTCCTCGATCTTCACGCCGTTCATCCGCGCGCCCTTGGCATAGGCCATGGTCAGCGAATAGGGATCGATATAGCCGTCGCCGGGGATGAAGGCGGCACCCTCGATACCGTCCTTGACGATGTATGGAAAACGCCTGGCAGCTTCGTCAGTAGAGAGGCAGTAGCATTCCACACCGAAGCTTTTTGCCTGGGTCATCGAACGGCGAATTTCGCTCCAGCGCTCAGGACTTCCGGCAAGCCTGAGAGAGCCCACTTTCTTCCAGGCGATATGCTGCCCGGTCTCCTCCTCCAGCCGGTCGAAGACCGCGACAGAATTCTGCATCAGGCGGGTGAGATTGCGCTTTCCCCGAAGCTGGCCGACGAGGCCTGCCGCATGCCAGGTGCAGCCATGGGTGAGCATGGCCTTTTCGACCAGAAGGACATCCTTCGCGCCGTCGCGGGCGAGGTGGTAGGCGACCGATGTGCCGATGGCCCCGCCGCCGATGATGAGGATATGGACGTGACGGTCCGCGCGAAATGACATATCGAAACCTCAGGCTTTGATCTTGTCCATGGCCGGGTCGAACATCGGCCCGAAGTGAAGGGTGGCCGGCGTCTTTTCCGCCGCGACCACGAGCTCGTAGGTTCCGCTTTTCAGATAGTCGTCGCTGACGCCCTCGGCATTGCGGACATAGCCGTAGCCGATGTTCTGACCCAGCGTGTAGCCAAAGCCGCCGCTGGTGAGGTAGCCGACCGGCTCGCCGTTTCTGAGGATCGTCTCGCGTCCGGCGAGTACGATCGAGGGGTCGTCGACGGTGAAACCCATCAAGCGCTTCTTGAGCGGCTGCCCGGCCAGGCTTTCCAACGCCCGGCGACCGAGGAAATCGGTGTTCTTGCGGAGTTTTACCGCCCAGCCGAGGCCAGCCTCGAAGGGTGTGTCATTCGGCGTGATGTCGGAACTCCAGGCACGGTAGCCTTTTTCGAGGCGCAGGGATTCCAGTGCGCGGTAGCCGATGGGGCGGATGTCATGGGTTCTGCCCGCCGCCATCAGGGCGTCATAGACCGCACCGAGGGCTCTGATCGGGATATGCAGTTCCCAGCCGAGTTCGCCGACATATGTGACCCGGAGCGCGCGGACGGTGGCGCCGGCAATCTCGATTTCGCGGACATGGCCGAAGGGGAAGGCTGTCGTCGAGACATCCGCAGCGGTGACGGCGGCGAGCACGTCACGCGCCCTTGGTCCCATCAGCGACAGCGTTCCCCAGTCTTCGGTGATGTCGGAAAGCGTGCAGTTCAGACCGGCCGGAATATGGTCTGATATCCAGCCGAAGTCGTGGGTTCGGAAGCCTGTGCCGGTGACGATGTAGAATTTGTCCTCGGCAATGCGTGCGACGGTCAAGTCCGCCTCGATGCCCCCCCGAGTGTTCAGAAGCTGTGTGTAGGTCAGGCGGCCGACGGGCTTGTTCACGTCATTGGCGCAGATCCAGTCGAGCGCTTTCAGGGCGTCTGGGCCGGATAGCTCGTACTTTGCGAAGGACGACTGGTCGAAGACCCCGACTGCCTCACGCACATGGCGGTGTTCCTCGCCGACCGGTTTGAACCAGTTCTGCCGGCCCATCGAATAGATGTCCTTGGGCTCCATGTCCGCAGGTGCAAACCAGTTGGGGCGCTCCCAGCCGAGCTTGGAGCCGAAGACGGCGCCGGATGCCTGCAAGCGGTCATAAAGCGGCGAGACGAGGCGCGGGCGGCCGCTTTCATATTCCTCGTGCGGGAAGGCGATCGTGTAATGTTTGCCATAGGCTTCCAGCGTGCGGTCGCAGACCCATTGGCGGTCGCGATGCATGCCGGCAAAACGCCTGATGTCGACGACCCAGAGATCAAGCGGTTCTTCGCCGTCGACCACCCATTGCGCCAGAACCCAGCCTGCGCCACCACCAGACGCAATGCCGAAGGCGTTGAAGCCTGCGCCGACGAACATGTTCTTGCATTCGGACGCGGCACCCAGGATGAAGTTGCCGTCGGGGGTGAAACTCTCCGGACCATTGATCATCTGCTTGACGCCGACCTTTTCCAGCGCTGGAACGCGCTCAATGGCCTGGATCATGTGCTGTTCGAAATGGTCGAAATCATCGTCGAAGAGGCGGAAGGCCCAATCATCAGGCAGATCGCCGGTGAGCCAGGGCTGCGGGTTGGGCTCATAGCCGCCCATGACAAGGCCGCCGACCTCTTCCTTGTAGTAGGTCCGCCTGTCAGGGTCGCGGATTGTCGGTGCGTCGGTCGACAGTCCCTCGATCTTTTCGGTGATGATATACTGGTGCTTGACGGCCTGCAGCGGCACGTTGATGCCGGCCATGGCTCCGACCTGGCGGGCCCATTGGCCGGCACAGTTGACGACCTTTTCGCAGGCGACGTCGCCGTCGCTGGTCTTTACGGCGGTGATCCGGCCGTCTTTCATCTCGAAGCCGGTGACCCGCACGTTTTCCACGATCTTCGCGCCATGCATGCGCGCACCCTTGGCGAGCGACTGGGTGATGTCGGATGGGCTCGCCTGACCGTCCGTCGGCAGCCAGCTGGCACCAACGAGATCATCGACATTCATCAGCGGCCACATCCGCTTCACCTCTTCGGGAGAAACGAGATGCATGTCCATACCGAAGCTGCCGGCCGTGGTGGCGAGGCGCTTGAATTCGGTCCAGCGATCCTGGTTGGTGGCCAGCCGCAGGCAGCCGGTCATCTTCCAGCCCGTTGCGAGCCCGGTTTCGGCTTCCAGTCCCTTGTAGAGCTCGACCGAATATTTCAGCACACGGGTGATCGAGGCGGAGGAGCGGAGCTGGCCGACGAGGCCGGCCGCATGCCAGGTCGAACCCGAAGTGAGGGCGCCCTGTTCGAGGAGCAGGACGTCGGCCTTGTGATCCCTGGCGAGATGATAGGCGGTGGAGCAGCCGATGATGCCACCGCCGATGACGACGATCTGGGCGTGGGAGGGCAGGGTCATGAGGCGTGTTTCCCATAGACAGAGTTATAGTGGTCCAGCGCTTCTTGGAGGCGCGTGAGGTTTTCGGCCGTGTAGCCGACATAATCGGCCCCCGGCGCATCGAGGTAGAGTTCGGATGTCATGCTCCACATCGCCTCGCGCAGCAGCGAGGCGCATTGCATCGCGGCGAGCGAGCGACGGATCTCGGGTGACGGTGGTTTGCCGAAATAGGAAATCAGAAACTCTTCCGATTGATCCGGGCTCAGCCCGGCATTGGAGGTTGCGCCGGCGAGATCGAACATCGCGGTCGAGAAGCCGGCATATTCGAAATCGATCAGCCAGAGCCTCGTCCCATCATCGAGGATGTTGGATGGCAGGAGGTCGTTGTGGGCGAAGACGATCGGCAATGGCGTCTGCGCAGCTTCCAGTTCCTCGGCCAGCACCAGGTAACGGGCGAGCTCCGGGGTCATGCGGCTATTGCTGGCCTCAAGTGTGCGGGCATAGTCGCGCACGACGTGGAAGGGCCAGAACATGAAGCCTGCGCCGGAGACGTGGCGCGGCATTTCCTTGTGAAATCGGTGGAGGAGGAGCGCCACGCGCTCGCGTTCGGCTGCGACGTCGTTTGCTTGAAACGTCTTTGCGTCGAGGAAGGCAGACACCATGACGCCCGGTTCGGCATATTCCACCTTCGGAGCGAAACCGGCCGCGTGGGCGGCGCGGGCCGTCATGAGTTCGCGGGTCCTGGAAACGTGATGGAAGGGATAATCTGTCCCGAAGCGCACGACATGGCGGCCAGAGGCATCGGCCACCAGGAAGCTTTCATTGCTGAGGCCACCCTTGAGCACGCAGATCTCCAACGCTCCATTCCAGCAGGGCAGGGACGCGATGCGATCTTCGGGTATGGAGTGCAGGGCGACTTCGGTCATTGCATCCGCTCCTTCAGACGAGCAGCGCCGGCAGAGATCAGCCGATCGGCGATGATGGCGATGAAGGCAACGGCGAGCCCGGCGACAATGCCGCGGCCGGTATCGGCCTTGGTCAAGGCAATATAGACCTCCTGGCCGAGGTCACGTGTTCCTACGAGAGCCGTGATGACGAGCATGGACAGGGCGAACATGATCGTCTGGTTCAGGCCAAGCATGAGTTCGGGCAGGGCGAGCTTGAGTTTGATCTTGGTGAGGATCTGAACGGGTGTGCAGCCCATGGCGCGGCCGGCCTCGACGACCTTCGGGTCGACGCGCTGGATGCCGAGGGCGGTGTATCGGATGGCCGGCGCCACGGCATAGGCGACGATGGCAATCAGAGCCGTGAAGTCGCCGACCCGAAAGAGCATGACGGCCGGCATCAGGTACACGAAGGAGGGGAGGGTCTGCAGCGTGTCGATCACCACCTGCAGCCAGCGCCAGACCCGCTCACGCTCTGCGGCGAGAATGCCGATTGGAATACCGATCAGGCAGGCGATGATCACTGCGATGCCGCAGAGATAGACCGTCACCATCGCCTTTTCCCATTGGCCTGTCGCGGCGATCAGGAAGGAGAGCGTGGCAGCAAGGACAGCCAGCCGCAGCCCGCCGAGGCGGTAGCCGGCGATGGCCAGCACGGCGACGACACCCGGCCAGGGCAACTCGGCCAGGAAGCGCTTGATCGGTACCAGAAGGTGGATGAGGAGGGTGGTGCGGATCGCCTCAAGTACGTCGAATAAGTTGATGTTGATCCACTTTACCACCTCGTTCCAGAAGGTGCCGGTCGACAGGGTGAGGCTGTCGGGCAGGGTGGCGAAAGCAGGCGAGATGAGGCTCGCTATGAGGCTGAAGACGATCACGGCAAGGCCAGTAGTCAGATACGGGTGGCGCTGCATCAGGTTGTGGTCGCCGGTCGCGATGACGGACGGAACACCTGCCTTTCGGGCGAAGGCCTGGCTCAGGCGATCGAGCGCGACGGCGAGTGCGACGATTGCGAAACCCGCCTCGAAGCCGGCACCGATGTCCAGGCGCCTGAGGGCGGCCAGCACGTCGAAGCCGAGGCCGCCGGCACCGATCATCGAGGCGATGATCACCATGTTGAGAGAGAGCATGATGACCTGGTTGACGCCGACCATCAGCGCGTCGGCGGCCGAGGGCACCATGACCTTCCAGGTCATCTGGCGGCGCGAGCAGCCGACCATGTAGCCAAGATCGCGGATTTCCGACGGTACGGCGCGCAATCCGAGAAGGGTGATGCGGACCATGGGCGGCATGGCGTAGATAATGGTCCCGACGATGGCTGCGGTCGGCCCAAAACCGAAGAGGAAGAGGATCGGCACGAGATAGGCGAAGATCGGAATGGTCTGCATCAGGTCGAGCAGTGGCGAGATCACCCGTTCGACCGGCGGAAAGCGGTAGCCAGCGAGCCCGAGTAGAAGGCCGAGAATGACGCCGATCGGAACAGCGACCAGAATGGAGGAGAGCGTCACCATGGCGCTCGACCATTGGCCGAATGCGGCGAGGAAACCGAAGCAGATGATGACCAGTGCCGCCAATTTGGCGCCGCCTGCATAATATCCCATCAGACCAACGAGAACGATGACACCCAGGTAGGAGATCGGCGGCGCGATCTGGACTGCGGCGGATCCCTGGCCCGAGAGGAAACCGGTGGAGAGCAGGCTGAGCGCAAACGTGTAGGGAATATCGATCAAGTCTGCGATGAAGCGCGTGAGATCAGTGAAGGAGAAGAGGCCGAAGCTCGCTTCGTTGACCAGCCATTTCATCCAGGTGCTGATGTGTCGAGCCGCGGGGATTTGCCAGGCGCGAGGATAGTCGAAGGCCCATTTTCCGATCGACGGGCCGAGCCACCAGGCCATCAGCATGGCGAAAGCGGCAAGCGCCAGTGCGATATCCACCAGGCGTTTGCCATTAGGTGCGCTCCCGGTCTCGTCGGCGTGGAGGCGCGGGGCGGTTAGGTCGCTCATTGGCTCAGCCCTGCATCATCACGTCGACGACATCGCTGCGTCGCAGGAGACCTATGGGCCGGCCATCCGCGTCGACGACGCCGAGCATGTCACCGCCGGTGGCGAAGAGTGGGGCTGCCTCGGAGACGGAGGCCGTATGGCAGATCGTCATCGCAGGCAGGGCGGCTGTCGTCGCCTTCATCAGCGAGGCGACCTTGACGACCTTGGACCGGGCGACGTTGCGGGTGAATTCGGCGACGTAACCGGTGGCCGGCGCCAGAACCAGTTCTTCGGGCGTGCCGGCCTGGACGATCTCGCCATCCTTCATGATCGCGATGCGGTCGGCGAGCCGGATCGCTTCGTCGAAGTCGTGGGTGATGAAGACAATGGTCTTCTTCAGCACCGATTGCAGGCGAAGGAATTCGTCCTGCATTTCGCGTCGGATCAGCGGATCCAGCGCCGAGAAGGGTTCGTCCAGGAACCAGAGCTCCGGTTCGACCGCGAGCGAGCGGGCAATGCCGACGCGTTGCTGCTGGCCACCGGAGAGCTGGCGCGGGAAGGCGGTCTCCTTGCCGGCGAGACCCACCAGTTCGACCATGCGTCTGGCGCGGTCCTCGCGCGTCGGCCGGTCGATGCCCTGAACCTCCAGCGGAAAGGCGACATTGTCGAGTACCGTCAGATGCGGCAGAAGCGCAAAATGCTGGAAGACCATGCCCATCTGGTGGCGCCGGATCTCGATCATCCGTGCTTCGCTGGCCGAGAGCAGGTTTTCCCCGTTGAAAAGTATCTCGCCCGATGTCGGCTCTATCAGCCGCGACAGGCAGCGCACCAGCGTCGACTTGCCCGAGCCCGAAAGGCCCATGATCACGAAGATCTCGCCGGTTCGCACCTCGAGATTGACGTCCCGGACGGCGCCGACCAGGCCGGCGCGCAAGAGCGTCTCGGTGTCCGGCTTGCCGCCGTTGGAGGACACGGCATCGCGCGCGCCCGCACCGAATATCTTCCAGACATTGCGGCAGACGAGTTTGGCTTCAGTCGACATGGCAGTTCCGCTGGATCACAGGACGGATGGCCCGCAGGGGCCGCTCGAAAGATCGGTCACCCGCGCCAAGGAAGTGCGCGGGTGACCGAAACCGGTCCGGCTATTTCTTGATCCATTCCGACCATTTGGCCTCGTTGGCGCCGACCCATTCGGCGACGACTTCCTCGACCTTCTTGCCGTCGAGATCGACCTTGGTGATCATCGCGCCCATTTCGTCGTTGCCGACGTTGAAAGCCTTGATCGCCTCATGCGCGCCCGGCCACTTGTCCTTCAGGCCCGACCAGGCAACCTTCCAGATCGGACCGAAGGGCTTGCCGCAATCATAGGCCATGTCGGGGTTGGAGCCCGAGGCGGCGTCGGTGTAGCATTCCTTGGTGTATTGCGGGAATTCGACCCATTCGCCCTTGTATTTGGCCGGAGCCCAATGGGGCGCGTAGATCCAGAGGAGGATTGGTGCCTGGCGCTGATAGGCGCTTTCGAGCTCCGCGAAGAGGGCAGCATCGGTGCCCGCATGCACGACCTCGAAGGGCAGGTCGAGCGCTTCGACGCGTTCGTCGTCAAATCCGCCCCAGGTGACCGGACCGCCGAGATAGCGGCCTTTCGGGGCCGTCTCAGCAGTAGAGAAGGCTTCCGCACACGCTTCAGTCTTCAGAGCCTCCCAGTTCGGCAGGCCGGGGCATTTCTCCTTCATGTATTCGGGAAACCACCACTCTTCCTTGGCCTGCATGCCGGTTTCGCCGAGGTTTTCGACCTTGCCCGTTGCCGTGGCTGCGTCCATCGCCTCGCGGCCGGTCGTTTCCCAGATTTCCATGGCAACATGGAGGTCGCCAGATTCCAGACCAGCAAACTGGGCCAGATAGTCAGCCTGAACGAATTCGACGGAATAGCCCGCCTTCTTCAATACCTCGCCCATGATCTGGGTGGTGATCAGCTGGCCTGTCCAGTCATGTAATGTCAGTTTGATCGGATCGGTGGATTCCTGCGCCTTTGTCGGTGTGACGAAGAAGGCGGCAGTCATCAGCAATGTGGCTGCGATCGTTCTCGGCATGCGGTCATGATGAAGCATTCGAGTTCTCCCAGTAGGGCCCGTTGAGATTGCTTAAATCTGGCAAGGCACCCGGTCGCCGTTCCCCGTACTTTTCGTATCTGATGACGACCGCGTGTATGTCCGCAGTCTCGGGTCAAGCGAGAGAGCTTGTCAATCCGAATCTGTGGCATTTTGTGATTTTGTGACCGATTACGTGGTGTCACCTTGAAGCTGGTGATGCCGCGCGCTAGTGATGCGGTGACGAGCAGGATGGAGATGGTCATGCCCCCTTCAACACGGCAGCGAGAGATCTTGCGTGTTCTGGATCGCGAGGGAACCGTGGCGCTTTCGGCCCTTGCGCGCAAACTCGGTGTCTCGCTCGAGACCATCCGACGGGACCTTAAGCCGTTGGCAAACGGTGGCAGTCTGATCAGGATGCATGGCGCCGTGAGCCTGACTTCCATGGTCGGCGAAGCACCGTTTGAAAGGCGGATGCGTGAGAACAGCGAGGCCAAGCGGACCATCGCGGCCTCGGTTGCAGCGACCATACGTGACGGGGACTCGATCATGATGGACACGGGCACGACAACGAGCTTCCTCGCGCGGGAACTCCTGGGTCACCGGCGTCTGACCGTCGTGACAAACTCTTCCGACATCGCGCGCACGCTCGCCACCCTGAATGACAACAAAGTTTACATGGCAGGCGGGGAGTTGCGCAGCGACAACGGGGCGGCGTTCGGGAGTACGGCCATCGATTTCATCAGCCGGTTTTCCGTCACCCACGCGATCATCTCGACGGGTGCCGTGAATTCAAAGGGGATGATGGATTACGATCTGGATGAGGCGGAATTTGCCCGCACGGTTATCACGCGCGGACGACGCACGTTGGTTGTGACGGACCAGAGCAAATTCGGTCGGGAGGGGCTGGTCCGTGTCTGTGGCTTCGAGGCGATCGCTGAGCTTGCGACAGATGTGCCGCCTCCACCGGACATTGTCGAGGCTATGGCTGCAGCTGGTACCGGTCTGTTGCTTGCCTGAACTCTGAGGCTCTGCGTTCTTTGGCCGATAGCCGAATTGACCGCCCGGGAAGCAAGTTTTACGCGCCTGGAAGACTCGCCAGCCCGTCATGGGCTGAGACGAGCGTCTTCAGTCGCGCAGGAGTGGCAGCAACTGGCTACCCTGGCGTGTTATCTCGTGCAGATAGGGCGTGTCGGACAGGATGAACTGACTGATGCCGAGGTCGCCAGCCTATCTTCGGGTTGCCCCGCTCGGCGTGACGGCCGAGCTAGGCAGCCTGGTGCGGACCGCAGGTCTTTCCGCCGGTATCGTGCCGGAAACGCGCGTCGGACTCGATACTGCCCGGGGCTGTATCAGCGCGGTCAAGACTGTCTTGCTCTCTCCCAACGGCCTCTTTGTCATCGGCCTCGTCGTGGCGAGCTTCGCTTCAGCCCTTCTCTCCGGCCGCTTTGAGCCCTCGTGGCCAAACGTACGCGGACTGCTCGCACGCTTCACCGGCGGCGCGCTGATGGGGTGGGGGGCCATGACCGGTCTCGGCTGCACCGTCGGTGTCCTGCTCTCGGGAATTCAAGCAGGGGCTGTTTCGGGCTGAATATTCCTGATCTTCTGCACAGCGGGCGCCGTGTCCGGCTTGCTCGGTTTGCGGCGATTTGGCTAATCGTCCACGACTTGCTGGCCCATCGGCAGCGGGCCTTTGCTGGATGGCTTGGTTTTTCGGCCGGGGGGTACAGGATGTTCTGATCAGCCGCCGCAAATGCTCATAACGACGCTGGTCTCGTCTCGGTCGGCTCGACTACGAACAGGAACGGTGCGCCAACGGCTACAGCCGGGCTCGAGGCTTGCGCCGAGCTGACCGAAAATACGAATCCAAACCGCCCCTTGGCACCTTTCCGCCTCTGCTCAGTTGTCTGGCTAAAGCCAATTTTCTACAGGGTGATGGTATGTCTCAACGTTTGAAAGTGAAGGAAATGGTGATGCAGATGCACGAGAGGAACCTCGTGCTCATGAACATTCTCCGCGATATCGCTGAAAACGAGATATCGGGTCATATCGCCGCTGACGCAACAGACGAACAGATCGCCCGGAACTGTGCTGAAAAGGCTTTCCGTCGGAAAGAGATACTCGGAGAAATTTCTTACATCCTGCATCAAGAAGACTTGGCACGCCGAGTAGAGGCATGAATGGCTTCGACTTTGCCGCTATCTGGACCTGCGGAGGTCCAACAATGTTTCGAGTTTTTGCCATTCCTACGTTTGATCTCACTAACGGAGTGAAGGGCCATCTCGTTCTTTCTTGCCTATTTCGAGAGCGTTTAGGCGGTCGACGACTACCGAAAGGTCGTAGGGTTTAGGGAAGAATTGGGCTAACGCAGGTCGATCGATATCGACCGGCGCCAGTTTGCCAGAGGCAGCAGTGATGCCTCATTTGGGCAAGGGATCGGCGGCGACTTGAGCAACATCGACTGCAGAATGCTTGCCGGGCTTTTGGATGTCGATGAACAGCACGTTGATCGTCTGATCGCTAATGATGTCCAGCGCTTCATCGCTATACTGTAACGACAAGCGGCACCTTCAATCAGATTAGGAATTATGACATGGCAGATCCTGTTGAGGATGCGACAGAGTTGAAGGCAATTCTCAGCGATGTTGTCGGTCAAGTGAGAACACGGGCGCCTGGAATTTACGACGAGGCTGTCGCGGAAGCTAAGGAGAGGGATAAGCCTGCCCCGCGCAAGGCGGACTTTGAAAAGTTCGGCATTGCCGTGTTTACCAGGACCGGCCAGCTAGCCGCCGCCGGCAATGCCGGCATCGGTTTTCCCATCCAGTCCATATCCAAGGTCTTCGCCCTCGATCTCGCGCTCGAAGCGCTCGGCGAGGCTTTGTGGAAACGGATCGGTCGTGATCCATCGGGCGACCCCTTCAATTCCATTATCGATCTTGAACGCGCGAAGGGTGTTCCACGCAACCCGTTCATCAATGCCGGTGCACTGGTCGTATGCGATGTTCTCGTTGGTCTGGGAGGAAGCGCAGGTCCAAATCGTCATGTGGTTCGCTTTGTTGAAAGAATGCTCGACGGTGAGGTGATGGCGCTCGACAAGGATGTTATGGCCAGCGACCGTACCGGCGGCGACCTCAATCGATCGCTGATGTTCATGGCGAGACACCACGGCAATCTGAACCATCCGGTAGACAAGGTCATGGAAGCCTATATCCACCAATGCGCCATCACGCTGGATTGTCGTGGACTTGCCAAGGCGGGCCGCTTTCTCATCCTTGACGACCCCGAACAAGAGAACGATGCAACGCTTGCAGCGGCGCGGCGCGCCCGGCGGATCCTTTCGGTGATGATGCTGTGTGGCCAATATGATGGCTCAGGTGACTTCGCCTATCGGGTCGGATTGCCAGCCAAATCGGGCGTCGGCGGTGGAATTCTCGCCGTTGTCCCCCATGACGCCTCAATCGCCGTGTGGTCACCAGCACTCGACTCAATGGGCAACAGTTGGCTCGGCACACTGGGCCTGGAGTTGATCAGCTCCAAGACCGACTGGTCGGTCTTCGGCAGAGCGCGTCGGTGAATTGCCAGCCAACATGGATTTCTTCGAATGAGCTGGCTCGTTTTGGCTGAAGAGATTCTGGGAAATCAACTCAGGAGCGCCAGGCTCAACGACATGGCTCTGCAGTCATAACTTGCCGAGGTCCGCGGGGGCATAAGCATTAAAGGCCGAGTCAGAATAATGGTGTTCTTCGGTTTGACTCTATAGAAGGCGAGGCGGCCAAGTCGTCGACCGACCAGCGCTCAGGCTGGTTCTCCTTAGTATTTGCTCAGCGGCTACCTTAGCGGACCTTGGGTTTGCGTCCAGAAGGGAGAGGTGAAGGCCGTGAACCCGTGTCCACAATTGTAGTGAAGAGTTCAGCGACTGGGACATGCAGCACCAAGGCTAGCGCCTCCAACGCAGAAACCGTGACATTCTCTGTGCCCCTCTCGATGCGCCCTACATATGAACGGTCAATGCCCGCCTCCAAGGCAAGTTTCTCCTGAGAGAGACCTTTCGCTACCCTAAGTCTCCGAATGTTCCAGCCAATAGTTTTCTTGGTGTCCATCGCAGGAGCATGCGTTATAGAGGACTTGACAATCGACGGACTGTTAGTCCCCAATAAGGATTATAAGCTGAGCGAGCCGCCTCTGTTTCAAGGGGTATTGCCAGCTTAGAAATTGGGAGACCGATGATGGAACTGCGCCAACTCTCCTACTTCGTCGCCGTCGCCGAAGAGCTGCACTTCGGCCGTGCCGCCATGCGAGTGAATATCGCTCAGCCGGCGCTGAGCACGCAGGTGCAGGCGCTGGAAAAGGGGCTTGGCGTGCAGTTGCTTGTGCGCTCGACACGCAAGGTCGAGCTGACGCGGGCAGGGGAAGTGTTCTACGACCGCTGTGTTCGGATGCTGGGCGATCTCGATCTCTCCGCCGAGTTGGCGCGTGCGGCAGGAGGCAGGACGATGCGGGAGATCAGGATCGGCACAATCTATCCGGCAACGACAGGTGTGCTTCCGGCGTTTCTGGCAAGGATCGGCCGGAAGTTTCCCGATATTCGGCTGCATGTGTCGAATGGGTCTACCGCCGATATCATCCGGCAGCTGGAATGCGGGAAGCTCAATCTCGGCTTCATTCGACCTGTCGAGAACATCGGCTCACTGCGCTTCTTCTCGATTGCCCATGAGCGTTATCTGCTGGCGGTGCCGACGGGAAATCCGCTTGCGTCGAAACAAGAGGTGACGATCGACGATCTGAAGGCAGAGAAGATTATCGCATTCAAGCGGCAGAACCTCTCCTACACGGAGCGCTACTTCTCCGAGACATTTGCGGAGCACGGGCTGAATGACAATGTCGCCTATACCTGTGACGACACCTTCTCGCTGATCTCACTCGTTTCCTCAGGTCTTGGTGTTGGCTTTGCCCCGGAATGGACGGCTGAGTTGCCAGGCAGAAGTGTTGTGTTGAAGAAGGTGACAGGTATCGATCTGAAGATCGGGCTGGGTGTCGCCTGGAGCAAGGATGATCCGACGGCGGCACGCGATGACATCATCGACATCGCCAAGACACTGGGGCGGCCGGGCAGGTGAGGGTACCGGTGTTTGCGACAGAGCTCACTGCCGCGCCTTCATGCGGAACGCCATGGCCGGGCGAAGTCGTTCCCGCCTGACCCCAAGGGGTCGCTATGCTCAGGCTCCTGCGGCTTCGCTTTTCCCGGCCCTGACGTGACGAGAATTCCCGGCGTCCCGGGCTTTGGCCCGTCGCTATGCTGACGCCTCCGATATTCTTCATTGTCTTGCCCGGATCTCGCGCAAGCGCGGCTTTGGTCCGGGCGGGGTCTTGGGCGGCTGTTTTGGTAAGCGCGGGGATTGCCGCTCAAGACGGATCGAACAGCTTTTGGAACTCCGGGTCCGTGTAGTAGCGGATCTTCTGGGCCAGCGCCGGCCTCTGACCCGTGTTAAGCAGGATCATCGCCTCGCTGGGCAACCGCATGATCTCGTCAGGGGTGATCAGGTCGCGGGCCACGACATGTTCGCTCGATGTGTGGCCCGGTGGCTTCCATGGCAGGTTCGGGCCGCTCCAAGAGTTCGTGACGTGATGGGCATCCATGCGGCCGATGGTTTTGGCAATCAGACTTGCTGTCTCGATGTCGTTGACGCCGAACACTTGGCATACGCTGGCATTGGAAAGGAAGGTGCCGGCACGCTGGCCGTATGTAGCGCGCAACTGATGCATGTCCTGCAGGATCGGCCAGAGCTGCACGCCATAGCCCGCCATCAGCCCCATTGCGCGTTCGATCGGTGCGAGATGGCCAAGGGCGGCGAACTCGTCGAACAGATAGAGCACCGGTTTGGCTGGTGTCGTTGGATCGCGCGCCATGTCTGTCAGGCTCTGAGTGACCAGCAGTCTCAGCCATCGCGAATAGGTCGAGAGGCGATCCGGCGGCAGGACGAGGAAGACGGTGGCGGGTCCGTGCTTCAGATCTGAGAAGCGGAAGTCGGATCGCTTCAGCACCTCCATCATGCGCGGACTGTCGAGGAAATGGGTGTGGCGCTGGGCGGCGGACAAGACGCCCGCCGCTTCCCGGTCCGCCTTGCCGAGATGGCGATTGGCAGCACGGGCGATGAGGCCGTTGGCTTCGTGCATTGCCTGCATTCTCTTGAGCAGATCTGCAAAGCTCTTCGGATCGGCGGTGAGATGGCGCCGCAGCGTTCCGAGATGCCGCTCGTCGGGTGGCGCCGTTGCGACGATCATCAGGATCAGGCCTGATATCAGCGCCTTCGCTTCCTCGTTCCAATGGGCTTCACCTGCCATGCCGGGCTCATCGAAGACCAAGGCATCGGCAAGCGTGCCGGCGTCTTCGGCGAGGTCGAGCCCATCAGGATCGAGTTGGTCGAGCGGATTGAAAGCGGCACTGTTGATGCCGGTGATGCCGAAGGGATCGAGCACATGAACGGGACCGAACATCATCCTCGCACGCGCTGTTATCCTGGCATTCTCACCCTTCGGATCGATGCAGATGATTGATCGATTGGCGGTGAGCAGATTGGGAATGATCGTGCCGACGCCTTTGCCGGTTCTGGTCGGTGCCATGGTTAGCAGATGGCCTGGTCCATCGTGGCGCAGCAGCTTGCGCGAATGCGGATCGCGGCCGATCAGCAGGCCGTCATCGCTCTTCGTGAGGCGGGCCAGCTCCTTCGGCGTCGCCCAGCCGGCAGAGCCATGGATCGCGGATGAGCGGGCTCTGACCAGGAATGGGAAGGCAAGGCCGATGAAGGCCAGGATCAGCGGCAGATACTTCAGCATGTCGGGCAAGATGCGACTGAGCCATCCCCGCTCTTCCTCCGAATTGTGCTGGATCACCACATCCACGCCGAGGATGACCGAGATCAGGATGTAGCCGAGAAACAACCCGATCAGGGCAAGCTTGATACCGTGACCAAGCAGACGAAGTCTGTCGAACAGGGTCATGGCTGCTGCTCCTCGGCCGTTGGGATATGTTTCGTCTCCTCTGGCTTGTGCGGGCCGAGGATATCGTCGAACAGATCCCGGTCCTTCTCCCGCGTGAGAAACCCCGGCAGTTCGGCACGCAGCCATTCGTCGAGCTGGCCAGTGAGATGACGATCGGGTTGGCGCTCTATCCGATCGAGCACGAGTGCCCCGATCAGGATCTTGCGTCTCGTATCCCGGGCACGCTGCTCTCTGTTCAGCCGCGCCACCAGCACGTCTCTGCGGGCTTCCAGCTGTCGCAGTCTTTCCTGAATGCTTCGTTTGGTCATCCTGTCGTCCTCCGCGTCGTCGGTTCGCAATGAAACTTAATTCGACGCGCAGTAGCCAAGTCGCACAAGATGCAAATCTGTCATCGGTCGAGAGCGGCGGAGCCGCATCCCGATGCTGGCGAGCGAAGCGAAGAAAGCACGAAGGGCGCACTTACGAGTTGCTGCGCAACTCAGTGCTCAGAGGCTTCTCATCAGCTGGAGACGTGCAAATGGCGATTTACCATTGCAGCATGAAGCCGGTGAGCCGCGGTGGCGGCCGAAGTGCTGTGGCCGCCATCGCCTACCGGACCGCCAGCCGGATCATGAATGAGCGCGAAGGACTTGTGCATGACTTCACCCGGAAGAGTGGCGTCGTGCATTGCGAGATCGTGCTGCTGGAAGGTTCGCAGGCGAAGTGGGCACTGGACCGATCGGTGCTGTGGAACGCGGTGGAGTTCGCCGAGAAACGCAAGGATGCGCGGCTTGCCCGCGAATTCGAAATCGCCCTTCCGCATGAGCTGAATGCCGACCAGCGGCTGGCGCTCGTGCGTGCCTTTGCCCGCGATCTCGCCGATCGGTATGGGGCAGCCGTTGACTTCGCCATTCATGCGCCAGGCGGCGAGAGCGACATTCGCAATATCCATGCGCATGTGATGATGACCACGCGGACAGTCGGACCGGATGGCTTGGGCGAAAAGACCCTCATCGAGCGGGAGAACAAGTGGCTGCTGAACCACGATCTGCCGACGTCACAGATGCAGTTGCGGGAGATCCGTCAGGCCTGGGAGACGCATGCCAATCGGGCACTGATGCAGGCAGGGCACGAGATCAGGATCGACCATCGCTCGCACCTTGAACGTGGGCTCGAGATCGAGCCGACCGAGCATATGGGGGTGCATGCCTCCGAGATCGACAGGCGTGGAGGAAGTGTCTCACGCACCCGGATCGACGAGGAGGCGGCACGGCGCAACGCCGAACTGATCAAGCAGAAGCCGGAGCAGGTTCTGACGCTGATCACCGGAGAAAAAAGCGTCTTCGATCGATATGATGTGGCGCGGGCGCTGCATCGTTACATCGATGACTTCGGCCAGTTCCGCAATGCTTTTGCCGCGGTCATGGGCTCGAAGGCTCTGGTGGAACTGCGCAAGGAAACCGGCGGTGAGCTTGCCCGATACACGACGCGCGAAATGCTGGAGATCGAGCACGCCATGGCCGCGAGTGCCGACCGCATGAGCCAGCACTCCGGCCATGGCGTTAACCGACATCATGTCGATCAGGCACTGAGGCTACAGGACGAGGCCATCAGGGCAATGACAGAGGGAACGAGCTCCCGGAGAGTTGAACAGGGCAATGCTGCTTCATCCACAGGTGAGCCCCGTTCGATGCCACAAGCGGGTCTGAGCGAAGAACAGCGTCTAGCCGTCCGGCATGTCACCGGGCTTGAGCAGATTGCCGCTGTCATCGGCTTTGCGGGGGCGGGCAAGTCGACCATGTTGGCGGCTGCGCGCACGGCCTGGGAGGCACAAGGGTATCGCGTGCATGGCGCAGCACTTGCCGGCAAGGCGGCGGAGGGGCTGGAAGAGTCATCGGGCATCATCTCGCGCACGCTGGCTTCCTGGGAGCACAGCTGGCAGGCGGGCAGGGCGGAGCTCGGTTCGAGCGATATCCTTGTCATCGATGAGGCCGGCATGGTCGGCAGCAGGCGGCTTGGCCGGTTCGTCGAGGAGGTCGAGCGGCGAGGCGCAAAGCTTGTGCTGGTCGGCGATCACGAACAGCTGCAGGCGATCGGGGCGGGATCTCCGTTCCGGGCAATTGCCGAGCGCATCGGTGCGGTCGAACTCTCGGAGATCCGCCGGCAGAAGGAGGATTGGCAGCGGCAGGCCTCGATAGCCTTCGCCACGCATAGGACGGGCGAAGGGCTGTCTGCCTATGCCGACCGGGGGCAGGTGCACTTCGCAGATAGCAAGGACGGGGCAAGGGATGCTCTGGTGCGGGACTATCTTGCCGATCGTGATGAGCGGCCCAAGGACTCACGCATTGCTCTTGCTCACCGTCGCGCCGACGTCCGGGCGATCAATGATGCGATCCGCTCAGAATTGCAGGCGCGGGGCGTGTTGGCGAAGGACGATGCGGTAGAACCGGGGCACAGTGATCGGCAGGGTGCGGTGCAGGAGGGCGCCGGCACCAACCGGGAGATCGTCTACCAGACCAATGATGGCAGGCGCGGCTTTGCGCCAGGCGACCGCATCGTGCTGCTGGAGAACAATCGGGATCTCGGTGTGAAGAACGGCATGCTGGGGATGGTGACTGCCGTCGAGCCTGACGCAATACAGGTAAGGCTCGACGGCTCAGGGCAGAATGCCGCCCGTCTGATCTCCATACCGGTCAGAAGTTACCAAAGCTTTGACCATGGCTTTGCTACGACCATCCACAAGTCGCAAGGGGCAACCGTCGACCGGGCATTCGTCATGGCATCCACCACGATGGACCGGCATCTGACATATGTGGCGATGACCCGGCACAGGCATGCTGTCGGGCTCTATGCCGGGCGCGATGAGCTGAAGGATCTGACGGCACTGTCGACGAGCCTCGGCCGCTCGGGCGCAAAAGAGACGGTGCTTGATTACACCGATGCTTTTGCAGCGAGGCGAGGGCTGGGGGAGGGCATTACTCCCCGGAGCGAGATAGTCATCGACGCAACGCCACACCGGGACGGCGCACACCGGGCTGACGATCGGCCGGCGGCACACTACGGCGCTGTGGGTGAGCGCGTTCGCTCGCCCGCCGATCGGCAGCCTTTGGAACTGCTGGCTGGGTCTGCAAGTGGTCAGAGAGGTGTTGTTCAGGAGGTCAGGGTGCCGCCGCTGGTGCCTGCTATCACCAGCTACGCCCGGACGATCGATCAGGTGGCGCGGGAGGCGGCGGCGCAGCATATGGAGCGGGGATTGGAGACGGTACGCTGGGTTGGTGCCGGGGTCTTTGTCGATCACGACCGGTTTGTCGAGCTAGTCACGAAAACCATTCAGCAGCGGGATGGCGACGTCAGGGCCATGGCCAAGGCAGTGGCCGAGCGGCCGGAGGCGTTTGGCGCGTTGCGAGGCAAGGCCGGGTTGTTCGGCGAGAACAGCGAGCGCAAGGAGGCTCGTCGTCTGGCGGGATCCCTTGGGGCTCATGTGGGTTATACCGGAAAGGACTGGATTCGGCGGTATGAACAGGCGGTCGATACCGAGCAGTGGAGGCGGGAAAAGGAGGATGTCATCGAGGTGCCAGGACTGAGCCCCGCAAGCGAGGCGATCCTCAAGCGTCTGGACGGGCTCGAAAGGAAGGAGAAGGATGCGTTTCTGGAGAAGCTCGTCGACACGCCGGAGGGGAAGCGGGCGCTTGCGGAGGCAGAGGCCATCACCGGTGCGATGCAGCGGCGGTTTGGGACCGATGATCTGCGCAACAAGAACCTGGTGGAACTGACGAGGGGGCTGGCGGAAAAGGTGGATCTGGCTCGGGTCGAGGCGGTGGTGCGGGTCGCGTACCGGGCGAAGAACGCGGAAATGTTCAGGCAGCAGGATCTGGTGCGGAGTGAGAGGAAAGGGTTGGGGTTGGGGTTAGGTCTACGGATGTGAGCCGGTGGGCGATCGCATGGGCCTAGGTCTCAGTTTTAAAAGCACCACGGCGAGGATGTCGAGAAACTCCACTTCCATGTAGTGCCTGCGGTTAATCCGACCGTGGCCTGCCGATGATCTCGCCGCCTATCGTGCTCCGATTTCGCACTAGGGGAACGGAAGCCGCTGACAGCGGCAGCCAAGCGGCCCGTGCAAGCTGAAGCGTCCAGCCCCTGATGCCTCTATAGGTTTATTGCCAAACCAACCAAAAAAATGATCGCCTTGTCAAAAGGTTCCGCATGCGAAGAGCAAGGCAGAAACAACTAGATGAGCATCGGCGTGATGGCTGGAGGGTAGATATCTGGTTGCGGCTGAGCCACTTGCCCCAGGTTTCGAAGCTGCGTTGGGTGGGGCTGTGGGTGTTTTCAAAGGAGAGTGGAAAAACCGTCACATTCGCTCTTGCGTGGGGGCTGAGTTGCCGCTATGAGACAGCCCGCGCCAATAAGCGCCGACCAATGTGACCGGAGAGGTGGCTGAGTGGTCGAAAGCACCGCACTCGAAATGCGGCATACTCGCAAGGGTATCGTGGGTTCGAATCCCACCCTCTCCGCCATCGTGAACCCTTGGGGTGCAAGAGGTTTGCCGCGAGACGCTGAACCTCAATGCCAGCATATTTCGGCATCCGTATTGGCTAGGGCCACAAACAAGGCGCTCCTGGGAATGCATGAGAGCTATCCGAAAATGTGATGAGTTTAGGTGTTGTAAGCGCACAAAAAGAGTCTAATATCTAAGCGTGCTTCGGCGCCATCGATGAATGCAACTTCCACAAATTGTAGATATGTATGATCGACTCGATCCTCTACGAACAAGGAACTCACGGCTCCGTCATGAGTTTGTAATGTTATGTTAAGGTAAAGTCGTCAGCATGTAAGCACTACAGGCTCACCTACGCGAGATCGAAGTTATGAAGAAAATCGAGCGGCAGCGACGCAGGGGGCAGGAGAACGACGCCGTGAATTCTTTTTTGACAATGTGGGCTAATACGGACGAACTGATCGAGACTGAGTTGAAATCTCGGGGTGAAAAATTCATCCCGGGAAATGACGACTTCGATGCTCTTGTAAGCATAATCGAAGAAAACAGGCTTGAGCGGGATCAATACGAACGCGCTATGTCTGAGACAATTACTGGCTGGTCTTCTCCCTAACTTCAGTGGGGCTGGGTGGCGAGTCGTTGCTTCGACTTGAATTCTTTGTGGGTGTCGGTAGGTCGGAGTCCGAATGCCTATTTGAGTGGACGTTTTACTTGAATGTAGCCGCTCATGCGCCAAGCCCATGCATCTGAATTGGCTCTGCCGTCCAGCGTCGTTTCTTTAGCCCTTGCGGCTGAAAGAGTGACAATCACAGCGTCAAGATCAGGTTCGCACTTAATCTCCCGAATGCGCTGAGTGTCGTCTTTCCAAAGGGCAATGGTATAGTTTGGTGCATGTCCATCAACGCGCTCTGATTGACGTCCCAATAAAGCCCTTGATGTAAAAGTCAGAACGGACGAGCCGGGGTCTTCTGCTAATCCAGTCGCATTCCTTGCTGCCCATCGGTCCTTAAGCTGCGGCCCGTCCATAAGTAGGACGAATACTAAGTTAGGGCCAATGCTCTGCAGAACGCTGTGCACAGGTTCGCTCCTGGCCAAGTCCTCACATATCAATGTTGTGAATACGGAACTCTCCCTAAATACAGTGCTGTTTATACGTCGTTCCGTCAGGTCTATATTTTCCCACCAGAAAGTATTGGCGTCTAAAACGTTGTCCAAGCAGTAAGATTCTACCTGCGATCCGTTTAGCCTCCATCTATGGTGTTTACCTCGTGCCGATGTTACTGCGACTCTATCGCCGCCGGTAGGATCGTCGTAGAACATGGAAGTCAGAACAAAATTACCCTTCTTCACGTCTCCGTCTGTTCCATCCTCAGAGCTCCCGGATACAAGAAATTTAATGTTTTTATACTCAGGATTCAGGAGTCTTTCTACTAGTTCACTATAAGTTTTCCAATCTAACGAATACTCTGGGAAAATTATTCCCTCCACTGTTGTTCCTTTTGCAAACCCGGCCTCCAGAAGTTCTTCAACGAGCGCGGGAACTTTAGCTTTCTGAAGCCACGACTGGCGCAACTCAAACTCTCCCCATCGATCAAATTCAGGAGCGTAACTTCCCTCCATTTCGATGGCCGTAAAATCGCGAGAATCGATTTGGTAAGGGAATGGAACAAGCAATATGTTTAGGGGCTTGGTATTTTTTTCCAATTTGAGAGGAGGGCGATACCAGAACGCAGAGGCCTTGTGCGGAGGTGGAAGTAAAGCCAAATTGTGGCTGAGAGTTCGCAAGGTGCAGCCTACCATTGGCGTTCTTGATTTTGGCATTACACAAACGACGTTCTCATCGGCCAGCACGCACATAGAGCCGTCTTTTGCTGTCGATCTGAGATGTGAAGGGTGGTTTTTGTCGATGATCTCTGCTTTGGGCCTACTCTGAGAGCGTTGGAAGGCGAAGTCGATCCAATTGCCGTCAACATAGCCGAGGCCTTCGCAGGCCTCATCACAGATTGCAAAAAGCGCTAGAGCTGCCTTTAGCCACTTCCGGTCAGCTGGCCGTGATTCTAGCGTTACAACAGGTTGGCTACGATCCTCGATAATCTGATTCCATAGAAGGCACACGACATCATAAAGCTCAGAATTCGCACGCCAAGCCTTACCCAGCTTGACCCAGTATTTTGGACCACTTTCGATTATATCGTGAGCGGTTGGCGCCTTGGAGCTTTTGCCGCTCCGAGTGTCCAGATGTCGGATGATCTTCTGTGCTGCAGCCGCGTTCTCGGTAGCTAGCTCTGCGGGCTTCAATCTATGATAAATTCCAGAGTATTCAATTAGCGTCCCAACGCCTGCGAAGACGTCGGTGGGTAAAAAGGGCATCGCAGCAATTAACCCATCTCGCGACGGCGTAGTCCCACGAGGGAAAACAGTTTGAAGGACGCGCTCTACTGACTGCTGACTTCTCATCGGTTGAATCTCATGGTTAGTCATTTCGCATCAACCACGTATGGTTGCTAAATGTAAAGAAACGTAACCGCTGAATCTTTACAAGAGCCAGCTTACGCATTCGCAGTATTTTATCGGGTATATTGTCTCCACGCTGAGGCTTTTCATGGTTGTCTGTGAAAACTTCAATCGCCCAGCTCGTTATCGAGAAAGGCAATCCGTCTTCTTGCAGTTGAAGTGCGTAGTGATGTTGGCCGAACGAAGCGCATTCATGAGAAAGCCTCGGGACGTGGTTGAGCTTCGGTTGGCAAGAGCGGACCGCGCAGAACTATGGCCTGCTGCCGGTTTTTCGGACATCCAGTTAAGGTGTTCCTCCTGAAACCGGAGAGTATGAATGCAAAGACGAATATTCAGCCGCGAGTATAAGCTTGAAGCGGTGAAGCTGGTCAGGGAACGTGGGGTCAGTGTTGCCCAGGCGGCCCGCGATCTCGATGTTCATGAGAACATGCTTCGAAAGTGGGTTCGCGGATTCGGTGCCGATCCGGCTCAATCATTTACTGGCAACGGTCAGATGAAGCCCGAGCAGCTTGAGATCGAGCGTCTTCGGCGCGAGGTGGCCAAGCTAAAGGCGGAGCGTGATATCTTAAAAAACGATCACGGGCTTCGGTCCGCCTGTGCGGGGTAGAAACAGGCTGTGATACGCTGGCCGCCGGAGGGGAGTTGCCGACTGCTTATTGGAGGCGATCGATCCCGTTAAAAAACGTGGCACATGGGCTGTTGCGGACTTGAGAGTGGTGACGCTGTTTCCGCGGCGATCCCGGTTAGGAAAATGACGAACTTGCTCGGCCCAGCCCCTCCCGATCCAAAGGAGGAGAAGCCATGCCAAAGCCAAGTTTATCCATGCCGCAGAACCTGACCCGGATGAACCCTGGAGCGGCGGCCATCGACATCGGGTCCACGATGCATATGGCTGCGGTCAATCCGGATTATGCCGAGATGCCAATCCGCTCATTTGGGACCTTCACCCACGATTTGCATGATCTTGCCGCCTGGTTCAGATCCTGCGGTGTCACCAGCGTGGCGATGGAGTCGACCGGCGTTTACTGGATACCGGCTTACGAGATTCTGGAGCAGCACGGCTTCGAGGTGATCCTGGTCAATGCGCATTATGCGAAGAACGTCCCTGGCAGGAAGACGGACGTCAGCGACGCGGCATGGCTTCGCCAGTTGCATTCCTATGGCTTGCTGCGCGGCAGCTTTCGGCCAAACGCACAGGTCGCAACGCTGAGTGCTTACCTACGCCAGCGAGAACGGCTGGTCGAGTATGCGGCGGCTCACATCCAGCACATGCAGAAGGCTCTGATGGAGATGAACCTACAGCTCCACCATGTTGTCTCCGACATCACAGGCGTGACGGGCATGAAGATCATTCGTGCTATCGTCTCCGGCGAGCGCGATCCCGACGTTCTGGCATCGTTGCGTGATGTTCGTTGTCACTCCTCCGTCGAGACAATCAGAGCATCCCTGATCGGCAACGATCGTGATGAGCACGTGTTTGCCCTTTCCCAGTCACTGGAGCTTTACGACTTCTACCAAGCGAAGATGCTCGAATGCGACCGCAAGCTCGAGGCGTCAATTGCGTCCATGACCGTGGACCCTGAAGCGCCGCTACCGCCGCTACCAAAGGTCCGGACGAAGACCAAACAGATGAATGCACCGTCCTTCGATGTGCGAGCTGCACTCTACGGTCTCACCCGGACAGATTTGACCCAGATTCACGGCCTGGGCTCCTCGCTTGCGCTAAAGCTCATCGGCGAATGCGGAACGGACCTGAGGGCATGGCCCTCCGCCAAGCACTTCACATCGTGGCTCTGCCTCGCACCCGGCAACAAGATCTCCGGCGGCAAAGTGCTGTCATCCCGGACTCGTCGCTCCTCTAGCCGCGCCGCAGCGCTCTTGCGGTTGGCTGCGACCACGATTGGTCGAAGTGACACCGCCCTCGGTGCGTTTTACCGACGGCTGGCAGGGCGCATCGGTAAGCAGAAGGCCGTGACGGCGACGGCTCGCAAAATTGCCGTCCTTTTCTACAATGCCCTACGATTTGGGATGGTCTATCGCGATCCAGGCGCTGCGGCCTACGATGAACGGCATCGTGGCCGCGTCATTGCGAACCTCCAGCGCCGCGCCCGGTCCATGGGATACGAGCTGGCTCCCATAACGGCTGGAGACTGTGTTTCTTAGGAAGGCCGCAGCCTACTTTGCCAGGGACGCGATATGAAGTTCGCGTTCATTGCAAAGCACCGATCGATCTGGCCGGTGGCATGGCTCTGCGAAGCGCTGGGTGTCTCTCGTTCGGGCTTCCATGCCTGGTTCAATCGCTCGCCGAGTGATCATGCCCGCTATGATGAAGTCCTGCTCGACAAGATCGGGCAGAGCTTCCGCTCAAGCGACCGAACCTATGGCGCACGCCGTGTCTGGCATGACGTGCTGGCGGAAGGGCTATCCTGCGGGCTTCATCGCATTGAACGGTTGATGCGCCAGAATGCCCTGAAGGCGCGTCCAAGGCGGCGTGGCCTGCCGAAGGATGCGGGCGAGCGTTCGGTGATCGGACCGAATGTGCTCGACCGTCAGTTCCATGCAGAGCGACCGAACCAGAAATGGGTAGCAGACTTCACCTATATCTGGACGGCGGAAGGTTGGCTTTACGTGGCCGCCGTTATCGACCTGTTCTCCCGTCGTGTCGTTGGTTGGTCAATGAATGCCGGCATGGCGGCCCAGCTCGTCACCGATGCACTGATCATGGCCATCTGGCGCAGAGGAAAGCCGGACGTGCTGCTGCATCATTGGGATCAGGGCAGCCAATATACGAGCGAGCAGTTTCAACGTCTCATGACCGATCACGGCATCACCTGCTCGATGAGCCGCTCTGGAAACGTCTGGGACAATGCCGCGATGGAGAGCTTCTTCTCATCGCTCAAAACAGAGAGAACAGTGCGGAAGGTTTATCGCACGAGGACCGACGCTAGAGCGGATATCTTCGATTACATCGAGCGCTTCTACAATCCGAAGCGCCGCCACTCGACACTGGGCTATCTCAGCCCCAATGACTTTGAAACCAAGGTGGAATTAGCTTAACCTCGTGTCCGAAAAATCGGCAGCAGGCCACTAAATGAACTCCGCGACCAAGTTCGGATCCGCGCCTCAGGTCATCGATGTTCTGCCTCCGTCCACGGTTTACAAGCTCGCTGCGAAAAGCACGCCGGACGAACTGAGGCAGCTGGTGATCGACACGATCAAGCGTGGTGACACACCCGATCCGAAGCAAATTGAGAACCAGATTGCAGAGGTTTCTGCCGCCAGTGCCATCTCTGTTGCCTGCGCCAGATCGCTTTCAGGTCCGCCACCAGCGCCGGCCAGTACGTCTCCGATCACCAGGCGGCACGCCCGGCCAAGGTTGCCGCGATGGATTTCATCAGCCATGTTTCGGTCTCCGGCAGATGGCTATTTGGAACCGTTGTCACCATGCCAAGGCCACGCAGCCCGATGCTGGCACTTTGAACCTCTGCAATGCCCGTCAGTGTATAGACCAGCACATGCCGGCTTCGTGCACACAGGCGCGCCAGCGAAGCCCGTCGGACATGCGGGCCTGCCCTTGGCGCAGCGCTGTTTCGATATCGCCCCACACCATGGTGTCGCCTGTACGCTGCAGCTTACGGCGAACTTCGCGCACCAGTCGCTCGATATCCGCTCCGCTCCGTCCCAGCGCCAGCAGAGCCAAGGGTCGCAGGTCGTCGAAGGGAGGCGATGATTCAACGCTCTTCATGGCGGGGTCCTTTCGCAGGTTCGGTCTCTGTGTCGTTGTTCGGTGTGCTCGACGGTCTGCTGCGCCGGAGCGGGTGACTGTCTATGGCGGGTGGTGGCCGCAGCTGCTTCGCCACAAGGGGAGGGGGAGCCGAGGCCAGCACCGGTTCAAGATCGGAGCCGAGATGCGTGGCCAGAATGCCGATCAGGGCATCTATGTCCGGCATGGGGATCGGGATATGGGTCTCCAGCCGTCCCGAACGAAGCAATGCGGGATCAATCCTTTCCGGCAGGTTTGTCGCGCCGATAACGATGACGCCTTAACGCTTGGATGCACCATCGAGCAATTCGAGCATCCGGTTGATCATCGACGTCCAGTAGTCGTCATGGCTTCGGTTTGCCGCCGAGGTCTGTCGTGAGCCGATATTGTCGATCTCGTCGATGAACAGGATCGATGGCGCCTTCTCCGCAGCAAAGGCGAAAGCCCCCGACATGCGCTGCAGGACATCGCCGAGAAAGCCTGGCTCCAGCCAGTCGGCAACCGAGGTAGCGAGCAATGGCACCTGCAACGTGTTGCACAGCGCACGGGCAAACATGGTCTTGCCGGTCCCCGGGGGCCCGAGAGCAGCAGCGTCGTGTTCATCTCGTCCCAGTAAAGATTGCCCTCCCGCCACAGCGCCAGATCAGCCTTCAGATCGAACGCCCAGTTACGTGCGGCACCGTAACCGGATAGCGTTTCCACGAGAAGCAGCCGATCGCGGGTCTTGCCGGCGTGACGCTCATCACCGTTGGCGGGACTTCGAGCCGTTGCGTCTGGCGGCAGCTTCACCGGCTCAATGATTTCGATATTAGGGGCTGGAGGCTTCGCCTTCTGTTTGGCTTTGCCCTTCGGCCGCTATCCGACTGCTGACTGTCCTCGCTTCGCGGCTTATCCGCCTCGCCATCTCCCGCTTTATGCCGATCGGCCAGCATGGCCATAACCGACAGCGTTTGCTTCAGGCTGCGACCGGGACGGATGGCGAGCGCTATGTCATCAAGCGACAGGTGGTCCGGCTCGAAATCCATCCTCTCCATCAGTATCAGACTATGGCCCGGCGGCGTGCCGTCGCAGGCCTGCAGAAGTTCGGCGATCATGACGCGGTCGAAGCCATCGCATTCGAGAACAATGTCGGCAGTCTTGGTGACAACAGGGGTAAGTGCCAAGTGGGTCTCGTCGACCAGAATGACGAGGCCAGGTTCGTCTGTCAGCGCGTTGCGGAGCCGCCTGCGCAGATTTTTCTCCTCGGTTGATTCAATGGCCTTTCCCGATAGGGTCTTGAGACGGCGTTGGTGATTCTTCACCGACGGCTGGAAACGCCCTGACAGCGGTGTGCCGCCCAGAACGTCCTCCAAGACTGCCTTGAACGGCAGGATCAGACCATCCTCCAGCATCGCGCCGAGACAAACCTCGAAATGCGATACCGGCGCCTTGATCAGCAGGAAGGGGGCAGGAGCCTTCAGCGCGGAAGTCAGAGCGGCAAGATTAGGAAGGCTGGTGCCGGTGGCGCGTGCAATGAGGAGTACGACCGCCACATGCACCGGGTTCGGCGGTGGCAATTGCTCGGCCAAACATGTTGCGATGTAGCGAAAATCGATGTCAGGCGCACAACCAGCGGCGGGTCCTACGACAACTCCCTCAAGCTGCCGACCTTTGCGAGCAGAGCCTTTGCGCGTCATCTTAGCGGAGGCGGCTGCCACCGGCGGATCGCAGGCAACGCCATCCACCGCGCCATCGTCTTCGGGTGTCGTGAAGTCGAAGGACGTATCCCGCTGATGTCGCTGCGTACCCTTTGCCCGCAGCAGCCGATCGATGATTCCGCAGTCCCGACGCGGAGACCCGGTCAGGACCTGCCGAGCCCGGTCGGTAACCATCCAGGCCGATCTCGACCGAGCATGACCACGAAGGGCAGTTGAGGTAAGCAGCCCGGCTTTCTCCGCCTTATGGAAAGTGGTCATCACGGCGTGGTGGCGAAGCCCTTTCAGCAGATGGCGCGTCACGCGGTCGGCAAGGTCTCCATCACGCGTCCTCCACGGTATGATCGGAGCAATAGCGGCTGTTTCCGGTCAGCCAGTCCCGGACCATGCGGCAGATCGGGTCACCGGCATCGCAGAGATCGAGCAGCCAACCGCGAAGCTGAGGCGGCACTTTTTCCAGTCCTCTGCACTTTCGTTGTGCAATCCTGACCGCAGGACGGACGATGGACGCGACATAGTCTGCCCGTTCGTCGGGACCGAGATTGTTCAGTTTCGCGAGCCGTAGATCGCGCTCCTCCCTTTGAACAAAGTCGAGCTGCAACACCGGCGGGGATGAAAAGAGAAAGATGTTCGAAGAAACTGGCGTCATGGCAGACGTCTCCCATTCGCCCGGCGTACTGCGCAGGGACACAGGTTGAAAGAGGTGATGGATGAAGCAGTTAAGAGCGCTCAGCCGCTCGCCAGACGCGGCGCCCTTGCAAAGCCGATCGGCACCGGCGTGCGGGCAGGGGCGGCTAAGGCATCCCCGCCATCAGCGTGGCTCCCCATGTGGCCAGGGCTTTCCCCCGCCACGCCTTGATTGTCTGCTTTGATCCCGGCGCTGTGGCTGTGAAGGGCTGCCGACCAATTGTCTGTCACCCGTTTCTGGAATAGATCGCGCAGCTTCGCGATGACCGCACCAGCACCTGCAATGTCCAGCAGATGATCGAGATGGGTGAGCGGCCAGACGCCACCGTCGACATCGGTTCGCTGGTTTTCGGCATTCACGATCACCACGCGAACCTCGTCGACATGCAGTCGGCGATTCTCCTTATAGAGGAGGTCAGGCACGACCAGTGCTGCGGCCAGCATCCGGTTCTTCAATTGCGCAATGCGGGAGAGCTCATAGGAACCAAGGCTGCGTTTAACATCAATTAGATGCGCCACTTTGGTCGTAACCGGTGTTCTGCGCCC
>UBNV01000028.1 GCA_900466945.1 Hyphomicrobiales bacterium
CCGGAACACATGACGCTCTCGACCACCGAAGGGGCCTGGAAAGGCAAGGTCACCGTCGCCGAGCATCTCGGATCGGACACCTTCCTGCACATCGCGACCGAAGGTGTCGGCACGATCACTGCGCGTTGCAGCGGTGAAATGCCGGTCCGTCATGGCGACATCGTCTATGCGACGCCCGACCAGAATCGCATCCACCGCTTCGACGAGCGAGGATTGGCCCTATGACCGGGAGGCTTTCGGGCAAATCCGCGCTCATCACCGGTTCTGCGCGAGGGATCGGGCGGGCCTTTGCGGAAGCCTATGTCCGGGAAGGTGCAACCGTCGCGATTGCCGACATCGATCTTGCACGAGCCGAGATTACGGCCGCAGAGATCGGACCCGCCGCCTATGCGGTCAAGCTTGATGTCACGGACCAGGCGTCGATTGACGCGGCCATTTGCGCTGTGGAAGAACGTCAGGGCGGTCTCGACATACTTGTCAACAATGCCGCGCTCTTCGACCTCGCGCCGATCGTTGAGATCACGCGGGCGAGCTATGACCGCCTTTTCTCGATCAATGTCGCCGGCACGCTCTTCATGATGCAGGCGGCTGCCCGTTCGATGATAGCGAAAGGCAAGGGCGGCAAGATCATCAATATGGCAAGCCAGGCCGGGCGGCGTGGGGAGGCGCTGGTTGCGGTTTATTGCGCGACCAAGGCGTCCGTCATTTCCCTGACGCAGTCGGCGGGCCTCGACTTGATCAAGCACGGCATCAACGTCAATGCGATCGCGCCCGGTGTCGTGGACGGGGAGCACTGGGACGGCGTCGATGCCCTCTTCGCCAAGCATGAAAACCGTCCCCTCGGCGAAAAGAAGAAGCTCGTCGGCGCAGAGGTTCCGTTCGGTCGCATGGGCCGCGCGGAGGACCTGACCGGCATGGCGATCTTTCTCGCCTCGGCGGAGGCCGATTACATCGTTGCCCAGACCTACAATGTCGACGGCGGAAACTGGATGAGCTGACGGCTCTTGCGGCCCCAAGCCAAGGAATGCACCCATGACGACCAAACTCTCGCTTGCAACTCTCGC
>UBNV01000027.1 GCA_900466945.1 Hyphomicrobiales bacterium
AAACTTACTCTTTGCCATTTTCGGCTCTCCATTTTCTGGTCCCCGTCAGGGGAAATTCACAAATTCAATTGGACTGGCGGGGTATCCCGGTCACTTCTGACCGGAATACTTTGCCTGGATTTCAGCGGCAACGTTCGACGGAACCGGTGCGTAGTGATCGAAGGTCATCGAGTACTGCGCACGGCCCTGCGACATGGAACGCAGGTTGTCGACGTACTTGAACATGTTGGCGAGCGGTACGTGAGCGTTGATCACGATCGCGATGCCGCGCTGTTCCTGGCCCTGGATCTGGCCACGACGCGAGTTCAAGTCACCGATCACGTCACCGACGTAATCTTCCGGCGTTACTACTTCGACCTTCATCATCGGCTCGAGCAGCTGTGCGCCGGCCTTCTTGGCAGCTTCGCGGAAGCAGGCACGCGATGCGATTTCGAAGGCGAGGACCGAGGAGTCGACGTCGTGGAACGCACCATCGATGAGGGTGGCCTTGACGCCGAGCATCGGGAAGCCAGCGAGCGGACCCGAAGACAGAACGCTTTCAATGCCCTTCTGGACGCCTGGGATGTATTCCTTCGGAACAGCACCGCCGACGATCTTCGACTCGAACTTGAAGTCTTCGCCATCCGGGTTCGGTTCGAAGACGAGCTTAACGCGCGCGAACTGGCCGGTACCACCGGACTGCTTCTTGTGCGTGTAGTCTTCTTCGTGCGTCTTCGTGATGGTTTCGCGGTAGGCAACCTGCGGAGCACCAACGGTGGCTTCGACCTTGAACTCGCGACGCATGCGGTCGACGAGGATGTCGAGGTGAAGTTCACCCATGCCGGCGATGATGGTCTGGCCGGATTCCTGGTCTGTCTTGACGCGGAAGGACGGGTCTTCAGCAGCGAGGCGATTGAGCGCGAGGCCCATCTTTTCCTGGTCGCCCTTGGACTTCGGCTCGATCGCGATCTGGATAACCGGTTCCGGGAATTCCATGCGCTCGAGGATAACCGGCTTCAGGGGATCGCAGAGCGTGTCACCCGTCGTGGTTTCCTTGAGGCCGGCAAGAGCCACGATGTCACCTGCAAAGGCTTCTTCGATGTCTTCACGGCTGTTGGAATGCATCTGCAGCATACGGCCGACGCGCTCGCGCTTGTCCTTGACCGTGTTCAGAACCGACACGCCCTTTTCGAGCTTGCCAGAGTAGATGCGTGCGAAGGTGAGCGAACCGACGAAGGGGTCGTTCATGATCTTGAACGCGAGCATGGCAAGCGGCTCGGAATCGTCAGCGTGACGCTCGATTTCGGCTTCCGTCTTGAAGTCGATGCCCTTGATCGCCGGAATGTCCAGCGGGGACGGCAGGTATTCGACAACGGCGTCGAGGAGCGGCTGAACGCCCTTGTTCTTGAAGGCGGTGCCGCAGAACATCGGGTGGAACTTGACGTCGATGGTGCCGCGGCGAACCAGGGCACGGATCTTGTCGTTGTCGGGCATGATGCCGTTCAGGTAGTCTTCCATCGCCTGTTCGTCGATCTCGACAACAGTCTCGATCAGCTTTTCGCGATATTCGTCAGCCTTGGCCTTCAGGTCGTCCGGGATTTCGACAACATCCCAGGCAGCGCCGAGGGACTCGTCGCGCCATACGAGGGCGTTCATCTCGATCAGGTCGACAACGCCCTTGAACTCGGTTTCTGCGCCGATCGGGAGCTGCATGACAACAGCGGTGGCGCCGAGACGGGTCTTGATCATCTCTACCGAGCGGTAGAAGTCAGCACCGGTCTTGTCCATCTTGTTGCAGAAGATCATCCGCGGGACGTGGTACTTTTCAGCCTGACGCCAGACGGTTTCGGTCTGCGGCTCAACGCCGGCATTGGCGTCAAGCAGAGCAACTGCACCGTCGAGAACGCGCAGCGAACGCTCGACTTCGATGGTGAAGTCGACGTGGCCGGGGGTGTCGATGATGTTGAAGCGGCGCATCTTGCCGTCGCGACCCTTCCAGAAGGTCGTCGTGGCAGCGGAGGTGATCGTGATGCCACGCTCCTGCTCCTGCTCCATCCAGTCCATGGTGGCAGCGCCGTCATGGACTTCGCCGATCTTATGAGACTTACCGGTGTAGTAGAGGATGCGTTCGGTGGTCGTGGTCTTGCCGGCGTCGATGTGCGCCATGATACCGAAGTTGCGGTAGTCTTCGATTTTATATTCGCGAGCCATAATGGACTGCCTTTCGATATTTAATCGGTGGATTACCAGCGGTAATGCGAGAAGGCGCGGTTTGCATCGGCCATCTTGTGGGTGTCTTCGCGCTTCTTGACGGCGCTACCGCGGTTGTTTGCTGCGTCGAGCAACTCGCCGGAGAGGCGGTCAACCATAGTCGTCTCGTTGCGCTTGCGGGCAGCCGTGATCAACCAGCGGATCGCGAGAGCCTGGCGGCGCTCCGGACGAACGTCGACCGGGACCTGATAGGTCGCACCGCCGACGCGGCGCGAACGGACTTCAACATGCGGCGCGACGTTGTCGAGCGCCTGATGGAAGATCGCAATCGGTTCCTGCTTGGACTTGTTCTGAACGACGTCGAAGGCACCGTAGACGATGCTTTCAGCAACCGACTTCTTGCCGTGAAGCATGATGGCGTTCATGAACTTGGTGACGACGAGATCGCCGAACTTCGGGTCCGGATTGATTTCGCGCTTTTCTGCACTGTGGCGACGGGACATACTATTTGTCTCTCAACGGTTGGGACGCTTTAGAACGCGGAGGACCTCGCGCAGCGCCTGTATTTAATCAATGAAGAGCCGAAGCTTACTTCGGACGCTTCGCACCGTACTTCGAACGGCGCTGCTTGCGGTTCTTGACGCCCTGGGTGTCGAGAACGCCGCGGATGATGTGGTAACGAACGCCTGGCAAGTCCTTTACGCGGCCGCCACGGATCATGACGACAGAGTGTTCCTGCAGGTTGTGACCTTCACCCGGAATGTAGCCGATGACTTCGAAGCCATTGGTCAGGCGGATCTTGGCGACCTTACGGAGAGCCGAGTTCGGCTTCTTCGGGGTCGTGGTGTAAACGCGGGTGCAAACGCCGCGCTTCTGCGGGTTTTCCTGCAGAGCAGGAACCTTATTGCGCTTTACCTGTGCCTGACGCGGCTTGCGGATCAGCTGGTTTACGGTAGGCATATACCCATCCCTTGCAAAATCTAGTCTCGAGCCCTTCCGGACCCTTGTGGTTTGCCGTTTCCGGCGGCGGCCGCACAGATTTCTTCATGCGCAAAATGTGGCCCGACCCGATTTCGCGGATGGACCACAAAAGACAGAGGACGCACTGCAAGAGTGCGTCGTGCGAGCAGCATTTTTGTCGTCAACGTGCGTTTGGAGACCTGTTTGAGACGAACTTCAGGACGCGTCGTCCCAAAAAACCCGGTCTCACATGGGCTCCGATGGCCGGGGTACTACTGTTTTCCCCCCTTAACGTCAAGTCACATCTCGCAATTAATGCCCTCAGAGCCCTGCCCGGGCGGGAGTCTCGGCGTTTCAACACGGGAAAATCGCCGAGGTAAGACGATTTGGCTTGGCTTGCGTCGGGAAACTTCTAGATAGGTAGAGGAAGAGGGTCAACCGCCCTGCCCGCTGGTCGAATCGGCCAAGGCCAAAGAATCGATCCGCCACAACAGGAAGACCAGGCGCCATGATCACCAGTCCCGACAATGACAACAACCGCGACGAACCGATGGTTTTCATCGTGATCGCCAAGGCCTACGAGACCGAGGGCGGGCAGCCGATCGATCTACATGTCATGCTGACGGCCCCGGACGACGACAGCGCAGTGCGGCTGACACTCAACGCACTGTCGGAGGAAGGCTTCCTGGAAGCCGATCTCGACCAGATCGGGATGATCACCGGCGCGCCAGACGAAGAGCCGCATGCATCCGCTTATCAGGGTGCGCTGGAAGGCGAAGTGGCGATCATCCGCTTCAACTGAGGCACACCTACGGAGCTTTCGAACCAAAGGCCGCTCCTGTCTGGGCGGCCTTTTTCGTTGTGCATTCCATGGTCGGCATTCGTGGTCTCAAGCGCAGCTTCCAGCGACACGCGCTGACCATCACCGTTCCCAAGGCGAAAAAAGGCCGCCCGGATTGCTCCGGGCGGCCTTTCTGATCGTGTCGAACCCTTGGCGCCGATTACTCGGCGGCCGGAGCGCTTTCGCCGGCGAGATTCTGCAGCATCGGGGTCGCAACGTCTGCGCCCGTGCCCTTCTTGCGTTCCTCGAGGATGAGGTCGTCGCGAGACGTGGCGATGCGGCGGATCTGCGTCATGGTACCACCGGTACCGGCCGGGATCAGACGGCCGACGATGACGTTTTCCTTCAGACCCTGCAGCGTGTCGGTCTTGCCGGCAATCGCAGCTTCCGTGAGAACCTTGGTGGTTTCCTGGAAGGATGCGGCCGAGATGAACGACGGCGTCTGCAGCGAGGCCTTGGTGATGCCGAGAAGGACCGGATCGCCGTAGGCCGGCTTCTTGCCCTCTTCGACCAGGCGGTCGTTGTTGTCATCGAGCTCGATGCGGTCGACATTGTCACCAACGATGTAGTGGCTGTCGCCCGAATCCGTGATCTCGACCTTCTGCAGCATCTGGCGAACGATCACCTCGATGTGCTTGTCGTTGATCACAACGCCCTGCAGACGGTAGACTTCCTGAATTTCGTTGACCAGGTACGAGGCAAGTGCCTCGACGCCCTTGATCGCCAGGATGTCGTGCGGAGCCGGGTTACCGTCGAGGATGTAGTCACCCTTTTCGATATAGTCGCCTTCCTGAAGGTGGAAGGGCTTGCCCTTCGGGATCAGGTATTCGACAGGCTCGACACCGTCTTCTGCCGGCTCGATGATGACGCGACGCTTGTTCTTGTAGTCGCGGCCCAGGCGGATCGTACCATCGATCTCAGCGATGATGGCATGGTCCTTCGGACGACGAGCTTCGAACAGTTCGGCAACGCGCGGCAGACCACCGGTGATGTCCTTGGTCTTGGCGCTTTCCAGCGGCGAACGTGCAAGCACATCACCCTGGGATACCTTCTGACCAGGCTCGACCGACAGGATGGCCTCGACGGACAGGTGGAAGCGGGCTTCGCCACCACGAGCTACCTTCAAGACGTTGCCTGCAGCATCCTTGATGACGATCGCCGGCTTGAGGTCCGAACCACGGGGGGTCGAACGCCAGTCGATGACCTGACGCTTGGTAATGCCGGTCGATTCGTCAGTGGCTTCGAGCACGGAGAGACCGTCGACGACGTCCTCGAAATGCACGATACCTTCGACTTCGGTCATCATCGGGCGTGTGTACGGATCCCACTCGGCCAGACGCTGGCCGCGCTTCACCTTGTCGCCATCATCGACGAAGACCTTCGAGCCATAGGCCACACGCTGCGAGGAGCGCTCGACACCACGTTCGTCGAGGATCATCACGGCCATGCTGCGGCCCATGGCGATCAGGGTGCCATCGGAGTTGCGCAGCATGTTGCGGTTCTTGATCTGAACCGTACCTTCGTACGAGGCTTCCAGGAACGACTGGTCAACCACGGTCGCGGTACCGCCCAAGTGGAAGGTACGCATGGTCAGCTGAGTACCCGGCTCACCGATCGACTGAGCCGCGATGACGCCGACGGCCTCACCCATGTTGACCGGCGTACCACGTGCCAGATCTCGGCCGTAGCAGATCGAGCACACGCCCGTCTGAACTTCGCAGGTCAGTGCGGAGCGGATACGGATCGACTGGATACCAGCCTTCTCGATTTCCACGACAGCCGGCTCGAGGATCATCTGACCGGCATCGACGATGCGCTCACCCGTGATCGGATGATCGATATCGTCAAGCGCCGTACGACCGAGGACGCGGGCACCAATGGAGGCCACGACCTGACCGGCATCGACGATCGCCGTCATGGTGAGGCCCTTGTCGGTGCCGCAATCCACGAGGTTGACGATGCAATCCTGCGCCACGTCGACGAGACGACGGGTCAGGTAGCCGGAGTTCGCGGTCTTCAGAGCGGTGTCTGCGAGACCCTTACGGGCACCGTGGGTCGAGTTGAAGTACTCGTTAACGGTCAGACCTTCCTTGAAGTTCGAGATGATGGGCGTCTCGATGATTTCACCCGACGGCTTGGCCATGAGGCCGCGCATGCCGCCCAGCTGGCGCATCTGGTTCGGTGAACCACGGGCACCCGAGTGCGACATCATGTAGATGGCGTTCATCTGCTTCTGGCGACCCGTTTCCGGATCGAACTCGACAGCCTTAATGCGGGCCATCATGTCCTCGGCGACCTTTTCGGTTGCCTTGCCCCAAGCGTCGACGACCTTGTTGTACTTTTCGCCCTGAGTGATCAGGCCGTCATTGTACTGCTGCTCGTATTCCTTGACCAGCGTTTCGGTGTCGCCAACGATCTTCGCCTTGGTTTCCGGGATGATCATGTCGTCCTTGCCGAACGAAATGCCAGCCTTGCAGGCGTGGGTGAAGCCGAGCTGCATGATGCGGTCGCAGAAGATGACCGTGTCCTTCTGACCGCAATGGCGGTAGACCGTGTCGATCATCTTGGAGATGTTCTTCTTGGTCAGTTCCTGGTTGCAGATGTCGAAGGGCACGTTGACGTTCTTCGGCAGAAGTTCACCAACAATCATGCGACCTGGAGTCGTTTCATAGATCTTCGAAACCGGCTTGCCGTTTTCGTCGACCGTCTTGAAGCGGCCACGGATCTTGGCGTGCAGTGTGACGACCTTGTTTTCCAGCGCATGGTGCAGTTCGCCCATGTCGGAGAAGGCCATGCCTTCGCCCGGCTCGTTCTGGTTCTGGATCGACAGATAGTACAGGCCGAGAACCATGTCCTGCGACGGAACGATGATCGGTGCACCGTTGGCCGGGTGCAGGATGTTGTTCGTCGACATCATCAGGACGCGGGCTTCGAGCTGGGCTTCGAGCGACAGCGGCACGTGAACGGCCATCTGGTCGCCGTCGAAGTCGGCATTGAAGGCCGTGCAGACGAGCGGATGCAGCTGGATGGCCTTGCCTTCGACCAGGATCGGTTCGAAGGCCTGGATGCCCAGGCGGTGCAGCGTCGGTGCGCGGTTCAGGAGAACCGGATGCTCGCGGATGACCTCGTCGAGGATATCCCAGACTTCCGGCTTTTCCTTTTCAACCAGCTTCTTGGCCTGCTTGACGGTCGAGGAGTAACCCTTGGCGTCGAGGCGGGCGTAGATGAACGGCTTGAACAGTTCGAGCGCCATCTTCTTCGGCAGGCCGCACTGGTGCAGCTTCAGTTCCGGACCGGTCACGATGACCGAACGGCCGGAATAGTCGACGCGCTTGCCGAGAAGGTTCTGGCGGAAGCGGCCCTGCTTGCCCTTGAGCATGTCGGAGAGCGACTTCAGCGGACGCTTGTTGGCGCCGGTGATGACGCGGCCACGACGGCCGTTGTCGAACAGCGCGTCCACAGATTCCTGCAGCATGCGCTTTTCGTTGCGGATGATGATGCCCGGCGCGCGCAGTTCGATCAGGCGCTTCAGACGGTTGTTACGGTTGATGACTCGACGATAGAGATCGTTCAGGTCAGAGGTCGCGAAACGGCCGCCATCGAGCGGAACCAGCGGACGCAGGTCCGGCGGGATGACCGGAACGACCTTCATGATCATCCATTCCGGGCGGTTGCCGGATTCCATGAAGTTCTCGACGATCTTCAGGCGCTTCATCAGCTTCTTCTGCTTGAGTTCCGACGTGGTGTCGGCAAGCTCGGAACGCAGATCGCCAGCGATCCTTTCGAGATTCATCGAGGCCAGCATTTCATAGATGGCTTCGGCACCGATCATGGCGGTGAACTGATCTTCGCCGAACTCGTCGACGGCGATCATGTACTCTTCTTCAGAGAGCAGCTGGTTTTCCTTGAGCGAGGTCAGGCCCGGCTCCGTCACGATGTAGTTCTCGAAGTAGAGAACGCGCTCGACATCCTTAAGCGTCATGTCGAGCAGGGTCGAGATACGCGACGGAAGGGACTTCAGGAACCAGATATGGGCAACCGGCGCTGCAAGCTCGATATGGCCCATGCGCTCGCGGCGAACGCGCGACAGCGTGACTTCGACGCCGCACTTTTCGCAGATAATGCCCTTGTACTTCATGCGCTTGTACTTGCCGCACAGGCATTCGTAGTCCTTGATCGGTCCAAAGATACGCGCGCAGAACAAGCCGTCACGCTCGGGCTTGAACGTGCGGTAGTTGATGGTTTCCGGCTTCTTGATCTCGCCGTAGGACCACGACAGGATCTTTTCCGGGCTCGCGATCGAGATCCGGATGGAATCGAAGTGCTGAGCCGGCACTGTCGGGTTGAAAAGGTTCATGACCTCTTGGTTCATGCCTGTCTCCTTGATGGGGCTAGAAAGCCCTCGATTGGGTCGCGGTGGCAGCAAATTCCCGGGATGCCGCGCCGGACCCTGAAATGACAATAACCGCGAAATGCGGCGAAACTCCCCTTCCCGTCCCGATATTGGCCTTCGGGGCGATCAGGGAATGGCGTGCGCGGCCAAAGCCTCGCACGCCTTTGTCAAACCGTTATTCGGCGGCGTCCGGCAGCTGACCGTCTTCCGGCAGGAGCTTGGAGTTCTCGAGTTCGACGGAAAGGCCGAGAGAGCGCATTTCCTTGACGAGAACGTTGAAGCTTTCCGGAATACCGGCCTCGAAGGTGTCGTCACCACGGACGATCGCTTCATAGACCTTGGTACGGCCGGCCACGTCGTCCGACTTCACCGTCAGCATTTCCTGCAGGGTGTAGGCGGCGCCGTAAGCTTCCAGAGCCCAGACTTCCATTTCCCCGAAGCGCTGACCGCCGAACTGCGCCTTACCACCGAGCGGCTGCTGGGTGACGAGCGAGTAAGGACCGATCGAACGCGCATGGATCTTGTCGTCGACCAAGTGGTTCAGCTTGATCATGTACATGTAGCCAACGGTGACCTGACGGTCGAAGGCTTCACCGGTACGACCATCGTACAGAACCGACTGACCCGACGGGTTGAGACCCGCACGCGTGAGCATCGCGGAGACGTCGCTTTCATGCGCACCGTCGAAGACCGGCGTGGCGATGGACACGCCGCGCTTGGCTTCTTCGGCGAGCTTGACTAGCGCGTCGTCGTCGAAGTGCTTCACTTCGTCATGGGCTTCGGACTCGTAGATCTCCGTCAGCTCCTTGCGCAGATCCGTGATGTCGAGGTGCTTGCGATAGTCCTCGAGCATCTGGCCGATCTTCTTGCCCATGCCGGCGCAAGCCCAGGCAAGATGGGTTTCGAGGATCTGACCGACGTTCATGCGCGAGGGCACGCCGAGCGGGTTCAAGACGATGTCGACATGCGTACCGTCTTCGAGGAACGGCATGTCCTCGACCGGTACGATGCGCGACACGACGCCCTTGTTGCCGTGACGGCCGGCCATCTTGTCGCCCGGCTGGATCTTGCGCTTCACAGCGACGAAGACCTTGACCATCTTCATGACGCCTGGGGGCATTTCATCGCCGCGCTGGACCTTTTCGACCTTGTCCATGAAGCGCTGTTCAAGGCGCGACTTGGATTCATCGTACTGGCCGCGGAGCGCTTCGAGTTCGCCCTGCACCTTTTCGTCCTCGACTGCAAACATCCACCACTGCGAGCGGGGATATTCGGAGACGACGGCGTTGGTGAGTTCGACGCCCTTCTTGAAGCCCTTCGGGCCTGCAATCGAGACCTGGCCACGCAGCATGTCGATCAGACGGCCGTAGACGTTACGGTCGAGGATCGCCTGCTCGTCGTCACGGTCCTTGGCGAGACGTTCGATTTCCTCGCGCTCGATCGCCATCGCACGTTCGTCCTTCTCAACGCCGTGGCGATTGAAGACGCGAACTTCGACGACGGTGCCGAAGGTACCCGGAGGCATGCGCATCGAGGTGTCGCGAACGTCGGACGCCTTTTCACCGAAGATGGCGCGCAGGAGCTTTTCTTCCGGCGTCATCGGGCTTTCGCCCTTCGGGGTGATCTTGCCGACCAGGATGTCGCCAGGAGCGACTTCCGCACCGATGTAGACGATACCAGCTTCGTCAAGGTTCTTCAGCGCTTCTTCCGAAACGTTCGGAATGTCGCGCGTGATTTCTTCCGGACCAAGCTTGGTGTCGCGGGCCATGACTTCGAATTCCTCGATGTGGATCGAGGTGAAGACGTCTTCCGAGACAATACGCTCCGACATGAGGATCGAGTCCTCATAGTTGTAGCCGTTCCAGGGCATGAACGCGACGAGCGCGTTGCGGCCGAGTGCCAGATCGCCGAGGTCGGTCGACGGACCGTCCGCGATGATGTCGCCCTTGTTCAGGATGTCACCGACGGTGACCAGCGGACGCTGATTGACGCAGGTGTTCTGGTTCGAACGCTGGAACTTCTGCAGGCGGTAGATATCGACGCCGGACTTGCCCGGATCGAGATCTTCGGTGGCGCGAATAACGATACGGGTGGCGTCGACCTGGTCGACCACACCGCCGCGACGGGCACCGATGGCTGCACCGGAGTCACGGGCCACGATCGGCTCCATGCCAGTTCCGACGAACGGGGCTTCGGCACGCAGAAGCGGCACGGCCTGACGCTGCATGTTCGAGCCCATGAGAGCGCGGTTGGCGTCGTCGTTTTCGAGGAACGGGATGAGAGCGGCCGCGACCGAAACCAGCTGCTTCGGCGAAACGTCCATCAGGTTGATGGTGTCGCGCGGGGACAGCATGACTTCGCCAGCGTGACGGCAGACGACGAACTCTTCGACGAACTGGCCATCGGCCGTCAGCTCGGAGTTGGCCTGGGCCACGTAGTACTTGGCTTCTTCCATCGCCGAGAGATAGACGACGTCCATCGTCACCTTACCGTCGATGATCTTGCGGTACGGGCTTTCGATGAAGCCGTACTTGTTGACCCGTGCGAAGGTGGCGAGCGAGTTGATCAGACCGATGTTCGGGCCTTCCGGCGTCTCGATCGGGCAAATACGGCCGTAGTGGGTCGGGTGAACGTCGCGGACTTCGAAGCCTGCGCGCTCGCGGGTCAGACCACCCGGTCCAAGAGCCGAGAGACGGCGCTTGTGGGTGATTTCCGAAAGCGGGTTCACCTGGTCCATGAACTGCGACAGCTGCGAGGAGCCGAAGAATTCGCGGACGGCAGCAGCAGCCGGCTTGGCGTTGATCAGGTCCTGCGGCATGACGGTGTCGATTTCGATCGACGACATGCGTTCCTTGATCGCACGCTCCATGCGGAGCAGGCCGAGACGGTACTGGTTTTCCATCAGTTCGCCGACGGAGCGAACGCGACGGTTGCCGAGGTTGTCGATGTCGTCGATCTCGCCCTTGCCGTCGCGCAGTTCGACCAGCATCTTGACCACGGCCAGGATGTCGTCCTTGCGCAGAACGCGGACGGTATCCGGGCAGTCGAGGTCGAGACGCATGTTCATCTTGACGCGGCCAACGGCCGACAGGTCGTAGCGCTCGCTGTCGAAGAACAGCGAGTTGAACATGGCTTCGGCCGAATCCATGGTCGGCGGCTCACCCGGACGCATGACGCGGTAGATGTCGAACAGAGCGTCCTGACGGTTCTCGTTCTTGTCGGCCGACAGCGTGTTGCGGATGTAGGCGCCGACATTGATGTGGTCGATACCGAGGATCGGGATCTCTTCGAAGCCGGAATCGAGGATCTGCGGAAGCGTCTTCTCGTCAATCTCAGCGCCGGCTTCCATGTAGATTTCACCGGTCGACATGTTGACCAGGTCTTCGGCAAGGTAGTTGCCGAACAGGTCTTCATCCGATGCCTTGAGGAACTTCAGGCCCTTGTCGGACAGCTGACGGAGCAGACGCGGGGTAAGCTTCTTGCCACCTTCGACCACGACTTCGCCGCTGTCGGCGTCAACCAGGTCGGTAATCGCCTTGGCGCCCTTCATGGTTTCCGGGTTGAACGGGAAACGCCAGCCCTTGCCGTCACGTTCGTAGACGGACTTCGAGTAGAAGGTCGACAGGATTTCTTCGCCGTCCATGCCAAGCGCCATCAGCAGCGAGGTCACGGGGATCTTGCGGCGACGGTCGATACGGGCGTGCACGATGTCCTTGGCGTCGAACTCGATGTCGAGCCAGGAACCGCGATAGGGGATGACGCGGGCGGCAAACAGCAGCTTGCCAGACGAGTGGCTCTTGCCCTTGTCGTGGTCGAAGAACACGCCCGGCGAACGGTGCATCTGCGAGACGATGACGCGCTCGGTACCGTTGACGATGAAGGTACCGTTGTTGGTCATCAGGGGCATGTCGCCCATGTAGACGGACTGTTCCTTGATGTCCTTGATCGAGCGAGCGCCCGTATCCTCGTCAATATCGAACACGATCAGACGCAGGGTGACCTTCAGCGGTGCGGCATAGGTCAGGTCGCGCTGACGGCACTCGTCGACGTCGAACTTCGGTTGTTCGAATTCGTAGGACACGAATTCCAGCATCGATGCACCGGAAAAGTCGGTGATCGGGAATACGGACTTGAAAACGGCATTCAGCCCCTCGTCGGGACGGCCGCCCTGCGGCTCGTCAACCATAAGGAACTGGTCATAAGATGCCTTCTGAACCTCGATGAGGTTCGGCATTTCTGCGACTTCTGGAATTTTTCCGAAAAACTTGCGTACGCGCCTGCGACCGTTAAAGGTAAGGGTCTGAGCCATCGTCGCTCCTTGTCAGTTTGCACCCGGGCCTGCAACAGACGGTGACCGCTGGCCAGGCGGCTCCGTCAATCAATGGATCACTCAATCTCGTCTCGAGATCCGGACGGCCGGCCGGTTTGCCGGGCGCGCGGGTCAAGACCATCCTCTTGAGAACCCATTACCCAGGGACCGTTTTCATACGGTCCCTGGGTAATGTGTCCGGAGGAAACCGGCGGGAAAAGGAAACCTTCTCCCGCCGCATTCCAATATTACTTAACGTCGACCTTGGCGCCGGCGTCTTCAAGCTTCTTCTTGAGGTCAGCGGCTTCAGCCTTGGAAACGGCTTCCTTGACAGCCTTCGGAGCGCCTTCGACGAGGTCCTTGGCTTCCTTGAGGCCGAGACCGGTGATGGCGCGGACTTCCTTGATGACGTTGATCTTGTTTGCGCCGGCATCCGTGAGGATGACGTCAAACTCGGTCTTTTCTTCTTCAGCAGCAGCCGGAGCAGCGCCGCCAGCAGCAGCAACGGCTACCGGTGCAGCAGCAGATACGCCCCACTTTTCTTCGAGCAGCTTGGAAAGCTCAGCAGCTTCCAGAACGGTCAGAGCCGAGAGGTCTTCAACGATCTTTGCGAGATCAGCCATGATAGTACTTCCTTATAGATGTTCGGTTCGAAACGAACGATTAGGGTTTGAACAGCGAAAAACCGCCTTACGCGGCTTCGTCCTTCTTTGCATAGGCCGCAAACACGCGAGCAAGCTGAGCTGCCGGTGCTGCCACAACGCCTGCGATGCGGGTAGCCGGGGTCTGAATCATGCCCAGCAGCTTTGCACGCAGTTCGTCCAACGACGGCAGGGTCGCAAGCGACTTGACTGCATCGGGGGACAAGGTGGTTGTTCCCATGGCGCCGCCGAGGACAACGATCTTGTCGTTGGTCTTGGCGAAATCCATGACGACCTTCGGAGCCACAATCGGATCAGTGCTGAATGCAATCAGCGTCTGGCCCTTGAAGAGATCGGTGATCCCTTCGGCTTCCGTGCCCTGAAGAGCGATCTTGGCCAGGCGGTTCTTCGCGACTTTGACGGTGCCGCCAGCAGCTCGCATCTTCGAACGAAAATCGTTCATCTGCGCAACCGTGACACCAGCATAGTGGGCCACAACAACCGAACCGGAAGCCTTGAAGACTTCGTTCAGTTCTGTGACGAATTCGCGTTTTTCCGCTCTTTCCACTGTCTGTCTCCAGTTGATGGGACCGCAATCCTGCAGGCCCCACCGGGTTTGCCTTTGCCTCAGGGGATCCATTTCGAGATCCCAAGCGACGCTTGAGGATCCTGTCCCCTCAGGCTGGAAATGTTTCCAACCAAAAGGCGAATAAGGCTCGAACCGAACTTCAAGACGTCATCAGACGTTTAAATACCGGATCTCACCCGTCTCATGCAGGCAGATATTAAGGCCCTAGGGCCGCCCACAATCTCGGACAGGAGTGTCTGGTCCGAAAACCAGACATTTCCGGCCCCGAAAGGCCGGAAACTGTTTGGACCGGAGCACACGGCTCCGGTCGAATTCGAATTAGGCCGTAACCGTCGAAGGCTCGACGCGCACGCCCGGACCCATGGTCGAGGACAGTGCAACGCGCTTCAGGTAGTTGCCCTTGGCACCAGCCGGCTTCGCCTTGATGACGGCGTCGGCGAAGGCCTTGATGTTTTCTTCCAGAGCCTTGGCGTCGAAGGATGCCTTGCCGATACCGGCATGGATGATACCAGCCTTCTCGACGCGGAACTCGACGGCACCGCCCTTGGAGGCCTTGACAGCACCGGCAACGTCCATGGTGACCGTGCCGACCTTCGGGTTCGGCATCATGCCACGCGGGCCGAGTACCTTACCGAGGCGACCGACGAGCGGCATCATGTCCGGGGTGGCGATGCAACGATCGAAGTCGATCTTGCCGCCCTGGACGATTTCCAGCAGGTCTTCAGCGCCGACGATGTCAGCGCCAGCAGCGCGGGCTTCGTCAGCCTTGGCGCCACGTGCGAAGACGGCGACGCGAACGTCACGGCCGGTACCGTTCGGCAGGTTGACCACGCCGCGGACCATCTGGTCTGCGTGACGCGGATCGACGCCGAGGTTCATGGCGATTTCGACGGTTTCGTCGAACTTCGCGGTGGCCCGCTCCTTAACCAGCGAGATTGCGTCCGAAAGGGCAATCAGCTTGGTGGGATCGATGCCTTCGCGGCTCTTCTGGATACGCTTTGCAAGCTTGGCCATGATCAACCTACCACTTCCAGGCCCATGGAGCGGGCAGAGCCCTCAACCATCAGCATTGCGCCATCGATGTCGGCGGCGTTCAGATCCTTCATCTTGCCTTCGGCAATTGCGCGGACCTGCGCCTTGGTGATCGTACCGACCTTCGCACCCTTGCCCGGAGTCTTCGAGCCAGAGGTGATCTTTGCTTCCTTCTTCAGCCAGTAGGTGACCGGCGGCTGCTTCATTGCGAAGGTGAAGGACTTGTCCTGGTAATAGGTGATGACGACCGGGATCGGCATACCCTTTTCCATTTCCTGCGTGGCGGCATTGAACGCCTTGCAGAATTCCATGATGTTGATGCCACGCTGACCAAGAGCCGGGCCGATCGGCGGGGACGGATTAGCCGATCCTGCCTTGACCTGGAGCTTGAGCTGGCCTGCAATTTTCTTAGCCATTACTCTCTGCCTTTCATTTTAGACCGGTTGCCCGATCCATTATGCCAGCGTCAACTGGCGGCTGCGGTTGCGTGGTACGTCTGGTCGGTCCGGCTTAGAGACCGCCATCCTCCCACGCGGGTCGGGGAGTTGCCTCCCCTCGTGCAATCAGACCTTTTCGACCTGACTGTATTCAAGTTCGACGGGGGTCGCGCGACCGAAGATCGAGACTTCGACCTTGAGGCGCGAGCGCTCTTCGTCCACGTCCTGAACGATGCCGTTGAAAGAGGCGAAAGGACCGTCGGAGACGCGAACCTGTTCGCCGATCTCGAAGGATACGGAAGACTTCGGACGCTCGACACCTTCCTGGACCTGACCCAGAATGCGCTCAGCCTCGAAATCCGGGATCGGAACCGGCTTGTTGTCGGAACCGAGGAAACCCGTGACCTTCGGGGTATTCTTGATCAGGTGGTAAGCTTCGTCCGTCAGGTTCGCCCGCACCAGCACATAGCCGGGGAAGAACTTGCGTTCGCTGTCCACCTTGCGGCCGCGACGGATCTCGACGACCTTTTCGGTCGGAACGAGGATCTTTTCGAAGAGATGCTCAAGCCCCTTCTGACGGGCCTTGTGCTCGATGTCTTCCGCGACCTTCTTCTCAAAATTCGAATACGCGTGGACGATGTACCAACGTGCCGCCATGTTCGTCTCCGCCCGATTAATTGCCAACGCTCAGCACAAGGCCGAGCAACCAGCTGATCAGCTGGTCAGCGCCGAAGAAAAACAGCGCAGCGAAAAACACCATCGCCAGGACCATGAGCGTCGAAATCATGGTCTCGCGGCGCGAGGGCCACGTTACCTTGTTCGTCTCGGAGCGTACCTGCTGCAGAAACGCGAATGGATTACCCTTGGATGCCATTTAATGCCCACGCATTTACGGCGCGTAAAGCCGACCTTCGTCAGCCCCACGCACCGCGTGTCTGTTTGAACCCTACATAGAGAGCGAAACCCCTTTCCACAAGAGGAAATCGTCTCCAGCACTCTTTCGGCTTTGCCACATCCTGTTGCGCGTCGCAGCCCTAAAGCGCGCCGTGCGGCTTGGCAGGGGCAGCCGGGCTTGAACCGACGACCTGCGGTTTTGGAGACCGCCGCTCTACCAACTGAGCTATACCCCTAAGCCTTACTTCGGACCGAAACGCTCCCGTCCGAGGCATGGAGCACCCTTTAAGGCGGGCGCGCCGGATTGGCAAGTGTCTTTTTTCTGCTTTTCCCCAAAGCCGCCAATGGCATCGCTCACCACTTGCGCTCGAAGCGCGCATCGATGCGGGCGGCCGGCTCATGGGCGAGATCGGACAGGATCGCCGTGAGGCTTACCCCGAGGGCCAAGCGCTTCTCCAGGCCGAGTTCGGCCCGGAACGGCGCCTTGTTGTCCATGGCCACACCGCCGGAGACGGCGGCGTCGAACTCGGTAAAGGCCAGCCGGACGTTCTGCCTTGCCACGAAGGCGGCGCTTCCGTCGGTGCGGCGACCGGCCTCCAGGGTCCGCTGGAGGGAAAGGGTCGCCGGACCCTGGTCAAGCATGGCACGCGATTGCCGAATCGCAGCCCGGGCCGCGCCGTTCGATGGATCGATCGCAAGCCCGAGGGATGTGGGTGACACGTCGCTTCGCCTGATATCGACCTCACCCCATAGCCGCAGCGGCGGCCGAACCGTTCCCGAATCGGTCCGGGTGGAAACGCGCAATGTCGATTCGGCGCCGAAACGCGGACGGCCGGGCACATCGAGTGCGACGCCACTGCGAATCGCCATGTTGCTCGCCGAGCCGGAAGCGCTCCAGACGACCGGCCCCTCCCCTGCAAATGCTTCAGCCGGACTGAGGGCGAGCGCGCTCAACAGGCATATGCGCAAGGCTGCGGCAGGTGATATCTGGGCCATCTGTTGCGGGTCCGGTGCAAGGGCGCAGATCTGCGCCACGCCTGAAAAATCAACATGGTTGCAAGCGTAACTTGATTGCGGCGGATACAGAAGCGCAGCCGATGCATGGGAGCCATGCAGACGATCCATCAGGGATTTGCTCGGGAAGAGGACGCGAATACGCCGGTTGCCTGGCGCTTGTCAGAGCCTCTGCTTTACCGGATACTCCCGTCAGGCTCCCGCGGAGGACAGACATGATCCGTATCAGCAATGCCGCCCTGCCCGGCTCGGAATTCGACGACAGCGACCTCACGGAATCCCGCTTTACCGACGTTTTGCTGAAGGAGGCTGTGTTCAGCAATGTCGATCTCGGACGATGTCTGATCACCGACGCCAATGCCGACCAGATGGTGATCCGCAACGTGGCAATGAATGCGGTGGTCCTGGAGAATGTCGTGATGCATACCGCCAGCGTCACCCATGTCGACCTCAACGGCAGCACGATCCGCTTTGCAAGCCTTGCGGACACATCAATCGCCGAATGCGACCTCACCGGTATGACGATCAACGGCTATCTGGTCACGGATCTCCTGCGACTGGCCGAAGAGCAGTTTCTCGAGCGGGCCTGACAGGGTTCCCTACGGGCGCGCCTAATCCTTTTTTACATGTGACAGCACAACAGGAAAAGGCCCCGCTGTTTCCAGCGAGACCTTTCCGTCTACCCTTACGGGAGATGCTTACTCGACGATCGAAGCG
>UBNV01000039.1 GCA_900466945.1 Hyphomicrobiales bacterium
AAATGGCAAAGAGTAAGTTTGAGCGCAACAAGCCGCACGTCAACATCGGCACGATCGGCCACGTCGACCACGGCAAGACGTCTCTGACGGCAGCGATCACCAAGTACTTCGGTGAGTTCAAGGCCTACGATCAGATCGACGCCGCTCCGGAAGAAAAGGCACGTGGCATCACCATCTCGACGGCACACGTCGAGTATGAGACGGCCAACCGTCACTACGCCCACGTCGACTGCCCCGGCCACGCCGACTACGTCAAGAACATGATCACGGGTGCTGCGCAGATGGACGGCGCGATCCTGGTTTGCTCGGCAGCCGACGGCCCGATGCCGCAGACCCGCGAGCACATCCTGCTCGCCCGTCAGGTTGGCGTTCCGGCAATCGTCGTGTTCCTCAACAAGGTCGACCAGGTCGACGACGCAGAACTTCTGGAACTCGTCGAACTCGAAGTTCGCGAACTCCTGTCGTCCTACGACTTCCCCGGCGACGACATCCCGTTCGTCAAGGGTTCGGCTCTGGCTGCTCTGAACGACAGCAACAAGGAAATCGGCGAAGACGCAGTCCGCGCCCTGATGGCCGCTGTCGACGCCTACATCCCGACGCCTGAGCGTCCGATCGACCAGCCCTTCCTGATGCCGATCGAAGACGTCTTCTCGATCTCCGGCCGTGGTACGGTTGTGACGGGTCGCGTCGAGCGCGGTATCGTCAAGGTTGGCGAAGAAGTCGAATTCGTCGGCATCCGTGACACCAAGAAGACGACCGTGACCGGCGTTGAAATGTTCCGCAAGCTGCTCGACCAGGGCCAGGCCGGCGACAACATCGGTGCACTGGTTCGTGGTATCCAGCGTGACGACGTCGAGCGTGGTCAGGTTCTGTGCAAGCCGGGTTCGGTCAAGCCGCACAAGAAGTTCATGGCTGAAGCCTACATCCTGACGAAGGAAGAAGGCGGCCGTCATACGCCGTTCTTCACCAACTACCGTCCGCAGTTCTACTTCCGCACGACGGACGTCACGGGCATCGTCACGCTGCCGGAAGGCACGGAAATGGTTATGCCGGGCGACAACGTCACGGTTGCCGTTGAGCTGATCGTTCCGATCGCGATGGAAGAAAAGCTGCGCTTCGCGATCCGCGAAGGCGGCCGTACCGTCGGCGCCGGCATCGTCGCTTCGATCGTCGAGTAAG
>UBNV01000037.1 GCA_900466945.1 Hyphomicrobiales bacterium
CGTTTGGCAGCCGTGTCGATCTCGCCCGATGCCATACGTGTCATCAGATCATTCTGAGCCGCAGTGATGAACTGCTGCTGCAGCACGTCGATCACATCCTACAAGGCCATGATGTTGGCGATACCCTCGTGGATTTTGTGACTTACCGGTTCGTCGCCCGGGGTGACCTCCAGCCTGAGACCCAAGTTACCTCCAGTTTTCGGGGATCAGAGCAGACGCCAGGGAGAATTCGCTCGTTGTCTTGATTGTTAGAGATCCGACCTCTTGCGCATTTTGATCTCCGGAAAGCCCCATGCGGTTCAATCGAGGCGCTCATGCCCTTCAAGAGCGTATTGTTTTGAGTGAGCGCAGGATGCTGCGGGTGGCTGCGACCAGCGGCTCGTGGGTATCCTGCAGGATCGCGATACGATCGAAGCGGTCCAGGTCACGATTGACGGCCTCGCGTAGCGCTTTCCCAAAGACCATCCTTAATTCGGTTCCGATGTTGAACTTGCAGATGTTGGAGTGGCGCGAGAGGGCGATGCGTTGGTCAATCGGCACGCCTGATCCGCCATGGATGACCAACGGCACCTGTGTCACGGCCTCGACGGCACGGATGCGCATCACGTCCAGACCGCCGCTCATCCTTGTCCGCTGGAGGTGCACATTGCCGACCGATATTGCCATCGCATCGACACCGGTCTCGCGGGCAAAGCGCGCCGCCTCCTGCGGATCGGTGCCCGCCGATTCCTCACCGCCGGCATAGCCAACAAATCCGATCTCGCCCTCGCAGGACAGTCCCGCCGCATGGGCTAGTTCGGCAATTGCCGCGGTCTCGTCGATGTTCTGGTTGAGCGGCAAGCGCGATCCGTCGAACATCAGCGAGGTGAAGCCGCAATCGACAGCCTGCCGGCATTCTGCGAGCGAGTAGCCATGATCGAGATGGGCGACGACCGGTACCCCGGCCGATTCTGCCAGATGCCGGAACATTGCGCCAAGAACCGGCAGCGGCGTATGTGCTCGGCAGCCGGGCCCGGCCTGAAGGATCACTGGGCACTGTTCAGCTTCGGCTGCCGCCACGAAGGCGCGCATGTCTTCCCAGCCGAGCGCCACCAGGCCTGCCACGGCATATCCCTGTCTGAGGGCGGGCTGCAGAACGTCGGCCAGCGTCACCAGGCTCATTTGAACTTAGCGATCATGTCTTTGATGCCGGGAATGGTTTCCAGCTGGGCCGCATGGCTCGGCTGGAAATACTGCACCAGACTGCGCTGGCTGAGACCGGCGAGTATCGTGAAGTAGTACATCTCGTAGCCCGGCAGCACGCAACAGGGATGGTAGCCACGGTCGAGGCATATCGTCGATCCGTTGACGATGTGGTAGGCGTCGCCCGGCTTCCCGTCGTCGCGCTGCAGCATCTGCAGGCCGGAGCCGTAATCCGGGCGGAAACGGAAATTGTAGGTCTCGTCGTGGCGGGTCTCCAGCGGGAGACGATCCGTGTCATGTTTGTGGCTCGGAAAGCCAGACCAGCCGCCCTGACCGACCGTGAACAACTCGCTGACCAGTAGGCGGCCCACGCGGCCATTGTATTTCGTGCCCAGTATATGCTTGATCTTGCGATGGGTCTTGGTGTCGTCAGACCCATACTGCACCATGTCGATATCGGCGGCGCGCACCTCGAACGGATCGAGGACCTTGTCGTAGCGTGCGCCGGCAATGAAGGTTTCGGTCGAGTCGGAGACACAGGTGATCGTCACGCTGGCCCCCGAGGGAATGTAGACCCCTTCCGGCTCGCCGTCCCAGACGTCGATACCGCGTTTGCCAATCGCGGCGAACGAAACTCCTTCGACCGAAATGTCGACCGATCCCGTTGCCGGAACGATGCCCGTTTCGAAGCCCGTTACCTGGTATTGGAAGCTTTCGCCCTTCTTCATTTTGACGATATTGAAATAGTTGAGCGGAACGGTCGGATCGTCGATATCGACAATCGGCCTGTTCTGGTTGTCGAAGGGGGCAATGTGCATGCGCGCGTCCTTTCAGACCTCGTTGGGGCCGGGATGGGTGGCGAGGAACTGTTCAAGCTCCGCAGTGGTCGGCATGGCAGGGGCGCAGCCAACGCGGCTGACCACGATGGCGGCACAGGCCGAGCCCCGGAGCACGGCATCGCGCACGCTGAAGCCCGCGGCAAGTGCGGCAACGAGTCCGCCGAGAAAACTGTCTCCGGCTCCCGTCGGCTTGATAGCCCTGACAGGGAAAACGCCGCTGCGCATCTCGTCCATGGGCGTGATGGTGAT
>UBNV01000026.1 GCA_900466945.1 Hyphomicrobiales bacterium
AGCAATCTGCCAATTTCAAGAGATTTTCAAGAACGAAGGACTTCGTCGCTAGCAGCGCCGCCGCCCTCGTCAGTGAGCGGATGTATAGATTCGCTTCTCCGGCCAGTCAACAGGCTTCTCCGATAAAATTCCAGAAAATCGACAAATCATTGAAAATAATAGATTTTTCTGAGGCTTGGATTCAAAGGCGTTGAACGACCCCGGAAAATGAGCCGTTGGATCACCCTCGGAGCGCCTTCGAGGACCGTCATGGGAGCTGGAAATTCGTGCCCACCCATACGCGTGGGCGCGCGTGCCGCGCTAATTCCATATTTGCCTGATCATAGGGGACGCTCCATCCCGCCAATTTGACGGGTCTGGGCAAAACATGAGACATGAGACCCGTGATCCAGTCGACCAACAGGCCGGGGCCCTGCCCCGACGCCACAGGCAACAGGACAGGCAGCAGTACCCGATGACGACAGACCGAGACCTGATGCGCTCGCTCGGTGGCGAGCCTCCAATCCTGGCGGACGGCCTTCGGGCGCCCGACCGCCGCGAAATCTCGTTGCGCTGGCTCTCGGGCACCTTCCTGACAGGCATCACCTCCTGCATACTCATGGGCGTGGCGCTCTTTGCCGCACTCGATGGCCGCCAGCAGCTCGCCATCCCCGCCGAAGCCTTCGCCCTCGCCCCTCCGGATGACGCGGCAACGCCCGCAGACGATACGGTTCGCGGCGCCCGCATCTTTGCACCGAAGATTGCGGCAAGGCCCGTCGACAAGGCGATCCTCGACGTACCCACCGTCTTCAAGGATGGCGAACGCGAGGTTGTGCGAAAGTTACCCTTCGCCCATGTGAAGATGGTGCTTGCCGCCGACTACGCCAACCAGGAGCGCTATCCGCGTTTCGATCCACTCGCGATCTTCGCCACCGACGACACGGCCCCCGCCGTCGGCAACCGCACGGGATCCCTTTACGGCTCGGACGTTGAATCCGAGGTCATCCTCAAGTCCAGCCCTTTCCCCTCGGTTCCGGACAAGCCGCTCGCCGGCGAGATGACCTTTGACGAGGTGGAGGAGAATGTGCGCTCGAACGGCTCAGTGCTCACCGACGGCGACACCCAGGTAGCCGCCCTCTACTATATCGACCCCCGGCGCTTCGACACCGAAGACACCGGGCTCGATCTCGCAGTCGGGCTTTCCGCGCGCATCGTCGAGGAAAACATGAGCGTCGCCGAGCCCGAGATCATCACGCCGATGACCCCGGAATATGCCGACGACATCCTACCGGCTCGGCGCCCGCAGTCGGTGGTCTCGCTGATGACGGCAGCCGGCTATCCCGAAGCCAAGGCCGGGGACGTCGCAAAGGCGCTCGCGCCCTTCATGAAGGACAAGGATCTCGTCGAAGGCGACATCATCAGGGTCGGCCTTCTCCAGCGCGGCGAAGAGGTCCGGCTGGTCCGCTTCTCGCTCTATCACCGCACCGATCACGTCGCGACGCTCGCCGTCAACGACGCCGGACGCCTGGTCGAGGGCACGGAGCCGCCGCAGCTCGACGCGATCGCCGGCGCCTTCAACAGCTCGCAGCCGGCCATGATGTCCGGTCGCGACCTGCCGCGCGTCTATGACGGCATCTACCGTGCCGCACTTTCCTATGGCATGAACCAGGATCTGACCGCACAGGTCATCCGCCTGCTTGCGGCCAATGTCGATTTCCAGGCGCAGCTCAAGCCATCGGACATGCTCGAAGCGGTCTTCTCCGTCACCGACGACGAGGGCCGCGCGACCGACGATAGCGAACTTCTCTATGTGCGGGCCCGTTTCGGCGACACGATCACCCAGTTCTACCGCTTCCAGGATCCTGCAGACGGCTCGATCGATTATTTCGACGAGAACGGCAAGTCGATCCGCCAGTTCCTGCTGCGCAATCCGGTCCCGAACGGCCGTTTCACCTCGGGCTTCGGCATGCGCCGACATCCCATTCTCGGCTATTCGCGCATGCATACCGGCGTCGATTGGGCAGCACCTCGCGGCACGCCAATCATCGCGTCGGGCAATGGCACGGTGGAAAAAGCCGGCTGGGCGTCCGGTTACGGCAACCAGACGCTCATCCGCCATGCCAATGGTTACGTCACCTCCTACAACCACCAGAGCGGCATCGCCAAGGGCATGACCCCTGGCGCAAAGGTCAAGCAGGGCCAGGTCATTGGCTATGTCGGATCGACCGGTTCCTCGACGGGTTCGCACCTGCATTACGAGCTGATCGTCAACGGCACCAAGGTGGATGCGATGAAGGTGCGACTGCCCGGCGGCAAGGCGCTCGAGGGGCCAGCGCTCGCCGCCTTCCAGCAGGAAAGGCAGCGCATCGACACGCTCCTGCAATCGGGCGGGCGCCCCGCCCAGGTCGCAAGCCGCTGAGGCGACGCCAGTCGCACGCCCATAGAAAACAAAACGGCGGCCCGAAACGACCGCCGTTTCTCGTTCTGACTGCAATCTCAATCAGGCAGCGGCACTCACCGAGGCCTTGGGCGAGATCAGCAGACGGTCGCTGCCCGCCTCGATCGTCACATCGGATCCATCGAGCACCTGACCAGACAGGATCTGCTCGGCAAGCGGATCCTGCAGATATTTCTGGATCACACGCTTCAGCGGCCGAGCGCCATAGACGGGATCATAGCCCTTGTCGGCGAGCCAGCTCCTGGCATCCGGTGCCAGATCGATGCGGATCTTGCGTTCTGCCAGAAGCGACAGCAGGCGCTTCATCTGGATATCGACGATCGCCCCCATTTCCGAGCGGCGCAGCCGATGGAAGAGGATGATCTCGTCGACGCGGTTCAGGAACTCGGGCCGGAACGAGGCCTTCACCACATCCATCACCTGGTCGCGAACCTGGTCGACATCCTGGTCCTCGGCGAGGCTGGTCAGGTAATCGGCCCCGAGGTTCGAGGTCATGATGATGATCGTGTTCTTGAAGTCGACCGTGCGACCCTGCCCGTCCGTCAAGCGACCGTCGTCGAGCACCTGCAGCAGCACGTTGAACACATCGGGATGCGCCTTCTCGATCTCGTCGAACAACACGACCTGATAGGGCTTGCGCCGGACCGCTTCCGTCAGCGCGCCGCCCTCCTCATAGCCGACATAGCCGGGAGGCGCCCCGATCAGGCGTGCGACCGAGTGCTTCTCCATGTATTCCGACATGTCGAGCCGGACCATCGCCGTCTCGTCGTCGAAGAGGAAGCGCGCGAGCGACTTGGTGAGCTCGGTCTTGCCGACCCCGGTCGGACCGAGGAAGATGAACGAGCCGATCGGCCGGTTCGGATCCTGAAGCCCTGCTCGCGCACGGCGAACCGCCCGCGACACGGCCTGCACCGCGTCTCCCTGGCCGACCACAGACTTGGCCAGGTCGTCTTCCATCCTGAGCAGCTTGTCGCGTTCGCCTTCCAGCATCTTGTCGACCGGGATCCCAGTCCAGCGTGAAACGACATGGGCGATACCGTCGGGCGTGACGACCTCCTGCACCATGTTGGCAGCACCCGAACCGTCCTGCGCCTCGGCTTCGACCAGTTCCTTTTCGAGCTTCGGGATGACGCCATAGGCAAGTTCGCCGGCGCGCTGGAACTCACCCTGGCGCTGCGCAATCGCAAGCTCGTTGCGGGCTTCGTCCAACTGCTTTTTCAGGTCGGCAGCCAGGCCCAGCTTCTGCTTTTCCGCCTGCCAGCGGGCGGTGAGCGCATCCGCCTCTTCCTCGAGCGAGGTCAGTTCGGTTTCCAGACGGTTCAGCCGGTCGGCAGAGGCCGCATCGGTTTCCTTCTTCAACGCCTCGCGCTCGATCTTCAGCTGGATGATGCGGCGATCGAGCTCGTCGAGCTCTTCGGGCTTCGAATCCACCTGCATGCGCAGCCGCGATGCGGCCTCGTCCATCAGGTCGATGGCCTTGTCCGGCAAGAAACGGTCGGTGATGTAGCGGTTCGACAGGGTCGCAGCCGCAACCAGCGCCGAATCCGAGATCCGCACTTTGTGGTGCTGCTCATACTTTTCCTTCAGACCGCGCAGGATCGAAATCGTATCCTCGACCGTCGGCTCTTCAACCATGACCGGCTGGAAGCGCCGGGCGAGCGCTGCATCCTTCTCGACATGCTTGCGATACTCGTCGAGCGTGGTTGCGCCGACGCAGTGCAGCTCGCCGCGTGCCAGAGCCGGCTTCAGCAGGTTCGACGCATCCATGGCGCCATCGGCCTTTCCCGCACCGACGAGCGTATGCATCTCGTCGATGAACAGGATGATCTCGCCGTTTTCCGACTGCACTTCGTTAAGAACAGCCTTCAGCCGTTCCTCGAACTCGCCGCGATATTTGGCACCGGCAATCAGGGCACCCATGTCGAGCGCCATCAGCTTCTTGTCTTTCAGGCTTTCCGGCACATCGCCATTGATGATGCGCAGCGCCAGGCCCTCGGCGATTGCCGTCTTGCCGACGCCGGGCTCACCGATCAGCACCGGATTGTTCTTGGTCCGGCGCGACAGGACCTGGATCGTACGGCGGATCTCGTCGTCACGACCGATGACCGGATCGAGTCGGCCCTCGCGCGCTTCAGCCGTCAGGTCACGTGCATATTTCTTCAAGGCGTCGAAGCCCGCTTCGGCATTGGCACCGTCAGCAGTCCGGCCCTTGCGCACCTCGTTGATAACCTGATTGAGCGCATTGGCCGTCACGCCGCCCTTCTTGAGGGAGGCGGATGTGGAAGCGGAGGATTCGATCGCAAGTGCCAGCAGCAAACGTTCGACAGTGACGAAACTGTCGCCGGCCTTCTTGGCCGCGTCTTCGGCGGTCGAAAACACCTTGGCGAGCGGCTGCGCCAGATAGACCTGGCCATTGCCGCCGGAGACCTTCGGCAACTTGGCCAGCGCTGCGTCATTGGCAATCCGCACGGCCTTGGCATCACCGCCCGCACGGCTGATCAGCGAGGTGGCCATGCCCTGCTCATCGTCGAGCAGAACCTTCAACACATGTTCCGGCGTGAATTGCTGATGCCCTTCCGACAGGGCGTAAGTCTGCGCCGATTGCAGAAAACCGCGCACGCGTTCGGAATATTTCTCGATATTCATCGTCACTCTCCCTTTTCTCCGCCCTGCCCGCGATCGGCACAAGTCGGATGGTGTGGATGAGGTCCCCGGAAGCGGCGAACCCCGGAGCGGTAACCGCTCCCTCGACCGAGATATGGGAGCGGGATTTTGCCCTTTAAAGAGGCAGATAAACGAAAAACTCCGGGTGGGAGCCCGGAGTTTTGCAATCGTCAAATGGAGCGGGAAGAGCTCATTCGGAAGCAACGTCGGCGAGAGCAGGTGCTTCGCCACCGTCGCCATTGTCTCCGCCTTCGCCACCTTCTTCAGCACCGGCGCTGCGGCGCGGCTGACGGCGCGGACGATTGCCAGCATTGCGGCGACGCTGCTGGCGTTCGCCGCTGGCTTCCGCTGCACTTTCGGCAGCAGCCGCGACGGCTTCTGCCGGCATGTCTTCAAGCACCGGCTGCGGGCCGGAACCGGCGATCTCAGGCTGCGGCTGCGGCTGCGCCTGGGGTTGCGGCTGCGGCTGCGGCTGACGCTCCCGCCGCTCATTCTGCTGCGAGCGATTATGCTGCTGCGGCTGTGGCGGCTGTTGCTGCGGCGCCTGCTGGTTGCCGCGATCATTGCCCTGGCCGGAATTGTCGTCCGAGCCGTCGAAGTCCTCGCCGTCCCGCTCGTTGTAATCCTGGCGGTCGTCGCCACCCTCACGATCGTCACGCTGGAAGCGCTCCTGCATCTGCGACTGAGCGGCCGCAATGATACGGTTATAGTGCTCAGCATGCTGCAGGTAATTTTCCGCCATGACGCGGTCGCCGGCGCTCTGGGCGTCGCGAGCGAGCGTCGAATATTTCTCGGCGATATGCTGGGCGGTGCCGCGGATCTTCACATCTGGGCCGGAGCTGTCATAGGTCCGGGTGAGCGGGTTCTGGCCCTTGCGGTTGAAATTGTTGTTTCCACCGCCGCCGCCGCCGCCACCGCCGCCATTGTTGTTACGCCCCCGACCACGCTTGTTTTGCTGTCCTGGCCTCATAGATGCTTCACCTGAATGTCTTTGTTGTGCTGATAAAGGGCAACGTCATTGGCTCTGGTTGAACCGGACCAAGTCTATGCGCGCCGCCGACAGACCGCGCTCTCGCCTTGCTCGCCGCTGGTGAAAGTCGAGTTTACTGAGTTACGCATCGGTCCTGTCGTGCTTCGCGGAGTTCGATAGCGAACCTTTTTCGAAGCCGGCCCAGTCGCGAACGAATCTTCGTTCTTTCCCCGCCGCCCGTTGCGTGCCCGCAAACTATTACGCTTCATCCGGAAAACCAAGCCTTTTTCTGGCTTTCCTGCAATTATCCTTAGCAGCCGCAGCAAACGGGCTAATTAAGCTTCGGCGCAAACACCAGAACACGGTCGTTGCCGCCATAGTCGCGACGTTCTTCGAGAAGAGAAAATCCAGCCTCTTCAAAGATTTGCGTCACCTCATCCCGCTGGTCGAAACCAATTTCCAGGCCGACCAGGCCTTGATCCTTGAGATGTTCCAGTGCCTCTGCCGCGATCGCACGATAGGCGTCCAGACCATCCGGCCCACCGTCAAGCGCATCCACTGGATCGAATTTCGTCACCTCAGGCTCCAGTCCCACCACCACTTCGCTCCGGATATAAGGCGGATTGGAGATGATGATGTCGAAACGTTCCGATGTCCTCTTGAGCCACGGACCTGCTCGTGTCGTGAAGCGCGACGCAAGTCCGTTGCGCTCGGCATTGGCCTCGGCCGTCTTCAAGGCATTCTCGGAAATATCGATGCCCATGGCCTCGGCCTCCGGGCATTCCTGAAGCAGGGCGAGAGCAATCGCTCCGGTGCCCGTCCCGAGATCGACGATCTTCGGCTTCAAACCTGCGCTCACCATAGACCGGAGATGTGGCAGGATAACGTCGACAAGAATTTCGGTATCCGGTCTCGGCTCCAGCGTGCCCTCGGACAGCGCGAGATCGAGACCATAAAAGTCGCGCCGTCCGAGAATGCGATAGACGGGCTCCCGCCCCAGGCGACGGACGATGGCCTCTTCCACACGTGCCGCGAGATCTGCAGCCACCGGCTTGTCGCCATCCAGCAGAAGGTCCGTCGGGCTCAGATCCAATAGACCACAGATCAGCACCCGCGCATCCGTCGCCGCATCGGCAAGCCCGGCCGCTTCGAAGCGCCGCCGCGCCTCGGCCATCAGCAACCTGGCGGATGGCGCCGCGCCACTCACTGGTTTTCGCCGAGCTGCGCGAGCTGCCCGGCCTGATAGTCGGAAATCAGCGCATCGAGCATTTCGTCGAGATCGCCTTCGATCATCCGGTCGAGCTTGTAGAGCGTCAGGTTGATCCGGTGATCGGTCACCCGCCCCTGCGGGAAGTTATAGGTGCGGATGCGCTCCGACCGGTCGCCCGAGCCGACCTGGCTCTTGCGGTTCGCCGACCTTTCGCTATCCAGCTTCTGCCGCTCGATGTCGTAAAGCCTGGAACGCAGAACCTGCATCGCCTTGGCGCGGTTCTGGTGTTGCGACTTCTCAGAAGACGTCACGATCAGCCCGGTCGGCAGGTGGGTGATGCGCACGGCCGAGTCCGTGGTGTTGACGTGCTGGCCACCGGCGCCCGACGCACGCATCGTGTCGATGCGGATATCCTCGGGCTTGATCTCGATGTCGATATCTTCGGCCTCCGGGAGAACGGCAACGGTTGCCGCAGACGTATGAATGCGCCCGCTCGCTTCCGTTTCCGGCACCCGCTGAACGCGGTGAACGCCGGATTCGAACTTCAGCTTGGAAAACACGCCCCGCCCGCTGATCGTTGCGATGATTTCCTTGTAGCCGCCCGCTTCCCCCTCGCTGGCGGAGAGCACCTCCACCTTCCAGCCCTTGGTCGAGGCGAAGCGCTCATACATACGGAAAAGATCGCCGGCAAAGAGCGCCGCCTCCGATCCGCCCGTTCCAGCGCGGATTTCCAGGATCGCGCTCTTCTCGTCGGCGGCATCCTTCGGCAGGAGCAGGATCTGCATCTCGCCCTCGAGCGCCTCGATCCGGCTTTCCATCTCGGGCAGCTCCATCTCGGCGAGATCGCGCATCTCCCGATCCGTCGCCTTGTCGGAAAGCATGGCGCGCAAACCTTCGGCCTCGTCGATCGCAGCCTGGTATTCGCGGATCTTCTTCACGACCGGCTCGAGCTCGGAATACTCGGAGGCGAGCTTCACATAGACATCGGCTGCCGGTCCCGCCGACATTCGCGCCTCGATCTCGCCGAAGCGGCGTTCGAGTTCGCGCATTTTCTCGACAGGAAGCTTCGCCACCCTTTACTCCAGGTCAGTCGCCAAAATCAGTCGTCAAAGTCAGACGGGGATATTGTGCTCTTCCGCATGGCGAACGAGCAGGTCGCGCACTGACACGCCCGGGGTGTCGTCGTCAAGCGCAGCCGTCAGAACCTCGGACAACCGGCCGATATCAAGCCCGAGCAACATGGCCTTGACCGGACCGATCGCGGTTGGCGACATCGAGATCGAGCGGAAGCCGATCCCGAGCAGCGCCATCGCCGAAAGCGGCTTCGACGCCATCTCCCCGCACAACGTCACCGGCGTCTTGTTCCGCTCTCCGGCACGGACGATGTCCCGGAGGATCCGGAGGAACGGCCGCCCGAGCACGTCGAAACGATCCGACACCCGCGCGTTGCCACGGTCCACCGCCATCGCGAACTGGAACAGGTCATTCGACCCGACCGAGACGAAATCCACCTCATCCATCAGCTCGTCGAGCTGCCAGAGCAGCGCCGGCACTTCGAGCATGGCGCCGAACTGCAGCTTCTTCGGCAATTGATGGCCGAACTTGGAGATATGCTGGATCTCCTTCTGCATCAGCTCGCGCACCTGCCGGATCTCCGAGACCTCGGTCACCATCGGCAGCATCATCTTGAGCTCGGCGCCGGAGGCCGCCTTGAGCAGGGCTCTCAGCTGGGTGCGCAGGAGGCCGGGGCGATCAAGCGACAGGCGGATCGCCCGCCAGCCGAGCGCCGGGTTTTCTTCTTCCTGGGAGCGGAAATAGGGAACGACCTTGTCGCCACCGATATCAAGCGTCCGGAAGGTCACCGGGCGACCAGCCGCCTGCTTCAGAACGTTGCGATAGAAGCTCTCCTGTTCCTCGCCCTTCGGCATGGTCGAGGAGATCATGAACTGCAATTCGGTCCGGAACAGCCCGATCCCATCGGCACCGGAATCGGCAAGCTGCGGCAGGTCGACAAGCAGACCGGCATTCATCTGCAGCTTGATCCGATGACCGTCCTTCGTGACAGGTTCGACATCGCGCAGCGCGCGGAACTGTTCCTGCCGCTTGGCCCTCAGTTTGACCTTTTCCTCATAGGCTTTCTGCAGATCGGCAACCGGGCGTACATGCACCTTGCCGTCGTCACCATCGATGATGACGGGATCACCATTTTCGGCAAGCGCCACCGCACCCGCCGCCTGGCCGACGACCGCAATACCCATGGCACGCGCAACGATCACGACGTGGCTGGTCACAGCCCCTTCTTCGAGCACGAGGCCGCGCAGGTTGGCACGCGGATAATCGAGAAGCTCGGCCGCCCCCATGGCGCGCGCAAAGACGATCGCGTCGTTCGGGAAACCCTCGGCAGCACTATGTGGCGAAAAGCCGGTAAGCTGGCGCAGCAAGCGGTTCGCCAGATCGTCGAAGTCGTGCATCCGCTCGCGAAGATAAGGATCGGTGAGGCGCATCATGCGCGCCTTGGTGTCGCTCTGAACTTTCTCGACAGCAGCTTCCGCGGTCAGGCCATTGTGGATCGCCTCTTCCATGCGCCGCACCCAGCCCTGGTCATGGGCAAACATGCGGTAGGTTTCGAGCACGTCGCGATGCTCGCCTTCCATGGAGACTTCACGCCGCGACAGCATGTCGTCGATCGAAATGCGCAGCGAACCCAGCGCGTCAGCCAGCCGGCGGATTTCCGTCTCGCTGTCTTCGTTGAGCAGATTGGTGACGACGATGCGCGGCTCGTGCAGCACGACATAGCCGAGGCCGATGCCTTCGGAATAGCTGTCCCCGTCGATCGAGACGGGTCGCGTCAGATCGAGTTCGAGGCCGGGTCGGGTGATCTTTTTCAGCTCGCCGGTCGCGATCATCTCGGCCAGCACCATCGCGGTCGTTTCGAGCGCTTCCAGCTCGTCTTCGCGATAATTGCGCTGCGCCTTGTTCTGTACGACGAGAACGCCGAGGCTTCGACCGGCACGCAGGATCGGCACGCCGAGGAACGAGTGGTAGATCTCTTCGCCGGTTTCCGGCAGGTAGCGGAAGGCTGGATGCGCCTGGGCATCCGAGAGATTGAGCGATTGGGCGGAGGCCGCGATCGTACCGACGAGACCCTGGCCCATCTTCAGCTGGGCTAGGTGAACCGCATCCTTGTTCAGACCTTCGGTGGCATAGAGTTCCAGAACCCCGTCGGAGCGGAGAACATAGGCGGAGCACACCTCTGCGACCATGTTGTTCGCAATCTGGCGAACGATCCGATCAAGTCGCTCCTGCGGCTCGAGCGGCTCCGCCATCAGTTCGCGCAGCCGCTTGAGGAGGACGCGGGGACCCGCAGAAAGGTCTCTCATCGCGTTTTTGCTCCACTTCCCATTGGTCAGCGGATTGTTACCCTTGCCTTTTCAGGGGTCGGGTCACGCGTGTCCGCTCTCAGGAATCAATTCTTATCCAGACCGTAGCAGGAATGCAAAGTCCGAACCGCAAGCTCGGCATAGGGACCGTCGATCAGGATGGAGATCTTGATCTCAGAAGTCGTGATCGCCTTGATGTTGATGCCCTTCTCGGCCAGCGCCCGGAAAGCGGTCGCCGCAACACCTGCATGGCTGCGCATGCCGATGCCGATAACGGAAACCTTGACCAGGCCCTTTTCGCTCTGAACGACGTCGAACCCGATCTTCTCCTTGTTGGAGCCGAGAACGGCGAGCGCCTTGTCCACGTCGCCCGAGGGCACCGTGAAGGTCATGTCGGTCTTCGAACCATCTTCAGAGATGTTCTGGACGATCATGTCGACATTGATGTGGGATTCGGCGAGCGGTCCGAAGATCGCAGCCGACACGCCCGGCCGGTCGGCCAGGCGGCGCAGCGAAATCTGGGCTTCATCCTTGGCATAGGCAATACCGGTGACGACTTCCTGTTCCACGATCTCTTCCTCATCGCAAATCAACGTACCGGGCGGGTTCAGGAGATCACCCATGCCCGGTGCATCGGGATCTTCAAAGCTGGAGCGCACGAAGGTGCGGACCTTGTGCACCATGGCGAGTTCGACGGAGCGGACCTGCAGCACCTTGGCGCCGAGCGAGGCCATTTCGAGCATTTCCTCGAACGCGATCTTCTTCAGGCGGCGTGCCTTGGGCTCGATGCGAGGGTCGGTCGTGTAGACGCCGTCGACATCGGTATAGATGTCGCAGCGGTCGGCCTTCACGCCGGCGGCAATCGCCACGGCCGAGGTATCCGAGCCGCCACGACCGAGCGTCGCGATGCGGTTGTCGGGGCCGATTCCCTGGAAACCGGCAACGACGGCCACCTGGCCCTCGCTCATCCGGCGAATGATTTCGGTGCCGTCGATCTCCTGGATGCGGGCAGCACCATGGGCGTTGTCGGTCTGGATCGGGATCTGCCAGCCCTGCCAGGAGCGGGCATTGATGTCCATCGACTGAAGTGCGATGGCCAGCAGACCGGCGGTCACCTGTTCGCCGGAGGCGACCACGGCGTCGTATTCACGCGCATCGTAAAAGGGCGAAGCGGCACCGGCGACCTTGGGCATGTTTTGCACCCAGTCGACCAGCTCGTTCGTCTTGCCCGACATGGCCGAGACAACCACGGCCACTTCGTGACCCGCATCCACTTCGCGTTTCACATGGCGCGCGACGTTATAGATGCGATCCAGATTGGCGACGGATGTCCCGCCGAACTTCATGACGATGCGAGCCATAGACTTGAACCATATGCCCTAGACAGACGCCGGAACCCGGCACGAAAATGATCACCCGGGCGCAAAGCCTCGGGCTGGGCGGGCTTTTAGTCTATCTGGGTCAGGGGCGCAACGGCCACTTGGCCTTCAAACGGTACGGCATGGCCGGCATTTTTGTATCCCTGATCGACATGGTGATCGCAGCCCGCTTGAGACGCGAGCATGCGAAAAGGGGGCCACAGGGCCCCCTCGAAAAATCACGCCGACCGTCGAACATCACCGGCAGGCGCTTGGATTACGCTCGCAACGTTCCGCCCTCATGCGGAAGACTGGATTCCGGTCCCGATCGTCCTGCGGCTCAACCTCCCGGCGCCCCCGGCGGTCATCGTCACGTCCGCGCCTGTCATTGTCGACCCGGCGGTCACGATCGCGATCCCGGTCACGGCGATCGTCACGCCAGCCGTCGCCATCCCGCCAGCGATCACGGTCACGGTAGAACGGCCGGTTGCGGTAGTGGTCGTCCCAGTAGCGGCCGATGCTGAACGTCACTGTCGGAATGCCCAGCGGACGGTAATATTGCGGACCGACGCTCACGCGGCGCTGCGAATACGTAGTCTGCAAATAGGAGCCGGAAACCCAGCCTCGATAACCAGCGAAAGACACATCGCACCAGTTGGCGCTCGACATGCATCCCTGAATGTTCACGCGACTGCCTGCAGGCACCACGATGACCGCAGGGTACCGCGTGCTTGGCCCGGACCGCATGTTGACATTGGCGGTTGAAAAGGCAGCAGCCGCTTCGGCCACGGCCGGCAGCGCGCCGGCGGAGACGGCAAGTGCTGCGATGAACCACATTTTTTTCATGATCTTCGATCTCCCTTTCACCGGCAGCCCGTATAGGCTGTGGTTTGCCTGTGAACGTTTGGGCCGGGCCGAGGTTCCCACGGCATTCGCCCCTGCGGCGTCCCCGCCCTTGACTTTGCAGGCCATCGGGACGACTTCATGGCCAATCGCCGCAGGAGGTTCCGTCATGAGTGCAGAGGCACGCACCACCATCGATCAGACCGAAGTCGACCGCTTTTCCGCCATGGCGGCGGAATGGTGGGATCCGACCGGCAAGTTCAAGCCGCTGCACAAGATCAATCCGGTGCGCCTTGCCTATATCAGGGACAAGGTGGTCGAACATTACGGCCGCGACCCGCGAAGCGCCCGCCCGCTGGAGGGCCTTCGTGTCCTCGATATCGGTTGCGGCGGCGGCCTCTTGTCCGAGCCGGTCGCACGCATGGGAGCCAGTGTGCTCGGTGCTGATGCGTCCGAGAAGAACATCAAAATCGCCATGACGCACTCGGGCCAGAGCGGCGTCGAGGTCGACTACCGCGCAGTGACCGCCGAGGAACTGGCCGCCCAGGGCGAGACCTTCGATATCGTGCTGAACATGGAAGTTGTCGAACACGTGGCCGACGTCGATTTCTTCCTCTCGACCTGCGCCTCCATGGTCCGCCCCGGCGGCCTCATGCTGGTCTCCACCATCAACCGCACTTTGAAGGCGGCCGCCTTGGCGATTGTCGGCGCCGAATACGTGCTTCGCTGGCTGCCCCGCGGCACCCACCAGTATGAAAAGCTCGTCCGCCCGGAAGAGATCGAGCGTCCGCTTTCGGCAAGCGGCATGCAGATAATCGAGCGCAAGGGTGTCTTCTTCAATCCGCTGCAGAACCAGTGGAACCTCTCGGCCGATATCGACGTGAACTACATGATGCTCGCCAGCCGATCGGGAGATGCCGCATGAGTTCTCCGCAGGCCGTCATCGAATGCTGGCTCCGCCACGGGCCGGAAGCATGGTTCGCCCGCAATGCCGATCTGGATGCCGAAATCGAGGCGGAATATGCCGATCTGCATTTCCAGGCTTCGTGCTGCGCCCTCTCCGACTGGGAGCAGACGCCGGAGGGTACGCTTGCACTGCTACTTCTTCTCGACCAGTTTCCGCGCAATCTCTTCCGCGGCAGCGGCCATTCCTATGCGACGGATCCGCTGGCCCGCGCCACGGCACATCGCGCTCTCGCCAAGGGGTTCGACGTCAAGGTCGAGCCGATCCTGCGCCCCTTCTTCTATCTGCCCTTCGAGCACTCGGAAGACCTGAAGGATCAGCAGTTCAGCGTCTCGCTCTTTGAAAAACACCGCGACGAGACGGGCGACGCCGAGCCGCTGAAGTGGGCGGTCGTCCACCTGGAGCTGATCGAGCGCTTCGGCCGCTTCCCACACCGCAACGCAGCCCTCGGCCGCGAGACGACGCCAGAAGAACAGGCCTATCTCGACGCGGACGGCTTCAAGGGCTGATCCTCGATCAGACGGGCAAGGTCCTGACGACAGAGAGCAGATCCCCCTGCCTTTCCATGTTCTGTTCGGTCAACGCCTTCACCAGGTCTCGATCGATCGCATGGGGAACACCCTTGGCGCTGAAGGTAGTCTTGAAGTTGAAGGCCTCTGACGTCGGCCCTTTATCGGCGAGCAGTTCGAACCGCCGCACCGCCTCAGTCCAGCTCGGCACGGGTCCAGGTGCCACCCAGAACAGCACCAGCGGCGGCCAGGCCTGTTTCTCGTTCCAGTGACGAGCATGCTTCAGGGCTTCGGCATGCACACCTGCATAGGTGAAGGCCATCAGGCTTTCGATGTCCTGCCACAGCGAAAGTGATGACACGGCGCCCGTCTGACCCGCCTGCAGAAAGCGTGGAAACACCTGCTCGCCCCAGCTTTCCGGCCCCGGTTCCCCCGCATAGCCCGAACGCGCCACGAAACCGACAGCACGCGTTGCCGCTTCGAAATTCAGCGGCTCCCGCAAGGCGAACCCTTGCACTTCGTCCGTCATGTAGGACGCGGAATGGATACCGAAATTGTAGATCGCAAGATGATGATTGCCGCGGCTCAATTCACGTCGTCAGGCAGGACCGGCAGCGGCGCGATCTCGATGCCTTCCTCGATCAGGGATTTCACCTCGACCGGCGAAGCCTGGCCGATGATCCCGCGCGCTTCCGCTTCCCCGTAGTGGATCTTGCGGGCTTCCTCGGGAAACTTCTCTCCCACATCTTCACTGGACGCCCGTATCTCCTGGATGGCTTCCTTCAGCTTGGACATCGCCTGCTTCTGAGCGGCGGAAACCGCCAGCGCCTGCGTGTCCTCCTTCTGTCGAGCGGTCGTAACGGCAGGCGCCATAAGCACCTTGGAAACGACCCCTGATCCGCAAATGGGACAGGTGAGGTAACCCGCTTCCTTCTGCCGGTCGAAATCAGCGCTTTCCGAGAACCAGCCCTCGAATTCATGGGCCTTCTCGCAGCACAGGGAATAGCGGATCAAACCGTGACGCCTCCCTTGGCAAGGACCGGCGCAATATCGAGTTGGAAGTCGCGGCCGTTCTTCAGGTTCGGGATCTTGGCTCGGCAGGCCTTGACCGACTCGAGATCGATCTCCGCCACCACCACGTCTTCGCCGGCGCCGCCGGCAGAGGCCAGCACCTTGCCCCAGGGGCCGACAATCATCGAATGCCCGAAGGTCTCACGGCCGTCTTCATGCACGCCGGCCTGCGCAGCCGAAATCACGTAAGCACCGTTCTCGATGGCGCGCGCGCGCAACAGAATCTCCCAATGTGCTTCACCCGTCTGCTTGGTGAAGGCCGCCGGCGTCGTCAGGATCTCGGCACCGGCCATGGCTTCTGCCCTGAACAGATGCGGGAAACGCACGTCGTAGCAGACGCCAAAGCCGAGCTTCCCGAACGGCAGATCCGCCACCACCGCCCGTTCGCCCGGACGGTAGACGGCGCTCTCGCGCCAGCTCTCGCCATTGTCGAGATCGACGTCGAACATGTGGATCTTGTCGTAGGAGGCGATCTTGTGGCCATCGGGTCCGAACAGGAAGGCCCGGTTGGCAATCTTGCCGTCGGAGAGCTTGATCGCGGTCGAGCCCACATGGAGGTGGATGCCGAGTTCCTTGGCGAGTTCCGAGGCCTTCTTCACGATGAGATCGCTCTCCTCGTCACGCAGAACCGCCATCAGCCCGGGCCGATCCTTCTGCACGGCACCGGTCATCTCGGGCGTCTGTACGTAGATCGCACCCCGCCGGGCAGCTTCCCGCACTAGCCGCGCCATGCTCTCGGCATTCTTCTCCGGATCGACCCCGGAACACATCTGAACGGCAGCGGCCTTGAACACCATGGGTCTGTCCTTACTGAGATAGAAGCGGATCGAGCTTGCCGGCCCGGTCGAGTGCATGCAGGTCGTCACAACCGCCGACATGCTGGCCGCCGATGAAGATCTGCGGGAAGGTGTTGCGGCCCGATTTCGCGATCATTTCCTCGCGCATGTCAGGTTTGCCGGTGGCATCATGCTCGACATAGGCGACGCCCTTCTTGTCGAGCAGCGCCTTGGCGCTGGCGCAGTAGCCGCAGAATTGCCGTGTGTAAATCGTGACGTCGGTCATGGGATCTCCGCCGGGAAGCGTCGGTGGACAAGGGAATTGGACCCCTCATATAGGCCCGGCGAGAGCCCTTGCAAAGGTCAAAACAGTGACATCCGCAGCGCCTGCCTTTTTCAGGGCAGTCGTCGCCGCACTCACCGTCGCGCCCGTCGTATAGACATCGTCGACCAAGACGATCCGCTTGCCGAAGACGAGATCCTCGCCGCCCTTCGGCACACCGAAGGCACCGCGCACATTCAGCGACCGCTGGTTCGCCGTCAGCCCGACCTGCTGCCGGGTCCGCTTGCGCCGCACCAGCACGTCGGCGAGGAAAGGCTTGCCCGATTGCGCCGAGAGATGCCGGGCAAGCTCCGCCGATTGGTTGAACATCCGCCGGAAGATCCGCATCCGATGCAGCGGGACCGCGACGATCGCGTCCGCCTCGGTCACCTCGAAGGAAGCCGCCCGCAGCATCCAGCCGGCCATCATCGGCGCGAGGTCCACCCGGTCGCGATACTTGAGCCCATGCACCAGATGCCGCGCCACACCTTCGTGCAGCGCCACGGACCGCAGCCGGTCGAAGACCGGCGGATGCGCGATCGCTTGCGGCGAAACCATGCCCTCGCCTGGATCATACGCGAAGGGCAGGCCGAGAACGGGACAATAGGGTTTCTCGATCAGCCGCATCTCGCCCCAGCAAGTTGGGCAGAGCGCACGATGGCTGGCCACATGGATGTGGCAGTGGGCGCAAGCCGGTGGATAGATCAGATGAAACAGGTCACGCAGCACCGTTCCGGCATGATGCCGGCTGACGGATGCGCTTTTCTGCACTAAATGAGCCCAGATGCATCGACCTTACGCCTGCTGTGGCGTTCGGCCAATGCGGGAATCTTATAAAAGCCCTGCCGAAAACCGGGAATGCCGCCATGAACGACCTGTTCGACGAAGCCCTGATCGCCCGCAACCGCGCCCGCGCGCTTGCCCGCAACGCGCCGGGCAGCGATTTCCTGTTGGAACTCGCCGCCCGCGAGCTCGCCGACCGCCTTTCCCTGGTCGAGCGCCGCTTTGAAGACGCTGTCGAACTCTTCGGCGGTACCGGTCTTGCGGCAAAGGCAGCGCTGACCACGGGCAAGATCGAGCGGCTGCGCCGGATCGAGACCGATGCAGCTTTCGGCCAGGACGGGCAGGCAGTGGCCATCACGAACTACGAGAGCGTGCCCCTCGAACCGCAGTCCGTGAACCTCATTCTCTCGCCGCTTGCGTTGCATTTGACCAATGACACACCCGGCATGCTGATCCAGATGCGACGGGCTCTCAAACCCGATGGCCTGCTTCTGGCCGCCATCCCGGGAGCCGGCACCCTGTCGGAACTGCGGGAAGTCCTGCTCGCGGCGGAAACGGAGATCTATGGCGGTGCGAGCCCCCGCGTCGTGCCTTTCGCCGATATCCGCGATATCGGCTCGCTCCTGCAAAGGGCCGGCTTCGCCCTTCCCGTCATAGACGAGGAAAGCTTCACCGTGCGCTATGATCACATCTTCGCGCTGATGCGGGATCTGAAGGCCATGGGTATGGCGAACCCGCTTCATGGCCGCAGCCGCCGACCGGTCTCGCGCCGCTTCTTCCTGCGGGCGGCCGAACTCTATGCCGAAAGGTTTGCCGATCCAGATGGCCGCATCCGCGCCACCTTTTCGATTGTCTTCGTCTCGGGTTGGGCGCCGCATGAAAGCCAGCAGAAACCGCTGAAACCCGGCTCGGCCAAGATGCGCCTCGCAGACGCTCTCGACCCGACCAGGCGCGACCCATGACCGATGCAGCCCCGGACTATTTTCCGGCGTCTACAATCCTGGTTTCGATTGTGTTGAAGGTTCCCATCAAGGCGCCTGTGAAGGCACCATAGCCGCTGATCAACGCAACGCTCATGATCGCGGCAATCAGGCCGTATTCGATGGCTGTGGCCCCACGAAGGTCCGAAAGCAGTTGGCGGAAGAGATGCATTCTTACCCCTCGTTGTTTATTGGCTCAGGCGCCGCACCCCACGAAGCCTGACCTGTCATTCGCCGTCAGCAGGCCTGGCCCGAACCATACCCGTCGATGATGCAGACGGAACCCGGCGTCTCCTGAAGCACGCTGCGGCGGATCGTATACCGTTTGCCGCTGTCGTCCTTCGGGATGGAACCCGTGGTCATCATGTCGAATTCGTCCGGCTGGAAAGCCAGGGTTTTGCGATCAGACTTGGAGGCGAGCATCGGCGTCAGGACAAGCGAAAGCGCGATCGCAGCCGTGCCGAACAGCAACGCGATGTTGAGGACCCCGGTCCTGCCAGTCTTGATCGAAGACCGCTCTCGGGACCGTGCGGCCTTCCAGAAATCCTCGTTTACCATATTACGCTCCACACACGTATTCGACGTATGAACAGAGGGTATATTGCAGCGCGGGGTATAAACTTTTGATTAACGACGCCGCTTTGATGAGCGTTTTGTCAGAGAAGATCCTGAAGAACCGGAATGAGCGGCTCGTCGGCCGGCGGCATCGGATAATCACGAAGCGCCTTGGCCTTCACCCACTTGATCGCCTGACCTTCCCGCCCCTGCGGGATGCCCTCGTAGCGACGGCAGACATAGAGCGGCATCAGCAAGTGAAACGTCTCATAGGTATGGCTGGCAAACGTCAGTGGCGCCAGACACGCGACCTTGGTCTGGATGCCGAGCTCTTCTTCGAGTTCGCGCACCAGCGTTTCCTCCGGCGTCTCCCCGGCTTCGACCTTGCCGCCGGGAAATTCCCAAAGACCCGCGAGAGACTTGCCCTCGGGACGCTGTGCCAGCAGGATCCGATTGTCGGTATCGACAAGCGCACAGGCCGCGACCAGCAGGATCGGCTTCTTCACCTCGGTCATTGGGTCGCCTTTCGCCAGTAGGCGTAGCGATAGGCCTCTTCAAAACCCATCTTGCGGTAGAGCGCGAGCGCCTCCGAATTCTCGGCCACCACCTGCAGCCAGGCTGTCCGTGCACCGCGCATCCGCGCCCAGCGAAGCGCAGAGCTCAGGATCTCGATGCCGAGCCCCTGTCGGCGGCGATCCGCCCTGACTGCAAGCGACATAATGCCGGCAAGATCATTGTCCTGGACGCAGAGCGTGGCCGCGAGCGGACCTTCGGCTGCGTCCTCGATGACGAACAGCCCGGACGGGGGCTTGATGCCGGTAATGATTTCCGCGAGCGCCGGCTTCAGCGCCGGATCGCTGCCATGGACCGCGATATCCGCATCCACATAGCGACCGACATCCTGCGTCGGCAGATGGTCCAGAGTGTCGGGAAAGGTCATGCCACCGAGGTCCCCAGTCATCGTCACCACTTCCTCAAACCTCTCCCAGCCATCGGCTGAAAGAAAGTCGATCAGCGGCTTCGGCGAAAGCGGCGTCTCGCGCACGAGCAGTGTTCGCCCATGCGCCTCGAAGCGTTTACCCGCCTTCTCCATCCGGATCTCGATGTCCCGACTGTCGGAAGGATCGAGCGGCACGATGCAGTTGAGCCGCTTGCCGGGATGGCCACCGGTCAGTCGCACCTGCCAGCTGCCGTCATAGACGACGTTGCTCGCCGGCCAAGCCCTAAAGCCGACCGCTTCGAGACGCCGCACGAGCGGCAGGTTGGGATTGCTCACCATCGCATGCATTCGGACGTCAGCTCCGATAGTCGCCGTTGATGGCGACATATTCCTTCGTCAGGTCACAGGTCCAGACCGTCGCGGTGCCGGAGCCGAGCCCGATATCCACGGTCACGGGAATGTCTTCCCGCTCCATCACGGCCGTCGTCGCCTCTTCCGAATAGGCGGGATCCCGCTCGCCGTTGACGGCAACGCGCACATCACCGAACCAGATGGCAAGCCGATCGCGATCGGCCATCTCGCCCGACTTGCCGACCGCCATGACGATGCGGCCCCAATTGGCATCCTCGCCGGCCACCGCGGTCTTCACCAGCGGCGAATTGGCGATCGACATGGCGATCTTCTTCGCGGCGAGGTCGCTCTCGGCGCCCTTGACGGTGATCTCCACCATCTTGCGCGCACCTTCACCATCGCGAACGACCTGAAGTGCGAGATCCTTGAGCAGGTCGTTGAGTGCCACACGGAAATCGCCGAGGCGCGCATCGTCCGCCCGCTCGACCTTGGCCTGACCGTCGGCAGACGCAGCCCCGGTCGCAAACAGCATCAGCGTGTCGGAAGTGGAGGTGTCACTGTCGACGGTGATCGAATTGAAGCTCGGCTCGACGCCCGCCGAAAGCAGCCCCTGAAGGGCGGCCGGCGCGATGTCGGCATCGGTCACGACGAAGGAGAGCATCGTCGCCATGTCTGGCGCGATCATGCCTGCACCCTTGGCGATGCCGTTGATCTTGACGGTGACGCCGTCGATTTTGGCGCTGCGCGTCGCGACCTTCGGATAGGTATCCGTGGTCATGATCGCCTTAGCGGCCTCGAACCAGAAATCGCCGGTCGCGTCACTCGCCATCTGGTCCAGCACGCCGGAAAACTTCGTCGCATCGAGCGGCTCGCCGATGACGCCGGTCGAAGCGAGATAGATCTCGTTTTCGCCGCAGCCGAGCGCAGCGGCGGCCGACTTCGCGGTCAATTCCGTCGCGGCTTTGCCCTTGACGCCGGTAAACGCATTGGCATTGCCGGAATTGACGACAACGCCGCGCGCCACGCCATGCGCAAGATTCTGGCGGCAGAAATCCACCGGCGCTGACGGGCACTTGGACTTGGTGAAGACGCCCGCGACGGAAGCCGGCTGGTCGAAAGCCATCAGCAGCACGTCGGTGCGATTCTTGTACTTGATGCCCGCAGCAGCCGTCGCCATCCGCACACCGCGGATGACGGGCATGTCGGCATAGGTTTTCGGCGCGAGGGGTGAAATGCTGGAAGACATGGCAACGGCCCGTAATGGAAGGCCCGCAAACTGCGGGCCTGATTTGGATGCGGATGAAGGAGAGCTTACTGCTGCTCTGGCTGCTGCTCGGCCTTGTTGGCCTCTTCATAGCCCTTGCGCAGAGCTTCGTCGACGATCTCGATCTTCTGCTCGCTCTTGGCCTTCTCGATGAGGGCAAGATACTTGTCGCGCATGACAAGCTGGCGAACCTGCTGCTCGACGGCTTCGAAAGCCGGCGGCGGGGCATCGCGCTTGTCTTCGAGACGAATGACGTGGAAGCCGAACTGGGTCTGGACCGGGGTCTTGGTATAGGCACCCTTTTCCAGTGCGAAGGCGACTTCTTCGAATTCCGGAACCATGCGGCCCTTGGTGAAGTAGCCGAGATCGCCGCCTTCCGTCTTGTTTGGATCGGTCGACTTTTCCTTGGCGATTTCGATGAAATCCTTGCCGGCGTCGAGATCGGCAATGATCTGCTTGGCTTCTTCCTCGGTCTTCACGAGGATGTGGCGGGCGCGCACTTCTTCCTGCTTCGGAAGCGCTGCGATTTCCTTGTCGTAGCGCGCCTTCACTTCGTCTGCGGTGACGGCGTCGACGACGTTCTTCTTGAAGAATGCATTGTGCAGCTCGCGCTCGGCGATGAAGGCAAGGCGGCGCTTGTATTCCGCGTCGTCCTGCAGACCGGCAGCGGTCGCATTGGCAGCGAGCAGCTTCACGTCGATGGCGCCGGAGAGGGCCGCAACCTTTTTCTGCTCATCGGGAAGCTGTGCGAGCTGCGGATCCAGGTTCGCAATGGCGAGGTCGAGTTCGGACTGAGTGATCTCGACGTCGCCGACCTTGGCGACCACGGTAGCGTCCTGGGCGGAGGCCGCACCATAGAGGGCAGAAAGGGAAACACAGGCGGCAAGCACGATTTTATTGAGGCGAAGCATGAAAGACCTTTCGGATGGTGAACCGTTTCAAGACCGTTCGAATCGGGCAAAATATTGTCAGATGCCCGGCGACCGAAGGGATTTGGAACCAGCCTGCGCCGTTGACATCATTCGACCCCCCTCTTATCTGTCACGCAACCTCGCGTCCAGAGTAGTTTCCGGACGCATTGTGCCTATTCGTCCGCGCCACGTGCGCCCCGATGGGTACATCAACGATATGACGAAGGTCAGAAAGGACCATCGATATGGTCAGTCTTGGTGGACTTGCGCGCAAAATCTTTGGCTCGTCGAACGAGCGTCGCGTAAAATCCTATAACCCTCGCGTCGCCCAGATCGCAGCGCTTGAGGAAAAGGTAAAGGCGCTCAGCGACGAACAGCTCGCCGCCAAGACGGCCGAGTTCCGGGCTGAGCTGGCAGCCGGCAAGACGCTGGACGATATCCTGGTCCCCGCCTTCGCCGTCGCCCGCGAAGGCGCCCGTCGAGCGCTCGGCATGCGTCCTTTTGACGTCCAGCTGATCGGCGCTATGATCCTCAACGACAATTCGATCGCCGAAATGAAGACCGGCGAAGGCAAGACGCTCGTCGCGACGCTCGCCGTCTACCTGAATGCGCTCGAAGGAAAGGGCGTGCACGTCGTCACCGTCAACGACTACCTCGCCCGCCGTGACGCGGCTACCATGGCGAAGATGTACGGCTTCCTCGGCCTGACCACCGGCGTCATCGTCCATGGTCTGTCCGACGACGAGCGCCGCGCGGCCTATGCCTGCGACGTCACCTACGCGACCAACAACGAACTCGGCTTCGACTATCTGCGCGACAACATGAAGTACGAGCGCGGCCAGATGGTTCAGCGCGGTCACAATTTCGCGATCGTCGACGAAGTCGACTCGATCCTCGTCGACGAAGCCCGCACGCCGCTGATCATCTCCGGCCCGCTCGACGACCGCTCCGACCTCTACAACACGATCGACGCCTTCATCCCGCTTCTGTCGGAAGAAGACTACGAAATCGACGAGAAGCAGCGCTCGGCCAACTTCTCGGAAGTCGGCACCGAAAAGCTCGAAAACCTGCTGCGGGAAGCTGGCCTCCTCAAGGGCGAAAGCCTCTACGACGTCGAGAACGTCGCGATCGTCCACCACATCAACAATGCGCTGAAGGCCCACAAGCTCTTCCAGCGCGACAAGGACTACATCGTCCGCAACAACGAGATCGTCATCATCGACGAGTTCACCGGCCGCATGATGCCGGGCCGTCGTTACTCGGAAGGCCAGCACCAGGCACTGGAAGCCAAGGAAAAGGTCCAGATCCAGCCGGAGAACCAGACGCTCGCCTCGATCACCTTCCAGAACTATTTCCGCATGTACAAGAAGCTCGCCGGCATGACCGGTACGGCGGCAACGGAAGCGGAAGAATTCGCCAATATCTACGGCCTCGAAGTGGTCGAAGTTCCGACCAACCTGCCGATCAAGCGTATCGACGAGGACGACGAGGTCTACCGGACCTTCGAGGAGAAGTTCAAGGCAATCATCGAGGAAATCAAGGCTGCTAGCGAACGCAACCAGCCGGTTCTCGTCGGCACCACCTCGATCGAAAAGTCCGAACTGCTCGCCAACATGCTGAGCCAGTCCGGCTTCAAGGACTTCAAGGTCCTGAACGCCCGCTACCATGAGCAGGAAGCCTATATCGTCTCCCAGGCCGGCGTTCCCGGCGCCGTGACGATTGCCACCAACATGGCCGGCCGCGGTACCGACATCCAGCTCGGCGGCAATCTCGACATGCGTCTCGAGCATGAACTCGCCGAGATGGAGCCGGGTCCGGAGCGCGATGCCAAGGCCGAAGCCATCAAGGCCGAAATTGCAGCCCTCAAGCAGAAGGCGCTCGAAGCCGGTGGCCTCTATGTCATCGCCACGGAACGCCATGAAAGCCGCCGCATCGACAACCAGCTGCGCGGACGTTCCGGCCGTCAGGGCGATCCCGGCCGCTCGAAGTTCTACCTGTCGCTCCAGGACGACCTGATGCGCATCTTCGGCTCCGACCGCATGGACGGCATGCTGCAGAAACTCGGCCTGAAGGACGGCGAAGCCATCGTCCATCCCTGGATCAACAAGGCGCTCGAACGCGCCCAGAAGAAGGTCGAAGCCCGCAACTTCGACATCCGCAAGAACCTGCTGAAGTATGACGACGTCATCAACGACCAGCGCAAGGTGATCTTCGAACAGCGCATCGAGCTGATGGACGCGACGGATGTATCGACCACCGTGACGGACATGCGCCACGAAGTGATCGAGACCATGGTCGCGATCCACGTGCCGCCTAACGCCTATGCCGAACAGTGGGATGTAAAGGGCCTGAAGGAAAAGGTTGCGACGACGCTCAACCTCGACCTGCCTGTGGATGCCTGGGCGGCGGAAGAAGGCATTGCCGAAGACGATATCTACAACCGCATCATGGAAGCCGCGGACAAGGCCGCCGCAGATAAGGCCGAGCGCTTCGGCGCAGAGCTGATGGCCTATGTTGAACGTTCCGTCGTCCTGCAGACCATCGACAACCTGTGGCGCGAGCACATCGTCAACCTCGACCACCTGCGCTCGGTCGTCGGCTTCCGCGGCTACGCCCAGCGCGATCCGCTGCAGGAATACAAGGCAGAAGCTTTCGAACTCTTCCAGGCCTTGCTCGCCAACCTGCGCGATGCCGTGACCATGCAGATGTCGCGCGTCGAACTGGTCCGCGACACGCCGCCGACCCCGACCCA
>UBNV01000025.1 GCA_900466945.1 Hyphomicrobiales bacterium
AATCTTCCTCGACAGCTTCAGGGGCAATGAACCGGTCGATGGTGCGATACTGGAGATCGACGGTCCGTCGGGCACGCTGACGGTAGACGCTGCGGGCGAGGGCACCTATGTGGCGGCGGCACCATGGCTGACAAAGCCTGGCTCGTACGACCTTGCCATCACTGTGATGGCCGGAGACCTCTTCGACGTCCTGACAGTCACAATGGTGATCCCCGAGATGGCCAGTGCCGATGTCCCACTGGCTGCCGCTGATGGTTTCCTGATCAGTTCGGCTTTTGCACAGGACGTGGGCGCGCGGCTGCAGCGACAGGACATGACACTGTGGGCCGTCGGTGGTGGAGGTATCGTGGTCGGGCTTCTCCTTGCTGCACTCTTCCGCCGCCGCAAGCCTGCCGGATCTGTCGTTGCGATCGCGGCAGCCCTCCTGCTTGCCGGGACACCGCAGTCGGAGGCCGCCAGTCCAACAGCACCCACGGCGCGAGCAGCCGAACGGGATGTCGCCCAGCGTTTTGCCGATGGCTCTATCTTTGTCCCGAAGACAACCCAGCGCATTCTCGCTATCCGGACACTCTTCACCGAACAGGCCGCCCATGCTGGTACCGTCGAGTTGCCGGCACGCATCATCCCGGACCCCACCACATCCGGCTATGTCCAGGCATCCGTGTCGGGAAGGCTTCTACCGCCGCCCGGCGGTTTCCCCCAACTCGGCACACGTGTCGCCGCTGGCGATGTGCTGGCGCTGGTCCAGCCCTCACTCAATGCCGCCGATCTGACGAGCCAGCAGCAGCAGGCCCGAGAGCTCGACCAGGAGATCATGCTGGTCGAACGAAAGCTGCAACGCTTCGAGCGGCTAAAGTCGGTGGTGGCGCGCGCCGAGATCGAGGATGCAACACTAGAACTCCAGGGACTGAGGGCACGGCGGGCCAATCTGGAACAGGCACCGACGGCGGCTGAAAAACTGACCGCACCCGTATCAGGCGTTATCGCAGCGGCCCAGGCTGTCGCTGGACAGATTGCCGAGCCCAATACCGTCATCTTCCAGATCATCGACCCAAGCCGTTACTGGGTCGAAGCGCTGAGCTTCGATGCGCATTCGGTCATCGGAGCCGCGCGCGGTAAGTTCATGGATGGCAGCACCGCCACACTCGTCTACCGGGGCAGCGGGTTGGCTGATCGCAATCAGGCGATCCCGATACATTTTAGCGTCGAGGGCCAGGCAGAAGGTATCCGTGCCGGGCAGTTGCTGACCGTTCTGTCATCGACCACGGACGAGCGAAACGGGATCGCGGTGCCACGCACGAGCGTGCTCCGTGCTTCGAACGGCCAGTCACTTGTCTATGAACACACGAATGCGGAACGTTTTGTACCGAGAGAAGTCCGCACCGAGCCGCTGGATGGTGACCGTCTTCTCATCGTGTCCGGGATCGAAGCCGGAAAGCGCATCGTTACACAGGGTGCCGAACTCCTGAACCAGATCCGCTGAGGCACCAATGTTCAACTTTCTCGTCTCCCAGTCTCTCAAGAACCGGCTCTTTGTCTTGGCCATCGCGGCCGTCTTGATGATCTACGGGGCCTTCACGGCCACACGTTTGCCCGTTGACGTCTTCCCGGATCTCAATCGGCCAACCGTCACGATCATGACGGAGGCCGAGGGGCTTGCCCCGGAGGAGGTCGAACAACTCGTCACCTATCCGCTTGAGTCCCAGATGAACGGCCTTCCCGGCGTGAGCCGTGTCCGCTCGACTTCGGGCGTTGGTCTCTCGATCATCTATGTCGAATTCGACTGGGACACGGATATCTATCGCAACCGCCAGCAGATCGCCGAGCGTCTGTCACTCGTGCAGCCGCAATTGCCCGCCAATGTCGTGCCGCAGATGGGACCGATCAATTCGATCATGGGCCAGGTCATGCTGATTGCTGTGACCGGGCCTGAAACCATTTCGGCCATGGAGTTGCGGGAACTGGCCGATTTTACCGTCCGTCCGCGCATCCTGAGTATTCCCGGCGTTGCGCAGGTCATTCCGATCGGGGGCGAGGTTCGCCAGTATCGCGTATCGCCGAATTCGGCTGCCATGCGGGCGTTTGGCGTATCCTTCGAACAGATCGAGCAGGCTCTTGCGCAATTCGGCTCCAACACCGGGGGCGGCTTCACCGACCAGTACAGCCGCGAGTTCCTGATCCGAAATGTTGGCCGTACTCAAAATATCGAGCATCTGGCGAGCGTAGTCGTGGCCAGTGTCGATGGCCAACCGGTTCTCCTGCGGCAGGTCGCCGAAGTCGGATTTGCACCGCGCCTAAAGCGCGGAGACGCCGGTTATCAGGGTCAGTCTGCCGTGATCGTCTCTGTAGAAAAGCAACCTGATATCGACACTGTCAAATTGACCCGCGAGGTCGAGGCAGCCCTCAGTGAGATCAGTGCGACCTTGCCTTCAGGCGTCAAGGCGGACCAGGTTCTTTTCCGCCAGGCCAACTTCATCGAAACCTCAATCGGCAATGTGCAGAAGGTCCTCCTGGAGGCAATTGTTGTCGTTGCCATCATCCTCTTCGTATTCCTGCTGAACACGCGCACAACGGCAATCTCGTTGACGGCCATTCCGGTTTCCATTTTGGTCACCGCGATCGTCTTTCATTTGCTGGGGTTATCGATCAACACCATGACGCTTGGCGGCTTGGCGATCGCCATCGGCGAGCTGGTGGATGATGCCGTCGTCGACGTCGAGAACATCTTCCGGCGTCTGAGGGAGAACCGGGAAAAGGGCAATCCTCGTTCGGTGTTCGACGTCGTCGTC
>UBNV01000001.1 GCA_900466945.1 Hyphomicrobiales bacterium
ACACCCCGACCCCGCCGCCGGTAATGGAGGGCCATCACCTCGACGCCACCACCGGCGAGGACGATTTTGCCGAAGGCGCCCAGGTCCCGCCGCAGGATCGCAACCCGCAGGATCCCAAGACATGGGGTGCCGTCGGCCGAAACGAAGCCTGCCCCTGTGGCTCGGGCAAGAAGTACAAGCACTGCCACGGCGTGCTCGAGGCGTGATCGCCGGGGCTTTGAGGCTTTCTCAATCTTTCGCCCTTAGCCTCTGAACAATGAGGGGAACCGCGCCGCCCGGCCCGGTTCCCCTTTTTCGTTGGAGGACAGGATGTCGGCTGCGTCAGCGCGGGAACATCATTGGGATTCGCTGCGCGCGTTCCTGATGCTTCTCGGCATCCCCTATCACGCGGCCATGGCCTACAACGCCCGTGTCGTGTGGGACATACAGTCGCCCGACAAGAGCGAGTTTCTCACCTTCGTCAGTGGCGTCTTCGTCACCTTCCGCATGCCGGCCTTCTTCATCGTCGCCGGCTATTTCGCCGCCATGTTGCTGGAGCGAAAGCCTCCCGTCTCATGGCTCCGCAGCCGCCTGACGCGGCTCGGCATTCCCTTCCTGACAGGCCTGGCGCTGCTCGCCCCCTTGCAGATTGCCCTGATCGACCTCAACGGCGCCGTCACGGGTGCCATGCCGATGGCGACCGCCCTCGACCGGGCCGCACAGGACGTCACCCATCCCGGCTTCAGCTGGATCATGCATCTCTGGTTCCTGCCAGCGCTGCTGGCCTACAGCACACTGCTTGTCCTCCTGCAGCAACCGCTGCGCCAGCCCCCGCTGGCAGGACTTGTGCAGCGTCTCCACCGCTTCGGCATGATGAGCCCCCGCACGGCAATAGCTGTGCTGACCCTCGTCATCACCGCATGGGAGGTTTGCGTCCACCTCTCGCACCATGCCATGCTCGCACGCGACGGCACCCTGCCCTATCTCCTCGCCCACAGCATCGATCCCTATCTCCGCTATCTTCCCTTCTTCTTCATCGGCGTCGTCCTGAGAGCCGCCCCAGACCTCCGAAGCGCTTTCGTCTGGCAAAAGGGTTGGGCACTTCCCACACTCGCAGCGATCACGGCCATCTTCGCCGCCCTGCTGCGCGGGCGGAATGCAACAGACCTCGAAATCGCTTACAACGCCGTAGACGGTGCGGCCGCCCTCCTCGTCAGTTTTGTTGCGATCGGCATCGCCCAGCGCTTCGGGAACCGCCCCGACCCGCGCATCGACCGCATCGTCGACGCGGCCTTCAGCATCTACCTGCTGCATCACCCCATCATCTACGCTCTGTCGACCCTCTTCCTTCTGACCAGCTGGCCACCTGTCGGGGAGTTCGCGCTGGTCTGCATTGCAACCTTCCTGCTCTCCTATGCGGCTCATCGCGCCATCCGCCGTTCTCCGCTGGCACTCTTCCTCTTCAACGGCGTGTCCTTGGCGCGAAAGTCGGCCGACTTGGACAACCCGCAAACCCGCATCACCACACTTCGTTAACCCTGATCTGTCATCACTGGAGCCCGTATCCGACCCAGCGAAAAGTATTGCGTCCTTACCGATGACTGTTCTGGAAACAGCGGAAAAATGGTTGCCCGCAGGCCCACGTCTGGTCCTTACGATGCTGGCCGACGACGTGCATGCCCAGATGCCCCGGCCGGAGGCCGTCCGCCCATGACCGAACGCATCTACAACGAGAGCATGAACAGCGACGCCAACCGGCTGGTCGGCAGTCTCGCCGGTGGCACTCCCGCGCCTGTGGCGGAAATGGATGTCGCTGTCGGCCGCCCCGGTCGTCGCCTCAGCGTCTATCCCGGGCAGTCAGGCTACGAGCTTCAGGACGAACTTGAATACCTGACCTATCGCGTCATGGAAGCGAATGTCTTCTTCGCCCCGCGTTTCCTCGCCCCCGCCATGCCGCGGCTGGAGGAGCGCCAGGTCCGCTTCGCCGTCATCCGCGACGAAGACGAGCGCCGTTCGCGATTGCGGATGCTTTTCCCCTTTTCGGTCGAGAAGCCTGGCTTCTCGGTCGGCCCGTCGATCATCCGCATCTGGGCCAATCCCTTCGGTCCGCTCGGCACGCCTCTGGTCGATGCGGAAGGTGCAGCCGAAACGATCGACAATCTGCTCGAAGCGCTGGCCCGACCGGAAGCGCGCCTGCCGGGTCTGCTCGTCATCCCGGATCTGCGCCTCGAAGGCCGCTTCGCCCAGCTCGCCCGCGCCGTGGCGCTCGCCCGCGACCTGCCGCTGACCGTCACCAACGAATACCAGCGCCCCATGCTGCAGAGCTACGAGGACGGCCCGAACTATTTGCAGGCCGCCCTCGCCAAGAACCATCTGCGCGAGATGCGCCGGCAGTTCCGGCTGCTCTCCGAACAGGGGGCGGTGACCTACAATGTCGCCCGCCAGCCGGAAGAAATCCGCTTCCGGATGGAAGAATTCCTGGCCCTGGAAGCAAGCGGCTGGAAGGGGCGCAAGCGCTCCGCCATGGTCAACGACCGCCTGCGCGCAGCCTTCGCCCGCGAGGCGATCACCAATCTCGCCGAGGCCGATGCCGTGCGCATCCACACGCTCGACCTCGACGGCCGCGCGATCGCCTCCATGGTGGTCTTCATCATGGCCGGCGAGGCTTATACCTGGAAGACCGCCTTCGACGAGACCTATGCCCGCTTCTCGCCCGGCAAGCTCTTGATGGCCGACCTCACCGAATGGCATCTCGACGACGCCAACATCGTGCGCACCGACAGCTGTGCCGTGCCGGACCATCCGATCATGAGCCGCTTCTGGAAGGAACGCGAAGCCATGGGCACGCTGGTGGTCGGCCTGAAGCCCAATGCCGACCGCGACGTCCGCCAGGTCGGTGCACAGCTGCACATGTACCGCAACACGCGCAACATCGCCCGCATCCTGCGCGACAAGGTGCTCAACCGCCGCTTCGGCAGCTGATCTCCGGCCTGGCAACTCGATAGAAGCCGACCTGCGTCAGCTCGCCTTGGCGATTTCCTGGTCCCGCAGCAGCCTGCGGATCACCTTACCGCTCGTCGTCAGCGGCAGTTCCGCCACGAACTCGATCTCGCGCGGATATTCATGCATCGACAGCCTGGTTTTCACCCAGTCGCGAATCTCGGCGGCAAGCGTCGGATTGCCGGCGAAACCATCCTGTAGCACCACGAAGGCCTTGACGATCTCGGTGCGGAGCGCATCCGGCTTGCCGATGACCGCCGCAAGCCGCACCGCCGGATGGCCGATCAGGCAATCCTCGATCTCCGCCGGCCCGATCCGATAACCGGACGACGTAATCACATCGTCGTCGCGGCCGAAGAACTGCACATAGCCTTCCTCGTCCTGCCGACCGAGATCACCCGTTTTCATCCAGTCGCCGACGAATTTTTCTACAGTCGCCTTTTCATTGTTCCAGTAGCCGAGGAACATCACCGGGTCCGGCCGCCGGATCGCCACCTGGCCTGTCTCGGCGATCGGCACTTCGCGGCCCTCGGCATCGATGATCGCGACCTCATGCCCCGGCACCGGCTTGCCGATGAAGCCGCCTTTCGTCACGCCGAGATGCGCGGCCGACGACAGCACGAAATTGCATTCCGTCTGGCCGTAGAATTCGTTCGGCACGATGCTAAGCGCCGACTTGACCCATTCATAGGTTTCGCGGCCCAGCGATTCGCCCGCAGAACCGATGCTGCGCAGCACGAGGTCATAAGCCTCGCGCGGCTTTTCGACCGCCTTCAGCAACCTGAGCGCCGTCGGCGGAATGAAGGCATTGCGCACCTTCATCTCGGCCATGATGCGGAATGCCATATGCGGATCGAACTTTTGCGCCGGCGAGGAGACGACCGGCACGCCAAGCATCAGCGCCGGCAGCAGCGCATTCAGCAAACCACCCGCCCAGGCCCAGTCGGACGGCGTCCAGACCTTGTCGCCGGGCTGCGGCAAGTAGTCATGCGCCAGCTGAAAACCCGGGATGTGGCCGGCCAGTACCCGGTGGCCGTGCAGCGCGCCCTTGGGCGGCCCTGTTGTGCCGGACGTATAGATCATCAGCGCCGGCGTATCCGGGCCGCTCTCCGCGATTTCGAAGACATCCGGCTTGCCGTCGATCACCGCATGGAAGCCGACGACATCGGGACCGGCACCCTCGATCGAAATCACCTTCTGCAACGATGGCAGGCGGGCCCGCAGCGCCTTCAGTCGCGCGAGGCCAAAACCATTGGTCACGATGACCTTGGAACCTGCATCCCGCAGCCTGTATTCCAGCGCTTCTTCGCCGAAAAGCAGCGCCAGCGGCAGCGCAATCGCACCCATCTTGTAAATCGCGACATGCGCGATGACCGTTTCGAAGCATTGCGGCAGGAGAAGCGCCACACGATCTCCGGGAACGACACCGAGCTCCGTCAATCCATGCGCAAGCGCCGAGGACTGCGCGGCAAGCGCGCCATAGGTCATCGAGAGGTGCTTGCCATCGGGCGAGAAATGTTGAAGGCAGATACGCTCGGGCGCCTTGGCGGCCCAGTCGTCGGACACCACCCGCCCGATGTTGAAATCGGCGGGGATCTCCCATCGGAAATCGCGGCGAAGTGCCTCGAAAGTATCGCGCGGCTCAAGCAGCATGGCTGAGTATCCGGATCGTCATGGTGTCTCTGCTAACATTCATCTCGCAGATGCACAATAACGGGCTGATATCAGCGTAAATCACGCGCAAACCCTGCCGCCTTGCAGGGCAGACCGCAGCGGAATGGACGCCACGCACGGATAGGGATTTGATCGGCAAAGCAAGCAAGGCGGACCATGCCGCCGCCAAATCTCAGCCTTTGTTCTGGGCCGCTTCCGCACGCATCAGCGCAACAAGCGCCTTCAATTCGCCGCCGCGAACCATCTGGGCAGGTGTGCGGCCACCAAAGGCTTCGAGATGCTGGCTGCGATACCACTTCTCGGCCTTTTCCTTAGAGCCGAGGCGCTTCATCGCGAGCGCCAGCACGAGTGCCTTGGCATCCGCCGACGAAACCGTTCCCGCCTCGATCGCGGCATCGACGCGGGCGATCTGCGACTGCACCGACTGCTGCTTCAGTTTCTGCCGCATGGCGGCCACCTGCGGCGCGACGGGCGCAACGATGTTGACCTTGGCCTTGCCGTCGACGGCAGCGGCCGGGCTCGCAATCACAGGTGCTGCAGCCTTAGCCTTGCGCTTGCCCTTGGCAGCAACGGGCTGGGCCGGCGCCTTCGGCAACAGCGCCGCATCCACGACAACCTGCTTGACGGGCTGGGGAATGCGGATCTTCTTGGCTGAGGTTGTCATGCGTCTTGCTTTCCATGGATGTGAAATCGCCCCGACGACAGGCCGGGTCGCCCCACACGACTGCGCATGCGGCTCGGTCTTTCCTAGCATTCCGGAAGAGACGCTTCAACACGCTAGGCGATCACCTCCGGCAGTCAACAGGCCCGGAGGCGCGCTGGCAAATCCTGACAGAAACGACACCCGGCACCCCTTGCAAGCCCGCCGCGCCCCATGGTAAGTCGCGCTTGTCCAGACCGTGCCCCATTGGCGGAACTGGTAGACGCGCTCGACTCAAAATCGAGTTCCGAAAGGAGTGCTGGTTCGATTCCGGCATGGGGCACCATCGACCACTGGCATTCGCCAGATAATTCAATTAGTTCAGTGCTCTAGGTCTCTTCCTTGGTACACATTTCGGTACAAGGAAGGTACAATCGTGGGTCTCATGCTCCCTTACACTCAGCAGCTTCCGAGCGGCGCTTGGCGCTACAGGCGACCAGTCCCGCTTCGTCTCCAAGCCATCATCAAAAAAAATAACTTCGTGAAGGCGCTGGGAAAGAACTATGCCGAAGCTCTCGCCGCTTATCCCAAGACCCACGCGGGATTTGAACAGGTCCTACGCAAAGCCGAACAAGTGCTGGTCGCCACAACAAATCCTGAAGAATTGCCAATCCTTACCAGGCTAGAGTTCTATTTGGAGGGTATCGCAAGGGTGCGCCGTATGGGGTTTGATCCGGACGACGCCACAGTAGACCCATCCGATCCGGAGAGTTTGGCGGCGGACCACGCTCGCACTACTGTCGCCGACATGATCCTCGATGACTACCCTGTTGATCCCGCAACGGGTGAAGCCACCGGTGTAAGCAAGATGGATGAGTTTGTCGTCCAAGCTCTGAATAGTGGCGCCCCGGCTCGTCCAGAGCCCACACTAGAGGACGCCAAGAAGCTCTACATCGTGGAACGCGTCACGGGAACTGAAATTGAGATCAAGAAAAAGGTCCAGCGCCTCGATCGAGTTACAGGCTATATTGAAGCTGCGCTTGGGCGTCCTCCCACCATACCCCGCTTCAGTAGATCGGATGCCAAGCTGGTGCGTGATCATATGCTCGCGGGAGAACTAAAGCCATCGTCAGTCAAGCGTGACCTGAATGTCGTCAAAGCGATGTTCAACCATATCATCACGGAGATGCAGTTGGCGGGATGCATGAACCCCTTCGCCAAACTGCCCATTCCGGGTCTAAACGAGGAACCAGAAGACGAATTACGTGATCCTCTACCTGACGAGACACTGCAACACATCCGAAATCTCATTTTGAGCAGCGCGAACAGCGATCTTCAGTACATCTGGCGTCTGCTTGAAGGCACTGGTTGCCGTTTGGCCGAAGTTACCGGGCTTAGGGTCGAGGACATTGTCCTTGAGAAAGAATGCCCCCATCTGGTGGTGACTTGGCATGAGGGTCGCAGGATAAAGACGAATGCCTCCAAGCGCGAGGTGCCTCTGGTTGGAGACGCTCTGGAGGCAGCAGAGGAAGCACGTTCTGCAGCTGGCGAACGACAGATGCTTTTCAGTAAGTACGGGAAAGAAAGTGGCCCAACTAATGCTTCTGCTGCACTCATGAAATACGTCCGACGGGTGACCGAGGACCCCGCACATGCGGTACACTCTTTGAGGCACAACATGAAGGATCGACTTATCCTCGCTGAAGCCTCAGAGTTACAACAGAACCTGATCCTCGGTCACGCACTCGGCGGCGTGGGCAACCGCACCTACGGAAGCGACAGGGCGAAGTTGCGCTCTACGACACTAGCGATGAAACGGGCCTTTGGTATGGACCTGGGTGAAGTCCAGCCCCAGCCAGCTGAGTACGATGGGTAATCACGCTACGCCTCATTCTCCAGGGTTTCGCAAGATAGAAGCAGTTGCCGCGCATAGCGCTTTCCTGCGCTTCTCACTTTGGCCTCCGTCACACCGAACGATACATAGACCAAGTGAATAACGCTTACTGCGAAGACATACGGTAGTCGATCAGCGGTCTCTTTAAATGCGAGCGTATGCTCGAGGATGACCAGGGCGCAGAAGAAACTAACGGACATGTTTATTGCCACCGCTAGCCACTTTAAACCCAGCAGATTGCGGAAGTAGCCATAGGTCATGTTCTCATCAAAGAGGACCCTGAATTTCGAAGTATCCCGAGTGGCCTCGCGTAACCAAGCAGCAGCATCATTATAGAACCGTTTCGCCATGGCCGGATCTGATGCTGCTTGCTCCATAGTTGGGTACGGTCGACGAATTTTGGCGCTTAAAAAGGCAAGGTACCTCAGTTTGGTCTCGTCGTTGAATGTCAGGTCGGAATAGTAGAGAGGATCGAAAGTTGGCCGCCCGTCATTGTCTCGATAGATCCGGCGCTGAACCCGGAGACCCGCGTCTCGGGAAACATTCGACAAAGCCAACAATATCACCAAAAGTCCGAGCGTGGCCCAAATCTGACTTGCATCGAAGGACTGCAGATCAAGAATTGCTATGAATAATGCCAAGGCCGGGGCAACAGTTACAAGCGCAGGAGCGACCCTTGCCTTTATTGTGTATAAGTCAAAGTAGTCCAACTTTACTGCCCCACCAATAGTTGATTAGTGCGCCGATGGCCGCAATCCTCGGACGAGGTATCATTGGCTGGACGACACGTAAATGGCTGACTTCTACGAGCTGGACTTCCTCGCAGTCGAGACCCAAAAAAGCGGTGACGCAATCTCGCTTCGATACTCGATAAACAACACCGAATACATCCACGTCGTTGATGGTGGCTTTGCGGAAACGGGTGATCGCTTGGTATCTCACATCCGCGAGCATTACGGCAATCCAACCTACATAGACAATGTTGTTGCCACTCATCCGGACGGCGACCACACAGTGGGTCTTCGAGCAGTACTGGAGGCCTTTCAGGTCGGGAAGCTATGGATGCTGCGGCCATGGCACTACGCTGATATGTTGATGCAGGGATTTCCCACATACTCCAGCAGAGCTGCTCTCGTAACCAAACTACGCGATCTTTACCCTAATCTCGCTGCTCTGGAAGAGATTGCTATTCGGCGCAACATTCCCATCTTTGAGCCGCTGCAGGGTGCTTGGATTGGTCCGTTTGTAGTCCTGGCGCCGTCCCGCGATCGCTTCTTACAGTGCGTTTGGCAATCCGACAGAACGCCTGAAACCTCTACTGGAACCAAAGCTTCAACAGGTACTGGATTTGCCTCAATACTGATGGAGGCCGCAAAGAGCATGATAAGCTACACGCTTGCCTCATGGGGAATTGAGGCGTTCTCACCCGAGGATATCAGTCGAGAGAATGAAATGAGTGTCGTGCAGTACGGGGTGCTGTGTGGTGAAAGGATTTTGCTGACTGCGGACGCGGGTCGAGAAGGCCTGACGGAAGCGCTAAACTATGCGCCGCTTCTGGGAGTTACCTTCCCTGGGGTGGACAAGTTTCAAGTACCTCACCACGGTTCACGACGAAACCTAAGCTCTGAAATCTGTGACCGAATACTGGGACCAAAGCTACCAACGAGGGCGCAATCTCATCGATTTGAAGCTTATGTCAGCTCAGCGAAAGCCGATCCCGACCATCCCAGGAACGTTGTTATCCGTGCTTGCATCCACCGAGGCGGCAACGTGTACATGACCGAAGGACAGTCTATCTCTACCGGCTTCCGCCGCCCACCTCGCACTGGATGGATTTCCGTTGTGCCTTCAGATTATCCGAACGAGCAAGAAGAGCTGTAGCGGCTAACGGCCATGACGGAAATGTTTGGCCCAAACATCTGAGCCGCCCATCTGATGAAAGGCCGTTCGCAGTCACCCCCCTGCCGGGGGTGTCTTTTCAGAAACAACTTCGGCTGCAACGACATCGTTGTGGTAGGTGATGAAGCGCGGATCGATGCGATGTGCATCGTGATGGATCAAAGCAGACGGATCCAATCGCATGGCCCCGAAGTCCAGTAACGCATGATGGTTTGGGCAGACAACGAGAATGTTGGCCGCAATATCGGGGCCATTATGAGGTGACCCCAGCGGCTGAATGTGATGAGCTTCGGAATAGCTCCGGCCATCGGGGAGCCTCAAAACGCAAGAGCAAATCTGGCATTTATTGCCCCGCAACCGCTTAATGCGACCCGTCATCTGCGTGTCTCTGATAACTCGCACGACCGTTGTGACTATACGCGCGGGGGGCTCGGCAGCATCAAGTGCTATAACGGGCCGAGCTTCCAACTCCCTCAAGCCCCAAACGCCCGAGCCAATTCCCCTGACGCTATAAAAGAGGTCGAAGCGCTTTTGATGGCTATCGCTATCGCTGGAATTGTATTCAAGTTCCCTGCGAACGATTGCTTGCCATGACGGCGGCAGATTACCTTGCCTCACACTCCTAACAGCTTCGTATATTTCAGAGAGCGTGCCTTGCCCCCCAATGCTGCGCAAGGCAGCCTCCACATCATCACGCCACTTGGTCATTAGTCCTCCCTGCAACTAACAGTGGTTTATCATGGGTATGGGTCTGCGCAATGGGGCCGAAGTAGTTGCGCCGGTCACGGGTCTCAAATTGTATGCGCACTGAGAACGTCTCTTGACGTGTCTCAAATCATGTCTCATATCGATCTAATCGAAACGTCTGAGAGATTTTGAGACATGACACTTGTAGCCTACATCCGCGTCTCTTCCATTGGGCAGAGCCTAGAGGTCCAACGGGACAAGATGCTTGAGGCTGGGGTCGCTCCAGAGCACATTTACGAGGAGAAGCGCTCAGGCGTCGACACGAACCGCCCAGCGTTGAAGGAGGCGCTCAAGTTCGTGCGCAGAGGCGACACATTCGTCGTCACCAAGATCGATCGGTTAGCGAGGTCTGCCTCCGACTTACTTTCGATTGTGAAGGAGCTGCAGTCCAAAGGGGTTGCGTTCCGGGTGCTGGACCAAAGCTTTGACACAGCCACCCCAGCAGGTCGCGCGATGATGCAAATGCTGGCAGTGTTCGCAGAGTTTGAAACTGCGATCCGTTCCGAGCGACAGATGGACGGTATCGCCAAAGCAAAGGCTGACGGGAAACAGCTTGGGCGGAAGCCCAAAGCGACACCGGACGTTGAGGCTAGGATACGCGAGCTTCGCAGCCAAGGACTTATGATCCGCGAGATCATGCACAAGGTGGGGCTAAGCAAGGCGAGCGTTTATCGGGCTTTAGCAAACAACTCAGCAGCATCCCAAAGCTAGGCCCATTCAGCCCAGCTAGGGGACCTTGATTTCCGTGCTGCTGTACACCAATGTGGCTCAGCCCTTACCTCCTGAACACGTTGCCTCGGTGATAGGCCATGTAGGCTTCTATTTCCGGTCCAAACCGAAGTTCTGGGAGGTTCCTGAGGTTGTAAAGGTCACCAACTCTAGGATCGAGGAGAGGCGAGACCTCTAATGTCCCGTCTTGATTGAACGTAATCAAGCCTTTGTCGAAGAGAAGATCCAGGTGAATACTAAGGAGGATACCATTGTTGGGGTCGAGGCGTTCATCATTTGATGACTGATGCCACGGCTTGATGTGGGACGCTCTGAGTAGTTCTGGCATTGCGATGCCGGTCAGAGGGCATTCTGCGTTGTGTCGGTCGAGTAGGTCGGCTCGAAATCCGGCCTGACCCAGACGCTCAGCACGTACAGCTTCGGTCTCTGTTCTGGGGTCTACTCCGACTGGTCGCCTCCGACGTCCACGGCGCCTGTCTTCGACTTCCCGCTCCTCTCGCAGGATGGGATCTAGGTTTACAAACTCACCCACTAACTCATCCATGGCCTGATCGGACGCAAATCCTACAGCCACGCCAAAGTGTATGGGACGGTTACCGGTGTGGACCCGCCGCGGATACGCCGCCATGTTCGAATAGTGATAGAATGCTCCGGGCGGCTCCAGCATTATTCCTTCGACATCTCCGAGCGCCGCCCGAAGATCGGCATAATATGGAGGCAGGACCAGAGGCATTTCCTCGGTTTGCTTTATGTAGACCGTGAGGCCTGCTTTGGTCGCTGACTGAATGTGTCTCAGCGGGGGATCGAGATCAAAGCCCTCATCCGCCAACGACCACCGAAGTCGAGGATTGGTAACTCGCTCCGGAAACTCCCACGTCAGCTGTACTTCGCCGCCCTCGGGGTTACCGTCGCCCTCTGCAGGAACATAGCGGACATTGGTGGCAACACCTGGACCAGCATAGATAAAGCTAGAGCGACCAGAATAACGATAAAAGACATGCACAGTGTATCGGCCTGACACCAAGTTAGCCACAGTCGGGTGCTCAAGCTGACCGTCGCCCACAGTCGTCCAGTGGAGGAAGCCATCAATCCAATGGTTGTTGTAATCGTGTCCTGTCTGACCGGCTTGATCAATGTTGGCGAACACGAAGAACTCGTCGTCATGGCTCGGGTAACCGGTACCCCATTTGCCTTGGTGAGTGGGATTAAGCCCAAGTGCTTCCGTTATTGTGCGCCTGGTGTACGGTAGGCCGACAGTTCCTGTGAAGGGCATGGTGCAACTCCTGTTTGGCCTCTTGTGCGCGACTATTCGTAAAAGGCGAGTTAATTGTAGATGCTATCCCCAGTGGTTCATAAATATCTGATCGCAGAGCTAAACCATGTGCAATCTCTACAACATCACCACGAACCAAGAGGCGATCCGGGCCATCACCAAGGCCATGATCGACAGCCTGGGCAACCTTGAGCCCAGCATGGATATCTACCCAGATCGGAATGCTCCTGTTGTCCGCAATACGGCCCAGGGACGAGAGATGGCCATGGTTCGCTGGGGTCTGCCCAGTTCGTCCAAGGCGCTGCTGGACGCCGCCTCTAAGCGGGCTGACAAGCTCCGGGCAAAGGGTAAAGAGGTGGACTTCGATGTGCTCCTCAAGATGGAGCCGGACGGAGGGACCACGAATGTCCGCAACACCCAGAGCAAACACTGGCAGCGATGGCTCGGGCCGGAGAACCGTTGCGTTGTGCCTGTAACCCGGTTTGCGGAGCCGGACCCAGCCAGCAAGCAGGAGGGTGGACGGACGCCAAATGCATGGTTCGCAGCAAGCCCAGAACAGCCGCTGATGGCCTTCGCCGGGATCTGGGTCCCGCAGTGGCAGAGCGTCAGGAAGGTCAAGGAGGGGCTGATTACGACCGATCTATTTGGCTTCCTGACCTGCGAGCCCAACAGCGTTGTCGCCCCAATCCATCCCAAGGCCATGCCGGTGTTGCTGACCTCGGAGGACGATATCGAGCAATGGATGACGGCTCCATGGTCGGAAGCCAAGGCCCTTCAGCGACCACTACCTGAAGATCACCTTGTCCTGTTGGGCGGTTGACGCGTCTGCCTCTCTGCGAGCTTCTTAGCCTCCTCCTCAGCCTGTTCCAAAATGTAGGCAAGGACATCCGCTCCAGTTTCATCTGCTAGTTCCCGCAGCGTCTGTAGCTTCAAGCAGACATCGGCCATGCTCCCGCGAAACTCATAGCTATTCACTTCTTTGCAGTCTCCCGTCGCTGATGGCTCTCAATCTCTAGTAAAGCCATTCTAATCAGATAGACCAGGAAAAGCTTTCTTTCTTCCTGTGCGAGGATCATCGCCATTCTCAGGTATTCCCCTACTTCAAACCCCCTAGTTATCTTACCCTCCAGCAACGACTACTTGCACCATACCAGAGATTGCAGATTGATGAAATTCAACTCTTGAGGCCAAACTATCACTGACGTTGCCGAATAGGGACCACAGTAGGATGGGGGTTCCCCCTCCCCTGGTTCACACTATAGATATACCATGGAGAGACCATGGACCCGACCCGGCAGGGGTAGACCATGGATCCTGCTCATGGATCATCCATGACTGTCCTTGGCTCCTGACGAAGAGAGGGGATGATCACATCATCAATCCCCTGACTATGGCAGAGCCTCTAGGTGACCATGGCTCCTGCCTCAGTATCACTCAATGCCAACCGATAGCCTCCACATGGGCTATCTGTGTGTTTTGCCATGGCCTCCGCCTATCGGTGTCTGGGGTCTCTCCTGCGTCTGTCCATGGCCGACGGGGGTCTGCTCGTCAGCACCGCTGCAGCTTCGTCTAGGTCATGTGGCACAAGGTGCGAATAGCGCAACGTGGTCTGAATGCAGTCATGGCCCATCCACAGCATGACCTTGGGCAACGGAATGCCTCTGGACACAAGACGGCTAGCGCAGGTGTGACGGAGCATGTGTGGGACGAACTCATCATCATCTTGCAGTCCCATGTGGATCCGCAGCAGGTTCCAGTGCCCTCTGAAGGTATTCCGTGAATAGTCGTCAAGCGGCTTAGGCTTGCCAGAGGCAGCGCACATGAAAGCCCAGGCTTCGGCAGCGGGTTCAACCAGAGGCACCACCCGGCTCTTTTTGGTCTTAGTGATGGCATAGCCGAAATGGATGTACCCGCTTTCCACGCTGTCACGTGTAAGCTCATATGCTTCCCCAGTCCGGCACCCGGAATAGAGGAGGAAGGTCGTCAGCGCCTTCGCCCAGTCCAACCCCATGTGCTCGAAGAACCGAACCATCTTGTCCTCCTCCCTGTCCGACAACGTGCGCTCACGCCCATGAGGTTCCTTCAGGAATGGAATGTGGGGGCGCCGGGTGATCTCTAGGTTCTCAGCATGTCGCAGCACCTTGGACAGCGCCGAGAGCCTTCTGTTGATCGTGCTGTTCGACACGCCATCGGCCTTCATTCGGGTGACAAGATCGAAGACGAATACGCGGTCGATCTCCGCAAGTCGGGTCTTGGGCTTGATGTAGCGGTCTAGCATCTCCAGGCAGGTGCGTGTTGCCTCGGGGGCCTTGTTGTCGCCCCAGAGATAATCGAAGTGGGTCCGATAGAAATCCTGAAAGCCAAGCTTGCGATTAGCCGTCTTTTTAAAGCGCAGGGAACGTTCATAGTCCTCCGCTTCCTCCCGCGTCCCAAAGCTCTGCCGGTATCGAACTCCGGCAATCATAACATCGGCTTGAAATCTGTTTCCCCTAAGTCTGACCATGGTGATCTCCTGTGAAGATCGGGATGATCAGGGGCAAATCTTGCTGAAATTTCAATGCTCCGCGAACGGAGAGACTTCGCCCAGAAACGCGGGGGTAACGGAAGCTGCTGCTAGCATTTAAACTTGTTCGACGCGCCAATTCTGGTGCATCTTCACACCAACAACCTGGCTGCCAGCTCTCGGAGCGCATGTGACAGAAGAAATCGTCAACTCCATTCAAAAAGCCCACTGTGCAAGATGCGGAGATGTGCGCAACTGTGACGTGGTCTCGCACTACAAAGAAAGCGGAAATGAAGCCGAGTACCTCTACTGGATTAATGACTGGAGGGTCATGAAATGTAGAGGATGCGATTACGTGTTTCTCATGGTCACCAAGACCAACTCGGAGGACTACGACGAGTTTGAGAACGAATTAGGCGAGTACGACCAGCATTACAGAGAAACGGTGGAGTACTGGCCAACCCTATCACGGCGGAAGCGAGCGGACTGGCTCTATGAAATTCCTGCAGAAGAGAACACCAAATCCATTCATGTCGCCCTCAATGAGACGTACGGCGCCTTGGAGAACGACCTTAGGGTGCTTGCGGCCATTGGCATGAGAACCACGTTCGATGCTACTGCTTCCGCAATCGGGGTGGACGAAGCGCTGCCCTTTGCCAAGAAGCTAGATCAGCTCATCGAAAAGGGGTTCCTCCGCCAAGCGGAGAGGCCACAGCTTGAAACCGTGATCGAGGCTGGAAGCGCCTCAGCACATCGAAGCTGGGAGCCCAAGGCCGGCGACCTAAACTTGCTCATGGAAATTCTGGAGAACTTTGTCTTTGAAGCTATCGTTGCGCCAGCACAAAAACGGCGACGCGAGAAGGAACTTGGAGCGGTCAGCGTACCCAAGCGGCCCCGAAAGACACGAGCCAAGGAACCCGAGACCGACGCTGAAGACGTTGCGACTAAAGAGCTGAAGTCGTGATTGAGCATCGGGGCACGGCCCCTGGCTGAGCAGTACGACCTCCCTAAGACCTGTGAGCTTCAATGGCCGCAGCTGCCCATGCAGTCTACTGAACACCCGGGCTGGAGCGCCTGAACAAGGCGATCAGTCTGAGACTGGGACCACAGATGGTTTCTCCTGGCAGTGATCCTTCGCTGGTGTTGTGGAGGCAGTAGCCGACTATTCGAGATTATCTGCAGAATGCATCTGACCCAGAGGCGTCCCAATGTCAAAATTAGTCGCAGCCCTAGGTTGACTTAACAGGGCACTTCTCCTTTGTTGACGTGAACAGGGGGAGATTTCCATGACTTTCAAGCGTTTGGTTCTGACTGTCGCAACAGCCGCAATTTTGTCCGGATGTCAGACGCAGTATCAGGAGATGGGTGCTACCGGGGGAGTTACTGCTGCTCCTATTACCAACGATACCTATCGCATCTCCTCTAGAGGAAACGGCTTTACTGACCCAACCACAATTCAGGACTACAGCCTCTTGAAAGCTGCCGAGGTAACATTGGCTGCCGGTGGCACCCACTTCCTCGTGGTCACCGCAAATGATGCGACAAACCGGTCCGTGGGCTCGACCGCCGGAACGTTCCAGACCAACGTCTACGGTAACACCGCATACACCACATATAACCCGGGCGTTACCTATGACATCGTCAAGCCCGGGCAAGACCTGATCGTGCAAGTACTTAAGCTTCCAAGCGGTGCAGCATCGCCGCCCGGTTCATTCGACGCCCAGCAGGTCTATAACAACATCAGCCCGAGGGTGATCAGGCCAAAGAAATAGTGGTCAGAGCCCAGCAGGAGAAGTCCTGATGCGGAAGGTTGCTGCTTGGGTTGGGTTGTTCTTAGCCGCACTCGCATTGTTTGGGCGGGAAGATGAGAAGCCATCGACGCCATACTCTGCCCCACAGCCCTCCGTCGTAGCCCCTGAGCAACCCGGAACGATTACAGCCCCAGTCCACTCCGATACAACCAAGCAAAGCCAGACGGATGCAACATCGGCAGAAGCGATGTATGTGACCGGCAATGGAGTTGCCTTTCGCGCTGGCCCGAGCACCGAACAGGCGATCATTGATCGTTTCGACAAGGGTCGGGAAGTTCAGCGGATGGCCAGGAGGGCTGAGTGGTCGGAAGTTCAGGACCAACTGACGCAACGTAGGGGCTGGATAGCTACTCGGTTCTTGTCAAACGCGCAGCCAGAGCGTCGGGCACCTCAAGAAGCCAAATCTCCTCCAAAGGAGCGAGCCCCTTCGCTACCGAACATATCGGACGCGACTATAGTCCAACGGATCATCGCCCAATCGATTGCAGGTTACCCAGGCTCATGCCCTTGCCCGTACAGCAGAGATCGCGGAGGCCGACGATGCGCGAAGAGAAGTGCCTATTCAAAACCTGGCGGATACGCACCCATCTGTTTTGCCGAAGATGTTTCAAGGGATATGATTGCAGCCTTTCGCGATCAGTAATTACCTCATGCTGCTCATGATGGATCCATTTTGCTGCTCCCAGGGTCCAAGGCCTCGTGCTTGCCGCTCGGAGTTGATGAATGTCAGGCAGATCCTCTGCATCACCACATCGAACACCAGGGCAGGAGGCAAAGCCCAGTCATCGAGATGGTCTTGATAGTGCTTCGTCACTGCTTCGGACATCATGTCAGCGGTCAAGCTGAGCTCAGCAGCGCACTTCAGGACGCCAGAGTGTTTCGCAAGCATCCACTGTCCTGCATCTGTGGCCATGACGCTGGTCACACCGTCATACAGCCCCTGGACGTACATATTGCGACCGTAACTGTCAGTCTCGCGCCACTGTGCATAGTTGCTCTTGAACCCTGCAAAGGCCGCTCCATGGGTAATTGCACAGCTGATTGCTGCAATCCCGAAGGCTGTTGCCACCCTCCAGCTCATTCCCCCGCCCCCGTAGTTTAACCAGCGCTCTTGTCTGAGATAGCTAGACATATTCGAAGCGCATCGTTGAATGCTTATCAAGCCAATTCAGGCTGAAGCATCGGTCAAACCAGATTGCAGCCCAAAATTCTGGTACACATCTGCGGCAAATCTGGTACACAGATGACCAAACCAAGGGACGGAGCCACCTCTTAGTCGCCTGAAATCGTTGAATTAAATATTTGGCCGCTCCGAACCGGGTACCGGCATGGGGCACCATTTTCCAACAAAATCTTTCCGATTTGACGGGATTGTGTGGCAAGCGTGATTGCCAGCCGCTTCTACGAGCAAGTCATTGCTCATCCTGGGTTGATAGGATGTTCAGCATGCCCTACCCTTCGATACTTAAGGGATAAATTCGCGGCAGGCTCGAAGATGAGCTACACCGCAGGGCCGGGATCATTTATGGAGCGATATGCACCTGGCAAAGCCCAGAAATTCGTCGTCATGGCCATTGTGGTGGCGTGGGTAGGCTTCATCGCGTTGGCGTCATCCTGGGCGTTTCAATCGTATCACGCGACTGTCAAAGCGGCGGAAGACCGCGTCTCCACGTCGAGCCTTGTCGTCGCCACGCATGCGAAATGGATTTATGAGTTCGGAGCCCAGGCAACGGGGCGGCTCGTTGATCTCGTTGAAAGCGGGCGCGAACCGTCACGGGTTGGCGCGGTACAAGACATCCGCAGTGCCCTGCAGGGCCTGCCGGGAGCGGTCCAGGCCTACGTGGTCGCCGCCGACGGAAAAACGCTTTACTCCACCGACCCCGGTCTGAAGCCAATCGACATCCGTGATCGCGAATACTTCAAGGCGCTCGAGGCCGGCCGTGAGGACTACGTCTCCTCCCTCCTGATCAGCCGCCTCAGCGGCGACCAGATATTCGTCTTCAGCCGTCGGTTCGAAGAGGCAGGGGTTTTTGCGGGTGTCGTCACCGTGTCGCTCTCGACGGAGCTGATGAAGCCGATTTGGGAAGCCGTCAATCTCGGGGGCAATTTTGCGGTCAGTTTCATCCGAGAGGATGGACAATTGGTCGCGCGCTACCCCAAGCCCGAAGCCGGCCTCGACATGAGTGGCTACGTCCTCTTTACGGATCACCTCAAGCGTGCACCGACCGGCACATACATCGCTGAAGCGTCACCGCTCGATGGTGTGCAGCGGATCGTCGGCTACAGAAAGGTCGATGGCACGCCCTTCGTTGCCGTCGCTGCAGCGGACTTGGGCCTGCTCATGCGGCCCTTCTGGCACAACATCGAGATTTTGCTGGTTGTAACGGCTCTCGCCTGCCTCGGCTCGATCGGAGCGGCATTTCGGATCAGGAGTCTCCTTCGCATCCAGGATGCTCAGGCAACGGCACTCCAAAACGCCTTGGACAAGAACGAACTGCTGCTGCGAGAAATCCATCACCGGGTGAAGAACAATCTGCAGTCCGTCATGTCCCTGATCCGCATTCATCTGAAGCCGGGAGAACAATCGCAGGCCCTGACGGACCGCATCAAGGCCATGGTCGCAGTCCATGAACTCATCTATCAACACGATGCCTATGCCGCCTTGGATGCTGCCCAACTGGTCCGCCGCGTTACTGAAAACGTGATCGGCGCCTATGGTAGCCGTGTGCATGTTGACTTTGATCTTGCTCCCTTGAGCGTGTCCAACGACCGCGCGACCGCCCTCGCCCTCCTCGTCAACGAGATCGTCAGCAACAGTCTCAAATACGCTTTCGAGACCCAGGCAAGCGGCAGGATCACGATCAGCCTCCACAGGGAAGAGACGGAGGACATGGCAGCGCTCACGATAGCGGACAACGGCATGGGCTTCGACTCGGCGACTGCAGCGAGAGGCACCGGAACGAAACTCATGGAAGGCTCTCTTCGGCAACTCGACGGCAGCTATACGCTTGATGGCAGCGATGGAACCCGTTTTTCGGCACGGTTGAAGTTGCTCTAGGCCACGTTCTGACCTGCATCCGGCAGCCCGGCTTTCGCACTTCTACCGCAATGTCATTCGATAATATGCGCGCATCTTCAACCGGGCAGCCCGTGCGTTGCATCACGCAGACTTGCACGGATCGTCCAAGCCACCGGTGATTTACACGCCTTCGCAAACGCAATAGAACCCGGCCTGTCCGGCGCTCCTGCCGGCGACGTCGAAATCAGCTGCAGGCCCTATCCGATGCTCGCAATTCTCAATCGCCACCCCGACCGCTCTGCGGCCGTTCTCGTCACCTTCGGCATGACGATCGTCGTCGGCTCGGCTCTGGGCTTCGAGCATATCGGCGGCTATATCCCTTGCGCGCTCTGCCTGATGCAGCGCAATCCCTATTACATCGGCATCGGCGTCGGCTTTCTCGCCGTCCTCTCGGCCGTCTTCCGCCTCCCGCCAATCATCACCAAAGTTCTCTTGATCGCGGTCGCCCTGCTGATGATCACAGGCATGGGTCTCGGCATCTACCATTCCGGCGTCGAGTGGAGGTTTTGGGAAGGCCCCGCGACCTGCACAATCGGGGCCACAGGCGGCGAAACGCCGGTCAATGTGCTCGATGCGCTGAACGCCACAAAGGCGCCTTCCTGCACCGACGCGACGCTGCGCGTACTCGGCCTTTCCTTTGCAGGTTGGAACGTGCTGACGAGTGCAGCACTTGCGGCCATCGCTCTCTGGGGCGCGCTGCGCAAGCCCACCGTCTGAGGCGGGAGCGGCTGCCCTAAAAAGGCGGCGCCAACGGAGCTCAAGCTGCGGCCTTACGGCTGCAGTTCGGTATCCCAGTAGAGATAGTCCACCCAGCTTTCATGCAGATAGTTCGGCGGGAAGAGCCGGCCATTGTTGTGCAGATCCTGCACCGTTGGCCGGTAGGGCCTTTGATGCGGCACCATGCCGGCCTGCTTGGGGAGCTTCGATCCCTTGCGCAGATTGCAGGGCGAACAGGCGGCGACCACGTTCTCCCACGTCGTCTCGCCGCCATGGGCGCGCGGGATGACATGGTCGAAGGTCAGGTCGTCGGGCGAGCCGCAATACTGGCATTCGAACTTGTCGCGCAGGAAGACATTGAAGCGAGTGAAGGCTGGGTTCCGGGTCGGCTGAACATAGGTCTTGAGGCTGACCACGCTCGGCAGCCGCATCGAGAAACTCGGCGAGCAGACGGAGTGTTCGTACTCGGCGATGATGTTCACACGGTCGAGGAAGACCGCCTTGATCGCGTCCTGCCAGGACCAGAGCGACAAGGGATAATAACTCAGTGGCCGGTAGTCGGCATTCAGAACGAGCGCCGGCAGGGCCTGGGGAGAAACTGCAATCGTCAAGGCTAACTCCTGATCGATTCGGCATCTGCCTTTCTATATTAGGTCCGTTGTTACAGCATTGTGAAGCCTGAATCTTTCAGCACCCTTGCGACCTCTCGGCGCGCCCCTCAGCGGGGCAGCGCGACGCGGCCCGTGATACGCGCATAATGGGCCCAGAACAGCCTTGCCGCCACCGAGCGCACAGGTGTCCAGGCCTCTGCAAGCTCGGCCACCTGCTCCGGCAAGGGCCGCTCACCGGCAAAGAAAACATCGCCGACGGAGATCCGGAGCGCCACGTCCCCGACCGGGAAAATGTCCGGATGCCCGCCGCAGAACATCAGGTAGACCTCGGCCGTCCAGGGGCCGACGCCCTTCAGGCCGGTCAGCGCCGCGATCGCGGCATCGGCCGGCATGTCCGCCAGTTCGTCGAGCCGGAAGGGTCCACCGAGATCGGCCTTGGCCACCGCTTCAAGCGCCTGCGCCTTGCCCCGCGACAGTCCGAAGGTGCCGATGAGTTCTGGCCCAAGCGCCAGATAGTCCTCCGCCAGTGGCCGATTGCCCAGGACCGCCGTCATCCGCCGCCAGATCGCGTCGGCGCTGGCCCGCGACACCATCTGCGAGACGATAATCGAGGCGAGCCCCGCAAAGCCGGGTGTCGAGAGCCTGAGGGGCAACGGACGGCACGCTTCCGCGATCGGACAGAGCCTGGGATCGCGTGTCAGCAAAAGGGAAAGCCCCGCAGCGAGATCGTCCTCGCATCGGATTGTTGTCAAACCCGTCCCCTTTTCCTCATTCCACTCTCATGCGAAGGAAAAGCATGACAGAACCCTCTCGTCAAACCGTGGGCCAAGATGCCCCCGTCTTTCGTTTCGCCCCGAGCCCCAACGGGCGTCTGCATCTCGGCCATGCGCTCTCGGCTCTCCTGAACGCCGATATGGCCGAAAAAGCGGGCGGTCGCCTTCTGCTGCGCATCGAGGACATCGACCTCACCCGCTGCACGCCTGAGCTCGAACAGGCCGTTTTCGACGATCTCGCCTGGCTGGGCATACCCTTCGAAAAGCCCGTGCGTCGCCAATCCGAGCATTTTCTGCTTTACCGGGAAGCACTCGACAGATTGCAGGCCATGGGCATCGTCTATCCCGCCTTCCTCACCCGCGGCGAGGTCAAGGCTCGCGTCTCGGAGTATGAGCGCGAGGGCGGAATCTGGCCGCGAGATCCGGATGGCGCGCCGCTTTACCCGACGGAGGAGCGCATGCTGTCGGAGGCCGAGCGGACCGCAAGGCTCGCGACCGCCGAGCGCTATGCCTGGCGACTGGATATCGACAAGGCGCTGAACTTTGTCGGCAAGCGGCTCACCTGGCAGGAAACGGGCGACGGGGCGCGGGGCGAGATCGAGGCAGATCCCGCCGCCTGGGGCGACGTCGTGCTCTGGCGCTCCGACGCGCCGTCAAGTTATCATCTGGCCGTCACGGTCGACGATGCCGCACAAGGCGTGAGCCATGTCGTGCGCGGTCTGGATCTCTTTCACGCCACCTCTGTGCACCGGCTGCTGCAGGTACTGCTCGGCGTGCCGGCTCCGATCTATCACCACCATCGGCTGATCCTGGGGCCGGATGGGAGAAAACTGTCCAAAAGCCTCGGCGACACGGCGCTGGCGGCACTCAGGGCTGAGGGACGGACACCCTCAGATATCCGCGCCATGGTCGGGGTTTGAAATCCCACCATCCGGCACGCCCTTGACCGGCACCACCCGGAACTTCATCAGCGCCGCATTGAATTCGGCCCCGATGATGAAGATCGCACCGACCATGTAGAGGAAGACCAGCACGATCATGATGGAGGCGAGACCGGCATAGGTCGCCGCATAATTGGCGAAGGAAGCGAGGTAATAGGCGAAGAGCAGCGCCCCGACCAGCCAGAGCGCCAATGTCAGCAACACACCCGGCAAAACGTCGATCAATCGCCTGCGGCCGTCCGGCAGGCCGAGATGGAAGACCACCAGCGTAACGATCAGGAAGGCGACCGTGCCGTAGACGCGCCAGTTGGCCACAGTAGCGAGGAAGTCCTTCAGGAAAGGGAAGAGCCTTTCGGCAAAGGCGAGGGCCACCGGCACCGCGACCAGAAGCGCGCTGATCGCCGCCAGCACCACGACTGCGGCCAGAACGAAACCGAGGCTCATCAGGCGGGTGATGTACCAGGGCCGCGTTTCGGCGACCCGATAGGCGCGGTTGAGCGAGACCCTGAGCGCCTCCACCCCGTTCGACGCGAAATAGGCGGCCGCCAACACGGAGATCGTCAGGAGTCCGCCGCGTGGGATCGTCAGCACCTCGATCACCTGGTCCGACAGGGGTTTGGCGATCGTTTCCGGCCAGGTATCGAAGATCAGATGCACCGCCGTATCGGCGAACTGGTCGGCCCCGAGGAAACTCGCCAGCGCCGTGCCGAAGATCAGGAAGGGGAAGAGCGCGAGGATCGCCGACAGCGCCACATGGCTCGCCATGGCCCAGCCGTCATCTTCCGTGAAATGCCAGAACGCATCGAAACCGACCTTGTAAAGCATACGCAGGAAAGTCGGCATCAAGTCTCCTCGGGATAAGGCACGATTGCAGGCTGTGGCCGAATATGGGAAACCGATCGCCGTTTGTACAGGAAAGTCGAGGATTTGTGCGTGAAGAGCATCATCGTCACCGGTTGTTCATCCGGCATCGGCGCCTATTGTGCAGAGGCCCTTAAAGCTGACGGCTGGCGGGTTTTCGCGTCCGTGCGCAAGCAGGAAGATCTGGCAGCGCTCGAAGCCAAGGGCGTCGAAGCGCTCCTCATGGATTATACAGATTCTGCCAGCATCGAAGCCCTCGTCGCGACCGTCTTTGAGCGCACAGGCGGACGGATCGATGCCATCTTCAACAATGGCGCCTATGGTCAGCCCGGGGCTGTAGAAGACCTGCCGACGGACGCCTTGCGCGCCCAGTTCGAGACCAATTTCTTCGGCTGGCATGAGCTCACCCGCCGGGTGATTCCGGCCATGCGGTCCCAAGGTTCTGGCCGCATCGTACAATGCTCCTCGATCCTCGGCATCATCCCCTATCGCTGGCGCGGCGCCTACACGGCGTCGAAATTCGCGCTCGAGGGCCTGTCGCTGACGATGCGGATGGAGCTTGAAGGCTCAGGCGTGCAGGTGAGCCTGATCGAGCCCGGCCCGATCGAAAGCCGCTTCACCGCCAATGCGCTCCACCATATCCGCGAGGCGATCGACCTGGAAAACTCGGTTCATGCCGAAGACTATCGCCGTCAGCTGGCGCGACTTGATGGCACAGGCCCGGTAAACCGCCACAAACTGGGGCCTGATGCCGTCTACAAAGTCCTCACCCACGCCTTGACCGCCCGGCGTGCCCGCCCACATTATCTCGTGACCAAGCCGGCGAAACAGGGGGCCCTGCTCAAGCGCTGGCTGCCGGCCGACCTCTTCTATCGATTGATGCGCTCGCTGGACTGACCGGCGACGAACAAAGGCTCTTCCATCGCAATGTCCACATTCACCTATGTCCTCGCCATCATCGTCATGGGGCTCGTTGCCCTTGTCCTCGTGAGAGGCCTCTTCAACATGCTGAAGGGCGGCGACGGCAACAAGTCGAACAAGCTGATGCAGGCGCGCATCGTGCTGCAGGCGATCGCGATTGCGCTGATCATGCTGACGCTCTGGCTGACCGGCGGAGGACGCTAATCCATGGTCAAACTCAACAAGATCTACACCCGCACCGGCGATGACGGGACCACGGCCCTGGTGAGCGGCCCGCGCCGCCTGAAGCACGACCTGCGCGTCGACGCCTATGGCACGATCGACGAAACCAATTCGGCAATCGGCATCGCCAGGCTCCACACGGCTGAGATGCCGGAGCTCGACGCCATGCTAATGCGCATCCAGAACGATCTCTTCGACCTCGGCGCGGATCTCGCAGCACCCGAAACCGGCGAGGTCTTATCCTACGAGCCGCTCCGCGTCATCGAGGCGCAAGTCGACCGGATCGAGAAGGAGATCGACCAGCTGAATGCCGATCTCGACCCGCTCAAATCCTTCATCCTTCCTGGCGGAACCCCGGCTGCCGCCTATCTGCACCTCGCCCGCACGACGTCGCGCCGGGCTGAGCGCATCATGGTGGAACTGTCGCGCTTCGATGGCGAGGAAGTCGGCGAGCCGGCCCTGAAATACGTGAACCGGCTGTCGGACTTTCTGTTCGTCGCGGCACGCCATGCGAATGATGGTGGCAGGGCGGATATTCTCTGGGTGCCGGGGAAGAATAGGTAGGCATTGAATCCCCTCTGCCCCTTGTGTGAGAGGCGCTGACCAACAGGCTCTGCCATCACCATCTCCCCCGTTGCTGGCCTTGGCAGATCCTCGGGACAAGCCCGAGGATGACGGCGTGTGTGCGGTGGCAGGTATTCTTCGCTGCCGCTTCGCATCGTCGACGCGGGAGGAAGTAACGGGCGCAGCCTCTTGGTCGTCATCCTCGGGCCTGTCCAGAGGATCTACCGGGGTGTCCCCGGCCAGGACTTTTCCAGCGATCGCGCCTATGCAAACTGTCAAAAACCCCAAGCTTCGCAACCGGTCGGGATTGCTCCCTCCGGGTGGGGTCATGCTTGTCTCGGACGAGGCGCCAGAAGCAACCTGTCTAAGTAGTTTATGTGGCTCCTTCCGGCGCCTCGTTCGGCGTTTTTTCCCGCTGCATACGTCTCTCTGGCAAGGCGGCGACGGGCGTCGTGACCGAAGTCCGACGTTCGACCGGGCGTAGGGTCCGGCTTTGACAGAGTCTTCCCTAGGGAATGTCTGCCATAGCCTGGCCGGTGGCCCGGGAGGTTCCCGCCGGATGGTGCACCATTCCGACCGGGACCCTCGCCCGGGGAATGTTTTCGATCATTTGCGATCGTCCATCATCCCCGCCGTTTTGTTCGCCCCGCTGTCTGGATGTTCGCGACAGCATTGGCGCCTTGTCTGTGTGCCTCTGAGGCACGTCCTTCCGATCGGGGTATCCAGTGACTGGGCATCCGACCCCGTCACCTTCGTACCAGCCCCTCGTCCGGAGGGAGACCGTTGCAGCGGGCCGGGGGTCTGTACCTGCGAGAGTGCTCGCCCCCGGCGCCGGCCCCGCCTCGCCTGACATCGCATCGTCAGGTGCATCCGAGGGCGGGACGGGGAGGAGTCTACGAGGGTGGAAATGGTGGGGGATGAAAAAACTTTGTTTTGTTGATTTTGTTGGGGAATGTCTCGAAGTCATTCCCCTTTTTTCGGGAGATGGAGTGGTTTGACGTGATCGTGCGGCCTCAGAATGCTTGTGTCTGGATCCTCGGGTCAAGCCCGAGGATGACGTCCTTCCTAGAGTGGAAGAGGTTATTCTCCTCATGCGCTGTGCGATGGAAGAGGTAGCGGAGGATACCAGTCGCTCCCTCACACTCCGTCATCCTCGGGCTTGACCCGAGGATCCAGTCACAAGCAAGCAAGTGCAACGTCCTATCTCCCCCGCTTGGGGGGAGGTGGGAGCCGCCTACCTCGCGGCCTTCCCCACTGTCCCCGCATCCCAACCTGCGCTAGGATCCGCCGACCCAATCCCGGCAAACCCGACGAGGCGCGATGTTCATTCCCCTGCATGACCGAAACGCGCTCAAACATATTCGCCGGCAGTATGTGACGCTGGGGCTGATTCTTGCCAATGTCGTGACCCATGCGCTGGCGACGCTCGCGCCGGAGGCGCTCTACGAGATCGGGGTTTATGGCATGGGTTTTATCCCGGCCGTCGCCTTCGATATCGCCGAGCTCGATCCGCGGCTGGTGCTGGTGCCGGAAAGTGCGACTTACATCACCTATTCCTTCCTGCATGGCAGCTGGCTGCATCTGGGATCCAACATGCTCTTCCTCTGGGTCTTCGGCGACAATGTCGAGGACGCGATGGGGCACTTCAAGTTTCTGTTCTTCTACATCGCCTGCGCGGCAGCCGGTGCGCTTGTGCACGGGCTGGTGATGCCCGCCAGCGAAGCGCCGCTGATCGGGGCGTCGGGAGCAGTGTCAGGCGTGGTCGCGGCCTATCTGATGCTGCATCCCAAGGTGCGGGTCTGGGTGCTTGTCTTCATGCGCTTTCCCCTGCCGCTTCCAGCTTTCATCCCGCTCCTCTTCTGGATCGGCCAGCAGTTCGTGATGCTGGTCACCGACGGGGAGAGCAATGTGTCCTGGGGCGCCCATGTCGGCGGCATTTTGGCCGGCGCGCTTCTGGTGCTCTTTTTGCGACGTCCGGGCGTGCCCCTCTTCGACCGCGCGATCGTGACACCCCGCGCCGTCGAGCATGAGGCTGCCACCGTCGACGTGGCGCCGGTCGGGCCCTGGGGGCAGAGGCCGGCAGGAAACGTGCCGGATGGCGAGGCGACAAGCGGCGTAATCCGCCCGGAAACCCCGGCAGCCCAGCCGGTTCGCAAGGTCACCCATTGGGGACGATGACAACAGGTCGCGGCATCGCTGTATTGACGTGCACGTCAACGTCAATTATTGCTGTCGACCAAACGGCATCGATCGTTGTGTTTGGGGAAAAAATGCGTATCGATGTCGCCAATCGACAAACGGGGAAGCGCGCTTGAGCGCATTTTCCGACGGAAGATTTGAAGAGAGGAACCCATGAAGATACTCGTCCCAGTCAAGCGGGTTGTGGATTACAACGTCAAGATCCGCGTCAAGCCTGATGGTTCCGGCGTCGAACTCGCCAACGTCAAGATGTCCATGAACCCCTTCGACGAGATCTCCGTCGAGGAAGCCTTGCGGCTGAAGGAAGCCGGCAAGGCCGAGGAAGTGGTGGTCGTCTCGATCGGTCCGGCCAAGGCCGAAGAAACCATCCGCACCGCACTCGCCATGGGCGCTGACCGTGGCATCCTGATCGAGACCGACGAAGCCGTCGAGCCGCTCGCCGTTGCCAAGCTCCTGAAGGGCGTGGTGGAAGCCGAGGCTCCGGGTCTCGTCATCGTCGGCAAGCAGGCAATCGACGACGATTCGAACCAGACCGGCCAGATGCTGGCAGCGCTCCTCGGCTGGGGCCAGGCGACGTTTGCCTCCAAGCTCGAACTCGGCGCTGACAAGGCGACAGTGACCCGCGAAGTCGACGGCGGTCTGCAGACCATCGATGTGAAGCTGCCGGCGATCGTCACCACTGACCTGCGCCTCAACGAGCCGCGTTATGCCTCGCTGCCGAACATCATGAAGGCGAAGAAGAAGCCGCTCGACAAGAAGGCTCCGGCCGACTTCGGCGTCGACGTTGCTCCGCGCCTGAAGGTTCTGAAGACCGAGGAGCCGGGTGGCCGCAAGGCGGGCATCAAGGTGAAGTCGGTCGCAGAGCTTGTCGACAAGCTGAAAAACGAAGCCGGCGTGCTTTAATGAAATCCGTGAGGCCCGCCTGCAAAGGGCGGGTCGCTGCGCTTCCGGTGCTCACGTACGCTGAGGTACGCTCCGCTCCGGTTCTCGCACCCCGCACTTTTCGGCTGGGCCTGACGGATTTCCACGGAAACCTATTCGAGGATTGAACCATGGCTATTCTTCTTCTCGCAGAACACGACAACGCGACCGTCTCCGAACAGACCGCGAAGGCCCTGACGGCCGCCACGAAGATCGGCGGCGACGTGCATGTGCTGGTCGCCGGTGCTGGCGCCAAGGCTGCTGCCGATGCAGCTGCCAAGCTCTCGGGCGTCTCCAAGGTGCTGCTCGCCGACGACGCCTCGCTCGGCAACAGCCTGGCGGAACCGCTGGCGGCCCTCATCTTCTCGCTTGCCGGCTCCTACGACACGGTCATCGCGGCTGCGACCTCGGTCGGCAAAAACGTGATGCCGCGCGTCGCAGCCCTGCTCGATGTCATGCAGGTCTCGGAAATCACGGAAGTGGTCTCTGCTGACACCTTTAAGCGTCCGATCTATGCCGGCAACGCCATCCAGACGGTGCAGTCGACCGATGCCAAGAAGGTGATCACGGTCCGTACCGCCTCCTTCGCCGCGGCCGGCGAAGGTGGATCTGCTGCCGTGGAAAGCATTGCTGCCGCTGCCAACCCCGGCGTTTCCAGCCATGTCTCCGACGCACTGTCCTCTTCGGACCGTCCGGAACTGGCCTCGGCTAAGATCATCATTTCCGGCGGCCGCGCCCTCGGCTCCTCGGAAAAGTTCCAGGAAGTGATCCTGCCCGTCGCCGACAAGCTGGGTGCCGCCGTCGGCGCGTCCCGTGCGGCCGTCGACGCCGGCTACGCCCCGAACGACTGGCAGGTTGGCCAGACCGGCAAGGTGGTTGCCCCGCAGCTCTACATCGCCTGCGGCATTTCGGGTGCCATCCAGCACCTCGCCGGCATGAAGGACTCGAAGGTCATCGTCGCCATCAACAAGGACGAGGAAGCGCCGATCTTCCAGGTCGCCGATTACGGCCTCGTCGCCGACATCTTCGAAGCCCTGCCGGAGCTCGAGAAGGCGCTCTGAGCGCTATCTCGCAGCTGCGAAAGGACTGGTCAAAGCACCCTTTGCGGTCTATCAATCAGCCGGGTCCGCGACGAGCGGGTCCGGCATTTTTGTCGGTGCCATCTTCTTGAGTGAAGACGAGAACGGGTGAGGAGCGAGACGATGACGGACAAGATCAGCAATGTGGGTGTCGTGGGTGCCGGCCAGATGGGCTGCGGCATTGCCCAGGTCTCCGCCGCCGCCGGCTACAAGGTCACGATCTACGATCTCTCCAAGGAGCGGATCGAAGCGGGCTTGGCCACCATCAACGGCAACCTCGCCCGCCAGGTGACCAACGGCAAGATCACCGACGACCAACGCAAGGAAGCACTGGCGCTGATATCAGGTTCGTCCGACGTCAACGACCTCGCAGCCGCCGATCTCGTCATCGAGGCGGCGACCGAGGACGAAAGCGTCAAGCGCAAGATCTTTGCGGCCCTCTGCCCGGTGCTGAAGCCCGAGGCGCTGATTGCAACCAACACATCCTCGCTCTCCATTACCCGCCTCGCCTCGGCCACCGACCGGCCGGAGCGCTTCATGGGCATTCACTTCATGAACCCGGTGCCGGTCATGAAGCTCGTCGAACTGGTGCGCGGCATCGCGACCGACGAGACGACGTTCAAGACAGCCAAGGAGTTCGTCTCCTCGCTCGACAAGACGATTACGGTGGCGGAAGACTTCCCCGCCTTCATCGTCAACCGCATCCTGCTGCCGATGATCAATGAGGCGATTTACACGCTCTATGAAGGCGTCGGCTCGGTGGAAGCCATCGACACGGCGATGAAGCTTGGCGCCAACCATCCGATGGGCCCGCTGCAGCTCGCCGATTTCATCGGCCTCGACACCTGCCTTTCGATCATGCAGGTGCTGCATGAGGGTCTGTCGGACTCGAAATACCGCCCCTGCCCGCTGCTGGTGAAATATGTCGAGGCCGGCTGGCTCGGCCGCAAGTCGGGCCGCGGCTTCTACGACTACCGCGGCGAAGTACCCGTTCCGACCCGCTGATTACCCATTCCGGCGGGGCACCCTCCGGCGGAAAGATATTTGCCCCTCGGGGTGATCATTGGTCGGCCATTCCTCGGAACAGGTGAGCTGACCCTCTAGTTTGCGGGGAAGATACCGATCCCCCGCATACCGGAGTACCAGTCGATGAAACGCCTTCTCCTCTTGAGCGCCGCCCTCGCCGCCCTCTCCCTGCCGGTTTCGGCAAGCGCCGCAGATAAGCTTCTCAACGCCTCTTACGACATCGCCCGCGAGATCTTCGCTGCAGAGAACGAGGCTTTCATCAAGGCCAACCCGGGTGTGACGATCGACCAGTCACATGGCGGCACATCGCGTCAGGCCCGCGCCATCGTCGAAGGTCTGGAAGCCGATGTCGTCACCTTCAACCAGGTAACCGACGTGGAATTCCTGGCCAAGAACGGCTTCATCAACGAGGGATGGCAGGGCGAATTCCCGAACAACGCCTCGCCCTTCTACTCCTTCCCATCCTTCCTGGTGCGCGCTGGCAATCCGAAGGGGATCAAGGACTGGGACGATCTCGCCCGTGACGATATCAAGGTGATCTTCCCCAACCCGAAGACCTCGGGCAATGCCCGCTACACCTATCTGGCGGCAACGGCTTACGCGAAAGAGAAGTTCGCCGGCGACGAGGCCAAGGTGACGGAATTCGTCGACAAGATCTTCGACAACGTGCCGGTCTTCGACACCGGTGGCCGCGCCGCAACGACGACCTTCGTCGAGCGCGAGACCGGCGACGTGATCATCACGTTTGAGGCCGAGACCAAGTCGATCGCCAAGCAGTATGGCGAGGACAAGTTCCAGCAGGTGGTGCCATCGATGAGCCTGCTTGCCGAATTCCCGGTCGCGATCGTCGACAAGGTTGCCGATGCCAAGGGCAGCCAGGAACTTTCCAAAAAGTATCTCGACTTCCTCTACTCGCCCGAGGGCCAGAAGATCGCCGCCGAATTCGGCCACCGCGTCCATGACGAGGCGGTTGCTGCCGAATACAAGGACCAGTTCCCGGAAATCCGTCTCGTGACCGTCGAAGATGCCTTCGGCGGCTGGGACAAAGTTTCTGCGGAGCACTTTGCCGAGGGCGGCATCCTTGATGGGATCTATGGCAGCCGCTAAGCACGGTATTCGAATGATGTCAGGACCGGCGGAGCCTCCGCCGGTTTTCTCATGAAAGGACGACGACGTTGACACGCCGCGTATTGCCGGGCTTCAGACTGTCCCTCGGGATCACGCTGGTCTATGCCGCGATCATCATCCTGTTGCCGCTGGCAGCCCTGATCTTCAAGGCGGCGAGTCTCGGGCCATCAGACTACTGGCGCATCGTCTCTTCGGACCGTGCCGTCGCGAGTTATGGCGTGACGATCGGCTCGGCGCTGGTCGCGACCCTGTTCAACCTGGTCTTCGGCCTGGCGCTGGCCTGGGTGCTGGTGCGCTATCGTTTCCCGGGTCGCCGCATTGTCGACGCCCTCGTTGACCTGCCTTTCGCGCTGCCGACGGCGGTTGCCGGCATTTCGCTCACCACGCTGTTTGCCTCGAACGGCTGGTTTGGATCGGCGCTTGGCGAAATCGGCATCAAGGTTGCCTATACGCCACTCGGCATCATGGTCGCCATGGCCTTCACCAGCCTGCCCTTCATCGTGCGCACGGTGCAGCCGGTGCTGGAAGAGCTCGATCCGGCGCTTGAAGAAGCCGGCCAGACGCTGGGCTCCAGTGACCTGTCGATCTTCCGCCGCGTGATCCTGCCGCTTCTGACACCGGCGCTTCTTGCCGGCACTTCGCTTGCATTCGCGCGCAGCCTTGGCGAATTCGGCGCGATCATCTTCATTGCTGGCAACCAGCCCTTCTCGACCGAAATTACGGCGCTCCTCGCCTTCATCCGGCTCGAAGAATACGACTATCCGGCCTCCGCCGCGATTGCTTCGGTCATGCTGATTGCCGCCTTCGTCATGCTGGCAGTGACCAACTATCTGCAGGCCCGCGCGCTGCGCTACACGGTGAAAGGCTGAACCATGAGCCACGTCACGAACAATCGACGCCCGCCCCGCGTCGGCGATGCGCCGCTCTTCAAATACACGCTGATCGGCCTGGTCCTCGTCCTGGTCGCCTTCTTCATCGTAGCACCGCTGGCGGTCATCGGCATCGAGGCCTTTTCCAAGGGCGTGCCGTTCTTTCTGGAGACCATCGCGGATCCGGACACCGGCCATGCCATCGGGCTGACGGTGCTGACCGCGCTGATCGCCGTGCCGCTGAACACCATTTTCGGCGTGGCTGCAGCCTGGGCCATCACCAAGCATGATTTTCGCGGCAAGCGCTTGCTGACCATCCTGATCGAGATCCCATTCTCGGTCTCGCCGGTCGTGGCAGGCGTTGCCTATCTCTTCGTCTACGGCCTGCAGGGCATCTTCGGTCCCGCCCTCGACAGCGCCGGGCTGAAGATCCTCTTTGCCCTGCCGGGTATCGTCCTTGCCTCAATGTTCGTGACGGCACCCTTTGTGGCGCGTGAGCTGATCCCGCTGATGCAGGCGCAGGGCCGAGATCTCGAGGAGGCTGCGACCTCGCTCGGCGCGAGCGGCTTCCGCACCTTCATCTCGGTGACAGTGCCCAACATCAAATGGGCCCTGCTCTACGGCATCGTTCTCTGCAATGCGCGTGTGATGGGCGAGTTCGGCGCCGTGTCGATCGTGTCCGGCAACATCCGTGGCCAGACCAACACGCTGCCGCTGCATATCGAACTGCTCTACCAGGACTACAACGCCGTCGGCGCCTTCGCGGCTGCCTCGATCCTTGCGACGCTGGCGCTCGTGACGCTGGTGGTCAAGGTCTTCCTCGAACGCCAGGGCGCCGGTCGCAGAAGCCGCCCGGCGACGCTCGCCGGCAATACTTCGGAGATGAATTCGTGAACATTCGCCTCGACACGGTCGTCAAGACCTTCGAAACCTTCCGCGCCGTGCATGGCGTCTCGCTCGACATCAAGAGCGGCGAACTGGTGGCGCTGCTCGGACCCTCCGGCTCCGGCAAGACGACCATCCTGCGCATGGTGGCCGGCCTCGAATTTGCCGATGGCGGCCAGATCCATTTCGGCGAGGAGGATGCGACAAACATTCCCGTCCGCGATCGCGGCGTCGGCTTCGTCTTCCAGCATTATGCGCTGTTTCCGCATATGACGGTGGCCGAGAACATCGCCTTTGGCATGCAGGTCTCGAAGATCAAACGCTCGACCGCAGACATCGACCGGCGCGTCGAAGATCTGCTCTCCCTCGTGCAGCTCGCCGGATTGGGTGAGCGATTCCCCGGCCAGATCTCCGGCGGCCAGCGCCAGCGCGTGGCACTCGCCCGTGCGCTCGCCGTCGATCCGCGCGTGCTGTTGCTCGACGAGCCTTTCGGTGCACTCGACGCCAATGTCCGCCGCGACCTGCGCCGTTGGCTGCGTTCCATCCATGACGAGCTCGGCATCACCACGCTCTTCGTCACCCATGACCAGGAAGAGGCCCTCGACCTCGCCGACCGCGTCGTCATCCTCGACAAGGGCAAGATTGTTCAACAGGGCACGCCGGAAGAGGTTTGCCGCCAGCCGGCCAACGCCTTCGTCATGCGTTTCCTCGGGGATACCAATGCACTGAAGGCGTCCGTTTCCAATGGTAAGGCAACCGTCGGCAACATGACCTATGCGGCAGACGGCCTGAAGGACGGGCCAGCGGAATTGCTGTTCCGTCCCACCGATGTCGTCTGGAGCGACGACGCTTCCAAGGGCGTGGCGGCGACCATCCAGCGCGTTCTCGACCGCCCGGGCTCCCGCCGGGTGCTGGCCAGGACGGCAGGCGACACGATCGTCGAATTCGACGCGTCGCCGGAATTTGCCAGAGCCAAGGGCGATGAGGGCTTCATCGAGATCCTGCGGCCGCGCGTCTTTCAGGACTGAGACAGCGGCACGCTGCGGAGGAGATCAGCTTCCGGTCGCAGCAGCCGTCACCAGCGCCTTGGCGTCAGTGCCGTCCCACGCGGCCGGGCCGTTCATGCTGCCGAGCAGGCAGCCTTTACCATCGACGAGCAGCGTGACCGGCAGGCCGAAGGCGAGACCTTCGCGCTTTAGCTGGTTGAAGACGCCCATCGAGGCGTCGCGATAGAGGCCAAGCGCATCGACACCGGTCTCCTCGAGGAAAGTCTGCGGCTTTTCGACGTCGCCGGTGTCGATGTTGATGGCGAGCACCTGGAAGGCCTCACCGCCGGCGGCGGCCTGCAGGTTGTTGAGAGCCGGCATTTCTTCGCGGCAGGGCACGCACCATGTCGCCCAGAGATTGATCAGCACCGTCTTATTCGCGAAGTTTGCCATGGTCATCGGCGCGCCCGCCTTGTCCTGGAAGGTCAGTCCCTGGATCAGCTTCGGTTCGCTGACCGGGATCATTGCGGCGACATCACCCTTCAGATAGGGCGTCAGCGCCTCTGCCTTTTCGACAGAACCCTCGCATTGCGCGGCATCCGCGGTCTCCGCGGCATTGCCAGACATGGTCTGCTTCACGTATACCGCAGCCGCGCCGGCGACGATGCCGGCAACCGCCGCGATCGCAACCAGCTTGGTGGGGAAGAGACCCGAAGGTCTTTTTTCTGTCATGTCATTCTCCAGGACGGGCATTCCATGGCCGAGGACCACAAGGACACGAAATCCTCCAACCAGATGTGGGGCGGTCGCTTCGCCTCGGGCCCTTCGGCCATCATGGAGGAGATAAATGCCTCCATCGGTTTCGACAAGAAGCTTTACGCCCAGGATATCCGCGGCTCAAAGGCGCATGCGACCATGCTGGCGCACCAGGGCATCATCTCGGCCGAAGATAAAGACAAGATCCTTCACGGTCTGGACACGATCCTGTCAGAGATCGAAAGCGGTCAATTCGTCTTCTCGCGGAAGCTCGAAGACATCCATATGAACGTCGAGGCGCGCCTTGCCGACCTGATCGGCTCCGCCGCCGGCCGCCTGCACACGGCCCGCTCGCGCAACGACCAGGTGGCCCTCGACTTCCGCCTCTGGGTGAAGGAAGAGCTGCAGAAGACGGAACAGGCTTTGTCCGGCCTGATCGCGGCCTTTCTCGACCGCGCCGATGAACATGCCGACACCGTCATGCCCGGCTTTACCCATCTCCAGACGGCCCAGCCGGTGACCTTTGGTCATCATTGCATGGCCTATGTCGAGATGTTCGGCCGCGACCGACAGCGCGTGCGCCACGCGATCGAACACCTCGACGAAAGCCCGATCGGGGCGGCAGCCCTTGCCGGCACCGGCTATCCGATCGACCGCCACATGACCGCGCGGGCCCTCGGCTTCCGGGAGCCGACCCGCAACTCGATCGACACCGTATCGGACCGCGACTTCGCGCTGGAATTCCTCTCGATCGCCTCGATTGCCGCGGTGCACCTGTCGCGCCTCGCCGAGGAAATCGTCATCTGGTCGACGCCGCAATTCGGCTTCATCCGCCTTTCGGACGCGTTTTCGACCGGCTCCTCGATCATGCCGCAAAAGAAGAACCCCGATGCGGCCGAACTGGTGCGCGCCAAGACCGGCCGCATCAACGGCTCGCTGATTGCGCTTCTGACCGTGATGAAGGGCCTGCCACTCGCCTATTCCAAGGATATGCAGGAAGACAAGGAACAGGTCTTCGACGCCGCCGAAAGCCTGGAATTGGCGATTGCCGCCATGACCGGCATGGTCACCGACATGACCATCCGCACTGACAAGATGAAGGCGGCTGCGGGCTCCGGTTACTCGACCGCGACGGATCTGGCCGACTGGCTGGTGCGCGAAGCAGGCCTTCCCTTCCGCGACGCCCATCATGTGACAGGCAATGCGGTGGCCATGGCCGAAAAGAAGGGCTGCGATCTTTCGGAGCTTTCGCTGGAAGAGCTGCAGAGCATCAATTCCGCGATCTCGGCAGATGTCTTCAACGTTCTGACCGTGGAAGCCTCGGTCGCCAGCCGCAAGAGCTTTGGCGGCACGGCGCCGTCCGAAGTCAGGAAGCAGATCGCCTGGTGGCGCGCCCGCAACTGATCACTTGCACTTGCGGAACACATCACGACAAGAGGGGTGCACAAGCGCCCCTTTTTTCGCTAGAGCCTAGAGCAACAACATTTCTATGGACCGGGTCATGGTGAATTCGCTGAAACGCACGACGCTCACGCTATCTCTGGTGCTGGCCGCCTCGCTGGCTCTGTCCGCTTGCGGCCGCAAGGGCGATCTCGACCCGCCGAGTACGCCGGTCGACCAGCAGAACAAGCGCGGCGTCGAGGCCGAAAAGACCCCCGACACCCCCTTCCTTCTCGATCCGCTTCTTTGACAGGGCTTAACCCGTGAACCACTTCGAGTATCGCGACGGCGTTCTCTACGCCGAGGGCGTGGCCATTCCTGAGATCGCGCGTGCTGTCGGCACACCCTTCTACTGCTATTCGACCGCGACGCTGGAGCGTCACTACAAGGTCTTTTCAAAAGCCTTCGACGGCGTCGACGCCCTCGTCTGCTACGCGATGAAGGCCAATTCCAACCAGGCCGTCCTGAAGACGCTGGGTCGCCTCGGCGCCGGCGTCGACGTGGTCTCGGAAGGCGAACTCCGCCGCGCGCTCGCCGCCGGCATCCCGGCAGAGCGCATCATGTTCTCCGGCGTCGGCAAGACGCCGAGCGAGATGGATTTAGCACTTGAAGTCGGCATCTACTGCTTCAACGTAGAGAGCGAGCCGGAACTGGAAGTCCTGAACCAGCGCGCCATCAAGGCCGGCAAAAAGGCGCATGTCTCCTTCCGCGTCAATCCTGATGTCGACGCCAAGACCCATGCCAAGATCTCGACCGGCAAGAAGGAAAACAAGTTCGGCATCTCCTTCGATCGCGCACGCGCCGTCTATGCACGCGCGGCCACCCTGGAAGGCATCCAGGTTTCCGGCATCGACATGCATATTGGCAGCCAGATCACCGATCTGCAGCCCTTCGAGGACGCCTTCCGCCTGCTGCGCGAACTCGTCGAGACGCTGCGCGGCGATGGCCACAGCATCGATCACGTCGACGTCGGCGGTGGCCTTGGCATTCCCTACAAGGACGACAACAACCCGCCGCCGGAGCCGGATGCCTATGCCCGCATCGTCAAGGACCAGCTGTCGAGCCTCAACTGCCGCATCGTCACCGAGCCCGGCCGCCTGATCGTCGGCAATGCCGGTATCCTGGTGACCGAGGTGATCTATGTGAAGGACGGCGGCGACAAGACTTTCGTCATCGTTGACGGCGCGATGAACGACCTCATTCGCCCGACGCTGTATGAGGCCTATCACGAGATCAAGCCCGTGGTGATTTCGGCAGCGAACGCGCCGCGCATCAAGGCCGATGTCGTGGGACCTGTCTGCGAGACAGGGGACTACCTGGCGCTCGACCGCGAGATGGCCATGCCGAAGCCCGGCGATCTGATCGCGGTCGGCTCCGCCGGTGCCTATGGCGCGGTGCAGGCCGGCACCTACAACACCCGCCGGCTGGTGCCGGAGGTGCTGGTGAACGGCGACGAATTCCACGTGATTCGCCCGCGTCCGACCTATGAGGACCTGATCGCGCTCGACAGCGTGCCCGACTGGCTGGCCTGATCCATTCACAATTCGGCGATGAGGCGGGAAAAACCCTCGCCTCATCCTTGCCGCCCTCGTCTTCGCCACAAAGACTGCTATCTTCGAGAACAATCAGCCGTGTCTGACGCGCGGCGCTCTCGGAGACCAGACGGATGAGCTCTTCCCGCCCGGCCGGCCACAGGAAAGGCGCCTTCAAGGACGACCCTGCGCTCGCGCGTCGCGTTGGCGTTAAACGTGTGCTTGCCCGTTCCGTGCTGTTTGCCGAGCGCCTCCTGCCGCTCTTCCTGCCGGTCGCCGGCATTGCAGCCCTCTTTGTCTCGCTTGCCTGGTTCGGGGTCTACCGCGAAGTTCCAGATCTCGTCCGCCTCGCGCTCGTCTTCATCCTCGTCTTTGCCTTCGTCGCCTCCTTCCTGCCCTTCCTCAAAGTGCGTCTGCCGAGCATTCCGGCGGCCGACAGGCTGCTCGAGGAGCGCAACGGCCTCGCCCACCAGCCCGTAGCGGTGCAGGACGACCAGATCGCCGCCGAGACGCCCTTTGCCCGGGCACTCTGGCAGGAGCACCAGCGGCGCATGGCCGAGCGGATCGCAGCCCTCGACGCCGGCCTGCCGCAGCCCGACATCGCCCGCTACGACCGCTATGCGCTGCGCGCCGTGCCGGCCCTGCTCTTCGTCACCGCCCTTGCCTATTCCGGCTCCAATGGCGCGGGCCAGATTGCCGATGCCTTCCGCCAGCATGTGCCGGAAAGCGAAGTGCCGGCGATCCGCATCGATGCCTGGATCACGCCGCCGGGTTATACCGGCCAGCCGCCGGTCTTCCTGTCAGGTCTCGGCACGCAGGATGCGGCCGGCTTGACCGTGCCGCAGAAGTCGAAGATCACCGTGCGCATCAGCGGCGGGGTGTCCGACGAAAAGGTTCTCTTCGTCCAGCAGTCGGATGGCGCCGTGCTCGACGTGGCGGAGAAGGACGATGCGGCCCGCACGCCCACCGCCGGCTCCGAGATAGACGCAATCAGCCAGACGGCGGTCCCGACACCCCCACCGGCGCCCGCCCCGAATGCGCCGATGGTTGCCCGCACGCACGAACTGGAACTGGCGGAAGCGGGGGAATTGCGCGTTGCCGACCGCATCTGGACGATCGGCGTGACGCCAGACATGGCACCTGAAATCGCCTTCGACGGCGTGCCGCGCCGCGCCATCAACGGCGCTCTGGAGATCGCCTTCCTCGCCAAGGATGATTATGGCCTGCGCGAGGCCCATGCGGAGATCGTCCCGATCGAGGCACAGCCGGGTGCCACCCCGCTCTATCCCCTGCCGGAGTTCAAGCTCGACCTGCCGCGCCACAATGCCCGCGACACCAAGGGGGTTGCGAGCCGCAACATCACCGAACACCCGCTCGCCGGCCAGATGGTGACGATCACGCTGGTCGCGACCGACGGCGCTGGCCAGACGGGGCGCAGCGAGCCCGTCGAGATGCAACTGCCTTCGCGCAACTTCAACGAACCGCTGGCGGCTTCCGTGGCCGAGCAGCGGCAGATCTTTGCGCTCGACACCCGCAAGATGCAGGAGGCGATCGCCTTCAACGAGGCGCTGGTGCTGCGCGCCGACGAGACCATCCCGGATCTTGGCAACTTCATCGCGCTGGAAAGCGCCCGTGCTCGTATGTCCATGGCGCGCGGCGAGGAACAGCTGAAGGATACTGCAGACTATCTCTGGGAAATCGCGCTCGGCATGGAGGACGGCGATCTGTCGCTGGCCGAACGCCGTCTGCGCGACGCCCAGCAGGCACTGTCCGATGCGCTGGAAAACGGTGCATCCGACGAGGAGATCCAGCGGCTGATGGCCGAGCTGCGCTCCGCCATGCAGGAGTTCCTCCAGGCGTTGGCCGAGCGCATGCCCAATCAGCAGGGCGAGCCGCAGCAGAATGCCGAGAACATGCTCCGCCAGCAGGATCTCGACAACATGCTCGACCAGCTGGAGAACCTGGCGCGCTCCGGCAATCGCGACCAGGCGCAGCAGCTTCTGTCGGAACTGCAGCGCATGATGAACAACCTGCAGGCCGGCCGCCCGCAGCAGGGCCAGCAGCAGCAAAACAGCGAGGCTCGCCGCCAGATCGACAAGCTCGGCGAGATCATGCAGGAGCAGCAGCGGCTGATGGACGAGACGTTCCGTCTCGACCAGGCCCTGCGCGACCGCATGCAGCGCGGCGACCCGCAGCAGGGCGAGGAAGGTGCTCAGGGTCAGCAGCAGCAAGGCCAGCAGGGTCAACAGGGACAGCAAGGCGAACAGGGCCAGCAGAACCTCGACGGCATGACCGCCGAACAGCTGCGTGAGGCGCTGCGGCAGTTGCGCGAGCAGCAGGAACAGCTCGGCCAGCAGCTCGGCGAATTGCAGGAAGGTCTGAAAGGGCTTGGCATGGAACCCGGTCCGGGCTTCGGCGAGGCGCAGCAGGAAATGCAGGGCGCCGGTGAAGCCCTCGGCCAGGGTCAGGGTGGCCCGGCCGTGGAAGGCCAGGGCCGCGCCATGGAAGCGCTGCGCCAGGGTGCGCGCGACATGATGAACCAGATGATGCAGGCGCAGCAGGGCCAAGGTGGTCAGGGCCCGCAAATGGGTCAGGGCCAGGGCAACCAGGACGGACGCGACCCGCTGGGACGTCCGCGCGCCACCAGCGGCCCCGACTTCGGCGAGCAGGTCAAGGTTCCCGACGAGATCGACGTCCAGCGCGCCCGCGAGATCCTCGAAGCGATCCGCGAAAAGCTCGGCGAGAACTCGAGCCCCGAGATTGAACGGCGCTATCTGGAACGGTTGCTCGACATCCAGTGAGGCCGTGGCGGTTTTGCAGAAACGACAACGCCCGCATCAGCGGGCGTTTGTTTGTTTAGCGATGTGTTCGGCAGTCTCAGCCGGCAAGCGCTGAAGCCACCGCCTTGCGAATATCCGGCAGGGCAAAGGGCTTGGAGACAACATCGACGATCTTTGCCGAGAGGTCGTCGGCGCGCTCGCGCTGTTCGGCATAGCCGGTCATCAGCAGGATCTTCATGTCGGGAAATTCGGAATGGGCGCGATGGGCAAGCTCGATGCCGTCCATGACGGGCATGCGGATATCGGAGAGCAGCAGGTCGTAGGCGCCCTCTGAGAGCTTTTCCAGACCTTCGGCACCATCGGCGGCTTCATGTGTCTCATGACCGTCCAGACGCAGTGCACGGGCCACGAAGGAGCGCAGGGAGTCTTCGTCTTCGGTGATGAGGATTCTCGCCATGGTTGAAGTCTTCTCCTGCGTCTTTTGAGCCTTGCAGGAGGCAAATCACCAGACTTTCCTTGTCGAGTAGTAAACGCGGGACGCCTCGTCCCGCGCGATGGTTAACAGCTCACTGCCGTCGGAAGGCTATATGTTCCCTTATGGAACGGCTCAGGCGTCGCCGGTGACCACGCCGACGAAGGGCAGTTCACGGAAGGCATAGGCCACGTCCATGCCATAGCCGACGACGAAATAGTCGGGGCATTCGAAGCCGACATAATCGGCCTCAAACACTTCTTTTCGCTTCACTTTCTTGTCGAGAAGGACGGCGATCGTGACGTTCGCAGCGCCCCGCTCGAACATCAGTTCCTTGGCGAAAAGCAGCGTGCGGCCGGACTCGAGAATGTCGTCGATCAGGAGGATGTTGCGCCCCTTCACGTCGCTATCGATGTCCTTGATAATCTTCACGCCCTGGGACACCGTGCCTGTACCATAGCTGGACAGGGTGATGAATTCGACCTCGGGAGCAAGCCCCACATCATGCAACGCACGAATGAGGTCGGCGGCGAAGATGAAGGAGCCCTTGAGCACGGAGATGACCAGAAGGTCATCGCAGGGACCCTTGATGATATCCTGGGCGAGTTCGAGATTACGCTGCCGGATCTGCTCGGCGGTAAAGAGCGGTTCGATGTTCTTTCCGCGAACAACGGGCATGGGAAACTCCTAGCGTGTCGACCTGAGGTCCTTGAGCCGGCAATCAGCCGGAAAGGCACGGGCCATAGCACACTGGCGGCGCCTTAGGCACCCGCCTCTTCGAAGGAAAGCCGGACTTCCGGCATTTTTCCACCAGGATGCTGGAGCCGGGTTACAATCCCGCGGCTCTCGCCACCATCAAGGCTGTCCACCGGCGGCTCGATATAGGTGCTGGCAATGACCTGACCGTCGATGAGGAGATCGGCTCGGAGCTTGGGAATCATCACTTCGCGGCCGGTGCGGTTCTCGACGATGGCGTTGAGCAGCAGCACGCGCATGCCGTTACGGTCCTGCGGCGTCAGGTTCACATGGGTCAAGTCGAGCGGCTTGGCGGCGATCTCCGGATGTTCGCCGCTGCCGAAGACCAGGTGTCCGGCCAGCGAAAACATCGACACGAATGCGATCGCCACAAGAAGCGAGAAGGCGACGTCGGAAAGCCGCTGAAGGCGGGCTTCGACGACGTCGAACCCCGTGCGCAGCAAAGTGCTGAAGTCAGAGGGAGCGGGTACAATGGAGGGCGCTGCGGCCGGACGGGGCGACGGCTTGGGCGTCTCGCGCACGGTGACGAACTGCGCGTCAACAACGTCGGGACGGCCCATGCGCTGCTGCGGCTCGATCCGACGGCGGGCACGATCCGGCGGCAGGAGATCGAGGTCCGCGGCAGCGGCCTGCTTCTGATGACGGAAAGCGCTCATGCGTGCGGACCTTTCGCACAGCCAAATCGGATACACCGAAAGTCGGCGGTTGAAACGAATCCTCTCCAGACGTAAATTCAAATGGTTAATGCTTCGGAAAGATGGGCGGAAAAGCCCGGGAACCGGGAGCATGTTTACCGGCCGTTGACGATCTTCGTTTACGAGCCCCAGACCTCGGACACGTCAGACTGGGCCCCCTTTGATCCATTTCGAAAATGTCGGCCTGCGCTATGGGATGGGACCGGAGATCCTCCGCGACCTGACCTTCGACCTGCCGAAAGGGTCTTTCCAGTTCCTGACCGGCCCCTCCGGCGCCGGTAAGACTACGCTGCTGCGCCTGCTGTTCATGTCGCTGCAGCCGACGCGCGGCCTGATCAAGAGTTTCGGCCGCGACATCACCAGCATCCCGCGCAGCGAATTGCCGATGCTCCGCCGTCGCGTGGGCATCGTCTTCCAGGATTTCCGTCTGCTGGATCACCTGACCACCTATGAGAACGTCGCGCTGCCGCTGCGCGTGCGCGGCAAGGCCGAGCAGACCTACAAGCAGGACGTCATCGAACTCCTGAAATGGGTGGGCCTCGGCGAACGCATCAACGTGCTGCCCCCGGTGCTTTCGGGTGGTGAGAAACAGCGTGTGGCGATTGCCCGCGCCCTGATCGACCGGCCGGAAATCCTGCTGGCCGACGAGCCGACCGGCAATGTCGATCCGCCCATGGCCCGCAGGCTGCTCAGCCTCTTCCTGGAACTCAACCGCCTCGGAACCGCCGTCGTCATCGCGACCCACGATCTCGCGCTGATGGACCAGGTGGATGCGCGCCGGATGATCCTCACCGACGGGCGGCTCGACATCTATGAATGAGATCGCCAAAAACGCAAACCAGAACCCTGGCCAGAAGAAACGCCGCGTCGAGATGACGGTGAGGCCAACAGGCCCGATCCTGCCGCCTTCCAACATTCAGGGCAATGCGCTGATGGTGGTAATCGCCATCATGGCCTTCCTCGCCTGCCTGACGCTCGGCGGCGTCTCCATGGTGCGGGCAACGGCGTCGAGCTGGCAAAGCCAGATTTCGCGTGAGATCACCATTCAGATCACGCCGGAAGATGGCCTCGACATGGGTGCAGCGCTGGTAAAGGCCCGCGATCTGGCACTGACCTTTGTTGGCACGCGCGACGGCCAGATCATGGACGACAGCGCCACGGCGCGCCTGCTTGAACCCTGGCTCGGCACAGGCCTCAACCTGGAAGACCTGCCCGTGCCGCGCCTGATCGTCATCACCATTGACGAGACCAATCCGCCGGATTTCGAGGCCATGCGCGCGCTCCTCAAAGTGGAAGTGCCGCAGGCTTTCCTCGACGACCACCGCACCTGGGTCGACCGACTGGTGCAGATGGCAAACACGACCGTGCTGATCGGCTCGGGCATTCTGATCCTGGTCTTTACCGCCATGGTGCTGACTGTGGTCTTCGCGACCCGAGGTGCCTTGTCGGGTAATCGCCACATCATCGAGGTACTGCATTTTGTCGGGGCCGAAGGGAGCTTCGTTGCGAAGGAATTCCAGAAGCATTTCCTCAAGATCAGCCTCAAAGGGGCGGCCGCCGGCGGCTTGCTCGCCGCAGCCTTCTTTGCGCTCGCCAGTTTCTGGCAAAGCCGCTCGCTGGCGACCCCCGAAAGCGACCAGGCGACGGCACTCTTCGGCACCTTCACCATGGGCTGGGGCGGTTACATCGGCATCTTCGCAACCATGATCGTCATCGCACTGTTGACCACGATTACGGCACGGCTGACGGTGATGCGCACGATCTATGAAATCGACCTCATTCGCTCCGATCCGGCCCGCACAGACGGTCTGCTGGACGACTGACGAAAACTCGTATGTTGACTTGCCTTAAAGCCGCCTGTTCGCTGTGGGAAATCCCGGCTATTCACGGGCCATGAGCATGGATCGCATGACGCCAAATCAACCGTTGCGTGACGGCGACCGACCCCGTTCGGGCGTCGGCCTGTTCGCGCGAAAAGGCTTGATCCGCAGGGCATTGCGCTATGGCGGCATGCTCGTGATCCTGTTTGCCGCAGTCCTTGTGGCAGGTTTCCTCGTCTTTGCTGATTCGGTCACCGGCATGCGTCCGCCGGAGACCGTGAAGGCCGATGCGATCGTGGTGCTGACCGGCGGCTACCAGCGTATCGAGCAGGCGATCGATCTTTTGAAGCGGGGCTATGGCGAAAGACTGCTGATCTCGGGCGTCAATCCGGCGACGACGCCGGGCCAGATCCGCAAGGCGACGCGGACATCACCGGATATCTTCGAGTGCTGCGTCGACATCGGCTACGGCGCGATCGACACGATCGGCAATGCGAATGAAACGGCAATCTGGATCCGCGACAAGGGCTATCGATCGGTGCTGGTCGTGACCAGCAATTATCATCTGGCGCGCAGCCTGATGGAGCTGCGCCGCGGCGATCCGAATACGCAATTCATCGGCTATCCCGTGGTCAATGCCGATCTGAAGACACGCGCCTGGTACAGCGAACCGGACGCGATGCGCACCATGCTCTCCGAATACGGCAAGACGATCGTCGCCTATGTCAGGGGCGTGACCGGCTGGAGCCGTGACCAGGGACTGCGTCCAGAAGGCGAAATCACCGAATCTGGCCGGAGTTCCTGACCGGCCGGTTCACGCTGGCGCTTTTGCTTGACGCAGTTTTCCTCTAAGCACGTCTTCGCCTGCCCTCGAGAGCCCCAAGATATGATTGCGTTACGTTCCATTCTCTTCAACACTGCCTTCTACGCCAATCTGATCCTCAGGATGATCGTGCTGTCGCCGATCTATTTCCTGCTGCCGCGCAAGAGGGCCTTCTTCGTGCCGAAGGACTGGGCGCGTGCCAATCACTGGCTGATGGAGAAGATCGTCGGCACGACCTTCACGGTCGAGGGACTGGAGAACATTCCGAAGAGTGGCGGCTATATCCTTGCCCCCAAGCACCAGTCTTTCTGGGACACTTATGCGCTGCTGCCCTGGTTGGACGACCCGGTCTATATTCTGAAGCGCGAGCTGATGTGGATCCCGGTCTTTGGCTGGTATGTCGCCAAGCAGCGCATGATCCCGGTCAATCGGGGAGCCAAGGGCAAGGTGATGGCGCAGGTCATCGAGCGCACCAAGCTGGAAATGGCAAACGGACGCCAGCTGATCATTTATCCCGAAGGCACGCGCCGTCCGCCTGGCGCACCGCCGGATTATAAGTATGGCATCGCGCGCCTCTACCGGGACATCAACGTCCCGGTCGTGCCTGTCGCCATGCATCCCGGCCTGTTCTGGCCGCGCCGCAAGTTCCTGCGCTTTCCGGGGCATTTTGTCGTGCGCATCCTGCCGCCGATCGAACCGGGCCTCGACCCCTACGTTTTCCACGAGACGCTGATGGAGCGGCTGGAGGCAGCAAGCGACGAATTGCTGGTCAAGACGGCGAAGGACAACCCCGACCTGCCCCTGCCGCCCACCGCCGTCAACCGACTGAAGGAACTTGGGGCGCTCTGAGCGCATTCCTTGAATGCAAAGGATCAATCACCGGACGGAACAGCGCCGATCGCCGAGGCCACGCTTTCGAGCCAGTGGTCGCGAATGCCGAGTTCGCGCAAATGCGCGACCGTATTGGCGACATAGACCGGATTGGGGCCGGACCGGCCGACTGCACTCTGGACGATGCGGGCCGCCTCATCGACCGTGACGGCGCCGGCATATTGCGGATGAGCACGGTCGATGACGTAGGTCAGTGCTCGAACGTCGCGACCGTCCGCCAGCCGGGTTCGCACGTGACGTTCGAGATAGACACTGGTGACGAGTTCGCGTTCGCGCAGATAGTCAACGGTGGACCGCCACTCGGACGGCGCCACGCGGAAGGCGACGCCCTTGCAGGAACCGCCCCGGTCGAGCCCGAGCACGAGGCCCGGACGTTCTTCGGTCCCGCGGTGGACATAGGAGCGCACACAGAGCGAACGACGATATCCGCCGAGATGGGCCAGCACCCGCTCTTCATGGGGGAAGCCCGGATTCCACATCAGCGAGCCGTAGCCAAAGACCCAAAATTCGTCCATATCGCACGCCAATCCAAGATACGAAGATCGCAACGAGGAGCATCCCATGGCCATGTCGACCGCGCCGGAAAGCCCGATCAGCCGCAAGGTTGTCCGGCTCGGCGTTTTGATCGTCCTCGTCATCGCTGTCTATAGTGTCGGATGGTATTTTGCTGCAGAATATCTGCGAAATCGCATTCTGACCTTCTTCGCCGGCGGAAATCCGGCCGGCGTAACCGCATCTTGCGAGGATGCGACCATGGGTGGCTATCCCTTCCGCTTCCGCCTGAATTGCTCCCGGCTCGCCTTCGACGATCACTTCCAGGGTGTCGCGGCTTCCTTCGGCCCGGTGCGGGCGGCGGCCCAGATCTACAATCCCGGCCATGTCGTCTGGGAAATGGATGCGCCGGCCGAAATCCGCTCGGCACTCGGCTACAACACCGCACTCGACTGGACCAACATGCAATCGAGCTTCCGCATCGGTTTGTCGGGTCTGTCGCGCAGTTCGCTTGTCCTGGAAGGTTTAAACGCGACGGTGACCTCGACCACGTCCAGCCTGCAGGTGCAGGTGGCAGTACCGAGCGCCCAGTCGCATGTCCGCCAGAACGAAGGCAATCTCGATTATGCGACGATTGTGCGCGACATGGTCGTGTCCATAGGCGGCAAGAAGATCGCGCTTCCGCCCATTTCGACGAGCCTTGACGCCACCCTCGCCGACAGGGGCGGGTTGCTCGACCCCAGGGTCGCGCAGGATCAGCGGCTCTACGGCACCAAGGGCGAGATCCGCCGCATGGTCGTCGATATCGGCGAGGGCCGTGTGCTGACGCTGAGCGGTCCCTTCGAAGTGGGTGAGGACGGTCTGCTCTCGGGGCGCATCAAGGTCGAGGTCGAACAGATCCGCGCCTGGCGCGATGCGGTGAAGACGGCCTATCCGGAGCAAGCCGACATGGTCGACAATGTCGCCAACGTGCTTCGGGCCCTCGCCTTCGGTCGTGACGACAGCGAGGCCGAGATCACCATCCAGAATGGCATCGCCGCCCTCGGCTTCATCCCGCTCGGGCAGATCCCGCCGCTCTGAGGCCGTGGGAACGGCTCACTTGTCCAGCGAGTGGCGGCCGAAGTCCGGCACGTCGACGTCCTGGCCGGCCTGGACGATCGAGCGACGGATGGTGCGGGTGCGCGAGAAAAGCTCGAACAGCTTTTCGCCCTCGCCCCAGCGGATTGCCCGCTGCAGATAGGCGAGATCTTCCGAAAAGCGCGCCAGCATTTCCAGGATCGCATCCTTGTTGTGCAGGCAGACGTCCCGCCACATGGTGGGATCGGAGGCGGCGAGACGGGTAAAATCGCGGAAGCCCGAGGCTGAATACTTGATGACTTCCGATTCCGTCACCGCCTCCAGATCGTCCGCCGTGCCGACGATGTTGTAGGCGATGATATGCGGCAAGTGCGAGACGATAGCGAGCACCTTGTCATGATGCTGCGGGTCCATCTCGTCACACATCGAACCTAGCGCCTCCCAGAAGCCGCGCAGGCGGGCAAGCGCTTGCGCGTCCGTGCCTTCGAGTGGCGTGAAGATGCACCAGCGGCCCTTGAAAAGGCCGGGGAACCCGGCGTCGGGACCGGACTTTTCCGTACCCGCCAGCGGGTGGCCGGGAATGAAATGCACATGATCCGGCATATGCGGCGCCATTTGCGCGATCACGGATGCTTTGGTCGAGCCGACATCGGTGACGATGGCGCCGGGTTTCAGGTTCGGTGCAATCTGCTGGGCAACCGCTTCGGAAGCACCGACCGGCACGGAGACGATGACGAGATCGGCATCCTTCACGGCATCGGCTGCGGAGGCGACGTAAGCCGTGCCCAGTTCGAGCTCTTCCGCGCGCTTCAGCGTCTCGAGGCTGCGGGTCGAGATGACAACCTCTTTCGCCAGGCCGAGCTTCTTCACGTCGCGGGCGATCGACGAGCCGATGAGGCCGATACCGATCAGGGCGATGCGGTCGAACAGGATTTCAGACATCACGTGCGTTCCATGAATTCAGTGAGGGCCGCAATGACACCGGTATTGGCCTCGTCGCTGCCGATCGTCATGCGGAGTGCATTGGGAAAACCATAGGACGAGACGGCGCGCAAGACGAAGCCGCGCGCGGTAAGGAAGGCATCGGCATCGGCGGCGCGCTTTCCGTCACGGTCGGGGAAGTGGATCAGGATGAAATTGGTGACCGAAGGCGTGACCTCAAGGCCAAGTGCTGTGAGCGCCTCCAAGACGCGCGCGAGCCAAATCTGATTATGCTCGACGGCTTTCGCCACATGCGCCTGATCGCGCATGGCAGCAGCTCCGGCGAAAAGCGCCGGCGTGTTGATGTTGAATGGTCCCCGCACCCGGTTCATCGTGTCGATGATCTCGGCGGGGCCATAGATCCAGCCGATGCGCAGCGCCGCAAGGCCATAAACCTTGGCGAAGGTGCGGGTCATCACGACATTGCGGTTGGCAGAGACAAGCTCGATACCAGCCTCGTAATCGTTGCGACGGACATATTCGGCATAGGCGGCGTCGAGCACGAGGATCAGATGCGCAGGCAGGGCCGCATGCAGACGCTTGATGTCGGCATAGGGCACGTAAGTGCCGGTCGGATTTCCGGGATTGGTCAGGAAGACGATCTTCGTGCGCTCGGTGACGGCGGCAAGGATCGCATCGACATCGACGCGCCGATCGGTTTCCTTGACCGTCACGGGGGTTCCGCCTGAAGCCAGGATCTGGATGCGGTAGAGCAGGAAACCGTGTTCGGTGATGATGGCTTCGTCGCCGGCGCCGAGATAGATATTGGCAAGCAGCGCCAGCAATTCGCCCGAGCCATTGCCGCAGAGGATGTTGGCCGGGTTCAGGCCATGCACCTCGGCAATCGCATCACGCAGCATGCGCGCCTGACCATCGGGATAGATCTCGAGCTTGTTTGCGGCCGCCTGGAAGGCCTCGATCGCCAAGTGGCTCGGGCCGAGCGGCGTTTCGTTGGACGAGAGCTTGAAGACACGCGCGACGCCACCGGCATGCTCCTTGCCGGGAACATAGGCGGCGATCTCCATGACCCCGGCACGGGGCAGCGGCTTTGTCGAGGCAGTCATGAGGCGTCTTTCCGGTCGTCGGCCAAGCAGGAGCCGACCCTTTACATGGTCTTGGGATTACTGCGGAAAGCTCCGTTTGTCGAGGCGGGCGAGCGCCGCAGCCTGTCCAGCCGACGCCCGGCTCATGACGCGTTTCAGGCCTCGGGCAACCGAGTACGCGTGGTCGGCACGCCCTGAGGCGCAAGAACCGGCTTGAAGACGCGACGCGAGGCACGCGAGGCGACGGGTAGTCCCTGATAGAGACGCTTCTGTGCCTCGACCACGATCACCCCGGAAAAGGCCGGCCAGAGGATGCGGCCGAGCCGTTCGAAACCGCGGCGAAGCCTGAGGATCGCCCGGATCTTCGAGGGCGGGAAGAACAGGGCCTCGGCCGAGGCGCCGGGGGTGAAATTCGCCTCGCGCAGCAAGGAAGTGAGCTGCCCGCGCGAATAGGGACGGCCCGATCCGAAGGGCGTGTGCTCCATGCGCGCCCACACACCACGCCGATTGGGCACGACAATGACGAGGCGTCCGCCGGGCGCCAGCACCCGCCAGATCTCCTTTAGCGTCTCGCGCGGGTTCTCGGCAAATTCCAGCGAATGCACCATCAGCACCCGGTCGACGGAACTGTCCGGCAGCGGCAGTTCCTCATCGAAGACCAGCGCTGTGGCAGAAGGCTCACCGACCGGCCAGTTCACCGCTCCCTGTCCCGCCGGCATGAAGGCCATTGTGCGCTCCGTGTCGGCGCGGAAACGATCGAGGAAGGGAGTGCAATAGCCGAGGCCGACCAGACGCTCCTGCGGCAGCCGCGCCCAGACGGAGGAAACGGCCAGCGCGATCGACTGTTCGGCCACGCGGCCGAGCATCGTATAATAAAACTGCCTCAGATCGACGATATCGACATGCATGAACTTATTGTTAGCAGCCCATCATTGGACTTCAAGGCGTGAGAGGGTACATTCGCCGCAAAGAGGTGGGACATAAAAAGCGGGTCGACAATGAAATCACTGCAGATTGAAGTTTTCATCTGCCGAAGTGACAACTTCGGCGTACTTCTTCACTGCCCGGAGACGGGTGAAACGGCGTCGATCGACGCACCGGAACTCGATCCGATCGTCAAGGCAGCCGAAAAGCGCGGCTGGACGATCACCCATGTCTTCACCACGCATCACCATGGTGACCATGTCGAGGCGAACCTTGCCCTCAAGGAAAGATACGGTTGCGAGATCATCGGCCCACGCAACGAGGCGGCGGCTATCCCCGGCATCGACCGAACGGTCGGCGACGGTGACGAATTCACCTTCGCCAAGCGGCCGGTACGCGTGATCGAGACGCCGGGCCATACTGCAGGGCATATCTGCTACTACCTGCCCGAGGACATGCTTCTCTTTGCCGCCGACACGCTTTTCGCGCTCGGCTGCGGCCGCCTGTTCGAACGCTCGGCGCTCGACATGTGGCACTCGCTGCAAAAGCTTGCAGAACTGCCCGACGAGACGATCGTCTATTTCGGCCATGAATACACGCTCTCCAATGCCCGGTTTGCGGTGACCATCGACCCGGAAAATGCCCGGCTGAGATCGCGCGCAGAACTGATCGAGATGCAGCGCAAGCGCGGCGAATTCACCATTCCGACGACGATCGGGTTTGAAAAGGAGACCAACCCCTTTCTGCGGGCCGGTGAACCGGATATCCGCCGGACCCTCGGGATGGAAGGCGCAACCAATGACGAGGTCTTTGCCGAAATCCGCAAACGCAAGGACACCTTCTGATGCAGGCAGCCGACATTATCGAAACCCTCGGCATGCAGCGCCATCCCGAGGGTGGCTGGTATGTGGAGACGTATCGGGACGAACACGGCGGCCCGCGCGGGCATTCGACCGCGATCTACTATCTTCTGGAGGCCGGCGAGCGTTCGCATTGGCACAAGGTGAAGGATGCGGCCGAGGCCTGGCACTACTATGCTGGCGCGCCGCTGGCCCTGCATCGATCGAAAGACGGTGTCCATCAGGAGACCGTAGTGCTGGGGCTCGATCTCGGCGCGGGGCAACGTCCCCAGGCGATCATCGAAGCCGATGAATGGCAGGCGGCAGAAAGCCTCGGGGAATTCACCCTTGTCGGCTGCACGGTCGCACCCGGCTTCGACTTCTCAGTCTTTGAAATGTCACCGCCAGGCTGGGCGCCCGGCCTGTAAATCCCCGGTCAATACGGGCTGAGCGTAACCGTCAGGATCACTTGCGCCGCATAATAGGTCACCCAGACGACATAGGCGGCGGCACCATCCATGGGATGGTCGGGTCCGGTCCAGTATTTCCGCATCGTCAAGACGAGATCGGACAGCATGAAGAGGCTGGCACCGACAAAGACGAGCGGGTTCGGGAGGCCCAATGTCAGCCAGACGAGCCCCATGAAGAGCAGCACGTAGAGACCGATGGGGAGAGCCAGTCGTCCGGCCGGTCTCCAGATGCGCACGAGAACGCCGAGCGTGAGGACAGCGACAAGGCCGCCTGCAACGATCCGCCAGGGCGCGGCGAAAGCGATCCATGGATCGGCGATGGAAATCAGAAACAGGACATAGGCTACGTGCGCGGACAGGAAGGCCGCGACACCGCCGATGAACGCACGTTCGCCCTCGAAGGCGAGCGACAGATCACCGAGCGCACCGAGGGCGAGCGCCGCAACCAGCAGCGGATGCGCCCCAACGAGCAAGGCGTAGATCGAGAGGAGCAGAACGGGAAGTGTTTTCCAGCCGGCCCGGACAAGCGTCTTTTCTCGCGGCAGGATCCAGAGATAGCTGGTGCCGAGCGCGATGGAGAGCCAGAGAATACCGGTCGCGCTTGCCATTCCATCCCCCGTCAGGTCCGCCGCCCCTTGTTCCGGAAGACCATATCGCGAGCGGCAAGCACTGCGCCACCGGTGATCAGCAGGCAGGATAGGCCAATTCTGACACTCAGTTCGCCATAGCCAAACAGAATGAGGATCAGCGTCGACAGGAGCGGCGCTGCATAGCTCGAGGCGCCGAGGATCTGGATGTCGCCATTCTTTACGCCGTAGTCCCACACATAGAAGGCAAGCCCCACCGGAAGCAGACCGAGACCGACCACGGCCGCCCATTGCGCCGTCGTGTCCGGCCAGACCGTGGCTTCGAGAAGGAGGTGGCAGACAAGCGACAGGAGCGAGGTGGCGAGGCAGAAGCCGGTGACGACATCGGTGGACACGGCTTCGAACTTGCGGCTGACGAGCGAATAGGCAGCCCAGGTGAAGGCGCATAGGAAGGCTGTGAAATAGCCGAGGCTATAGGCCGGATCGAAGGCGAAGCCGTTCTTCCCGATGATGAGGACGGTGCCGGCAAGGCCACAGAGTGCCCCGACGATATGGTGCCAACCGAGCTTTTCGCCCGGCAGGAGCGCCGAGCCGACCACGATGAAGAGTGGCCAGAGATAGGCGATGAGACCAGCCTCGACGGCCGGCGCATTCCGAAGCGCCGTGAAATACAGGAAGTGGTAGCCGAAGAGCCCGCCGACGCCGGCGAGCCAGACCTTCGGCGGCTGCCGCAACTCTTTGAGGCGTTCCGGCCGCGCGATGAACAGCAGGATGCCGGGAAGGCTGCCGATGGCGAAGGTGATGGCCGAAAGCTGGAAGGGCGGCATGGTGCCGGAGGCCGCTGTCATGAGGGCGAGGAAGGACCACATCAGGATCGCGGTGAACCCGATAAGCGTTGCCTTGGTCTTCATGAAATCCCCTGATGCGGGGCGTACCCGCTGAAACTAGCCGTCGAACTGTTCTGCGGTCACATGCACCGTTCCATAGCGGGTCGGGATCTTCGCATAGACCGGAGCATATAGCTTCAGGGTCGCCGTCTTGGCAAACCAGATCTCCATGCCCGTGACCGACTTCAGGTACTCGATGTCCTTGCGACCGGCGCGATAGCCGGACTTCGGCACATAGCGCACCGAGCAGACGATCGCCTGACCCTTTGCATTGCCAGCAGAGAAGGATGCTTTGCGGCTGGGAGACAGGACCAGGTCCATCCGGCTTTCGCCGTCATAGACCGGCAGAGTCTGCCCGCAGACTTCAGCATCACCGGGAATGAGCAGAGCGCCGATCGGATCAAGAACGGCCTTGAGATCGGCGGGCTTCACCGCCACCCAGGACTTGGGCTTCGGGCGCTCGGGCTTGACGCGGGTCTCCACGACATCGCCGCCGGAAAACAGGACTTCATAGATACTCGCCCGCTTCCCACTCTTGTAGTCCAGCGCATATCGCTGCGGGATCATCCGCCCATCGGTCATTGTGCCGCTTACGGTGCTTTTGGCGGCCACTTCGCGTACGATATCGACGAGGCCGGACGAGTGGAACTGGCCGGAGATCGTATAACGGTCGGAGACAACCTCCGTCTGGAAGGTCATGCGAGCAATGGGTAGAATGCCCAAGGCCACGCTGTAGCTGGTATCATAGCGATAATCCGACGCGCCGACGGCTACAGGCATCAGGGCGAGGAAGGCAAGGGCAAGGCCGGTGGAACGCAAGGCGCCGTCTCCAGATGGGGCAGGGCCGGAATACCGGCGCAATCGAGCATGCATACTTGCCATGGACTGTGGCAAGAAAATATCCGAGAGGCAGCCCGTCGCCGGAAAATCCAAGGTTTGGCTTGACGCGCCGGTTCTCACTGACTATAGAACCGCAACTTTCCAATCAGACGCTGTTGGATTGCCTCGCCGGCATTTGGCCGGAAGCGATGCGATGGCCTAGAAAAACAATAGGTGTACCATGTCCCGCAGTTGCGAATTGACCGGCAAGGGCGTCCAGTCGGGCAACAACGTGAGCCACGCGAACAACAAGACCAAGCGCCGGTTCCTTCCGAACCTGTGCGACGTCACGCTGATCTCGGATGCTCTGAACCAGCGCTTCCGCCTGCGCGTTTCGGCTGCTGCCCTGCGCACGGTCGAGCATCGCGGTGGTCTCGACGCATTCCTCATCAAGGCTTCCGAAAACGACCTGAGCATGCGCGCTCGTCTGCTGCGTCGCCAGATCGTCAAGAAGACCGCTGAAGCCGCTTAATAAGCGCTTATCGGCAAGACATTCGGAAGGCTTGGCCGGATCTCCGGGCAAGCCTTTTCGTTTGAGATGAGCACGCAGGACAAGACCTGCGGGCGTTCTATTCCATTATTGTTCCTCCAACTGGTGGCATCACCCAGGATAAAAAAATGCTGAACAAGCGCTATTTCCTCATCTACAGCCTGCTGATGACGACCGTCGTCGTCGCCTCGAACTTCCTCGTCCAGCACCCGGTCAACGGCGTTCTGGCAGGCATCAATCTCGCCGATCTCCTGACCTACGGCGCCTTCACCTACCCGATCGCCTTTCTTGTCACCGACCTGACCAACCGTCAGTTCGGCCCTCAGGTTGCGCGCCGCGTGGTGCTGGTCGGCTTCATCGCCGGCGTTCTCCTGTCCATCCTGCTCGCCACGCCGCGCATTGCGGTCGCATCGGGCTCGGCCTTCCTGGTCGGCCAGTTGCTCGACATCTCGGTCTTCAACCGCCTGCGCCAACAGTCCTGGTGGAAGGCGCCGCTGATGGGCTCACTGATCGGCTCTGTGCTCGACACCGTGATTTTCTTCTCGCTTTCTTTCGCGCCTGTCTTTGGCTTCATCGGCCCGAATGACGACTTCGCGATTGCGGCCGCCCCGATCCTCGGCGTGATGTCGGCAGAAGCACCGCGCTGGATCTCCTGGGCGATCGCCGACTTCGGGGTGAAGATGCTGATCGGGGTGATCATGCTCCTGCCTTACGGCGCCCTGATGAGCGTTGTCAGGCCCATGCCGCAGGCAGAACGCGCCGCCTGAAGCAGACACTGTCATGGAGGGCCGGGATCATTCAGATCCCGGCTCGCGGCGTTCTCCCAGAAGCACGTCAAGCGCATGCTGCGCCCTCTCCTCGCGGGAAAAAGACGGAGAATACAGCCGCGCTCGGGATTTCCGTCCGGACAGACCGAGGAGCAGACGAAACAGCGTATCCTGCGGCTCCGGAATAGGCGTCTTGAGCTGGATGACGATGTGCCAACTCTCGCCCGCGTCTGACGTGTCCGACTTCACCAGCTGACAGTCACCATGATCTGGAGACACCCGGAACAGGTGTCGGCGATCGAACAGCCGCTGCTCCACGTCAACGACGCCAGGACGAACAGTCCAGCGTTCATCCGGTCCGGCGACCGAAAAAGCGATGAAGCTCAGCAGCACACCCGAACCGCCGACGACAATGATGGCGAAGAACGGTGTCAGGGCCGACAAGGGCCAGAGGCCTGCTCCCAACTCGATCCATAACACCACCAGCAGCCCAAATGCCAAACAGGCCAGCAGCACGCGCAAGGGCATGGGGATGGACTGACTGACGGTGATTTCTCGATCTTGTGTGCGCAAACTGGCCCTATCCCAGACGATGTTGGGGTCAGCCTGATTGCGATCGGCACCAATGACAACAGTGCGCCAGGTGCGCGACCGGCAATCTTGAATTGTCCGTTAACAGGCTCTTTTCAAGCGCGCGGGAAAATGCGCGCGACATGCTTCATCGCTCCAGGCGAAACTCGAGCATCAGCGTCCGCTGCAGGATAGAGTGGTTATCGTCGGAGACGATGATCAGGCGCACAGAACCATCCGGCTCGGGGATTGCGTCGAGGCCTTCCATATTGTCGATCTGCGACCGGTAATTGGCTTCGAACAGGATCTCGCCGTCGACCACGGCACCGGGTCGAAGATTGGCCCCTTCGACCCTGCGCAAGCGCATGCCCACGCCTGTCGCGATCGAGAAGCGGCGTTCAAGCAGCATGAGGTCGCCGCCGGGCAGGAAAGCCGCGTCGGTGATCTCGAACTCGTCGCGTGGGCGAACGCGGAATTGACCGGCAAGCGACCCGCCGACGATTGCAGCGTAGATGTTGCCGTTTTCGTCGAAACTCTTTTCCGTGATCGCAACCAGGGCTCCCTCGACCGAGCTGCCCTTGGGCGCGATGACGAGGGATTCGAAGCCACCATTGCTGTGCAGGATGTCGAGGTCGAAGGGAAAGGCGATCGGTGCAGACGGCAGCGCCTTGCCGAGATCGGCAAGCGGCGCGTAGGTGACGACGCGATGCCGCTGCTCGAAGCCGACAAAGGCGCGCTCTCCGTCCAGCGCGAGGCTTTCGGCATCGACAAGGTACTTGCTCGGACTTTCCCGGCCCGACGCATCGAGCAGCGGCGCAAGGCGGACGCCTTCGAGCCCTGCAAGACGGCCACCTGCATCCCGCTGAATGCGCCCTTCGATCCAGTAGCCTGTATCGAAGACACCGATGAAGGACTGCGCGTCGCGAAATCGGATCGACGAGAATGCCCCGAACAGGGGTTCCGGCGACGAGAGCTCGATGCCACCGAGGAAAGTAAGGCCGGGCGACAGCGCCGGACTGCCGCCGAGCTCGTCGATCGGGTCGCTTTCGACTGCGATGGGAAGCGTGTCGCCGGGCAGGATGCTTGCGGGTGTGCAAGACGCAAGGGCCACCAGAACCGACAGAGCGCAGGCACCACCCAGCATCCGTGCGGATCGCTTAGGCACGCAGGCGCGCCCTACCCGACCCACCGGAGGGCTTTTCCTCGAAGAGCGAGGCGAGCTGTTCGGTCATCGCGCCAGCCAGTTCGTCGGCGTCGACGATCGTCACGGCGCGGCGATAATAGCGGGTGACGTCGTGGCCGATACCAATAGCCAGAAGCTCGACCGGCGACTTGGTCTCGATCTGCTCGATGACGGCGCGCAGATGCCGCTCCAGATAGTTGCCCGGATTGACCGACAGCGTCGAATCGTCGACCGGTGCACCATCGGAGATCATCATCAGGATCTTGCGCTGCTCGCGGCGGCCGATCAGGCGGTTATGCGCCCACATCAGCGCTTCGCCGTCGATGTTTTCCTTGAGCAGGCCTTCGCGCATCATCAGGCCGAGATTTCGGCGCGACCGGCGCCAGGGGGCATCGGCAGATTTGTAAATAATGTGGCGGAGATCATTGAGGCGACCCGGCGCCGGCGGCTTGCCGCCTGCGAGCCACTTCTCTCTGGACTGGCCGCCCTTCCAGGCCTTGGTGGTGAAGCCGAGGATCTCGACCTTGACGCCGCAGCGCTCCAGCGTGCGGGCCAGGATATCGGCGCAGGAGGCGGCAACCGTGATCGGTCGGCCGCGCATGGAGCCGGAATTGTCGATGACGAGCGTCACGACGGTATCGCGGAACTTGGTGTCCTTCTCCTTCTTGAAGGAGAGCGGCTGCATGGGATCGATGATCAGACGCGTCAGGCGCGCCGGATCGAGATAACCCTCTTCCAAGTCGAAGTCCCAGGACCGGTTCTGCTGCGCCATCAGGCGACGCTGAAGACGATTGGCAAGCCGACCGACGGCACCCTGGAGATGGGCGAGCTGCTTGTCGAGGAAGGCGCGCAGCCGATCGAGCTCGGCTTCGTCGCAGAGCTCTTCGGCGGTAATTTCCTCGTCGAATTCCTGGGTGAAGATCTTGTAGTCGACCTTCTCGTTGAAATCGTCAAAGGGCGTTGCCGGACGGCGCATTTCGCCGGGCGTCTCACTGTCGTCGTCGCCCTCGTCCGACATCTCCTCTTCGGAGATCTCGGCACCATCCATCTCGCCGTCGTCGAGCTGTTCCTGCGAGGCCTCGCTTTCCTCGGCCGGCGCTGACTCCTGGCCAGCCTCGTCCTCGGCACTCTCCTGGTCCTGCTCGCCGCTGCGCGGCTGCTCCTCGTCGGTGGATTGCTCGTCCTCGCTCTGCTCCTGGTCGTCCCCCATGTCCTCAGCCATTTCCATGGCCGACAGCATGTGGCGGATCACGCGGGAGAAGGCCTGCTGGTCTTCGATGACGGTGGAAAGATTGTCGAGGTCGGCACCGGCCTTGTCCTCGATGAATGGGCGCCAGAGGTCCAGCACCTTGCCGGCCGACTCCGGCGCCTTCTGGCCGGTGAGCTTCTCGCGAACCAGCATGGCGACGGCTTCCTGGATCGGCGCATCTTCCTGGCGGCTGATCGTCGAGAAATTGGCCTTGGCATATTTCTCGGTGTTCATCGAGTGGATGTTCGAGGCCACACCCGGCATGCGAAGCGAACCGAGCGATTCCACGCGTGCCTGTTCCACGGCATCGAAGATGGCGCGGGCATCGGTGCCCTGCGGCGCCATGCTGGCATGCACCTTCTGGTCATGGCAGGCGATCCGAAGCGCCATGCTGTCGCCGAGACCACGGGTCACGGCGAGTTCATGGGCGGTTGGACGCTTGGAGATATCCGGCAGGCGGATGCGCTCGCCAGCTATGCCGGGGCGGTCATTGGCGAAGGCAACCTCGACCTGCGGATCACCCGCGATCGAGCGCACGCAGCCGGTGATGGCACGGCGCAACGGCTCGGTATCCACCCCGCCGCCAGCCTTGGCCTTCGAATTGTCGCCGCGCCCTGCCATACTTGTCAGTCCTTATGCGCCGAGTACCATATTGGCGGCACTTTCCTTGAGTTCCACGCCGAAGGCGCGCTGATACTGCTCGGCGACCAGCGTCCGCTCCAGCTCGTCACACTTGTTGAGGAAGGTAACGCGGAAGGCAAAAGCGACATCACCGAAGATCTCGGCATTTTCGGCCCAGGTGATGACAGTACGCGGGCTCATGACGGTCGACAGATCGCCGTTGACGAAGGCGGCGCGTGTGAGGTCGGCAAGGCGAACCATGCGCGAGACGGTGTCGCGGCCTTCAGCCGTCGAGCCGAAGCTCTTCACCTTGGCCGAGACGATATCGACTTCCTTGTCATGCGGCAGATAGTTGAGCGTGGTGACGATGGACCAGCGGTCCATCTGCGCCTGGTTGATCTGCTGCGTGCCGTGATAGAGGCCGGTTGTATCGCCGAGGCCAACCGTGTTGGCGGTCGCGAAGATGCGGAAAGCGGGGTGAGGACGAATGACGCGGCTCTGGTCGAGCAGGGTCAGGCGGCCGGAGGATTCCAGAACGCGCTGGATGACGAACATGACGTCCGGGCGGCCGGCATCATATTCGTCGAAGACGAGCGCGACATTGTGCTGGTAGGCCCAAGGCAGGATGCCGTCCTTGAATTCTGTGATCTGCTTGCCGTCCTTGAGCACGATCGCGTCCTTGCCGACGAGATCGATACGGCTGACATGGCTGTCGAGATTGACGCGCACGCAGGGCCAGTTGAGACGGGCAGCGACCTGCTCGATATGGGTCGACTTGCCGGTCCCGTGGAAGCCAGAGACCATGACGCGACGATTGTGGGCAAAGCCGGCGAGAATGGCGAGCGTGGTTTCACGGTCGAAGAGATAGTCCGGGTCGAGGTCCGGCACATAGGCGTCACCCTTGGAATAGGCGGGCACCCGGATGTCACTGTCGATACCAAACACTTCGCGCACCGACACGGTGGTGTCGGGGAGATTGGTAATATCAAGATCAATTTTGCTCATCGTTTCTCCATGCCGGGCGCCACCGACCGGCCGCATCTCATCGCTGCTGTGTGTTCGGATTAACAGAAACCGGCCTGCTTTAACAATTTGTAGGCTTCAATGACAGCGCGAAAACGCTCTTCAGAAGCCCTGTCTCCGCCATTTGCGTCAGGATGGTGTTTTTTTACAAGCTCCTTGTAGCGGGTCTTGATGTCGGTCGGCGTGGAGCTGACGGTAAGTCCAAGCGTATCCAGCGCTTTCGCCTCCAGCGTCTTGAGTTTCCGGTCGGCTGCCTGATAGCGCGAGGCCCCGCCCCGCCCCTGCTGGACGAAGCCGAACGGATCCTTCATGCGCGCCTGTGACGCAGCCGAGCCGGAGCGCATGGTGGAGTGCAGCGGGCTTGCCTTCGCGGCCTTGTTGACGCCGACGGTCCAGGTCGGGCGATGGCCGGTGATCGCTTCCTTCTGATAGCGGGCGATCTCCGAGTCCGAGAGACCGGAGAAGTAGTTGTAGCCCTTGTTGTATTCCTTCACATGCTCGAAGCAGAACAGGAAGAACTGGCCTTCGGCATGGCGACCCACAGGTGCGCGATGGGCCCCCGGCTTGTCGCAGCCGTCCCATTGGCACACAGGATTGGATGGCTCGGGCTCCGCTGCCCGTTTTCGCCGGGTCCGGATCCCATCGAAGTATTTCGAGTCGAGTTTCATGCCGTAATTATGGGGCGTCGGCGGGGGTCGGACAAGAATTGACAAACCGGTTTGTTACGCGCTTTGTGGGGCGTTTTGCGAAGCAGCAGGAAGAGGCAGACCATGTCGGTAAAGAGCCGGATCGAAACCCGTCTCAATGAGGCCTTCAGCCCGGAGCGGCTTGTCGTCATCGACGAGAGCCACCACCATGCCGGACACCAGCCCGACATCACCGGCACCGGCGAGACCCATATGCGAGTGCGCATCGTCGCGACGGCCTTTGAGGGCATGACACGGCTTGCCCGCCACAGGGCCGTGACGGATCTCCTGAAGCCGGAGCTCGATGCCGGCCTGCATGCCCTGGCGATCGAACCGGCAGCCCCTGGCGAGCCGACGCGCTGGTAACAGCCGGGCTTTCAGGCCTGCGGTTCGGCGGCGTCGATCGGGCGGATGCGCAGGCGGGTGATGCGGTTCTTCTCGCGTTTCAGGACGATGAAGCGCTTGCCGTAGAAGGTGAAGGCCTGGCGCTCCTCGGGGATCGATTTCGACTCGTGGATGACGAGACCGGCAATCGTCGTCGCTTCCTCGTCCGGTAGCAGCCAGTCCATGGCGCGATTGAGGTCGCGGATCGGCACACCGCCATCGACGACGATCGATCCATCGCTGTCCTGACGCACGCCCTGGATTTCGAGATCGTGTTCATCGGAAATGTCGCCGACGATCTCTTCCAGAATGTCTTCCAGCGTCACCACGCCCTGCACCTCGCCATACTCGTCGACGACGACGGCAAAATGGGTCTTGCGCCGCAGGAAGGCGTTGAGCTGGTCCTTGAGATTGGTCGTATCCGGCACGAACCAGGGTTTCTGCGCGATCTTCACGATGTCGAGATCTTGCGGCTCGACATTCGGCTCCGCCAGCGCCCGGATCAGGTCCTTGGCATGGATGACGCCGATGATGTTGTCGGTCGCCCCTCGCCAGACCGGCATGCGCGTATAGGGGCTTTCCAGAATATTGCGGATCGCGACCTCCGGCGGCTCGTCGGCATTGACGGCCCGCATCGCGGTGCGGTGGATCATGATGTCGGAGACTTCGAGTTCGCCGAGATCGAGGACGCCACCAAGACGGTCGCGGTCGGCCTTGATCACGGACCCTTCGCGATGCAGGAGCGCCACGGCGCCGCGCAGCTCTTCATGCGCCGACAGCATCGAGGCCTCGCCGGAAATCGAGACACCAAACAGGCCGAGCAGCTTGCGAACGATCCAGTTGACGAGGCTGGACAGCGGACCGACGACGGCCACATAGGGGCGCACCAAAGGCGCCACGAACAGTGCAAACCGCTCTGGTGTCGAGATCGCCCAGCTTTTCGGCAGAACTTCCGAGAAGATGACGAGCAGGACCGTCATCAAAAGCGTGGCGATTGCGACACCGGAATCGCCGAACAGGCCGAGAAAGAGGCTGGTTGTCAGCGACGAGGCCAGGATGTTGACGAGGTTGTTGCCGATCAGCAGGGCGCCGATCAACCGGTCACGCCGCTCGATCAGGAAATTGACCACGCCCGCGCGCAAGTCGCCATTCACCTCCAGGCTATGCATGCGCGCACGAGACGTTGCAGTGAGCGCTGTCTCGGACCCGGAGAAGAAGGCCGAGGCACAGATCAAAAGCAGGATGGCGACCAGGGTCAGCCAGTATTCGCCGAGACTGGCAAGGATTTGCTCGATCATGATGGACGCATCTCCTCGATGAAACGCTGAACTTCGGAGGCGGGCACATCGTCGGCGACAAAGGATTCCCCAAGCCCGCGGGTGAGGATGAAGGTGAGCTTGCCGCTTTTCACCTTCTTGTCCTGGGCGATGGCATCCATCAGCACCTCCGTCGGCGGCAGTTCGCCGGGGATCTGATCCATGCGGGTGGGCAGGCCGACGGCCTTCAGATGCGCTTCGACACGATCCGCAAGATCGGGGCTTGCAAGGTTCATGCGGGCCGAGAAGCGATGGGCGAGCACCATGCCGATCGACACCCCTTCCCCATGCACCAGACGGCTGCTGTCATACTGGGTTGCAGCCTCCAGCGCATGGCCGAAGGTATGTCCAAGGTTGAGAAGAGCACGACGGCCATTCTCCCGTTCATCCGCGGCGACCACATCGGCCTTCGCCTGACAGGAGACGGCGATGGCCTCGATGCGGGCCGCACCGCCGGCAAAGACCTCGCGCCAGTTGTTTTCCAGCCATTCGAAAAAGCCCGGCTTGTCGATCAGGCCGTATTTCGCGACTTCGGCATAACCGGCGCGAAACTCGCGCTCCGACAAAGTGTCGAGCACGTCGGTATCGGCAAGCACCAGATCCGGCTGATTGAAGATGCCGACGAGGTTCTTGCCCTGGCGGGCATTGATGCCGGTCTTGCCACCGACGGAGCTGTCGACCTGCGAGAGCAGCGAGGTCGGAATCTGCACGAAGCGCACGCCGCGGCGCACGATACCGGCGGCAAAGCCGGTCAGGTCGCCGATGACGCCGCCGCCAAGCGCAATTACCGTGTCATTGCGCTCGATACGCGCTTCGAGCAGCACGTCGCAGACCTTGGTGAGACAGTCGAAGCTCTTGGTCTTTTCGCCGGCCGGAAGCGTCACTGAGACCGCCTCGATTCCATCCGTCTGCAGGCTGTCCATCAAACCGTCGAGATAACGTGAGCCGACATTTTCGTCCGTGACGATGGCGGCACGGCGACCCTTGATGCGGCTCGTGATCTCGCCGCCGGCGCGCGCCATGAGGCCCGGGCCGATCAGGATGTCATAGGATCGTTCGCCCAGCGGCACATGCACCAGGCGTTCCGATGTCTCGACCTTCGTCATAACGTCTTGTCCTTGCCGATATATTCGATCACCGAGGTCAGAACCTCATTGGCGATGACTTCCTTGCGCACATCGCGCGACTGGACGGTGATGTCGGCCAGCCCGTAGACGGGATATCGCTTGTCCATCAGGTCCTTCAACGTCTGCTTCGGGTTTTCGGTCTTCAGAAGCGGGCGATGATCCCGCTTGTTGACCCGCTCCCAAAGCACATCGAGATCCGCATTCAGCCACACGGAAAGACCGCCGCGCTCGATCTGCTTGCGGGTCTTCTCGTTGATGAAGGCACCGCCTCCGGTCGAGACGACCCGTGGACCCGTCCTCAGCAGACGCTTGATCACGCGCGTTTCGAGCGCCCGGAACTCCTCCTCGCCGTATGCGGCGAAAAGTTCCGAAATCGACATGCGCGAAACCCGCTCGATCTCGGTATCAGTGTCGATGAAAGGCAGGCCGAGCTGCTGGGCAACGAGCCGGCCGATCGCCGACTTGCCGGCCCCCATCAGGCCGACGAGAACGAGATTGCGTTTGCTGAGCGCCGCCTTGGCGCGCTCACCCAGACTGGGAGCAAGGTTGAGGATCGTTTCGGTCATCGGCCTGTTCACGACTGTTTCATGACCTATTGACATATAGGAGGCTAGCGTCAAGCCATGGCGACATTTCCGAAGGGCCTGTCCCGGCCTTGGTAAACTTCATGTTTCGACCTATTTATTCCGATGAAGGACTTAAGGACCGACCATGCCCACACTGTTTCGCTTCCTGTTCATCTGCGGGACTATCGTCGGCCTCGTCTATGTGACCATGTGGTCTTTCGCGGTCTTCGTCGAGCCAAGGGAGCGGGACGTCACGGTGCGCATACCTTCCGAGCGGATCAACCCGGTCGAGCAGTAGCAGGAACCACGTCATGTCGGATCTGAGCAGTGCCCGCGTTGAAGCCTTTCTGGAAATGCTGAGCGCTGAGCGCGGGGCGGCCGAGAATACGCTTGTCTCCTATCAGCGGGATCTCGACGACCTCTCTGACTTCCTGTCTGGCCGCAAGGTGAGCCTGGGTTTGGCGACACGGGAAGAACTCTCGGCTTATCTCTCCGATCTTTCGAAACGCGGGTTCATGCCGACGTCCCAGGCGAGGCGGCTTTCCGCCATGCGGCAATTCTACAAGTTTCTCTATGCGGAAGGCCTGCGCGGCGACGATCCGACGGCGATTCTCGACGCCCCGAAGAAGGCTCGCTCCCTGCCCAAGGTGCTGACGGTGGAGGACGTGACGGGCCTGCTGTCGCTTGCCGAACAGGAGGCGGGCCTGGAGGGCCCGGACCAGCCGACGAGGATCCGCAGGCTCGTCCTTCTGGAACTGCTGTATGCCACCGGCATGCGCGTCAGCGAACTCGTCTCGCTTCCGGTGAAGGTGCTCTCCCAGGAGGGGCGCTTTCTGCTGGTGCGGGGCAAGGGGAACAAGGAAAGACTGGTGCCGCTGTCGCGAACGGCGATCGAGGCGCTGGCGCGATACGGCACGGTCCGGAACGCAGATCCTGTCCAGGCCGAGAGTCCCTTTCTCTTCCCCTCCGCGAGCAAAGAAGGTTATCTCCCCCGCCAGGTCTTTGCCCGCGAATTGAAGGATCTCGCGATCCGGGCCGGGCTTTCCGCCGATGCCGTCTCTCCGCACGTGCTTCGCCATGCCTTTGCCAGTCACCTGCTGGGCAATGGCGCCGACCTCCGCGCCGTGCAGGAACTGCTCGGTCACAGCGACATTTCAACGACACAAATCTACACGCATGTGCTCGACGAGCGCCTGCAGCACCTGGTGCATACGCATCACCCCCTTGCAAAACAGGCCAAAAACCCCGATTAGGACCGGCAAAGCCGGTTCCATGCGGGCGGCGAGCGCCAGGAACGAACGATCGGAACGGAGTTCATGCACAACTATCTCGACTTCGAAAAACCCATCTCCGACCTCGAGGCCAAGATCCGCGACCTGAAGAAGATCGCGGAAGAGGACGAGAGCATCGACACCTCCGAAGAAATCAGTCGGCTGGAAAGCCGCGTCGAAGAGGCGATGGTGGAGATCTATTCGAAGCTCAACGCCTGGCAGAAGACGCAGGTCGCGCGCCATCCGCAGCGTCCGCATTTCGTCGACTATGCCGAGGCGCTGTTCACCGAATTCACGCCGCTGGCCGGTGACCGCAAATTTGCCGAGGACGCCGCCATCCAGGCCGGCCTCGCCCGCTTCCGTGGTCAACCCGTCGCCGTGATCGGCCAGGAAAAGGGCAACGACACCAAGTCGCGTATCAAGCACAACTTCGGCAGCCCACGCCCCGAAGGCTATCGCAAGGCGATCCGCGTCATGGAAATGGCCGACCGTTTCGGTCTGCCGGTCATCACCCTGATCGACACGGCCGGCGCCTATCCGGGTGTCGGCGCAGAAGAACGCGGCCAGGCGGAAGCCATCGCCCGCTCCACCGAGATGTGCCTCGGCCTCAAGGTGCCGATGGTCTCCGTCGTCATCGGCGAGGGCGGTTCGGGTGGCGCGATCGCGATTGCGACCGGCAACCGTGTCTACATGCTGGAACACGCAATCTACTCGGTCATCTCGCCGGAAGGTGCAGCATCGATCCTCTGGCGCGATTCCACCCGCGCCAAGGAAGCCGCGACCAACATGAAGATCACGGCGGAAGACCTGAAGGGGCTTGGCATCATCGACTCCATCATTCCGGAGCCCGTCGGCGGTGCACATCGTGCGCCCGACCGGGTGATCGGCATGACCGGCGACGTGATCGCCAGTGCGCTTGCGGAACTGACCCCGCTGCCGGGCGACAAGCTGCGCTCGGATCGCCGCCAGAAATTCCTCGATATCGGCCGGAATCTCTGAGCTTTCCGGAGCATTCTGTGGCCTTTCGCCATCACTCCGCCGCTTTGAAGGACTAGCGGCGGGAAACGAATGGCGAAATCGGCCGTCATTGGTTTATAATTTGTGAAGAAAGCAGTTCTAGACTACGCCTGACCGGCTCATTGCGAGCCACAACTTCGATCCTGGAAAGAGCGTTCGCGCATGCGCTTGACATCGACGGCCCTGGTTCTGTTATTCGCCGCCGCCCTCGCCGGCTGCAACGACACGTTGGAAAGCGCTGCCTACGATACGCCCCGCGTATCCAACAAGGTCGCGCAGCCGCTGCCCGCTCGGCTGATTGCCGAAATCCAGAAGAAGGGCATGGATCGCAATTCGCCGATCATGATCCGCATCTTCAAGGAAGAGGGCAAGCTCGAGGTCTGGAAGGCAAAGACCAACAACCGCTTCGACAAGGTCGTGGAATACGACATCTGTGCATGGTCGGGTCGTCTGGGCCCCAAGGTGAAGGAAGGCGACCGTCAGGCGCCGGAAGGCTTCTATCCGCTGACGCCTTATCACCTGAACCCGAATTCCAAATACTTCCTCGCGATCAACACCGGTTACCCGAACCAGTTCGACCGTGCGAACGGCCGAAGCGGATCCCATCTGATGATCCATGGCGCCTGCTCGTCCTCGGGCTGCTACTCGATGACCGATGCCCAGATGCTGGAAATCTATGCCTTCGCGCGCGACGCCTTCAAGGGTGGCCAGCAGGCGGTCCAGTTGCAGGCCTTCCCCTTCCGCATGACGGCGGAAAACATGGCCCGACACCGCCACAGCCAGCATTACGACTTCTGGAAGACGTTGAAGGTCGGCTACGACCACTTTGAAGTGACCAAGCGTCCGCCGGAGGTGAATGTCTGCGAAAAGAAATACGTCTTCAACCAGACAGCGCCGGCCGGTTCGAGCTTCAATCCGCAGGGCGCTTGCCCGCAGATGAGCACGCCTCCCGCCCTGTCGGTGGCGCTGAACGGCTTCAACGAAGCCTATGACGTCGCTTATTCCAAGGCACTGAAGAAATACGACGGCAAGATCTGGTACGATCCGACCGAGGCCGAGCGCAAGGCGCTTGTGGCTGACCTGCGCAAATCACGCTCGCACGATCTCGCTTTCGCACCGACGGGTTCTGCCTTAAAGGCCGGCAAGCTGCTCGATATCGACGATGTTGGCCAGGCCGCACCACCGGCCGCCAATGGCACTGCTGCCGTCAATCAGATGGCGACCAATCCGAACGGTGACCCGCAGGTTCAGGCAACACAGGCGCCGGCCGCCGCTACCGCCGCGGCAGCGGCTCCGGCAACAACCGTCATCCCCGTTCCGCAGCCGAACCCGCTCGCCCCTGCACCGCAGACGGCACAAGCGGCTCCCGAAGCCGCAGCGAAGAAGCCTTTCTGGAAGCTCTGGTAAGAGCATGCCCGAGGCGCCGACATACGATCTGAGGGGGCTGAAATGCCCCCTTCCCGTTTTGAAGACGCGCCGCCGCATGGCCGACTTGAAGCCCGGTGACGAACTGATCGTGGAGACCAGCGATCCCCTCGCCGGCATCGACATTCCGCATTTCTGCAATGAAGACGGTCACCAATTGCTGGCGCAGGAGAGGCTGGGGGGCAGCCACCGCTTTCATATCCGCAAGGGCGAGACCGAGACCTCGGCCGAGACTGGCTAGAACTTGAGGCCTGGAATGGACAGCGGATTGTCCATCATCGCGGCGCGGTCCGGCCGGTCGATCGCAAGCTTGCCGGTGAAGGCACCGAACAGGTCACGCACATAGCTCTCCGACAGATCCTTGGTGATCAGCACCAGCCGCGTCTTGCGATCCGACCCTTCGGGCCAGGCCGGCAGGCGCACCGGCGGATGGAAGATCGACTGCACGCCATGCAGCACCAGCGGCTTGTCCGGCCGGTCGGTGAGCGCCACGATCGCCTTCATGCGCAAAAGCTTTTCGCCATGCGTGGAGCGCAGGAGATCGATGAACATGTTGATCGCCATCGGATCGATCGGCTCGTCATGCACGATCGAATAGGAACGGATCGATGCGCCGTGACGGTTCACGTCGTGAGCATGGTGATGATGGTCGTGACCGTGATGTCCATGGTCGTGCCCATGGTGGTGGTCAGCATCCGCCGCCATCTCGTCCTTCAGCCAGCGATCGACATCGGCGATCTTGCTGGCAGGATCGTAGAGACCGTTGACCAGCATGGCAGCAGAGCCCGCGTCCGCAGCGTCACCATCGGTGATCGGCGCACGAGGATTAAGCGACCGCAGGCGCTGGGTGAGCGCGGATATCGTCGCCTCGTCGGCGAGCGTCTTCTTGGTGAGGATTAGCCGATCAGCCACCGCTACCTGCTTGTAGGCTTCCGGATAGGCATCGATGGTCGAAAAACCGTTCACAGCATCAACGACCGTCACGACGCCATCCAGATCAAAATGCTGGGCGACGGCGGGATGCCCCATGACCGACTGCATGACGGGAGCCGGATCGGCGAGCCCCGTCGTTTCGATGACGACCCGCGACAACGGCTTGATCTTGCCCGTCTGCATGCCGTCAATCAGCTCGGCCAGCGTATCCACGAGTTCACCGCGCACCGTGCAGCAGAGGCAGCCGTCGGAGAGCTCGACCACAGCGTCATTGGAGGCCTCGACCAGAAGGTGATCGATTCCCACTTCGCCGAACTCGTTGATGATGACGGCCGCGTCCTTCATCTCGGGATCCTTGAGGAGCCGGTTGAGGAGCGTCGACTTGCCCGCACCGAGGAAGCCGGTGAGGATGGAAACGGGAATGCGGGACTGGCTCATGGATCAACTCAGAATGTGGGGCGCGGCTTCGGGATCGGCACATTGGCGATCTCGCCGATGCCGCCTCCCTTTGCAGCCGGGACAGGCTCGCTGCCCGGAATGAGCCCGGCATAGCTCATCGCCGGCGGTCGGCCCATCTCGCGAATATAGGGCGACAGAAGTTTCATGCGGCCGGCTTCATCGCGACCTTCGCTGCGCACCTTGCGGGCCTGCGGGTTGCAGATCTCGGCACTGATGTCGGTCACCTGGTCCTGTCCCTCGCCATAAGGTGCCAACTGTTCCAGCCGGTTGCCGGCAGTGGATGTCGTCAACCCCTTCTGCAGGAGATCGGCGGAAAGGTCGGCGCGCGCGCCAAGACTGTCAGCCCCGAGCACGACCGAAATTACGGTCCGGCCATTGCGCGTGGCGGACGACACCTGGTTGAAGCCGGATGCGCAGACATAACCGGTCTTCATGCCGTCTGCGCCCGGAAAGCGGCCGACCAGAAGGTTGAAGTTCGGATAGTCCTTCTTGCCCGTGGTCACGCCTTCGAGTGCGAAATAACCCGCATACTCCGGAAATTCTCGGCGAATGCTTGTAGCAAGAAGCGCCATGTCGCGGGCCGTCGTATACTGGCCCTTGCCCGGCAGACCGTTCGGATTGACGAAGCGCGTGGAAATCATGCCGAGCCGCTGCGCCTCCTGGTTCATCCGCTGAACGAAGGCTGGTTCACTGCCGCTCACGGTTTCCCCGATCGCGACCGCAACGTCATTGGCCGACTTGATGATCAGGAGCTTCAGCGCGCTGTCGAGCGTCAGCTTGGAACCCGGCTTGAAATACATCTTGCTGGCCGGCTGGTCGGCGGCATGTTTGCTCATCACGACCACGGTTTCGGGCGAAAGCTCGCCCGTCCGCATCGAGCGGAAGGTCGTATAGGCCGTCATCAGCTTGGTGAGCGAGGCCGGGTACCATTTGCGGAAGGCTTCCTGATGGGCGATGACCCGGCCGCTGCCGACATCGACGACCATCATTGGATTGGCAGCAGCAACACCTGGCAAAACCATTGCCACCAGCGAGACGGCGACCGCCAGTCGGCGGACGGATCCGGTTGAAGACAACATGCGGGGACGTTTCGTTGACACGACTTCGATCCTCTTGTTCGGCTGGTCACTCGCCAATACCTGGCGAAATCTTATGTAGGGAAGGAATGGCAAAGCCCATTGAATACGTCAATTGAAAGGCGCACATTCTCGGCCGACAATCGCGTGATGCGAGTTGTGCGTGACCAGGACTGAACCCAGGACGAGAGAATGCCTCTTCTGAACCGTGCCTCCGAACTCCAAACGGAGGCCACTGAATGGCGCCGCCATCTGCATGCCAATCCGGAAATCCTCTATGACGTCGAAAACACCGCAGCCTTCGTGGAAGGAAAGCTGCGCGAATTCGGCGTAGACGAAGTCGTAACCGGCCTTGGCCGCACCGGCGTGGTGGGTATCATCAAGGGATTGGGCGGCGAAGGCCGGACCATCGGCCTGCGCGCCGACATGGATGCGCTTCCGCTCGACGAAATCACCGGCAAGCCCTGGGCTTCGACCATTGCAGGCCGCATGCATGCCTGCGGCCATGACGGTCACACAGCCATGTTGCTGGGTGCCGCCAAGTACCTCGCCGAAACCCGCAATTTTGCAGGCGCCGTGGCCGTCGTCTTTCAGCCGGCCGAGGAAGGCGGGCGTGGCGCGCTGGCCATGGTCGAGGACGGGATGATGGAGCGCTTCAGGATCGACGAGATCTACGGCATGCACAACATGCCCGGAAAGCCCGTCGGAACATTTGCCATCCGCAAGGGTGGCATCATGGCGGCGCCCGACAAGTTCCAGCTCAAGCTGACCGGCCTCGGCGGCCATGCGGCTGAACCGCACAACACGGCCGACACGATCGTCATCGGCGCGCAGATCGTCGGCGCTCTTCAAACGATTGCTGCCCGCAACGCCAATCCGCTGCGCTCGGTCGTGGTTTCCGTCACCCAGTTTCATGCCGGCACGACCCACAACATCATTCCCGAAGAGGCCTTCATCTCCGGCACCGTGCGCTCGCTGGACGAAGGCGTGCGCGACCTGGCCGAACGCCGGATCGGCGAGATCGCCGCCGGTATCGCCTCAGCCCATGGCGCAACCATCGAATACGAGTACGAGCGCGCCTGCCCCGTCACCGTCAATCATCCCGCCGAAACCGATTACGCGGCTCGTGCCGCGATCGACGTGGTCGGAGCGGACAAGGTCGACACCGAAGTGGATCCGAGCATGGCCGGCGAAGACTTCGCCTTCATGCTCCAGTCGCGCCCCGGCGCATACATCATGATCGGAAATGGCGAGACGGCCGGCCTGCACAATCCGGCCTATGACTTCAATGACGAGGCGATCGCAGCCGGCATCTCTTACTGGGTCCGCCTTGCCGAACAGCGCCTGCCGCGCTGAGACCGTTTATCATCCTGCAAAACCGCTTGGCTTGAAGCCTGTGCTTTTGTATGGAGGAAGAAGTGGTCCCGTAGCTCAGCAGGATAGAGCATCAGATTCCTAATCTGAGGGTCACGCGTTCGAATCGCGTCGGGATCACCACTCCCTAGCTACTAACGTCAAATCTCACCCTTGCGAATCTAGGGTTGCGTCTTGGTATCCAGACGTCATCATTGTTCCTATGCCAAGCTGGCGGGTGACCATCCCTGTACGCCGGCCTCTAACGGAGGAAATGCCATGGCAGGATCCCCCGGCAAGACCAATGAAGAGAATGCGATCGTAGAACGTACCGTACGACGGCTCTATGGACGCTGGCAGGATGATAGGCAGGTCGAAGAGAACGCGGCCGCTCTGGTAACCCTTCTGGTGAAAAGCGGTATCCGCGACGAGGACGAACTCGTCGAACTCGCGATGATCGCCAACGGGAAGCGCTACGATCCCGCCAATGGCAGTTTTCTGTAGCCCTCACAACGGCGATCGGCTTAACCGACTGCCGCGATCAGAGTATGCTCGCGCACGAAGATGACCGCCCTCGGGTAAATGACCGGTCCTGACCGTCAAGAACTCGTTTCGACGCTCGCTGTCTGTTCCTCAAGCGCGACCTGCAATTCTTGCGCAAGCTTCACAAGATTCCCAGGCACGGCCTCCCGGCGCATCTCCTCCATCAGGAAATCAAGCTTGTCTCGAACGATCCCGCCCGTGCGGTCGCGGCGAGCCTCCATGGATGTAGGTTTCGATTTTTCCATTCGGGCCTCCGACTTGATGCTTCCGGCGGACCATTCACGCATGTTCCGCCATAAATCTCAGTACGACGATTGGTTTGGGTCGGATCAGCATGAATGCTGCCCGAATTCGATGTCCGTTCTAGTTCACGCTTTCTTCGACCTCGGGGAAGGTCGCAACCAGCGCGTCCCGGTTGTCGTAGTCGACCGCCTCGGCCTGCAGTACCACGCTGATGCTGTCGGATACATCCACCGGACCGTCATGTTCGATCTCGATACGGTCTCCCGAAGACAGCACGAGCGTTGCCCGCGATTGGAAGCCCTGTCGGATCAGCCAATCGCGCGGAGCCTGCATTTCAACAGTGGCGCGATAGATCGAACCAAGGCGCTCCACGGCGACGTGATAGGTCATCGGCGACAGACGCTCACCGATCAGCAATTGGCCCTGGCCATCGACATTCTGCACGTGCGTCATGGATCTTTTGCTCCGCTGGGACTTGTGTATGGCAGGAAACCCGCCATCCCGGGCATGGTTCCACTCGAAAAAGTGGTGGAGGCCCGGGAACCACAGGCAGGGCGAGGCGTTCCATCGATAAGCTCTGAGGGGGAGGGCAAGAGTGGAGAGCACCGATGAGCACCGCACGCCAAACGACCGACCACGGCGAAATACGTCAATGGATCGAGGCACGTCAGGGCACGCCGTCGCGGGTTCGCGACACTGGTAGTGGCGGCATCCTCCGGGTCGATTTCGGTGAGCCGGAAGAGGCGCTGGAGCCCATCGAGTGGGAAGCCTTCTTCGAGATATTCGAAAAAAGCGATCTGGCCTTTCTGCATCAGGACAAGACCGAAGACGGCAAACTAAGCCGGTTCAGCAAATTTGTAAGCCGTAGCTGACATGTTAGCCGGCTTTGACGACCTTTTGCATTTTTGGGAACCAAGGCATGAGGCACGCGTTCTCGCGTCATTCTGCCAGTTGCCACAGACATTTGGAGGATGGCGACCTTGACGACCCGTAGAGCCGAGCTTGCCGCACAGTCTGATGTTGTCGAGTTGATACCGGCATTGCGCGCCTTCGCGCGGACATTCTGTCATAAACCGGAGGAAGCCGACGATCTTGTCCAGGAGACCCTGACAAAAGCGCTCGCCAACCTCGACAAGTTCGAGCCGGGTACGAGGCTGAAATCCTGGCTCTTCACCATCATGCGCAATACGTTTTGCACCCGCTTCAAGAAGAGCAGTCGCGAAACCGTAGGCCTGCCTGAGGCGGTCACTGCACGGCTGACAACGGAAGCGAGCCAGGAGTGGACCGTGCAGGCCGAGGAAGTCCGCCAGGCATTGAACAGGCTTCCCGAACATCACCGGGAAATGCTGGTCTTGATCGTAATGCTGGGCGAACGTTACGAAGACGCGGCAGAGATCTGCGGATGTGCCGTTGGCACAGTTAAGAGCCGACTGAGCCGGGCCAGGCAGCAGCTACGCCGCGAACTGGGCGAAACGGGCACGGGCAGCCCCGTCGGATGACGAAGATAGACAGCGAGGTCGAAGCGTCGCCCGGCGGGCCCCCGTCGCCAGACGACGCACCGGAACTGGCGGAAATCGGCCTGGTCTATGGGACGGATGCTGCACCCGGCATCAGTCGTCGCCGGCGAGGCAAGGGATTTTCCTACCATCTCCCTGATGGCGCGGTCGTGAGCGACCCCACCATCCTGACACGAATCCGTAAGCTCGCGCTTCCCCCCGCCTATGAACGCGTCTGGATCAGCCTCGAACCGCGCGGCCATCTCCAGGCGACCGGCTATGATGCCCGGGGCCGCAAACAATATCGCTATCATGCCGATTGGGCCGCCTGGCGCAGCGAGCGCAAATTCGGCGACCTCGTCGCCTTTGGCGAGGCCTTGCCCGGGATCCGCCGGCGCGTGGCACGCGATCTCGCCGAACACGAGGATCAGAGCTACTTCCTCCTCTCCGCGCTGATCAGCCTGCTGGACGTTACCTATATGCGTGTCGGTAATCGTGCCTATGCCGAAGAGAACAGGACCTATGGCGCCACCACCCTGCAGAAGCGTCACCTGACCTTCGAACCCGATGGCATTCGACTGAGTTTCCTTGCCAAAGGTGGCAAGCGCGTGCGCCGCAAACTGCGCCATCCGCGACTGCAGAAGATTCTGGAGGAGATTGCAGACCTTCCCGGCCGCGATCTCTTTTCCTGGCGCGACAAGGATGGCCAGTTGCACCGCGTCGATTCAGGTCGGCTCAATACCTATCTGAGCGAGATCACCAAGGCGAGCCTGTCCGCCAAGACCTTCCGCACCTGGGGCGGCAGTGTCGCCGCTTTCGGCGAGGCCTGGCGACGGATGGAAGGCGGCGAACGCCCGACGATCCGGCAGATGTGCCAGGTGGCGTCGGACCGATTGCACAACACGCCGACGATCTGCCGTACGAGCTACGTGCATCCCGCCATCCTGACACTCGCTGACAAGGCGGCCGATCTGGACGCCGTGCGAGCCGAGGTCATGGCGGCATCGCCGCGCGCTTTGCTGCGGGCGGATGAAAATCGTCTCATGGCCTTCCTGACCACGCGCACATCCGTGAGTGACGCGACCGGCTAGCCTCTCAGGCCAGACACGAAAAAGGGCCGGCAAAGCCGGCCCTTCGGATAGGAAGGAAAAGGGGTCACGCCGCCTTCTTCTGCGCCGCCATGTTGACGGCCTGCTCGGCAAGCTGCGTCAGAAGTTCGTCGGTCTTCGATTCCTCGGCGAGCGTCTCATCGAGCAGCTTGACCGCATCCTTGTAGCCGAGCTGCTGGGCCCAGGCGCGCAGGGTGCCGTAACGGCTGATCTCGTAATGCTCGACGGCCTGAGCCGCGGCCAGCAGACCGGCGTCGAGGGCGGGCGAACCCTTGAACTCTTCCATGATCTCCTCGCCTTCCTCTACGATGCCGTCGATAGCGGGGCAGGTCTTGGCGCGCGGACGCTTGCCGATGATCTCGAACACCTGCTGCAGGCGCTCGACCTGGCCTTCGGTTTCTTCCTTGTGCTGCTGGAAGGCGGCCTTGAGCTTTTCGTTCTGCGCGCCGCGGGCCATCTTCGGCAATGCCTTCAGGATCTTGCGCTCGGCATAGTAGATGTCCTTGAGCGTTTCGTGGAATAGATCTTCCAGTGTCTTGGTAGCCATGATGTCTGTTCTCCTCGGGGTTGGGGAATGCCACGGACTAACCGGCGCGCCGACGCTTTGTTCCTGGCTTTATTGCTTCCGGGATGCGGAACGAAGGAGCCACTTCTCAGTTGGCCTGAGGCGGGTTTGCCGCGCGTTGCCGACCGAAAGGAGGAGACTATGGTCAACCGAAACAACAATTGGGACAATGAACAGCCACGTGGCGAACGTCAGCGTCGTGGCCCGACGGGCGACTATCGGCCGGGCGATAGTGGCTTCGTCCGCGGTTACGGCGAAACCCGCCCGGACGTGGATCGATATGGGCCTGACCGTCAGCGCGACTACGGCATGGACGGGGGCTATGGTTCACGCGGTTCGCGCTATCCTCGCATGGGACGCTCGGACTGGACGAACGATGACCTCGGCCACTATGATGACTTGAGCGACCAGGGCTATGGCGATGACAGCAGGCACTATGCCCGCGGCGCAGGACGCGGCTACCATCCGTCAGACAATCCGTCCTATCATGGCGGCTACGGCCGAACCGAGCGGGACCATGACGACGAACGCGGGTTCATCGACCGCGCGAGCGACGAGGTCGCCTCCTGGTTTGGCGACGAAGAGGCGGCTCGTCGGCGACAGATGAATGATCACCGCGGTAAGGGTCCGCGCGGATATCGCCGAACGGATGCCCGCATCCTTGAAGACGTCAACGACCGCCTGGCCGACGATCCAGCTATCGACGCGTCGGATATCGAGGTTACGGTTAAGGATGCGGAGGTGACACTCTCCGGCCATGTGACAGACCGGTGGGAAAAGCGGCGCGCCGAAGACTGCGCCGAACGCGTGAGCGGAATTGCCCATGTGCAGAACAACCTGCGGATCCGCATGTCCGGCGAAGGCAGCGTCATGACGCAGGCTTGATCGGGCACCTCAGGCACGGAGCGCCCGCAAGGCGTTGAGGATGACGGCAACGTCGATCACCTCCTGCAGGAGCGCACCTTGGACCGGCGTGAGATAGCCGAAGGCGGCAAGCCCCATAGCCCCGCCCGAGAGGACCAGCCCGGAAACGGCACTTTGCCGGGCAATTTTGCGCGATTGTCTCGCAATGCCGCAGGCCAGCGGCAGCCGTGAAAGATCATCCGCAAGCAGAACAACATCGGCCGCTTCGGAGGAAGCGGCGGATCCTCGCGCCCCGATGGCGACACCGACATCCGAAAGCGCGAGTGCCGGCGCATCATTGACGCCATCGCCCACCATCATCACCACACCGTCACGACGTTCACGGCGAATAAGTTCGACCTTGCCTTCCGGCGTCAGATCGCCGGCCACCGCATCCAGGCCGAGCGTGGCCGAGGCTTTTTCCGCAACATCCGCGCGATCCCCGGACGCCATGACGATGCGCCCGATGCCGCCAGCGCGGAAGGCCGCAATGGCGACATCCGCGTCCTGGCGAATGGGATCGGACAGAAGAATGAGGCCGGCGGCCCGTCCATCGACACCCACGGCGACAACGGCGGTGCCGCTGTCCACCCCCGCCCGGGTGAAGTCTTGACCGGCTGAAATCTGGGACAGCACATATCGACTTCCGCCCAGCACGACTCGACGGCTGCCCACAAGGCCAGACAGGCCACGGCCTGCATCCTCGACCACCGTCTGGGGTAAAACGAGCGCGAGTCCCCGCGCTGTGGCCGCCCGGACCAGCGCTTCGGCCGCGACATGACCGGATGCCTGATCGAGCGAGGCGGCGAGCGCGAGCACATCTTCGGCCGTGAAGCCGGGTTCTGGCCTGACATCGCCCACTTCCGGACGGGCCGATGTGACCGTGCCGGTCTTGTCGACCACAACGGTAGTCACCGCGGCAAGCGCTTCGAGGGCACCAGCCGTCTTCACCAGCACGCCATGGGAAGCGGCCCGCGACATGCCGGCGATGACGGCGACCGGAACGGCGAGGATCAGCGGACAAGGCGTGGCGACGACCAGCACCGCCAGCGCCCGAGCCGCATCGCCACTCCACCACCAGGCCCCGCCTGCCAGGAGCAGCGTGACGCCGAGGAAGACGAGGGCGTAACGATCCGCCAGACGCGCCATCGGCGCCCGGCTGACCTGGGCCTGCTCGACGAGACGCACGATGCCGGCATAGGTGCTTTCCCTGGATCCGCGCAGCACCAGAAGATCGAAGGCATCGCCCAGCACGGTCGCTCCACTCGGTACTTCGTGGCCCATCTGGATGGGGACCGGGAGCGATTCCCCCGTTAGCGCCGAGAGATCGAGAACGGCGGACGGGGCGAGCAGGCGCCCGTCGGCAGGCACGACTTCGCCCTTGCGAACGAGGATCCGATCCTGCGGCTGAAGCGCTTCTATCGGCACGCTCTCGAGCGCCTGGTTGCGATAGAGCATCGCCGTGCGCGAGACGCGGCCGAGCAGGGCCGTCATGTCGCGCCGGGCGCGGCCCTCGGCAAAACTTTCGAGCAACTGTCCGCCCGCATACATGACAGAAACGATGGCGGCCGCCAGGTTTTCCCCAAGCGCAAGGCCGACGCCGATCGACAGCGCGGCGATCGCATCCACACCCATTCGGCCGTTCAGAAGCGCACGCAGGATATCGAAGACGAGGACGACGAGCACGGCGCCGGCGCCGACCAACCAGACCCTCGCCGCCTGCTCGTGTTGGCCCGCAAGCAAGAACATTCCGCCACCGGCAAGACAGAGAAGTGCGAGCCCGGCAAGCAGGACGGGCAGGCTCTCACGCAATCGTGTCGGCTGCAGAAACTCCGGCATGGTCGGATTCCCGAGGCGCTGGCGCAAGGCCGAAATCAGCCTCTCTTGCTGCCCCTCCCTTTCCCTTGTAGAGCCTTCTGAGCATGAAGCAATCGGACGTAAGCAGCATGATCGACAACGCCCGGCCCCGCCGCCTCTCAGTCCTCGGCTCGACCGGCTCGATCGGCGTCAACACGCTCGATGTGATCGAGCAGCTCGGTGGCCGCGACGCCTTCGAGGTCATGGCGCTGACTGGTAACGGCAATCTCGATCTGCTCGCCGAACAGGCGCGTCGCACGGGTGCCAAACTCGCCGTCACCGCCGACGAGAGCCAGTACATGGCGCTCAAGGACCTGTTGTCAGGATCGGGCATCGACGTTGCTGCAGGTTTGGGCGGACTGGACGAGGCAGCCGATATGGATGCCGGCTGGGTGATGGCGGCGATCGTCGGTACGGCAGGTTTGGCACCGACGCTCAAGGCCGCAGCCCGCGGCGCCGATATCGCGCTTGCCAACAAGGAATGCCTCGTCTCCGCGGGCTACCTGTTCGTCGATGCGGTGAGACATGGCGGTGGACGCCTGATCCCCGTCGACAGCGAACACTCGGCCATCTTCCAGTGCCTGGAAGCCGACCAGCGTCACGCGCTGGAGCGCATCGTGCTGACCGCCTCGGGCGGCCCCTTCCGCACCCATAGCCGCGAGCAGATGGCGAACGTCACCGTGCAGACAGCGCGCAGTCATCCGAACTGGTCGATGGGCCTGAAGATCTCCATCGGCAGCGCCTCGATGTTCAACAAGGCGCTGGAGATGATCGAGGCCAAGCACCTCTTCGACGTGGGGCCCGACCAGATCGAGGTCGTTGTGCATCCGCAGTCGATCATCCATTCTATGGTCGGCTACACCGACGGCTCCGTCATCGCCCAGCTCGGCGTGCCGGACATGCGCACTGCCATCGGCTATGCCCTGACCTATCCCAAGCGTCCGGCGCTGAATGTCGACCGGCTAGACTTTGCCAAGTTGGCAAGGCTCGATTTCGAAGCCCCGGACGAGACCCGTTTCCCGGCCCTGCGGCTCGCCCGCACGGCGCTGGAACGAGGTGGCCTGCAGGGCGCCATCCTGAACGCCGCCGAAGAAACCGCCTTCAACGCCTTCGTCGAGGACAAGATCCGCTTCCTCGACATGGCCGACGTGGTGGAGATGGTCATGGACTCGATGGTCGAAGGCGTGCCGGCAGACACGATCGACGACGTCTTTGCCGCTGATCGCGAGGCGAGGCGGAAGGCGGCAGAGGTGATCACAAGGCGTGTCGGCTGACCTGAAACGAAAAACGGGCCGCGTTGCCGCAACCCGTTCTTGATTGTCTGTTGTTGGTGACCGATCAAGCCACCGCGCGGGCCAGCGCACAGCGCGACCAGAGCTGGTGCAGCGAAGACACCAGATGCTCGAGATCGGCATCGGAATGCAGAGGCGTCGGCGTGATGCGCAGCCGCTCGGTCTTTTTCGGGACCGTCGGGTAGTTGATCGGCTGCACATAGATGGAACAGTTGTCGAGCAGCAGGTCGGAGATCCATTTGCACTTGGCGGCATCGCCGACGAGCACCGGCACGATATGGCTCGGGTTCTGCACATGCGGAATGCCGGCCTTGTCGAGCATGAAGCGCAGACGACGCACGCGCTCCTGATGGGCGAAGCGTTCGACCTGGCTGGTCTTCAAATGGCGGATTGAGGCAACCGCACCAGCGGCGAGCGCCGGCGGCAGCGCGGTTGTGAAGATAAAGCCCGAGGCAAAAGAGCGGACGAAATCACAGAGTGCCGTCGAGGCAGCGATGTAACCGCCCATGACGCCGAAGGCCTTGCCGAGCGTGCCTTCGATGACAGTCAGGCGATGCATCAGGCCTTCGCGCTCGGCGATGCCGCCACCATGTGCGCCGTACATGCCAACGGCATGCACTTCATCGAGATAGGTCATCGCGCCATACTTGTCTGCGAGATCGCAGATTTCCTTGATCGGCGCGATGTCGCCATCCATCGAATAGACGGATTCGAACGCGATCATTTTTGGCGCGCGCGGATCGGCGGCCGCGAGCTTGGCTTCCAGATCCTTGACGTCATTGTGCTTCCAGATGACGCGCTCGGCCTTCGAATGGCGGATGCCTTCGATCATGGAGGCGTGGTTGAGAGCATCGGAGAAGATGATGAGGCCCGGGATCTTGGCGCCGAGCGTGCCCAGCGCTGCCCAGTTCGAGACATAACCCGAGGTGAAGATCAGCGCCGATTCCTTGCCGTGCAGATCGGCAAGTTCGCGCTCAAGCAGAACATGGTAGTGGTTGGTGCCAGAAATATTCCGGGTGCCTCCCGCACCCGCGCCACAGTCATCGATCGCTTTTTTCATGGCATCTATGACAACAGGGTTCTGGCCCATGCCGAGATAGTCGTTCGAACACCAGACAGTGACGTCCTGGGTGCCGTTTTCGGTGTAGCGGGTGGCGCGTGGGAAATTGCCACGCTGGCGTTCGAGATCAGCGAAGACGCGGTAGCGGCCTTCCTCGTGAAGTCCTGCCAGCTGCTCCGTGAAAAACGCCTCGAAATCCATTCCTGTCACTCCAGTATTTGATACCCTTTTGAGTATCTCGGGCAGCGCGGTCAAGCCCGCCATTGTACATTCATTCTAAACTGCGACAAATGGCGCGAACATTAGAATGATCACATAGAGATCCTAACGCATTGTGCCAAGGCGAAATTGATCTGCGTCAATCTCTGAGAAAAAGGACGGCCGAAGCCGCCCTTGCTCGCCGTCTCTAAAGCTCCCGACCCTCAGGCCGCCTGAACCGCTCGCTTCGCCATCACCCGGACGAGATTTGCCCGGTACTCCGCCGTGCAGTGTAAATCCGACATCAGCTCCGACGAATCGATCTCGACCCCGGCAACAGCCTCTGGCGACCAGTTGGCCGAGAGAGCCGCTTCGAGCCCGGCATGGCGGAAGACGCCCGAAGCCCCGGCGCCGGTGACGGCGACACGCACGCCCCCTGCCCCCTTGGCGACGAAGACGCCGGTCATGGCATAACGCGAGGCCGGGTTGGCGAACTTCGCATATCCCGCCTTCTCCGGAGCGTCAAAACGAATGGCCGTGATGATCTCATCCTCTGCCAGTGCCGTTTCAAACAGGCTGACGAAGAAATCGTCGGCCGCAATCTCGCGGTTGTTGGTGACAACAGTCGCCCCCAGAGCCAAGACGGCAGAGGGATAATCGGCGGCGGGATCATCATTAGCAACGGAGCCGCCGATCGTGCCCATGTGCCGGACATGCGGGTCACCGATCATGGAAGCAAGGTTGCAAATCGCCGGACAGACCGCACGGATGGCCGCCGACGAGGCGACCTCCGCATGGGTGACGGCGGCACCGATGGTGACCCGACGCCCCTCGACCTTGATGCCCTTGAGGCTCTCGATGTGGCGCAGATCGACAAGATCGGACGGCTGGGCGAGACGCTGCTTGAGCGCTGCGATCAGGGTCTGGCCGCCGGCGATGAACTTGCCGTCTTCGGCACCGGAGAGAAGTTTTCCGGCATCCTCGATCGACGAGGCGCGGTGGTAGCTGGTGGAATAGAGCTGCATGGTCCTCTCCTTCCTTATTCGGCGGCCTGGCGGGTCGCATTGGCCTGGAGCGCACTCCAGACGGCAAGCGGCGTCGCCGGCATGTTGAGGTTGTTGTTGCCGATCGCATCGGTGATCGCATTGATCAGCGCCGGCGGCGAACCGATAGCTCCGGCCTCGCCGCAGCCTTTGATGCCGAGCGGATTGCCCGGGCATGGGGTGTTCTGGTGCGAGACGTTGAACGACGGCAGGTCGTCGGCGCGCGGCATGGCGTAATCCATGTAACTTGCGGTGAGCAACTGGCCCGTCTGCGGATCGTAATGCACGGCCTCGAGCAGCGCCTGGCCAATGCCCTGCGCGATGCCGCCATGCACCTGACCCTCGACGATCATCGGGTTGATGATATTGCCGAAGTCGTCGGCCGCGACGAACTGCACGATCTCGGTCTTGCCGGTTTCCGGATCGACCTCGACTTCCGCGATGTAGCAGCCGGCCGGGAAGGTGAAGTTCGACGGATCGTAGAAGGCGCCTTCTTTGAGACCCGGCTCCATGCCGGACGGCAGATTGTGCGCGGTATAGGCGGCAAGCGCGACCTGGAACCAGGGCAGCGTCTTGTCGGTACCGGCGACCTTGAGCTCGCCGTTCTCGATGACGATGTCGCTCTCGTCGGCTTCCATCAGATGCGCCGCGATCTTCTTGGCCTTTGCCTCGACCTTGTCGAGCGCCTTGACGATCGCCGACATCCCGACGGCACCGGAACGGGAACCATAGGTGCCCATGCCCATCTGCACCTTGTCGGTGTCGCCATGCACGATGGAGACATTGTCGATCGGCAGGCCGAAGCGTTCGGAGACGAGCTGGGCGAAGGTGGTTTCGTGACCCTGGCCGTGGCTGTGCGAGCCGGTCAGGACCTCGACCGTACCGACTGCATTGACGCGGACTTCAGCGGATTCCCACAAGCCCACGCCAGCACCGAGCGAACCGACCGCCGCCGACGGCGCAATGCCGCAGGCTTCGATGTAGCAACTCATGCCGATGCCGCGCAGCTTCCCACGCCGTGCCGCTTCCGCCTTGCGGGCTGGGAAGCCGTTCCAATCGGCAGCGCCCATGGCGACGTTAAGGGAAGCGTCGTAATCGCCTGCGTCGTAACACATGATGACGGGCGTCTGGTACGGGAAGGTCCGTACGAAGTTCTTCCGGCGCAGCTCGGCCGGCGAAATGCCGAGTTCACGGGCAGCAGTTTCGACGGTGCGTTCCAGGAGATAGGTCGCCTCCGGACGGCCGGCACCACGATAGGCATCGACCGGCACGGTGTTGGTGTAGACGGTCCGGACGTTCGCGTGGATCGCCGGGATCGCATATTGGCCCGACAGCAGCGTTGCATAGAGATAGGTCGGAACCGAAGACGAGAAGAGCGACATGTAGGCGCCGAGATTGGCGATCGTATCGACCTTCAGACCGATGATCTTGTGGTCCTTGTCGAAGGCCATCTTCACCTTGGAGACATGGTCGCGGCCATGGGCGTCGGTGAGGAAAGCCTCGGTGCGATCGGAGGTCCACTTGACCGGCACGCCGGTCTTCTTGGAGGCCCAGAGACAGACCACTTCTTCCGGATAGATATAGATCTTCGAGCCGAAGCCGCCGCCCACATCGGGCGCGATGACACGCAGCTTGTGCTCGGGCGCCACATTGTAGAAGGCGCTCATGACGAGACGCGCGACATGCGGGTTCTGCGAGGTCGTGTAGCAGGTGAAATGGTCTTCCGCCGTGTCGTAGATGCCGAGCGTGGCGCGCGGCTCCATCGGGTTCGGCGAGAGACGGTTGTTGAAGATGTCGATCTCGGTGACATGGGCGGCACTGGCGATCGCCGCATCGGCGGCGGCACTGTCGCCGATCTCCCAGTCGAAGATCAGGTTCCCGGGCGCTTCCGGATGCAGCTGTGGCGCGCCAGGCTTCAAGGCATCGACGGCACCGGTCACGACCGGCAACTCTTCATACTCGACCGCAACGGCTTCAGAGGCATCGCGCGCCTCGCCGATGCTGTCGGCGATGACGATCGCGACGGCATCGCCGACATAACGCACGGTCTCGTGCGCCAGCGGACGCCAGGCGCCCATCTTCATCGGCGTGCCGTCCTTGGAATGGATCATCCAGCCACAGATCAGGTTGCCGATTCCGTCGGCCAAGAGCTGCTTGCCGTCGAGCACATCGATGACACCAGGCATGGCCTTGGCGGCAGCGACATCGATCGACTTGATCTTGGCATGTGCATAGGGCGAACGGACGAAATAGGCATATTTCATTCCCGGGACGACCATGTCGTCCGTATACCGGCCCTTGCCGGTCAGAAAACGCTTGTCTTCCTTGCGCGCCACACGCGCGCCGATTCCTTCAACACCCATTGTCTTCTCCTCCAGAGAAACAGGACTTCAGGCAGTCGGACAGAGGCAATTGCAGTCGGCATCACAGAGGCCTTGGTCAGGCGCTCGGCCGCAGCGACCGGAACTGCCAAAGTCCTTATTCGGCGGCCTGGCGGCCGGCGGTCATCGCTTCATTGGCCGAAAGCACGGCCTTGACGATGTTGTGGTAGCCCGTGCAGCGACAGATATTGCCTTCGAGCTCATGGCGGACCGTGGGTTCGTCGAGCGCACCGTTGTGGCGACAGATCATGTCGAGTGCCGTCATCACCATGCCCGGCGTGCAGAAGCCGCATTGCAGGCCGTGATGTTCCTTGAAGGCCGCCTGCACAGGATGCAGCTCGCCGCCTGAAGAGAGACCCTCGATCGTGGTGATCGATGATCCCGACGCCTGGACGGCCAGGATCGAACAGCTCTTGATCGACTTGCCGTCCATGTGAACGACGCAGGTTCCGCATTGCGTGGTATCGCAACCCACATGCGTTCCCGTCAGACCAAGTTTTTCGCGAATGAAATGCACGAGCAGGGTGCGATCCTCGCACTCTCCGCTCACTGTCCGGCCATTCACCGTCAGTGTCACTTTAGCCATGTTGTTCCTCCTCGTGTCTCTCCCGGACACGAGACGCATGGTGTGAGTTTTGTGTGACATGCGCAACTGTCCAGAAGGTCGCAAACGAAAATTTCTGTGCCGCATTGCAGCATCAAACCGCCTGTAAATCCTGGGTTCATCTTCGATGCCTCATGCATTGTCACCACCCGCGAGGGTGTGAGCCACGACCATGGACTTTCCCTTGGTCAAGGTTATGCTCAAGGAAGCCTGAAGCCGCCCGGGGCAGAGCTCAAGCGGTGGGGCATGCTGTCAAAAACAAGACCGGCTCGCCCGGACGCGTGGAACTTGGAGAGATGAAGATGAAGAAAGCTCTTGTGCTGATTCTGGTCGGCCTTACGGTCGCAGGCTGCACCCAGACGGAACGTGGCGCAGGTATCGGCGCAGCCTCCGGCGCGATCATCGGTGGCATTGCCACAGGCAACGTCCGGGGCGCTGCAGTCGGCGCGGCAATCGGTGGCGTTGCAGGCGCAGTCATCGGCAATGTTTCGGAGCAACCCGGACAGTGCTACTACCGCGACCGTTACGGCAACCGTTACATCGACGCCTGCCCGCGCGGCTACTGATCGGCACGGCGAAAGCTGTGAGAACGAAGGCGGGGAGGCAACACTTCCCGCCTTTTTCCATGAACGGGCAAAAAAAGGTATGCGTCTTCGCGCAATTACGCATAAGTTGTCCGCCAGGCAGGGGAGCGCCTGACAGATCGCGATGAAAGCGAAATGCCAAGACCGAGTGGATGGATATTGCCGAAGATTAGTCATGCGTTCCGGCTCGGACTTGCTCTGACCGTCGCCAGCCCCTTATCCATCGGGATCGGCTCTGAGGCTCACGCCTTCGAGATTTTCGGTATTCGCCTATTCGGCGAAGACGAGGTGGATCGCGACATCATCGATCCCGTCGACTATGCCATCACTCTGGACACGGGCGACGCCGATCGCGCGCTGAAGAAATCGCTCGAGCGCACCTCCTTGCTTCTGGCGGACGAGGAACAGCCGGTTTCCGGCGATCTTGGCCTCGTGATCAAGGCACGCGACGACCGCGACCGTCTGATCGCCACACTTTACGAAAACGCTCTCTATGGCGGTATCGTTACCGTCACGATTGACGGCAGGGACATCGACAGCCTGCCGCCCAATCCTACCTTCGACCGTTCGCGTCCAGTACCCGTTTCGATCACTGTTCAGCCAGGCCAGGCATTCACGCTGGGCGACGTGCGCCTGGAGGGTGACGCCGCACGTCTCGATCCCGCCGAGTACGATCTGGAGCGGGGGGAATCGGCGGGATCACTCAAAATCCTGAGGGCTGCCGAGCAGATGGCCGAGCGTCTCAAGGAAGAGGGACGCCCGTTGACGCAAGTGACGCGTCGCGACGTGGTTGCCGATCACGAGACGCAGACGGTCGATCTCACGATTGCGGTCGAGGCAGGTCCCGTTGCCCCTCTGGGCGCCGTGACGGTCAAGGGTGCACGAGCCGTGGATTCGAGCTTCATCGCCTATTATTCGCGCCTCAGGCCCGGCCAGACCTATTCGCCCGAACAGTTGCGCAAGGCCGGCGAAAGACTGCGCGCGCTCGGAGTCTTCTCATCCGTCACGGTCAACGAAGCCGATGGCCTCGACGCAGACGGATCACTCCCGGTGGGCATCGTCGTCTCGGAAGGCAAGCACCGCTATTTCGGGATCGGCGCCAGCTATTCATCCGTCGATGGCGGCGGCATCGAGGGCTATTGGGGCCATCGCAACCTTTTCGGCCAGGCGGAATCACTTCGGATCGAGGGATCCGTGCGCGGACTGGGTGAACTCGAGAACGTGAGCGATGTCTCGTCGCTCGACTACACGGCCGGCATCACCTTCATCAAGCCGGGCGCCTTCCTGCCCTCCGGAACGCTGGAAGCGAGCGTCAAGGGCAGCACGCTTGAAACCGACTACTACGACGCCGCGACCGTGACCGGGAAAGTGTCCTATTCCTATGAACTGACCGATGTCGACTCTGTCAACGCAGGCGTATCGCTGGCCTATGACAGCATCGACGATGCCTTCGGCGACGACAACGAATACCTGACCTTCGGCGTACCGATCGGCTATATCCGAGACACCCGTGACAACCGGCTGAACGCCACCGAGGGCCATTACGGCACAGTTACGCTGACACCGAGTTACGACTTCTTCGGCCAGACCTTCTTCACGTCGCTCGAAGGCTCGATCTCGGCCTATCTCGGTTTCGGTGAGGAAGATCGTTTCGTGCTCGCCGGCCGCCTGAGCGCCGGCTCCCTGGTCGGGGGTGGAGATCTCTCCGCCATACCCGCGACGAGGCGCTTCTTCTCCGGTGGGGGTGGCTCCGTGCGCGGCTATGCCTTCCAGGAGATCACGCCTTACAATGCGGCAGATGAAGGCACGGGCGGCCGTTCTTACGTCACAGCCAATCTCGAAGCTCGCATCAACGTGACCGAGACCATCGGCATCGTGCCGTTTCTCGACATTGGCTCCGTGACGGACAACACTGTGCCCGATTTCAATGACATCAAGATGGGTGCAGGCGTCGGGCTTCGTTACATGACGCCCTTCGGACCCTTGAGACTGGATGTGGCGGTTCCCCTGGATCCTTATGATGGCGGTAGCCGTTATGCCATCTATGCCGGCATCGGACAGAGCTTCTGACCGGCGAAGACAGGACGAAAGAAAGCATGAACTGGTTGAAGCGCATTCTGGCCTGGACGCTGCGTCTGATGGGCGGCCTCGTGGCAGTGCTGATTGCGCTTTTCGTCGTTGTAATCCTCGTCGGCGGCTTTTCGCGAACAGGAAGCCAGTTTTTGGCAGACCGGATCGCGGCCCTCATTTCCACGGACAATCGTCAGATCACGCTCAGCGGAACCGGCCCGCTGCTGAGCAGTCAGTTTTCTGTCGAACGGATCACGGTCTCCGACAGCGAAGGCGTCTACGCCTCGATCGAGGACCTCGCTCTGGACTGGACGCCACGAGACCTGATCCGCAAGCGCTTCACCGCAGACCGCATTTCTGCGCGGCAGGTGACCGTGAGCCGTCCACCCCTGCCCTCTTCGGAACCGCAGCCGGAAAGCGACGAACCCTTTTCCCTGCCGATCGAGATCGACATCGCGACCGTCGACCTGCCCTCGATAGCGATCGGCGCGGCGCTTGCCGAGCGCGACTTCGCGCTGTCTGCACAAGGCTCGCTGCAGATCGTCGGTGAGACCATCGCCAGCCGCCTGACCACCACCCGCCTGGATGAGCCCGGCAACAATGCGGTGGTCGACCTGCTCTATGCGCCGAACGACAACCAGCTGCGCATCAAGCTCGATTACCAGGAGCCCGCTGCCGGCTTGCTCGGCCAGCAGCTCCAATTGCCCGGTCAGCCACCGCTCGCGATCGAGGTCGATGGCGATGGCCCGCTCGACAACTGGGCCGGCCAGATCATCGCATCGCTGGACGGCGAGCGGACGATCACCGTCGACGCGACGCATCGGCTGGAGGCGGACGGGACACGCGCGTTGACAGCGACAGGCGGCGGTCGTTTCGCGGGTCTGATGCCACCAGAACTTCGAGACATTTTTGCCGGCGACACCACGATCGATGTGGCGGCGACACTCGGCACGGATGGATCGGTTGCGATCGAGAGAGGCCGGTTCGAAACGGCCTCCGCAGAGGTGACGGCCTCCGGCCGCTACGACCCGAATGGTGAAAACGACATCCGGCTGTCGGCACGGGCGACGGGAGATCCGATCGCCGTATCCTCGCAATCCGCCGACTTCACCGGCGGTCTCAGTTTGAGGAGCTTCGATCTGGCTGTCGCCGGCGACGCGCCCGCAGCATCTCTTTCGTTGCGCGCCGATCTGGCCGAACTCAGCGCCCCACAAGGCACACTCTCGGATGTCGCGCTCACGATCTCCAGTGACAGCTTCGACCTCGCCAACAGCCAGGGTCCGATGCGTATAGACGCTTCGGTACAGGGCACCGACATTCGTGACGCAGAAATTCGACCATATCTCCGCGGACCCTTCAGCCTTTCGGCACCCCTGACAATCTCAAGCGATGCGATCAGCTTCGAGCAACTGGTCTTCGACAGCAATGGCCTCGACCTCAACGGTTCCGGCCGCTATGCGCTCGACACTTTGGGCTTCTCCGGCCGTCTCGCGGTGCAAGCTGCACCGGACCTGCTGCCACCGGCATTGGCGAGCCGGCTGAAGGGACCTGTCGATCTATCCGCCCGCGTCGATTTCGTCGCGCCGCGCGCCGTCGCCCTGAGGGAGATCGTGCTGACCACCGACATCGCCCAGGCGGAAGGATCGCTTTCTCTCGACCAGGACGGCGTCCTGGCAACCGATCTGTCCGGGCAGCTTCGCGATATCGGTCTCTTCGTCGAGCGCATCCGGGCACCAGCCTCCTTCGATCTCTCGGCCTCGGGTCCGTTGGACGCCGTGGAAGCGACAATCAATCTCGCGGTCGAGCAAGGCGAAGCCGCCGGCTATCGGATCGAGGATCTCGCGCTCCAGATCGAAGGCGTCGCCAATCGAGTCGCACCGAGCGGCAATCTGACGGTCACCGGCCAGATCGACGGCAAGCCGCTCGAAGCCAAGGCACAGGTCGTGAGCACGGACGGAACGACCAAGGTCGACGGCCTCGACCTCGCGATCGGACCGAATCGCCTGACAGGAGCGCTCGATCTCGGACAGGATTTCTTACCGACCGGCGATGTGTCCTTCGACTTCCCTGATTTGAGCCTGCTCGCCGCACTTGCCGGCCAGACGGTAGGAGGCGATCTCAAGGGCGATGTCACGATCCGATCGCAGCAAGGGCAGATCGCAGCCGATATCGAGGCATCCGGCACCACGATCAGGCAGGGCGACCTCGCCATCGCCGAACCGCGCATCGATCTCACCGTCTCGGATCTCGCGGCCCTAGCAGCAGAAGGCACTATACGCGCAGCGAGCCTCGCCTCGGGCGCGAACCGGCTTGAGACGGTCTCCCTCGATTTTACCCGGTCCGGAACCGATACCGACTTCAATCTGGCCGGACGATACGACGAAGCACCGGTGGTGCTGCGTGGGGCACTCAGCCAGGGAACCGAGGGCATCGCAGTCGCCGTCGAGGAACTGCGCGCCACGCCCCGCGGAATTGCGCTCGCGCTTGCCTCGCCTACCTCTATCCGGCTCGTTGACGGCGGCGTTTCGATTGCAGACACGGTGATTTCTGCCGGTTCCGGCCGGGTCGCACTCTCCGGCACAGTCGGTGAAAGGCTCGACATCTCCGTGGACATAAGGGAATTACCGGCCTCACTCGCAGCTGCCCTCGCACCCGCGATTGCACCGGAAGGCACCATCTCCGGCACGGCGAAAGTGGGAGGCACGCCATCAGCGCCGATCGCAAATTACAGCCTCGACTGGCAGGGGGCGGCAATTGCCCAGACCCGCGGCGCGGGGCTCGCACCCTTCGGGATCACCGCGAACGGACGCTTCGAGAACCAGAACCTCACCCTCGACAGCCGCATCAATGGTGGCGGCATTGGCCTGACCGCAGGAGGCAATCTGTCCCTTCAGAATGGACCGGGCCTCGATATCCGCATCCAGGGCGATGTTCCGCTCTCCGCTGCCAATGGGCAGCTCGCCGCGCAAGGCTTTGTTGCGGAAGGCAATGCCAGTGTGAACCTGACGATCGGCGGCTCCGGTTCTGCTCCCCGCATCACTGGCACGGTGTCGACAAGTGGTGCACGGGTCATAGACGTCAGGCGCAACCTCGCCATCGAGCAGATCGCGACGACCGTGAACCTGACGGGCACGCGCGCCGAGATCGGCAGCCTGACGGGAAACCTCGCAACCGGCGGGCGGATTTCGGCCCGCGGCTTCGTCGATATCACCTCGCCCGGCCTTCCTGCTGATCTGACCATCGACCTCGACCAGGCCGTCTATGTCGACGGCGACACCGTCACCAGCACCGCAAGCGGCCAGCTCACCTTGACCGGGCAGTTGCTCAACGGCCCGCTCCTCGGCGGCAACATCAACCTGTCCCGAACCTCGATCACGCTCTCGGAATCCAGGCCGACAAGCTTGCGCGAGCTGGATATCGTGCACAGACATGCGCCGCCTGCCATCCTTCGACAGCAACGGGACCAGGCGCCGGCGGAAGGCCGCACTGCAAGCGCGCCCATTGCGCTCGACCTGACGATCTCGTCCCCCACGCAGACCTTCGTGCGCGGCCGCGGCATCGACGCGGAACTCGGCGGCACGATCGCATTGACAGGCACCGCAGCAGCCCCCGTGGTCTCCGGTGCCTTCGAACTGCGCCGCGGCCGCATGCAGATCCTGACAAAGCGCCTCGACATCACGCGCGCAACGATCACCTTCGGGGGAGACCTTGTGCCGCTGCTCGATCTCGAAGCGACCACCACCTCGGGCAACGCCACCATCGTCATTCTGTTAACAGGGCTTGCGAGCAATCCGCAGGTCAGCTTTAGTTCCACGCCCTCCCTGCCCCAGGACGAGATCCTGGCGCAGCTCATCTTCGGCCAGTCGCTGTCACGGCTCTCGCCGCTGCAGATCGCCCAGCTCGCCGATGCGGCAGCCCAGCTCGCCGGCGGTCGTGGCACTTCGCTCTTCCAGTCGCTGCGCAGCACACTGGGCATCGACGATCTCGACATCTCGACCGACGAAACCGGCGGCACCAGCATTAGCGCGGGTAAGTACCTCAACGATCGTACCTATCTCGAACTGCAGCAGAGTGGCAGCGGTGGCGCAAAGGCGATCATCAATCTCGACATCGGCCGCGGCGTGAAGTTGAAGGGCGAAGCCGGTGGCGAAGGAGCCGGTGGCGGCATCTTCTACGAAAAGGAATACTGACGAGAGATCGGAATGTGCGATCCTGTCAGCCGATCTTGCTGGTCTTGAGCAGAATGCTCGATTCCGTGAGGTTGATGCCCTCGATCAGCCGGATCCGACGCAAGGCCTCGTCGAAACCGGCAAGGTCACGCGCTTCGAGTTCGGCGATGAAATCCCATCGGCCATTGGTGCTGTGAAGCGACTTGACCTGCGGCATGCCGCGCAGCTGTTGCGCGACCCGGTCGGCAAACTTTCCGACCACTTCGATCATCACGATGGCGCGAACGCCCGTCGACTGGATCTCGCTGCCGGTGAGGATGGTGAAGGCGGCGATCGTGCCATTGGACACCAGCCGCTCGATCCGGGCCGAGATGGTCGCGCGGGAGGCACCTGTCATGGCGGCGAGTGACGCTACGGGCAGGCGGGAATTCTGGCGCAAGGCCCCGAGAATTTCGCGATCGAGATCATCCATGTGTCAAAACGTCATACTGTAGTTGCGATATGCATAAACTATCGCGCTTTATGGCGAAGTTCCATCTTTTTGCCAACAAGCCAATCACTGATGATGCGTCAGAACATCCAGGAAAGGATCCGCCATGCAGGCCGAGACCAAAACCGTGACCCTCATCGGCGTTCCCTTGGAAGAAGGTTCCGGGAGGGGCGGCTGCGCCATGGGTCCCGCCGCCTACAGGATCGCGGGCATTGCCTCGGCCCTGAATGAGCTCGGTTACTCCGTTGAAGACCGCGGCGACCTGCGCCCTGCCCCGGCCGCAGACCTGCCCGAGAAGGCAGAAGCGAAGCACCTGCCAATCGTCGGTGCCTTCACCCGCGCGATCGAGACCGAAACCTATGCCGCCGCCCGCAATGGCACGGTGCCTATCCTGCTCGGCGGTGATCACAGCCTGTCCATGGGCAGCGTGTCAGGCATGGCCCGCTATGCGGCTGAGGTGAAGCGGCCGCTTTATGTTCTCTGGCTGGATGCCCATTCGGACTTCAACGCACCGGAAACCTCTCCCTCGGGCAATATCCACGGCATGCCGGTCGCCTTCTTTTGCGGCAAGGCGGAATTCGCCCCGATCCTGCCCGCCGATCGCCCCCTCGTCGATCCGAGACACGTCTACCAGATCGGCATCCGCTCCGTGGACGAGGAAGAGCGCCGCATGATCCGGGAGAATGCCGTGAACGTGTTCGACATGCGGGCCGTGGACGAAGAAGGCATGGGCAGCATCGTCAAGCGCATCCTTAGCGACGTCCGAGACGCCGGGGCGCTCTTACATGTGAGCCTTGACGTCGACTTTCTCGATCCAGACGTAGCGCCGGGCGTCGGCACCACCGTGCCGGGTGGCGCCACCTTCCGCGAGGCGCATCTGATCATGGAGCTGTTGCATGACAGCGGCCTCGTCTCCTCGCTCGATCTCGTCGAGCTGAACCCCTTTCTCGACGACCGCGGCCGAAGCGCCCGCGTCATGGTCGAACTGGCAGCCAGCCTCTTCGGTCGGCGGATTCTCGATCGGCCGACGCGAGGCGGATAAGGTGTGGTTGCTTTGGGCGCAAGGCCATCGGCGCCCGCCAAATCCTGCTGCGCGATTTAGAATTGCGAAACACTCTTCGCATAAAGTCGTCACAACGCGTCGACATGGTCATCAACGGCTTCCAGACGCGAAGTGATGGCGAGTCTCGCTCGCGCCGCAGGTGGCGCCGCTGCCGCCAAGGTACAGGAAGGTTGGGAAGTTTTCTAATGGCAACTATCAGCTCCACCAGCTTCGGCAGTGAGACCCTCGAAATCATCGCCTTCCGGCTTCATGATCAGGAATTCTGCGTCAAGACGACGACCATTCGCGAAATCCGCGGCTGGGCTCCCTCGACGCCGATCCCGCATGCGCCGGCCGATGTCATCGGTGTGATGAACCTTCGCGGTTCGGTCATTCCGATCATCGACCTTGCCTACAAACTTGGCATGAAGAGCACGGTTGCCAACGAGCGTTCGGCCATCGTCGTCGCCGAAGTCCACAACATGGTCATCGGCATGCTGGTCGACCGCGTTTCGGACATCCTGACCATTCCGTCGAGCCAGGTGCAGCCGGTTCCGGAAGTCTCGGCCTCCTTCGACAAGACATTCTCGGAAGGCATCATCGCCAACGAGAACGGCATGATCTGCTTCCTGAACCTCGCCAAAATGTTCAAGGGCAGCGATCTGGAAGACCTGGCCGCCTGATTCGGCGACAACATCCGCTTCGAAAGGGCAGCGCTTTATCGCGCTGCCCTTTCGCGCTGAAGGACCAGGTTGATCTGAGAGCTGCACTGGCCTACCAGACGGGAAACGCGGGAGGCGAGACGATGAAGCTGCTTTTGATCCATACCGGCGGAACCATCGGGATGGCGGAGACTGCGGACGGACTGGCGCCGAGAAAGGGGCTCGTGGAAGAGGCGATCGCTGAACGGCTGCCAGCGAGCGCGAATTTCACCGCAGACATTTTCGATCCCCTGCTCGACAGCGCCGACGTCGGCCCCCGTCACTGGAACAGGATGCTGAAGACGATCCGCAGCCATCCAGACACGGCCGTCATCATCACCCACGGTACCGACACGATGGCTTTTACCGGCGCAGCACTCGCCCAGGCACTGGCAGGCGAGAAGCGCCGCGTGATCCTGTGCGGCTCCATGCTTCCTCTCGGGCAATATGGCGACGCGGAAGGCAATCTCGACCTTGCGATCTCGGCCGCCGGAAGCACGGTTCCCGGTGTCTTCCTCGCCTTCGCAGGCAAACTTCTCACCGCCGATGGCTTGGTCAAGCACCAGAGCCATGATGCCGACGCCTTCCGATCCCAGCCACAGGCCGTGCCCGGCATACCGAAGCGGCGCCTATTCGACGAGCGGAAGCTGGCCATCCTGACGCTCTCGCCGGGAATTCCGGCGGACGCCGTGAAGGCTGTCCTGGACAGGCTGGACGGCGCTGTGTTGCGGATTTTCGGCGCCGGCACCGCAATGAACGATCCGGGACTTCTAGGGGTCCTCTCCGAAGCGGTAAAATCAGGCAAGCTGCTCCGCGCCGTCAGCCAATGCGAAGCAGGCGGCCTGTCACCCGGCGCCTATGCGGCCGGTGCCGGTCTCTGGGGCACGGGCATCGAAAACGGCGGCACGCAAACGCCGGAAGCCGCACTCGTTCATCTCTGGCTGAACTGAGCCCTATTCCCTTCATGCAGAGAGGCGACCCGAAGGCCGCCTCTTGCTCGATTTGTTTTCATGAAAGCGCTGGCTCAGCCGAAAATCGCCAGGCTGTTGCGCAATGTGATCCAGACACCCCAGAGAAGCGGGAGACCGACCAGGGCCCAGGCCAATGCCGCCTTGGCGTCGAGGCCACCCTTGCCGATCCCGAAGGAGCCCGACGGACCGGCATTGGCCGCTGCCGTCTTGGCCTGAAGGGCCGCAACTTCCTCGTCCGACATGAACCATTTGTCTGCCAAGGGCTTCACAAACGCATTGGCGACAAGACCAATCGCCAGCATGCCGGCCAGGATATACATGGTGCCGGTGTAGAGTTCCGGTCCCGGTGAAACGCCCGCCGTGATCTGCGCTTCGCGGATATAGTTGACGACGACAGGACCAACGATGCCGGCTGTCGCCCAGGCAGTCAGCAGCCGGCCGTGGATTGCGCCGACGAACTGCGTGCCGAAGATATCAGCGAGATAGGCCGGGATCGTCGCGAAGCCACCGCCATACATCGACAGGATGATGCCGAAGGCGAGCACGAACATCGCCTTGGAGCCGAGGCCGGCAAGGGTCGGTGCCGCAGCATAGAGAATAATGCCGAGGATGAAGAACGCGAAATAGGTGTTCTTGCGGCCGATCTTGTCCGACATCGACGCCCAGAAAAAGCGGCCGCCGATATTGAACAGCGACAGGAGGCCGGTAAAGCCTGCAGCGATGGCCGCAATCTGGGCTTTTTGCGCCGTATCGAGTTGCGAGAAGGTCAGATCCGGCAGGCCGATCAGCGAACCTGCAAAGATTTCCTGCAGCATCGGCGATGCGACACCGATGACGCCGATACCGGCAGACACGTTGAGGCACAAAACCGCCCAGATCAGCCAGAATTGCGGAGTCTTGTGCGCGTCGCGCAGATGCACGTGCCGCGTTGTGATCATCGTGCTCTTCGATGCAGCTGGCGTCCAACCTTCAGGACGCCAGCCGGCCGGCGGAATCCGGTAGCCGAAAGCACCACCGATCATGAAGACGAAGTAGCCAAGAGCCATGACGACGAAGGTCTGCCAGACGCCAACGGTGACGTCCGTCTTGAAGGTGGTCATGAGCAGATTGGCCAGTGGCGCACCGATCATTGCACCGCCACCGAAGCCCATGATGGCCATGCCGGTCGCCATACCGCGACGATCCGGGAACCACTTGATGAGCGTAGAAACAGGCGAGATGTAACCGAGGCCAAGGCCGATTCCACCGATGACGCCGGCACCGAGCCACATCAGCCAAAGCTGATGGGTCATCACGCCGACCGCCGCGACCAAAATGCCACCACACCAGCAGCACGCCGACACGAAAGCCGCCTTGCGCGGGCCGACCCGTTCAAGCCAGCCGCCCCAGATGGCGGCAGAGCAGCCGAGAAAGACGAAGAACAGCGTGTAGATCCAGCCGAGATCGGCGACCCGCCAGTTGCAGGCGGTGGTGAAGAGTGCGCCGATCAGCGTGAGTTCCGAGCAGCTCGGATCGGGGTTGGCGATCGCCCGGCTGAGCGGAAGCCAGAACACGCTGAAGCCATAGGCCATGCCGATGCAGAGATGGATTGCAAGTGCCGCCGGGGGAACCAGCCAGCGATTGAATCCCGGCTTTGCGATAATTCGTTCCTTGTCTAGAATGCCGACATCGCCTGACGTGTCAGCGCTAACACCTGAAAGTGCCATTAAGTCTGTCCTCCTCTTGAAAAAGATTGTCCAAACCTATCCCGGGCTTGGTTCGTATGAATTTTAGGCTGTTGTCTCGGGAATGCTGGGTTCGGATAGCGACTCCCCAGCGATCACACCCTTGCCGCCGGGCGCACCATCGGCAGCCTTCTGGCCGACGCCCACAGCTCCGGCATCCGGATCTCCGGGACGCTTGATTTTGATCGATGCTTCGACGACCAGCGGCAGAAAACCGGCCTCTGGCTCCCTGAGCAGGTCGAAGAAGCGGCGCCGCATCCGCGTTTCCCAGAACTTGTTGATATGCGTGGCCACGCCGTCCACCCGGACATCCTCCGGCTGCGACAGGAAGAAGGTAGCGATCTGGTTGGCCATTCGGACGATTTTGGCGTCGGTGCTGGTCTCAGACATGCATCGGTACCCCTTCAGCCACCCGATCCGGCCGGGTAAAAATCTCGAAATCCTCGTCGCGTGCGATCCCGATCAGCGTGATCCCCGCTGCAGTCGCAGTCCGGATGGCCAGAGCCGTCGGCGCGGAGATTGCAATCAGGATTGGCGCGCCGAGCGCTGCCGTCTTCTGCACCATCTCGACGGAGAGACGACTGGTAACGACCACCGCACCGAGATTGGCAGACCAGCCGCCAAGCAGCACGGCGCCTACGAGTTTGTCGAGCGCGTTGTGACGGCCGACATCCTCGCGGATTGCGACCAGCCCCTCATGCGGGCAGTAGAAACCTGCCGCATGCACGGCACGTGTCTGGCGGTTGAGGTCCTGGGCCGCCGCCAGCATCGACGTGGCATCAGCGATCTCGCGTGCCGTCAGGCGGACATGGTCTGACCCTACTGACCGCACCGCACGTGTGGCCTGCTCGATCGACTCGATGCCGCAAAGACCGCAGCCAACAGGCCCGGCCATGCGCCGGCGTCGGGCAATCAAAGCGTCTGCAGTCATGTCCTTCAGGGTCACCTGGATGTCGATGCCCTCCCCAGCCTCGATGGCCTCGATAGCGACTACCTCGTCGGCCCGTTCGATAATGCCTTCGGCGAGCGAGAAGCCGACGGCGAAATCCTCAAGATCATCCGGGGTCGCCATCATCACGGCATGGGTGGAGCCGGCATAGGAAAACGCAATTGGCACCTCCTCGGGCACGAACCGGCTGCTGCTCGAAACGAGTCCCCGGCTCGCCTTGAGCCCGCCGACCATGCGCGCCTTTGAGCCGATCACATCCTTCATTCTGCCGCTTCCAGCTTACCGACGATACGGCGTGACTGGCGCGATAGCTCCTCATAGTCCTCTTGCCATTCCGTCGGCCCGTTCGAGGGCGAGATCTGGACGGCGGTGACCTTGTATTCGGGGCAGTTGGTCGCCCAGTCCGAGAAGTCTGTCGTAATAACATTCGCCTGCGTGTTCGGGTGATGGAAGGTCGTATAGACCACGCCCGGCGCCACGCGATCCGTGATCAGGGCGCGAAGCGTCGTGTCGCCCGCGCGGCTGGCGAGCTTGATCCAGTCCCCGTCCTTGACGCCACGCTGTTCGGCATCGTGCGGATGGATCTCGAGCAGATCCTCCTGATGCCAGACGACGTTTTCGGTGCGGCGCGTCTGCGCGCCCACATTGTACTGGGACAGGATGCGCCCGGTCGTCAGCAGCAGCGGGAAGCGCGGGCCGGTGCGTTCGTCGGTCGCGACATATTCGGTCCGGATGAACTTGCCCCTGCCGCGCACGAAGCCGTCGACATGCATGATCGGCGATCCCACTGGGAATTTCTCGTTGCATGGCCACTGCACCGAGCCCATCTTTTCGAGATAATCGTAGGAGACCCCGGCAAAGCTCGGCGTCGTCGCGGCGATTTCGTCCATGATCTGCGACGGATGGGTGTAATTCCAGGAAAGCCCCATGGCCTGGGCGAGCTTCTGGGTGACCTCCCAGTCGGCATAGCCGTTCTTCGGGCTCATCACCTTGCGCACGCGGTTGATGCGCCGCTCCGCATTGGTGAAGGTGCCGTCCTTTTCCAGGAAGGTCGAGCCCGGCAGGAAGACATGCGCGTAGTTGGCTGTCTCGTTGAGGAAGAGATCGTGCACGACGACGCACTCCATCGCGGCAAGACCTGCCGAGACATGTTTGGTATCGGGGTCGGACTGCAGGATGTCCTCGCCCTGGATGTAGATGCCCTTGAACGAACCATCGACAGCGGCATCCAGCATGTTCGGGATGCGCAGGCCCGGCTCGTTGCTCAGTTCGACACCCCATAGCTTTTCAAAAGTCTCGCGCGTCGCATCGTCGGAAACGTGACGGTAACCCGGCAGCTCGTGCGGGAACGAACCCATATCGCAGGAGCCCTGGACATTGTTCTGCCCGCGCAGCGGGTTCACGCCGACGCCCGGGCGACCGATATTGCCGGTGACCATAGCAAGGTTGGCGATCGCCATGACGGTGGTCGAGCCCTGGCTGTGTTCAGTGACGCCGAGCCCGTAATAGATCGCGCCATTGCCACCGGTGGCGAACAGGCGAGCAGCGCCGCGCAGATCCGCGGCCGGCACGCCGGTAAACTTTTCCGTCTCTTCGGGCGAATGCTCGGACTCGGCGACGAAAGCCGCCCAATCTTCAAATTCCGACCAGTCGCAGCGCTCGCGAATAAAAGCCTCGGCGAACAGACCTTCCGTGACGATGACATGGGCCAGCGCCGTCATGACCGCGACATTGGTGCCGGGCTTCAGAGGCAGATGGTAAGCCGCCTCCACATGCGGAGTGCGCACGAGATCGATGCGGCGCGGATCGATGACGATCAGTTTCGCACCCTGGCGCAAACGCTTCTTGAGCCGCGAGCCGAAGACCGGATGGCCATCCGTCGGGTTGGCGCCGATGACGACGACCACATCGGAATGTTCGACGCTGTCGAAGTTCTGCGTGCCGGCGGACGTGCCGAAGGCTTGGCCGAGGCCGTAGCCGGTCGGCGAATGGCAGACACGGGCGCAGGTGTCGACATTATTGTTGCCGAAGCCGGCGCGGATCAGCTTCTGGACCAGATAGGTTTCTTCATTCGTGCAGCGCGACGAGGTGATACCGCCGATGGCTTCGCGACCATACTGGTACTGGATCCGGCGAAACTCGGAGGCGACGTGGGCATAGGCCTCTTCCCAGGTCACTTCGCGCCAGGGATCGGAGATCTTCTCGCGGATCATCGGATTGAGGATGCGGTCCTTGTGGCTTGCGTAACCATAGGCGAACCGACCCTTGACGCAGGAATGACCGCGATTGGCCTGCCCGTCTTTCCACGGCACCATGCGCACCAGTTCTTCGCCACGCATTTCGGCCTTGAACGAGCAGCCGACGCCGCAGTAGGCGCAGGTGGTGACGGCCGAATGCTCCGGCTGGCCAATTGATATCACGGACTTTTCCGTCAGCGTCGCGGTCGGGCAGGCCTGGACGCAGGCGCCGCAGGAGACGCACTCCGAAGAGAGGAATGCTTCATGCGCGCCGGGTGATACGCGACTGTCGAAGCCACGACCTTCAATGGTCAACGCAAACGTACCTTGCACCTCTTCGCAGGCGCGCACACAGCGCGAACAGACGATGCATTTAGAAGGGTCGTAGGTGAAGTAGGGATTGCTCTCATCCTTCGGCATCCACTGGGCGTTTATCCCGCCTTCCGTGGAACGCGCCTTCACGTGGTTCTCGCCTTCATAGCCGTAACGCACGTCGCGCAGGCCGACGGCCCCAGCCATGTCCTGCAGCTCGCAGTCGCCATTGGCCGCGCAGGTCAGACAGTCGAGCGGATGATCGGAGATATAGAGCTCCATCACCCCCTTGCGGATCGCCTTCAGGCGCTCCGTCTGCGTATGGACGACGAGGCCAGCCGCGACCGGTGTGGTGCAGGAGGCCGGAGTGCCATTGCGGCCCTCGACCTCGATCAGACAGAGACGGCAGGAGCCGAAGGCATCAACCATGTCGGTCGCGCAGAGCTTCGGGACCTGGATGCCGGCCTCCATCGAGGCACGCATGATCGATGTGCCTTCCGGAACAGTGATCTCGCGGCCATCGATAGTGAGCGTCACCATGCTTTCCGAGCGGGACGCCGGGGTACCAAAGTCGATTTCAGGAACGAGGGGCATAAGAACCTCCAGATCAGTCATTCCACAGCGGCTTCGCCGCGCGGTCGGTGTTCAGTTCAGCTTACAATGTCGTCTCGGCGAGCGTCGCGGCGACCACGGCATTGGCATGACCGTGACTCATGCCGTGCTCGGACTTGAGCAGTCCGACGATCTGCATATGCGTCATGCCCTGGTGTTGGCGCACGATGTTCTGCCAATGCGCGATCGGCTTCCCATAGGACTTTTCGATCGACGGAAAATAGGACGCCGGTCCTTTGACTTTCACGGCTTCAATCATTCCGCCGCCTCCCGCACAGGCACCGGCGCAAAATCTTCCGGGAAATGCGTCAAGGCGCTCATGACCGGGTAAGGCGTGAAACCACCGAGCGCACAGAGCGAGCCGAACTTCATGGTGTTGCAGAGGTCTTCCAGCAGCACCTTGTTCTTCTCAGGCTCGATGCCTTGCGCGATCTTGTCGACCGTCTCGACGCCACGCGTCGAGCCGATGCGGCACGGCGTGCATTTGCCGCAACTTTCGACTGCGCAGAATTCCATGGCGAAACGCGCCTGCTTCAGCATGTCGGCCGTATCGTCGAACACGACGATACCGGCATGGCCAATCAGTCCGCCGGCGGCGGTGAAGGCCTCATAGTCGAAGATCGTGTCGAACAGCGAGGGCGGGAAATAGGCGCCGAGTGGTCCGCCGACCTGGACCGCCTTGACCGGGCGACCTGAAATCGTCCCGCCGCCGATTTCGTTGATCAGCTGGCCGAGCGGCAGGCCGAAGGCGGTTTCATAGAGGCCGCCATGCTTGAGATTGCCGGCGAGCTGGATCGGGATCGTGCCATGCGACCGACCGACGCCGAAATCCCGATAGAACTGGGCGCCACGATCCATGATCACGGGGATGGAGGCGAGCGACATGACATTGTTGACGACGGTCGGCTTGCCGAACAGGCCCTGAAGGGCCGGCAGCGGCGGCTTTGCGCGCACCACGCCGCGCTTGCCTTCAAGGCTGTTGAGCAGCGAGGTCTCCTCGCCGCAGACATAGGCGCCGGCGCCCATGCGCACTTCCATGTCGAAGGCATAAGACGAGCCCATGACAGAGGCCCCGAGAATGCCCTCGCGCCGGGCGATGGCGATTGCCTCTTCCATGACGGCGATGGCATGTGGATATTCGGACCGGGTATAGACATAGCCCTTGGTGGCGCCGACCGCGATGCCGGCGATCGCCATGCCCTCGATCAGCACAAAGGGATCGCCCTCCATGATCATCCGGTCGGCAAAGGTGCCGCTGTCGCCCTCATCGGCATTGCAGACGATGTATTTCTGGTCAGCCCTCGCATCCGCGACCGTCTTCCACTTGATGCCGGTCGGGAAGCCGGCGCCGCCACGACCACGCAGGCCGCTGTCGGTGACCTGTTTGACGATATCGACAGGCGCCATGGCGATGGCATTGGCGAGGCCTTTGAGCCCCTGATAGTGCCGGTAATCATCGAGCGACAGAGGATCGGTCACGCCACAGCGGGCGAAGGTAAGCCGCGTCTGCCCCTTGAGGAAGGGAATATCGTGGGTCAGACCGTGGCCGAGCGGATGCGCCCCGCCGTTCAGAAAGCCGGCATCAAAGAGCGAAGGCACGTCGGAAGCCTTGACCGGACCATAGGCGACGCGCCCCCTATCGGTGCGCACCTCCACCAGTACTTCGAGCCACAGCATGCCTCGCGACCCGTTGCGGACGATGGTGACATCCTGACCACGGGCGTTCGCCTCGCGCTCAATCGCAGCGGCGACTTTATCCGCGCCGACGGCCAAGGCCGCGGCGTCGCGGGGAACGAAGACAACGATGGTTTCTGGCACGCTCATGTGCGCACCTCCGCCAGTATGTCGGTGAGACAGTGTTCGTCGATACGCGCATGCAGGTCGCCGTCGAGCATGGCAGCCGGCGCCTGCGCACAGAGCCCGAGACAATAGACGGGTTCCAGCGTCACGGCGCCATCGGATGTCGTCTCGTGCCAGTCGATGCCGAGTTGTGCCTTGATCCTGTCCGCAAGAGGCTCGCCACCCATCGACTGGCAAGCCTCGGCGCAACAGAGTTTCAACACATGCCGGCCGGCCGGATGCGCCCGGAAATCGTGATAGAAGGTGACAACACCATGCACTTCAGCGCGCGAGAGGTTCAGGGCAGTGGCGATGATCTGCTTGGCAGCCTCAGGAATGAAGCCGAATTCTTCCTGCACCTTGTGCAGGATAGGCAGCATCGGCCCTTCCATCGTACGACAGTGATCGATGATTTCGGATATCCGAGTGGCCTCGTCATCCACGATCGCCCGTAGGTTCATTGTCAGTCCTCCCAAACCGACGCATCGAAGTCGTCATGCGTACCCGACAACCTTCTGCAACTCACTCGGCGTGGCGAAAACGCCCGCAACGTCATGGGTACATTTGCGTCACATCAAGAATGGGTGGGTTGGACCGATCAGGTCAATATCGCACTTCCGTCGGACGATAGAAGATTTCTATCGAAGTCCCGTACTGCCGCGCGAGCGCGGGCTTCGTGCAGAAGAGCTGATACCAAAGGAGTATGCGGTTCGCGGTATGCCGCAACCAAGCCCACCGAATGCTCAGCATGCGGCTCGGTGATCGGGATCATTCGGATTTCTTCCGGAAACCCGAATGACTCGGCCACGTTGCGCGGCATGATGGAGGCACATTGCCCCGTGCGGATATGGGAGAAGAGTACGATCATCGAATTCGACTCCAGCATCAGCTTCGGCGTCACTCCGACCTCTGACATGTGGAGGTTGATGATGCGACGGTTCTGCATATCGGGCGTCAAGAGACACAGCTTGATCTCTGCAACCTCCTTCCAGGTGACGGTTTCCCGATCGGCGAGCGGCGAACCTGCAGCGCTGATCAGATGATAGCGCTCGGAATAGAGCGGCACACTCGTCACGCGCCCTAGGGGTTCGTTGTCGAGATAGGTGATGCCTGCATCGATCTCCAGATCCTCCAGCATGCTGAGAACCTGCAGCGAATTGCGCGAGAGAATGGTGAAGGTCACATCCGGATGGCGCTTCTGAAAGGGCTCGGTCAGCTTGCGGACCATCGCAAGTGCAGTCGGGATGGCCGCGATCCGCATATGACCCGCCAGACCCGTGCGGGCCGCGCGCATCTCCTCGCGCATGGTGCGGGTGTCACCGACGATCCGCCGCGCCCATTCCAGCACGCGCTGGCCTTCCGGCGTGAGACCGAGGAAGCGCGACCCACGTTGAACCAGCATGACACCCAGCTGCTCCTCGAGTTGACGAATCCCTGCTGAAAGCGTCGGTTGCGTCACGCCGCATTCTTCGGCCGCGCGGCCGAAATGCTGCTGGCGGGCAAGCGCGATGAAGAATTCCAGCTTGTCGATCATGTCACCGCCTGCTTCCGGATGAACACCACCGCGCTAGGCTTCGGCAAGGGCCTCTGCATCGCTCGGCGTGGCGGCCTTCGGACCGCAATACATCTTGTAGAGGACGGAAATCAGTTCGGCGAGTTGCGGATCGGCGATACGGTAATAGATCTGCCGCCCCTCTCGCCGGGTCTGCACCACCTGGTCAGCTCTCAGACGTGCCAGTTGCTGGGAGACGACAGCCTGCTGGATCCCGAGAAACTGTTCGATCTCGCTGACGGTCTTCTCGCCCTGACAGAGCATGCAGAGCATCAACAGGCGCGTTTCGTGCGAAAGCGCCTTCAACAATCCGCTCGCCTCGCGTGCCTTCGAGAGGAAGTCGTCCAGGGTCTCGGATGTCAAAGGCGTTTCCTTCATGGCAATATCCGGTAATCGTGTGGCGCGCGTCCGACGAGGGCCGCAATCTGGCCCTTGCGCCCTTCCTATCACATAGGTTGTCCGACCTACAAAGGAATGGCGTCGGCGCGTTCCTTCAGAAGCGACGCGCTGCGGTTCAATGCCGCGTATTCCTCGTCGTCGAGATCCGGAAACAGGTCCGCGATGACACCTCCGGCACCGACAACACGCGGGATCGACAGCGCCACGTCCCGGACGCCGGCCACCTCCGGCGTCGCGATGGAGACGGATAGCACATCTCGCTGATCACGGGCGATCGCCTTGACGATACGGGCAAGCCCGGCGCCGATGCCGTAATAGGTCGATCCCTTGCCCTTGATGATCTTGTAGGCCGCGTTGCGCACGCCGTCGTCGATCTGAGCCCGGACTTCGTCCGTAAGTGGCGAGCCAACCTGCGCCGCAAAGGAGGAGAGCGGGACGGAGCCGGCCCGCGCACTGGTCCAGGCCAGGACCTCGCTGTCGCCGTGTTCTCCGAGCACATAGGCATGCACCGATTGCGGCGAGATCCCGAGATGCCGACCCACGAGACTGCGGAAACGCGCGGTGTCGAGAATGGTGCCCGAGCCGATAACGCGACGCGGATCGATGCCGGACAGACGGGTGGTGATCTGGGTCATGATGTCGACAGGATTGGAGGCAATCAGCAGGATCGCGTCCGGCACAACAGGCAAGACTTCGGCCAAAACGGCGCGGAAGACGGCGGCATTCCGCTCAAGGAGTTCGAGGCGCGTTTCGCCCGGCTTCTGGCTGACACCGGCCGCGAGGATGACGACGCTGGCCCCTTCGAGATCGCGGTATTGTCCGGCATTCACCACGGTCGACGACATGAAGGGCACCGCATGGGCGATATCCTCCGCTTGCGCGACGGCCAGCGCATCATTGCGGTCGACCAGCACGACCTCGCTCGCAAGCCCCATCAGCGCCAGCGCATACCCCGCCGAACTACCGACCATTCCAGCACCCACGATGCCGACCTTCATGCCGATCTCCCCAAACGCACGAGAAGCGTGATCTCTATGGTGCCGGCCGTCAGGCGCCATCAACCAGCTAATCGCATAGCATGACACATTCGCGTCAGATGCGCATGGCGCAGGCCGATCCCCTCTGATTTAATATCGAGAGGACGAAATGAGATGGTGCGAAAGATCATGAGACGGCTGCCGGCCCTGTCCGCGATGAAGGTGTTCGAGGTGGTCGGGCAGACCCGCAGCTTCACGCGTGCCGCCGAACTGCTGAATCTCACTCAGAGCGCGGTCAGTCGCCAGGTGCGCAATCTCGAGGAACAGCTCGGCGAAACACTCGTCATCCGCCGGCATCATCACCTGGAGTTGACCCCCTCAGGCGCTGAACTGCTGGCCTCTCTGCAACAGGCCTTCCACACGGTGGAGACGACCGTTCGCAACATCCGCGAGAAGAGCAATCTCCGCCGCCTCCGGATCAACGTGCCGCCGACCTTTGCCAAGCGCTGGTTGATGCCGCGCCTGATGAGCCTCAGAGCCTTCCTGCCCGACGTTGATCTCAGCATTACCACCGACCTTGAAGACAACCTCTCCGAACGCGGCATGCTGGACTGTGCCATCCGCTTCGGGGACGGCGAATGGCCGAGCCTGCGCTCGGAACGTCTCTTCACCGAACGCCATATCGCCGTCTGTGCTCCCCATCTCATACAAGGCCTGCGGGATGACGAGGCGATCGACCTCTCTCGCTTCACTTTCCTGCATGTGCTGGCTTCTGCAGACCAGCGGTATCTCACCTGGCAACGCTGGCTGGATGCGGCGGGCCTCACCGAGACCGACACGCAAGGCGGACTGGAATTCGACCTGCTCGATCTCGTCATCGAAGCTGCCTGCAATGGGCTGGGGGTCGCGGTGGCGGACAGGTCGATGGTCGCGCCGCTGATGCAGACGGGTGCGCTTGCCCAGGTGCTGGATGTCGAGGTAGAGGGCCACGAATCCTACTGGCTCGTGACACGTACGGACAGATCGCTATCTCCGCATGTCGAGGCGTTCAGACGTTGGCTGAGCCATGAAATCGGCACAGGCTCGATGCCGGCACTGAGACAAGCGAACGCCTGAAACATTCCTTTTTGGAATGCTCTCCCCGACAATAAGTCGCTTGCGAAGCAAGGGGGCCAGATCCCTACTTGGGCGCACTGTCCGTTGCCGGAGCGCCTGTCATGTCCACCTTCCAGAACTTCATCGCCGGATCGTTTCGCGAGACGGGGCCACGCCAAACGATCGAGGTGAAGAACCCCGCCACTGGTCGGGTCTTTGCGTCAGTCACCTCGGCGACGGAAGCCGATGTCATCGAGGCGGTGGACGCAGCCGCTGTTGCCCAGAAGCCCTGGGGCCGCCTTCCGGCCATCGAGCGGGGCAATGCACTGCGCAGGCTGGCCGACGCCGTCGAGCGGCACCAGCAGAAGATTGGTGCAGCACTGGCTCAGGAATCCGGCAAGAGCCTTGAGGATGCCGTGGCGGAAACAGGCTACGGCGTTGAACTGATGCGCTATCACGCCGAATGGGCGCGGCGCGTCGAGGGCGAGGTGATCGAGAGCGACACGCCTGAGGAAACTCTGATCCTGAAGCGGGCGCCGATCGGCGTCGTCGCCTGCCTGATCCCCTTCAACTTTCCGATCTACACGCTGGTTCGCAAGATCGCACCGGCCCTGATCACCGGCAATGCGGTGGTCGTCAGGCCCAGCAACAACACCCCGACCTCGGCCTTCGTTTTTGCCGAAGCGATCAAGGAAGCGGACCTCCCGGCAGGCCTCGTCAGCATCATGACGATGAGCCATGATGTCGCGCAGGTCATGTGCACCCGGCGTGAGGTCGGCATGATAACGCTGACCGGCAGTGTCGCCGCCGGCCAGACGGTTCTCGAATACTGCAAGGCCAACATCGCCAAGCCCTCGCTGGAACTCGGCGGCAAGACGCCTGTGATCGTCGAGCCGGATGCCGATCTTGATGTGGTGACGAAAAGCGTGCTCGCCGCAAAGACCGCCCATTGCGGCCAGGTCTGCACCTCCGTCGAGCGGCTTTACGTGCATGCCTCGGTACACGGCACGCTTCTCGCCAAGCTGAAGGACGCTTTCGAGCGCCGCCACTATGGTGATCGCGCCGAGGATCCGACCCGCATGGGACCGCTGGCCAATGCCGCAGCCCGTCTCAGGGTTCATCACATGGTGGAACGGGCCAAAGCCGACGGCGCCGTGATCGAGACGGGTGGCTTCCTGCCCGCAGGCGACGGCTATTTCTATCCGCCGACACTGCTCTCCGACTGCCGCCAGGACATGGAGATTGTCCGGGAGGAAGTCTTTGGTCCGGTGCTCGCCGTCATCCCCTATACCGATTTCGACGAGGCGCTTGCCATGGCCAGCGACCACCAGTTCGGCCTCGCCTCCGTCATGTTCACCGAGAGCTACCGCAAGGTGATGAAGGCCGCGAACGAGATCGAGGCGGGTGAGCTCTACATCAACCGCTTCCCGGCCGACCCCTATCAGGGCTACCACGCCGGCTGGAAGCGCTCCGGCCTCGGCGGCGACGACGGCAAGCACGGCATGCTGGAATTCACCCAGACCCGCCTCGTCATCCTCAAACACTGATCGCCGATTAGCCGGCTCAAGAATTCTTCATCGGGGGCATCCATGAAAGTCGCTTCGCTCAAGACACACGTTGTCGCCACGCCCGCACCGCATATCGGCGGAATGTACTGGATCTTCGTTGAGCTGGAGACGGCCTGCGGGATCAAGGGCGTCGGCGAGATCTATTCGACCGCCTTTCACCCCTCAGGCATCGCCGTCCTGGTAGAAGACGTCTTCACCCGCTATCTGGAGGGCCACGACCCGCACCAGATCGAGCGCTTCTGGCGCGCCGCCTATTCGAGCGGCTTCACCCAGCGGCCGGATCCGACCATGGCCGGGATCATCTCCGGTCTCGAAATCGCCTGCTGGGACATCATCGGCAAGGCGGCGGGACGGCCGGTGGCCGATCTACTCGGCGGCCCGGTCCACGACAAGCTGCGCGCCTATACCTATCTCTATCCGAAGAATGCAGCAGGCGAATACGACTACAACGATCCGGATCTCGCCGCCGAAGAGGCGATCCGCATGGTCGAGGCCGGTTTCACCGGGCTGAAATTCGACCCGGCCGGCCCCTACACCAACTATTCCGGTCATCAGCTGTCGCTGCCCGTCATGGATCGCTGCGAGGAGTTTTGCCAGAAGATCCGCGATGCGATCGGCAACCGCGCCGATATCCTCTTCGGCACCCATGGTCAGATGGTCCCCTCCTCCGCCATCAGGCTTGCCAAGCGGCTGGAGAAATACGATCCGCTCTGGTTCGAAGAGCCCGTGCCGCCCGGCCAGGAAGCGGCGATGGCGGAGGTCGCCCGCGCTACCTCGATCCCCGTCTCGACCGGCGAGCGCCTGACGACGAAATACGAGTTTCAGCGAGTATTGCAGCTTGGCTCGGCCTCCATCCTGCAGATGAATGTCGCTCGCGTCGGCGGCTTGCTGGAGGCCAAGAAGATCGCCGGGATGGCCGAGTCCTTCTATGCGCAGATAGCGCCCCACCTCTATAACGGCCCGATCGGGGCGGCAGCCTCGATCCAACTTGCAGCAACCTGCCCGAACTTCCTCATCCATGAGGCGATCATGGATTTTGGCGGATTCCACGCCGAGGTGCTGAAGACAAAACTCGGCTTCGACGATGGATATCTGATCCCCTCGCGCGAACCGGGCCTCGGCATCGAGCTGAACCACGACGTCATCGCCCGCCACACGCCCTATACCGGCGACAGGTTGCATCTGCAGATGGCGCCGGAGCATGCCGACGTGAAGGCCTTCATGCCGGCCAAGGGCTGAGGGACACTCCATGATCTTCGATTTCATCGTGGTCGGTGCAGGCTCGGCAGGCTGCATCGTGGCCAGCCGCCTGAGCGAAAGCGGGCGTCATTCCGTGCTGCTCATCGAGGCCGGCGGGGAAGACAAGTCCTTCTGGTTCAAGATTCCGGTCGGCTACGCCAAGAGCTACTACAATCCCAAGGTCAACTGGATGTACCGCACCGAGCCCGAGCCCAACCTCGGCGGCCGGCGCATTTATGCCCCGCGCGGCAAGGTGCAGGGCGGCTCCGGCTCGATCAATGCCATGGTTTTTGTGCGGGGTGCCGCAGAGGATTTCAACGACTGGCGGGCCGCCGGCAATCCCGGCTGGGGCTTCGACGACGTGCTACCCTATTTCCGCAAGCTGGAGACCCATGCGCTGGGAGAGAGCGCCTGGCATGGCGACAACGGTCCGATCCACGTGACACCGATGCGTGGTGCCACACATCCGGTGAGCGATGCCTTTATCGACGCCTGCGACGAACTGGGCGTTCCGCGGAACGAGGATTTCAACGGCGCGACGATCGAAGGTGCCGGAGTCTACGACATTAATACGAGGCGCGGTCAACGCTCGCATTCAAGCGCCGAGTATCTGCGCCCTGCCCTGAAGCGACCCAACCTCTCCATCGAGCGGCAAGCCCATGCCCGACGTTTGCTGATCGAACAGGATGGCCGCGTCTCCGGCGTCGAGGTCATCCAACGTGGCGAGGTCCGGAAGTTTACGGCGCGCCGCGAGGTCGTTCTCGCGGCAGGCGCGGTCGATACGCCAAAGCTGATGCAACTCTCCGGCCTCGGGGATGGGTGCCAGCTCTTTGTTCACGGTATCGAAACCCGCAAACACCTGCCGGCCATCGGCAAGAACCTGCAGGACCATCTCTGCGCCAGCTTCTATTACCGTTCGAAACAGCCGACCCTGAATGGCGAATTCGCGAGCCTCATCGGCCAGGCCCGCTTCGGCCTCATGTGGCTGTTGAAGCGTAGCGGCCCATTCGCGATGAGCGTTAATCAGGCCGGCGGATTCTTCCGGGGATCGCCCGATGAGCTGCGGCCCAATATCCAGGTCTATTTCAATCCGCTGTCCTATCGCATCCCGGACAATCCGCGCGCGGGTCTGACCCCGGAGCCCTATCCGGGCTTTCTGATCGCCTTCAACGCCTGCCGCCCGACGAGCAAGGGCACGATTTCGATTGCCTCGCCCGACGCATCGGAGGCACCGCTCATTCGACCGAACTACCTGTCGACCGATCGTGATATCGAGGAAGTCTTGCAGGGGAGCCGGCTGATGCGCCGCATCGCGGACGCGCGGGCGCTCGATGGATGGGTGGAGGAGGAAGTATCGCCCTCCAAGGCTGCGGATTCGGATGACAAACTGCTCGACTATTTCCGCCTGAACAGTGGCTCGATCTATCACCTCTGCGGAACCTGCGCGATGGGCAGCGATCCCCGCGAGACCGTGGTCGACGCCCGCCTCAGGGTGCATGGTGTGCCGGGGCTACGTATCGTCGACGCCTCCGTATTCCCCAACATTACCGCCGGCAACATCAATGCACCGACCATGATGGTTGCGGAAAAGGGTGCGGCGATGATCCTCGAAGACTCCGTCTCCGCCTGACATAAGGGCATGAAAAAAGCCGGACCCAAAGGCCCGGCTTCAATTCTTGTCCGTCGTCCGAAGCCGATCAGGCAGCGACGAGAACGCCGTTCAGGTTGGTAAGCTCGGCGAGATACTGCTCGAGCTTGGTGCGGTGCTCATGATGCTCGACGCCTTCCAGTTCCTTGCGGGCTTCGTCGATACGCTTGGTCAGCGTTTCGGGCGAAATCTCCGCAAGCGGAACGGCGGATTCGGCCAGCAGCGTACAGCCGGTCGGCAGGACGTCGGCGAAACCACCGAACACCACGTACTTGGAAACCTGGCCGGAGGCGAGCTTCACGGTCACCACGCCCGGCTTGATCGTCGTCATGGTCGGCGCATGATTGGCCATGACGGTCATTTCGCCTTCCGTTGCCGGAATGACGACTTCGATCACCTGTTCGGAGAGCAGAAGACGCTCGGGCGAAACGAGCTCAAAGTTGAAATTGTCGGCCATGGTCGTTCACTTCTCTGATGAAGGATTAAGCGACACGCGAGTGATCCCGCGTGCCGGCATTCCCTGTACTTAAGCGGCTTCGGCAGCCAGGCGCTTGGCCTTTTCGATCGCTTCTTCCATCGAGCCGACCATGTAGAAAGCGGCTTCCGGAAGGTGGTCGTATTCGCCGTTGACCAGTCCCTTGAAGCCCTTGATCGTGTCTTCGAGAGCGACGAGCTTGCCCGGCGAACCAGTGAAGATTTCAGCAACAAAGAACGGCTGCGACAGGAAGCGTTCGATCTTACGGGCGCGAGCAACCGTGACCTTGTCTTCTTCGGACAGTTCGTCCATCCCGAGGATGGCGATGATGTCCTGGAGCGACTTGTAGCGCTGCAGGGTCGTCTGGACCTTACGGGCAACTTCGTAGTGCTCTTCACCGACAACCATCGGGTCGAGCATACGCGACGTGGAGTCGAGCGGGTCAACGGCCGGGTAAATACCCTTTTCGGCGATAGAGCGCGACAGAACCGTCGTTGCGTCCAAGTGGGCGAACGAGGTGGCCGGAGCCGGGTCGGTCAAGTCGTCGGCGGGAACGTAGATGGCCTGAACCGAGGTGATCGAACCCTTGGTCGTGGTGGTGATGCGTTCCTGCATCTGACCCATGTCGGTGGCGAGCGTCGGCTGATAACCAACGGCCGACGGGATACGGCCGAGCAGAGCCGAAACTTCGGAGCCTGCCTGGGTAAAGCGGAAGATGTTGTCGACGAAGAACAGAACGTCCTGGCCCTTGTCGCGGAAGTCTTCAGCGATCGTCAGACCGGTGAGAGCAACGCGAGCGCGGGCGCCCGGCGGTTCGTTCATCTGGCCGTATACGAGAGCAGCCTTGGAGCCTTCGCCACCGCCGTGCTTGTTGACGCCCGATTCGATCATTTCGTGGTAAAGGTCGTTGCCTTCGCGGGTACGTTCACCCACGCCTGCAAACACGGAGTAACCGCCGTGTGCCTTCGCAACGTTGTTGATCAGTTCCATGATGAGAACGGTCTTGCCGACGCCGGCGCCGCCGAACAGGCCGATCTTACCGCCCTTTGCGTAAGGTGCGAGCAGGTCGACGACCTTGATGCCGGTGACCAGGATCTGGGCTTCGGTCGACTGCTCGACGTAAGCAGGTGCTTCCTGGTGGATCGAACGACGGCCTTCGGTGACCAACGGACCGGCTTCATCGACGGGCTCGCCGATGACGTTCATGATGCGGCCGAGCGTTTCCGGACCAACCGGAACCGAGATCGGTGCGCCTGTGTCGGTGACCGGCTGGCCGCGAACGAGACCTTCGGTCGAGTCCATGGCGATCGTGCGGACCTGGTTTTCGCCGAGGTGCTGCGCGACTTCGAGAACGAGGCGGTTGCCGCCGTTATCGGTTTCCAGCGCGTTCAGGATCGCGGGCAGTTCGCCTTCGAATGCGACGTCAACGACGGCGCCGATGACCTGCGTGACCTTGCCGAGAGCACCGGCTGCGGACTTCACCGCCTTAGACTTGGGGGTAGCTGCCTTAGCCATGTATCTTACCCTCTTTCCTTAACCTCAGAGCGCTTCCGCGCCCGAAATGATTTCAATGAGTTCCTTGGTGATCTGCGCCTGACGCTGGCGGTTGTACGAAAGCGTCAGCTTGTTGATCATCTCACCGGCATTGCGTGTCGCATTGTCCATGGCGCTCATCTTGGCGCCCATTTCACCCGCGACATTTTCGAGCAGGGCCCGGAAAATCTGAACCGAGATGTTACGCGGAATGAGATCCGTAAGGATCCCCGCTGCATCCGGCTCGTATTCGTACAGAGCAGCCGCGCCGTCCTGAGCAGCCGTCTCGGCCGGAGCAGCCGGGATGATCTGCTGGGCGGTCGGGATCTGGCTGATCACAGACTTGAACTCGGAATAGAACAAGGTGCAGACGTCGAATTCGCCACGATCGAACATGCCGATAACCTTGCGGCCAATGGCATCAGCGTCGGCGAAACCGATACGCTTCACCTCACGGAGGTCCGTGCGCTCAACGATCATGTCGGCGAATTCGCGCCGCAGGCTGTCATAGCCCTTCTTGCCAACGCAGAAGAACTTGACCGTCTTGCCCTGGGCCAGCAGCTTGCGTGCGTGGTCACGAGCAAAACGCGCGATCGACGAATTGAAGCCGCCGCAAAGACCGCGCTCGGCGGTGCAGACGACGAGCAGATGCACGTCATCCTTGCCGTTGCCGGTCATCAGACGCGGCGCGCTGTCATCCGAACCGACGGCCTGAGCAATGTTCGCCAGGACGATACCCATGCGCTGGGAGTACGGGCGAGCAGCCTCGGCCGCCTCCTGCGCACGACGCAGCTTCGCCGCGGCGACCATTTTCATCGCCTTGGTGATCTTCTGCGTCGCCTTGACGGAGGCGATCCGGTTTTTCAGATCCTTAAGTGAAGGCATCCGTTATCCGTCCTTGGCTTGAGCCTGAATTAGGCGAAGTTCTTCGCGAAGCTATCGAGAGCGGCCTTGAGCTTGCCCTTGGTATCGTCGCTGATCGCCTTTTCTGTGCGGATGGCGTCGAGAATGGCCTTGCCTTCCGAATGGAGGTAGGAAAGCAGGCCCTGTTCGAACTTGCCAACCTGGCTCACGGCGATCTTGTCGAGATAGCCGTTGACGCCGGCGAAGATGACCGCAACCTGTTCTTCCGTCTTCAGCGGCGAGAACTGCTGCTGCTTCAGAAGTTCCGTCAGGCGCGCACCTCGATTCAGCAAGCGCTGGGTGGCGGCGTCGAGGTCGGAACCGAACTGGGCGAAGGCGGCCATTTCGCGATACTGGGCAAGCTCGCCCTTGATCGAACCGGCAACCTGCTTCATCGCCTTGACCTGAGCGGCAGAACCAACGCGCGAAACCGACAGACCGACGTTAACGGCCGGACGGATGCCTTGGTAGAACAGGTCGGTTTCAAGGAAGATCTGGCCGTCGGTGATCGAGATCACGTTGGTCGGGATGAAGGCAGACACGTCGTTGCCCTGGGTTTCGATGACCGGCAGAGCCGTCAGCGAACCGTTACCAGCAGCATCGCCCATCTTGGCGGCGCGCTCTAGTAGACGCGAATGCAGATAGAAAACGTCGCCCGGGTAAGCTTCGCGGCCCGGCGGGCGGCGCAGCAGAAGCGACATCTGACGGTAGGCGACAGCCTGCTTCGACAGGTCATCGTAGGCGATCAGGGCGTGCATGCCGTTGTCGCGGAAGTATTCGCCCATGGCGCAACCGGCGAACGGGGCCAGGTACTGCATCGGGGCCGGATCGGACGCGGTGGCCGCGATGATGATCGAGTACTGCAGGGCGCCACGCTCTTCGAGAACCTTGACGAACTGAGCAACGGTCGAACGCTTCTGGCCGATAGCCACGTAAACGCAGTACAGCTTTTCGTTTTCCGGACCGTTGTCATGCACGGCCTTCTGGTTAAGGAAGGTGTCGAGAATAATGGCGGTCTTGCCGGTTTGACGGTCGCCGATGACGAGCTCGCGCTGGCCACGGCCAACCGGGATAAGGGCGTCGATGGCCTTGAGGCCGGTTGACATCGGCTCATGAACCGACTTGCGCGGGATGATGCCCGGAGCCTTGACGTCAACGCGCGAACGCCTCGCAGCGTTGATCGGACCCTTGCCGTCGATCGGATTGCCGAGCGCGTCGACGACGCGGCCAAGCAGTTCAGGACCAACCGGAACGTCAACGATGGCGCCGGTCCGCTTGACGATGTCGCCTTCCTTGATGCCACGGTCGGCACCGAAGAGAACCACGCCGACATTGTCGGCCTCGAGGTTGAGCGCCATACCGCGAATGCCGCCCGGGAATTCGACCATTTCACCGGCCTGGACGTTGTCGAGGCCGTAGACGCGGGCGATACCGTCACCGACGGACAGAACCTGACCGACTTCCGAGACTTCCGCCTCTTTGCCGAAGTTCTTGATTTGATCTTTCAGAATTGCGGAAATTTCCGCGGCGCGGATATCCATCAGCCAACCTCTTTCAGTGCAAGCTTAAGGGTGGAAAGTTTGGTGCGAAGGGACGTGTCGATCTGGCGCGAGCCGACCTTGACGATCAGGCCGCCGAGCAGGGAGGGATCGACCGTAACGGAGATCGAGACTTCCTTGCCGGTCACGCCCTTCAGCGCCGCTTTCAGTTCGGTTTCCTGCTCAGCCGTAAGGGCATGAGCAGAGGTGACGTCAGCCGTCACTTCGCCCTTGTGACGGGCAACGATCTGGCGATAGGCAGCCACCATGCCGGGAGCGGCAAACAGGCGGCGATTGCTGGCAACGACCTTCAGGAAGTTCAACACCAGCGCATTGAAACCGGCCTTTTCGCCGATCGTGCTGATGGCCTTCACCTGATCTTCGGCCGTGAAGACGGGCGACTGTACCAGACGCTTCAGATCGTCGCTCTCGTCGATCATCGCCTGGAAGCGGTTGAGATCGGCAGCGACGGCGTCGATCGCGCCGCCTTCGAGCGCAAACTCGAAAAGCGACGAAGCGTAACGCTCAGCCACGCCTGAAATCACTTGGGATGCGTCTGCCACGGGCAAAAAATTCCCTGATTTGGATCCAGGTCGCCGGACACCTCGGAAGAGGCCTCTCAAACTCCTGATATCGTTTTGTTTTCCCCAAAAACACAGGCGTGTTACGCTCGCGTTTTCCGAATTTCGCGGTTCGTCTAGCATAGCAGGTCTAGACTCGCAACACGCGTATTAAAGGTTTGCTCCTTGAGAGCAAGGCCCGGCAGCGTTTTTTTGTCCGAAACCGAGTCAATTCGACGAGATGGGCCGCAGCCGCGGCTGCAAAGCGATCTTCAAGTCAGACCAAAGACATAGGCGAGCATCAGAGAGGCGATGACGACCTGCACAACCAGAAGGAGAAGATTGCGCCAGGTGCCGCCTTGATCGGACATGATGGAGAGGATGCGGGCGAAGGCCGACAAGCCGACGGCAGCACCAAAGGCCAGGTAGACGGTCGGCTGTGCGAGAAGCAGCGCTGTTCCGGAAAAGCCGACAATGAGACCGCCGACCGAGCGCGCGGCACCCAGACCTTCGGGACGCCCCTCGTTCGCCGTCAGGGCGAGCGCCTTGAGCGTCAGGCCGGGCGCGAAGAGCACGACGCATCCGATGAGGGCGGCAGCCACAGCGGCGAGGAAGGCCAGCTGCTCGCCGAGTTCAGTGGGAAAATAGAATTCCATGGAGAGACCCGCGTGAAAGAAACCGGCCGGCTTATGGCACGAAACGAGCGTCGGCGGTATGGCCTTTGCGCCGCATATTGAAGGCGGCGCGACCGGGAAGGGTCAAAAGCGGCTCAAAGGAAGCTCTGCGGATCGACATCGACCTGTACCTGGATTGACCGTCGCTCCTTAGGGCCACGCTCCAGCATGCTGCGCACGAAGGCCTGCATGTCGCTATTGCGGCGTCCATGCACCAACAGCCGGAAACGGTGTCGTCCGCGGATCAGAGCAAGCGGCGCCTCTGCGGGCCCGAGGATCACGATCCCGCTTTCCTGTGGCGCGGCCTGGCGGAGCGCTCGAGCGTGGCCCTCGGCTTCCGCACGTGTGTCAGCGGAGACGATGATCGAGACGAGCCGACCGAAGGGCGGCAGCTGCGCCCGCTCGCGCTCCGTGATCTCACGCTCGTAGAAGGCAGCCGCATCACCCGACACGATCGCCTGCATGACGGGATGCTGCGGTTGAAAGGTCTGCAGGAGGCCGAGGCTCTTGCGCCCGGTGCGACCGGCACGGCCCGTGACCTGAGAGAGCAGCTGGAAGGTGCGCTCGGCGGCGCGGGGATCACCATTCGACAGGCCGATGTCGGCATCGATGATCCCGACCAGCGTCATCAGCGGGAAATTGTGCCCCTTGGCGACGAGTTGGGTGCCGATGACGATATCGGCCTCGCCATTGGCGATAGCCTCAAGCTCCAATCTCAGGCGCTTTACCCCACCGATATCCGAAGAGAGGACCAGCGTGCGCGCATCGGGGAAGTGCTTTTCGACCTCTTCGGCGATGCGCTCCACCCCCGGCCCGCAAGCGACGAGGTGGTCGAGCGTCCCGCATTCCGGGCAAGAATTCGGTGTCGGCTCATGATAGCCGCACTGGTGGCACTGGATCTGGCCGCGGAAGCGGTGTTCGACCAGCCAGCTCGAACACTGCGGGCACTGGAACCGGTGACCGCAGACCCGGCAAAGCGTCAGCGGCGCATACCCCCGTCGATTGAGAAAGAGCAGCGCCTGTTCGCCGCGCTCGACCGCCTTGCCAACGGACCGCAGCAGGATCGGCGACAGAAAGCCGCCCCGCTCCGGCGGAGCACGCCGCATGTCAATGAGATGCAGGTCCGGCATTGCGGCATCGGCAAAGCGTGTCGGCAGATGGATGCGCGTATAGCGACCGGCGATGCAGTTGACCTGACTTTCGACGGACGGTGTCGCCGAGACCAGGACGACCGGGAAGTTCGCGATCCGCGCACGCACGACCGCCATGTCCCGCGCATTATAGAAGACGCGGTCTTCCTGCTTGAAGGCAGGATCATGTTCTTCGTCGACGATGATCAAGCCCAGATTTTCGAAGGGCAGGAAGAGCGCCGAGCGCGCGCCGGCCACGACCCGGATCTCGCCGGTCGCGACCTGCCGCCAGACCTTTTCACGCGTGCGCGTCGCGAGATCCGAATGCCATTCGCCGGGTTTGGAGCCGAAACGATCCTGGAAACGTTCGAGGAAGTTGGCTGTGAGCGCGATTTCCGGCAGCAGGATCAGCACCTGCTTGCCCTGTTTCAAGATCTCGGCAATCGCCTCGAAATACACCTCCGTTTTGCCCGAGCCCGTCACGCCGTCGATCAGGGAAACGGCGAAGCCGCCCTTGCGCAAACTGTCCAGGATCTCCTCGGCCGCCTCCTTCTGCGGGCCGGCCAGCCGGTGCTCCGCATAATCAGGGTCCGGAGCTGCGACCAGCGGCGGCGGCGGCAGGAAGACCTGTTCGAAGACGCCCTGCTTGACGAGACCGTCGATGACGCTCGTCGAGACACCGCTGGCATGGGCCAACCCACTTTTTGTCCAGGAGAGACCATCGGACGCGAGCTCCAGCACTTTCTGACGCGCGGGGGTCAAGCGCTCCGGCTGGTAGCCAGCATAACGCAGCCCCTCGATCATCGGCTCCGGATCGAAGGCGGCGGGCGCACGAAGCGCCATGCGGGCCACATAGCCGGGTGGGGAAAGCGTGTAGGCAGCCACCCAATCGAGGAAGGTGCGCATGTCCTGGTCGAGCGGCGGGCAGTCGAAGACCTTGGTGATCTCGCGCAGCTTCTTCGGATTAATTTCGCTGTCCTCGCCGCCGTCCCACACGACGCCGACAACCTGGCGTGGACCAAGCGGCACCTGCACGATCGCACCCGGCTCGATCGTCAACCCATCGGGCACGGCATAGCTGTAGGCAGTCGGCGCAGGCATCGGCACGAGCACCGGCACCACCTTGCGGCGCGGTGTTTCGAACAGTTCTCCGAACAGGCTTTTCGAATCGTCCTTCATCGGGCTGCAACTTGCCTCCGGAAGAACAGAAAGAAAACAGGCTTTATGTGACGGGGGAGATCAGCGGAAGCTGCGGTTGGGATCGGCAGGCAGCTGATGGACCGTGTAAGCTTCCAGCGCCCGGGTCACCTCGGCGGGATCGCCGTCCAGTGCCTCGACCGGGATCAGATTGCCGACCGTGAAATCGAAGCGACCGCCCCGCTTGTTGAGAAGCTCATAGAACACGGTCATGTCGCGCAGCTCCGTCGACCAGCGGGCGAACCAGTAGAACAGGCCGGAATTGCGCGCCTTCATATTCACCGGCAGGATCGGCAGATTGTATTTGCGCGCCAGCGAAATGGCAGAGGTCTTCCACGGCCGCTCGTTGAGCTTGCCCTCATCCCAATAGGCGATCCGGCCTGAGGGAAAGAGAATGGTTGCCCTGCCCTCTTCCACGGCCCGCGTGGTGAGTTTCAACGTTTCGCGCGCCTTGAGCTTCGACTTGTGCTCCTCGCGCCATTCCACGGGAATGATGATTTCGGCAAGACGCGGATTGACCCTGACGGCATCGCGGTTGGCGAAGAAGGTCATGTCCGGACGGCGATCCTTCAGCAGGTCATACATCGCAACCCCGTCGGCAATGCCGGTCGGGTGATTGCTGACCAGGATGAAGCCACCGGATGACGGGATGCGATCAGCATGTCGGACCTGGATATCGAGGCCGAGAGCAGCGCTCAGATAGTCGAACACCTGCGGACCCGGAAGGTTGGCAACGTCATTGGCGAACTGGATCGCCTTGTCGTAGCGCAGAACGCTATAAAGCAAGGGCCGCATCGCGGGCCACAGCGGATGCTCGACGAGCTTCTGCCCACGCTCGGCAATCAGCGTGTCGACGATATGCCCGGGGCGACCGTGGGAAAGAAGCGACAGGGTGTCGGTGACGCTTGCGAAGGTGGAGACGGGAGAGCGGCGCATCAGCAAATACCTCGCCAGAGTTCCAGAGGGGTTCTGGCAGCGATTTGTGATCCGATCATGACAGCCCCGATATTCGCCCTTCGTTAACCCTCCCGCGCCATCGTGGGCCGGGTGGCCAACATCCAATAACGCGAAAGGCGCGCGATTGATCCCGGCAGACGAAAAACTTCTCGGCGAACGCGCCATCTGGCTGGAAAGCCTGGGCTCGGAGCGCAGACTCGCCGGCAATACGCTGGAGGCCTATGAACGTGATACGCGCCAGTTTCTCCAATTCCTGTCGGGCCATGTCGGCGGAACGGTGAAGATCCACGATATCGAAGCCCTGCGCCCCGCAGACCTGCGCGGCTTCCTCGCCCATCGCCGCAAGGAGGGCGACGGTGCCCGCTCACTCGGCCGCCATCTGGCGGGCCTGCGCTCCTTCCTGCGCCATCTAGAGCGAAAGGGCCTTGTCAATGCGGCGGGCGCGAGCGCCATCCGCTCGCCGAAGCAGCCGAAATCGCTGCCCAAACCGTTGAGCGGCCGACAGGCCCTGAGTGTCGTCAGTCGCGATACGCAGTTAAACGAAGAGCCCTGGATCGCCGCCCGTGATGCGGCGGTGCTCTCGCTGCTCTACGGCTGCGGACTGCGCATATCCGAAGCGCTCGGGCTGCCGCCGGAGGTTTTCCATGCCAAGGCGACGAGCCTCAGGGTGACCGGCAAGGGCGGCAAGACACGTCTGGTGCCGCTACTTCCCATCGTGGCCGAGGCAGTGGAGACCTACCGAAAGCTCTGCCCCTACCATCTGGAAGCGGGCGCCCCGCTTTTCCGCGGCGCCCGTGGTGGGCCGCTTCAGCCGGCGATCATTCAGCGCGAGATGCAGAAGCTGCGCTCGGCCCTCGGACTGCCGGATTCGGCCACGCCCCATGCCCTTCGCCATTCCTTCGCAACCCATCTTCTGGGCAGCGGCGGGGACTTGAGGACGATCCAGGAACTGCTTGGCCATGCCAGCCTCTCGACCACACAGATCTATACCGGTGTCGACAGCGCGCGGCTCCTGGACATCTATGACCGCGCCCATCCCCGCGCTTGAGTTCACCTTGATCCCGCCCGCGTTAACCAAGATCCTTAATCGAACGTGAGGGCGATCTCTCCTATTCTCACGACTTCTGACAGGAGATGACATGAACGCGCACCGCCTTTTCACGCTGCGGCCGACCCTGCCGCGACACTCGATGTCCGGGATCGTACTCCGGATCGTCGGCGCGCTGCCGCTCGTCCTTCTCGCCCTGCTGCTTACCGCTCTCTTCACCATCAGCCCCGCTCGTGCCTCTGACATTGCCTGCCACGGCGAAAATCTGCTTGTGGCAATGGAGGATGAAAAGCCGGAACAGCTCGCGTCGATCCGCGCAGAAGCCGCCAAGGTGCCGAATGGCCAGGGCATCTTCTGGAAGGTCGAGAAGGAGGGGCTCAGGCCTTCCTACCTTCTTGGCACCATGCATGTCACCGATCCCCGGGTCCTCACCATGCCGAAGGGCGCGCGGGATGCCGCGGCTGGCGCCGATGTGGTCGTCATCGAATCCGACGAGATCCTCGACGAGCAGAAGGCGGCAGCATCTCTTCTGATGCATCCGGAACTCACCATGTTCACCGACGGCAAGTCGGTGAAGGATCACCTCGACGCCGCCGATCTGGAGAAGCTGGATACAGGCCTCAAACAACGTGGCCTGGCGCTCGGCGCCGTGGCCAAGATGAAGCCTTGGATCCTCGCGAGCTTCGTGGCCCTGCCCGCTTGCGAAATGTCGCGCAAGGCAGCCGGCGCCTCCTTCCTCGACAAGCAGATCGCCGAGGATGCCGTAAAGGCCGGCAAGCCCGTGGCCGGTCTCGAAAGCCTTGTCGAACAGCTCGAAGCCATGGCCGACCTGCCGGTCGACTTTCATTTCAAGGCTCTGATCGAGACAATCGCGCTCGGCGACAAGATGGAAGACGTCATCGAGACGATGACCGAGCTATATCTCGCCGGTGACATCGGCATGACCATGCCCATGCTGAAGGCCGTGGCCCCGACCGAGTCAGGCGAGGACGAGAGCGCCTATGCCGCCTTCGAGACCCGGATCGTGCGGGATCGTAACCTGGTGATGGCGGAAGGCAGCAAAAAGCACCTCGAAAAGGGCAATGCCTTCATCGCGGTCGGCGCGCTGCATCTTCCGGGCGAGGAAGGCCTCGTCGAACTGCTCCGGAAACAGGGCTACAGCGTTACGCGGATCGATGGTTGAGACCGCTCGAAGCTGCGAAACGTTTCAAGAAAGTCTTCACAATCAGCTTGTGGAACGGCGTGACCATCAGGATGTAGATCCGCCCGAACAGATTGTGCCGCTTGACCAGCGTTGTCAGTGAGACGTGCTGGTGGCTGGCCCCTTGCGGCTCGACCGACACGATGATCCGGAAATCCAGATGCTTGTCGTCGAAGCCGAGCAGGACGCGCTCGCCGTCATGATCAATGACCGGAAAGCCACCGATCTTATCCTGGCCAGTCAGTTCAAGCTCAGCAGATTTTAGTCCGAAGGCACCGACAATCCGATTGCGGATCTTGAGCAGGGCCCCAACCCAGCGCGGCGCTCTCCCGATAAGCTCGCTCGCAACGTCCATCGGAACGAGATCGTTTCGATCGAGGCGGACGCAGTAGCTGTCTGCCCAGTCGGCTGCGGGAAGGTTGGGATGCGGAAGCGCGACATGCTGTTCGACGACGAGACCCATCCTACCCCCTTTGCGATCACCCCCGCGTCATGCGCGTGGCAACCGGCGTCTTCCAGTAGAACTGGTGTACCAGAAGTGCCAGGATGTGCACTGCGATCAAAAGCCACATCAGGCTCTTCAGCGGCCCGCCATGCAGAAAGCCCGCGGTTTCATTGCCGAAGTAGTAGGCGCCTATGCCGCTGAACGGAATTAGGAAGAAGAGCGCGTAGAAAGTGCCATGCGCGAGCTTCGACGCTAGCCTCAGGAGCGGCGGCTCCTCCGCCGGTGCCGCCGGCGCGCCGCGCGTCAGCCGGAGCGCAAGGCGAACGAGCCCGAGACAGAGCACGGCAATCCCGACATAGGCATGGATGTTGGCAAAGGTCAGATCTTCGGCCGAAGGCACCTCGCCGCGCTCATAGGCTTCCGCCACCTCCTCCATCGCTTCGGCGAAGACGAGGTTGAACAGAATGAGTAGGGCCATCAGCCAATGCAGGGCCTTTTGCGGGATCGAATAGGACGTCGGTACGGCTGCCATGTGTCGTCGCCTTTCACGCGGATTGAAGCGAGGCTTTAGGTCGACATGATAAAGGCCGCCGCTCGTGGAACAAGCGACGCCTTCAACCTTACCGAAATATAATAATTGACCTATGTCAGGTCAGCAGGCTCACATATGCAGCGGCTTGAAGAAAGTCGCGAGCGCGGCCTCCTTCACGGCTTCCGACATGGTCGGGTGCGCGTGGCAGGTGCGGCCGAGATCTTCCGACGAACCGCCGAACTCCATCAGCACGGCCGCTTCGTGGATCATCTCGCCGGCGCCGAGACCGATGATGTGCACGCCGAGAACACGATCGGTGTCCTTGTCGGCGAGAACCTTGACGAAGCCATCGGAGGCCAGCATCGCGCGGGCACGGCCGTTCGCCGTGAACGGGAACTTGCCGACCTTGTAGGCGACACCGGCCGCCTTCAGTTCTTCCTCGGTCTTGCCGACGGAGGCGACTTCCGGCTGGGTGTAGACGACGCCCGGAATGACATCGTAGTTCACATGACCATGCTGGCCGGCGAGGATCTCGGCAAGCGCCACGCCTTCGTCTTCCGCCTTGTGGGCGAGCATCGGACCCTTGACCACGTCGCCGATGGCATAGATGCCAGCAACATTGGTGCGGTAATGGCCGTCGATCTCGACGCGGCCACGATTGTCGAGGGCAACGCCGGATTCTTCGAGGCCGAGGCCAGCCGTGTAAGGCTTGCGGCCGGTCGCGACGAGCACGACGTCGGCGTCGAGCGTCTGGGCTTCGCCACCCTTGACCGGCTCGAACGTGACCTTGGCACCATCACCCGACTTGACCACACCGGTGACCTTGGCGCCGAGATTGAATTCCATGCCCTGCTTGGCAAGGATGCGCTGGAACTGCTTGGAGACTTCACCGTCCATGCCGCCGAGGATCGTGTCGAGATATTCTACCACGGTGACCTTTGTGCCGAGGCGCGACCAGACCGAGCCGAGCTCGAGGCCGATGACGCCACCGCCAACGACGATCATCTTGGCCGGAACCTTGTCCAGCGCGATACCGCCGGTCGAGGACACGATGACCTTTTCGTCGATTTCGACGGCCACACCCGGAATGCCTGCGACGTCGGAGCCGGTCGCGATGACGATGTTCTTGGTTTCGAGAACCTGGACTTCACCGGCGTCTTTTGTGACTTCAACCTTGCCGGCGCCGAGGATCTTGCCGGTGCCCTGGATGCCGTCGATCTTGTTCTTCTTGAACAGGAAAGCGACGCCCTCGACGTTCGACTTCACCGTCGCGTCCTTGTGGGCCATCATCTTCGGCAGGTTTAACGTCGGTGCGCCGACTTCGACACCGAGGTCCGCCATGCCATGGGCGGCATGGTGGAAGACTTCCGACGCGTGCAGCAGCGCCTTGGACGGAATGCAGCCGATGTTGAGGCAGGTGCCGCCATAAGTGGCGCGCTTCTCGACGACGGCAACCTTCAGGCCGAGTTGGGCCGCCTTGATGGCGCAGACATAGCCGCCGGGGCCGGAGCCGATAACGATGACATCATAAGACATGGGAAGCTTCCTTCGTTTTCGACGGTTACCGACCGCCGCTGACATTCAAGATGGCACCCGTCACATAGGATGCCTGAGGCGAGAGTAGATAAAGCACGCTGTCGGCTACTTCGTCGGCCGTTCCGGGCCTTTGCATCGGAACGATGGGCGCGAGGTCACGGGCACGGTTCGGAAGGCCGCCGGATGCATGGATTTCGGTGTCGATGATGCCAGGCCTGACAGCATTGACCCGGATACCCTCGGTCGCGACTTCGCGGGACAAGCCCACGGTGAAGGTATCCACCGCAGCCTTGGCGGCAGCATAGTCGACATATTGCGAGGCACTGCCGATCACGGCGGCCATGGACGAGATGTTGACGATCACGCCACCCTTGCCGCCATGTTTCGTCGACATGCGTTTCACCGCTTCCGTGGCACAGCGGATCTTGCCGATCACATTGACGGCGAACATGCGGTCGAGCCGCGCCCGATCGAATTCCTCGACCCGCGCCGTGACGTCGACGACGCCGGCATTGTTGACGAGACCAGAGAGCGGTCCCAGACGGTCAACGGCGGCAAAGATGGCGGCGATGCCCTTTTCATCGGCGGTGTCGCCCTGGACGATATCGGCGCGGGCACCAAGCGCGCGGCAGTCGGCTGCGACGGCCTCTGCTGCCTCTTTGTCCGAACGATAGTTGATGATGAGGTCGTAGCCCTGTGCTGCGGCCTTACGGCAGACGGCAGCGCCGATGCCGCGGCTACCGCCGGTGACGAGAAGAAGCGGACGGCCTGTCATGACGCGCATCCCTTGAACTCGAAGACATCCCAGGGGCCGCTCTCCATGTCCTTGCCGACGACTGACGCTAGGACAGCCGGGCCGAAGCCGGGCAGGAGAATGGCATCGGGAGCACCGGCACCCTCCGGCGGCAGAAGATCGACATGGCCGTTTGCGGTGTCGACACCGTAGACGATGCCTTTCCAGACGGTGCAGGCCGCGAGATCCGCACCGGTGACGTCGCCCTCAGGGCAATTGTTCATCAGCATGCCGACAGGCCGCTCGATCTCCGGGTCGTAGAGAACGTGCCCGTCGAGTTTGAATTTTCCGATTTGCGCGGTGAAGCCATGGGTGACGGGCGTGTTTTCACCACTCGCGGCAGCAAAGACAAGTTCGATCCCGGTTTCGGCTTCGCGAAAGGTGGCCTTTTCAATCAGGCAATCGGCGGCCGAAGCTGCATGAGAAAGCGCAAGCGCGGCAAGAAGAACGGCTACTCCTGACGACGCGCCCATGCCTCACCTCAAAACGCCAGTGCGAGGAACATGAGGCCGAGTCCGGCCGTGGCGCCAGTCCAGACAAGCGAGCGGATATATGGAATGCCTGCAAGGTACAGCGGATAATATACGATGCGCCCGATGAACCAGACGATCGCGCCGGTCAGACCGAGACCCGAAGTCTCGCCTGTCAACAACAGACCCGCTGTAAGCGCAATGAAGGCCGGATAGGTCTCGCGGAAGTTCGAGGACGCCCGGGCAGCACGGCCGGCGAGTTTGCTCGCCGGCTGCTTGTCGTCGTCACGCGGACCGGCATTCCACTCCGTGCCCAACTCCCTGGTGGCGAGCATGCCCTGCGACAGGACATGCGCAACCAGCAGCACCACGCTCCAGGCAAGAAGCAGGACGAGCGGAGAGGCGGAAGCGGATACCGGCTCCATCGTGAGGTCTCCTTAGAGATCAAGAACCAGACGTTCCGGATCTTCGAGGCTTTCCTTGACGCGAACGAGGAAGGTGACCGCTTCCTTGCCGTCGACGATGCGGTGATCATAGGAGAGCGCGAGATACATCATCGGACGGATGACGATCTGGCCGCCGACAACGACCGGACGCTCCTGGATCTTGTGCATGCCGAGGATACCCGACTGCGGAGCATTCAGGATCGGCGAAGACATCAGCGAACCGTAGACGCCACCGTTGGAGATGGTGAAGGTTCCGCCCTGCATGTCGGCCATGGAGAGCTGACCGTCACGGGCAGCCTTGCCGAGACGACCGATGTCCTTCTCAATTTCAGCGATCGACATCTGGTCGGCATCGCGCACGATCGGAACGACCAGGCCCTTGTCGGTGCCGACGGCAACGCCGATGTGGCAGTAGTTCTTATAGATGATGTCGGTGCCGTCGATCTCGGCGTTGACGGCCGGCAGTTCCTTCAGCGCGTGCGTCACGGCCTTGGTGAAGAAGCCCATGAAGCCGAGCTTCACGCCATGCTTCTTCTCGAAGATGTCCTTGTAGCGGTTGCGCAGATCCATGACCGCCTTCATGTCCACCTCGTTGTAGGTGGTGAGCATGGCAGCGGTGTTCTGGGCATCCTTGAGGCGCTTGGCGATCGTCTGGCGCAGGCGGGTCATCTTCACGCGCTCTTCGCGCGATGCGTCGTCGCCGGAGGAGGCCGGACGCGGAGCAGCAGGGGCTGCGGCAACAGCCGGAGCAGCCGTACCCTTGGCGATGGCGGCGAGCACGTCACCCTTCAGCACCTGGCCACGCTTGCCCGAGCCGTCGACGTCGGAGGTCGCGATGTTGTTGTCGGCAGCAAGCTTGGCTGCAGCCGGAGCGGCCGGCATGGCCGAGGGAGCCGCCGGAGCAGCAGCGGCGGGAGCAGGCGCTGCCGCAGCGGCAGGAGCCGGAGCTGCAGCAGTAGCCGGAGCAGCTGCACCGGCGGAGCCCGCAGCACCTTCAGCGATCTGGCCGAGCAGGGCGCCGAGACCAACGGTTTCGCCGTTCTGGGCGACGATCTCAGTCAGAACGCCCGAGACCGGCGAGGGAACTTCGACGGTCACCTTGTCGGTTTCCAGTTCGACGAGCGGCTCGTCGGCCTTGACGGTGTCGCCGACCTTCTTGAACCAGGTGCCGATTGTGGCTTCGCTGACGGATTCGCCGAGGGTGGGTACGCGGATTTCAGTGGCCATGATCTCAATTCCGTTGGTCAGAGAAGGTTACGGTCTGCGAGAGAAAGACTGGGCGGATCAACCGCCCAGGGCATCCTCGAGGAAGGCTTCGAGCTGGGCGAGGTGCTTCGACATCAGGCCGGTCGCCGGCGAGGCGGCAGCCGGACGGCCGGTATAGCGCACCCGCTGGTATTTGGCATCGATATGGGCGAGCACCCATTCCAGATACGGATCGATGAACGACCAGGCGCCCATGTTCTTCGGCTCTTCCTGGCACCAGACCATTTCCGCATTGCGGAAGCGCGAGAGCTCGTTGATGAGCGCCTTGGCCGGGAACGGATAGAGCTGTTCGATGCGCAGCAGGTAGATGTCATCGATGCCGCGCTTTTCGCGCTCTTCGAGAAGGTCGTAGTAGACCTTGCCCGAGCACATGACGACGCGACGGATCTTCGCATCCTTCTGCAGCTTGATCGGACCGTCCTTGATGACCTCGGCATCGTCCCACAGAAGACGGTGGAACGAGCTTTCGCCTGCCATTTCGGCCAGGCTCGAGGTCGCACGCTTGTGGCGCAGCAGGGACTTCGGCGTCATCATGATCAGCGGCTTGCGGAAGTCGCGCTTCATCTGCCGACGCAGGATGTGGAAGTAGTTGGACGGCGTCGTGCAATAGGCGACCTGCATATTGTCTTCGGCGCACATTTGCAGCCAGCGCTCGAGGCGGGCGGAAGAGTGTTCCGGACCCTGGCCCTCATAGCCATGCGGCAGAAGGCAGACGAGGCCTGACATGCGCAGCCACTTGCGTTCGCCCGACGAGATGAACTGGTCGAAGACCACCTGCGCACCGTTGGCGAAGTCGCCGAACTGGGCTTCCCAGAGCGTCAGCGCATTCGGGCGGGCCAGCGAATAGCCATATTCGAAGCCGAGCACGGCCTCTTCCGAAAGCATCGAGTTGATGACTTCGTAGCGCGCCTGGTTCGGGGCGAGATTGGCGAGCGGAATGTAGCGTTCTTCGGTTTCCTGATCGTATAGAACCGAGTGACGCTGCGAGAAGGTGCCGCGTTCGCAATCCTGGCCGGAGAGACGGATCTTGTGGCCATCAATTGCCAGCGAACCGAAAGCGAGCGCTTCGCCCATGGCCCAGTCGATACCTTCGCCGGTCTCGATCATCTGCGCACGGTTTTCCATGAAGCGCTGGATCGTGCGGTGTGCCTTGAAGCCCTCGGGGATCGTCGACAGCTTGCGGCCGATCTCCTTGAGCTGCTTCATCGGCACGGCGGTCTTGCCGCGACGCTGCTCGTCGGCGTTGTCGGCGGTCCGCAGACCCGACCATACGCCGTCCAGCCAATCGGCCTTGTTCGGCTTGTAGCTCTGGCCAGCCTCGAATTCCTGCTCGAGATGCGCGCGCCAGTCCGCCTTCATCTTCTCGAATTCGCCTTCCGAGATCAGGCCTTCCGCGATCAGACGTTCGCCGTAGATGTTGACCACCGTCTTGTGAGCACGGATTTCCTTGTACATCTTCGGCTGGGTGAAGCTCGGCTCGTCGCCTTCGTTGTGACCGAAGCGACGGTAGCAGAACATGTCGATGACGACAGGCTTGTGGAACTTCATCCGGTATTCGGTCGCGACCTTGGCCGCATAGACGACGGCTTCCGGATCGTCACCATTGACGTGGAAGATCGGCGCTTCGATCATCTTCGCAACGTCGGACGGATAGGGCGACGAACGCGAGAAGGCCGGATTGGTGGTGAAGCCGATCTGGTTGTTGATGATGACATGCATCGTGCCGGCCACGCGGTGACCGCGCAGACCCGACAGACCCAGAATTTCTGCCACCACGCCCTGGCCGGCGAAGGCAGCGTCACCATGCAGCAGAAGCGGCAGCACCTTGGCGCGCTCCTTGAGCGGAATGATGTCGCCTTCCCAGGTCTTGGCAAGCTGGTCCTGCTTCGCACGGGCCTTGCCCATGACGACAGGGTTGACGATTTCGAGGTGCGAAGGATTGGCCGTCAGCGACAGGTGAACCTTGTTGCCATCGAACTCACGGTCCGATGAGGCGCCGAGGTGATACTTCACGTCGCCAGAGCCTTCGACTTCGTCGGGCTTGAACGAACCGCCCTTGAACTCGTGGAACACAGCACGGTGCGGCTTCGCCATGACATTGGTCAAGACGTTCAGGCGGCCACGATGAGCCATGCCGAGAACGACCTGCTCGAGACCTTCCTGGCCGCCACGCTTGATGATCTGTTCCAGAGCCGGGATGAGAGACTCACCGCCGTCGAGGCCGAAACGCTTGGTGCCCTTGTACTTGACGTCGATGAACTGCTCGAAGCCTTCGGCCTCGATCAGCTTCTGCAGAATGGCCTTCTTGCCGTTCGGCGTGAATTCGACGCCCTTGCCGGGACCTTCGATACGCTCCTGGATCCAGGCCTTTTCTTCAGGATTGGAGATGTGCATGAACTCGACGCCGAGCGTCGAGCAATAGGTGCGCTGCAGGATGTCGAGCATCTGCGGGATCGTGGCGTATTCCAGACCCAGCACGTTGTCGATGAAGATCTTGCGGCTATAGTCGGCTTCGGTGAAGCCGTAGGCTGCCGGCGACAACTCGTTGTAGTCGTCAACAGGTGCGGCAATGCCGAGCGGATCGAGATTGGCATGCAGGTGACCACGCATGCGGTACGCACGGATCATCATGATGGCGCGAACCGAATCGCGCGTCGCCTGAAGGACTTCGGCTTCGGAAGGGGCCTTGCCTGTCGATGCGGCGGTCGCTTCGACCTTGGCCTGAACCTTCTTTTCGATGACCTTCTCGACCACGCCCCAGTTGCCGTCGAGCGCATTCACCAGATCGCCGCCTTCGGCGATCGGCCAGTTCTTGCGCTGCCATGATGCGCCTTTAGCCGCCTTCATCACATCGGTCGGATTGTCGGCCAGCGCCTTGAAGAAGGCCCGCCATTCATCGGACACCGACGAGGGATCTTCCTCGTAGCGCGCATAAAGCTGTTCGATATAGGCCGCATTCGATCCGTCGAGGAAGGACGTGATCAGAAACTGCTCGTTGGCTTCTTGCCTACCCATGGTGTTTCGCGAGCGTCTCGGCTCGCCTCCCGACTTGAATTGATGGCCGGATGCCCGGCCTGCCGCTCACGATCGCAGATGCGAATCGTCTCAAATATGCGAAGTCCAGGCGAAGGCTTGGCGGACCAATCCTTCGCCTGGCTTGATTTTCGTCAGGTCTCAGCCCTTGAGGACTTCGACCAGGGTCTTGCCGAGGCGTGCCGGCGAAGGCGAAACCTTAATGCCGGCAGCTTCCATGGCTTCGATCTTCGATTCTGCGTCGCCCTTGCCGCCGGAAACGACAGCGCCAGCGTGACCCATGGTGCGGCCCTTCGGCGCCGTACGGCCAGCGATGAAGCCGGCCATCGGCTTCTTGCGGCCCTTCTTGGCTTCGTCGATCAGGAACTGGGCTGCATCTTCTTCAGCCGAACCGCCGATTTCGCCGATCATGATGATCGAGGTCGTGGCCGGATCGGCCAGGAACATCTCGAGCACGTCGATGAACTCGGTACCCTTGACTGGGTCACCACCGATACCGACAGCCGTCGTCTGGCCGAGGCCTTCGTTCGAGGTCTGAAACACTGCTTCGTATGTAAGTGTTCCCGAGCGCGAGACAATGCCGACCGAACCCTTGCGGAAGATCGAGCCCGGCATGATGCCGATCTTGCATTCTTCCGGTGTCAGGATGCCCGGGCAGTTCGGGCCGAGCAGGCGGGACTTGGACTTGTCGAGACGGGCCTTGACCCGCACCATGTCCATGACCGGGATACCCTCGGTGATACAGGTGATAAACGGGATTTCGGCATCGATCGCCTCGATGATAGCGTCCGCAGCCCCTGCCGGCGGAACGTAGATCACGGATGCATCGGCACCGGTCTTTTCCTTGGCTTCGGCAACGGTTGCGAAGATCGGCAGGCTTTCACCCTTGGAACCGGTCCAGTTCTCGCCACCCTTCTTCGGATGGATACCGCCGACCATCTGCGTGCCATAATAGGCAAGCGCCTGCTCGGTGTGGAAGGTGCCGGTCTTACCGGTCAGGCCCTGGACGAGGACCTTAGTGTTCTTGTTTACAAGAATAGACATCAGTTAGGTCCCTCAATTAGCCGTTGATCGCCGCGACGATCTTCTTGGCAGCGTCGTCCAGATCGTCGGCCGCGGTGATCGCCAGGCCGGATTCGTTCAGGATCTTCTTGCCAAGTTCGACATTGGTGCCTTCGAGGCGCACGACGAGCGGAACCTTGAGGCCCACTTCCTGCACGGCGGCGACAACGCCTTCGGCAATGACGTCGCACTTCATGATGCCGCCGAAGATGTTGACGAGGATGCCCTCGACCTTCGGGTCAGCCGTGATGATCTTGAAGGCAGCCGCGACCTTCTCCTTGCCAGCGCCACCGCCGACGTCGCAGAAGTTCGCCGGCTCCTTGCCGTAGAGCTTGATGATGTCCATCGTCGCCATGGCGAGACCGGCACCATTGACCATGCAGCCGATATTGCCGTCGAGAGCCACATAAGCGAGGTCCCACTTGGACGCTTCGATTTCCTTGGCGTCTTCTTCCGTCTCGTCGCGCAGCGCCTTGACGTCGTCATGGCGGAACAGCGCATTGCCGTCAAAGGACATCTTGGCATCGAGCACGCGCAGATGGTCATTCTTCATGACGATCAGCGGATTGACCTCGAGCAGCGCCATGTCCTTCTCGACGAAGGCCTTGTAGAGGATCGGGAAGAGCGACTTTGCGTCTTCGGCAGCCGCACCCGAAAGCTCGAGTGCCCCGGAGATGGCAGCAACATCCGCGTCCGTCACGCCCGTCAGCGGGTCGATCGCGATCGTGTGGATCTTTTCCGGCGTGTCATGGGCAACGGCTTCGATGTCCATGCCGCCTTCCGTCGAAACGACGAAGGCAACCTGGCCGACAGAGCGGTCGACGAGCAGCGAGCAGTAAAGTTCGCGAGCGATGTCGGCGCCGTCTTCGATGTAGAGGCGGTTGACCTGCTTGCCGGCTTCGCCTGTCTGCGCGGTCACCAGCGTGTTGCCGAACATTTCCTTGGCATGAGCCTTGGCTTCGTCAATGGAGAAGGCGAGGCGCACACCGCCCTTGGCGTCGGGGCCGAGTTCCTTGAACTTGCCCTTGCCACGGCCACCAGCATGGATCTGGCTCTTGACCACGTAAAGCGGACCCGGCAGCTGCTTTGCGGCGGCTTCGGCTTCTTCCGCAGAGAAGATCGCCACACCTTCGGCGACCGGTGCACCAAAGCTCTTCAGAAGAGCCTTGGCCTGGTATTCATGAATGTTCATCGTTGTGTCCCTGTCTTGGGCCGCCCTGTTCGGGCCGAGAGGCTGTTACTTGAGAGCCGGGGCGATATTGATGCAGGCTTCGCAGAGGCTGGCGACAGCGCCGACAGACTTCTGGAAGGCTTCTTCCTCGGCCTTGTTCAGATCGATCTCGATAATGCGCTCGACACCGCCTTCGCCGATGATGACGGGCACGCCGACATACATGTCCTTCACGCCATACTGGCCGGTGAGGTAAGCGGCGCAGGGCAGAACGCGCTTCTTGTCCTTGAGGTAGGATTCGGCCATCTCGATGGCAGAGGCTGCCGGCGCGTAGTAGGCAGAGCCGGTCTTCAGCAGGCCGACGATTTCGGCGCCGCCGTCACGAGTGCGCTGGATGATTTCTTCGAGGCGTTCCTTGGTGACCCAACCCATCTTGACGAGGTCTGTCAGCGGAATGCCGCCAACGGTCGAGTAGCGGGCAAGCGGCACCATCGTGTCGCCATGGCCGCCGAGAACGAAGGCAGTGACGTCCTGGACGGAGACGTTGAATTCTTCCGAGAGGAAGTGGCGGAAGCGGCCCGAGTCGAGCACGCCGGCCATGCCGACGACCTTGTTGGCCGGAAGACCCGAGAACTTCTGCAGGGCCCAGACCATCGCGTCGAGCGGGTTGGTGATGCAGATCACGAAGGCGTTCGGGGCATACTTCTTGATGCCGGCGCCGACCTGTTCCATGACCTTGAGGTTGATGCCGAGCAGGTCATCACGGCTCATGCCCGGCTTGCGGGCAACACCGGCAGTGACGATGCAGACATCAGCGCCTTCGATGGCGGCGTAGTCGCTGGCACCAGAGAGCTTGGCATTGAAGCCTTCGACCGGACCCGACTGCGCGATATCCAGACCCTTGCCCTGCGGGATGCCGTCGGCAATGTCGAACAGGACGATATCGCCCAGTTCCTTCAGACTGGCGAGATGCGCCAGCGTTCCACCAATCATTCCAGAACCGATAAGAGCGATCTTCTTGCGCGCCATTGTAGACTTCCTTTTGGATCCGCGACCAAGGCCGAGGGCGAGTGTTAGCCTGCCCTTGTGGACAAACCGCATAGCTCCAAAGGGTCTAAACCGCAAACGATAATTTTCGGTGTATCAATTTCAATCGGTTAGAAGATAAAATTCTTACGTAAACGTCAAATATTAAGTCACAGCTTCGTCATGTTTGTCACGCTTCGACTGGTGCAGTTCGAGATAATCTGCGCTGCGCATCTCGAAAAGGCGTGAAACTGTGCGATCGAATTCGAAGCCTTCGGTACCCTTTTTCTCGGTCAAGAGGGACTCGGGCATGGCCACGGCCGACGCAAACAATCGAACGCTGGCATCGTAGAGCGAGTCGATCAGAATGATGAAGCGTTTCGTCTCGTTGCGCTTCTCCGGTCCGAGATGCGGAATGTTCTCGACGAAGACGACATCGAAACGTTTGGCGATGGCGAGATAGTCGGACGCGCCCAGTGGCTTCTCGCAGAGATCGCGGAAGGCAAAACGGGCGCAGCGCCCGGCCGCACGAGGGATGTCGATCGTTCGGCCCTTCATCTGGATCGACGCGGGAGCCTCTGGAGTACCCTTGGTCACACGCTGCCAGGCGATATCCATCATCTTCGGCGCATCATCGAGCGGCGCGATATAGACCGGCAATCCCTCCATTTTCTCAAGACGATAATCTGTCGGCGAATCCAGCGTCGATACATGCACGTTCTTCTTGAGAAGATCGACAAAGGGCAGGAAAAGGCCACGATTGAGACCATCGCGATACAGATTGTCCGGCTCGACATTCGAGGTCGCCACCAGCGTGCAGCCACGCGCGAAAAGCTCGGTGAAAAGCCGCGCAAGGAGCATCGCATCGGCGATGTCGGTTACCGTGAACTCGTCGAAGCACAAAAGTTGCGCTTCATCGCGAAGGGCCGCTGCCACCGGAGGCACAGGATCCGCCTCTTTCGTTTCCCCGGCCTTCAGTTTCTGCCGATGGGCATGAATGCGCGAATGCACGTCCGCCATGAACTCGTGAAAATGGGCGCGGCGCTTCTTCTCGACGGGGGCAAGCCTGAAGAACAGGTCCATCAGCATGGTCTTGCCACGACCGACGCTGCCATGAATGTAAAGCCCCCTGATCGGGATCTCCGGCTTGCGCCGCTGGGCAAACATCCAGCCAAGTGCGCTCTTCTTCGCAGCCGGCTTGCGCGCCTTGAATTCCGTCAGGATGCGATCGAGCTTTTCCGCGACGTCGAACTGGTATCGGTCGGGCTGCAGTGTCCCCGCCTCCGTCATGGCGCGCAGTTGCTCAGCGACGCTCAAGCCGTAGTCAGGAACTGGCTGCATGGGGTGATGTCCCGCCGGGAGGGTGGCCCGGACGGGGCCACCGCTGGGATGAGAAATGGATCAGCGGCTCAGGCTGACCGGCTGACCGGATGCGGTGCTGCCGTCGAAACGGGCATCCGCGGTCTTGTAGACGCTGCCGATGGTATTGCCATTGCGATCCTTGAGCACAACCTGCTTGCCGGACACTTCCCACGAGCCCATGGCTGTGAGTTCGCCGGCGCAACCGCGCGTGCCGCCACGCGAGCCGCTACCGAGATTGGTGAGCGTGAGGAACATGTCGCAGCTGGACCCGGCACTCTGGACGCGCCAATTACCGACCATGGATTCCTTTGTGACGTCGAGGGCAGTCGCAGGCGCGCCCGCAGCCGGGTCGAGGGCAGCCGTCGTGGTTGCGGGTGCTGCAGGAAACTGAGCGGAGCCTGCAGCACCCGGAGGCGGCAACTGGCCCGACTGGACGGAAGGCACGGGCTGCGCCTGCAGCGGGGGAAGCGCACTGTTGGCGGCATTCATGCCGCTATAGGAGGTACGCTGGCAACCCGCGAGCGCCAGAAGGATGGCTGCTCCGGTGACTGCATGGCTGAATTTCATCACTATACTCCCGCTCTCGCGACCTGCGCCGCAACCTGCCGTACAACTGGGTTACAAATATGTTACGCGAATATGGTTAATCAAGTTCCATATCGCGTCGGATCCATAGCCGGCACTATACGGATAAATTAAGGCCGCCCGAAACGGTTCCCGGGCGGCCTCTCGAAGTTTTGACAATGTCGCTCAGGCGCGGCGCTCGACCATCATCTTCTTGATCTCGGCGATCGCCTTGGCCGGGTTCAGGCCCTTCGGGCAGGCCTGAGCGCAGTTCATGATCGTGTGGCAACGATAGAGCCGGAACGGATCCTCGAGATTGTCGAGGCGTTCGCCCGTCGCTTCGTCTCTCGAATCGATCAGCCAGCGATAGGCCTGCAGCAGGACGGCCGGACCGAGATAACGGTCGCCGTTCCACCAGTAGCTGGGACAGGATGTCGAGCAGCAGGCGCACAGGATGCACTCATAGAGACCATCGAGCTTCTGGCGGTCTTCGTGGCTCTGCTTCCATTCCTTGGCAGGCGGCGGCGAAACGGTCTTGAGCCAGGGCTCGATCGACCGATGCTGCGCATAGAAATTGGTCAGATCCGGCACGAGGTCCTTCACGACCGGAAGATGCGGCAGGGGATAGACCTTCACCGTGCCGTTTACCTCGTCCATGCCTTTGGTGCAGGCCAGCGTATTGGTGCCGTCGATGTTCATCGCGCAGGATCCGCAAATGCCTTCGCGGCAGGACCGGCGCAGCGTCAGCGTCGGGTCGATATTGTTCTTGATGTACAAGAGACCATCGAGAACCATCGGACCGCAGTCGTCGACATCGATGTAGAAGGTATCGATGCGCGGGTTCGCGCCATCGTCAGGGCTCCAGCGATAGACCCGGTATTCCCGAACATTCTTGGCACCGGCCGGCTTCGGCCAGACTTTGCCTTCGGTGACCTGAGAGTTTTTGGGAAGAGCAAGTTCAACCATGTCCTATACCTCTCAAATCAATAAACACGAGCCTTAGGCGCGATCTTGTAGGGATCGATGCCTTCGGCAATGAGTTCCGTGTGGACAGGACGGTAGTCGAGCTTCACGTCGCCAGCCTCGTTGACCCAGGCAAGCGTATGCTTGCGCCAGTTGACGTCGTCGCGACCGGAGAAAGGACCGTCGACATAGTCTTCGCGGGCGTGGCTGCCACGGCTTTCCTTGCGCGCTTCCGCGCCATAGACCGTGGTGATGGCGTTGGCCATCAAGTTGTGCAGTTCGAGCGTCTCGACGAGATCCGAATTCCAGATCATCGAACGGTCGGTGACCTTCACATCCGGCAGTTCCTTCCAGATCGCCGACAGGCGACGGCAACCGCTTTCAAGCGATTCCTGAGTGCGGAACACAGCTGCGTCGTCCTGCATGGCCCGCTGCATCTTGTCGCGCAACACCGCCGTCGGTGTCTGGCCGGATGCGTGGCGCGTATTGTCGAAGCGCTCCATGATCTTGTCGCAGGCCGCGACGTTCAGATGCGGGATCGGCGACGTACGGTCGATGACTTCAGCAGCCCGGATCGCGGCTGCGCGACCGAAGACGACGAGGTCGATCAGTGAGTTGGAACCGAGACGGTTCGCGCCATGCACCGAGGCGCAACCGGCTTCACCAACGGCCATCAGGCCGGGGATAATGCGTTCCGGATTGCTGGAATCGGCGTTCAGCACTTCGCCCCAGTAATTCGTCGGAATGCCGCCCATGTTGTAGTGAACGGTCGGCAGAACCGGGATCGGCTCGCGCGTCACATCGACGCCGGCGAAAATCTTGGCGCTCTCGGAAATGCCCGGCAGACGCTCGTGCAGGACGGCCGGATCGAGGTGATCGAGATGCAGGAAGATGTGGTCCTTGTTCTTGCCGACGCCGCGGCCTTCACGGATTTCCATCGTCATGCAGCGCGAAACGACGTCACGCGAGGCGAGGTCCTTGGCCGATGGCGCATAGCGCTCCATGAAGCGCTCACCTTCGGAGTTGACCAGGTAACCGCCTTCGCCGCGCGCACCTTCGGTGATCAGACAGCCGGCGCCGTAGATACCGGTCGGGTGGAACTGGACGAATTCCATATCCTGCAGCGGAAGACCCGCGCGGGCGACCATCCCGCCGCCGTCGCCGGTGCAGGTGTGCGCAGATGTTGCCGAGAAATAGGCGCGGCCATAACCACCCGTCGCCAGAACGACCATCTTGGCCGAGAAGCGATGGATCGTGCCGTCGTCGAGGTTCCAGGCAACGACGCCGGTGCAGCGACTGCCATCGTCAGACATGATTAGGTCGAGCGCGAAATACTCGATGAAGAATTCCGCATTGTTACGCAGCGACTGGCCATAGAGCGTGTGCAGGATCGCGTGGCCGGTACGGTCGGCAGCAGCACAGGTACGCTGTACCGGCGGGCCTTCGCCGTAATTCTGCATGTGACCGCCGAACGGGCGCTGATAGATCTTGCCTTCCTCGTTACGCGAGAACGGCACGCCGTAATGCTCGAGCTCATAGACCGCCTTCGGCGCTTCCATGGCGAGATACTGCATGGCGTCGACGTCGCCGAGCCAGTCGGAACCCTTGACGGTGTCATAGAGATGCCACTGCCAGCAGTCCGGCGTCATGTTGTTCAGCGAGGCGGCGATACCGCCCTGCGCCGCGACCGTGTGGCTACGGGTCGGGAAAACCTTCGTGATGCAAGCTGTCTTGAAGCCCTGTTCGGCCATGCCGAGCGTCGCGCGCAGGCCGGCGCCACCGGCACCGACGACCACGACGTCGTAGGAATGGTCAACATAGGTGTAGGCCTTGCCGGTCTGGGCGAAGTTATGAATGGTTGCCATGTTGATTTACCCTACGAATGCGATCTTCAAGATGGCGAAAAGACAGAGGCCACCGATCAGGATCGCGAAGAACGTGTTCAGCATCAGAAGCAGGAGCTTAGTGATCTCGGTGTGGACATAGTCCTCGATGATCACCTGCATGCCGAGCTTCATATGGATCAGGGCCGAGAGCACGACCAGAGCCATGACGACGGCAACGAGCGGGTGCGACAATGCGCCAACCACTTCCGCATAGGGCGCGCCGTTGTACATGACGAGGAAGCCGATGAAGAAGAGAATCAGGGGTATGTTGGCGACGGCCGTGACGCGCTGACGCCAGAAGTGCTCGGTGCCTTCCTTGGCCGAGCCGAGACCGCGGACCTTGCCGAGCGGAGTGCGCATATCCATGGAATGGTGCCTCAGGTGCGAATGATGTAGGCGACGATCCAGACGAGGAGCGTCAGGACGACGGATGCGATGATGTTCGCCTTGGCGAGTTTCGTCGAAAAATGCTTGTCGAAGCCGTAGCCGACATCCCACATCAGGTGGCGAAGGCCGCCGAGCATGTGGTGGATCAGGGCCCAGGTATAGCCGAGCAGGATCAGGCGACCGATGATCGTCCCCATGAACCAGTTGACCCACTCGAAGTAGTCGGCACCCGTGGAAGCTGCCACCAACCACCATGCAACGAGTATTGTGCCGAAATAGAGCGCCGCACCGGTGATGCGGTGCACGATCGACATGATCATCGTGGGAATGGGCTTGTAGATTTGCAGATGCGGCGACAGGGGCCGGCTTTTTGTCACATTCGCCATCTAAACCTCGCGGCGTCTCGATGCGGTCCGACCATACGGACATGCTGTTTGCAATGCGTCATAACGTTTGTGGTGCATTGCATCAGGGCGACGTTTAATCCTCGAACTCCCCGACGACAAGCACATTCGCTTGACGATTTCAATTTAATCGATTCGCGTGAATAGAACTTTAGCGTCACGCAGGACGATCTCACGCGATACGAAAAAAGCGTGGAGATGGATGACTTTAGCAACCTTATGCGGCATGCTGCGTTAACGATTTGTTAACCACGTTCCGGAGCCTGACCCATGCTAAAGTATCGTGCCGCGTTCTTAGCCTTGACTGTCGCGCTCGTGTTATCCGTCGGGTCCGTCGAAGCTGGTGAACGTCACGGCCGCCATCAGGGCCATCATCACGGACGCGGCGAAGCGATCGTCGGCAGCAACGGACTGCCCTCTGTGATCCCCGGGATTGGCACCTTCGCCGGCAGCATCTCCGGTCTGCGGATCAAGGGTAACGGCGTCTTCTTCGCCATCGACCGCGACGTCAGACCGAAAGTCGTGTCCTATCGCGCGCCGAAGGCGAAGATCATTGAAATTTCAGAGGAAAATCACGAGGATTCCTGCTCTTTCGAGGCCGGGGTCTGCGTCATCCGACCGAAAAACTAGAGGAATTTCCAGACGGTCGTCTTCTTCACTTCGCTGTCCTCCAGCACCCTCGTGACCGGCACCTCATAGGTAGCGAGCGCTTCCAGTTGCTCGGCAGGCCGATAGCTTCGCCCCGGATCGCCCACCAGAACGAGGCACCCGTCTTTTGCGACTGCGGTGAACCAGGCGACGAGGGAACGTGCGAAGTCGCTTTCGTAGAAGACATCGCCAGCCAGGACGACGTCGACATCCACCGAGCGACCGATGAGATCGTCATTGGTGAAATCCACGGACACGCCATTCAGGGCGGCATTCCGTCGCACTGCAGTTTTGGCCCATGGGTCAATGTCTGCGGCAACGACATCAGCAGCGCCCGCCATCGCAGCGGCGATCGCGACCATGCCAGACCCGCTGGCGAAATCGAGAACCCGCTTTCCTCGCACCGTCTCCGGATGGTCGAGGACGTAACGTGCGAGCCCTTGGCCCCCTGCCCAGGCAAAGGCCCAGAACGGCGGCGGCAGACCGATTGCCTCCAGGTCCTCCTCCGTCTTCAGCCAGAGATCATGCACTTCGCTCGCCAGATGGAGCCGGATCTCCGGCACATGCGGCGGTGAAAGCACGCTGGTATTTTCGAGGATGAAACGATCGGGGTCGGTGTTCACGGGCAGATCAGACGGGCGGATTGTCGAGGCCACCCATGCGGCAGACCTCGAAATATTCGTCTTCCGTGACCGGCTGAACCGAGAGCCGCATGGAGGTGACGAGCGCCATTTTCGCGAGCTTGTCGTTCGCCTTCACGTCCTTGAGGCTAACAGGCTTCGGCATGTCGCAGACCGCGCGGATGTCGACGCAGTCCCAGCGCGCGTCACCTTCGGCGGTCGAATCCGGATGCGACAGCGCGCAGACCTCGACGATGCCGACCACTTCCAGCCCCTCGTTCGAGTGATAGAAGAAGCCCTTGTCGCCGATCTTCATCGCCCGCATGTTATTGCGCGCCAGGTAATTGCGCACCCCGGTCCATTCTTCGCCGACGGCACCCTTGGCCTTCTGCATTTCCCAGGACCACTTGAAGGGTTCGGACTTGTAAAGCCAGAATGCCATCGTCTCATGCCTCGGGATTGTTGAAGACCCAGTTATAGGGCTTGATCTCGACGGTCTCGAACAGCCCGGCCTTGGCGTAGGGGTCCTGTGCTGCCAGCGCCTTGGCAGCCTCGATATCATCGGCGGCAATCAGCAGCATGGAGCCGCAGGGCTTGCCGTCGGCATCGAGAAACGGACCTGCGATCTTCAGTTGGCCGGCGGCATTGAGCCCGTTCAGCCACTCGACATGCGGCGGACGTGTTTCCATCCGAAGGTTCAGGTGGCCTGGCTTGTCGGCGCAGATGACGGCAAACAGCATCTTGTCTCTCCTCAAGGGTCTCTTATTCGGTGGTGATCGGTCGCGACATCAGTTGGGTGATCGCGGTCGGGATGTCCAGCCTGCCGTCGATGATCGCGGCAACGGCTTCCGTGATCGGCATCTCGATCCCATGTCCTTCGGCGAGGCGGGCAGCGACCGCAGCCGCAAAAGCGCCTTCGACGAGCGAACCTTGCTGGGCAGCGATCGGCTCGCCTTTGCCCAGCGCAATGCCGAATCGCAGATTGCGCGACTGATGGCTGGTCGCCGTCAGAACGAGGTCGCCGAGGCCCGACAGGCCCCGCACCGTATCGCCTCGCCCGCCCATCGCATCGACAAGCCGCGACATTTCCGCAAGCCCGCGCGCGATCAGTGCAGCACGCGCCGAATCACCAAGCCCCATGCCCTCGACGATGCCGCAAGCAATGGCGAGTACGTTCTTCAAGGCACCCCCGAGCTGAACGCCGATCCGGTCATCGGAGGCGTAAAGTCGGAAGGTCTGGCCGGAAATCGCCTTGGCGAGCTGTTCGGCGAGAGGCAGGTCTGCAGCCGCGATTGCCATCGCCGTCGGCAACCCCTTGGCGATATCCGCCGCAAAGCCCGGACCGGAAAGCATGGCGATTGGATGGCCGGGCAGTGCCGCTTCCAGAACGTCTGTCAGAAGGCGGGATGTCTGCTTCTCGATACCCTTGGCGCAGATGACGACGGGTACACCCGGCTTCAGATGTGGCCCATAGGCTTGGGCCGCCGCGATCTGCGCCTGGGACGGCATGGCGAAGAGCACGATGTCGGCCTCACGCAGATCCTCTGCAAGGGCGGAAAAGGACAGCGACGCGGGCAATTGAATGCCCGGCAGTGCAGTCTCATGCATTCGGCTCGCGGCGAGATCCGCCATGACAGAGGCGTCGCGACCAATCAGGACGGCTTGCGCCCTGCCCGTCTGCGCCACCACGGCCGCAAGCGCCGTACCGAAGGCGCCCGCGCCGATAACGGCGATACGCTGCATCCTGCTCATGCCTTGGCTCCCCGCTTGCCGTAAGCGAGCAAGGCCTTGGCATCCTGGTCGAGCGGCCAGCGCGACCGGGGTGCGACGGTCAGATCATCCGAGGGCATCTCGAGCGCCATGCGCTCAAGGCCAGCCCAGGCGATCATCACGGCATTGTCTGTGCACAGATGATGCGGCGGCGCCACGAAGCGGAAGCGATGCTCGATGCACAGCATATCCAATGTCTGCCGCACTTCCTTGTTCGCCGCGACGCCCCCAGCCACCACCAGCGCCGGATCGGCAACAGCGGGAAACGTCTCCTTGAACCGTTGAAGACCACGGCCGATGCGATCCTTCAGCGTGCGTGAGATCGCATACTGGAAGGAGGCGCAGATGTCGGCGATGTCCTGTTCCGTGACCGGGGCGATGCCCTCGGCTGCCTGGCGCACGGCGGTTTTGAGGCCGGAAAAGGAAAAGTCGAGACGCGCCTCGCCGACCAGCGGCCGGGGAAAGGCAAAACGCTTCGGATCCCCCTTGGCAGCCGCCCGCTCGACGGCGGGACCACCAGGATAGGGCAGACCAAGCAGCTTCGCGGTCTTGTCGAAGGCCTCGCCCAGCGCATCGTCGATCGTCGTGCCCCAGCGCTCGTATTCGCCGACGCCCTTGACCAGAACCAACTGGGTGTGGCCGCCGGAAACGAGCAACATGAGATAGGGGAAGGCAACGCCATCGGTGAGGCGGGCCGTCAGAGCATGACCTTCGAGGTGATTGACGGCGTAAAGCGGCTTGCCCGTCGCTCGCGCGATCGCCTTGCCGGTCATCAGTCCGACCAGCAATCCGCCGATCAGCCCAGGACCGGAGGTGGCAGCGATGGCATCGACCTCGGCCAGCGTGATCCCGGCCCGGGTCAGCGCCTCCTCGATCAGCGTGTCGAGCGCATCGACATGGGCGCGCGCTGCGATTTCCGGCACTACGCCGCCATAGGCGCTGTGCTCGTCGAGCTGGCTCAACACGACATCCGCCTCGGTGACGGCAGATCCGTCGGGCAGTCGCGTGACGACGGCCGCCGCCGTCTCGTCACAGCTCGTTTCGATGCCGAGGATGCGCAGTTTGGAAGTCATGGAACCTGTTCATTGATTGCGGTCACCGAGAAACCGGTCTACGAAACCTGTCGGTAACAACGGACAAGTTCGGATGCAAACAAAACCTTTCCGCATCGGCACGCGGGGCAGCCCGCTCGCTCTCGCTCAGGCTTCCGAGACACGGGCGCGCCTCATGGTGGCGCACGGACTGCCGGAAGACATGTTCGAGATTGTGGTGCTCTCCACCAAGGGCGACCGGATTACCGACCGGGCATTGTCCGAGATCGGCGGCAAGGGCTTGTTCACCGAGGAGCTTGAAGAGCAACTTCTCGCGGGCGACCTCGACTTCGCCGTACACTCCTCCAAGGACATGCCGACCAAGCTCCCGGAGGGTCTCTTCCTTTCCGCCTTCCTGCCGCGCGAGGATGTTCGCGACGCGGTCGTAGGACGCACCGCGCCCACGCTGAAGGAGCTGCCACACGGCGCGACCGTGGGCTCCTCCTCGCTTAGACGTCAGGCCCTCATCCGCCGCATCCGCCCTGACATCAATGTCATCACCTTCCGCGGCCTGGTCGACACCCGCCTGCGCAAGCTTGCCGATGGCGAAGTGGATGCGACGCTGCTCGCCTATGCCGGCCTCCGCCGTCTCGGCAAGCCCGAGATCCCGACCGAATTGCTCGACCCCAGCGAGTTCCCGCCTGCACCGGCCCAAGGCGCGATCTGCATCGAGAGCCGCATCGGCGACACCAGGGTCAACGACCTGCTTGAAGCCATCAATCACCACGACACGTTCGACGCCGTCAGCTGCGAACGCGCCTTCCTGGGCGCGCTCGACGGGTCTTGCCGCACGCCGATCGCGGGCCTCGCGACGGTGGAGGGCGACGCGATCCGCTTTGCCGGCATGATCCTCACCCCCGATGGAAGCCGCTGGCACGATGTGGAGATCGAAGGAAGCCGGACGGAAGCCGCAATACTCGGCGCGAGGGCCGGCGGCACGGTTCGAACCAAGGCCGGCAGTGACTTCTTCGACAGCTGGAGTTGAACATGCGCGTTCTGGTGACGCGCCCGGAGCCGGCATCGGCCAGGACCGCCGCCGAGCTTGACCGCCTTGGTCACGAGCCTGTGCTCCTACCCCTCATGCAGGCGGTCCACCAGACTCAGTCATTGTTGAGCGCGCTCCTTCCGGGCACAGCTGCACTCGCCGTCACCAGTGCCGAAGCGATACGTGCACTGCGGGCATTGCCGGAAGAACGAAGACAAGTCTTCCTCGCCCTGCCTCTTTTCGCCGTCGGCCAGGCCACTGCCCGGGCAGCGCGCGAAGCGGGATTCGAGGACGTTTCAGTCGCGGATGGTGATGGCAGGTCCCTGGCGAAATTGCTCGTGGCAAGAACGGAAGAGAATCCGGCGTCACCGATCCTGTACCTCACTGGCACGCCACGCTCCCCGGACTTCGAGGCAGCGCTGGTCAATGCTGGACGCTCCATCGACATTCGGGAATGTTACCACATGCAGCCGGTCACGCTTGAAGACGAGCAGATCGCCCGGCGGCTGACCCCAATGCCTGACGTGATTTTGGTCTATTCGTCAGAGACGGCAAGGCGTCTTGGCGAGATCCGGGCGAAGTTGCATGCGGATTTGGACTGGCAGAACACACGCTTTCTTTGTCTCAGCCAGAAGATCGCAGACGCCCTTCCTGCAGAATTTCGGCACATGAGCCGGTGGCCGATGGAACCTCGCGAGGATCTGCTCCTTCTTCTGCTTTGATGCAGTGCCGCGTGAAATGGAACCTCAGGCCTTTCCTTCGCCACGAGGACTGACTAGGTTTAACCCCACGCGCGAAATGAAGAGGTTGCCATGGTTTCCGGAAAGCCACCCCGTCGATCGAAAGCCCCCGATGAACCGGTGACGATCGACCTGACTGCCAAGGAAACCGACGTGGTCAACGAGACGGTTGGGACGGAAGCGCCGCAATCAGACACTTCTGTTTCACCACCCGTGGCGGACCAGACAGTGACGAGCACGTCAGACGCGAGCGAGCCCTTGGCCGATACCCCTGATCCGTGGACACCAAAGCCGGACGAAGTGGAAACGCCCACCCCAGCTGAAGAGGCTCCGCCTTCATTTGACAACACGACGGCCGAGACGACAGCATCCGCACAGCCGCCCCGTCAGACGCCTGCCACGTCGACACTGGTGGCATCCGGCATTGTTGGTGGCCTCGTGGCCCTCGCACTGGCTGGCAGCATGCAATATGCCGGCATCGTGCCGGGTCTGGGCCCGGAGCAGACAGCTCAGGCTCCCGCAGTCGACACGGCGGAAATCGAGGCGCTGAAGGCCGAAGTCACCCGACTTGCGGCACAGCCCGCGCCCGCCGCCGCTGATCCGGCTCTCGCCGAGCGCCTCGCAGCACTGGAAGCCAGTGTCGCCGAGGCTGGTTCCGCACCGACAGCAGACGCGGCAGCTGTCGAGGCCCTGAAGACGCAGCTCGTCGCCGCCGAGCAGGCGATCGAGTCCTTGCGCAGTGAAATCGTCAGCAACAAGCAGGCACTGGACCAGAGCGCGACCCGGTTGACAGAAGCCGAGCGCAAGCTGGAAGAACCACGCAGCGATATCGAGATGGCCCGTGCTATCGCTCTTGCCGGCCTCAAGACCGCCATCGACCGAGGCGGCCCGTTCCTGTCTGAGCTCGACGCCCTGAAGAGCGTGTCTCCCGAAGACCCGGCCATCGCGTCCCTGACACCTTTGGCTAGCATCGGCATCCCGTCCCGCTCGGATCTCGCACGGGAATTCGGCCAGGTCGCGGACGTCATTCTGGCCGCGATCAATCAACCGTTAGCCGGCGAAGGATGGACGGACCGTCTTCTGTCGAGCGCCCGCTCGCTGGTCAAGGTGCGGCCTGTCGGCAATGTCGAGGGTGAGACCCCGGAGGCGATCGTCGCCCGCGTCGAGAACAAGCTCCAAAATGGCGACCTCAAGGGTGCTGCGCTCGAATGGGAATTGTTGCCCGGGGCCGGCAAGGAGGCATCGTCCGACTTCGCGACCAAGCTGAAGAACAGGATCGAGGCCGAGGAGAGCATTGCCGCTGCCCTCTCTCAGACCGTGGCCGGAAACGGGGGCTGACGCATGACGACGATTTTCAAGATCCTTTTCTTCTTCGCCTTCATCCTTGCGCTGGGCTTCGGCTTTTCCTGGATCGCCGATCGTCCGGGTGACATCTGGCTCGAATGGGAGGGCCAGCGGTATCAGACGGACCTCATCGTCGCCGTCACCGCTCTGGTGGCGATCGTCGCCGTCGTCATGCTGCTTTGGTGGCTGCTCCGCACGCTCTGGACTTCGCCCCATTCGGTCCGCCGCTTCTTCCGCGCACGCAAGAGAGACCGGGGCTATCAGGCATTGTCGACCGGCCTGATCGCCGCTGGTGCCGGCAATGCCATCTTGGCCCGCAAGATGAGCGCCCGGGCTCGTGGCCTCATTCGCTCCGACCAGGAACCGCTGATCCGGGTTCTCGACGCTCAGGCGGCCCTGATCGAGGGACGCCACGACGAGGCGCGCCGCCTCTTCCAGCAAATGTCGGAGGATCCGGAAACGCGCGAACTCGGCCTGCGTGGCCTCTATGTCGAGGCGAACCGTCTGGGCGCGCACGAGGCGGCCCGGCAATATGCCGAGACCGCGGCCGAAGCCGCCCCTTACCTGCCCTGGGCAGCCAAGGCGACGCTGGAATATCGCTGTCGTGCCGGCCATTGGGACGATGCGATCCGTTTGCTTGACCAGCAGAAGATCGCTCATGTGCTCGAGCGGCATGAAGCCGAGCGTCTGAAGGCCGTTCTGCTGACGGCGAAAGCCGAAGACCAGCTGGAGGCAGAACCTGCAGCCGCCCGCGACAGCGCCCTGAAAGCGCTGAAGCTCGCCAAGGATCTGGTCCCGGCAGCGATCGTCGCCGCCAAGGCCTATATCCGCGAGGACAATCTGCGCAAGGCATCCAGCACGCTCGAGCAGGTTTGGAAGATCGAGCCGCATCCGGAAATCGCCCGCGCCTATGTCCGGGCACGCATTGGCGACAGCGCGGTCGACCGCCTCAAGAAGGCCGAGAAACTGGAGGCCTTGAAGCCCAACAACTACGAAAGCCTGCTGGCCGTCGCGGAAGCGGCGCTCGGCGCGCAGGACTTCAAAAAGGCCCGCGCCAAAGCCGAGGCTGCGGCACGCATCGCCTCACGCGAACGGGTCTATCTGTTGCTTGCGGACATCGAGGAAGCCGAAACGGGTGATCAGGGCCGAATCCGCCACTGGATGGGCCAGGCGCTTAAGGCGCCGCGCGATCCGGCATGGGTCGCCGATGGTCATGTTTCCGAACGCTGGATGCCGATCTCGCCTGTGACAGGTCGCCTGGACGCCTTCGAGTGGAAGACGCCTTTCGACCAATTGGCCGGACCGATCGAAGAGGGCAGCCTTTCCGAAGGAGAGAAGGCGCTGGCAGCCCTTCCCCCGGTCGCGAGGACCGAGATGCCACCAGTGCCCGAGCCAGTGATCGACACTCCATCGCCGCAGGTGGTGGAGGCCGACAGCATTGTCATCGAGGCTGATGCACCGGCACAGTCGAACACGCAAACCAAGCCCGCCAAGCCGGATACACCCACCACCGTAACCACGAAGGAGCGCGCGCCCGCCACGGACGCGGTGGTCGTCGAACCCTTTTTCGGGCGCCCGCCCGACGATCCCGGGGTCAAGGACCCCGCGCTCGCTTCGCCCGAACCCAAGACCCGCTTGAAACTCTTCTGACAGGACCCGCATGCTCGACCGCTTGCAAGCCTTCTTCCAATCCGTGATGCAGGACCGCCCAAAGGCGGTCTTTGCGCCCGATGATCCCCGCATCGCAGTAGCGGCGCTGTGCCTTCAGGTCATGGAGGCTGACGGTGTCGTTCGCGACGCGGAACGATTGAAGCTCCGCGAGATCCTGAAGGAACAGTATGAACTAGACGATGCAGCACTCGACGCGCTGATCGCGGCAGGGCAGGATGCGGAGAACCAGGCGGTCGACTATTACCGCTTCACCACCGAACTGAAGCGGCAACTGGACGAGGCACAGCGCCAGCAACTTGTTGGCCTGCTCTGGGACATCGTCTATGCCGACGGTACACGAAGCGAGATGGAAGACCATGCCATCTGGCGGGTTGCCGACCTGCTCGGTGTCTCCGGTCGCGAACGGATCGTTCAGCGGCAGGAGGCAGCTGATCGCGCAGGCCTCGGAGCGATCGACGATGCCACCTGACGAACGATCGCATCCGCGCGGTCGCCAGCAACCCGTCCTTATCGTTTTGCATCAGGAACGCTCCAGTCCGGGTCGCGTCGGGCAGATGCTGGAAGAGAAGGGCTATCCGCTCGACATTCGGCGCCCCGTCCTCGGCCAGGAATTGCCGAAGACGCTGAAGCACCATGCCGGCGCCGTCGTCTTCGGCGGTCCGATGAGTGCGAACGATCCGGATGACTACATCAAGACTGAAATCAACTGGCTCGACGTGCCGCTGAAGGAAAACAAGCCCTTCCTCGGCATCTGCCTTGGCGCCCAGATGCTGGTCCGCCACCTCGGCGGCAAGGTCGAGGCCGACCGGCAAGAGCGCACGGAGATCGGCTGGTATCCGATCAATCCGACCGAACATGGTCGCCTCCTGATGCACTGGCCAAAAATGGTCTACCACTTCCACCGCGAGGGCTTCAGCCTGCCGCATGGCGCCAAATTGCTGGCGACTGGCGATATTTATCCCAATCAGGCCTTCCGCTATGGCGACAACGCCTGGGCGGTTCAATTCCATGCGGAACTGACCCGCGCCATGATGCATCGCTGGGTCGTCCATGGCGCCCATCGTTTCGTGCTGCCGAATGCTCAGCAGGGGCGTGAGCATTTGGAAGGGCGCATGATCTTCGACGCGCCGCTACGGGCCTGGCTTTCGAACTTTCTCGACCTGATATTCAGGCCCGGTCAGCGCGGCTCCTGACGCTCCGGCGCCTCGAGATTGTCGATCTTGCGCAATTGCGGGAAGCCGAGCGCCCAGACAACCGCAACCGCCAGCGTGCCGAATCCACCGAGCACGACGGCAGGCACCGGCCCGATGAAATGCGCCATGGTGCCTGCCCGGAACTCGCCGAGTTCATTCGAAGCGCCGACGAATACCATGTTGACAGCGTTGACCCGGCCGCGCACCTCATCAGGCGTCCAGAGCGCAATCAGCGTCTCGCGCACATAGACCGACGCCATGTCGGCGGCGCCCATGAGCATCAACGCGAAAATTGACAGCCAGGCCGTCTCGGAGAAGCCGAAGAGGATCGTTCCGACTCCGAAGAGGGCCACACCGACGAACATGAAGGTCCCGGCATTGTGGCGGATCGGAAAGCTGGCAAGCGCGATCGCGACGATGATCGCCCCTATACCAGGTGCAGCGCGCAGAAGACCGAGCCCCCAGGGGCCGAGATCGAGAATGTCGCGCGCGAAAACCGGCATCAGCGCGACGGCACCGCCGAGCAGCACCGCGAAGAGATCGAGCGAGATCGCCCCCAGAACCACCTTTTCCCCGAAGATGAACCGGAAGCCGGCAAACAGCGTGTTCAGGCTAACGGCCTTTTCCGATTTCCGCTGCGGCGGACGCTTCACCAGAAAGACGAGGATTGCGGCCGCGAAAAAGAAGCCGAACGATACGGAATAGGCGACAACCGGGCTTGCCCCGTAGAGCAGTCCGCCGGCGACCGGCCCGACGATCGACGCCGTCTGCCAGGAGGAGGAGTTCCACGCAACGGCGTTCGACAGATCCTTTTGCGGCACGAGATTGGGCGCGAGCGACTGAACCGCAGGCGCAGCAAAAGCGCGCTCAATGCCGAAGATCACCAGGATGGCGAAGACGATCGTCGGCTCGAAGGCATCGGCGATCGTCAGAGCCAGAAGGGCGCCCGCACAGAGGGAGCTGACAATCATACAGATCGAAACGATGGCACGGCGGTTGTAGCGGTCGGCAACGGAGCCGGTCACCAGGATCAGCAGAAGCGACGGCAGGAATTGCACCAGACCGATCAGGCCGAGGTAAAAGACATTGCCCGTATCGTCATACATCTGCCAGCCGACCGAGACGCTGAGGATCTGGGTCGCGAAAGCGCCAAGGAAGCGGGCAAAGAAGAAGCGGGTGTAGGAAGAATGCCGGAACGCCGCAAAACGATCGTCGGCCGAGGACGGGTGCATCGAAAAGACCTTAAGCTGCGGGAAGGCCCGCCGTTAAACATGAATCGGATTGCGTGGGCCCCATCCACTTGTCCGTTAAGTCGCCAATGTCTACATCTCTGTCAACCGAGAAATGGAGACCTGAATGTACGCGCTGTTTCAGACGATCGACCTTGCCCTGAGTATCTTCACCTGGATTCTGATCGGCAGTGCGATCTTCTCCTGGCTCTATGCCTTCAACGTGATCAATTCCAGCAATCGCTTTGTCGCGACGCTCGGCCAGTTCTTCCACAACGTGACGGAACCGGTCCTGCGTCCAATCCGACGCTTCATGCCGGATCTCGGCGGCATCGACATCTCGCCGATCGTCGTCCTGTTGATCATCTTCTTCCTGCGTTCCTTCCTCTGGAACAGCATTTTCCCGCTGGTGGCGTGATCAGTCCCTGCCGTCTTGGCAATGATCATGTTCTGCTCGCCGTCCGGCTGACACCGAATGGCGGGCGCGACGCATTCGATGGGTTGGAGGTCACAGCCGACGGTTTGGCGTATCTGAAGGCGCGCGTGACCGCTGTGCCCGAGAAGGACAAGGCCAACAAGGCGCTAGTTGTGCTGCTGTCGAAGAGGCTCAAGGCTCCGAAGACCGCCATTTCGGTCCTTTCGGGTGACACTGCCAGACAAAAAATCCTCCGGATCGAAGGCGACCCGGAGGATTTGAAATCGAGGATAGACGCGCTCGCGTCTGCCTGATCTTACTTGCCTTCGTCCTTGGCGCGCTGGATCGATTCCAGGATGATCTGCTTGGCGGCATCGACATTCATCCAGTCGCCGATCTTCACCCACTTGCCGGGCTCCAGATCCTTGTAGTGCTCGAAGAAGTGCTGGATCTGCTTGAGCGTGATTTCCGGCAGGTCCGTATAGTTGGCGATCTTGTCGTAGCGACGCGTCAGCTTCGGTACCGGAACGGCGAGGATCTTCTCGTCCATACCGCCATCGTCTTCCATCATCATCACGCCGATCGGGCGAACATTGATGACGCAGCCCGGAACGAGCGGGCGCGTGTTGCAGATCAGAACGTCGAGCGGGTCGCCGTCCTTGCAGAGCGTGTGCGGCACGAAGCCGTAATTGCCCGGATAAGTCATCGGGGTATAGAGGAAGCGGTCGACGACCAGCGTGCCGGCGTCCTTGTCCATCTCATACTTGATCGGCTGGCCGCCGACAGGAACTTCGACGATGACGTTGATGTCTTCCGGCGGGTTCTTGCCGATGGCAATTGCATCAATACGCATATTATTGGACCCCGTAGAGTGTTGAATTCCTGCGCTACCTAATGCGAATTATGGCGCAATGCAACACGGCTTTGGGCGAAGCCGCTCCGCCCGCGAGGAGACAAGACCATGCATGCCACCACCCCTTTGCCGATCGCGGTGCTGTTTGCCGCAAACATGCTCGTCGCGACAGCAGTCCAGGCCAACGACAGCGCCTATACCGATCTCGACCTGGATAACTGCCAAACGATTGAAGCCGATGGGATGGGCGCCAGTCTGCTGTGCAAGGGCCTCAAGGGCCTGTCGGTTCACTTTAAGGAGGGTGACCTGCGCCAAAGCGTGCTCTTTGGTCCCGTTGACCGTGAACTGCGAGACGGCGCTTTCGAGAGTTTCAGCGCCTTCAACCGGGTCAACGACAAGATCGAGTGGCGGCGGGATGCGTCCGGCAAGCCCTTTGCGGCAATCCTGCGCTGGTTCATCGAAAACTCTGGTCCGGATGGCTCACCGAGCCCGGAAAGCACGGGCCAGGTTCTGGTCATATCCCGCGTCGCGACCCCTGATTATCCGGGCTCATGCTTTGTCGGCATGGTCGATGCGAAGGCCAATGCCAATGCGAACCTCCTGGCCCGTCAGGTGGCCGACCAGGTTACGACCGGGTTCGATTGCGGGATGGAGGCACCGGCCTGGTACGGCGCGCGTGGCCAACTTACCAGCGACAGGACGTTCAGCTGGCCCGAAGGATATGTGGTGGAATAGACCCCGCGCGCTGTCAGTTCCAGATGAAGCCGAGCTTCTTCAGATGCACATCGTCGAAGTCTTCCATGCCTTCGACGGCATCCACGCCGCCATTCGAGCGGAAGAAATTGGCAGCAATCTCGCTGTCCTCGAGGCACCAGACGACCATGCCGTTGCAGCCGAGCGATTTCAGCGTGCGCTTCGCCTCATGGAACAGCTGATAGCCGAGGCCGATGCCCTGATATTCGGGCCTGAGGTAAATCTCGTAGATCTCGCCTTCATGAGGCAAGGCGCGGGCGCGGTTATAGCCCACTGAGGCATAGCCTGCGACCGTGCCGGCCACCTCGGCAAGCAGGATGGTGGCGGGACCACGCGTCGCCTTGCGCCACCAGCTTTCGCCGCGACGCTCAATCATCCGGGTCAGGGCACGATAGGGAATGATGCCAGAATAGGCGTGTGTCCAGGCATTGCGGTGAGCGTCAGCGATCGCTGCGGCATCACCGGGACCTGCCAAGCGCATGTCGATCGACAACGTCTTCATAACGTAAACCACCCTGGCGCGCCCGGCACTGGAGCGCGGAGCCTGAACCTGCATCGGTCCCACGGTGAAAATTTAACGCTTTTTTAACTCTGCCCGCAAGGCAGGAGGAACAAGTTCAACAAACAAAACCCCGGCCTTGCAGACCGGGGTTTCAAAACGAGACAAGTTTTCAGAGACTTGCGCCTCAGATGGCAGCCTTGGCCTTGTCCATGCGCTTGCGGTCGTTCGCATCCAGGAACATCTTGCGCAGGCGGATCGACTTCGGTGTCACTTCCATCAGCTCGTCGTCCTGGATCCAGGACAGCGCGCGGTCGAGCGTCATGCGGATCGGCGGGGTCAGCTTCACGGCTTCGTCCTTGCCGGCCGAACGAATGTTGGTCAGCTGCTTGCCCTTGAGGACGTTGACCTCGAGGTCGTTGTCACGGGTGTGGATGCCGATGATCATGCCGGCATAGACCTTCTCGCCTGGCTCGATGATCATCGGGCCGCGATCTTCCAGGTTGAACATCGCATAGGCGACGGCTTCACCGGACTGGTTGGACAGGAGAACGCCGTTGACGCGACCGGTGATCGCACCCTTGTAGGGCTGATAGTCGTGGAACAGGCGGTTCATGATCGCCGTACCGCGCGTGTCGGTCAGCAGTTCCGACTGGTAGCCGATGAGGCCGCGGGTCGGCGCGTAGAAGCGCAGACGAACGCGGCTACCGCCGGACGGACGCAGCTCGACCATCTCGGCCTTGCGCTCGGACATCTTCTGAACGACGACGCCGGAATGCTCTTCATCGACGTCGATGACGACTTCTTCGATCGGCTCCAGCGTGGTGCCGCTTTCGTCCTTGTGCATGACGACGCGCGGACGCGACACAGCCAGCTCGAAACCTTCGCGACGCATGGTCTCGATCAGAACGGCCAGCTGCAATTCGCCACGACCGGAGACAAAGAACGAGTCCTTGCCGTCAGACTCTTCGATCTTCAGCGCGACATTGCCTTCGGCTTCCTTGAACAGACGGTCGCGGATGACACGGCTCGTGACCTTGTCACCTTCAGTGCCGGCCAGCGGGCTGTCGTTGACGAGGAAGGACATGGTGACCGTCGGCGGATCGATCGGCTGGGCGGTCATGGCTTCGGTGACGGACGGATCGCAGAACGTGTCGGCAACGGTGCCCTTGGAGAGACCGGCGATGGCAACGATGTCACCTGCATGGGCTTCTTCAATCGGCTGGCGCTCGATGCCGCGGAACGCGAGGATCTTGGAGATACGACCGGTTTCGACAGTCTTGCCGTCCTGAGCCAGAACCTTGACGGCCTGGTTCGGCTTGATCGAGCCGGAAGCGATGCGGCCCGTGATGATGCGGCCAAGGAAGGGGTTGGCTTCCAGAAGCGTGCCGATCATGCGGAACGGGCCTTCTTCAACCTTGGGCTCCGGAACGTGTTCCAGAACGAGGTCGAGAAGCGGGGCCAGGCCTTGATCCTTCGGGCCTTCCGGGTTGACGTTCATCCAGCCATCGCGGCCAGAGCCGTAGAGGATCGGGAAGTCGAGCTGATCGTCGGTCGCGTCGAGGTTGGCAAAAAGGTCGAAGACTTCGTTGATGACTTCTTCGTGCCGGCCGTCCGGACGGTCGATCTTGTTGATCGCAACGATCGGGCGAAGACCGACCTTCAACGCCTTGCCGACGACGAACTTGGTCTGCGGCATCGGGCCTTCGGAGGAGTCGACCAGAACGATCGCGCCGTCCACCATCGAGAGGATACGCTCGACTTCGCCACCGAAGTCGGCGTGACCGGGGGTGTCAACGATGTTGATGCGGTGACCCTTCCACTCGATGGAGGTCGCCTTGGCCAGGATCGTGATGCCACGTTCCTTTTCGAGATCGTTCGAATCCATCATGCGCTCGGCGGTGCGCTGGTTCTCACGGAATGAACCCGACTGCTTCAGAAGCTCGTCCACAAGGGTCGTTTTTCCATGGTCGACGTGCGCGATAATCGCGATGTTGCGCATTTTCATGTTTGTGATCTCTGATAGCTGGGGCGCAATACGGGAGAGAGGCGCCGATTTACTTTGGCGCGCTCATAGCTTGTTTTTTGCATTTGCGAAAGGGGGAAACGCCCGATGCGCCGGCGATGGTTACCGCCAGCGTCGGTTTTGCTCGGTCCTGCGTGCCTTAAGCCGCAAGCCCTTTCTTCTTCAGCATAGCCTCCGGGCTCGGCATCTTGCCACGGAAGGCCTTGTAGGCATCTTCCGGATCGACCGATCCACCAGAGGCATAGATATGGGTCTTGAGCTTCTGCGCCATCTGCGGATCGAAGGGATTGCCGGTTTCCTCGAAGGCAGCGAAGGCGTCGGCATCCAGGACTTCGGACCACATGTAGGAGTAGTATCCGGCCGAATAACCGTCACCGGAGAACACATGCTGAAAATGCGGCGTCGCATGGCGCATGACGATCGAGGCCGGCATGCCGATCTTCGCCAGCACCTCGGCCTGCACAGCGATCGGGTCCTCGACAGGCCCTTGCGTATGGAAGGCCATATCGACCAGCGCAGACGAGGTGAACTCCACCGTATTGAAGCCGGCATTGAAGGTGCGCGCTGCCAGTACCTTGTCGAGCAGGGCCTGCGGCATGGGCTCACCCGTCTGGTAGTGGACCGCGTAGGTCTTCAGGATCTCGGGCACGGTCAGCCAGTGCTCGTAAAGCTGCGAGGGCAGTTCGACGAAGTCGCGCGAAACGCCCGTGCCGGATACCGAGGGGTAGGTGACATCAGACAGCATGCCATGCGCGGCATGACCAAATTCATGGAAAAGCGTCCGTGCGTCGTCGAGCGACAGCAGCGCCGGCTTGCCCGGCTCCGGCTTTGCGAAATTGCAGACATTGTAGATGATCGGCAACTCGCCCTTGCGACCGTTCTTCAAGGTGAGCTGGTGCTGCGCCTGGAAACTGCTCATCCAGGCGCCCGAGCGCTTGGACGGCCTTGCGAAATAGTCGCCAAGGAAGAGAGCAACCAATGCATCGTTTCGGTCACGGATCTCGAAGACCCGCACATCCGGATGATAGCCGACCACGTTTGTGAGCGGCACCGCACGGATGCCGAAGATGCGGCCGGCAACGTCGAAGCAGGCCTCGATGATCTTCTCGAGCTGCAGATAGGGTTTCAGCTCGGCTTCCGAGAAGTTGAACTTCTGCGCACGCAGCTTCTCCGCATAGTGACGCCAGTCCCAGGGCGCGACCTCGTGGTTCTTGCCCTCGTCGGCGATCAAGGTGGCGAGTTCAGCCTCTTCGGCCCGCGCCTGGGAAACGGCCTTTTCCCACACCTGCATCAGCAGACCATTTACGGCCTCGGGTGTCTTCGCCATCGTATTGTCGAGCTTGTAGGAAGCGAAGTCCTTGTAGCCGAGCAGCTTCGCCTTTTCCGCCCGAAGTGCGAGCGTCTCCTTGACGATCTCCCGATTGTCGGTCTCGCCGCCATTGATGCCGCGCGAGGTCCAGGCCTTGAAGGCAATCTCCCGCAGCTCACGGCGTTCGGAGAAGGTGAGGAATGGCTCGATGATTGATCGGGAGAGCGTGACCACGTGGCTATGGCCCTTGCCATTGGCGGCAGCGGCTGATGCCATCGCATCGCGCAGGAAGGCCGGAATGCCGGCGAGATCATCATCGCCTGACAGCGGCAAGATCCAGGAGGATTCGTCAGCAAGCACGTTCTGTCCGAACTTGGCGCCGAGGCTCGCCAAACGCTCATTGATCGTGGCCAGCCGCTCCTGCTCTGCCTTTGGCAGCTTCGCACCTGCCTTAACGAACCCTTTCCAGTGCCGCTCCAGCACACGCGTCTCCTCGAGCGTCAGCCCGAGCTCGGCCCTCCGGGTCCAGAGATCGTCGATACGAGCGAAGAGTGCCGCATTCATGCCGATCTTCGAATAGTGGCGGGACATCTTCGGCGCGATTTCGCGCTCCAGCGCCTGAATGCCCGGATTGGTATGGGCACCGGCACGGTTCCAGAACAGCGCAGACACGCGCGACAGCGCATCACCCGCCAGCTCCAGTGCCACGATGGTGTTGGCAAAGGTCGCGGACTCCGCATTGCCGGCAATCGCATCGATCTCGGTATCGTGCTCATTCAAGGCTGCCTCGAATGCCGGCGCATAATCGTCGTCACTAACCCTCTCGAATTGCGGCAGACCATGCGGACCATTCCAGTCGATGACAGCGGGATTGAACAGGGGCGACTCAGTCATTCAAAAACCTCCTTCGGCGCCGCGGTAAGGGCGGCGGCGCACTGATTTGCCGCATGCTATCCCGGCCGAATGAAGACACGCACGCAAAAATCAGTGAAAAAGAACAGATTTTTTCCTGCCCCTCATTCCCATGTCATTGACGTAAATTCGAATAGGCCCATAGATCGATGGATCCTATGAAAGGACAGGTCCATGGCCATGGAAATCTTTCCGATTCAGCCGGTCGGCGTCTCCTCGCTCCGCGTCAAAGAAAGCAATCCGCAACCAGACGTACGTCTCTCCGACCTCGAGCCGAAGAAGCTCGTAGGCCGCGACACGGACGTCTTCGAAGAGGCGCTGTCCGTCTTCGCCAGCATGACGCCGCGGCGCATGCGCGAGATCGCAAGCGAGAGCTTCCAGCGCGACGAGATCGACGAAAACACCTATCGCGAATTGTCGACCGAACTGCCCTTGCAAATGGTCGATCGCAACGGAAACGTCACGGATCTTTCAACGCTGACGGACGATTCCCACTTCGACTACGCCGAATATTACAGAACCCAGCAATCGCTGGCCGAGATGATCGGTGACATGGACGTGGCGGATTCCTATTCGAAGGTCCTCGACTTCTTCACGCGCAACACCTGATCGTCCGATCGTCCCGACTTCTCGTGACGCGGGACTCGATCCCGACACGCATTCGCTCTAAGTGCACAGAGGCGCTGGCAGAGGTGCTGCGCCAACCGCAATATACTGAGCGAGTTTTCATGACCCAAATGCGCATGAGCGAGCGCCGCACCACGTTTCTCGGTGCCTTCCTGACCACGCTCGGCCCCATATCCATGGCGATCTATACGCCGGCAATGCCTGAACTCGTGCGCGCCTTCGGCACGACGGACGCCGCAATCAAGCTCAGTCTCTCGATGTTTTTCGCAGGCTTCGCCCTCGCACAGCTGGTCGCCGGGCCGCTTGCCGATGCGCTCGGACGGAAAAAGGCAACGCTGATCTTTCTGGCGATCTATCTGGCCGGCTCGCTTCTCGCCTTCGTGGCGCCGAGCGTCGAATTCATCCTAGCTGCACGCCTTGTGCAGGGCATCGGTGCATCCGTCGGCGTCGTCGTCGGACGCGCCATCGTCCGCGACCTCTACACAGGCGCCGATGCCTCCCGCATTCTCAATACGATCGGCATCTTCCTCGCTGTCGGCCCGGCCATGGGGCCAACGCTCGGCGGTCTGACCCTCGCCGCCTTCGGCTGGAATGCTGTGTTCCTACTCATGGTCGCCTTCGGCCTGATGGCCATGGCCTTCACGCTCTTTCTGCTCCGGGAAACGATCATTCCGGACTTGGGGCGCCTGAGGCCCGGCCAGCTATGGCGCAACTATCTCGAAGTCGCCGGCAATGCCCGCTTCATCGCCGCCTCCCTGGTGCTCAGTGGCACGATCGGCGCCCTCTACGCCCAGTCGACCATGCTCCCCTTTGTCCTGATCAACGAGGTCGGCCTGACACCCACCCAGTTTGGCCTGGGCATGTTGATGCAATCAGGCGCCTATCTGACGGGATCACTCACGCTGAAAGTCGTCTCTCGCAGGATCTCAGGTCTCACTGCGTCGAGGCTCGGCATCGCACTCTGCGGCACGGGTGCCATCGCAATGGCATTGTCTGTCGCCTTCGTGCCCCCATTCTTCCTGTCGGTCATGGGACCGGTGGCGGTCTGCACCTTCGGGCTCGCTTTCTTGAGCCCTCATGTCGTGACGATGAGCATGGCCCCCTTTCCGCATATTGCGGGGTCGGCCTCTGCACTGACAGGCTTCCTGCAGATGAGTGCAGGCTTCGCAGGCGGGGTCGCGGCAGCCTCGATCGGCGATCCGCTCACCGCCTTCGGCATTATCATTCCCTTCATGGAGCTGAGCGCTGTCGCCGGCTTCTTCTGGCTGCGACACCTCGAACGCCGCGCATGAAAAAGCCCGCCGACCTGGAGGACGGCGGGCAATCTTGCATGACGATGCTGGATTACTTGGCGAGATTGCGCTTGGCGAGCGTGCGCAGGCGCAGCGCGTTCAGCTTGATGAAGCCGGCTGCATCCTTCTGGTCGTAGGCGCCCTGGTCATCTTCGAAGGTGACCAGCTGGTCGGAATAGAGCGACTTCGACGACTCGCGGCCGATGACCATGACATTGCCCTTGTAGAGCTTCAGCGTCACTTCGCCTTCGACATGCTCCTGGCTCTTGTCGATGAGAGCCTGCAGCATCTCGCGCTCCGGTGAGAACCAGAAGCCGTAATAGATCAGCTCTGCGTAACGCGGCATGATCTCGTCCTTCAGGTGGGCTGCACCACGGTCGAGCGTGATCGATTCGATTGCACGGTGTGCCGAAAGCAGGATCGTTCCACCGGGGGTCTCGTAGACGCCACGCGACTTCATGCCGACGAAGCGGTTCTCGACGAGGTCGAGACGGCCGATGCCGTTGTCGCGTCCATAGGTGTTGAGTTCGGCAAGCAGCGTGGCCGGGCTCATGCGAACGCCGTTGATCGAGGCGGCATCACCCTTTTCGAAGCCAATCTTGATGATGGTGGCCTTGTCCGGAGCGGCTTCCGGAGAAATCGTGCGCATGTGCACGTATTCCGGGGCCTCGACGGAAGGATCTTCGAGAACCTTGCCCTCGGACGAGGAGTGCAGGAGGTTGGCGTCAACCGAGAACGGCGCTTCGCCCTTCTTGTCCTTGGCAACCGGAATCTGGTTCTGCTCGGCGAAGGCCAAGAGATCGGTGCGGCTCTTGAAGGCCCAGTCTCGCCAAGGGGCGATGATCTTGATATCGGGGTTCAGTGCATAGGCCGAAAGTTCGAAGCGAACCTGGTCATTGCCCTTGCCGGTCGCGCCATGAGCGATGGCGTCGGCGCCGGTCTTCTTGGCGATATCGATCAGGTGCTTGGAGATCAGCGGACGGGCGATCGAGGTGCCGAGCAGATAGACGCCTTCATAGACGGCATTGGCGCGGAACATTGGGAAGACGAAATCGCGGACGAATTCTTCGCGCACGTCCTCGATGAAGATCTCCTTGATGCCGAGCATCTCGGCCTTCTTGCGGGCCGGCTCGAGCTCTTCACCCTGGCCGAGGTCGGCCGTGAAGGTCACGACTTCTGCACCGAGTTCGGTCTGAAGCCATTTCAGGATGATCGAGGTGTCGAGACCGCCGGAATAGGCGAGGACGACTTTTTTCACGTCTTTGGGGAGTGCCATGTCGATGTTCCGTCTGGAAGGAGCGAGGCTCAAACCCCGCCTGGATCAAGAATGGCGGCACTTTTAGCGAGATTCCGCCGGTACGCAAGGGCATCGACCGGCCGAGGTGGCGGCCAAGATCGGTTGGGTCCGATGACCGGGCAAGCCGGGAACCGATTTGCCGTCATGTTGACGAAGCCGAAGACGGGTACCATATCGCCATCTCTGCCAAAGCCATTGACCTGGAAGGAATTTGCCCATGATGACCCCACATCCAGCACTCGTGAAAGGTCATGTCGCCGTCATCACCGGCGCCGCCTCGGGCATCGGCCTCGCAACTGCCAAGGCCTTTGCTGTCATGGGTCTCTGCGTCGTCCTGGTTGACCTCGAAGGCGACCAACTGGCCGCGGCAGCCCTGGAAGTTGCAGCACTTTCCGCAAGTGGTGACACCGATGTCGTTGCGATTGGCACTGACGTCTCGAAGCTGGATGAACTAGAAGCGCTGGAGCGCGCCGTCATCCAGCGGTTTGGACGCGTGCATGTGCTGATGAACAATGCCGGCATCCAGCCGGGCAGCGCCCACTTCGGGCCGCAGGCGAACTGGGAGAATGTACTCGGCGTCAACCTGATGGCCGTCATCAATGGCACCCGCACCTTCGGCCCGGGCATGGTCGCCCACAAGGACGCGGCCCTCATCATCAACACGGGATCAAAGCAGGGCATTACGACGCCCCCGGGTGATCCGGCCTACAATGTCTCGAAGGCAGGGGTGAAGGCTTTCACCGAAGCGCTTCAGCACGAGCTGCGCAACACGCCGGACTGCAATGTCACGGCTCACCTGCTGATCCCCGGCTTCGTCTTCACGGGCCTGACGGCGAATGGCCGTACCGAGAAACCGGCGGGCGCATGGACACCAGAGGAAACGGTCGAGTTCATGCTGGAAAGCCTTGTCAGAGGCGACTTCTACATCCTCTGCCCGGACAATGATGTGAACCGCGCCCTGGATGAAAAACGCATCGCCTGGGCCGCCGGCGACATCATCGAAAACCGCCCGCCGCTCTCACGATGGCATCCGGATTATGCCGACGCCTTCAAGACCTACCTGTCGATCCCCAGAGGCTGATTGGCAAGGTCGATGAAGGCCGTTATGGATTGATCACCCGCAGGTCGCGGGTGCTTCATCATGCGGTGACATCAATGGATTTTATCCCGAGCCTTCCCGTCTTTCTCGCCTTCAGCCTGGCACTTCTTCTTCTGGCCATCACTCCTGGCCCGGACATGACACTCTGGATCAGCCGCTCGCTCCGCGATGGTCGCGCGATCGGCCTGATGACGCTCGCCGGAACCAGCTTCGGCATCTCAATCCACACGCTGCTGGTCGCCTTCGGCATTTCGGCGCTCATCGTCGCCTCGCCGACGGCATTCATGCTGCTGAAGACAGGCGGAGCCGCCTATCTGCTGTGGCTGGCGTTGCAGGCGGTCCGCCACGGCTCGAATTTCGTCATCAAGGCGGATGGTGATGCGGTCGTCTCAAAGAAGGGCGCCTTCCTGAACGGGCTCTGGGTCAATCTCTTGAACCCAAAGGTCATCATCTTCTTCATGACCTTCCTGCCGCAATTCGTCACCGCGACCGATCCGAACGTCACTGGCAAGCTGATCTTCCTCGGCATGTGGTCAATCATCCTGTCGCTGCCGATCGGTGTCGGCATCGTCTACGGGGCGGATTTCATGTCGAGCTGGCTGCAGGCGAACCGCAAGGTTCTGCGCGGCATCGATTACACCTTTGCCGGCGTCTTCTCGATCTTCGCGGTGAAGATCTTCATGACGCAGGCCAAGTAAGGTCGAAGGCGGGACAGCCGTCCCGCCGGAACATCAATCGTCGTCTTCGCCGTGATTGGCGATCATCATCGCCTCAAACGCCAGACGCTCGGTCTTGCGCATGCGCTCGGATTCCGACTTCAGCTGACCGCAAGCGGCCAGGATATCGCGGCCACGCGGTGTGCGGATCGGCGAGGCAAAGCCGGCCTGGTTGATGAAGTCGGCGAACTTCTCGATCTGCGCCCAGTCGGAGCACTGGTAGTTGGTACCCGGCCACGGATTGAACGGGATCAGGTTGATCTTCGCCGGCACGCCCTTGAGCAACTGGATCAGACCCTTGGCATCCTCAAGGCTGTCGTTGACGTCCTTCAGCATCACATACTCGAAAGTGATGCGCCGGGCATTCGAGAGACCCGGATAGTTACGACAGGCTTCGATCAGCTCCTTCAGCGGATACTTCTTGTTGATCGGCACCAGCATGTCGCGGAGTTCATCACGGACGGCGTGCAGCGAGATCGCCAGCATCACGCCGATCTCTTCGCCGGTCCGGTAGATCTCAGGCACCACGCCCGAGGTCGACAGCGTCACGCGCCGCTTCGACAGCGAAAGGCCGTCGCCATCGGTGGCGATCAGCAGCGCCTTCTTCACTTCCTCGAAATTGTAGAGCGGCTCACCCATGCCCATCATCACGATGTTGGTGATCTTGCGATCGCTCGACGGCATCATGGTGCCGACAGGGATCTCACGGTCCGGGAAATCACCCAGCCGGTCGCGCGCCAAGAGCAGCTGCGAAAGGATTTCCTCGGCCGTCAGATTGCGCACCAGCTTCTGCGTGCCGGTATGGCAGAAGGAACAGGTGAGCGTGCAGCCGACCTGGCTCGAGATGCAGAGCGTGCCGCGACCCTCTTCCGGAATATAGACGCTTTCGACCTCGACCGGACGACCCGCGCCACGCGGCGGGAAGCGCAGCAGCCATTTGCGGGTGCCATCGTTCGACACCTGCTCTTCGACGATCTCGGGACGCGCGATGGTGAAATGCGTCTTCAGCATTTCCCGCATGTCCTTGGAGACATTCGCCATGTGATCGAAGTCGGAAATGCCGCGCACATAGAGCCAGTTCCAGATCTGCGCCACGCGCATCTTGATCTGCTTTTCCGGCACGCCCTTGCCACGCAGGGCCTCACCCAGCTCCTCGCGGTCGAGGCCGAGCAGGCTCGGCTTCTCGGCGAAAGCGGTGGGGCGAACCGGAGCCGCAGTCTGGCTACGCTCGGGAAGCGTCACTGAAACTGTCATCGTCTGAACCTCTGGACCATATGGAGAAGCATGCTCGGATCGAGCGCGTCCCGGCTGGCAGGTATGAATTCATGGATCATGGCGGACAGGGGATCGAGCCCATGCCCTAATTTGCAGCGGCCAATAGCAGCTTTTTTGGCTTCCGTCACCCCGACCAGCTGCGCGGCGGCCATGCACAAATGAAAGGGGCCGGCAGATGCTGCCGGCCCCTCGCACAAAATTCAGGCGTTCTGGCCTTAATTGCAGTTCTGGATTTTCTGCAGAGCAGCCGAGATGCCGGAAAGCGAGTAGCTGTAGCTGGTGGCCGTGCCACGAGCCGATGTGGCCGTGACGGTCATCGACGAGCCACCCTTCATCGCAGCGACGAGTGCCGGCTCTTCAGCTGCGTTCTCGACCCAGGCCGAAGTATCCTTGACGAACAAGACGAAATTCTTGTTGTCGATTTTCACATTGACCTTGGAGTCGCCCTTCATCGGGTAACCCATCATGGCCTGCGGCTCATACGAGATGTTCTGGCCGGGACGCTGCGACACGACGAAGAAGATATCTCCGTGATTGACGCTAGCCGGTTCCTTGGCGGTCGGAACGGACAGCACGTAGCAAACGGTGCCGCCATTCGACTTGTAGGAATAGGCACCCCAGGCCTTGAACTGCTCGATCCGCGTGGGCGATTGCGCGTTGGCGAGCCCGCTGCTCGCCAGGAGGATTGCCAGTGCGGTTACGCTACTTCTTACGAACATGTCTTCCTGCCGGTTGTTTCCATCCATCACCCGACCATGCGGCCGGGCGCTCATCGTCAAAACCTGTGTTCAGTTTGACTTAATTTACCTTACCAAACGATGAACGGCGCACGCCTTGTTGTCATATTTGGCGTCAACGATCTGTCTGGCACCCCGAAATCCGGCAAAAAACGGCTTTCGGACCTCGATCCTGCTGACGATGTAGAAGGAAAGAAAAAGGCAAGAGTTGGGCTGCCTTGGACACCAAGGCGGTCCCGTGACCATTCAAGTCGGCCGGACATCGTCCGCGAGGGCTTTATCGGCCTCCTCGTAGTGACGATCCTTGATATGCCTGTTGATCAGGGCGATTGCTGTTGTCAGCACCGCGATGTCGTCCGTGAAGCCGACAACCGCGAGAATGTCAGGCACGACATCAATCGGCAGAACGAAATAACCCAGGGCCGCCAGCAGGATACCCCTGACGCGGAACGGGGTTTCGCGGTCCGTCGCGCAGTAATAGGCAGCCACCAGATCCCGCGAGAAAGGAATCTGCCGGGCAGCCTTCTTGAAGGTCGGCCAGAAACGGCTGCGTACCTTCGCTTCCTGCTTTTCCTGCGTCTTCTCGTCGCCCGGAAGCAGGATCTCACCGATCTTCACATCATCCATAGCCCATCGATCCTTTCGTTCGGACCCGATCAATCATATGTGAATGCCGGCCCACGAATTCAATTGCCGCGCGTGTCAACCGTTTCGGGTCGCGGCCAGATCCATGAGAACGGCGAGCTTGAAGTCCAGTTCCGTCACGCCGCCGGCAGAATGCGTCGTCAGCGTCACATCTACCTTCTTGTAGACGTTGAACCATTCCGGGTGATGATCGAGCTTTTCAGCCGCAAGCGCGCATTCGGCCATGAAGCCGAAGGCCTGGCGGAAGTCGCGAAAGACATAGTGCTTTTCGATGGCAGCACCGTCGCGCCCGCCCACCCAGCCATGCATCTCGCCCAGCCGTGCCGCAATGGACGCGGCATCCAGTTTTTCGTATTTCATCTGCCATCACTCCTCGTTAGCCTTGGAAGATCAACCAATGCCGGCACTTTCAATTCTCTTCGTCTGCCTGGGCAATATCTGCCGCTCGCCCCTGGCGGAAGGAATCTATCGCCACCTGACCGAGGCTGCCAACGAAAAGCCTGTGATTGCCTCCGCCGGGATCGGTGGCTGGCATGTCGGCAACCCGCCCGACCGGCGATCGATCAAGGTGGGAGCCGCGAATGGGATCGACATCTCGCGCCAGCGCGCGCGGCAGGTCAGCCCGGCGGACTTCTTCGACTTCGATCTGGTGGTCGCAATGGACAAGAGCAATCTGGCGAGACTGCAAACGCTCATGCCGCTGTCCGCCAAGGCCCGCTTGCATCTGTTCTCAGAGCTGGCCTTCGGCACCCTTCAGGATGTGCCCGATCCGTATCACGGTGATCTAGCCGACTTCGAAACCGTCTACAGCATGCTCTTTTCAGGCTGCAGCGCAGTCGTCGCGAAATTCGAGTAGCCGGCCGTCTCGCGGAGCGGAAAGACCTCTTCGGTGAGATAAGGCCCGCCGCCGACCGAGTCCCTGGAAGAGAGCAGGACGAAGCGTCCGATCCGGAACGGCATGGTATGGAAGTCACCCCGTCCACCAAGATAGTGCACGACATCCTCCACTCGCGAAGCCTTCAGCCTGGCGAGCGTCACATGCGGGGTGAACTTGCGTGGGTCCGGCGGGAGACCGATCCGCTGGCAGATCCGCTCGATCTCGCCCTGCAACGCATGGAGCTCCGGTACCGGTGAAACGCCGGCCCAGATGGAATGTGGCTTTTTGGATCCGAAGGAGCCGATGCCGTTCAGCGTCAGGGAAAATTCGGGCCGATCGATGCGATCGAGCCTATCGACGACCTCGTCTGCCGTCCTGCCGTCCACGTCGCCGATAAAGCGCAAGGTAATGTGGTAGTTATCCACATCGATCCAGCGCGCTCCGGGAAGGCCACCGCGCAGCAATGAGAGACTCATGGCGGCGCTGCGGGGAATTTCGAGGGCAGTGAACAATCTCGGCATGGAGCGCTCCCCGAATCTTTTGCAGGTGCTCACAGCGAATCATGCAATGACATCAGGCGCAAGCGTTTAATTCGACTGACCCTTGATGCCCGCCACCCAAGATTCGGCGAGAGGCAACATGCGCTCGGCCATCACTTTGAGCCCCTCGGTGTTGGGATGCATGCCATCGTCGAGCAAAAGACTACGTTCGGTGATTACGCCGTCGAGCACGAAGGGATAGAGCGGCAGATCGTGTTTTTCGGCGAGGCGTGGATAGATCGCGTTGAACTTCTGACCGTAATCGTCGCCCATGTTGGGCGGAGCCAACATTCCGACGAAGAATATTGGAATATTGCGTTCTTTCAATCGCATGATGATCTGTTCGAGGTTCTTTTCGGTCTGCTCCGGTGCAATTCCGCGCAAGGCGTCATTGGCTCCCAGTTCGAGGATCACGCCATCGGTACCCTCAGGCACCGACCAGTCGACGCGGGACAATCCGCCCGATGTGGTGTCACCCGAAACGCCTGCGTTGCTGATGACGACGTCATGGCCTTTGGCCACCAGTTGGCGCTGAAGTTGCGCCGGCAGCGCATCCTCCTGAGGCAACTGATAGCCTGCCATAAGGCTGTCGCCGAAGCCGACGAGTCGCAGAGGTTCGGCCGCTGCCATCTTGGGCCCGGCCAATGCGGCGATCAGGATCACGGCGAAATGAAGGAGCGCAGCTTTAAATGTCATGGTGCCTTCCCTAGATTGGCAGCAATGCCGCAGTGCGGCGAAGCTTTGTGTCGTCAGATATAGGATGGTCGGGTGTGAGAAACAGCATCATCGAACTGAAAAGCGCCGATCTCACCCTGGGCAATGCCGCAGCCTCCGTTCACGTTCTGAAGAGCATCGACCTTTCCATCGCGGAAGGCGAGGCGGTGGGGATCGTCGGGCCGTCCGGCTCGGGCAAGTCGACGCTGCTGATGGTGCTGGCAGGTCTCGAACGCCTCGACAGCGGTGAAATCCATGTCCGCAACACACGGCTTCACACGCTGAGTGAAGACCGTCTTGCCGACTTCCGGGGCAAGAACATCGGCATCGTCTTCCAGTCCTTCCATCTGATCGCCAACATGACGGCCCTCGAGAACGTCGCCGTTCCGCTTGAGCTCGCCAATGTGAAGGGCGCATTCGACATCGCGCGCAAGGAACTGGAAGCCGTCGGCCTGGGAGAACGTCTCAGCCACTACCCCGGCCAGTTGTCTGGAGGTGAGCAGCAGCGCGTCGCGATCGCCCGAGCGCTCGCCCCATCCCCGGCCGTTCTGATCGCCGATGAACCGACCGGCAATCTCGACACCGAAACTGGCCGGCAGATCGCCGATCTCCTGTTCAGCAAGCAAAGCGAACGCGCCATGACGCTGATTCTGGTCACCCACGACCCGTCACTCGCTGCTCGCTGCACGCGCCAGATCCGAGTGGCTTCCGGCCAGATTGCGGGCGACAGCCGAAACGAGCACACCCGTCTCGCTTCGGTGTCCGCATGACATCGTTCGGTACACGCTTCTCCGTTGCCTTCCGCATTGCGCTGCGCGAATTGCGCGGCGGGCTGAAGGGCTTCTACATCTTCCTCGCCTGCATCGCGCTCGGCACGGGCGCGATTGCTGCGGTCAACTCCGTTTCGACGGCCATCACCGATGCCATATCCTCGGAAGGGCGCACGCTGCTGGCCGGTGATGTCCGGTTCGAACTCGACAACCGTGAGGCGACACCAGAAGAACGGGCGTTCCTTGAACGCTTCGGCGAGGTCTCGGTGACCACCAACCTCCGCTCGATGGCACGCCTGGCCGACGGTTCCGACCAGTCACTGGTGGAGATAAAGGCGGTCGATGAGGCCTATCCTCTTTATGGCCGTCTCGTAGCAGAACCCGATCAGCCGCTCGGCGAACTTCTGGCTTCCAACGACGGAGCCCATGGGGCAGTCGTCGCCCCGCTCCTTCTCGACCGCATGAACATCAAGGTCGGTGACGAATTGCTGGTCGGCAATGCCCGCTTTCGGATCAACGGTACCATTGTCACGGAGCCCGACTCGATCTCCGATGGCTTCGGCTTCGCACCGCGTTTCCTGACAAGCCGAGAGGGGCTGCTTTCAAGCGGCCTCGTAGCGACCGGCAGCCTCATCGAACACGCTTACAAGATCCGCTACGCCACGCCGGCGCCCACAGCTGAGGCGATCCGCGCGCAGGCCCAGGCGGAGTTTCCGACGGCCGGCTGGTCCATTCGCGGCAGCGACCGTGCAGCCCCTGCCCTCACCGAGAACGTCGAACGCTTTTCACAATTCCTGACGCTCGTCGGCCTCACGGCACTGGTGGTCGGCGGCGTGGGCGTCGCCAATGCGGTCCGCGCCTTTCTCGATTCCAAGCGGACGGTGATCGCGACGCTTAAATGTGTCGGCGCACCAGCCTCCGTCGTGGTGATGGTCTACCTGATCCAGATCACGCTGGTCGCATCGATCGGCATCCTGGCCGGTCTCGCACTCGGCGTGATCGCTCCGCCGATCGTGGCAAACTATCTTTCGGGTATCTTGCCGATCTCGGCCGAGGCGACGCTTTATCCCCGGGCCCTGCTTCTCGCCGCCGTATTCGGCATGCTGGTCACCTTCGCCTTTGCCATCCTGCCGCTCGGATATGCGAGGAAAGTTCCGGCCACAGCACTCTTCCGCGAACAGGGCTTCGAAGCGGCCGGGTTGCCGTCCTGGCCCTATCTGCTCGCTATGGCCCTCGCCCTCGGCGCGCTGGCAGCGCTGGCCATCTTCACATCGGAACAGCAGCGGATCGCGACGATCTTCCTGGCAGCCATGGCGGCCGGCTTCGTGCTGCTCCGGGTGGTCGCCATGGGGATCGCCTGGCTTGCCAAGCGCAGTCCGCGCATTCACTCGGCAGCGCTCAGGCTTGCCGTGGGCAATATTCATCGTCCTGGTGCTCTGACGCCCGCGGTCACCTTGTCGCTGGGGCTTGGCCTCAGCCTGCTCGTGGCACTGGCGCTGATCGACGGAAACCTGCGTCGTGAACTGACCGGAAACCTGCCGGAACGGGCTCCGAACTTCTTCTTCGTCGACATTCAAAGCGCCGAGATCGACGGCTTCCGCACCCTCGTTGACGGCATGGCGCCGGCGGGCAAGCTGATCGAAGTGCCGATGTTGCGTGGACGTATCGTCGAACTCAACGGCACGGATGTCGCCAAGGTCGAAGTGCCACCGGCGGGACGCTGGGTGCTGCGCGGCGACCGGGGGCTGACTTATGCGCGCAACGTCCCAGAAAACAGCACCGTTACCGAGGGCGAGTGGTGGGCGGATGGCTACACCGGCGAACCGCTCGTTTCCTTCGCCGAGCAGGAAGGCCGCGAACTGGGCCTGAAGATCGGCGATACCGTCACGATTAACGTGCTCGGCCGCAACATCACGGCGAAGATCGCCAATTTCCGCACCGTCGAATGGGAAAGCCTGTCGATGAACTTCGTCATGGTCTTCTCGCCCAACACCTTTGCCGGCGCTCCCCATGCCTGGCTCGCAACCCTGATTGATCAGGATGCGACGGCAGCCCAGGAGGCATCGATCCTGCGCTCGGTCACCCAGCAATTCCCGACCATTACCACCGTCCGCGTAAAGGATGCGCTCGACATCGTCGATCGTCTCGTCGGGCAGCTGGCAACCGCCATCCGTGCGGCAGCGGCCATCGCGCTGATCGCCTCCGTGCTTGTCCTCTCGGGCGCGCTGGCGGCTGGCAACCGGGCCCGCACGCATGATGCCGTCATTTTGAAGACGCTCGGGGCCACGCGAGCGATGCTGATCCGCGCCTTCACCTATGAATACATGCTGCTCGGTGCGGCAACGGCAGTCTTTGCCCTGATCGCCGGCGGTGGCATTGCCTGGTTCGTGCTGACCCAGATCATGAACCTGCCGTCGAACTTCCTGCCGGACGTCGCCCTGATGACGCTCGTCATCGCATTGGTCGTGACGATCGGCATTGGTCTCGCCGGGACTTGGCGCATTCTGGGCCAGAAAGCAGCGCCCGTCCTGCGGGAGCTCTGACGGACAGGGGCGGGCTCCAGTGCCGTCCGCCCAGCATTACGGCAATTTAAGCTTGCGGCCCTTGTCGATGACACGGGAACCCCTCATATTGAAGCCACGCATGCTGGGCTTCGCAGCGGTGCGGGGGTCTTTTTCGAGGCTCTACCGTCCAACATCGAAGCTTTGAGAGAGGAAAACATGTCCGAACTTCGCAACTATCAGAGCCGCACGGGTCATACCCAGTCGGCCACGATGATCGACGAAGGTCTGCGCGCCTATATGCTGAAGGTCTACAACCTGATGGCACTGGGCCTCGCCATCACCGGTATCGCAGCCTTCGCCACCTTTCAGATGGCCGTCTCGAATGGCGAGCTGACAGCCTTCGGCCAGGCAATCTTCCTGAGCCCGCTGAAGTGGGTCGTCATCCTGGCGCCGGTCGCCATGGTGTTCTTCCTGAGCTTTCGCATTAACAAGATGAGCGTCGCAGCCGCGCAAACGACCTTCTGGGTCTATGCCGCGATGATGGGTCTGTCGCTCTCGTCGATCTTTTTGATCTACACGGGCGCAAGCATCGTGCAGACCTTCTTCGTGACCGCCGCCTCGTTCGGTGCCCTGTCGCTTTACGGCTACACCACCAAGCGTGATCTGTCGGCCATGGGCTCGTTCCTGATGATGGGTCTTTTCGGCTTGATCATCGCTTCGCTGGTCAACCTGTTCATGGCGTCTTCGGCGCTCGACTTCGCGATCTCGGTGATCGGTGTCCTGATCTTTGCAGGTCTGACCGCCTATGACACACAGTCGATCAAGGAGTCCTACCACGAGAGCCATTCGAGCGAGATGGCCGGCCGCAACGCCATCATGGGCGCGCTGCGTCTCTATCTCGACTTCATCAACCTCTTCCTGTTCCTGCTGCGTTTCCTTGGAAACCGCGAGTAGTCGACAGAACAAGGCTTCTGGGAAACCCCGCTTCGGCGGGGTTTTTTGACCGCTCCGCGGCCCAGGTCTGCGGCAGACACAAAAAAACCTCCGGCTCTTGCCGGAGGTTTTTTCATGACCACGCAACGGTAGAAAGCGGCTTACGCGGCTTCTTCCTGGGTATCGTCTTCTTCGATCGTCTTGCCGCGCTTGGGACCCTTGGCGAGGTTGACCTCGACAAGGCGAACGGCTTCCGTTTCGGACATCTTGTTCACGGCAGCGATTTCACGAGCCATGCGATCAAGCGCGGCTTCGTAGAGCTGACGCTCCGAATAGGACTGCTCGGGCTGGTTCTCGGCGCGATAGAGGTCGCGAACGACTTCTGCGATGGAGATCAGGTCACCGGAATTGATCTTGGCATCATATTCCTGGGCGCGGCGCGACCACATGGTACGTTTCACGCGAGCCTTGCCCTGCACGACCTTGAGCGCGCGATCGACGAAATCGGTCTCGGACAGCTTGCGCATCCCGATGCTCACGGCCTTGGCGACCGGAACCTTCAGGCGCATCTTGTCCTTCTCGAAATCGATCACGAAAAGCTCGAGTTTCATGCCGGCGACTTCTTGCTCATCGATGGCGGTGATGGTACCCACGCCATGAGCGGGGTATACGATCGACTCACCGGTCTTGAAGCCGTGGCGCGCCGAGGAATTCTTCTTCTGCTGGGTCGTCATTCTATTCAAATACTCCCTGTTTTGCTCCCGGCGAGATGCCGGCGCCGGGTCGGTCAGGCCCGGATGAGACGACAAGACTGCGAAACTTGTCATCCTGGTCCGTTCCGCCACGCAGTTAAACTTCACCTGGTCGCGACAGAGACACGACACGAGCGGTGTCGCCGATGTCACAGAAATCGCGCGTTGGTGAAGTTGCTTTCGTGATGGTTCAGGGCATAGCTATGCCGCAAAGTGGAACAGTTCCAAGAGGCTATCACAAAAAGACGAGGAAATCAATATTTTAGTGCAGTGCGCCACAATCGTGACGCACCCAATGGCAAATCCGGCGCCAAGTGATGGATTTTTGGGCGGGAATCGACCGCCCTTAAGCGAAGATCGGCAATCAGTCGCCGGAACCCGGCTTCTCGGAAAAGAACTGATCGAATTTGCCGTCGACGCCGTCCATCTCCTTGGCCTCCGGCATCGGATCCTTCTTCACCGTGATGTTTGGCCAGATCTTTGCATAATCAGCATTGATTTTCAGCCACTTGTCGAGGCCCGGCTCGGTATCTGGCTTGATTGCTTCCGCAGGACATTCCGGCTCGCACACGCCGCAGTCGATGCATTCATCCGGATGGATGACGAGGAAGTTTTCGCCCTCATAGAAGCAATCGACGGGGCAGACCTCGACACAGTCGGTATATTTGCAGCGAATGCAGTTGTCAGTGACGATATAGGTCATGCGGCACTCCAGGATGGCGTTCTCGAACGGCAGGTAACGAACGAGCACTGGTTATTCCGTCAGGGCTGACGCCCCTCTCGGAAGGCTCGCGCCCCGCCGGAAAAATTCTGTCGGACGGCATGTGAGCTAAAGCGGAATCCCTGCCAAGGCAAGGATAAACGCCCTCAATTCCGGCACCTTTGTAGAAATTTTCTAATCCGCCGACCAATCCGGCTCGCCACGCAGATCATCGAGCGCGCGGCGCTCCTTCTTCGTCGGCCTGCCTGCTCCGGGAGCCCGAACACCGGGCTCGGATGGGCTGAAGGGCTTCTTCTCGGCCGGCGGCGTGAGATCCTTGTAGAGAAGCTTTGCTTCCTCGTAAGGGCCGCGCCTCTCGCCAGGCAGCTTGACGACGAGAACGAGATCGCGCTCGGGCATGGATATCTCCAGCTTGTCACCAGGCTTGACCTGATGGCTCACCTGGCGAACCTTCTGCCCGTTGACACTGACATGACCGGCCGCCACGCGCTCTTGCGCGAGGCTGCGTGATTTTGCCACACGGGCGAAGAACAACCACTTGTCGATGCGCTGGCGCGAACCGCTTGGTGACTGCCTCTCGTCCATTATTTCTTCAGCTGCTCCTTGAGAGCCGCGAGCTTGGCGAACGGCGAATCCGGATCAATGGGCTTTTCCTTACGAGGCGGCTTTGCCTCGAAGCGTGCCGGCTGCGACTTGTTGTTGTCGCGTTCCGGCCGAGGACCGCGGTCCTTGCGGTCACCACGATCCTGGCGATCACCCTTACCGGCAAACTTGCCCCGATTGTCGTCTCGACGCTCACCGCGATTGTCGGAACGGCGATCGTCACGACGGCCTTCGCCGCGCTTCTCGCCAGCAGCCTCGCCGCCTTCGCGTGGCGCCGGGTTGCGCTGGCCCTGCGGACGGCGATCGCCACCCGGACGACCGGTGCCACGCTGGTTGTCGCTGCGACCACCCGGACGCCAAAGAAGAACGGGCTTCGGCTCGACCGGCTCGGCCGACTGCTCTTCGGTAGCGGCAGGCTCAGCCGCTTCAGCGGCAACCGCTACAGCAGGCTCTTCGGTCACAGCAGCTGGTGCCTCGCCTTCGGCGGACGCCTCGGCGGATTGATCGGCATCATCGACAGCGTCGTCGCTCTTGTCGGCAACCGCCGGAGCCTCAGCCGCGGCGGAACCGGCCTGGGCGCCGAGGAAGGCCGCGGCCTCTTCAGCAGAGACGCTGTCTGCGCGATAGCCGAGACCCTTCAGGATCTCCTCCATGTCGTCAGGTGTAGCACCCAGAATGGAAAGCATCGCGGTCGTCGTTGTGAATCGGCGGCCGTCATAGGCGCCGTCAGGACGTGCAGGCGAACCGGGCTTCCACTGCAAAAGTGGACGAATGAGATCCGCGAGACGCTCGAGGATATCGATGCGCACGGCGCGCTTGCCGAGGAAGCGGAAGCCGGCGAGCTTGTAGAACATGCGCTCGAAGCTCGGATCGGTGACGACAGACGTACGGCCAGCGGCCAGCACTGGAATGAGGTCACCATAACCCGCCTTGTCGAGACCGTCATTCTTCAACGCCCAGAGCAGCGTGATCAGCTCGGCCGGAGCCGGCTTCAACAGGGCGGGCATGAAGATGTGGTAGGCGCCGAAGCGCACGCCATACCGACGCATCGAGGCGCGACCATCCTGGTCGAGTGTCTTGACGTCATCGGCCACGTCGCGACGGAAGAGCACGCCGAGATTTTCGACGAGCTGGAAGGCGAGGCCCTTGGCCAGGCCCTGCAGGTCCTCGGCGCGCGAGAGGTCGTCGAGCGGCTTCAGCACGGTAGAAATATGGTGATTGACGAAGCGCTCGATGCGGGCGGCGACGTGGTCGCGCGCAATACCGGTCAGCTGTTCGTCGGCCAACAGGATCACACGCGGATGCAGGATGTGGTCCGTGCCGATGAGGCGCGCCACCGGATCGCCCAGCCAACGCACGAGACCGTCGGACCCGATGGCGAGATCGTTGTTGCCGGACGCATGAAGCCGCGCGGCGCGCGCTTCGAATTCCAGCGCCAGCGCCTTGTAGGCGGCAGCCTGGACAGCCTTGGCATCCGAACCTTCCATGCCGGAAATCGGCGTGAACCGGAAACCGGAGAGTTGTCCCATGGCATGGCCTTCCACGAAGACATCGCCGTTCACACTGATTTCAGCTTCCAACATCGCATTCTCTCTCAAGCGCTTCATGAGCACAGATGTCCTGCGATCAACAAAGCGTTTCGTCAACCGTTCATGTAACGCATCGGACAATCGGTCTTCGATTTCCCGCGTCTTTTCTTGCCAGTGTGTCGGATCGGCAAGCCAGCCGGGCCGGTTCGACACATAGGTCCACGTCCTGATCTGGGCGATCCGCGCCGACAGCGTATCGATCTCGCCATCTGTCCGATCTGCCCGGCGCACCTGTTCACCGAGGAAATCCTCGTTCACGGTGCCCCGCCTGACCAGATCAAAGTACAGGCTCTGAATCAGATCCGCATGCTGTGCAGGCGTAATGCGCCGATAGTCGGGCAGCGCGCAGGCCTCCCAGAGTTTTTCGACGCGATCGGGCCGGTCCGTGATGTCGGATATCTCGGGATAGCGCGACAAATATTCCAATGCCTGCTGGTCTGTCGCCGGCAGGGCGCGGGTCAGTCCTTCGACGCGAGGCACCGCATCGAGACTCCGCTGCAGGCCGGCAATCGACGAAAAATCGAATCTTTCCGTCCGCCACTGCAAAACCTTGACCTGATCGAACTGATGCGTCTCCAGCCGCTCTACCAGTTCATCGTCGAACGGATCGACGCGACCCGTCACGCCGAACGTGCCGTCCTTGATGTGGCGGCCCGCACGACCTGCGATCTGCCCGAGCTCGCCGGGATTGAGGTTGCGGAACTGATAGCCGTCGAATTTGCGATCCTGGGCGAAGGCGACGTGATCGACATCGAGGTTGAGGCCCATGCCGATCGCGTCGGTCGCGACGAGATATTCGACGTCGCCTTCCTGATAGAGCCCGACCTGCGCATTGCGGGTCCGCGGGCTGAGCGCTCCGAGAACCACGGCCGCACCGCCGCGCTGGCGGCGGATCAGTTCGGCAATCGCATAGACTTCGTCGGCGGAGAAGGCGACGATGGCAGTCCGTTGCGGCAGCCGGGTAATCTTCTTCTGGCCGGCGTAGAAGAGCTGGGAGAGGCGCGGCCGCTCCACGATGGTGATTCCCGGCAACAGCTGGATCAGGATCGACTTCATCGTCGCCGAGCCGAGCAGCAGCGTTTCCTCACGGCCCCTCAGATGCAGCAGGCGATCGGTGAAGATGTGGCCACGCTCGAGATCGCCGGCCAGCTGGATTTCATCGATCGCGACGAAAGCAACCTTCGTCTCACGCGGCATGGCCTCGACGGTACAGACGGAGAAGCGGGCGTTCGGTGGGCTGATTTTCTCTTCGCCTGTGACCAGGGCGACGTTTTGCGCGCCGACGCGCTCGACAACGCGCGTGTAGACCTCGCGGGCAAGCAGTCTCAGCGGCAATCCGATGATGCCGGACCCGTGCGCGACCATGCGTTCGATCGCAAAATGGGTCTTGCCGGTATTGGTTGGCCCCAGCACAGCACTCACGCCGCGGCCACTCAGGATCATGGGTTGCGTATTCAAAGACCGCTCCGCTTGTCGGGACCGCGCGTCGTCCGCTTTCCGGCGCCCTTGGCCAACAGATGGAGACGAACGGGGGCAAAGGCAAGCCGCTTGTCGCAATCACCCCAGAAATACGCACAAACCCTTGATCAGAATCAGTTTTTGGATTCGGGAACACTCTGGGAACGAATCAGCGACGAATCGACGACTCTTCCGGATTCAGGCTTTGTTCACGGCTACATGTCGATGAATCATGTTCTTCTACCTACCATATCCTGAATCGGCAGATCCACTTAATTGACGCCCAAGCGGCCAGAACAGCCATTGGATCGATGGAACATTCGTCGGGCGGCATACGTTGCTTCGGCCGAGGTGCCCGCCATGACGCTTAAATCTCCACCACCGGACTGGATTGGAACGACGGATGCCGGACAGGACTTTGTTCTGATCCACGGCATGGTCATGGCTCCTTCCTTCTGGCAGGCATACGCGCCGGAAATTGTCCGTCATGGGCGTTCGGCGGCTTATCCGCTCCCCGGACACCACCCGTGGATGCTCGATGCACCGGGTCAGCTTATCACGCCCCGAGAAGTGGCAGATGCCTATGCGGCAGCGATCCGTCGCGACTTTGGCGGCCGTCCCGTCAACCTGATCGGACACTCGACCGGCGGCTTTGTCTCCCTGCTTTTTGCGCTCCACTATCCGGAATTGGTAAGATCGATCACGCTGATCGGTGCCTTCGCCTGCGGACGGTTCGAAGGACAGGAGCGGCTGCCCGCGCGACTGCTGCGGGTACCGCGCGTCGGCGCATTCCTGTTCACCCAGTTCTTCAGACGATGGATTGCGACTCAGGAGCAGTTCCGCTGGGGATCGATCGAATGCGTGTATGACAAGGGGTGCCCGTGGCAGGACGACCGCGCGGTCGAGGCCCTGGAAGAAGTGCGCCTCGACCTGTTGCGCGCGCGTCCGGAAGACATTGCCGCCTGCATCCGCTTCATGTCCGCAACAACGCTGGTCAAGGATCTGCCGCGCATCAAGGCTCCAGTGATGAACCTCGTCGGCGCCAATGACGCGATCGTGCCGCCTGCCCATCAGCTTCGCGTTTCGAAATTACTGCCGCAGGCACAGACCGTGATCCTGCGCAATTGCGGCCACCTTCCTATGGTCGAGCATCAAGCCCGCACCGATCAGGCGATCTCCGCGTTTCTCTATGGTCTCTCAATGACGCCCGTCTCGTCGGCCCCGATCACACGTGTCGCGCGGCGCACCTCGGCTGTTGCCGGCCTGCATCGGCTGCTCGGCGGCCTGGCATCGCCGATGGAACAAACGTCCAGCCATCGCGTTCAACCGGCACAAGACTGGAATTTCCACCACGGCTTAGGAGAGGGCCCCCAATGAGTACCATTCTCATCGTCATTCTAATTCTGCTGCTGATCGGCGCACTGCCGAACTGGGGTCATAGCCGCAGCTGGGGCTACGGCCCGTCGGGAGGCTTGGGCCTCGTACTTCTCATCCTCATCATCCTGATGTTGATGGGCCGCATTTGACCTGAAGTGAAAATCTAACTCGACGTGAAAAGGTATAAGACGATGATGAAAAAGACCCTTCTGGCAATCGCATTGATCGCTCCGCTCGCATCCTGCACGGCCACCGAACGTGGCGCCGGTATCGGTGCCGCCTCCGGTGCAGTCATCGGTGGTGTTGCTACCGGCAATGTCCGCGGCGCAGCCGTCGGTGCAGCAGTCGGCGGCGTCGCTGGCGCACTGATCGGCAACTCGCAGGAACGTTCCGGCTACTGCGTTTACCGCGATCGCTACGGCCGCACCTACGAAGCACGCTGCCGCTAATAGGCATTTCTGCAAAAAAAGCCGCCGAACCCCGGGTTCGGCGGCTTTTTCGTGCGCTGAATTAACTTCTCGATCAAATCCGGAACGAATCGACGACGAATCGCGGACTGAGCAGTCTTCCCGGTTTGTTCACCGCTAGATATTGTTGAATAACAATTGGTTAACCATAGAGCGCGGTGGATATTAAGAATTTCCCAGCAGAAAAAGACGGTAATTCTTAACGGCCTAGCCGATCTTCCATCAGAGATCTTAAACGCTACGCAGTGTCGAAATCCTTCCCGCCCTAGAAACGCAAGAGGCTGGCACTAGGCCGGCCCCGATGCGAAGCACTGACGGTTGCTCAGACGAAGAACTGGCCACCGTTTGCTGAAATCGTCGATCCCGTAATGAAACCGGCCTCATCCGATGCGAGGAAGACGACGCAGCGGGCGATTTCTTCCGGTTCGCCAAGCCTGCCGACCGGGATCTGTGGGATGATGCGCTCGTTGAGCACCTTCTCAGGGATCGCGCGCACCATTTCCGTGCCGATATAACCGGGGCAAATGGCATTGACTGTGATGCCCTTGGCAGCGCCTTCCTGCGCCAGCGCCTTGGTGAAGCCGAGGTCACCCGCCTTGGCGGCAGAGTAGTTGGCCTGACCCATCTGACCCTTCTGGCCATTGATCGACGAAATGTTAATCACGCGCCCAAAACTACGGTCGCGCATGCCGGTCCAGACCGGATGGGTCATGTTGAAGAGGCCGGTGAGATTGGTGTTGATGACCTCGTTCCACTGGTCCGGCTTCATCTTGTGGAACATGGCGTCCCGCGTGATGCCGGCATTGTTGACCAGCACTTCGACCGGGCCGAGGGCAGCCTCGACGGCGGCGATCCCGTCAACGCAAGCCTGATAGTTGGAGACATCCCATTTGAAGACCGGAATGCCGGTCTCCGCCTCGAAAGCCTTTGCCTTTTCCTCGTTTCCGGCGAAGTTTGCTGCCACCGTGTAGCCGGAATTCTTCAGAGCGATCGAAATCGCAGCGCCAATGCCGCGCGTACCGCCGGTTACCAAAGCCACTCTGCTCATGCTGTCCTCCCCGTTTTTTCTGTATGGGTTCCCGTCTGGATCAACCGCTGCGGTTCCCGTCGCAACGGCATGACTTCGCCATCCCGGCTTCAGACCGGGACAGAGCTTTATGATGTCAATAATGAGCGGGTGCCATCCTGGCTGCCCGGATCAGAAGGCCTCGAGGCACATGGCAACGCCCATGCCGCCGCCGATGCAGAGCGTGGCGAGACCCTTCTTGGCGCCGCGACGCTTCATTTCGAACAGAAGCGTGTTGAGGATGCGCGCACCAGACGCGCCGACCGGATGGCCGATGGCAATCGCGCCACCATTGACGTTGACGATCGACGTATCCCAGCCGAGGTCCTTGTTGACGGCGCAGGCTTGCGCCGCGAAGGCCTCGTTGGCTTCGACGAGATCGAGATCGGAGATCTTCCAGCCGGCCTTTTCGAGCGCCTTGCGCGAGGCCGGGATCGGGCCGGTGCCCATGATCTTCGGGTCGACGCCGGCCGTTGCCCAGGAAACGACGCGGGCGAGCGGTGCGATACCACGACGCGAGGCTTCCGCTTCTGTCATCAGGAGTGCTGCGGCAGCGCCGTCGTTGATACCGGATGCATTGCCGGCGGTGACCGTGCCTTCCTTGTCGAAGGCCGGCTTCAGCTTCTGCATGCTTTCGAGCGTCGCACCGATACGGATGTATTCGTCCTGGTCGACGGTGACGTCACCCTTGCGACCCGGCACGATGACCGGCACGATCTCGTCCCTGAAGCGGCCGGCGGCCTGAGCGGCCTCCGCCTTGTTCTGAGACGCGACCGCGAATGCATCCTGCTCGTCGCGTGTGAGCTGCCACTGGCGAGCGACATTTTCTGCCGTCGTGCCCATGTGATAGCCGTAAAAGGCGTCGGTCAGGCCGTCCTTGATCATGGTGTCGACCATCTTCAGGTCGCCCATCTTGGTGCCGTTGCGCAGATGCGCACAATGCGGCGCCATGGACATGGATTCCTGGCCGCCGGCAATGATGATCTTCGCATCACCGGTTGCGATTTGCTGCATGCCGATGGCGACGGCACGCAGGCCCGAACCGCAGAGCTGGTTGAGGCCCCACGCTGTTGCTTCCTGCGGAATTCCGGCCTTCATGGCGGCCTGACGAGCCGGGTTCTGACCCTGGCCTGCAGTCAGGATCTGGCCGAGAATGACTTCGTCGACTTCCGCCGCCTCGACGCCAGCGCGCTCCAGCACGGCCTTGATGGCGATTGCGCCGAGATCATGCGCCGCGACGGACGCCAAGGCCCCGTTGAAGGATCCGACCGGGGTTCTGGCAGCGCTCGCGATGACGATGGACGGGGTGCTCATGGACGTCTCCTCGGGTTTTATGATTGAGAAGAAACTGACAAAGACTGTCGTCGGTGTCAAACAGGATAAAACCTGCGGTCTCGTTCTTTGGTTGCGCTTGCCTGTCTTTCGTCAAATGCCGATCCTGCATCGCACAAAGAGATTGTCACCGGACTGAATTTGCGCTTACACTCCTCCCCGGGAAGAGCAAAAACAATCAGAAAACGACGGGTTAGGAGACCGAAATGGCAAAAGCCGATGGCGAAATCGTTATCAAGAAATACGCCAATCGACGCCTCTACAACACCGGCACGAGCACCTATGTGACCCTTGAGGACTTGGCCAAAATGGTCAAGAAAGGGGAGGATTTCCTGGTGCAGGATGCCAAGTCCGGTGACGATATCACGCATTCAGTTCTGACCCAGATCATCTTCGAACAGGAATCCAAGACCGGCAACACGCTGCTGCCGATCTCGTTCCTGCGACAGCTCATCAGCTACTACGGCGACCAGATGCAGATGGTCGTTCCAAGTTTTCTTGAGCATTCGATGAAGGCCTTCACCGAGCAGCAGACCCAGATGCGCGAGCAGATGACCAAGGCCTTCGGCGACCATCCGCTGTCGAAGAACCTGCAGATGCCGATACAACTGATGGAAGAGCAGGTGAAGCGCAACACCGAGATGTTCCAGCAGGCGATGCAGATGTTCTCGCCCTTCCTCGGCGGCCAGCAGCCGGCCAAGGAAACGAAGAAGGCGGAAGCCAAGGATATCGACGAACTGAAGGAACAGTTGCGCTCCCTGCAGAATAAGCTCGACAACCTCTGAATGGATGAAGGCCCCGCAAGGGGCCTTTTTGATGGGAAACTCAGAGCCCGATCGACACATCCCGGCCTGCAGCCCTGTTCGAGATCGTAAAGCCTGCGACGACATCGATGAAGGCGATCACCATCACGCTGAAGAAGAGCTGTGTGGCCGCATCGCGCACGAGCAGAAATTCCACAAGGAACCCGACAAAGACCAGCATCGACAGCATGTGGTTCATAAGTGAACCACGGCTACTGAGCGTCGATTTCAGCATCTCGAAAAACAGGCATATGAGGGCGGCGAGGATCACGAGATCCCCCAGCGTCATCGTCCACACGGCCCCGGACAGCATCGGAACGGTCATGATCACACCGGAAAAGGCGGTGATCCCGCTACCGAGCATGACGGCATTGTAGAAGATGAAGGGGACGATCATCAGTGGCACGGCAATCAGCATGCGGGATCCTTCCTGGTGTTGCGAACCCGCCTGGCAAGGCGGCGACCGCCGCGCGATTTAACTATGCCTAATGACAAATGAAAAGGCCGGCGCAAGCGCCGGCCCTTCGAAACATCAAGTCAAGGCGCAGAAGTTATGCGCTTTCCTTCGGCGTCAGAACCTGGCGGCCGCGATACATACCGGTCTTCAGATCGATATGGTGCGGACGGCGCAGTTCGCCGGAGTTCTTGTCTTCGACATAGGTCGATGCCTTCAGCGCGTCAGCAGAGCGGCGCATACCGCGCTTGGACGGGCTTGTTTTTCTTTTTGGTACAGCCATTTTCGTTACTCCACGTGACGGGCAAGACGGATTTATGCGGCCTCGATGAGGCCGGACAGAACCCGTCTCGAACTCGGAATTTGGCGGGCTTATACATGCCCGAAGTGGGTTTGACCAGTCCCTAGGTCACCTTTTTTCGAATCCGGCACAAGGCCGATCAGGCCTCGTCCTCGGGCACGATCCAGGGTTCGGCCAGCGCCGCCTCTTCCCAGGCCCGCCAAGCCGGATGCGCATGCATCGCATCCATATAGGCGATCGTCTCGGCATTGCGAACCAGATCATAGGCGCGGAAGCGATTGACGACCGGTGCGAACATGGCGTCGGCCGCGGAGAATGCACCAAACAGGAAGGGACCACCGGAGCGTTGAAGCATCTCGCGCCAGATCGCTTCGATGCGAGCAACATCGGCCATCACGCCCTCGGGCAGCGCGATCGCCCTGACCGGCCGGCGCAGGTTCATCGGGCAGGCACCACGCAGAGCCCGAAAGCCGGACAGCATTTCCATGGATATGGAGCGCGCCAGCGAACGGCTCTCGCGGTCGGCAGGCCAAAGCCCGGCATCGGGATAAAGCTCGGCGACATATTCGATGATGGCAAGCGATTCCCAAACCCGCACCGTGCCGTGGTGCAACACCGGCACACGCCCGGTCGGCGACAATTCCCGAAAGCGCGGATGCGTAGCGCCCGGCCCGAACGGGATCAGTTCCTCGCGAAAGGGAATTCCGGCAGCAGTCATTGCGATCCAGGGCCGGAATGACCAGGAGGAATAGTTCTTGTTGGCGATGTAGAGGGTCAGTCCGTCCATGATGCTCTCCGATCGATTGAAGCACACCCTAGACGCATCAACCGCTCTTCGACCAACGAAAGCTCCTGATCTCAATCATAAAGACAGGTGATGTAATCCCCAGACGCGCGGGCCCGACGGTCCACGACGTTGGCCAGGCGCTTGAGACCGGGCCCCGGCTTGCTCGCCACGCGGTCAATCGGATTGGGCAAGGAGACGGCCAGAAGCGCCGCCTGCTGACGGCTGAGCTTTGCGGCAGACGTCTTAAAGTGATACCGCGCGGCAGCCTCGATCCCATAGATACCAGGACCCCACTCCGCGACATTGAGATAGATCTCCATCATCCGTTGCTTGGGCCAGACGGCATCAGCCGCCATGGCGAGCGGCAGCTCCAGGCCCTTGCGGACAAAGGAACGCCCGTTCCAGAGGAAAAGGTTCTTCGCCGTCTGCATCGGGATGGTGCTCGCGCCCCGCGTTGCCTCCCCGGCCATGGCATCGTCGATGACCGACTGCAGCTGGTTCCAATCGACGCCGCCATGAGCGCAGAACTGCCCATCCTCGGACATCATGACGGCGCGCACGACATTCGGGGAGATATCCTCGAAATCGACCCAGCGGCGATCATAGCCCTGAAAGGTAGCAAGATCCGCCAGCATCAGCGTGGACACCGGCCGGATAAAGTCGACGCGATAGACGAGGATCAGAAGATAAGGCCCAACGAGCAACAGAAGCAGGGCAATCAGCACGGCCCGGATGATCCGGGGCCGCCGCCTCCGCTCCGCCGCCGGCGCAATCTGCTCGTCTTGCTCCAATGCCTCGACTTCCAGTGTCAATGAGGTGGGTCCATGATCGATGATGCCCCCTCTTAGCGGCCCCGTGACGAAATGACCAGACGCGCCACGGCCCGCAGGCCTTCTTCGGCGTCAATTTCCCGTTGCCTGACAGGGGGCCGCGTGCCAAATAGCCCGCATGACCAAGAGCGCCGATGCCTTTGAACAAAGCTTGTCCGCCTATGCCGAGATCGTCGCGGCAAGGCTCGCAACCCTGTTGGACGGGACCCCGCGCACAGCGGAGATCGCGCGTCCTGGCCAACTGATCGAGGCCATGCATTACGGCGCACTGAACGGCGGAAAACGCCTGCGCCCCTATCTCGTGATGCAGGCGACGCGCCTTTTCGACGGAAGCGACGAGGCGGCTCTTCAGGTCGGTTGCGCGCTCGAATGCCTGCACAGCTACTCGCTGGTCCATGACGACCTACCGGCTATGGACGACGACGACCTGCGCCGTGGCAAGCCGACGGTCCACAAGCAATACGACGAGGCAACCGCGATCCTGGCCGGTGATGGCCTGCTGACCTATGCCTTCGATATCATCGCGTCGCCGGAAACACCCCTGCCCGATGCCGCCAAGGTGGCGCTTGTGCTGGAGCTTTCACGCGCAGCCGGGATCGGCGGCATGGCCGGTGGCCAGATGCTCGATCTTGCAGCAGACAAAGACCAGCCAGATGAAGCAGGCATCGTCACGCTCCAGGCGATGAAGACCGGCGCACTTCTGCGCTTCGCTTGCGAGGCCGGTGCGATCATCGCAGGCCGCTCCTCTGAGGACCGCGATCGCCTGCGCCGCTTCGGCGAAATCATTGGGCGCGCCTTCCAGGTGGCCGACGATCTCCTAGATATAACCTCGGACGCCGCGACCCTCGGCAAAGCGACCGGCAAGGACGCGGCCAAAGGCAAGGCGACCCTCGTTGGCCTCAAGGGCACCGACTGGGCACGCGCAGAACTCGACCGACTGGTCACTGAAGCCAATGCGCTGCTCGATCCCTACGGCGCCAAGGCCGAGCCGCTGAAGGAAGCCGCCCACTTCATCGCCTACAGGAAGAAATAGTATGAGCCGTTTCTGGTCGTCTGCCGTCCACGCGCTGGAGCCCTATGTCGCGGGTGAACAGCCCAAAATCCCAGGCCTGGTGAAGCTCAACACCAATGAGAGCCCCTACGGCCCCTCGCAGCGCGTGCTGGACGCGATCGCAGCTGCCTCCGGTGAACGACTGCGCCTCTACCCCGACCCGGCCTCCACGGACCTGCGCAAGGCGATTGCGAAGCGCTACGGCCTGACGATGGACGAGGTTTTTGTCGGCAACGGCTCGGACGAAGTCCTGGCCTTCACCTTCGCTGCCTTGCTCAAGCACGACGCCCCCCTGCTCTACCCTGACATCACCTACAGCTTCTACAAGACCTATGCCCGGCTCTTCGAGGTTAAGGTCGAGGAGATTGCGCTGGACGATGGCCTGCAGGTCCGCATCGACGATTACGACCGCCCCTGCGGCGCCATTATCCTGGCCAATCCGAATGCGCCGACCGGCATCGCGCTGCCGCTCGCAGAGATCGAGAAGCTCGTCGCCGCCCATCCGGATCAGGTCGTGGTGATCGACGAGGCCTATGTCGATTTCGGCGCGGAGACCGCAGCCTCGCTGGTCCCGCGCTATGAGAACCTGCTGGTCGTCCAGACCTTCTCCAAGTCACGCTCGCTGGCAGGCCTGCGCGTCGGCTTTGCGCTCGGTCAGAGGCCGCTGATCGAGGCGCTGGAGCGGATGAAGGACAGCTTCAACTCCTATCCCGTCGACATGCTGGCCCAGGCAGCGGCAACCGCCGCGATCGAGGACGAAGCCTGGTTCGACGACGCATGCGGCAAGATCATCGCCAATCGCGAGATGGTCACGGATGCGTTGAAGGCCCGCGGCTTCGAGGTCCTGCCCTCGTCGACCAACTTCGTCTTTGCGCGCCACCCGGCCCATCAGGGTGCAGATCTTCAGAAGGGCCTGCGCGAGCGCGCCGTCCTCGTCCGGCACTTCAACAAGCCGCGCATCTCCGATTTCCTTCGCGTGACCATCGGCACGACAGAGGAATGCCATCAGTTTCTGAAGGCGATCGATCAAATCATCTGACGTGTGGAACTGACGGATAGCGGCTAGTCTCCGGCTCCTGTTGCAAGCGCCGGAGCATGTCCTTGACTGAAATCCTTCAACAATGGCCGCAAGTCGCGGCAGCATACCTCGTCTATCTCGTCGCGGTCTTGAGCCCCGGCCCTGCCACGATGGCAATCGCCTCCGCCTCGCTCGGACAGGGTCGCCGCCATGGCATGACAATCGCAGCCGGCATCTTCTGCGGCTCGATGACCTGGGCGATCGCGGCATCCCTCGGCCTGGCCGCCATCCTCTCCCAATATGCGCAGGCGCTGGTGCTGATGCGGATCCTGGCTGGTCTTTATCTGCTCTATCTCGCCTGGCGTGCCTTCCGCTCAGCCGCGAGCGCCATCGACCCAATGAGCGTCACCAAGGCCACTTACAGCCTGAAGCGCACCTTTCTCATGGGCTATGCGATCCACGTAACGAACCCCAAGGCGATCTTCGCCTGGCTTGCCATCATTTCGCTGGGGCTACCCGCCGGAGCAACGCCGCTTGCGGTCGCCATAATCGTCTGCGGCTGCCTCGCGACGGGGTTCACGGTCTTCATGGGCTATGCGTTACTTTTTTCGACCCCGGGTGCACTCAGGATCTATCGTGCAGCACGCCGATACATTGACGGAACACTGGCCGTCCTGTTCGCCGCAGCGGGCATCAAGATGCTCACCTTCCGCTGAAAAGAAAAAGGCGCCGCACGGATGCGGCGCCTCTGATCCTTGAAATGGACAGAGCTCAGCCCTGGGTGAGCGGCGAGATCTGGATTTCCACGCGGCGGTTCTGCGCGCGGCCATCCGGGGTGGCGTTCGAAGCAACCGGCTGGTTCGGGCCAAAGCCGACGGCGGACACACGCCGCGGGTCGACGCCCTGGCTGTTGAGGTAACCGGCGACGGACATCGCACGGCGCTCGGACAGAGCCTGATTGTAGCCCTGGCTGCCGGTCGAATCGGTGTGACCGTTGATGTCGATCAGCGTGCGGTCGAACTTGCGCAGCACGATCGCGACCGAGTTCAGCGTCGGATAGAACTGCGGCATGACCGCATCCTGATCCGTGTTGAAGGTGATGTTGGACGGCATGTTCAGGATGATGCGGTCGCCGACGCGGGTGACCGAAATGCCGGTGCCCTCAAGCTGCGCGCGCAGCTCCGATTCCTGCTGGTCCATGTAGTTGCCGATAGCGCCGCCCGCGAGTGCGCCCACACCGGCACCAATGAGTGCAGCATTGCGCCGTCCGACCGGAGAACCACCGACGGCAAGACCTCCGAGCGCACCGACGGCCGCACCGAGCGCAGCACCGCCCGCTGTGTTGGAAACTTTCTGCTGACCCGTATAGGGATCGGTCGTGGTGCAGGCACTCAGATAGGTCGCGCAAAGCGCGAGAATGGCGATCTTCTTGATCATGCTCGGTGTCCCTCCAGGATTCGGCTAATCATCCGTCAACCGTGAAATTGCGGCAAGAAAAAGTTGCGCGCAGTCTCACTCCGCAGCCGACTTTTGTCCGTAGCGCTTCTCGATATAATCCGCCACCAGCGCCTCGAAATCGGCTGCGATATTGGGACCACGCAGCGTCATCGCCTTCTGTCCGTCGATGAAGATCGGCGCGGCCGGATTTTCGCCTGTGCCCGGAAGCGAGATGCCGATATCGGCATGCTTGCTTTCGCCGGGGCCGTTGACGATGCAGCCCATGACGGCGACGTTCAGCCCCTCGACGCCCGGATACTTGTCGCGCCAGACCGGCATATTCTTGCGCAGGTCGTCCTGGATCTTCTGGGCGAGTTCCTGAAACACGGTCGAGGTCGTGCGGCCACAGCCGGGACATGCGGCAACGACCGGCACGAACTGGCGGAAGCCCATGACCTGCAGCAGTTCCTGCGCCACCTGGACCTCACGCGTCCGGTCCCCGTTTGGCTCCGGCGTGAGAGACACCCGGATCGTATCCCCGATGCCGTGCTGCAGCACGTAGCCCATGGCGGCCGAGGAAGCAACGATCCCCTTGGAACCCATGCCAGCTTCGGTGAGACCGAGATGCAGCGCATGGTTCGAGCGTTCAGCGAGCATCGAATAGACGGCGATCAGATCCTGCACCTGACTGACTTTCGCCGAGAGAATGATGCGATTGCGCGGCAGGCCGATCTCTTCTGCGAGTTCGGCTGAGAGCAGCGCCGATTGCACGATCGCCTCGCGCGTCACCTGACGCGCCGACAGCGGCGAACCCTGAGCTGCATTCTCGTCCATCAATCGTGTCAGAAGCTCCTGGTCGAGCGAACCCCAGTTGACCCCGATACGGACAGGCTTGTCGTAGCGGATCGCCATCTCGACGATCTCGGCGAACTGCTTGTCCTTCTTGTCCTTGAAGCCGACATTGCCCGGATTGATGCGATATTTCGCCAGCGCCTCGGCACAAGCAGGATGATCGGCAAGCAGCTTGTGACCGATATAATGGAAATCGCCGATCAGCGGTACATCCATACCGAGGCGCAGCAGGCGCTCACGGATCTTCGGCACGGCAGCGGCGCTCTCATCGCGGTCAACGGTGATGCGCACCACCTCGGAACCCGCCTTGTAGAGGGCGGCGACCTGGGCGACCGTCGCATCGATGTCGGCCGTATCGGTATTGGTCATCGACTGAACGACGACGGGCGCCCCACCGCCGATGATAACGCCTCCGACTTCAACGGCGACCGAAGAACGGCGCGGCTTGGGATCAAAGGCGTCGGCGGACGGGATGATGGGTGCGGTCATGGCTGTTTCTCTGCAAGCCTCTATCGCTTTGGAGGTGGATCAAAGCCGTTCGCTTGTCAACCGCAAGACATCGAAGCGCAATCACATGCACGAGTGCGCAGGCATCGCTCAAGCGCGCTGCGTACTCATCTCAGTTCAGTGACCCGTTGACCGGTCCGCGTGCCGGGCAAGTCCGGACAGAGCCAGCACGACGATCAACAGGGAGGGGATCGCGGTGTAAACCGTCGACAGGGAGGTGTACTCCGCGATGAACCCGATCAGCGACGGCGCAAAGAGAATGCCGGAATAGCCCATGGTCGTGACCACGGAGAGACCGACACCAGGAGCAAGTCCCGGGATGTTGCCGCCGGCCGAAAAGGCGATCGGCACCATGTTGGAGATGCCGATCCCGGTGATCGCAAACCCGATCAGGGCAAGCGTCACATTGCTCGACTGCCCGGCGATAACAAGACCGATGATTGCTGCGACCCCACAGAAGCGCAGCGTGTTGACGGCACCGAACCGGTCACGAACGAAGTCACCGGCAAAGCGGCATACCGCCATGGTGAAGGAGAAGGCCGCGAAGGCAAAGCCGGACATTTCGGTCGAGGCGTTCAACTCGTTACGCAGATAAAGCGCGCTCCAGTCGAGCACGGTGCCTTCAGGGATCATGCAGAACAGCGCGATCGTGCCGATGAGCCAGGGCAGCGGCGTCATCGGCAGCTTGGCCTTGGCCGGCTCGTCGCTCGGATGTGGTGCATCTGCGAGGATCATCGGACGTGCCAGGAGGAACAGCACCAAGCAGACAGCCGCAAGCAGCAGCACATGGCCCACCGCACCAAGCGTGGCAATCAGGAAACCACCCGTCGCCGCACCGCACAGACCACCCAGGCTCCAGAAGGCGTGGCACGACGACATGATCGAGCGGCGCATGTTGCGCTCAACCTCGACCGCATTCGCGTTCATCGCCACATCCATGGCCCCGGTCAGGCCACCAAACAGAAAGATCGCGACCGCACCCATCCAGATATTGTCCACCAGCGTCACGAGCACGATCGTCGGGATGAACAAGAGTGTTGTGATCTCGACGACGCGACGCGACCCGAATCGGGCTATCTGGATGCCCGCGATCGGCATCAGCACCAGTGAGCCGACACCGAAGACGAAGATCATCACACCCAGCATCAGCTCGGTCAGGCCGAGAGCCTGGGAGAAAAACGGGATCTTCGGCGCCCAGGCACCGATGACAAGGCCGTTGAGGAAGAATAGTAGCGCAACCGCCACCCGTTCCTTGGTCACGATCGGCGCCGGTGCCGCCGAAGAATGGATCGTTTGCGATATGTCGTTCATGTCCTGCTCCCAGAGTCGGGCGCACTGTAATTAAATCGATTTAGACAGCAATCGCGGACAACGGACGGAATTGTAAATTTTTGTTTCGATCGACAACAATCACAGGACCGGCAGCTGGGATTGACAGACTGATCTCGAGCTCCGACACATGGAGCCCGAAGCGGTTGCTCGCTCGGCTCCGCGCTACCTGAAAGATACCCTCGTGAAAACCGCAGTCGGCGCTGGTATCCTGCTGTCCAGTCTCGCCTATCTCTGTTTCGCCATGCACGATGCCATGATCAAGCTGCTCGTGGAATCCACGACTGTCTGGCAGATCCTGTTTTGCAGAAGCATCGCGATCCTGCTCGGATGTTTCATCCTGGGCGGGCGAAACCTGGCCCGAGAAACCGTAACGTCCCCGGCACTGCGCCCCATGATGCTACGCAGCCTCTTCCTGCTCGCCGCGTGGCTCTGCTATTTCAATGCGGCCAAGCATTTGCCGCTCGCGGACATCACCACGCTCTATTTTGCCGCTCCGATCGCAGCGATCCTGCTCGCAATCCCCATTCTGGGCGAGAAGGTGCCTTTATCGAGTTGGATCGCCGTGCTGACCGGATTTGCTGGCGTCGTCATCGCGAGCAACCCGACGGGTATGACCACCGGTTGGCCGGTCTATCTCGCTCTGGTGGCCGCCGTCTGCTGGGCAATCGCGACGACCCTACTCCGCACCACGAGCCAGAGCGCCAGCAGCATGGTCCAGATGACCATGACCAATGTCTTCTTCCTTCTTCTGACCACACCCATGGCCCTGGCGACATGGACCATGCCGAGCGGCGGAGCGCAGATCCTGCTGCTCGCCGTGGGCTTCATCGGTGGTCTCGGCCAGATCAGCTTCTTCGAAGCGCTGCGCCGCGCGCCGATCTCGGTGATTGCGCCGCTCGAATACACCGCGCTGATCTGGGCCTTCATCCTCGGCTACGCAATCTGGCGCGACGTTCCAGGTCCGAATGTCTGGACGGGCGCCGTGCTCATTGCCGGCGCCGGCATGATCATTCTCTTCGCCGCCCGGAAGCGCATGCCGTCTCAGGATCTCGACAGGTAGCGCTCGGCAAGCTCCACCCAGAAGGTGGTGCCAACAGGCAGGATGTCATCGTTGAAGTCGTAGCGCGGATGATGCAACGGCGGGTCATCTGGCGTGCGCTGAGTACCGAGGAAGAAATAGGTGCCTGGCCGCTCTGCCAGCATGTATCCGAAGTCTTCGCTACCCATCATCGGTCGTGGCAGGTCGAAGACCTTGTCCTGTCCGGCAAAGCTCACGGCAAGATCCCGGACGAAGTCCGTTTCCGCCTTGTGGTTGACGGTCGGGTCATAGCCACGCTCATAGTCGATGGTGACACCCATTCCGTAACTCGCAGCCTGTCCCTCGGCCACGGTCCGGATCCGGCTTTCCAACTGGTCGCGAACCTTGGGATCGAAGGAGCGAATGGACAGCACCATCTCGGCCCGTTCCGGAATGACATTGCTTGCGGCACCGGCATGGAAACCACCGACGGTAATGACTGTCGGGTCGAGCGGATGGATGTTGCGTGAGACGATCGTCTGGAGGGCCATCACGATCGATGCGCCACAGACGATCGGATCCGCCGTCGACTGCGGCTCCGCGCCGTGACCGCCGCGGCCGTTCACCGTGATCTTGCACTCGTCGACAGCCGCCATGATCGGGCCTTCTCGAAGCGCGAAGTGGCCAAAGGCGATGTCCGGATCGTTGTGGAGCGCAAACACGGCATCGCAGGGGAATCTTTGGAAGAGACCGTCCTCGATCATGATGCGGGCGCCGCCGAAATTCTCCTCGGCAGGCTGGAAGATCAGATGAATCACCCCCTCGAAGTTCCGGCGCTCGGCCAGGATCTTGGCCGCGCCGAGCAACATCGCCGTATGACCGTCGTGCCCACAGGCATGCATGACACCCGGTATCTCGCTGGCATAGGGCAGCCCGGTTTCTTCGAGGATCGGCAGTGCGTCGAAATCGGCCCTGATGCCGATGCTGCGATCGCTCGACCCGTTCCGGAGCGTTGCCACCACACCGGTGGTCGCAAGTCCACGTGTTACCTCGTAGCCGAGGGCGGTCAACTGTTCCGCAACGTAATCGGACGTGTTGAATTCCGACAGACCGATCTCTGGAAACCGATGCAGATGGTGGCGCGTTGCAAGCACTTCGGCCATTACATTGGGAGCATGGATCGTCATCGGGAATTACCTTTCGGCCGTCGGCAGGCATAGTCGTGAAGGCGCGGACTGTGGCACTTGCCGGCGGGTTGTTCAACCGTGTAAAAACGGGATGCGCGGCGAGGAGGCCGCGCCCACATCCCGAGCCGGAGTTGCCTGCATGACACGACGCACGTTCCAGCGTGCCGGTGAAGCCGAGCGTCGAAAAGACCTCATCGCGGCCACCCTGGACAGCATTTCAGATCACGGACTGGAAGGTGCGACGGTGCGCGACATCGCGGCCCGCGCCGGCGTGACCGGGGGGCTGATCCGCCATTACTTCGCCGGCAAAGACGAGATGGTGCAGGCCGCCTACAAAGAAATGCTGGCCGGGATGACCGGGACCGCGGTGGACGCCATGGCGGAGGCCGGCGACGATCCGCGACGACGCCTGCATGATTTCATCGTCGCCAATGTCAGCCCACCGATCGCCGATCCCAAGGCTCTGTCGCTTTGGGCGGCCTTCATCGGCCGCGTGCGCTCGGATGACGAACTCGCCCGTATCCATCGGGAAAACTACCTCGTCTTTGTCGGGATTCTACAAGGTCTGGTGGATGCCCTCCTGACCGCATGCCAGCACAAGTCCGCCTTTTCAGAGGGTCGCCATCTTGCAGTCGCCATCAACGGGCTGATCGACGGGTTGTGGCTGGAAAACTCGCTTGCCAGCGATCTTTTCGACGAAAGGCGTCTCTCCGACATTGCGCTCGACGCGGTCGAGGCCTTGCTCGGTGGCCTGACTCTGAGGGCTGATCCTACTGCCAGGCGGTGACGGCGAAAGGCCATCGGCGGTACATTCGTTTGGGATCTGGTAACCTCGTCGGAAGACCAATTGCCAACTGCGATCCGGACTGGCTCTTGAGCCGAAGTGCGGGCCACCAAACCCCTTGGCCACACGCTTGAAATAAGGCATAAAAACGCCAATTCTCCTGCCACGAAGCGAAAGTCGCCTACAGAGTTCAATCGCAACCGGTAACCCGTCGTATTACGGCCTTTTTCTGCCTCGATTGTTGGTCTACAGCCCGATTATGTGCAATGAGGCGCCACGGCGACGACCGGACGGTTCGAGCCCGACGGCCTTCAACTCAACCACCGAACTGAGAACTTATTCTTCATGACGCTGCATGTCCCATCGCGCGACCTCGAAACCAAGCAGATCGACCACAACGATTCCATCCGATCTGCCTACTTCACGATCGAGGAGTTGCGGGAGAGCGCGGCGTCGCTCGCGCTGAACGGTGTAGGCGAACTGCCCGGCCTGACGGATTTCGACTTCTTCGCCCGGCACAAGGAAAACGAGCGCGAGATCCTGCGGGTCTACCGCGCAACAGCGGCGGACGTCGAGGCGGGCGCCACGATCACGCCGGCTGCCGAGTGGCTGCTTGACAATCACTACATCATCGAGGAAGCGATCCAGGAAGTCCGCCGAGACTTCCCGAAGAAGTTCTACCGCCAGCTTCCGACGGTGAAGGTCGGCCAAAGCGAAATCCCGCGGACCATGGCGCTCGCCTGGCTCTATGTCGCTCATACCCACTCCACCGTCAGCCAGGAGAGCATGACGGCCCTCGTTGAGGGCTATCAGCAGCATCAGACGCTGGAGATCGGTGAACTCTGGGCGCTGCCTTCAATCGCGCGTTTCGTCCTGATCGAGAACCTCCGCCGCATCGCGACCCGAGTCGATCGTTCACGACGAATGCGTCGTCGCGCCAATGAAGTGGCCGACGAAATCATCCGCTTGAACGATCCTGTCGCCGCCGCGACCTATCTCAGCCAGATCGAACAACTGGCAGACGACAACACCTTCGCGACCCAGTTCCTCTACCGCCTGCGCAACGGCTCTCAGAACACCAGCTTTGCCGTCGAATGGCTCGAAAGCCGTCTGGAGGCCGCCGGTCGCACCGCCGAAGAGGCGATGGATGCCGAGCACAACCGGCTTTCCTCCGGCAATGTAACGATGGGCAACATCGTTCGCGGTCTGCGCGAAATCGACGATAAGGAATGGTCGGTCTGGGTCGAAGACGTCAGTCATGTCGACCGTGTCCTCGGCCAACATACCGACTACCGCCAGCTCGACTTCGGCTCGCGCAATACCTACCGCAACACGATCGAAAAGCTGGCGCGCCGGTGCGACTTCTCCGAGATCGAGATCGCTCAGATGGCGATCGATCTCGCGACCGAAGCGGCAGGCCCTGACGGACATCTCGACGTCGGCAGCTACCTGGTCGGAAGCCGTCGCACCGACCTTGAGAAGGCGATTGGCTACAGCCAGCCCCTGTCCCGCATCGTCACCGACTTCATCAAGCGGTTGAACTGGTTCTCGATCGCCGTGCCAGTGTTGGCCCTGACGATCACCGCACTTGCTTTCGTCGGCTATTTCCTCAACCAGGCAGGCGTACCGGCCTCGCTTGTCTTCATCCTGCTGATCCTGGTTTCACTGCCAGTCTCGGAAGGGGCGACGGGCCTCTTCAACACGCTGGTCACCTTCTTCGTCAAACCATTCCGTCTGACCGGCTACGAGTTCAAGGAGGGCATCCCGGAGGAAGCCCGGACACTCGTCGTCGTGCCCTGCATGATCACCAAGCGCGATGATGTCGACGAGCTCGTCCGCAATCTGGAAGTCCACTATCTGACCAATCCTCATGGCGAGATCTACTTCGCCCTGCTCAGCGACTGGAAGGACAGCCAGACCGAGGAATCGTCAGCCGACCTCGAAGTCCTCGAATATGCCAAGCGCGAGGTGGCCCATCTCAACAGCCGCTACGACTTCGCCGGCAAGACACGCTTCTATCTCATGCACCGTCGCCGTCTCTACAACGAGGCCGAAGGCTGCTGGATGGGTTGGGAACGCAAGCGCGGCAAGTTGCACGAGCTGAACCTCCTTTTGCGCGGCGATCGCGACACATCCTATCTGCCGGGCGCGAACGCTGTGCCGGAAAACGTTCGCTATGTGATGACGCTCGACGCCGACACGCGCCTGATGCGCGACGCCGTGACCAAACTGGTCGGCAAGATGCACCATCCGATCAATCGTCCTGTCCATGATCCGGAAACAGGCCGCGTGATCAGCGGCTACGGCGTTCTGCAGCCGCGCGTCACGCCCTCGCTGACGACGGGCAAGGATGCCTCGGTCTTCCAGCGCATCTTCTCGATGAACCGCGGCCTGGACCCTTACGTCTTCACCGTATCCGACGTCTATCAGGACATCACCGGCGAAGGCACATTCACCGGTAAGGGCCTCTACGACGTCGATGCCTTCGAGACCGCGATCAAGGGCCGGATAGACGAGAACAGCGTTCTAAGCCACGACCTGCTGGAAGGCTCGTTTGCCCGCTGCGCCCTCGTCACGGATGTCGAACTGGTCGAGGACTTTCCGACCCGCTACGAGGTGGAAATCTCGCGCCAGCACCGCTGGGCCCGTGGCGACTGGCAGCTCATTCCCTATATCGGCGACACCAGCCGCGGCATCACCAGCCTCGGCCGCTGGAAGATGGTTGATAACCTGCGCCGCTCGCTGACCCCGATCGCCTGGTACGCCGCCTCGGTTCTCGGCTGGGCCACGATGGAACCCGTCGCCGCGACGATCTGGCAGCTGCTGCTGATCTTCAGCCTCTTCGTTGCGCCCACGCTGTCGCTTCTGTCGGGCATCGTGCCGCGCCAGACAGACATCGTGCCGGCGGCTCATTTCCAGACGCTGTGGTCGGAAGTCCGCTCGATCAATGCCCAGGTGGCGTTGCGCATCGTCTTCATCGCGGACAATGCCTGCATGATGGCCGACGCGATCGTTCGCTCGCTCTACCGCATGCTGGTGAGCCGCAAGCTCCTCCTCGAATGGCGCACGGCCGCAAGCGTGCAGTCTGCGGCCCAAGGCACGATCGCGTCCTACTATCACAACATGCGCCATGCCCCGATCCTGGCAATTCTGTCGGTCGGCGTTGCTGCCCTTCCCGGTGGCTATGGTTATCTGATCGGCCTCCCCTTCGCCTTCCTCTGGGTCCTCTCACCCCTGCTCGCCTGGTATGTCAGCCAGTCCGCCGAGACGGAAGACAGCCTCGAAGTGCCGGAAAACGTCTCCTACGAACTGCGCAAGATCGCGCGCCGCACCTGGCGCTACTACGAGACCTTCACGACGGCCGGCGACAACTACCTGCCGCCGGACAACTTCCAGGAAACGCCCGAGCCGATCATTGCCCACCGCACCTCGCCGACCAATATCGGCGTGTACCTCCTCTCGGTCGTTTCCGCCCGCCACTTCGGCTGGCTGAGTTTCGAACAGACGATCGAGCGCATGGAGCAGACGATCTCCACCGTCGAGCGGATGGATAAGTATCGCGGCCACCTCTACAATTGGTACTACACCGACACTCTCAACACTCTCGGTCCCCGCTACATCTCGGCCGTCGATAGCGGCAACCTGGCCGGTCACCTGATTGCAATCTCCTCTGCCTGTCGCGAATGGGCGGAAGCGCCGTCCGCGCATCTGCAAGGCAATCTCGACGGCATCGGCGATGTTGGTGGCATCCTGCTCGAAGTACTTGGCCAGTTGCCTGATGATCGCAAGACGGTCCGTCCGCTGCGGCGTCGCCTGGAAGAGCGGATCATCGGCTTCAACACGGCGCTTGTAGCGGTCAAGCGCGAGCATGAATTTGCCTCGATCCGCATCATCAATCTCGCGGTTCTCGCGCGCGACGTCCAGAAACTGGCGGCAAACCTGCACCATGAAGTAAGGTCGGAGCAGAGCGCCGAGGTCGTCCGCTGGACGGAATTGCTGGTCTCGGTCTGTGAAGCCCATATCGCCGACACCTCCTTCGACCTGTCGAACATCGATCCGCTGCGCCAGCGCTTGAGCCAGCTGTCCGAGCGCGCGCGCAACATCGCCTTTTCGATGGACTTCACCTTCCTCTTCCGCCCGGAGCGCCGCCTGCTGTCCATTGGCTACCGTGTCGATGCCCGCGAGCTGGATGAGGCCTGCTACGACCTTCTCGCCTCCGAATGCCGCCTGACCAGCCTGTTTGCCATCGCCAAGGGCGACTTGCCGACGGAACACTGGTACCGCCTCGGCCGCCAGGTCGTGCCGATCGGTGCGCGTGCCGCGCTGATTTCCTGGTCGGGATCGATGTTCGAATACCTGATGCCGCCGCTCGTCATGCAGGAGCGTCAGGGCGGCATTCTGAACCAGACGAACAATCTGATCGTCATCGAGCAGATGAATCATGGCCGCCGGTTGAACATCCCATGGGGCATCTCGGAAGCGGCCTTCAATGCCCGCGACCACGAGATGAACTACCAGTACACCAACTTCGGTGTGCCGACGCTCGGCCTGAAGCGTGGCCTCGGCCAGAACGCCGTCATCGCACCCTATGCTTCCATCCTGGCCAGCCAGTATTATCCGGAAGCAGCACTTGAGAACCTCCAGCGCCTTCGCAAGCTTGGCGCACTCGGATCCTATGGGTTCTACGATGCCGTCGATTTCACCCCGACCCGCCTGCCCGACGGCAAGAAATGCGCGGTTGTCTACAATTATTATGCCCACCACCACGGCATGTCGATCGCAGCGATTGCAAACGTCGCCTTCAACGGTCGCCTGCGCGCGCTTTTCCACGCGGATCCCGTGATCGAAGCTGCTGAACTGCTGCTGCAGGAAAAGACCCCGCGCGAAATCCCTGTGATGAGCGCAAAATACGAGCCGCAGACGCCAGGCAAGGGCCAGGCTGATCTCCTGCGTGCCGAAATCAGGACCATCGAGGATCCGACCACCAAGGATCGGGAAGTCGTCTTCCTGTCGAACGGCCACTACTCCGTGATGCTGACGGCGACCGGCTCGGGCTTCTCACGGTGGAACGGCCAGTCGGTCACCCGTTGGAAACCCGACACCACGGAAGACCGTTGGGGTACCTTCATCTTCGTCCGTGACATGGGCTCTAACCAGTGGTGGTCGACGACGGCGGCACCCCGACGAGCCGCGGAAGAAGAGACGAAGGTCATCTTCGGGGACGACAAGGCGGAGTTCTTCAAGACCGTCGGCGATATCTCGACCTCAGTGGAATGCATCGTCGGCACCGAGCATGATGCCGAAGGTCGCCGCCTGACGATCCTGAACACAGGCACGGAAGATCGGTACATCGAGGTCACGTCCTATACCGAACCGGTACTGGCCTTCGAAGACAGCGACAACGCCCATCCGCTTTTCTCGCGCATGTTCGTAAAGACCGAATTCGGACGTCGCCGTGACGTCATCCGCGCCGAGCGCAACAAGCGCAGCCCGTCGGATCCCGATATGTGCGTCGCTCATCTGGTCGTTGACAGCGCCGGCCAAGGCCGTCCGACGGAGTTCGAGACCGATCGCCGCAAGTTCCTCGGCCGCGGCCGGACACTCGGCGAAGCCGCAGCCTTCGACCCAGGCGCCAATCTGTCCGGCACGGAAGGCTTCACGCTCGACCCAATCCTCAGCTTGCGCCGCGTCGTGCGCGTACCGGCCGGCAAGAAGGTGCAGGTCATCTTCTGGACTATGGCCGCGCCCAACCGCGAGGAAATCGACCAGGCGATTGAACGCTACCGTCACCCGGATGCCTTCAGCCATGAGCTGATCCACGCCTGGACCCGTGCCCAGGTCGAACTGCGCCACATCGGCATCACCTCACAGCAGGCGGCTGCCTTCCAGCATCTCGGCCGCTATCTGGTCTATCCCGACAATCACCTGCGCGCGGATCCGGAAACGGTCCGCAAGGGCCTGCGCTCCCAGTCAGCGCTCTGGCCAATGGCAATTTCGGGCGACTTCCCGATCTTTGCCCTCCGCATCAACGACGACATGGACATGGACATCGCTCGCGAAGCGATGAGCGCGCTGGAATATCTCCGCCGCCGCGGCGTGGTAGCCGATCTGGCGATCATCAACGAGCGGGCGACGTCCTATGCGCAGGACATGCAACACGCGCTCGACCAGATGGCCGACAACCTTCGCCATCGCCTGCCAGGCGGTCGCCAGCACGTCTTTACCGTGCGTGATGACCTGCAGGACGAGGGCGCGACGCTTGCGGTGCTCGCTGCGGCCCGCGTCGTCCTGCACACCCGCAACGGCAAAATCTTCGACCAGGTCAACCGCGCCGTTTCGCTCTTCGCCACGCCCCGCACGATCGACGGTGAGGTCGAATGGGCAGGCCTGCCGCCCGCACAGCCGACACCCGCCAAACCCGGTCACGTCATCGACGGCTCGGACCTCGATTTCTGGAACGGCTTCGGCGGCTTCTCGAAGGACGGCACGGAATATGTCGTCCGCCTCGATGGCACCGCCAACACACCTCATCCGTGGATCAACGTGATCTCGAATGAAAGTTTCGGTTTCCATGTCTCCGCCGAAGGCGCAGGCTTCACCTGGAGCCAGAACTCGCGCGACTATCAGGTAACCCCGTGGAGCAATGATCCGGTCATCAACCGCCCGGGCGAGGCCTTCTACGTGACGGATATCGGAAGTGGTCGCGCCTATGCGACGGTCGCGGCACTTAACCTCGATTCGTCTGCCACCTTCGAAACCCGCCACGGCCTGGGCTACTCGACCTTCATCAGCCGTCACGGGGATCTGGAGATCGAACTCACACAGACGGTGGACCGGGTTCGTCCGGTCAAGCTCTCGAAAATCCGGCTGAAGAATGTCAGCGGCGGAGCCCGCAAGTTCCGCGTTTACGGTTATGCGGAATGGGTGCTGGGCAACAATCCGGCCCGCACCGCCCCCTTTGTGCTATCGGACTTTGACGAGGAAACCGGTGCGCTTCTGGCCTCCAATCCTTACGACATCAATTACTCCGGCCGCTTCGCCTTCCTGGCAGGCCCAGAGCAGCCGGAAGGATACACGACGAGCCGCCGCGAGTTCATTGGTCGCAACGGCACCATCAAGCTTCCCCAGGCAGTCGCGCGTGCCTCGGCCCTGACCGGTTCGATCGAAAGCGAGAGTGACCCCTGTGCCGCGATCGCCTTCGATATCGAACTCGCCCCTGGTCAGTCGCGCGACATGACCTTCCTGCTCGGCGAAACCGACACGGCTGAAGCTGCGGTGGATCTGGTAAAGTCGGTTCGTGCAGCAGGCTTCGAAACCGTACTGAAGTCCAATCGAGACTTCTGGACAGGCTTTACCGGCAAACTCTCGGTGGAGACAGGCGACAAGGCCTTCGACAACCTCGTCAACCGCTGGCTGCCCTATCAGGCGCTCGCCTGCCGTCTCTTCGCCCGTGCCGGCTTCTACCAGGCAAGCGGCGCCTACGGTTTCCGCGATCAGTTACAGGACACGCTGGCCTTCCTCACCGTCGAACCGCAACTGGCCCGTAGCCAGATCCTCACGGCGGCAGGGCGCCAGTTCGTCGAAGGCGATGTCCAGCATTGGTGGCTGCCGCAGACCGGCGCCGGTGTCCGCACGACGATCTCCGACGACGTCGTCTGGCTCGCCTATGCCATCGATCAGTATGTGACGGCCACCGCCGACGATCAGATCCTCGCAGAGCAGATCCCGTTCCTGGATGGTCCTGAACTGGCAGAAGGACAGCATGACAGCTTCTTCCTGCCTGGTGTCGCGAGCGAAACGGCCGATCTCTACGAGCACGCTGCCCGCGCACTCGACCTCGCCATCGACCGAACGGGCAAACACGGCTTGCCGCTGATCCTGGGCGGCGATTGGAACGATGGCATGAACCGCGTCGGCATCGAGGGTCGCGGAGAGAGTGTCTGGCTCGGCTGGCTGCTCGCATCCACGCTCGAGCGCTTCAAGCTCCACGCCGAGAAGCGTGGCGAGCGTGAGCGCAGCGCCCGCTGGAGCGATCATGTCGAGAAACTCAAGGCAGCTCTTGAGACGGCTGGCTGGGATGGCGATCACTACCGTCGCGGCTATTTCGACAATGGCTCGCCGCTCGGTTCGAACGAAGCGTTGCAGTGCCAGATCGATTCCATCGCGCAATCGTGGAGCGTGCTGTCCGGCCTCGGCGATCCAGCCCACACGACCAAGGCGCTGGATGCGGCAGTCTCGAAGCTCGTGGACACCGAAACAGGCATCGTCCGTCTCTTCACTCCGCCCTTTGAAAGGCCGCTGGTCGATCCGGGCTATATCGGCGCCTATCCGCCAGGCGTGCGAGAGAACGGTGGCCAGTACACCCACGCTGCGATCTGGCTCGGGCTGTCGCTGGTCAAGGCCGGTCGCACGGCTGATGCCTGGCGCGTCTTCGAAATGCTCAATCCTGTCAATCATGCACGCACGGCGGAAGAAGCCGAGCACTACCGCGTTGAGCCCTATGTGGTCGCGGCCGACATCTACGGCGGCGACGGCTATGCCGGACGCGGCGGCTGGACCTGGTACACGGGCTCTGCCGGCTGGCTCTATCGCTTTGCGGTGGAAGGCTTCCTCGGCATTCGCCGAAAGGGCGGCGACATCGTCGTCAGTCCCGCTCTCCCGGAACACTGGAAAGGCTTCAAGGCCAAGGTCGACATCGACGGCCGGAAGGTCGATGTCGCAGTAACACGCAGTGCTGCGGGCTACGACGTAACGCTGGACGGCAAGGCACAGGTGATCGGCCAGGATCTGCGAGAGCCCACCTCTCCGCCGCCAGCGAAAAAGCCGGCACGAAAGCCAAAGGCCAAGGCTGCAGAATGATCGAAACGAAAGAGGCCCCGCCAGCGATGGCGGGGCCTCTTTTCTTTTGAGCAGTTGGGAAAGGATCAGGCCGAATAGACGATCAGCAGATCCTTGGCATCGATCTGATCACCGATCCGGACGAGAACTTCCGAAATGGTCCCGTCGCGGTCGGCATGCAGCGCCGTCTCCATCTTCATCGCCTCGATCGAGAGCAGCACATCGCCGGACTTGACGGTCTGGCCGGCAGAGACGGACACCTGCGAAACCACGCCGGGCATCGGTGCGCCGAGTTGCGCGGTATTGCCGGTTTCCGCCTTGCGGCGGACGGCGCTGCCCGAAGCACCATGGGCGCGATCCGGCACCTTGATGCGGCGCGGCTGGCCATTCAGTTCAAAGAATACGGTGACCATGCCCTTGTCGTCGGTATGGCCAAGTGCCTGATTGACGATGACGAGCGTCTTGCCTTTTTCCAGATCGAGGAACAGTTCCTCGCCAGCGGGCAGACCATAGAAATACTGCGGCGTCGGGATAACCGAGACCGGGCCATAGGTGTCGGCGGCCAACGCATAGTCCGTGAAGACCTTCGGATACATCAGATACGAGGCAAACTCGAAATCCGTCACCTCACGACCGAGCTTCTCCTCGATCACCTTGCGTTCTGCATCGAGATCGGCCGGCGGCAAAAGCGAACCGGGAACGGCCGTATAGGGCTGCTCGCCCTTCAGCACCTTCTTCTGCAGCGCTTCCGGCCAGCCACCCGGGGGTTGGCCCAGATCGCCCTTCAGCATCGAGACAACCGAATCCGGGAAAGCGATATCCTTGGCCGGATTTTCGACGTCGGCAACGGACAGATCCTGGCTCACCATCATCAGCGCCATGTCGCCAACAACCTTTGACGACGGCGTCACCTTGACGATGTCGCCGAACATCTGGTTGGCGTCGGCATAGGCCTGCGCCACTTCGTGCCAGCGGGTTTCGAGACCGAGCGAACGGGCCTGTTCCTTGAGATTGGTGAACTGGCCACCCGGCATTTCGTGCAGGTAGACTTCCGAAGCCGGCCCCTTGAGATCGCTCTCGAAGGCCGCGTATTGGGTGCGGACAGCCTCCCAGTAGAAGGACAGACGACGGATCCAGTGCGGATCGAGACCCGGATCGCGTTCGGAGCCGCGCAGAGCCTCGACGATCGAGCCAAGGCAGGGCTGCGAGGTGTTGCCGGAGAAGGCATCCATGGCCGCATCGACCGCATCGACACCGGCTTCGACAGCCGCAAGCACAGTCGCCGCCGCAATGCCGGACGTATCATGCGTGTGGAAGTGGATCGGCAGGCTTGTGGCTTCACGGAGCGCCTTGAACAGCACCTTGGCCGCCGCCGGTTTCAGAAGGCCGGCCATGTCCTTGACGGCAATGATGTGCGCACCGGACTTTTCGAGCTCGGCGGCAAGGGATGTGTAGTATTTCAGGTCATACTTCGGACGCGCCGAATTCAGGAGGTCGCCCGTGTAGCAGATCACCGCCTCGCAGAGCTTGTTCTCTTCGATGACCGCATCCATCGACACGCGCATGTTGTCGACCCAGTTCAGGCAGTCGAAGACGCGGAAGAGATCGATCCCGCCCTTGGCCGCCTGACGAACGAAGTACTTCACCACATTGTCGGGATAGTTCTTGTAGCCAACGCCGTTCGCGCCGCGCAGCAGCATCTGCAACAACAGGTTCGGCGCAGCTTCACGCACGAGCGCTAGGCGCTCCCATGGATCCTCGGTGAGGAAGCGCATGGAAACATCGAAGGTAGCACCACCCCAGCATTCGAGGGAGAAGAGGTTCGGCAGAGCGCGGGCATAGGTATCGGCGATCCTGGCGATGTCATGTGTACGAACACGCGTCGCGAGCAGCGACTGGTGGCCATCGCGCATGGTCGTATCGGTCATCAGAATGCGTGTCTCGTTGCGCATCCAGTCGCCGAACTTCTTCGGACCCAACTCGTCGAGGAGCTGCTTGGTGCCCGGCTTGATCTCGGCGTCGATATAGGGAACGACCGGCTCGGCAGCATCGGCCGGCGGCTTCGGGCGACCCTTCACTTCCGGATGGCCGTTGACGGTGACATCGGCGAGATAGGTGAGGAGCTTGGTTGCACGGTCCTGACGCTTCACCTGCTGGAAAAGCTCCGGCGTCGTGTCGATGAAGCGTGTCGTGTAGGAATTGTCGCGAAAGCTCGGGTGGCCGATGATCGCTTCGAGGAAGGTGAGGTTCGTTGCCACGCCACGAATACGGAACTCGCGCAGCGCACGGTCCATGCGGCTGATCGCTTCCTGCGGCGTGCTGCCGGAAGCCGTCACCTTGACCAGCAGCGGGTCGTAATAGCGCGTGATGATCGCTCCCGAATAGGCGGTACCACCGTCGAGGCGGATGCCGAAGCCGGCTGCCGAACGATAGGCGGTGATGCGGCCATAATCCGGGATGAAGTTCTGCTCCGGGTCTTCCGTGGTGATGCGGCACTGCAGCGCATGACCGTTGAGGCGGATATCAGCCTGCTGCGGGACACCCGATTCCGGCGTACCGATCGCGTGGCCGTCGAGGATATGGATCTGCGCCTTCACGATATCGATGCCAGTCACGACTTCGGTGACGGTGTGCTCGACCTGGATGCGCGGATTGACCTCGATGAAGTAGAATTTGCCAGTGTCGGCATCCATCAGATATTCGACGGTGCCCGCCCCGATATAGTTGGTCGCCTTGGCGATCCGGAGCGAATAATCCGCGAGTTCCTGGCGCTGCGCTGCGTTGAGATACGGTGCCGGCGCACGCTCGACGACCTTCTGGTTGCGGCGCTGAATGGAGCAGTCACGCTCGAAGAGATGCACGACATTGCCATGCGTGTCGCCGAGGACCTGGCTCTCGACGTGACGGGCGCGTTCGACGAGCTTCTCGAGATAGACCTCGTCCTTGCCGAAGGCTGCCATTGCCTCGCGCTTGCCTTCCGTCACCTCGCGCAGCAAGTCCTTGGGGTCGCGGATGGCGCGCATGCCGCGACCGCCGCCGCCCCAGGATGCCTTGAGCATGACCGGATAGCCGATTTCGGCAGCAAGACGATGGATCTCGGCCTCGTCGTCCGGCAGCGGATTGGTGGCTGGCACGACCGGCACACCGACGCTGATCGCGAGGTTGCGGGCGGCAACCTTGTTGCCGAGCTGCCGCATCGTATCGCTCTTCGGACCGATGAAGATCAGCCCGGCCCCGTTGCAGGCGTCCACGAATTCCGGACTTTCTGACAGAAGCCCGTAGCCGGGATGAATGGCGTCCGCGCCGGAAAGCTTGGCGACACGAATGATTTCCTCGATCGACAGGTAGCTTTCGATCGGTCCGAGATCCCTCGACAGGTGCGGGCCCCGGCCAACCTGATAACTTTCGTCAGCCTTGAAGCGGTGCAGCGCGAGTTTGTCTTCCTCGGCCCAGATGGCGACCGTCTTCAGACCGAGCTCGTTAGCGGCGCGAAAGACGCGGATCGCGATTTCCGAACGGTTGGCAACAAGGATCTTGGATATTGGCAATTCGATCTCCCCAAAACGATATGCCAGGGCATTGTGCACCTGCGAACAAAAGTCATAGCGCGTTGTTTTAGGAAGTTCAATTTGCCTTGGACGACCGCCGATAAGATTCCCTGCGCCCCGAGCTCAGGTTACCAGCCCGAGGCGGAATGATAGAGCCACCACATGCTGCCTGTTCTTCGCGTTCAGTTTGTCCTGAATACCATTCATGTACCAGTCGACGGTGTGATTGGAGATCTTCAGGATCTTGCTGATCTCATTGGAGGTCAGTCCGTCTGCGAGATAATTCAGCACTTCCATTTCCCGCCGGGTCATCCGTGTGTCCATTGGTTTGACGGCATCCGTCTCATTCGCGAATTTGAATTCGACAAGCCGCCAGTAGGCCTTCTTCGCCACCGCATCGAACAGCGTGATCTCGGTGGGCGAGAGGTCGATCGGACGGCCACCAACCGTCATGTTGCCAAGCAGACCGGTTCGGCCGTGTACCGGAAAGATATAGCCGTCCAGAAGACCGAAACGCATGCTGTCTCCCAGCATGCGCTCCATGCGTTTGCGGTGCGGATCGGCCCGGAAGGCGTGCAGCGCGTCGCGCCAGCGAAAACCTGCCTGCGCCTGTCCGAGATAACGGATGGTGGGATCGGTCAAAACGTATTTCTTGGCGATATAGAGCTGCGGCCAGCCTTCAGGCCACTCGCCTGTCAGCACCAGGTTCATCGGATTTTCATCGGGCTTGGGCTGTCGAACGACGCCGTAATACTCAAACCCGAAGCTGTGGACCAATTTCTTGAGTTCGGAGACAACTTCGGCTGCCGACCGGAATTCGTCAACGACCACGAGAAAATGCAATAATTGGTTGATATTCACAAATTCTCTCCGAAATACGCAGCTGAAATATCATTAAAAAGCCACGAGCAGCGGTTTTGTCGTCCACTCGAAGCAATTTGAACTTTTAGCGTCAAATGCCGTTTTTGGAAACCGGATACGATGGATCCACAGCGCGCTATGGAAAGACCGAAGCGACGGATATAGAGAGCCAGATCTTGCAGAGGATTGGCTATCGCATTAGGCATCCTAGCGCGACCGGTAAACAGTCGTGATGCCCAAGCCATCGAAGTTCATAGCAAACCTAGGCAAAAGTAATGCAGTTGACCCTGCTACAGGTTTATTTCAAGGCCCTGAAATACCTTGCGAGCTATAAGCTGCGGGTGTCGCTCGTGGTCGCCGCGAACATCGTGCTTGCGGTGATCACGATCCTCGAGCCGATCCTTTTCGGCCGGATCGTCGATGCCATCTCCGAAAAGCGGGACGCAACGGGCATCTTGATCGCTTGGGGCTGCTTTGGTGTATTCAACACAGTTGCCTATGTGCTTGTCGCTCGACAGGCGGATCGACTGGCGCATGGCCGTCGCGCAGATCTGCTGACGGAATCCTTCGCCAAGATCATCTCCATGCCACTCAGTTGGCATCACCAGCGCGGCACCTCGAACGCCTTGCATACGCTGCTGCGCGCAGGTGAAACGCTCTTCGGCCTCTGGCTGGAGTTCATGCGCACGCATCTGGCGACAGCCGTCGCGCTGGCCCTGCTGATCCCGACCGCCTTCTCGATGGACGTCCGCCTCACCTCGGTCCTGATCGTTCTGGCCATCCTCTATATCATCATCGGCAAGACGGTGATGAACAAGACGAAAGCGGGCCAGGCCTCGGTGGAGAGCCACTATCACACGGTCTTTTCCCATGTGAGCGATTCCATCAGCAACGTATCCGTGCTGCACAGCTACAACCGCATTGAGGCAGAGACGCGTGCGCTGAAGGAATACACGACCAAGCTTCTGTCCGCACAATATCCGGTCCTCGACTGGTGGGCGCTCGCCGGCGCCCTGAACCGCATTGCTTCGACGCTCTCCATGCTGGTCATCCTCGTGATCGGCACGCTGCTGGTCCAGCGGGGCGAATTGAAGGTTGGCGACATCATCGCCTTTACCGGCTTTGCGACCCTCTTGATCTCCCGTCTCGATCAGATGATCGCCTTCGTGAACCAGATCTTCGAGGCGCGATCGAAACTCGAAGACTTCTACAAGCTTGAAGACGCAGTGCAGGAACGGGAAGAACGCCCCGGTTCAGCCGATCTCAAGCAGGTGCGCGGCGATGTGGAGTTCCGGGATGTTTCCTTCGATTTCGCCTCTACGACGCAGGGCGTGCGCGACATTTCCTTCCATGTGCGTGCAGGCCAGACGGTCGCCATCGTCGGGCCGACGGGTGCCGGCAAGACCACGCTGATCAATCTCCTGCAGCGCGTCTATGATCCGCAGTCCGGCCAGATTCTGATCGACGGCCAGGACATCGCCAAGGTGACCCGCAAGTCGCTGCGCCATGCGATCGCGACCGTTTTCCAGGACGCAGGCTTGTTGAACCGGTCGATCAAGGACAATATTCGCTTGGGCCGCGAAGATGCGACCGAGGAAGAAATCATCCAGGCGGCCGAGGCAGCCGCGGCGACAGACTTTATCGAAAGCCGCATGATCGGCTACGACACCCATGTCGGCGAACGCGGAAACCGCCTGTCGGGCGGCGAACGCCAGCGCATCGCGATTGCCCGCGCGATCCTGAAGAACGCCCCGATCCTCGTGCTCGACGAAGCAACCAGCGCGCTCGACGTGGAGACCGAAGCCCGCGTCAAGCAGGCGATCGATCGGCTGCGCAAGAACCGCACGACCTTCATCATCGCACACCGCCTGTCGACAATCCGGGAGGCCGACGTGGTTCTCTTCCTCGACCATGGCCGGGTCATCGAGATGGGCAACTACGACCAGCTGAGCGCGCTCGGTGGTCGCTTCACCTCGCTGCTGCGCACCAGCGGCCTGCTCAAGGAAGAGCCGAGCCCGGCGATCTGAGAGAGTGGTGTTTCACAGGCTGTCGAGGCTGCCGAGAACATGGGCGGCATGTTTCCGAATGGCATCCTGCTTGAAGGGATCCATCCGCCGCCAGGTCGCATACATGTTGGAAAGGCGCGGATTGCGCGCGAGCTTCTCCGTGTTGCGATCAAGGAAATCCCAGTAGAGCGCGTTGAACGGACAGGCTTTCGGCCCGGTCGTCAGCTTGGGGTCGTAACGACAGCCTCCGCAGAAATTGCTCATCCGGTCGATATATTTGCCGCTCGCAGCATAAGGCTTGCTTGCCATGATACCGCCGTCGCCGTAAAGCGCCATGCCGAGCGTATTTGGCAGTTCGACCCAGTCATAGGCATCGGCATAAACCGCGAGATACCATTCGCAGACCTCGACCGGATCGACCCCCGCAAGCATGGCGAAATTTCCCGTCACCATCAGTCGCTGGATGTGGTGGGAATAGGCATGTTCGATCGTGTCGCCGATGGCAGAGGCCATACAGCGCATGCTCGTTTCACCGCTCCAGTAGAACCACGGCAGCGCCCGCGCGGCGCCGAGATGGTTACGCTCGGCATAGTCAGGCATCTCGGTCCAGTAGATGCCGCGCACATATTCACGCCAGCCGAGGATCTGACGGATGAAACCCTCGACTGCGTTGATTGGCGCGCGTCCCTCGTACCAGGCAGCCTCTGCCCGGCGGATTACATCGAGCGGCATAAGCAGGCCGGCATTGATGTAAGCCGAGATCAGGGAATGGTAGAGATAGGGCTCGCCCTTCACCATCGCGTCCTGATAGTCGCCAAAATTGGGAAGGATCTCGTCGATGAACTGCTGGAGTTCCTTCTCGGCCTGCACGGCGTTCACCGCGAAATGGAAGCTGTCGAGCGAGCCCATATGGCCGGCGAAGCGTTCCTCGACCATGGCCAGGACAGAGTTAGTGGTCGCATCCTTTCGATGACTAATCCGCTTAGGCCCTTTCAGGCCATCAGCCGGCGGCTTGCGGTTCTCGGCATCGAAATTCCACTTGCCGCCGACAGGATCCTCGCCTTCCAGAAGCACTCGATGAAGCCGGCGCATGTCGCGATAGAAATATTCCATGCGCAGCTGCTTACGGCCCTTGCGCCACTCCCGGAAGTCTTCGATCGAACAGAGAAAGCGATCATCGTCGCGGATCTCGACCGGAAATCCGAGGGACGTCGACCAATCGCGCATTTCGTCTGCCAGACGCCACTCCCCGCATTCCGTCGCCACAACCGCGGATGCTCCGGTCTCAGCGAGAACCCGGGCGAGTTCCCCTTTCAAGCTCTGCGTATTTTCAGGGTCGTCCAGGGTGACATAACGAACCTGAAGACCCCTCCCTCTCAACTCATCAGCAAAATGCCGCATGGCGGAAAAGAGAAAGGCGATCTTCTTTTTGTGGTGCTTGACATAGGTCGCTTCGCTCATGACTTCCGCCATGAGAACGAGCGAGGTCTCCGAATTAGCATCGGCAAGCGCAGACAGCGAATGGCTGAGCTGATCGCCGAGGACCAGATGGATGCGGGAAGGCTTCACCATTCGATCGGCTGGCCGTCATAAGCGAAGAAGCCACCCGTCTGAGCCGGCTCAAGCCGATCCAGCACGGAGAGCATCAGGGCCACGCTCTCGGACGGCTGGATCCGGTCATGCCCTTTGGAAAAGCCACCCGAAAAGCCGGTATCCACAGAACCAGGGTGCAGGGTGACGACCACGCCCTTCGGTCGCAACCGGGCAATTTCGATGGCCGATGTGCGGGTGATCTGATTGAGCGCCGCCTTGGCCGAGCGATAGGAAATCCAGCCGCCGAGCTTGTTGTCACCGATTGAGCCGACCCGCGCCGAAAGTGTCGCAAAGACGCTCTTGCCTTCATTGGACAAGAGAGGCCCGAAATACTTGAGCGCAAGCGCCGGTCCGATCGCGTTCAGCGCAAACTGCGCCGCCATCACATCCGCCTGGATCGCCTTGATCGTCTTTTCCGGACCATTGCCGTCGATCACGAGCGCACCCGTTGCGCAGATCACGAGATCGAACTTCAACTTTGCCTCGGAAAGCCGGGCCGCTGCAGCGCTGACGCTGGCTTCATCGGTGATGTCAAAGCCATCGCGGCTGCGCGACAGTTCAACGACGGAGCCACAGGCGGGGTCAGCCTTGATCGCCGCGACAAAAGCGCCACCGATCCCTCCACTCGCCCCGAGCACGAGTGCCCGGTAGCCGGGGTTGAGGGAGGTCATTCCAGAAAAGTCGGACATCGCAAACTCCTGCAGGTCATTGCTACCCATTACGGCAGGCAGCCCGACCGGATCAGGAACAGATTGTCTCAGATGGGATCGACACCGCCCGAGAAGGCCGGCATCTGACCGGGATCGATCTCCATCAGCCGGCAGACGAGCCCGGCAATCTCGGTTTGCTTGAGCCCAACATCGGGACCAATCCGGAAACCGACCGTGTAAAACGGCACTTCGGTCTCCTCTGGAGTCGGCCCTGCATGATTGCCGTCGTCACCCATGCCGTGATCGGCGGTGACGATCACCGTGTAGCCGGCCTCAAGCCAGCCCGGCAGATGTCGCGCAAGGAGGTCGCCCTGCAGGCGCGCTGCATTTCGGTAGCCGACGCTGTCGCCGCCGTGTTTGTGGCCGGCATCGTCGACATTCATCGGGTGGAGCAGGAGAAAGTCCGGCGCCTTGGCATGGATCAGCCATTCGGCATCGGCAAAGAGATGGCTGTCCGGATAGGCGTCGTCCCAGTAGAACAAGCCATGGGTTATGTCGCCGGCACCGTCGATCAGGATCCGGTCGCGATGGCGGTCGAACGGGCAGGAGACATAGAGTTCCGACACCCAGTGATAGGCAGCCGCAGCGGTGATCTTGCCCTGCGTCCGGACCCGACCGAAGAGATTGTCACCAACCGACCGCCGCACCACCCCATTGCTGACCACGCCGTGATCCACGGGCCGACGTCCCGTCAGCAGAGTTTGGTAAAGCGGCCGGGACATGGCCGGCAACTCGCAAGTCAGCTTGCGAACATCAGCCCGACCGGCCGCAACGAGGCCTTCCATATAGCCAAGACAGGTACGGGCCACGTCGTAACGCAGCCCGTCGAGAACGATCAAAATCACTTTGCGCATGAACGGAACCATGTCACGCCTTCTGTGAAAGGCAAGCGACAGTCGTTTGGATCAACAACCCTCAGAGGATCGGCTTGCCGCCAGTGACGGCGATCGTCGCACCGGAGACGTAGCTCGAAAGCGGGTCTGCCAGCATCACATAGGCTGTCTGCAATTCCGCGGGCTGCCCGGGGCGTCCCATCGGTACCTGCTTGCCAAAGTTTTTCACCGACTCCTCCGGCATGGTTGATGGGATGAGGGGTGTCCAGATTGGGCCGGGTGCAACCGTGTTGGCACGGATCTTCTTGTCCGCCAGCATCTGCGCAAGACCCGCCGTGAAATTCTGGATAGCGCCCTTGGTCGTGGCATAGGCGAGCAATGACGGATTGGGGCTGTCGGAATTGATCGAAGCGGTGTTGATGATCGACCCGCCATTGGTCATGTGTGGCACGGCGGCCTTGGTCAGATAGAACATCGCATGGATATTGACCCGAAACGTCAGTTCCCACTCCTCGTCCGGGATCTCGGTGATGTTGTCGAACGTAGCCTGATGCGCAGCATTATTGACCAGAATGTCGATGCCGCCCAGTTCACGAGCCGCCGTGTCGACCATCTGCCTGCAATGCTCCGCGCTCTGGATATCCCCTCGGACGAGTACAGCCTTGCGCCCGGCTTTCTCGATCCAGCGAGCTGTCTCCGTGGCGTCCTCGTCTTCATCGAGATAGGAAATCAGAACGTCGGCGCCTTCACGGGCATAGGCAATCGCCACGGCGCGACCGATCCCGCTGTCGCCACCGGTGATGATCGCCTTCAGGCCTTCAAGCTTGCCCGACCCCTTGTAACTCTCCTCGCCATGATCTGGCCTCGGCGTCATATCCGAGGTGCGCCCCGGCATCGGGACTTTTCTCTGCGAAAATGGGGGTGTCGGATAGTCGGCCATGGGCTTGCTCCTTGTAGCGATGTCCAAGGGCAAACCGGTGAGCGATGGATGAGTTCCGCGCGAGCCGCACGACAAACGGAAAGGGCCGGCATGACGCCGGCCCTTTCAAACATTCGGAATCACCCGCGCCAGGCAGCGACAGCCTGCGGTTTCAGCACGCTCTCGCCAAGCACCGGAACTGCCCCCTCGGGGAGCGTCCAGTCTTCCGTGCCGTAGTTGAAGGCGAAGACGAGATCGCCGCGGCGACGGATGCGGATGGTATCTGGGACCCGCAGCGTCGGAACATCAGCCTTCTTTGTTGCAAGCTCGAGCACGTCAGCAAGCAGACCGGCATCGGCCCAGCAGGCGAGATAGAGAACATTGCCCTTCTCGGTCAGCGCCGGATCACCGTTCTCGAAAGTGGCGAGAACCGAAGCCGATGTCTCGACATATTCCCGCCAACGGATCGCACCGCCCGAAATGGCGCCGGAAACGCTATCCGAGAGCCCGGGGCGCATCGAGGAAACCTGGATCACGCGATTGCCGGTCAAACCGCCCAGCGGACCCGGCGGCAGGTTTTCCGGGATGCGGAAATTGCGGTCGCGCGAACCCGTGCGTACGCCGATCACCACGACACCTTTGGCCTTTTCGAGCTCGGCCCGCGCCGCTTCGGTCACTTCCGTCATGCAGGGCACGACGACCAGCGGATAGCCCTCAAGCGAAGCACCCGGACGGACGAAATCGACATTGAGGCCAAGATGGCGAAGGGCCTCGTACCAGCGGAAGCACAGCTCCTCGTAGCGGAAATCCTTGCCCTGCGGCTGGATCATCGTCGACCAGTAGCTCTGATAATCGAAGACCAGCGCCACGGGTGCCTGGTCAGTCTCGGGGAGTGTGCCGAGGGCGACCAACTCGTCCGAGACCTGCATGGCCTCGCGGCCGCCCGGCGACCACTCGTCGAGGCCGGGCAGGTTCAGACCCGCATGCATCTGTTCCTGCGCAAACGGTGCCTGACGCCAGCGGAAATAGCTGACAACGTCGGCCCCATGGGCCAGAGCTTCCCAGGTCCAGAGCCGTACCATGCCGGGCTTCGGCACGGGGTTCCACGGCGCCCAGTTCACCGGACCCGGCTGCTGCTCCATCACCCAGAAGCGACCCTTGCCGACCGCGCGGTAGAGATCGTGGTGATAGGGCGCGATATCGGGATGCGAGGACTCGGCCCAGCGATTGCGCTCGTCTTCCGTGAAGGGGAACTTCTCGACGAAGCCGATCGGATAACTGTCCCACGAGGCAAGATCGAGATTGTCGCCGACCTTGAAGTGGTCGAAATCGGAGACGAAGCCCATGAAGTTATGGGTGACCCAGCGACCGGGCGAATGCTTGCGGATGATCTCGCACTGCATCTTGTCGTAAGCCGCGACCTGATCCGAATGGAAGCGCCAGAAGTCCAGACGCGTCGCCGGGTTCGGCTCCGTTACAGTCAGGTTCGGCAGGGCCACGTCATCGAAGCTGTTCATCTCCATAGACCAGAAGACCGAACCCCAGGCTTCATTCAGCTGGTCGGTCGACTGATAGCGCAGGCGCAGCCAGCGCTTGAAGCTCTTCAGATCTTCAGGCCCCCAAGAGAGGGTCGTGTCATGGCAGCCGTATTCATTGTCCGTCTGCCAGCCGACGATACCGGGATGGGTCCCGTAGCGCTTGGCAACAATCTCGACGATCCGGGCGCTCTCCTTCCACCAGGTCTCCGACGAGAAGGTGTAGTGACGGCGCGAACCGAAACCGCGCGGGCGGCCCTGCTCGTCATAGGGAATGATATCGGGGCATTCGTCCACCAGCCACTTGGGCGGGGTCGCGGTCGGCGTTCCCAGCACGACCTTGAGGCCCGCTTCATGCAGCACGTCGATCGCCCGGTCGAGCCATTCGAAGGTGAAATTGCCGCGCGAGGGCTCCAGACGAGACCAGGCGAATTCACCGATGCGCACGAAGGAAATGCCGAGTTCGCGCATCCGGCGCGCGTCGGTTCGCCACCGGCTTTCGTCCCAGTGTTCCGGATAGTAGCAGACGCCCAGCATTATCGTGTCAGATCCCCATTGATGACGGCCTTGCCGTCCTTGTCGAACAGATGGCAGGCCTTGGCATTGATGCCGAGGCGCAGCGTCTGGCCAGGCTTCTCGCTGGCCAGGCCATCGGCCTTCACCGAAAGCTCCGAACCATCGGCGAGCGTGACGAAGAACAGCGTCTCCGAGCCCAGATATTCGGCGAGCTTGACGGTCGCTTCGATGGCGACATCGCCCTTGCCGGTCGCGTCGATATGCTCGGGACGGAGGCCGAAGGTCATCTCGCCGGCCGCAACGCTCGCCCCATGCGTCGGGATCGAGATCTCGGCCCCGGGCAGACGCACCACGGCAGCACCCTCGGCAGAAGACACCTGCACCTTCAGGAAGTTCATCTTCGGCGAGCCGATGAAGCCGGCAACGAAGAGATTGTTCGGGCGGTGATAGAGTTCCAGCGGCGAACCGACCTGCTCTATCTTGCCGGCAGACAGCACGACGATCTTGTCGGCCATGGTCATGGCTTCGACCTGGTCATGCGTGACGTAGATCATCGTCGCCTTGAGATCCTGATGCAGCTTGGAAAGCTCCGTGCGCATCTGGACGCGCAGCGCTGCATCGAGGTTGGAGAGCGGCTCGTCGAACAGGAAGACTTCCGGATTGCGGACAATGGCGCGGCCGATAGCCACGCGCTGGCGCTGACCGCCAGAGAGCTGGCCAGGCTTGCGGTCGAGAAGCGGCTCGAGTTGCAAGAGCTTGGCCGCAACGGCCGTGCGCTCCGCGATTTCAGCCTTGGCATGGCCGGTCATTTTCAGACCGAAGCCGATGTTTTCCTCGACGGTCATATGCGGATAAAGCGCATAGGACTGGAAGACCATGGCAACGCCACGCTCGGAGGGGCCGATGCTGGTCATATCCTGGCCACCGATCGCAAGCGAGCCCTCGGTGATGTCCTCGAGACCGGCGATCATCCGCAGAAGCGTGGACTTGCCACAGCCTGACGGACCGACGAACACGCAGAACTCGCCGTCCTTCACGTCGAGATCGACGCCCTTGATGACGCTCAAGGCGCCGAATTGTTTCTTGACGCCGCGCAGGCTCACGTCAGCCATGGGTATTGCCTCCCTTTGAAGGAATGAGTTCGAGGAGCAAAGCGCTTTCGGGCCGCAGCATCGGCAGCGGCAGGCCGGACAGGCCGGCATTGGCGAGATCGAAACTGATCGCGCCTGACAGAAGCCTCTTCTGCCCCTCGGAAATGCGGATGAATTCCGGTTCGACCGGAAGGATCTTGGAGATGGTCCACCGCCCGCCGATCTGCGTCACGCTCTCGGGCAGCTTCAGCGGTGCAGGCTGCTCGCCCACCATCTGCGGCCCTTGCGCGACGATCACCACGATACGCTCGTCGCTGGCGGCACCCCAGACATACCGTCCGTCGAGCGGCTCCATCCGGAAGGAAGCGCCCGGCGCATGGAAGAGCCCGCGAAGGCGCTTGTAGGTCTCGATATAGACCTTCAGTTCATCGCGTTCTTCGTCCGAAAGCTCCAGCGGATTGAGCTCGACACCGAGATGATAGGCAACCGCCACCAGCGCCCGGAAGGACAGGCTGTGACGGCGGCCCGTCTGATGGTTCGGCGATGCGGAGATATGGGATCCCAGGATCTCCGGCGGCACGAAGACGGTTGCGCCGCGCTGGATTTCGAGTCGCTCAAGAGCGTCGGTGCAATCCGAGGTCCACACACGATGCGTGCGGGCGAGCGCGCCGTAATCGATACGACCGCCGCCGGATGCACAGCTTTCGATCTCGACATCGGGATGGGCGGCGCGAACGCGGTCCATCAGGGCGTAGACGGCACGCGTCTGCGCCGCGATCTTCGCCTTGCCATCGCGACCGGCGGCATGCGTCAGATCGCGATTCATGTCCCACTTGATGTAGGAGACGGCATGGTTGGAGAGCACCGCGTCGATCTTGCCGAAGAGATAGTCCGACACCTCGGGACGCGTCAGGTCCAGCACCAGCTGGGTGCGCGATTCAAGGATCGGACGTCCCTCGATCGTCAGCGCCCAATCCGGATGCGCCTTGTAGAGTTCGGAAACGGGGTTGACCATCTCCGGTTCGAACCAGATGCCGAACTGCATGCCCAGCCCGGTGACATGATCGACCAGCGGCTTCAGACCTTCAGGATACTTCCGCGGATCGATATCCCAGTCGCCAAGGCTCGTTGTGTCGTCGTCACGCTTGCCAAACCAGCCGTCATCCAGCACGAAACGCTCGATGCCGAGCGCGGCAGCCGCCGTCGCCTGGGCTTTCAGCGAATCCATCTGATGGTCGAAATAGTTGCCTTCCCAGGTGTTGAGTGTCACCGGACGGGGGCTCATGGTGCCGCCCGGCCAGGTGGTCAGCTCTTCGCGCACGAAGGCATGGAAGTCTTCCGTGTCAGCGCCGGCATAGGCAATCGGGCTTTCATAGCTTTCGCCCGGGCCCAAGATGATCTCGCCCGGTTCGAACAGCTCACCGAGATGCACGAGACGCCGTCCGTCATCGGTCCGGTCGATCACCATCTGGTGGTTGCCGCTGAAGCCGAGCGTCACGCCGAAGATCTGGGTCTCGCTTTCGAGGAACAGCATCGGGAAGCGATCATGCGAGGTGCGGCCACGACGATTTTCCTGGATCCAAGTACCATTGCCGAGAAGCTCGCGCCGCGTCTGGAATTCGCGACCCCAGATGCCGGTGAAGCTCATCACCTGTAGGTCGCCAGCAGGCGCGAGGAACGTGCCGGCCATGCAGCGGTCGAGCTGGTAGTCCGTTTCGCCCCGGTTCGTGAGCTTCGTCGCCATGGAAATGGGACCGGAGGGATAGGCCGTAAGCGTGATCGATATGGCCAGCTTGGCCACAGGATCGAGACCGGCAAGCACGGTGCGATGCCCGTCACGGAAAAACTCCCACTTGCCGAACTGAGCGACAAAATCACGCCCGCCACGATGCCCTGCGATCGCCGGCCAGCCAAAGAAGCCCATCCCGCCTGTCGGCAGGAGAACGGATGAGGGCACAGCCACGTCCATGCCATTGACGCGGCTCGACCGTTCGATCTCGAACAAAGGATCGGCGTCTGCAGGCTCCGCCCCGAAGGACAGGATTTCCGGCATGCCGAGCTCCGGCAGGCGCAGGCTCAGCGCCAGCTGGCCGGAATCGATGGTGACAATCTTGCTCATCCCTTGGTCGCTCCAAGCGTCAGGCCGGCAATGAAATGCCGTTGCATCAGGAAAAACATGGCGACCGGCGGCAGGGCCGCGACGATCGAGCCGGCGGAGACGAGGTGCCAAGCAGCAACCCACTGGCCGTTCAGCGAATAAAGACCGGCAGTCACAGGCATGGCATGCTGCCCCTGCACGAGAACCGTCGCCCAGAAGTAGTCGTTCCAGACAAAGGTGAAGACGAGCACAGAGAGGGCTGCAATTGCGGGACGCATCAGCGGCAGCACGATGTAGCGGAAGATCCGCCATTCCGAGACGCCCTCGACGCGTGCCGACTCGATCAGAGCAAAGGGCAGACCCTTGATGAAATTGCGCATGAAGAGCGTGCAGAAACCGGTCTGGAAGGCGACATGGAAGAGCACGAGGCCCATCGTCGTGTCGTAGAGCCCGGCCCTTAGCGTCATGTCACGCACCGGCACCATCAGGATCTGGAACGGGATGAAGTTGCCGGCCACGAAGAAGAAGAAGAGGACCAGATTGCCCTTGAACTTGTAGACGGCAAGGGCAAAGCCCGTGAGGCAGGAGAGCGCCACCGCACCAATGACCGTCGGGATCGTCACCTTGAACGAGTTCAGGATGTAATAGCCGATCGGCGAGTTGTTGAAGACCGCGGAATAGTTCTCGAAACCGGCAAAGCCGGAAGGGATGCCGAAATAATTGCCAGCCGCAAGGTCACCCGCCGGGCGCACCGAGGTGATCGCGACGCCGATCAGCGGCAGGAGCCAGAGGAAGAGGGCAACCGGCAGCAGGATCTTGTAGGCCGTCTGCGCAAAGGGCGAGGCCTTCTGGATCGGAGTGGGGAACATCAGGCGTTCCTTTCCTGGGCGAGCATGCGGACGATGAAGAGCGAGATGAAGACCATCATGATCAGGAACAGCACGACCGCGATCGATGCGCCGTAGCCCATGCGGAAACCATATTCGGAGAGCGCCTGCTCATACATGAAGTAGGAAAGGACCGAGCTCGACCCGTAAGGACCGCCGGCCGTCATGATCGACACCAGGTCGAAGGAGCGCAGCGAGCCGATGACGGTCACGACCATGGCGATGAAGGTGGCCGGCGCCAGCTGCGGCAGGATCACGTACCAGAGCAGCTTCAGCCCCTTGGCACCGTCCATGCGGGCGGCTTCCACTTGCTCCGGATTGATGTTGTTGAGACCCGTCAGGTAGAGGATCATGCAATAGGCAGTCTGCGGCCAGAGCCCGGCAATGATGATGCCGTAGGTCACATAGCGCTCGTCGGCAAGAACGGCGATCTGTTCGCCGAACAGCATTTCCGTCAGCTTCGAAAACAGGCCGAAATCCGGGGCGTAGAACCAGGTGAACATCAGGCCGACAACGACCTGGCTGATCACGAAGGGAAAGAAGAACAGCGACTTGTAGAGCCGGATGCCCGTGACTGTCTGGTTGAGGAAAAGCGCAACCGCCAGACCTGCCGGGATCGACAGGAGGTAGAGCACCAGCCAGATCAGGTTGTTGTAGAGCGAGGTGTAGAAGGTGTCGTCATCGGCGAGTTCGACATAATTGCCGAAACCGATCCAGGTCATCGCGCCGAGACCGTCCCAGTCATGAAAGCTGATCCAGATCGACTCGAAGATCGGCACGAGCACATAGATCAGGAACATCAGCATGCCGGGCGCCAGAAACAGGAAGGGCGCAAACGTCTGCTGGTTTCGCTTCCAGAAGCCGGAGGACGAAGGAACGGTGTTGCTCATGGCGGCACCTCTGATGAAAAGGGAAACGGCAACCGGATGCCGCGGGCCCAGGGAGACCCACAGCACCCGGCGCAGGGAGCTCTAAGGCTTACTTGTGGACGCGGGCGCGAACCTTTTCGAGGCGCTCCAGGATCCGGTCCATATCGTCGGGCTTGACCATGAATTCCTGGAAGCCTTCCATGCCGGCCTTCGCCATTTCGGCGTTGGCGTCGCGGTCATAGAACTGTGCGAGCGCATGGGCGTTCGACAGCATCTCGAAACCGGCACTGAGGAACGGATCCGCGGGCTTTTCGGCCTTGTTGTTGACCGGCAGCTGGCCGAGCGTCGCGTTCATCTTCGTCTGAGCTTCCGGCGAAGCGAGGTAGGCGAGGAACTTCTTCGCATCTTCCTTGTTCTTCGCGCCCGACGGGATGTGGAACGTATCGGTCGGAGCCTCTTCCGACATCGGAATGCCGGCGGTGATTTCCGGGAACTGCATGAAGCCGATCTGCTCTTCCTTCAGGCCGCCGTCCTTCATGGTGGCGACAGCAAAGTTGCCCATCAGATACATGGCAGCCTTGCCCTGGACCATCTGCGGGATAGCATCCTGCCAGTCGATCGCGGCATGGTTCTCGTTGAAGTAACCGGCCTTGACCAGCTCGCCCCACTTTTCGAACACGGCCTTCACGCGCGGATCCGTATAGGGAACCTTGCCGGAGGTTAGCTCCATGTGGAACTCGTAGCCGTTGACGCGCAGGTTAAGATAGTCGAACCAGCCGCCCGTCGGCCACAGCGCCTTGGTGCCGATGGTGATCGGCGTGATGCCGGCCGTCTTCAGCTTTTCGCAGGCGGCCATGAATTCGGCCCAGTTCTTCGGCGGCTCGATGCCCTGTTCGGCGAAGATGTCCTTACGGTAGTAGATGCCCCACTGGTAATAGGTGTAGGGGACGCCCCACTTCTTGCCGTCGATGGTCATCGAGGCGGAAGCGGACTTCAGCTGGTCGTTCAAGCCATTGGCTTCCCAGACATCCGAGACGTCTTCGAACAAACCGGCCTTGACGAAGGGCTCCATGCGGTTGCCGGCATACCATGCGGCGACATCGGGAGCGTCAGCGGTCAGGAAGTTGCGGATGGCGGACTTGTAGCCTTCGTGGTCGAAGTTGTTCCACTTGACCGTGATGTCGGGGTTGGCCTTCTGGAAATCAGCGATCAATTCTTCCATCGCCTTTTTCGGCGCCGGATCGGAATGGTCGGAGTTGAGCACGATTTCACCGGCGAATGCGGTGGAAGACAGAAGGGCAGCACCCAGAGCAAGGCTGCTCAGGCTTTTAAAAAAGGTCATGTTTTCCTCCCTATGACCGTTATGCATTGCATATGCCGAGCTTGAAGCCCCGGATCCCACCGGAGCGGAATTCTCAGCTCATCTTGATCATCCGATTCAAACCCGTAATAATCTACCGAGTTTTTGCCGATCTTTTCCGGGATCCTAAGATTTGGAACATGCGAAGCCCCTGTTGGTGGACGAATCGGTCCCCGTGCATCCCGACCATGACCCGCGACACCCGCTGGTCATCTTCGGCGATCACCGCTTTTGTGCGGGGGAAAGCCTGACGGTGCATCGCATGGCCGGGCCACACATGCACAGCCAGATCGAGCTCAACTTCGTGCTGACAGGGCAGATGACATACTGGTTCGACGGACGCGAGCTGACGGTCGACGAGGGGCGCCTCTGCCTCTTCTGGGGCATGATCCCGCACCAGGTGACCGACCGCAGGGAAGGCACCCGTTTTGTGTGCCTCTATGTCCCGATGTCCGTCTTCCTTGGACTGGCCAATCTCAGCCGCTTCCGCGATGCCGTCTTCCGGGGCGCCATGATCGAGGCCTTGGAAATCCGTTCCTGGGATCGGGACATCTTCCAGCGCTGGCGCGAGGAGCTCCTGGCGGGCGACGAGAACCTGACCGAGATCGTGCGCAACGAACTGACAGCACGGGTTCTCCGCATCGAGCGCGATGGATGGCGGGATCTCCGTGAGGAAGGCTCGGCGATCGCGAGCTTCAGCGCCAATGACAGCGAGCGCGTCGAGCACATCGAGCGCATGCTGCGCTTTATCGCCGAACACGCATTGGAGAACATTTCAGCCGATGATGTCGGCAATGCCGTTGGTCTGCATCCGAACTATGCCATGTCGATCTTCAAGCGGGCCGTCGGCCATACGATCAACCAGGCGATCGTGCGCCACCGCCTGGACACCGCGCAGTCCCTGCTGATTTCAACCGACCTGTCGATCACCGACGTCGCCTTCGAAAGCGGCTTCGGTTCGGTCTCCCGCTTCTACGAGGCTTTCAGCCAGCGTTTTGTCGAAAAGCCGACGGCTTTCCGTCGCCGCATGCGCTCGAAGGGCATGCCACAAGCCTGAGCGCCCCGGATCAACGCCGCGCGATCGCTGACAGTCTGGGCATGGTCACGCCCGGGCACCATTCCTGGAAACCGATGATGCGGCGGACGACCTTCTCCGCATGATTGCCGGCAATGTCAGCCAGGCGGTGCTCCAGATAGGGATTGAGAAAGCGCTCCAGCGTGGTCGCCACGTAAACCTCGGCCTCGTCACCGAGACCATGCAAGCGGAAACCGGGCACGACTTCCTCGCGGTAAATCTCCTCCAGTTCAGCACGGATCGCGGCATCGGCCAGAATGTCCTTGACGCATTCCGTCTGCGGCCGGCCTTGCACCTGCCAGCGATCGGCAAGAACAGTATGGCCGAGATTGAGAATATGTAACTTCTGCCGCTCATACGGGGTCAGATCATCGACGAGCCTGATACAAGGATGCTCACAGGGAAGCGTCAAACCTGGCTGCCGCTCTATGGCCCAAATCGCATAGGGTTCGGCGATTGCCCCCGCCGGTTCGATCGGTTCCGAGACGATGCGATCGACGAGCGTATTCCCCCAGATGACCCGCTCCGACAGCCAGGAGGCAAAGTCGGCGTCTCCGACATGTCGGCTTGCGAGTTCCGCGATCAACTGTTTCAGGACGTCGCCATTGCGGGAAATAAGTTCACAGGGGAGGATCGTGAGCGGCATACCACCGCCGTGAAAGCGGGCATGGAGAAGCGCCAGAAGCTTCATCGGAAATGAGCGTGGGACGCCATCCAGGCCATCGCCTTCCATCAAGGCATAGCCCTTGTCCCCGGTATTGCTGAGGACCACCCTCGCCTCTTCGACGAAGATCCGCCTTACCTCGTTCCAATCCGTCGCCGTGGAGAGAGACCGGCTTACCGATCGCACGCGCAACTCGCGCTCGACCGGCTTTCCATCTTCCAGACCCCTCATAATGACCGGAAACCCCTCGGGCGCCGACAAAGCCCCGATCCGCCCTGCCCGAGAGGCATCACCGCTCGTCTGCACCACGGTGATCGGTCCCAGTGCGTTGCCTGCCTCCATGGCCTCGCTGACGAAGAGGTCGGCATGCGCCTGGAGAAACCGGCTCGTGCCGAATTGCAGGATGGGCGTGGTCATGGCTCAGGCAGGCTCCTGGATGGATTGCAGCAGCGTTTCGCGTGCCGATTTCAAATGCTGGCGGCAGGCTTTTTCGATCTTTCCGGCATCGCGGGAAAACAACGCGCGGATGTAGTCGAGGTGCTCCTCTAGCGCCCGCTGATTGCGGGCCCGTGCATTCGCCTTGTTCCACTGGTAGTGATAGTGGAAGACGATCGTGATGATGTCGTAGAAATCGATGATGAAGCGGTTGCTCGATGCCTTCTGAACGAGCAGGTGAAAGCGCTCGTCGAGCTCTGAGAACTCGGTATAGCGGTTGTCGATATCGGCCAGCAGCGCGTGATGCTGCGCTTCGACCAGCCGAAGTTCATCCCAGGCGGGGTGATCCTGGGCCAGATGGGCAAAGCTTGCCGCCGAGCGCAACTCGAACATCTCACGCACCTCGGTCAGTTCGAGCGCGAATTCGCGGGTAAAACCCTTCAGGACCCAATGGCTGTTCGGTCGCTTCTCGATCAAACCGAAACGGCTGAAGCGGATGAGAAACTCGCGCACGCTGGTGGTGCCGATGCCAATCTCACGCGCAAGTTCCAGCTCGTTGATCTGCATGCCCGGCTGGGCACCACCGGCGAGGATGCGCCGCATGAAGCTGCGCTCGATAATCTCCGACAGTGAACTCGTCTCCTCGTCGGTAAAATAGTCGGATCCGGTCGGTCGACGCAGCACAGTCTTGGAGCGCTTGTCCCAAGCGACAAGTCCCGTTTCGCCGAGTCGGGTCAGCACCGCGCGCACCGTCGTCCGGCTGACGCCCAAGAGACCACCGAGCTCCGGCTCCGAGGGAAGCGTATCCGTTTCCTCGATCAGCTTCAGCGTGCGGTTGTAGGCATCCTTGAAGACGGTGTTCTGCTTTGCCATTGCTCTGCCTGGGTTGAAATCATGCGGGCGGGTTGATCTTTCGCCTCATGGCGCAAGACGTGGCTTCGCGCAACGGAAACCACCGATTGCGGTGACCCTCTTCCTATTGTCTCGGGTTCTCGTTCCTCCTGCTCCGAGCTAGAGCAAATTGTTCTTTATCGATATCATACCCATTGACGAGCAACTGTCTATTGCCGATAAAAGACAAAACATAGGATCCGGTCACGCCGGACGCATGGGAGAAACATCGGGTGTCGAAACCAGCCTGCATCCTGCTGTCGCAGGACGACAATGTTGCCGTGACCACTGTTGCGATCGAGGCCGGGCATGTCCTGCCGGGCGGTGCACCGGCTGCGGCGAAGATTGATCCCGGCCACAAGGTCGCGGTTCGCGCCATCCGCCAGGGTGAGCCTGTCGTCAAATATGCCCAGGCGATCGGCCGTGCGACAGCGGACATTGCTGCGGGCGACCACGTCCATTCCCACAATCTCGCCTTCGACGAGGATCGCCTCTCGGTCAGCGGCCTTGCCCAGCCCGAAACGGCAACGGCAGCCGACAAGGGCCGCACGTTCATGGGTTATCGCCGCGCCGACGGACGCGCAGCGACCCGCAACTACATCGGCATCATCGCCAGCGTGAACTGTTCCACCACCGTGTGCCGCGCCATCGCCGACGCAGCCAACCGCACGATCCTGCCGCATTACGAGGGCATCGACGGCTTCGTGCCGATCGTCCACGACCAGGGCTGCGGTATGAGCTCGACCGGCGACGGCATGCGCACGCTGCACAGAACGATAGCCGGCTACACGAGACACGTGAATTTCGGCGGCGTGCTGATGGTCGGCCTCGGCTGCGAAGTGAACCAGCTGACGCTTTACGGACAGAGCGGCGCCGGCGCGTCGAAGCGTCACTTCAACATCCAGGATGCAGGCGGCTCGCGCCGCGCCGTCGAGAACGCGCTTTCGATCCTGAAGGAGATCGCAGCCGAAGTCGGCACGATGCGCCGCGAACCGATCTCCGTCAGCGAGATCATCGTCGGCCTGCAATGCGGTGGCTCCGATGGCCTGTCCGGCATCACAGCAAATCCGGCCCTCGGTGTCGCTGTCGATATTCTCGCCGGCGCCGGTGGCACGGCCATCCTCTCCGAGACCTCGGAAATCTACGGCGCCGAACACCTCCTGCGCAGCCGCGCCGTCAACGAGGACGTCGCCGTCAAGCTTGACGGGCTGATCTCCTGGTGGGAGGCCTATGTCGCCCAGCACGGCGCTTCGCTCGACAACAATCCCTCGCCCGGCAACAAGAAGGGTGGCCTCACCACCATTCTCGAGAAATCCCTCGGTGCGGTCGCCAAGGGCGGACGCTCGCCGCTGACCGCCGTCTACAATTATGCCGAACGCGTCACCGAACACGGCCTCGTCTTCATGGACACGCCTGGCTACGACCCGGTTTCGGCCACCGGCCAGGTGGCGGGCGGCGCAAACGTGATTGCCTTCACGACCGGCCGCGGCTCCTGCTTCGGCTCTCGCCCCGTGCCCTCCATCAAGCTGACGAGCAACACCGCGCTTTACAGGTCGATGGAAGAGGACATGGACATCGACTGCGGTGTCATCGCCACGGGAGACGCCAGCGTCTCGGGCCTCGGCCGTGACATCTTCGACCTGATCATCGAGACCGCCTCGGGCCAGAAGACCAAGAGCGAGCTCTTCGGCTACGGCGACAACGAATTCGTGCCGTGGCACCTCGGTGCCACGCTCTGACCTCGACAACTGGGATCCGGATATCAGCATGAAGACGAGACGCATCGGCAAGACCGCCCTCGAAGTGACCGAATACTCCTTCGGCACCGCACCGCTTGGTGGCCTCTATCGCCCCTGCCCCCGCGATGTCGGCATTGCCACCCTGCAAGCCGCTTGGGATCACGGGATCCGCTATTTCGATACGGCCCCGCATTACGGCTTTGGCCAGGCCGAGCGTTATGTCGGCGACTTCCTGCGCGACAAGCCGGAAGACAGCTATGTGCTCTCCACCAAGGTTGGCCGTCTGCTGGCACCGGTGCCGAAGGACCAGATCCCGAATGTCGGCTTCGTCGATCCTCTGCCTTTTAAGCTGGTCTACGACTACAGCTATGACGGCATCATGCGTTCGGTCGATTTCAGCTATGCCCGCCTCGGCCTCAATCGCATCGACATCCTCTATGTCCACGATATCGGCGTCTACACCCATGGCCGCGCGGTCAACGATCACTACGTCAAGCAGCTGCGCGACGGCGGTTACAAGGCGCTCGACCAGTTGAAATCCTCTGGCGCGATCAAGGCCTTCGGGCTCGGCGTCAACGAAGTCCCGGCCTGCCTGGAGATGATGGCTGACATCGATATCGACGTCATCCTGATGGCTGGCCGCTATTCGTTGCTGGATCGCTCCGCCGTCGAGGAGTTGCTGCCGCTCTGCGAGACGCGCGGCACCTCGATCACCGCCGGCGGCGTCTTCAATTCCGGCATCCTGGCAACAGGTGCCGTTCCGGGCGCACATTTCGACTACACCCCCGCAACCGACGAAGTGCTCGGCAAGGTGCGCGCGATGGAAGATCTGGCAAAGCAAGCCGATAAGCCGCTCGCCCAGTTCGCAATGCAGTTCCCGCTGCACCATCCGGCGGTCGCCTCCGTCATCATCGGCACGGCAAAGCCGGAAAGCCTCCATCGCAACATGGCGCTGACATCAGAGGAAATGCCGGCCTCCGCCTTCGCACCCTTTGAGGCGCACACACTCGTTGCACCGCCGCTCGGCGATGCGGCTGTCCGGGAGTAGGAGCTGACCATGCTGAAAGGCATCCATCCCCTGCTCGGACCTGACCTGCTGCACGCTATTGCCACGATGGGACACGGCGACGAGATCGTCATTGCCGATGGCAATTTCCCGGCAAGCACCATGGGTCCGCCGGTCATCCGGGCAGACGGCGTCGGCGCGGTCGAGATCCTGGAGGCGATCCTCGCCCACATGCCCCTCGACCAGTTCGTCGAGGATGCGGCCTGGCGCATGCAGGTCGTTGGTGACCCCCATGCGGTCCCGGAAATCTGCGCCGAGTTCCAGGCGACCATCACGAAACTCGCCGGCGACTTTCAGCTCGAAAGCCTGGAGCGCTTCGCCTTTTACGAACGCGCCCAGACGGCAGCATACATCGTCGCGACCACCGAATTGCGGATTTACGGCAACGTCATCCTGAAGAAGGGCGTCGTCTATCCGGAAGAGGTTCACCGGGTCTGAGGAGCCCCGGGAAGCCCTGGATTTCAAGGCAAAAGCGAGTTCGGAGGAGCCCATTTTGTCTGCTTGCATTCTCCAGAATGCTGGAGTAGCGTGCCTCGATAAAATGTTTTTTATCGATAAAGATCGACCCGGTTGCGTTCTGCAGGTCGATCTCACCGGAGGAACAGGACGCGTTGAGAGGAGAACCACAATGACCATTCTGAAGAGCATGACTCGCCGCGCCCTGATGGGGATCGCCGGCGCTGCAATGATGACGTCGATGATGCCGGCCGCTTCCTTCGCACAGGACGTGACCATTCCGATCATCGTCAAAGACACCACGTCCTTCTACTGGCAGATCGTGCTCGCCGGCGCCCGCCAGGCCGGCAAGGACCTCGGCGTGAACGTGCCGGAACTCGGTGCTCAGTCCGAGTCTGACATCAACGGCCAGATCAGCATTCTCGAGAACGCTGTTGCCGGCGCCCCGGCCGCTGTCGTCATCTCGCCGACCGAGTTCAAGGCGCTCGGCAAGCCGATCGACGAAGCAGCCAAGACGGTTCCGATCATCGGCATCGACTCCGGCGCGGACTCCAAGGCCTTCACCTCGTTCCTCACCACAGACAACGTCCAGGGTGGCCGTATCGCAGCTGACGGCCTTGCAGCCGCCATCAAGGCAGCAACCGGCAAGGAAGAAGGCGAAGTCGCCATCATCACCAGCCTGCCGGGCGTCGGCTCGCTCGACCAGCGCCGCGAAGGCTTCCTCGACCAGATGAAGACCAAGTATCCGGGCATCAAGGTGACCGTCGACCGCTTTGCCGATGGCCAGGCCACGACCGGCCTCAACATGATGACCGACCTGATCACGGCAAACCCGAACATCGTCGGCGTATTTGCCTCCAACCTGATCATGGCGCAGGGCGTTGGCCAGGCGATCGCCGAAAACAAGCTCGGCGACAAGATCAAGGTCATCGGCTTCGACTCGGATGAAAAGACCGTCGGCTTCCTCAAGGAAGGCGTTCTCGCCGGCCTCGTCGTCCAGGATCCGTACCGCATGGGCTACGACGGCGTGAAGACCGCACTCGCCGTTTCCAAGGGCGAGAAGGTCGAGACCTTTGTCGACACCGGTGCAAACCTCGTGACCCAGGCCAACATGGCAGACCCGAAGATCGATGCCCTTCTGAACCCGAAGGTCAACTGATCGAGACTTCGGCACGCGCGGCATCCGTCGCGCGTGCCGGACCGGAAACGGCGGACGCGGGAGGCGCTCGTCAATTTCCCTGCGACTTGGGAGGAATGACATGACTTCGCTGCACGATGTAAGCCACCGGCACGACGACGCGCCGGAACTGCTGGAGACCGATCGCATCCCGCCGGGAACGCCGATCCTCGAGCTCATCGGCCTGCAGAAGAAGTATGGCGCCGTCGAGGCTTTGAAGCCCGCGACCGTGAGTTTCCTCGCAGGTGAGATCCACGCCATTGTCGGCGAAAATGGCGCTGGCAAATCCACACTCATCAAGCTTCTGACCGGCGTCATTCCGCGCACATCAGGCGAGATCCGCTGGTGCGGCAAGCCAGTCGCGCTCGCCACCCCGAACGAAGCGATCCAGCGCGGCATCAATGCCGTGCACCAGGAAGTCGTTCTCTGCCCGCATCTCTCGGTCGCCGCCAACATGTTCCTCGGCGACGAGATGTCATCGGGCGGCATTATGCGCCAGCGCGCCATGACGCAGGCTGCGCAAAACGTCCTCGACGACCTCGGCTTCAATTTGCCCGCCGGCGAAATTCTCGCCAACCTCACGATCGGCCAGCAGCAGCTGATCGCCACCGCCAAAGCCGCGATGCGCGGTATCCGTTTTATAATCTTCGACGAGCCGACGGCTTACCTGACGCGCCAGGAATCCGCCCAGCTCTTCCGCCTCATCCGCCGCCTGCAGTCGGAAGGCGTGACGATCGTCTATATCAGCCACCGCATGGAAGAGGTCTTCGAACTCGCGGACCGCGTCTCGGTTCTGCGCGACGGCACTCATGTCGGCACCCGCCTGATCGGCGAGACCAATGACGCCGAACTCATCTCGCTGATGATCAATCGCTCGATCGAGCAGATCTACCACAAGGAAAAGCTGCCGATCGGCGCCACAATCCTGGAGGCGAAGGGCCTTTCCGGTCCGGGTTTCTCGGATGTCTCGCTTTCGGTCCGCTCGGGCGAAATCGTCGGCCTCTACGGCCTGATCGGTGCCGGTCGCAGCGAATTTGCGCTGGGCCTCTATGGCCGCCACAAATTGACGGCAGGCGAAGTCTTCTGGGACGGCAAGAAGGTCGTCATCGATACTGAACGCAAGGCAATGGACCTCGGCATCGCACTCGCCCCCGAAAGCCGGCGCGACCAGGGCCTCTGCCTGAACCTGCCGATCGGCCTCAACATCAACCTGCCGGTCTTCGGACGCCTGAGCCGGGGCCTAACCATCAGCCCGAAGCTGGAAGCTGGAAACGCCGACAAGCAGATCAACGACCTGAAGATCAAAACGCCGACCCGTGCCGTGCTGGCCTCGGCCATGTCCGGCGGCAACCAGCAGAAGATCGTGATCGGCAAGTGGCTGAGCCACGGCGCGCGCCTCTTCATCTTCGACGAACCGACTGTCGGCGTCGACGTCGGCACCAAGGCGGAAATCTACCGCCTGTTTGCCGAGCTCCTGAAGCAGGGCGCCGGCATCATCCTGATCTCGTCCTACCTGCCGGAGGTCTATGAGCTATCGGACCGCCTGCACGTCTTCCGCCAGGGAAGACTGGTAGCGAGCCATGATTATCGATCCGCATCGCATGAAGACGTGCTGACCGAGGCGATCGGCGTCTGAGACGTGGTCCCCGCAAACAACGACATGAAAAGACGACTGGGAGGACAAAGATGAGCACCGACACCACCGAGACCAAGGTCGCACCGAAGAGGGGCATGAGCATCCTCTTCAGCCTCACGCTGCTCGGCCTCCTGCTCTTCCTCTGGCTGCTCCTTGGCTTTGCCACCAATAGCTTCTGGACACCCAACAACATCAGCAACCTGCTGCGTCAGGGTGCGATGACGGCGATCCTCGCCGTCGGCCAGACCTTCGTCATCATCACCGCCGGCATCGACCTCTCGGTCGGCGCTGTGGTGGGTTTCGCCAGCGTCATCCTCGCTTGGCTGCTCGCCGCCGGCCTGCCCGTCTGGCTTGCGATCATCCTCACCCTCCTGATGGGTGTCGCCATTGGCATGTTCCACGCTTTCGGCATCGTGCGCATGGGGCTTCCGGCCTTCATCATCACCCTCGCAACCCTGACCTCCCTGCGCGGTATCGGCCTCTTGATCACCAACGGTTCGACCATCTCGATCTCGAACGAGGCCTTCACCAACTTCGCCCGCGCCGACTTCCTCGGTGTGCCCAGTCTCTTCTGGATGGTCATCGTCGTCGCCGTGCCGGCCTATGTCTTCCTGCACTTGAGCCGCTGGGGTCGCTATCTCTTCGCGGTCGGCTCCAACAGCGAGGCGGCGCGTCTCTCCGGCGTCAACGTCAACCGCACGATCTACATGGCCTACATCCTGTCCTCGACCTGTGCTGCCTTTGTCGGGATCCTGCTCGCCTCGCGCATCGGGATCGGCAACGCCACCCAGGCCGAAGGCTGGGAACTGCAGGCAATCGCCTCCTCGGTCATCGGCGGCACCAGCCTGTTCGGCGCCGTCGGTTCGGTCCAGGGCCCGCTGCTCGGCGCCTTCATTCTGGCGACGATCAACAACGGTGCCAACCTGATGAACGTCAACTCCTTCTGGCAGCGCATCATCACCGGCGCCCTGATCATCCTGATCGTCTATTTCGACCAGCTTCGCCGCCGCGGCAGCCGCTGAGAATTTCCCAAGGTGGGGGTGCCGCGAATGGCACCCCCTTTTTTTCGTCAAACCTTGCCGGGCAGCCGAAAGGAATAAGCATGAAGGCCGCATTGTGTGTCGAACCGGGCCGTCTCGAGATCGTCGATCGCGATCCGCCGCCGCGTCCAGAGAAGGGCGAAGCCCGCATCGCGATCAGCCATGTCGGCATCTGTGGGACGGACTACCATATCTTCGAAGGCAAGCACCCCTTCCTGGAATACCCGCGCGTGATGGGCCATGAGATCTCAGCGACCGTCGTCGAGGCGGGTGATGGCGTCGACTTGGGTGTCGGCACGAAGGTGATCGTCAATCCCTATATCGCCTGCGGCACCTGCATCGCCTGCCAAAAGGACAAGCCAAACTGCTGCACGAATATTCGCGTGCTCGGTGTCCATACCGATGGGGCAATGTGTGAGGAGGTGACGGTCCCTGCCGTCAACCTTTATCCCGCTGACGACCTGTCCCCGGAAGCCGCAGCCACCGTCGAATTTCTGGCCATCGGCGCCCATGCCGTCCGTCGCTCCATGGCGCCCGCGGGATCAAGGGCACTGGTGATTGGCGCAGGTCCGATCGGGCTTGGCACAGCGATCTTCGCGCGCATTGCCGGACATGACGTGACCCTGCTCGACACCAGCAGCGAGCGCCTGGCCATGGCTGCGGATCGCCTCGGCTTCACATCAGGTCTGCTGGCCGATGACAGTCTTGAGTCTGCGGTGGCGGAATTGACCGGGGGGGACGGCTTCGACGTGGTCTTCGACGCCACCGGCTATCGCCCCTCGATGGAACGCGCCTTCCGCTTTGTTGCCCATGGTGGAAGCCTCGTGCTGGTCAGCGTGGTCAAGGAGGACATCACCTTCTCCGACCCGGAATTCCACAAGCGCGAGATGATGCTGATCGGCAGCCGCAACGCGACCCGCGTCGACTTCGATCATGTCCGCAAATCAATCGCGGATGGCCTCGTGCCGATCGACCAGCTGATCACGCATCGCACGACGCTTGCAGATCTCGCCACGGATCTGCCGCGCTGGGCGCGGGAGAAATCGGGCCTGATCAAGGCCCTGATCCAGATCGGCTGATAGCCGAGACGAAAAAGGGCCCGCAGCTTATCTGCGGGCCATTTGCGTTTCGTGTGCCTAATATCAGGCCTTCTGCAGGAAGGCGGCGATCGCGTCGACTTCGCCTTGCGAAACCTCGTGACCGCCCTGATGCAGGAAAGTCTCGACTTGAGCGCCTTGCGTCTCGAAATAGGCCGTCAGACGCTCGGTCAACGGCAGTGGGCAGATCGGATCCCGCTGTCCGGCAGTCACGAGCACCGCAACATCCGAAAGCCCCGGCTGTGCCGGCGGATCGAACGGGATCAGCGGATGCATCAGGATCACGCGGTCGAAGAGATCAGGCGCCTCGAACAAGACCGAAGCCAAGATATTGGCACCATTCGAGTAACCGAGCCCGTAGATCGGTCGATCCGGGTTCTTCTCCTTGTGAGCGCGAATGAAACCCGCCATCTTCGCCGTTCTCTCTGCGAGATCGGCCATGTCATAGACGCCTTCGCCGGTGCGCTTGAAGAAGCGCGCAGCCCCGTATTCCGAGACGTCCCCGCGCGGCGACACGATCCCGGCCTCGGGCACGATCCGGTTCACGAGCCCCGGAAACTGATGTTCGTCGCCGCCGGTGCCGTGGAATGTGAAGACCAGCGGTGCGCCACCCTGCGGTGCTTGGTAGAGGTGGATGTAGCTATTGATTGCCATATTGGTTCCTCCGCAACAGGGACGACACCGTCAGGCATCGCCCCCTCTCTGCGATTAGTCCTTGATCGGGGTCAGATGGGCTTCGATCTGCGAGCGATACTGCTGGTAGCGGGTCGGCAGCTTCAGCGCCTCGCCGAGATGAGCCGTATCTTCGTCACGGTTAAAGCCTGGCTCGTTCGTGGCGATTTCGAACAGCACACCACCCGGGGTGCGGAAATAGATCGCCCAGAAGTAGTCACGGTCGATGACCGGCGTCACCTGGTACCCGGTGTCGAGCAGCGCCTTGCGGACTTCGAGCTGGGACGCACGGTCTTCCACGGCAAAGGCGACGTGGTGGACCGAACCGGCACCCTGCTGAGCATGCGAGGCACCCGGCAGAACTTCGAGATCGATATAGTCGGCACCATTACCGCCGGTGACGGCATAGCGAACGAAGTCACCCTGTTTGTCGACCGGCTGGTAGCCCATGAACTTCAGGAGTTCGCCGGTCGCACCTTCGTCGCGCAGCCGCATGGTCACGCCGCGGAAACCGTGAACACCTTCCGAAACGCCAACCGGACCACCGGCGAAGGGTACGCGGCTGTCGCCGTCGACCTCGGCCAGCGCAAAGCCGTCACCATCAGGGCCAGCAAAACGCAGGCGGTCTTCGCCGAAGAGCGAATAGGAGCCGAGTTCCTTCACGCCCTGCTTCGACAGGCGTTCCTGCCAGAAACCGAGCGTGCCCTTCGGCACAGAGAAGACGGTCTCGGAGACTTCACCGGCACCACGACCACCCTTGCCCATGTTGGCAAACGGGAAATAGGTCATGACCGATCCGGCATTGCCGACTTCGTCGCCGTAGTAGAGGTGGTAGACATCGGGCGCGTCGAAGTTGACGGTCTTCTTGACCCGGCGAAGGCCGAGGGTCTTCGTGAAGAAATCGTTGTTTTCCTGGGCATCCGCAGCCATGGAGGTAACGTGATGCAGGCCTTTGATCTGGGTAAGCATGGCTCTGGTCCTTTCCCGGCACTCGCGCCGGCTTTGTTCTGTTGAACGGAATATGGGCCTTGGCTTTCCACGAGAGAATAGCTGTAATATTGTGGATATTATTGCAGAAGGAACAACAATCGCATGGGCGAAGTCGAGGCTATCCGCACGTTCCTGACGGTCGCTGAACAAAGCAGCTTCAGTGCTGCCGCCCGTTTGCTCGGCATGACACCCGCCTCGGTCACCCGAACGGTCTCCGGCCTTGAGGAACAGCTCGGGGTCCAACTTCTGTTGCGCACCACCCGCAAGGTATCGCTGACCTCGGCCGGCGCCGCCTATGCAGCCCGTGTCGCACCACTTGTCGATGGCCTGGCACGCGCGACGGAAGAAACGCGTGACCTGCAGAAGGTGACGGCCGGTTCGATCCGGGTATCAGCGCCGATGTCGCTCGGCATGAAGGTGCTTCCGACGGTGCTGTCGCAGTTCTCGATCATCCACCCGAAGACGAGCGTCGCAATCGAGTTGTCCGATCGCTTCGTCGATATCGTCGAAGAAAATTACGACCTTGCGATCCGTATTTCGGGGCCGCCGACGGACAAATCGACGATCTGGCGCAAGATCCGTCCCGTGCCCCGTCTTCTGGTGGCCTCGCCATCCTTCCTCGCACACAATGGCAAACCGAAGGTACCCGAGGACCTCACGTCACTCGAATGCCTGAGCTACCACGACCGGTCGAAGACCGAGACCTGGGAACTGAGCAGGCCCGGACAGACCCGGACGGTCGAAGCCAGCGGCCGTTTTTCGATCAACAATGGGGATTTCCTCTGCCGACTGGCCGTCGCCGGCGAGGGCATCGCCTTGCTGCCACGCTTCATCGTCGAGGACGAACTGCGCGCCGGCTCGCTCGTCGAGGTTCTGCCCGGATGGACCACGCCGGAAATCTGGCTAACGCTCTACTATCCGCCCTATGAACATCTACCGCTGAGGGTCGCGACTTTTTCGGATTTCTTCGAGGCTTTTGTCAAGGAGAGCTGGGACGGCGGACATCCGTCCTGACCTGATTCAGCGCTCCCGCCCAAAAAACTCACCGATCTCCTGCGCGATCTTGTCGGTCGCGATCGGGACCTCGACCTTCTTGACCTGCTCGAAGAGGGTTTCGGGTATGGCGGCCTTGCGAGCCTCGGCCAGTCCCTCGAAGAAGCGCGGCGAAAACTCCGGATGCGGCTGGTAGGACAGACCCCAGTCACCATAGCGGATGACCGCATTTTCGCAGGCATCCGTCTTGCCGACAACTTCTGCGCCCTCGGGCACGCGGATCACCTGATCCTGATGCCAGGCAAGCAGAACCTGTTCCTCACCCGTGTCGGACCGCTTGTAACGGACTGGACCGGCCGACCAGCCACCCTTGAACTTCTCCACTTCGCCACCGAGCGCCTTCGCCATCACCTGATGGCCGAAACAGATGCCGACCATGGGCACCTTCGCCGCGTGCACCCGGCGAATGAAATCTTCGAGCCGGCGGATCCAGTCATGCTCTTCATAGACGCCGAACTTCGACCCTGTCAGCAGCCAGCCATCGACTTCGGTCGGGCTCTCGGGGAACTCGCCGTCGACGACGAAATATCGTTTGAAGGCAAAGTCGAACTTGCCGAGCAATGCGGCGAACATGTCGGCATAGTTGCCGTACTCATTCGTGAGTTCGGTCGGCGAATGGCCTGTGACGAGGATGCCGATGGTCTTGGTGGTCATAGGATGTTCCTGCAGCATGGCAAAGAGGGTTTCACCTCTTGCACTCCGTCATTCTATACCAAATGTTAGTTTGATCAAATTTCAAGAGGGTGTCGGCCCAAATCGAACGGGAAAACGGTTTGGCACAGGACAGGGGCAGGAGAATTCGGTCGGATCATGGCGAACGATGAACGCAAGGTGGAGGAATCGCTGAAGCAGCGGGTTTACCGTACGCTTCGGGCTCGGGTCATGTCGGGTGCCGTAGCCCCGGGCCTGCCGATCACCATCAACGGTGTCGCGGATGACCTGGGCGTCAGCGCTATGCCCGTGCGGGAAGCGTTGCATCGCCTCGTCGCCGACGGTGCGCTGGAATACCTCGACAACCGCCGCGTCCGCGTCCCGGAAATGACCCTGTCGAAGTTCGAGGAGATCATTGCCGCCCGTACTGCACTTGAAACGCTCGCGGCAATCCGCGCCCTGCCCCACATCGACACCGCGCGGTTGGAGCATCTGCAGGAGATCGATTCGCGGATAGACGAAGCCTATGCCGCCGACGACCTTTTGCGCTCGACCGAACTCAACTTCCTCTTCCACCGCACCTTGTATGAGCCGGGCGCAAGTGGCGTGCTGCTGGACCTGATGGAATCGGTCTGGTTGCGCCTCGGCCCCTTCATGCGGCTGGCAACCGCAAAGCTGGAAGAAAGCTATCGAATTGATCGCCATGCCGAGGCACTGGAAGCCATCAGGCGCCAGGACGCCAATGCACTCTCAGTGGCGATCGAGGCTGATATTCAGGATGGCGTCGGCCATCTCGGCCGGCATTTCCTCGGCAAGACGGTCCCGTCTCCGTGATCGAGGCAGCATAAGCAGGATCACCCGATTTAGACGACTGCGACCCTCCGCCCTGGCGCCGTTCATGACGCCGGCACTCTTCCGCGCGAACCAACCGGGAGATGTGGAAGCACAGGCTCAGGCAAGCCTTGGCCTCTAGAACCGGATCATGCCGGGCGGGTTTTTCAACCTGCCGGGCAAGACCTTGTGCCGGAAGACACTGAGAAGGTTGAGACGAATCGCCTCGATCGGATGGATGCCAACCGGTGAAACACCTTTGAGCACATTCGTTTGAAACCAAGAGGCCGATAGACATGACGTCGCCCATTTCCCTGCTCAGCCCTGCCCAGATCCGGGCACTTCCCAATTCGACGGTCAGCTCCTGGTCGGACGATGAGGTGAGCCAGCTTTCGAGCTCGCAGGTCAACGCGCTGACGTCGTCCCAGATATCCGCGCTCCAAACCGAAGCGGTGGCGGGCCTCTCGACCTCACAGCTCAAGGCAATCGCCCCGCGTTCGATCACGGGCCTCACCCTGGACCAGATCACGGCTCTTTCGACCGAGGACGTCTCCAGTCTGGTCACCACCCAGGTCGCAGCCATGACGGCAACCCAGCTCGGGGGCCTGAACGCCGAGCAGTCTGAAGCATTGACGCCAGCCCAGATCGCGAGACTGACCGCGACCCAGCTCAGCGCCTTCAGCGCCGAAGACCTTGCAACCTTCTCGGCCGAGGACATCGCCGCCATCAATACGGCCGCTCTCAGGGGACAGTCGCCGGAACGACTGGCCGGCCTCTCGACAACCCAGATTGCCGCATTCAAACCGACTCAGATCGCGGCCTTGACCCCCACGCAGATTGCAGCGCTGACACCTGCCCAGGTCGCAGCCTTGTCGAACACGCAGATTGCGGCCTTGAGCGCGACCCAGGTTGCCGCCTTGACGACCGACCAGCTCGGAGCTCTGTCGACGACGCAATTCACCGCAATCAGTGCCCGCGCCGCTGTGGGACTGAGCACCACCCAGATCGCCACGCTCGGAGACGAAAAGGTTGGAGCGATGACGACCGCCCAGTTGGGCGTACTCAACTCGAGGCAACTTGCCGCACTGAGCGTCGATCAGGTTGCAGGTTTCTCGACCAGCCAGGTTGCCGCCATCAATCCGCGCGCCATTTCGGGCCTCACCACCGATCAGGTGGCAGGCCTGTCTCCCGCTCAGGTCGCAAGCCTGACCGGCGCACAGATTACCGCACTGACACGGACCCAGATGTCGGCCTTCAGCGATGATCAGCTTGCCGCTCTGACCACGACACAGATCAGGGCCTTGAGTGCGACACAGGTTGCCGCACTGCCGACGGCCACGGTCGCCGGCTTCACGACCACCCAGATTGCCGCGCTCGCTCCCAAGACCGTAGCCGGCCTGAACGCCGATCAACTCGCGGCGATGAGCGTCGAGCAGCTGCAGAGCCTGAGCACTTCCCAGATTGCCGCCATGTCGGCAACGCAGGTCGCCAGCCTTTCGACAACCCAGATTGCCGGCTTGTCGCCTGCCCAGATCGGTGCCTTCAGCTCCCCGGCCGTCACCGGCCTTACCTCCTCCCAGATCTCAACGCTGAGCCTCAGCCAGATCGCCGCCATGTCGACGACGCAGATTTCGGCGCTGAAGGCAACGCAGGTGGCAGCCTTGACGCCCGATCAGATCGCAGGCTTTACGCCGACGCAGATCCGCGGCCTGACCGGCAACCAGATCGTTGCCATGCCGGTGGACGCCATCGCCAGTTTCTCGGGCGAGCAGATTGCCGCTCTCAGCGTCCGCGCCATAGCGGGCCTCACGGCCGACCAGATCGGTGCGATGTCGATGGATCAGCTGGATGGGCTGAGCACCACGCAGATCGGCGCCCTCAGCGCTGCGCAGATTGCGGCCATGCCGGCAGAATTGATCGACGCCATGAGCCCGGCGAAGATCGCGGCCATCAGCACGAAGGCAATCACAGGCCTTACGGCAGAACGCATGGCAGCCCTCGGGCCTGACCAGATCGCGGCACTGACGACCACCCAGATCAAGGCCCTGAAGGCGGAGCAGATCTCCGGACTGACGGCCTTCCAGACCGAGGCGATGTCGAACGGCCAGATTGCAGCCCTGACGGCAGCACAGATTTCGGCACTTTCCGTGAGTGCAGTGAAGGCTTGGTCGCCGTCACAGATCGCATCACTTTCGCCAACCTCGATCACGGGACTGACTACAGATCAGATCACTGCTCTTGAGGACAGCCAGATCGACGGCCTCACCGCCGCGCAGATCGCGAGGATGACTGGCCCGCAGATAGGGGCTCTGTCCGAAGCCCAGCTGGCAGCGTTGCTCCCCGCGGAGATTGCAGCGATCTCAACGAGCGCCATCTCCTCCATCTCCGCAGACAAGATCGACAGTCTGAGCCTCGAACAGATTGCCAGACTGACGACGGCCCAGATCGCCGCCATGAAGAACGAACAGGTCGTCGCCTTCACGCCGACCCAACTCGCCTCATTGAGCGCAAGCCAGCTGCAGGCCGTCACGGCCGCCCAGATCGCATCGCTGTCGCCGAGCAATATCGCGTCGCTGTCGCGTGAACAGATTGCAGGCTTGTCCGCGCGCACCATTTCCGCCCTCAGTACCGATCAGATCGCCGCCATGTCGGCCGATCAGATCGATGCCATGACGGCGACCCAGATTTCCGGTCTGACCGCAGCGCAATTGGGCGCGATGCGCAAATCCGACATCCTCGCCTTCCTGCCGACCGAGATCGCCGCGATCAACACCAGCGCATTCGCGAGCTTGGATGCCGAAACCATCGCGGCGCTGAACCTGGACCAGATCGCAGCCCTGACGCCCGCTCAGCTCGGCGCGATGAACGCGGAACAGGTGGCTGCCTTGACGCCGACCCAGGTAGACATGTTGAGCGCAAAACAGATGGCCGGATTTGGCGCGACACAGGCTGCAGCGCTGACGACGGCCGCGCTCGGGGCCATGTCGCAGGAACAGATAGCGGCGCTGAGCGGGGCGGCAATATCGGCCCTGTCGACAAGCCAGATCGCATCACTGTCCACCAGCCAGATCGAAGCCTTGACCACCGCGCAGATGGGCGCACTGACCGCAACGCAGGTCGCCGCCCTGACGCCGACTCAGCTTGCCAACCTGCCGACGGCGAAGCTCGCTGCCCTCAGCGCAGCCGGGATCGCCGGCATGACGACCCAACAGATTGCTGCATTGGGCTCCGACCAGATCAGTGCCCTGACGGCTGCCCAGATCGCCTCCCTGACACCGGCTCAGATCGGGGCCCTCACCCCGCAACAGGTGACCCTCCTTTCGACGACGCAGATCGGCGCGCTTGGCGCCAGTCAGGTCGCCGCTTTGTCGAACGACAGTCTGGCCACCCTGACGAGCGAGAAGATCGCCGCACTGAATGCCAAGGCAATCCCGGGCCTCACCACCACCCAGATCGCCTCCATGTCGACGACACAGATCGACAGTCTCAGCCAGACCCAGATTGCCGCCTTGACTGCGTCGCAGATCGGAGCGCTTTCGTCTGCGCAACTCGCGACGCTCTCCAACGCCGAACTTGCCGCGATCGCGCCGACCGCGATCTCCGGCCTGTCGGCCGCCAACATCGCCGGCTTGAGCCAGGAGCAGATCGGGGTGCTGACGGCAGCACAGGTCGGCGCCTTGACCTTCGATCAGCTGAATGCCCTGCGGCCCGACCAGCTCGGCGTCATGACCGCAACCCAGATCGGCGCTCTGACGGCAACCCAGATTGCCTCGCTGTCGGCAGGAACCATCTCGGCCCTCTCTGCCACACAGATCGCGGCCATCTCCACGAAGGCCATTCCGGGCTTGAGTACCGCACAGATTGCGACGCTGACGGCCAGCCAGATCGACGCAATGACCTCCGCCCAGTTCGGCGCGTTGAACGCCACGCAGCTGGCCGCCTTCAGCCCGACCGCACTCGAAACTCTGACCTCCGCAGACATCGCGGCATTGTCGCCGAGTGCCATTGGCGGTCTGGCGCCTGCGGTCTTTGCAACGCTGCAGCCTGAGCAGATCTCTGCCCTGACAACGGGCCAGGTTGCAGCGCTCAGCTATCATCAGTTGCGGGCGATGACGCAGGACCAGGTCGGGGCATTGACCACCGCCCAGGTCGGCGCGATGAACGCCATCCAGCTGGCGACACTGGGCACGGACAAGCTGAACTTCATGTCGACAACCCAGATCGCAGCCATGGACCCGAAGGCCATCGGCGGCTTGACGGTGGCACAGGTCAGCGCGCTCTCGGCGGACCAAGCGGAGGCCTTGACGCCGGCTCAGGTGGCCGGTTTGAATTCGGCGCAGTTGACGGCCCTTGGCGCCACCAATTTCAGAACCTTCTCGGCTGAAGACATCGCAGCCATCAGTGCTCAGGCGCTTCCTGGCCTGACAGTGAGCCAGATCTCCAACATGACGCCAGCCCAGCTCCAGGCGATTAGCGCCACCCAGTCCAACAATCTGAGCCCTGAACAGATCGCAGCGGTGCTTGCGGCCTATCAGGCCGTCTGATGCCGCAGTCATGAGGTCGGCTAATAGCCGGCCTCATCTCAGTTTCGGATCGTGAACTGGACACGATCCGCCGGGAACCGGGTGACCGCGAACTGGATCGGGCGACCTTGCGGGTCCGTATTGAGGGCGCGCGTGACGAGAACGATTGCACCCGGCGTCAACTCTAGATGCGCCACGTCGTCCGGCTCCGCATGCACGGCCGAAATCTCCGTCACATCGCGCAAATAGTCATCCACACCGCATGCCGAAAGGGCCCGGGTGATCGACCCTGTCTCGGCAAAGGCCTTGTCGATCCCCGCGAAGCGCTTGGCGGGAAACCACATGGTGGAGCGCGAGACAGCCCGTCCGTCCGCTTTGCGCACACCGTCCAGTCTCAAGACCTCGTCACCCGGCGACAGCTGTAAACGCCCGATCAGTTCCGGCGTTGCCTCCTCGCGCAAAGATGAAAGAAGGATACCCTTGAGGTCACGCGCCTGCTCACCGATTCCTTCCGTAAAGCGCGTCCGCCGGCCGATTGGAAAATCGAACTTGTCGCGCTGGGTGATGAGAGTGCCGCGGCCCTGTGCCGCACGCACGATCCCTTCCTGCTGAAGGGCTGCCAGTGCCGCGCGTACCGTGTGGCGGTTGACCCCGAATTCCTGCGCCAGCGCGGTCTCGGCCGGCACCATGCCCGTCCCGTCATAAAGACCTGCCAGGATATTGGCGCGGATCCGGTCGGAAATCTGGCGCCACAGGGCAACGCCCTTCTGTTTTTGCATCACCGGAATTGGGCTCCCTGTCACAAGCTTGTCACGACCAGCGGTTACTCCTAAAGTAACTTGTATGGTTGTCTATATTACTAGACATTTCGAGGACTGACAATGCACACAGCCAACGAAATTCAATCCGGTGCACAATCCGACCGAAAGCGCATCGTCGACCTGCTGGCCAGGGCAAGCCTGGCCGAACTGCAAGATGCCCTTGCGGCGATCGACCCGGTTCCCGCCTTCACGGCGCTCCGCGGCCCGGAGACCGGCCTGGTGATGGTCAAGGGTCGCATTGGCGGCGGGGGCGCACCTTTCAATCTCGGTGAAGCGACTGTGAGCCGGGCCAGCGTCCGGCTTGCCGACGGACGGATCGGTCACGGATATCGTCTCGGAACCGACCGGAAGGCAGCAAACCTGTCCGCCGTACTCGATGCCTTGGCTCACGACGAGACGACGCGAGTGGCGCTGGAGTCTCGCCTTTTGGCTCCTCTCGAAGCCCGCCTTGCAGCGGAGGCCGAACAGCTCGAAGCCGAAACGGCCGCCACGAAGGTCGATTTCTTCACCATGGTTCGCGGAGAAGACTGATGCTTGACCATATCGAAACACTGGACGGCGGCTTCCCCGACGCCGTAGCGCATGCGCAGGAAATCTTCCGCGCGGTCATGGATGCCATGGCGCGGCCCGGCACCTTGGGCCACGTCGAGGTGCCGGTCGCCCCGCCTGCACCGCTTGGCATCGCGGCCGGCGCTCTGCTGCTGGCACTCTGCGACCATGACACGCCCATCTGGGTCTCATCGACCCTTGCAAAATCGGCTCTTCCCGCCTGGCTCGGCTTCCATACCGGTGCGGGCCTGACCAGCGAGAGATCCGAAGCCAGGTTCGCCTTTGTCGAAGCCAGCATCCCGGTTCCGTCACTCACGCAGTTCGCGCTCGGTACCCAGGAATATCCGGATCGATCAACGACGCTCATGATCGAGGTAGCGGCACTTGACGGCGGTCGGCCGCTGGAACTGTCGGGCCCGGGCATTCGCGAAACCGCGGTGATCGCGCCGAAGGGTCTGCCGGAAATCTTTATGCGGCAGTGGAGTGACAATGGCGCGATCTTCCCGCGCGGGGTCGATGTCATCCTGACCTGCGGCCGACGCTTTATCGCGCTTCCGCGCACCACCAAGATCCGTGAGATGGAGGCCTGAGCCATGTATGTTGCCGTCAAGGGTGGCGAAAAGGCCATCGCCAATGCGCACAAGCTCCTCGCCGACCGCCGCCGCGGTGACAGGTCGCTACCGTCGGTGACGATCGACCAGATCGTTGCCCAACTCGGCCTCGCCGTCGACCGCGTCATGGCCGAGGCCTCGCTCTACGACTGCACGCTGGCGGCCCTCGCCCTCAAGCAATCGCGCGGCGACATGATCGAGGCGATCTTCCTGCTACGCGCCTACCGGACCACACTGCCGCGTTTCGGCAACTCACGGCCGGTCGAGACCGGACGAATGCGCGTCGAACGCCGCGTCTCCGCCACTTACAAAGATCTGCCCGGCGGACAGCTGCTTGGACCCACCTTCGACTACACACATCGCCTGCTGGATCCGTCGCTGCTGGAGGATGATGCCGTGGAGGCGGGCGAGCAGCGCGAGGAAGGTCTGGACCATGTCATGCGGGTCTCGGACATTCTCGACGGGGAAGGTCTGATCGAGCCGGACGGCGAGATGCCGGAAGATCACATCGCCGGCGATATAACCCGTGAACCGATGGAATTCCCCATGCCCCGCGACCTGCGCCTGCAGGCGCTCGCCCGCGGCGATGAAGGCTTCCTGCTGGCGCTCGGCTATTCGACCCAGCGCGGTTATGGCCGCTCTCATCCCTTTGTCGGCGAGATCCGCATGGGCCTCGTGGAGATCGAATTTGACGTGCCGGAACTCGGCTTTGCCGTCTCGCTCGGCGAAATCCGTGTGACCGAATGCCAGATGGTCAACCAGTTCAAGGGCTCGGCCAAGGCACCGCCGCAGTTCACCCGTGGCTATGGTCTCGTCTTCGGCCAGAGCGAGCGCAAGGCCATGGCCATGTCGCTCGTCGACCGGGCGCTCCGCACCCAGGAATTCGGCGAAGACGTCGTGGCACCGGCCCAGGACGAGGAATTCGTGATTTCCCATTGCGACAACGTCCAGGCGACCGGCTTCGTCGAGCATCTGAAGCTGCCGCATTACGTCGACTTCCAGGCCGAACTGGATCTCGTCCGCCGGATGCGGGCGAAGCACGATGCCACCAAAACCGAACAGACAGAACTGAAGGAGGCAGCAGAATGAGCGCGCCGGCCACAGAACTCGCCACCTACAATTTCGCCTATCTCGACGAACAGACCAAGCGAATGATCCGCCGCGCGATCCTGAAGGCGATCGCCATTCCTGGCTATCAGGTGCCCTTCGCCTCGCGCGAGATGCCCATGCCCTATGGCTGGGGCACCGGCGGCGTTCAGGTCACCGCTTCGATCATCGGACGCGATGACACGTTGAAGGTCATAGATCAGGGCGCCGACGACACGACGAACGCCGTCTCGATCAGGGCCTTCTTCCAGAAGGTGGCCGACGTCGCCGTGACCACGAAGACGAGCGAAGCAACAATCATCCAGACCCGTCACCGCATACCCGAGGAGAAGCTGAAGGAAGGCCAGGTCTTGGTCTACCAGGTGCCGATCCCCGAACCTCTTCGCTTCCTCGAGCCGCGCGAGACCGAAACCCGCAAGATGCATGCGCTGGAAGAATACGGCCTCATGCATGTGAAGCTCTACGAAGATATCGCCAAGCATGGCCGGATCGCCACGACCTATGCCTATCCGGTGAAGGTCGAGGGACGCTACGTCATGGACCCTTCGCCGACGCCGAAGTTCGACAATCCGAAGATGCACATGTCGGAAGCCCTGCAGCTCTTCGGCGCCGGTCGCGAGAAACGCATCTACGCGGTACCGCCCTACACCGACGTTGTCAGCCTCGATTTCGAGGACCATCCCTTCGAGATCCAGACCTTCGACAAGCCCTGTGCGCTCTGCGGCGCCCACAATGTCTATCTCGACGAAGTGGTGCTCGACGACAAGGGCGGCCGCATGTTCGTCTGCTCGGATACCGACCACTGCGAGACCCGCCAGGCCGAGGGCCATGTCGGCGAAATGCTCGCCCCGAATAAGGAGGCCGCCGAATGAGCGACCAACCGCTTCTCAAGGTTCGAAACCTTTCGAAATTCTATGGCAACCGCATCGGCTGCTCGAACGTCTCCTTCGACCTCTGGCCGGGCGAAGTGCTGGCCATTGTCGGCGAAAGCGGCTCGGGCAAGACGACGCTTCTGAACTGCCTGTCGACCCGGCTGATGCCAACGACAGGCAGCGTCGACTACCACATGCGCGACGGTCAGTACCGCGAGCTTTACCACATGGGCGAGGCCGAGCGCCGCTTCCTGATGCGCACGGACTGGGGCTTCGTGCACCAGAACCCGGCCGACGGACTGCGCATGACGGTGTCTGCCGGCGCCAATGTCGGCGAACGCCTGATGGCAATCGGTGATCGGCACTACGGAAACATCCGCCGGACGGCGAGCGAATGGCTGGAGCGCGTCGAGATCTCGACCGACCGCATCGACGACCAGCCACGTGACTTCTCCGGCGGCATGCGCCAGCGCCTGCAGATCGCCCGCAACCTTGTGACCGGCCCCCGTCTCGTCTTCATGGATGAGCCGACCGGCGGTCTCGACGTTTCGGTCCAGGCTCGCCTGCTCGATCTCGTCCGTGGCCTCGTCAACGATCTCGGCCTGTCCGCCATCGTCGTCACCCACGATCTCGCCGTCGCACGTCTTCTGTCGCATCGGATGATGGTGATGAAGGATGGCAACGTGATCGAACATGGTCTGACCGACCGCGTCCTCGACGACCCCCGCGAACCCTATACCCAGCTGCTCGTATCCTCGATCCTGCAGGTCTGACGGAGATATCAATGGCTACGCCCCTCATCGTTTCGGAAGTCGCGAAAAGCTTCACCATGCATCTGCGCGGCGGGCTCGTCCTGCCCGTCATCTCCAACGTGTCCTTCTCGGTGGCAGCGGGAGAATGCGTCGTGCTCGGCGGCCCCTCCGGTATCGGCAAGAGTTCGATCCTGAAGATGCTCTACGGCAATTACGCCGTCGATCAGGGACAGATCCTGGTCGATCACGGCGGTCGGATCGTCGACATCGCAAGCGCCGATCCGCGCACTGTGCTCGAAGTTCGGCGCGGTACGCTCGGCTATGTCAGCCAGTTCCTGCGCACCGTCCCACGTGTCTCGACTCTCGATGTCGTCGCCGAACCGCTCGTTGCACGTGGTGTGGCGGCCGATGAAGCCCGCGAACGCGCCAGCGAACTCCTGAGCCGGCTAAACTTGCCGCGGGATCTCTGGCAGTTGCCCCCCTCCACGTTCTCCGGTGGCGAGCAGCAGCGCGTCAACATTGCGCGCGGCTTCATCACCGATCACGCGGTATTGTTGCTCGACGAGCCCACGGCCTCGCTCGACGCCACGAACCGCGCCGTGGTCGTCTCGATGATCCGTGCCAAGAAGGAAGCAGGCGTTGCCCTGCTCGGCATCTTCCACGACGAGGAAGTCCGCGAAGCGGTTGCCGATCGGATCCTCGACGTCATGCAGTTCTCGCCTCGCAAGGCCGCCGCATGACGAAGAAACTTGGGATTGAACCTCTCGTTCACGAGACCGCGCGCGTCGTGAATTCGACGCTCGGCCGCTACACGGAAGTCGCCGATCGCTGCCGCCTCGATGAGGTGGAAATGGGCGATTATTCCTACATCATGCAGGACGGCTCCATCTGGTGTGCAACGGTCGGCAAGTTTGCCAACATTGCAGCTGCCGTCCGCATCAACGCGACAAATCATCCGACCTGGCGCCCCACCCTGCACCATTTCACCTACCGTGCCGGCGACTATTTCGATGGCGCAGAAAACGATCACGATTTCTTTGCCTGGCGTCGTGGAAACCGCGTGGTGATCGGACACGACGTCTGGATCGGTCATGGCGCAACTGTGTTGCCGGGCGTCACGGTCGGAGACGGTGCGGTGGTCGGCGCAGGCGCCGTCGTGTCACGCGATGTGGCTCCCTACACCATCGTCGGCGGCGTCCCGGCAAGGCTGATCCGCGAGCGGTTTCCCGGACCGGTTGCCGAGCGCATGCGGGCGCTCGCCTGGTGGGACTGGGATCACGACCGGCTGTTTGCCGCACTCGACGATTTTCGTCACATGGACGCCGACGAATTCATCGAAAAACACCGTTAACTTAATTACTTTCAGTGACTTACACAGTTTAACAAATCCTACACAAAACTGACATTCGCATTTCACGGGCCACCGCTAATGCATTCCCTGCACCGCAATTAATGACGGCGAAGGAAAGACGATGCTCTTCAGGCTGGACAACCTCACCCGCCAGTTCGGGACCAACAAGGCCGTGGACTCGGTGACGCTGGAGATCCCGACTGGCCAGATGGTCGGCGTGATCGGCCGCTCGGGTGCCGGCAAGTCGACCCTTCTGCGCATGATCAACCGCCTTGTCGATCCAACCTCCGGCAGCATCCTGTTCGGTGATCTCGAGATCTCCAATCTTCATGGTACGGCGCTGCGCAACTGGCAGCGTGACTGCGCCATGATCTTCCAGCAGTTCAACCTCGTGCCGCGCCTCGACGTGCTGACCAACGTTCTTCTTGGTCGCTTGAATCATCGGTCTACCGCGCTTTCAATCCTCAACGTCTTCACCCGCGAAGAGCGCCTGATGGCAATCGCCGCCCTGGAGCGCCTCGGCATCGAGCAGACCGCCCTGCAGGCAGCCGGTACGCTGTCCGGTGGTCAGCAGCAGCGCGTAGCCATCGCCCGCGCACTCATGCAGTCGCCGAAGATGATCCTTGCCGACGAGCCGATCGCTTCGCTCGACCCACTCAACGCCAAGATCGTCATGGACGCGCTGCGCGACATCAACGAACGCGAAGGCATCACCGTCATCACCAACCTGCACACGCTGGATACCGCGCGCAATTACTGCGAGCGCATCATCGGCATGGCGCGGGGCCGTGTGGTTTTCGACGGAACACCATCCGAACTCACGGCGGAAGCCGTGCATGAGATTTACGGCGCTGACCAGCACGGCGCCGGCATCGACGAGACCATGACCTCGACCAGCATCAACATCGCGCATCAGGACAACGAGGTGCGCAAGATCCCATCCGCCGGCCTCCGCCCCCTCGCAGCTGCCGAGGCCTGAGCGACGACGATCGCAGGCCCTGCGACAAGGGCAAAAAGTCAAGACATACCCTCATCCTACGAACCAGGAGATGAACTCATGTTGAAGAAGACCCTGCTTGCCACGGCAGCTCTCGTTGCTCTCGCGTCCGGCGTTCACGCCGAAGATCTCAAGGAATTCCGCATCGGTATTCTCGGCGGCGAAAACGAAGCCGACCGCCTGCGCAACTTCCAGTGCATGACCGAAAAGCTGCCGTCTGTTCTCGGCGTCGAAAAGGTCTCGCTCTTCCCGGCCGCCGACTATGACGGCGTCGTTCAGGGCCTGCTCGGCGGCACGCTCGATTACGCCGAACTCGGCGCATCGGCCTTCGCCAAGGTCTATCTCGCCAAGGCTGACGCCGTCGAGCCGATCCTGACGACCGTCCAGACCGACGGCTCCAGCGGCTACTACTCCATCATGGTCGCCCGCAAGGATTCGGGCATCACCAAGATCGAAGACATCAAGGGCAAGAAGCTCGGTTATGCCGATCCGGACTCCACCTCCGGCTACCTCGTTCCCCTCGTCACCCTGCCGGAAGCACTCGGCGCCCCGGTTGATCAGGTCGTTGCCTCCACCGGCTTCGGCGGCGGCCATGAGAACCTCGTTCTCGAAGTCGTCAAGGGCACCTTCGACGTCGGCACGACCTGGGGCTCGGGCGTCGGCGACTTCAAGGACGGCTACTCCTCCGGCAACCTGCGCAAGATGGTCGACAAGGGCGTCCTGAACATGGACGACCTCGTCGAAGTCTGGAAGTCTCCTCTGATCCCGAACGGCCCGGTCGTCGTCCGCACCTCGATGAACGAGGACATGAAGACCAAGTTCAAGCAGTTCATGGTGGACCTGCCGAAGTCCGATCCGGCCTGCTTCTCTGCCATTCAGGGCGGTGACTTCTCCGGCTTCACCGAAGTAAACGTCGATTTCTACAAGCCGATCATCGACGCCCGCAAGGCAACCATCGGCGGCTGATCGCTGACCAGTTAAAAAGACCGCCGGTCGGGAAACCGCCGGCGGTCTTTCCTTGATGTCTTTTCCAGAGGAATTGCAGTGATGGCCATGACGGCGACACAGCCCATATTGAGCGAGCGCGGCGCAGCCGTCGAACGCCACTGGCAGGAACTGGCGGCCAAGCGGCGGATGTACACGGGCCTCGGTGCCCTGATCCTGTTCCTGGCGGTAACCGGTTCGCTCTGGTTCGCCAACGAGACGAATGCTGGCAAGTTCTTCGACCGTCTGCCTTATCTCTTCGATTTCATCGGCGACCTCGCCCCTCGTGATGGATGGGAGATCTGGCGCGCCCTCTTCGACCTGCCCTCGCCCTATGACGACGGCAGCCTCAAATTCAATTATCCGGAGGGCCGGTTTTACATCACCGAGAGCCTGTACATCCCGGAATACTTCCACAAGATGCTGGAGACGGTGAACATCGCACTTCTGTCCACCGTCATCGCGATGATCTTCGGCTATGCGCTCGCCTTTCTCGCCGCCAAGAACACCATGGCGAACACCTGGATCCGCTGGCCCGTGCGTCGTTTCATGGAAATCCTGCGCGCCTTTCCGGAAGTGGTCATTGCCGGCTTCTTCCTCGCCATCCTCTCGCTTGGCCCGATCCCTGCCATCATCGCTGTCACGGTCCACACCATCGGCGCACTCGGAAAGATGTTCTTCGAGGTTATCGAAAATGCCGACATGCGCCCGGACGAAGGCCTGAGGGCGGTCGGGGCCAACTGGTTCGAGCGCGTCTGGTTCGCGATCACGCCCCAGGTCATGCCGAACTTCATGAGTTATTTCCTACTGCGCCTGGAGATCAACGTGCGCGCCTCGACGATCATCGGCGCCGTCGGTGGCGGCGGGATCGGGGAAGCTCTCCGTCTCTCGATCGGTCAAGGCCACGAAGCCAAGACGCTCGCCATCATCCTTCTCCTTCTGTCGACAGTCATCGCCGTCGACCAATTCTCAGCCTGGCTGCGCCGCAAGCTCGTTGGCGAGCAGGCCTTCCAGTCGGTCACGTGAGGTTCCGATGTCCATGATGAACGCCGCTGAACTGAACCGCCTGGCCGAGCGCTATCCGCAGGTGCTGGAGCGCAGCCTCTGGCAACGCTATCGGATCCCCTTTTCGATCGGGATCCTCACCTTGTATTTCCTGTTCTGCTGGTGGTTTTTCGCCATCGGCAAGACGCTGTCCGAGGCCAATTGGGGCATTGCCGGAAACTATCTCGCCGATTGGGTCTCCTACGAAATCCGCCCCGAATTCGACATTGATCGCGACGGCGCCATCACCATTAACTATCCACGTTTCGACCCGATCGGCCCCAACCCAAATCCCGACTGGATAGAGACCACGCGCGCGACGATCACCAGGACCGAACCTGCTCCATCGGCCGCGGCGGCACCGGCTCTCGCCGCTCCGGAGGCAAGCTCCTCCTTCAGCTTCATGGCGCCTGCAGCTCCGCCGTCATCGACCGCAACATCGGGAGCCGGTGCTGCAGCTCCCGCGGCTCAAGTGGCAACCGAAGAAGTGATCACGGAAGCCCGGATAGCACTCTCTGGTAGCGCCCGGCTCGAGATCACTGGCGATCGTGTGATGCTGGTCCGCGGCGAAGAGAGAGTCGCTCTGCTGCTCGATCCCGCGAGGGACACCGTGACGATCGAAGGCGCCCACCCCGACTGGGTGGAACAGCGCCTCGAAGGCGGCCGGGTCATCGCCTATTTCGGGTCTGCCGGCTGGCTCGACATATCCTCGGATCGCGTCCGTGTCCGCAAGCGCTTCTTCGGTTGGGAAAACTTCATCTTCGATACCAACTCGCCCTTCTTCGGCCTCTCTTCCGCGGAAGTCTGGCAAACCATCACATCCGGCGAACGCATTGATCCGACAATGAGCAATCTGGCGCTCGCCTGGAACAACATCCTCTACAACGCATCCTGGCAGCATCTCGACGTCTGGACGAAACTGCTCCAGACGATTGTCATGGCCTTCATGGGCACACTGCTTGCCATGTTGGTCGCCTTTCCGCTCTCCTTCGTCGCGGCACGCAACATCACCCGCAACCGGCCGGTCAACCAGATCACCAAGCGCTTCTTCGACTTCGTCAGGTCGGTTGACATGCTGATCTGGGCGCTGTTCTTCACGCGCGCCTTCGGTCCCGGACCACTCGCGGGTATCTCGGCAATCTTCGTCACCGACACCGGCACGCTCGGCAAACTCTATGCCGAAGCTTTGGAGAACATCGACGACAAGCAGCGCGAGGGCGTGAAATCGGTCGGTGCTCCGGCAGCGGCCGTCCAGCGATTCGGCGTGCTGCCGCAGGTCATGCCGGTCTTCGCTTCCCAGGCTCTCTACTTCTGGGAATCGAACACGCGCTCGGCGACGATCATCGGCGCTGTCGGCGCAGGCGGCATCGGTCTCAAGCTCTGGGAAGCCATGCGCACCAATTCCGACTGGGAAAATGTCGCCTATATGGTGCTGCTGATCCTGATCGTGGTGTTCCTATTCGACGGCATCTCCAATAGCCTGCGCTCCCGCCTTATGGGCAAGAGCCGCCACTGATTTGCCCGGTTCGGGGGCCAGATCTCCCGCACCGCATGATACGAAAGACGTGTTCCTTGCGCTACGCCATCTACTTTTTACCGCCGGCCTCTGACCCGCTGACCCGCGCGGCAGCGGTCTGGCTGGGACGCGATGCTTTCACCGGGGAAGAATATCCGCGCACGGCTGAGCACGGCCTTTCGGCAGAAGAATTGGATGCATTGACGGCCGATCCAAGACGTTATGGCTTTCATGCGACGCTCAAGGCACCCTTCCGCCTCGCGGATGGCACAAACGAGGCCGAACTGCTGACGGCCCTGGGCGATTTCGCCCGGAAGACTGCGCCCCTCGAGATCCCGTCGGTCGTCGTCAGCCAGCACGGGCGGTTCTTTGCACTGGTTCCCGAAGTGCTGCACCCACCCCTTCAGGACTTCGCCGGCGCCATTGTCCAGACCTTCGAGCCGTTTCGCGCGGCTCTTTCAGAGGCAGACATCCAGCGACGAAAGCCGGACAGGCTGCCACAGCGCCAGCGCGAAAAGCTCATGCAGTGGGGTTATCCCTACGTCTTCGAAGACTTCCGTTTCCACATGACGCTGACCATGCCCGTCTCCGAGGCCCAGGCGCCGACAATGGCCAACCTCCTCGCCGAGCGCTTCGGTGATTTCATCGCTCGTCCGCTTTGGATCGACAGTCTCACGCTCGCTGTCGAACCCGAGCCTGGCGCACCTTTCCTCGTCCATTCATGGCTGCCACTGACGGCCGCCCAACCGAACGGCTGATCCCATGTCCGAACAAATCTTTTCCAATGCCCGCATCGTGCTCGAAGACCGAATCGTCGACGGCAGTGTTCTCGTTCGTGACGGCAAGATCGCCGCGATTGATGAAGGCACGAGCCGCACCGGCGAGGACTTCGGCGGCGATTACCTCATCCCCGGCCTCATCGAACTGCACACGGATCACCTGGAGTCGCACTACTCGCCCCGTCCCGGCGTGCGCTGGCATATGACGTCGGCCATCCAGGCGCACGACGCCCAGATCGTCACCTCTGGTATCACCACGGTCTTCGACTGTCTGCGCATGGGCTCCGACGAGGACGGCGGCTTCGACAAGGGCGAGATGCGCGACATGGCAGACGCCATCCAGGCCGCCGAACGCGACGATCGCCTCAGGGCCGAGCACCTCATTCACCTACGCTGCGAGGTCGCTTCCGACAATGTGCTCGAGCACTTCGCCGATTTCGAAAAAGACCCGCATGTCCGTCTCGTCTCGCTGATGGACCATTCGCCGGGCCAGCGCCAGTTCCAGACGATGGAGCAGTACACCCTCTACTACAAGACCAAGCGCGGCCTGACCGACGAACAGTTTGCCCGCTTCGTCGAAAGCCGCCTTTCGCTCTCCAGGCGCTATTCGACGCTGCATCGCGATGCCCTCGCCAAGGCCTGCGCCGAACGCGGGATTACGGTGGCAAGCCACGACGACGCGACGCTCGCCCATGTCGAAGAAGCCAAGGGGCATGGCGTGAAGCTCGCCGAATTTCCAACCAGCATCGAGGCCGCTGAAGCCTCGCACCAGTCCGGCATGAGCGTGCTCATGGGAGCGCCAAACGTGGTGCGCGGCAAGTCCCATTCTGGCAACATCGCCGCCCGCGATCTCGCAAAACGCGGCGTGCTCGACGTCCTTTCGTCCGACTACGTGCCCCTCAGCCTTCTGCATGCCAGCTTCGTTCTCGCCGACGAGATCGACGGCATCGCCCTGCCGCAGGCAATCGCCATGGTGACGGCCACGCCCGCTAGAACTGTCAACCTGTCTGATCGGGGCCGCATCGAAACCGGCCTGCGGGCCGACATCGTCCGCGTACGCCGCGATGAGGGCGTTCCCGTCATCCGTGCCGTCTGGCGGGAAGGGCGCCGGGTGGCCTGATGACGCAAGCGGCGAAGGACACGGCGACCAAGAAGGAAACGGCGAGCGGCACGTTGGTCGCCGTCGTCGGCCCAAGTGGCGTCGGCAAGGACAGCCTGATCGACATCGCCCGTCGCCATTTCGCCGGCCGGGACGATCTGCGCTTCGTTCGCCGCGTGATCACACGCGCTGAAGACTCCGTTGGCGAAGACCATCACGCGGTCACACCGGAAGCTTTCGAGGAACTCTCGAAGTCCGGGGCCTTTGCCGTGAGCTGGCAAGCCCACGGCCTCGGCTATGGCATCCCCGCAGACGTCTACGACGACCTCGCCTCGGGCCATGTCGTCATCGCCAATGGATCTCGCTCCGCGCTCGACGCATTCCACGCCGCATTTCCGCACCTCGTGGTGGTCAATGTCACGGCGCGTCCAGAGATCCTCGCCAAACGACTCGCCTCGCGTGGACGCGAGACCGCCGCCGACATTGAAGCACGCCTCGCACGGTCGCCCGAACCTCTACCGCCAGGTCTGCACGTCGTCACCATCGACAACAGCGGGGAGCTCGATCTGGCCGGCAAGGAACTTGTGAACCTGATCGAGGATCTGTTCGGCAAGAGCTGAGATCCGGTTGCGCGCCCTCAAATGCACGCCGGCCAAGCCCTTCTGCGGTCACATTCGTCGGCGGTCGATGGCGCAGGGTGTCTCATTGCGGCAACGCAACCCTTACGCTGCGACAAATGCGGCCGATTTTCCCGCTTTCATCTTGACTCCATAGGACGCCTCACGTATGCGACGCTCGACTAAAAGCGTGGGTGAACTGCGCCTTGTGTTCTTCGCAATACGCGAAGCTGAACCGGCGGAACGAAGGTTCCGCTCCTCCGACTGGCAAAAAGACGGCCCCTCGCAAGGGGAGAGCCGGAACGAACATGAAAGGATAAACAATGTTCGCAGTCATCAAAACTGGCGGTAAGCAGTACCGCGTAATCGCCAACGACGTGCTGACCATCGAAAAGCTGGAAGCCGAAGCTGGTGCAACCATCGAATTCACCGAGATCCTGATCGTCGGCGAAGGCGAAACAGCGACCATCGGCGCGCCCTTCGTGGCTGGCGCCAAGGTCACGGCCGAAGTTGTCGAGCAGATGCGCGGCAAGAAGGTCATCGCCTTCAAGAAGCGTCGTCGTCAGAACTCGAAGCGTTCGCGCGGCCATCGTCAGCACCACACCGTGGTGCGTATCACCGACATCGTCGCTGCCTGAAGCGCGTCTAAGAACAAGGTTTAAAGGAGAACTCCCATGGCACACAAAAAAGCTGGCGGTTCCTCGCGCAACGGTCGCGATTCCAATTCCAAGCGCCTCGGCGTGAAGAAGTTCGGTGGCGAAGTCGTCATTCCGGGCAACATCATCGTGCGTCAGCGCGGCACCCAGTGGCATCCGGGCGCGAACGTCGGCATGGGCAAGGACCATACCATCTTTGCACTCACGGCCGGCAATGTGGACTACCGTACGAAGTCGAACGGTCGAGTCTTCGTGTCTGTAATGCCGAAAGCCGAAGCAGCGGAATAAGCCGGTAGCGCTCTAAAACAGCCGGCGTCACATCGACCCGGCTGACCGCATCAGGTTCAGTTTAGAAAAAGGGGAGATGGGGCGCCATCTCCCCTTTTTTCTTGTCCAACGAAGGAGACTGAACCATGCAAAGTCTGATGTTGAGGGATGACCAATCACGGTCGCCCGAAGAACAACCAAGGCCTGATCGGCCGAGGAGCGATTGCCCCGTCTTATTGTCGCAAAGGCTCGTCCTGCGCGCACCCCACATCGAAGACATCGACGCCCTTGCCCATCTCGCCAACAACGCCGCCATCGCCACCATGGTGGCGCGCATGCCGCATCCCTACACGGCGAAAGACGCGGCCGACTTCGTGCGACGCACGAATATCGGCGAGATCGGCAAGTGCGTCTATGCCATCACCAAAGCGGACAATGGCGAGTTTCTCGGTTGCTGCGCGCTAGAGCCCAATCCCGTCGACGATACGACGCTGGAATTGGGGTATTGGCTGGGTGAACCCTACTGGAACAGGGGCTACGCCACAGAAGCGGCCCATGCGCTGATCGACATGGCGTTTCGCACCCGCGAATGGGTCTCTCGCATCGATGCGCGCTGCCGGGTGACCAACATCGCCTCACGCCGCGTCATCCAGAAGTCCGGCTTTCAGTTCCAGGGCACCGGCATGGTCGGCAACCTCGCCATGGGCGGCACCGTCCCCGTCGAATGGTACAGGCTCGACCGCAAGACCTGGCTGTCGCTGAAGAGCTGGGGAGAAATGCGATGAGCGCGATGCTGGCAGAAAGGCCGGCGCTCGCGCCATCAACACCTGGCCCTTGCCCGGTCGTCGAAACCGAGCGCCTCGTCCTGCGTCCCCACCGGATGCAGGACGCGGATGCGATCGCCGCCTCGCTCGGTGATTTCAGCGTCGCCCGCATGTTGACGCGTGTGCCGGCCCCCTATGATCGGGAGGACGGTCGCGACTGGCTGAACATGGTGACATCAGGGTTGAAGCCCGACTGGCATCTCGCCCTCACGATCGACGGCGTGCATGTCGGCGTGGCCTCCCTGGAGCTGCGGCACGGCCTCTGGCACATCGGCTACTGGCTGAACCGCTTCTACTGGGGCCGCGGCCTGATGACGGAAGCAGTGGACGCAGCACTCGACCGCTTCTTCCAGCGGTTGCCGCAGGCCGAAATCCTCGGTGGCGCATTCGCCGACAATCCGGCCTCGCTCCGCCTGCTGGAGGCACGCGGCTTTCGGACCATTGGCGTCCGGGATGTCTTCTCCAAGGCACGCAACGCCATGGCACCGCTCGTGGAGTCACGGCTCTCGCAAGCAGACTTTGCAGCGCGCCGTCGCAAAGCATAGCCGACAATGCTCCGGGCGCTCACCGCCCGGAGCTCAACCCTCCGCCAGATCGACCCAGACCGGAAAATGGTCGGAGCCGCAGGCGGAATTGTCCACCCGGCAGGCCTTCAGACGATGGACGAGGCCTCCACTGACGAAACAATAGTCCAGATGCATGCGACGCGACCCATCTTCGCTGATCCAGCTGTAGCCCTCCGACGGGCGCGCCTTCAGGTACGCTTCGGCATCCGTCGGATAGCCGGCCCGGGGCGCACGTCCGTAATAGGCGTCGTTCCGCCCCACCATCGCAATATATTCGGGACTTTCGGGCTGCATGTTGAAATCACCCATAACAAGGAATTCCGCCGGCAACGGCGGATCCGTCACGGCAAATTCCACAGCCCCGGTCAACGCCCCGCCTTCGTCAAGGAAATGGCAGGCACGGTTCTTGAGAAAGTCGATCTGCGCCAGCCGCTCGTCCGGCGAAACATGGTCGAGGTGAACGGAATAGACGCGCAAGGCCCCGCCCGGTGCGTCGATGACCGTCTCCAGCGCCCCTCGCTGCAGGTTGAGCTTGTCGAAGGTCCGGTTGCGCGGCAGGAGCAGGTTCCGGCTGGCACGGATCGGATAGCGCGACAGCACCATGTTGCCGAACTGAAAGCGCCGTTCGCGAAGGCGACCATCGATGGTCTGGTAATCGACCAGCACGTCGCAGGCCGGACCGAAGGCTGCAAAATAGTCGGGAAAGAGCGCGGAAAAGGTCTCCACCAGATCGGCATAGTCATTCCGGCTATAGCCACGGGTGACCTCCTGGAGCGCGATCACATCCGCGTCGCGCATGCTCTCGGCTATACGGTCAGGGTCGAAACGCCCGTCCTGCCCGATACCATACTGGATGTTGTAGCTCACGAACTTCACGATAAACTTTGACCTCCGCTTAAAGCGGCTATATCGATGGCCGCAATCTCCGCGCAGAACCTGACAGAAGAATTGACGGCAGCAAGATGAAATTTCTCGACGAAGCTAAGGTATATATCCGCTCTGGCGACGGTGGCGCCGGTGCTGTCTCGTTTCGGCGCGAAAAGTTCATCGAATTCGGCGGTCCTGACGGCGGCGATGGCGGTCGCGGCGGCGATGTCTGGGTTGAGGCGGTCAACGGCCTCAACACGCTCATTGACTTTCGCTTCCAGCAACATTTCAAGGCCAAGACCGGCACGCATGGCATGGGCCGTAACCGCACGGGCGCCAATGGCGAAGACGTGACCCTGAAGGTCCCTGTCGGCACACAGATCTTCGAGGAAGACAATGAAACCCTGATTGTCGACATGACGGTCGAGGGCCAGCGTTTCCGCATCGCCAAGGGCGGCAATGGCGGCTTCGGCAATGCACATTTCAAGACCGCGACAAACCAGGCGCCCGACTGGGCCAACCCCGGTCTTGAAGGCGAGGACATGACCGTCTGGCTGCGGCTGAAACTGATCGCAGACGCCGGCCTCGTTGGCCTTCCCAATGCCGGCAAGTCGACCTTCCTGGCTTCGGTCACCCGCGCCCGGCCGAAGATTGCCAACTATCCCTTCACCACGCTGCACCCGAACCTCGGCGTCGCCACCATCGACGAGCGCGAATTCATCCTGGCCGACATTCCCGGTCTGATCGAAGGCGCGCATGAAGGCGTGGGCATCGGCGACCGCTTCCTCGGACATGTCGAGCGCACGCGCGTACTCCTGCACCTCGTTTCGTCCCAGGAAGAAGAGGTCGGTAAGGCATACAAGACTGTTCGCCACGAGCTCGATGCCTATGGCGCCGGCCTCGAAGACAAGCCGGAAATCGTGGCCTTGTCGCAGATCGACGTACTGGACGAGGCGGAACTGAAGAAGAAGGCAGCGGAGCTTAAGAAAGCCTGCGGCCAGACGCCCCTCCTGCTCTCGGCCATCACCAGCAAGGGTATGACCGACGCGCTGCGCGCCCTGCGTGACGTCATCGTCGCGGCCCAAGGCAACCGGCCCCTGCCGGAAAAGCGCGAAAAGAACCGCCGCAACCGCGATGACGACGGCAATCTCGAGGCCGGACTGGACGGAGAAGGCGACGACTGATGGGAACCAGGCTCCGTTCGCTCTCCCGCGTCAAGCGTGTCGTCATCAAGATCGGCTCCGCTCTGCTGGTCGATCGGGGCTCCGGTATTCGTAAGGAGTGGCTCGATGCGATCTGTGACGATATTGCAGCCCTGAAGGCGCGCGGCACGGATGTGCTCGTCGTATCCTCCGGTGCCATCGCGCTCGGCCGCACCGTGCTCGACATGCCCTCAGGCGCCCTTAAGCTCGAAGAAAGCCAGGCCTGTGCCGCAGTCGGCCAGATCGCGCTCGCCCGGCATTGGTCGGAGAGCCTCTCACGCCACCAGATTGTCGCCGGCCAGGTCCTCCTGACGCTGGGCGATACGGAAGAACGCCGACGTTATCTGAACGCACGCGCAACCCTCAACCAACTGCTCAAGATCGGCGCTGTGCCGATCATCAACGAGAACGATACGGTCGCGACGACCGAGATTCGCTACGGCGACAACGATCGTCTGGCCGCCCGCGTCGCCACGATGGCAGGCGCCGACCTGCTCGTTCTGCTATCGGACATTGACGGCCTTTACACCGCCCCGCCGCATCTCGATTCAAAGGCCCTGTTCCTCGAAACGATCGAGGAGATCACACCAGCAATCGAGGCCATGGCCGGTGGTGCCGCCTCGGAACTATCGCGCGGCGGCATGCGCACCAAGATCGACGCTGGCAAGATCGCCACCAGCGCCGGCTGCGCCATGATCATCGCCTCCGGCAAGACGATGAACCCGCTCTCGGCCATCGAAAACGGCGCGCGTCACTCCTGGTTTGCCGCATCCAAGTCTCCGGTCACGGCGCGCAAGACCTGGATCGCCGGCCAGCTTCAGCCTGCAGGGACCGTGCAAGTCGACAATGGAGCCGAAGGCGCACTTCGCTCCGGCAAAAGCCTGTTGCCGGCCGGTGTCCGATCCGTATCCGGTGCCTTCCATCGCGGCGACACCGTTTCCATCGTTACGACCGAGGGGCGCGAGATTGCTCGTGGCCTCGCGGGTTACGACGCAGACGAAGCGCGACGGATCTGCGGTCGCAAATCCAACGAAATCGAGAAAATCCTCGGTTATGCAGGCCGCGCCGCCATGATCCATCGAGACGACCTCGTGATGACCGAACTCGGACAGCGGGATGCCGCAGCCGCAGACCGGAAGGATGCAGCCCATGCTTGATACCGTGTCGAACCAGAATTCCGTCGAAGGCCTGATGCTGGATATAGGTCGACGCGCCCGCGCGGCCGCACGACCGCTGGCCATCGCCTCGACCGAAGCCAAGAACAAGGCGCTCCTGGCCATGGCCGATGCGCTCACTTCCGCCGAAGCAGACATCCTTGCCGCCAATGCGATCGACCTGAAAAATGCTGCAGAGGCAGGCGTCGCCGCCTCCTTTATCGACCGCCTGACCCTGAATTCCGCCCGCGTCGCAGCCATCGCCCAGTCGATGCGCGAGATTGCTGAATTGTCGGATCCCGTCGGCACCGTGATCACAGAGTGGGACCGCCCGAACGGGCTCCATATAGAACGCGTCCGCACCCCTCTGGGCGTGATCGGCGTCATCTATGAGAGCCGACCGAACGTGACGGCCGATGCCGGTGCGCTGTGCCTCAAGGCCGGCAATGCCGTCATCCTGCGCGGCGGCTCCGATTCCGCCAATTCTTCGCGTCTCATTCATGCCTGCCTGGTCAAGGGCCTCGTTGCGGCCGGCCTGCCCGCCGATGCGATCCAGCTCGTGCCGACCACCGATCGAGCCGCTGTGGGGGCGCTTCTTTCCGGGCTTGACGGATCGGTTGACGTGATTGTTCCGCGTGGCGGCAAGAGCCTCGTTGCGCGTGTCCAGCAGGAAGCCCGCGTGCCGGTCTTCGCCCATCTCGAAGGCCTGTGCCATGTCTATGTCGACGGCTCGGCCGATCTCGACATGGCGAAGAAGATTGTCGTCAACGCCAAGATGCGGCGGACCGGCATCTGCGGCTCGGCCGAAACCCTGCTCGTCGACAGCGCCGCAATCGCCACGCATCTGCAGCCGCTGATCGAGGCGCTGACGGAGGCCGGCTGCGAAGTCCGAGCCTCGGCGATCGTGCTGCGCATCATTCCAGGCCTCAAGGCAGCGACCGACGAGGACTGGCGCACTGAATATCTCGACGCGATCATTTCCGTTGCCGTGGTCGACGGAATAACCGGCGCGATCGATCATATAGCCCGCTATTCGTCAAACCACACGGAAGCGGTGATTGCCGAAGATCCAGACGTCGTCGAGCGCTTCTTCAACGAAATCGATTCGGCCATCCTGCTGCACAACGCCTCGACGCAATTCGCAGACGGTGGCGAGTTCGGCATGGGCGGCGAAATCGGCATTGCCACCGGCAAGATGCATGCCCGCGGGCCTGTGGGCGTAGAGCAGCTGACCTCTTTCAAATATCGCGTCCGCGGCAACGGCCAGGTCCGTCCCTGACGTGGCGGAAGCGTCACTCGCCCATCGCCATACCGTGATGCCACATGTCGAACGCGGCATGGTGGTCGGCCTCTTCGGCGGCTCCTTCAACCCGCCTCATCCGGGACACCTGCTTGTGGCCGAGATCGCCCTGCGGCGCCTGGGCCTCGACCAGCTGTGGTGGCTGGTGACACCCGGCAATCCGCTGAAGAACCAGAAGGAGCTGGCACCGCTTGCCGAACGCCTCGCCGCCTGCGAAGCGCTGGCTGGAGATCCACGGATCAAGGTATCGGCATTCGAGAGGACGCTGGGCACGAGTTATACGGCCCGAACACTGGAGTTCATTCGCTCCCGCAATCCCCATGTGCACTTCATCTGGATCATGGGCGCCGACAATCTGGCCGGTTTCCATCGCTGGCAACGCTGGCAGAAGATCGCGACGACCTTTCCGATCGCCGTCATCGACCGCCCCGGCTCGACGCTCGCCTATCTCTCGTCGAAGATGGCGCGCACATTCGATTTCGCGCGGGTCGATGAGGAAGATGCCGGTGTGCTCTGGCAGAAGCGGGCACCGGCCTGGACCTTCATCCACGGGCCGCGCTCGACGCTGAGCTCGTCTGCCCTCCGGGCCGCAGCGAACAGACCCTGATCGCGAACAGTTTGAATGAGCCGCAACAACCGTGTCTTGAAAGATTCGTGGATCGATGCCACCTTTTAGCTGCGATCCGAGTTATGAGAATCGCAGACGTGCTGTTCTGTTTTGCCAAGGAAAGGACGAACTCTGACAACAGTACACACCAAGGGACGCGCTTCCCGCGCTATCCCGAAGAGCATGGAACGTGGCGCCGATGCTGCAGCCCGTGCGCTTGAGCTGGTCCTCGCAAGCCTCGAGGACTCGAAGGCAGAAGACATCGTCTCCATCGACATTGCCGGAAAATCGGCGCTGGGCGACTACATGGTGGTCGTATCCGGACGCTCGAACCGTCATGTCTCGGCGATCAGCGAACACCTCATTTCCGACTTGAAGGACGAAGGCATGGGCTCCGCCCGCGTCGAAGGCCTGGAGAACGGCGACTGGGTGCTGATCGACACGGGAGACATCATCGTGCATGTGTTCCGTCCCGAAATCCGCGAGGTCTACAACCTGGAAAGGATGTGGGCCACTCCGGACATCGAGGATCGCCTGCACTGAAAACGGCCGGCCGTCCGTCGGACGGTCCCGAAGCCGGATTGACACGGCGGGGCTCTTCCTGCCGATAGAGATGGTTTTGTGACCTGAAAATGGGACTGCCCGCATGAAAATTGGCATCTATGCCGTTGGCCGGCTGAAAGCCGGACCAGAGAAGGAACTTGCGTCCCGCTATCTGGACCGCTTCGCCAAGGCCGGACCGCAATGCGGCCTCGAATTCACACGCTCAGTGGAGCTGAATGAAAGCCGCGCCGGCAATGCCGACACGAGAAAGCGCGAGGAAGCCCAGGAGCTTTCCCGCCAGATCCCCGACGGCGCGCTCATCGTGGTCCTCGACGAGCGCGGCAAAGCGTTCGACAGCGCCGAGTTTGCGAAATTCGTCGGCGACGCTGCCGACAACGGCCAGCGCGACATGGCCTTCGTCATCGGCGGTGCCGATGGTATTGATCCCGACCTCAGAGATCGCGCCCGTCTCGTCCTCAATCTCGGCAAGCTCACCTGGCCGCACCAGCTCGTGCGCATCCTCATCGCCGAGCAGCTTTATCGCGCCGTGACCATCCTGACGGGGCACCCGTATCACCGCGTTTGAGCCGAAGATGCCGATCCGCAAGGCAGTGCTTTGCCTTGTGCGCAAATCAGCGTATTTTCGCGGCCGAACCGGATAGAGCCCTTGCCAATTGTCGCCAGAGATACAGAAGCCGTCATTGAAGGGCGCCGCCACATGGCCGGCTTGGCGATAGCTTGCTTGATCGGCAGCCTCCTGGCTTCGGCTTCGCCGATTTCAACCCGAGCCCAGCAGACCCCGGCACCAGCCTCTGGCACGACAACGGGATCGTTGCCGACGACGGTGGCACAGACCGGCGACCGTGTGGTCGCGGAGCCGGCGCCAGATCCGGCGCTCGATCTGCGCTCCAAACGCGATCAGGTCAGCGCCGAACTGCAGGCCATCGCGTCCAGCATGAAGTTGTCGGAAGAAAAGACGACAGAACTGCAGAAAAGCATCGACGAGCTCGAGAAGACCTCGGAAAGCCTGAAGACGGCCCTGATCGAGTCCGCCCAGCGTCGCAAGGATATCGAGAAGCAGATCAGCGAAGGCGAGAAGCGTCTGGCTGACATAGGCCTGCGTGAGGACAATATCCGAGCCTCGTTCCGAGAACGTCGGTCGATGCTGGCTGAGGTTCTGGCAGCCCTCCAGCGCATGGGACGGAACCCGCCGCCCGCCCTTCTCGTCAGCCCCGAGGATGCCTTGGGCTCCGTGCGAACCGCGATCCTGCTCGGCGCAGTCGTACCCGGGATCCGCCACGAGACGGACAAGTTGGCCGCTGATCTCGAAGAGTTGATCGCGCTCCGCGACGCAGGAAAAAAGGAAATGGATGGCATGGTTGCCGCCATTGCTAACCGTCAAGAAGAAGAGCGGCGGATGGACTTGCTGGTGGCGGAAAACGAGAGGCTCGCTCGCACCAACTCCCTCCAGCTTCAGGCCGAACGTAAGCAATCAGAGGCACTTGCCGAGCGTGCGACGACGATGGAAGCGCTCATCCGTTCGCTCGAAAACGAGATCACCTCGGTCCGTCAGGCGGCCGACCTTGCCCGGGCCGAAGAGGAAAAACGAAGCCAGATGAGCGAGGAGCAGCGGGCCCGCGCCCTGGAGCTTGCGCAGTCTGGACTGCCCGATAAAAACCGCATTGCGCCAGCATATCCGTTTAATGATCTGAAGCAGAAATTGGAATTGCCGGTTGCCGGCGAAACCCTGCGTCAGTTCGGTGATCCGGACGGAACAGGCCACCAGGCTCAGGGCGTCGTTATTGCCTCACAGCCCGGCGCGCTCGTGACCGCACCGGCGGATGCATGGGTGGTGTTTGCTGGAAATTTCCGAAGCTACGGCCAGATGATCATTCTGAACACGGGCGACGGCTATCACATGGTACTGTCCGGCATGGACCGGATCAGCACCAGTCAAGGTAAGTTCGTGCTCTCCGGGGAGCCTCTGGCGACCATGGGTGAGAAAAGAGTGGCGAGCGCCATCGCTTTGGCGCTGGAAACCGATCGGCCAACACTTTACATTGAACTTCGGAAAGACGGTAAACCGGTTGATTCCAGTCCTTGGTGGGCCGGAGGCGATTCTGGAAAGGCACAGAATGATACGTAGGGTCTCTCTTCTCCTCGTCGGCGCACTGATGGGCGCCACCGCGATGAGCGTCATCTATTCCGCAGGCGTTCCGGCTCAAGCCGCTGGCAACTCCACATATAGGGAACTCTCGATCTTCGGAGACGTCTTCGAGCGCATTCGTGCGCAATACGTCACCCCGCCGGACGAGAACAAGCTGGTCGAAAGCGCCATCAACGGCATGCTGACCTCGCTCGACCCGCATTCTGTCTACATGAACGCCAAGGACGCGGCGGACATGCAGACGCAGACACGCGGTGAATTCGGCGGCATCGGCATCGAAGTCACCATGGAAGAGGAACTCGTCAAGGTCATCACACCGATCGACGACACGCCCGGCGCCAAGGCCGGGATCCTCGCAGGCGACTTCATCTCTGAGATCAACGGCGAATCCGTTCGCGGCCTCAAGCTTGAGGAAGCCGTCGAGAAGATGCGCGGCGCGGTCAACACCCCCATCAAGCTGACCATCCTCCGCGAGGGTGCTGACAAGCCGATCGAGCTGAGCGTCACCCGCGAGATCATCCCGATCCGCGCCGTCAAGTCCCGCGTCGAAGGTGACGTCGGCTATCTCCGCGTCATCTCCTTCACCGAGAAGACCTATGACGATCTGGAAGCCGCGATCGAAAAGATCAAGAAGGAGCTGCCGGGCGACAAACTGAAGGGCTATGTCCTCGACCTGCGCCTCAATCCGGGCGGCCTTCTCGATCAGGCGATCTATGTCTCGGACGCCTTCCTGGAGCGTGGCGAAGTGGTTTCGACCCGCTCGCGCGATCCGCAGGACACCCGCCGCTTCAACGCGACGGCCGGTGACCTGACCGATGGCAAGCCCGTCATCGTACTCGTCAATGGCGGCTCCGCTTCGGCTTCGGAAATCGTCGCTGGCGCCTTGCAGGATCTGAAGCGCGCAACGGTGCTCGGCACCCGCTCCTTCGGCAAGGGCTCGGTTCAGACGATCATCCCGATGGGCGAAAAGGGCGCGCTGCGCCTGACAACGGCGCTCTACTACACGCCATCAGGCAAATCGATCCAGGGCACCGGCATCGAGCCTGACATCAAGGTAGATCAGCCGCTTCCGGAAGAGCTTCAGGGCAAGGTCCGGACCGAAGGCGAATCCTCTTTGCCTGGCCACATCAAGGGTCAGGACGAAGGCGAGGAAGGCTCGGGCTCTGTTGCTTACGTGCCGCCGGAAGCTAAGGACGACGTCCAGCTCAACTACGCGCTCGATCTGCTGCGCGGCGTGAAGAACGATCCGGCCTTCCCGGCCGATCCTCAGAAGGCATCGCTTCAGTAAACGTTTGAATCGGCCGCCCGCGTATCTAGGATACGCGGGCGGCCTCTTCGTATCTGGGCTACCGGCATCACTGGAAGTTTCGCATGGACCTGCATGCACCGCTCGGTCAGGAGCGAAAGGGCAAGAGCCGGGGCAAGGCGCGCCTCCGCCTGTCCACCGTGTCATCCGTGTTCGCCGTACTTGCCCTGTCTGGCCTGTCTGCCTGGACAGCACTTTCGCCGGTGGCACTTCGCACCGAACCACCGATCAGCCAGACCCCGGCGCCCCCGGATGCAAGCGAGGTTGCCGAAATCGAGACGGGCCGCACCCCGACGGAAGCTCCATCCGGCATCGCGACGAGCGGCCCGAACGATGGTGCCGTTATCCGCCGCACCACCACGGCCGATGGCAATGTCGTCACCACCTTCAGCCCCAATGCCCGTCAGGGTCCGGTCGTCATAGGGTCCAGCCCCACCCAGGACCCCCGTCTGGCTGGACAGCCCAACGAGGACCTGATCGAAATGACGGATGCCGGGGGACTTCCGGCTGTCTCTGCCTCCGGTCTGCGCCCCGTCGACTTTTACGCCCGTCCGTGGTCCGGCGCACGCGGCACGCGGATCGCGATCGTCATCGGTGGCATCGGCCTCAGCCAGACCGGCAGTCAGAAAGCCGTGCAGGACCTGCCTGAAGACATCACGCTTGCCTTCGCCGCAACCGGCAACAGCCTGCAACGCTGGATGCAGGAAGCCCGGCGCAAGGGGCACGAAATCGTCCTTCAGGTGCCGATGGAACCCTTCGATTATCCGGCAAGCGATCCCGGTCGCGGCACACTGCTCGCCGAAAAATCCGTCGCCACCAATATTGCCAATCTCCACCAGGCCATGGCCCAGATCACCAATTACACCGGCATTATGAACTACATGGGCGCGCGCTTCCTGGCCGATGACAAGGCTATGGACCCTGTCATGCGCGACATCGGCAAGCGCGGTCTGTTGTTCCTGGACGATGGATCCACTGCACGCTCTCTTTCCGGCGATTTCGCAAAGGCGATCGGTTTTCCGCACGCCTATGCCGACGTCATGATCGATGCGCAGGTCGATCGCCAGGCGATCCTCGCGAAGCTCGATGAACTGGAACGCATCGCCCGGCGCAACGGCCAGGCGATCGGCGTAGGCGCTGCCTTCGACGAAACGATCGCAGCCGTTGCAGAGTGGCGCAACGAAGCCGTCGCCCGAGGCATCGAATTCGTCGGTGTTTCTGCACTCGCCAATGAAAACAGACCTTGAGGATATCATGACCGAACCCCTTTCGACCAAACCCAAGGTGAAGGCCGAGGATCTGCCCTATCGCCCTTGCGTCGGGATCATGGTGTTGAACAAAGAGGGCCTGGTCTGGTCCGGCCGGCGCATTGCGGAAGGCAATTCCGAATATGACGGCTCTCCACAGCTCTGGCAGATGCCGCAGGGCGGCATCGATCCCGGCGAAGACGCGCTGCCCGCCGCCATGCGGGAACTCTACGAGGAAACCGGCATGAAGACCGTTTCGCTTCTGGCCGAGGCGAGCCGCTGGATCAATTACGACCTGCCCGCCGAACTGATCGGCATCGGCCTGAGAGGCAAGTTCCGCGGCCAGACCCAGCGCTGGTTCGCCTTCCGCTTCGAAGGCGACGAGAGCGAGATCGCCATCAACCCGCCACCCGGTGGTCACGAGGCGGAATTCGACGCCTGGGACTGGAAGCCGATGCAGGACCTGCCCGACCTGATCGTGCCCTTCAAGCGACAGGTCTACGAAGAGGTCGTTGCAGAGTTCGCTCACCTTGCAAGGTGAACGAACCCTCCGATCGGTTCATGTCCCGCTCGCGACCTCGAAACCTTCGTCGGCCCAGCCAGTCATTCCGCCGATCATCACCTTCACCTTTCGCCCGAGCCGCGAAAGCCTGAGCGCCGCGCGATCCGTGCCGTTGCAATGGGGCCCGGCGCAATAGACCACGAAGAGCTTATCCTCAGGCCATTCCGCCATTTTCCGCTCGGTCATCTTGCCGTGCGGTAGATTGATCGCACCCGGCACATGCGCCTTTTCGAAGAGCTTCGGCCCCCGCACGTCGATGAGCACGAAGTCGGGATCACCTCGGCTCAGAGTTTCGTGCACATCCCAGCAATCCGTCTCGAAGGAAAGTCTTGCCGCATAATGCGCAGCAACGAGGGCAGGGTCGGCGGCGGGGATTTCACTGACGAGGCTCGACATGACAGGCTCCTTTCATCTTGATGATGACCGGACCTTGCCTTTTTGCTCACTTGCGTGAAACTGGCCTGAATGACAACATGCGTAAAGATCGCGCCAATGACGCAACAGGATCGCGGCGGCAACACGGACCGGTACGGAGCTGACTTTGTGGAAAATGGGTCGCAGTCGGATGACCCTATGCGCTCCTCCCCTTTTGCCACTTCGCCGCTTTCAGGCCCGCGCGTCGTCACGCTGGCCTATGACGGCCTCTGCACCTTCGAATTCGGCGTCGCCGTGGAGGTCTTCGGCCTGGCGCGACCCGAATTGGGGGAAGGCTGGTATCGCCACGCCACGGCCGCCGTCGAGCCCGGTCTTCTGCGCGCGGCCGGCGGACTGACGGTGACGGCGACCGGAGGGCTGGCGCTCCTGGAAGAAGCGGATCTGATCGTCGTGCCGGGCTGGCGCGGGATCGATGAGCCTGTCCCGAACACACTGCTTGAAGCCCTGCGCGCTGCACATCGTCGAGGTGCCCGACTGATGTCGCTCTGCTCCGGTGTCGCCGTACTCGCTGCGACGGGCCTGCTCGACGGCCGTCGTGCGACCACGCATTGGCGCTATGCCGATGCGATTGCAGCCCGCCATCCGGAAATCCACCTTGATCCTGATGTGCTCTATGTCGACGAGGGTGAGATCTTGACCGCCGCCGGAAGTGCGGCTGGCATCGATCTCTGCCTGCATGTCGTGCGCCGGGATTTCGGCGCGGAGGCGGCCAACAGCGTTGCCCGACGCCTCGTCGTGCCGCCCCATCGGGAAGGCGGCCAGGCGCAATTTATCGTCAGGCCAGTGCCGCAGGAACGCGAGGGTCAACGGCTTGGTCCCCTGGTCGACTGGATCGACGCCAATCTGCAGCGGGAGGTAACACTTGTCGAAATGGCCGCACGCGCGGGCATGAGCACACGGACATTCCAGCGAAGGTTCCGCGACCTGACAGGCACGAGCCCTGGCGAGTTTCTACTCACCCGTAGGCTGCGCCACGCCTGCGACCTTCTGGAACGGCAGGCAAGACTGTCGCTGGACGACATTGCGGTCGCTTCGGGCTTTGGTACGCCGGCAACGCTGCGTCACCATTTTCGCTCGCGCCTCGACACCAGCCCCGCAGCCTATCGAGCCCGTTTCGCACAGGGATCCTGAGATAGATTTGCATTTTATCGAAGCTTCGGTGAGGCGCAGGAAGACTAGCGTTCCGCCGATGCAGCCTCTTCGGCGCTTTCCTCGATCCGCTCCATATCATCGTCGGACAGGCCAAAATGATGGCCGATTTCGTGGATCAACACATGGGTGATGATGTCACCCAGCGTCTCCTCGTTCTCGGCCCAATAATCGAGGATCGGTCGACGATAAAGCGTGATCCGGTTCGGCATCATGCCCGTTTCCATTGAAAACCGCTCGGACAGACCCTGGCCCTCGAAGAGGCCCAGAAGGTCGAAAGGCGTTTCGAGCGCCATGTCTTCGAACACTTCATCCGTGGGAAAATCAGAGATCTCGATGATGAGATCCTTGCTGAGGTCGCGGAATTCTTGCGGCAGGTGGCCATAGGCCTCGATCGCCAGCGACTCGAATGTGCTGATCGTCGGGGCGTGCCGTTCGTGCCAATCCTCGCTCTGGTCTATGCGGGCCATGAATACTCCTTACTGCCCGAGATATAGGATGTTTGCAGCATCATTTCGAGAGCGAATTCAATAGAGGAATAAATTCTCATTTGAATCCGGTTGACTCTTGCGTGAAGCTCTGGAATCCATAGGAACAAATAGAGAACAATTGATCAGGAGAGATCGTCATGGGCGAGAGCCCTCAGGCGCGTGAGACCTTTTTTGCCTTGAGAGAGGCGATTGCCCGGATCGAGGGAAAGCCGGACCATGCCGCACGCCTGACGGCTGGCATGTGCCTCAAGACAGCACAGGCGGCGCCCGATGAAAGGATTGAGAGGCAGGGGCTCTTCGATGGCATGATGGGTGAGATCCTTGCCCCGGGTACACTGGTCGAACTCAGGGGTCTCCGGTTACAGCAGGCAGGCTCGGTGACCGGCTTCGGTCTCGCCCTTGCCCTCATGGCGGCGGAAAAGAACGGCAAGGCAAGGCAGCGCCTGCTTCTGGTCGCCGATCCCCATGTCGTGCGCGAAGCAGGCCTTGCCTATGCACCCGGCCTCCTCGACTTCGGCCTGTCGACTGCCGGGCTGGTCCATGCCCTGCCACGCCGCATCGAGGATGCGCTGTGGCTCGCCGAGGCAGCCCTCAATTCCCGCGCCTTTTCCACCGTGCTTCTCGAAGTGCACGGCAACCCCAAGAAGTTCGGCCTCACCGAAAGCCGGCGCCTGAGCCTGAAAGCTCGCGCCACCGGCGGCAGGCTGCTGATCCTCCGCCAGGCGGGCGAGGAAGAGGCTTCCAGCGCTCTGCTTCGCCTGTCTGTCGAACCCGCGCCGGCGGCGGCGCGTCATCTCGCCGACGGATCCCTGCTGGGCGGCAGCATCGGGTCTCCCGTCTTTCGCATCACCCCTGAGAAATCCCGCATCCCGGGCTCACCCGAACTCATTCTGGAGTGGAATTCCGATGACCGCCGCCTTCACCTTTTCGAACAGCTCCAACCATCCGGCCTCGGATCGCCGCATTCTGTCCCTCTTTTTCCCAAGGCTGCCGACCGACCGCATCGCCAGGCGGCGCTGGGGTCTGTCCTGGCGTTTGCCCGGCTCGACCGCGCATCCTGACCATCCGCCACTCGCCTGTGCCGGCCGGATTGCGAATGCCATGCGCATCACGGCACTGGATGAGACAGCCGAAACATTCGGCCTTCGGATCGGGCAGGGCCTGGCGGAAGCGCGTGCCATCTGTGCGAGCCTGGATGTAATAGAGGCGGATCCCGGCGCAGACCGCGCACTGCTCGACGCTGTCGCCGACTGGTGTGATCGCTACACGCCGCTTGTGGCATTGGACGGCGATGACGGCCTGATGCTGGATATCACCGGCTGCGCACATCTCTTCGGCGGCGAAGAAAGGCTGGTCGAGGACGTCGATCGGCGTCTGACTGCCTTCGGCCTTGCCGTCCACATCGCGGTCGGCCCGACACCGGGCCTGGCCCGTGCTTGCAGCCGCTATGGCGGACCAAGATATGTTGCAGCCTCCGAGGCTGCGACAGCTCTTGCCCCCCTGCCGATCGCGGCACTGAGGCTCGAACCACAGACAGTGATGGATCTCGCCCGCGTTGGCCTGAAGACGGTGAGCGATCTTCTCGCGGCTCCGCGACCGCCGATCACCCGCCGTTTCGGGCGAGGCCCCATCCTTCGACTCGACCAAGCGCTCGGCCGTGAAGGCGAGCCGATCTCGCCCCGGCGCCATCTGCCGCTGCTGTCGGCCGAACGAAGGCTGGCAGAACCGATCATGACAGAAGATCAGGTGCTCGATCTCGCAGGCCGCCTCGCTGGAGGCCTGAAGACCTCGCTCGAGGCCCGCGGCGAAGGGGGGCGTTTGTTCGAGCTTCTCGTTTTCCGGGTCGACGGCCGGGTCTTCCGCATCGAGGTCGGCGCCTCGGCTCCCTTGCGCGATACCGCGCGCATCCGGGCTCTGTTCGAGGAACGGCTCTCCGTCCTGCACGACGATCTCGACGCGGGATTTGGCTTCGAACTCGTCCGCCTCAATGTTCTCCTGAGCGAGGCTTACGATACAAGCCAACCCGAACTTGCCGGCGAGGAAAACAATCGCGAGGACCTCACACGGTTCCTCGACCAGGTTTCGGCGCGTCTGGGTGAACGCGCGCTCCGCCTGCCCGTGCCGCTTGCCAGCCATTGGCCGGAGAGAGCAACAATGCATGCGCCGGCCACCGATGCGCTGAAGGCGCTCGACCTGCCGTCGACGCGGACGGAGGTGACCGAAAGACCGGTCCGCGGCCTGCGTCCGCTCCGTCTGCTCGATCGCCCTGAAGAGGTCGAGGTCATGTCCGCGGTACCGGACGGTCCGCCAGCAAGCTTTCGATGGCGTCGTGTGCAGCGACGCATCCTGCGGGCAGAAGGGCCGGAACGCCTCGCACCGGAATGGTGGGTTGACGGGGAGGATGCCCCACCACGGGATTATTTCCGCATCGAGGACACCGACGGCCAGCGCTTCTGGCTTTATCGTCAGGGCCTCTACGAGCGGCGGACCGTGAACCCGACCTGGTTCCTCCAGGGCTTCTTTGCGTGAGGCATGCGCCATGACCGCTGGACCCTTTTACGAGATCGGACTGCGCAGCAATTTCTCCTTTCTGGAAGGTGCCTCCCATGCCGAGGAACTGGTGGAACGGGCACTTCTCCTTGGCCTCTCGGGTCTTGGCCTCGCCGATCGCAACACGGTTGCCGGCGTCGTGCGCCTGCATGCCTCGGCCAAGCTGAACGGCCTCGAATTCCGGCCCGGTGCCCGTCTAATCTTTGATGATGAGACGCCGGAGCTTCTCGCCTATCCGATGAACCGCAAGGGATGGGGCAATCTCTGCCGCATGCTGAGCGAGGGAAACCTGCGGTCTAAAAAGGGCATTTGCACGCTTTGGGAAAAGGATCTCTTCGACTGGTCGGAACATCTGCTGTTTGTTGCCATGCCGCCTTCACTGCCCGGAGCTGCCGATGTCGAGAGGTTCGAGACCCGCCTCGCCCATATTCGGCTTCGGCTTGGAGATCGGCTCCATCTCGCCCTCGTTCCGCGTTATGACGGGTTCGACCAGAAAACCTTCGGCGAACTGGACGGAATAGCGAGAAGGCTCAATCTCCCGCTGATCGCGACGAATGATGTGCTCTATCATGCCCCGGAGCGCAAACCCGTGGCAGACGTCGTCGTCGCGATCAAAGAACATGTGACGATCGCCGAAGCCGGCCTGCGCCTGCATGCCCATGCCGAGCGACACCTGAAGAGCCCGGCCGAAATGGCGCGTCTGTTCCGCGCCTGGCCAGAAGCCATCGACAACAATATTCATTTCTTTAGCCGGCTTCAATTTTCTCTCGATGAACTGTCCCACCAATATCCCGACGAAATCTTCGATGGCGAATCCCCGGCCCTGGCGCTGCGCCGACTGACCTATGAAGGCGCGCGAAAACGCTATCCGGACGAAATTCCCAGGAAAGTCCTCGGCCTTCTCGACTACGAACTGAAGTTGATCGCGGAGAAGCGCTACGAGCCCTACTTCCTCACGGTCTACCGCATCGTCTGTCATGCGCGAAAGGTGGGCATCCTCTGCCAGGGCCGTGGCTCGGCCGCCAATTCCGCCGTCTGCTTCTGCCTCGGCATCACGGAGGTCGACCCGCAAAAGACGACCCTGCTCTTTGACCGCTTCCTTTCCACAGAGCGCGACGAACCGCCCGATATCGATGTCGATTTCGAGCATGAGAAGCGCGAGGAGGTGATCCGGTTCATTTACGAGACCTATGGCCGCGAACATGCGGCACTGACCGCCGCCGTCATCAGCTACCGCGCCCGCTCGGCTGGCCGCGAGGTCGCCAAGGCCTTTGGTATGTCGGATGATGTTCAATCGGCGCTGGCCGGCTCGATCTGGGGCTGGTGGACCAGCGATTTCACCGAGGAGCAGGCCAAGGCGGCCGGTCTCGACCTCAATGATCCGACCACACGGCGCGTCCTCGCCTATGCGCAGGCCTTGCAGAATTTTCCCCGACATCTCTCCCAGCATGTCGGCGGCTTCGTCATCACCCGGGACCGCCTGGACGAGGTGGTTCCGATCATGAACACGGCGGACGGCCGCTACATGGTCGAATGGGACAAGGATGATCTCGACACGCTGAAGATCCTCAAGATCGACGTTTTGGCACTCGGCATGCTCACCTGCCTCGCCAAGGCCTTCAAGCTGTTGTCCGCCCATTATGATCGCCACGAGACGCTTGCCTCGGTCAACGAGAACCAATGCGACGACGTCTATGACATGATCTGCCGCGCCGACACGCTCGGCGTCTTCCAGATCGAAAGCCGCGCCCAGATGAGCATGCTGCCACGGCTGAGACCGCGTGTTTTTTACGATCTCGTCATTGAGGTTGCCATCGTCCGACCAGGCCCAATCCAGGGCAACATGGTTCATCCCTATCTCAAGCGCCGCGCAGACAAACTCGCAGGTCGCCCGATCGACTATCCGAGCCCCGAACTGCGCACTGTGCTGGAACGCACGCTGGGCGTACCCCTCTTCCAGGAACAGGCGATGCAGATCGCCATCACCGCAGCCGGCTTCACACCCGCCGAAGCCGACAAGCTGCGCCGCGCTATGGCCACCTTCCGCCGCACCGGACAGGTCTCCAGCTTCCAAAAACGCATGATCGAGGGCATGGTCGAGCGTAATTACGATCCCGAATTCGCCGCGCGCTGCTTTAGCCAGATCGAAGGCTTCGGCGAATATGGCTTTCCGGAAAGCCATGCCGCCTCCTTCGCCCTGCTCGTCTACGTCTCCTGCTGGTTCAAGGCCTTCTATCCGGACATCTTCTGCGCCGCGATCCTGAATTCCCAGCCCATGGGCTTCTATGCGCCGGGCCAACTGGTGCGCGATGCGCGCGAGCACGGCGTCGAGATAAGGCCGGTCGACGTCAATCATTCCGTCTGGGATTGTACGCTGGAAGGGGATGAACAAGGACAATCGGCCTTCGATCCCGCCCGCATTGCATCCCGTCACCGCTCCATGACCGGCGTGATCAGGAGCCGCCACGCTGTTCGTCTCGGTTTTCGCCAGATCAAGGGGATATCCGAAAGCGAAATGGCTCTCCTCGTCGAGAGGCGTGCCGCAGGCTACGACTCAGTCCGCGATCTCTGGCTGCGCACGCGCCTGCCTCGCGCGACGATCGAGAAACTCGCCGATGCGGACTGTTTTTCGTCTCTCGGCCTCAACCGCCGCGACGCCCTCTGGGCCGCCCAGGCGCTCGATGTGGGATCAGCCGTCGAAGTCCTGCCGCTCTTCCTGGCGCTTCCGGGCCAGGATCTGCAGCAGGAGGTCGAGGTCACGCTACCCCGCATGCTGCCGGGCGAAGAAGTGCTCAGCGATTATCGCACGCTATCCTTTTCGCTCAAGGCGCATCCCTTGTCCTTCCTGCGCGAAGCCATGCACCGGGCCGGTCTCAAATCGGCGGCAGACCTCGAAAATCTGTCTCATGGCGCGAAGGTGGAAATCGCCGGCCTTGTGCTGGTGCGCCAGCGCCCAGGCTCGGCCAAGGGTGTGATCTTCATGACCCTGGAGGACGAAACAGGCACGACGAACGCTATCGTCTGGCCAAAAACCTTCGAGCGCTACCGGCCGGTGGTGATGGGCGCGAGGCTGGTTGCCCTGCGCGGCCGACTGCAGAAAGCACATGGGGTCATCCACGTTGTCGCCGACCATCTCGTCGATGCCAGCGCCCGTCTCGGCCTGCTACTTGAAGAGCTCAAAGCCTTCGATACGCTGGCCCATGCCGACGAGGTTCGACGGCCGGGGGTGGATGCCCGCCAGGCAAAACACGAGAAACAGGCTCGCACGATGCCGATCAAACCACCGCCAGCGCTGCCCGCCGCCGCACCGCCCCCCGGCCACCCTCGACGCAGCGCCATGGCCGATCTGATGCCGAAAGGACGCAATTTCCACTGAGCCATAGCGGTCGGCCGTTCACATCTATCGCATGCCCCCCGAATTTTGTTGACAAAGCGCATCGGGTTTAAGAGAAAGGCGAGAGTAAGTGTCATGTTTGACGAGTGACCCGACCATGCTGGTCTGCAGCTGCAATTACATCACCGACAAGGACATTCAGGCCGTCATCACCGAGATGCTCGATGAGGACTGTTGGCAGCTGATCGTGCCCGGCAAGGTCTACCACGCCATGGGCAAGCGCGGCCGTTGCTGTGGATGCTTCCCGAATGTCGTCGATCTCATCATTCGCACGACCGAAGAATACCACGCCGCTCGCAAGACCGAAGAAACCAAGGTCGTTAACTTCATGGAGCGGCTGAAGCAGTTCCACGAAGAGCAGAAGGCCGCATTGGCCGAGCGCCGCCAGACCATGGCAGCCGCCAGAGCGAGCTAATCCCAAAACACATCTCATCGCAAAGGGCAGGGGTTCACCTGCCTTTTTTTCATCCCCTTCGACTGACAGTGCCAGTCCGCGGCCTAGGCTTGGTAACGGGGGACCCCGTCAAGAATTAGAATCCTTCTAAACGAACTCGACAGGGTAAAACAGTGGCGCTAGAGTTGCAGCGTCCGAATTCACATAAGGGATGAACATCATGAAGGGTGATCCGAAGGTCATCGAACGGCTCAACGAAGCTCTGTTTCTTGAGCTCGGTGCAGTCAACCAATACTGGCTGCACTACCGCCTCCTCAACGACTGGGGCTATACGAAGCTCGCCAAGAAGGAGCGCGCCGAATCGATCGAGGAAATGCAGCACGCCGACAAGCTCATCGACCGGATCATCTTCCTGGAAGGCCACCCGAACCTGCAGCAGGTCGCGCCCCTTCGCATCGGCCAGAATGTCAAGGAAGTGCTCGAAGCAGACCTCGCCGGTGAGTACGATGCCCGGACCTCCTACAAGGCCTCGCGCGACATCTGCTACCAGGCCGGCGACTACGTCTCGATGAAGATCTTCGAACAGCTCCTCATCGACGAAGAAGGCCATATCGATTTCCTGGAGACACAGCTCGAGCTTCTCTCCAAGATCGGCGAAGAAAAATACGGCCAGCTGAACGCGGATTCGGCCGACTCGGCCGAGTAATCTGCACTTTCAGCCACTGCGAAAGCCCCGTCCGCGGGGCTTTTTTCAATTCTAAGGGACCGGTTTCCCGACTTGCCCCGAAGCCCCACGATAGTCGCGGAGATCAGCGTTCCCGCCGCGCCAGAAACGCCAACCGCTCGAAAAGATGCACGTCTTGTTCGTTCTTCAACAGCGCACCATGCAGCTTCGGAAGCGCATTTTTCGCATCGCCGCGCAGGTCGGTCGGATCCACATCCTCGGAGACCAAAAGACGGATCCAGTCGAGGGCTTCAGATGTCGAAGGCTTCTTCTTCAGTCCCGGCGTTTCGCGGATCTCGTAAAACTGGGCGAGCGCGTTCCGCAGCAAAGTCTTTTTGATGCCCGGATAGTGGACCTCGACGATCTTCTCCAGCGTTTCGGCCTCGGGAAACCGGATATAGTGGAAGAAACAGCGGCGCAGGAAGGCGTCCGGCAGTTCCTTCTCGTTGTTCGACGTGATGATGACGATCGGCCTGATACGGGCCGACACCGTCTCGCCGGTTTCGTAGACATGAAACTCCATCCGGTCGAGTTCCTGCAGCAGGTCGTTGGGAAACTCGATATCGGCCTTGTCGATTTCGTCGATCAGCAAGACGCACTTCTTTTCGGCGGCAAAGGCCTGCCAGAGCTTGCCTTTGCGGATGTAATTCTTGACGTCGTTGACACGGGCATCGCCGAGCTGGCTGTCGCGCAGGCGCGAGACCGCATCATATTCATAGAGGCCCTGCTGCGCTTTTGTCGTCGACTTGACGTTCCATTCCAGCATGTCGAGACCAAGTGCCGCCGCCACCTGACGGGCAAGCTCGGTTTTGCCGGTACCAGGCTCACCCTTGACCAGCAAGGGCCGCTCCAGACGGATCGCGGCATTCACCGCGACCATCAGATCCTTGTCGGCAACGTAGTCTGCGGTCCCCTGAAACTGCATCGCGTCTGAGCCTCGTTCATTCTCGGCCGCAACCTAGTGACGCCTGTGGCCGGGTGCAAGCGCAGGCATGGCTTTCGCCCGCTTACCAGAAAAAGCTTGTATTTTCCTGGCAATCTGACAGGCTGTATTCTATGAACGCTGATGCGTGTCCGTCTGCAAGTGCCCCATCCGCAAGGACGGAATTTCGGGCGCCGGACATCACCGACCTTCTCCTCGACCCAATTTTCGCCGTCCGGACCAGCTGGTCCGGCAGCCAGGCCCCGTATAACGGCAGGCTCCCATAGACCGGCAGGACTGATCGTCCGACCCGCAGGTCACAGGGCGCCTGTCCCGACCGCAGCCTCCCAGCTGCAGGAGATCCCCATGTCCAGACATCTCTATTCCATCGGCGACACAGTGACGCTGAAAGATGGCCCCGTCCGTCTCGCCCGCAGCAATGGCGCCTGCAAAGTACTGGCGACGCTCCCCGAGACCGGCGGTAGCCGCCAGTACCGCGTTCGCTTCGAAAGCGAGAGCTTCGACCGCTGCATCGCCGAAACCGACATTGATCCCAGCCGCAGCAAGACATCTGCGCGCGCACCGGCTCCTGCAAACACCCCGAAAAAGGAAAGCACATCATGGCTAAAGGCCAACAGCGTTCGAACCGCGAAGTAAGAAAGCCGAAGCAGGACAAGTCCAAGCCGTCCGCAGCTCCGGTGTCGACATTTGCCACGCAGATCAAGAGCGCCGAAGCGACTTCACCGAAGAAGCGCTGAGGCTGACAGGCCCGGATCGCCTTTCAACGGCCATGTCCGGGCCCTTCATTCTCCCGCACCGAGGCCTCCGTCCCGCTGCTTTGACCTTTCCCTTTTGGGCGAAGATGCGCTAAGGGCTGGCGCATGACTTCGACCTCTTTCACCCTTTTGCTCGGCGGCAGCCTGACCGTCACGGATCGCCTTCGGGCGCTGACGCAAGCAAGCCGTGTGATCGCGGCCGACAGCGGCATGCGCCATGCGTCGAACCTCGGCATGATGCCCGAGCTCTGGGTGGGCGATTTCGATAGCAGCGATGCCGCCCTGATCGCGCGCTTTCCAAATGTCGAGCGACGAACTTACCCCGCCGCCAAGGCCGTCACCGACGGAGAAATCGCGGTCGCCGAAGCGATTGCACGCGGCGCCACCCGGCTGATTTTCGCCGGCGCTCTTGGCGGCGAACGGTCCGACCATGCGCTGCAGCACTATCTGAACGCACTCGGCCTGGTCGAAGACGGCTACGAAGTCGTCCTGACCTCCGGCGAGGAAGAGGCCTACCCCTTCGTCGAACAGAGTGAACTCGCGCTCGAACTGCCGAAGGGCGCGCTTTTCTCCGTGCTGGGCTTTACCACGCTCGAAGGTCTGACGATCCACAACGCGCGGTATCCGCTGCAGGATTTCAGATTGCCCTTCGGGTCATCGCGCACGATATCCAACATCGCAGAGGGACCGATTTCGGTCTCGCTTTCCCGTGGCCGGGCCATGCTGCTCGCCCGCCCTTTCGATCTTTCCGGAGCCTGAAACCTTGGCGCCTCCCATTCTGAAACTCGATGACATCCAGCTTTCTTTCGGTGGCACGCCACTGCTCGCCGGTGCCGGTCTGCAGGTCGAACCGGGCGACCGGATCTGCCTGGTCGGCCGCAACGGCTCAGGCAAGTCGACCCTGATGAAAATCGCGGCAGGAATTGTCGAAGCCCAGTCCGGCGAGGTTTTCCGCCATCCGTCTTCGACGATCCGTTATCTGGAGCAGGCACCGGATTTCGACGGCTATTCCACCGTGCAGGCCTATGCCGAAGCGGGCCTCGGCCCGGGTGACGATCCCTATCGTGTGGCATATCTGCTCGAACATCTCGGCCTCACCGGCCAGGAAGATCCAAAACAGCTCTCGGGCGGCGAGGCCCGTCGCGCGGCCCTCGCCCGCGTGCTCGCACCAGAGCCTGACATCATGATGCTGGATGAGCCGACCAACCATCTCGATCTCCCGACGATCGAATGGCTGGAAGGCGAGCTGTCGAAGAGCCGCAGCGCACTTGTCCTGATCTCCCACGACCGACGCTTCCTCGAAAAGATTTCGACTGCCACCGTCTGGCTCGATCGCGGCCAGTCGCGACGGCTGAACCGCGGCTTTGCGCATTTCGAGGAATGGCGGGACCAGGTTCTCGAAGAAGAAGAGATCGAACAGCACAAACTCGGCCGCCAGATCGAGCGCGAGGAACACTGGCTGCGCTACGGCGTCACGGCACGCCGCAAGCGCAACATGCGCCGCCTCGGCAATCTGCAGGCACTGCGCGCCAACTACCGCGGCCACAAGGGGCCTCAGGGCACGATCCAGGCCTCTGCCACAGAGGGCAAGGAAAGCGGCAAGCTCGTCATCGAGGCGGACAAGATCACCAAGGCCTATGGTGAACGCACCATCGTCGCGCCGTTCTCGATCCGCGTGCATCGCGGCGATTGCATCGGTCTGATCGGTCCCAACGGCGCCGGCAAGACGACGCTGCTCAAGATGCTGACGGGCCAGCTGGTGCCAGACGCGGGCGTCGTGAAGCTCGGCACCAATCTTGAGATTGCCGTCCTCGACCAGAAACGCGAGGATCTGAATCCGGACGACACGCTTGCCCACTACCTCACCGACGGCCGAGGCGATAATCTTCTGGTCAATGGCGAGCAGAAGCATGTCACCGGCTACATGAAGGACTTCCTCTTCCAGCCAGAACAGGCCCGCACGCCGATCCGCAATCTCTCGGGCGGCGAACGCGCGCGCCTGATGCTGGCGCGCATCATGGCGAAGCCCTCGAACCTGCTCATTCTCGACGAACCGACCAACGACCTCGACATCGAGACACTCGATCTGCTGCAGGAAATCGTCGCCGGCTATACTGGCACGGTCATCCTCGTCAGCCACGACCGTGACTTCCTCGACCGCACCGTCACCTCGACCATTGCGCCCGCCAATCCGGATGCGCCAGACGGCCGCTGGATCGAATATGCCGGCGGCTATTCCGACATGCTCGCCCAGCGCAAGGGGGTCGAGGACGAACGCAAGCGGGTGGAAAAGGCCGAAAGAGCGAAGGCCCAGGAAGCGTCGGGCGGCAAGCCTACGGGCAGCGCAAACAGCAAGGGCAAGCTCTCCTTCAAGCAGAAGTTCGCGCTCGAAAACCTGCCGAAGGAAATGGAAAAGGCGGAGAGGGAAATCGCCGCACGCGAAGCGAAGATGGCTGATCCCAACCTCTTCACCAAGGATCCGGCAACTTTCAATAAGCTCGCCGCCGAAATGGAAAAGCTGCGCGCCGACATCACCCGCATGGAAGGGGACTGGCTGGAACTCGAAATCCTGCGGGAAGAACTGGAAGGCTGAGCTCCCCAAGCGGTTTTCACAGTCGGCCGGAGTCGCTCCCCTCTTCTTACGAAAGACTGCTGCGTGCTCGCGAGCATAAGCTGAGCCCTGGCCAAGCTCGCTTGGCCAGGGCCGCTTTACGATTGTCTGGCAACAAACGCTCGCGCGAGCGATTGCGCCCACCTTGCGCTCGCCGAGCCGGCGCGCTATCTCAAGATTGCTCTAACGGGGTGCCTTCCGATCCTAGCCGATTGGAATGCTGAGAGGCAGCGATGCCAACCCGCGGAACCTGATCCGGTTAACACCGGCGGAGGGATTAGACGCGTCGATCGCAAAGCGCCCTATCCCGAGATCAATTGTTTTTTGGAGGAGGGCGTCATGCCGTCAAATCTAGCCGTGTTTCTGCGCTCCGGCTTTGCCGCAGCCATTCTGTCAATCGCGCTTGCCATGCCGGCAGCCGCTGCCGACAAGACACTCACCGTCTACACCTATGAGAGCTTTGTTTCCGAATGGGGCCCGGGCCCGAAGGTGAAGGAAGCCTTCGAGAAGACCTGCGCCTGCACCGTCGAATTCATCGGAGTCGCCGATGGCGTGGCGCTGCTGACGCGTCTCAAGCTGGAAGGCGAGACATCCAAGGCAGACGTCGTGCTCGGGCTCGATACCAATCTCGTCGAAGAAGCCAAGCAGACCGGCCTGTTTGAAGCAAACGGCGTCGATGCGTCCGCCGTGAAAGTACCCGGCGGATTCAGCGACGACGTCTTCCTGCCCTATGACTACGGCCATTTCGCCGTGATCTACGACACGGAAACGATCAAGACACCGCCCACGAGCCTGAAGGAACTGGTCGAGGGCGACCCGTCCCAGAAGATCGTCATCCAGGATCCGCGCACTTCCACGCCTGGCCTCGGCCTGCTGCTCTGGGTCAAGTCGGTCTATGGTGACCAGGCGCCGGAAGCCTGGGCGAAGCTCAAGGACCGCGTCTTGACGGTGACCCCCGGCTGGTCGGAAGCATACGGCCTGTTCACCAAGGGCGAGGCGCCGATGGTGCTCTCCTACACCACCTCACCGGCCTATCACATGGTCGCCGAAGAAACCGACCGCTACCAGGCGGTGGAATTCTCCGAGGGCCACTACATCCAGATCGAAGTCGCGGGTCTGCTGAAGAATGCGCCGGAAAAGGAGCTGGCTCGCCAGTTCCTCGCCTTCATGCTTGAACCCGGTTTCCAGGACACCATTCCGACCAACAACTGGATGATGCCGGTCGCCGCCACATCCGAGCCACTGCCAGACGCCTTCGGCAAGCTGGTCCAGCCGAAGACGACCTTCCTGATGAGCTCGGCAGAAGTCGCCGCCAACAGGCAGGCCTGGATCGACGAATGGCTCAAGGCCATGACGCTGAAGTAGGATCGAATGATCCGCCCGCTCCATCAGTCCCGGCGGCAGAGGCTGCCTGCGCTCGCGGGTGGCCTTTTCGTTCTGCTGGTGGTCGCGGGTTTCGTGGGTGTCGCTCTTGCCGCCCTGCTCGCGGGACGACTGTCGGGCGGCCTTCTCGCCGCCTTCACCGATCCGGTGATCCGCTCGGTTCTCTCATTCACGCTCTGGCAAGCCTTCCTCTCGACGCTTCTCTCCGTCGGCCTCGCTCTGCCGGTCGCCAGTGCACTCGCCAGACAACCAGATTTTCCGGGTCGTATCTGGTTGATCCGTCTGATGGCGCTGCCGATGGGATTGCCGGTCCTGATCGGCGCACTCGGCCTCATCGGCATCTTCGGCCGCAGCGGCATTGTCAATGAAGCGCTTTCCGGACTGGGGCTGACCCAGCCGATCTCGATCTACGGGCTGACGGGCATCCTCGTTGCCCATGTCTTCTTTAACCTGCCGCTCGCAACGCGCCTGATGCTGTCGGCCCTCGAAAGGGTGCCGGCGGAATATTGGCGCATGTCGGCAAGCCTCGGCTTCTCACCTCTGTCCACCTTCCGCTTCATCGAGTGGCCGGTCCTCGCCCGCGTGATCCCCGGCGCAGCCGGCCTGATCTTCATGCTCTGCGTAACGAGCTTCACCCTCGTGTTGATCTTCGGCGGCGGCCCCGCCGCGACCACGATCGAGGTTGCGATCTATCAGGCGCTTCGTTTCGATTTCAATCCGGAGCGCGCCGTCTCGCTGGCGCTCCTGCAGATCACGGTGACGGGAATGATCCTTGGCGGCCTCAGCCTCCTGCCGGCAGCCGCCGATACCGGCAGCACCAGTGGCCGACGCTTTCCGCGGTTCGACGGACGACGTGCTCTGGTCCGTGCTGTCGATGGCCTGCTGTTGTCGCTTGCCGCCCTCTTCCTGATCCTGCCGCTCGGCCAAGTGGTCGTCTCGGGCCTCCAGGCGGATCTCGCTCGGCTTCTCGCTCAGGCCGCCTTTCAGCAGGCGGCCTCGACCAGCCTTCTCGTCGCACTGGCTGCCGGCCTGAGTGCCACGCTGCTGGCCTATGGCGTAATCGCGGCGCGCGCCGAGATCGATGCGGCGCGCGCGCAAAATGCAGGCAACCGCATCTTCTCACTGGCGCTCGCTTCCGTGTCCTCGCTCGTTCTGCTCGTTCCGACCAGCGTTCTCGCCACGGGCTGGTTCCTGGCATTGAGGTCACGGGGCGAAATCGCGAGCTTCGCACCCGTCATCGTCACTGGCATCAACGCGCTGATGGCACTGCCATTTGCTGTGCGCGTGCTGGAACCCGCCTATCGGGAGCACCGCGCGCGCACGGGCCGACTTGCAGAAAGCCTCGGCCTCTCCGTCTCCCAGCGCCTGCGCCGTGTCGACTGGCCCGTTCTAAAGCGCCCGTTTCTCACGGCGCTCGCCTTTGCGATGGCACTTTCGCTGGGCGACCTTGGAGCCGTCGCCCTCTTCGGCTCCGAGAACATATCTACCCTGCCTGCCCTCATCTATGCGCGAATGGGCAGCTATCGAAGCACCGATGCCGACGGCCTTGCTCTCTTGCTTGGGGTAATTTGTCTGGTGCTGGCCCTGATCGGAGCGCCAAGAACACCTGGAAACCCGAAAGAGCGGGAGATGTCCGATGCGCGATGAGAGCCCCACCAGCATACGCCTTGCCAACGTTCAACTGACGCTGGGGAACCGCGGCTTTCTTTTCGATTGCGGCTTCGAACCTGGCCGGATCACAGCCATTGTCGGTCCCTCTGGATCGGGCAAGTCGACCTTGCTCAATCTCGTCTCGGGCTTCGAGCGACCGGAGAACGGACGGATCGAGATTGCCAGCCAGGACGTCACCGATCTGGCGCCGGCGGAACGCCCCGTTTCCCTGGTCTTCCAGGACAACAATCTGTTCTCCCACCTCGATGTTTTCACCAATATCGGGCTGGGCATCCATCCCGCCATGCGGCTGAGGCAGGCGGATCGCAATGCGATCAGCGACGCGCTGGCGCGTGTCGAGCTTGCCGGTTATGAACGCCGTCTGCCGGGTTCGCTCTCGGGCGGCGAGCGGCAGCGCGTGGCCTTTGCCCGGGCGCTGGTTCGCCACCGCCCCGTCCTCCTCCTCGACGAACCGTTTGCGGCACTCGACCCCGGCCTGCGCACCGCAATGGTCGACCTGCTTGCAGACCTCCATGCAGAAACGCGCGCCACAATTCTCCTCGTCACCCACGATCCGCGCGATGTCGAGCGACTGGCAGACAACGTCGTCTTCATCGACAGCGGGCGCGTGCTCGTAAACGTTGCGAAGACCGACTTCTTCGAGCGGAGAGATATTCCCGCCGTGCAGAACTTCCTCGGCGACATGACCTTTGCACGCCAATCGCCTTAATTTGGTCGTCCATGCCTGCCATGCGCGTCGGGAATAGTTGTTCCTCCGGAAGACCATTGGTCATTTTCTCTGGCGCAACTATCTTCTGGAGCATGCGGTGTTTTCGCACTATGTGAAGGACAGCCGGATCGACGCAATGCGCTATCCGGCAGATGGCAATTGGATGCTGCACTCGGATGTCCGCCAGATCGGCGACCATCCGGGACAGGTGAAGGGGCAGGATGCAGTTTTTGAGCCGGAACAGCGCGATGGCTGCCGAAGCGGATCGGCGGCGCCGACCCCTCAGGCTCGCGTCGAGCGTTGCTGCGCTGGTTTCTGCTGGCCTCGTGCTCTCTTCCTGTCAATCGATCTTCGAACAGGCCTACGAGCCATCCGTCGCACCTTCCAGCAATCCGCAGATCGTCGACGAGGTGCAGAAGGGCGATCCTCGTGCCCAGATGGGCGCGCGAGAACATCCGCGCATCGTCGCATCCTATGGCGGGGAATATTCTGATGCCAAGACCGAGCGCCTGGTTGCCCGCATCGCCGGCGCTTTGACGGCCGTCTCGGAGAACCCGAACCAGTCCTACCGCATCACCATCTTGAACTCGCCGGCAATCAACGCCTTCGCGCTGCCAGGTGGCTATCTCTACGTCACACGAGGTCTGCTGGCGCTCGCCAACGACGCCTCGGAAGTCGCAGCTGTTCTCAGCCACGAGATGGCGCATGTGACCGCCAATCACGGCATCGAGCGCCAGCGCCGTGAAGAGGCGGAAGTGATTGCGAGCCGTGTCGTGGCGGAAGTGCTTTCCAGCGATCTCGCCGGCAAGCAGGCGCTCGCCCGTGGCAAGTTGCGTCTGGCCGCCTTCTCGCGCCAGCAGGAACTGCAGGCCGACGTTATCGGTGTGCGCACGCTTGGCGAAGCCGGCTACGATCCCTATGCCGCCGCCCGCTTCCTCGATTCCATGGCGCGCTACAGCCAGTTCACCTCGGTCGATCCGGATGCCGACCAGAGCCTGGACTTCCTGTCGAGCCATCCGAACGCGCCGCAGCGCGTCGAGCTCGCCAAACGCCACGCGCGCGCCTTCGGACCCGAAGGCACCCATGGCGAAACGGGTCGCGACTACTATCTGAACGGAGTTGACGGCCTGCTTTACGGCGACAGCCCGCAGGAAGGCTTCGTTCGAGGGCAGACTTTCCTCCACGGCCAGCTCGGCATCCGTTTTGACGTGCCTGTCGGTTTCCAGATTGACAACAAGGTGGAAGCGGTTCTCGCAACTGGTCCCGGAGATGTCGCGATCCGCTTCGACGGCGTTGCCGACAACCAGAAGATCAGCCTGCCCAACTATATTTCCAGCGGCTGGGTCACCGGTCTTCTGCCGGACACGATCCGCACGACAACCGTCAACGGCCTTGAAGCCGCAACGGCCCGGGCATCGGCAGATCGCTGGGATTTCGACATCACCGTCATCCGGATCGGCCCGCAGATCTTCCGTTTCCTGACAGCCGTTCCGAAGGGCAGCCCGGCCCTCGAAACCACGGCCGCCCAGTTGCGCGCCTCGTTCCGGCGGATCACATCACAGGAAGCGGCCTCGCTAAAGCCGCTGCGCGTCCGCGTCGTCACTGTCGGTGCCAACGATAATATCGGCACCCTGTCTGCACGCATGATGGGCACAGAGCGGAAGCTTGAGCTATTCCGCCTGATCAATGCCCTGGGCCCGACTTCCACAGTCCGGCCCGGCACCCGGGTGAAGATCATCTCGGAGTGAACGTGACTAACCTGAAGACAGCGAAAAACCGGCACGAGTGCCGGCTCTTTTGGTCACGCGCTATCTGATCAGTAGGCCATCTCATACCGAGATGCACTCGGCGCCTTGTCTGTCAAAGCGAGCTTGAGTTTTTCCAGCGCCCGGGTCTCGATCTGACGGACACGCTCCTTGGAGATCCCGAGTTCAACGCCAAGTTCTTCCAGCGTGGCACCGTCCTCGGTCAGGCGGCGGGCCTTGATGATCCGGCTCTCTCGCTCGTTCAGGCGGTCCATGGCATCCTTGAGCCAACCGTGCCACCGCTCCCCATCGATGATCGACGTGACTTGCTCGTCGGGCAGCGCTTCCTTGCTCTCCAGCATCTCGAGCTGTTCGGTGCCCTCACCATGCCGCCCGGCGACGGGCGTCTGAAGCGATGCGTCATTGCCGGACAGCCGCGCATCCATGGACTGGACATCGGAGAGGCTTACGCCAAGTGCGGAGGCGATCTCCTGATGGATTGCCTGATCGGAAAGACGATTATCCCCTTGGGCGAGCTTGGCGCGCAGGCGCCGAAGGTTGAAGAACAGCGCCTTCTGGCTGGAGCTCGTGCCGCCGCGGACAATCGACCAGTTGCGCAGGATATAGTCCTGCATCGAGGCGCGGATCCACCAGCCGGCATAAGTCGAGAAGCGGACCTCGCGGCCGGGATCGAAACGGGCGGCAGCCTCCAGAAGGCCGATATAGCCTTCCTGGATAAGATCGTTCAGCGGAAGGCCGAAGCCACGGAACTTGGAAGCCATGGCAATGACGAGGCGCATATGCGCCTGAGCGATGCGATTGCGAGCCCCCTGGTCATCATTCTCTTTCCAGCGGATCGCAAGGTCGAGTTCTTCCTCGCGCTCCAGATAGGGCTGCGACATGGCGTATTTGATGATGTGTCTGTCAGCGGATGTGGCTTTCATCGGACATCTCCATGGTCTCTCTGGACCGCTGGCCTCTCAGAGGCCGTCTTGCCGGCATTGTCACCTGAACGGCTGAGCGTCGGACAGGTTCCAACAGAATGCCGGGCGCGGTGGTGGTTGCGTCGCTCTCATCTGCTTGTCTGACCAATACTACGCGCCGCGTGCGACATCGGATTTGCCGCTGGGGTGCGACCATCTGTCGAACAGGAGCAATCACGCGTAAGTGAGAGAATGGACAGCAGGACGCCTGCGCAGTGCCTGGAAACGCAAAACGGCGCGGGTTGAGCCGCGCCGTTTTGCTTAAGCCTGATAAGTGTGTTCAGGCTGAGAGAGCCTTGAATTCCGCAAGGATGGCGTCGCCCATTTCCACCGTGCCGACCTGGCGGCAACCTTCGGCCATGATGTCGCCGGTGCGGATCCCCTGGTCGAGCACATTGGCAATCGCCTTTTCCAGGCGATCGGCTTCGGTGACCATGTTGAAAGAATATCGCAGGCACATGGCGAAAGAAGCGATCATGGCGATCGGGTTGGCAACACCCGTGCCGGCGATGTCAGGGGCCGAACCATGCACCGGCTCATAGAGTGCCTTGCGCTTGCCGGTCTTGCCGTCGGGGGCACCGAGCGAAGCAGACGGTAGCATGCCGAGCGAACCGGTGAGCATGGCGGCAACGTCGGAGAGCATGTCGCCGAACAGGTTGTCGGTCACGATGACGTCGAACTGCTTCGGCGCGCGCACGAGCTGCATGCCGCCGGCATCGGCCAGCATGTGGTCGAGCTTGACGTCGGAGAACTTCTCCTTGTGCGTTGCGGTCACGACCTGGTTCCACAGGACGCCCGACTTCATGACGTTGCGCTTCTCCATCGAGCAGACGCGATTGTTGCGAGTGCGGGCCAACTCGAAGGCCACGGCCGAGATGCGCTCGATTTCATAGGTATCGTAAACCTGGGTATCGATGGCGCGCTTCTGGCCATTGCCGAGATCGGTGATGGTCTTCGGCTCACCGAAGTAGACGCCGCCGGTCAGTTCGCGGACGATGAGGATGTCGAGACCTTCGACAAGCTCCGGCTTCAGTGACGAAGCATTGGCGAGCGCCGGATAGCAGATCGCCGGACGCAGATTCGCGAACAGTTCAAGATCCTTGCGCAGGCGCAGGAGACCGGCTTCCGGGCGCACGTCGTAGGGCACGTCGTCCCACTTCGGACCACCGACCGCACCGAACAACACGGCGTCAGCAGCAAGTGCCTTTGCCATATCTTCTTCAGAAATCGCCGCCCCATGGGCGTCATAGGCGGAACCGCCGACGAGACCTTCGTCCGTAACGAAGCCGGCACCCTGTGCTTCGTTCATATAGGCGATGATCTTGCGGACCTCAGCCATGGCCTCGGGGCCGATACCATCACCAGGCAAAAGGAGAAGATTGCGAGCCGTCATGGAAACCCTCCACTCGAAAAAGAAGTCGCGGCTTCTTACGCGTGGGGCAGGCCCTTTTCAAGCGAGATAGGCCGGAAACGGTACGGTTCGGGGCACTGCAGAAGAGGCATTTGTTGGTTGACCCGTCGGGTGACGAGGTCCAAAAGACAGCATCCCTTCAGCATGTTCGAGTTCACCATGCCCCTTTCTCCCCTGCATATTGAAACCCCGCTTCTGCGCACCGCAGCCGATTACAGCGCTAGCGGCCTGCCGCTCTGGCTGAAGCTCGATGCCTTGCAGCCCTCCGGCAGCTTCAAGCTGCGCGGCGTGGGCCTGCTTTGCCAGCATGAAGTCGCCAAGGGTGCCAAGGAAATCTTCTGCGCCTCCGGCGGCAATGCAGGCATCGCGGCAGCGGTCGCCGGCAAGGCCTTGGGAGTACCGGTGACCATCGTCGTGCCAGAAACGACGTCTCCCGACGTGCGTGCCAGGATCGCGGCAACCGGCGCGAATGTTCTGGTGCATGGCTCGGTTTTCGACGAGGCCAATGCCCATGCCGTCGCGCTCGCGGCCGAACGCAAGGCGGCCTACGTCCACCCCTATGATCACCCGCTGCTCTGGGAAGGGCACGCGACCCTGATCGATGAAGTGGTGAAATCAGGCGCCGATTTCGACTGCGTGATCACAAGTGTCGGCGGCGGCGGCCTGCTGGCCGGCATCGTCGAAGGCCTGAGGCGCAACGGACTGCGCGATATCCCTGTGATCGCGGTCGAGACGGAAGGTGCGGCTTCACTCAATGCCGCGGTCGCAGCGAAAGCGCGCGTAACCCTTCCCGCAATCACCTCGATCGCCAATTCGTTGGGTGCGCGCCAGGTGGCCCAACACGTCTTCGACCTGCTGGGCACGCATCCCATTGAAAGCGTCACTGTGACCGACGCCCAGGCTGTCGCAGCCTGCCTGAAATTCGCCGATGCGCAGCGAATCCTGGTCGAGCCGGCTTGCGGCGCAGCCCTGGCTGTCGCCGATGTGCATGCTGGTCTGCTGTCGCGCTTCAAGGCGCCGCTCATAGAGGTTTGCGGCGGGATCGGCGTATCGCTCGCAGCGCTCGAAACATGGCGCTCACGCTTCCTCTGACGCAAAAGAAAAAGCCGGGCTCGCGCCCGGCTTCATCATTCGTTTCCGCAGCTTGGCTCAGGCCCAGGGGCGCTGCGCTGCATTGGACTGCTCGAAGCTCGCGATGTTCGATGCCTTTTCGAGCGTCAGGCCGATATCGTCGAGACCGTTCAGCAGGCAGTGGCGCTTGAACGCGTCGATTTCGAACGAGATCTTGCCGCCATCGGGACCGGTGATTTCCTGAGATTCCAGGTCGACGGTCAGCACGGCATTCGAACCGCGGCTGGCATCGTCCATCAGCTTGTCCAGGTTCTCCTGGCTGACGACGATCGGCAGGATGCCGTTCTTGAAGCAGTTGTTGTAGAAGATGTCGGCGAAAGACGTCGAGATCACGCAGCGGATGCCGAAATCGAGAAGCGCCCACGGAGCATGTTCGCGCGAGGATCCGCAACCGAAGTTGTCGCCGGCGACGAGGATCTGCGCATTGCGATAGGCGGGCTTGTTCAGAACGAAATCCGCGTTCTCCGAACCATCTTCCTTGTAGCGAGCCTCGGCGAAGAGCCCGGTACCGAGACCGGTGCGCTTGATGGTCTTCAGATAATCCTTCGGAATGATCATGTCCGTGTCGACATTGACGACCGGAAGCGGTGCCGCAACACCGGTGAGCTTTACGAACTTGTCCATCAGTCTGCCTTCGATCTGGCTAATGCGCGTGTGATGCCCCGCCCATAGAGCAAAACCGAGAAAAATTGAAGGAGAATCTTGTGTCGGCCGAAGCGGCCCCTCGGCGCTGCCAATCGCAGCCACCTACGCTCACCCACTCACGGGCGAGCGCAACGATCAGGCCTCTGCCCGATCACAGATCGATGATGGTGCCCTTGCCGTCGTTCCAGACACGCAGGTCTTCGCGGCGCTTCGCCTTCGCATAGACCGGGGCGCGCTTCGTCTTGCCCATCAGCATGCGAGCACCGAGCGTCACGGTCAGGAGTGCGCCGATCACAAGCGTCAATGAGACTGCGAAAGCGGCTGCGAGACCGATAAAGGCGAGGCCAGCGATGGCATAGGCGGCAGAGCGGAGATTTTGCATGATCGTGTCCTTTCTCGACAGCCAAGGTGGTCCTTATTCTCCTGTATTGCAAGGGCCTTTCACCCAATTGTCATCTTGCGTGGCCGGCCAAAGCTTGCCAGAACTCGGCCATGACTTCAGAGCCCTCTTCCTTTCGCTTTCACCATCCCTCTCGATTGCGTCGTTCCGTGCTGACGGTGCCGGCGATCAATGAACGGGCTCTGCAAAAGGTGACGGGCCTCGATTGCGATGCCGTCATCTTTGATCTGGAGGACTCTGTAGCCGAAGATCGGAAGGCGGACGCGCGCCACATGCTCCTGGAATTCCTGGAGAATACCGACCTCGGTCACCGCGAGCGGATCGTTCGCATCAACGCCGCCGACACGCCGCACTTCCGCGATGACATGGCCCTTGTTCTCAAAGCCTTGCCCGACGCCGTCCTCCTTCCGAAGGTTGAGGAGCCGGTCACGGTCCAGGACATGGCGGAAAGTCTCGGCGAGCATGCTGCGGCGGATGGTCTCAGGATTTGGGCGATGATCGAGACCCCGCGGGGGGTCTTGAACGCCGCGGCCATCTCCTCGTCCGGCCGGACAAGCAACAGTCGACTGGATGCCTTTGTTGTCGGGCTGAACGACCTGCGCAAGGCGACCGGCATACCGCCCGAGCCGGGACGCACCTACCTCGTGCCCTATTTGATGCAGGTCATGCTCGCGGCCCGCGCCTATGGGCTTGATGTGATCGACAGCGTCTCGAACGATTTCCGCGACGTCGAAGCCTTCGCGGCCGAGTGCGCGCAGGGCAAGGCCATGGGCTTCGGTGGGAAGATGCTGATCCATCCCGCCCAGATCGAAGCCGCCAACCACCATTTCGGCCCGAACGAGGCGGCAATCGCAGAAGCCCGACTCGTGGCCGATACCTTCGCCGACCCGGCCCATGCGGGCCTCAACGTCATCAACATCGATGGGCGCATGATCGAGCGACTGCATGCCGAGGAGGCGGCGCGCCTTCTCGCCAAGGTCGCCCTGATCGACGCCAGAAAGGACAATCCATGAAAGTCTATCGTTTCCTCACCGGCCCTGACGATTCGAGCTTCTGCCACCGGGTGACCGACGCGCTCAACAAGGGCTGGGAACTGCATGGTTCACCAAGCCACACGTTCAACGCGGCAGAGAACAAGCTGTATTGCGGCCAGGCCGTGGTGAAGACAGTACATGGCAAGGACTATGATCCGTCGATGAAGCTAGGCGAGCAGTGATGGGCTGGTAAGGTCCATCTCCCCCTTGCTGGGGGAGACTTCGGAGCGATGGCCGATGGCCCGATCAGGGCTGACCTCAGATCTCGCAATAGGGGCTTGGTAGGGTTTTCGCCCAACACTCACTATGTGCTGAATGAATACTCGGCAGATCCTCGGGACGATGCCCGACGATGAAGATCGCGGACAGGAAGAGCATCCTCCACAATCGTTTCGGCACGCCGAAACGGATGCGTCGTATATCCGGCCCAACTCCAAATGACGTCATCCTCGGGCATCGTCCCGAGGATCTGCCAGCGCGTCTGCGGTCTTCAGGGACGTGGCAGCCGCACATGTTCAATCTGTCAAAAAACCCAAGCTTCGCCGCCGGTCGGGATGGCTCCCTCCGGTTCGGTCTCATGCTTGTCTCGGACGAGGCGCCAGAAGCAACCTGTCTAAGTAGTTTAATGTGGCTCCTTCCGGCGCCTCGTTCGACGTTTTGTCCCGCTGCATGCGTCTCTCTGGCAAGGCGGCGACGGTCCTCGGGATTGCTCCCAAAGAATGACCGGGCGCGGGTCCGGCTGCGACGTCATACACGATGACGCTTCAGCCTGGCCGGTGGCCCGGGAGGTTCCCGCCGGATGGTGCACCAACCGACCGGGACCCTCGCCCGGGGGATGCTTTTCGATCATTGGCGATCGTCCATCATCCCCGCCGTTTTTATCCGCCCCGCTGTCTGGATGTTCGCGACGGCGTGGGCGCCTTGTCTGTGTGCCTCTGAGGCACGTCCTTCCGATCAGGGGTTTCAGGCGTCCGGCATCCGACCGTTCACCGTCACTTCCACCCCCTCGTCCGGAGGGAGACCGTTGCAGCGGGCCGGGGATTTGTGCCTGCGACAGCACCCCACCCCGGCGCCGGCCCCGCCTCGCCTGACATCGCATCGTCAGGTGTATCCGAGGGCGGGACGGGGATGAGTCTACGAGGGTGGAAATGGTGGGGGATAAAAAAATGTGTCGGGGTTTGATTTTCCTAGAGATTTTCTCAAACTCGTCCCCCTCCGACTGGGGGAATTGAGGGGTTTTTGGCGGCTTGCGCGGGGGCCATCTCCCCCCTTGCGGGGGAGAAAGCGATTTCGATGAATTGGTCGTGGCGCAAGAAACGGCTAAACATTTGAAATCGCAAGAGAGGGGCTCGGTGATGTCGGTGCCAACGCAATTGTGCCCCTCACCTGGAAAATCTGAAGTTTAGGTGGCTTGCGCTCGCCTAAGCCTTCGATTTTCCGTCCTCCCCCGCTTGGGGGGAGGGGGCAAAGGCAGCGATTGCCTTGCCCATTGATTCGCGTCCCTGACAGGCGTAAAAGGCCTCGTGTTCCGTGGTGATTTGGCCGGCCGGCTTGCAGCCACGTAAAATAAGTCGCTAAAGGGCCGAGGCGAGTTCGAAGACTTTCCGAGGACCGGTAGCGATATAAAAGCTGCCGGTGTTTTTGTTTCCGCGGTCCTCGAACCGCCGTGACAAGGAAAGTCGAGAGTAAGATGCCGATCCGGATCCCCGATACGCTGCCCGCCTTTGAAACCCTCGTGCACGAGGGCGTGCGGGTCATGACCGAAACCGTGGCTGTTCGTCAGGACATTCGCCCGCTGCAGATCGGCCTGCTCAATCTCATGCCCAACAAGATCAAGACCGAGGTTCAGTTCGCCCGGCTGATCGGCGCTTCGCCGCTGCAGGTGGAGCTGACGCTGGTGCGTGTCGGTGGCCACAAGGCCAAGAACACGCCGGAAGATCATCTCCTGTCGTTCTACCAGACTTGGGACGAGGTGAAGGATCGCAAGTTCGACGGCTTCATCATAACCGGTGCCCCGATCGAGACCCTGCCCTTCGAGGAGGTCACCTACTGGCCGGAACTGGAAGAGATCCTGAACTGGACCGAGACCAACGTGCATTCGACCATGAATGTCTGCTGGGGCGGCATGGCCGCGATCTACCACTTCCACAAGGTGCCGAAGCATCCGCTGAAGGAAAAGGCGTTTGGCGTTTATCGCCACCGCAACCTTGCACCATCCTCCGTCTATCTCAACGGCTTTTCGGACGACTTCCAGGTTCCGGTCTCGCGCTGGACGGAAGTCCGCCGAGACGACATCGCGAAGGTGCCGGAACTGGAGATCTTGCTGGAATCAGACGAAATGGGCGTATGCCTGGTGCAGGAGAAGCGCGCCAACCGCCTCTACATGTTCAACCATGTCGAATATGATTCCACCTCGCTGGGCGACGAGTATTTCCGCGACAAGTCGGCCGGCATACCGATCAAGCTGCCGCACAACTACTTCCCGCATAACGACGACACGCTGACGCCGCTCAACCGCTGGCGCGGCCATGCGCATCTCCTGTTCGGCAACTGGATCAACGAGATCTACCAGATGACACCTTACGATCTGAACGAGATCGGCAAAGACCTCAAGCGTTGATCTCAAGGGCAGATGACGCTCGGATTTTGTCGGGACAGGCGGCGTCCTCTATGACAGGATGCCGCCGCCGATGAACCGAGCCATCTTCGTCCAATGTTTCTGCCGTTTTTTCTGCGTCTGAAGGAAGAGAAGGTTCCCGTGACCCTGCGGGAATACCTGGCTTTGCTCGAAGGCCTGCAGGCAGGGCTGGTCGATTTCGACCCGGAGGGCTTCTACTACCTCGCCCGCACCACGCTGGTGAAGGACGAGCGCTTTATCGACCGGTTCGACCGTGTGTTTTCCGAGATCTTTGGCGGGATCCTGAGCGAGGAGGCAGCTGACGGCGTCGATCGACAGGCGATCCCCGAAGACTGGCTGCGGAGGCTGGCGGAAAAGCATCTGTCGGACGAGGACAAGAAGCTGATTGAATCGCTCGGCGGCTTCGACAAGCTGATGGAGACGCTCAAAGAGCGGCTGGCCGAACAGAAGGAGCGCCACCAGGGCGGCAACAAGTGGATCGGCACGGCAGGCACCTCGCCCTTCGGCGCTTATGGCTACCATCCCGAAGGCGTGCGCATCGGCCAGGAGACAAGCCGGCACCGGCAGGCCGTAAAGGTGTGGGACAGCCGAGAGTTTCGCAATCTCGACGACCGCGTCGAACTCGGCACCCGCAACATCAAGGTGGCCCTGCGCAGGCTGCGCCGCTTCGTACGCGAAGGGGCCACGGAAGAACTCGATCTCTCCGGCACGATCCGGTCGACGGCAGAACACGGCTATCTCGACGTGAGGACCCAACCCGAGCGACGGAATGCCGTGAAGCTCCTGATGTTCTTCGACATCGGCGGCTCGATGGACGACCATGTGCGTGAGGTCGAGGAACTGTTCTCGGCAGCGCGCTCCGAATTCCGGCACATGGAGTATTTCTACTTCCACAATTGCCCCTATGAGCGCGTCTGGAAGGACAACCAGCGCCGCCATGCCGATACTATTCCGACCCAAGACGTCATCAGAACCTTCGGGCCGGACTATCGGCTGATCTTCGTCGGCGATGCGGCGATGAGCCCTTATGAGGTCACGCATCCGGGCGGCTCGGTCGAGCACTGGAACACGGAGAGTGGAGCAGCCTGGCTGACGCGGCTGACCGACCATTTCCGCCGGCATCTCTGGATCAATCCCCTGCCTGAGAGCCGCTGGGACTATACGATGTCGGTGGGCCTGATTCGAAACCTGATAGGCAACCGCATGCATCCGCTGACGCTCGGTGGCCTGGAAGCCGCCGCACGCGAACTGGCGCGGTGATCAAAAGACATATGACGACAACGATAACAGGCGAGGAAACGATGACGAAAACAGTGTTTGGCGTGATGCCAACGGGAGAAGCAGTCGAGAAAGTAGTCCTGAAAGGAGGCGGCCTGACCGGCTCGATCCTGACCTTCGGCGCTGTCTTGCAGGATCTGCGTCTGGAAGGCCACGACGCACCGCTGGTGCTCGGCTTCGAGGATCTCGCCGGCTATCTCGATCACTCGCCTTTTTTCGGCGCAACGCCCGGCCGTTGCGCCAACCGCATCGGTGACGGACGCTTCACGCTCGATGGCACCGACTACCAGCTCGAACTCAACGAACGCGGCGTCAGCCACCTGCATGGCGGCTCTGACGGCATGGGGCGCAGGAACTGGGCAATCCTCGAACACGGTCCCGATTTCGTCGTGATGGAGATCACCGATCCGGACGGACGCGCCGGCTATCCGGGCACGACGCGCACCCGCGCCACGTTCGCACTCAAAGCCGGCGGCGTTTTCTCTGCACTCTATGAAACAGTGACCGACAGGCCGACGATCGCCAATGTCTGCCACCACGCCTATTTCAATCTCGATGGCCGCCCCGACATTCTCGGTCATGATCTGATGATCGCAGCGGATCACTACACCCCGGTCGACGACAAATTGATCCCGACCGGCGAAATCCGCCCTGTCGAAAACACGGCCTTCGACTTCCGCGAGATGCGGCCGATCAAGCTCGCCGTGGATGGAGAGCAGCTGGGCTACGACCACAATTTCTGCTTCTCCAGCACCCGTGTGGCCAAGCGAAGCGTTGCACTGGCCCGCAGCGTCAATTCTGGCGTGACGATGGAGATCCTGACGAGCGAGCCTGGCGTGCAGTTCTATGCCGGCGGAAAGGTCGCACCGGGCGTTCCTGGCCTCGAAGGACGCTCCTACGGCGCCTTTGCCGGTTTCTGCATGGAAACGCAGGTCTGGCCGGATGCGATCAACCATCCGAACTTTCCGAACGCGATCCTGCGTCCCGGCGAAGTGCTGCGCCAGGAAACGGACTACGTGTTCGCGAAGGCATGATGTGGAAATGGGCCGGCTGCGGGGCAACCTGCGGCCGGTAACGCATGCGGGATACAGTCAAGCGCGTGACTGCGCCGGATTATCCCATCTTGTCTCTTGTGGAGGAAGAATGGAGCGGGTGAAGCGATTCGAACGCTCGACCCCAACCTTGGCAAGGTTGTGCTCTACCCCTGAGCTACACCCGCTCATAACCTCGATCCTGGGGTAGTGTCTGGATCGTGGGCCGTCCGTCTTGCGGCGACGGGCGCTATATGGCCCAACCGATTTTTAAATGCAACAGGGAAATGACGGATCGGTGCGAAAAAAATTGAGGTACACCGCAAGAGACTGAGAAAGCTCAGCTTTTGCGGGCTTGCTCGGCGCAGGAGAGATTGCAGGATGTCGGTCATGAGCCTATGGCTCGACAGGAATCCCAGTACATAATCGGACCAATCACCGGACAATTGAAGCGAGGCCCCATGACAACGCCGAAAACGCCAGACGATCTCTTCCGCCTTCTGGACGAGTTGGGGATCGCTCACAAGACGAAAACCCACCCGCCCGTCTTCACCGTGGCGGAATCGGTTTCGCTGCGCGACGAGATCCCCGGCGGCCACACGAAAAACCTCTTCGTGAAGGACAAGAAGGACAACTTCTTCCTGCTGACGGTCGACGAAAATGCCTCGGTCGATCTTAAAACCGTGCACACGATCATTGGGGCTGCCAGCAAGGTTTCCTTCGGCAAGCCGGAGAAGCTGGTGGAATATCTCGGCGTGGTGCCCGGAGCGGTGACCGCTTTCGGCGCGATCAACGATACGGGCAAGAACGTCACCTTCGTGCTCGACAGGGACCTGATGGAGCACGACATCATCAACTGCCATCCGCTTTCGAACGACGCCACGACCTCGATCGGCCGCGACGATCTGGTCCGCTTCATGGAAGCGACGGGCCACACGCCGCTTGTCTTGAAAGTCACGGCCTGACATACGATCTTAACGGCCGATCTTAACGGCAAGAACGGCGGCCGCGCTAAGGCTGCGAAACAGGCGGGAGATGCACGATGAGCGAATACGGCAACCCTTACGGCGGCTATGGCAACCAGACCATGACAGCCAAGGCCCAGTTCAATGGCGCTCCCGAAGGTTCCGCCCCGGCCGCTGACCTGATCAAGGACACGACCACGGCAAATTTCGCCCGCGACGTGATGGACGAATCGCGCAACCAGCCTGTTCTGGTCGATTTCTGGGCCCCTTGGTGCGGTCCGTGCAAGCAACTGACCCCGATCATTGAAAAGGCGGTCACCGAAGCCGGTGGACGCGTCAAGCTGGTCAAGATGAACATCGACGATCATCCGTCCGTCGCCGGCCAGCTCGGCATCCAGTCGATCCCGGCTGTGGTCGCCTTTGTCAATGGACGACCGGCTGACGGCTTCATGGGCGCTCTGCCGGAGAGCCAGGTCAAGGCCTTCATCGACAAGGTGGCGGGGCCTGCGGGCGCAGATCAGGCCGCAGAAATTGCAGCCGTGCTCGAGGAAGCCTCCGGACAGCTCGCTGCTGGCGATATTGACGGGGCGGCCCAGCTTTTCGCGGCCATCCTGCAGGCGGACCCGGACAATACCCAGGCAATCGCCGGCCTCGCAGACTGCATGATCGGCGCAAACCAGCATCAGCGGGCGCGCGAACTTCTGACCCAGATGCCCGAAGAACTGGCCAAGGCGCCGGAAGTCCAGGCACTGCTGAAGCGGCTCGACCAGATCGACGAGGCCCGCAAGCTGGGCGACCCTGTGGCACTTGAGCACACGCTGTCGCTCAATCCTGATGATCACGAGGCGCGCATGAAGCTCGCCAAGATCCGCAATGTCGAAGGAAGCCGCGAGGAAGCGGCAGAGCATTTGCTCCTGATCATGAAACGTGATCGGACTTTCGACGACGATGGCGCCCGCAAGCAGCTGCTGCAGTTCTTCGAAGTCTGGGGTCCCAAGGATCCCGCGACCGTGATGGCACGACGCAAACTCTCTTCGATCCTTTTTTCGTGAGCCGCCTTCGGCCTTGAGTTTTGGCCGGAGCGACCCAGATAGAAGCAGGAATGAACACCGGATCTTCCGGACAGGATGTGCTTCGATGCAAGTGGGAAATGCCCGATATCTGACGGCTGCGGACCTCCCCGAGACGGTCCCGGTCTTTCCAATTTCCGGCGTGCTGTTGCTGCCCGGTGGACAACTTCCCCTTAACATCTTCGAGCCGCGCTATCTGGCGATGTTCGATGCGGCAATGGCTGGCAACCGTCTTATAGGGATGATTCAGCCCGCCATGTCTGAAGTGCACGCCAATATCCTGCCCGAACGTCCGCATCTGGCGCCGGTCGGCTGTCTGGGGCGCATCACCTCTTTTACCGAGACGGGCGACGGCCGCTACATCATCTCGCTAGCCGGCGTCTGCAGGTTCCGCCTGATGGACGAGGTGGCAACCAGCAGCAAACCCTTCCGCAGCTTCCATATCGCACCCTTCATCGCCGACCTGACAACCGGCGACGACGAGGCGCAGGTCGACCGCGCCGGCCTGTTGGCCGCTTTCAAGGCCTATCTCGAAGCCAACAAGCTGGAAGCGGATTGGGAAAGCGTCGAACGGGCCTCGAACCTCACCCTGGTCAACTCCCTCTCGATGATGTCGCCCTTCGGGCCACCGGAAAAGCAGGCGCTGTTGGAAGCACCGGATCTGAAGACCCGCGCCGAAACCCTGATCGCCATCACCGAAATCGTGCTCGCCCGCACATTCGGCGATGGCGACACCATGTTGCAGTGATCGTATGGCCGACAATCCGACAAGCCTCGTCGATCCGAAAATGCTCGAACTTCTGGTGTGCCCGCTGACGCAGGGGACGCTGAAGTGGGATCGCGACACGAACGAACTCGTGTCAGAAAAGGCAAGGCTTGCTTATCCCATCCGAGACGGGATTCCGATCATGTTGGTATCGGAAGCGCGCAAGCTTGAAATGCCGGCCTGAACAGACCGGCAAGCGATCTGTGGCATAGCTAGGCTCGCCGATCAGATACTTTGCCCACCCAGAAGGCGTGGGCGATCCCGACCGGAATGTCCTGCCGCTTCACGGATGAAGTAGCTCTTGAGCCCCGGAATGCGGTCGACCACGCCGAGGCCGAAATCGCGCATCACCCTGATTGGCGTTATGTCATTGGAGAAAAGCCGATTGAGCACATCCGTGGTGACACCCATCCGGAACGTGTCGAACCGGCGCCAGATCTGATAGCGCTCGAGCACGTTGACGGATCCGATGTCCAGCCCCAGGCGATCTGCTTCGACGACGGTTTCGGCAAGCGCTGCGACATCCTTGAAGCCGAGATTGAGCCCCTGGCCAGAAATCGGATGGATGCCATGGGCCGCATCACCTGCCAGAGCCAGTCGAGGCGCGATGAAGGCGCGGGCGAGTGTGAGTCCCAGTGGAAATGCGCGGCGATCAGCGGTCGCCCGGATGGTTCCCAGCTTGTGACCGAAACGCCGTTCGAGTTCCGCTTCGAAGACCAGTTCGTCGGATGCGACAAGCCTGTCGGCATCCTCGGTGCGTTCGGTCCAGACCAGTGAGGAGCGGTTGCCCTTGAGCGGCAGGATGGCGAAGGGGCCGGCCGGCAGGAAGTGCTCTTCGGCCACGCCGTCATGCGGACGCTCGTGTTCCACGGTCGTGACGATGCCAGACTGGCCGTATTGCCAAGTCACCGTCTTGATGCCGGCAAGGTCCCTGAGCTTGGACCGTACGCCATCACAGGCGACGACGAGTCGCGCCGAGATGATGCTGCCATCCGACAGGGTCAGTTCGGCGCTCGGCCCCGTGTCGCGGAAACCGGTCGCACGCAGCCCGTGACGGATCCCGATCCCGCGTTCCGCGCAGGCGTCACGCAGTGCCGCGACCATGCTCACATTTGGGATCATGTGCGCGAAAGGGCGGCCGTCCTCGACAGCGCCATCGAAGGTCAGGAACACGGGACGAACGGGGTCGGACGTCTTGGAATCCGTCACGATCATCCGGTTGATCGGCTGCGCGTCTGGCTCGATCCGATCCCAAAGGCCGAAAACATCCAGCATCTTGGTGGCAGCCGCGATGATGGCAGACGCCCGCAGGTCCTTCTTCCAGGCCTCTTCGGGCGCGGCCTCCACCACTTCGATCGCGAGATGCGGGGCGGCCTGCTTGATCGCAACCGCTGCGGAGAGACCGACATAGCCACCGCCGACGACGAGCACATCCAGCATGGCGATTTCCTTTGTTCTTGTAGACCTGATGACACCTATATAGATCAGCCTTGAACGGGTGCCTATAAGCGGAGCAATGCATTATGTCGCAGCCATCAGGCCAGACCAGACCCATGCAGGACCTGATCGAGCGTCTCGATCTGGAAAAACTGGAGGAAAACCTGTTTCGCGGCAACAGCCCGCAGAACGGTTGGCAACGGGTCTTCGGCGGCCTTGTGATCGCACAAGCCTTGATGGCGGCACAACGCTGCGTCGATCCCGATCGCATCGTTCATTCCCTCCACGCCTATTTCATGCGCCCGGGCGATCCGTCGATTCCGATCGTCTACCAGGTCGAACGTATCCGCGATGGGGCGTCCTTCACCACCCGCCGCGTGGTTGCAATTCAGCATGGCAAGGCCATCTTCTCGATGTCCGCCTCTTTCCAGGTGGAAGAACCAGGCTTCGACCACCAGGTACCGATCCCGAACGTTCCCGCCCCCGAAACCCTCATGGGCGAAGCCGAGTTCCGCGCCGCCTTTCTCGCCCAGGCGCCCGATACGGTCAAAAAATACTGGGGCCGCGAGCGGCCGATCGAGATCCGCCCGACATCGCTCACGCATTATCTGTCGCGGGAGAAGCTGGAGCCGGAGGCTCATATCTGGGTTCGAGCTTCGGGACTGGTTCCGGATGACCGGCATTACCAGGCCGCGATCCTCGCTTATCTCTCGGACATGACACTGCTCGATACCTCGCTCTACGCGCACGGCACCTCGATCTTCGATCCGGAGTTACAGGTAGCGAGCCTCGACCACGCCATGTGGTTTCACAGACCCTCTCGTTTGGACGACTGGCTTCTGTATACCCAGGACAGCCCCAGCGCCGCGGGAGCACGCGGCATGACCCGCGGCAGCATATTCACACGCGATGGAAGGCTCGTCGCCTCTGTTGCCCAGGAGGGCCTGATCCGCAAACGGGCAAATGACTAAAACAGCATCATTTTCGATTTTATGCATAAATTTTGTGCGCCCATTGTGCATTCATTTGCCTGTTTATTAGCTAGGCTTCTCAGAAGCTTTACATTTCAATAACTTATAGAGAATTTTGAATCTGGCACGCCTTTTGAATGTCACCTGTCAGTCGCTGCGCGAAAGTTCCTGCGGGCGGCAAGGAGAGTCGGCTCCGAGCCGAGGACAAGCAAAGGATGGGAAACCAGATGAAGATTGTGATGGCTATCATCAAGCCGTTCAAGCTGGACGAGGTACGCGAGGCCTTGACGGCTGTGGGGATCCAGGGCCTGACCGTGACCGAGGTCAAGGGCTATGGGCGCCAGAAGGGGCACACTGAAATCTATCGCGGCACTGAATACGCCGTCAGCTTTCTGCCGAAACTGAAGATCGAGATCGCCGTCTCGTCCGAACTTGCCGACAAGGCCGTTGAAGCGATCGCTTCTGCTGCCAAGACCGGCCAGATCGGCGATGGCAAGATCTTTGTCTATGCGATCGATCAGGCCGTGCGTATCCGCACCGGCGAAACCAATACCGAAGCTCTGTAAGAACGGCTGTTAGGGGAGTTGTTACTGATGTCATTTGCCAAGTTGAATTCCAACCTCGTGCGCCTTGGCGCCGCGTCCGCAGCCCTGCTGGCGCCGGTTGTCGCCTACGCACAGGAAGCCGCGCCGGCCGCCGCGGAAGCAGTTGCCGCCGCACCGGTTCCGGACAAGGGCGATACCGCCTTCATGTTCCTCTGCACGATCCTCGTGCTGTTCATGCTCATCCCGGGCCTCGCCCTGTTCTATGGCGGCCTCGTTCGCGCCAAGAACATGCTCTCCGTCCTCATGCAGTGCACGGTCATCGGTTCGGCAATCATGCTGGTCTGGGTGATCTATGGCTACTCCTTCGCCTTTGGCGGTTCGACGAGCCCCTATTTCGGCGGCTTCGCCAAGCTATTCCTCGCAGGCGTTACTCCGGACAGCACGGCAGCGACCTTCTCTGACGCTGTGATCCCGGAATACATCTTCATGCTCTTCCAGATGACCTTCGCGGCCATCACCCCTGCCCTGATCGTCGGCGCTTTCGCAGAACGCATCAAGTTCTCCGCGGCCGTTCTGTTCTGCCTTCTCTGGGTCACCTTCGTTTACTTCCCGATCGCCCACATGGTCTGGGACGCCAACGGCCTGATCTTCGGCTGGGGCGCGCTCGACTTCGCTGGCGGCACCGTCGTTCACATCAATGCCGGCGTCGCCGGTCTGATTGGCGCGATCATGCTCGGCAAGCGTACGGGCTATGGCAAGGACATGATGGCTCCACACTCGATGACCCTCACCCTGGTTGGTGCAGCCATGCTCTGGGTCGGCTGGTTCGGCTTCAACGCCGGCTCCAACCTGGAAGCCTCGGGCGGTGCGATGCTCGCAACCGTGAACACCTTCATCGCCACCGCAGCAGCCGTCGTCTCGTGGTGCCTGGTTGAAACCTTCACCCGCGGCAAGGCCTCCATGCTCGGCGCAGCATCCGGCATGATCTCGGGCCTCGTTGCCATCACGCCTGCAGCCGGCATTGCCGGTCCGATGGGTGCCATCGTTATGGGTCTCATGGTATCGCCGCTCTGCTACTTCTTCGTCGCAGTGGTGAAGAACAAGTTCGGCTATGACGACACCGCAGACGTCTTTGGTGTCCACGGCATCGGCGGCCTCTTCGGCGCCATCGCCACCGGCATCTTCGCATCCGCATCGCTCGGCGGCATCGGCTACGCTGAAGGTGTGACCATGGGTGGCCAGGTCATGACCCAGATCTACGCTGTTGTCGTAACCCTCCTGTGGTGCGGTATCGGCTCCTTCATCCTCTACAAGGTCGTCGACATGGTCGTCGGTCTGCGCGTACCGGTCGAAGCCGAACGCGAAGGTCTCGACCTCGCCTCGCACGGCGAAGCCGCCTACCACAGCTAAGATCTCTGATAGATCTTCGCCTCCTAAAATGCGGCAGCGCCCGGGTCTCATCGCCCGGGCGTTTTCTGTGTCAAAATGCGCGGTGCAGATCGCCCGCTGCATGGTTAATGCACCATTAACCCTCCATCCTGTAGGGTGCCGGTTGGCGATCCCGGTCCACACCGGGAGTCCGAAGCACCATCGCAACAGGACGGACAGATATTCCATGAGCAGAGGCAATTCCGCAGCACTTCCGGAGCATTCCACCCGCTCCGCGTTGTCAGCGTTCCTGTTCCGCCAGTTTTTTGCCCTGAGCGGCTTCGCACTGTTTCTGCTTTTGGTGCTCGCCGTCGCAGCATTGGCCACCTGGAACGTTTCCGATCCCAGCCTCTCCTATGCGACGGACAACCCACCGACCAATATTCTCGGCCTGCCTGGCGCGGTCTTTGCCGACCTGATGATGCAGTTCTTCGGCCTTGGCAGTCTTCTGGCATTGCTCCCGGTCCTCGCCTGGTCCTTCGCACTGATCGGCGGACGCAAGCTGAGCCGAATTCCCGCGCGCCTTGGCGCTTGGGTTGCCGGCGCCCTCGTCGCGGCAGCCGCTGTCGGCTGCTTTCCGCCACCCACCACCTGGCCACTTCCAAGCGGCACAGGTGGCGTGCTCGGGGACCTGATCCTGCGCTTTCCGGCACTCTTCATCGGCGCTTATCCGACCTCGACCTTCGCCATGGTACTCGGGTCCATTCTCGCATTGCCGGCGACGTGGCTGATGCTGTTTGCAGCCGGCGTCATCGACAAGCCGGTACAAAACCTCGACGATGAAGAGCCCGTCGCCCCCCTTGCGCGCAGCAAGCCGAAAACACCTGCCTTCGACGAAGAGGACGAAGACGACGAAAAAGAAGGCACGGTCGCACTCATGCTGGGTGCCGTGACCCACAACTGGTACACGACGCGTGCGCGCCTGCGTCGACTGTTCGGGCTGAAGGCGAGCGAACGTCGCGAGCGTGATTTCGAGCAGCCCTACGATTTCAACGACGACGAATTCGGCACACTCAACGAGCCGGTAAAGGCGAAGGCACCGCCGCTCAATGCCCGTGTCGAGCCATCGCTGGATGGTTCCGGCATTCGCTCGCCGAGCCGATCCATCGTCTCGCCCCCGCCGATGTCGACGACAAGCTTCGACGACGAGGATGACGACTACGATCTCGACGACATCCCGCGCCCCGCCGGCATCTTGCCGGACGATGGCGTGCGTTCGACACCGGCACGCGCAAGCGGATCGCCGCGCATTGTCGCGCCGGCTGCCCGCCCCAAGCCAGGGGCCCGCGTCGATCGGGATGCCCAGGGCTCTCTGCTGCGCCCGGAAGGTTTTCAGCTTCCCTCGGTTCACCTTCTGGCCGAACCGCGCGCGGTCGCACGCGATGCCACGTTGTCGGCAGAGGCGCTGGAACACAATGCCCGCCTGCTCGAAGGCGTGCTCGACGACTTCGGCGTCAAGGGCGAGATCATCCATGTCCGCCCGGGACCTGTCGTCACGCTCTACGAATTGGAACCGGCACCGGGGATCAAATCGTCCCGCGTCATCGGCCTCGCCGACGACATCGCCCGTTCGATGAGCGCCATCGCCGCCCGCGTCGCCGTCGTCCCCGGCCGCAACGCGATCGGCATCGAACTGCCGAACCAGACCCGCGAGACGGTCTACCTGCGCGAGCTGATCGGCTCCCGCGACTTCGATGGCAACAAGGCGAAGCTCGCCATGGCTCTCGGCAAGACGATCGGTGGCGAACCCGTCATCGCCGACCTCGCCAAGATGCCGCATCTGCTCGTTGCGGGCACCACCGGCTCGGGTAAGTCGGTCGCCATCAACACCATGATCCTGTCGCTGCTCTACAAGATGACGCCGGAACAGTGCCGACTGATCATGATCGACCCTAAGATGCTCGAACTATCCGTCTATGACGGCATCCCGCATCTGCTGTCTCCTGTCGTCACGGATCCGAAGAAAGCGGTCGTCGCGCTCAAATGGACCGTCCGCGAGATGGAAGAGCGCTACAAGAAGATGTCCAAGATCGGCGTTCGCAACATCGACGGCTTCAACGCGCGTGTCGCACAGGCGCTGGAAAAGGGCGAGGTGCTGACCCGTACCGTCCAGACCGGGTTCGACCGCCAGACCGGCGAGGCGATCTACGAGACGGAAGAATTCGACCTGCAGCCCCTGCCCTATATCGTCGTGATCATCGACGAAATGGCCGATCTGATGATGGTGGCCGGCAAGGATATCGAAGGTGCGGTACAGCGCCTCGCCCAGATGGCGCGCGCGGCCGGCATCCATGTCATCATGGCCACCCAGCGTCCGTCGGTCGACGTCATCACCGGCACGATCAAGGCGAACTTCCCGACCCGCATCTCCTTCCAGGTGACCTCCAAGATCGACAGCCGCACGATCCTCGGCGAGCAGGGTGCCGAACAGCTGCTTGGCATGGGCGACATGCTCTACATGGCCGGCGGCGGTCGCATTCAGCGTGTCCATGGTCCCTTCGTATCCGACCACGAAGTCGAAGAAATCGTCGCCTATCTGAAGACACAAGGCTCGCCGCAGTATCTCGAGGCGATCACGGTCGATGATGACGAGGACGGAGAAGACGGCGGCGGGCCGGTTGGGACCGGCAATCTCGGGGAGTCCGACGATCCCTATGATCAGGCCGTCGCCATCGTCCTGCGCGACGGCAAGGCTTCGACCTCCTACGTCCAGCGCCGCCTCGGCATCGGCTACAACAGGGCTGCCTCGCTGATCGAGCGTATGGAGAAGGAGGGCATTATCGGCCCTGCAAACCATGCCGGAAAGCGTGAAATCCTGGTCCCGACGGAGGAGTGACCCACCGTCCGGGTTCCAAAATGGAACAACAGGGCCTCGAGACGAGTTGCCGCAGCGGCACTGGCAGTCATGGCCATGAAGCCGCCGCCTTTTTCGGCGAGACCGTGCGCATATGAAGGAGTACCGCATGATTGACAAAACCGAACGCGATGCCCGCATGCCGGTGATGACCAGCCGTCGCCAGTTTGTCCTTGGGACCGCGGCCCTGATGGCTTGCGCGGCCATGCCCTTTCCGAGCTTCGCGGCCACCGGTGCAGCCCAGCAGATCGCCGACCATTTCTCCAGCGTGAAGACCATGATGGGCGAATTCGTCCAGTTCGGTCCGCGCGGCGAACAGACCGGCGGCAAGTTCTTCATCCAGCGCCCCGGCAAGCTGCGTTTCAACTACGAGAAGCCCTCGCCGATGCGCGTGATTTCCGACGGCAAGAATGTCGTTATTGGCAACACCAAGCTGAAAACCTGGGATCTCTACCCGCTGAACAAGACGCCGCTCAGCCTGCTTCTCTCCGAACGCATCGACCTCGGCAACCAGATGGTCCGTGACGTGAAGCAGGAAGCCGATCTCACGACGATCGTGCTCGGCGACCGCACCATATTCGGCGATTCGACCATTACGCTGATGTTCGATCCGAAGAGCTTCGAGCTTCGCCAGTGGACGATCACCGATGTCCAGAAGAAGGACACCTCTGTCATGATCTTCAATGTCCAGAACGGCGTTCAGTTCGATCCGACGGTCTTCGAGATCCCTTACGCCGAGGTGCACGGCCAGAAGCGCGGCGGCTGAAGAAAACCGTTCCAATTGTGGAGAAAGGCGGCTGACCGGAGCGGTTCGGCCGCCTTTTTCTGTTCATCGCCACTGAATTCCCCTACACACGCGGAAGATTTGGGAAGGCGGGCGCAATGACACTCTCGATTACCACCTGGAACATCAATTCCGTACGCCTGCGCCTGCCGATCGTCCTGGATTTCCTGAGACGCGAGAACCCGGACATCCTGTGCCTGCAGGAGATCAAGTGCCAGAACGACCAGTTCCCGGCCGCCGAGATCGCGGAACTCGGCTATTCCAATATCGTCATCCACGGCCAGAAGGGCTACCACGGGGTGGCGATCTGTTCGAAGCTGCCTTTGACGGAAGACCATCGCCAGGACTATTGCGGCGTCGGAGACAGCCGCCACATCTCTGCAATCTTCGAGTGGGCCGGGCGGCGCATTCGCCTGCACAATTTCTACGTCCCCGCCGGCGGTGACGAACCGAACCGGGAGATAAACCCGAAGTTTGGACACAAGCTCGACTTCGTCGAAGAGATGAAGGCGCTTTCGGCAGAGGCAGAGCCGAATACCGGCTCGATTCTCGTCGGCGACCTCAATATCGCGCCGCTCGAGCATGACGTCTGGTCGCACAAGCAGATGCTCAAAATCATCAGCCATACGCCGGTCGAGACGGATGGTTTGTTGGAGGTCATGCGGCAGGGCAAGTGGGTGGACCTGATGCGTCAGCACGTGCCGGAAACGGAAAAACTCTATACCTGGTGGAGTTACCGGGCAAAAGACTGGGCGGCAGCCGACCGGGGTCGGCGCCTCGACCACATCTGGTCCTCGGCCGATCTTGCGCCGCTTCTGGCAGATGTTGCCGTTCTCAAGGAAGCGAGAGGCTGGACCCAGCCGTCGGACCATGTGCCTGTAACAGCCCGCTTCAACGCCCCATAGCCTGCTATAGATACTGTGCTGTCTAGCTGAACCGCGGCGCTAGCGCTTCCGTGCCCTCGATCAGGGCTGCCAGGGACTGCTTGATGCGACTTTCCACCTGACGCGCCATTTGCGGATACTCTTCCAGCAGGCGATGGAACAATGCGCGAGTGATGCGAATGACGTCGACATCCGTGGCGGCGACAGCCGTGTATTTGCGCTCGACCATCGTGACGAGGGCCAGTTCTGAGAGCATGACGCCGGGACCGACCCGTGCTTCCAGATGTGGCTTTCCGTCTCTGGCGATCACATAAAGCTCAATCTCGCCTTTCGCGACGACATAGGCGCATTCTGCCGGCGCCTTCTCGCGAAAGAGCGCCTGGCCGGCGGCAACCTGCCGATGCTCGGCGCCGAATGCGATGAGCCGCAACTGGTCATTGTCCAGCCCGGAAAACAGCGGCAAGGCGGACAGGAGCTCGATATCGTCGCTGAGTGCCATTGCGTGTCCTCTGCTGCGCATGGGCTGGTCATGATGCCCACAGGCTGAGATGCATAACGCAAAACGGGGAGAGTGACGACCCGCTGGCCATCCTCATCCCCGATATCGTGTGGAGAGCAGAGACGGTCAGGGGACGATCTTGTAGCCGCCGTTTTCGGTCACCAGGATTTCTGCATTGGACGGATCGCGTTCGATCTTCTGGCGAAGACGATAGACATGCGTTTCCAGCGTGTGGGTGGTGACGCCGGAATTGTAGCCCCAGACTTCCTCCAGTAGGACATCGCGCGTCACCACTTTCTGCCCGGCACGGTAGAGATAGCGGATGATCGCCGATTCCTTTTCCGTCAGACGGATCTTCTTGCCGTCATCGGTTGTGAGCAGCTTCTGGCTCGGCTTGAAAAGATAGGGACCGACGCCGAAAGTTGCGTCCTCGCTCTGCTCGAACTGGCGCAACTGCGCACGGATGCGGGCAAGCAGAACGGCGAAGCGGAACGGCTTCGTCACGTAGTCGTTTGCGCCGGCTTCGAGCCCCAGGATCGTATCGGAATCCGTGTCGTGCCCGGTCAGCATGATGACCGGGGATTTGAACCCACCCTTGCGCAGGAGCTTGACCGCTTCACGTCCATCCATGTCGGGCAGGCCCACATCCATGATCATCAGATCGATCTGGGCCGACTTTGCAGTCTGCATGGCACGGGTGGCATTGCTTTCCTGAAGGATCGAAAACTCCTCATAGAGCGAGAGCTGCTCGACCAGGATCTGCCTCAGATCATCGTCATCATCCACCAGCAGAATGGTCCGCGTCGTCATCCGTCGTCCTTCCAGAATGATCAGTCATTGGGGCCTTGTTGCCCGCGTGCACCGCATGTAAGCCTTACTCGCAGCTCTTTAAGGGCAAAGAATACAACAATAATCACGAATAAGGCAAAAAGTCGTGACCAAGAGGCCCAAGGCGTCGCGAAAGGCCGGCGGGACCATCACTCGCCTGGTCGTCCGGCCCGCTCCGCGAGACCAGAAACGAGCGATCCTGCAGGCCGGACACCTGACCTTTCCCGCAGCCTTGGGACGCGGGGGGCGCACGAGCCGAAAGCGAGAAGGCGATGGCGCAACGCCGATTGCCGCGATGCCGCTGCTCTTTGCCTATCGTCGCGGCGACCGCGACCCGTGGCCAGCAACGCGGATACCGATGCTTCGTTCAAAGCCCAACATGCTCTGGTGTGATGCCGTCAGCGACCCGAACTACAATCGCCCGGTTCGATCTCCCTTCATCCCGAGCCATGAAAAGCTTCAGCGCGAAGACGAACTCTACGACGTCTGCATCGTCCTCGACTGGAACCTGCGCCACCGGAAGCGCCAGTGCGGCTCGGCGATATTCTTCCATATCGCAAGGCCCGGCTACACACCGACCGAAGGTTGCGTGGCGATCAGCCCGCGCGACATGCGCCGCCTGTTGCCCCATCTGAGCCCCAAAACAGTGCTTCAGGTTCTCTGATGAAGCCTTAAGGGATTTTGGAAAGCCTGCCTCTTTCATCGAGCGCGAGCAAGCCTAGATAGGAACCAGCGACCAGCGCGTCTTGCGCTCCCTCGTCGCCACCATCGATTTCGCGCCAAGCGCCCCGCCTTCCCGATCCGGAGACTTCGACCATGACAGACCAAACCCATATTGCCTTGAACGACGGCGCTCGTATTCCCCAGGTGGGTCTCGGCGTTTGGCAGACCCCGAATGACGAGGCGGCCCCGGCCGTCAAAGCCGCCCTGGACGCAGGCTATCGCCATGTCGATACGGCTGCCGTCTACGAGAACGAGGAAGGCGTCGGCGAGGGCATTCGCCAATCCGGCCTGGCACGCTCGGACATCTTCCTGACGACCAAACTCTGGAACAACGAGCAAGGCTATGACCAGACCCTGAGAGCCTTCGATGCGAGCCTGCAGCGACTGGGGACCGACTATGTCGACCTCTACCTCATTCACTGGCCGTCGGCGCATCGCGGGCTCTTTGTCGACACCTGGAAAGCCTTCGTGAAGCTGAAGGAAGAAGGTCGTGCAAAGTCGATCGGCGTCTCGAACTTCTACCCTGAGCACATCGAGAAGATCGTCGCGGAGACAGGTGTCGTCCCCGTCATCAACCAGATCGAACTGCACCCGGACTTTCAGCAGCGCGAATCTCGGGCCTTTCACGAAAAACACAAGATCGCGACACAGTCCTGGAGCCCTCTCGGTCAGGGCAAGCTGCTGGGCAATCCCGTGATTGCAGACATCGCGCGCAAGCTCGGCCGCACGCCGGCCCAGGTGATCATCCGCTGGCATATCGACAACGGCCTGGTGGTCATCCCCAAATCGGTTACGCCGTCGCGGATCGCAGAAAACTTCAAGGTTTTCGATTTCAAACTCTCTGCGGAAGACCTGGAAAAGCTGAACGGCCTGGACAATGCGGGCGCGCGTATCGGACCCGATCCGAAGACTGCGACCTTCTGATTCACGTGTGACACGACAGGCAAGCCGATCTGCGAGAGCCGCATCCGAACCCGGATGCGGCTCTTTCGTTCATGCTGCACCTAGAGGAGCCTCGGTGCGGGATCGCGGGATAGGACGCCACCTTACTGGGAGACGGGAAAAAATGCATCGCCGACCCGATCTTCTCTGAAACGGAAATGCACAGATGTGCCGTGATGCGAGGCCGGTGGTCCTTGCCAGCATGGAACGAGATGTGACAGTGTGCGCTGCCACAATTCGGGAGATTTCCATGCTGTTCCGCCGCGCTGTCCTTGCCGGTTTGTCCGCCCTTGCCCTGCTGCCTGTAGCCGCCGCTCATGCCAACGATCTGCCGGACCTCGGCGGCAAGGCCGTCATTGTCGTGACCGAAAATGCCTACCCGCCGCTGCAGTTCGTCGATCCAAAATCGGGCCAGCAGATCGGCTGGGAATACGACGCGATGAACGAGATCGCCAAGCGTCTGAACTTCAAGGTCGAATATCAGAACACCTCCTGGGACGCGATGATCCAGGCCGTCTCCGACGACCAGTACCAGATCGGCATGACCGGGATCACCATCAAGGAAGACCGCAAGGAAAAGGTCGACTTCTCCGATCCCTATATGCGCTCCGAACAGTTCATGCTGGTCCGCGGCGACGAAAGCCGCTTTATCGACGGCAAGACCTTCGCCGAGTTCAAGGACGGCCTGGTCGGCGCTCAGCCTGGTACCACGCCCTTCTACACGGCGGTCTACGAAATCCTGGATGGCAACGAGCAGAACCCGCGCATCAAGCTGTTCGAAACCTTCGGTGCCACGGTTCAGGCCCTCAAGACCGGTGACGTGGACGTCGTTCTGACGGACGGCACTGCCGGCAAGGGCTATGTCGACGCCTCGCAGGGCGGCTTGAAGCTGATCGGCGGGCCGCTCGGCTCCGAAGACTTCGGTTTCATCTTCCCGAAGGGCTCGGACCTCGTTGCACCCGTCAATGCCGCCATCGCCGCCATGAAGGCCGACGGCACGCTCGACGCGCTCAACAAGAAGTGGTTCCTCGATTACAAGATGGGCGAATGAGCCGGAACCGTCCCTTCGACCTGAAGGCGGGTGACTGATGGCATTCCAGACCCTTCCTCGGGGTGATCAGAAAGGCGACCGGCCCTGGTGGCTGGTCGCCTTCCTGATTTTGGCAATCTCGCTTGCCGCCGTCATTTTTTTCAGCGACCTCTACGCACAGGTGTTCAACACGGTGGCCAAAGGCCTCTGGGTGACGGTCTTCGTGACACTGGTCGGCTTTGCCCTGGCGACGGCGCTGGGCCTCCTGATTGCGCTTCTCGGCATGTCCGACAGCGTCATCCTGCGCCAGACCGCCCGCTTCTACGTGGAAGTGGTTCGCGGCATCCCGATCCTGGTCCTCTTGTTCTATATCGCCTTCGTCGGCGCCCCCGCCTTCGTCGCCCTTTACAACCTGCTGACAACGCCACTCGTTTCGGCCGGCCTCATCGACCCCATGGTCGTACGCGACGTATCGCTGATGTGGCGCGCCATCATTGCACTGACGATCGGCTATTCCGCCTTCATTGCAGAAATCTTCCGCGCCGGCATCCAGTCGATCGACAAGGGCCAGATCGAGGCCGCCAAGGCGCTCGGCCTCAGCCGCACCCAGCGCTTCCGGCTGGTGGTCTTTCCGCAGGCGGTCCGCGTGATCTTTCCGCCGCTTTCGAACGATTTCGTCGCTATGGTGAAGGACTCCTCGCTCGTCTCGGTGCTCGGTGTCGCCGACATCACCCAGATGGGAAAGGTATATGCCTCGGGATCCTTCCGCTTCTTCGAAACCTATTCGATCGTGGCCTATGTCTATCTGGTTCTGACAATCGGCCTTTCGATCCTTCTGCGCGGTTTCGAGAAACGGATGCGGGCTCGCAGTAGGAACTGATTGAACAGCTCAGTACTGTTCCGGCACATACATTTCCGGCGGAACCGGATGGCGGATGTAGTCGCTGTTTCGCACACGCGCCGGAAGCTCGATCGTCTCCTTCGGCACATGTTCGTAGGGCACCTGCGACAGGAGATGGGCGATCATGTTGAGCCGCGCCTTCTTCTTGTCGACCGCCTGCACGACCCACCAGGGCGCTTCCGGAATATGTGTGCGTTCCAGCATCTCTTCCTTGGCCCGGGTATAGTCTTCCCAGTGTACCCGGCTTTCGAGATCCATCGGCGACAGCTTCCACTGCTTCAGCGGATCGTTGATGCGCATGCGGAAGCGGAACTCCTGCTCCTCGTCGGTGATCGAGAACCAGTATTTGACCAGGATGATGCCGGAACGCACCAGCATGCGTTCGAATTCCGGTACGTCGCGGAAGAACTCCTCCACCTGATCCGGCGTGCAGAAGCCCATCACGCGTTCGACGCCGGCGCGATTATACCAGGAGCGATCGAAGAGGACCATTTCCCCGGCCATTGGCAGATGCTGCACATAGCGCTGGAAATACCACTGGCTGCGCTCGCGCTCGGTAGGCGCCGGCAGGGCCACGACCCGGCAAACGCGCGGGTTGAGCCGCTGCGTCACGCGCTTGATCGCACCGCCCTTGCCGGCCGAGTCGCGCCCTTCGAAGAGCACGACCATTTTCAGCTTCTTGTACTGAACCCAATCCTGCAGGCGCACGAGCTCATGCTGCAGGCGAAACAGTTCGCGAAAGTAGATCTTCCGGTCGATCATGGGTTCGGACATGCCGTCGGCGACAAGTTCGTCCAGACGATCCTCGTCCAGCTGCTGTTCCAGCTCCTCGTCGAAGCTGTCGAGGAGTTCGGTCTTGATGCGGTGGATCTCTTCGTTCATGGCGCGGGTTCCGAGAGGGTGCGATACTGACGATGATCAAGCATGCTTGCACGAAAGCTTCATGACAGTCACATGTCACAAGACGCTCGAACCAATTGCCGACATTCGTGAAAACTGGTATGACGCCGCTCATGGGATCGAAATTCGGATGCCTCGCGAACCAGTTTATCGTGCTGCAGGACCACAAGCGTCTGCCGGCACGCTTCTTCGCGCGCGTTCAAGGGGCACTTGCGAGCCTTCGCGGCTGAGCGCCTCGCGCTGCGGGAGCGGCGCCGATGCATCCTGAACACTCCAAAATCCTTTCCTCAGTCTGGACGGAACATAGCCATGAGCGCACCCCGCACCCTTTACGACAAGATCTGGGACGACCACGTCGTCGACCGTCAGGAAGATGGCACCTGTCTTCTCTACATCGACCGTCACCTCGTGCATGAAGTGACGAGCCCGCAGGCATTCGAAGGTCTGCGCATGGCCGGCCGCAAGGTCCGCGCCCCGCAGAAGACGCTCGCCGTGGTCGACCACAACGTGCCGACCTCGCCGGACCGCCACCTCGGCATCAAGAACGAGGAAAGCCGCATCCAGGTCGAGGCGCTCGCCACCAATGCGGCTGAGTTCGGCGTCGAATATTATTCGGCAAGCGACAAGCGCCAAGGCATTGTCCACATCGTCGGCCCGGAGCAGGGCTTCACCCTGCCGGGCATGACCATCGTCTGCGGTGACAGCCACACCTCGACGCATGGTGCCTTCGGCGCGCTGGCCCATGGCATCGGCACGTCTGAAGTCGAGCATGTGCTTGCGACCCAGACGCTGATCCAGAAGAAGGCCAAGAACATGCTGGTGCGTGTCGACGGGAAGTTGCCCGAAGGCGTCACTGCAAAGGACATCATTCTTGCGATCATCGGTGAGATCGGCACCGCCGGCGGCACCGGCCACGTCATCGAATTCGCTGGCGAAGCGATCGAAGCCCTGTCGATGGAAGGCCGCATGACCGTCTGCAACATGACGATCGAAGGCGGCGCCCGCGCCGGCCTGATTGCACCGGATGAAAAGACCTTCGAATACATCAAGGACAAGCCGCGCGCGCCGAAGGGCGAAGCCCTCGAGCAGGCGATCGCCTACTGGAAGACGCTGAAGTCCGATGAAGGCGCACATTTCGACCGCGTCATCGTGCTCGACGCCGCCAAGTTGCCGCCTATCGTCTCCTGGGGCTCCTCGCCGGAAGACGTGATCTCGGTCCAGGGCGTCGTCCCCAATCCGGATGAAATCCAGGATGAGAACAAGCGTACCTCCAAGTGGCGCGCGCTCGACTACATGGGCCTGAAGCCGGGCACGAAGATCACCGACATCGCCATCGACCGCGTGTTCATCGGCTCGTGCACCAACGGCCGTATCGAGGACCTGCGCGAAGTGGCCAAGGTCGTCGAAGGCAAGACGGTGGCCCCCACTGTGTCCGCCATGATTGTCCCGGGCTCCGGCCTCGTGAAGGAACAGGCGGAAGCCGAAGGCCTCGACAAGATCTTCAAGGCCGCCGGCTTCGACTGGCGCGAGCCGGGCTGCTCCATGTGCCTCGCCATGAACGACGACCGCCTGAAGCCGGGCGAGCGCTGCGCCTCGACCTCGAACCGTAATTTCGAGGGCCGTCAGGGCTTCAAGGGCCGCACCCATCTCGTTTCGCCGGCCATGGCCGCAGCGGCAGCCGTCGCAGGCCACTTCGTCGATATCAGAGACTTCAAATAAGCCGATTTTCGGCTCTGATTTGGAATTTAGCCGCCCGCTGCCAAGCGGGCGGTTTCTTTTTGCCTGCACCGTTGCAATAGCCTTCGAAGGCGCTATCGTCGCGACGTCACAAAACTGTCATATGCCGCCCGCGGGTTTCCCATGAAGATCAGAGAATTCGACGTCTCAGTCCGCAGGCAGCGGCCGTGAGCACGGTTGCCGTCGTCCTGGCCCTCATCGCCGCCATTCTGCATGCGAGCTGGAATGCCTTCCTGCGAACAGGCGCGGACCGCCTCTGGTCGATCACGGTGATGAGCCTGGCAGGCAGCATCATCTGCCTGCCCTTCCTCTTCATCCTGCCGGTCCCGGGATCTTCCGCATGGCCCTATATCCTGCTCTCGGCGGGGCTGCAGGTGGGCTACAGCCTGTTTCTGGTGGCCGCCTATCGCCACGGAGAACTCGGGCAGGTCTACCCGATCGTGCGCGGCACCGTACCGCTTCTGGTCACCCTCGGAGGCTTCCTGTTCTTCGGTGAGGTTCTCGGCCCTTGGCAGACGCTCGGCGTCTTCCTGATCGCAGCAGGCATCATGAGCCTCTCCCTGGGCAGAAGCCGTGCTGCGACCTCGTCCATCCTCTTCGCGCTCACGACGGGCCTGATCATCGCCTGCTATTCGACCGTCGATTCACGCGGCGTCAAACTGGTCGAACAACCCATTGCCTATGCAATCTGGGTCCTTTTTCTCTTTGGCTTGATGATCACGATTGCCTTCGCCGCCACCCGAAAGGAGTTGGCTATAGACATAAGCTCCCCGCTCACCTGGAAGGCAGCCGGCGGCGGCGTGGTGGCCATGCTGGCCTACGGGCTGGTGGTTGTCGCCTATGCCTATGCGCCGGCAGGGCTTGTCACTGCGGTGCGCGAAACGAGCGTCGTCTTCGCCGTGCTGATCGGGGCGCTCCTCCTGGGCGAACCCCTCACGGCCCGCAGGCTGCTCGCCTGCCTGATCGTCGCGGGCGGTGCGATCAGCGTCAGTCTCTGATCGTTGCAGCCGATTGGTTCGGATATGTCTCCACCAACGAAAAAAGGCTCCGGAAACCGGAGCCTTTCATCAATACGTTGAGCGACTGCTTATTCGGCAGAAGCCTCTGCAGCGGCAGCGGCTTCAGCGGCAGCGGCCTTTTCAGCGGCTTCGGCTGCTGCCTTTTCGGCGGCCAGTGCCTGTGCTGCTGCGACCTTCTCGGCTTCCAGACGTGCCTTTTCTTCGGCAACGGCGGCGCGCTCGGCGTCGTTCAGCTTGCGGGCGCGGGTGCCGGTGTTCTCAACGATACGAGCCGACTTGCCGCGACGATCGCGCAGGTAGTAGAGCTTGGCGCGACGGACCTTACCGCGGCGAACGATTTCGACGCCTTCAACGAGCGGCGAGTAGACCGGGAATACGCGCTCGACGCCTTCGCCGTAGGAGATCTTGCGAACGGTGAAGCTCTCGTTGATGCCAGCGCCCGAACGAGCGATGCACACGCCTTCATAGGCCTGCACGCGGGTACGGTTGCCTTCCTTGACGGTGACGTTCACGCGCACGGTATCGCCCGGGGAGAATTCCGGGAGCTTGCGCTTGGCTTCAATCTTGGCGGCCTGTTCGGCTTCCAGCTGCTGAATGATGTTCATGTCTAACCTCGGTTTCTTCTGAATCAGCCAGAGCGCTCAACGATGATCCATGGGTCCATGCCGCAGGATCTTGACCCGATGGGTCGGAGCGAATGCGCAGTTCTTTCTTTTGGCAGACGGGCGAAACGCCCATTTCCGAGGGGGCCATTACACTATGGCGGTCCGCTTGTCACCCCAGGCGCGGTGAAATTTTGCATGGCCGACCCCGTACGAAGCCTTGCGGCGCAGGAACTCTCCTCCTATCACGGTCCATCATTCCGGAGGAGATGTTTCTGATGTCGATGGCTCTGATTGCGGTGCTCTTTGTCGCAGGCTTCCTGTCTGGCGCCGTCAACGCGATTGCCGGCGGCGGCACCTTCCTGACATTCGGCGCACTGACGCTTGCAGGCGTCCCGCCGATCAGCGCCAATGCGACCTCGTCGATCATCCAGTTTCCAGGCTACATCACCTCGACGCTCGCCTATGGCAAGGAGCTGAAAGCCATGGGGCGCGGCGCCTGGATCCTGGCTGCCGTTTCTGCAGTCGGCGCCCTGGGCGGCGCGTTCTTTCTGATTTCCCTATCCAATCCGGCATTCCGTGCCATGGTGCCATGGCTACTGCTCGGAGCAACCTTGATCTTCGCGGCAGGCCCGAAGCTCCGACCGAAAACAATGGGCGAGAGCCATCCGGCCAGTCCACTCGGTCTTTCTCTCCAGGGCGCGACCTCGTTCTATGGCGGTTTCTTTGGTGCCGGCATGGGCATCATGATGCTGGCATCGCTCGGGCTGGCGAGCGGCGGTGATTATCACCGTCTGAACGCGCTGAAGAACTTCCTGTCGATCGTGATCGCCGCCGTCGCGATCATCGTCTTCGTCGGTGCAGGTGCGATTTCCTGGCTGCATGCAGCGATCATGATCCCGGCCGTGGCGGCCGGTGGATATGCAGGCGTGGCGGTTGCAAAAAAGGTTCCACAGGCGATCCTGCGCTGGATCGTGGTTGCCGCGGGCCTGGCGCTCGCCGCCTACTACTTCTTGACGGGCTGAGCCGGCAGCAGGTCGGGGCGCCGCTCCCGGGTCAGGGCAACAGCCTGCTCATGCCGCCATTTCTCGATCGCGGCATGATTGCCTGAGGTCAGGACTTCAGGAATTTCGCGGCCCTCGAAGATCTGCGGGCGGGTATATTGCGGGTGTTCGAGCAGCCCGCCCTCGAAGCTTTCATGAACCCCGGATAGCTGGTTGCCCATGACCCCGGGCAAAATCCGCACGACCGCATCGAGAAGCGTCAGTGCTGCCGGCTCGCCGCCGGACAGTATATAGTCACCGATCGAAATCTCTTCGAGCTGGCGCGCATCGATGACACGCTGGTCGACGCCTTCGAAGCGACCGCAGACGATGACAACGCCGTCGCCTAGGGCGAGCGCCCGGACCCGCTCCTGGGTGAGAGGTCGGCCACGCGGGCTCATCAACAGCCGCGGCCTTCCATCGTCAGCTATGGAATCGATGGCTCGGGCCAGCACATCGGGACGGAGTACCATTCCTGCCCCACCGCCGGACGGCGTATCATCGACACTGCGATGCTTGTCCCCGGCGAAATCGCGGATCTGCACCGCCTCGATCTGCCAGTCGCCCCGTTCGAGTGCGCGTCCGGCAAGCGCCAAACCCAGATGGCCCGGAAACATGTCCGGGTAGAGCGTCAGGATAGAGGCCTTGAAGGGCATGGGCACTCAGCGACCGTTGTTTGGACGCGGCTTGCCGCCGGCATTGCCGTAAGGCTTCTCTTCGCCGTCATCCTTCAGGCCAGCTGCGATCGGGTCGACAAGCAGGCGCCCGCCTTCGAGATCGATCTCAAGGACAGCCGCTTCGGAAAAGGGAATGAGCACGGGCCTCTTGCCAGGCCCCTTGAGCTCAAGGAGGTCACCGGCGCCGAAATCATAGACGGCCGTCACGGCGCCATAGTGATTGTTCTCGGCATCGTAGACTTCGAGCCCCTCCAGGTCCGTATAGTAGAACTCGTCCTCTTCGAGATCATCGTCTGGCAGGGCGTCGCGATCGACAAAAAGCTCCGTCCCGTTCAGCGCTTCGGCGGCATTGCGATCGTTGATCCCGCGGAAGCGCACGATGGCGACGGTCTTTCCGTCACGTATTTCGAGGATCTCGAATTTGCGTCCGTCCGCCGTGTGCAGGAAGCCATAGTCGCCGAGCCCCAGCGGATCCTCGGTGAATGTCTTCACCCGCACTTCGCCCCGGAGCCCCTGGGCGGCACCGATCACGGCCATCAGTATCGGGTTTTCAAGCTTGCTCATGGGGCGGAACAGTCCTGCATATGCATCGGTTCGACATTCCTTTTAGGCGGAAGCGACCGGAAAGAAAACGCAAAAACGGGCGGTGGGGTGGCCCACCGCCCGTCGCAACCGGCTGGATGCCGATTATTCTGCAGAGCCCTCGGCAGCAGCGGCAGCAGCATCAGCGGCCTTCTGAGCCTTTTCAGCTGCGCGTTCCTGAGCCTTCTTGCCCGGCTTTGCCTTGTCCGGGTTGCTGCGAACTGCGCGCTCGGCGATGCCGGCTTCAGCCATGAAGCGCAGGACGCGGTCGGTCGGCTGGGCGCCCTTGGCAACCCATGCCTTGATGGCATCGGCGTCCAGCTCGATGCGCTTCTCGTTATCCTTGCCGAGCATCGGGTTCCAGGAACCGACGCGGTCGAGGAAACGGCCGTCGCGCGGCGAACGAGCGTCTGCAACGACGATCTGGTAGTAAGGACGCTTCTTGGAACCACCGCGGGCGAGACGAATCTTGAGAGACATGTAATTACTCCTTGATGTTTTCAGTTCGGGTTGCCGTGGCGAACCCTGTTCTTGTTGAGGCCGCCGTCAGGCGGTCTTTTCGGTTGCACCACCATGTTCGGCGGCAATGGCTTCATGATGCCGGATGACTTCCTTGATGATGAAGTTCAGGAACTTCTCGGCGAAATCCGGATCCAGATGCGCATCCTGTGCCAGGCGGCGCAGGCGGGCGATCTGGTATTCTTCGCGCGCCGGATCAGCCGGCGGCAATTCGTGGGTGGCCTTGAGCACGCCGACGGCCTTGGTGCAGCGGAAACGCTCCGCCAGCATGTGAACGAGCGCCGCGTCGATGTTGTCGATCGACTGACGGTAACCGGAAAGCTGTTCCTTGACGGACGGATCGATCATGGGCGCTCTCCTCACTTCTTCTTCGGCAAGCCCGGAAGACCCGGGAAGCCGCCACCGCCGAGACCCGGAAGTTTCGGTCCACCAAGACCCTGCAGGCCGCCTGCACCCAAGCCCGGCAAGCTGCCAGGCTTCATACCGGCGGCTTCTGCCTGCTTGGCGAGGGCTTCAAGCTGCTTCGGGTCCATCTTCGACAGGTCGGGCATGCCCATGCCGCCCATGCCGCCGCCGAGGCCCATCTTCGAAGCGAGACCGCCCATCATCTGCTTCATCATGCCGCCGCCCTTCTTGCCGCCCATGGCCTTCATCATGTCGGCCATCTGTCGATGCATCTTAAGCAGCTTGTTGATGTCGGAGGCGTCGGTGCCGGAACCGGCAGCGATTCGCTTCTTGCGGGAATGCTTCAGAACATCGGGATTGGCGCGCTCGGCCTTGGTCATGGAGGAGATGATCGCGAGCTGGCGTTTGAACACCTTGTCATCGAGGCCGGCGGCCGAAATCTTGTCCTTCATGCCGGCCATACCCGGCATCATGCCCATGATGCCGCCCATGCCGCCCATGGCCTGCATCTGCTTGATCTGCTCGGCAAGGTCATTGAGATCGAACTTGCCCTTGGCCATCTTCTCGGCCATGGCGCGGGCTTTGTCCGCATCGATGTTCTCGGCGGCCTTCTCGACGAGCGAGACGATGTCGCCCATGCCGAGGATGCGGTCGGCGATACGGCGGGGATGGAACTCGTCGAGTTCCGTCATCTTTTCGCCGACACCGATCAGCTTGATCGGCTTGCCGGTAACGGCACGCATCGAAAGGGCAGCACCGCCGCGGCCATCGCCGTCCATGCGGGTCAGAACGAGGCCGGTGATCCCAACGCGTTCATCGAAATTGCGGGCGAGATTGACGGCGTCCTGACCTGTGAGCGAATCGGCAACGAGCAGGATTTCATGCGGCTTGGAGCGGGCCTTGATCTCGGCCATCTCGATCATCAGCGGCTCGTCGATATGCGTACGGCCGGCGGTGTCGAGAATGACGACATCATGGCCGCCGAGTTTCGCAGCCTGCACAGCACGCGATGCAATATCGGTGGGCGACTGGCCAGCGATCACAGGCAAGGTGTCGATGCCGGTCTGGACGCCAAGTTGGCGAAGCTGCTCCTGGGCGGCCGGTCGACGCGTGTCGAGGGAGGCCATCAGGACCTTCTTCTTCTCGCGATCCGTCAGGCGCTTGGCAATCTTGCCGGTCGTGGTGGTTTTACCCGAGCCCTGCAGACCGACCATCATGATCACGACAGGGGCGGCAGCCATCAGGTCGACGCCGACACCATCGGTGCCCAGCATTTCGACCAGCTCGTCATGGACGATCTTGACGACCATCTGGCCGGGCTTGATCGACTTCAGGACGGCGGCGCCAACGGCCTTTTCACGAACACGGTCGGTGAAGCCCTTTACGACTTCGAGCGCGACGTCGGCTTCGAGAAGCGCACGACGGACCTCGCGCATCGCTGCCGAGACATCCGCCTCGGACAGGGCGCCACGGCCGGTCAGTCCATTCAGAATGGAACCAAGACGGTCCTGGAGGTTTTCAAACATCGGCTCTTCCTTGCATGGTTTCGGACACCCGAAACCTCGGTCTTCTCCACGCGGAAAACAAGACGCAAAGCCAAAAAGCACCCGAGGGCGCAACGCGCTGTCGGGTGTTGACCTCCGGGATCTCTTTATACCTTTACGGGTCCCGGTCGGCGGCTCGGAGTGCTTGTCTCGTCGCAGATTGCGCGGGATAAACAGGAAAATGGCCTGGAAGTCAAGCGAAGCCGCGATTTTCAGGGATTCGGCGCCGTTCAGCGATCTGTATCAACCCTATTGCCGTAGAATTGACGAAACCACATATGGGTGAGCCATGAACAGACGCAGCTTTCTCAAATGGTCGGGCTTCGGGCTCGTTGCCGCCACACTCGGAGGCCTCGGCATGCGTGAAGCACAGGCCGGCAACCGCTACTATTCCGGTCCCCTCTCGGATCATTTCGACGGCAAGACCTTTTTCAATCCGGGTGGTGAAGAGCCGCGTGGCTTCACCGATCTGCTCCGCTGGCAATTCGGCGGCGGGAAGATCGACTGGCCGAAGGCGGTGGCGGCAGCGGATTTCGTCACGACGAAACCGGAGCCACGTATCGAAGGAAGCCGGCTTGTCGTCACCATGGTCGGCCATGCGACGCTGCTCATTCAGACGGCGGGCTTGAACATCCTGACCGACCCCGTTTGGTCGGAGCGCGCGAGCCCCGTTTCGTTTGCCGGGCCGAAACGCAACAATCCGCCAGGCGTCGCCTTCGACGATATGCCGAAGATCGACATCGTGATCGTCACGCACAATCACTACGACCATCTCGACAACGCGACCCTGAAGCGGCTGATCGAGCGGGACAACCCGCGCCTGGTCACGCCGCTCGGCAACGACACGATCATCCGCAGCGACGTGCCTCGGCTGCAAGCGGACGTCACGGACTGGGGTGACCGGCTCGAGATTGGCAACGACGTCATCATCCATTGCGAGCCCTGCCACCACTGGTCGGCGCGCGGCATGGGCGACCGTCGCATGGCGCTCTGGGCGGCCTTCGTTCTGGAGACACCGGGCGGCAAGATCTACCATATCGGTGACACCGGCTATGCCGAGGGCAAGCATTATCGCGAGCTCAAGGCGAAACATGGCGACATCCGCGTCGCCATCATGCCGATCGGTGCCTATGAGCCGCGCTGGTTCATGAAGGCGCAGCACCAGAACCCGGAAGAGGCGATCGAAGGCTTCCGCTTAAGCGGGGCGGCCTTCGGCATCGGCCACCATTTCGGCACCTTCCAGCTGACCAATGAAGGGATCGACGATCCGCCGAAGGCGCTTGTGACGGCCATGTCTGCGGCCGGGATCGGCAATGAGCGCTTCAAGGGCCTGCGCCCCGGCCAGCAGTTCGAGGTGCCTCTCACAAACGCTTGAGGGGCACGAGCCGCGTTGACACGGCTCACGCTTTTGACCACACTTCACGCATTCACCAGGGGTGTCCCGACAAGGGGCTGAGATATCGCTACGCCGAAATGGCAGCGCGGTGACCCGTTGAACCTGATCCAGTTCATACTGGCGTAGGGACGGTGCGAGCGCTGCAAAAACGACGATTCGAAAACCCGAATCCCGTGGCGTCTTTCCATCATTCCGGCTGACATGACTGGGTCTCCAACCTGAACACTTGGAGCTCCACGATGAACATTGCCCCTAACTTCCCAAAGCCCGACGTCACCACCGGGCCGCTTCCCGCCTCAACCAAGATCTTCTTGGCAGGGGACATGCACCCGGATATCCGCGTGCCCCTGCGCCAGATCGCGCTGCATCCGACCTCCGGCGAACCGCCTGTGAATGTCTATGACGCATCGGGACCCTATACCGACCCGCAGGCGACCATCGCCATCGACCAGGGGCTTGCCCGGCACCGGACAGCCTGGGTGAAGGCACGCGGCGATGTCGAGGCCTATGACGGCCGCGCGGTCAAACCCGAAGACAACGGCTTCGTCTCTGTCGACAAGCTGACGCCGGCGTTTCCCGTGAAACATCAACCGCTCCGCGCAACGGGCGGCAAGGCAGTGACGCAACTCGCCTATGCCCGCGCCGGCATCATCACGCCGGAAATGGAATTTGTCGCGATCCGAGAAAACCTCGGCCGCAAGGCAGCGAAGGACGCGCTTGTCCGTGACGGCGAAAGCTTCGGCGCCGTAATCCCGGATCACGTGACGCCGGAATTCGTCCGCCAGGAGATCGCCTCCGGGAGGGCGATCATCCCCGCCAACATCAACCATCCCGAACTCGAGCCGATGATCATCGGCCGGAATTTCCTGGTGAAGATCAACGCCAATATCGGCAACTCGGCCGTGACCTCCTCCATGGCCGAGGAAGTCGAGAAAATGGTCTGGGCGATCCGCTGGGGGGCCGATACGGTCATGGATCTCTCGACCGGCCGCAACATTCACAACATTCGCGACTGGATCATCCGCAATTCGCCCGTGCCGATCGGCACCGTGCCACTCTATCAGGCGCTCGAAAAGGTCGGTGGAATTGCCGAGAATCTGACCTGGGAGGTCTATCGCGACACGCTGATCGAGCAGGCCGAACAGGGCGTCGACTATTTCACCATCCATGCCGGCGTGCGGCTGCATTACATTCCGCTGACCGTGAACCGCGTCACCGGCATCGTTTCGCGCGGCGGCTCGATCATGGCCAAGTGGTGTCTGCATCATCACAAGGAAAGCTTCCTCTACGAGCATTTCGAGGAGATCTGCGACATCTGCCGCGCTTACGATGTCTCCTTCTCGCTGGGCGATGGACTGCGCCCCGGCTCGATTGCCGATGCCAATGATGCCGCCCAGTTTGCCGAACTGGAGACGCTGGGTGAGCTGACCCAGATCGCTTGGGCTAAGGATTGCCAGGTGATGATCGAGGGCCCCGGCCATGTTCCCATGCACAAGATCAAGGAGAACATGGACAAGCAGCTGAAGACCTGCGGCGAGGCCCCCTTCTATACGCTGGGGCCGCTGACGACGGATATCGCACCCGGTTACGACCACATCACCTCGGGGATTGGTGCCGCGATGATCGGCTGGTTCGGTACCGCCATGCTCTGCTACGTCACGCCGAAGGAGCATCTGGGCCTGCCCGACCGCGACGACGTCAAGGTGGGTGTAATCACCTACAAGATCGCGGCCCATGCCGCCGACCTCGCCAAGGGTCATCCGGCAGCGCAGTTGCGCGACGATGCACTCAGCCGTGCCCGCTTCGAGTTCCGCTGGGAAGACCAGTTCAACCTGTCGCTCGACCCGGATACGGCGCGGTCCATGCATGACGAAACCCTGCCGAAGGAGGCGCACAAGGTCGCCCATTTCTGCTCGATGTGCGGGCCGAAATTCTGCTCGATGCGGATCTCGCACGACATCCGCGCCGAGGCCCAGAAGGAGGGTCTGACCGCCATGGCGGAGAAATACCGCGCCCGTGGCGATCTCTACATGACGGCGAACGAGATCGAAGCGCTTGAGGCGGGGGAACGGTCATGACCTTTCTTGTCAAGGGCGCCGGTGTCGCGGGGCTGGCGACGGCGCTGGAACTGGCACGCAGGGGTGTTCCTGTGGAAATCGTGGAGCGTCGGGCCGATATCGGGCTTGGCGCCTCCCACTGGGCGGGCGGCATGCTTGCCCCCTATTGCGAGCGGGAGGCGGCGGAAGAGATCGTGTTGACATCAGGTCTCTTGGCTGCCGACTGGTGGGACGAGGCCGTGCCCGGGCTCGTCCAGCGCCGGGGCACGCTGGTGCTCGCCAATCCCCGCGATTTTGCCGACCTGAAGCGCTTTGCCACCCGCACGCGTGGCCATCGCCGGCTGGGTGAAGAAGAGATCGCAGACCTCGAGCCCGATCTCAAAGGGCGCTTCGGCAGAGGCCTCTTCTTCGCAGAGGAGGCGCATCTTAATCCCCGCCAGGCCTTGCGGGGTCTGTATCAGGCGGCGCGGCAGCTGGGTGTCTCCTTCCGCTTCGGAGAGGAGGCAGGTGAGACGGGCGGCTATGCGAGCATCGTGGATTGCCGGGGACCACAGGCCATCGGTGAGATCAACGGATTGCGCGGGGTGCGCGGGGAGATGCTCTATCTGGAGACAGGCGATGTTGCCCTCTCCCGTCCCGTGCGTCTCCTGCATCCTCGCCACCCCCTCTACATCGTGCCGCGCGGCAACGGGCTGTTCATGCTGGGCGCGACCATGATCGAGGCTGAGGATGACGGGCCGATCACGGCGCGTTCGATGATGGAACTGCTGAACACCGCCTATGCGCTGCACCCGGCCTTTGCCGAAGCGCGCATCGTGGAAACCGGCACCGGCATCCGCCCGGCTTTCCCGGACAATGTGCCCCGCCTCATCGAAACGGCCGATGGCCTGGCAGTCGCCGGCATGCACCGCCACGGCTTTCTGCTGGCGCCAGCACTGGCGCGTGAGGCGGCAGACAGGCTGACGAATATCCACGCATCCGAAAAAAGGAGGACCGCATGAAGCTCACGGTCAACGGAGAAGCCCTGGAACTGGATGCAGGCAACCTCGCCGATCTGCTCTCGAAACTCGACTACGAGGGCGACTGGCTGGCAACCGCCGTCAACGGCGATCTGGTTCACCGCAAGGAGCGCGCCGCCCATCCCTTGAAGGAGGGCGACCGGATCGAGATCCTTTCGCCCATGCAGGGAGGCTGAGATGACACTCGAACTCTATGGCAAGACAATCTCCTCGCGCCTCCTGCTCGGCACCGCGCGCTACCCCTCGCCCGCGATTCTGGCGGAGGCCGTGCGGCGATCGAAGACCGAGATCGTCACCGTCTCGCTGCGCCGGGAGACCGCAGGCGGCAAGGCGGGTGGTGCCTTCTTCCAGCTGATCCGCGATCTCGGCGTTCAGGTTCTGCCCAACACCGCCGGCTGCCACAGCGCCCGCGAGGCGGTTCTAACGGCGGAGATGGCGCGGGAGGTCTTCGGCACCACCTGGATCAAGCTCGAGGTGATCGGCCATCACGACACGCTGCAGCCGGATGTTTTCGAACTGGTGGAAGCGGCGAAGATCCTCGGTTCCGAGGGCTTCGAGGTTTTCCCCTACACGACCGACGATCTGGTGGTCGGGGAAAAGCTGCTCACCGCCGGATGCCGCGTGCTGATGCCCTGGTGCGCGCCGATCGGCAGCGCCATGGGGCCGCAGAATCTCCCGGCACTCAGATCCATGCGGGCGGAATTCCCCGACGTGCCGCTGATCGTCGATGCCGGCATCGGTCGTCCCTCCCATGCGACAGCGGTGATGGAACTCGGCTATGACGCCGTACTGCTTAACACCGCCGTTGCGAGTGCCGGTCATCCGGCTGATATGGCCGAGGCCTTTGCCAAGGCGATCGAGGCAGGACATATCGCCCATCAAGCCGGCATGCTGGAGCCGCGCGACATGGCCGTGCCATCTACCCCCATGATCGGAAAGGGGGTCTTCGCATGAAGCTCGATCCCTTCTACCTGATCGTGGACAGTGCCGACTGGATCGAGCGGCTTGTGCCGCTAGGTGTGAAGCTAGTGCAGCTGCGGATGAAGGAGGCCGAGGAAAGCGTGCTTCGCCAACATGTTCGACGCGCCCGGCAATGCTGTGCCGACCACGGCTGCCGGCTTATCGTCAACGACTTCTGGCAGATTGCCATCGACGAGGCCTGCGACTTCGTCCATCTCGGCCAGGAGGATCTGGCAACGGCCGATCTAGCCGCCATCCGCAGCGCGGGCCTGAAGCTTGGCCTCTCGACCCATGACGAGGCCGAGCTCGAAACGGCGCTGGCCGCCGAGCCTCACTATGTCGCCCTCGGTCCCGTCTATCCGACGATCCTGAAAAAGATGCCCTGGGCGCCGCAAGGCCTGGAACGGCTGTCGGTGTGGAAGGAAAAGATCATCCCCCTGCCCCTGGTCGCGATCGGCGGGCTTCGTCCTGACCGGCTTCCCGGTGTCTTTGCAGCAGGTGCCGACAGTGCAGCCGTGGTCACCGACATTACCTTACATGCCGATCCCGAGGCGCGAACCCGGGAATGGCTTGAAGTGACTGAGCCATGGCGTTGACCATGGTTGCGCGGTTTTGGTCGCTCTACTGGTAATTCGGCTGCTTTTCCGCCATATAGGCTGAAAGTGCAGTTGTATGGAGTGACGATGTCGGATCGGGTCGAATTCGCTGTTATGAACGGGCTTGGCAACAAGATCCTGGTCGTCGACATGCGCGGTCGCACCGACCGGGTGACCCCGACTGCCGCAGTCGCGCTCGCCGCCGAACCGGCAACGGCCTTCGATCAGATCATGGCCATCCATGATCCCAAGGTCGGCGGCACCGACGCCTATATCGACATTCTGAATTGCGACGGCTCAAAGGCCCAGGCCTGTGGCAATGGCACCCGCTGTGTGGTGCAGGCGCTTGCCAGCGAAACAGGCCGCAAGAGCTTCACCTTCCAGACCATCGCCGGCATCCTGAATGCGGTCGAACACCAGGACGGGACGATTTCCGTCGACATGGGAAAGCCCGTCTTTGCCTGGGACAAGATCCCGCTCTCGGAAGAATTCCACGACACGAGCCGCATCGAGCTACAGATCGGCCCGATCGACGCGCCGATCCTGCATTCGCCCTCGGCCATGTCGATGGGCAATCCCCATGCTGTCTTCTGGGTCGATCGCGATCCGATGACCTATGACCTGGAACGCTTCGGGCCGCTCCTCGAAAACCATCCGATCTTCCCGGAAAAGGCCAACATCACGCTGGCCCAGGTCACCTCGAAGACATCAATGGTGACGCGGACCTGGGAACGCGGCGCCGGCCTGACGCTCGCCTGCGGCTCGGCTGCCTGTGCCGCTGGCGTGTCCGCTGCGCGTACAGGCCGCACTGAACGCAAGGTGACGATCACGGTGGCGTCGAGCCCCAATCGCGGCACGTTGACCATCGATTGGCGCGCCGACGACAAGGTCGTCATGACAGGCCCCGCCGAGTGGGAATGGTCCGGCATGGTTGATCCGGCAACCGGGGACTGGGAACGTGACGAGAGCGGGCAGGCAGAGGCCGCGACCCCGTGATCTGTGAACAGAAAGGTGCCGTCGAAGTGATCACCTTCGGCTGTCGCCTCAACACCTATGAATCCGAAATCATGAAAGCTGAAGCCGCCAAGGCCGGCCTCGACAACGCGATCCTGGTCAATACGTGTGCGGTCACCTCCGAAGCCGTACGCCAGGCCCGCCAGGCGATCCGCCGGGCGAGGCGGGAAAACCCTGAAGCGCGTATCATTGTCACCGGCTGCGCTGCCCAGACGGAAGCGCAAAACTTCGCTGCCATGCCCGAGGTTGATGCTGTCCTTGGCAACGAGGAGAAGCTGAAGGCCGAGCACTATCGCCGCCTGCCGGATTTCGGTGTCTCGGCGGAAGAAAAGGTTGCCGTCAACGACATCATGAGCGTGACCGAGACGGCCCCGCAGATGGTGGCGCATATCGACGGCCATGTGCGCGGCTTCCTGCAGGTGCAGAATGGCTGCGATCACCGCTGCACCTTCTGCATCATCCCCTATGGCCGCGGCAATTCGCGCTCCGTGCCGATGGGCGCCGTCGTAGACCACGCGCGCAAGCTCGTCGAAAACGGCTATCGTGAGATCGTGCTGACCGGGGTTGATGCGACGAGTTACGGCGCAGACCTGCCCGGCAATCCGACGCTCGGCCTTCTCGCCAAGACACTGCTGAAACAGGTGCCGGAGATCCTTAGGCTTCGCCTCTCCTCGATCGACAGTATCGAGGCGGATAGCCATCTGTTCGACCTGATCGCCGATGAGCCGCGTTTCATGCCGCATCTACATCTGTCGCTGCAGCATGGCGACGACATGATCCTGAAGCGGATGAAGCGGCGGCATTCGCGCGCCGATGCCATTGCCTTTGCGGAACAGGTGCGGAGCCTGCGCCCCGGCTTTGCCTTTGGCGCCGACATGATCGCCGGTTTTCCGACGGAGACCGAGGACATGGCGGCAAACTCCGCACGCCTTGCCGAGGAGATCGGCATTGCGCACCTTCATGTCTTCCCATACAGCCCACGTCCCGGCACACCGGCCGCCCGTATGCCGCAGCTCGAGCGAGCGCTGGTCAAGGCAAGGGCCGCAGAGCTCCGCGCGGTGGCTGAAAGATTGCAGGCTGTGCATCTGGCTTCGCATGTCGGCACCCGCCAGAAGCTGCTGGTCGAGCGCAATGAAATGGCGCATACGGAAGACTTCACCCTCGTCGCAGCACCCGGCATGAACCCCGGCAGCCTCGTCGAGGTCTCGATCGGCGGCCACACTGGCCGCCATCTGACGATTGCATCGGCAGCGGCGAGCGCGGCTGCCTGACACACGGAATTGAGTGACCATGGCCCTCGGCTTCATCAAGAAAGTCTTCACCTTCGGCAAGGAGAAGCCGGCTCAGACGGCGCCCGATGCCGTTGAAGACAAAACGTCGGCGTCCAAGATCGAATCCGAGGCCCCGGCAGGAAGCGCATCTGACGACCTTCTGGCAGATTTGCCGTTGGCTGACGATCCGGTCCTTCCTGAGGAAATGGACACGGCTGGGGGGCCGGCACCTGATCTCGAAGAAGAGCAAGCGGAGCCTGGTGAATCTGAACCGACGATCGTAAGTGCTGTCGATCTCGACATGGTGCCACTGGAGCTTCTGCAGGCGGAAGAGTCCATCGATAAGGGCGACATTGCCGATAATCCCGAGTCGGTCGATGCCCCGACGCCGATCTTACGCGAAAATCCGATCCAGCCCGCAGATGTATCGCAGGGCGTCATCGTTGAAGCCGCTGATCCAGCGGAAACACGCGCGCCAACCGCCCTGCCCAAGGGGTTTGCCGCTGCCGAGAGTTTGCCGGTCCAGCCGGTGGCTGCGGCTCCGCAGGTCAAACAAACCTGGTTTCAGCGGCTGACCGCCGGCCTCTTCCGCACCTCGTCGCAACTGACAGGCCAGATCACCGCGCTCTTCACCAAGCGCAAGCTCGATGACGAGACGTTGGAGGAACTGGAGGACCTGCTAATCCAGGCCGACCTCGGCGTCGAGACCGCGCTTCGCGTCACCGATACGCTGGCCTCCGAGCGCTACGGCAAGGATGTGACCGGCGAGGATGTCACCAAGATCATGGCGGCCGAGATCGTCAAGGTCCTGAAACCGGTCGCCAAACCGCTCGCTCTCGATCTCAGCCATAAGCCGCATGTCATTCTCGTCGTTGGTGTCAACGGCACGGGCAAGACGACGACCATCGGCAAGCTGGCCGCCAAGCTCTCGGGCTCGGGGCTGAAGGTGATGCTGGCAGCCGGCGATACCTTCCGTGCAGCCGCCATCGAGCAGCTGAAGATCTGGGCCGACCGCACCGGCTCGACCTTCATCGGCACCAAACTCGGCGCCGATGCCGCAGGCCTTGCCTATGAAGCCTTTGAAAAAGCCAAGGCCGACAAAGCCGACGTCCTGATCATCGACACCGCCGGCCGCCTGCAGAACAAGGCGGAGCTCATGGCGGAACTCGAAAAGATTGTCCGCGTTCTCGGCAAGCTCGACCCGGATGCACCGCACACCGTGCTGCAGACGCTCGACGCGACGACAGGCCAGAACGCCCTCCAGCAGGTCGAGATCTTCCGCAATGTGGCGGGCGTGAACGGCCTGATCATGACCAAGCTCGATGGCACGGCGCGCGGCGGCATTCTCGTCGCCATCGCCGCCAAGCATAAGCTGCCCGTCTATTTCATCGGCGTCGGCGAAGGCATCGACGACCTCGAACCCTTCGAGGCGGAAGACTTCGCCAGCGCCATTGCCGGCATCGCGCGCTGAGCGCCGGAAACATTAGGAAACGACACCATGTCGGATACATCCACCGATACCCATGCCTCCAAGGCCGAACGCCAGAACCCGCTGTTGAAAATGGCGCTCGAACTCGGGCCGCTCCTGATCTTCTTCTTTGGAAACCTGCGCGGCGAGTGGCTGGCGAAGACCTTTCCTGGGCTGACTGCGATTGGCGGACCGCTCTTGATCGCGACCGCCCTCTTTATGGCCGCGACCGTGCTGTCGTTGATCATCTCCAAGATCGTTTTCAAGCACTTGCCGGTCATGCCCTTCGTCTCGGGGATCGTCGTCATGGTCTTCGGCGGCCTGTCGATCTGGCTCCAAGACGAAACCTTCATCAAGATGAAGCCGACCATCGTCAACGCGCTCTTCGGCGTCACGCTGCTCGGTGGCCTCGCCTTCGGCACATCGCTTCTGGGCTATGTCTTCAACGCAGCCTTCCAGCTGGATGCAGAAGGCTGGCGCAAACTAACGCTGCGCTGGGGCATCTTCTTCCTCTTCCTCGCGGTGCTGAACGAGGTCGTCTGGCGCAACTTCTCGGATGATGTCTGGGTCAGCTTCAAGGTCTGGGGCACGATGCCGATCACCATCCTCTTCACGCTGGCGCAGATGCCACTGATCATGAAGCATTCGCTGGAAGAGAAGGAACCGAAATGAACGGCATGACCAGCCAGGGCAACGAACACTCCACGACTCGTTTCTGGCTGGCGGTGACCTTCATCATCATCCTGGTTCAGATCGTCTCCCAGTATCTCATGGGCCGGATCTGGATCTGTGAATGCGGTTACGTGAAGCTATTTGAAGCCGGCGTGAATACGCCCGGCAACTCGCAGCACCTGTTCGACTGGTACACGCCGTCACACATCATCCATGGCTTCCTGTTCTATGGCCTGGGCTGGCTGGTGATGCGCAGGAAGCCGATCACCGCCAAGCTTGCGCTTTCGGCCCTGATCGAAGCCGCGTGGGAGATCCTGGAGAATTCACCGATCGTGATCGATCGCTATCGCACCGCGACCATGGCGGTAGGCTATACCGGCGACAGCATTTTGAATTCCGGAATGGACATGGTCGCGATGATTGCAGGCTTCTTCTTTGCGGCCCGCATGCCGATCTGGCTGACTGTCATCATCGCGCTGGGCTTCGAAGTTCTGACCGCTATCGTCATCAGAGACAACCTGACCCTCAACGTTCTGATGCTGGTCTGGCCGATCGAAGCGGTGAAGACCTGGCAGGGCGCTCTCTAAGGTCTCTCAGAGACCGGCAAGCGCCTTTTCGATCGCCGGCATTAGCTGCGTCTGGAAGGTCTCGGGATCGAACGGACCCACCTTCTTGTAGAGTATTGTGCCGTCCGCGCCGACGAGATAGCTTTCCGGGATGCCGTAAACACCCCAGTCGATCGCGGCTTTGCCGTTGGGATCGACCCCGATCGCAGAATAGGGATTGCCGAGTTCCCCCAAGAACCGCAGCGCATTGTCGTTGCGGTCCTTGTAGTTGATGCCGACCACATTGACCCGCGGAACCTTGGAGAGTTCCAGCAGCATGGGATGCTCCTGCCGGCAGGGCACGCACCAGGACGCGAACACATTGACGAGAGTGAGCTTGCCCGTGATCGCGGCCGTCGTGAGCGCCGGGCGCTCCGAGCCGTCGAGGGCCGCGAGTTGAAGCACCGGCGCCTTGGTGCCGAGCAATGCCGAGGGGATTTCGGACACGTCGCGGCCGGATTGCAGCTGGGTCATGAAGATGGCCGCGAGCCCCGCAAACAGCAGGAGCGGCAACGCCGCGATCAGATAGCGCCCGCGTCCCTTGCCGGTGGCAGCTTCGCTTTCGGTCTGCTGCGTCATGTACCGGCATCCTCACCGAAGGAGGCCGACGCCGATCGACGGCGAATGCCTTGAGCCTCAAGCGTCCTGAGTTCCGCCTGCCGGGCACGACCGTCGAGATACACCCAGCCGGTCAACGCAAGACAGATGCCGGCGGTCAGCGCATACGATCCGATGACGTAAAAGGCGTGGCTCATGCCGAATGCTCCCGACCGGCCTGACGCGCCGCCAAACGCCTCTGCGCTCCCACTCGGCGGCGCCAGATCTCGTTGCGCATCGCCGCCAGATGCAGCGTGAAGAACAGCATGGTGAATGCCAGCGCCATGATCAGCAGCGGCCAGAGGAATTCCGGGTCGATGGTCGGTCCGTCGAGCCGCACCACGCTTGCAGGCTGGTGCAGTGTGTTCCACCAGTCGACTGAAAACTTGATGATCGGAATATTGACGAAGCCAACAAGGATCAGGACAGCGCTCACACGTGCGGCCTTGGAAGGATCGTCTACAGCCCGGTTGAGCGCGATGAGCCCCAGATACATCAGGAACAATACAAAGACCGACGTGAGACGCGCATCCCACACCCACCATGTGCCCCACATAGGCTTGCCCCAAAGCGATCCGGTGATGAGCGCGATCAGCGTGAAGGCGGCGCCGAGAGGCGCGGCCGCCTTGTGGCTGACATCGGCGAGCGGATGGCGCCAGACGAGCGTGCCGATGGCCGAGAGCGCCATCACGGAGTAACACATCATCGAGAGCCAGGCGGCCGGCACATGCACATACATGATGCGCACGGTGTCACCTTGCTGATAGTCGGTCTCCGAAGCGAAGCCGAAATAGAGCCCCACCGCGAAAAGCAACACCGTGATGCCGGCAAACCAGGGCAGGATCCGCGCGACCAGCGCCAGGAATCGTGTCGGATTGGCGAGGTCGCCGATTTTGGTAATGGCAAGGCTGTTGTCGGTCATGCTGTGTTTTAGCCTGTCTCAATCCCGCCTGCAATTGATCCTGGTCAAGCTGAAATGTCTCAGTCCGCCGAGCTGCGCAAGGCAGCGGCTGCACCCACAGGTCCGATCACGGCAAAGAGAAGTGTGATGGCTGTCAGGAAGAGGAAGGGCGGCATGAAAGGCGCTGGATCCTCAACCGCTGCATAGGAGGCACTGACACCGAAGATCAGCACCGGAACGGCAAGCGGCAGCACGAGGATGGACACCAGCAGACCACCACGGGGCAGGGCGACGGCCACGGCTGCACCCGCCGCTCCGATAAAGGTGATGGCAGGCGATCCGACCAGCAGGGTCAGCATGACAGCGCCGATCGCGACTTCATCCATATTCATGAAGAGGCCGAGCAGGGGGGAGGCAGCGACCAGCGGCAACCCGGTTGCTACCCAGTGCGCGAGGCACTTAACCAGCACGGTGAGAACCAGCGGCGTCTCCTGCATCAGCAGGATATCGAGCGAACCGTCGTCCCTCTCGGCCTGGAAGAGCCGGTCGAGGCCGAGCAGCGCCGACAGTAGCGCCCCGATCCAGACGATGGCCGGACCGATACGGGAAAGCAGATTGAGATCCGGACCGACACCGAAGGGGATGACGGCAACGACGGTCGTGAAGAAAAGCACGCCGATCAATGCGCCGCCACCGGCACGAACCGAGAGCTTCAGGTCTCGGAGGAAGAGCGCCATCATGCCACATACTCCTCATCGACGCCATCGAAGCCGAGCATCTCCAGGTTCGTCGCGCCCTCCATGCCGAGAGGCTGGTGGGTTGCGGCAAGCACGATCCCGCCTGCCTGCCGGTGCTGCCGCACCAGCTCTTCGAACATGGCGTCGGCACGACGGTCGAGAGCCGCAGTCGGCTCGTCGAGGATCCAGATTGGCCTGTAGGCAACGAGGAGCCGCGCCATGGCAAAGCGCCGTTGCTGACCGGCAGAGAGGTAGCCATAGGGGAGATGCGTGATCCCGGCCAGATCGACGGCGGCAGCCGCCTCTTCGACCTCGAGGCTTTGCCCCATGCCAATATCACCGAGGAAGGATTTCCAGAAGGTCAGATTCTCAGCGACCGTCAATTCTCGTTTCATACCGTTGCGGTGACCGAGATAGTGGCTGAGTTCACCTGCAGGGCGCACTTCGTCATGGGCTTGCGAAAAGCAGACGGCACGTCCCGTTTCCGGGCGAAGCAGCCCTGCCACGACACGCAACAAGGTCGATTTCCCCGACCCGTTTTGGCCCGTGAGAACCAGTGCCTCGCCGGCAGCCAACGTAAAGGAAACATTAACGAAAATCAGATCCTCGCCACGGCGCGCTGAGAGATTTTCGGCTTCAAGCCTGATCATGATCGCCTTCTGGCAGGATGAGGCCTGCCTCATAAAAAAATCCGATTTCGTCCTTCGTCGGTCTGGCGCCTTTCTTAGAAATTATCTATAAGACCTGCAACCACGCCAGCGGCCGGCGTGAAGTTCATCCTTGTGCCGAACTTGGACATCGCGAGGAGCGATTTTCACGGGCGGACAGCGGAAATGGTCGTACCCGCATCCTGATGTGCATGAAGTGCATAGGCGTCCGCACGATTGTGTTGGCTATCAGAATATGCGGGGTTTCTATCCGTGGCTAAATCTCTCGACAGTTTCAATTGCCGGTCGGTCCTGACCGTCGACGGCAAGGACTATGTCTACTACAGCATCCCGAAGGCCGAAGCGAATGGCCTGGCGGGTGTTTCGAAACTCCCCTACTCCATGAAGGTCCTGCTGGAGAATCTTCTCCGCAACGAGGATGGCCGCTCGGTCACCAAGAAGGACATCCAGGCCGTCGCCGAATGGCTTGTTAACAAGGGTCTGACCGAAGCGGAAATCGCTTACCGCCCGGCCCGCGTGCTGATGCAGGATTTCACCGGCGTTCCCGCCGTCGTCGACCTTGCCGCCATGCGCGACGCCATGGTCAATCTCGGTGGTGATCCGGAGAAGATCAATCCGCTGGTTCCCGTCGACCTCGTCATCGACCACTCGGTCATCGTCGACGAATTCGGCACGCCGACGGCTTTCGCCCGCAACGTCGAGCTCGAATACGAGCGCAACGGCGAGCGCTACCGCTTCCTGAAGTGGGGCCAGCAGGCGTTCAAGAACTTCCGCGTCGTGCCGCCCGGCACCGGCATCTGTCACCAGGTCAATCTGGAATACCTCGGCCAGACCGTCTGGACCAAGGATGAGGACGGCGAAACCACAGCTTACCCCGACACCTGCGTCGGCACCGATTCGCATACGACCATGATCAATGGTCTCGGCGTTCTCGGCTGGGGCGTTGGTGGTATCGAGGCAGAAGCCGCTATGCTCGGCCAGCCGGTTTCCATGCTGCTGCCTGAGGTCATCGGCTTCAAGCTGACCGGCAAGGTCAAGGAAGGCGTCACCGCGACCGACCTCGTCCTGACCGTCGTGCAGATGCTGCGCAAGAAGGGCGTTGTTTCCAAGTTCGTCGAATTCTACGGCCCCGGCCTTGATTCGATGACGCTGGCAGACCGTGCGACCATCGGCAACATGGGTCCGGAATACGGCGCGACCTGCGGCTTCTTCCCGGTCGATGGCGAAACCATCAACTACCTGACCATGTCGGGCCGCACTAAGGACCGCATCGCTCTCGTGGAAGCCTATTCCAAGGCTCAAGGCATGTGGCGCGACAGCGACGGCTCGGACCTCGTCTTCACCGACACGCTTGAACTCGACCTTGGCGACGTTGTCCCGTCGATGGCCGGCCCGAAGCGTCCGGAAGGCCGCCTGCCGCTCGAAACCATCGCGCCGAACTTCGCAACGGCCCTCGAAGGCGACTACAAGAAGCCTGGTCAGCTGACCAACCGCTACGCGGTTGAAGGCACTGACTTCGATCTCGGCCATGGCGATGTCGCGATTGCCGCCATCACCTCCTGCACCAACACCTCGAACCCGAGCGTTCTGATTGCAGCTGGCCTGCTGGCCCGCAACGCCGTTGCCAAGGGCCTGAAGTCCAAGCCGTGGGTCAAGACCTCGCTAGCACCGGGATCTCAGGTTGTCGGCGAATATCTGGCCAAGTCTGGACTGCAGACCTCGCTGGATGCGCTGGGCTTCAACCTCGTCGGCTTCGGCTGCACCACCTGCATCGGCAACTCCGGCCCGCTGCCGGCGCCCATCTCCAAGACGATCAACGACAAGGGTCTGATCACGGCCGGCGTGCTCTCGGGCAACCGCAACTTCGAAGGCCGCATCTCGCCGGACGTTCAGGCCAATTACCTGGCCTCGCCGCCGCTCGTCGTCGCCTACGCGCTTGCCGGTACCGTTCAGAAGGACCTGACCACCGAACCGCTCGGCGAAGACCAGAACGGCAACCCGGTCTATCTCAAGGACATCTGGCCGACCTCGCATGAAATCCAGGAATTCATCCTGAAATACGTCACGCGCGAACTTTACGAATCGAAGTATGCCGATGTCTTCAAGGGCGATGAAAACTGGCAGGCTGTTCAGGTTCCTGCGGGTCAGACCTATGCATGGGACGACAAGTCGACCTATGTGCAGAACCCGCCCTACTTCGTCGGCATGGGCAAGACCGGCTCGGGCCTGAAGAACATCAATGGCGCCCGCGTCCTTGGTCTCTTCGGCGACAAGATCACCACCGACCACATCTCTCCGGCCGGTTCGATCAAGGCGGCATCCCCGGCAGGTGCCTACCTGACCGAGAACGGCGTCGCGGTTCCGGACTTCAACCAGTACGGCACGCGTCGTGGCAATCATGAAGTCATGATGCGCGGCACATTCGCCAATATCCGTATCCGCAACCACATGCTCGGCCCGAACGGCAAGGAAGGTGGCTACACCATCCACTACCCGTCCAAGGAAGAGCTGTCGATCTACGACGCTGCGATGATGTACAAGCAGGAGGGCGTTCCGCTCGTCATCTTCGCCGGCGTCGAATACGGCAATGGTTCGTCGCGTGACTGGGCTGCCAAGGGCACCAACCTGCTCGGCGTCAAAGCGGTCATCGCGCAGTCCTTCGAGCGTATCCATCGCTCGAACCTCGTCGGCATGGGCATCGTGCCCTTCACCTTCGAGGAAGGCACGACCTGGGCTTCGCTGAACCTCAAGGGTGACGAGATCGTCACGATCGAGGGCCTGGAAGGCGAGATCAAGCCGCGTGAGAAGAAGATCGCCAAGATCACCTACTCCGACGGCACCGTGAAGGAAGTCCCGCTGCTCTGCCGCATCGATACGCTCGATGAGGTCACCTACATGAACAATGGCGGCATCCTGCAGACCGTTCTGCGCGATCTCGCAGCCTGATCGGTTGCATAAGCCAAGTGAAAAGCCGCCGGGCAACCGGCGGCTTTTTTCGTGCACGCCGGAATTGGTCTGTTGACTAAAATTTCACCCCATCGTGACTTTGCGCTCGGGGGCGGAGAGAGTATCAGTGCAGCGTTCAGGAAAGGCATGGCATCAGCATGTTGCAGGCAAAGACGAGAACAGGGAGACAGAGGACGTGGGCAAGGCTTGCCGCGCTGTGTCTGGCGCCGTTCGTCGCTTTTTCAGGACCCGCGGCGAAAGCTGAAGACTTTTCCACCCCGAAGGGTGTCGTAGAACTTTTCACCTCGCAGGGATGCCGCTCCTGCCCGCCGGCCGACCGCGCCTTCGAGCAGCTGGTTCGCGAAGGTAAAGTCGTCGCCCTGTCCTATCACGTCGATTACTGGAACTATCTGGGCTGGGCCGACACCCTGGCAACCAAGGAAAATACGGCAAGGCAATATGCCTATGCCAAGACCTTCGGCCGCAACGGTGTCTACACGCCCCAGGCTGTGCTGAATGGTCGCGATCATCTCAAGGGTACGGATGCCGCAGAGGTCAATCGCAGACTCGACCGCATGAATTCGAGCGGCGAGGGACTTGTGGTTCCGGTTACGGCCACTCGTCACGCCGACCAGTTGTCGATCTCGATTGGTCAGGGTGCCGGCAAGGCGAATGTCGTGGTCGTGTATTTCCGCCAGAACCAGACGGTCGAGGTTCTCAAGGGGGAAAACCTCGGACAGCATTTGAACTACTGGCACAGCGTCACCGACGTGCAGACCGTCGGCATGTGGCATGGCCAGTCGCTCGACCTGACGCTCCCGGCCAAACCCATGGGCGACGACAAGAGCGACGGGATCGCGATTCTGCTGCAGGCGGCGGATGGAGGCGGCAACCCTTCGCGAATCATAGGCGCCACCGTGATGATGACAACGGCCAAGACACTCTGATTTTAAGGGGTAAAAGGCTTGGTGTGGTCCGGCCCGGAAGCATTGGGGGGCTGGGGGTAAGGGGTCAATGCGCCAGACCGGACCGTTTGGCGCACCGCGCCAACCAAGTTAGTTATATACTATCTCAAAAAACGGCGGCGGTATGTTCAAAATTGGGCATCGGCATATTTATCCGCTTCGGCGCGTGACGACTGTCACAGCCGACGGCGGCTATCCGCGCCAGCGGCCGCCAAAGACCTGCGGCAGGCGATAAACTCCGTATTGGTGTCAGACCAGATCCGTCAGGCCAGAAGCGCGTCGTAAGCACGTACGGACCTCACCGCACGCTCGCCGATGATCTTCGCGTCGTCACCCGGCTTGTAGAGGCTGGAGCCGAGTCCGTAGGCACGGACACCCACAGTCCAATAGTCCGCGAAGTTCGCGTCTGAGACGCCACCCACAGCACCCAGCGGAAGATGCGCCGGCAGGATGGCCTTGATGGCCGAGATGCCGCTCGGGCCGAGCACGCTGGCCGGGAAGAACTTGAGCGCTGCGGCACCACACTTCGCCGCGAGCAGAGCCTCGGTCGGCGTGAAAACGCCCGGCATTGCGACCATGCCATGCGACACGGCGCGGCGGATCACGTCGGGTTCGACATTCGGCGTGACCAACAGATTACCGCCGACATCGTTCAGGCGGTCCACCTGGGCAACCTCAAGAACAGTTCCTGCGCCGATCAGGACATTCGCCGGAGCGCGTTTCCGTGCCTTCTCGATGGAGACAAAGGCATCAGGCGAATTTAGGGGCACCTCAATCGCCTCGAAGCCTGCCTCGATCAGCGCATCCACCGTCGCTTCGATTTCCTCCGGCTTGATGCCACGCAGGATGGCAACGAGATTGCGGCGGAGAACGGGCCAGGCAACGGAGGCGGTCATGGGTTCAGTCCTTGAATTCGTGATCGAAGAGCGACAGGGCAGATGCGAGCAGTCCACGGCGCACAAGCAGCCCGCCATCGAGCAGGACGGCTTCACCGCCGGCCTTGGAGAGAGCACGCGCGTAGAGACGCGTGAGTTTACCCGTGCCGATGAGATAGGCCTTGCCGTGGCGCAGGAGGTCATCTCGGATGGCAGCGATCTCGGCACCGATCAAGAGACCGGAGAGACGCGCTACAGGATTGGTCTTGGTGTCCGATGCCAGCAGGCCTTCGGCACGGATCGAGAAGAGCACGGATGTCAGGGCGAAGCCGGGTTCAAGCGCCTGCGCGACAGCCGCGTCGAAAATCTCCGGATCCGCCTCGGCGTCTCCATCCTCCGGCACCGACAGACGGAGGATCGATTGCCGGCTAATCAGATTGAACAACTCGCCCGTCATCACGGTTGAGAAACGGCTGATCTGGCCATTCTCTACGAGAGCCCACTTGGAATGCGTGCCCGGCAAGCAGAACAGGGCGTTGTCCAGACCCTGCTCCAGCGCGCCGGCAAGCTGAGTTTCCTCACCGCGCATGACGTCGTAGGCGCCGCCCTCGCGCTGGCAGACACCGGGCAGTATATAGACAGGGCGATCCACGCCCTCCGGCTGGACGGCATGCTGGAAGAGGCCGATCAGAGGCGCAGGCGTCTCCACATAGGGTGCTTCACGCCAGCCTGTGCGGGCGCCCGCCATGCCGGCGATGACCACAGGGAGATCCGGAGGCGCACCGAGCGCTGTGAGATGCCCCTCGAGAACGGCGGGATAGGCAGCCTTGTCCAGACTGCCCATACCCTCTGCAGATTGACGTTCACCGATCACCACGCCCTGGCTGTCGGTCAGCCAGATCCGAAGGTTGCTGGTGCCCCAGTCGACGAGCGCGGCAAACGGTGATGTCGTCACGGCATGTCCTTAGGCGAGATCGATCGGCAGAAGAGCTGCCGGGATGTCCTGGAAGCAAACCGGCCGCAGGAAGCGACGAATCGAGAGTGTGCCGACAGACGTGGCACCAAAGTTCGTCGACGCCGGGTAGGGGCCACCGTGAACCATGGAATCAGCCACTTCGACCCCCGTCGGGAAGCCGTTGGCGAGAACGCGACCCGCCTTGCGCTCCAGGATCGGCATCAGGCGTTTACCGAGCGTCTCGTCACCATCGGCGAGATGGATCGAAGCCGTCAGCTGGCCGGAAAGGCTGCGGGCCATGGCGACCATTTCGTCTTCGCTTTCGGCGATGACGATCAGGCCAAGCGGGCCGAAGACTTCCTCGCCGAGCACGTGGTTGTCGAGCCAATCCTTCGCGGTGGTCTGGAAGAGGTACGGCGTTGCGTTGCGCAGATCGCAGGTCGAAGTCAGAACCGAACGAACACCTTCGGTGCCGGCGATCTTGCTTGCGCCGCTCCGATAGGCATCGGCGATGCCATCGGTCAGCATGGTCTGCGGACCAACGCCGGAGAGCGCTTCAGTGGCCGTTTCGACGAACTTGTCGGCGTCAGCCCCCTTGAGCAGCACGACGATACCCGGATTGGTGCAGAACTGACCGGCACCCATGGTCAGCGAACCAACCCAGCCCTTGGCAATGGCTTCGCCACGGGTGGCGATCGCCTTCGGCAGCATGAACATCGGGTTGACCGAGCCGAGCTCGCCGAAGAACGGGATGGGTTCTGGACGCTGCGCGCAGAGATCGAAGAGCGCGCGACCACCACCGAGCGAACCGGTAAAGCCGACAGCCTTGATCAGCGGGTGCTGAACGAGGGCCTGGCCGACATCGCGGCTGCCGCCGTGAACGAGCGAGAAGACGCCCGGGTGCACGCCACAGCGCTTGATGGCAGCATCGATCGCGGAGGCGACGATTTCGCCCGTGCCTGGATGGGCATCATGCGCCTTGACGACGACAGGGCAGCCGGCTGCAAGGGCAGCTGCCGTATCGCCACCCGCGGTCGAGAAGGCGAGCGGGAAGTTGGAGGCACCGAAGACGGCAACCGGGCCGATCGGACGCTGGACCATCTTCAGGTCAGGACGCGGCAGTGGCTTGCGATCGGGCAGGGCTTCGTCATGACGACGGTCCAAGTAGTCGCCCTTGCGGATATGCGCCGCGAAAAGACGAAGCTGCCCGACGGTACGGCCACGCTCGCCGATCAGCCGTGCTTCCGGCAGACCAGTTTCCTGGGAGCCGATCTCGGTGATCGCATCACCGCGTGCATCGATTTCCTCGGCGATCGCGTCGAGGAAGGCGGCATGCTCTTCGCGCGTCGAATAGGCATAGGTTTCGAATGCCTCTTCAGCGGCCTTCGCCGCCTGATCGACGAGGGCAGGGGTGCCCTTCGAGAAAGTGTGGGAGGAGCCCGTGGCAGGCGACGAGGTGAAAGTATCCGTGCTGGCAACCCAGTTGCCGGCGATCAGGTGTTTTCCAGTCGGTGTATAGGCCATGGGATGGGCCTCCTTTTGATGTCAGTCTTCGAAGTGAGCGACGACTTTTCGTTCCCCGCAAAGGAATGAATCCGCCACGATGCGCAGCGGCTGATAGTCGGTATCGCTCTGGCGGGAGCGGATGAGATGGGCGAAGCGTTCGTAGATTCCCGCATATTCGCGGTCCGGGCCGGACGCCTGTTCCTTATCCCCGATATAGAGTTCCGAACCGCCCTTTGAAAGACGCAGCTCGCCAGCATTCGTCTGGACTGTGATATCCCACGTCTGCGGCCCTTCCTGTCGCCAGTCGAATTCGGCCGTGATTGGCGCGCCTTCGACGGTGCGCATGGCGATGGAAGCGGCGATCGGCTGCTTCTTGTTTTCCGGGAACTCCAGGGTGGATTTTTCCACCATGATGTGGCCGGGCACGATCTCCGTCAGGATGGAGAGTGCATTGATACCCGGATCGAAAACGCCAAAGCCACCCGGCTCCCAGATCCAGGCCTGGCCGGGATGCCAACGACGCACATCTTCCTTCCAGACGATCGAAATCGACTGGATAACCTTGTCTGCGAGCCACTGCTTGGCAGGCTCGACGCCGAGCGCAAAACGCGAGTGCCACGTGGCAAACAAGGTAACGCCAGCCTTGGCAGCAAGCTCGGTCAGAGCCTCTGCCTCGCCCAAAGTGGTCGCCGGTGGCTTTTCCATCAGCACATGGCGACCGGCAGCGATTGCCGCTTTTGCCATGTCGAAGCGCACTTCAGGCGGCGTGCAGAGCGACACGACCTTGATGTCCGGGCGCGCGGCCAGAAACGCATCGAAGTCGGTGAAGTTCTCGGCACCCTCGACCTTGCCGTGACGGCTGACGCCAACGGCAACGACAAAGTCCTGACCGCCTTCAATCGACGGGATGTGCTGGTCGCGGGCAATCTTGCCGATGCCGACAAGCGCGAGCGGAATACGATCTGCCATCGTCAAGGTCCTCAGTGTGCGTCCTTGCCGACCGGCGAACCGCGGCAGCCCTTCAGAAAGTCGAAGTCGGCACCCGTATCGGCACCTTCGACATGATCATGGAAGAGGCGGGCGTAACCGCTGGCAGGCGGTTCAACCGACGGGCGCCAGTCTGCAAGACGGCGCTGCATTTCTTCCTCGGAGATATCGAGATGAATGCGGCGGGCATCGACGTCGAGCTCGATAAAATCACCATCCCTGACGATCGCGAGCGGGCCGCCACGAGCAGCTTCGGGCGAGGTGTGCAGGAGAACGGTGCCATAGGCGGTGCCGGACATGCGCGCATCCGAAATGCGGACCATGTCGGTGATGCCCTTGCGCAGGACCTTTGGCGGCAGCCCCATATTGCCGACCTCGGCCATGCCGGGATAGCCGCGCGGACCACAGTTCTTCAGCACCATGACGCAGGTCTCGTCAATATCGAGCGCCTCGTCGTTGATCTTCGCCTTGTAGTCATCGATGTCTTCGAAGACCACGGCGCGGCCGCGATGCTTCATCAGATGGGCCGACGCGGCCGACGGCTTCAGGACGCAGCCCTTCGGTGCAAGATTGCCGCGCAGAACGACGATACCGCCCTGCTGGGTCAGGGCCTTCTCGACCGGCAGAATGACGTCCTCGTTCCAGTTGCGAACATCCTTGACCTCATCCCAGATGCTTTCGCCAGAGACGGTCAGCGCATCCTTGTGCAGTTTACCGGCTTCGCCGAGACGCTTGATGACGACAGGCAGACCACCTGCATAGAAGAACTCTTCCATGAGGTACTTGCCCGAGGGCATCAGGTTGACGATCGTCGGGATATCGCGGCCGAGGCGATCCCAGTCATCGAGCGTCAGATCGATGCCGACGCGGCCGGCCATAGCCAGGATATGCACGACGGCGTTCGTGGAGCCGCCGATCGCGCCGTTGACACGGATGGCGTTCTCGAAGGCTTCCTTCGTCATGATGTCGGACGGCTTCAGGTCATCCTTGACCATCTGCACGATCCGGCGACCGGAAAGCTGCGCCATCACCTTGCGGCGGCTGTCGACTGCGGGGATCGCGGCATTGCCGGAAAGTGCCATGCCAAGGGCTTCAACCATCGACGCCATGGTCGAGGCGGTACCCATGGTGTTGCAGGTGCCGCTGGAGCGGGACATCGAGGCTTCGGCTTCGACAAATTCTTCTTGGGTCATCTCACCCGCTTTCACGGCTTCGGAGAACTTCCAGAGATGCGTGCCGGACCCAACCCGTTCGCCGCGGAAATAGCCGTTCAGCATTGGACCGCCGGTAACGACAATCGAGGGAATGTCGGTCGAAGCGGCGCCCATGACAAGCGAAGGGGTCGTCTTGTCACAGCCGACGAGCAGCACGGCACCATCGATCGGCTGGCCGCGCATGGCTTCCTCGACAGCCAGAGCCGCCAGGTTGCGATACATCATCGCCGTCGGGCGGAAGGTGTTTTCCGACGCCGAGAAGACCGGAACTTCGACCGGGAAACCACCGGCCTCCCAGACCCCGGCCTTCACCTTTTCCGCCAGCTCGCGCAGGTGGCCGTTACAGGGAGTGAGGTCGGACCATGTGTTCAGAATGCCGATGACAGGACGCCCGTCGAACAGGTCGTGCGGATGGCCCTGGTTCTTCATCCAGCCGCGATGGTAGATCGTGTCGCGGGATGTACCACCATACCAGTGCTGGGATCTCAGTTGGCGCGGCCAGGCCGCCGGTTTGAACTTGCTCATGGCTTTTGTCCTGTCTCTGGAAAATGGGCGGGTCGGTTGTCCGATCCGCTCAGAGCATCTTCACCTTGACGGTCTCTGCGGCAGCCTTTGCCAGGCGGTTGCGCAGTGGAAGACCGAATTGCGGGGACTCGATTTCGAAGACATCGCCTTCCTGCGTGACGAATCCATCAGCCACGGACAGCGTCGCTGTGCCGTACATGTGGACGTGCAGATCGCCCGGCTGGCAGAACAGCGCATACTTGAAGTGGTGATACTCCAGGTTCGCGATCGTGTGGGACATGTTGGCCTCACCCGAGAGGAACGGCTTTTCCCAGACGGTCTGGCCAGCGCGCACGATGCGCGAAATGCCTTCGACATGATCAGGCAGGGCACCGACACGCAGTTCTGGACCGAAGGAGGCCGGCCGCAGCTTGGAATGGGCGAGGAAGAGGTAGTTGATCTTCTCGGTTACGTGGTCGGAGAATTCGTTGGCCACGGAGAAGCCGAGACGATGTGCGGTCCCGTCCTCCCCGATGATGTAGTAACCGGCCATTTCCGGCTCTTCACCACCATCGAGCGCGAAGGATGGCGAGACGAGGTCTTCGCCGGGTGCGACCGCGTTGAAGCCGTTGCCCTTGTAGAACCACTCCGGCTGAACGCCGATTTCGCCGGGCTTCGGCTTGCCGCCTTCCATGCCCATGCGGAACATCTTCATGGAATCGCTCATGCCGGCGGTGTCCGCATGCATGCTATCGCGGGCCGAGGCCGAACCGGTATGGGTCAGGCCCGTACCCGTCAGGTACATGTGAGCCGGATCCGGATGACGCACAGGGCAGTCCAGCTTGCCTTCGGCCGCCAGAGCGACGAGATCGACGGCATCACCAGCACCCTGTTTTTCGATGAGGGTGGCTACATCAGTGCCGGCAGCAATGGCTGCCTTCGCGAGTTCGTAAGTTGTCTTGTAACCTGGGATAAGGCGCGCGGCCTCACCCTGGCGGCAAATGACGCCGCCAGTCTTCAATTGCGAGAGAAACATAAGCCTATCCTCAGACTGCTTTGTTCTTGTTGTAGACGTCGAAGAAGACAGCAGCCAAAAGCACGAGGCCCTTGATGAGCTGCTGGTAGTCGATGCCGATACCCATGATCGACATGCCGTTGTTCATGACACCCATGATGAAGGCGCCGATGACCGCACCGGTGATCTTGCCGACGCCGCCGGATGCCGAGGCACCGCCGATGAAGCAGGCCGCGATGACGTCGAGTTCGAAGCCGACACCTGCCTTAGGGGTCGCCGAATTGAGGCGCGCCGCAATGATCATGCCGGCAAGAGCCGCAAGCACGCCCATGTTGACGAAGGTCAGGAAGACGAGACGTTCGGTGTTGATACCGGAAAGCTTGGCTGCCTTCTCGTTGCCGCCGAGCGCATAGATGCGGCGACCGATGGTCGTGCGCGTCGTGACGAAGGAGTAGAGAGCAATCAGGACGCCCATGACGACGAGCACGTTCGGCAAGCCGCGATAGGTGGCGAGCTGATATCCCAGGAAAATCGCAACTGCGCTGATGATGCCCATCTGCACGGCGAAGAACACAAAAGGTTCGTTTTCAGTGCCGTGCTCTTCGTTCAGCCGACGGTTCTTCATGCCGGAGTAGATGGCAAGACCGACGAGCAGAACGATGAGAATGATCGCGACATGGTTGGCGATACCCGTGGTCGCCGTGTCTGTCAGCGGCAGGAAATCCGGGATGAAGCCGGTCGACAGCAGCGTGAATTCCTTCGGGAAGGGTCCAATTGGACGTCCGCCCAGGACGACATAGGTCAATCCACGGAACACGAGCATACCTGCCAGTGTGACGATGAAGGACGGGATCTTCTGGTAAGCGACCCAATAGCCCTGGGCAGCACCCATGAGACCACCGAGTACCAGACACAGAGGCACGACCAGCGAGAAATGCCATCCCCATTTGACCAGCATGATCGCCGATATGCCGCCGATGAAGGCCACGATCGAGCCGACCGACAGGTCGATATGCCCCGCCACGATGATCAGCAACATGCCCAGCGCCATAATGACGATGAACGAATTCTGCAGCACCAGATTGGTGATGTTGACCGGGCGGAAGAGAACGCCATTGGTCAGGAACTGGAACAGCAACATAATGACGACGAGCGCGAGCAACAGGCCGTATTCGCGGATGTTGTTGCGCAGGTAGTCGCCTACGGAGACCTTGGGGGTTTCGGTTCTTGTATCGATAGCCATTAGTGTTTCTCCCCAGAGCGCATGATGGCACGCATGATGGACTCTTGGCTTGCTTCTTCCTTGGACAGTTCCGCGACGATGCGTCCTTCGTTCATGACGTAGATGCGATCGCAGGTGCCGAGCAGCTCGGGCATTTCCGACGAGATCATCAGAATACCCTTACCTTCGGCGGCAAGCTGGTTGATGATGGTGTAGATTTCGAACTTGGCCCCGACATCGATGCCGCGCGTGGGCTCGTCGAGGATCAGGATCTCAGGGTTCGTGAACAGCCACTTCGACAGAACGACCTTCTGCTGGTTACCGCCGGAGAGGTTGACGGCCTCCTGGTAGATCGAGTGCGATCGGATCCTGAGCTTCTGCCGATAATCGGCAGCCACCTTGGCTTCCTTGCGGTCGTCGATAATCGTGCCACTCGACACCCCGTTCAGATTGGCGAGCGTGGTGTTTTCCTTGATGTTGTTCTGCAGGACGAGACCGAGATGCTTTCGGTCTTCCGTAACATAGGCAAGGCCGGCATCGATCGCCTTCGGGATGGTCGAGACATCGACCGGCTTGCCATGCATGAGCACGTCGCCGGTGATCTTATGGCCCCAGGACTTGCCGAAGATGCTCATCGCCGTCTCGGTACGCCCGGCGCCCATGAGCCCGGCGATACCGACGACTTCGCCGGCACGCACATTGAATGCGACGTCGTGCAGGAACTGGCGATCGCGGTGGTTCTGGTGGAAGACGTTCCAGTTCTTCACCTCAAGCAGCATGCCGCCGATCTTCGGCTCGCGCTTCGGGTAGCGGTCTTCCATGTCACGGCCGACCATGCCCTTGATGATCCGGTCTTCCGTGATTTCCTGCGTGTGACAGTCGAGTGTTTCGACGGTGCCACCGTCGCGCAGGATGGTGATCTGGTCGGCCACCTTGCGGATTTCGTTCAGCTTGTGGGAGATGATGATCGAGGTCATCCCCTGTTTACGGAATTCCATCAGAAGCGTCAGCAGCGCATCCGAATCCGTTTCGTTGAGCGATGCGGTCGGCTCGTCGAGGATCAGCAGGCGAACCTTCTTCGAAAGTGCCTTGGCGATTTCGACCAGCTGCTGTTTCCCGACGCCGATGTCCGTGATGCGTGTCGATGGTGCATCCTTCAGACCCACCTTCGCCAGCAGCTCTTTCGTCCGCGCAAAGGTCTGGGGCCAGTGGATCACGCCCTTCTGGGCAACTTCATTGCCGAGGAAGATATTCTCGGCAATCGACAGAAGCGGGACGAGAGCCAGCTCCTGGTGAATGATGATGATGCCAAGTTCCTCACTGTCGGAAATCCGGCCGAAACGACGGACCTGGCCGTCAAAATAGATGTCGCCGTCATAGGTTCCGGCGGGATAGACACCGCTCAGGACCTTCATCAGCGTCGACTTGCCGGCACCGTTTTCGCCGACCAGCGCGTGGATCTCGCCCTCGCGTACCTTGAAGCTCACATTGTCCAGCGCCTTGACGCCGGGGAATGTCTTCGTGATGCCACGCATCTCGAGAATGATGTTGTCCATGTGCAGAATTCCGGCGTCGATTCAGCGATCCCTAAAAGATCTAGCCGAAGACGCGAGCTCCCTCAATGCGGATAGAAAATGGGTCCGCGACGAATCGCGGACCCGGATGTGACCCAAAGGATCAGTTGTCGATCTGCTCGGCGGTGTAGTAACCGGCGCCAACCAGAACGTCCTTGGCATTGGCCTTGTCGAGAGCGACAGGCTTCAGCAGGTAGGACGGAACGACCTTCACGCCGTTGTTGTAGGTCTTCTCGTCGTTGATCTCCGGAGCCTTGCCGCCCATGATGGCGTCAACCATGGAAACAGCGACCTTGGCGAGTTCGCGGGTATCCTTGAACACGGTCGAGTACTGCTCGTCGGCAAGCATCGACTTGATCGAAGGAAGCTCGGCGTCCTGACCGGTAACGACCGGCATGACCATGTCGCCCGAACCGTAACCAACGCCCTTCAGAGCAGACAGGATACCGATCGAGAGACCGTCATACGGCGAAAGAGCGCCGTGCAGCTTGTCTTCGGTGTAGGTGGAGGAGAGCAGGTTTTCCATGCGAGCCTGGGCGACAGTACCGTCCCAACGCAGGGTGCCGACCTGGTCCATGCCCATCTGGCCCGACTTGACGACGATGTCGCCGCTGTCGATTAGGGGCTGCAGAACCGACATGGCGCCATCGTAGAAGAAGAAGGCGTTGTTGTCGTCCGGCGAACCGCCGAAGAGTTCGACGTTCCACGGCTTGGTGTCCGGGAACTTCGCCTTGAGGCCGTCAACGAGGCTTGTTGCCTGGAGAACGCCAACCTGGAAGTTGTCGAAGGTGGCGTAGTAGTCGACGTTACCCGAGTCGCGGATCAGACGGTCGTAAGCGATGACCTTGACGCCGGCATCTGCAGCCTTCTGCAGGATGTCGGAGAGCGTCGTGCCGTCGATGGCGCCGATGACGAGAACCTTGGCACCCTTGGTGACCATGTTTTCGATCTGAGCGAGCTGGTTCGGGATATCGTCGTCAGCAAACTGCAGGTCCGGCGTGTAGCCAGCTTCCGTGAACAGCTTTTCCATGGTCTCGCCGTCGGAGATCCAGCGGGTCGACGTCTTCGTCGGCATGGAAATGCCGACCATGCCCTTGTCCTGAGCGTAGGACATGGGCGCGAATGATGCGATGCCGATTGCGAGAGACGCAATCAGGGCGCCAAGTTTCTTCATGGTAACCTCCCTGGTCATACCGTGCGAGGCCAAGCTCCTCCTGGCACTCGCTGAAACAAGAACGAGCGGCTGACATGGCAGCCCCCAGCTCCGTGGCGAGTCTTATCGCGGCCAATATACCGATCAAATGATTATTTTGACTTTCTGCATACCATGGTTGATATGTCGTTTATGGTCGAGATACACGTACATCGTTTGCAGCCCAAGCACCTCAACCTCATTCGCTCCATTGCGGAGCTGGGGCAATTAAGCTTGGCTGCTCAGGAACTTGCGCTGACACAGCCGGCAGCGTCGCGCATGCTGGGTGAAATCGAGCGTTACGTCGGCTCGCCCATCTTCGTGCGGACGCCCAAAGGCATGGAGCCGACCGCCGTCGGCAGCGCGCTGGCCCGCCGGGCACAAAACGTGCTCGAGGAAATGCGCGAAGCGGCACGAGAAGTGGAAGCAATCCAACGCGGGCTGACGGGCAAGGTGAGGATCGGCGCAGTCACCGGAGGCGCTGTCGGACATGTCGTGCCCGCGATCCGCGCCCTGAAGGCGGAGGCATCGACCGTCGACATCCACGTCGATGTTGCGCCCAGCGGCGAGATGATCCGCGACCTGCTATCGGGCCAGTACGACTTCGTGCTGGGCAGAATTCCCGCCGGCATCGACGCACGTCAGTTTCACGTCGAAGGCGCGACGATGGAGGAGGTGGAGATCGTCGTTCACCGCACGCACCCTCTCGTCAATGTCGACAGGCTTAATATATCCGACATGACGCACTTCCCCTGGGTGATGCAGGCACCCGGCACGCCGCTGCGGCAAGCAGTAGAGAACGTCTTTATCGAGGAAGGCGCACCAATTCCGCGCAACATCGTCAATACGACCTCGCTGCTCGTCATGATTGCGATGCTGGCGTCCTCCAATGCAATCGCGCCCATGTCACGCGAGGTATCAGATCTTCTCTGTCGCCAGACACCCGTCGGCGATCTGACCACGCTGCGACTGGACACACCGATCGAGGTGACCCCATACCACCTGATCACTCTGAGTGGTAAGCGCCTGTCACCCATCGCAGCACGTCTGCGCGAACTCCTGCTGGGTCACTTCCTGAGCAGAAGCCGCTGACGCGCCCGGGGAGGCGAACCCAGTGCCTGACAAGCTTGCAATTTCGGGCATGTCAGGCACACTGTCACCCATCCGTCATGAATTGGAGCTCGTGGAGCATTGATGACAGAGCAGCCGGACGGGCCGCGCCATGACGACGAGGGGGCAGACAGAACAGCCGCCTCCGTTGTCGATCTGGGTATCTACAGACAAGCGGTCGACCCTTTACCCGTCACCTTCCACCGGCGCGAACTCGACGCCATACTTTGGATCTACGGCCTCATGGTCGGTGAGGGAGAGTGGCGCGATTATGCGATCGATCATCTAAAGGACAAGGCGGTATTTTCCGTCTTCAAGAGATCGGGCGAATTTCCACTCTATCGAATTGAAAAGAATCCGAAGCTCGCCGCCAAGCAGGGCGCTTTTTCCGTCGTCGCCACCGACGGACGCATTTTAAAACGCGGCCATGACCTGCGTCAGGTACTGAAGATCTTCGACAAAGCGCTGAAGGCTCTGGATTGAAGACTGCGGCTCAGCCCATCGTGCCGGGATAGGACGAGAGATCCGGCAGCGTCGTAGCGCCCTCGCCCAATGCCTTCTGCATGAAGACAGTATCGAGCCAGGATCCGTGCTTGAAGCCCGTTGCATTCAACCGACCAGCGAGATCGAACCCGCAGCTGCGATGCATGGCCATGGATACCTCGCTTGCGCCGCCGATCACGGCGACCATTTGCCGGAACCCCAACGCCTCGCATTGATCGAGTAGCCTGACGAGCAGGGCTTTTCCAACGCCGCGCCCACGGGCCGAGGAATGGACATAGATGGAGTCCTCCACAAGCCATCGATAGGCAGGCCGACTCCGGAAGGCGGATCCATAGGCATAACCCAGCAGCTGACCACTGGCATCGACAGCCGCCAGATAGGGATATCCCATATCCTTGAGGGTGCTATAGCGCGATGACATCTCACCGAGGTCGGGCGGCGTGAGCTCGTAACTCGCAGTCCCGTGCAACACGGCGTCGGTGTAGATCTCCGTAACGGCGGAAAGGTCTTCGCTTCTCAACTCACGAATTTCAACGCTCATACGGTACACTCCGGTGATCACCGCCGTTCTTTCACGCCGGAAATGTCCAGACAAGCGCGAGCGTGTCACGGTGACAACGGGCCGTTCGAGCGGTCGGCGTCAGCTTTTCGCCGAAGCAGGCCAGTGCTCGGCTTGACTCGCGCCGAAAACCTTGTAATGCCTCGCCGCGAAGAGGAATTCGGTCCATGCACGCTTTCGGGCAACCTTTTGCGGTCTTCCAGATCCTGCAGCGCTCAGCTGCGGGTGGCGCATGCCTTTCTCTTGCATCCACGACCAAGGCCAAAACGACGACGAAAACCGTCTGACGTCTTCGGCCACCGCTCTCTCCCCGGCACGGCCGGGGACAAGGAAGGTTGCGTACCCGTCGCGAGCTTCCCCCTCACCACCCGAGGAGAGACAGAAAGAGAGCATTGACATGGGTTTCAAGATTGCAGTCGTAGGCGCCACCGGCAATGTCGGTCGCGAAATGCTGAACATACTTTCGGAACGTGGTTTCCCCGCATCGGAAGTCGTGGCACTGGCCTCGGCTCGTTCCCAGGGCACGGAAGTCTCCTTCGGTGACAAGGTTCTGAAGGTTTCCAACCTCGACAACTACGATTTTTCCGACACCGACATTTGCCTGATGTCGGCCGGCGGAACGATCTCGCAGAAGTGGTCGCCGAAGATCGGCGCACAAGGTTGCGTCGTCATCGACAACTCCTCGGCCTGGCGCTACGATTCTGACGTTCCCCTGATTGTTCCGGAAGTAAACCCGGATGCGATCGTCGACTTCAAGAAGCGCAACATCATCGCGAACCCGAATTGCTCGACCGCCCAGCTCGTCGTCGCTCTGAAGCCGTTGCACGACTTTGCCAAGATCAAGCGCGTCGTCGTCTCGACCTATCAGTCCGTTTCCGGCGCCGGCAAGGAAGGCATGGACGAACTCTTCCGGCAGACTCGCGCCGTCTTCGTGGCCGATCCGGTCGAGGCGAAGAAGTTCACAAAGCGCATCGCCTTCAACGTCATTCCACACATCGATAGTTTCATGGAAGACGGCTACACGAAGGAAGAATGGAAGGTTCTGGCCGAAACCAAGAAGATGCTCGACACCAAGATCAAGGTGACCTGCACAGCCGTGCGCGTCCCGGTCTTCATTGGGCATTCGGAATCGGTCAATATTGAGTTCGAAAACGAGATCACCGCAGACCAGGCCCGCGACATCCTGCGCGACGCTCCAGGCTGCCTCGTTATCGACAAGCATGAAAACGGTGGCTACATCACTCCGGTCGAATGCGCTGGCGAAGATGCGACCTACATCTCCCGCATCCGTGAAGACGCCACTGTCGAGAACGGTCTCAACATGTGGATTGTCTCCGACAACCTTCGCAAGGGTGCAGCCCTGAACGCCATCCAGATTGCCGAACTTCTGGTCAATCGCGGCTTGATCAAGCCGCGCGCCGCTGCCTGATTGGCTCCTCAAGGCTTCTCGGTGCTGTATCGGGAAGCCTTCGCCCGCCCTTTCAGGCGAATGTGATTTAATTTGAGACCCATGAGGCCGTACATTAGCGTCAGATGGATGACATCATCCACATTCGCTGGCATGGTGCGGCCGAATCGACCCGATCCACAGTCCGTAACGAGGCATGAATGCGACTGACATCCACCCTGTCGGCAGCCCTGATTTCCGTAGCCGCCCTTGTGGTTGGCACAGGATCCGCGGCAGCGGCCACTTGCAGCAACACCTCCGCAGGCTTCGAGGAATGGAGCGCGGCCTTCAAGCAGCAGGCGACGGCTCAAGGCCTCAGCCCACGCATGCTCGACAAGGTCTTTTCGACCGTCAAGTATAGCCGCAGCACGATCAGCGCCGACCGCGGCCAGAAGAGCTTCAAGCTCTCCTTCGAGCAGTTCATGCAGAAGCGCGGCGGCCAGACGATCATCAATCGCGGCAAGACCATGAAGAAGAACAACGCCGCGCTGTTTTCCAAGCTTGAGCAGCGTTACGGCGTTCCGGCCGGTCCGTTGATCGCGATCTGGGGCATGGAAACGGGCTTCGGGTCCTTCCTCGGCAAAGAACACACACTGTCTGCCGTCGCCACGCTGGCCTTCGATTGCCGCCGCAGCGAGTTCTTCACAGACCAGTTCTATGCTGCCCTGGAACTCGTCCAGGCCGGCAATCTCGATGTGAACGCCAAGGGTGCGGCCCATGGCGAGATCGGCCAGACGCAGTTCCTGCCGCGCAACGTCGTCCGCTATGGCACCGATGGAGATGGCGACGGTCATATCGACATGGTTCGTTCGCGCTCGGATGCGCTTGCGTCGACCGCGAACTTCCTCAGGGGTCACGGCTGGCAGCCGGGCGCAGGCTATCAGCAGGGCGAACCGAACTTTGCCGCCATCCAGGGCTGGAACGCCGCGAAGGTCTATCAGCAAGCGATCGCCTACATCGGCGCGCAGATCGACGCCCAGTAAGACGGGCGCTTTTGAAATGCTCAACGGCGGCCTGAGGCCGCCGTTTTCGTTTTATGTTCAGTTTGCATCCGCGACTTGGGCAGGCAAGATTTCCTCCGGTTCGATCCGGGTAAAATCCTGCGTCTGGGGATCCATCAGCCACAACTCTCCATTGCTGATGTCGAACCACGCTCCGTGGATGCGAAGTTTGCCGCGCTCTTCGAGAATTCGCACGCAAGGGAAAGTCCTGAGATTGGAAATGGAATTGCGGATCGAAATCCGCTCCAGCGCGGTCTGACGTTCGCCCGACGTCATCTGGGAGTTGCCCTGGATCTGCTCCGCTGCCGGTGCGACCAGGTTCATCCATTTGCCGATGAAATCGCCGGGCGACAGCGGCTCGGAATTCGGATCCAGAGCCGCCTTGATCCCGCCGCAGCGGCCGTGGCCCATGACGATGATGTCGCGAACTCTGAGTGCCTGCACGGCAAATTCGAGCGCGGCGGAGGTCGAGTGATACTGCCCGTCCGGCTCGTAGGGCGGCACCATGTTCGCCACGTTGCGAACGACGAAGAGCTCACCCGGGACGGAATCGAAGATCATCTCCGGCGCGGCGCGCGAGTCACAGCAGGCAACCACGAGCGTGTGCGGCTGTTGCCCTTGCTCGGCGAGCGCCCGGTACCGATCGCGCTGGTCGAGATATCGGCCGCCCATGAAGTTGCGATAGCCGGTGAGGAGTGCAGAAGGAAAATGGCTCATGGCTATCGATTACAGCGCATGAAAGGCCATGGCAACACGTGCGAAACGCCGTTTTCACGCACGGATCATTGTGGCCTAATGGGCTTGCGCTGCGCAGGGTGCATCAGCCTTCGGATTTGCACCATGGCCATGGGCGTCGAAAGGCTTGAAGAATCGCTCTCCAGGGCTAGCTCGTCGCTCCCTCGCTTTGCCGTACGGGCAAGAATTTCGAAGACACTGGCGGTCGCCGTCTGAAGCGCCCTTTCTTCATCCATGCCATCCAGAAGGCGGGCGAGGAAGACCGCGGCAAGCAGATCGCCGAGGCCGTTCGGAGGATTGTCGATGAGCCTGTGTTCTGCAAGCAGCGCGGAACGACCGCTGAGCAGGAGATTGCCCGTGCCGCCCGCCATCATGGGAACCGCCGAGGTCACCAGCATGCGTTTCGGTCCGAGCGTCAGCGCTGCATCGATGATGGCCTGGTTGCTCGAGAGTTCGACGCCGCCGGCGAGCCATTGCAGTTCGTAGCGGTTGGGCGTAGCGATATCAGCCAGCGGGATCAGGTGGTCACGGATTGCCGAAGCGGTTTCGACGGGAACATATAGACCTCCGAGGTCTCCCATCACCGGGTCGCAGACATAGATGAGATCGGGATTCTGTTGTCTGGCGGCCGTGACGAGACGCTCTACCGCGGCCGGTTGGCGCGACGAGCCGAAGTAGCCCGACAGGATTGCCGAGACTTCACCGAGCCACGGAGACCTGATCAGATCATTGACGGCATGGTCGAAGTCGTCATCGGAGAAGCGCAGACGCGTGGAAGGTCCATGGCCCGGATGCCAGGGAAGGACGATGGTGGGCAGAGCCCAGACCGGACGGCCAAGAGTTTCCAGCGCGAAGACTGCCGCCCGGTTGCCTACCGATCCACGAACGACGTGACTGGATATGACGATGACGGCACCATCGGATTTTGGTTTCATTTTACGAAATTCCGTAGGGTAGACAGACGTTCAGGCCGTCATATCCGATTTTAATGACAAATTTTCTCGAAGAATCTAGTTTTGACCGCATATTTTTGCCTGATTTTTTCACATGCATGATCCATACATACTTTCGCAAATCATTTGCGCGACATTACGCGAAACGGCACGAGCTTCGGAGGGGAAAATGGGCAGGACTGGCATCACCAAGCGGGACGAACTTCTGGCGGGGGCGGAGGAGACGGCACGCGGTCTCGGAGAGAAATTCATCGCACCCTCCGTGATCTTCGGCCGGGCCAGCAACGACGATATCGACCGATATGATGCGTCCATGCTCGCCCGCTCCGCTGCCAGGGCAGCCAGCGATATCGCGGGCTGGGACCGCCAGAGCCCCCATATCCGTATCGAGGCCATCGACGGCGTAACCCCCCTCGGCATTCCCGTGAGCGTGCTGTCGATCGTCGATCACAACAAATCCTTCCTCTACGATTCGCTGATGGGCGAGGTCACCAGCCACTATCGCGACATCTACATGGCAGTACATCCGATCCTGGCGGTGACCCCACGTGGTGACATCTCGCTGTCGAATCCGGACTCGGATCCGGAAGGTGCGATCAAGGTGAGCTATATCCAGCTGCATCTGGCGCCCCTGACTGCCGAACAATCCACTGATCTGATCCACAGGCTCCAGCACGTGCTCGGCCAGGTAAAAATGGCGTCGACCGACTGGAAGCCGATGCTCAACCTGCTCGAGAACGCTCTCTCAGAATTGCGAGACCTCTCCGCCGGCAGAAGCGAAGCAGAGCGTGACGAGGCGGTCGCGTTTCTGGAATGGCTGCGCAACAACAACTTCACCTTCCTTGGCATGCGCGAATACGTCTATTCGGGCGACGGCGCCGACGCGACCGTCGAGCGCGACAAGGGCAGTGGCCTCGGAATACTCTCGGATCCGAATGTTCTGGTACTTCGCCAGGGACAAAACCATGTGACGACCACGCCGGAAATTCTCGCCTTCTTGCAGGGACCGGACTTTCTCATAGTCACCAAGGCCAACGTCAAATCCGTCGTTCATCGCCGGGCCTATATGGACTACATCGGCATCAAGCGTTTCGGGCCGAACGGCAAGGTCGTGGGAGAACTCCGCATCGTCGGTCTCTTCACCGCCACCGCCTATACAAGATCCGTCAATCAGATCCCGCTCCTGAGGGCGAAGGTCGAGAAGGTCGTCTCGTACTTCGATTTCGACCCGCGCAGCCATTCAGGGCGGATGCTGCAGAACACGCTGGAAAACTATCCGCGCGACGACCTCTTCCAGATCACCCCGGATCTTCTCGCCAAGTTCTGTGAACAGATCAACGATCTGTCGGAGCGCCCGCGTGTTCGCGTCCTACCGCGCATCGACCATTTCGACCGCTTCGTCTCCCTGATCGTCTATGTGCCGCGCGAAGACTATAATTCCATGGTCCGCGAGAAGATCGGTCTCTATTTGCAGTCGGTCTACAAGGGCCATGTTTCCGCCTTCTATCCGGCTTTCCCGGAAGGCGGCGTGGCGCGTGTGCACATCATCATAGGCCGACGCGAGGGCGCCACGCCGCAGATTCCCCAGGCGACTCTTGAAGACGCCGTGCGCGAGATTACAGCCCGCTGGACGGACCGCTTCACAGCGCTGGCCGGGGCAGCTGCGCCCGTGCTCGACGTGGGGCAGGCTTTCCAGGAAGCCTTCACCCCAGAAGAGGCCGTCAGCGACCTGAAACACATCAAGGCTTGCATCGCCGGAGCGCCACTTTCGCTGGAATTCCATCAGGTAGCAGGCGAGCATGGGCCGTTGCTCTATCTCAAGATCTTCCATGCCGGAGATCATCTGCCGCTCTCTCGCCGCGTGCCGCTCCTCGAAAACCTCGGCTTCCGCGTCATCAGCGAGCGGACCTTCGACATCGACATCAATCAGTCCAGTGAAGCGCAGCCGAGCGTCGTTCTGCACGACATGGAATTGCAGACACCTGACGGCTTAGCTTTCGACATCGCACGGCATGGCACGCAGGTGGAGGAAGCATTTATCGCAGCCTTCACGGGCGCAGTCGACAATGATGCCTTCAATCGCCTGATCCTCGCAGCCGGCGTGAACGCCCGCGAGGCTTCGGTGCTCAGGGCCTACGCCGCCTATCTCCGTCAGGCCGGTGCAGTCTATTCTCTCACCTACATGGCGGAAACACTGGCGAAGCATCCTGAAATTGCAACCGATCTCGTCACTTTGTTCCGCAGTCGCTTCGACGTCAACCTGGCGGACAAGGTTCGCAAGAATCGGCAGGCAGAGCTTCTGCAGGGGCTGGAAACAAAGCTGACAGACGTCAAGAGCCTCGATGAGGACCGCATCCTGCGTCGCTACATCAACGCGATTGAGGCGACGCTGCGCACCAACTTCTTCCAGAAGGGCTATCAGCAGAGCGAGCGACCCATGCTCGCATTCAAGTTCGACCCACACAAGCTGGAGGGCTTGCCGGAACCGCGCCCCTTCCGTGAGATCTTCATCTACGGCGTCGAGGTTGAAGGCGTGCATCTTCGCTTCGGCAAGGTCGCCCGAGGTGGCCTCCGCTGGTCGGATCGCGCCCAGGATTACCGGACGGAAGTTCTCGGTCTGGTTAAGGCACAGCAAGTGAAGAACGCCGTCATCGTGCCGGTGGGTGCCAAAGGGGGCTTCTTCCCGAAGCAATTGCCGCCGGCCAGCAATCGTGAAGCCTGGTTTGCAGCCGGCACGGAGGCTTACAAAACCTATATCCGCACCCTGCTGTCGATCACCGACAACATCGTCGCCGGCGAGATCGTCCCCCCATCCGACACCCTGCGTCCGGATGGAGATGACCCCTACTTCGTCGTTGCGGCCGACAAGGGCACGGCAACCTTTTCCGACACCGCAAATGGTCTCGCGCAGGAGGCGGGCTTCTGGCTTGACGACGCCTTCGCGTCGGGTGGGTCGGCCGGCTACGACCACAAGAAGATGGGCATCACCGCACGCGGCGCGTGGGAAACGGTCAAGCGACACTTCCGCGAAATCGACACGGACATCCAGACGACACCCTTCGCTGTTGCCGGCGTCGGCGATATGTCGGGCGACGTTTTCGGCAATGGCATGCTGCTCTCTGAAAAGATCACATTGATCGCAGCCTTCGACCACCGCGATATCTTCATCGACCCCAATCCGGATCCGGCGATCTCCTTTGCGGAGCGCAAGCGCATGTTCGACCTGCCGCGCTCCAGCTGGCAGGATTATGACCGATCCACCCTGTCACCTGGCGCCATGATCATCTCGCGTGCCGAAAAATCCGTCAAATTGACGCCGGAAGCTGCCGCCGCCATCGGGCTGGGAAGCGCAACCGCGACGCCGATGGATATCATGACGGCCATCCTGAAGGCACCCGTCGACCTTCTCTGGTTCGGTGGCATTGGCACCTACATCAAGGCAGTAGCAGAAACGGATGCAGAAGTTGGCGACCGCGCAAACGACGCGATCCGCATCAATGCGACCGACGTCCGCGCCAAGGTCATTGGCGAGGGCGCCAACCTCGGCGTCACGCAAAAGGGTCGCATTGCCTATGCATTGAACGGCGGGCGCTGCAATTCGGACGCGATCGACAATTCGGCGGGCGTGAACTCCTCCGACGTCGAGGTCAACATCAAGATCGCGCTGAGCCCGGCCATGCTGGAGGGCCGCCTGCCCCGCGAGAAGCGCAATGTTCTGCTGGCGCAAATGACGGATGAAGTTGGCGGTCTCGTCCTGCGCAACAACTACCTGCAGTCGCTTGCGATCTCGTTGACGGAAGCCAAGGAGGCAGGCAATCGCGAGGAACTGAGCCGTCTGATGGACTACCTCGAGGGCATGGGCCGCCTCAATCGCAAGGTCGAGATGCTTCCGGATACTGCTGCCGTTGCCGAACGTTATGTCTCCGGAAAGGCTCTGACCCGGCCGGAAATCGGTGTGCTTCTCTCCTACGCGAAGATTGTGCTTTTCGACCAGCTGATCGAATCCGAGCTGCCGGATGATCCCTACTGCGAAACCACGCTCTCCAACTATTTCCCGGCCGCGATGCGCAAGACCTTCGGGGCCGATATCGCTGGTCATCGCCTGCGCCGGGAAATCATCGCGACGGTGCTCGCCAATCATGCGATCAACCGCGGTGGTCCGGGCTTCGTGGTATCGGTCTGCGACGCGACCGGCAGCTCCCCGGACGAAGTCGTCAAGGCAGCACTCGTGACCCGAGACGCCCTCCGACTGACCGCGCTCTGGGACAAGATCGACGCCCTGGACGCGAAGATCCCCGGGCGCACGCAGAACAGGCTCTATGCGATCGTTTCCGAGGTCTACTCCGCAATGACACGGCTGCTGATCGACACGGGCCTCGCCAAGGGTGCCGTAGGTGACGCAGTTGCTCAGCTGACGTCTGCCGTTGCGGCCGCAGAGCCGGTCTTCAAGAAGACAGTTCCCGCCCCGCTACGGCAGCATTTCAACGACCAGATCGCGGAACTCGAGGAAGCGGGCGCACCGTCGGCCTTGGCTACCGAAGTCGTCAACCTCCAGACGATGCAGCTCCTGCCGGAGATCCTGCAGATCGCGGAGAGGACCAGCGCGGACTTTGCGACGGCAATGCGCGGTTTCTTCGCAGTGTCGGAGGCCTTCCGCATCGGTCGCATCGTTGAAAATGCCGGGCGCATCCAGGCGACAGACCATTACGACAGCCTGGCGCTCACACGCAGTCTCGATCGGATCGGCCAGGCCCGCCGACAGATCGTCTGTGCAGCCTTGACCAGCCATGGCAAGGAAGCACACCCGGTCGAAGCATGGATCGCCACCGACAAGACCAGGGTCGAGCGCATCGGCAAGGAACTCGCTTCGATCGTCGACAGCGGTGAACCGAGCATCTCCAAACTTGCGGTCGCGGCCGGGCTTCTCGGTGATCTTGCACAAGATCACGTGAGGTGACACTGTCCCGCACCTGAGAGCCTTTTGGGGGTGCGCGTGACGACAAGTGCAGACGTAAAATCCAGCCACGGCCCCATCGACAGAGGGGTCCGTGGATGGATGTTTTTCGACTGGGCGGCCCAGCCCTTCTTCACTGTCGTGACGACCTTTATCTTCGGCCCCTATTTCGTTGCGCGCATGACGGATGATCCTGTCAGCGCGCAGACCGCCTGGAGCAATGCGGCGACAATATCCGGCGTCATCATTGCGCTGCTCGCGCCGATCCTCGGCTCGATCGCGGATGAATCCGGGGCCCGGAAACCCTGGATCGCCTTCTTCGCCGTCATCAAGATCATCTGCCTCGCCCTTCTCTGGACAGCTGCGCCGGGTTCATCCGTGGCGTTTGTGATGCTCTTGGTCATCCTCGCGAGTGTCGCGGCGGAGTTCTCCATCGTCTTCAACGATTCGATGATGCCGCGCCTCGTCAGCCAGCAGGACGTCGGACGCGTCTCCAACATTGCCTGGGGACTCGGCTACATGGGTGGCATGATCGTGTTGATCTTCGTCGTTCTCTTCCTCGCGGGCAGCCCGACCACAGGCAAGACCTTGATCGGCATGGATCCGCTTTTTGGGCTTGATCCGGCGGCCGGCGAGGACGCCCGTATTACTGGTCCCATTTCGGCAGTCTGGTATTTCCTCTTCATCCTGCCGATGTTTCTGTTCACGCCCGATGCGGCAAAGGGAAAACCACTCGGTTCGGCTATCCGTTCAGGTCTTCGGGAGATCCGGTCGACCCTGGGGGAACTCCGCCACCGGAGCAACATCCTGCGTTTCCTGATTGCGCGCATGATCTACCAGGATGGGGTCAACGGTCTTCTGGTGCTGGGCGGTGTGTTTGCCGCCGCCATGTTCGGCTGGTCGACCATGGAGATCGGTATCTACGGGATTATTCTGAATGTCGTCGCGATTTTCGGCTGCCTTGTCGCCGGCCGCGTGGACAGGGCACTGGGCTCCAAACTCGTCGTTCTCGTGGCCCTCACCTTGCTCATTCTCGCGACCTTTGGGATTATCTCGACCGGCGTCGATTTCACGCTCTTCGGGCTGGTGAGCTTGCCCATTTCCGGAACGGATGGCCTCTTCGCCACGCCTGCCGAGAAGGCCTACATCCTATATGGCCTCCTGATCGGTGTGTCCTTCGGACCCGTTCAAGCCTCATCCCGCTCCTATCTCGCGCGAAGCGTCGAACTCCATGAAGCGGGACGCTATTTCGGCATCTATTCCCTGTCCGGGCGAGCCACCAGCTTCCTCGCCACGCTATCCTTCTCGGTCGTCACAGCATGGTCCGGCTCGGCACGCGCGGGCATGGCAACCCTGTTGATCTTTCTGATCGGCGGTCTGGTCATGCTTTGGCAGACGACCTATCCGGCAAAAGATTGATAGGCCTTCGACCTGCTGAACGAAAAGAGCCGGCGGATCACTCCGCCGGCCCTTTGATCAGTTTGGCGGATGCCGCTCAGTGGCGGAAATGGCGAACGCCGGTAAAGACCATGGCGACGCCATGTTCGTTAGCAGCAGCGATGACCTCCTCGTCGCGCATGGAGCCGCCCGGCTGGATGACGGCGGTCGCGCCTGCAGCAATCGCAGCCAGCAGACCGTCGGCAAAGGGATAGAAGGCCTCCGAAGCGACGGCGGATCCCTTGGTCAGCGGGACGGACAGTCCGAGCGCCTTTGCCGCATCCTCGGCCTTGAGAGCCGCGATCCGGGCCGAGTCGACGCGGCTCATCTGGCCGGCGCCAATGCCGGCCGTCTGGCCGTCCTTCGCATAGATCACCGCATTCGACTTCACGTGCTTGGCAATCTTGAAGGCAAACTTCATATCCTCGAGCTCGGTCGGGGTGGGCGCGCGCTTGGTCACCACCTTCAGGTCGAGATCCTCGACCATGACATTGTCGCGGCTCTGCACGAGCAGACCACCGGAGACCGTCTTTGCCATGATGCCGCGCGAGCGCGGATCCGGCAGGGCGCCAGTCGTCAGCAGTCGCAGGTTCGGCTTGGCCGCGATGATCGCCTTGGCTTCATCCGTCACCTGCGGCGCGATGATCACTTCGGTGAAGAGCTTGACGATTTCCTGGGCCGTTTCGGCGTCGAGGATCTGGTTCAAGGCGATGATGCCGCCGAATGCCGAGGTGCTGTCGCAGGCGAGTGCTCGCTTGTAGGCTTCGACGAGGCTCTTACCCGTCGCAACGCCGCAAGGATTGGCATGCTTGATGATCGCACAGGCCGGACCGTTTTCCGGTGGAAACTCTGCGACCAATTCGAAAGCGGCATCGGTGTCGTTGATGTTGTTGTAGGAGAGCTGCTTGCCCTGGAGCAGGGTGGCGGTCGCAACACCTGGGCGGTTGTCGCCGCTCACGTAGAAACCGGCGCTCTGATGCGGGTTCTCGCCATAGCGCATCTTCTCCTTCAGGACACCGCCGACGACGCGGTAGGCCGGCATCTCGATCTCGAGCGCCTCGGCGAACCAGTTCGAGATCGCAGCATCGTAGGCAGCCGTGCGCGCATAGGCCTTGGCCGCCAGGCGCTGGCGCAGCGCATACGTCGTCTGTCCATTGTTCTCGGCAAGTGCTGCAACGACATCGGAATAGTCCGCCACGTCCGTGACGACGGTGACATAGGCATGGTTCTTCGCCGAAGCGCGGATCATCGCCGGGCCGCCGATGTCGATATTCTCCACCGTGGTCGGATAATCGCCGCCGGCAGCGCGGACCTGCTCGAACGGATAGAGGTTGATGACCGAGAGGTCGATTGCCTCGATACCATGCGCCTTCATAGCCTCAACATGCTCGGCATCGTCACGGATGGAGAGAAGACCACCATGCACGAGCGGATGCAGGGTTTTGACGCGCCCATCCATGATTTCCGGGAATCCCGTGATTTCGGACACGTCGGTAACAGGAAGGCCGGCCGCTGCCAGAGACTTGTGTGTACCGCCGGTCGAGAGCAGTCGGACACCACGTTCATGCAAAGCCTTCGCGAACTCGACGATGCCGGTCTTGTCGGACACCGAAAGAAGTGCGGTGCGGACACGCACGAGGTTGGGGGCGGGGATCTTCTTGGATACGACGGCCATGGTTCACACTCCGAGCTGGCAGGCGCCCGGGAAATGCGGCAGCGGGCGCGATGCCGCCGCCTAGCACAGCTTCATCCCCGATGAAACCGCAAGATCACCGCCTTCAGGCGTGATGGGCAAGAAACCAGCGAATTTCCGCCCCCTCGAAGAGGATCTCGAGTTGCTGCGACTGGCGGATGCCCGACACGTCCGCAAAGAAGACGTCTTCAGTGATGGCCAGATGGCCCACAGGGATTGAAAACGTCCAGCTTTCTCCGTCGGGAGCAACCAGCCGGACCTTTTTGTCATCCGATCTCTCAAGAGCGATCGATGGATGGATATGAAAGCGTGCGACGACCTCCGCGTCCGGAAGATTGGCGGTCGGAAGCCCGTCGGGAAGCAGGAGCCGGTCTCGTCCGGCGATCTTGGTGCCCTGCTCGTTGATGCGGATCTCCCGTTCGTGCACGACGCCGAAGCGCTCGACATATCCATCATGACGCGCCGACAAACGGTCACTTCCGTCAGGACCAGTCTGCCGATCGACGGTGATCCGGCTTGGTCCGGACAACATGATCGGACCGAGATGGGAGGCACGTGCGATCCGCGCCGAAGAGACATCCCCGATGCAAAGCGTGCTATGTGCCGCAGTGGTTCGCGCGAGCTGGCGAAGACGCTCACCTGCAAAGCGGGGTGAACCGCTGTTGATGATGAAGCGATTGCGCCCCGAGGAGAGCTCGAACGAGAGACAGCCGGCATGCGCCGTGGCGGAGAGACGTGCGGAGAGTGGGGTTCCCGCATCGACGAGAATGATCGTTTCCCCACCGGCCAGCCGATGATAGCCGCCGTGCGGGAGAGCCTTGAACGGTTGCCCTGCGGTTTCGTCATAGCGCAAGACACTCATCAGATCGGTCGCGAGCGAGGAACTGGCACCATTGAAGAGAGCCAGATCACCGCTGCTGTGTCGGAAGAACCGTACCGCCGGATAGATCCGATCAATGACGGGAATGAGTTTCGGCGGAACATCGTGGCCGAGATTGATATAGCTCTGTCGCAAGGGCAGAAGATCAAACAGCAGATCCACCGAGGCTTGCGGGTTGCGTGAGTAGTGGCTGCCATCGGGCAGGACCTGCCGCTCCAACTCCCGGTCCAGCAAGCGCCCCGCACGGCGCACGGCTGCAGGGCGCGCTTCTGCGGCAATGGACGCCATGGCGATGGCAATCCGCGCCTTCAGCCGTGGCAAGCCCTCGGGCAGTGAGCCGACACGACGCTGAAGATACCGCACCTGCTGACTGAGGGATGCCGTGAAGCGGCGATAGAAGCCGGCTTCGGCGTCGTGCAGCACGACCGGTGAATGCGAGAGCCAGCTGATGATGCGGCGTGAAACGACATCAGGCTCCCAGGCAACGCCAGCGGCACGACCTCCATGCATGGAAATCCATTGATCCACGATCGCCCGTGCATGGGCGCAAGTGTCAGTGGACTTGTTTGCCCGCATATGACGCAGCCATCCGAATCCGTGCAGCCGCCTGGCAAACTGCAATGACGGCAGCTCGAGCGTGAACGGTGACTGGCCATCGGTGTCGAGCACCCGCCCGGCAAGCGGAAAGCGACCACTCAGAATCTCTTCGGCGACGAAGGGATCCACAGCCCTCAGATCGGTGGGTGCAACGATGACACGAGTGACCCGGAAGCTGCCGGATGAGAGGCTGGTTGGCCTGGAAATTGCAGCTGCCAGCCGCAACCGACGCCACCCTTCGGCGACGTGCAGTGTGACCAGCTTGCGGCGATCGGCAAATCGCATTCTGCATCCTGTCGATGGGATCGCAATGATCCGGCGGTTTCACCTCTGACGCCTGAAGTCAGACGCGCAATCCCGTTACATAGCGACATACGCCGTACCTGCGGAGCAGGGACGGCGGGAAGATCGAACTTCCCAACAGGTTTATTCAGATATTAGTTAAATTTTAGCAATGACCGCCGCGTAGAAGCCGTCCAGGCCACCAAGGTCCGGCAGCATGGCGGGCGTTGTTCGAAACTCACCCTTCGGCGTGAGCGCAGCCTCCAGACCCGGCCAGTCCGCCGGATTGATCGGCACAAGCCGCAAGCCGGTATCGTCTGCGAGGACACGAGAGACGACATCTTCACCCTCGGTCGGATCGATAGAACAGTTCGAAAAGACCAGCCGTCCGCCGGGCTTCAGAAGCGTGAGGGCGTGCCGAAGCAAGCCTTCCTGCACGGAAGCGAGTTTCGTGATGTCGCTGAGCTCCTTCGTCCAGAGCACGTCAGGGTGACGGCGCGTCGTGCCGGTGGAAGAGCAGGGAGCATCCAGCAAGATGGCATCAAAACTCTCAGCCGCATCCAGGGCGAGGAGATTGACGCAGCGAACTTCGGCCGAGAGGCCGAGCCGCGCGAGATTGCCTTCAAGCCGCTTCAGCCGCGATTTGGACTGTTCGACGGCGAGGACATCGCCGCCCGCCATCACCAGCTGTGCAGTCTTGCCACCGGGTGCAGCGCAGAGATCCGCTACGCGCTTTCCGGAAAGATCTCCGAACAACTGTGCAGGAAGGGCAGCGGCGGCATCCTGAACCCACCAGGCGCCTTCATCAAAGCCTTCGAGCGAGGGGATCGATCCTCGGAAGCGATCGAGCCGGATACTGCCGGTCGGCATAACTTGTCCGCCGAGCCGCTCCGCCCAGCCTGTCGCATCACTCTTCACGGTAAGGTCGATCGTCGGGGGCTCAAGCTGTGATGCGGCGATGGCCAGCGCATGCTCTTCCCCATACACGTCCGCCAACCGCTGCATGAACCAGCCGGGCATGCAGGGAAGATCCTCCACGGATGCGAGTAGGGCGGTCTTCTCCCGACCGATCCGCCGCAGGATGGCATTGACCAGCTTGGCGAAACGGCGGCTGCGCGGATCGCCAGTTGCCTGCTCGACCGCAAGGTCTACCGCAGAATGGTCCGGAACGTCGAGATAGAGCATCTGCGCGGCGGCCACGACCAGCAGATGGTGCAGCGATCTGGCGCCTTCCGGCAGCGGATTATCCAGGAGCTGTCCAATGATGGCGTCGATCCGAGGCAGGTGTCTGAGCGCACTCTGAAGGATCGCCTTGACGAGGCCGCGATCGGCATCGTTCAGCGGTAGAAAGGCCGGATTGCCATGCTCCGGATCAAGCATCCCGTCGAGCGAGGTCTTGCGATCGATTACAGCCGCCAGGATGCGGGTCGCGGCGATCCGCGCCTCAAGCCCCGGCTTCATGGACTGCCGGGAGAACCTCTCCCCGTGGCTCCTGTTTCCGGCCTGCTTGTTTTTCGGTTTACCCGTCGATGTTTCGCTCAAGACCATGGTCCTTTGGGTGGTTCGGCTTTGCCGCGCCCCCAACCGGTGGTCGGAACGGAACGCGCCGTGCGCGTTGCCTTAACAGGGGCCTCCGGCGGCGTCGATCCCCCAGAGCGGATATCCGTCATCGCCAGAAGCGCTTCGATGCGGTTTCGCGTGTTCGGGTGCGTCGAGAACAGATTGTCCATCCGCTGCCCGTTCAAGGGATTGATGATGAACATGTGCGCCGTTGCCGGATTGCGCTCGGCATCCATGTTCTCGATTTGCGACGCATCGCCTGCGATCTTCTGCAGGGCGGAGGCGAGCCAGCGGGGCTGACCGCAGATCTCGGCCCCACGTCGATCGGCCGCATATTCGCGCGTCCGGCTGATCGCCATCTGAACCAGCATGGCGGCAAGCGGTGCAACGATCATGGCGATGATGACGCCAATGAAACCGAAGGGATTGTTGCGATCATCACGGCCGCTGGAAAACAGGAAGGCGAAGTTCGAAAGCATCGAGATGGCACCGGCGAGGGTGGCGGTGATCGTCATGGTCAGCGTATCGCGGTTCTCGATATGGGCGAGTTCATGCGCCATGACGCCAGCCACCTCTTCCGGTGTGAGGCGCTGGAGAAGACCGGTCGACGCAGCGACTGCGGCATTCTGCGGATTGCGACCCGTCGCAAAGGCGTTCGGCTGGGGATTGTCGAAAACATAGACTTTGGGCATCGGCAGGCCCGCATTGCGGGCTAGCTCCCGGACCATGATGTAGAATTCCGGTGCCGTTCGCTCATCGACCTCCTGCGCCCGGTAGGCACGGAGCACCATCTTGTCGGAATTCCAGTAGGAGAAGAAATTCATACCTGCCGCAACGACAAAGGCGATCATCATGCCGCCCCTGCCACCGATCAGGAAGCCGACGCCCATGAAGAGGGCGGTCATGAAGGCAAGCAGCATGGCAGTCCGCATGGTATTCATGGCGTGGTCCTCTCAAAGCAACACTCACGGCAATTCTATTGCCGTTTTCGCCTGTTGATTTAAAAAGCGGCGACCCCAATTTCAATGTTTGCGCATGAAATGCCGTCTCAGCAAAGGACGATGTGATGTCAGAAGATCGTGAAGCCGATGTCAGCGTGGAAGAACAGCCACGTGAATTGAGCCCGGCTGCCAAGCGGGCACTCGCCGAAGCCGAGGAACGCCGTCGCAGGCAAGCCGCCGAGGCGATGCCGCCGGAGATTGGTGGGCGCGGAGGCGCCGATCCCGCTCGCTTTGGCGATTGGGAGATCAAGGGTCGCGCCATCGACTTCTGAGGAATAGTTGCCTATTGATTTGAGGGCATTCTCGGAATATGTTCCTACTATGTTCCGGTCAGCACTTACTCATGTGATGATTTTCCTCGCCTCTGCGTTTGCAGCGTCGGGACCAGCAGCCAGCCGGCAGATCGATGGGCCGGTCCTGGCGCATCTCGTCAAGGTCGTGGATGGCGATACCGTGCTGGTTGAGGCGATGCCCTGGCCGGATCACAAGGTGAGTACCTATGTCAGGCTCCGCGGCATCGATGCACCCGAACTGAAATCTAAATGCCCGACATTCCGAAAAGCGGCCCTGCGCGCCAAGGAAGAACTGATCGACCTTGTGAACGGGCAGGGCATTGTGTCGCTGACCGCCATCTCGGGCGACAAATATTTCGGCCGCGTGGTTGCTGATCTGACGCTTCGGGGCGGGATCAGCCCGGCACAGCATCTCCTCGACGCAGGCCTGGTCGAGCCGTATCAAGGGCGATCAAAAAGCAAACGTCTTTGCCCGGACGATTGAACAGAAAAAGGGGCTCCTATCGGAGCCCCTTTCTTGATTTCTTTCGAAGACGAACGATCAGGCGCTCTTGTTCTGCCGATTGGCGATCAAGTCGTCGACCACGGCGGGATCTGCCAGTGTCGACGTATCGCCAAGTGCGCCAAAATCATCTTCGGCAATCTTGCGCAGGATGCGGCGCATGATCTTGCCGGAACGTGTCTTCGGCAGACCCGGCGAGAACTGGATCTTGTCCGGCGTTGCAATGGGACCGATTTCGGTACGGACGTGTTTCACCAGATCGGCGCGGAGCGCATCATTGCCCTCATGCCCGGACATCAGGGTAACGTAGCAATAGATGCCCTGTCCCTTGATGCCGTGCGGATAACCGACGACGGCCGCTTCCGACACGAGATGATGCGACACCAACGCCGATTCGACTTCCGCGGTGCCAAGGCGGTGTCCAGAAACGTTCAGAACGTCGTCGACGCGGCCCGTGATCCAGTAGTAGCCGTCCTCGTCACGCCGGCAGCCGTCACCGGTGAAATACTTCCCCTTATAGGTCGAGAAATATGTCTGCACGTAGCGATCGTGGTCACCATAAACGGACCGCGCCTGGCCCGGCCAGCTGTCGGTAATGCAGAGATTACCGTCGGTAGCACCTTCCAGAACATTGCCTTCGTTATCGACCAGTTCCGGCTTTACCCCGAAGAACGGCTTGGTTGCAGAACCGGGCTTGAGGGCCGTGGCACCCGGCAGCGGCGTGATCATGATGCCGCCTGTTTCAGTTTGCCACCAGGTATCAACGACGGGCGACTTCTGCTCGCCAACGACGTTGTAATACCATTCCCACGCTTCCGGATTGATCGGCTCACCGACCGAACCGAGAAGGCGCAGCGACGAACGGTCCGAACGCTTGACGAAGTCGTCGCCGGCGCCCATCAGCGAGCGGATGGCCGTCGGTGCCGTGTAGAAGATGTTGACCTTGTGCTTCTCGATCACTTCCCAGAAACGTCCCTGATCAGGGAAATTGGGAACACCTTCGAACATCAACGTCGTGGCACAGTTCGAAAGCGGACCGTAGACGATGTAGGAATGGCCGGTGACCCAGCCCACATCAGCCGTGCACCAGTAAACGTCACCGTCGTGATAGTCGAAGACATATTCATGCGTCATCGAGGCATAGACGAGATAGCCGCCCGTCGTATGCATGACACCCTTCGGCTTGCCGGTCGAACCCGACGTGTAGAGGATGAACAGCGGATCTTCCGCTTTCATCTTCACCGGCGGGCATTCTGCCTTGACCGTGTGAACTTCCTGGTGATGCCAGATGTCACGGCCCGGCGCCCAGCCGATCTTGCCGCCAGTGCGGCGCACGACCAGAACCTTGTTGACGATGACATACTGCTTGGCAGCGATATCGATCGCGATATCGGTGTTTTCCTTGAGCGGCACCGGCTTGCCACCCCGAACGCCCTCGTCGCAGGTGATGACGAAGGTCGATTCACAGTCGACGATGCGTCCGGCAAGCGCTTCGGGAGAGAAGCCGCCGAAGACGACCGAATGGATGGCCCCGATGCGCGCACAGGCGAGCATGGCATAGGTGGCTTCCGGGATCATCGGCATGTAAATGGTGACGCGATCGCCCTTCTTGACGCCGTGCTTCTTCAAGACATTTGCCATACGGCACACATGCTCGTAGAGCTCGTTATAGGTGATCTTCTTGTCGATATACGGGTTGTCACCTTCCCAAATGATGGCGGTGCGTTCGCCATGCGTCTTCAGGTGACGGTCGATACAGTTGTAGGAGACATTGGTCAGGCCGTCCTCGAACCACTTGATCGGGACCTTACCCTTGAAGGACGTGTTCTTGACCTTGGTATAGGGCTTGAACCAGTCGATGCGCTTGCCATGCTTGCCCCAGAACTTCTCCGGATCCTCGATGCTCTCCTGGTACCATTTCTGATACTTGTCATCGTCGATCAGGGCGCGGACTTTCGCCGCTTTCAGCACCGGATAGGTTTTGGCTGACATGAATTCCTCCTCATGTTGACGGGCCACTACTGGCGACCAGGACCGTCCTCCCCGGCCTATCGCCGACATACATAGCAGGTGAAAAACAGCCAGCAATTAGACAAAGGTCATTCGCGACTTCGCGAATTGCAATTTCGTTACATAATCGCTATAAGGACGCCGAATTCCCGGAAATAGTGGTTTAAACCCACGGCCCGCGACAACCGGCGCGGACCCTCAGAAGGATTGTATCCATGGCTCAGACACTGCTCATGCCGAAGGCGACCGCTGTATGGCTCGTCGACAATACCGCGCTGTCATTCGACCAGATCGCGCAGTTCTGCAAGCTGCACCCGCTCGAGGTGAAGGCAATTGCGGACGGCGAAGCAGCGCAGGGCATCAAGGGTCTTGACCCGATCGCAACCGGCCAGCTGTCGCGTGACGAAATCGCCCGCGCCGAGAAGGACGTGAACTACAAGCTCAAGATCTCGGAGCCGAAGGTTCGTGTACCCGACTCCAAGCGTCGTGGCCCGCGTTACACGCCAGTTTCGAAGCGCCAGGACCGCCCGAACGCCATCCTCTGGCTCGTGCGCAACCATCCGGAACTGAAGGACGCCCAGATTTCCCGCCTCGTCGGCACAACGAAGTCGACGATCGAGCAGATCCGCGACCGCACCCATTGGAACTCTGCAAACCTTGCGCCGATGGATCCGGTAACCCTTGGCCTCTGCAGCCAGATTGACCTCGATCTCGAAGTGGAAAAGGCCTCGAAGGGCCGTCCGCTGCCCACCGCTGCCGAACTCGGCGCGACCCTCCAGTCTGCGAGCGAAACGGAAAATGCCGGTTTCAACTACGACCGCGAGGAAGAGAAGGAAATCGACGCCAACGCCGTCTTTGCCAAGCTTCAGTCGCTCAAGTCGGATCGTCCCGCAGACGAGGAAGACGACCAGTACTGACCTTCGATCAACATATTTCAGCCCCGGCTGCCCCTGGCGGCCGGGGTTTTTTAATGCCCGAAATCAGGCTCATGCGCTCGCGGCAGATTTGGCAATGGCAGGCACCTGCCCATGGGCCTGCAGAACGGCGGTTATCTCGTCCAGGATGGCAGGATCGTCGATCGTCGCCGGCATCTTCCAGGGCAGGCCATCGGCGATCTTTTGCATGGTGCCGCGCAGGATCTTGCCCGAACGGGTCTTCGGCAGACGATCCACCATCAAAACCATCTTGAAGGCGGCCACCGGGCCGATCTCGTCGCGCACCAGCTGCACGACTTCTTTGGAGATCAGGGCATGGTCGCGGTGGACGTTTTTCTTCAACACCAGGAAGCCGCAGGGGATCTGGCCCTTGAGCTCATCGGCGATGCCGATGACAGCGCATTCGGCCACATCGGGATGCATTGCACAGACCTCTTCCATCCCGCCTGTCGAAAGGCGGTGGCCCGCGCAATTGATGATGTCGTCTGTGCGGGCCATGACGAAAACATAACCGTCCTCGTCGATCACACCGGCATCGGCCGTCTTGTAATACCCGGGGAATTCTTCCAGGCACGAGGTCCGGAAACGCTCGTCGGCATTCCAGAAGGTAACAAGGCAACCCGGGGGCAGGGGCAGCTTGGCGACGATATTGCCCAGCGTGCCGGGGGCCACGGGATGGCCGGCATCGTCAAGAACATCGAGCGCATAGCCGGGCATAGCCTTGGTCGGTGACCCGTGTTTCACGGGAAGCAGTCCGAGACCCGCCGGATTGGCGGCGATGGCCCAGCCGGTCTCCGTCTGCCACCAGTGATCGATAACAGGGACTTTGAGAATCCGCTCCGCCCATTTCAGGGTTTCGGGGTCAGCCCGCTCGCCTGCGAGAAACAGCGCGCGCAGCCCCGAAAGATCATAGCGGGCGACATGGTCACCTTCGGGATCGTCGCGACGGATCGCACGGAATGCCGTTGGCGCGGTGAATAGGACTTTGACGTCATGATCGCTCACCACGCGCCAGAAGGTGCCGGCATCCGGCGTGCCCACGGGCTTGCCTTCGAAGATGACTGTCGCATTTCCGGCCAGCAGCGGGCCATAGACGATATAGGAATGCCCGACGACCCAACCGATATCGGATGCCGCCCAGAAAACCTCCCCTGGCTTGACGCCATAGACATTCTTCATGGTCCAGTTGAGCGCGACCATGTGACCGCCATTGTCGCGCACGACGCCCTTGGGTTGGCCCGTCGTCCCTGATGTGTAGAGGATATAGAGCGGATCGGTTGCCGCCACCGGCACGCAATCGACTTTGGTCCCGTTTGCTTTTTCCTGCTCGATCGCCTGGGCGAGATCCACATCGCCGTGCTCGTAGCGTAACGGCGCATGATATTGGTCACGCTGCAGGATCAGGCAGAAATCGGGTTTGACCTTGGCCATGTCGATAGCCTGATCGAGCAGTGGCTTGTAGGGAACGATACGCCCCGGCTCTAGACCGCAGCTCGCGCCGATCACCACCTTCGCCCCGGAATCATCGATACGGGTGGCAAGCTCGTGCGCTGCAAAACCTCCAAAGACCACGGAATGTACGGCACCGATGCGCGCGCAGGCGAGCATGGAGAAGACGGCTTCCGGGATCATCGGCATATAGATGATGACGCGATCCCCCTTTCCAATGCCATGATTGCGCAGCACGGCGGCGGTAGCCGAGACCTCGGTCAACACGTCATCATAGCTATAGCGGGCCGTCTGCCCGGTCATTGGACTATCATAGATGACCGCAGTCTCCGCCCCGCGTCCTGCTTCAATGTGGCGGTCGATGCAGTTGAAGCAGGTGTTGGTTTCCCCACCGGAAAACCAGCGGCCGTAGCTGCCTTGTGAAGGATCGAAGACTACCGCCGGCGCTTTGTACCAATGGATCTCCTCCGCCACGCCACCCCAAAAGCCCTCGGGGTTCGCCCTCCAGGAATCATAAATGTCCTGATAACTGTCGCGCATGTCGATCCTCCCGTGACAACGCTTCGGCTTTCGCCTTTACCGTCATTTTAGGATCGACGAAGAGAGGAGGGAAGAGAGACCAAAGCGCTATGCCGAAGGTCTAAGGCAACTTAACGTGTGCCAAAAATCGCCGAACCGACACGCACACTGGTCGCCCCGAAGCCGATGGCCGTCTCGAAATCGCCCGACATGCCCATCGACAACTTCTTGAGACCGTTTTCGCCGGCAAGCTTTGCCAGCAGTGCAAAATGCGGACCCGGATTTTCATCGACCGGTGGGATGCACATGAGCCCCTCGATCTGCATGCCCAGGTCATCCCGGCAGAGGGTTACGAAGGCTGCCACATCGTCGGGCGCGATCCCAGCCTTCTGCGGCTCCAGGCCCGTGTTGACCTGGATGTAGAAGCGAATACTGCGCGCCTGACCTTTCACTTCCTCCGCAAGTGCACGCGCGATTTTTTCGCGATCGACAGTTTCGACGACGTCAAAGAGCGCCACGGCGTCGGCAGCCTTGTTCGACTGCAGGGGGCCGATCAGGTGAAGCTCGATGGCAGGTGTATCAGCCTTCAAGGCTGGCCATTTGCCCTGCGCTTCCTGCACTCGGTTTTCCCCGAAGACCCGCTGACCCGCTTCAATTGTAGGCCTGATATGCTCGGCATCGAAGGTTTTCGACACAGCAACGAGCGAAACCGAATCCGGCTCACGACCTGCTTCTTCCGCTGCCTTCGCGATTTTGTCCCGAACGTCCTGAAGCCGCTCTTCAACTGACATGCCAAATCCTCGTTTTGATCTGCTCGATATCTGGCGTAACCAGAACTTTCTGCAAGGGGTTAATCGCAGCCTCAGACGATGGCAAGCGCGGGCGCGGAAAGGCCACGCGAATGCCTCAAAAACTTGACGCTTGGCCGGTTTCATGATGAAGGTCGGCCCTCTCTTTTTGATGCTATTCCCGGAAATGCAATCCATGGCTACCGAACGTTACAATCCGCGCGACGCTGAGCCCCGTTGGCAGGCAAAATGGTCCGAAGACAAGGTCTTCGAGACGGACAATGCTGATCCGCGCGAGAAATACTACGTCCTTGAGATGTTCCCCTATCCTTCGGGACGCATCCATATGGGCCATGTCCGCAACTACGCGATGGGCGACGTTGTGGCTCGCTACAAGCGTGCCCGCGGCTACAACGTTCTGCACCCGATGGGCTGGGACGCCTTCGGTATGCCGGCCGAAAACGCGGCGATGAAGAACAAGGTTCATCCCAAGGCCTGGACCTATGAGAACATTGCCACCATGCGTGGTCAGCTGAAGTCCATGGGCCTGTCGCTCGACTGGTCACGCGAATTCGCGACCTGCGACGTCGACTACTACCATCGCCAGCAGCACCTCTTCCTGGATTTCCTGGAAAAGGGCCTCGTCTATCGCAAGAATTCCAAGGTCAACTGGGACCCCGAGGACATGACTGTGCTCGCCAACGAGCAGGTCATCGACGGTCGCGGCTGGCGTTCGGGTGCGCTGGTCGAACAGCGCGAACTGACTCAGTGGTTCTTCAAGATCACCGATTTCAGCCAGGATCTGCTCGACGCGCTGGACGAGCTCGACCAGTGGCCTGAAAAGGTCCGGCTGATGCAGAAGAACTGGATCGGCCGCTCGGAAGGCATGGCCGTGCGATGGGAAGTGGCCTCCGGCAGCGAGGCGGGCGAAGTCACGGTTTACACGACCCGTCCCGATACCCTGTTCGGTGCGTCGTTCCTGGCGATCGCCGCCGATCATCCGATGGCGAAGGAAGCTGCAGCGCGTGACGAAGCCGTTGATGCCTTCTGCCAGGAATGCCGTCATGCCGGCACGTCGCTTGCGGCTCTGGAAACAGCCGAGAAAAAGGGGATTGATACCGGTATCCGGGTAAAGCACCCACTCGATCCGAGCTGGGAACTGCCGGTCTACGTCGCCAATTTCGTGCTCATGGAATACGGCACGGGCGCGATCTTCGGATGCCCCTCCGGCGACCAGCGTGACCTGGACTTCGCCCGCAAGTATGACTTGCCGGTAGTCCCGGTTGTCATGCCGAAGGACAGCGACGCTGCGACCTTTGAGATCGGCGATACCGCGTTTACCGATGACGGCGTGATGATCAATTCGCGCTTCCTGGATGGCATGTGCACGACGGAAGCCTTTGAGGAAGTGGCCAAGCGTCTGTCGTCGCAGCAGCTGAACAGCGCGCCGCAGGGCGAGCGCAAGGTCAACTTCCGTCTGCGCGACTGGGGCATCTCCCGTCAGCGTTACTGGGGTTGCCCGATCCCGGTCATTCACTGCGATGATTGCGGCGTCGTGCCTGTCCCGAAGAAGGATCTTCCGGTCCGTCTGCCCGATGACGTCAGCTTCGACAAGCCTGGCAACCCGCTCGACCGTCATGCCACGTGGCGGCATGTAGCCTGCCCGTACTGCGGCAAGGATGCCCGTCGCGAGACGGACACCATGGACACCTTCGTCGATTCCAGCTGGTACTTCGCCCGTTTCACCGCGCCGTGGGAAGACAATCCGACGGATCCGGCTGTTGCCAGCCATTGGCTGCCGGTCGACCAGTATATCGGCGGCATCGAGCACGCGATCCTGCATCTGCTCTATTCGCGCTTCTTTACCCGCGCGATGCGCGAGACAGGTCACGTAGCGATCAAGGAACCCTTCAAGGGTCTCTTCACCCAGGGTATGGTCGTGCACGAGACCTATAGCATCGGCGAAGGCCTCGAGCGCGAATGGGTAGCTCCGGTTGACCTGCGGATCGAGGAAACTGACGGTACTCGCCGGGCATATCTCCTGACCAATGGCCAGGAAGCGAAGATCGGCTCGATCGAGAAGATGTCGAAGTCGAGGAAGAATGTCGTCGACCCCGATGACATCATCGGTTCCTACGGCGCCGATACGGCTCGCTTCTTCGTTCTCTCGGACTCGCCGCCGGACCGTGACGTAATTTGGTCCGAAGCCGGCGTAGAAGGCGCACACCGCTTTGTGCAGCGCGTCTGGCGCCTGGTTTCGGAAGCATCCGACAGACTGAAGTCCGTCTCGCCGAATCCGGCTAAGGAAGGTGAAGGGCTTGCCGTCTCGCAGATCGCGCACAAGACGCTGAAGGCTGTGCAGGGAGATCTGGATAAGCTCGCATTCAACAAAGCGATCGCGCGCATCTACGAATTGGTAAACGCGCTTGCCGCGCCGCTGACCAATGTCGCAGCAGGGCAGGGCGACACTGCCTATGTCGCAGCCGTGCGCAATGCCGCCGAAATTCTCATCCAGTTGATTGCACCGATGACGCCGCATCTGGCTGAAGAATGCTGGTCCAGCCTCGGCAACGAGGGCCTGATTGCCAAGGCAGCCTGGCCGCAGTTTGATGAAGGTCTGGTCGCTGAAAACGAAATTGTTCTGCCTGTGCAGATCAATGGCAAGAAGCGCGCCGAATTGACAATCGCGCGCGACGCAGACCAGAATGCAGTTCAGGAAGCCGTGTTGGCTCTTGACGCCGTCAAGACCGCACTCAACGGTCAGGCTCCGAAGAAGATCATCGTCGTCCCGCTAAGGATCGTGAATATTGTCCTCTGAACTCAAGCCTTCCACGGTGCTTCGGCGCTCGGTTCTGATCGGTGCGGCCCTGCTACTTGCAGGTTGTCAGGCGCGTCCCCTTTATCAGGACACCAATGGTGAAACCCGCGGCGCTCTCGCCGCGATCGCCTATTCCGAGGCCTCCAGCCGGGTCGGACTGGAGGCGCGCAATCGGCTCATCTTCCTCACCAGCGGCGGAGACGAAACGAAGACGCCGCAGTACCAAGTCGATCTGGAGGTAACCAGTTCGATCGGTGGCATCCTTCTGGAGGCAGGTGCCGACACACCGAACTCGGGCCGCGCCGTTGCCACAGGAACCTATACACTGAAGCGTATCTCGGATGAGACCGTTCTGAAGACGGGACGCCGTCAAGCCGTTGCCCTGTTCGACTACCCGCGCCAGGAGTTCGCGAAACTACGAGCAAGACGCGATGCGGAGACCCGGGCAGCTCGAGAGTTGGCCGAACTGATCTACGCCGATCTCACCATGGCCCTTGGTCGCTGATCGCGGCCATGGCGGAAATCAAGTCTCACGAGTTCGAAGGTTTTCTGCAGAAGTCGGCGCGACATTACCGAATTTTTGTCGTCTATGGTCCCGATCGGGGCCTTGTGTCGGAACGCGGTGCACAGATTGCGAAGTCTACGGGCGTTGACCTGACAGACGGATTTGCCCTCATCAAGCTCGACGCGTCCGACATCCAGTCCGATCCGGGAAGATTGATGGATGAAGTCAATGCTTTTGGCCTGTTCGGAGGCGAAAAGCTCATCTGGATCCGGGGTGCAGCCAACGAAAAGCAGTTGGTCGACGGGTTGGTGCACATTGCCTCTCGCCCCCTGGAAGGAAGCCATGTGCTGGTCGAGGCCGGCGACCTGAAGAAAGGCTCAGCGCTTCGTAAAGTGGCCGAGAGCGAGCGAAGCATTGCCTGTATTGCTTGTTATCAGGATGACGCCAGGGCTCTGAACGGTTTGATCGACAGTGAGCTTGCTGCCGTCAATATGCGAATAACGCCAGCAGCGAGACAACTTCTCCTCGATTCGATCGGCGGCGATCGCATTGCCTCCCGCAACGAGGTTCAGAAGCTGATTCTCTATTGCATGAAGGATGAGCTTATCGATGAAGCCCATGTCCTCGACATTGTTGGCGACGCAAGTGCCGTGTCAACCGACGAAGTTGTGGACGCCGTCCTGTCAGGGGATCTGGATGGTTTCCTGCATGCGGTGCAGAAGGTCATCGCATCAAAAACTGCGGTCTTTCTCGTCCTTCAGGGAACGATGAAGCAATTGCAATTGCTGGAAACAATGCGGCTGGAAATGGAGGAGCGGCAGCAGCAGGCCGCTCAGATCATGCAAACGCTGGGACGCGGGATCCATTTTAAGCGAAAACCGATTGTAGAAAAAGCATTACGCAACTGGAACAGTTCTGACCTCGCACGGGAGACTGGACGCTTGAATGCAGCGATCCTGCAGAGCCGCCAGAATGCAGCTCTCGAAGATAACGTCGCTATTCAGACACTGCTGGCGACGACATTACAGTCTGCCCGGCGTAATCGGCGCGCCTGATCAGCGCGCCTCCAGCAGTCTGCAGATCTCTTCGAGTTGATCGAGTGACTTGTAGTTGATCTTCAGTTGCCCGCCACTGCCTTTGTGATTGATGGAGACAGCGAGACCAAGCCGGTCAGAAAGGCTGCGCTCCAGGGCAATTGTATCCGAATCCTTCGGCTCCCGATTGTCTGCCGGCACTGGATCATGCTGAGCCTTGATGTGATTCTGCGCCAGTTTCTCAGCATCGCGAACGGAAAGCCCCTTCTGGGCGATGGTCTTGGCCAAGGTGACAGGATCAGGCGTTGAAACCAGGGCGCGTGCGTGACCAGCGGACAGGCTCCCATCGGCCAGCATGTCTCGTACCGGGTCCGGAAGCTTGAGCAGACGCAAGCTGTTCGCGACATGGCTTCGACTCTTCCCAATGATCTCCCCGAGGTCATTTTGGGTATAGCCGTGTTCGGCAATCAACTGCTCGTAACCCAGGGCTTCTTCCAGAGGATTGAGATCCGCACGCTGGACATTTTCGACAATTGCGAGTTCGAGTGCTGTCCGATCATCGACATCCCGTACGATCACCGGGATCTCGACGAGTCCTGCCAGCTGCGCCGCCCTCCAGCGCCGCTCGCCGGCGATAATCTCGTAGCGGTCATTGTTGATGGTGCGGACGACGACAGGCTGAACAATGCCGTGCTGGCGAATTGACCCAGCAAGGTCCTGCAGTTCAGCTTCATCGAAGTAGCGGCGTGGGTTTTTGGGGCTCCGAGCGACGAATTCAATAGGGATTGTCCGGTCGGGATTGATCGCCGGACGCGATTCGCCCACGGGAACAGGCTGATCCATTTCCCCGATCAGCGCCGCAAGACCGCGACCGAGTCGCCGTTTCGATACGTCTTCGCTCATACTTATACCCTTATACGAAGATTAGGCTGCCTTACGTTGCCGCTCGCGCTGAATGACTTCCGAAGCAAGCTGCAGATAGGCCTGACTGCCGGCACATTTGAGATCATAAAGGATAGCCGGCTTACCATACGACGGTGCTTCCGACACGCGAACATTGCGCGGGATCAGCGTCGCGTAAACCTTTTCTCCAAGATGCTCTCGAACATCGCTGACCACCTGTTGTGCAAGGTTGTTCCGCGAATCGAACATGGTCAGCACAATGCCTTGAATGTCGAGCGTTGGGTTCACTGTCTGGCGAACCTGATTGATCGTATCAAGCAGCTGGCTAAGACCTTCCAGCGCAAAGAACTCGCATTGTAGTGGCACGAGCACAGAGTGGGCCGCTGCCATCGCATTCATAGTCAAGAGGTTGAAGGAAGGGGGGCAATCCAGCAGGACGTAGCTATAGCTGCGCGCGTCATCCAGGTTGAGCGCTTTTTTGAGGCGAAAGACCCGATCAGGCTGCTGCGAAATTTCCATTTCAAAACCGAGGAGATCCATGGTCGACGGGACAATGGAAAGGTTCGGTACAGCGGTATCGAGCACGGCCTCTGATACAGAGTGAGTTCCGATCAAGACGTCATATGAGGAGAGGCGTCGGTCGCGTCTGTCAATGCCCAGGCCTGTGCTAGCATTTCCTTGGGGATCCAGGTCGACGATCAGAACGCGCTCCCCGATTGCCGCAAGCGCAGTTGCCAGATTGATCGCAGTCGTGGTCTTGCCCACACCGCCCTTTTGATTGGCAATGGTGATGATACGGTTCTTTTCGAGACTCATTTGGCACCCGAAGCGTTAAACCCTGCGTGTCAGGGAGGCGATTTCCAATATTACGGAGTCCGTCTCGACCACGCTCTGGTGTTCTACCAGATCGAAGTCCCACCGACCACGCGCTTTATCGACCTCTGATCGATAATCCCGTCCTTTGTGGAAGATGAGCTTCAGGCGGGGATTTTTTGTTGCCCAAGGTTGGACATAGTCGAAAAGAACATGAAGTTCGGCAAGAGCGCGGGCAGAAATGTAGTCCGGTGCGGGAAGCGTATGACTGGCATCCTCGATGCGGACAGGATGGACAGCGCCAAGGCCGCCGGTTTCGGCAAGCGCCATGCGCAGAAAACCGCACTTCTTGTGATTGCTCTCGACGAGGTCGATCCAGCCCCTCCCACCCTCTGCGAGAAGGATCGCTGTGACAATACCTGGAAAGCCACCGCCACTCCCAAGGTCGATCCAGCGCCCCGAAATATCCATAACGTTACGGAGTTGCAACGAGTCGAGGATATGACGTTTCCATAATTGGTCAACTGTCGACGGCGCTACAAGGTTTATGCTTTTGGACCACTTGAGGAAGAGATGCACAAAACTCTCGAGGCGCTCCTGCGTTTCACGTGAAACAGTGAGGCCGAATTCTACGCCAGGTAATTTCTGCATTCAGGACGCCACTTTGATCCGAGGGTTTTTTCGCAGATGCGCAATCAAGAGTGCCACTGCCGCGGGAGTCATACCTTCCATACGAGAAGCTTGAGCCACGTTCACCGGCCGCTGACGCGTAAGCTTCGATTTCAGTTCATTAGACAGACCGGACAAAGCCGCATAGTCGAAATCCGCAGGAATTTGCCGGTCCTCTTCGGCCCGTACACTGGTGATATCGGCGCTCTGGCGTTCGAGATATACCCGGTAAAGGCAATCGATCGCCACCGCATCAGCGATCTGGCGATCCCAGGAAGAGAGGTCTGGCCATATCCGAATAACGTCGTCCCAAGTGCGGTCCGGATAGGAGAGAATCTCTTGAGCTGACCGGCGTCGGCCGTCCTGATTAACGGTGACACCGGCAGCTGCCATCTCTGCGGGTGACGCAACAAGTTGGTCGAGCGCCTCGTAAAGCTCGAGACGTGAGTCGTGATATGCGCTGAACTTCTGAGCCCTGTCTGTCCTCACACAATCCAACTCCAGCCCCAAAGGTGTAAGGCGCATATCCGCATTGTCCGGTCTCAGCGAAAGTCTGTACTCCGCACGAGACGTGAACATTCGATAAGGCTCTGCGACACCCCGCGAGGTCAGGTCGTCGATCATCACGCCGATGTAGGATTGGGTACGGCTGAAAGTGGTGAGCGTCTTGCCAGCCGCATGTAGTGCTGCGTTGAGACCAGCGACGAGCCCTTGCGCGCCAGCCTCTTCATATCCAGTCGTGCCATTGATTTGGCCAGCCAGGAAGATACCTTGGGCGTTGCTCACAGCCAGCGTCAAGTCAAGCTGCTGTGGGTCGACATAGTCATATTCGATCGCATATCCAGGCTGAATGATCCGCACGTTCTCCAGACCCGGAATAGACCGAATGAAGGCATCTTGCACGTCCTCCGGCAAGGAGGTCGAGATCCCGTTCGGATAGACCGTATCGTCGTCCAGACCCTCGGGCTCCAGGAAGATTTGATGACCGTCCCGGTCGCCAAAACGATTGATCTTGTCTTCAATCGAAGGGCAATAGCGGGGACCTACGCCTTCAATCTGACCGGAATACATCGCAGACTTGTGAATGTTTTCGCGAATGATCCTATGGGTTTCAGCCGTGGTCCGGGTAATCCCGCACGCAATCTGGGAAGTAGACACTGCCACAGTCATAAAGGAGAAGGGAATGGGCTCGGCATCCGCCTCCTGCATCTCCAACATGTCCCAAGCGATCGTCTTTCGGTCAAGTCTTGCCGGTGTTCCCGTCTTCAACCGCCCCAACTTCAGGCCAAGAGCCGCCAAGTCTGCGCTCAATCCAAGCGCAGGTGGTTCGCCCGCACGCCCTGCCGGAATTTTCTTATCGCCGATATGTATCAGTCCATTCAGGAAGGTTCCTGTCGTCAGGACGACGGAACGTGATCGAATGGACCGTCCATCGTCTAGGATTATGCCATTTATTACGGATGAGTCACGAATCAGCCCCGTTACGCCGGCTTCAATGATTTCAAGGTTCTGGTGTTCGGCCAAGAGACCCTGAACTGCCTGACGGTAGAGTTTGCGGTCGGCTTGAGTTCGCGGGCCCCACACTGCCGGGCCCTTCTTGCGATTGAGCATGCGAAACTGGATGCCGCCGAGATCCGCAGCGCGGCCCATGATGCCATCCAGTGCGTCAATCTCTCGCACGAGGTGGCCTTTGCCGAGGCCACCGATGGCCGGATTACAGGACATGACACCTATCGTATCGGCACGGTGCGTCACGAGTGCTGTCTTCGCACCCATCCGGGCCGCGGCAGCGGCAGCTTCTGTTCCAGCATGCCCGCCACCGACTACAATGACGTCGAATACTCTGTCAGACATGGTCCGATGAACCTGTTTCACGTGAATCACTTGCCGACGCAGAATTCCGAAAAGATTTTGCCCAAAAGCGTTTCGGTATCGATTCGACCCGTCACTCTTGCTAGCTCGGTCGACGCGAGCCGTAAATCTTCGGCGCGAAGCTCCAATGGCTTCGACTGATCGCTCAGTGCATCGCCTAAGAACTGCGATGCGGCCCTAAGGCGCTCTGAATGCCTCAAACGGCTTGGAATTGCAAGGCTTCCAACATTGGTACTGCTCATCACGCGATCAACGAAAAGTCGACGAAGCGCACTCAAACCAATTCCAGTCACGGACGAAATATTGATCACACCCGGCCCTGCTCTGGCATCAAGGTTCTCATTCAGGAGATCGACTTTGGTTCCCACCCGCACGGCATCAGGAATGGCTTGATCCATAGCTGATTGAGGATCCGTTAGATCCATAAGCTGGAGAACGAGATCCGCATCCCCAATGGTCCTGTACGCGCGTCTGATACCCTCCTGCTCCACGATATCAGTCGTCTCGCGAAGTCCGGCAGTATCGAACAATTCGATTTTGTAGCCGTCAATATCCAGCTCGCAGCGCACCACGTCCCTGGTTGTACCGGCTATCGCAGTGACAATCGCCACGTCTCTTTGCGCCAAGGCGTTCATAAGGCTTGATTTGCCAGCATTTGGTGGACCCGCCAGAGCTACCTTGAATCCGGTTCTGATGATCTCACCAGCTCGCAGATTGGCAATTGCGTCATCGATCTGGTTCTTGAGATCATTGACATCCCGCCAGATACGGTCTGACACTGACCCCGGTATGTCTCCCTCATCGCTGAAGTCGAGTTCAGCCTCGAGCATCGAGCGCGCATAGATCAGCTTCTCCCGCCAAGCATCATAGACAGCTGACAGGTTCCCACTGGCTTGTTCACTCGCCAGCTTTCGCTGCATCTCCGTTTCAGCAGCTAACAGATCCGCCAGCCCCTCAACTTCCAGGAGGTCCATTTTTCCGTTTTCAAAGGCGCGCCGTGAAAATTCACCGGCCTCAGCCAGTCTGGCATTCTCGAATCCGGCTAAGGAATTCAAGACAGCGGTGACGACAGCCCTTCCGCCATGGAGGTGCAATTCGGCGCAATCCTCTCCTGTGAAAGAGCGCGGACCCGGAAAAGTGAGAACGAGCGCACGATCGAGAAAATGTCCGTCAGGCGTTCGAACAGTGCGCAAAGCCGCTGCACGCGGCGTTGGCAGATCCCCTGTGAGGGCTTTCACCATAGACAACGAAGCCGGCCCGCTAATCCTGATGATAGCGACGCCGGCTGGAAGTGCTCCGGAAGCCAGAGCAAAAATGGTTACAGTTCGAGTGCTCATGTGATCACCCTACAGCCGCCACCATGGGGAGACGTAGTCCCCCGATGGCTCAGGTGTTCATGGAATCGAAGAAGTCGCCATTATTCTTCGTCTGCTTGAGCTTGTCGATGAGGAACTCGATCGCGTCTGTGGTTCCCATCGGCGCCAGGATTCGGCGCAGCACAAAGATCTTCTGGAGATCCTGACGCGGAACGAGCAAGTCTTCCTTGCGGGTGCCGGACTTGAGGATGTCCATGGACGGGAAGATGCGCTTGTCGGCGACCTTGCGGTCGAGCACGATTTCGGAGTTACCCGTGCCCTTGAACTCTTCGAAGATGACTTCGTCCATACGGCTGCCGGTATCGATCAGAGCCGTGGCAATGATCGTCAGAGAACCGCCTTCTTCGATGTTACGCGCCGCACCAAAGAAGCGCTTCGGGCGCTGCAAGGCATTGGCGTCAACACCACCGGTCAGGACCTTGCCGGAAGACGGCACAACCGTGTTGTAGGCACGGCCGAGGCGGGTGATCGAATCGAGGAGGATGACGACATCCCGGCCATGTTCGACCAAGCGCTTGGCCTTCTCGATGACCATTTCGGCAACTTGCACGTGGCGCACAGCGGGTTCGTCGAAGGTAGAGGATACAACCTCGCCCTTCACAGACCGCTGCATGTCCGTGACTTCTTCCGGACGCTCGTCGATCAGGAGAACGATCAGGTAGCATTCCGGATGGTTGGCTGTAATGGAATGGGCGATGTTCTGGAGGAGAACGGTCTTACCGGTCCTCGGCGGAGCCACGATCAAGCCGCGTTGACCCTTGCCGAGAGGTGCCACGAGATCGATAACACGGGCCGACAGGTCCTTGGACGTCGGAACATCGAGTTCCATCTTGAAACGCTCATTGGGATAGAGCGGCGTCAGATTGTCGAAATGCACCTTGTGGCGGATCTTCTCGGGATCCTCGAAATTGATCGTATTGACCTTGAGAAGGGCAAAATAGCGCTCGCCTTCCTTCGGCCCGCGAATGGGACCTTCAACCGTGTCACCCGTCTTCAGCGAAAAGCGACGGATCTGAGACGGAGAAATGTAGATGTCGTCCGGACCTGGCAGGTAGTTGGCATTGGCAGAGCGCAGGAAGCCGAAGCCATCCTGGAGAACTTCCACCACGCCTTCGCCGATGATCTCCACATCCTGGCTCGCCAGCATCTTAAGGATCGCAAACATGAGCTCCTGCTTGCGCATCGTGCTCGCGTTTTCGACTTCGAGCGATTCGGCAAAGGTCAGGAGATCGGTCGGCGATTTGCTTTTGAGTTCTTGTAGCTTCATTTCAGCCATGAAGAGGGACCACGTCAGATAGATTTTCAAGGGGAACGGCGAGCTGGTGGAATTCGGTACGATCGCGAAGGCCGCAAATGACTGAATAATACGCAAGCCAATAGAGGAGGTGGCGCGAAAATAGCGACTCGCGGATTCGACCGCAAGCGAAAAGCCAGCAATGGCGAAAATAAAGCGATCGGAGGTATAAAACTCAGAAGGGTTTCACCACAGCCAGAACGACAATAACGATCATCAGCAGGGTCGGCGCCTCGTTCATCATGCGCCAGAATCGCGGTGTTCGGATGTATTCGCCGCGGCCGAAAGATTTTACTGCTTTGGAAAAATACCCGTGCACGCCGGAAAGCGCGATAACGGCCACGATCTTTACGTGAAGCCAGCCACCCTGAAACTCGAAGACCTGCCAGGCCAGATAGAGCCCGAGAACCCAGGATACGACCATCGCAGGGTTCATGATCAACTTCATCAGCCGTGCTTCCATGACGGCAAAGGTTTGGGCCTGCGCCGACGATGGGTCACAGTCGCTGTGATAGATGAAAAGCCGCGGCAGATAGAGCATGCCGGCCATCCAAGAAATGATCGCGATGACGTGCAGCGCCTTGATCCAGGGATAGGCCTGATCAGGTCCGGCCAGCATGACGCCGCCACCGACAATCACGAAGAAGGCGAGGGCGACCGCTGCCTTTTTCGCAGCCCGTGCACCAGGATTGGCATCAATCTGCTTTTCCATCACCTTACCGGATGTTTCGTACCTGGTTGACCAGATCGGTGACATGAGCAGGATCAGCCTGCGGCGTGATCCCATGGCCGAGATTGAAGATCAATGGACCCTGACCCAGGGCCTGAAGAATGGCGTCGATACCGTCATGGAGCGCCGTACCGCCTGCAACAACGCGCATCGGATCCAGATTGCCCTGCACCGGTCCATCCTTCTGCAGCTCGGCTGCGAAACTGAGCGGAACCGACCAGTCCAAGCCGATGGCATCAGCACGGGTATCCTGCCGATAGCGCTTGAGCAGGATCCCGGCACCCTTAGCAAACGCGATTACCTTCGCATTGGGTCTGCGGGCGCGTACCGAGTCGATGATGCGCCGAACCGGCTTCACGGCAAAAGCCTCGAATTCCGCTTCGCCGAGAACGCCTGCCCAGGAATCGAAGATCTGAACGGCATCTGCGCCGGCGTCGATCTGTGCGACGAGGTAGTCGGCCGAGATTTCAGCCAGGATATCCAGAAGCCGGTGAAACGCTTCCGGATAACGATAGGCGAACAGGCGGGCGGGTGCCTGGTCAGGCGTCCCGTGCCCGGCGATCATATAGGTCGCCACCGTCCACGGCGCCCCACAAAAACCGAGAAGCGTCGTCTCTTGCGGCAGCTCCATGCGCAGACGAGACACCGTCTCCATGACGGGCTTCAAGTGATCGAGCACGCCTTCCGGTGACAAGCCGGCAATGCCGTCCGCGTCGATCGGGTCCATCTGGGGGCCATGTCCTTCGGTGAACCTGACATTTCGTTTCAACGCATCCGGGATGACAAGGATGTCGGAAAACAGGATGGCAGCGTCGAAGGCGTACCGCCGGATCGGTTGAAGCGTGACCTCGGTGGCAAACTCCGGCGAATAACAGAGGTCGAGGAAACTCCCGGCCTTCTGCCGCGTTTCCCGGTACTCCGGCAGATATCGACCCGCCTGCCTCATGAGCCAGATCGGAGGCGGGGTGACCGTCTTCCCATTCAAGACGTCCAGGACTTTGCGGTTCGGCGTGCTCAAGGCTCAAGCCCTTTCAATAAAGAAAAGAGATATTGAATCTTCTTCTATTTCTAAGAGTCTCTGACTATCAAGGATTAATCCTGGATCACAGCTTGTTCCGCACCTGGGCGCATCGCCGCTGTCTCGTCCAAAGATGTCGGCTGCTTCGGGGGATAATGGGGATAACTTGAAATTAACCCGCTATTTCAATTCGTTCCTGGTCCACTGGAGAATGGATTAACTGGGTATGAAGAGTCGATGGCGTCATCGTAACCGACAATCATCACCACAATTCACAGCCTCTCTGAATCACATGCCCTGCCAGACTGGATTGTGGATAAATCGGCACTTTTCCGCTTGCCCCGGGCGACCTGCCGCCGCTACCTCTGTTTATCCCAAACTATCAACAGGGCACGGAGAACAACGTGGAGAACCGGAAAAACTTCTTCCATCTCCACCTGATATCTGACTCGACCGGAGAGACTCTCATCTCCGCCGGCCGCGCGGCGGCCGCGCAGTTCCGTGGATCGAACGCGATAGAACACGTCTATCCGCTGATCCGCAGCAAGAAGCAGATCAAGGCCCTGATTGAAGCGATCGATCGGGAACCGGGGATAGTCCTCTACACGATCGTCGACCACGATCTCGCTGCGCTCATCGAGACCGGTTGCCATGAGCTTGGCTTGCCTTGTGTGAATGTGCTCGCACCGATCATCGAGAAGTTCCAGGCCTATCTGGGTGCACCGTCGCGAGGGCGAATGGGCGCTCAACATGTCTTGAACGCCGAATACTTCGCGCGCATCGAGGCTCTGAACTTCACCATGGATCACGATGATGGCCAGGCGCCGGAAGACTACGATCAAGCTGATGTGGTCATCATTGGCATCAGCCGAACATCGAAGACCCCCACCAGCATTTATCTGGCGAACAGAGGTATCAAAACCGCAAACCTGCCGATCGTTCCGGGCGTCCCTCTGCCGGAATCATTGCTCGCAGCAAAGCGGCCACTGATCGTCGGTCTGATCGCAACCTCTGACCGCATCTCTCAAGTCCGCGAAAACCGGATACTCGGCGCGACCCCGGGATACGACCGAAGCGAATATGTCGATCGAGCCTCGATCACCGAGGAGCTGAAATATGCGAGGTCTCTTTGCGCCCGCAACAATTGGCCCCTGATCGATGTAAGCCGGCGCTCCATAGAAGAGACGGCTGCTGCCATCGTTGCCCTTCGACCCAAGCCACGCTAAGCGAGAAGAATTGCCATCACGAAAGTTTCCATCATGGGATCACCCTTGATTCTCGCGTCTGGTAGCATGGCGCGCCAGATGCTTCTGAAAAATGCCGGACTCGAATTCACCGCGATTCCGGCGGCCGTCGACGAGCGGGAAGTCGAAGATCGCATGCCGGCAGCCAACCGAGATCCGGTGACGATCGCGAGACATCTGGCAATCGCCAAAGCGACAGATGTTTCGCGGAAAAATCCCGGCGCAGTTGTCATCGGATGTGATCAAACCATGTCGCTGGGGCCCCGCATTTTCCACAAGGCGACAACGATCGAAGAGGCCGGTGAGACACTCCGAAGCCTGCGCGGCCAGGCGCATTTTCTCAACAGCGCGGTCTGTCTCGTCGAAGATGGCAAGGTGCGCTGGAGCGAAGTCTCTCGCGCCTGCATGCAGGTCCGCGATTTCTCCGATGACTTCCTAGCCGGATATCTGGAAAGAAACGGAGCCACCATCTTGTCCAGCGTTGGGTGTTATCAGCTGGAAGGGGAGGGTGTTCAATTGTTTGACGCCATCGCTGGCGACTACTTCACCATTCTGGGCCTGCCGCTGCTTCCACTCCTCGCAGCCCTCCGCCAACATGGAATTAACCATGCGTGATTCACGTGAAACAATGTCTGCCCGGGCATTCGTCGCCGGCTATCCGATCAAGCACTCGCGCTCTCCACTCATCCACGGATATTGGCTCTCCAGGTATGAACTGGATGGAGCCTACGAAAAGATTGCCGTAGATCCCAGCGACTTCGCCGAATTCATCGCCACGCTGAAGACATCCGAGTCTCCTTATTGTGGTGGCAATATCACGATCCCTCACAAAGAGGCGGCATGCCTCTTGGCAGACGAGGTCGATCCGTCCGCCGAGGAACTCGGTGCTGCAAACACACTCTGGCTGGAGGATGGCCGCCTCCGTGCCATGAACACGGACGGCCTGGGTTTCGTCGCCAATCTTGACGCGCGCCGACCCTACTGGGACCATGTCGATAGAGCCGTTGTTCTCGGAGCAGGGGGCGCAAGCCGTGCCGTCCTGCAGGCTCTTCGCGATCGCGGAATTTCTGAAATCCATGTCGTCAATCGTACGATTGAGCGCGCGCGGGAATTGGTCCATCGATTTGGAGCGCCGCTTGAAGCGCATGGCATGGATGCATTGGAAACCCTGCTCGACGGGGCCGGGCTCTTTGTCAACACAAGTTCCTTGGGCATGGACGGCACAGAGGCGCCGCATCTTCCATTCGAGCGGATGAAAAGCGATGGGCTTGTCACCGATATCGTCTATGTCCCCCTGAAAACACCATTCCTGCTTCAGGCAGAACGGGTGGGTGTGAGCACCGTCGATGGGCTCGGCATGTTGCTCCACCAGGCGGCGCCCGGCTTCGAGAAATGGTTTGGCCGGAAACCCGAGGTGACCGAAGAATTGCGGAATCTCGTTCTCGCGGACATCGAGGGCCATTCATGATCGTCATCGGACTGACCGGATCCATTGGCATGGGGAAAACAACCACCGCGGCGCTGTTTGCCGATGAAGGTGTCCCGGTCAATGATGCCGACAAGGTCGTCCATGACCTCTACCGCAGCGAAGCGGTCGAACCGATTTCCAGAGCTTTCCCGGAGGCAGTGGTGGCAGGCGTAGTCGATCGTCAGTTGCTTTCGCAGAATCTGGCGAAGAATCCGGCAAACTTCAAAATCCTCGAGGAGATCGTTCATCCCTTGGTGCGAGCCCGAGAGGAAGCATTTCTCGCTCACCACCGCGAGCAAGGCACCCCCGTCGTGGTACTGGATATTCCGCTCCTCTTTGAAACGGCGGGGGAGGGTAGGATGGACAAGATCGTCGTTGTCAGCTGTGCACCAGAGATCCAGAGGCAGCGGGTTCTCTCACGTCCGGGGATGAGCGAGGAGAAATTCGACGTCATCCTTTCACGTCAGATACCGGATGCGCTGAAGCGCGCTCGTGCAGACTATGTGATCGATACGGGGCATGGGATTGACAGCGCGCGCGCGCAAGTGAGATCCATCCTGAGACAAATAAACGAACAGACAGGCCGGCCGGACCATGCGTGAAATCATCTTCGATACGGAAACCACGGGTCTCGACAACAAGGCCGACCGTGTCATCGAAATCGGTGGCATCGAGCTGCTCAATCATTTCCCGACAGGCCGTACATTCCACGTCTACATCAATCCGGGCGACCGCAAGGTCCATCCAGACGCTCTGGCCGTGCATGGCATCTCGGACGATTTCCTGAAAGACAAACCGGCATTCGCCGACATCGTCGGAGAGCTGCAGGAGTTCTTCGAAGGCGCCAAGTGGATCGCCCATAATGCGACCTTCGACATGGGCTTCATCAACGCGGAATTCGAGCGGCTGTCGATCCCGCCGGTGCCGTCGGACCTCGTGATCGACACGCTGTCGCTTGCTCGCCGCAAGCATCCCATGGGTCCGAACTCTCTGGACGCCTTGTGTCGTCGCTACGGTATCGACAATTCGCACCGGACCAAACACGGCGCCCTTCTTGACTCCGAGCTTCTGGCGGAAGTCTACATCGAGATGCTGGGCGGCCGCCAGGCGGCCCTGGGCCTGACCTCGGTCGATACTCGACGGAACCAGTCCGTCGAGATCACGGACCTGGTCGAAATCAGTTACGACCGGCCCCAGCCCCTGCCACCGCGCCTGTCGGTCGTGGAAGTCGAAGGCCACGCCAAGCTCGTCGCCAGACTGAAAGACAAGGCCATCTGGGCCAAATACAGCGCATGAAAAAAGGGCCCGTCTGGGCCCTTTTCGCATCTTGGATGATTGCCGAAATCTCAGTTCGGTGCAGCCTGGTTCTTGGTGCGAGACTGTTCTTCGGAAACGCGCTGGGCGAACATCTGGGCAAAGTCGATCGGGTCGATCATCAGCGGCGGGAAGCCGCCATTGCGTGTGGCATCGGCGATGATCTGACGGGCGAACGGGAAGAGCAGGCGCGGGCACTCGATGAAAAGAACCGGCAGCATGTGTTCCTGCGGGAAGCCGGAAATCCGGAACACGCCGCCATACACGAGCTCGGTCACGAATACGACCTTGGCGCCGTCCTTGGCTTCCGCATTCAGAGTCAGCACGACATCGAAATCGGTATCCGAGAGCGGGTTCGCATTGACGTTGACATTGATATTGATGGCCGGCGCCTTGTCGCGTGCCTGAAGCGACCGCGGTGCACCTGGATTTTCAAAGGAGAAATCCTTGATGTACTGGGCGAGAATGTTGAGGGACGGAGAAGTCGTTCCCTGAGTGTTGTCGGCCATAGGGCGTGTCCTTGAAGATGAATTGCTAAGGCCATCTAACATTTGAACCTTCACCTTACAACCCTGGGGCCGGCAAGGTCTAAGGCGGCTCAGTCGCGGCCGATGCGCGGTCCGCGCCAAGGCGAGTCGGGATCCGTAGAATTCCGATTGGGCTCTCGCTGAAACTCGTCGTCATCGAGATCGACAACATTGTCGTCCGCCGGGCGAGCGGTTTGAAAACCGCGATCCGCGAAGGCACTTCTCACAACGATCCTCGGCTTGATCATGCGCCAGGCGAAATCCCGGACAAAGGGCAGAAAGAGGAGAATGCCGATGATGTCGCCGAAAAAGCCGGGCACGATGAGCAGGAAGGCCGCAACGACCAGCAATGCTGCATGAACGAGTTCCCGACCCGGGTCGACGCCTTTCTGCGCCTCGTTCTGCAGACGGCGCAGAATGCCGGCTCCCTGAACGCGCAAAAGTGCCACGCCCGCCACGCCCGACAGGATAATGAGCCCGAGGGTGGGCAATACGCCGATGGCCTGTCCGACAACAATGAAACTGGCGATTTCGACGAGCGGTGCGATGAGAAAGAGCACCAGAGGCAGGCGCATAGACGACTCCAAACGCCTTTGTGATCCGGATATCGCAAGAGTCGGCGCACACTCGCTGCAAAGAATGCGTCTCGCCATTTGAATGATGCGGCGCTGGAGACTATATGGGAGATTGAAAAAACAAATTCAATCAAGCCCGGCGGTATTCATGGGATCTAGCGATTTCGTCACATTGTTCTTCTTGGTCGCCGCGGTGCTGATCTTTTTCCAGCTTCGCAGTGTGCTGGGCCGCCGCACGGGCAACGAAAAGCAGCCTTTTGATCCATTTGCACAGCGCGATTTGGCGAAGGGCGCTGCGCGCGATGACGGCAAGGTTGTCACGCTGCCCCGACGTGAAGATGCGACGGGTGACGAGCGCTTCACCGCGGTCGACGCCTATGCACCTGCCGGCACGGCTCTGAACGACCAACTCCGTGAACTTCTGCGCCACGATCCGAGCTTCAGCCCGAAGGAATTCCTCAACGGTGCGAAGATCGCCTACGAGATGATCGTGATGGCCTATGCCGACGGCGATCGGAAAACACTGAAGGGGCTTCTTTCCCGCGAAGTGTTCGAAGGCTTCGAAAGCGCGATTGTCGACCGCGAAAGCAGAGGCGAAACCGTGAAGTCGACCTTCGTCGGCATCGAAAAGTCCGAAATCACGCAAGCATCAGCGCGCGACAACGAAGAGCAGGTGACGGTTCGGATCGTCAGCCAGCTGATCACGGCGACCTTCGACAAGGACGGCACGATCATCGATGGTGACGCCGAGGTAGTCTCTGAGGTCAACGACGTCTGGACCTTCGCGCGCGACGTCCGCTCCCGCGATCCAAACTGGAAACTGATCGCGACCGAAGCGGAACAATGAGCGAGACCGGTTCCGCCTTCCTCCTAAAGCCCGTCTCATTCGAAGATCTGCCGGGCTGGAGTCTCGACGATCCCTCATCTCTCTGGGCTGCCATGGCCGACTGCAGGAGTTACCTGCAGTCGGTCAAACCATATAAGGCGGGCGCCCTGGGCCTCACCACTGAGGACCTCCGGCCGCTGCTGGAACGCGCACGCGAGCACAGTCCACGGAATGCCCAAGAGGCACGGTCCTTCTTCGAAAGAGAGACTCGACCTTTTTTTATCGAACCCGCTGATGTGAAGTCAGGCCTCGTCACGGCCTTTTACGAGCCCGAGGTGGCCGTCAGCGATCGGCAGGACGACGAGTATCCTTATCCATTCTATCGCCGCCCCCTCGACCTCGTGGATGTGGATGATACCAATCGGCCGAAAGATCTCCACCCGTCCTATGCTTTCGGATTGTCGTTGGAGAACAGAATTGCGGGCTATCCGGACCGCCGTGCAATCGACCAGGGCTGGCTCGAGGGCAGGGGCCTGGAAATCGCTTGGGCCCGATCGAAAGTCGATGTCTTTTTCGCCCATGTTCAGGGTGCGGCACGCTTGCGATATCCGGACGGTCGACTTCGGCGGATAACCTATGCCGCGAAGGCCGGGCATCCGTTCTCAGGCATAGGCCGGTTCTTGATCGATCTCGGTGAGATCCCAGACGCTGAGATATCGATGCAGTCGATCCGGAACTGGCTGGCCGAACACCCCGACAGGGTCGATGAAATCCTCTGGCACAACAGGTCCTACATCTTCTTTCGCGAAGCAGAAGTGGATGATCTGTCGCGCGGGCCCATTGCGGCCGCCAAGGTTCCGCTGATCGCCGGACGGTCTCTCGCGGTCGATCGTCAGATCCATACCTTCGGATTTCCCTTCTTCATTCACGCCGCAGGTCTGACCCATATGGATGGCCGGCGTGATTTTGCGCGTGCCATGCTGGCGCTAGATACGGGTTCCGCGATTGTCGGGCCGGCCCGCGGCGATATCTTCACAGGCTCGGGCGATGAGGCCGGTCAATTGGCCGGTGCCGTGCGCAATGCGGCGGATTTCTATATACTGATCCCGAAGCAGGCGGCAGAGAGGTTTGTCTGAGTGTCGGGTGGACCAAAGCTCAATCCGGAAGATCGCATCCTCTGGGGCAAGGTCGCGCGTTCGACCCGCCCCATGCCTGGACGTATGGAAGAACTCCTGGGTTTCGAGGAACAGTTCGAGGCGCCCGTCGAGGAAAAGGACGTTCCAGCTCTGAACAGGGCTGCCTTGCCGTCTCCTGCGGTCAACAGCGGGGCTGACCGCAAGCCGGCGCCGCATAAACATCATCCTCTGGAAAAGCCGGTCAAACGCAAGCTCTCCCGAGGTCACCTGGCGCTTGAAGCCCGCGTCGATCTCCACGGCCTGATCCAGAGTGAGGCGCATGGCATGCTCCTCGACTTCCTGCTTCGCGCCCATGAGCGCGGGTTGCGACATGTTCTGGTTATCACGGGCAAGGGCAGTTCGCTGGGCAGCGAGGGTGCGCTGAAGCGGGCAGTACCCTTGTGGTTCGCCATGCCGGAGTTCCGTTTCATCATCTCCTCCTATGAACCGGCTGGGCGACAGCACGGTGGGGATGGTGCCCTCTATGTGCGACTGTCCCGGCGCGGGCAGGATCGTCGATGACACCTTTCGGCGATGCGCTACGGCAATTGCGGGAGCGCAAGGGCGTCTCCCAGAAGGAGATGGCCGCGGCCATCGGCGTGTCGCCGGCCTACCTTTCGGCACTCGAGCACGGCAAGCGCGGCCTGCCCAACTTCGACTTCCTGCAGCGTGTGGCCGGATACTTCAACATCATCTGGGATGAAGCTGAAGAGCTTTTCTCTACCGCCGGTCGTTCCGATCCAAGGGTCGTCCTCGACACATCGGGAATGAAGCCGGAATACACCGCCTTTGCGAATGATCTGGCCAAGCTGATTCGCCAGCTCTCTCCGGATGTGATACGAGAAATGCAGGATATTCTGGATACCGCCAAAAAACGGCCGTGATGGGGTTGAAAAGCCCTCTCTATCCACGAGAAACAACGCCCTCGCCTTTGGAACTCAGGCCAAAACCCCTATAGTCGGGCCACTTGAAGCTGCTGATTCGAATCAGCCGGGCCTTTGAGAATTGACTGGAAAGATTGCTGAATGACCGACTTGCCGATCGCGGAAAATGATGCACCGGCCGAATATGGCGCTGACTCGATCAAGGTTCTGAAGGGACTGGACGCCGTCCGCAAGCGCCCCGGCATGTATATCGGCGATACCGACGACGGCTCTGGCCTCCATCACATGGTTTACGAGGTCGTCGACAACGCGATCGACGAGGCCCTGGCCGGTCACGCCGATATCGTCACCGTGACACTGAATGCCGATGGCTCGGTCACTGTCACCGACAATGGTCGCGGCATTCCGACGGACATCCATACCGGCGAAGGCGTGTCCGCTGCCGAAGTCATCATGACCCAGCTGCATGCCGGTGGTAAGTTCGACCAGAACTCCTACAAGGTCTCTGGCGGTCTGCATGGCGTCGGTGTTTCCGTTGTCAATGCGCTGTCGGTGAAGCTCAATCTGAAGATTCGCCGCAACAACAAGCTGCACGAGATCACCTTCACCCATGGCGTGGCCGATGGGCCGCTGAAGGTGATCGGCGAATATGAAGGTCGTTCCGGAACGGAAGTAACTTTCCTTCCCAGCACCGAGACTTTCACCAATGTCGATTTCGACTATGGAACGCTCGAGCATCGCCTGCGCGAACTCGCCTTCCTCAATTCCGGTGTGCGCATTCTTCTGACAGACAAGCGCAAGTCCGACATCCGCCAGGAAGAGATGCTTTATGACGGTGGCCTCGAAGCCTTCGTCCGCTATCTCGACCGCTCGAAAAAGCCGCTGGTCGACAAGCCTGTTGCCATCAAGGGCGAGAAGGACGGCATCACCGTCGAAGTCGCGATGTGGTGGAACGACAGTTACCACGAGAACGTCCTCTGCTTCACCAACAACATTCCCCAGCGTGATGGCGGCACCCATATGGCCGGCTTCCGTGGCGCACTGACCCGCCAGGTCACTTCCTATGCCGATAGCTCCGGTATCACGAAGAAGGAGAAGGTGACGCTGCAGGGTGAAGACTGCCGCGAAGGCCTGACGGCCGTTCTCTCGGTCAAGGTGCCAGATCCGAAGTTCTCGTCCCAGACCAAGGACAAGCTCGTTTCGTCGGAAGTTCGCCCCGTTGTCGAAAACCTCGTCAACGAAGCGCTCAGCACCTGGTTCGAGGAACACCCGACGGAAGCCAAGATCCTCGTCGGCAAGGTGGTCGAGGCGGCTGTCGCCCGCGAAGCCGCGCGCAAGGCGCGCGAGCTGACGCGCCGCAAGGGTGCGCTCGACATAGCCTCGCTTCCAGGCAAGCTTGCGGACTGCTCGGAGCGCGATCCGGCGAAGTCCGAACTATTCCTCGTCGAGGGTGATTCCGCAGGTGGCTCCGCCAAGCAGGGCCGTTCGCGCGAAAGCCAGGCGATCCTGCCGCTGCGCGGTAAGATCCTGAACGTCGAACGCGCACGCTTCGACAAGATGCTGTCGAGCCAGGAAATCGGGACGCTGATCACGGCGCTCGGCACGTCGATCGGCAAGGACGAGTTCAACGCCGACAAGCTGCGCTACCACAAGATCATCATCATGACCGATGCTGACGTGGATGGCGCGCATATCAGAACGCTGCTGCTTACCTTCTTCTTCCGCCAGATGCCGGAACTGATCGAGCGTGGCCATCTCTATATCGCCCAGCCGCCACTCTATAAGGTCTCGCGCGGCAAGTCGGTACAGTATCTGAAGGACGAGAAGGCGCTCGAAGATTATCTGATCACGATGGGTCTCGAGGAAGCCACGCTGACGCTCGCCAATGGCGAAGTCCGTGCCGGCCCCGACCTCCGCGAGGTGATCCAGGATGCGCTGCGTCTGCGCTCGCTGATCGATGGCCTGCACTCGCGCTACAACCGCAATGTCATCGAACAGGCTGCGATCGCCGGTGCGCTCAATCCTGAGCTCACAGGCAACCGCCAGCAGGCAGAGGCAACGGCAGCGCTCGTCGCAAGTCGTCTCGACATGATCGCTGAAGACACCGAACGCGGCTGGCAAGGTGTCGTCACCGAAGAAGGTGGCCTGCGTTTTGAGCGCATGGTGCGCGGCGTCAAGGAGGTGGCCTCGGTCGACGTGGCGCTGATTGGCTCTGCCGACGCACGCCACATGGACCAGATGTCGACGAGACTGCGCGAGATCTATTCGGAACCACCGGTCCTGGCGCGCAAGGATGGTCGCAGCGACATGTCCGGGCCGCGCGCCCTGCTGGATTCGATTTTCGCGACGGGCCGCAAGGGTCTGTCCATGCAGCGATACAAGGGTCTGGGCGAGATGAATGCCGAGCAGCTCTGGGAAACGACGCTCGATCCGAATGTTCGCTCGCTGCTGCAGGTCAAGGTCAATGATGCGACGGATGCCGATGGTCTGTTCTCGCGCCTGATGGGTGACGAAGTCGAACCACGTCGCGACTTCATCCAGGAAAATGCGCTGAGCGTCGCCAACCTCGACATCTGAGCCACACTCGAACCTGTTGGAAAAGGGCCGCCTCGTGTGAGGCGGCCCTTTTTTGTCAACAGACTTTCTGCCCGTCATGGTTAACGTGATTCACGTGAAACCAGCCACGCCTCGGCTCAGAAGTGGCCCTCGAAGGCGACCTCGGCCAACGATTTGCGATCATTCGGGCTTTCTCTCGAACGCAAGCTCTCCGGCAGGACTTCCTTTTCTCCCGGCTTGCCGATGGCGACCACTGCATTGACATGAAATCCATCAGGTGCGCCCAGCTCGGCCAGCCCACGGTCGAAGCTGAACCCGGTCATCGCATGGGCGAAATAACCGGACTTCATAGCCTGGAGCGAGAGAAGCCCCCATGCAGCACCGGCATCGAAACTATGGCTGCGATAGGACTTGGGCTCAGATCCGTCCGCAGGCCGGCTCAGCGTGTCGGAAAAGACAAAGACCAAAGCAGACGCATTCTTCGCCCAGCTCTGGTTGAACTCGACCAGGATGTCGAGGAACTTTTCGAACAGCCCGGTACCCTTCAGCGCATAGACGAAACGCCAGGGCTGATAATTGAACGCGGACGGCGCCCAGTGGGCTGCATCGAGAATGGTGAGCAGGTCCTCTTTCGGCATGATACTGCCGTCAAAGGCACGCGGCGACCATCTGTCGAGAAAAATCGGATCGACATTGTATTCGGAAGTGCGGTGATTGCTGGAGGTCATGATGTTCCTTCATTCGTGTCTTGGGAGGACGTCTGGGAACAAACAGCAAATCGCAAGCCTCGGAAAGGGTAGCGGGCGCAAAATCGGGTGAACACTGTGATTGCTAATTAACTGAAAGCTGAGGGCGGAACCTTAAGGCTTTCTGAGCATCATTACAGGCAATCAGCGGTGACACCCTGCGATGGCCTGGGGAAAATCCGGGCTTTTGCAATGCACAAAGTCTGTTAGTCTAGCGAATGAACGCAGACCAATTTGGTCTGAGGCAGAGGTACCGACCCGATGTTCTATCAGCTCTACGAACTCAACCACGCTTTCATGGCACCGTTCCGGGCAAGCGCTGACGCGATGAACCTCGCCTGGAAAAACCCTTTGAACCCATGGTCGCATACAGTCGTCGGGCGCACTTTTTCCGCTGGTTTCGAGGTCTTCGAACGTGTGACGCGGCGCTACGGCAAGCCAACTTTCGGTCTGCCGACGACGACAGTCGACGGCGAGAGTGTGACGGTCGAGGAAGAGATCGTTTGGCGCAAACCTTTCTGCGACATGATCCATTTCAAGCGGCACTTGCCGGCGGGCGCTGACAAGGGCCCGCGGATTCTGATCGTCGCCCCAATGTCCGGCCACTATGCGACCTTGTTGCGCGGCACGGTAGAAGCCTTGCTCCCGAGCGCGGACGTCTACATCAGCGATTGGATCGACGCCCGCATGGTGCCAGTCACCGAGGGCGACTTCGACCTCGATGATTACATCGACTACGTCATCGAGATGCTGCACCATCTGGGACCAGACACGCATGTCGTCGCCGTGTGTCAGCCCTCTGTGCCGGTTTTGGCCGCTGTTGCCGTGATGGAAGCTGACGGCGACACCTGCGCTCCGGCGTCCATGACGCTCATGGGCGGCCCAATCGACACCCGCATCAATCCGACAGCGGTCAATCAGCTGGCGCAGGACAAGCCGCTCGAATGGTTCCGCGACAATGTCATCATGCAGGTGCCGTGGCCGCAGCCGGGCGTCATGCGCAACGTCTATCCGGGCTTCCTGCAGCTTTCGGGCTTCATGTCGATGAACCTTGATCGGCATATGATCGCTCACAAGGAATTCTATATGCACCTCGTCAAGAATGACGGGGACTCTGCTGAGAAACATCGCGACTTCTACGACGAATATCTCGCAGTCATGGACCTAACAGCGGAATTCTATCTGCAGACGGTCGACACGGTTTTCATCAAGCACTCCCTGCCGAAGGGTGAGATGATGCATCGCGACAAGCGCGTCGACACGTCCGCGATCCGCAATGTCGCGCTTCTGACCGTGGAAGGCGAAAACGACGATATCTCCGGCGTCGGCCAAACGAAGGCGGCTCAGACCATTTGCACGAACATCCCCGAGGATATGCGCCTGCACTACATGCAGCCCGATGTTGGTCACTACGGTGTCTTCAACGGGTCGCGTTTCCGTCGCGAGATCGCCCCGCGCATTGTCCAGTTTGCCAAGACCCACACGAAAAATGCCAAGGCGACGACGCCGGTGAAGCGTGTCATCAAGGGTGGCAAGGCCAACTGATACTTTCGTCCTTTCGAATTTAACTGGCGGATTCAGTCGGTTATCCGATTGGGTCCGCTTCTTTCTTGAAGGGCAGGGCTCCATTTCCCACATCGAAACCATCGGATGGCATTCCGCTGTCCGCGCAAAACGAGGTTATCGATGATGAACCAGTCAGCACTGCTTCGGCCGGATTGGACTCCGGCAACCGTCGCCCTGATGGTGCTCGGCTTCATGGTCTTCTGGCCGCTCGGTCTGGCCATGCTTGCCTACATCCTGTTCGGTGAGAAGTTCCAGAGCTTCAAGCGGGAAGCCAACCAGAAGGCCGATAGTGCCTTCGCCTGGTGCCGCTCCAACAGCTACACTGCGCCTGCCTCGACCGGCAACGTCGCTTTCGACGACTGGCGCAAGGCCGAACTTGAGCGTCTCGATGAAGAGCGTCGTCGTCTCGACGAGATGCGTGCCGAATTTGACAACTACGCCCGCGAACTGCGCCGGGCGAAGGACCAGGAAGAATTCGACCGCTTCATGCGCGACCGTCAGCAGATGAAGACTTCAGGCGAATCCGCTCCGACCCAGGGCTTCACCGGCAACTGATTTGCCGGGTGCTCACGTGACGAGACCGAGGTCGGCGCTTCTGCGCCGGCCTTTTTTTGATCAGCGACCCGCGCACGAATCGGCTAGAACACGGACCATGTTTCCTCTGCTGAAAAAGCTGAAACCCCTCCGAGAACCAGCAATCCAGCTGGAGCGCGCCGTCGCCGTCAATGGCCGGTCGATCCCGCTGACAATTCGCAGGAACAGCCGCGCAACCCGTATCACGCTCAGGATCGAGCCAGGCGGACGCGCCTTGAAGATGACCATTCCCCATGGTTTGCGCGAACGGGACATCGATGACTTTCTCGACCGGCACCAAGGCTGGCTCAGCACCAAACTGAAGCGCCAGAAGTCGGTCGGCAGCATCGAGGACGGGGGAGAGATCTTGCTCCGCGGTATTCCGCATCGCATCGTCCATACCGGACAGCTGCGCGGCCTTACCCAGTCGATCGACAGCGAGATTGGCCATGTGCTGAGCGTCAGCGGCCTGGAAGATCACCTGCCGAGGCGTGTCGCAGATTTCCTGAAGAAGGAAGCGCGCCGCGATCTGGAGCGTCTGGTCGCGCTTCACGCCAAAAATGTCGGCAAGCCGGTTAAGAGCATGGCTCTCAAGGATACCCGTAGCCGCTGGGGTTCCTGTTCCTGGGATGGCAAACTCAGCTTTTCCTGGCGCATCGTCATGGCGCCGCCTCTCGTCATTGACTATCTTGCCGCCCACGAAGTTGCTCACCTGCGCGAGATGAACCATGGCCCGGACTTCTGGGCACTCTGTAAAGAGCTCTGCCCGCAGATGGATGAAGCCAAGTCCTGGCTGAAGCGCCATGGCTCGGCCCTTCATGCCATCGACTTCGCTTAAGCGATCCGCGACCATTCAGCCTTTGTCGCAAATTGGCTCGACTCTTTTTTGATTTCGTGCGACTTCGCTGCCATGAGACCCGATATCAAGATCTGCGGACTGAAGACGCCGGAGGCTGTCGATCGTGCGGCCGAACGTGGCGCGAGCCATATTGGCTTCATCTTTTTCGAAAAAAGCCCTCGCAACATTGAGCCTGATATCGCAGGAACGCTCGCCGATCGCGTTCGCGGTCGGGTCAAAAGCGTCGCGGTGACCGTCGATGCGGACAATGACGATCTCGACGAGATTATTGCGCTGATGCGTCCTGATATCCTGCAGTTCCATGGCCACGAAAGCCCGGAACGCCTGTTGACTGTCAAGGCCGTGACCGGCCTGCCGATCATGAAGGCATTTTCCATCCGCGATGCCGATGACCTGAGGCGCATAGAGCCCTATATCGGTATTGCCGATCGTTTTCTCTTCGACGCCAAACCGCCTGTCGGCTCGGATTTGCCCGGCGGCAATGGTATAACCTTCGACTGGCGCCTGCTGCGTTCGCTTGACGACAGCGTCGATTACATGCTTTCCGGAGGCCTGAACAAGGCCAACATCGCAGAGGCTCTGCGAGAAACCGGAGCCCGTGCAATCGACGTATCCTCCGGCGTGGAATCCGCGCCGGGCGTCAAGGATCTGCAGATGATGGACGAGTTTTTTGCGGCCGTTGCCGAGGCCAATCGTGCACAGCCGGTTTCAGGGAGTGTCAAGTGAACCAGTCACCGAAACCCAATTCCTTCCGTGAAGGTCCAGACGAAGACGGCCGCTTCGGCATCTTCGGTGGCCGTTTCGTTGCCGAGACGCTGATGCCGCTGATCCTCGACCTGCAGGCGGAATGGGAAAAGGCGAAGACGGATCCGGAATTCCAGGCCGAGCTGGCGCATCTGAATACCCATTACACCGGCCGCCCGAGCCCACTCTATTTTGCGGAACGCCTGACGGAAGAACTCGGTGGCGCGAAGATCTACTTCAAGCGCGACGAGCTGAATCACACTGGTTCGCACAAGATCAACAACTGCCTCGGCCAGATCCTGCTCGCCAAGCGCATGGGCAAGACCCGCATCATCGCGGAAACCGGTGCTGGCCAGCACGGTGTCGCCTCTGCCACCGTTGCCGCACGCTTCGGCATCCCCTGCGTCGTCTACATGGGCGCGACCGATGTCGAGCGCCAGGCGCCGAACGTCTTCCGCATGAAGCTCCTCGGCGCTGAAGTGAAGCCGGTCACCGCTGGCCACGGCACGCTGAAGGATGCCATGAACGAGGCGTTGCGCGACTGGGTCACCAATGTCGACGACACGTATTACATGATCGGCACGGCGGCTGGCCCGCATCCTTATCCGGAAATGGTGCGTGACTTCCAGTCGGTCATCGGCCGCGAAACCCGCGAGCAGATGATGGCAGCTGAAGGCCGTCTGCCGGACATGCTGATCGCAGCCGTTGGTGGCGGTTCTAATGCAATCGGCCTGTTCCATCCCTTCCTGGATGACGAGAGCGTGCGGATTGTCGGCGTCGAAGCGGGTGGTAAGGGTCTCGAAGGCGAAGAGCACTGCGCCTCACTGACGGCAGGCACGCCCGGCGTCCTTCACGGTAACCGCACCTATCTGCTGCAGGATGGCGACGGCCAGATCAAGGAAGGGCATTCGATCTCCGCCGGCCTCGACTATCCCGGCATCGGCCCGGAGCATTCCTGGCTGAAGGATATGGGCCGCGTCGAATATGTCCCGATCAGGGACGATGAAGCACTCGCTGCCTTCCAGCTGTTGACCCGCACCGAAGGCATCATCCCGGCGCTCGAGCCGAGCCACGCGCTTGCCGAAGTCATCAAGCGCGCGCCCAAGATGGACAAGGACCAGATCATCGTGATGAACCTCTGCGGCCGCGGCGACAAGGACATCTTCACTGTCGGCAAGATTCTCGGTATGGGGCTCTGATCATGACTGCGCGTATGGACCAACGTTTCGCTGCCCTGAAGGCAGAAGGCCGCCCGGCACTCGTCACCTATTTCATGGGTGGCGACCCGGATTACGATACGTCGCTTGCGATCATGAAGGCCCTGCCGGAAGCCGGCGCCGACGTCATAGAGCTCGGCATGCCCTTCTCGGATCCGATGGCCGACGGCCCGGCGATCCAGCTTGCCGGTCAGCGGGCTCTGAAGGCCGGCCAGACCCTCGTGCGCACGCTTGATCTTGCGCGTGAATTCCGCAAGACGGACAATGAAACGCCGATCGTCATGATGGGCTATTACAACCCGATCTACGTCTATGGCGTCGAGCGTTTCCTTGATGACGCGCTCGCTGCTGGCATCGACGGCCTGATCGTCGTCGATCTGCCGCCGGAAATGGACGACGAACTCTGCATTCCGGCCCGCAGCCGCGACATCAACTTTGTCCGTCTGGCCACCCCGACGACCGACGACAAGCGCCTGCCTAAGGTCCTAGAGAACACGTCCGGCTTCGTCTACTACGTCTCGATGAACGGCATCACCGGTTCCGCTCTGCCGGATCCATCCCGTGTGTCGGGTGCCGTCCAGCGCATCAAGGCGCACACGGATCTGCCGATCTGTGTCGGCTTCGGCGTCAAGACTGCCGAGCATGCCCGCCTGATCGGCGCCAGTGCAGATGGCGTCGTGGTCGGGACCGCGATCGTCAATCAGGTTGCCACCAACCTCACAGCCGATGGAAAAGCGACGGCGGACACGGTTCAGGCCGTCGTCACGCTGGTGCGCGGACTGGCGAGTGGCGTGCGTTCCTCACGTCTTGCTGCTGCCGAATAAGCACCCCATATCGGTTCGAAACATCAGGAGTAAGCCGCGTGAACTGGATCACCAACTATGTGCGCCCGCGCATCAATTCCATGCTGGGTCGCCGCGAAGTTCCGGAAAACCTCTGGATCAAGTGCCCGGAAACGGGCGAGATGGTTTTTCACAAGGACCTGGAAGAGAACAAGTGGGTGATCCCGGCTTCGGGCTACCACATGAAGATGCCGGCCAAGGCGCGCTTGACCGACCTCTTCGACGGTGGCCAGTACGAGGCCCTACCGCAGCCGAAGGTGGCGCAGGATCCGCTCAAGTTCCGCGATTCCAAGAAATACACGGACCGCCTGAGAGACAGCCGTATCAAGACAGACCAGGAGGACACGATCGTTGCCGGCGTCGGCACCGTGCAGGGCCTGAAGCTCGTCGCTGTCGTGCACGAGTTCAACTTCATGGGCGGCTCGCTCGGCATTGCCGCTGGCGAAGCGATCGTGAAGGCCTTCGAGCGTGCCATCAAGGAAAAGTGCCCGCTCGTCATGTTCCCGGCCTCGGGTGGTGCCCGCATGCAAGAGGGAATCCTCTCCCTGATGCAGCTTCCGCGCACGACGGTCGCCGTCGACATGCTCAAGGAAGCCGGCCAGCCGTACATCGTCGTTCTGACGAACCCGACTACGGGCGGCGTCACGGCGTCTTATGCAATGCTCGGTGATCTGCATATCGCAGAACCGGGTGCCGAGATCTGCTTCGCCGGCAAGCGCGTTATTGAACAGACGATCCGCGAAAAGCTCCCGGAAGGCTTCCAGACCTCGGAATACCTGCTTGAACACGGCATGGTCGACATGGTCGTCAAGCGTCACGACATTCCGGACACGTTGGCGCGCGTCCTGAAGATAATGACCAAGCGCCCTGCTAACGACACGGCGCTTTCTGCGAAAGTGGCGGAGCCCGTCGAGAAGGCCTCGGCCTGAGCCACGTTTTCTGTGAGGCCGCGCTCGCGGAACGAATGTGATGACAGCCCCCATCGTCAGCCTGGCCGACGCCGAGATCGAAAAGCTCATGGGGCTGCACCCCAAGGGCTATGATCTCTCGCTCGACCGCATCCGGCGCCTCCTTGAGGTCCTGGGCAATCCGCATCTGAAGCTGCCCCCGGTCATTCATGTGGCCGGCACCAATGGCAAGGGCTCGGCCACCGCCTTCTGCCGTGCGCTTCTGGAGGCGCAGGGCCTTTCCGTTCATGTCCACACGTCGCCGCACCTGGTGCGGTGGCACGAGCGGTATCGCATCGGGGTCAAGGGTGGTCGCGGGCAGATCGTTGACGATGCGCTGTTCGCCGATGCCCTGCGCCGTGTTGCGGAGGCGAATGGGGGTCAACCGATTACCGTCTTCGAGATTCTGACGGCGGTAACTTTCATTCTCTTCTCGGAGCAGCCTGCCGACGTCGTTGTCATCGAGGTTGGTCTCGGCGGGCGTTTCGACGCCACAAACGTCGTCGAAAAACCAGCTGTTTCGATCATTCAGCCGATTTCGCTCGACCATCAGGCCTATCTCGGTGATCGCGTCGAACTGATCGCTGCCGAAAAGGCGGGCATCATGAAGCGCCGTGTGCCGGTCGTGATCGGTCATCAGGAGTTCGACGGCGCCAAGGATGTGCTGATCAGCACCGCCGAGCGTCTCGGCTGTCCGCTTGCAGTCTTCGCGCAGGATTTCCTCGCTTTTGAGGAATTCGGCCGCCTTGTCTACCAGGATGAGTTTGGCCTGATGGATCTGCCACTGCCGCGACTGCCCGGTCGCCACCAAATCGGCAATGCCGCAACTGCCATTCGTGCCGTGAAGGCGGCCGGATATCCGGTGACGGAAGAAGTCGCTGAAAAGGCGATGTTGTCGGTCGAATGGCCGGGCCGCCTGCAGAGGCTGACCGAAGGTCGGTTGGTGGAGCGTGCGCCGGCCGGTGCCGAAATCTGGCTCGACGGCGGGCATAATCCCGGGGCAGGGGAGGTGATCGCCGAAGCCATGGCCGCCATGGAAGAACGCCAGTCCCGGCCGCTGCATCTCGTCATCGGCATGATCAACACCAAGGATCCGATCGGCTTCTTCCGTGCCTTCGTCGATATCGCCCACAACGTCTATACCGTCCCGATACACGGCTCTGACGTCGGCCTCGACCCGGTGGCCCTCGCTCTGTCAGCAGCAGAGGCCGGACTGAAGGCGGTTCCGATGGGCTCACTGGGCCAGGCGCTCGACGCGATCCGTGAGCGCAGCGAAGGCGGAATTCCGCCGCGCATCATGATCGGCGGCTCGCTCTATCTTGCGGGCAATGTGCTCGCCGAAAATGGCACCATCCCGACATGAAAAAAAGCCCGGCGAAACCGGGCTTTCTCGTTATTCATCAATCATTTGAGCCTTAGGCTGCACCGGCGATCCAGCTGGAAAGCGCGGTCTTCGGGGCTGCACCCACCTTGATGTCGGCCACTTCGCCACCCTTGAAGACGGCCAGCGTCGGGATCGAGCGAACGCCGAACTGCGCAGCCAGTTCCGGGTTTTCATCGATGTTGAGCTTGGCGATCTTCACCTTGCCGGCGAGCTCGTTGGAGATTTCTTCGAGGCTCGGCGCAATCATCTTGCACGGGCCGCACCATTCGGCCCAGAAATCCACGACAACCGGTTCGGAAGCGTTGAGCACCTCGGCCTGGAAATTGGACTTGTCGACTTTAACGGTAGCCATAAGGCTCTCCCTTCGTAAATACGGAATTGACTAGATATGTGATGCCGCACGGCAGCAATTTCAATATGCGGTATCTCACGATGTTTCGAGGTCGGCAAGGGACCGCTGAAGAAGGCTGTCGTCGAGCGGGATGAGGCTGCCGTTTTCGGTGTAGATAAGCCAGCATTCGACTTGTCTGCCAGGATACAGCGGCTGCAGGATCTCGCGGTAGATGGCGAGCTGGACCCGATGCGAGAGGGGGGCTTGCGCAGCCTCCAATGGAGGATTCCGGTTCGTCTTGTAGTCCGCGATGATGACCCGATCGGGAAGCACGGTCATGCGGTCGATCCGCCCTGAAACGGCGCGCAGTTCGCCCTTCAGCCGCATGGTGCCCATGACCGAAACTTCGGCACGACTACCGGCATCGAAGAGCGGGTGAAGCGCCTCGTCTTCGAGCACGGCCATGACGGTGGAGACCAGTCGCTGGCGCTGCTCTGGCGGCCAGAACCGGGCGGCACGTTCCGCATAACGCTCGGCTGCCTCACGGCGGTCACCCTCCGGAAAGCCCGGCAGGTTCTGCAGCATCCGATGGACGAGCCGCCCACGCTGGAGGGCGAGATCCGCTTTCTCTGTCGTCGAAAACAGCGCAGAGGTCGTCAGCGCATCCTCGTCTTCGTCGACGGTGATGCTGCCGGCACCCGATGGGCTGAGTGGTCTCGGCAGGCTGACCGGGGTCGGCAGCGGGTTCCAGAGCGTCGAGGGAAGGCTGTGGCTCTCCTCGTCCTCGGCGTGCTCTTCAGTCACGGGCTGATCATCTTCTGCCTCGCCGAGAGACCAGCGCAGTCCCGCCCAGCTGCCATCGGGCCCGTTGAAATCGACCGGCTTGCAGCGCGTTTCATCGGCACTGAGCGCCCGCGCGATCATCTTGTGCCAGATCTCGCCCGTGTCCTGCACGCCGCGATAGCCGCCTACGATCAGGCGGTCGGCAGCGCGGGTCATCGCGACATAGAGCAGCCGGCGATATTCCTCCTCGGCCTGGTCCTTGCGCCGATCCATGTCGGCAGCGGAGATCGAATTGCCGAGGGATTTCGAGGGGACCCAGATCGGGAAGGGCAGGCCTTCGGCCGTCTCGATGATCCTGAGCTTAGCCACATGGTTCGAATTGAATGGCTTCGAGCCACCGTCGATCAGGAACACGATCGGCGCTTCGAGACCCTTCGAGGCATGCACGGTCATGATGCGGACTTCGTTGCGCTCCTTGTCCTGTTCGCGCTTGACCTCCGGCGCTTCCATCTCGAGCGTGGAGACAAAAGACTGCAGCCCCGGCAGCCCGCTGGTCTCGAAGGAGAGCGCAAAGGTCAGGAACTCGTCGATGATGTCGCTCACCTCGGAGCCGAGGCGACCGAGATAGGCCCTTCGGCCACCATGGACGCTGAGCACCCGGGCGTAGAGATCATGGACCGAGTGCTCTCGCGCCTGTTCGAGAAACAGGATGAGCCGGTCGTTGGTCTTCTTCCACGCAGCGTCCGTCTGCGCCTGCTCAGTGAGTCTCGTCCAGAGACTCTGCGCTTCCGGTCGCTCGGCAGCAAGCTGCATCAAATCGTCTTCGCTATGGTTGAAGAGCGGGCTCTTCAACAGCGAAGCAAGAGACAGATCGTCTCCTGGCAGCAGCAGGAAACGCCCAAGCGCCAGCATGTCCTGCACGGCAATATGACTGGTCAGCTTGAGGCGGTCTGCACCGGCGACCGGAATGTTGTACGGGCGTTTCAGCGCCCGGGTCAGCGCATTGACGAAGCCATCGCGCTTGCGCACGAGCACGAGGATGTCCCCCGGGCGGATCAGGCGCTTATTGCCCTTCTCGATGATCGTTTCCCGTCCGACGATCTGGCTGATCTGATGCGCCACGCGGCGCGCAAGGATCGCCAATGGCGCGCTTTCCGGCGTCGCGTCAAAGGGCGCGGTCCAGTCCTCGTCCTTCTCCTGCTTTTCAGCAGCGATCATGTCCCAGACGTCGACCGTTCCCGGATGCCCGATGCGGCTCGACTGGTGGATGACAGGGTCCCCGCCGGCACTGAGGCCCCGGCTATTTTCCGGCAAGCTGAAGACCTGGTCGACGGCCGCGAGCACCGATTGCGTCGAGCGGAAGGAGAGCGGCAGACGCACCGTGTTGAAGCTCTGCCCGCTTTCGGTGACCGCGCGTTCCGTCTGGCGGGCTTCCTGCGAGAACTGCTCCGGACGTGCGCCTTGGAAGGAATAGATCGACTGCTTCTCGTCGCCCACAGCGAAGAAGGTGCTGATCCCGGGCCGGGCGCTGAGGCCCGTAAAGAAGTCCTCGCGCAGCGACCGGATGACATCCCATTGCACCGGGCTCGTGTCCTGCGCCTCGTCGACGAGGATATGGTCGATGCCCTGATCGAGCTTGTAATGCACCCAGGCGCCGACATCGCCGCGCGTCAGAAGCCGGGCAGTGCGCACGATCAGATCCTCGAAATCGAGCTGCGAGCGCCGCTTCTTCAGGTCCTCATAGTCCGTGTCGAGACGCAAGGCGAGCGTCAGCGCAGACCGCGTTGCCTCGTACATGCGGAAGATGCGCAGCCGGTCCCGCATGGCGACAACATGATCGCGAGCCGCAATCACGGCATCCTTGAGATCCGGCGCGACCTTGGTCATGGCGGCGGCAATGAGCGAGCTGTCGGCCTTCGGTGCTTCCTGCGCCGTCAGGAAAGACTGGTCCAGAAGCTTTGCCCGCTCCAAGGGATCCGCCTCCACCAGCGCCCGTTCGAGCACTTCCGCGACGGACCGAACCTTTTCACCACCCTTCTCAAGGCCAAGCTGGATGTAGCGGCTGAAATTACCCCCCGACAACCCGGCAAGCGGCCAGTATTCCTCGGCACGACTGATCTCACTCTCGAGCGGGCCAATGCCAAGACCCTTCCGCAGGGTCGCATCAAGCCCACCCGCCCGTTCAGCCCGCTGCCGGAACTCTCGGATTGCATGGCGGTTGGCCACGGTATCGGCAATCAAACCTTCGAGCCCGCTTTCGTCTGCGATGCTCAAAACCTGCGAGAAGGCTTCGGCGAGTGCTGCATCGTTCTCCGTCGACGTGGCCGTCAACAGTGATCGCCGTGCTTCGGCAAGAACGGTGACGGCGGCACGATCGTCGAGCACGTTAAAATGCCCGGCGACATTGGCCTCCAGGGGAAACTGGTGCAGCAGCGCTTCGCAGAAGGCATGGATCGTCTGGATTTTCAGGCCACCCGGCGTTTCCAGCGCCTTGGCAAAGAGCCGCCGAGCGGCAGCCAGCGTTGCGCGATCCGGCTCCCTTTGTTCGATGGCCGCAATCCGCTTGGCAAGTTCGAGGTCATCCAGTGTCGCCCATTTCGCCAGCCGCTCGAAGACGCGGTTCGACATTTCGGACGCCGCGGCCTTGGTATAGGTGAGGCAGAGAATGGACGAGGGGCGGGCGCCAGCGAGCAGAAGCCGGATCACCCGCTGCGTCAGGACGTGCGTCTTGCCGGAGCCGGCATTGGCCGACACCCAGGCCGACTGGCCCGGATGTGATGCGCGCGATTGGGCAAGCGTCGTCCAACCGAGCCAGGTGGCGGGATCGCTGCCGGTAGGAAGTTCGTCGAGGGCAAAGCGCTGATCACTCATCGCCGGCTCCTTCCTCGGCTTCCGCCGTCGACCATTCCGCGACACGCGCCAGATGGTCGTATTCGCTGCCATAGGCGTTCTGTTCGGCGGGGATGAGACGGGAGACATAACCGCGCTCGCCGCTCTGCAGGGCCTGGACGAAGCGACCGAGTTCGTCGACCGATTGCGTGGCAAGCTCAAGCGCAGACTTCTTGCTGTCGCCCCGCGTCGCCATCTCGTTGTTCACCTGGTCGGCCGAGAAGCGATCGCCGGGCCGCAGACGGACATAGACAAGGTTGAGCGGTTTGACGTCTCCTGCCGGCTTGAAGGCGTCTTGGAGGAGAGCTGCAGCCTCCAGCGCCAATTGCGGGTCCAGCAGGCTGCGCGCCTGGTTGACGCTGGGGTTAAGCCCCGTCTTGTAGTCGATGATGTCGGCAAAGCCGCCGCCCCGGATGTCGATCCGGTCGGCGATCCCGCTGATGGTAATATCGACAGGGCGCAGCAGTACATTGCCCCTGACTTCCGTCAGCGAGCGCTTGATCTCCGGTCTCCGCTGCCGCTCCCAGCCGAGAAAGGCCGAAGCGACACTGTAGAAGCGCTGCCGCCAAACTATGTCGATATGCAGTGGCAGGGCTTCTGTCAGGAACTCCTCATCCGTGATCCGGTGCAGGATATCGAGCGCATCCAGCCGGCCAGGGTCATGATCCTCGCGGATGAAGCGCTCGACGATCCGGTGATAGAGCGTCCCGCGTTCGGCAGCCCCCGGATCCTGGTTGAAGGGATCGACGGGATCGAGACGCAGGATGCGCCGCGCATAGATGGAATAGGGGTCACGCCGGAAGCGCCCGACCTCGGAAAAGCTGAAGGCGCGGGGTTGTAGCTCTGCGCGCGGCCGTGGCGCGGGGCGCTGGGCCGGTGCCTGGTTTTCGCCCTGGTCGATCAGGTCGGCATAGCGCCGGTAGATCTGGCCGCGCTTTCGCATCTCGTCTTCAAGCATTGGACCGCCGAGCGCCATCAGACGCTGGAGCCAGCGCGAGGCAACCGTCGGCGCAGATCCTTGGCGCAGCGAACGCGAGAAGATCAGTTTCCGCGTGCCACAGGCCATCTGGAAATCATGCGCCACCTGGCCGATCTGCCGTTCCGGTGGCTCAAGCCCGACTTCCGTCTTCATGACGCGCGACAGAAAGGGGTTGTTCTTGGTCTGCCCCGGCCAGCTCCCCTCGTTCATCCCGCCGATCACCATCATGTCGACATTCTGCAGGCGGGCTTCGAGCGTGCCGAAGATGAAGACGCGCGGATGCCGCATGGCGCGCGGCTTGACTGCCTGGCCGGCCATCAGCGCCGTCAGGATATCCACCCATTGCGCACCATCCGCCTCGATCTGGCCATCCGTTTCCAGCACTTCGGCCAGCAGACGTGCCAGAGCTTCACCCGCTGCATTGCCCCAGAGGCCTGCAAGATCGCCCCGCTCGTCGATGGTGACGGCCTCAAGCACCCGACCCGTGCGTTCTGCCCAATCGCTGAGCGTCAGTTGCTGCGACAGAACGCGTCCGTCGCGCGACCGGATGACCGACGAGACGAGCGGTTCGACCGCTGAGGTAATACGGCTCGCGAGCAGACGAGCAAGCTCGATCTCCTCTGATGCAATCGAGATGCGCCATTGCGGCTTGTGGCGGTCGGCCAGATGCGCCTTGAGCCCTTCGGCAAAGAGCGGTTCCATCTCGGCGAGGTCGAGGCTTTTCAGGCCCCCACGCAGCGCGATGCGTTCCAGGGCGTCGGCGGCCTTGCGCATATCCTCCGCCGTGAAGCCGAAGCGTGCCAGCGGATGCTTGATGAGTGAGACGATCGCCACAGGGTCACCTGGACGCAGGCAGGCCTCTGCCACCACCTGGGTCAGCATCGCAGCCTGGGTGCCGGTCATCGGCGTACCTGCCGAATCGTCCGCCTCGATCCCGAACCGCGCGAGCTCGGACATCACACGCCGCGCCAGCGCGCGATCGGGCGTGATCAGCGCCACCCGGCTTTCGGGATTGTCGGAGAACTCTTCGAGCCCCAGCCGCAGCGCAATTGCAATCGCCGTTGCTTCTTCGCGCTCATTGGCAGTCTCGATCAGCGCGACATCGCCAAGTGCCGCGAACACGCGTGCATCGTCGATGTCCTGCCGCCAGGACTTCCAGGTATCGGTCGCCTCGGCGGGTGCCATAGCGCGCGACAGAAACTCGGCCCGATCCTGGAGCGCCGGATCGGAGGTTTCGAGAACCCGCACGTCCGCGCGTTCGAGTTTCATATGCCGCAAGAGATGCGCCAGACCGTATTGCGGATGTCCGCGCACCGCAGGGCTCGGACGGACCACCGAGATCTCGCGGTCGTTAAGTTTCGCCCAGTCCTCATCCGGCATGTCCAGATCAAGCCCGGGCAGCACCACGACACCCTGGTCGAGCTCGGCAATCGCAGCAATCAGTTCGGCCGCCGCCGGGATCGAGCCGGTGGAGCCTGCAACGATGACGGGACCGGAAGCACCCTGCCTGCGGAATCGCTCCGCTTCCGCCCTCAGCACTGCATCGCGATGGCGTGCCGGCGACGACCGCACCAGTTCCTGCAGCCGTGCCGGCCAGAACTTCGTTGCAATCGTCAGAAACTCAAGCGTCAGCTGCCACCACGAGCCGAAATCCGCCGATTGCAGCTTGTCGAGATCCTTCCAGTCACAGCCTTCGGTTTCCGCCGCTTCGATCAACTCGACCAGCGCCCGAGCCAGCCAGACGGCATCCGCTGGGCTTGCCGGTGCCACGAGCGGCGTATCCGAATGGATTGAGCGGACGATCTCCGGCAGCTGGTTGCGCCAGGCGAGGATCAGGCGCGCCAGTTCCAGAAGCATGACGGTGCTGCTCACTGCCGGAGCCAGATCCATCAGCTGCGGCGCATCGAAATCGAAGAAGCCACTGTCGTCGTCGGTTTCACCCAGCGTGCGAATATCGGGTAGGATCGCCGCGCGGCCGCCAAGCAGGTCGACGAATTCAGAACGCAGAACGCGCGCTGCGCGCCGGGTTGGAACCAGCAAAGTGACCCCTGCCAGCGAAAGCGGATCGGCTGGGTCGTAGCGAAAGCTGTCGGTTAAACGGCCGTCGAGCAGCGCTTCGGTCAGCGTCCTAAGAAAGGGCCGGCCCGGAGGGATCGTCAGCAGCCGCGGCGCCTTGCTGACCATCTCAACGGCTCCCGCCGTAGCGGGCCACAACGGCTTCGGCAGGCGCGATCGCGTCAGGTGTGCCGACGGTCAGCCACTGTCCAATAAGGTCCGTACCGAACAGCCGGCCTGCGGCAATCGCACGATCGAAATAGATGTTGAGGTTGAATGGGCCATCCGGGGCGTCCTCGAAGAGATTCGGCATCAGCGCGAGAGCTCCGGCGTAAACGACCGGGTTCGGTGCGCCAGCGGCATAGCGGGTGAGCCGACCGTCATCCGCCATCGAGAAATCGTTCTTGCCGTTATGGCCTGTGGTCCGTTCCTGTTCGACGCAGAGCATCGCCATGTCCATCCGGGAGGGATCGAACTGCTGCGCCAGTCGGACAAGATTGCTCGGCTCATCATCGCGTTCTCCGACCCAGAAGAGATCGGCATTCATGACGAGCGCCGGCTGGTCGTGGTCGAGCAGCTTGAGACCCTTTGCAAGACCACCGCCCGAATCCATCAACCGCTCGCGTTCGTCGGAAACGCGGATTTTGGCCCGCGTCTCCGTGACGAGGTGAGCCTCCATCTGATCGGCATGGTGATGCACGTTGACGACGACCGTCTCGACACCGGCATCAACGAGTGCGTCGAGCACATAGTCGATCATCGGCTTTCCGCCGATGGGGACCAGCGGCTTCGGCATTGTCTCTGTAATGGGGCGCATCCGCGTACCGAGGCCGGCCGCGAGCACCATGGCTTGCTTGATGATCATTTGCTCAGGCCGGTGATTCGGGAAGTTCGATTCCAGCCTCTATGCACCAGTTCCGCAAGGGGGCGAGCACAGGATGTTCAAAAGCCACGCTCAAGTGCCAGAGAGTGCGGGGAAGATGGCGCATGTAGCCCGGCTTGCCGTCGCGATCCTTGAGGCGCACCCAGAGCCCGTTCAGCTTGCAGGCCCGCTGCGCCGACATGATCGCCCAGCTTTTCAGGAACGTGGCCTCGTTGAATTCAGGTTTCCGCGCGCGTGCCGAGAGATAATCGGCCATCAGCTGATCCATCAGCGGTCGCTCGATCGTTACCCGCGCATCCTGGACCAGCGAGACGAGATCATAGGCCGAGGGGCCGATCATCGCATCCTGGAAATCGAGGAGGCCGACCCGGTCATGACCTTCTCGATCAGCGCGCCAAATGATGTTGGGCGAATGAAAGTCACGCATCACGATGGATGTATCGGCACCCGCCAACTCGCCGATCAGCTGATCCCAGATGGCGAGATAGCGAGCACGTTCCTCCGCTGTTGCTGGCTGTCCGCCGCGTTTCCATGGCAGATGCCAGTCGAGCAGCAGTTCGACCTCGAACTTCATCGCAGCGCGATCGAAATCAGGAATTCTGTGCCGATGACCACCCGGAATGATGATTTCTCTGTCGAACGGCGTGTCATGAATGGCGGCCAGACAAATGGCACTGGCGCGGTAGCGTTCCGCGATCGGCTTGCCCTCTCCGTCGAGTACACCGTCCTCACCGAGATCTTCGAGAAGCAGGATACCTGCATCAAGGTCTTGTGCCAGCACTTCGGGAGCTGCAAAGCCCCGCTTCCGCAGCGCCTGTCCGATGGCCACGAAGGGACGCACGTCCTCGGCCAGATGCACCAGCTGTGAATAAGGCTTGCCGTCCCGGATCGGCGGACCGTTCGGCCGCTTCGGCGCATCCATCAGAACAAGACGTGCACTTCCGTCGGCAGGGTAGACATGCTCATAGGCCCGGTTCGAGGCGTCACCCGTCAGATGCCGCCTGTGGGCGCCCGCGCGCCCATGGCCATCGAGAAAGCGCCGGACCTCGATCACGCGCCGCAGCCTGGAGAGCTTGGCCTCCTGCGCATGGATGGAGAGGGACCTGCCACCGTCAGGCGCAAATGCGAGATGGAGCTCGATCCGGTTCTTCGGCAGCGCAGGGCCGGCCTTGATTGGCCATTCGATGAGGCATATGCCCTCCGCCAGAGCCTCCTCCAGCCCAAGTTCGTCCAGTTCGCTTTCATCGGAAAGCCGGTAAAGGTCGAAATGTGCAACGGGGATCTTCAGCTCGTAGCTTTGAACCAGCGTAAAGGTCGGGCTTGGGACCTCGAGATCGGGATCCCCCGCCAGCGCACGGATCAGGGCGCGACTGAGCGTTGATTTGCCGGCACCGAGATCACCGTAGAGTGCGACGCAATCACCGATCTGAAGGGCAAGAAGCAGATCCTCGCCGAACAGTGCGGTGGCACGGTCGTCGGCGAGGTGAATGGCAAGCGAGGTAGGCTCTGCGCTCATTCGGCGGCGGCGATCATCTGCGGTAGACTGGCAGAGGGAATGCGGCAATGAACTGTCGTTCCGTTGCCCGGTTCACTCTCGATCTTCACCTCGCCCTGATGCAAATTGACGAAGCTCTGGACGATCGAAAGGCCGAGGCCCGGCCCGCTGCGCTTACCGCCCTTGGCGCTCGTCGAGAAGCGGTCGAAGGCAGAGGTGACAAGATCCGGGCTCATGCCGCAGCCGCGGTCGCTGACCGAGAAGGCGAAGTCCGTCGCTTCCCGCCAGCACTTCATCGAGACAACCGACCCTTCAGGAGCGTAGTTGACGGCATTGGTCAGGATCTTGATGAGAATCTGTTTCAACCGCTGCCGGTCGGCGATCAAATGCCCCAGTTGAGAGGGCGCCGCGATCTCCAGTGTCACGCCCCCTTCCTGCAACCGGTCGGTCATCTGCATTGAGACATCGTCCAGAAGATCGCTCAGGTCGATTTCCGAGTAGTCGAGCTGCATGATGCCGGCATCGACGGTCGCCAGGTCAAGAATGTCATTGACGATGGTCAGGAGTACTGAAGACGAGGTCGAGATGTGGTCGATATACTCGGCCTGCCGCTCGTTGAGCGGGCCGATCGTCGGCGTCTTGAGAAGATCGGTGAAGCCGATGATGTTGGTGAGAGGCGAGCGCAGTTCGTAGGAGACGTGCTGGACGAAGTCGTTCTTCAGTTCGTCGGCCTTCTGCAGCGCCTCGTTCTTCTCCTTCAGTGCCCGTTCCGCACGAACACTGTCCGTCATGTTCACGAAGGTGAGCATCGTCTGAGCATTCGGAAGTGGGGTGACGGCATAGTCGAGCACCAGACCGGAATAGAGCTCCAGCGTACCCTGGCTCGATGGCCGCTCGTCTTCGAAACTGGTGATCATCTTGCCGAAGGCCTTCCAGCCGTCCGGCTTGTCATAGGACGGCCCGCAGGCGGCTTCGAGCAGGCGTATATGGGTCCCGACGGCCGCTTGCGCCTCGGTAATGCCCCAGAGCGCCCGGAACGCCGGGTTGGAAAGCTGGATCCGGCCATCGGGCCCGAAAACGGCGACACCTTCCGACAGGTGGTCGATGGTTTCGCCCTGCACCTGGACCAGCGTGTTGTAGCGGGTCTCCAGATTGAACTGCTCGGTGAGGTTTTCGAAGACCCAGGTCGCGCCCCCTTGCGGATGCGCAGAGGCGATTACACGAAGTGTCTGCCCGTTCGGCAGGTGCCAGAGATCCGTCTGCGTCTCCAGAGCGCGGTAGACCGAGAGGCAATTTTCCTTCCATGCCTTCCAGCTCAGCTGTTCCGGCAGCTTGTGCGCGGCACGAAGCCGATCGAGTAACTCGGCATGATCGGGACGGCTTTCCAGGAACTTGGCTTCGAGGCCCCAGAGCTGCAGGAAGGCCTGGTTGAAGAATTGCAGGCGCCTTTCTGCATCGAAGATCGCGACCGGTGTCGCCAGATGGTCGAGCGTGTCGGCATGGCTCTTCAGCGTTCTGGTCAGTTCTTCGCGCAGAGTTTCGGCAGAGGACACGTCGATCGCCATGCCGCAGGAGCCTGTGGGGCCGCGAACGTCCACCACGTCGAAGAAGGTACGTGCGCCGCGCACGGCGGTCGACACGGTGTCATGGAAGGGCGATTCCGGCGTTGCAGATGCCTTGATCTTCTCTCGGGTGAGTGTGCCCAGGATTTCGCGGCCTTCCTGCACTACCTGCTGTGGCGAGGAGGCCTCGGCGGCATCGCAATAGGCCTGGTTCACCCAGACGAGCCGACCTTCGCTGTCCCGTTGCCAGACCGGCTGTTCGATCGAATCGAGAAGCGACTCGAACGTTGCAATCGAGCTGCGCAGGCGGTTGCGTTCGATCTTGAGCTCGGCGAGTTCGGCGCGCAGGTTGTCGAGCGCAATGAAATGCGCATAGGCGCGGCCACCATAAAGCTTGCCCTGAACATCCAGCACTTCGCCGCGTTGTGTTTCCACGGCCAGTTCGAACGACTTGGCGTTCAGGCGAAGGTCTTCGATCGCGCGCTCCACATCGCTTGCGCTTTGCGGCTTCAACCAGCGCCCGAAGGCAAGGAAATCCGGATCATGCTGGGGCGCACCCGTTTCGACGGGCAACTGGCCAATGAGCTCCGCCTTACCGTTGTGGCCTTCCCAAGTCACTGTGCGCCGGTTCTGGTCGGCGATCAGGGTCTCGTAACGGGAGATCTTGTATTGGTTGTCGGAGTGGGCAGAGCGCAACTCCCTGACTTCGCCGTCCAGCTTGTTGCGTTGCCGAAGCAGGACGGTTGCGAAGATCAAGGCGGCCGAAACCGTGCCGAGAAGCACCGCGTAGCCTGCCACGTCGATGCTGTCGAAGCCACGCGCCGGCATCGCGGCCGTCTGCGCCAGTGCGAGGCTCGGAACCAGGAGGCCCGCAAGCGCGCTGCTACAGGTCAGCAAGCACCGCATCGCCGCAGCGGGGCGCTGTGCCATCTTGCGCAGCACCGCGGTCGTCAGATCTGAAGTTGGCCGCCAGAGGCTTGGAAAACCGGCCATGATGGCCGTATCCCGCAGACGCGGGGCGCGTTGAAGTACCGACATTCTCGGTCTGTCCTCGTCTTATTATGTGCCGCATCGTCGACAAGACATCCGTATTCGCGGACCGCTCGTGCAGTTCACGAATCAAGTCCTAAAACAATACCTTCGATGGATAGGGTCGGGAAGGCCGGGGGCCAAAAAAGAAAGCGGCGCCCTTGTCAAGGCGCCGCCTACTAGATGTAGATATTATCCAGCTATATTTTAGTAGCGATAGTGTTCCGACTTGAACGGACCTTGCGTCGTGACGCCGATATAGGCGGCCTGTTCGTCCGAAAGCTGCGTCAGCTTCACGCCGAGCTTTTCGAGATGCAGACGAGCGACCTTTTCGTCGAGGTGCTTCGGCAGCACGTAGACGCCGGGCTTGTACTCATCATTCTTTGCAAAGAGCTCGATCTGGCCGAGAACCTGGTTGGTGAACGAGGCCGACATGACGAAGGACGGATGGCCCGTCGCGTTGCCGAGGTTCAACAGGCGGCCTTCCGAAAGCAGGATCATGCGGTTGCCCTTCGGGAACTCGATCATGTCGACCTGCGGCTTGATATTCGTCCACTTGAGGTTCTTGAGCGAGGCGACCTGAATCTCGTTGTCGAAGTGGCCGATGTTACCGACGATCGCCATGTCCTTCATCTCGCGCATGTGCTCGATGCGGATGACGTCCTTGTTGCCGGTGGTGGTGATGAAGATGTCGGCCGAGGAAACGACGTCTTCGAGCGTGACCACTTCAAATCCGTCCATGGCGGCCTGCAGGGCGCAGATCGGGTCGACTTCCGTCACCTTCACGCGGGCGCCGGCGCCACGCAGCGAGGCGGCCGAACCCTTGCCGACGTCGCCGTAGCCGCAGACCACGGCAACCTTGCCGGCCATCATCACGTCGGTACCGCGACGAATGCCGTCGACCAGCGATTCCTTGCAACCATACTTGTTGTCGAACTTCGACTTGGTGACGCTATCGTTGACGTTGATCGCCGGGAAGGGGAGGAGGCCTTTCTTGGCGAGTTCATAGAGGCGATGGACGCCCGTGGTGGTTTCTTCTGTAACACCCTGGATGGCGTCGCGCTGCTTGGTGAACCAGCCAGGCGTGGCAGCCAGCCGCTTCTTGATCTGCGCGACCAGGATTTCTTCCTCTTCCGACTGCGGATTGGAAAGAACGTCCTCGCCAGCTTCGGCGCGGGCGCCAAGCAGGATGTACATGGTGGCGTCGCCACCGTCGTCGAGGATCATGTTGGATAGGCCACCGTCAGTCCACTGGAAGATTTTGTCGGTGTAGTCCCAGTAGTCCGTCAGGGACTCGCCCTTGATCGCGAAAACCGGAATGCCGGCAGCAGCGATTGCCGCAGCCGCATGGTCCTGCGTCGAGAAGATGTTGCAGGATGCCCAACGGACCTCGGCGCCGAGCGCGACCAGCGTCTCGATCAGGACGGCGGTCTGAATGGTCATGTGCAGCGAACCGGTGATGCGCGCACCCTTCAGCGGCTTGCTGGCGCCGAATTCCTCGCGGCAGGCCATCAGGCCCGGCATTTCGGTTTCAGCAATGCTGATTTCCTTGCGGCCGAAATCGGCAAGACCGATATCGGCGATCACGTAATCATGTTGGCTCATGGAGTTCTCCGGCTGGATCAGATCCGTCCGCAATCATGGCGGATGGACAAACTGGCTCTCCCGCAGATCTGCCTGCAGGCTTGTCCGTGTTCTAGCAGGGAAAGGTATCAAACGCAATCTGACATAAAGAAGTCTTTATGTCTTTATGTCGCGATGCTTTACATCTCTTCACCAAAGCGATCGGCGACGAGCGCCGCCAGCGCTTCCATCACGTCCTGAGCCTGATTGCCCGAGGCAGCAACGGAGATCGAACAGCCGGGGCTCGCAGCGAGCATCATCAGCCCCATGATGGAGGTGCCGCCGACGGTCGTGCCATCTTTGGAGACACTGACTTTCGCATCAAACCCGCTTACGGTCTGGACGAATTTTGCGGAGGCTCTGGCGTGCAGGCCGCGCTTGTTGATGATCAGAAGATCACGAGAGATCGGATCACTCATGACGTTACTTACCACTGAGAACACGGCTTGCGACATTGATGTATTTGCGCCCGGCCTCGGACGCCTCGATCAACGAGCGGTCCATGTCATTGTCCCCGCGCACACCGGCGAGCTTGATCAGCATGGGCAGATTGACGCCGGCGATCACTTCGATCCGACCGGTGTTCATTACGGAGATCGCGAGGTTCGAAGGCGTGCCTCCGAACATGTCGGTCAGGATGATCACTCCGTGACCATCGTCGGCACGCACCACGGCATCAAGAATATCCTGGCGACGCTGGTCCATATCATCTTCGGGGCCGATGGAAACGGTCTCGATACATTTCTGTGGGCCTACGACATGTTCCACCGCATGGTGAAACTCTTCAGCCAGCTTGCCATGTGTGACAAGCACAAGTCCGATCATTCTCAACTGCCCCTTAGCGCAACTCTCGCCAAATAGCTCAAGATTGGCGTTTCGTCCATCAGTGGGACGCCATCATGTCTATCAAAGCGCGAAGTGCAAGCCAAAACAGCGTGTAGCCTAGCTGATCCCTGCCAGACCTCGAATGCGGGCGAGGATCAGGCTAAGCGGAAATCGACTCCAGGAAGGCACGCGGATGGCTGGCAACCGAATTCCAGGAGCAAGATCGGCCTGCTCGTCGTGAGGCGGCAGGCGTTCGCCTTCATTGGAAGGAACCGGCAAGATCGCAAAGTGAATCTCGGCTTCTGTAACGTGGTCGACGGAGACGATGCCTGAGTATCGGAGCTCGATCAGGCCACGGATTGCATCAGGGCAGCGGGCTATCACTTTGTTCTGGTCCCGCAGGACGAACACACGATCGTCGGCGACAAGCGCGCCGGGCAAGTGTGCCAGCCTTGCCTCGGCCAAACAATCAAAGGCAAGGGCAGATTTGCCGCTGCCCGACGCACCTAGAAACAGGAGCCCGATGCCGTCAACGGCAATCGCGGTACCATGAATATTGGCGGGTGCGGTGTTCACGTCGATGTCTCGACGGGCAGGGAAAGCATGAACCGTGCACCGATTATGCGGCCCGTTCCCGGATCCATGACATTCTCGGCTCTCAATGTGCCGCCATGGGCTTCGGCGATCTGTCGACTGATCGAGAGGCCGAGGCCCGAGTTTTGCCCGAAGCTCTCACCCTCGGGCCGGTCGGTATAGAAGCGTTCGAAGATGCGATCGATGTCTTCCGCCTGGATACCCGGCCCGTTGTCTTCCACCTGGATCAGGCAGCGGCTTCGATTGCGTGAAAGCTTCACCAGGATGCGGCCGCTGTCTGCGGGCACGAAGGATCGCGCGTTCTCGATCAGGTTGGTGACGATTTGGCCGAGGCGAAGATCGTGCCCATTGACAACGAAGTGCTGGTTCGTTCCCTGCTTCTGGTCGATCACGTAGTCGATCTTCACCGCCTTCTTGCCGCTGCGGATTTCCCGCGAGATGTCGACAAGACTTGAGACCAGAACCTCGAGATCGACCGGCTTGGCGTCCGCGCGAGCCAGTTCCGCATCGAGGCGCGAAGCGTCCGAGATGTCGCTGATCAGGCGGTCGAGCCGCCGGACGTCATGCTGGATGATATCCATCAGCCGCTGCCGGGATTGGTCGGTCTTGGCGAGCGGCAGCGTTTCGACGGCCGAGCGCAGCGAGGTCAGCGGGTTTTTCAGCTCATGGCTGACATCCGCAGCAAAACTCTCGATGGCGTCGATCCGGTCGTAGAGTGCGGTCGTCATTTCGCGAAGCGCAATCGAGAGATTGCCGATCTCGTCCTGGCGGATGGAAAAGTCCGGGATTTCCTCACGCTCCCTGGCGCCGCGACGCACACGAATGGCGGCGGCGGAAAGTCGGCGCAGCGGATTGGCAATGGTGGACGACAGCAGCAGCGAAACGACAATGTTGACCAGCGTCGCGACGCCGAAGACCCGAAGGATGGCCAGACGCTCGGCATGCACGATCTTGTCAATGTCACCGGCTTGCGTCGACAGAAGCAGGACGCCGAGAACCGCGCGCGATCGCTGCACGGGAACAGCGACGGATACGATCAGTTCACCCTGGTCGGTCACGCGAACCACTGCGCCGCGTACACCCGTCAAGGCGTTCATCACTTCGGGATAGATGGAGCCGTCCCCACCTGGTGCTTCACGGTAGACAGGCAGGTTTCCTGGTTGCAGGATGGTGTTGAAGAGGCGCGTGATCCAGTCTGTGAAGCTGGTGGAATCGTTGTCGACAGGCGGCAGGTCGAAGCGCAACACTTGGCCGCGCGAATAGAGATGCCGCGAATCGAGCAGCAGATTGGCATCGGCGTCGAACAGGCGCGCGCGAATCCGCGTCGGCGAGATCAGGCGCCGCAGGACGGGCGCCACGCGCTCGGGATTGATCGGAAATTCCAGATCCTCATCCTTCGGCACGGGCGTGATGCTCTGGCCGGCCTGAAGTTCGAGGAGTTTTTCGGGGTCGATCGTGATCGAGTTCGTATCGACCGATGCGGAGGCCGAGACGGCTGCAGCGATAATCTCGCCCTGGGTCAGCAGGCTTTCCACGCGGGCATCGATCAGCCCCTCGCGAAACTGATTGAGATACATGATGCCGGCAACCAGCACGATCAGCGCAGCCAGGTTGAAAAAGACGATCCGGCGCGTCAGGCTGGAAAAGAGCGCGTGGCCGAAGATCCGCCGGATGAGCGTGAAGGGATGGGTGAACAGCCGACGCTGTTCGGAGCCGGTTTCCGGCTCCTCCATATGTCCTTCGTCAACCTGCTGGGTCAAACCTTTGCCTTTCGCCCGTCTGGATGGCCCACCTGTTCGTCATCAGGGCCATCGCGACGAGATCTCACGCTGCTTCGCGGAAGCGGTAGCCCACACCGTAAAGGGTTTCAATCATGTCGAAGTCGGTATCGACCATCTTGAACTTCTTGCGCAACCGCTTGATGTGGCTGTCGATCGTACGGTCGTCCACATAGACCTGTTCGTCATAGGCAGCATCCATCAGCGCGTCACGGCTCTTCACAACGCCGGGGCGCTGCGCAAGTGACTGCAGGATCAGGAATTCCGTCACCGTGAGCGTCACCGGATCACCCTTCCAGGTGCAAGTGTGACGCTCCTGGTCCATCACGAGCTGACCACGCTCCAGAGTCCGGGCCTGCTGCTCGGGGCTGCCCTTTGCAGGTCCGTTGCCGGCCGCAAAGCTCTCGCGACTTGCCGACCGACGCAGGATCGCCTTCACGCGCTCGACCAAGAGGCGCTGCGAGAAGGGTTTGGTGATGAAATCATCAGCACCCATCTTCAGGCCAAAAAGCTCGTCGATCTCCTCGTCCTTCGACGTGAGGAAGATCACCGGAATGTCGGACTTCTGACGCAGGCGGCGCAGCAACTCCATCCCGTCCATGCGCGGCATCTTGATGTCGAAGATGGCAAGCTGCGGCGGACGGGCGAGAAGACCGTCAAGAGCCGAGGCGCCGTCGGTGTAGGTTTCGACCTTGTAGCCTTCCGCTTCGAGAGCAATCGAAACCGAAGTCAGAATGTTGCGGTCGTCATCCACGAGGGCGATCGTCTGCATAGTGTACGTCTCCGTCATCGTTGCGCTGCTCCTGGTTCGTCCAGCCCAGCTTCTGGTCCCATGGCAGTGCGATATGAGGATAAAGGTGGAACAAATTGTGGCAGAGGGGAAGGGGCAAGCCGAGCAGATTTCGGTCAAACCGCATATTTGCCCCTCTGAGCCGCGCCTTTCAACGCGGAATGGAAGCGGAACTAAACGATTTAAAAAGGCCATTTCCTAGTTTAAATCGATTAAATAATTGATATCATTATATTTTTTAGGGTGCTGCCTTGCTTTTCGAGCCGGTGCCGTTTAGTTTTCCCTCATTCAGTTCTGGCCCATGTGAGAGGAAGGCGCACCCATGGAGGAATTCGGCGTGAGGAACCCGGCTGCGGGTATCGCGGATATCGGCTTGGGGAAGGCCGCCAGCGTTCGCTACAACTTCCTGGAGGCCGCTCTTTATGAAGAGGCTATCCGTCGCGGCGAGGCCGGGCTCACAGCCGATGGTGCGCTGCGCGCTCTGACCGGCCAGCACACGGGTCGCTCCGCCAAGGACAAGTTCGTCGTTCGCGATGCAAAGACCGACGACCAGATCTGGTGGGACAACAACAAGGCGATGTCGCCCGAGCATTTCGCCGTGCTGCATCAGGACATGCTGGCCCATGCTGAGGGCAGGGATCTCTTCGTGCAGGATCTGGTTGGCGGCGCCGACGCCGACAACGCCCTGCAAACCCGCGTGGTGACCGAGTTTGCCTGGCATTCGCTGTTCATCCGCAACCTGCTGATCCGCCCCGAGCGTGAAGCTCTCCAGGGCTTCCTGCCGAAGCTGACGATCATCGATCTGCCAAGCTTCCGCGCCGATCCCGCCCGTCATGGCTGCCGCACCGAGACGGTCATCGCTTGCGACCTGACCAACGGCATCGTCTTGATCGGCGGCACGTCCTATGCCGGCGAGATGAAGAAGTCGGTCTTCACCGTCCTCAACTATCTCCTGCCGTCCAAGGGCGTCATGCCGATGCATTGCTCGGCCAATGTCGGCCCCGATGGCGACGCCGCTGTCTTCTTCGGCCTTTCCGGCACCGGCAAGACCACGCTGTCGGCCGATCCGAAGCGTACCCTGATCGGTGACGACGAACATGGCTGGGGTGATAACGGCATCTTCAACTTCGAAGGTGGCTGCTACGCCAAGACCATCCGTCTTTCGGCAGAAGCTGAACCGGAGATCTTCGCAACGACCAAGCGTTTCGGCACGGTGCTGGAAAACGTCATTCTCGACGAGAACCGCGTTCCCGACTTCAACGATGGTTCGCTGACGGAAAACACGCGCTGCGCCTATCCGCTGCATTTCATCCCGAATGCATCGGAGACCGGTATCGCGCCACATCCGAAGACGATCATCATGCTGACGGCAGATGCCTTCGGCGTGTTGCCACCGATCGCCAAGCTGACGCCGGAACAGGCCATGTACCACTTCCTGTCCGGCTACACCGCAAAGGTCGCCGGCACGGAAAAGGGCGTCACCGAACCGGAAGCGACCTTCTCGACCTGCTTTGGCGCCCCCTTCATGCCGCGGCACCCGACGGAATACGGCAACCTGCTTCGCGATCTGATCGCGCGCCATGAAGTCGATTGCTGGCTGGTGAACACCGGCTGGACCGGCGGCGCCTATGGCACGGGCAACCGCATGCCGATCAAGGCGACCCGTGCGCTACTGACGGCTGCTTTGGCCGGCGAGCTGAAGAAGGTCGAGATGCGCACCGATGCCAACTTCGGCTTCGCCGTTCCGGTCGCCGTCGGTGGCGTCGATACGAAAATCCTCGACCCACGCTCCACCTGGGCTGATGGCGTCGCTTACGACGCGCAGGCCAAGAAGCTGGTCGGCATGTTCATCGACAACTTCGCCAAGTTCGAAGCCCATGTCGATGGCAAGGTCCGCGACGCAGCCCCGGGCATTCGCCTCGCGGCCGAGTAATCTGCTGATTTGACGACCGTGAAGAGGCCCGGCATGTTTGCCGGGCCTCTTCTGCTTCCGGCTTGCCTTTGAAGTCTTTGCGGCCGATATGGAAGCCGAGAAAGAGACCGATGACATGGCAAGCGAACCGCTAGAGATCAACAACCGCATAACCATCGCCGGCTGGGAGCTGACGGAACAATTCGTGCTGGCCGGAGGCCCGGGCGGCCAGAACGTCAACAAGGTCTCTACCGCCGTTCAGCTCTTCTTCAATCTCCTCGGATCGCCCGCTCTGAATGATCGCGTGAAGCAGAACGCCGCGAAGCTCGCCGGCAAACGCCTGTCCAAGGAAGGCGTGCTGATGATCGAGGCGAGCCGCTTCCGCAGCCAGGACCGCAATCGCGAAGACGCCCGCGATCGCCTGAAGGAGCTGCTGCTTGAAGCGGCCAAGCCGCCGCCGCCGCCCCGCAAGAAGACCAAGCCCACCAAAGGTTCGATCGAACGGCGCCTCAAGGCAAAGTCCGGACGTTCGGATGTGAAGAAGATGCGCGGCAAGCCGGCGGGAGATTAAGCATGGCTGGAGCGAAAGCCGAGATCAGCCTCCAATCCGGTCTTCGTTATCTCCCGGGCCACCTGTCGCGGGCAGAGCAGGAAGAGTTGCTCGATATCATTCGCGCGGTTGTGGTCGAGGCGCCGCTCTATGTTCCTGTCATGCCCGGCTCAGGCCGCCCCATGTCGGTGCGCATGACGAATTGCGGTCCGCTTGGTTGGGTCACCGACAAAGAGCGGGGCTATCGTTACCAGCCGTCTCATCCGCTGACTGGCAAGCCCTGGCCCGACATACCGCAGGTTTTGCTTGACCTATGGCGCGAGCTCTCAGGCTATCCCAAAGATCCCGAAGCATGCCTCGTCAACTTCTATGCCGATGACGCCAAGATGGGCCTGCACCAGGATCGAGATGAAACCGACCTGTTGGCTCCGGTCCTCTCGATCTCGCTCGGAAACACCTGCCTGTTCCGCATCGGCGGTCTATCCCGCACTGACCGCACGAAATCCTTGAAGCTGGAGAGCGGCGATCTCTTCATCCTCGGTGGCGAAGGTCGACTGTGCTTCCACGGCGTCGACCGCATCTATCCCGGAACCTCGACACTTCTGAAATCAGGCGGGCGGATCAACCTGACGCTTCGCCGGGTCAATCCATAGCCGGCGATCGATCGCTCACAATTTTCTGAGCGCGACGGTTTCGACAAGGTGGTTGTCACCCTTGCGCAGGATGAGATCGGCGCGCGGGCGGGTCGGCAGGATGTTTTCCCTGAGGTTCTTCAGGTTGATGTTCGCCCAGAGCCCCTCGGCGATCTCCTTGGCCTCACCCTCGCTGATCGTCGCATAGCGATGGAAGTAGGAGTTCGGATCGCGGAAGGCGGTTTGCCGGAGCTTCATGAAGCGTTCCACATACCAGCGATGGATCGCGTTCTCATCGGCGTCGATATAGATCGAGAAGTCGAAGAAGTCGGAGACCATCGGCACGATCTTGCCGTCTGCCGGCAGATTGCGCGACTGCAGAACGTTGATGCCCTCGAAGATTAGGATATCGGGCCGGTCGATCACGCGGTGCTCGTTTGGCAGCACGTCATAGGTCAGATGCGAATAGCTGGGCGCCTTGACGTTCGGCAGACCCGCCTTGATCGCCGACAGGAATCGCAGCAGTGCCCCGATGTCGTAGCTCTCCGGGAAACCCTTGCGGTTGAGGATACCGTTCTTCACCAGATGGGCGTTTGGATAGAGAAAGCCATCGGTGGTGACGAGATCTACCTTCGGGCTCGACGGCCAACGGGCCAGGAGTTCCTTCAGGATACGTGCCGTCGTCGACTTGCCCACCGCCACCGACCCGGCGATGCCGATCACAAACGGTGTCTTGAACACGTCCGACATGCTGAGGAAGCGGTTGCGCTGCTCGAAAAGCAGCTGCGAGGATTCGACATGCGACGACAGCAAGCGCGACAGCGAAAGATAGATCCGGCGGACCTCATCAAGGTCGATCGGGTCGTCGATCGAGCGCAGCCGCTTAACTTCATCAGCCGTCAGCGTCAGCGGCGTATCAGCGCGAAAATGCGCCCATTCCTCGCTGTCGAAGAACAGGTAGGGGGAATAGCCGTTCGCCTGAAAATGGTCGAGGACGTCTGGCGTTTCGGGGTCCCGCATAGCTATCGTCATGGATCCTGCCGACTGGCCTTCTCATTCAGGCCCGTCTGAGCGGTCCGACGCTCGAGTTCCTGCATCACTGCTTGTAAAGGGATGTCCGCAATTTTCAATACGACCATCAGGTGATAGAGCAGGTCGGCGCTCTCGTAGACGAGGTTCTCGTGATCGTCCTTGACCGCAGCCATCACAGCCTCGATCGCCTCTTCGCCAAGCTTCTTGGCAGCCTTGTCCTGCCCGCCTGCCACGAGTTTCGCCGTCCAGGATTGGCTTGGATCCGCCTGAGCGCGGCTGGCGACGATGGCCTCCAGATCGGCGAGGGTGAACTTGCTCATGACAAGCCTTTCCGCGTCAGTCGAGACGCATGGCGATGCCGGCTTCGGCCATATGGGCCTTCGCCTCTGCGATCGAATAGGTGCCGAAGTGGAAGATCGAGGCCGCGAGAACCGCAGTCGCATGCCCATCGCGAATGCCGGCAACCAGATCATCGAGGTTGCCGACGCCGCCCGAGGCGATGACCGGCACGCGAACATTGTCGGCGATGGTGCGGGTGAGGCCGATGTCATAGCCGCTCTTGGTGCCGTCGCGGTCCATGGACGTGACCAGCAGTTCACCGGCGCCGCGCTCGACCATCTTGATTGCGAATTCGACCGCATCGATCCCGGTCGGCTGGCGACCACCATGGGTGAAGATTTCCCAGCGATCTGTCTCGCCGGCTAAGGAAACCCTCTTCGCGTCGATCGAAACGACGATACACTGGTTGCCGAACTTGTCGGCGGCTTCCGCCACAAAATCGGGGTTCTTCACCGCTGCCGAATTGATCGACACCTTGTCGGCGCCGCAGAGCAGGAGCTTGCGGATGTCCGCCACGGCGCGAACGCCACCGCCGACAGTCAGCGGCATGAAGCAATGATCGGCCGTCTGGGCAACCACGTCGAAGATCGTGTCGCGGTTGTCTGAGGATGCGGTGATGTCGAGAAAGCAGAGCTCGTCGGCACCGGCGGCGTCGTAGGCCTTGGCCGCCTCAACCGGGTCACCGGCATCGATCAGATCGACGAAGTTGACGCCCTTGACGACGCGGCCGTCCTTGACGTCGAGGCAGGGGATCACGCGGGCCTTGAGTGTCATGGTCTTGTCCTCAGCCTCTCCCAGCCTTGATCAGATCAAGCGCCTCTGCGGGGTCGATCCGCCCATCATAAAGCGCGCGCCCGGAAATCGCACCTTCGAGCTTCTTCGCATCCGGCTCAAGCATGCGCTTGATGTCCTCGATCGAGGCGAGGCCACCCGATGCAATCACGGGGATCGAAACAGCTTGGGCCAGTTCCAGAGTCGAGGCCCAGTTGATGCCGGTGAGGATCCCATCGCGGTCGATATCGGTATAGACGATTGCGGCGACCCCTGCGCCTTCGAAACGCTGCGCAAGTTCGATCACGCCGAGTTCTGACGCTTCCGCCCAGCCCTCGACTGCAACCTTGCCGCCCTTGGCGTCGATGCCGACGGCGACCTTACCCGGGAAGCGCTTGCAGGCTTCAATGACGAGGGCCGGATCACGCACGGCGACCGTACCGAGGATGACGCGCGACAACCCGCGCGATAGCCAGCTCTCGATATGGTCGAGCGTGCGAATGCCGCCGCCAAGCTGCACCGGGTTCTTCGTTGCCTTCAGGATCGCATCGACAGCAGCGCCATTGACGCTTTCACCGGCAAAGGCGCCGTTGAGATCGACGACATGCAGCCATTCGAAGCCCTGGTCTTCGAAGGCGCGCGCCTGTGCTGCCGGATCGGGATTGTAGACGGTCGCCTGGTCCATGTCGCCCAGCTTGAGGCGAACGCACTGGCCGTCCTTGAGGTCGATGGCGGGAAAAAGGATCATGAGTGTATCCGTGCCCTTCAGGGCGTCCAGGTCAGAAAATTGGCGATGAGCTTCAAACCGAGTGCCTGGCTCTTCTCGGGATGGAATTGCGCACCCACCATGTTGTCGCGCCCGACAAAGGCCGTCATCGCGCCACCGTAATCGGTCGTCGCGATCACGTCCTCGGGCTTGCGCGCAGCGAGGTGATAGGAATGCACGAAATAGGCGTGCAGCCCGTCCGGTCCCGTCGGAATGCCGTCGAACAACGGATGCGGCCGGTTGAGCGTCAGCGTATTCCAGCCGATCTGCGGGATCTTGAGGGACAGATCGGAGGGCGTCATTTCGACCACATCCCCTTCGATCCAGCCGAAGCCGTCGGTCACGGTCTTCTCCAGCCCACGCGATGACATGAGCTGCATACCGACGCAAATACCGAAGAAGGGACGGCCCTTCGTCTCAACAACCTCTGTTATCGCATCATGCATGCCGGGGACCGCATCGAGTCCCTTACGGCAGTCGGCATAGGCACCAACACCCGGAAGCACGATCCGGTCGGCGGTGGCGACCCGGTCCGCCTTGTCGGTGAGCTCTATCTCGGCGTTAAGGCCGGCCTCGCGGGCGGCCCGTTCGAATGCCTTGGTGGCCGAGCGCAAATTGCCCGAGCCGTAGTCGATGATAGCTACACGCATGTTGTCCAGTCCTTTCTGCTCTACGGTTCGGCTTCAACGTCCGAACCGGAGCAAGGTGGCAGTTTCCCCCGTGGGGGAGATGCCCCTTAAACCAGGGTGCCCTTGGTGGAGGGGATACGGTTTGCCTGCCGCGGATCGACTTCGGTTGCCGTGCGAAGCGCGCGCGCGACCGCCTTGAAGCAGGTCTCGGCGATATGATGGTTGTTCGCGCCGTAATGGTTCAGCACATGCAGCGTGATCCCGGCGTTCTGGGCGAGAGCCTGGAAGAACTCGCGCACCAGTTCGGTGTCGAAGGTACCGATCTTCGGCGCGCTGAAATTGACGTTCCAGACCAGGAACGGACGGCCGGAGACGTCTATGGCCGCCTTCGTCATCGTCTCGTCCATGGCGAGGTCGATCGACGCATAGCGCGTGATGCCCTTGCGGTCGCCGAGCGCCTTGGAAATTGCCTGGCCGAGCGCAATACCTGTGTCCTCGACGGTATGGTGATCGTCGATATGCAGGTCGCCTTTCACATCGATGTCCATGTCGATCAGCGAGTGCCTGCAGAGCTGGTCGAGCATATGGTCGAAGAAGCCCACGCCCGTCGAAATCTTGCCCGTGCCGATGCCGTCGATATGGACGGAAACCGAGACCGAGGTTTCGTTGGTCTTGCGGGAAACTTCGCCTTTACGCTCTGCCATTTGGCTGCTCCATGAGGATCTCGGCCCTCCCATAACAGCAGGGCGGTGAAATATCCAGAAGTTACATTGCGCTGCCGCAGGGCGGCGCTGGAGCTTTTGCCGCAGATTGCAATCGTTGAAAGCCCACTTACATAGGAACCGACAAACCGGGCCTGACAGCCCGCTCCACAAGGCCCGCAAGTCGGGTGACAGGTGACTGATGACAACGATTATTACCGTACGCAAGGACGGCAAGGTGGTGATGGCCGGTGACGGACAGGTCAGCCTTGGCCAGACCGTGATGAAGGGCAATGCCCGTAAGGTCCGCCGGATCGGCAAGGGCGGCGACGTGATCGCAGGCTTCGCCGGCGCGACCGCCGATGCCTTCACCCTGCTCGATCGTCTCGAAAAGAAACTCGAGCAATATCCCGGCCAGCTGATGCGTGCCGCCGTCGAGCTCGCCAAGGACTGGCGCACCGACAAGTATCTGCGCAATCTCGAAGCCATGATGCTGGTGGCCGACAAGTCGATCACGCTCGCGATCACCGGCAATGGTGACGTGTTGGAGCCTGAGCACGGCACGATCGCGATCGGCTCTGGCGGCAACTTCGCTTATGCGGCTGCGCGCGCACTCATGGACACCGATCGCTCGGCAGAGGACATCGCCAGGCGCGCTTTGACGATCGCCGGCGAGATCTGCGTCTACACCAACAACAACATGGTGGTCGAAACCCTCGACGCCAACTGACGGCTGCCGAACACGTCCCCCCGCAAGCGACGATGCGCGGTTCCACGGCATCGTGAGGAGCAACTCGAAATGACCAATTTTTCTCCGCGCGAGATCGTCTCCGAGCTCGACCGCCATATCATCGGCCAGCATGACGCGAAGCGCGCCGTGGCAATCGCACTGCGCAACCGCTGGCGCCGGCAGCAGCTCTCGGAAGACCTTCGCGACGAGGTTATGCCGAAGAACATCCTGATGATCGGACCGACCGGTGTCGGCAAGACAGAAATCTCCCGCCGTCTGGCCAAGCTTGCTGGGGCACCCTTCATCAAGGTCGAGGCCACCAAGTTCACCGAGGTCGGATATGTCGGCCGTGACGTCGAACAGATCATTCGCGACCTCGTTGAAATCGGCATCGCCCTCATCCGCGACAAGAAGCGTCTGGAAGTGCAGGCCAAGGCCCACCAGCTGGCCGAAGAGCGCGTGCTCGATGCGCTGGTGGGAGCCACGGCATCGCCCGCGACCCGCGACAGCTTCCGCAAGAAGCTGCGCAACGGCGAGCTCGACGACAAGGAGATCGATATTGAAGTGGCCGACAGCGGCTCCGGCGCGCCCGGTTTCGAAGTTCCGGGCATGCCCGGTGCCAATATCGGCATCCTCAACCTGTCGGAAATGTTCGGCAAGGCCATGGGCAACCGCACGAAGAAGGTCCGCACCACCGTCAAGGCCTCCTATGGCGATCTGATCCGTGACGAGTCGGACAAGCTGATCGACAACGAAGTCATCCAGCGCGAAGCACTCCGCTCCGTCGAAAATGATGGCATCGTCTTCCTCGACGAAATCGACAAGATCGCCGCGCGCGAAGGCGCGATGGGCGCCGGCGTATCGCGTGAAGGCGTGCAGCGTGACCTACTGCCGCTCGTTGAGGGCACGACCGTCGCCACCAAGTATGGGCCGGTGAAGACCGACCACATTCTGTTTATCGCATCGGGAGCGTTCCACGTCTCCAAGCCCTCGGACCTTCTGCCGGAACTCCAGGGCCGTCTGCCGATCCGGGTCGAGCTGAAGCCGCTGACGAAGGAAGACTTCCGTCGCATCTTGACGGAGACCGAAGCGAGCTTGATCCGCCAGTACAAGGCGCTGATGGCCACCGAGCAGATGGATCTCGATTTTACCGAGGACGCGATCGATGCGCTCGCCGATGTCGCGGTCCAGCTCAATGAAACCGTCGAGAACATCGGTGCCCGTCGCCTGCAAACGGTCATGGAGCGGGTCCTGGACGAGATCTCCTTCCACGCACCGGATCGCGGCGGCTCGGCTGTGATGATTGACTCGGCCTATGTTCAGCAGCATGTCGGTGATCTCGCCGCCAATACGGACTTGAGCCGCTACATCCTGTGATCTTTGTGCATCTATGGGTCGCTTTCACCCCGGGCGTGCCGGGAAAGTGAAAGCGTCCCGTATCGACAATACAGGCAGGCCTTATGTAAGGAGTGCCGCTGTCGGGTGTCGGCCACCATGCGTCGCCAACCCGTTCAAGGACACTTGTCCGAGGGGCCGCGCATCGTGCTGAACATCACCAGGATCATCATCGTCGCATTGGGGTTGTCCGGGCTCGCGCCCGCAGTGACCTTCGCTGCCGACAAGGTGCCGCCGGGCAATCGCAATGCGGAGCAGCCGGCCATCCCGGGCGCCTCGGTACGACGCACCAAGGCGGGCAAGACCAGCTTCGACGTGAAATACGAGAAGGTCCGCGATCTCCTGCGCACGGATTCCGCGCTCGTGGGCAAGATCAAGAAGACCGCGTCTGCCTATGGCATCGCGCCCATTCACATGGTCGGGGCGATCGTCGGTGAGCACACCTATAATGTCGATGCCTATGACAGCCTGCAGAGCTATTATGTGAAGGCGGCTTCCTATGCCGGCAACAGCTTCCGCTTCGGCTACAAGGACGAGAGCATTTCTGACTTTGTTAGCCGGCCGGAATTTGCCGAATGCAACGGCTATTCGGATTCCTATCGTCTCTGGACCTGCCGGGAAACTGTCTGGGAAGATGACTTCCGCGGGAAGTCCGTGGGCGGTTCATCCTATCCCAACAACCGCTTCAGTGCCGTCTTCTTCCAGCCGTTCTATGCGGGTCAGACATTCGGTCTGGGTCAGATCAATCCTCTGACGGCATTGATGCTGTCGGATCTGGTGCATGAAAAGTCCGGCTACCAGAAGCTCGACGAGAACGATGCGGCAGACGTGTACAAGGCGATCATGGATCCGGATATCTCGCTCGCCTTCATGGCCGCTGTCATCCGCAAATCCATCGACGACTACCGTGAGATCGCCGATGTCGACATCTCTGCAAACCCAGGCCTGACCGCCACGCTCTTCAACATCGGCGGTTCGCAGCAGCGTGCCCAGGCGCTCGCATCCAAGCGCGCCAGCGGTGCGGCCAATTGGCCGGAAGAGAACTATTACGGCTGGCTGATCAATGATCGGCTGGAAGAGTTGCAGGCTCTGCTCTAACTCTTTGAGGGGGTCCTTAAGCCCTCGAAGGAGCATGACATGGACGCCAGTCTGCGGAAATCGACCTTTGAGCCGCCGGCACCCGTGCCGCGGACCATCCCACCCAGCCGGCTGGAAATCATCCGAACGGTGCTGCGCAACCCGCTCGAACTCTGGGGACAGCCTTCCTACACATGGCCCTGGATCGTCACGCGCTTCTTCGGCCAGACCACCATAATCGCCAATGATCCCGGCCTGATCCGGCATGTACTCGTCGACAATGCCTCGAATTACGAGATGTCCGAGATCCGCCAGCTTGTGCTGCGTCCCATCCTGCGCGATGGTTTGCTGACTGCGGAAGGTCCCGTCTGGAAGCGCTCCCGCAAGGCCATGGCGCCCGTGTTCACCCCGCGCCACGCGCGTGGCTTTGCCCGCCAGATGCGCGAACAGAGCGAGCTGTTTCTCGATCGCTATGAATCGCAAGGGGAGGGCGTCGTCCGCGATATCGCCGTCGACATGACCGAACTCACCTATGCGATCCTCTCCGAAACTCTTTTCTCCGGCGGGATCATCTCTGAACAGGGCGATTTCGCCAGGGATGTCGACGATCTCCTGCACAGCATGGGACGGATCGATCCTCTGGACTTGCTGAAGGCGCCAAAATGGATCCCGCGCCTGACACGCATTCGGGGCCTTGGTGTTCTTCGCAAGTTCCGCGAGCTGGTGCGCCGGACGATGGATCATCGCCGTGCAATCATCAACACCGAGCGTGAAAAGGCACCGGATGACTTCCTCACGCTCCTGCTTGAACTCGAGGGCCCCGACGGGCTGACGTCCGAGGAAATCGAAGACAATATCCTCACCTTCATCGGTGCAGGCCACGAGACCACGGCGCGTGCGCTCGCCTGGACGCTCTATTGCGTCGCCCATTGTCCTGACGTCCGGGACGCGATGGAGCGAGAGATCGATGCCGTTATCGCCACCGATGCCGATCCTGTCGAATGGCTCGACAAGATGCCGCATGTGCGCGCCTCCTTCGAGGAGGCCATGCGACTTTATCCGCCGGCGCCTTCGATCAACCGAGATGCAATCGCCGATGATCGCTACACGGCGCCCAATGGTGAAGTCGTCGAGATCGCCAAGGGTACGACGGTCCTCGTCATGCCCTGGACCTTGCATCGCCACGAGCTTTACTGGGACAAGCCGAGAGTGTTCGATCCCTCCCGCTTCCTGCCGGGCGAGCGGGAAAAGATCGGCCGCTTTCAGTATCTGCCGTTCGGGGCGGGGCCGCGCGTCTGTATCGGTGCGACCTTCGCCCTGCAGGAGGCGGTGATCGCGCTCGCGGTTCTCATGCAGCGCTACCGGTTTGAGACTACACCGCAGACGAAACCCTGGCCTGTGCAGAAGCTCACCACCCAGCCGGCTGGCGGGCTGCCGATGCGGATTACACCGCGCAAGCCGTAAAGAGGCGTCATCCTGCCGCTCCTTCGCTGGAAATCGGGCAGATCCCTGTGCCATAAGGGATGCATCGCCATCCGGGCGGGCACTATGGGGAAGACTGCGTGACATCCGATTACATGCTGGGCATCGACACCGGCGGCACTTACACCGACGCCGTGATCTACAGCGAAGAGCATGGGATCGTCGCGAAGGCGAAGTCGCTCACCACCCGCCATGATCTGTCGATCGGCATATCCGGCGCGCTCGAAAGTGTGCTGGCCGAATCAGCAATCGATCCCTCGGCCATCAGACTTGTCTCGCTGTCGACGACGCTCGCGACAAACGCGCTGGTGGAAGGGCAGGGCGGCCGCGCCGGCCTGATCATGATCGGTTTCGGCCCCGAGGATCTGAAGCGCGATGGCCTCGCCGATGCGCTCGGCAATGATCCTGTCCTCTTCATCGCGGGCGGCCATGACGTCCATGGAAATGAAACTCCGTTCGATTCGGTAGCCCTGGAGGCCGCCCTTCCCGAACTCTCGGCCAATGTTTCGTCTTTTGCGATCGCCGGCTATTTCGCCGTTCGTAACCCGGCGCACGAACAACGGGCACGCGATATCATCCGCCGCCATTCCGGCCTGCCCGTCACCTGCAGTCACGAACTCTCGTCGAAGCTTGGAGGGCCGCGCCGGGCGCTGACGACGCTTCTGAATGCCCGTCTGGTCGCCATGATCGACCGTCTGATCGGCTCCGCCGAACGCTACCTGGTAGAGCGTTGCATCCAGGCGCCGTTGATGGTTGTGCGTGGCGACGGTGCGCTGATTTCCGCTGCCGAAGCACGCCTACGCCCGATCGAAACCATCCTCTCCGGTCCTGCGGCAAGCCTCGTGGGTGCTCGCCACCTGACCGGACTTGATGATGCCGTGGTCTCCGATATCGGCGGCACGACGACCGACGTCGCGGTTATGGAAAACGGCCAACCACGGCTCGACCAAGACGGCGCCGTCGTCGGAGGCTACCGCACCATGGTGGAAGCCGTGGCCATGCGCACCTTCGGCCTCGGTGGCGATTCGGAGGTCCGTTTCGATGATCGCGGCCTCGCAGCAAAGATCGAGCTCGGCCCCCGCCGCCTCGTCCCCTTGAGCCTTGCGGCGGCCCTGCATGGAGCGGCCATTACCGACGTTCTCGAGCGCCAGCTGCGTGCGCCGCATCTCGGACGCCACGACGGGCGCTTTGCCGTGCGCACCGGCGTGCCGGATCATCTGGCAGCCGGCCTCCAGCCGCAGGAGGCAGCGCTTTTCCAGAAGATCGGCGCCATACCCCTGCCGCTCGATCAGCTGATCAGCTTCACCCAGCAGAAGGCGACGCTCGACCGCCTCGTCGCGCGGGGCCTTGTGCATATCTGCGGGCTTACCCCATCGGATGCGATGCATGTTCTGGACCGTCAGGGCCAGTGGGACCGCAAAGCCGCGGAACTCGGCATGCTGCTGGCGATTCGCCAGAAAGATGGCTCCGGCCAACCGATTGCGTCATCGGCTGAAGTACTTGCTCAACTCATTGTCGATCGCCTCACCCGCCAATCGGCGGAGGTCATTCTCTCGGCAGCCCTCGCGGAAGATGGCCTCGCCGACGTCGATCCGGCCCGGTCCGTACTCATCGATCACGCGCTTCGCCGCGAGACGGGCATTGCCCGCTTCAGCCTATCGCTCGATCGGCCGCTGATCGGCCTCGGTGCCTCGGCAGGCGTCTACTATCCCGCCATCGCCGAGATGTTGGCATCCGATTTCGCGGTGCCGTCAGATGCTGACGTCGCAAATGCCGTCGGTGCGGTGGTCGGACAGGTGCGCAGCAGCGTCACGATTACCGTCAGTTCGCCGGAGGAGGGGCTCTTCATCCTCACCGGGGGCGGCAACAGTGAACGCATGACGAATGAGACCATGGCGCTGGATGCCGCACGCAATCAGGCGAGCGAACTCGCGCGGGCACGAGCCGAGGCGAGTGGCGCAGTCGATGTGGTTTTGCTGCTGAAGGAAGAACTCGACGCCCCTGAAATCGAGGGTCGACGCAAGCTCGTTGAAGCGCGGATCACCGCGGCAGCCACGGGTCGGCCGAGAACGACCAGAAGCTGACTTTCCATTTTGGAAAGAATATTTCTAACTTATGACAGATTGACTGCTAATGCGGTTCGGCGCGATGCTGCCATCCGAAAACGAATTCAGTGCGAGGAGTGACGTCATGCCATCAGTTGAAGCCCACGGACTTTCGATCGACCAGCGTCTGTATGATTTCATCGTTGCCAGGGCGATCCCGGGAACGGAAGTCGACGCGGATACCTTCTTTGCCGGCTTCTCGAAGATCGTGCATGCTCTCGCACCGAAGAACCGCGCCCTTCTGGCCAAGCGCGATAGTCTGCAGGCCGAGATCGACGCATGGTATCGGCAGAACGGTGCCCCGTCTGACTTGGCAGCCTACGAAGCATTTCTGCGCGAGATTGGATATCTTCTGCCTGAGGGACCCGACTTCAAGATCGAAACGGCCAATGTTGATCCGGAGATCTCGACCCTCGCAGGCCCCCAGCTTGTCGTTCCTGTCATGAACGCCCGCTACGCGCTGAACGCCGCGAATGCCCGCTGGGGCTCGCTGTATGATGCCCTTTACGGAACGGATGCCATTCCCGAGGCTGACGGTGCTGAGAAGGGCAAGGGCTACAATCCCGTCCGCGGCGCCAAGGTCATCGCCTGGGTACGTGCCTTCCTCGATCGCTCTGCTCCGCTGGCAGCAGGCGCCTGGGACAAGGTGGCCGGCCTCGCGGTCGAAAACGGCGCACTCTCGGTCCGCCTTGAGGATGGCGGCATGACGGGCCTTGCCGATCCGGCCCTGTTCGCTGGCTTCGTCGGCGAGGTGTCCGCTCCCGCAAGCATCTTCCTGCGCAAGAACGGTCTGCATGTCGAAATCCTCGTCGACACGACGGGGGTCATCGGCAAGACCGATCCGGCAGGCATCAACGACTGCCGGATGGAATCGGCGCTCACCACCATCATGGACTGCGAAGACTCTGTCGCTGCTGTCGATGCCGAGGATAAGGTCGTCGTTTATTCGAATTGGCTCGGCCTGATGAAGGGCGACCTCACGGAAGAAGTGTCGAAGGGCGGCAAGACTTTCATCCGCGCGCTCAGCGACGACGTCCCGCTCACGGGTGGGGACGGAGGTGCTGTCACCTTGCCTGGTCGCTCCCTCATGCTGATCCGCAATGTCGGTCACCTCATGACCAATCCGGCGATCACCGACCGCGACGGAAACGAGGTGCCGGAAGGCATCATGGACGCAGCGATCACCGCCCTGATCGCGCTGCATGACATCGGCCCGAATGGCCGCCGCAAGAATTCCCGCGCCGGCTCCATGTATGTCGTGAAGCCCAAGATGCACGGACCGGAAGAGGTCGCCTTCGCCTGCGAGATCTTCTCGGCGGTCGAAGAGCTTGTCGGCATGGTACCCAACACCATCAAGATGGGCATCATGGACGAGGAGCGCCGCACCACCGTCAACCTCAAGGAATGCATCCGCGCCGCCCGCGAGCGCGTCGTCTTCATCAATACCGGCTTCCTCGATCGCACCGGCGACGAGATCCACACCTCGATGGAAGCGGGTCCGATGATCCGCAAAGGCGATATGAAGCAGGCGGCCTGGATTTCGGCCTATGAAAACTGGAACGTCGACATCGGTCTCGAATGCGGCCTGTCGGGCCACGCCCAGATCGGCAAGGGCATGTGGGCCATGCCCGACCTGATGGCGGCCATGCTCGAGCAGAAGATCGCCCATCCCAAGGCGGGCGCCAATACCGCCTGGGTTCCGTCGCCGACCGCGGCAACGCTACATGCCACCCATTATCACAGCGTCAACGTGGCCGACGTGCAGAAGACCTTGAAGTCCCGGCCGCGCGCAAAACTGGCGGAGATCCTCTCCGTTCCGGTCGCGCCGCGTCCGAACTGGACACCCGAGGAAATCCAGCGCGAACTCGACAACAATGCCCAGGGCATTCTCGGCTATGTCGTCCGCTGGATCGATCAGGGCGTCGGCTGCTCCAAGGTCCCTGACATCAACAATGTCGGCCTGATGGAAGACCGTGCCACCTTGCGCATCTCGGCCCAGCACATGGCCAACTGGCTGCATCATGGCGTGGTGACTGAGGAGCAGGTGATTGAGACCTTGAAGCGGATGGCGATCGTCGTTGATGGGCAGAATGCTGCCGATCCGGCCTATGTCGCCATGGCCAATGACTATGCCGGCTCCGTCGCCTTCCAGGCGGCACTCGATCTCGTCCTCAAAGGCCGGGAGCAGCCCAATGGCTATACCGAGCCTGTCCTTCATCGCCGCCGCATCGAACTCAAGGCGAAAGCCGCCGCTTGATCCTCCGCGATGAGTGTCATCAAACAAAAAGACCCGCTGGAGCGATCCAGCGGGTCTTTCTCTTGAACTGCGTGTCGGCAGATTACTGCTGAACAACGACCTTGGAGTTGCGACCGGGCTTTACGCGATTGTACAGGTCGATCACGTCCTGGTTCATCATGCGAATGCAGCCCGAAGACGCGGCCGTCCCGATCGAGGCCCATTCTGGCGTCCCGTGCAGGCGGAACAGCGTGTCCTGGCCCTTCTCGTTGAAGAGATACATGGCGCGGGCGCCGAGCGGATTGCGAAGACCGGGATCCATGCCCTTCTCGACATATTTCGCGACCTCAGGCTTGCGCTCCGCCATTTCCTTCGGCGGGTGCCAGGTCGGCCAGGCCTGCTTCCAGGCGATGTAGGCTTCGCCCTGCCATGCGAAACCCTGCTTGCCGACGCCGATGCCGTAGCGAACGGCCTTGCCGCGCGGCAGGACGTAATAAAGGAAGCGTTCGCGAGTGTTCACAACGACGGTGCCCGGTTTCTCCGTGGTCGCATAATCGACAATTTGTCGGTGAAACTTCTTGTCGACCTTCTGGATCGGAATGGCGGGCAGGGCGTAGCCCGCGTCCGTCACAGATCCATAGGAGTCGCTGAAGATCTGGACCTTGGTGGTTTCTGCGACTTCGGTCTTGTCACCGGTCGTCGTCGTGCAGCCTGCGAGGCCTAGTGACATAACCAGGCCGAGCGCAGTCAGTATATTGCGGAAGCGCATGGGAAAGCTCATGGGTGATGGCTGAGAGATGGTTCGGTGACCATCCTTGATTATGGTTTATTTTGAATTAATCTCGGCAACGCAAGTGCCGTAGTTCCGCCGATGGTCTTCGGCGCTGCAAAATGACTCCGCATTGCTTTTTTGCAACAGACTTGGGCGTGCGGAGCGGAGTTATTCATGACCTTAGTCTCCATCTCGGTAAACAATCCCTTAATTGACGGACGCCAGTCAGACCGGGCGATGATGATTCGCCGCGGTGTTCAGATCCTTCTGGCGGAGATGCGTTTCGCTGTCCTGCCAGAACTGACGCTGTCGAATGGCCGCCGCGCCGACCTGATCGCCCTCTCGGAAAAAGGGGAGGTCTGGATCGTCGAGATCAAGTCGTCGATCGAGGATTTTCGCGTCGACAGGAAGTGGCCGGACTATCGGCGCTATTGCGACCGTCTCTTCTTCGCCACGCATGCTGGTGTCCCGTTGGAGATCTTCCCGGAAGATTGCGGTCTGTTCCTGTCCGACGGCTATGCCGGGCATCTGCTGCGGGACGCACCCGAACACCGATTGCCTCCCGCGACGCGAAAATCCGTGACGCTCGATTTCTCGAGAGCCGCCGCGCAAAGGCTCATGGCCGCGGAATGGGCAGCCCAGCTCAAGTCGGTCTGATTTACTTCGGAGCGCGCTTTGCAAGAATGCGCTGCAGGGTCCGGCGATGCATGTTGAGCCGTCGCGCTGTCTCCGAAACGTTCCTCTCGCAGCTTTCATAAACGCGCTGGATGTGTTCCCAACGGATCCGGTCGGCCGACATCGGGTTCTCGGGGATCTCGGCCTTTTCGCCAGGCCGTTGAGTCAGCGCCAGATAAACATCATCCGCATCCGCTGGCTTGGCGAGATAGTCGAGCGCTCCGAGCTTTACGGCGGTGACAGCCGTCGCGATATTGCCATATCCGGTCAGCACGATGATACGGGTATCGGATCTGCGTTCCCGGATGGCTTCGATGACGTCGAGCCCGGTGCCGTCACCGAGGCGCAGATCGACGACTGCATAACTTGGCGCCGCCTCCTTGGCCTTGGCGATGCCTTCGGCCACAGAGCCTGCGAGCTCGACGACAAAGCCGCGGCTTTCCATGGCGCGCGCCAGGCGGCGCAGGAATGGGGCATCGTCATCGACGATCAGCAGTGAAGGATCCGGGCCGAGGTCGTGATTGCTGGCCTGCTGGTTTCCAGCGGCGGATTTTGCGACCTGTGATGCTGCGTCTGCCATTTTTGTTTTCCTGCGACTGTTTAAAAAACTGCGCTGTCGACCTTATGCGGGCAAAGCCGCTACCGGTAAACTCATAACGACGTGTCCAATTCCATGTATTCACGCGGCCAGGTAACCAAGACCCGTGCCCCGGAACCTTCGGGACTGCGGTTTTCAAACCGCAGCGCGGCGCCGGAGCGTTCCAGCAGCGTCTTGGCAATGAACAGACCGAGCCCAAGGCCGCCGGCACTGGCATCGCTCTGCCTGCTGGTAACATAGGGCTCGCCAATTCTTTGCAAGACCCCGGCAGAGAAACCGGCGCCGTCGTCCTCGATCGTGACAGTCACATCGGCAGCTGTATGCTCGACGCTGACAGTCACCTTGGAGCGCGCGTAATCGACGGCGTTTTCGAGCAGGTTGCCGAGACCATAGAGAATGGCGGGGTTGCGGATCCCCACGGGTTCGCGGGCTCGTTCGGAAAGCTCGACGAGCTCGACCTTCACGCCGAACTCGCGATGCGGCGCGATGACCTCCTCAATCATCGACGACAGGGGAAGCTCGCGCATATGCGCCTCGCCTTCGGTTGCGAGCGACGTCAGTCGCCGCAGAATGTCCCGGCAGCGTTCGCTCTGGCTGCGCAACAACTGCACGTCTTCCCGGTACCGCTCGTCATGGCCGAGGTCCCGCTCCATTTCCTTGGCCACAACGCTGATTGTCGCAAGCGGGGTGCCGAGTTCGTGGGCGGCGGCGGCAGCGAGCCCATCCAGCTGATGCAGGTGTTTCTCCCGCTGCAGGATGAGTTCGGTCGCCGTGAGCGCATCTGCCAGCAGGCTTGCCTCTTGCGAAACGCGATAGGCATAGAAGGCGGCAAAGGCGGTCATTGAGACGATCGAGCTCCACATGCCGAGCTGCAGCAACGGATGCACTTCGAGCGTCCGACCCTCGAACCAGGGCAGGGGATAGGGCGTGAAGGCGAGAAGGGTGATGAAGGCGAGCGCCGTGATGAAGAGCGCGATCGAATGGCGGCTCGGCTGCGACGCAAACGAGATGATGACGGGAATGCAGATCAATGGTGCGAAGGGATTGTTGAGCCCGCCCGTGATGAAGAGAAGCGCGCCCATCTGAAAGAGATCGAGGGCCAGGACCGCAAAGGCCGCGGCCGGCTCCAGGCGATAAGTCGATGGAAAGGCGACGGAGAGGGCCGCATTGGCGGCAGCCAGTGCGGCGATCAGGCCGAGGCAGGTCATCAGTGGCAGCGTGAAGTCGAACCACAGTGCCACGACGAGGATCGTCAGCAACTGACCGGCGACGGCAACCCAGCGCAGCCTGACCAGCGTTTCCAGCCGCAGGCGCCGACTGCTCGGACCGAATTTGGCTGCAAGATCCATGCTCATTCTCGTCGCCTTCCTTGCCGCGCCTCAGGTTCCGCGCGGTTTTGCTCGTGTCGTGGGCTGCGCCGAAGAGGGGTCTTCAGGCCAGAGATGCTTCGGATAGCGGCCCCGCATCTCGGCGCGCACATCCTTCCAGGACCCGGCCCAGAAGCCCGGGAGATCGCGCGTCGTCTGAATGGGTCGATGTGCAGGCGACGTCAACTCCAGAAGCAGTGGCAATTTGCCGCCGCCGATCGTCGGATGCGACGTCAGCCCGAAAAGCTCCTGCACCCTGATCTGCAGAACGGGCTCCTCGCCGTCATAGCGGATCGGATGCGATTGCCCCGTCGGTGCGGTGAAATGGGTCGGCACGAGCTTGTCCAGCTCCCGCTGCGATCCGCCTGGCACCAGCGTCATGAGCCCGTCATGCAGACTGCCGGCACTCACCGCCTCGAAGCTCGTGACGCCGGACTGATAGGGCACGAACCAGTCGTCGAGCCGCGCCAGAAGCCCCTCGTCGCTGGTGTCGGGCCAGGGATCACCGAGGCTGCGATAGAGAAAGCCCAGACGCTGGCGAAGCTGTTCCGCCGCCTTGGAGAAGGAAAGTGCGGCGAGGCCTGCCATTCGGACCCCGTCGGCAAGCGCCTTTGCGGCCTCCTCTCCTTTGGGCTTGGCCAGCGGTTGTTCGTCGAAGACGATCGCGCCCAGCCGTGTCACCCGCCTCGCGCGCACCTGCCGACTCGCCAAATCAAAGCCGCTTTCATTGGCAGTCCGGATCGCATTCGGTGTGAGCAATTCAATGTCACCCCGCGCGATCTCGGCGGCGGCAAGCACGCGCGCCTGCACCGCTTTTCCGGTGAGATCGGCAATGACCAGCAGTTCTGCGCCCGCAAGTCTCTCGCTGGCCGCGATCTCGGCACCGCGTCCATTGGCCATGACGAAACGGCCCCGGCCGCCACGCTGCCGCGCGATTCGATCCGGGAAGGCATGGATCAGCAGTTTGCCGGCGGAACTTGGCTGCAAGTCGGTGGTATCATCGGTGCGATCTCCCAGCCCCGACGCAAGGCGTTTGGCCAGATGGCGGGCATTGCGAGCCCGATCTCCCTTGTCCCGGCGGAACTGCCGCAGTCTCTCGTCCAGATCCAGATCGCTCCCCCCCAATCCCTGCTCGGTCAGCAGCACCGCCAGTTCTGCGGCGGCCCATCCCTGACCACGCCGGGATGCGTCGAGGACCATGGCCGCGAGCCGCGGTGGCAGTCCGAACTTGCGCATGCGGCGGCCCTTGGGCGTCAGTTGCAAGGTCTCGTCCAGCGCACCGAGCCCGATCAGGAGCTGCCGGGCTTCCTTCAGCGCCGCCTCGGGCGGCATGTCGAGCAACATAAGCTGACGCGGATCGGCCACCCCCCAATGCGCCATGTCCAGCGCCAGGCCGGAGAGGTCGCTCGACAGGATTTCAGGCGGCGTGAACAGTGGAAGCGCCGCCGTCTGTCCTGCATGCCAGAGGCGGATAGCAATTCCGGGTTCCGTCCTGCCCGCACGTCCTGCGCGCTGATCAGCGGAGGCACGCGACACACGGACTGTTTCCAGCCGGGTAATGCCCGTCGATGGCTCATGGACGGGCAGCCGCTGCAATCCGCTGTCGATCACCACGCGCACGCCGTCTATGGTAATGGAGGTTTCCGCGATCGATGTCGAAAGCACCACCTTGCGCAGGCCCGTTGCCGCCGGCCGGATCGCGGCATCCTGCTCCGCCTGGCTTAGCATGCCATAGAGGGGAGCGATCGTGATATCCGCTCCGATCCTTCCTTCGAGCCGCTCGGCCACGCGCCGGATTTCCGCCTGTCCCGGCAGGAAGGCGAGGATCGAGCCTGTCTCCTCACTGAGTGTCTTCAACACGGTCGAAGCGACGGCATCTTCGACCCTCTCGTCGCTTGGCCTGTCCCGATGGCGGACTTCAACCGGAAAGCTCCGCCCTTCGCTGATGATGACCGGAGGATTCGAAAGCAAGGCCGTGATGCGCTCGACATCGAGCGTCGCCGACATCACCAACAACCGAAGATCAGGTCTGAGCGCGGATTGGGCGTCGAGCGCGAACGCGAGACCGAGATCGGCATCGAGGGAGCGCTCGTGAAACTCATCGAAGAGCACGGCCGCGACACCGCTGAGTTCCGGATCGTCGAGGATCATCCGGACGAAGACACCTTCGGTCACCACCTCGATGCGTGTTTGCTCGCTGATCCGGTTGTCGAGGCGCATCCGATAGCCGATGGTCTCCCCCACCGTCTCACCGAGCAGCGAGGCCATGCGGGATGCGGCAGCCCGGGCCGCGAGCCGCCGTGGTTCGAGCAGGATGATCCGTCCGTCACCCCGCCAGTCCTGCTGGAGCATGTGTAAGGGCACGAGCGTCGTCTTGCCGGCGCCTGGAGGGGCCGAGAGCACGACACGATTGCCCGCCTCGAGCGCCTGGGCCAGAGCACCGAGTTTGTCCGTGATCGGGAGAAGAGGGAGCTTCGAAGGGATCACGATGCGGCACTGTCCTGCCTGGCTGTCTGATAGGCGAGGATCGCGCCGGCGAGGTCCTCGAGTGCCGCGCCGACCGATTTGAACAAGGTGATCTCCTCCGGGCCTCTGCGTCCCTGCACCCCACGCACGAGTTCGGCCAGCTCCGCCTGCACGTGTTCTCGGGATATGGCACCGGAAGCGATCGGCTGCAAAATGTCGCCTGCCTCGGCAAAGGCGCCGGCCCGCGTATCGACGAAGACCCGTGCCCGACGCACGGCTTCATCGTCGCTCTCGCGCATCTCTTTTGTGAACGCGCCGATCAGGTCGAGATGGCTCCCCGGTTTCAGCCATTCCCCTTTGATCAGCGGGCTACGCGACAGCGTCGCGCAGGAGACGATATCGGCCGCCCGCGCGGCGGCTTCGAGATCGGTGACAACCTTGGCCGAATGGCCAAGCGCGCAGGCATCGGCTGCCGCCCGTTCAGCCTTCTCCCTGTCGCGTCCCCAGATCGAGACCTGTCTGATCGGTCGCACACGGCTATGAGCCTCAACCAGATTGACGGAAAGGCGACCTGTCCCAACGACGAGCAGGTTCGATGCATCCGCACGGGCGAGATGTCGTGCGGCCAGAGCCGACGCGGCCGCCGTCCGCCGGGCGGTCAGTTCACCACCATCAATGACGGCGAGCAATTCGCCCGTCTGTCCGGAAGAAAGCAGGTAACTGCCGTGGATGGCGGGCAGGGACCGCGTTGCATTGTCGGGAAACACCGAAACCAGCTTGACACCGATATAGTGGCCGGGTTGCCAGGCCGGCATCAGAAGAAGCGTCGCATCAGCCTCTCCGGGAACGCTGACGGTGTGATGATGGCGAACGGGCATGACGCAGTCGCCTTGGAACATGGTAGCCAATGCGGCGATGAGGGCGTCCCAGTCGAGGCAACGGCTGGTCTGGATCTGGTCGAGAATGAGCATCAAGGGTCGACTCCGGTAATGAGAAGCAGACCCTAGCAAGGCAGGCATGGCTTGCAAACGCGCAAGACAGCAACACAATGCGGGTCACGGGGCGTTTGGTAGGCCAAATATCGGACCCTCGCGGTATCATCTGGCACCATCACTTCTCGATGTCGGGAAATAAATCAATATTTTCAGAGTGATACCAATTTTTTGCACTTTTATGAAGGCCGGCTGTTGACGTTAAAAAGG
>UBNV01000029.1:2500-6432 GCA_900466945.1 Hyphomicrobiales bacterium
GTGATGGCCTAGCCGGCCGGAACCTGGGGAAGGATTGGAGGTAGGTAGGAAGCCTGTCGCTCTGGTCGTTCGTTGTTGGCATTTAGGTGCCTCTGACGGATTGCTGATGATCGTTGCCTGACCGCGCGATCCCGGATTTAATCTCGAGAAGCTGGTCTTAAAGATCTGGCACAAGTGAGCTGCTCGGCGTAGCTCCAATAAAGTGACCGGATCGAACACGTCGATGGCATTATTGATCTGACTGGGTTGTAAAAGGTAGCCCGGTCTGTTGGTCGTTCTGATGAACGGTCGACTGAATGATGAGCATTGGCAATGAGAACGATTAAGTGTCGTAAGGGCATTTGGTGGATGCCTTGGCATGCACAGGCGAAGAAGGACGTGATACGCTGCGAAAAGCCGTGGGGAGCTGCGAATAAGCTTTGATCCATGGATATCCGAATGGGGAAACCCACCTTAAATGCTTGGGAAATCATTCTGGTAGACTAGTAACCTTGCAAGGGACTTCCCTTACAGGGCGCTAGCCCGTCGGTGCTTATGCACCGCGCCGTCCGCAGGCCCTTGGCCGTGAGGACAGTACCTGAGTGGTTTCCAAGCATTGTGATAAGGTATCTAACCTTCGAATACATAGGGGTTAGAAGCGAACGCAGGGAACTGAAACATCTAAGTACCTGCAGGAAAGGACATCAACCGAGACTCCGCAAGTAGTGGCGAGCGAACGCGGACCAGGCCAGTGGCAATGAGGAATAAAGCTGAACAGGTTGGAAAACCTGGCTATAGTGGGTGATAGCCCCGTAAGCGTAGAACACTCATTGTCCTAGAGTAAGGCGGGACACGTGAAATCCTGTCTGAACATGGGGAGACCACTCTCCAAGCCTAAGTACTCGTGCATGACCGATAGCGAACAAGTACCGTGAGGGAAAGGTGAAAAGCACCCCGACAAGGGGAGTGAAATAGAACCTGAAACCGGATGCCTACAAGCAGTCGGAGGGCGCAAGCCTGACGGCGTACCTTTTGTATAATGGGTCAACGACTTAGTGTAACTAGCAAGCTTAAGCCGGTAGGTGTAGGCGCAGCGAAAGCGAGTCTGAATAGGGCGTTTAGTTAGTTGCATTAGACCCGAAACCGAGTGATCTAGCCATGAGCAGGCTGAAGGTTGGGTAACACCAACTGGAGGGCCGAACCCGCATCTGTTGCAATAGATTGGGATGACTTGTGGCTAGGGGTGAAAGGCCAATCAAACTCGGAGATAGCTGGTTCTCCGCGAAATCTATTTAGGTAGAGCGTCGACCGAATACCCCAGGGGGTAGAGCACTGGATGGGCTATGGGGACTCACCGTCTTACTGATCCTAACCAAACTCCGAATACCTGGGAGTACTAGTCGGCAGACACACGGCGGGTGCTAACGTCCGTCGTGAAGAGGGCAACAACCCTGACCTCCAGCTAAGGTCCCCAAGTCATGGCTAAGTGGGAAAGGATGTGAGGATCCCAAAACAACCAGGATGTTGGCTTAGAAGCAGCCATCATTTAAAGAAAGCGTAACAGCTCACTGGTCTAAATAAGGGTCTTTGCGCCGAAAATGTAACGGGGCTAAAGCCATGCACCGAAGCTGAGGATGTGGATTTATCCACGTGGTAGCGGAGCGTTCCGTAAGCCTGTGAAGGGGTACCCGTGAGGGGCCCTGGAGGTATCGGAAGTGCGAATGTTGACATGAGTAACGATAAAGGGGGTGAGAGACCCCCTCGCCGAAAGACCAAGGGTTCCTGCTTAAAGTTAATCTGAGCAGGGTTAGCCGGCCCCTAAGATGAGGCAGAAATGCGTAGTCGATGGGAACCACGTTAATATTCGTGGGCCTGGTGGTAGTGACGGATTGCGTAACTTGTTCAGACTTATTGGATTGTCTGGGCGAGGAAGCGGTTCCAGGAAATAGCTCCACCGTACAGACCGTACCCGAAACCGACACAGGTGGTCAGGTAGAGTATACCAAGGCGCTTGAGAGAACTATGTTGAAGGAACTCGGCAAATTGCACGCGTAACTTCGGAAGAAGCGTGACCCCTTTGTACGCAAGTATGATGGGGTGGCACAGACCAGGGGGTAGCGACTGTTTATCAAAAACACAGGGCTCTGCGAAGTCGCAAGACGACGTATAGGGTCTGACGCCTGCCCGGTGCTGGAAGGTTAAGAGGAGAGGTGCAAGCTTTGAATCGAAGCCCCAGTAAACGGCGGCCGTAACTATAACGGTCCTAAGGTAGCGAAATTCCTTGTCGGGTAAGTTCCGACCTGCACGAATGGCGTAACGACTTCCCCGCTGTCTCCAACATAGACTCAGTGAAATTGAATTCCCCGTGAAGATGCGGGGTTCCTGCGGTCAGACGGAAAGACCCCGTGCACCTTTACTATAGCTTTACACTGGCATTCGTGTCGGCATGTGTAGGATAGGTGGTAGGCTTTGAAGCGGGGACGCCAGTTTCCGTGGAGCCATCCTTGAAATACCACCCTTATCGTCATGGATGTCTAACCGCGGTCCGTTATCCGGATCCGGGACAGTGTATGGTGGGTAGTTTGACTGGGGCGGTCGCCTCCGAAAGAGTAACGGAGGCGCGCGATGGTGGGCTCAGACCGGTCGGAAATCGGTCGTCGAGTGCAATGGCATAAGCCCGCCTGACTGCGAGACTGACAAGTCGAGCAGAGACGAAAGTCGGTCATAGTGATCCGGTGGTCCCGTGTGGAAGGGCCATCGCTCAACGGATAAAAGGTACGCCGGGGATAACAGGCTGATGACCCCCAAGAGTCCATATCGACGGGGTTGTTTGGCACCTCGATGTCGGCTCATCGCATCCTGGGGCTGGAGCAGGTCCCAAGGGTTTGGCTGTTCGCCAATTAAAGCGGTACGTGAGCTGGGTTCAGAACGTCGTGAGACAGTTCGGTCCCTATCTGCCGTGGGTGTAGGAATATTGACAGGATCTGTCCCTAGTACGAGAGGACCGGGATGGACATATCTCTGGTGGACCTGTTGTCGTGCCAACGGCATAGCAGGGTAGCTATATATGGAATGGATAACCGCTGAAGGCATCTAAGCGGGAAACCAACCTGAAAACGAGTATTCCCTATCAGGGCCGTGGAAGACTACCACGTTGATAGGACGGGTGTGGAAGCTCAGCAATGAGTGAAGCTTACCGTTACTAATAGCCCGATTGGCTTGATCGTTCTCATTGCTTATGCTCATCAGTGCTGCTTCGCAGCACTGATGATGCTGTTCTTTTGTCCTGACGCGCTGATGCGCTCCGGACGGGCCGCGCCACTGGGCGCGACGGCCTATCGGCCTGTATGGGAGCTTCCCTGCAGCCAAAGGCAAAGAAAACCGACGTGTTCAAAACAAAGAAAACAGGCGAATGCCTGTACCAGCTTCTCAACAACATTGCCCTTAGCCGACCTGGTGGTCATGGCGGGGTGGCCGCACCCGTTCCCATTCCGAACACGGCCGTGAAACGCCCCAGCGCCAATGGTACTTCGTCTCAAGACGCGGGAGAGTAGGTCGCTGCCAGGTCTGCTAAAGGCAATGTTGAGTGTTCAATCAAAAAACACGCAATCTTCTCAGCACACAGTCGGCCCTGCCGATATCAAAGGGCCGCTTCAAGCGGTCCTTTTGTTTTGCAGAATACCGACAAAGGCGCAAACCCCAAGGGATTTGCACCAGTAGAGACGCAAACTCTTTCGAGTTTGCTCTGTCGCGACAAATCCCTTCGGGATTTACGCTGGTAACGCGGGGTGGAGCAGCCCGGTAGCTCGTCAGGCTCATAACCTGAAGGCCGCAGGTTCAAATCCTGCCCCCGCAACCAACAAAACTTCTAAGTTCGACCACTCCAAATATTTGCGCCCAAGCTCCTCGCCACAACGGCCGAGGAGCTTTTTGCGTTTGGCAGCCGTGTCGAT
>UBNV01000007.1 GCA_900466945.1 Hyphomicrobiales bacterium
TCACCACCGGTCACCACGTCGTCACCGTCCTCGCCACGAAGAATGTCCGAGCCACCCTGACCGACCAGAACATCCGTCCCGGCTCCACCAAGGATCACATCGTCACCAGATGCACCAAGAAGGGCATCCGAAGAGGCAGTCCCGATCAGCGTGAGTGCGGCCACTGGAACCGGGGTCGGCGTGACGCCGCCGCCGGTGCCCGCATCATCCTCATCATCGTCCTCGTCTCCATCACCGGATCCAGTGTCGTCGCCATCACCATCAGTGTCGTCATCTTCATCGTCGTCGGTGTCGTCTTCGTCTTCATCGCCGTCGTCGATACCGCCGGTATCACCATCGCCGTCATCGTCGCCATTACCGGCGTCGTCACCGTCGTCGTCGCCTTCGTTGTCTCCATCGTCACCGTCCCCGTTGTCCGGGCCGTCTTCGAGGTCGCTGGAGAAGATGTCCTCCGGCAGGCCGGTGAGACCCGTATTGCGGGCGACGATGTCGGAGAAGCCCTGACCGTCGATGAAGTTCTCGTAGAGATCGAAGTTGTCGAAACGCTCCAGGTAGTAGAAGCGGTCGGCTTCCTGCAGGCGGTCGAACTGCTCGTGCAGGACGACCCAGAAGGTATCTCCGGCCATGCCGCCGTTGAAGTGTTTCTCGGCAAGACCACCGACCCAGAGATCGACGCGATCGATGCCCTTGACCAGACCCGTGCCATTCGTCTGAACCGTCACGATGTCGCCGTTGATGGCCTTGAACGCATCGATCTGGTTGGCCTGCAGGACGAGGTCCGGATAGGCCGCCATGAACTGCGCCAGAACGACGTCGCTCAGGCCGTTGCGCTGCTGGAAGTCCTGCCAGCTCGAATACGGGTTCATCGAACCCCCATTCTCCTGGAGGAACTCGACGGCGAACTTGATGTAGGGATCGGTCGAGGCCTGGAGATCGGCCTTGACCTGGTTCAGCGTGCCGAGACCGACATCGCGGCCGCGGGCCACGTTGAAGGCGAAGAGATCGGCGCGGATGCGCACGAGGTCGTTGCGCACGGCATCGACGACGTTGAAGTCGACGTCCTCCGCCGGCTGTTCGACGATGCCCGACAGGATGGCACCCGTTCCGAGCTGCTCGTAGCCGGGCTGCGGATCGTAGCCCATGGCCTGCAGCTGCACGAGCTGTTCAGGCGTGAACACGTCATTGGTCGGGTTCAGGAAGGCATCGAACAGGTTAACCGAGACGTTCTGGCCATCCGGACCCTTGACCGTGATCGTGTCACCGATCAGCGAGTGGCCGATGCGGTAGACGGCCGCGGCAAACTCGTGGCTGATGCTGGCTGTAGCCTGGTCGTTATAGGCTTCGAAGCCATGGCTGCCATTGCCCTGGATACCGCCGATCAGAGCATCGGCGAACTCCGTGAACACGACACGTTGATACTCGGCTTCATTGACCATCTTCGCGGCCTGGAAGAGCTCTTCAGCCGTCCCCACGAAGCCGGCAGCACTCAACTTCTCGACATGGAAGTTGTGGTTGCGTGCCCAGATCGTGTGCATCGAGGTCAGCGTGAAGTTCTCGTTTGCACGGCCATCACCGCCGACATAGTGGTCGAGCAGGCTGATGATCGGGTTGGCATCGAGAAGCAATGCGTGGCTCGAGCCCATGAAGTCACCGGCAAGCTGGCGCACCGTGGCCGCGTCGTAAGACCCGGTTTGGCTGTTCCACAGCGTTGGGTAGAAGGCATCGATCGTGATGCCGCCCGCCGGCAAGCCGGCGCCCTTGAACAGCGTGCCCTCCGCCCGATGATGGTCGAGCAGTTCGCGCAGCGTCGACATCAGGTGGAAGCCAGGTGCCGAAGGATCCTCAGGACCCATCAGGATGTGCGAACCAACCCCGCCACTGCCGTCGCTTTCGCGCAGGAACTGACCGACGATGGCATTCGAGCCATAGACCTGGTTCTGGTCGACATAGGGCGAAGCCTTGTTCAGGTGCTCGGGTGTATCTGTCGCCGATTGAAGCGGAGTGGCGAGCGAACCACGGGTCAGGTCCGTGAAGTTTGCAGCGGTCGGCCCGGGAATGTCGGCGCCTTCGATAATGACCTTGCCGGCTCCACCCTTGGGCAGGAAATCCAGGCCATGATCGAAATACTGACCGAAGGCCATGAAGAAGATGTTGGCGTCGTTCGGTGCCTTCGGCAGGTCTGCCTCCTGCGCACCGATGGCGTTGGAGATGGCACGCGGATCCAGGCCATCGAAGATCGGGTTCAGCGCACGGTTGATGATGTTGCCCTGGGCATCCGTCTCGATGCCGGCACCGTAGCGGGCTTCAGTCAGGCGGATGAAGGGTTCATCCGCGGCGCCGAAGGCCGGGTTGTCGATATTGTTGCCAGCGCCGGAGAGATCGCGGACGCCGACGGCACCTTGTGTGTCGTCATCGTCAGCAAAAGCGGGCAGGCCCTTCACCAGGTTGGTAATGCCTTGAATGTCGCGGGCCGTGTATTCGAAGGGACCGCTCGGACCGGTGCCAGGACCGGGCTCCTGTCCTTCGCCCTCCGAATGGTCGCCGGGCGTCGCGAGCTGAGGTGTCTCCCCGGAGAACGTGATCGAATGCGACCCGTTCGAGAGCGTCTTCGTCCCGTTCGTGTTGACGGTCACGCTGTAACTCGCGGGGTCAGCGCCTTCAGGGATCTCCACCACGTCCTGGGCTCGCAATGTCCCGATGATCGTATCCTGTCCGCCGGCAGAACGGAACAGGATACGGTGTGCCGAAGCGAGATCGGAAATGTCGACGATATCATTGCCGGCAGAACCATTGATCGTGATCGTGTTGAAGCTCAGGCTTGTCGCGTTGAAGTTTCCGATCGGAATGACCTGGTCATTGCCTGCACCCGTGTTGATGATGATCTCTTCGATATTGTCGAGTTCGGCGATGATGTTTGCATTTGCCGTCCCTCCGCGGGTGATCACGATCTCCGTCGCACCGTTGATGGTCAAACCGCTAGCAAGGGCTGCGACGCGGGAATAAACGCGGAAGACTTCGTCCGAACCGTCGCCGTTGATGGTCATGGTGTCATTGCCGGTTCCGCCGTTGACGAAATCGCGGCCGTCACCGACGTTCCAGATGATCTCGTCATTGCCGGTGTCGGCATCGATCGTGTCGTTGCCGGCTCCTGCGATGATCAGGTCATTACCACCATTGCCGTCGAAGGTGCTGTTCTGGCCATCGCCGAGAATGATGTCCGCACCATTGCTGCCGGAAATCGTACCTGTGGTATCCCAGTCGATCTGGACGTCCCCGTTGGATGTCGCCGCACCATCACTGACCGTATAGGTGAAGTTGTGGTTTGCCGTGTTGGTCCGTGTTGCAACGACGGTGCCACTGTTGAACGTGATGCCGAAACCAGTGTCGTTTTCGGACGCGCCGGTGACCGTCAGCGTCGAACCCTCTGCATCACTGTCGTTCCGCAGCATCATCCAGGACGGGATCACAATCGGACCCGTGATGTTCGTGACGATGTTTTCGTCGACGACGTTCGGAGCGTCGTTGACCGCCACCACGTCCACGGTCGTCGTGGCCACGTTGCTGTTGAAGAAACCATCGTTCACCGTCACTTCGATCACGCGAGGCGACGTATCAGGAGCGTCCGAACTGTTGCGGAAGGATACCGCTTGAAGAGCGGCCTGATAGGTTGCCAAGGTAGCGGTGCCGCTGATGGTCAGGGTGATTGAACCGCCAGCGCTCACCTGGTTTGCGCTCAATCCAGTGGGCAAGCCCTGTGTGCTCAAGATGTCGCCAGGCTTTGCATTGGTCAGAACGATACGCGCCGAAACCAATGTCGTGCCGTTGTCAGTGATCTTGGGCAGCGAGCCGATCGAGACAGCAGGTGCGTTCTCGACATAGGTGGTCTCGACGTCGACCGTTGCGGGGTTCGCCGGCGCATTGAAGATCGCATTGATGCTGACGTTGTCGATGATGAAAGACTCGCTCGCGTCGAGCGAATTGTTCGCACGAAAACGGATAGCAGCGTCCGGACCGAAGGGAACATTCGACGGAAGGTTCACGGTGATCGGCCCACCATTGCTACCGTTGAAAGTGCGCAATGTTGCGAAATTCGTTCCATCTGCCGCGAATTCGAAGAGAATCTCTTCGTTGTCGAAGCTGAACAAGCCTCCGACATTGGTATCCGAAAGATCGAAAGTGACGACCGCTGACGACGCACCCAGAAGATTGACGCTACGTGTCACAGCGGCATTGTCCGAGTTGCCGCTCGAGAATGTGAGTGTACCAACTGAAGTGACCTGGACACTTCCGGCAGTCGCATCTGCAGCACCATCACCGGTCTCGGCCCAGGCACTGTTGAAACTGTCCGTTCCGTTGTTGTTTGCGTAGGAACGGGTATTGAAATTGTCGGCAAAGCTGCGGTTGATCGGATCGAAACCATTCAGCTCAAGCCTTGGCGGCGACAGCACCAGATCGCCATCATTGAAGCGCAGCACTTCTATGTTCGTCAGGCGATCGGTGCCGTCGGAATTGACCAGACCGAGTGCGCCCGTCGGATCGACAGCCACATGGGTGACCGTGAAGCTGCCATCGTCATTCTGCACGATGCTGTAATTCGCCCGAATGTCGGAATAGACGGCGACATCGACATCCCCGTTCTGACCGCCATCCACGATCTCACGGACGATCTCCATCTGACCGGGCGTGATCGTCCGCTCGAGCAGCAGATCGGACAGCGCCTTGCCGCCGAAGGCCGGAGGCGTATTGGCGGGGATCTCGCCATTCACCAGTTGGGATTGCCGATGGACCGGGCCTGCCAGGCTATCAGCCGTGAAGACTCCCGAAGGGGTCGTGATGCGAATACGAACGTTCAGCCATGCATCCCCATCGATGACGTCATCACCGCCACGTCCCTCGATCTGATCACTACCGCCACCGCCGAGCAAGATATTGCCGTCGTCGAAGGCGATCTCGGCTTCGCGAGCGGCCGCTCCGATCGTGTTCGACGCCTGAACGAGATCGCCGAGCAACTCACGCAAGCCCGCGATGCGATCGATGCCTGCCTGGCTCAGGTGATGATTGACCATCGTGTTTTCGGCACCGGCGAGGTTTGCACCGGGCTCAGCTTCAGGGTCCGGTGTCGACGAGAAGGCCGTCGCACGATGATCGCCCTTCAAGACGTCATTCTGCTTGTAGCCCGAAAGGCCTTCTACAGCATCGAAGCGGTTGCGCAGGATATCCTGCTGCTCGGTCGTGAAGATCGGACGCAGCAGATCGGCATCCGCAGCCTTCGTGCTGCCCTTGTAGGCCGCCCAGTCATAGCCCCACATGCCTTCATTGCGCATGACGCTTTCGCCCTGCACCATGATGTCGTCACCCGACTCGGAGTCGAAGTCGTGCTCGTTCTCGCCGGCGAACATGACATCGTGGCCAATGATCGTCGAATTGAAGAAGAGCTCGGAATTGTCGCCCGCGGTCGTGTCGAAACCATTTCCGGCCTCGATCCAGTCGTCGCCCTCATTGCCGAGAAGGAAATCGCTGCCCTCGCCGCCGAGCATGAAGTCGTTGCCTTCGCCGCCGAACATTTCCTTGCCGTCAGGCCCCGCGATCAGGACGTCAGAGCCCTGGTTGCCGAAGACGAGTGCCAGGCCCGAACCGCCGTGGACGACGTCGTCGCCTTCTTCACCCATGAGGAAGTCGGTCTCGCCGATATCGGTTCCGGAATTGGTGATGATGTCGTTACCTTCGCCACCATGGACTTTGTCGACGCCATAACCGGCCTCGATCCGGTCGTCACCGCCACGTCCCCAGACGGTGTCGTCGCCGCCACCGGAAATGATCGTGTCGGCTTGATTCGTGCCCTGGATCAGGGCGTGGTCGAGGCTGTTGAACTGAAGGAAGTTGGCGCCCCGCTGCACCATGGGCGAAAGCGCATTCTGGAAGGGGTCATCTCCGACCGGGTCGGCGCCTGCCCACTTCGTCTGTTCTGCAAGATCGACATAGAGCACATGATCCGGAACCGAGAAGATGTCACCCGGCACGGCATAGCCGAGTTCACCGATATCGGTGTTGCGCATGACAAGTTCGGCCAGCGAATTGGCTTCGAGTTCGTTAAGAAGGTTGAGGCCCTGGGTACGGGACAGGTAGTAGAAGCGGTCGCCGTTCTGCAGGTTCTCGAGCTGGAGTTCGAAGACGAAGGAGAAGGTCGAGCCCAGCATGCCACCGAAGGCCATCTTCTTCTCGGCAAGGCCGCCGATCCAGAGATCGACGTCGTTCAGACCGCCCAGATTGGTGTAGGCTCCGGTACCATTGAGGAAGTCGAGACGGTCGCTCGGGGCGCCGGTGCCCCCGAAGACGAGCTTCATCGCCGCATCGCGCTTTGCGTCAGCGGTCGTCGCGGACGTGATCGTCGCATGTGTGCCGTAAGCTGCGATGAAATTGACGATGGACGCCGGGTTCTTCAGGTTCATCCCGAAGTCGACCCAGTTCTTGTAGGGATCGAGCTGCGTATCGCCATTGGCGATTTCCTTGAACTGTGCGCGCGCCGCGTTCAAGCTGGGGATGCCGGTTTCACGACCACGGGCAATGTTGAGAGCCGGCAGGTCGAGTGGAATGCCGACCAGATGGTTGCGCAGAACGTCCGTGACAAATTCGTCGATCTCGTTGCCGACCTGGCCTGTCATGCCGCGAATGACGGCGCCGGCGCCTTGGTCGGCGGTGATCCCGTCCGCATAGGCGACCGGATTCAGGAAGGCGTTGAAGAGATCCATGGAGGTCTTGGCGCCTGTGGCGCTGACGCTGTCGACTGTCTCGTTCAGCATCGAATGGCCGAAACGATAAACGACATGCGCGAACTCGGCAAAGATGGCCGGGTTGATGTCCATCGACGGATTAAAGACGAAAACGTCGATATCCGGCTGGATCTTGCGGGCGAATTCTTCGAAGACCAGGTGCTGGTATTGCATTTCCGTGGTGAAGCGCGCTGCCTGGAAGAGGCGTTCGCCATCCCAGTTCAGCGCATTCTTGATGGCCTCAAGAGTGCCGCCCGGCAGAGATTGGACATCGGTCGCAAGCCATTCGTTCAAGAAAGCGAAATCGCCGTTCTGCGCGGCCTGGATGGCGCGCTCCTTGACCTGTTCCACCGTGCCGTTGTGCTCGGAATGGAAGATATGGTGAACAGCCGTCAGGCCTATATTCTCGTTGCCGCGACCGTCGCCGGTGACGAAATGGGCATTGAGGAGTTCATTGTCATACGTGACCGCCTGTCCGACATTGTTGAGCGGAATTGCGTTTCCGATCTCTGAATCAGTATCGGCCGTCTTCAGGATGGGCGCGGTCGCCGGATTGCGATCATGATCGACCAGACCGGGAACGGCATTGTGGGCAATGTCGTCGAGGAAGGCGTGCCCAGTCAGCAGAGCATTGCTGAGATTGATCGGATTTGCGCGATTCCCTTCCAAAGTCCCGTTGGTCGTGATGAGTTGAGGGAAGCCGTTCGTTCCGCGAACAAATTCGCCATAGGCATCCATCACGAACATGGGTACCGAGCCGACATATTCGTCAGTCAGGTTGATCCCGAGAATGTCGCGCGCCTGAGCCTTGACTTCTGCCCAGGTGGCAATGCCCTTGGCGCCTTCCAGAAGGTGGCCGGTGGCCATCGGCTTGCCGTCGACGAGCTTGTACTCCCGCAGGAAGAGCTGCTTCGAGGCGACCGACGAATATGTCTGGTTCTGATCGACGAACGGCGTAGTGAAGTTATCAGGCTCCTGTGGTGCCCGCGTCAAAACCATGTAGTTCGTGTGACTACCCGGGACGTAGAGCGGATCCTGTGGCGAGAGAGGAATGTAGATCTTGTCGTTGCCGCCTTTCTCGACCAGGTCGAGCCCGTGATCGAAGAACTGGCCGAACAAAGTGAACCAGGAATTGTAGGGCGCGGACAAACCTTCATCAGGGGCCACGTTCTCTAGAAGTACGGACGGGCCGTCGAAGGTCAGGCCATATCGGCTTTCCAGGCCCACATAGGCCGGATCTGTCCCGGATGCCGGGCGATCAGAGGCGAGCCCTTCCGTGACCTCTGCCGCGAGCACGGCAACAGTCTTTTGCTGGGTCGTCGGAAGCAGAGCATTGTTCGCTTTCGCAACCTCAAGCGCCGCGGTGAATTCGGCGCGGATAGCGGTCACGGCCGCCATGACGTCCCCTGAATAGCCGGACTGGACAAGTGCTGTGTAGATTGCCGCCGGATTGGCGAGAGTCTGGTCGACGACCAGATTGGAGATGAGGCGCGGATCCGCATCAACCACGGCGCCCGTCGGAGAATAAGTGCTGTTTGTCAGCGTGGTGAAAGTCGGGCCGTTCTGCCCGAAGCCTGTCACGAGCGTGATCGTGTCGTCCGTCTCGACGCGCCAGCCCTGTTCCAGCAGGCGCTCGAACGGCTGATCCGCCGCCCCCCAGTTCTCGCGGCCTTCGCCCAAATTGTTGTAGCTGCCGTCGACGGTACGCAGACCGTAAGGGACGTGCTCGGCGCTGATGGCCAGAGCAGCACCCGGGGCGCCTTCGGCGACCACATTGCCCAGCTCGTCGATCCAAATGTTGGTGAGCTCCCTGGCATTAGCGCCCGAATGCGCAACCGAGTTCGCTTCCGCGATTTTGATCTGGCGAAGAATGAATTCGAGATCGTGCTGATTGACCTGGACCATAACTTTACCGGGGTGCCCCCGCCTCCGATGTTCTTCCCTGTGACTTGCTGTCAGGGTTTTGTCAGGAGAACAGAGTTGCACATGGGGCAAAAACCGGAAGGGAACTTGGTCCCGCGTAGTGTAGGATCAAAGTCCAATCTTGGTTCAGACCATGGTCTGAACTTCAGTTGGATGCAGTCGACAATAAGATCTCAAGAGTGCATGAATTCATATTCAAGAGGGAACGCTGAAACTGCAGAACAATACTGCGGATCTGCGAATGATACGGGGAGGGAAGTTCAATGCTGATGCGCTGGGCAGAACTCGGCTCGGTGTGATGCGCACCAAGTCGATGAAGAACACAAACGAAATGGCGACATTGCCGGCGCTCCAACACCTGTGGCTCAAGCTTCGATCGCTCTCGATATCGGCACAGTTCCTGATTGCGGCGTCCCTGATCGTTTTCGGCCTCATGACCGGTGTCAGCTTTTTTGTCGCCGCCCAGGTCGAGAAGGCTGCCCAGAATGCGGCGGGCTTTGCCGGGGCCGTCAGGATGCAGGCTCTCGTCGCACCCCTCATCGAGCGGTCCGCGCAGGGTGAATTTCGTTTTGATGATGCTTTTCAATCCAAGATCACCAGCTTGATCGGTCAGGGCCCGCCTGGGCAGCGGATCATCAACATCAAGATCTGGTCTGCCGATGGCCGACAGATCTATCCGCCGGGTGCCAGCGAGACACCTGTGCTGTTCGAAGAGCTCCAACAGGCACTTGCCGGACAAACGGTGGTGTCTCGGACAACCATCGCCAAGCACGACTATAGTGACGAAGAGGCATCCCAATCCCTGCTGGAGGTTTATGCCCCCCTTGTGCGGTCGTCAGAGGGCGAGGTCCTGTTGGCGGGCGAAATCTACGAAGAGTCCGAAGTGCTCGAACGCCAGATCGCCGAAACAAGGCTCACCTCTATGGCCGGCGTCTTCGTTCTCTCGGTGCCCATGTTGTCGCTGCTCTATCTCGTCGTGCGCCGGGGCGCACGGCTGATCGAACAGCAGCGGCGAACGCTGAGAGAAAGCCTCCGAAATGCGATCGAGTTGTCGGTCGAGAACAATCGACTTCGTCTCCTCGCCGACAATGCGCGCATCGAAGCTGGCAAGCTGAACGAACGCATCCTGGATCAGATCGGCGCAGACCTGCATGATGGTTCTGTTCAGCTGCTCACACTGGTAAAACTGCGTTTGAGCGACCTGGTGACTCCGCGGCCGGATGTCTCTCCCGCCACCCGGGACGCCTTGAGCAAGATCCTCGATCTGGTGGGCAGCATTCTCGATGAAGTGCGCAATCTGTCCGCGGGCCTGGTGCTGCCGGAACTCGAACACACTACGGTCGATGAAGCTCTCCAGTTGGCGACCAAGCGCTACCTTGAGATCACCGGACGGGATACGGCTCTGATCGGAAGTGTGGGAATGGATCTGCGCATTCCTGATCTGTCGATCTGCCTCTATCGCTTCGTCCTCGAGGGCCTGATGAACAGCTATCGTCACGCCCACAGCAACACTCACATGGTGCGCTGCAGTTTCAAGCGCGGACGGCTATTCGTGGCCGTGGTCGATATTGGCCAACGTCCGGTCCTTTCATCAAAGCGTGAGGTCCAGAGGGCCCGCCTTGGTAAGGTAAGCCAAAAGCGGAGGATACGCAGTTTCGGCGGTCGAATGCGCTATTTCCCGCGCAGAAACGGCTCGTTTGCCATTGCGAGCCTGCCACTTGGCAACGACGACTGAGAGCCTCAGCTTGCGACACGATCCCGTGGAGATGTGCGGTTCTTGACAGCGATAACGAGTTCGACCCGGTTTCGAACGCTGAGCTTGCTCATCAATGACGTCATGTAGTGCTTGACGGTCTTTTCGCTGATGTTGAGGCTGAGACCGATTTCCCGGTTGGTGAGGCCCTTGAGCAAGCCGCTCACGATCTGCTCCTCTCGATGGTGCAGACGCTCGGGCTGTTGTGTTTTCCGCCGAAGCTCCGCAGTCTTCATCGATACGATAACCTTCGTCGCGAAGCCGGGCGTGATGTACGTCTCTCCACCATAGGCGCTGATGATGGCGTGGTGCAGATCCGACGACGATGCGCCCTTCAGTACGTAACCGCTGATACCCGCCTCGATGAGTTCGACAGCAGGCTGGATGGCGCTGGAGGCGGTGAAGACAATGACTTTTGTGTCCGGGTAGGAAGCCAGGATCAGATCAATCGCCGCGAACGAATCCCCGGGCATGCTCAGATCCATGACGATGACATCGGGATGGTGATTTTCAAGAATATTCAAAGCATCGACGGTCGTGTGACCCATCGCCACCACGTCAAGGTCGGCCTTCGTCTTGTATAGACTGACGAGGCCCTCCAGCAATATAGGATGATCGTCTACAAATGCGACACGTACAAGCATTACCCCTGCCTCCTTAGGGTAATAGCTAACATAAGCTCCCAACTTCACAAAGCGCATGATTAAGTTTCGGTTAATATGGGCGCGGCCATTTTTGGTGAAAGCGAGGCAATGCACTCGCGATTCAGGTCTTGCACAGCTCGACGCCAATCAACTCGTATATTCATATATTTGACTATACTGCTCCCTCTATTTCACCTGCGTCGGACGGACCGGTCGAACCTGCTTTGTCGCTTGCCATTCACCGATCGATCGGACAAAACGGATCACATTTGTCAGGCAACATGACAAAATTCACGTTGCCTAAGATCTACTCGGGAGGAGTGATGACGATACGCACCAACGACCACGGCGGACAAAGAGCCTGGATCCTTGCCGGTCTGGCAGGTCCGGCGGTCATGCTTCTCGGCATGCTGCTCTTCGCCTTGAATGATGCCATGGGCAAGTGGCTGGTTGCGAACTACGGCATAGGGCAGGTCATCCTGCTCCGGAGTATCGCCGCACTTGTCGTCCTGGCGCCTTTTCTCTGGATGGCGGGCCTCAAGCCGGTCATCGAGGCGGAGCGGCCGGGACTACAGCTGATGCGTGTCATTTTCTCCACCCTGGAACTGTTCTGCTTCTACTATGCCGTCATGTATCTGCCGCTCGCAGACGTCATGACCTATTGGCTGGCAGCGCCCATCTACGTGGCCGCGGCGGCCCCCTTCCTGTTGGGTGAGAAGGTTGGCTGGCGGCGCTGGGCCGCGATTGCGGTCGGATTCGTCGGTGTCGTGATCACACTCGAACCCTCGAGCGCCATGTTCACGGCCCCGGCTCTGATTTCTATCATCGGTACCGCAGCCTTCGCCTTTATGATGCTTACTGGACGCAGCCTGAGAGGCACGCCCGACAAGACCTTGGTCCTGTTCCAGACCGGCGGGGCGGCTTTGGTCGGTCTGGTCGCCGCCCCCTTCGGCTGGGCCCCGCTCAATTCCGGCGCGGAAGTATTGCTGCTCGGCCTGCTCGGCATCGTCGCAATGAGCGCCCACATGCTGGTCAATCGCGCGCTCAAGATTTCGGACGCCGCCACGGTCGCCCCATTGCAGTACACGCTTCTGCTCTGGGCTGTCGTGTTCGGATATTTCTTCTTCGGCGAGGTGCCGAGGCTGACCATGGTGGTCGGCGCAACACTCATCGTCGGCTCCGGCCTCTTCATCTTCTTCCGGGAACAGCAGTTGAAGAAACGGGAGGCAGTCCTGCCCTCCATTCCCGAGTAGAGATGTAAAAAGCCCGCAGCGGAGTTCCGCTGCGGGCTTCTTCTGGTGCGGCTCCTTAAGGAGAGCCACGACCAGGGAGGTTACTTCCGGATTTCGGCAAGCTGAGCCATGATGCCGTCGACCACGTCGGCGCCGATTTCACCCTTGTGCTTTTCGTAGACAACCATCGACTTCTCGCGAATACGGGCCTTCTCTTCGTCGGACAGCGTGTTCACTTCGAGGCCGGCAGCCTTGATCTTTTCCAGCGACTTCTTGTTGAGATCGGCGATGACACTGCGCTCGACGTCACGACCGACCGTCGCGCATTCGCGCAAGGCGGCCTGTTCTTCCGGCGTATAGGTGTCGAAGATCGCCTTGGAGAAGAGGAACAGGAACGGCGTATAGGCGTGGTTTGTCTCGGTGACATACTTCTGCACCTCGAAGAACTTCGAGGTATCGATCGTCACATAAGGGTTTTCCTGCGCATCGATGGTCTTGGTCTCGAGTGCCGAGAACACCTCACCGAACGCCATCGGCGTTGCATTGGCGCCCAGGTTCTGGAAGGTATCGAGGAAGATGTTGTTCTGCATGACGCGAACCTTCATGCCCTCGAAATCTTCCCACTTCGTCACCGGACGAACCGAGTTGGAAAGGTTGCGGAAACCGTTCTCCCAGTAGCCGAGATTGACGAGACCGACAGCAGCCAGCTTTTCGTTCATCATCGTGCCGAAGTCACCGTCGAGAACCGTGTAGGCTTCTTGAGCGTTGGCGAAGAGGAACGGCAGGTCGAAAACGCCGAGCGCGGGCTCGATGCCGACGAGTGGCGATGACGACGTCACCACGGCTTCCTGAACGCCGGAACGAAGCGCCTGGGTCGCCTGTAGGTCGCCGCCAAGGGCACCACCCCAGAAGGCCTGCAATTTCAATTTGCCACCGGACTTGTCGTCCAGGCACTTCTGCATCGCTTCGATGCCGTTGCCGACCGGATGGTCGGCATTGATGCCGTTCGAGACGCGAATGGTGCGCTCGTTGAATTCTGCGAAGGCCGGAGCCGCACCGGAAACGGCGAATGCCATTGCTGTGGTAGCGAGTAGTATTTTCCTCATGATATATCCTCCCTTGGATTGAAATGAGTTGGTTCAGCTAAGATCTTCACCGCAGCCATTGGGCCGGCACGATGACGATGTCGGGAAACAGGACGAGCAGCAAGAGCACCAGGACCTGTGCCAGCAGGAACGGCGTGACGCCGGTGATGACCTTCCCGAGAGGTACGCGTCCGACGCCACTGACGACGTTGAGGACGACACCGACGGGCGGGGTGATCAGGCCGATGCAGCAGTTCATGATGAACATGACACCGAAATAGACCGGGTCGATGCCCGCCTGCTTGATGATCGGCATCAGCACAGGCGTCAGGATCAGGATGGTTGGCGTGAGGTCAAGCGCCGTTCCGACCACGAGCACCAGCAGCATAATGACGAACATCAGCAATATCGGGCGATCGATCAGCGGCTCGATGTATCGCGTGATTTCGCCAGGAATGTTGGCGGCGGTAATCAGCCAGGCGGACACCAGAGCAGCGCACACCAGAAACATAATGATCGATGTCGTCTTGGCCGCCTGCAGGATGACCTGCGGCAAATCCCTTGGTTTCAGCTCGCGATAGATCACCATGCCCACGAACATGGCATAAGCCGCGGCGATGACAGCTGCCTCCGTCGGCGTCACCACGCCCGCCTTGATGCCTCCGAGAATGATCACAGGCATGCCGAGCGCCCAGGCCGCACGCCCAGTCACGCGCAGCCGCTCCTTGGCCGGCGCTTTGGGCAAGGGCAGGACGTTGTCTTTGCGGACCACGATCTGCCAAGCGACGACCAGCGCAAGGCCCATCAGGATACCGGGCACGATCCCGGCCATGAAGAGCTGTGTAATCGAGACGTTGGCTGCAACGCCGAAGACGATGAACGCCATGGACGGTGGGATGACGGGGGCGATAATGCCCCCGGATGCGATAAGCCCTGCGGAGCGAGGTACATTGTACCCGGCCTTAGCCATCATCGGAATGAGGATAGCGGCAAGCGCTGCCGTATCGGCAGCGGCGGAACCGGAGATGCTGGCCATGATAACGGCCGCCATGATGGCGACAATACCGAGGCCACCCCGGATATGCCCGACACAGGCGATCGCGAATTCGATGATGCGGCGAGACAAGCCGCCGGAATTCATCAACTCTCCGGCCAGGACAAAGAACGGGATGGCGAGGAGCGTGAACGTATCGGCGCCTGCGATCATGTTCTGCGCGATGATCTGACTGTTGAACATGCCCATGTACCACATGAGCGTCACGCCGCAGAACATCAACGCGAAGGCAACGGGAACGCCGATGGCCATGGCACCGAGGAGAGAGGCGATGAAGACGATAAGTGTCATCAGGCGCGCTCCACCAGCTTCTCGATACCCTGATGTTCGCCGGCAAAGGCAGCGATTTCACTGTCGGTGACCCGCCCGGTGACCAGGCGGAAGAGGCGCTCGAGAGCAATCAGGCTGCAGCCGGCGCCGGTGAAGAAGCCGACACCATAGACCCACCCCATGGATAGGCCCGTCACGGGGGCACTCATGCTGGCATTAATCGGCAACTGCTTCCAGGTGCCCCAGAAGAAGATCGCCGAAACGCCGACAATTAGGAGGTTGGACAAAATCATGCAGATCACTCGACCGCGCCGACCAAACAGCGCGACCAGACTTTCAACACCCAAATGCCCGTATTCGCGAAACCCGACGACGGCACCGATGAAGGTCAACCAGACAAAGAAGTAGCGCGCCATCTCATCCGACACAGTCAGGCCGGAATTGAAGCCATAGCGCAGGATGACATTGACGAACACCATGATCGCCATGCCGGACAAGAGCAGGATCAACAGCAATTCGAGAAATCTGTAGAAAAGATTGACAGCTCTGGTCATACGCATCTCACGCCTTGTCGAGCAGGCCACGCTGGGCCAGGTTGCGGAAAAGGGCACGCGTCCCGAAAGTCCATTCGGCGCAGGCATCAGTGCGGTCGACCCAGTTGACGAGACGTCCAAGCTTAGGGGTCGCAATCTCGACGCGGTCCCCCACCTCATGGGTGAAGCCGAGACCGGCACCACGCCGATCTTTGACCGGGGCGAACATCGTTCCGAGAAACAGGACAGCACCGTCGGGATATTGATGATTTCGATTGCGCAATTGGGAAGCCAGGTTTTCTGGCGTGCGGCTGATCGCTTCCATCGGACTTTCCCCCGTCATCTCGAAGCCGTCCTCCCCCTTCACCAGCAGCGAAACGCGCACCGTCCGCAACACGTCCATGGTGAAGCTGCCGTGGAAGAGCCTGATGAAGGGCCCGACCGAGCAGGACGCGTTGTTGTCCTTTGCCTTCCCGAGGAGCAATGCCGAACGGCCTTCGACGTCCCGCAGATTGACGTCGTTGCCGAGCGTCGCGCCGATGATCTTGCCGTCAGACCGAACTGCAAGAACGATTTCGGGCTCGGGATTGTTCCAATGAGAAATGGGGTGAATGCCGACGGTATCGCCACAGGTCACCGACGACATGGGCTGCGCCTTGGTAAAGATCTCGGCGTCCGGCCCGATCCCCACCTCGAGGTACTGCGACCAGAGACCCATGTCCTGGAGCAACGCTTTCACCTTCGCAGCCTGTTCCGAGCCTGCAACAAGTCCCCGGAGACTGTCGCCCAGCACCGGCGCCAGCTTCTCGCGAATGGCCTGAGCGCGGGCGGCATCGCCCTTGGCCTGTTCTTCGATCACCCGCTCTAGCATGCTGTCGGCAAAGGTCACGCCCGCAGCCTTGACGGCCTGCAAGTCGATCGGCGCGAGCAGGCGCCCCGCCTCACCGGAAAGAAAACTGTCGAGAGTACCGAGGACCGGAAGGTCGCTTTTCGATGACAGACGCTCCGCCAGATCTTCGATCTCAAAAAGGCCGGAAGCCGTCGTCGCAATCGCCGTCAGGTCGAGCACCTCACCGTTGCGAACGAGAACCACGCATGGGCCGCCAGCGGCATTGGACCAGACGCGACCGACCAGCAGCGCTTCTGATGCGTCCTCCGGCAAGATGTAAGCGGATTCCAGGCGTTCTCCAGGCTGCAAGACAGACCTCCTCCCTGTCCTTGGGCCGGGACTTTCGTCGCCTTGCCCTATTGTCAGGATGTCTGACAACTCTCGATACGCATTCTTACGGTCAGAATTTCAGGCTGTCTACCCCGTATCACCGCCTTGTGGACAACCCGCGTGGCAGCTCGGCTGTCAGAATTGCTCGAGACTGAGGTCGATACGGCTCGCAGCCCCGTGCAAATGGGCGCGCATGGCCTCACGTGCCTCGACCGCATCGCGGCCAGCTACCGCATCACGCAGCCTCACATGCTCCGCGATAGTCACTTCCACAATCTCTTCGAGAACGGCTCGGGAGCGGGCCGCGTTGATGGCAAGGCTGATGCGCTCGGCGATGAAGCCGATGAAAAGCGCGAAGTATTCGTTGTGGGTCGCCTCGGCGACCGCTCTGTGAAAGGCGAGATCGGCGACGATCCCCTGCTCTGTCCATTTGGCAGCACCGGTCATATGCGACAGGGCGTCGTCGATCTTGGCGAGATCACCAGGCGTGTGGTGGACCGCTGCGAGTCCAGCCGCCTCGATTTCGAGCGGCACGCGCAGCTGAAAAAGTGCGCGAAAGCTCTGAGGGGTCGAAAGCTCGCCATCCTTGATCCGGATTGGCCGGGCAGAGGGTTCGCAGACGAAGGCGCCGACGCCCTGGCGGGTCTCGACGAGGCCTTCGTTGCGCAATTGCGCGATCGCTTCGCGGACGACCGAGCGACTGACGGCAAGCGTCTTGGCGAGAACATGTTCGGTCGGCAGACGTTCACCCGGCTTGAGCCGTCCCTGGCTGATCTCATCGGCCAATTGAGCGGCGATGCGAGCAGGCAGATGCTCACTGCGCCTGATTTGTCCGAAGTTGATCTGCCCGAGGTCGATCGCCATACCTGCTGGTCTCCTTGCCACCGCTCCGGTATTTCACGAATCTGCATCGGAATTCAATTGGCAACCCGGGTTCATGATCCAGTCAGGGTCGATGGCCCGCTTGATAGCCGTCAGCAACTGCCGTTGGACAGAAGGCAAACGAGAAAGGAAGTCGGCCTTCTTCAGGCGCCCAATCCCGTGTTCCGCGCTAATCGACCCTCCGAAATCGTCGAGCACCGCATTGATCACGCCTTTCGCCGCATAGATGCGCTGCCGTATCTCGTCGGCCTCGAGACCTCGTGGGGGCAGAACATTGAGATGCACGTTGCCGTCGCCCACATGACCATAGGAAACGCAGGTGCAATCCGGCAGACGCGCCATGACCGCAGCCTCTGCCGCTTCGACGAACGCCGCGAGACTCGACAGAGGTACGGAGACATCCGTTCGCAGATGGGTACCCCGCTTTGCCTGCCCTTCATTCATGCCCTCCCGGAACAGCCAGAGGTTTTTCGCCTGGCTTCGCGAGGCAGCGATCACGCCGTCCAGCACCAGACCGTCCTCCATCACGCCCTCGAGAAAACGTTGCATGAGGTCGTCGATATCGACGAGACCCGAACCAGAGATCTCCATCAGCACATAGGCTGGGTAGTCGGCGCTCATAGGCATCGCAAGATCGGGGATCGCCTCCTGCGCCAGGGTGAAGGCGACCGGCGGCATGAACTCGAAGGCGGACATCAGGTCGCAGCAGTCACGCCGTGCTCGACGATAGAGTTCGATTGCATCCGGCAGCGCAGCCAGACCGAGGAGAGCGGTTGCAACCTTCTCGGCCGGCGGCATGAGTTTCACGGAAACAGCCGTGATGATCCCGAGCGTTCCCTCGGCTCCGATGAACAATTGCTTGAGATCGACGCCGCGATTGTCTTTCCTCAGTGTCGACAGACCGTCGAAGATGGACCCGTCAGGCAGCACCACTTCAAGGCCGAGCACCAACTCGCGTGTCATTCCGTAGCGCAGCACGTTGATGCCGCCAGCATTGGTCGAAACATTGCCGCCGATCCGGCAGGACCCCTGTGCGCCCAGTGCCAGCGGAAAATAGAGCCCGGCCATCTCCACCTGATCCTTGAAGTCGGAGAGGATGACCCCGGCCTCGACCACCGCGGAAAAATCATCCGCATCGATCCGCCGGACGGCCGTCATGCGTTCCAGGCTGACAATCACCTGGCGATTGGGATCGTCGGGTGTGCAGCCGAGCACGAGCCCCGTATTTCCCCCTTGCGGAACGATCGAAAGACCCAGGGCGCGGATCGCGAGGACGGCGGTAGAGACCTCGGCTGTCGTTCGCGGACGCACGACGGCCACTGCGCCACTCGTTACGTCGCCGTGCCAGTCGCGGCAGTAGCGCTCGATGTCTGCGCCGCTCAGGACGAGATCGCCTCCCAGCGCTTTCCTTAGAGCCGCCACCGGCTCGCGTCCGCCGGCGCCACCACTGTTCAGGCCAATTGCAGCATCCATTGCTCGCACTCCTCGCCATCCCGAGACCGGGTTGACATCCAAAATTTGGGTTTCCAAGCAGATGATATAAGGTTATCAGACAACCTTACAATTGATTTTTTGATTTTCCGACCTTGTCTGATGCTGCGGCGAGGCGGATGAATGCCGAGGGAGGAATCGGAATATGCATGTGCTGATCATTGGCGCGGCTGGCATGGTCGGGCGCAAGCTTGCAGAACGTCTCACCAGGGATCGGACCTTGGATGGCGAGACAGTGGAAGCGATGACGCTCGTAGATGTCGTGACGCCAGAAGCGCCGGCTGCATTCACCGGCAAGGTGTCGCTTCAAACGCTCGATCTATCCGACCCAGGATCTGCGGACACGCTGATCGCCTCGCGCCCCGACGTTATCTTCCATCTTGCCGCTATCGTATCCGGCGAAGCGGAACTGGATTTCGAAAAGGGCTACCGCATCAATCTCGACGGGACCCGTCATCTGTTCGAAGCGATCCGCCTCGCCCAACTGGCCGATGGCTATCGACCACGGCTCGTTTTCACCTCCTCGATCGCGGTGGTCGGCGCCCCCCTGCCCTATCCGATCCCCGACGATTTCCACACGACACCGCTGACAAGCTACGGCACGCAGAAGGCCATCTGCGAACTTCTGTTGTCGGACTATTCCCGCAAAGGTTATTTCGACGGCATCGGCATCCGACTGCCCACGGTCTGCATTCGCCCGGGCAAACCCAACAAGGCGGCCTCCGGCTTCTTTTCCAACATATTGCGGGAGCCTCTCGTCGGCCAGGAAGCCATCCTTCCGGTCCGCGAAGACGTGCGTCACTGGCACGCGTCACCGCGTTCGGCCGTGGGCTTCCTGATCCATGGTGCCACGATCGACCTGGCGAAGGTCGGCCCCCGACGCAATCTCTCCATGCCAGGACTGAGTGCCACGGTGGGCGAACAGATCGAAGCCTTGCGTCGCGTGGCCGGGGAGAAAGCTGTCAAGCTCATCCGCCATGAGCCGGACGAGATGATCATGCGCATCTGCGCCGGCTGGGCTCCCGGTTTCGAAGCGACCCGTGCGCGCGCCCTTGGCTTCACGTCGGAGAGCTCCTTCGACGAGATCATTCGCGTTCACATCGAGGACGAGCTGGGGGGAAGCCTGTGACCGCAGGAGCAACTCAACAAATAGCCTTTCTCGGCACGGGGTTGATGGGCGCCCCGATGGCGAAACGTTTGCTCGGCGCCGGCTTTCCGGTGACCGTCTGGAACCGTGACCGGCCCAAGGCAGAAGCCTTGGCATCCTTCGGAGCCACCGTCGCGGCGAGCCCGGCCGAGGCCGTGGAAGGCGCCGACGTCGTCTTCACCATGCTGTCGGACGGTGCAGCGGTGACAGACGTGCTGTTCGCGCAAGGTGTTGCCGACGCCGTGAAACAGGGCGCTGTCGTCGTCGACACCTCGTCGATTGCACCTCCTATCGCAAGGGATCATGCATCAAGACTGACTGAGAGGGGCATCGCCCACATCGACGCGCCCGTCTCCGGCGGCGTCGTGGGCGCCGAGGCAGGAACGCTCGCGATCATGGCGGGCGGCGAGGCCGAGATCATTGCCGGCCTGACCGAGGTCTTTGAACCGCTCGGCCGCGTCACACATGTCGGCCCTTCGGGTGCAGGGCAGATCTGCAAGCTCGCCAACCAGCAGATCGTCGCCATCACCATCGGTGCAGTGGCGGAAGCCATGATGCTGGTCGAGGCCGGCGGTGCATCCCGGGAGAAATTCCGCGAAGCGATCCGTGGCGGCTTTGCCGAAAGCCGGATTCTTGAGCTACACGGCCTGCGCATGGTGGACCGGCGTTTCGAGCCAGGCGGCCCATCCCGACTGCAATTGAAGGATTTGAATGCCGTCGCGGCTATGGCCGAGGCATTCGGCCTCACGCTGCCACTGACCGTCGATATCCGGCAGGCTTTCGAGGCATTCGTGGCAGACGGAAACGGCGAACTGGACCACAGCGCGCTTCTTCTCCACCTTGAACAGAACAACCGCAGAGGTGCAGCCGATGACTGAAACTGAGAAACCAAAACGCCGGCTTCGCTCGCAGGACTGGTTCGACAACCCAGAACATCTCGACATGACAGCGCTCTATCTCGAGCGCTTCATGAACTATGGCACCACGCCGGAAGAGCTGCGCTCCGGCAAGCCGATCATCGGCATTGCCCAATCCGGCTCGGACATCAATCCCTGCAACCGTCACCACCTCGATCTCGCCAAGCGCGTGCGCGACGGCATTCGCGATGCGGGCGGCATCCCGATCGAGTTTCCCTCGCATCCCCTGTTCGAGAACTGCAAGCGCCCGACCGCAGCACTTGACCGAAACCTCGCCTATCTCGGTCTTGTCGAACTTCTGTACGGCTACCCCTTCGACGGCGTCGTTCTGACCACGGGTTGCGACAAGACCACGCCGTCTGCCCTGATGGCCGCCTCGACCGTGGATCTGCCCGCAATCGTCCTGTCAGGTGGACCTATGCTGGACGGCTGGCACGACGGCGAACTGGTCGGATCCGGCACCGTCATCTGGCGATCCAGGCGCAAATATGCTGCCGGTGAAATCACCCGCGAAGAATTTCTCGAACGCGCCCTCGATTCGGCCCCCTCCGTCGGCCATTGCAATACCATGGGCACGGCCTCCACCATGAACGCGATCGCCGAGGCACTCGGCATGTCGCTGACCGGCTGCGCCGCTATCCCTGCCGCTTACCGCGAACGTGGCCAGATGGCTTACCGCACCGGCCGACGGGCCGTGGAACTGGTCCTGGAGGATGTGCGCCCTTCGGACATCCTGACAAGAGAAGCATTCCTCAACGCCATCCGCGTCAATTCCGCGATCGGCGGCTCGACCAATGCCCAACCCCACCTGATGGCCATGGCAAAACACGCAGGCGTAGAGCTGCTGCCCGAGGATTGGCAGGTTCATGGCTACGACATTCCGCTTCTGGCCAATGTCCAGCCCGCCGGCGCCTATCTCGGCGAACGGTTCCACCGGGCCGGCGGCGTGCCGGCAATCATGTGGGAGCTGATGCAGGCCGGCAAGATCGACGGGAGCTGTCGCACGGTCACTGGTCGAACCATGACCGAAAACCTGGAAGGCAAGGAAGCGACCGATCGCGAGGTGATCAAACCCTACGGCGAACCCATGCGCGAACGGGCGGGCTTCATCGTCCTGAAGGGCAATCTCTTCGACTTCGCCATCATGAAGACGAGCGTGATCTCGGAAGGTTTTCGCCTGCGTTATCTTCAGGAGAAGGGCCGCGAGGGCATATTCGAGGGGCGCGCGATCGTTTTCGACGGTTCCGAGGACTACCACAGCCGGATCAACGACCCCGGTCTCAACATCGACGAGAACTGCGTCCTGGTGATCCGTGGCGCAGGCCCGCTCGGCTGGCCCGGATCGGCCGAGGTGGTGAACATGCAGCCGCCGGATCATTTGATCAAACGCGGCATCCTGAGCCTTCCGACGATCGGCGACGGTCGTCAGTCGGGCACGGCTGACAGCCCATCCATCCTCAACGCGTCGCCCGAAAGTGCCGCTGGCGGCGGTCTCGCCTGGGTGCGAACCGGTGACATCATCCGCATCGACCTCAACAAGGGGCTTTGCGACATGCTCGTCGATGAAGCCGAGATCGCAAGCAGAAAGTCCGAAGGGATCCCGAAGGTCCCCGCCGACGCCACACCGTGGCAAAGGCTCTATCGGCAGACAGTCACCCAGCTTGCCGACGGAGCCACCATTCGCGACGCGGAGAATTTCAGGCAGATCTCGAAGACACCGCCGCGTCATAACCACTGACGGCGCGTTTACCAAAAAATCTATAAAATCAAGCTTGGAAGCAGTTTCAGAGGGAACCGTCTGCGGAGATTTTCATTCTCCTGTCAAGACATGACAGAGGGAGATCCCGATGAAACCCGTTCTGGAACTGCTTGCAGCTTCGGCCCTCTCGGTCGGAATGGTGATCGGCGGTGTGGTGGTGGCTTCGGCAGCCCTTTCGCCGGAGGAAGAGCAGCACCACTTCACCGGCCTCGACATCGCCGATCTCTGGACTTCGGAGCCGGTCAGGGTCAATCGCGAGCAACAGAATCTCGAGCGCTTGCCGCCGCGGTATGCGAGCAATGTGGTGATGACGGACCCCGAGCCGGCTGAAAACATTGCCTCTATCGCGCCGGTGGCGGATACAACGGTCGGCGGAATTGATCTCGTTGCCACCAATGCCGTCTCGGACCTGCCTGCAGATATGAGTGAGAGCATGGTGCCGGCTCAGCACGTCTCCTGGTGCAAGTCGCGCTATCGTTCTTATGACGTTGCCTCCAACACCTATCTCACCTTCAGCGGAGAGGTTCGCGACTGTGTATCGCCCTATCTGACCGGCTTGGCCCCGCAGTGGGAAGGCGGCGAGGGCGAGGTGATTGCAGCAAGCGACGAGCCCAGTTACGTGGACGCTCACTCCATCGGTCATGCAGAGGCCTGCATGGACCGCTATCGCTCCTACCGTGTGGAAGACAATTCTTACCAGCCGTATGGGGGCGGCCCACGTCGTCAGTGCGAATTGGCATCCTTCTGACTTTAGGACGCTGACACGCGCTCGGGCAGAATGAGACCGGGGGGCGGCGTTGCAGAGTCCCCGCCCGCGACAGTGGCGGCGATATAGTTCAAAGCATTCTGAAGGCCGTTCATCGTATACGGCTTCTCAATCGCGCCGATCGCCCCGACGAAATCTTCCGGGATCCGTTTCACATTGCCCGTAACGAATACAAAGGGAATGCTGCGCTCGGCGAGCCGCCGTCCGATTTCGATCCCCGAGGGGCCATCACTGAGGTGGACGTCCACGAAGGCGAAGTCCGGACCAGTCTGGTCGATGATGTCGAATGCCGCCTTACGAGAGGCTGCCGTCCCGACGACGACATGCCCGGCCGATTCCACCTCGAGTTCCAACTCAAGGGCCAGCAACGCCTCATCTTCGACGATCATGATATTCAACTGTCTGTGTCCTTTTTCTCTTCAACCAACATTGTCACCAGCACATCGGTACGATGGCCATTCACCTCACGGCGGATTTCAGCACCCAATTGTCTGGCGCATGTATCCAGCATTAATTTCCCGAAGGCCTCGTCATCCGGGTTCACGTCAACAGGTGTCGTCGTATCGGTGACGCGAATGATGAAATGTCCGTTCGTGCGCTTCACTTGAAGATGAATCTCCCCGCCGCCATCGCTCAATCCTCGCCGGGCAGCATCCAGTACCAGCTCGTTGATAATTAGGGCGAGTGGGGAAGCCTTGACGGCCGGGACCAGCACAGGAGAGAGATCTGTGCTCACGCGTATGTCGTCGCGTTTGATCGCGCCGACCAGATCCTCGATCAGGTCCTTGGCAAAATCCGAAACGTCGAACCGCCCAAGGTCGCTGCTGGTGAAGAGCTTGCGCTGGACCGTACTGAGAGCCTCGACCCGGTTAAGCACCGAAAACAGCGTCCGTTTGACGACATCGTTGTCCGACATGCGCGCCTGCAGCTTCACAATGGACGCAATGGTGAGCAGGTTGTTCTTCACGCGGTGATCCACTTCGTGGACCAAAATTGTCTTCGCTTTCAGCGCCTCGGAGAGGTCATGCGTTCGTCGTGCGACCTCTTCCTCGGCCGAATTGCGAGCCTCGGCGAGTTCGAGTTCCTTGCTCTTGATCGTGGTGAAGTCGAGCTGTGAGGCGAAGAAGTAGATCACGTCGCCATCGGCATTGCGAACCGGACTGACGAACAGGGCGTTCCAGAACGGCGTGCCATCCTTACGGTAATTGAGGATATCCAGCGCGACATCTTCCGCCGCCGCGACCGCGTCGCGCAGTCGGTTAACAGCTGCGGGATCGGTATCGGGACCCTGCAACAATCGGCAATTGCGTCCGATCAGCTCGTCGGCGGAATAACCCGTCAACGTCATGAAGGCCTGATTGCAGAAGATGATCGGATTGTCTGCCTGCCGCGGATCGGTGATCAGCATCGGCATGCGCGTTGCCTTGAAGGCTGCGGGGAAGGGATCTTCCGCCAGATGCGAAGCAAGAAGCCGGTCGCCGGCATCCTGGGCGCCCCGTCGCGAAGATTTTGGTTCAGTCATTCACACACTGTCCTGGCTCAGGCCGCCTGTTAAATGATGCAAAGGTGAAAAAGTTCCGACGCTGCTTCGTATACTCAACGGATATTTCTCTGTCGACGACCGCCGGCAGAGACCGGAACCAAACCACGAGGCCTGGCGATAAAGGGAGGAATGGACTTGCCCCTGCGTTTGTCCTATCTGACTAGAAAAGCCGAGAACCGCAGCTCGAAGCAGCAGGAACAAATGTCCACGGACGATCCCAGAATCTCGACACCCGGCTTTCTCAAAAATGGCGGCGCGATGGCTGAGCTGATCCGCGATCGGGATTGGTCAGACGGGCTCGGTCCGCTCGACCAGTGGCCCGCCGCGCTGCGCTCAGCCCTGTCAATCTGCCTCAATTCCAGCTTTCCGACCGCCATTTACTGGGGCCCGGAACTTAGACTGCTCTATAACGACAGCTGGTCACACATCCCCGGAGAACGTCACCCCTGGGCGCTTGGCCGCCCGGCAACCGAAGTCTGGTCGGACATCTGGGACGTGGTGGGACCACAATTTGACGAAGTAATGGCTAGCGGCAAGGGTCTGTCCACCTATGACCAACTGCTGCCGATCATGCGGAACGGCATTCAGACCGAAAGCTACTGGAACTACAGCTTCACCGCCATCCGGGATGAATTCGGTGAGATCGTCGGCATCTTCAATCAGGGTAACGAGACGACGGCGGCCGTGCTTGCCAGGCGCGAGGCGCAGGAAGAGATCGCACGCCTGGGCCGCTTCTTCGCGCAAGCACCTGCCGCCATCGCCATCTTGGAAGGTTCCACCCATAGGTTCAAGTTGGTGAACCCGGCCTATGAGGCCCTGGTTCAGCGCACGGGGCTCGTTGGGAAAACGGTGTCAAGCGCGCTGCCCGAAGTGCAGTTGCAGGGCTTTGTCGACCTGTTGGACCGCGTTTATTCGAGCGGTGAGCCCTATCAGGGCAAGGCCGTTCCTATCGAGTTCCTGCTCCCAAGCGGGGAACGACAGCTGCGTCATGTCGATTTTGTCTTCCAACCTATCACGAATATTACCGGCGAACGGGTCGGGACATTCGTTCAGGCAAGTGACGTCACCGAGGCATCAACGGCCATGGTGGCCCTGAGGGAAAGCGAGCAACGCTTCGAGGCCATCGTCAACTCGATCGACCAGATGATCTGGTCCACGAGGCCCGACGGCTACCACGACTATTTCAACCAGCGTTGGTACGAATACACCGGCGTGCCGGAAGGGCGGACCGACGGAGCGGAATGGGACAAGGTTTTCCACCCGGACGACCGGGCTGAGACTTGGAAGCGATGGCAGCACAGCCTGGCGACCGGCGAGCCCTATCATGTCGAGTATCGGCTGCATCATCATCGCTCCGGTGATTATCGCTGGGTCATAGGTCGCGCCCAGTGCGTGCGGGACGAAAGCGGCAATATCACCCGCTGGTACGGAACCTGCACCGACATCCATGACCTTAAGGTGGCCGAGGAAGAGCGCCAGCTTCTGCTGCGTGAACTCAATCATCGCGTGAAGAACCTGTTCGCCATCACCGCTGGCATGATCACGATGACGGCCCGCTCCTCGCCATCGGTTCCAGCGATGGCCGAGGCCCTGCATGGCCGCCTTCAGGCTCTGTCAAAGGCTCACCAACTCATCCAGCCCGCCATCAGCTCAGGTTCTCACCGAGGCGAGACGGTACCTTTCCGCTTGCTGATCGAAGAAATCCTTTCGCCGCATCTTGCCGACCGCGCAGCCCAGCTTTCCCTTGCCGGACCAGACCTGCAGATCGGCCCCCATGCTTCGACAAGCTTCGCCCTGATATTCCATGAGCTTGCCACAAACGCAGCGAAATACGGGCCGTTCCGCGATGCCGATGGTCGCCTTGATGTGACATGGCAAATGGACGGATCCTCGTTCAATCTGCAATGGCGGGAAATGGTCGCACGATCTCAATCTCAGATTACGGCGCCGACGCTGGAAGGTTTTGGCAGTAAGCTCGCGCGCACGAGCGCGACACATCAACTGGGCGGCAGCATCGATTTCCAGTGGCTGCCGGGTGGCGTAAGCATCGCGTTGAGTGCGGCAAGCGATCGGCTGAACACATAAGTCGATGACATGGCGCCTCCAACGGCTGCCGCCACTGAAGAAACCAAACGCAAAACGGGCCTCGCGGCCCGTTCAATCGTATCGGAGGACGCTCCGACGGAGCGCCCGGTGGCCTTCCCTTTCGGGATTAGTAACGCGGGAAATCAGCCGGGTTGATACCGAGCGTCTTCAGGTGATGATCCTTCGGACGACGGTGTCCTTCGACAGCGGCCGCTGCGGAGCTTGCTGCGCCCATGACGGCGATCGCACGACCGAGGAAACCCTGCTGGATGGACTTGCGGAGGCTAGACATTTCTTTGCTCGCTTTCTTTGTTTGCAAGCAGAAGATGGGCCTCCGGCGGTAAAAGAACAATGGATGGAAAGTCACGCCAGCCATGCAACCGATGCAGGGCATCCTAACGAGACCCTGCATCGGCGGATGGCCATATGGCTCAGTCCTCGCTGCCGGCAACCTGTGCCAGGACTTGGCCCTTGCCGCGCGCCCGAAGGATCAACGGCAGGAAGAGTGCCACCGCTGCAAGGATCAGCAGCACGGCCGCAATCGGAGAGGTGACAAGGACCGTCGGGTCCCCCTGGCTGATCGACAGAGCACGGCGAAGCTGCTGCTCGGCCATGGGCCCAAGGATGAGGCCGACAATCACAGGCGCGATCGGATAACCGAAGACACGCATGATATAGCCGAGCACGCCGAAGGTGAGCAGCAGTCCGAGCTCGAACACGGACGGATTGGCACCGATCGTCCCGAGGGTCGCGAAAACTAGGATCCCCGAATAGAGCCACGGCTTCGGAATGGTTAGCAGCCGCACCCAGAGACCGATCAAGGGCAGGTTCAACACCAGCAGCATGAAGTTGGCGATCAGCAGCGAGGCGATCAGGCCCCAGACCAGCTGCGGATTGGTGGCGAACAACAGCGGTCCCGGCTGAAGACCGAATTGCTGGAAGCCCGCAAGCATGATGGCGGCCGTTGCCGTCGTCGGCAGGCCGAGCGTCAGCAGGGGAACGAGCGTACCCGCCGCCGAAGCATTGTTGGCAGCCTCAGGTCCCGCAACCCCTTCGATGGCACCATGGCCGAATTCCTCGGGATGCTTCGAGAAGCTCTTTTCTGCGGAATAGGAGAGGAAACTCGACACATCGGCACCGCCGGCCGGCATGGCGCCGATCGGGAAACCGATCGCCGTGCCTCTGAGCCAGGGCTTCCACGACCGTTTCCAGTCAGCCTTGTTCATCCACAGCGAGCCCTTGACGGCTTCGACCTTCTCCGGGGCGCGATCGCCTTGCGCAGCGACGTAGAGCGTCTCCCCAATGGCGAACATGGCAACGGCGAGTGTCGTCACCTCGAGACCGTCGAGAAGATCCGGAACGCCGAAGCTCAGACGTGTCTGACCCGTGAGTTGGTCGATGCCGACAATTGAGAATGCGAGGCCGATGAAGAGGGCCGTGAGACCACGCAGCGTGGAATCGCCGAAGGCCGCCGAGACCGTGACAAAGGCCAGCACCATCAGCGCGAAGTATTCACGCGGCCCGAAAGACAGGGCGAATTTGACGACAATGGGGGCGATGAAAGCGAGCGAGATCGTGGCCAGCAAGCCGGCGACGAAGGACCCGATGGCCGCCGTCGCAAGTGCCGGGCCGCCACGGCCCGCGCGGGCCATCTTGTTGCCTTCCAGCGCGGTGACGATGGAGGCGCTTTCGCCAGGCGTATTGAGCAAGATCGACGTGGTCGAGCCGCCGTACATGCCGCCGTAATAGATGCCGGCGAACATGATCAGCGAGCCCGCGGGATCGAGCTGATAGGTCACGGGCAGCAAGAGCGCGACGGTCAGCGCCGGGCCGATGCCCGGCAGGACGCCGACAAGCGTCCCGAGCGTGACGCCGATCAGCGCGTAAAAGAGGTTGATCGGCTGCGCGGCGATCGCCAGCCCCTGGAGAAGGAATTCAAACGTATTCACGGGGTTCCCCTCAGAAGAACAGCCGCTCCAGCGGACCGGCCGGCAAGGACAGTTGCAGGAAGCGCGAGAAGACGATCCAGACGACGAAGGAGAGCACGATGCCCGCAGGCAACGAGATCCAGAATTTCTTCTTGCCGAATCCTGCGGCCGTCAAGGCAAACAGGACACCGGTCGCAATCGAAAATCCGACAGTTTTCAGGAGCAGCATCTGCGCGGCAAGACCTGCAACGATGAACAGGACCGGCGGAAGCTCCTGATGCTCGCGCTCTGGGAAATCCCGACGCAAGGCGGCAAAGACGGTCCAGATGGCAAGCCCGATCAGACCGATAGCGATCCCCTTCGGCACGGTTGCGGGACCAATCCCGGAATAGAGATTGCCACCCTGCAGACGCGCGACATCGTAGAAGATCAGGCCGGCAATCGCGAACATGACCACCGCGATGGTCAGCGCCGCCCAATCAGGGCGGCGCGTGCGTTGTTCGGAAGAGCGCTCTTCCATGCTCATTTCACCAGACCGATGTCTTTGAGGATCGCTTCAGTGGCAGCGATGTCCTTGGCGAGCTGCTCTTCAAAGGCAGCGCCGACAAGGTAGGTATCCTGCCAGTTCTTGGTCTTCAGCGTTTCCTGCCAGCCAGCGGACTTCGCAAGCTTTTCGACATCAGCCGTGACGGCAGCCTTCTGTTCGTCGGTCAGGCCCGGAGCGGCAGCCACCATGCGCCAGTTCTGCAGCACGACATCGAGGCCGCTTTCCTTGAGCGTGGGGGCATCAGCGCCTTCGATACGCTCGGCGCTGGAAACGGCGAGCAGACGAAGGGTGCCGGCAGCAACCTGAGCCTGGAACTCACCATAGCTGGAAATGCCGACGGTGACCTGGCCGCCGAGGATGGCAGCAAGCGCTTCACCGCCGCCCGAATAGGCAATGTAGTTGATCTTGGTCGGATCAACGCCGGCAGCCTTGGCGATGAGGCCTGCACCGATATGGTCGGTACCTCCGGCCGAACCACCGGCCCACGAGACGGAACCCGGATCCGCCTTCAACTTCTCGACCAGCTGGCCGATGTTCTGGATCTCGGAATTGGCCGGAACGACGATGGCCTCGTATTCACCCGTCAGGCGGGCAATCGGCGTGACGTCGGCAAGCGTGACCGGCGACTGGTTGGTCAGGATCGCGCCAACCATGACGTAACCGCCGACGATCAGGGAATTTGCGTTCCCCTTCTGCTGGCTGGCGAACTGGGCGAGACCGATCGTGCCGCCGGCGCCGGGCACGTTCACGACCTGAACATTGCCGGAAATGCCTTCAGACTGCATGACCTGCTGCAGCGAGCGGGCCGTCTGGTCCCAGCCGCCGCCGGGCGCTGCCGGAGCCATGATCGTATAGTCGGCGGCTGCGGCCGGAAGGGCCATTGCGCCAGCAAGGAAAGTTGCCAGGAAAAAGTGTTTCAAGATAGTCCTCCACCATCAATGCGGCTCTAGCCGCTTTCAACTGATCTGTGGGGAGAACGCAGGTTTGCTCACTGCGGATAGAACCGCTTCAGGCTAGGCCTGCTCCTCCCATGTCCCATCTGCCCCGCCTCCACGGAACGATGTGACCATACGCCTAGCAGCCAAACCTGTCACCCACCTGTCACCGTCACTTCGGTCTTGCCCGAAATCCAGAAAGGCGAGCAAGTTGATGTCGGTAAGTACTTACTTCTCAGGAAACCTGGATCCGATCATTGAGGTCTCGCACCAGCCGCTGATGGCTGCGCAAGCTGGTGAGCACGTCCCCGAAGCGGGACAACCCACGTCCAGCCAACATGTCCTTCAGCTTGATGAAGACATCCGCCGTGGCAATGGCATCGCCCAGAGCGGTATGCCGGTCCTTCTCGTTGATGGAGACGCCGAGTCTGTCAGCCAGGGCGTCGAGCGTATGTGTCTCGGCGCGACCGAAGGCGGTGGCGGAAACCAGGACCGTATCCAGGATCGGATTGACGAAGCGCAAGCCGAGTTCCTTCTCACGACGGGTGAGAAATTCCATGTCGAAGGGTGCATTATGCGCCACCAGAACGGCACCCTCGGCAAAACGATGAAACTGCCGCACGGCCTCCTGTACGCCGACGGCATCAGCGACCATTGCGTCTGTCACGCCGTGAATGGCGGAAGAAGACGGCGGAATGGGCCGACCGGGATTGACCAGCAGATTGAAGATCTCGTTCTTCACTCGTTTGCCGTTGACGATGCGAACCGCCGCAATCTGCACGATCTCGTCCCCCTGTTCGGGAAGCAGACCAGTCGTTTCCGTGTCGAAGACGACATAGGTCAGCGCATCGAGCCGCGCATCCGAGATCTTGTCGTAATGCAGCCGTGACAGCAGGTCGAAATCGTAAACCACTTGCCGGGACAGGTCCGCTTCCGCTGAGCGCAGCCGCTCGACATGCGGCAACCGTGTCGAGATCGCCGGTGTGTCATGCGAACCGTCGATCATGAGCACATTGCCGTGAGCCTTGAGGATCGTCTCGCAGGCCACCCCGCCCTCAAAGACCGGCTCGCGCAGCCATGCATCGAGAGCCTCCGGCGTGATCGTCGATCCCTTCCAGGAAACGCCAACGTCCGCCGCCTCTCCGGCATCCGAAATCACGCAACGAAAGTGTGTGGCCGCGGTCACTGCGTGAATACGCGAGATGAGGTGTGTGAGCAGGCTGACCATATCAAAGGCATTGCATCGGACCGCGATCTCTGCTGACTCGACATCGAGCGTCAGCCCATGTCCATCCAGTGAACGACGCAGCAGCCCTGCAAGGTCGCCAGCATCGATCGGCGCCATCGACCAGCCATCAGAGCGACAGATTTCAAAACGAGCCCCCAGTTCGACAAGCATCGTATCCAGCGCCTGCAATTGCGTCGCGATGCTGCTGCCGCCGGCCTTATCGGCAAGCTGTCCGGCATCCGCCGCGCGCCGCAGATCAGAGACCGCGGGGCGAACCTGCTGGAACACGTCAGCGAGCAAGGCATCGCGACGTGCATAGGCCTCCACCTCCTTGGTGACATCGCGAAGCGTCATGACATAGGCCGCCTGGTCGCCACCATTGTCACCGGCGAGCCGCATGCGTCCCGCCAGACGACGACGCCCGCAGGGGCTGAGACAGATGAACTCGACCACGGCATCGGGATCCGAGCCCTCGAGCAGCCGGTGATGCGCATCGCGGATGGGGCCCTCACTCAGATAGTCGAAGATATTGCGATCGAGGCAGACCGGGCGCTGAGATCCGGACAGGAATTGCTGTGCCACGCCGTTATAGAAGACCAGATGATGTCGTCCGGTACACAGGAGAACGGCCGGCGGAACGTCAGCCAGCAGGTGTTCGAGCTTGTTCTTATCGGACGACAGGCGCGTGGTCTCACGCTGAACCTGCTCGGCAAGTGCCCCGCGCGTATGGGCAAGCGTGGCCGCGGTCGCGGAGGCTGCGGCCACGAGATCGCCCAGATACCGCGCATCCTTGGTCTCGATATCATGCGCGACGTCGGCATGCGCCCGGGCCCGCATGGCCGAGGCGACCTTGTCGATCGGCCGCGCGAGATGTGTATCGAAGAGAAACCAGACCCAGGTCACCAACGCAAGGATCAGAAAGCCGGCGGCGATTGCGCTCTGCACAAATGCATTGAGCATGTCTGGGCGGCCTTCGCGGTGGTAGCCGAACCAGAGCCCCGCAGCCAGAGCGACGACTGTCCCGGCGGCCAAAGCCACGAAGAACAGTAGAATACGTCCGCGTAAGCTGATCCTGGTCATCTCTGCCTCACCCGCTCGAACATGCGATCTTCATCGCAGCGTCGTCTGGCTCGACCTTGATCCATTCAGCATCCACAAGACTCCCGTCATCGGCGATGCTCATGCTGGAATCGAGCAGGTCCGCGCGCTGCATGTTCTGGCAATCATAGACCACCTTGACCGGGGTCACCGGTTGCCAGCGTGCCGCAAGCAGAATGTCGACGATCACAAGGCCTGGCTGGGCCGGGTTCCGCTGCAAAGCTTTCAGATCGACGGCCGTGAAACGTGTCGTGACGGGTTCGATATAGGACCATGGCCGCCAGAAGGCCGTCTCTTCATTCTTCCACGAGACGGCAATGCCCGGCAGGGCCATATTCATGCGATCGAACCAGCTGTATTCGCTCCAGATCGAGTAGCTCAACATCCCAAGGCCGGCAAAGACAGGAACGATCCATTTCGGCAAATGGCCACGGCTCAACCAGCGAAGCAGCATCGCCACTCCCGCAAGGGCGACACCGCTAACCACCGCCGCGATCAACTCAAACAGCATTCTTCATTCCTCTAGACGGGCGCCCGTCCGCCATTGGCGAGCGCCGATTGCATGGTTCTGACGACGACAAAGGCGTCGCGTAGATGAGAGCGTTCGAAATCGCCGAAATCATAGGGCGCCAGGAAGTTATCCGGCTTTTTCCCGTCACGCACCTGGCGCACCTGATTGCGTAGCCGCATGTCCGCGATCAGGTCATAGGCCGCAATCAGATCGCGGGCTCCCGCCCCGGAAATGATCCCCGCCTCCTCCGCCGCGAGCAGGCGCGCACGCGTATTGACCGGAGCAAGCTTGCCCATCAAGGCGTAGACCCGCCCTAGATCCACCACCGGAACGACACCATTGTGCTTCATGTCGATCTGGTTGCGATGGTCACCGCTGCGAATGGTCGCAAATCCACGGAGCAGGCCGAGCGGCGGCGCATGCTTCAAGGAGTTACTGATCATATGCGCGGTGAAGATCGAATTACGGCTAGCCTCGTGAAGCGTCTCTGCCTGAAGATCCTGGTAGAGAGACGATGCCCCACAGATCGGCCGGAGATCAAACATCACGCTGGCCAGCATCTGCGCGGTCGGATCCGGCTTGGAGATCCAGTTCCGGAAATAGCTGCGCCAGACGGAGACCGGCTGACACCAGCGCGAATTGCTCGCCATCATATCGCCCGGACAATAGAAATACCCACAGACATCCAGTCCCCGGCTCACCTTGGCGGCGAGCTGCTGATACCAGGGCATCTCCTCCGGCTCGACGCCATCCTCGATGAAGATGCAGTTGTCCTGATCGCTGACGCCGCTCTGCTCCTGACGTCCCTGGCTGCCGCAGGCAAGCCAGACATAGGGCACCGGCGGTGGCCCGAGCTCACGCTCGGCAAGCATGATCAGTCGCCGTGTGACACTGTCGGCAATGTCGGTGATCAGGCGGGTCGCGACCTCATGGGCATTGTTGCTGCCGACGAGCTGGACGAGCAATTGCGGGATCCTCGCCGTGATAGCGCGCATGTCTTCCGCCCTTTCGGCCGACGCGATGTCGCGGATCAGTTGCGCCGAACTGATCGCGTGGAAGCGGATGAGATCCGTCTGCGTGATCATGCCGATCAGCCGGTCACCTTCAACGACAGGAAGATGGCCGACCCGGCGCTCCAGCATCAGATGCAGGATATCGGAGCCGAGAGCCTCGCCTGGCAGCCCGACGGGATCGGTCGTCATGACGGCAGAAACTGGTGTCGCCTCGGGATCAAGCCCGTCGGCAAGCACGCGTCCCGTCAGGTCACGCGTCGTGATGATACCGAGAAAGCGCCCGTCCTCGACAACACCGAGACTGGAGACGTGCCGTTCGCGCATCAGGGTGGCAGCAGAACGGACCGTATCGGAGGGAGCGCAAATCACAGGGGGTCGCGACATGAGTTCGCTGACCTTCTGGATCGCCATATCGCTACGCCGGGCATCGGCAAAGCGCCCTCGAGTGAAGAAGCGGGAGAAAACCGCCTGCTCTTGCATCAACCGATGGAACTCGTCCTTCGGCAACATGAGCAGAGTACAGTCAGATCGGGCAATGGCTGTGGTCGCTGCGAAACCATCGGACAACAGACCGCGTTCACCAAAGGAGTTTCGAGCAGCAAGCTCGGAGACCACCGTACTGGCGGCATCAAGGATCTCCACCGCACCATCCGTGATGAGATAGATGCCCGGCAATACGTTGCCGCGGTGATAGATTTCGGATCCTGCGGAAAAGGTAAGGGGTGCGAACCGGGTGGAAACCCGCTCAACCTCGTCTCTCGGAAGACTGTCATACGGATGAACGGTCTCGAGAAACATCAGCACGTCGGATTGTGCCTGTGACATCCTGTTTGCCCTCATTTGGCGCTATCGAGCCGCGAATGACTGAGGGACAGGAGGGGCGACACGGCCGCCCCTCCCGATAAGTCTCTATCAGTGACCGGTCGCCTGACCCGCACCGCGCGGAACGCGGATGGATTCGACAAGGTCCTGAACATGCTTCGGTGGAGCCTGCGTCATCATTGACACGACATAGGCCGTGGCGAAGTTGAGCAATGCACCGATCGGGCCGAACGCCGTCGGCGGGATGCCGAAGATGTAGTTGGCCGGAACGTTTTCGAGCATGTTGGTACCTGCGACGAAGAACCAGCCCAGATAGGTGAACAGGTACAGGCAGGTGACCACGAGGCCGACGATCATGCCGAGTGTGGCGCCGAGCGAGTTGATGCGCTTCGAGAAGATGCCCATCATCAGAGCCGGGAAGATCGTAGCAGCCGCAAGACCGAAGGCGAGCGCGACAGTCTGTGCCGCGAAGCCGGGGGGATTAATACCCAGCAGCGTTGCCACGAGAATGGCGCCAGCCATGGCGATACGGGCAGCCATAAGCTCGCCCTTTTCAGAGATATCCGGCTTCAGGAAGTCCTTGATCAGGTCGTGGCTGATAGCAGACGAAATCGCAAGCAGCAGACCGGCTGCGGTGGACAGAGCGGCTGCGAGACCGCCGGCAGCAATCAGGGCGATAACCCAGCCCGGCAGCTGTGCGATTTCCGGATTGGCGAGAACGAGAATGTCGTTGTTGATCGTCAGCTCGTTGCCCGTCCAGCCACGCTGCGTGGCAGTTTCGGTGAAGGCCGGTGCAGCATCGTTGTAGTACTGGATGCGGCCATCACCATTCTTGTCCTCGAACTTCAGGAGACCCGTGACTTCCCAGTTGCGCATCCAGTCCGGCCGCTCGTCATAAAGGACGGCTTCCTGCTGCGTGCCAGCCGGGTAGATGGTGTCGAGAATGTTGAGGCGTGCCATCGCGCCGACAGCCGGAGCCGTCAGATAGAGCAGCGCGATAAAGACCAGCGCCCAACCCGCAGACCAACGCGCATCCGACACCTTCGGAACGGTGAAAAAGCGGATGATGACGTGGGGCAGACCGGCGGTACCGATCATCAGCGACAGCGTGAACAGAGTCATGTTCAGCATGGAGCCTTGAGCAGTATAGGCATTGAAGCCGAGGTCGGTAACGACCTGGTCAAGTTTCTGCAGCAGCGGCAGCGCGGATTCGGTGTGCGTGCTGAAGAGGCCGAACCATGGGATCGGATTGCCGGTGAGTTGCATCGAGATGAAGACCGCCGGGATGGTATAGGCGATGATCAGGACGATATACTGCGCGACCTGCGTATAGGTGATGCCCTTCATGCCGCCGAGAACGGCGTAGACGAAGACCACGGCGGACGCGATCCAAAGACCGGTCGTGACGTCCACTTCCAGGAATCGCGAGAAGGCGACACCGGCACCGGTCATCTGGCCGATGACGTAGGTCACGGAGATGATGATCAGGCAGACGACAGCCGTCAGGCGAGCGCCCTGGCTATAGAAACGGTCGCCAATGAATTGCGGCACCGTATATTTGCCGAACTTGCGCAGATAAGGCGCGAGCAGGAGTGCGAGCAGCACGTAGCCGCCGGTCCAACCCATGAGGTAGGTGGAGTTGCCGTAGCCGACGGTGGCGATCAGGCCAGCCATCGAGATGAAGGATGCTGCAGACATCCAGTCCGCAGCGGTGGCCATACCATTCATGACAGGGTTAACGCCGCGGTTGGCGGCATAGAACTCGGCGGTGGTACCGGCACGAGCCCAGATGGCGATACCGATGTAGAGCGCGAAGGACGCTCCCACGATAATCAGATTGAGTGTGTACTGATCCATTTTTGCTGCGCCTTACTGCTCATCGACGCCGAATTCGCGGTCGATTTTGTTCATATAAATCGAGTAGCCGAAAATCAGCACGATGAAGACGACGATCGAGCCTTGCTGGGCGAACCAGAAGCCGAGATCGGTTCCACCGACAGCAATACCCGACAGAGCGGGACGAAGCAGGATGCCGAACCCGTAGGATACGACGGCCCAGATCGCCAGGCAGATATAGATGATGCGAACGTTCGCTGACCAGTAAGCGTTGGACGAAGAATTATCCGTCACGAGTGCTCCTCCCTTTCCTCACCGAGACGTCCCCCGGGACGCCTCTTCCTCCACGTCTATCCGCCAATCCATGTCCCAAGGCGGAATAGACAATTGTCTAGGAGTAACGAATCCACTGCAGATCGTACATTCTCCGTTAGTCGCAGGACCGACCATTCCCCACAACAAGCTGTGCCGCCCTGAAGCAGACTGGCCTACAGCCGCCAAATCTTAAGACGACGTCAACCATCTCGGTTAGATCAGGTTTAGGACTTTGAAGAATTCACTCATCAGAAAACTCGGATATTACGCTTGCAAATACTGTTTTAAATCAGGCCCTTAATTCACGTGAGATAAGGGCTGAAACGTGCATCTGAAGTGCTGAACAGCTTGGAGGCCTTATCAATTTGCTAAGAAATAACCCCCTATTTGCCGGGTGTTCCTTTTGGGGGATCGCCGCAGATGAAGCTGCGGTGGGGTGAAACATGGGGTTTGGCACATGATGTGCGTTGCGTTGCCCGCGATCTTCGCGGGCCTTCTTGGTGTGTTCCTGCTGTGGCTTCCGATCAGCCTTCAGGCGCAGCTCGTTCTGAGCCTGGCCATACTGGGGCTGATGCTCCTGTTCATGATGCGCCCGCAGAACAAGACTTTCCGTCTGATGACCTTCGTCTTCTCTGCCGTCCTCGCCCTGCGCTACGCCTTCTGGCGCACGACGGAGACGCTGCCGGATATCCACGAACCATTGAACTTCATTCCCGGCATCATTCTCTATGCGGCGGAAATGTATTGCCTGGTGATGCTGGCGATCAATTTCTTCATTGTTGCCGATCCCCTTCAGCGCAAGCCTGCACCGCGCCTGCCAGATAGTGAGAAGCCGACCGTCGACGTCTTCGTTCCGTCCTACAACGAATCCGCCGACCTCCTGGCACTCACGCTCGCAGCGGCGAAGTCGATGAACTATCCGGCCGACAAGCTGACCGTCTATCTTCTGGACGACGGCGGCACGGACGCAAAATGCAACCACTCTGATCCACGCGCCGCGATCGCCGCCCGTCGTCGTCGCGAGGAACTGCAGGCACTCGCTGCAGCCTTCGGCGTGCGCTACCATGCCCGTGCGGAAAACAGCCATGCCAAAGCCGGCAACCTCAATGCTGGGCTCGGAATATCCTCAGGCGAACTGATCGTCGTCTTTGATGCCGATCACGCGCCAGTGCGCGAATTCCTCAATGAAACGATCGGCTACTTCTCTGATGACGAGAAGCTCTTCCTGGTTCAGACTCCCCACTATTTCCTCAATCCGGATCCGCTGGAAAAGAACCTCCAGACCTTCGGCAAGATGCCGTCGGAGAACGAGATGTTCTACTCCGTCGTGCAACGCGGTCTGGACAAATGGAATGCCTCTTTTTTCTGCGGTTCCGCAGCCGTGCTGCGCCGCAAGGCGCTGAAGGAAACCGACGGCTTTTCAGGCCATTCCATCACCGAGGATTGCGAAAGCGCGCTGGCCCTGCATTGCCGCGGCTGGCACAGCCTCTATGTCGACAAGCCGCTGATCGCCGGCCTGCAGCCCGAAACCCTCGTCTCCTTCATTGGCCAGCGCGTCCGTTGGGCGCAGGGCATGCTGCAGATCCTGACGCTCAACCGTCCCTTTCTGCAACGCGGACTGACCACGGCTCAGCGCATCTGCTACGCCGGCACGAACCTCTTCTGGCTTTTTCCGCTGACGCGGCTGACCTTCATGTTCTCGCCGTTGCTCTACATCTTCTTCTCGCTGCAGATCTTCGAAGCCAACATCACCGAATTCGCCTGCTATTCCGTCACCTACCTGATTTCGTCCTTCGCCATGCAGAGCTACCTGTTTGGTCGAGTGCGCTGGCCCTGGGTGTCCGAGCTCTACGAATATGTGCAGTCGGTCATGCTCTTCGGCGCGATCCTGAGCGTCGTTCGCAACCCGCGCAAGCCGACCTTCAACGTCACGTCGAAGGGACAGACACTCGACGAGAGCAAGCTGTCTCCCCTCGCCCGACCGTATTTCCTGATCTTCTTCCTACTGCTTGCCGCCACCTGCTACGCCATCTGGCGCTACACCACCGAGGCCATGCCGTCGGAACTGCTGTTGATCGTCGCCGGCTGGAACATCATCAACATGGGTGTCGCCGGTGCGGCCTTGGGGTCGGTCTCTGAGCGCCGGGAGCGCCGACGCAACCAGCGCCTCAATGTCCGCCGCCACGCGATCCTGCATCTCGCGGGCACTGGCCACGCCGTCATCATCGGTGACGTATCGAGCGGTGGCCTTGCCCTCCAGTTCATCGACGGCAAACCGGTCGACGGGATAGACAAGGGGCATGAGGCCGTCATCGAAGTACGGCGTCACGGACGCAGCATGGAGGTCCCTCTGATCTGCCGAAGCGTGATCCGCCGCCCCGACGAAACGAACTTCGGTTTCGCCTTCGCCGAAAGAACGCCCGACACCTTCGTCGCCATTGCCGAGATGATGTATTGCGACCAGCAGCCGCTGCAGGATCGTTGGAACCGTGTCCAGAAGCACAAGGGCTTCTTCACCGGCACGATCCGGTTTGCCGCGTGGACCATCACCGAGACGCTGCGCGCCTTCACCTATGCGCTCCGCCTGGTGCGGGAGACTACGGAAGTCTCGCATCCGGATGCTCCCATGGTCATCCATGCTCCTGCCACACGCCTGGACAAGCTTACTGCCGTATCGGCGACGCAGAGAGGAACGGCCTATGCGTAAGCGAAATCTGACCATTCTCTTGTCAACGACAACCGCACTGCTTCTGGCAGGACCGAACATTTCGACAGCCGCGAGCGAGCTGGCGCCAGCGACAACCTCTCTCAGCACCACCATTCAGATGTCTGGCGGGCAACCCCAGCTCGTGTCGTTTCGCCAGTCGGCGAGCGAGATGCGGCTGGAGGGGGAAGATGCCGTCCGTGAGCTGACCTTCTACATGTCGCCCGAACAGGCGGCGACCGGCGGTGCATTGCGCCTCAGCTACACAAATGCTGTCTCGGTCCTTCCCGATGACGGCACCGTCGACGTCGAACTGAACGGTCGGCCGCTTTCGACTTTCCCGATCCGCTCGCCGCACGGCCCGACAACACATGACTTGCCTGTCGCAGCCAAAGATCTCGTCGCAGGGTGGAACAGTGTTCGGATCCGCGCTCGCCAGCATCACCGCATCGATTGCAGCATCGATGCGACCTATGAATTGTGGAGCCAGTTCGATCCGCTCGTGAGCGGCTTCGTGGCAAGTGTCCCGGCAAAGGATGGCGATCTCGCGAACCTACTTTCGGTCGGCCGCAACGCGGATGCCGCAACGGAGATCCGCCTGATCGCGAAACCGGAGGCGTCAAGCACCGCTCTGCGGGATAGTCTCGCGCTCATGCAGACCCTGGCTCTGGTCATCGGGCGCAACGACATCATCGTCAGCACAGGCGAGCTCGCCGGAACGGGTCCGGGTATCGACCTTTATGTCGGAGACTTGGGCAATCCCGAACTACCACAGGCTGCCCATGACGCTCTGGCCGGCGCACCCCGCGGACTTTCAGTGCGCCAGGGTGATGCCGGACGTTATGCCGTCACCATGCGCGCATCCGGCAAGACCGAGGCACAGGCATTGCTGCTTGCCGCCGTGAACGGTCCGCTTCAACCTCTGATCCGGGCGAACAAGCTGGCGGCCGTGCGCAACATCGTGGACGGGTCGCAGCCGGGGACTCATGAACTGTCCGCAGTTGGCTACAAGACGGCCCCCTTCTCGGGACGCCTGTTCCAGACCACTTTTGATGTGGTCATGCCGGCAGATTTCTATCCGGGCGACTACGCGACGGTGGACCTGCATTTGAATGCGGCGACGGCACCAGGCCTTGCTGCAGGCACCCAGATCCTTGTCCGTATCAACGAGCGCGCCGCAGCAAGCCAGATGCTGCACGACCCGGAAGGCGCAAGGCTGGAGAACAAACCCCTTGAATTGCCGCTGCGCGCCTTCCACCCGGGCGTCAATCATGTCCGCATCCTTGCTGAACTGCCGACATCAAGCGATGTCGCCTGCGATCCCGCGGCACGCGAGGAAAGCCGCTCCCGTTTCCTGATGCTGCAGGAGACGACAGTTACCATCCCGCCACTGGCACGCGCTGGACGGCTGCCGGATCTGGCAGCCTTTGCCGGCAAGTCCTTCCCCTTCGCAGGCACCGGCGCATTCGACATCTATGTCGATGCCCCGACCCCGGCGCGCCTCGGCTCAGCACTGACCATCCTTACGCACATGGCGATTTCGGCAGGCCACCCCTTGTCTGCCGAGTTGAAGATAGGCCGCCCGGACCCGGCGAAGACGACGGGGAACATTCTGGTCGTGAACGCCGATGGAGGCGCTGCGGAAAGCGCCGCATTGACGGTGCCCAAGGGACATCGGCTGCATATGCCCTCGACTGACGGATTGGTCACGGCGTCCATCGGCGATCCGGGTCAGTCGTCGGATTCTGAAGCACTGCTGAACGCTTTCCAGGTAGAGACGAAACTCGATGAGGAAAAGCTGTCCGCGAAGAGCCGGATCACGGCTTCGCTGTCCGTGGCGGCAACCACGGTAAACCGCTGGCTGACCTACCGCGAGGTCGGCGACGATGTGCGCATTCAAATACAGGACCGCCTGATCAGCTTGAGGCAGTCTCACGTGCCGGAAAGCGATGCAGTCTGGACAGTTGTCAGCGCGACCGACGAGACATCCCTGTCTCTGGGCGTGGCCGCTCTGACAAGGCCCGGAACATGGACAGCACTCGAAGGCGAGGAGTCCGTCATCCGCCGTTCCGACCTGGAACTCGTCAACCGCAAACCTCAGGCCTACAGCTTTTTGCCGATTACCGACACGAGCCCCGCCAATCTCAGACGCCTCGCCGCGGCGTGGCTCTCGGATAACTTCCTAATCTACGTTGCTCTCGTCGTCCTATTGATGGGCGGGTTTGGCCGGTGGGTTGGCTATGTGGTGCCGCGCAAGGGCGTGAGGACGGTCGAATGAACAAGAACAGCAGAGCCGCTGTGCTGTGTGCCGGCACCATACTTACCACATTCGTTTTGGCCATGCCGCTTGCGGCGACGCCGCTGGTCGTTCGTCAGGCCGCTTCGACTATGGCGCCACCATCGACGGCTGCGGTCAACGAGACTTCGAAGCCTGAAAATGGGTCAGGACCCGATAGCGTCGATCTTGCCGCCCTCTACTATTATGCGAGGAACGGCGAAGCCGATCGGGTCGAGGCGGAAACTCATCGCCTCGAGCTGAAATTCCCGAGCTTCGTCGTTCCCGCAGATCTCTATGCCCCGGAAGCCGGCAACAAGGTGGATGAAAGCACACTCTGGCAACTGTACGAGCGTGACGACTATGTCGGGATCGACCAGGAGATCAGCCGGATCGCGGCCGCCAATCCCGGCTGGGAACCCTCCGACGATTTTCGCGTAAAGCTCGAACGCCGCAAGCTGCGCAACATGCTCACAGAGGCGCATTCAAGCAAGGATTTTGCGACACTCGTTCGACTTGGCGCAGGCCTCGATCCGATGCAGGAGCCGGAAATCGATCTGCTCTGGATGATGATCGACGCCTACAGGGCAAACGACATGCGCGACACCCTGACCAATGTCTATCGCGGCATCCTGTTTCGCGAGCAAGACAAGGCATTTTCAGATGAGCTGGTGCTCACGACCCTGCAGAAGGCGATCAACGACGTTCCGGCCGCGGACCTTCGCGAAGCCATGCAGGTCCTCTCGACCGATCCCGATCTGGCACTCGGCATGAAAGCCCTGCAACTCGACCTGATGCGTCGGGAGATCGGGGATTATGCCGCGAGCGTCTCGGGTGCACCTCGTCCCGCTGACGAAATCGTATCCACGGTCAGGCGGGTTGCCGAGACGGTGGGGTCCCCGGAAGACCTCGCACTGATGGGATGGTATCTCCTGAAAATCGAGCAGCCAAAGGAGGCATCCGCCTGGTTCGAACGGCTGATGGCGGCTCGTCCGACGGCGGAGGCCGTCCGTGGCCTCGCACTCAGTCTGGTCCATCTCTCCAAGGAGCCCGAAGCCTTTACCCTCGTGTCGGAGCATATGGATCTGCTGAACGCGGAAGACGCCTTTGTCGCCGACCAATTGTCATTCGCTTTCAAGGGCGAAGGAAAGGCGAAAATCGAGGACCGTGTTGTTGCCCGCTACTCGGAGGCCATCCAGAAGACGGAATCGGCAGACCATGCCCGCCTTCTCGGTTGGTATGCCTACAATTCTCGCCAATTCGAGCCGGCCCGGGCGTGGTTCGCCAAGGCCTTCGACTGGCAGCCGGAAGCCGACAGTCTGAAGGGGATGCTCCTCTCACTGACGCGGCTCGACCAAAGGGCCGAGGTGAGCGAGCTTCGCGCAAGACATGGGGATGCCTATTCTGCCGTCTTCGCCGAAATCAAGTCTGTAGCCGAACCCAGGGGCAAGAGCGGCAAAGCGGTGGACGCTCCAAGCGGTATCGAGGCACGCTACCTCTCCAGCCTGCAGAAGAAGGACTATGGGGCCTGTATTGCCGACCTCAGAAAGCTCGAAGCACGAGGCCCACTCAGGCCAGACGTTCAAGTGTCGAAGGGCTGGTGCCTGCTCGGGCTCAATCATCTGGCCGAAGCTCGCCAGGCCTTCACGGACGGTCTGACCCGCGGCGGCGGCAGGGCGGATGATGCGGCATACGGACTGGGCTTGACGCTTCTCCGCGCCAACCTGACCGACGATGCCGAAGCCCTGCTGATGCAGCAGAGCCTGACGCCACTACGGGAACGGGAACTCCGGGCCGAACTCCTGTGGCAAAAGGCGCGATCGACCTTCGACCGTAAGCAGTACCGCCAGACCCTCGAAGCGCTGAATGCCCGCCTTCAGCTGATGCCGGAACCGGTCGGCATCAGTCAGATGCGCGCCTGGAGCCACTATCACCTCGGCAATCTCGCACAATCTCGTGCAATTTTTGCCCAGCTCAACCAGGTGATGGCCGATCCAGCCAACAGCCGCGGCATCGCAGCGATCAACGAGCGCATGGGGATCACCCGATGAAGACATCCACTTTCCTCATCCTGGCGCTCTTCGGGCTTCATGGCTGCAACACCGTGGAAGATCCTTTTCTCGACGGAATGACGTCGGCCGCCGAAACCGCGCAAACCGGCAATCGCGAGCTGCCGGGTCACCTGGCCCGCGCAAGCCTCACCGGCCTAGGCGAAGCGCCACTCAGCGTGCGGCAGACCATGAGCAATGGTGGCACCAGACAGGATATCGTCTATGCCAACAGGACGACCGTGCCTGGCGACAACAGGCTGAGCGTCATTGCCGCATCGGCATCGCATCAAGATGGGCAGCGGGGGCCAAGCCGGAACGAGATCGCCATGGCGCTGCAGACCGACTTTCCGGGCATCCGCATGGGCATCGACCCCGTCATCAGGCGCAACAGCTACGGACCCTATGGCGCGGCGACCGGAAAACTCGGCAATGACGGCGGCTGCGTCTATGCCTGGCAGGCCCTCGACAAGAATTCGGCCATCGATCTCGCGAAGCCGATCACGATCCGTCTCCGCTACTGCCATCCCCATATCGGACCGGAGATACTGGCAGACCTTCTCGGCGGCCTGACGCTGGGCAGTGCAGGCGCACAATCCGGCCCGGCTCTGACATCACTCCAGCAAGCAACATCCACTTATGCCTATTCGGCGCCGGTTTCCGACACGGCTCCCCCGAGGGCGGCAGCCTTCGTTTCGCGCATCGAACCCAATGGGGACCAACCTGCGCAGGCAACGGCTTCGGCCGAAGAAACACCGCTTTCAGCGGCCACGGCAATCCCGATGCCTGAGTGAAAAGAAGATCAGGTCGGCCCTAAGGGCTTCAGCGGAACAGTCTTTGCATTCGTGGCCGAATCCGCAGAAAACCGCGATAGGCTGCCTCGAAGATCGGTGTAAGAGGTGCCCAGCCGGCGACGATTCCAAGCGGGCGCAGCAGGGGAATGGCCCGCCACATCGCGGCGAAAGCAGCCGCGCCTGACAGAAGCCTTCCTTTCTCCTCGGCATGGAAGCGCGAAAGGATCGCCGCGCGGTCGACAGGGCAGCCCGTCGACGGATCACAGGCATCCACGAACAGGATCGCCCCGCGACGATCGAGGCGACGCATCAATGCAATCTCGCGTTGGCAGAGTGGACAGCTGCTGTCGAACCAGACGGTAACCTCGGTACTCATGTTCGGCATCCCATCCCGTTGTGACATCGCGATTGATATCTGGGACTTAATGGGCAATTCGGCAATGCGGCCTCGCGTCGCGACAGAAACCGGTGCGCCCTAGGCTAGGCCTCAAGCCACGGTAAGAATAGCCGGAGCCTGGTCCGGCATCCGATCGGCCCGTTCTGCTGCCAACCTGTTCGAGCTGCCGTGCTCCTCCACATCAGCCCCACTCACCTCCCTGTATGTGGAGGGTGAGCAGCCGTACCGTGTCATGAAAAGTTGCCGCATGTTCGCCTGGCTACCCAGTCCACTGAGCCGAGCAATATCCTTGATCTTGCGCTCGCCTGCCTTCAGCATTTCACAGGCGTAACCCAGCCGGACGGATAATACGAATTCGCCGACCGTGTGTCCGGTCTTCTGCTTGAACGCACGCGAAAGCGTCTTCTCGCTCATCGCGACCATGTCCGCCAGCTTGCCGACACTGAGATCGGCGGAAGGGTTTGCGGTAACCCATTCCTGCACGCGCTCGACCGGACTTCCCGCGTCGAAACTCGGCATCCGTCCTGCGCGGGCCCCATACCGCATCTCGGTATCCGCAAGTCGAGAGCCGAAGCGACGGGCAACCTCTGTCGCGACGTCCCGGCCCAGATCTTCTTCGATAAGAGAAAGGGCAAGCGCCAGCCCGGCACTGGCACCGCGCGCGCTCCAGATCTTCCCGCTCTTGTGCACATCGGAATGCGGCTCGACGATCGTCTGCGAGCAGAGCGTGGCGAGCCGCCCCTGGACGTCGCCATCGGCAACCACGGTGTGTCCACGGGTGATCCCGGCAGCGGCCGCAAACAGCACGCCATTGCCGAAGGTGGCAACCCGCCGCACGGTCGGCATGCGCCTGGCAAGAAATTCGATAATGCGGAGATCATGGTCTTGCAGCGACACGGTAGCCCCATCGGGCACGATGAGAGTATCAACCTCAGGTGGTGCATTGACAACGTTGTAGACCGCACTGAGGCGGATCCACGGCTCCTCTGATTGCAGCGCTTCATAGCCGGCCGCACACGTCGTTAGTCCGTAAGGGCGGCTTCCGGAAATTTCACCGGCATATCGCAAGCTCTCTACAACAGACGCTATTTCTAACATTCCGCAATTGCTGCGCAGCACAATCATGATCACGCGCGTCATTCGAACCAACCTCAGCCTCTGCATTTCCTGGTAAAGAAATTTTAATAACTAAGCTTAGTTCTGCATAAAAAATGTGCACTACATGTTCATAAAACAGTCACAATGTATCAAAATCGGATTTTGACTAAATCAGCAGCGAACACGAGCCAATAGTCTGATCAATATTCAATTCGAAACAATACTTACCAATCATTCTACGGCTATTAGAACAATATAGAGCAAAAATCCCATCCTTTTTTGGGTATTTATTTGGCTATTTTGACTAAAATTGTATGTTGCAGCGCAACTATCACGACATTCTCCGACAGGATTCGGACAACCCACCGCCAGATCCGATGCAGGCACTTCACATTCTCGTCGAGCCATACCTAAGGTTAAGCAGAGATTAACTTCAGGCATCCCCCGACCTGTCTGCCGCATTCCTCCCCGTGCAATCCCAAGATGCATGAGGATATGCGCCTATACTTAAGGGGTGTCCGGTAGGCAATCGACGATCGAACTCATGAGGAGTCCAAAATCGTGCGAGATATAATTCGCTATGCTGCCTGGCTGGCCATCGTTGTGGCGATGTTCCTGCTGATCGCGCAACCCGTCGGTCACTCGGCCCGTTTCAACCTTTCGGTCATCGTCATTGCGATTCTGGCCGTCATCATGCTCCTGAAGCTCGATGGCTTCTGGCGCCACGTCTTCCTCGCCCTAGCGAGCGTCGTGATCCTGCAATACGCCTATTGGCGCACGACGAGCACGCTGCCGCCTTTGGAGGACCTCTATTCCTTCATCCCTGGCATCATTCTCTACGCGGCTGAGATGTATTGCATTCTGATGCTCGGCATCAGCCTCTTCGTCGTTGCCGATCCGATCGAGCGCCCCAGGGCACCACAACTCGACGAAGACGAAAGCCCGACCGTCGACGTGTTCATCCCGACCTATAACGAGGACCGGGAGATCCTGGCGCTGACGGTAGCAGCGGCCAAGGCCATGGACTATCCATCGGACAAGTTCACCGTCTACCTCCTGGATGACGGCGGTACCGACCAGAAGCGCAACAGCGACGACCCGGTGTCGGCGGCCAAGGCCAGGGAACGCGCAGCGATCCTCAAGGACCTCTGCAGCGATCTCGGCGCTGTTTACATGACCCGCGCTGAGAACGCTCACGCCAAGGCCGGCAACTTGAATGCCGCCCTCTGGCGTACCCATGCCGACCTCGTGGTGGTGTTCGACGCCGATCATGCTCCGGAACGCAGCTTCCTGCGCGAAACCGTCGGCTACTTCTCCGAAGACGAACGCCTCTTCCTTGTACAGACCCCCCACTTCTTTTCGAATCCGGATCCGATCGAGCGCAACCTCGGAACCTTCGGCCGTATGCCATCGGAAAACGAGATGTTCTATGGCAAGATCCAGAAGGGTCTGGACCGTTGGAACGCATCGTTCTTCTGCGGGTCGGCGGCCGTCCTGCGCCGTGAGGCGCTTGAAGAGGTCGGCGGCTTCTCGGGGATCACGATCACCGAGGACTGCGAAACTGCACTCGAACTCCATGCCCGTGGCTGGAACAGCCTTTACATCGACAAGCCGCTCATCTCCGGCCTCCAGCCGGAAACTTTCGCCAGCTTCGTCGGTCAGCGCTCGCGCTGGTGCCAGGGCATGGTCCAGATCCTGATGCTGAAGAACCCGTTGTTCAAGCGCGGCCTCTCTCTGCCGCAGCGCCTGAGCTACATCTCAAGCTCGCTCTTCTGGTTCTTCCCCTTCGTCCGCTCGGTCTTCTTCGTCGCTCCGCTGCTCTTCATCCTGTTCGACATGAAGATCTTCGTGGCATCCTTCGAGGACTTCTTCGCCTACACGGTCATGTATCTGATCGTGGGTGAGATGGTGCGTACCTACCTCTATGGCAGCGTGCGCTGGCCTTGGATCTCCGAACTCTATGAATATGTGCAGTCGGTCTATCTATTTCAGGCCATCGTCAGCGTGCTGCTCAAGCCCAAGAGCCCTACCTTCAAGGTGACCGATAAGGGTGTCTCGCTGAAGCAGGACCGGCTTTCAGAGCTCTCGCTGCCCTACTTCATCATCTTCGGCATACTCTGCTTCACCCTGTTCGTTGCAGCGTACCGGTACAACACCGAACCCGAGATCTCGAGCCTTCTGCTGATCGTCGGTGCCTGGAACTGGATGAACCTGATGATCGCAGGCTGCGCGCTCGGCGTTGTCACCGAACGCAGCCAGGATCTCGCCGGTGTCGAACTGCCGCTTCGCACCACCGTGGAACTGCAATTCGGTGAAACCGTTCTGCGTGGCGCCGTCACCGAAGCCTCGGCCAGAGGCGCCAAGCTGATCCCGGCACAGGGCTCCTCCCGTGTCCTTCGCAAGGGTGAATACGGCCGGCTTCAATTGCTCAGCGTATCCTCGAACCTGCTCGTGACCTCCCTCCCAGTCAGTATCGTCGGCGGCTCACCAGATGAAGACGGCGCCATCGCGCTCCGCTTCGATGCAGAGCCTCACCACTTCCCGATCATCGCGGAACTCCTGATGCACGACATGTCGGTGGTCCGCGAGCAGCGCGCGCTCCGTCAGCGCCCGAAGAGCATGATTGCCGGAAGCCTGCGCATCCTCCGCTGGGCGATCACCTGCCCGCTTGCGGCGGTCGGCGTCGCCCTTGGCGGCAAGCCGGATGACAAGGCCGAGCCGCAAAGACTGAAACCCCTCGCCGGCGCGGCCTTAGCCGCCGCCCCGATCCGCCATAGGGAGGCCGGAGAATGATCAGACAGCACCTCTCCTGGCTCGCAGCCGCAGGCCTGCTCCTCGCAGCCTCACCATCGGCCGCCGCCACCTCGACTGGCTTCGTCCTCGCTCCGCAGGCGACGCCACAAACCGAAACCAAGGAATATTTCCAGGAAGAGAACCAGATCCGTCGTCTGATTGCAGACAAGCGGGACCTGTTCTTCCCCGGTGAAACCGCCAATCGGGAATATCCCTTTGTCGTCCTGCCGTCGGAAATGACGGGATCGGCGAAGCTCATCCTGACGATGCAGACGGCGATTTCCGTGGCGCCAGAGCGCTCTGCCATGCGCATCTTTGTTAATGACCGCGACATCGGCACCGCCAACCTCAAATCCGGCGATGCCCACCAGATCGAGCTGGAACTGCCGAAAGGTCTGCTCCAGCCAGGTTACAACGCCGTGACCATACTCCTCGACCAAGCGCATCGAGTGGATTGCACAGTCGAGGCGACATACGAACTCTGGACCCAGATCGACCCAGCCCTGAGCGGTTTCGTCTTCACCCGCAATGCAAAGGACGACCCGAGCGACGTCTCGACGCTCCTGGCCTATAGCCGTGATGTGAATGGTCATGCCGCGATCAACGGGCTGATCCCCCGAGGTGCCGCCGGCGAGGACATCGACCGCACTTTCTCGGTCGTTCAGGCCCTCTCGATCCTTGGTCATTTCGACCGCCCTGTGGTGACTGTCGGCAATGAGATTGGATCCGGTCCCGGGATCGATCTCGTCGTTGGCACCTTCGGCACCGTCCGTGACCTGATCGGTGTGACACCGGAACAGTCCGGGGTGCAATTCGACATCGATCCTGCCAGCGGCAGAAGCCGAATGATCGTTGCAGCACGCACCGCCGATGAACTCAAATCGACAATCCGTGACTTTACCCTGCGCGCGCAGACCGAAGTCACGGACGGCTCGCCACAGGGCCGACGCGCGCTCGGCAATCGCCGGGGTCGCCTGCTGGAATCCGGCAGTGCGAACTCGCTTGCGGAACTGGGCTTCGTGTCTCGCCCCTTCTCTGGTCGTCATTTCGAGCAGTCGATCTCGTTCAGCCTGCCGGCCGACTTCTACCCGGGAGACTACGGCGCGGCGAACCTGAAGCTGAACGCTGAATACGCCGCCGGCCTTTCGCCGGAATCGCAGATGGTCGTGCGCGCCAATGGCGACACCGTCGCCAACATCCGGCTGGGCGAGGCGCGCTCCGGCCGGATCGACGGCCAGGTGCTCCCGATCCCGCTCGACAAGTTGAGACCCGGCTACAACGTCATCGAGTTCGAGGCGGAACTGTCCACGGCGTCCGACGCGGTCTGTGACCCGGCCACGCTCGGCAATTCCACCGCGCGCTTCTTCATCAAGGGCGACAGCACGCTGAACATTCCAGCCTTCGCCCAGATCGGCCACGCGCCTGATCTCGCGGTCGTGTCGGCAGGCAAGGCAGAATTCGGCAACGGTCGCTCGACGCCGCTTTATGTCGAAGGCATGGACGAAACAATGCTTGGAGCTGCCGGCAGTTTCCTGGCAAAGATGGCCTATGCCTCGCGCGAAGTGAATCCGGTTTCCGTAAGCTCCGGCTGGCCGCTTGATCGCCAGGGCCCCCTGCTCGCCTTTGGAACCTTCTCGGGTTTCTCCGGCCAGCTGAGGTCCGACCTCGGCATCGACCTCAATCCGGTCGCCAGCGATCTGGCCCTGTCACTGGAAGAGGATCAGACTCAGGAGCCGGGCGCAACCATCGAAGAAGCGGCACCCGCCCTCTCGATCGATGGCTCGCCGGTCCAGACGCAGGGCGAACGTCCGACATCGGTCGTCGCACGCCTGCGGGAAGGCGTCCACAACCTCTATGAAAGCCTCACAGTACGGGTCCGGATACAGGCAGCCCAATTGGGACTGGTCGACGATCCCAATGTCCTCTCCGGCGACGACGTCTATCAGGTAAGCGGCGAAGCCGACATGCTGCTCGCACAACGTCTGGTCAACGAACGGGATGCATGGACCGTCGTGGCGGTTCGTGACCCGGCCATTTTGAACGAGAGCATGCGCAGCCTCGCCCAGACCGATGTCTGGGGTCGCCTCGCTGGGTCCGTCAACGCACTGAAACGTGACGGCACCTTGGTCGAACGCAAGATGGCTGGCCATGAGCGCCTTTATGAAACCAAGCCGCTCAGCTTGCAGAATGGCCGATTGATCGTGGCTGGATGGTTCTCGAACAACGCCCGTGAGTTCACCATCGCCCAAATTCTGGTGGCGATCCTCCTTGGTGCTGCGACCTTCGTGGTCCTCCGGCAGGGACGCAAATCGTGACGACACGTCTTCTCATCCTGACATGTCTGCTGAGTGGCGCCCTGATCGCGGGTGCCACGACGGCGGTCCTGTCACAGCAGGAAGACAACGTCGCAGCCGATATCACGGCCGGTGCCTGGCTGGTCTATCGCCACAACTTCCTCACCGACGAGGGGCGGGTGGTCGACAACCGGGCAGGCGGCATCAGCCACAGCGAGAGCCAGGGTTACGGCATGCTGATGGCTGAGGCGGCAGACGACCGCGACAGCTTCGACAGGATCTGGGCCTGGACGAAAGGCAATCTTTTCGTCAGGGACGACGGACTGGCAGCCTGGCGCTGGGATCCGACACAGGTACCACCGATCAGCGATCGCAATAATGCGACCGACGGCGACCTTCTCATCGCCTGGGCACTGATGCGCGCAGGCCAACGTTGGAACGAGCCGGATCTTCAGCGCGAGGCCAGACGGATTTCAGATGCCGTGGTCGAGCGCGCGACCATCGAGACGAGTCACGGCCTTGTCCTTTTGCCGGGTGTCCAGGGTTTCGGTCCGAATGAACAGTCGGACGGCCCCGTGGTGAATATGGCCTACTGGATCTTCCCGGCCATTGTCGAGCTTGGCCGCCTGTCGAACCGTTTTCCGTCAAAAGCCTTGATGGAAAGTGGCGTGACACTGCTCCGTGACGCTCGCTTCGGACCTGCCCGGCTTCCCTCGGACTGGCTGTCCCTTTCCGGTGACATGCCCCGGCCGGCAAGCGGGTACCCGTCGCAGTTCGGTTACGACGCCATCCGTGTTCCGCTCTACCTCGCCTGGTATTCCCGGGACTATCCGGACATTCTCGAGGTCTTCGCATCGCATTGGAAACAGTTCGGGACCGCCTCCATGTCCGTCGTAGAACTCGCGACGGCCACGCGGATCGCTCCCATGCCCGACCCCGGCTATCAGGCCGTGGCCGCACTCGTCGAATGCAGTCTGGGCAGGCGTCCCGACGTCGCCCTTCTGTCTGACTTCAGCTCCCAAGACTATTACCCCGCCACGCTCCATGTGCTCAGCCTCATGGCGATCGCTGAAAGGTACCCCACATGTTTGACCGACTTCCCTTGAAGACAGCCCTCCTCCTCGGCGCCTGCATCACGATCCCGATCAGTCAGGCCACCGGTGACAACGTGAACAACTACCCCGCCATGGGCGTCGTGATCCCGGGTGGCGCACAGATGGCAAATGTCTCGGCTCCGGCCGCGATACAGCCTGCCATGCCGAGCTTCGCACCCTTCTCGGCCACGGCGGTCGCGCCCGCGCTCCCGCCGGTGGTTCCGGCCAACGTGGCAGCCCCTCAGGCCGTCGTGCCGACCATCCAGGCACCGGCACAGGTCGTCCTGCCCGCGCCCATGCCCGAGGCCGTAAGCCCCGCTGCGACAATCGCCGTGCAACCGGCAGCACCGGTCATCCGGGACGTGGCCCCGGGAGAGAACCCCTTCGGACCGAGCACGACGACCGCAGCGAGGAGACCTGCTGCGCAGCCCGCTGCGGCGAGCACCCTGCAGCCAGCGGCGCCCGCAGCGTCCCGCGACAGCGTCGAGATGCAGATTGCAAGACTGAGCGAGCAGACCGAAGAGCCACAGGTCGCCTCTCAGTCAGAAGTCGACGAGACCGCCCTGCGCTATTATGCACAGACACGCGACCTCAAGCGTCTTGGTGCCGAACTGCGACGCCTTAAGACGCTCTATCCCGATTGGGACGCACCGGAGGACCTCTTCGATACACCGACAAACATTTCCGAGCAGCCGCTTTGGGATATCTTCGGCAGCGGGGACTTCGTGAGGGTTCGCACCGAAATGGCCAAGCTGCAGAGCGAAAATCCGAACTGGAAGCCGAGCCAGGAATTGCTCGACAAGTTGGCGCTCGCCGAAACCCGCAAACTCGTGGAGCGCTCGCACGCTCAACGCAACTGGGGCCAGGTCGTAACGCTGGCTGAAGGCTCGCCGCAACTGATGGTTTGCGCCGAAATGAACACCATGTGGATCACGGCCGAGGCTCTCGCACAGTCCAGGGACTTCGCCCGGGCTTTCGATCTCTACAAGTACATTGTCACGACCTGTGAAGACCCGATCGAACGCCTGTCGACGGTACAGAAGGCAAGCCTCCTGCTTCCGGAGGCAGGGACCCGCTCTCTCGTAGCGCTTGGCAATATCCTTCCGGATGGCACGGGCGAATTCGACGATGTGTCCTTCGACCTCGTTCGCCGCAAGATGGGTTTAATCGCCCAGGGCAATGGCCCCGCAACGGCTCTGACCATGGAAGAGCTGCAGCGCTTCAGCGACTACGTACAGCGGTCCTTCTCCGCCGCCGATGCCGAATTGTTCGGCTGGTTCTACTACGGCCAACAGAGCTGGGAGGCCTCCTACCACTGGTTCGTCAGCGCAACCCGCATGACCACCAGCCCGAAGAGCGTCGAAGGCGTCATTCTGACGCTTCGCAATCTCCAGCATCGTGACGAGGCACTCCAGCTTGCCCGCCAGTATGCGACGCAGACGCCGGAATTGAAGAAGATCTACATCGAGCTTGTCTCGGCCGGGCTGACCGATCAGGAAAGCCCTCTATCGCTGGATGAAGCCGAGCTGAAGAGCTTCGAAGCCTATATCTTCGAGCAGAAATCTGCACTCGGCGCACAAGCGCTCGGCTGGCACCGCCTGGAGACCAAGGAAACAAAGGAAGCCTCCCGTCTCTTCGAACAGTCGGTCGACTGGGAAGCCACCGAGGGCGGAGTGGTCGGGCTTGCAGTCCTGGCCTCACGCGCCAAGAGCTGGGGGCGGGTTGCTGCCATCAAGAAGGAATATGGCGAAAAATTCGCCGCACTCGATGACGTCAAGGTCTATCGCCCGAAGGTTACTCAGAAGCGCACGACGCCCAAACCCAAGGAAAAGCCGAACCTCCTGACCTGGCTTCTCCAGAAGGACAAGCGGGACGAGAAGAAGTCGCGCGTCGAAATCGAGTAGACGACAGGCTTCGAAAGGCAGCGCCGCAAGCAAAATGAAAACATCGGGAGAAAGGACCTCCCGATGTTTTTTCTTTAAGTGCTGTGACCCGTAAACCAGATCATATCAGATTTGCCACGCCGATGCATCGCGCATCGCGGCCGGTAGCGAACGACCCATGACGCGGACCTCAAGTTCGGCATCAGTCGGCAACGGCTCACCCAGCTTGTACGACGAGGACAGGCGAGCGCAATTTGGCATCACCGCGAGCGCAATATGGTGCTTTTCGAGCCCCACGATTTTGCCCTATCGAACGGATACGGACACGAGCGGGGCACGGTGATGACCAGACCATTCTTCTGGAACGAGTTGACGACAACGGATTTCGCCGGCCTTTCGCCAGACGAAACGATCGCCATCCTTCCGATCGCCTCAACCGAGCAGCACGGCCCGCACCTGCCGATCGCCACAGACGTCGCCATCGCAAACGGCATGCTGGCGGAACTCAAAGTCCAGCGTCCTGGCGACCTCGACTTTCTCGTCCTTCCCACCCAGGAAATCGGCAAGGCCAACGAACATGTCTATGGCCCCGGCAGCCTGTCCTTCGGCCCGGAAATCCTGATCCCGGCCTGGACCGCAATTGGCACAAAAGTCGCCGAAGCCGGAATTCGCAAGCTCGTCATCGTCAATTCCCATGGCGGCAATGTCGACGTAATGAGCATCGTCGCCCGGGAACTGCGCGTGCGCCACCAGATGGTGGTTGTCTCGACCCAGTGGGGCCGCTTCGGCAATCCCGAGGGTATGATCTCCGAGCACGAAAGCCGCTACGGCATCCATGGCGGCGAGGTCGAGACCTCGTTGATGCTGCATTTCCGCCCGGAGCTTGTCCGCATGGACAAGGCGCAGAACTTCGTGTCCAGGGCCGAGGAAATTCGCTCCAGCTCCAAGTATCTGACCCCTCTGCCGCCCCATTCACTGGCCTGGATCGCCCATGACCTCAACCCGCATGGTGTGGTCGGCGACGCATCAAAGGGCACGGCGAAAAAGGGTGAAGCAATCTGCAAGCACCAGGTAGCGGGCTTCATCGATCTCTTGCGCGATGTCGCCGCCTACCCGCTCTCCAATCTCTACGCTCCAGGCTGAAGCACTCGTCTGTCGGATCTCAACCCTGGCCGCGGATGGTCTCGGGTATATGGCCCCGCACCTTCAGGTCCTGCACCTGCGCCAGTAGCTCCTGCATCAGATATTCGACGAAAAGGCTTGTCGCGGAATCCAGCGGCGCCCGCGCCCGGGCAAACAGCTTCATCGGCTGATGGCGGATATGCGCTTCCGTCAGTGGGCGGAAGATGAGCTCACCGCGCCGGCATTCCGCCACGGCATCGAGCGGGTTGAGCAAGGTCAGCCCCGTCCCGGCCTTCACCAGCTGTTTCATGAGCTCGGATGAGTTCGTCTCGACCACAGGCTCGACCAGCAACGGCAGCGGCGCGAGCGCGAGATCGATGATATTGCGCAGGCTGGTGCCGGCTTGCGCCAGGATCAGCGGCTCCTGCACCACCTCGACAAGATCGACCGGCCCCTCCTCCTGTGCCAGCCGATGCCCTGGCGGCAACACCACGCCGACGGGCACGTCAAAATTGGCGAGTGTCCGGATGCCGGGCGTCGCCGGGATATTGAAGCCGAGACCGAGATCGACCTCCCCGGTCAACACCGGATTGATCGTCGTCGAGCCGCCATCGTTGCGCAGCTTGATCTGCACACGGGGATGTTCGGCGATGAACCCCGCGAGGATTGCGGGAAGTGGACCTGAGGCGAGGCCGACCGTCGTCACCAGCGATACCTTGCCGGCATGCGGCGTCTTCAGGCCCCGGATCCGGCCTTCCAGGCGCTCGTAATTCTTCAGTACATCGCGAATATGCTCGACGCAGAGCTCACCGGCCGCCGTCAGGCGCAGACCCTTCGGCAGCCTTTCGAAGATTGGCGCACCAAGTTCCTCTTCGAAGGCGAGGATCTGGCGGTTGACCGCTGATGATGCCACATTGAGGCGCGCGGCAGCCTTCCGGATAGAGCCACAGCGCACGATTTCATTGATGTAGAGCAGTTTTCGGGAGTGCAGCACGGGACCTCCGCTGCGTAAATTTTAGCCATGCCGCATCACTATGCAGCATTCGCGGTGGCAGTGCAAAAAAAGCATCGATGCGAACGAATTTTGATGCTTTTCAAGGCGCATGACACTCGATCAAATGACCAAAAAGGGAGCCCGAAAACGGGTCCTGCAACGAACAGGGGAACGATCAATGCGCGACACGCTCACCAAGACAAGCCTCTTCGCCCTCATGGGCTTTGCCGCATCGCTGGGCTCGACCTCCGCGGCTCTCGCCCTCGACGAGGTCACCTACGGCACCAACTGGCTCGCCCAAGCCGAACATGGCGGTTTCTACCAGGCCGTGGCCGACGGCACCTATGAGAAATACGGCCTGAAGGTCACGGTCGTCCAGGGTGGCCCGCAGGCCGCCAACCGCGCGCTTTTGATCGCCGGCAAGGTCGATTTCTACATGGGCAGCCCGCTCGGCGAAATGGACGCCGTCAAGGAAGGCATCCCGCTGATCGACGTCGCGGCGATCTTCCAGAAGGACCCGCAGGTCCTGCTCGCCCATCCTGACCAGGGCATCGAGAAATTCGCCGACCTCGCCAAGCTCGACAGCATCTTCATGGGCAAGGACGGCTACGTCACCTATTACGAGTGGATGAAGAAGAATTTCGAGGGCTTCACCGACGAAAAGTACAAGCCCTACACCTTCAACCCGGCCCCCTTCATTGCCGACCCGAAGTCCGCGCAGCAGGGCTACCTGACCTCGGAACCCTATGAGATCGAGAAGCAGGCCGGCTGGGCACCAAAGGTCTTCCTGCTCGCCGACAACGGCTACAACCCCTATTCCACCATGATCACCACGACGGCGACCATGGTCGAGACTAAGGCCGATCTCGTGCAGCGCTTCGTCGATGCCTCGGCCGAGGGCTGGTACAACTATCTCTACGGCGACAACAAGGCCGCCAACGACCTCATCAAGAAGGACAATCCGGAAATGACGGATGGCCAGATCGAGTATTCGATCGCAAAGATGAAGGAATACGGCATCGTTGAGTCAGGTGAGGCGATGGACAAGGGCATCGGCTGCATGACCGACGAGAAGTACAAGGCCTTCTTCGACTCCATGGTCCAGATCGGCGTCCAGCCTGCTGACCTCGACTACAAGAAAGCCTACACCACCCAGTTCGTCTGCAAGGGCGTGGGCATGGCGCTGAAGAAGTAATATCCCACCTCCCCCTTGAGGGGGGAGGTCGCAGCGAAGCTGCGGGTGGGGGGAAAACTCGCGTTCGAAGTAACGCCCCTCCCAAACCCTCCCCACAAGGGGGAGGGCTTAACCCAGCCGCCACCGATTTTGCTTCAAGGGAAGCGAGCGGTTGCCACGGATCCTCTCCCCCCTTGTGGGGGAGATGGCCGGCAGGCCAGAGGGGGACTTTATGCCCGCTGGCATTGCAGAACAGCATTCCTTAAAACCGAGTATCGCATGGCTGAGATAGACCCCATCACCCCGCCCCCTCCCGAACAGCGCCGGGCGCTTGTGGTGATGAAGGACGTGTCCAAGGTCTTTTCCAGCGGCACGGTAGCGCTGACCGACATGTCGCTCACCGTCAACGGCGGTGAATTCGTCTCGTTGCTTGGCCCGTCCGGCTGTGGCAAGTCGACGGCGCTCCGCATCTTCGCTGGTCTCGGCGACACGACATCAGGCACCATCGACTGGCCAAGTTCGCGCATCAACTCCAAGGGGCTGCCTGACGGCGACATTTCCTTCGTTTTCCAGGAGCCGACGCTGATGCCGTGGGCGACTGTCTTCGGCAATGTCTACCTGCCCTTGAAACTTCGCGGTGTCTCGAAACACGCCGCCTATGACGACATCCTCGCCGCCCTTGACCGCGTCGGCCTCAAGGATTTTGCCGACGCCTATCCGCGCGAACTCTCCGGCGGCATGAAGATGCGCGTCTCGATCGCCCGCGCCCTCGTGACCAAGCCGAAACTGCTGCTGATGGACGAGCCCTTTGCGGCGCTGGACGAAATCACCCGGCAGAAGCTGAACGACGATGTGCTGCGGCTCTGGCGCGAAACCGGCATCACCGTCATCTTCGTCACCCATTCGGTGTTTGAAAGCGCCTACCTGTCGAACCGCATCATCGTCATGAAGGCACGCCCCGGCCGCGTCCACGATGATTTTCCTCTGGTGACCAGCGCAGAGCGTGGCCTGCAATACCGGACCTCCGAGGAATATCGGGCAACCTGCGACAAGGTCTCGCGTTCGCTGATCGAGGCCATTGGCTTTCCCCTCGCCGACGGCATGGAGCTTCATTGATGAGCAATCCCACGCCCGTCTCCAAGTCCGGTCCGAGTTTCGCCTCGCTCTATGGCGAAACCCTGCTCAAGATCTTGGTGCCCATCCTCGTCGTCTGCACCCTGCTCGTCATCTGGCAGGTCGGCGTCTGGGTCTCGGGCGTTCCCCAATACATCCTGCCTGGCCCGATCGCGATTGCCCGTGCACTCGTCAAGGACTGGGGCACGCTGTCGCCTGCCCTCTGGGTCACCACCAAGATCACCCTGATGTCGCTGGGGCTGGCGCTCGCCGGGGGCGTCGGCATCGCCGTTGCCCTCGTCCAGTCCAAATGGATCGAGATCGCCTTCTACCCGATCACCGTCATCCTGCAGGTGACTCCAATCGTCGCAATCGCCCCGCTGATCCTGATCTATTCCCCCTCGACGCAAGTGGCACTGCTGATCTGCGCCTTCCTCGTTGCCTTCTTCCCGATCCTGTCCAACATGGTCCAGGGCCTGAAAAGCGTCGATCACAACCTGCTCAATCTCTTCGATCTCTATGGCGCCTCGCGCTGGCAGACATTGCTCTATCTGAAACTGCCCGCCTCGCTCCCCTATTTCATGACAGGCTTGCGCATCGGTGGCGGCCTCGCCCTCATCGCCGCCGTCGTCGCCGAGTTTGCCGCAGGTTCCGCTGGCGCCGGATCGGGCCTTGCCTTCCGCCTGCTCGAGGCCCAGTTCCGGCTGAACATTCCGCGCCTCTTCGCTGCCCTCTTCCTGCTCTCCTGCCTCGGTGTAGTGATCTTCGCCATCACTTCCTTTATTTCCTGGCTGGCGCTGCATCGCTGGCATGAGAGCAGCCTGAAACGAGAAAATTGATGTCGAACCCGATTGCCAACCTGCCCGCCGCCAAGCGCTTCGTCCTCGCCAATGCGACGCTGCCTGAGATCTGCGTCGATGGCGTCGAGGCACCCGCCTGCGAGGGCCTGATCAGCGCCGACATCGTCGTTGCCGATGGCAAGGTCGAGGCGATCCTGAGGCCCGGCAAGGCACCATCGGGTCTGCCGTCGACAGACCTGCGCAACGGCATGGTCTGGCCAACCTTCGTGGACATGCACACCCATCTCGACAAGGGCCACATCTGGGACCGCCGGCCGAACCCATCAGGCGACTTTGTGGGCGCGCTTGAAGCCGTGAAGACCGACCGGGAAGCCAAGTGGTCCGCCGCCGACGTCAAGACCCGCATGGAGTTCTCGCTGAAGACGGCCTATGCCCATGGCACCAGCCTGATCCGCACGCACCTTGATAGCCTGGCGCCCCAGCACCGCATCTCTTTCGAGGTCTTTTCCGAGGTCCGTGATGCCTGGGCCGGCAAGGTCGATCTCCAGGCCGCCGCCCTCTTCCCCTTCGACCAGATCACCGAACTGAACTTCTTCAAGGATCTGGTCGATGTCATCGTCGCCCATCAAGGTCTGCTCGGCGGCGTGACCTACCTGATGCCCGGGCTGGAGGAGAAGCTGGACATCCTATTCCGCACGGCGACCGAAAAGGGCCTCGACATCGACCTGCATGTCGACGAGACGCAGGACAAGGAAACCCTGACGCTGAAGACCATCGCGGAAGCCAAGATCCGCAACCGCTTCGAGGGATCGGCCACCGTCGGCCATTGCTGCTCGCTCGCACAGCAAAACGATGATCTGGCAAGACACACGATCGATCTGGTGGCCGAGGCTGGCCTCTCCGTCGTCTCGCTGCCCATGTGCAACATGTACCTGCAGGATCGCCATGCAGGGCGTACGCCGCGCCAGCGGGGTGTCACCCTGTTCCACGAACTGTCAGCCGCCGGTGTCGCCACCGCCGTCTCCTCCGACAACACCCGCGATCCCTTCTATGCTTATGGCGATCTCGACCCGGTCGAGGTCTTCCGCGAAGCGGTGCGTATCATCCATCTCGACCATCCGCTGGACACCGCCGCCCGCGTCGTCACCCGCACCCCCGCCGATATCCTCAAGCGCCCCGACCACGGCCGCATCGCCGTCGGTGGCAAGGCGGACCTCGTGCTCTTCAGCGCCCGCCGCTGGAGCGAATTCCTCTCTCGTCCGCAGGCCGACCGAATCGTGATGCGGAATGGCATGGGCATCGACCGCAGCCTGCCGGATTACCGCGACCTTGACCCACTTCTTGGAGCTTAGAAATGGCTGATTACGCCAAAATCATGGAAGAGCTGGAAGGCATCGCCGTCGAGGACAATCCGGCTCTGGTCAAACAGAAGAGCCGCGATTTCTACTGGTATTCGCCGATCCTGAAGGCCGAGCTGGACAACGTGGTGGGTGACCTGATCGTCTCGCCAACCACGGAAGAAGAGGTGATCCGGGTTCTGAAAGTGGCCTATGCCCATGGCGTGCCGGTCACCCCGCGCGGCGGCGGCACCGGCAATTACGGCCAGGCCATGCCGCTCTCGGGCGGCATCGTCTTAAACCTGATCAACATGAACAAGGTGAAGGAGATCCTGCCCGGTCGCGTCATCTGCGAGCCAGGCATCATCATCTCCGAGCTTGACCGCCAGACCAAGGAACATTCCGGCCAGGAATTGCGCTTCCACCCCTCGACCAAGCAGACGGCGAGCGTCGCAGGCTTCATCGCCGGCGGTTCCGGCGGCGTCGGCTCGATCACCTGGGGCGGCTTGCGCGATCTCGGCAACATCCTTCGCCTGCGCGTCGTCACCATGGAAGCCGAGCCCCGCGTGCTCGAACTCTCCGCCTGGGACCTGCAGAAGGTTTCCCACGCCTATGGCACCAACGGCATCATCACCGAAGTCGAGATGCCGCTGGCACCTGCTTACGACTGGGTCGACGTCATCGTCGGTTATGACGAGTTCATGGACGCGGTGAAATTCGCCGATGCGCTGGCCCACAAGAACGGCATCCTCCTGAAGGAAGTCGCCCCGATCGCGGCCCCGATCCCCTATGACTACTTCACCCGCCACAAGCCCTGGCTGAAGGAAGGCCAGTCGGTGGTGGTTCTGATGGTCGCCCCCCATTCGATCGAACCCTTCCTCGCCTTCGCCGAGAAGATGAAGGGCGACGTCCGTTTCCGCTCCGACACCGTCGAGAGCATGAAGGGCATCCCGCACGCCTTCGAGCTCACCTGGAACCACACGACGCTGCGCGCCCTGAAGATCAATCCCACCATCACCTATCTCCAGGTCCAGTATCCCGGCCCCGACCATGTCGCAAAGGTCAAGACGATGACCGAACTCTTCCCCGACGAGGTCATCGGCCATCTCGAATTCATCAAGTTCGACGGCCACATCCAATGCGCCGGCCTGCCGCTGGTGCGCTACACCACCAAGGAACGGCTGGAGGAAATCATCCGCATTCACGAGGAAAACGGCTGCCCGATCTTCAACCCGCACCGCTATACGCTGGAGGAAGGCGGCATGAAGCAGACTGACCAGGTCCAGCTTGCCTTCAAGAAGGAGACCGATCCGAAGGGCTTGCTCAATCCCGGCAAGATGATCGCCTGGGAGAACCCCGACTTCGATTTCTCCGCCGGCAAGAACTACCTGTTCCCGGGCCTGGAGGTGTTTTCCAAAGCCTCATAAGGCACCAGATGCGTCGCGGCTCCCGGTTCCGGAGCCGGACTGATAACCGCCGGAACGAACTTATTCCGAAGGTACTCCCGGCCGGCCTTCTCCGGCCCATGCGACATCAGACATGGCATCCCCCATCCCTCGGCATCAGGCGGCGACGGATCAAGATGCTGGGACAAACGGCGCGGAAGTTTTGACTTGAACCCCGACCGCAGGCGCGGCGGGCAACGATTTGGAGCTTTTGAACATGCGCGTACTCGTCCTTCATTCCCATCCCCTCGAAGAAAGCTTCGGCCGGGCGCTTTACAAGCTCACCTGCGAGAGCCTGGAAAAGGCCGGCCACGAGGTCGACGGCTGCAACCTCTATGAGGAGGGCTTCGACCCTGTCCTTTCGGCCCATGACCGCCGCGTCTATCACGACATTCCCGACAACCTTTCGCTCGTGCAGCCCTATGTCGACCGCCTTAAGAAAGCCGAAGCGCTCGTGATCGTCACGCCCGTCTGGAATTTCGGTTTCCCGGCCATGCTGAAGGGCTATTTCGACCGCGTCTGGCTGCCCGGCGTCTCGTTCGATCTGGTGGATGGCAAGCTGACGCCCACGCTTCGACACATCAGAAAGCTCGCCGCCGTCATGACCTATGGCGCCACCCCCATACGCGCCTTCCTCGCCGGCAATCCACCGAAGAAGATCGTAAAACGTGTCATCCGCGCCCAGATCAAGATCGGCGCACCGGTCAAGTATCTCGCCCATTACGACATGAACAACTGCACGGAAGAAACCCGCGCCGCCTTCATGGCCAAGGTGCGCCGCGAGATGGAGAATTTCTGACTGTCGACGATGCACGGCTTGCGAAACGGGCCAATCTTCTGGCAGAACGCTGCATGTGGCAGGCAAATGGGAGGGTGAAATGGCAACCGAAAACAGTCGTCTCCGGAGCCTGATGCCGCCCCTCCACCCCCGTGACCCTCATGAACATCATCGCGCCGCCACGCCGCTTGAACTTCTGTTCGATCTTGTCTCGGTGATCGCCATAGCCTCGGCAGCGGCTGGGTTGCACCACGCCATATCGGAAGCGCATGCGGTTGAGGGTCTGCTGTCGTTTGGCATGGCCTTCTTCGCCATATGGTGGGCCTGGATGAACTTCACCTGGTTCGCCTCGGCCTATGACAATGACGACACCACCTATCGCCTGCTGACCATGGTCATCATGGGCGGCGCCCTGGTTGTCGCTGCCGGCATTCCCAGTATTTTTGCGGAACAGCCCGACTTCACCATGGTGATCATCGGCTACGTCGTGATGCGGCTGGCCATGACGGTTTTGTGGCTGCGCGCCGGCTGCGCCGACACTGCCCACCGGCGCACCGCCCTCGGCTATGCAATCGGCATTGCTCTCGTCCAGCTCTATTGGGTTGCCTTCCTCCTGGTGCAACCTTTGTCCGGGCCGCTCGGCTATGGCATGTGGCTGGTCGGCTTTGCGCTGGAACTGTCCGTCCCCGCAATTGCCGAGCCACTGACAGAAATGACGCCCTGGCATCGGCATCACATCGTCGAGCGCTATGGCCTCCTGCTGATCATCGTGCTGGGCGAAACCCTGCTCTCCGGATCGCTCGCTCTGCGCCAGTCGGCGGAAGCCTTCAACATCATGCTCGTCCACACGGCGCTGTCGGCCTTGGTAATTGTCTTTGCACTCTGGTGGGTCTATTTCAGCCCCGACCCGCATCTGCAAGATCGAAACCTGCGCCGTGCGCTGATCTGGGGCTACGGTCATTTCGTGATTTTCGCCTCAGGCGCCGCTATAGGTGCCGGCTTCGGCGTGCTCGTCGACGTGATCACAGGCCATGCCAAGGTCTCGCTGGTCATTGGCGATTATGCCGTCGCCATACCGGTGGCCCTGTTTCTTGGCGGCCTATGGTTGGTACGCGACCAATTCGTCTGCCGCGGCAAGGCCAGGTTGGCCCTTCCGGCCTGTGCCGTCCTTGTGCTGATTGCCCCCATTATCGGCCTCGGCCTGGAAGGTGTGGCCGCTGCTACTGCCCTATGCGCCATCTTGCGCTCCTGGCTGACGTTACGTCACGTTGCGCCTGGTGAGCCGAGCCACCAGACACAATGAGCGCAAGGCGAAGAACCGGATCTCAGACCACCTTGGCCGCCGTCACCTCAACTTCGACGAGGAAATCCGGTCGCGTGAATCCCCCCACCACCAGCAGCGTCGAGACCGGCTTCGGATCGAGCGTGTAGCGATCACGCACCTGCATATAGTCAGGAAAATCCTCCCGCCGCGTCACGAAGCCGGAGATACGGATCACATCCGCGAATGTCATGTCCGCCTCTTCCAGAATGACTTTGATGGCCTCGAAGCACAGTTCGGCCTGACCGATGACATCAGGTGGGATGGTGTCATCGGGGCGGATGCCGAGCTGGCCGGACGTAACGAGCAGGCTTGCGCCCGGGGGCACGAGCAGACCGTGATTGTAGTGTCCGAAGGGACGGCGGACAGAGGGGGGATTGAAGACCTTTTTCATGGCTTGAGCCTAACGCAGCGAGCCTGTGGGCGAAAGGGAAAAGGGTGCCTCGCTACGCCTGTTGGCCTTACAAGTCCTGACCCTTCGGCTAGCGAATGCGCCGCCCCGAGGCATCGAAGAGAAAGCTCGTCCCCGGCACATCCGGATTGAAGACCCTAGTGATATCGATCTTGTACTCGCGGCAACGCGCTTCGATTCCCAGCCGCACGCCGACATAAGAGGGATCAACCAGCTCTTCTTGCGGCGCCAGGAAATGCACGATTGCGATGTGGGCTGAAACCTCCGCACGGCTCGCCATAGGGATTGGGAGAGGTGGCAAATGCGCATTTTTGCGCGCGCGTGGGGTCGCGTAGTTAAAAGCCTCGGCCGTCTCGATGATCGCCTGTCTTTTCGCTTCGGAAACGGAAAGCGTGGGGTCGTAGTCCAAGACACGCGACACCGTGCCCGATGAAACACCGACAGCCTTGGCGATTTCCTTGATCGTCACCACGGCGGATTGTCCTCCTCCACACTGCAGCCCGGAGGCATGGGTAAACCTCAAGCAAATTTACCAGGCCACTCCTGCGATCAACACAACTACTTGGTCTTCAACAAACGACACGGGCGGCAGCGGAGATGCATGCGGCCGGAGGAAGGCTGAAACCGAAACGGCGAAAAGGATTGGACCTGAGATTTCACTCACGAAGCCAGGACAGCCAACCCGTAACGGCGAAGGATCTCCGCGATCTTCGCGTCCTGCTCCGGATCCGGCAGCAGCGCCGGCTGTCGGCTGGCGCCAACCGAGGCATCCTGCAGAAAGAGCGCCCGCTTCACCATCGCCGGCGCAAAACCGAGGGCGTAGAGATCGGTACGGAAGGCCGTGAAGATCGCCTGCTGACGCTCGGCCTCGGTGAGATCGCCGCCGTTGTAACCCCTGAGAATACCGGCCAGCACATCCGGAAGGGCATTGCCGAGCCCGGAAATGCAGCCCGCAGCGCCGTTCTGCAGCGCCCAGAGCACGAGATGATCAGGACCGGAATAGACATCGAAGCCGGGCATGTCACGGGAAACCGCGAGATAGGCTTCCAGCGTTTCCCTGGCGCCACCTGAATCCTTGATCCCGGCGATATTGCCATGGGCGGCGAGCTTGCGCGCCGTCTCCGGCTCGATGTGGTTCTGTGTGCGTGCCGGAATGTCGTAGAGATAGATCGGGGTCTTCACCGCATCGGCAACCGTCGAGAAGTGCCGGATGAGGCCGTCCTGAGTGCAGGCGATAAAGAAAGGGGTGATGACGGCAATCGCCGTCACCCCGATCCGGTCGAACTCCTTTGCCAGCTTGATCGTCTCGAAGGTCGCCGGCATGCCGGCATTGACGATGACGTCGACCTTGCCGCCGACCTCATCGACCACGGCTTCCGCAAGCTTTACCTTCTCCTCGAAGGTCAGCGCGGTAAAATCGCCATTGGTGCCGGCGCACATCATGTTGTTGCCGGCGGCCACCTGACGGCGTACCTGGGCGCGGGTGGCGTCGTAATTGATCGTCTCATCCTCGTTGAAGCAGGTGACGAGCGCGACGAAGGCCTTTTTCGACATGGTGGTGTTCTCCGGAATTTCTGACTTACGAGGCGCGGCTCAGACGGGCAGCGCGATTTTGCGCCTGAACGTCCGGATCGGGATCGAGCCCGGCGGCGAGCAGCGCCTGGGTATAGGCTTGTTGGGGTGTCTCGAAGATCTCGCGCACGGTTCCGAGCTCCACGACCTCTCCCTTCTGCATGACCATCACATGGTCGGCGAAGTCTCGCACGACCGGCAGGTCATGGGCGATGAAGATGAAGGCAATGCCCATCTCCTTGCGCAGCCCGTCGAGAAGCGCGATGACCTGCGCCTGGACCGACACGTCGAGCGCCGAGACCGCTTCATCGCAGATGATCAGCTGCGGCTCGAGCGCGAGCGCCCGGGCAATCGCGATGCGCTGGCGCTGCCCACCGGAAAACTGGTGCGGATACCGCCCCATATGCTCCGGTCCGAGACCCACCTGGGTCAAAAGTTCGGCCACCCGCTCGCGCCACTTCGCCTTCGGCAGAATGTCTGGATGGATGACCCAGGCTTCGGAAATGAGCTGGTAGACCGTCATTCGCGGATTGAGCGACTGGGTGGGATCCTGGAACACCATCTGCAGGTCCCGGCGCAGCTTGTAGAGTTCGGCCGACGACAGTTGGAATAGGTCCCTGCCCTTCCACAGTGCCGAACCGGAATCCGGCTCATCAAGGCGCAACAGAATGCGGGCGAGCGTCGATTTGCCGGAACCACTTTCGCCAACGACGGCCATCGTCTCACCGGCCAGAAGGTCGAAAGAGACGCCCTTGAGCGCCTCGAATGCGCCATAACTCTTGCGCACGTCCCGCACGCTCAACACGGGTTCGGCACCCTTCAGCGGCTGATGCATCTCGCCTTTGCCGGGCGCCGCCGCGATCAGCTTCTTTGTGTAGGGATGCTGCGGGTTCTTGTAAACTTCGCGCACCGTACCGGCCTCGACCAGAACACCCTTTTCCATCACCACGACACGGTCCGCGATCTCGGCCACGACGCCGAGATCATGCGTGATGATGAGGACGGCCATGCCAGTCTCGCGCTGCAACTCCTTGAGAAGCGCCAGCACCTCGGCCTGCACGGTGACATCAAGCGCGGTGGTCGGCTCATCCGCGATCAGGAGATCGGGACGCAGGGCCAGCGCCATGGCAATCATCACGCGCTGACGCTGACCGCCGGAAAATTCGTGCGGATATTTGTCAAGCGCATGCTCGGGGTCCGGAATACCGACGCGTCCGAGAAGCCGAAGCGCCTCGGCCTGTGCCTTGCCAGCATCCGTGCCATGCGTGGTGAGCGCCTCGCGGATTTGCCAGCCGACGGTATAGACCGGATTGAGGTGGCTGAGCGGATCCTGGAAGATCATCGCAATCTTGCGACCGTTGATCTCACGCCGCTGCGACAGCGGTATTGTCAGGAGATCGACGCCATCGAGCAGGATTTCGCCCGCGCTGATGCGACCGGGCGGCATGTCGATTAGGTTCATGATCGCCGAAGACGATACCGACTTGCCCGATCCACTTTCGCCGAGGATCGCCAGCGTCTCGCCGCGGTCCAAATGATAGGACATGTCGTGCACGGCCTTCACCACGCCGACCGCCGTATGAAACTCGACCGAGAGGTTGCGGACTTCGAGCAGATGGTCAGCCATTCTTGGCCCCTTTCATTTCCAGACGCCAGCGCTGCACCGGATCGAGCGCAATCCGCAGCCAGTTCGACAGAAGGTTCAGCGACATCGTGGTGAGGATGATCGCGAGCCCCGGCCAGAAGGAGAGCCACCAGGCATTGGTGAGATACTGCCGCCCCTGGCTGATCATCAGGCCCCAGGTGATCTCGGGCGGCTGGATGCCGATGCCAAGGAATGACAAGGCACTTTCTGCCAGCATCACATAGGCGAAATCGAGCGTCGCGAGTGTGGTCAGGGTTGGGAGGACCACCGGCAGGATATGTCGGAACAGGATGCGCTTGCTGGAGGCACCCATGACACGCGCCGCCTGGACGAACATGCGCTCGCGGATCTCCAGCACCTCTGCCCGTGTGGTGCGCAGATAGACCGGGATGCGTGTGATGGCGAGCACCATCATCAGGTTCAGGATCGATGACCCAAGAATGTAGAGCACGATGACGGCGATCAGCAGCGACGGGAAGGACATGATGACGTCGGCAAGACGCATGATGATCTGGCTGACCCGGGGAGAGGAAAAGCCGGCTATCAGGCCTAGAACCGTGCCAATGACAGCTGAAATCAATACGGCACCGGCCGCAACCATCACGGTGTTCTGGGTGGCGACGATGATGCGGGCGAGCAGTGGGCGACCGAGCGCATCCGCGCCCATCCACCAGACCCAGGCCTTCTCGAAATCGAAGGGGGCTGCGTTTCGACCGCGCAGGTTCTGCTTTGTGGCGAGGTCGCCAAGCCAACTTGGGCCGATGATGGCCATCACCAGGATCAAAAGCAGAAAGATCGCAGCACACAGGGCGAATTTGTCGGCAAGCAGCATGCGAAACATGCGCTTGAAGAAGGGTGGCTCGTCGATGACGACGGTGGCTTCGATAGACATGGCCTTCTCCTCAATTCCGGATGCGGGGATCGAGAAGCGCATAGGCAAGATCGATCAGCAGGTTCATCAGGAAGATGGCGAGTGCCGTGACGAGGATTGCCGCGAGAACAACGTTGAAGTCACGCTGCAGGATGGAATCGATCATCAGCTTGCCGACCCCGGGAAAGCCGAAGATGGTTTCAATGATGACTGCACCATTCAACAGGCTTGCTGCCTGGTCGCCGATCACGGTGATGACTGGCAACATGGCATTGCGCAGCGCATGGACGAAGATGATCGGGGTTGATTTCACACCCTTTGCACGGGCGGTTTTGACATAGGCCGATGATAGCGCCGAGATCATCGAGCCCCGCACGACCTGAACGATGATGCCGAAAGGCCGGACGAAGAGCACGCCGATTGGCAGGATCCAGTGCCAGATCGTGCCGGTGCCCGAGGTCGGCAACCAAGCCAGGTTTACGGCGAAAACGACGATGGCGACGATCGCCAGCCAGAAATCGGGAACCGAGGCCCCGACAAGGGAAACAATCGAGGAGAAACGGTCGAAGAACCCACCGGCCCGAAAAGCGCCAAGCGAGCCGACGACGATGGCTGCAACCGTTACGAGGCTCATAGTAATAACGGCGAGCCAGAGCGTCCAGACAAATGCTTCGAGGACGACGTCCAGCGCCGGGCGCGCCTTGCGCAGGGATTCGCCGAGATCCCCCGTGACGACATCGCCGACATAGCGACCAAACTGCACCATCAACGGGTCGTTCAGGCCATGCAGTTCCCGGAACTGGTTCTTCATCTCTTCCGAGGCTTCGACCGGCAGGAACAGGGCCGCCGGATCGCCGGTCAGGCGAGAAAGGAAGAAGACCATGACCACGAGCCCGATCAGAGAGATCAGACTGGCCACAGCGCGTTTTCGGATGAAGCTCAGCATGGCGTCCTCGGAGAAAACGGTGCGGCGGGATCATCCCGCCGCATGACTTGCCTTGAAGGGAACGGCGCGGGCCGCCCGGCGATTACTTGATCTTGATCTCGGAGAGCTGAAGCATGGAATTCGTCGCAATTGTCGGCTTGAAGTCCAGACGCTCGGAGACACGCGAGAAGCCGACCATGTGGAAGAGAAGCACATCTGCGACCACTTCGTCATGCAGATAGGCAATCAATTCCGACCAGAGCTTGGCACGTTCATCGCCGACGGCTGCAGAAGCGCGCGTGATCAGGTCGTCCACCTTCGGATCGGAGAAGCCCGACTGGGTGCCTTCAGTCGCATATTTGAAGAACATCGAGAAGGAAGGATCACCCTTCGAATTGTCGTGCATGGCAGCGACGATCTGGGGACCACGGCCTTCTGCGAAGGGCTTCGAATAATACTGCTCGTGCTCGGCCACTTCGACGAACTTCAGATCGATCTTGAAGCCGACTTCCTGCAGCTGCTGCTGGATCGCTTCCATGATTTCCGTGACGTTCGGGAAGTTTGCCGAACGGGCGATGACGGTGATCGGTGTATCGACCTTCACGCCGTCGGCCTTGGCTTCCTCGATCAGCTTCTTGGCAGCTTCGGGATCATAGGCCGGAACCTTCACGTCCTTGTTCCAGCCAAGTGTCGGCGGTGGCACGATGGCCGTGGCCAGCAGCGCGCTGTCTGGCAGCAGGGTGCCGAGGAAGGCTTCGCGGTCAACCGCGAGGTTCAGCGCCCGGCGAACGCGGACGTCGTTCAGCGGCTCGATATTGTGGTCGATGCGCAGATAGACGGTTTCGCTGTCGAGATAGGAGAAGTCGGTCGCCGGATTGGTAGCCTCGACCTGCGAGATCGACGGCGACAGATCGGCTTCGCCCGCCTGCACCATGGCCGCGCGAACGGCAGGGTCGGCGCGGAACAGATAGGTGGCTTCGGTCACCTCGGGCTTTGTGCCCCAGTAATCGTCGCGGCTCGTCAGGACGATCTGCTGACCGGGGGTCCAGTTGGTCAGCTTGTAGGGGCCGGTTCCAACAGGTTCGCGAACGAATTCGAGAGGCGTCTCCTCGGGCACCATGGTGACGAGCGACAGAAGCAGCGGCAGGATCGGCTGAACCGGATCAGCCTTGAAATCGACGGTGTAGTCATCGACGACGGTTGGCGTAACGGTCATGCCGCCGAAGTAGCGACGAGACTCGCAGGTATTCTTGTCGCTCATGATGCGGTCGAAGCTGTGCTTGACGTCCTTTGCATCGAAGGCGGTGCCGTCGGAGAACTTGACGCCCTGGCGCAGATGGAAACGCCAGCTGCCATCGGCATTCTGCTCCCACTTTTCGGCGAGACGCGGCTGTACGCCGGTGCCACCGCGCACATCGAGTTCGGTCAGCGTTTCGCTAACATTCTCCATGATGATGCGGCCGATATTTGAACGCGTCGCCATGCAGGGTTCAAGCAGATCGGCCTCTTCGGGCAACACGACCTTGATCGGGCCGGACCCGGCATAGGCCGGGGAAAGGGCCGTGCCCATGGCCAGGGCACACATCAATGCAGTCTTTTTCATTTCCATTCTCCTCCCAGATGAATTCAGTTTGAAGCTTTCACGCCTCGCGAGCGCGCAGCCATGAGCGCCGCGAGGCAGATCAGAACAGCACCGACCACCGTGGTCAGCGCGACGGTTTCTTGAAACAGGGCGACGCCGCCGATAGCCACGAGCGGCAGCCGCAGAAAATCGACCGGCGCGACAATGCTGGCCGGCGCAAGCGACATGGCATGCGTCATCAACCCCATGCAGGTGGTGCCCACCACACCCTGGAGGGCAAGCAGCGCCAGCTCCCGATTGCCGGGCATGACAAAGAAAGGCACGGCCATCACGAGCGAGATCGGCACCGTCAGCAGCAAATTCCACACGACGAGGGTGGACGTGGAGTCACCACGCGACATCGATTTCAGGATCAACTGGATACCAGCCTGCAGAAGCGCGCCGGCAAGAGCGAGCCCGATGGCCAAGGTAAAACCTGATGGAGACGGGCCGACAATGATCATCGCGCCGGAAAATCCGACCAGCGCCGCAGCGAGCATGGCAAGCCCCGGCCTTTCGCCCAGCAACAGGGCGGCGCCAAGAACGACGAAAATCGGAGACATGAAGGCGATAGCTGTAACATCCGCCAGCGGCCCCATGCTGAAAGCAGCAAAGAAAGCCACCATGGCGAAGAGCTTGAACACGGCCCGCACCGCATGCTGGCCAAGCGTATGGGTCGACTTGAGCACCTGCGGCCTCAGAGCCAGGAAAGGCAGCACGACGACGATACCGAAAAGAGCTCGGAAGAAGGCGATGACAAACGGATGCACGGCGCCATCGAGGGCACGCACGATCACGGCATCGGACGCAGCCAGCACCGCCGCCCCGATCGCGAAGAGCACTGCTGCGGAAACCCGCTCGCGCCTCTCTTCTACCTGCATGACACCCTCCCAGACCGACCTCCACGTCGGCATGCCCAAACCATCCAACTTCCACTCATCTTTGTCAAATGATTTTGCAATGTAAAATTTCTGAAGAAACAGTAGGACTGTTATATCATTTATTTTCAATTAGTTGGAATCATAATTTTTGCAGGTATCGAAATTTTCCAACATAAACAAACTTGACAACTTTATAGAAAAAGCAGATTTCGAGGGGCGAGAGGAGTGCTCCATGACACCTGATGATATCGCCCGGCGCATGACCGGCGCACTCGCTGTTGCTGACTCGGGCCGGATAGAGGCCTTTCTTCCGTCCCCGATGGTCCAGAACCACGCATCCTTCTTGCATAGGCAGGCGAACGGGAGCCTGATCTGCGCCTGGTTCGGCGGATCGCTTGAAGGCAAGTCCGATATTTCGATTTACGCCTCCGTGTTACCTGAGGGCGCATCGGCCTGGGGTCCGCCTCAGCGGCTGAGCTCCGACCCTGAACATTCTGAGCAGAACCCGGTTCTGTTCCAGGCGCCCGACGGTCGCCTCCTCTTGCTTCACACGTCGCAGCCTTCGGGCAATCAGGACGAATGCCGGATCAGGATGGCGGAGATCGCGACGGATGCCGCCGACCCGACGCGGCTAACCGCTGCGGAAGGCCGCTATCTCGACCTGCCCCGCGGCAGCTTCGTGCGCGCGCCGGTCGTGATCCGCGCAGACAGTGCCTGGCTTCTCCCCATCTTCCGCTGCATCCCACGCCCTGGCCAGAAGTGGAATGGCAGTCACGACACCGCAGCTGTCGGCATCAGCAAGGACGCAGGTGCGACTTGGGCGCTTGAGGAGCTTCCCCAGTCGATCGGCTGCGTGCACATGTCTCCCACAGCCCTTGGCGGAAGCCAAATGGCCGCCTTTTTCCGCCGCCGTCAGGCAGACTTCGTCTACCGCACCGAGAGCACTGATCAAGGCCTGACCTGGAGCATCCCGGCAGCGACCGACCTGCCGAACAACAATTCCTCTATCGCAGCGATCACACTCAACGACGGCCGCATTGCAATCATCTGCAATCCCGTCAATGCCGCGGCCTCCCCGGACCGTCGAACCTCTCTCTATGATGAACTCGGAGAACAGGACGACAGGCCGGAGGCGGACCCGACCGGGGGCTGCGCCCCCATCTGGGGAGTGCCGCGCGCGCCTGTCTCTGTGTGCATTTCAAGCGATGGCGGCCAGACGTTCACGCAGCGCATCCTGATCGAGGATGGACCGGGAACCTGCCTGTCGAACGATTCCACCGATGGACGAAACAAGGAAATGTCCTATCCATGGCTCCTGGCCGGACCGGACGGGTCCCTGCACATCGCCTACACCTATCACCGACGCGCGATCAAATATGTCCGGCTCGCCCCCGGCTGGGATCGTTCCGAAAACGGAGAATGACATGAGCGGCATTATCGGCATCACCATGGGCGACCCCTGCGGCGTCGGGCCCGAGATCTCGGTTCGGGCTCTGGCCGAGATGTCGGCCGAGGATCGCGCTGCCACTCGGATCTACGGCAATCTGGCCACACTCGAAGCGGCACGCAAGGCGCTCGAAGTCGAGATCGACCTTTCCCCCTATGTCGTCGACATAGAGGTAGAGGGCGCACCCCTTCCCTGGGGCACACTGAGCCCGGTCGCGGGCGACGCCGCCTTCCGCTTCATCGAGAAGGCAGTGCGCGATGCAGAAGTCGGAACGATCGGCTGCATCGTGACGGCCCCCATCAACAAGGAAGCCCTGAACCTGGCCGGCCATCACTATGACGGCCATACGGGCATGCTGCGCAGCCTGACCGGCTCGAAGGCGGCCTACATGCTGCTTGCTTCGGAACGCCTGAAGGTCATTCACGTCTCGACCCACGTCTCGCTGCAGGAAGCGATCCGAAGGGCGACCACCGAACGCGTGCTGGCGACCATCAAGGCCGGCAACGACCATCTCAAGCGCATCGGCTACGACAAGCCGCGCATCGCGGTTGCTGGCGTCAATCCGCATTGCGGCGAAAACGGCCTCTTTGGCACCGAAGACGACGACCAGATCGCACCAGCGGTGGCGGCCGCCCGCGCCGAAGGCATCGATGTGCAGGGACCGATTTCTGCCGATACCGTCTTCTATCGCGCTTACTCCGGCGCTTTCGACCTCGTTGTCGCGCAATATCACGACCAGGGCCACATCCCGATCAAGCTTGTCGCCTTTGATACGGCGGTCAATGTCTCCGTCGAATTGCCGATTGACCGCACCTCGGTCGACCACGGCACCGCCTTCGACATCGCTGGCAAGGGCATCGCTAATCACGGCAACATGAATTCCGCCATCGCCTACGCCCGCAAGCTGGTTGCCGGCCGGGCCACGCAAGGATGACATCGATGACCGCATCCATCACCCTCCACCAGCCGCGCCGCCTGATCGTCGGCGCCGGCATGATCGCAGAGGTCGGCGCCCTTGTCGGCGACACCTCCTCCACCCTCGTCATCGCGACACCGATCACCGCAGGCTTTGTCGATCGCCTGAAGCTGCCGGGAAAGATCGAGGTCTTCGACGCCATCCCGGGCGAACCGGATGTCGCGACGCTGGAGGCGGCGCTCGCCGTGGCGCGCCAGGTCAAACCTCAGGTCGTCGTCGGCCTCGGCGGCGGCTCCGTGCTCGATGTGGCCAAGCTTGTCGCAGTCCTCTGGGACAGCAACCAGACAATCACCGACGTCGCCGGCCCCAATAAGGTGGCCGGACGCAGCACCCGGCTCATTCAGGTGGCTACGACCGCCGGCACCGGCTCGGAAGCCGGCATTCGCTCGCTGATCACCGACCCGGTAAAGGGTGCAAAGATCGCGGTCGAAAGCCCGCACATGATCGCCGATATCGCCGTCCTCGATCCGCAGTTGACCTTTACGGTACCACCAGCCGTTACCGCTGCCACAGGCGTCGATGCCATGGCCCATTGCGTCGAGGCCTTCACCAACAAGCGCGCCCATCCGATGATCGACGGCTTTGCCCGCATGGGCTTTCGTCTCGTCGGCAAATATCTTGCCCGCGCGGTCAAGGATGGCTCCGATACCGAGGCGCGCGAGGGCATGATGCTCGCATCCTACTACGGTGGGATCTGCCTTGGGCCGGTCAATACGGCGGCGGGCCACGCAATTGCCTACCCGCTCGGCACCAGGCTCGGCCTTCCGCACGGCCTCGCAAACGCAATCGTCTTCCCGCACGTGCTCGCCTTCAACCAGTCTGTGGTTCAATCCAAGACGGCGGAAGTCGCTGAAGCACTCGGCTTCAACGCCGGCTCACGCGACGCCCTGCTCGAAAACGCCTGCCGCTTCTGCACCGATCTCGACATTGAGATGCAGCTCTCCCGTCATGGCGCAAATGAAGACGCGCTCGCAGGCTATGCGGCCGAAGCCCATGCCAATCGGCGCCTGATGGACAACAATCCGGCCGACATGGCGGTCGAGGACGTGCTGGCGATCTACCGCGCAGCCTATTGAAGGCGTTCCATTCCGGCTGAAATCAAAAAAGGGGCCCGCAGGCCCCTTTTCCATTCTTAGATTTTGCGCCGTCGTCGCCCCAGTTCAACCCTCCGGCAGTGCCGCCAGAGACGCGCTCGTCTGGAAGAGGCGGGCACGGGAGCCGGTCAGATGGGCATGCATCAGCTCTTTCGCCCGAACACCTTCCCCCGCCGCGATCGCTGTTGCAATCGCCTCATGCTCGGCAAACACGCGCGACAGCCCGGCCGTATCCCGTTTAACCGAGACACCATGGAAGCGCATGCCGACGGCAATGTGATCCTTCAGCGCCTCCATGGCGGTCGAGAAGTAGGTGTTGTTCGCGGCGCGCGCGATCGCAAGATGGAACTGGAAATCCGCATCCTCGCGGTGCGCCTGGCGATTGGTGGCATCACGCATCAGTTCAAGAGCCTCACGGATCGAGGCAAGCGCAGTCGGCGTATGGCGCATGGCGGCCGCTTCGGCCGCAGCCGGCTCAAGCGTCAGGCGAAACTCGTAGCAATTGAGAAGATCCGCGACATTCTCCAACTGACCGAAGCCGAGTGGCTGCTTCATGCCAACAGCCCGCACGAAACTGCCGGCACCACGCCGCGAATAGATGAAGCCCTGTTCACGCAGACGCCGCAGCGCCTCGCGAACGATCGGACGAGACACCTCGAACTCGATCGCCAGATCATGTTCAGTCGGCAACCGCTCATCCGGCTGGTAAGAGCCCGATTTGATCGCCCGATGCATGCGCTCAAAAACCAGATCCGCCAAGCTCTTGCGCGCTGTTCCGCTCTGCAGTCCCATTGTCAGCCCCTGCCCTCGTGCAGTTTTTCCGCGAGCGTCGCAAGGGTGTCAGGCCCTCCGAATCCTCCGGATTTGGCGATGATACATTGCCCGCCGGCATAGGCGAGCCCAAGTCCGGGCAGGCATTCGCCCTGAAGACGGAAACTGTGGATACCCATCTCCGCAAGAATGGTCTCCGCCGTCGCGCCACCGCTGAGAAGCAGAGTTCCCGCGCCGGCCGTCAGTTTCGGATGAATGGAAGTGGCCAGATTGCGCCCCACCTGCTCGCCAGACAAAGAAACCTCACCGGGTGTCGCCTGGATCAGAACGAGTGGCCCGACTGGCGTGAACGGCTCCGTCAAAACACCATTCGGAGCCGCCCGATAATCGACGCCGGCCAGAAGAAGCAATCTGTCGATTTGCTCAAGCGTGATCCGGTCGTGCGAACCGATGGCGAAAAGACCAGGCCCCGCAGGAGGTTGGACGAGGCGTGCCTCAGTGCGGCCGGTCATCCGGATGGCAAGCGCCTCGGCCAGCCCCCGCGCACCGACCAGCAAATCCACTTGCTCGGCTTCGGCCAGCGTCAGCGCATCAAGCAGCTCGCTGTCCGAAGCGGCATCCACGATAAGGCACCGGCCAGCGTGATGCCTGAGCGCTTCGGCAACCGATATCGGCTTTTTGACACCGAATCCCTCGACATTCCCGTCACGAACGATGCGACCAAAAGCAGGGATGGCCGGAGCCACAAGCGCCCGCGTATAGGGCACGGCGTCCAGTTCGGCGGCGACGTGTCCTTTGAGCCGAGAATCCACCTTCTTGAACAGGCGAGTGCCCAGGGGCAATTGCGCATAAACCTGTCGCATCCGATCCTGCGCCTGCTCAGCGCTGCCCTCCCTCGACGCGAGGTTGATCGACAGGACTTCCGGCGCCAGCGCAACGGCGTTGGGAACGGCTTCCACATCCAGCGCAACTTCAACATGCAGGCCCCGCGCCGCGAAGGGAGCTCCCGTATCCAGAGCCCCGGTCAAATCATCGGCGATGATGGCCAGCAAACGCTTCTCCCACTTCAATGTTGTTATCTTTTATTTGAACAATCCTGACGCTTTTCCAGTAGCATGCTTCAAATAAAATGACAAATCGACAGGCAACCGTGCGAAGTGATTTGTATCTGTGAAATAGAGCATTGCCGGGGTAACCATCTCCGTCCTGGCGGCAGCGCCAGTCATCGCCGTCGACCAGTCGATCGATGGCACAGCCATCTGACCCAAGCTCCGGGATGACCTTTGCCACTCCGACTTATCGATCAGACCTGGATAGACGTTTTCAGGCATCAGCGGGCGATCTCTGCAGCATTCTCGCGATGAAGCCTTGATCGCCATCGGCACAATCTATCTGCTACCGACTCTGCCAATCGCCCATCACGAGAGTGAATGCTGAAGGCCCGATTGGAAGAAAACACGGGGAGACCGAACTGGAATGCGCAATTTCGAGAAGCCAACACGATCAGTGGCCGTTTCGGCCAAAGCCATGGCCGCGACCTCGCACCCTTACGCCACGCTGACGGCGATCAACATCCTGCAGGCGGGGGGCAACGCGATGGACGCGGCAATTGCCGCATGTGCGGTGCAATGCGTGGTCGAGCCCGGATCCACGGGCATCGGCGGTGACTGTTTCGCCCTCTACGCACCGGCCGGTAAGGCTGAGGTCATCGCCTACAATGGCTCCGGCCGCACGCCGAAGACATTGACGATTGACTGGTTCGCGGAGCGCGGACTGACCGAGGTTCCCCGTCAGTCGGCCTCCGCCGTCACCATTCCCGGCGCCATTGACGCATGGACGCGTCTGCATGCCGATCACGGCCGCCTTCCGTTTGCCGACGTGCTCGAACCTGCCATTCGCTACGCCGAGCAAGGTTACGCCATCACGCCCCGCGTCCATCGCGACTGGCAAAAGGAAGAGGCGCTCCTGGCAGCCGACAAGGCTGCCGCAGACATTTTCCTACCCGACGGACGCGCACCGCGGATCGGCGAAATGCATCGCCAGCCCAAATTGGCGGCAACCTTGCGCCGGATCGCAGCCGAGGGGCGCGACGGCTTTTACACAGGCCCCGTGGCAGCGGATATGGTGGCGCATATGAAAGCTCATGGCGGCATGCACACATTGGAGGATTTCGCGGAAGCCAGAGGCGAATACGTCACGCCTGTGACGACCAATTTCCGTGGATATACTGTCCACGAATGCCCCCCGAATGGCCAGGGCATCATCGCCCTTCTCATCCTCAACATCCTCGCGTGCTTCGACAACACGCTGGAACCCCAGTCACCCGACCGGCTGCATCTGGAAATCGAAGCGACACGCCTCGCCTATGCGGCACGAGACGCCTGGATTGCTGATCCCGCCAAGGCGTACGTGCCGATCGACGAATTGCTGTCGGAAGACTTCGCCCGCGACCTGGCGACCCGTATCGATCTGAGGCGCGCCCTCACCGAGCTGCCTGATTTCGAGATGCCGCTCCATCGCGACACCGTCTACATCTCTGTAGTCGATGAAGACCGCAATGCCGTCAGCTTGATCAATTCGATTTTCGACAGCTTCGGCACCGGTCTCGTGGCACCGGAATCGGGTATCATTCTACACAATCGTGGTCAGAGCTTCTCGCTCGAGCGCGGACATCCGAACATGATCGCGCCGGAGAAACGTCCCCTCCACACGATTATCCCCGGCATGGTGACACGTGGCGGCCGCACCGAAATGTCCTTCGGCGTTATGGGCGGCTATTACCAGGCCATGGGACACGCCCATCTGATCTCCAAGGTCGTCGACTACGACATGGACATGCAGGACGCGATCGACCTGCCACGCCTCATCCCTGTGGGCGGCAAGGTCCCGCGCGTAGAAGCTGAGCACACCATGCCGGCGGAAACGGTGGCCGAACTCACCCGCCGTGGCTTCGAGATCGTGCCGGCAGACGATCCGATCGGCGGCGCGCAGGTCATCCGCATCGACTGGGAAAACGGCACCCTCACCGGCGCATCTGAATCCCGCAAGGATGGCATTGCACTGGGCTTCTAGGCTCCGAGCGTTGCGGGCATTGAAGACATGTCGCCGACCCGAGTGTCTGCGACGCCTCAATTGCCCCAGACCACGGCCTCTTCATGCCGTTTGATCAGGTGCTTCAGGCTGTCGAAACTGGAGTGGACAAATGTCGAGAATTGCTCGACCGCCGGTGAACGCGGCGCGTCCACGCGGCGGAGGATCGCGAGCGCTCGCTCCGGATGGGGGATATTGATCGGCAGAGCCGTGATCGTCTTCTCCTTGCGTTGGGAAAAGACGACGCTGTGCGGCATGACCGTCAGCGCATCCGCTCCCCTGAGATAGTTGACCACACTGGCAAGCGAGCCGCCGGAATACCGAATCCGGATCTCCGTTGCGCCGAACGAGAGCAGCAAGGCCCTGAGGTCGGCAAGCAGCGGGCTGCCCGGCGGCGGCGCCACCCAGGGAAAATCGAGGAGTTGCGAGGGCTGAAGCCGCCGCTTCAGGAGCAGCGGATGCGTGACGCGGCAGGCAATCACATTGCGTCCCGGCAGAATTTGCTGGAATGCAAGGCCGGAGCCCTCATCCAGAATGTCGATCGGGCAGATAGCGAGATCGATCTGGTCGGCCTTGAGAGCCGCCCGCAGGTCCGGGAAGTAGCCATAGGACTGGTCAATCCGGACATCGGGGTGTGTCGCCTGAAATTCCGCACACATGGTCGAGATCAGCGAATCCATGAAGAACGGACTGCCTCCGATCCGCACCACGCCGCTCTTTCCGACCCTGAAGCCCTCCATCAGGTCGGAGGCCTTCCTCGAGGCGGCGAGCATGGCAAGCCCATGTTCTGCGAGCGCAATCCCGAGCGGCGTCGGCTGCAGAGGACGGCGTCCCTTGATAAACAGCGGCTCGCCGATGCGCTTTTCCAGCATCGAGAGCGTGCGCGACACCGCCGGCTGTGCCAGCCCCAGGAGGGCCGCACCTTCGGTCACGCCACCCGTTTTCACCACGGCAGCGAGCTGGATGAGATGTCGCTCGTCGAACTTCATAACGGATTGTTATATTGAGGCCGAAACAAATCATCAATCATGCATTCCACCCCTGCTAGCTTCCTTTCGACCAGCAATGCGGATTTGGGAGGAGATGCATGTCGCGGGCCGCCGAACTCATCACTTTCAATGAAGCGACGTCGGCCGAGGCTTTCAAGAGCCGCTTCGGCTCGCCCGATGATTCAACCGCGCGCCTGCTCTCTGCCGTGGCCTGCCATGTCCACGACCTTATCAAGGAATTCCGCCCGACGCAGGAGCAGTGGCGCAAGGTCCTCGATTTCTTGACTGAGGTCGGCCACGCCTCGGACGAACGCCGCCAGGAATGGGTCTTGTTCTCCGATCTCGTCGGCGCCTCTGCACTTGTCGAAGAGATCAATTCCCGCCGCCCGTCCGGCGCCACCCCCAACACCATCCGCGGCCCATTTTTCCGGACTGATACCCCGGAGCGGGCGTTGGGCAGCTCGATCTCGCTCGATGGCGCTGGCGAACCGCTGTTGGTCGATGGCCGGGTCGAAGACCTCGACGGGCTGCCTATCCCGGCCGCCGAGATCATCACCTGGCAGGCCAATGCCGAAGGCTACTACGAAAACCAGCAGCCGGATCTGCAGCCGGAATTTAATCTGCGAGGCCTGTTCCGTCCCGACCAGGATGGCAAATTCCATTATTGCACGGTCCGGCCGGCAGGCTACGGCGTCCCCGGTGACGGACCAGTCGGACGGCTGTTTGCCCAGGCAGGCTATCCACTCCACCGCCCCGCACATCTGCATTTCGTCGTGCGCGCGCCAGGTTTCGAGACCATCACCACCCATATCTACGACGCAGATGATCCGAGGCTCGGTGAAGATGCGCTGTTCGGCGTCCGACCTGAACTGGTGCATCCGTTCGAGCAGACGGTGATCGACGGGAAACCCGCCTCGCGCATCAGCGTCAGGTTCGTCATGGTCCGCGCACGACCCGGGAGGGGCAAATGAAGAGCTTCACCTATGCCGGCAGCCCGGCGCGTATCCTCTTCGGCTCTGGCCGCAGCGCAGAGGTTAGCAGCGCCGTGGAAGCCCTCGGCTGCCGCCGTGCGCTTGTCCTGGCAACACCGCACCAGAAGGCGGATGCCGAAGCCCTGTCGGACCGCTTGGGTACACTCTCCGTCGGCGTCTTCTCCGGCGCCGTCATGCACACGCCCGTCGATGTGACGGATGAAGCGCTCAAGCTCGTCAAGGACACCGAAGCCGACTGCGTCGTCTCGCTCGGTGGGGGGTCGACCACGGGGCTCGGCAAGGCGATTGCCTACCGCACCGATCTGCCGCAGGTCGTCATCCCCACGACCTATGCCGGCTCCGAAGTCACCCCGATCCTTGGCCAAACCGAAGGCGGTCGAAAGACGACGGTCCGAAACGCGAGCATCCTGCCGGAAATCGTCATCTATGATCCGGATCTGACCCTTGGCCTGCCCGTCGGCATGAGCGTCACCAGCGGCCTGAATGCCATGGCCCATGCCATCGAGGGTCTCTATGCACAGGATCGCAACCCTGTCTCGACGCTGATGGCGCTCGACGGTCTACGGGCATTTCGGGATAGCCTTCCGGTTTTGGTGAAGAGCCCTGAAGACACCGATGCGCGGGCGGAAGCTCTCTATGGCGCCTGGCTCTGCGGCACGGTGCTCGGCACCGTCGGCATGGCACTGCATCATAAGATCTGCCACACGCTGGGCGGCTCTTTCGACACGCCGCATGCCGAAACCCATGCAGTCATGCTGCCCCACACGGCCGCTTTCAATGCCGAGGCTGCGCGGGCTGAACTGGCGGCAGCCGCCGAACTCTTCGGCGGTTCGATTGGCGGTGGTCTCTGGGACTTTGCCAAGTCGATCGGCGCGCCGCTGTCACTCAAGGATTTCGGGCTTGTTGAAGCCGATCTCGATCGCGCCGCCGATATCGCTGTCGAAAACCCCTACTGGAACCCGCGTCCGATCGACCGCGCGTCGATCCGCACACTTTTGCAAAATGCCTGGGAGGGCGTAAGGCCCGACTGACTGACACGACATCTCGCGCTTGGCGCACTCTTTGGGAGGAGAGACGATCATGGGAGGAAACATGTTCACGAGACGCAAATTCCTGCAGACGACGGCAGCCGGCGGCGCCGTGCTGGCAACTTCGGGCCTTGCCGCCCCTGCGATCGCGCAAGCTGCGGCGGTGAAGCTCGGCTATGTCAGCCCGCAAACCGGCCCGCTTGCGGCCTTCGGTGAAGCCGACAAGTTCGTCATCGACAGCTTCCTTGCCACGACGAAGAAGATGGGCCTGAACTACGAGGTCATCGTCAAGGACAGCCAGTCCAATCCGAACCGTGCGGCGGAAGTCGCCAAAGAACTGATCGTCGACGACGAGATCAACCTGATGCTCGTCTCCTCGACGCCGGAAACGACCAATCCGGTCTCCACCACCTGCGAAGCCGAGCAGGTCCCCTGCCTGTCGACGGTTGCCCCCTGGCAGCCATGGTTCATCGGCCAGCAGGGCAATCCAAGCGATCCGGCCAGCTGGAAGCCGTTCAACTATGCCTACCACTTCTTCTGGGGTCTTGAGGACATCATCGCGGTCTTCACCGGCATGTGGGGTCAGATCGAGACCAACAAAAAGGTCGGCGGTCTCTTCCCGAACGACGGCGACGGCAATGCCTGGGGCGACAAGGTCGTCGGCTTCCCGCCGGTGCTGGAGAAGCTCGCCTTTGGCCTCACTGACACCGGCCGCTATCAGAACCTGACGGACGATTTCTCCGCCCAGATCAATGCCTTCAAGCAGGCCGAGACAGAGATCCTCACCGGCGTGATGATCCCGCCTGACCTCACCACCTTCTGGAACCAGGCCAAGCAGCAGGGCCTCAAGCCGAAGATCGCCTCGATCGGCAAGGCACTGCTTTTCCCGCAGACCGTGGAAGCGCTGGGCGATGCCGGTCACAACCTCTCCACCGAAGTCTGGTGGACGCCGTCTCATCCCTTCAAGTCCTCGCTGACAGGCGAGACAGCTGCCGATGTAGCAACTGCCTTCACCACCGCGACCGGTCGCCCCTGGACACAGCCGATCGGCTTTGCCCATGCGCTCTTCGAACTGGCGGTCGACGTCATGAAGCGTGCGGAAGACGTGACGGATGGCGATGCGGTAGCCATGGCTATCGGCGAAACCAAGCTGGACACGCTGGTCGGACCGATCGCCTGGAACAACGCCAACCTGCCACCCTTCGCCCAGAAGAACGTTGCCAAGACACCGCTTGTCGGCGGCCAGTGGCGCCTAAAATCGGGTGGTGGTTATGACCTTGTCGTGGTCGAGAACGGCCAGGCGACGAACATCCCTCTCGGCGGAAAGATGGAAGCGCTGAGCTGAACCCTGTGAACTAAATGGCAGCGGCGCCCCGATCGATCCGGGCCGCCGCCAGCCTGACGGAGGAGTGTCCATGCCGATCCTGGAATTGAATGGAGTGTCGAAATCCTTCGGGGCCCTCGTGGTCGCCGAGGATATCGGCTTTTCCGTCGAGGCAGGCGAAGCTCTGGGCATCATCGGACCGAACGGCGCCGGCAAGTCGACGCTGTTCAACCTGATCACCGGCAACCTGTCCGTCGCCAAAGGCACGGTCCATTTCGATGGTCGTGACGTGACCAATGTCCCGCCCATGCAGCGCTGCTTTGCGGGGATGGGCCGCACCTTCCAGATCCCCCAGCCATTCGAGCGGCTGACGGTCTATGAAAACCTGCTTGTCGCCGGCGCCTTCGGCAGCGAAAGCAGCGAAGCCGAGGTGGCCGAGTTCTGCGCCGAAATCCTGGTCGAGACCGGCCTTATCGCCAAGGCCAACCGCCCGGCGGGCAGTCTCACCCTGCTCGAGCGCAAGCGGCTGGAGCTCGCCCGCGCGTTGGCCACCAAGCCGAAGCTTCTTCTGCTCGACGAGATCGCCGGCGGGTTGACCGAAGGCGAGTGCCGACAACTGGTCGCGACGATCAAGCGCGTCCACCAACGCGGCATGGCGATCATCTGGATCGAGCACGTGCTGCATGCCCTGAATGCTGTCGCCGAGAAGATCCTTGTCCTCAACTTCGGACGGATGATCGGCCATGGCGATCCGCAGACCATCATGGCCTCGCGCGAGGTGCGCGAAATCTATCTGGGCATGGAGGTCTGACGGATGAGCCTCATCGAAACGAAGAGCCTCACCGCCTTCTACGGCGACTTCCAAGCCCTGTTCGGCGTTGACATCGTCCTCAATCCCGGCGAGACCATCGCCGTCATAGGCGCAAACGGCGCCGGCAAATCGACATTGATGCGCTCGATATCAGGCGTGCTGCGCAATGATCCCGCTGCCGTCCTGCACCGCGGCCAGCCGATAGGCGCGCTCGGCTCCCCCGACGTCATGGCCCGCGGCATTGCGCTGGTGCCGGAAGGGCGTCGGCTGTTCCCCTCGCTGACGGTCGAGGAAAACCTGCTCGTCGGTCGCCACGGCCGAAAGGTAAGCGGTCCCTGGTCGCTTGAAACCGTCTACGAGCTCTTCCCGATCCTGCAAGAGCGGCGCCGCAATCCCTCGACGGCTCTCTCCGGCGGGCAGCAGCAGATGGTCGCCATCGGCCGGGCGCTGATGTCCAATCCGGAAGTCCTGCTCTGCGACGAGCTCAGCCTCGGCCTCGCCCCCGTCGTCATCAAGGACATCTATGCCGCCTTCCCGCGCATCCGGGAAACGGGTGCGGCCATCGTCATCGTCGAGCAGGACATCGCCCAGGCGCTGAAGGTCGCAGACCGCGTCTATTGCATGATGGAAGGCCGGGTCACGCTCGAAGGGCGCCCCGCAGAGCTCGACCGCGCCGATATCCACGCGGCCTATTTCGGAGCGGAACCCCATGAACTGGCTTGATACCATTCTCCAGGGCATTCTGCTCGGCGGGCTCTACGCCCTCTTCGCCGCCGGCCTGTCACTGGTCTTCGGCATCATGCGGCTGGTCAATCTCGCCCATGGCGACCTGATCGTCTTCTCGGCCTTCCTAATCCTGATGCTCGTCTCGACACTGGGGCTCAACCCCTTTGTGGCAGCGCTGATCGCCGGCCCGCTGATTTTCGGGATCGGCTACCTGCTGCAGTATCACCTGCTGAACCGGACGCTCGGCAAGGACATCCTGCCGCCGCTGCTCGTCACGTTCGGCCTGTCGATCGTGATCCAGAACGGCCTCCTCGAAGCCTTCACTGCCGACAGCCAGCGCATCCCCGCAGGCGCGCTGGAACAGGCATCCCTCTCGCTTGGCGGCATCAATGCCGGCGTCATGCCGCTGCTCACCTTCGGATCCGCGATCCTGGTCATCGTCGGCCTCAACCAGCTAATCTACAAGACGGCGCTTGGCCGTGCATTCCGCGCGACCTCCGACGACGTGGTGACGGCCGGCCTGATGGGCATCCGCCCGAACCAGATCTTCGCCATCGCCACGGGCCTTGCCATGGTGATCGTCACCATCGCTGCGCTTTATCTCGGCACTCGCGCCAATTTCGACCCGACCGCCGGACCAGCCCGCCTGATCTACGCCTTCGAAGCGGTCATCATCGGTGGTCTCGGTTCACTCTGGGGCACGCTTGCCGGCGGCATCATTCTGGGTGTCGCACAAACGCTCGGCGCCGCCATCAACCCCGAATGGCAGATCCTATCGGGCCATATCGCCTTCCTGCTGGTCTTGCTGTTCCGTCCGCGGGGTCTCTTCCCACGCGCTGTCGATTGAGGTGATGATGACCACGAACCGAGACATCCTGTCGAACGTCATGCACCCGACGCCATCCTGGCGGGTCGAAACCCGCACGCGCCTCTCCACGCTGTTTTCAATCGCAGCTATCCTCTTCGTGATGCTTCTGGCAGCAGCCCCCTTCGTCGTCTCACGCGGCGTGGTGCAGGACCTCTTCTTCATCCTCACCATGCTGGCGCTCGCCCAGAGCTGGAACCTGCTGGCCGGTTATGCCGGGCTGATTTCCGTCGGCCAGCAACTCTTCGTCGGCTGTGGCGCCTATGCCCTCTTCGGCTTCGTCATCCTTCTGGGCGTTGATCCGATTTTGGCCATCCCGCTCGCCGGCCTCTTCGCCGTCCTCGTTTCCATCCCGACAGCCTTCTTCGCCTTCCGCCTCTACGGGCCCTATTTCGCCATCGGCACCTGGGTCATCGCCGAGGTCGGGCGCCTGCTATTCGCTCAATGGAAGGCCCTCGGCGGTGGCACGGGCACATCACTTCCGCGCGACGCGACGCGCGAAATGTTCGGCGTGGCCTTCCTGGAAGACATGTTCGGCATGCGGGCTGCAGCGGCCGCAGACGCAGTCGCCTTCTGGCTGGCCCTGCTCGTGCTCGTGCTGACCATCTGGTTCGTCTACCGCCTGCTCCTCTCCAAACAGGGTCTAGGACTTGCTGCCGTGCGCGATAACGAGACGGCGGCCCGGGCACTCGGGGTGGACGCCCAGAAACTGAAGCTGGTGATCTATCTTTCGACAGCCTTCATCACCGGCGTCGTTGGCGCACTCATCTATCTGCAAAAGGCCCGCATCTCTCCCGATGCCGCCTTCTCGCTCACCGACTGGACGGCCTATGTGATCTTCATCGTCGTGATTGGCGGTATCGGCACGATCGAAGGCCCGATCCTCGGTGTCATCATCTTCTTCCTGATGCAGAATGCGCTCTCAAGCTACGGGTCCTGGTACCTGCTGCTGCTCGGCGCGCTCGCCATCGTCACCATGCTTTTTGCGCCGCGCGGGATCTGGGGCCTGATCACCGACCAAACCGGCATCGAACTCTTTCCGGTCCGCCGCACATTGAGAGGCGGATCGCTTGAACAAACGACAAAGGGAGGGCCAAATGGCTGACATCACAACCGACGTCCTGATTATCGGCACCGGGCCGGCCGGCTCGGCAACGGCCGCATTGCTCGCAAGCTATGGCCTCGAGCCCATGGTCATCAACCGCTACCGCTGGCTCGCCAACACGCCGCGTGCCCACATCACCAACCAGCGCACGATGGAGGTTCTGCGCGATCTCGGCCGCGACGTCGAAGACGAGGCCTACATGTACGCAACCGAGCAGGACTTGATGGGCCAGAACGTCTTCTGCACGGCGGTCGCCGGCGAAGAAATCGGCCGCATGCAGAGCTGGGGCAACCATCCGCTTTCGCGCGCCGAACATCTCCTTTCCTCACCCGGCCGGATGAACGACCTGCCACAGACCTATATGGAGCCACTGCTCTTCAAGACTGCCTGCTCGCGCGGTGCGCAGTCTCGCATGTCGACAGAGTATCTGAGCCATGTTCAGGACGCGGAAGGCGTGACCACCACTTGCCTTGATCGTCTCACCGGCAAGCAATTTACCGTGCGCTCGAAGTTCCTCGTCGGCGCCGATGGCGGCAACTCCAAGGTCGCGGAACACGCCGGTCTCTCGTTCGAGGGCAAGATGGGCGTCGCGGGTTCGATGAACATCCTCTTCGAATGCGACCTCTCGCGCTACGTCGCTCACCGCCCTTCGGTGCTCTACTGGGTGCTGCAGCCGGGCGCCGACGTTGGCGGTATCGGCATGGGTCTCGTGCGCATGGTCCGTCCGTGGAACGAGTGGCTTATTGTCTGGGGTTACGACATCAACCAGCAGGCGCCGGCGGTCGACGATGCCTTCGCGACCAAGGTCGTGCGCGATCTCGTCGGCGTCCAGGACCTACAGCCGAAGATCAAGTCAGTCTCCACCTGGACCGTCAACAATATGTATGCGACGACGATGTCGAACGGCCGCGTCTTCTGCATGGGCGACGCCACCCACCGCCATCCGCCATCGAACGGCTTGGGATCCAACACCTCGATCCAGGATGCCTTCAACCTCGCCTGGAAGCTGGCCGCCGTCATCCGCGGCCAGGCCGGCATGGGCCTGCTCGACAGCTACCAGGCCGAACGCGCGCCCGTCGCCAAGCAGATCGTCACCCGCGCCAACAAGTCGATCGAGGAATTCGGCCCGATCTTCAAGGCGCTCGGCCTGCTCGATTCCGTCGACCCCGTGAAGATGCAGGAAAACATGGACGCCCGCTGCAACGACACGGCTGACGCAGAAAAACAGCGTGAGGCGATCCGCCAGGCGATTGCCCACAAGGTCTACGAATTCGACGCCCACGGGGTCGAGATGAACCAGCGCTACAAGTCCGGCGCCGTCGTCACCGACGGCCAGCCGGAACCGGCTTTCGAAAAGGACGCCGAACTGCATCACCAGCCGACCAGCTGGCCCGGCGCCCGCCTGCCGCATGTCTGGCTCTATGGGCCGGAAGGCGAAAAGGTCTCGAGCCTCGATCTGACCGGCCATGGCGTCTTCACTGTTCTCACCGGCATCGGCGGCGATGGCTGGGTGGCGGCCGCAAAGTCCCTGTCGAAGGAATTCGGTCTGCCGATCACGGTTCATAAGATCGGCCCCCGCCAGACCTGGCAGGACTTCTCCGGGGACTGGGCCCGCGCCCGCGAAATCCGCGATTCCGGTGCACTGCTCGTCCGTCCGGACCATCACGTCGCCTGGCGCGCGGAAGCCGCCGTCAAGGACCCCGAAGGCGAGCTGCGGCGCGTCCTGGAAACCATTTTGGACCGGTGAGGAACGATCATGGAAGCGCATGAGAAGGGCTATTTCACTGAGGAGACCTCCGTCGAGGTCGTCACCGGCCGCAACGCCAATGCCAAGGACGAGCGTCTCAAGCAGGTGATGGAGGTCATCACCCGCAAACTGCATGAGGCAGTCAAGGAACTGGAGCCGACCCAGGACGAGTGGATGGAGGCGATCCTCTTCCTCACCCGCACCGGCCAGATGTGCAACGAATGGCGGCAGGAATTCATCCTCCTGTCAGACGTGCTCGGCGTCTCGATGCTCGTCGATGCGGTCAACAACCGCAAACCGTCGGGAGCTTCGGAGAGCACGGTGCTCGGCCCCTTCCATGTGGCCGACGCCCCCGAACTGCCGATGGGCGCCAATATCTGCTTGGACAGCAAGGGCGAGGACATGGTTATCGAAGGCCGGATCCTCGACACCGAGGGCAAGCCGATCGCCAATGCCGTCATCGATGTCTGGCAGGCGAATGACGAGGGCTTCTACGATGTCCAGCAAAAGGGCATCCAGCCGGACTTCAACCTGCGCGGCGTCTTCCGCACCGGGCCGGAGGGGCACTACTGGTTCCGCGCGGTAAAGCCGAAATTCTATCCAATCCCCGACGACGGTCCGGTCGGTCAGCTGCTCGGCCAACTCGGCCGCCATCCCTATCGTCCGGCGCATCTGCACTACATCATCAAGGCCGATGGGTTCGAGACGCTCGTCACCCACATCTTCGATCCGGATGATCCCTACATCCACTCCGACGCTGTCTTCGGCGTAAAGGAAAGCCTGCTCGCAGAGTTCGTCCGCAAGAAGGATGCAAAGCGCGCCGCAGAATACGGCTTTACCGAGGAATTCTGGGAGGTGAAGCACGACTTCGTGCTGGTTCGCACGGACTGACGCCCGGCGTGCTCGGGGCCGTCCCTTACATCTGTGATCATCCGTAAAACGAATTGGAGAAAGAGGGCGCAAACTGCGCCCTCTTTCTATACCCCCCTCAGGCCAACGCTTCCATCTTGCCGGCTGCCGGAATGTTCGGCGCCGTCTTGTTGTCGACGATGACCAGATCGAAGGTGCCATCGTCCTTGCGCCGCCATTGACCACCGACCAACGGCGTCTTCGTCACGTTTTTCGCGGCAAACGGCGGCACGCCTTGCCCGTTCCACTCGACGCGGCCGACGATCGTGTCGACCTTGGACGCCCCAATCGCTCCGGCCACAGCCTCCGCATCCGTCACGTCCTCCACCCGGCCCATGACATCGGTCGCCATCTCGAACAGCGAATGAATGAAGCCGATCGGCTGCGTCCAGGGACGGCCGGTCTTGGCCGTGAAGTCCGCCGCGAGATCGGCGGCACTCTGTCCCGTCACGGATGACTTGAAGGGATGCTGCGCCGACCACCAGACTTCCGACGATAGGTTGTGACCGGCGGCGCCGAGTGTTTCGACCGATTGCGGGAAGAGGATGGCCTTCGCCACCGTCAGCGCCTTCGGATTGAAACCCTGCTGCTTGGCCTGGTTCCAGAAGGTGGTGAAGTCGGGCGGAATGACGACACCGGTGATGATATCGCACTGCCCGTCCCTGAAGGCGTTCACCTGGGCGGTAAAATCGTCGGTGAGGTTCTGGTATCGACCCGGATCGAGCAGATCGAAACCGGCCTGTGCCAGACCCGGCTTCAAGCCGACATTGGGATCGCCCCAGGCATTGCCATCGGCATCATTGGGGAAGAGCCCGCCGACCTTCTTGTTGGTGTCGAGCTGGCCCCACATATTGGTGAAGACAGCGATGACATCTTCCAGACCCCAGAAATAATGGTAAGAGAACTCGAACGGCTTCCAGCTCGTCGGATCGCCGGGATTGCCCTGTTGTCCGATGAACCAGGGCTGCCACGGCGCCTTGGTGGAAATGCATGGGATGCCTTCGGCCTCGCAGGTCGTGGCGACCGGATTCGTGTTTTCCGGTGTCGAAGCGACCAGCATCAGGTTGATCTCGTCCGAGAGGATCAGTTCCTTGGCCACGTCCGCCGCACGGTTCGGGTTCGACTGGCTGTCCTTGACGATGATCTCGAAGTTCTTGCCCACCTCGGTCGCGAGGAAGGAGGCGATGTTATAGGCATCACTCTCGCCGAAGCTCGCCAGCGGGCCAGTTTGCGGGCTCACATAGCCGAGCTTGATCTTGGCCCCTTGAGCGATCGCCGGTGCGGCGAGGCCTCCGAAACCATAAGCGAGACCGGTAGCAGCCCCCGCCTTCAGCAGTTTTCTGCGCGTAATCATGCTGTCCTCCTCCCAGTTATGTTTGTAAGACTACGCCGCGACGCGGCGAAACGGCCGGTTTCCCTCCGCGAGATCGCGAAGCATCGCATCCAGCGCCGCCACTTCCATGTCCGATGCCTGGTGGGCCCGTCCTGGAAACAGCTCACATCTGAGCCTCGCCCGTGACCTCCCAAGTGCCTCGGAAGCTTCCGCGAAGGCCGAGACCGGGATCCACGGATCCTGGTCCGAACCGGTGAGATAGACGGGCAACCCATCCAGATCCCGGGCCGCCCGCTCGTCATCCGCATGGCCCACGCGGCACCCCGTAAGATTGACCATTGCGCCATTCCAGGACCCGAAGGCCATGGCATATTCGAGCGACAGGCAGGCGCCTTGGCTGAAACCCCCGATGATAAGTGGTTTCTCCACTCCGCCTGCCTGCCGCAAGGCCCCCACGAGCCCCTCGACATACTCGAGCGAAGCGTGAAGCTCCGCCCGCGTCGAATCCGTCAGCGCATCCGTGGCGCGCGCCCCATACCAGGTATTGCCGGCGGCGCGCGGCAGGCAAAAGGACACGCCGCGCACCGAAAGCCGTCCGACGACCTGCTCCACCATGTCCTCGGGTGATTGGGTCCGTCCGTGCACGAAAACGCAGAGCACAGCGGCCTCTGCAGGTGCAACGCCAAATGTCAGAGGCTCCCCATGAATGGCCATGATCGCCCCCCGCTTAGAAGTTTGCGGGTTCGAGGCCGGCGATCAGTTCCTCGCGGCGATCCTCGAACCACGGCGGGAAGACCAGCGTGGTGCCAATCGCGTCAGCTGGCTCGTCCAGTGCCCATCCACCTTCGACCGACCAGGCGATCTCGAACAGCGCCCCACCCGGCGAGCGCACATAGCAGGACTTGAAGTAGTTCCGATCCTTCTGGTCGGAGACATCGGTAAAGCCGAGGCCTTCGATATGGGCCTTCAGCTTCAGCTGGTTCTCTTCATTGCCGGTGTTGAGCGCCAGGTGATGGATCGTGCCACCGGAGAGCGTCCAGGTGCCCTGCGGCCCGGTGGGTTGGTGAATGATCTCGACCATGCTTGATGGTCCGCCATTGTTGGGAACCGAGAACATCAGGCCCTCGTCGCTGTCGGCTTCCTTCGTCATGCCCATCGCCACCGTCAGGAAGTCGTCCATGGAGGTGCGATCGAAAACCGCGACGGCCGCGCCATAGATGCCACGGATGCCATGCGCTGCACCGACGCCATTGGCTTCGCTGGTGATCGGCGCGCGGGTATCGGCCGGGCTCTCGACCAGCTCGTGATCGATCCCGCACGGATGGGCGAGCGCGACGCGCGTGATGCCGAAACGGCTCGTCTTCGCGGCCGCAATGCCGCGCTCGTTCAGCCGGTCGACCCAGTAGTCTGCCGAGCCGACCGGGATGGAGAGCTGGATGATCTTGGACTGATTGGTGCCACGCTTGCCGTAGATCCCGGGCTTCTTGAAAGGAAAGGTCGTGACGATGGTCGACGGATCGCCGTTCTTTGCACCGTAATAGAGGTGATAGACCGGGATCACGCCGTCGAAAAGCACCGTGCGCTTGATCGAATGCAGGCCAAGTATCTTTGTGTAAAAGTCATAGTCCTCCTGCGCACCGTCGGTGCTCAGCGTGAGGTGATGATAACCCGAGATGAACGACATACTATTTCTCCTCCATAGTCTGCGCGTGCAGGCACGGAGCCGACCTGAAACGCACGGGCCCTCCTGCGGCAGGGCCTGCCACACCCGTTCTCCTCGCGTCGGATCGGATCCTCCCAATCGTCAGACTATATCGGCGCGGGTGCCGTCTGTTGATAAAATTGCTTATGTTCCGTATAGCAGATTGCTATGAAGATCGATGAACGTCACCTCGTCCAGCTCGCCGCCGTCGCCGAAACAGGAGGCGTCACGGAAGGTGCAGCTCTGCTCGGCATGACCCAGCCGGCCGTGTCGCGCACCCTGTCCATGCTGGAACGTCGCGTCGGCGAGCCGCTCTTCATCCCAGGCAAGCGGCCCCTGCAGTTGACTCCGCTCGGCCAACAACTCGCGATTCAGGGCCGTTCGATCCTCGGTGCCTCGCGCAAGGCGGTCGAGATTATCAGAAGTTTCCAATCCGGCACGGCCGGCCGCATCAAGATCGGCGGCGTTCCGTTCTTCATGGATGCCGTGATCTCACAGATGGTCGCCTCGTTCCAGGGTCAGGAACGCGACATCATGGTCGAGCAATCCTATGGCAACCTGCCGGATCTGCTCAGCGAGCTCGACTCGAGCCAGATCGACATGGCGATCACACCGATCGGCAGCACCGACCTGAAAAGCGATTTCGTATTTCAACCGATCCTGCCCGGGCGCAACGTACTGACCTGCGCCGTCGGCCACCCTCTTCTGCGCAAGCGGCGCCTCAGCGTCGACGACATGCTGACCTATCCCTGGGTCGCCCCCCTGCCGGGCTCGCCGCTCGTGCTCGACCTGCACAATATCCTGATCACCCTTGGCATCAGCGAGTTGCAGGTTCGCTACTCGGGCGGCTCGCTTCTGTCCGTCGTCAATTACATAGCCTCGACTGATGCCCTGGCGATCCTGCCGCATTCTGTGGTTTTTTCCTTCAAGGGTGAGAACAAGATCTCGATCGTCCCCGTCGACATCCCCCAGCCCGAACGAACACTCGGCATCATCACCAAGCGCAAAACCTATCCCAACCCCGCCTGCCGCAAGTTCCAGGACCATATCACCAGGGAATTCACAGACCTCAAGAAGGTGATAGAACGCCACGAAAAATCGATCGTCTGGGGTCAGGGTCCCTTTCTGGCGGAGCGAGATCGAACGAACGAAGACTGATCGACGGACGGCAACCCGCGCCACCTGACGGCTGCCCACAGGCTCGTTCCGGGATTGCCTGACGTCCAGACAGCAAAACCGGTGAACGTTTTGCACGTCTACCACCGCGCCGCCCAAAAGGATTAGCCCGGGCGCGGATTGGCAACTCAATCTCTGACCGAGAACCTGCCATATCTTCAATATCGGGACAGTTGCAGGTCATTCGGAGATAAAGGCGCGATGAGGTCAGTCAAGGTTAGCCAGCGACGGGACGTCGGGCGGCCCGTTACATGGCATCGATCATGACGCAGGTCGATGCCAGTGGCGATGTCTATCCATTGCCGAGCAGCAAGAGCAAGTCCCCGCTCTCGGAGCGAACCGTCAGGGCCGGGCTTCTGACGACTGGTGGCCGCCTTTTCACGAAGTGCCTCGACTTCATCACCCTTCTAATTCTTGCGCGGTTTCTAGGTCCTGAAGAGTTCGGCCTAGTTGCCATGGCGATGACCGCCGTGCTGATCGTCGAAACTCTCTCCGAAATGCCGCTGGCAGCTGCTCTCCTGAACCATCAGCAGCCGACGGAAAGCATGTATGATACGGCACTGTCGATCGCCGCACTCCGCGCTCTGACGATCATAGCACTCCTCTGCGTCATGGCCTGGCCCCTGTCCCTGCTCTATCAGGAGCCCCGACTGATCGCACTGCAATCGGCGCTGTCTCTCGCGCCCGCCATGCGCGGACTGCTGAGCCAGAAGCTGACGGAATATACGAGAGTTATGGACTTCCGGCGAGACGTAGTGCTCGACATCATCGCCAAGGCTGGTGCGCTTCTGATTGCCGCTATCCTTGCAATTGCCACCGGCAGTTATTGGGCAATCGCCATCGGAAAGATTTCCAGCACGGCGCTTGCAATGGTCGCGTCATATTTCCTCGCTCCGCAGCGATTTCGCTTCACGCTCCGCGACTGGCATATCTTCTCCGACATGCTGGGCTGGAATGCTGCTCGGCAATTGCTGTCGGCCGTGAACTGGCAGGCTGACAAGGTCGTGCTGCCCCGCTATGTCGATATCGGGACATTCGGTCAGTTCACCTGGGCCGACAATCTGATAGCCGTGCCGGCCCAGGCGATCATCCAGCCCATCACACCACCTCTGTTTTCCGCGTTTGTCGGAGCGCGTCAGGCTGGAAACCTCGGCAAGGCCTACCTGAAGGCATCGGCAGGGGTCTATTCGATCATGGCCCCCCTCTTCCTCGCGATGGGATTGCTGTCCGAGCCCATTATCCACCTGATCCTTGGCCCTGCCTGGCGGGAAACTGCCCCGATCCTTACCTGGCTCGCCTTTGCTGCCGCTGTGGGGTATGCACCGACGGTGCTCCTGCCGGCGCTCGCCATGTCTCTCAACAGGACGAGAATTGCCTTCGTAAAGCTGGCAATCGAGTTTTGCGTGAAGGTTCCTCTGATCGTCGGTCTGACCATGGCCATGACGCTGCAAGGGCTGTTGATCGGTCACGCCATCGCAGCCGTGATCGGCTTCCTGGTCAACCTCTTTCTCGTCGGAAAACTGATACAACTCCGTATCGTGACGCAGCTTTCGAGCCTGCTGCGCCCGACAGTCTCAATGCTGCCGATGGCACTCATCCTGTTTGCGGTGCAACCATTGTTCACCCCCGATGACAGCGCGCTGCAGACCTTCTTGAACCTTGCCTGGGTCTCCGCTCTGGCGGCCGCGATTTTCACTGCAACGACCCTGATCCTGTGGAAACTCGCAGGCGCACCGGACAGCTGCGAATCCCTGCTGTTGCGGATGACGCGGAAGATCGTGACCGGCTGAGCGACGAAGTACGACGCAGTTTAGTGAAAGACCGTGCCCTATGCCGGTAGACGCACTGGAATTGCTCAGCCGACAAAGGGAACGGAGGCAACCGCACGACGCCCGTGATCGTTCGGCGCGAGTTGTGGTGAGCCGGCTTTGATCACCTGCTGCCGATAGATGTCGAGGAGGCTTCGCTCCCAAGCCAGCGAAGACAGCGCCAGTTTTTCCCGATCCTGGAAACCCTTGAAACTCATCTGGGAGATGTGACCGTTGTCTGCGGCCAATTCGGCCAGGGAACGGCTGAGCCCTCCCGTTTCGTATGGATTGCAGGACAGGCCAACTCCCTGTTGAAGGATCTCGTCGCGCGTTGCGGCAAAATCGCTGATGATCACGGGGATGCCCGATGTGAAGGCCTCGTAAGCAACAAGTGAAAATGTCTCGCGTGAACGCGTCGGCACGACCAGGCAACGCGTCTCGGCCGCAATTTCCTTCAGCCCTCTCCGGTCCTTGAAACCAGCGATCTTCGCGCCTGGATAGATGTCCGTGATCTCGGAGGCCAGGGCACCTTCACCGACGAATGTGATGGGCACATTTGCCTGCTTGGCCGCTTCGGCCAGGAGCAATACCCCTTTGTCGTGTTCAAGGCGACCGACGAAAAGAAAACTGCGATTTGCCTCAGCATGCACGCGCGCGTCGGACCACGGCTGAACCGGATTGCGCAGCACCTTGATGACATCGGCAGGGATGCCACCTCGTTCGAGCAGGGGAACCATGCCTTCGTGCACAGCAAGCACCGTCGCCCCCGATCCCGAGAGATCCATCAGAAAGCGCCGCTCGATATCCCGGGCAATCCGCCATGTTTTTTCGAGCCGAGACCGACGATCGCAATTGGCGCCGAGACAGGGAAGCGACAGGGGTTTGGCCGTACAGGGCAGGCCCTGCTGAAAGTGAAAATAGCCACCATTAGGGCAGGCGAGAAAATAGTCATGCGCCGTGAGGATGACACGGTCCATCACGGGCCGAAGCGCATCGAAGATGGAGGGCGAGAGGATCTTGGACCAGTTGTGAACGTGGTAGAGCGTCTCCGGCGTATCCTTCGTACGGATGAGCGATTTGAGCCGTCGGGCCGCCGGGACGTTGTAGAGCCCCTTGACCACGGCCATCGCAAAGGAACTGCTGCGGAGGTCGCTGGCACCCACTGCATGAAGCGTGATGCCACGCAGGGTCAACTCCTCGTTTCGGCCGAAATCACCGCAGAAATACTCTACCGAAAGTCCGCGATCCGCGAGCATGCCGGCATTCCTGAGCGCAATAACCGAGGGGCCGTCCCGCGGCTCGGAAAGATCGCTGATCACCACCACTCGACGCGGGAGGCCTTCCACTCCGCTGGCATCCGTCAGTCCCGTCATCGCGCGTTCCCCCTACGCTGACATCAAAACGCATATGATCTTCACATCCGCTCCCCCCGCGGGCGGCTCCCCATGTCCTTACGCAAGAGAGCCGTCACACCCTTCCTGCACCTGCAGGGTTCCCCTCGTTCGCCACCGTCATCCGCTTCTTGCCGAGACCTGCTGCCCGCTCCGGCGCCAACGATCCGGTCAGTCCGTCGAGAAGCGCACGAATATTTCCCTTCAGCCGGCCCTTCCGGTCCACATAGGGCTCAGGCGCGAGCAGCCGTCCTGCGTTGCTGGCAACATTCCGAAAGATCTGGCCCGCCACGAGATCAGGTTTCATCGTCCCCTTCTTCAGCATATACAGAGGATTGGCGACCTGTGAGTAGCCCAAGCGCTCGCCGCTAGTACGGCCACTCTTGACGCCCATATGCACACCCTGGCAGCCGGACCATCGAACGAGGCGCCCACCCGTCTTGGCCAGTGCTGCTCCAAAATCCCGATCCTCCAGCCAGCCGTAGAGGACGAGCCGGTCGTCGAAGCGAAGCGGCCCGATGGCCTTCATGCGGAAGGCCATGTTGCAGCCATAGGGACTGAAGGGTTCGATCCATCGCCTGGCGCCGACTTCGGCTGCGGCTTCGACCATCTGCGCAGCCTCTTCGAAGACGATGCCCGGCCCCTTGATACCATCCGCAATGACATGACCGGTGATTCCGACAACGGAACTCTCGTCTTGAAAGACCTGCGCAGCCTCGGCCAGCCAATCCGGGTGGGCTATGAAATCATCATCGAAGAAGGCGACAATGTCCGTTGTCGGGTCAAGCTGGTTGAGTGCCGCATTCCGCTGGTTCGCCAGTCCGACGGGTCCCAGCACGATCTTCAAGCCTTCAAGGTGAACAAGGTCCCCGGCATCCTCGGGCGTTACGCAGGAGACGATGACCGAGGATGGAAGAAGCCGTTGGTTCGACAGGAAATGTCGTACGGTCTTCGAGACGACCTCCGGCCGCCCGAGCGTGGCAAACACAGCCGCAACTCGCGCGCCAGGAGGCGCGCCGGGGAAAACGCGTCTTGTCGCAGCCATCGGAGATTCAAGCAGTTCCAGATATCCTTCGGCACTATCATGCCAGGAGAATTTCTTGCACTGTTCCCGCCCGCGCCCGGCAAGATCAATTTGCAACTGCGGAGACATGGCAAGCGTCTCGATGTGCTTGACCCACTGAGCAGGATCGAGTGGGGACGCCATTAGCGCGGCTGCGCCGCAGACTTCGGGCATGCTTGCGCAATCCGATGAAACGACAGGACAGCCACGCGCCATCGCCTCGACGATAGGCAGCCCGAAGCCCTCCGTCAGGGACGGAAACGCAAGACACAGCGCATGGTCGAGCAGATATGCGAGGTCATCGTCAGGTACGCGACCGCACAGGTGGACATTGGCAGGTAGGCGGGCTGCGCTCCGCTCTTCGATCTCGTCGCCACCGGCTATCACGATGTTGATTCCGGATGCCGCGAGGCTCGGAGCAATCTCGATCAGCAAAGACATATTCTTGTGTTTTGCGCCGGAGCCTATTGCCAGCACGAAGGGCCTGTCTCCGACCTGGACGGGGAGCTCGGGAGGCAGGCTTGCCCGGTCCGAATTCCATAGGAGTGCGTGTTCATGACCGTTCGGCAAGACCACGATCTGGGGAAGCGAGATCGGCAGATAGCGGGCTATCTGCCGCGCCGAAGCATGCGAAACAGTCGCAATCCTGACGGCACGTCGGGCAAAAAGGGGTTGCAGGCTCCGGTAGGCGGCGCGAAAACCGCGCGTATAGCTGTCAGGCGAAGAAAGGACATTGGTGTCGTGGATGCAGACAATCTGATCGCTCTTAATGACGGGCGCCATGTTGCAAAGATTCAGGAGCCGTTGTCCCCGCGCTGCAATCGGAAGCTCGACTTGCTCCCATCCATAGCCGCCTAGGACACCCACCTCGACTGCATCCAGTCTTTCATAGGCAGGATGCAGGCCACCTTTCGGAAATAGCAGACTCGCGCCGCGCGTGGCTTCGATCCGATCGAGTGCGTTGACGATGTTGCGAGCATATCTCTGCACACCGCTGAGATTCTGGATAAGAAAACGACCGTTGACCACGAAGGATTCTCTCATGTCGCCGACCTGCCTTCGATGCCTGCAAACGTGTACTGAAACCCGATACTCACGCTGTACTCCTCTATCACCGCAACGGCGTCGGAAGTCTCCAACATTGCCAGGCAGTGTCATTTGCCAGCACTCCCACCCTTGGATGGAACCGTTGGCTGATGGGCTTCCGGCAGGACGCGCCGGAGGCTAAAATACCGTTTCTGCAGGCTATCGACCGTGTCTGCCGCTTCCTAGTCGACACTGCTGGCGATGGCTCATCAGAAAGACGTAAGACCCGACCGACTTATGGACTGCAAATGCGGCTGCCCTCACACCGCCCTCGAGTTCAATGCAGGGGTGAGTGGCTGACCCCCTCGAACACAGGCGAAAGCGAGGTTGCATAAGGCTTCACATCGACCACCGTGTGACGCTCCGAAAGTGCCTGATCGATGATCCTTTTCATTCCGGCCTTGAAGTTGGCGACACTGAACTGTGCAGCATGAAGCTGGATGAGTTCGGGATAGAAGCGGTGCTCCATCGTCTCGAAGAGTTCTATCGAATCGGCCAGCGACTCCACCGTCTGCTCCTTGAACAACAGTCCGGTGTGGCCAGGGACGATAGTGTCGAGTGCACCGCCCCTCCCAAACGCGATCACGGGCCGTCCGCTGGCCATTGCCTCGACCGGCACGATTCCGAAATCCTCCTCCCCGGGGAAAATAAGGGCGCGGCAGCGGGCAAGATAGTCCTTGAGCTCGGCGAACGAAGCCGGCCCAGTGAACCGGATCGTCGGCCCGGCAATGCGCTTGAGTGCTGCAACATCCTGGCTGTCGCCATCGCCCACCACCACGAGGTTCCGGTTGAGTTTCGTGAAGGTGCGGACAGCGAGGTCGATGCGCTTGTACGGCACGATCTGGCCGGCGCAGAGATAGAAGTCGTCCACGCTTGCCACCGGTGAGAATTCGTCGACCGCGACGGGTGGGTGCAACACCACAGATGATCGGCGGTAATATTTTGCGATGCGACTGGCCACGTGATGCGAATTGGCGACGAAGCGATCGACCCTCAGGCTCGAATTCGCATCCCAGGCCCGCATCAGCGGCGCGATTAGCGGCATCATCATCTTTGCAAGGAACCCGGCATTGCGCCGGTAGAGATGATAGTGATCCCAGATGTAGCGCATCGGCGAGTGGCAATAGCAGATATGCACGGCCTGTGGCGGAGGGATAATCCCTTTGGCAGGTCCGGATTCACTCGACAGGATCAGGTCGTATCCAGTGAGGTCGAACCCCTCGAGTGCAAAGGGCATGAGCGGCAGCAGGGACTGATAACGCTTCCTTGCCCCAGGGATACGCTGCAGGAAGGATGTAGAGATCCTGTGCCGCTTGAGCTTATCCGAGATTTTGTCGTGATCGCAGACCAGCGTGAAGATGTCTGCGTCGGGATACATGTCGCACAGCGCCTCGACGACCTTTTCGCCGCCTCGCATCGACACCAGCCAGTAATGGACAATCGCTACCCGCATGCTTTTTCATTCCCATCGCTTTAGCATGGCACTTTAGGCGGGCAGGCAGCCGTTCGCGAAGAACGCCCTACGGTCACCCGAGAGAACAATCCCTTCGAGAATGCCGAGAATGCTCGACCGAAGGAGGCAGCAACGGGGGGTATGAAGGGTTCAGACCTCATCCATTGGGAGTGGGGGCGTAGGCGCTCCTACCAAAAGTGACTAGGTCCCGACGCGGGGGAGAGAATTTACTCGCGACGGCATGCCGCGATGATGGGTCTCGGAAGACCTTAGCCCGGGAAGAACCCTGTTGGCGGTGGTACGACAATGATGGGACCGCTCCATGCCGAAACCAATCACTTCGATGCGATCACGGCCCGGAAGGCCATTGTCGAAAGTCTTGCGGCTCGCCGTCGCCGGTGTGCTTTGTCTGCCGGCCGAGGGCACCTTCGCGGCCGAGGTGCCGCTGATGCCGCTGACCCAGCTGCGGGTGACCATTGTGGAGTGGATTGCGTCCACCGGGGAATACAAGGAATGGACGCCGCTCAACGGCGAATACATCGTCTCCCCATCGAGCACGATCGCGATCCCTCTGCTTGGGGAGTTCTCCGTGGAGAACGAAACACCAAGCCAGGTGGCAGGCAAGATCAGCGCGCTTCTCAAGCAGAAGACGGGACTGGCCGAGCCTCCGGCCGCATCGGTCGAAGTTGTTCGATACCCGATGTTCTACGTGTCTGGCGCCGTCGAGCGCGCCGGTGAACTGGAATATCGCCCGGGCATCACGGTGACGCAGGCCGTCGCTATGGCGGGAGGGCGCGAACGGCAAACGGACGCCAACGGCTCGCGTGAACTCGAACAATTGCGATACGCCGGCGAGCTCAACGGCTACGATCTGAAGCTCAACCAACTCATGGCACGGCGCGCACGCCTCGAAGCGGAACTGGCGGAGCGCACCAAGATCGAGTTCCCACCGGAACTCGTCAATGCCCCGGACGGAAGCGCCGGGAAGGTCTTCGTCCAGAGCGAGACCGATCTCTTCGTCGCCAGAGCCGAAGCACTGAAGCGCCAACTGACCTCGCTGTCCGAACTTCAGGTTCAGCTTCAGAATGAAATCAACGTGTTGAATGAGAAGACGGCTGTCCAGGACCGCCAGATAACGATCGCCGAAGATGAACTGGCGAGCATTTCGTCACTCGTCGATTCGGGCACGCTCGCGAAATCGCGAGAGACTGCCCTCGAGCGCGTCGTGGCGGATCTGAGCAGCGACAAGCTGGACCTCGTGATCGCCGCCATGCGCGCCAAGCAGAAGCTGAGCGAAACGGAACGCGATGCCATAGCCTTGAAGGGGCAACAGCGCACCGAGGCCGGCCGCGAACTCCAAGAAATTGTCGCCGAGTTCGAGGACACCAAACTGAAGCGCAATACAGTGATCGCGCTTTTGCAGGCAGCGGGTGCGGCTGTCTCCAGAGACGCAGCCCGCGTCGCAGCCAACACGCAGACACTCGAATACTGGGTCACGCGGGCGGGCGGCGACGGCATTCCTCTGAAGCTACCGGAATCGGCCGAACTGGCCCCGGGAGACGTGCTCGACGTCCGCTATGACATTTCGTCCACCGTTGCCAGCGCCTCGCCCCCGGCAATCGTCGTACAGCCCTCACAATGATCGCCGGATCCCAAGACCTTGGAAAGGATAGAGCCCATGGCAGTCCACGAGCTTGCAACGATCGATGGTCTTCAGACACCCGAGCGGGGGGAAAGCCTGCGGTCGGAGACGGTGTCTTTCCGCGATCTGGTCAACTTCCTGCGCGACAATGCTCGGCTGATCGCGCTATCGACGGTCATCGGGCTTCTGTGCGGCGTCATCTACATTGCGAAAACGCCTTCGAGCTATGAAGCCTATGCCCGTCTCGTCATCGACCCGGAGCAAAGCCGGATCCTGTCCCAGGACGCGACCACGGGCACGGTCATCATCGAGGCGGCCGAAATCGCCAGCCAGGTGGAGATCGTCAAGTCGGAAGCGATTGCTGCCGACGTGATCAACAGGCTCGGTCTCCTCGACGATCCGGAGATCGTCAACAGTTCCTCCTTGTATGGAGCCTTCCGCAAAAATATGGCCCTGGCCGCAGATTTTGTCTTTGGCGGCAGTGGATCGGATGAGACACCGCAAGCGGACGAAGAGCGCATGCGGCGCACAATGGAGGGTTTTCTGTCCCGCGTCTCGGTGCGCCGCGTCGGCCAATCTTACGTTCTCGAAATCGGCTATCGTTCGGGCGATCCCGAAAAAGCGGCGGTGACGGCCAATGCTTTGGCCGAAGCCTATATCCGAAACGGCATGAACGATCGCGCCGCCGCCGCAAAACAGGGCGCGCTCTGGCTGGAAGGCCGCCTCATGGAGGTCGGTCGAAAGGCACGAGAGGCGGCGCTCGCCGCAGAGGAATATCGTAACGAGCACGACATCACAGCCATGGCGAACGCCACAACGCTCGACCAGCAGCAGCTTTCCGAGGTCAGCAGCCAGATGTTGGCAGCGAGGGCTGCAACGGCCGATGCCTCCGCGAAATTGACCACGCTCACCGGCCTGATCCAGTCCAACTCGACCGATGCAAACCTGCCGGAACTCGTGGATAATCAGCAGCTGATGAAGTTGCGTGAGGAAATGCGCGTCGCGGAAACTCGCCTCGCCGGGTTGAAGGAGCGCTATACCGCCGGAAATCCGGCCATCACGGCGGCAACGGCCGATATTGCCAGGATCCAGTCCAACCTCGTTGACGAACTGCGTCAGGTCGAGGCGCTGTATCGTTCGAACCTCGAAATCGCCAGGAGCAGGGAGGCGCTGGCCGAACAGCAATTCGCCAGTGCCAACCGCCAAGGGGCGGACAAGAACATCGCACGCGTGGAACTGGCCGAAATCGAAAGCCGCGCAAGCACCTATCGACAGATATACGAGAGCATACTTCAGCAGTTTGTCGGCGCGTTCCAGACTCAATCCTTCCCGCTCGGAAAGGCGCGCATCGTCACCGCAGCGACCGAGCCGCTGAGCCGCATCTGGCCCAAACCCTCTGTGCTCCTGCCGTTTTCAATGGTTTTGGGCATGTCTTTCGGCCTGCTCGCGGCCGTCAGCCGCCATGTTCTGGATCGGCGTGCAGGGTCGGGAGAACGCCTCCAGCGGGAACTCGGCCTGGCGTCGCTGGGACATGTTCCGATCTACCGACGGGATGGCAGAGCGGGCGAACCGGCAGCCGGCCTCCCGCCCACCATCCTGCCACTGAGAGCCATCCTAGACACGCCCTATTCCCCCTTCTCCGAAGCATTGCGCGGGGTGAAGAACTCGCTCGATTCGTTGATGCCGGCTGATGGCTCGATGGTCGTCGGCATAACCTCGGTTGGAAGCGGCGAAGGCAAGACGACAATCGCCACCAATCTCGCACAGCTCTACCAGAACGAGGAACAATCGGTCCTGTTGGTCGATGCCGACTTTGTTTCGGCACGACTGACAAGGCTTGCCTACAACGCAGCGCCCGACTTCGCGATCAAGCCGATCGCCTCCACCATGCTCGGCGAACCGTCGGAAGGCGCCACCGTGTCGCGTCTCCCGCGCACCCCCCGCCACTCGGAACGGGTCGTGATCGATCACGACCCCGACTACGGCTCGGAGGACACGGCTGTCCCGGTTCCCTTGCTGACCGTCGAACAGACGCGCCGACTGGCGATCGCTCCCTATCGCTATGGGCACCTTTCAGCCCTGAAGGAAGCCTTGGCCAAGCTGCGGACGCAATACAAGCTGATCATCGTCGACATGTCTGGGTTCGAGGAATCAGCTGATACGCGCGCGATCTGCTCTCATGTCGATGGTATCATCCTGGTCATTGGCGACAGCAGAAAACTTACCATCGAACGGCTGACCGAGGCACTCAAGTCCTTCGGCCGCTCACGGATTTCCCTTCTCGGCGTTATCTCGAACCGCAGCAGCGCTGGCACTGCACGACGATCTGCCTTCACCGGGGGCATGCTCGGATGAATGTGGAATCGATGAAGCCGAAATCACTCCCACCGCTCCACAACGCAAAGCTCTTTCCCGGATTGACCGTAGTGGTCGGCATACCGAGCTCCGGACGCCGGGACATCATCTCGGCCGTCGTTCCACATCTGGCGCGTCAGGCGCGAAAACCGGACCAACTTGTCATCTGCGCACCGACATCCGAAGACGCAGACATGTCGGAATTGGCCACCCTGCCCTTTCCTGTCCAGCTGTTGAAATCCGAGCCCGGTCTCTGCCGGCAACGCAATGCCATCATCGACGCCGTTCCGAATGCTGACATTATCCTCTTCCTCGACGATGATTTCTTGCTCGCACCGACATATATCGCCGAGGTGGAGCGGCTGTTCCTTGGAAACCCCGATGTCGACCTCATGACCGGAACGGTGCTTGCCGATGGTGCGACAGGCCCGGGGTTTTCTGTCGATGAGGGGCTGGCGCTCCTGCGCGATGCACCACCTCCAGCGCAAGACTTGTCCCTACGCGACACATACAGCGGCTATGGATGCAACCTGGCCGTCCGCATGTCGACAGTCCATATCTGCAAGCTGCGCTTTGACGAAGAACTGCCATTCTATGGCTGGCTGGAGGACGTCGATTTCAGCCGCGCTGCCGCCCGCTTCGGCCGTGTCGTTTCATCCCCAAACCTGCTTGGCGTGCATCTGGGAACCAAGACCGGACGAATGTCCGGCCTTCGCCTCGGCTACTCCCAGATCGCCAATCCCATCTATCTGGTCGGAAAGCGTACAATGTACTGGAGGCACGCACTGCCTCAGATTATCCGGAATCTGGCTTCCAACATGACCAGGGCCTGGCGCCCGGAACCCTGGGTCGATCGCCAGGGACGCCTGAAGGGAAACCTTCTTGCGATCGGCGATGCCCTCAGGGGACGCCTCTCACCGCAGAATATTCGTCGCATGGACTGAAGAGGGTCGGCGTCTCACGACCGCCTGCAGCAAGTGAGGCAGCTGCGGTCATCGGCTTTCGCGGATTATAGAAGCTCGCCGGGGCGCCGCCAGTCAGCGCCTGGGCCTATTCAGCCTGAAATAGAATCCGGCGCTTTCACTCGGACCGAGTTCCGGATGCGTGTCGATAACATGCGACAGCTCTGGTATCGACCAGCGATCTGCCTGCTCGTAGCCAAGCCTCTCGAGATCCTGCACGAAGCTCGCTTCGTCGCGCATCTGATAGGGCACGTAGGCATTTCCGATGCGCTCGAGCGTGACGACAGGTTTACCGTCCCGACGGAACGACACCTTGTTCAGAATGAGATGGGGAGGCAGCCGGGGAAGCGCTGAGAGAAGGTTGGACAGGGGACGATCGAGATATTGCATCAGACCGGATCCGAGAAATACCGGAAGCACCGGGGCCACCGAAAGATCATCGATGAAGCGCAATTGGGTTATCCCCTCCTCGGCTGCTCGTCGACGACCCGCTTCGGCGATTTCCGGCAGGTCATAGATGACCCAAGGGAAAGTGTCGGAGAGATCGAGGAGCCCGCGGAAAGCGCGAAACTTGGTCCCCATGTGACCACCGGCATCCAGAAGCCCCTCCGTCTCTCCCCTCAGCCGTGCCAGCCAGAAAAGCACGGGATAGTCCCAAGGCGCGACCTTGCACATGGCATCGAAGGAGACCGGTGCAATTTCCTGATGATTGTAGCCAGCTAACCTTCCCGCTTTTTGGGCAGCGATGATTGCGTCATCGAAGGACGAGTAGACCCCCGTGAATCGTCGGGGCAGCGGAGACAGATAGCGTAGCCTGCCGCCCAGTGCCCTGGCCGGACCCAAGGCCAGACCAAGCCCGGTCTCGAAACCACGGAGCGCCCTGCGGGTCATCCTTTTCAAAAGGGCCACCCTGCGCGCTGTCGGGTCATACTCTGTTTGCAACATGCTCAACGCCATCTCCCCAGTTTGATGTGACAGCAGGCAGAAACCTGCGCGAGATCCTGTAGAGCAAAGCAAGCGTGGCGCCGTAGATCAGGCAACCGGCCGCCATCTGCAGAAAATTGACAACCAGCCCACTCTGGACCGAGAGCGTTCCCACCTCGCCCAAGAGCACGACGGCGCCGGCCATGGCAAAGGATCCCAGAAGGGGCATGAGACAACCCTTCATGACACTCTGCCAGCGCACCGCGCCGTACCGACTTTGAAGCCAGGCTGAAACGAGGAAAGAAAAAATGGCGGCGAGCAGCTGTCCCGCAGCAGCGGCCACCACGCCCAGAGGCGAAAAAACCAGGATCAACCCCACGGCGACGAGACTGTTAACGAGGATCGCCGCTGGCACCTTGCGGATCGATCCGGCAAGCGACAGCAGCGGTTCGGTGACATAACCAGGCACGAGCAGAATCTGCTTGAGGGACAGCAGGCTGACCAAGATCGCGGCCGGGGCCCAGCCGGCGCCGAGCACGATCTGAACCAGCGTGCCGGACATCAAGGCAAGTCCAAGATAGATTGGGGCCGAAATCACCATGAGGAGGATGACGAACCGAGTGGCTTTCCGCCCGAGCGCGGGGGATGCCCCCTCCCCTCCGGGAGTGGCGCTGCCGTTCGCCATCGCGATCTTGCGGAATGAACTCCAGGCGATCTGCCGCGCCGGCTCGGCGACGATATCGGTAAAGGCCGAAACGATGCGCTCCGCGGCACGGTAGTAACCGGCATCTGCGAGACCAAGAACGCTGCCGACCACAAGCGTTCCGGAGTAGGAGCGGATCAGCACGAGAGCTCGATTATAGGTGATATGCTTCGAGAACTCGAAGAGTTCACGAACGAAAGCCGCTGTGATCTTCAGTGCGGGAAGCCATTTCAGGACGGCAAGCGACGCCACCAAGCCTGCCACCTGGCTCACCAGCTTTCCCGCCGCCAAAGCATAGATGTTCCAGCCGTGGAGGAGGCCGTAGATGGCGATGAGGGTGGCGGAGCATTCAGCGGCAATGCGAATAATGCTGAGCTCCTTCAGCCGAGCGTCCGCGATCAACATGCCCTCGCAGACGGACGAAAAGGGCGTCGGCAGCAACCACAAACTGAAGACGACGACAAGCCACGCTTCGGCTGTCATATCGAACTGCAGGTCCAGGATGGCTGCTGCGCTAAGCCCGACGGCGGTTGCGCCCATGCCCGCGATCAGGGAAATGGTGGCAATCTGATCGACGCGACCATCCTCATGCGTTGTCTTCATCACGAATTCCCGCCAGCCACCCTCGGCGACGACGACAAGCAATGTGACCAGGGCTGCCGTATAGGAAAACAGCCCGAATTCTGCCGAGTTCAGAACACGTGCGGCGATGATGAACGTAGCCAGCTGGCTGACCTGCATCACGATCTTGGCAAGAAAGGTCCACATGGCGCTGCTGAACATTGTCTGGCCATCACGCCTCCAGCGCCCGAGAACGCCATCTCGGGAAAGCCACGTGCAAGCCTTTGCAAATATTCTTGTCATCGGCATTCCTGCCTTATTCGTCTTCTACGATATGCACAGCGGGAATTCGTGTCGGCTTCCCTCTCGCGGCGTTCAGGATCGGGGATGACTTCAGACTTTGTTCACCATTCTTCGGTGTAATTCGGTTCTCATGGAAGCCCGGACGGCTAAGGCGCTCTCGTTACCGTCATCAGGTTTCTTCAATGCACAGCACTGGCGAGAGGCTTACCAATGAGCGAGATTGCTTTGAGACTCCAACTCAGATGGCTCGTCCTTCTCTTCTGCCTTAGCTTCTGGGTGGCCGTTGCCTATTGGGCATTCTGACCTCGCTTCATAGGTCGTTTCGAGCAAAGAGGACGACTACGATCGTCTTCATAATGATCGCCAGATCCGTACGTATCGAACATGTCTTGTAGTAGACGACATCGAACTGAACACGTTCTTCATATGACGTGTCTGGGCGCCTTGAGACTTGCCAAAGCCCTGTGAGCCCGGGCGTCATGGCAAGGTAGCAGTGCAGGTTCGGGCCGTATCGCTCGAGTTCCTCGGCGACGATCGGCCTTGGCCCCACGATGCTCATATCCCCCGCGAGGATGTTGAAAAGCTGAGGCAATTCGTCGAAGCTCGTGACCCTCAGAAGCCTGCCCAGCCAATGAATGCGCGGATCCTTCTTCAGCTTCTGACTATCCTCCCACTCTTTCCTCCGGTCTGGATCCGTCTCCAGTAGGTCGGCCAGGACCTTGTCGGCATCTTTCCGCATGCTGCGAAATTTCAGGCAGGAAAAGGAGCGGCCGCCGCGACCTATCCGCTTGTGGCGGAAGATGAGCGGCCGGCCATCGACGAGCAGCAGGGCAATGGCAATGACGACGAGGGCTGGGAGTAGAAATAGAGCTGCCAGCAGCGACAAGACAATGTCGAAGACACGCTTCATGGTCCGCCGCGAGACTTCCGGCGGCGACATGAGTTCAGCGTCACGTTGGGTAAAATTGTCTGAATACAACGACATTCCCTGTCCTTTCGATATCCCTAAGCTGCCTTTCAAACTGCGCGGAAGCAATTGATCCAGGGAGGCAGCGGGTAAACCGATAGGGGTAGATCCAACGTCGATCCTCGGCCGAAAAGGCGAGTGCAGCAGAAGGGCAGCATCGGTGCCGGCGTCGATTGTAACGGAGGATGAAGCGAGTGGTCATACTGAAGGCCGGGAGTAGCTGTTTCCCGGTACAGCAACCGTCAGGCTGGCAAGGGCGCCGCTGCTCTGACACCACGGGGAACAGCACTCCGCAACCCTGCCATGACGAAGAAAATCAGGCCAAGATCCACGGTAGATCCGGAAATCAGCGCTCCGACGATAAGGCATAGACAGCCGTTTCGCGCTGCAAGCCCGACATCGGCCTCATAGCTTCGCGGTGTCCCACGAGGCAGAAGAACACCGGTCAGGAGAAAGAGAAGGAAGAACAACGTTCCTGGCACCCCGACATTCGCCAGAAGGGCAACCGCAAAGGACGATGTTCTGACTGTGCCGAGACCGACCCCCAGACCATAGGAATCGAAGAAGTTCGATATCCCGGACGCGTTCCAGCCCCCTCGCTCGAGGGCAGACAAAGACGTCGGTTTACTGAGGATGGTGATGTCGACGAAGTCATAGACCTGACGGTAGACGTCATCGCTCAAGATCAGCACGAAGACGAAGAGCAGCGCTGCAAGCGGAAATGCCAGGACGACGGCGAGGCTGGCCCGCGTTCCGGTCGAGCCACCGCAGCGGAACAGGCTCGTGGCATAGAGGATAGCCAGACAGATCGGCAAGCCGGCGATCCCCCCGGAGGAAGTCGAGCGGACAATGAGGACGCAGGAGACGAGAAACAGAATCCCGCTTGCCTTGCCGTGACGGCCGCAAATCCACAATGTCCCACAATAGCCGACCACGGCCATGCTGGCGCCGGCGAAGGCCGAAGCCTCGGGCCATGAGCCGATAATGCGTCGCATCCCTGCAACCAATTCGTCGGCATGAAAGGTGTAGGAGGCGTTCCGGATATAAGCGAAAAGATCGACGAGAGGCGTGCCAGGACTGACCAGGTCCGCAAGGCCGAAGAAGACATTTGCCGCGCCGAAGCCCAGCAAGCCGATTACCACGTGCCGGAAGCCCTGTGGCGTTGACGCAATGGCAAGGATAAGGCTGAAGGTCACAAGATCCGCAACGAGGTAGACGGCCTGGGTGAAATTGCCGCTGACCGGGCCCAGCGGAATGGTGCCGTTGATGCCGGCGCTTGCGTCTGCACCGAGTGGGACGATGGTCATCGTGTCCTGTAACAAGCGCGGGGCGAAATAGCCGACAAAGACGCCATAGACCACCAGCAGAGTCAGCCAGACGAAGGGCTGAGACCTGAGAGCCCGGTCGATGACAAAGGTCGGATTGCCGTGCAGCCACAGCGTCGAGAGCAACAGAAAGCTTAGAAAGAAGTGGCCGGGCTGGATCCCCGTCGATCCGAACAACAGTGCTGCAGCACCGCCGAGCACCGGAAAGAACGAGAAGGCGATGACGGTTGGTCCGCTGCCCCGCAAGAGGCACATAACACCGATCACCAATGCCACGATGCCGATAGGTTCGATACCCAACCACGCCCCCTCGATTGCATTCGACGGCTTTCGGCCTTGAAGCCGCTCAGGCCGATCGTGCTATTGTGTCCAAAACCTGTGCCTCCGCCGCCTTCGGATCCGTTCCCCCGCGAAGGATATCGTGGCTGATGCGGATATGATTGCGAATGTACTCATCCGCGCCCAGACCGCCACGCCCCATGCGGGTTTGCGCTCGGACTGCCATCTGGTGAGCCCGATCAGGCTGTTCTGCGACATCCACCAAAGCCGACAGCAATTGAGACTGGTCGCCAGGGGGAACGTAGCGGATCTCCTTGTCGGAGAAGTAATGTCGAAGCCCACCCGTGTCCGATGCGATAACGGGAACACCGGCCAATACGGCTTCCTCGATGGCGGTGATCCCACTTGCATGCAGGTTATCCTGCAGGGGCACGCAGACGACACTCGCAGCGGCGAACGCGCCGATCAGTTCGGCAGCCGATTTCGCCAACCGAACGTCGACATTCGGAATGCCCGCGACCAGCCGCCTGGGCACGGTCCCCGAAAGGATGGTCAGCGAGAAATCGGGCCGCTGTTTCGCGACATCGACCAGTGTCTTCCAGTCCCGATGCCTGTCATTGCCGATCGCCAAGATCCGAAGGGGTTGCTGCAGAGGCGCTCGTGGCTGGACAATCGTCTCGGAAGGGATGCCGAAGGGAATGAAACGCAGATCCGCGTCGGGAAAATGCGATTTGGCAACCTGCATGTTCACCGGCGACAGGAATGTCAGAACGTCCACGCGCTTGATCAGTGCAGAATAGAGATGACGTTTGATGACGGACAGCTTGCTCCAATGATCGAAGAGCCAGACCGTTTGTCCGATGATCTTCGTCTTAAAGCCTTTGAGCCTCGCCACGGCTGCAACTGCCAGATACTGGGATTCCGTATGGGTCCAGATAACGTCTGCAGTCTCGAGTTCTCTGCGCTGGCGCCAGGCATGCAAGAAGTCGAACCCCAGGAGAAGCCGCGCGCCATAGCGGAGTAATTTGCCGGCCATGGTCTCGGGATAGGCCTTGGAAAAGGACACCACGCAGCCGAGGTCGTTCGCCCGACCATAACCATAGGGAGTGTCGTCATTGATTCCGACGAGGCTTCCATCTGCCCAACTCGCCTTCCAGCGATCGACGTCCTTGTTTTCGGCCAGATGCACAAAGACACGCAACTCTCCACCGGATGTCTGACGATCGGCATGACTTGATGACATCGAACCCACTTGAAGCAAGAATGGAACAAAGTCCCGACAGAACGAGTAAAACTCGGCTCAAGTCAGGGCCAACTGCACGTGACACCCATCTAAAATGAAGTCAGCACATTACCTTACCCATTTCTTAACACGCCCCACCGGGGCGGAAAAGTCTCCTATCGGTCATTGCGGGACCGCTGATTCACTTGTACTTTTTGATGAACGTGGTTGAGGGGATTTCGACTTGAATACCCAGTGCATCGTCTATGTCACCGACGAAAATTATTTCTTCCCAACGGCTGTTTCGGCCCTTCAGGCCCGCAAAGCGGCCTCCCTGTCGACCGATATCGTCATCGTCTTTACGGAAAACTTCAAGCACAGGGCGGAAGCAGAGGATTTCTGCCGGGCGACCGGCATCATCGTGCTGGATGGCGCGCAATTCCTGTCTGCGAAGTTTGCCGAGGTCGATCGGCGAGAATTCGGGGCACGTATCAGCATCGCTGCAATGGGCCGCCTTCTGCTCTCCGACCTTCTGCCCGCACACTACCGCCAGGCCATCTATATCGACGGAGACACTCAGATTGTCGGTGACCTCGCCGCTCTGGAGGCGGTGGAAGTCCCACAGGGCAAGGTGTTTGCCGCCATGGATTACATGTCGATCATCGAAGCCGCTCGCACTGGACAGCCGCAGAGCTACTTCAATTCCGGCGTTCTGAAATTCGCCCCCTCTGACTGGATCGGACCAGCAGCCTTTCGGTACTTCACAGAACACGGGGGCCATCTTCACGATCAGGGTGCGCTGAACACCGTGGCGGGCGACGCCCCAATATTCATCTCGAACCGATGGAATTTCCCCAGGCAGTTCCTCCACCTTACCGACAAGCACCCGACGATTATCCACTTCGCCTCCCATCCAAAACCTTGGGACGGGGTCTATTTTCCCTGTTCGCGGAAAGAGACCATTGTCTACAGCGAGGCTGTGAAGGCCTATCCGCTGCTGGCGCTTTTCGTCCGAAAGATCTCCCTGCCCAGACGTTTGGCGTACCGTCTGCGCTCAATAGGGGACCGAATGGCTTATTATCTGCCGTTTCTGAGACGTGGTACAGATCCTGAGGCAATTCGCCGGGTGGTCTGCGACTGGCACTATGACGAGACAGCGCTATCGCCTTCCCGCAATGCCCAAGAGCCCAAGCCCGTCTAGCCGCACGGCGTCAAATACGACACCAGTGCCGCCACTCTGGCTGACAGCTACGGCGTGAGGAGAGCACTGGGTGATGAAAACAAAGGGCAGGACAACCGTAGACCTCCGGAAGGCGACCAGCCTTGCGGGCATCTTTCTGGCGGTCGGAAGCGCAACCACAATGCCGGCATCTGCAGCAGAAGTCCTAGCCCAGCCTACCTCTGCCTTTCTCGACAGCATCGGGGTCGTTTCCACTTTCGAGGACCGGGGCCAGCCTTATGAAAAGACGCTCGAAATGCTCCGCTATGGGGGCTTTCGGTGGCTTCGCGGTGGAATCGAAGGTCTTCGCGAGCAAGGTCCCCTGACGATCGATAGCTTCCTGCGGCTGCACAAGGAGGCGGGCGTCAAGATCAGTTGGGGGTTAGGCAGCGGCATCAGTGACCTCGATCGCCTCCTGTCGACAGGGCGCATTCTGGCCGAAGCCGGTGCGCTCTTGGCCTTCGAAGGCAACAACGAGCCGAACAACTGGCCCGTCACCTACAAGGGACGGCAGGGAGGAGGTCGAGGCTCGTGGGTCCCGGTGGCCGAGCTACATGCTGACCTCTACCGCGCCGTCAAGAGCGATCCCCTGCTGGCCGAATACCCGGTCTGGTCGGTTTCAGAGCCCGGTGCACAGACGGACAATGCCGGTCTGCAGTTTCTGGAAATACCGGAAGGCGCCGGCACCCTGATGCCGTCAGGAACACGCTTCGCCGACTACGCCAATGTCCACAATTACCTCTACCACCCGAACGTACCGGACCCCGCCGACAACAAGAGCTGGAATGCCGCCGATCCAACCAGCTCCTCATCGGTGGACGGCCTCTTTGGCAATTTCGGTAGGACCTGGGCAAACAGGCATCAAGGCTATCCGGAGGCAGTCCTCGCAGATCTGCCGCGCGTGACGACCGAAACCGGCGTGGCCATCAAGGGGGAGGTGGACGAAGAGCTCCAAGGCGTAAACCTGGTCAACTTGTATCTGTCGCAGTTTGCCCGGGGCTACAGCTACACGTCGGTCTATATTCTGCGAGACCGAACGGACGAACAGGGTGCCCAGACCTATGGCTTCTTTCGTCCCGACTTCAGCCCGAGACTGGCGGCGCACTACCTGCACAACCTCACCCGGATCCTGGATGACTCTGGCCGCCGGGACGTGTTGGACCGGCTCGACTACGAGATCAGCCCGCAAGCGGAGACAGTCCATGATCTGCTACTGCAAGACAGCGATGGCGCGTTTCAACTGGTCATCTGGGGCGAGGCTCTGACGGGCGAGACCATGATCAAGGTCAATCTTCGGGACAAGGTCAAGCGGGTGGAACTGTACGATGCCGTCAAGGGCACCACACCCCTTGCAACCTTTAAGGGCACCTCGCAGATCGAACTCGGCGTGAGTGATCATCCGCTGGTATTGAAGCTCGTGTTTTAAAACTGGTTTTCAGTCAATCACGAGGACTGCTGCACACAAAAAAGAAACGGAGCCCCGCCCTCAAGGGCAGCCGGCTCCGATGTCGCAATTCCAGACAAAACGGCGCTCCAAAACCCACGAAGGCCGGATTTGCAGCGGTATTCCTACTTAAGCTTAAAAGCAACCTGCGTACGGTTGGTCACGTTGAGCTTTTTCATGATGTTTCGGATATGCACTTTCACCGTGCTTTCGCAGAGGTTCATCTCATAAGCGATGATCTTGTTCGCCTTGCCGCGGCGCAGCGCTTCTGCAACTTCGACTTCCCGCGGCGTAAAGCCCTCGTGCAGGTAGCTCGACCCCTTGACTACCGAGTTCAGTGCCTCGCGGTTTGCGAGCAGACTGCTTGCGGGAATGAAGACGCCACCCGCTCGCGCAAGTGAGATTGCTTCCGCCGCCACACTGATATTGACGCTCGTCGGGATATATCCGCGCGCACCGCAATCGATCGCCTTCAGTATATCTCCGAGATCGTCAGATTCTGCGATGACAATCACGGGGCTCAGCTTGAAGGCTGCCGTAACATCCTCGATTTTTTCCGAGGCAACGGCCCCGTTGGGCTTGTTTCCCGTCAGAACAAGCAGAATTGCCGACGGATCAGACGCAAACTGCCGCTTGCGCCATTCCTCGACGGATCCGACCGCCGCAATCTGCATCGTCGGATCATAGCTCGACAAGCTGCGAGACAGGCATTCGCGATCCAGCACCCGGCTGTCGAGAATGAGAATGTACTCGCCTGACTTGGACCCGGCCGCCTGGCTGCTCGTCAGTGAACTTATGTAATCGATATCGGCCTTCGTGACTTTATTGGTATTGGTTGAGGTCGACGCATAGGTACCCATTTCAAACCCCTCAATTCTGCATTTTTCGAGCCGCCGAGCGTCTCGAAGACAAAATAAAACCCCGCCCCCGAAAGGAGCTCTCCTGCTAGATCTCAATTTTCCTAAGATTACAGGGGTAAGTTTTCACGGTTCTATTAGGACTGCATTAACCTAAGTTAAGTCACTAACAAAGAAGCCGTAATTCTCCCATTTATGGTCGATGCAAGCGGATTTTGGATGGCTTTTGGGTCGACAACAGCGAATTAGAGACCGACTGCCTGCTGCGAGACTGTCAAGGCTGCTCTATTTCCTGCAAGCTCGTGGTGTCGTGGCTGCTACCCGTCAGGTAACTTGGGTCGAAATCGACCAGTTCCATCAGTTTCCGCCGGTTGAGAAACTCGACAATGCCGTTGCGGAAGGAAAGCAGACCGCCTAACCGCATTTCCTTGAGCACGCGATTGACATGAACGGTCGACAGTCCCAGGGCATCTCCGATTTCCGACTGCTTCAGTGGGCACTCGAATCCGTTCAGGCCAGGGCGGGAAGGATTGCCCGCGCGAACGGCCAGCTCCAGTAACAGGTGACCGGTGCGACCGAAAGCATCTCGCCGCCCGATACTGGCAAGTCGTTCGGCGATGCGCGCGTGGCGTTTCATTAGTTCGATGGTCATGATCAGCGGCAGTTGCGAGCCACCGTCGCTCCCGGCACCGGACATCTGACCCTGGAATTCATAACAGGTCACGTCGGAGACGGCATGAACGGTCTCGTGCGACATGCTCGTAGAAGCGGACGAGAGAACGTCCCCATGCAGGAAGAAATCTGTCACGATACGTGTGCCGTTCGACATCGTCTTGCTCGAGATCGTCCAGCCGCTCTCTATGAACAGGACACGTGACAAGTGGCTATCGACGTCGAAAATCGTTGTTCCAGCGGGATAGCTGCGCAGGCTGGCGCGGGTAGGCCGGGCACCGGGCTTCCGGTGTTCTGAGGCCAATGCTTGACGCATGTTAAGATGATCATCCAGCCGCATGATATCGCCTATTTGTCCGCACCCCACGGACTAACAATTTTTTAACACATTTACTTCCCAGCGTAATCAGATTCATTCCGAATTTTGCCAAAGTGATTACCAGTTTAGGTTAACCGAAAGCCCGAAAGAATGTTCCGTGGCGCAAGCGGCAGGCGGAAGAGTGCTTCGCACCCTGCCATTCTTCAAAGAATTGTTCGTCATTAAAAAAAGCAGAAACCTATACCCTTCATATAGGCCATTGAGTACAAATTCTACCAGGTTAACTGTCCAAAAGTGGTAGGAATCTGGATTAGATACTTCTTTTGGACTAGGTCTTGCAGCAGTTTAGCGTCGAGGTTTAAGGGCGAAGGGGGAGCATCGCCCGACAGCGTCGAGGTTCATCTCTGTTAACATGCGCATCCGTCCGACCACACGCTTGACGCCCCGGACCGCGCGCTTGGCCCCTGGACTTTTACTCACTATTCACAGTCTCCGCCTTTCCGGCGGATGGTTCGAGGGCGCGTTGCACCTCACTGGCCAAACGGATTAGACCGAGGCTAGTCAGCCGACCCTTTTCACCCCAATGACCAGATGTTCATTTCACGGTCCCGTGAAATTCTAAAGCTTGGGGAATGCCTTGCCGAACGAGCACTCGGCCGCACGGCCGGGTGACCGGATGGCAGCATAGGCAATCGAATGGAGCGGGACCACAGATGACGGAATTTCAGGTCGTGGGGGATAAAGGACAGGCGGCGGGCGGCAGCGGCCGCCGACCGACCCGCTACAACAAGAGCCAGAGCGTGCCGGAGGTCGTCAGGGATCATGCCAACGCATTCCCGGATACCGTGGCCATCATTTGCGATGATGCCCGTCTGACGTATGGCGAACTAGATGCGCTCTCCGACGGACTCGCCACGTACCTCGTGTCCTGCGGCGTCGAAAAAGGCGATATCATATGCCTGCTTGTCCCGCGTGCGTTGGAAACAGTCGTTGCCAAACTCGCGATACTGAAGGCCGGGGCAGGATATCTTCCGCTCGATCCGGCTTATCCGGCAGACCACCTTCAATATGTTCTGGACGAATGCCGCCCCAAGGTCGTCTTCACCACCAGCAATAGCGGTTCGGAGCTAGGTGCCCTCGGCCATCCTGGCAGCCGCATCGTCGACCTGCATACGGTTCTGCGAAGCCTGGGACCTGGTGATCCGTCCCGCTTGCCGAGCATCGGCGGATCGGACCTCGCCTATGTCATGTACACATCCGGCTCGACAGGTCGGCCGAAAGGCGTGGCGGTCCCACACAGCGGCATCACTCGCCTGGTGCTCGATCAGAATTTCATCGAATTCCGCCCGGGAGACATGGTCCTCCATTCGACGACGATTTCCTTCGATGCATCGACCGTGGATGTCTGGGGCGCGCTCCTGAACGGATCAACCCTCGTGATCATGTCGAAGGCGAACTTCTCGCTGACCGACATGCGGGATTTGATCAGGGTCCATGACATCACATTCGTCAACTTCACGACGGGGCTCTTTAACATTTTCGCCGACCATGCGGATGAACCCATGCCCAGCCTGCGCCATGCGATCTTCGGCGGCGAAGTCGCATCAGCTCCGCATGTGAAGCGCTTTGTTGCTGCCCATCCAGCCTGCCTTCTGACCAACGTATACGGTCCGACGGAAGCGGCGTGCATCGCAACGACCTTCACAGTCCCCGCAGATTTCGACGCATCGGAACTGCCGATCGGCAGACCAATCGCCCATACCGATGTCATCTTGGTCGATGACGATCTTCAGGTTGTGGCACCGGGCATCGAAGGCCAGATCGCCATCGCCGGTGACGGGCTGGCCCTTGGATATTTCAATCGACCCGACCTGACAGCCGAACGGTTCGTCTCGATTAAAACCGTCGAAGGCACGACGCGTTGTTACCTGACAGGTGACCTCGCCGTCATGGACGAGAACGGGACATTTCATTTCCGGGGACGCCGCGACCGCCAAGTCAAGATCAACGGCAAGCGCATCGAACTGGAGGAGATCGAGACGGCTCTGCGCCGTCATCCACGCCTCGCCGAAGCGGTGGTGGAATGCCGGGAGACCGGCGGCGTGAAGCGCATTATCGCCTATCTCCGCCCCCGCGAAATACAGGACATGACCAATGCAAACCTCGTTCCAGCGGTCATGGAGCGGCTGCGCAACAGTCTGCCGGCCTACATGATCCCGAGCACAGCGCTCGTCATGCCGGATTTCCCCCTGACACACGCCGGAAAGATTGACAGGGCACGCTTGCCCCTGCCTCCGATCGAGGACATCCAGCCAGTGGCCATCCGCAGTCGCAGCGAGGAAATTCTCATGCGGCTCTGGCGCGACGCCCTCGGGCTGGAGGTCGTTCCGGCCGACCGGAACTTCTTTGACCTCGGCGGCACGTCTCTCCAGCTGATGCGGGTCCATGCAGGCCTCGAGCTTGAACTCGGCCAGCGATGCGAGGTTCTGGCTCTCTTCAAGCATCCCACAGTGCGCGACATGGCACGCTTTCTGGACGGCCGCGAGCAGATGCCGTCTCGGGCCACAGTGGCCGACCAGCGAGCCGCCCTGCAGCGTAAGACGATGGCCCAGTTCCGCCGGAGCACCCCATGAACGTCGACACCCGGCCAAACGGCCTTAATCCGGAGACCGACGCCACAGGTGATCCTGATCTGCCAGGCGGCATTGCCATTGTGGGAATGTCCGGTCGGTTTCCGGACGCGCCTGATATCGCCGCACTCTGGGACCTCGTCAAACGTGGCGGCAACGCCTTTCGCATCTTCGCTACCGACGAGCTGGAGGACGGCTTCACAGACGAGGAACGCTCATCCCCCGAATTCGTCGCATGCCGCCCACATCTCGCGGACGTAGACCGCTTCGACGCCGAGTTCTTCGGCATGTTCGCCCGCGAGGCGGCCCTGACGGATCCCCAGCATCGTGTCTTCCTTGAAATCTGCTGGGAAGCGCTCGAAGGCGCGGGCTACGATCCCTACAAGAGCCCCGGCCTTGTCGGCGTCTTTGCTGGCTGCTCGATGCCGACCTATCTTCTGAACAACGTTCTTGCCGACCGCGCCGCCGTGGAGGAGGTCACCTCCAACTACCAGATCGGATGCTACAACCAGCTGATCGGCTCTCTCGGCGATGCCCTTGCCACGCGGATCGCCTACAAGTTCAATCTCCGCGGCCCCGCCTTCACCCTGCAGTCGGCTTGTTCCACATCCCTGCTCGCAGTGTCCCAGGCCTGCCAGAACCTTCTGACCTACAGTTGCGACATGGCGCTGGCGGGCGGCGTCTCCATCACCATTCCTCAGAAGCGTGGCTATATCTACCAGGAAGGCGGGATGGTTTCCCGCGACGGGATCTGCCGCCCATTCGATGCCGATGCTTCCGGCACCGTCTTCGGCAGCGGCGCAGGCGTGGTTCTCCTGAAGCGTCTGGAAGACGCCGTAGAAGATGGCGACCTGATTTACGCAACGATCCGTGGCTACGCCGTAAACAATGACGGCTCCGACAAGATCGGCTTTACCGCCCCGAGTGCAGAAGGACAGGCTGATGCCATCAGCGCCGCGATCGCCCATGCCGGCATCGACCCGGCAACCATCGGCTATATAGAATGCCATGGAACCGCGACACCTCTCGGCGATCCCATCGAGTTCTCCGGTCTGAAAGAAGCCTTCAATGGCGCACATGACCAGAAGGAAACATGCGCGCTCGGATCGTTGAAAGGGTCAATCGGGCATCTCGATGCGGCCGCTGGCGTGGCTGGGCTGATCAAGGCCACGCTCGCCTTGCACCATCGCAAGATCCCGGCGATGCCGAACTACGAAAAACCCAATCCCCGGATCGATCTGGGCAACACCCGGTTCTACATTCCACGCCAGACAACGGACTGGTTTTCTGGCTCAACGCCGCGTCGCGCGGGCGTAAGCGCCTTCGGCGTCGGTGGAACCAACATCCATGTTGTGCTGGAGGAGGCCCCGAAACGCGCCGATACGCGCGAGCAGCTTTCCGGTCCCATGATCCTGCCGCTTTCCGCCCGGTCGGAGCCTGCACTGTCGGAGATGCGCAAAAACCTTGCAGATCGCCTTGAAAAGAAAGGCGACATTTCCCTGCAGGCGGTCGCGGCCACGCTTCAGCAGGGCCGCCACGCATTCAAAACGAGGACAGCCATTTCGGCAGCCACGGTTGATGAAGCTATCATGGCCCTTAGACGGGACGGCTTGGTAACGGCGACCGCCGAAGATCAACCGCCGCCGATCGTCTTCATGTTCCCCGGCCAGGGCGCGCAATATGTCGGCATGGGAGCAGCCCTCTATGACGGCGAACCGGAGTTTGCCCGCTGGATCGATCGCGGCACCGAACTCCTGAAGATGCGTTTCGGCATCGATCTCAAGGAATACATCTGCCATGCCGGCGCCGTCAGCAGCGCGATGGCGGCGGAGCAACGGGAAACCCGGATCGCGCAGCCCTGCCTCTACCTCGTGGAATACGCTCTCGCTCAGCTCTGGATGAGCCGTGGTCTGCGGCCAACAGCCATGATCGGGCATAGCGTCGGCGAGTTCGTCGCGGCCACGCTTGCGAATGTCATTTCGTTCGAGGATGCCTTGACCCTGGTGGCGACCCGCGGGCAACTGATGCAGGATCAGTCGCCTGGAGCTATGCTGTCCGTTCGTGCAGCACCGGAGACGCTGCGCGAGCACTTGATGGGCCATGCGGAGATCGCCGCGATCAACGCGCCCAAGCTTTGCGTGGCCTCAGGTCCTCTTGAAGACATCGAGGCCCTGTGTTTCAGGCTTGAGAAGGCCGGCATTGCATTCAGCCGGCTGCATACTTCGCATGCCTTCCATTCCGCGATGATGGAGCCCTGCATCGACGCACTGCGTGATGTCGCATCGAAGGTGACATACGGTCGCGCCACCATCCCCTACATCTCCTGCGTGACGGGGGACTGGCAGACTGACGCGCTGGGATCCTCGCCGGACTACTGGTCGCGGCATTGCCGTGAACCCGTCCGTTTCTCCGATGGCCTCGTTACATTGTGCAAGGACCAGAGCCCGATCCTTCTCGAAGTAGGCCCTGGCCGAACCCTATCTGTCTTCGCAGCTCAAACCATCGGCCGGGACCAGTTGCCGGCCATCGTGCAGTCTCTTCCAGAGCATGACAACGCCTCTGCGGCACGGCATTTTGTTGCCGACGCCCATGGTCGCCTCTGGATGGCGGGCAGCGATCTTCCCTGGCCCGGCCTGCCCAACGAAACCCGAAAAACCGTCTCGCTGCCGACCTACCCTTTCCAGCGGCAGCGACACTGGATCGACGCCCCGCCGTCCGTGCGGCGCGCACACGCGGCCCAACCCGCACAACAAACAGAACCCGAGAGTATCAAGAGCGAGCCATTCGCAAGAGACGAGGTGGAAACCATGAACGCCATCAGCACCATCACGGTCGCCGATCGCACTCCGGAACTGGAGACCGCGCTGATCACCCTTTTGAGCGAGATGTCCGGCGAACCGATTGATTCAGGCAACGTCAACGACAGCTTTCTCGAACTCGGCTTCGATTCCCTTTTCATCGGCCAGTTCGCTCAGAAAATCGACAAGCAGTATCGCGTGAAGATCTCGTTCCGCGAACTGCTTGGCAACATCCCGTCGATTGCGGCCCTGGCGAAATATCTGGACCAGGCCCTGCCGCCCGAGCCGGCAAAGGTGGAGGTAGCGTTTAGCCCAGCGCCCGCAGCCGCGGTGCAGCCTGTTGCTGCCCAAACAGCCGCGGCCCCGAAGGCGCCGCAGATCTCGGCACCACTCCCGGCACCACTGCCAGGCATCGCAGGCGGCATCCAGACAGTGCAGCATGGCAATATCCCGGCCAGCACAGGCCTCGAAGCTCTGCTGCAATCGCAGCTATCGCTCACGCAGAACCTCTTTGCCCAACAATTCCAGCTTCTTCAGGGCGCAGCATTGGCGCCAGCGGCCGTTGTGGCGACGGCACCGCCGGCATTGGTCCCGCCGATTGTTGCCCCGGTCACCGTGGCCGCGCCACAAGCCACGGTGACACCGCCGACGTTTCAGGACAGCGGCCCCGCCGAGGAGATCGGCGGAGAACGTTATCGCCACTACCAGCAGGGAGGATCGAAGGCCAAGACGGACATCACACCTGAGAAGGAAAACTTCATCAACGATCTGGTCCTGGCTTATTCCAACCGCAACAAGCGGTCCAAGGAATACACCCAGACGCATCGAGCCCGCCTCGCAGATCCCCGCACCGCCTCCGGCTTCCGGGCTGAATGGAAGGAAATGATCTTCCCCGTGGTTTGCGATCGCTCCAAGGGCGCCCGCATCTGGGATATCGACGGCCACGAATACATCGACCTGGTCAACGGTTTCGGCCAGACGGCTTTCGGCCATGCGCCGGACTTCGTCGTCGACGCCATGAAGATCCAGATGGACGATGGTTTTGCCATCGGCCCCCAGACGCCACTTGCCGGCGAGGTCGCCGAACTCTTCGGCGCCATGACCGGCCACGAACGCGTTACCTTCTGCAACACGGGATCCGAAGCTGTTATGGCAGCCATGCGCCTCGCCCGTGCCGTCACCGGCCGCGACAGAATCGTCGTATTCGCTAACGACTATCATGGCCAGTTCGACGAAGTTCTTGTGAAAGGTCGCGCCAAGGCCAAGGATCCGATTGCCCTGCCGATCGCGGCCGGCATCCCGTCCGGCTCGGTCGGCAACATGGTTGTGCTGCCCTATGGTGCACCGGAAAGCCTAGACTGGATCAGGGCGAATGCCGAGGATCTCGCGGCAGTGATCATAGAACCGATCCAGAGCCGGCATCCCGAATTGCGGCCGCGCGATTTCGTGGCCGAATTGCGCAAGATAGCCGATACATCGGGCTGCGCGCTCGTCTTCGACGAAGTGGTCACCGGATTCCGCGTCGATCCCGGCGGCGTTCAGGCCATCTGGGGCATCAAGGGTGACATGGCGACGTACGGCAAAGTCGTCGGCGGCGGCATGCCGATCGGTGTCCTGGCGGGAAGCAGCCGCTTCATGGATGCCCTGGACGGTGGGCATTGGAATTATGGCGACGACTCCGTGCCGAATGTGGTCCCGACCTTCTTCGCCGGCACATTCGTCCGCCATCCCGTGGTTCTGGCAGCGGCCCGCGCCGTGCTTCACCACATCAAGGGCGAAGGCTCCGCCCTCTACGACCGTGTGGCGCGTCGCACCGAAGCCCTGGTCGACGAGATCAATTCGGAACTCGCCAAGCGCGGCGTCCCGCCCTGCCTGCGGGGCTACAAGAGCTGGTTCGTCACGGACTTCAGCAGCCAGGATCCCCTCGGCGGCCTGCTCTACCCCTATCTGCGCATGAACGGCATCCATATCCAGGATGGCTATCCCTGCTTCCTGACGACAGCCCATACCGAAGAGGATTTCAAGACGATCGCGCGTGCGTTTCGCGATGCGATCGACGCGCTGCAAGTGGTCGGCATCTTCGCCCCCAAGGTCGAGAGCGAACTGACAGGCCCGGCGCCTGCACCTGACCGTGGCCCCAAGCCGACCCTGCATCAGGCAGTCCGCGCCGAAAGCGCCGCTCTGACGGAAGCACAATCCGAGATCTGGCTGGCAGCGCAGGCAGGTGACGAAGCATCATGCTCGTTCAACGAGTCCCTCTCGCTTGAACTGAACGGTTCCCTGGACCGCAAGGCCTTCCTTGCCGCCATCGATGCGGTCATTGCCCGGCATGACGCCCTGCACATCCGTTTCGACCGAAACGGCGAACGTTTTCGTTTCATCTCCGACTTCAAGCTTCCGGTCGATGCCGTGGACCTGACCGGAGAGGCTGATGCAAAAGCCGCTCTCGACGACTTGATCGAGACCGACGCGAAGACCCCGTTCGACCTGGTGGAAGGTCCATTGGCGCGAGCCTATCTCGTGGCGCTCGCCCCGGACCGTCATGTGCTGGTCTTCACCGCGCATCACATCGTCTGCGACGGCTGGTCGCTGAACGTCATCATCAACGAACTCGCCGCGATCTATTCGGCGACCTTGAAGGCGGAACCGCTCTCGCTCGAGCCGGCCATGTCTTTCGCCGATTATGCCGATAACCATGCGCCAAGCGCGGATGTCAGCACCACGACCTCGCAGTTTTGGCATGAACAGTTCAGGGAACTGCCCGAACTCCCGGACATGCCTTTTGATCGCCCATACCCCGATCGGCGCAGCTATGCCGGCGGGACTTGCACCGTTATCGTGCCCCCGGAAATCACCACTGCGGTTCGGAAACGTGGCGCGCGGACGGGGGCAACGATGTTCTCGACCATGCTGGCGGCCCTCCAGGTCATGCTCGCGCGCCTGTCCGGCCAGAATGATGTCGTCATCGCGGTGCCGTCTGCAGGCCAGAGCCTGCTCGACGAACGTATTCTCGTCGGACACTGCGTGAACCTGCTCCCGATCCGCCAGACTGTCGAGCTGGCAAAACCTTTCGAAGATCATCTTAAGACTACGCAACAACTGGTCCTGAAAGCCTTCGAGCACCAGGACTACACTTATGGCACCCTTGTAAAGACCCTGGGGGTCAAGCGCGACCCGCGCCGGCTGCCGCTGACGGGCATCCAGTTCAACCTCGAACGCATCGCAGCGAACGCGGAATTCGAAGGGCTCGACGCCAAGATCGTGCCCAACCCCAAATCATTCGCGAATTTCGACATGTTCCTCAACATGATTGAGAGCAAGGACGGTATCCGGATCGATGTGGACTATAATGCCGACGTCCTCGATCGTGACACGGTCGAACGCTGGATCGGCCATCTCGTCTCGGTGATCACGGCCCTTGCGGAAGACATTAGCCGCCCCGTGACCGACCTCCCTCTCCTGTCTTCGCAGCAGATGAAATGGCTGGCGGAAGACCTCAATCAGAGTGTCTTGGATTATCCCCAGGATGAATTCGCCTTCTCGCTCATCGCAGACAGGGCGCAATCGACACCAGAAGCCGTTGCCGCACGCCATGGCGGGCGGACGATCACCTATGCCGAACTCGAGGCACAAACCAACCGTTTTGCCCGGCATCTCCGCAAGATCGTCCCCGGGCAAGGTGAGCGCGTGGCCCTGCTCGTCGACCGCTCGCTCGACATGCTGGTAGCTCTCATCGGCATCATGAAGGCCGGGCACGCCTATGTCCCACTCGATCCCGGCCATCCGGAGACACGGCTGCGCCAGACGCTTGCTGCGGCAAGACCGGCCGCTCTCGTCTGCGGCAACGAGACCGCAGCGGCGCTCGCAACCGACGGCATGGTGACGATCCGCCTGGATGAGGTGGCCAGCAACATCGCGGCGCATTCCGGCGCGAAACTGGAGAGCCTGCCGACCGATACGGGTTCGACTGCCTATGTCATCTTCACCTCGGGTTCGACGGGGACGCCGAAGGGTGTGGCGATCTCCCATCGGTCGCTGACGAACTTTCTCCTGTCTATGGCGCGGGAACCAGGCTTCACCGCCGACGACGTCATCGTCGCCGTGACCACGATTTCTTTCGATATAGCCGGCCTGGAACTCTACCTGCCGCTTGTTGTGGGTGGCAGCGTCGTCATCGCCGACCGCGCCGAGGTCGAAGATGGTTTTGCCCTCGTTCGGCTGATCAAGGAAAGTAAGGCAACCATCCTGCAGGCGACGCCGACCCTCTGGCAGATGCTCGTCGAAGCCGGGCTCAATGGCGACAGCCCCTTGAAAAAGCTGTGCGGCGGGGAAGCCCTGCCCAAGGCCCTCGCCCGGACACTGGCTGCAATGCAGGGTAGCCTCTGGAACATGTATGGCCCCACCGAAACGACGATCTGGTCTTCCGTTGCACAAATTAAAGACGGCGAAGCATCGATTACCATCGGTCATCCGATCGCCAACACGCAACTCCACATCCTCGGCGCAGACGGCCACCTCGCACCTCCTGGCATCACCGGCGAACTGTTCATCGGCGGCGATGGCCTCGCCCAAGGCTATTTCGACAGACCCGATCTCACCGAAGAGGCCTTTGTCTCGCGCGATATAGGCCTCGGTCAAACGCAGCGTCTCTACAAGACGGGTGATGTCGGGCGGCGCCTCAAAGACGGCTCCTTGCAGCTGCTTGGCCGCCGGGACAACCAGGTGAAGCTGCGCGGCTTCCGCATTGAACTCGGTGACATCGAAGCTGTCGTCTCACAGGTCGAAGGCATGCGCCAATGTGCAGTTGTCGGCGCCCGAAATGGTCGCGGCGAACTCGTTCTCGCCTGCTACTTCGTGGCCGACGCTGGCACCCCGGCTGCAGACCCCATGCAGTTGGCAAACGCCGTGCGAGTGCATCTGCCGGCTTACATGGTTCCGGCCGTCTGGTCGCTGGAAACAGAACTGCCCCTGACGAGAAACGGCAAGCTGGATCGCAAGTCGCTGGAAACACGCGAATTGCGTCGCAGCGAGGTCGAAACCGCAGCCCCAAAGACAGCACCCCGCACACCGATGGAAGAAAAGCTCTTGACGATCTGGAAGGGCGTGCTGGACATCGACCCGATTGGTGTCGAGGACAATCTCTATGCGCTCGGCGCGGACTCGCTGACGATATTCCGGATCGCCGCACGCATGCTGGATGCCGGTCTCCCGCTGGAAGCAAAACACCTGCTTCGCTATCCCTCGATTGCTGAGCTTGCAGCCTATGCCGACGAAACTGCAGAAAACGCGCCGGCCGTCGGAGGGGTCGTCTACCAGATACCCTCGCTCGCCAGCTTCCGGAATGGCGCGCGACGTCGGATGGAGAGCCTGTGATGACCCAGCAGGAAAGCCAGGCGGTCACATCCAGCTCCGCGCCGGAGATCATCGGCGAGTTTCCCTGCACGCAGACCCAGCTCCGGTGCTGGGTGCTCGACCAGCTGCAGCCAGGAAATCCGGCCCTTAATGTCGCCGTTCGCTGGGAAATCAGAGGATCCTTCAAAGCGTCGACGATCGAGGCAGCCTTCAAGAAAATCATCCAGCGCCACGAGATCCTGCGCACGCGCTTCGTGGAGCGCGAAGGCAATCCGTACCAGCAGGTTCTCGAGGCAGAAGACTTCAAGCTCTCGGTCATCGATCTCAGAAACATGCCGCCGGAACAGCGTGAACAGCGAATCCTGTCGATCGGCGAGGAGACGGCATCCGCGCCCTTCGATCTCGCGCGCGGTGGTCTCTTCCGCGTGACCTTGCTGATGGTCGAGAACAACCGCGCCTTCCTGCTGATCACCGCCCACCAAACCTGCTTCGACGGTTGGTCGATCCGTGTCCTGGGCCGCGAACTGGGTGAAATCGCATCCGCCATGGAGGCTGGTCGTGCCCCCGTCCTGCCGGACCTACCCCTGCAATATGGCGACTTCGCCCTGTGGCAGCAGGAATACCTGTCGAGCTATGGCTTCGAGGCGGAGAAAAGCTTCTGGAAGGAAACACTGGCCGGCGCGCCCTATTTCGAAGTCCCGAGCGATCACGTGCGGCCGGCAATCAAGACGACGAGCGGCGACATCATGTCCGCAGTCAAGTCTGTGGAATTCGGTGAGCGCATCGAGGCCGCTGCCCGTGAGCACAAGGTCTCCTTGTTCGCCTACGGCGTTGCGATCGTCAGTGCTGTTCTCCATCGCGTCACTGGAGCCGAAGACATTCTCTTCGGCACCCAGATCGCGGGACGCGAACAATCCGATCTCGAACCGATGATCGGCGTCTTCATCAACAATATGGTGCTGCGTCTGCCGGTTCGGCCGTCCATGAGCTTCGAGGACCACCTGCAATCAGCAACGCAGACGGTGAGCGCCGCTGTTAATCACCAGCGCATGCCCTTCAACAAGCTGGTGGAATTCATCAATCCGGTGCGCGATCCCTCCCGCAACCCGCTGATCTCAGTCAACTTCAATCTCTCCAAGGCCTTCATGGAAGACCGCCGCTATGGCGAATTCGAACTGCTCAGTGCAGCGTCGCAGTCACCGGGCGTGGTCTATGACATCAGCTTCGGCATGGTCGGACGCCCGTCTGGCTGGCGCATGTCCATCGAATACAACACCGACCTCTTCGACCGCTCCACGATCGAACGCATCCTGCAAATCTGGCAGGATGTCTATGAGCAGGCGCTGAGGTCCCCGTCCGCACCGCTGTCGCCCAGCGGCATCGGGCAGTATTCACTCGCCTCCGTTCCTCCTGCAATTGCGGTTTCTTCGACAGGTTCGATTTCCAGCAATCGCGCGACACCGACGGACGCCCCACCCATGTCCGCTGGGCCGAAGGATCTGTCGGCGCTGTCCGCTGCCGAGCGCATCCGGCTTCTCGGCGAGATCTGGGCAAACGTCCTCGATGTCGACAAGGTCGGGCCGGAAGGCGATTTCTTCGCGCTCGGCGGACATTCGCTCCTGGCGCTGCGCATGCTAGCGGCCGTCAAAGAGCGTTTTGGCACAAAGCCCGAACTCACCTTTCTCTTCAAGCAACCAACGCTTCGTGGTTTCGCAGAAGCTGCGTTTGGCCCAACCCCGTCCGCGCCCTTAGCCCCGGCCGCCGCTCCTGCACCGGCTTGGGAGCGCACCAGCTACAAAGAGGGAACAGGTGACTGCGCGGTCTACACGATCAATCATCCTTTCCTTTACTACCAGCTCGCCAACCGTCTGAATGGTGCCGTCTCAGTTTACAACGTCAACATGTTCGGCGCTTCGGAGGCGGAGTTGTCGGCAGAAACGAAACTGGAAGATGTCGCCGCATCAGCGATCCGCGCCATGGATATACCGAAAGGTGCCGGACCGGTTGGCATCGTGGGATTGTGCGTCAACGGGATCCTGGCCTTGGAAGTGACGCGCCAGCTCCGTCAATCTGGCGTCAATGTCGCGTTCACTGCGGCAATCGACGCATGGGCGCCCGGCTATTTCCGCTCGCAGCCTTGGCTGCGCCAGCGGCTGTGGAACGCGGAACGGCGCCTGAAGCGCACGACATACTTCATCCGTAAGCTTCTGACCGGCAGGATGAGGCTAAGTGTTTTCCTGAAGGAATTCCGCGTGACCAAGTGGCTGCTCGGAACCCTGAGCCCAGACAGGACCAAGGCGAGTGTCGAAGAGACGGCGAATGTCCACGTCACCGACTACCTCGTGCGCTCGGCCAGATACTTCAGGTCGGAACCGATCGGAGAACTGATGCTCTTCCGCAGTGAAGCAAGCCCAACCCGTGCGCGAAAGCTTCTATTCGGCTGGAGTGAAAATGTTGCCGGCAAGGCAACCGTGATCGACCTGGAAGGTTGGCACGAGGACTCGCTCACCGTCGATGGAATGCGGCGATTGGCCGGCGCAATCGAAGAGCGACTCGTGGACGGAAAACCCTGAGATGGACGCGTCATCCGGACAAGCTGCGAGAAGCTCCATACAGCCCGCGCTAGAGCCCTTGCGGATCGGCCTGCTGGCGGATCGCCGTCATGGCTTCGACAACTGGCAGCTTGCCCTAATCGATCGACTTCTCGCCGATGACAGGCTTTGCCTTCAGTCGATCATCCTCTGCCCTCCAAAGCAAGCCGCGGCACCGGCCGCCTTTCGGCTGGCCGCAGCACTGGAACGATTGACGCTCGGACGCCAGCCTCGATACATTCCAACAAGCCAAGAATCTGCGGACTTTCCTTCAATCGCCCTCGACGACTTGCCTGACGCAGACTTGGGGCAAAATCTGGATCTGGTTCTGGCAATTTCTCCTCTGGACATTCCTCCGGGCGCATTGCCCAGATTGCCTTACGGGTCGTGGCAGTTCTCCTTCCTGGAAGAGGCCAATGCCGGCGCCGACTGGTACGGCTATCAAGAGGTGATGGCGAGAACTCCTTCGACGAAGCTGCGCATTACCGTTCGCCAGACCGGCGATCGGGATGACAAACTGCTGGCGGAAGCGGAGTTCAACACGAAATTCAGCGCCGTGCGCAACAGCGACTTCATCAAGGAACGTGCAGTAACCCTGGTCATGCGGGAACTGAGAAGGGTTGCAACCGCACGTGCTCTCGTCACCCGGCCCTGGTCCGCCACCGCACCGCCGCCTCGGCCGCCCGGCCTCGGAAAACTATTGGCTTATGCAGGCAGTGTCGGTCGCAACCTGCTGGCGCGTGGGCGCGAGGCCTTGGAGACTAGGCTCAAGATTGCAGCCCCACCCTGGGCCATTTTCGTCGGAAACGGCCGACCGGAAGACTTTGACCCACGGACGGCGGTCCTGCTAAAGCCGGAAGATAACGAGCTTCGGGCGGATCCTTTCCTGTTTCAGCATGATGAGGAGACCTACGTCTTCTACGAGGCCTACACGCCAAGCGACACCAAGGCACATATAGCGGTCGGGCGGCTCGTGGACGACAGGCTGGAGAGACTGGGCACCGCCCTGAAGGCGGAGCATCATCTTTCCTATCCCTTTGTTTTTCGTCACGCGGACGGGATCTTCATGATCCCCGAGACGAACCAGGCGCGTCGGCTGGAAGTCTGGCGATGCATTGAATTTCCACTGCGCTGGGAACTGCATGCGACAGGCCTGGAAGGCCAGTCCTCCGCGGATTCTGCCCTTTTCCCCTTTGCTGGAAAGTGGTGGCTTTTCACCAATCTGTCGGAATTCCATGCCTATGAGGATCACTGCAGCGAACTGCATGTCTTCGAGGTGGATGGTCCAGACCTCAAATGGATGAAACCTCACCGCAACAATCCGGTGGTCATGGGCAGCACAGAGGCGCGCAACGGCGGTCGTCCGTTCGAGCACGGAGGCCGACTTTATCGCCCTTCCCAGCGCAATGAATTCGGTATCTACGGCTACGGGCTGAACATCATGGAGGTCGAGGACCTCGATCTCGATAGCTACCGCGAGCGTTGCATACGAACCATAAAGCCGGATTTCGCCCCTGGCATCATCGCGTGTCACCACATGGACGCCTCGAACGGCCGCTACGTCATCGACGCGATGTTCGCGGACCAGGCCGACCTACTGCGGTAGTGGACCACGACGTTTCGCCCGGCCGAACACACGGCAAGCGCACCATGGAAGCCTTTGACCACGTCGAGATTGAGCAGTGCCCAGTCGGAAAGCAGGCCGATGTCTTGGTCGAGGCGCTGGAGCAAGTGCTGCCCGTCCTCCGCATTCAGTGAAACATCAAAGCCATGCAGCGGAACGGAGAGGCCCGCCCCATGCGCCTTGACGAAGGCCTCCTTGCGGGTCCAGCACCGATAGAACCCGGCCAGTTGTTCATCAGCCGGCAGGGCTGCCAACGCGGCACACTCCGGCCGGGAAAAGAAATGGCCAGCCACATCTTCCTCGAGTGGGCGAATTTGCTCGATGTCGATACCGATTTCTGCCTGTCTCGAAACGGCCAGCACCGCCTCACCGGCGCTGTGGCTCAGGTTGAAGTGAACTCTTTCGGCGCGATTGCCGAGATCGAGCTGCGGTTTACCCCAGTTGTTGTAGGCGAAGCGGATGGCAGACGGCTCGATGCCGAGATAGGTCGCAAGGATGAGCCTAACACCCGCACGTCCCATGCTGTAGCGCCGGCGATCAATATCCCTGAGAAAGCGCTCGGCTCGCTCACGTTCGTTGTCGGCAAGCAGTGCACAGGCTTCGGCAGCATCCGCAAAGGCCTCATCCAAAGACCAGTTCCAGATATCGACCGCGACAGGACCTGCTGAACGGACTACGCTTGGCATCGGCAATCAAGGCTTTCGGGCAATGAACAGGAGGGTTCCCTCGATCCGGCCCACAGCCTGTCGCGGATGAGATCAAGCGTCAACACCTCCGATCGGCCAGACCGGCGGGCCATGAGGGCAGCAAGTTCCGCCATCCTGATGCGTCCAACCTGATGGATTGCCCTGCATTGAAAATGTCAGGGCTCGTCGGCTTCATCCCCCCTGAAGCTCTGTTCCGCAGGCGCGACCTTCTGGCGGGTGAAGCCGCGCAAGCCGGAGACCTCCTCGGAATCGCGCTCGATCTGAACATCGCTCGCAACGTAGTAGACGACGAGTTTTGCCACCGAGATCAGCGCATGGAGATGGATGCGCTCATAGCCGTGCGAAGCGTCGACGCCGAAGGCGAGGAGTGCTGTGCGCACATCATGTCCAGCCTCCACGGCCGAGGCCGCATCGGACCGGTAGTAGCGGAATACATCCTTCTGCACCCGGATGCCGTGTTCGCCGCAAAGCTCGAAAAGCTTCTTGGACAGGTGATAGTCAAAGGGACCGGTCTGGTCCGCCATGGCGAGCGTTACGCCGAACTCGTCGGAATTCTGGCCCGGGGCGGTCGTCCCATTGTCGATCGCGACGAGAGAGGCAATCTCCGGCACGAGAGCCGCGGAAGCACCGACGCCGACCTCTTCACCGATGGTAAAGAGCCAGTAGGTATCGACAGGCGTTTCGATGTTCTCGCGCTGCATGGCCTCGAGCGCGGCTAGCATGATCGCCACCCCGGCCTTATCGTCCAGATGCCTGGAGACGATGAACCCATTGTCGAGGAATTCCGGCTGCGGATCGATCGCGACGATATCGCCGATGTCGATGCCGAGCTGCACGATATCCTTGCGATCGCGCGCCAAGGCATCGATGCGCAACTCGGCATGCTGCCAACCGGTCGGCTGTGTGTCGACCTCCTCGTTGAACGTGTGACCCGACGCTTTCAGTGGCAGGATCGAGCCACGATAGATGCCTTTCGCCGAAAAGATCGAGGCGCGTGCGCCCTCGGCGAACCGCGCAGACCAGTGACCGATCGACACGAGTTCGAGCCTGCCATTCTCCTTGAGCGCCTTCACCTGCGCACCGAGCGTGTCGAGGTGTGAAACGATTGCACGCGCGGGCCGCTCCGAAGCACCGGGACGCCGGGCTCGGATCGCGCCGCGACGGGTCAGCTTGACCTCAAGCCCGAGGCGCTCGAGTTCACGCGCCGTGTGCCGAACGGCCTCGTCGGTGAACCCTGTGGGACTAGGGATGGCGAGCAATGCTTTCAGCCGCGCCCTGAGATAGTCTGGGTCGATGGAGATCGGTGTCTGCATGTGGCCTTGTCGCAGCCAATGCCGGACAGGTCAACCTGAGCATGGGTGCGGGATCGGATGATCAACCCGCCTGGGACTCAGAAGTGCGGACTGATCATCCTGCAACGGATTGTGGTTTCGACGGCGTTACAGATAGCCGGGAAGCGACCAGCCCCTCGGTATCCACGCCGCGAATTACAAAAAAATGCGTCAGGAAGGCAAACCGCAAGCCTTCAGTCGCGTCTCGCAATTCTGCGTATCCTGCAGTCTTTTCGCCAGCCAGTCGACAAAAACACGGACCTTGTTGCTCAGGTGGCGTGTCTGCGGATAGACGATGTAGAGCGGGATCGGGTCGCGCGGCCAGTCGGCCAGGATTTCGACCAGTTCACCCCGATCCACATGATCGCGGACAGTGAAATCGATCGCTTGGGCGATCCCGATTCCAGCCGCCGCCGCCGCGATATAGCTTCTGAATTCATTGACCGAGATGACGTAGTCGAGCTGGACCTCGACTTCTTCTTCATCCTTGCGGAAGACCATCGGGAAGACCCGGCCTTCATGGGCCTTCATATAGCCGACCCCGAAATGCCCGCTTCGAAGGTCGTGCGGATGGGCTGGAATGCCCATTCGGTCGAGATAGCGAGGAGACGCATATGTCCTGAGTTCTAGATCGGCCACCTTGCGCGCGACCAGGGACTGATCGCTCGGCGTCCCTGCCCGCAACGCACAATCGATGTTTTCCGCAATGTAGTCGACGATCCGGTCACCGATATCGAAGTCGAGCTGGATCCCCGGATAACGCGTATGAAATTCACAAAGCGCCGGCATGATGATCCGGTCGGCAAATCCTCCTGACAACGCAATCCGGACCTTGCCCGATGGTTGCGCCAGCGAACTGGACAAGCTTCCGTCCAGCTCGTCAAGCTCCGAGAGAATGCGCGCGGCGCGCTCGTAATAGAGTGCACCATCGGTCGTGACCACCACCTGACGTGTGGTGCGATTGAGGAGCTTTGCACCCAGATGCGCCTCTAGCGCCTGCACGGCCGTGGTGACCGTCGTCTTGGGCATCTTCAGGGAAGTCGCGGCCCTGGAGAAATTCCCGGTCTCCACGACTCGAGTAAAGACCCGCATGGCGGACAATTGATCCATCGACGGCACCCATCCAATCTATATTCATTATTCCGAATTACGGGACAGAGTTTCCCGATATCGCCATCTTGTGCACTGTGGGCGGATAATAATATATCTAGGCGGCAGATGGAAGTTGTTTTCGTCCGCACGCGTAGAGCAGGCTCATGACGAGACAATGGGAGAAAACCGAGCAGGGGCAATTGCCCTTTCCCCTGGCCTATCGGGTCTATGAAGGTTTGGGGAAAGCATCGGCACGACCGCTGGTCCTCTATCTTCCCGGGACCGCCTTCGGCCCGAGGCAGGATCGGGAAAGTGATGCCCCGGCCGCTCTCGCAATGGCGGAGGCGGGCGCGCTGGTGGTCGAGGCGGACTGCGGTACACCTTCGGGGCATCGTTTTCCGGGAAGCCTGGAGCAAGGTTTCGAGGTCCTGAAGTACATGTTCGCCAAGCGCAGGCGCTATGTGACTTCAAGATCGCCGGTGGTGCTGGCCGGGGATGAGGCGGGTGGAAACATCGCCGCGAGCCTTGCCTTGAAGGCCCGCGACGCCATGCCGGGAGAGCTGGCGGGACAGGTTCTCCTGTCGCCGATGATCGATCCGCGCATGGCCACGGCATCGTTTGGCCGTGCCAACGAGATCGGCATGCGGGAACGCTGGTCGGATGGTTGGGATCATTACCTGGCTTCGGCCTGCGGCTACCAGCATCCCTATGCGGCGCCGTGCCTGTGTTCGCGGCTAACCGGCGTGGCTCCGGCCCTGATCGTGACGTCGGACGATGATCCGTTACGCGACGAGGGCCTCGATTATGCGGAGCGCCTGCGCAAGGCCGGCGTGTCCGTGACGACCAGCATCCTGTCCCCCCAGTATGGATGGACAGACCTGTACCAAGGGAAAAGCGGCACGTGGTGTTCGCGATTCTCGACCGAGTTCTCGCAGTTCCTCCAGGAACTGCCGATCTGACTGCGGACCACGGTCCGTTTCCGTAAACATAGCGGTTCAGCCCGAACCGAAGGAGATAATCATGACCGCAAGGATCAGGAGCGCGGCCCTGTGGGGTTCCGCGATGGCGACCGCTTTGGCAATCGTCGGCGGATTTGTCTATGTCGATCAGTCGAAGGACGCATTGGCTGCCGCCACCGAAGTTGCGGCGGCACCGCCGGCGGTTCCCGTGACCGTCGCAACCGTCAGCCCACGCCCGATCAATGTGTGGCGCGAATTCTCCGGACGACTGGAGGCGGTCGACCGGGTGCAGATCCGCGCCCGTGTGGCGGGCGCAATCCAGGCCGTCCACTTCAATGAAGGGGGCCTCGTCAAGCAGGGCGATCCACTGGTCACCATAGACCCCGAACCTTACCGCGCGACCGTCGACCGTGCCCGTGGCGATGTCGCGGCTGCCCAGGCACAGGTCGACCTGGCGAAGACGGAACTTGATCGCGGAACCTCTCTTCTGTCCCGCAACACGATCTCCCAGAGCGAACTGGCGCAGCGGCAGGGTGCGCATGCATCCGCCCTCGCGGCACTTCAGTCTGCCAAGGCCGCCTTGAAGCTTGCGGAACTCGATCTTGACTACACCGAAATCCGCGCACCCATTTCCGGTCGCGTAGGTCAGCTCGAAGTCACCGTCGGCAATCTTGTTGCATCGGGCCCTTCATCCCAGTCCCTGACCACGCTCGTCTCCGTGGATCCCATCTATGCCGGCTTCACCATCGAGGAAGAGTATCTTCGGCAGATCCTCCCCACCGTGCCGACGGTCGGCTGGTCCCTGGACCAGATCCCAGTTGAGATCACGACCGAGGACGAGGTCCCACCGATCCGTGGCCGATTGCAGCTGATTAACAACGAGATCGACGCATCGACGGGAACGATCCGGGTCAGAGCAGTTTTCGAGAATCCCCAAGGCAACCTCATCCCCGGGCAGTTCGTCCGCATCCGCATCGGCCAATCTAAAGCTGAAGACAAACTGGCGATCAGCGAGCGCGCGGTGGGAACGGATCAGGACAAGAAGTTCGTCTTCGTCGTCGGCCAGGACAATACTGTTGCCTACCGCCAGATCGAGCTTGGTTCGCTGGTCGATGGCCAACGCATCGTGGAAAAGGGTCTCAATGCCGGCGAACGCATCGTCGTCAGTGGCCTCCAGCGCATCCAGCCCGGTGTCACGGTCGCACCGCAGGAACAGACCGCGCTCAAAAACTGATATCGTGCCGGCATCGCCGGCGCGTCTGAAACTCTAGGCTTCGCAACCGTCCGCGGCCCCTTGCCAGAAAGTCCTTCCTCCCCGGCGACTGCTGTCGACGGGGCCGCTTCAACTTTGTCCTCCGAATGGGGTTACAGATGAATTTTTCACGCTTCTTTGTCGATCGCCCCGTTTTTGCCGGTGTTCTTTCGATCCTGATCCTGGTCGCAGGCCTGATCGGCCTTCGCGCACTTCCAATCTCCGAATATCCCGAGGTCGTTCCCCCCTCGGTGGTGGTCCGGGCCGTCTATCCCGGCGCAAACCCGACCGTGATCGCACAAACCGTGGCGACGCCACTGGAGGAGCAGATCAACGGCGTCGAGGACATGCTGTACATGTCGAGCCAGGCCACATCCGACGGAGTCCTGACCTTGACCGTTACCTTCCGTTTGGGAACGGATCCGGACAAGGCGCAGCAACTCGTTCAGAACCGTGTCTCGCAGGCCGAACCGAGGCTGCCGGCAGAAGTGCGCGCACTTGGCGTGACGACGGTGAAAAGCTCGCCGGACCTGATGATGGTCGTCCATCTCGTATCGACCGGCGACCGATATGATCTCACCTATCTCCGCAACTATGCCACGCTCAACATCAAGGATCGCCTCGCCCGCATCGATGGCGTCGGCCAGGTCCAGGTCTTCGGTGCCGGCGACTATTCGATGCGCATATGGCTCGACCCGCAAAAGGTGGCCGAACATGGCCTTGCGGCAAGCGACATCACCAATGCGATTGCCCAGCAGAATGTCCAGGCAGCCGCCGGCACGATCGGCGCCTCGCCATCGCTTGAAGGTGTGGACCTGCAGCTCAATGTGAACGCGAGAGGCCGGCTTCAAACGCCGGAAGAATTCGGCGCGATCGTCGTAAAAACCGGCGAGAACGGTGAAATCACCAGGCTGGCGGATCTGGCACGCATCGAGCTCGGAGCGGCCGAATATTCGCTGCGCTCACTGCTCGATGGCGAACCCGCTGTCGCCATTCCGATCTTCCAGGCACCCGGCTCGAATGCGATCGCGATTTCCGATGCCGTGCAGCAGACAATGAATGATCTGCAGCAGGCCATGCCCGACGGCGTCCGCTTCGAGATCGTCTACGACACGACGGAATTCGTCCGTTCCTCGATCGACAAGGTCGTCGATACGCTGCTTGAGGCGATCGCGTTGGTCGTTCTCGTCGTCATCATCTTCCTCCAGACTTGGCGCGCCTCCATCATCCCGCTGATCGCCGTCCCGGTTTCGATCATCGGCACCTTCGCCGTGATGTATGCCTTCGGTTTCTCGATCAACGCACTGACCTTGTTCGGGCTCGTGCTCGCCATCGGTATCGTCGTCGACGACGCGATCGTGGTCGTGGAGAATGTCGAACGCAACATCGAGAACGGGCTTTCGCCCCGGGAAGCCACCTACCGCGCCATGCGGGAAGTGTCCGGACCGATCATTGCGATCGCGCTGGTTCTCGTCGCGGTCTTCGTACCGCTCGCCTTCATCACCGGCCTGTCCGGTCAGTTCTATCGTCAGTTCGCCCTCACCATCGCCATTTCGACGGTGATCTCGGCGATCAACTCGCTGACCTTGTCGCCGGCTCTGGCAGCACTGCTCCTGAAAGATCACAACGCGCCCAAGGACCTGGTCACCCGAGTCATGGACCGCTCACTCGGCTGGTTCTTCCGCGGCTTCAACCGCGCCTTCGGTGCCGCCTCGGCGGGCTACGGCCGCAGCGTCGGAGGCCTGCTCGGCCGCAAGAGCGTGGTCATGGTCATCTATCTGGCACTGGTCGCGGCAACCTATGGCATGTTCAGCACGGTTCCGGGCGGCTTCGTGCCGGCACAGGACAAGCAATACCTGATCGGTTTCGCGCAATTGCCGGATGGCGCTACGCTCGACCGCACGGAAGACGTCATCCGCCAGATGAGCGACATCGCGCTCGAACAACCCGGCGTCAAGAATGCGCTGGCCTTCCCGGGCCTGTCGATCAACGGCTTCACCATCGGCTCCAATGCCGGCATCGTCTTCGCCGTGCTCGACGATTTCGAGGAACGCAAGGATCCATCGCTGTCCGGCGGCGCGATTGCCATGGCACTGAACCAGAAATATGCCGCGATCGACGGCGCCTTCATCGCCATGTTCCCGCCGCCGCCGGTGAACGGGCTGGGTTCCACAGGCGGCTTCAAGCTGCAAATCGAGGATAGGGCTGGCTTCGGCTACGAAACGCTCGACGAGACGACCAAGGCCGTTCTCGCCCGGGCTTACCAGACGCCGGAACTCGCAGGCATTTTCTCGAGCTTCCAGGTTAATGTGCCGCAGCTCTTCGCCGATCTCGACCGCGTCAAGGCGCAACAGCTCGGCGTCGCCGTCACCGACGTCTTCCAGACCCTGCAGATCTATCTCGGCTCGCTTTACGTGAACGACTTCAATGCCTTCGGCCGCACGTATAGCGTCCGCGTCCAGGCGGATGCGCAATATCGCGCCAAGCCTGAAGACATCGGGCAGCTGAAGGTTCGCTCCCAGAGCGGCGAGATGATCCCGCTGTCCGCCCTGCTCAAAGTCGAGGCTTCAACCGGACCGGAACGGACCACCCGCTACAACGGATTCCTCTCGGCCGACATCAATGGCGGACCCGCCCCGGGCTTCTCGTCGGGCCAGGCCCAGGCAGCCATGGAAAAGATCCTCGAAGAAACCATGCCGACGGGCATTGATTTTGAATGGACCGATCTGACCTACCAGCAGATCCTCGCCGGCAATTCGAGCATCGTCGTGTTTCCGCTCGCCCTGCTGCTTGTCTACCTCGTTCTTGCTGCTCAATATGAAAGCCTGACGCTTCCGCTTTCGATCATCATGATCGTTCCCATGGGCGTGCTCGCTGCCCTTGTGGGCGTCTGGTATACGGGGGGCGACAACAATATCTTCACCCAGATCGGCCTTGTTGTCCTTGTCGGCCTCTCGGCGAAAAACGCGATCCTGATCGTGGAATTTGCCCGGGAGCTGGAATTCGAAGGACGCACGCCCGTCCAGGCGGCCGTGGAAGCGAGCCGACTGCGCTTGCGGCCCATCCTCATGACCTCCATGGCCTTCATCATGGGTGTCATCCCGCTCGTCATCTCGACGGGGGCCGGTGCCGAAATGCGCGCCGCCATGGGTGTGGCCGTATTCTCGGGCATGATCGGCGTCACCTTCTTCGGGATCTTCATGACACCGGTCTTTTACGTCCTTGCCCGCCTTCTGGCTGGAAACAGGCCTCTGCGTCAGCATGGAGAGCAGAACGCCGCGACACCGCTTCTGACAGAAGTCCACTGAGGGTGTCTGTCGCGTTTTCGCCAGCCACTCGGATAAAAAGGGTGGCTGGCGCCCAACATCGGGCCGCATTTGTTGAGAAAAAGCCTCAAATGGAGGCCAAACGTCCGGTCAGACGATCAAGACGGACTTGCTGATCGTTCCCACAACCGCTATGCGAACATGTCGCACAAATTCCACGAGGACATCATGGCTACTGGCATCGTAAAATTCTTCGCCCAAGACAAGGGCTTCGGCTTCATCACCCCGGACAACGGCGGCCCGGACGTCTTTGTCCATATCTCCGCTGTTGGCTTTGGCGGCGCTCTTCAGGACGGCCAGAAGGTCAGCTACGACGTCGGTCAGGACCGCAAGACTGGCAAGTCCAAGGCAGAGAACGTTACCGTTCTCTGATACGCCGTCCGGCAAAAACAATGGACGACGCGCCGTGGGGTTTCCCCGTCCGGCGCGTCGCTCGACACTCAGCCCATCCGGGCCCGCGACGCCAGATATTCGAACAGGCGCGCAACAGCCTCCGCACCCGGATCGCGATTGCCTTCAAGCTGCCGTGAATTGACATAGGCAGCCCGCCCCGCTCTGGCTCTCCCCATCCTTGCCGTGTCGTCAGCCCCTTGACGTGCAGCCTTCGCCGCAGCGTCAAAACCATCCGCAAGGCTGTCTAGAGCCGGTGCCAAGGCATCGATCATCGTCCGGTCGCCGACCCCCGCCCCCCCGATTTCCTGCATGCGCGAAAGTCCCGCCTTCAAGGCATCACGCATCGGCAGACCGCTCGATGCGCCGTCACCGGCTGCGGCAAAAAAGATCGCCAGCAGCACGCCCGAGGAACCGCCCATGGTCTGGCTGAGTTCCAGACCGATTGCCCGCAGCAACTGAGTGTGATCGGACAGCGGCAGGCGATCCGTCGCGCTGATCAGTGCGCGCGCGGCACCCGCCAGCGTCGAGCCCGTGTCCCCGTCGCCGGATTTTGCGTCGAGCGCATTCAAATCCTGCTCTGCCGCAATCATGACCTCGCAGCATTCGGTCAGGAAATCACGAGTCGGCTTGTGATTCGATGCAAGCGGCATGACCGGTTTCAACCCATCGGGAAGTGCACCGACCGAAACCGGATGGATCTTCGCGAGCCCCGGCCAGGCGGATGGCCCGACGGGCATGGCAAGGCACGCGAGATCCTCCTCGTCGGCCGGATAAAGCGAGATCGAGAAACCACGCATGTCGAGCGAGGTCATCATGGCGGCAGGCCCGACGACGTGACCGACCTGGGACCCGATCTGCGACCGGATGAGCTCATGGGTCAGGACGGACATTTCGAGGACCGAAGTCCCCCCGAGATTGTTGATAAGCGCCACATGGCTGCGCTCACCCACGACCGCTTCGAGTTTCTGGGCAACTGCCGCCATGGCCGATTGCGCACCGGAAAAATCAACCTGCTCGACGCCGGCCTCTCCATGAATGCCGAGCCCCAGCTCCGCCATGCCCTTGGGAATGCGATCTTCTTTTGGCGAGCCTGGCACCGTGCAGGTGTCGAGCGACATGCCGATGCTCTTCGTACCGGCGATCACCCGCCTCGCGGCCTTCGCGATGGTGTCGAGATCCTTACCCTTCTCCGCAAGCGCACCTGCAATTTTGTGCACGAACAGCGTACCCGCGACGCCGCGTGCCTGCGGAAGATCTGGAAGGGCGATATCGTCGTCGACGATGACCATCTCGACATTCAGCCCGAAGGCGCGCGCGCGCTCTGCGGCAAGGCCGAAATTCAGGCGATCGCCCGTATAGTTCTTCACGATCAGCAGGCAGCCCGCCGGGCCGGTTACGGCCAGAATGCCGGCAAGAACCGCATCGACACTGGGCGAGGCGAATACATCCCCGCAGATCGCAGCCGTCAGCATGCCAGCCCCGACGAAACCTGCATGGGCGGGTTCATGACCCGAGCCGCCGCCAGACACGAGTGCAACCCGCGACTTGTCCCAGTCGGCGCGAACGACGACACGGATATGCGGATAGCCATCGAGACGGGCAAGCGGCACGCCTGCGGTTGCAAGCAGCCCCTCGAGGGCCTCGACGACGACGTCTTCCTTCTTGTTTATGAACTGTGCCATGAGGAGCTCCTTATGCGCATCGCATGCCGTCGGCATCGAAATAGAGGGGATTAACAGGTTCTATTCTGACGATGTCCCCTTCACTGAGCGCCGTGTGTGGATCTGTGACGGTGACAATCGGATGGCCGCGAAAAAGCAGGTGAAGCCGTGTCTGGTCGCCCAGTCGTTCGACCCGGTTGACGAAGCTCTCCTCGCCCGCCCCCTGCCGGATGTGCTCCGGGCGCAGCCCCATGCTCACAGCCGATCGGGGCGCTGCCGGAAAGAGGCTGGCGGGCAGTACATTGATCCGCGGCTGTCCCAGCCTCTGGGCGGCATGAAGGCTCACCGGCCGCTCATAGACATCACGCGGAGACCCGAACTGGACGAGCCGCCCTTCATGCAGGACGCCGACATGGGTTGCCATGGTCATCGCCTCGATCTGGTCATGGGTGACGTAGAGCAGGGTCGCGCCCGAATTGGCCTGGATGTTCTTCAACTCGATCCTGAGATCGGACCGGAGCTTCGCATCGAGCGAGCTCAGCGGTTCATCCATGAGGTAGATCTGCGGATTGCGCACCAGCGCCCGACCGATCGAGACGCGCTGCATCTCCCCACCGGAAAGGGCCGTGGCCTTGTTGTCCAGCTTGTGGGAAATCCGCAGCATGTCCGCGACCGCGTTCACCTTCGCAACGATCTCCGCCGGAGGTGTCTGCAGCAGCGGCGACTTCAGCGGAAAGGCAAGGTTCTCCCGGACCGTCAGATGGGGATAAAGCGAATACTGCTGGAACACCATGGCGACGTTGCGCTCCGCTGGCGTCATGCCGTCCACGAGCTTGCCACCGATCCGAATCTCCCCTTGGTCGGCAGCTTCAAGACCCGCGATCAACCGCAGCGTCGTGGTCTTTCCGGCTCCCGTCGGCCCGAGCAGGACGACGAAGGAGCCGTCTGGGACGGTCATCGAGACGTCATCAACTGCCCGTTTCGTGCCAAAGGACTTGACTACGGAGTTCAGGATCACTTCAGCCATGACGGAGCACTCCCTCATTGCCCTCTGAAACCAGGGCCTGGCCACGTGCACCGGCGAAGATCGTCAGCGTGCGCGGATTGAATTCGAGACCGACCGTTTGCCCCTGGGAGATCTTTTCGGACGAGGAAATGCGCGCCTTGATGGTGCCGTTGGCGGTCGCGAGCGTCACGATTTGGGTCGTCCCCAGATATTCCGTCGCGATCACCTTGGCCCGGTAGCCTGACGCATCGCTGAAGCGAACATGCTCCGGCCGAACGCCGAGCGTAAGCTTGCCTTCCGCCCCCTGACGCTGCACGGGAACGGCAATCCGCTGACCATCGAGCATGACGTGATCACCACCGATCCCGATCATGCCTTCGAATTCGAGGAAGTTCATCGAGGGGGACCCGATGAAGTCGGCGACGAAGCGGCTGGCCGGCCAGTCATAGATCTGCTGGGGCATTCCGAACTGTTCGACGACACCATGGTTCATCACCACGATCTTGTCGCCCATCTGCATCGCCTCCAGCTGGTCATGGGTGACGTAGACGGTCGTAGCCCCGATTCGGTCGTGCAGAGCCCTGAGTTCCTCGGCCATGTGCTCGCGAAACTCGGCATCCAGCGCCCCGAGCGGCTCGTCCATGAAGAAGGCCTTTGGCCGACGCACGATGGCGCGCCCCAGCGCCACCCGCTGGCGGTCGCCGCCCGACAACCCGCCCACCGGCTTGTCGAGAATATCCTCGATCTTCAGGATCCTGGCGATTTCCTCGACCCGCGTTCTGACCTCGCCCTTGGAAACGCCCTGACTGATCAGCGGATAGGAAATGTTGCGCCGGACATTCATGTGCGGATAGAGGGCAAACATCTGGAAGACGAATGCGATATCGCGCTGGCTGGCCGGCTTCATCCCGACTTCCTCGCCATCGATGAAGATCTCACCGCCGGTCGGAAGCTCGAGCCCTGCCATCATTCGGAGCGTCGTCGTCTTGCCGCAGCCGGATGGTCCAAGCAGCATGAAGAACTCTCCGTCCTCGATGGTGAAACTCGAAGACTGCACGGCGGTGAAGGAACCGAACTCCTTGCGCAGGTTATGGATTCTGATCTGCGCCATTATTTACTCCGGGAAGTGGCTAACGATGACGAACATCACCGTGCCCAACAACGTCACGACGAAGGAATAGCTGTAGAGAACGAGTGCGAAGGGCTGCATCATCATGAAGACGCCGAGCCCGATCAGGAACGAGGCGACCAGTTCCCATTCGTTCCGCCGAAACCGGCAGAGTCTTTCGATAAAGCGGGTCATTTGCGAACAGCCCCGAAGGTGATGCCGCGAAGCAGATGCTTGCGCAGGACGATCGTGAAGACGACAACCGGCACCAAAAAGAGCGTGGCGCCAGCGGCGACGGCCGGCCAGTCTTGACCACTCACGCCGATAATGGTCGGAATGAACGGCGGTGCAGTCTGCGCCGTGCCCGATGTCAGCAGGACGGCAAAGGCATATTCGTTCCAGGCAAAGATCAGGCAGAAGATCGCCGTGGACGCGATGCCGGTGACGGCCTGGGGCAGGACAACCTTGTAGAAGGCCTGGAAGCGCGTGTAGCCATCGATCAGGGCCGCCTCCTCGTATTCGATGGGTATCTCGTCAATGAACCCCTTGAGCAGCCAGACCGAGAGCGAAAGATTGACCGCGGTGTAAAGCAGGATCAGGCCTGCATGGGTGTCGCTCAGGCCCAGCGACCGAAACATCAGGAAGATCGGGATGGCCACCGCGATCGGCGGCATCATCCGGGTCGACAGGATGAAGAACAGGAGATCGTCCTTCAGTGGCACCTTGAAGCGGGAGAAGGCGTAAGCCGCAGCCGTCCCAAGCACGATGCACAGGAATGTCGAGCCGAAGCCGATGACGACGGAATTGTAGAAGCGTTCCCCGAAGCGCGATGGTCCCGCAATCACGAGGCCGTCCTTGCGGACGAGACGTTCGTACCAAGTGGTCGGTTCTCCCAGAGCCTGGAGATCTGCCTCCGAGACGCGGGTCCGGGTGGTGAACAGGTTCACATATCCTTCGAGAGTGGGCTGAAAGAGCAGTTTCGGCGGATAGGCGATCGAGTCGGACGGGCTTTTGAACCCAGTCGCGATGATCCAGACCAGCGGCATCAAAGTGACGATGGCATAGAAGACCACGAGTGTGCCGGCCAGCCACTTCTGACGCTTGGAGGGTTCGGTGACGGAATAGCTGCTCATCGCTCTTTCACCTTGTTCAGCGCCTTGACGTAGATCGATGCCAGACCGAAGACCGTGACGAAGAGGATGACCGCGTAAGCGGAGGCATAGCCGGTCCGCCACTTCTCGAAAGCCTCACGTTTGAGGTTGATCGAGGTAAGTTCCGTGATCGAGCCCGGACCGCCGCCCGTCAGCTGGACCACGAGGTCGAACATCTTGAAGTTCTCGATGCCGCGAAACAGGATGGCGAGCATTAGAAAGGGCAAAACCAGCGGTAAGGTGATCGTCCAGAACTGCCGCCACTTGCTGGCGCGGTCGCATTCGGCAGCCTCGTAGATGCTGTCCGGGATGGAGCGCAGCCCCGCCAGGCAGATCAGCATGACGAAGGGCGTCCACATCCAGGTATCGACGATGACGATCGCCCAAGGGGCCAGCGAAACATCGCCGATCATCGAGAAGCTCGACGGATCCACGCCCGTGACGAAGGCGACGGCGTAATTGAAGAGGCCGATCTGTGGCTGGTAGAGGAAGGTCCAGAAATTGCCAACGACGGCAGGGCTCAGCATCATCGGCAGAACGATGATCGTCGTCCACAGATCGTGCCCCTTGAACTTCTTGTTGATCAGATAAGCGAGCGTGAAACCGATCATCACCTGGAGCGCGATTGTCCAGAACAGAAAATGCGCAGTCGCCTGCATAGTCAGCCAGATGTCACCGTCTGTCAGGATACGCTCGTAATTTCTCAAGCCGACGAATTCCGGTGCCTCGTTCGGTCGGTTGACACGGAAATTCGTGAAGCTAAGGCGAACCGTCCAGATGAGCGGAAAGATGTTGACGGCGAGCAGAAGGAGGATTGTCGGCGTCACGAAGATCCAGGCGATCGCCCGATCTGACAGGCCCGTTGCACGCCTGGAGACGCGATCTGGTGTAGCACGCGCAATCCGGTCGATGGCGCTCTCTGACATGGGATGGCCTCCCCGGTATGAAACTTGGCGAACGGACGGCGCTTGAAGCCCCCGAAGGTCCGGACCGCCATCGGGCGGTCCGGCTGGAGCTCTCATTGGAGAACTCAGTCCCGCACCTGCGGCTCAGAGTTTGCCTTCGTCCTCGAAGACCTCGGTCCAGTCCTTGACCAGCCCGTCAAGCGCTTCCTTGGACGTGCCCTGGCCCGCCACGACATAGTCGTGGAAGCGCTTCTGGGATGCCTGGAGGAGGGAGGCGTAGGACGGCTCCGCCCAGAAGTCCTTCACGATCGCCATGGAGTCGAGGAAGGTCTGGGCATAGGGCTGGCTGGATGCGAAGCCCGGATCCTCGACGACGGAACGCAGGGCTGAATAACCACCCAGCGACCACCACTTGTTCTGGATTTCCGGTTGGGCGAACCACTTGATGTATTCAAGCGCCGCATCCTGCTTCGACGACGCCGCGACCACCGAGATACCCTGCCCTCCGAGCTGCGCGAACTGCTTGCCATCCGGACCGGCCGGATTGGGGAAGTAACCCGACTTGTCGCCACCGACATTGGCGTCGGCATGAATGCCCGGCCAGATGAAGGCGAAGTTCATCTGCAGCGCGACCTGACCGGACTTATAGGCATCGATGTTCTCGGACATGTAGGTGTCCGAAGAGCCAGGCGGCGTGCAGCAGTCGTAGAGGGCCTTGTAGAATTCGAGCCCCGCGACGGCAGATGCAGAATTGACGAAGCCTTCCATGTCGTAGGGCTTGGCCGGGTTCTGATATTCGAAGCCGAAAGAATAGAGGACGTCCATGGCCCCCATCGTGATGCCTTCCGAGCCGCGCTCTGTGTAGATGGCAGCGCCGTAGACCGTCTTGCCGTCGATATCACGCCCCTGGAAGAATTCGGCGATATCCTTGAGCTCGGCGAAGGTCTTCGGCACGGCGAGATCGCGCCCATACTTCGTCTTGAACTCCTCCTGAAGCTCGGGGCGCGAGAACCAATCCTTGCGATAGGTCCAGCCGACCACGTCGCCGAATGCCGGCAGCGCCCAGTAGTTCGGCGTACCCTTCGGCCATTCGGCATAGCCGACCACGGTCGCCGGGATGAAGTTGTCCATCTTGATCCCTTCTTTGTCGAAGAAATCGTTGAGCTTCACATACTGGCCGTTTTCGGCGGCACCACCGATCCACTGGCTGTCGCCGATCAGGAGGTCGCAGAGCTTGCCTCCCGAATTGAGCTCGTTGAGCATGCGGTCGGCAAAATTCGGCCAAGGCACGAATTCGAATTTCATCTTGTGACCGGACTTCGCCTCGAAGTCCTTGCTGAGCTCGACAAGTGCGTTTGCGGGATCCCAGGCGGCCCAGCAAAGGGTCAGATCCTCAGCCTTGGCCGCGTTTGAGCCGGACAGACCAGCCAACAGCAAGGTCGCGACCGCGACGGATGATTTCAGGAATGCAGGCTTCATGACGTTCTCCTCCCATAGCGAAACAGCGACCTCCATCGCGTTTCGTCCAACGCCCCCAAAGGGCCCAACACAAGATGCGCAGTCCTCCGGTCGGTCCGCTTTCCTCCTCCGGCGCCGACAGCGAGCGATGGCCGCGGCAGGATCTGCCACCCTCCATTCAACTCTGTAGAGGGTATAATTGAGGTGCGCACCTCAAAGCAAGTTAATTTTGAGGTGCGCACCTCATTTTCTTGCTTTTGGTTTGAATTTGTTGGAGAACTCTTCGCAGGCGGCTGCCTTGCCGCATGCGGATAACGACATGAGACCAACAGCCAGAGATCTTGCGGAAGCGGCAGGCGTGAGCCTTGCGACGGTCGACCGCGTCCTCAACGACAGGCCGAATGTTAGTGAAAAAGCCGCACGCAAGGTCAATGAGGCCATCGAGAGACTAGGCTTCATCCGCAATCCGGCCGCGGTCAATCTGGCCCGAAACCGGATCTACCGCTTCTGTTTCGTGCTCCCCCAGGCGGGCGACCAATATCTCACGCAGCTGCTGTCCCAGGTGGACCAGGCGAGAGAGGCCATGCGCGCCGACCTGACGGACATCGACGTGATCCAGGTACCCGCCTCCGATCCTCACGGGATAGCGAGGAACCTCTCGAGGCTGACAAGCAGCGAGATCGACGGGGTCGCCATCATGGCACCGGAATCGCCTCAGGTCCGCGACGCGATGGCCCGCCTGATCGAGCGCAACATCAAGGTTGTCCAGTTCCTGTCTGGCCAGGAACGCCTGCCCGAAGCGGACTTCGTCGGCATCAACAATTTTGCCGCAGGCGCCACCGCCGGCAAGATCATCGGGCGCTTCCTGGGGGGCAGGAAGGGCAAGATCATGGTCGTAGCGGACACCATGATGGCGCAGGACAGCATCGAGCGGCGACTTGGCTTCGACAGCATCATCAACCAGCAGTTCCCTGATCTCGTTCCCCTGCCCTCGCTGGAAACCTATGGCGACGAAAAGCGTGCCAAGCAGATCATCCGCCGGCTTCTGGCCAACCATCCGGACCTCAGGGCTGTTTATGTCCTGAGCTCCGAAGCGCGTGCCCCCCTGATCGCTATCGAGGACGTGGAGGACCCCCGTGCCCTGACGATCGTTGTCCACGAAAGAACGCCGTTTAGCGAAGAAGCGCTGAAGGATGATAGAATAGATGCCATCATCGCACAGGACCCGAGCCACGCTGTCAGAAGCGCGATCCGCATCATGCGGGCGAGGCTAGAGCAACGCGAATTGATCGCATCCCAGGAAAAGATCCGCATCGAGGTTCTGCTGAAGGAGAACCTTTGAACCGGGACCGCCTCTCCGCAGTGCGTCCTTCAAACTCCCGACCCACAAATCACGCGCCCCATCGAGCGTCGGACGGATTCATCACTACAAGCCACGGTTCGCCAGGTTCCACCGCCACAAGTTGAAGAGTGCGGTCAAGAACCAGATGCTGATTGAGGAGATGACCGGCGGCAGGGTCTTTTCAGGAAGGTCCGATGCTCGTGCCAGCGATCATCAGGATGGCAGCAATACCGAGCGCGCCGTTATGGTCCCAGTTTCCATGGCAATTGCAGTCGCATCCTCCGCGCCGAGACGCAAGGCGCGCGGGAGTTCGCCCGGTCGTCGACCGTATGTGCGCTATGCTCCACTACAGCGGCCTAGCGAGATCAGGATCCCGCGATCGCAGGACATCGAGCGATGCGTTGATGATCGGCCGCTGACCTCAAGATTGACATCGCGACTAGAGATGCCGAGATAGAAGCGACGCGTCCACTCGTCGAGATGCGCAATGACCATTGCCAAAAGTCGGGGATTATTTGCTCCCTTGGCGATCGCAGATGGAAATCGCCAAGCTGCAGCTTCCGCTCGAACTCGGATGCGGCGATCCTCAACGGAAGCCCAAAACCTCAGATGATCGAACAGAGGCCGAAGACGGACAATGAAACAATGGTCCGAGGTATAGCCGCAGCCCTGATGACCGATCACTTGCGATTACTCGGAAGCAGGTGCGAGCGCCGGTTAGAGCTTTGCAAGCGCCGATTTCCACCCCAGCAAAGAAACTGGGGCTTCGTGGCACGTTCGCTTTGGCTTACAGATCGCTATTTGGCCTCTTCATCCAAGGCCAAAAAACGACAGGACAGCGACAACGACTACGACCAAACCAACGATGTAGATAATACCATTCATGAGGGTTCCTTTCTTTTTTTCCTACAACAGAACGCCTCCTGATGGCGTTAGTTCCTTATCTCAGTTTCCCGATTGAAAACTGACGGATTTGAGGAAAGGGATCGACCGCTCTGAAGGGAACGCGAGCCAGATACCTACTCCGGCCGATAGGACTTCGGGTGTGTCTTGGACTGACTACTGAAGCCTGCCTCTACAGAAGCGAGGTTCGGTCAAGGCATGCCGGTTTTCGAACAATGGAACTTTGGGTCCCAGCTGCAAGAAGGGTCGGACCTGGGATTCAGGGCAGCGAAAAATTTGAGGCTTCAAGGTCGCTTGCGGTAGCATCCGGCATACGTTGAATCTTCGACAAGTCTGCGGTTCTGATCTGGCGCGCCGTCTGCACACCAGACCGGTCCACGTTCACCCAGCCCGACTTGGCTTTCGCCACGCGCTGTCGCGCCAGTGCCATCTGGCTGTGTCTACCCTTCGCATTTCGCACCGCCCGTCGCGCTGACATCGGTTCGCTGACAAGGCGCTGCCGCTCATCATCGGAGAGCCGCGGATCACTCTTTACCCACAGCCGCCTTTGACCACAAAGTATCTGCCGTCAGAGGTATCGGGGTAGACGCTCATTGGTATCCTTCCGAATTCAGGAACAATTCTGCGGCCTTGTGGTTTCGATGTCGAGGTCGCGGCGTGTCAAACGGACACGACCGAGATGGTGAACGCAGCGGTTTTTCCGTTTTCTCGCTGCGGGCAACGAAACGCCAGGCGAGCGCCCAACCGGTCCGCCGCGATCTCGCTGAGGAACAGGAGAGCAGGAATGTCGAAACGTGAGCTTATCGATACCGGAACCGACAAACGCTACGTCCGCCGTGACGAAGACGGCAAGTTCAAGGGCTCTGTCGATGTCGGGCGCTCCCTGTCCGCCGACAAGCGCCATGACGCCAAGAATGATGCGAAACCCGGCCAAGGCGATCAGGGTGATCACAAACGGTAAGCCGTGAAGATTGCCACATACAACGTCAATGGTGTGAACGGCCGCCTGGAAGTGCTCCTGCGATGGTTGGAGGCAGAGTCGCCCGATGTCGTCTGTCTTCAGGAGCTGAAAGCACCGGACACCAAATTTCCCGCGAAAGCGATAAATGCAGCCGGCTACGGCGCTATCTGGCACGGTCAAAAATCCTGGAATGGTGTCGCTATCCTCGCAAAAGGTTGCGAGCCGCTGCTCACGCGCAAAGGGCTGCCAGGCGATCCGGACGATATTCAAAGTCGATACATCGAAGCGGCAATTGATGGGATGCTCATCGGCTGTCTCTATCTCCCGAACGGCAATCCGTATCCGGGACCAAAGTTCGAGTACAAGCTGAAGTGGCTCGAGCGTTTGGCCACCTATGCTGCCCAACTGCTTGAGTTGAAAGTTCCGGTGATCCTCGCTGGAGACTACAACGTCATTCCGACGGACCTGGATGTCTACAAGCCGGAGCGGTGGGTCAACGATGCTTTATTTCGCATGGAGGTAAGGGACGCATATAAGCGGCTTGTCGAGCAGGGGTGGACGGACGGGATACGCGAGCTTCACCCAGACGAACCTATATACACTTTCTGGGACTATTTCAGGAATGCATTCGGTCGGAACGCGGGGCTGAGGATCGACCACTTTCTTCTCAGTCCAGACCTTGCGACCAAGCTCTCCGGGGCTGGTGTAGACCGGGAAGTACGGGGCTGGAGCCATACCAGTGACCATGCACCTACCTGGGTCCAGCTGTCGAAGAAAACCAAGCAAGCAGGAAAATAGCATGGCTGACGATTGGTGAGCCTCGACCAGGAGTAGTGCTGAAGATCTCGAGAAGGCGGTAGTCGAGGCGCGCGCCCGGAAGATGGGTTTGCCGCGATGAACCACGAACCGGCCTGCCTCGCATGGAGCTCAACCATGAGCCCGACACTCCGGAGGCTGGTGGTGCGACGCATCCACCAAGGACGGCTCTGCCCTCTCATCGCCTACCCACGCGCAACAGACCACTTTCACATGAGCTTGCTCAGCACCTGGGCTAGCTGCTCTTGCGAATATGGTTTCCCCAGTCGCGCAACATCGATTTCCACGCCAGGCGGCAAGTCAGCGTAGCCCGAAGCCATGACAATGGGCATGCTGGGCAGGCGTGCTTTCACAGCTTTTATCAATTCCGCACCCGTCATGCCAGGCATCGAATAATCGGTAATCACGACGTCGAAAGCTTCGCCACCATCGAGCAGGGTGAGCGCTTCTTTACCGGAATAAACTTCAATGACTTCGTGGCCAAGGTCAGTCAGCATGTCAGCCGAACTCATTGCAATCAGCACATCGTCGTCGACCAGCAGGATTCGTTTGGGAGCACTCGTGGCCGTGCTCTCCACGGCACTGGCTTGTTCAGGTTCGGCGACCTCGGTTGCCGAGACCGGGATCCAAAGCTGTGCTGTTGTGCCTTCCCCCAGTGAACTTGTGAGCTTTAGCTCACCTTCCAGCTGCAAGGCCAAGCCATGCACCATGGACAGGCCGAGCCCTGTGCCCTTGCCGAGCTCCTTGGTTGAAAAGAAGGGCTCGATCGCCTTCTGCAAAGTCTCTGCATCCATGCCCGAACCTTGGTCGATGACCGAGAGGACGACATAACGTCCACCGGCCAGTCCACCAACCGACGGAGGCTGCTCGGCCTCGTGAAGATCAACACGGATCGCGCCGCCTTCCGGCATGGCGTCGCGCGCATTGACGACCAGATTGAGCAAGGCGAGCTCAATCTGGTTTGCGTCGGCCAAAACCGGCGGCAAGTGTCCGGGCACATGCACATCGATGACAATAGCCGATCCCACGGATTGCTGGAGGAGCCCCTGCATGTCTGCAACCAAGGTGCCAAGATTGACCGGTCCGACCTGAAGGTCCTGGCGTCGTGCAAAAGCCAACAGGCGCTGGGTGAGCGAGGCACCTCTTTGTGCCCCTTGATAAGCGCCGTCAATCAGGCGTGCTGCCCTGGCATCACCATGAACATGCTTCCGCAGAAGTTCGAGGTTGCCCAGCACTGCCATCAGCAGATTGTTGAAGTCGTGCGCGACACCGCCTGTCAGTTGGCCGATCATCTCCATCTTCTGCGCCTGCCGAAGCTGTTCTTCCGCGCGCTCGCGCTGGCTGACCTCGGCGAGCATCTGCTGATGGGTTTCTTCCAGCTCTCGCGTGCGCTCCGCCACGCGTTCCTCCAGCATCACATTGAGATGGCGCTGCTGCGCTTCAGCCTGCATGCGGTCGGTGATATCGGCAGAGACCCCCACAAGCTTGACGGGGCGCCCTGCGCGGTCCCGGTCGAGCTGTGCGCGGGTCTCGACGGCACGGATCGATCCATCCGGCCTCATGATGCGATAGGTGATGGCATATTCCGACCCTATCTCGATGCTTTGACGCACGGCTGCCTTCATGCCTTCGACATCTTCGGGGTGGATCATGTGAAGCAAATCATCATAGGTAAAGTTATCCGTCGCCGCCCGGCCGAAGATCTCCCGGCAGGTCTGTGAGGTGGTTAGCCCATTGTCGGCGAGGTTGAATTCCCAGGCTCCGAGGCGGCCGGCCTCAAGCGCGATCTGGAGCCGCCTTTGTCCTTCTCTGACGTCGTCGATCCGGTTGCGTGCCTCATATTGCCGACGGCGCCCTCGCATGGCCGACCGGGCAACACTGACGAAGGTCGTCGGATGGAAAGGCCGCTCGATGAAACTGACATTGCCCAAGAGCTCGGAAAGCCGGCCGGCTGCGGGATTGCGCTCTGGGCCGCCGCCCCTTGCAGTCAAGATGATGAAAGGCAAATCCGACCAGCTGGGCTGTGCCTTGATCCACTCGGACATTAGGCGCAGATCTGCCGACCTGAGTGTCTCCTCGGTCATGAGCGCAAAAGCCACATCCTCGCCGAGGCCTGATATCAGGTCGTCAAGCTGGGGGACGATTCTTGCGTCCACCCCCGCTTCACGGAGCATCGCAACGATTATCTGGCCGTCGCGACCCAGCGGAGCATGGACCAGTGCATGTACATCGCTGTCAGGAATTGGCCCTATCCTCTTCAAGCATATCCAATAGCGGCTGTCCCTCGCCGACGAAGAGCGGGACGCCCGTCAAGATCCCTTGAAACCCGGTCAGAGGCTCGCCGAGCGTCAGGCCCTCATTTCGGATCCTGAATTCGCGAATGGTATCCTCGTGCTGGCCGGTGCGTTTCTTGATGACCGAGATTGCCCGGCGGACGCGACCTTGGGCTTCAAAGTAGCGGAGCAGAATGACGGTATCGGCAAGGTAGGTGACATCCACCGGGGATCGCATGTCGCCGACCAGGCCGTGTTGCGCCACGGTAATGAAAGTGTTGGCGCCTTGCCTGTTCAGATACTGCAGGAGCTCGTGCATATGCAGGATGAGCGCATTTTCTCCCGGCATAGCCGCCTGATAGCCATTGATACTGTCAATAACGACTGTCTTGGCGTCAAATCCAGCAACCCGGTCTCTCACACGCTGGGCAAATTCACCTGGTGAGAGTTCTGCTGCGTCGAGCTGCTCGATATGAATGAGGCCATCATTCTGCATGGCTTCGAGGTCGATCCCCATCTCCTTTGTTCGGGAAAACAGCAGCCCCAGCTCTTCGTCGAAGATGAAAATGGCCGCTCGCTCTCCACGCCTGACGGCGGCCTCGACGAACTGAAGTGCAAATAGACTTTTTCCCGTCCCAGCGGGTCCAATGAGGAGTGTGCTGGAGCCACGCGCGACGCCACCTCCAAGCAGATCATCGAACTCGCCTATGCCCGTGGCAAGCACGCTTCGCTGAAAGCCCGAACGGTGCTCGATCGCACGCAATCTCGGGAAGACAGCCACTCCGCCGGTCTTGATGACAAAATCATGATAGCCCCCGCGGAAGGACTGGCCTCTATATTTGAGGACCCTCAGCCTGCGCCGTTCAGAGCCGTAGTCAGGTGCCAGCTGTTCCAGGTGGACAACACCATGCACGACGCTATGGACGGTTTTGTCGCTGGCGTCTGAGGTCATGTCGTCCAACAGAAGCACCGTCGCGTCAGAACGCGAGAAGAAGTGTTTCAATGCCAGTATCTGCCGACGGTATCGAAGCGATCCCTGCGCGAGCAGTCTGATTTCGGACAGACTGTCGATCACAACCCGATGGGGCTTCACCCGCTCGAACGCCTCGAAAATGAGCTTCGTTGTCTCTCCAAGCTCAAGGTCGGAGGAGTAAAGCAAGCTCTGTTGCTGCTCGGCATCGAGAAGGCTTTCTGGCGGAACGAGTTCGAAGATTTTGACCTCGTCCCCGATCTCCATCCCGTGCGAAAGAGCGCTGTCGCGCAGCTCCTTTTCGGTTTCGGAAAGGGTAATGTACAGGCAGCGCTCGCCGGCATTTTGCCCTTCCAGAAGGAAATGCAATGCGATCGTGGTTTTGCCGGAACCGGGTGCCCCCTCGAGCAAGAAGACGTGACGACGTGTCAGCCCTCCGGAAAGAATGTCGTCGAGCCCCACGACCCCGGTCTTTGCTTTCCCCGTCACGCTCTCTTGCATAGGTCCTCCGGCTTAGCTCCATCATGCTGGGCTCAAATCGATATTCGGCTTGATGAAAGACGCCGAGAGCCGGCCAATTGTTCCATAGCGCGGACGCCGGGGCTTCGAAGAACCGTCGATCACGCGTCTCATGACAGATGCCGATATTTCAACATTGCGAAGGAGTTTGGCGGCGAAAGTCGCAAGGACCGCGGCCACGCGACAAGCCGAAAAGGGGACCGCGTCCGCACTAACACTGGACGGAACATCCCTCGCGCTGAAGCGTCTGGCAAGATCCTCTAACCGGAACGATACGCATGACCTGGCTCGACAGTATCCACCCTAGTTTTGATCTTCTCGCCCACCTCGGCGCATTGGCTTTCGCCTACATCCTTGCCTTGCCAGTCGCGTGGGATCGGGAGCGTAATGAACGCAGCGCAGGGCTCAGAACGTTTCCCTTGGTTGCCATCGCGGCCTGTGGTTTCATCCAGGCGACAGAGGGGATCACGCAAGGCAATGCCGAAGCGACCGCCCGTATCGTCGAGGGACTGATCAACGGGGTCGGCTTTATCGGCGGAGGCGCCATTCTGGTCGGCAAAGTCGGCACGAAGGGAACTGCCACGGCTGCCAGCCTCTGGGCCACAGGGGCAATGGGGACGGCAGTCGGGCTGGGCGCCTATGACACTGCGATCGTGCTCTCCATCGTCACGTTCGCAACACTGCGCATCATGTCAAACTTCAAAACAGAGGGGACGCAAGGCCGGACAGACAATGACGAATAGGATTTGTCTGGAGGGCCGTCGCAGGGGATCGCGTAACGATTGAGGGCTTAGCCTCCGCTAATCTTCTTAACTTGTCTCGCCAGGTTGGGGTGGTCGAAATGGCCGGCTCACATAGGCGGAGTTGAGTACGCCAAATCGCCAAGGCCGATCTCGCGCCTTTGAAATGCCGATGCGAGGCCCCGCAACGACAATTGTCTCGTCTTCGCTCGCGTGAAGTGAAAATGGGGGCGATGTGGCCTTGAAACCGCTGAACTCGTTCGTGACCCCCAAGGCCTGACAGAGATTACCGGGCCCTCGACAAAGGATCCGGGCATCTGACACGCTTCGCCGGGCAGCCATCAGGCCGAGCCCTTCAAGGGGCTCGAGCGCACGGATGAGGACTGCACTTCCGCGCGTACAAACGAAATTGAGACACCAGTGGCGGCCATACGAGCGATAGATGTAGACAGTTCCCGGAGGACCGAACATTGCGGCATTCGTCTTGGTCAGACCTTTGAAGCTGTGCGAGGCTTCATCATCCGGACCATAGGCCTCGGTTTCCACGATGACGCCTCCGCATCCGTTCACCAGAAGTCGCACACCCAACAATGCTCTTGCGACCAGATCAGGAGGACGTGCGAAAAATGCGTCATTCAACCCGGTAGATACGTGCTTGCCCAGTCTGGATAGCTGCTTCGTCATGGCCTGCAAACGAGCATTTGAAGCTTCGTCATCGGTAGATAAACAACGCCCGCCCGCTTGACGCGCGGAGCGCCAAAATGAATGCCAATCCCAACGCAGCGGTGAGAGACAGGACAGGTGAGGATAGCGATGAAAGCCGGGCCGCGGGTTGTTGACGACCTTCAGCTTCCGGCCACCCCTCTTCCACCCGAATTTTCAAGTCCTCTAACTGCGCTCGAAGGGATGCGATTTCCTGACGGAGTCGACGATCCTGTGGCGAGTCTTGGTCAGGTGTATCGTCAAGCTCTTCCAAATGCTCGCGCAATTGTTCGGGGCTGTCGAATCCCCTCGCTTTGATATTCACCATAAGTCCTCCCTGAGCTGCAAAGATGCGCCATCGAATTCAGACGCACGCAACAAATCAAAGGGGCACTTGTTCCGCACCACGTCAGGCCGGAGTGAAACTACCGGTCTCGCTGCTGATAGACGACGGCTTGCCGTCATACCTGGCGTTTTCGCTCAATGGATCCACCTCGTATCCACGGACGATAGCACCTACTCCGTCTGCCCTATCGCCGAAGCGTGGACAATCTGCCCCGTTCCTGCCCGCCGGGAGAAGGCATCCTGCACTGCTCTGCACAGGCCTCGATCGGTAAACGGTTTGACCAGGAGCACGGCGCTTTCGTCCGAAATCGGCGTCTCGTTGTAACCGGTCGCGATCACAAACGGCAGGTCTGGACGGCTCGCCCTACATTGCGCGAACAGCTCGGCACCCGTCATTTTCGGCATGGCAAAATCGGAGACCACGCACGTGAAGTCGGATCGCGATTTGACGAGCTCAAGTGCATGGAGGGGTGAGGTGGTCGTCACGACGTCTGCGCCGAGGTCCTGCAAGATAGCCTCGGTGTTCATCAATACCAGTGCATCGTCGTCCACGGCGAGTATAACGTGGCCGTGGAGATCATCTGATGACACGGAAGAGACCGCGTTGGAATGCGCGACTGCATCTTCCGCTTGTCGCGTGGCTTCTGGGAGCCACAACTCGACCGTGGTTCCCTTGCCCAACTCACTGTTGAGGATCATGAGACCGCCGGACTGTTCGGCAAAGCCCGCGACCATCGGCAGCCCGAGGCCTGTTCCCTTGCCCACTCCTTTGGTGGTGAAGAACGGATCGCGTGCCTTTAGCAGTGTCTCTTCGTCCATCCCGCTCCCTTGGTCCATCACCTTCAGGCATACGTGACGGCCGCCGCGCAACTCGCGTGGTGGCACGAGTTCGCCAGAGACGGTGATGCTGATTTCCCCGCCCGCCGGCATGGCGTCGCGGGCGTTTACAACGAGGTTCAGAAGAGCCATTTCGAGTTGATGAGGATCGACCTTCACTAATGGCGTCTTAGGTGAAAAGTGGTGTGAAATCACAACATTCGCGGGCAAAGAGCTGACAAGAAGCTGATGCATTCCTTCAATCAGCAGGGGAACACTGACCGTCTGCGGATCCAGATTTTGGCGCCGGGCGAAAGAAAGGAGGCGTTGAGTGAGGCTCGCACCCCTCTGAGCGGCTTCGAGCGCGTTGTTCATCAACTTTATTGCGTTGTCATCCGCTGAGAATTTGCGCAGCGCCCTGTCCAAACTGCCGATGATTACTGTCAACAGATTGTTGAAATCATGCGCTACCCCGCCCGTAAGCTGGCCGATAGCTTCCATTTTCTGAGCCTGACGCAAAGCCTGTTCGGCGGCCTTCCTATCCGTCACATCGACAAGCCCTTCAACGATCCTGACAACGTGACCGTTCACATCGCGTTCGACACGCGAGGATAAAAGAACTTCCAGTGCGCGGCCATCTGAGGCGATGAGGCGGTATTCTTTCTCTTTCGAAGCACCCGCCTGCATCAGTTGGGGCCAGTCGTACTCAGAGCGCCGACGGGCAGATTCGTCGGCCATCAAGGTGAGAAACTGACGACCGTAAATGTCCGGCCGGGAAAATCCGAGCATGGCCAGCCAGGCATCGCTGACCTCTTCAATGCATCCCGCTTCATCCAGAGCATGCAAGGGGAGTGGCGTGGCCCGATAGAGCTGCCGGAAGCGTTCTTCGCTATCGCGCAGTGACTGAGCCTCTTTCAGCGCAAGGGCTGCGAAACGACGGTCAAACATCGCTGCGACGACTGCGGCGAGGAGGATCATCAACGTAACGGACGCGACCCCGATGGCCAGCGCGCCCTGGCTGAAAGTCGCTGCACCATCTTGAACGCCATGAACGTGGATATCGAAGGACGCAGCTCTCATTCCCGAAAAGTGCATGCCGGAAATGGCAAAGCCCATCAGAACGGCGGCGGCGCCGCGATGCAACATCCTGCTTCCACGAAAGGCTAGCCACAATGCGGCAACCGCTGCGCCAATTGCTATGAAGACAGAGATCGCCACCCACAGCGCATCATAGCTTAACTCCGCAGGCATCTGCATTGCGGCCATGCCGATATAGTGCATGGAGACAATTCCGATACCCATCAACAAACCGCCCAGCCACAACAGCAATCCACTCTCGGTCTGGCGGCTGACGAGTTCAAATGCGGCACCGGTAACGAGGATCGCAATACCAAGTGACAGGCCAGTCAGGAACGGATCATAGGATATTGCGATGCTGGGAATGGAATAGGAAAGCATGGCCACAAAGTGCATGGACCAGATTCCGCCGCCCATACAGACTGCCGCGGCAGTCAACCACGCAAAGCGCGAACCTTTTGATGAGGCCTCGTTCACGCGCTGCGCTATATCTAACGCCGTGTATGACGCAGCCACAGCGATGGAAATGGAGAGCGTGAGAAGGATCCAATTGTGGTTGCCAGACATTTAGTCCCTCCCGTCGCGACGTGAAGCGATTGCCACCGTGATTCGCGCATCACGCCATTCATGAACTGCCGGACTAGTGGGCGTCAAATCGATGAAACCTGATAGGATTTCTGGCCAACAGGGGGGCGTCATTTGCGTCGTGGCGGCCTCGAAGTCGGCGGGTCAGTCCCCTGCCCATTTGGTGCGGTTGCTCAGAGCAAACACAGCTAGATGGCGCTGTAGGACGGGGAAACATTCCTCACGTCCAAGCAAGGCAAACCACAGCGGCACGCCTGTATCGAACGCCATAACCCGGGAGGCGATTCAGTCTGTGGAAACGGCAGCTTTGACAAGCCTGATCCTGTAATAGGATTGCTGGATGGACGGCACAGAAATGCCTCCGCCTTGAACGGAACTGAACCACCTGCCTGCGTGATCACCGCGGATGACACATACTCTTGTTAAGACACTCAGCAGTAGTGCCAGATCGTCTGTTTTCACTGACGCCTTCAGCTTTTGAGCAACTTGTTCAATCATTTTGTTGTCGCGAGGAAGAAGTGCCGAAGACCAGATACGGCTGGCAATTTCTCATCTAGCTCTATCTCCAGATGATCTCTTGAGCATGTCGCTGAGTGTCGGCTCAGAAGAAAACGGAGCTTGCACTTGATTGCTTGGGACTAGAAGACTCGGACTGAGTTGCGGCGACCACGCGCGCCGGATCATGGAATAGAAGCTCTTCGCAAAAAAGCATCCCTACGCGCTACACCGTGCCGCCAAGCGATCCCTCCAGCGTCGCAAGCTCGTGCCCGCCAGCCATCAGATCCTGGAGCCGCTCTGCGGTGATATCTCCGCGCAAGGCCGTACCAAGTGTCTGGCCACGATTGAGCACGGTGAAGCGATCACCCACGGCCATGGCATGGCGCACATTGTGGGTGATAAACACGATCGCGATGCCCTGCTTTCGCACCTTGTCGATCGTTGCCAGCACGTTTGCGGTCTGGCGCACGCCGAGTGCCGAGGTCGGTTCGTCGAGGATCAGCACCTTCGCCCCGAAATGCACGGCGCGGGCAATGGCCACCGTCTGGCGCTCGCCGCCCGACAGCGTACCCACCGCCTGGTTTGGGCCGCGCAGGCTGATGCCCATGGCGCCCATTTCCTGCATGGTGATGCGGTTGGCATAGTCATGGTCGAACAGTTTCAGCGGCCCGAACTTCCGGATCGGCTCATTGCCCATGAAGAAGTTGCGGCTGACCGACATCAAAGGGATCATCGCCAGATCCTGGTAGACCGTGGCGATACCGGCCTTGATCGCATCGCGCGGATCGTCGAACTGCATCGGCTTACCTTCGAACAGGATTTCGCCGCTTGTCGGCTTGTGCACGCCGGACATGGTCTTGATGAAGGTCGACTTGCCGGCGCCGTTGTCGCCGAGAAGGCAATGGCATTCGCCGGGAAAAATGTCGACCGAGACGCCGGCCAGCGCAATCACCGCACCGAAATGCTTCTCGATATCGCGCATCTGGATGAGCGGCGTGCGGGTCGTGGTGGGGATAGGGCTCATCTCAGCGCTCCCCTGTAATGATGCGACGGATGTAGGTGTTGAGAATGACGGCAAATAGCAGGATGACGCCGAGGAATACCCGGAACAGGCTGCTTTCGACCCCAGCAAAGAACAGCCCCTGCTGGACGACGCCGAAGATCAGCGCGCCGAGGGCTGCCCCGATGACGGAGCCGTAACCGCCCGTCAGCAGCGCACCGCCGATGACGACGGCGATGATGGCCTCGAATTCCTTGAGCAGGCCACGATCGGCCCCGGCGGAGCCGAACTCGAAAACCTGGCAGGCGGCAAAGACCGTGGCACAGAAGGCCGTGAACATGAACATCAGGATCTTCACCTGATTGACGGGCACACCCACATAACGTGCAGCCTGGGCATCACCACCGGCGGCGAAGATCCAGTTGCCGAAGCGGGTGCGGGTCAGCACGAAATGACCGACGGCAACGAGGGCAAGCGCCCAGACGATCAGCATCGGCAGGCCGTCGACAACAGGCTGGCCCTTGAGGTTGCCACGCTCGAAAACCGTCAGCAGACCAAGCTCGCCGAGCCAGGTGAACAACGGCTGGCCGATCTTGCCGCCGAAAACGGGGGCAAGCCAGTCGCCCTCGGCCGCCTCGCGAATGCCGCCGATGATGGTCTTGCGTTCGAGCGTCTGCGGCAAAAAGATGGTGAAACCGCGCAGGATGAAGAGGGTGGCAAGCGTCACGATGAAGCTCGGCAGGCCCGTGCGCACGACGATGTAGCCGTTGAGCGCACCCAGCGCCACGCAGATGATGAACGTCAGCAGGATGGCGAACCAGACCGGCCAGCCGAGCGTGACGCTGAAAATGGCGATCAGCATGCCGGCAAAGCCAATCATCGAGCCGACGGAGAGATCGAATTCGCCGGCGATCATCAGCAGGCAGGCGCCGACGGCGATGATCATGAACTGGGCCGAGACGATGGACCAGTTCAGCACGCCCTGGGCATTGAACATGCCGCTGTCATAGGCAAACAGGGCGAAAAAGGCGAAGACCGCTACTGTCCCGACCATGCTGCCCAGTTCCGGCCGGATCAGGCTGCGCCTGAAGGCCGACATCGTCTTGACGCGCTCGTCGGTGTGCGCATTGCTACTCATGAGCCAGTCCCATCATGTGCTGGAGCAGGCAGGCCTCCGCGTGGGGCTTGCTGCATGATAGAGCGGCGAAGGCCAAACCTTCGCCGCCTTGACGTTTGATCAGCGGTATTCGCCCGCAAACTCTTCGACCTTGGACAGGGCTTCCTTGGTGACGAAGCCCGGGCCGGAGTTGATGTTGTTGCCCGGCAGCACGCCGTAGCGATCATAGTTGGTCAGGATCACAACTGGCAGATAGGCCTGCAGGAAGGGCTGCTGGTCGATGCCCCACTTGATCGTACCGTCCTTGATGGCCTTGACGATCTCGGTGCCCAGATCGAAGGTGCCGAAATAGAGCGAGCCGGCCGTTCCCATTTCCTGCAGCGCCTGGATGGTCGGGTCTGCTGATGTCGGCCCCAGGGTCAGAACGGCCTGGGTATCCGGATTTGCCGTCAGGTAAGCTTTCACGCGGTTCTTGATTTCGGCCGGGTCCTGGCCGGCATCGATCATGCTGTCGCCCAACTCGATGCCGAGACCATCGGCAAAACCGCGGCAGCGGTCGGCAACAACCGTGTTCGAGATGACGTGGTTGACGCAGACGAAGGACTTGATCCCGTCGCCCTTGGCGCGCATGCCGGCAGCTAGGCCGGCATCATATTCCGGCTGGCCGACGAACATCAGCGCGCCCACTTCGCGGGTCTGCTCCGGCGTGCCGGAATTCATGATGATGACGTCGATGCCCTGGTCGACGGCGGCCCGGATCGGGCCCGAGAGAACGTCGAAATCGGCGAGCGTGGTGATGATGCCGTCGGGGTTCGACGCAGCTGCCTGCTCGATGATGCGGGCCATGTCGGCCAAGTCTCCGGTTGGCGGATTGCGATATTCTACCGTCACACCCATCTGCTTGCCGGCTAGCGCGATGCCGTTCTTGATGGTGTTCCACCAGCTGTCGCTATCGGGCGCATGGCTGACGAGGATGTAGCGTTCGCCCTCCGCGGAAGCGGCTCCTGCGATCACGAAGGGTGCTGCGACCAGCGTAACGGCCAGTGCGAATGTTTTTGCCAGTTTAGTCATTGTTTCCTCCCAGAGAATGACGGATGCAGCGCGAGGGCGTTGCCGCGCCTGACGATCAGACTACACCAAAGCGGACCGTTTGCAACCGGTTGCAACATTAGCCCTGTCAATACATGCTGCGCTTCGAGCATTCCTGCGCTAGAAAGACAGTTCTAAGAGGATTAAATCATGCCGCCGACACTGAAGGATGTTGCAGAAAAAGCCGGCGTGTCGCGTTCCGCCGTGTCGCGCACCTTCACGGAAGGCGCATCGGTTTCGCCCAGGACCCGCAAGAAGGTGGAGAAGGCCGCGGCCGAGCTCGGTTACAGCCCCAACGCGCTTGCCTCAAGCCTCACCACCGGTCGCACCAAGCTTATTGGACTGGTATCGAACAACTTCCACAATCCCATTTTTCTCGAAGTATTCGACCTCTTCACCCGCGGCCTACAGGAGCGGGGCCTGCGGCCGCTGCTCGTCAATCTCTCGGACGAGATCGATCCGGCCAGCTCGGTCCGCATGTTGCGGCAATATTCCGTCGATGGCGTTCTGGTTGCCTCGTCGACGCTGCCGCCGGGCTTTGCGCTCGCCTTCCGCGACGCTGGCATGCCGGTGGTGCACAGCTTCGGCCGGTATTCTTCCTCGACGCAGGTGCATGTGGTCGGGATCGATAATGTGGAAGCGGGGCGCATGGCGGCTCGGGAATTGCTGGCGCGCGGCTATCGCCGCATCGCCTTTCTCGGCGGACCGGAGGCGGCCACCTCGACCCAGGACCGACTGAAGGGCTTCAGCGAGGAATTGGCAAGCCACGCGCTGGTGAACCTCAGGACATCGTTTGCCGATGCCTACAGTTTCGAGGCAGGACGCCGCGAGATGCAACGCCTGCTGCAGTCCAAGCCTGCCGAAGCCTATTTCTGCGGTGACGACGTGTTGTCGATCGGAGCCCTGAGCGCGGTTCGCGAATCCGGGCTGAGGGTACCGGAAGATCTCGGGATCATGGGTCTCAACGACATGGAGATCGCCGGCTGGGCGAATATCAACCTGACGACGATCCGCCAGCCGGTGCGCCAGATCATCGGATCGTCAATTGAACTGATCGTGGCAATGCTTGACGAGCCTGAACGCTATCCGGAGGCCAGGCTATTTCCCTGCACCTTCGTCGAACGCGGTACGCTCAGGACACGCACATAGCGGACTGCTACGAAACGCATCTTAAACCTGCGAGAATTGACCGGCCGAGCAGCGATCGCGACCCGGCCGGATCGATTCAGCGGAACATTGGCGGGCGCGCATCCATCCATGCGCCCATCTGCTTGCCGCTTTCGGCAACCGCAAAGACCGCGGCCATCGAGCGCAAACCGTCCTCGGCGCGCGGGTAGAGATCGGCGGCCGGTTCCATTGTCCGTCCGTCCTTGCCGGCGCGGATCGCCTCGGCGAGGTCGGAATAGATGTTGGCGAAGGCCAGCGGCATGCCTTCGGCATGACCGACTGTGACGCGGCTGCTGCGATCGGCCTCGGGCGACAGATTGCCTTCGCCGCGCTCGATAACCTGGAGGCGCTGGCCGAGAGGCATCCAGTAGAGCTGGTTCGGTTGCTCTTGCGCCCAACGTAGCCCGCCCCTTTCGCCAAACACCTGCAGCGTCAACCCGTGCTGGCGGCCAATCGCGATGGACGAGGTCCAGAGCCGCCCGACCGTGCCGCCGCTCATGCGGAAATTGACCATGGCATCGTCTTCCAGAACGCGGCTTTCGATGCAGGAGACCGTATCGGCAGACAGGCGCTCCACCTCCTGCCCTGTGACAAAGCTTGCCATGTGCATGGCATGAATGCCGCAATCGGCAAACTGCGCCGAGACGCCCGCCTGGGCGGGATCATAGCGCCAACGCACCCGAGGGTTCTCGGCATCGGCCGCATCGGCGTGGTGACCATGGGCGAACTCGGCCTTGACGAGGCGGATGCGTCCGAGATCGCCCCGGGCGACCATGGCCCGCATGTGACGAACCAGCGAATAGCCGGTATAGCCGTAATTGACCGCGCAGATCCGCCCGCTCACCCGGGCGATCTTCACGATCTCCTCGCCTTCCTCGACGGTCATGGTCATCGGCTTTTCGCACAACACATGAAAACCATGCTCTAGAAAGGCCTTGGTGATCTCGAAATGCGTGGCGTTCGGCGTGGCGACGGTGACGAGATCGACGCGATCAGCACGATCCTTCTCGCCAGCAAGCATCTCCTTCCAGTCACCATAGGCCCGCTCCGGCACAATGCCGAGACTTTCGGCAAAGGCGCGCCCCTCGTCGGCGCGGTGGTCCAGTGCGCCTGCGACAAACTCGAACTGCCCGTCCAGCCCTGCGCCCAGTCGATGCGCCGGTCCGATCTGGCTGCCCTTGCCGCCGCCGATCATTCCCCAATTCAGTTTCGCCATTGCGCCCGTTCCTAGTTGAAGCCGATCGATTCAAGATATTCACGATTGAGTCGGGCGTCATCGACGGGGCGCACATCGAGAGTCGGATCGCAATCCTGCTCGACAGTGCACCAGCCGTTGAAGCCGGCATTGAGCAGCACCTGGCGCACGGCCGGAAAATCGACGTCGCCCTGCCCGAGGTTGCAGAAGATGCCCTGGCCGCAGGCCTCGTAGAAGCCGGTGCGGTTTTCGATGGCGCGAGCCTTCACCTGCGGATCGATATCCTTGAAATGCATATAGGAAATCCGGTCGATATGCCGTTTCATGAAGGCCACGGGATCAAAGCCCGCATAGGAATGATGGCCGGTATCGAAGCAGATCTTCAGCACGCTTTCGTCGACCTCATCGAGAAGCCGTTCCAGTTCGGGTTCGAAATCCACGAAGCCTGCCGCATGCGCATGGATGCCGACGGTCAGGCCGTATTCCTCGGCCCCGATGCGGGCCGATGTGGCGATGCGATCGCGAAAGGAAGCCCATTCGGCTGCACCCATCTGCTCGGCCTCGCGGGCACGGCCGGCGGTGGGCGCCCGGCGCGGGCTGATGCTGTCGATCAGCACAAGATGGCGTGCGCCATGGGCGACAAGCGCCTTGCAGGTGCGATGGGTGGCATCGAGAACATCGTCCCACGCCGCCGGATCATGATAGGCGCGGAACACCACACCGCCGATCAGCTGCAGGTCGCGTTCCGCCAGGGCCGGACCTAGGATGGCCGGATCTTCCGGCATGAAGCCAACCGGGCCGAGTTCGATGCCCTTGTAGCCGGCGGCCGCGCAGTCCGCGAGCACGGATTGCCAGGTCGGGTTGCGAGGATCGGAGGCGAATTCCACACCCCAGGAGCAGGGAGCGTTGCCGATACGAATGGACATATGCGGTGAAACCTTTCTTTGGATCAAGCCTTGCCGACATCCTGCCAACGTTTCGCATCCGAGGAGGCCCAGGCCGCGTCGACCACCTCCAGCACGGCAAGGCCGTCGCGAAAGGTCGGCCAGATGGACTGGCCGGTATCGATGGCCTGCAGGAAATCACGGGCCTCGATAATGATTTGGTCCTGGTAGCCGGTGCCGTGGCCGGGGCCGAGGCAGAAGGACTGGTAGTCGGGATGGGCGGGGCCGGTCAGGATCTTGACATAGCCGCGCGTCGCTTCCGCCCCTTCCGCTCTGTAGAGCCAGAGCGCGTTCTGGTCTTCCTGGTCGAAGCGGATGGCACCCTTCGTGCCGGTGATTTCATAGGCATAACCCATCTTGCGACCGGTCGCGATACGGCTGAAATGCAATTGCCCCATGGCGCCATTGTCGAAACGGCACATCATCTGGGCCTGGTCGTCATTGCTCACGGTGCCGCCCGGGCGCGTGCCATGCACGGTCTCGATTTCGGCGATCAGGCTCGCAATCGGCCCGACCAGGGCGAGTGCCGCGTTGATCATGTGCGGCGCAAGGTCACCCATTGTGCCATTGGCCCGGCCCGTCGTGCGCCAGGTGGCGTGTGCCTGCGGGTCGGCGTAGAAATCCTCCGTATGCTCGCCCCGGAACCAAGTGATGGCGCCGATTTCACCGGCAGCGATCAGTTGCCGGGCAAATTGGCTGGCGGGGGTGCGGATGTAATTGTAGCCGACCATATTGACGGCACCTGAGCTTTCCGCAGCCGCAACCATGGCTCTCGCATCGGCAAGGCTTGCGCCCATGGGTTTTTCGCAGAAAACGGGTTTGCCGCGCGAGAAGGCTGCCTCGGCGATCTCGCGATGGTGCGACTGGGGGGTGGCAATGACGATGGCCTCGACCTTCGGATCGCCCACGAGTTCGCACCAGTCGGCTGTGGCGCGGGCAAAGCCGAAGGCCTGGCGATAGGCCTCGGCCGATGCGGGCGTACTGGCGCAGATCATCTCCAGCTGCGGACGTAGGCGCGTGCCAAATACCGCTCCGACCGAGGCCATGGCGACCGAATGCGCCTTGCCCATATAGCCGCCCCCGACAATGCCGATCCCAATCTTTGTCACTTCGCACCGCCTCGTTTAAAATCTCTTTGCAACCGGTTGCAAATTTTGTATCGTCAGATCAGGTTTTGCACAAGATGGTTTTGTGCGGTGCCTGAAGATTATACGCCATCCAAGGAACAGGCTCGCCATGACTGAAGGCACGATCCGGCTGACAACAGCACAGGCGATCACCCGCTATCTGGCGGCACAGTACATCGAGATTGACGGGCAGGAACATCGCCTGTGCGGCGGCGGCTTCGGCATTTTCGGCCATGGCAATGTGACCTGTCTCGGCGAGGCGCTTTATCCGCTGCAGGCCGAACTGCCCCTTTATCGCGGCCAGAACGAGCAGAGCATGGGCTTTGCCGCCGCCGCCTATGCCAAGCAATGGCTACGACAGCGCTTCATGTTCTGTACGGCCAGCGCCGGGCCGGGCACCGCCAACCTGCTGACCAGCGCAGCACTCGCACATGCCAATCGCCTGCCGGTGCTGCTTCTGTGCGGTGACACCTTCCTCACCCGCCTGCCGGACCCGGTGCTGCAGCAGATGGAGCACTACGGCGATCCGAGCCTCGGCCTCAACGATGCTTTCAAGTCCGTCAGCCGCTATTGGGACCGGATTACCCATCCGGCGCAGGTGTTGCAGAGCCTGCCGGCAGCGATTGCCACGCTGATCGATCCGGCCGATTGCGGGCCGGCCTTTCTCGGTCTGCCGCAGGATGTCCAGGGATGGGCCTATGACTATCCGGTGGCCTTTTTCGAAAAGCGCATCAACCGGATCCGCCGGCAGATGCCGGATGCGGTGGAACTGGCCGAAGCCGCCCGGCTGCTGCGGTCGGCGCAACGGCCCGTCATCATCGCTGGCGGCGGTGTGCAATATTCGCGTGCGGTCGTCGAGTTGACGCGCTTTGCCGAAGCACACGCCATTCCCGTGATCGAAACCATTGCCGGACGGGCCAATCTGCTCGCGACGCATCCGCTCAATATCGGCCCTGTCGGCGTAACCGGATCCGACAGCGCAAACCAGGTGGCGGAAGAAGCCGATGTGATTCTGTCCGTCGGCTGCCGGCTGCAGGATTTCACCACGGGCTCCTGGACGGCTTTCTCTAAGACGGCCCGGCTCATCTCTCTGAACGTTGCCCGGCATGATGCGGGCAAGCATCGCGCCCTGCCGGTCGTCGGCGATGCGAAGCTGGGGCTTGAAGCGCTTTCCTCGGCGCTGGACGGCTATAGATCTCCAGACGAGTGGACCGCGTCAGCCAGGGCGGCCCGGAGGCGGTGGGACGTTTACGTCTCGGGCAATGTGACCGTCGGCAACCGGCCCAATTCCTATGCGCAGGCGATTGGCGTGGTGAATGCGCTGTGCGACCCGCGCGACCGCATCGTCGCTGCGGCCGGTGGCCTGCCGGCGGAGGTGACTGCGAACTGGCGCACGCTCGGGATCGGCACTGTCGATGTCGAATTCGGCTTCAGTTGCATGGGCTACGAGATCGCCGGCGGCTGGGGTGCACGCATCGCCCAATGCGAGCGCGAGCCGAACCACGACACGATCGTCTTCACCGGAGACGGCTCCTATCTGCTGATGAATTCCGACATTTATTCCTCGGTGCTGACGGGCAAGAAGCTGATCATCCTGGTGCTGGACAACGGCGGCTTTGCTGTCATCAACAAGCTGCAGAACAATACCGGCCAGCCGAGCTTCAACAACCTGTTCGTCGATTGCCCGACGGTTGCCGAACCCTTCCGGGTGGATTTCGAGGCTCACGCGCGGGCAATGGGGGCGATTGCCGAAACGGTTGCCGATCCGGAAGAGCTCGCCGAGGCCTTCAAGCGGGCCAAGGCGGCCGACCGGACGAGCGTGATCTGC
>UBNV01000010.1 GCA_900466945.1 Hyphomicrobiales bacterium
AAGACGATCGCCGAAGTGCCGACGGCTGATTACGCAAAGAACGCCGCCTGAGTTCAGGCAATGACGGCGAGGTGCCTTTTCACCTCGCCGCTTTTTCAGTTGGGCGCCGTCTGCTGCATTCCGGTCTTTCGATCTGCTTTCTGATGGTCGCACGCGCGGCGTTGATCATGAGCGCCCTCTTGGTCGATCGCCTAGAGGGCGAAGTTTCTGCGCGTATACAGGTGGTGAAAACCGCACCGTTTGAGGTTGTTGAGCGAGATGTCGGTTTCGGTGGAAGAGGTTGTTGCTTCGACGACAAAAGTGGTGCTCCCTCGCGCGATGCCGGCGTCCAGGCGTGCCTGGATCAGTGCCTTGTGTACACCATGACCCCTGAAGGCAGGAAGCGTGGTACCCGCACCGAGCCAGCTTTGATCGCCTGACGAGTACATAGCGCCTGTCCCAATTGCCCGGTCGCCATCCATGGCAAAGAAGCAGGACCAGCCTTCCTTGCCCACGATTGACGCCCAGACACGTCCCAACGTCTCATTCATTCCGAAGCCGGTACAAACGAGCGTGCCGAACAAATCGGCTTCGTCCGATCGGACGGCACGGCATTTCAGAGGGCTCGACGGTCGGTCTAGTGCGCCTGAAACCGCTATCAGCTTCGCCCAAGCGGATCCTTTCTCGACCAGCTTCCTCGCGACCATCCAGCGCTTGACGTCGGGTGACGCCCGTTCTCGATCCAACTGCAGATATCCCGCTGCTTGTCTCTCTTGCATCCAGCTATAAGCTTGCTCCAACTCATCGGATGTCGACAGTCCGAGTATGCGATTGAAGACTGGACCACCTGCAGGCGGGAGCGAGATCGCACATCCGCGACCAATGGCTATACATCGAAACTCATGTTCATTTCCGATCTGGGTCGGGCATTGACGGTGCCAGTCAATCAAAGCCTGTGCCTCGATGGCATCGTAGTCGGCAAGGCCGGGTGCTCGGAGGACGCTTTTACTCATAAAGAAGCTCCTGGTTTGAGTGATTTCGCGGCTCGGCCCGGTGTCGCTGGCGACCCGGCCGCTCCAACTCACCACACCTAGCGCTGCAGGTGTCCGCACTGTTTCAAACGGCTGATTCTTGTTCCAAATGACATGCCATCGACAATGTTTGGTTGGCGTGCATCTCGCCTGATCGCTTTCTCGCTATCGAGACCGTCGCTTGGTTTCATCTGCCGCCAATGACGCCAGATCTGAAAACTTCCATTAACTGGGCCCCCGTCACTCCTTGGTGTCTCAAGCAGTGAGGAACAGACATGGGCGATACCAGGCCAGATGATTCAAGTACTATGGGGCGTATCGGCGTCGCCGGAGCCGGCGCGATCGGTCTGACCATCGCCGCTCGGCTCGCGAGGGCAGGTAACGATGTGACATTGGTAGCGCGAGGCGACAGTCTGCGTACGATCAGAAGCCAGGGTGTGCGATTGATCGATCTCGAGGGTGATCGCAGAGTGCCGGTCAACGTTGTGCCTTCCGACCGACTAGAAATTCGGGATGTCATATTTCTTTGTCCGAAATCCCAGGACTTGCCCTCACTCGTTACTGCCATTCGTCATGCCATTTCATCCCAAACATTGCTCGTTCCACTCGTAAACGGGATCCCGTGGTGGTTTTTCGAAGGCGACGTTCGACAAAGAAAATCCAGTTTCAAGGCGGTCGACCCAACCGGTATTCTTGAGGACTTGCTGCCCCGACGTCAGGTTTTGGGAAGCGTAACCATGATCACGGCCGAGCGGCTCGGCCCAGGTGTTGCTAGATCCATCAATCCAATGAGGGTTACCCTTGGGGCTTTGTCGGAGGATCAGACGGGACAAGCTGTGGCGGTTGCGGCTCATATGTCAGCGGCCGGCATCGCGACAAGCGTTGTTCCGAACATTGCTGATGCTGTGTGGACCAAGGCACTCCTCAATCTCTGCTCCAACCCTTTGTCAGTCACGTCAGGTGCCACCCTCGGGGAGCTCTTCGGCAATGCGCAACTGCGGGATATCTCGCATCGCATGCTCGAAGAGGCCATGTCGGTGGCCAAAGCCTGCGGTGCCGATATCCGGCAGGATGCTGCAGAACTCCTGGCGATCGGAGGGCGAATGGGGCAGGTCAAAACCTCGATGCTGCAGGACTTTGAACGGGACGCCCCGCTTGAGCTTGCGTCCATCTGCTGGGCCGTGATGGAATTGGCGGAAGCTCATGGCATCGATATGCCGACGACGCGCGCGATCGCAAACCTTGCCGCATATCTCTCCGAGGAGAAGCAGAGCCGTGCCAAATCGATTGCAACCTGTCGCGACAATGCGGCCATCATGCTACCAATGCGCGTATGAGACGGTAGCCGCACTCATAAGGGCAATCGCGCATTGTCCTTGACGTTTTTCACGACGAAGAAGGTTCGCGACTGCCGCACGCCACGTAGTGCGATGAGCTTGCTGCCATGGAGCTTGTTGAAATCGGCCATGTCCTTGACGCGGATCTTGAGGAGATAACGGAAGTCCCAAGCGACAAGGTTACAATCGAGGACTTCCTTCAGTTCCAGTACGGCCCTTTCAAATGCCGCAAAGCTTTCCGGCGTCGAACGATCGAGGACGACGCCGACCATGACGAGCGCAGCCAGCCCGACCGGACCGGGTGCGATTTCGGCGCGCACGCCGGCAATGAAACCTTCGTCAAAGAGCCGCTGTGTGCGCCAACCTGAGACCCGAATGCCCTCAGTCATGCCGAGCGGCTCCTTGCCGGCGTCCCGCGCGACTGCGTGATTGTCACCGTCATCGGTGGTCACCCCGCCACCCTGTCGTGGCTCGGTGGCGTCTGCGGACATCGCACCTTATCCCATGGCGTGGAGCATTCGGGAAGACCGGCACGATCGGTGACCTCCATCGTCATTTCCGCATCGATCGCCAGGGACTCGTTCATGTTGTCAATGAGATGACGTCTGGGCGGCGACTTGCCGATCCTGCGATGCCATTCCTACCTTGAGCACCGCAGGGGGTGACCATGTAACAATGCCGGTTTTGCCAAAGCGGATATGAGCCAACATGAACTGGGCGAGAGCTACTTCGGCGGATCTGCAGCTGTATTTGATGACGCTCAGGAATTGTCCGCTTCTCCAACGGCGAGCTTCACGGAATCCACGAGGTATTGGCCGTGGAACGGCTTCTGCAACAGAGCCGCTCCGCCAATTTCAGTCACACGGGCAGGCAGGGAAGGGTCGGTTTGCGCCGAAACGAAGATGACCGGTATCTGCGAACCTCGATTGTTCAGACACTGTTTGAGCTCGATGCCTGACATTTCGGGCATGCTGATGTCGGAGATGATGCAGTCGAAGTCTTCTTCCAAATCCTCATCGAGAAAGGATCGGGCAGATGCATAGCCTGCAGCCGCAAAACCATGCGCCTTCATCAGCCATTCTGTTGCCGTTCTGAACGAGTCATCGTCATCGATGACCGCAATCCGCACTTTCCGCACAACCGACATCTGAAGGGTCTTTTTGGCACGAGTAATGTTTGAGTCCTTAATGTCATGCTTAAGACATTTCGAAAATCAGCCCGTAGTGTTCGTGATGCGATTTTTAGCCTCCTGGCTGAGGGCGTCAGCCATGCGGACGAGGTCGGGAAGGGTTCGTGCACCCATCTTTTTCATCACCAGGCCTCGATGGATCTTGACGGTCACTTCGCTGATCCCGAGCTCGCCGGCTATCTGTTTGTTAAGCAATCCTTTGGCCACCATGGACATCACCTGTTGCTCCCGCGCTGTCAGCGACTTGTACTTGATCTCGACGTCGGCCAGCATTTCCTGCACGGCGCGACGAACGCGGTCGACCTTGAGCGCCGAGGTCACCGCATCCAGCATGTCCTGATCGCGAAAGGGCTTGGTGAGGAAATCGATGGCCCCCGCCTTCATGCCACGGACAGACATGGGAATGTCTCCGTGACCGGTCATAAGGACAACCGGTATATCGATCCCGGAACGACGAAGCTGCTCTTGAAATTCGAGGCCACTCGTTCCCTTCAGGCGTATATCAAGTACGAGGCACGCTTCGGTTTCCGTGCGCGCGGCGACGAGGAATTCCGATGTCGACGCGAATGCTCGGGTCGCAAAGCCCACCGATTGAAACAGGAACTCAAGCGATGAGCGCATGGATTCGTCATCATCAATTATATAAATGGTTGAAGCGGCCTTCTTCACGGTCTGCCCCGATTCATGCAAAAGCTTTTGTTCTATGGCCATAGGTCATGCCAAAAAAAGTAACCTATTGGAAGCATTTCGAGACAGCTTGCTCATCTTTCGTGTCGGCATGCCCGATGCTGGTGCGGTGTCGACGTCGTGATCCTGGTCAGGGTGATCCTCGTCACCATCGCGTCCCATCCATGCCGCGTGGGCCTCGCGCCTTATGCCTGCTACATGCATAGTATATCCCTTCTTCATCCGAATTTTTGCATGTGAGTAAAGAACTCGCCGATGACCGTTCCCTCAGAGATCTGCCAGATCACCTCGCTGCTTTCCGTCGCCGGAATCGAAGTCTGGACCAAAGACGCCGGCGCTGCTCATGAAATCATCAGCGCGCTGCAGATGGACGCGGAGACCTTCAGAGACCACCTGCGCCGCACACCCGAGACCGCCGACGATCACCACCTATGGCCAAGCAGGCTTGCGGTGGCTCAACGGGCCGGATGCGGAACATTCGCAGTTCAAGAATATCATGGGCCGGATCGTTGCCGATGCAAGACGTGCTGCAGGCATAATCGGGCGTGTGCGCAACATGGCTTCACGGCGCCGGCAGGAGCGAAGGTCACGCATCATCGGTCTGGGCTCAATCATCCGGTCCATGTTGACGGAATTCAATTGCGGGAGGTCATCGTCAACTCGTGGTGAATGCTGTTCAGGCCATGTCTGGCACGACGCAGCGGGAGATCCTGGTGCGGACCGCTGCCAAGAGCTACCAGGCCCACTACTCTGTCGAGGACTCCGGCCCCGGGATACCAGGAGACAGGGCTGCAAGCACATTCGAAAGTTTCTTCACGACTAACGACGGTGGGATGGGCAAGGGTTTGCCGATCTCGCGGTCGATCATCGAGGCCCATGACGGGACGATGAACGCCGACAATGACAGTGCTCTGGGTGGTGCTCGCTTTTCTTTCAGTCTCCCACTGTCTTGAGCGGAGATACATTAGGAGGCTCAGAGGCCATCGCGCATTGGACGTGAGCCTACGTTGCATTCGTAAGAACGTTCTCCGTTCCTGAAACACTGCAGCTGAGGGCAAAGCGTAGTTCGCATCCCGTTGGCTTGCCTTGACCAGTTCAAGCGCAGCGCAAACAAGGGATGGAGTACATTCATATGATGAGAAGTCTGCGACACTTGATCGCCCGGCCAGCCTGCCGGTCGCTTGATACCGCGCGGAAGTTGGATCTGATCAGCCGTTGGGTGCGCTGGCAGCAGCGACGCAAGGGTGTGGAACTGATGCTGAGTTTGCCGGACCATCTACTGAACGATATCGGCCTCATGAGGAGTGAGATCGAAGACGCTTCTAGAGGCCGGTATGACGCCTTGTCGGCCAGCTTGAATGCGATGAGGGCCCGAGGAGAGAGGCAGGGTGAGGCGAGCCTCCACCTTAACTCCCGCAGGGGAATTGGCCGCCGGCTTGGCGGCGCGCGCTAGCTTTGCGGTCCTGGCACGGATTCGCGTAATCCGCCGCTTTCGAAATATCGCGGATTTCAAAACGTCCTTCCTCACCCAGGCATCACCCCGGCATCTCGCTTTGCCGGGGCGGTCGCGCCTCGCGTGCGCGACTCTCCTGCGCCGCGAGCCTTTCCCGTTGCATGTTTCGCAATCCAAGCTTCGGGCAACAAGTGCCAGCAGATGGTTGCGACGAGGCGCGTCCTATTCTCAGGATCGGTACCGGGCCTGCCAGCTTGTCCTAGACGGCTAATACCATGGGATGCCCTGACGAGACGGAAGGCCGATATCGTTCGAACTGAGCAACGGCCATTCTATCCATGCTGATTGACGACCTGATGTCCCCTCCCAAGCAGGTTCACTCAGCGGCCTCCCGCCGGGCAACGGTTCCCCCGCCCCGTTGCCCGGCAAGGATGGAGTTTCGATATCTCGCCCAACACTCACGTTCATATCCAAGAAGGAACACGATGATGGAACTGACACAGCTCACTCTCACGCTGGCCGGCGCCACGGCCCTCGCTCTGGCGATGTTCACGCCCGCGATGGCAGCCGCCGCTCCGGTCAAGAATGTGGTTCTCGTACACGGCGCTTTTGCCGATGGCGCTGGTTGGCGCGGTGTCTACGAGGAGCTTACGACGCGAGGCTATCACGTGAAGATCGTTCAGAATCCGCTCACCTCCCTGGAAGACGATGTCGCTGCGACCAACCGTCTACTCGACCTGCAGAATGGCCCGACCATTCTCGTCGGACATTCCTGGGGCGGGACCGTCATCACCGAAGCCGGCGTGCATCCGAAGGTCTCAGGACTGGTCTACGTCTCGGCGCTCTCCCCCGATGCCGGCGAAACGACTGCACAGCAGTACGAAGGCTTCGCTCCGACGCCTGAATTCGTGCTTGAAATCGGTGAGGACGGTTACGGTTTCGTCAAGCCAGAAAAGTTCAAGCAGGGCTTCGCCCACGACGTCAGCGACGAGCAGGCAAACTTTATGGCCGACTCGCAGATACCGATCAACATGTCGGTCTTCGGCACCAAGCTGAAAAATGCTGCTTGGCGCAGCAAGCCGAGCTGGGCTGTGATCGCGACGGAAGACAAGGCCTTCGACCAGGCAATGCTGGTCCACATGGCCGAGCGCATCGGTGCCAAGATCACGAAGGTTTCCGGCAGCCACGCCCTGTTCATCACCCGCGCCAAGGAGATCGCCGATACGATCGACGCCGCCGCGAAGAGCCTTTCGACAAATTGAAACAGCCTTGCCTAATCAGGCCATCGCCTCCTCGACTGGTTCGCCAGAACAGGGGGCGGTGCTCTGAGGTATCCTGTCCTCGTGAGGTTTCGCTTCTTGCAAATTTTCTAATTTTTCCTACATCTGTTCCCAGTGTATTGGGGCGGATGATGAAAGATATCCTCACGACGGCAGATGCCGCAGAACTTCTCGGAGTGTCAATTCGCACGGCCCAGATGTGGGTCGAAAGCGGACAGCTCCCTTCTTGGAAAACCCCTGGCGGTCACCGGCGGATTCCAAGACAGTCAGTCCTCAATCTCATTGAAGAAACCGGGCAGGATCCTGTGGTTACCAGCGCAAATGCCGTCATTCTTGCCAGTAAGGGCCGATCGGATGATTGGCTGGCGGCCGGCTTGCCTGGCTCTGGCCTGACGATCGACGTTGCCGATAACGTCGAAAGGCTTCGCTTATACTTGAAGTCAGCTCCCCCAACGTTGCTGATCGTAGAAGGTGCCGGGGATCCGGAGCGTAAGAAGTTTGTCACTGCAATTAGCAGCGATCCGCGCTATCGGAAAACGCTGGTCTTCACCTTCACGGAAAAGGGGGCCGGCTCTCCTGCGGCCCGAAGCGATATGCGGATCCAGATGCAGATGCTGCCCACCGCGACCGAGGCGAGCAAAGCCATCATTGACCATCTGAAAGCCCGGCTTCTCGAAGACACAGACATCGCTGCATATGCGCGACCTCTGAATGAAAGGGCTCGACTGGAAGCTGTTCGACGGACGGCCCTGGTGGGGTCGGATCCCGATGGGCGCTTCGACAGTCTTGTGCGGCTTGCAGCCCTTGTGACCAAGGCTCCGATCGCCATGTTCACCCTGATCACCAAAGATCAGCAATGGTTCAAGGCTCGAGTGGGCTTTGATGGTGAGGGTACGTCCCGGGATTGGGCATTTTGCAACGAGACTTTGGTTGCGAACGAGATCACTGTCTTGGAGGATCTGAGCAAAGCACCCGGCTTCGAAGACAATCCCACCCTGGAAAAACCGTATGGGTTTCGCTTTTATGCCGGGGCTCCTGTGCGCGATCCTTTGGGTTTTGCCTTGGGTTCGATCTGCGTCATCGACACGAAGCCGCGATCCCTGGAGCATGAGGAACGCGACGCCTTGATTACGATCGCAGAGGCAATATCCAACTTGATCCGCCTAACCCTGACGGAAGCGAACATGGACGGATCGAAACCGCCGCAGGTCCTTGACCTGGCCAAATCCGGCGGCTGAGTTTCCACGGTCTTCCCGCACATCGTTGACAGCAAGAGGGATGGTTCATTCGAGGATGAGCCAGCCAAGGTTCTAATTGTAACTGACAAAACTCGTTTTGAAATTGGGATGTTGACCGGCGCCCCTACCAAGGAAGGATTAGTCCAAAACATAGAGGCTTTTCTTCATGTCCTTGACCAATGCATTTTCAACGATCATTCGCCACGTCCTACGCCGCCGTGCACCTCGCTTTTCCAAGGCCACTGCCGTTTTGAGCGTTGCGGCGCTCTCAGTCGTCTGCGGTGCGGTCAGCCCGCAAGCCACCGAAATCGGTGAGACTTTCGAAAAGCCCTGCCCATTTGGCGATTGCGCCGCAGGCATCGCCTTCACCTATCTCGGCGAAGCGGTGATCCCGACCGGCCATGTGGAGGCTGGCGTCGAGTTTGGCGGCATCTCCGGATTGGACTTCGACGAGGCGACCGGTCGCTTCGTCGCACTCAGCGATGATCGCGCCGAAAAAGGCCCTGCGAGGATCTACGAGCTGGATGTCGGGATCACGGAACTCGGCTTGCAGGATGTCTCTGTTCTGCGCCACACGCCTCTGCTTGATCCAGAAGGAAAACCATTCGCTCCCCAGTCCGTGGACCCGGAGGCCCTGCGCATCGGGGAAGGCGGTTTTTACTGGACGAGCGAGGGTGGAGGAAAGCAGAACTTGCCGCCCTCCGTTCATTTGAGCAGTGCGGATGGCCGGCATCTCAAGCAACTGTCCGAACTGGAAGGCTTTGCTCCGGCGGGTGATGGATCTTCGGGTATCCGTGACAATCTCTCATTCGAATCCTTGGCCAAATTACCGTCCGGCGATGTGCTTGTCGCACTGGAAGCGGCCCTCCAGCAGGACGGCCCGAAGCCCGGGATGTTGCAAGGCAGTCCGGCCCGGATGGTTCAGTTCGATGCGGAGACAGGTGAGCAAAAGGCCCAGTACGTCTACATGATCTCGCCGATCCCTCAGTCTGGCAACAGCGCTGAAAAGGCGATGATCGGCCTGTCGGAGATGGTGTCGATTGGAGATGGGCGATTGTTGACAGTGGAGCGGAGCTTCGCGGACGGCGCGGGCAACACGATCAAGATATTCATGGTCGATTTGCTCAACGCAACCGATGTTTCCGACATCCCATCTCTCGCCGAGCATGATGGATATCCTTCTCCCGTCTTGAAGACCGAAGTCCTGGACCTCAACGGAATTGGGCTTGAACCCGACAACATCGAGGCGATGGCGATCGGAAAGGGACGCGACGGAACCGAAGTCCTGCTGCTTGCAGCCGACAACAACTTCTCCTCCCGTCAGAAGACACAGTTCTTCGCCTTCAAAATGGTTCGCCGCGGCCAATAGTTCTGGCGATGGAGCCTCTTCGCGGCCAACAGAATGTTGGTCGCGGGGTGGGCCATTCCTCCATCAGTTTTCAACGTCAGGCATTTTTGCAGCTCAACATCAGGAGCTTGATTTCATGCTATCCGACAGATTGGCAGTCCATACGTCTCATGGCGTCATAGCCGTCGAAATCACCGGCGGTGACGGCCCCGAGGTCGTTTTCATTCACGAGAGTTTCGCCTCACGGCAGGCCTTCCAAAAGCAAACGCGCAACGACACTTTCAAGAATTACCGGATGATCAGTTTCGACCTCCCGGGGCACGGCGAGTCGGGTGATGCGCATGACAAGAGCCGAACCTACCCATTGCCAGGTCTCGCCGAGGCGGCGATCGAATTGCTCGAACATCTCGATGTCCAGTCGCCTGTCCTCGTCGGCTGGTCGCTGGGTGGGCATATCGCTATGGAGATGCTGGCGCGTTCCTTTGCGGCGTCAGGTCTCTTCATTACCGGTGCGCCGCCCGTCGGCCCGATGATTGCAGAAGGCTTTCGGGGCGACCTGCTGGAGGGACTTTCCGGTCGCGGCAAGATGAGCGACGATGAAGCCAATCGTTTTGTTCAGAGTGTATTCGGTGCGGCGGCCCAGCCATTCATGAAGCGAGCCGCTCAGCGCACCGATGAAGAATTCCGCAGTACGCTCCTTTCGACGCTTCGATTGGAAGAAAAGAGCAATCAGCGTGACGTCGTCAGCCGTACTCAGGTCAAGACTGCCGTTGTGAACGGGCGGGAAGATTGCGTCGTGGACCTCGATTATATCGACGGGGTGCCCTTTTCGAGACTTTGGCGGGAGACGTGTTTCCGGATTCCGGGCGCTGGTCACGCCCCGTTTCTCGAAGCGCCGATTGCGTTCAATGCTCTTCTCTCCGCATTTTTGGCAGAGGTGGCTTGGGACGCCCGCCACCTCGATCACGCCACTGGCTGAATGATCGACAAGGTTGCCAATGCCGTTTCCACCTTCTCCGTTTCGACGGAGAAAGCGAATGTCCTGTTGTCAGTAGTGGTCAGCCAGGGCGCGCTGGATCCGAAAAATCATCGTCAGGATCCAGGGGGAGATGGGCGGTTGGAGTTACAAACGCAATCGCATTTGTCCGGCGGGAAATGTTGCCGCAACGCTGGCGTTGCATCCATCGAATGGTGAACTGGGTGCAATCATGATCGAAGACAAAAACGAAGCAAGTTTACGCAGTGCGGGCCCTGATGAGGACCCAACTGAGCGCCGTGGCGTCGTCATATCCTTGGCGGCACATCGTCGTTGGCGCTCTCAATGCCCCTCTTCAGACATCGATTTCGACGAGGTTCGTGAAGCATTGGAGTGGGAGCCGGACTGGGTGCTTGAGGAAGAACTTCCGGAACGTCCTGTAGTGGCGGCCACGCGGGAACCCGGCCTTTGGCTTGCAGTGGTAGCTGGCCTGTCGGCCTTGATGTCGATGGTTGCGGTCTACTGGGCCTTTGTTACTGCAATCAGGGGGCTGCTCAGCCTTTCTTTCGTTCATTTTTGAAGCTCCGGGGCGGTGTCGCCCTTCACAATCATCTTCCCCGATTTACTAATCCAATAAATATGCTATTTTTGATAAAAATATCATATTTGAAGTTTTGCATGCTGTGCCATGCATTCGTGGGCAGGTCCGATGAGGCAGACAAAGCGGTATGGACTGATGGTTCAGGTCGGGCTTGCTATTTCGATATCGGCGATCCTTCCAAACGAGCCGAGCGCCGCAGCCTCCGACGATGTATTGCAGACATCTGCTGCGCAATCAGCCCTGTCGCCCTTGCCGCCCCCGGTAGTCCTGCCGCCCTCCAAGGTGATGCTTGGCGAGCGACTGTTTCACGATCCGGTCTTATCTGGGCGGGAGAAGCTTTCCTGCAGCGTCTGTCACGATCTGAAGGCAGGTGGGACCATAAGACTACCCAGGACCATCGGGTACGACGGTCAAATCCACGCCTTCAACGCGCCCACCATTTTCAATGTCGGCAGCAATTACAGGCTCGGCTGGCGTGGCAAGTTCACATCGCTGATCGTTCAGAATGAGGCCGTGCTGAACGACCGAGGGTTGATGGCCGCAAACTGGCCGCGGTTGCTGTCGCGCCTGGGTGACGATCCGGAATATCTTGCATCGTTCCGCAAGGTCTATGGCGCGCCACCGACCCGCGAGACCGTGCTCGATGCGCTGGTCACGTTTCAAATGTCGCTCGCAACTCCAAACGCACCATTCGATCGCTTTCTTCTCGGCGACAAAGCCGCTCTCAACCCAACCGAAAAGGAAGGTTACCGGCTGTTTATCGATTACGGTTGCGTATCGTGCCATCAGGGCGCGAACATCGGCGGGAACATGTTTCAGATCTTCGGGGTATTCGCCCAGCCGGGAGCCGCCGAGGTCGCGGTCAACTCTCATCTGGATGAGCGTCTCCAGGCTTCCGACGGTGACGGTTCCGTATTTCGAGTTCCAAGCCTCAGAAATGTGGAAGTGACGGCGCCCTATTTTCACGATGGCAGTGCCGAGACTTTGCAAGAGGCGATTGCCGTCATGGGACGCAGCCAGCTCGGACGCGAGTTGCCCCAGAGCGACATCGACAGCCTCCAAGCCTTTCTGACCAGTTTGACCGGGGAATACAATGGGAAGCGTCTTTCGGCGATTGCCGATGAAACGGATCGCTGAAATCCTGCCGATAGCAGCTTTGATCGTCTTCGCCGTCGTCGTGGCGCTCGTTGCGGCGCGCAAGGATCTCGACCGATCAATTCACGAGGCCATCATGATGAATCTGAGGGCCGTCGACGTCAATCATGCTGCTCTCCAGCGTGATGTCCTTCGTGCGCGTGCAGGGCTTCTGTCGTCCTATGATGGCCTGGTGACGTCCGTCGTCAGTTTGCGCACTGCCGCCAGCGGCCTGACCGAATTGTTCGAGGGGCCGCGGTTTGTTGAAGAGACCAAACTCAAAAAGCTTCTAGAAGAACTGAGTGTCGCGATCGACCGCGACGAGCTGCTGGTCGAGAGCTTCAAGACGCGGAATGCACTTCTGCAGAACTCGATCGGGGTCTTCGGGCAGACATTGACCTTGCTCCACGAGACCGAGGATCTTGCCGTTGCCAAGGCCCTGACGCGGGCCAGCGATCTCAGCAACCTGATGATGCGTTTTTCATCGAGCCACGACGACATGCTCAAGAGCCGGATCATGGAAAAACTTGAGCAGCTGGGACGATACGACACGCAAGCCAGAAGGCTTGAGGGTTTTGGGACACTGATCGTTCATGCCAAGATGATCCTAGCGGTGCTGCCCCGGGTGGATGCAAAGATTGCGGCGATCCAAGCGTCTGTCACGCCGATGCGCGCTGGCGAACTGCAATCGGAGTATCTGACGATTGCGGCTGATGCAGCGTCACTCGCGCATCTCAGTCGAGTTGTACTGGGTGTGATTGCAGCCATGCTTTCGATCTATATTTGCGTCCTCATCCACCGCTTGCGCCAGCAAACCGAACGCCTGAAACGCCGCCTGCATTTCGAGCAGGTGATCGCGGACATGAAGGCCGATCTGGTCGCCTGTGGGCCGGAGAGTTTCCCGACCTTCATGGCGAACGCTCTCCAGACCGTCTCATACTTTTTCGGTGCCCGTTGCAGCGCCTTCGTCATCTATGATGCCGAGCGTGGAGACACAAAGGAAAGCTATCAGTTCGACGGTGGCGAGTTGCTGATGCAGCGGTTGATGGTGTTCGCGAAGGAGCTCTACGACGCCAAGGAGACTGCCCCTGTGCGCGTTGTCGGGCGAGCATCACGATGCCCTGCCATTCGCCGGTGTCTCTTGATGCATTCGCAGAAAACGTATCCCAGCCTGCTCGTCGGGGCAAATCTGGCCGACCATGACGTCGCCGCACTCGTGTTGCAATTCGATGCCTACCAGTCGAAGGTTACATTTGACGAAACGCAGCTGCTGCAGTCGACCGTGAAGACGCTCATCGAGTTCGTCGAGGCAGACAAGGGCCGGCAAGAAAAGCAGGGGCTCGAACGGCGACTGGAGCACGCGCAGCGCCTTGAAGCGGTCGGCACCCTCGCCGGCGGCATCGCACACGAGTTCAACAATGTGCTGGGCGCGATCCAGGGCTATGGCGAGATGGCGATCCAGCTGCTTCGCAAGCCGACACCCACACGGCATTACGTTGAGGAAATTCTCAAGAGTGGTGCGCGCGCAAAACACATCGTCGATCAGATCCTCACCTTCAGTCGGAAACGGGAGCGTATCGTCAAGCCATTCGACGTCAGTGATGCGGTCGCTGACATTCTTCCGCTACTGCAGGTGACGCTCGGCAATCACGTGCTCATCGATGCCAGTCTTTGTCGGGATGCGGCCGTCGTGGAAGGCAATCCGGTCGAAGTGCATCAGCTCGCGATGAACTTGTGCAAGAATGCAAGTCAGGCCTCATCTCGCGGCCAAACGGTGAAGGTCGAGGTGACGACGACCCATGTCCAACGGCGTCGAGTTCTTTCGCATGGTGAAGTGCCGCCCGGGCCATACGTTCGGCTGGCCATAGGCGATGAGGGGCCGGGTATCGCGCCGCATGTCCTGCCGCATATATTCGAGCCTTTTTTCACCACCAAATCACGCGCGGGAGGCTCAGGGCTGGGGCTATCTGCGGTCCATGGCATCGTCACCTCGTTGAACGGCGGTATCAATGTGCGCAGTGCGCCGTCGACGGGCACGATGTTTGAAATCCTGCTGCCCGCCAGCAATGTCGCACCACTGCCGATCGACAGCTTCTTCAATGAAAGTTCTGTGCCGACAGGTGGGGGCGAGTGCATCATGATCGTCGAGAACGACAGAACACTCTTGGAACTCTACGAGGAAAAGGTCGCGGCGCTGGGCTACGAGCCGCTCGGATGCGGCACTCTCGGGTGTATGCAGACGTTGCTCGAAAGCGCGGCTCGGCCGGATATGCTGATCATCAATCGCAAATGCATTGTCACGAATGAAGATCTGGCGGTGGTGCGAAACATGTTCGGGCCCGACAAGGTTTTGCTTCTGTCGGAGCGGAGCTCCGACCTGCAGTCGGGGCCGCGACTGGGCGCCAGGGTTCTGAGAACTCCCTTCAGTTCGGCAGCTCTAGCGAACGCCATCTTCGACAATCTCACAAGGCCATCGCCTCAGGTCGTCGAGGCGGTGACTGCCTCGACTGTCGGATAAATCCATCGAAAGGTGACGGCCGAAACGAAATCCGCCGTTGACCTGTCGGCGCCCGACCTCATCTTTGACGCGAAGGTTCGATCTACAGTTGCTGGTCCGCCGATTTCTTCTCAGCCCAGTGCAAGAGGGAGAATAGGCATGGCTTCAGCGCTCGGCCCCAGCCTGTCAGCCGATACTGGACCCGAATTGCCGACCCCTCCAGGCTGTGACGAGAAATGAGGCCGTCTGCTTGCAGTTGCTTTAGCTGCTGAGTGAGCATCCTCTTCGAAACATTCGGTATCGAACGGGCGAGTTCCGAAAAACGCATCGGTCCGGATATGCTCAGCTGCAGAAGGATCGGCAGTTTCCAGCGCCCCTCGAGAACTTTCAAGACGAGGTGCGCTTCGGTGGGGGATGTTTCGAGTGGCAGTCTCACGCGAGTGTTCATGGTCTGATCCTTGAAATTCGGTATTTCAGTTTGCCAGCCCGGTCCTTGCCGATTGGGTTCAGTTCTGGGATGGAGCGGTCTGGCGTGAAGAGCTCGACGTCTTTTCGAGGAAGGAGCGGGCTGCGAGTGCCAACAATCCGACGGCAAGTCCCCAAAAGGCCGCTCCGAGGCCGAAGAGCGAGAGCCCCGATCCTGTTGCCAGGAATGCGAGAACGCCTGCCTCGCGGTCCGTTTTGGACATCAGCAATGTCTCAAGGGCACCGCTGAGGGCCGGGACGAGTGCGAGACCCGTGAGAACGGCAATGACTTCGCGTGGCAGGGTCAGAAAGAGTTGAATGAGGATTGGCGAGAACAACGCCATCAGCAAATAGAAGCCGGCATAGACAACAGCGACGATCCAGCGCTTGCTTCGATCCGGATGCGCTTCCTCGCTTGTGCAGATCGCAGCCGTGATCGCCGCCAGGTTGATCCCGTGGCCGCCGAAGAAGGCAGAGGCGAGAGAAGCCAGGCCTGTGCCGAGGAAAAGTGTGGCCGGCTTCGCGTCAAAGTCACCGTTCCTGAGAACTGCTAGCCCGGGTAGATTTTGGGAGACGAGGGTGACCAGGAAAAGCGGAATGCCGACGCTGAGTACCGCTCCCAGATCGAAGGCAGGTGTGGTCGGCCGAAGCATCCCGAAGATCATGTGGACTTCGAATGAATCCAGCTCGTTCCGGATCAACGTCACCCCGATCCCTGCCATAAGCACGAGAAGAAGAGCGAGCGTCCTTACTCTCTGACGGGCGACGACAAAGACGGCAAGCAGGATCGCGACCAGCATCGGCTGCATCGAGGCGATCTCGAAGAGCCTGAGGCAGAAGGGCAGAAGCACGCCTGCCAGGACGCCGGAAGCGATTGCCGGTGGGAAGCGTTCAGCCAGTCTGGACAGCGCAGGGATCAGTGCGAGTGCAATCATCATCGCAGATGTGCTGACGAAGATGCCTATGGCCACGTTCCACTCCAATCCGGCCGGAGCGGAAGCAAGCAGAGCCGCGCCTGGTGTGGACCAGGCAAGGATGACGGGGATCCGAAGTCGGAACGAGAGCAGAGCACCAGTCACGGCGATGCCGATGCAGAGAGCCGTGAGTGCCGATCCGATCGCTTCAGGTCGCGCTCCAAGCGCGTTCATCGCTTCTACCAGGAGCGCTGCCGTGCCAGCATATCCGACAACTGAGGCTACAAACGCCGCCGTCCACGCGGATACAGGGATCGTCTTCGCGCCCATGACACATCCTCATTTGTCGTTGATGATTGATATTTCGCATCGCAGGCTTTCGCCTCACAGTCGGGGTTTGCGTCGTCTCCATGAGGTCCAGCTGCTACGGCAGGGCTCCTCTCTGCGCCTTGCGCTAGCATCTGCCTCGAAGCCGAGTATCCGATTGACGCTGGTAGGCAGCAGGCAGGATGGGCAACCGAACGTCGCGTCCGTACCCAGCTTGGGATCGCGGGGATTGACAAGCCGATCCCTCGCGTCGAGGCTTCGTGCTCATTCCGATTTCGAACACGCGCTGTTCGTACGCGCCCAAATCCGGTGGCAGGCTCGCATATGCAGTCGTTGCCACACTGGCAGCCACCAGTGCCGTGATGATCGTGGTTCTCATCAGAGTCATCTCTCGGTTAAAGGGGCTGGTTGGACTTTCGCCCAGCCAGCCCCTTGTGTGGTCTCGAAACACCTCGTTAAGAGGCGTTGGAGATCGAGCGGTTGACGAGGGTCACCGACTTGTCGGCATTGACCTTGTAGATTTCGCGAACATCGCGGCCGTCACCGTTGGCGAAGGTGTGAAAGAACGTCGAGCCGGCCGGGGCCTTTTCGAGCATGACATTGCTGCTGTCATAGGTGATCGAGCCCGGGATCGGCTGGACGGCGGCGAAGGCAGCCGAACCGGCAGCGAGCGCGAGGAGAGCTGCGGAGATGATGGTCTTCATGGTCGTGTTCCTTTTCGTGTCCGTGCCACCAAGCCTTTGGCCCGGTCGGCGGGTGGGGTTGAGTGCGCCCGGCGATTTCCGCGGGGAGGGAGTTGCTTTGAAATAGCCGGTGAATTCTCTGCTGGCTCATTTGTCTGCAGGTGTAGAATTGCAGACGAGCGAGGCCGTCGGTATCGAACTTAGGTGTCCAGGGGGGCAACGATGGTATTAGTCGCCCAGACGTTCGACGAGGATTTCTTTGCCATGGTCTAATTTTGGGTGACGGCCTCGTGGCTTGCGCCGACGCGTCTGCTCGTGCGCTGCGGACGCACCCTCACTGTCAGGCTGACTTGTTGATACGAGAACTGCAGCCTGCATTCACGATGCCAGGGATTGTCCTAATGCGTCGGAACCTCGTGCACGCTCGTCACCAGGATCTTGCTGTCGCTTCCGTATCCGACAAGCGCTACTGCGAGCGCTTCCGTAACGCTGGATGCTTGATTGTCGTTGGTGATCAGCTCAAGCTTGAAGGCGGCCTTCTCATCGCTTTCATGATGCACACCCTTGTATTCGATCACCCTCGTGTTTTTCGGTGCTATGTCCTTCACGTCGGATACGATGAATTCAAACAATAAATGTTCTGCAAGTGTTTCTCTCAGCTCGTACATGCGTGACGGCGGGAATATGACTTCAATCTTCTTCATGAATTGTCCTTCGAAAACATACTGCTAGTCACGGGCGGACGCGCCTGTCTTCGTGGCTGGTTGCCGTTCCGACAATTCCGTCGTGTCGATAGCGCAATGGACCGCTCAATGGCCGTCATGTGTCATTCGAACCATCGCGTTAATGAATATTTTCAACCTTTCAGCTTGCGCCTACGGTTGAAACAATAGGGCCGTGATCGGCAACTGGATCCATTCGGAGCTAACCCCGAGCTTCTCCTGCCAACCAAGATCCGCGATATTTAACTGGCAAAGTGAAGGTTGCCTGCGCGTCTCACATCGATGTGAACTTTAAAAAATGATAAAATTGATAAAAACATTGCAAAATGGAATTTTGGATATTAGAGGTTTGCACCTCAGCAAACTTCAAGAGGTGTTCCCATGCGGCCAGCCCCGCAACAGACCGACATTCGCCATGAAGGCGCCCGCAAGTTCGGGCCCGGCGAGGAATTCGACTTCATCATCTGCGGAGCGGGTTCCAGCGGGTCCGTCGTTGCAGCACGTCTTGCTGAATGCGGCGGCGCGCGCGTCCTGCTTCTCGAAGCAGGGGGAAGCAATGATGAGGAGAGTGTTCGAGAGCCGGCGCAATGGCCGCTCAACCTTGGCTCGTCGCGGGATTGGGGCTTCCTTGGTCAGCCTGCCGTCCATCTCGAAGGCAGGCAGCTGCCCCTGAGCATGGGGAAGGGCTTAGGCGGCGGCTCAAGCATCAATGTCATGGTCTGGGCGAGAGGGCACAGGGAGGATTGGAACCACTTCGCCGCTGAATCCGGCGATGATGCCTGGGGCTACGAGGCTGTGCTCGGCCATTATCGGCGCATCGAAGACTGGCAGGGAGCCCCTGATGAAAATCGGCGGGGGATCGGCGGCCCAGCCTATGTCGCCCAGCTCGAAACGCCGCAGCCGATCGCTCACGCCATGCTGGACTCCGCCAAGGCTCTCGGGATCCCCGTCTTCGATAGCCCGAACGGCGAGATGATGGAAAGCGATGGCGGTGCCGCCATTGCGGAGCTGCGCATCCGAGATGGCAAGCGGCAAACTGTGTTCCAGTCCTACGTCGCGCCCCTGTCCACCCATCGTAATCTGACGATCCTGACGGGCGCCCTGGTGTCGCGCCTGCTGTTCGACGGGAACAGGGTGACTGGTGTCGAGGTCTTGATCGACGGTCAGCGCCGACGATTCAAGGCACAGTTCGAAACGATCCTTTCTCTCGGTGCGGTGAATACGCCGAAGGTTTTGATGCATTCCGGGATCGGACCGGAGGACGAACTTTCCCGCTTTGGCATCCCCGTGGTTCAGCACTTGCCGGGCGTCGGACAGAACCATCAGGATCATCTCGCTTTCGGATGCACCTGGGCCTATCGGAAGCCCGAGGGTGTGGGTGGCGGCGGCTGTGAGGCGACGCTTTACTGGAAGAGCGATTCCAGGCTGGCACAGCCAGATATTCTCCAGTGCCAGCTGGAGTTCCCGGTCCCTTCGCCGGCCGAGACAGGCCTTGAAACGCCGGAGCATGGCTGGACAATGTTCGCCGGACTGGCGCAGCCAAAGAGCCGCGGCCGTTTGCGGCTTTCGGGGGCGGGTATCGACGACGCCATGCTGATTGAACCCAACTCGCTCAGTGAGCCCGAAGATGTGGCAACGGCGATCACGGCTGTGGAGCTCTGCCGAGAACTGGGCAACGGTGCCGCGTTCATGCCGCTCGTGCGTGGCGAGACGGCACCGGGGCAGCACGATCGCAAGGGTCTCGTTGATTTCATTCGCCGGTCGGCCGTCACCTATTGGCACCAGTCTTGCACCGCCAAGATGGGACGCGACAGCATGTCCGTCGTCGATCACCAGCTCAAGGTCTATGGCATCAAGGGCCTGCGCATTGCAGATGCCTCGATCATGCCGCGGATCACGACGGGCAATACCATGGCACCCTGCGTCGTGATTGGCGAGCGGGCGGCCGAGATGATCCGCGCCCAGCACGAACTCTGACCCGCATCGAACGGCGCGATCACGGGGCGAACATCTCCCGTGATCGCGAGCGTCAGGCAGGCATGCAGGGCGCGGCTTCACATGCCGTGGCAACGGACCGGCGTTGCTCAACTTTCCTATCAAGATTACCCGAGGACTTCATCATGGCGGATCATGTTCGCACCCTTCCAGTCATTTCATCGGCAGCCCTGGCTGCGGATAGCCATGCGATCTTTGCCCGCTACAGGCCGTCCTATCCGTTCGTCGCCCTCGATACGGGCGGCTACGTCGTCCTGCGTCATGACGATGTCGCAAGACTGCTGTCGGACCCAGGACTGCAAGCGACAGGGGCCGCCATGCCGGTCCAGGCGGGTATCACGGAGGGTGCTCTCTACGATATCTTCGACCATGGCATGCTGACTGCGAACGGCGAGCAGCATGGCCACCGCCGTGCCGGCGTGTCGCGCGCGCTGGCACATGAAACGCTGAGCCAGTTTCGTGAGCATCTGGCGAAAGCCGCCAGAGCTGTACTTGCCCAATATCAAAATGCCGGGAGGCTCGAGCTCGTGTCGGAATATGCCGAGAAGCTGCCCGTCATCGCGCTGGCAAGCCTGCTTCAGCTTCCCGAGCAAGACTTCCCAAGGTTTTTCGACGATGTCTACAAGATGAATGCGTTTTTCCGCCCCAATCCGTCAGAGGATGCCGTCGCCGAGGCCGAGGCCGCCGGTTTGCGGCTGCGAGCCTATCTCGATGGGCGCCTTACCGCCGCGAGCGTCGGGCATTCCGACAGCTTCCTTTCTCGCTACATGAGCAATGCAGAGCAAGATGGCCTGACGCGGATCGAGACGCTGATTCAGCTCATCCAGCTCATCATTGGTGGGACGGAATCGGTGCGCACAGCGCTTGTCGCGCAAACGGTGCAGCTGCTTTCACACCCCACTGCTTGGAAAGCGGTGTGTGCGGACAAGAGCCTTCTCGCCAGCGCCGTCTCTGAATCCCTTCGCCTCGAGCCCGGAATTGCGGGCGTCGTCCGGGTGTCGGTCCAGGACATCGAACTGGATGGCTGGACTTTGCCGGCCGGCCAACTTGTGATCCTGTCATTCCTGTCGGCACTGCGTGATGAGCGCATCTTCAACCAGCCTCACGTATTCGATCTCGCGCGCTCAAATCTGCACCTGGCGCGTCTCGCATTCGGTGGCGGTGCGCATAAATGCGTGGCCGAAGCGATGGGCCGCGCCGAGCTGGAGGAGGGCCTCGCCGCACTGGTCGAGTGCCTGCCTGATCTTCAGCTGGATTCCCGTCCCGCATTTCAAGGCCACATGTTCGTTCGCGACACCAGCGAATGCTGGGTTACGTACGGGCACTAACGCGCCGCAGACAATCGGGTGTTCTCCTTCAGCATACAGGTCCTTCATGCGCATACTCATAGTAGGAGCCGGCATTGCCGGACTGGCGGCCAGGCGGGCTTTGGCCAATCGTGGTTTCTCGGTCAGCTTGGTCGAACGAAACCGTAATGCCGGCGAGGGTGGTGCAGGCCTTTTTCTCCCTGGAAACGGCGTGAGGGCGATCAGCGATCTGGGCCTGCGTGATGAGTTCTTCCGGAAGTCCCATGCCGTGAATTCGCAGCGGTTCTACGACGAACGAGGAAGATTGCTGACGGACGTCGATGCCACTGCCTACTGGAAGGATGTCGCCCAATGCCGGGCGATCCGGCGTTCGGACCTTTGGCAATTGCTCGCCGTCGACGCCGGCGAGATCGAATACCGGCAGATCGTTGATATCGTGAACAGTGACCAAGGTTGCAGGGTGTTGTTCAATGACGGAAAGATTGGTGATTTCGATCTGGTGATCGCGGCCGACGGTATCAATTCTGCGGTGCGAGGAATGACGTTCGCAAAGGCTGCTCGTCCCGAATATGTCGGGAATGTCTGCTGGCGTTTCATCGTTCCCAGCACGTGCCAAATCGACGAATGGTCCGTGATGCTCGGAGCGGATCGAAGCCTGCTGGGCAAGCCGATCTCCGAGACTGAGCTTTATCTTTATGCAGACATCTCCGTCGATGCCGGCGCGACGGATAAATTCAACCACGCAACCCCTCTTCTGCCGCTTTTCGAAGAGATTGCCGGTCCGCTCCTGCCGGCGCTCAGGCATTCGTCCGAAGTCACCGTTCACTACGGGGAGCTCATGCGCCTGCGGTTGGACGACTGGTACCAAGACCAGGTCGTGTTGATAGGAGACGCTGCCCATGCAGCGCCTCCGAGCATGGCGCAGGGTGCATGTCTGGCCATGGAGGACGCGCTCGTTCTCGCCGAGGAACTTTCAGCAAAGTCGAGCATCGAAGGTGCCTTGACCAGCTATCAGGCGAGACAAAAGGTCAGAGCGGACTGGGTGCATAAACAATGCGCTATCCGGGACAAAATGCGACGCCTGCCACCAGCAGTTCGAAACGGCCTGCTGCGGTTTGCAGGCGGTGCCATTTATCGACGATCCTACAGCCTGCTGAAGCGCCCACTTTGACCAGGATCTCCTTACAACTGTAGTCGGATCGGTCGATCCTGAAAGAATGATGCATGCGTGAGCGATGACGATGAACCCGTCAACAATACAGGTTTCTCTATCATGTCATCGCAATACGCAGCGTTCCTCGCGCCGCCGACCCTGAGCTATCAGTCGCTGAATGCGGCACCTCACGATCTCTACAGGAAGCACCGTTCGGAGTTTCCCTTTGTGCAACGGGAATGTGGAGTCTTTCTCGTCCTGAGGGCGAAAGACGTGCAAGCGCTCATCAGCGATCCGAGAACACGGCAGGTTGAGACGGAGCTGGCGCGTGCACGAGGCATATCCGCTGGGCCGGTGATGGACCTGGTCTCGAACAGTCTGCTGTTTTCAAACGGCGACGTCCATCGCCGGCGACGGCAGCCCCTGTCACGCTGTTTCGCCTTCCGGATGATGGAGGGGCTCAGGTCCAATGTGCGATCGCTCGCCCAAGAGCTCGTGACGCACAAGCTCGGTGACGGTGAAATGAAGCTGCGTGATGACTACGCCGCCGCGATCCCGGCCATCACGATTGCCAGCATCCTTGGCATTCCGCGATGCGACGTGCCCTTGTTCACATCCCTTTCCTATAGGGTCGCCAAGATTCTCACCACGTCGTGGACCTATGATGATCTGCCGGACATCGAGGCTGCGATCACCGAGCTGTCCGTCTATGTGTCTGGCCTGATCGACGATCGTCGAAAGCGACCGCGGCCTGATTTCCTCTCCGACTATGTTGCGAGCATCGACGAAGCGGGTGAGATGTCCGCGCTCGAGGCCGTTATGCAAATCATATCCGTCGTGCTGGGTGGAACGGACACGACCCGTGCGGCTATCGTCATCATGGTGGGGCTACTGCTCCAGCAGAGGGACGGGGTGTGGCAAACGCTTCGCCATTATCCCGATATGGTGCCGGCCGCTGTTTCCGAATCCCTGCGCTACGAACCTTCTGCCGCCTCGATTCCACGGTTGGCGGTGGCGGATATTGAGCTCGCTGGGCATGTGATCCCTCGAGGAAGCCCCGTCCTGTTGTCGACAATGTCGGCCATGCGCGACCCTGACGTCTTCGCGGATCCCGATCGCTTCGATCTCGTCCGGCCGATGAGCAAGTGGCATCCGGTTTTTGGTGGTGGTGAGCATCGCTGCCTCGGCGAAGCGCTTGCCAGGATCGAGATGGAAGAGGCACTCTCTGCACTCATCAACTCCCGTCTCGACCTGGAATTGGGTGACCAGCAGCTCAATGTGCACGGGCATGCCGGAATACGGCAGGTGGACGAACTCGTCGTTCGATGGCGATGAGCGCTGTAAAGCCGCTCTCGTTCACATCCATCAACCTCAGACGTCTTGGTTTTGGAGCGCCGCTGCCACGATGCCTGTCGACCGGTTCAATCTTGCAACGGATCTCACCCATGTTCCGCAATGTTTCCTGTACTTCAAGGTCTCTGAAGCATCCGCAGCGTGAGACACGCGATCGAGTGGCCAATCGTGTAGTCTCTATGCTGTTTCGGGCCTTTGGCTGCGTGGCAACGGCTTCGATTTTCTGGTCGCCCTACTACCCACTTCCCGAGGACTGGTGGTGGATGGAGCAAGAAGACCTGCCCTCAAGGCAGGGAGAGCCGGAGAGGGCGGATGCAGAGGTACCATAACTCCACGCATCACCCGATAAAATGATATATTTGATATAATTGTATCTTGTGATTGCAACGGTTGAGGCTTAAGGTGCGCTCCTTCAGATGAACGAAGGAGAGTTTCAATGAGTGAAGCGCAAAAAAATCGAGCGTTTTCTGAACATTCGAATGTACGCCACCGACCTTTTCGCGATGCCCTGAGACTGTCTGGGCTTGCCTCATTTCATTTATCGAGGCGCTGACGTGAAACACGTTCTGGTTATTGACGACGACATGGCTATGCGTAGCCTGCTCACCGATTACCTCTCGCAACATGCCTTGCGGGTGACCGGGCTGAGCGGCAGTCAGGACTTGCAGAGAGTGCTCAGCACCGATGAGGTCGACCTTCTGATTGTCGACCTCAATCTCGGGCGTGAAGACGGTCTCGACATTGTGCGGAAGCTCTCCAGCACGTCCGACTGCCCGATCATCATCATCAGCGGCGACCGTCTAGAGGAGGCCGACAAGGTGGTCGGTCTGGAACTCGGAGCTGTCGATTATATCACCAAGCCTTTCGGGACGAGAGAATTGCTTGCACGGGTGCGAACCTCACTGCGAGAGCGGCCGGCCATCAGCTCCAAGAAGGACCGGACCATTTACGGCTTCGATGGCTGGGAGCTGAACATCAAGCTCAGAAGGCTGGTTCACGATGGCGAGGAGGTGAAGTTGACAGCAGGCGAGTTCAATTTGCTGACGGCTTTCCTCCGGTCTCCGCGGCAGATCTTGTCGCGGGAGCAGCTTCTTTCTGCAAGCCGCGTCCACAACGAGGAGGTGTTCGATCGCAGCATCGATGTGCTGATCCTGCGCCTGCGCCGCAAACTCGAGACGGATCCCTCCAAGCCCTCGCTGATTAAGACTGAGCGTGGGGCCGGATATCTTTTCGATGCCGACGTCAAAGTGCTGCATCGAAACAAGCCTTAAGCGCGCTTCGGTCGGTGATCGAGAACTTTTGCCCCAGCCTTGGAACATCGCCGCCGCCGCCTTCGATCCTGCCGTCGGAAAGTAACTCGATCGGTCGAAACCGGGATTGGCATAACCGCGGTAGTGGCCGTTATCCCGGGCGCGCCAGGTCGAACGAGGAGGATGGAGGGGTCTGTCGTGATGGCGTGGTCGATCCGCTGTTTGAGCTGTAACCGATTTGCCGGGAATGACATCGAAGGGAAACGCCAGACATTCAGACATGCAGCCGTGAAGAAACTTCAGCGGTGGTTTCAAATCCCGCTCATTTGCGTTCTGAGGAGGTTCAAGGAATGTCGCTTATCTCGGGTTACCATCATCTCACGCTGAGCACCGATGGTGCACAGGAAGATTATGACTTTTACACGAAAACGCTCGGCCTGCATTCGATCAAGCGCACGGTGCTGTTCGACGGCACGATCCCGGTCTATCACCTCTACTACGGCGGCAAGAATGGCGATCCCTCCACAATTGTCACCACTTTCCCCTTCAAGAAGCCCGGCATCTACGGCAAGCGCGGCACCAATCAGTCGAAGATCATCCAGCTCTCCATCCCCGTCGGCTCGGCAGACTACTGGGTCGACCGGCTGAACGCGCGCGGAATTCCGGCCAGAAAGACGAGCCGCTTCGGCATCACGCGTGTCGCGCTCGCCCATCCGTGCGGGATCGATCACGAACTGGTCGAGAGCCCGGCCGATAGCCGCGCGCCGATCACCAGCGAAGCCCATGGCGTCGGCGCAGCGCACGGTATTCGCGGCATCTATGGCGCGGCCGTCGCGGTTTTCGATCGCACCTCCATGGACGACTTCCTGACAGTGGCAATGGGCATGACAAAGGAAGCCGACAGCGACGAGGGTCTGATGTTCTCGGTTCCCAACAATGGCGGTCCTTCAAGCATGGTGGAAGTGCTGCACCAGCCGACCGGGCCGCAGGGCACCTGGACGCTCTCGGGTGGCACGATCCATCATCTGGCGCTCAACACCGGCAGTGAAGAGAACCAGCTAAAGCTGAAGGCCCATATCGAAGGCCTCGGCTTCACAGACGTCTCCGACCAGAAGGATCGCAACTACTTCAAGTCCTGCTATGTGCGGTCTCCCGGTGGCGCGCTCTTCGAGATCGCATGGTCGGTCCAGGGCGGTTGGGCGAAGGACGAGCCGGCCGATGCGATCGGCACCACGCTGGTCTTCCCGCCGTGGTTCGAGGATCGCCGCGAGGAAATGATCGCCGGCCTTGAGCACGCCAATTTCTGAGCTTGCTGACAAGACGGCCGCGGGCAATCTGTCGGCCGTCTTTCACGCCGACCCCACTCCAAAGTGAGGGCGGGCCGAAAGGCCGCTGTCTTTTCATCCCATCAAATTCCAGGAGCCCTCTGATGTCCATCAAATGGGTGATTTCCGCCGTGCTTGCAACGACCGTGCTGTCTGGGTGCAATGCCACCGTCAGCCAGCCCACGGAGCAGGTGACGGGTCAGAAGTTCGAGTCGAAACGCGGTTGTGTCCGCACCGAAGCGCCAGACAGGTTCGATGCTCGCTGCGACGCGCCCTTGCTCGGCTATTCAGGGTTCAGCACTTTCTGAATCGCGGCTTTAAGAATTTCACCTATCGATTTCATTCATGGAGATGACCACATGAACGATAATGTGTCGAATGCCAGCGCGGTGTCGGAGCGCGTGCCAAACTCCGAGTGGACACCCTCACCCCCAGCAGAGCACGCGCATGTCATCACGAGCGATGACGAAGCGCTCGCGATTGCCGAAGAGCTACGCCTCCGCTTTGCGGCTGGTGCAGGCGACAGGGACAAGCACAGACGTCTACCGTACGACGAGATCGTCGCGTTTTCGCAGAGCGGTCTCTGGGGTGTGACCATACCCAAGGCATATGGTGGCGCTGGAGTCTCGCAGACCACTCTCGCGAAGATTTTCATGACGTTGGCGTCAGCAGACGCCTCGCTGGCGCAGATGCCGCAGAGCAACTTCGAAATTATCGACGTCATTCGTCTGACGGGCAGCGAAGAGCAGAAGAAGGACCTGTTTGGAAAAGTGCTCGCCGGCTACAGACTTGGCAACGCCTTTTCGGAATTCAAAGGCAAGAATGTCGAAGACATGAAGACCCGGCTGGTGCCCGATGGGGCGGATTTCCTTGTGTCGGGGGAAAAGTTCTACTCGACAGCCGCGCTCTTTGCACACTTGGTTCCGATCGTCGCAATCGACCAAAGTGGTCATGTCTGTGTTGCTGTCGCCGATAGAGCCGCAAGCGGATTGACAGTGATTGACGATTGGTCGAGCTTCGGACAGCGTACCACGGTAAGCGGCACCGTCCTGCTTAACAATGTGCGCGTTGCCGCGTCTCGCGTGTTGCCTGCCCACATCGTCTACGAACATCCAAGCGCGGTCGGACCGCAGAGCCAGATCATTCACGCAGCGATTGATCTCGGCATTGCCAAGCAGGCCATCGATAGCACGATTGATTTGCTGAACTCCTATGCTCGCCCTTGGATTGACAGCGGACAGGACCGTGCAGTGGATGACCCTTATACAATCGGAGCAATTGGGGATCTGAAAATCCGGTACCATGCTGCCGAACTGATGCTGGAGCGCAGCGGTCGGCAACTCGATGCCGCGATTGCCAACATGAATGACCAGACAATTGCCTCGGCCAAAATCGCGGTTGCAGAGGCGAAGGTCTTGTCGACGGAGCTTGCTCTACTGGCGTCGAACAAGCTCTTCGAACTCGTCGGAACGCGTTCGACGCTCGACAAACTCAATCTGGATCGCCTCTGGCGTGACGCGCGCACACATACGCTCCATGACCCGGTTCGTTGGAAATTTCACGCGATCGGTCAATATTACCTTAATGGAATTGCGCCCCCTATCCATTCGTGGATCTGACCAGAGCAGCCTCCGTCTCTCGGGGGCTCGCTTTCAGGTCTGGAGCAAATTCTCAGTGGCAGACCACTGGCCAACCGGAAAACGATGAACCCGATGCCCGCGCGACCCGCACCGACAGAACCCGAGATCCTGCAGTTTCTCGAAATCTGCGCAGACTTCTACCCAGACGATGCCGTCGAAGCATCGATCGACCAGCAACGGCATTGGTACGATGCCCTTTGCGCCCATTTCGACCGACCGCAACCGCCGGGCATGACAACGGAAGACACCGGGTTTGAGGGACATATTCCGCTTCGCTGGTATCGTCCGGCGCAGGTCCGAACGAAGACCCTGCTTTGTTACATCCATGGCGGCGGCTTCGTCGTGGGATCGCTCCACAGCCATCACGCGATCTGTGCGGAGATTGCCGAGCATGCCGGCGCGGAACTGGTGTCGATCGACTATCGCCTTGCGCCGGAACATGTCTGGCCGGCCGCGCACGACGATTGTTTTGCGGTGCTCACGTCGCTGCTCGAAAGTGGATGCGAGGTCGTGTTGATTGGCGACAGTGCCGGCGGCAACCTGGCCGCTGGGCTGGCGCTCCGCGCACGCGACGAGGGGCTGACTGGCATTGTGGGCCAGGCGCTGATCTATCCAGCGCTGGGCGGTGATCTCGTCACCGGTTCCTATGCCGAGATGGCCGAGGCACCGGGGCTGACTACGGCCGACGTCGCCTATTACCGGGCAGTGCTGCAGGCGCCCGGCGACAGTCCAGTGGCGCATCCGCTTCGCGCCCCGTCACTTGCCGGGCTTCCCCCGACCTTCATCAGTGTCGCACATTTCGATCCACTCCGCGATGACGGTCGCGCCTATGCGAGCCGTCTTGCCGAAGCTGGCGTCGAGGTCTGGTTCCGGGAGGAACCGCAGATGGTGCATGCCTGGCTGCGCGCCCGGCATATGAGCGACGGCGCGCGCGTCGGTTTCGAGGCACTCTGTGCGGCGGTTGTACGTTTTGCCGCGCAGGACTGAAGGCAACCCGGGCTACATCAGATCGCGCGGAATTGCCTTTTGCGGGAAGGTCTTCTCAAACACCTTGTTATCTCCCTCGTAAGCCATGACCGACGCACTGATCAACCAATGGGTCTCGGTGCAGGCAATTTGCGAGGTTGAGACCGTGCGCACGAACCAGCCTGGGCGTTGCATGTCGCAGGTCCAGACGGAAGTGCCTCTCATTGACTGTGGATCGCCGGGAGATATCGACCAGACCTCGTCGCGGACCTGGCGGGTCGAAAGCCCAGTGCCCGGATGTTTGAACAGGCCGGTATCCTCATAGATGACGTAATCCGTGCGGTTGGCCTGGAGATCCCGCAGCACCTGGCGGCGGGTCTCAGACGGCGCATGTTCGATGTAGGTGGGCAGCGGATTGGGATTGTCGGGCTGCTTCATCTCGAAAGTCTGGTGCTCTCCGAGCTTCGGCAGGGCAAGGCCGAGCGTTGCAATGTCGAGCGTCAGTTCCGCATCGGTCGGGGCGGGCAGCACCATCGGCCAGTAGGCGGAAGAGAGCGACAGGCGGATGCGGTGGCCCGGTCGGAAGCGATAGCCGCAGGCATCGAGCGTCAGCCGGATCGATGTCGGCGCACCCGGCACCATCGGTTGCGGCTCGGCATTGCCATTGCGGTGGGTTAGGTTGAGAACACCGAAGGCGACGCGGGTGGCAGAGCCGTCAGGATGGACGTCGACGATGCGCGCAATCAGGTTGGCGACGGGCGCGTCGCTGGCGAGGATGACGGAGATTTCGGGTCGACCGAAGACATCGAGCGCGTCCGTGAGCGGTGCCGTCTGGAAGGTCAGCGATCCCGCATCGTCGCCGCGTTGATCGCCGGCCAGTTCCGCATCGGGTTTCAGCGTGAACCATTCGCCGGACGCCGTGCCCGTATCGAGCGGCGATTTCAGCGTGGCATTGTGGGCCGGCGCATGCGGGACCGGATTGCCTTCCGTCAGAGACCCGAAAGCCTCGACATAGAAGGTCTGCATCTCCGGCGGCGACCAGCTTTCCTTGGAGATCCAGAAGCCGGGATCGACGTCGCGGCGCGGCGCAGGCTTCACCGCATCGAGGATATAGGCGCGCACCTGCGGGACAGCCTGGGTCCCGTTTGCCTCGCCGCGCAGCCAGCGGTTCCAGAAGGCGATGGCCTCGCCATGGAAATCGGCACGTGGCTTCGGCCAGGCGAAATGCGGATATTTGTGGATCCAGGGGCCGATCAGCGCCTTGGACCGGTCGGGCATGCCCTCAACGGCAAGCAGCGGCGTGTTTCGGTAACCGTCGGCCCAGCCGGCGATGACGAGTGACGGGACGGTGACGGCGAAGAAATCCTCGCCGATCGAGCCGTGTTTCCAGAAGGCGTCGCGGCGCTGGTGTTCCAGCCACTCCTCCAGGAAGAAGGGCTCGTTCTCCAGTCGCTCCCTCCACATCTCGCGCCAGCGGTCGCCGACGATCTCGGGGTCGGGGGAGCGGGACTGGTAGGCGAGCATTGTGCCGGCCCAGGAGAGCTGGGCGGAGAGGTGGCAGCCGTTCTTGTAGTGGATGTCGTCATTGTAGCGGTCGGTAGTCGAGGCGATCGAGATGACGGCTTTCAGTGCTGGTGGGCGAAGGGCGGCCACCTGCAGGCAGTTGAAGCCGCCCCAGGAGATGCCCATCATGCCGACCGAGCCGTTCGACCAGGGTTGGGCCGCGATCCAGGCGATCAGTTCGCAGGCATTGGCGAGTTCCAGCTCGGTGTATTCGCCGTCGATGACGCCGTCGGACTCACCTGAGCCTCTGATATCGACGCGCACGCCGGCAATACCGGCGGCGGCGAAGACCGGATAGGTAGATTCGTCGCGCGGGCTCGTTCCGTCGCGCTTGCGATAGGGCAGGAATTCGAAGACGGCGGGCACGGGATCGGTTTCGGCACCTTCAGGCATCCAGATGCGCGCGGCAAGTCGCGTGCCGTCGGCAAGGGTGATCCACTGGTTTTCGATGGTGGTGAATGGACGGGATGTCATGCTGTGCCTTCGGATGATGAATTCGAGTTCGTGGTTTTTCCCCTCCCAAACCCTCCCCACGAGGGGGAGGGCTTAACCCAGCCGCCGCACTAGGTGGCGGAACCGAGGGCTTGGCGCATGTTCTCTCCCCCGCTTGTGGGAGATGCCCGCCCTTCGACAAGCTCAGGAGGCCAGAGGGGTCTTAGCGCTCCGAGATCAGTGCCCCGCACTCTCCATGCGACGGGTCGCAAGCGCCTTCTCCAGCCATCCCAGTTCCATCTCGGGTACGGACTTGAGCAGCAGGTCGGTATAGTCGTCGAAGGGTGGCGACAGCACCTCCGACTTCGGCCCGAAGCGCACCAGGCGGCCGCGATGCATGACCGCCACGCTGTCGGCGATGGCGCGGACGATGGCAATATCATGGGTGATGAACAGGTAGGAGACCTGCGTTTCCGCCTGAAGCCGCATCAAAAGCGACAGGATGCCTTCCGCCACCAGCGGATCGAGCGCCGAGGTCGGTTCGTCGCAGAGGATCAGTTCGGGTTCGGCCGCGAGCGCCCGTGCAATCGCCACGCGCTGCTTCTGCCCGCCCGACAGTTCCGCCGGGTAGCGGTCCACGAAGCCGGAGCCCATCTCGATCTGCTCCAGCAGTTCCTTGACGCGGGCTGTCTTTGCCGCCCCGCGCAGACCATAATAGAAGGTGAGCGGCCGGCCGATGATGTCGCGCACGGTCTGGCGCGGGTTCATCGCCGTGTCGGCCATCTGATAGATCAGCTGGATGCGCCTAAGGTCATCGCGGCTGCGCTGCTTCAGGGCCGGTGTCAGAACCTTGCCGTCGAAGGTGACCGTGCCGGAGACCGGCGGCAGGAGGCCGGTGATGACGCGGGCGAGCGTCGACTTGCCCGAGCCGGACTCGCCGACTACGGCGAGCGTCTGGCCCTTGGGTAGATGCAGCGACACGTCGTGCAGAACCTTGAAGCCGTTGGAATAGCCCGCCGTGACATTTTCGATTTTCAGCTGCCGATCGCTCTGGTCAGTGGCTTCCTCCTTGCGGGCCTGGCGGACATTGACCAGCGCACGGGTGTAGTCCTGAGCCGGGGCTTCGATGATCTGCTGGGTCGTGCCGTATTCCACCGTCTTGCCTTGGCGCAGCACCATGATGTCGTCGGAGATCTGAGCAACCACCGCCAAGTCATGGGTGATGTAAAGGGCGGCCGTATGTGTTTCCTCGATTGCATGTTTGATCGCGGCCAGCACGTCGATCTGGGTTGTGACGTCGAGCGCAGTCGTTGGTTCGTCGAAGATGATGAGTTCCGGGTTGGAGCAGAGCGCCATGGCGGTCATGGCGCGCTGCAACTGGCCGCCCGAGACCTGATGCGGATAACGCTCGCCAAACGTCTTGGGGTCGGGCAGGCCGAGCACGTCGAACAGGTAGGTGGCGCGGGCTCGTGCCTCCTCCACGGTGAACAGCTTGTGGGAGACGGTCGCCTCGATCACCTGATCGCCCAGCCGATGGGTTGGGTTGAACGCCGCCGCCGCCGATTGCGCGACGTAGCAGACCCGGTCGCCGCGCAGTTTGCGGATGCCGGATTTGCCAAGCTTCAGAATGTCCTGGCCGTTCAGCAGCACTTCGCCGCCGGTGATGCGCACGCTGCCGCGACCGTAAGCGAGCGCCGACAGTCCGATGGTCGACTTACCAGCGCCGGACTCGCCGATCAGGCCGAGCACCCGTCCCTTGGGCAGGCTGAAGGAAACGCCCTCGACGATGGTGATGTCCTTGGGCGGTTCGCCCGGCGGATAGGACGTGGCTTCGATCTTCAGATCGCGGACGGTGAGGAGTTCAGACATCGCCACGGCCTCCCTTCAGGCTGGATGTTCGCCCGAGCAGCCAGTCGACCACCAGGTTGACGGAGACGGCAAGCGCTGCAATCGCCGTGCCGGGCACGAGGGCTGCGGAAATGCCGAAGATGATCCCGTCTTTGTTGTCCTTGACCATGCCGCCCCAGTCTGCCGCCGGCGGCTGGATGCCGAGGCCGAGGAAGGAGAGGGTGGATAGGAAGAGGATCGAGAAGGCGAAGCGCAGGCCGAATTCGGCGAGCAGCGGGGAGAGCGTGTTGGGCAGGATTTCGCGGAAGATGATCCACATCGTGCCTTCGCCGCGCAGCTTGGCCGCCTCAACGAATTCCATCACGGCGACATCGAGCGCGACGGCCCGGCCGAGGCGATAGACGCGGGTGGAATCGAGCACGGCCATGACCATGATCAGAACGAAGAGGTTCTGCGGCAGGACCGCCAGAACTACCAGCGCGAAGATCAGGGTCGGGATCGACATCATCAGGTCGTTGAAGCGCGACAGTGTCTGGTCGATGATGCCGCGCGAGACGGCGGCGGTGAAGCTCAGGAAGATGCCGAGGGAGAACGAGATGACGGTGGCAGCGAGTGCCACGGTCAGCGTCGTGCGCGTCCCGTAGATCATCCGGGAGAGCAGGTCGCGGCCGAGATTGTCCGTGCCGAGCAGATAGGTGCCGCCCATCGGCTCCCAGACGGAGCCTACGATTTCGCGTTCCCCATAGGGTGCGATGAGCGGAGCGAAGAGTGCACAGAATATGGCAAGCGCGATGCCGAGTATGCCGACCCAGGCACTGATGGGGATCTGTTTCAATCTCATCTCGGATGCCTCAGTCTCGGATTGGCGACAATGGCGATGATATCGGCCAGCATGTTCAGGAGAATGTAGACCGCCGCGAAGATCAGGCCGCAGGCCTGGACGACCGGCATGTCGCGCACGGTGACTGCGTCGACCATATACTGGCCCATTCCGGGATAGACGAAGACCACTTCGACCACGACGACGCCGACCACGAGATAGGCGAGGTTCAGCGCCACCACATTGACGATCGGTGCAATCGCATTCGGTGCTGCATGCTTGACGATGGCGCGCAGTGCGGAGAGCCCCTTCAGTTCAGCGGTTTCCATATAGGCCGATGACATCACGGAGAGGATTGCCGCTCGTGTCATGCGCATCATGTGTGCCAGCACCACCAGCACGAGGGTGGCTGTGGGCAGTGCCATGGCCTGGAGCCGCTCAGCCAAAGTCATCCCGTCATGCACTGTCGATGGAAAGGTTGCGATATTGAAGTTGATGGCGAAAACCAGGATGAGCAGGTAGCCGATGAAAAATTCCGGCAGGGAGATGGCGGCCAGCGAGATCACATTGATCACCCGGTCGGGCATACGGTTTCTGAACTGGACGGCCAGCATGCCGAGGCTGACGGCAAGCGGCACCGAGATCGCAGCGGCAAGTGCTGCCAGATAAAGGGAATTGCCGAGCCGCTTGCCGATCTGCTCCGTCACCGAGTTACGGCTGGCCCAAGAGGTGCCGAAATCACCCTGGATGGCACCACCCAGCCATTCGAAATAGCGACTGACGATCGGCCGATCGAGGCCGAGCTCACCGCGAATGTTGGCAACTGCCTGCGGGGTTGCCGATTGCCCCAGATAGGTGGTGGCGAAATCACCGGGGAGAGCTTCCACCCCGCCGAAGATCAGCACGGAGACGGCAAGCAGAAGCAGGAAGCTCAGCATCAGCCGCTGCATGATCAACGTCGCCAGCGGGTAGCGCAGCAAAAAGGGAAGGGGCGGGGTGCCGCCGGTATCGGTTGATTGGGTCATGGGCTCCAGCCGTCATGCGGGAAACGGGCATGGCCCGCGGGTCGAAACCCACGGGCCGTTGGACCTGAGCAGCGCCTTTTCGGCCTGCTCCTTGCCGATCCGTCAGGCCTCGAGCCAGACCCGGGTTGCGACATAGCCATTCGACATGTCGTTGCCGATGTCATGGACATAGCCCTTGACCGACTTCTGGGCCGCATTGACGAAGTCGTTGAACATCGGAAGGATCAGACCACCCTCGTCGCGGACCATCATCGCCATGTCGCGATACATGTCCTTGCGCTTGGCCTCGTCCAGTTCCGCACGCGCCTCGAGCAGGACCTTGTCGAAGTCCGGCCGCAGGAAGCGGGTGTCGTTCCAGTCCGCCGTCGAGAGATAGGCTGTGGAATACATCTGATCCTGAGTCGGGCGGCCACCCCAGTAGGAAGTGGAGAAGGGCTGCACGTTCCAGACGTTCGACCAGTAGCCGTCGCCCGGTTCGCGCTTCACTTCGACGTTGATGCCGGCTTTCTTGGCACTTTCCTGATAGAGCACGGCAGCGTCCACGGCGCCCGGGAAGGCGACTTCGGACGTCCGCAGCAGGACTGCACCATCATGACCCGACTTCTTGTAGTGGAAGGCGGCCTTGTCCGGATCATAGGCGCGCTGTTCGATGCCTTCTGGGAAGAGGGCATAGGTTTCGTTGATCGGGAAGTCATTGCCGACTTTGCCGTAGCCACCCAGTACCGTCTCGACCATCGTTTCGCGGTCCATGGCGTATTTCAGTGCAAGCCGCAGATCGACATTGTCGAAGGGCGCCGTGTTGCAGTGCATGATGAACACGTAGTGACCGCGACCGGATGTGCTGAGGATCTCGACATTCGGCGAGCGCTGCAGCATCGAGACCGTCTTGGGGTCGACACGGTTGATGTAATGTACCTGGCCGGACGCCAGGGCGGCGATGCGGGCCGTGGCGTCGTTCATGTTGATAATCTCGATCGAATCGACATAGCCGCGGTCCGTGCGCCAGTCATCCGTGTTGCGCTCGAAGGTGGCGCGCACGCCGGGCTCGAAGCTCGTCATCTTGTATGGGCCGGTGCCGATCGAGGCGAGCGGGTCATCATACCCGCCATTCGGCTGGATCACGAGATGGTAGTCGGTGAGAAGCAGTGGCAGGTCGGCGTTGCCTTCCGTGAGCACGAGAACGAGGTTGTCGCCATCTGCCTTGATTTCCTTGATCGACTTCATCACGCCGAGCGCGCCGGATTCCGACTTTTCATCGGTGTGGCGCTGCAGGGTCTTCACCACGTCTTCGATGGTGAGGTCCTTGCCATCGTGGAATTTCACACCCTTGCGGATCTTGAAGGTCCAGGTGGCGGCATCGGCCGACGGCTCCCAAGACTCGGCAAGCGCCGGCACAGGCTGGCCGGTCAGCGGCTCGGATTCGACCAGCATGTCGCCCCAGCAGCGACCAATGCAGAACATGACCTGCGACAGGAACTTCGCCGGGTCTTTGCTGTCGGTGGCCGAGCCGCCTTCGAGGCCGAGCTTCAGGTTGCCGCCGCGCTTGGGTTCCTGGGCCGAGGCGCTGGTGGCGTAAAGCGAGCTCGCGGCCGTCAGCGTCAGGCCGGCGGCCATGGCGCGGCCCATGAATTCACGCCGGCTCAAGGCGGCTGAAGTCAGGCTGGTCAGAAATTTGTCGTTGCTCATCGTCTGTTCCCTTGTTCTGGTTGGTTATGCGTCCGGATCTTTTGTCCGTGACGGTGGCGGTCGTTTAAGTTCGCAATCGGGCCGACCGCAGACGCCCTCACGCGCAGGCTAGCTTCATCTCCCCTTCCAGACAGGTGGGCGCTTCTCGGCAAAGGCGCGCGCGCCCTCACGTTGGTCTTCGCTCCCGTACAGAATGTCCACCGTGCGGTATTGCCGCTTGGTGATCTTGTTCATCGTCTGCTGAAAATCCCGGCCCTCGGCATCGCGGACGATCTCCTTGATGGCGGCATAGACGAGCGGCGGGCCGCTTTCGAGCAGCCGCGCAAGCGTCCAGGCCCTGTCCATCAGTGCCTCGGCGGGCAGGATCTCGTTGACGAATCCCCAGCGATGCGCCTCCTGCGCATCCAGCCACCGGCCGGTCAACAGCATGTCCATGGCGATATGGTAGGGGATGCGCTTCGGCAGCTTGATCGAGGCGGCATCTGCCACCGTGCCCGAGCGGATTTCCGGCAGTGCGAAGGTGGCATGGTCGGCGGCGAGAATGAGGTCGGCAGACAGCGCGATCTCAAGGCCGCCGCCGCAACAGATGCCATTGATCGCCGCAATCACCGGCTTGTTGAGGTCGCGCAATTCCTGCAGCCCGCCAAAGCCGCCGACGCCGTAGTCTCCGTCGACCGCATCGCCTTCGGCAGCGGCCTTCAGGTCCCAGCCGGGGCAGAAGAACTTGGGACCGGCGCCGGTGATGATCGCGACCCTGAGTGTTCCGTCGTCACGGAAGTTTGCGAAGACCTGGCCCATGATCCGGCTAGTGGCGAGATCGACGGCATTGGCCTTGGGACGGTCGATCGTGACTTCGAGGATGCCGTTTTCGCGACGGGTGCGGATAGGGTCGGTCACGCGTTCAACTCCTTGTCCGGATGAAGGCATCGACGGCAATTGCGCCTTCGCCTTCCGGCAGCACCAGAACCGGATTAAGGTCCAGTTCTTCAAGCCTCGTTGCGTTGTCAGCGACATATTCTGCGACAGAGGCGACGAGTTGCACCAAAGCGTTCATATCGCCTCGTGGACCGCCGCGATAACCTGCGACCAGAGCCGAACTCCTGAGGCCCCGAATGGCGTCGCGGATCTCCTGGTGGTTCGTAGGGAGTAGCAGGATCGCGCTGTCGTCGAGCAGGTCTACGAGAACGCCACCCGCGCCGACGGTCAGAACTGGTCCGACGATAGGATCACGGAACGCACCAACGATCAATTCCGCGACTGGCTTCGGTGCCATCACTTCAACGAGAAAGCGGCTGGCGACCGGTGCCATTGCCGAGGCCGCCGCGAGGACCTCGGCGGCACTTCGGATGTTGAGGCGCACTGCGCCGACGTCGCTCTTGTGGGCGATGCCGAGACCCTTGAGAGCAACCGGGTAACCCAGCCGCTCAGCAATGGCGACGGTCTTTTCCGGGTTATCGGCGACCATACCGTAGGGGATCTTGACGCCATAGGCGGCAAGTGTCGGTTTGGCGCGTTCTTCGTAAAAGCTGATGATATCAGTTTCGACCTGCTGGGCAGAGAGGAGGGGGGCAGGCACCAGCCGCTCCCAGGCGGCATGGATGCCATGGGCGACCTCGATGGCGCCGAGCGCCTCGTCGATGCCGCAGAAGGGCACGATGCCTTCGGCAATGAGGCGACTGGCCACGGCCTCGGGCATGGTTTCACCGAGGCTGGAGACAACGCCGACCGCGGCCCTAGTCTCGCGTTGCGCATCGATCACTGCATCAACCGTCGTCGTCCAGTCGGTCGCGTCGCAGCGGTCGGCGCGGGGAAAATCGAGGACGATGAGATTCATCCCATATTCGCCGCCCATTACGGTGGAAAAGGCCTGCGCCTGCCGTGTTTGGTTGCCCCAGACAAAGGTGTGATAGTCGAGCGGATTGGACAGTGTCACCATTGCGCCGAGCGTTTCTCTGAGCGTCGGCAATTGTTCAGGCCTGAGGTCGCGGAAGTCAACTGCCTTGCCGACCCCGGCATCCGCCATCAGCGAAGCCTCGCCACCCGAACAGCTCATCGCCGAGACCGTGTTGTTCGGCAGCGGCCCGCAGACATGCAGGAGTTTCAGCGTTTCCAGCATTTGCGGCAGGGAGTGCACGCGTCCGATGCCGAGGCGTTTGAGCAGGGCCGAGGATACCCGATCGTTACCGGCAAGCGAAGCCGTGTGCGACAACGCCGCGCGCTGGGCAGCGACCGATCGGCCGACCTTCAGCGCCACCACCGGTTTGCGCAGCGCGCGGGCGCGGCTCGCGAGGTGCTGCAGCGCTTCCAGGTCATCGAAGCTTTCGATATGCAGCCCGACGGCGGTCACCCGTTCGTCCTCGATCGCTGCCGCCGCAAGCGCCGACAGGCCGGTCTGCGCCTGGTTTCCGGCCGTCATCAAATAGGCGATCGGCAGCCCGCGGGTCTGCATCGAGATGTTGAGCGCGATATTGGAAGACTGGGTGAGGATGGCCACACCCCTGTCAACATGTTTCATGCCGTGCTGGTCGGGCCAGAGCAGGGCATCGTCGAGCATGTTGATGAAGCCGTAGCAATTGGGGCCAAGCATCGCCATGGTGCCGGCGGCAGCAACGAGTTCTGCCTGAAGGGCAGGACCGTCGGGCAGCTCCGACACCGCTTCGGCGAAGCCGGAAGCGTAGCAGATGGCACCGCCGGCGCCACGCTGCTTCAGCTCTCGCAGGATTTCGACTGTGAGGTTCCGGTTGACCCCGATGAAGGCCGCATCCGGCGCGCCGGGGAGCTCCGCTACCGATTGGTAGCAGCGGTGGCCATGCACAGTTTCGCGGGTCGGATGCACCGGCCAGATTGCACCGCGATACCCCGCCTTGCCGCACTGCTCCACCACACGCGCCGCTTCCTTGCCGCCGAAGACGGCGATCGACTGCGGGCGGATCAGGCGGGCGAGTGCGGTGGCTTTTGTCGTCATCCGATCCATCTTCCAGGGCAGTTAGGAGGTCGCATCGTCATGCTCCAAACGGTCGCAACAGGTCGCGGCTGATAATGTGGCGCTGGATTTCCGAGGTGCCGTCCCAGATCCGCTCGACGCGTGCGTCACGCCAGAAGCGGGCCAGCGGCAGGTCGTCCATCAGGCCCATGCCGCCATGGATCTGGATCGCCTCGTCGGTCACCCGCGCCAGCATTTCCGAGGCGTAGAGCTTGGCGGACGCGATCTCGCGATTGGCCGGCAGCCCCTGATCGAGGCGCCAGGCGGCGGCGAGCGTCAGATAGTCAGCCGCATCGATCTCGGTGATCATGTCGGCGAGCTTGAAGGAAACGCCCTGGTTGGCGCCGATCGGCTTGCCGAACTGGTGCCGCTCGGCAGCATAGGAGACAGCGAGGTCAAAGACCCGTCGCGCCCGGCCAACGCAACTCGCGGCGACGGTGAGCCGCGTGCCATAGAGCCAGGCGTTGGCGAGCTCGAAACCCTTGTGCACCTCGCCGAGGATCTGAGCCGAGGGCAGGCGGCAATCGTCGAAATCGAGGATGCAGTTCTTGTAGCCACGATGCGAGACCGAGGAGTAGCCGTCGCGGATGGTGAAGCCCGGCGTGCCGCGATCGACGAGGAAGCAGGTGATCAGCTTCTTCACGCCCTTCGGTGTCTCTTCTTCGCCGGTGGCGACGAAGACGATGACGAAATCGGCGATATTGGCATGGCTGATGAAATGTTTGGTGCCATTGACCACCCAGTCATCGCCATCAGGGCGGGCCGTGCAGCTCATGCCGCGCAGGTCCGAGCCGGCGCCGGGCTCGGTCATGGCCAGAGCATCGAACTTGTCGCCGCGCGTGGCCGGCAGAAGATAGCGCTCGCGCTGGTCGTCATTGCAGCCCATCAGAATGCCGGAGGGACGGCCGAAGAACACGGTGAGCGCCATGGAGGCACGGCCGAGTTCGCGTTCCACCAGCGTGAAGGTCTGGTGGTCCAGCCCGCCGCCGCCGACCTCTTCCGGCATGTTGCACGCGAAGAAGCCGAGCTGCTTCACCTTGGCCGCGATCTCCCAGCCGACCTCCGGCGGCACGTGGCCTGTCTTCTCGACCTGATCTTCGAGCGGATAGAGTTCGCTCTCCACGAAGCCGCGGACCGTATCGACGATCATCTGCTGTTCTTCGGAAAGGGCGAAATCCATGCGGCTATCCTTGTGCGTTTGGTTTCATGGCGGTGGCTACTTCTTCTGCCCGACATGGCGGCCGGCGCCATCTGGTACCGGAAGAGCGGCATGGCCGGCGATCAGCGGTGCGAGTTTGGCGAGGATCGCCGGCAAAGGCGGCACGGTTTTGCCCTCGGCCGAGGAGACGTGCAGCATTAGGTGTTCACAGGTTGCCACGACTGCATCGTCTGAAGCACGGCGCAACCAGAAGAAGCTGTGCAGCTTCTTGCCGTCCGAGGGAAGCAATTGGGCTTCGACGTAAAGAGCATCACCGAGCTTGCACTCGTCGAGCAGCCGCAGATGGTTCTCGACCGTATAATAGCTGTGGCCGGCCGAGACATAATCCATGTCGACGCCGATGAGGCGCAGCAGCGCATCGGAACTGTCGGCAAAGCACTGGCTGTAGCGGTATTCGGTCATGTGGCCGTTGTAATCGACCCAGGAGGGATGCACGCGGAAGTCCGCAAGCTTGATGGGCTTGGTGGTGTCTGCGGCAGCAGGCGCCGGCGCAGCCGACCAGAGATGCGCCTCGAACTCCGCCAGCAACTTGCCCGAACCCCAGCCACGACCCGCATCGCCTGCCTTCAGGGCCTGCATGATGCCGACGAGGTTCTGGTCGCGGATGCGCTCCAGATCGCGAATGCCGCGCGCGCCCGACTGGGCGTCCGACTGTCCGGCGATCTTGTCAACGAGTTCGTCGCTCAGATCGACCACGTCGGTGAGTTTGGTCCAGGGCCAGGCAAGGCAGGGGCCGAACTGGGCGAGGAAATGCCGCATGCCGGCTTCGCCGCCGGCGATGCGATAGGTCTCGAACAGACCCATCTGCGCCCATCGCATGCCGAAGGAATAGCGGATCACGTCATCGAGCGTCTCGGTGTCGCAGATGTCGTCCTTGATCAGCCAGAGCGCCTCGCGCCAAAGTGCTTCCAGCAACCGGTCGCCGACGAAGCCTTCGATCTCCTTGTTGAGGATGACGCCCTTCATGCCGATCGGGGCGAGCTTCGCCTTGGCGTCTTCCAGCACGGCGCGGCTGGTCTTTTCACCGCCGACGAGTTCGGCGAGCGGCAGGAGGTAGACCGGGTTATAGGGATGGGCGACGAACATGCGCTCGGGATGTTTCATGTCGCGCTGCAGATCGGTCGGCAGGATGCCCGAGGTCGACGAGCCGATCAGCGCCTTGGGGTCGGCCGCCGCATCGATCTGGGTAATGACGCCGCGCTTGAGATCGACACGTTCCGGCACGCTTTCCTGGATCCAGTCGGCACCCGCGACAGCCTCCTCGAGCGAGGCTGCATAGGAGAGTTTCCCCTTGGGCGGCAGCGGCGCCATGGTCAGCATTTCATAGGCGCGTTCGGCATTGGCGAGCACTTCGCCGATGATGCGTTCAGCCTCCGGATGTGGATCGAAGATCGTCGTGTCAATGCCGGCTAGCACGAAACGCGCTGCCCAGGCCCCGCCGATCACACCGCCGCCGATACAGGCTGCCCTTTGAATTCTGCTCATCACGTTCTCGTCCGCATGTCGGTTTGTCGAGTGATCCGTCCGCGAAATTATCAGGGACGGGTGGGGCATCCGCGCTTGGTGAGCTTGAGCTTCTTGCGCACCTCGTCCGGTCCGATGATCCGGGCGCCCATGCCCTCGATCACGGTCACGGCCTTTTCAACGAGCTGGGCGTTGGTCGCGAGCAGACCCTTGCCGGCATAGAGATTGTCTTCCAGACCGACGCGCACATTGCCACCGGCAAGCACGGCAGCCGCCGGATAGGCCATGGCATTGCGGCCGATCGAGAAGGCCGAGAAGGTCCAGTTCGCCGGCACGTTGTTGACCATCGCCATGAAGGTGTTGAGGTCGTCGGGCGCGCCCCAGGGAATGCCCATGCAGAGCTGGATGAGAACAGGATCCTCGATCAGGCCTTCCTCGACCAGCTGCTTGGCGAACCACAGATGGCCAGTGTCGAAGGCTTCGATCTCGGGGCGCACACCAAGATCCGTCATCAGCTTTGCCATGGCACGCAGCATCGACGGCGTGTTGGTCATGACATAGTCGCCGAGCGAGAAATTCATCGTGCCGCAATCGAGCGTGCAGATTTCCGGCAGGCATTCGGCGACATGGGACACGCGCTCGGTGGCGCCGGCCATGTCGGTCCCCACGGGATTGAGCGGCAAGGGCTGTTCGACATTGCCGAAAATCAGGTCCCCGCCCATGCCGGCGGTCAGGTTCAGGACAACGTCGACATCGGCCGAGCGGATGCGGTCTGTGACTTCCTTGTAGAGATCATTGCGCCGGCTGGCGGCACCCGTTTCCGGATCGCGCACATGGCAATGCACGACGGCTGCCCCGGCCTTGGCGGCATCGATGGCGGAGTCAGCGATCTGCTTGGGAGTGATCGGCACATGCGGCGATTTCGAGGTGGTGTCTCCGGCGCCTGTGACAGCGCAGGTGATGAAGACATCCCGGTTCATGGCTAGAGGCACGGATTATTCTCCCTCGTTCGTTGCACCCATTACGAGACAGAATGCCGCAGCATGCTTTGCAGGATCGGACAAGTTCTATACACTATCGGAAGTTTCGAGAGATCTTGTCGATGTCCGACCGTTCCGCCGCACTTGCTGCTTCACCGACAGTGCTCGACCTTTTGGTCGTGCCAGAGACGAACCTGATCCTGGTCGCCTCTGTGATCGAGCCGCTGCGTCTGGCAAACCGGGTAAGCGGACTGGAACTCTATCGCTGGCGAATCTTAAGCCCAGACGGTCAGCCGATCGAAACGAAGAGCCATATCCCGATCCCGGTCGACGGTGCATTTAGGCCAGGGACCGAAGAAGACCCGCTCTTCGTGCTGTCGAGCCACAACTGGAAACGCCACGCTACATCGGAGCTAAAGCGCTTGCTGGCGAAGTCGGCACGGCATCGCAGCATGGTTGCGGGGATCGAGTCTGGTGCCTGGTTGCTCGCCGACACGGCACTGCTCGACAATTTCTCCGCCACTTTGCACTGGGAAGACTATGACGACTTCTCCGCTGCCTATCCGCAGGTGACTATGGTGCGGGAACGTTTCGTCATCGATGGCAAGCGCATCACCACCGGCGGCTCCCTGCCGACACTCGACCTGATGCTGGAACTGATCCGCCGGAGGCATGGTTACTCACTGGCGCTGGAAGTGTCACGCCAGTTCATCTACGAACAGGGCGGCGTCAGCAGCAATGCCGCTGCCATGCCGTCGACCGGCAGCATCAGTCTCGCAGACCCCCGCGTCAGCCAGGCGATGCGGGTGATGGAGGAGCATCTGGAACAGCCACTGCCACTGGTGCGCCTGGCGCGCCGCATCGGCATCAGCGAAAGGCGGCTGCAGACCCTGTTCATCGAAGCGATCGGCGCGCCGCCGCACATTCATTATCTGGCGCTCCGCCTCAATGCCGCCCGCCGCAAGGTGATAGAAACCCGCACCGCCTTCGCCGACATCGCCGCCGCCACCGGCTTCAACTCGGCATCAGCCTTCTCCCGCAGCTACAGGGCGCATTTTCGCGAGAGCCCTACAGAGACACGCCGACGCCTGAAGCCGAGTGGAACCGTGTCCGTTTGAGCGCTGTTCACGCGTTTCTGCTGGCTCCTGCCGCAATACGCTGGGACCCGTTTCATAGCGACGCCGTGATCCCGCCGTCGACATAGAGGATGTGTCCGTTGACGAAGCTGGATGCATCGGACGCGAGGAAGATGCAGGCGCCCTGAAGTTCCTCGACCTTACCCCAACGGCCGGCGGGCGTGCGTTTCTCGAGCCAGGCTGAGAAATTCGGGTCTGCGACAAGCGCTGCATTCAATGGCGTGTCAAAGTAACCTGGCGCAATCGCATTGCAGTTCAGGCCGTGTTTCGCCCAGTCGGTGGCCATGCCTTTGGTCAGGTTGCCGACCGCGCCTTTGGTGGCGGTGTAGGGCGCAATAGAGGGGCGGGCGAGAGCGGTCTGCACGCTCGCGATATTGATGATCTTGCCGCGCCCACGCGCGATCATATGGCGGGCGACGGCCTGGCCGACGTGGAAGACGCTGGCGATATTGGTCTGCAGCAGGCGTTCGAAGGCGTCGGCCGGGAAGTCTTCCAGTGGCGCACGATGCTGCATGCCGGCATTGTTGACGAGGATGTCGATCGCCTTGCCGGATGCCTCGTATGCATCCACGGCCTCGCGCACGGCATCATGGTCTGTCGCGTCGAAGGAAAGCATATCGGCGCCTTCGATTCGCTTGGCCGCATCTTTGAGTTTCGCTGCGTCACGACCGTTCAGGACGATGTCGGCGCCGGCTGCTCTCAGACCCTCGGCCAGCGCAAAGCCGATACCTTGCGAGGATCCCGTGATCAGGGCGCGCCTGCCCTTCAGGTCGAACAAGTTCAGTGCCACGGTTTTCTCCCTCCAATGTCGCTCTCGACGAACGGTGTTGATTGCATGTGATGTCGAGAGCCAATCCATTTCCAGCGAATCGACCCGTCGGTCTTCACCCTCACGCGCCGTTCCCGAACCCCGACGTGGCCAGCTTGACCCTGTTGCGCCCGGAGTTCTTGGCCTTGTAAAGGGCCTGATCGGCCTGGCGGTAAGCCTCGGTCAGCCCGTTTTCGGACGAGACTGACGCCACGCCGAAACTCGCGGTCACATTGATGGCCGGTGGAAGGTCGCGCAGTGTCATGGTCTCGAGCCTCAGCCGCTGGGCAAGCTGTACAGCGGCATCTACTCCCGTCCTCGGGAGAAACAAGGCGAACTCCTCGCCGCCGAGGCGGCCGACCGCGGATCCAGGCGGCGCATTGAACCGCAGCCGCTCGCCGAATGCCTGGATCACAGTGTCCCCGACATGGTGGCCGAAGGTGTCGTTGATCTGCTTGAAATGATCGAGATCGCACAGAATGATTGCATGGGGACCGTTTGCAGTACCGCGAAACAGCGCCTGGACCTGACGGTCGAAACCACGCCTGTTGGAGAGCCCCGACAGGATGTCGATTTCGGACTCCGTTTTTTGCACGGCCATGATCTCGAGCACGAGCTTAGCAAGCAAGGTCAAGCCGACCGCGACCATCAACACTGCCGTCATGCTTTGCGAGATCAGCGCATAATTCGTATGAACGTAGTCGCTGGCCGTCGAGCCAGATCCGAATGCGACAGCTAGACCAGCCTTGGCGAAGAAGTGGACGCCCGTCGCCAGCAATAGCAGGCCGAGAAATCGGTCGATTGTCGTGTGTTCGCGCGCCATGAAGACGATGAGGGCGCCGGCCAACACTACGAGGGCAAAAGGGCTCTGGTAGAGGAAGGCATGGAGGGGCGTGCCGCGCGGAAGGTCGTAGATGACGTAGGCCAGGAAGAGCGCAGCCGAGACGAAAATCGCCGTGATCCGCGTGTCGATCCGCCGGTGGTACATTTCGCCGATGCCGACAGTCAGCATGACCATCCCACAGAGGACCGTCGCGAAGGCCCCTAATGCCCAGATCCTGGGCGGGCCGACATAGGCCACCAGGAGTTCGCAGAGTGCGGAGAGCGAGGCGACACAAAAGCCGGCGCCCAGCCACATCGCGGCCTTGCGAGACTGGCTGCGCCGGGCGACCACGACGAACAGGGCGCCGAAGGACATGGCGACGACGAAATTGACCACCAGGAAAAATGTTGCCCCGTTCATTCCTTGCCGCCGTAACCTGGTTGCGTCCGCTACTATCTCGCTAGTTCTGGATAGTGCGCAAGTGTGAATGCTTTCCTCTCATTTTGACCAGAATTTGCGTCGGCGGCTGGGCTTGTCACGGAGAGGGAGACGACTGACGACTTATGGGGTATCGGGCCTCCTGCCTCGATGATGGTTCAAGCGGGTGTGGTGAGTTGAGAGCGCTTGCGGGTTTGGTAGGATCCGCTTCCCGCTGCCACCAATGACTTGTCCTGCATAACCGACTTGCCGCGAACGAGAAGGCGTACAGGCCAGCCCGAGACTTCCAGCCCCTCATAAGGCGTGTAGTCGGCGCCATGATGCAGGATTTCGTTGGTCAAAGTCACACGCGCCCGCGGATCCCAGAGCGCAATGTCCGCATCCGAACCGATCGCGATCGTGCCCTTCTGGGGGTACATGCCGTAAAGCTTTGCGTGGTTGGTCGATGTGATTGCCACGAAGCGGTTGATGTCGATCCGGCCCTTCATCACGCCTTCGGAAAAGAGGATCGGCAGGCGGGTCGCGACGCCTGGAATCCCGTTTGGGATCCAGCGGAAATGGCGCTTGCCCTTCTCGTTCAGCTTGCCTTCCGGGTCGTCGAAACGGAAGGGGCAGTGATCCGAGGAGAACAGATCGAAGACGCCCTGTTCGATGCCTTCCCAGCAGGCATCCTGGCTCGCCTTGTCGCGCGGTGGCGGCGAGCAGACGTACTTGGCACCGTCCAGCCCTTCGAGATCGAGGTCGTCTGCCGTCAGCATGAGATATTGCGGGCAGGTCTCGCCGGCGATCTTCTGCCCACGCTGGCGCGCGCGGCGTATTTCCTCCATGGCCTCGCGGTTGGAGACATGGACGATGACGATGGGCACATCGACGATTTCGGCGAGCGACAGCGCCCGGTGGGTCGCCTCGCGCTCGGCCGCAACGGGTCGGGTGGTGGCATGGTATTTCGGTGCGAACTTGCCCTCTTCCTCGTGGCGGCCGATCAGGTAGCGGATTGCATCTTCGTTCTCGCAATGGACCATGACCAGCGCACCGGTGCGCCTCGCCGTGTCGAGTGTCGCCAGGATCTCGTCATCCCGCAGTCGTAGGCCCTCATAGGTCATGAAAACCTTGAGCGAGGTGTAACCGTCCTCCACCAGTGCTGGCAGTTCCTGGCCGAGCACTTCGGCCGTCGGATCGGTGATGACGAGATGGAAGGACACGTCGACATGGCATTTTCCGTCGGCCTTGGCGTGATAGATCTTCAGCGCCTCGCGCAGTGACTGCCCTTTTTCCTGCATGCAGAAAGCGAGCACCGTGCTGTTGCCGCCGATCGCCGCCGATCGGGTGCCGCTATCGAAATCATCGGCCATGACGATGCCGTCGCCCGAGGGCTGGTCGAGATGCACATGGCTGTCGATGCCACCCGGCAACACGAAGAGGCCGGTGGCGTCGATGATTTCGTCGGCATCCGTCAGTTCGGCCGCAAGTGCTGCGATCTTGCCGTTCTTGATGCCGACATCGCTGACGAAGGTATCGCTTGCCGTCACCACCGTTCCGTTGCGGATCACCGTATCGAAGCGCATAGGCCTTCCTTTCGTTGATGGTCAGCTCGCCTTGGCGAGCCCCGCCTCGCCGGCGAGGATGCGGTCGAGGGCCGTGGTAAAGCGGTCGACTTCCTCGAACGTGTTGTAATGCACCATCGAGACACGCAGCATGCCGCCATGGTCGGTCAGCCCAAGATACTCGGCAAGTCGGCGTGAATGGAAGTCACCGAAGCGCATTGCAATCTTTTCGACATCCATGGCCTTGCAAAGATCGGCTGCCTCGCGGCCATCGAAACGGAAGGCGATGGTCGGAACGCGCTGGCTGTCGCGGTTCAGCGATTGGCCGACGATCATGCAGTCATTGCGCGAGCGCAGATAGGTGAGAAGGCGCTCGGTGAGCGCATCTTCCTGGGCGGTGATCGCTCCATAGGCAGCCTCGATCTTCTGCCGGATTGATCCAGTCTCGCCCGCTCTTTCACCGAGTGCCACGAGATAATCAACGATCCCGCAGGTCGAATAGGCCAGTTCGTAGTTTGGATTGCCCGGCTCCAGCTTTCCCGGCACTTTGTCGTAGCCATAGAAGTAATGGTAAAGCGGGTCGAGTTCGAGCAGCAGGTCGTATTTGCCATACATCAGAGCGTAATGCGGACCGTAGGTCTTGTAGAGGCTGAAAACATAGTAGTCGACATCGAAGGCCTGAACGTCGACCGCCCGGTGTGGCGCATAAGCGACCGCATCGACGCAGATCCTTGCACCACGGGCATGGACGAAATCGGCGATCTCACGGATCGGGTTGATCGAACCCAACAGGTTTGAGCAATGCGTGACGCAAACGAGTTTGGTGCGCTCGGACATCAGGGGTGCAAGTTCGGCGAGGTCGAGCGTCAGCGTCTGCTTGTTCAGCGGCCAGATTTTCAAGATCACGCCGCGTTCCTGCAGCCTGTCCCACGGGCCGATATTGGATTCGTGGTCGGAGACTGTGACGACGATCTCATCGCCCGGCGACAGCTGGCTGTGCATCGCGCGGGCGAGGTTTTGCAGCAAGGCCGTCGTCGAATTGCCGAAGACGATTTCTTCTGGGCGACTTGCGTTGACGAGATGCATGGCGGCGGTGCGGGCCTCGTAGAGGGCCTTGGCTGCCGCCTGTGACACCTCATAGGAGCCGCCGATCTGGACGTTCTTTTCGTAGAGGAAGGTGTTGATCCGCTCGACGGCGCCCTTGAGGATCTGGGAGCCGCCGGCATTGTCGAAGAAGGTCCAGCCGCGGTCGAGGCCGGGAAACTGGCTGCGGACGAATTCGAGATCGAGCGCCTTGGTGGAAGGTGTTGCCATTGCGGGGTGTCCTCCGGTCATTGTTCTTGTCTAGTGATTGAGGACTGCACGCAGGAAGCCGCGCGTCCGTTCATGTTGTGGTGCGTCAAAGATCTCGGACGGTGCTCCGCTTTCCACCAGCCGTCCGCCATCCATGAAGATCACCCTGTCTGCGACCTGGCGGGCGAAACCCATTTCGTGGGTCACGACGACCATGGTGACGCCGGAGCCTGCCAGCTTGCGCATGACATCCAGCACTTCGCCGACCATTTCCGGGTCGAGTGCCGAGGTCGGTTCGTCGAAGAGCAGAACGCGTGGCTCCATGGCGAGTGCCCTTGCGATCGCAACGCGCTGCTGTTGTCCGCCGGAGAGATGGCCGGGGTATTTCTCCGCCTGTTCGGAAATGCCCACACGGGCAAGGAGTTCACGCGCCTTGCGTTCGGCCTCGGCTTCTGGCGTGCCGCGAACCCGCATCGGGGCCAACATGACATTCTTAAGGACGGTCATGTGCGGGAAGAGGTTGAAGGACTGGAAGACCATGCCGACTTCCGCGCGCACCTTGGCGAGTGCCGGACCCGGCTCGACCCGGATGCCGTCGACCGTGATCCGGCTTTCCGGCGCGAAGGCTTCGAGATGGTTGATGCAGCGGATGAGCGTCGACTTGCCAGAGCCGGAGGGGCCGATGACGCACACGACTTCACCTTCGGATATGTCCAGGTCGATGTCGTGCAGCACGGTGAAGGTGCCGTAGGCCTTGGTCAGCCCGCGGATGGAAATGAGGGGTGTTGCGGTCTCGGTCATCAGCGTTTCCCTCGGCTAAAGTGCTTCTCAAGGCGCGAGACGATGGCAACCATCGGCCAGAGCAATGCGATATAGATCAGCGCCGCTCCGATCAGGGGTGTGGGATTTGCGGCCAGCGCCTGGGCCTGGGTCGCCTGTTTGAGGAGATCGGGCATGGCGACCACCGAAGCGAGCGCGGTGTCTTTCATCACGTTGATGCAGTTGTTTGTGAGCGGTGGAATGACGATGCGGATCGCCTGGGGCAGGATGACATCGACCATGGTGTGACGATTGGAGAGCCCTAGTGCCGCGGACGCTTCGAACTGGCCATGCGGGATCGCTTCGATGCCGGCCCGGAAGATTTCCGCCGTGTAGGCCGCCGAGACCAAGGAGAGCGCGGTCACCGCCGACAGGAACGGCGAGAGGCGTATGCCGACGAAGGGCAGGGCATAGTAGACGACGATCAGCAGGACCAAGAGCGGGATCGAGCGGAAGATGTCGATGTAGACGCGGATCAGGAGTTTGAAGAAACCGGGTGCATAGAGCCGGGAGACCGCAAGAAACAGTCCGCCGGCAAGGCCGACAAGAATGCTGGTCACTCCGATCTGCAGCGTTACTACCAGACCCCACAGCAGGGCTGGCAGGCTGTCGGCGAGAACCTGGAGATTGAAGAAGGTATTCAGAAGTGTCATGCCGCACCGGCTCCCTTGGTGAACCGGCGGAACTTTTCCGTCCCGCCGGATGCATCACAGGTTCATTTGCCCTTGGGCATGTCGAGCACGGTGACCGTCGAGGTCGTGTCCTCTGCCTTCGCGCCGAACCATGTCTCATGCAGCTTGGCGATGAAGCCTTCCTGCTTGAGCGTGGTGATGACGGCATTGACTTCGGTCGCGAGCGGATCGTCCTTGTTGAACATGATCGAGTATTTTTCCCCGGTCGGGATGCGCTCGACCACCTTCAGTTCCGGCTTGTCCTTAACGTAGTACAGGAGAGCCGGGATGTCGGAGATGTAGCCGTCTATGCGGCCAGCGACGAGGTCGAGCATGGCCGGCTGAAGGCCCTCGAAGCGGCGGATTTCGCCGAGTTTGTATTCGCCCTTGTTGGCATCGGCCCACATGTCGCCGGTCGAGCCGGTGTCGACACCGACGACCTTGTCACCCATGTCCTTGAGGCCCAGGATGCCCGAGGCGGCGGTCACGGTCAGGGACTGATCGCTGTCATAATAAGGCTGCGCGAAAGAAACGGATTCGAGGCGCTTCTCGGTGATGGTGATCGACGAGATCGCCATGTTGATGCGGCCCGACTGGACAGCCGGGAAGAGGCCGTTGAACGGCGTGTTGACGAATTCGACCGTCTTGCCGAGGCGCTTGGCGATTTCGTTGACGAGATCGACCTCAAAGCCGGTGACCTTGCCGCTGGCGTCTTCGAATTCCCAGGGGACGTTGCCGATATTGGCGCCGACGGTGAGATCTGCGGCGTGGGCGGTGCTGCCGACTACGGCGAGCAGGCCTGCAAGAAGCGTTGCCTTGATTGTGGTTGAACGTGTCATGAGAGTTCCCCTTGTTTTTTGAACATGACTCAATCTACATTGGTCTAACTGGTCAGACCAGTCAGGCCAAACAAGCATGTCGGTTTCCGCTTGGCAAGGGGCGGGATGAAAAAATACAGTAAGCGTTGAAGCGCGCCGCCGGGGAAGGAACCGCATGTTCAACAAGACGCTCGTTCCGCAGTCCGTGGCACGCGAAATCCAGGGCATGATCCAGTCCGGTCAATTGAAGCCGGGCGAAAAAATCCCCTCCCAGCGGGAGTTTTCGCAGAAGTTTGGCATCAGTAGAGCCTCATTGCGGGAAGCCTTGCTCACCTTGGAAACACTGGGACTTCTGAAAACCGAAGCGGGGCGCGGGACCTTCGTCGCCAGCCCGTCTGCGGCCAGTTCGGGCGCAACAGGGCACATGGCGCCCTGGCGCTATTCCGACAGTTACTCCGTCTTCGACGTGTTCCAGACCCGTATCCTGCTGGAGGGCGAGATTGCCCGCCTGGCCGCGGGACGCCTGACCCAGCTGCAGTTGGACAGGATGGAACAGGCGACCAGGACCATGGAAGAGTGCTGGGCCAATCAGGACCTGCTCGCGAATGTCGAGGCTGATCTCGAGTTTCACGGCACCATTGTCTCCGCCTGCTCGAATGCCATGCTGAAGGCATTGTACCAGACGGTGCGCGACCAGGTGACGGAGACGCAGCGTCAGCCGATCCCGATCACCGATCCCGAGCGCATGCGCGAGTCGATCGGCGAGCATCGAAAGATCATCGCGGCTCTCAGAGCCAATGATGGTGCGCGGGCCAAGCTCGAGATGGAGACCCATATTCGCAATACGGCTCGCTGTGCAGGGCTGGAGCCGTAGTCATGACAAGGCTGCGGCCAGGCGAATCCTGTCGTAATGCTCCCATCACTCGTCCTTTTCCCAGTACCAGGCGACGTATTGCCGCTTCCGATCGCGCTTGCGGCCAGCCAGATCACGCTTGATCGTGCGAACGTCCGCTTTCTCCGCCGCGAACCAGACAAAGGTGTCGTTGCCCACCGTTTCGAGTGCGGCCTTTACTCTGTCGACAAGTTGGTGTCGGCCATCAGAGGCATAGGACGACCGGTGGAGCCACCCGACCTTCACGAGGCCCTTGCCCTGAAGTTGCTGTTCCTCGCCGGCATTCTCGATCTCAATGCTCACTTTCATGGTCACGCCAGCAGGCGCTTCCTCAACCATGCGCGCGATAGCCGGAAGGGCGCTTTCGTCATGTTTCCTCGCCGCCGGCATCTTGAGAGATGTCGGCACCAGCACCGTGGGCGGCGTGGCAATCAAGGGTCGATCGTCGCCAAAAGGCGGTGATCGAGGCGGCAGCTCACTGACCCAAGCCGTTGTCGATCAATTTTCGCCACGTCGCGCGGTATTTGCCCAGCCCGGGAATGATTTCATAAACGAGACGGGGCGGGACTGACGGTCGGATCCCGGCGAGAAGGGCCGCACCCGACGACGTGCCGGTCTGTGACGGTGACACGTGGACCGATCTTCCCGTCAGGCTGTGCAAGGCTGCCACATAGACGCGGTTTACCACAAAGGGTCCTTCGACGATGATCGGGCCCTCAGAACTGATGATTTCCAAGCAAGTCACGGTCATCAAGGCTTGGTAGAGACTGGCTGCAGCTTTGCGCTCTGCAGCCGTTTCCGGCTCGCGATGCCATCTGCCCTTCATGGACGGAAACGGACCGGTGCCGCTCACGCTGCTCGGCAAGAGCATGCGCTCTTGAGAAACCACGTCTGCGACGGCCTCCCATTCCGCTTCCGTCGTGACGGTCGCCTGGTCTTTCGTCCCCATCTCCCATTCGCGGCCGCCCATGTAGCGGGCGGATGGCACGGCGGTGCCGTAGGCGTCGACGTTGGCGAGCGTGTCCCGGTCGCGGTCCAGCGAGCCAGGCTTTGCGCCAGGGGCAAAACAGATGACCCATGTTCCTGTCGAAACGACCGTGCAGGGAATGCCGAAGGCTATGAGGTGGGGCAAGAGCGATGCGTTGGAATCATGGATGCCACAATAGACAGGGACCGGTTTCGGCAGGCCGATCCTTCGCGCAATATCAGGGTGGATATCGCCCAGGATGTCAAATGCGGAACGTATCGGCGCCATCTTGTCCGCAATCTCAAGGCGGTCGACCAGAGCCGAATATCTGTCTGTAAAGGGGAGCCAAAGATCGGTGTGGCATCCGAGTGACGTCTTCTCGTTCGCCGCGATACCCGTCAGGCGAAAGGCCCAATATTGCGGATAGGTGAGGATGGTCGAGACCCGGGCGAACTCGTTCGGAAATCGGTCGCGCTGGAAGTGGAGTTGCGCACCGAGATTGAGCCCCCCGGTCAGCCGGGGTGAAAAACTTTCCATGAAGTCCGGCCGGATCCGGTCATACGCACGGTTCACCTCATCCGGGTAGACGTGTTCGTAGTCGAGTACGGGCAGCGCAAGCGCGCCTTTGTCATCAAGCAGGGCCGCGCTCGCGCCATGTGTGGTGATGGAGAGGGCATCGAAGCCCGGGTCGACGGCAAACTCGGCTAGGGTGTCGAGGATGAAGGCCCATAGCCGTTCCGTATCGAAATGCGGGTAGGGCGGGCCGGCGAGCACGGTATTGGCTGTCTTGCGGACGGCGACTTCGGCGCCCGTTTTCGCCTCGACAAGAACCACCTTGGCGTTGGTCTTGCCAATGTCGATCACGGCTATGCGTTGGAAGGACGTTGTCATGGCATGCGGAAGACGGGCTTCAAATCGATAGCCCAGGGGGAGTTGTCGGCGTTCGTTGCCATGATGTCGGCCATATGCGCCCACCACCGTTTCATCACGGGGTGAGAGGGCAGGTCCGCCATACCATGGGTCTTCGTCCGGGTGAGCACGCCGATCAGCAGGTTGGTCTCCGCATCGAGATGGATCGTGTAGTCGCTGACGCCGGCTTCGTGCAGGAGGCCGACGAGCTCCGGCCAGATTTCGTCATGGCGCTTGCGGTATTCCGCTTCCATGCCTGGATTGAGCTTCATCTTGAAGACGTGGCGTTCGGTCTCGCTCATCAGGCGTTCCTCGCATGCTTGATGCGTCGCGCGACAATGGGGAGCGCGATGGTGATGATCAGCAGCAGGCCAATGAAGATCGACATGACGATGCCCGGCACGTTCAGGAGGCCAAGGCCGAAGGTGACGAGGCCCATGACAAAGGCTGCGATGACGACGCCGGCAATCGTGCCGGAACCGCCGAGGATGGAGACGCCGCCGAGCACGACCATGGTGACGACTTCGAGTTCCCACCCTTGAGCGATCGAGGGGCGGGTCGAGCCGAGGCGCGACGTCAGGCAGACGGCGGCAATGCCGCTCATCAGCCCGATCAGCAGGAAGAGGATGAACTTCACGCGCTCGACTGGAATGCCTGAGAAGCGCGCTGCCAGCGGATTGTTGCCGATGACATAGACATGGCGACCGAAATTCGTTCGGTGCAGGAGGATGGCGAAGAGCAGTGCCATGACCAGGAAGAGCACGAATTCGAAGGAGATCACCCAGAAGACGTAGCCCTGGCCGAAGAAAGCGAAGTCCGCGGGATATTTGCCGAAAGCCTGGTCACCCAGCACGAGATAGGAGATGCCGCGGAACAGGCTCATCGTACCGATGGTCACGACGATCGAGGGCAGCTTCAGGCCGGCAACGAGCAGGCCGTTGAAGGCGCCGCAGGCTAGGCCGGTCGAGATGCCGATTGCCACGAGACCGGGGGCGCCCACGCCGTACTGCGCGGCATATCCCATGGCAGTCGAGGCGAGTGCGATGATGGCTGCGACGGAGAGGTCGATCTCGCCAGCGATGATCAGCAGCGCCATGGCAAAGGCGATCAGCGCCTTTTCCGTGAAGTTGAAGGTGGCGTCCGACAGGTTCCAGGCATTCAGGAAGTAGGGCGAGGCGAGCGAGTTCGCGATGAAGATCAGAACCGCGACGGCAAAGAGGAGAACCTCCCAGCTACCGAGCAGGCGTCGGAAGGGTGTCTGCAGGCGGTCGGGAATAACGCGGGGGCTGTTCATCTGTTCGTTTGCGGTGTTCATGCGGTCGCCTCCTTTCCTGCTGCGCGGTCGCGCAGGATGATACGGCCCTTCTTGCGCTCGGCGCGGGCGTTGAAGACGACCGCGAGCACGATGACGATGCCGGAGATTGCCATCTGAGCGAAGGGCGAGATGCCTATGACCGGTAGCGCGTTCTTGATGACGCCGAGGAAGAGGGCGCCGAGAACCGTTCCGATCACGGTGCCAATGCCGCCCGCAATCGAGATGCCGCCGATGACGCAGGCCGCGACGCTGTCGAGTTCGAAGCCCGCGGCGATATCGACATAGGCGACGGCGTAGCGCGAGACCCAGAGATAGCCCGAGAGGCCGGCAAGCGCGCCCGACAGCACGAAGGCGAGAAAGCGGGCGCGACCGACATCAATGCCGGCATAAATGGCGGCGACCGGATTGCCACCGGCAGCATAGGCTGAGCGACCGAAGGGGGTGCGGGCCAGGATGAAGCCGATCAGCAGGATGACTGATATCGCGACCCAGGAGAGGATCGGCAAACCCAGGACCGGCAGGCGCGGCACGCCCAGAAAGTCCGACTGCATCTGATGTGCATTCACCCATGCACCGCCCGAGAGCACGAAGCTCATGCCGCGATAGATGGTGAGCGTGCCGAGTGTTACGACGATCGGTGGGATCTGCAGGGCCCAGACGAGGAAGCCGTTAATCGCGCCGAGTGCGGCACCAATGCCGATTGCAACAAGCACAAGGAGCGCGAGCGGCAGGCCGGGATAGGCGCTGTCCAGCATTGCGACCGCCATGCCGGTAAAGGCGAGATTGGCGGCGACCGACAGGTCGATCGACTTGGTCAGGATCACGACCATCTGGCCGAGTGCCAGGATAATCAGGATCGAGGTGTCGTTGAAGATGTTCGCCAGGTTTTCAGGCGAGGCGAAATTGGGTGCGCGCGTGGTGAAGCTCAGGATCATGCCGATGATGATCAGGCCCAGCAGCATTTCCCGGTTCTTGAAGAGATTCTGCATTGTCATTCCTCACGCATTGCCGGTTGCGGCGCGCACGAGCGTCTCGGCTGTAAGGCCCTCGCGCTCGAAGATGCCGGCCTGAAGGCCCTCGCGCATGACCATAACACGGTCCGACATGCCAAGGATTTCGGGCAGTTCCGACGAGATCATGATGATCGAAAGGCCTTCGGAGGCAAGCTCGGAGATGAAGCCGTGGACGGCGGCCTTGGAGCCGATGTCGATGCCTTTGGTCGGTTCATCGAGAATGATGACCTTGGGCGAGGTGGCGAGCCACTTGCCGATGACGACCTTCTGCTGATTGCCGCCGGACAGCGTGCCGACCGGTACCGACAGAGCGGCTGCTCGTAGGTCGAGCCGTTCCGCGAAGCGGCGCGCCAGCTTCAATTCGTTGGCTGCCTTCAGGAATCCTGAGACGGAGGTCCGGATCAGCGAGGGCAGGGACATGTTCTGGTAAATCGGCAGTTCGAGCGCCAGACCATGGCGGCCGCGCTCCTCTGGCACGTAGACGATGCCGGCGGTGATCGCGTCCGCGGTGTCTCGGATGGTTATGTCCTTGCCTTCAAGCTGAAGGGCACCGGATTTAGGGCGGGTGATGCCGAAGATCGATTGGCAGAGTTCCGAGCGGCCGGCACCGATCAGGCCGTATACGCCGAGGATCTCGCCTTTGCGCAAGTCGAAACTGATGTCGCGGAATTCGGTTTCGTGGCTGTAGCCGCGGACGCTCAGGACCGGCGCACCGATGACGGCTTCTACCTTTGGGAAGACATCGTGCACGTCGCGTCCGACCATCTGCCGCACGATCTCGTCCTGGGGCGTGTCCTTGAGAACGCCGGAGCCGACCATGCGACCATCGCGGAAGACGGCGTAATTGTCCGCGATCTCGTAGAGTTCATCGAACTTATGGCTGATAAAGAGGATAGCCTTGCCCTGACGCTTCAGGCCCTCGACGATGCGGAAGAGATCGTCGATCTCCTTGCGGGAAAGGGCGGCTGTGGGCTCGTCCATGATGACGATGCGCGCGTCGACCGAGAGCGCCCGGGCAATGGCCACGAGGTGGCGCTGGGCGATCGAGAAGTCCTTGAGTTTCGTCGTGGGATCGATGTCGCTTTCCAGCGCCTTCATCAGGTCGCGGGAGCGTTCGTTGATGGTGCGCCAATCGATCAGGCCGAAGCGCGTGCGCGGCGCGTGGCCGAGAAAGATGTTCTCGCCGACGGTCAGCTCGTCGAAGAGCACCGTTTCCTGATGGATGGCTGTCACACCTGCGTCGATCGCCTCTTGGGCGTTGGAGAAGGTGGTCGGCTTGCCGTCGATCAGGATCTCGCCCTCGTTCGGGCGATAGATGCCTGTGAGGATCTTGACCAGCGTCGACTTGCCGGCGCCGTTCTCGCCGATCAGCGCGGTCACCTTGCCCGGATAGAGGGCGATATCGACCCGATCCAGGGCCTTCACACCCGGGAAGATCTGGGAAATGCCCCGCATTTCGAGAATGGGCTCGCCAGCCGGGATCGCGCCCGCCGCGAGCTTGGCAGATTGAACGGTCATCATGTGCTTACCGAATGAGTGAAATCCCGGCGGCTTTGGCCGCCGGGTCTGGTCCGTCGAGATCAGAAGATCTTGGAGAATTCCTCGATGTTCGAGGCGTCGTAGACGAAGGGATCGGCCATGGCGGCTTCGCCACCGTCACCAATCTTGATCTTGCCCATGCGGCCGGCTTCGATTTCCGAACCCGGAGCCGCATCGGTTTCGCCCTTGGCGAGACGATAGGCGATCTGGGTGGCGGAGTAGCCGAGGTCGATCGGGTTCCAGATGGCAAATTCCTTCGTGGCACCCGACTGGATAGCGCCGGCCATTTCCGAGGGGAGGCCGAGGCCGGTGACATAGACGTCGCCGATCTTGCCGGCATCCTTGACGGCCTGGGACGCTGCGAGAACGCCGACGGTCGTTGGAGCGACGATGACCTTGACGTTCGTCTGCGAAGTCAGGAGGCCGTTTGCTTCACGATAGCTCTTGTCGGCGAGGTCGTCACCGTAAACGGTGGTCACGAGGTTCAGGCCGGGGAAGTCCTTCAGCTGTGCCTTCATTTCCTCGATCCAGATGTTCTGGTTCGTGGAGGTGGTGGTCGCCGAGAGGATTGCAAAGTCACCCTTACCATCAGGCAGGTGGTTGGCGGCGAGCTGCAGGCACATCTTGCCGATCAGCGCGTTGGACGACGGGTTCAAGTGCATGATGCGGCCTTCAGGCGCTACGCCGGAATCCCACGAGATGACCTTGATGCCGCGGTCCATAGCCTTCTTGAGGGCCGGGACGACTGCGTCCGGGTCGTTTGCCGAGATCGCGATGGCATCGACGCCCTGGGCGATCAGCGAGTTGATGACTTCGATCTGGCCTTCTGCCGTCGTCGAGGTCGGGCCGGTATAGATGACTTCGACGCCACCCAGTTCCTTGGCTGCTTCCTGTGCACCCTTGTTGGCGGCTTCAAAGAAGCCGATGCCGAGCGACTTGACCACGAGTGCGATCTTCATGTCGGCTGCCTGTGCGGCAGAGCCCATGGTGGCGAGTGCAATGGCTGCACCGGCCAGCAAGATTTTCGTCAGTTTCATGTTTTCCTCCCAGGTTGATGAACTGCTTACCCCTTCCTCCCGGCCGCCTCCTCTAGGCGACCGATGAGGTATCCTCCCTTGCCGATGAAGCCATGGGCTTCACGGTCATGAGCCTTACGCCGGCGTCGGTGACCATGGCGGCCGCCTCGTCGGAAATTCCATCGTCGGTGATGATCGTCGAGACCTTGTCGAGCGAACACAGGATCAGGCTCGAGCGCTTGGCGAACTTGCTGGAGTCGACCATGACGATCAGCTCTTCGGCCTGGCGCACCAGCTTCTGTTCGCTCTGGATCACGAGTGCATCCGATTCCATCACGCCGAGTGCATTGATGCCCTGCGCGCCGATGAAGATGCGGCGGGCATAGAAGTTGCGGATCGCGTCATTCTCGAATGGCGAAAGGATCAGGCTCTGGTCGCGATAGATCGCGCCGCCGGGAACCGAAACCGTACATTTCGAGTGCTTCACCAAGTGCTCGGCAATGGCGAAGGAATTGGTCATCACCTGCAGGCGGCGGGCCGACATGAAATGCACCATCTGAAAGGTGGTGGTGCCGCCGTTGATGATGATCGAATCACCTTCTTCGCACAGATCGACGGCTGCGCGCGCAATTGCGCGTTTCTTGTCGATGTTGACCGATTCGGAAACGCGGAACGGGCGTGCCGCGAGATTTCCAAGCTGCGGCGGGTGCACGGCTTCCGCGCCACCGCGGACGCGCCTCAGCTTTCCCTGCACATGGAGAGAAGCGATATCCCGGCGGATCGTGGCTTCTGAAGCCTCGGTCAGCTCGGCAATGTCCTGCACCGTGATCACAGGCTTCTCCTGGATCGCGCTCAGAATAATGCGATGGCGTTCGCGTTCGTGCATGGGGACCTCCTGACGGTGATTTATTCGCAATGTTTTTACGCTGTCAATCAGAAACGATCAAAAATAATAATACTGCAGCGCACAATGAAAAGAAATGATCGAAACTGATTGACAATCGGTCGAGGGCTGCGCGATATCTGCGGACAAGATGGAGGTGAACCGGCATTGCCGGCTCATGAGATAATTGCAGGGAGGAAGTCATGACGGGCCAAACCCGCCTTCTCGAAAATCGTTGGGATGATGCCTATGCCGCCACGCTCGATGAGCCCGGCAAGCTTCTGTACCGATCCAACCTGCTGGGTGTCGACAAGCGCATCACCAATTACGGGGGCGGCAACACCTCAGCCAAGGTGATGGAGATCGACCCGCTGACGGGGCAGACGGTCAAGGTTCTCTGGGTCAAGGGATCCGGCGGTGACGTCGGCACGATCAAGCTCGATGGCTTTGCGACGCTTTACCAGGACAAGCTGGAAGCGTTGAAGGGCATTTATCAGGGTGTGCATGACGAAGACCGTATGGTCGGTTTCCTGCCGCATTGCACCTTCAACCTTAATCCACGCGCGGCTTCCATCGATACGCCGCTGCATGGTTTCGTACCGTTCACGCATGTCGATCACATGCATCCGGACGCGATCATCGCGATTGCGGCCTCGAAGAACTCTCGCGAGTTGACGCAGAAGGTCTTCGGCGCGGAAATCGGCTGGCTGCCTTGGCGCCGTCCCGGTTTCCAGCTCGGCCTCGACCTTGAAGCCTTCGTGAAGGACAATCCAACCGCCAAGGGCGTCGTTCTGGAAAGCCATGGCCTGTTCACCTGGGCCGATGATGCCAAGGATTGCTACCTGCTGACGCTTGAGATCATCAACAAGGCGATCGAGTGGTTTGCGAAGGAAACCGAGGGCAAGACGATCTTCGGCGGTGCCGTGTCGAAGAGCCTGCCGGCAGAGGAACGCCGCGCGATTGCCGCGCGTCTGATGCCGGAGATCCGCGGCCGTATCGGCAAGAGCGAGCGCAAGCTCGGCCATTTCGACGATCAGGACGCCGTGCTCGAATTCGTCAATTCCAGCCACCTGCAGCCGCTGGGTAGCCTCGGAACGTCTTGCCCGGACCATTTCCTGCGCACCAAGATCCGGCCGCTGATCGTCGATTTCGATCCCGCAAAGCCGGATGTGGACTCGGTTCTTGCCGGTCTGGACAAGGCGCTCGAAGCGTATCGTACCGACTACACCCGCTATTACGAGACCTGCAAACACGACAATTCGCCTGCGATCCGCGATCCGAACCCGGTGATTTTCTTGGTGCCTGGTGTTGGCATGCTGTCCTTTGCCAAGGACAAGGCGACGGCCCGCATTGCCGGTGAGTTCTATGTCAATGCGATCAACGTGATGCGTGGCGCCTCGACGGTCTCCGAGTATCAGGGGCTGCCTGAGCAGGAAGCATTCGACATCGAATACTGGCTGCTCGAAGAGGCAAAGCTGCAGCGCATGCCGAAGCCGAAGAGCCTGGCAGGACGCGTTGCCTTTGTCACGGGTGGTGCCGGCGGCATTGGCCGGGCTACGGCTGACCGCCTGATGGCGGAGGGTGCTTGTGTGGTGCTGGCCGATATCGATGCGGCAGCGCTCGAGCAGACGGTCGCGGACTTCTCCAAGCGGCATGGTGCGGATGTCGTGCGCTCTGCACAGCTCGACGTGACCCGCGAGGACGCGGTTATCCGGGCCTTTGCAGAGGCCTGTGTGGAATTCGGCGGTGTCGACATTCTCGTTTCGAACGCCGGGATCGCCTCGTCGGCGCCGGTCGAAGACACGACGCTTGCGATGTGGGACAGGAATATCAGCATCCTGGCCACCGGCTATTTCCTCGTGTCGCGCGAAGCCTTCCGCTTGTTCCGGCGTCAGAAGCTCGGTGGCAATGTCGTTTTCGTCGCCTCGAAGAATGGTCTTGCCTCATCGCCCAATGCGTCCGCCTATTGCACCGCAAAGGCGGCCGAGATCCATCTCGCCCGCTGCCTGGCGCTCGAAGGCGCAGATGCCGGCATCCGGGTGAACACGGTCAATCCGGATGCGGTCCTGCGCGGTTCAAAGATCTGGAATGGCGAATGGCGCGAGCAGCGCGCGGCCTCCTCGAAGATCGAAGTTACCGATCTCGAGGAGCACTACCGTAATCGCTCGATGCTGAAGCTGAATGTCTTCCCTGAAGACATTGCGGAGGCGATCTACTTCCTCGCCTCCGATCTCTCGGCGAAATCCACCGGCAACATCATCAATGTCGATGCCGGCAATGCGCAGAGCTTCCCGCGTTGACATTTCGGGAGGGCGTGGTGCGGGCGCCCCGGGGATGACCGTTTGCCAAGATTGAAACTGATGGCGAGGATGGTGCCATCCGGGCTGCAGATAGACGCGCTTTGATCGCAGGCGATCGCGCGAGGTGGAGGAAAGAATGAGCGAGATCCGTATTGCCGCCGAGATCGTTGCGGCTGAGAACCAGCGACGCGAGGCTGCGCAGCGCAGTGACTATGAGGCGCTGGGCGAAAAGCTTGCCCGCAGCTCTATAGACATCCAGGCGATCACTGCAAAGGTCGCCGAGTTCTTTGTCGCCGTACCCTCCTGGGGTGTCGGCACTGGCGGGACGCGCTTTGCCCGGTTTCCGGGGCAAGGCGAGCCGCGCCACATCTTCGACAAACTGGACGATTGCGGGGTCATCCAGCAGCTGACTCGGGCCACGCCGACGGTGTCGCTGCATATCCCCTGGGATAAGGCGGATCCTAAGGAGCTGAAGGCCAAGGGCGATGCGCTCGGGCTCGGTTTCGACGCAATGAATTCGAACACCTTCTCGGACGCCCCGGATCAGGCGCATTCCTACAAATATGGATCACTCAGCCATGTCGACGCTGCAACGCGCCGCCAGGCGGTCGAGCACAATTTCGAATGCATCGAGATCGGTCGGACGCTCGGCTCCAAGGCGCTCACCGTCTGGATCGGAGATGGCTCGAACTTCCCGGGCCAGGCCAGTTTCACCCGTCAGTTCGAGCGTTACCTTGCGGCCATGGCAGATATCTACAAGGCGCTCCCGGACGACTGGCGCCTGTTCTCCGAGCACAAGATGTATGAGCCGGCCTTCTATTCTACGGTCGTGCAAGACTGGGGCACGAATTACCTCATCGCGCAGACGCTCGGCGAAAAGGCCTATTGCCTTGTCGACCTCGGCCACCATGCGCCGAACACGAATATCGAGATGATCGTCGCTCGGCTCATCCAGTTCGGCAAGCTTGGCGGTTTCCACTTCAATGACTCGAAATATGGTGACGACGATCTCGATGCCGGTTCGATCGATCCCTATCGGCTTTTCCTCGTGTTCAACGAACTCGTCGATGCGGAGCATCGAGGGGTGAAAGGTTTCCATCCGGCCCATATGATAGACCAGAGCCATAATGTGACCGATCCGATCGAAAGCCTCATTTCCAGCGCCAACGAGATCCGCCGCGCCTATGCGCAGGCCCTGCTTGTCGATCGGGGCGCCCTCGAAAGTCACCAGAGCGAGAATGACGTTCTGATGGCGTCCGAGACTTTGAAGAGGGCCTATCGGACCGATGTCGAGCCGATCCTGGCCGAAGCTCGTCGCCGTGCGGGTGGCGCTATCGATCCGGTCGCGACTTACCGGGCGAGCGGTTATCGTGCGCGCGTCGCCAGCGAACGACCGGCCGTCAGGGGTGGTTCTGGCGGGATCGTGTAGTCAGCATCGGCGATCCTCTGCCGACGCGGTGAGCATGGCCCGACTCCAGCGGCCCTGCATCATCAGGCCGAATGGCGTTCCACGAGGACGCACTCGACCTTCAGCTGGTCGTGCGAGCTGGTGAGGCCGCCGGCGAGATCGGCGATCAGTTCGACGGCCATGGCACCCATTTCGAACATCGGCAGGTGGAAGGTCGTCAGCGGAGGCATGGTGAACTGGGCGATATCGCGATTGTCGAAACCGACCACCGAGACGTCCGTCGGGATCGACATGCCGAGTTCCTTGAGCGCTTCGATGCAGCCGAGCGCCATCAGATCGTTGGCGCAGAAGATGCCGTCCGGCGGATCCTTCAGCTTCATCAGGGTATGCGTCTTTTCATAGCCGGACGAGGGTTCCCAGTTGCCGTAGTGGACCAGATCGGGGTCGTAGGCGAGATCATTGCTTGCCAGAGCTTGCTTGTAGCCGCGCAGGCGATCGCGGGGATTGTCGAGGCCTTCCTGGCCATTGATCAGGGCTATGCGTTTCCTGCCGGCCGAGATCAGGCGTTCCGTTGCTGCCCGTCCACCGGCGACGTCGCCGGGGAGAATGGAGGGCAGGCGGCGCTCCTGATCGTAGCAGTTGACCAAGACCGAAGGCACTTTCAGCAGAGGTTCCGGAGCTTCGATCTTCCGGGTCAGGATCGTGCCGAAGATATAGCCGACTAGCACCTGTCCGTCGCAGATCGTGAAAATGCCGCCATCCGGGTCTTCTCCCTTTCGAAAGACGCCCAGCGTGACGATGATCCCGAGCTCCAGCGCCTTTTCGCGGGCTCCTTCGAAGGCCATGGACATCCAGGGGTCGGTGGTCAATTCGTCGACGACAAAGACAATCACCTTGTTGGCCGGCCCGTTGCCGGAACCGTTGCTCGCCGACGACTTGTTGGAAAGCCTGTAACCCAGCTGTTCCGCTGCATCGAACACCCGCTTGCGGGTCGCTTCGCTGAACCGGGCGCCGGAGCTGCCATTGAGAATGAGGGAAACGGTCGCCTGCGATACGCGCGCCAGCGCAGCCACGTCCATCATTGTCGGTTTCAAGGCATTCTCCATGACGAACACCGCGGCTCCGGTGGCATTTTCACCCGTCAGGACCGGAAGTGCCTGACGCGGTCGAAGGCAACGGCGACCACAATGAAGGTACCTATGAACATTCCTTGCCAGAATGTCGAGATGCCCAGCAGGATCAGGGAGTTGCGAATGACTTCTATCAACAGGGCGCCGATGACGGCCCCGAGCGCGTTTCCTTCCCCGCCGGCCAGGTTGGCGCCGCCGATGACCGCTGCCGCAATGACCGTCAGTTCCATGGCCTGTCCGAGGTTGGTGGTAACGCTGCCGAGCCAGCCCGCCATCAGGATCCCGGCGAGGCCGGCGGTAAAGGCGGAGAACACGTAGGTGCTGACTTTCATGCGCCGCACGGCGATGCCGGTCAAAAGGGCTGCATTTTCATTGCTGCCGATGGCGAAGAGGTGCTGCCCCCAGCGTGTCCACTTGAAGACGAGCGACATGATGAAAGCGAGCAGCGCGAGCACGTAGAGAGGATGCGGCACGCCGAGCGTCGAGCCGCCGCCAACCCAGATCAGGAGATCGTGGTCGGGGCCGAAGTTCCAGATCATCTTGTTGTCGGAGAGAACCATGGCGAGCGATCGGGCCGCCGAGAGGGTCCCAAGCGTGACCACGAAAGGCGGCATTCCGGCATAGGCGACGAGCAATCCGTTGAGTGCGCCCACCATGACTGCGGCAAGAAGGGCGAGGGGCGCGGCGATCAGGAAGGGCGTGCCTCCCTCCATGGTCACGCTGATGACCATGGCACTCAGCACCACAGAGGAGCCGACGGAAAGGTCGATGCCGCCGGAGGCAATGACGGCGGTCATGCCGATGGCGATAATACCTACAAAGGCGAAATTGCGTGCGACGTTGAAGAGATTGCGCTCCGTGGCGAAGCTGTCGGTCAACAAACTCAGTGCCAGGCAGGCGAGCACCGCCGCCAGGAAAACCCAGAACAGCTGTTTGCTCGAAATGCGCGCAAGCCAGTTCCGATGCTCGCTTCTGGAAATTACGTCTTCCAGCGTTGTCATGGCGATATCCTTTCAGGCGGCTTCGATAGCGCCGGTGATCAGCCCCGTCACCTCTTCGGGGGAGGAGCGATCGGCGCGTTTGCTAGCGACCAGTTCGCCGCGTCTCAACACGGCGATCCGGTCCGAGACACCGAAGACATCGGGCATTCGGTGGCTAATGAGGATCACGCTGATGCCCTGGTCCCGCAGCCGGCGGATGACGTCGAGCACTTCGGCCACCTGACGAACGGATATCGCGGCCGTGGGTTCGTCCATCATCACGATCTTGGGCTTCGACAGCAGGGTCCTCGCGATCGCGACAGCCTGGCGCTGGCCGCCGGACATGCGCCTGACGAGGTCTCGTGGCCTTGTCTCCGATTTCAGTTGCTGGAAGAGGGTGGCTGCGACGCGGTTCATCTGGGCAAAATCGATATAGCGCAGAGGCCCGAGCTTTCGCATTGTCTCTCGCCCCAGAAAGACATTCGAGGCGGCCGAGAGATTGTCGCAAAGGGCGAGGTCCTGGTAGACGACCTCGATGCCATGTCGTTGTGCATCCCGCGGGTTGTGGAAGTGGACAGACTGGTCGTCGATGTAGATGTCGCCCATTGAGGGCGGAAAATTGCCGGCGATGATCTTTACCAGGGTGCTCTTCCCAGCACCATTGTCCCCCATGAGGCCTAGAACCTCACCAGGCTCGATCGTCAGGCTTACACGGGATAGCGCCTGTATCGCGCCATAACTCTTGGAAATTGAACGCAATTCAAGTCGTGACACTGCCCGCCCTCCCTCGGTTGATCTCACGATGACATTTCGCCGGCACCATATCTCGCGGCGCGCCGCTTCGCAAATTGATATTAATGATGCTTGACTTAATATTATTACTAAATATTAATTGCTCAACCTGGACATGAGACGAGGGAGGCGTCGATGCGGTTGCTCGTTACGGGCGCCACCGGAAAGGTGGGGCAAGCCTTCCTTCCGGCCTTCCTTACAGAGCAGCGGTTTTCCGATTGGAACGTCGTTGCGCTCTGCAACAACCGGACCGTCGGACCAAACCCGCGGATCTCTATGGTCAAGGGGTCGGTAGCTGATCCGCAGGCAGTGGCGCGCGCGCTCGAAGGTGTGACCCATGTCCTGCACTTGGCCGCGGTCAAAGAGACGCCGGACCAGGCGATCGACGTGGCGTTGAAGGGGCTCTACCTGCTGCTGGACGGGTTCAGCCGCTCGCCGACGAGGCGGCAGTTCATGCTGTTAAGCGGCGACTGTGTCGTTGGGCACATCTTCCACGGCTACAGAGAGCCGATCACTGAACAGTCGCCGAGACGGGCCTATCGCGGGGTCTATGCCCTGACGAAGGTTCTCGAAGAAACCATGCTGGAACAGGTCGGTATCCAGGAGGATCTGAAATGGACGATCCTTCGCGCGCCCTGGATCATGGAGAAGGATGATTTCCGCTACGCCTTCGAACTGGGCGACGACCAGTTCGGTGGGCCGTCATGGTCCAACCTGATTGCACCCGATGAGCTTGCCGTTATGAAGGACCAGCGCGGTGTGCCCGCGATGCGGGACATCAAAGGCGACTATCTGAAGCGAAGCTTCATCCATGTGGATGATCTGGTGAAGGCGATGCTAGCTGGGCTCGACAACCCTGTCGCCTTTGGCGAGCTGTTCAATGTCGCGATGGACCGACCTGTCGACTACGGCGACGTCGCGAACCTGCTGGAAACGTCCGGAAATCGGCAGCGCCACGATGTCGCGACACCGTTTCACAGCAATTGGCTCGACAATTCGAAAGCCCGGATGGTGCTGGGGTGGCAACCCGAGATCGACCTCAAGGGGCTAGTAGAGCGTGCCTGGAGTTACCGGCGCGCGGCGGATGATCCGCGCATCATTTGGTATCCCGGTTGAGCAGGAGGGCTTGGCCGGCGATTTGGAGGAGGAGAAAGGCAATGAAATCAAGATATTTGGCATTCACTGCAATACCTGTTCTCATGTTGCTGGCTGGCCAAAGCGTGGCGCAGGAGAAGAAGACGCTGGCCATCGTCGTCAAAGGCCTCGACAACCCGTTCTTCGAGCAGATCAATCTCGGCTGCAAGAAATGGCTCTCGGAAAATCCCGATAGCGAATATGAGTGCCTCTATACGGGGCCTGCTTCTTCGGCCGACGAGGCCGGCGAGGTCCAGATTGTCGACGACTTGCTGACGCGCGGCGTCGCGGCCATCGCTATCTCGCCGTCGAACGCGCCGGCCATGGCAAACCGGGTACGCGAGATTGCGCCGACCGTCCCTGTCATGACCGTCGACGCCGACTTCCTCGAGGCGGATCATGGACTGCGAAAGACCTATCTTGGCACTGACAACTACCTGATGGGGGTCAAGATGGCCGAGGAGGCCAAGAAACTGAAGGCCGAGGGCGGAACCGTCTGCCTGCAGCTCGGCAATGTTGCCGCCGCCAACATCAACGCCCGCGCCCAGGGCTTCCGGGATACGATCGCCGGCGCCAAGGACGTCGAGCGTCTCACTGGCCAGAACGGTTGGTCCGAGATCGAAGGCTGCCCGGTCTATACAAACGACCAGGCGGATCTTGCGAACCAGCAGATGTCGGATGTGTTCACTGCCCACGCGGATCTCGATGCCTTCATCCTGATCGGCGGATGGGCGCAGTTCGCACCCCAGGCCTATACACAGGTGACGGATCAGGTGATGGACAAGTTGAAGTCCAAGGAACTGGTCATCGTCGCCGGAGACACGCTGCCGCCGCAAACCCAGGCGTTCCGGGAAGGGCGCAGCCATGCACAGGTCGGTCAGCGGCCCTTCGAAATGGGCTATAAGGCGCCCGATGTCATGATCCAGCTGATCAAGGGCGAAGCCGTCGAGGATCCGTTGTTTACCGGTCTCGATGTCTGCAACCTCGAAGATCCTGGTTTCTGCAAGGACAATTGAACGCGCGAACGAGGCGCGTCGCGCGCCCTTTGCGCATGGACCCGACAACCGGGTCGGCACGTCCACATATCCGGTTGTCGCACACTTCAACACGTAGCAGCCCAGGAGGAGCGGGTTGCGGGAGGACAAGATGAAGACACTAACGATCACGGCCCTCGTGGCCATGGCGACCCTGGCGGCTGCGCCGGCTGTCGCGCAGGAGAAGCAGGCTCTCGCCTTCGTCGTCAACGCGGCGTCCGACTTCTGGAAGCTGGCCGAGGCTGGCGTCAAGGCGGCACAGGCCGAACTGCCGGATTTCGAGCTGCAGTTCCGCTATCCCGCACAGGGGACGGCGGCGCTTCAGAACGCGCTGATGGACGACCTGGTTGCAGCGGGAACCGATGCGATCATGATTTCCTCGGCCGATCCGAAGAACTCGATCGACGCCTTCAATCGCATCGCCGCGCAGGTTCCGCTGTTCACCACTGACAGCGATGCGCCGCAGTCGAAACGGATCGCCTATCTTGGATCGTCCAATGTTCAGGCCGGCATCCAGGCCGGTGAGATCGCGGTCAAGGCCCTGCCAAACGGTGGCAAGTGCATGGGCTTTGTCGGCTTCCTCGGTGCTGACAATGCCAAGGAACGCATCGACGGCTTCCGCCAGGCGGTCGACGGCAAGTCGATCGAGCTCGTCGATGTGCGCGGCGATGATGTCGATTTTGCCCGGGCGCGTTCGAACGTCGACGACGTGCTTGCGGCCAATGCCGACATCGACTGCATGGTCGGCTTCTATTCCTACAATCCGCCGAAGATCTACGAGGCGCTGCAGGCGGCCGGCAAGCTGGGCGCCATCACCGTGATCGCCTTCGACGAAGATCCGATCACGCTGGGTGCCGTGCGTGAAGGGACATTCGCGGGGACCGTGGTCCAGGATCCCTATCAGTGGGGCTATCAGGGCATGAAGCTGATGGCGGCCTATCTCAAGGGCGACAAATCGCAGGTCCCGGCAGACGGATTGATCATCGTACCGACACAGGTGATCGACAAGGCGAATGTCGATGCCTTCGAGAAGCAGCTCAAGGAGCGGGTTGGCGGCTGACAGGCCTGCCGATCTGCGGCCTGCGCGGACACTCCGGATCCGCGCAGGCCTCAACCTTAGCCGAGGTGCCATATTGATGTCTGTTGCCCCCATATCCCTCGATCTCGTCGGGATCACCAAGGTCTATCCCAGCGCCGTGGCGCTCAACCGCGTGTCACTCGGCATTCGCGGCGGAGAGGTTGTCGGGCTTATCGGCGAAAACGGGGCCGGAAAGTCTACCTTAATGAAGGTTCTGGGCGGTGCGATTGCACCCGACGAAGGCGAGATCGTGATCGACGGCCAAAGCGCCGCCTCGCTGACACCCGCAGGCGCACTGGCTCGCGGAATCGCCTTTGTGCACCAGGAACTCAATCCCTTTTCCAATCTCGATGTCGCCGGCAATGTCCTTCTGGGTCGCGAATTGCGCACTCGCCCCTTCGGCTTCATCGACCATGTCGCGATGGCAGAACGCGTTCGCCCGCTGCTTCACATGCTGGGCGCCCGCTTCCAACCATCCACCCCGGCTTCGGAACTGTCGCTTGCGGACCAGCAACTGATGGAGATCGCCAAGGCGCTGTCTACCAATGTCCGGCTTTTGATCCTGGATGAGCCGACCTCCAGCCTCACCCTGGCGGAGACCCGAAGGCTCCTTGATGTCATCAAACGATTGCGGGCAGATGGTGTTGCGATCCTCTTCATCACCCACCGTCTGGCGGAAGTTGAAGACGTGGCGGACCGGGTTGTCGCGCTTCGGGATGGGCATAATGCGGGTGAGCTTCCGAAGGGCGGCATTACCAGGGATGCCATGGTGCGACTGATGATCGGGCGCGACGTCAAGCAGTTCTACACGCCTCCCACCACGAAGGAAGGGGCGGTCGTCCTTCGAACGCGAGGGTTGCGAACGCAAGCCTATCCTGAAGTTGGCGTCAACCTCGATGTTAGAAGTGGCGAGATCCTGGGGCTTGCGGGGTTGGTCGGTGCGGGGCGGACCGAGTGCGCGCGCGCCATGTTCGGCGTTGACCCGGTCGAGGCAGGACATGTCGAAGTCGATGGACAGCCCATCGCTTCCGGATCCGTGCCTGCGGCGATTGCGGCCGGAATCTGCCTCGTTCCGGAAGACCGCAAGTCCGAGGGGCTGTTCCTTGATTTTTCGCTCGCCGAGAATATTGCCCTGCCCAGCCTGTCTGAGATCGCCACGGCGGGTTTCGTGGACCGCAAGGCGGAGTTCGCTGTGGCGGATCGCTTTCGCGATCGCCTCTCCATCCGGGCCCGCCGCCTTGATCGGCCGGTCGGGGAGTTGTCGGGCGGCAACCAGCAGAAGGTGGTGCTGGCCAAGTGGCTCGGGCTCAAGCCCCGGGTGATCATTCTCGACGAGCCGACGAGGGGGATCGATGTCGGGGCGAAGGCTGAGGTCTATCGACTCATGCGCGATCTGGCGGAGGCCGGTGCTGCAGTGCTGATGATCTCGTCGGACATGGAAGAGGTCATCGGTGTATCCACCCGCGTGGCCGTGATGCGCCGCGGCGCCATTGCCGGGGTGCTGTCCCGCAGCGAACTGTCTGAAGAAGCGATCCTGCGGCTGGCCGTGGAATAGGAGAACCGGATGTACAAGAAGGACATAGGCCTCGCCGTCCTCGTGATTACCGTCGGTGCGATCGTCACGCTGGTTAATCCGCGTTTCGTGTCACCGATCAACCTTGCCAATACGGCCAACCTGATCGGCCTCTTCGGGCTGTTTTCGATCGCCGAGGCCTTTGTCATCGTGACGGCAGGCATAGAACTCTCGATCGGATCGGTAATCGCCCTGCTCGGCGTCATCTTTATCGACCTGATTGCCTCTCATGGTGTGCCTTGGCCTGTCGCCTTCGCCATCGTGCTTGCGCTGTCGATCGTGATTGGTCTCCTGCACGGCTGGCTGATCACGCAGCTCAAACTGCAGCCCTTCGTCGTCACGCTATGCGGCCTACTGATCTATCGGGGCATTGCGCGGTTCTACACCAAGGACGGTACAGCCGGCTTCACCTTCGGAACCGACCTGCCGATGCTCGAATACATCTTCGTCGGCCGAACGTCGGGCGTTCCGCATTCGGTGATCGCCTTTGCCTTCTTCGCGGTTCTCGCCTGGTTTCTCCTGCATCGCACCGTGTTCGGGCGGCATCTCCTCGCCGTCGGCAAGAATGAGGAGGCGGCGCGTTATTCCGGCATCAACACCAGGCGGGTGATCATTATGGCCTATGTGCTCTGCATGTTCCTGACGGCCGTCTCTGCCGTGTTCTTTGCCATGTACACGAAGTCCGTCCAGCCTTCCTCGCACGGGAATTTCTACGAGCTGTATGCCATCGCGGCCGCGGTGCTCGGTGGATTTTCGCTGAGGGGTGGCGAGGGCTCGATCGTCGGCGTGGTGCTCGGCGTCGTCCTGCTGCAGGTCCTGCAAAACCTCGTCAACCTTCTCGGAATCCCGTCGTCGCTGAATTTCGCGGTCATGGGAACGGTGATCCTGGCCGGCGTGATCGCCGACACCCAGTTCCACGCCTATAGGGAACGACGGCGTCAAACGGCGGCGAAACGGGCGGTCACGGATATGGCGATCGAGACGGCTGAGGCATCGCACCACACGTGATCGGCGTGAAGTCCGGCCTGTATACAGCGTGGCGAATTCGTGCTGTCTTCTGTAAAGCCTGAGCCCGTATGGGGGTGTAGGGTTGACGGACTGTATACATTATGGCTTTCTGTCCAGCGATAGAGGAGGAGCTGTCATGTCCAAACCCACCTTTCCGCTGAATGCCTGGTATGCTGCGGCTTACGACGTTGAACTGAAGCGTCAGCTTCTGCCGCGCACCATCTGCAACAAGCCTGTCGTCCTGTATCGCAAGGAAAATGGCACGCCGGTAGCACTTGCCGATGCCTGTTGGCACAGGCTGGTCCCGCTGTCGCTGGGCCGGCTCGAAGGCGATAATGTGGTCTGTGGTTATCACGGACTCGAATTCGACGATACAGGCCGGTGTGTATACATGCCCTCGCAGGACACAATCAATCCGTCGGCCTGCGTGAAATCCTATCCGATCGCCGAGAAACATCGTTTTATCTGGATCTGGCCGGGCGATCCGGCGCTTGCCGATCCGGCACTCGTGCCCGACATGCATTGGAACCAGGATCCCGATTGGGCCGCCGACGGCAAGATGATCGAGGTGAAGTGCGATTATCGCCTCGTCGTCGACAACCTGATGGACCTGACGCACGAGACCTTCGTGCATGGGTCTTCGATCGGCAATCGCGCCGTTGCCGAGGCGCCGTTCGAGGCCAGCCATTCGGACCGTTTCGCCTATATCACCCGCTGGATGGACGACATCGACCCGCCACCCTTCTGGCGCAAGCAATATGGCCGACCGGGCAAGGTCGACCGCTGGCAGATCATCCGTTTCGAGGCGCCATGCACTGTCACCATCGACGTCGGTGTTGCTGAAGCCGGTACGGGGGCCAAGCATGGCGACCGGTCCAAGGGCGTGAACGGTTACGTTCTGAACACGATCACCCCGTCGACGGACAAGACCTGTCTGTATTTCTGGGCCTTTGCGCGCAACTATGATCTCGGCAATCAGGCCCGGACCCATGAGCTTCGCGAGGGTGTCGCCGGGGTTTTCCATGAAGACGAAGTTGTGCTCGAGGCCCAGCAGCGGGCGATCGATGCTAACCCCGATCACCAGTTCTACAATCTGAACATCGATGCAGGGTCTATGTGGGCCCGCAAGCTGATCGACCGGATGATTGACGCGGAGCTGAAGCCGCAGGTCGGTCCTCATTCCGTTGCGGCGGAGTGACGGCATGGGGCTCGATGCTGAAAAAGCGCCCAAGCAGCAGACGGGAAAGGCGCTGCTCGGGCTCCGGGATCTCATCCTCACTGGCGACATCGAACCGGGCGAACGCTTGTCGGAGGTGGCGCTCGCGGAGCGACTCGCGGTGTCGCGCACGCCGCTTCGGGCGGCGCTTCAGCGGCTGGAGCAGGAGGGGTTGGTGTCACTCATCCCTTCCGGTGGTTATGCCGTACGCTCCTTCAGTCGGCAGGAGGTGATCGATTCCATCGAGTTGCGCGGTGTTCTGGAGGGAACGGCGGCCCGGCTGGCGGCGGAGCGGGGCGTGACGCCGGCGCGGATGAAGGCCATTCGCGAGGTTGTATCGCAGTTAGATGAGGTCCTGCAGGCCGAAGCTCATGCGATGGATTTCGAGCGTTACGAGGCACTCAACGGAAAGTTCCACCGGCTGCTCTGGGATCTCGCGGGCAGCGAAGTCTTGCGGCGGGAGGTCGAGCGCATGACAAGCCTGCCCTTTGCCAGCCCGAACGCCTTCGTGAACACGGAGTCTAATGCGCCGGCCTTTTACCGCACGCTGGTCGTGGCACAGGCGCAGCACAGGGCGATTGTTGCAGCGATCGAACTGCGGGAGGGGGCGCGTGCGGAGGCATTGGCACGCGAACATGCGCGGCTGGCGCGGCAGAACCTGGACTTCGTGCTGGAGGAGCAGCCCGATCTGCGCCGGAAGGTGCTGGCGCTCGCCTTGATGGCGGGCTGATCGGGGCCACGAACTAGAATTGAGGGAGGACTTCATGCGTTCCAAGCTGGAATGGCGCCCTGCGCGCATCATTCAGATCGAAACCCTGGCGGAGGACGTGCGGGCCGTGACATTCGCGGTCGATAGCTTGCGATCCGCCTTCGATCCAGGGTCACACACCAATATCAAAGTCGTCATTCGGGGCGAGCCGGCGATCCGAACCTATACGGTACTTCCAAGCGCTCCAGGGACCTTGAAGATCGCCGTAAAGCTGCATCCGAATAGTCGCGGCGGATCGGCCTTCGTCTGGGGAATGGCGTTGGGTGACCAAACCGAGATGACGGAGCCGGAGAACCGTTTCGAACTCTCCTGGCGGGCCTCGCGCTATCTGCTGATCGCAGGTGGCATCGGGATTACGCCGATCTACGGCATGGCGAAGGCATTGGTCGCACGCGGTCAATCCGTGCGGCTGATCTATGGCGCCAAGAGCCGTGCCCAGATGGCCTTCGTCGAGGAATTGCAGACCGAGTTGGGCGAGGGGCTGGCAACCTTTATTCAGGACGAGGGGCGGGCCCTTGATCTGGCAGCCGAGTTTGCCGCGCTGCCGGTCGACGGCGAGGCCTATATCTGCGGTCCGCATGGACTGCTCGAGGCTGCGCGAAACACCTGGCGGGAGAGTGGGCGGTCGATGAGCCGGTTGCGCTTCGAGGTCTTCGGGGATAGCGGCCGTTTCGCCGAGCAGCCCTTCTCGGTCACCGTCCCGCAATATGGTCGCACGGTCGAGGTGCGGGCCGATCAGACCATGCTAGACGCGCTGATGGAGGCCGGAATCGACATGGTCTACGACTGTCGGCGCGGCGAATGTGGACTCTGTGCCGTCAACATCGTCGACGCCTCTTCGCCTCTCGACCATCGTGACGTCTTCTTCTCCCCCGAAGAGCGGCACGAAGGCGAGAAGATGTGCGCCTGTGTCTCGAGGGCCGTTGGTGGGAACGTCACGATCGATACGGGCTATCGTCAGGAAGCGCTGCGCGCCTAAGGTGGTGGCACGCGCTGCGCCTTAGCCGCTTTCGCCCTCGATCAGCGTCATCGGCCAAAGGCGGCGTCGGACGGCGTCCGGGTAATGGTGGGCAAAATCCGGCATGGTGGCCAGCAGGCTTTCGGCCAGCGCTATGCCAAGAGCCCTTAGGTCGGGGCGGAAGCAGGTCAGAACCGGGTTGAGGAACTGTGCCTGGGGGCTGTACTGGCCGATGACGGCGATGTCCTTGCCTGGCTTCAATCCCACCTCCTGCAGTCCGCGGTAGAATCCGACCACGGTCGCTTCGTTGAGGAGGATAATCGCCGACGGGCGGTCGCGTGACTTCATGACCTGCTGGGCGACCTGATAGCCGCCGGGCTCGTTCGGGCCAGAGCGATAGACATTGGCCGGGTCGAGTTCGAGCCCGTGGCGGGCGAGCACGACGCGACAGTGGTTCTCGAAGACATGGCCCAGGTTGATGTCGCCATGCGGTCGGCTCATCGCGATCCGCCGATGACCCTTCGCCACCAGACGCTCCAGCGCATCCTCTGCCATGCCCTCGAAATCGAGATCGTACCAGGGCTGACCGACATCGGTCTGACTTCGGCCTAGCGTGATGAAGGGGATCTTCGTCTGGTGCAGCAGTTCGAAGCGGGGATCCTGAAAACGGGTCGCCGACAGGATGATGCCATCGGCGAAGCCGCGCGCGACGATGCGTTTCAAATAGTCATCCGGGTCTTCCTCGGACGAACAGAGCAGGGCGACGAGATCGAGCTTGTGACGCGCAAGCACCGTCTGCATACCGTCGAAGACGCGCATGAAAAAGGTGTCCCCCTGGCCGGTGATGTCGTGGCCGGTCTGCATCATGAAGCCGATGATGCCGGTTGCGCCCTTGCGGAGGGATCGCCCGGCCTGGTTCGCGACGTAGCCCAGCTGTTCGGCTGCTTCCAGCACGCGCCGACGGGTCTCCTCGTTGACGTCGGGCTTGCCGTTCAGTGCACGGGAGACCGTCCCGATCGATATGTCGAGATGTTCGGCCAGTTGCCGGATGCCCTTCATCAACCCCTCCGCTGAAACTGCGCCGTAATCGTTTACGAAATATCTATTGACACATGGTTCGTCTCGTTCATAGTATCGTAAACGTTTACGGGATGTGCGAAAGAGGAGTTTCGCTTATCCCTTAGGAGGATATCAGTGACATCAAGAGCCGTTTTGTGCGGGTGCGGAGCTATGGCCAAAGGCTGGCTCCGAGCGCTTCAGTCTGCCTCTCGCTTGCGGGACAAGGTGGAAATTGTCGGCCTGGTCGATCTCGATCTGTCGGTCGCAAGGGCGCTCGCATCCGAGTTCGGCCTCGATGAGGTCATAGTAGGAACGGATCTCGCCTCCGTCATCGAGGCGACACGGGCCGACATGGTTTTCGACGTGGTTGTGCCGTCTGCGCGCTCGGCCGTGGTCTCGACGGCGCTTCGGCTTGACTGCCATGTTCTCTCTGAAAAGCCGCTTGCGGCCTCCATGGATGAGGCAAAGGCGCTGCTTGCGCTCGCCGCGGAAACGGATCGGGTACATGCCGTGGTCCAGAATCGCCGCTTCATCTCCGGCATCCGCCGTTTACGCCGTGCCGTCGAGGATGGGCTTATCGGAGAGGTGGGCGGCATTCACTGCGACTTCTTCATCGGTCCCCATTTCGGCGGTTTCCGCGAGGCGATGGACAATGTCCTGCTGCTCGACATGGCAATTCATACCTTTGACGCAGCCCGCTTCGTCTCGGGCAAGCTGCCGCTCTCGGTGTATTGCGTCGAGACCAATCCTGCTGGCTCCTGGTACGCGCATGGCGCATCGGCGAATGCCATTTTCAAGCTCTCGGGAGATGCCGTCTTCACCTATCGCGGTTCCTGGTGTGCCGAAGGGCGGCGGACAAGCTGGGAAAGCGCCTGGAGACTGGTCGGCTCGAAGGGCATGATTGCCTGGGATGGCGAGGACAGCTTCGAGGCGACGGTCGCCGGTGACGAGCCGGGTCTGTTGCGCGGCCATCAAACTGTCCCCGTTCCCCTAGCCCCCGACGAAGACGAAACACACGGGCACGCAAGCGTGCTCGCCGACTTCGTCGATGCGGTGAAATCGGGGCGAAAGCCCGAGACCGCAAGCGACGACAATATCAAAAGCCTTTCCATGGTGTTCGGCGCGATCGAAAGCGCCCGGACCGGACTTCCCGTCAGCATTTCAGTCGAAGGATATTGAGCCCGTGAGCAATCCCGCAAATTCCATTCGTATCGGAACCATGGTCAGCGCCAGCGGCGGCAAGGCGGCCGAGCGGATCGGACAGATCGCCGACATGGGCTTCGAGAGCTTTGAGCCCTTCTTCTGGCAGACCACGAACGGCCAGGATCTTGCGGATCTCGGCAAGCGTTGCTTGGAAGCGATCGGCGATCGCGACATCACCATCTCGACGCTCGGCATGTTCGGCAATCCGCTGGAAGAGACCGAGATGGACCTTCAGACCCTGCAGGGCTGGAAGGACTGCATCGACAATGCCCATCAATTCGGCGCGACCTGTATCGCCGGCTTCACGGGGCGTATCCGTAACCGTCCGCTGACGGAGAGCCTGCCGCGCTATCGCGAAATCTGGAGCGAGCTTGCCAAGCGCGCGGCGGACAAGGGCGTGAAGATCGCGTTTGAAAACTGCGCCATGGACGGCAACTGGCAGACCGGCGACTGGAACATCGCCCACAATCCGGATGCTTGGGAGCTGATCTTCAACGAGACGCCGGACGAGCATATCGGGCTCGAATGGGAGCCGTGCCACCAGATGGTCTATCTCATCGATCCGATCCCGCAGATCCGGAAATGGGCACACAAGTTCTTTCACGTGCATGGCAAGGACGCCACCATCCGCTGGGATGTGATCCGCGAACACGGCGTCTTCGGGAAACACCCTTTCGTCTTTATGCGCACGCCGGGCTTCGGCGACACCAACTGGACCGATGTCATCTCAGAGCTTCGGCTCGCCGGCTGGTCCGGCTCGATCGACATCGAGGGCTGGCACGACCCGGTCTATCGCGACGCGCTGGAGATGACCGGCCAGGTGCACGGCCTGAATTATCTGAAAAATTGCCGGGGCGGGGATTTCGTCACCGATCCGGGCTGAGCTTTCGGAAATGTGGGTCTTGTGGAGGACAAGACCCATGCAGAAACCCAAGAGGAGGAAACCATGGGTATTCGCAAGCATATCGTCTACGGCGCCTTGGCGCTGGCCAGTGTCTCTCTGTTCGGGCTTTCCGCCCAGGCAGAGGACGTCAAGATCACCGTCTGGTCGCTCGATCGCGACATCCAGCCGGCTCCCAATCTGATCAAGGACTTCAACGCGCTGGGTAACGGCATCACCGTCGAATACCGCCAGATCCAGTTTGACGACGTCGTCAGCGAGGCGATGCGCGCCTATTCGACTGGCCAGGCGCCCGACATCATCGCGATCGACAATCCCGAGCATGCGCTTTTCGCGTCACGCGGTGCGTTTCTCGATCTGAGCGACAAGATCGCCGCCTCGGATGTGGTGAAGCCTGAAAATTACTATCCGGGTCCGCTGAAGTCCGTCATGTGGGACGGCAAGTATTTCGGCATCCCCAAGGCAACAAACACGATCGCGCTCTATTACAACAAGGACATGTTTACGGCGGCAGGGCTGGATCCGGACAAGCCGCCGCAGACCTGGGCCGAGCTGGTGGAGACGGCCCGTAAGCTCACTGATCCCTCGAAGAACATCTATGGCCTGACCTTCTCGGCCAAGGCCAATGAAGAAGGCACCTTCCAGTTTCTGCCCTGGGCCCAGATGGGCGGAGGTAGTTACGACAAGATCAATTCCGACGGCGCGGTCAAGGCGCTCGATACCTGGAAGGCGATCATCGACGAAAAGCTCGCCTCGCCGGATACCCTGACACGCAGCCAGTGGGATTCGACCGGTACCTTCAATTCCGGAAATGCCGCCATGGCGATCTCAGGCCCCTGGGAGCTGGACCGTATGCTAAAGGAAGCCAAGTTCGACTGGGGCGTCGCTCTCCTGCCGGTGCCGGAAGAGGGCGCCCAGCGGTCCTCGGCCATGGGTGACTTCAACTGGGCGATCTTCTCCAATACGGAGCATCCCGACGAAGCCTTCAAGGTGCTCGAATACTTCGTGTCTCAGGACGACCGCATGTTCAAGGACTTCGGACAGCTGCCGCCACGCTCCGACATCACCATCCCGCCCACCGGCGAGGCTCTGAAGGACGCGGGCCTCAAGGTCTTCATCGAGCAGCTGCAATATGCACAGCCGCGCGGACCGCATCCGGAATGGCCTAAGATCTCGAAGGCGATCCAGGATGCCATCCAGGGGGCACTGACGGGCCAGATGTCGGCCAAGGAAGCGCTTGATCAGGCCGCGGAAAAAATCAGCGCCGTTCTCGGCTGACCAATCGGCAGGCGCACCAATCCTTGCGCCTGCCCTTCGAAACCTCCCGGAAGGCCGTCCCTCGTTTTGTTATCGGGGGGCGGCCCGACCGGGGAGCATTGGCAGTGCGGAGACATGCATGCGCAAGATCCTGACCAGCCTGACCGACGGACGAGGCTTCGACATTGGCCTCGTGACACTGCCGCTCGGCTTCCTCTTCCTGATGTCCGGCCTGCCGCTCATCTACAATGTGCTGATGAGTTTCCAGGAAGTCGACATGTTCTCGCTCGGCACCTTCTTTCGACCGTTCGTCGGCTTTCAGAACTACGAAACTCTGTTTTCCCAGCGCGAAACCTGGCCGATCCTCGGCAATACCGCTCTCTTCGTCGTCGCCTCCATAATCGGCCAGTTTATCATCGGCTTCTCGCTCGCGCTGTTCTTCTGGGTGAATTTCCCAGGTGCGTCCTGGCTGCGCGGCCTGTTTCTCGTCTCCTGGGTGATGCCTGGTCTCGTTGTCGGCGCCATCTGGAACTGGATCCTGTCCGGCGACTTCGGCGTACTGAATTTCATGCTGCGCGAGACCGGCATCATTTCGAGCAACATCTTCTGGCGTTCTGATCCTGATTTCTCGCTCTGGGCGGTCATCATCGCCAACATCTGGCTCGGCACCTCCTTCAACATGATCCTGCTGTCGGTCGGCCTCTCCGGTATTCCCAAGGATCTCTATGAGGCTGCGGAGCTGGACGGTGCCAATGTCTGGCAGAGGTTCTGGACCATCACCCTGCCGATGATGCGCTCGACCATCGGGGCGATCATCTCGCTCGGCCTGATCTTCACGTTGCAGCAGTTCGATCTCTTCGCGGCCATCACGTCTGGCGGGCCCAATAATTCGTCAAACGTCACGCAATACTGGGCCTGGGACCTCTCCTTCCGGCAATACGACTTCGCCCAGGGCGCCACGATCTCTGTCATCATGATCGTCTTCGTGATGTTTGCCTCGGTCGTCTATGTGCGTTCCACAAGACATGAGGTGCGCGGATGAGCGAGACCACTCGAAACAGGTTGATGCTGGGCATCGCACTTGTGCTCGCCGCGATCTACCTCTTCCCGCTCTACTGGATGTTTCTGACGACGCTGAAATCCGGCTCGGCGATGTTCGCCACACCGCCCAGCTTCTGGCCATCCGATCCGCAATGGTCGACCTATGCCTATGTCTGGGAGAGCCGCAATCTTGCCCGCTACATGTGGAATTCGCTGGTAATCGCCGTGGGTGCCGTGAGCCTGATCACGGTACTCGGCACGGGCTGCGCCTATGTGCTCGCCCGCTATCGGAACCGCTGGATCGATGTCGGGCTGTTTCTCATCCTGATGCTGCAGGTTCTGCCTGCCTCGCTCATGATCACGCCAATCTTCGTCGGCTTCTCGCAGCTCGGTATGCTCGACTATCCCAGGCTCGCCGTCATCATCGCGATTGCGGCGAAAAGCATGCCCTTCTTCGTGGTGCTGGTGCGGGCCACCTTCATGAGCGTGCCGATCGAGCTCGAGGAGGCGGCGCTGGTCGATGGCAATTCGCGGGTCGGTGCCTTCTTCCACATTGTCCTCCCGCTTGCCCGCAACGGCATCCTGGTGGCGGCGATCCTGATCTTCATGCAGGCCTTCGGCGAGTTCGTCTATTCGAAGTCGATGATCCAGGATGTCGAATTGCAGCCGGCAAGCGTGGGGCTCAATTCCTTCATGGGGCCGAACACCAACGAGTGGAACAACATCATGGCCTTTGCCTCGATCTACGTGACGCCGATCCTCGCGGCCTTCGTCCTTCTGCAGCGCCGGATCGTCTCCGGGCTCACGTCTGGAGCTCTCAAATGACCCATCAGATCGAACTTTCCGGCGTCAACAAATACTACGGTGCTTATCATGCGCTCCGTGACATCGACCTGAAGATCCTGAAAGGGTCATTCGTAGCGTTGGTCGGTCCTTCCGGTTGTGGAAAGTCGACGCTGCTGCGGTCGCTGGCCGGCCTCGAAAGCATCTCGGCGGGCGACCTTGTCATCGCCGGTGAGCGCATGAACGGCGTGCCGCCGCGCAAGCGCGACCTCGCCATGGTCTTCCAGTCCTATGCGCTCTATCCGCATATGACTGTGGAGGAAAACCTCACCTACTCGCTGCGCATTCGCGGCGTGAAGAAGGCGGATGCCAAGAAGGCGGCGGAGGAGGTGGCGGCGACGACCGGTCTTTCAAATCTGCTGCATCGCTATCCGCGCGAACTTTCCGGTGGTCAGCGCCAGCGTGTGGCCATGAGCCGGGCGATCATCCGCAACCCTAAGGCCTTTCTGTTTGACGAGCCACTGTCCAATCTCGACGCGGCGCTGCGCGTCCATATGCGCAAGGAGATCCGTTCGTTGCATGACCGGCTCGGCGCGACCTCCGTCTATGTCACCCACGACCAGATCGAGGCGATGACCATGGCGGATCATGTCGTGGTCATGCGGCAAGGTGTGATCGAGCAGCAGGGCGCGCCGCTGGAGCTCTATGACCGTCCGGTCAACAAGTTCGTCGCCGGCTTCATCGGCTCGCCGGCGATGAACTTCATTCCAGCGACTGTGGGTGCCGACGGGAAGTCGCTGGTGCTTGATATGGGTACGCCACAGGTGATCGCTCTCGATCGGCCTGTTCCTACGGCTGCGAACCTGATCGTTGGTCTCAGACCCGAACATCTGCGGCTCGTTTCGGATGCCGAGGCACAGCTCCGGCTTCCTGTCGGCATCGTCGAGAGCACGGGCTCGATGACCTACATCACCTCTGCCAGCCAACCGGAGATCAATGTCGTCGTCTCCGAAAGGCAGTCGCTCCGGCATGGCGAGATGATGTCGCTCGGCTTCGATCCGGCGCATCTGCACCTGTTCGATGCAGACAGCGAAAGTCGGATCGACATCGCGGACTGATCCGGCGATCATCCGTCAGATGTCCAGCGTCGTCTGGCGCTCCCAGGCGGTGAAGTGGCCGCAATAGCTGTTCCACTCATCGTGCTTGAGCTTGAGATAGGCGTCGGAGAATTCGGACCCGAGCGCTGACTTCAGTTCCTCATCCTGTTCGAACGCACGCAGAGCGTCGAGCAGGTTCAGTGGCAGCCGGGGAGCATCCTTCACCGTGTGGCCATCGCGATACATGTCGATGTCGTAATGCGGGCCGGGATCGGCATCGCTTTTCAGGCCGCTCAATCCCGCCGCGATGATGATCGCCTGGAGCAGATAGGGGTTTACCGCGCCATCGGGCAGCCGTAGTTCGAAGCGTCCGGGGCCGGGGACGCGGACCATATGCGTGCGGTTGTTGCCGGTCCAGGTCACGGTGTTTGGCGCCCAGGTGGCGCCGGAGACGGTGCGCGGCGCGTTGATGCGCTTGTAGGAATTGACCGTCGGGTTGGTGATTGCGGCCAGTGCGGATGCATGTTTCATGATGCCGCCGAGGAAGGTCTTGCCCTTGGCCGAGAGGCCGAAGGGCTTGTCCTTGTCGGCGAAGGCGTTGACCTTGCCGTCGAGATCCCAGACCGAGATGTGGGCATGGCAGCCATTGCCGGTCAGGCCTTTGAAGGGCTTCGGCATGAAGGTGGCGCGCAGCCCGTGCTTTTCGGCCACCGACTTCACCATGAACTTGAAGAAGGAATGCTTGTCGGCGGTCTTCAAGGCGTCGTCATATTCCCAGTTCATCTCGAACTGGCCGTTCGCGTCCTCATGGTCGTTCTGATACGGCTTCCAGCCGAGTGCCAGCATGTGGTCGCAGATCTCGGCGATCACGTCATAGCGGCGCATCAGCGCCTGCTGGTCGTAGCAGGGCTTTTCGGCGGTGTCGTATTGATCCGAGATCGTCTCGCCGTCAGCCGAGATCAGGAAGAATTCCGGTTCGACCCCGGTCTTCACGCGCAGGCCATGTCCGGCGGCCTCCGCCACCAGTTTCTTCAGGACGACCCGCGGCGCCTGGGCGACCGGTTGATCGTCCATCACGCAGTCGGCCGCGACCCAGGCGACCTCAGGCTTCCACGGAAGCTGGATGACGGAGGAGGCGTCAGGAATGGCAAAGAGGTCGGGATGGGCGGGCGTCAGGTCGAGCCAGGTGGCAAAGCCGGCAAAGCCTGCGCCGTCCTTCTGCATGTCGGCGATGGCCTGAGACGGGACCAGCTTGGCGCGCTGGGCGCCAAAGAGGTCGGTATAGCTGATCATGAAGTATTTGATGCCCCGCTCCGCAGCGAAGCCTGCCAGATCCTGTGTCACGTCGTTCCCCTGTTTTTATGGATTGAGACACATGTGTTGAAAAAAGAATGACCGCATCCGTGGTATCAGGAGGTGGCCATTAGGCTTTTAAAAACCTCCCTTGCCGGGATACCAGCTGGTGCCGGCAAGAGGCACCTGCGCCATGGCGGCGGCCTCCATCGTCAATGCGCAGAGATCCTCCGGCTCCAGGTTGTGCAGCTTGTTCTTGCCGCAGGCGCGGGCAATGGTTTGCGCCTCCAGCGTCATGACCTTCAGGTAGTTGGCGAGCCTGCGGCCGGCCGCGACCGGGTCGAGGCGGGCGGCAAGCTCGGGATCCTGCGTTGTGATGCCGGCCGGATCCTTGCCTTCGTGCCAATCGTCATAGGCGCCGGCGGTGGTGCCGAGCTTCTGGTATTCCTCTTCCCACTTCGGGTCGTTGTCGCCGATGGCAACGAGGGCTGCCGTGCCGATCGAAACGACGTCGGCGCCGAGCGCCAGAGCCTTGGCAACATCGGCGCCGGAGCGGATGCCACCGGAGATTATCAGCTGCACCTTGCGATGCATGCCGAGGTCCTGCAGTGCCTGGACGGCGGGGCGGATGCAAGCAAGGGTGGGCATGCCGACATTCTCAATGAAGACGTCCTGGGTCGCGGCTGTTCCGCCCTGCATGCCGTCGAGCACGACGACATCAGCGCCGGCCTTCACTGCAAGCGCGGTGTCGTAATAGGGGCGGGCGCCGCCAACCTTCACATAGATCGGCTTTTCCCAGTCAGTGATTTCGCGCAGTTCAAGGATCTTGATTTCGAGATCATCGGGGCCCGTCCAGTCCGGGTGGCGGCAGGCGGAGCGCTGGTCGATGCCCATCGGCAGGTTGCGCATCTGGGCGACGCGGTCGGAGATCTTCTGGCCAAGCAGCATGCCGCCGCCGCCAGGCTTTGCGCCCTGACCGACCACGATTTCGATCGCGTCGGCGCGACGAAGGTCTTTGGGGTTCATGCCGTAGCGGGAGGGAAGATACTGGTAGACGAGTTTCTCCGAATGGCCGCGTTCCTCATCGGTCATGCCGCCGTCGCCCGTCGTGGTCGAGGTGCCGGCCAGCGTGGCGCCGCGTCCCAACGCTTCCTTGGCATTGCCCGAGAGCGCGCCAAAGCTCATGCCGGCAACGGTGATCGGGATCTTCAGCTCGATCGGCTTCTTCGCAAAGCGCGTGCCGAGGACGACCGAGGTTTCGCATTTCTCGCGGTAGCCTTCGAGCGGATAGCGGGAGATCGATGCACCGAGGAAGAGGAGGTCGTCGAAATGCGGCACCTTGCGCTTCGTGCCGCCGCCGCGGATGTCATAGATGCCGGTGGCGGCCGCACGACGAATTTCGGCGAGTGTGTGGTCATCGAAGGTGGCGGACTTGCGCGGCGGGGTGAAGGGGTTGTGGTAGCTCATGGCCTGTCCTCGCCTTAGTACGCGTCGGCATTGTCGATGTTGAAATTGTAGAGCTTGCGGGCCGAACCGTAGCGCTTGAACTCCTCAGGCTTCGCATGCGTCACGCCGGCCTTCGCCAGCAGTTCGGCGAGCTTTTCGAGGTGTTCCGGGCGCATTTCCTTTTCGATGCAATCTGCACCAAGGCTCTTCACCGAGCCGCGCACAAAAAGCTTTGCTTCGTAGATGCTGTCGCCGAGCGCTTCGCCCGCGTCGCCGCAGACGACGAGGTGCCCGGACTGACCCATAAAGGCCGACATGTGGCCGATCGAGCCGTGCACGACGATGTCGATGCCCTTCATCGAAATGCCACATCGGGAGGCGGCGTTGCCCTTGATGACGAGCAGGCCGCCGCGACCGGTGGCACCGGCATATTGCGAGGCGTCGCCCTCGATCACCACCGTGCCAGACATCATGTTTTCAGCTACACCTGGCCCTGCCGAGCCATGGATGGTGACGGTGCCGCCGTCATTCATACCGGCGCAGTAATAGCCGACCGATCCCTTCACCTCGACGGTGACAGGCGCATCGATCCCGACGGCGACAGCATGATGGCCGCGCGGGTTCACTACTTCGAACAGGGTGTCGTTGGAGCCTGCGCCGAGATTGTGCAGCGCCCCGTTTAAGTCACGAAGCGGGGTATGGGAGAGGTCAAAGACGGGCATTCTACAAGCTTTCTCGGTATCGCGGATCAGGCGGCCTTTTCGTGGTCCCAGAAATAGACGGTGGCCGGTTCCGGCTCCCAGACGCGGGCGGTCTCGATGCCCGGTAGGTTCACAAGCGCCCGATATTCCGAGCCGAAGGCGACATACTGGTCGGTCTCAGCCATGACGGCGGGCTTGCAGGCGATCGGGTCGCGCACCACGCCGAAGCCGGTCTTGGTGCCGACGACGAAGGTGAAGAAGCCATCGAGATCATCAAGGGCGCCGGTCAGGGCTTCGCCGAGATCCTTGCCCTTGGCCATCTCGGCTGTGAGATAGGCAGCGGCGACTTCGCTATCGTTCTGGGTCTCGAAACTCATGCCTTCGCGGATCAGTTCGCGGCGCAGGTTGTTGTGGTTCGACAGCGAGCCATTGTGCACGAGGCACTGGTCGGCACCTGTCGAAAAGGGATGCGCGCCAAGCGTCGTGACCGCGCTTTCGGTCGCCATGCGGGTATGGCCGATGCCATGGGTGCCGCCCATGGCGCGGAGGCCGAAACGCTGTACGACATCCTTGGGGAGGCCGACTTCCTTGAAGATCTCGACGCTTTCGCCGGAGCCCATGATGCGGATATTGGGACGGATTTCGGCGAGGACAGAACGGATTTCGGTCAGTTGGCTTGCGGCGGTCGAGATGACGGCATGGGTACTTTTCAATTCGATTTCCGCGGCGAAGCCTGCCTTGTCCAGATCCTCGGCGAGGCCCGCAAAATCACTTTCCGGGGCGGCGGACTGGATGGTGACCTTGGCGGTCTTGCCATCGACGCCGCCATAGATGGCGATGCCGGCCGAGTCCGGTCCTCGGTCGGTCATGGTGATCAGCATGTCCGAGAGGAGATCGCCGAGCCGGGGCTCAAGCGCCTTGTCCTTGAGAAACAGACCTACAATGCCGCACATGGCCACGCCCTCCAAAGTCTCTGGAGAAAGGGCTAGCAGCGGCATCCGAGAAAATCAATCCAAAGGAATAAAGTTTTCCTGGCGGGCAACTACCGGCGTTGCGGATAGGAGATGATCGAGAGGTAGCGTGCCGGCAGGCTCACAAGTTCTTCCGGGCCGTGCGGTGCATCGGCGTCAAAGAACAGGCTGTCACCTGCCTGCATGCGATAGAGGCTGTCCCCGTGGCGATAGACCACTTCGCCTTCGAGCATGTAGAGGAACTCCATGCCTTCGTGCTGGAAGGTCGGAAAGACGTCGGATTCCGCGTTCAGCGTGATCAGATAGGGTTCGACGACGACGCCCGAGGTGTTGTTTTCGATGTGGCCGAGCAGGCTGTAATGATGGCCGGCCCGGGTACCACGGCGCTCGAGGTTTACGCCTTCGCCCGCCTTGACGAAGCTCGCCGACTTCGGCTCCTCGAAACCCTTGAAAAAGGCAGTGATCGGCATCCCTAGCGCCTTCGACAGCGCCTGAAGCGTGGTCAGGGAAGGCGATATATTGCCGTTTTCGATCTTCGAGAGCATGCCGACCGACATGCCAGTGGCTGCGGCGAGATCCGCGACGGTAATGCCGAGCTTCTTGCGATAGGTCCGCACCTCGTGGCCGATCGCCATTTCGAGATTGTTGGCGCGGGGCTCTCGCACCGCATGGGGATCCTGCGTCAGCGCGGGCTTTTGGGCGTTTTTCGCTGTCTTGGGTGTCTTTGCCATGGATCCTCCTCATGCTTCGCCGGCAAGCCGGGTCATGATCCTCTAGCGGATTTTCAACGCCTGCCCAATGGTCCCGGTCGTTTCCGTCACAGCCCAACGAAAACGAGCACTGCCAGCACGATCAGTGCAAGGAAGACGGTATCGGCGACCAGCACGCCGATCGCGCGGCCACCGATCTTGAAGACCTCCGGCAGCGAGGTCTTCACGCCGACGGCAGCAATGGCGACGAGGAGGGCCCAGCGCGAGACAATGCCTGCCCAATCGGCCGCCATGGTGGGGATGGTCACAAGCGAGTTCAGTGCCGCCAGCAACAGGAAGGCCACCACGAAGCCCGGCAGCAGCGGCGGGCGTTTCACGTCCCCGGAGACCGTGCTTCTGAAAGCGAGTGCTGCTACAAGGACTACCGGCGCCAGCATGGTGACTCGGATGAGCTTGACGAAGACGGCCGTTTCGCCTGCGGGTACGGAAACCGAGAAGCCTGCGCCAGCGACCTGTGCCACATCATGGATTGTCGCGCCGAGGAAGATGCCGGTCTGGTGATCGTCCAACCCTGCGAGACTTGCAAGGATTGGGTAGAAGATCATCGCGAGCGTAGACAGCATGGTCACGCCGATGACCGTGAATACCATTTGCTGGTCGGCTTCCTTGCTGCGGTTTCCAAGTGTTGCGGAAATCGCAAGGGCTGCGGATGCACCGCAGATCGCGACGGCACCACCCGTCAGGACGCCGAAGGCCGTACCCTGTCCTGATAGGCGTGAGGCGAGGATGCCGAAGACGATGGTGAGCAGTACGGCGCCGACGATCATCGCGATCACGGCGGCACCCAGTTCGGCAAACATCGCGACGCTCACTCTCAGGCCGAGCAGGGCAATACCGATGCGAAGAACCGTGCGCGAGGCGAAGTCGAGGCCTGAAGCGGTCTTCGGGTCTTCGGCCAGGAAGTGCAGCGCAAGCCCGATCAGGATGGCGAGCAGCATGGCCGGTGCGCCGTAATGTTCGGACAGGAAGGCTGACGCCAGCGCAATCAACACGGTCACGGACAGGCCGGGGAAAAGCTTCTGCCATCGCTCGCTCAAGGTCGCAGAGTGGCGTTCTCGCTCCGAATTGGGCGAGGCGGTCGATGGTTCTGGCATGAATCACCTCTGATGGGGCGCCCCGAGATTGAAATATCGCGCGATGCGCAGGGCGGTTGGGAGGGATGCGCGGCGTGGCCGCGCATCCTGAGTTCATCAGTTCAGATCAGCCGCGCGCTCGGCGTCAACCTTTTTCTGAGCATCGGCGACCGCTGCTGTGAACTGGTCGAACACTTCGGCGCCGCCGGTGACGTTGGTCTTGAACCAGTCGAAGACCGGCGAAACGGCGGTCTTGAAGGCTTCCTTTTCGGCAGGCGTCGGCACGTAGATCTCGCCGCCAGCCTTGGCGAAGTCCTGATAGGCTGCGATTTCCTTACGCTTCGGGGAGGCGAAGGTCGCCTGCTGGAGGGCGGCAAAGCCATCGACGACGATCTGCTTCTGCTCAGGTGTCAGACCCTGGAATCGGTCGTTCGACATCCACCAGAAGGCGCCCATGTAGCTGTGGCCGTCGAGCGTCAGATACTTGAGGCCTGCATCGGGGAACTTCATCGACATGATGTCGGTGATGCCGTTGGCGGTGCCTTCAACGACGCCCGTCTGCAGAGAGGTGAAGAGTTCCGGCCACGGGATCGGGGTCGGCGCGGCACCGACCGCGGTGGCGGCCTGCTGCGGCAGGTCGGCCGGGACGGTACGCATTTTCAGACCCTTGAGATCCTCCGGGGTCTTCACCGTCTTCTGGGTATTCGCATAGTTGCGCCAGCCACCCGTATTGCCGATCGTCATCAGACGGATCTTGTTGTCGCTGTCGGCGAGCGCCTTTTCGCGGAGCTTGCGGGTGAAGTCGCCGGTCAGCACTTCCTCGGCAATTCGGTCGTCGCTCATCAGGTAGGGCAGGTCGAGAACCTGGATATAGGGGAAGAGGCCGGCAGCGCCGCCCGAGGTCGAGATGTAGACGTCGAGCGAGCCGTCGGCGATGCCCTGGAGGCATTCTTCGCCCGTGGCGCAGAGCTGCGTGCCCATGAAGATCTCGACGGCAATCGCACCGTTCGAGGCGTTTTCGATGTAGTTCTTGAAGACGACGAGGCCGTCATAGTCCTCATCGTTCTCGTTGGAATTGGCGGTCGCGCGCAGAGTGATGTCGGCTGCCTGCGCCACTCCCGTGATCGTCAATGCGCTGGCGAGCAGCAGGGTCTTGAACATGGACTTGAGCATTCTGGTTCCTCCCGTTTTTCTCAAGTTAGTCGACGAAGCCCGCAAGGCGCGGGACCGTTAGGGTCAGGGCGGGGAAATAGGTGATCAAGAAGATCACCACGATTTCCGCCAAGAGAAATGGCATGACGGCCTTGGCCACCGTCTCGACTTTCAGTCCGGAGACCGAGGACGTGACGAAGAGAACAAGGCCCATTGGCGGGGTCAACAGGCCGACGGTCAGGTTGACGACCATGATGATCGCAAAATGCACCGGATCGACGCCGAGCGAGGTGAAGATCGGCCCGAGAATTGGTCCCAGCACGATGATTGCCGGACCCGCGTCCAGGAACATGCCAACCACGAACAACAGAATGTTGACAAGGAAGAGCAGGACGAGCGGGTTGTCGCTGAGGCTGAGGAAAAGATCGGCCAGCAGTTCCGGCGTATGTGCAAGCGATGCCACCGTCTTGAAGGCCATCGCGGCCCCGATCAGCAGAAGCACCACGGCGGATGTCATCGCCGCGCGCATCAGGATGCCCGGGATATCCTTGAACTTCAGTGTGCCGATGACGAACAGGCCGAGGAAGAAGGCGTAGCCGGCGGCAATCGCTGCGGCTTCCGTCGGTGTGAACACGCCGCCAAGGATACCGCCCATGATGATGACTGGCGTGAGGAGCGGCCAGAACGCGCCGATCATCGCCCGCCCACGGTCGCGCCAGGAGGCGCGCTTGGTGGCGGCCGGCAGATCGTAGTGATTGGCCAGCAGCCGGATCATCACCATGAGGCTGACGCCGATGAGAATGCCGGGCACGATGCCGGCGAGGAAGAGGGCAGCAACGCTTTCACCCATCACATAGGCATAGATGATCATTATGCCGGAGGGCGGAATGATCGGGCCGATGATGGCAGAGGCAGCCGTGATGCCGGCTGCGAAGCGGCGGGTATAGCCTTCCTTCTCCATGGCCGGGATCAGCATGGCGCCGAGGGCAGAGACGTCGGCTACGGCAGAACCGGAAATGCCGGCGAACATCATGGAATCGACGACGTTGACCTGGGCGAGGCCACCGCGCATGTGGCCGACCATGGATTGGGCAAAGCGCACGATGCGGAGGGTTATACCCGCCCGGTTCATCAGTTCGCCTGTCAGCATGAAGAAGGGGATGGCCATCAACGGGAAGCTGTCCATGCCCGCATAGATGTTGCGGTAGAGCAGCACGATGTCGCGCTCCTGGCCGTTCCACCAGAGGATGAGAGCAGGTGCTGCAATCAGGCCGAAAACAATCGGCAGGCCGAAGAGCAGGAAGACGATGAAGAGAGGAAGGAAAAGGCTCAGCATCATTCTGCTCCCAACTGTCCGGCGATGCGGATCGGGGTCAGTTCGCGATCATGGCCCGTCAGCTTCAGGAGCGTTCTCAGCACGAGTTCGATGTTGACCACGAACATCAGGGTGATGCCGACCGCGAGCGACGCCATCATCCAGCCGCGTGGCACCTTATTCCAGGTGGACAGGTCGAAGGACGTGGGAACAGCGATCGCCGCCATCGCGAAACGGCCACCGATCCCGGTGACTTCGCTCCAGCCGATGCGCATGCCGACATAGAGCACGGTTCCGATCAGCAGGAGGAACATCAGGCTGATCAACGCGGACAGAAGGCGCGGCAGGTTGTCGAGGATCAGGCCAATGGCGACAAAACCGCCCTGGCGGAAGGCGGTCGGAACCAGAAGCCCCGTCATCCAGAGCATCAGGAAGCGCGACGCTTCCTCACTCCAAGGCAGGGCGTTGCCGAGAAAGTAACGGAAGAAGACCTGCATCAGCATGAAGAACAGCATGATGCCGAGCGCGCCGGCTCCCAGCCAGAGTCCGACCATCAGCACGGCGGCGTTGAGCCGGCCGAGCAGGTTGGTCAGGTTCGATAGTGCCGTCATGTCTCCACCCGTTTTTATCATCGGTCAATTCGCGAGACTATCGAAGACTATACCTCGCCGCGCAAACACGGCTGTTCCAGTTTCAGGCCGCGGCGGAGTAAAATCCTCCTTGCGGCACTTGTTCCAGATCGTCCTCAATCACCTCGCCGCGCATGCCAGGCATGCACCGACGACCTCCTCCCAAACTCCTAGCTCAGACCGCGAAGCGTCCGAACCTTCCTCCCGAGAAGCACAGCGGTTCTCCCTGCCGATGTGCGACCCTTAACACCCTGCCGATGATGATCGTGTGATCCCCGGCGTCATGCTGCGCCTGCTCGGCGCATTCGAAACGCGCGAGCGTGCCGGGCAAAACCGGCACGCCTTCGTCGTTGAACCTGACCTCGATCCCGTCGAAACCATTGCCGCCGCGTGTGAAGGCGGCGCTCAGGTGGTCCTGATCCGCGCCGAGCACGTGGATCGCGAAATGGCGGGCACCCGTAAAGGCGCCGTATCGCGACGAACTCTTGGCCGGCGACCAGAGCACCAGCGGCGGATCGAGCGACACCGATGCAAAGCTGTTCACCGTCATGCCGATCGGCCCGTCTGAGGTCATTGCGGTCACCACGGTCACTCCCGTGGTGAAGCTGCCCAGTGCGTTGCGAAAGGCACGATGGTTGTCGGCGCCGGGAACGAAGACGGCCTCCAACGCATGGATGTCATTGGCTGCCATCATCAGGCGACCTCCCGTCCGATCGCAAGCGTGTAAAGCTCGAACCAGGTCTGGCGATCCATCTCAAGCTTGGTCGCGTCTGCAATCCTGGCAATGCGATCGAGCGAGTTGGTGCCCATAACCGGCATGATGGCGGCCGGGTGACGCAGGAGCCAAGCAACGGCGACGGCCGTTTCATCCACGCTGTGTTCTGCGCCGATCCGCTTAAGGGCTGCGAGAAGCTCCGGCTTCGAGCCGTCCATCAGACGCCCGCCGCCGAGCGGCGACCAGGCCATCGGGGGAACCATGCGCTCCTGCAGATAGGCCAGATCGCCGTTCACGAAGGTATCCGTCGCAAGCAGGCTCATCTCGATCTGGTTGGTGACGAGATTGTTCTCCATCGACGACTGGAGGAGCGAAAAGTCCCACGGGCGGAAGTTGGAAACGCCGACGGCGCGGACCTTGCCTGAGGCGACGAGCGCATCGAGTGCCGGGCCTGTTTCGTCGGGATCCATCAGTGGATCGGGGCGGTGGATCAGAAGGAGATCGACATGGTCGGTGCCCATGTCGGTGAGCGAGGCTTCGACTGACGCCGTGATGTGAGCCGCCGACGTATCGTAATACTTGACGCGCGCTGCCGCATGGCGGCCAACAGGGGCGACGATATCGCATTTGGTGACGATCTCGAGTTTGTCGCGCAGGCCAGGCGAGGCCTTGAGAGCGTTGCCGAGCACGGCTTCCGCCGTGTAGCCGCCATAGATGTCGGCCTGGTCCATCGTCGTGATGCCCTGGGCGAGGCAGGCCTCGATCTTGGCCTGGACGTGTTTGGGCGAGGTGTCGGCATCGTCGCCGATGCGCCACATGCCGTAGACGAGGCGGCTGAAGGTGAGGTCTGGGGTGAGATTGACGCGCTGCATCAGCGGCGAACTCCATTTCCGAGAGGGGTGGCCGGCGTTTCCGAGGGAACGCGGCCATAAGCATGGGGGAGCGAGACAGTCTTGAGTTCCGGCAGCACCTTGGTGCCGAAATGAACCGCCTCGTCGATATGCGGATATCCTGACAGGATGAAGGCGCGGATACCCATTTTTCTGTAGGCTTCGAGTTCCGAGAGGATCTGGTCGGTCGAGCCAACGAGGGCTGCACCACAGCCGGAGCGGGCGCGGCCGATGCCGGTCCACATATGTGGTTCGATATAGCCGAACTGGTCGGCGAGTTCGCGGGCGCGGGCCTGATGCGCGACGCCGAGCGAGATCGAGTCATGGGCGCGGTCGCGGATCAGCTTGCCGTATTCGTCATCGAGCTTTGAGACGATGTATTCGGCGTATTCGCGGGCTTCCTTCTCCGTGTCGCGCACGATCATGTGGACGCGCAGACCATAATCCAGCGTGCGACCATGGGCTTCGGCGCGGGCATGCACGGCCTTCATCCGTTCGGCGAGCTGGTCCTTCTTCTCCGGCCACATCAGATAGACGTCGCATTGCGCCCCGCAGAGCTCAAGCGCATCGGGGGAGTAGCCGCCGAAATAGAGCAGGGGGCCGCCGTTCTGCTGGTAGGGGCGGGCGGGCTCGGTCGAAACGCCCTTGAACTGGTAGACCTCGCCTTCGTGGTCGATGGTGTCGCGGGTCCAGGCCTGGCGCAGGATCTCGACCACCTCATGGCTGCGTTTGTAACGGAAGGCACTGTCGGCGACTTCGCCGGGGAAGTCCGAGCTGATGACGTTGAGGGTCAGACGACCCTTCAGCATGTGGTCGAGGGTGGCGATAGTGCGCGCCAGCATGATCGGCTGCATCTCGCCGCAGCGGATGGCGGCCAGCATGTTGATCTTCGACGTGATCGGTGCGCAGCCGGCCACGAAGCTCAGCGTGTCCTGGCCGACCTGATAGGAGGAGGGGCAGAGGATATTGCGGAAGCCAAGCTGCTCGGCCTTCTGTACGATGTCGGAGCAATGCTCCCAGCTTGAGCGCAGGGCTCCATCCGGCACGCCGAGAAACTGATAATCGTCAGAGCAGAGGGCGGCGAACCACGACACTTCTGCGCCATCGAGATCGGCCGATGTGACGGGTACGACAGTCATTGAGGTCTCCTCCAAGGCTCCAACTTTCCTCTTGCCTAACACCCGATTTGATGTAGATCAATAGTGTATCAATTTTTTCTCGGCGATACCGAAGTGCCACAGAATCCCGCAACGCAGCCGCCCGGCAGCCTTCCGATCTATGTCCAGATCACCGAACTCCTGGTGCGCGACATCGCGGCGGGGCGGCTGATCGACGGGGAAAAGCTGCCGCCGGAACGGGACATGGCCGAAGAGCTCGGGATTGCCGTCGGCACGCTGCGCAAGGCCTTGGCGGAGCTGCAGAATCGCGGGCTTCTGGAGCGAATCCAGGGCTCCGGCAATTACGTGCGGGCGATCTCCGATCCGAAGTCGGTTTACGCCATGTTCCGCCTGGAACTTCTCGGCGGGGGCGGTTTGCCGACGGCCGAGATCCTCTCGATCGACCGCCTTTCGAAGCCTTCTGAACTGCCCAGTTTCGGCAGTTCCACAGAGGCGCATCGCATCCGGCGTCTGCGCCGTCTTTCCGGCAGGCCGGCCGCACTCGAGGAGATCTGGCTCGACGGCTCCTATGTCGAGACAATCGATATCGAGGCGGTGTCGGAATCCCTCTATCTCTTCTACCGCACCAAGCTGTCGCTCTGGATCGCCCGGGCGGAAGACCAGATCGGCCTCGACGTCGTGCCGGACTGGGCGCCCCCGACCTTTGGGCAGGCAGTCGGTGCGTCGGTTACACACATTCAACGCGTCAGCCAGGATCAGGAGGGCGTCCGCGCGGAAGTCTCGCGGACCTGGCTCGATCACACCGTCGCCCGCTACGTCGCGCGGCTGAAATGACAGGGCCGCGGGGAGCGGTCCAATCCAGGAGGAAAGAGTGACAGGACTTCAATACGGGATCATCGGTTGTGGCATGATGGGGCAGGAACATCTGCGCAATATCGCGCTTTTGCCGGATGCGTCGGTGGCGGCAATCTTCGAACCTGATGCCAACATGCGGGCGCTGTCTGCACAGGCGGTGCCGGAGGCGCAGATAGTCGGGTCGATCGAAGAACTGCTCGGCGTCGAGGCGGTGAATTGCCTGCTGATCGCAAGCCCCAACTATCTGCATCTCGAACAGCTGGAAAAGATCGCCGCGATCCGTCCGCTGCCTGTTCTGGTCGAAAAGCCGCTGTTCACCGATCCCGCCGATGCCCCGCGCCTTGCAGCACTTCGCGCCGCCTATCCGGCGCCCATCTGGGTTGCCATGGAATACCGCTACATGCCGCCTGTTGCCCGGATGATCGAGCAGGCTGACGAGGCGACCGGCGGCATCCGCATGCTGACCATTCGCGAGCATCGCTTTCCCTTCCTTGAGAAGGTCGGCGACTGGAATCGCTTCAACCGCAATACTGGCGGCACGCTGGTGGAGAAATGCTGCCACTTCTTCGACCTGATGCGGCATATCCTGAAATCCGATCCCGTGCGTGTCATGGCCTCCGGTGGGCAGTCGGTGAACCATCTCGACGAGGTCTATGACGGCAAGCCTTCCGACATCTGGGATAATGCCTATGTCATCGTCGACTTTGCCTCGGGCGCCAGGGCCATGCTGGAGCTCTGCATGTTTGCCGAAGGTGCCCGCTATCAGGAGGAGATCTCGGCGGTTGGGCCGAAGGGCAAGATCGAGTGCCTGGTTCCCGGCCCAAGTCGCTTCTGGCCGGAGCATCTCGGCGAGCCGCCGGTTGCGCAGGTCATCGTCTCGCCACGTGACCCCAAGGGGCCGCGTGTGGTGGAAATCCCTGTTGATCAGCAATTGCTGGAGGCTGGCGACCATAATGGTTCGACCTTCTACCAGCATCAGCGCTTCCAGAAAGCATTGCTGGGAGAACGACAGGTGGAGGTTGCCCTCGACGACGGATGGTGGGCCGTGGCCATGGGGCTTGCTGCGCAGCAATCAGCAGCGACCGGCCAAGCTGTGACGTTCCCGTTGTCATTTTCTCCGCGTTGAAGGGAGCGCAGTTTGCGCCCTGTGTCCCGGGCTGCTCTCCAAGGTTGAACCATTCGCTGCCAGCGGCGTTTGGGTTCCTTATGTCGAACGACGGAGAAGCAGGTGACAGAGTATTCCTTCGGGCCCCTGATCGAGAATGACGGTGTCCTGTTTCGCTTCTGGGCGCCGCAAGTCGAAAGAGTTTTCATCGAGTTCGATGGTGCTCCGCGGCAGGAAATGGAGGTGCACGCGGACGGCTGGTTCAAGGTCAAGGTTTCAGAGGCAAAATGCGGGACGCGCTACCGCTTCCTCCTGCCAGACGGGCTTTCCGTTCCGGATCCCGCCAGCCGTCATCAGCCGGACGACGTGTTCGGTCCGAGCGAAGTCGTCGATCTGGGCGACCTCTGGGCAAGGGATTCCGTCTGGCGCGGGAGGCCGTGGCACGAAACGGTGCTCTACGAACTGCATGTCGGAGCGTTTACGGAGGAGGGGACTTTTCGCGCGGCCATCGATCGGCTCGATCATCTGTCCAAGCTCGGCGTTACAGCGATCCAACTCATGCCCATTGCCGATTATCCGGGGCGGTGGAACTGGGGTTATGACGGCGTGCTGCCCTATGCGCCGGATAGCCGCTATGGGCGACCGGAGGATCTGTTCGAACTCGTCGAGGCAGCACACAGGCGAGGGATCTCGGTCTTCCTCGATGTCGTCTATAATCACTTCGGACCATCGGGCAATTTCCTGCCAGCCTATGCGCCACTCTTCACGCCGCATCACCAGACGTCTTGGGGCGACGGGATCAATTTCGACGACGCAAAGAATGGTCCGATCCGCGAATTTCTGCTGCAAAATTCGCTTTACTGGATCGAGCACTTTCATATCGACGGCCTTCGTTTCGACGCGGTCCATGCAATCTGCGACGACAGCGCCCGCCATTTTCTCGAAGAACTCGCAGTCCGTATCCGCCGAAAATTTCCGGATCGCCATGTGCATCTGATCGTCGAAAACGAGGAGAATGATCCTGGGCTCTTGTCCCGGGACGCGGTCGCTCGCGCGTCCTTGTTCGACGCCCAGTGGAACGATGATGTGCATCATGCGCTGCATGTCGCGACAACAGGTGAAACATTCGGCTACTATGGCGACTATGCGGAGGCCATCGAGGCCCTGGCGAAGGCACTGGCCGAGGGGTTTGTCTACCAGGGGGAGGTCATGCCCTATCGCGGCGAACGACGCGGTGCACCAAGCGGCCACCTTCCACCCACAGCCTTCGTTTCCTTTCTGCACAATCACGATCATGTCGGCAATCGTGCCGCCGGTGATCGGGTGATGGCAACCTTGCCGGAGCCTGCGCTCGCCTTCGCCGTCTCGTTGATGTTGCTCTCCCCACAGGTGCCCATGTTGTTCATGGGGGAGGAATGGTGTTCGAAGCGGCCGTTCCCATACTTCTGTGACTTCGATGAAGATCTGAATGCCGCGGTCCGCAAAGGTCGGCAGGAGGAACTGTCCCAAATGCCGGGTTTTGACGGCGAGCATGTCCTCGACCCGACTGCTGAAGAGACCTTCCGCTCTGCGGTGCTCGATTGGGAGGTCGCTTCATCCGAATCCGGATCTGTCTGGGTCGAACGCTATAGGCAGATGATCGGCCTGCGGCGCGAACGTGTTGTTCCCTTGGTTTCGATGATGTCGAAAGGTGGCCGGCACTGGGTGAGAGAGGGTGTCTTGCGTGTCGAGTGGCCGCTCGACGATGGGCGGGTCTATCTCCTCGTCGCCAATCCGTCAGACCGCTACATTCGCACGCAGATGCAAGCGGATATCACCGATGTACTCTACGCCCTCGGCGAACATCGTCCGGACGGGGTGGGGGCATGGTCGCTGGTCTTCGGTATTACGGCCGGGCCCTGATCGCCTGGCCGACAGAGGTCGAGGTTCCTTAGGCACTCATCCTGTCGGCCAACTGCATGACTTCGAGCGCAGATTTTGCGACCATGTCGGCCCCGATCGCGCCGAAGGCGACGGGGTTCTTCATGACGGCCGGTCCGCCGACCGCAATCTTCATTCGGCTCAGGGCCCTGTTGGATTGGACCCGACGAATGGCCTCGGCACATTCTTCGACCTCGTCGACGCGACCGACCGATATGCCGAGAAGGGCATAAGAAGAATTCGACAGGCGCATGTAGAGGCTGTCGTCGAGTTCCAGGTCCGCGCCACCATCGACGTCCCAGCCCATGTCACGAAAACAGGAGGCGACGATCGAAACGCCGATCGTGTGCATGGCGCCTTGTGTTCGCGCGAGCAGCACGCGTCTCGCCCGTTGTCTGTCTCTCATCGTCTGGCTGCGATTCTGGGACAGATGATTGACGATCATACCCAGCCTTGTTGACGCAACGGCCACCTGGATGAAATCCGTCTCATCATTGCACCAGAGACGCCCAAGCTGTGCTGCTACGGGTGAAAAGAGGTGGATCGCCAGCGTATGCATCGGAATGTCGCTGCGCTGCAGTTCCTCGATCATCTCACGATGGCCGCGAGGGTCTGGCTGCACCAGCACCTGCGCCAGAGCTCCGCGATAGGTGATCGCCTTTTCCGTTCCCGGAAGTTCCCGCGCCTTCGGGTCGAGCTCCGGATACAGGTGCAGGTCGATCTCCGGTGGAACCTTGTCGTCCTGGAGATCAGTCACGAACTCCTTTTGCGCCGCCTCGACAAGTCGAGGGACGGCACCCCTGATCGCACTTTCCAGAATCTTCTGCTCGAGGCTGGAGAGCCTCGGGTCGCCTGCATTCTGTCCTGATTTGCCACTATTCTTGTAAGGAGGCTCATCCGTCCCTTTCGGCGGCCCCCCAAATCTATCACCCGCCATGTCACCCTCCCGGTCATCGGCTTGGGCGGTATCGCTCATCCCGATGGGATACTACTCCATTCTCTCGTCACCGCAAACTTCTCGTAGTCTTATACGTCTGTCGGCGTCCTGCGGTTTAGCTTCAGCGATCCTCCGCGCGGTGGAGACGCGTTGTCAGTTCCTGCTGCCCGGCCCTTCCTGATCGGCGAATCTCGCTATGAACGCGGCTCGAAGCGATGCCATTGCGGGCCGCAGCGGCGATGTGGCGCGCTGTCAGTTTGGCTTCCTCGTACATGTCGTCCGAGCTTGCCTGTGCAATGAACGTGTCGGGTAATGTCAATGTTCGTACGGCACAGCGTCCGTCGAGCATGCCGCGATTGGCGAGGTGATGCAGGACGAGTGCGCCGAAGCCGCCCGTTGCGCCTTCCTCGACCGTGACGAGCATGGCGTGGTTGTCGACCAGATCGGCAATCAGGGCCGCGTCCAGCGGTTTGGCAAAACGCGCATCGACAACGGTAACCGAAATGCCCTCCAGAGCGAGCAGGCGGCGTGCCTTCAGGCAGTCTGCGAGCCGCGTGCCGAATGAAAGCAGGGCAACCTGGGTTCCCTGTTCGACGACGCGGCCGCGGCCGATCGGCAGCATCTCTCCCTTCGCTGGCATGGTGACGCCCGTGCCTTCACCGCGTGGATAACGAAAGGCGATGGGACCCTCGTCGTGCCCGGCGGCGGTTGCCACCATATGGACCAGTTCCGCCTCGTCGCTGGCAGCCATCACGGTGAAACCCGGGAGATGGGCGAGATACATGATATCGAAAGCGCCGGCATGGGTCGGTCCGTCGGCGCCGACCAGTCCGGCGCGGTCGATCGCGAAACGCACCGGAAGCTGTTGCAGGGCAACGTCATGGATGATCTGGTCGTAGGCGCGCTGCAGGAAGGTCGAATAGATCGCGCAGAATGGCTTCATGCCACTTGCTGCCAGGCCTGCGGCAAAGGTCACTGCGTGTTGTTCCGCGATCCCGACATCGAATGTGCGATCAGGGAACGCGGCTTCGAAGCGGTCGATGCCGGTGCCGGAGGCCATGGCCGCCGTAATGGCGACGATCCGGTCATCCGCCTTCGCCTCGTTGATCAAGGCATCCGCGAAGACCTTCGTATAGCTCGGCGCCTTGGTCGGCACCTTGATCTGGACACCGGTCGTCACGTCAAAGGGATTGACGCCATGGTATTTGTCCGCGGCTTGTTCCGCCGGATCATAACCTGCGCCCTTCCTTGTCACGACATGCAGCAGAACCGGACCGGTCTCGGTCTCGTGTAGGTCAGTCAAAAGAGGTATCAAGACGTCGAGATCGTGGCCATCCACCGGGCCTCGATAGTCGAAGCCGAAATTCTGAAATAGATTGCCCGCCAAGGTTTGCGCCCTCTCTCGGATCGCGGCCAGATGACCGGTCAGCGCGCCAGTGGATGCCGAGATCGACATGTCGTTGTCGTTAAGGATCACGATCAGGCGGCGACCCGACCTGCCGGCATTGTTCATGGCCTCGAAGGCCATGCCTGCAGACATGGCGCCGTCGCCAATAATGCAAACAACGTGTCCGTGTTCGCCCATGAGGTCGCGTGCCGTGGCAAACCCGAGGCCGGCGGAAATGGAGGTGGAGGAATGAGCGGCCCCGAAGGGATCAAAAGCACTTTCCATGCGGCGAGTGAAACCGGAAAGGCCGTTGCGCTTTCTCAGACTCCGCATCCTGTCGCGTCGTCCCGTGAGGATCTTGTGGGGATAGCACTGATGGCTCACATCCCAGATGATCGTGTCTCTCGGGGCATCGAAGACCGAGTGTAACGCGACCGTCAATTCGATGACACCTAGGCTGGACCCGAGATGGCCGCCCGTCTCCGAGACAATCCTGAGGGTTTCTCCCCTCAATTCCCGCGCCAGATCACAGAGTTCGGCCTGACCCATGCGCTTCAGATCGTCCGGTGATTTCACCTGGTCGAGCAAAGGGGTGGCGACGTCATTCGCACAAGACAAACCCACTGCGCTCTCCTCCCACGCATGTGGCCGATTCTTCTAGACGTGGTGTTGACGAGGCTGCCGATCTGGCAGGAACGGCAACGAATGCCTGAGAATGGTCCAATATGCACATATTCGGAGAAGATGAGCGATATGTAAACTTTTTTTTACACATTCATTTCGATTTCCGCCGGAATTTTCATCCCGGCGGAAGAAAGCAGACCAATTATTGGGCTGTGCTGAAGGTTTTCAGATAGGCGATCACGTCGGCCACGTCTTTCGGATCCTTGAGACCCGCGAACGCCATTCGTGTCCCCTTCACGACCCCACGAGGGTTCGCCAAATAGGCCGTGAGCTGGGCATCGTCCCACACCTTGCCGGCGCCGAAGTCAGTCATTGCCTTGGAATATTTGAAGCCTTCCACAGTGCCTGGTTGCCTGCCGATCACGCCTTGAAGCGAGGGGCCGACCTTGTTTTTGTCGCTGTCGACATTGTGACACGCCGCACACTTCTTGAACACTGTTTCGCCGGCCGCCACATCCTGGGCAAAGGCGCTAGAAGACAGCAGAAGTGCTGCGGCGGTGCATGCGGCGGCAATTATCCTCGACATGTGTATCCTCCCATGGAATCGCGGATTCAAATCATATGTAATGCTGGCATGACATTTTTCCATACTCCCCTAGCCGGGAGTTTGGTTGCCTGCGGGTCGCAGACCGATTTGCGGAACCGAGACGCAGGCCTTATGCGTTTGATTATACGAAAACCAACCCGGAGCCGGATCATGGCCGCAGCCATCTTTGTTGTCATCGTGCTTGCAGCCGCATCCAGTGGGGCAATCTTCAAACCTGGTGCGTGGTATGAAAACTTACGCAAGCCCGGCTGGACACCTCCGAACTGGGCCTTCCCGGTCGTCTGGTCTATCCTTTATGTGATGATCGGCTATGCCGGCTGGCTGGTGTGGACCATGGTTGGCTGGTCATCGCCGATGGCCTTCTGGGCGCTGCAGATGGTGGTCAATGCCCTCTGGTCCTACTTCTTCTTCGGGCGTCGCCGCATGGATCTGGCGCTGATCGATGTTGCGGTCCTTTGGCTGGCGGTTGCTCTGTTCATTCTGACTGCCTGGCCGGTATCGCCGCTGGCCTCTCTGCTCTTCGTGCCCTATCTCGCATGGGTAACGGCGGCTGCCACCCTCAATCATTCGGTTCGTCGGCTCAATCCCGGGGCCTGAGCTGCCAATCTCGATCGCAGGTCCAGAAGGAAGGCTATCAACGAGACAGCCAGTAGCGCTGCGAGTACGGGGACTGGGCCCTGGCGTATCGCCAGGCCGAAAGCCGCGAGCAGGGCGCTTCCCGAAATGGCGTTGGGAATGAAGCTACGGAGCGTGGCGGCAGGGGTTGAAGACCGCCAAGCGGCAATGATCGTGACTGTCCAGAGAACGAAGATCGCAATCACGCTGATCCAGCCGGACGTGAAGAGTGCGGTGAACAATGCGGTCATCTCTGGCCTGCCGGTATCCCGAATAGCTGTGCGAGATCCTTGGCGAAGACGCGGATATGGCCCAGCGGATCGCGACGGACGAGCTTCTTGTTGAGGTAGGACTCCCATGTCAGACGTTGCACATCTGGATCGGCACACATGGCCACGAATTTTTCGCGGAAGCGGTCGTTGCGGTACCATACCATCTGCATGATGCCGAGGATCAGGAATACGCGCCCATGCGCGCGCATGAAATTTTTGCGGGCCTCGGCGAGTGGCCTGCCGCTGCTCATAAGCAGCGATTGATGCGTGGCGTCTGCCGATAGTTGGCCGCACAGCATGGCATAATAAATCCCTTCGCCCGAGGATGGCGCGACGGTGCCGGCGGCATCGCCGGCGAGAAGCACATTGCGGCCGTTGTCCCAGCGCTTCATCGGCTTCAGCGGCAAGGGGGCTCCTTCGCGCCTGACGACACGACAATCAGCGAGGCCGGCCGCGTGTTTGAGCTTTGCGGTCGCTTCGCGGATGTTGTGTCCCTTGACTGCGGTGCCTGTGCCGATGCTGGTGTGACCGCCATGCGGGAAAACCCAGCCGTAGAAGTCGGGCGAGATCCGGCCGTCATAAACGACATCACACCGATCGGCGCGGAAGACCGCAGGATCGGCTTCTTCAGGGCTTTCGACGATCTCGTGATAGGCGAAGACATAAGGCGGCTTTCGCGCGGCGGGAAACATCAGTCGCCTTACGGCGGAGTTGGCACCGTCAGCGCCGATCACGCGGCGTGCTGTGATCTGGATGGTCGCACGACCCGCCTCGGCTGCGGTTGGTGTCAGGGTGAGTTCGAGCGCGTCGTTCGCTGCTTCGCTGATCGTCTCCAGCTTTGCCGTCAGGCGGTCAGCGCCAGCATCGGCGGCGCGCTGGCGCAGGTAGGGGTCGAAGGTTGCGCGATCGACCATGCCGACATAGCCGATATCGCCAATGGTCATGTCGACGCTCCGACCGGAGGGCGCGATGATGCGGGCGGCATTTGCCCGCGAGACCAGTTGCGTCTCCGGAATAGCGAAATCGGCAAGGGCTCGCGATGGGATGGCGCCGCCGCAGGGCTTGATGCGATTGTCGGGGTCGATCAGAACGACACTATGGCCCATCTCGGCTAATCTCTCGGCCGCCATGGCACCACAGGGGCCTCCGCCGATGACCGCGACATCATAGAACTTGCGCATGCGCGTCTCCGTGCCGGCAGGGCCGGCGCCAGGGTTCATTCTCCAGGCATGAAAGCAGTGTCGGGCATGGTCTCCCGGGGTGTTTTGCCCGTTCGGCCGATGCGCGTGGCAACAAGGGCAGAGATGAGAAACAGGGCAGCTTCGATCGAAAAGACGGCAGCGAATGCGTTTGCATCGTTGCCCGTCAGCCAGCGACCCAGATCGAGGGCTATCGTGCCCAGGACGCCGCCCAGCCCGAAGGCCACGGCCTGCGCCGCGCCCCAGATGCCCATGCGCATCCCGTAGTTCGATGTTCGACCGCGGCCAGCGAGGATCATCATCGTGCCTATGGCGGCAACGGCGAAGGCGCCGTTGGCCGTGCCGAGCAGCAAGATATTGATCTGTAGAGGCCAATTCGGTGCCGCCTGGGCCGAGAAAGCGAGCGCTGCGAGCGCAAGAGCGGATCCAAAACAGCCCGATGTGATGAAATGTCTGGGCAGGTCCGGGTGGCGTTTGCCGAAAAAGGCCCCTGAAAGCCCGACCATAATCATGCCGAGGAGAACGCCTGCATGTTGCGTGCCGGACAGGCTGGTGGTCTCGCCCGGCGTCATGCCGAAGAGAAGTCCGGCATAGGGCTCTAGAATGAGGTCCTGCGTCGCGAAGGCCAGCATCGAAAGGAAGATGAACACCGTGAAGAGTCTCGCCTCGCGATCCTCCAGAACATCTTTGAGGCTGTCGCGAAAGCTCGTCGATACTTCCCGGGATCTTGATGTCTCGACGGTTGGTCGTGCCTCCATGCCGGCAACGCCGACGAGACCGACCACAAACGCAGCCACGCCGGTCGCAGCGGTGATGGCAATCAGCCGCTCGTGCGAATAGGGATCGAGTTGGGATCCGACCACAATTGAGGTGATGATGATGCCTGTAATCATCAGCATCCAGGTGATCGTCGCCGCTGCGGGACGTCGCTCCACCGCGGTCTTCATCGCAATCAGCGCCAGTAGCGAGGTGCCGGAAGCGCCAATACCTATCCCGATCAGGACGTAGGCGAGCACCGCGGCGATGGTGCCGGCGAGGAAGGAGTGTTCGAAGAGAAGCGTTGTGGCTGCAGCGCCGGTTCCGGCACAGGCGAGAAGTGCGAGGCCGCCGATGATCCACAGAGTTCGCGAGCGCCCGGTATCCGACTTGTGCCCCCAGACCGGTCGCGTGATCTGGACACCGTAATGCAGCCCGACCAGGAGGCCCGGGATCACGGCCGCCAAACCGAGTTCGACAATCATGACACGGTTAAGCGTCGAGGTCGTCAGCACCACAATCGCGCCGAGTGCTGCCTGGACAAGGCCGAGGCGGATGATCGCAAGCCAGCCCAGTCCTTCGATGGAGGGTCGGTGCTTCGCCGTATTTGAAATTGCCCGGCCCATCGCCCGCCTCCTATCCGACGGTCGCGGTGGCCAGGGGCATCGAGCGCAGCGCAATCGCTGCGGCCATCATGCCGCTGACATAAAGCCCGACGCCCACCGCCGAATACCAGACGGCTCTGCCTTCCGGATCACGGAGGAAACGCAGCATGCAGAGGACTTGGAGAACCAGGACAAGGCCGACCAGGGCCGCACCTGTCGTCAGGCCCGCCTGCGCCAGAAGCAGGATCACGCCGAGTTGCGTCGTCGCCATGACCAGACAAGCGATCCGGGCCGCGTTGCTCGGACCATGCAACACCGGCAGGGTGTCGACGCCCATCTCGCGGTCGCCCTTGATCGACTTGAAATCGTTGAGCGTCAGAATGCCATGGGCTCCCAGACCGTAGAGGATCGCCACCATGACTGTCATTCCCGACGGGGCGTGACCGAGTGCTGCCGTTGCCGCCGTGATCCAGGGCAGTGTCTCGTAGCTCAGCCCGACGACGCCATTGCCGATCCAGCCGTTCTGTTTGAAACGGAAGGGTGGTGCGCTGTAACCCCAGGCCAGCGCGAGGCCCACCAGCGCGGCGCCGAAGACCAGCGGACCCAGCAGGGCGGCGACAGCCATGGAGAGAAAGGACATGCCGATGGCCACGAACAGCCCCCATTGGCCCGGCATCCGTCCCGAAGGTATGACACGATCCGGTTCGTTTATCGCATCCACATGCCGATCGAACCAATCGTTGACGGCCTGGCTGGTGCCACAGAGCAGCGGGCCGGCGAGGACGATGCCCAGGGCGATCGGAAGCCATCTTTCCCCCATGCCGGCGCCAGAGGCGACCGCGCCGCAGGCATAAGCCCACATCGGCGGAAACCAAGTGATCGGCTTCAACAGCTGCAGGACCGCCGTAGGGGACGGATGCGAGGCCGCCGGAACATGGGAATGAGTTTGAGCCATGGGTGAAGGCTAAGCCGCACCCGGGAATGTGTCAACTTAAATTGACAGTTCTGTCTGTCGTTCAGTTGGGTTGCCCGGCGCCTGGACGGTAGTCTTCCAGACCATGCCGACGCAGCTTGATGTACAGGCTCTGGCGCGAGAGGCCGAGGATCTCTGCCGCATAGGCGCGGTTGTTGTTGGTGTGGTCGAGGGCGGCCTCGATGCAGATCTTCTCGATCACGTCGAGAGATTCCCGAATGAGATCCTTCAAGGGGACCTTGCCGACGAGGGCCGAGAAACCTTCTGCCTGGTCGGGAACGCCAGGCGAAGGAATGGTCAGTCGCTCACCACTGTTTGACTGAGGAACCACGATGAGCTGGACCGTGTTGTTCAACAGATTGAGGCGGGCGGAGATGGTGACGGCGCTCTCGGCCGAGAGATTGTCGGTGAGCGTCGAGGTGAAGCCCCGAACGCAAGGTTCGTCGAGCAGGCGTGTGTACAAGACGCGAATATCGATTGCCGCACCACCGAACCAGGACGTGACATTGCGGCCGAGAACCTGGGTCAGAGATGGGGCATGGATCAAGTCGAGGAACAGCGTGTTTGCCGAAATAACCAGGCCGTTCATGTCAGTCTGGATGACCGCTTCCGGCAGATCGGCAAGCTCGATCGCTGCGCCGCCAACCGGTTTTTCCGTACGCTGCCGCTTCGTCTCCTGGTCCTGCTCGGATGGCCAGAGCGCAAGCAGCACATTGGTGATGCCGTTTTCTCGGTAGGACCGGATCGTTAGCGAGACGGTCGGTCCCTTCGCGATGCTGATGCCATCCAGATTGACCGGGTCCGGGCTGTGGCGAGCTTCGCTGATCGCATCTCCTAAGCGATCCCGGTCCTGCTTTCCGAAGAGGTCACGAATGGATTTGCCCGACAGGGGGGCGGAGGTCGAAGACAATAGGGAGGCCGCTGCCGGATTCGCATCCAGAATGGTCCGCCGTTCGCCATCCAGCATCACATAGGCGACGGTGGCCACCTTGAAGGCGGTCCGATAGCGGGTTTCGGCTTCCTTCAGCTCCCGATAATCCGCCTCCAGTTCCAGTTGGGTCTGGACGAGGCGCTGCTGGTCGTGCATCTGCTGGCGCAATTCGCGGCCGACCACGATCGTATAGGGAAAGTCTTTGGCGCTGTAGGCGGAGTATACGACCGGGAGGTCCGGCTTGCCTGCACATTTGTGGTTGACCTGATAGCCGCGCACAGGGTGGTGGTGGCTGCCCGCCGAGAGCATGGAATCGATCTTGGGCACCGACTCGATCGTGACGCAGTCCTGAAGGCGTTTGCCGACCGTCTTTGCGAGATCGTAATCAGTCAGGTCCTTGCCGGCGATGTAGATCTGGGAGACGATGTCGTTGCGGTCCACCAGCATGACGACATCGGCGCCGAGGCTTACGAGAGAACCGATCGAATCGAGGTCGAGGGTCTTCAGCAGGCTGTCTGCAACTGCGAAGCCATCCGTACCACTATGACCGTTCAGGGGCTTCATGGAGTGAGCCAATCGATACCGCCGGGTGAAACCACTGCCGTTTTGCCAGCGGCGCTGGCCTGTTGGCTGATTCTTTCTAATTCGTAATAACTGTCGCAGATCTTGACGGCGGAGTAAACGCTGTCACAGATGCAATCAATCCCCAAACCTACAAGAAAATCAATGGAATCCAGTGCGGCCGCGCCGCCGACGACGAGGGGTATTCGCGACCCCTTGCGAAGCTTGCGGATATCCTGGACAAGGGTCTTGAACTCTTTCGCCAGTCTTACGTTGCTCCAACCAATGCAGGCGACGTCGGCGCCCTCGAGCGCGCGCGCGAGGGCGCCCGTCCTCGATGCTGCCGGCTCCAGGACCTGGCTCGACCAACCGAGGCTGTCGAAGAGCAGTCCGATGAGATGCGGCATCAATGTGTGCTGTTCACCGTAAGGAGCCAGAATCAGCGCGCTCGGTGTATCGACGCTATGAGGTGAACCGCGAAGTTCCATCGACAAGGAGGTCGCCATTTCCTGAAGGCGAGCGGTTCCTATGCTGACATCGATGAAATCGCATTCATCCGAGACCCAATCCTTGCCCAGCTTTCGGGCAATGGTCTCGAGGAAGAGAACCTTGACATAATTCGGCCGTCCCGGCGGCAGTTCGTGCTCAAGGAATGCTCTGAGAGATGCCGCGCGCGTGCGCGGGTTCAAGATCAGAAAACGAAACTCTGCGAGCGCCTTCTCATACAGGCGATCGTGCTCCAAACCCCGGTCATAACGCGTCGACAGCTTTTCGGCCGTCATCGAAGCCACCGTTCCCTTAATCAGGCGTCGGAGTTTTTCTCCCTCGCTCTGGGTTAGGTATGTCCTCTTGCTATCGGCCGCAAGCCCTGGGAGGGGCTTAAACCCTTCCCGCCGCGAAGGTTTCCCGGTGTTTTGCGGATCATTCCCGTCTTGAAGCGAACCGTCCATCATCACGCGCCAAGCTCCCCGCCCGCGAAACGACCATTATGCGGCGTCGAGCGGAGACGTGCGAGGTTCCGTCGGACGAGCAAGAGGAGCATGAACTCAGTTTTCATTTCTGTAAATAAAAATATACGTCAATCTAAGTTGACACTTTGATCTTGAGGGGCGTAGTCTTTGCTCAATCCCGATTGCCCTTGGGAGGGACGGGAGAAGGGATGACTGCCATGCGCATACCCAAACCTTCGGCATCAAGCCGGGCTCTCTACACTCCCGAAGAGCGTCGCAGACGTGATGAAAGTGTCTGGACGCTGGTGCAGGGCATCCTCGCTCCCTTTCAGTTCCTCGTCTTCCTCGTCAGTCTCGGACTGATCCTTCGCTTCCTTGCGACGGGTGAGGGACTTTTCGCGGCCCAGGCCTCTATCGTCGCGAAGACGCTGACCCTTTATGCCATCATGGTCACGGGCTCGATCTGGGAGAAAAAGGTCTTCGGCCGCTACCTCTTCGCGGGTCCATTCTTCTGGGAAGACGTCTTCTCCATCCTGGTGCTGGTGCTGCATACCGCTTATCTCGTCGCGCTCCTCACTGGTACGCTGACGTCAGGCGGACTGATGGCCCTCGCGCTCGCAGCCTATCTCACCTACGTCATCAACGCCGGTCAGTTCCTGTGGAAACTGCGCCTGGCCAGACTTGATCAGGCCGGCAGGCTCGAAGCCACGGTCACGCTCGCTGACCGATCCTCGCTGTCGGGGAGTGCCTCATGAACCAGCCGCTTGTGTCTTGTGCCACGCCTCCCGCCACCATCCGCCAGCGTGGTCAGCACGAGGTCTTTTGCGGGCTGACGTCGATCATCTGGCTGCATCGCAAGGTGCAGGATGCCTTCTTCCTCGTGGTCGGCTCGCGCACCTGCGCCCATCTCATCCAGTCCGCTGCCGGCGTGATGATATTCTCGGAGCCGCGCTTTGCGACGGCGATCATGGAAGAGCGCGATCTCGCCGGCATGGTTGACATGCATGACGAGCTCGACCGCGAGGTCGCCCGTCTCCTGGAACGCCGGCCCGACATCCGCATGCTGGTTCTGGTCGGCTCCTGTCCGTCCGAAGTCATCAAGTTCGACCTCAACCGCGCCGCAGAACGTCTCGACCAGCGCTTCGGCTCGAAGCCGCGGGTACTCTGCTACTCCGGCAGCGGGATCGAGACGACATTCACCCAGGGTGAGGATAACTTCCTCGCTGCACTCGTGCGTGACCAGTCGCTGCACGGCGCCAGCGACAAGGTTGCAAAACTCGTTGTCGCGGGGTCGGTTGCCGATGTAGTTGAAGACCAGTTTGCCCGGCTGCTCGATGATCTCGGTCTTGCAGACGTCGTCTTCCTGCCCGGACGCAGCAGTGATCGCCTGCCGAAGATCGGTCCGAACACGCGGTTCGTTTTGGCGCAGCCCTATCTCGGGGCGACGGCTGCTGCACTTGAAAGCCTCGGTGCAACGCGCATCAATGCACTCTTCCCGCTCGGCGAAGAAGGCACCACGGCCTGGCTGAAGGCGATCGCCGATACGTTTGGCGTGTCGCCGGCCCGTTTTGCCGCCGTCACCGAGGCGCCGCGCCGCCGTGCGCTCGAGGCCACCGCGCATTACCGGAGTGCTCTCCGGGGCAAGCGCATCTTTCTCTTCCCCGACAGCCAGATGGAGCCGTCGCTGGCCCGCTATCTCAGCCGCGAGCTCGACGCCGAGATCATCGAGGTCGGCAGCCCCTATCTGCATCGCGAACACGTCGCCGGCGAACTCGCCATGCTGCCACCGGGCGTCTCCATTTCCGAAGGCCAGGATGTTGAAATCCAGATCGACCGCTGCCGCGCCGCCAAGCCGGACCTGGTCGTCTGCGGCATGGGACTTGCCAATCCTTTCGAGGCGCAAGGCATCGTCACCAAGTGGTCGATCGAATTCGCCTTCACGCCGATCCAGGGCTACGAGCAGGCCGGCGATCTAGCTGAACTCTTTGCTCGTCCGCTGATCCGCAAAGCGATGATCGCCAGTGATCGCTCCGTGTCCAGGAGGGTCGCACCATGAAGCTCACTATGTGGACCTATGAAGGACCGCCCCATGTGGGTGCCATGCGGATCGCTGCCTCGATGAAGGGCGTACATTACGTTCTGCATGCGCCGCAGGGCGACACCTACGCGGATCTGCTGTTCACCATGATCGAGCGGCGCACGTCGCGTCCGCCGGTCACCTACACGACCTTCCAGGCGCGCGACCTCGCCGGCTCGACGGCTGATGTGTTCAAGTCAGCCTGCCGGGATGCCGTTGCGCGCTTCAAGCCGGATGCGCTTCTGGTTGGGGCTTCATGCACCGCCGAACTTCTGCAGGACGATCCCGCTGGCCTCGCCAGGACGCTCGATGTCGGCATCCCGGTCGTGCCCCTGGAGCTTCCCTCCTACCAAAAGAAGGAAAACTGGGGCGCGGCCGAGACATTCTACCGGCTGGTGCGCAACTTTGCCGGCGGAGGCGAACGCCCCGCCGAGATTGCCCCGAACAGCTGCAACATCCTCGGACCCTCGGCTCTCGGCTTCCGCAACCGTGACGACGTCACCGAAATCTGCCGGTTGCTTGCAGCAAATGGCATCGATGTGCGCGTCGTGGCCCCGCTTGGTGCAACCGTTGCCGATCTCGCGAAGCTGCCGGAAGCCGCCTTCAACATCGTGCTTTATCCAGAGATCGGCGACAGTGCCGCGCGTTATCTGAAGAAGACTTTCGGCATGCCCTTCGTCTCGACTGTCCCGATCGGTGTCGGCGCGACCCGTGCCTTCCTTTCGGAAGTCCGCGCCCTGGCCGGGCTCTCGAACGACCAGCCCATCGGCGAAGCCGAGGACAGGGCGACCTGGTATTCCCGTTCGGTCGACAGCAATTACCTCACCAACAAGCGCGTCTTCATCTTCGGTGATGCGACCCACGCGATTGCTGCGGCCCGCATTGCTGCTCGAGAACTGGGCTTCAAGGTCTGCGGCCTCGGCACATACATGCGCGAATTCGCCCGCGAAGTGCGCGAGGCAGCGGAAGAGTTCGGCGTCGAGGCCTTGATTTCCGACGACCATCTCGACGTCGAGCAGGCGATCATCGATGCCCGGCCCGAACTGGTGCTGGGAACGCAGATGGAGCGCCACATCGCCAAGCGGCTGCGGGTTCCCTGCGCCGTCATCTCGTCCCCCGTGCACGTCCAGGATTTTCCGGCCCGCTACTCGCCACAAATGGGCTTCGAGGGCGCGAATGTTATTTTCGACAGCTGGGTGCATCCGCTGATGATGGGGCTCGAAGAGCATCTCCTGCAGATGTTCCGCGACGATTTCGAGTTCAACGATCAGGCTCAGGCCTCGCATCTGCACGGCCACGCACCCGAGGCGCCGGTTTCGGTCACGGAAACCACCGAAGCAGACGTGTCTGTGGTTGCGGAAGCACCCGCCGTCGATGCCGCCTGGACACTCGATGCCGAGCGCGAGCTCAAGAAAATTCCGTTCTTCGTGCGCGGTAAGGCCCGACGCAACACCGAAATCTTCGCCGCCCGAAAGGGTATCCGCCCCATCACCGTGGAGACGCTGTATGACGCGAAAGCCCATTTCGCCCGCTGACAGCACCCCGGTCCGGGTGGTGCTCGTGACGCTCGACAATCACATCGTGGCTGCCGTTGACGACGCGCGCCGCAGCCTCGCCAAGGATCTTCCCGGCCTGACGCTCTCCGTGCATGCGGCGACCGACTGGAACGACAATCCGGCAAGCCTCGAAGCCTGCCGGTCGGCGATCCTCACCGGCGATATCATCATCGTTTCCATGATCTTCGTTGAAGAACATGTGCGTGCCATCGCAGACGTGCTCGAAGCCCGTCATCTCGACTGCGACGCCATGGCCTGCTGCATGTCGGCCGGCACGATCATGAAGTACACGACCATGGGTCGCTTCAAAATGAGCGAGGAGCAGAAGGGTCCGCTCGCGCTCCTGAAGAAGCTCCGGGGAAAAAGCTCGCGTGGCGGCAAGGACAGCGGCCGCACTGCCGGTGAGCGCCAGCTCGCCATGTTGCGTCGCCTGCCGCAACTGCTGCGCTTCATTCCAGGCACCGCTCAGGACGTGCGCAACTACTTCCTGACGTTGCAATACCGCATCGCGGCCTCGGACGAAAACATTGCCAATATGGTGCGCCTGCTGGTCGGCAAATATGCCAAGGGCGAGCGGAAGGGCTTGCAGGGCCACGTCACAGTCGGGGACCCGGTCCAATATCCCGATATGGGCCTTTATCATCCAGGCCTGAAGCCGAGGGTTACGACGCAGCTTTCCAGCCTGCCGCAGAAGTCGGGATCCCGGGGCACGGTCGGGCTTCTGCTCTTGAGGACGTATATCCTGTCGGGTGATACCGGCCATTACGACCGCGTTATCCGCGAGCTCGAAATGCGTGGCTTCAATGTCGTTCCGGTGTTTTCGAGCGGGCTCGATATGCGCGGCGCGATCGAGCGTTTCATGACGCCGGCCACGGGCGGTTCCCACATTGATGCGCTCTGCTCGTTGACCGGCTTTTCGCTTGTCGGCGGACCGGCCTATAGTGATGCCGCCGCCGCTGCCCAGACGCTTGCTGCACTCGATGTTCCCTATTTCTCCGCCATGGCGACCGAGTTCCAGAGCAAGGAAGTCTGGTTCTCGTCAACCCAAGGGCTGACACCGATCGAGACCACGCTGATGGTGGCGATCCCGGAACTGGACGGCTCCATCGGCTCCATGGTGTTCGGGGGGCGCTCCGATACCTCCGGTGAGACGAGAGCCTGCATCTGTTCGAGAGAGCTTGCCTCCTGCCCATCGGGGCGCGCCTGCATGCAGCCCGATGAGGAGCGTGTCTCACTTCTGGCCGATCGCCTCGCCGCCATGGTCGATCTGCGGCGCAAGGAGCGCTCCGAGCGCCGCATCGCGATTGCGATGTTCAACTACCCGCCGAACAGTGGGAGCATCGGAACGGCTGCCTATCTCTCCGTGTTCGAGAGCCTTTTCGAGACCATGCGTCGGCTGAAGGCAGAGGGTTATGCGATCGACCTTCCCTCCGATGCGGAAGCGCTGAAGGAAGGCATACTCGAGGGCAATGCGCCGCTTTACGGTGTCGAAGCGAATGTGCACGTGGTCATCCCGGTCGATCAGCATGTGCGTGGCGAACAGCATTTGGCCGACATCGAAGCGAAATGGGGCCCGGCGCCCGGCCGCGTTCTAAGCAATGGTCGCGGCATCTTCGTGCTCGGTCGCCAGTATGGAAACCTCTTGATCGCGATCCAGCCGCCCTTCGGCTACGAGGGCGATCCGATGCGGCTGTTGTTCGAAGGCGGTTTTGCACCGAACCATGCCTTTGCCGCCTTCTACCGCTACCTGCGCGAAACCTATCGCGCCGATGCCGTCCTGCATTTTGGGACCCATGGGGCGCTCGAATTCATGCCGGGCAAGCAGGTCGGCCTGTCTGCGGACTGCTGGCCCGATCGACTGCTCGGCGCCTTGCCCAACTTCTATCTCTATGCCGCGAATAACCCGTCCGAAGGCACGATCGCCAAGCGCCGGTCGGCTGCGACGCTGATTTCCTATCTCACGCCACCGATCACCCATTCCGGGCTCTACAAGGGGCTGACGGAGATCAAGGGTAGCCTGGACCGCTATCGCAGTGCCGCACCCGAGGCACGGGTCGAGCGCGAGAGACTGTTTCAGCTAATCCGGGTGCAGGCCGAGCAACTGGACCTGGGCAAGAATGGTATCGCGCTCGCGGAAGCGGACTTCGTGCTAGCGCTTGTGGCCGAGGTGGCCGAAGTCGAATATGCGCTCATTCCGCATGGTCTGCATATTGCCGGCCGAGCCATGGACGAAAGTGAGCGTCTGGAGATGCTCGAACATGTCGCCGCCAATATGCCGGCCCTGGTTCGTCCAGACCTGACGGCCGATCTGCTTTCGGCGATCGCCAAGGGTGACAGCGCGACGATTACGCGGATGACGAAGAATGCCGCCGGTGACCTCAAGGAGTGCATCGACAAGCTGGTCACGATGAACCGCGAACTCTCTCACAACGGAGAAATCGACGGCCTCGTCCGCGCCCTGGACGGTCGCTATGTGCTTCCGTCGCCCTCCGGCGATCTCCTGCGCACTCCTGAACTCCTGCCGACCGGTCGGAATATTCACGGTTTCGATCCGTTCGGCATCCCGAGTGCATTCGCTATCCAGGATGGTGAGCGCCAGGCCGCGAAGGTACTCGAGCGTTATCTCGCCACGGATGGGCACCTCCCAGAAACAGTGGCGGTGGTTCTCTGGGGCACCGATAATCTGAAGACTGGTGGCGCCCCGCTGGCGCAGGCCATGGCACTCATGGGCGCACGTCCGAGGCTCGATGCCTATAACCGCGTCTGCGGCGCCGTTCTGGTGCCGCTTGAGGAACTGCAGCGTCCCCGCATTGATGCGGTGATGACGCTCTCGGGCATTTTCCGGGATCTTCTGCCCATCCAGGCGAGTATGCTGGCCGAGGCGAGCTATCTCGCCGCCGTCGCCGACGAACCGGTCGAGATGAACTTCATTCGCAAGCACGCGCTCGCCTATTGCGAAAGCCATGGCTGCGACATCGAGGCGGCGGCTTACCGCGTCTTTTCGAATGCCGACGGTGCCTATGGCTCCAACGTCAACATGCTGGTCGCATCGTCGTCCTGGAGTGACGATGACGAGATCGCGCAGACCTATAGCAATCGCAAGAGTTTCGCCATCAACCGTCGCGGCAAGACCAGTCACCAGGCCGAGGTGTTCGATGCGATGATCGGGCAGGTCGACATGGCCTATCAGAACCTCGATTCCGTCGAGATCGGTGTGACTACGATCGAGAACTATTTCGACACGCTGGGCGGCCTGACGAAGACGGTTACGCGGGCCAAGGGTGGCGGTTCGCTGCCGGTCTTCATCTCCGACCAGACGCAGGGCGAGGGACGGGTGCGCACCCTTGGTGAGCAGGTCGCATTGGAGACACGGACACGGACGCTCAATCCGAAGTGGTTTGAAGGCATGCTGAAGCATGGCTACGAGGGCGTGCGCAATATCGAGACGCAGGTGACCAATACCTTCGGCTGGTCGGCGACAACAGGCGACGTGGACCCTTGGGTCTACCAGCAGATCACGGAAACCTTCGTGCTCGATCCGGCCATGCGCGAACGGCTGGCCACACTCAATCCGGCTTCGGCCGCCCGCGTCGCAAACCGGCTGATCGAGGCGCATGAGCGCAACTATTGGCAGCCGGATGCAGAAACGCTCGCCGCCCTGAAACAGGCCGGTGAAGAATTGGAAGACCGTCTCGAGGGGCTGGTCAGGGAGGCTGCCCAATGAACATCTACACCCATGGCAAGACCGCAGAACGTGAGGCCCGCATTGCTCAGAAGCTTCGGGAAAGGTCGGATGGCGAAGGCAGCGTTCAGGTGCATCTCGACCCGACCATGGAGATCGACGGTGCCAAGGTCTTCGCAGTCTATGGCAAGGGCGGGATCGGCAAGTCGACGACGTCGTCCAACCTCTCTGTCGCCTTTTCCAAAATTGGCAAGCGCGTGCTGCAGATCGGATGCGACCCGAAGCACGATTCCACCTTCACACTGACCAAGAGCCTGATTCCGACCGTCATCGACGTTCTCGAAAAGGTCGACTTCCATTCCGAAGAGCTCCGCCCGGAAGACTACATGGTTGAGGGCTACAATGGGGTGCAATGTATCGAGGCAGGTGGTCCGCCGGCCGGTACTGGTTGCGGCGGTTACGTCGTCGGCCAGACGGTCAAACTCCTGAAGGAACACCATCTGCTCGATGACACCGATGTCGTGATCTTCGACGTGCTCGGTGACGTCGTTTGCGGCGGTTTTGCCTCCCCGCTCCAGCATGCCGAACGCGCCGTGATCGTTGCCGCCAACGACTTCGATTCCATCTTTGCGATGAACCGGATCGTTGCGGCCATCAAGGCGAAGTCAAAGAACTATGAGGTGCGGCTGGGTGGCGTGATTGCCAACCGTTCGCGCGAGACCGACCAGATCGACCGCTACAATGCGGCGATCGGCCTGACACGCCTGGCCCATATTCAGGATTCGGACCATGTGCGGCTCAGCCGGCTGAAGAAGTGCACCTTGTTCGAAATGGGTGACAGCCCGGAGATCCTCGGCCTTCAAAACGAATATACGCAACTCGCCGAGCGGCTCTGGGCGGGCACGCCCGCGCTCGAGGCCGAACCCATGAAGGACCGGGAAATCTTCGAATTTCTCGGCTTCGAGTGAGGTTGTCATGAGCCAGGCCGACTACATCAGACGCACCGGTGAAATCGAACACTACTTCGACCGTACGGCGCTGGATGCCTGGAAACGCTTGACCGGCGACCAACCGGTAAGCGGCATCCGCGCCACGGTGCGGAAAGGTCGTGAAGAGATGCGCGGCAAGCTTGCCTCTTGGCTCCCGGCGGACCTGACGGGCTGGCGGATCTTGGACGCAGGCTGCGGTTCCGGTGTTCTTTCCTTGGAACTCATCGCACGCGGCGCGGAAGTCGTTGGCATCGATCTGTCGGCGCAGATGATCGCTCATGCCCGCCAGCGGGCACATGAGATTGAAGCTGCACACGGGCGCTTCAAGGGCTCGGTCACCTTCCACAGCGGCGACATGCTGGACCCCCGTCACGGACATTTCGATGCCGTGGTCGCGATGGACGTACTGATCCATTATCGGCCGACCGATGCCGTGCGTGTGCTCCACACGCTGGCCGAACGCACTTCGAGACAGATGATCTTCACGCTCGCTCCGGGCTCGCGTCTGCTGCGGGCCATGCTGGCTGCGGGCAAGGTTTTTCCACGCGGCAACCGGGCGCCGGCGATCTATCCGGTCGATCCATCACGACTCATCGCCGAGATGATCGACCATCCGGAGTTTGCCCACTGGCAGGCAGCTCGCAGCCACAAGGTTGCCGTAGGCTTCTATACCTCGCAAGCCATGGAGGTGATCCGGTCATGACGATCGCTGCCGCCAACCGCAAAATGATCTCGTTCTGGCAGAAGCTCGGAACGCGCTTCATGCCGTTTGCGGATGCGGCGTCGGCCGAGATGCCGTTGTCGAGGCTGCTGCGTCTTTCGTTGTTCCAAGTTTCCGCCGGTTGCGTGCTTGTGCTCCTGACCGGCACACTGAACCGTGTGCTGATCGTCGAACTCGGCGTTTCCGTCGCGCTCGTCTCGGCGGTGGTCGCCATTCCGGTTCTGGCCGCTCCGCTGCGCCTGCTCTTCGGCTTCCGATCGGACACCTACAAATCGGTGCTTGGCTGGCGGCGCGTGCCCTATGTCTGGCTCGGCAGCCTGCTGCAATTCGGCGGCCTGGCGATCATGCCCTTTGCTCTTCTTCTCCTGCAATCGCAGACGCTTGGACCCGATTGGGCCGGGGCTGCAGGTGCAAGCCTTGCCTTCATTCTCACCGGCTTCGGCATGCATATGTCGCAGACGGCGGGCCTGGCACTCGCCAGCGATCTCGTGCCAGAGGAAAAGCGTCCGCGGGTCGTGGCACTGCTTTATTTCATGCTGCTTACCGGCATGATCGGGGCCTCCAGCTTCTACAGCGTGTTTTTGGTCGATTTCTCCCCTAAGGTGCTGATCCAGGTCATCCAGGGCACGGCGCTACTCACCATCATCATCAATGTGATCGCGATCTGGAAGCAGGAAGCGCGGGATGTACGCCGCACCGCTGTTGACCGGGATCTGTCGAGCTTCTTCGATGCCCTCGATGATTATCGCAGCGCGCCTGGCGTCATGCGTCTGCTGCTCGCCGTTGCCATCGGATCGGCTGCCTTCTCGATGCAGGATATCCTGCTTGAGCCCTATGGTGGCGAAATCCTCGGCCTCACCGTTGGGGAAACGACGCGCCTGACGGGGCTCTGGGCCTTCGGAACCATGGTCGGTTTTGCTTGGGCTGCACACAGCCTGCAGCATGGCGCGCAGATGTACCGAGTCGCGGCGCGGGGCCTGCTCATCGGCCTCGGGGCCTTTTGCGCCGTCATCTTCGCCTCGCCACTCGGTTTCAACGCGCTCTTTCATCTCGGTGCCTTCGGTATCGGTCTGGGCGGTGGGCTATTTGCCGTTGGCACCATGCTGGCCGCCATGGGTATTGCCGATCGCTCGGATAGCGGCCTTGTTGTCGGCGCCTGGGGTGCCGTGCAGGCGACCGCGATCGGCGCGAGCATGCTGGCTGGTGGCGTGATCAAGAACACGATCAATGCATTGGCGCTCAACGGCTCGCTGGGCGAGGCCATGATGACGCCGGCTGCTGGTTACCTCGTTGTCTATACCGTTGAAATCATTCTCCTCTTCTTGTGCCTGGCGGTCTTGGGTCCGCTTACCGGCCGGCGCTACCAGAGGGACTATCTGCACAACATGCGTTTTGGATTGGCGGAGCTGCCCGGCTGATGGCCGGCGGAAGCGCTCTACACGGGAGGGTCTGATATGACCGGGTCGCTGGTTGGGAATATCGATGTCGCACAAGTGGTGCTCTATGCGTTCTGGCTCTTTTTCGCGGGGCTGATCTGGTATCTGCGCCAGGAAGACCGCCGCGAGGGCTATCCGCTCGAAGAGGATGTCACGGGCCGCTACAACAAGAGCCCCTGGCTCTTCGTGCCACCAAAGAAGACCTTCCTCCTGCCGCACGGCCAGGGCATCAAGCAGGTTCCGGATTTCAAGCGCGACGAGCGCAAGTTCTCCAGCCGCCGCATCGCTCCGGCTCCCGGCTATCCGTCCGAACCGGTCGGCAATCCGCTGCTCGCCGGCATTGGGCCCGGCTCCTGGGCTGAGCGTTCCGACAAGCCTGACGTGACAGCTCATGGCGATGCGCGCATCGTGCCAATGCGCGTGGCTGATGGTTTCGGTCTCGCCGAAGGTGCCGTCGATCCGCGTGGTCTGGTTGTCCTCGGCTGCGACCGTCAGGTGGCGGGAACCGTCAGGGACATGTGGGTGGACCGTGCCGAACATCTGATCCGCTACTACGAGGTCGAGCTTGGTGAAGGCGGGCGCACGGTGCTTCTGCCCAACAACTTCGTCGTATTCCAGACCGGCCGCGGCAATGTCCGCCATCTCTACGTGCATGCAGTGACCGCTGCGCAGTTCGCGGATGTGCCTGCGACCGCTCGGCCCGAACTCGTGACCTTGCTTGAGGAAGACAAGATCGCCGCCTATTTCGGCGCCGGTCTCCTCTATGCGGATCGCTTTCGTCAGGAGCCACTGCTGTGAAACAGTTCGTCACACGAGAACATGAGATCGAGCCGCTGCCGGGCCTTCCCGGCGTGCCTCCGGTCGGTGAGGTCATCCTTTGGCAAGGGCGGCCATCGTCTGCCCTCGTCGCCCGCCATCTGCTGAAAGTCCGCTGGATCGTCGGCTATTTCCTGATCCTTGCCGGCTGGGCGATCGCTGCCGGTCTTTCGGATGGCCACCCGGCGGGCGGCATCCTCTTCTCGATCGCCGTTTTAACGGCGCTGGCCGGTCTGCTGATCGGCATGATCGAGCTGTTTTCCTGGGCGGTGGAGAAGACGACCCTCTACACGATCACCACGGAGCGCATCGTGATGCGCTTCGGTGTTGCGATCTCGATGACCCTCAATCTCCCCTTCCGACAGATCGACAGCGTGTCGCTCGCCCGGATCGGCGACAAGGCTGGTTTGATCGCGATCGCTTTGGTGCCGGAACAGCGCCTTTCCTGGCTCATCCAGTGGCCGCATGTGCGCGGCTTCCGCTTCGCCAAACCGGAGCCGAGCCTGATCTACCTGCCGGACGCGACAAAGGTGGCCAATGTGCTATCGGCTGCGATCGGACAGTATCGTGGCGCGCGCGCAGAGCAGCCACGGATCATCGTGCAAGAACCAGCCGGAAGTGCCATGCCGCCTTCCGTCGTCGCAGCCGAATAGGAGTGCGTCATGGGATCGGCCTCGCATCTCGGTTACTGGGCAGACCGCAAGGGCAAGACGCCTAATCGGGTCCCCCGTGGCTTGTTTTTCGGTCTTGTCGGTCTTCTCGCCTTTACGGCGGGCGCAATTCTCTTCGGCAAAACGACGGGGCTCGGTCTCGTCAAGCAGCAGCAGGCTGCACCGATCGCCATCCGCGACGTCATCATTACTCGCAGTTCGGCTGACTTCGTCATCGTGACGGATGCTACGACTGGCCAGGAGATCGCAAGCTATGCTCCGCAGGCCGGTGGCTTCGTGCCCGGTTCGCTGCGCGCTTTCGAGCGCATGCGTCAGGTCTCCAAGGTGCCGTTTGATACGCCCTACCGACTGATCAAGTGGGACGCCGGTGGAATCAGCCTGTCCGATACGGGAACCGGCGAACGGATTTATCTCGATGCCTTTGGCCGCGACAACGTGGCCGCATTCGAAGCCCTTCTGGGCTCACAGGGAGGAGAAAGCCAATGAACCCGGTCTTTGCCTTGATGCGACGGAAGGAGACGGTCGATTGTACCGTCGAGATCAACAACACCTTCGAGGCGCTCGGTGCGCATTTGAGGTTCGACAACGGGGTGGTCGTCCATCCGGGTGATGAAGTGCTCGTGCACGGCGCCCCGGTCCAGATCCCCTATGGCTCCAGCCAGAATTTCCGCCGCAAGGCAACCATCACCCGGGCCGGCGCGCTGGAGCGGGCCTGGATCCGCGCCACCGGCGACCTGGATATGATGGAATTGTGCGAATTCAGCTTCACGGAGAGGGCACTGTCATGAACAACCATGTTTCGCCAAGCGATCTTTCCGATCACGAGCCGACCGTCGAGGAGCGCATGGCCGGGGTCAGCGATACGACCCGCAGCGCGCTCGTCTCCACGATGCTGACACCTCGCTTCTACACCACCGATTTCGAAGAGATGGACAAGATCAATGTCGAGCCTGTCAGGGCCGAATGGGACGTCCTGATCGCCCAGATGAAGAGCGACCCTAACCGGGGACATTTCAAGCGCAATGAACAGTGGGACGATATCGACATCGAAGGGCTGCCGGACGATCTTCGCGAGGAGTTCATCGATTTCCTCGTCTCCTCGCTCACCTCCGAGTTCTCGGGCTGCGTGCTCTACAAGGAGATGAAGCGGCGCGGCAAGAACCAGGAGATCTGCGAGCTCTTCGGCTATATGAGCCGGGACGAGTCCCGCCATGCCGGTTTCATCAACGATGCGCTGAAGGAATTTGGCATCGGCGTGAACATGGGCTTCCTGGCGAAGGCCAAGAAATACACCTTCTTCAAGCCGAAATTTATCTACTACGCGACCTATCTGTCCGAGAAGATCGGCTATGCCCGCTACATCACCATCTTCCGGCATCTCGAAAAGCATCCGGACAAGCGATTCCACCCGATCTTCAAGTGGTTCCGCGAATGGTGCAATGACGAGTTCTCCCACGGCGAGGCTTTCTCGCTGATCATCCGCTCCGACAAGCGGCTGATGGAGGGCATGAACAAGTACTGGATCAAGTTCTTCTTGCTTGCGGTCTTTGCCACCATGTATGTCCGCGACCATATGCGGCCCGCCTTCCACAAGGGTCTCGGCGTCGATATCGACGACTACGACATGAAAGTCTTCCGGCTCACGAGCGAGATCTCGCGCCAGTGCTTTCCGCTCGTGCTCGATCTGGACAATCCGGCCCTGCACGAAGGCTTCCGCCGGATGGAGCGCATCAACCGCAAGGTTATGGCGGCCAATGAAAAGGGTGGCCTGTCGGGCAAGATCGCCAAAGGCTTCTGGTCGGCGGCAGCGGCGGTCAATTTTGTCCGGATGTATCTGATTCCAACGAAATCCAACGCCATCCCCGCCACGTCCCGCCTTCAGCCGGTCTGGTGAGGAGATTGCCATGACCTTCACGCACCCGCTCGCTGTCGTTCTGGTTGCCATCTCCGTGTGGTGGCTTTCGACCGGGCTGGTGCTGGCCATGGTCAACCGTTCCGACGGGCCGCGGGGCAGGGGTCTTGTTCTGATGGGCCTGATGACCATCGTCGGAGCATTCGGCTTTGTCTTGATGCTCTACGGCGCCCGGGAGCCGACGGTCCTTGGATCCTATGCTGGTTTCTTCGGCGCCCTGCTTGTCTGGGCATGGCATGAGGCAGCATTCCTGACGGGTATACTGACAGGGCGACGCACGGGTGAGTGCCCGCCGGGACTGACGGGGTTCAGCCGTTTTCGCGCCGCCTGGGAGGCAGTCAGCGATCACGAGATTGCCATTCTGGTGACTGCGATTGCCCTCTGGCTATCGCTCGAAGGCTCCGTCAACCTCTTCGGGCTTGCTGCTTTCGGGCTGCTCTGGGGCATGCGAATCTCGGCCAAGCTTGTCATTTTCCTCGGCGCGCCGCATGCCGTCAGCGACTTGATGCCGAAGGGCATCCGGCACCTGAAGAGCTATTTCAAGACGGACCGATTGACGCCGCTGTTTCCCATCTTTTTGGCGATCGCGGCAGGCCTGTTCGCCATCCTCATTGTGGGAGCAAACCGCGCAACCCACGCGCATTCCGTCGTCGGCCATACGCTGCTCGCCACGTTCATGGCGCTTGCCATTATCGAACACCTGGTCCTCGTGCTTCCCATTTCCGACACGGCGCTCTGGCGCTGGGCAATGGCAAAACAGGAACGGGCCAAACTTGCCATTCGCCCTGCGGCGGACGGTGTCGCCGCACTCAAGGAGGGTGGGCCTGTGTCCGTGCCACGCACCTCCTGGACAGCAATTGCAAAAGACACGATCGGGAAGAGGAAAGACTGATGACTGTTTTCCAGCACATGGAAGAGGCGCTCGCGGGCTTGCACACTGCCGGCAACTACCGCGTATTCGCGGATCTGGAGCGTCACTGCTCGGCCTTTCCGAAAGCCGCGTTTCATAATGGTGACGGGACGGCCCGCGAGGTCACCGTCTGGTGCTCGAATGATTATCTCGGCATGGGCCAGAACCCGCTCGTGACCGAGCGCATGATCGAGGTCATCCGCAAGTGCGGCGCCGGTGCTGGCGGCACGCGCAACATTTCCGGCACCAATCACTATCACGTCCTGCTCGAGCAGGAGCTCGCTGACCTGCATGGCAAGGAAGGTGCGTTGATCTTCACCTCGGGTTACGTCTCGAACTGGGCAGCGCTCGGCACGCTGCTCGCAAAGATCCCAGGCATCATCTGCTATTCTGACTCGCTCAATCACGCCTCGATGATCGAGGGCATTCGCCATTCCCGCTGCATCAAGCGGCAGTTCCGGCATAACGACTACAAGCACCTGCGCGAGCTGATGGCAGCCGACGATCCGGCCGCGCCGAAGCTTGTCGCTTTCGAGAGCGTCTATTCGATGGATGGCGACATCTCGCCGATCAAGGAGATCTGCGATGTCGCCGATCAGTTCGGTGCGATCACCTATCTCGACGAAGTGCATGCGGTCGGCATGTATGGGCCGCGCGGCGGCGGTGTCGCCGAGCGCGAAGGCCTGATGGACAGACTGACTGTCATCGAGGGCACGCTCGGCAAGGCCTTTGGCGTGATGGGCGGTTACATCACGGGTCCCGCCGTGCTCGTCGACTTTGTCCGATCCTTCGCTTCGGGTTTCATATTCACGACCGCGATCCCGCCGGCACTGGCGGCAGCGGCAACTGCGTCGATCCGTCATCTCAAGGAAAGCAGCTTCGAGCGCCATATGCATCAATCAACCGTCGCGAAGGTGCGGCGTGCGCTGGATGTTCGAGGCATTCCGCATATGCACAATCCCAGTCATATCGTGCCCGTCATGGTCGGCAATGCGGCGAAGTGCAAATGGATCTCGGACGTGCTGCTCGACGATTTCGGCATCTATGTGCAGCCCATCAACTATCCGACTGTGCCTGTCGGCAAGGAACGCCTGCGGATTACGCCGACGCCGCTGCACAGCGACGCTGATATCGAGCATCTGGCCGAAGCGCTCTGTTCGCTCTGGTCACAATGTGCTCTTGCAAGGGCGGTTGCGTAGTCGGGGCAAAGGCCGTATCGGCAAGCTCTGGGATCTGTGTGGAACCGGACAGGATGACCGAAAGCATTTATATCCCGGCGATCGCCGGTGACGGGTCGCTTTATCCGATTGAGAAGATGCAGGCGCATCTCGACGGTCAGCTGCATCTTGCCGTGTCGGTCTTCGTGTTCGACGGCGATCTGCTGCTGATCCAGAAGCGCGCGTCGAACAAGTATCATTGCGCCGGCCTTTGGGCCAATACCTGCTGCACGCATCCACACTGGGACGAGACCGTCGAACATTGCGCCGAGCGGCGCCTGACCGAGGAGCTCGGCTTCACCGTGCCGCTCACGCGCCACCAGACAGTGGAATACGCAGCGGATGTCGGGCAGGGGCTGAAGGAGCATGAACGCGTAACGTTGTTCAGCGCCCAGGTCGACAAACGGACGCTTCGGATCGAACCTGTCGAGGCCGAGGTCGAGGATGTCCGCTGGATTGCGCCGGTTGCGCTCCGCAAAGAGGTGCAGGAGCGCCCGCAGGACTTCACGCCCTGGTTTCGGATCTATCTACAACGCTTCCCTGGCTTGAGCTTCTTGGAAGCGGCCTGAAGACGAGCGTCAATCCTCCCAAATCCAAACGCTAATCCATCGGCGTCGGCCACAAACCGGCAGCGCCATTCTTGGCGCGCGGTCTTTAAAAAGCTTGCAGAATGCAGGACGGCACACAGCAAGAAGGGGAGCCCGAGAGCTCCCCTTCCCGTTGCGGCCCGCCTTGGGAGGCCGTTACTCTGCCGGCGGGCGGGTCCGCCGCAATCGGCTAGGGTGTCGCTGGAGCCGCCGGTGGCGTGACAACGGTTGGGTCAGCCGGCGGCGTAGCGGGCGCCGGATCTGCCGGTGGTGTGGCCACCGCAGGTTCAGCCGGGGGCGTGGCAGCCTGTCCCGCAGGTGCCATGACCTGTGTGATGCCGGGCTGGTAGGTGGTGAAGTCCGGAACTTCCATGGGCCCCTTTTTCACCAGCGAGTCAGCATAGGCCTGCAGCATCGAGACGCCATTCAGGGGCTTCTGGACGCCCGCATGGCAGGTGCCGCAACCAACCTTGAAGACGTCGCCTTCGGGTCCCTTTCGGGTTGCCGGGAAGACCGGCGTCAGGCCGACTATGTAGTTGGCATTGATGTCACGTACCAGTCTGATCCCGTGCCAGGCGGTTACGCGCTGCGGCGGGCTTTCGTCCCAGGCGTTGAAGGCCCGGCTGTTATGACAGGTCGTGCAGTTCACGCCGAGCGATTCCGACATGTGCATCATCAGCGACCATGTCGCCTCGGTCTGCTTGGTGCCGGCGAGATTGGTGCCGGTCGGCAGAGCCGTCGTCGAGTGTACACGGATCTGCTTGGCATCCAGCAGGTAGTCCTTCAGGGCATTCTGCGGCAGCGAGGAGTTGCCGCCGAACTTTGCGACGACATTCTGGCCCGCCCGGTTCTGTGTCATGCCGCCGGCCGGCTTGGGTTCCAGATCCTCATACCAGTAGTTGACGGGGATCGCCTGGCCGCGATGGCAGGTGTAGCAGGTGGCCCCGACCTGACCGACGTGGCTCTGCCAGTCCACGTTGATGGCCTGTGTCATCTGGATCATGCGACGTGCGACGACTTTTTGGTAAACTTCGTCGGAAGCGAGGTTTTCCGGGTTGTGGCAGTAGTTGCAACCGGCCTCCGGCGCGATCCATTCCGTGATCGAGGCCATGAACTGGTTGAACTGATCGTCGGAGAGATCGCCCAGGATCTGGACGTTCTCATATAAGTCGCGTGCCTTGTCTCCGGCCGGATCGGCCTCCCAGGGGGCTTCCGGGGCCACATTGGCGACTGCGAGCGCTTCCTGCTTCTCGACGTCACGGTGAATATACATGCCTGTGCCGCGGAAGCCGATCTGCGTGGTTTCGACAGGAGGCGCATCCCAGCCGGCGCCGACGAAGCTTGCGATCGTCAGCAGGGAACCGGCGGAGACGGCGAAGGGAATCCAGAGTTTCATCGTCGTTCTCCTCAAAGCGCCGGGTCGACGACGCCGGGATAGCCCGGCAGCGGGGACACGATCCCGTGGTTGATGCCCCAGAGGTACCAGTTGTCGACGACAGTCCCTGTCAGCAGGATGCCGATGCCGCCGGTGATCGGGGTTAGAATGGCGAACCACCAGGCCCAGCGGTGGACGGATTCCATGGTGGCGTTGAAGCCCATGGTCCATCTCCAGAAGAGGGCTGCGCGCTCAGAGGCTGTGCCGCGATCAGTGATCTGCTCGAGCTCGCGTTCACCGCCATATTTGCCGACGGCGAGGATGGTCGCACCATGCATCGCGAAGAGCAGGACGGAGCCATAGAGGAAGACGATCGAGAGGCAGTGGAACGGATTGTAGTAGAGATTGCCGTAACGGATCGAGAAGGCCGCGGTCCAGTCGAGATGCGGGAAGATGCCAAAGGGCACGGCTTCCGAAAAATTGCCCATCAGGAGCGGGCGAATGAAGCCCAATGACAGGAAGAGAAAGATCGCTGCGGCGAAAGCCCAGGCGACATGGGTGCCCATTTCCAGCTGACGTGCGCGGCGATAGACGCGCACCCACCACAGGAGAACGGATGTCGTGAGGAAAAAGCCGGCGATCAGCCACCAGCCACCTTCCGCCAGTGGCGGCAGGACCTTCAATCCATATTCGGCACCGGGCGGTTCCAGCCCCAGCCAGAAGAGCTGGCGCACGAACTGGATCGGATCCCAGCCGACGGACGCCAGCATGTTGAGGCCGATGATCTCGAAGGCAATGAAGCCGAAGACGAGCGAGAGCGTGCCGAGGTAGCCGAGATAGATCGGCCCGATCTGGGCGTTGCCGATCATACCGAACAGTCGCACCAGGATTGGCTTGCCGGCGCGCGGACTGTCGCCGGCGGGAAGGGGCATGCCCTCTTCCAGCGGACCGCTGATCTGTATGGGCGTGATGATGTTTTGATACTGCGCTAAGAACATGGTCCGGTCCCCCTCAGTTCCAGATCGGCAGCGTCAGCCACCAGTTCCACCATTGCGGCCAGCCTTGGTTCCAGAACGGTCCGCTGATGATGATGCAGACGGCGCTCCAGAAGCCCGCGTTCAGCGCCAGGATCAGGCCGAGGCGGTGGATGCCCAGCGTGCCGATCGAGTAGCCGATGATGTCGCGGAAGAATGTGTCTTCGTATTCGGGTGTCTTAACTTCGGCCTGTTTACCGGGCTCGGTGTTCGATGCACCCGGATTGGCAGCGGACAAGATGAGGCCGCCGTGCAGGGACAGCGCCAGCGTCGTGGTGAAGAAGAAGGTCACCGCAATCATATGCGCCGGATTGTAGTGGAAATGCAGGTATTGGTAGCCGACGTTGGACACCCAATCGAGATGGCTGAAGATGCCATAGGGGAAGCCATGGCCCCAGGCGCCGAGCAGCAGTGGGCGGAAGACCACAAGCGTCGTATAGGCAAAGATCGCAAAGGAGAAGGCGAAGGGTACGTGGTAGCCCATGCCGAGCTTCCGGCAGATCTCCACTTCGCGCAGCGCCCAGGAAATGAAGGCGCCCAGCGCACAGACCGTAACGATCTGCCAGAGACCGCCTTCCTTCAGCGGTGCCAGTGCAAGCCCATAGGACAGGTCCGGCGGCGCGATCGAAATCTGCCAGATGTTCCATGTCGGACCGAGTGCCGCGCCATAGATCAAAAGGGCCGTTCCGAGTGTGGCGAAGAAGGCCGTGGTGACGCCGAAGAAGCCCACATAGAATGGGCCTACCCAGAAATCGAAGAGATCGCCTCCGAGCAGCGTCCCGCCTCGTACGCGATATTTGCGTTCAAAACTCAGCAGCGCCATGTTCGTTTCCTCCAGAGGTGATCAGCCAGGCGGCGTTGTCGGGTCATGCCATTTGGCGGCGGGCGAGACCGAGGTGCCGCCCGCTGCCGTCTTGGGCTTTCAGCCGATGAGCCTGAAATCCACGCCTTCAGAGAGGGAATGCTCCAGAGAACTGGTCGTGAGGGGCTTGCCCTCCAGCCAGTTGAAGCGTTCCGTGCTCAGCAGGATGAAGTGGATCAGGATCGCAAGCGTGAACAGGAATACAGACAGTGCAACCAGCGCCTTGCGCGGGTCGAACATAAGCCAGACTCTCCACATATCGCGTCCTCCTCAGGTCAACATCGGCAGAAGCGTGAGAGCCGTCTGGTTAATGCCCTCGAGAGAGCTGTAACCTTCCGGACCCGGGATCCAGGGACGCCACATCCAGACCAAGATATGCGCGACGATGGCTATCGCCGTGAATATCATGAAGCCTTGGATGAAGAATCCATGGACCTCGCGCGCTTCGCTTTCGGTCAGACCCGAAAGTGAAACATTTGATGTTTCAGCCATCAAATTCACCTCCTAGTCTCGAACACCGCGGCGCCCCCGCGGCGGGGTTTCGGCAAGTCTTTGAGGAGACCTGCCGGGGTTCTGCCGGTGTCGAGAACACCGGCAAAGGGATCGGGTCACGCGTGGAATGCGTAACCGGCAGCTGCATAAGCCGAGGAACGAGCCTCGGCGAAGATCGATTGGTCGGGGCGCCCGGCAGCGTCCTCGGCATGGCCGGCAAGCCTCGATGTCAAGGCTGCGCAAAGGCACAGCGGATAAAGGAGCAGGTAGAGACGCCGCATGTTCTTACGCTCCGACTGGCGGTCGCGATGTCGACGCAGGTCCTGATCGGATCGGGTTGCAGTGATCATGGCTTTGCCTCCAGTTGTCCCTCGCAAGGGTCTCGTTCCGTTGCTCATGCGTAGGCTCCCTCGAGGCGGGCGGCCGTCTCGACATGGTCACGGGTAACTTCGTGTTCTTCTGCCCGGCGGGCCTCACGCTCCGCTGCTTCCCGCAGCCGCTTGGCGGCCGATATGCGGACGAGCACGGGCTCGTTGCCGATGAATGTTTCCAGTGATGCCTGGGCATCGGACTGCCAGGCCATCTCGCTGCGCGGACGGGCTGTCGTCGCTTCGATCGCGTCGAGTTCTCCGGCGCGTGGCAGAATGTCGAACAGCATGTCGAAGAGGGCGTTGCAGACTTCCTGGATCAGCCAGGCCGCACCCGAATAGCCCATGACAGGCGTGCCGGGATGGCGGCGAACGATGGCGCCGGGATAGGACAGCTGGACGAACTTGCCGCGAGCACCCCGCTCGGCCATGTACATGCGCTCGTTGAACGAGCCGAACATGATCATCGGCGGCTTTTTGGCCGTGAGCTCCGCGACCTCGATATTGTCGGTCTTTGATCCGGCCTTGCGGGGGATCGCGAAGTTGCAGGGCAGGCCCATTTCCTCCTCGAGGAAATTCCGGATGCCGCGCACATAGGTCTCGTTGGCGACGATGGCGAAGCTCGCGGTGGCGAAGAAGTCCTGGGTGACGGAGCGCCAGAGATCCCAGAGCGGCTTCAGCGTCGTGTGCTTTTCCTTCAGGATGAAGGGCTCAGGGTCGAGCCCGAGCATGCCGCCGAGTTCGCGCAGGAAGGCTGTGGTCGAATGAATGCCGATCGGGGCCTGCAGGTAGGGGCGGTCGAGCGTCTCGCAGAGAAGGCGTCCGAACTCGCGATAGAGGCAGATATTGGCATCGGCATCGGCGAGCTTGCGCACGTCTTCCAGATGGCTGCCCAAGGGGAAAACCATGTTGATCTCGGCGCCCAGTCCCTCCACGAGGCGGCGGATCTCGGCGAGGTCCGAGGGCATGTTGTAGGTGCCGTAGATCGGGCCGATTATGTTGACGCGGGGCTTGGCACCTTCAGGACGTCTGCGCGGTGCGGGCACCTTGCCGCCCTTCGGGCCGAATTCTGTCCAGAGCCATTTTAGCGCTCGGTCGGCGCTCTGCCACTGGTCCTCGTCGATGGTGCGCGGCAGGAAGCGGACGATGTTGGAGCCTTCAGGCGTCACGCCGCCGCCGATCATCTCGGCGATCGAGCCGGTAACGACCACAGCCGGCAGGTCCGGATCGAGCGCGAGACGCGCCCGCTTCATCGCGCCTTCCGTGCCATGCTGGCCAAGTTCGTCTTCCGACAGACCGGACACAACGATCGGCAGTTCATGTGGCGGCAGCGCGTCGGTATAGTGAAGGACGGATGTGACCGGCAGGTTCTCGCAGCCGACAGGGCCGTCGATGATGACCTGCAGCCCCTTGATTGCGGTGAAGGCATAGACACTGCCCCAGTAGCCGCCGGCTCTGTCGTGGTCGAGGATCAGCATCCGACGCTCTCCCCATTGTCGACGGCGTTGCGGGACTGCTTGACCTTGGCCGCGAACTTCTTGCGATAGGCGCTGCGATCTTCGGGCACGTTTTCCCAGATGCCGGCGCTATCGCCCGAACCGACGCCCTCGAAGAAGGCGTTCATGGCGAGGAAGCGGTCCTTGTTGCCGATGGCGGCATTGATGACCGCTGGCAGCGAGGCGACACCCGCCGGACCCATCAAGGGGCGGGCGGAAATCAGGTTGGTGAAGTAGAGGGCAGGGGTAGCTGCCTCCTTCGCCTTCTGAACGACGGGGGTCGTGCCGATGGCGAGGTCCGGCTTGAATTCGGCGAAAGCGGCAAGGTCCTGCTCCAGCGAGGCGCGGAAGCGCAGTTCCACACCATGGGCGGAAAGCCAATCCGCATCCTCGCGGTTGTAGGGCGTCTTCGGACAGGCCGTGCCGACATAGCGGAGATCCGCGCCGAGTTCGACGAGCAGGCGAGCGACCAGCAATTCGGAGCCTTCATAGCCAGAGAGTGTGATGCGGCCCGTGATCCTGTGCTCGGCGAGTGCTGCCTTGATTGCGCCGCGCATCGTGTTGCGGCTGATATTGGTCTTCGCCTCCGGGACGTTGCAGCTGTCGCCGATCGCCTTCAGCCAGGCATCCGTTCCGTCGACACCGACGGGTGCCGAGCCGATGATCGGGCGGCCGGCCGCCTGGAATTCGCGGATGCTCGCCGTGTAGAATGGGTGGATCGCGGCCACTGCGGCGCAATCGAGAGCCGAATAGAGTTCGCGCCATTCGCGGACGGGGACGGTCGGGCCGGCGGCCAAGCCCATCGGCTCCAGCATGCCGCCGATGACGACCGGATCGACCGGGAACATCTCGCCCAGCAGCGTGACGGTCGGTCTGTCCTTCAGTCCGCCGCGCGGGCGCTGAACCGGGCCTTCGCCGATTTCCTGGCGGGCATAGGCGAGCATGGCACCTGACAGCACATCTTTCGCTTCCGCATGCGTCGGGACGCCAAAGCCGGGCACGTCGATGCCGACGATGCGCACGCCATCGATTTCGCGTGGCAGCATCCGGAGCGGCACGCCTGAGGCTGAGGGTACGCAGAGGTTCGTCACGACGACGGCATCGAACTTTTCAGGATCTGCCATCAGGTGCACGGCCTCGACGATATCCTCATAGAGCTTGCCGGTGACGAGGGTCTCCGAGTTGAAGGGCACGTAGCCGACGGAACGCTTGGCGCCGTAGAAATGCGAGGTGAAGGTCAGGCCGTAGACGCAGCAGGCAGAGCCCGAGAGGATGGTGCCGACGCGGCGCATACGAAGGCCGACGCGGAGCGAGCCGAAAGCCGGGCACATGGATTGCGGCTGGTCGTGCGGACCTTTGGGATAGTCTGCTTCGAAGCGGTCCATGAGCTCACCCTGGCCGGCGGCGCGCGCTGCTGCCTTGGAGAGTTCCGTGCCACCGTGGCATCCGATGCCATTTCCGTCTGCACCGTCGGCAAGGACGGCCGCATCGGTGCCGACGGGAGCTGTCCCGTTGGTCTCGTCCGGCTCAAATTCCTTGCGAAGGTCATCCATGATGCTCACCCGATCTCACACGTTGTCGTAGACGACTTCTAGGGAAGGCCTGTTCAGAGTGCCTGCCGCGCACATGTCTTCTGGTGTCGCCGGCTGCAGCTTGTAATCGGCGCCGGTTTCGCTGGCGTCGAACAGGCCGAGCAGCCCGTCCTGGTCGAGTGGTCGCGGCAACATCGGGGGAGCTTCGGCAAGATTGATGGAGAGCGCTTCGAACAGTGGACCCCATTGCGATTCATGGGTGCCGATAATCTGATAGTTGGCGCTCTTGCGGCGGATGTCGTCATCCTGCGGGATCGACGCGAGCACCGGGATGCCAACTGCGTCCGCAAAGGCTTGGGCCTCGCCCGTGCCGTCATCCTTGTTGATGACGAGACCCGCGACGCCCACATTGCCACCGAGATTGCGGAAATACTTGACCGCCGAACAGACATTGTTGGCGACGTAGAGCGACTGCAGGTCATTCGATCCGACGACGACGACCTTCTGGCACATGTCACGGGCAATCGGCAGGCCGAAGCCGCCGCAGACCACGTCGCCCAGGAAGTCGAGTAGGATGAAGTCGAAGTCCCAGTCATGGAAGCCGAGCTTTTCCAGCGTCTCGAAGCCGTGGATGATGCCACGTCCGCCGCAGCCGCGACCCACTTCCGGGCCTCCCAGTTCCATGGCGTAGACGCCGTCACGCTTGAAGCAGACGTCCGAAATCGAGACTTCCTGGCCGGCTTCCTTGCGGCGTGAAGCCGTCTGTAGGATTGTCGGACAGGCGCGGCCACCGAAGAGCAATGAGGTCGTGTCGCTCTTCGGATCGCAGCCGATCAGCAGCACCTTCTTGCCGAGCTGGGCCAGCATGTAGGAGAGATTGGCGAGCGTGAAGCTCTTGCCGATGCCGCCCTTGCCATAGATCGCAATGATCTGCGTCTCCTTGGTCACCTTGCCGGTTGCCGGCGCATCGGGTTCGATGGCTGCTTCTTCGCGCAGGTTCTCCTGCAGGCGCTCCAAGCCGTCGGGTGCGAGATCGAGGCTCATGCGGCGTTCCTCCAGTCGATGATCATTTTCAGGCAGTCGGGGTCGGTGAATGCCGTCCGATAGGCCGAAGCGGCATCGGAAGGGGCGGAATGGTGGGTGATGAGGCCGCCTAGCGAGAGGCTCCCGGCTCCGACCATGCCGAGCACGGCATCGAGATCGGACGGTGTGAACTCTGCAGCGATGGCGATCGTGGCCTCCTTCATGAAGGCCGTCGGGAAGCCGAAATCGACGCGGCCACCATAAAATCCAGCAAGGACAAGTTCGCCCTGTCGGTTGAGACGGGCGATGGCGGTGTCGATGACTGCCGCGTCTCCGCTCGCGTCGATGATGACGTCATGGCGTTGGTCTCGATCGTCCTCAGATGTGGTGACGGCGTAGCCCTGCGCACCAGCGCTGCGGACGTCCAGCGTTTCCCAGACGGTCGGTGCCGGATGTCCGGCGGCCATGACGATACGTGCAATGAGGCGCCCGAGCACCCCGTGGCCGATAACCAGAGACGCCGGCCGCGTGGAACGACTGACGGCGTGATGGGCTGTGGCGGCAAGCGCCAGAAGAGCTGCTTCTTCGGGGCGCTCGAAACGGGTCTGGACCGTCCGCGGTCCCGGCACCACCAGCCTTGCGGCACTCGCGCCGAACAGGCCGGCGGCGTCGGCGTAACAGCTGGCGCCGGGTACGAAGACCTGGTCTCCGACCGCACGGCCGGAGGATGCTCCGGCCTCGATCACTGTGCCGACCGTCTCGTAACCGGGAACAAGCGGATAACGCATGCCCGGGAAAACCGGCATCGTGCCTTCGTAGAGCATTTTCTCGGTGCCGCTGGAAATGCCGCTGAAAATGGATTCGACAACCACGTCGGAGGGCACTGGCGGGTTGAGTGCCAACTGCCTGACGGCAAGCATTCCTGGATTTTCGAATACGACGGCTGCGGTCCGCATTATCGTGCCCTCCCCGGACACGGGATGCCTGCTGCTCCCAAATGTCATCTTAAGATTACGCTACAAAGTGTCAATCTAAATTTACACAAAGACCTGTGCCTAACCACTTCATTCAGCGTCTGGCGGTGACGAAGCTGGCCAATAGTGGGTTCGTGGAGGCCGATGCCGTCGCATCGCGAAAGCCGCATTGCGCCAGCAAGTCGATGATTTCCAACGCTGTCCGGCAGCGACCCGAGCCCATGGCTGCGAAATAGGTACCGAAATAGAGTGCGGCGAGATTCGGGCCTTCGCTGTCACCAGCCATAGCTTCTGCAACAACCACGGTCGTTCCCGGAGACAGATGGAGGTGCAGATTCGACAGGATCTGCAGCGCACGCTCGTCGTCATGGTCACAGAGGATGCGGATCAGGGTCACGCAGTCATGGGTTGCGGGAATTGGGCCCGTGGCGAAGTCGCCGGAATGCAGCGTGACGCGGTCCAGCATGCCCTGCATGCGCAGGTGGCGCGATGCGAGCTCGGTCACAGCAGGGAGATCGAAGAGGGCGAGTTTCAGCTCTGGATGGCGGACACCGAGAGCGCAGAGAAAGGCTCCTTCTCCACCGCCGATGTCGAGTACGGATCGATACTGTCCGAAGTCGTGCGAGTTGAGAATGCAGTCCGCGAGCATGGCTTGGCTCGCGCGCATCAGGGCCGAATAGGGGGCGACCTCCGCACTCCCCATCCTGGCCGGAGCGTTGCCGCGAACATAGGCCCAGTAGCGGCGCAATTCCGTATCACCCACCTCCCCGCGCCAGAAGGCAGCCGCATCAGCAATGTCACGGTACAACATGTCATGATGGCGGATCATTTCGCGCAGACCACGGTCGGCCGCAAGCACTGTGCCGGCATCGGACAAAATCCAGAGATCGGGGCCGGCGCTTGCCACGAGGTCGAGGCGCCTTGCCTGATCGAGAAGGTGCCGCATGTGTTCGGGTGGCACGCCGCAGCGCGCAGCGAGGGCGGCGGTCGAACGCACGGCTCCCTCCAGCGCTTCGAAAAGGCCGAGATGCACGCAGGCCGACAGGATCTGGGTGTGGACGAAGCCGGTGGTTAGGCGGAAGAGGTTATTCGCCTTGCGGTTGGCGATGCAGCGCAGAACAGGAAGGCGGGCAAGGAGGGAACGGAAACGGGGTGAGGCGATCTGGCGGTTGCGCCACAGCCGCAGCCGGACGGCGAGCGGATGCGCGCGATCCTGATCGTCGGGCGTTAGGTCGGCTGTGCCGCCGATCGGCAGATTGGCCTGAAAGCCTCTTCCACCGCCGGTGTCCATGGCATCACGCTGCGCTGGTGGCGAGCGTCTTCGGCATCAGCCGCGTCGCTTCGTTTCGGATCATCGAGCGGAAGGCTTCGGCGCCCGGGCAATCCGGGACACTGTCGACAGCCTCCGCTACGAGGCGCTTCAGGCGGACGAGGGCGGCTTCCAGGCCGATGCTGGCAACGATGTTGGGCTTGCCATTGCGGCTGTCCTGGCCAGCGGGCTTGCCTGCGTCCGATTGTCCGACTGCATCATAGAGATCATCGGCCACCTGATAGGCGGCGCCGAGGGCGTCTGCCAAAACCAGCCACTCTCTTGGGTTGCCGCCGGATGCGATCGCGCCGGTCGATACGGCGCCGCTGAACAGCGAGGCCGTCTTGGCGCGGTGGTAGGCGGCGATGTTGATCTCCGGTTCGCTCTCCCAGGCCTGTCCGGCCACCAGGCCATAGGGGCTGCCGACGGCATTGGCGATGGTCGCGATCATCGGTGCGGTCAGAAGCGGGGTCGTCTGTGTTTCGCGCGCCACCGTCTCGAAGGCGGCGATGATCAGGCCGTCGCCGACGAGAAGGGCGATCTCCTCGCCAAACTGGGCATGCACGCTGGGTGCGCCCCGCCGCGTCATGGCATTGTCGAAGCAGGGCATGTCGTCATGCACGAGGGATGCACAATGCAGGAGTTCGATTGCGACGGCTGCGCTGTCGGCGGCGAGGGGTTCGCGATCTCCACAGGCAGCAGCAACCGCGAGACAAAGGCGGGGCCTGATGCGCGCTCCACCCGGAAATACCGCGTGCCGCAAAGCTTTCGCCAGGATGGGCGGACATCCGTTTGCGGTGGCATAGCGCAAGGAGCGCTGCATGCCGGATTCGATGCGCTCGGGGAAATCCATGTGGCTCACCTCTAGAGAATGCGCGATTGTAAAATTTTCTGAACTAACTATGGTGTCAATAAAGATTGACACATGTGCGCTGTAAGTCAACCGGTCAAAGGAGTGGGTTTTGTCCGTATCGACCGATAACACCGTCGTGGTGATCGGCGCCGGCATGGCGGGGCTTGTAGCGGCCATCCGGCTTGCGGCCGGTGGATATCGTGTCGTCGTGCTCGAGGCGCAGGACGAAGCCGGTGGCAAGATGCGGCGGGTGGATGTCGATGGTGTCGGCTTTGATGGCGGCCCGACCGTGCTGACGATGAAATGGGTGTTCGAAGCACTGTTTGCCGCGGCCGGCCGCGACATCGACGAGGAGCTGACGCTCGCTCCGTCCTCCGTCATCGCGCGGCACTACTGGCGGGGCGGGGCCAGTCTCGACCTTCATTCTGATCCTGACGAGACAGTGCGTGCGATCGAGGATTTCGCCGGGCGCCGAGAGGCAGAAGGCTATCGCCGTTTCGCGTCAGACAGTCGGCGGATCTTCGAGGTCCTGAAGGACAGTTTCATCGATGCCTCCAGGCCCAATCCACTCTCCCTGTCTCGCCGCATTGGTCTTGGACGTCCTGCCGATCTCTTCGCGATCAAGCCCTTTGCGACACTCTGGTCCGCGCTCGGGGGCTACTTTTCCGACGTGCGCCTGCGTCAGTTGTTCGGTCGTTACGCCACCTATTGCGGCTCCTCGCCCTATCTGTCTCCAGCCACGTTGATGCTGGTGGCCCATGTCGAGCAGGAAGGTGTCTGGACGGTGCAGGGCGGCATCCGTGCACTGGCAAAACGGCTCGAGGCTCTTGCAGTGGGGCTCGGGGTCGAGTTTCGTTACAGCGATCCCGTTATCCGGATCCTTGAGGATCCATCGCGGCGTGCGGTCTCCGGTGTCGTCACAGCGGCGGGGCACCGTTTCGATGCCAGGCAGATCATCTACAATGGGGACGTTGCGGCGCTCGGGCTTTTGATGGGCGTGCCTCCTGATGCAAGCAAGTCCCAAGCCCTGCGCTCGCTCTCCGCCTTGGTGTGCTGCAGCCTCGCAAAACCAGATGGTGTGCCACTCGCCCATCACACGGTGTTCTTTTCCGACGACTATCAGCGGGAGTTCGACGCGATCTTTGCTCGCCGCGAGGCTCCTGCCGATCCGACTGTCTATCTCTGTGCCCAAGATCGCAACGCCGAGGGTGGTCTGCCTTCGAAGCATGACGGTCCGGAACGGATATACGCCCTGATGAATCTGCCGGCGGACGGTGATCGTCGCCGTCGCGACGAAAGTGAGGTCAGCGCATGTCTGAAGAGCATGGAACAGCGGCTGGCGCTGAACGGCCTGACACTCACCCAGAGCCCGGCGCCGGCGAGCATCACGACACCGGACCGTTTCGCGGAGCTTTATCCGGGAACCGGAGGGGCGCTTTACGGGATGGCCTCACACGGATGGATGGCGTCCTTCGCCCGGCCGGGATCGGAGGGGCCGCTGCCGGGCCTCTATCTTGCGGGGGGCAGCGTGCATCCGGGGCCGGGCCTGCCGATGGCAGCACTGTCGGGCAAACTCGCGGCCGAGCGGTTGATGACGGACCGGCCTTTGACCAGCCAGTTCCATCGGGTGGCTATCACTGGTGGTATGTCGACGGAACGAGCGATTGCGGGCGCTTCGCCTTCACCGTGATCGCCTTCGTCGGGTCCGTTTTTTCGCCCTATTATTACTGGTCGGGCCGCAAGGATCCGCAGAACCATGTGGCGTTCAACGTCGCGCTTTACGGTCCCCAGGGTCATGCCTGGGCAATGACGGAGCGCGGTACGCGGCATTTGCGGCGTGGACGCCAGACCTTGGAGATCGGCAGCAGTTCCATGCGGATCGACGGTGCGGACCTGGTGATCGCCTTCGACGAAGTCTTTCTGCCATGGCCGGGGCAGAGGTGGTGGCCCAAGCGCATGCGCGGCGAAATTCGTCTTGCTGCAGACGTTCACGGGGATCAGGCCTATCCGCTTGACCTGGCGGGGCGGCATCTGTGGCAACCGGTCATGCCCAAGGGTCGCGTCGCGGTTTCCGGCGATGCCTTGCAGGATGGCGGTTGGTCCGGGCAGGGCTATCACGATATGAACTATGGAAGCCGGCCTCTGGAGGACGATTTTGCGGGCTGGGACTGGGCGCGAGGTGCCACCGACGATGGCAGTGCGGTCCTTCTCTACGACGCGATGCTCGCGAGCGGATCCAGCAGGCGCTTTGGCCTCGTTTACGCCGATGATGAGGTTCGTGAAATCGAATTGCCGCCGCGGCAAACGCTAAAGCCTGGCTTCTGGCGTGTGGGGGGCGGTATCGCCTGCGATCAAACTGCCGATCCGGTGTTGCAGAGCACTTACGAAGATACACCCTTCTATCGGCGGTCACAGGTGCAGACCGAGATCGACGGCGAGCGCTTGGTCATGATGCACGAGACCCTCGATTGCCGGCGGCTGGCCAATCCACTAGTCAAATTCATGCTGCCTTTCCGCATGCCGCGACGGGCTTAACCCGTTTTGTCATCGCGCTTGCTTTCCTGCTCGGCAGCCTGTGCGCGTGCCTCCGCTTTCAGCTTCTCTTTTCGCAGATCGCGCATCTGCCAGAGATAGAATGCGATCGCGAGGCTGAAGACAAAGGCTGCCTCGATCAGGCCGAAATAGCTCTCAAGCAAGGGTCGCCGCCTTGTCCCGAGCGGCGCGCCGGCGTTCGAGGGCTTGCATGCGAGCCTCTGCGTTGAGGCGAAGGAGAATGCCCGTCACGCGCCCGATCGTGTTCTCGTCGTTCGTCTCCGCAGCGGCCGGACGCAACGAGGCGTGGCCTTGCTGCAGGCTGCCGCTCACCGTCACGAGGTCTCGCGCAGCGGGATCGGCGCGGCTATGCAGATCCCGGATCGACGTTGCGGTCCAGCGGCTGTCTTCGTATCGCGCCCTGATCATCAGGCCGATCTTGGTGCCGAGTCCGGTCGTTGCTCGTTTCGAGACGCTGTCGTAGCCGTTTGCCGCAATGCTCGTCCCGATCGCCTCGTAGACAAGGGCCGCGGTTCTGATCGCGTGTCGGCACGGTTTGGGCAGGCTGCGAATGCCGGCATGGCCGAGCCGGTAATGTCTGGCCGCTTCGTCGAGCACGCGCTTAACGACGGCGCCGAGTGCCGGGGAGAAACGCGGCTCGCGTAGAAAGGCCTCTGCATCGATGCCCTGTTCAGCAAGCCAGTCGAGCGGCAGATAGAGCCTGCCGTTTCGCGCATCCTCGCCGACGTCACGGGCGATGTTGGTCAGCTGCATGGCGATGCCGAGGTCGGCGGCACGGGCCAGCGCCGCTCTGTCGCGCACACCCATGACCGAAGCCATCATTAGGCCGACGCTCGACGCGACACAGGTCGCATAGGCCTTCACATCACCGATCGTTGCGTGGCGACGACCTTCGAGATCCATGGCAAAGCCGTCGAGCAGGGCCTCGACCACCGGTTTGGGAATGGCGTGACCGTGAACCACCCGGGAAAATGCACGATCGCAGGCGAAGGGGGCGGGATCCCCGTCATAGATCAGGTCGAGACGTTGTCTCAGCCTTGTCAGGGCCGGCATGCCGCTCCTCGGGTCGTCGATCAGATCGTCCGAATGGCGGCAGAAAGCGTAGAGCGCGCGGGCCGCCTGTCGCGTCTGGGCGGGGAGGAGCAGGGAGGCCAGATGAAAGGATTTCGACCCTCGCCGGATCGCGGCGGAGCAGGCCTTCTCGTCTTCGATCTCACCGGAAAAACCATAGTTCAGCAGGATCGGTCGGCGGATCAGTGGCCGGGCCAGGTGCCTGCCGGGAAGAGTGTCGAGTGTGGTCATGAGCGGGCGTCCCTCGCATCTTGCTGCCACTGAGTTGCCAGGAGGGTAACCGGATCCGGAACCAGATCGGCGACGATACGGGCCGAAGAGACGACGCCCGGCAGTCCAGCTCCCGGATGCGTGCCGGCACCACAGAGGTAGAGATTGTCGAGTTCCTCGCTCTTGTTGTGCGGACGAAACCAGGCGCTCTGGAACAGCTTCGGTTCGAGCGCGAAGGCCGCGCCTTGCCACGACAGCAGGCGGTCACGGAAGTCGATCGGGGTCGCGAGACGGGAGGTCACGATGTGGCGTGCCAGATTAGGGAGGACAGTCTCTTCGAGCCGCTTCTCGATCTTTTGGCGGTAGCGCTCGGCCGTATCCGCCCAGTCGGTTGCACTTGCCAAATTGGGCACCGGGCTCAGCACGTAAAAGGCGTCGCAACCGGGCGGCGCAAGCGACGGGTCGCTCGCAGTCGGCCGGTGCAGATAGAGGCTGAAGTCCTCGGCAAGGCGATGTTTTCTGAAGATGTCGTCGAGCAGGCCCCTGTAACGCGGCCCAAACAGCATGGTGTGATGCAAGATGTCGTCGTAGCGCCGGTTCGTGCCGAAATACCAGACGAAGAGGCTCATCGAATAGTCGCCCCGCTCGAGCTTCGCATCGGTCCAGCGACGGCGCGGATAGGCCTTCAGCAAATGCCCGTAGGTGGTCGCGGGGTCGGCATTGGAGATGACGATGTCGGCAGCGATCCGTTCGCCGGTGGCAAGCCTCACGCCCGTCGCCCGTCGCCCCTCGGTCTCGATTTCCGTCACCGTTTCCTCGAGGCGAATGCGGCCCCCATTGCGGGTCACCAGCGAAGCGATGCCACGTACGAGCGCATTGGTGCCGCCGATTGCGTGGTGCACGCCGTATTTTCCCTCAAGGTGCGCGATCAGGCAATAGAAGGAGGTTGCCGAAAACGGGTTGCCGCCGATGAGCAGCGGATGGAAGGAAAAGAGAGTTCGCAGCTTGTCGCTGCGGAAATGCTTCGACACGACCGAATAGACGGATCTGTAGCCACCCAGACGGACCAGGCGGGCCAGCGTCTTTGCTGTAAAGAGCAGGCTGTGAAAGGGCTTGTGTGCGAGCTGTTCGAAGGCGACCTCGTAGATGCGGCGGCTCTCATCGAGGAAGTTGCGGTAACCGGCTACGTCCCTGGGCTCGATCCGGGCGATCTGCTTCTCCATCGCCGCGCGGTCGCCGGAATAGTCGAAGACCGTACCATCATCGAAGCGGACCCGGTAGAAGGGGGTGTTAGGCTTCAACTCCACATCGTCGCTCAGCCGGCCACTGCAATCGCGCCAGAGGTTTTCGAACAGCCAGGGGGCGGTGATGATGGTCGGGCCGGCATCGAAGGTAAAGCCGTCCTGCCTGTGGGCATAGGCGCGGCCACCTGGCTCATTCAGCGGGTCGAGGATAGTGACCCGATAGCCTTTGGCTCCGAGCAGCGCCCCGGTCGTCAGGCCGCCAACGCCGGCGCCGATGATGACGGCATGCGGCCGGTTGTCGATCGAGTAGGTTTGCGGTTTGTGGAAGCGTCCGGCGATGTTCATGCTGCGTCCGCTCCGTTTGATCTCTGTTCGCCGATCGCCTCATCCAGCCAGCGGACCACATCGGCAGCCCGACATTCGTGCAGCAGATGTCCGCCGCGGTCCGTCAAAACGAGCCGGCTGCCGGCGGCGTGCCGGGCCGCATGGGTCGAGTTCTCGATCGGGACCATGGGATCGTCGCGAGCGGCGATCAGCGTCATGGGGAAGGGTAGGCGCCGCAACGTGGCGTCGAAGCGGGTCAGATCCCAGGCCGCCATCATGCCGAGTGCCCCCCGGACATGGGCGGGCGAGGCGAGCAGTCGGCGGTAGAGCGCCTTGCCTTCTTCGTCGATCGCGGAGCCGGTGGCGGCCAGCAGATTGCCGCAGAGCGGTGTTGCGCGCGCGAGCAGCGAGAACATCGATGCGGAAAAGGGATTGGCAAAGAGCGCCTTGGCGAGCGGCGAAAACAGCGCATTGCCGCGGATTGGGAGATAGGCGCCGTTGATGCCGACGACATGGCGCGGCACGGCCGAGGCCTGGCTGGCCGCGAGCATGACGGCGATGGCCGCACCGGCCGAGTGGCCGACGATAATGGCAGGGCACCGGTCGATGAGGGCGAGGAGTTCCGTCAGCGCCCGCACCATGCCCGGAAGCGAGAGGTCGCCCGAACCACGCGCGCGCGTGAAACCATGCCCCGGAAGGTCGGGGGCAACGACACGGAAGCGCGTGGACAGAAGCGGCAGCAGGTGTCGCCAGGAATGGGAGGCAGCACCTGTGCCGTGCAGAAGCAGGATGACAGGTGCGTCCTCCGGTCCGGCGAGCTGGACGTGCCAGTCGCAGGAGGTGGTCTTCAGGAACTGGCTCGCGCTGCGGTTCGGCCAGGAAAGGCCGTCTGTCTCCCAGCGAAGCCCGTCCCGTTCACCACTCATGTCCGGGCCTCTTGCATGGAGCGGTCGACGAGATGCGAGACACGTCCGGCATCGACCTTTTTCAGCACATGCAAATCGGCGCCGAGCATCTGGGCAAGGTTGGTGACACTGTCGCGGGGTCGCCGCGCGATGTCGATGCAGATCGTCCGGAAGTCTCTGAGCTTGCAGGATGCGGCGAGCCGCGAAAGTTCATCGGCCGCCCGTGCACGGTCCGGTGTGCCATCGAGGGCGATATTGCCACTACCATCCGTCAGGAGGACGAGGACCGGGCTGCTGCCACGGCGCTCCACCGATATTGCCAGTTCCAGACCCGCCTTGAGGCCGGCGGCGAGTGGCGTCGGACCGCCACCGGGGAGAGCAGCCAACTTGCGCTTGGCCGCCGTCAAGGAACGGGTGGGGGGAAGCAGGAGATCGGCCCCGGTGCCCCTGAAAGCGATGAGGGCGACCTCGTCGCGACGGCCGTAACAACGGGCGAGTAGTTGCTCGATAGCGCCCTTTGTCTCGCCGAGCCGCTCCAAGGCGGTCGAGCCGGAAGCATCGACGACGAAGATCGCAGTCGAGGGGGCGGCATGGCGCAGCCGCACGTAGCGGAAGTCATCGCGGGTGACGAAGGCACGCGGGGTTCTCCCTTCTGTCAGCGGTGTGGCATCCGCTTTGCCCAAGGTAAGGCGCTGGGCGGCCCTGATCCGCTGGAAAGGGGCTGCCGCGCGCAACGTCGCGACGATGTCTGGCTTTGCCTCCGGATGCGGCGGTGCGAGACCGATGCCGAAAGGCCTGCCCCGGCGTGCATTCTTGCGGAGACCGCCGGATTTGCCGGCCGATCCCGACCCGCGAGTGGGGCGCTGGCAAATCGACAGCCAAGGATCGGCTACGAGTGCGCCTGCCTGAACGGCTGCCAGCATTTCGGTCAGCGTGTCGAGCTGCGTCGGGTCCGTCTTGGGCTCTGACGGTTCTTCCGGCTCGGTCATGTCTGCTGGCGGACGTTGCTCTTCCGCTTGTTGCGGGAGCTGATCGATGTCGGGTTCGGGCTCGTTTGCCTCGGTGGGGGAAGCTTCGGGCTGTGGAGCAAGGCGGAGGCCGAGGCAGAGCCGAAGGGCGATCAGCGCATCACTTTCATTGGTTGCCAAGCGACCGTCGCGCCAGGCGAGCAGCCTTGCCGTGCGAACGAGATGCCCGAGAATTCGCGGCGAGCGGTGGCCGGCAGACAGCGACAGACAAGCGAGGGCCTTCATGAGCCGGTCGTCGATCGTCATTGTGCGCCATGCGTGATCAACTTCAGCAGTGCCAACCGCTGCTGCGGATGTGCTCGTCGTGTGGTGCCAGGCGATTCCATCGAGATCCACTCGCAGCGCGAGCCGGTCGCCGAGCAGACTGGAAATCGGCGCTTCCTCGTTGAGGGATTCGTCGATCGCGATGACCAGAAAACCGCCAGCATTGGGCTGGTCCGCGGATTTTGCAACCAAGGCGGCGAGAGCCGGGTCAAGGCGCTCGGCCATCGGGATCAATAGTACGCCTCCCTCGGCGCGGGCGAGAAGTCCCTGCTGGCGGATCATCCTGCCTTGCGCCGAGGTCGCTGCGAGGTCGATCCCGCCGACGAGATTGGCGAAGGAACTGCCCGGCGGCAGCCGTGTCCAAGGCGTATTGGCGCCCAATCGATCCTGAAGGCGGGACAGGAAAAGGTCGCGGACACCGCCAGATCGTGCCTTGAGCCACAGGCCGCCGATCGCTGCCCTTCCAACGCAAAGGAGCTCGATGGCGAGCAAGGCATCCGCCCACAACTCGGCTCCCCGATCATCCAGTGCCTGTTCGAAGGCTTCGTGCGGGCCGAGCTCAGCCATGAACGTGACCGGCGCTGATCGTTGCCAGCGCTCGCTCGACCCTCGGCGTCGAGCCGGCGTCGTCGAGTGGGTCGCGCCGCAGACGGTGGCAGAGGACCATGGGCGCGATTTCGGCGATATCGTCCCAGGTGACGAGCTTGCGTCCGGCGAGTGCCGCTGCCGCGCGGCCCGCACGCATGAGTGTTAGTTCGCCGCGCATGCCGTCAATGCCGAGCCTCAGGCATAGCTGCGACATGCGCATTACGACGTTGTCTGGGATGTCGACTTGGCGGAGGATCTTGCGGGCTGCGATGACGCGTCGGCCGATCGCCTCGTCCCGTTTCGCCCAGATTTTCGCAAAGGCTGCCGGGTCTGTCTCATAGGCGTCGCGGCGACGGATGACGTCGATGCGCTGATCGATGTCTTCGATGGTGCGGACGTCCACCGAGAGGCCGAAACGATCCAGCAGCTGGGGACGAAGGTCGCCTTCTTCCGGATTGCCGCTGCCGACGAGCACGAAGCGGGCGGCATGGCGGATGCTGAGGCCTTCCCGCTCGACGACATTGACGCCAGAAGCTGCGGCATCGAGGAGGAGATCGACCAGATGGTCTTCGAGCAGATTGATCTCGTCGATATAGAGAAAGCCTCTGTTGGCTGCGGCCAGCAGCCCGGGTTCGAAGTGCTTTTCACCGGCCACTAGCGCCTTTTCGATGTCGAGTGATCCACAGACCCGGTCCTCGGTGGCGCCAAGCGGCAGGTCGATCATCGGCGCCCGATGCTTGACGATCGGCGGCGGCTTCAGACCTTTGGCCGGATTGCAGACGCCGCAGGCAGGCTGGGGTTCGGCCGGCAGACAATTGTAGCGGCAACCTGTGCGCGTTTCGATCGGCGGCAACAGCTCCGTCAGAGCCCGAACGGCGGTCGATTTTCCCGTTCCGCGATCGCCGAAGATCAGCACGCCGCCGAGCAGAGGTTCGACTGCGGCCATCAGGAGAGCCTTCTTCATGTCCTCCTGTTCGACGATGGCGGCGAATGGGAATGGTTGGGCCATGGATCCCGTCTCGGTTCGAGTGTCAAATTTAGTTTACACTTTTCGCCGTCGCTTTGAAGGGGGTGTTGGCGGGAATCTTCTTCCTGAACGAAAACGGCCGCGCTCAAGGCGCGGCCGATGGCATCACGTTTCTTGTTTCGATCAGGTTCTCAGCACCCGGTAGATCGCCGGGATGACCAGTACCGTCAGCAGCGTCGAGGAGATCAGGCCGAAGAGCAGCGAGATCGCCAAGCCCTGGAAGATCGGGTCGGTCAGGATTACGGCGGCACCGATGATGGCGGCGAGAGCGGTCAGGAGGATCGGCTTGAAACGAATTGAGCCCGCCTCGATCAGTACGTCCGTCTGCGTCTTGTCGGTGTGATCGGAGTGGCGGATGAAGTCCACGAGCAGAATCGAGTTGCGGACGATGATGCCGGCGAGTGCGATAAAGCCGATCATGGACGTGGCCGAGAAAGGCGCGTCGAACAGCCAGTGACCGCCGAGGATGCCGATGAAGGTCAGCGGCACGGGCGTGAGGATGACCAGCGGCACCTTGAACGAACCGAACTGCGCGACGACGAGGATGTAGATGCCGAGGAGCGCGATCATGAAGGCGGCACCCATGTCGCGGAAAGTCACCCAGGTGACTTCCCATTCGCCATCCCAGAGCAGCGTTGTCTCGTCTTCGTTGGTCGGCTGGCCGTTGAGCGAGATCACCGGCTTGGGCAGGCCCGTCCAGTCCTGTGCGTCGATCGTCTCCTGTACGGCGAGCATGCCGTAAAGCGGGGCTTCGAAATCGCCGGCCAGTTCGGCCGTCACCATCTCGGCGCTGATGCCGTTGTGACGGAAAATCGGCAGGGAAGTCTTCTCGTCGAGGACACGCACGACGTCTCCGAGTTCGACCACGCCCTTGTCGCCCGGCAAGACATTGGCCGGCATCGGGGTCGAGAGGAAGCGCTCGTCGATGACCTTTTCACCCTTGGCCCGCTCCAGCCGGATCGGGATCGGCGGACGGCCTTCGCCGCGATGGGAATAACCGATGGTCTTGCCGTTCGAGAGGATCGCGATCGTATCGAAAACGTCGTCTTCCTCGACCCGGAAGAACTCCGCGTCGTCAGTCGATATGACCAGTCGCTTGCGCAGGGCCTCGACGCCATAGGAGTTGTCGACATCGACGATGAAGGGGACCGAGCGGAAAGCCGCCTCGACCTTGGCGGCCACGGCACGACGGATGTCCGGCGTGGGGCCATAGATTTCGGCAAGCAGGGTCGCCATGACCGGCGGGCCTGGCGGGGGCTCGACGACCTTCAGGCTGGTGCCTTCGGGGGTGGCGATCGATGCAATCTGCTGGCGTATGCCGAGAGCGATATCGTGGCTCGAGCGGTACCGTTCCGACTTCGGCGTCAGATTGATCGCGACGTCTCCCTGATAGGAGGCGGCTCGCATGTAGGCATGGCGCACGAGACCGTTGAAGTTGAACGGGGCCGCTGTGCCGGCATGGGTCTGCACCGAAACCACTTCTGGCATGTCGAGGACGGTACGCCCGACTGCCTGGGCAATGGCATCGGTCGCCTCGACGGACGAGCCTTCCGGCAGATCGATCGTCACCTGCAGTTCCGACTTGTTGTCGAAGGGCAGGAGCTTCACCGTGACGTGCTTGGTGTAGAACAGGCTGAGGGATCCAAGCGTCAGCAGGCCGACCAGAGCTAGGAAGATCCAGCTGCGGGTCTTGGTAGCAAGGATGGGCCGGGCGGTCGCTGCATAGAGCCGTCCGAGTTTGCCACCCGCCTTGTGGTCCTCATGGGTGTGGACGGGCGCATTGCCGGCGACCTTCAGCATCAGCCAGGGCGTGACCATGACGGCGACGAAGAAGGAGAATATCATCGCGGCCGAAGCATTGGCCGGGATCGGGCTCATATAGGGGCCCATCATGCCGGATACGAAGAGCATTGGCAGGAGGGCGGCAACGACGGTCAGCGTCGCGACAATCGTCGGATTGCCGACTTCGGCGACGGCCTCGATGGCGCTGCGCTGGCGCGAACGCTTGTCGCCCATGCCCCAGTGACGGGCGATGTTTTCGATGACGACGATCGCGTCGTCGACGAGAATGCCGATCGAGAAGATGAGGGCAAAGAGCGAGACACGGTTCAGCGTGTAGCCCATCAGCCACGAGGCAAACAGGGTGAGCAGGATCGTCACGGGAATGACGATGGCAACGACCAGGGCTTCGCGCCGGCCGATCGCCAGCCAGACGAGCGCGATGATCGAGACGGTCGCGAGGGCGAGGTGGTAAAGAAGCTCGTTCGCCTTCTCGTCGGCGGTTTCGCCGTAATTGCGGGTCACCTCGACATGGATATCCTCAGGGATCAGCTTGCCTTCGAGGGCTTCGACGCGCTTGAGGATTGCCTCGGCAACCACTACGGCATTCGAGCCGGCGCGCTTGGCGACAGCGAGGGTGACAGACGGCACGCGCTCGATGGCTTCGCCATTTTTCCGCAAGGTGGAGACCCGCGCTTCGGTCGTGTCGGTGGCGAAGCCTATCGTTGCGACATCGCGGACATAGACCGGGCGACCATCGCGGGCGGTCAGCAGAAGGTTGCCGATTTCGGCCGGTGTGGAGAGGGTCTCGCCGGCGATAACGTCGATCTGGCGGCCCTCTTCACGCACCTGCGAGGCCGGCATGGCGGTGTTTGCGCCGCCGACCTTGCCGGCGAGCTGCTGCAGGGTGATGCCGTAAAGGGCGAGTTTTTCCGGCTGCGGCGAGATGCGGATGATCTCATTGGTTTCCCCGACGACATAGGTCAGGCCCACGTCCTCGACCTTGGCGACCTCGTTGCGGACTTCGCGCACGATGCGGGTAAGGTCGTTGGCACCGACATGGCCGCTCGCGTCCTTGGTCGGGGAGAGGGTCAGCGTGACGATCGCCACGTCGTCGATACCGCGGCCCACGACCTTCGGTTCAGCAATGCCGACCGGAATGCGGTCGATGTTGGCGCGCACCTTGTCGTGGACGCGCAGGACTGCGGCATCCGAGGATGTGCCGACCAGGAAGCGGGCGGTCACCATGACCATGTTGTCCATGGACTGGGCGTAGATGTGCTCGACGTCGTTGATGCTCTTGACGATTGTTTCCAGCGGTTCGGTGATCAGCTTCAGGGCGTCGTCTGCACGCAGTCCCGGAGCCTCGACGATGATGTCGACCATGGGCACCGAGATCTGCGGTTCCTCCTCGCGCGGCAGGGTCAGCAGCGCGACGAGACCGAAGGCGAAAGCGGCGATCAGGAAGAGGGGGGTGAGCGGCGACTTGATGAAGGCGCGCGTGAGGTTGCCGGCAATGCCCAGATTGGCCATCGGGGTATCGTCTTCTGGCTCCGCGCCACTGGAGGTCTTTTCAATATGGTCGGTCATTTCGTCACCACGACATCACCGACCACAAGACCGGACAGGATCTCGATGTGCTCCTGGCCATCTAGTTCCAGTGCATTGCCGGCGACCACGGCGCGTTCCACCACCTTGTCGCCCTCACGTACGGCGACGAAGTCGATGCCTGCGCGGCTTGATAGGGATGTGGAGGGCACCACCAACGCCTGACGATTGCCGACAGGCAGTTCAACGAGAACCCTTGCAGCGACGAAATCGGTTTCGAGGTCATCGACCTCCACATCCGCGGTGACGCGACCGCCCTCAATCTGCGGATAGATCTTCACGAGTTCGCCTTCGAGCCTTTCGCCCGCAGCTTCAATGCGGATTCGGGCGCCCTGCGACAGTTCATGGGCGTGGCGTTCGGGAATGGCGAGCCGCAGGAAGAGCCCGCCGCCAGCGATTGTAGCTATGGTTTCGCCGGCCATGACGACGGCGTCGCGGGTGACCGGCACGGAGATGACGCGGCCGTCTGATGGCGCGACAACCGCACCCTCGGAGGTCTGCTGAACGAGAAGGGAGCGCTGAGCCTCGGCCTGGCGAACCTGGTTGGTGATCACGTCCAGCTGGGTACTCAGTTGGTCAAGGCGCTGGGTGCTGGTCGCGCCGCTGCGGACCAGACGCTCAGCGCGCTCGAGTTCCACGCGCGCGTCGTTCTTCGAAGCGTTCAGGCCCTGAAGTTGAGCGTCGACGGCCTTGATCTGGAAGTCGATCTTCTGATCCTTGACTTCCGCGATCACGTCGCCGGCCTTGACGAGGTCACCCTCGGTTACACTCAGCCCAACCATGGTCCCACCGAGGCGAGCCCTTGCGAGCACGGTGTTGCGAGGCTGGATCTGGCCATAGACCGCCTTCATCTCCGGTATGTTGACGGTCTGGAGCTTGATATCGGCCGCGTGGGCGGCGGATAGTCCCGCTGTCGTCAGGGCCGTGAACAGGATGATGAAGGAGGTGAGCTGCATGATGAATATCCTCAGAATGCGGTGCCGGGTCGCAGGCCCAGCTTGCGGAACATCATCGCCGCCGGGCAGAAGCCTGTGAATCCAGACTGCAGCAGGTTCACGCCTATGAAGGCAGTGAACCAGACAAAGCCTGGATGGACGAAGTGAGTCAGCAGAAGAGAAACCAGGACCATGAACCCGGCAAAGGCGAGAACGGCGCGATCAATCGACATTTTTTTCCCCTTAAAATACATATCTACGACTATACGTATATATTGTGCGAAGCGAAGTCAAGCCGCGGCGTGCGTTATGCGGTGCGGCTTAAGACGCTGCTGTCAGGGGATGCAGTCGGACGTCTTGCAGAAACTGTTATAGAGGGTGCCGATCACCGCGCGGGCTGGCTCGCTCTCGATCCGGTACCAGATCGTCTGTCCGTCGCGCCTGCCGGCGATGATTTTTTCCCGACGCAGAAGTGCCAGGTGTTGGGAGACGGTGCTGTCGCGAATGCCGAGGAATTCCGCCAATTGTCCGACGGAATGTTCGCCATCGGCGAGGCGGCAGAGGATCAGCAGACGATATCGGTTCGATAGCGACTTCAGGAGTTCGCTGGCCATATCGGCCCCAGCCTTCATCTGCTCAGGATCAATCTTCATAGATACGAATGTATATCATAAAAGAATGCTGGCAAGTGTTGACATGCCGCACAGGTACCACAAATATAACATAAATACTATGTGTTTGGCGCCGATCATCCTCCCGTCGACATTTTGCGTTGAGGGAGCCCTCCATGAGCATTTGCAGCATTCATCCCAGGTTTCATGTCACCGGCTAGATCAAGCCTTCGCAACTGAGCGAAATCCCGGATCGCGGCTTCAAGGTCGTGATCTGCATGCGTCCGGAAAGGAAGGCTCTTTGCAGCCGTCGTACGAGGAAGTGGCGGAGGCAGCGCGAGGTGTCGGACTGGAAGCGTATTATCTGCCGGTCGTCCCCGAATCGACCTCCTTCGATCATGCGCGCCAGCTCAAGGACCTGTTCTCCAAGCAAGCTGGCCCGATTCTCGCCTATTGCGCCTCCGGCATGCGCTGTGTCGGTGCCTACGATTTGGCCAACCGGGCCTGATAGGCCCTGATCCCCAAACGCCTGCAGCCGTGCTCGGTGAGGCAAATCACAAGAATTAGGGATCGACGCAACCGGTGATTTGTCCTCCTATGCCCGTCTCTTGAAGGGCGGTTGCTATGGATCAATTGTGCACAGAACACCATGGCGGCAGTCTACGCGTCGTTTACGCCGGTGTGGAAGAATATCTCGATGAACCGGTCTTGCAGGCCGCAACGTTGCTTCATGCACGTCCGGGCTTCGAGAGCGCCGTGCTTGCCTATTGCCGCAGGATGACCGAGCCGAACGGCTTTCGCTGGCCGGCAAACAAGATCTTCGCCCAAAAAACGCGCTACATCACATGCTACATGTTGATCGCCCTCGCAGGCCGCTTCGACCGCGGGATCGGTCCGGCACCGACGATGACTTTGTTGCAGAGCGTCGTGCCCGGCAGCGCTCGGCAGGTCAGCGATCTGATCGCGGGGCTAAAGGCAGGCGGCTTCGTGATCGCCGAACCTAACCCGAGCGACCGACGCGAGGTGCGCCTTCGGCCGACTGCGCCTCTGATCTTGAAAATCGCACGCTCGCCCCTTGCATTCCTTGCATCCTCCGCTCTGCTCGAAGAGCATTCGTTGCATGACTGGTTGACTGTTGATCCATTCCGATGGGGCGACCTCTTCGCGCGCTCGATGGACGCCATCGTCACAAAGGACGTGCTGTTTGCGCCCTTTCCGACGGTCGTCGATTTCTCCGGCCGAGACAGTGGATATCTGATCCTGTGCTCTGTGATCGGCGCTTATCTTGCCAAATCGGGAGGGGAAGGCTGGGACCTGCCGCTCAGCTATGACGGTCTTTCGCAGCGTTTCCAGGTCTCCCGCCAGCACGTGGGCAATGTTCTAGCACCATCCGTGAAACGTGGTCTCTTCAGCATCCGCAGCGGCCGGATTGAGAATGTCGACGAGGGATTGCTCACCGAGTTCTTCTGGTGGAGCGCCGGACAGATGGCGCATTATCAGATGGTAGCGCGTGAATCGTCGTCTGGCTGACGCTTATGGCAGAATCTAAGCGTTGATTTAGAAATTCTTTAATTGCTGGTGGGCTAAATTGATTCCGAGTTGCAGAATCAGGATTGCACGCCGGTCGAACCGGGCGATCAACATCGTGACAAGGTGCCAGCCGGTCGGGCTTGCGAGGAGAAATTGCAGATGAACATGTCAAATGCCGCGGATGCCCTGGAAATCATCGCCTTTCGCCTGCATCAGCAGGAATTCTGCGTCAAGACGACGTCCATCCGCGAAATCCGTGGCTGGGCACCGGTAACGCCGATCCCCCATTCTCCGTATGAAGTTCTCGGCGTGATGAACCTGCGCGGCACGGTCATCCCGATCGTCGATCTCGCCGTCAAGCTGGGCATGCCGGCAGCCCAAGCGACGGAGCGCAGCGCCGTGGTGGTGACCGAAGTCAACGGCATGACGGTCGGCTTGCTGGTCGATGGCGTGTCGGACATTCTGACTGTTGCGGGCAGCACTCTCCAGCCGCTTCCGGCGGCGACCGGCCCGAGTGCAGCCTTCTCGGACGGCATCATTGCTCATGACAAGAGCATGATCTGCTTCCTCAGCCTCGAGCGCATGTTCGGCGAGGACGACCCGTCTTCCTGGGGCATGGCAGCCTGATCCTACACGGGGGCAAGTTGCACCCCGTTTTCATTCGGGCGCCCTTGGCGCCCGACAGAGGGTCTCTTTCAAGCGCGAATAGACCGTGTGCTCCCCGAGTTTGATCGCGACATAGCGCGCGCGTCGTAGGGAGCTGATCAAGTTCTCCGTCGGATGTACGGCTTCGACCGAAGCGAGCGAGAACACCCGGCAGTGTTTGTCAAAACACCACCGTTTCAGCGACTGATGCATGGCTCCATCGGCTGAGTATCCTGTATGTCGGGGCAGGGGATCGGCGAGCGGCGACATCGTAGTACCACCATCTCTGTTGATTTCGGCCCGCAGACGCGAAGGCACCGGCCCCATCTCGGATAGCCGGTGCATGTTGCGTCGATCTCTCGGTGGTATCTCGGGGGATCAGGCCGCCGTTTCGTAACGGGCCAAGTTTCGGTGGCTCATCAGGGATCGGTCCAGCGTCTTGCTCTGACCGACCAAGGCGAGAACCTCGTCAGCGAAGGCCTCGGCATTGCGGATTGCCTTTTCGCCGCTGCCGGTTGCGGTGCCTTCGAGTTTGCGCAAGGGGCGATTGAGGTCGAACATCTCGCGGAAGGCCGCCCTTTCGGCGATCGGCGTGTCGAGTACGTTGATCTGCTGCGCTGCCAGCAGCTTCTTCACGGCCGACATGGAACGGGTGGTGATCGCGGGGTTAACCCGGGACAAGACGACAGAATGAGGAATGCAGATACCGGCCTTGCGGTCGAGATATCGCAGCAGGTCGAGCACCTGTGCGCCGCCCTGCGCGTCCATGCTGCTACCTTGGATCGGAACGATGACATGGTCGGAAAGCCCGACGGCCGAGGCCAGAATGGGGGACTGAATGCCGGGAAGGTCGATGATGACGAAATCCCATTCCTGCCGACGTTCGTGGACGATCTTCTGAATGGTGGAGGTGGAGACATAGGTCTCGACAGACAGGCGTGGAATGAGTGGCGCGCCTTCCTGCCAGCGCGAAAACCACCGTTGCGGATCGGCATCCAGAACGCAGACACGATGATTGCGATGGAGAAGTTCGGTGGCGAGCAGAAGGGCTGCAGTCGTCTTGCCTGCGCCGCCTTTCGTGTTTGCGAAAGTGATCACTGCCATGGGGTATTCCTGGTTCGGGTCTCGGGAGCCGGAATCGCTCATGCAAAAGGCACAGGCATCGTGCAGTCAAAATTATAAAGAAACGTGGTTAACAAGATATTGCGACTTTTGGGGAGGTTATGCGCTTTGGCTAAACTTCGGGCTTTCTTTGGCCTTCTGCGCACTCCGAGGTGGCACTGCAGTGGACGGTTGTTAACTTTCGACATCCTCAAGTAGAGTGTCTGGCGTGCAAGGCGCGCGGCAAGTTTATGCTGCAGTGCACAACATATAATAGTACTTTTGCTCTTTACAGCCGCCCAGACGTTGCCTATGCATAATGGCAGACACCGTGGAGGCGGTGTCTTTTCAAGGGAGGACATCATGACATTTCTTCGCAAGCTTGCGCTCAGCGCAAGCGTGATTGCACTCGGCTGCTCTTCGGCTCTTGCTGCAGACCTGACCGTCGGCTTCTCGCAGATCGGTTCCGAATCGGGCTGGCGCGCTGCCGAAACATCCGTCACCAAGCTGGAAGCTGAGAAGCGCGGCATCGAACTGAAGTTCGCCGATGCACAGCAGAAGCAGGAAAACCAGATCAAGGCCATCCGCGGCTTTATCGCCCAAGGCGTTGACGCCATTCTCGTTGCTCCCGTCGTGGCAACCGGCTGGGAAGACGTTCTGACGGAAGCCAAGGAAGCCGAAATTCCGGTCATTCTGCTCGACCGCGGCGTTGACGCACCGCAGGATCTCTACCTGACCTCGGTCGCGTCCGACCAGGTGAAGGAAGGCCGCGTTGCCGGCGAATGGTTGGCCACCACTGTCGGCGACAAGCCGTGCAAGGTCGTTGAACTGCAGGGCACCGTCGGTTCGACGCCTGCGATCAACCGCAAGAAGGGCTTTGAAGAAGCCATTGCCGGCAAGGCGAACATCACCATTGCCCGCAGCCAGACCGGCGACTTCACCCGCGCAAAGGGTAAGGAAGTCATGGAAGGCTTCTTGAAGGCTGAAAACGGCGGCAAGGACATCTGCGCGATGTACGCCCACAATGACGACATGGCCGTCGGCGCAATCCAGGCGATCAAGGATGCCGGCCTGAAGCCGGGCACCGACATTCTCGTCGTCTCGATCGACGCTGTTCCGGATATCTTCGCCGCCATGGTTGCCGGCGAAGCCAATGCGACCGTGGAACTGACCCCGAACATGGCAGGTCCGGCCTTCGATGCGCTCGACGCATTCCTGAAGGACGGCAAGCAGCCCGAGAAGTTCATTATCACGGAATCCAAGCTCTACACGCCTGCGGACAACCCGCAGGGCGAGTATGACAACCGCAAGGGCCTCGGTTACTAAGGTAACCCTCCCGGCAGAGACCCCGCCCTCCCTGGTGGCGGGGTTTCTGTCGCTTTCTCCCGAGACAAATCGGGGCTAGCTTCGTGGGAGAGGGGGAAGAGGCATATGACCGAGCATCCATCGATCGTGCTTGCGGCGGCGGGCATTACCAAGACATTCGGCAATCATACGGCGCTCGACGGCGTCGACATCGCCTTTCATCGCGGCGAGGTGCATGCGCTGCTCGGCGAGAATGGTGCCGGTAAATCCACCCTGATCAAGATCCTGACGGGCGCCTATATTCCGGATGGCGGGACGATTTCCGTCGATGGCGCAACAGTCAATTTCACCACGCCGCAGCAGGCGCAGGCACTGGGCATCGGCACGGTCTACCAGGAGGTCAATCTCCTGCCCAACATGACCGTCATCGATAATCTCTTCATCGGCCGTCAGCCGACCAACCGCTTCGGTCTCGTCGACAAGCGCCGGATGGAGCGGGAATCGCGCGAAATCCTGACGACCTATGGTCTCGACATCGATGTGAAGGCGGAGCTTTCAACCTTCTCCGTCGCCGTCCAGCAGATCATTGCGATTGCCCGTGCCGTCGAACTCTCCGGCAAGGTGCTGATCCTCGACGAGCCGACGGCCAGCCTTGACCGGTCCGAAGTCGAGAAACTGTTCGGCATCGTACGGCAGCTGCGCGACCGTGGTCTCGCCATCGTCTTCATCACCCATTTCCTCGATCAGGTCTTCGAACTGTCGGACCGGGTCACGGTTCTGCGCAACGGCCGTCTCGTCGGTACCCAGGCGATTGCCTCGCTCGACCGCACCAGCCTGGTGCGCATGATGCTCGGCAAGGATCTCGCCTTCCATCATCCCGATGTTCTCGGCGAAGAGGGCGAAGTGGGCGAGACGCTGATGGAGTTCGAGGGCTTTGGCCTCACAAACAGCGTCCAGCCCTTCGATCTCAAGATCCATCGCGGCGAAGTCGTCGGTATCGCCGGTCTCCTCGGTTCCGGCCGTACGGAAATGGCGCGGCTAATGTTCGGTATCGACCATGCTGATAGCGGCGCGATCAAGATCGACGGCACGACACGGCAGGTGCGAAATCCGCGCGAAGCCGTCGAGCTCGGCTTCGGCTTCTGCCCGGAAGACCGTAAGATCGACGGCATTTTCGGTGATCTGTCGGTTCGCGAGAACATTGTCATCGCCATGCAGGCGCGGCTCGGCTGGTTCAAGGCCTTGAACCGCGACGAGCAGCTGGAGATTGCCGGAAATTTCATCGAAGCGCTCGACATCCGCACGGCTTCTGCCGAGCTTCCCGTCAAGTTGCTCTCCGGCGGCAATCAGCAGAAGGTTATCCTTGCCCGGTGGCTCGCCACCGATCCGCGTTTCCTCATTCTCGACGAACCGACACGCGGCATCGATGTCGGCGCCCATGCCGAGATCGTGCGGATGATCAGCCGTCTGCGGGAAGATGGCTTGGCGCTGGTCGTCATCTCTTCCGAGCTTGACGAAATCGTCAGTTACTCCTCGCGTGTCGTCGTCATGCGCGACCGGAAGATGGTCGCCGAGCTGCATGGCGCCGACATCACTCCTGGCGTCATCGTCCAGACCATCGCCGCGCTGCCGGCGGAGGTCGAGGCATGAAAAGGCTTTCCATGTCCCGCATCATTTCCCCACAGCTCCTGGCGCTTGCCGGCGTGCTGTTCTTCAACTGGCTGGTCTTTCCCGGCTTCTTCAACGTGACCTGGCAGGACGGTCGGCTGTTCGGCAGTCTGATCGACGTGATCAATCGCGGTGCACCCGTCGCGATCCTCGCGATCGGCATGACGGCGATCATTGCCACGAAGGGGGTGGACCTGTCCGTCGGCGCCGTGATGGCAGTAGCAGGTGCGGTTGCCGCGACCTGCGCGGTTGCCGGTCAGCCGCTGATCGTGACTCTTTCCGCTGCCCTTGCGGTCGGGATCCTCTGCGGTCTGTGGAACGGCATCCTGGTCGCCTATCTCGGCATCCAGCCGTTTGTCGCCACGCTGGTGCTGATGGTGGCCGGGCGAGGGGTGGCGCAGCTGATCACCGAAGGCTCGATTGTCACCTTCTCCGATCCGGCGCTGATCTTCGTCGGTACTGGATCGCTTTTCGGCCTGCCGATGCCCGCCGTCATCGCGATCGTCCTGATGCTCGTGGCGCATCTCTTCATGCGTCGCACAGCGATCGGTCTTTTCATCGAGGCGATCGGTATCAATCTTTCTGCGGCCAATTATACCGGGCTACGCAGCAAGGTCCTCATTCTGTGCATCTATGCCTTCGGGGGCTTCTGTGCCGCGATGGCCGGCATCATTGCCGCTGCCGACATTCGAGGGGCGGACGCCAACAATGCCGGTCTCTGGCTCGAACTTGATGCGATCCTGGCTGTTGTGATCGGCGGCACGTCGCTGCTCGGCGGACGCTTCTCGATCCCGATGTCGGTCCTTGGCGCCATCATCATTCAGGCCATGAATACGGGCGTCTTGGTTTCGGGCTTCCCGCCGGAATTCAATCTGATCGTCAAGGCTGGCATGATCATCATCATCCTGGTGCTGCAATCGGCCCGGATCGCCCAGGTGCTCGGTCGCAAGTTTGGACCACGCCAGGCTGTCCCGACGACACCCACCAAGACCTCAGGCCAAACTTCGGGACAGGCACGATGAATCCGCGTTATCGCCCTCTCGCCGCGACCACCCTCATTTTCGTGATCGCCTATGCCGTTTGCATTTTCCAGTTTCCGGCCATGTGGTCGACGCGGGTCTTCGGCAATTTTCTGACTGACAATGCCTTTCTCGGCATTGCCGCTGTCGGCGCGACCTTCGTCATCATTTCCGGTGGCATCGATCTCTCCGTCGGGGCCGTGATCGGCCTGACGGGTGTGATCACCGCCATCCTCATCTCTTGGGTGGGGATCCATCCGCTGGCCGTGTTTGCGATCGTGCTGGCGCTTGCCGCCGCGTTCGGGGCCTCGATGGGTGCGGTCATCCACTTCCTGCAGGTGCCACCCTTCATCGTGACGCTGGCCGGCATGTTTCTCGCGCGTGGCCTGGCCTCTGTGCTCAGCCAGGATTCCATCCCGATCGACCACGAATTCTACCGTACGATTTCCAGCCTCTACTACAGGCTGCCCGGTGGCGGACGCCTGAGCTTCATCGGTCTCTTGATGCTCGGGACTTTCCTCGTCTTCGGCTTCATCGCCCACAAGACGCGGTTCGGCTCCTATGTCTACGCGATCGGTGGCAACGCCAATTCGGCGTCGCTGATGGGGGTCCCGACCGGGCAAGTCACTGTCAGCATCTATGCGCTCTCGTCTTTCCTCGGCGGGCTCGCGGGCATCGTCTATTCGCTCTACACCTCGGCCGGTTACCCGCTTGCTGCGGTCGGCATCGAACTTGACTCGATTGCGGCCGTGGTGATAGGCGGGACCCTGTTGACGGGCGGTTATGGTTTCATCTTCGGAACCCTGATCGGGGTCATGCTGCAGGGCCTCGTCCAGACCTATATCGTCTTCGATGGGACGCTCTCCAGCTGGTGGACTAAAATCGCCATCGGGTTCCTGCTGTTCATGTTCATCTTGCTCCAGAAGCTGGTGTTTAACGCGCAGACCGGGCGTACGCGCCTGAAAAAGGCCCCTGCATGAGTGAGCCGGGGAGCCTTCTTCGCTCCCTGTCCGGGCGGTCGACGGCGCGCAACTACCATTCGCATGTGATCAACGAGATCGGGGCCGGGGTCATCTCCGGCCGCTATCCCGTTGGAACGACCCTGCCGAACGATGCCGAGTTCATGGAAGAGTTCGAGGTGTCGCGTACTGTCCTGCGCGAAGCGTTGAAGACCCTGGAAGCCAAGGGGCTGCTCGAGGCCCGGCCGAAGGTCGGCACCAAGGTTGCCAAGAAGAGCCGCTGGAACCTCTATGATCCTCAGGTGCTTGCCTGGCATCTCGAAGCGCCGCTCGACCCGGAATTTCTCTCGGGCCTGCACGAGGTCCGCCGCTCCCTGGAGCCACAGGCCGCAGCCGAGGTTGCCAAGCGCCGCACGGCGGACCAGATCCGTCTGATGCACTACTGGATCCACCAGATGGAGACCTCGCTGGGATCCCTGCAGAATTTCGCGCTTGCCGATTTCGAGCTGCACCGGATCATCGCGGACGCCGCCCACAATCCCTTCGTGCGGGCACTGTACGGGGTCATCGAACTGGCGCATGCATTCGCTTACAAGGCGCTGATGACCGTACCGGATCCTTGCGTCCTGGATATGCTCCTCGACAAGCACCGGCTACTCGTCAACCGGATCGAGTATGGCGACGAAGCCGGAGCGCGCAATGCGATGTTTGAGACCATCGAGCACGACCGTCAGGTGGCGCAGCGGTCCGGCTGAGGCTCCCTCGATATCCGATCCTTCTGCAGAGGTCAGAGGGCCAGGGCGTCCTTCAGTGTCCGGGCTTCGGCCATGGACAGATCGAGATCTGCTTCGATGTGGTCGATGTGATGCATCATGAGATGCGTCGCCTTTTTCACGTCGCCCTTTTCCAGCGCGTTCAGGATCTCGTCGTGCTCGTCATGGCCGCAGCTGGAAATGCCGGTCCGCCCATAAAGCGCGATGACGAGGGACGAGCGGGCGACGAGTTCGTCCATGAACTTTTCGAGGACCTGATTGCCGGCGACCTTGGCCAGCATGAGGTGGAAATCGCCCGATGCCTTTATCTCTGCGCGGCGAGCCGAAGCGCCGCGTTCAGCGCGGTAGCGGGCTTCTTCCTTCAAGTGTTCGCGAAACGCTGCAAGATCATCAGCCGTGATGCGCTCGGCGGCTGCGGCGATGATCCCGGCCTCGATCAGGCGGCGCGAGGCGAAGACCTGACGCGCCTCCTCCGTACTCGGGTTCGAAACGAAGGCACCGCGATTGCGCTCGGTCTTCACCAGTCCCTCGAAGCCCAGCATCTGCAATGCGTCGCGCACGACGGTCCGGCTGACGTCGAAAAGCGTGCCGACCTCCGCTTCGGAAAGCTTCGTTCCTGGGGCAAGTCGCCTGTCAACGATTGCATCGCGCAAGGCGTCTCGTATCGCGCGGGCGCGGTCTTCGAGGTTCGGGTCGAGTTGCCTGCGCAGCGAGCTCTTGGCGTTCATGGATCCATCCGGTGTCTGCTCATCCTTTTAACGTGACGCCGACATTCGCGAAAGGTCCCAAGCGCACCGAACGCATTACATATTGCATACAATCTGATGAATGAATTGAGGCCAATCGATTAATTCGTGTGCATGCAGTTAACGCGATTGCTTATTCCTTTTGCCGCGCAACAATCACGTTCATGGGATTCAAGCACTTAGCGTGGCGCCATGGAACTGGCACGGCAAATGCATCGTCAATGGCGAGACGAAGGAGCCGTCATGACGAAAGCCGCCGACATCGAACTTGCCGCCGTTACCAAGACCTACGGGACGTCGACTGCGGTTCATGCCATCAGCCTGAAGATCCCGGCCGGTACCTATTGCTGCCTGCTCGGACCGTCCGGTTGCGGCAAGACGTCGACGCTTAGAATGGTCGCCGGGCATGAAAGTATCTCTTCCGGCGACGTCGTGTTCGGCAATACCAATGTCACCACGCTGCCGCCTGCGCAGCGGGGCACGGCCATGATGTTCCAGTCCTATGCGCTCTTCCCGCATCTCGATCTTGTCGACAATGTCGCCTTCAGTTTGAAGATGAAGGGTGTCGACAAGGAGACCCGTCGCGGACAGGCCATGGAGATGCTCAAGCTGATGCAGCTCGAGCCTTACGCCAGTCGTCGTCCGGCCCAATTGTCCGGCGGACAGCAACAGCGCGTGGCGCTGGCCCGCGCGCTGATCACCAAGCCCGAGGCCCTGTTGCTCGACGAGCCGCTCTCGGCGCTCGACCCCTTCCTCAAGATCCGGATGCGGGCCGAGCTCAAGAAGCTGCAGACCTCGCTCGGCATTACCTTCGTGCATGTGACCCATAGCCAGGAAGAGGCGATGGCGCTTGCCGATCTCATCGTCGTCATGAACGAGGGACGTATCGAGCAGGCGGCGACGCCGCGGTCCGTCTTCGAGCGGCCGGCGACAGCCTTCGTTGCCCGCTTCATGGGGGATCACAATGTGCTCTCCGGGCGCATCGTCGAGCGCACCGCTGATGGCTTGTTTATCGAGGTTGTCGGTGGCGGGCGCTTCTTCGCGCTCGGTACGGCACCTGTCGAGGATGAGACGGCTGATATCGCCATCCGCACGGATCATGTGCGCATTGGCGCCATGCCGGCTGATGGTCTCGGCTTCGACGGTATCGTGTCGAATGTCGAATATCTCGGCGCCAAGGTGAAGCTGACCGTCACCACCGCCTTTACCGATGAATTCACCGCCGTGCTCTCGGACGCGGCCTTCTTTGCCTCCCCGGTTCGCGTCGGGGAAGGCGTCACCCTGTCATGGGATCAGCCGGATTCGATCGTCCTCGGACGCATCGTGAAGTGAAGCCAAACCAATAAAACCAGGAGAACAGCGCAATGTCAGACAGCAGCAAGACAAAGAAGGGCGTATCCCGCCGCACATTCCTGAAGACCGCATCGGCCGCTGCCGGCCTCGCCGCCGGTTCGGGCGCGATCACCGGCTTCCCGACGATCTGGGCGCAGAACCCGATTACGCTTCGCCAGTTTGGCACCGGCGTGTCGAACATCAATGCCATCGCCGAGAAGTGCAAGGCCGACCTCGGCATCACGCTCGAGATGACGGCAACCGATTCTGACGCCGCGGCCCAGCGCGCCGTGACCCAGCCGATGTCTTACGACATCGCCGACATCGAATACTGGATCCTGAAGAAGGTCTATCCGACCGGCGTCATCCAGCCGATGGAAACCTCGAAGCTCAAGTTCTACGACAAGGTCGTGCCGCTGTTCAAAACCGGCAAGCTGCTGCCCGACAGTGTTATCGCCCAGGGGACTGCGCCGCACACGGTTGGTTATGTCGAGAGCAAGGACGCCAAGACCTTTGCATCGGGCGAGACCGAACTCTTCACGATGATGCCGACCATCTACAATGCCGACACGCTTGGCATTCGTCCCGACCTCGTCGGTCGCGAGATCTCGTCCTGGGCCGACATCATGGACCCGGCTTTCAAGGGCAAGACCTCGATCCTCAATATTCCCAGCATCGGCATCATGGACGCCGCGATGATCTGCGAAGCCATGGGCATCATCAAATATGCCGACAAGGGCAACATGACGAAGGCGGAGATCGACACGACGATCGACTTCCTCATCAAGGCCAAGCAGGACGGCCAGTTCCGCGCCTTCTGGAAGTCTTTCGACGAGTCGGTCAACCTGATGGCCTCAGGCGAAGTCGTCATCCAGTCGATGTGGTCGCCGGCCGTTGCTGCCGTCCGTTCCAAGGGCATCGCCTGCAAATATCAGCCGCTCAAGGAAGGCTATCGTTCGTGGGGCGGCGGTCTCGGTCTGGCAGCCCACCTCACTGGCGCGCAGCTCGATGCGGCCTATGAATACATCAACTGGTACACATCCGGCTGGGTCGGCGGCTATCTCAACCGCCAGGGCTACTACTCCGCCTGCATGGAAACGGCGAAGGAATTCATGTCCGCCGACGAGTGGGGCTACTGGATCGAGGGCAAGGCCGCGACCGGCGACATCATGTCTCCGGAAGGTGCGGTCATGGAAAAAGCCGGTGCGGTTCGCGACGGCGGCTCCTTCGAAGAGCGCATGGGCAAGGTCGCCTGCTGGAACTCCGTGATGGACGAAGACCGCTACATGGTCCGCCGCTGGAACGAGTTCATCGCGGCCTGATGTCTTACCCTCCCCTTGAGGGGGAGGGGCGGAGCGAAGCTCCGGGGTGGGGTGAACGTCCGCAATGGATCACCCCCACCCGCGGCTTCGCCGCGACCTCCCCCCTCAAGGGGGAGGTGAACCACACGTGCCTTCTCCCCGCTTGCGGGGAGAAGGTGGCGGCAGCCGGATGAGGGGCAACCTTCCCGGTCCGCTCTTTTCGAAGCGACAGGAGACCTAACATCATGGTGGAAGTGCGATTTCTGGGGGTCGGCGAGCCGAAGCCGAAACGCGTCATCCGTGTGCCGCTTGGGCTCGTCTCCTATCTGCAGGCGACGCCGCTCATGCTCATTCTCGGCTGCTTCCTGCTGCTGCCGATCCTGATGATCGGGACGGTCTCGTTCTGGGACTACGACTTTGCCCAGATGTATCCCGACTTCGTCACCTTCAACTATACCGAGACACTCGGGGCCTGGGTCACCTGGAAGATCTATTTCAACACGTTGAAGTTCGCCTTCATCGTTTGGGCGATCACACTCTTCGTCGGTTTCTGGGTCGCCTATTTCCTCGCCTTCCATGTGCGCACCTCCGCCATGCAGAGCGTCCTTTTCCTCGTCTGCACCGTCCCGTTCCTCACCTCCAACATCATCCGCATGATCTCCTGGATCCCGGTGCTCGGGCGCAACGGGTTGATCAACACGGCGCTGGTCAATGCCGGCATCGTGCCGCAGCCGATCGAGTGGCTGCTTTACTCCGATTTCGCCGTGGTTCTCGCCATGGTGCATCTCTACACGCTGTTCATGGTCACCCCGATCTTCAACACGATGATGCGCATCGACCGCTCGCTACTCGAAGCGGCGCGTGATGCCGGTGCCAGCGGCTGGCAGATCCTGACTAATGTCATCATCCCCCTGTCGAAACCCGGCATGGCGATCGGCACGATCTTTGTGGTGACGCTTGTGATGGCCGATTTCTCCACCGTGCAGGTCATGTCCGGCGGGCAGAGCGCGTCCGTTGCTCTGATGATGAAGAACCAGATGTCGCTGCTGCAATATCCGGCCGCTGCCGCCAATGCCGTGGTGCTCTTGGCGCTGGTTCTCCTGATGGTCGCCGCGATCCTCCGCGTCGTCGATATCCGGAAGGAGCTCTAACGATGAATTCCGACAAGCGCCCGCGCGAATTCTACGTTCTCGCTGCCTTCTTCGCCCTGTTCGTTCTCTTCCTTTACGGCCCACTCTCGGCGATCCTGATCCTCTCCTTCCAGGGACCGAATGGGGGCCTGACCTTTCCGCTCAATGGGGTGTCGCTGCACTGGTTCGGCAATCTCTTCGAGCAGCAGGCGGTGGGTGATTTCGGCGGCTCGTTCCGGCGTTCCTTCGCGCTCGGCTTCATGGTCATGGTGGTGACGGTCGTCGTTTCGCTGCTCGCGGGCCTTGCCTTCCGGCGCAAGTTTGTCGGCTCGACCGCACTCTTCTACCTCTCGGTCGCAAGCCTCGTTGTGCCCTCGATCATCATTTCGCTCGGCATCGGCGTCTTGTTCAGCCAGCTCGGGCTGCAGCCGGCCTGGTATTCCTCGGGCTTTGGCGCGCATCTCACCTGGACGCTGCCCTTCGGCGTGCTGATCATGTTCGCCATCTTCAACCGCTTCTCGCCGGCATACGAGGAAGCCGCACGCGACCTCGGCGCTTCGTCGTGGCAGACTTTCCGCCATGTCGTGCTGCCGATGATTGCACCGCCGCTGATCGGCGTCGGGCTCTTTGGCTTCACGCTCTCCTATGACGAGTTTGCGCGTACGCTGATGACCTCGGGCACCTATAACACGCTGCCGCTCGAGATCTACGGCATGACGACCAATGTCACGACGCCGGTGCTTTATGCGCTCGGCACGGTCACGACGCTCTTCTCCTTCCTGGTGATTGCCGGAACGCTCGGCATCATCATGGCCATGAACCGCCGTCGGGGGCGGGCGTAATCGTATGAAAATTGCCGTAATCAATCCGAATACGACTGCCAGCATGACTGCGACCATCGCCGATGCTGCGCGGCGGGTCGCCCATGCCGAGACCGAAATCCTGGCGATCACCTCGTCCATGGGGCCTGTTTCGATCGAGGGCTATTACGACGAGGTCTTTGCAGTGCCCGGCCTGCTGGTGGAAATTGCCAAAGCCGAACGCGAAGGGGCAGATGCGATCGTGATTGCCTGCTTCGACGATACGGGGCTGGATGCCGCACGCGCACTGGCGGGCATCCCCGTCATCGGCATTTGCGAGGCGGCGCTTTCGGCGACATCCTTCATTGCCCAACGCTTTTCGGTCGTGACCACCATGGAACGCTCGCGGCTCCCCGTGGAACATCTCGTGCATCGCTACGGCATGGGTAGTCGCTGCAAGGTGCGAGCGGCGGATGTGCCGGTGCTTTCGCTAGAGGATCCCAATTCCAACGCCCGCGACCGACTGCGCAGCGAAATCTCGGCAGCGCTCAAGGAAGACAGGGCCGAAGCGATCGTGCTCGGCTGTGCCGGCATGGCGGATTTGACGGCAGCACTCCGGCAGGAGTTCGGCGTACCCGTGATCGACGGCGTGGCCGCTGCCGTGAAACAGGCGGAAAGCCTGGTTGCGCAGGGCCTGTCGACCGCCAAGCGCGGCGCCTATGCGACACCCGTCTCCAAGACCTATCACGGTGACCTCGCCCGTTTCTCTCCTGCTGCCATGGGCGTGTGAGTGTGGCGGAGGATGTGCAGATCAGGGTACTCAGAGCTGACGAAGTCGAGGACCTCGTGGGCTGGGCGGCACTCGAAGGCTGGAACCCTGGGCATGGCGATGCAGCAGCATTTCGTGCCGCCGATCCCGATGGCTTTCTTGGCTGTTTCGTCGGCGGGCGGCTTGCTGCCGGTATTTCAGCGATACGTTACGGGGACGGCTTCGGCTTTATCGGGCTTTATATCTGCCATCCGGATTTTCGGGGCAGGGGGCTCGGACGGCGGGTCTGGGATGCTGGCATGGCGCATCTCGGGGAGCGTGCCATCGGCCTCGATGGTGTCGTCGAGCAGCAGGCGAATTATGGCCGCATGGGTTTCGCGACCGCCTATGACACCGTTCGCTGGAGCATTGATCGCATGCCGGCTCTGCCTGCTAGCTTCGCCCGGTGTGAGGCGATCACCGAGGTTGATCTCGCCGAGATCCTTGCGCTGGATCGGGCATTCTTCCCCGCGCCGAGAGAAGACTTCCTCTCGGAATGGCTGAAGCCGCCGCGTCGTGCCTTCCTCTGCCGCCGGCAGGGTTTGGTGGCCGGTTATGCCGTGATGCGACCTTGCCTTGGTGGCTACAAGATCGGGCCGCTGTTTGCCATGGATGGGCGAACGGCCGAAGATCTGCTGAAGATCTGTCTTGCAAACCTCAGGGGTGAAGAAGTGCATCTGGATGTGCCGGAATATCAGGAAGGCTTTCGCTACCTGCTCGGCCGTCTCGGCTTCAAACGGGGGTTCCAGACCTCGCGCATGTATCGAGGCGAGCCGCCTCAAACGCAGAAGACAGGCGTCTATGCGATTACGACGCTCGAACTCGGCTGAGTTGAGTTAGTCCGCCATGCCTGACGGAGCGGCAAGTGGCAGCATGTCCTTGTAGATGCCGGGCGAGGAGCCGGGGATGGCGATGGCACCGACGCTTTTCTCATAAAAACCCATGGGGCCAGCACCGCCGATGATGGCATAGCCATAGCCCTGGTCGCGCATGTCGATGAGCGTGCGGATCAGCAGGGCATGGCCAATGCCCCTGCCGCGGGCCTTCTCATCCACGCCGGTCGGGCCGAAGAAACCCTTCATCGTCGCCTCGTGGCAGGCAAAGCCGAGCAGCGTTTCGCCTTCATGGGCAATCCAGCAGGTCACCGGCAGGCGCATGATCGCCGCCGTCGCTTCGGATGCCCAGCCGGCGCCGAAACGGGGCTCGATCCAGGCGCAGATCCCTTGCAATTCTGGCACAAGCGCGCGGCGGATCGTGATGCCTTCGGCCTGCATGCGCCGATCAAGGTCGGGATTTGGCTGCAGATCGTAGAGCTTTACCAGCATGTCCGCTGCCATCTCAGCCTCCTTGATGCTCTCTAGCGTAGTCGAGGCCGAGGATCGCGGCTCCGATGAGGCCCGGCTCGACGCCGCATGCTGCAGGCACAACGATCGGGTTCTTGAACTTGCGCAGGATGCGCGCGCGCAGGGCCGTATCGATCCGGGAGAGGAGCGCCGGCACGTTCGAAAGGCCGCCGCCGACGGGCAATATCGTCGTCCCGGTGACGTTGACCACCACGGAAAGCGCATCGGTCAGGATGTCGACATAGACATCGATGGTACGTTCGGCCTTGGAATCGCGCTTCTGCCAATCAGCGATGATTTCTTCGCTGGTCAGCTGTTCGGCGTGGATGTGCTTGTGCAGCTTTTCGAGGCCTCGCGCGCTGCAGATCGCGTCGATGCAGCCAATCTGGCCGCAGCCGCATTGGAAGCGTGGCACGTGCATCGGAGGATTGCCGGCCTCGGTCGGCTGGATCGGCCCATGGCCCCATTCGCCGGCAAAGCCGCTCTCGTTGATCAGCTTGCCGTCGATGACGAGGCCGCCGCCGACGCCGGTGCCGAGGATGACGCCGAACACGACCCGATGGCCGCGGGCAGCACCAATGCCGGCTTCGGCCAGCACGAAGCAATCGGCATCATTGGCGACAATGACCGGCAGACCGAGGGCGGCTTCTAGATCAGCCTTCAGCGGGCGTCCATGGATGCAGGGAATGTTGGCAACAACGGCGTTCGCCGTGTCGGGATCGATGACGCCGGCGATCGAGATCGCAATGCAGGCAGCGCGCTCACCGGCGCTTGCTTCGGCTTCCGCGATGACGGAGGCGAGCGTTGCGACGAAGGCGTCGAAATCGTGGATCGGGGTGGGTTGCCGCGGGAAGGGACGGATGTCTTCCGGGCTCGTTGCCAGGGCGCCCTTGATGGCGGTGCCGCCGATGTCGAAGCAGACGATCATGCGAAGGCCCTGCTCGGCGCCGTGTCGGCACCATGGACGCACGCGCCTGCGATCCAGGTCGAGTGGATGTTGAGATCAGGGCCAAGCACGATGAAGTCGGCATCCTGGCCTGCGGCCAAGTTTCCTTTGCTCGTCGCACCAATGGCCTCAGCAGGATAGAGCGATGCCATGCGCAGCGCTTCCTCCAGCGGCTGCCCCAGCTTTTCGTGCACGTAACGGACGCAGGAGAGCATGTCGATATCGGCGCCAGCAAGCGTTCCATCGGCAAGGGTCAGCCGGCCATCGCGGCGGTAGACGGTCCGGCCGTTCAGGTCGAAGCTTGTCTCATCAGAGCCGATGGTCGACATGGCATCGGTCACCAGGAAGATTTGGGCAGGGCCGTGCTTGGCGGCGAGTGCGATCTTCATGGTCACCGGATCGACATGGAAGCCGTCGGCGATCAGGCCGCAATGCAGGACCGGCGAGGTGAGGGCGGCGCCCACGAGGCCCGGTTCGCGATTGCCGAGCGGGCTCATGGCATTGAAGAGATGGGTGACGAGCGTCGCCCCGGCTTCAACATAGGCCTCGACGCTGGCGCAGCTCGTATCGGTGTGGCCGAGGCTGACGCGGTAGCCGGCCTGAACCAGGTGCTTGACCTGATCCGGTGTGACACTTTCCGGTGCCACAGTGATCATCGGGATACCGAAACGCGATGCCTGTTCGACGAGATAGTCGAGATCGGCTTGCGCCATCGGGCGGATCAGGGCCGGATCATGGGTGCCCTTGCGGGCGATCGAGAGATGCGGGCCTTCGAGATGCAGGCCGAGATAGCCCGGCTCACCTGCCTTGGATGCGGCCTCGCCAGCGGCGATCGCCTCGCGCTTGATCTCGGGCGCATCGGTGATCAGTGTGACCATCAATGCCGTCGTGCCGTACCGCGCATGCGCCTCGCAGATCGTGCGGATGCCGGAGATGGTCGGGTCGTTGTTGAACAGCACGCCGCCGCCGCCATTCACCTGCAAGTCGATGAAGCCTGGGGCAATCAGCGCGTCGCCCATATCCTGCCTCGCAATGCCGGCGGGCAAGTCGGCTCTGGCGAGAACAGCCTTCACCCGGCCGTTGTCGACCAGGAGGGCTGCATCTTCGTGGAACGTGTGCCCATCGAAGATGCGGCTTGCTGTGATGGCGAAGGCTTGGCTCATTGGGTCTCGGTAACTTTCTTCAGTGCGACCGGCTTGTCGGGATTGAAGCCGCGGGCACGGGAGAGGGATTCGATAAAGCCATAATAGGGAACGATCAGGGCCAGCGCATCCGTGATCGGATGTTCTGTTGCGATGAAAGGCAGCTTGTGGCCGGCCGTCGCCTGATCCGAGGTGATGAAGCAGGTGGCATTGCTGGCCGCGAGCTTCGAGACGGTGCTGGCGATCGAGGCTTCCGCCTTGTCGCGGGCGGCAAAGGCGACGACGGGAAAGTCACGGCCGACGATCGAAACCGGACCATGCAGGACCTCGGCGGAGGAATAGGCCTCGGCGTGCAGTTCGCACGTTTCCTTGCATTTGAGTGCGGCTTCCGCTGCGATGGCTAGTGCCGGACCGCGGCCGAGCATGTAGAGGGAGTCTGCCGATTTCAGCGGCTCGAGCAGTACGCTCCAGTCGAGAGCGAGTGCCTTGTCAAAGTGCGCGGGGAGGCGGTCGACGGCGCGGGTCAACGCATCGTCACGGCTCCAGCTTGCAAGGATAGCAAGGCCTGCGACAATCGAGTTGACGAAAGACTTGGTGGCGGCGACCGCGATTTCAGGCCCGGCCTTGATGTCGACGGCGAAGGTCGCGGCGTCGGCGAGCGGCGAGGGCAATGTGTTGACGAGGCTCACCGTGGTCGCGCCGCCATCGCGGGCGCCTCTGGCCATGGCGACGATGTCAGGGCTTGCCCCGGACTGCGAAACGGCAAAGGCTGCGGCCTTGCCGAGCTTCATCGGGGTCTCGTAGATCGAGGCAAGCGACGGGCCGAGCGAGGCGACCGGCAGGCCCATCTGCAGCTCGATCGCATATTTCAGAAAATGGGCCGCGTGATCGGACGAGCCGCGGGCGATCGTGACGACGATGCCCGGATCCTTGTCGCGCAGGGCGTTCGCCGCGTCTGATATCACGGTCCTGGAGCTATCCAGCAGTCGGGCAGCGGCTGCGGGGATCTCGTCGATCTCCTCACGCATCTTGGTGGTCATCGGGCAAACTTTCAGTCTTGAGGCTTCATGGGCGAGCCGATGCCGAGTTCGGCAACCAGGTCATAGGCATCGCTGCGATAAAGTGCGCGCGACATTTCCATCACGCGGCCGGTTTCGAGATAGGCAATTCGCTGTACCGAGAGTGCTGCCGAGCCGGGCGGGACGCCGAGCAGCTTGGTTTCCTCGTCCGTCAGCAGAACGGCCGAGATGCGCTGGTTAGCCCGCACAGGACGGATGCCGGCGTCCAGCAGGCAGAGGTAAAGCGAATCCTCTATTCTGTTCGGGTCCGGCAGCAAGTCGTCGGGAAGGCTCGTGCGTTCCAGCGCGATGGGCATGTCGTTGGCGGTTCTCAGACGATCGATGCGGGCGACACGTGCACCGCTGACGAGGCCCAACATCATGGTTTCTTCGGCCGTCGGGTAAAACAGACCGCGACCCAGCCAACGAGAGCCGGCAACCATGCCACGCCGGCGCATGTCTTCAGTGAAGGAGGTCAGCTGGCTCAGCGGCTGCTGCATGCGCGGAACAGGCTTGACGACAAAGGTGCCGGACCCACGTCGACGGACGAGCAGGCCTTCTTCCACCAGCTCATCGATCGCCTTGCGCACCGTCACACGGCTGATGTCTGCCGCTTCGGCAATGTCGCGCTCGGCCGGCAGGGCATCGCCGTGCTTCAGGCGACCTGAGGCGACGGCGTCCTCGATCATCTTTCGCAGCTTGACGTAAAGCGGTCCTCCGCGGACGGACTGAAGTTGTTCAAGGGGGAGGGCTGTGGTCATGCGGCTTCACTGCCCCCATGGCGGACGGGCCGCAAGCGGACGGCAATTGCGCATTCCGTCATCGGTGTCTGCATGTTCCCGTCCCCTCGGTGGTCTTTGTCAAAACAATACCAACCAGAAACCTATTTCGCAAATGGTTTTGAAGTTGATAGGTGTATTCATGTCGAAACGTAGAAATATCGTCGCAAAAACAGGAATTTGGCTATTTATCCCCTAATTTTGACAGATCTGGCTTTACGATTGGACTAGTTTTGGTATCTTAAATTAACGATTGGAGAGGAGCCCAATCCAAAGCCTCTGCGCCTTCTTCCGCAATGGGACGAGTTGCGACTGCAGGCCCCGGCATTTCGGCTCTTCATCCAATATCGCAGGCGGTCATGAAAACTATTTTCATCAACGGTGGGATTTTTGCTTCCCGTGTTGACGATCTTGGAAAATTGACGCAGTCTGCGAAAAATAATTACGAAAGCAGGGGAATGCATCATGAAGGTCGCGATTATCGGACTCGGATTCCGTCTTGGGTATCTGGGTCGGGTGTTCAAGGAGATTGATCCGAGCTTCGAGATCGTCGGTTATGTCGATCCTGCGCCGGCGGGCATGGCGACGCTCGACGAGCATGGTATCTCTCCCGGCAAGGTCTATGAGACGCCTGAAGCCCTGATCGCCGGCGAGACATTCGATCTTCTGATGATCGGTTCGCCGAACCACCTGCATCTCGACCATATCCGGCTCGGCCTTGAGGCTGGTCTGACCGTCTTCACCGAAAAGCCGATCGTCACCAGCATCGAGGAGAGCTATGCGCTCGCCTCGCTTCTGAATACCTATGGCCACGACCGCCTGCTGGTCGGTCTCGTGCTGCGTTACTCCCCGCTCTATCGCGATCTGCGCAAGGCGCAGGAAGAGGGGCGTCTCGGCAATGTCGTCTCGATCGAGGCATCCGAGCATATCCAGCCTTATCACGGCGCCTTTTTCATGCGCGACTGGCGCCGTTACGGTCGTTACGCCGGTGGCTTCATGCTGGAAAAGTGCTGCCACGACCTCGATCTCTATAATGGCGTGGTCGGCGCCCGTCCGCGTTTTGTTGCTAGCTTCGGCGGTCGAAAGAGCTTCGTTCCGGAGAACGCGCCTGAGGCAGAAGGCATCAACGACCTCAACGTCTATCATCGCAAGCCGAGCGGCTGGCAGGGCTCCGACAAGGTGTTCGACAGCGACGGCGACATCATCGATTTCCAGACCGCGATCGTCGAGTACGAGAACGGCGTGTCGATGACCTTCCACACTAATCTCAATGTCCCGGACGAGTTTCGCCGTTTCTGCGTGATCGGCTCCAAAGGCATGGCGGAAGGCGACTTCGTGCGCGGCTTCATGGATGTCCATGACGCGCGCACCAATGAGAAGGTGATCGCCAACACCTACAAGGCCCCGTCCTCTCTGTCGCAGCACTATGGCGCCGACGAGCAGATGGCCGAAGACGTCATCGCCTTTGTGCAGACGGGTGCCAAGCAACCGGTTTCCGCAATCGATGCGCTCGAAGCCGGCATTCTAGCGCTTGCCATGGATGAGGCGCGGCTTGCCCGCAAGGTCGTCGATCTGAAGCCGGTCTGGGAGAAGTTCGATGCATGCCTGCACGGCACGTCGGACGCTTCCGCCCGTGTTCGGTCGGCGTAAAGGAGCGGTCGGATGCAAGCACGCCGAAGCGCTATCATCTTTGCCTGGCTGCTGATCGCGCCGGCCCTTCTCTATATCGCCGTCATCGTCGCCTACCCGCTGGTACAGACATTCGTTCTCTCTTTCACCGACGCGTCGCTCAAGAAGACGACGAACTGGGTGGGCTGGGTGAATTACGAGAAGATCTTCAACGATACCTTCGCGACCGTCATCATCAGGACCTTCATCTGGACCTTCTTTTCGGTGTCGATCAAGATGATCATCGGCACCTTCGGCGCTGCCATGCTGAACACGGCCGTGCCCGGCCGGACGCTCTTCCGGGTGCTTACGATGCCGCCGTGGATCGTGCCGATGGCAATCGGCATCTTCATGTGGGGCTGGATGTATAACGGTCAGTTCGGCATGATCTCCGGCGTGCTCCAGCGCACTGGCGTGGTCGATGGTCCCGTCGCCTTCCTGGCCTATGGATCGACTGCCTTCTGGGCGACGATCTTCACCGATGTGTGGATCGGCGTGCCGATGGTGACGCTCTACATGCTGGCTGCCATGCAGGCGATCCCGCAGGATCTCTACGAGGCGGCCTGGACCGATGGTGCCGGACGTTTCTATCGATTCCGTCGCATCACCCTGCCGCTGATCCTGCCCGCGATGATAACCATGTCGATGCTGTCCTTGATCGCGACCTTCAACTCCTTCGACATCATCTGGATCCTGACGCGTGGTGGTCCGAGCGGCGAGACCACCACGATGATCATCGATACCTATCACACCGCGATCGGCTCGAAGAAGTACGGGGAGGGGGCCGCCCGTGCAGTGCTGATTTGCATCTTCCTCTCGATCTTCTGCGTCGCCTATTTCCGCGTGACCAGCCGTCTCTCGCAGGAGCATGCCCGATGAGCTACGACAAGACAGCCCTGATCAACCGCTATCGCTGGTATGAACTGGTGGGCATCTATGCGGGTATCGCGCTTTTCCTGACATTTGTGCTCGCGCCCTTCGTCGAAGGTTTTCTGGTGTCGCTGAAGCCACTCAGCCAGCTCTTCTCCTCGCCCTATCGCTTCTTCCCGGAGAACGGCTCGTTCGATGCCTATGTCACCATGTGGGACAGCGTGCCGGGCTTTGCCCGCTACATCTTCAATTCCTTCTTCATCTCGACGATCGCGACTGTCGTTGTACTGATCCTCGTGGTGCCGGCGGCCTACGCCTTCGCCCGCTTTGAGTTCCGGGGTCGCGGCCAGTTGCTTGCAGCCTTCCTCGCGGTCAACATGTTCTCGGGTGCCGTGCTGCTCATTCCGCTCTTCCGGCTGATGCGGTCGATGGGCGTGCTGAACACCTATTTCGCGATGATCGTGCCCGGTGTCGCCTTCCTCATCCCTTCCGCCATCTGGCTCTTGCGGACCTACATGATGCGGATTCCGCGCGAGCTGGAGGAGGCGGCCTATGTCGATGGTGCAGGCTATTTCTACACCTTCCGCCGGGTGGTCCTGCCGCTCGCCATGCCGGGTATTGCCGTCGTCGCCATCACCACCTTCATCGGCGCCTATGCCCAGCAGTTCATCTTCGCGCTGACCTTCAACTCCAAGACAGAATACATGCCGTTGCCGATAGGCCTCTTCGCCTATTTCGGTCGCCAGGAGGTCATCTGGAACGAGTTGATGGCGGCGAGCTTCGTCGGGATCGCACCCGCCATGATCGTGATCTTCTTCCTGCAGCGCTACCTCGTTAGCGGACTGACCGCCGGCGCGGTGAAATAGAGGCTGCCAATCAAAATTCGGGCCAACCGGACGCTTTCAACCTGTCAACAAAGGGGAACTATCGATGACAAGAAAACTGACCATGCTCGCGGGCTCATTCGCCCTGCTCGCCAGCTCGGCGCTCACCACGCTGGCGGCCGACCAGGAAATCAGCTGGATCTATTGCGGCGACAAGATTGACCCGATCCACGAGAAGTACATTGCCGAATGGGAAGGCAAGAATGCCGGCTGGAAGGTCAAGCCGGAAGTCGTCGGCTGGGAACAGTGCCAGGACAAGGCCACCACGCTCGCCGTTGCCGGCACGCCTGTTGCCATGGCCTATGTCGGCTCGCGCACGCTGAAGGAATTCGCGCAGAACGAACTGATCGTTGCGGTTCCGATGACGGACGAGGAAAAGGCTTCCTACTATCCGAACATCGTCGACACCGTGACCTTCGAAGACACGCAGTGGGGCGTTCCGGTCGCCTTCTCGACCAAGGCGCTCTACTGGAACAAAGACCTGTTCAAGGCTGCTGGCCTCGACCCGGAAACTCCGCCGAAGACCTGGGCTGAAGAAATCGAATTCGCCAAGCAGATCAAGGAAAAGACCGGTACGGCCGGTTACGGCCTGCCGGCCAAGACCTTCGACAACACCATGCACCAGTTCATGCACTGGGTTTACACCAACAACGGCAAGGTCATCGACGGCGACAAGATCGTCATCGACAGCCCGGAAGTCCTCGCTGCTCTGCAGGCCTATAAGGACATCACGCCCTACTCAGTCGAAGGTGCAACCGCCTACGAGCAGAACGAAATCCGCGCCATCTTCCTCGACGGCAAGGTCGGCATGATCCAGGCCGGTTCAGGCGCTGCTTATCGTCTGAAGGACACCAAGATCAACTGGGGCGTTGCGCCGCTGCCGCGCGGCCCGTCGGCCAAGGGTGAAGGCACGCTCCTGATCACCGACAGCCTTGCGATCTTCTCGGGTTCGGGCGTGGAAGAAAAGGCGACGGAATTCGCCAAGTACATTACCTCGACCGACATCCAGCATGAATACGAATTGCAGGGAGGCGCTGGCCTTACCCCGCTTCGTCCGGGCGCCGTGGTCGACCAGTTCGTCGCCAACGAGCCCTTCTGGAAGCCGTTCATCGACGGCATCGCCTATGGTGGTCCGGAGCCGCTCTTCACCGACTACAAGGGCTTCCAGAACGTCATGATCGAAATGGTCCAGTCTGTCGTCACCGGCAAGGCCGAGCCGGAAGCTGCACTGAAGAAGGCTGCCGGCGAACTCGAGCAGTACAAGTAATCTCGGGCAACCGAGGCTCCGCGGGCCGCTTTCGGCCCGCGGAATTCATCAAGCGGGTTTGGCTGGTCGCTACAGGACCGGCAATGGAGACTGAGGGTCGTGGGTCAGCTATTTCTGAAAAAGGTGCGCAAGTCGTACGGACATTTCGAGGTCATCAAGGGTGTCGATCTCGAGGTTAAGGACGGCGAGTTCGTCGTTTTCGTCGGTCCCTCGGGCTGCGGCAAGTCCACACTGCTGCGCATGATCGCAGGCCTTGATGACACGACCGACGGTGACATCGTCATCGACGGCGAACGGGTCAACGACAAGCCGCCAGTCGAGCGCGGCATCGCCATGGTCTTCCAGTCCTACGCGCTCTATCCGCACATGTCGGTCTTCGAAAACATTGCCTTTCCGCTGCGCGTCGAGAAGCTGTCCGAGGAGACCATCCGCGAAAAGGTCGGTGCCGTTGCGAAGATCCTGCAACTCGACCAGCGCCTGCAGCAACGCCCGGGCCAGCTTTCCGGCGGCCAGCGCCAGCGCGTCGCCATCGGCCGCGCCATCGTGCGCGAACCGAAGATCTTTCTCTTTGACGAACCACTCTCCAACCTCGATGCAGCGCTTCGCGCCGACATGCGCATCGAGCTGACCAAGCTGCATCGCGACCTCGAAGCGACCATGATCTACGTCACCCATGACCAGATCGAGGCCATGACCATGGCCGACCGGATCGTGGTGCTGAATGCCGGCAACATAGCCCAGGTCGGTGCCCCGCTGGAGCTCTATCACAAGCCGCAGAATACCTTCGTTGCCGGCTTCATCGGCAATCCGAAGATGAACTTTGTGCCGGTCACCTGTGTCGGCGTCGATGCGATCGGCGTGACGATTTCCTACGAAGGGCAGACGGCGCTGATCCCTGTCGATGCGCGTCCGGATCTCGTGGGCCAGACGCTGACGCTCGGCATCCGGCCGGAACATACACGCCTCTCCGATGGCGACATCAATATCGTGGTCACGCCCTACGTCATCGAACGGCTCGGCATCAACACGATTGCTTACGCCACCCTGCCAAATGGCGAAGCCTATTGCGCGCTCTTGCCGGGTTCTGCACCGGTGCGTGCCGAGCAGCCGATGACGACGGGCATCATGGCGGCTGACTGCCATCTCTTCGATGCCGATGGCCAGGCTCTGGAACGGCGCATCGATTGGCGCACCCTTGATCTCCCCGCGTCCGTAAAGGCCGCCGAATAAAGCTCCTCCCGGCCGTGCCAATGGCCAATCTCTGGTCCGCCTTCGGGCGGACCTTTTTTGTTTGGGGGTACCGCTCTCGGTCAGTCAGGAAATTCCTCAAATTGCGGCAGGTTGTCGAGGATCTCGTACCAAGGCGCCTTGGAACCGACGAAAATGTGCATGGAGGGTTCGATCGAGGGCGCGTCGATGAGCGTTCCCATGGGGAGGTGAACCTTGACGGTGTCGTTTTCGGCGATCCAGGAATAGACGAGCGAACCGCAGGTGCCGCAATGCATGTCATGGATTCCATCGGGATCGCCGTGGCGGAACATGGCGTCCGAGCCTGCCGTGATGCCGAAATCTTCAGGTGCAACGCCGGCTATCGGCTTGAAGGCAGAACCTGTTGTGCGCCGGCACTTTGAGCAGTGACAGTTCATGGCATAGAGGAAGCGATCCGCGACTTCATAGGTCACGGCGCCGCACATGCAGCCGCCGTGCAGTCGACGCGCGGCAGAATTTTCGGTTTCTGTGTTCATGACCGCCCTCCCGCGCCAACTTACGCGCGAGAAGCGAAGAGCCGCAAGCCTCTACCAGACGAGCCCGCGAGCCGCGATCTCTTCCACGCGGGTGACAATCCCGTCGCGGTGGAAGGTCATGATGTCGAAGAGGTTCGAAACGACACAAGTGTGGTTCGGAATGATGCGAACCTTCTCGCCAATCTTCGGGCGCGGCCCTGTGACCTTGGACAGGTCTACCGTGCCGTGTTCCTCGGACAGACCCGTGATCACGGCGTCTGGATATTGAACGATCATACCGTAGTCCGAGAAGCCGAGCAGATCCGAGGTCAAAGCCTTGGAGCCGGCGTCGAGGATGGCTCGATCCTCGGTCGGGCGGGAGACGACGGTGGCGAGGATGTGCATGGCACAGTCGTCTAGGCTGCAATGGCCTGACCTCGCCATGGCGCGGTCATTATAAACATAGGTGCCAGCCCGATGCTCGGTCGCCGACGTCACCTTGTGGGCGGAGAAGAGGCTGGGCGTGCCGCCATTGGAGACTACAGGGCAAGGGATGCCCCGGGCCGCGAGGCCGGCGAGTGTCGCGGCAAAGAAGGTTTCGACGGCTTCCTCGGTGTCCGCCTTGGGATAGGTGAGGATGCCACCGAAGGTCAGCCCCGGGGCGGCAGCGATTATTGCGGCAAGGGCGATCGCGGCCTCGGGGCTTTGCACGCCGCAGCGGCCGCCGCCCGTGTCACACTCGACGAGAACGGTGAGCGGGCGGGTCTGCGAGAAGGCGCAGGAGAGGCCGCGAACGGTCGTTTCGCTGTCTGCGACGACCTTCAGGCCGGAGATGCGCGTATTCAGGGCGACGAGGCGCTTGTGCTTCTCGCTTCCGAGAATGTTGAAGGTGATCAGCAGATCCTCGAAGCCGGCATCGGCGAAGATTTCGGCTTCGGTAATCTTCTGGCAGTTGATGCCCTTCGCACCGGCCTTCACCTGTTCTGCTGCAATTGCCGAGATCTTGTGGGTCTTGATGTGCGGACGGAAGGCGAGGCCATGGCTGTCCATGTAGGACTGGACACGGGCGATGTTGGTGGCGAGCTTTTCCTCGTCAATCAGCGGCAGCGGAGTTGAGAGTTCTGATATCGGCTGGCCGGGCTTGGGGCGGGGGAGTTCCATCATGCGGCCTCGCTGCCTTCGGGCGTCTCGTGCGGATTGGCCATGATCGGCCAGATGTCGCGGCGCACATGGCGATAGGCGGTTTTTGCCGGGTCGTTCGGATAGGGCGTTCCGGCGGCGCAGTAGAGGATTTCCGAGGCGATCTGCGAAAAGGCGGCATAGAAGTGGTTGGTGGATTTGATGACCAGCAGGTGCTTGCTCGTCGGGTCGATGCCGAGCGCGGTAAAAAGCGACGGATCGTAGCTCTGGACGCGGACCGAGCTCAGGATGATGTCGATACCCTCAAGCCGGATATGGGCGGCATCGCCAAAGGGGGCGATGCTGTCGCCGAAGCGCATCTCTGCGCTCGGCACCACCTTGATCACCTTCACCAGGCCATCGATCGGATAACCGGTGCCGGGGGCTGATTTCGCGCCGAACCGCAGCGGTATCTCGGCGCCTTCGCCGGCTGCCATGCAGATCTGCACCGCAATCGGATCCCAGATCATGCCGACGGCGGCGTTGGTGACACCACGCGCCAGCATTTCCGCAAGGATCACGGTCGCGTCGCCCGCTGTTCCGCCGCCCGGATTGTCCCACATGTCGGCGATGACGACGGGGCCTTCAGGGTAGGCGAGCGCCTGGTCGAGCGCGGTCTTTTCGTCGATCTGCGGCATCATGAAGGTGCCGCGCTTGGAGAAAAGCTCAAGGCCTAGATCGCGCGCCAACATCGTGCCCTTGTCGGCATTGCCGTTGGTCACCGCGATCGTCTTGGTGCCCATCTCCGGTACATCGCCGGCCATGAAGCCATGGATGACGGACAGGGACAGTACATCCGGATCCGTCTTCTCGATGGCCATAAGTCTGTCAACAAAGCTGCGCATGGGTTCGCGCGATGTCGGAAAGACATCGATCATGCGGCAGTCGAAGACCGACATCACCGGCTTGACCCGTCCCTCCAGCGTGTCAACGGCGATACGCCAGAGATCTTCGGCGCGGTCGACGAAATCGGTGTGCGGGAATTCCTTGAAGACAACGAAAAAATCGACGGCTGCCACGCGTTTTGCCGTCAGATGGCTGTGCGGATCGAGCTCCGCGCAGAGAAGAATATCAGGACCGATGATCTCGCGGATGCGGGTCAAGAGATCGCCTTCCGGGTCAAGGTAACCGTCGGCGACCATGGCGCCATGCAGACCAAGCACGACCGCGTCGACAGGCAGTGCTGCGCGCAACTGATCGAGGATCTCGTCACGAAGGCTCTCAAAGGCCTGCCGATTGACGAGACCCGCCGGGTCCGCCCAGGTCGCCGTGCCCTCGATCAGCGTCCAGCCCTTGTCAGCGCAAACCTTGCGACCGACCGTAATCGGCGCGGTGCAGAGTGTCGGGGTCGCGGGATGCTTGCCCGGAGGCGCGTAAAGCGAATCCTCGAAGGCGCGCCGGTCGATGCAGATCGGGGAGAAAGTGTTGGTTTCCGTTGCAAGCGCGGCGGTGAAGATGCGCAAAGGCCGACCTCCAGGTCTCAAGGGTTGGGGCGGTTCAGCGCTGGCCCATCGGATTGGGCAGATAACCGGTAAAGCCGGAGATTTTCCAGCGGCCTTCATGCAGGCGGCAATAATAGAGCGTCTGCCAGCGCATGACGTCGAATGTGCCGTCCGCCTTCTTGATGCCGCCGTCGAACTTCTTGCGCACGAGCGCCGTCTCGCCTGAGATCTCGATTTCTTCCAGCGTCGTCGTCGTGAAGATTGCGCTACGCGGATCCTCGCCATAGGTCTGGGCGGCGAAGTCCTTGGCCTGCTTCAGCCACTCGTCGCGATAAGCGGGCAGATTGGGGAATGCCAGCGTCCACTTGTCCGGATCCTCCTCGCGATTGCCGCTGATGCCGATGAAGCCGTCCTCAACGAAGTCATGGGCGACCATGCTCCAGTCGGCGGCGAGGAAGGCATCGATATCGCGGGGGACGAGCATCTCCCAGATGGCATGGCGGGCTTCGTCCGTTGCCGGAAACGGATTGTGGAATGGGTCGCGCATATCTCCCCCGCTTTTAAATTCTTTTCATGAATGTCGATTTTGTCTGGTCAAAATCGGTTTTTTGTGGTCGCTTGTCAACGATCGAAGAAAATAATTTGCATGAGAGGTGTCCATGACGATCAAGCGTTACGGGGCCGAGAAGGCGGGTGCCGGTGGCCAGCGGTTGCCGTTTGCCCGGGCCGTCGAGGCCGATGGCTGGCTCTATGTCTCTGGTCAGGTGGCCATGGAAGACGGCGAGATCATTCCGGGCGGCATTATCGAGCAGACCCACAAGACGATCGCCAATGTCATCGCCATTCTGGAAGAGGCGGGTTACGGGCTCGAGCATGTCGTGCGCTGCGGCGTGTGGCTCGATGACCCGCGCGACTTCTGGACCTTCAACAAGATCTACCAGCAGTATTTCGGCGAGCACCCGCCGGCGCGGGCATGCGTGCAGGCCTCGATGATGGTCGATTGCAAGGTCGAGATCGACTGCGTAGCCTTCAAGCCTTCGAAATAACAGAGAGGGCAGGGCATTGGATATCTTCGCGCGCATTCAGGAAGAGGCGGGGCAGTTTTCGGCCTCCGAGCAACGCATCGCAGATATCCTGCTCAACTCCTTCGACTTCGCGGTCAATGCCTCGATCATCGAACTGGCCGAGAAGGCAGAGGTCTCACCGCCGACGGTGACGCGCTTCTGCCGCCGTCTCGGCTGCCAGAACTTCGCCGATTTCAAGGTGAGCCTGGCGCGCACGGCCTATGTCGGGGTGCGCTATCTCAACCCGGAGGCCCAGAGCACCGAGCCTGCCGATGTCGCCACCGATGTCATCACCAAGGCGCAGAATGCGATGTTCATGGTGCATCGGGCGCTCGATCCCGCTGTGCTGGATAAGGTTGCCGACCGGCTGGCGCGAGCGGAGATGGTCTATGCCTTCGGGTCCGGTGGCAATTCGTCGATGATTTCAGGCGAGATCCAGAACCGTCTCTTCCGACTGGGGTCGCGGGTGACGGCCTCTGCCGATCACAACATGCAACTGATGCTGACGGCGGCAGCTCGCTCCAATGACGTTTTGATCGGCTCGTCGTTTTCGGGGCGCAATGCCGAGCTGGTGAAATGCTTCAAGCTCGCCCGCGAGAACGGCATCACCACGATCGCGCTGACCCAGAGCAACAGCCTGGTAGCCGAAGCGTCCGAACTCGTCATCGGCATTGACCTGCCGGAAGGTGAAAACATCTTCCGGCCGACGTCGACGCGCTTTGCCTATCTCGCCGTGGTCGACGTGATCGCGAGCCTGGTTGCCTATCGCAATCGCAAACAGTCGCAGGTGACGCTGCGCCATATCAAGCAACAGTTGGTCGAACACCGCGATGGCGGGGACGATCGGCAACTTCTCGGAGACTGATCCCATGCCCGCATCGATATCGGAGATCCGCCGTGACGCCTAAGGTTGCCGTCGTGACCGGTGCTGCCGGCGATATCGGGCGGGCGATCGCCAGGCGTCTGGCCGACAGCCATGATGTCGTTGTGTTGCTCGACCTCGATGGCCCGGCATTGGACAAGGCAATCACTGAGCTCGGAAGCGATCCGCGCTTCGTGCCGCTCACCTGCGACGTGACGGACGAGACGGATCTCGCCGAGACCGCCGCTCGCGTGGCCGGCCATGGCCTCGTCCATACGCTCGTTAACAATGCCGGTGCCGCACGGGCCGTCAGCCTCGGCGATACCGATGGCGAGATCTGGCGCAAGGACAATGCACTCAACCTCGAAGCGCCGTTCCTCTGCTTCCGCGCGTTTGAGGAGGCGCTGAAGGCGTCCAAGGGCGCGCTGGTCAACATTTCCTCGGTCAACGGCATGGCCGTCTTCGGTCATCCGGCCTATAGCGCGGCCAAGGCCGGCCTTATTCATCTGACTAAGCTGATTGCCGTCGAATACGGCAAATACGGCATCCGCTCGAATGCTGTCGCACCCGGCACGGTGCGCACCCAGGCCTGGGAGGCGCGCGCTGCCGCCAATCCGCAAGTCTTCGAAGAGGCCAAGCGCTGGTATGCGCTGCGCCGGATCGCGACGGCCGAAGATATCGCCAATGCCGTGTTCTTCCTGTCGAGCGATCAGGCGGCTGCCATTACCGGCGTCTGCCTGCCCGTCGATTGCGGGCTAACGGCCGGTCAGGCCGAGCTCGCCCGCACCTTCTCGCAATCCGACAATTATTGATACCGACAAGCCAGGAGCATTCCCCATGGCAACAGCCGTTCAATTCCGCCTCGAAAACGCGTGGCATCCGGTGGAGGGCGACCATTGCGGCGCCTTCGTCTTCACGCTGGTCAATCTCTCCGACGTGGCGCTTTCCGATTTCAAGCTCGCCTATACGTCGCTGACCCGCGTGAAGGACCTGGAAGAGCCGATCCTCGAAAACGCCGTCTTCCTGAAGCGCAATGCCAACTTCCATCAGTTCGCGCCGCCGGCAGGCTTCGTGCTGCAGCCGGGTGCTTCCTGGACCTTCCGGGTCGGTGGCCTGTGGCGCCCAGCCAAACACAGGACGGATGGGGCGAAATCCGCCTACATCACCCTCTCCACCGGCCAGCATGCGGCCGTCGCGGTCGCGGATCTGATGCTAGGTGGTGGTCACAGTGCGCCGCCTCCGGCCTTGCTGCCTGAGGGCAAGGTGTCTCAGCCTTTCGCCATGCTCCCATGGCCGGCCTCGGCCGAGCTCGTGGCAGGCGAAGGTTTCCCCGTCGCGCTTCATCCGGCGGAAGGCGCCTCGCTCGTCGAGCTGCGCGCCGTCGAAAATGTGCTGCGTCTCTTCTGCCGGCTCTTTGCGGTCGGTCACGCGCCGCTGTCGCTGGCACCGGTGCATCAGGGGCGGGCGATCTCGCTCAAGTCCGACGAGGCGCTTGGTGCCTCCGCCTATCGGCTGGACTTTGCCGCTGACGGCATCACGCTCGCCTATGGCGATGTCGCGGGCCTGCAATATGCAATGACCCTGCTCTCCCAGATGCTGCATGGTGCGCGCTCCCAGCCGGAGACGTTCCGCTTCCCCGCATCAGGCACGATCGCCGACAAGCCACGCTACGACTGGCGCGGTTGCCATCTCGATGTCTCCCGCCAGTTCTTCCCCGTTGCAGACGTCAAACGCCTGATCGACATCCTCGCCTGGTTCCGGATGAACACCTTCCACTGGCACCTCTCGGACGACGAAGCCTGGCGTCTGGAAATCAAGGCCTTCCCGCAGTTGACGACGCTTGGCGTCTTGCGCGGTCCCGACGAGCTGCTCCTGCCGCAGCTCGGCAATGGCGCCGAGCCGGTCGGTGGTTTCTACGCCCAGGACGAGGTGCGCGACATCGTCGCCCATGCGGCTGCCCTACAGGTCGAGGTGGTGCCGGAGATCGATGTGCCCGGCCACAGCACGGCCATGCTGGTTGCCCTGCCTGAGCTCGTCGACGGGCAGGAGGCGCCTGATAGTTATCGCTCGGTCCAAGGCTATCCGAACAACGCGCTCAACCCGGCGATCGAATACACCTACGAGGTGCTGGGCAAGGTGTTCGACGAAATGGTCGAGCTCTTCCCGTCGAAGCTTATCCATATCGGCGGCGACGAAGTGGCGGCCAATACCTGGATGGCATCGCCGCTCGCGCGGAAACTGATGGAGCAGGAAGGCATCGAAGGCACCTTTGGGCTGCAGAGCTATTTCATGAAGCGTATCCAGAAGATGCTGGCCGAGCGCGGGCGCAAGCTCGCCGGCTGGGACGAAGTCAGCCATGGCGGCGGCGTCGATCCCGAGGGCACATTGCTGATGGCCTGGCAGAAGCCTGAGGTCGGGCTGGAACTCGCCAAGGCAGGCTATGACGTCGTCATGACGCCGGGACAGGCCTATTATCTCGACATGGTGCAGGACGAGGCCTTCCAGGAGCCGGGTGCGAGCTGGGCCGGCACCGTGCCGCCGCACCATACCTATACTTACGAGGCGGTCGCCGAGTTTCCGCCGGAGCTCGCGGCCCGCATGCGCGGCGTTCAGGCCTGCATCTGGTGCGAACACTTCTTGACCCGTGACTACTTCAATCACCTCGTCTTCCCGCGGCTTCCGGCCATTGCCGAGGCCGCCTGGACCCCGAAGGACAACAAGGACTGGCTGCGGTTTGCCGCCATCGTTCGTTTGAGCCCCCGCTACTGAGGATCCGAATCTCATGACCTTCCGCATCGCTGTCGGCGGTATCCATACCGAATGCTCAACCTCGTCTCCCGTTTTGATGCAGCCGGAAGATTTTCGCGTGCTGCGCGGGCCGGACCTGCTGGCGCATGAGTATTTCGACTTCCTCGAAGCGGAGGGTGTCGAGCATCTGCCGCTCCTGCATGCGCGTGCGGTTCCGGGTGGTCCCTTGGCACGGGCCACCTATGAAGGCTTCAAAGCGGAGTTTCTCGACCGGCTGAAGGCCACACTGCCGATCGATGGGCTTTATCTCGCCATGCATGGCGCGATGAATGTCGAGGGCATGGATGATGCCGAGGGTGACTGGATTTCGGCGGCGCGCGCAGTTGTCGGGCCTGATGTCCCGGTTGCGGCGAGCTACGACCTGCATGGCAATGTCACGCAGAAGATTATCGACCAGCTGGACATATTTGCCGGGTATCGCACCGCCCCGCATATCGATGTGCGCGAGACCATGGTGCGTGCCTGGTCGATGCTGTTGCGAGCACTGAAGAGTGGCGAGAAGCCGGGCGTTGCCTGGGCGCCGGTTCCGGTGCTCCTGCCCGGTGAACGGACGTCGACCGAGGACGAGCCGGCGAAGAGCCTCTATCTGAAGCTGCCGGGGCACGACGCCATGGCAGGCATCTGGGACGCCAACCTGATGGTGGGCTATGTCTGGGCTGACGAGCCGCGCGGCACGGCCTGCGCCGTCGTCACCGCTGTCGACAAGGCTGCGGCGGACAAGGTCGCGGCTGCCATTGCGCAATCCTATTGGGATGCACGCGAGAACTTCCGCTTTGGTCCAGTCACGGGTCCGCTCGCGGACATGCTCGACATCGCCGAGCGCACCGAGACACGGCCGATTATCCTCGCTGACTCCGGCGACAACCCGACCGGGGGTGGCGTTGGCGATCGGGCAGATGTGCTCAAGGCGCTTCTGGCGCGGTCGATCGATGATGTGTTGATCGCCGGCATTACCGACCGACCCGCGGTCGAACGCTGCTTTGCCGTCGGTGCCGGCGCGCGGGTGTCGTTGAAGGTCGGTGGTTCGCTCGATCCGGCAAGCCCTTCTGTCGACGTGGAGGCGGATGTCGTCTTCCTCGACAATCCGGGTTCGGCTGCCGAACAACAGGCTGTGGTCAAGATCGGTGGCATCACGCTGGTGCTCGCGGCGCGGCGTCGGCCCTATCACAACATCGCGGATTTCACCCGGCTCGGTCTCGATCCGACCAGAGTGCGGTTGCTCGTCGTCAAGTCTGGCTATCTTTCGCCGGAGCTTGCGCCGATCGCCAATCCCAACCTGATGGCGCTGACGGACGGCGTGATCAACCAGGATATCGAAAACCTGCCGAGCCATCGCCGCCACCAGCCCAGCTATCCCTTCGTCAAGGATTTCAGCTATACGGCGAAGGTCTTCTTCTCGACGCGATTCCCTTGAGACATTGATGTCGGTGCCGCCCTTCCGGCGGCACGATCCCCAACCCGATTGTACCCTTGATGTTGTCCTCCTTTTCGGTGGTCTATCGCCACAAGCCGATCCGGGTCAGTGCGGCCGCGATCTTCTTCTTCGGCTTCTCTGGCGCTGCGACGTCGCCCTACATGTCGTTGATCGGTATCCGTGAACTCGGACTGTCGGACGCCGTCTATTCGGTGTTGATCTTCCTGGCGGCGGTGGTGAATGTCAGCGCCAGCGTGACCGCCGGTATCATTGCGGACAGGCTCGGCCATTTCCGGTCGCCGATGATCCTCGCCGCCATCTTCGGCATCGTCGGCTTCGGGCTCGTCTATGTAGTGCCAACGCCTGTCATGTTTGCCATCGCGACGCTGGTCTTGATCCCGGTCTTCGGCACGATCAATTCGCTGATCTTCGCCAATATCCGGGCGGTTTCCTCGGGCATGGCCGTGCGCGAGCTGATGGCGGTGAATTCTGCCGTCCGCGCCATTCTCTCCGCCTCCTGGGTCCTCGTGCCCGGTATTGTCGGAGCGTTGCTCGTTGGCCAGCCAAGCATGCTGCCGGCCTTCCTGCTCGCGAGCCTCGCCTGCCTGGTCTGTCTCCTGCTCTTCGTTTTCGGGCTTGATCGCCTGCCACCGGTGCAAGAGGGGGAGCGGCAGCATTATTCCTTCTTCCGTTCCATCCGCCAGATCGGCTCGGCAAGTGTGTTGCCAAGGCTTTTGGCGATCTCGCTTATCTCGGCTATGCTGCATGCCAATGGCACTGTCCTGCCGCTAATCGTCACCGGCAAGGCCGGCGGAACACCGGCCGATGTCGGCGTGATCGTCGGTATCGTCGCCTTTCTCGAAATCATCTTCATCCTGTTCTGGGGATGGGTCGAAGCGCGGACCTCCATCCTTTTCGCCATGGTCACGGCAGCGCTGATCTATTGCAGCTATCTCGTTTTCCTCGGCCTCGCCGACCGTCCGATGGACGTCTATCTGCTCACGCTTGTCGCGGGCCTCGGGGCGGCCGGCATCATCGCGATCCCAATCACCTATCTGCAGAACCTGATCGCCGATCGCGCCGGACTTGGCAGTTCGCTGATTGCGGTCAACATCTTCTTGAGCGGAGGCATGGCCTCGCTGATGTTTGCGCTTGGCACCAGCATCAGCGACTATGCAGGCACAGCAATCATCGCCTCGATTGCGGGAGCCATCGGAGTCGGCCTGCTCTGGCTGCTTGATCGAGCGCCGCAGGCGAAAGCAAAAGGTTGAGGGATCGAGGATCGTAATGTCTCGGAAACATGCGTCAAAACCCCTCCTCGAGATCTGCATCGACGATATTGCCGGGCTCGATGCTGCCGTCGCCGGCGGCGCCGACCGGATCGAGCTCTGCTCGGCGCTCGGCTCGGGCGGTCTCACGCCGTCCCGCGGCTTCATGTTCGTTGCCGCGCATGCACCGATCCCCGTCTATGCCCTGATCCGTCCGCGCGCCGGTGGATTCCTCTATTGCGAGGCGGAGGTTTCGGTGATGGAGGCCGATGTTGCGGCCGCTCGTGAGGCCGGGCTGGCTGGTGTCGTGATTGGTGCCACGACCGCCGATGGCACACTGGATCGCAACGCGATCCGGAGGCTCATCGACGCAGCGGAAGGGCTGGACCTCACCCTGCATCGGGCGATCGATGTCGTCTCGGACATGGATGCCGCCCTCGATCTCGCGATTGAACTGGGCTTTTCGCGTGTCCTGACGTCTGGCGGCGCGCGTCATGCGGAAGAGGGAATTGATGTCATCGTGCGATTGGTTGAGCGGAGCGCTGGCCAGATCTCGATCATGCCGGGAGGTGGAGTCCGACCGGAAAATGCTGCGCAATTCCTCGCCATCCCCGGCGTAACCGAGCTGCATGCTTCCTGCAGCCGGGCGGATGTCGGCGCAGAGCGGCTCGTCGAACTCGGTTTCTCGAGCGAGATGCCCCGGCGGACGGATGCCGAGATTGTCCGCAAGCTCAAGGCTGAGATCAGTGCAAGGGGTGGCTGAAACTCAGGAGGCCAGTGCCTGGGCGATTTGCGCCGCAAGCAGTTTCACGGTCTCCGCGGCGACCATCGGCTTGCCGAAGTAATAGCCCTGGACCGCCCGGACCCCGAGATTCTCGAGGATGCGCAGCTCCTCTTCCGTCTCGACACCCTCGACGATTGCTTCCAGTTCCATTTCGGCGCAGAGGGCCAACACCGATTTGACGATGTTGAAACTGGTGCGGCGGGTGTGGATGTTGCGCACGAAACTGCCGTCGATTTTGATCTTGGTGAGCGGCAGCTTGTGCACGTGGTTCAAGCTGGAATAGCCGGTGCCGAAGTCATCGAGCGATATGCCGGCCCCCAATTCGCGCAGCATCTGGATCGAGGCGCTGGCCTGTTCGAAGTCGTGCATGACGGCCGTCTCGGTGATCTCGAAGTTGATGCGGTGCGGATCGAAACCGCTCTTCAATACGATCGAGACGATCTTCAACGTGTTTTCCGGTGAACTCAAGTCGTGCGGCGACAGGTTGAAGGAGAGATAGACGTCTTCCGGCCACAGGCGCGCGACGTCCAGCGCACGTTCAAGGAGCAAACGCGTGATCAGCGTGATGCGGCCGTTGTGCTCGGCGACGGGAATGAATTCGGCCGGAGAGACCCGACCGATGCGCGGGCTTTCCCAACGGGCGAGGGCTTCGAAGCCAATGCAGATGCGGCGATTTAGACAAGTGATCGGCTGGAAAACGAGCGAAAGTTCATTCTCAAGGTCAGCGGCGACGAGCGCCTCCTCGACGACCTTCTGGCGGTTCAGTTCGTTCGCCTGGACGGCGTTGAAAATAACCGTGCCGGCGCGGTGGTGTCGCTTGGCGGTGTACAGCGCATAGTCGGCGAGCTCGTAGATCTCCTGGCCGGTGTCGCCGACATCGGGATAAAGTGCAAAGCCGACGGAGCCGGTGACCTGCACCATGCCGCTGCCGATATTAATTCGTTCGGCGATCAGTTCGCAGACCTTCTCGCCCAGAGCCACGGCGTCGGCTTCGGTCACGTCTCCCTGAAGCAGAAGGCCGAATTCGTCGCCGCCGAGGCGATAGACGGAGAGGCGTGGGTCATTGATCGTGGACAGCCGGCCGCCGATTTCGATCAGGACCTTATCGCCCGCCGAATGGCCATAGAGATCGTTGACCGGCTTGAAGCCGTCGAGGTCGATGACGCCCACCGCGAGCTTTTCGCCAGCGGCACTCGCACGGCCGAAGGCCGTTTCCAGCATGTGGAAGAAGCTGCGGCGATTGGCGAGCAGGGTCAGGCTGTCGAGATTGGCGAGGCGCAGGTTTTCATCCGAAAGCGCCTGCATTGCCTTGTTTTGCTCCTGTAGCGCCTGTTGCTGCAACATCAGGACATTGCGGGACTCGTGCAGCTGGCGAAAATCGCGGTAGTGCGAGACGAGGATCATGATCATCGCCATCGTTACCAGTATCACGTTGACGCCGGTCGCAATGAAGGTCGGCTCGCCGCTCAGGCACATGACGACGAAGAAGGGCAGGTTGACCGTGACCGTCACGATCAATGCGGCCGAGCGCAGGTGCATCAGGCAGAAGATGCAGCCGATGACGGTGATCGCCATGAAGAAGGCGACATGGGCCTTCTGAAAAGCGTCTCCATAGGGCAGAAGCGAAATCGACCAGGCCGTGCAGAAGACGGCAATGGGAAAGGAGAGGATGTTGGTCGCCCGGAGCTGGCGATAGGCCTGTTGCGGCGTACGCTGCAGGTGACGGCCGCGCAGCCAGATCAGCGAGCGCAGAGTGAACAGCGCTGTCAGGATCCCCGGCAGATAGATGACGAGATAATCCGGTGCCACGCCCTGATGCGTCCAGGACAGCGAGATCATGTTGGTGGCCAGAATGAAATAGAGAAGGGGGACCTGTTTCGAAAAGGCCTCGAACTGGGCTGCCGTCAGCGCCGGATTGCCGTTGGGCACCTTGAGCAGGTTAAGCCATCCCGCTGCCCGGGCCCGGAAATCATGCTTCGTCGCTTCTTTATCCACGCCTGTCAGCTTTCCTCATCACTCCAGTCTGTTTTTCTATATGAGCACCCGTTAAATTTGCGGAAAGCGGAGACTATGAAATTGCAGTGATCGGGCACCCCGCCAGCATTTGGTCATTGCGGTCATGCCTGGTGGTCGGTATCAGGGGGCTTGATCCAAGGAGCCGTTCTGCCCGTGAAATCGACCTTTTCCCTGCTTGCCGGTCTTCTTATCTCGATCGTCACTGCGCTGCCTGTCGTCGCACAGGAATGGCAGGCGATCGAAAAGGTGGATCACTACAAGGTGAGCGGTACCTCACCGATGGCCCTCTACCAGTCGGTTGGCGAGCGGGGACCGAAGCTCAGCCTTGGACGGGTGATCGCTCACACCACCTTCAAGCTTACCTGGCAGCGCGACTACCAACAGCAGGGTTCGGCCTGCGTGCTCGCGTCGGCGAAACCCAAGCTGCTCATCACTTACACCCTGCCGAAGCCGACCCAGAAGCTTTCGCCCGATGTGGCGGCGAAGTGGGAAGCCTTCTACGACGGCATCGTCGAACACGAGAAACTGCACGGGCAGTTCATGAAGGATCTCACCCAGCAGATCCAGGACGTGTCCATCGGCTTGCGCGACGAAAACGATCCCGGCTGCAAGAAGGTGCGGGCTGCCCTCCAGGCACAGCTGAAGCCGATCTCGGATGCGCATGTGGCGCGCCACAGCGAGTATGACCAGGTCGAGATGTCACCGGGAGGTGCTGTGCACCAGTTGATTCTGGCCTTCCTCAATCCCTGAAATGAAAAGGCGCCCGCGTGGGCGCCTTCAATCTTGTGTCAGACCCGTTCCAGGGCAATCGCGATGCCCTGGCCGACGCCGATGCACATGGTTGAGAGCGCATAGCGCCCGCCAGTTTCCTTGAGTTCCAGAGCAGCGGTTCCGGCGATGCGGGCGCCCGACATGCCGAGCGGGTGGCCAAGTGCTATCGCGCCGCCGTTGCGATTGACGCGCGGGTCGTCATCGGCAATGCCGAGATCGCGGAGCGTGGCGATGCCTTGGCTTGCAAAGGCTTCGTTCAACTCGATCACGTCGACCTGCTGTTGCGTCAAGCCGAGGCGGGCGAGCAGCTTCTTCGAGGCCGGCGCGGGGCCGAAGCCCATAATGCGCGGCGGCACGCCGGCGGTTGCGCCGCCCAGGATGCGAGCGATCGGGTTGAGGCCATATTTCTTCACGGCAGCTTCCGAGGCGATGATCAGGGCAGCGGCCCCGTCATTGACGCCGGATGCATTGCCGGCGGTGACGCTGGCGCCTTCCATCTTGTTGATCGGCTTCAGCTTGGTGAGCGCCTCGACCGAGGTCGCGCGCGGGTGCTCGTCGCGGTCGACGATGACAGGATCGCCCTTGCGTTGGGGTACGCTGACGGGGGTGATTTCCTTCGCCAGCCGGCCATTTGCTTGCGCTTCCGCCGCCTTTGCCTGGCTGCGCACGGCAAAGGCATCCTGGTCTTCACGCGAGATCTTGAAATCGATCGCCACGTTGTCGCCGGTCTCGGGCATGGAATCGACGCCGTATTGCTTCTTCATCAGCGGATTGACGAAGCGCCAGCCGATGGTGGTGTCGTAGATCTCGGCATTGCGGGAGAAGGCGGTGTCGGCCTTGGGCATGACGAAGGGCGCGCGGCTCATGCTTTCGACGCCGCCTGATATCATCAGCTCGGCCTCACCGGACTTGATCGCGCGGGCGGCGGTGATCACGGCATCCATGCCGGAGCCGCAGAGGCGGTTGATCGTGGTACCGGTTACGGAGACGGGGAGACCCGCCAGAAGCGCCGACATGCGGGCGACATTGCGGTTGTCTTCGCCCGCCTGATTGGCGCAGCCGAAGATCACGTCCTCGACGGCTTCCCAGTCGATGCCCGCATGGCGTTCCATCAGCGCCTTCAGCGGCACGGCGCCGAGATCATCTGCGCGGACGGAGGAGAGCGAGCCGCCGAAACGGCCGATGGGCGTGCGAATGTAATCGCAGATAAAGGCTTCGGTCATCTTGATGTCCTCACAGGGCGGGCACGACGAGATCGGAGACCTGGCCGTCCGTGTGGAGCTTGGCGCCGGTCATGGCCTGCAGCTCGTCCATGGTCATGGCGGCGAGCTTTTCGCGCACGACGAACTTGCCATCGACGATGTCGATCACGGCATGGCTCGTATAGACGCGGGTAATGCAGCCGACGCCGGTGAGCGGAAAGGTGCAGCGGTCGACGAGCTTCGGCTTGCCGTCCTTGGTGACGTGCTCGGTGATGACAACGACCTGCTTTGCGCCATGCACGAGATCCATGGCGCCGCCGACGGCGGGCACGCCCTTGGAGCCGACGCGCCAGTTGGCGAGGTCACCGTTTTCGGCCACCTGATAGGCACCGAGGATGGCGACGTCGAGATGGCCGCCACGCACCATGGCGAAGCTGTCGGCATGGTGGAAGAAGGCAGCGCCCGGCTTCAGCGTGACCGCCTTCTTGCCGGCATTGATCAGGTCCCAGTCTTCCTCGCCTACGGGCGGCGCTTCGCCGAAATTTAGCACGCCGTTTTCGGTGTGGAAGATCGCTTCGCGTCCCTCAGGCTGGAACTTGGCCACCATTTCCGGGAAGCCGATGCCGAGGTTCACATAGGCGCCGTCCTCGATATCCTGAGCGGCGCGCCAGGCGATCTGGGCGTTGGAGAGCTTGATGTCCTCGCGGGTGTCGATTGCTGGTGCGTCGGTCATGCGTAGGCCACTCCGGCTCGGATGAGCTCTTCTTCCTGTTGCGGGTTGGCGACTTCAACGACGCCATCGACAAAGATGCCGGGGGTGATCACCTGCTCAGGATCGATCTCGCCGGGCTTCACGATCTTCGAAACCTGGGCGATGGTCTTGGCGGCGGCCATGCACATCAGCGGATTGAAGTTGCGGCCGGCCATCCGGTAGGTCAGGTTGCCCATGGTATCGCCGAGATGCGCCTTGACGATGGCGAAGTCGGCCTTCAGCCAGCGTTCCTGGACGTATTTGCGGCCATCGAACTCGGCAATCACCTTGCCATTGGCCAATTCCGTGCCGAAGCTGGTTGGCGTGTAGAAGGCCGGAATGCCGGCACCGCCGGCGCGGATGCGCTCGGCGAGCGTGCCCTGTGGAACGAGTTCCAGTTCGATCTCACCGGAAAGGTAGCGGTCGGTGAAGGCGCGGGGATCGGAGGAGCGCGGGAAGGAGCAGATCATCTTCTTCACGAGGCCGGCGTCGATCATGGCGGCAATGCCGATGCGCCCGTTGCCGGCATTGTTGTTGATGACCGTCAGGTTCTTCGGGCCCTTGTCGATCAGTGCGTGAATGAGTTCGATCGGTGCGCCGGAGCCGCCGAAGCCTCCGATCATGACGGTTGCGCCATCGCCGATCCCGGCCACGGCATCCGCCAGGCTTGCAATTGTCTTGTCCATGGGAACTCCCGTTTCCTCGAGTGCGGTCTAACCGCTTTCTCCTGTCGCCAAATATGACCATGAAAACATCGACAGCAAGCATTTTGTGCGATATTTGATATTTGTTCGATAATCGCACGAATATGGGGGTGGCTATGGCGATCGGTGAACGCGATCTGATGGGTGGCTTTGCCAAAGGCTTGAAGGTGCTGGAGGCTTTCGGGCCGGAGCGCCAGCGGCTCAGCATCACCGAGGCAGCCGAAACGAGCGGCCTCGACAGAGCGACGGCACGGCGTTGCCTGCTGACGCTCGCGGAGCTCGGCTATGCTGATTATGACGGCAAGTTCTTTTCGCTGACCCCGAAGATCCTCAGGATCGGCCACGCCTGGCTTTCGGCGACGCCGCTGCCGGTGCTGCTCCAGCCGCATCTTGACCAGTTGTCGGAGCGCGTTGGGCACAGCGCCTCGGCCTCCATCCTCGACAATACCGAAATCGTCTATATCGCCCGCGCCTCGCAAAAGCGGGTCATGTCGATCAACCTGATGCCGGGTTCACGGCTTCCCGCCTATAGCGCTTCGATGGGGCGGGTGCTGCTGGCCGCATTGTCGGAACAGGAGTTGGACGCTGTCCTGCATTCGTCTCAGCTGAAGGCCCATACGCCGCGGACGCTAACCGATCCCGCACTGCTTAAAGCGGAAATCGCTCGGGTCCGCGAGCAGGGCTATGCTGTCATCGATCAGGAGCTCGAGATTGGCCTCTGTTCCATCGCCGTGCCCATCAGCAACGACCGGGGCCGTGTGGTGGCTGCGATCAATGTCGGCGCGCCTGCGTCCGTACTGTCGGGGGCAGACCTGCCTGAGCATTGTCTGCCGGCAATGCTGGAGGTGCAGGCCAGGTTGCAACTGCTGCTGCCCTGAATTCAGGCGTTCGCCACCTTCGACGCTGCCTCGCGGATTGTACGCATCAGCAGCGCCAGCGGCATGGAGGGGACGGCATCGGCGCGGACGGTCAGGCCCACCGGTCCCTTGGTCTCGCTCGTGTCGATCGGCAGGGCTGCCAGCGTGCCATCGGCAAGGTCGGTCGCCACGACGCCGGCCGAAATGATCCAGATCGCATCTGTCTGGCGCACGAAGGCGCGGCCGAAGCTGTCGGAAACCGTTTCGATCTGGGTGGGTATGCCGGAAATGCCGTTTGCGATCAGGAAGCGCTCGACGAAGGGGCGGATGATCGAAGCCCTGGTCGGCATCAGCACGGGATAGCGCTCCAGCTCGCCGAAGAGGTCGGAGCCGGCCAAGAGGAGAGGATGACCGGCGCGGACACAGAAGATCACCTGCTCGGAATAAAGATGCTCGAAGGAAAAGCCGGTCATCTGTTCGGGGGCGGCGAGACGGCCGACGACGAGGTCTAGATCACCAACCCGCAATTGTTCGAGCAGAACGGCGTTCTCACCGGTGACGATCTTGATGCGGGCGGGCACGTCCTCCTTGAGGAACAAGGTCATCGCCTGTGGCATGATGCGGGTAGAGACGGTCGGCAGAGCGCCGATCCGGATCGGCGGAGCATCGGCATGCAGGGCGTGGGAGACCGAGTCGAAACCCTGGCGGAGCGCGGTGAGTGCGGCGCCTGCATGCTTCAAGAACGCTTCGCCATAGCGGGTGATGCGGATGCCGCGACCGTCTTTTTCGAACACCGCGACGCCCAGCACTTCTTCCAGTTCCCGGATGGTCTTGGTCACCGCAGGCTGGCTGACATGCAGGAGTTCCGCCGCCTTCATCACGCTTTTCTGGCGTGAAACCTCCACGAAGGTCTGCAGATGGCGAAACTTGATGCGGTTATCGATCATGGAAAACATAACCCTATGGTTAGGTGTTTCGTGGAAAACATCATTTTACCTAACCAAATCGCGTGAGCAATATGGTGTCAACGGAGGAGGAACCCGTGCAGTTCGTTCAGGTCAACGGCGTCAGCCTGCATCACCAGATCATTGGTGGGCCGGGCAACAAGCCGGTCATCGTCTTCATCAATTCGCTCGGAACCGATTTCCGCATCTGGCGCGACGTGATCGTCCGGCTTGCGGGAAGCTATCCGCTGCTGACCTATGACAAGCGCGGGCATGGGCTCTCGGATGTCGGGCAGGCCCCGTACTCGATCGAGGACCATGTCGACGATTTGATCGGCCTACTGGAGCATTTGAAGGTCAGCAATGCCGTCATCTGCGGACTTTCCGTGGGCGGTCTCATTGCGCAAGGGCTCTATGCGCGTCGGCCTGATCTGGTGAAGGCGCTCATCCTCTGCGACACGGCCCACAAGATCGGGACGGCGGAGATGTGGGCAGCCCGGATCTCGGCCATCGAGGAGGGCGGACTTGATGGCATCGTCGATGGCGTCATGGAGCGCTGGTTCACGCCGGCCTTCCGCAACAGCGATCCGGCCTTCCCGGGGTATCGCAATATGATGCTCCGCCAGCCGGTCGCCGGCTACATCGGAACATGTGCTGCGATCCGCGATGCCGATTATACGGCCGCTGCCCGGCAGATCGCCGTTCCTACGCTCTGCGTCGTCGGCGATCAGGATGGGGCAACGCCACCCGACCTCGTGCTGTCGCTTGCCAAGCTCGTGCCCGGCGCGCGCTACGAAGTCATCAAGTACGCTGGACACATTCCCTGTGTCGAGCAACCGGAAATGCTCACCACCATTATCGAGGCCTTTCTCGCGCCCGTCATTTCAGGAGAGGCAGCTCATGGCTGATGCCCGCAGTCCTTCAGATCGCTATCGGCAGGGCATGGCGACCCGCCGCCGTGTGCTGGGCGATGCCCATGTGGATCGCGCCTCGGCCTCGGCCACGCCGTTTGATCAGCCGTTCCAGGAGATGATCACCGAAGGGGCCTGGGGCACCGTCTGGTCGCGGCCCGGCATCAGCCCGCGCGAACGCTCGATGATCACGATCGCTCTGCTCGCAGCCCTCGGCCATGACGAAGAGGTTGCCATGCATGTGCGCGCCACCGCCAATACCGGGGCGAGCCGTGAGGATATCACCGAAGCCTTGATGCATGTTGCCGTTTACGCCGGCGTTCCCGCCGCCAACAGGGCTTTCAAGATCGCCAAGCACGTGTTTGATAAGATGGATGCCGGCGAGACCGGTGGAGGGAGCCATGACTGACCTGTCGAACAAGAAGCCGGAAACGGGCGCCTTCTTCCCGCGCGACCGCAACTGGCATCCGCCGGGCTATACCCCGACCTACAAGACCTCCGTCCTGCGCTCGCCGCAAAAGGCGCTTCTGTCACTTGATGGCACCAAGTCGGAGATAACAGGCCCGGTCTTCGGCCACTCCATGCTCGGCGAGCTCGACAATGATCTGATCCATAACTTTGCCAAGCCCGGCGAAAGCGCGATCGGCGAGCGCATCATCGTGCATGGGCGCGTGCTCGACGAGCGCGGACGTCCTGTCCCGGGCGCACTCATCGAGTTCTGGCAGGCCAATGCAGGTGGCCGCTATCGCCACAAGAAGGAAAGCTATCTCGCACCACTCGACCCGAATTTCGGCGGCTGCGGGCGCACGATCACCGACGAGAACGGCTATTATGCCTTCCGCACCATCAAGCCCGGTCCCTATCCCTGGCCGAACGGCGTCAACGACTGGCGGCCGGCGCATATCCATTTCTCGATCTTCGGCCATGGCTTTTCGCAGCGCCTGATCACCCAGATGTATTTCGAGGGCGATCCGATGATCTGGAAGTGTCCGATCGTGCTGACGATCCCGGATCGTGCGGCGATAGAGCAATTGGTCGCGGCCCTCGACTGGTCGGCAACCATCCCGATGGATGCGCGGGCCTACAAGTTCGACATCGTCTTGCGTGGGCGGCGTTCCACCCTGTTTGAAAACCGGATGGAGGGAAATTGATGGTCCAGGATCTCGGTTACCTCAAGGAAAGCGCCTCGCAGACAGCCGGACCTTACGTCCATATCGGCCTCACGCCGAACTTCGCGGATATCAAGGGCGTCTATCCTGTCGATCTCGGCACCACCATGGTCAACGACAAGACCCGCGGCGAGCGCATCACCGTGACCGGCCGGGTCATCGATGGCTCCGGTACGCCGCTGAAAGATGCGCTGATCGAAATCTGGCAGGCGGATGCCGACGGGTTCTACAACAGCCCGTCCGAGACGCGCGGCAGTGCCGATCCCAACTTCACAGGTTGGGGACGCTGCCCTTGCGATCTCACGTCAGGCGAATACCGGTTCGAGACGATCAAGCCGGGCCGGGTGCCCTTCCGGGATGGACGCCTTATGGCGCCGCATATCTCCTTCTGGATCGTCGCGCGCGGCATCAATCTCGGCCTCAACACGCGCCTTTATTTCGGCGATGAAGAGGCGGCCAATGCCGAGGATCCGATCCTCGCGCGCATCGAGCACCGCGTGCGCGTGCCGACGCTGATTGCGCAGCGTGACGGTTCGACCTATCACTTCGACATTCACCTGCAGGGTGAGAAGGAGACGGTCTTCTTCGACATCTGAGAAGGGCCTTGAGATCAGCATGACCGCATCCGTCTTCGACCATCCGATCCTGTCCGGCCTTCTGGGCGATGACGAGATCGGAGCGCAGTTCTCGGCCGCCGCCGAGCTTTCGGCCATGCTGCGTTTCGAGGTGGCGCTTGCTGAGGCGGAGGCTGCCGAAGAACTTATCCCGGGCGCATCCGCGGAAGAAATTGCGGCATTGCCGGAAGCGTTCGTTGCCGATTTCGACGCTCTCAAGCAGGCGATCGGGCGGGACGGTGTCGTGATCCCCGAGCTGGTGCGGCAGTGGCGGACAGGGCTTGGCGATTCCGGCAAGTATCTCCATTTCGGTGCCACCAGCCAGGATGCGATCGATACCGGTCTGATGCTGCGACTGGTTGCTGTGCTGTCGATCTTCAATCAGCGTCTGGCGGCCATCATCTCGTCGCTTGACGGATTGGAGAAGCGCTTCGGCACCCAGTCCCTGATGGGGCGGACGCGCATGCAGGCGGCGATCCCGATCATGGTTGCCGATCGACTTGCCACGTGGAAGGGACCAGTCGTTGCCCATCGGGCTGCTGTTCAGGACATGCTGAAAGCCGGTCTGCCGCTACAGTTCGGCGGCGCTGCGGGCACGCTGGAGAAGCTGGGTGACAAGGCCGTTCCTGTGCGCATCCGACTTTCAGAAATCCTTCAACTCTCCGACCGGCCGCAATGGCACAGCCAGCGGGCGGCCATTGCCGAGATCGGCGGTCTGTTCTCCCAAATTACCGGCAGCCTTGGCAAGATTGGCCAGGATTTGGCGCTGATGGCGGACAACGGCACGGCGGTGATCGGCGGCGGCGGTGCATCATCCGCGATGCCGCACAAGCGAAATCCGGTGAAGGCCGAAGTTCTGGTTACGCTTGCCCGGTTCAATGCTGTGCAGATCTCAGGCTTGCATCAGGCCCTGGTGCATGAGCAGGAGCGGTCGGGCGCAGCCTGGACGCTCGAATGGATGATCCTGCCGCAGATGGCAATTGCCACGGGGGCGGCCACACGGCTTGGCACCGAAGTCCTGCAGTCGATCGAGGAACTCGGCGACCGCTGACTATCTCTCACCCGGATCGGATGCGTCGGTCGCGACGTAGCGGCGGGTGACCTTGCGCATCATCTGGATTTGCCGGACGAAGCCCGAGCAGGCGCCGCATTTGAACAGATGCAGACGCAGGCCGACGGTTTCGCCGAGCGAGAGGCGCCGGTCGAGTTCGTCCGAGGCGAGTTTCGTTGCTTTTTCGCACATCATGACACTGTCTCCTCCGGCGCGAACCAGTGTCCTTGCAGGCAGTTGCGCAGACGAAGCCGCGCGCGGTGCATCAGGACATGCATGTTGGTGGTGGTGATGCCGATCTCGGCGCAGATTTCTTCCGTGTCCATCTCGACGAATTCGCGCATCATGAAAACGCGGCCCTGGTCGGGCGGCAGATGGTCGAGACAGGCCTCGAAGACCCGCCAGAAATCCTTGCCGAGCAGTTCGACTTCCGGATTGCCCCAGTCGCTCGGGCGGTTTTCCGGGGCCCAGGAGCCCCTGGCGTCAAAGTAGCGTGGCTCATCCTCGTCGGGAAAGTGACCGAGCGGCATGGCGACCATCTGCGATTGCTTGCGCTTGAAGCGGATCTGGTCGGCGATCTTGTTGCGCAGGATGGCGAAAACCCAGGTGCGGAATGCGGAACGACCGGCGAAAGCCTTGGCGTTGCGAAGGGCGCCGGCGAGCGCTTCCTGTACGGCATCTTCAGCAAGGCCTGGATCGGCAAGTTGGAGGCTTGCGAAACTCAACATGCGTTGACGCAGCTCCGCCATATACATCGCATCGGCCAGGAACGCTGCGGCTGCACCGTTTCCGCCGTTCAATTCTTGCTCGCCCGCATTCGCCATTAAGATCCTCCGGACATCACCCGCGCCTGCCAAAGACCCGGCGCGCCGCCCAGCACGCTTTCCTTTAGTCGCGGCTTTCAGCGCCATCTTACAGGCCGCTCATAAAATATCTTATGTCAGGATCATAACGACGGCATAGGCGGCGATCACCAGCAGCGTGACGTTGCGCCGGAGCGCCAGATACCAAGCGGGTTGGTCACCTTTGCGGTGGATGCCGAGATCGGCGGCAAGCAGGACAAGAAATACCGCCACATGCAGCGCCATCGTCAAAGCCGGTAAGTAGGAATAGGCCAAGAGCCCGCCAATCGCCGCGAGGGCCGTGATATTGCTCACGATCAGCATGAGCCGAGAATCCTGCGCGCGGATTTGAGCCTGGCTCCAGAGCGTGCCGGCCATGAAGCAGGCAATGCCGGTTCCGTAGGCAATGAAGGCTTGCGCGGCGAGTGCGGGTTGGTAGCCGAGGACATGGGCCAGCCCGAGCGCCCAGAAGGGCAGGGCGCCGGCATAGGTCAGGAGTTTGGTGAGCGCGGGATCGCGATACATCGGTCAGGCTCCATGCAGGCGTGTGATCAGTAGTTCCGACAGGGCCGTCGCACTTTCGACCGCTGCCTCGACGCGGTTGCCGAGGCACCAGTCGCCGCAGGCGCCCAGGCCGAGGGCTTCATCGAAAAGATACGGTTGGTCAGCGGCTTGGTCCACATTCGCATAGCGCCAGCGGTGCAGATCCAGCCTGGCGGCGTTCGAGAAGTCCAGTCCAAGCAGGCGCTTCAGCGACGCAAGCATTTCCGATTTCACCTCGTCCCGGTCGCGTTCCAGGTTTGCCTCGGCCCAATCGTTGCGGCTGTGGAAGGTGAGCGCCGTCTTCTCTCCGCGGCCGGGTTTGCTGCCCTCGGCGGCGATCCAGCTCAAAACGTCATCCTCGATGCGCGCGGCATCGAAGCCGAGATGCAGGGGCTCATCGAGGCCGATCATCAGGGTGAAGCAGCCGCTCATGCGGACACGGGCCAAAGCTTCGCGGCCGGAAAATGCTGCGGGCAACAGGCGGATGGTCTGCGGTGCCGGGGCGGTGGAAAGCACAAGATCGAAACTACCGAGATCCTGGCCTTCGCTATCGGTGAGTGACCAACTATCTTCGGTACGCTTCAGGGCGGCAACCATCGCTTCCTTACGTATCTGAAGACCGTCGGCCAATCCGTTCGCAAACCCGCTCATGCCGGGCAGCCCGATATAGCGCGGCTCCGGTGCGCGGCTGTCGGCCACCAATCCGTCGGCCTTGAGCGTGTGCACTGCCTTTGGCCAGATGCCGGCATGGCCCGCCTCGATTGCCTTTTCCGCAACCGACCGGAATGCCGGTGAGCGGGCGGTGAAATACTGGGCGCCATGGTCGAAGGCAAAGCCCTCGCGGCGGCGGTTGGCCATACGGCCGCCGAGGCCTCGGCTCTTCTCGAAAATGGTCACGTCGGCTGACGGGGCTAGCGCCCGCGCGAGCGTGATGCCGGCGATACCGGCTCCGATGATGGCAATGGACGTCTTCACGCAATCCCTCTCTCAAGCGCTTGGCGCGCCTCTGCTTTACGCGGTTCAGGCGGTGGTGGATTTGCCGTCTTCGCTCGCTTCCAACAGTGGCCGGATAAGCGGATTGGGAAAGCGGCGCTTCACGGTGACGGCATAGAAGGATTCGATCATGCCGGGCAGGGCGTCGAACTCGACCAGCGTGCCGGCTTCGAGTTCACCCTTGACGACGATCGGCGGGAGAACGGCAAGGCCCGCTCCTTCGCGGGCGAGAAGACGCATCATCGCCATGTCGTCTACTTCCGCTGCGATCTGTGGGGTTATTCCGAGGCGCGCGACGAGCGCTTCGAACTGCGAGCGCACGCCGCTTTCGAGCGTCGGCAGGATGACGGGATGCTCGCCCAGCAGGTCGGCGAGCGTCGCGCCCGGTTTGCCATAAGACGGTCTGCCGATGAGACTGACCCGCTGCTGGTAGACGTGCTGGGCGATGAAGGGCGTGACTGAATCGGCCATCGGCGCCTGGTTCAGGAGGACGATGTCGAGGTTCAGTGCTTCAAGCGCGCCAAGTAATTCGCTGGTGCTGCCCGAGCGCAGGATCATATCGACGTCGGAGCGCCCGAGGATCGGACGCAGGAACTCCATTTGGAAGTTGCGTGACAGCGTGGCGAGCGCGCCAATGCGGATGGCGCGGCGTGTCCTCCCGGTTTCCTTCAGCGTCTCGACCAGCTCCTCGCCGGCCGAAAAGATCGTGTCGGCGTGGTCGAGCGCGATGCGGCCCGCTTCGGTCAGATAGAGCTGGCGGCCCCGCCGCTCGAAGAGAGAATGGCCCAACCGCTCCTCCAACTGCTTGATCTGGATGGAGAGTGCGGATTGCGAGAGGTTCAGCCGTTCGGCCGTACGCGTGAGGTTGCCGTCATGGGCGACGGCGCGAAAGTAGCGGAGATGATGATAGTTCAGCTCGGACATGGTTCTATTTTATAGAACGAATTTAGAGAAACAATGAATTTTTATTGCGATCACGCCGCTGATAACAGGTCTGTGAGATCGCCGCTGCCTCCTCCCAAGCAGCGGCCCAGACCGGAGACATGCCGTGATCCATATGTTGCCGCTCCTCGCACCGCTGCTGCTTGCCGGTGCCTCGCTCTATGCCTTCCAGGCGCCGGGGCTTCGCCCGCGTCAGGCGATCCGCATTGCCGAATTCGCTGCCCTCGGTTCGATCCTCGTCGCGGTGCTTTCCGCCGTCGTCCTCGTGCTGCAGGGGCCGGGAACCAGCCCGGCGATCGGCTACGGCTACGTCGCGCTCGCCTCGCGGCTTGATCTTGTCAGCCTGGTGATGCTGCTGCTCGTGTCTTTTATCGGCTGGGTGGTGCTGCGTTATGCCGGCACCTTCCTCGACGGGGAAGAGCGGCAGGGTCCGTTCACGGGCTGGATGACGGCGACACTGGCTGCTGTCCTTCTGCTCGTCCAGTCCGGCACGCTGCTGCAACTCGTCGTCGGCTGGGTGGCAACCAGTCTGCTCCTGCATCAGCTGCTGCTCTTCTATCCTGACAGGATCGCTGCCCAGCGGGCGGCGCGCAAGAAGTTCATCGTCTCGCGCACGGGTGACGCCGCCCTGATCGGCGCTGTCATCCTGCTCGCCGTCTCCTTCGGCACTGGCGATATCGCCACCATTCTCGCCGCGGCCCGGGAGGGCGAGGGACTGCCGCTGACGATCGCCGCTGCGGCCCTGCTGGCGATCGCCGCACTTCTGAAGTCCGCCCAGTTCCCGACGCATGGATGGCTGACGGAAGTGATGGAAACGCCGACCCCGGTTTCGGCTCTGCTGCATGCCGGTGTCGTCAATGCTGGCGGCTTCCTGTTGATCCGCTTTGCCGATGTCATGCTGCAGGCGCCGGTGGTGCTTGCGGTGCTGGTCATGGTCGGCGGCTTCACGGCGCTCTTCGGCAGTCTTGTGATGCTCACCCAGTCGGCGGTGAAGACCTCGCTCGCCTGGTCCACGGTCGCGCAGATGGGCTTCATGATCCTGCAGTGTGGCTTGGCGCTCTTCCCGATCGCGCTTTTGCACATCGTCGCCCACTCGCTCTACAAGGCGCATGCCTTCCTGGCTTCGGGTTCGGCGATCGAGACGGTCGCCTCGATCCGGCGCCCCGGTCCGGTCGCGATCCCCAACGCCAAGGCTGTGGGACGAGCCTTCCTGCTGGCGCTGGCCATCTATGCCGTCATCGGAGTGCTGTTCGGCTTTGCCGACAAGCCGCCGCAGGCGCTGGCACTCGGGGCGATCCTAATCTTCGGCGTCGCCTATCTGATCGCGCAAGGGTTGGCCGACGCGGCTCCCCGGGCGCTGACCTGGCGAACCTCGCTCTACGCGATCTCGGCAGCCACGGCCTACTTCGCCCTGCAGCGCATTGCCGACAAGCTGATGCTCGGCACACTGCCGGCGACCCCGCAGCCCGGGCCGCTCGAATGGACGCTGATGTTGCTCGCCGTCGTCACCTTCGGCGTCGTCGCCGTTGCCCAGTCGCTCTTCCCGCTCTGGGCCTACCATCCGGCGGCGGCGGGCCTGCGCGTCCATCTCGCCAACGGCCTCTACGTCAATGCCCTCTTCGATCGCCTGCTCGGTGGCTGGTCGCTTCCGCGCACCACCGCTGCAACGCCTGCTTCCGTGAAGGAGTGAACCGATGACCGAGATGACCACAGTGGACACCTTGCATGGCGAAGCGCTTGCCCGGGCGGCAGATCAGGCAGTGCGGGCGATCCCGCCGGCCTGGCCGCTGACGGCGACTGTTGCCGTCAACCCCTTCCTCGGCCAGATCAGCGAAACATTGGATTATACCGCAGCCCGGCTCGCCCGGATCGGTGGCTTCAGGCTGGCATTGCCGCGCAAGCATTATGCCGACCAGATCGCCAAGGGAGAGATCACGGATGAGGACCTCAGCGCAGCTCTGCAGTCGAGCACGCCCTTCAACCGCATGGACCTGCCGGCGCTGAAGGCCGCTGTCGCCGAGGAGCCGCAGCCGCTGGCCGCACTCCCGACGGTCGCGGAGCTTGCCGCGCGGGCCACGGGCAAGGATTGGCCGGGTCTCATCTCCGAGCGGATCGGCGCCTTTGCGGCCGGCTTCTTCGATCAGGGACAGGCACTCTGGGCCGCCTCCCGGCGCAATGGGCTCTATGCCGCCTGGCGCGCCTTTGCGACCCACGACCTGACGCCGGAAATCCTGGGCCTGAAAGGCTTCAGCATCCATGTCGAGGAAACGCCGGAGACCCCGCACGGGGCGATTGAACGGGCTGCGGTCGCGCTTGGCCTCGGCGCCGAACCCGGCACCTATTTCCATCAGCTTCTGCTGACCGTCGGTGGCTGGGCCCAGTATGCGCGCCACATCCAGTTCAAGGCGGAAGTTGAAGGCCGCACGGATACCACAGCGCTCGAGCTGCTGGCGATCCGGCTGGTGTTCGAAGAGGCCCTTTACGCCCAGCACAAGACGGCGATCGAAAGCGAGTGGCAGCAGGTGCGGCGGAGCCATGTCGAGCCGGTCAGCCCTGACTTCGATACCGTCATCGACGGCTTGCTGCAGGTCGCTGCCGAGCGCGCAGCGCAGCGGAAGCTTGCGGCCACGCTTGCTGCACCCTCGTCGATCAAGGTTGCCGAGTTGCGGCCGGTGCTGCAGGCGGCCTTCTGCATCGACGTGCGGTCGGAAGTCTTCCGGCGCGCGCTCGAAAGCGTTGATCCTGCTGTTCGCACGCTCGGCTTTGCCGGCTTCTTCGGTCTCGGTGCCAGCCACAAGGGTTTTGCCTCCGACGTTGCGGAGCATCGTCTGCCGGTTCTCCTGAAGCCCTCCGTCTTCAGCTGCAGTGCTGTCGATCATGACGAAGATGCCGATCAGCAGGCGCGGTTCAGTGCCCGTGCCACCCGCGCCTGGGGCCGTTTCAAGCTGGCCGCCGTTTCCTCCTTCGCCTTCGTCGAGGCAATGGGGCCTGTTTATGCCGGCAAGCTGCTGCGTGATGGTCTCGGCTTCGGCAAGGGGAAAGGTCCTGACGCCGCCAAGCCGCGCTTTGCCCCGAGCCTTGATCTGGATACCCGCGCCGTGGTCGCTGAAACGGTGCTGAAGGCGATGTCGCTGACGGAAGGTTTCGGCCGCTTCGTGCTGATCGCCGGTCATGGCGCGAATGTGGTGAACAACCCCTATGCCAGCGCGCTTCACTGCGGCGCCTGCGGCGGGTATGCCGGTGACGTCAATGCGCGTCTGCTGGCCGATCTCTTGAACGATCGCGCCGTGCGGGAAAAGCTTGTCGCCAACGGGATAACCATACCGGCCGATACCGTCTTCCTCGGTGGCCTGCATGACACGACGACGGATAGCGTGACGCTGTTCGAACACGACCTTGAGAACGATATTCTGCCTGAAGACATCGTTCGGATCCGCCAGTGGCTTGCCCAGGCCGGGAGCTTGACGCGGGCCGAGCGGGCGCGTCGTCTGCCACGGGCGACCGCTGACCGTGTCATCGAGCGCAGCAAGGACTGGTCGGAAGTTCGCCCAGAGCTCGGGCTTGCCGGTTGCCGTGCCTTTATCGCAGCACCGCGCGCACGGACTGCGGGCCGGTCGCTGGAAGGTCAGGCCTTCCTGCATGACTATGTCTGGAAGAAGGACGAGGGCTTCAAGATCCTCGAACTCATCCTGACGGCTCCCGTCGTCGTCGCGAGCTGGATCAGCCTGCAGTATTTCGGCTCGTCGGTCGCCCCGTCGCTGTTCGGGGCCGGCAACAAGCTGTTGCACAATGTCGTGGGTGGCATCGGCGTGGTCGAGGGCAACGGCGGCAATCTGCGCGCAGGGCTCCCCTGGCAGTCGGTGAATGACGGCAAGAGCTTCGTCCACGAACCGCTTCGGCTGACGGTCGCCGTCGAGGCGCCCAAGGAGGCAATCGCCGACATTCTGAAGCGGCATGCACAGGTGCGGGCGTTGTTCGACAATGGCTGGCTAAGCCTCTTTGTCCTCGACGAGCAGGGCCAGATAACCTGGCGTTATGGAGGAAATCTCGGCTGGACGGATGTCCGTCAGGGGGCTGGTGCTGGCTTCATCCAAAAAGCTGCGAGCTGACTTGTGGGCGGAGATTGCCCCGGGCTGGCGCGCGGCTGTGGACTCGTTGGTGCCGAGGCCGCGTCTGCAACCCGCCTCAGATGCCGGTCAGGATGGCGTTGATACCGTCAATGATCTCGGCTGCAGCGCTCTCTGCCGAGATCTGGCCATAGGCAAAAGCTTCGAAGGTGCTGTCGAAGACTTCAGCGACGCGCGGATGCTCGTTGAGCGGGGAGACACCGACGCCCGTGCTTTCCATGACGATCCCGTTCACCTCGATCTGCACCGGCTCGATCGAGCCTGCTTTGGTCAGATCTTCAAGCGCGACCTTGCTCGAGGGAACGCCGCGCGTCGCGCCCAGGTGACGGATCGCTTCCGGATCGTTCAGCAAGCAGTTGATTATCTCGGCGGCGGCCCTCGGCTCCTTGCTGTGTTTTGATATGGCAAACAGCATCGAGGGCTTGCGATAAATGCCTTCGGTAGTTGCGCCGTCGGCCTGCAGCAGCCTGACCGGCACGAGATGCTGGTCTTCCTCCATCGGGCCGACGATCTTGCCGTAAATGCTGCTCCACTGATAGGTGCCGGCAATCTTGCCACTGGCCCAGTCCGGATTTTCGTGAAGCGGCGCGTTGCCTTCGGCGGCCACGTTCTCCCACGACTTGACAACGCCCTGGTCGACCATGGTCTGGTAAAAGGCTAGGCCTTCTGCCAGTTCTTGCGTGGTCCAGGCGACCTGTTCGGAGGCCGGATCGATCAGGTCCTTGCCGGTCTTTTGCGTGGTGCGCAAGATGACGACCAGACGGGCGTCAAGGCCGGTGCCTTCAAACGGGTAATAGTCCTTGCCGAGCTTTTCCTTCATCACAGGGGCTGCGGCGAAGAGGTCGTCCCAGGTGGTTGGAATGGCGAGGCCCGCCTTGTCATAGGTGGTCTTGTTGAACATGAAGACGCGGCCCGTAGTGGAGACAGGCAATCCGTTCAACTTGCCATCGACGCTGCCGCTGTTCAGATCGGCTGGCGACCACTGGCCGAGATCGATGACATCCTTGAACTGGTTGAGATCGGCAAAACCGTCGCCGCTCTTCGAGAAAATCGGGAGCCAGGGCCAGTTGATCTGCATGATGTCGGCCTCGGTTCGGCCGGCAAGCTGGGTGGCGATCTTCTCCTGGTGGCCGGTCCAGCTGGTGAATTCCGGCGTTATGGTGTGGCCGAACTTGTCGCCGCAGAACGTGAGGGCTTCCTGCGTGGCGATATGGCGGTCCTCGCTGCCCCACCATGACATGCGCAGGTCTGCGGCGGAGGCCGTGCCGAGACTGGTTGCCGCAACACATGCGGCAGTCATGATCATAGCTCTCATTCTGGCGTCTCCCCGAGGTGGAACGATGACGGCTCGCCTGCATGCGCTTCTTCCCGCGCAATGTAGCGGAGAGGTCCTAGGAAATCGTTGATCCTCCGGAGAAAGGCGTAAGCCGGCCTGCACCGATGGCATCGATTGCTGCCCGTGTGGGTGCTCAACCTTTTGGCGTCCGCCGCCTCGGCGTCAGGATGCATGGATGCCCCGCCATGGGTCGATGTGGCGCCCTCCATTAAGCGCATGTTAGTCTTCCTTGCCCATGATCCGCAGGATTCAGACGTGGGCGTTTCGGCTTCGCCATGTGCGTGCCGTTGGCGCTGGAGGAGGCATTCCGTGTTCATCGATCGTATATTGTCGCGCTTTAACATCCAAACGAAGGTGCTGATTTTCATCTTGCCTTTCGTCATCAGCATTTCCGCCGTCGGCTTCACGGGGCTCTATGCATCCGGCCTGCTGCAGGGGCGGATCGAAATTTCCAACAGCGTGCTTCAATCGCTGAGCGGTTTCCGCGACGTCTCGGCATCGATGACATCCTTCCTCGCCAACACGACCGAGGAGGCGAAAGCCGATCTGACCGGACGCCTGGAACAGCAGCGGCGCGACCTCGACGCAACCCTTGCCCAGCTTGCTCCCGATGCCGATGGTCGAGCCGAACTGGAAGAGGCAAGAAGGCTTATCGACAAGGTCTTCATGCACATCGACAATCTTTGGACGCTGCATGCCAGCGAGTCCGGTCTCGTCGATTCGTTGCAACAGGGAAGCAAGCAGGTCGTCGTCGCGCAGGGCCGCGTGAACGCTGCCATGGCGACCATGGAGCGCGCGGTTCAGGCTGATGATGCCGCGGCGAAGACCATGCTGCGCGACGCCGAAAGCATCCGCAGCACCGGCACTTTCCTGACCGAGACCAATTCTGCGTTCACCAAGGCCAAGACGCCGGACGAGAAGTTTGCGGTCATCGCGGGCCGGGTGGATGAAATCATCGCACGCCAGCAGGTGCTGGCCGCCGTGCTGCCGAAGGCGAACCAGTCGGCCGCAAAGACGCTCGACAAGATCGGAGGCGAACTGAAGGCTGCGATTGCCGCCAACGACAAGTCCGAGGCTGTCATCACCGATCTCGCCGGCAAGCTGCGCAATTTCACCCAGCTGAATGCCTATCTCGGGCTGGCCGCTCAGCAGAAGATGAAGGAAGCGACGATCAAGTTCGGTGAACTCGACGCGCCGCTCGCCAAGGCCCAGGCTGTGATCGAAGACGGTCGCCAGGTCATGGCGGCTGGCTATGCGCTGCAGATCATGATGGCGCGCTTCCTGCTCGAGCCCACCGAACAGAACCGCATGCTGCTCGAACAGCAGTTCAACGCCGTGAAGAAGTTCCTTGCAGAACTCGACAATACCGCCGCTGACCAGCCGATCCTGATGCAGGTGAAGAAGGATCTCGGCCCGGCTGTCGACACAATGCTCGGCGCAAGTACCGAACTCGTAAAGGTCAGCCAGGAGCGCAAGTCGAGCTTCGACCAGGCTGCCGCCGAGTTGAACGTCATCTGGAAACACCTCACCACCTTCGCCGAGATGCAGAAGGTGTCGGCCGGTCAGGAGCGCCAGGAGGCGAACTCTATCTCCATCGGCGCAACCGGTCTCGGTATCCTGATCTCGATCTTCGCCGGCATCGGTCTGGTACTGACCTTTAAGGGTCCGATCGGGCAGATCACCGGTGCCATGCGCCGTCTGGCCGAAGGCGTGCTCGACACGAAGATCAATGGCGAGGCCCGCGTCGACGAGATCGGCGAGATGGCCCGTGCCCTCGGCGTGTTCAAGCAGAATGCACTGTCGAAGATCGAAATCGAAAGCCGCAGCGAAGCCGAACGGGTTCAGGCCGACGAAGAGCGTCGCCGCAATGATCTCGAAAAGCAGGAAATCGACCGCCAGATCGATTTCGCCGTCACGGCGCTGGCCTCGGGCCTCGGTCGTCTCGCCAAGGGTGATATTTCCGAGACCATCGACACGCCGTTCCACGGTCGCCTCGAACAGCTGCGCAACGACTTCAACCAGTCGCTGGAGCATCTGCAGGATACGTTGACGCAGATCCGCTCGAACACCTACATGATCCAGCGCAACGCCGCCGAGATGAGCAGTGCGGCGGACCAGCTGGCCAAGCGCACCGAACAGCAGGCAGCCTCGCTCGAGGAAACGGCGGCAGCCGTCGACGAGATCACGGTCACCGTGAAGTCGTCTGCCGAGCGGGCCGAGGAAGTGAACAGCATCGTTGCCGATACCAAAGGTCGCGCTGATACCTCGTCGACGGTTGTCGGCAATGCCATCGACGCCATGGGCCGGATCGAGGATGCCTCTGGCCAGATCGTGCAGATCATCGATGTCATCGACGAAATCGCCTTTCAGACGAACCTGCTGGCACTGAATGCCGGCATCGAAGCGGCGCGTGCGGGCGAGGCCGGCAAAGGCTTTGCCGTCGTCGCACAGGAAGTCCGCGAACTGGCGCAGCGCTCGGCGGGTGCTGCCCAGCAGATCAAGGACCTCATCCACAAGTCGAGTACAGAAGTCTCGTCCGGTGCCAAGCTGGTGCAGCAGACCGGCGCGGTGCTCGCGGAAATATCTGCCAACATCATCACGGTTGCCGACCGCGTCTCGGTCATCGCCATGGCGAGTCGTGATCAGTCAAACGGGCTGGCGGAGGTCAATTCCTCTGTCAACGAGATGGACCAGATGACCCAGCGCAATGCTGCCATGGTCGAAGAGACGAATGCTGCAACCCGCCAGCTTGCAGATGAGGCGGATGCGCTGATGCAGCTCGTCAACCAGTTCAAGCTGGCGCCAGAAGCCCGTCGTCCGGCAGCACATTCGCATAGCCGCGCAGCCTGATTTCCACGCAGCGCTACAGAACAATCGCCGCCGGTCCGTTAGTGGCCGGCGGTTTTTCTTTGGGCGAGCGCGCCTTGAAAGACGTCGCTTGGAAAGCAAAGTCTCGGCCGCTATCCTGTGGCCAGCAGGAGGAGACAGGATTTGACGGCAGGCTCTATCAACCCGGCGGTCCGGCTGGAGAAGGCACGTCGCGTGATCGGCGGGCTCATGCTCCTTCTCGTCCTGGCAGCCTTTGCCGTCATGACGGCCGGCAATCGGTTCCTGACACAGAGCGTCATGGACGAGGCCTCGCTACAGGCGAGCAGCGCCTTGCGACTGGCGACTGCGGCTCTGTCGGGTCATCTCAAGCGCTACGAGATGCTGCCAGCTCTGATTGCCGATCACGAGGATATGGAGGAGTTGATCCTCGATCCGGGCAATATGGTGCTTCGGGACAATGCCAACCGGTATCTGAAGGATATCAACGGGCTGCTCGAATCCTCCGACATCTATGTGATGACCATGGACGGCAACACGATTGCCGCCAGCAATTTTGACGGTCCAGCGAGCTTCGTCGGCGAGAACTTCAGCTACCGTCCCTATTTCTACGAGGCGGCGGCCGGCAAGCAGGCGCGTTTCTATGCGCTCGGCACGACCTCTGCCAAGCGCGGATACTACTTTTCCTCGCCGATCGAGATCGATGGCGTGGTCCGCGGCGTCATTGCCTTCAAGGTCGATATCGAAGGCATCGAGTCCTCCTGGCAGGGGGGCGAATACAAGATCCTGGTGCATGATCCGGAAGGCATCATCTTCATGACCGGGAACCCTGAATGGCTGTATGCCTCGGTGCTTCCGCTGACGCCGGAGCGCCTGGAGCGCACCGCTGCCTCGCGGCGCTATTCCGATGCGAAGCTCAGGGAATTGCCCATAGGGGCGGGCAGGATCGACGAACACACGTTGATGACTGTCAACCAGAGAGGCGGGTCGCGGGAATATCTGGTGCTTGAACAATACATGCCGGATGCGGACTGGACGGTGAAGGTGCTCTTCGACACCGGCACGATTCATGCCCAGGCACGGACCATGCTGGTCGCAATCCTTCTTTTCCTCTGCCTGTTCGTCCTGGGGCTCGCAGTCGTCATCCAGCGGCGGGCACGGCTGCAGGAGCGCATGCATATGCAGATCGAGGCACAAGCCGAACTGGAACGGCGCGTCGAGGAGCGCACGGCCGATCTCGCGCGCGTCAACCTGCAGCTCCGCCAGACGCAGGCCGATCTTATCCAGGCGGGCAAGCTCGCGGGCCTGGGCCAGATGTCGGCAGCCCTGTCGCATGAGTTCAATCAGCCTCTCGCGGCCGCCAAGACCTATGCCGACAGCGCGACCATGCTGATCGACCGCGACCGGATCGGCGAAGCGCGCGACAACCTCGGCCGTATCTCCAACCTGATCGACCGCATGGCCTCGATCTCGCGGCACTTGCGCAATTTTGCGCGCAAGCCCAACGAGAAGCTCGGGCCGATCTGCATCGAAGACGTGGTGGAGGAGACACTCGAAATCGTCTCGGCCCGTCTCGGTACCGCAGATGCCAGTATCGTGATGAATTTCGAACCAGACCTTCCGCCCGTTCAGGGTGGCTCGGTGCGCTTGCAACAAGTGCTGGTCAATATCCTGACCAATGCCTGCGATGCGGTCGAAGGACTGGACGACCGGAAAATCGAACTCTGGGCCCGTCGGGAGAAAGGTCGTGTCGTGATCGAGATCGGCGACCGTGGCCCGGGAGTCCCGCCTGCCATCGTGGAGCGCATCTTCGATCCCTTCTTTACGACCAAGGGCGTGGGCAAGGGGCTCGGCCTTGGGCTGTCGATCTCCTACAATATCATCAAAGATTTCGGCGGAAGCCTGAACGTCGGTCAGCGCGACGGCGGCGGCGCGCTCTTCCGCATCGAACTTCTGGAAGCGGAAGCATTGAACGAGGCGGCGGAATGAGTTCTGGGCAGGTGTTGCTCGTCGATGACGAGGAGGAGCTGCGGTTCTCCACCAGTCAGGCGCTGGAACTGCACGGCCTGCAGGTCAAGGCCTTTGCTTCGGGCGAGGAGATCCTGTCGCGCGTCGGCTTCGGTTTCGACGGCGTCGTCGTCAGCGATATCCGCATGCCAGGCCTGGACGGCATGACACTGCTGCATCGGATCCGCGAACTCGATCACGAGATCCCGGTCATTCTCGTGACCGGCCATGGCGAGGTGCAACTGGCCGTGAAGGCGATGCGCGAGGGGGCTTACGACTTCATTGAAAAGCCCTTTGCCAGCCAGGCGCTGGCCGGGGTCGTCCGACATGCGCTCGACCGGCGCTCGCTTGTTCTGGAAAATCGACGACTGAGAGCCGTCGCCGGAAAGCGGGACGATATCGAGACGCGGCTCCCCGGCCGTACCCCTGTCATGGTCGACCTGCGCTATCGTCTGCGGGCGATCGGGGCGACGGAGGCCGATGCGCTGATCATCGGAGAGACCGGTGCCGGCAAGGAAGTCGTCGCTCGCGGCTTGCATGATGTCAGCGCCCGTTCGAAGGGACCGTTCCTCGCAATCAACTGTGCGTCCCTTCCGGAAACCCTGATCGAGAGCGAACTCTTCGGCCACGAGGCCGGTGCCTTTCCCGGCGCTCTCAGGGCGCGTTACGGCAAGTTCGAACATGGACGCGGTGGCACCATCCTGCTCGACGAGATCGGCTCGATGCCTTTCGATCTTCAGGCAAAGTTCCTCCGGGTCCTGCAGGAGCGGACGATCACGCGGCTCGGCTCGAACGAGACGGTACCGCTCGACGTGCGTTTCCTCGCCACGAGCAAGGTGGATCTCGAAGGCGAGGTGGCGGCGGGGCGCTTCAGGGCCGATCTCTTCTATCGGCTCAACGTCGTGACGCTGCGCGTGCCGTCGCTGGCGCAGCGCCGGGCCGATATTCCGCTTCTCTTCCTGCATCTCGTGCGCGAGGCCTGTGCCCGCTACGGCCGCGATGACATGGAGGTCGAGCCGGAAATCCTGTCCGAGATCGCCGGGCGCGAATGGCCCGGCAATGTGCGCGAATTGCGCAATGCGGCTGACCGGCTGGTGCTCGGTCTCGAAACGGGTCTAGACAGTGCCACGGCGCTGGAGACGGCTAATACCAGGCTTGCCGACAAGGTTGCTGCCTATGAAAAGCAGTTGATTGCCAATGCGATTACCGCTCATGGAGGCGCATTGCGGCCGGTCTATGAGCAGCTCGGCATCTCGCGCAAAACCCTGTATGAGAAGATGCAGAAGCATGGACTGGACAAGAATCTGGCGCTGGACGGAGGAGATTAGCAAAGCTGTGTCCGACGAGCATGTCCCGATCATGGGTGGAAATCCACCCATGATCTCCATGCAATGGGGGGAAAGGCACCCATGCTGCAGTGCGATGGCCCGGAAAATTGTGATGCAGCATTAACCCCTGCATTGTGACGGGGATGAAGCCGAGGAAGATCGCGACATCCAAAGCCGGCGAGGGAGGAGCCACGCTGGCGGGATCAATCGAACCGGGAGGCCTTCATGACATTCCTCAAGTCGCTTTTCAGCGCGACCGCAATCGCGGCTACCTTCATCGCAGCATCCGCATCCGCCCAGACCTATCCCGAGCGGTCGATCACCATGGTCGTTCCCTTCGCGGCTGGTGGCCCGACCGACACCGTCGCGCGTCTGGTGGCCGAATCCATGTCGAAGGATCTCGGCCAGCAGGTTCTGGTCGAGAATGTCGGCGGTGCCGGCGGTACGCTCGGCGCCGGCCGCGTCGCCAGCTCGGAGCCGGATGGCTACACGATGCTTCTCCACCACATCGGCATGGCCACCAGCGCGACCCTCTATCGCAAGCTCGCCTATGATCCGCTCAATGCCTTCGACTATGTCGGCCTCGTCACCGACGTTCCTATGACCATCGTCGCCCGCAAGGACTTCGAGCCGACCGACCTCAAGGGCTTGGTGGAGTATGTGAAGGCCAACAAGGACACGGTCACCGTCGCCAATGCCGGCATCGGCGCTGCCTCGCATCTTTGCGGCATGTTGTTCATGAGCCAGATCGAGACGCCGGTCGTGACCGTTCCCTACAAGGGCACGGGTCCTGCGATGACCGATCTGCTCGGCGGCCAGGTCGATATCATGTGCGACCAGACCACCAATACGACGAAGCAGATCCAGGGCGGTACGATCAAGGCTTACGCCGTGACCTCTGCCGAGCGTCTTTCGGTTCTGCCTGACGTGCCGACCGCTGCCGAAGGTGGCCTCAACGACTTTCAGGTCGGCATCTGGCACGGCGTCTATGTCCCGAAGGGCACGCCCGCGGACGCGATCGCAAAGCTCAACGGCTCGCTCAAGAAGGCACTCCAGGACGAAAACGTCGTCGCCCGCTTTGCCGAACTTGGAACTGCTCCGTCGCCGGACAGTGATGTCACCCCCGAGGCCCTCAAGGCGAAACTGGAGAGCGAGATCGCTCGCTGGAAGCCGGTGATTGAAGCCGCCGGTCAGTACGCCGACTGATGATTTCGATGCTTTGCGACCCGATCATCTGTCGGGGCGCGAGGTTTCTGGTGCCGGGCGTTTCTGCGAAACGCTCGGCATATTCTTAGGGGGATCCAATGAAATCCTTACGCTTCGATACCGCCAATCTGTTGTGTGGTCTGCTCTTCATAGCGCTTGGCCTGTTCTTCGTCATCCAGTCTCTGTCGCTCGAACTGGGCACGGCATTCCGCATGGGCCCGGGATATTTTCCGCTCGTCCTGGCCGCGATCCTGACACTGTTGGGCATTGTAATCCTGGTGCAGTCGGTACGTGTCACCGGTGAGCTGATCGGTGCGATCGCTTGGCGTGGCCTGATCTTCATCCTGCCAGCACCCATCGTTTTCGGCCTCCTGGTCCGCGGAGCCGGCTTCGTGCCCGCCCTTTTCGTTGCGGCCTTCATCGCAAGCTTTGCATCCGAGCGCCTGAGGGTGCCAGCGGCACTGGCGCTTGCGACCGGCATCACCTTCTTCTCGGTCCTCGTGTTCAGCTATGGCCTCGGCCTGCCGTTTGAGCGCTTCGGCCCCTGGTTCCGGTTCTGAGGACGTAAGCCATGGATTTCATCAGCAATCTCGCCCTCGGCTTCTCGACTGCAGGTTCGATCGAGAATCTGTTCTTCTGTCTGATCGGCGTCATCCTGGGCACATTGATCGGCGTGCTCCCCGGTATCGGCGCTACGGCCACCATTGCCATGCTCTTGCCGATCACCTTCCAGCTCGAGCCGGTCTCGTCGCTGATCATGCTGGCCGGCATTTACTACGGTGCGCAATATGGCGGCTCGACGACTGCCATCCTGATCAACATGCCCGGCGAATCCTCGTCTGCCGTCACAGCGATCGACGGCTATCAGATGGCGCGCAAGGGCAGGGCAGGGGCAGCCCTTGCCATTGCCGCGATCGGCTCCTTCTTCGCAGGTACGGTCTCGACTTTTCTCGTCGCGATCTTCGCGCCACCGCTCACCGCCATCGCACTCGAATTCGGCTCGGCGGAATACTTCTCCCTGATGATCGTCGGTCTCGTCTCCTCGATCGCGCTCGCCCATGGCTCGATCATCAAGGCGCTCGCAATGGTCGCCCTCGGATTGCTGCTAGGTCTTGTCGGGACCGACATCTATACGGGTACGCCTCGCTTCACGATGGGCATCACTGAATATGCCGACGGGCTCAACTTCGTCGCTGTCGCCGTTGGCGTCTTCGGGGTGGCAGAAATTCTGCGCAATCTCGAAAGCGACCGCAATCGATCCGTGCTGATCACCAAGGTCAGCGGCCTCATGCCAACGCGCGATGATTTCAAGCGCATGGTCGGCCCCGTGCTGCGCGGCACGGGCATCGGCTCGGCGCTGGGCATCCTGCCGGGTGGTGGTGCAATCCTCGCCTCGTTTGCGTCCTACACGGTCGAGAAGCGCATGTCGAAGAACCCGGAAGAGTTCGGACATGGCGCGATCGAAGGGGTGGCGGGTCCGGAATCGGCCAACAATGCCGGCGCCCAGACATCGTTCATCCCGCTGCTCACGCTCGGCATCCCGGCCAATCCGGTCATGGCGCTCATGGTCGGCGCCATGATCATCCAGGGCATTGTGCCCGGCCCGAATGTCGCCATCGAACAGCCGGCGCTGTTCTGGGGGATCATCGCCTCCATGTGGATCGGCAACCTGATGCTTTTGGTGCTCAACCTGCCGCTGATCGGGCTCTGGGTGAAGCTCCTGACCATCCCCTATTACGTGCTCTTCCCGATCATCATGGCCTTCTGCTCGATCGGGGTTTACAGCGTCAACGGGAACATCTTCGACCTCTACGCCGTCGCCTTTTTCGGGCTCATCGGCTATGTGCTGGTCAAGTTGCGTTGCGAGCCGGCACCGCTGCTGCTCGGCTTCGTGCTCGGGCCACTTCTCGAGGAAAACCTGCGCCGTGCCATGATCCTGTCGCGAGGCGATCCGTCGACCTTCGTCACGCGACCGATCAGTGCGACCCTTCTCCTGATCGCGCTGGCGGTGCTGATCGTGGTCTTCCTTCCGAGCGTCAAGAAGAAGCGCGAGGAGGTCTTCCAGGAAGAGGACTGACGTCCTTCATCCAGAGGTTCTTGAAGGGGCTGGCGGCGACGCTGGCCCTTTTTCTCATGGGATGCCTGGCGAAAAGAGAGAGGTCCAGTTGCGGATGAACTCCTCGCGGGTTGCCCGATCCTGGGCGGCAAGCAGGGCGGGTCCGACCCTGATGGGACGGCCGATACCGGATTCGATCAGTGAAGTCGGGCCATCGACGCCAGGCGGCAGTGGCGCGTTTTCGGCAAAGTAGAAGGCTTTTTCCCGAGCGACCTTCTGTCCGCGCTCCGAGACGAGATAGTCGAGGAAACGGGCGGCCAGTTCCGGCTGGGGCGAATGGGTCGGGATCATCGCGCCACGCGTGAGGATGAGCGTGTAGTCGCGTGGTACCACGACCCGCATGTCGTTGTTGCGCAGGTAACGCGCATAGGCGTAGGAGCCAAGGATATTGTAGGCGATCTTCAGCTGGCCGGTTTCGATCATGTCCAGCACCTCCTTGTTGCAGCAGCTGGTCACGACCTGCGCGCGGCTGAAACTTTCGAGCAATCGGCCATAACTCGTGGGGGCCTGCTGGGCGTCGTGGAAGGCGAGGAGATAGCCGACGCCTGAGAGTTGGACATTGTAGGTGCCAATGCGTGTCCAGTACTCATCCGGCTTGCGACGCAGAAGTTCGGCGATTTCCACATGCGATCGTGGCACGTCTTCCGGCGGCACCTGGGAGGCGTCGAAGACGATGACGGCGGGCTCGAAGGCAAAGCCGAAGATCTCGTCGCGCCAGTTTGCCCAGGCGGATACCCGTTCGGTCTCCGCGGATTGATGGGACCGGGCGCAACCGTCATTGGCGAGCTTCACCAGATGGTCGACCGAGGAGGAGATCCAGAGATCGCCATGGCTGCGCTTGTCGCGGCAGGCTTGTTCCGCCTCGCGAAACAGGTCGTTGCTCACGTAGTCGTTGAACTCGACCGTAATATCAGGTGCAATTTGCTGGAAGTCGCGGATGAGTGGTGCGATCACCTCAGCATCGGTCACCCCGTTGATCACAAGCCGGGCGCGTTCCCCGGCCGGTGCCGGAAACATGGACCTGTCACCTTCGAGCGCCCAGACGGATGTCGAGGCGAGGGTCGTGGTCAGCAGGCAGGCTACGAGTTTTCTGGTCATTCTCCAGGGATTCATGGGGTGGACCTCTTGTCCAGCAGGGGGAGCTCAAGGAACACAGTAAAGCCACTCTCAGGGGTGGGCTCGCGGAAACCAAGCGCACCTTTCAGCGTCGTCGCCACTTCAGAGGCGATGGCAAAGCCGAGCCCGGAGCTGCCTTCACCCGTCTTCGACGAGACGAAGCGCCGGGTGACCTGCTGCCAATCCTGTGCGGGAATGCCGGGGCCGTCATCCTCCACCTCGACCAGCACGAAATTGCCGCGCTGGACGACGCGAACGGCAAGACTGGATACGACCCCGTGGCGGAGCGAGTTGTCGATGACATTGACGATGGCCTCGCGCAGGCTCAAGCCATCACCAAGCACCATGAGTGCTTCCGGTGGGGCCTCGAAGGACACGACGATATCCGGATCGACGGTGATCGGGACAGCGGCCCGGAAAGCCTTGCGGGCCACGTCGACCACGTCGACTGGCGATAGCTGTACCGAGTCGAAGCGGTGGATCACCATGGCATGGTTGAGGAGCTGGGTGGTGAAGCGCGCTAGTTCCGAGGTGCGGTTCTTAACCCGGTTCAGGTGGCGTCGGTCGTTCTCGGACAACGCCTCCTCGTCGATCAGGCTCACCTGAGCCGAAAGCGCCGTCAGCGGTGTGCGGATCTGGTGGGCGCTGTCGGCGATGAAGCGCTGCAGGAGGCGCAGGCGATCGTCGAGGCGACGCATGAAGTGGTTGATCGACTCGACGAAGGGGGAGAGTTCGTGGGGCACGTCGACCGCCAGTGGCGTCAGATCCTGGCTGTCACGGCGGCGCAGCGTGTCGCCGAGCGCGTCCAGCGGGCGAAGCGAGTAACGCACAGCCAAAATGGTGCCGCCGAGGGCGAGAAGGCTCATCACGCCGACCAGCACGAGCGCCCGGGTGGTGAGCTCCGTGGTCAGTTCCTGCCGGGCCTCGGTCGTCTGGGCAATCAGGACATTCGCCCAGCCACCGATCGCGGGATCGGCGATCGCACGGCTAGCGGCGACGATGCGCACCGGCAGGCTGCGGAAGCTGGCGGTCTCGAAGCGGGCCTGGGTCCGGGCATTGCTCACATCGGCCGGGAAGTCGAGGTCCTCGTAGCCCGTCAGCGTGGTGCCATCGGGCGCGACGACGCGGTAGAAGATCTTGTCGCGCGGCGCGAGGCCGAGCAGTTCGAAGGCGCTCGGCGGCAGGTCGACGGCAATGCGTCCCTCTTCGACCACGAGGCTGTCGAGGATCTGGATCGCAGCGCCTTGTAGCAGCCGGTCATAGGCTTCGTCGGCAGCGGCCCGGGCATAGAACCAGGCGGCTGTCATCAGTATCGCTGCGCCTCCGGTCAGAACCACCGCGACGCGGATCACCAGACGGGCAAAAAGAGAGCGCCTAGTCCTCTGCATCGGACACCAGTTGATAGCCGACGCCACGGACGGTCACGATGCGGGCCTTCGCGCCTTCGAGCTTCTTCCTCAGGCGTCCGACATAGAGTTCGATCGCATTCGGTCCGGCCGGTTCGTCGAAGCCGAAAAGCTGGTCGAGAAGCTGATCCTTGCTGAAGACGCGCCCGGGCCGACTGGCGAGGATTTCAAGCAGGGTCATCTCGCGGCGCTTCAGTGGGACCTCGCGATTGCCGACCTTCACCGAGCGCTGGCTTCGGTCTAGCAGAACGTCGCCGCAGACGATGACATTGGTTGCCTCGCCACCGGCACGGCGACGCATCAAGACCCGGGCGCGCGCCTCCAGTTCACGAAAGTCGAAAGGTTTCACGAGGTAGTCGTCCGCTCCAAGATCGAGCGCACCGACGCGATCGTCGATCTCGGAACGCGCCGTCAGCACGAGGACAGGTACCGTGCTGCCGCCATCGCGCAACCGCTTCAGGATCGAGAAGCCGTCCATTCCCGGCAGCATCACGTCGAGAATGACGAGGTCGTATTCGGTGAAATCCAGGATGTCGGCTGCAGCACGGCCATCGGTTTGCCAATCGACCGTATGGCCGATGGTTTCAAAGCGGCGGGAGATGGCCTCTCCGACGTCGAGCGTGTCTTCCACGAGCAGAATGCGCATGACCGACGCTCGCATGTCTGACGCCGTCGATCAAGCTGAAGGAAAGGCGGTATTCAGGGCTTCCGATTAACTCGACGATAAACCCGGGCCTCTAAAGTTCGCCGGCAACGGGAAACGGAGACGCGGTCTTGGCAGAAGAACAGAAGGAAAGCTTCATCCGGGCTGGTTATGACCAGAGCTCGTTTCGCTATCTCATGAAGCGCATCTTCTGGCGCCTGATCGCTCCGCTGCCGGACAAGCTCTACATCCAGCTCAAGTTCTGGAGCATCAAGGGCGAATGGCCCGATGTCGACCACCCCAAGACCTTTTCGGAAAAGGTCCAGTACCGGAAGATCCACGACCGCAATCCGCTCTATGGCAAGCTCGTCGACAAGCTTGCGGTAAAGGACTTTGTCGCCGAGAAGGTCGGTGCCCAGCACGTGATCCCGACCTATTGGGCCGGCACGAAGCTCTCCGATGTCGACTGGACGACGATCCCGCTGCCAGTGGTCATCAAGCCAAACCATGCGAGTGGACTCGGTGAGTTTCTCTATACGCCCGAGGATGTCGAAGCGCTCAAGCGCCATGATCCCTGCGCCAAGTGGTTGTCGATCGATCATGCCCGGTACAACAGGGAATGGGCCTATTCGCAGGTCGAGCGCAAGGTCGTCATCGAGAAGATGCTAAGCAAGGACGGCGGCATTCCCTGGGATTACCGCTGTTTCGTCTTCAAGGGCCGGCTGTCGCATATCATCATCGACACACGTACTGACGATCAGGGATACTCCGCCACCTATTCCCGCGACTGGGAGCGTCTGCCCTTCTTCGACCCGGATTACTATCCGCCCTATCCGCAGGAAATCCCGCGGCCGGAGCAATTCGACCTGATGGTGTCTCTTTCGGAAGCCCTTGGTCGCGACCTGGATTTCGTCCGCGTCGATCTGTTCGACACGGGCGACAATCTCTACGTCGGCGAGCTCACGCTTTATCCCGGTGGCGGCTTCGAAGCCTTTGAACCGGCGGAATACGATCGCCTTATCGGCGACAAATGGGTGCTTCCCGCCCGCAGGTCGTAACTCTGGCGCCGCTTTCAGGCCTGGACGGTTCTGACGTCCAGTGACGCCATTGCCTCTGATGGTGGAGACTTCAGCGCTTCGATCAGCGATGCCATGATCGCCGTGCGCAATGCATATGTGTTGGCAGTGGTCTTCTTGTGGTCCAGCCTTTGGGCAGCAACGACCAGATTGGCACCCTGCTGCATGACGATCTGCTGCGCACGCACCATCGCCCAAGTCTCGATTTCGGTATGGTCAGTCATGTCCGCATCCCCAGCTAAGTCATTTAGCCCACGAGGCTTTCTCGAATCAGCCTCACGCCCTGAGAATATTCGATTATATCGATTAGTTAAATCAGCGATCCAAAAAACGTCATGAATTGCCCAGCACGAATGGTTGCTTATTCTGAAATTATTGGAGTTGGCACTTCAGCCTTCCTTAAGATGGTTTTGATTTATTACAGTAGGTCAAGCATAGGAGGCGTGATGAGTTGCCAAGGTTGCAAAAATGGAACCGCCTTCGGATCAACGTTTTCAATGGCTTTCCAGCCGATCATCGATACGCGTCGCCGTGAAGTGTTCGCGCATGAGGCCTTGGTCCGGGGCGTTGACGGGAGCGGAGCCGGGTCTGTCCTCTCCCTCGTCGATCCCGATAATCGCTATGCGTTCGACCAGCAATGCCGGGTGCGAGCCATAGAGCTCGCGGCGGACCTCTTTCCTCGTCACGCGATGCCACACCTCTCGATCAACTTCATGCCGAATGCCGTCTACGAGCCGCGTGCCTGTATTCGCCAGACGCTGGAGACTGCGCGCCGCACGGATTTCCCGCTCGACCGGATCATCTTCGAGTTCACCGAGGTCGAGAAGCTTGATACGGCCCATCTGCTTAACATCCTGAGAAGCTACCGCGAGATCGGCTTCAAGACGGCGATAGACGACTTCGGGGCCGGCTATTCCGGTCTCAACCTTCTGACGCAATTCCAACCGGATCTGGTCAAGCTCGACATGGATCTGATCCGTGGCATCGACACGGATAGGGTCAAGCAGATCGTGGTGAGACGGACGCTCGACATGCTGCGCGATCTCGGCGTTACGGCTGTATGTGAGGGTGTGGAGACCTTCGGCGAACTCGAGATGCTGACGGATCTCGGTGTGGACCTTATTCAAGGCTATTACATCGCCCACCCAACATTCGAGGGACTGAGCCCCATACCCACCGCGCTCGCCGCCTGAGGACCGCAGATTGCTTCTATGGAAAGGGCCGCCCGTGAGAGCGGCCCTTTGCCTGTTCGGCGTTGTCCAGGACCGCACAACTTCACACCCCACGTTCGTGTTGCTGATCGGCCCCGAGGAATCGCGCAGGCTGAAGGGAAAAACGGAGGGTGCTGCATCCACCATTTCAGGTGGAACAAGGGGGGCAGGACGGCGTTAGCTGGCGTCGGACACCGCCACGCCCAAGGATGCCAGCATGCCCTTTCCCGTCTCAACTTACCGCCTGCAGTTCCGCGGTGGCATGGATTTCGACCGTGCCATCGGGCTGGTGCCATATCTGAAGCGGCTCGGCATCACGCATCTCTATGCTTCGCCCGTTTTCGCCGCTACGGGAGGTTCGACTCATGGTTATGATGTCACCGATGCCAACTTGATCGATCCGCTGCTCGGTGGCCGCAAGGGGCTCGAGCGGCTGTCTGCCGAACTTAAGGCAGAGGGACTCGGTCTGATCCTCGACATTGTACCCAACCACATGGCGGCGAGCCTCGAAAACAAGTGGTGGCGCAGCGTCATTGAATGGGGTGAGGCGAGCCAGTACGGGCACTATTTCGACGTCGACTGGAGCCAGCGGCTGACCTTGCCTTTCCTGGGCAAGCCCTTCGAGCAAGCGGCCTCGGAAGGCGAGGTCACACTCTCGCTCGACCGCGAGCATGGGGCGCTTGCTATCCGGTACTTCGACAGTTTCTACCCGCTCAATCCTTCGACCTATCCCACGGTCCTTCAAGGAGGCGACGATACCCTGGCTGCACAGCTTGCCGAACTGGGGCGGCACGCAGAGGCTGGCGAGGAAGAGGTGTTCCACGACGCGGTCCGTGCGCTTTGCGCCGACGATGGCTACGACCGCCTGATCGCTCTCATGAACGAACGCTTTGGTGACCCGCAGTTCCTCATGTCCGTCCATGATCTGCAGCCCTATCGCCTGATGCACTGGTCGGAAGCGGCCAAGGGCTTGAGCTATCGGCGCTTCTTCGAAATCGCCGGCTTGGTGGGGCTGAGGGTTGAAGCCGAAGACGTGTTCGATGATGCCCATCGAACCATCCTGGACTTGGTCCGGTCCGGTCATGTGGACGGATTGCGGATCGACCATGTCGATGGCCTCGCCGATCCCGCCGGTTATCTGCAGCGGCTGCGCCGCTGCGTTGGAGACGATGTCTACATTGTCGTCGAGAAGATCCTTGCCCCCGGTGAGCAACTGCCCACCGACTGGCCTGTTCAGGGTTCGACTGGATACGAATTCATCGCGGCGCAGGTGCCTGCCTTCCTCGACACCGAGGGCTTTCTACAACTGCGCCAGGCCTATGGGGTGCTTGCCGGTGAAGCCTTGTCCATCCCGGAGCGGATGCGAGAAGCGAAGCTCCGGATGATCCGGGTGAATTTTGCCGGTGAGGTCAAGGCGCTGGTCAAGCAGGGAAGCGAACTGCTTGGACTTGTGGAGGAGACGATGCGCAGGGGGCTGGAGGAGCTTCTTCTCGGCTTTCCCCGCTATCGGACCTACGGCGCCCAAGGGCAGATGTCGCCTGACGATTGCCAGCTTCTCGATCAGGTGTTGGCCGGGGCGAAGACCCGGCTGGATGCCACAGCCGCCGATGCCGCCTGGTCGATCGTTGACATGCTCAAGGGATCGGGACGCTCTGAGGATGATCGTGTCGCGGATGACATTTTCCGGAGGCGCTTCCAGCAGCTGACCGGGCCGCTGATGGCGAAATCGCTGGAAGACACGCTGTTCTTTCGCCATGTCGAATTTCTTGCGCTTAATGAAGTTGGCGGCGAGCTGGAGCCGGATGAGGGTGGGCTCGACCACTTCCATTCCGAGATGGGCAAACGGCTTGTCAACCAGCCTCTCGGGCTCTCTGCCTCGTCCACCCATGACACGAAACGAGGCGAAGACGCCCGCGCGCGGCTTTTTGCGCTGGCCGAAGATGCCGATCGTTTCGTCAGTCTCTTCAAGCGGTGGCGGGAGATGAACAACGGTGCTGTCCAGATCCTCGATGACGGGCCGGCGCCAGATCCCGAGCTCCAATGGATGATCTTCCAGGCGATCGCCGCGCATTGGCCGGTGGAGCTCCATGCCGGGGATCAGGAAGGTGTCGCCGACTTCACGGAGCGGCTTCTTGCCTTCCTGGAGAAATCCGTACGAGAGGCCAAGCTGCGCAGTGACTGGAACGGCGTCAACGAAGTCTTCGAGACGGCCGTGAGGGACTATGTCCGGACGCTCATGCTCGACAACCATGCCTTCGTTCGGGAAGTCTCCGACGAGATCCGCCCGCTCATTCACGGCGGTCTGATCAACAGCCTCAGCCTTACAGCGATCAAGCTGACCGCGCCCGGCATCCCCGACATTTATCAGGGCAGCGAAGGCATCGACTTGAGCTTCGTCGACCCCGACAACCGCCGTCCGCAGGCCTTCTCCACGCTGTCAGAGTTCGATCCGAATGCGTCGGTGTCTTGGAACGACCGCAAGGCACTGGAGGCTGGATGGTTGAAGCAGGCACTGGTGGGGCGCCTTCTCGCCCTGCGCCACAAAAAGCCGAAGCTCTTCTTGCAAGGTGACTATGTTCCCTTGGAGTGCGAAGGTACTCGGCGACAGCATGTGATCGCCTTTGCCCGTCGGCATGGCGATCAAGCAGTGGTGACGCTCGCCTCTCGCTATCCGATGGCCATGCTCCGGGACGGTCGTGGACGGGAGGCTGATCAGTTCTGGGCTGACACCAGGCTGGTGCTACCCGATGGCTTCCGTGATCGAGCCTGGAGCGAAGTGCTTTCGGGGCGCGAATATACCAAGAGGGAAGCCGTCATGATTCGAGACGTGATGGATGACCAGGTTGTTGCCATCCTCACGGCGGATAATTGATGTGAGGGAGAGAACTGCCGACCGTGAAGGGGCGATGCTTTTGTCCCCTCGGGCTTGCCGGTTTCGAAGGCAATGAAAAGGCCGCACTTTTGCGCCCTTTGCGTTCCCCTCAGGCAACGGCATGGTTGCGTTGCGGACGGAAACTGATCTGGCGCGCCGGATCCATGCATTCCCGAATTCCAGCCTCGGCGGCAGCCGCTAGGAAGGCACTGCGGGCCAGTTCCGACGAGCGGCTGCCGCGCAAAGCGTGCCGGCACAGGCGAATGGCGCGCTCATAGGCGAAGCCACGTCTGGTCGGCCATTCGGCATCGAGAAAGTCGAGTGCGTCATAGGCATTCAGGAAGCGCCGGGTCAGTCCGCAGGGCAGTTCCAGTTCGACGGGGCGGGTCCAGGTAAAATCGGCTTCGGTCATGCCTTCCTCCATTTCGCAGCGATGAACTCGCAGGCGGCTCACCGGTTCCCGGAAGGCGATCAAATAAAGATGCTAGGAGATTGATTTTTCGGTTGCCGAGGCATGTGCTGCCTGTTCTCGCTGCTCCAGCCAATCCGTCGTGATGTCTCCTGCGAGCCTTGTCGCCTCGACAATGTCACTGCCTTCGAGCAATCCATGAAGCAGAGCCCCGCTGAAGCTGTCGCCGGCGCCGATCGTGTCCCGGACGCTGACCGTGCGGGCAAGAGATATCGTCCGCTCCGTATCTCCGTCAAAGAGCGAGATATGACCCGGTCCGTCGGTCATCACGAGCTGTGCCAGGCGTTGTGTGCCGAGTTCTGCAGCCATGCGCCAGATATCCCCCAGTGCCATGCCAGGAAGATCGGCTTTCGACCCCACCATGACATCGACCGGTCGTGGTCCGCCGTCGCGAAGCGGCAGTTGCGACACGACGAGAGGGGCGCGCTCCAGCGATTCGAAAATGGTCTGCGGCAGTTTCGGCGCGTTCACGTAAAAGGCATCGGCATGCACGGGCTTGTCGAGCAGGAAGGTGCGCGATAGCCGGTGTTCGCTCGACAGGATGGTGCGCTCGCCGATCGGATCGAGCAGGATATCGGCAAAATCGGTCCCACCCTCGCGGCGTGCGATCAGTCTCGTGTCGAACCCTGTCGCCTGGAGATCCGCAAGCGCGGTCTCCCCGTGGGCATCCGCCATCAAATTCGAGAGAAGCGCCACGTCATGGCCGAGATCCAGCAGCCGTCTGGCGGTGAAGTATCCACCGCCGCCAAGGCGGGTCTCGCGCGACGACCAGGCAATGCGGCCGCCGGCGCGAAGCGGCTCGGTCAGCCGCCAGATACGGTCATGGTTGATGTGGCCTATGACGATGACCCGCTTGCTGGCGACGTTCGTCATTCGGCCTTTTCCTTCGGCACGGGGCGGCTCGTCTCGCGCAGGATAAGCTCGATCGGCCAAAGCTCGCCTATGTCAGAGGGCTCGCGGCCTGACAGCATCTCTAGCGCGAGGTCGACGATGCGCGTTCCGGCTGCGCGGATCGAGGAGCGCGTGGTTGAAAGTGCGGGTACCATGTTTTCTGCGGTCAGATAGGGGAAGACATCGTCATGGGCGATGACCGAGATGTCTTGGCCGACGACTAGGTTTCTCGATCTAGCTGCACGATAGATGCCGAGTGCCGTCATCATTGAGCCCGCGACGAACGCCGTGGGGCGCGGGCGCTCGTCCAGCATCGAGCAGGCGATGCGGAAGCCGATCTCGTCGGTGAAGTCGCTATGGGTCACAAGCTTCGGGTCGATCTCCACTCCGCACGACGAGAGGGCCGCCTTGTAGCCTGCAAGTCTATGCAGTGTGAAGGTCAGGCCTTCCCGGCCATTCAGCATCGCGATGCGCCGGTGACCGAGATCGAGCAGATGCTCGGTGCTGCGGCGGATCGCACCTTCATTGTCGATGTCCAGCCAGGCATGCGGCACATCCGTCTCCGAGCGGCCATGCACGATGAAGGGCAGGTTCAGCTGGTGGAGGAGGGCGATGCGCGGATCTCTGGGACGCGGCGAATGAATGACGACGGCATCCACCCTGCGGCTTTCTGCCAGCCGCCGGTAGAGCTGCAATTCATCTGATGTGTCGTGTTCGGTCATCGGCGTGATCAGGATGTCGATATCCTCGCCGCTCAGACGCTCTGCCATGCCGCTCATGAATTCGGAGAACTGGTAGTCGCTGGCTTTTGTCATCACAACGCCAATGGCACCGGCCCGTCCGGTCGCTAGGCGCACCGCATTGATATTGGGCCGGTAGCCGAGGCGGGCAGCTTCCTCCATCACGCGAATGCGGGTCGCTTCGTTCACCTCGGGATAACCGCTCAAGGCGCGGCTCACCGTCGTCGGCGACAGTCCGATATGCTTGGCAAATTCCTTGAGCTTCATTCCTGTCGTCGATCCCCGGCGGGAACATCTCCGCATCTGTCGGCTTATGTCATGCCATGGTGCATTCTGACAATTCTACACCCCTGATGTCAAAGCGCTTCCAAACAGGCATTGATTTGAGGCTGCCAAAGCAGGTGTCGGAGCGTCCAGATGAGGTTTCGGGACAATAAAATCCCATTTGACACCGCCGCTGCGGCCTGCAAAATTCGGTGCCAAACCGCTTTCAAATTTTTCCTCCCGTGCCCTAGTTTCGTTCTTATTCCTTCCTAGGTCAGAGGGGCGACGGTTTGCGTCGTGGCATTGCTGACGGGCGGTTACAGGTCCTAACCAAGGAGAATAGACGTGGCGATCAGAACGGTTGTCTGGGGTGAAAACATTCACGAGCGCGAGAACGCCATCGTCCGGGAGATTTATCCCGACGGCATGCATGCGACGATTGCCGCTGCGCTGAACGAGGATGCGCAAATCGAGGCGACGACGGCGACGCTGCAGGAGCCGGAACACGGCTTGCCTGTGGATCGGTTAGCCGAGACCGACGTGCTCGTTTGGTGGGGTCACAAGGCGCATGGCGATGTCTCCGACGAGATCGTGGAGCGGGTCGCTAAGCGGGTCTGGGAAGGCATGGGACTGCTGGTTCTGCATTCCGGGCATTTTGCCAAGCCGTTCAAGCGGCTGATGGGCACGCCCTGTGCGCTGAAGTGGCGTGAAGCCGGCGAACGCGAGCGGATCTGGACGGTCAATCCCGGCCATCCGATTGCGGCCGGCATTCCTGAGAATTTCGTGCTGGAAAACGAGGAAATGTACGGCGAGTTCTTCTCGGTTCCCGAACCGCTTGAAACCGTCTTCATCTCGTGGTTCGCCGGCGGCGAGATTTTCCGCTCGGGCCTGACATGGCGGCGTGGCGCTGGAAACATCTTCTATTTCCGGCCCGGCCATGAAACTTACCCGACCTATCATGATGCGAATGTTCAGCAGGTCATCCGCAACGGGGTCAAATGGGCATATAATCCGATGCCGCGCTACGGCGCCGTGCACGACGCTCCGAACGTCCCGGTCGAGCAGGCGCTTGAGCGGATCACCGAACGTGGTCCGCGTCTCCACCAGGCTGGCGAGGAAGGCTATAAATGAGCACTGCCCCCATTCGTTTGCTGGTGCTCGGCACCGGCGGCATGGCCAATACCCATGCGATGAACTTTTCGACCATTGCTGATGTGCAACTTGTCGCGGCCGTTGATCTCGACATGGCCACGGTGCGGGCATTCGCCGCCCGGCACAACATCCCGAACACCTTCACCTCGCTCGACGAGGCGATCGCCTGGGGTGAATTCGATGCCGTGACCAACGTTACGCCCGACAAGGTGCACTATCCGACGACGCTGAAGCTGATCGCCGCGGGCAAGCATGTGATGTGCGAAAAGCCGCTCGCGGAGAATTATGCCAAGGCCGACGAGATGGCGACGGCGGCTGAAATGTCCGGTCTCGTCAACATGGTCAACCTCACCTACCGCAACGTGGCGCAGGTGCAGAAGGCCCGGCAGATGGTGCTGGCCGGCGAGATTGGCAAGGTGCGCCACATCGAGGCCTCCTATCTGCAGAGCTGGCTCGTCTCGAAAGCCTGGGGTGACTGGTCGACGGAGAGCCAGTGGCTCTGGCGACTGTCGACCAAACACGGCTCGAACGGTGTGCTCGGCGATGTCGGCATTCATATCCTCGACTTCGTGGGATATGGCGCGGTGACCGAAATCGATCATGTCTTTGCCCGGATGAAGGCCTTCGAGAAAGCGCCGGGCAACAAGATCGGCGAATATGATCTCGACGCCAATGACAGCTTCACCATGACCGCCGAGTTCACCAACGGCGCGATGGGCGTGATCCATGCGAGCCGCTGGGCGACGGGGCATCTGAACGAGTTGCGCCTTCGGGTGCATGGCGACAAGGGCGCGCTGGAGGTCATCCACCGCCTGGATGGCTCCAGCCTCAGGGCCTGCCTGCAGGAAGATGTCGAAAAGGCTGTGTGGCGGGAGATCGAGGTCGATCCGGTGGAGACGAACTATCAGAAGTTCATCACCGCGATCCGATCCGGCTACATGCAGGAGCCGAGCTTCCGTCATGCGGCCAACCTCCAGAAGATCCTCGATCTTGCCATGCTGACCGAAGTCGAGCGGCGCGAACTCGTCGTCTGATCTCTTGTCTGCTTGCAAACGAAAGCGCCGCCCGAGGAGGTTCGGGCGGCGCTTCCATTCTGCGTGACCTTGCGGCCACGCGGGAGCTCACGATCGTCAGTAGCTGACGGTGACGGCAGACTTGTCCTTGGCCGACTTGACCGCGGCATCTGCGAGCGCAAGCGCGATCAGGCCGTCTTCGGCGGACGGCGCCATCGGCGTGCCGTTGTCGAGCGCGTCGATGAAAGCAGAGATTTCAGCGGCATAGGCTGCCGTGTAGCGGGTCATGAAGAAGTCGTGCAGCGGCGGGCGGGTATAGCCGTCCTTGTTGGCGACTTCGATCGAGACAGGGCGCTGATTTTCAGCCGAGACCGAGCCGAGCGAGCCATGCACTTCGATGCGCTGGTCGTAGCCGTAAGATGCGCGGCGTGAGTTGGAGATGATTGCCTGGCGGCCACTCTTGGTCGTCAGGATCAGCGAGGCGCTGTCGTAGTCGCCGAGTTCGCCGATCTTGGGATCGACCAGCACCGAGGCCGAGGCCTGGACCGTTTCGATCTCTTCGCCGAGCAGGAAGCGGGCCATGTCGAAGTCGTGGATCGTCATGTCGCGGAAGATGCCGCCGGAGACTTTGATATATTCGGCCGGCGGTGCGCCCGGGTCGCGGCTGGTGATTGTCACCATCTCGACCTTGCCGATCGAGCCCTTGTCGATCTCCGTGCGCACGGCCTGGAAATGCGGGTCGAAGCGGCGGTTGAAGCCGAGCATGACCTTGCCGCCGACGGCGCGCACGGTTTCAAGGCATGCCTTGGCGCGGGCAACGTCTAGATCGATCGGCTTTTCGCAGAAGATTGCCTTGCCGGCCTTGGCGAAACGCTCGATCAGGTCGGCATGGGTGTTGGTCGGCGTGCAGATGATGACGGCGTCGATGTCCTTGTCGGCCTCGATCTCCTCGATCGTCTTCACCGCGCAACCGGTCTGGGCGGCGATGGCGTTTGCGGCGTCCGCAAAGGCGTCGGCAACCGCGACGAGCTTCGCCCGCTTGTCTTCGGCGATGGCTTTCGCGTGGACCTTGCCGATGCGGCCGGCGCCCAGAAGTGCCAGTCTCGTGACCATGTTCATTTCCTCCCTGTCACGCCTTGGTCTCTCGTCAAGAGGAGGCGATTGTGATGTCGTTGGGCGCTCCTGATGGAGGCGCCTGATCGATGTTCCATTTCACGCTGGCAAATGCCATGTTTTGGAATATATGTTCTATTTTGCTAGATCGTGACACGGTTTCTGTCAAGCGTGACGATGTGTCCGGATGAGGGTAGGGGACGGCATGAGCGAGAGCGGCGGACCGCAGACGATCAAGGAGTTCGAGGACCGGTTGCTGGAAGTCTCTGGCAGCCTGCCCAAGCGGCTGAAGCAATGCGCCGACTATGTCGCTGCCAACAAGGATCGCATTGCAGTCTCTACTGTCGCTGAGATGGCGGAAGGTGCTGGCGTGCAGCCTTCGGCTTTCATGCGCTTTTGCCAGATCATGGGTTTCTCCGGTTTTTCGGAGATGCAGAAGCTGTTTCGTGAGAGCTTCGTCGGTGGCTGGCCCGATTATTCGACGCGTCTCCAGCATTTGCGCGAGAAGGCCGAAGGATCGCCCTCCGCCCTGCTCGCGGAATTTGTCGAGGCAGGGCGGCTTTCTCTCGAAAATCTCGTCAAAACCGTTGATCCGCAAGCGATGGAGGTGGCGGTCAAGCGGCTTTCCGAAGCGCGGATGATCCATATCATCGGCCTGCGCCGCTCCTTTCCGGTCGCAAGTTACATGGCCTATGCCTTCGAGAAGATGGGTGTGCCGGCGATGCTGCACAGCGTGGTCGGGCGGCTCGACAATCACCGTGCGATCCAGGAGGGCGATGCGCTGCTCGCCGTGACATTCTCGCCCTATTCCGCCGAGACCTTGGAGTTGGTCGAGCAGGTACGGGCCCGCGGCGTTCCGGTCGTTGCGGTGACCGATACGGTCGTCAGTCCGCTGCGCCGAATGGGTGCTACGCTTCTGTCGGTCTCCGAGGTCGATTTTGGTGCATTCCGCTCGCTGTCGGCCACGCTCTGTCTCGCCATCACGCTCTCTGTTGCTGTCGGGACGGCGCGACAGGATGGCTGAACGTCCGTATTGAAATTCCGAAAAATAGAATTTATAGTCCATTTCAAGATATCGCCGTTCCAAATCGTGGAATGGTTTCGAGGCGGGGCGAAAGATCCCGCGTCACAGGGAGGACATTGCTTGGCTTCGCTCGATCTCATCACGATCGGTCGCTCGTCCGTGGACCTTTATGGGGCCCAAGTCGGCGGTCGGCTGGAGGACATGGCCTCCTTCAACAAATATATCGGCGGCTCCCCGACCAATATCGCGGCCGGCACTGCGCGTCTCGGGCTGAAATCGGCGCTGATCACCCGCGTTGGCGACGAGCACATGGGCCGCTTCATCCGCGAGCAGCTGGTCCGCGAAGGTGTCGATGTGCGCGGCGTGAAGACCGACACGGAACGGCTCACCGCACTTGTCCTGCTCGGTATCAGGGACGAACACCAGTTTCCGCTGATCTTCTACCGCGAGAACTGCGCCGACATGGCGCTGTCGGAAGATGATATCGATCCGGATTTTGTCGCCGAAGCGCGCTGCGTCTGCGTCACTGGCACGCATCTGTCCAACCCGCGTACCGAGCAGGCAGTCCTCAAGGCGCTGGAGATCGCTCGCCAGTCCGGCGGCCTGACCGCACTCGACATTGATTACCGCCCGAACCTCTGGGGCCTGGCCGGTCACGGCGATGGCGAGAGCCGCTTCGTCGAATCCGAAAAGGTGACGCGGAAACTGCAGTCGACCCTGCATCTGTTCAACCTGATCGTCGGCACGGAAGAGGAGTTCCACATTGCCGGTGGCTCCACCGATACGATCGAGGCGCTGCGCGCCGTGCGCCAGGTTTCGCCAGCAACGCTCGTTTGCAAGCGCGGGCCGATGGGTGCCGTCGTGTTCGAGGATACCATTCCTGATAGTCTCGACGAGGGGCAGACCGGTGAGGGTTTTCCGATCGAGGTGTTCAACGTGCTCGGCGCCGGCGATGGCTTCATGTCGGGCCTGCTCAAGGGCTGGTTGACCGGCGAAGACTGGCCGACCTCGCTGAAATTTGCCAATGCCTGCGGCGCCTTCGCCGTCTCGCGCCACGGCTGCACGCCGGCCTATCCAAGCTGGGAAGAGCTGCAATATTTCTTCCGCACCGGCATAAAGAACAAGGCGCTGCGCAAGGATGCGGCACTAGAGCAGGTGCACTGGTCGACCAACCGCAAGGGCGACTGGTCGACCATGCGGGTCTTTGCCTTCGACCATCGCATGCAGCTCGAAGCCATGGCGAAGGAGGCCGGCGTTTCGGAGCATCGGATCGGCGCGTTCAAGAACCTCTGCCTGGATGCCGCTCTCAAGGTTTCCGATGGCAAAGCCGGTTACGGCCTGCTCTGCGACAGCCGCCTCGGTCGCGATGCGCTTTACCGCGCCGCCGGCACGGGGTTGTGGATCGGTCGTCCTGTGGAATGGCCGGGTTCGCGTCCGTTGACGCTGGAGCCGGAAATCGGCCCTGACTTCGGCGGTCTCGTCGAATGGCCAGTTGATCATGTGGTGAAGGTGCTCGCTTTCTATCATCCTGACGATGCGCCCGAGATGAAGGCCGATCAGGAGCAGACGGTGCTTAGGCTCTTCCATGCGGCGCGCCGCAATCGCCTCGAATTCCTGCTGGAGGTTATCCCGTCCAAGGTCGGCGCCTGTGACGACGAGACGACGGCCAAGATCATCGAGCGTTTCTACGAAATCGGCGTCTATCCGGACTGGTGGAAGCTGGAGCCGATGAAGACGGTGGCGTCCTGGGCCAATGCCTGCGATGCGATCGAGCGCAATGATCCCTACACGCGCGGGATCGTTGTACTTGGCCTTGATGCGCCCCAGGCGGAGCTTGAAGCGAGCTTCCAGCTTGCCGCCGGCTTCGATCTGGTCAAGGGTTTCGCCGTTGGCCGTACGATCTTCGGTGATGCTGCGCGCAAGTGGCTCGCCGGATTGCTGAGCGATGCCGCCGCCGTGGAGGATATGGCCGCGCGTTACCAGAGCCTCTGTGCGATCTGGGATCAGGCGCGGCAGAAGGCGGTTTCCGCCAAGGGAGGAAAAGCATGAAGACGATCCGGCTGACCGCCGCTCAGGCGATGGTGCGTTACCTCGCCAACCAGATGAACGAGGACGGCGTTCCCTATATCGCCGGCATGTGGGCGATCTTCGGTCACGGCAATGTCGCCGGCATCGGCGAGGCGCTCTACGGCATCCGCGACGAGCTGCCGACCTATCGCGGCCAGAACGAGCAGTCGATGGCGCATGCGGCGATCGCCTATGCCAAGCAGCTCGGCCGTCGTCGCGCCATGGCTGTGACCTCGTCCATCGGCCCCGGCGCACTCAACATGGTGACGGCGGCAGCGCTTGCCCATGTCAACCGCCTGCCGGTTCTGTTCGTACCCGGCGATGTCTTTGCCAATCGTGGCCCCGATCCGGTGCTGCAGCAGATCGAGGACTTTGGCGACGGCACGATGTCGGCCAACGACTGCTTCCGCCCCGTCAGCCGCTATTTCGACCGTATCATGCGGCCGGAGCAACTTCTGACCGCTTTGCCGCGTGCCATGCGCACGCTGACGGATCCTGCCGATTGCGGCCCTGTCACGCTCGCCTTCTGTCAGGACGTGCAGGCCGAGGCCTATGATTATCCCGAGAGCTTCTTTGCAAGCAAGACCTGGCGTTTCCGCCGCCCGGAGCCTGACGTCGTGGAATTCGAAGCAGCGGTTGCGGCGCTGAAGGCTGCGAAGAACCCTGTCATCGTTGCTGGTGGCGGCGTGCATTTTTCCGGTGCGACCGAGACGCTGAAGGCCTTTGTCGAGAAGCACCAGATCCCCGTCGTCGAGACGCAGGCCGGCAAGTCTGCACTGGCCTGGGACCATGGTTTGAATTTCGGCCCTGTCGGTGTGACCGGTGCGGAAAGCGCCAATGTCGTTTCGGAAAAGGCCGACCTCGTCATCGGCGTCGGCACGCGTTTCCAGGATTTCACGACGGGCTCTTGGGCGCTGTTCAAGAACCCTAACCGGAAAATCCTGGCGCTGAACGTGCAGGCTTACGACAGCGCCAAGCATGATGCGATCCCGCTGGTGGCGGATGCAAAAATTGGCCTCGAAAAGCTTTCGGCTGCGCTCGGTGATCAAGTTTATGGTGCGCCCGATGCTGGTCTCAAGGCGTTCTGGTTCGCCAAGGCGGATGCCGTGACGGCGGCACCCACGGACAGCAATGCGCTGCCAACAGATATGCAGGTGATCGGCGCTGTCCAGCGCGCCTCGCGTGACAACACGGTCGTCATGTGCGCCGCCGGCACCATGCCGGGCGAACTGCATCAGCTGTGGAAGTCGAAGCTGCCGCTCTCCTATCACATGGAATACGGCTTCTCCTGCATGGGCTACGAGATCGCCGGTGGTCTCGGCATCAAGATGGCCGAGCCCGATCGCGACGTCATCGTCATGGTCGGCGACGGCTCATACATGATGATGAATTCGGAGCTGGCGACCGCTGTCGGCATGGGCGTGAAGATCACGCTCGTGATCACCGACAACAGGGGGTATGGCTGCATCAACCGGCTGCAGATGGGCACCGGCGGCGCGCAGTTCAACAACCTCTACGCTCATACGAATGTCAGCCCGATGGCGATCGATTTCGCCGCTCATGCGGCGTCGATGGGTGCGCGGTCTCACAAGGTATCGTCGATTGCAGAGCTGGAAACGGCCCTCGATGCCGCCCGGGAGGCGACCGAGACCACTGTCATCGTCATCGATACCGATCCTTATCCGACCACCGGTGCCGGCGGCTACTGGTGGGATGTCGCGGTGCCGGAAGTCTCGGCCCGCGCCGAAGTCAATCAAGCCCGCATTGCCTATGAAGCGGCTCTGAAGGAAAGAACCTGATCATGATCCTTTTCGGAACCAACCCGATCGCCTGGTCGAACGATGACGACCGCCGTCTCGGCGCCCATATCAGCCTCGAACAGTGCCTGGACGAAACCGCAAAGATCGGCTTCGACGGCATCGAGAAGGGTCACAAGCTGCCGACCGATCCAGCCGGATTGAAGTCGGTGCTCGAGCCGCGCGGCCTGAAATTCGTCTCCGGCTGGCATTCGCTGAACCTGCTCACCAACACGATCGAGGAAGAAAAGGCAGCCATGCAGCCCTTCCTCGATGTGCTCAAGGCCATGGGCTGCAAGGTCATCATCGTCTGCGAAACCTCCAACGCCATCCATGGCGCCGATGATACGGCACTTGCCGACCGTCCGGTCCTGTCCGATGCCGAATGGGCCAAGTTCGGCGCCGGCGTCGAGGCACTGGCCGAGTTCTCCGCTTCGCAGGGCATCTCGCTGGTTTACCACCACCACATGGGAACAGTCGTCGAGACCGAAGCCGAGATCGACAAGCTGATGGAGTTTACCGGCCCGCATGCCAAGCTGCTGCTCGACACCGGCCATTGCTATTTCGGCGGTGGCAATCCGGAAGCGGTTGCGAAGAAATACATGCACCGCGTCGGTCACATCCACGCGAAGAATGTTCGTCCCGTCATCGCCGATCAGGTGCGGAGCGAAAGGCTCTCCTTCCTCGAAGGCGTGCGTCGCGGCGTGTTCACCGTTCCCGGTGACAGCGAGGGCGGCGTCGATTTCACGCCGGTTCTGAAGATCGCGGCCGAGCATGGTTATCAGGGCTGGATCGTGATTGAGGCCGAGCAGGATCCGGATGTGCGCAATCCCTTCGAGTATCAGAGCCTCGGCCTGAAATCGCTCAAGGGCTTCGCCAAGGATGCCGGCCTGATCTGATAGCGAAGCCGGGGCGGGGACTTGATCTCCGCCCCGTGTTTTGACAGCACATGGATTTGGGCTCTATTGCAGGCGACCCATTCACAAGACTGCCGGGAGTAAAGCCTTGAAGTTCCAGATCCTCGATCCGACCCATCCCTTTTTCAAGCCGTTGTGGATCCGTATTCTCTGCACGGTGCTGCCGCTGGCCTGGGCCGGCGTGGAGTATTCGAACGCCGCAACCGGTTGGGCGATGGTCTTTGTCGTGGCCGGTCTCTATGCGGGTTACGAGCTGCTGTTCATGTACGACCACACGATGAAAAAGGCCGAAGCCAAGGCGGAGGCCGAGCGGGCGAGGATCGCGGCAGAGGCCGAACGCTCCGACGCCGACTGAGCATGAAAACACGGGAGACGAGGAATGACCGATCTGTTGCGTAAGCCTACGGGCACATCCGGCAAGGTGCACGACATTACCCCCGCCAGCGCAGGCTGGGGTTATGTCGGCTTCGGGCTCTACCGGCTGAAGGCGGGCGAAAGCGCCGCAGAGCCGACGGGTGAAACGGAAGTCATTCTCGTTCTCGTCGAGGGCAAGGCCACGGTCTCTGGTGGCGGCAAGGATTTCGGCGAACTTGGCCAGCGCATGTCGGTGTTCGAAAAGACGCCGCCGCATTGCGTGTATGTCCCGGCCGGCAGCGACTGGTCTGCTTTGGCCACAACCGATTGCGTACTAGCCATCTGCACTGCACCCGCGATGCCTGGCCGCGAAGCACAGCAGATCGGGCCGGAGGGGATTTCCTTCGTCGAGCGCGGCAAGGGCGCCAATACCCGGCATATCTATCCGATCGCCATGGAAGATCGCGATGTCGCCGACAGCCTGCTGGTGACGGAAGTCTTCACGCCCTCGGGCAACTGGTCGTCCTATCCGCCGCACCGGCATGACGAGAACAATTTCCCCGAGATGACCTATCTCGAGGAGACCTATTACCACCGCCTGAACCCGGCCCAGGGCTTTGGCTTCCAGCGCGTCTTCACGGAAGATGGGTCACTGGACGAGACCATGGCAGTGTCCGATGGTGATGTCGTCCTGGTGCCTAGGGGGCATCACCCTTGCGGTGTGCCGCATGGCTACGAGATGTATTATCTCAACGTCATGGCTGGCCCCTTGCGCAAATGGCGCTTCCAGAACCATCCCGATCACGACTGGATCTATCGTCGCGACAGCCAGTAAGCTTGGGTGGAGGCGGCTTTCGCCTTCACGAATGCGTTTCCGGGAACACTTCCAAATCCGTTGATCGTTTGGCGCCGTAGTGGGAGCACATACGCGCCAATGATGGAGACGCACCCATGCCGAAGCTCACTTTCGCCCTTGTCGGGCTCGCCATGAGCCTGCTGCCGTCCGCCGGTCAGGCGGCGGACAAGTTCACGTTCGAAGACTATTTCAACGGCCGAACGGAAGCGGTAGGCTCGTTCAGCGCCATCAATGGAATGAAGCGAACGTTCACGGTCGATCTCACGGGCAAGTGGGATGGCAAAACGCTGACACTGCGTGAAGACTTTGTCTTCGACGACGGGGCCAAGGACCGCAAGACCTGGCGCTTCACCAAGACGGGGTCGACCACCTATAGCGGCACCCGCGAGGATGTGATCGGCGAGACGACGGTCCGGCTCAATGGTTCGGTTGCCCGCTTCAACTACCTCGTCTATCTGAGCCCGGAAACCAAAGGCAACAAGGTGCATTTCTGGGACAAGATGGTGTTGCGCGAGGATGGGACCGTGCTGAATACGGCACTCGTCACCAAGTTCGGCATCCCAGTCGCCAAGACCACCGTCGAGTTTCGTAAGCCGGGCACTTCGCACAAGACGGCGAGCCGCTGAGGCTCAAGCCTTTGATGTCTCCAGCCAGCGGTCAATGCCGCTGGCGGCGGCAATGCCGGTCGCAAAGCAGGCGCTCAGCAGATAGCCGCCCGTTGGCGCTTCCCAATCGAGCATTTCGCCTGCCACGAAGATGCCTGGGCGCGATGTCAACATGAATCTCTCGTCAATCGCGTCAAGTGCCACGCCGCCTGCCGTCGAGATCGCCTCGGCGATCGGGCGGGGCCTCAAAACGGGGAGGGGCAGGGCCTTGATCAGGCGTGCTAGACCACCCGCATCAAGCTGGTTGGCGTCTGAATTCACCTCGCGCAGGAGCGCGATCTTCGCGCCGTCGAGATTGGCCGCCTTCTTCAATCGTGTCGAAAAACTTGCCTTGCGGTCCTGCCGCGCGAGGTCCGCGACGAGCTTCTCCTCCGTCCGGCCCGGTGTGAGATCCAGCATGAGCGCTGCATGGCCGTCCCGGTCCAGCGCATCTCGAAGCGCTGCCGAGTGCGCGTAGATCAGACTTCCTTCAATGCCGCCCTTGCTGATGACGAATTCACCCTGAGTGGTTCCGGCCGTAGAGGTGGCCTTTACCGATTTGATCGGCTGGCCGGAGAAGCGGGTGTCGAAACTTTCGGAAAAATCGCTGTCGAAGCCGCAATTGGCCGGGCGAAGCGGTGTGACATCGACGCGTTCGGCTTTCAGCACTGGCACCCAGGCGGCATCTGACCCGAGCTTCGGCCAGCTTGCGCCGCCGAGTGCGAGGAGCGTTGCGTCGGCGGTGACGTGCTTCTGACCCTCCGGAGTTTCGAAAAGCAGGGTCTTTCCGTCAAATCCCGTCCAGCGATGGCGGGTGAGGATGGTCACGCCCATGCCTTCCAGCCGCTTCAGCCAGGCGCGCAGCAGCGGCGACGCTTTCATCACCTTGGGGAAGACGCGGCCGGAGGAGCCGACAAAGGTCTCTGTGCCCAGATCAGCGGCCCAGACCCTGATGGCTTCCGGCGTCATCAGGTCAAGCACGGGGCGCAGCCGATCGTTCGCCGCGCCAAAGCGGGTCACGAAGCGCGCATAGTCCTCGGCATGGGTGATGTTGAGGCCGGACTTGCCGGCGAGCAGGAACTTGCGGCCGACCGTCGGCATGGCGTCGTAGACGGTGACGGCATTGCCTTTGCCGACGAGATGTTCCGCCGCCATCAGGCCCGCCGGGCCGCCGCCGATGATCGCCACGCTCTTCGACATCAGCGATCAGTCCAACTTGAAGGTCGAGAGACGATCGACCAGACCTTCGATCGTTGCGCTATCGGCATTGGCGAAGGCGAAGCGCAGGTAGTCCTGGCAGTCGTCGCCGAAATAGGCGCCGGGAATGCAGAGCACGCCCGCCTTCTTTGCCAGTCTTTCCGCCACATAGGCCGAGTCCTGGCCTGTAAAGGGATGGCGGATGAAGGCGAAATAGGCGCCGAGCGAGTCCATCTTCCAGGCGGGGAGTTTGGACATCACGCCTTTCAGGGTTTCGGCGCGCTTGAGGATCTCGATGCGGTTGTCGTCGCGCCAGGCCTTGAGTGCCGGGATCGCCTTGGCGATGGCCGCCTGGGGCGCGCGGGGTGCGCAGATCTGCAGGTTGTCCATGACCTTGGCTATTTCCGAGACGGCGCGGGGGCCGGCCGTGATTGCGCCGAGGCGATGGCCGGGGATGCAGAAGGATTTGGAGAAGGAATAGAGCAGAATCAGGTTTTCTGCCCAGCCTTCGACCGAGAGCAGATCATGCGGGCGGCCTTCGCCGGGGAGGAAGTCGCGATAGGTTTCGTCGAGAATAAGGAACGCGCCGGCCTTGCGGCAGGCGTCGAAGGTCTGGCGCAGCAGGTCCGCCGGATAGATGGCGCCGGTCGGGTTGTTCGGCGAGACCAGTGCTACGGCCTTGACGCCCTTCGCCAGGACCGCCTCGATGCCTTCGATGGTGGGTACGAAACCGGTGGCGGGATCAAGCGGGATCAGCTCGCGGCGAATGCCCATCATCGCCAGCGTGGTTTCCTGGTTGAAGTAGAAGGGATCTGTCAGCGCCACTGCATCGCCGCTCCCCGCAATCGCGGAGACTGTTGCCATGAAGGCCTGGTTGCAGCCGGCCGTGATGTGGATGTTGTTGGCGGTAATGGGCGCGCCATAAACGGCAGCAACCTCCGCCGCATAGGCTTCGCGCAGCGGCGCTTCGCCTTCGATCGGGCCGTAGCCGGCATTCGCCCGGGCGGAAGCGGCTTCCGCCAGCCAGGCAAAGAGATCGGGATGCGGCGGATAGCCGGGCACCGCCTGGCTCAAGTCGATCATTGGGCCCGCCGCTCCGTCATAGGCGCGTGCCCAGGCGAAGACGGAAGGCACGGGCGGAGCCGAGAGATCTGCGACGAGCGGATTGAAGGGTGCGGCGGGCATGGCAGGTTCCTCGGTCAGTTGTCAGCTCTCTTCCAGGAGCTGGGCAGTGGTGTTTGTGTTGCGCTTGCGTGTCGAGGGCAGGCCTCGACCCGAAGATCGGCTTGCCGGGCGCGGCTGGCCGGCGCGCTCGGTTTCGATCATGTCGAAGATCCAGTCGATGAAGACCTTGGCGATCGGCGCCGCGCGCACGTCGTTGCGGGCGGCAACATAAAAGGCGTCAGGTGCGGGCACCGCGAGATCGAAGGGGATCACAAGTTCGCCGGCGGCAATCAGGCTGGACGCCGTGATGCTGTCGCCGAGCGCCACGCCCTGGCCGAAACGGGCAGCCTCGGTCGAGAGCCTTGCATCGCCCATGAAGTGTTCGCGCGCCTTCGGCATGTCGAGCTGATCAGCGGCGGCGAGCCAGCTTCGCCATTCGCGACCGTCGTCGCCATGCAGCAGCACATGGTCGTGCAGATCGCGAACGGAGCGCAGCGGCCGCGTATTGAGCAGCGTCGGGCTGACAACGGGGAAGAGTTCGAAGGTGCTCCAGAGCCGTGTCCAGCAATCCTTCCAGCCGCCCGCGCCATAGAGGATCGCGATGTCGATGTCGGGGGAGTAGATGAGGTTCGGATCGTTGCTCGACGTCAGCGTCAGGCTGATCTCGGGATAGCGATCGACGAAGGAGCCGAGGCGGGGCACGAGCCAAAGCGAGAGCAGAGCGGGCACGCAGGAGATGCGCAGGCTGCCGCTGGTCGAGGGGCGGTTCATCAGCGCGGTTGCCGCCGCAATGCCGTCGAAAGCCTGGGTGACGGCCGGCAGGAGAAGCGCGCCCTGCGGCGTCAGTTTCAGCCGCTTGCCGCCGCGCTCGAAAAGCGCCGTCTTCAGCGTTTCTTCAAGGCTGCGGATCTGATGCGAAATGGCGCCGTGGGTCACGCTCAGCTCTCGCGCGGCAGCCGAGATCGAGCCACGGCGCGCGGCCGCCTCGAAGGCGCGTAGAGGGTTCAGCGGGGGCAGGCGACTTGCCATGACGGGTTCAGGATCCGTGAATTTTTCTCACATTGAATGCTATAACATCGTGAATTGATTTTCCAAGTCGGTTGCGGGTTAATGCTCACAATAAAGGCATGCCGAGATCGTGCCGCAAAAATGGACGATGGTCTGATCATCGTTCACTAATAGGGAACGCCAGATGACTTTCGATGAAAAGCGCCTTGCGGCGCTGCGCGAAAAATACGGAAACGACAAGGCCGGCGAGATCTTCGACCCGAAATTTGCCAAGGTCGGAGAGAAGATCTTCTCGAATGGTACGCGTGCAGCGCCGTATGCCGGCGTGCCGACTTTCGTGTCTGCGCCCTATCGTCAGGTCGATCAGCGCAACCCTGAAGTCAGCGATCTTGATGTCGCGATTGTCGGCGTTCCCATGGATCTCGGCGTCACCAATCGGCCGGGCTCGCGCTTCGGGCCTCGTGCCCTTCGGGCGATCGATCGCATCGGTCCCTACAATCACGTGCTCGAATGCGCGCCGGTCTTCGATCTCAAGGTCGCCGATATCGGTGACGTGCCGTTTTCCAGCCGCTACCGGCTGGAGATGAGCCATGATGATATCGAGGCCTATCACACGAAGCTGGTCGCCCAAGGCGTTCTGCCGCTTTCCGTCGGCGGTGACCATTCGATCACCCATCCAATCATGAAGGCGATTGCGAAGAAGCATGGCCCTGTTGGCATGATCCATATCGACGCCCATTGCGATACCGGCGGGGCTTTCGACCAGACGAAGTTCCACCATGGCGGCCCGTTCCGCAATGCCGTGCTCGACGGCGTGCTCGATCCTGTCCGGACGATCCAGATTGGCATTCGGGGTCCTGCCGAATATCTCTGGGAATTCTCTTACGAGTCCGGCATGACCGTCATTCATGCCGAGGAGATAAACGGTCTCGGGATCCAGGCGATCATCGAAAAGGCGAAGGCCGTCATCGGTGATGGCCCGACCTATCTCTCCTTCGACATCGACAGTCTTGACCCGAGCGTCGCACCCGGCACCGGCACGCCGGAAGTGGGTGGTCTGACGTCACGCGAGGCACTGGAACTGATCCGCGGCTTCAAGGGCGTGAACCTTGTTGGTGGCGACGTGGTGGAAGTCGCGCCCCAATATGATGCAAACCACAATACGGCACATGTCGGCGCACAAATCCTCTTCGAAATCCTCAGCCTGATGGTCTACAGTCCGGCCATCAAGGCCCGTTGAGGGCAGATCTCCCGGGCGGCTCATGTCGTCCGGCAACCGATACAGACGAACGGGCGAAAACGCCTCAACCACAACAAGGGAACAGGACCATGAAAGACATTCTCTCCACTTCCGTCAGCCGCCGCGGCGTGCTCGCCGGCTCGGCCGCCGTTGCTGGCGCGCTTGCCATGCCGTCTATCCTGCGCGCCCAGGACAAGTCGATCAAGATCGGCGTCTATGGCGGCTACTTCAAGGATTCGTTCGACAAGAACATCTTCCCGGACTTCACCAAGGCGACCGGCATTGCCGTCGAATCCATCGCCGAGCCCACGGGTGAAGCCTGGCTCGTGCAGCTGGAACAGGCCGCCAAGGCCGGCCAGGCCCCGGCCGACCTTTCGATGATGTCGCAGGTGGCGATGCTTAAAGGTCAGGCGACCGAGCTCTGGGCACCGATCGACATGGCGAAGATCAAGAACGCCTCTGGCCTGATCGACCGCTTCGTCAACAAGTATCCTGACGGACGCGTCGCCGGCGTCGGTGCTGTTGCCTGGTACATCACGCTCGTCACCAACACCGATGTCTACAAGGAAGCACCGACCTCCTGGGAAGCGCTGTGGGATCCGGCAAATGCCGACAAGCTCGGCCTGCTCGCGCTCGTCTCCAACTCCTTCCTGCTGGAAGTGACCGCCAAGACATATATGGGCGGCACCAATGCGCTCGATACCGAAGAGGGCATCCTGAAGGCGCTGGAGAAGCTTGCGGAAGTGAAGCCGAATGTGCGCCTCTGGTATCGTGACGAAGCCCAGTTCGAGCAGTCGCTGAAGTCGGGCGAAATCCCGATGGGCCAGTATTACCACGACGTCACGGGTCTTGCCGCAGCCGACGGCCAGCCGGTCCGTTCGACCTTCCCGAAGGAAGGCGGCATCCAGGACTCGGGTTGCTGGGCTCTGTCGCGCGCCTCGACCAAGACCGAGGAAGCGCATGTCTTCATCGACTACATGTGCCAGCCGTCGATCCAGGCGACCCTGTCGCGCAAGGTCGGCACCGCGCCGACGGTCAAGCGCGAACTGCTCGACCTGACCGATGCCGAATTCGCCTCGGTTTCCTCCGATATCGAGCCGATCACGCCGCGTTATGATCTCTACCAGACCAAGTCGGACTGGCTGAACCAGAAGTGGACCGAGCTGATCGTCGGCTGATTTTACTGGGCGGGTGCCGCTTATCCGCCTACCGGCACCTTCTCCCCGTAGGCGGGCAGAAGGTGATGAGTGGGACGCAGCGCGCCAACTTTCCCTCTCCCCGCTTGCGGGGAGAGGGTAGGGTGAGGGGCAAAGCCTCAACCACAAACGCGTGTTGCGCCTCATGGGACTGCTCAGCGTTTGCGAGACAATTCGGGCGTGAGATGCTATTGCCGCGCCAAAGGGCTTTGAGCCTACACCATTTGATTTCGGAGACATGATGTCCGGCCTCGCCCTCAATTCCATCACCAAGCAATTCGGTCCGTTTACGGCCGTAGACGATGTCGAACTTTCGGTGCCACATGGTACCTTTGTCTGCCTGCTCGGTCCATCCGGTTGCGGCAAGACCACATTGCTCCGGATGGTTGCGGGTCTCGATAGTCCGACAAATGGCGCGATCGTGCTCGACGGGCAGGACATTACCCAGCTTCCGACGCACAAACGTGATCTGGGAATGGTGTTCCAGTCGCTGGCTCTTTTCCCGCATCTGACCGTCGGCGAGAACATCGCCTATCCCTTGCGCATCCGGGGCATTGGCCGCGAGAAGCAGGTGAAGCGGGTGGATGAGCTGCTCTCCATGATCCACCTCACCGGTTATGCCGACCGTCCGGTGCACAAGCTTTCCGGCGGCCAGCGGCAGCGTGTGGCGATTGCCCGGGCGCTTGCCATTTCCCCGAAGCTGTTCCTGCTCGACGAGCCCTTGTCTGCGCTCGATGCCAAGCTGCGCGAGGCGATGCAGGTGGAGCTGCGCAAGCTGCAGCAGCAGCTCGGCATCACCACCATTGTCGTGACCCATGACCAGCGCGAGGCGATGACCATGGCCGATACGGTTGTCGTCATGAATGGCGGCAAGATCCGCCAGGCGGCGAGCCCGATCGAGATCTATCGCAAGCCGGCCGACCGTTTTGTTGCCGATTTCATCGGTTCGACCAACCTGCTGCCGCTGACCGCGCAGGGTGGAGCAGCCCTCGTTCTCGGCCAGACCGTCGCCGGCATTTCGGCACCGTCAGGTTCGGCGCAAGCCAGCCTTTCAGTTCGCCCCGAGGATGTGAAGCTCTCGGCTCCCGGCGAGGGCCGCATCACCGGCAAGGTCACCTTCATCCGCGATCTCGGCGGCACCATCGAGACCTTCCTCGACGTCTCAGGCACCGAAGTCGTCGCCGTCTCGACCCCGCGCGAGCGGCCGATCGTCACCATCGGCCAGGATGTCGGCATCGTCATCGACCCCGAGACCGCCGTGGTGCTGTCGGCATGAGACGCGAACCGCCCAAGACCGCGCTCGACTATGCGCCGCTCGCTTTTCCTGCGGGCATGCTGATCCTGTTCTTCGTCGTACCCTTTGCGACGATGATTGCCGTGTCCTTCTTCAAGCGGGATCCGACCGGCTTCTATTCGCCGGATTTCGTCTTCGACAACTACGCCCGCTTCCTGTCGTTCTTCTTCGGGGGCGTGCTCAGCTTCTCGCTGATGCTAGCGATCGCCGTCGCCATAGTCTGCGTGACGTTGGCGCTGCCCTTCACCTATCTGCTCGCCCGCATGTCGCGCAAAGCGCAGGTGCTTTGGCTCGTGGCGCTCCTCTCCATCCTGTCGCTCTCGGAAGTCATCATCGGATTTGCCTGGTCGACGCTGTTTTCGCGCACGGCCGGCATCACCAATCTGCTTGTGATGATCGGCTTGATGGAAAGCCCCGTGGCATTGATGCCAAATTTCGGCGCGGTGCTGACGGGCATGACCTATCAGGCGCTGCCCTATACGGTCCTCGTGCTCTATCCCGCTCTCGTCAGGCTGGACCCCACACTGACGGAAGCGGCGCGCACGCTTGGTGCCTCGCCGCTCCGCGCCTTCTTCACGGTGGTCGTGCCGGCATTGCGCAACACGTTGATTGCTACGCTGATCATGGTCTTCATTTTTGCGCTCGGCTCTTATCTTCTGCCGCAGATTCTTGGCCGTCCCTCGCATTGGACGCTGTCTGTGCTGATCACCGACCAGGCGATCTACCAGTCCAACATGCCGTTCGCCGCCGCCATGGCCGTGTTCCTCGTGCTCGTCACGCTCGGCATGGTGGCGCTGACGCTGCTGATCGGTCGCAAGGGAGAGGCAGCATGAACAAGGCTCTGACCCGTCTCTACTTTACTCTGATCGGCATCTTCCTCGCCGCCCCCATCGTCGTTGTCGCGGGCGTCTCTGTGAATGCCAAGCAGAGCCTGAACTTTCCGCCCCAGGGCTTTTCGCTTGCCTGGTACGGCGCGATCTTCACCGATCCAGGCTGGCGCGCGGCCTTCTTCGCCTCGGTCATCCTGGCGCTTCTGGCCGCAGCTCTTGCGGTGGCCATTGCGCTCCCACTCGCCTGGTTCCTCTGGCGGCGGCTTGCCCCCTGGGCGCAGGTGTTCCAGCTGCTGGGCATCGCACCTTTCACGCTGCCGCCCGTCATTACGGCGCTGGGGCTCCTCACTTTCTGGGCCGCGACCGGCTTCTATGGCCAGCCCTGGACGGCCGTCATCAGCCACGCGATCTTCTTCGTCACACTGCCGCTGGTGACCCTGTCGCTCGGTTTCTCGGCGATCGACCGCTCGCTGGTCGAGGCGGCTGCCACCATGGGTGCCGACGACCGGACAATCTTCCGCACGGTCGTGCTGCCGCTGATCGCGCCCTATCTCGTCTCCGGCTATGCCTTCGCCTTCGTGCTGTCGCTCAACGAATACATCGTCGCCTATATGACGGTCGGTTTCGTGATGGAGACACTGCCGATCAAGATCTTCAACGCGTTGCGCTACGGCTATACGCCGGTCATGGCTTCGGTGACGATTCTCTTCGTGGCCATCGCCGCTACCGTCTTCGGCCTGGTGGCGCGCTTCGGCGACCTACCGAAACTGCTCGGGGCGAATGCCGACGATCGCAGCTGATGGACTGATGTCAGCGGTGATCCTGAAAAATCATTGATGACCGGGTTTTGAGCGATCGCCATGGGAAGTTGGTGTTGCCATGGATGATCGTCGGCACCACCGAGGAGCCGGCTATCCTCAACTGTTTCGCAGGCGACCTTCCAGCAGGTCAAGCACGGAGCGGGCGGCGTCCATCACATTGGTGCCGGGGCCGAAGACGGCGGAGACGCCGCTTGCGAGCAGGAAGTCATAATCCTGGCGCGGAATGACCCCGCCGACGACGACTATCACGTCGTTTGCGCCCTTGGTCCTCAGCGCCTCGACCAGCTGCGGGGCGAGCGTCTTATGGCCGGCGGCGAGGGAAGACATTCCAACGACCTGGACCTTGTTGGCGACGGCAAGATCGGCTGCTTCCTCCGGCGTCTGGAAGAGGGGGCCAGCGACCACATCGAAACCGATATCGCCGAAGGCGGAGGCGATGACCTTCGCGCCGCGATCGTGGCCATCCTGGCCGAGCTTGGCGATCAGGATGCGCGGCTTGGACGCGGCTTTGCCGTAATCCTTGAGGCGGGTCGAGAGCGTCTCCATTTCCGGATCGCCTTCGTAGGCTTTGCCGTAGATGTCATGCACGACTTCGGGGACGGCGACGTGATCGCCGAAGACGGCGCGCATGGCATCCGAGATCTCGCCGACGGTCGCGCGGGCGCGCGCGGCGTCGACGGCCGCTTCTAGAATGTTGCCTTGACCTGTCTTGGCGACCTCGGTCAGCCTGGCGAGCGTTTCGCTGACCCGCTTCGGATCCCGCTGGCGGCGCGTCTGCTCGATGCGCTTGATCTGGGAGAGGCGGACGGCGGTGTTGTCGATCTGGAGGATGTCTATCGGCTCCTCGTTTTCGAGGCGGTACTTGTTGACCCCAACGATAACCTCTTCGGCGCGGTCGACGGCGGCCTGGCGACGGGTCGCGGCCTCCTCGATCAGGCGCTTCGGCAGGCCGTCATCGACAGCCTTGGTCATGCCGCCCAGCCGCTCGATCTCCTCGATCAGCGCCCAGGCCTTCTCGGCCATGTCATTGGTCAGGCTCTCGACGTAGTAGGAGCCGGCAAGGGGGTCGACGACCTTGGTGACGCCGGTTTCGTGCTGCAGGATCAGCTGCGTGTTGCGGGCAATGCGGGCGGAGAATTCCGTCGGTAGCGCAATTGCCTCGTCAAAGGAGTTTGTGTGCAGCGACTGGGTGCCGCCAAGCACGGCGGACATCGCTTCAAACGCGGTGCGGACGATGTTGTTGTAGGGGTCCTGTTCGGCGAGCGACACGCCCGAGGTCTGGCAATGGGTGCGCAGCATCAGGCTCGACGCCTTCTTCGGCTCGAATTCCTGCATGATGCGGGTCCAGAGCAGGCGGGCGGCGCGCAGCTTGGCTGCCTCCATGAAGAAGTTCATCCCGATGGCAAAGAAGAAGGACAGGCGGCCGGCAAACTCGTCAACGTTCAGGCCCTTGGCGATGGCGGCACGGACATACTCGCGACCATCGGCCAGCGTGAATGCCAGCTCCTGCACCAGCGTCGCGCCGGCCTCCTGCATGTGATAGCCGGAGATCGAGATCGAGTTGAACTTCGGCATCTCCTTCGCCGTGTATTCGATGATGTCGGCAATGATCCGCATCGAGGGCTCGGGCGGGTAGATATAGGTGTTGCGGACCATGAACTCCTTGAGGATGTCGTTCTGGATGGTCCCTGACAGCTTGTCGCGCGAGACACCCTGTTCCTCGCCGGTGACGATGAAATTGGCGAGGATCGGGATGACGGCGCCGTTCATGGTCATCGAGACGGAGATGGCTTCGAGCGGGATACCGTCGAACAGGATCTTCATGTCCTCGACGCTGTCGATCGCCACACCCGCCTTGCCGACATCGCCCTCGACGCGCGGATGATCCGAGTCATAACCGCGATGGGTGGCGAGATCGAAGGCGACCGAGACGCCCTGCTGGCCGGCGGCAAGCGCCTTGCGGTAGAAGGCATTGCTCTCCTCCGCCGTTGAAAAACCGGCATATTGTCGGATCGTCCAGGGGCGGCCCGCATACATTGTGGCGCGCGGGCCACGCACAAAGGGGGCAAAGCCCGGCAGGCTGTCGAGGTGATCGATGCCGGCGATATCGTCCGCCGTATAGAGCGGCTTCACCGGAATGCCTTCGGGCGTCTCCCAGACGAGGCTGTCGGCCGAACGCTTCAGTTCCTTCTCGGCAAGCGCCTGCCAGTCGGCGATGGTTTTCCTGGTCATCCAGTCTTCTCCCTGCTCCGCATCGACTGCGGGCCGATCACTTCATGCGCTAGGCGCTTAGCCCTCGAACTCCATGATCAGCTCGTCGACAGCCAGGCTCTGGCCTGGCTTGACGACGATCTTCTTCACGGTGCCGCGGCGTTCGGCCTTCAGGATATTCTCCATCTTCATCGCCTCGACGGTCGCCAGCGCCTGACCTGCCTCGACAGTCTCGCCTTCCTTCACCGCAACCCCGGTGATGACGCCCGGCATCGGGCAGAGCAGCATCTTCGACGTATCCGGTGGCAGCTTTTCGGGCATCAGTTTGGCAAGTGCCGCCACACGCGGCGAGCGGACGCGGGCGGTCACATCCATGCCGCGCCAGCGTAGCCGGATGGCAGGGCCCTTGAGGTCGACCTTTACCGCGAGCGTCTCGCCGCCGATATCGATGTGGGCGAGTGTTTGACCCGGCTGCCAGTCGGTGGCGATCACGAGTTCGTTGCCGGCCTGGAATGCGACGCGTGTATTCCCCGTGCCCTCGGTGACGGCCATTGCATGGTCGCCACCCGCGAGATTGACCACCCAGTCCTTGCCGAGTTTGCGGGTATGATTTCCGATGGTGCCGGAGATCTGGATGGCGCGGGCCTGGAGACGGTGGTTGATGACGGCAGCGACAGCAGCGAGCTTTTCCGCCGAGGCGGCATCCGGAGAAACGCCGGTAAAGCCGTCCTTGAACTCCTCGGCGATATAGGCCGTGGTGATCTTGCCGGAGCGGAAACGATCCTGGTTCATCACGGCGGAGAGGAAGGGCAGGTTGTGGCCGATGCCTTCGACCTCGAAACTGTCGAGCGCCTCCGACATTGCGTCAATCGCGGTCAGGCGATCGGGGGCCCAGGTGCAGAGCTTGGCGATCATCGGATCGTAATACATCGAGATCTCGCCGCCTTCGAAGACGCCGGTATCGTTGCGAACAACGGTGCCTTCGGCGGTCGTGCCCTCTGCCGGCGGGCGGTAGCGGGTGAGGCGGCCGATCGAGGGCAGGAAGTTGCGATAGGGGTCTTCGGCGTAGAGACGGCTCTCGATGGCCCAGCCGTTCAGCTTCACGTCGTCCTGGCCGAAGCTGAGTTTCTCGCCCGCCGCCACCCGGATCATCTGGTCGACGAGATCAAGGCCGGTCACCAGCTCGGTGACGGGATGTTCGACCTGCAGGCGGGTGTTCATCTCGAGGAAGTAGAACTTGTTCTGCTTGCCATCGACGATGAATTCGACGGTGCCGGCGGAGTGATAGCCTACGGCTTTTGCCAGTGCCACTGCCTGTTCGCCCATGGCCTTGCGGGTGGCGGCGTCCAGGAAGGGCGAGGGCGCCTCTTCGATGACCTTCTGGTTACGCCGCTGGATCGAGCATTCGCGCTCGCCGAGATAAAGCACGGTTCCGTGCTTGTCGCCGAGCACCTGGATTTCGATATGGCGCGGCTCGGTGACGAATTTCTCGATGAAGATGCGGTCATCGCCGAAGGAATTCTTCGCCTCGTTCTTCGACGACTGGAAACCCTCGCGGGCTTCTTCCGCATTCCAGGCGATGCGCATGCCCTTGCCACCGCCGCCGGCCGAGGCCTTGATCATCACGGGATAGCCGATCTGATCGGAGATCTTCACCGCCTCGTCGGCATCGGCAATCAGGCCCATATGGCCGGGCACGGTCGAGACGCCTGCTTCGGCTGCGAGCTTCTTCGAGGTGATCTTGTCACCCATGGCTTGGATGGCGCCAACCGGCGGGCCTATGAAGGTGACGCCTTCCTTTTCCAGCGCTTCGGCGAAACCGGCATTTTCCGAGAGGAAGCCGTAGCCGGGATGAACGGCGTCTGCGCCCGTCTGCCTGATCGCGTCGAGGATCTTGTCGATGACGATATAGGACTGGTTCGACGGTGCCGGGCCGATATGCACCGCCTCATCGGCCATCTCGACATGCAGCGCATTGCGGTCGGCATCGGAATAGACGGCGACCGTCTTGATGCCGAGCTTCTTCGCGGTCTTGATGACCCGGCAGGCGATTTCGCCCCGGTTGGCGATGAGGATTTTCTGGATCATTTATCTTCTCTCCCTGCCGTTTATCATCCGGTCACAGCCGCCAGACGCTCAAGCGCCATATCTGCCCGCTATTCCCGCACCTTCTTCTTCAAGCCCTTGGCCACGCTCTGCTCGTCCTTCACATCGCCGAAGGCTTCCGGGAAGTTCTTGCGGGCCAGCTGCTCGTTGATCTTCAGCTTGGCGAAGTAGGATTGCGGATCGAAGCCGCGCTCTGCGGCGATGACTTCGCGGCCGAAGAGGCGACAAAGGCGTTCGCCGTCGAGGTTGCCGCGCTCGAAAGTTTCGGTGCCGAAAAACTGCCAGAGCGCCTGCATGAAGCCGAGGTCGGCGAGCGCCACCGTCTGGTCCATGGTGCGGTGGCGCGGCCAATTGGTCAGCGGCGTCACCTTCGGGTTCGGCCGGCGGATCGTGAATTGCCACTGGGTTCCGGGCAATCCGAGCGGAAAGCCCTGGTGTTTCGGCATCAGCGGATCTTTTGCCATGGCGTTACACCTCGAACACGTCGTCGAAGGATTCGGGGAAGCTCTTGCGCGCCACCTTCTCGTCGATGACGAGCATGGCTTCATAGGAGAGCGGATCGAAATCCTTGGTGGCGGGGATGACTTCGCGGCCGAAGAGCAGGCTCAGGCGCGCGGCGTCAAGATTGCCGCGCTCGAAGGGCTCCGCGCCGAAGTGATGCCAGAGCGCATGCAGGAAAGCCGCGTCGATGCGGTGTTCCTTGGTGCCGGGGCGCGCTTTGCGCGGGAAGGCCTTGATGGGGGTGACGCCGCGCGGATTGGCGCGACGGATGGTGAATTGCACTCCGGTCCCCGGCATGCCGCCGGGGAAACCGCGATGTTTGGTCATGTCGGGCAAGCTCGGCATGGTCTCTCCTTACGCCGCAGCGATCTTGTCCTGCGTCTTCGTTTCGAAGTCGGAGGCATCGTGGCGTTCATGCAGCTGTTCGGAGAGCGGACCGTTGGTCTTGTTGACCATGGCGCCGCGCTTCACGCCAGGGCGTGCTGCGAGCTGCTTCGTCCAGCGCTGGACATGTTCGTATTCATCGACGGACAGAAAGGAACCCGCATCGTCATAGGCGCCGTGCAGGGCGAGACGGCCATACCAAGGCCAGATCGCCATGTCGGCGATGGTGTAGTCCTTGCCGGCCATGAATTCGTTGTCGGCCAGGTGGCGGTTCAGCACATCCAGCTGGCGCTTTACCTCCATGGCATAGCGGTCGATGGCGTATTGGATCTTCATCGGCGCATAGGAATAGAAATGGCCGAAGCCGCCGCCGAGGAAGGGGGCCGAACCCATCTGCCAGAACAGCCAGTTCAACGTCTCTGCACGGGTGCGCGGATCGTTGGGCAGGAAGGCGCCGAATTTTTCGGCGAGATAGGTCATGATCGAGGCGGATTCGAACAGGCGGATCGGTTTGCCGCCATCCTTCGGCGCATGGTCCATCAGCGCCGGGATCTTGGAATTCGGGTTGACGGCAACGAAGCCGGAGCCGAACTGGTCACCCTTGCCGATATTGATCAGCCAGGCATCGTATTCGGCGCCTTCATGGCCTGCTGCCAGAAGCTCTTCCAGCAGGATCGTGACCTTCTGGCCGTTCGGGGTGGCCAGCGAATACAGCTGCAGCGGATGTTTGCCGACCTTCAATTCGACGTCCGTCTGTGCGCCTGCGGTCGGGCGATTGATGCTGGCAAAGGCGCCGCCATTGCCTTGCTCCCAGGTCCAGACCTTCGGGGGCACGTAGCCTGCGGGCAGGTTCTTCTCAGGCGGAAATTTTTCGTCGCTCATGGGGTAGGATCCTTTCTCGTTCAAGGAAGTGCGGAACGCCACACATATAGGCATGTCGTATCGCAATACTTCGATCGAGCTCCTTTTTGTCCGTCAATTCAAAATAATTCAGCGAATGTTCGGGCGCGCCTCACAACGGGATCGTGTCGTGCTTTTTCCAATGGGTGCCGACCTGCTTGTTCCTGAGGCTGGCGAAAGCCTTGGCAATGCGGCGGCGGGAGGAATGCGGCATGATCACTTCATCGATGAAGCCGCGTTCCGCAGCCTTGAAGGGGTTCGCGAAGTTGACTTCGTATTCCTTGGTCCGCTCGGCGATCTTCTCGGCATCTCCGAGTTCCGAGCGGTAGAGGATTTCGGCAGCACCTTTCGCGCCCATCACGGCGATCTCGGCGGTCGGCCAGGCATAGTTGACGTCGGCGCCGATATGTTTGGAAGCCATGACGTCGTAAGCGCCGCCATAGGCCTTGCGGGTGATCAGGGTCACCATCGGCACGGTCGCCTGGCTGTAGGCGAACAAGAGCTTGGCGCCATGCTTGATGACCCCGCCGTATTCCTGGGCGGTGCCGGGCAGGAAGCCGGGCACGTCGACCAGCGTCAGGATCGGGATCGAGAAGGCATCGCAGAAGCGGACGAACCGGGCGGCCTTGCGCGATGAATCGATGTCAAGGCAGCCGGCGAGCACCATGGGTTGATTGGCGACGACGCCGACCGTCTGGCCCTCCATGCGGATGAAGCCGGTGATGATGTTCTTGGCAAAGGCTTCCTGGATCTCGAAGAAATCGCCCTCGTCGGCCAGCGCGTAGATCAGCTCCTTCATGTCATAGGGCTTGTTGGAACTGTCCGGGATCAGTGTGTCCAGCCGCATCTCGATGCGGGCCGGGTCGTCATGGAAGGGGCGGACCGGCGGCTTTTCGCGGTTGTTCAAAGGCAGGAAGTCGAAGAGCAGGCGGACCTGTTCCAGGGCTTCGATGTCGTTCTCATAGGCGCCATCGGCGACGGAGGATTTCTTTGTGTGCGTCGAGGCGCCGCCCAGTTCCTCTGCCGTCACGATCTCGTTGGTGACGGTCTTCACCACATCTGGGCCGGTGACGAACATGTAGGATGAATCGCGCACCATGAAGATGAAGTCGGTCATGGCGGGCGAATAGACGGCACCGCCGGCGCATGGGCCCATGATCACGGAGATCTGCGGGATGACGCCTGACGCATCGACATTGCGCTTGAAGACATCGGCATAACCGGCGAGCGAGGCCACACCTTCCTGGATGCGGGCGCCGCCGGAATCGTTGAGGCCGATCACGGGCGCGCCCACCTTCATCGCTATATCCATGATCTTGCAGATCTTCTGGGCATGGGTTTCCGACAGCGAGCCGCCGAGCACGGTGAAATCCTGGGAGAAGACATAGACCTGGCGGCCGTTGATCGTGCCCCAGCCGGTGACCACGCCATCGCCCGGTACCTTCTGGTCTGCCATGCCGAAATCGACTGCGCGATGGGTGATATACATGTCGTATTCTTCAAACGAGCCTTCATCGAGCAGGACCTCCACGCGCTCGCGGGCGGTCAGCTTGCCCTTGCCGTGCTGGGCGGCGATGCGCTTTTCGCCGCCGCCGAGGCGGGCCTCCGCGCGGCGCGCTTCGAGCTGGTCCAGGATCGTCGACATGCTTCCTCCCGAATGGTCTTCTGGCTTCAGAGCCTTGATGTGACACCTATTCCACTGTGCCGCAGAAGAAAACGGTTGAACAGGTGCATCTGTGGATTTATGAATTTGCAAAATGAAAATTGCGAATTTGCGAAATGGCCATCGGGAAACTCTTCATCGGCCGCAAGGTCCGCGACATCCGCCAGGCGAACGGGGCCACCCAGGCGCAGTTTGCCGATATGGTCGGCATTTCGACCAGCTATCTCAACCAGATTGAAAACAACCAGCGCCCGGTCTCGGCCTCGGTGCTGCTGTCGCTGGCGGAAAAGTTCGGCATCGATATCACCGAGCTTTCCTCGGGCCAGAACGACCGGCTCCTCTCGGCGCTGACGGAGGCGCTCTCCGATCCGCTGTTCGAGACCTATTCGCCGAGCCTGCAGGAGTTGAAGCTCGTCACCCAGAATGCCCCCGGCTTTGCCCATGCGCTGATTGCCGCCCATCAGGCCTACAGGCGTGGCAATGAGCAGCTGGCCAGCCTCGACGACCGGCTGGGGGCCGCCCCCAGCCAGGAAGTGACGCCGTATGACGAGGTGCGCGACTTCTTCCACTTCGTCGACAATTACATCCACGATCTCGACCTCGCCGCCGAGCAACTGGCTATCGAACTGAAGCTCGGGGATGGGGAGAATTACGCAGCACTTTCAGGCCATCTCGAAGCGCGGCATGGCGTGCGCGTCGTGCGCGGCGAGGCGGGCGACGAGGCGATCCGCCGCTTCGATCCGGTGGGACGCATCCTGACCGTCAGCCGCTATGCGAGCGCCCCGACCCGCGATTTCCAGATCGCCATACAGATTGCGCAGCTCGCGGCCGCCACCAAGATCGATCAGGTGCTGAAACAGGCGAATTTCCGCAGTGAAGAGGCGGTCGAGATCTGTCGCATGGGGCTCCACAACTACTTCGCCGGCGCGCTGATCCTGCCCTATCGCAGCTTTCTCACTGCCGCCCGAGACCTGCGCCACGATATCGAGCTGCTCGCCGCCCGTTTCGAGGCCTCGCTCGAACAGGTCTGCCACCGTCTCTCGACGCTGCAGCGGCCGGGCCTCAAGGGCGTGCCGATCTTCTTTGCCCGCATCGACCGGGCCGGCAATATCACCAAGCGCCACAGCGCTGCCCGCCTGCAATTCGCCCGCTTCGGGGCTGCCTGTCCGCTGTGGAACGCCCATCAGGCCTTCGAGACGCCCGGCCGGATCATCCGCCAGACGGCGGAAACGCCCGATGGCGTGCGCTATCTCTGCATCGCCACCCAGGTGTCAAAAGGCTCCGCCGGCTTCCGCGCCGCCAATCCGCGCTATGCGCTCGCGCTCGGCTGCGAGATCTCCTATGCCGGCGCCTTTGTCTATGCCGACGACCTCGACCTCTCCAACCGCGGCGCCTTCGACCCGATCGGCATCTCCTGCCGCATCTGCGAGCGGGTCAAATGCACCAGCCGCGCCGTGCCGCCGCTGAAGCGGAAGCTGGTGGTAGATCATCGGGTGCGGAACCCGATGCCGTATGAGATTGAGTAGGGGTATTTCGCCAATTGGAACGATTTGGCCTTTGGGCTGGGCGAATCGGCGGCTGCAATCGATCCTAAGCTGCCATTTGGTTCAGCTGCGCGTCGATTTTCAGAGGCCCCAACTGGTGAAATTGCAAAGCTGGTCAACAGGGTAGACGCCCTGATTTATTGATCGGCCTGTTTTGTGATGTCGTAAGTGTTGTGCACGCTGTGGATAAGTCGTTTCCGTGTTCATGTGATAGGGAGCGTAACCTAAATTACCTTCATCAAATAGCTATCGCTTCAGATGGAGAAAGGTGCAGTATGGGTGAATACATAAATCAGATCGTAGTTGACGCGTCACCGTATGTGGCGTTGATCAGCCTTTACATTCAACTCCACGTTATTTTCTATTTTCACGATCGGCGCTAGGATTGATTCAATGAGCCGAGGGCTAGGGAATGTGGAAAGGCTTGCTCTAGATTATCTGCTGTCAAACTCGTTTATGGCGAGGACGGACAGGATAGCATATTCCATATTTTTTCCTGAAAAAAATAATAACCGTTATTTTGACTATGATGATTATTACTATCACGACGAAAGTTTTTTGACACGGCTGAGTGCCAGTCAAATTTCAAGTGTACGCCGAGCTCTATCTAGTCTTCACAGAAAGGGGTTGGCTTTCAAGACACTCAAGGACAGTCGATGCTATGTCTTGTGGGGGTCCAAAGCAACATTCATGTATTATCTGAATGAATATGGATGGATGTACAAATGCCATACTGCCGACAAGCATCCTCTAATCCGAATAAATTATCACATCCGTCAAGAAGCGTTGGGTGAATAAATGCGACATGTTCCATGCTTTGAAACTGCCTGATAGGTGACCGTAGATGACGCAGAGCGATTGGTCGCTCAGGGTCCCGTGCGGCACACGGTCGCCGTTATCGGTTGCGTTCTGGATGCAGCGGTCATTTTCAAGACTGCGAGCTCCGTTGGTGCAAATGGAGAGCGTCATGCCGTTCAAAAGAAAGATCCGCAGACAAGGCAACTCGGCTATTCTCGGCATTCCGTCCACACTTCTGCGGCGTTTGAATGTGGAGCCCGGTGACCTTCTCACACTCGATGTCCAACATGGTGCCTTGATCGGTCCGCCGGTTGGCCGCCCAATCCGACGTTATACCCTGGCCGAACTCTTGGTCGGCGCGGATCAATTGGCCCAGCTTAACGCTTCTGTCCGCGAGCATATGGACTCACCGTCCGTCGGTCGTGAACTCTAGGCCTCTCCGACGCTACCCAAACAATCGCTCATCCAGCGCCACAAAGAACGCCTTGACGCTCTCAGGCGCCACATCCTCCAGTGTCGCCGAAGACCCTTTCGGGCTCAGGTCTCGGGTTCGGGTCCTTGTCAATGCTCGCTGCGCGGACTGTTTTCTCGTCTTTCCGCAAGGGTCGATAAAAATCATTAGTTTTGACTCATCAAATAGCCTGTGCTAATGATTCCTCATGATCGAAACAACAGCCGTCAATACCGTCATGCGCGCACTTGCCGATCCCACCCGGCGGGGCATTTATGAGCGCATTGCCGCTACGAATGAAATCTCCGTCGTCGAGCTGACGCGGGGAAGCGGGGTCACGCAAGGCGCGATCTCCCAGCATCTCAAGACGTTGAAGCAGGCCGGGCTCGTCGTCGAGCGTCCGGAAGGGCGGAGCACCTTTTACCGTGTCCGCCCGGAAGGTCTCGAACCCCTGTTCGACTGGATGAGCCATTACGGCATCTTCTGGCGTGAACGCTTCGGCAATCTTCGCACCCTTCTCAAGGACATCGACCCATGACCGTCGCCGCTCAAGTTTCTTCCCGACAGCAGATCGTCGTCGACGAGGTTTTCCCGCATGCGCCGGAGGTGATCTGGAGTGCCCTGACCACAGGTGAGATCATGGCGCGCTGGCTGATGGAGCCGAAAGGTTTTGAGCTGGTTGTCGGCAATCGCTTTACCTATCAGACCAAGCCGGCGGGTGCCTGGGATGGCACCATCCAATGCGAAGTGCTGGAGGTGGTTGAAAATCGGCGTTTTTCCCATGCCTGGCGCGGCGGCGATGCCTCTAACACGGGCTATGGATCGAAGCTGGATACGGTCGTGACCTGGACGCTGGAGCCGGTGGCAGAGGGCACGCGTGTCCGCCTCGTCCATTCCGGTTTCGAGCTTCCGAAGAATGAGGTCGCCTTCCGCAATATGGGAGACGGCTGGAAGGTGGTCGTGCCGCGGCTTGAGGCGACGATACGACAGTCCGATTAGGGCTTGGCCCTACGCAAACTGCGTCATCAAACAAGGAGTACAGCGATGTCCAAGCCCTTTCGTGGCGGATGCGCCTGCGAAGCCGTGCGTTATGAGGTGATCGGGGAACCGGTTGCCATGGTCGATTGCCAGTGCCGCCAATGCCAGCGCGAAAGCGGCACGGGGCATGCTTCGCATATGGTCTTTGCCGGTGCCGAGGTGAAAGTCGAGGGCGAAGTGCGCACCTGGGATCTGGTTGGAGACGCAGGAACGCGCAAGCGGAGCGGCTTCTGTGCCATCTGCGGTTCGCCCGTGTTACTGACCTTCCCGGATGCGCCCGCGATCTTTTCGGTGAGGGCTGCAAGTCTCGACGAGCCCGGGCGATATGCACCTCAGTTTGTCACCTGGGCCGCCTCCGCCCAGCCATGGGACTGCATTGACCCCACCCTGACGAGGTTCGAGCGCATGCCTCCCGGCCAGTAAGCCTCAAGCTACGGCCGACTCGCCGAAAAGTCGCTCGAGCCTTTCCACAAAAAACGCCTCGACACTCTCCGGCGCCACATTTTCAAGCGTCGCCGGGGACCATTTCGGGTTGCGGTCCTTGTCGATGATCGCCGCGCGGATGCCTTCGTAGAAGTCGGGGACTTTCACCACCTGGAGGGTGCCGGCGAATTCGCGTTCGAGGCAGGTTTCGAGGTCTTGGGAGAGGCGGGCCTCGCGCAGCATTCTGAGCGTCACCTTCAGGCTGGTCGGCGATTTCGCGCGCATGGCGGTGAGCGTTCGGGCGGCGAGGTCGCCCGGTTCCTTGTCGAGGGCGGCGATGATCTGCTCGACCGTGTCGAAGGCGAAGCAGCGGTCGATCATGTCGCGGCCTTCGGAAAAAATGCCGATCGGGCCGTCCACCGTGTAGTCGCGGATGATCGAGGCGATCGTTGCCCCGAGGGCGGGTGCGGGCAGGGCGGAGATCCGCTCCAGCAGTTCGGCCACCCTGTCCTGCGGGACATACCAGTCGGCAAAGCCCGCGGTGATGGCATCCGCGCCGTTCACCGCCTCGCCTGATAGCCCCATCCAGGTGCCGAGTTCGCCGGATGCGCGCGACAGCAGCCAGGTGGCGCCGATATCGGGGAAGAAGCCGATGCCTGTTTCGGGCATGGCGAGTTTCGTGGTTTCGGTGACGATGCGGTGGCTGCCATGGCTGGAGACGCCGACGCCGCCGCCCATGGTGATGCCGTCCATTACGACGACATAGGGCTTTTTGAAGCGGGCAATGCGGGCGTTGAGGCGGTATTCCGCCCTGAGGAATTCGGAGGCCTTGCCGTCGCCGGCCTTGCCGCTTTCATAGAACATCCTGATGTCGCCGCCGGCGCAAAGCCCGCGTTCGCCCTCGCCGGTGATGAGGACTGCGGCGACTTGCGGGTCGGCCTCGAAGGCATTGAGCGCCTTGCCGAAGGCGAGGACCATGTCGTGGGAGAGACTGTTCAGCACACGTGGCCGGTTGAGGGCGATCAGCCCGAGCGCGCCCTTTTTCGCCGTCAGGATTTCCTCGCCCTGATAGTCCGCCTCCAGATAAAGCATGCCGTCCTCCCTGTCTTTTGAGAGAGTTAGATAGGTGTCGCGGGCAAAGGGCAAGGGCTGCCTTGGTTTGATCAGGTCACGAGATTGCGCGGCGTGCCGGCAAAAAAGAGCTCGATGTTCTCGATCAGTTGGTCTGCCAGCGCCTGGATGGCCTCGCGGCTTGCCCAGGCGACATGCGGGGTGAGGATGACGTTTTCGCGTGACGCGATCCGCATCATCGGGCTGTCTGGCGCGGGCGGTTCGCCATCGGTGACGTCGAAGCCGGCGCCAGCGATCTGGCCGGCATCAAGGGCCTTTTCGAGTGCCAGTTCATCGACGAGGCCGCCGCGTCCGGTGTTGATCAGAAGCGGTTTGCGTTCCATCAGGGCGAATTCGCGCGCACCGATCACACCGCGCGTTTCCGGTGTCAGCGGGCAATGCAGGGTGATGACGTCAGAGCGCTTCAGGACCTCGTCGAAAGCCGTCTGGCCGTGTTTGAGCTCGGTCGCGCCACGACGACTGGCGGCGAGCACTGTCATGCCGAAGGCTTCTGCGATCTTGCCCACGGATTGGCCAAGCGTGCCATGGCCGATGATGCCGAGCGTCGAGCCGCCGAGATCCGCGATGGGGTAATCGAAATAGCAGAATTGCGCCGCCTGCTGCCACCGGCCCTCGATGACCGACTGGCGATAGGGCAGGATCGAGCGGCGCAGCGCCAGCATGAGCGCGAAGGTGTGTTCGGGCACCGTGTGTCTGGCGTAATTCCTGATGTTGCAGACGGCGATGCCGCGCGCCCTGGCTTCCGCGAGATCGACAATGTCGGTGCCGGTGGCGGAGACGGCGATCAGCTTCAGCTTCGCGGCGCCGGCGAGTGCTTCGGTACGGACAGGCGCCTTGTTGGTGATCACCACATCGGCGTCGCGGATACGCTCGGCAACCTCTTCCGGCCGCGTGCGGGCATGAACCACCATCTCGTGTGGCACAGAGGGCGCCCGGACCACGGTTTCCGGCGACAGCGTGTCGCGGTCGAGAAAGACGATGCGGATCATGGCGGACCTCCCTGCGTTGCCATCGACCTAGCCGAGCGGCTTTCGGCCAGCAAGGCAGGTCAATGGTAATCCGGTACGCCCGGCATGGTGATGAAGCCCGGAAGCGCGCGGAAGCGGCGCAGCCAGCGGCGAAGGGCCGGGTATTCGTCGTGGTCGATGCCGCAGTCACGCGAAAGCGCAAAGCTCGGCAGGAGTGCCAGATCGGCCAGCGTCGGGGTGTTGCCGACGAACCACTCCATGCCTTCGATCTGCCGCAACGTCATATGGTCGTTCATGATGCGGAAGGCTTTTCGCGCGGCCTTTAGATCCGCCTCGCTGGCTCCTTCTGAGGTGAAAAGAGCCGCCTCGCGGGCGTCCACGGCGGGTTTCAGTTCGCGGCCGGAGAAACCCAGCCATTGCTGGACGCGTCCGAAGTCTGCGGCATCGGTTGGCAGCCAGGGGCTATCTGGCGCATAGGCGCGGACGAGATAAGCGAGAATGGCAGCAGTGCCGAACAGCCTGACCTCTCCGTCTTCGAGGATGGGCAGCGTGCCGGTCGGGTTGAGTGCCAGCATATGCGGCTTTTCCTGCTCGCGCCCCGGTGCCTTGTCGACGGCGACGGTCTCGAAGGAGAGGCCGAGCATGGAGAGGAGAAGGCGGACGCGAAAGCCGTTCTCGTCGAGGTGGTAGTCGTAAAGCCTGATCATCACGCGGCCTCCATCGAGCGGGCTTCGAGGCGATTGCGGAGGTCGGTGGCCCAGAGGATCAGGTCGCGGCGAAGGACTGCAGAGGTGTTTCCCGTCACTGTGATGTGCAAGGCGGTCCGGCCGGAGTCGCGGGTCTGGGCTGCGATCAGCACTGTCACGTCGTTACCTTGGAAGGTAACCAAGCCAGTCCCACTCTCGACCGGACGATACCCCTCGGGTGGCGCTGCCGTCACCGCCAGCAGAGCCGCATTCATCGACAGGTCCAGGAACAGGCTGCGAACTGGTTCAGCCGTCTCGGGAAGCGTCGAGATGTCCGTTGTATCCGCCCCTTCCGGTGCCATCCAGACAACGCCCGCGCGTTCGATTGCGGCGAAGGTCGGGACCTTGATGGTCTGTGGCACCTCGAGATCCGGATGGGCCGGAATGTAGCGGCACTGTCCGCCGGTGTCATAGCGCCAGCCGTGATAGAGGCAGGCGATGTGGTCGCCGCGCACGAAGCCGAAGCTCATGCGCATGCCGCGGTGCGGGCAGCGGTCCTCCCAGACATGGATCGCGCCCTTGTCGTCGCGCCAGACGACGCGCTCCTCGCCGTTGACGAGCGTTCCGGCAGAGGTTCCGGCTTCGATGTCGGCGGAAAGGGCAACCGGGATCCAGGGAGAGGCTGATGTCATGATGCGGCCTTTGCGGGCAGGTCTTCGTCGGTTTGAAATCGTGATACGTCGAGCACGATGCTGTCATAGGGGCCTAGGCTGACCGCCATTTCGAAGGCATCGATCAGCGCCTCCGGGCCCGACAGCGTCAGGCGACAGCGGTCCCTGTCACAGGAGGCAATCGTCAGCCCGAGTGACAGGCGCGCCGCGCGATGTTCGGCAAACGCAATGAAGCCCTGCGGCTCCAGCCTTCCGGAAAAGGTGAAGCCGACGGTCATCTGGCCGGCCTTTGCCGTCATCGGATGGGGATCAGTGTTGCCTTGCAATTGTGCGCGCTCTAATTTTTGGGCAATCTAGCGGGCGACGAGATGGGGGTTCAAGTGGTTTCTCCCATGCTCCAGAGGAAAGAGAGACTATGCAGAACGGTATCGACAAGGCGTCGCTTAATCAGTGGTATGTGCTCGATACCGAGGCGGTGATCCCCGTCGGAAGATCGCAGAACCGCTTGCTCGGGACGGATCTTACCGTCATCAAGCAGGCGGATGGGGCGATCGTGGTCTTTGCCGAGGGGCGGGCCGAGCCGCTGCCGCTGCGCCATCGCTTCGGCTTTCTCTGGGCGACGCTGGGTGAGCCCCCGCGCGAGATCTTTCCGCTGCCGGAGGCCGACGAGCCCGACCGGCGCTACGTGCCCTGCGGTGTCGTCACCGTGAAGGCGTCAGGGCTTCGCATTGTCGAGAATTTCCTCGACATGGCTCATTTCCCCTTCGTGCATACCGATGTTCTGGGTGCTGAGCCGCATACGGAAGTGCAGGGTTACGATGTCGAGATCCGGCGCGAGGAAGATGAGGTCTGGGCGACCAATTGCACCTTCTTCCAGCCCCAGGCGGCTCTGTCGGCGCACGACGGGATCACCACGCAGTACATGTACCGTGTGATGACGCCGTTCACCACGATCCTCTACAAGACATGTCCGAATGCCGCCAATCGCTGGGATGTCATCGGTCTCTTCGTCCAGCCGCTCGATCCGGGCCGCTGCCGGGCGCATCCGATCATGTATCTGATCGACGATGTCTCGACCACGACAGAGCTCGTCCATTTCCAGCAGATGATTTTTCTACAGGACCGGATCATTCTGGAAAACCAGCGGCCTGTGCTCCTGCCGCTGGAGCCGCGCAAGGAAATCCCGACGCGGGCGGATGCCTCGTCGATCGCCTATCGTCGGTGGCTGAAGGAAAAAGGCGTAACCTACGGCGCGACGACCGCCGCTTAGGGCAACAAAAAACCCGGAAGCGGCTGCTTCCGGGTTTCTGGTATCGTAAAACCTGTCGGTTTTAGTTGCGGGTCATCCAGTTATCGATCTCGCGATCGGCTTCTTCCTGGGTCTTGCCATAGGCTGCCTGGATCTTGCCCGACAGTTCCGTGCGCTTGCCGTTGATGACGTCGAGATCGTCACCGGTCAGCTTGCCCCACTGGGTCTGGGCCTTGCCCTTGAACTGTTCCCAATTGCCTTCGATCTGATTCCAATTCATCGGAAATCTCCCGTGTCTGGTGTTGGTCGAGGCGCCGTGTCCTCGGATCAAAAAACGTTGACTGAGCGGAGAAGTTCCCTGCTGCCGTCGGAGAGGAATGGTCTGGAACATCCGGGGCATCGTCGCGCACAATATATCGAGGCCGATTGGAACACTCCTGTCCGCACGGCGTTCTTGCTGGGAAATGCAATCGATTGAAAGAGCGAAGGACATCCCCATGGCACAGATACCGAGCGCCTCCAAGACCAAGATCGAGAACACGGCGAACGATCTTGCTGACCGGATCGAGGATCGGGCCGGCACCGTCGGCGGTGCCACCAGTGACGACATTCAGGCCGATCTCGAAGCGCTACGTCGTGACATTGCCGCACTGACGCAGACGGTCGCCTCCTTCGGCAGCAGCAAGATCCGTCAGGCGGGCGAGGCTTCGCAGCAGTATGTCGATAGCGCCCGCGATACCATCACCAGTGTCGAGGAAGAGGTGGAAGCCTACGTGCATGAACGCCCGTTCCAGTCGCTCGCCATAGCGGCCGGCGTCGGCTACGTCCTCGCGCTGCTCACGCGGCGTTGATCAATATGCTGCCACTTTTCAGACATCTCGGCATTCTCGCCTTCGGCAAGGTGCAGCCCACTGCCACCCGTATCACGCGCTCCCTCATCGGGGGCGCGGTTGTCGGCGTGTTGGCGCTTACGGCCTATGTGGCACTATTGTTGGCGATCGGCTTCTATCTCTCGGACGAACTGGGCCCCGTTTATGCCGCGCTGATCATCGCGGGTGTGATGGCTTTGTGCAGCATTGTCGTGATCCTCGTGATTCAGGCCATGAACAAAGCCACAGAGCGGCGGATGGAGGCACGGCGCCGGGCGGCCAAGTCTCAACTGCCCGATCCGATGACATTGCAGCTTCTCGCAGGCATTCCCGCGATGATGAAAGGCCGGTCATTGTTGACCACGGCTGCTATTGCCGCGCTGGTCTTCGGGGTCGCCAAGATGCAGGGTATTGGACGTGACGAGCGGGATGATTGACCGCCGATCGGAATATGGCGGGTCAGTGTCGGGAGATACTGGCCTTTTTCTATCTCGGGGCTATTTCTTCGCCTTGGATTCCGCTTCGTGCAAACGTTCCAGTAATTCGAGAAGATGGGAGGGTGTTCCCTCCTCAATGATCCCGTCGTAATAGCCTCGAAGTTTGGAAGCGATCATCGCGTTGGCGTTCTGGCGCTGTGCATCGGAGGGCTTTTTCGATTTTGCCGACTTGTCCGCAGGGCCTTCAGCCATGTTCATCCAGTTCCATTGTTTTTCTAGGCCGGGTGAGAATTACGCCTATAAGGTTTCGGATGCAAAAAAGTTCCACAGGGCCGGAACTTTTTTCCTCGCTCCACGTTTTTAACCGAGTCCGCACCTTGTTCCATATCGATTGGAGAACTGCATGTCCCTCACTGCCCGCGTCGCTGTCCATCTTCCCTATCTGAGGCGGTATGCGCGCGCCGTCACCGGTTCGCAGACATCTGGAGACGCTTACGTCGCTGCCGTCCTCGAAGCGCTCATCGCCGACATTTCGATTTTCCCTGATACTGGTGATGATCGAGTGGCACTCTACAAGCTGTTCGTGACCATCTACGATTCCACAAAGGTCGAGCTTCCCCAGATCATCTCGCCCTTCGCGTGGGAAAAGCGAGCCGCCGCAAACCTTGCCTCCGTCCCGACCCGTGCGCGCCATGCCTTCCTGCTGATCACCGTCGAAGGTTTCTCCACGACCGAGGCGGCCGCCATCCTCAGCGTCAGCGAAAGCGAATTCAACGCCCTGTTCAACGAGGCGTCGATGGAGATTTCCCGCCAGGTCGCGACCGACATCATGATCATCGAGGATGAGCCGCTGATCGCGCTCGACATCGAGCAGATGGTCGAGGATCTCGGGCATCGCGTCACCGGTATCGCCCGGACCCATGCCGAAGCCGTCGACCTGTACAAGCGGACCAGTCCGAAGATGGTGCTGGCCGACATCCAGCTAGCCGACGGGTCGTCCGGCATTGATGCGGTCAACGACATCCTCAAGGTCGACACGATCCCGGTCATCTTCATCACGGCGTTCCCGGAACGCCTTCTGACAGGCGAACGGCCCGAGCCCGCCTTCCTCGTGACCAAGCCTTTCAACCCCGACATGGTAAAGGCCCTGATCAGCCAGGCACTGTTCTTCAATGAGCGTGTGGCAGAGCAGGCCTAGTTTTAGACGAGGATGATGGGCGAGGTTGCAGCGCCATGCTGCCCGCCGGGCCAACAAGCCGAACGACGGCGGAGCAGGACACTTGGTACATCGACTGACATGGTTTGAACCTCAACGCGGCGACGAACAGCTGCGGGAGTTCTTCATAACCGCGCTCATCGACATGGGCGCCAGCCTTATCCTCCAGGATAAGGACGGCACATATGTATGCATAACTTCATTGCCGGCTCGGTGGCGTCTGCCGCCGGGTACGGTTCCTTCCGACAGCGCTGTCTTCGGACCTGAGATCGGCCAGAAACTGGCCGATCTGAAGTCCGGCCTGGTGAAGGCGGGGGACCGGGCGGAACTGGAAGTCGAGGCCGGTGACGACACCTTCTTCGAGTTCCGTTGTCGCATGGTTGAAATGACGGACCATGACCTGCACCTCATCACCGTGGTGATCGACCGGACCGAGGACCGGCGACGCGAGAGGCTCCTGCGGGCGCTGTTGCGCGAGGTTAGCCACCGCTCGAAAAACCTGCTCGCCATCATCCAGAGCATCGCATCCCAGACTGCGCGCTATTCCGGCACGCTCGACATGTTCCTCGGCAAGTTCCGCGGAAGGCTGCATGCGCTCTCACAGTCGCAGGATCTGATCACCGATTCCAGCTGGCGGGGAGCCTATTTCCGCGACCTCCTGAAGCAGCAGGTCGATCGCTACGTCCAGGAGAACGCGGATCTCGTAAAAGTTTCGGGCGATGACGTGCTGCTGACCCCGAACGCTTCGCTGCATATCGGGCTGGCCCTTCACGAACTCGTGGTGAATGCCGTCAGTCACGGGGAATTCTTGCAACGGCGACAGCCCATCGAGGTTTCGTGCGAAAAGTTCGATACGGAGAACGGTCCTGCCGTGTTGATCATCTGGACCGAGCCTTTCACGCCACGCGGTGATGAAGACTCCAAGGCGGGCCGTTTCGGCAGCACCGTTCTGGAGCGAGTCGTCCCGTCCTCGGTCAATGGTGAGGCCAAACATGAATTGAGCGATGGGCGCGTGCGGTACGAGCTGCGCTTCCCGCTCGAAATCTTCGACTGATCCCGCCCGCGCCCGGTCCGGCGTCTACCTGAGAGAAGACGAGTCCATGCGCCTGTTCAGCTGCAGCAATTGCGCCAATGTCGTGCATTTCGAAAATGACGGATGTGTCACCTGCGGTGCGCGCCTCGCCTTCCGCCCGGCAGCGCTCGACATGGTGGCGCTCGATGTCTCGGGCTCCCATGTGCTTGATCGCGGCGAGATCCTTCCGACCCACGTCAGTCCTTGCGCAAATGCAGCACTCGGCGGCTGCAACTGGCTCGTCGACGATGGCGACGAAAGCGGTTTCTGTGTCGCCTGCCGGCACAATGTCACCATTCCGGATCTGTCGATCCCTGAAAATTTGCAGAACTGGCAGAAGATCGAACTCGCGAAGCGCGGACTTTTCTACTCACTGCTCCGCTTCAAGCTGCCGCTTGCTACGCGAACGGCGGCCCCTGAGAGCGGGCTTGGCTTCGAATTCCTGGCCGATGATCCAGCGGTCGGCGGAGAGGGGCCGGTCCTGACTGGCCATGCCGACGGTCTGATCACGCTCAATATCGCCGAGGCCTCCGATGCCGAGCGGGAAGCCCGGCGAGTGGCACTTGGCGAACCCTTCCGGACGCTTTTGGGTCACTTCCGCCACGAGGTCGCGCATTATTACTGGAATGTTCTTGTGCGCGATCGGGGCGGCTTCGATGCCTGCCGTGCTGTCTTCGGTGACGAGCGCCAGGATTATGGCGCAGCCCTTGAGCGCCACTATTCGGAAGGACCACCTGCAGGCTGGGAGAGCAACTTCATTTCTGCCTATGCGGCAAGTCACCCCTGGGAAGATTTCGCGGAAACATTTGCCCACTACTTCCATATCGTCGATGCGCTGGACACCGCCGACGCATTCGGGCTTAGAACCAATCCCGATGTCGAAGCAAATATGCCGGAGATCGAACTGAAACGGACCTTCGACAGCTATACTGTCGAGAGAGCGGAAGCGCTCATCCGCGCCTGGGTGCCGCTGACGCTTGCGATCAACAGTATCAACCGAAGCATGGGCCAGCCGGATCTCTACCCCTTCGTCCTGTCAGAGCCCGTGTTCGACAAGCTGAGGTTCATTCACACGCTCATTCATTCCTGAGCCCATTTTCGCCTCCAAAGGTGCACCCGGAACCTCCGTCAAGTCTCTGCGTTAACGTTTGAGTAACACGGAGACCGATCATGAATAGTATGGCTGCCCTTCTGGTCATTGTGGCCTGCCATCCGCAAGACACGACTTGTCTGCAGGATCCGGTTGCGGTGATTTCTTACGATACGGACTCGGCTTGCTTCCAAGCGCTGCCGAAGGAACTTCAGCGCGCCAAGGCCATGGCCGACGTGATTTATGGTGACTGTTTCCCGGTTGCCGCCGATCTGGTCGCTGGGCGCAACATTCGTCAAACGATCAATCCCGAAAAGCTGGCCGCTCTCGATGCGTCCGTCGACACGGCTGGTCCGGCCGAAGCTCAGGCTCTGGTGCCGCCGATTCCGGGCGATCGCTATGGAGCAATTCGATGAATTCACCCTCTTCCCTGCCACCCGAAGCCTCGCGTATCGACGAGCAGAACCGTCACATCGCCCAGGAAGCCGGTTTGGATCAGGATCTGGAATCGCAGGTTCCCCCTCGCTACGGCTCTTTTACCACCACGATACTCGGTGTTATCTTGATCGTGTTGTTTGTCGCTGTGATCTGGATCGTATTCTAATATTGACTTCCAAAGAAAAAAGGCCGCGCCCTCGGGGCACGGCCTGCTCTTTTGATCCGTTCTTCCGACTACGCCTGACGGAATAGCCGCATGGCGAGAGAGATCAGGAAGAGGATGATGAAAATGCCGAAGAGGATCTTGGCGATGCCGGCGGAGGCGCCAGCAATGCCGCCGAAGCCGAGGACGCCGGCGATCAGTGCGACAACGAGAAATACGAGGGCGTAATAAAGCATTTTGAAGTCTCCCTGTTTCGATGCCGGAAAAACGTCGAGTGACGGTCTTTGTTCCATTTCGATCACGGTTTCGCGAGGCTGATGGCAAGTGGCGGAAGTCGCTCACAAATCTATTGTGCAGTGGAACTTTAGCGGCTTCGGTGCGTTGTCGGGCGACATGATATCAAACCCGTTGGACCCTATGACAGAACATTCGAAGAAAACGCCTGTCTCGAACGGCCTGCCAGGAGTGGCGGCTTTTCATCCGGGCGTATCTGCGCAACTGCGCGAATACTATCAATCGGTGCAGGAAGAGGGGATACCGGAACGGTTTCTCCAGCTCCTCGAGCGTCTGGATATGGCTGAGCGCCAAGCCGGCGAAGATAACCGCATCAAGGACACTGCTCGATGACTGTTGGCGATAAGTCGACCGACCACTCCTTCAAGCGCGACCTTCTGGCAGCGCTTCCGAATCTGCGTGCCTTTGCTGTGTCCCTAACAGGACGTCACCATGTGGCAGATGATCTCGTGCAAGATACGATCATGAAGGCGTGGGCCAAGCAGGATCATTTCGAACCCGGCACCAACATGAAGGCCTGGCTGTTTACGATCCTGCGCAACGAGTTCTATTCGCAGATGCGCAAGCGCGGTCGTGAAGTGTCCGATACGGACGGCATCTTTACCTCGCAGTTGTCCACGCATCCGCAACAGTATGGTTCGCTCGACCTGCAGGACTTCAAGCGTGCACTCGACCAGTTGCCAAGCGACCAGCGTGAGGCCATCATCCTCGTGGGTGCATCAGGTTTTGCCTATGAGGAAGCGGCCGAGATCTGCGGTTGCGCCGTTGGCACCATCAAGAGCCGTATCAATCGCGCACGCAACAAGCTGCAGGAAATTCTGGGTGTGAGCGGTGAGGGCGATTATGGTCCGGACGCACACAGCTCTGCGGTTATCAAGAAGGCATTTGCCGTCTGAGGTCAGCGACGATGCGCCGCTCCCAACACCGCCGCAGCCAGTTCCTCGGATTGCGGCGGTTTGGCGACCACGGGATGCGCGGACAATACTGTTCCCCTGATAGCAAGGTGGTCGTAAGACGACAGGAAGACTGGTCTCGCTCCAGACTCCATGATCGCGCGCGTACGCTCAATGTTTTCTGGTTCGGCCAAGACCGCTTCCACGATCACGACATCGAATTTTTCCCTGGCCAGTGTTTCGCGAAGATGCGCCAATGGGGTGATCGTCACCTCACATGGCAAAGCCTCGACAAGCAACCGCTCCACCTCCATGGCGATCAAGTATTGGTTCTCTGCAACGAGAACACGGAGCGGCGCAGGGCTCATGAAATTTCCTTCTGTCAGAGGCGCTTTATGAGGCTCCACCTGATCAGCGTCATTTAAAAAAGACATATCGAAGTTCTGTTGTTCCATACTGAACATGATGACAGGCAAACGAGGTGATCCAATGGCAATCGAGCCGCGCCAAAATCCGATAAGGGTCAGTTGCTACGAGTGTCCGCTGCGACACATGAAACGGTTCCGGCCCTTCTCCGACTCGGAGCTGGAATTCGTCTCGACCTTCAAGCGCGGAGAATTGCTTGCCGATCCTGGAACCACCGTGCTCGTTGAAGGAGCCCGCAGCGCCCATCTGTACACCGTTCTGTCCGGATGGGGTTTCCGCTACAAGATCCTCGAGGATGGGCGCAGGCAGATCCTGAACTATCTCGTGCCCGGCGATATGGTAGGTCTGCAGGGGGCCGTCATGGCAGAGATGCAGCACTCGGTCGAAGCGCTGACGCCGATGACGCTTTGCGTCTTCGAACGCAGCCGGCTGTTTTCGCTGTTCGAGCTTCATCCGGGGCTCAGCTTCGATCTGACATGGCTCGCGGCACGCGAAGAATCCATTCTCGATGAGCACCTGCTCAGCATCGGCCGTCGTTCGGCACTCGAACGGGCGTCCTATCTGTTGGCATTCCTGTTCGACCGTGGATTGAGCGCCGGCATTCTGGGGGACAATCAGCGGCATGTCCCGGTGACCCAGATGCACTTTGCCGATACACTCGGCCTCTCCATCGTACACACCAACAAGACGCTGAAGAAGCTCGCCGATCGTGGCCTCATCCGGTGGCGCGATCGCGGCTGTGACGTTCTGGATCCCGAAGGACTCCAGGACATCGCCGAATGGAAACCGGAAGAAGCGCGCGTCAGACCTTTTATCTGAGCCAGCGCTTCTCGAACAAAAAATCCCGCGACACCATTCGAGTCGCGGGCTTTTTGCTGTCGACGAAATCGGTGTCAGGCGACGATGAGCACGCCCGTAAACAGCGCGATGATCATGACGATCAGGACGATGAAAATCAGGATTTTTGCAATGCCGGCAGAAGCGCCGGCCACGCCGCGGAAGCCGAGAAGGCTTGCGACTGCGGCGATGAGGAGGAGGATGAGGATCCATTGCAGCATGTGGGTCTCCTTGCGTTGTTCCGCCAGAGAACAGCATGCCGATCAAATTGTTCCATTTGTGCCGCTCCCGCTCAGCCTGTGTGCGCTGCAACAAAAATCGTTTTAAGCCGTCACTCCCTGTTCGAAAACCGTCACATGCTTCGACTGCTGGACTAGACAGGGGGCTTTACTTCTGTTCGTGTCCGCGATCGGAGTGTCCTTCGACTTTAGGCGAGGGACTGAGGTTTGCCCCGTTCGAACGGAGTTAGGGAGATGGGATTGAAGATCGGATCGCCAAGGGAGATTTACGCCGGCGAGGCCCGCGTTGCGATGACGCCTGATAGCGCCACGCAACTGCAGAAACTCGGCTATGAGTGTGTCATCGAAAGCGGCGCCGGCAAGGCCGCAGGACTTTCTGACGACGCCTATCGCGCCGCTGGCGTGACCGTCGTCGAGACGGCTGCCGCGCTCTTCGAGACGGCCGACATCATTGCCAAGGTTCGGCCGCCGGAGACATCCGAAGTCGATCGTCTTGGCCCCGGCAAGACGTTGATCTCTTTCTTCTATCCGGCGCAGAACTCGGCTTTGCTCGAGCAGGCCAAAGCCAAGGGCGCGACCGTCGTTGCCATGGACATGGTGCCGCGCATCAGCCGAGCCCAGAAGATGGACGCACTGTCGTCGATGGCGAACATCGCCGGCTATCGCGCCGTGATCGAGGCGGGCAACAATTTCGGCCGATTCTTCACCGGTCAGGTCACCGCTGCCGGCAAGGTACCGCCTGCCAAGGTGCTTGTCATCGGTGCAGGCGTCGCCGGTCTCGCCGCGATCGGTACGGCGACTTCGCTCGGCGCCATCACCTATGCCTTCGACGTTCGTCCTGAGGTGGCCGAGCAGATCGAGAGCATGGGCGCGCAGTTCGTCTATCTCGAATTTGAAGCGACGCAGGATGGTGCGGCGACCGGCGGCTATGCTGCCCCGTCGTCGCCGGAATTCCGCGAAAAGCAGCTTGCCAAGTTTCGCGAACTGGCACCGGAGATCGACATCGTCATCACCACGGCGCTGATCCCGGGCCGGGATGCGCCGAAGCTGTGGCTTGCCGACATGGTGGCCGCGATGAAGCCCGGCTCCGTCGTCGTCGACCTCGCTGCCGAGCGCGGCGGCAACTGCGACCTGACCGTCGCGGACCAGAAGATCGTCTCCGAGAACGGCGTCACCATCGTCGGCTATACAGACTTCCCGAGCCGCATGGCCGCGCAGTCCTCGACGCTCTATTCGACCAACATCCGCCACATGATGACGGACCTGACACCAGCCAAGGACGGCGTGGTCGTTCACAATATGGAAGACGATGTCATCCGCGGTGCCACCGTCACCAAGGACGGCGAGATTACTTATCCCCCACCGCCGCCGAAGATCCAGGCGATCGCTGCTGCCAAGCCGAAGGAAAAGGTGAAGGAGCTGACGGCGGAAGAGAAGCGGGCGCAGGAAATCGCCGCCTTCAAGACCCAGACCCGCAACCAGGTGGGCATGCTTGCCGGTGGCGGCGCGCTGATCCTGCTCGCCGGTCTTTACGCGCCGGCCAGCTTCATGAGCCATTTCATTGTCTTCGTGCTCGCCTGCTTCGTCGGCTTCCAGGTCATCTGGAATGTCAGCCATTCGCTGCATACGCCGCTGATGGCGATCACCAATGCCATCTCCTCGATCATCATTCTGGGTGCCTTGATGCAGATCGGATCAGGCAACTTCCTGGTGATCATCCTCGGTGCGCTGTCGGTCCTGATGGCCGGCATCAACATCTTCGGTGGCTTCATGGTGACACGGCGCATGCTCGCCATGTTCCAGAAGTCTTGAGTTAGGGGAGGGGACACACTCATGGAATACGGATTCACCACAGCGGCCTATGTCGTCGCAGCCGTTCTCTTCATCCTGTCGCTCGGCGGGCTCTCGGGCCAGGAAAGCGCCAAGCGCGCCGTCTGGTATGGCATTGTCGGCATGGGGCTCGCGGTCGTCGCGACGCTTTATGGCCCTGGTGCCGGTAACTGGTTCGTCTCGGTCGTCATGATCGCCATCGGTGGCGGTATCGGCTGGGTCGTTGCCCAGCGCGTGCAGATGACGGAAATGCCACAGCTTGTGGCCGCCATGCATTCGCTGGTTGGTCTGGCTGCCGTCTTCATCGGCTTCAATGCCGAGATCGAGATGTGGCGCATCGCCAGTACGCTTGCAGATGCGGGCATCGCCTTCTGTGATCCTGTCGTCAATGCGGTCGCTTGCGCCATTCAAGCCGGCCACACCGACCTCTTCAACGACTTCACCGGCTTTGCCTTGAAGATCGCCGAGAAGACCGGTGCTGAAATCGCTGTCCTGCAGATCGAAGTCTTCCTCGGCGTCTTCATCGGTGCAGTCACCTTTACCGGCTCGGTCGTCGCCTATGGCAAGCTCGCCGGCAAGGTGGACGGCAAGGCGAAGAAGCTGCCGGGCGGGCACATGCTGAATGCCGGTGCCGCTCTCGGCTCGCTCATCCTGCTGGTGCTCTATTTCAACGGTGCCGGCAGCTGGACGCTGATCCTGATGACGCTTCTGGCGCTCTTCATCGGTTACCACCTGATCATGGGTATCGGCGGTGCCGATATGCCGGTCGTCGTGTCGATGCTCAACAGCTATTCCGGCTGGGCCGCAGCTGCCATCGGCTTCTCGCTGTCGAACGATCTTTTGATCGTCGTCGGCGCGCTGGTCGGTTCGTCGGGTGCGATCCTGTCCTACATCATGTGCAAGGCGATGAACCGCAGCTTCATCTCGGTCATCCTCGGCGGATTCGGCGGCACGACCGGACCGCAGATGGAAGTCGTGGGCGAGCAGATCGCGATCGACGGCGACGGTGTCGCGAATGCGCTTAACGATGCGGATTCCGTGATCATAATCCCCGGCTACGGTATGGCGGTCGCCCAGGCGCAGCAATCGGTCTCGGAACTCACCCGCAAGCTGCGTGCTGCCGGTAAGACCGTGCGTTTCGCGATCCATCCGGTCGCCGGTCGTCTGCCGGGCCATATGAACGTGCTGCTCGCCGAAGCGAAGGTGCCGTACGACATCGTGCTCGAAATGGACGAGATCAACGAGGACTTCCCCAATACGGATGTCGCCATCGTCATCGGCTCGAACGACATCGTCAACCCGGCTGCGCAGGAAGATCCGAACTCGCCAATCGCCGGGATGCCGGTTCTGGAAGTTTGGAAGGCGAAGCAGGTTTTCGTTTCCAAGCGCGGCCAGGGCACGGGTTACTCCGGCATCGAGAACCCGCTGTTCTACAAGGAGAATACGCGGATGTTCTACGGCGACGCGAAGAAGTCGATCGACAGCATCCTGCCGTTGATCAAGTAAGCTTCGGATCAGATCCGATCTCTAAAGCCGGGTGGCAACGCCCGGCCTTTTTCTTCCATGGGTTGCCAAGAAAACCGGACGTTAACCATAAGCCTCTTAGATGGTGGCCAGTGTGACCGCAGGAGTTTTCGTGAGCATCAGGGTGTTTCTTGCCGGCATTTCTGCCGGTCTCATCGCAACGGCTGCGACGGCAGCCGACCTCAATTCATCTGATGCACCACTACCGCTGCCGCCGCAGGGCGATGTCGCTGATATCATTCACGACTGGGGCGGCGGCTATGTCGGCATTGTCGGCGGTGGTGCCGTCGGCGAAGTGGAAACACAGACCGGATCCGGCACGCTGTTTTCCGAAACCCCGTTGCGGGGCGGCCTCGCCGGCGTGACGGCTGGCTATAACATCCAGACCGGCAATATGGTCTACAGCGTGGAAGCAGACGTTTCCTGGGCCCGGATCAAGGGCGACAAGGCCTGCGAGGGCTTTGCGTCGCAGACGTGCCGCTACGAACTCGGCTGGCAGGGCACGGCGCGCGCGCGCGTCGGCGTCGCCGTGGACCGGACGTTGCTCTATGTGACCGGCGGTCTTGCCGTTGCCGAGGGCAAGGGCGGGGTCGACCCAATCATCGGTACGATCGATGGCGAAGACAAGCAGACCTATTTCGGCTACGTCGCTGGTGTCGGTGCCGAATACGCGATGACGGATGCGCTGAGCTTCAAGGCCGAATACCTCTACACCGACTACGCGAAGCGTACGTCGACGCTCGGCACGGTCAGCCCGCTGGACAGCTACAAGTCCGACCCTTCGAGCCACCTGATCCGGGTTGGCGTGAACTACAGGTTCTGATCTCCGCTCAGGCCGGGGGGCCCCGAGCACCTAACGAAGAAGCCGAGCGTCAACGCTCGGCTTTTTTGCTCATTGCCATGATACGCAAGACCCCGCCACAAGGGTGGGGCAACAACCGGGTTATCGGTTTGTCTCAGACATCCGCCTTGAACGTCTGCTTCTGCGTGCCGAGGCCCTCGATGCCGAGCTCGACCACATCGCCGGCCTTGAGGAACTGTGGTGGCTTCATGCCGAGGCCGACGCCCGGAGGCGTGCCGGTGGAGATGACGTCGCCGGGATGCAGGCTCATGAACTGGCTAAGGTAGGAGACGAGGTGGGCGACGCCGTAGACCATGGTCTTGGACGAGCCGTCCTGCATCATCTTGCCATTGACCGAGAGCCACATCTTGAGGTTCTGCGGGTCCGCGATCTCGTCCTTGGTGACGAGCCAGGGGCCGATCGGGCCGAAGGTGTCGCAGGACTTGCCCTTGGTCCACTGGCCCGCGCGCTCCGTCTGGAAGGCGCGTTCGGAAACGTCGTGGGAGACGCAGTAGCCGGCGACGTAATTCATGGCGTCGGCTTCCGAGACGTATTTCGCGGTCTTGCCGATGACGACGCCGAGTTCGACTTCCCAGTCGGTCTTTTCCGACGTACGCGGGATCAGGACGTCGTCGTTCGGGCCGCAGATGGCCGAGGTCGCCTTCATGAAGATGACAGGCTCCGGCGGGACGGCCGCGCCGGTTTCTGCTGCGTGGTCGGAATAGTTAAGGCCGATGCAGATGAACTTGCCGGTGCCAGCGACGCAGGCGCCGATGCGGTCGGCAGCGATTTCCGGCAGCGAGGAGAGGTCAAGAGCCGCGATCTTGGCCAGGCCCTCCGGCGAGATGGCGGCGCCGCCGATATCGGTCACATGGGCCGAGAGGTCACGCACCTTGCCATCCTTGTCGAGGATCGCAGGCTTTTCCTGACCCAGCGGGCCGACGCGCATCAGTTTCATGGTCTTGTTCCTTCCTGAAAATTAGATCGTCCAGCCGCCGTCGATGGCATAGGCTTGGCCCGAAGTGTAGGTGGCGCCGGCGAGATAGACGGCAAGGTCGGCAATTTCTTCCGGGGTGCCAAGGCGCCCCATGGGTTGGCGGGCGATGAAGGCGGCGCGGGCGGCGTCGTAATCGCCCTGGGCGCGCATGCGGTCCTGCAGCGACGGGCTCTCGACGGTGCCGGGGCAGATCGCGTTGCAGCGGATGCCTTGTGTCACGTAATCGGCGGCAACCGACTTGGTCAAGCCGATGACGGCGGCCTTGGTCACGGTATAGGCGAAGCGGTTGGGCACGCCTTTGATTGAGCTTGCCACCGAGGCCATGTTGATGATCGACCCCTCGCCGCGCTCCAGCATGGATGGAAGGACTGCCCGGATGGTGCGGATCATGGCGCGGACATTGAGGTCGAAGGCGAAGTCGAGGTCCTTGTCGGCCATGTCCAGGACCGTTCCGCCATGCACGACACCGGCGCAATTGAACAACACATCAAAGGGTCCGGTCTCGGCCACCACGGCCTTGACTGCATCGTCGTTCAAGACGTCGAGCCGGCGCGTCGTGATGCCGGTCTCGCCCTCCAGGCTTGCCAGCGCTTCGCTGTTGATGTCGGTCGCGACAACGGTGGCGCCAGCGCGGGCGAAGGCGATGGCGCTGGCGCGGCCGATACCCTGGCCAGCAGCCGTCACCAGCACATGCTTCTTTTCAAGGTTCATCTTCTTGGCTCCTCCAGCCGATCCCTCGCCACTCGACCCTTGCATATTCCCGCGGTCGATGCGAGCATCATTCATATGCAAAACATTTATTCATGAACGTCAAGGTCAGTCATCGGACTTCAGGGAGTGAAAAACGTGAATGACCTCGATCAGGACCGCTACCGGGCGCCGGCGCTCGACAAGGGGCTGGATATCATCGAGCTTCTGGCCGGTGTCGATGGGGGCTTGAGCCAGGCCGAGATCGCCAAGAAGCTCGATCGCAGCCCCAATGAATTCTACAGGATGCTCGACCGGTTGGTGAAGCGCGGCTATGTCGCGCGGCTCGACGGCGATCGTTACGTGCTGACGCTCAAGCTCTTTGGCCTTGCACAGCTGCATGCCCCGACCCGGCGTCTCGCTTCGCTGGCCATGCCGCTGATGCGGGAACTGGCGGAGATCACCCGGCAGGAAAACCACATCGTCGTCTATGACCGCGGCCATCCCGTCGTCATCGCGCAGCTGGAGGCGCCGGGCTATTGGGGGATTTCGATCCGAGTCGGCTCGCGCATGGGGCTGTTCGACACCGGCTCCGGCCATGTGCTGCTCGCATTCCGCAGTCCGGAGGTGCGGGCGATGATGGTCGCCGAGCATGTGGCGAGCGGTGGTCCCGAAGGGCGGATGACCGATGCCTTCATCACCAAGCTCGACGAGATCCGGGCTCGCGGCTACGAGATGATGCCGAGCGCGCAGACGGCTGGGGTCGTCAACCTCTCGGCTCCGATCGTCAGTGCCGATGGCGAGGCCTTGGGCGCGCTGACCGTACCTTACATTACCATCATCAACGCGCCCGAGGCGCCCGATATCACCCGCACCATCGAGGCGCTGACGGAGACGGCACGACGGATCTCGGAGCTTGCGGGTGCCGGTCTCGGCGCCGATGTGACCGACACGAATTGAGTTTCAACGGCCTTGGGAGGGGCCTGCCATGATCATCGACACCCATTTGCATCTCATCTATCGCGACCGGCTCGGCTATCCCTGGCTCAAGGACGTGCCGGCGCTTGATGCCGATTTCACCTGGGAGACCTATTCGCGCGAGGCTCGGCGGCTCGGAATATCCTCCGTGCTGCATATGGAGGTGGATGTCGCGCCCGAGGATATTTCCCGGGAAACCGACATGGTTCAGCAAATGTCCCACGCACCCGACAGCATGATACGCGGGGTTATCGCCTCCTGCCGGCCTGAAGATCCGGGCTTTGCGGCTTATCTTGAAGCGCAGCGGACCAATCCTTTCGTCAAAGGCTTCCGCCGCGTGCTGCATGTCGTGCCCGACGATGTGTCCGAAGGCGCACTGTTCCGGGAGAACGTGAAGCGTCTCGCCGGCACGGGCCTCACCTTCGATCTCTGTATGCTGCCGCATCAGATCGACAAGGCAAAGGCACTGGTCGATCTCGCGCCCGACGTTACCTTCATCCTCGACCATTGCGGCGTGCCCGACATCAAAGGGCATGGGTATGACGCCTGGAGAAACGGCGTTTCCGAGATCTCCAGGCGGGAGAATATCCGCGTCAAGATTTCAGGCATACCCGCCTATGGCGATCGCGACAGCTGGACGCTCGAAGATCTCAAACCCTATTTCGACCATGTCATTGACAGTTTCGGGTTCGATCGGGCGATCTGGGGTTCCGACTGGCCGGTCTGCACGCTGGGAGGCGGTCTTTCGACCTGGGTCGCGACAACGCAGGCTTTGCTGTATGGCTGTGCCTTGGAAGAGAAGGAGAAGCTCTTTTCCGGTAATGCCAGACGCCTCTGGCAGCTCGGCTAGCGTGACTTCTTGTGCCCGACGAGCAGGCGGCGGAGATAGCCGCGCATCGCTAAGATCAGGGCTTCTATGTCGTCGTTAGAGGCGGAGAGATCCTGAAGCGCATAGCTTTGCAGGATAATCCCGTCGATTCCGATCAGCATCTGACGAGCTACGGCCCGGCCAATGCGGCGCAGCTCCTCGTCCCTGTCGTCTTCGAATACGAGATGGCCGTAGAAGTCGATATAGGCATTGTACTGACGCGCCGCGAGCCATTCGGATCCTTTGGTGCGCAGCGCATAGAGTGTCAGTTCCGTCTGGGCAATCTGCTTGTCACGCGTACGCTGGATGTAGCGCCAGCTCGCCCGGATCAGGGCTTCCAACCGGTCCTCCGGGTCCGAAGGCAGGGGCACGTCCTGCCGGTAGGCTTCGTCCATGTCCGCGATCAGGTCTTCGAGCACGGCGAGCAGAAGCCTCTCCTTGCTGTCGAAGTAGTAGTGAAGCGTCGCAAGCTTCACCCCGGCGGATGCGGCAATGCGCCTCGTCGTCAGCGCTTCCATGCCGCCATCCTCGAGTGCCTCGCGGGCGCCCTTGATGATGCGGACACGCGTTTCCAGTCCCTTGCGGGTGGCACCCGGCGGGCGGCCGCGGGTGCCAGCGGTCGAGGACTTGTCTTCCGTGGCCTCTCCGTCGTCCCTCATCGAACTCCTCCGGCATCGAAGGTGATACGGCCATCGCAGATGGTGAGGACAGGTGAAAGGGTGGCTATCTGGGCGGGATCTGTCGCTTCGATATCGCCAGAGAGAACAACGACATCGGCGAGGTAGCCGGGTTTCAAGATTCCCTTGCGGTTTTCCATGTATTCGACCCAGGCGCTCGTGCGCGTGTAGGCGGCCAGCGTCTCGTGCAGACCGAGACGGTGATCCGGCATATCGTCGGCCCAGGGCTGCCGTGTCATGGCATCGCCAATGCAACTCAGCGGCGGTAGCGGTGAGACCGGCCAGTCAGTGGCGAAGACGATCTTCGCACCGGCATCGACCAGCGTCTTCCAGGCGAATGCGTAAGGCCAGCGCCCGCGGCCGATATAGGTGAGATAGGGTTCGAGCGGCAGGCCGGCGGAACCCGGCGGATGCGTGGGCTGCATCGAGGCGATCGTGCCCGTTTCGGCAAAGCGCGGGATATCGTCGGGATGCACGACCTCGATATGCTCGATGCGGTTGCGCATGTCCTTTCGGCCATTGGCGCTGATCGAGGCTTCGTAGCCGTCGAGCACCATGCGGACTGCGCCGTCACCGATCGCATGAACCGCAACCGGCAGGCCGAGGCGGTTTGCCTCCGTCGCGACGGCATTGAAAGCATCGCCCGAGAAGAGCGGCTCGCCCTTCCAGCCGGGTTTGTGGGCGTAGTCGTCGACAAAAACAGCGGTTTCGCCCTCGGTGACACCATCAATGAACAGCTTGACGAAGTTGCAGCGGAGCTTGTCGGTGTCGAAGCGGGCCTTCCAGGCGGCGGCCTTTTCCTGCAGATCGGAGAGGGGCATAGAGTTCTTCATGTGGTAGGGCATGCGGATACGCACCGGCAGGCTCTCTGTCCTCTCGATCTCATCCAGCATTTCCAGCTGATAGAGATTGCCGTCCATGTTCTGGAACGAGGTAATGCCGAGCGAGGCGCAGTAGGCGAGGCCCTTCTTCAGCACTGCGATATCCCCGGCGCGCTCCTCCAGGGTGACGTGTTCCGGATCGCCGCCGGTGCCGACGCCGAGGCCTTCTCGACCGCCCGTCACGCTCATCGACGCGACCGGTCGCATGGCATTGCTTTCGCGCAATTCGCCATTGGCGAGACCATCATCACCCATGACGATTTCGTTGCCGACACCGACGTCGCGGCCCTGCAGGATGCCGGCTTTTTCCAGCGCGATGGTATTGGCCCAGGCCGTGTGCCGGTCAGGGGCGACCATTATGAAGGGGCGGTCGGGAATGATGCGGTCAAGATGGTGGCGGGTGACGCGCTCGGTTCCTGAGAGGATGGTGTAATCCGCCGTCTGGGCGACAAGCAGCGGCAGGTCCGGATTGGCATCAGCATAGTTCTTCACGGCCTTTGACAGGGCGTCGAAGCCATTGACGCCAAACAGCGAGAGTTCGCCGAGCGATACCGAGCCGCCGAAGATGTGCATATGCGCTTCGTTGAAGCCCGGCAGCACCGTTGCACCGCCGGCATCGACGACGCGGGTCTGTGGTCCCGCGAGCTCAAGGATCTCGTCATTGCTTCCCACCGCGGTGATGCGGTTCCCGGTGAGGGCGATGGCGTCCGCGCGGGGATGGTCGTCATCCATGGTCAGGATGCGGGCATTGTGGATGACGAGATCGGCGCTCATGGGACGTGTCTTTCTTCAGGCCTGGAAGGTGATGTGGCCGTCGCAGATGGTGACGGCTGGGCGGACGGTGTCCATGATCTCTTCGGGTTCGACGGCTTCGATGTCTTTGGTGAGGATTACGACGTCGGCGAGGTAGCCGGGCTTCAGCATGCCCTTGCGGTCTTCCATGAACTCCACCCAGGCACCGATCGCGGTATAGGCTTCGAGCGCTTCCGTCAGCGAGAAGCGCTGGTCTTTCAGGCCGTCCTTCCAGGGCTTGCGGGTCACTGCATCCTGGATGCACTGGAAAGGCGAGACGGGGGAGACTGGCCAGTCGGAGGCGAAGACGACGGGGGCGCCGGCTTCCTTCATCGTGCGCCACGCATAGGCCTCGTTCCAGCGATCCTCGCCGATCTTCCAGGTCGTCGGCTCAGCCGGGAAGCAGGTGCCGCCGGGATAATGCACGGGCTGCATGGAGGCGATGATGCCAAGTTCGGCAAAGCGCGGGATATCGTCCGGATGGATGATCTCGATATGCTCTATGCGGTGGCGGTTGTTCCGCTGGCCGTTCGCCTTGACCGCCGCCTCGTATCCATCCAGCGTCTGGCGGATCGCGGCACTGCCGATCGCGTGCACGGCGACCTGCAGGCCGAGCGCATCGGCCTTGGTGGCGATGGCATCAAAAGCTTCCGGCGTGAAGAGCGGCTCATAGGTATAGCCGGGACGATCACCGTAACCGTCGAGCATATAGGCCGTCTGGCTGTCGAGCACGCCGTCCATGAAGACCTTGACGAAATCGCCACGCAGCATGTCGGTGGCGAACTCCTTCTTCCAAGCCGCCGCCTTGTCGAGATCCTCCAGCGCCATGAAGTTCTTCATATGGTAGGGGATGCGGATACGGCAGGAGAGTTCGCCCGAAAGCTCCAGGTCGTGCATCAGGCGCAGCTGGTAGTGATTGCCGTCGAAGTTCTGGATCGAGGTGACGCCCCAGGAGGCGCAGTAATCGAGGCCGGATTTCAGGATGGCGCGGTCGAGGGCGAACTGCTCCGGCGTGACGTTCTCCGGATCCATGCCGGTGACCATGCCGAGTTCCTCTCGGCCGCCTGTCGAGGCGAGCGCCGAAACGGGACCAAAGGCATTGCCTTCGCGCAGCTCGCCATTGGCGAGGCCATCCGACCCCATAACGATCTCGTTGCCGATGCCGACATCCTTGCCCTGCAAAATGCCCGCCTTCTCCAGCGCTGCCGTGTTCGCCCAGGCGGTGTGATGGTCGGGTGCGAACATCATGAAGGGGCGATCGGGCAGGATCGCATCCAGGTGATGGCGGGTGCAGGGTTCGGTAACCGAGATGATCGAATAGTCGGCGGAAAAACCCATCAGAAGTGGCTCGTCCGGGTTCTTGGCCGCGTAGTCGAGGATGGCGGTCTTCAAGGGCTCGAAGCCCTGGATGCCATGCAGGTTCAGCTGGCGCAGCGATACCGAGCCAGGGAAGATGTGCATATGGGCTTCGTTGAAGCCCGGCATCACGGTGGCACCCTTGGCGTCGATCAGCTTTGTGTTCGGATCGGCCAGAGCCTTCACCTCGGCTTCGCTGCCGACCGCAAGAATGCGGTTGCGGGCAAGGGCGACGGCTTCGGCGCGGGGGGAGGCGCTGTCCATGGTGAGGACGCGGCCATTGGTGATGATGATGTCTGCAGTCGTTGCCATGACGGGATCCTTTGGTGTCATGCGGTCCAGGCGCTGAGCGCGCGGAAGAAGGCGAAGTTGTCGTGTTTCAGCTCGTCGTCCAGCGGGTTCGGCTGGGAGGAGAGCTTGACGACGGTGGTCTCGGTCGATGGGTCGACATAGAGCCATTGGCCGTGGATGCCGATGGCGCAAAAGGCACCGTCCGCTTCACCCGACTGGTACCACTGACTGCGATACCGACCCTTGGGGAAGAAGTTGGATTTGCCATCCACCCAGGCCTGGTGGTCGCCTGCCGTCAGCATGTCGGTGAGCCAGGCTTCGGGGATGACGCGTTTGCCACCGATAGTGCCGCCGTTGCGCAGCATCTCGCCGACGCGGGCCAGGTCGCGAGCGGTGACCGAGATGCCGCCAGCGGCACGCGCCGTGCCCTCGGCATCCAAGGTGACGCTGGCATGGTTCTTCGCACCGAGCGGTTTCCATAGGCGCGTCGACAAGACATCGGCGTAGCGTTCGCCGGCTGCGCGCTCGATCAGGATGCCGAGCAGGTCGGAATTCGGTGAGGCATAGAAATGCGCGCCGCCATGCGGATGGGCGTCTTTCTTCAGCGTCAGAAGGAAGGCAAGAAGAGTTTCATCAGGCTGGAACGGATCGGCCGGGTTCCAGAGCGTGGCGCGACGATAGCGGGCATAGGCGCCGTCGGTGTTCAGATAGGCTTCGTCGAAGGCGAGGCTGACGCGCATGTCGAGCACGTCGCGGATGGTGCAGTCGCCATAGGCGGAGCCTGCCGCCTCGGGCAGGAGGCTGGTGACCGGGGCTTCCGGGTTGATCAGCCCTTCGGCTTCGAGGGACGCGATGACGAGAGCTGTCAGAGACTTGCTGATCGAAAAGACGATGTGACGCTGGTCGATGCCCGCATGCCGTGCATAGTGCTCGGCGACGATCTTGCCTGCCTTCATCAGCACGAAGGCGTCGGTATGCGCATAGTCGAGATAGGCGCGGACATCAGGCTGCCCGGCAAGACCCTCAGGTAGTGATTGGCGCAAGAGGTTGGAGACCACGGGCGCACCTTCGGTCACCTCGGCTCTTGCTGCGATCACGGTGCTCGGCACCACTTCTTCGGCATGCCCGAAGCTGAACCGGCTGAAAGGGGCCGTGCGCCAATTGGCTAGCGTCACGGCTCGTCTCTCGAAACCATAGGTTTCGGCAAACTGCGTCGTCATCAGGGTATGCTCCACCTGCGGGAGGGCCATGGGCCCTCCCGTTTCGGTCATTTCGATTGTCGGATCGGGGTTACTTCTGAACTTCGGTCCAGATTCGGGTGTAGAGCTGCAGCACTTCCGGTTCGCAGCTCTTCAAGAATTCTCCAGCACTTTCGAACTCCGCCGGAATGACCAGTTCCGGTGCGTCTTTCATTTCCGGTACCATGAAGGCTTCCGAACCCGTGATGCCGTTTGCATACTTTGCAAAGTTGGAGATCATGGCGGCGTTTTCCGGGATCATGATGAAGTTCATGAACGCCTTGGCGTTGTCGACATTCTTGGCATCCTTCAGGATCGCGACGCTGTCCATGAACACCGGATAGCCTTCCTTAGGGTAGCCGAACTTGACTTCCGGGTTCTGCAGGCGCGAGCGCATGATGGCGCCGTTCCAGTAGTAGACGCCCGCATAATCGCCGGTCGGCAGCTTGTCGGTTACGCTGTAGTCCATAGCGAGCCACTTCGTCTTCGCTTCGACCAACTTGTCGCGCACCTTCATCAGGACTTCCTTGTCCGTCGTGCACCAATCGCCACCGAAATACTTGATGGTGGCGTAGAGCACGTCGTTCATTTCCGGTGCCACATTGATCTTTCCGACCAGCTCTTCCGGTGGATCGAGGAAGATCGCGGACGTGTTCACGTCACCCTTGTAGAACTTTGTGTTGACGCCGATGCCGGTCAGACCCCACTGCCACGGAACGGAATAGCGGCGGCCCGGATCCCAATCGACATCGACCCAGCGCGGGTCGACGTTCTTGAAGTTCTCCATCTGATCGGGACGGGCTTCCAGCAGCAGATCTTCCCTGACCCAGATCGGGATGTAGTTGGCCGAGGGCACGACGATGTCGAAGCCATGACCGCCGGCGCGAACCTTGGCGAGTGCGGTGTCGTTCGAGTCATAGTCGGTCACGGTGACCTTGACGTCGAATTGCTCCTCAAACTTCTTGATCAGTTCGGGGCTGGTATAGTCGCCCCAGTTGTAGATGTTGAGCTCGCCAGCGGCCGAGGCCGCGCCTGCGAAACTCAGCACTGAGATGGCGGCAATCGCCGTGGTCGTCATCCATTTCATTGTCATTCTCCGTTCCTCTCTTTTGGTTGTCGTTATGCTTGCGGCTTGCGCCGGTTGATGAAGAAGAAGATCACGATCAGCACTGTGGAGGCCGCGAGGAAGATCGTCGCGATGGCATTGATCTCCGGTGTCGTCTCGCGTCGGATCTGGCCGAGCATGTAGGTCGGTAGCGTATCCTGCCCGCCGGATTTGACGAATTCGGTGATGACGACGTCATCCAGTGAAATCACGAAGGCGAGCATGAAGCCGGCGATGATGGCGGGGCGCAGCAGCGGCAGCGTCACGAAGCGGAAGGCTTGCCACGGGGTGGCGTAGAGGTCGGCGGCCGCCCGCTCGAGCGTCAGGTCCATGCTTTCCAGCCGTGCCCGGATCGGCAGGTAGGCGAAGGGAATGCAAAAGGCCGTGTGGGCCATGATCAGGTAGCCGAGGCCGGAATAGCCGGTCCAGACCTTGATGCGGGAGAAGACGATCAGGAGCGCTACGGCGGTGACGATTTCCGGGATCATCAGCGGCTGGTTGATGACAGCATATTTGGCGGTCAGTCCGCGATAGGGTTCAGTGCGCGTGGTGGCGAGTGCCGCCATGGTGGCAGCGATCGTCGCCAACCCTGCGGCCCAGAGCGCGATGATGATCGAACGCATGGCGGCAGCCTGTACGGCGTTGTTGTCCAGGGCCGAGGCGAACCAGCGCAGCGAGAAACCGCCCCAAACCGACAGCGAGTCGCTCGCGTTGAAGGAATAGGCGACGAGTGTCGCGATCGGCAGGTAGAGTGAGAAGAAGGTGAAGAGCGCAATCGTGCCGAAGCCCGGTTGCGAACGGATGTCGAAGCGACGCTCAGCCATGACGCACCCCCGATTTCGCGGCGTTGCGGACGTAGAAGAGCAGGGCGATCATGACGAGGGCCATCAGGGTGATCGACATTGCCGCACCCAGCGGCCAGTTGCGGCCTGCGCCGAACTGCAGTTCGATCAGGTTGCCCAGCATCAGATTCTTGCCGCCTCCCAGCACGCGCGGGATGACATAGGCCCCGAGCGAGGGAATGAAGACCAGAATGGAGCCGGCGATCAAGCCAGGCTTCACCAGCGGAATGACGATGCGCCAGAGCACCTGCAGGCGGTTGGCGTAAAGGTCGTAGCCGGCCTCGACAAGCCGAAAATCGAGCTTCTCGATCGAGGCATAAAGCGGCAGCACCATCAGCGGTAGGTAGACATATGTCATGCCAAGCAGGGTGGCCGTGTCGGTGTAGATAATCTGCAGGGGGGCATCGATCATGCCGAGCCAGCTTAGCAAATTGTTGAGAATGCCTTCGTTGCGGATGACCTGCTGCATGGCAAAGGTGCGGATCAGGAGGTTGGTCCAGAAGGGGATGGTGATCAGGAAGACCCAGACCTCTCGTGTGCGGGCCGGCCGGGTGGCAATGAAATAGGCGGTCGGGAAGCCGAGGATCAGGGTGAATATCGTCGTGTAGAGCGAGAGCTTGATCGAGCGCCAGAAGATAGCGAGATGGGCGTCGGCGATCCCCAGCGTGTCGTCGAAGATGTCGCGCTGCATGAAGACCGACGTCCAGCCTTCTAGCGAGAACGTGCCAAACTTGACGTCTCCGTAGTCGCCCTTTTCCAGAAAGGAATAGAGCACCATCACCAGAAGCGGGCCGAGCGCTGCGACGAAGATGATCGCGAGGGCCGGGAGGCTCAGCAGCCAACGGTTCTTGACGTCGCGCGATCTGGCATTTTCAGGGGCCGTTTTCATCGCGCTCATGGTCAATCCCTCAGGATCTGCGCGACATCGTCGCTGACGAGGATGCCGACATTCTGGCCCTCCACCCTGCCGCAACTGCCGCTTCGACTGTTCTGCTGGCGCACGGTGAAGAGCGATCCGCCTTCGAGGCGGACATTAATGTTCGTGTCCGTACCCAGGTAGACCACGCTTTCGATGACACCTTTCAGCGTCGCCCCGGCCGTCGGCTCGACGATCTCGGCGTGCTCCGGCCTGATGACGATGGTCACCTTGCCGGAGGGCGTGGTGTTTTCGGGGAAGGTCGCCGGAATCTCGTGGCCGGAGCGCAGGCGGACGCTCGCCCGATCGCCCGCGACCGAGGCGACTTCGACCTCCAGGAAATTCGTCTCGCCGATGAAGTCGGCGACGAAGCGCTCGGCCGGGCGGTCGTAGATGTCCCAGGGCGAGCCGACCTGTCGCAGGCTGCCCGTCGACATGACCGCGATGCGGTCCGACATGGTAAGTGCCTCTTCCTGGTCATGGGTAACAAAAATGAAGGTGATGCCGGTCTCGGCCTGCACACGCTTCAGCTCGATCTGCATTTCCTTGCGCAGCTTGTAATCGAGTGCCGACAGGGGCTCGTCGAGCAGCAGGACCTTCGGCTTGGGTGCCAGCGCGCGGGCGAGCGCAACACGCTGCTGCTGGCCGCCAGAGATCTGGCTCACCTGGCGATCGCGCATCGAGGTCATGTGCACGAGGTCGAGCATCTCGGCGACGCGGGCCTCCACTTCGGCCTTCGGTTTGCCGAGCATCTTCAGGCCGAAGCCGATGTTGTCGGCGACCGTCATGTGCGGGAAGAGCGCATAGGACTGGAAGACGGTGTTGACCGGCCGCTTGAAGGGCGGCAGCGGCGCGATGTCCTCACCGTGGAGGAGGATTTCACCGGTCGTCGGGAAATCAAAGCCGGCGATCAGGCGGAGCAGCGTGGTCTTGCCGCAGCCGGACGGACCGAGCAGCGTGAAGAACTCGTTTTCCCTGATGTCGAGGAAGATCCCGTCGAGTGCTTTGACCTTGTCGTGTCCGGTTCCGTAGATGCGGCTGACGCCGCGGATTTCGATGGCTGCCTTGTCAGATGCGGAACTCAAGCTGTGCCCCCTGGCGTTCGGGTTATGCGCAATAGGCTTCGTTCGACCCGGGGCCAGGCAAATGCTGCCGTTCCAGGGTTGGCGCAGGTGGTATCACGCAAGTCACGTGCCAGCTCTTGGGCATGCTGATCTCTCCCTTTTGGCAAAGCTCGCAATGCCGCCCCACAGAGCGCAATTGCTGGCTTTCGCCTGATTTCGTCGACGTTCCCGTGTTTCGGCGATGCGGTTCGACGAGACCCACATCATCCTCTTTTGTGGCATGTTGCCTCTAATTTGGTCGTTTGACCATTTTTATTTTGGACGGTTTCGAAGATTTCCAGATCCGCATGGCAGGCCTCCATGAAGCGCTCGGCCCGAAGCTTGACAGAGCTCAGGCGGGGGCTCCATCGTTGGAAACTGCCCGGCCCGAGCGGCCCATCCCTCAGGAGCCATGCGTGTCTGATCCGATCTCCCTGTCCCTCACCAAACTCCTCGCCGCACTCGATACGGGGCAAGTCACGTGCGAAACGCTCATGGTGTCCTGCCTCGACAGGATCGAACGGCTCAATCCAAAGATCAATGCCCTTGTGAGCCTCAGACCGCGCGAAGTTCTCCGTGCCGAAGCGAGGGCCAGGGATGCGGAGCGAAAGCAGGGCTCTGTCCGTGGCGTGCTGCATGGCGTGCCTATCGCGATCAAGGATCTGAGTGAGGCCAAAGGCATCCTCTGCACCTATGGTTCGCCGCTCTTCCACGACTATGTGCCTGACTTCGACGATATCCATGTGGAGCGCATCCGGGCGGCCGGCGCCATCATCATCGGCAAGACCAACACACCGGAATGGGGCTTCGGTTCGCATAGCTACAACCCGGTCTTCGGCGTGACGCGCAATCCCTGGGATCTGGCACGTTCGGCCGGAGGATCGAGCGGCGGGGCAGGGGCGGCGCTCGCCGCGCGTCTCGTGCCGGTCGCTGACGGCAGCGACATGATGGGCTCGCTGCGCAATCCGGCAGCCTTCAACAATGTGGTGGGGTTCCGGCCGAGCTTCGGGCGCATCCCGGCATTGCCCGGTCGCGATGCCTATCTCAACCAGCTCGCGACGCTTGGACCAATGGGACGTTCCGTCGAGGATGTGGTGACACTTCTGAACGTCCAGTCCGGTTTTGATGCGCGTGATCCCAGCTCTTTCGAGAGCGTGCCGCTCAGCTTCGACCGGGACATTGCCAAGAAGGGCGGACGGATCGGCTGGCTCGGAGATTTCAGCGGGCATCTCCCTTTCGAGCCCGGTGTGCTCGACCTCAGCGAAAAGGCGCTCGGTGTCTTCCATCAACTGGGTTTCGTCATCGAGCCTGTACATGTCGATTTCGACATGGACCGGCTCTGGTGGGGCTGGACGACGCTGCGCAGCTTCTTCACGGCCGGCAGCATGCGGGACTATTACGAAGATCCCGGCCGACGAGGTTCGCTGAAGCCGGAGATTCTTTACGAGGTCCGGTCGGGCCTGAGAATCACCGCTGCCGACGTTTACGAGGCGTCGGCCGTGCGGACGGCCTGGTATCAGGCTCTGATGAAGGTTTACGAGCGATTCGACTTTCTCGTCGCGCCCGCCGCGCAGGTCTTTCCCTTCGATGCAGACATTCCCTGGCCGCGCGAGATCGCGGGAAGACACATGGACACCTATCATCGCTGGATGGAGGTGGTGATCGGCCCGAGCATGGCGGGTCTACCGGTCGCTGCACTGCCGGCTGGCTTTTCGGCGCAGGGGCTGCCCAATGGTTTCCAGTTGATCGGACCTCCGAGATCCGATGCAGCGGTTCTCTCCGTGGCCGCGGCTTACGAGGCGGCAACCGACTGGCTCAGGCAAATGCCGCCGCTCTCTTGAAGTCTTCCACGATAAATCGCCGACCGGGTTGAAGCGTGACATGATTTCGTCCAACGATTCCGAAACAGTTTCGCATCGACGCCCCGCCATTTCGTCCCGTCTGGCCTTGCCGCCGGGATATCATCTCTGGATCTGCCTTCATGAACCTCGTTTTCGACGGCCATAATGACGTTCTCCTTCGCCTCTGGCGCAGTCGCAACGAGGGCCGCAATCCTGTGGCCGAATTCCGAAACGGGACCAGCGCCGGCCACATCGATGCGCCGCGCGCCAAACGCGGCGGGCTAGCGGGCGGCCTCTGCGCCATATACATCCCATCGCCGCATGACTTCACGCTGCGCGAGCCGGATGCGAACGGGCATTATGCGACACCGCTCGATCCGCCGCTCGAACGGGCCTCTTCGCTCGACATCGCGCTGCAGATGGCCGCGATCGCGCATCGGCTCGATCAGGACGGCAGCTGGCGGCTGTGTCGAACGACTTCGGATATCCGTCAGGCGATGGCGGATGGCGTCTTCGCAGCCGTCATGCATATGGAAGGCTGCGAGGCGATCGACGCCGATCTCGAAACACTCGATGTGTTCCACGCCGCCGGGCTTCGTTCGCTGGGGCCCGTTTGGAGCCGCCACAACATCTTCGGCCATGGCGTGCCCTTCGCCTATCCGAGTTCGCCCGACACAGGACCCGGGCTGACGAAAGCCGGCGAGGATCTGATCCGGGCCTGCAACCGTCTCGGTATCCTGATCGATCTCGCCCATATCACCGAGAAAGGCTTTTGGGATGTCGAGCGGCTCAGCGACCAGCCGCTGATCGCCAGCCATTCCAACGTGCATGCGCTGACACCCGTGGCTCGCAACCTGACCGATCGGCAGATGGATGCGATCAAGGCGAGCCATGGCCTTGTCGGTCTGAACTATGCCGTCACCATGCTCAGGCCCGATGGCTGCGACGATGCCGACACATCGCTTGCGACCATGGTCAGCCATATCGATTATCTCGTCGACCGCATGGGGATCGACTGCGTTGCGCTGGGCTCGGATTTCGACGGAGCGACGATCCCCGACGTCATTGGCGACGCGGCCGGCAACCAGCGTCTGGTCACAGCGCTCAAGGATAGAGGCTATGGCCCCGATGATCTCGACAAGATCTGCCGGGAGAACTGGCTGCGGGTTCTGGCCTCCGCCTGGCACGAGTGAGCGCCGGGCCAACTATCCCGCTCAGGCGACGCGAAGTCCGGAGCGCCAGGCCGACTTGACGAAGGGGTGGCCGTCTTGAAGATCGACGCGGATCAGATCGGCCTTCAGATCTGTTTCGATCGCACCGCGATCTGAAAGGTTGCCGGCCAGGGCCGGGCTCCGCGTGACCATGGCAACGGCGCTGGGCAGGTCATAGCGCAGGCCCGGATCGGCGGAGATCATGAAGACTGCATCGAGCATGGAGCGCGGGACGTAGTCGGAGGCGAGAATGTCGACGAGCCTTGCTGCCAGCAGGTCGCGCACGGCAATGTTGCCGGATTGCGATCCGCCGCGCACGAGGTTCGGCGCACCGGCGACGATGCGCATGCCGGCAGCACGAGCCGCTTCGGCGGCCTCGATCGAGCAGGGGAATTCCGAGATCGACACACCCTCGGCCACGCCTTCCTCGATATGGGCGACATCGGTGTCGTCGTGGCTCATCAGCGGCATCGACCGCGACCGGGCTAGGGCTACGATATCTGGCCGGGTCGTGGCCGCGATGTGGCTCTTGTCTGCGACCAGCACCTTGATCTTCTCGCGCACCAGTTCGGGGCTTTCGCCTGTCGATTTGCAGGCTCTTGCCACATAGGCCTCGACGTCGCGGCTCTGGCGGATGCCGGGCAGGTGCTCCATGACCGAGATGACGCGGACGATCTCGCGGTCGATGTTGTCAGCCGTCAGCCGCGGGGTCACCGGATCTGTCAGTTCGCAGCGTAGATGCACGAGGTGTTCCGCGCGCAGCATGCCGGATGCCTGGGCCTGCTCCAGCGCCTCGATCATCGGCTGCAGGATTTCGGCGCGCTCCGGATTGTCCGTGGTGGCGCCGACGCAGAGGCTGTCGAAGACAGTGGTGACGCCGCCGCCGATGATCTGGGCATCATGGGCCAAAGCGGCGCGCATAAAATCCCAGCGCACATGCGCGCGCGGATAGAGATGTTTCTCGAAGTGATCGGTGTGGATATCGACGAGGCCGGGCAGCAGGTAATCGCCGGCGAAGTCGACTGCGTGCACGTGGCGCGAGGGTCCCTCGTGGATCTCGACGATCTGGCCGTTTTCGATCACGACCGTGCCATGCAGCACATGGCCTGGTGTCACGACGCGGGCGTTGGAGAGGATGAGGACCTCGCCGCGCCCCGCATCAAGGGCTTCACCCTTGGCATCCGTCTGTCTCAACATGGCCGCATCTCCTTCCGCTCTGGTCGAAGCGTCTCTAGGCGCGTTTCATGACGCTTTGGTGTCAGAAGTGGCGGATCTTCTCAGCCGATCAGTCTCCGGCAATCATCGGCAATCACCTGTTCCTCGTCCGTCGCAATCACCCGGACCTTCACGCAGCTTTCCTCTCGCGAGATCACGGCTTCGTTGCGGTCGTTCGCCTCGCTGTCGAGGAGGAGGCCGAGGAAGCGCAGTCGCTCGATCACCGATCGGCGGATTGCCGGCTGGTTCTCGCCGATGCCGGCGGTGAAGACCAGTGTGTCCAAGCCGCCGAGCGTGGCTGAGAGCCGCGCCACTTCGCCTGCGATGCGGAAGGTGAAGACATCGAGCGCCTCGCAGGCCTCCTTCGACGGGGTCTCCAGCAGTACCCGGCTGTCGGCGCTGATGCCTGAGAGGCCGAGCAGGCCGGACTGCTTGTAGATCATTTCCTCGACCTGTTTGACGCTCAGCCCATGGGCGTCGATCAGGTGAAACAGCACGCCTGGATCGATCGCGCCCGAGCGGGTCGCCATGGGCACGCCGTCTATGGTGGAAAAACCCATCGAGGTGTCCCGGCTGACGCCATTCTCCAGCGCGCAGAGGCTGGCACCGGAGCCTAGATGGGCGACGACGGCGCGGCCGCCGGCGGACTCCGGCTCAAGCGTCTTCAGGGCGCCCGCGACATAGGCATAGGAGAGGCCGTGAAAGCCGTAGCGCTTGACGCCCTTGTCGAACCACTCGCGCGGGATGGCGAAGCGCCTGATGACATCGGATTGCGTGCGGTGGAAGGCGGTGTCGAAGGACGCGGTCTGGGGCAGACAGGGTTTCAGCTCGGCGATGGCGCGGATGAGGCGGAGATTCTGCGGCTGGTGAAGCGGTGCCAGCGTCACCAGGCTCTCGATGCCGGCGAGGCTCGTGTCGTCGACCTTCACTGCAGCCGTAAAGAGATCGCCGCCATGCACCACGCGGTGGCCCACTGCCGAGACGGCGTCGAGGTGGTAATGCGCGGACAGCCAGTCAAAGACCTCTTCGAGAACGTCGTGCAGCAGGTCGTCGGTCTTTGCCACCAGGGGCACGTCAAAAACCTGGGGTCCCTCGATGAGATGGAAGGTCAGCGGCTCGGCACGGAAGTCGATGACGCCCTTGCCGATCCGTTTTGCTCCATCCGCCTCGCGGGTGAAAATGCCGATCTTCACCGTGGAAGAGCCGGCATTGAAGGTCAGCAGCAGTTTCTGGCTCATGCTTTCCCACCCAGGGCTGCCGCGCGTTTGGCGGCCACCAGCTTCGCCAAAGCTGCCGAGGCGATGCGGACCCTGAGGCTATCCGAGCGACTGGTCAGGATGATGGGCACGCGGGCGCCGAGCACCAGGCCGGCGGCATCGGCATTTGCGAAGTATAGGAGCTGCTTGGCGAGCATGTTGCCGGCTTCGAGATCCGGCACCAGCAGGATGTCGGCATCGCCCGCCACGGGCGAGACGATGCCCTTGGTGCGGGCGGCCTCCATGCTGATCGCATTGTCGAAGGCGAGCGGGCCATCGACCTTGGCGCCCCTGATCTGGCCGCGCGCCGCCATGACCGTGAGGGCTGCCGCCTCCAGTGTCGCCGGCATTTTGTCGTTGACCGTCTCGACGGCGGCGAGCACCGCGACCTTGGGTTCCGGCACACCCAGCATATGCATGAGGTCCACGGCGTTCTGGCAGATGTCGCGCTTGTGCTCGAGCGTTGGGGCGATGTTAATCGCCGCATCCGTGACGATCAGCAGCTTGGAATAGGCGGGCACATCCATGACATAGACATGGCTGACGCGGCGTTCTGTGCGCAGGCCCGAGCCGCTGCCGACGACGGCGCCGAGCAGTTCATCGGAATGCAGGCTGCCCTTCATCACCGAGCCGACCTTGCCGGCAACCGCAAGCTCGACGGCAAGGGCCGCTGCCGCATGGCTGTGTTCGGTATTCAAGATCTCGAAGCCGTCGATGGATATGCCGGCCAGTTCGGCCGCTGCACGGATCTTGGCTTCTGGCCCGATCAGGATCGGATCGAGCAGGCCCTCGTCGCGGATCTCCACGGCACCTTCGATCGCTTCCGGCGAGCAGGGATGCACGAGTGCTGTCTTTACCATCGACAGGCTGCGGGCTTCGGCAACGATCGCGTCGAAGCGGTCGTGGCGCTGCAGCGAGACGCCGGGGGTGGCATTTTCCGACCAGCTGATGCGGGTTTCGGGTGCCCGCACGCGGGCGCGACCTGCTAGCACTGGCTCGCCATGCTGGTTCACGCAGCGGGTATCGAAGATCAGCGTGCGGCCGTTGCTTTCCTTCGTCATCAGCGTGACCGTCGCGGTGATCCGGTCGCCGGTTGCGATGTCCTTCCAGAATTCCAGATCCTGGCCGAGATAGACAGTGCCAGGGCCGGGCAGGCGGGTGTCGAGGACCGCCGAGATCATGCCGGCCGGGATCAGCGACTGGCCGAGCGGCACCGGATTGTTGTCGCCTGAGAGCGCTGCAAACAGCTCGATGTCGTCAGGGCCGATGATGCGCGTGAGGCTCGCCGCATCGCCGAGCTTCAGCTCGTCGAAGGTGCGGTTGGTGAGGACGGGTCTTTCCATGTCGCCTTCGTCTTCCATTGTCGAACCGTCCTCCCCCGATCCGTTCATCCTGTGGTCGGTCTGCTTCGTCAGCATGGCCAACCCTGAGGGGCAATCTCCGTGGTGAAGGGTGGGCTGTCCTTGACTTGGGTCAAGGGGCGGTGGGACGAAAGTCTTGGGGGGGTGGAGGGCGCCGCTCCTGATGTAGGAAGAATGGCAAGGCGCTGTTGGTGCGACGCTCTCGTGCTAGGTGCCCGCGCGCGGCGCGGGCCTCGAAGTGTCCAGCGGCTTCTCATTTTGCCGGGCATAGGCGGGGGCTCCGGGTCCGTTTGGGGCCTCGCCCTTCTGGGCCCGACGTTGTCGGGCACCTCAGGGTGAGGGGAGAAGACATCACCCCCACCTGTCACGCCATGCCGGTTGCGCGTCGGCGTAGGGCAGCGCCACGGCCTCATACACCCCGCGCGCAATGGCGCGCGCCGTCACCAGCGTCGCGAGATGGCAGAGTTCCATGAGGTCTGCAGCGCCATTGCTGTCACGCTTGCCTGTCGAGGCGGAGAAGATCGTGTCGCCGTCGGAGGGCAGGTGGGTGGGAAGAACGGCACGCGCGAGGCCGTCATGGGCTGACAGAGACAGGCGGTACAGTTCGGCTTTCGACAGCGTGCAGTCGGTGACCACGGCACCGATGGTTGTCGCGGTCAGTCGCAGCCCCTTGATGCGCATCGCCCGGTCTTCAACGCGCACATGGCTCGGCTGGCCGAGGTCGCCGAACTCTTGTCCCTCCTCGAAAGGAGCTGCCCAGAAGTGCGGGCCGTCGCCCACGACCACTGAGCCCATGGCATTAACGGCCACAAGCGCTGCAATCGTGTGCCCGGCAGAGGAAACGGCACTGGCGGAGCCGAGGCCACCCTTGAAGTTTGCTGTTGTCGCACCCGTTCCCGCGCCGACCGTGCCAAGCGGGAAGGCGCCTTTGTCGGCCTTCTGAAAAGCCTCGTAGCCGAGGTCGCGATAAGGTGCGTGCAGACCCCAGTCTTTGTCTCCGCCGTTCAGGAGATCCATCAGGATCGCCTGCGGCACGATCGGCACGCGCACCGACCCGACGGCAAAGCCGCGACCGGCGGCGCGTAGGCCCGACTGCACGCCGCCGGCTGCATCGAGTCCGAAGGCCGAGCCGCCCGAGAGCACGAAGGCATCGACCTGTTGAACCGTCATTGAAGGATCGAGGAGAGTCACGTCGCGTCCCCCCGGCGCGCCGCCGAGCACCGTGCCGGAGGCGGTCGCCGGTTCGTCGAAGAGGATGACGGTCACACCCGAGCCGAGGGCCAGATCCGTGGCATGGCCGACGGACAAACCGTCGATGTCGGTCAGGAGGTTGAGGAGGCGATTGGGCATGCGGCGTCTCCGTATCTGGTTACGGAAAGTGGCCGCGAGCGCAGGGTATGGCAAGCAGAATTACGCCGACCGGATGAAACCTTGCCAACGGGTTCGCCCAGGGAAGCGGCCATGATCACGGCTGTGCCGCCGGGTGCTCCGTCATTTTCGATGTCGAACATCCGGCGAGATGCAACTTTTCAGGTACATTCCAACTTTAACGGAATATGCATGTGGAAGATGGCCTCTGAGGCGTAACATCGGCCGAGGCGCGTCGAACGCATGTCCCGTCCTCGTCGTTCCACCGCAATCCATGTCCACCCTAAGCGAAAGAGTTCATCCTTGACTGAGCAAGCCTACAAGCGGTTCCTCCGCCCCATCCAGCCCTTCAAGCATCGCCTTTCCCGTTTCGTCTCGGCCGCTGAACGGCGTGTCTGGCTGACGGCACTGGTGGCGGCGCTTGTCACCTACTTCCTATTCGAGTTGACGGGTGAGGTGCTGGAAGGCGAGACGCGGGCCTTCGATGAGGGTGTACTTCTGATGCTGCGCGATGCCGCCGATCCGGCCATGCCGGTCGGCCCGTCCTGGCTCACCAAGATGATGGTGGATATCACGGCGCTTGGTGGCGTCACCGTGCTGACACTGATCGTCACGCTTGTCGTTGTTTATCTCGCGCTGCGCCGCAAGTTCCGCACCGCCGCCTTCGTCACCGTCTCGATCCTCGGCGGCTGGGGTCTCAGCAGTGCGATGAAGCTCGGCATCGCCAGGCCGCGACCGGAAGTGGTTCAGCATCTGGTCGAGGTGACCGACATGAGTTTCCCGAGCGGCCATGCGATGTTGTCGGCCATCACCTACCTGACGCTCGGTGCCATGCTCTCGCGCATCGAGGAGCAGCCTTCGCTGCGCTATTTCTTTCCGCTGGTCGCCGTCGTGCTGACGTTGCTCATCGGCCTCAGCCGGATCTATCTCGGCGTCCACTATCCGACCGATGTGCTCGGCGGCTGGGCGGCCGGCACGGTGTGGGCGTGTGGCAGTTGGTTCGTGGCGCGGTGGTTGCTGGGCAGACCAGGCGGGCGCTAGTACGCCCGCCTTTCGTTGGTCAATGCTTCAACGCCTTCGGATCCAGCGCATCGCGGATCGCATCGCCGATGTAATTCACGCTCAACACCGTCAGCGAAATCGCCAGGCCCGGCCAGATGACGCGGGACGGGTTGATCTGCAGGAAGTTGGCGCCGTCGAAGAGAAGGCGGCCCCAGGTGGGGAAGTCGGGCGGGAAGCCAAGGCCGAGGAACGACAGCGCGGATTCAGTGATGATGGCGGTGGCGATGCCGAGTGTTGCCGAGACCATGATCGAGGACATCACGTTGGGCAGGATGTGCTTGATGATGATGCGGTGTTCGCGCATGCCGCTCGATTTGGCGGCCAGGATGAATTCCTGGCTCTTTATCGCCAAGACGTCGCCGCGGACGATGCGGGCCGTGTGCATCCAGCTGGTGATCCCGATGATGAAGACAATCAGGATGAAGATGCCGGTTTCCGGGCCGAAGGCGGCGCGCAGCGTGTCGCGAAAGAGCATGATGACGACCAGGAGCATCGGCAGTAGCGGCAGCGCCAGGAAGAGGTCCGTCAGACGCATCAGCGGGCCATCGAGCTTGCGGGAATAGCCCGAGAGCACGCCGACCAGTGTTCCCACCACGAGCGCCAACAGCATGGCGGCCATGCCGACGGCGAGCGAAATCTGCCCGCCGGTCAGGACCTGGGCCAGCATGTCCTTACCCAGATTGTCGGTGCCGAAGGGATGAAGCAGGGAGGGGCCCTGGTTCTTGGCACGGATGTCGATCTTGTTCGGGTCGATCGTGTGAATGTAGGGCCCGATGAAGACGGCAAGCACGATGAAGACGAAGACGATCAGGCCGGCGACGCCACCCTTGTGGGCGCGGAACTGACGCCAGAGCATGGGCCAGAAGGCGCCGCTTTCAGGCCTTGTCTGCAGGGCGGGTGTCGTTGCGACTGCTGCATCACTCATAGCGGATCCTCGGATCGAGAATGCCGTAGAGAACGTCGGCAATCAGGTTGAAGAGCACGATCAGGATCGCGAAGATGAAGGTCAGCGTCTGGACAAGTGGGATATCGGCGCCCTGGATCGCGGTGATCAGGAGCTGACCGAGGCCATTCACGCGGAACACCTGTTCGGTGATGATGGCGCCGGAGAAGATGGTGGGCACGCCGAGCGCGATGACGGTGACAACCGGGATCAGGCTGTTGCGCAGGACGTGTACCAAGAGCACGACCTTTTCCTTCACGCCCTTGGCGCGCGCCGTGCGGACATAATCCATGTTCAGATTGTCGAGCATGGAGGCGCGCACGAAGCGGCTGATCTGCGACACGTTGAACAGGGTCAGCACCAGCACGGGCAAGAACATCTGCTTCACCTGGAGCACGAAACTCGACCAGCTGTCGACCACCAGGGTGGTGTCGTAGATCGATGGGAACCACTGCAGCCAGGAGGAGAAGATGACGATCAGCAGGACGCCGGTGAAGAAGGTGGGCACGGAATAGCCGACCATCGAGACGAAGGTGCCGATCTGGTCGAACCAGGAATACTGGCGATAGGCGGAGATGACGCCGATCGGGATCGCGATCAAAACGCCGAAGAGATAGGAAAGGCCGACGACCCAGAGGGTCTGCGGCAGGCGCTGGACGATCAGGTCGACCACGGGGCTGCGCGTCGCCCAGGAGAGGACGCGCATGCGTTCGCCGGAGCCGACGGTGAGGCCGGTGATCTGTTCGAAGATGTTGAGCGGTTCATTGATGAAGAACTGCTGCAGCCATTTCATGTAGCGGATGAGGAAGGGCTGATCCAGACCCATGGCGTCGCGGATCTGCTGGCGCACTTCCGGAGGAATGGTCAGCGGCAGGTCGCTTAAGGGATCGCCCGGGGAAAGGTCGAGCAGGGCAAAAATGATGAAACTGATGGCCAGTAGCGTCGGGACTGCGAACAGCAGTCGCCGGACGGTGAAGGTAAACATCGGCTGGTCTCCAGACTGTCACAGAAAAATGCTGGCGCCGCGCCTGCCGGTGAAGGCAGGCGCGGCGCCAGTGGCATTACTTCGCGCGAGACCAGTCTGCGACGTTCCAGAGTTCCGAATCCCAGGCGTTCATCTTGACGCCGAGCAGCGTGTTGTTGACAGCCGAGGGCTGGCCACGATGGATGAGCGGGATCTGGGCGACGTCGTTGGACAGCATGTCGTTGAGCTGCTTGGCGATCGCGGCGCGATCTTCGAGCTTGCCTGTGGTGCCGAGCTGCTTGACGAGAGCGTCATATTCCGGGTTGCAATAGCGGACGATGTTTTCACCCTGCCAGCCGGTAGCCGGGCTCGGGATCTTGTCGCACATCCAGCCCGCCATGTACTTCTCCGGGTCGGTCCCGTCGAAGTTGTTGGTGTACATCTGGATGTCGGCCATGAACTTCTGGAACGTGTCCGGGGATGCCGGGTCACCGCCGAAGAAGACGTTGGCGGAAACGTTGCGCAGTTCGACGGAGACGCCGATCTGGCTCCACATGTCCTTCACGAGGGCCTGGGTGCCCTGGCGGACAGAGTTGGTCGAGGTCTGGTAGAGGAAAGAGAGCTTCACGCCGTCCTTTTCGCGTACGCCATCCGAGCCCATGACCCAGCCAGCATCGTCGAGCAGCTTATTGGCGCCTTCGACGTCCTGCTTCAGGCACCAGTCGACGGCTGTCGAGACATAGATATCCGGAGCGGGCAGGATGTTGCAGGTCGGCTGGCCGTTCGGGCCGTAGCCGGCTTCGTCGATGATCTCGCGGTCGATGGCGATCGACAGTGCGCGGCGAACTGCCGGGTCGGAGAGGGCCGGATGCGGACCTGCTTCCTTGGTCGAGCGCTTGTCGCCGAGTGAAGGATCCACGCCATAGGGGTTGATGTCGATACGCTCGACCTGGGTGCCGAAGGCGACTTCGATCTTGCCCTTGCCGGCAGCCATCATCTGCTCGAGGATCTCCGGCTCGACCTGCATGTTCCAGGCATAGTCGAATTCGCCGGTTTCGAGGACCGAGCGCGCAGCAGAGGCAGCATCACCGCCACCCTTCAGGGTGACCGTGGCGAAGGCCGGCTTGGCCGCATCGCGGTAATTGCCGTTGGCTTCAAAGGTCACGACGTCGTTCGGCTTGAATTCCTTGACGACGAAGGGGCCGGTGCCGATCGGGCCAAAGTTGGCGGCTGTGCATTCCGGTGCTTTGGCGCCAAGGCAGTCCTTGAACTGCGCCGCCTGGATGATCGGCGCCTGCGCGCCGACAAAGGCACTGTAGGGGTAAGGCTTGGCATCGGCAAAGGACACCTTGATGGTGGAGGCGTCGACAGCCTCGACGTTGCTCACGCCTTCATAATAGGCGCCCTGCGCGCAGCCGCCGTCAGGCGCCGTGCAATACTTCCAGGTGAAGATCGCATCTTCGGCGGTCACTGCAGAGCCATCGGACCACTTGAGGTCAGGCTTCAGCTTCCAGGTAATGCTCTTCAGGTCGGCTGCGACGCCGCCGTTCTCGACGGTCGGGATTTCGGCTGCCAGCATCGGCACCAGATTGCCGGTTTCGTCGTAGCGGGCCAGCGGCTCGATGACCATCGAGGCGGCATAAACTTCCTTGGTGCCGCCAGACAGATACGGGTTCATCGTCGAGACGGCCTGCCAGAAGATGATCTTCAGATCTCCGTCGGTGCCACGCTCGGCCATGGCCGGTGCGCCCGTCAGCGCGAAGGCGGCAGCGGACGCTGCCAGCATCAATTTGCGAGTGTTCATGTGCTCATTCCCCATTATTTTTGTTTGCAGGCACGATGGTGAACCGATCTGCCGGCCCGCGATGTGGCCAGCCCATTGGACAAATGTCAACCACCTATCTTCTTGGTATTCTTGGAAAAATTCTAAGATAACTGCGCTTTTCGGAGTCGCGGCAGGCGTTCCCGGACAGCTCTATATCTGTCGGGTTGGCTAAAATTTAGGCCATGTAAACACAAGCCTATTTTCCATGCAAGATGGAATTTTGCGGCTTGCCAAAGCTGCGCATCGCTGCACAGTATGCGCGAAATCCTGCGGGGAACAACGACAAAAAGAGGTCATTCATGCCAGTGCTCAACCGCGCCAGCGAACTTCAGCCAGAAGTCGCTGAGTGGCGCCGCCACCTGCATCAAAATCCGGAACTGCTGTTCGATGTACACGGCACGGCCGCCTTCGTGGCGGAAAAGCTTCAGGAATTCGGCTGTGACGTGGTGAAGACGGGGATCGGTCGCACAGGCGTGGTCGGCATCATCAAGGGCAGCCGCGGCGATGGCCCGGTCTTCGGATTTCGCGCGGACATGGACGCGCTGCCGATCCATGAGATGTCGGGGAAGGCCTGGGCATCCAGGACGCCCGGCAAGATGCATGCCTGCGGTCATGATGGTCATACCGCCATGCTACTCGGAGCAGCGAAGTATCTGGCCGAGACACGCAATTTCCGCGGATCGATCGCCGTCATCTTCCAGCCAGCTGAAGAGGGTGGCGGTGGTGCCCGCGAAATGGTCGCCGATGGCATGATGGAGACCTTCGGCATCAAGGAAGTCTACGGCATGCACAATCATCCCGGAATGGCGGTCGGCACATTTGCCACCCGCAAGGGATCGGTGATGGCGGCCGCCGACCAGTTCGACATTGTCATCGAGGGCCGCAGCGGCCATGCCGCCCAGCCGCACAAGAGCGTCGATCCCGTGCTGGCCGCCGCTCAGGTGGTCGTGGCGCTGCAGTCGATCGCGTCCCGCGAGACCGATCCGCTGGGCTCCGTCGTCATCACCGTTACCAAGATCCATGGCGGCGATGCCTATAATGTCATTCCGGACGGCGTGACCCTGTCCGGCACCGTGCGCACGCTCCTGCCGGAGATGCGCGACATGGCGGAGACCCGCATCGGCGAAATTGCCTCAGGCGTTGCCATGGCCATGGGCGCCAAGGCCACACTTCGCTATCACCGCGGTTATCCCGTGACCATGAACCACGAGGCCGAAACCGAGTTCGCGCTCGAGATCATGCGCAAGGTGGCCGGCGATCACGCCGTCAGCGATGCCTTTCCGCCGGCCATGGGGGCCGAGGATTTCTCCTACATGCTCGAAGCGCGGCCGGGTTCGTTCGTCTTCATCGGCAACGGCAATACGGCCAATCTTCACAACTCGGCCTATGACTTCAACGACGAGGTCATTCCCTATGGCATCAGCTATTGGGTGACGCTTGCCGAAACGGCGCTCGCCGCCTGAACTGCTGACCAGATCTCGACACACAAAAACAGGGGAACGGGATATGGCTGCGGTGGAACAGGGTATGGAGACGAGTGACGTGCCGGTCTTGTCCGTTCGGGGCCTGACGACCTCGTTCAGGATCGGGACCGAATGGCGCTCGGTGGTGCGCAACATGAACCTCGACATCGCGGCCGGTGAAACGGTCGCGATCGTCGGTGAATCGGGCTCGGGTAAGAGTGTGACCTCATTGTCGATCATGCGGCTTCTGCCGCAGATCACGAGCCGCCTCGAGGGTAGCGTCAAGCTTGAAGGCCGCGAGCTCCTCACGCTTGATGGCGAGCACATGCGCCAGGTGCGCGGCAACCAGATCTCGATGATCTTCCAGGAGCCGATGACCTCGCTCAATCCGATCTTCCCGATCGGAAAGCAGATCGCGGAGGCAATCACCTGCCACCGTGACATCTCGAATGCCGAAGCGAAGGGAGAGGTGCTGCGGCTGCTCGACCGCGTGCGTATCCCGAATGCGAAGAACCGCTTCGACGAATATCCGCACCAGTTTTCCGGCGGCATGCGCCAGCGCGTGATGATCGCCATGGCGCTGGCGTCGAAGCCCAAGCTGCTGATTGCCGACGAGCCGACGACGGCGCTTGACGTCACCATCCAGGGGCAGATCCTCGATCTCATTAAGACGCTGCAGGACGAGGAAGGCATGGCCGTCCTCTTCATCACTCACGACATGGGTGTCGTAGCCGAGGTTTCCGACCGCACGATCGTAATGTTCCGCGGCGAAGCGGTGGAAACCGGAACGACAGACGACATCTTCAATCGCGGCCATCATCCCTATACGCGCGCCCTTCTTTCGGCCGTGCCGAAGCTCGGCTCAATGGGCGGACGCGAACGCCCGATGCGCTTTCCCGTCATCGACATCAAGACCGGCGCCACCCTGATCCCGGAAGCCGAGGCGGGGGTGCCCGACCATGGCAGCCGTCCGTTGCTGGAAGTGAAAAACCTCACGACGCGCTTCGACATCCGCTCGGGCATCCTGGGTCGCAAGAGCGGGGCGGTACATGCCGTCGAAAACGTCTCCTTCGATCTGAGGCCAGGAGAAACCCTGTCGCTGGTCGGCGAATCCGGCTGCGGCAAGTCCACCACGGGCCGTTCGATCACGCGCCTCGTGGAGCCGACATCCGGCCACATCGCGGTGGACGGCTACGATGTCGCGCGGCTCGATCAGGCGGCACTCAGAACAATGCGTCGCAGCATCCAGATGGTCTTCCAGGATCCCTTTGCTAGCCTCGACCCGCGTATGAGCGTCGGGCATGCCGTCATGGAGCCGTATGTCGAACACATGCTGGGTTCGAGGGCGCAGGCGCGGGAGAAGGCTGCCGATCTTCTGGAGCGCGTCGGGCTGTCTGCCGACATGATGCCGCGTTACCCGCACGAGTTTTCCGGCGGCCAGCGCCAGCGTATCGCGATCGCCCGCTCACTGATGCTCGATCCTAAGATCATCGTGGCGGACGAGGCGGTGTCAGCGCTCGATGTCTCGATCAAGGCGCAGGTCTGCAATCTGCTGCTCGATCTGCAGCAGAGCTTCAACCTCGCCTATCTGTTCATCAGTCACGACATGGCTGTCGTTGAGCGGGTGAGCCATCGGGTGGCCGTCATGTATCTTGGCGAGATTGTCGAGATCGGCCCGCGCCAAGCGGTGTTCGATAACCCGCAGCATGCCTATACGAAGAAGCTGATGGCAGCGGTTCCGGTGCCGGATCCGGCGCGACGCAAGCTGAAACGCAATCTCTCCACTGACGAGATCAAGAGCCCAATACGGCCGGTGGGCTTTCAGCCGCCGGTGCGCGAATATCGACAGGTGGCAGAGGGGCATCTCGTCCAGATCTGACGTCTGCCTCGATCACTCGGCGGGCGCGCTTCCGAAGCCGACCAGCGAGACATGCGCCGTCCATTCGTATTTCGTCGCGTCGATAATCTGCGGACGAGGATGGGCGAAGCCGTGATAGAGCAGAGCGTAACACCGCGTCATGGTTTCACCGGGGGCGAGCGCCCGGTCGTGGCGAAGGGTGCCGCGATAAGCGATGCTCGACTTTCCAGATTCCCGCCCGATCAGGTCGAAAGACAGGCGGTTCACCGTCTGGCCAGAATCGTTATTCAAGGTCGCGGCGACCGGCAGTTGGGGATCTACGCAGACCGTTGCGTCTGCCGCGACGGTTACCGTCACGGCCGATACAGCATTCTGCTGCTGGCGAGATTGATCGGAGCTGAAGATCCAGACGACCGTGGCGACGATGGCAACCAGAGTGCTGAGCGCCAGCGCCCAGGGACGGCGCCTGAGGAACAGCTCGATCAGCAGCAAGGCGACGGCAGCCGTGATGACAAAGGGCATTACGAAGGGTCGGCTTCTGTTACGTGTTTCATCCTGACAAGATAAGGTCGATGACGCGAAAGGCAACCGCAGTTCGGCTGCCTTGGAGTTGCCGCTTGCGTGCTTTAGCCCTGCGGTTCTAACGTTCGACTTCAACCTCCGACGCAAACAGGTGCATCATGCTGATTTCGCTCTATCAAATGCAGCCGCTTTCCGGCGATGTTCCGGGCAATATCGGCAAGATCGCGCAAGCCGCGATGGCGGCGGCGGAGATGGGGGCGGAGCTTCTGGTGACGCCTGAGCTCGCCACCAGCGGCTATGCGCTGGGCGCTCAGTTCGAAGAGGTCGCTGAGGGCCGCGACGGGGCGATCATCGGTGCGCTGACCGAGATCGCCGCCGATTGCGGCCTTGCGATCTGCGCCGGCTTTCCGGAGCGTGACGGCAATCAGGTATTCAACTCGTCTGTGCTCATTCGGCCTGATGGCACCATGGAGTTCTACCGCAAGAGCCATCTTTATGGCGAAGGCGAGCGGGCGGCCTTCGTACCGGGCGCCGAGGCGCCGCATATTTTCGATTTCAACGGCATCAAGACGGGCATGCTGATCTGCTACGATGTGGAGTTTCCCGAAAATGTCCGCACGCTTGCACTTGCCGGCGCCGAACTGATCCTGGTGCCGACGGCCCTGCCAGAAGGCATCATCAGCCGGCGGGTGGCCGATACGGTGGTGCCGACCCGCGCCTTCGAAAACGGTGTCTTCCTGGTATATGCTGATCTCTGCGGCGAGGAGAACGGGCTCTCCTATGGCGGCCGCTCGGTGATCCTTGGGCCCGATGGCGACGAACTGGCCCGGGCCGGCATGCGGGAGACGCTGCTGGTCGCGGAGCTCGTTCCCACGGTTTATGACGAGGCCAAGGCGCAGAACCCGTATCTGATCGACCGGCGCCCCGGCCTCTACCGTCTCGGCTGACGCCCCGCATTGCAGCGTGCACTCCGGTCTCCTACATCACAGCGACAGATGAAGGAGACCACGATGATTTTCGACGCTGCTGCGTTGTCCCTGCGCAACCTCTTCGCCCCGGAGACCCGCAACGTCTTCTGGAAGACGCTGGGCCTGACGATCCTCGTGCTCATCGGCCTCTGGTTCGGTTTGCGTGAGAGTTTTGTGGCTTTCGTCATGCCGCTGCTCCAGGGCTTCATTCCGGACCTGCCGGACTGGGCCGGCTGGCTGACCTTCATCTTCGGCATCCTCGCCAGCATAGGGCTGGCACTCGGGCTAGCCTTGCTGCTCTCGCCGGTCACGGCGATCATTGCCGGTCTGTTCCTCGACGACGTCGCCGAGGTGGTCGAGAAGCGGGATTATCCCAATGATCCGCCGGGCAAGGCCATGCCGATGGGCGAGGCGATCATCGCTTCGATCAAGTTCTTCGGCGTGGTCGTCGTCGGCAATCTTTTCGCGTTGATGCTGCTCTTCATACCCGGCATCAACATCATCGCCTTCTTCCTGGTGAACGGCTATCTGCTGGGTCGGGAGTTCTTCGAGTTCGCCGCCATGCGTTTCCGGAGCACCGAAGAGGCAAAGCTCTTGCGGTCCCGGCATTCTGGCACGGTGTTCATGGCAGGTCTCGTGATTGCGCTTTTCCTTGCCGTGCCGATCGTCAACCTGCTCACTCCACTCTTCGCTGCGGGCCTGATGGTGCATCTGCACAAGGCGCTGACCGCACGGGATAGTAAGCTGTCCTCAGTGCGGCAGGGCTGACGGCTCGTACTGGGCTGCGAAGTCTTCACTCGGCGGGATCGGCTTGATCACGTCTATGAGGACGCCGTTCGGGTCGGCGGTGATGAAATGCCGCTGACCGAATTCCTCGTCCCTGATGTCGAGAAGGATCGGCAGGTTAGCCTTCTTCACTCTGATATAGATGGCGTCCACATCTTCCACCTCGAAGTTCAGAAGGATGCCGGACGCCCGGCCGTGATGGCCGGCTGGAATGGTCTCATGATTTCCGTCGAGGATGGCAAGCGTCACCTTCTCGTCTTCCGTCGATTGCAGGTGAGCATACCAGTCGGCGCTGAAAAGCGGCTCGAACTGGAAATGGCGCTGGTAGAAGGCTGCCGTCTCCTGGACATTGTCGGTCATGATGACGGGGTAGTAGCTCGTCGTCTTCATCTCTTTTCCGCCTTGGCAATTTATCATACAGTCTGCATGTATGAAGTCAATTAACATACATTCTGTTTGTATGTAAAGAGGTGGCATGGCACGCAACACAAGAGAGGGGACCGAAGCGACCCGCTTGGCGCTAATCTCGGCGGCTCGGCGGCTCTTCGTGGAGAAAGGATATGCGGAGACGGCGACACCCGACATTGTCGCTGCGGCCGGGGTGACGCGCGGCGCTCTCTATCATCACTTCGAGGACAAGAAGGCACTGTTTCGGGCGGTTATCGAGCAGGAGGCCGCAGCCGTGGCCTCGGACATCGACCACGGTTCGGCGCCGGCAGAAAGTCCGAAAATGGCGCTGCTCTCCGGTGCGTCGGCCTATTTCGGTGCAATGGCCGCACCGGGGCGCGCCCGACTGATGCTTCTGGAGGCGCCGGCCGTGCTCGGTGTCGAGGATGCGGCTGTGATCGAGCGGGAGAATGCCGAAGAACGGCTGCGGCAGGGCCTTGCGGAGTTTCTCGGGACTGAAGCAGAGGAAAGCGAGGTGTTGGCGTTGACGCATCTTCTCTCGGCCGCCTTCGACCGCGCCGTTCTCGAGATCGAAAGGGGTGGCGATCGCGCGGCCTATCAGACAGGCATTGCCCGGCTGATTGACGGTCTCATTCCTCGCTCGCGTTGAAGACCTGCGGCGGCAGTTCGACCAAGGGCGCGGGCACGTCCACTGTCTTTTCCGGCGACTTGCAGATGTCTGCGATCACGCAGCGCTCGCATTCGGGGCGGCGCGCCTTGCAACAGTAGCGGCCATGCAGGATCAGCCAGTGATGGGCATGAAACAGATATTGTTCGGGGATGATCCGCATGAGGATGTCCTCGATTTCGTCGGGCGTCTTGCCGGGCGCGAGCTTGATGCGGTTGCCGATCCTCAGGATATGCGTGTCGACCGCCATGGTCGGGATGCCGAAGGCCATGGACATGACGACATTGGCGGTCTTGCGGCCCACACCCGGTAGGGTGACCAGTTCCTCGCGGGTACGCGGCACTTCGCTGCCGAATTCGTCAACCAGCTTCTGGCTGAGCGCAATGACGTTCTTCGCCTTGTTGCGATAAAGCCCGATCGTCTTGATGTAGTCGCGGACCTTTTCTTCACCGAGTGCCAGCATTTTTTCCGGCGTGTCGGCCACCTTGAAGAGGGCGCGCGTCGCCTTATTTACGCCGGCGTCCGTAGCCTGAGCGGAGAGCGCCACGGCAACGACGAGCGTAAACGGGTTGACGTGCTCCAGCTCGCCCTTGGGCTCAGGCCTCTGGATCGAGAAGCGGCGGAAAATCTCCTCCAGTTCTGCGCGGGAATAGGCCGTGCGACGGCGTGCCGCTGGCTTGCGGCGGGTCGTCGGATTTGACTTTTTCAAGGTTTGGGTGCTGGATTTCGGCGTCGGATCGGTCATGCAAAATCTATAGTCGGGTGCGATCATGGAAGGCAATGTCGAGCAGGCTGCGGACCAGCCAATTTTCGCAGCGGAGCTGACGCCCTATCGGTCACTCGGCCCGAAAGGGTATCGCATTCTCTTCGCCATCACCGGCACCGTCTGCCTCGTGCATGCGGTCTTCTTCATGATGACGGGTGCCTGGCCGATCGGCCTGTTCTTCGGGCTCGACTTTCTGCTGCTCTACGGCGCCTTCTGGCTAAACTATCGGGCAGCGCGCGCCCGCGAAGAGGTGACCGTTTCACGCACCAGCCTTTCCATCCGCAAGTTCACGCCGACGGGACGGATGACTGAACACACCTTCAAGACGCTCTGGGCCCGCTTCTTCGTCCAGCGGCACGAGGAATTCGGCATTACCTCTATGGCTGTTGCGGGAGAGGGGCGGCAGACGGACATTGGCTCCTTCCTCAACCCTGATGATCGCGAGAGTTTCGCCAAGGCATTCAAGGCGGCATTGGCAACGGCCAAGCAACGGATCTGACGTCTCGCGGCGGTGGTGCAAGAAACGGGTGGCATGCGACCGCCGCCCGTGGTGAAGTCACCCCCAGATGAGGAATTTGCCATGACGCTCGCCCAACAGATCGACCTTTCCCGCACCACCGATATCACGCCCGAGGGCTCCGACTATGAGACCGTGCGGCAGGTGATCGAGATGCTGACACTCGACTATCAGAGCCAGCCGTCGCTGGAACTGATCGCCGAGCGGCTCGACCAGTCGCCGACGCAGTTGCAGAAGACGTTCACGCGCTGGGCGGGCCTTTCGCCCAAGGCCTTTCTGCAGGCGGTCACCCTCGACCATGCCAAACGCTTGCTGGGTCGCGAAGAACTGCCGCTGCTCGAGACGTCGCTGGAACTCGGCCTTTCCGGCCCAGGCCGCCTGCATGACCTCTTCGTCACCCACGAGGCGATGAGCCCGGGCGAATGGAAGGCGCGCGGCGCGGGACTTACCATCCGCTATGGCTATCACCCATCGCCCTTTGGGCTGGCGCTTGTGATGATCACCGACCGCGGGCTGGCAGGGCTCGCCTTTGCTGATGCCGGCGGCGAGGTCGCCTGTTTCGACGATATGGCACAGCGCTGGCCGAATGCGCATTATGTTGAGGATATCCAAGCGACGGCGCCCTTTGCGGCGCGCGTCTTCCACCCCGAGCGCTGGTCGGCGGAGGAACCCTTGCGTGTTGTCTTGATCGGGTCGGATTTCCAGATCCGCGTCTGGGAAAGTCTTCTCCAGATCCCGCTCGGCCGGGCCGTCACCTATTCCGACATCGCCCAGAAGATCGGCCAGCCGACCGCCAGCCGTGCCGTGGGTACCGCTGTCGGCCGCAACCCGATCTCCTTTGTCGTGCCGTGCCACCGGGCGCTCGGCAAGAGCGGTGCGCTGACGGGCTATCACTGGGGCTTGACGCGCAAGCGGGCGATGCTCGGCTGGGAGGCGGGGAAGAGGTGATGGCTCGGCGGAAGCCCGTTCAGCGGGCCTGTCGTGTTGCCTCGATGCGCAGGATGTTCTCTGGCGTGTCCTTTTCGCTGCGCCGCCACGGCAGTTCCGCTTCGTCTGAAGGGCGAAGAAGTGCTGTCACGGTCTCGTTGCAGCTCTGCACTTCATAGCCAGCGCGGGCCGCGAGTGCACGCAGGGTGCCCTCGGAGAAATCACAGACATGGGCGAGGTGGAAATAGGACTTCAGGTCGTTCTTGTAGTCGCCTTCCGCCACCATGTTTATGCCCGGCACCTCGATGAAGAGATAATCCTGCGCCGACATCAGCGACTTGATCTGCTTCAGCGATGCCAGCGGATCATGGGTGTGCTCGAGCACATGCGACAGCAAGAACAGGCGTGGCCCATCCGGCAGATGCGTGGGATATTCCGAGACCTCAAGGTCGAGGCCGAGTGTCTCCTTGCCGTAGCGGATCGCCTCGACGTCGAGGTCACAACCTTGGACGCTGCGGCAATGCGGCTTGAAGGTGTCTAGAATGCCTCCGGACGAGCAACCCATCTCGATGACCGCGACATTGGCCAGTCGGCTCGCGGCTTCTGTCGACTTGAGAAACTCCAGAAAACGTCTGCCCTTATCGTGCTGCTCTTCCACGAGGCGCGCGTGATCGACGTCCACCCGTTTCGTGTAGAGACGACGATAGTGATCACGGTAAAAGGCGTTGAGGAAATCCTTCTTCACCGCAGGGCTTGTCTGCACGAGGCCGCAGCGGTCGCAGATCTGCTTGTCCAGATCGAAGCCGTAGCGGTCACCTTCGCAAATCAGCGTGAATTCGCTTCCGCCGCACAGGACACAAGGCCGGTTGTCGAGACCCTGTTCGAGGTAGAGGCTACGTACGGCGTTGATGCTTTTCGAGCGGCTACTGGTCAGGCGCCGCAGGAAGGCGAAGGTTTTGCCGTAACGGAAGTGACGAAGAAGACGCTGAGCCAAGATGCTTACCCCGAGCAGTGACGATGTATTCTCCTAGTGGGCGGATTTGCCACCGTCAAACGCTCTTCACTCCGCCATTCCCAGCAGCTCTCGCGCCGCCGCCTCATCCGTGATCAGCGTGTTGCAGCCGATCCTTCTGATCGTTGCGCGGATGGCCTTGGCGCGGTGAGCGCCGCCCGAAGACAGCACGATGTGCTTGGACTTCTTTAGCGTATCAAGATCGACCGACATCACTCGCTCGTTGATGGGATGGGCGACGGACTTTCCGTCTGCATCGAGGAAGTTGAACATGGTGTCGCAGACGCAGCCGGCGCCGACGAGTTCTGTCAAGGTCTGGTGGCTGATGAAGCCTTCGGAGAGCGAGGTGGAATGCGGGCCTATGTCGCCGCAAGAGACGATGGCGAGGTCGAGGTTTTCGGCGAGGTCGTAGATCGCCTTCAAGCCGCAGTCTTCGATCAGCGCCCTTTTGGTGGCGACGGAATCGACCAGAAGTGGTGCGAGGAACATATAGCATTCGGCGCCGAGCTGGCTCGCCAGTCGCCAGGTGTAGTCGATCGGATTGGTCTGGCGGACGGCCACGATCCCGCCAAGCAGCGAGACCACCTTGCAGTTTTCCCGGCCGGGTGACCGGAAACCGGCCAACGAGGCAGTCATGGTACGGCCCCAGCCGACGCCGATCGTCATGTCGTTGGTGATGACTTCGGTCAGGAACTGCCCGAGGGCTAGGCCGACGGCCTTGGCGATCGAGGCGGCATCGTGGCTGTCCGGCGAGGGGACGACCACGGCTTCGTCCAGGCCGTAAGCCTTCTCCAGCCGGACGGCGAGGTCGACGCAGTCGGCGACGCCATCGCTGATCCAGATCTGTACCTCGGCGCGTTTTCTCGCCTCGTCCAGCATGCGGATGACCGTCGACCGGCTGATGCCGAGGCGGTCGGCCACGTCCTTCTGCGTCAGGCCCTCGTTGTAGTATAGCCAGGCAGCCCGGATGCGCAGCGCGGCTGCGTCCGAAAGGGTGGTGTGGGTCTCGCGTCGGAGTTTTGCCAAGATCTCTCTCGAATGGGGAACTTCCAGGCACCACTATCCGTTTCAATGATACTTATGTCAAATTCAAAGGACATATGTCTTGACTTTGCCGTGTTCTGACGGTGATAGTCCGGGCAACAAGACCGGCGGTCCACCATCGGTCGCCAACCCTTTTCGCTGAGCCGAAGGATGATCTGATGACCTCGAAACTCGAACAGCTTCGTTCCATGACGACCGTGGTCGCCGATACCGGTGACATCGAGGCCGTCCGCCGCCTGAAGCCGGTCGATTGCACCACCAATCCGTCGATCGTTCTGAAGGCGCTCGGCACCGATGCGTTCAAGGATGCCTTCCAGGAAGCAATCACCTGGGGCAAGGCCAAGGGCGGCCAGGATGATGCCGTGATCGGCGCAATTGCCGACCGCATGGCGATATCCGTTGGTGCTGCCTTGGCTGAACTCGTCCCGGGCCGCGTGTCCACCGAGGTCGATGCCGACCTCTCCTTCGACACCAAGGCGTCGATCGACAAGGCGCACCAGATCATCGCCGGCTACAAGGAGCGCGGCATCGAGAAGGATCGAATCCTAATCAAGCTCGCCTCCACCTGGGAAGGCATTCGCGCTGCCGAAGTGCTACAGAAGGAAGGCATCGACTGCAATCTGACGCTGCTCTTCTCCAAGGCCCAGGCGATTGCCTGCGCGGAAGCCAAGGTGTTTTTGATCTCGCCCTTCGTCGGTCGCATTCTCGACTGGTACAAGAAGTCGACCGGTGAGGATTACACGTCCGAAACCGATCCGGGCGTTGTCTCTGTCCGCTCGATCTACAACTATTACAAGGCAAACGGCATCGGCACGATCGTCATGGGCGCTTCCTTCCGCAATGCCGGCGAAATCGAAGCGCTGGCCGGTTGCGACCGGTTGACGATCAGCCCGCAGCTGCTGGACGAACTGAATGCGGACCAGGGCACGCTTGCCCGCGCGCTGTCGCCGGATACGGTCAAGGCCGAGCCGCATGTCTCGCTCGACGAGAAGGCTTTCCGCTGGGCGATGAACCAGGACGCGATGGCGACCGAGAAGCTGGCGGAAGGCATTCGCGGGTTTGCCAAGGATATGGATACGCTGCGCGGCCAGATCGCCAAGGCACTGGCTGCCTGATCGCGCAACCGATCCGCCACTTCAGAGTTGGGTGATGGCCGTGGCGAGAGCTGCGGCCATTTTCTATTCGGCAATCATCGACGGAGGAAGGATATGGCGATCATCACGGGCGGTTGCGCCTGCGGCAAGGTGCGGTTCGAGGCGGAGGGTGAGCCGGATCGGGTCGGCATCTGCCATTGTCTCGACTGCCGGAAGTATCACGGAGCGCTATTCTATGCTGCGGCGATCTATCCGGATAATCAGGTAAAGGTCACAGGCGAGGCGCGGATGTATGACGGCCGATACTTCTGCCCGACCTGCGGCTCCCGCGTCTTCAATCGCAGCGGTGAAGAAGTCGAGCTTCATCTCGGGTCTCTCGACGACATCAATGTGTTTCAGCCGAGCTACGAACTCTGGACTGTCAGGCGGGAGAGCTGGCTGCCGGAGTTTCCGGTGGAGCAGCGCCACGAGCAGGATCGGCCGGGTGAGGGGCGTGAGGCGGATTGAAGCGGCAGGGTCGGCCAGATGCTACGGTTTGCCTCCGTGGCGACTTCGCATCAATCGCGGGTAGTGTGGTTTTGATCCGACCCTGGGCTGCAGGAATTGCTGCCTACAAGATTGACGAAGGGTTAATTTTTGCGTCATATCGCACCGATGACGAGCCTCCGAATCCGCATGGGATTCGCGGAGGCCAGGGGCGGGATTTTCCGCCTTGCGTCATTGTCATGGCGGGGGAAGCAGAGACCAGCTCTGCTGCATGATGCCCGATCCAACGCCAGGCTCTTCAGAGCCATGTTTCCACTGAAAATTGCGTCCGCAGCCGCACTGCCAGATGTCGCTCGTATTTCAGCGCGCGCCTCGCAGAAGCCGCCGGGCTAACGCGTCAAACCGGGGCAGACGCGCGCCCCGTTTGGGGTCGCAATCCGTTTTTGATCCAAATTTCCTAGGGCGGACGTTGATGGCTACGATCATTCCTTCGATGAGCATCACTCAGATCAGGACACTGGCGACATCGACGATCGCGGCTTTCTCCAGTGAAGACGTCAATGCGCTGAGCTCCGCTCAGATCGGCGCAATGTCGTCGAAGCAGATCTCGGCCTTCCAGACGGATGATTTCGATAATCTGTCATCCAGCCAGTTGCGCGCCGTTTCGGCTGCTGCGGTGCGCGGATTGACCATGGATCAGCTCGCCGTCATCGACAGTGCCAAGATGATTGGGCTGCAGAGCGGTCAGCTCGGTGCGCTCTCTTCAGCCCAGATCGCGGCGCTTTCGCCCGACCAGTTCGATGCCCTGTCGACATCGCAACTGAATGCGCTGACCAGTGCGGCGCTTGCCGGTCTTGGCACGGAGGATATGGCAACCCTCACCTCAACCGAGCTATCCGTTCTGTCCACGCGCGCGCTGGCCGGTCTGTCCCCCGCCAATTTTGCTGCATTGACCAGCATTCAGATCTCCGGTCTCACCTCGGCCCAAATTGCATCTTTGCCGACCGCCGTCGTTGCCGGCCTGACCACCAGCCAGATCGACGGGCTTTCGGCGTTGCAGGTCTCTGGTCTGACCTCGCGCCAGATTTCGGTGCTCACGACCGACAAGCTGGCCTCATTCGGAACCGACCAGATCGTCGGACTGAGGAGCAGCGCGATCGCGGCCCTGTCGTCGGCGCAGGTAGCAGCACTCTCGACGCAGCAGATCGATGTGTTGACGACCGGCCAGCTTGCTGCGCTCACCTCTGGCGCGATCAAAGGCCTGGGTACTGACGATATCGATGTGCTGTCCGCAGACGATGTCGCGGCCATTGCGACGCGAAGCCTGGCCGGCCTTTCGGTCGACGTTTTTGCCTCGCTCGGTTCCGCACAGCTGACCGGCCTGACTTCGGCCAAGATCGCGGCCTTGACCACGGCGCAGATCGCGTCGCTGACATCCGATCAGGTCGACGGCCTTGCGTCAGCCCAGCTTGCCGGTCTGTCGAGTGCTCAAGTTAATGCGCTGAACTCCGGCACCCTGCTCTCGCTCAGCACTCTGCAGATCAGTGGTCTCACCACCCGCGTGATTGCCATGCTCGGGTCGGCCAAGATTGCCGCGCTCGATAGCGCCCAGGTCGCGGCCCTCTCGACCGTGCAGCTTGCCGCCCTCTCCTCGTCGGGCGTGGCCGGGCTGGGGACCGACGATCTCGCGAATTTCTCGTCCACCGAACTCGCGGCTCTGAACTCCCGTGCCCTGCAGGCGCTGACGACAGTCCAGATCGCCAGCCTGCTCTCGGCTCAGCTGACGGCGCTCTCCAGCGGCCAGATCGCGAGCCTGACGACAGCCCAGGTGGCGGCACTCAACAGCAGTCAGATCGACGGTTTGAGCACCGCCCAGGTTGCGGCGCTCGGGTCCGCCCAGATTGTTGCTCTCGGCAACGTCAACATCACCACGCTTTCGACCGAGCAGATAGCCGCACTGAACAGCCGTGCCATCGGTGCGCTCACCAGCGCCCAGCTCGATGCGATGACCAGCGACCAGATTGCGGCGCTGACATCGGCCCAGATCGCCGCGCTCTCGTCGAGCGACGTTGCGGCACTCTCGGCCAGCGACCTGGAGACATTCTCGACGAACGAGTTCGCCGCACTGACCTCCGCTGCCATCCATGGCATCTCCACTTCTGTCATCGGCACCCTGTCGACCACGCTGATCGCCGCGATGAACACGCGGGCAGTCGCGGCTCTCGCCTCAGGGCAGGTTGTGGCCATGACCTCGGCGCAGATCGCCAGCCTGTCGAGCGCCCAGATTGCGGCCCTGTCGTCCACGTCGGTCGCAGCGCTCGGGTCCGATGATCTCTCCACCTTCGATTCCGCCGACATCGCCGCGCTGCAGTCTCGTTCGCTGGCCGGCCTGACGACCGGTGCGTTCTCCAGCCTGACCTCGAGCCAGCTGGTCGCTCTTACCTCTGCCCAGATCGCAGCTCTCTCGACCGCCGTGATTGGCTCGCTGCAGAGCATTCAGCTGAATGCCCTGACCACGAGCCAGATCGCCACGCTGTCGTCGAGCCAGATCGCGGCGCTCTCCAGCACTGCACTTGCATTGCTCGACACGGCGCAGATCAGGGCGATTAGCACGCGTGGCATTGCGGCTCTGACGTCCCAACAGATTTCTGCCCTGAGCACGGCGACCTTCGATGCGCTTACGAGCACGCAACTGGGTGCGCTGAGTTCGTCGGCCATTCGCGCCCTGACCACCGGTGCCATCGGTACCCTGACACCTTCCGAGATCGCCACCCTGCCGTCTGGTGTCATCGGCGCGCTTTCGAGCAGCGGCATCGCGGCGCTGACATCCGACCAGATTTCGAGCCTGACCGCCGCTCAGGTCGCAGCACTGACATCAGGGCAAATCGACGTCCTAACCAGCGCTCAGATCGATGCCCTCTCCACAGCCGCGGTGGCCGGGCTCACCAGCGCCCAGGTGCGGTCGTTGACACCAGAGCAGTTCGGATCGCTGTCGAGCGAACAAATGCAATCCTTGAGCACGCTTGCGCTCGCTGACCTTGGCAGCACTCTCTGGTCTGCGGTCGGCAGCGCAGAATTTGCCGCTCTTTCGACGTCGCAACTTGCAGCGCTTGGAAGTGCGCCGCTCGCCTCTGCTCAGCTCGATACGCTGACCTCGTCGGAACTTGCCGTATTGAGCAGCCGAACGATTGCCTCCATCGCTCCATCTGCCTTCGCCACTCTTGATACCACCCAGCTGGCCGGGCTCACGTCTGGACAGGCTTCCGCGCTGACCACGGCGCAGATCGCTGCCCTCAACAGCACGCAATTCGACGGTCTGACATCGGCCGCGATCGGTGCCTTGTCCAGCGCGCAGTTGCGGGCCCTGACGTCCGATACGTTTGCCTCGCTCTCCACCAGCCAGATTACCGCAATCAACACCCGCGCCTTTGCCGGTCTCGCTTCTGCCCAGATCGCCGCCCTGTCTTCCGAGCAGATCGGCTCTCTGACGACGGCCCTCTTGGCCTTGCTCTCAAGTGCTGCGGTCGCCGGCCTCACGACCGAAGACTTGGGCGCGCTGGAATCGAGCGACATCGCCGCCATCAGTTCGCGGGCGATCGTCGGCTTGTCGACGGCCAATATCGCCGCCCTCGGCAGCGCTCAGCTCGGCGGCCTGACGACATCGCAGATGAGTGCGCTGACAACGTCTCAGGTCCGGGCATTGACGTCGGCCCAAGTCGCTGGCCTGACGAGCAGCCAGTTCTCGGCTTTGACATCGACGCAGATCCGCAGCCTGTCGACCAGCAGTATCGTCGCTCTCAACACTGCTCAGATCGCAGCGCTTAGTTCGCTGGTCATCGGGTCGCTATCCACCGAGCAAGTGGTTTCCATGACCACGGGGCAGATCGGGGCTCTGACCGCAGCGCAGGTCGCCGCTCTCGGATCAGCCGCGATCCGCGCCTTGGAGGATGGTGACCTGCAGCTCTTCGCCACTGAAGACATAGCCGCCATTGCCACGTCCGCGATTGCCGGTTTCTCGACCCAGGATATCGATGATCTGAGCTCTGCGCAGCTCTTCGCGCTGACGACCCCGCAGGTCCAGGCCATGAACGACGTCCAGCTCGCGGCGGTTATCGCAGCTTATCAAGATATCTGATCGGACAGATCACGCATCGCCCTCAGGGCCTTCTGGGCCTTGGGAAGGGATCGATGATGATCTCCGGCTCGAATGACGGATTGCGGACGTCATCCGGCGGTGCAAAGCCTGTCTCCTCGAGCAGGAAGCGTCCGTCGACCCAGCCTGAGATGCGGGGGCGATCCACAGTCGCGATGCGGCACCAGTAGCCGCCACGGCTATCCTGGCAGGAGAGGCGCTCGATCGGTTGCCCCTCATCGAGCGCGTGGATGACGCGGAAATTCGGGCCTGCGCCGGAGTGGACCGCGAGGCGCTTGCCAGGCGGCAGGCCGCGGACATGCCAGAGATAGGTGTCCATCAGAGTGCTGTCATCGATGTCAGGGGCGGGGATGACCTTCGGCTCTTGAGCATGCGCCGCGAGGCTCGTACCTGCGATGCAGGCGAGGGCGGTCAGGATGATCATGGTGGCGCGGTGGTGCATGCGAGGCTCCCTGAAGTGCTTCGCATCATACCGGCGGCTGCGTGATGCCGCCACCGCTTTACTGCGTCAGGGTAAATGCCAGCAGCCAAAAGGGAAGGGGCCACCGAGGTGACCCCTTCCCCTTATCGCCCGCAGGCCCCCGCGAAGTTTAGTGCGCGATCATCACGTGGCGGACCGTCGTGTAGTCCTCCAGCGCATACATAGACATGTCCTTGCCATAGCCCGACTGTTTCATGCCGCCATGGGGCATTTCGTTGCAGAGCATGAAGTGGGTGTTGATCCAGGTGCAGCCGTAACGCAGCTTGGCGGCGCTCTGCATGGCGCGGGAGATGTCCTTGGTCCAGACGGAGGAGGCAAGGCCGTAGTCGCTGTCATTGGCCCAGGCGACGGCCTGTTCAGCTTCGGTGAAGCGGGTAACGGAAACGACCGGACCGAAGACTTCGCGGCGGACGATCTCGTCGTCTTGCGTCGCGCCGGCGATGACGGTCGGGGTGTAGAAGAAGCCCTTGTCGGAGCCGAGCTTGCCGCCGGTGACGACTTCCATGTGCTTGTGTTCAGCCGCCCGCGTGACGAAGCTTTCGACCCGGTCGCGCTGGCGCTTGGAGATCAGCGGGCCGATTTCGTTTTCGGCGTCGTCAGCCTGGTTGAACTTGATCGTGGAGACGGCTGCGGCCAGATCGGCGACGAAGCGGTCGTAGATCTTGTCGCTCGCATAGATGCGGCAGGCGGCGGTGCAGTCCTGGCCGGCGTTGTAGTAGCCGAAGGTTCGTATGGCGGCGACGGCGGCGTCGATATCGGCGTCATCGTGGATGATGACCGGGGCCTTGCCACCGAGTTCCAGGTGCGTGCGCTTCACGGTTTTGGCGGCTGCCGTCATGATCTTCTTGCCGGTGGCGATGTCGCCGGTGATCGAGAGCATCTGGATTTTCGGATTGTTGATCAGCGCGTTGCCGACGCTTTCGCCGCGGCCGAGCACCACGTTCACCACGCCCTCGGGAAGGATGTCGGCCATGACCTTGGCGAGCTTCAGCGCCGTCAGCGGCGTCTGCTCGGAGGGCTTGAAGACCACGGTGTTGCCGCCGGCGAGCGCTGGTGCAAGCTTCCAGGCCATCATCATCAGCGGGTAGTTCCAGGGCGCGATCGAGCCGATGACGCCGACGGCATCGCGGCGGATCATCGAGGTGAAGCCCGGGAGGTATTCGCCGGAGACCGGTGCCTGCAGCGTGCGGATCGCGCCGGCGAAGAAGCGGTAGCAGTCGACGATCGCCGGGATTTCATCGTTGAGGACGGCGTTGATCGGCTTGCCGCAGTTGAGGCTTTCAAGGGCGGCGAAAGCGGCTGCGTCCTTTTCGATCGCGTCGGCGATCGCGAGAAGGTAGCCGGCGCGCTGGCCGGGTGTGGTCTGCGACCAGGAGACGAATGCGCCTTCGGCAGCGTCGACGGCGGCTTCGACCTGGGCGAGCGAGGCTTCCGGGAGATCGACGATGAGTTCGCCGGTCTTGGGGTTCAGGATCTTTTCGTCCGTCTCTGTGCCGGCTTCGAACTTGGCGCCGATCAGCATCTGGGTGTCCATGTCGTTCTCCCTTTTATCAGACTTCAATTGCGACAACGCCCCTGAAGACGAGGCGTCGCCGGTGGTTCATTTGCCGCTGCCTGCGATCTGGTCGGTGTCGCGGGTCAGATAGTAGGCCGCCAGGATCGGCAGGAAAGTGACGATGACCACGACCATGGCGACGACGTTGGTGACCGGGCGCTGGCGTGGGCGGATCAATTCTTCGAGCATCCAGATCGGCAGTGTTGACTGCTGGCCGGCTGTGAAGGTGGTGACGATGACCTCGTCGAATGAGAGCGCGAAGGCGAGCATGCCGCCGGCCAGAAGCGCTGTCGCAATGTTCGGCAGGATCACATGGCGGAAGGTCTGGAAGCCGTCTGCGCCGAGATCCATCGAGGCCTCGATCAAGGTGCCGGAGGTGCGGCGGAAGCGGGCGACGGCGTTGTTATAGACAACGACCACGCAGAAGGTCGCGTGGCCGAGGATGATCGTCCAGAAGGAGAAGGGGATGTCCGCCAGCGAAAAGGCCGAGCGCAGCGCAATGCCGGTGATGATGCCGGGCAGTGCAATCGGCAGGATCACGAGCAGCGAGATCACCTCCCTGCCGAAGAACTTGGTCCGGGCAACGGCGGCGGCGGCAAGTGTGCCGAGCACCAGCGCAATCACGGTTGCGATGCTCGCAACCTTGACCGAGAGCCAGAGCGCTTCCCAGATGTCAGGGCGGTTCCAGGCGACTGCAAACCACTTGATGGTGAAGCCCGGCGGCGGCCACTGGAAGCTCTTTTCCTCCGTGGTGAAGGCATAGACGAAGATCAGGAGGATCGGCAGATGCAGGAAGGCGAGGCCGGCGCCGGCGGCGATCTTCAAGGACAGGCCTGATGTCTGGGAGCGGTCAGAGCGCATCGAAGGCCCCCATGCGTTTGGCGATGGTCAGATAAATGCCCATGATGACGATCGGCACGACCGAGAAGGCGGCAGCAAGCGGGATGTTGCCGGCGGTGCCCTGCTGGGCATAGACGGCCTGGCCGATGAAGAGGCGCGAGGTGCCGACGATCTGCGGGATGATGTAATCGCCCATGGTCAGCGAGAAGGTGAAGATCGAGCCGGCGACAATGCCAGGGAGTGCCAGCGGAAAGAGCACATGGCGGAACGTCTGGCGAGAATCGGCGCCGAGATCGCCCGAGGCTTCGATCAGGTTGCCTGGCACGCGCTCCAGGGCTGCCTGGGTCGGCAGGATCATGAAGGGCAGCCAGACATAGACGAAGACGATGAAGGTGCCGAGATAGCTGATCGACAGCGAATTGCCGCCGATGACGGGTATGGCGAGCAGTCCATCGAGCACCCAGGTCAGATGCAGCTTGGCGAAGATCCAGGTGAGGATGCCTTCCTTGGCGAGGATCAGTTTCCAGGCATAGACCTTGACGAGATAGCTCGACCAGAGCGGCAGCATGATGCCGAGATAGAAGACGGCCTTCCAGCGGCCCTTGGCATAACGCGCGGCGTAGTAGGCAATCGGGAAGGCGATGACGGCGGCGGCGAGGGTGACTGCAGCCGACATCAGCAGCGTGCGCAGGATGATGTCGAAATTGGCCGGGCGCAGAAGTTCGCCATAGGTCGCGAGCGTGAACTCGTAGTTGATCAGGCCGGAGAATTCGTCGATCGAGAAGAAGCTCTGCAGAAGCAACGCTACCAGCGAGCCGACATAGATGATGCCGAGCCAGAGCAGGGGCGGCACCAGCATCAGAACCAGCAGCAGGTTGGGCCTCCGCCAGAACAGATCCGAGAGCCGCCCCATCAGGCCCTGACGGCCAGGGGTGATGGCAGATGCGGAGGTCGCGGTCATGCGCCGGCCTCCATGTAATGCGGGTCGGAAGCCGACCAGGTGATGCGGATGCTTTCGCCGGCCTGCGGTGCGGTCTGGCCGGCTGGCAGCGAGAGCGTGAGAGCGGTCACTGCCGTTTCGACGAAGAGCTTGGTCGAGGCGCCGAGGAAGCTGGTCGAGCGCACGGTCGCCTCGACACCGCCTTCCAAGACGATGCGGATCGCTTCGGGGCGCAGGCTCGTCCAGCGGGCTTCTCCGCCCAGCGCCTTCATGGCTTCGGGTGCAATCACATTCGAGGAGCCGACGAAATCGGCGACGAAGCGGGTGCGCGGGCGGTTGTAGATCTCGTGCGGTGTGCCCGCCTGGACAATCTTGCCGTCGTTGAAGACGGCGACGCGATCGGCCATGGAGAGTGCTTCGCCCTGGTCATGGGTGACGAAGACGAAGGTGATGCCGAGCGAGCGCTGCAGGCTTTTCAGCTCCTCCTGCATCTGTTCGCGCAGCTTGAGATCCAGCGCGCCGAGAGGCTCGTCGAGAAGAAGGACTTTGGGCTTGTTGACCAGGGCACGGGCGAGCGCCACGCGCTGCCGCTGGCCGCCGGAGAGTTGGCCTGGCTTGCGGGCGCCGTAGCCGGGGAGCTTGACCATTTCCAGCGCCTTCTCGGCCTCGCGGTGGCGCTCGGCTTTGGCCACCCCCTTGACCATCAGGCCATAGGAGACATTGTCGAGAATGTTCAAGTGCGGGAAGAGGGCATAGTCCTGGAAGACCGTGTTGACGTTGCGGCGATAGGGCGGCACGCCTTCAGCGGTCTCACCGAAGATCTCGATATGGCCCGCGGTCGGCTGTTCGAAGCCGGCAATCAGACGCAGGCAGGTCGTCTTGCCGGAGCCGGATGGGCCGAGCATGGCGAAGAACTCGCCTGGCTCGACGGTCAGGTCGACGGCATCGACGGCTTTGACGCTGCCGAAATGGCGCGAGACCTTCGAGAAGGAGACGGCTGCGGACATGGTGGCTCCAGAGGTATGTGAAATGTGCCGCCGACAGGCGGCCTTTTCTCCCCAGCGGAGAGAAGTGCCGAGCACAGCGAGGCGATGAGGGGGGCGAAGGCCACGATGCCCCACGAGAGGCTAGAGGCTTCGCTTCCCCTTCATCCGGTCCTGCGGACCATCTTCTCCCCGTTGGGGGAGAAGATGAAGTGATCAGCGTCCGCCGATGACGCCGATGTAGTCGGAAACCCAGCGGTGGTAGGGGACGCATTCGCCCGTGCTGCACTTCGAGACCGGGGTCTTCCAGAACTTGATCTGTTCGAAGTTCTCGAAGCCGTTGTTCTTGCAGCCTTCGTCGGTCAGGAGCGCATTGCCCTTGCAGGCGGCGGGAACGGACGGGACCGTGCCGAACCAGGCGGAGACGTCACCCTGGACCTTGGGCGAGAGCGAATGCTCCATCCACATATAGGCGCAGTTCGGATGTTCGCTCTCGGCATGGAGCATCGTCGTGTCTGCCCAGCCGGTGACGCCTTCCTTCGGGAAGACTGAGGCGATCGGCTGGTCGGCCTTCAGGAGGTTGACCTGGAAGGGCCAGGAGCCGGAGGCGACCACGCCTTCGTTCTTGAAGTCGTCGATCTGGATGAAGGCATCATGCCAATAGCGGCTGACGAGCTGGCGCTGGCCGCGTAGCAGCTCAAGCGCTGCCTTGTACTGATCTTCGTTCAGCTCGTAGGGGTCCTTGATGCCGAGTTCCGGCTTGTGGAACATCAGGTAATTGGCGGCGTCGGCGACATGGATCGGGCCGTCATAGGCCTGGACGCGGCCTTTGTTGGACTTGCCGTCGGCAAGCGTCATCTCTTCGAACACGACGTTCCAGCTGTCGGGGGCTTTGTCGCCAAAGGCCTTGGTGTTGTACATCAGCACGTTCGGGCCCCAGACGTAAGGCGTGCCATAGTGGACGCCGTCCTTGGTGTGCCAGGGGGCGTTCTGCAGGCGCTCGTCGATGGTGCTCCAGGAGGGGATAAGGGCCGTGTTGATCGGCTGGACGCGCTTGCCGGCAACGAGGCGCAGCGACGCGTCGCCCGAGGCGGTGACGAGGTCGAAGCCACCTTCGTTCATCAGGGCGACCATTTCATCCGAGGTGGCGGCTGTTTTCACCGAGACCATGCAGCCGGTCTTCTTCTCGAATTCGGTGACCCAGTCGAAATTCTTGTCGGTTTCGCCGCGTTCAATATAGCCGGCCCAGGCGACGATGGAGAGTGCGCCTTCGCCGGCTCCGAGTGCCTGCAACGGCTCCTGGGCGACAGCGGCGGTGGTCATGCTCAATATAGAGGCGAGGACAGTGCAAGACTTCAGAAGAGATTTCATCGCGAGGTCTCCCGGTTGTGAGGGTCTCTTTGCGTGACCCTTATTGTTCCCGTGAGAAAGTTGCCGCGAATTTACCGCATTCGCAAATTCATTCGCCAGAATGCCGGTATCGGTTTTCCCGATGGCAAAGTGGTCTATCGAATGCGCCCACTGCGGCTCGCCTCTGCAATCCCCACAAAATCCCGCGCCGCTTGCGGCAGGCTCGAGCCCTTGCGCCAGACCATGCCGACCTGCACCACCGGCAGGGCACCTGACACATCGCGGCTTTCGATACGGTCGCCTTCCAGCGACCAGGGGCGGTAGACGAGATCGGGCAGGAGCGCCACGCCCGCACCGGTCGCGACCAGGCTGCGGACGGCCTCCACCGAGCGGGTGCGGAAGGCGACATGGGGGCGGGCGCCGAGGGCCGACAAGAGCTTGCCGGTGTTCTCCTCGATTTCGTCCACCGTCAGCATGATCAGCGGTTCTTTGGTGATATCGGCAATCGAGATGATGTCCGCCGAAACCAGCGGATGGCCGATCGGGAGCCAGAGGCGATAGGGTGAGGTTTCCAGGATCTCGGCCTGTAGCGCCATCCGGTCGCGCAGGTTGGAGATGACCATGACGGCCACGTCCAGTTCGCCGCCGATCAGCAGGTGTTCGAGATAGGAGCCGTTGTCCTCGATCGCCGAGACCTCGACGCCCGGGCAGGCCCTGCGATAGCGGGCCAGCAGGTCCGACAGCACGTAGCCGGCGACGAGCGAGGTGACACCGATGTTGAGCGTGCCGCCGGTGCTGTTCTGGGTTTCGGTAAAGACGTTGCGGGCGTCCGAGACGTCGGCCAGGATCTTCGTCGCGTGGCGGAGGAACTGGTGTCCGTTATAGGTGATGGTCAGGCCGCGCGGGTGGCGCTCGAAAAGTTCGACGCCGAGATCACCCTCGAGTTCCTTGATCGCTTCGGTCACCGAGGACTGGGAAATCGAGAGGTTCTGGGCGGCGCGCGTGACCGAACCCTGTTCGGCGACGGCGACGAAATACTGCAACTGGCGGAGGGTGAAGGCCATGGCTCTTTCAAGCATGGCGCCCGCCGTGAGGCAAGGCGGTCGTCATGAAAGGCGAGGGGTTGTCAGGTTGCAGGGCAGGTTTGCAAAACTGCACTGGTCAAGACCCGCTCAGGGTGTAGGATTGTTATGCCCGCACCGTTGGTTCGTCCACGGATCCCTCCTCGTGCAAAGCTCCCATTGCCCCATGAAATCGACGCCGCTCGGCTATATCTTCACCTTCCTCGCCTTTTCCGTCTTCGCCATTCAGGACGGCCTTTCCAAGCATCTGGGCGAAACGCATTCGCCGGTGCAGGTGGCCATGGTGCGCTACTGGGCCTTCGTCGCCTTCGCGCTGTTTCTGGCGATGCGGTCGTCCGGTGGCCTGAGTGTCGCGGTCAACACGAAGCGGCCGTTTCTGCAAATCCTCAGGGGCCTTCTGCTTTTCACACAGATCCTGATCTCGATCGTGGCCTTCACGCAGGTGGGACTTGCCCAGAGCCAGGCTATCTTCGCGGCCGGGCCGATCTTCGTCGCGCTCCTCTCCATGCCGATCCTCGGGGAAAAGGTCGGCTGGCGGCGCTGGACCGCGATCCTTTTTGGCCTTGTTGGCGTGGTGATCATGCTGGCGCCCAGCGGCGACGGCTTCAATTCCTATATCTGGCTGCCGTTGATATGCGCGGTGCTCGGCGCGATCTACGGGATTGCCACACGTCTCGTCAGTCGCGACGATCAGCCTTCGACCAGCTTCTTCTATTTGGCGATCGTCGGCTTCATCGGCTCGAACCTGCTCGGTCCCTTCTTCTGGACACCGTTCACGCCGGCCGGCTGGGGCCTGATGCTCGGCCTCTGCTGCACCGGCATCGTCGGGCATCTGGCTCTGATCAAGGCCTATGAAAATCTCGATGCCGTGATCGTCCAGCCGATCTCCTACTGGCAGCTCGTGCTGGGTGCAATGATTGCGGTAACAGTGTTCGGCGAGGTCCTGCGCTGGAACACGGTGGTCGGTGCCGTCATCGTCGTCGGCGCCGGGCTTTTTACCGTCTGGCGGGAATGGGTGGTGTCGCGTAGGGCCAGGCGCGCCGAAGAAGAGGCGCGGGTCTAGGCGCTGGCTTCCGTATTCCGGTTGCGGATCTGCCCGATCAGGAAGGTCACGATAAAGATCCCGCTCATGATCAGGACGATGGTCGGGGCGGGAGCGCTGTCGATGAAGAAGCTGAGATAGATGCCACCCAGCGAGGACGAGACCGCGACCGCGACCGCGGTGACCAGCATGGTCCCGTAGCGCTTCGTCACCAGGAAGGCGATAGCGCCGGGGGCAACCAGCATCGCGACCGAGAGGATGATCCCGACAGCCTTCAGCGCGCCGACGACGACGAGGGAGAGCACGGCGAGCTGGCCGTAATGCAGCAGGCGCACCGAGAGACCGATGGCCTGCGCATGCTGCGGATCGAAGGCGTGGACGAGCAGGTCCTTGCGCAGGAGGATCAGAAAGAGCGTGGCAAAGAGGGCGATGAGGCCGGTTTCGATCAGATCCGACGGCAGGAGGCCTAGCATGTCGCCGAAGAGGATGTGGTCAAGGTGGACGGAGCTTTCGACCTGCACATAGAGCACGAGGCCGAGGCCGAACATGCCGGAAAAGACAATGCCCAGCACCGTGTCTTCCTTGATCCGACTGTTCTCCTTGATGAAGCCGGTGAGGAGCGCGCAGACGAGGCCGGCGATGAAGGCGCCGATGGCGAGCGGAATGCCGGCGATATAGGCGATGACGACGCCCGGCAGTACGGCATGGGAGACGGCGTCGCCCATCAGGGACCAGCCTTTCAACACTAGCAGGCAGGATAGCAGCGCCATAGGGATGGCTATCATCAGGGTGACCACGAAGGCCGACTGCATGAAGGGCAATTGGAAAGGCAGGACCGCGAGTTCGAGGGTTTCGCTCATGCGGGCCGCTCCTCGTGCAAGCGCTGTGGCTCTGGCGATAGTGCCGACACCGATGGCTCCAGCGCTTCGCGGGCGCGGCTGCGGGCGGCGAGCAGGCCGTGCTTCGGGGCGAACAGGAAGGCTGCGAGGAAGATCAGGGTCTGCAGGACGACGATGATGCCGCCGGTCGCGCCGTCGAGGAAGTAGCTCGCATAGGCGCCGACGAAGCTGGTGCCGGCACCGATGGCAAGTGCCATGATGATCAGACGCTGGAAGCGGTCGGTCAGCAGGTAAGCTGTAGCGCCCGGCGTCACGACCATGGCGATGACGAGGAAGGCGCCGACGGTCTGCATCGCGGCAACCGTGGAGGCTGCAAGCAGGGTGAAGAAGATCACCTTGAGGCGTTCGGGTTTGAGGCCGATCGAGCGGGCATGGTTCTCGTCAAAGAAGGTGACCATCAGGTCCTTCCATTTCAGCGTCAGGATGAGAAGGCTTACGCCGCCGATCAGGACCAGCTGCAGCGTGTCGGCGGGCGTGATCGCAAGGATATTGCCGAGCACGATGGTCTTTATGTCGATCGAGACGGGCGAGATCGAGACCATGAAAAGGCCGAGCCCGAAGAAAGAGGTGAAGATCAGGCCAATGATCGCATCTTCCTTGAGCTTGGTTCGCTGATTGAGGAAGAGGATGGCAAAGGCCGCCAGACCGCCCGACAGGAAGGCGCCAAAGGCGAAGGGCAGGCCCAGCATATAGGCGCCTGCAACGCCCGGCACGATGGCATGGGAGAGGGCGTCGCCGATCAGCGACCAGCCCTTGAGCATGAGATAGGCGGAGAGAAAGCCGCAGACGCCACCGACGAGTGCGCTCACCAGAATAGCGTTGCGCATGTAATCATAGGTGAAAGGCTCAGCCAGGGTCGCGAGCATCGGCGGCTCCTGGTTTAGGCTGGCCATAGATGACGAAAGGACGTTCGTCATCGGTGATGACGGTGACCTCGCGGCCGTCATCGTCGTCGTGCAGATCGCGGCCGGCCAGCACGAAGTGGCGTAGCGCGCCGCCGAATGCAGTCTTGAGGTTTTCTTCGGTGAAGGTGTCTTCGGTCTTGCCGGAGGCAATCACGGTTCCCTTGACGAAGATGGTGCGGTCACAGAAGTCGGGCACGCTACCAAGATTGTGGGTCGAGACCAGCATGACCCGCCCTTCCGCGCGCAGGTCCTTCATCAGGCCGATGATCTGTTCCTCGGTGGTCACATCGACGCCGGTGAAAGGTTCGTCGAGCAGGATCACTTGGCCTTCCTGGGCGAGCGCCCGGGCGAGGAAGACGCGCTTGCGCTGACCGCCGGAGAGCTCGCCGATCTGGCGTTTGCGATAGTCGCCCATTCCGACGCGGGCGAGCGCTTCGTCAACCAGCTGGTGATCGCGCTTCGAAGGGATGCGCAGGAAGTTCATGTGGCCGTAGCGGCCCATCATGACAACGTCTTCGACGAGCACCGGGAAGTTCCAGTCGACTTCTTCCGCCTGGGGCACATAAGCGACGAGATTTTCTCGCAGCGCCTGCTTGACGCTCATGCCGAGCACCCGGATTTCGCCTGAGGCAACCGGCACGAAGCCCATGATCGCCTTGAAAAGCGTCGACTTGCCGGCGCCGTTGACGCCGACAAGGGCGGTGATGGTTCCGGGGGGGATGGCGAAGCTCGCTTGACGCAGGGCGGTGTGGCCATTGCGATAGGTGACCGTCACGTCCTCTGCGGCGATGCCCTCCCGGTTGCGTCTGGTGCCCGATCCCATGATCATCCGGCAAATCCCTTCACGATGGTCGAGACCGTCACCTTCAAGAGATCCAGATAGGTCGGGACCGGACCGTCCGGCTCGCTGAGCGAATCCACATAGAGGATGCCGCCATAGCGGGCTCCGGTTTCCGCGGCGACTTGGCTGGCCGGCTTGTCGGAGACGGTGCTCTCAGAGAATACGACGGGGATCTTGTTTTCGATCACCTGGTCAACGACCGCCTTGACCTGCTGGGGCGTGCCCTGGCTGTCGGCATTGATCGGCCAGAGGTAGAGTTCCTTCATGCCGAGATCGCGGGCAAGGTAAGAGAAGGCGCCTTCGCTGGTCACGAGGAAGCGGGCGTCTTCGGGGATCTTGGCGATCTCCGCCTTCATCGGTTCGATTTCGGCGCTGATCTTCTGCGAATAGGTGCGGGCATTCGCTTCGTAAATCGCGGCATTGGCGGGATCGATGTCGGTCAGCGCCTTGCGGATGTTCTCGACATAGATGAGCGCGTTTTCAGGCGACATCCAGGCGTGGGGATTGGGTTTGCCGTCATAGGCGCCGCCGGCGATGCCCATTGGCTCGATGCCGTCGCTGACGGTGACGGTTGGGACGCCACCCAGATTGGCGAGGAATTTTTCGAACCAGGCCTCGAGGTTCAACCCGTTGCGCAGGACGAGATCGGCGTCGCGTGCCTTTAAAATGTCGCGCGGTGTCGGCTGGTAGCCGTGGATCTCGGCGCCGGGCTTGGTGATGCTCTCCACGGTCGCGGCATCACCGGCGACGTTCTGCGCAATGTCGGCAATCACGGTGAAGGTCGTCACGACCTTGGGCTTGTCGTCAGCAAGGGCCGTGCTCGGCAGCAGGAGCGCCAGGGCGAAGAGACGGGAGGCAAGCTTCGAGACCATGTTCATTCCTGTTCTTGCAACTCATTCGCATTAAAATCTATAGCGCTTCTCGCCGATGTCAACGCTCTTGCAAATCATTTGCAAAAAGCACTGCTGAACAGATGTGCCGGAACTGGAAAGGCCGGGTTAAAGGTTCCGCAAGGAGAGGGGCGTATGGTGGCTGTCAGTATTGCGTAAACAGTCGGGACGGTGTCATGGCGGAGTTCCAAGCGTGAAGGTGCCGAAGATCCACCTTTCACGAAAGCTCATGCTGGTTTTGGGCGGGGTTCTCGTGACCCTCGGTGGCACGGGTGCGGCCGCCGTCTATATCGGCGCAGACACATTGCTTGGCCCTTCCTATGCCGAATTGAACGGGCTCGAATGCACCGAGGTCACCTCGGTCGAAATCCACAAGAAGGACCGTTTCTGGGTCCGCACGTTCGTCACGACCAATGAGCCCGGCGACGGGCTGACGCGCGTCAAGACGGCGCTGCGCGTGGCCAAGGCGGTGCAGGAAACGAAGAAAGCCGATCTGGTGCAGGTCGTTGTGCTGGACGCGAACGGTCCGAAGGATCGTTCCGGCATGCGCGGTCGCGCCGTAGGCGCCGATGTCGTTTATGTCCCGGACCCGGCCCATGTGCCTGAGGAAGTCTCGGCGCGTGTGTTCACGGCGCGTTACGTCGATGGTCTTGCCGCGCCGAATGGCCAGTTCTTCGGCGATCGGATCGACATGCTCGAAGCCGATATCGAAGGTCTTGTCGCGAAGCTGAACGACCAGACCGATTGCGTAAAGGCGGAAGTCGTCGTGCCGGAAGGCGATGGTCATGGCGCCCCGGCGGCGGGGCACGGGGAGAAGGCGGCCGACGGCCACGGCGGAAGCGATGGTCACGGCGCGGCCCCGGCCGATGGTCACGGCGAAGCGCCCGCTGAAGGACACGGCGAGGCGCCAGCCGGCGAGCATGGCGAGGAGACGCCGGTTGCGGAACATGGTGCGGAGGCAAGCAAGGGCTGGATGGCCTCGCTGATGGGCATGGTCGGTCTCGGCGGCGACGAAGCGCCTGCCGAGGGTCACGCTGCCCCGGCGGATGGTCATGCCGCGCCCGCCGATGGCCATGGTGCCGTGGCCGAGGGTCACGAGGCGCCGGCCGAGGATCATGCGGAGCCGGTTGCTGTCGCCCATGGAGACGCAGGCTCTGGCGAGACGCATGGAGACGCGGCGACCGAACATGCTGCAACGGATCCTGCCGCGCATGGTGAGGAACCGGCTGCCGATGCGGGGCATGCGGCTGCGCCCGAGCATGGGGCAGAACAGGTCGCGCACACCGAAGAGAAGCCCGCTGTCGTCGATGAGGCTGCTGCCCATAGCGCGGATGAAAGCAGCCACGACGGTGCGGTCGAACAAGCCGATGGCCATGACGCTGCTGCCATTGAGACGACGGTAGCCGAAGAGGCGCCCGCCGAAGGCGACGGCTGGTTCTCATCGCTGAAGAACATGGTTGGGCTTGGCGATTCCAAGGAGGAGGCGCCCGTCGCCGATGTTGCCGCTGAAGCCAAGCCCGCCGAGGGTTCGGATGGTGCCAAGAGTGCCGACCACGGGGCTGCCTGGCTCGAGAAGATGCGGGCACAGCCGATCGCGCCAGAGGGTACGGGTGCTGCCGCGGCGGTAACGAAGCCGGAAGAGCATGGTGCTGCGACAGACGCGCATGTGCCGGCCGAGGACGAGTCAATCCTGCCGCCCAAGGCAAAGGCCAAGGGCGACGAGCATGCCAAGGCCGATCACTGATCGCTGACATTGCCTAGGCACCACGCGCTCAACTAGCGGCCAAGAAACACAAAAGCCTCGGTCCTGAAGACCGGGGCTTTTGCATGTGATGGTTATACTTGCTCAATCGTTGCGGTTGCGGCGCGCCGGGAAGAGGATGACGTCGCGGATCGACGGGGCGTTGGTGAGCAACATGATCAGGCGGTCGACGCCGATGCCGAGGCCACCTGCGGGCGGCATGCCCTGGTCGATTGCATCAAGGAATTCGTCGTCCAGCTGCTTGTCCTTTTCGCCGCGCGAATGGGCCTGTTCGAGCTGCTCGACCATCCGTTTGCGCTGCTCTTCCGGGTCATTCAGTTCAGAGAAGGCGTTGCCGACTTCCCAGGCGTTGCAATAGGTCTCGAAACGCTCGACGAGGCGCGGCTCGCCCGGGACTTCCTTGGCGAAGGGCGAGATGTCCTTGGGGAAATGCGTGACGTGGCTCGGCTGGATCAGCGTGCCCTCGACCTTTTCCTCGAAGATGAAGGCAAGGCATTCGCCCCAGGTCCAGTCCTTCTCGACGGCAAAGCCGGCGGCCTTGGCGGCGGTGCGGGCTTCCTCGTCGGTCTTCATTGCGAGGAAGTCGATGCCGGTTGCTTCCTTGACGGCGTCGGGCATGGGCACGCGCTTGAACGGGCCCTTGAAGGAGATTTCTTTATCACCGAAGGTGAGGTCGGTCGTGCCGTGGATGCTGATCGCGAGCGTCTCGAACATGCGCTCGACGAGACCCATGATGTCCTCGTAGTCGGCATAGGCCCAGTAGCATTCCATCATGGTGAATTCGGGATTGTGGCGGGTCGACACACCTTCGTTGCGGAAGTTGCGGTTGACCTCGAACACCTTGTCGGAGAGACCCGAGACCAGGGTGCGCTTCAGATAAAGTTCCGGCGCGATGCGCAGGTACATGTCCATCTTCAGCGTGTTGTGGTGGGTCTTGAAGGGCTCGGCTGTCGCGCCGCCATAGACAGTCTGCAGCATCGGTGTCTCGACTTCGAGGAAGCCTTCGGCCTCCATGAAGCGGCGGATGCCGGAGACGATCTTCGAGCGCTGCTGGAAGCGGAGCTTGGATTCCTCGTTGGTGAGGATGTCGAGATGGCGCTTGCGGTAGCGCAGCTCGATGTCGGCGAGGCCGTGATACTTCTCCGGCATGGGGAGCAGCGTCTTGGTCAGCATGGTGATTTCATGGGCGTTGATCGTCAGCTCGCCGCGCTTCGTACGGCGGACCTGGCCCGTGACGCCGATGATGTCGCCGAGGTCGATCATCGGCAGCAGCGCGCGGGCCTCTTCCGGGGTCGTGTCCTTGTGGGAGAAGATCTGGATCTTGCCCGAGGCGTCATGGATGTCCATGAACATGCCGGAATTGCGCGATGAATAAACGCGGCCGGCCACCGTGATGATGTCGTCCGACAGCTGGTCCAGCTCGAGGCCTGCGTATTTCTCAGCGCATTCCGCATTGGTCATCGTGCGATGGAAATGCGCCGGATAGACGTCACCGACCTTCTCACGCAGCAGGGCAAGCTTCTGACGGCGGACTTCCGTCGGGTCGGAGGAGAGGGCGGTTTCGGGTGTCTGTTCGGTCATCGTGTGTCTGCCTTTTGCGGCTGTGTTCGTTTTGGTTTGCCGGTGCGGCTTGCTCCGTCAACCCTCCCCCTTCTGGGGAGGGTCGGAGCGAAGCGACGGGGAGGGGAGGCGTCTCGCTCGGGGCAAAACCCCTCCCCACCCCCTCCCCACAAGGGGGAGGGGCTACCCTCAGTTCTGCGCACCCGCCATCGACGTCAGCACCTGGATCGCGACCTTCAACCGCTGGCGCACGACCGAGCGGCCGAGCAGCGCCATCGAGTCAAACAGCGGCAGCGAACGCTGGCTGCCGGAGACGGCGACGAAGAGGGGCGGGGTGACGACACGGAGCTTCTTTTCCATGCGCTCGGAGATCGCGCGCAGCTCTTCCTCGATGGTTGTGACATTCCATTCGAGGATCTTTTCAAGATCCGCCTGAACGGTGGTGACGATTTCGAGTGTTTCGGCCGGGCTGGTCTTCAGGCCGCCAAAGGAGGCGGGCGTCAGGCCGACGTCGTTGGCGAGCAGGAAGCCGGCGAGCGGCGGGACTTCGCCAAGCTTGGTGACACGGCTCTGGGCGAGCTTCAGGCCTTCGACCAGGCGATCGTTTTCCATCGACCAGTCGAGCACGCGGGCGACGAAGTCTTCCGGCGACAGTTTTTCGCGCAGCCAGCGGCCGTTCAGCCAGTCGAGCTTCTGAATGTCGAAGATCGCGCCGGCCTTCGACAGGTTGTCGGGATCGAACTTGACGATCAGCTCTTCCATCGACAGAAGCTCTTCGCCTTCTGCGATCTGGATGAAGAACAGACCGAGGAAGTTCATCAGTGCTTCCGGCAGGTAGCCGAGGGCCGAGTAATAGGAGATCGAGGTCGGGTTCTTGCGCTTCGACAGCTTCGATTTGTCGTGATTGCGCATCAGCGACAGGTGCATGAAGACAGGCGGCTCGAGACCGAGATGCTTGTAGATCAGGATGTGCTTCGGCACGGATGCCAGCCACTCCTCGCCGCGGGCGACGTGGGTGATCTTCATCATGTGGTCGTCGACGACGTTGGCCATGTGGTAGGTCGGCATGCCGTCGCCCTTGAGCAATACCTGCATATCGACGCTTTCCCACGGGATCGAGACGTCGCCATAGACGCCGTCGTGGAAATCGCAGGAGCCTTCGGTTGGTACCTTGAGGCGCACGACATGCGGCTCGCCGGCTTCAACGCGGGCGGTAACTTCCTCGGCCTTGATGTGCAGACACAGGCCGTCATAACCCGGGGGCTTGCCGGCCGCGCGCTGGGCTTCGCGCATGCTTTCCAGCCGCTCGGGCGTGCAGAAACAGCGGAAGGCGCCGCCATTGTCGAGCATCTTGTCGACGTAGGGACGGTAGAGGTCCTTGCGCTCGGACTGGCGGTACGGGCCATAGGGGCCGCCGACATCAGGACCTTCCGACCAGGTGAGCCCGGTCCATTTCAGAGCATCCAGCACCTTCTGCTCGAACTCGGCGGTTGAGCGGGTTGCGTCGGTGTCCTCGATGCGCAGGATGAACTCGCCGTTGAATTTCTTCGCGAAGAGGTAGTTGAACAGCGCGATATAGGCGGTGCCGACATGGGGCTCGCCGGTCGGGGAGGGTGCGATGCGGACGCGGACGCCGGAATTGGTCATGAACTCAGCTCGTGGTGCGTGCGGGGATCAGACGCACAAGCGCCGGATCGACAAGGTTGTGAGACTGCCTGTGATGGCTGCGCGGACAGGACGAGGCGCCAAATGTGCCGCCTGTTCCACCGGCTGGCCTTAGGCCATATTCATGGCCGTGCGTCAAGAAAAACCACGGAAACCGGCTGGCCCGGGAGGATGCGCAGAGAGAGCAAAAAATTTTTCCGTCGACGGAACTCGACGCTGGGTCCGGCGTTATTGGATCAGAGCGCTGGCTACGTCTGGCGAATGCGAGGATCAGATAAGTCGGTGCCCCCGCCACTTTTTCCCTCGTTGCAGCCAACACGCGAGCCCCTTAACCGCGAGGCCGGCGCTCTCCCCCAAGTCCCCGCCCCAAAGGAAAACCCGTGTCCGCCGACACGGGTTTTTCTTTGCGCGTTTTGGCTGTCCTGCGGCTACTGAACGGGCCAGACCATGAGAAGGGCTGGGACAGAGACCAGCACGATCAGGATCGACAGGGGAAGTCCCAGGCGCGGATAGTCGGAAAACTTGTAGCCGCCGGGACCCATGACCAGTGTATTGCACTGGTGGCCGATGGGGGTCAGGAAGTCGCAGCCGGCACCGATCGCAACCGCCATCAGGAAGGCTTCAGGCCTGTAGTTGAGGCCTGTCGCGAAGCTCGCGGCGATAGGCGCCATAACCAGAACGGTCGCTGCATTGTTGAGGAAGGGCGTGACAGCCATGGCCGTCAGCAAGATAATGCCGACCGCTCCCCAGACAGGAAGGCCGCCTGCGACCGCGTTGAGCCAGCCGGCGATCACGTCACTGCCACCGGAAGTGCGCAGCGTATCGGCGACGGGGATCAGGGCTGCGAGCATCACTAGGATGGGCCCATCGACGGCGCGGTAGACTTCACTCACGGGAATGACGCCGAATGCGACCATGGCCAGGGCGGCGGCGAAAAAGGCGATCGCGACCGGTGCCAGCCCGAGCGCCGTGGACCCCATGGCAATCACCAGAATAGCGAGAGGAATGACGACATTGCGGCTGGTGCCGAGCAGGATCTCGCGTTCTGCAAGCGGCAGGCAGCCCAGTTCGGTCAGGATCGCCGGCATCTGCTGCCGCAAACCCTGGAGCAGCACGACATCGCCGGAGCGCAAGGTGAGCTGGCCGAGGCGTTCGCGGATGCGTTTTCCCTGGCGGCTGACGGCAAGCAGATTCACGCCATAGGTATGGACAAGCGAGAGCTCGCTGGTCGTCTGGCCGATCAAAGGCGAACCGCGCCCGATCACGGCCTCGACGGACGAGATGTCGCCACGTGTCTTAATGTCGCCGTCGGTATTGCCGGACAGGCTCAGATTGCCCTGCGAGACGATCCGGTCGAGTGCTTCGGACGCGCCTTCCAGCAAGAGCGTGTCTTCCGCGTGCAGCAGGACGTCCGGGAAGGGCGAAAGGCGCGTGTGACCGCGCAGGATGGCGGTTGCCGTGACCTCTCCATGCGATGTCTGCAAGAGCTGATGCAGCGTCTTGCCGACGAAGGGCGACTGCCTGGTGATCATGGCTTCGGTCGCGAAGCTCGAACTCTCCAGTGCTTCCTGCAGCGACGGGTTCTGGTTTTCACGTCGTGGAACCAGCCAGTAGAAGAAGATCAGAAAGACGACGCCGGCGATGGTCAGCAGGCCGCCCACCGGTGTGAAGTCGAACATGGTGAAGGGCTGGCCGGTCAACTCTTCGCGTAGACGCGACACTGCGATGTTCGGCGAGGTTCCGATCTGGGTCATCAGGCCACCCAGCAGAGCCGCGAAGGCCATCGGCATCAGAAAGACCGAAGGAGACACGTTGGAGCGCCGCGCGAATTGAAACGCAACCGGCATCATGATCGCGAGCGCGCCGATGTTCTTGATGAAGGCGGACAGGACCGCCACCGTCAACAGAAGGAGAAGCATTTGACCGTGAAGCGCGGTGAGTGCCGGGAAGAAGCGTTTGATCGCAAGATCGACGACGCCTGAACGCGCCACGCCGGCGCTGACCACCAGAGCGCTGCCGACGATGATGACGATGTCGTCCGAGAAGCCGGAAAAGGCCTCGCCCGGGGGAACCAGACCGACGGCGACGGCTGCGACCAGGGCGCAGCAGGCGATCACGTCATAGCGGAACTTCTCCCACAGAAAGGCCGCCATCATGATGGCGATGATGCCGAAGGCGAGGATCTGCTCGTATGTCATGGTGTTCCGGCGTGATGCTGGCGCTTTGGGGAGAAGCGGTAGGGGCTTGCGAGAAGTCTGGCAAGAGCCGATCGGTTCCCGCCGAGCAAGTTCGATGTTAAAAAAAAGGCCCATCTCAAAGACGGGCCTTTCAGGAACTAAACTGCAGCCATGATCAATGGGTGGTGGTGACCTTGAGCTTGCGGTCCCGCTCACGCTTGCGCCGCGCAAACATGTTAAGCACTTCGACCAGCGCCGAGAAGGCCATGGCGGCATAGACGTAGCCCTTCGGTACGTGGAAGCCCATGCCCTCGGCGATCAGTGTCGTGCCGATCATCATGAGGAACGCCAACGCCAGCATGACGATGGTCGGGTTCTTCTCAATGAAGTTGGCAAGCGGCGTTGCCGCAACCAGCATCACGGTGACGGCTGCAAGCACGGCGACCACCATGATCGGGACGTGCGGCGTCATGCCGACGGCGGTGATGATGCTGTCGATCGAGAAGACGAGGTCGAGGATGAGGATCTGACCGATGGCGCTCGCGAAGGTGGTCGATGCGGTCGAGGCGATGAAGTCCTCATCCTTGTCCACCGGGTCTACGGCGTGATGGATTTCTTTTGTTGCCTTCCAGACCAGGAAGAGGCCGCCGGCGATCAGGATCATGTCCTTCCAGGAGAAGCCATGGCCAAAGAGTTCGAAGACGGGCGTGGTCAGCTGCACGATCCAGGCGACCGTGCCCAGAAGTGCCAAACGCATGACGAGCGCGAGACCGATGCCGATGCGACGCGCCTTTTCCCGCATTTCCTGCGGCAGCTTGTTCGTCAGGATCGAGATGAAGATAAGGTTGTCAATGCCGAGGACGATCTCCATGACGACCAGCGTCACGAGTGCGACCCAGGCGGCGGGATCCTGAAGGAGCGGAAGAATAGCCTGCATGAACGGGTTCCATCGATGGGGAAGGGACCAGCAGCAAATGGGACAAAATGGCGCAGTTGGCAAGGGTCGGCGTCAGCCGTCCGATTAAGGCGCCGAAGGCTTTGCCCCGTAAGCGCCGAAGAACACCCTCATGCCGCCACCGATGACACGTTCCAGCTCGGCGTCTTGAGGGCGAACAGGGATGTCGTTGAAGAGCTTGCCCTTGAAGAAACTGCCCATGGTCAACTCCAGAAACTGCGCCGCAGCGAGATCGGTGTCGTCGATGTCCAGGCGGCCTGCCGCGACCTGCTGGTCGAGATAATCCTTCAGCACGGTTCGCACATTGTTCGGCGAGCCCGCGAAAAAGCGCTGACAGAGCGACGGCATGCGGTCGATGACGCCGAGAAGGATGCGCATCGCGGAAATCATCTCGGACTCAAAGATCTGGTCGACGAAGGCATAGGCAAAACGACGCAGGCCTTCATTGGGATCCGGATGCTGTGAAAGCAGTTCGCGCACGCTTTCAGTGAACAAACCCTTGGCGCGTTCGATCAGGGCGGCGAAAAGCTCTTCCTTGCTCTGGAAATAAACATAGATGGTGCCCTTCGACACGCCCGCCTCACGGGTGACGTCATTCATGCTGGCGGCGTCATAGCCCATTTTCATGAAGACGCGATGCGCCCCGTCCAGGATCTGCCCCCGCTTGACCGGATCCGACCCCGCAGCAAAGCGGCCAACCCCGGCGACGGGGTAGCAAGGGGGTGTCATGGCAGTTTCCTGGGTTTGTTTCGACATATCCTGACCAAAGAAAAATTAACGTAACCGAACATCCGCTGCGCAGAAGCTCGTTCATGGCACTTGATATGGGGGAAAAAACTGTCTATGTCAATCGAACCGAACGGTTCAGTTCGAGCAATTTCAACCAATCCCCGGTCCGTGCCATGTCAGCGACGCAAAGATCCACCGCCCTTCGTTCCAATTCCACTCCAGTCGATCGGAATGAGGCCGCGCCCGCAACAGAGACGGATGCCGGGGTGCCCCATCAGGCCCCGGAGCCATCGGCTCCCAAGCCGAAGCGGCGCAGTCCGGTCCTGCCCGTCATCCTTGCCGCACTCGTCGCCGGGGGCGCCTGGTATGGCTATGAATGGTGGACCAACGGCCGTTTCTTGGTGTCGACGGAAGACGCCTATATCGAAGGTGACATTGCGATCATCTCGCCCAAGGTTTCGGGCTATGTCGCCAAGGTGAACGTTGCCAGCAATCAGGTCGTGCATGCGGGTGATCTTCTGGTGACGCTCGATGGTGGCGATTACCAGATCGCCTATGAACAGGCGGTCGCTGGCAAGCAGAGTTCAGAGCTGGCGGTGAAGCGCATCGATGCACAGATCGTGGGTGGCCAGGCGAGTGTCGCCCAGGCCAAGGCGCAGCTCGGATCCCTGGAGGCTGCAGTGCGTGGCGCCGAGATCACCGAAAAGCGCTCCAACGAGCTTGCTTCCAAGAGCGTCGGCACGGCTGCCGATCTCGACAATGCGCAGGTCGCGCTCGACCAGGCGCGGGCCAACCTCGTTGCCGGTCAGGCCGCAGTGGATTCCGCCGATGCCAATCTTTCGATCCTGAAGGCGCAACGCGAAGAGGCGGTCAACGCGGTGCGCGTGCAGGATCAGGTCGTGGCCAAGGCCAAGCGCGATCTCGATTTCACCGTTCTCAAGGCGCCCTATGACGGTGTCGTGGGCAATCTGTCCGTTCAGGCAGGTGATCTGGTATCCGCCGGCAAGCGGCTCGCCGCTCTGGTGCCGACGAATGAGCTCTTCATCGAGGCCAATTTCAAGGAGACGCAGATCGCGCATCTGGTGCCGGGCTCCAAGGTGTCGATCCATGTCGATGCCTATGGTGACCAGCCGCTCGAAGGTACCGTGACTTCCATTGCGCCGGCCTCTGGCGCCATCTTCTCCATGCTGCCGGCCGAAAACGCGACCGGCAACTTCACCAAGGTCGTCCAGCGTGTGCCTGTGCGCATCGCTTTGCCCAAGGACGCGCTTGCCGGCGGCCATCTGCGTGCCGGCCTCAGCGTCATCGTCGACGTCGACACCCGCACGGCCCCTTCGGGCCAGGCGCTTGCCGAAAAGTAAACCACCGGCAGTCGTTAGCGAAAGGGCCGTGTCATGGCCGCAATCACCAAACAGGACATCGCGCCCTCGGCACCGGCCGAGGAGCGGATGGATCCCAGACGCGTCCTTGCCTTTCTGGCGATGGTCTTCGGCATGTTCATGTCGATCCTCGATATCCAGATCGTCTCGGCTTCGCTGGCCGAAATCCAGGCCGGTCTCGGCGCCGGCTCCGACGAAGTCGCCTGGGTACAGACATCCTACCTGATCGCCGAAGTCATCATGATCCCCCTCTCGGGTGTGCTGGCCCGCATCGTGTCGACCCGAGTGCTGTTTACCTTCTGTGCCGCCGGCTTCACGCTGGCCAGCGCTCTCTGTGCTACCGCCACCAATATCGAGCAGATGATCGTCTACCGCGCGATCCAGGGTTTCATCGGCGGCGGAATGATCCCCTCCGTGTTTGCGGCTGCCTTCACCATCTTCCCGCCGTCCAAGCGCAACATCGTTTCGCCGATGGTCGGTCTGGTCGCCACGCTCGCGCCAACCATCGGCCCAACGATCGGCGGCTATATCAGCCATGCCATGTCCTGGCACTGGCTCTTCCTGATCAACGTCGTGCCGGGTGTGCTGGTCGCGGCGGCCGCCTGGAGCTTGATCGATTTCGACAAGCCGGACCTGAAGCTCTTGAAGAAGTTCGACTGGTGGGGGCTCGTCGCCATGGCCGTCTTCCTCGGCTCGATGGAGTTCGTGCTGGAAGAGGGCAACAACAAGGATTGGTTCAGCGACCATCATATCGTCATGGGCACCGTCGCGATGGTGATCGGCGGCTTCATCTTCTTCCGTCGCGTCTTCAACGTCGAACTGCCGGTCGTCGATCTCAGGGCATTTTCGAACGCCAATTTCGCCTTCGGTTCGCTGTTCTCCTTCATCATGGGGGTCGGGCTTTACGGGCTCACCTATCTCTATCCGCTCTATCTCGGCCGCATTCGCGGATATGACTCGCTGATGATCGGCGAGACCATGTTTGTGTCGGGTGCTGCCATGTTTCTTACGGCGCCTGTTGCCGGTGTGCTGTCGGGCAAGCTCGATCCGCGCGTGATGATGATGATCGGTTTCGGCGGCTTTGCGCTCGGCACCTACATGATGACCGGGATTACCGCGGACTGGGATTTCTACGAACTGCTTGTGCCGCAGATCCTGCGCGGCTGCTCGCTGATGATTTGCATGGTGCCGATCAACAATCTGGCGCTCGGCACGCTGCCCCCGGATCGCATCAAGAATGCATCGGGCCTGTTCAACCTGACGCGCAATCTCGGTGGGGCCGTCGGCCTCGCCATCATCAACACCATGCTGACGCAGCGCACCGACGACCACTATGCTCGGCTGGCGGAGCAGCTTTCCTGGGGTAATCAGGCGGCACTCGACTGGCTTGCCAGTGTCGGCGCGAACTACGACAGCTATGGTCTCGACGGCACGGCGGTTGCCATCCAGAAGCTATCGGGTGTCGTGACCCGACAGGCCTGGCTCCTGTCCTTCATGGATGTCTTCTTGGGTCTGACCATGCTCTTCGCCGCCCTCGTCTTCCTCGCGCTGCTTCTGAAGAAGCCAAAGGGAGCGGCACCGGCCGGTGCGGGCCACTGACGCACCATGCCCGATCAAGCTTGCGGGCGGTCTAGACCTCTACTATCTCCAGATCCAGGCCGTGCCACTCGATGGGGCGGCCTGATTTTTTGCTGGACTAGAGGTACGTACATCAGATTTCTGATTTACGTACCTCATTCGGTCGTGTAGGACGGGCGCTGGAGGAGAGAATGAAGCCGACCGTTCATGACATTGCGAGCCGCGCGGGCGTGAGCCTCGCCACCGTCGACCGGGTTCTGAACCGGCGGCCGGGCGTCAGTGCGCGCACCCGCGAGAAGGTGGACCAGGCCGTCAGCGAACTGGGCTTCGTGCGTGATGTGGCTGCCGCCAACCTCGCCAAGGGGCGCGTCTATCCGCTGACCTTCATCATTCCCTCGAACGACAACTCCTTCATGCGTGGCCTCAGGCTTTCGCTCGAAGAGGCAAGTGCGCGCGCTGCGGTGGAGCGGATCGCAATCCGCCTCGTCGATGTGCCGGCCTTCGACGCGACGGCGCTTGCGGCAGCACTTCGAGCGGCCGCAGATCAGCCGCCCGCCGGCATCGCCTTTGTGGCCGTCGATGCGCCCGAAGTAGCCGCGGCTGCGGCCGAGTTGGCCTCCGCGGGAATTCCGCTGGTGACGCTGGTGTCGGATCTCTCGGGTGCCGAGCGTGACCATTATGCGGGTATCGACAACGCGGCTGCCGGACGCACAGCCGCAAGCCTGCTCGGACGCTTTGCGGGTGGCCGGCATGGCAAGGTCGCCGTGCTAGCGGGTTCCATGCTGGTCCGCGACCATCGCGAGCGCTGCGAGGCTTTTGCCGCGCTGATCGCGGCCGACTTCCCCGAACTTGGTCTGCTGCCTGTGCTCGAAGGCCGCGACGATCCCGCGGTCGTGGAGCGTGTGGTCACGGAACTGTTTGCGTCTCGGGACGACATCGTGGCGCTCTACAGTCTCGGTGCCGGCAATCGAGGCTTGGTTCGCGCGCTAGAGGGCTTGCCCTTGGAGCGGCGACCCGTCGTCATTGCCCATGAACTGACGGAGACGACACGCGTCGCGCTGCAATCGGGGCTGATCGACGCCGTGCTGAACCAGGATGCGGGCCACGAAGTGCGCAGTGCCATCCGTGTGCTGAAGGCAAAGGCCGACGGGCTGCCAGTGGTGACCGCGCAGGAGCGCATTCGTATCGACATATTCTTGAAGGACAATCTGCCCTGAAGGCAGAGGAATGGAGGACACTCATGTATCTCGGATTGGATCTCGGCACGTCCAGCGTCAAGGCGATGCTGATCAATGATGCGCAGCAGGTGATCGGCGTCGGTCACGCGGGTCTCACCGTGCAGCGGCCGCATCCCGGCTGGTCGGAACAGGCGCCGGGCGACTGGCTGCGGGCGACCGAAGAGGCGGTCGCCGCGCTCAAGGCCTCGCACCCGAGGGAACTCGCCGCCGTCAAGGGCATCGGGCTGTCCGGCCACATGCATGGCGCGACGCTTGTTGACGCCAAGGACCGGGTCTTGCGGCCCTGCATTCTCTGGAACGACACGCGCAGCCATGCGGAGGCCGCCGCGCTGGATGCCGATCCGCGCTTCCGGGCGCTGACCGGCAATATTGTCTTTCCCGGCTTCACCGCGCCGAAGCTTGCCTGGGTGAAGAACAATGAACCGGAGACCTTTGCCAAGGTCGCAAAGGTGCTGCTGCCCAAGGATTATCTCCGTCTCTGGCTGACGGGTGAATATCTCTCCGACATGTCGGATTCGGCCGGCACGAGCTGGCTCGATACAGGCAAGCGCGCGTGGTCAAGCGAATTACTGGAGGCAACAGGCCTGACCGTGGAGCAGATGCCGGGCCTCGTCGAGGGTACGGATCGTGCGGGCACGTTGCGCGCTGAGCTCGCCGAGAAATGGGGTCTTGGTTCTGACATCGTCGTTGCCGGCGGGGCCGGGGACAATGCGGCCTCTGCCTGCGGCATGGGCACGGTCGCCGAGGGCCAGGCTTTCGTCTCGCTCGGTACGTCGGGCGTGCTGTTTGCCGCCAATGCCTCCTATCTGCCGAAGCCGGAAAGCGCAGTACATGCGTTTTGCCATGCCCTCCCGAAGACCTGGCACCAGATGGGCGTCATTCTCTCTGCGACCGATGCGCTCAACTGGCATTCGACCGTGACCGGTAAATCGGCCGGCGAGTTGACTGGCGAACTCGGCGATGCGCTCAAGGCTCCGACGGGAGTCACCTTCCTGCCTTATCTCTCCGGCGAGCGCACGCCGCACAATGATGCGAAGATCCGCGGTGCCTTTATCGGGCTTGGCCATGAGAGCGACCGCGCGGTGCTGACCCAGGCGGTGCTTGAGGGCGTCACCTTTGCGATCCGCGACAGCCTTGAGGCGCTGAAGTCGGCGGGCACGAAGATCTCCCGCGTCACCGCGATCGGCGGTGGTTCGCGCTCGCGCTACTGGCTGTCCTCGATTGCAACCGCGCTCGATATGCCGGTCGATATTCCCGCCGACGGCGACTTCGGTGCTGCCTTCGGCGCGGCGCGGCTCGGGCTGATCGCGGCGACCGGAGCGGATCCGTTGTCGGTCTGTACGGCTCCGGAGACGGCAGAGACGGTGGAGCCGGTTTCGGAACTGACGGGCGCTTACGAGGCGGCTTACGGACGCTACCGGGCGCTTTACCCGGCGATCCGGGGACTTTGAAGAATACCCCCTCTGGCCTGCCGGCCATCTCCCCCACAAGGGGGGAGAAGACCACGAGGCCAGCGCTCCGGCAGTCGGTTGGCGGCAGGTCTAGCCCCTCCCCCTTTTTGGGAAGGGGTTGGGGAGGGGGCTCAATGAATACAAACACACCAAGGAGGACTACCCATGAGCACAGGTTTCTTCGGCAATACCCAGAAGATCAAATATGAAGGCGAAGGCAGCACCAATCCGTTGGCCTTCCGTCATTACAATCCGGACGAAGTCGTCCTCGGCAAGCGCATGGAAGACCATCTGCGCTTTGCGATTGCCTATTGGCACACCTTCGTCTGGCCAGGTACCGACCCTTTCGGCGGCAACACGTTCGAGCGCCCCTGGTTCAAGGACACGATGGATGCGGCGAAGATGAAGGCTGATGTCGCCTTCGAATTCTTCCAGCTGCTCGGCACGCCGTATTACTGCTTCCACGATGCGGATGTTCGCCCGGAAGGCAAAAGCTTCGCCGAAAACACCAAGAACCTGAACGAGATCGTCGACTACTTCGCCAAGAAGCAGGAAGAGACCGGCGTTAAGCTGCTCTGGGGCACGGCGAACATGTTCTCGCATCGCCGCTACATGTCGGGCGCTGCGACCAATCCGGATCCGGATGTTTTCGCCTTTGCAGCTGCAACCGTGAAGACCTGCATGGACGCGACCCTGAAGCTTGGCGGTGAAAACTACGTGCTCTGGGGCGGTCGCGAAGGTTATGAGACCCTGCTCAACACCGATCTCGGCCGCGAGCTCGACCAGATGGGCCGCTTCCTCAATCTCGTCGTCGAATACAAGCACAAGATCGGCTTCAAGGGCGCGATCCTGATCGAGCCGAAGCCGCAGGAGCCGTCGAAGCACCAGTACGACTACGATGTCGCGACCGTCTATGGCTTCCTGAAGCGTTACGGCCTCGAGAATGAAGTGAAGGTGAACATCGAGCAGGGCCATGCGATCCTCGCTGGCCACTCCTTCGAGCACGAACTGGCGCTTGCCAATGCGCTCGGCATCTTCGGCTCGATCGACATGAACCGCAACGACTACCAGTCGGGCTGGGATACCGACCAGTTCCCGAACAATGTTCCGGAAATGGCGCTGGCCTATTACCAGGTCCTGCAGGCCGGCGGTTTCACCACCGGTGGCACCAACTTCGACGCCAAGCTGCGCCGCCAGTCGCTCGACGCCGAAGACCTGCTGATCGGCCATATCGGCGGCATGGATTGCTGCGCCCGCGGCCTGAAGGCTGCTGCCAAGATGGTCGAGGACAAGGCGCTGTCGGCACCGCTCAACAGCCGTTACGCCGGCTGGGACAAGGCCGAGAACCAGAAGATGCTGCGCGGCGAGGAAAGCCTCGATGCGATCGCCGCCCGCGTCGAAAGCCAGAACGTCAATCCGAAGCCGGTCTCCGGCAAGCAGGAACTGCTGGAAAACGTGGTCAACCGCTACGTTTGATTTCGACGCTTTGAGTGCGTTAGGGGGCCGGGGCGCGAAAGCGTCTCGGCCTCTTCAGTTTTAGGCGGTCGTCATCCTCGGGCTTGTCCCGAGGATCCGCCTAGGTTGGCTGCGGGTGGGGCGGGACCGGAATTCTGGGCGGGCGCGGCGGCCGCCTGAAACGTCGATTTTCCGGCAGATGACAGTGGATCCTCGGGACCAGCCCGAGGATGACGGGGATGGGGGGCAGTGAAGGGCGTGGCCCCATTGGCCGCTCACCCGATGGCCGTAATCTCCAGTTCCTGGTCGCCAACCGTCACCACATCGCCGACGGCCTTGCCCATCAGGCGGGCCGCAACCGGAGAGACGAAGGATATCGAGCCAGCCTTCGGATCGGCTTCGTCCTCGCCGACGATGCGGTAGGTCTGGACTCGCCCGTCATCGCGTTCAAACGTGACCTTGCTGCCAAAGGCGACGACCGCGTTGGTTTCGGGCGCCGGGATGACCTGCGCCGTGCGCAGACGCTCTGTCAGATATTTGAGATCGCGGTAGGGGACAGCCGACTGACGGCGGCGTTCGTTGACGTCCTCAACCGCCTGGGCGGCAAGATAAGCGCCGCGGGCTTCTTCTGCTTCTGCCTCAAGCCGCGCCAGCCCTTGCGCTGTCACCAGGTTCGGGTGCTGTGAGATCGGGCGATCCGGCAGATGGAGTTCCGCAGCGGTTTCCGAACTCTCTTCCTTGGTGAAGGCAACACTCATGATGATCTCCGAAGGGACATGGCAAGGTGGCCCCGCTTGGGGCCAGCCAAAGGTTGATTTATCATAGGATGATCTAGGTCTAACGACCAAGGACCGCTTTAGGTCCCCGCCCGGTAGGGCGGACATGCGCGGCTCAACGCTTCGCCGGTCCCGTCACCGATCCCCGCACAATCAGATCCGGCATCAGCAGGATTTCCTGGCGTTCGATCGGGCGGTCGGAAAGGGACTTGATCAGCAGCGCCATCGCCTGGCGGCCGATCGCGGTGCGGGGTTGGCGGATGGTGGTGAGCGCGGGGTTCACATAGGTTGCCTGGGGCACGTCGTCGAAGCCGATAACGGAAAAGTCGTGCGGCAGGTCGTAGCCGCGGGCGGTGAGGCCGCTCAACACGCCGACGGCAGTGGCATCGTTGACGCACATGAAGGCTGTCGGCAGCGTGTCGCGCATGAAGAGCTGCTCGACGGCGAGGCGGCCGCTTTCGATTGTGCCATCGCCTTCGAGCACGAAGCGTTGGGCGGGCGGGATGCGGGCGGCCTCCAGCGCCTTGTCGAAACCCTGGCGGCGGCGCTGGTGGCCAAGGCGTGTCTTGCTGTCGCCGATGAAGGCGATGGAGCGGTGGCCAGCGGAGAGCAGATGTTCGGCTGCTTTTCGGGCTCCTGCCACGTCGTCGACGCCGACATAGGAGATCTTTGAGCCGAAGACGGGTTCGAACACCGCGACGGATGGCGGCAGGCGCTGGCCGACGACCTGATGGCCGAAGGGTTCGTGGCCGGTGAAAAGCACAAGGCCGGTCGCCTGGCCGGAACTCAGGAATTTCAGGTATTCGAGCCCGCGTTCCGGGTCATTCTGGGTATGGCCAATCAGAACGCCAAAGCCATGGGCGCGCGCCTCGTTTTCCAGTCCGATGAGAGTGGAGGAGAAGTTCGGGTCGCCGATGTCAGGGGCAAGAATCAGGATCATGTTCGACCGGCCCATGCGCAGCGAGCGCGCCATGGCATTGGTCGTGTAGCCGGTGATGGCAATCGCCTGGTTCACCCGCTGACGCGTGGTCTTGGCGACCTTGTCGGGCGTGTGGATCGCGCGACTCACCGTCGCGATCGACACTTCGGCGATGCGCGCCACGTCCTCGATTGTCGCTGGCTGAGAATTCGGCACGCGGTCCATCCCCCTATCCGCATGGAATCGTTGGAGACCTTACCGTTCCTGTTGCGGCTGCGAAAGCCGGCAGGGCTCACATTGTCCCCATGATCGACCGATGTAAACCTTTACATCATCCATGTAAAGGTTTACACAAGGAGCATAAGCGGTTGAGGAGCCGCCTGGGAGGATTGCATGAATTTGGCTGGGGGCGAAGTGCGGACACCCGTGCTCGTGGCGGAGCGTATCTCCAAATCGTTTGGCGAAGTGCAGGTGCTGTTCAGCGTCGATTTCGACGTGTTGCCGGGCGAGGTTCACGCGCTGATGGGCGAGAACGGTGCCGGCAAGTCGACGCTCGTCAAGATCCTTTCAGGTTTCGAGCAGGCCACTGCTGGCCGCATTCTTCTCGATGGCGAGCCGGTGACGCTGCCGGCCAATGGCTCGGCCGAAGCGCTCGGCATCGTGCTGATCCATCAGGAGTTCAATCTCGCCGATCACCTCACTGTCACCGAGAGCTTATTCCTTGGGCGGGAAGTGACACGGTTCGGCATGCTCGACCGCAAGGTGATGCGGGCGGAGGCTCGGCGCGTGCTCGACCAATTGGGATCGCGGATCGACGAAAACGCGCTGATCAGTTCGCTGGCGGTTGCCGACAAGCAGATGGTCGAGATCGCCAAGGCGATCAGCCGCAAGGCGCGCATCGTGTTCATGGACGAGCCGACGGCGGTGCTGTCGCGCGACGAGACCGAGGTACTGTTCGATCAGGTGCGCAAGTTGCGCGCAAGTGGCACGAGTTTTGTCTTTGTTTCCCACAAGCTCGACGAAGTGATGGAACTCACCGACCGCGTCACCGTGCTGCGTGACGGGCAGTGGGTGAAGACGGCGCCGACATCGGCGCTCGATGGCGAGGCGATCGCCCAGTTGATGGTCGGGCGCGAGTTGTCCAGCCTCTACCCCCACAAACACGAGCCTGATGTCGACGAAGAGATCGTGCTGTCGGTTCAGGATCTCTCGACCGGCTTCGTGAAGAATGCCAGCTTCGAGCTGAAGCGGGGCGAAGTGCTGGGTTTCTCCGGCCTGATCGGGTCGGGTCGGACAGAGCTGATGGAAGCGGTCGCGGGTCTGCGTCCGCGGCTTTCCGGCGAGGTGCGGCTCAAGGGCGCCGTGCTTGATGCCGGCGATTTTCGCGAAGCCAACCGGCGCGGGCTCGCCTACATGACCAAAGATCGCAAGGGCAAGGGCTTGCTGCTCGGCGAAAGCATGACGGCAAACCTGACGCTGCAATCCATGGACAACCATGTGCGCCACGGCTATCTCGACCCGAGCAGCGAGGCCAAGGCCATGGCCCGGGCCAAGCGCCGCTTCGACATCCGCGTGCGCGACGACAAGGTGCGGGTCGGACGCATGTCGGGCGGCAACCAGCAGAAGCTGCTGCTCGCCAAGATCATGGAAGTCGAGCCCGACGTCATCATCATCGACGAGCCGACACGCGGCATCGATGTCGGTACCAAGCAGCAGATCTACCATTTCATCGCAGCGCTCGCCCGCGAGGGCCGGTCAATCATCGTGATATCCTCGGAGATGCCAGAGGTGATCGGGCTCTGCACGCGGGTCGCCGTCATGCGCGAAGGACGGATGGTCGGTGTGCTGGAGGGTGAGGAGATCTCCGAACAGGTGATCATGCGCTATGCCGCAGGGCTGAAGCGGCAGATGGCGAGCTGATCGATGGCAAAGGCCCGGCGAACAAGACCGGGTTCGAAACGAAGAGTTCAGGGTGCGCGACCTTAGCTCCAAGGCGCGTGGGAGGAGACGGGAAGACATGACTGCCGAAACTGAAACGACCACTGCTGTCCGTGGCCGCCGCACCTGGCGCGACGTCGACCTGCGCGCCGTGGCCCCCTTTGCTGCGCTTTTTATCCTCCTGATCATCGGCGCGATGGTCAATCCGAACTTCATCGGGCTGAATAATCTGGCCAATGTCGCGACGCGCTCGGCCTTTATCGCGATCATCGCAGTCGGTGCGACCTTCGTCATCTCGTCGGGCGATCTCGATCTTTCGGTCGGCTCGATGGTGGCTTTTGTCGCCAGCCTGATGATCCTGTTCATGAATTCCGGCGCGATCGCCGATCCCGGCCTGATGATTGCCGCCGCCATGGCGCTTGCCATCGTGATCGGCTCGCTCTGCGGGTTGTTGAACGGTCTGATCACCACCGTGGGCAAGATCGAGCCTTTCATCGCGACACTTGGAACCATGGGCATTTATCGCGGCCTGACGACTTGGCTTTCGCAGGGCGGGGCGATCACGCTGCGCGATCCGGCCCAGCAGGAAATCTACCGGCCGGTCTATTTCGGCTCCATTCTCGGTCTGCCCGTGCCGATCGTCATCATTCTCGTCGTCACGGCGATTGCCGCTGTCGTGCTCTATCGCACGCGTTATGGCCGCCATGTGGTTGCCGTCGGCTCGAACCGCGACGTCGCGCGATATTCCGGTATTGCCGTTGATCGGGTGCGGACCATCGCCTTCGTCATCCAGGGCCTCTGTGTCGCGATCGCCGTGTTGCTCTACGTGCCGCGGCTCGGTTCGACTTCAGCGACCACGGGTATCCTTTGGGAGTTGCAGGCAATCACCGCCGTTGTCGTCGGCGGAACGGCGCTGAAGGGTGGCGCCGGCCGCGTCTGGGGCACGATTTGCGGTGCCTTCATCCTCGAACTCGTCGGCAACATCATGCTGCTGTCGAATTTCATTTCCGAATATCTGATCGGCGCCATCCAGGGCACGATCATCATCATCGCGATGCTCGTCCAGCGGTCGCTGGCGCGCAAGGCGTAAGGAAACGGCCGGGCAGGAGGGTCGCCCGGTCCGTTCTTCAATCGACCCTTTGTCACTTTGGGAGGAAACCAATGCACAAGAAACTGTTAGGCCTCGCTGTCGCCATGACGGCGCTGACCTCGCTCTTTACCGCGGCGCAGGCGCAGGAGACGAAAACCATCGGCGTTTCCATTCCGGCCGCCGACCATGGCTGGACCGCCGGTGTCGTCTATCACGCCAACCGCGTCGCCGAACTCCTGATGAAGGAGCATCCGGGCCTCAACGTCATCGTCAAGACCTCGGCCGACCCGGCCACCCAGGCGAATGCCGTGCAGGACCTGGAAATCCAGGGCATCGACGCGCTCGTCATCCTGCCGACAGATCCGGATCCGCTGGTCAATGCAATGAAGGAAGTGAAGACCAAGGGCCACTTCGTCACGATCGTCGACCGTGCGCCTTCGGTCAACGACAACAGCGTGCGTGACCTCTATGTCGCTGGCAACAACCCGGCACTCGGCAAGGTCGCCGGCGAATACATCGCCAAGAACTCGCCGGATGCCGAAGTCGTCATCATCCGTGGTCTGCCGATCCCGATCGACCAGCAGCGCCAGGACGGCTTCGATGAAGGCATTGCCGGCTCTAACGTCAAGGTTCTCGACCGTCAGTTCGGCAACTGGAATCGCGACGATGCCTTCAAGGTCATGCAGGACTACCTGACCAAGTATCCGAAGATCGATGTGGTCTGGTGCCAGGACGACGACATGGCTGTCGGCGTGCTGCAGGCGATCGAACAGGCCGGCCGTACCGACATCCAGTACATCATCGGTGGTGCCGGCTCCAAGGACATGATCAAGAAGGTCATGGACGGCGACAAGATGGTTCCGGTCAACGTTCTCTATCCGCCGTCGATGGTCGGCACCGCGATGGAGCTGACGGCTGCTGCCCTTTATGACGCCGTTCCGGTCCATGGCACCTATACGCTGGACGCGACGCTGATCACCGCTGACAACGCGAAGAACTACTACTTCCCGGATTCGCCGTTCTGATCCGGAAAGCCCAATACTGTCAGTCTGCCCGGGTTTTTTCCCGGGCAGATTTCCGTCTCTGCCATCATTGCGGTTGTGTCGAAATTCTATCTCTTGTAATCGTTTACGGAAACGTTGCAGGGATCTCAGGGAGGAGAATTCATGAAGACGATAAAGGGGCCGGCGATCTTTCTCGGCCAGTTTGCGGGTGATGCCGCACCGTTCAACACCTGGGATGGGATTACGAAGTGGGCGGCCGAAAAGGGCTATGTCGGCGTGCAGGTCCCGACCTGGGCCGGCCAGCTGATGGACCTGAAAAAGGCAGCTGAGTCCAAGGATTATTGCGACGAACTCGCCGGTGTTGCACGCGCTAATGGCGTCGAGATCACCGAACTTTCCACCCATTTGCAGGGCCAGCTGGTCGCCGTTCATCCGGCCTATGACGAAGCCTTTGACGGCTTTGCGGCGCCCGAAGTGCGCGGCAATCCGAAGGCGCGGCAGGAATGGGCCGTTCAGCAGGTCAAGCATGCGCTGAAGGCGTCCAAGCATCTCGGCATCAAGGCACATGCGACCTTCTCGGGCGCTCTCGCCTGGCCCTATATCTATCCGTGGCCGCAGCGTCCGGCCGGTCTCGTCGAGACCGCCTTTGACGAACTGGCGCGCCGCTGGACGCCGATCCTCGATTATGCCGATGAGCAGGGCGTCGACGTCTGCTACGAAATCCATCCGGGCGAAGACCTGCATGACGGCGTGACCTTCGAGATGTTCCTCGAGCGCGTGAAGAACCATTCCCGCGCCAACATGCTCTATGACCCCTCGCACTATGTGCTGCAGTGCCTCGACTATCTCGACAACATCGACATCTACAAGGACCGGATCAAGATGTTCCACGTCAAGGACGCGGAATTCAATCCGACCGGCCGGCAGGGCGTCTACGGCGGCTATCAGGGCTGGGTGAACAGGGCGGGCCGCTTCCGCTCGCTCGGTGACGGCCAGGTCGATTTCGGCGCAATCTTCTCCAAGATGGCAGCGAATGATTTCGACGGCTGGGCGGTTGTCGAATGGGAGTGCGCGCTGAAGCATCCGGAAGACGGTGCCCGCGAGGGTGCCGAGTTCGTGCGGGCGCATATCATTCGCGTCACTGAAAAGGCATTCGACGACTTCGCTTCCGGCGGGACCGACGATGCGGCGAACCGCCGGATGCTGGGGCTTTAGTCTGCAGTCATTCCCCTCCCCAACCCCTCCCCACAAGGGGGAGGGGCTTTGCCGCTGAAGTGTGAGCGTTCCTCCATGGTGCCATATGCCAAAGCAGGATGAAGGGCGCTTGCGGTGATCGCTCTTCCCCCTTGTGGGGGAGATGGCGGCAGCCAGAGGGGGTTTTTAAGGATAGCAAGGGAGAAAACATCATGGCGATCGAAGCAAGCAAATCGGGCGAACGGACACCGAAGATCCGGCTGGGCATGGTTGGCGGCGGCGCCGGCGCTTTCATCGGTGCGGTGCATCGCATGGCAGCCCGTCTCGACGACCAGTACGACCTCGTTGCCGGTGCCCTGTCTTCGACGCCGGAAAAGTCGCTGGCGTCGGGACGCGAGCTCGGTCTCGACCCGGATCGTTGCTACGGCTCCTACGAAGAGATGGCGGAAAAGGAAGCCGCTCGTGCCGATGGCATCGAGGCGGTGTCGATCGTCACGCCGAACCATGTGCATTTCCCGGCGGCCAAGGCTTTTCTCGAGCGCGGCATCCACGTCATCTGCGACAAGCCGCTGACCTCTAACCTCGAAGACGCCAAGGCGCTGAAGGCCGTTGCCGACAAGGCGAAGGCGCTGTTTATCCTGACCCATAACTACACCGGCTACCCGATGGTGCGGCATGCGCGTGAACTCGTGCGCTCCGGCGAGCTCGGGGAGTTGAGGCTCGTGCAGATGGAATATCCGCAGGACTGGCTGGCAGAGCCGATCGAACAGACCGGCCAGAAGCAGGCGGCCTGGCGCACTGACCCGAAGCAATCGGGTGCGGGTGGTTCGACCGGCGACATCGGCACGCATGCCTATAATCTCGGCTCGTTTATCTCTGGTCTCGAACTGGATGAGCTGGCGGCCGACGTCCACACCTTCGTTGAAGGCCGTCGTCTCGACGACAATGCACACGTCATGCTGCGCTTCAAAGGTGGCGCCAAGGGTCTGCTCTGGTGCAGCCAGGTTGCGACCGGCAACGAGAACGGGTTGAAGGTCCGCATCTATGGCACCAAGGCCGGGATCGAGTGGACGCAGGCCGATCCGAACTATCTGTGGTTCACGCGTCTCGGTGAGCCTAAGCAGCTGATCACGCGCGGCGGGGCAGGGGCGAATGCGGCGGCTGGCCGTGTAACCCGCATTCCTTCGGGACATCCGGAGGGTTACCTGGAAGCCTTTGCAACGATCTACACGGAAGCGGCCGCCGCAATTAATGCGGCGAAGGCGGGGACTGTTGTCGATGCGGCGGTGGTCTATCCGACCGTGGATGACGGTGTGAAGGGTGTGGCTTTCGTCGAGGCCTGCATTGCATCGTCGAAGCAGAATGGTGGCTGGGTGAAGGTGTAGGGACAAGGGGGTAAGGCTGGTGGGCAGTAGTGGGCGCCGTCTTTCCGGCAGCATTACTAACTGCCGGCCTTTGCCCTTTGACGCGGATCCTGCGGTATTGGTCGGTACGGACAAGAATCCGCAGATGACCCTCCCCTCGGAGAGGTTGCGTGAAACAGCACTATCGCATCTTCTATATTCAATTTTCAGTCGCCTTATCTCTCGGCGCGCTCATCTCGCGGATGCCCGATCTTCAGACGAAATTCGGTCTCAGTGAAGGTCAGCTCGGATTGTTGTTGGCTGTCATGTCGGCCGGGGTTTTGTGCGGGTTGACCTTTTCTGTGCCGTCAATCGAGCGCTACGGCGCGCGATTGTCGGCCTTCGTCACTGTCATGGGTGCTTCGACCTTCTTCGCTCTCGTTGCATTCATGCCGTCGGCGCTTGCAGCGGCGCCCTGTTTCTTTGCCGGAGGCATTCTGACCGGCGCTTTCGAAATCAACGCCAACGTGGAGACCGACCGCCGAGAAGCTCTGCTGGGGCGGCGTATCATGAGCCGAGCGCATGGGATGTGGAGCCTTGGCTTCGGCGTGACGGCACTTCTAGCTGCTGGCTTGAGGCAGGCGGATGTTTCCATCCAGCTGCATATGGTGATGGTATTACTCGTCGTGGTTACCACCGGCGCTTACATGTTTTCAGGAATAGAAAACGCGCCGGCAAGAGTTGAGACCTCGGATGCTGCGGTGCCGAAAATCACCCTGCCGACGATCGAGCTGTTGCCGCTCTGCCTGATTGGTGCCGCTCCGCTGCTTGCCGAGGGGGCGGGCGTGGACTGGTCCGCCATCTACATGCGGGATGTCTTTGATACGGAACCTTTTGTCGGCGGCCTTGCCGTGGCGTTGTTTTCCTTCACCATTGCGGCAGGGCGCCTTGGCATGGACCCCGTCGTGGACCGGTTCTCCCCCCGGGCGGTAGCGCTCTCGCTTCTCTCTGCCGCGTCGATTGGCCTTGTCATCGTCGCCGCAGCACCACATCCTATCATGGCCCTGATCGGCTTCTGCCTGATGGGGCTGGGGTGCTCCTCCGTTTATCCACTTGCAATATCGGCTGCGGCGCGACGAACCGACCGCCCTGCCTCTATCAATGTTGCAGCCCTCGGGCAGACGACATTCGTCGTGTTTTTTGCTGGTCCGCCGCTGTTAGGCTTTATCGCCGAACATGCCGGGTTGCGGTTTTCTTACTAAGCGGTGCTGCCCGTGCTTCTGGCCGCCCTCGCTGTTTCGAAGGTCCTGGCTGCTCCGGCAGAGCGGCTGAAACAGAACACCTGAAACGTTGCAGATTTTTTGATGTCACGCCTTCACCCGCCGTCGTCTTTGGTCTAAATCGCTCTGACAATCACTTGGCGTCTTGGTGCTGCAGAATGCGGTGCTGGTGGACCCGAACGAGAGTCTGTCATGATCGATCCTAAAGCCCTTGCCTCGCGTTTTCCCGGTGACTTCCTCTTCGGTGTGGCCACCGCCTCCTTCCAGATCGAAGGGGCATCGAAGGCCGATGGGCGCAAGCCCTCGATCTGGGATGCGTTCTCCAACATGCCGGGACGGGTCTTCGGGCGGCACAATGGGGATGTCGCCTGCGATCACTACAATCGCTGGGAGAGCGACCTCGATCTCATCAAGGACATGGGTGTTACCGGCTATCGCTTCTCGATCGCCTGGCCGCGTATCCTCCCCGAGGGCACAGGCCCGATCAACGAGAAGGGTCTCGATTTCTATGACAACCTCGTCGACGGGCTGAAGGCGCGCGGTATCAAGGCCTATGCGACGCTCTATCATTGGGACCTGCCGCTCGCCCTGATGGGCGAGGGCGGTTGGACGGCGCGATCGACGGCGCAGGCGTTTCAGCGCTATACCAAGGTGGTGATGGAGCGGCTCGGCGACCGGCTCGATGCCGTCGCGACTTTCAACGAGCCGTGGTGCTCGGTCTGGCTCAGCCATCTCTACGGCATTCATGCGCCGGGCGAGCGCAACATGGATGCCGCCCTGCATGCGCTGCACTACACCAATCTGGCGCATGGACTTTCCGTACAGGCGATCCGCGAAATCGCCCCAAATGTACCGGTCGGACTGGTGCTGAATGCGCATGAGACGCTGCCGGGTTCCGAGAGCGAAACCGACAAGGCTGCGGCCGAGCGGGCGCATCAGTTCCACAATGGCGTGTTCTTCGATCCGGTCTTCAAGGGCGAGTATCCGGCAGACTTCCTCTCGGCGCTCGGCCATCGCATGCCTGTCATTGAAGAGGGTGATCTCGCCATCATCAGTCAGAAGCTCGACTGGTGGGGGCTCAACTACTACACGCCGATGCGCGTGGCCGACGACCCGACGCCGGGTGCCGAATTCCCCTCGACCGTGAATGCAGCGCCCGTGTCGGATGTGAAAACCGATATCGGCTGGGAGGTCTATGCGCCGGCGCTGAAGTCGCTGGTCGAGCGGCTCTACGCCCGCTATGACCTGCCGGTCTGCTACATCACTGAGAACGGCGCCTGCTACAACATGGGGGTCGAGGGGGGCGAGGTCGATGACCAGCCGCGGCTCGATTACTACGCCGAGCATCTGGACAAGGTCGCCGATCTGATCGCCAGCGGCTATCCGATGCATGGGTATTTTGCCTGGTCATTGATGGACAATTTCGAGTGGGCCGAAGGCTACAAGATGCGCTTCGGCCTTGTTCATGTCGATTACGACACCCAGGTCCGCACCATCAAGAAGAGCGGCAAGTGGTACAGGGACCTCGCGGTCGAATTCCCCAAGGGGAATTTCAAGCCGGACTGATCAGCGGGGCGAAACGCCACTACATCCTCGTTCTTACCCGAGCTTGATCAGCTTGTTGACGGCATCGGCTTCGTTGCGTCGGTCGAATTCTGCGCGCGCCGACTGGATGCGCTCATGGTGGGTGAAGACCCAGCCGCCGAGTGCGCGGATCGGCTCGCCGAAGGAACGGCCGAGGTCTGTCAGCGCATATTCAACCTTCGGCGGCACGGTCGGATGCACCGTGCGCTCGACAATGCCGTCACGTTCCAATGCCCGCAAAGTCAGGGTCAGCATGCGCTGGGAGATTCCCACCACCGAACGCTTGAGGTCGGAGAAACGCTGCGGTCCATCGCCGAGCATCATGATGACCAGGACCGTCCATTTGTCGCCGAGGCGTGCCAGCATTTCGCTGACGGTCTGGCATTTCGATGGGTCGTAGCTGTCACACATGGCGGTTCCAATCGTTCTTCTCTTGTAACATGGTATCAAAAATGTGCCTCCTTGCACATTAATTCTGGTTACATATGTAGGCCTGGTTACTAATTGATACCAGACCTGTTGCTCGCGCCGAAGGTTCCGGGCGCGCCGGGTCCAACCAGGAGCCTGACCATGTCCGCACTCATTGAAAAGCTGAACTGGCGCTATGCGACCAAGAAGATGGACCCGGCCAAGACCGTTTCCGAAGACAAGGTCGAGCGCATTCTCGAAGCGGCCCGCCTTGCGCCCACCTCGAGCGGGCTGCAGCCCTTCGAAGTCATCGTGGTGACCAACAAGGACGTCCGCGCCAGGATCCAAGAGATTGCCTGGAACCAGGCCCAGGTCACCGAAGGCTCGCATCTGCTCGTCTTTGCCGCCTGGGACAATTACACGGTCGAGCGCATCAACCACATGTTCGACCTTACCAATGAAGAGCGCGGCTTCACCAACGAGGGCTTCGAGAACTATCGCCAGATGTTGCTCGGCATGTATCCAGGCCGCGATGCGGACATGAATTTTGAGCATGCCGCCCGCCAGGCCTATATCGGCTTTGGCATGGCCGTCGCTGCTGCAGCCTTCGAAGGTGTCGATGCGACCCCGATGGAAGGCTTTGACGCTGCCAAGCTCGACGAGATCCTAGGCTTGCGCGAAAAGGGCCTGCGCTCCGTCACCATTCTGCCGATCGGCTACCGTGCTGCGGAAGGCGACTGGCTCGCCGGCCTGAAGAAGGTGCGACGTCCGAAGGACGAATTCGTGTCCGTCGTGGCCTGATGATCATGTGACTCCCAGTCGACACCTCCAGGTCGACCGCCAGGGCTCCGGGCAACCGGAGCCCATTTTTTTCGGAGGATATCCGCATACCCGGATCGATCAATATTCAGCATGATGTTCAGTGTGTTAAGTCAAATTGAACACATTGCATCGCATGGTGGGGCTTCAGCCTTTGGGTAATGTTTATGCGGCTTCACCATTTGGACAAACGGCTTCGGCCACTCGCGACTCGACGGGTAGCAGTCGCGGCGTTGCTTGTGGTGTTCGCGACCATGGCGATGATGGTCGCCTCGATCGTGATGTCGGCACTTGACCGGGTCGCGACCTATGCCAATCACCTCGATGAGGAGCGGTCGCGCGAGACGCTGATTGGTGCCATCCAGACTTTCGAGCACCAGCTGGGTGCCACGCTGCTTGACTACACGGCCTGGGATGACGCGGCGGTCAACGCCTATGACAACCAGGATATGGCCTGGATGATCAGCAATTTCGGCGACATGACCTTCGATAGCGATCTCTTCGACGTCGCGATCGTGCTTGATGCGCAAGGCCAGCCGATGATGGCCTATGCCGACGGCCAACCGATTGACGGTGACGCCAAGGGTTATCTGACGCCGACCCTCATGGGGCTTTTCGAAAAGGTGCGCACGGGCCAGAGTGGTCTTGTCCCGCAAGCGCTCGGCTTCGTCAGGACCCAGAAGGGCGTCGGTTCTGCCGGTGTTGCGCTCATTCGGCCGAAATCCGGAGACATCGGTCAACCGCCGGAGAAGTTCCTCTATCTGGTCTTCATCCGGCATCTGGCACCCTTGACTGTCGAGCGGATCTCGGAGGCCTATGTCCTGCCGGGCCTCGTTCTCGTTCCTTCGTCCGCAAGCGCGACGTCTGTCGCGATTTCCGCCCCGACGGGTGAGGCGGTCGCGTCCCTGGCCTGGACACCGCGCGCGCCGGGTGACCAAAGCCGCAAGCAGGTCGAGCCGCTGATCACCGCGGCTGTCGTGATCATCGTCATCTACTGCCTTCTGCTCGTGGTCATCGGAAATGCCGAGATGCGCCGCGTGCGCGCAGACGAAGCCAATGCCGTCAAGCTTGCCCAGACCGACCGGCTGAGCGGACTTCTGAACCGCGCCGGCCTCAGTCAGCTCCTTGAAGACGAGGTGCAGCGCGCGCGCGAGGCGGCGGAAGACGTCGTTCTCCTCTATCTCGATCTAGACGGGTTCAAGGAAGTCAACGACGCCTATGGTCATGCGACGGGGGATCGACTGATCCGGGCCGTCGGAGCGGGGCTGTCGGTTCTGGTTGGCGAGGAGGCCGGACTTGCCCGCATCGGCGGCGACGAGTTCGGCATCGTGCTGACAGGCAGCGATGCGCAGAAGCGTGCGTCCATACTCGCGGGTTCGATCCTCGCCTTCTTCGACGAACCTGTGCTTCTCGGGGAGCGGACTGTCGTTGTCGGCTGCAGCATCGGTGTCTGTGTTTCTGAAAGTGGCCGCGTCGATGGTGGCGAGCTCACGCGGCGCGCCGACATGGCCATGTATTCGTCCAAGGATGGTGGGCGGGGCCGGTCGACGGTCTACGACCCTCGCATGGACGAAGAGCGAGAGAGCCGCAACCAGATGGAAATCGATCTGCGTGGGGCGATTGCCCGCGGCGAGATCGAGGTGGTCTACCAGCCTGTCGTCGATGCCAAGACGTTTGCGCTTGTCAGCGTCGAGGCGCTGGCGCGCTGGACCCGCAAGGGGCATGGCCCCGTTTCCCCCGATGTCTTCATCCCGATCGCGGAGACGAGCGGCCTGATCGACCAGCTCGGTCTCTGCGTCTTGCGCCAGTCGTTGCGGCAGCTCTCCCACTGGCCGGAATTGAAGCTCTCGGTCAATGTCTCACCGGGGCAGTTCCGCGATCCCTCCTTCGTGGACCATGTCGCCGCCATGTTCGAGCAGGCCAATATCGAGCCGGGTCGCGTCGTTCTCGAGATGACTGAGACATACTTTATTCAGAGCCCGGATCGCGCACGCCTGGCCATGGAACGGCTCCGGGCACTCGGGCTGCGCATCGCGCTCGACGATTTCGGTGCCGGCTTCTCGAGCGTCGGCTATCTCAGGCAATTCGGCTTCGACCGCATGAAGATCGACCGCTCCCTCGTCCAGTCGCTGGACCGAGGTCATCGTGCCGTCGAAATGCTGCAGGCGACAGTGGCGCTCGCACGTTCGCTCGGCATTCCGGTGACGGCGGAAGGTGTGGAGACCGAACAGCAGGCCGTCATTCTGCGGTTGGCCGGCTGCGATCAGCTGCAGGGCTATCTCTTCGGGCGCCCGCAATCACCCGAGCAGATTGCGGCGCTCATGCTGCGCCCGATGGAATTGCGGGCGAAGGCTGCGGAACTCGCCTTTGCGGCAAGCCGCGAGGGTGGACTCCTGGTCTGACACCTCCGGCGGCATCAGCCGCCGATATGCTTTTCGCCGCGCTTCCTGGCGAGCGCGATTTGTAGCTGGCGCTGGCGATAGCGGTCGCGGTCGGCTTCGGTGCGGCTCTCGTAGCAATGGCTGCAGGAGACGCCTTCCTCGTAGTGGGGGTGGGTCAGTTCTTCTGCGGTGATCGGGTTGCGGCAGGCGTGGCAGAGCTTGTGATCGCCCTCTTTCAGGCCATGGGTGACGGATACGCGCTCGTCGAAGACAAAGCAGGCCCCATCCCAGAGGCTCTGTTCTTCCGGCACTTCCTCCAGATATTTCAGAATGCCGCCCTTGAGGTGGTAGACCTCGTCGAAACCCTGTTGCTTCATGAAGGCGGTCGCCTTCTCGCAACGGATGCCGCCGGTGCAATACATGGCGATCTTCGGCTTGTTGTGCAGGCCGGGATTGTTCTTCACCCAGTCCGGAAATTCGCGAAACGTCTTGGTGTTCGGGTCGACGGCGCCGCGGAAGATGCCGATCGCCGTCTCATAGTCGTTGCGGGTGTCGATGACGATGGTCTCGGGATCGGAGATCAGATCGTTCCAGTCCTTCGGCGCAACATAGGTGCCGACGATCTCGTTAGGGTCGATATCCTCGACGCCCATGGTCACGATTTCCTTTTTCAGGCGCACCTTCATGCGCAGGAAGGGCATCTTCGAAGCCCGGCTTTCCTTGTGTTCCAGGGCCTTGAATTCGGGCTGGCTGCGGAGAAAGGCCAGAACCTTTGCGATCGCGGCGTCGGTGCCAGCAATCGTGCCGTTGATGCCCTCATGAGCGATGAGCAGCGTGCCCTTGACCCCTTCTGCCTTGCAGAGCGCCTCCAGCGGTTCCTGGAAGCTCTCGAAACGCGGAAACTTGGCAAAGTGATAGAGGGCTGCGACGCAAAAAGCGCCGCTTGTCTCGGGGCGGGGGGCTGTCGTGTGTTCTGTCATGGCCTGCGAAATACCGCCTCGGCCCCTGCGGTGCAACGGATTTCCGCTTTCCGGCGCAAGTTTGAAAATCGTCAAGTGAGGTAAGGGTTGTGCGTGGTGGCCGGAATGATTCGGTCGGGCCTAAGTCGCCGCTCGCATCCACAATGCCTCGACAATGCGGGCCTCGTGTTTCGCGGGGTCGGCAAAAACCCGGTCGGCCAGATCCAGCGCCTCGCGGCGCAGATCCATCTGGCGGCGGATGATGATGGCGAGAAGGAAGGACTGGCCTTCGCCATCGCCGAAGGTCTCGGGTTCGTGGTCGAGCAGGGTGGTAAGCACGGTGAGGTCGTGCTCGTGGCCAAGCAGATCGACCAGGGTCTTCGCTTCGGTGCGCTTTGCGTCAAAGGCGCTCGGCCAAAGGTCGCGCAGGAGCGAGAGGTTCATCCAGTAGGCCTGGGCGGCCTTGCGAAGGTCGTGGAAGACCTCGCCATGGCTTTCGCCCTTGCAGGTTTCGAGCGCCTCATGGGCCTCGTCGAGGCCCTTGCGCCAGCCTTTGGCCATGAGGCGGGCGGCGTGACCCGTCTTGGATGGGAGAGAGAGACTTTCGAGCGCCTCGATCGCGGCACGGCATTCTGCGACCACGTTAGCGACCTTGGCCTCAAGATCGCTTTCGGTCTCGGCGATTTCGTCGCGGCGAAGGGCCAGAACTTCGCGGGCTGCAGCGAGCGTCTCGGCCTCGTCGTCGGTTAGGGCATGATCCGAGAGATGTTCGACCGTTTCGATCAAGGCCGTGGCGTCGCGGATGCGCGACAGGCTGCGGCTGGCATCGCGCAGCCGCTCATTCTCCGCACGACGGAACGGCTTGTCGCCACTCGCGATCAGCCGATAAAGATTGCGCAGGCGCTTGAATTTTTTGCGGGCGGCGTGGATTGCTTCGTGCAGCCCTTCTGGCCTTGCCTCAAGCGTCTCGATCGCCTTTTCCAGTTCCCGACGCGCAACGGTTTGCACCTCGGCGAGAAGCGGGCGGTCCGGCCTAATGCGATATGGCATGCACCAGCTCCGGCCGCATGCGCTCGGTGGCGAGGACCTGGTTGGAATAACGCTTGTCGCCGGTCACCTCACGGCCGAGCCAGGCCGGCAGGGCCGGGGCATCGTCTTCAGAGGCCATCTCGACCTCGGCGGTGATAAGCCCGCGATAGACACCCTCGAAGACGTCGATCTCCCAGGTGAAGCCTTCGAAGTTCACCGTGTAGCGTGTCTTCTCGATCACGTTGCCGATCGAAAAGGCCAGCATTTCCAGGGCGTCATCGTGAGAAATAGGATACTCGAACTCGTCACGGGTGAGCACGCCCTTGCCGAACTTGATGGTCAGCTGAGCCGTTTCATCGTTGCGCGTGCGAACGCGCACCGAGCGATCCGCTTCGGCGGCGATATAGGCCTGCCGGATCCGCGTTTCGGAGTTTACGGCACTTTTCCAGCCATCGGTCCGGACGAGAAACTTGCGCTCGATTTCCTTCGCCATACGCTCGCGCTCCGAAATTATAAAGCCGTCGAACCATAGCGGAGGCCGGAGTGTTAGGAAACCCGAAAGATTCCGTGCTACCTCTCGGGCTCGACATCGCGACCAGCGCGCGTTAGTGAATTTCCGATCTAATCGTTTTAAAAGAGGGTCCTGCCATGGGCGACAAAACCGAAAAGCTGCTCTCCACCCTGAAGCTTCAGCCGGTCGTGCCGGTTCTGATCATCGAGGACGCCAAGACGGCGGTGCCCTTGGCGCGCGCGCTTGTCGCAGGTGGATTGAAGGCGATCGAGATCACGCTGCGCACGGCGGCGGCGCTCGAAGCCGTGCGCCTCGTGGCACAGGAAGTCGAAGGCGCCGTGGTCGGCGCCGGCACCATCCTCAATGCCGCTCACTATGCCGCAGCCGTCGATGCCGGTTCGCAGTTCATCGTCAGCCCCGGCACGACGCAGGAACTGCTCGACGTCGCGCGCCAATCCGACATTCCGCTCCTGCCGGGTGCGGCGACCGCGTCCGAAGTCATGGCGCTGCGCGAAGAGGGCTACAAGGTTCTGAAGTTCTTCCCCGCCGAACAGGCCGGTGGCGCCGCTTATCTCAAGGCCCTGTCTTCGCCGCTCGCCGGCACGCTGTTCTGCCCGACCGGCGGCATCTCGCTGAAGAACGCCATGGATTACCTGTCGCTGCCGAACGTCGTCTGCGTCGGCGGCTCCTGGGTAGCGCCGAAGGAACTGGTGTCGGCCGGTGACTGGGCTGGTATCACCAAGCTTGCCAGCGAAGCTGCAGCCCTCAAGGGGTGACATTCACGCCAGCTTCACCGTCGTCCTCTTTCTAATGTCGACGTCGCTTCCTATCTAGGGAGCGACAGAGACAACAAGGAGACCGTGATGTTCGACGCCAAGAAGCTGCTGGATCAATTTCTGGGATCGCAGATGCCGGGAGCATCAGGCTCGCTCGGCCAGAAGGGGAACGATCTCCTGGGTATGGCGAAGGCCAATCCCTGGAAGAGCGGGGCGCTTGCGGCCGTGCTGCTCGGCACGAAGACCGGACGCTCGCTCGGCGGCAATGCCCTGAAGCTCGGCGGTCTCGCCGTTATCGCCGGTCTCGGCTACCAGGCCTACAAGAATTACCAGGCCGGTCAGAAGCCCGAACCGACCCAGGCATTGCCCGAGCTCCTGCCGCCGCCGAAGGATTCGCCCTTCAGCACCGAGCCCCAGGCTGTCTCCGATGATTTTGCCCTGTCGCTGGTGCGCGCGATGATCGCAGCCGCCAAGGCCGACGGCCATATCGATGCGAGCGAGCGGGCGCGTATCATGGACAAGGTTCATCTGTCGGGCCTTGGCGCTGAGGCCGAAGCCTTCATCGAGGCCGAGCTTGCAAAGCCGATCGATCTGGACACGCTGGTTGCCTCGGCGAAGACCGAAGAGCAGCGCGTCGAGATTTACACTGCCTCGCGCCTGACCATCGAGCCGGATACGCGCACGGAGCGTGGCTATCTCGACATGCTCGCCGGCCGCCTTGGGCTTCCGGATGCGCTGGTCGACCATATCGAGGCGACGGTCGCCTCCGCCAAGATCAGCCTCTGATCACAGGCGTCTGCGGCATCCGGTCCACCCGGGTGTCCGCCTCGGTGGTTGCCTTTGCCGCCTGCGTGACTTAAGCCTCGGGCAATTGTTTGAGCCCGGGACTTTGCCATGCGTGACCTATCCAGCTTCAAGGGATGTCCGGCTCCCCAGCCCGTCAGGCTGGAGGGGCGTTTTGTCGTGGTCGAGCCCTATGAGCGCGCTGTTCATCTCGAGGCCCTCTGGGATGGCCTGGGCGGTCTGGCGATCAATCCGCTGCTCACCTATTTCACGCAGCCGGACTTCAATGGCATCGAGGATTTCGATGCCTGGCTGAGCGCGGTTCAGAAAGGCGGATGGGTCACGGAAGTGTTTCGGGACAAGGCGACGGGGAACATCGTCGGCATGGCCAATTATATGCGGCCGGATCCGGCGAATGGCGTGGTCGAGGTCGGTGGCGTGGCCCATGGTCCCGCGATGAGCCGTTCGCCGCTTGCGACAGAAGCGCATTATCTGCTCGCCCGGCATGTCTTCGATGATCTCGGCTATCGCCGCTACGAATGGAAGTGCCACAACGAGAATGAGCCGAGCAAAGTGACGGCCAAGCGCTATGGCTTTAGCTTTGAAGGCATCTTCCGCCAGCACATGCTCTCCAAGGGCAAAAATCGTGATACCGCATGGTTCTCGATGATCGATGGCGAATGGCCACTCATCCGGTCTGCCTTCGAGGCCTGGCTCGACCCTCAAAATTTCGACAATGCCGGACGCCAGAAGCGTCGGCTGGAAGAGCTGCGGGCCGAGATCGCAGCCTCCGCGACCTGATAGGAAAATGACACTGTGAAGCCGAACATCTTCAGCATCATCCTCAATGTCGGCACGGCTGTGGTTGTCGCCGCACTCGCATATGCGAGCTACAAGAATGTCACCGTCGCCTGGTCTGTCGGCATCTGCGTCGTCATCGGTCTGATCGTCTATGCCTTCCGCTTCCTGCCCGAGCCTAAGAAGGCCGTTCGGAAAGATGGTGCTGAACTGTCCCCGCGCTCGCAGACGAAACAGGCCGCTGTCGTTGTCGCCGTCATCTTCGGACTGATGCTTGTGGTGCCGACGGTGGTGCTCTGGCTCGGCCGCTACTCGCCGGAACTCGGCGCGCTGGTCGGTGCCGTCGCGCTGATGGCGATCTTCCTGATCCTCTGGCTCCGCTCGCGCTATCAGCGCAGCCATGAGGCCGACGAGGGCTGATTGCTTCAGGCGGTCAGACTTGCGGCCAGAAGCAGCGCACCGAGCAGAATGACCAGCAGGGCAGCGCCGACTTCGATCGCGCTGGCGACGATGCCGGCTCGCCGGGAGCCCGGACCGGAGAGGCGGAGCGCGACGCTCTTGGCGCCGACGGCAAGGCTTGCGAGAACCGAGACTGTAATCGCCGTGCCAAGAGCCATGGCGAGAACCGATAGGATGCCGCCGAGCAGCAGGCCGTTCAGCAGCGAGAAGGTCATGACCAGCAGGGCGCCGGAGCAGGGGCGCATGCCGACCGCAATCACCGCAGACCAGGCATCCCGCAGGCTGAATGTGCTGCCGCCGACCAGGTTCGGATCCGGCACATGGGCGATCCCGCATTCATGGCAGACGGAGCCGGGGGCCAGCGCGTCATGATCATGGGCGACTGCCATGGCGCGGAAGCGGGAGGCACCCGTTTCGCGGGGCGTCGCTGTTGTCGCCGGTTCGGCAAAGAGCGAGGCGGTGACGCTGCTGGTGGTGGGTGTTTCCGGGGTGCCGAACAGCGCGCCGGTGCCCGCGGTCTGCACCGAGGTGGCGAAGGATGCTCTCAGCTTGCGGATCAGGAGCCAGATGCCGAAGGCCACGATCATCGCGTAGCTTGCGATTTCGAGCGTCCGCGTTGCGTCGGTCATGCTGATCGATGTGCCGCGCAGAGCCAAGTAGGTGACGCCGACGACCGTGATCGCGACGACCGCCTGCAGGAAGGCCGAGACGAAGGAGACGAGGATGCCGCGGCGAAGCTCGATCTCGTTGGCAAGCAGGTAAGACGAGATGACAGCCTTGCCATGGCCGGGGCCTGCGGCATGGAAGACGCCATAGGCAAAGGAGAGGCCGACCAGGGTCACAAGGCTCCAGGGATCTTCGCGCATGGCCTTGAGAGCATCCGTCAAGGATCGGTAGAAGGCCTGTTGATGCGTATTGATCCAGACAAGCAGCTCGGCGAAGGGGCCACCTGTCGGCTGGTAGCTCGGTTCGGCCGTGCCGATGCCGAGCGGGGAGGCGGCGTGCGCGAAGCCGGCGAGCAGGAGGCACAGAAGGACGGCGAGGACGAAGCGTGCGAGGGACGGATGCCCGGCAATCTTCAGCATGTCACCTCCAGCCGCGTGGCGAAGAGCTTGCCCATGTCGGTGCCGGCCGGATCGTTGAAGAAGGCTTCGGTCAGATTGGACTGGTTCTGGGCGATCACCTGATCCGGATCGGGGCGGACGACCTTGTGGGTGCAGGCCTCGAAAGGCTTGCCCTCGACCACCATGTCCTCGTCCTTGGCAAAGTCGATCGCCGTGTAGAGGGTGGGATCATAGACGCCGAAGGTCATGCGGCCGCCGATCTTCAGTGGTGTCTTGGGCTTGGCGACGAAAAAGACGAGAAGCTGGTTGTCCTTGAAGTCGACATTGAAGATCTCGGGCTTTGCGATCTCGCTCGATGCCCCGTCCTTCGAGATGAAGGTGAAATAGCTGTAGTCACCGAGGGAATCGCGGATCGTGTTGGCGATCTCGTTCAACTCGCTGTGGTCGAGCTTCAGGTCGCTGTTCTTGTCGAAATCCATGAGGACGCTGGAGGAGAAGATGTCGTCGAAGCGCCAGACATTGCGAAGCTCCTTCAGCATGCCGTCGTCCGTCGCGACGATCTCCACGCGTGCCTCGGCAAAGATGTGCGGATGGGAAAGGGCCGGCGATGCAAACGCCATGACCGCTCCGGCCGCGCAATAACCGAGGCTCTTCCGCATGCTTTGAATACCCTTCCCGAATTCCAGCTTGTGCCCTCTCCCTGTCCGATGAATAGGACAAAAGTGGGACTTCGTGCCGGCTTTATCGCTCAAGAATAGCGCTTGAACCATGCGTGAAGGTAGTCGACGAAGGCGCGGACCTTGGCCGGCAGATAACGGCGATGCGGATAGACGGCATAGATGCCGCGATCCTTGGCGATGAAATCGTCGAAGAGCGAGACGAGTTCGCCGGAGGCCAGATAGGGGCGGGCGATGAAGTCGGGGATCATCGCGATGCCCATGCCGGCGCGGGCAGCCCTGAGGGTCGCCAGCGGACTGTTCACCTCGATCGGGCCCGTGACGCTGACCGATATCATGTCACCATCGGTATCTACGAAGCGCAGGCTGTTATGCGAGCGCGAGTTTGTGTCGATGAGGAATGGAATGCGCGACAATTCGCTCGGATGGGTCAGAGGACCATTTTCGGCGATGAAGGCGGGTGTCGCGCAGGCATAGACCCGGAAGTCGGAGAGCTTGCGGGCAATCATGCCGGAATCGTCTAGCTTGGTGATTCGGATGCCGAGGTCGAAACCCTCTTCGATCAGGTCGACGAATCGATCTTCCGCGACGATCTCGAGCGAGATCTGCGGGTTTTCCTTGGCAAAATCGATGAGCGACTGGCCGACATCGGCATCGATGAAGGTGCGGGGGACCGTCACTTTAAGCTTGCCCTTGAGGTCTGCATTGTTCTCGCGGACGAGATCAGCGAGATTATCGATCTCTTTCAGAATGTCGGCGGCAGTGCGAAAATAGGTGTGGCCGGCCTCGGTCAGCGAGAACTGCCTTGTGGTGCGGTTGAGCAACAAAGCGCCGAGCTCATCCTCCAACTCCCTGACATATTTGGACAAAAGTGCCTTGGAGCGGCCCGTCTTGCGGGCGGCTGCGGAAAAACCTTCGGCTTCGACCACATCGATGAAGGCACGTATCCGAGTGAGTGTGTCCAACTCTATCCCCCAAATCTGTCGCGATTTGTGAACGTATGGAGGAAATTGTTCAAAGAAAAGTGTCCTGGACGGTGAAATTAACCAGGGCCGAATTTTCCTCTTGATTATGACGGTTACATTTCTTATCTCCAGTCCAGCCCAAAGTCGCACGTGCCCGTGTGTGTCCGCCGACCCTCGAACTGGGATTTATCCCTAAGGTGAGGTTATCGGTAAGGTACCTGGAACTAACCCCTCCAGTCGCTATTCCGGCCAACCGGAAAATGCGAGGACATACGAAGCAACGACGGTGCGGGCCTTTCTAGTCTCTTCCGGCTTTCCATCAGCTGGAGTTACTTCAGAGGCACACCATCATTGCCGGAAGTGCGGTAGGGTTTCCCTCCAATCCATGGCAGACAAAGCGGATTTATGTACTCGTTCCAGAGTGCGTTGATCCAATGTTTCGCGCGTCGAGCGTTCGTACGGTACCGGTGTCTCCACCGACTGGTTTCGAGCGATGTCTCGCCGTCCTTTGTCCATCCGGAGCTTGGCAGCTTCGGACACTCTTGGAATTTGGAAGGGTTAGACCGATGACCACTGCACGCATCCTCGACTTCATCAACACCCGACGTCCTGAAGGTCCCTGCCTCGTGGTCGACCTCGACGTCGTGCGCGACAATTTCGGTGCTTTCCGTCACGCCCTGCCGGACAGCGCCATCTACTACGCAGTCAAGGCGAACCCGGCGCCGGAGATCCTCCAGCTCCTGGCCTCGCTCGGTTCGAACTTCGACTGCGCTTCCGTTGCCGAGATCCAGATGGCGCTCGATGCCGGCGCGGATGCTTCGCGCATCTCGTTCGGCAACACCATCAAGAAGGAGCGCGACATCGCGCGTGCCTTCGCACTCGGCGTCAACCTCTATGCCGTCGACAGCCACGAGGAAGTCGAGAAGATCGCGCGTGCCGCCCCCGGCGCCCGTGTATTCTGCCGCGTGCTGACGGATGGCGAAGGCGCCGAATGGCCGCTTTCCCGCAAGTTCGGCTGCGTGCCGCAGATGGCAGTCGACGTTCTCGTCTACGCACACCAGCTCGGTCTCGAATCCTTTGGTGTCTCGTTCCATGTCGGTTCGCAGATGACCAAGGTCGATGCCTGGGACGGCGCTCTTGCCGATGCCAAGCGCGTGTTCAACTCGCTGGCCAAGCAGGGCATCGTGCTGCAGATGGTCAACATGGGTGGTGGTTTCCCGACCAAGTACCTGCGCGACATCCCGTCGGCAGAAGCTTATGGCCTGGCGATCAAGGCGTCGCTGAAGAAGCACTTCGGCAACAACATCCCGCAGACCATCATCGAGCCGGGCCGCGGCATGGTCGGAAATGCCGGCGTGATCAAGGCCGAGGTCGTACTGATCTCGAAGAAGTCTGACAATGACGAGCACCGCTGGGTGTTCCTCGACATCGGCAAGTTCGGCGGTCTCGCCGAAACCATGGACGAAGCGATCCGTTACCCGATCCGCACCGCCCATGACGCCGACGCGATGGAGCCATGCGTGCTCGCCGGCCCGACCTGCGATTCGGCCGACGTGATGTACGAGAAGAACATGTATCCGCTGCCGATCACGCTTTCGATCGGTGACGAGGTTCTGATCGAGGGCACCGGCGCCTACACCACCACCTATTCGGCGGTGGCGTTCAACGGGTTCGACCCGCTGAAGTCCTACGTCATCTGACGTCTCCCGCGCCGGTCAACCGGCGCGGACCCTCACAATTATCGTCATCGCTTGGGATAGGAGGCCAGAATGGCCGCTGTTCTGGAAAGCATGCGCGCGCTTTTCGCGCCGGCGCCTGCATTCGTCATCGATCATGAAACGCCGGCCGACGTCGTCGCGCGCGAAGCGCTGCTCGACCGCGCCATGGGCGCTGACCGTCGCAAGAAGTCGTCTGAGAAAATCCGCCGAGGCCGTATTCCCGCCGAAGGCCTGGCGTTTGTCGCGCGCGATCCGGCCGGTCACGTCATCGGGACTGTGCGCCTCTGGAATGTCGAAGCCGGCATTTGCCGTGAGGGCAGGGCGATCGACGCCCTGTTGCTCGGCCCGCTTGCGGTCGATTCTGCGCACGAAGGCAAGGGTATCGGTGCCGCCCTTATGCGTGCAGCGCTTCTGGAAGGCCGCAAGCGCGGACATGGCGCGGTGCTGCTCGTCGGCGACGCCTCTTACTACGAGCGCTTCGGCTTTTTCGCCGACAAGACGCAGCATCTGGTGATGCCGGGTCCGTTTGCGCGCGACCGCTTCCTGGCACTCGAACTCGTGCATGGCTGGCTCGAAGGAGCCGCCGGCATCGTGGTCGCGTCCGGTCGCAAGCTGTCGCAGCCGACTGGCTTGCGCCGCGCAGCCTGAACAAGGCTCCCGGATGCTCGCTGAGGGGCCCGGCCGCGATTCGTCGCGCCGGGCCCTTCCCTTATTGCTAGGATGTGCAGGCGGTTTGCCGGGCCGCCTTTGCCAATCGTCACCCCGGGCTGTGTCGGGCCGGCCACAGGCGCGCACGATCGCTTCCGATCACTACTTGGTCCCGATGAGACTGGAGAGGGATTTTCGATGGCAGTCGCCCGCATCTATGTTCAACCTGCGCCGGAACAATAAGCCCGGAAATCTCGGCTGTTTGAAGCTCGGGAACGTCAGGCTTGCCGGTCATGCGGGGGCGGCACATCCGGTCTGTGTGGCAGGTTTCACACGGTGATCACGGGTTCCTGACACAGTTGATCTTTTTTCGGCCACATCAAGGAACCATTTTCCTGTTCGAAGCTTCCTGCTGCGGGGTCCGGCGCGAATAATTTCGCACGGGCGGGAACAAAAGCGCCGGTTGGGTTTAGATGGTTATGTTGTATAATCATCACATACTTTAACCAGAGATGGCGTTATAAGTGGCCTTGTAACACAGGAGTTAAACACATGATGAAGAGCATCCTTCTCGGATCTGCCGCCGCTCTGGCGATTTCGACCTCGGCTTTTGCAGCTGACGCAATCTACGAAGCTCCGGCTGAGCCGCCGGTGGCTGTCGAAACCGTGCCGCAGTTTTCCTGGGCAGGTGGCTATGCAGGTATCCTCACCGGCTACGGCTGGGGTGACGGCGAAGTTGGCGCGATTGACGAGAGCTTCGACGGCGCTCGCTTCGGCGGCTTTGCAGGTTACAACTGGGATCTCGGCAACCAGCTGGTTGTCGGTGTCGAAGGCGACCTGAACTACGACTGGAACGACGAAGCTGTCGCCGGCTTCGGCGACGTTGAGACCGGCCTGAACTGGTCGGCTCGCGCTCGCGTCGGCTATGCTATGGACCGCGCATTGCTGTTCGCCGCTGGTGGTTACACCGGCACGAACATTGAGGGCGCTGGCGACGACGATACGCTGCATGGCTGGACCATCGGTGGTGGTGTCGACTACGCTCTGACCGACCGCATGTTCACCCGCGTCGAATATCGTTACAACGACTTCGGCAGTGGCGACCTCGGCGGCACGGACGTTGATTTCAGCCAGCACACGGTCAATGTCGGCCTCGCCGTCAAGTTCTGATCCGATCGATCTGACATAAAGAAGCCCGGCTTCCTCGCTTAAGCCGGGCTTTTTCTTTGTATTGTGGTGACTCAGGCAGCGCGATGCTCGACCCGGCGCGCGCCGCTGTCGCGAACTTCAGTTCGGCGATTCAGCTGGAAATGATTGACCAGCGAGGTCAGTTGAACTGCACCTTCCGCCAGAGTGTGGCTGATCGCGGTCGTTTCCTCGACCATAGCGGCGTTCTGCTGGGTCATCTGGTCGATGCTGTTGACGGCCGCGCTGATCTCTTGCAGTCCGAGTGCCTGTTCACGGGCGGCTGTGGCGATTGCATCGACATTGGTGTCGATGCGGCTGACGAAATCGCCGATCTGATCAAGCGCGTTGCCGGTTTCGCCGACGAGCTGGACGCCCGACGAGACCTCGACGCTGGACTTCTGAATCAGACCCTTGATGTCGCGAGCGGCATTCGCAGAGCGCTGGGCGAGTTCGCGGACTTCCTGGGCGACAACAGCAAAACCCTTGCCGGCATCACCGGCACGCGCTGCTTCGACGCCGGCATTGAGCGCCAGCAGATTCGTCTGGAAAGCGATCTCGTCAATGACGCCGATGATCTGCCCGATTTCGGACGACGCCGATTCGATCCGTTCCATTGCGGTGACTGCTGAGCGAACGACTTCGCCGGATGCGACGGCACAGTGCTTCGCGTCGCGCACCAGTTCACGGGTGTCGCTGGTCCGTTGGGCGGAGGCGCGGACCGTCGCCGTGACCTGCTCGAGGGCTGCCGAGGTCTGTTCGAGCGCGGCGGCCTGCTGCTCCGTGCGAGTTGCGAGATTGCCGGACGCCTGACGCATTTCCTGGCTGTTTTCCAGGAGCCTGCGCGTTTCCTCCATCACCTTTTCCAGCGTTGCCTGGAAGGTGGCGATCGAGTGGTTGAAATCCTGGCGCAAGGGTTCGAAACGGGCGTCGAAAGCGTCGTCCAGGGTCATGCGGATATTGCATTCCGCTAGGCGGTGAAGCCCGGCGCCAAGTGCTTCGATGACAAAACGCAGCGCTTCGGCCTCTATCATGCGGTCCTTGTCGCGCAGGCTGCGTTCACGATCGACTTCGGCGCGCGCGGCTTCCGTCTCGGTCTGAAGGCGCTGGTTTTCGAGGCCTGCCTGCCGGAAGACTTCGACGGCTGCGGCGATGTGTCCGATTTCGTCGCGACGGTTGGCGTGTGGCACGGTGGCGGTGAAGTCGCCAGCGGCCATGTTGGTCATGAAGCCGGTGATTTCACCCAGAGGCTTCAGGGCGCGACGGTGAATGAAGTAGACGCTGCCCAAGGCGGTTGCGAGTAGCAGGAGACCAAGTGTGAAAACGATGGCTTCTCGGCTCGCCGATTCCGCTGCAGCATAGGCTTCCCGGTCGACGAGATACTCGGTCGCCATGGTGACGAGTTCATTCACCGAGGTTTCGTGGTCGTGAAACTCAAGCTTGAGTTTGGCGAGGAGCGGCGTGACAGCGCTGGCATCGCCGGCCAAAAGAGCCGGCTTCACGTCGTTCTGCAATGTGCTCCAGTAGCGATCGCCCTTGGCAATGACTTCGTCATAGAGCTTGGCGCGCAGGTTGTCCGGGAGGGTCGAGCTCTTCCAGTATTCCCGGCGCTCATCATAGAGCTTGTTGAGCAGATCGAAGCGGGGAAGGTTTACCGATGACGTGTCCGGGTGAATGAAGACCTCATTGGCGAGCGCATAGGACTCGATCAGGTAGAGCGGCGGAGGCAGGATGTCTGCGATCAGGTCCTTGCCATCGACGATCTGTTTGTAAATGGGGCCATTAACTTTCAGCGTCTGAAGTGTCTGAGCGCCGACACCCGCGACGGCTACTATGCCGGCGGCCAGAGCAAGGCCTGCCGCGGTCACCACGATTTTCAGGTTCAGGTTCATGTTGCGTCCGTTCGCAGGTCCGTTGCCAGAAGGCGCATGAGGATACGCCCTCGGCTAGGCTGCCGTGGTTGAAGAGGAATTGAATTGGCTTAGTTGGAATAATTCCCAGTCCCGACGAAACGCGGCTGTGTTGTCTCTCGCTCGTCGCCCCGAAAATAGGGAGGCAATTACTACCACATGGTTAAGGTGAGTATTTGGTGAACTCGCCACTGCGACTTTTTATAGTATTTGACCGCAAAGCGCGATTCTTCGCACGCCTACACGCAACTAAAACGCTTTGAGACGTGATTTCCGGCAATCAGCCGGTGATATCGACGACGCCGCAATCGCCCGCTTCGGACCCGAAGGCGAGGAGCTTGCCGGTGCTGCTCCAGGCAAGCGAGGTGATCGCACCCTTGCCTGGACGGCGCAGGAGCGCCTCCTTGCTGTCGGCGATGCGGACCGCAAGGATCATGCCGTCGATGAAGCCGATAGCCAGGACCTCTTCGATCGGGTGGAATGCGACCTGGGTGACGAGGATGTTGGCGCGTGTGCCGAGTTCCAGAGGCGCCTTGCCCATCGGGCCGTCCTTGCCCGAGAACGGCCAGACGATCGCAGCCGGTGCGCCGGAGGATGCAAGCCATTTGCCCTTGGGCGACCAGGAGAGTGACTTCACCTTGGCGGGATAGCCGGTCATGCGCATGTGGCGTGTGTCGGCAGCCTTGCCGTCCAGCTTCCAGCCATGCAGGGCACTTTCCTGCATCATGGTGACCACGAAACGACCGTCTGGAGAGAAGGTGACGCCCGTATGGGCGCCTTTCCAGTCGAGATCGACAGGAGCCCCTGCTGTGCCGACCCAGTGCAGCGTGACGCCGTTGTAGCGGGCAACGGCGATCCGCAGGCCCTTCGGGGCGAAATCGACTGCCTCGACCGTGCGCTCCTCGGTGAATTCCTTCGTCGTGCCATCGGCGAGGCGGACGAAGGCCGACTTGCCATGGGCATAGGCGACAGCCCCTTGCGGACCTGGCGCCACGACGGAAATCCACTTGCGCGGCACATGGGCGAGTTCGGTCACCGTTCCGTCATGGGCGATGCGCAGCACGCGGCCGTCTTCACCGCCGGTCAGCAATGTCTGGCTGGCCGGGTCCTTGACGCAGGTGAGGAGGCCGGCATTGGCCTCCGTCACCTTCTCCCCGCCATCCAGCCGGTGGATCGCGCCCGTCGCGGCAGCAAAGACCGGGATGTCTCCGAGAAAATGGGTCGAGACAACATGGCCTTCAATATCGAGCGGGGCAACTGTGGGCATACGTTCAGGCTTTCTTTCAGTCAGGATCGGGCGGTCAGGGGCGCGCAGTGCGCCCCGTACAGGCGGTTCAGGCGGTCGCTTCGCAGGCCTTGAAGCTCGCTTCCAGCTTTTCGCGGTCGAGTTCGCGGCCGATGAAGACGAGGCGGCTCTCGCGCTTTTCGCCGTCCTTCCAGGGGCGCTGGTGATCACCTTCGACGATCATGTGAACGCCTTGCACGACATAACGCTCCTCGTCGCCCTTGAAGGCGATGATGCCCTTCAGGCGCAGGATGTTCGGGCCTTGCGTCTGGGTCACTTTCTGGATCCAGGGGAAGAAGCGGTCCGGGTTCATCTCGCCGCCGCGCAGCGAGACGGACGTGACTGTGACATCATGGATCGCCGAGGGGGCGTGATCGTGGTGGTGATGACCATGATCGTGATGGTGGTGATCATGCCCATGATCATGGTCGTGATGATCGTGGCCGTGGCCGTGGTGGTGGTGATCGTGATCGCAATCCGGGCCGCAGACATGGTCCGGGTCGTCATGGTCGAGAAAATGTGGATCGTTTTCCAACGCGCGCTCAAGGTTGAAAGCGCCCTGGTCGAGGACCTTCGACAGATCGACGCCCGAGCGGGTGGTCGAGTAGATGCGGGCCGACGGATTGATCGCGCGCACGATGTGCTCGATCTGGTGCAGTTCGTCATGGCTGACGAGATCGGCCTTGTTGATGACAACGACGTCGGCAAAGGCGATCTGGTCTTCGGCTTCACGGCTGTCCTTTAGGCGCAGCGGCAGATGCTTTGCGTCGACGAGAGCCACCACGGCATCGAGCTCCGTCTTGGAGCGGACGTCATCATCCATGAAGAAGGTTTGTGCGACCGGTACCGGGTCGGCCAAGCCCGTCGTTTCGACGATGATGCCGTCGAAGCGGCCGGGGCGGCGCATCAAGCCTTCCACGACGCGGATCAGGTCGCCGCGTACGGTGCAGCAGACGCAGCCGTTGTTCATCTCGTAAATTTCTTCATCCGACTCGACGATCAGGTCATTGTCGATACCGATCTCGCCGAACTCGTTGACGATGACGGCGTATTTCTTGCCGTGGTTTTCCGACAGGATACGGTTCAGGAGCGTCGTCTTGCCTGCACCGAGATAGCCGGTGAGCACGGTGACGGGTGTCGGTTTTACGGATGCTTCGGTCATGAAAGCCTCTGATGTCAGGGGGCGCCGGGCGATGCGGCTGTAATGGTATTACCCCCATATAGGCGTTCCGCTTCGCCAGTTCAAAGGCTTTCGTCACGGTGCGTCGAGGTCGGAGATATCGAACGCATGTACGTCATCCAGCAGTTCCAAAATGCCCCTCACTGCATGAGCGATTAGTACCTCACCCCTCTCTGCCGTTGCCGCGGCAGCATTGCCGGCCACGCCGTCCGGGTTAAGGTCGGACATCTTCCAGCCGAAGGCATGCGGGCCATAGGCGCGCAGGTGTTTGTAGCGCGCCGCGAAGTCCGACTGGCGCGAGGAGAAGTTGCGAGCCTTTGCCATGTCGACCCGATCCGGGGCAAGTGCCAGCATGACCGACGTCTCGATGTCGCCGCCATGAATGTCGATCGCCTTGTCTTCCGGTGCGATCCATCCCGCCGGCTGGCCGAAGCGGGTCCAGCTAGTGGCGACGACCAGCATGTTGAACCTCACACGGGCTTCGGTCGCCACGATGGTCAGCAGGGGGGAATTACCGCCATGGGCGTTGAGCAGCACAAGCTTGCGGACACCTCGGCGGTTCAGGGTCTCGGCGATGCCGAGCCAGCGCCCGACCGCTTCGTCGTAAGCGAGCGTGCGCGTGCCTGCAACCTCCATGTGCTCAATGGAATAGCCGATCGCTTCGACGGGAAGGATGGTCACCGGCAGATGGGCGGGGAGTGCCTCCACCAGGCGGCTTGCAATGCCCGATGCAATGATGGCGTCGGTCTCGAAGGGCAGGTGAGGCCCATGCTGTTCATGGGCGCCGAGCGGGAGCACGGCGATCCAGTCGTGCCGATCGGCGGCGGTCAGTTCCGGATCATTGTCTTCGAACCGCGACGCTGGTTTCACCATCTGGTCTAAGCCCCTGATCTTCGTTATGCATGGCAACCAACCGGCGCAGCGGGATAAGCGAAGGTTGCAATGCGTGTCCATCGGGGAGAGTCATGGCGAAAAAGGACAAGGCCGACAAGGACCGCGGCGAAAAGAAGAAAGCCAAGAAGAAAGACCCGCCTGCCTCCGGCGTGCTGAGTGCCGCCGTCACCCAGGTCGCGCGCGCTCTTCGCACGCGCCTCTCGCACGGATTGGCGCAGAGCGGCCTTTATCCCGGTCAGGACGGTGTCGTGCAGTTGCTCGCCCAGGAGGATGGACAGACGCCGGGTGCCCTTGCCCATCAACTCGGGGTCAAGGCGCCGACCATGACACGCACGATCGGACGTATGGAGGCGCAGGGTTTTGTTCTGCGGCGTACCGACAATCGCGACGGGCGTCTCACCAAGGTCTATCTCACCGATGAAGGGCGTGGCAGCTTGGCGCGCATCGGCGACGCCATGCAGACCTGCGAGGCGCTGGCGGTTCAGGGATTGTCCGCCAAGGAGTTGAAGACGCTGGTGAAGCTTCTGTCCGTGATCGAAGACAACCTCTCCGGTAATGTCGTTGCCCGATCTCCCGACCCGTCCGAGGACGATGATTGAAATCGCGGATTAAATTGTTTAATTAAATCTTTTAAGGGCGTTCGAATGCCCACCGGCCTGCTGCGAGGGAGGAAACGTGGCACAAAAGGTAAAGCTGTCGACCATTGCGGAAACGCTCGGTCTTTCCACCGCCACCATATCGCTCGCCCTGCGCGACAGTCCGCTGGTTGCGGCCGATACCCGTGAAAAGATCAAGGATCAGGCCCGCGCGCTCGGCTACATCTACAACCGCCGTGCTGCGAGCCTTCGCACCTCCCGTTCCGGGATCATCGGTGTCGTGGTGCATGACATCATGAACCCGTTCTACGGTGAGATTCTGAAGGCCATCGAGACCGAGCTCGACCGCAGCCGTCACACCTTCATTCTGTCCAATCACTACGACAGCGTCGACAAGCAGCGCATGTTCGTCGAGACACTGCTGCAGCTCGGTGGCGACGGCGTGATCATGTCGCCGGCTATCGGGACGCCGCCCGAAGACGTGTTGCTCGCCGAGAACAACAACATGCCTGCCATCTTCGTGGCGCGTTCGATGGACGGGCTCGACGTTCCGATCTATCGCGGTGACGACACTTACGGCATTTCGCTGGCAACGAACCACCTGATCGGTCTCGGCCATCGCTCGATCGCGATGATCGGCGGTACCGACCAGACCTCGACGGGTCGGGACCGTTACCAGGGTTACGTCAATGCGCTGCGCAAGGCCGGCATCGAAGTCGATCCGGGCCTTCGTATCCCAGGTCCCCGCACCAAGCAGGGCGGCTTCGAGGCGGCGGTCAACTTCCTGTCCTTGCCGCAAAAGCCGACGGCGGCCGTCTGCTGGAACGATCTCGTCGCGATCGGGTTGATGAACGGTATCGCACGTGCGGGACTGATCCCCGGCCAGGATATTTCTGTCACCGGCTACGACGACCTCGAGGAAGCCTCGATCGCGACACCGTCGCTGACGACGGTGTGGAATGGTCAGGCGGAAGTCGGGCGGCTCGCAGCGCGCGCATTGCTCGACAAGCTCGCCGGCAGCCACGAGCCTGACGGTATCCATCTGATCAAGCCGGAGATGCGCATCCGCCAGTCGACAGGTCCGATCCGCCGCTGATCCCCGGCGGGCGTTCGCGTCCCGCCGCCTCACCTTGTTACCACTGCCAGGAGACACTCATGTCCGATCAAGCGCTCGTGTTGATCCCCGGTCGCATTCACCCGCGTGTTCGCGCTCGCCTGGCAGATCGTTTCGAAATCCTGGAGGTAGCGGACGCCTCTGCGTCGGAAGCCCCGTCCGAACAACTGGCCCGGGTGCGCGGCGCTGCCGTTTCCGGGCGCTTTCCCGCATCGCTGATCGAGCGCCTGCCGAAGCTCGAGATGATCGGCAGTTTCGGGGTCGGCTATGACGGCGTCGATGTCAGCGCGGCTGCGGCGCGGGGGATCATAGTCACCCACACGCCCGACGTGCTGAACGACGAAGTGGCCGACACTACGATCGCTCTGCTTCTCAACACCGTTCGCCAGTTCCATTTCGCCGAGCGCTATCTGCGTGAGGGCCGTTGGGAGCGGGAAGGAGCTTTTCCGCTCTCGCCGTTGTCCCTGAAGGGACGCAAGGTCGGTATTCACGGCCTGGGACGGATCGGCACGGAGATCGCATCCAGGCTCGCCCCGTTCAAGGTGGAGATCGCCTATCACACCCGCCGACCGCGTGACGACGTGTCCTATGCCTATCACGACAGTCTGCTCGGTCTGGCGAAGGCGGTCGACATCCTGATCTCGATCGTTCCGTCCACCCCGCAGACCAACGGGGCGATTAACGCCGAGGTTCTCGCGGCGCTCGGGCAGAATGGCGTGTTGATCAATGTCGGTCGCGGCACGACGGTGGATCAGCCCGCCCTGATTGCGGCGCTTCAGGACGGTACGATCGCGGCTGCGGGTCTCGACGTGTTCGCTTCGGAACCTCATGTGCCGCAGGCGCTCATCGACCTGCCGAATGTCTCGCTTCTGCCGCATGTCGCCTCGGCTTCGGTGCCAACGCGCGACGCCATGGCCGATCTCGTGGCCGATAACGTGATTTCCTGGTTCGACACGGGCCGTCCGTTGACGCCGGTTCCCGAAACGCCGTTCGTGAGGGGCTGATTCGGCTGGCCAGCCTTCCACAAGCTTGATGCCGCATCCTTTCCGGATATGAGGTTTCGAGCGGAAGGATGCTTCGATGAAGTCCTCTCTCGTCATTGGGACGACGGCACTGTTGTGTGCGTGTGTTTCAGCCGTTGGAATCGGCTTTTGGGCCATGCCTCGGCAAGGCGTCCAGGAGGCGGCCGACCCGATCGTGCTCGGTACCATCCCGTCTGCGCGCGCCATCAGTTCGCACGTCCCGTCCTCGCTGCGTGCCCATACGGCGTCGCCGCCGGCTATTTTCTCGGTCTCGAATTTCACGCGCAAGACGGTGTGTCTCGTCGAGCGTGGGGCCGCCCTGACCAGCCGAAGCCGGGACTTCTTCGCGCCCCCGGATTGCGATCAGGTCTGGCCTGGCCTGGCCCGGGCCAGCAATTGGACCCAGAACGAGGACGGCAGTGTCAGCATATCCGATGCCAATGGCGCAACCTTGCTGACTCTGGTTCGCAGCCGCCATTTCTCATATGAAGCGTCAGACGCGCCGGGCGCAGACCTCGCCCTGCTGATGCTGCCCTGATCAGAACCAGTCTTCCACTTCGTCATGGTTTCTGACGGCTGTGCCAAGAGTATTCGACAATGAATGCCCTTGTCGGCCAGCACCTCGATCCGCGGGCATGGTGCGATACGACAGCCTACCGGCAAGTGCCGTTGAAGTGGCAATCTGCTGCGCAGAAACAGCCTCAGGTATTCTGCGGGTCGATCCGAGAAAATTCCCATCGAATTGATGTCAATCGTAGTCATGTTTCTGGCCTCGTCATGTTCGCGCTAACATAGTTGCAGGTCTGACTTTGCGGTCCTAATGCGCCATTTCTCATCCAAAAGAATAGAGCCCAAACGCTTGAAAGGCTTTGGGTAAAATGGTTAGCTCGCGCATCGCTGCCGGGAGGGGCCGACGATGCCCGCCGGTGGGGCAACAAACTGGGAGGTAGTTCATGGATCGTCGTTCATTCATCAAGAAGGCTGGCGTTGCCGGTGCCGGCGCTGCGGCGTCCGCCGTTCTTGCAGCACCTGCCATCGCGCAGGAAAATCCGAAAGTCACCTGGCGTCTGACCTCGTCTTTCCCGAAGGCGCTGGACACGATTTTCGGTGCCGCCAATGACGTGGCTGATCGCGTCAAGGCTGCCACGAACGGCAATTTCGAGATTCAGGTTTTCTCCGCTGGTGAAATCGTGCCGGGCCTGCAGGCCAACGACGCGGTTGCTGCCGGTACCGTCGAAATGTCGCACACGGCCAACTATTATTACTGGGGCAAGGACCCCACCTATGCGCTGGCGACGGCGGTCCCGTTCGGTCTCAATGCCCGCCTCCAGAATGCCTGGTTCTATCAGGCAAGCGGCAATGACCTGCTGAACGAATTCTTCGCAACCCAGGGCCTCTACGGCCTGCCGGCCGGCAATACCGGTGCTCAGATGGGTGGCTGGTTCCGCAAGGAGATCAATACGCTCGACGACCTCAAGGGTCTGAAGATGCGCATCGGTGGCTTCGCCGGCAAGGTCATCGAGAAGCTGGGCGTCGTGCCGCAGCAGATCGCTGGCGGCGACATCTATCCGGCGCTGGAAAAGGGCACGATCGATGCCACCGAATGGGTCGGTCCCTATGACGACCAGAAGCTCGGCTTCTTCAAGGTTGCGCAGTACTACTACTATCCCGGCTGGTGGGAAGGTGGTGCCACCCTGCATGCCATGGTCAACCTGGAAAAGTGGAACAGCCTTCCGGCCCACTATCAGGCGATCCTGCATGACGCCTGCGCCTTCGCCAATGCCAACATGCTGGCGAAGTACGACGTCAAGAACCCGGTCGCGGTCAAGGAACTCGTCGGCTCCGGCGCCGTGCTGCGTCCGTTCAGCCAGGAAATTCTGACAGCCTGCTACGAAGCCTCGCTGGCGACCTATGAAGAGATCAACGCCTCCAACGCGGCCTTTAAGAAGATCTATGACAGCCAGCTCGCTTTCAAGAAGGACGCCTATCTCTGGATGCAGCTGCCGGACTACACGTTCGACACCTTCATGATGATGCAGCAGCGCGCTAACAAGCTCTGATCAACAATTGCATCTCGACAGTCGGTAGCCCCGGTCCTCGCGACCGGGGCTTTTTCGTGCGGCGTCGGTCAAAAGAAAACCCCGGCGCGACGCCGGGGTTCTGCAGATCTATCTCGTGCTGTGGACTTTAGCAGCCGTTACTGAATGACAGGCGGCTGGCTCAGGTCCATCGACGGTGCCGGTGCCGGGGCGGCGGGTGCCGCGCCTGCTGGCGGCTGGATGGCCGGCGGCTGGCCGAGATCGAGGGGCGGCAGGCCGAGTGCCGGCTGCTGGCCTGCACCGCCAGCCGGTGCCTCGCTGCCGAGCGGTGGCAGGCCGAAGGACGGCATGGTGGCACCGCCACCGTCGGTCGGCTGCGGGATTGTGATCTGGATCGTACTCGGATCCTGGACCACCGCGTCGCCCTTGTAATGCATCACCAGACCCGGGAAGGCGATGACCGTGATGATCGCCAGGAACTGGATGATGATGAAGGGCAGCACACCCTTGTAGATGTCCAGCGTCTTGATGCCGTCCTGCATCTGTCCGGTGACCTTGTCCCTCCATCTCCCCTCTGGTGCGACGGAGCGCAGGTAGAAGAGGGAGAAGCCGAAGGGTGGCGTTAGGAAGGAGGTCTGCAGGTTGATGCCGAGAATGATGCCGAACCAGACGAGGTCGATTCCCAGGCTCTGGGCGACCGGGACCAGAAGCGGCACCATGATGAAGGCGATCTCGAAGAAGTCGAGGAAACAGCCGAGGATGAAGACGATGATCGTGACAACGATCAGGAAGCCGTATTCTCCGCCCGGCAGGGCCAGCATCAGGTCTTCGACCCAGACATTGCCGTTAATGCCGTAGAAGGTCAGACCGAAGACGCGGGCGCCGATCAGGATCATCATGACGAAGGCCGAGAGACGCGTGGTGGCGTCGAGGGCATTCTTCAGGATGGCGAGGTTGAGACGTCCCTTTGCTGCGGCGATGATCAGAGCGCCAGTCGCGCCCATGGCGCCGCCTTCTGTCGGCGTTGCAATGCCGAGGAAGATCGTGCCGAGAACCAGGAAGATCAGCGCCAGCGGCGGCACCATGACGATGATCACTTCCTGCGCAAGACGCGAGATCACGTTCAACTGCATACCGCGATTGACGAGCGCGAAGACGTAGACAGAGATGACGCCGAAGGCGAGTGCTGCCACCAACTGCCACTCGGCGCTTGCGATGCCGGTGAACAGGATGTGATAGCCGAGGAAGTAGAGGCCCGTTCCGATGGCGATCATCACGAAAAGCGAGGTGACACCATCACCGAGCGTGCGTGCTTCCTTGGGAAGGGCAGGTGCCCATTCCGGCTTGATGATCGTGACCGCAAAGATGTAGGCGCAGTAAGCCGCGATGATCATCAGGGCCGGATAGAGCGCGCCGACATACATGTCACCGACGGACCGGCCGAGCTGGTCGGCCATGACGATCAGGACGAGCGATGGCGGAACGATCTGGGCAAGCGTGCCGGAGGCCGCGATCGTGCCCGAGACCAGCGGACCATTATACTTGTAGCGCAGCATGATCGGCAGCGAGATCAGGCCCATGGCCATGACCGAGGCTGCAACGACGCCGGTGGTGGCGCCCAGCAGCGCGCCGACGAGGATGACGGCATAGGCGAGGCCGCCACGAATCGGGCCGAACAGCTGACCGATCGTATCGAGCAGGTCTTCTGCCATGCGCGATCGTTCCAGAATGATGCCCATGAGCGTGAAGAACGGGATCGACAGCAGCGTGTCGTTATACATGATCCCGTAGATGCGCTCCGGATGCGACTGGAGCAGAGGCCAGAAGAGGCGGATCTCGGACGAAAAGATCGACAGTTCGACGCCGAGCACGAAGTAAATCAAACCACCGGCTGCAAGCGTGAAGGCGACCGGATAGCCAAGCAGCAGCATGGCCATGACGGTCGTGAACATGATGGGCGCGAGATTGTGGGCGATAAGGTCGATCATCTCAGGCCTCCTTGCCTTCGGTCTCAGGCTCAGGTGTGACTGCGTTCGGCTCCTCGATCCGGCCCATCAGCACGGCGGCGCGCTTGATGATTTCGGAGAAGGCCTGAGCCGTGAGCATCATGAAGCCAAGCAAGACCATAGCCTTGGCGGGCCAGATGATCAGGCCGCCTGCGCTCGACGACATCTCTCCTGAGCGAAACGACAGCCAAAACCACGGCCAGGCAAGATAGGCCATCAGGGCAGCGAAGGGCACGAGGAAGATGGTGTGGAGGATCAGGTCGATCCAGTCGCGCGTCCGCTTCTTCCAGCCGCTGGACAGGATGTCGATGCGGATATGTTCGTTGCGGAGCAGAGCGTAAGCGGCGGCGAGCATGAACACGGTGCCGAACAGGTACCATTGCAGCTCGAGCCAGGCATTGGATGAAATGTCGAAGACCTTGCGGATGACGGCATTGCCGGCGCTGATCAGAACGGCGGCCAAGAGCAGCCAGGAAACCCAGCGCCCGATGGCCCCGTTGATCGCGTCGATCACCCGGGAAACAGCCAACAGGATTGTCATTGTGTTTGTTCTCCCCTTGTCTTTTCGTGCTTAGAGCAATGGTAAACCGCGCGCAACTGGACAGGCCGGCGCTTGTCGGGCGGCAGACGAAAGTTGAACTTTCGTACGCTTGCAGATCGGCGTGTACCGCATTGCTCCATGGCCTGGTCTTGGCGGTCCCGTCGCATTTGAACAATTTCCCTATGCCGGCCTTAACGGGTTGTGACGTACGCGTTTGCGTCCCGCTTCGAAGCAGTGCATTTTAGGCTTTGCTTCGTTTCGTGATTTACTGTGACGTTTCAGGACAAGTTTATTTCCGCCGGGAGCCGGCCACAGGAATTGGAAGAGACGTTTTTTGACAGCTGAGGTTTTGCGTCCAACCACGCCGGGAGGGCAAATCATGAGGGCCGACAAGGGGCGCGACCGGAACGTGCCCGCGGATGTCTATCTTTCGTTCGTAAGCTCTCTGTTCGACAACCGGTTCACGCTGTTCACCGGCATGGTTGTCCACATCCTGACTTTCATGACGGTCTTCGTGCAAACCGGAGCGACCTTCTATCTTCTTCTTTCCGGCTGCTTCGTCCTTATCTTTGCCTTCCGTCTGCGCTCCTTCTTCGTTTTCGACCGGGAGGACAAGCAGTCGCTCAGCCGCGCGCAGATCGCAGCATGGGAGCGGCGCTATGTGTTGGGTGGGGCCGCGACCATGGCGATCCTGGGAATCGGCAGCGGCTACGCCATGCTGGCCTTCCAGGATACGTTTGCCGAACTTGCCTGCATTTCGGTTGCCATGGCGACCATGGTGTCCATTGTCGGCCGCAATTATGGTTCGCGGCTGGCCGTGGACCTGCAGACGCTGGCCTGCTGCGCGCCGATGGTGATCGGGAGCTTGCTGTCGCAGGACATCTACAAGTCGCTCCTGTCGTTGCTGCTGATTCCGTTCTGGTTGACCACGCGCGCGATGGCGAATGGGGTGCGTGACTTCCTCTACGAGAATGTCATTGCGTCCCGCGAAATGGCGAAGATCGCAGACCGCTTCGATACGGCGCTCAGCAACATGACCCACGGGCTCTTGATGCTCGATCCGGACAACCGGATCGAAGTGGTCAATCGTAAGGCTTGTGAATTGCTCAACCTCGGGGATCGGCGGCGGCTGACGGGCTGCGATCTCGATGTCGTGCTTCGCTATGGCGTGCGCCACACATTCGTCGATGGGGCCATGCCCAGCCTCCTGCAGAGACAATTGTCGCAGCTCACCCAGGGCGTCTCGAGCCGCGCCCTGATGCATTTCTCGGAAGATCTTGTGCTCGAGTTTTCGGCCCGCCGACGGGATGAGGGCGGTGTCGTGCTGATTTTCGAGGATGTCACGGCGCGGGTGCGGGCCGACCGCAAGATCCTGCACATGGCCCGCTACGACCACCTGACGGGCCTGCCGCAACGCAGCTACTTCAACGACATCGTGCGCGAGCGCCTGGAACAGGCCGATACCGTCGGCCCGACGGTCGGTCTCATGATCCTCGATGTCGCCGACTTCAAGCATGTGAACGATCTCAAAGGACATCTCGCTGGGGACAAGCTGCTTGCTGCGATTGCTACCCGGCTTACGGAACTTGCGGCTGGCAAGGCCGTGGTGGGGCGCCTGGTCGGCGACCATTTCGTTCTCTTCTTCCCGGGTGTCGAACAGTCCGAAGATCTCGGCGAGGCGATGCGGCAGCTGCATGCTGCGGCATGCGGCCGCTACAAGGTCGACGGCGGACAGATCCCGGTCCTCTTCTCTGCCGGTGCCGTGCTGCTCGACAGCGCGGATCCGAAGATGGAGGAGTGGCCGGTCAAGCTCGACATCGCTTTGTTCGAATCCAAGGCGCGTAGCCGTGGCCAGTTCACGCTCTTCGAAGAGGAGATGGATGCGCGTCATCTGGAACGACAACGGCTTAAGGCGGATTTGCGTGCGGCCGTGGACCATCACGGTATCACCGTGGTCTATCAGCCCATGTTTACGCCGGATGGCCATGGCCTCGTGTGCTGCGAGGCGCTCGCGCGATGGCATCATCCGGAGAAGGGGCCGATAGCGCCGAATATCTTCATCCAGATCGCCGAAGAGATAGGCATCGTCTCCTCCATCACGCGGCAGGTGCTACGCAAGGCCTGTATCGACTGCGGTAGCTGGCCGCAGACCATTGGTGTCTCGGTCAATCTGTCCGTCCATGACCTCAGGCACGAAGACCTGTCTGACACTGTCGAGAAGATCCTGACGGAAACCGGCCTTGCTCCGCATCGACTTCATCTGGAAGTCACCGAGAGTAGCCTGATCGAAGAATTGTCCGATGCACGTGCCGTGCTCGATCGACTGCGGAGCCTCGGCATCACGATCTCGATCGATGATTTCGGGACCGGATTCTCGAGCCTTAGCTATCTCGACACACTTCCGGTCGATGTGGTGAAGATCGATCGCTCCTTCGTCCGCGATATCGGGGAGGACCAACGCCGCCTGAAACTCTTGCGCGGGATCGTCAGCCTGGCACGAGGGCTCGACATCGGCATCGTCATCGAGGGCGTGGAGACACGGGAACAACTGGCGCTGATCAGGAAGCACAATTGCGCCGACCTGATCCAGGGCTATGTCTTTTCGAAGCCTATCGCGGCTCAGGCCGTGGAAGCGCTTTGCCAGGAAGCCGAGATCACCGGTCTGGAAGAACAGAGCGGCGTCGCCTGAGGGATGTAAAGCGCCACCATTACTTCAGGTTTTTCTTACGTGATTCATTTGCTGTGCAGGCCGAACTCAATCGGTTGCCGATGCGACCGTTAACCTTAATCGGGAAGACTTTAATCTATTGTTAATATCTAGGGGCGCGGAACAGCGGCTCGCATGCTACCCGGTTGGTTATGGCCGGTAACCGGAGCGAGCGTCTGGCATGCAAGTGGAAGGCTTTTCGGAAAGATTGATGCGTCATCTCGATTTTATCGAGTATCGGCGGGTGGAGACACACGAGGATTTCGAGGAGATCGAGCAACTCCGTTACAAGACCTACAAAGCCGCCGACATGATCCCGCGCGCGGCGCCGAGCATGATCGACGACGCAGATTTCGATCCGCATGCCTATGTGTTCGGGATCTATTATTTCGAGGAACTGGTGAGCACGATCCGGCTTCACCACGTAACGGCGGACCACCCGCTGTCACAATCGGCCCAGGTCTTTCCCGACGTCATGGAGGCCTATCTCGACGCAGGCCTGACGATCATCGATCCGGCGCGTTTTGCGGTGGATCCGGCCTTCGCGAACGAGGTTTCGGTTCTTCCCTATATTACCTTGCGGCCAAGTATCGTCGCCGCCGCCTATTTCAAGGCCGACCGGGTCCTGCAACCGGTCAGGCCGCCGCATGCTGCCTTCTACAAGCGTGTCTTCTATGCCGAGACGGTCGTGGAGCGTCGCATGACGGAAGTCTACGGCCGGGAGCTTACCCTGATGGCGACCAACACCCATACGACGGGAGAAAAGCTTCTGAAACGCTACCCGTTCTTCGATTCGGGTGTCTACGAGCGGCGAATGATGTTCGGACGGGGGGAGGGGCCACTGCCGACGACACCGTTGACGATCCTTCCGTCAGCGCGACTGGTGGCGGCCGGCAAGATCTCAGGCGCCATCGCCGGGCGGGATTATTGACGCCAGACCGCAGATGCGATTGCACTCCTGCTGACGTTTGTGTATGCGGGAAAAAGAAGAAATTTCGCCCACAGCCGTGTCCGGTGTGATTCTGCCGTGGTGCCGCCAGTCCTTGAGAATTGGGAGATCGAACATGAGCGAACATCATTCCGGTCCGGTCGAAACCGGTGCTTCGATGGACTACAAGGAGCACGACAAGACCTACGACCTTTTCATTGCCGGTACGAAGTACGGCACCGCGCTCCTCGTCGCCCTGATGATCGCCATGGCTGCCGGTTTCTTCGGCGGCGCGGGCCTGCTCGGTGGCCTCTTTATCTGGATCGTCCTGTCGGTGGCCGGCGTCTTCATGATGCGCTGATCGGCACGAACGCTTTTTTGTCACGTTGAGGCGGTCCGGAAACGGCCCGCCTTTTTCTTTGCCGCCATGCCGGCAATTCGTACTTGCAGAACAGAAAACGGCGGGTCACCCCGCCGTTTCCAAATCCGTTCCTGTCCCAGGTATCAGGTCGTGCTGCGCGTGCGGGCGAGGCCCTGCTTTGCAGGTTCGTATTTGGGGTCGAGGCTCAGCGCATGGCTGTAGGACTTCGCAGCCCGTGCCTTGTCGCCGCGGCGTTCGTAAACGAGCGCCTGGTTCGCCCAGCTCTCGGCGATGTTCTTGTTCAGCTCGATTGCGAGGTTGAAGTCGGCGAATGCGTTTTCGTCATCGTTCAGCGCGATATAGGAGACGCCGCGGCCGTTATAGGGTTCCGGTGCGCGCGACGAGAGCGAGATGGCCTTCGAGAAGTCGTCGATCGCCTTGGCGTGATCTCCGCGCAGCTGATAGATCAGACCGCGATTGTGGTAGGCGCGGCCGTCAGTGGTGTCCAGCTGGATGGCGCGGTTGAAGTCGCCGAAGGCTTCGTCGATGCGACCGGCCTGGCGGTAGATATTGCCGCGACCGATATAGGCGACGTCGTAGTTCGGGTTGATCTTGAGCGCTGCATTGTAATCGGCCGCTGCTTCGACCGGCTTGCCCATGTTGCGGTAGACCAGTGCGCGGTTGGCATAGGCCTGGAAAAATTGCGGGTTGATCTGCAGGGCGGTGTTGAAATCGTCCAGCGCCTGCTTGAACTGGCCGGCACGACCATAGGCCGAACCGCGCACATTGTACCCTTCCGGAGCGCGCGGATTAGACTGAATGACGGCCGTGAGGGAGGCGATGTTCTCGTCGGAACCCTGGGCACGATCGAGGCGGATGACATCGGTCGTTTCTGTCGTCGTGGCGCAGCCTGCCAGCGTCAGGGCGGCGAGCAGGGCCACGGCAGAAGCCAGGCGGTGCTTGCGGTCGGTGTTGGAGGCAGTCGTCAGCACGGAGGTTTTCGTCATGAGGCGCATCATCCGGCCGCTGCCTGCGCCGCATCAGGCCTCAGACAGCGCAAGTTGGTGTTGGATATCAAAAGAGCGGCGGCGATTCGTTTCGCCCCCGCTCTCATTTCACAGGAAAACGTCCAAATCGGGGCCGATCAACGACCGCGAGCAGCCGGCAGCAGGCCTTCGCGCTGCATCTTCTTACGCGCCAGCTTGCGGACGCGACGAACAGCCTCGGCCTTCTCGCGCGCACGCTTCTCGGACGGCTTTTCGAAGAAATCGTGCATCTTCATTTCGCGGAAGACACCTTCGCGCTGCAGCTTCTTCTTGAGAGCGCGGAGCGCCTGGTCAACGTTGTTGTCGCGGACTAGTACCTGCACGTTTATCCCGTTCCTTTGGTTGTTTGGGTTGGTCCTTCCGCCGATGCAGGTCACATCAACGGAAACAGCGTATTGCTTCGCGCGGCGCATGAGTCCGGCGATTAAGCGTGCGAATTACCAGAAGAGGTGGGTAAAGTCCATATGGCGCAGGGTTTCCGATCAATAAATTTCGACCCGCGAGAGCGGTTTTGGCGGGGTGTCGAAAGACGGATGACATTGCGTCGCAAAACGGACGTCATGGAGTGGGTTGATCTGCGACCTGTATAGTCCTACCCCAGTGCCTGAACCACAGGAGTTTAAGGCGAATGCGCAAATATTCGGTCTTTGCCGTTGTCCGTGAGGCCATGCGTGCCCACAAAGGATGGGAGGCTCAGTGGGTCTCTCCCGAGCCGCGCCAGTCCTATGACGTGATCATCATCGGCGCCGGCGGCCATGGTCTGGGTGCCGCCTATTATCTGGCCAAGGAACACGGCATCACCAATGTCGCCGTGATCGAAAAGGGCTGGCTCGGCGGTGGCAATACCGGCCGTAACACGACGATCATCCGGTCCAACTATCTCTATGAAGAGAGCATGGACATCTACGAGCATTCGCTGAAGCTCTGGGAAGGTCTCTCTCAGGACCTCAATTATAATGTCATGTATTCGCCGCGCGGCGTAATGATGCTGTCGCACAATGTGCATGACCAGCAGTCGTTCAAGCGGCACGTGAATGCCAACAATCTCTACGGAATCGACAATGAATGGCTGACGCCGGAGCAGGCCAAGGCCTTCTGCCCGCCGCTCGACATCTCAAAGAATGCCCGCTACCCGATCAATGGCGCAGCTCTTCAGCGTCGTGGCGGCACGGCCCGTCATGATGCGGTCGCCTGGGGTTATGCGCGCGCGGCGTCCGATCGCGGCGTGCATATCATCCAAAACTGTGAAGTGACCGGCATCCGCCGTGGCCCGAATGGTGAAGTGACCGGCGTCGACACGACCAAGGGCTTCATCGGCGCGAAGAAGGTCGGTGTGTCCGCTGCCGGCCACTCCTCCGTCGTGATGGGCATGGCAGGCGTTCGCCTGCCGGTGCATTCGACGCCGCTGCAGGCGCTCGTCTCCGAGCCGCTGAAGCCGATCTTCCCTTGCGTGGTGATGTCGAACACGGTGCATGCCTATATCTCGCAGTCGGACAAGGGTGAGCTGGTCATTGGGGCCGGCACCGACCAGTACAATTCCTACAGCCAGACCGGCGGCATGCAGATCATCACGCATACGCTCGATGCCATCTGCGAGCTCTTCCCGATGTTCCGTCGCGTCAAGATGATGCGCCAGTGGGGCGGGATCACCGACAACACGGCCGACCGTTCGCCAATCCAGAGCGTGACGCCGGTTCAGAACCTCTTCGTCAATGCCGGCTGGGGTACGGGTGGCTTCAAAGCGACGCCGGGGTCTGCCAACCTCTTCGCTCATCTCATCGCCAAGGGCGAGCCGCACCGGCTGGCCCAGGGTCTGACGCTCGACCGGTTCCGCACCGGCCGCCTCATCGACGAGGCAGCCGCCGCTGCCGTGGCGCACTGAATTAGGGATCGTCCAACATGCTGGTCATCAAATGCCCGTATTGCGAAGAAGAGCGCGCAGAGCTCGAGTTTCGCGCCGCCGGTGAAGCGCATATCGCGCGCCCGGCAAACATCGCTTCGATCACGGACGAAGAGTTCGCCGATTACTTCTTTCTGCGCGACAACCCGAAGGGCCTGATCTTCGAACGCTGGCGCCATATCCATGGCTGCGGCCGCTTCTTCAACGCGGCCCGCGACACCATCTCCGACAAGATCCTGCTGACCTACAAGGCCGGTGAACCCATGCCCGATCCTGCAACACTGGTTGCCCCGTCTGCATCGAAGGGAGAAAAGGCATGAGCGCTGCCAACCGTATTCCCGGCAAGGGTCGCCTGACACCGGCGCTGACTGCCCGCTTCACCATCGATGGCCGTACGCTCACAGCTTACGAGGGTGACACCGTGGCCTCTGCCATGATCGCCAACGGCATGCATCTCGCCGGTCGCTCGTTCAAATATCACCGACCGCGCGGCATCCTGACATCAGGTCCGGAAGAGCCGAACGCGCTCCTCGACGTCTCGCGTGATGCCGCCCGCCGCCAGCCGAATGTGCGGGCGACCGTGCAGGAAGTCTTCGACGGGATGAAGATCGAGACGCAGAACCGCTGGCCGTCGCTGTCGCTCGACATCGGCGAGGTAAACAACCTGCTCTCGCCCTTCTTTGCCGCCGGCTTCTACTACAAGACCTTCATGTGGCCGAAGGCCGCCTGGCACCAGATCTATGAACCCTTCATCCGTCGCGCCGCCGGTCTCGGCCATGCGCCGAAGGAAGCCGATCCGGATCATTACGCCAACCGCTATGCGCATTGCGACGTGCTGGTGATTGGTGGCGGTGCCGCCGGTCTCGCGTCGGCGCTCGCCGCCGCCCAGACGGGCGTGCGCGTCATGATCGTTGACGAACAGCCGCAAATGGGCGGTGCCTTCCACTTCGATACCGGTGCGACCGTCGACGGCCAGAGCGGCTGGGACTGGGCGCAAGCGACTGTTGCGAAGCTGAAGGGCATGTCCAACGTCACCGTTCTGTCGCGCACGACCGCATTCGGGTATCACAACCACAATTACGTGGCGCTGGTCGAACGCGTCACCGACCATATCGCCAAGCCGTCGAAGAACCAGCCGCGCGAGCGGCTGTGGCAGGTCCGTGCCAAGCGCGTTGTTTTCGCCAGCGGTTCGATCGAGCGTCATATGGTGTTCGCCAACAATGACCGTCCCGGCATCATGCTCGCCTCTGCCGGCCGCACCTATCTCAACCATTTTGGCGTGGCCGTCGGTGCCAAGGTCGGCGTCTACACGGCGCATGACTCGGCCTATGAAGCGGCAATCGATCTGAAGAAGGCGGGTGTCTCGGTGCCTGTCATTGTCGATGCGCGCGAAAAGCCGGGTGAGGGCGTCCTCGCCCAGGCCCGTGCGCTGGGCATCGAAGTGCTAACCGGCCATGGTGTGGTCGATACAGCAGGCCGCCTGCGTGTCCGCTCGATCACCGTTCGCCGCAATGGCGGCGGTTCCACCCGCAAGATCGAGGTCGATGCGCTCTTGATGTCGGCCGGCTGGACGCCGTCGGTGCACATGTTCTCGCAGTCGCGTGGCAAGCTGAAATATGATGCGGCCAATGACCGCTTCCTGCCTGATGTCTATGTGCAGGATTGCGTCTCCGTCGGCGGCTGCAACGGCACTGACGACCTGCAGGCGCTGCTTGACGAGGCGACGGCTGCCGGTCTCGCCTCGGCCAAGGCTGCGGGTGCGACTGAGACGCAAGCCGTCTCGCTGTCCGGTGCGAATGCACACGCCTGGACCGGCGGCATGATCGGCGCTGCCGAAGGCGCTGGTCGCGAAGACAACGTGAAGGCTTTCGTCGATTTCCAGCACGATGTCTGCGCCAAGGACATTCGACTGGCCGTACGCGAAGGCATGCATTCGATCGAGCATATCAAGCGCTTCACCACGAACGGCATGGCCTCCGACCAGGGCAAGCTTTCCAACATGCATGGCCTCGCCATTGCGGCGGAAGTGCTCGGCAAGGAAATCCCGCAGGTCGGTCTCACCACCTTCCGTGCGCCCTATACGCCTGTCACCTTCGGCACGCTGATCAACCATTCGCGCGATGCGCTGTTTGATCCGACCCGCAAGACGCCGATGCATGCCTACGAAGTGTCCCAGGGCGCTGTCTATGAAGATGTCGGCAACTGGAAGCGCGCCTGGTATTACCCGAAGCCCGGCGAGGACATGCATGCTTCGGTCAACCGTGAATGCAAGACGGTGCGCGACGCAGCCGGCGTGTTCAATGCCTCGACACTCGGCAAGATCGAGGTTGTCGGTCCCGATGCAGCCGAATTCCTCAACCTCATGTATACCAATGCCTGGGACACGCTGAAGCCGGGCAAGGCGCGTTACGGCATCATGACCCGCGAAGACGGCTTCATCTATGACGATGGCGTCGTCGGGCGTCTGGCCGAGGATCGCTTCCATGTGACCACCACGACGGGCGGTGCGCCGCGCGTCATGCATCATATGGAAGACTATCTGCAGACGGAATTCCCGCATCTGAAGGTCTGGCTCACCTCGACCACCGAACAATGGGCGGTCATTGCCGTCCAGGGTCCGAAGGCGCGCGACATCATCGCGCCTTTCGTCGAGGGCATCGACATCTCGAACGAGGCCTTCCCGCATATGAGCGTGGCCGAAGGCAAGTTCTGCGGCGTGCCGACACGGCTCTTCCGCGTGTCGTTCACCGGCGAACTCGGCTTCGAAGTCAACGTGCCCGCCGATTTCGGCGCTGACGTCTTCCGTCAGATCTGGGAACGCGCCCAATCGCTCGGCGCCTGCCTCTACGGTACCGAGACCATGCACGTGCTGCGCGCCGAGAAGGGCTATATCATCGTCGGTCAGGACACCGACGGCACGCTGACGGCTGATGATGCTGGCCTCTCCTGGGCGGTGTCGAAGAAGAAGACCGACTTTGTCGGCATTCGCGGCATGAAGCGGCCTGATCTGGTCAAGGAAGGCCGCAAGCAGTTGGTCGGGCTTTTGACCAAGGACCCGAACGAAGTCCTCGAGGAAGGCGGCCAGATCGTCGCCGATCCGAACCAGCCGAAGCCGATGACCATGCTTGGCCACATCACCTCGTCCTACTGGTCGGAAAACCTCGGGCGGTCCATCGCGATCGCCATGGTGGCCGGTGGCCGCGCACGGATGGGCGAGACGCTCTATGTGCCGATGAAGGACAAGACCATCGCGGTCGAAGTGACCGATATGGTGTTCGTTGACAAGGAAGGAGGCCGCATCCATGGCTGATACGTTTACCGCAGAGCGCAAGACGGTCCTGTCCGGCTTCCACGGCGGCAGCGCCAAGGTTCGCCTCACCCCGGCGATCCCCGCAACCCGCGTGTCGCTTCGTGCGGGCGCCGATGCCCTGACAGGTCTCTCCAAGACGCTGGGGCTGAAGTTGCCGACAAAGCCGAAGACTTCGGCCTCGGCCAAGGGCCGCACGGCTTTCTGGATCGGTCCGGACGAGTGGTTCCTGATCGATGAGAAGGGTGACGCGCTGATGGCCGATTGTGCGGGCTCCGGCGTCGTTCACTCGGCGACCGACATCTCCCATCGCAACACCGCGATCATTGTCTCGGGGCCGGCTGCCGCCGATACGATCAACAGCGCCTCGCCGCTCGATCTCTCGCTTGCCGCCTTCCCGGTTGGTGCCGTCACCCGCTCGGTCTTCGGCAAGATCGAGATCATCCTCTACCGTGCCGAGGAAGAGACGTTCCGCGTCGAATGCTGGCGGTCCTTTGCGGAGTATGCGTTTGGCATGCTCGCCGAGGGCGCGGAGGATGCCTCGCTCTGAGGGGCAGGTCTTTTGAAGGGGTTTGTGGAGGCCGGGGTGACCCGGCCTTTTTCGTGTTTGATGGTGGATGTGGCGCAAGCGCTGCTGCGCGGCTCCAAAGTTTACGTGTTCATGGCCCAGAGATCAGAGAGTGCGTGGCCGATTGGTTGCGGACTAGCGGGGAGCAATGCCCAAGCGGCAAGCGAATTTTCGCTTACACCGCTTAAGTCCCGGCGCTTTCGGCCCGAAGCAGTCATCTCCTCACTCTCGATATCGTAGGTAGAACCCTTAAGCTGCTCCATTGATCTCGACGACATTTAAGTCGGGGTCGCGGAGATAGAGTTGCGGGAAACCAGCCAGGCCAGTACGGGAAACCAGCAGGTGCTTGGGATCGTCTTCGGGTAGGTCCTCACGGAAGCCAAGGGCCGCGAGGTGTTCGAGAGTGGCTTCGAAATCATCGGTCCGGAACGCGAAGTGCCAGTCGTTGCGGTCAACATTTATTCGTTGGCGGAACGTGCCTTCCGGATATACGACGAGGTGGACTTGCAGGCTGCCGCAGGCGAGCCATGCTCCCCCTACCGGGAAGTCAGGTCGAGGGATTTCAGATAGGCCGAATAGCTCGCAATAAAACGGAAGTGATTTTCGCAGATCAGCGGTAATGATCGACACATGGTGCAGGGTAAGCGTTGGCATGTCTGTCCCCCCAAAGAACCTCCGCGCGAGCCTAAAATAGCGAAACCGTAGTCAAACACCAAAGGCCGCTTGCTGGAATAGCACCTCTCATGGCTATGGGCCGAAAATGAAGGCGCGAAGCTTACCCGGCGGCATTACGCCGCCAATCTCCGGTATCCGCAGAGAGCGGATGTAGGGGCGGCTACCTTCAACTCAAGCGGATGAGACTTCCCACCCCTCCCACTTCACCCACCGCCCGTGAAAATCCGCCCGACCGATCTCGCGGGTTTCACCTGTCGGCCACAATGTGAGCAAGATCGCGGCCCCCTCTGGCTTGCCGTCGGCCTCCAGCTGCAGGCGGGCCAGCGGTGCGTCCTCGGTTGCGCGGGTGCCGGCTTCTGCGATCAGCGCCTCGCCTTCGGCCTTCAGGGCCGGCGGCAGATATTGCCAGGCGATGGTGTGGTAGATCACATGTGCCATATCCCGGCGCGGTGTCGCGAGACGATGCCGCAGCCAGTCGATGGCGTCAGCCTTTTCTACCTGCAAGCCGTTTTCGGCGGCCATGGCGAGCGCTGCTGCGGTGCGGTCGAGGCGGTCCTGCTGGTCGGCCCAGATATAGGAGAAGAGCCGCAGGCGATCGTCTTCGGAGGACGGGTCGAGCGGGTTCAGATCACAGCCGGCGCGTTCGGCGACTTCGATAGCGGCCTGCGGTGGTGGCGGGCCTTCCCAGCGCGGGGCGAGGTTGACCGACGAGCCGTGGCCCCAACTCCTGTCTCCGAGCCGGTAGGTGTAGCGGTCCCATTGCAGGTTCAGCCCGGCGCTGGCGCCGACTTCCGAAAGGATCAGTGGCTTCTCAGTCAATGCCGCGACCGTCAGGAAGCCTGGCAAGAGGGCAGAGGAGCGACGCACCTCGTTGGTCTGTGGGGGCGATTTCAGTCGGTCGAGGATAAAGGCCTCGTCGCGCCGCAAGGCGACCTCTACGGCCGCCCAGAGTATGTCGTCATCGACGGTCTGCGGCGGGTAGACGGCGCGAAGTGCGGAGTCCAGCCCGGAGCGGACCAGAGCATGCAGTGTACCTGCAAGGCGAAGCGCAAGGGCGTCGCCAGTACCATCGGGGATTCCCTGCCATCCCAAGATTTTGGCGCCGACCGGTGTGTTCGCGGTCAGCCGATCCGCCGACAGGGTGCAGAGGCGGGCAGTGAAGGGCGAGCCAAGATCTTCGCAGGCCTTGGCCTGACGGTGAAAGCTCCGCCGGATGACTTCAGCGCTATCGTCGGTCATGGCTGCTCTCGTTTGTCGTGTCAGACGTTGTCCGGCCTGTCCTTTGGGTCGAACTGTGAAATGGTGATCCAGTCTGCGGTCAGCGCCGGCTTGCGCTCACCCTCAATTTCGACTGTCACCGCATAGGTGAGCATCAACATGCCTGCCCCGCGGAAACGTGCGGCGGCGAGCTTGAAGGATCCCCGGATGCGCTTTCCGGTTTTTACGGGGGACATGAAGCGCAGCTTTTCGAAGCCGTAATTGATGCCCAGCGTCTGTTCGCGGATCTTCGGCAGGCAGTTGTAGTTCATCGCGGACAGCAGCGAGACGGTCAGGAAACCATGTGCGATCGTGCCGCCGAAAGGGGTCTCGGCCGCAGCCCGCACGGGGTCGGTATGGATGAACTGGTGATCCATGGTGGCGCCGGCAAAGGCGTCGATCATCGCCTGGTCGACGGTGATCCAGTCCGATACGCCGACAATGGTGCCAACGAGGCCCGGCACGTCCTTGAGTGAAATCTCTTGCGGCATGAAAAGAACCCGATCCTTCAATAATTCCCGCAAGCTACAGCCGCTTGGTGTCAGGCGGAATAGGGTTCGGTCACAGATCTGCGAGAATTCTAGCTCTCGACCCAGAAATCTACCGTCCGGGGCTTCACGCTGGCCTTGGCAGCGCTCCGTCCGCTCTGCAGGCGGCGCCACTTCCGCTTTTCAACAGCCGGCAGCGAGAAGTCCTCCGGTTCCGTCGAGCGATTGAAGAGCACCGCGACGCGGCACTCCTTGCCCGTCTCGCGATCGATTGCCGCTAGCACCATGGCAAAGGCGCCGAGTTGCGGCGTCTCCCAGTCGCCGACTGTCATCGGCAGCCCCTGGGTGTTCATCCAGATCACATCGCCGTCTCCCGTCAGGGCGCCGGTATCCATGAAGCAGGAGAAATGCTGCCGCATGGCGGCAAGGCGGGCGGTGGTTTCGATGAGCTCTTGGTCTGCCTTCGACCAGTCGAGCCAAGTGAGCGCATTGTCCTGGCAATAGGCATTGTTATTGCCGTGCTGCGTGCGGCCGAACTCGTCTCCGGCCGTCAGCATCACGGCGCCCCGGCTGGCAAAGAGCGTCGACAGGAGCGCTTCGACATCCTGTCGGCGCTTCTTGAGGATTGTCTTGTCCGCGGTTTGGCCTTCGACGCCGTTGTTCCAGGAATGGTTCTCGTTGTGGCCGTCCCGGTTTTCCTCGCCGTTCGCCTCGTTGTGTTTGTGCGCGTAGGAGACGAGGTCATAGAGCGAGAAACCGTCATGGGCGGCGATGAAGTTGACGCTTCGCGTTTGTCCGTGACCGTCATGGATGAACAGATCGGCGGAGCCGGCAAGTGCCGTCGCGAGGTCGCCGGTTGTCCCGGCATCACCGCGCCAATGGCGGCGGAAGGTGTCGCGGGCGCGGTCGTTCCATTCGAGGAAGGCCGGCGGGAAGCGGCCGAGCTGGTAACCGCCCAGGCCGATATCCCAGGGTTCGGCGATCAGGATGCGATCTTCCAGCACCTCGTCCTCAAGGATTGCCCTGAGCGTCGGCGCGTCCTCATGAAAACCATCCCAGTGCCGACCCATGATCGGCGCGAGGTCGAAGCGGAAACCATCCCCGCCGGCCGAAAGCACGAAGTGGCGCAGCGTATCGACGATGAGTTTGCGCACGAAGGGATGGTCGCAGGCCAGCGTGTTGCCGCAGCCGGTGTCATTGACCAGGGTGCCCGGATCATCCGCGACATGGCGGAAGAGCGAGCGGTTGTCGATGCCGCGCAGGGAAAGCGTGGTGCCGTGTACATCACTTTCGCCGGTATGGTTGAAAACGAGGTCGAGGATGACGCCAATGCCTTCGGCATGCAGGGCGGCAACCGTCTCGCGCAATTCTTTCACGCCGCCGGGCACGAGGCGCGGGTCGAGCGCCATCATGGCGACGGGATTGTAACCCCAGCTGTTGGTGAGGCCGAGAGGGGGCAGATGCCGCTCGTCGATCCAGGCGGTGATCGGCATCAGTTCGACCATGTCGACGCCGATGCGCCTGAGATGGGCGAGGATGGCGGGGTGGGCGAGGGCGGCAAGCGTGCCGCGTTGAGCCTCGGGCACGTCAGGATGCAGCATGGTCAGCGCCTTGACGTTGACCTCATAGATGAAGCCGCTGCGCTCACCGAGCGGCATCATCGGCTTCAATAGCTTGTGGGCCTTCAGGATCGCCTTCGGCATCAGGTCGGCGGTATCGATGCCGAACTGGCCGAGCCTGACATCATAGACAAAAGGGCGGTCGAGTTCCGTCGCGTATGGGTCGATCAGCAGCTTGGATGGATCGTACCAGTGCCCTTGAGCCGGATCATAGGGGCCGTGGATGCGGAAGCCGTAGCGGGCGCCTTCCTTCAAACCCTCGACGAAGACATGGTGCACATCGCCTTCGCCGCGGGTCATCGAGAGGCGGGCGAGTTCGGTCTCGCCCTGCTCATCGAAGAGGCAGAGCTCTACGAGGCTTGCATGATGCGACCATAGACGGAAATCGGCACCGGTCTTGCCGATGATAGCTCCGAGCATCGCTTCCGTCATGTCTCGCCTCGTGGTCCGGGTTGATTCGCGCGCCTTATGGAACAATAGCAGGCGCGCGATCTTCGGCCAGAGCGGTTGCGCTTACATGGCCTTGAGGTTCACCGCTTTCAGGGCCTCTTCCTTGCGCTCGCTGTAGCGATCGGTGAGGTAGCCCGAGATGTCGCGGGTGAGAAGCGTGAACTTCACCAGTTCCTCGCAGACATCGACGACGCGCTCGTAATAAGACGACGGCTTCATGCGGCCTTCGCCGTCGAATTCCTGATATGCCTTGGCCACCGAGGACTGGTTGGGGATGGTGATCATGCGCATCCAGCGGCCGAGCAGGCGCATGGCGTTGACGGCGTTGAACGACTGCGAGCCGCCGGAGACCTGCATGACGGCGAGCGTCTTGCCCTGGGTCGGGCGGACGGCACCTACGGACAGGGGAATCCAGTCGATCTGCGCCTTCATGATGCCGGTCAGCGTGCCGTGACGCTCGGGGCTCACCCAGACCTGACCTTCGGACCATTGGGAAAGATCCCGCAGTTCCTGTACCTTGGGATGGCTCACCGGTGCATCGTCGGGCAGCGGCAGGCCTGAAGGGTCGAAGACTTTCACCTCGGCGCCGAAATGCTCGAGCAGGCGCTTGGCCTCCATGGCGAGCAGGCGGCTGTAGGAGACCTGTCGCAGCGAGCCATAGAGGATCAGGATGCGCGGCTTGTGGGTCGAGAAGGGGCGGCGTAGCGCCTCCAGATCCGGCATGCGCAGGTGATCGAGATCGGCGGCGGGCAGGTCTACTTTAACATCAGACAATGCGCTTGCCCTCCGCATCGAGTACGGCCTCGCCATCTTCCTTGACGAAGGCAGAGGTGAAGGCGTCGGCGGGAAGGATGTCGAGCACCACTTCCGACGGACGGCAGAGGCGCGTGCCCATGTCGGTGACGACAAGCGGACGGTTGATCAGGATGGGGGTCGCGATCATTGCGTCGAGCAGCTGGTCGTCCGAGAGGGCGGGATCGGCGAGGCCGAGTTCTTCGTAGGGCGTGCCCTTTTCTCGGATCGCCTCACGCACGGAGAGGCCGGCATCGGAGATCATCTTCGCCAGTTCTTCCTTGCTCGGCGGCGTCTTCAGGTATTCGACAACAACAGGCTCGATCCCTGCGTGGCGGATGATTTCCAGCGTGTTGCGCGAGGTGCCGCAGGCTGGGTTGTGATAGATTGTGACGGTCATGGACGTTCCGTTCCTTCGGGTATGATCGGGGGAATTTCGTTGCGGCTCTCGGCAAAGAGCCAGGCGGCGATGGCGGCCGCGATCAGGGCGCCGGCAACTTGCGCTAGAATGAAGCCGGTGAGGTCGACCGGGCGGATGCCGGCGAAAGTATTGGTCAGGCTGCGGGCGATCGCGACGGCCGGATTGGCGAAAGAGGTCGATGCGGTGAACCAGTAGGCGGCGGTGATATAAAGGCCGACCAGCATGGGGATCGCGTCCGCCTTGAACCGCAACCCGCCGAGGATGGTGAGGAGCAGGCCGAAGGTTGCTACCGCTTCTGCGCTCCATTGGGCCGATCCGGTTCGCACCGTTTCGGAGATCTGGAAGATGGGCAAGTCGAACATCACGTGGGCGACAAGCGTGCCGACGATACCGCCGAGGATCTGGGCGAGCACGTAAGGCAGGACGGCTGCCATCTCCAGTTCCTTGCGGAGAGCGAAGACCATCGTCACGACCGGGTTGAAATGGGCACCGGAGATCGGCCCGAGTATGGTGATCAGCACGAAGAGGATCGCGCCGGTCGGGATCGTGTTGCCAAGCAGGGAGACGGCAACGTCATCGGAAAGCTGGTCCGCCATGATGCCGGAACCGACAACGGTTGCGACCAGCATGGCGGTGCCGAGCGCCTCGGCTGCGAGGCGGCGGGAAAGATCGGCCATGGTCTTCAGCCGACCGTCTGTGTGCTGCTGCCGATTTCGTTCAACCGCTTCTGCAGAGAGAGCTTGTCGAGGCTTATCATCGGCAGGCTGACGAAGATCGAAATGCGGTTGTTCAGCATGCGGTAGGCATCAGCGAAGGCGAAGTGCTTCTCGCTATCCGAGCCTTCGGCAGCTGCGGGATCCGGCACGCCCCAATGGGCGGTCATCGGCTGGCCGGGCCAGACGGGGCAGGCTTCTGCGGCAGCGTTGTCGCAGACGGTGAAGACGAAATCGAGGTGCGGGGCGCCCGGCACGGCGAACTCGTCCCACTTCTTCGAGCGGGCAAAACCCGTGTCGTAGTTCATGCCCTTCAGAAGCTGCAGCGTGTAGGGGTGAACTTCACCCTTCGGCTGCGAGCCGGCGGAATAAGCCTTGAACTTGCCCTGGCCGAGCCGGTTCAGGAGTGCTTCCGCGATGATCGAGCGGGCGGAATTGCCGGTGCAGAGGAAGAGCACGTTGTAGATCTTGTCGGACATGGCCGGTCTCTCAGTTGGGGCGGTTCGATTGAATGTTCAGGCTGCAGCAGGTGAGATCGTCGATCAGCGGCTGGCAGAGGTTGGCATTGCCGCCGCAGCAATCCTTCAGCAGGTAAAGGGCGACGGCGCGGAAACGGTCGAGATCGGCGCGGTAGAGGATCGAGCGGCTCTGGCGCTCGCCGGAGACGAGGCCGGCCTGGGACAGCGTCGCGAGATGCGCCGACATGGTGTTCTGCGGCACGCCGATCAGACGCGCGAGTTCGCCTGCGGGAACGCCATCGGGTTCATGCGCGACCAGCAGACGAAAGGTCTGCAGGCGGGTCGGTTGAGCCAGGGCGGCGAGGGCCGCGATTGTCGATTTCTCATCCATATATCCAGAATAGTGGATATGAGTGCGGAGTCAATTGGGGTCATGTCGCTCGCAAAGAAAAACCCCGGTGTCGAAGACGCCGGGGTTCTAATGCGTGAGCGAAGGTCTTGATGGGGTCACGTAATGACCGTCGGCACATCCATGCCGGTATACCGCTTGATCTCCGCCACTTCCTCAGCCGCCGCAATCAGGTCGGCCAAGGCCACCTGGGTCTCGATGCCGTGGCGGCTGGCGTCGGGCTCGTAGCGCTCGACGTAGAGGCGCAGTGTGGCGCCCGAGGTGCCGGTGCCGGAGAGGCGGAAGACGATGCGGCTGCCGCCTTCGAAGAGGATGCGGATGCCCTGGTTTTTCGAGACGGAGTGGTCGATCGGGTCATGATAGGCGAAGTCGTCGGCGGCGCTGACGGTCAGGCCGTTGATCTGAGTGCCGGGGAGGCTGTCGAGCTTGGCCCGGAGCGCCGCGACAAGGGCGTTGGCGTTGTCCGTGTCGACGCCTTCATAGTCGTGGCGGGAATAGTAGTTGCGGCCGTATTCGGCCCAGTGGGCCTCGACGATCTGCTTCACACTCTGCTTGCGCGCGGCGACGATGTTGAGCCAGAAGAGCACCGCCCAAAGGCCGTCCTTTTCGCGCACATGGTCGGAGCCGGTGCCGAAGCTTTCTTCGCCGCATACGGTGACCTTGCCGGCATCCATCAGGTTGCCGAAGAATTTCCAGCCGGTCGGGGTCTCGTACATGCCGATGCCGAGCTTCTCGGCAACGCGGTCGGCGGCGGCACTGGTCGGCATCGAGCGGGCGATGCCGGCGATGCCCTGTTTGTAGCCCGGGGCGCAGGTGGCGTTGGCGGCAATCATGGCAAGGCTGTCGGACGGCGTGACAAACATGCCCTTGCCGACGACCATGTTACGGTCGCCATCGCCGTCTGAAGCGGCGCCGAAGTCGGGACCGTCGGCGCTCATGACGTCGTCATAGAGTTCCTTGGCATGGACGAGGTTCGGGTCTGGATGGTGATGGCCGAAGTCGGGCAGGGGGACTTCGTTGCGGACGGAGCCTGCCGGCGCGCCCAAGCGCTTTTCGAGGATCTCGACGGCATAGGGGCCGGTGACGGCGCTCATCGAATCGATGACCACGCGGAAGCCGCCTGCGATCAGTGAGCGGATGGCGGGGAAGTCGAAGAGGGTTTCCATCAGATCGGCATAGTCGGCGACCGGGTCGATGACCTCGACGGTCATGCCAGCCAGATCGAAGCTGCCGACCGTGTCGAGGTCGATGTCGGCGACCTCAGCGATCTTGTATCTGTCGATGTTACGGGTGCGGGCGAAGATCGCATCGGTGATCTTTTCCGGTGCCGGGCCGCCATTGCCGATATTGTACTTGATGCCGAAGTCTTCGGTCGGGCCGCCAGGATTGTGGCTGGCCGAGAGCACGATGCCGCCGAAGGCATGGTATTTGCGGATGACATGGGATGCTGCCGGCGTCGACAGGATGCCGCCCTTGCCGACCATCACCTTGCCGAAGCCGTTGGCGGCGGCCATTTTTAGCGCCACCTGGATGACTTCGCGGTTGTAATAGCGGCCGTCGCCGCCGATCACCAGAGTCTGGCCTTCGAAGCCCTCAAGGCTGTCGAAGATCGCCTGGATAAAGTTCTCCGCATAGTTTTCCTGCTGGAAGACTGGAACCTTCTTGCGCAGGCCCGAGGTGCCGGGCTTCTGGTCCGCATAGGGTTTCGTGGAGACGGTCGAGATCATCGATTATTGGCCTTTCGAGACGAGGCGTTGATAAAGATCGGCATAGGTCGCGCCACTCCTGTTCCAGGAGACGTCAGACTTCATGCCCTGCTTCTGCATTTGCGACCATAAAGGCTTGTCACTGTGGAGGCGAAGCGTGCGGCGTATCGCATAGCGAAAGGCATCAGCGGTGACCGGGGCGAACTGCACGCCGGTTGCTACGCCCGCGGCAAGGGCGGCTTCGTTCGCATCGATGATGGTGTCGGCAAGGCCGCCCGTGCGGGCGACCAGCGGAATGCAGCCATACCGAAGGGCATAAAGCTGTGTCAGGCCGCAAGGTTCGAAGCGCGACGGCACGAGAATGATGTCGGAGCCTGCCTGCATGAGATGCGAGAGTTTCTCGTCATAGCCGAGCACCATGCCGACCCGACCGCGATTGTAGGCGGCGGCGCCCTGCAGCGCCGCCTCGATGAAGCTGTCGCCTGAGCCCAGAATTGCGAGCTTGCCGCCGCCATCGAGGATCTCGTCCAGCACTTCGGGCACGAGATCGAGACCCTTCTGCCAGGTGAGGCGCGAGATGACGGCGAAGATCGGCCCGTCGTCGGCGTCTAGGCCGAAACGTTCATTCAGGGCTGCACGGTTGCCAGCACGTTTCTTCAAGGTGGTGGCAGAATAGACTGATGGCAGCAGTTCATCTGCAGAGGGGTTCCAGACATCGGCGTCGATGCCGTTTACAATGCCATAGAGGTCGGAGCCTCGGCTGGCGATCAGGCCCTCCAGCCCCATACCGAATTCCGGTGTCAGGATTTCCTCGGCATAGGAAGGGCTGACGGTGGAGACCGCGTGCGAAGTGATGATGCCGCTCTTCAGGTAACTCAGTGTGCCCCAGTATTCGAGTGCCTCGTAGAAGGCGTGGCCTGGCAGGTCGAGATAGGGAAAGAGCGAGCCCGCGAACTGTCCCTGAAAGGCGATGTTGTGAATGGTGATGAGACTCGGGACTTCCGGCGCTTCCGCGTATCGCATGTAGACCGGTACCAAAGCACTCTGCCAGTCATGCACATGGACAAGGTCCGGTTTGAAGTCGGTCAGGATGCCAGCGGCGATTTCGGCGCCGGCCTTGGAGAGTACGGCAAAGCGCTTCCAGTTGTCGGGATAATCGCGGCCATCCGTTGCCAAATAGGGGCCACCCGATCGCTCATAGAGCTGCGGGCAGTCGAGAATGAGAAGGTCCAGCCCCTCGTGGCGAGCGGAGAGAAGGGTCGCCCGCTCATCGAGCAGGGAATCGAACTCGTAGACCTTCTTCGGCTTCTTGACCGCCTTCATCACCGCCGGATAGCCGGGAATGAGCGTTTTTGTCTCAACGCCATGGGCAGCGAGCGCGATCGGCAGCGCGCCCGCAACATCGGCGAGGCCTCCGGTCTTGATCAGCGGATAAAGTTCAGAGGCGACCGAGAGGACCTTCATGGATGTGACTAACCCAGTTTGTCGAGCATGGCCTGCGTGATGAGGCATATCCCGTTTTCGCTGCGGCGGAAGCGCTTGGCATCCATTTCCGGATCTTCCCCGACGATCAAGCCCTCGGGGATCACCACGCCATGGTCTATCACGACATTCGTGAGGCGCGCATGACGGCCGACTTGGACCTTCGGCAGGACGACTGCGCCTTCGAGACGCGAATAGGAATTGGCGCGCACACCCGTGAACAGGAGGCTCTTGTAGAGCGAGGAACCGGAAATGATGCAGTCGCCCGAGACAAGTGAGGAAATCGCCGATCCGCGACGGCCCTCGTCGTCATGGACGAACTTGGCAGGCGGGGTGTTTTCCGAATAGGTCCAGATCGGCCAGGTCTTGTCGTAGAGGTCGAGTTCCGGAACGATGTCGGTGAGGTCGATATTGGCCTGCCAATAGGCGTCGATCGTGCCGACGTCGCGCCAGTAGGGTGTGCGCTCGAAATCGGAGCGAACGCAGGACTGGGCGAAGCGGTGGGCGACGGCCTTGCCGCTCTTGACCACATAGGGGATGATGTCCTTGCCGAAGTCACGGCTGGAATCCGGATCGGCAGCGTCGCGACGCAGCAGTTCCATCAGGAACTTTGTGTTGAAGACATAGATGCCCATCGAGGCGAGCGCCCGTTCCTCGTCGCCCGGGATGCCCGGCGGGTCGGCGGGCTTTTCGACGAAGTCGATGATGCGGTCGGTGGCATCGACATGCATGACACCGAAACCGGTCGCTTCCGTGCGCGGGACTTCGAGGCAGCCGATGGTGACATCGGCGCCGGTGTCCACATGCTGCTGGAGCATGAGTTCGTAATCCATCTTGTAGATGTGGTCGCCGGCGAGGATGACCATGTATTCCGGCGCGTAGGACTCGATGATGTCCGCATTCTGGAAGACGGCGTCGGCAGTGCCTTCATACCACTGGGTCTCAGAGACGCGCTGCGACGCCGGCAGAATGTCGAAGCTCTCATTTCGCTCGGGGCGGAAGAAGTTCCAGCCGAGCTGCATGTGGCGGATCAGAGAATGGGCCTTGTACTGCGTCGCCACGCCGATGCGGCGTATGCCGGAATTAAGGGCGTTGGACAAGGCGAAGTCGATGATGCGGGCCTTTCCGCCGAAATAGACGGCGGGCTTTGCGCGTCGGTCCGTCAGTTCCTTGAGGCGGCTTCCGCGACCGCCGGCCAGCACATAGGCCATCGCATCGCGTGACAGGCTTTTTGTTTTCTTTTCCGTCATGTGTATCCTCCCCTTACTGTTCCAATTCCAGCATGATGACGGCGAGCGGCGGCAGGGTCACACCTGCTCTTGCCCATCCGCTTCCCGTGGCATGCGCCTCCACGCGACCACCATTGCCCTTGCCGCTGCCGCCATAGATTTCGGCATCGGTATTCAGTATCTCACGCCAACGGCCGGCCGCAGGCAAGCTCAATTCGTATCGCTCGTGAAAGGTCGGCGTGAGATTGCAGATGACGGCGATCGGTTTTCCGCCGGGCGCCTTGCGAAGCCAGGCGAAAACCGAATTGTCCTGATCGTCGCCGACGATCCACTCGAAGCCCTCACCTTCGCAGTCACGGGCATGAAGTGCGGCCTTTGCGCGATAGGTCAGGTTAAGATCGCGCACGAGCCGGCGCATGCCTTCATGCGGCGCGTAGTCGAGCAGGTTCCAGTCGAGCGACCGTTCCTCCGACCATTCGCCCCACTGGGCGAATTCCTGGCCCATGAACAGCAGCTTCTTGCCCGGATGGCCCCACATCAGGCCGTAGTAAGCGCGGAGATTGGCGAATTTCTGCCAGTCGTCGCCGGGCATCTTGGCGATCATCGAACCTTTGCCGTGCACGACTTCGTCATGGGAAATCGGCAGGACGAAGTTCTCCGAGAAGGCGTAGAGCAGGCCAAATGTCAGTTCGTTGTGGTGGTGCTTCCGGTAGATCGGGTCCCGAGCGAAATAGCTCAGTGTGTCGTGCATGAAACCCATGTTCCACTTGAAGCCGAAGCCGAGCCCACCTTCGTGGACGGGCTGCGAGACCTTGGGCCAGGACGTGCTCTCCTCGGCAATGGTCATGATGCCGGGGTGGCTGCCATAGGCATGGTGGTTCATCTGCTGAAGGAAGCGGACCGCCTCGAGGTTTTCCCGGCCGCCATACTCGTTGGGGATCCACTCGCCTTCCTTGCGGGAATAGTCGAGGTAAAGCATCGAGGCGACGGCATCGACGCGCAGGCCGTCGAGGTGAAATTTCTCCGCCCAGTAAAGCGCGTTGTTGATCAGGTAGGACAAAACTTCCTGGCGACCGAAATTGTAAATCGCGGTGTTCCAGTCGGGGTGAAAGCCTTGGCGCGGATCGGCATGTTCGTAGAGCGCGGTGCCGTCGAACTGGCGCAGTCCGTGGGCGTCGGTCGGAAAGTGTGCCGGTACCCAGTCGAGGATCACGCCGAGACCAACCTTGTGGCAGCCATTGACGAAACGGGCAAAACCCTCCGGCTCGCCGAAGCGGGCGCTCGGGGCATAGAGGCCTGTCGTCTGGTAGCCCCAGGACGGGTCATAGGGGTGCTCGGTCACCGGCATGAATTCGATATGGGTGAAGCCCATGTCGACGCAGTAGGGGATCAGCCGGGCCGCCATTTCGTCCCACGACAGCATGGTGCCGTCGTCGCGACGTTGCCACGAGCCCGCATGGACCTCGTAGATTGAGATAGGTTGGCGGCGCTGGTCTATGCTCGCCCAGTGTTTGCGATGTGCTTCGTCGTCCCAGGCTTGTTCGAGCTCTGGCGTGGTGACGGAAGCATTCTTCGGGCGCAGTTCGGCACGGCGGGCGTAAGGGTCGGCCTTCAGCGGCTGAAGTTCCCCATGTGGGCCGACGATCTCGAACTTGTAAGTTGCCCCGGCTCGCACGTCGGGGGCGAAGATTTCCCAGATCCCGGTGTCGCGACGCAGGCGCATGGCATGGCGGCGGCCGTCCCAATCGTTAAAATCACCGACGACAGAGACGCGGCGCGCATTCGGCGCCCAGACGGCGAAGTGGAATCCATCGACGCCTTGATGCTTCATCGGGTGCGCGCCCATCTTGTCGAAGAGGCGCAAGTGCGAACCTTCGCGTATGAAGTAATCGTCCATCGGCCCGAGGATCGGCCAGAAGCTGTAGGGGTCCGTTACCGTCCATTCGGCGTCGCCGCGCGTGGCGCGGTAGCGGACCGGCAGCACTCCATCCAGCTTGACGGATCCGGCGAAGAAACCTGCATCGTGATGCCGGGCCAGTTCGCCGATCTGCTCGCCTGCGAGATTGAACGCGACCACAGTTTCGGCGCCGGGAATGAAGCAGCGGGCGACATAACCTTTGCCTGCTTCATGGACACCGAGAAATGCGAAGGGATCGCCATGCGTCCCATGAATGATTGCTTCGATTTCCGCTGGCGACGGTGTGTCCGCCTTCGCTTCGTCACCGCTCCTCTTCGGTGATTTTGCCATCAAGCTCTCCAGATGTCCGCATTGTACTGCCGGATGGTACGGTCCGACGAGAACCAGCCCATGCGCGCCGTGTTGCGGATGGTCTTGGAATACCAGGCCGACGTATCGGTCCAGATGTCGTCCACCTGACGCTGTGCCTGGGCATAAGCGTCGAAATCGGCGGCTACCATGAACCAGTCATGCTGGTAGATGCCCTGCATCAGTTCGACATAGCGGTCGCGATCGTCGGGCGAAAAGACACCCGATGCGATCGAGGACAGTGCCTGCTGCAGTTCGCGTGAGGCATCGATCGCGGCGCGGGGATTGTGCCCCTCTGCCCTCACGCGACCGACCTCGTCTGCGGTCATTCCAAATATCACGATGTTCTCCTCCCCCACATGATCGCGCATTTCGACATTGGCGCCGTCGAGCGTTCCAATCGTCAGTGCACCGTTCAACGCGAACTTCATGTTGCCGGTTCCGGACGCTTCCATGCCTGCGGTGGAAATTTGCTCGGAGAGGTCGGCTGCGGGAACCATGACTTCGGCGAGAGAGACGTTGTAGTTCGGGATAAAGACGACCTTCAGCAGGCCACGCACCGAGGGATCGGTGTTGATCACGCGGGCAACGTCATTGGCCAGTTTGATGATGAGCTTGGCATTGTGGTAGCTCGGCGCAGCCTTGCCGGCGAAGAGTTTCACGCGCGGTACCCAGTCGCGTTCCGGATGAGAGCGGATCTGGTCGAAGAGGGCGACCGTCTCGATAATGTTCAGAAGCTGGCGCTTATATTCGTGGATGCGCTTGATCTGGATGTCGAACATGGCATGCGGATCGAGCTTGATGCCCATGCGGCTCGCAACCAGGCCCGCCAGCTTCTGTTTGTTGGAGAATTTCACCGCGGCGAATTTCTGCTGGAAGGCGGCATCGTCCGCAAAGGCGTCTAGGTCCTTGAGCTTGGTTGCGTCATCGAGGAAGGCCGGGCCGATCGCTTCCTTCAGCAGGTCGGTGAGATCGGGATTGCACTGCATCAGCCAGCGGCGCGGGGTAATCCCGTTGGTCTTGTTGTTTATGCGCGTCGGATACAGCTTGTGGAGATCGGAGAAGACCGTCTCCTTCATCAGTTCGGTATGCAGTGCCGAAACGCCATTGATCGAATGCGAACCCATGAAGGCAAGGTTGCCCATGCGCACGCGCCGATCGCCGCTTTCGTCGATCAGCGAGATCTGGCGGATCTCATGATCGTTGAAGCCGCGCTTCCTGCGGGCGTCGAGCAGAACCTTGGCGTTGATCGCATAAACGAGCTGCATGTGACGTGGCAGGAGCCGCTCGAACAGCGGCACCGGCCAGCTTTCCAGCGCTTCCGGCAGGAGCGTGTGATTGGTGTAGGAAAAGGTCTTGGAGGAAATCTCCCAGGCCTCGTCGAAGGCGACGCCGTGCACGTCGACCAGCAGGCGCATGAGTTCGACGACGGAGACGGCGGGATGGGTATCGTTCAGCTGGATCGCGACCTTGTCCGGCATTTGGGCGAGCGTATTGCCCTGCTGCAGGTGACGGCGGACAATGTCCTGCAGCGAGGCCGAACAGAAGAAGAATTCCTGGCGCAGGCGCAGTTCCTGACCGGCCGGCGTCGCATCGGCCGGATAGAGAACGCGGGTCAGGGATTCGGCCTTGTTGCTCTCGCGCAGCGCGCCGATGTGATCACCGGCATTGAAGGCGTCGAGCAGGATCGGGTCGATCGGTTGAGCCGACCACAGGCGCAGTGTGTTGACGCGTTCGCCCCGCCAGCCGACAGCCGGGGTGTCAAAGGCAGTCGCGATGACGCGTTCGCCCTGTTTCCAGACATAGCGTGGCTCGCCGTCGGGGCCTTCCGTCGTCTCGACCGTGCCGCCATAGCCGACTTCATAGGAGCTTTCGCGACGCTCGAATTCCCAAGGGTTGCCGTGGGCCAACCAGCTTTCCGGCAATTCGACCTGCCAGCCTTCGGCCATCTGCTGGCGGAAGAGGCCGTGCACATAACGAATGCCATAGCCATAGGCCGGGATGTTGACGGTGGCCATGCTCTCCATGAAGCAGGCAGCCAGGCGTCCGAGACCGCCATTGCCGAGGGCTGCGTCCGGCTCGAGGCCTGCGATCACGTCGAACTCGACGGAGAGCGACTGCAGCGCCTGGCGCATGTCGTCGATGAGGCCGAGGTTCGACATGGCATCGCGCAAAAGGCGGCCGATGAGGAATTCGAGCGACAGATAATAAACCCGCTTGCCGTTGTTCATGTAGGTGGTGCGGGTGGATTCCATCCAGGTGTCGATGATGCGATCTCGCACCACGAGGATGGTCGCGGTCAGCCAGTCATGCGGGGTGGCGACCTTGGCATCCTTGCCGATGCTATAGGTCAGCTTCTCCATGATCTCGGCGGCCAAGGCGTCCGGATCGGAAAGTTCGCGCTTCGGAAGGGGAAGGTCGACTTTGTGGGGAGTCTTGATCATCGGTCCGCCTGGCGTTGTTCGTTTCTCCGGGCGGCACCGATGCGATCGCGGGCGCCGAACCCTGGGATGGCAGTTTACGCATCGAAATGGAACAGTTGCAACAGGAGTGAGCGGGCACGGACAAATTTGTTCGAGCGAGCTGCGGAGGAGTTAAGCTAATGAATTTCTTTTCTTATCCCGACATTGCGAAGATACGATAAGACCGCAGTCGAGGTGACTGCGGTCTTATTGTCGGAGAAAATCCAAAACGTTTTGGATTGTGTCAGTTGGTGAGGCGGGTCGAGGCCTGGACTGCCTTGTCGCCGATCTCCTTGAACGCGGCTACCAGTTCAGCCGCATCCTGCGCATCATAATAATGCGAGGTGCTCGTCGCGCAATATTCCAGAAGTGCCTGCCCCTTGCTCGGCGCCATGAAGGCGACGGTGAAGATCTCAACGCCGTCCTTCTTGGCGCTCTCGCAGGTCTTCTTGGTCTTGGTGTCGGCGCTCGCGTAGTTGTTGTCGCCGTCGGTCATGAAGACGATAAATTTGCTTGGCACCTGACCATTCTTGTTCTTGTGTGCCGTGTTTTCGGACGACTTGATGATGTCCGAATAGGCTCGGGCCATCGCATCGGAAGAATCAGTTCCGCCCTCAGCAATCAATGCCTGCACGTAGCTCAGTGTGTGTGTCGTACCCCAGTTGAATGACACCGGGGTATACATCCTTGCCTCGTAAGAGACCGCAGCCGTGCGTACATACTTGTTCTCAGGGTCGGCGACATTCAACTGTGTGGTCAGATTGGCAACAGCCAGTTTGAGCGCGTCGATCTTGACGACGTAGTTAGCCACCTCGTAGCTGCAGGTCTTCGGATTCTTTTTGGTGCCGCAGCTATAATAGACAGTCTCTGTCGGCTCTGCGGCGTTGATGGTCGAGGTATCCCAGGCCATCGATCCAGACCGGTCTAGAACCAGGTACATCGACAGGGCATTCTTGCTCTCTGTTGTCGCTTGCGCCGTGGCAGTGACGCCAACCGTCACTTCCTTCCAGCCCAGCAGACCGGTCAAGCCATTGGTCGGCATGGTGTAGGACGTCGACAGCGTCACGTCGAAAGTTTTGCCGGCCGAACTGGAATTCCGCTCGACATTGCCGACCGCGCCTGCGAGCGGATCTTCCTCGACGGGCTCGCCGGTATCGTCCTTGCCGGCGCTTGGCACAACATTCAGGAACTGGGCCTTCATGAACTTGCGGGCCAGCTCGAGGGCGGCCTCATCAGACATGGTGTTGTTCTTGGCGAGCGCATTGGCCGCCGACAGGACAGCTGAATCGGCCGAGTCCTGCAGGGCTGCGCGCACCTGGACCATCCTGTTGAGGTCGAGCGCGACGCCCGCGGTTGCCGCGACGGCGGGGATGATCACGGCGGTCGCGATGCCGAAATTGCCGGCTCGATTGCGCAAGAAACGCGAGAAAATCGATTTGTTATTGCTCTCAGGTTTAGTCATCATGTCCATCCAAAGGCAGCTTTTGAAGGACATTAAGCTCCACGTCTTGTATTCGACTTAACCCGGTCGTTAAGATTCTAAGGATATCGCTGTTTTACTGTCTAACTGGTACGACATCCACGGCCTGGTCCGTCTGGTGACTGCCGTAGCTCTTCAGGACGCCGATGACCGGTGCCACATCGGCATAATCGCGGCCGTAACCGACAACGATGTGATCGGTACCGGCGGCGATATCATTGGTGGGGTCCAGTTCCAGCCAGCCAGTCAGCTTGCCGCACCAGACCCTGACCCAGGCATGCATGGCGTCGGCACCCTCTAGGCGCTCCTTGCCCGGCGGCGGGATGGTGCGCAGGAAGCCGCTGACATAACCGGCGGGGATGCCGAGGCTGCGGAGCGCCACGATCATCACATGGGTGAAATCCTGGCAGACGCCGCGCTTTTTGGTGAAGGCTTCTGCCGGCGTCGTATCCACGGTGGTGGCTTCCGCGTCGTATTGAAAGTCCTTGTGGATGCGGCTGCAGAGCGTCTCGGCGATCTGACGCACGGTCATGCTCGGCTTTAGCATGGCTTTCACATAGGCGGATATCGCCTTGTCCCGCGGCAGGCGGGGGCTTGTGCCGAGGAAATGGTGTGGCGATTCGGCATCGAGCGACCAGGTCTCGGCGATCTCCTGCGGAAGACGGTCGAGCAGCGGCGAGAAGTCCGCGGTCATCGGCTGGGCCTGCACCATGACGCGGGCCTGCATGCGAATGTCGAGCTTTTCGTGCGGCCCGCGCAGGATGGCGTGGCTCGCGGGATGGCGGAAGAAATCGGTGAATGTGGTGATCTCATCGGGCTCGGGCGTCACCGTGATGGCGCCTGCGACGAGCCGCTGGCGATCCGGCAGCGACAGCGGCAACAGCCGCAGCATGTGGTGGGCGCCCGTTGCCGGGACTTCGTAGCGATAGCCGATATGGAGCGAGAGATCGTAGAGCATGGCGTCAGCTCAGATAGGTCTGGGCGAGGATGTCGGAGAGCTTCTCCAGTTCCCGTTCCAGATTGGTGTAGACCTCGGCCGACATGCCCTCGGGTGTCATGACGGCAAGACCGGAATGCAGGCGCATGGCCTCGCGGAAGAGGCTGGACATCTGGCCGTTGACCATGGCGTTCGGCAATTGCTCCACCTCGATGCGGATCTCGTTCAACTGGAAGAGGATCGAGCGCGGGTTGAGCGGATCAAGCGCCAGAAGGTCGGTCACCGTGAGGCGCGCGGTCGAGACGTTGTAACGGCGGCGGTGGGTCATGACGTTGTCGCCGATCTCCAGGAGCATATCAAGCGCGCCGTCGGGTGCATCAGGGCCAGTCATGTGGCCGAGCAGGCGGGTCATGTGCAGGCCGCGTTCCAGCAGGCGGCCGATGGTCAGGAACCGCCAGCCGGTAAAGCGATACATGTTTTCATGCACGAGACCGGCAAAGCCTGCGAGCTTGCGCAGGAGGATGGTCATGGCATGCGCCGCGTCATCGCCGGGCTTGACCTTCTCATGGAAACGCTTGGCGGTCTTCGACAGGTCGTTCAGCGCCAGCCAGCCGTCGGGCGAGAAGCGGTCGCGGATGTTGCTCGCCGAATAGACGGCGCTGTCGATGTTGCGCAACAGGCTTTCCGGCACGCCGGACTTGGTATCGACGTCGATGTCGGAGAGATATTCGCTGACAAAGGCGAGCAGAGGCTGGTCCGGATTAGCGCTTTCGGCATAACGCGCGTGCCAGGCACGCAGGATGCGAAGTACGCCTTCGGCCCGCTCGATGTAACGGCCGAGCCAGAAGAGGTTGTCGGCAGCCCGGCTCGGCAGACTGCCGGGCATGTTGCGGGTGAAGGTTTCCTCCGCCGGGAGAAGTGACGTGCGATCAACCGGCTGGTCGGAGACGATCCAGACATCGGCTGCACTGCCGCCTGACTGCATGGCGATCGCCGAGACGTCGGAGCCGCTGCCGATGCGGGCAAAGCCGCCGGGCATGATCTGCCAGCCGTTCTTGGTCCGGGCGGCGAAGACGCGCAGCGACATGGGGCGTGGCGTCAGTTTGCCATCGACGATTGCCGGGGTCGTCGACAGGGTAACGACTTCCTGGCCGACGAGATTGCCGGCTTCGGTTTCCAGCCATTCGGCGGTGGTTCGGCCCTGTGGATCCTTGTAGCGCGATCCCATCACCGAGCGCCCGCCGTCATCGAAGAAGGGCAGGCGCGAGAAGGCGGAGCCGATGACCATGCGGTCGAGATGGTTTGCGACATGCTCCCGCTCTGCCTTCTGGCCGCACCACCAGGTGGCGATCGAGGGAAGCTTCAGCTCTTCGCCCAGCAGATGACGGGAGAGGGTTGGCATGAAGGCGAGCAGGGCGCGGGTTTCGAGGATGCCGGAGCCGAGCGCGTTGACGAAGGTGACCGAGCCGTTGCGCAGCGCCTCCACCATGCCGGGGGTGCCGATGTAGGAATTCTGGTCGAGTTCCAGCGGATCGGCGAAGGCGGCATCGAGGCGGCGCCAGAGCACGCTGACGGGTTTGAGGCCGGCGACGGTGCGGACCATGACCTTGCCGTTGACGATCGTCAGGTCTTCGCCTTCGAGCAGCATGATGCCGAGATAGCGGGCGATATAGGCGTGTTCGAAATAGGTCTCGTTGGCGGGGCCGGGCGACAAGACAGCGATGCGCTCATCACTGCTGCGGGTGCTGGCCTGTAGCGCCTTTCGGAAAGCGCCGAAGAAGGAGGCCAGCCGATGAACATGCGTCTCCGCATAGATGTCGGAGAAGGCACGCGCGGTCGCGACGCGGTTTTCCAGCGCAAAGCCGGCGCCCGAGGGTGCTTGCGTACGGTCAGCCAGAACCCACCAGTTGCCGTCGGGGCCACGACCGATTTCGAACGAACAGAAATGCAGGTAGTGGCCGCCGGCGGGCTTGATGCCGACCAGAGGGCGCAGGAATTCGGGATTGGAGGCGATCAGCTGTGGCGGCAGGAAGCCTTCCTGCACCAATTTGTTTTCGGAATAGATGTCGGCAACGACCGCTTCGAGCAGGTCGGCGCGCTGGACCAGACCGTCGGCCAGGATCTGCCATTCGGCTTCGGAGATCATCACCGGGATATGCGAGAAGGGCCAGGCCCGCTCGCTCGATCCGCCGGAACCATAGGCGCGGTAGAAGACGCCGGCGTCGCGCAGATAGCGATCAGCCCGGGCGAAACGCTCGTGCAACTCGTGTTCCGGCATGGCGTCAATGGCCGAGACCAAGGCCTGCCAGACGGGTCGCACATTGCCTTGTGTGTCAAGCATTTCGTCGGCAGCGCCCGCCAAGGCGCGATAGCCGGCCGTACGGGCCTCGCTCATCGGCGCCTCTGGCGGGGATAGCTCCGCTGCCGTCTTGTGTGCCATCAGATCAGATACCTTGCGGTCGTCTCAGGTCCAAAGTGTGCGGAAACTCGGGCGACACGGTTTCGGGCCATAGGGGATAGGAGCCGGCTGTATGGCCCCAAGGCTCGAAACGTGCAAGCCGACGGGCTTCCGCTTCATTCCCATTCACAGGGAAAGTGTCGTAGGTCCGGCCGCCGGGATGGGCGACGTGATAAACGCAGCCCCCGATCGACCGGGAAGACCATGTATCATAGATGTCGAATGTTAGCGGTGTATTGACGGGCAGGACCGGATGCAGGCCGGAGGCTGGCTGCCAGGCCTTGTAACGCACGCCGCCCACCGCGACACCATTCACGTCCGACTTCCGCAGCGGCACCTGGCGTCCGTTGCAGGCCACGACGAAGCGCTCGGGATTGGCTGTCTCCAGCTGAACCTGCAGGCGCTCGACGGAGGAGTCCACATAACGGACCGTGCCGCCGATAGCCCCTTCTTCACCCATGACATGCCAGGGCTCAAGCGCCTGTCGCAGCTCCAGCTTCGATCCTTCGTACGTCACTTCGCCGACGAAGGGGAAGCGGAACTCAAGCTGGGCGGCAAACCATTCCGGCTTGAAGTCGAAGCCGTTTTCGCGGAGATCCGCCAGGACTTCGAGGAAGTCCAGCCAGAGGTAATGCGGCAGCATGAAACGGTCGTGCAGGCTCGTGCCCCAGCGGACGAACCGGCCGCCGATCGGGTTTTTCCAAAAGCGGGCAATCAGCGCGCGGACCAGCAATTGCTGGGCAAGTGACATGCGAGCGTTCGGCGGCATCTCGAAACCGCGGAACTCGACAAGGCCGAGGCGGCCTGTCGGACCATCCGGCGAGAACAGCTTGTCGATGCAGATTTCCGAGCGGTGGGTGTTGCCGGTCACGTCGATCAGCAGGTTCCGGAACAGGCGGTCGACGAGCCAGGGCAGGGGGGCTGCCGCGCCACTAGCCGGCATCGGCACCTGGGCCATGGCGATTTCCAGCTCGTAGAGGCTGTCATGGCGGGCTTCGTCGAAACGGGGCGCCTGGCTGGTCGGGCCGATGAACATGCCGGAGAACATGTAGGAGAGTGCCGGGTGGCGCTGCCAGTGCAGGATCAGGCTTTTCAGCAGGTCGGGACGGCGCAGGAAGGGGCTGTCGCCGGGGTTCGCGCCGCCGACGACGACATGGTTGCCGCCGCCGGTGCCGGTGTGGCGGCCGTCGATCATGAACTTGTCGGCTCCGAGGCGGGTCTGGCGCGCTTCCTCGTAAATGGTGTTTGTGGTCGCCACACAGTCCTGCCAGCTCTCGGCGGGGTGAATGTTGACTTCGATGACGCCGGGGTCCGGGGCCACGCGGATGACGTTGATGCGCTCGTCCTGCGGTGGTGCGTAACCTTCGATATGGACCGGCAGGCCAAGTCCACGGGCGGCCGTCTCGGCGGCTGCCACCAGTTCGAGATAATCCTCGACGTCCTCGACCGGCGGCATGAATACACAAAGGCGCCCATCTCGCGATTCGACGCTCATGGCGGTGCGGACAGCGCCCCTGATATCCTCCTTCGATCCAGCAATCGTCTGCTCGTTGCGGTCCTGCTGGGCCTCGCCGTTTCTGCGCGAAGCTTCCGGCATGGCGCGACCTTCGCGGGCCTGCGGACCAAATTCCGGCAGTGGCGCGCGGGGAATCGAGGGATCTGTGGTGTGGATATAGGGATATTGCGACGGCGGAACGTAGGGGAGGGTGCCGAGCGGCATGCGAAAGCCGATCGGGCTGTCGCCCGGGATGAGGAAGATCTTGCCGCGGCGGGTGCGCCATTTCTCGCTGACCCAGCGCCGGCCGCCGGCCTTGGCGTTCCAAGCCTGGACCGGCAGGATGTAGCCGCTGGGTGTCGTAAGGCCACGTTCGAAGACCTTGGCGATGCGGGCGCGCTCTTCCGGGCTTTCCAGCATGGAATTCGACGGGTCGACGTTTTCCGGCAGGCTGCCTTCCTTGATGATCCACTCGGCCGGATCCTCGAAGGCCGGGATGATCATGTCGGTTTCGATATCGAGCTCGGCCGCGATGCCGGCCATCAGCGCTTCCGCCTGTTGGTGCGTGACGCCGGTGTCCTTGTGTTCGGCGGCGATCAGCGCCGGATCATGCCAGATCGGCTTGCCGTCCTTCCGCCAATAGAGCGAGAAGGTCCAGCGCGGCAGGCTCTCGCCCGGATACCACTTGCCCTGGCCATAATGCAGGAAACCGCCAGGGGCGAAGCGTTCGCGCAGTCGGCGGATGAGCTGGTCGGCGAGGTCACGCTTGGTCGGGCCGACGGCATCGGTGTTCCATTCGGCGGACTGGAAGTCGTCGATCGAGACGAATGTGGGCTCGCCGCCCATGGTGAGGCGCACGTCATGCGTCTTCAAGTCGGCATCGACCTTGAGGCCCAGCGCATTCAGGGCGTCCCAGCTGTCGTCCGAGAAAGGCTTGGTGATGCGCGGGTGTTCCGCGACGCGCTTCACCTGCATGTCAAAGGCGAATTCGGTATTGGCTTGGCCGACATAGCCGCCGGAGATGGGGGCAGCGTTCTTGAAATGCGGGGTCGCTGCGAGCGGTATATGGCTTTCGCCCGTGAGAAGTCCCGAGGTCGGGTCGAGGCCGATCCAGCCGGCGCCGGGGATATAGACCTCCGCCCATGCGTGCAGGTCGGTAAAGTCGACCTCGGTGCCGGATGGGCCATCGAGCGCCTTCAGATCCGGTGCGAGCTGAATGAGGTAGCCGGAGACGAAACGGGCGGCGAGACCGAGGCGGCGCAGGATCTGGACAAGCAGCCAGCTCGAATCGCGGCAGGATCCGCGCGCAGAGGTCAGCGTTTCCTCCGGCGTCTGGACGCCCGGCTCCATTCGGATCACGTAACCGACGTCATGCTGCAGGCGGGCGTTGAGCCCCACCACCATGTCGATGGTGCCCTGGCCAGGCGTCGTGTCGACGGTCGCCATGAAGATATCTAGCGCCGGGGACGAAGGCTCCGGCGTCATGTAGATCTTGAGGTCGTCGCGCAGATCTTCCGGATAGTCGAATGGCCATGTGACTGCGACTTCCTCGGTGAAGAAGTCGAAGGGGTTGTAGACCGTCATGTCGGCGACGAGATCGACCTCGATCTTGAACTCGGTCACCGGGTCCGGGAATACGAAGCGGGCGAGGTAGTTGCCGTAGGGGTCTTGCTGCAGATTGACGAAGTGGTTCTCGGGCGTGACCTTCAGCGAATGGGAGAGAACCTTGGTGCGGGAATGGGCGGCAGGCTTCAGCCGGATGATCTGCGGTCCGAGCTGGACCGGGTTGTCATACTTGTAGTGGGTGAGATGATAGATGCTTGCCTTGATCGCCATTCTTTACCGCTTCGCTGTTCGCCCTGCCGCTTTTTCCGGCTTGCTTCGATCTTGTGCAATGCAGCGCCATAAAGCAAGCGGCCCGGACGGTGGAACCCGCCGGGCCGCGCGTGTGCAGTGGATGACGCTGTATTAGCTGCGGCCGAATTCGTCGATCAGGCGGATGATATCGTCTTCGCCGAGATAGGAGCCGGTCTGGACCTCGATCACCTCGAGGCGGATCTTGCCGGGATTGGCGAGACGGTGGACCGAGCCTTGCGGGATGTAGATCGACTGGTTTTCGTGCAAGACGGTCACCTTGTCGTCAATGGTGACCTCCGCCGTACCGCGTACGCAGACCCAATGTTCGGCGCGGTGGTGATGCTTCTGCAGCGAGAGCTTCTTGTCCGGATGGACGAAGAGGCGCTTCACCTGGAAACGGTCGCCATTGAGGATCGAGGTATAACCACCCCAAGGGCGCAGCGCCGTCGGGTGGTTCTCGGTGAGATGCGCCGTTTCCTTGTTGGCGGCGAGCATCTTGACCAGATTGCCGACGTCCTGGCTGCGGTCGAGGCGACCGACATAGACGGCGTCTTCCGAAGCGATGACGGCGACACCCTCCATGCCCTGGACGGCGAGATGGGCATTGCGGGACATGATCAGCGAGTTGGTGGTGTCGGAGACGGTGGCGTTGCCGTTCACCACATTGCCATGCTCGTCGCCTTCTGCGAGCTTCCAGATTGCATCCCAGCTGCCAAGGTCGGACCAGGTGATCGGCGAAGGCACCACGGCGGCATTGGGGGTGTTTTCCATGACGGCATAGTCAATGGAAATGCTGGGGCTCTTCGCGAAACTTTCTGCGTCGAGGCGGGTGAAGTCGAGGTCGCCCTTGGCTTTTTCGACCGACTGTTCGACAGCCGCAAGCACTTCAGGCGCCAGGGCCTGCAGTTCTGCAATCATCTGGCCGGCCGAGAAGACGAACATGCCGGAGTTCCAGGCATAGTTGCCGCTCGCCAGCATATTTTCGGCGACGTCGGCATTCGGCTTTTCGACGAAGCGCGCGACCTTGTTCACGCCATTGCCGAGGTCCTCGCCGATCTCGATATAGCCATAACCGGTTGCGGGCTCTGTGGGCGTGATGCCGAAGGTGACGATCTTGCCATTGCGGGCCGCCTCGGCGGCCTTGGCGACGCAGGCACGGTAGGTATCGTCGACGGTGATTTCGTGGTCGGAGGGCAGGATCTGGATCAGGGCGTCGCGACCATGGCGCTGGCTGACGATCACGGCGGCAGCGGCCACGGCGGCGGCGGTGTTGCGCGCCTCGGGCTCCAGGATGATGCCATCGAGCTTGATGCCCAGTTCGCGGGCCTGTTCGGCGACCAGAAAGCGGAAATCCTCATTGGTGACGACGATCGGAGCGTCATAGATCACTTCGTCGGAGACACGGGCTATGGTCTTCTGCAGCAGCGTCTCGTCGCCGAGAAAGCGGATGAACTGTTTGGCGGCGGCAGCGCGCGACAATGGCCAGAGACGGGTTCCCTTGCCGCCGGCCATGATGACCGGCACGATCTTGGTGCTCATGTTTTCTTGCCTTTCGGTGTCTTGCCGGGACAAGCCGCTTTCGCGTCTCGCCCTGTTCGACGGATCTTCATATGCCTCATGCAAACGCGGCCGTGGCGTTTTTGTTACATGTTTGGGCCGATGTTCCAAGCCCGCAACGGCCTGCCTTTCCGATCATGGTTGATGCGCAACCGTGCCGGGACCGCTATGCTGGCTGCGTCGCAACGCTCGGCTTGCGACAGTCGGTGTTCCCAATCAAAGTGAGTGTGCCTTGTCCGCATCCCGTCCCCTCTTCACCATTCCCGCGGCCCCTCTCGTTCCGATCCTGGGGCTGGATGAAGGTTTTCCGATCCACCGCATCTTCTGTGTGGGGCGCAATTACGCTGCGCATGCCGCAGAGCTCGGCAATACCGTCGACCGCGTCGCACCCTTCTATTTCACCAAGCCACCGACCGGGCTCGTACTGGACGGCGGTGCAATCGCTTATCCGCCTGGCACGGAGGATTATCACCACGAGATCGAGCTGGTGATCGCGATCGGCGCGCCTGCCTTCAAGGTCTCGGCCGATGACGCGATGAAAGCGGTTTTCGGCTATGCCGTCGGGCTCGACATGACGCGGCGCGATCTGCAGAACGCGATGAAAGAGAAGCAACGTCCTTGGGATATCGCCAAGGCCTTCGAGGACTCGGCGGTGATCGGCGCGATCACGCCGGCTTCGGCATTCGAACCCGCCGCGCAACGGATATCGCTTCTCGTCAATGACGATCTGCGCCAGGAGGGACATCTCTCCGACATGATCTGGTCCGTGCCTGAAATCGTCAGTCATCTCTCGCGCTATTATCATCTGACGCCGGGTGACCTGATCTTTACCGGCACGCCGGCGGGTGTCGGCGCACTTCGGCCGGGTGATCGGCTCGCCGGCGCCGTCGAGGGGCTCCAGCCGATCACGGTCACCATCGGTCCGGCGGCCTGAGGTGGATCTCGAAGGGGAAGGGCAGAGCCCGGCGCTGGTGCCGGGCCGCGACTGCGGCAGCTGTTCGCTCTGCTGCATCCTTCCCGATATCGCGGAATTCGACAAACCGGCGAACGAGCCGTGCCGCCACTGTCTGCCCGGCGGCGGCTGCGACGCTTATGATGTCAGGCCTTCGACATGCCGCGACTTCTACTGTCTTTGGCGCACCGATCCGACGCTCGGGGACGAATGGGAGCCTAGGCTGAGCCGGATGATGATGTATGGTCAGGGGCCGCAATTGACGGTGCTGGTCGAGCCGGAGGCGGCGGTGATCTGGCGAGAGGTGCCGTATCTCCGGGAGATTGAGGCGCGGGCGCGGGCGCTGAAGCCAATGGGCGGCTATGTGGTGGTTTATGTGGGGGAAGATGTTTCGGTGGTGAAGGGGTAAGTTGCGGTGATTCGCGCGTCAACGACATCGCCAAGTTCAGAATCAAAAAGGGCTCGCCGTTTCCGGCAAGCCCTTGAAAGAATTCGAATGGTGGGCGTGACAGGGATTGAACCTGTGACCCCTACGATGTCAACGTAGTGCTCTCCCGCTGAGCTACACGCCCATCCGATGAGCGGCTTAAGACCACAAAACCTGTTCGCCCGTCAATAGGCATTTTGCAGTTTTGTGAAGAGATTTTTTCAACCCCTTCGGCAGGCCTTACGCAGCAAGGAGTTTGTTCACTTCGTCGACGAGATCGCGCAGGTGGAAAGGCTTGGACAAGACCTTTGCATCTTTCGGCGCCTTCGAATCGGCGTTCAGGGCAACGGCTGCAAAGCCGGTGATGAACATGACCTTCAGGTCCGGGTCGAGTTCGGTGGCGCGGCGCGCCAGTTCGATGCCGTCCATTTCCGGCATCACGATGTCGGTCAACAGAAGGGAGAAGGGCTCTTCCCGCAGGCGGTCATAGGCTGATGCGCCGTTGTCGAAGGAGGAAACTTTGTACCCCGCCTTTTCCAGCGCCTTCACCAGGAACCGGCGCATGTCGTTGTCATCTTCGGCGAGAAGGATTTTCTGAGTCATTTGGGATCGCTGTACTCGATTGCATTGGGAAGCTTGCAGCCGCTCACTTTAGGTCTGGCTCAGTAAAGAACCGGTGAACAACGAAAAAGTGAGCCTGCTCTGCCATTTCCGGCAGTATGGACTTTGCGACAGGTGACTGGCAACATGGCGAACACAACAAGTTTGTGACTTGGTAAAGAATAGGGCCGGGGAAGCGGATGACCAACGAAATCGAGCTGTTCGAGGTTCGAGAGCCCGCGATCCAGACCATTCCCTTCGTCTACAATTCCCCGCATAGCGGTCGCCGCTACCCGCCGTCCTTCCTGGATGAGTCGCGACTCGACGATGTATCTATCCGCAGATCCGAAGACCATTTCGTCGACGAGCTCTTCTCGGCTGCACCCGGTTTCGGCGCGCCGCTGCTGGTTGCGCATTTCCCGCGCGCCTATGTCGATGTCAACAGAGAGCCGTACGAGCTCGATCCCCGGATGTTTTCCGATCCGCTGCCGCCCTTTGCCAACAGCAATTCGGCGCGGGTCGCCGGTGGTCTCGGCACCATTCCGCGCATCGTCGCTGAAAACATGGAGATCTATCAGCGGCGCATGCCGCTTTCGGTCGCCATGGAGCGGATCGAAAGCTGTTACAAGCCGTATCACGCCTGCCTGCGCAGACTGATCGCCCGGACGCACGCGATGTTCGGCTTCGGCGTGTTGATCGACTGCCACTCCATGCCCGGCAATATAAGGGTCGCGGGCAGCGGCTTGAAGCCCGATTTCATCGTCGGAGACCGCTATGGTACCAGCGCGTCGGCCGATCTCAGCCAGGCGGCGCTGCAGTTCCTGGAGGAGCTCGGCTATACGGCCGTGCGCAACAAGCCCTATGCCGGTGGTTTCATCACAGAGCATTACGGTCGCCCGGCGCGTGGGCTGCATGCGCTGCAGATCGAGGTCAATCGCTCGATCTATATCGACGAGGCGACGCTGGAGAAGCGTGACGACTTCGACGCTCTTGCCGGCTCAATTGCCGTCTTCATGCAGCAGATGGCAGAATTCGTCTCGGATTACGCAATCGACCAGGCACTTGCAGCCGAGTAGGTCTTCCAACTCCAACTCCAACTCCAAGGCCCTCCCTGAAGCCCCTCGCATTGCGTCGGGCAAAAAAAACCGCGCTCGTGGCGCGGCTAAGTCTAGGGAGGAAACACCCAAGGAGGGTATTTACAGTCAGAAGACTGTAAGTGAGACGTTAGATGTTGCGGCGCACCATTGTCAAGTCGGAATTTGGTGCTTTTTTGAGCAAGGCCAAAATTTACGCAATTTCGCTCTTGGCGGTTGCGTGAAGGGCCCGCTGGCAGCGATGCGTCGCGTTCAGATGTTTTCTTTCCTCGGAACTGGCTTTAAGACGTGATCTCCCTCCAGACGACGGACTTTCCCATGCGCCCTGACCGAGATTTCTTCTTCCGCCTTGCCGACGCTGCCAGGGCCGAGACCCTTCCGCGCTTCCGCTCGGGCCTTTCCGTCGTCAACAAGGAGAAGGCCGGTTTCGATCCGGTCACCGAGGGTGACCAGGCCGCCGAGATCGCCATCCGTCAACTGATCGAGGCCGAGTTCCCGACCCATGGCATTCTCGGCGAGGAACACGAGAACATTCGCATGGATAGCGACCAACTCTGGGTGATCGACCCCATCGACGGCACACGCGCCTTCATCTCCGGCGTGCCGGTTTGGGGCACGCTGATCGGCTTCCAGGAGCATGGCAAGTCGGTCATGGGCCTGATGGAGCAGCCGTTCACCGGCGAGCGCTACTATGCCGATGGCGAGCGCTCCTGGTATTTCGGTCCGGACGGTGAGCGCCAGAACCAGGTGCGCGATTGCGGCAGCCTCAAAAACGCGATCCTTTTCACCACCTCGCCGCATCTGTTCAAGGATTGGGAAGTCGAGCGTTTCCAGGCCGTGCAGGACAAGGTCAAGCTCTTCCGCTACGGCGTTGACTGCTACGCCTATTGCCTGCTTGCTGCCGGCCATGTCGATCTCGTCATCGAGACGGTTCTGAAGCCCTATGACGTCGGTGCGCTGATCCCGATCATCGAACAGGCGGGTGGGATCATCACCACCTGGGACGGCGGACGTCCGGAAGCCGGTGGTTCTATCATCGCTGCCGGCTCAAAGGCTGTGCATGCTGAGGCAATGGAGATGTTGAAGCGCCGCTGACGGCGCTCTCAGGCTTCGAGTGCCGAATCGGTCAGTTCGCCGACCGGGTCAGCCTCGTCAGGCTCGCCGCCGGGGATGAAGGCGAAGATGGCTGCCAGCGCCTGTTTGCGATAACGGTCCTGCTCCTGCAGGATCTCGTGGCGGGCACCGGGTACTGGTACGAGTTGTCCGGCGCGGAAATATTGCGCCAGCGATTCCTGAAAATGGAAGGGTACGATCGGGTCATTGCCGGGTGCGATGATGACCGTCGGCACCGTGATCGAGGCGAGATGGCCGGGGCGTCTGATGTGCTCGATCGCCTTCTGGCTCTCGTAGAGCCAACGCGCCGTCGGTGGGCCGAGCGCCAGTTCCGGGTGGTCGAGGATCAGGCGTTGATTGCGCGCAAAGCGCAGGCCGTCCGTCGTCAGCGGGTTGCCCTCGAAGGGCTTCAGCGGTTCGTCCTTGTTCAGCGTGATCTTGCCGAAGCCGGTAAAGGAGGCGAGCGTCGCCAACCGCCGGATGTTTTCCGGCGAGGTCTTCTGGCCGCCGAGGCCGACGAAGGGGGCGGTCAGCACCATGCGTTCGATGCGGTTGGAAAGCCGGGGCGCTGCCTTCAGCGCGATCAGGCCGCCGGTCGAATGGGCGAGCATGAAGAAGGGCAGGCGCGTGTCCGGCAGGACAATCTGCTCGAGGAAGATCTCAAGATCACGAATGTAGTGATCGAAACGGCCGACATGGCCCTTTCGCGGATCCTTCAGCAGCCGCTCGGAGCCGCCCTGGCCGCGGAAATCATAAGTCGCGACCCAGAAGCCTCGCTCGGTGAGATCGCGGATCGTCTCGAAATACTTTTCGATCGCCTCGTTGCGCCCATGGAGAAGGACGATCGTGCCCTTGGTCTTCGGGGCTGAGGACCGGAAGACGGCATAGCGGAGCCGGACTCCACGATATCCCTCGAAGAAGCCGACCAGTGGCGTGCCGGGAATGGGGTTGCCGGGGGCGGCGTGAAGAATGGCATCCATGCCTGCAACTGCCTGTCGGTTGAAGCGCTTCTCGTCTTTCCGGGATAGGCCGTGGGATCGGCCGAAGTCAAAGAAAAAAGCCGGAACCACATACGGAGATATGCGGTTCCGGCGAAGTCCGGCCGAAGTGGAAGGGACGATATCTCCGGCCCGGTCGGTCGAGACAACCGATGGTGAGAAGCTAGCGAAGGCCTGTTGAATGTGTCTTGAACCAGGTGTTCACCGACAGTTCATCCGGTGGTTCCATCGACGGAACGGGCGATCTTGAATTCCGGAAAAGCACTTCCCACATCGGTGTTGCGGACGCCAAACGGGTCTGCGAACCGCCGCCAGCATCGCCCCAATCGGGATGCCAGCGGCTTGAAAAAAAACGCCAACGTCGCTTCAAGGAGGACATCATGCGTCACGTCGATTTTTCCCCGCTCTACCGTTCCACTGTCGGTTTCGACCGCCTGTTCACCATGCTGGACAGCCTTGGTCAGCCGGAACAGGCCCAGAGCTATCCGCCCTACAATATCGAACGCACCGGGGAGAACCTCTACCGGATCACCATGGCCGTTGCCGGTTTCGACGAAAGCGAGCTTTCGATCGAGGCACACGCGCATGTGCTGACCGTCAAGGGGGAGAAGGCCGAGGACGAGAAAGTCGAGCAGAGCGAATTCCTCTATCGCGGCATTGCCAAGCGCGCCTTTGAGCGCCGCTTCCAGCTTGCCGACCATGTGGAAGTCACCGCCGCTTCGCTGAAGAACGGATTGCTGCACATCGATCTCCTGCGCAACATTCCGGAAGCCATGAAGCCGCGCCGGATCTCGATTGCCGCCGAGCCCCTGGGCGCGGCACCGAAGGCCATCGAAGCGCATGTGAACTGATCACAGGCGCGGGCGCCAAGCTCCCCGTCAGGCGGTCGGCGAAAGCCGGCCGCTTTTTTGTTGTTCTCTCGTTCGGCGTGTCCAACTGGTACAGAGTAGTTTGTCGAGCGAGATCCTTCCCGCACCCTTCACCTTTATATAGGTGAGCGGGAAGATCCAGAGCAGGCGCTGGTCGAGGATGACGCTGTCGAGGCGTGTGTCTGGGGAAGGGTCTGCGGGGTCCAGCCCTCAGAAAGGCTGAACCTACACATCATGTCGAAGCGCTCACTTTGGAAATCAGGTTTTTTGCAGCAGACGTGCACGTTTCGACTGTAAGAAGCGGTTCCCTCAAACGACTTCTATGAATTGATCGACTTCATCTTGCGTCGTCGCGAAGCTCGTTACCAGACGGACCAGTGTTTCATTCTCGGCAGGCAAGGGGAGCCAGCCCTGCGGCGGCTGCCAGTCGTAGAATTTTGCGCCTTTGTCCCTTGCTCGCTCGGCTGCCGATTTTTCGATCACGGCGAAGACTTCGTTGGCCGAAGTATCCCAGGCGAGGCGTGCAGTATTCTTGGCTGAAAGCCCGGCGCGGAGGCGATCCGCCATTGCGTTCGAGTGGCTGGCAAGTTCGAGCCAGAGACTGTCGTCGAGATAGGCTTCGAGCTGCGCGGAGATGAAGCGGCTCTTGGAGAAGAGCTGGGCCGAGCGCTTGCGAATAAAGGGCATGTCGGCTGCCATGTCCGGATTGAAGAAGACGATCGCTTCGGCGCACCAGCAGCCATTCTTCGTGCCGCCGAAGGACAGGATGTCGACCCCGCGCTTCCAGGTCATTTCGGCTGGCGTCACGCCCAACGATACGAGCGCATTGGCGAAGCGTGCGCCGTCCATGTGGAGCGGCAGGCTGCGTGACTTGGCGACGGCTGCAATCGCGTCCAGTTCTGCGAGGGAATAGACGGTGCCGACTTCGGTCGCCTGGGTCACGGTCACTGCCATGGCACGGCCGTGATGCGGGGAGACGGGTTCGAAGCGGGCGATGGCGGCGTCCAGCGCGCGTGGGTCGATCCTGCCTTCCGCGCCTTCGACGGGGAAGAGCCGGGTTGCCCCTGTCAGGAATTCCGGTGCGCCGCCCTCGTCCGCGTTGACGTGGGCATCGGCGTGACAGAAACTGACCCCGCCGGCCTTGGCGAGACTTGCGAGTGCCAGTGAGTTGGCAGCCGTGCCGGTGGCGACGAAGAAGACAGCGACGTCGCGTTCAAAAATGGTGCTGAACCGGTCTTCCACGGCCTTGTCCAGATCGCTCGTGCCATAGGCGGAGGCGAAGCCGGCAGCATGGCGGGTGAGGTTCTCGGCGATCCTGGGGTGGGCGCCGGACCAGTTGTCTGAAGCGAAGTGCATGGGGCATCTTTCCTGAGGCGAAGGTGGGTTTACGGACTTTAGCCACTTCCGCCTCGCTATCAATCCGGCCCGGTGGACAAGACGCACGCGGAAATCAAGTCCGCAAGAAGCCGAAAGAATGATGCAGGCATCCGTAATAAAATTTCGCGCCGGTGGGGGTCGTCGTAATTTCGCGTCCTTTGCCTGGTTAATTTTCCTGGGCGCGTCTTGCATGAGCGTTTACTTTCTGTCATAGGAAAAGCAGAAATTAGGTCAGACTAGTTGACCTAATTCCGGTTTCGAAGGCGAGATGTTTTCGGGCGTCATGGGGTGGTCAAGCAATCCGTGCAGGATGGCGAGGCTATCGCTGGCGCCCACCCGCGCCTGAAATGGGTCCAATCAGCCCGGCCAGTCCGGCTTCAACGGAGGTAAAGGTCATGACGAAGGTTCCGTCATCCGAAGAGATCATGCGGTCCGCCAGCGCGGAAGCAGTCGCCGAGACGGCGATTGCGCGCACCGGTCTGCCTCCGAAACAGGGTCTCTACGATCCCCGCAACGAACATGATGCCTGCGGCGTCGGCTTCATCGCCCATATGAAGGGGCAGAAGTCGCACCAGATCGTCAAGGACGGCTTGTTCATCCTGGAGAACCTGACGCACCGCGGTGCCGTTGGTGCCGATCCGCTGATGGGTGATGGTGCCGGCATTCTCGTCCAGATCCCCGATCGTTTCTTCCGCGAAGAGATGGCGGCTCAGGGTGTCACCCTGCCGAAGGCTGGCGAATATGCCGTCGGTCACTTCTTCTTTCCGCAGGACGAACAGCAGATCGCCCATTTCAAGCAGGTCATCGCGGAAGTCTGTCAGTCCGAGGGCCAAACCCTCATCGGCTATCGCGACGTGCCGGTCGACAATTCCTCGCTGTCGAAGGCTCCCGAGATTGCAGCGACCGAGCCGCGCCAGATCCAGGTCTTCATCGGCGCTGGCCGCGATGCCGCGACCCAGGACCAGTTCGAGCGTCGCCTGTTCCTGCTGCGCAAGGTCATCTCCAACCGCATCTATGATCAGTATGGCGGTCAGGAAACCGGCTTCTATCCCGTGTCGCTGTCGTCCTCGACGATCGTCTACAAGGGCATGTTCCTCGCCTATCAGGTCGGTGCCTATTACAGGGACCTCGCAGATCCGCGCTTCGAGTCGGCGGTTGCCCTCGTGCACCAGCGGTTCTCGACCAACACCTTCCCGTCCTGGAAGCTGGCGCACCCGTACCGCATGGTCGCCCATAACGGCGAAATCAACACGCTGCGCGGCAACGTCAACTGGATGGCGGCGCGTCAGGCGTCGGTGTCTTCGCCGCTCTTCGGCGACGACATCTCCAAGCTTTGGCCGATCTCCTATGAGGGCCAGTCGGACACGGCCTGCTTCGACAACGCGCTCGAATTCCTGCAGCGCGGCGGCTATTCGCTGGCGCATGCCGTGATGATGCTGATCCCCGAGGCATGGTCTGGCAACCAACTGATGAGCCCGGAGCGCAAGGCGTTCTACGAATATCATGCTGCGATGATGGAGCCGTGGGATGGCCCGGCCGCCGTCTGCTTCACCGATGGCAAGCAGATCGGTGCGACGCTCGACCGTAACGGCCTGCGTCCGGCCCGCTATCTCGTCACTGACGACGACCGCGTGATCCTCGCATCCGAAGCCGGCACGCTGCCGGTTCCGGAAGAGCGCATCGTCAAGAAATGGCGCCTGCAGCCGGGCAAGATGCTGCTCATCGATATGGCGGAAGGCCGCATCATCTCGGATGAAGAGGTGAAGTCGTCGCTTGCCCAGAGCCACCCTTATCGCGAATGGCTCGACCGCACCCAGCTGATCCTCGAAGACCTGAAGCCGGTAGAGCCCCGCGCGCTTCGCCGCGATGTGTCGTTGCTCGACCGCCAACAGGCTTTCGGCTACACCACGGAAGACACCAAGATCCTGATGTCGCCGATGGCGACCACAGGCCAGGAAGCGATCGGCTCGATGGGCACCGATACGCCGATTTCGGCGATGTCGACCAAGTCGAAGCTGCTCTACACCTACTTCAAGCAGAACTTCGCCCAGGTCACCAACCCGCCGATCGACCCGATCCGTGAAGAGCTCGTGATGAGCCTCGTGTCGTTCATCGGTCCGCGCCCGAACATTCTCGACCATGAAGGCATGGCGAACGCCAAGCGCATGGAAGTGCGCCAACCGATCCTGACCAATGGCGATCTCGAAAAGATCCGCTCCATCGGTCACATGGAAGACCGTTTCGACACGAAGACGCTCGACTTCACCTATGACGTCGAGCGTGGCGCCGAAGGCATGCCGGAAATGCTCGATCGCCTGTGCGAGCGGGCGGAAGCGGCCGTGCGCGGCGGCTACAACATCATCGTGCTCTCCGACCGCCAGATCGGCCCGGATCGTATCGCGATCCCGGCGCTGCTTGCGACCGCTGCCGTCCACCATCACCTGATCCGCAAGGGTCTTCGCACATCGGTTGGTCTCGTGGTGGAATCCGGCGAGCCGCGCGAAGTGCATCACTTCTGCTGTCTCGCGGGCTTCGGCGCCGAGGCGATCAACCCCTATCTCGCCTTCGACACGCTGCTCGACATGCACAAGCATGGCGAATTCCCGAAGGAAGTGTCGGAAGACGAAGTCGTCTATCGCTACATCAAGGCTGTCGGTAAGGGCATCCTCAAGGTCATGTCCAAGATGGGCATCTCAACCTATCAGTCTTATTGCGGCGCGCAGATCTTCGATGCCATTGGTCTCTCGTCCGAGCTGGTCGACAAGTATTTCTTCGGCACCGCGACGACCATCGAAGGCATCGGTCTTGGCGAAATCGCCGAGGAAACCGTCGCCCGCCACTCGTCCGCTTTCGGCAAGGATCCGGTCCTCGCCAACACGCTCGATATCGGCGGCGAATATGCCTATCGCATGCGCGGCGAAAACCATGCCTGGAGCCCTGACTCGATCGCTTCGCTGCAGCATGCCGTGCGCGGCAACAGCCAGGAGCGTTACCGCGAATTCGCCGAGATGGTGAACGACAGCAATCTGCGGATGAACACCATCCGCGGGCTGTTCAAGATCAAGTCGGCGGAAGCGCTCGGCCGCAAGCCTGTATCAGTGGACGAGGTCGAGCCTGCGGTCGACATCGTCAAGCGCTTCTCGACGGGTGCCATGTCCTTCGGCTCGATCAGCCGCGAGGCGCATACGACGCTCGCCATCGCCATGAACCGGATCGGCGGCAAGTCGAACACCGGCGAGGGTGGTGAAGAGAGCGATCGTTACCTGCCGCTGGCCGACGGTTCCTCTAACCCCGAGCGTTCGGCGATCAAGCAGATCGCGTCGGGCCGCTTCGGTGTCACGACGGAATATCTCGTCAATGCCGACATGCTGCAGATCAAGGTCGCGCAGGGTGCAAAGCCCGGCGAAGGTGGTCAGCTGCCGGGTCACAAGGTCGATGCAACCGTTGCGAAGACCCGTCACTCGACCCCAGGTGTGGGCCTGATCTCGCCGCCGCCGCATCACGACATCTATTCGATCGAAGATCTGGCGCAGCTGATCTACGACCTGAAGAACGTCAACCCTGAGGCCGATGTCTCGGTCAAGCTCGTCTCGGAAGTCGGCGTCGGCACGGTTGCTGCCGGTGTCGCCAAGGCGCGCGCCGACCATATTACCGTGTCTGGCTTCGATGGCGGCACGGGGGCTTCGCCGCTCACCTCGCTGAAGCATGCCGGTTCCCCCTGGGAGATCGGTCTTGCCGAGACCCAGCAGACGCTGGTGCTGAACGGTCTGCGTTCGCGCATCGCGCTGCAGGTCGATGGTGGGCTCAAGACCGGCCGTGACGTCATCATCGGCGCGCTGCTGGGCGCCGACGAGTTCGGCTTCGCGACGGCTCCGCTGATTGCCGCCGGCTGCATCATGATGCGCAAGTGCCACCTGAACACCTGCCCGGTTGGCGTTGCGACCCAGGATCCGGTCCTGCGCAAGCGCTTCAAGGGCACGCCGGAGCATGTCATCAACTACTTCTTCTTCGTTGCCGAAGAAGTGCGCGAAATCCTCGCTTCGCTTGGCGTCACCAAGCTCGACGAGATCATCGGTGCTTCCGAGCTTCTGGAGAAGGACGACATGCTCGCCCACTGGAAGGCTCGGGGACTCGACTTCTCGAAGATCTTCCACAAGGTCGATGCGCCGAAGTCCGCCACTTACTGGACCGAGCGCCAAAACCATCCGATCATCGACATTCTCGACCGCAAGTTGATCGAGAAGGCGATGCCGTCTCTGGAAGCCAAGCAGCCTGTCGTCTTCGACGTCGACATCAAGAACGTCGACCGTTCGGCCGGTGCGATGCTGTCGGGCGAAGTTGCCAAGCGCTATGGCCACAAGGGTCTGAAGGACGACACCATCCATGTCACGCTGAACGGCACCGCCGGTCAGTCCTTCGGCGCCTTCCTGTCGCGTGGCATCACCTTCGACCTCGTGGGTGACGGCAACGACTATGTCGGCAAGGGGCTGTCGGGTGGCCGCATCATCGTGCGTCCGCCGGAAAATGCCCGCATCATCGCGGAAAACTCGATCATAGTCGGCAACACCGTGCTGTACGGCGCGATCTCTGGCGAGTGCTATTTCCGCGGTGTCGCCGGCGAACGTTTCGCTGTCCGCAACTCGGGTGCAATCGCCGTTGTCGAGGGCGTGGGTGACCACGGCTGCGAGTACATGACCGGCGGCGTGGTCGTCGTGCTCGGCGAAACCGGCCGCAACTTCGCGGCCGGCATGTCGGGCGGTGTGGCTTACGTGCTCGATGAGAGCGGCGATTTCGCCAAGCGCTGCAACATGGCCATGGTTGAACTCGAGCCGGTTCCGGAAGAGGACGACATGCTGGAGAAGCTGCACCATCACGGCGGCGACCTCATGCACAAGGGCCTTGTTGACGTGTCCGGTGACATGACCCGCCACGACGAGGAGCGCCTCTACCAGCTCATCTCGAACCATCTGCATTACACGGGTTCGAACCGTGCCAAGCAGATCCTCGACAGCTGGGCCGAGTATCGTCCGAAGTTCCGCAAGGTCATGCCGGTCGAATACCGCCGTGCGCTTGAGGAGATGGAACGCATGCGCATGGGCGTTGCCGCCGAATGATTGCCACCTCGACATCCCGGATAGGCCGGGATGTCGCCGCCCACGGCTCGGCCGTGCAGTTGAAGCTCAGATTAGCAGGACTTTAAAATGGGCAAGGTTACAGGTTTCATGGAAATCGACCGGCAGGTGGCGAAGTATCAGCCGGCCTCCGACCGCATCCGCCATTTCCGCGAATTCACCATCCCCATGTCGGATGCTGAGGTTACCAAGCAGGCGGCGCGCTGCATGGATTGTGGCATTCCCTATTGCCATGGCCCGACCGGCTGTCCGGTGCATAACCAGATCCCCGACTGGAACGACCTCGTCTATAACAACAAGTGGGAGGAGGCGATCCGCAACCTCCACTCGACGAACAATTTTCCGGAATTCACCGGCCGCGTCTGCCCGGCGCCGTGCGAGGAAGCCTGCACGCTGAACCTCGAAGACACGCCGGTCGCGATCAAGACTGTCGAGCAGGCGATTGCCGACAAGGCCTATGAGCTTGGCTTTATCGTGCCGCAGCCGGCGACGATCCATACCGGCAAGAAGGTTGCCGTCATCGGCTCCGGTCCGTCGGGTCTCGCCGCTGCCCAGCAGCTTGGCCGCGCCGGTCACGAAGTTCATGTCTATGAGCGCGAATCCAAGCCCGGTGGCCTGCTGCGCTACGGCATCCCTGATTTCAAGATGGAGAAGAACTTCATCGATCGCCGCGTCGAGCAGATGAAGGGCGAAAACGTCACCTTCCATTGCGGCGTGAATGTCGGCGTCGACGTCAGCGTCGAGAAGCTGCGTGCGGATTATGATGCCGTGCTCTATTGCGGCGGCTCGGAAACCCCGCGCGAAGCCGGCATTCCCGGCGTCGAGTTTCATGGCGTCCACGATGCCATGCCGTATCTCGTGCAGCAGAACCGTCGCGTTGGTCGCGAAAACATCGATAGCGTCGGCTGGCCGGCCGATCCGATCCTCGCCGGCGGCAAGCATGTCGTCGTCGTCGGTGGTGGTGACACGGCCTCTGACTGCGTCGGCACGGCCTTCCGCCAGGGCGCCGTCAAGGTGACCCAGCTCGACATCCGCCCGCGTCCGCCGCAGACGGAAGACAAACTTGCCATCTGGCCGTTCTGGGCGACCAAGATGCGCACCTCGTCGAGCCAGGCCGAAGGTGCGAACCGCGAATTCCAGGTGGCAACGCTCGAATTCGTCGGCGAAGACGGCGTTCTGACTGGCGTGAAGTGCTGCCAGGTCGACGAGCGCCGCAAGCCGATCCCGGGCACCGAGTTCATCATCAAGGCCGATCTTGCCTTCATCGCGATCGGCTTTTCAGGTCCGTTCACCGACAGCGTGCTGAAGGATCTCGACGGCAAGCTGGAGCTCAACACCGACCGTCGTGGCTCGACCAATGTCGTCGCCAACGAGAAGGACTATCACTCGTCCGTCGACAAGCTCTGGGTCGCCGGCGACGCCCGTCGCGGCCAGTCGCTGGTCGTCTGGGCGATCCGCGAGGGCCGTCAGGCCGCGCGTGCCATCGACGAGGCGCTGATGGGCGAAAGCGTGTTGCCGCGCTGAGGCAGCCCACATCGAGAAACGATAAAGGGTCGCTTTCGAGCGGCCCCTTTTGATTTTGGATGGTGTTTTCGAGGGCTTAAGGCGTGGCCGTTGCAGGCGTTGTCGTTGTCGCTGCGGCAGTCGGAGCACGCTTGACATAGTCCACACGGCCAACCGGCGGATCCGGCAGGCGACCGTTCTGGACGAGCTGGTCGCGGGGCGTGGGAAAGCTGGAGGAGGGCGGGAGCGTACCGCCCAGCAGCTCGTCCGCCCCGTCAAGCTCTGGATCGAAGAGGTCGATCGGCGGCGTGGTGACGATGGCCTTGCTTTCCGAGGGTGGCAGGCTCAGCAATTCCGGCAGGTTGCTGCCATCGAGACGGACGAGATCCGGGCTCGTCATGTCGCCGAGATAGCGGCGCGCGGACTTCTCGACATAGAAGGCGAGCTTGCGCTTACCGGGGCCGGTAAAGTTGATACCGTCATTGCCGCGCAGGCGCACAGGCTGGCCGTTGATGTCAGAGCCGGTGACGATGAAGCGGCCTTCCTGGTCGACGAAGCCTTCCCAAACATCAACGAACTCCCCACTCACCTTCTCGATGCCGGCACGATAGATGGTGTTGAGGCGCAGCGCGTCAGCCGTCATGTTCTGCGGCCGGAAGGCTGGCAGGCCGACCCAGATGACCGGCACGCGGGTTTCCGCGGCCACCGTCGCGAGGCGGGCCACCCGCTCGCCATAGGCTGCGAACCAGGGATCGGTGCGGAAATCAAGGCGACCATCCGATGTCACAAGTTGCTGCCGATCGTTGGCGCCGACCTGGATCACCAGCACACTGGGCTTGATCTCGGCCACGAGAGCCGGGAGCGCGCCGGGCCAGTCGTAGAAATCGTCGCGCACGAGGCCAGAGGAACCGTTGGCCCGGCTCTCCACCACGACGCCGGGGGAATCCTCAAAGGCGGCCTTCAGGCCGTCGCCCAGGGCGCTCGCGACGAAATCGCCGACTACGAGCACCTTCTTAGCGGTGTCGAGTTTCGGCGGTGGCGGCGGGGCTGCTGCGGCCCGGGTCGAAGGTGCGCGCGTCTGGATCGTGGTGACGCTGCCACTGTTCTTCTTGCGAACCTTGCCCGCGCGTGGCCGCTGGACGTCTTGGGGCGGCACATAGACCGGCTGGCGTTGGCCGAACAGCAGGTCGAGGAGGTTGCGGCGTCGCTCGGGTTGCTGGGCTTCTGCGGCCGAGGTGAGGAGTGCCGTCGCGCCGAGCATCAGTGCCAGGCCGAGAGTCAAAAAGCGGGCAAGGGGTCCACGCGGGCTCTTCAAGTTCCACTCCATCGCCGTCTCCGCGACAGCTCAAAAACAATCCGCCGCGATCCCATGTTTCTGGATCGCGGCGGAGGGCAAGTCAATCGTTCCGTCGGCTGGAACTGTCGCGATCAGTTCCGCAGGGCATCGAGCAGGACGCGCGACGGCTGGCCGTCTGCCGCCATGCCGAGGCGCTGCTGAATGGCGGTGATGGCGGCCTTCGAGCCGGAGCCGAAATTGCCGTCGATCTTTCCGTCGTAATAGCCGAGCGCTTGCATGCGCGTCTGCAGTTCGAACTTTTCCTTCATATCGAGCGTACCGTTCGGCCGCGGCCAGCGCTGCTTCATGCCACCGTAACCGGCGATCTCGTCGGCCAGCAGGCCGACACCGAGTGCATAGCTGTCGGCAGCGTTGTAGCGCTTGATGACGAAGAAGTTCTTGGTCATCAGAAAGCCCGGACCATTCGAACCGCCTAGCATTTTCAGTTCGGCGCGTTCTGCGCCGTTCTTGAAGCCCTTGCCCGTCGGACGGGCAAAGCCGAGCGCCTGCCACTGGGCCAACGTCTTAGTTTGACCGCTGAACTTGTGGCCGCCGCGCGGCACGACGATCTCGTAGCCCCAGGTACGGCCGGACTGCCAGTTGTTCTTGGCAAGCAGATTGGCGGCGGTTGCGAGCGCGTCAGGGATCGAGTGCCAGATATCCTTGCTGCCGTTGCCATCGGCATCGATGCCGTAGAGAAGGTAGCTGGTCGGGATGAACTGGGTGTGGCCCATCGCTCCGGCCCAGGATCCCATCAGGTTCTTGTTGGATACGTCGCCGGTCTGCAGCATCTTGAGCGCAGCTATTAGCTGCGTGCGGGCAAACTTTGCGCGCTTGCGGTCGGCATAGGCGAGGGTCGCCAGCGAACGCGGGACGTTGTGCAGGCGGTCGGGGCGCTCCAAGGCAGCGCCGTAGTTCGATTCCATCGACCAGATGGCGAGCAGCACATGCTTGTCGACGCCGAAATGGCTTTCCAGCGCCGTCAGCAGCCGGCCATGCTTGGCCAGCATCTCCTGGCCGATCTTCACCGTATAGGGGTTCACGCGACTATCGAGATAGTCCCAGATCTCCGACTTGAACTCGGGCTGGTAGGCCGCCTTTTCGAGCACGAACTGGTCTGGTTCGTTCACGCCGTTGAAAGCCTGGCGGTAGGTGCGTTCTGTGATCCCGGCTTTCGCGGCCGTCGGATAAAAGTCGCGGATCCACTTCTGGAAACCGGCATCTGCGAAGGCGTTCAGCGGAATAAGCGCCGTCGAAAGCGTCAGGGCAATCGCGCCGAGCAGGCTGGGGCGGTGTCTTTTCATGGGCATCTCCCGTGCATTCTCGTGTTGGCAGCCGGAACAAGGCTGTTCACCACAGGTTAACGCTGTTCAGTCAACAAACCGTTTACCACGCGGTCCGCCCAAGCTTAGTCTTTGCCATTTTGAAGCAATTATATGTTACTGGGCGTAACCGCGTAATGAAGGCGTTAATCGATTAGATCCTCCAGGAGGGATGTGTGGTTCAGACTAAAAAGCTCCGGAAAGCCGTGTTTCCCGTCGCCGGTCTCGGCACCCGTTTTCTGCCGGCCACCAAGGCGGTGCCGAAGGAAATGCTCACCGTCGTCGACAAGCCCGTCATCCAGTACGTGGTCGACGAGGCAATCGAAGCCGGGATCGAGCATCTCGTCTTCGTGACCGGCCGTGGCAAGGCGGTCATCGAGGACTATTTCGACATCCAGTTCGAGCTTGAGCAGACGCTGAAAGCCCGCAACAAGAATGCCGAACTCTCGCTGCTCGAGTCCCTTCAGCCGACGGCCGGTCAGACCAGCTTCACGCGCCAACAGGAGCCGCTCGGTCTCGGACACGCCGTCTGGTGTGCTCGCGACATCGTGGGGCACGAACCTTTCGCCCTTCTTTTGCCTGACATGATTATGCGCGCAGAAAAGGGCTGCCTCAAGGGCATGGTCGAACTTTACGAGAAGACCGGCGGCAACATCGTGGCTGTCGAGGAATGTGCTCCCGAACAGGCACATAAATACGGCATCGTCGGTGTCGGCGAGACGCTGGAAGGCGGCTTCAAAATCAACCAGATGGTCGAGAAGCCTGCCAAGGGCACCGCTCCGTCTAACTTCTTCATCAACGGCCGCTATATCCTTCAGCCGGAGATCTTCGAAATCCTGTCGACGCAGGAGCGTGGTGCCGGCAACGAGATCCAGCTCACCGACGGTATGCTGAAGCTCGCCCAGAGCCAGGACTTTGCCGGATATCACTTCAAGGGGCAGACCTTCGACTGCGGTGCCAAGGATGGCTTCATCCTGGCGAACGTCGCCTTCGCCATCGAGCGTGCCGATATCCGCCCGGCCATCGAAGACCAGTTGAAGGCGCTGCTCGCAGCCCTCAAGTGAACAGCTTCCTGACCGCCGGGCTCAGCGCTTGGCGGTCAGGCCCACCAGTGCCGTCAGGCTCTGGTTGTCGCTGCCCGTCTTGTAATTCGTGCGTTCGTAGGTGAGATCAGCTGTCGCGTCGAGGTAGCGGTTGACCTTCCAGGTCAGGCCGGCGCCGGCGAGGTAGGCGGTTGTATCGACCGAAGCCGCATCCCCATCATATCGCGTGAAAGTCGTGCCGCCGGTCAGGCGGGCAACGAGGTTCGAGCGCAGGTCGTGTGCAAGTTGCGCCGTCACGCGATGGATCGTGGCGCCGTTTACACCTGCTGTCGTTGACGGGTCGATGCTCGTGTCGAGCGTGACGTCAATGCTCGTGCCTTCGCGCGGCGACCAGAAAATATTGCCGTCCACGGTGAGGGCGGAAAGCTCCTCCAGCCGGCCATCCTCGAACTTCTGATGTTCGTAGCCGACGGCGATCTCGCCGCGCAGTTTTTCGCCGAGATCAACAGCGACGCCGGTCTTTGCACCATAGAGGTCGGCCGATCGGCGATAGCCGGCGGAATCAACGGCATCGTCGTAATCAATGCGCCCGATCGTGCCTTCGATGAAGGGGATGAGGGCCGGCGAGAGTTCGTAGCCGAGACGGCTGGTCAGAGCATAGCGGTTGCGGTTTCGATCGCTGCGCTCAAGCGTCGAGCCATCCGAGAGTTCGGCGTCGGAGTATTGAAGGCGCGTCACGTCGGCTGCGATTGAGCCGCGGATAAGCCCGAAATCCCGTTCTATCGAGGCGCCGGCACCATATTCATTTACCCCGGACTGAACCTTGGCACCGCTGACGGCGTTCGGATCGTCGCTGTCTTCGCGGCCGAAACTGTAGGTGCCTGACAGGGTGGCGATCGTGTCGTCTGCAAGGTCGAGACGCAGGCGTGCATCGATATCGGCCCGCGGCTTGTCGGTTTCGTCGCCAGAGAGCGTTTCCTGCCAGGTACCTTCCGCTCCCACGGAGAGCTCGTGGCGGGACCAGTCCGACGTGATCGTGCCCTTGAGACCGGTTTCGGAGAAGATGCGGTCGTCTTTCACGCTGCCGCTCTTTTCCGTTTCGCTGCCCAGTTTCTGGCTGATCGAGGGGCGCAGGATCAAGGTGCCCAGCCGGATGCCGCTGTCGTCTTCAGAATCGAGCTCGCGGCTGATGCGCTCGGCGGTCGGGTTGTCGAGGCGGGGCTCGCGCAGGTTCTGTCGTCCGATATCCTCATCCACCGGGGTGGCGTCGGGGTCCGTCAGTGGTTCCAGCGTCTGACCGCCGGGCGCAACCGTTCCAGTTGCCAGCGGATCGGTTGCTGTCGTGGATGGGGCCGTGGCGCCGGTCTGTTGCGGCGCGGAGGCGCCGTTTGCTGTTGCCGCGGCAGTCGTTTCCTGTGCGGATCCGGGCAGCAGAGACCAGGCGGGGAGCGATGTGCCCGTTGTGCTTTCACCGGTCTTGGACTGCTGGGCGGAAAGGAGGGATGGGTGCGCTAGCACGGACAATGCCAGCACGCTTGCAAAGGCGCGCAGCCCGAGGCGGCCCGTGCCGCGCTTGTCCCGATTTTCGACTAAGGTCATTCTTGCGCCCGGCAATCTGCAATGCTTACCCAAACGTAAAGCCTGATGGTTAATGTTTGGTTGCAGTCGCTTCGCGGTGCCTTGGTTTGACAGGCCGCAGCCAGTTACCTTGCACAAGAATTTACAGCAGCCTACAAACGCAGTATGGGACGGCATGATCAAGCGCGCAGTCAATCTCGTCGAAGCCAGTGCCACCGAATCCGCTCTTCGGGTCGTCTCGACCGAGCGCGAGGGATTGCGGGTGCTCGAGGAAGCGCTGGCGGGGCCGCTCGCCGCGCCTTTCTGCCATGCCGTCAAGACGATCGGTGAGATCACCGGCCGTGTCATTGTCACCGGCGTCGGCAAAAGCGGGCATATCGGTTCAAAAATTGCCGCGACCTTCGCCTCGACGGGGACGCCGGCCTTCTTTGTGCATCCTGCGGAAGCCAATCACGGTGATCTCGGCATGATTGCCCAGGACGATGCGATCCTCGCGATCTCTTGGGGCGGCGAGACGGCCGAGCTGCAGGGTATTCTCGCCTTTTCGCGCCGCTTCTCCATCCCGCTCATCGCCATCACGGCCGGTGAAAATTCGACGCTCGCGCGCAATGCCGATGTCGTGCTGCTGATGCCGAAGATCCAGGAAGCGTGCCCGCACGGATTGGCGCCGACGACGTCTGCGGTTCTGCAATTGTCGATTGGCGATGCAATTGCTATCGCGCTTCTGGAAGCCCGCGGTTTCTCGCCATCGGACTTCCGTACCTTCCATCCGGGTGGCAAGCTCGGTGCGGCGCTCACCCATGTGCGCGACATCATGCATACTGGCGACCGCTTGCCGATGGTGCCGCTCGGCACATCGATGCCCGATGCGGTCAGGACATTGTCGCACAAGCATTTCGGCTGCGTTGGCATCACGGATGAGACCGGCAAGCTTTGCGGTATAGTCACCGAGGGCGACATGGCCCGCAACCTCGCCCGCGATCTCTCGGTCCTCAATGTCGAGGATGTCATGACCCGCAACCCCAAGGTCATCAAGGGCGATGCTCTGGCCACGACGGCTGCAGCCATGATCAACAAGCATGGGATCGGCGCGCTGATCGTGGTCGACGACGAGAACACGCCGATTGGTCTCATCCACTTCCACGATCTGCTCAGGATCGGCGTCGCCTGAAGCGGCCTAAGCTTTTTCCACCGTCAGATCCCGGCCGGTGCTGGATACGATCTTGACCCTTGTGCCGCTCGGCAGATCAGGCCCTGCTACCAGCCAGAAGGTGTCGTCCAGGCGAATGCGGCCACGACCCTCGCGGATCGGCTCGGCCAGCACGGCAGTGCGGCCGACAAGGCTGGCGCCCCTTTGGTTAAGCAGTGGCTCGTCGCTCTCGGTTTCGAGACTGGAAAAATAGCGTCGGCCGGCAAGCGTGAAGACCACGGCACTGGCGGCGAAGACGAGCGACTGCACCTGCCACGTCCAGAAGCCTGCATCCCAGAGCAGCAGCGATACCGCTCCTGTCAGGATCGCGCCGAGCCCGATCCAGACGAGGAAGACGCCGGGCATCACGAGTTCGGCGGCCAGAAGCAGCATGCCGAGCACCCACCAGCTCCAGGGACCGAGTTCGGCGATGATGCGGCCGAGCATGGCCATCACTCGCCGTTGGGATTGAAGGAGGAGATCGGCGGCGTGGTCCGCGGTGTAGTGGGCGCCGGGCGCGGCGGGGCAGGGCGCTTTTCGTCGCCGAAGACTTCGCGGGCGATGGCGCCGATGCCGCCCAGAGAACCGATCAGCGCGGTGGCCTCCATCGGCATCAGAACGATCTTGGAATTGTTGGCCGTGCCGATCGCCGTCATTGCTTCGGTGTATTTCTGGGCGACGAAGTAGTTGATGGCGTTGACGTCACCGGCGGCAATCGCTTCGGAGACGAGGCGGGTGGCGGTGGCTTCGGCTTCCGCCAGACGCTCGCGGGCTTCGGCTTCGCGATAGGCGGCTTCACGCTGGCCTTCGGCCTCCAGGATGGCTGACTGCTTGGCACCTTCGGCGCGCAGGATCTGGGCGTTGCGGAAACCCTCGGCTTCGAGAACCTGGGCGCGCTTCTCACGTTCTGCTTTCATCTGCCGGCCCATGGCATCCACCAGGTCGGCCGGCGGCTGGATGTCCTTGATCTCGACGCGGGTTACCTTGATGCCCCAGGGGCGCACGGCTTCGTCGACGACACGCAGCAGGCGGTCGTTGATCACTTCGCGGTTCGAGAGCAGCTCGTCGAGGTCCATCGAGCCCATGACCGATCGGATATTGGTCATGGTCAGGTTGAGGATGGCATTTTCGAGATTGGCGACCTGATAGGCGGCTTCGGCGGCGTTCAGCACCTGGTAGAAGGCGACGGCGTCGGCCGAAACCGAAGCGTTGTCCTTGGTGATCACCTCCTGGGTGGGCACGTCGAGCACCTGCTCCATCACGTTCATCTTGGAGCCGATGCGCTCGAAGAACGGGATGATCAGGTTGAGGCCCGGCTCAAGGGTGCGGGTATAGCGGCCGAAGCGCTCGATCGTGTAGCGGTAGCCCTGCGGCACGGTCTTGATGCCGGCAAACAGCACCAGGATGACCAGCACGACGAGTGCAATGACGACAATATCCGGACCGGTGATGGGCATGAGAACCTCCAGCTTTGACGCGGCGGATACCGCGCCCCCGCGATCTAACATCGTGGGGTGTCAGTCGAATTGCAAGGTTTGCCTGTCACAGCGTCGACAACTTGTCGGCCTGCCCGAGGGGCCGCACAAAACAGAAACGGCGGCAGGATCGCGCCTGCCGCCCTTGCATTTAGGTCCGAGTTGTTTCGTCTCAGAACTCTTCCCAACTCTCCTGCGCCACGGCGGCGTTGCCGTGGCTCCGCGGGGCAGGGGCGCTGCGGCGTGCGGGCTCTGCTGCCCTTGGTGCCTGTGCGCGGTGGGCGGCCGGCTGCGCCATTGTGCGGGCGGTTTCCCGCAGCGCTGAGGCCTGCGTCTGCTGGACGCCGTCGATGGTGAAGTGCGAGATCAGGTCGCGCAGCTTGGCGGCCTCCGTCGCCAGGGCGCCGGATGCTGCATTCGATTCTTCGACCATGGCGGCGTTCTGCTGGGTCGTCTGGTCCATCGAGTTGACGGCATGGTTGACTTCCGAGAGGCCGGTTGCCTGTTCCTTGGCCGAAATCGCGATCGCATCCATATGCGTGTTGATTTCGCTGATGAAGCCGCCAATCGTGCGAAGAGCCTCTCCCGTCTTGCGCACGAGATCCACACCACCCGCAACTTCCGTAGAGGAGTTCTGGATGAGCGCCTTGATCTCCTTTGCCGCGTTTGCAGAGCGCTGGGCGAGTTCGCGGACTTCCTGGGCGACGACGGCGAAACCCTTGCCGGCTTCGCCGGCACGCGCTGCCTCGACGCCTGCATTGAGCGCCAGAAGGTTCGTCTGGAAGGCGATTTCGTCGATCACGCCGATGATGTTGGAGATCTGCTGCGAAGAGCCTTCGATGCGGCGCATTGCCTCTTCGGCGCGGGCGACGACTTCAGACGACTGGTTTGCCGAGGTGTTGGCGTGCGCGGCGACGCCACGAGCCTCTTCCGTGCGCTTGGTCGAGTTTACGACGTTTGCCGTGATTTGCTCGACAGCCGCTGCGGTCTCTTCAAGGGCTGCGGCCTGCTGTTCGGTGCGCTTCGACAGATGATCGGTGCCCGATGCGATTTCGCGGGTGCCGGTCTCCATCGTTGCCACGCTGTTGGTGATGCCAGCCATGGTCTGGTTGAGCTGGAGAACCGACTGGTTGAAATCGTGGCGCAAGGCTTCGAAATCCGGGGCAAAGGCTTCGGTAATCTGGAAAGCGAGATCGCCGGAGGCGAGACGCTTCAGGCCAGTTGCGAGGCCGGAGGTCGCGATCCGAAGACGCTCGGCAGCGTCTGCTTCTGCACGCTGCTGGGCAGCGATGCGATCGGCTTCGGCCTGACGGCGATTGCCATCTGCCTCGGCTTCCAGACGCTTGTTGGCAATGGCCGCTTCGCGGAAGACCTGCATGGCGGCCGACATGCGACCGATTTCGTCTTTGCCGCCCTGATCGATGGCGACGTTCAAGTCGCCTTCCGACAGACGGGTCGTGGCATCGGCAAGCTTGCCCAGTGGCCTGGACACGAGCTGGAAGTTCAGGAAGCCCATGAGCACGGCCGCGATGCCGACGATGATCGAGGCGGCAAGGCTGACTGTTTCCACCAGTGACAGAGCTGCAGTCTGGTTGGCAGCCGCCGTCGCAGCACGCGCTGAAAGCGTAGCCTTGAGATCGGAGAGGTCGTCTTCGAAGGCCTTGACCAAAGCTTCGCCTTCGCCGGTGACTTCGATGGCACGTGCGAGTTCGACGGTCGCAGGGTCACGCATCAAAAGGATTTGACGGTCCAGGAAATTCGCCTTCCAGGCATCGAGCGCGGTGATCGCTTCCTTGAACTTTGCCAGTTCGGCAGGAGCCGAGGCCGAGACGAGTGCCTCGATGCCGACCTTGTCCTTGTCCATCTCGGCTGCAACGCTCTGCGCGCCTTCCGCATAGTCGCGGTTGCCGGTCAGAAGGAAAGTCTTCAACTGAAGATCCGCGATGTAGAGATCGGAGGAGAATTCGTCGATGGCGGCAACCACATTGTTGACCACGGCCGTCTCGGCGACGTGCTCACTCGCGATGATCGCGCGGTTGTGCATGAAGGTGGAGGCTGCGATCGCGATGGCGGCGAGGAGTCCGAAAGCGAGAAAGCCCTTGGCGCTTACGGATAGGTTCTTGAGCATAGTGAAATCCTGTCCCGGTCGGGGTCGAATTGGATCATGTTTTACAAGACGGCCGCCATCATGGGGTCGTGATCAACGGATCAGCTGCCGGCGAGGGCCCGGCGCTCGAGTTCCGTGAGGTTGAGTTCGACGGTGACGGCGCCGATCTTTTTCTTGGCGCTGTCGAGCAGCGTGAAGCTCACCTGATTGCGCCAGATCTTCAGTTCGTCGTCCCACTCGGCCGCGTCGATGAAGATTGCATCGTCGGAAACGTCATAGGTCTTCTGGAACTTGTCCTCGTCGCCCTGCCAGAAATCGCTGGTGACCGAACTTTGGCCGACATTGAGGCCGTTCTGGTCCATCACGAAGATTTCGGGATAGAGGCCGAGCGACTTGCCCTGGATGCGGGCAAGATAGACAGAAAGCGGGCTGGAAAGCGTGGCTGCAATTAGCGGCTTGTCGGCGGCCTCGCGCTCGGCCTTCCACTGGTTGTCCAGTGCGTCGATCTTGTCCTGAGACAAGTCGTTCAGGCGGGCGTTCTGCGCCTGGACCGACACGGTGACGATCTCGGCCGAGATGAACTCCTGAATCTGCTGCAGGAGTTCCGGCGAGATCAGCTTGTCCATGTCTGGCTGTGGCGGTTCTGCATGCGCGGTGGCGAGCGACATGGCGAGGAATGTCGATGCCAGTGCGGTCTTGATGAATTTCATGATGGTCTCCTTCAACTCCCCCTAATTCTAGGGATCATTACTAAATGGAACCTTAATATAAGAAATCACCTATCTACAATTATATTAAAATCCAATGGTTTAGGCCTTCGTGAATGCTTTCGGTCTGCGCACTGGGACAGCTTCGAGTTGTTGGATCGGTTGTGGAGTCCGACGTTTGAATATGTCTAACCGAATGAAAATACGCATTAAATTTGGGCAATTGCGCGCGAAAGTGGGCGATCCTTCAAATCGGTCGCAGCGACGAACATCGTTTGGGTTGCATCATTTTGTAGCAGTCAGAGGCGGAGGTTCACGGCTGCTCCGGCCTTCGGTCTAAACCGAACGCGCATTCGACAAAAAGGGCCGCCTCTCGGCAGCCCTTCCTGAAGTCTATTGTTACTCATTTGCCGACGAGAGTCTCAGGCCCAGCCCTGCAATTCCCGGCGCACGACATTTTCGATCACGCGCATGCCATCCGAGCTGTCGTTGAGACAGGGGATATGGGAAAATTTCTCACCACCATTGTGGAGAAAATCCTCGCCCGCCTCGCCGGCGATTTCCTCCAGCGTTTCCAGGCAATCGGAGACGAAGCCGGGGTTCATGATGGCGATGCGCTTGACGCCGTCCTTGGCGAGTTTCTCCACTGTCTTGTCGGTATATGGCTGCAGCCATTCTTCCGGTCCGAAACGGGACTGGAAGGTGACCATCAGCTTGTCCTTCTCCCAGCCAAGGTGCTCGCGCAGCAGGCGCGTCGTCTTGTAGCACTGGCAGTGATAGGGATCGCCCTTCATGAAGTAGGACTTCGGAATGCCGTGATAGGAGGTGATGACCAATTCCGGCTCCCAATCGAGGGAGGCGAGGTGCTGGTTGATCGAGTTCGCGAGTGCCTCGATGTAGACCGGGTCGTCGGCATATTGCGGCACGGTGCGCAGCGCCGGCTGCCAGCGCATTTTCAGAAGCGCCTTGAAGGCCTCGTCGTTGACGGTCGCGGTGGTGGCAGCGGCATATTGCGGGTAGAGCGGATAGACGAGGATGCGCTCGCAGCCTGCCTTCTGCATCTCGTTCATCTTTGCCTGGATCGCCGGCTGGCCATAGCGCATGGCCCAGTCGACATGCACGTTTGGAAGATCCTTTAACGCCACCGCCAGCTTCTCGGCCTGACTCCGGGTGTAGGTGCGCAAATAGCTCTCATCGAGATCCTTGTTCCAGATCTCCTCATAGGCCTTGCCCACCTTCTGCGGGCGCTTGTTCAAGACGATGCCGTAGAGAATGGGGTACCAGAACCACCGTGACCACTCGATGACGCGCTTGTCTGTCAGGAACTCCTCGAGATAGCGGCGCATGGAGCGGTAGTCGGTGCCGTCAGGTGTTCCGAGATTGACAAGCAGCACGCCGACCTTGCCGAAATTGACAGGAGGATGGTCGGAAGGCCAATGGGCGGGGAGTGCGTTCATTGTGTTGTCCTGGTGAAGATATCTCTACCGTTACGTGACGATGGCCAGTTGAGATCATCTGATAAAAGCAAAAGCCGGCCCGGGGAAGCCCGGACCGGCTTTTGTCATGCGGCAAACTGGCTTACTTCGCCGGAAGCTGCAATTCGCTTCCGATGGAGATCACGTTCGGATTGCGTAGCGTGTTTGCCTCGGCGATCTTGCTCCAGAACATGCCGTCGCCATAGGTGGCTTCCGCGATCTTCCAGAGGCTGTCGCCGGCAACCACCTTGTAGACGGTTGCTGCTGCTGCCGTGGCAGTTTCCGTCGCCGTCGGCGTGGCCGGGGCTGCCGTTTCAGGCGTCGCAGCAGCGGTGGCCGGCGCTTCGGTCGCTGCAGGGGCTGCCGGCGTGGTTCCGGCATCGGCGGTCGCAGGGGCCGGCTCGGCTGGCGCCGCTGCGGCGATGACGGTGATGCGGCCGTCCGTGTAGGGCTTGTAGGGATTGTTCTTGGCAATGTAGTCCGCCACGACAGTCTCCAGGCCCGGTCCGAAGTCATAGGCGTTCTGGCCGCCGGTCGCGAAAACCTTGTAGCCGTCGCCGCCGGTGCGCATGTAGTTGTTGGTGGCGACGCCATAGATCTTGTTCGGATCAATTGCAACGAAGGCATCGCCTTCCTTGACCTCGACCGCGGTGATGCGGCTGCCGGCAGGCTTGTTCAGGTCGGCCGTGTATTTGAGGCCGGATACCTGCGGGAAGCGCCCGGCGCCTTCCTCGACCTGGCTCACGCCATTTTCGAGGGCCGCCACGACATCCGAGCCCTTCAGTTGGAAGGAGGCGAGGGTGTTCTGGAACGGCAGGACTGTGAGGACCTCACCCATGGTCACGGTGCCGGCATCGATCGAGGCGCGCAGGCCTCCGCCATTCTGGATCGCGATGGTGATGCCCTGATCCTTGAGACGATCGACCATGGCGTCGGCGACGAGGTTGCCCATGGTACATTCCGTGGCGCGGCAAACTTCACGGGAACCGTCGACGCCGTCTGCTGTCGCGCCGATTTCCTTCTTCTTCAATTCCTCGATCGGACCACCGAGTTCTGCGACCTTGGCCACGTAACCGGCATCGGGTGTCACGGAGGCGTCGAGCAGCTTCGGCTCGCCGGAGGTGGATTTCACCACGCCGGCATCATCGAAGACCACCGTCAGGTCGCCGAGATACTTGGAATAGGCATAGGCCTGTACGATAGGCACGTCCTTGCCGGCGGGGTTCTTGACCAATGTCGGATAGGGGCCGGCGGCCTTCTCGTCGGTGTTGGAGAGCAGCGTATGGCTGTGGCCGCCGACGATCACGTCGATGCCGTCAACGGCTGCGGCGATTTCCTGGTCCCTGACGTAGCCGACATGCGAGAGCAGCACGATCTTGTCGATGCCCTGGCCTTCGATTTCCGTCACGGCTTCCTTGAGGTAAGCGATCTCGTCGGCGAAGAGGATGGCGTCGCCCGGTGAGGAAGTCTCGTCGGTGTCGGTCGCGAGGACGGAGACGACTGCCACCTTTTCACCGCCGAGATCCTTGACGATGTAGGGCTTGAACTTGTCGGCGACCGGCGAGTTCAAGCCCGCCAGGGTGTTGCCCGAGATCATCGGGAACTGCAGCGCGTCGATGAACTTGGCCAGTTCTTCCGGGCCGTCGTCGAATTCGTGGTTGCCGATCGCCATGGCGTCGAAGCCAATGCCGTTCATGAAATCGGCGATCGGGGCACTCTTGTAGGTGGTATAGAAGAGCGAGCCCTGGAACTGGTCACCTGCATCGAGCGTCAGGATGTTCTTGCCCGAGAGTTCGGCACGACGGGCGTCGATCGCCGCTTTGACCCGCGCGATGCCGCCAAAGCATTCGTTGGCCGCCGCATCTTCCTCCGAGCAGGTGGAGTCCGTCTTGCCGATCGCCTCGATGCGCGAATGCAGGTCGTTGATATGCAGGATGTTGAGTTCGAAATCGGCCAGAGCTGTGCCTGCCGTCAGCGCCAGCACCGAGGCGCTGAATAGGCCAATCTTCAAATGTCTGAACATCTTGTTCTCCTGTTCCAAACCATTCCATCTCACCCCAGTCTGGCGCGGGTCGATGACAGCCGCGCGCCAGAATTCGGATGGCGGATGTTTTCATCAAGACCGTGGCAGGGCAAGCGAAAATCGGCCGCTGTCGCACATGTTAGAGAATGCCGAAACGAAAGAAGCGGCCACTCGGGCCGCTTCGAAACATGGTCTCGGAAGTCTGTTTTCAGCCGCGGCGGGCGAGGGAGAATTGCGCCCCGCTGTCCGAGGTGCAGTTGAGCTGGGACGGGGTGACAAGGGCACAATTGACCTTCTGCTGCGTATTGCGGACCAGCGAGGTCATGTTGATCTCGACCAGCCGATCGTTGATCAGCGTGTAGGTGCCGGAGGCCAGGATCTGGTTGCTGTCCGTGGTGCGGGTGGTGAAGGTGCCGCCCTGGAACGTGGAGGCGATGCCGTTCGGATCGACCCAGGCGCCTTCGATCGAGGGGCCTTGCTGGACCGACGGAAGCTGGCGCGGCGGGCTTGAATAGCAGGACGAAAGGGCGATGCCCGCCGTTGTGATCGCAACCAGGGATCTGATTTTCATTCTTGTCTCCCACCTTCACGGCGTATCGGCAGCGCCGTCCGCCTCTCGATTGTTCGCGCAAACCATGCCGCGAAGCCTTGGCCAAAGCAAGGCGCCAAGGCCGTGGCGACAAGGTTATCCCGACCTTGATGCTGCAGTTTTTGCATGACAAAGGCCCGCCGTTTCAGCGGGCCTTCTCAATGTCAGTGAACTCTCAGCGAACCAGGATGTTCCGGAACTGCCACGGATCCTTTTCATCGAGATCTTCCGGGAAGAGGCCCGGGCGACCATCGAGCGGGGTCCAGTCGGTGTAGTGGCCTTCCACCGGGCCAAGATACGGCGTCTGAACTTCAAGGCAGCGCTTGTAGTCGATCTCGTCGGCTTCGACGATGCCGGCCTTCGGGTTCTCGACAGCCCAGACCATCCCCGCGAGCACGGCAGAGGTCACCTGCAGACCGGTGGCGTTCTGGTAAGGGGCGATCTCGCGGGTTTCTTCCAGCGACAGGCGCGAACCATACCAGTAGGCATTCTTCTCGTGGCCGTAGAGTAGTACGCCCAATTCGTCGACGCCGTCGACCAGTTCATGCTCGTCAAGAACATGCAGGACCGGCTGCGGCGTGCCGCCATTGCCGAACATCTCGTGCAGCGAGAGCACGGCGTCATTGGCCGGGTGATAGGCATAGTGGCAGGTCGGGCGATAGACGGCTTCGCCATCCTTCTCGACGGTGAAGTAGTCGGCGATCGAGATGGACTCGTTGTGGGTGACGAGGAAGCCATACTGCGGGCCTGGCGTCGGGCACCAGGTGCGCACGCGGGTGTTGGCGCCGGGCTGCTCGAGATAGATCGCGGCCTTGCAGCCCTTCTTGTGCTTCTTGGCGTTCTTCGGCATCCAGTTTTCGTGGGTGCCCCAGCCGAGTTCGGCGGGCTGCAGGCCTTCGGAGATGAAGCCTTCGACCGACCAGGTGTTCCAGAAGACGTTGAGCGGCTTCGGGTTCTTGGTGCGCTGGGTATCGCGCTCGGCGATGTGGATGCCCTTGACGCCGACCTTCTTCATCAGCTTGGCCCAGCCTTCACGGTCATGCTGATCCGGCTCATCGAACTTGACGCCGATTTCGTTGGCGAGGTTGACGAGCGCCTGCTTGACGAACCAGGAAACCATGCCGGGATTGGCGCCGCAGGTCGAAACGGCCGTCGTGCCGCCCGGGTTCTTCTTGATTTCAGCGCGCACGGTTTCGCGCAGCGCGTAGTTCGTGCGCTCGGAATTCTTCATGTTCTTGTCGAAGTAGAAGCCGAGCCAGGGCTCGACGACCGTATCGATGTAGAGAACGTCAAGCTTGCGGCAGAACTTGATCAGGTCGAGCGAGCCGGTGTCGACCGAGAGGTTGACGCAGAAACCCTGGCCGTCACCTTCGGTCAGCAGCGGCTTCAGGAGCTTCTTGTAGTTGTCCTTGGTGACATGCGCTTGGATGTGCTTGATGCCGTGCTTGGCGAGGATGCCTTCCTCGTCACCGCGGGGATCGATGACGACCATCCGGCTCTTGTCGAACTTGAAGTGGCGTTCGATCAGCGGCAGGGTGCCGCGGCCGATCGAGCCGAAGCCGATCATCACGATCGGGCCGGTGATCTCGCCGTAAACCGGGTAGGTCTTTTCGCTCATGTCCATCTCCTTGGAAGCCCGGTTCTTTTCCGGGCTGTGTTTCCGGCCTTTTCTTGTCTGGCCGGCGCGATAATGCCGGTTCTAGATCACAAAACTCTGACACAATAAAGGGTCGGCGCGTGCTTGGAATGAGGCCTATGGGCGATTTTCAGGCGCTATCCTGCAGCAGGCGCGACAGCAGACGTTCTCGCTGGCGGTCCAGTCCCTTGTAGCGAAGCTGGGGCTCGTTCATGCCCTCCAACTGGTCAGCCAGCGCACGCGCAAGCCTTTGGCCTTCAGGATGCGCGCGAAACAGCGTTACGGGGTCCAGATAGATACGGATGGTGAACACGATCGCGCCGGTCTTCGGAAGTTTTGTCAGCGTCTGCCGCTCGACCCGGATCACGGCTTCGTCCGGGTGGGCCGCGTCGTTTCGGCCCGTTTCCGGGTGGAAGAGCTGTTGCCTCCAGTTGATCGACCAGTTGAAGCGCTCAGCCGGTTGCTCGGGCAGGAGGTTGTCGAAGATGCGGTTGATCATCGCGGCATTGCGCGTGCCGCCCTCGAACCCCGGCACATGTTCGTGGACCTCCTCCATCGGCCGGTCGAACTTTTCCGCTAGCAACCAGGAAGAAGGGAAGGAGAGGTGGGCAGCGGCGGTGAACCAACCGGCCTCGCGCTTCATCATGATGACGAGGTCGTCCTGGATGAGCATGCCGGCGCGGAGCAAAGGGGGGAGTGCCTCGTCGGCAAGGTTGTCCCGACTAATCTGTTGCGCGTGATGCGTTTGCAGATGCGTGACTATTTCGGCGAGACATTCCCTTTGTGCGTCGAGGCTATCGTCCGTTGCACGGAAGACTTCGTCGAGCCGTGTCGCCGCCAGTTCACGCTTTTCCGAAAGGTAGTGGCCAAGATCGGCGTCCGGTTCGATCCAGCGGGTAGGATCGAGTGCGGAAAGACCGATGGTGAAGGGACGCGTCGGGCCGGCATAAGGGGTGTGGGTGAGTGGCATGCTACAAGGCTCCAGCGGAACGGTGTCTGTGTCAATCTCCGCCGAGCCGGTGCGCTCTGTCATCCTCATCGTTTGAGGTGGTCGACCAAAGCACGAAGTTTCGGTGCCATGTTTCGGCGACTTGGATAATAGAGATAGAAGCCAGCAAACGAGGGGCAGTATGCCTCGAGAACCGGTACCAGTTCGCCACGCGACAGCGGTTCCCGGAACGTATCCTCCATCCCGAAAGTGATACCTGCACCAGCGATGGCGAGCTTCACCATCAGTGCCATGTCGGTGGTGGTGATGGTGTCGGCGACCGCGACAGAAAACTCCTTGCCGTTCTCTGCAAATTCCCAGCGATAGGGCGCGACGTGTAGCCCCGCGCGCCAGCCGATGCAGCGATGGTTTGCAAGATCGCGCGGATGATCGGGGATGCCGCTGTCTGCGAGATAGTCGGGGGACGCCACCGCGAGCTGCCGGAGGTCGCCGGACACGGGTATGGCGATCATGTCCTGCGCGATCACCTCGCCCAGTCGGACGCCGGCATCATACCCCTCTGCGACGATATCGAACTCCTCGTCGGTCACCGTCACATGCAGTTTCACTTCTGGGTTATTTTGAGCGAAGCGCGCAAGGACGGGTCCGGACAGGAAGCTCTCGGCGATCGAGGAGACCGCAAGATTGAGCTGTCCGCGCGGTTTGCCACGCAGGTTTGCTGCAGCCTCCAGCGCACCGTTCATGTCGGCTAGCGAGGGGGCGATCTGGCTGTACAACCGTTCGCCTGCTTCCGTCAGTGCCACGCTGCGTGTCGTGCGGGCCACCAGCGCGATGCCCAACGTCTCTTCCAGCTTGCGGATCGTCTGGCTGACTGCTGAGCGCGTCACGCCGATCCGGTCGGCTGCAGCCCGGAAACTCTTCTCCTCCGCCACACGGGCGAAGACGGCAAGAGCATTTAGATCGTGCATCATTGGTTATAATTTCTATCCATTGACGAAAGAAGATGACGGCTTCTCGCAACAATGGCGAGGTCGTACCTTCCTGACAAGCGCATCAAGCGTGGCCTATGAAAGGAATTGTCATGGATAAAGTCGTTCTGATCACCGGTGCATCGAGTGGTATTGGTGTTGGCATCGCCAACGAACTGGCAAAAGCCGGCGCGACGGTGGTGCTCGGCGCACGCCGGACCGACAGGCTGGACAAGTTGGCCGAGGAGATCCGTTGGGCTGGCGGTCGCGTCATGACGCGTCGCCTGGATGTAACCGACTATGCCGACGTTGCAGCATTCGCCGAGGCCGCAAGGCTGGAGTTCGGCCGCGTCGACGCGATCGTCAACAATGCCGGTGTCATGCCGCTCTCGCTGATGTCCTCGCTGAAGGTGGAGGAATGGGATCGCATGGTGGACGTCAACATCAAGGGGGTCCTTTACGGCATCGCAGCCGTTCTGCCGGAGATGACCCAACGCGGATCAGGTCACATCATCAACATCGCGTCGGTCGGTGCCCTCACCGTTTCCCCGACGGCCGCCGTGTATTGCGCCACCAAGTTTGCGGTGCGCGCGATTTCGGATGGCCTGCGTCAGGAGAACGACAAGCTGCGCGTCACATGTATCCATCCCGGCGTCGTCGAGAGCGAACTGGCCGACACGATCACCGATCCTGTCGCCGCCGAAGCGATGAAGGGTTTTCGCGCCATCGCTTTGACACCGGATGCGATCGGTCGGGCCGTCCGCTATGCGATCGAACAGCCTGACGATGTCGACGTCAGCGAGATCGTTTTGCGCCCTGTCCGTTCGCCATACTGAGAGAGGCCATGATGAAGCGGTTTCACCTCATTGCTTTCAGCATCGCCGTCACTCTGGTGCCGGCGCCTTTCCATCCCCTTTTTGCAGAGGACAGCATGTCGCAAACAGGAAAAATCCAGCAGACCCACCCCTATGTCGGCATGTGGGTCACCGAAGACGGCCGGATCCGGCACGAATTGTTGCCGAACGGTCGTTACGACGAAGCGAGGGGCACGCGCGAGAGCGCCTATCAGGGCCGGTATGAGGTGACTGGTACCCATATCGAATACTGGGACGATACGGGGTTCACCGCTGACGGAGATTTCGTCAGCGATGATGTTCTGCATCATGGTGGCATGGTGTTCTACAGACGAAGGTGACGCCGGTTCAAGTTTCGACCAACTCTGCGCGGATGAGCCCGCGCAGTGAATTGCCGACGAAGAGTTTGCGGTGGCGCAAATCATCCAGTTTCAGGACTTCACCTCTCGCGCGGCGTTCCCGGATGAGTTCGGCGCGCAGCACGCCGGGCAAAAGCCCGCTCGTTAGTGGCGGGGTGAGCAGCATGCCATCGGCGGCTTCGGCGAAGATGTTGGTGATCGTGCCTTCGCAGACCTCGCCGCGCTCGTTGAGGAGTATCACCTCGTCGGCCTCCTCCATGGTGAACTCGGCGCGCGCGGCCTCGTAGGGCTCGCGGCGGGTCGTCTTGTGGCGGAAGAGGCTGTCTTCAGATTGCAGACGGGTCTTGGCAACCTTCAGCCGCCAGACCGTCTCGTCCACCTGCGGTTCGAAGAGGGTGGCGGTCACGTCCATCTTGCCGCGATAGGTCATGACGAGGCGCACGCGCAGAGGCTCGCTGCCGGAGACTTCTTTCTCCAGTCTGCCCTTGGCGTCCTGCGGTTGGCGAAAGCCGAGCGCATCGGCGGAGCGGGCAAGGCGACGCAAATGCTGGTCAAGCCGCAGGAAGCCTGCGTCCGGTTGCCAGCGTAGCGTCTCGATCAGCGAGAAATCCATTGATCACCCAGGGCAAAGCGCGCCTTCAACAGGCATTCTTCGTATTCGGCCTCCGCCTTCGAATCGAAGACGATGCCTCCGCCGACATTGAAGACGGCGCGCCCTTCGTTGAAAAGGGAGATGGTGCGGATTGCAACGGAAAATCGCATGGGACCCGCCGGGTCGCACCAGCCGATCGCGCCGCAATAGACATCGCGCGGGCCGGCCTCGAGCTCATGCAGGATGCGCATCGCCCACATTTTTGGCGCGCCGGTGACGGAGCCGCAGGGGAAGAGCGCCGCGATTATCTCGGGGAGACCGATGCCGGGCGAGAGCTTTGCCGTGACATAACTCACCATCTGGTGGACGGTCGGATAGGTCTCGATGGCGAAGAGCTTCGGTACCGAAAGCGTGCCGACCTCTGATATGACGGAGACGTCGTTGCGAAGCAAGTCGACGATCATGCGGTTTTCAGCTTGCGTCTTTTCGTCGGCGAGCATGGCCGCGATGATCGCCTCGTCCTCTTCCGGGGTACGGCCCCGGGCGGCTGTTCCCTTCATCGGGCGCGTCTCGATCCAGCCATCTTCATCCACCGAGAAGAAGAGTTCGGGCGAGCGCGAGAGGACAACCGGCCCGGTGCCGTAGTCGATCAGCGCACCGTATTGGACGGGCTGGCGGCTGACCAGCGACCAGAAGGCGGCACGGGGATCGCCGTCCCAATGTGCCTCTACCGGCATGGTGAGGTTGGCCTGGTAGCAGTCGCCCATGCGCAGGTGATGATGCAGGCGGTCAAAGCGGGTGCGGTAGGTTTCCAAATCCCAGGCGGCACGCGGGTCGCTCAAGAGCTGCGAATTCGGAATGTTGGACGGAGCTTGCGCGAGTGGATGCTCTGCTGGTGCGGGAGCGTCGAAGACACCCATCAAGATCAGCGGTGTTTCGCGCCGGTCTTCAATGAGCCATCTCAGCTTCGGTTCGAAAACGAAGCCTGCCTCATAGGAGAGATAACCCGCCAGCCATTTACCGGCTTTCCGGTGCGCTTCCAATTTGGCGAGCGCAGGCTCGACCTCGTCCGCCGTCCGGGCGACGACGAGCGTCTCCGGATCGGCAAAGACGAGGCTCGTTCCCGCGCGGTCGTCGCGGAAGAGCGCATAGGGCGCGTGGTCACGCATGGGATATCGGCGGCTCCGGTTCAGGCAGCCTTATCTAGCGCTTCCAATTCGTCGATCAGCCCCTCGATCATCGACAGACCCTTGGCCCAGAACGACGGATCGGTGGCGTCCAAGCCGAAGGGGGCGAGAAGCTCCGAATGATGCTTGGTGCCGCCGGCCTTCAGGAGCTCAAAATACTTGTCCTGGAAGCCCCGATCGGCGTTCTGGTAGACGGCGTAGAGCGAGTTCACCAGGCAGTCGCCGAAGGCATAGGCATAGACGTAGAAGGGCGAGTGGATGAAGTGGGGGATATAGGCCCACCAGGTCTCGTAGCCTTCCGAGATCTTGATCGCAGGGCCGAGGCTTTCCTGCTGAACGGAGAGCCACAATTCGCCGATCTGCTCGGCCGTCAGTTCGCCTTCCTTGCGGGCGGTGTGGATCTTGCGCTCGAACTGGTAGAAGGCGATCTGACGCACGACCGTGTTGATCATGTCCTCGACCTTCTGGGCGAGCATGGCCTTGCGCTCGCGCTTGTCGGTCGTCTTGTCGAGCAGCGCGCGGAAGGTCAGCATTTCGCCGAAGACGGAGGCGGTTTCGGCAAGCGTCAGCGGGGTCTGGCACATCAGCGCACCCTGGCCGCCAGCCAGCACCTGATGCACGCCGTGGCCCAGTTCATGGGCCAGCGTCATGACATCGCGCGGCTTGCCGAGATAGTTGACGAGAACATAAGGGTGCGCGGAAGGCACGGTCGGATGGGCGAAGGCGCCGGGGGCCTTGCCCGGGCGAGCGGGTGCGTCGATCCAGCCGCCGTCGAAGAAGCGTCCGGCGATCTCGGCCATTTCAGGCGAGAAGCCGCCATAGGCCGAAAGTACCATGTCCTTGGCTTCATCCCAGGGGATCAGACGATCAGGCGTTTCGGCGAGTGGGGCGTTGCGGTCCCAGAAATTCATCTGGTCCATGCCGAGCCACTTCGCCTTCATCTTGTAATAGCGGTGCGACAGGCGCGGATAGGCCTCGCGTACGGCTTCGGCGAGCGCGTCGACCACCTCGCGCTCGACGCGGTTGGCGAGATGGCGGCTATCGGCGATGTCTTCGAAGCCGCGCCAGCGGTCGGAAATGTCCTTGTCCTTGGCGAGTGTGTTGGTCACCAAAGTGAAGACGCGGATATTGTCCTTGAAGGTCTTCGACAGGGCTTCGGCTGCCTGACGGCGCTTTTCCGGATTGGCGTCCTGCAGAAGTGTCAGCGTCGGCTCAAGCGGCATTTCTTCGTCGCCGACCTCGAAGCGCAGCGAAGCGAGCGTCTCGTCGAAGAGGCGGTTGAAGGCTGCGGCACCTGTCTGGGACTTTTCAAGGAACAGCTGTTCGATCCGGTCGTCTAGCTGGAAGGGCTTGTCCTTGCGCAGATCCACGATCCAGGGGCGGAAGTGGGCGAGCGCCGGATCGCGGTCCATGGCGGCATCGACGGCATCGTCGGCCAGGCGGTTCAGTTCCAGCGGGAAGAACAGGAGGCGAGACGACATGTCGGTCAGCTTGGCCTGGATGTCGCCGAAGAACTTGCCATTCGCCGGATTCGTCATGTCGGAATAATAGGTGAGGCCGGCATAAGATGCGATGCGGCCGAGCAGGTCTTCCAGCGCGTCCATTTCGCGCAGGGCCTGAGCCAGCGAGTTTTCGCCGACGGTTTCGAGCGCGATCGCGAGCTTGCCCTTCCATTTGGTCTCAAAGGCGAGTGCGTCCGAGCCTGCCTTCTCGACGGCGCCGAGGAATTCTGCCGAGGTCTGGCCGGGATAGAGATCGTCCAGCTTCCAAAGGGGCAGGTCGCCGAGTGTCTGGTCGCGGTTCGCGGAGGTCTGGGGCGCGGGGCTCGAGACCGGGCGGCGGTCGATCGTCATGGCGATATCCTTTTCTCTCGTTCGTTCCGGAGATGTAGTCAGTCGTCCGTCAATGGGCAAGCAGCCGTGTGTACCAGCGTGATGCGACTTAATTCCGCACGAAAGGGGCTCTCTGTGGATTGTGCCATAAACGGTTAAGGACCGTTAAAATGTTAGGTTTTCTTCCAAGAACATCTTCAGGCCTTTCTGGCAGGGTCACCGCGATAACCCAGGAGCGCAAATGCGCCAAAACAGCCTCGGGGAGCGCAAGTTGACTGCACAGATTCTACTCATCGATGAAGATGCCGCCGAGCGCCGCAGCATGAAGGCTGCCATCGAAGCGCACGGCCATACAGTTCATGTCGCGGATACCGCGCATGCCGGTATCGACCTCTTCCGCCGTCATCGCGATTCGATCGGCGTCGTTGTCATCGACGCCGCCTCGACGGAGGGACTGAACCCGACCGTGATCCCCATGCTGGCCGAAATCAATCCGGTCGTGCCCGTGATCGTCGGCACGGCAGACGGGGCGACGGAAACGGCGCTCGATGCCGTGCGTGCCGGCGCATTCGACTTTTTGGTCAAGCCGATCACCCAAGAGCGACTGATCGGCGCGATCGAATCGGCACTCAAGATCCATCGGACCAGCCTGCAGGGCCGCACCCCGCGTCGCGCCCGCAGCGGCTCCGTTAGCTTCTCGGATGTGGTCGCCGCCAGTGCCGCCATGTCGCGAGTGGTCGAACTCGGCCGCCGGGCGGCGCAGTCGATGATCCCCGTCATGCTCGAAGGGGAGGCCGGGGTCGGCAAGGAACTCGTCGCGCGTGCGATCCATGCCGCCAGCGATCGTTCCTCGCGTCCCTTCGTGTCGTTCAACTGCAATGCGATGTCACCCAGCCTGATCGAAGAGGTTTTGTTTGGAAGCGAGGGGCTTCCGGGCAAGGTCACGGAGGCCGAGGGCGGCACGCTCTTCATCGAGGAAATCAGTGAATTGCCCCCCGCAGGCCAGATTCGCCTCCTGGAGATCGCCCAGACCGGCGAGGTCCAACGTGGCGCGCAGCAGCGGCCCGTGAAGGCCAATGTCCGGCTCATCCTCGCGACCAACAAGGATCTGATCGAGGAGGTCAAGGCCGGGCGTTTCCGAGAGGATCTCTATTACCGCCTGAACGTCTTCCCCATTACCATTGCATCCCTGCGTCGACGCAAGGAAGACATACCGCATCTCATCCGCGCCTTCGTCGAACGGTTTTCGCTGGAGCAGCGCTTGCCCCGCACGCTGCAGGTCGATCCATCGGCGCTCGCGCTACTCACGTCCTTCGAATGGCCGGGCAATACGCGCCAGCTCGAAAACGCCATCTTCCGTGCCGTGGTGCTTGCCGACGGCGCAAGCCTCCGGGAACGGGATTTCCCGCAGATCGCCGCGCAGGTAAACGGCCACCGCAGCAGTGCGAGCAGCACGGATTCGCACCCGGCCGTGCCCGAGCAAAGCCCGATCGCCAAGGTTCAGGCAGCTCTTGCCGAGCGTGCGGCCACGTTCTCCAGCGGCTATTCGGCTCCATCCACAGGTTTCGGCGGGGCTGCATCCGGCAATGTCATCGTGAGCACCGACGAAGCCGGCAATGTACGCAAGCTCGCGGAAATCGAGGAAGAACTGATCCGCTTCGCGCTGAAATTCTACCGCGGCCAGATGAGCCAGGTGGCGCGAAAGCTTGGGATCGGCCGCTCGACGCTCTACCGGAAGCTGAAAGATTACGGAATCGACCCCGACGACCCGCAAAAGGATGCGGCTTGATTTGTCTCAACCGTTCGGTGTTAACTCTGGGGTAAGCTTAATCGCTTACCCAAGGGCTAAGCATTTGTTAGTCAAGCGTTCACTATAATCGAACCGCTTGTGCGGATGTGGCAAATTTGCCATTCTATGACCGCATTTGACGTTCATTTCGGTTGGCATGGGACGTAGTCTTTCGGACGGGGATTGCATTGCAGGCATCGCAGGACATCAGCGCGCTCCATACGCAAAGCGGGCGCAACACCCGGCTTGCGTCTGCGAAGTGGGCAGCAAAGCTGCTGTTTTCACTGGTTGCCGTGCTGCTCATGGGTGTCGGCAGCCTTCTCGGAAGCGCCGGAACGGCAAGCGCCCAGAACCGTACGCTCAACATCGAATTCGTGCACACCGGCGAACGCGCGTCGATCACCTTCAAGCGCAATGGCCGCTATGATCCCAAGGGTCTGAAACAGCTCAACTACATCCTGCGCGACTGGCGCCGCAACGAGCCGACGAAGATGGACCCGCGCCTCTTCGACCTCGTTTGGGAGGTTTATCGCCAGTCCCGCGCCAAGGGCTATATCAAGGTCGTCTCCGCCTACCGTTCTCCGGCCACGAACTCCATGCTGCGTTCGCGCTCCAAGGGTGTCGCCAAGGAAAGCCAGCACATGCGCGGCACGGCGATGGACTTCTACATCCCGGGCGTCGCGCTGAAGACGCTGCGCGAACTGGGCGTGAAGATGCAGGCCGGCGGCGTCGGTTATTATCCGAATTCCGGTTCGCCTTTCGTCCATATGGACGTGGCCGGCGTGCGGGCATGGCCACGCATGAACCGTCAGGATTTGGCCCGTCTCTTCCCCGACGGCAAGACAGTACACATTCCTTCGGATGGCAAGCCTTTGCCAGGCTACCAGCAGGCGCTGGCCGAATACAAGCGCCGCGTGGCTTCCGGCAATACCGTCATGATCGCCGAGGAGAAGTCGTCTTCGCGTCCCCGCAATTTCCTCGCCATGCTGTTCGGCGGCGGTGACGAAGACGAAGTCGAGGATATTCCTGAGCCCGCAGAACGTCCGGCAGTCGCTTCGCCGCAGCAGGCTCCGGCCGCGCCGCGCCAGCAGCCTGCCGTGACCGCGTCCGAACCTGTCATGGTTGCCGCTCTTCCGGGTGTCGATGCTGCGGAGGCGCCCGTACCGCAGGCTCGTCCCTCGCTGCGTCCGGCCGACAACAGTCTCGCGGTTGCCCTGTACCAGCCACCGCGCAATGCGGCAGAAGATGCGCTCCAGCAGGTCTCCAGTGGCGTTCCGGCCCCGGCCTCTCAGCCGACAGATGAATTTGCCGATCTCGCCTCGATGGCCGTGCCGGTTCCGACGCTACTCAATACGCGGCCGCAGGCCGGGAGCGCCGAGCAAGGCGTAATGACCGCTTCGATCGATCCGAGTGCCGAGGCCATCTTGCTCGCTGAAGGAATGGCTGTCCCCGTTCCTACGGCTCGTCCGCAGGTCGCAGAGGCATTGCTGGCGACAGCGCAGGCCGAAGCCGAGGCGGAGGTTGACGAAGTCGAGCAAGCCATTCTGTCGCCAGAAGCGGCTGCGGCCCTCGAAGACAGCAATATTCCGGAAATGGCAGCGCCGATCCCGTCGAGCGCCCCGGCCCAAGCCGAGCTTACCGCCGCACCCGCAGCCGTACCGGCGCAGAAACCCGTGGAGGTCGCATCGATCCCACAGGAAACGACTGCCGTGGAAAGTACGACGCAGTTCGGCGACATGTTCGATACGCCGTCCGATCCCGTGCCCAATGCCGAAGCCACCATGCCCAAGAAGGGTGGCCGCCCTGGTCAGGAAGACGCCGAACGCGCCCATATGGCCATGTATGGCGGTACCAAGCTGACCAAGGGCATGATCGAGCAGTGGGCATTGAACAAGGGCAAGTTCGAGGCTGTGACCAAACCGGTCAAGGCTCCGCGTGTCGTCTCTCGCTCGCTCGTTGCGCCCGCGACCGCTGTGCCGGATGGCTTCCGCCTTGATGCCACGACGATCGATCCGAGCCGCTTCGGGGCTCCGTGATACCCAATCGGGCTGGATTGCAGACAAAAAGAAACCCGCCGGTCCGGCGGGTTTTCTATTTGGCTCGCTGATGTGGCTCAGCCTTCCGGCGGGCTCTCGATCATGCCCAGCGCTGCCAGGTAGGTGTCGAGGATGAGGTCCTCTTCCATACGCTCCTGGTCGTCCTTCTTGCGAAGTGCGATGACCTTCTTCAGGATCTTGGTGTCGAAGCCCATGGACTTGGCTTCGCCATAGACGTCCTTGATGTCGTCTGCGATCGTCTTCTTTTCTTCTTCCAGGCGCTCGATGCGTTCGACAAAGGCACGGAGCTGGTCGCGGGCGACGCCGTGAGCGGCATCAGACATAGGCAATCTCCTTTATTGCAGGGATGGCATTCTCAAGGTGGGTTTTCGTGGCGTCCACGTGCCGCGAAGCGGCGTCCGCGTCAAGCCCCAAAGCTCCAACGAGACGTCATTCCTGGGGGCGGTTGACCTCGAAGGCCTGTTGCTGGTCGGCGCTCGCCTCGCGCTGATGCAGCGTTTTCCACTCGTCATAGGGCATGCCGTAGACGATCTCACGGCTTTCGTCCTTCGAGAGATCCAGACCCTCTTCCTTCGCAGCGTCGAGATACCAGTTCGACAGGCAGTTCCGGCAGAAGCCGGCGAGGTTCATCAGGTCGATGTTCTGCACATCGGTGCGGTTGCGCAAGTGCGAGACGAGCCTGCGGAAGGCGGCGGCCTCGAGTTCGGTCTGCTGGTCCTTGGTCGGGAGCGTCATGTCTCTCTCCTTCAGGGCGCGACCGGCTGATTGGGGTAGGGGCCGGTGCGCGAGTGGTGCAGCTGATATTCGTGCAGCTTCGGGTCGGTATTGAGGCGCTCGAAGATCGGAGCCAGACGATCCGTCCAGGACGCGACGCCGGTCGCGTCAGCGATCAGGTCCTGTCGGACTTCCAGTAGTGCGTGCGGCATACCCGTCATCATGCAGTGGCGATACATGGTGTCGCCCTTTAAGGCGCCATCATAGGGTTCGTTGTCGCCGACCAGGATATCGCCCAATGCTTCGAGACCGTCGATCAGGGGACGAACGGCGCGCGCGTCCGTATCCCAGAGCACGGCCGCATGCCAGGGCCGCGGCACGCCTTTCCAGGAGGGCGTATAGGAATGCAGCGAGAGCACGAGCGGCGCCTTGCCGGAGGCGTCTGCGACTTTCGCGATCACCTCCGAGACAGCCCTGTGATAGGGGCGGTGATAGGTCTCGATGCGGTGCTGCCATTCCTCAGGTGTAATGGGATGGTTGCCAGGCACGATGGCGCCGTCGGAAATGCGCATGATGATGGTGGGATCGTCCTCGCCGCGATTCGGATCTATGAGCAAACGGGAGAAGCGCGACATGACGGCGGGAACGCCGAGCCTTGCTGCGAGCTGTCGGGTCAGCGGTTCGATACCAATGTCATAGGCAATGTGTCGGCCGAAAGCACTGTCGGGCAGGCCTAACCGGCCATACGGTGCAGGCACATGGTTCGTCGCATGGTCGGCCAGAAGCACGAGGCCGGCGTCGAATCGGCCATCCAATATCTCGAAAACAGGGGAAACATTCATCAGTTTGAAGCCATCGTCTGCTACAAGTGCTTGATCGCATGGGGAATGGGGGAGCGCAAGCTTTCATGGCTGTCACGTTTGTGCCAAGATCGCACATAAAGGTTCCAGTACTGACCAAAGACAGAAAATATAATCGATTAGAGTTGCGTTGACATTCTCTGGTCAGCATCGCAAGAAGGCATCCCATGCGCATTTTTGGAGTTCCGGCGGCAATCGTGCATCACTCGATCAGACAGACTTTTGACCGTGCTGCGGCACGTTTTCTGAAGCCCCTCCTGATCGCGGGTGCGTTGTTTTCGCCGATGCTTGCAGCCTCTGCCGCCCAGGCCGAGTTCCGCGTCTGCAACGGCACGCAAAACCTCGTCGGAGCGGCTGTCGGTTACCGGGCGGAAGAGGGTTGGATCACGGAAGGCTGGTGGCAAGTTCCCGCCGGCACGTGTGCCACGCTCATCGAGGGCGAACTCCAATCGCGATACTATTATCTCTATGCTGAGGATGCTGCCCGCGGTGGTCGTTGGACCGGTGACATCAACATGTGTGTTGCCGAAAACGAGTTCAAGATCGTCGGCGTGAAGGACTGCTTCGCACGCGGCTATCAGCAGATGGGATTCAAGGAATATGACACCGGCAGGCAGGGGAGCTGGATGGTCCAGCTATCCGATACGTCGGGCACCCAGGAAAGCCAGAACTGATGAAGCGCAACCGCAAAGTAAAGATCCTCGCCACGCTCGGTCCCGCCTCTTCCGATGAGGCGATGATCCGAAAGCTTCACGAAGCCGGCGCCGATCTTTTCCGCATCAATATGAGCCATTCGAGCCATGAGATGCTGCGGACCCTCATCCAGCGCATCCGTAACGTCGAGGCCGCCTGTGGTCGCCCCATTGGCATCCTCGCCGATCTGCAGGGACCGAAGCTGCGCGTCGGCAAGTTTGCCGATACGACGGTCGAGCTGAAGGCCGGGCAAACGTTCACCCTCGACAGCAACGAGGCGCCCGGTGACGCGACCCGCGTCTACCTGCCGCATCCGGAAATCCTTGAATCGGTGAAGCCGGGCGACCGTCTGCTGATCGATGACGGAAAGCTGCATCTGAAGGCTGTCAAATGTGATGGCAAGACGATTGTGACCGAAGTCGTATCCGGCACGAAGATCTCCGACCGCAAGGGCGTCAGCCTCCCCGATACCATTCTCGCCACCGGCGTGTTGACCGACAAGGACCGGGCCGACCTCGATGCCGTGCTCGCGACCAACGACGTCGACTGGGTTGCGCTCTCGTTCATCCAGCGTCCGGAAGATCTGGCCGAGGTGCGCAAGATCGCCAAGGGCCGTGTGGGCCTGATGTCGAAGATCGAAAAGCCGCAGGCGATCGAGCGCATCGACGAGATTATCGCGCTTTCCGACGCGCTGATGGTCGCGCGTGGTGACTTGGGCGTGGAAATGCCGCTTGAGCGCGTTCCCGGTATTCAGAAGCAGCTGATCCGCGCCTGCCGCCGCGAAGGCAAGCCTGTTGTCGTTGCGACCCAGATGCTGGAATCGATGATCAGTGCTCCGGTCCCGACACGTGCGGAAGTATCCGACGTCGCGACGGCCGTCTTCGAAGGTGCCGACGCGATCATGCTCTCGGCTGAATCGGCTTCCGGCCAGTACCCGGTCGAAGCCGTGGCGACCATGGCGTCGATTGCCCATACGGTTGAGCGCGAGCCTCACTATCCGGGCATCATCTACGCCCAGCGCGCCCAGCCGGAAGCGACCGGTGCCGACGCCATTTCGCTGGCGGCCCGCCAGATCGCAGAAACGCTGCGCCTGCAGGCGATCGTCTGTTACACGTCGTCGGGCAATACGGGTCTGCGCGCCTCGCGCGAACGCCCTGAAGTGCCGATCATCGCGCTGTCGCCGGTCATCCAGACCGCCCGCCGCCTCTCGGTCGTCTGGGGCCTGCACTGCGTTGTTTCGTCGGAGCCGACCGATCTCGACGAGATGGTCAATGGTGCCTGCCGGATCGTGGTCGATGAAGGTTTCGGCAAACCGGGCGACCGGGTCATCATCTCCGCCGGCGTTCCGCTTGGCACGCCCGGTTCGACCAACATGCTGCGCATTGCCTATATCGGCTCTGACGGCCAGAGCGGGATCTGATCCCGGCGCCGCAGCCTTGATTTTGAAAAGCCGCCTTCGGGCGGTTTTTTGTTGGCGCTATTGGCCCGCCTGCAGGGAAGGGGCCGCGCCCGCCGGCTCGACACGGCTGGCAGCGAGGCGAGGCTCTGCCAGACGTGCCATGGCCTGCAAATCGCGTTCTTGGCCGGCGATCTTTTCCAATGCGGCGATGACGATCTCCGTCACGATATAATCCGGCTTGTGGCCGAGGCCCTCGATCCAGACGAGTTCGGATCCGGCGATGTCCCTGGCGAGACCTTTGGAATGGATCTCTTCCAGCACAATCTCGTCGGCGTCGCCGGTGATGATCACAGTCGGTCTAGCGATCTCGCGGTAGCGAGGCGCAAAGGCGGTGACATAGGCATGCAGGCCGGCCACGTCCTTTGCGTTTGAGCCGAAGGCGGACGGGCGCAGAACGAGCGCCGGGCCCGTGTTCTCGAGATAGGTCTGTGGGCGCGGGTTCGGTGCGAAGACGTGATCTGTCGCAGCCTCAATTCGCATCATGCCGGCATGCAGGGCCACCGTATGACAGAAGATCGGGCCGATGACCGGTGCGGAAGCGAGGTGGTAGTACCAGTCCACGCCACCCGGCCAAGGATGGGTGGCAGCAGCGAGGAAGACGAGCCCCTCGACCTTATCCGGATGCAGCACGCCGAAGCTCGCCGCGATCGCGCCGCCGAAGGAATGGCCGACGATGATCGCCCGCTCGATACCCTTCCTCTCCATCAGGCGTGCGACCGCATTCGCCTGCCCCTCTGGCGTGTCGTTCTGGGGGCCGCCACGCTCGGAATAGCCGTGCCCTGGCCGATCGACGAAGAGAAGTTCGGCGCGGCCGCGCAACGGTTCCAGGAAGGCGCCTGCCTGGTCCCGGAGATTGCCGGAGGCGCCATGGATGAAGACGATCGGCGGCAGGTCCGCGTCGGACCCAGCGGGCACGTGAAGGGCGTTGAGCTTATAGCCGCTAACATCGGTCAGTTCGCCGATGTTCGGGCTTTGCGCCCCGATTGCACGCGCACGAATCTGCGTCGCTATGGCGAGGGCTACGAGGGCGAGAACGACGACGAGCGCGATGGTAAGCAAGACGAGACCGATACGGGGGAGTGTGAGCAATGGGGGAGCTTCCGGGAGCGATGTTGTCTGCAGGAGATCGTGCTGCAGCGCCGTTCGTCAAGGGAAGTCCGCCTCATGTCCGCTGGCCGGCGAGTTCCTCCGAGAGTTTGGAGACGATCTCCTGAGCTTCGCGGTCGGCCGGGAAGATTTCGAGGTAGCGTTCCCAGGCCTTCAAGGCGCCGTCCTTGCTGCCGCGCTCGGTCAGTATGCCGGCGAGGCCTGCAATGGCGCCGAAGTGGCGAGGTTCGAGGTCGAGCACCTTTTCGATATCCGACACGGACTTCTGGTAGTTGCCCATGCTGAAATGCAGCGTGGCCCGCTGGTTCCATGCGCCGACGAAGTCAGGTTTCAAAGTGATGGCCTGGTCGATGAAGTCGAGGGCGGCCGCATTGCGCTTTTCGGCGGCTGCCTTGGCGGACCACTGCATCAGCAGATTTATCGTGGGGCTCGGGGAGTCGCTCCAGGTGGCCATGGCTGTGTTTGCGATCTGGCGGGCGGCCTGTGGGTCGCGCTCGCGTCTCAGTTCCGAGAGAAGCTCATCCACCGATTTCGGCTTCGCCGGCGGCTTCAGAGGGATCTGCTCGACGGGGGCCTGGGTCGCCTGAGTGCCGTCCTGCTGCTCGGGTGCCTGCGCCGAGACAGATCCGGCGAAAAGCAGGGCGGGCAGGAGCGGGAAGCTGAGGGCGAGTCGCAATGAAAAACGGCGCATGCAGGGAAGGTAGTCCCTCAGCGCCGTCTTTCAAACTCAAATTTCCGATATCAACACGCCGCAGCTGCGGCGGGCAGTCCGTGCAGACTCAAGGGATCCGAAGATCCCGGGGCATCAGCCCTGGCGAGCCTTGAAGCGCGGGTTCTGCTTGTTGATGATGTAAACACGGCCCTTGCGGCGAACCAGACGGTTGTCGCGATGACGGGCCTTAAGCGCTTTCAGCGAGTTCTTGATCTTCATTTTTCTGGTCCACAACGATTGTCGGGGAATGTGCCATTCACCCACTGTGATCAAACAATCAAAAGCGCGCCGCTGGGCGCGCCCCTGAAGAGTTGGCGGCAATTAGCCCGAGGGAGGCCTTGCTGTCAACATGCCCGGCGGAAAATGCAGGACAGAACCGGCTAAAAAACAGGGAAAATCAGTCGCGAAAGGGCAGGATTTCGGTGACATGACCCATCTTGCGGCCCGGGCGGGCTTCCGTCTTGCCATAGAGATGGACGAGTACGTTGGGCTTTGCCAGCCAGGCTGGCACAGAATCGATATCGTCGCCGATCAGATTCGTCATCACGCAATCGGAGTGGCGCACGGTGTCGCCAAGCGGCAGGGATGCTACCGCGCGGATGTGCTGCTCGAACTGCGAAACGATGCAGGCGGCCTCCGTCCAGTGGCCGGAATTGTGGACGCGGGGCGCGATCTCGTTGGCGATGAGGCTGCCATCCTCGAGCACGAAAAACTCCATGCCGACGACGCCGACATAGGCGAGACCGTCGAGAAGCTTCGTCGCGGCCTCGCGAGCAGCCTTGGCCGTGTCAGCGGTGATGGCGGCGGGTTGGGTCGAGGTGTGCAGGATTCCGTTGCGGTGAACGTTCTCGGTCGGGTCGTAGCACCGGACCTGGCCGTCGGTGCCGCGCGCGGCGATGATCGAGATCTCGCGGACGAAGGGCACGAAACTTTCTAGGATCAGCGGGACGGCTCCGAGGGCTTCGTAGCCGCCGGAGACAGAATCCCCCTTGCGATAGACCTTCTGGCCTTTGCCGTCATAACCGAGGCGGCAGGTCTTCAAGACACCCTCGCCACCGAAGTCGGCAAGGGCGCGTTCGAGATCGGCCTGGCTGTTCACGGCGTGGAAGCGGGCGGTCTCGATGCCGGACGCGTTGAGGAAGCGCTTTTCCGTCAGCCGGTCCTGAGCGACTTCGAGTGCCTTCGGTGGCGGATACACCGGGACGCTGGCTGCGAGCATTTCTGCGGCCGTGACCGGCACGTTTTCGAATTCGTACGTGATGACGTCACAGAGGCGGGCGAGTTCGGCCAAAGCTGCCGGGTCGTCGTAAGCTGCCGTGATCTGCTGGTTTGCCAATTGGGCGGCCGGGCTGTCGGCCTGGGGCTCAAGGATCACGGTGCGGAAGTTCAGGCGAGCGGCAGACATGGCCAGCATGCGGCCGAGCTGGCCGCCACCGATGATGCCGATGGTGCGGATGGTCATGGGGCCTCGTCTACGGGATATTCGGCGACGGATGCCGTCTGGCGCTCGATCCAGTCGTCGAGCCGCTCAGCCAGATCTTCATCGAAGACTGCGAGGACGCGGGCTGCGAGCAGACCTGCATTCACGGCGCCCGCCCGTCCGATCGCAAGCGTGCCGACCGGAATGCCGGCTGGCATCTGCACGATGGAATACAGGCTGTCGAGGCCAGACATGGATTTCGATTGAACCGGTACGCCAAAGACAGGAAGGGGTGTGAGCGATGCGACCATGCCCGGCAGGTGCGCTGCGCCGCCTGCGCCGGCAATGATCACCTTGAAACCCTCGTCGCGCGCTCCTTTCGCGAAAGAGACCATGCGGTCGGGCGTGCGATGGGCCGAAACAATCCTGGCTTCGTAGGAGACGCCGATTGCGTCGAGCGTGTCGGCCGCATTTTTCATGGTTTCCCAGTCGGACTGGCTTCCCATGATGATGGCGACGGGCGGGCACTCAGCTGTCATCAGGCTATCCTTCTGCCGTCATGCAATGATGTCGGGGATGATCTGGTCTTCCAGTGCTGTGATCTTGTCCTTGATCGACAGCTTCTTCTTCTTCATCCGCTGAACACGCAAGGCATCGCAACCGACCGTAATCATGGCGTTGATCGCGGCATCATAGTCTTCATGCTCCTGGCGAAGCCGTGCCAGAGAGAGCCGAACGTCAGCCTGTTCCTGATCGGCCATGCTTGTTCCCCATTATCGCCGTTTGCCCATCCTTTAAGGATGCCCGGAAGATTCGCGCAAGCTCCTATCACCAAATACCGGTAACGGGAAGTTATCCTTGTCCTCGATTTTCACGGTCGTTTTTGCCCAATTCGCCTTCGACAAACCGTATTTCTCGTGTCACATTATCTTTGCAAAGCCTGAAACTCCAGCGGATGAGGGCTGGAGGTAGGCGATAAGGAAGGACGCATCAAATGACCATACAGGCTCATCTTGAATCGCTGCAAAAGAAGCATGGAGCCCTCGAAGAGAAGCTCCATGACGCGCTTGCATCCCCCTCCGTCGATGATCGGCATATTGCCGAACTCAAGCGCCTCAAATTGCGCCTCAAAGATGAAATGGAACGCGTGAGGGCGACCACACGCCACTGATACCTCCCTTCCGGCTGCGCCGGGATCCGGCGACACATAGACCGATCCCGATGTATTCATGAAGCAGCCAGCAACCCATCCAAGCCCCGGAGTTTTCGACTTCGGGGCTTTTATTTTGTCCGGAGCAGGGAAAACTGTGGATCTCAGGACCAGAACTGGTCGAGCCACATATTCATCCGGTCGAAGCCGGGCCGGTGAATGAAGTAGATGCGGCGTGTGCCTTCCGCTCGCACATCAACGAGTCCGCTGTCCAGCAAGGCCTTGAGATGCTGGGAGACGGCCGGACGGCTGATCGGCAGCTGGCCGGCAAGTTCGTTCACGGTCTTTTCGCCCCGGCGCAGATCCTCGAGGATGTGCCGCCGGTTCGGGTCTGCGATCGCCGTGAACGGATCTGCATTCGTCATGGGGAAAGCCTATGTCAAAGGCTGTTCTGCGGCAAGCGTTCATGTGCATTGCAGCATCGGCTTTGCTGCCCTGTGTCTCAGCCGCCGAAGACGCCGGTGACCCCGTCATAGAGAAGTTTGCCGCCGGCCAGCAGCACCATGCCATACATGAGCGGATAGAAGATCGCCGGCTTCAGGAAATGAACGAGACGTGCGCCGGCGAGCGTCGACACGAGCGCCACCGGGAGCAATGCCGCCGAGAGTGTCAGGTTGGTGCTGTCGAGCTCCCCCAGCGCGAAATAGGGAATCACCTTGATGGCATTCAGGATCGCAAAGAAGCGGGTCGACGTCCCGGTATAGGTGAGTGGGTCGAGCTTGAGCGGCAGGACGTAGATCTGGAAGGGCGGGCCACCTGCATGGGCGACGAAACTCGCATAGCCGGCAAGCGACCCCCAGAAGGAGCCCGCGACGGGACGCTGGACCGCCGCCGCCGTCTCCTGTCCCTTGTGGGCCGCCCAGCTTTCCACGAAGTACTTCAGGGCAAAGACCACGGAGATGCCCCCAAGGACGAGGCGCATGGCGTCGGCTGAGACGTAGGTGGATGTCGCCCAGCCGAGGGCAATGCCGATGACTGCACCCGGCAGCAGAACAAGAAGTGTCTTGCGGTCATTATGGCCGCGCCAGGCCCAGAGCGCGACCGCATCCATGACGAGCAGAATCGGCAGGAAGATCGCGGCTGCCTGCATGGGGGGCACGGCGAAGGCAAGCAGCGGGACGCCGATCAGCGCAAAGGCGCCGCCGAGGCCGCCTTTCGACAGGCCGACAAGGGCAACGGCGGGAATGGCGACGGCATAGAAGTTCGGGTCTGTCAGCATTGCGCGGTTGATCCTTTCGGAAGAGCGGTCTATCGGATTTACAAAGAGAAAACGAGGACGGTTTCCGCTGGAACGGACCTGTCCCGCACACGGAAACACCGCGCATGACCGAAAATCGCTGCCGCCTCGTCCTCATCGTTCCCGATATCGCTGATCCCGTCGAGCGCACGGAGGTGCTGCGCAACGCTCTTCGTGGCGGAGACGTCGCCTCGGTGATCATCCCGCAATACGGCCTGGACGATACGGTTTTCCAGAAACATGCCGAATTGCTCGTGCCGGTGGTTCAGGAAACGGGGGCGGCGGCACTCATCGTCGACAACAGCCGCGTTGCCGGGCGCGTCAAGGCCGACGGGCTGCATGTTTCAGGGAATGCAGCAATCCTCGCGGAAGAAGTCGAGAAACATACGCCGAAGCTCATCGTCGGCGGCGGCAATGCGATGGATCGCCACCATGCGCTGGAAATCGGCGAGACCCAGCCTGACTACATCTTCTTCGGCAAGATCGACGGTGACATCAAGCCGGAGGCCCATTCGAAGAACGTGGCACTAGGCGAGTGGTGGTCCTCGATGATCGAGATCCCCTGCATGGTGATGGGTGGGCAGGACCCGTCATCGGCCGTGGTGGTCGCCGAGAGTGGCGTGGAGTTCGTGGCGCTCGGCAAGGCGGTCTTTGACGATCCGTCGCAGGCTGCCGCGATTGTGACCAGGGTGAATGCGGAGCTTGACGAAAAAGCGCCACGGTTTGGAGATTGAACCGCCTCATGCGTTCAATCTCGTCCCATCATCGCCTGATTCTCGCCGCGCTTGTCGGGGCATGCCTTGCGGTCTCCAGTCCGGCGATCGGGCAGGACGGCGAGGATGGCCTCGAGATCGGTGACGCCCCGGCGATCATGCCGGCCGACCCCGATGATGCCGGCGAGATCGAACGCGGGGCGCGGCCGAGCAGCAGCACGGGTGATGCGACAACTCTCGATCGCGGTGACCGGGATTCCGCACCGCCGGTGACCAAGGGCGCAAAGCCGACCAAGGGCGACAAGCCCGACGAGCTTCAGGGCATCAATATCTATCTGCGCATGGGCTCGCCTCTGCCTGACGTGCCCCCGGAAAAGCCGTATGACGGCAAACCCGACGACGCCTATGGGGCTTTCCAGCGCGGGCTCTTCCTGACTGCTGTCGACAAGGCGCTGCCGCGGGCGCAACTTGGCGATCCCGCCGCGCAGACGCTGCTGGCCGAAATCATGTCGCGTGGCCTCGGGGTCAAGCGTGATCTCAAGGGCGCGGCCTTCTGGTACGGCCAGGCGGCCCAGGGTGGCGATCCGGCGGCGATGTTCAAATATGCCCTGCTCCTGATGGAGGGGCGCGAAGTCCCGCAGGACAAGGCGAAAGCGGACGACTACATGCGCCGCGCTGCCGATGCCGGCAATGCCTCTGCCCAGTTCAACTGGGCGCAAATCCTGGTTTCCGGGACGCCGGGTGTCCGCGGGTTGACCGCGGCCATGCCCTATTACGAAAAGGCGTCCGAACAGGGCATTGCCGATGCGCAATACGCACTTGCGCAGGTATATTCGGCGCTCAAGGACGTGGCGGCCGAGAAGAAGGCGCGCGCCCGGGAATGGATGATGCGCGCCGCGCGTGCCGGCTTCGATACGGCGCAGCTCGATATGGGGCTCTGGCTGGTCAACGGCTATAACGGTCCGCGAGACTACGAGGCCGGTTTCCGTTGGCTGAGCATTGCGGCGGCACGCGGCAATGTAGTGGCGCAGAACCGTCTGGCGCATCTCTACATCAATGCGCTCGGCACCGCGCCCGATCCGGTCGAGGCTGCAAAGTGGTATGTCCTGTCGCGGCGGGCGGGCCTCAAGGATCCCGGTCTTGAGGATTTCTATCTCGGTCTCAACGAAGAACAGCAGAAGCAGGCCATCGATCGCGCCAACCGGTTCCGGCGGACCTGACGCGGTCTCGCTCTGGGGGGAAGGGCGGCGTCCATGGATCTCATCGACATCTTCCAGCGGCTCGGGCTCGCCATCGCGATCGGTGCGGCGGTCGGCGTCGAACGGCACTGGCGTGAGCGCGACGAGCCGGAAGGCGCGCGTATTGCCGGGATCCGCACCTTCACACTGATCGGCATGACCGGGGGTGTCGCGGGCCTGCTCGATGACGACCTGACGTCAGGTGCTCTGTCCGGGCTCATCGTCGCCAGTTTCCAGATCGCGATTGCCGTCGTGCTGTTGCGCTTCGGCCTGATGGAGGCGCGAGCAGAAGGCTCGTTCAGCGCAACCACGGTCATTGCCGGGATCACCGCATTTGGTCTCGGAGCTTTGGCTGTGGTGGGCGAGATGGCCGTGGCTTCCGCCGCCGGGGCCGCGATGGTCACGCTGCTGGCCAGCCGGGAATTCCTGCATGGCGCGATCAGGCGCCTGACCTGGGTGGAATTGCGCTCGGCCGTCATCCTGCTCGCCATGGGTTTCGTGCTGCTGCCGCTCATTCCGGCCGATCCCTACGGCCCCTTCGGCGGGGTGTCACCGCGCAGCCTTGCAATCCTCGTCATCATGCTCGCCTCGATTTCCTATGCCGGTTATGTCGCGGTCCGGCTGATGGGTAGCGGGCGCGGTGACCTCGTTGCCGGTGCGGTGGGCGGCCTCGTCTCCTCGACCGCCACCACGCTCGCCATGGCGCGCCAGAGCAAAGTGACGGGCAATGCCGCGGGTTCGGCCTCGGGGGCGATCGCTGCGGGAAGCGTTTCGCTTCTGCGGACCGCAGTCTTGCTGTTCGCGCTCGCTCCAACTCTTGCTCAACCACTTCTGCCGGGGCTCCTGGTCGCTGGAGGTCTTATGTTGGTGGGCGCATTCGCGCTCGTTGCGCAGGCCGGTCCTTCATCCGAGGCAGACTTGCCCGGAAATCCGTTCGAGCTTCTGCAGGTCTTCAAGATGGCGCTGCTGATCGCCGTCATCGCCTTTATTGCACGGGCTGCGAGCCAGATTTTCGGTGAGGGCGGTCTCTATCTCGTTTCGGCCCTGACGGCGCTCGCCGACGTCGATGCGCTGACCGTCACTGTCGCGGGCATGTTGCCGGCCCTTCCGCTCGATGTCGCAATGACCGCCGTCGGGATCGCCGTCACGGCCAACATGCTGGCCAAAGTCGTCTATGCGGCTGCAGCTGGGAGCCTCGGCTTTGCACTGAGGCTGGCCGCCATATCTTTGCTGGCGGTCGTCTCGGGTTTTGTGGTGACGTTTGGTGCAGGGCTCGTCTGACGATGGCGCATGGGCAGCAATGCCCATCCCCCTTGAATTCGAGCGGCATTTGTGGTCTTGAACCCGCCAAACATCGCCGCCGACGCGCGCTTGCCCGTTGCCGCCTTCCGGCGCTCCCAGTTTCAAGGAATTCTATCTATGGCCCGCTCCGCCCTTCTCAATGTCATGGTCCAGTCTGCACTCAAGGCCGGCAAGTCGCTGTCGCGTGATTTCGGCGAAGTGCAGAACCTGCAGGTTTCGGTGAAGGGCCCCGGCGATTTCGTCTCGCAGGCTGATTTTCGCGCCGAGAAGATCGTGCGCGAAGAGCTTTTGAAGTCCCGTCCGACCTACGGCTTCCTCGGCGAGGAAGGCGAAGAGATCAAGGGCACGGACGGCGCACATCGCTGGATCGTCGATCCGCTCGATGGCACCACCAACTTCCTGCACGGCATCCCGCAGTTTGCCGTGTCGATCGCGCTCGAGCGCAATGGCGAGATCGTCGCCGGCGTCATCTTCAACCCGGCCACCGACGAACTCTACACGACCGAAAAGGGAGGCGGTGCCTTCCTCAACGACCGCCGCATCCGCGTCGGTGCCCGCAAGGTGCTGTCCGATTGCGTCATCGGCTGCGGCGTGCCGCATCTCGGCCGTGGCCAGCACGGCAAGTTCCTCGTGGAATTGCGTCATGTCATGGGCGAAGTCTCCGGCGTGCGCCGCATGGGTGCTGCAGCACTCGATCTCGCCTATGTCGCGGCCGGCCGTCTCGACGGCTTCTGGGAAGCCCAGCTGAATTCCTGGGATATCGCAGCCGGCATTCTCCTGATCAAGGAAGCCGGCGGCTTTGTCTCCGACATGAAGGGTGGCCAGGACATGTTCGAGAACGGCACCGTGCTTGCCGGCAACGAATATATCCGCAAGGCCCTGGAAGAAGTGGTCAACCGGCCGGTGCCGCAGGGCTGATCGGCAACCAGGGGCAAAATTCCCCTGTATGCGCGGCTTCAATTCGTCGTAATTTTCCACTAGCCTCCGCATCAAGATTCTCCGGAGGTCGAGCGTATTATGGCGAAAGTGAAGTTGGAGGACCTCGAGGTTGGGGAAACCCGCCCGGGTGCATACGGCCAGAAACTCTCGAGCCCGATGCCCTTCTTCACGACAATGGTGATCTTCCTGATCATCGTGTGTTTCATCGCGGCCATCCTCTATCGGCAGGCGCATGCGGCCTTCGTGACCAATCCGGGGCTGAATGGCCTGATCCTCGGTGTCCTCGGTGTCGGCATCATCCTCGTCTTCACCCAGGTGCTGGCGCTCCGACCCGAAGTGCGCTGGTTCAATTCCTTCCGTGCTGCCGGTGACAATGCTTCGCTCGTTGGACGCGAACCCAAGCTGCTGGCACCCATGCGTGCATTGATCGGCGGACGCCGCTCGATGGCGATCTCGACGACGGCCTTGCGCTCCATCCTCGATTCGATCGGCACACGTCTCGACGAATCGCGTGACACCAGCCGTTACCTCATCGGCCTCCTCGTCTTCCTCGGCCTCCTGGGCACTTTCTGGGGTCTGCTCGGGACGATCGGTTCGATCAACGAGGTCATCGCATCCCTCGATCCGGCCTCGGGCGACAGCAACGATGTTTTGCAATCCCTGAAGTCGGGCCTCGCGGCGCCGCTGGCCGGCATGGGAACGGCCTTCTCGTCTTCGCTGCTCGGCCTTTCCGGCTCGCTGATCCTCGGTTTCCTCGATCTGCAGGCCGGGCGTGCGCAGAACCGGTTCTACGTCGAACTCGAAAACTGGCTCTCCTCCGTCACCGATGTGGATTCGGAGCGGGCGGTCGTTTCCGACGGCGGCACGACAGTTGCCGGCGAGGACATCCAGCTTCTCGTTGCCGAGATCCAGAAGCTGGCGAACAAGGACGGGAATGATCGGTCTGTAGCCGCGATTGCTGGCCTCGCCGAGGGCATCCAGGGCCTGGTCAAGAACATGCGCAACGAGCAGCAGATGCTGCGCGACTGGATCGAGGCCCAGCAGGAGGACGCGCGCGCCATGCGCAAGACGCTCGACCGGCTGAACGACAAGATCAGCGGGGCGAAGTAAATGGCGCTCGGGCGCAACCGCCGCCGTGATCGCGCGGTCGATTACTGGCCTGGCTTCGTCGATGCTCTGTCGACGCTGCTGCTTGCGATCATGTTCCTCCTCACGGTCTTCGTCGTCGCCCAGTTCATTCTGGGGCGTGAGATCTCGGGCAAGGACGAGGTGCTGAACCGGCTGAACAGCCAGATTGCCGAACTCACGCAATTGCTGGCGCTCGAAAAGAGCGGCAAGCAGGATCTCGAGGATGCACTCGCCTCGCTTCAGTCGTCGCTGTCGTCTTCCGAGAGCGAGCGGACCCGACTGCAGCAGTTGCTTGAAAGCGGCGCCGGTAGCGCCGACGTGGCGAATGAAAAGGTCGGTCGTCTCACCGGTGAACTCGATGCCGAGCGACAGGTCAGTGCCCGTGCAATGAGCCAAATCGAGCTTCTCAACCAGCAGATCGCTGCCCTCCGGGCTCAGATTGCGGCTGTCGAGGAGGCGCTTCAGGCCTCTGAGGCCAAGGACGAAGCGTCGCAGGCCCGGATTTCGGATCTCGGCCGCCGGCTCAACGTGGCGCTCGCCCAGCGCGTCCAGGAACTCAACCGGTACCGGTCCGACTTCTTCGGGCGTCTGCGGGAGATCCTGTCCGATCGCGAGAATATCCGGATCGTCGGCGACCGTTTCGTCTTCCAGTCGGAGGTGCTTTTCCCTGTCGGCGGTGCAGATCTGGATGCGGCTGGTCAGGCGGAGATGGGCAAGCTGGCGGCGGCCATCCTCGAACTGGCACAGGAAATTCCCGCCGAAATCAACTGGGTGCTTCGTGTCGACGGCCATACGGATGCGTCGCCTCTCACGGGAACGGGTCGTTACCGGGATAATTGGGAGCTCTCGTCCGCCCGCGCAACGTCGGTGGTCAAGTATCTGATTTCCCAAGGTGTTCCGGCCAATCGGCTGGTCGCTGCGGGCTTCGGTGAATTCCAGCCCATCGCCGAGGGCGATACGCCCGACGTCCTTTCTCAGAACCGTCGTATCGAACTGAAACTCACCGAGCGCTGAGCAGCACAAATTCGTTTGTTCTCCCCACAAATTGTGGGATGCATTACGTGTGCGTAAAGGTAAGATCATGGCCGGGGTTGGAGGGCGCCATGCAGGAATTCGACGTCGTCGTCATCGGAGGTGGGCTGGCAGGTCTCGTGGCCGCCACGGAGGCGACTGATCGTGGCTTACGCGTTGGCCTGATCGACCAGGAGGGGGAACAGAACCTCGGTGGGCAGGCCTTCTGGTCGCTCGGCGGTCTCTTTCTCGTCGACAGCCCCGAGCAGCGGCGCTTGGGCATCCGCGACAGTCTCGAACTGGCGCGGCAGGATTGGTTCGGATCGGCCGGGTTCGATCGCATCGAGGACTTCTGGCCGCGGCAATGGGCGGAAGCCTATTTGCAATTTGCGGCCAGTGACAAGCGCAGCTGGCTGAAGAGCCAGGGCGTGAGCTGGTTCCCCGTCGTGGGCTGGGCGGAGCGCGGCGGCGGCCATGCCCATGGCCATGGAAATTCGGTGCCGCGTTTCCATGTCACCTGGGGCACGGGACCCGGCGTGATCGCACCCTTTGTGCGCCGCGCCTGGGTTGCTGCCGATCAGGGTAAGCTTACCTTCCTCTTCCGTCATCAGGTCGATCGGCTGATCGTTTCCAACGGTGCCGTCACGGGGGCCGCGGGTGTGCTGCTTGCGGGCGACGCGACGCCGCGAGGCGGTTCCAGCTCGCGCAATGTCGTGGGTGATTTCGAGGTGATGGCCAGCGCCGTGATCGTGGCGTCCGGCGGTATCGGCGGCAATCACGATCTCGTCCGCAAGAGCTGGCCGGTGGAGCGCCTCGGGAGCCCGCCGAAGAAGATGGTCGCGGGCGTGCCGGCTCATGTCGACGGGCGCATGCTGTCGATCGCCCAAGCGGCCGGCGGCGAGATCATTAATGGCGACCGCATGTGGCATTACACCGAGGGCCTGAAGAACTGGGACCCGATCTGGCCGAACCACGGAATCCGCATCCTGCCGGGGCCGTCCTCCTTCTGGTGCGATGCCGATGGCAATCGTTTCCCGGCGCCGGCCATGCCGGGCTTCGATACGCTGGCGACGCTGAAGGCGATCCGGTCGCGCGGGCATGACCATTCCTGGTTCATTCTCAACAAGGCGATCATCAAGAAGGAATTCGCGCTGTCGGGATCCGAACAGAATCCTGATCTGACGGAGAAGAACATCCCCTTGCTGCTGAAGCGGCTCGGCAAGAACCCGCCGGGTCCCGTGCAGGCCTTCATGGACAAGGGAGAGGATTTCGTCGTCCGCGACACGCTCGAGGATCTGATCGCCGGCATGAACGAGCTCACCGGCGAGCACCGCCTCGGCATCCATCATCTGCGCTCCCAGATCGAGGCGCGCGACCGGGAGGTGAACAACCGCTTTTCCAAGGATGCGCAGGTCGTGGCCATCAGAGGTGCGCGCAGCTATCTCGGCGACAAGCTGATGCGCACGGCAAAGCCGCACAGGCTGCTCGACCCGGCTGCTGGGCCACTGGTTGGCGTTCGCCTGCATATTCTGACACGCAAGACACTGGGTGGGCTGCATACGGATCTCGAAGGCCGGGTGCTGAACCGGGAGAACAGGCCCGTGTCGGGGCTCTATGCTGCGGGTGAAGTCTCCGGATTCGGTGGCGGCGGAATGCATGGCTACAACGCGCTGGAAGGGACCTTCCTGGGCGGCTGCCTGTTTTCGGGTCGTGTCGCCGGGCGAAACGCGGGGCGGTGAGCCTGGCTGCCCTATTGGGCTGCGGCCGTGAAATCCCGGCCGCCGGTCTCGAACTGGAGCCGGGCAAGCTTGGCGTAGAGACCGCCCTGCTGGATCAGGCTTTGATGGGTCCCTTCCTCGACGATGCGGCCAGCATCGAGCACGAGGATACGGTCTGCCTTGAGCACAGTTGCTAGGCGATGGGCGATGACGATGGTGGTGCGGTCGCGCATCAGACCGTCGAGGGCCTTCTGCACCAGCGTCTCGCTTTCGGCGTCCAGTGCCGAGGTGGCTTCGTCAAGCAAGAGGAGCGGTGCGTCGCGCAGCAAAGCGCGGGCGATCGCGATGCGCTGGCGTTGACCACCCGAGAGTGTGATGCCGCGTTCGCCGACGATCGTGTCGAAGCCATTTTCCAATCGGCCGATGAATTCACTCGCCTGGGCGGCCTCTGCGGCCACTTCCACCATGCCGCGGCATGCATTTGGGGTGCCGAAGGCAATGTTTTCGTGGATCGATGTGGCAAAGATAGTGGTGTCCTGCGGGACGATCGCGATACGAGCCCGTACGGCCTGCGGATCCGCCTCGCGAATGTCGACACCGTCGAGGCTGATCGCGCCGGAGGCAGGGTCGTAGAAGCGCAGGATCAGCGAGAAGATCGTGCTCTTGCCGGCGCCGGACGGGCCGACGATGGCAACCGTCTCGCCATGGGCGACCGAGAAGGAAAGGCCGTTCAGCGCCGATTTTGTCTTTGCGGATGGATAGGCGAAATGGACATCGGTGAAGGTGACGCTGCCCTGGGCTGGTTCTGGCAAGGCCATGGGCAGGGCCGGGGCCGCGATCTCAGGATGCTCTTCCAGCAGTTCGTGCAGGCGCTCGGCGGCGCCGGCCGCCTGGGAGAGTTCGCCCCAGACTTCCGACAGCGTGCCGAGCGAGCCTGCTGCAATCAGGGAATAGAGCAGGAACTGGCCGAGCGTGCCGCCGCTCATGGAGCCGGCGAGCACGCTCTGGGCGCCGTACCAGAGGACGCCGACGACGCTGCCGAAGACCAGCGCAATCGCGACGCCCGTCAAAAGCGAGCGGGATTTGATCGCCGAGCGGGCGGCCTCGTAAGCGCTCTCGACGGATGAGGAATAGCGTTCGCGGGCTCCCTCTTCGGCATTGAAGGCTTGCAGGGTGCGTGCCGCGCCGATCACCTCGCCGGCATAGGACGAAGCTTCAGCCAGCGTGTCCTGGGCGGCGCGGGAGCGTTGGCGTACGGAGCGGCCGAATCCGACCAGTGGGAAGACGATGATCGGAATCGCCGCCAGCACCATGATCGAAAGCTTCGGACTCGTCGCGATCATCATGACGACGGCGCCGAGACAGAGAATCGTGTTGCGCAGGGCAAGCGAAGCCGTCGCGCCGACGGCAGATTTCAGCTGGGTCGTGTCAGCGGTCAGGCGCGAGACGATCTCGCCCGACTGGTTGACGTCGAAGAATGAGGGCGACAGGCGGGTGACATGGGCAAAGACATCCCGGCGCAGATCGGCGACCACGCGCTCGCCGATGGTGATCACGTAATAATAGCGAAGGGCGCTTGCGACCGCGAGGACGATGGCCATGACGATCATCATGGCGAAGTATCGGTTGATGAAGGCGCTGTCGGATGCCTGGAAGCCGTGGTCGAGCATGCGACGGATGGCGATTGGTAGGGCGAGGGTCGTGGCCGCTGCGAGACCGAGGAAGATCAGGGCGCCGGCCACCAGTCCCCGGTAGTTTTTCAGATAGGGGTAGAGGCTGGTCAGAGGCTTCAGAGAGCGGCGTTTCTTGTCTGTATTTTCGGCTTCCGAGGTCACTCTGTCATGCTCCTTCAGCGCACACGGGCTTTCGCTCCATGGCACTTGTTATCCCTGCATCCTTCATGTATAGGCACGGCATCGAATTGGGAAGCCGTAGCTCAGACGGACTGCGGCTTCATCTATTGAATAGGTTCTGCCGAGGCAATTGCGGCAAATGGACCCCACGGCACAGCAGGAATAGAGCGATGAAGGCTGACATCCATCCCGACTACCACGTCATCAAGGTCGTCATGACCGACGGCACCGAATACCAGACTCGTTCGACCTGGGGTTCGGAAGGCGCCGTCATGAACCTCGAAATCGACCCCACCTCGCACCCGGCATGGACCGGCGGCAACCAGGCTATGCTGGACCGCGGCGGCCGCGTTTCCAAGTTCAACAAGCGTTTCGGTGGCCTCGGCCTCTGATCGTCTCGAACGATCCGCATCAGAAAAGCCCGGCCTTCGCGCCGGGCTTTGTCGTTTCGGGCAGGCTCTGAACGTTGGGGGTCAGATCGCCGTGATCCGGTCGGCAATTTCTTCCAGGGCGAGATCGTGTTTCTCAGCCAGAGTTCGCCCGAATTTCTCCAGATCCGCAATATTGCCCGGCGTGGCATCGTCCAGAGCGTCATTGACGCCGACCAGCGGCGCGTCGAGCCGAAAGTAGTTGAGCCCCTTCCGATTCCCCAGGGTCACCACCGTCGCGCCATCGGCAAAGGAGGGCGGCTCGCGGTTGAGCAGCTTGTTCAACTGGTAGGATGCGGTACTCGACTGGCCCTGCATGAGGACGGAGATCAGCGGCGTGTCATTGGCCGGATTGATCCAGCCACCGGCGCCCCAGCTCTTGGCCTGCTGATAGGGGATTTTTCGGTTCGCCGAGCCGGTTCCGAGCGAGAGGATCACCATCTCCTCGCCATTTTCCCGCCAGCCGAGCTTGGAGCCTTCGACATAGGCCGCCATGGCGGGATCGTTGGCGAAGACGCCACCGTCGATCAAGGGAAGCATCGGCGTCTGGCCATGCGCGGTGCGGGTGAGATCCTCGACGAGTCCCGGTTCGAAATAGGTGGGTGCCGCCGAAGAGCCGCGGACTGCCTGCCAGAAGTAGAAGCGCTCGTGGTCCTTGTCGGCATTGGTCATGAACACGGCTCGGCGGGCATGAATGTCATAGGCCGTAATCAGAACCTTGGTCAGGGCGTCCCTGACCTCCGCCTTCTTGCCTAGCATATCGATCAGGATCTTCTCGAGGGCCGCGGCATCGTATCGTTCTTCGAAGAGGCCGCCGAAATTGGCCAGTTTCCGGAATAGGCCGATGTCGAAGATCTCCGGACCCTTGTCCTTGTAAAGGGCAAGCAGAGTCTGCGGGTCTGCCGCAGGCTCCTTTGGACGGCCGGGGCGAGGGCAGGTGAGGCCTGCCGCGATGATCGCACCCGTCGATGTACCCGCGATCAGATGAAAGTAGCGATGTAGCGGCAGGGTCTTGTTTCGGGCTGCCAGCTTCTTGACCAAAACGGTCAACACGACGGCGGGGATCACGCCCCGGATCCCGCCACCATCAATAGACAAGATGAATTTGGTCATGGACCTCTCCCAGTGTTTGGAACAGGAGCCAGTGTCGCATATTATTTAAAGTTGTAAATAATATGTCGATGCAATCAAATTTAGGCAAATTGGCAGCAAAAAACCCGGCCAGTTTTCGCTAGCCGGGTTCGAGGTGGTGCTTACGGGCTTTATCAGCCTGCGTTGAAGGCGGTGCGCAACAGGTTCAGCTGTGCCTGGACGCTGTTTTCATTGTCCGGCTGGAACTCTTCTTCGCTCGCAGGACGATAGATCTCGCGGTCGAGAAGTGCGATGCGGTTCTGCAGACGCAGCGAACGCTCAACAAGGTCGCGGAAGGCTTCCGGCAGGTCGTTCCAGCCGGGGGCTGCACGATCGACGTTGAAGCCGTCGAGGCGTACCTTGCTCTTTTCGGAGAGAACCTGATCGCGGCTCATCTCGCCATTGTTGACGGCACGCTGCAGCAGCAGCCAGGAGGCCATCTGCATCAGGCGGGTGGTTAGGCGCATGGATTCAGCGGCGTAAAGGACCGATGCCTGACGCGGCAGAACCTTTGCGGCTGCGCGGCCCGGGCCATCGAGATATGCAGCCGTTTCTTCGACCAGACCCATGCCCTCGGCATAGGTCGCCTTGAACTGGCTGGATGCTGCGACGCGACCGGCGAAGCTAACCGTATTCATACCGAGTTCAGACATGGATGTTTCCCTGTAAACGCATCACTTGAAGTATGTAACGGCAGTGCTGCGAACTTGTTCCTGCCGCATTTTGTGAGGCTACGATGCTACCAATAGCCCAAATCCGCAAGGTGAAACTTAAGGAAGGGTTAATTCCCACACTTTCGTGAAACCTTTGGCAAATGAGACAAAAAAAGAGCCGCAAATGCGGCTCTCAAGGTAAAACAGGGAAAATCAGAGGCTCAACATGAAAGATGAACTGCCTGAATCCAGGAGCTCTGGATGAACTTAGTTTCCCGTAAAATGCTTAACATGAAGTAAACGGGAAATTGAAAAGGCGTTCATTTCCGCGCGTCTCCGCAGTTTTGGCCCGTTATACTTTGGGGCCGAAGAGGCTGTCGGCGGCTTTCCGGCCAGCATCCTTGCGCCCGATCTCGGCTTTGATTCGGACAATCTCCGCTTCGAGCAGGGCGATGCGGTGGCGCAGCTCATCCGATGAGATGCTGGACAGGTCGCAGCCGAGTTCGTGCCCGGTGCTGCGTTTGCGGGGCTCTTCATCGATCGTCACGGGTGTTCCTCCCTCCGCTGCTGGTCGTCAAACTCTTCCTCTTCCGGAAACGGAGACGCGCGTGGATCGAGGCTCAAGCCTTCCGGCGTACTGCTCATTGGCGACGCGGAAATAGGCAGGTTCGGCACGTTCTCACGATCCTCGGCCGGGATCGCAGCGCGTGTGCGGCTGCGGTAGATCGCATAGGCCGAGATCAGCAGATGCGATATCGCCGTGACGGCAAAGAGCGCATAGGGGCCGGCAGCTGTCATGACAGGACCGCCGAGCGTCGGCCCGATGATCGTTCCGATCCCAAACAGCAGCAGCAGGCCGCCTGACACCTTCACGAACTCGTCGGGCTTGGCGAAGTCGTTCGCATGAGCCACTGCAATTGGATAGAGCGCATTGGCGGCGGCGCCGTATATGCCGACGAAAATGAAGATCCAGAGCGGATCAGAAGGCGTGATGGCCACCATGGCGAGCGCCGCGAAGGCGGCGAGTGCCGAAAGTGCTGCCAAAACATAGCGGCGATCTATGCGATCGGAGAGCTTGCCTGCCGGAAATTGCATGATTGCGCCGAGGAAGATCGTGACCGACAGCAGCAGAGCAATGGTCGACGGGTCAAGACCGACGCGTGATCCAAAGACTGCCCCGAGCGTGCCATAGGCGCCATTGGCGATGCCGATCATCAGGATGCCGACGAAGGAAACGGGCGAGTTGCGGTAGAGAAGTGGCAAGTCGAGCTTGATGGACCGGAGCGGCTGTGGCGAGGCTGCGGTCGACATCAACGTCGGCATGATCGCGAAGCCATAAACGATGCCGCAGATCATGAAGAGGATGGTCGTGGCCGGATCGAAGAAGCCGACGAGCATCTGTCCCCCGACGACCCCGATCAGTGTGATCGAGATGTAGAAGGAAAAGATCATGCCGCGGCTCTCATTGGTCGCGCGCTCGTTCAGCCAGCTCTCGATAATCATGGACGTGCCGGCGGTGCAGAAGCCGGTGATGACCCGGAGCGCCACCCACCAATAGGCGTCGACGACAATGCCGGTGAGGAGCGCGTTCACCAGTATCAGGGCGACGAAGGTCGAGAAGGCCCTGACATGGCCGACCCGCATGACGAGCTTGGGTGCGACGAAGCAGCCGAGCACGAAACCGGCGGCCCAGGTAGTGCCGAGCAGACCAAGCACTTCGTTCGAGTAACCCTCGGCCGCACCCCGCACGGGCAGAAGCAGACCATGAAGGCCGTTTCCGAGGAACAGGAAGAGCGTGCCCAGGAGAAGGGCCATTACCGGCAGAAGATTACGTCTCATGGCATTCTTGTCGATTGGAGTGAGTGGTGTCCGAACGGAGCAGCACGACTCGTTCACAGTAGACCGATCTTCCTACCGTAATCTGAATGCGACGGTTGGTGCTTGCAGGGAATCTTTCTGGCGGGCAAAAGTGACATGCTTGTGGCTGAGTTGCTGCTTCACGCGCTGTCCGAGCCGCCCGCAGATGCAAGTCCACAAGGAATGCCGATGACAAAGGCCATCTCCGCCTTTCTGATCCTCTTGATGATCGTTCAGCTGATCAAGCCGCTCGGCCTACCGGGTCTACGGCGCCGAGGCGACTTCTGGAAGCTTGCCGTCGTCGCCTTCGTCACCTGGTCGATCACGCTTCTGATACGGCCCTGACGGCCCCTCAGGCCTTGCCCGCTTCCGCTGCGTTCTGCCACTCCGGCAGGGGGAAAAGGCGATCGTAGCCCCAGTTGAAGGCGAAGGCGTAGACTATGTAGAAAAGCGCGAAGGCGACGTCCATCACGAAGGCGTGCCAGAGGCTGATCCCCAGATACCAGGCGATGAAGGGCATGAGGATCATCAGCAGACCTGCTTCGAAAAGCATGGCATGTACAACCCGCATGCCGACTGTCTTCAGCGTCGTGCCGGTAAAGCGGCGCAGCGCGAGGTCGAAGCCCAGGTTGTAGACGTAGTTCCAGGCCGTCGCGAGCGTGGCGCTGACGACGCCGACGATGCCGATATCGGCCACGGGCATGGAAAAGGCCCAACTGCCGATCGGTACGATCAAGGCAAGGCCGAGAAGTTCGAAGCTCACGGCATGGCGAATGCGGTCTGCGACGGTGCGCATGTTCTTCCCTCCGGGAAAACAGGCGGGTCGTCCCGCATTTCGATAAAGCCCAATAGGGGAGGTCGTCCTCGCCGCAGGATATAGGTTAAACGGCCGAATTGGGCAAGGATCGACTGCCGAAGTTTTTGGCATAAGCACAAGGATTGTGCGTTATCGCGGCGGTGGTTGCCTTCGGGTCACATGCTGATTTCGCCGCGCATGACGGCCACGGAGCTTCCGCTGATCGTCACCTGGTCGAACTGTCCGGCTGTCGTCGTGACAGTCACCCCTATGAGACTTCTCCGGCCCATTTCCACGCCTTGCTCGACCAGAATGCGCCTTTCGGGCGGCGAATGGCCGAGCGTGGCCAGGAAAGCTCCGAGAGCGGCAGAAGCGCTGCCTGTCGCCGGATCTTCCGCGACATTGTCAAAAGGGGCGAACATGCGAGCCCGGACATGATCGCGGCCGACCCAAGTGTACAGGAAAGTGGCGCAGTCGGAATTCTCGTCTTCGTGGGCAGTGCGGAGCAACTCGAGCGGCTCCACGCGCGGGTTCGCCCGGCCGAGTGCTTCGAGGCTTGTCACCTCGACCAGAATGAATTTCAGTCCGACGGAGGCAAAGACCGGTTCGTGGCTGTCTGTCGCGATGTTTGATACCGCAAGACCGATGCAAGGCGCCATGACGGTAGCGGGAATGCTGGCTCCAACGGTCAGCGGTCCGGGCGCGCGGATCGCGGTCTCGGTGACCTTGCCCTCGGGACCGCGGCGGACTGCGATCTCGACGAGACCGGCTTTCTCCTCGAAGCGAATCTCGTCCCCGACCGGCTTGCCGAAAACACTGCCGGCCGTGGCGAGCACATGGGCTGTGCCGACATTCGGGTGGCCGGCAAAGGGCACTTCGGTGACGGGTGTGAAGATGCGGACTTCGGCCGTGTTCTCCGGATCGCGCGGCGGCAGGACAAAGGTCGTCTCCGAATAGCCGAACTCGGCGGCAATCGTCTGCATCTCCGGTCCACTGAGATCCCTTGCATCCATGATGACGGCCAGCGGATTGCCGGCAAAACGTGTGTCGGTGAAGACGTCGACGGTGACGAAGGGGATGGTCTTGGCGGCAGGCGGCATGGGGTACTCCGATGTTCGGTCGCCCCACTGTTAAAGCAAGAAGCCCGGCGCGTGGCCGGGCTATCGTGTCCTGATGACAAGTTTCGCTGAAGGTTTCCGCCGCTTATTCTGCGGCCATGGCGCCGACCTTTTTGGCGCTTGCCGCGTAGATGTCGTCGATCGTTTTGGCGATGCTGGTGTTGAATTCCGCATCGCTCATGGAGACGCGCAACTGTTCGGCCAGCGCGCGCGAGAAGCTGGCGATCATGCCATGGTTCTGGCGGAGCTTCTCGCAGGCATCCACAGCGCTATAGCCGCCGGACAGGGCCACAACGCGTACGACGGATTTGTGGGCGACGAGCGGGGCGTAGAAATCGGCGACCGTTGGGATGGTGAGCTTCAGCATGACCTTGTCGTCGGCGGGCAGCTTGTCGAGTTCGCTCGCGATCTCGTCGCGCAGGATGGCTTCGGCCTCGGCCTTGCTCGGGCTCTTGATCGAGACTTCGGGCTCGACGATCGGGACAAGGCCCTGGCCGATGATCTGGCGGGCGACCTCGAACTGTTGGCGAACCACGGCGGCGATGCCGGCCTTGTCGGCATGGGCGATGACCGAGCGCATCTTGGTGCCGAAGATGCCCTTCTCGCGACCGCGGATCAGCAGCGCATCGAGCTCAGGCATCGGCTTCATCTTCTGCACGCCGTTCTCTTCATCCAGCAGGCCCTTGTCGATCTTCAGGAAGGGCACCACGCCGCGCTTGTCCCAGAGATAAGTGGGGACGGGCTCGCCATCCACGTCGCCATCCATGGTGCGCTCGAAGAGGATCGCACCGATGACCTTGTCGCCGGTGAAGGCAGGGGCCTTCATGATGCGCACCCGCATGGCGTGGATCAGACGGTACATCTCATCATCGCCCTGGTAGTCGTTTTCAGAGATGCCGTAGAGACGCAGGGCGCCGGGTGTCGAACCTCCACTCTGATCTAGCGCTGCAATGAAGCCGGGCGCCGAGGTGATCTTGTTCAACATTTTCGCGTCCACCATATCTCACTCCTATCCCTGAACATGGCGCATTCGCGCCAGACAATCTCTGTATCTGGTGACGGCTCTTTCGCCGTCCCGGTCGCTCTCTGACCGCCTTTCGGTCATTCAAGACCGCGATGACATCGGCGATAACAGAACTTCCGCAATGGGAAAATGGGTGGCTAAGCTATTGAAACGATTGAAATCATTTCAATCGTTTGAAAATTCAAAGATTTTTAAATCCATTTCAAACGGCACAAAAATTGCTGCGCTGAAGTGGCCGGATCGGTCGGTTCATCGCTCAGAAGAACCCGTTCGATGCCGCGCTGTTCCTTTTGCCGACATGCTAACATTGATGGTGTCGCAGCCCAATCGCGGCGGACACGAAAAAACCGCGTGCCCGGAGACACGCGGTTCATCATTGCTTTTGCCTCTCAGGGGTGGATCAGCCCTTGGTAAGCACGGCCACGCCCGGCAGTTCCTTGCCTTCCATCCATTCCAGGAAGGCGCCACCAGCAGTCGAAACGTAGGAGAAGTCGTCGGCCACGCCGGCATGGTTCAGCGCAGAGACCGTGTCACCACCACCGGCGACGGAGACGAGCATGCCGGCTTTCGTCTGTTCGGCGGCATGCAGGGCGGCCGAAACGGTTGCCTTATCGAAGGGCGTAATCTCAAATGCGCCGAGTGGGCCGTTCCAGACCAGCGTCGCGGCCTTGCCGATCCAGTCATTGACCAGGTCGATCGATCTCGGGCCGACATCAAGCATCATGGCATCGGCCGGGATAGCAGAGACGTCCACCGTCTCATTCGCGGCATTGGCCTTGAACTCACGGGCAACGACGCCATCGACCGGCAGCACGATGGCGCAGCCGGCGGTCTTCGCCGTTTCCATGATCGAGCGCGCGGTGTCGGCGAGGTCATGTTCGCACAGCGACTTGCCGACATCGATGCCTTGGGCGGCGATGAAGGTATTGGCCATGCCGCCGCCGATGACGAGGGCATCGACCTTCGTCACGAGGTTGGAGAGCAGGTCGATCTTGGTCGAGACCTTGGCGCCACCGACGATGGCGACCACCGGACGGGTCGGCTGGCCCAGGCCCTTTTCCAGCGCTTCGAGTTCCGCCTGCATGGTGCGGCCGGCATAGGCGGGCAGGTGATGAGCAAGGCCTTCGGTCGATGCATGCGCGCGGTGGGCGGCGGAGAAGGCGTCGTTGACATAAATGTCGCCGTTCTTGGCGAGTTCTGCCACGAAGCCGGCCTCGTTCTTTTCTTCGCCCTTGTGGAAGCGGGTGTTTTCCAAAAGCAGGATGTCGCCGTCATTCATGGCGGCAATGGCCTCGGCCGCGGGAGCGCCAATGCAATCGGAGGCGAAGGCGACATGTTGGTCGAGCACTTCCTCGACGGCCGGAGCGATCAGCGACAGCGACTGGTCGGCAACCGGTTCGCCCTTCGGACGGCCGAAATGCGCGAGCAGGATGACCTTGGCGCCCTTTTCCGACAGTTCCAGGATGGTCGGCGCCACGCGTTCGATGCGGGTTGTATCGGAAACCTTGCCGTCGGTGACGGGAACGTTGAGATCGACGCGGACAAGAATGCGCTTGCCTGCGATGTCTGTGAGGTCGTCGAGTGTCTTGAAAGCCGGCATGGATCTACCCGTCTTGAATGCTGTTGAATGGGGCTGACGGGCCGGACCTTACACCGCTCGTATGACGGCGCAAGGCGCGCCGCCTCATTTTTCGCCGGTCTGCTCGGCGCCGATCGCGGCTCGTTTGCGACGCAGGTAATCGCGCAGCGCATGGGCAAGTTCGCGGATATTCAGGAAGATTGGCCATGTCGTTGCCGGCTCCACCGGCTCCATGGAAACGCCGACGGAGGCGATGTGGCCGTGCTCGTCGATGTCGCGGACAATGAGGACGATGGTGCCGAGGCGAACGCGATCGGCATAGTCGGCGCGGCCGCCGACGCGCTGGGTGATCAGTTCGGCGATCGTCTTGCCGCGCTCGCTGTCAGAGATGGACAGCGGACCATAGGCCTCATCGATGTCGCGCACATGGCTCGTGGGCGAGATGGCGAAGGTGCCGAAGAATTCGCCATCATCCTCTTCCACGGGCGCCTCAGTCGCAAAGAGCCGGTCAAGCAGCTTGGAATAGCTGGGTGCAATGAAGAGGTAGACCTGGTCATTCTCGCGCAGGCGTCCGGCGTACTGGTAGCGCATCGACTTGCCGTCGCGGATGACGAGTGACGGCATCGCCCAGCGCGGGATGCGCTCGCCCCCGAGGACAGGGCTCCCGGCAACGACACGGTAGGCAAGCAGTTCGTGGTTGGCCGTACCCGGCAGGTCGAGCTCGACCTTGTCGATCGCGCCGATGCGCGGGGGAATGATCAAGCCGAGGCGCTTGGCGAGCGGCTTGATGGTCCAGCCTTGCAGCACGAGCGAGATCATGACGACGATGAAGGCCGTATTGAAGAAGACTTCGCCATTTTCCATGTTGCCGACGACCGGCACGATGCCGAGCAGGATCGACACGGCCCCCCGCAGGCCGACCCAGGCGATGAAGCCGGTTTCGCGTTGGGTGAAGTCGAAGGGAAGCAGGCAGAGCCAGACGGCCAGTGGACGGGCGATGAAGACCAGGAAGAGCGCGAGCAGGACGGCGGGCAGCAGAATCTGCGGGAATTGCGAAGGTGTCGCCAAAAGGCCCAGCACGAGGAACATGACGATCTGGGCAAGCCAGGTCATGCCATCCTGGAAACGCTTGATCGCGACCGTCGCCGGCAGCTTGCGGGATCCGGCGTAGATGCCGGCAACATACACCGCGAGGAAGCCGCTGCCGCCGATCAGGCCGGTGAAGGAGAATATCATCAGGGCAATTGCCAGCATGAAGATTGGGGCGAGACCCTGCTCGATATGCAGCCGGCGCAGGATGAAGGCGATCGATGCGCCGCCGGTGAGACCGAGGATCAGGCCGATCCCCATCTGTTCGATGAAGAGCCTGAGCAATTCGAGCGACAGCGCTTCTGAACCGCTGCCACTGGAGATGAGTTCGACCAGAGCGATGGCGAGGAAGATCGCCATAGGGTCGTTGGTGCCGGATTCGACTTCCAGCGTTGAGCGGACGCGGTCACGGATGTTGATGCCACCGATGCGCAGCAGAAAGAAGACGGCGGCCGCATCGGTCGAGGCGAGGATGGCGCCGAGCAAGAGACCTTCGAGATAGCCGAAGCCGAAGAGAATGTGGGCGGCAAGGCCGAGAAGAAGGGTCGTGAGCAGCACGCCGAACGTGGCGAGTGTCAAAGCGGGTGCGGCCGAGAGGCGGAAGGATTGCAGCGACGTGCCGTACCCGGAATCAAAGAGCACGACCGCAAGGGCAAGCGAACCGACGACATAGGCGAGGGGGAAATTGGAGAATTCGATGCCGAGACCGTCGACACCGGCGCCAAGGCCGATCGTGAGGAAAAGAAGAAGGAGGGGGGCGCCGAAGCGAAAGGCGATCAGGCTTGAAAAGGCAGCCAGAAAAACCAGGGCCGTTGCAACCAGTGTGACCGCATAGAACTCGCTCAACCCTCTTCCCCTTTCCCGATGCCGGCCGGGCGGCAACACCCACCACTGTCCGCTGCGGCCATCAGGGTGTCAAACCGATGGTCGTCGCTGCCCATCCTGAGACGGGTTGATTTTCAGACAGGGTAATCTCGTGCTTGCCGAACGGCATGAAGAAACTGGAACAAGATCATGATGATTGTGGGGCGAATTTAAATTCTTTAATCCGCCCCCACAAAATTTTACCTCGGTTCGGAGAGAAGCCCCCTGATCAGGGCATAACTCGCGCCGAGTAGCACGAAGGCGAAGGGAAGGCCGGTGGAGACGGCCATCGCCTGGAGCGCGACGAGGCCCCCGCCGAGCAGCAGGGCGACGGCGACGAGGCCCTCGAAGCTTGCCCAGAAAACGCGCTGCGGTACAGGTGCATTCACCTTGCCGCCGGCCGAGATCGTGTCGATCACCAACGAGCCTGAGTCGGACGAGGTCACGAAGAAGACGACGACGAGGATGATGCCGATGAAGGAGGTGACCGCTGTGATCGGCAGATGGGCCAGCATCTCGAACAGCTGGATTTCCAGCGCCGCATCCTGGACACTGGTCAGGCCCTCATTGACAACCTGGCTGATCGCCGTGCCGCCGAGTGCCGTCATCCAGAGGACGGAGACGAGCGAAGGAATCAGCAGCACAGCCATCAGGAGACCACGGACCGTACGGCCACGGCTGACGCGGGCGATGAACATGCCGACAAAGGGCGACCAGCTGATCCACCAGGCCCAGTAGAAGGCCGTCCAGCCCTGAGAGAAGTTGGTGTCTTCACGAGCGAAGGGATTGGACAATGCCGGCAGATAGGTCGCATAGGCCTTGAGGTTCAGGAAGAAGCCCTGGACGATCTGCATGGTCGGGCCGACCGCGATGATAAAGACCAGCAGCAAGGCAGCGAGGCCGAGATTGACCTCGGAGAGCAGTTTGACGCCCTTGTCCATGCCCGCCACGACGGATGCGATGGCGATGCAGGTGATGGCGAGCACAAGCAGGATCATCGTCGTCTGGGTCGCGGGAATGCCGAAGAGGAATTCGAGGCCCGCACTCGCCTGCTGAGCACCGATGCCGAGCGACGTCGACAGGCCGAAGATCGTGGCGAAGACCGCGAGGATGTCGATGACATGGCCCGGCCAGCCCCAGACGCGTTCACCTAAGATCGGGTAGAAGATCGAGCGCAGCGTGAGCGGCAGCCCCTTGTTGAAGGAGAACAAGGCAAGCGCCAGAGCGACGACAGCGTAGATCGCCCAGGGGTGCAGGCCCCAATGGAAGATGGTCGCGGCCATTGCGAGGCGACGGGCCGCTTCCGGGTCGCCGACGGCGCCGCCGAGCGGTGCCCAGTCCGTGCGAACACCATCTTCGAAGACGGGGCCGCCAAGGGCTGCCGTGAAGTGACCCATGGGTTCCGAGACACCATAGAACATCAGGCCGATGCCCATGCCGGCGGCAAACAGCATCGAGAACCAGGAGAGGTTGCTGTAGTCCGGTCGCGCATCCGGGCCGCCAAGGCGGATCCGCCCGAGCGGGGACAGGATCAAGCCGATGCAGACGAGCACGAAGACATTACCGGTAAGCAGAAAGAACCAGTCGAGATTGCCGGTCAGAAAGTCACGCAAGCCGGTGAAGGCGGGCTCGAGCGTCGTCTGGAAGGCGAGCGTCAGGAAGGTGAAGAGTACGATGGAGATGGCCGAAACGCTGAAGACGACATTGTGAATGTCGAGCTCGAAGACGAAGCGGCGGCGGAAGTTGATGTTGTCCTGACCGATCTCATAGGTCGTGTCGATGATCTCGGTCCGCCCTTCGGGCGCCGGTATCGCGTCTTCAGCGACAGCTGTGTTGGGATCGGTCGTTGTGAGAGCCAATGTTCCGGTATCCTTTCGATGTGATGTTGAGGTTTTCAGCCTCGGATCGGCGCGCGAGATGGCGCCATCTGGGTGGCACGGGCTGTCCGAAGAAGCCGCATTTGCGCCACAATTCGAAGGGGCAACTTTCAACGGGCAGGATTGTTCCCGGTCGGAACAATTTTTTTGCGGTCTCGTCAGCCGTCTTCGAAAACGAAAAAGGCGAGCCATTGCTGGCCCGCCTTCATGCGAGACTAAGTCAGTAATTTCAGATGAGCTTGGCCATCGCCACTGCCGTGTCCGACATGCGGTTGGAGAAGCCCCACTCGTTGTCGTACCAGGTCAGGATGCGGACGAAGTTGCCTTCGAGAACCTTGGTCTGGTCCAGCGCAAAGATCGATGAGTGGCTGTCGTGATTGAAGTCGCGAGAAACCAGCGGCTCGTCGGTGTAACCGAGGATGCCCTTCAGCGCGCCATCCGAAGCGGCGATGATCGCGTCGTTGATTTCCTGCGCGGTGGTGTTGCGCTTGGCGACGAACTTGAAATCGACGACAGAGACGTTCGGGGTCGGCACGCGGATCGAGGTGCCGTCGAGGCGTCCCTTGAGGTGCGGCAGGACCAGACCGACGGCCTTGGCAGCACCGGTCGACGTCGGGATCATGGACAGGGCTGCGGCGCGGGCGCGGTACAGGTCCTTGTGCATGGTGTCGAGCGTCGGCTGGTCACCCGTGTAGGAGTGAATCGTGGTCATGAAGCCGTGGTCGATGCCGACGGCGTCGTCCAGCGTCTTGACGACGGGAACCAGGCAGTTCGTCGTGCAGGACGCGTTGGAGATGACCAGATGGTCCTTGGTCAGCTGGTCGTGGTTGACGCCGAAGACGACGGTCAGGTCAGCGCCGTCGGCCGGTGCCGAGACGATGACGCGCTTGGCGCCAGCCTGAAGATGCAGGGCCGCCTTATCACGCGAGGTGAAGATGCCGGTGCATTCCATGGCGATGTCGACGCCGAGTTCGCCGTGCGGAAGCGTCGCCGGATCCTTGATCGCGGTGACCTTGATCGGCTTGCCGCCACCGACGATGATCGTGTCGCCTTCGACCTTGACCGTGGCCGGGAATTTGCCATGGATCGAGTCGTAGCGCAGCAGGTGGGCGTTGGTTTCGACCGGGCCGAGATCGTTGATGGCGACGACTTCGATGTCGGTGCGGCCGGATTCGACGATGGCGCGGAGGACGTTACGTCCGATACGGCCGAAGCCGTTGATGGCAACTTTCACAGTCATTTGAGCACTCCCGATTGGATAGATGGCTTGGCAGGCAGGTCAGGGCGCAGTGCTTGCGCCCTGGCGGGATGGTGTCAGGCAAGCTTGGCTTCGGCGGCGGCGACAACCGCGTCTGCCGTGATGCCGAAGTGCTTGTAGAGTTCCTTGGCCGGGCCGGAGGCGCCGAAGGACTTCATGCCGATGAAGGTGCCGGTCGAGCCGATGATCGCGTCCCAGCCCTGGCGAATGCCAGCTTCGACGGCGATCTTGACCGGCGCATTGCCGATGATCGCTTCCTGATAGTCGGCGTCCTGTTCGAAGAACAGTTCGAAGCAGGGGACGGAGACGACGCGGGCCGGGATGCCCTTGGCTTCCAGCTGCTGCTGGGCCTTGATCGCGATTTCCACTTCCGAACCGGAAGCGAAGATCGAGACCTTGGCGTCGCTGGACGAGATCAGCTCGTACGCGCCCTGGGCGCAGAGATTGCGCTCTTCGTATTCGGTGCGTGCCGGGATCAGGTTCTGGCGCGTGAGCGCAAGACCTGACGGACGATCCTTGGTTTCGAGTGCCACCTGCCAGCATTCCACTGTTTCCGTGGCGTCGGCCGGACGGAACATCATCAGGTTCGGAATGGCGCGGAGTGCTGCCATGTGCTCAACCGGCTGGTGGGTCGGGCCGTCTTCGCCGAGACCGATGGAATCATGAGTCAGAACGTGGATGACACGGATGCCCATGAGGGCTGCGAGACGGATCGACGGACGGCAATAGTCCGAGAAGATCAGGAAGCCGCCGGAATAGGGGATCAGGCCGCCATGCAGCGCGATCCCGTTCATGGCGGCGGCCATGCCGTGTTCGCGGATGCCGTAGTGGATGTAACGGCCGGAGAAGTCGGTCGGGGTGATCGACTTGGTCTGGCTGGTCTTGGTGTTGTTCGAGCCGGTCAGGTCGGCGGAGCCGCCGAGCGTTTCGGTGACGACACCGTTGATGACTTCGAGGGCATCTTCAGAGGCCTTGCGGGTGGCGACCGTCGGCTTGGTCTCGGAGAGCTTCTTCTTGTAGGCGTCAATGGCGCCAGCGAGCGTGCCGGGCAGTTCGCCAGCAAAGCGGCGGTTGAACTCGGTACGTGTGTCAGTCTCGGCGGCCGCAAGGCGCGCTTCCCAGTCCTTGCGGGTCTTGGTCGACCGCAGACCGGCGAGGCGCCAGGCGTCCAGTACATCAGCGGGGATCGAGAAGGCTTCGTCTTCCCAGCCGAGTGCCTTGCGGGTCGCGGCAATTTCTTCGGCGCCGAGCGGCGAGCCGTGAACCTTGTGGGTGCCGGCCTTGTTCGGCGCGCCGAAGCCGATGACGGTCTTGGCGGCGATCATGGTTGGCTTGTCGGACTTCTTGGCGGTCTCGATGGCCGCCGCAATCGCTTCCGGATCATGGCCGTCGATGGCAATCGTGTTCCAGTTGGCCGCACGGAAGCGGGCGTGCTGGTCGGTCGAATCGGCGAGCGAGACTGCGCCGTCGATCGAGATGCCGTTGTCGTCCCAGAAGACGATCAGCTTGTTGAGCTTCAGGTGGCCAGCTAGCGTGATCGCTTCCTGGCTGATGCCTTCCATGAGGCAGCCGTCACCGGCCAGCACATAGGTGTAATGGTTCTGCAGGTCCGAGCCGAACTCGTCTTCGAGCTTCTTTTCGGCGAGCGCCATGCCGACGGCTGTGGCAATGCCCTGGCCTAGCGGACCGGTGGTCGTCTCGATGCCGGAGGCGTGGCCATATTCCGGATGGCCGGCGGTCTTGGCGCCGAGCTGACGGAAGGACTTGATGTCCTCGATCGTCATGTCCTCATAGCCGGTCAAATAAAGGAGCGAGTAAATCAGCATCGAGCCATGGCCGGCCGACAGGACGAAACGGTCACGGTCAGGCCAGAGCGGGTTCTTGGGGTCGAAGCTCAGGTAGCGGCTGAAGAGGACGGTCGCGACATCGGCGCAGCCCATGGGCATGCCCGGATGGCCGGAATTGGCCTTTTCCACTGCATCCATGGCGAGGAAACGGATCGCATTCGCCATCCGCTGATGTTTTTCGGGAGAAATCATGGCTTTTCCGCTTGTTCCGGGGCTTCGAGACACGGCCCGTCGGGGTGGGCCGCCTGAACGGGGGTGATCCTTAGCAGGTGCATCGCGCAAGTCAACAAATGGCCCGGCTCCGGGCGTTTCTGGAGCCAAGAAATCATCGCTCTGCCTCATTCTTGTGCGAGTTTCAGCTATGACTTCGCGGGCGGCATGTTGTGGCAGTCTTCCACAGAATTGGCTTGTCTGGATGGCTTGCACTTTATTGACGCGCGGCAATGGCGGGGCTTACTGTCCCGCCTGAAATCATCGCGGCGGCCACGGCGATTCGTGTTGTTTACAGACGTGAGTGAGGCAGGGGCAAAACTATGCCGACGGAAAATTCGGTGGATGCCGCGCTCACGGCGCTTCGCCAGGCTGTCGCTGGGTTGGAGAACGCCGTCGACATGCGCTTCGAGGCAGAACGCGAGAACACGGAGATCGACGGCGAGGTCCGGCGTGTGCATGCCGATCGGTCACGGCTCGCCCAGGAACTCGACCAGTCGGAGTTTCGAGCCAACCGGCTCGAAGAGGTCAACCGAGAAGTCTCTCGTCGCCTGGTCACGGCCATGGAGACGATCCGGGCGGTGCTGGATCGCTGATCGCTGGCTGGATTGTCCCTGTTTGCTTCTGGCGTCTCGGCGCCACGCGTAGAAAAGAGTTGGAACGCCGATGGCGCAGGTCACAGTCACGATCGATGGAAAAGCCTATCGCATGGCTTGCGAGGAAGGTCAGGAGGACCATCTGACCGAGCTCGCGGGTCAGTTCGATCGTTATGTCGGTCACCTGAAGGGACAGTTCGGCGAAATCGGCGATCTCAGGATCACCGTCATGGCCGGGATCATGGTCATGGACGAAATGTCCGAGCTTAACCGGCGGCTTGCGGCAGCAGAGGCGGAGCTTGCCGGCTTCCGTGAAGGGCGTGACAGCGTCCTGTCCGGTGTGCATCACCGCGAGGAGGCTGTGGTCCACGCGATTACCGACCTTGCGGAGCGCTTGAACGGAATCACCCGCAAGCTTACCCAGCGACCCGCAGCCCAGCCTCAAGCCTGAGGACTATTTGCCGAGCCCACTGGCGCAGTGGCCGCGAAGCGCCTATATCTGAGATGCGATCTGCGCCTCACGACAGGAACCACAATCCCTGGGGCCATACTCGATCCAAAGGGAGCTGTCCCTGGCCGGGCCCGTGGGCTCGGACATATGGCGCCCACCTACGTTTGTAGGCACCCAGGATCGTAAACATCCACCGGTTGCCGTGGATCGCACCTTTCTTTTTCGAGACGAAACGAAAAAAGCCGCCGCGATCGCTCGCGACGGCTTTTCGCTGTCTAAAAACCTGGGATCAGAATTCTTCCCAGTTGTCCTGAGCAGTCGCGGCTGCCGTATTGCCGCCGCCAAAGGCCTTGGCGAGGTTGCCGACCATCTTGCGCGCCGGAGAGGCGACTGGACGGGCCTGCGCGGGCGCTGCGGCAGGGCGCGGGGCTGCAGCACGTGGGGCAGGGGCGGAAGGCTGGTAAGCCGGGGCATGGCTCGTGCCACCGGCGATCCGGAACTGCGAGACGAAGCCTGCGAGGTGGCGCGCACTGTCGGCGAGGCGATGCGTGACGGCGGTTGCTTCTTCCACCATGGCGGCGTTCTTCTGGGTGAACTGGTCCATGTGGTTGACCGAGCCGTTGATCTCGTTGAGCGCGGTGGACTGCTCGCGCGCCGCAGAGGCAATTGCCGTGATGTGGTCGTTGATGACGGCCACCTGGTTGGAGATCTCGCCGAGTGCTGTGCCGGTCTGCTGGACCAGTGACACGCCGCCGGCGACGGCTTCACCCGACTTGTGGATCAGCGCCTTGATGTCTTTGGCGGCGTTGGCCGAGCGCTGGGCGAGTTCGCGGACTTCCTGGGCGACGACGGCAAAACCCTTGCCGGCTTCGCCTGCACGTGCTGCCTCGACGCCGGCATTCAGCGCGAGCAGGTTGGTCTGGAAGGCGATTTCGTCGATCACGTTGATGATCTTGGAGATTTCGCTCGAGGCCTGCTCGATGCGGCTCATCGCCTCGATCGCATCGGATACGACCTTGCTGGAGGTTTCGGTGCTCTGGCGGGCCTTGGTTGCCATGGTGGCGGCTTCGTCGGCCTTGGCAGAGGAGCCGCGAACCGTGGAGGTGATCTCTTCCAGGGCGGCAGAGGTTTCCTCGAGCGAGGCGGCCTGCTGTTCAGTGCGCTTCGATAGGTCATCCGTTGCGGAGCGCATCTCGGCGGAGCTCGCTTCGATGCCGGAAGTTTCTCCACGTATTTCCGAGAGCGTGCTGCTGAGCTTCTCGACGGAGGCATTGAAGTCGACGCGCAGGCGGTCGAGGTTGCCGGCGAAGGTGCGGTCGATGCGCACAGTCAGGTCGCCGTCACTGAGCTTGTTGAGGCCGTCTGCGAGACAATCGACAGCGTCCTGCACGGCGCGTGCGTCTTCTGCCTTTGCGATTTCGCGTTCGGCGCGGTCCTTCTCACCCTGTGCGGCTGCGTCCGCTGCGGCGCGCTCGATCTCGATCTTCTGGATGGCGCTTTCGCGGAAGACGTTGATGGCGCGGGCAAGAGCGCCGATTTCGTTTTTTAGTTCCTGATCGGGAACGGAGGTCTCGAGCTGTCCCGAGGCAAGACGGTCGGCGACGGCGGTTAGGCGCGGCAGCGAGCCGACGATGCGGCGGACGAGCAGAGCGATAAGGGTCGCAGCGATGAGAAGGACGATCAGCGCCGTGGTGCCGATCGCATAGGTCATCTCGGTCGCGATGCTGTTGATGTCTGCCTTGCGAACGCCGGCATAGAGGATGCCAAGTACATCACCGGCCGGAGAGAAGATCGGCTGGTAGATCGTGTAATAGGGGGTTTCCAGGATCACGGCTTCGCCGCGATAGACTTCACCCTTGGTCGCGAAAGGATAGACGGCACCGGTCTGGCCGAGCGCCGTGCCCACGGCACGGTTGCCGTCCGGCTTGATGATGTTGGTCGTGCGGCGCCAGAAGTCCTTGCTTTCGGCATCCCAGGCAAAGATCGTCGCCGTCTGGCCGGTCATGCGGCCGATCGTGTCGATCATGCCGTGTTCGGTGAACTCTGTCGGGATCGCTTCCATCACGATGCGCTGGACATTGCCATCCTGGGCCCATGTAACCTGCGTGCCGGGCAGATCTCGTTCGATGATCGTGGCGGCGGTGCGAAGGCTCGCATCCTGGCCGGCGATGGCCTGTTCCTGGATGCGGGTCTGGATGCTGCCGGAGATGACCCACGCGACGGCGCCGAGTGACGCGACGAGGATCAAGACCGTCGTCGCGGTGATTGTTTTGGTAATGCCGAAGCGCGAAAAGAATTGCATGAAGAGGTGCCCCTTGCGAGTTGACTTGTACCTTAGTGTAAGGGGATTGAGTTAAGCCTTGGTTTTTCAGGGGAAATTGAATCGGGCTTGATAAACGGCAAATTCGTGTTTTTTCACGAAATTCCTCCCCAAAAATGGTGGGTCTGCTTGTCGAAAGGCGTTCTGATGGGTGTGAAGCGGGATTTGAAGGCCGGTATCCGCAATGAGCGGCTGACGGCGCGGGATGCGATACCGGAAGGGCTCCGGCTAGAATATAGCCTCGCGATGGCGGAGGTTGCGGGAGACACGTTGCCCGTCGAGCCCGCCCTCGTCGTGTCCGGCTTTTTCCCGATCCGCTCGGAGGCTGACATCCGCCCCTTGATGGCGCGGCTCAGGGCGCGGGGTGCGCGTCTCTGCCTGCCCGTGGTGATGGACAAGGAGACCATCGTCTTTCGCGAACTGGTGCCCGGAGCAGATCTCGTCAACACCGGCTTTGGCACCCGAGGTCCCGGTCCCGAGGCCGCCGTTCTCGACCCCGACATCCTTCTCGTACCGCTTTCTGCCTTCGATGCCTCTGGCAACCGGATCGGCTATGGTGCCGGTCACTACGACCGGGCAATCGCGCGTCTGAGGGAAAAAGGCCGGCATCCGCGGCTGATCGGCATTGCATTCGACTGTCAGGAGGTGGCAGAAGTGCCCTTCGAGGCCCATGATGTCCGGCTGGACGCCGTGCTGACCGAAAGCGGCCTCAAGACATTCACGGATTGATTGGACGAAAATGCGACTTCTGTTTCTCGGAGATATGGTAGGCAAGACCGGACGAACGGCTGTGTGGGAGCGGTTGCCGGGCCTCATCTCCGACCTGAAGCTCGATTTCGTCATCGTCAACGGCGAAAACGCCGCCGGCGGCTTCGGGATTACCGAGGACATCTATCTCGAGACGATCAATGCCGGCGCCGATGTGGTGACGACCGGCAATCACGTCTGGGACCAGAAGGAGGCAGTGTCTTTCTGTACCCGCCACGATCAGTTCCTGCGGCCGGCGAATTATCCCTCCGGCACGCCAGGCAAGGGCTCCGGTCTCTATTATGCTCGCAACGGCGCTCGCGTTCTTGTTGCCAACATCATGGGCCGCGTCTTCATGCATCCGGAGCTCGACGACCCCTTCAAGTCGGCTGAGACAATCCTGGCTGCCTGTCCGCTCAAAGAGCAGGCCGATGTCATCGTGTTCGATTTCCACGCGGAGGCGACGAGCGAAAAGCAGTGCTTCGGCCATTTCGTCGATGGTCGGGCGAGCTTCGTCGTCGGCACGCATACGCATGTGCCGACCGCCGATCATCAAATCCTGAACGGTGGCACGGCCTATATGTCCGATGCCGGCATGTGTGGAGACTATGACTCCTCGCTCGGCATGGAGAAGGAAGAGCCGCTCAACCGCTTCATCTCGAAGATGCCCAAGGGGCGCTTCGAGGCGGCGAGCGGTCCGGCCACCATTTGCGGCGTCGGCGTCGAAGTTTCCAATGCAACCGGGCTTGCCGAAAAGATCGCGCCGCTCCGGATCGGACCGCGGCTGGCCGAGACAATCCCGCCATTCTGGGCGTGACGGCGGGCTGATAACGCCATTGTGACGCTTTCCGGCCGGGTCACCGCTTTACGGTTTCTCGGCGCTCCCGCATTCTCATCTCCAGAGATCTGGATACGGTGCAGGGAGCGGCATGATGCTGAGACTGGTGTTGTCCACGATGGCGCTCACTGCTTTGGCCGGCAGCGCATTCGCACAGGAAGCCGCGCGGCCGCAGGTGAGCCAGTGCCAGCTGATTGCCGAAAAACTGCCAAACGTTCAATATGCCAATTACACGCCACCGGCTTTGGGAGGGCCGGCTCTGACGCTCGCCCAAGTCCAGGAAGACGTGGTCATCACCTTCATTGGCCATTCGACATTCCAGATAGATACGCCCGGCGGGATCTCCATCGCGACCGATTTCAACGGCTGGCTTCGAACGTCACGCACACCCGATGTGGTGACGATGAACAAGGCGCATTCCAGCCATTACACCCTCAACCCTGATCCTTCGATCGGCGCCGTGCTGCAGGGGTGGAACGAGGCGGAGCCTGGCCAACCGATCGAGCATAGGCTCGTGGTGGGAGACGCCTATGTGCGGAACGTGCCCACCGACATTCGCAGCTGGGGCGGGGCCATGGAACCGAACGGCAACTCGATCTTCATCATCGAGGTCGCCGGTCTCTGCATTGGCCATCTCGGGCATCTGCATCATGAGCTGACCGACACGCATTATGGCGAGATCGGTCGGCTGGATATCCTGATGGTGCCCGTGGATGGCGGATTGACGCTGGGTGCCGACAGCATGAGCCGGATTGTCAAGCGGTTGCGATCCGCGGTAATCCTGCCCATGCATCGGCGTGGGCCGCCGATCGAAACATTCCTGTCGATGTTCACCGACGGCTTCGATACGCAGATCTCCGAGAATCGCGGCTTCACCGTGTCGATGCGGACATTGCCGAAAAAGCCGCTAATCCTGGTGCTACAGGGGGTCTGAAGACCCCCTGTGCTGGATGGCAAGCCGCGCCTCAGGCGAAGCGGACGTGGCGGTGAACGCCGACGTCAGGCATCTTTTCCGGATTTAGATTGGCCTTGGCGATTTCCCAGCCGAACTTGACGGTGCTGCCGGTCGAGGCCCAGATCTCGCCCTCGTCGAGGGAGAGCGCCAGCATGGTCAGCAGGGGATCGGATTTGCCGCCCTCGTACCAGGCTGCAACGACGGAATTCCAGTATTCGTCGATCTTCTTCTGATCCTTCACCATGGTCAGGGTGCCGGTTAACGACGCATGATAGTCGTGGTCTTTGCCGACGACGCAGAATTGGGCCCTGCTGCCCGGACGCAACGCCTTCACGAGATCGGTGTCCGTCTTTGTGAAAAACCAGATGATGTGTGTCGAGCGGTCCGCCTGTGGCGCCATGGGGCGCATGGGTTGATCGGATCCGACAAGACCGAGCATGCCCGCATGCACATCGTCGATTTCGTCCCAAAGCTGGTCCACGGGGTTTTCCTTGGCTTCGGTGAAGCTTGCCATGTTTTGTCTCCTTAGGTTTTGCCGTGGAGGCAACGAACTCGGCGGTGAGTTGTTCCTCTTGGTAGAGGGCGGCGGCGGACGCCGCATGACTCTTGAACCGAGCCGATTTCGCCCGTATAAGGCGCCCATTCCCAATAAATAGACCTGATCAGGGGTGCCATGGCTGGCCATTCACAGTTTAAAAACATCATGCACCGCAAGGGGAAGCAGGACGGTATCCGTTCCAAGATGTTCTCCAAGCTTGCACGCGAAATTACGGTTGCCGCAAAGACGGGTCTGCCGGATCCGACGATGAATGCGGCACTCCGTCTCGCCGTGCAGAACGCCAAGGCACAGTCGATGCCGAAGGACAACATCGAACGCGCCATCAAGAAGGCATCGGGTGCCGATGCCGAGACTTACGACTCGATCCGCTATGAGGGCTATGGTCCGGGCGGTGTGGCCGTCATCGTCGAGACACTGACCGATAATCGTAACCGGACGGCCTCCGTCGTTCGCTCGACCTTCTCCAAGGCCGGCGGTGCACTGGGTGAAACGGGCTCGGTGTCCTTCTCCTTCGACCATGTCGGCGAGATCACCTACAAGGCCTCTGTCGGCGATGCCGACAAGGTGATGGAAGCGGCGATCGAAGCCGGTGCCGAAGACGTCGTGTCCGATGAAGACGGCCACACGATCTATTGCGCCTTCGAAGACATGAACGAAGTGTCCAAGGCGCTCGAAGCCGTGCTTGGCGGTGCGGAATCCGTCAAGGCGATTTGGAAGCCGCAGAACACGATCGAAGTCGACGAGGAAAAGGCGACCTCGCTGATGAAGCTCATCGACACGCTGGAAGACGATGACGACGTGCAGAACGTCTATTCGAACTTCGAAGTGTCCGACGAGGTCATGGCCAAGCTTTCGGCCTAATCGTCATCCCCGATCAAGGGATGGAAAAGCCCGGCTGGATTGCAGCCGGGCTTTTTTTGCTTTTCAGCCGTTTCGGTAGGATCAGGCGGCGGCGCTGCGCACGCTGCCGATGACATCAACCAGCTCGTTGACGATGCGCTCGACCTGCTCGCGATCGTCGCCTTCCGCCATGACGCGGATCAGCGGCTCGGTGCCCGACGGGCGGATGACGAGGCGGCCGGATTTCGCCAGCTCGGCTTCGGCATCGGCGATCGCCTGCTTGACCACGGCGTCTTCCAGCGGCTTGCCGCCGGAGAAACGGACGTTGCGCAGAAGCTGCGGCACGGGTTCAAAACGATGGCAGAGTTCGCTCACCGTCCGGCCGGTGCGCTTGACGGCGGCGAGGATCTGCAGGGCGGCCACGAGTCCGTCGCCCGTCGTGCCGTGGTCGGAGAGCACGATGTGGCCGGACTGTTCGCCGCCGATGTTGAAGTCGTGGCTGCGCATGTGCTCGACGACATAGCGGTCGCCGACCTTCGTGCGGGCGAGCGTCAGGCCCTTGTCGCCGAGGAAGCGTTCCAGGCCGAGGTTGGACATGACGGTCGCGACTATGCCATTGCCGCGCAGCAGCCCGTCCTGCGCCCATGTTTCGGCAACGACCGCCATCAGCTGATCGCCGTCGATGACGGTGCCGTTCTCGTCGACGATGATGACGCGGTCGGCGTCGCCATCGAGAGCGATGCCGATATCGGCGCGTGTCTCGTGCACCTTCTTCTGCAGCGTTTCCGGGTGGGTCGAACCGCATTCGAGGTTGATGTTGGTGCCGTTTGGCTCGTTGCCGATGGTGACGACTTCGGCGCCGAGCTCCCAAAGAGCTGCGGGGGCCACCTTGTAAGCGGCGCCATTGGCGCAGTCGATCGCGACGCGCAGTCCATGCAGGGTGACGTCGCGGGGCAGGGTACGCTTGGCGAATTCGACATAGCGGTCATGTACGCCGTCGATGCGCTTGGCGCGGCCGATATCGTTCGGGGCTGCAAGCTGACCGTAGATGTCCTTTTCCAGCATGTCCTCGATCTGCAGCTCAAGCTCGTCGGAGAGCTTGTAACCATCGGGGCCGAATAGCTTGATGCCGTTGTCGGCAAAGGGATTGTGCGAGGCCGAGATCATCACACCGAGGTCGCAGCGCAGCGAGCGCGTCAGCATGGCGACGGCGGGTGTCGGTATGGGACCAAGAACGAAGGCGTCGAGGCCGGCTGCCGTAAAGCCGGCGACCATGGCGTTTTCCAGCATGTAGCCGGAGAGACGCGTATCCTTGCCGATCACCACACGGTGGCGATGGCCGCCGCGACGAAAGATCGTGCCGGCGGCGATACCGACCCGCATAGCGAGATCCGGCGTCATGGGGAAGCGGTTGGAGAGGCCGCGAATGCCATCCGTGCCGAAGTAACGACGTGTCATCAAGTGTTCCTTCAAGTCCTATCGATCTCACCCGCCGCGAACATCATCGCCCTTCAGCGATCGCGCGGGGATCCGTGGTGGGCTGCTCATGCCACAGAACGCAGTAAAGGACACGTAAAATAGCGCTAAAAACGATTACATGGCGTTACCGGCAGTGTCGTCTTCCACTGAATTCTCACTACCGGCACCCCTTAACCGAAAAAGGCCACCCTCAGGGGTGGCCTTTTTTAATAACGGATGGTGTTGCGTTCAGTGCGGCTGCGGTTCCAAGCCGCCTTCCGGCTCGCCGCCCTTCGGGGCATCCTTGCGGCCGGTCGAGGGGACTGCAGAACCACGGCTCGGCGTGCTGTCGTCGCCGCTGTCGCGCGACGGCTTTTCGCCCCGGATCAAGGCCTTGATCTCTTCGCCCGATAGCGTCTCGTATTCGAGCAGGCCTTCGGCGATTGCGACGAAAGCGTCGTGGTTGTCGGTCAGGATGCGGCGGGCCTCGGTATAAGCTTCGTCGATCAGGCGACGGACTTCCGTGTCGATCTTCTGGGCGGTCGATTCCGAGACGTTCTTGGACTGCGATACCGAGTGGCCGAGGAAGACTTCCTGCTGGTTTTCACCATAGGCGACTTGGCCGAGCACGTCTGAGAAGCCCCATTGCGTGACCATGGCGCGGGCGAGCTTGGTGGCCTGCTCGATGTCGGAGGAGGCACCGGAGGTGATATTCTCCTTGCCGAAGGTCAGCTCTTCGGCGACGCGGCCGCCCATCATGATAACGAGGCGCGAGACCATCCACTTGTAGCTCATCGAGTAGCGGTCGCCCTCGGGGAGCTGCATGACCATGCCGAGTGCACGGCCGCGCGGAATGATGGTTGCCTTGTGCAGCGGGTCGGCAGCCGGCACCTTCAGTGCCGTGATGGCGTGGCCTGCCTCGTGATAGGCGGTCAGCTTCTTCTCGGCTTCGGTCATGGCGGAGGAGCGGCGTTCCGCACCCATCATGATCTTGTCCTTGGCGTCTTCGAATTCGGCCATAGTGACGACGCGCTTGTTGCGGCGAGCGGCCATCAGGGCTGCTTCGTTGACGAGGTTAGCCAGATCGGCACCGGAGAAGCCGGGCGTACCACGGGCGAGAACCTTGAGATCGACATTCGGTGCCAGCGGCACGTTGCGGGCGTGGACCTTGAGGATGCGCTCGCGTCCAACGATATCAGGGTTCGGCACGACGACCTGACGATCGAAACGGCCGGGACGCAGAAGGGCCGGATCGAGAACGTCGGGACGGTTGGTCGCGGCGATCAGGATGATGCCTTCATTGGCTTCAAAGCCATCCATCTCGACGAGCAGCTGGTTGAGCGTCTGCTCGCGCTCGTCGTTGCCACCGCCGAGGCCTGCGCCACGATGGCGACCAACGGCGTCGATTTCGTCGATGAAGATGATGCAAGGGGCGTTCTTCTTGGCCTGCTCGAACATGTCGCGGACACGGCTTGCGCCGACGCCGACGAACATTTCGACGAAGTCAGAACCGGAGATGGTGAAGAAGGGCACGTTTGCTTCGCCGGCGACCGAGCGGGCGAGCAGCGTCTTACCGGTGCCGGGAGGACCGACGAGCAGAACGCCGCGCGGGATCTTGCCGCCGAGGCGCTGGAACTTCTGCGGATCGCGAAGGAATTCGACGATTTCTTCCAGGTCCTGCTTGGCTTCGTCGACGCCGGCCACATCGTCAAACGTGACGCGGCCATGGGCCTCCGTCAGCAGCTTTGCCTTGGACTTGCCGAAGCCCATCGCACCGCGCGAGCCACCCTGCATCTGGCGCATGAAGAAGAGCCAGACGCCGAGAATGAGCAGCATGGGGAGAAGGGTGCCGACATAGCTCAGGAAGCCGGAGGAACCGTCCGTTTCCGGGCGGGCGACGATCATGACGTTTTCCGCTTCCAATTTGGACAGCAGGTTATCGTCGACGACGGGCGCATAGGTCTGAAACGCGGTACCGGACTCGGCATATTTGCCGAGAACGCGGTTGCCGGTGACCGTGACCTCACGAACGCGCCCAGCATCCACTTCGCGCAGGAACTGCGAATAGGGGATCTCGCTCGAGGCCGTCTGCGACGGCGACGTCTGGAACATGCTGAACAAGGCGATCAGCAAAAGGGCGATGATCGCCCAGAGCGCGAAGTTGCGAAAATTTGGGTTCATTGAACTCCCCGAACCTGTGGTGCGGAACGCGGTTCCGCAGAATTAACACGTAACATAGGATCGCGCCGCATCCTTGCCAAGGCAAACGGACGGCCTTGGACCGTTTTCTGTCAATAAGTCTTAAACAGGGGGCGGCGGGGCCGGCTCAGCTCCCAGCAGGGCGGCGATGGCATTGGCAAGCGGGAGGTCGAAGAGCGGCAGGAAATCCGCATAGAGAGAGAGGCGGGGTTTGATCGTCACATGCTCCAGATGTGAGGCAAAAATTCCCTTTCCCACAAGCACTTGCGGTGTGATGCCGTTGAGTGCTGTACGGACCGCTCCCGGCAAATCCGCGTCGATCTCCGGGGCCGGGGCGGGCATGACGGTGATCTCCGCGCCGCTGTTGTTCACGATCGCGTAGCGACCATCCCAAATACCGCTTTCGCCGGGGACGAGCGACAGCGGCAAAAGACCGCGCCTTTCGCGGAGCAGGAAGAGCTGGTTCCGGCGTCGGAGTGAAAGCGTACCTGATAGCGTCAGTCGGAAATCGGTGCCCTCGTCCAATGCTGCGGAGAGCCGGGCAAGGCTTGCCGCCGCGGGGCGGTGAGGTTTACCCCCGAGCACGGCGATGAGGGCTGCAAGCGCATGGTCTCGCATATCGGGTGGAATGGCCCCTTCGTCTGGAAGTGAAATGATTGCGACTGGCCCCGGTCTCGCTTCCACGTGTTCGCTCAGCCACGAGGCGGCTGCCGCCGACAGAGTTGCGCGTCGGTGTCCGGCTTGGTCGATCATACCGGCATCCATGGCGGGAGCGGATTGTCGGATCCGGACCCGTTCGTAGCGCGGATCCTCATTGCTCGGGTCGTCGATCCAGTCGATGTTCAAGGCGCGAAGATGGTCGCGGATCGCGTTGCGGCGGGTGTGGAGAAAAGGGCGCAGTATCCAGAGGTGGCCGGCATACAGCGTAGCCTGGGCCATGCCTGCCAGACCGGGCGCGTCGCTTGCCGACCGGCTCGAACGCATGGCAACCGTCTCGATCTGGTCGTCCAAAGTATGCCCGGTGAGGATCGCATCGGCCCGCAGCGAGCCCGCCGCATCTGACAGCAATCGGTAGCGTGCGAGGCGGGCGGCGGCGGACAGGCCCGTTTCGGGCTTTTCGCCCATCCATTGCAGGATGCGATGTGGAATAGCGAGATGGTGACAGAGTTCGGAAACCCGTCGGGCTTCATCGGCCGACGCGCGCCTCAGGCCATGATCAATGGTCGCAGCGGTCAGCGTGTGGGTGTGCGGAAAGCGGTTCTCGGCGATGGCCCTGGCCAGTGCGACGAGCAATCCCGTCGAATCACTGCCGCCGGAAATGGCGATCAGGAGGCGGGTCGGGCGGCGGAGAGTGTGGAGGAAATGGTTGATCGCCGCTTCGGGCGAGAGTTCGGGCAGGGCATAACCTGCCGCGAGCGGGGCGGCCATCAGCAGCTGAGGCGCTTCTGCTCGCTCGCGACCTTGGAGACGACGGCGCGGGAAGCCTTGGGGTAGCGCTTGGAGACTTCGCGCAGCGTGGCACAGGCGGTCTCGGTGTTATCGAGGGCGGCGAGCGACATGCCGAGCTTCAGCAGCATTTCGGGTGCCTTGGGAGAGGTGTTGTAGGACTGATGGGCATTGAGGAAGGTCTTGGCCGCCTCGTTGAAATTGCCCTGCGAGTAGAGCGCTTCACCCAGCCAGAAATGCGCATCGGCGATCTTCGCGCTGCTCGGATAGGCCGCGATGAAATCACGGAATTCGCTTTCGGCCAGAGAGTAGTCGCCGGAAAGCACATGCGCATAGGCGACTTGGTAGACGTCGCCTTCGGAATTCAGTGAGGCGGTCTGCTGGGGTGCGGCAGGTGCGGTGGTTGAGGGGGCCGTCACGCCAGTATCGACGCCGGGCAGGGCGCCCGCGCCATTGTCTACGGCACCCTCGTTCAGGGTCGCGGTGACCGGCAAGCCGCTATCGTCGAGCGCGATGGAGCCGAGGGTCTGTTCGCCAGGGGCTGCACCTGGTGCCTGGCCGGTACCGGAGGCGTCGGCGGTAGCGCCGACGTCCGGGGTCTCGGTAATGATCTCGGCAACCGAGTCCTGCTGTTGGCCACCGGTCACAGGACGTGTCAGTGAGCCACTCTTCTTCTCGAGATCCTGGAAACGGAACTCGTTGTCTTCCTGCTGCTTGCGGATGGTTTCCTGCATCTGGAGAAGCTGGAAGCTCATTTCCTCGATCCGGCCGTTCAGGGCGCGGATCTCTTCCTCGAGTTGCTGGACACGTACCGTCGGATCCGTGACCTGGGCGAGGTGGACCTCGGCCTTCGGTGAGTGCTCGGGCAGGTTCTTCTGGTTGTGTTGCACGTTCGGAAACAGCTGAAACGCGTTTGCGCTGCCATGCAGTCCCGTCAGCGAGGCCGTCGCTAGCAGAGCGGCCATCACAAGTTTGTTCATGTTCCTTTTCCTGTATTCGCGACGAATTGCGCCGAACCAGCGCCGACAGGAGTTTTCCCAATTGCCTGCAAAAAGCAACCAAGTTCGGCCAAAGTAAGGAGAAAAGTAAAAGGCGGCCCAGGGGCCGCCTTCAAGCTCTGGTGATCGCGGGTTTACCCGGATCACATGCCGGCGCCACCGAGAACCGTAACGGCGCGGCGGTTCTGCGACCAGCAGGAAATGTCGTCGCAGACGGCGACCGGACGTTCCTTGCCGTAGGAAATGGTCTTCAGGCGCTGAGCCGGGACACCGCGCTGGGCGAGGTAGTCGCGGGTGGCGGCTGCACGACGTGCACCGAGCGCCAAGTTGTATTCGCGCGTGCCGCGTTCGTCGGCATGGCCTTCGATGGTGATCGCGTAATTCGGGTAACGGGCCAGCCACTGGGCCTGACGGTCGAGCGTCTGGGCGGCGTCGGCGCGGATCGAGGTCGAATCGGTGTCGAAGAAGATGCGGTCGCCGACATTGACGGTGAAGTCCTGGGCCGAGCCCGGAGTGGCGGCACCAGCGCCACCGGCGCCGAGGCCGAGTTCACCGGCGCTGTTCGGCAGGTTCTTCTTGTTGGCGCAGCCTGCCAGGGCCAGGGCCACGGCGAAAGCGACCATAGCCGGGTTGGTTGCCATTTTCTGCAGACGGCTCTTGGCCGGGGAATGAATGCGGCTCATCGCCGGTCTCCTTGAATTCTCTGTTAGGGTTGCCGGACCATAACCAATCGCGGTTAACCGGCTTCCAACAATCATGGTTAACAAACCGTCAAATCACGTGTCGACGATGGCGAATGAAGCTCGTTTACGGCGAGAAAGAGGCGCAATTGCGCCTCTTTTCCGTCATCAGTCCATCAGCGGCGACCAGGCCGGGTCGGAGGCGAAGGTCGGTGTCTTCACCAGCTGCTCGTTGTAGCCCGAGAGGTCGATGGAATAGAGTTGCGGGCCGCCGGCGCCGGAGTTCTGGCGGAAGAACATCAGAACGCGACCATTCGGCGCCCAGGTCGGACCCTCGTTGTGGAAGCCGGTGGTCAGGATGCGCTCGCCGGAACCGTCCGTCTTCATCACGCCGATCGAGAACTTGCCGCCGGACTGCTTGGTGAAGGCGATCAAGTCGCCGCGCGGGGACCAGACGGGGGTCGAATAGGATCCGTCGCCGAAGGAAATGCGGCGCTGGCCGGAGCCATCGGCTCCCATGACATAGAGCTGCTGGCGGCCGCCGCGGTCGCTTTCGAACACGATCTGACCGCCGTCCGGGGAATAGGACGGCGAGGTGTCGATGGCGGCCGTCGACGTCAGACGGGTCGTGGTGCGCGAGCGCAGGTCCATCGTGTAGATGTTGGCATTGCCGTCCTGCTGCAGGCTCATGATGACGCGCTGGCCATCGGGCGAGAAGCGGGGGGCAAAGGTCATGCCGGGGAAGTTGCCGACCACTTCACGGCCGCCGGTCTCCAGCTGGAGCAGGTAAACGCGCGGCTGGTCACCTTCGAAGGACATGTAGGTGATTTCCTGGCGGCTCGGCGAGAAGCGGGGAGTCAGGACGATGTCGTTGCTGTTGGTCAGCATGCGGACGTTTTCGCCATCCTGGTCCATGATCGCGAGCTGACGCTTGCGATCGATCTTCGGACCGCTTTCGGAGACGAAGACGATACGGGTGTCGAAGTAACCCTTCTCACCGGTAACGCGCTCGTAGATCGCGTCGGCGATCATATGGGCGACGCGGCGCCAGTTCTTCGGATCGGTGAAAAACTGCTGGCCCATCATCTGCTGGCCGGCAAAGGTATCCCAGAGGCGGAACTCGGCACGCAGGCGACCATCGGGCTCGCGCACGATCCGGCCGACAACCAGGGCTTCGGCCTTCAGGACCTTCCAGTCCTCGAAGCGCGGCGGCTGGTCAGGGTTCTGGATGTTCTCAATGAAGGCGGCGCGGCTGACCGGTGCGAAGAGACCGGACCGCTTGAGGTCGGCCTCGACCACGGCCGAGATCTGGGCGCCGATTCCATCAGCCGAGATGAAGTCGGTGATCGCGATCGGTAGCGGCTGCACGTTGCCGCGGTTGATATTGATCTCGACGGCTGCGTTTGCGGGTGCCACGAAGGCGCCTGCCATGCCGGCACAGACCAGCAGAATGCGGAGGAGGAGAGTTTTCATTCTAACCAAGCCTTTCAGCTCTTACATCAGTTCGCTGGGGTCGAAATTGACGACAACTTCAGACCATGCGTCATATTTGTCCGGGGGAAGATTGGTGAAGGGGGCGGACTTGCGCACGGCGCGCACGGCGCCGCTCATGAGGACCTGCTGCGCCGAAGGGGAGCCGCCGGTCGCGGTCGCCTCGGGGTCGCCGATCAATTCGCCGTTCTGGTCGAGGCGGAAGGTAACGCGGATACGGACATCGGCCGCGTCGGCCATGCCCGGCGTGATCAGCCAGTTCTGCTGAATGGCGCCTCGCAGCGCATCCAGCTCGCTCTGGCTGAGCTTGGAACCGCCGGTGTCTGTCTTGCCGCCGAGCGCTTCCTGGTCGGTGGAACGCTTCGCACCACCGCCGGCCGCATCCGTCTTGTTGAGGAGGGCTGCCACTTCGTCGGCGTTGAAATCGCTTTCCATCTGCGGCTTCGACTTTGCGGTCTCGCGCGTCTTGGTATCCTGCTTGGCATCCGCCTTGGCGGTTGCCTTCGGCTCAGGCTTCTTCTCGACGGGCTTGGCGATCTCGGGCTCCGGCCGCGATGGGGGCACGGGTGCATTCTCCGGCAGCGGTATGTCTTCCGCAATCGCCGTTTCTGCAGGTACGGGTTCCGCTGGCTTGGCCTCTGCCGGCGCGGGTTCCACGGGCTGTGGTTCCGGCTCGGGTGGCGGTGCCGTTTCTTCCTGGACGACTTCCTTCACCTCATTGGGTTTCGGATCGGGCGTCGGTGCCGGCGTCTCGACTTTCTCTGGCGCTGCGGCCACTTCCTGCTCGACCGGTCGCTTCGACGGTGTCGGTGGAGATTTCAGGTCGACCTCGTTGTCGCCGATATTCTCGGCAGGCTCGGCGATTGCCGGCTTCTTGGTCGGCACGGGAGCTGATTTCTCCGCCAAGGGTGCGTCCTTAGAGCCCTTCTGGATCTGGGTGAATTCCTCGATCGGGACGATGTCGACCGGCAGGGTCTCCATCGGTGCGATTTCGAGCTTTTCGGGCGAGCCGAGGCTGACCAGTGCTGCGGTGAGCACCAGTCCATGCAGAAAGCTGGATGTGAAGAGGCTGCCCTTCATGTCCGTCCGATCAGTTCTGCTGTTCCTGCAAGGTCACGAGACCGATATTGGTGAAGCCGGCGGACGAGATCCGCGCCATGACCTGCATGACGATGCCATAGGTGGCGGCGGTGTCGGCCCGTACGAAAATGCGTTCCTTGTAGCCGGTGGTGGCGATCGCTTGCAGTTTCGGCACGACTTCCTCGATCGGGATCGCCGTCTCCTGCAGATAAATTTCGCCTTCCGGATTGACCGAGACGGTAATCGGCTGGTTTTCGCTGGTCATCGCTCCGGCCCGGGTCTGGGGCAGGTCGATCGGCACGCCAACCGTCATCATCGGGGCGGCGACCATGAAGATGATCAGCAGCACGAGCACGACGTCGACGAAAGGCGTGACATTGATTTCGCTGACGAGAGCCTTGCGGCCACCGCCACGGCGTCCACGGCGTCCGCCACCCTTGCTACCCGATCCGACCGACATACCCATGATGCGTCTCCTGCTCCTCGGCCTTACTGGGCAGCCTGGCGGGGCTGCAGCTTTTCGTCGATCTGACGCGAGAGGATGGCGGAGAATTCGTCTGCGAAGCCTTCCATGCGTGCGCCAAGCTTACCCGCCTCACCCGAAAACTTGTTGTAGGCGATGACGGCGGGAATGGCGGCGACGAGGCCGATGGCGGTTGCCAGCAGAGCTTCGGCAATACCGGGGGCAACGACCGCCAGGCTTGCATTGTTGGAGCCGGCAATGGCCTGGAACGAGGTCATGATGCCGATGACGGTGCCGAAGAGGCCGATGAAGGGGCCGGCCGAACCGATGGTGGCAAGCGAGGAAAGGCGGGATTCGAGTGCTTCGGATTCGCGCGACATGGTGACGTCCATGGCGCGGTCGATGCGCATCTGAAGGCCGATCGGCGAGCGGGCGCCGCGTTCGAAGCTCTTCTTCCATTCGCGCATGGCCGCGACGAAGATCGCAGCGAGGCCCGTATTGTTGCGCTCGGCGAGCGTGCGATAGAGTTCTTCCAGCGACTGGCCCGACCAGAAGACCTGCTCGAACTGATCGAACTGGCGGCGGGCGCGGGCGTAGCTCAAATACTTGTCGATGACGATGGCCCAGGTCCAGACAGAGGCGGCCATCAAGCCTATCATGACGAGCTTGACGATGAAGCCCGCCTGCATGAAGAGGCCCCAAAGGCTCACATCATGGGTCGCTGCAGCCATTCCAACTTGTTCCATCGCCTTCAATTCCCCGAAATCCAAACGCCCGGTGGGTTGGACCGGGCGGTGACATGAGCTCTACTGGTGGAAAACTTGTGCGGGCGCAGCCGCCGAAACCCTTTTCCCGCCTTAGCTCCCAAAGTGCTTCTGGGATGAAAATTTGGTCAAAGGAAGGCGTGCATTGCACAATCTTCCAGGCTCGAAGTAAGACCCGATTAAGGTTAAAAAGGTGTTACTAACCGGGCGTTCGCGGTGATTGCCGGTCAGCCCAGCAGGAGCTTCACGAGTTCTTCGGGCAAGCGGCGAGGGCGACCGTTGCGATTGATGACGGCGATGACGACCTTGGCTGCGGCGAGCAATTGATCGCCGCGACGGATTTCCTGATCGACGATCACCTTGGCGCCATGTGCGGTCTGCGTACGGGTGGCAATCGTCACGAGATCATCCATACGGGCAGGAGACTTGAAGTCTATCTCCATGCGGTGAACCATGAAAGCGAGCCCACCGTCGGCGCCGTCAAAGACGGCCGACTGCACGATGCCGAGGCAGCGAAAATAATCGGTCCGCGCGCGTTCCATGAAGTGCAGGTAGCGGGCGTGATAGACGGCTCCGGAAAAATCGGTGTCTTCGTAGTAGACGCGCTGGATCAGCCGATGCACACGGTCGGTGATCTCGCCAGAGATCGGGATTTCAATCGAAGTCATCACGGCTCCTGGTGTGGCGCGAAGGCTGGCGTGGCGTGGCGCGCCCGACCGGTGGCGAATAGCAGAAACCGTGTCGGGTTCGCAAACCTGGTCTCGCGACACCCGACACTCTGATCTTTGGTCGGAAGACCGATCCCGCAGGAAAGGTCCTCCGACCTCTTGGGAGAATATCAGCCCGTTCCCATCACAGGGTCCGTCCAACCTGGTCGTGGGGATGGCACGCCGTGACTGTCCTTTTCGCGGAGCGCCAGAAGAACGACCTGTGTCAACAGCAGCGCCAATGCGAGCAGGAGAGCATAGGCTTGAAGGATCGTCGTCATCGGGACGACGAAGTTCAGCTGTGGCATCGCGCCCAAGAGAAGGGGCACATACCAGGACGTGGCGGACAGAGCGCCCGAGGCGAAGAAGAGGCTGCGCTGTCCGGTAGACATGCCATCCAGAAGCGAGCGCCCGATCTGTGCCTTGACCTTGGGAAGAACGGCCATATGGAGGAAGATCCCGTTGATGGTCAGGATGAGCACAATGGTCATCTTGGCCCAGACTTTTTCATTGCCGAGCCGGATGGGGTCAAAGGCGCTGTAGTAGGCCAGGAAACCGAGCCCTGTGATCCAGAGAAGGATCAGGCCTGCATTGACGATCCGCGAGCCGAAATGGAAGACATTCCACTGATCGGTCGTCACTTTTCCCTTGAGGAAAAACTTGAGGATCATGAGGTCGAGGACTGTTGCCGCCCCCAGGCCGAGCGCGAGCCCGACGAAGTGAACAATGCGCAGGCCCGTCTTAATGGACGTGACGGGATCGAGGCGCAAAGTGTCGATGAGATACATGAGACCCATTTCGGGAATCCTTCAGCTTGTATGAGGCCCCCACTTCCTCCTTCTGTTAAGTTGTACAGACGCGCAGATGTATTTCCACGGACGCCTGGCGTTCGTTGATTGAGAAGATTAAATTTTACTCACTGCAAAGGCGTCAGGTGCCGCACTAACCTTGCGCCCATCGCCTCAATACTGGCGCTTATGGACGGAAAGGGGGCTGGCTTGTGGCCGTATTGTGATATGCGGATTGCCTGATGTGCCGGTTCCGCCCATGCAGGGCGAGGGATCGTCAGGTCTGCACCTCATTCATGACATGCGCTTCGGTCATCCCGAGCCGTTGAAGGACATCCGCCCTGCTTGGCGCGTCATCCGCAACAATGAACTCGTCGATCTGCGGTGGCTTGACGCTGGTGCCGGCCAGCATGGCATGTGCCTGACCGCGATGATGGGTCTGGTGCTGGAAGAGATGCGAAAGCACATCGTCACAGCGTTCCACCTGGATCCGGCCCGTTCGATGGATCTGAACCTGACGGGCGAGGTCTTCGTCGCCAAGGGCCAGGCAAAACGCGAGAAGGCGCCGGTCCGACGCGATTTGCGCTGCACGGAGGTCGACCGGGTCCGGAAAGGGGACCTCGTTTTCCCAGGCCTTCGGGCCGAGGTCGCCGCCTTCAAGCGCGTCTATATAGAACCAGTCGATGATCAGGATGTGATTGAGCGTCGCTACGAGCGAGGGAAAGAAGCTTGTGCGGGGTGCCTCGAATTCGCCCGGTCCCAGCATCGAGACCGCCTCGTGTAGCCGGTCATTGGCGAGCATATTGGCATAGGCGAGCTTGCGGATGAATCTTGCTGCATCTGTCATGGCGTATCCAGGTCTCCATCGTGCCAGACCACGTGCCTGGGTGAAGTTGGCAGGTTCTCGATCTCGTCGGCGATGAAATAGGGTGGAATGTCGAGGACCGTCAGGGCATCCCGCGTTGCCGGCACCCATTTGAATTCCAGGGAGTTCTTGCCGTCCTCGTTGCGGTGAATGATGTCGCTTGCATGGAAGGGGAAGCTCGTCGGGATCTCCATCCGGTAATAGAGCCCGAGTTCGTGCCAGGCCTTGCCCTCGTAGTCGAAGAAGTTCTCGACGATCCACAGGAGCGGCCCAACCACTGCCTCGACACCCAGTTCTTCCTGCATTTCGCGCATCAGCGTCTCAGTCGATGTCTCGCCGATTTCGGCGCGACCGCCGGGAAAGGTCCAGAACGTCTCATGGGTGGCACGGTGGACGAGTACGTGTCCATCGCGGAAGGCGAGGCCGGCGATGCGGTGGTTGAAGCGCCGCTTGCCGTCCTTGATGGTGATCAGGGTGCGTTTGGACATCAGGCTGTCCCCAGTTCAAGTAGTACAATCTCTGGTCGCACGCCGACGCGGACGGGAATGAACGAACATCCAAGGCCTCGCGATACCAGCAGGTCGCGCTCACTTTCCCGGTACAGGCCGCCTGGATAGCTCCTGGATCCGCGCGAGGCCGCTGCAGGCCGCCAGCCAAAGAGGTCTATCTGACCTCCATGGGTGTGGCCACAAAGGGTGAGGCCGACGCGTGAAGGGACGCGTGCGAAGATGTCTGGTTCGTGCGCCATCAGAATGACCGGCGCGTCGTCGGTGATCGGGGAAAGCGTGGCTGCCAGATCGTCAATGCCCACCAAGCCTTCGCGATTGAAACGCTTGCCGGTTCTCAGTGCCATCTGATCACCCAGACCGGCCAGCCAGAATGGGTGCCCGTCTTTTTCGAGGCGGCGAGAACTGTTGATGTAAACGGCAATGCCCGCCCGCTTCAACGCCTCGGTTGCAATGTTCGGGCCGGTCGGGTCGCGTTGAAAGCCCAGGTCTTCCCAATAGTCATGATTGCCAAGAATGGCATGGACACCGAGCGGCGCGGAAAGCGTGGCCAAGGCTTCGGCCCAATCCATGGCATCGACATAGTCGCTGACGATATTCGTACCTGCGGCGTAGTCCCCGAGCAGAAGACAGATATCGGGTTTCAGGTCGTTGGAGGTGGCGCAGATGTCCGCAATACGATCACGGCTCATCCATGGCTCGGAGGCATGAAAGTCCGAAAGGATCACGACTCGAAGGTTAAGCCCGTGCGGCCAGTTGTTCGGCACGAGTCTGTATCGTCTGATTTCAGGGCGGCGGAAAACCTCTGTGAAGGGGTAGGCAGCGGTCGCCACAAGGCTCAGGAAGCCTGCTCCGAAGAGCTTCACGAGCCCCCGCCGTGTGATCATTCATTCGTCCTCGAGCGTCAGCCGGAATTGCGCGGCCTCCAGGTCCTTCGGCGGCTGCATTCCCAAGTGTTTCCACGCATTTGCGGTCAAAACACGGCCGCGCGGCGTGCGCTGGATGAAACCCTGCTGGATCATGTAGGGCTCGATGATGTCCTCGATCGCATCGCGCGGTTCCGACAGGCCGGCGGCGATCGTTTCGATGCCGACCGGGCCGCCGCCGAAATTCACCGCGATCATCGAGAGATAGCGCATGTCGAGCTGGTCGAGGCCCATATTGTCGACGTTGAGCCGCGTCAGCGCCTCGTCGGCGATCTGGCGGGTGACGGCTTCGGCGCGGGCGACTTCGGCGAAATCGCGCACGCGGCGCAGCAAGCGCCCGGCGATGCGCGGCGTGCCACGGGCGCGGCGGGCCACTTCGCGGGCGCCGTCTTCGGTCATCGGCAGGTTCAAGAGGCGGGCGCCACGGCGGACGATCGATTCCAGCTCCTCGACGGTGTAGAAGTTGAGGCGCACCGGAATGCCGAAACGGTCGCGCAGGGGGGTCGTCAGCAGGCCCAGCCGGGTGGTGGCGGCAACGAGGGTGAACTTCGACAGGTCGATCTTCACAGAGCGCGCGGCGGGGCCTTCGCCAATGATCAGATCGAGCTGGAAATCTTCCATGGCCGGATAGAGTATTTCCTCGACGGCGGGGCTCAGGCGATGGATTTCGTCGATGAAGAGCACGTCGCGCTCTTCGAGATTGGTCAGAAGGGCGGCGAGATCGCCGGCCTTGGCGATGACGGGGCCGGAGGTCGAGCGGAAGTTAACGCCGAGTTCCTTGGCCATGATCTGGGCGAGCGTCGTCTTGCCCAAGCCCGGTGGGCCGACGAAGAGCACGTGATCCAGCGCCTCGCCGCGGTTCTTCGCCGCCTCGATGAAGATCTTTAGATTGGCGCGGGCTTCCGCCTGGCCGGTGAAGTCGTCAAGCGTCTGCGGGCGTAGTGCCGCATCGAGGTCTTCGCCGCGCTTTTCCGGCGTGAGGATCGGGTTGTCAGTGGTCATGCGAGAAGTTCCATGCGGATCGTGCCGGGCTGCTTCGTTTTCTTATAGCGACATTGCTGCCGCTGACTAACCCTCACCGCGACAACTCCTTCAGGCCGAGCCGGATCAGTTTCGCACTGTCGGCTCCTTCGCCGCCATTCTTTAGCGCCGCTGCGATGGCGTTTGCCGCCTGATCGCGGGAATAGCCGAGATTGGTGAGCGCCGAGACGGCGTCTGAAACTGGAGCGGAGGCGACGCCTTCGCCGAGTTCCTGCTTGAGCCCGATATTGGCGGAGGCTTCGCCGGCAAAGGCGGGGGCCTTGTTCTTCAGTTCGGTGACGAGGCGCAGAGCCACCTTCGGGCCAACGCCGGGCGCACGAGAGATTGCGGCCTTGTCCTGCAAGGCGATAGCGTTTGCCAGTTCCGACGGGGTAAGGGTTGAGAGAACCGCAAGCGCTACCTTGGCGCCGACGCCCTGCACGCTTTGCAGCAGGTTGAACCATTCGCGCTCCAGCGCGCTCATGAAGCCGAAGAGTTTCAGCTGGTCTTCGCGTACATAAGTCTCGATGAAGAGGACAACCGCTTCGCCTGCCGAACCGATGCGGCCGAGGGTGCGCGAGGAGCAGTGGGCGACGTAGCAGACGCCGTGGACGTCGACGAGCACATAATCGTCGCCGATTTCGTCGATGGTGCCTTTGAGTTTGCCGATCATGGGAGCGTCCGTCGCGTTACAGGGGATGGGTTTCGGGGGAGATGATGTCGAGATCGGGGAAATAGCTGCGATATCGTACGGCATCTCGCGTCAAAAGACGGTGGGACCGGACCGTCGCATGCGCTCCGATGAAAAAATCCGGCAGGGTGCGTTCGCGTTCGCCACCATTGCGCCTATAAAGTAGATGCGCCTTACCCGCGCGAAACGCCACTTCGTAGGACAGCGGCTCCCTCTTCAGGTCCAGCCAATCGAGCGCCTGGCTGAGCTGCTGTTCGCTCAGGGGCGAGGCAGCCAACTCGGACCAGATAACGGGGTTTATCACCAGAGGGCCTTCATGGAAGCAGCGCTTCATGGCCTCCAGCGACCACGCGCGTGTCGCGCTCCCTGGCCCCAGCACATCGATCAGCGCATTCGTGTCAATGACGGTCGAGGTCATCACGCGGTCCTCGCAGCCAATCGACAAAGTCATCTGCTGTCATTCCATTCGTGTCGAAAACACCCTGGACACTCCGCGCCCAGGCATCGAAATCCTCGAATGCATCCGTCGCGTCGCCGTTCTTGACGAGCATGACGCCCTTGTCGGCGACAACGAATTCCACATCCGACCCCGGCTTGATGCCGAGCCGCTCGCGAATTTCCTTGGGGATGGTGACCTGGCCTTTTTCGGTGACGCGCATGGTAATACCTCTCGGGTATTACTTAAATGTAACGACGGAACAAGTCAAGAACATTTCAGGCGGAAGCGAGGACCTTGCGCATGCGATCGCCACCGCGATTGTGGGCGTGGCAGATGGCGATGGCCAGCGCGTCGGCGGCGTCGTTGCCCTTGAATTCGGCCTTGGGCATCAGGATTTTCAGCATCATGTGGATCTGCGCCTTTTCGCCATGGCCGACGCCGATGACAGCCTTCTTCACCGCATTGGGGGCATATTCCGCCACCGGCAGGCCGGCACGAGCCGGGACCAGCATGGCGATGCCGCGGGCCTGACCAAGCTTCAGCGTGGCGACCGCATCCTTGTTGACGAAGGTCTGCTCGACTGCTGCCTCGTCGGGCTTGTAGCTGTGAACCACTTCGGAGAGGCCGTCATGCAGCTGGCAGAGACGCGAGGCGAGATCCATATCTCCATCGGAGGTCACGGTCCCCGAGGCGACGAAACGCAGCGAATTGCCGAGCGTTTCGATGACGCCCCATCCACAGCGGCGAAGGCCCGGATCTATACCAATGATGCGAATCGTGGAAGTCATGAGAGACCCTAGTGCAGTTCGGGTCAGATGTGCCAGTCAAAAGTGAACAAACCGAAAACAGAGAAAGTGATTATAATTTATTATCGTCACCTCTTGGGACGTACGCCATGTCTGACTACATGAGAGAGACACATCGAACAGGGCCATCGTCATGATACCGTTTTCCATTCTCGATCTTTCTCCCGTCGCCGAGGGACATTCCGTTCGCGAGGCCCTGGATGCCTCGCGCAGTCTGGCTCAGGTGGCGGAGAAGAACGGCTATCGCCGCTTCTGGCTCGCCGAGCATCATGGAATGCCGGGCATCGCCAGTGCGGCGACGGCACTGGTCATTTCGCATGTGGCGGCCGGTACCGAGACGATCCGCGTGGGGTCGGGCGGTATCATGCTGCCGAACCATTCGCCGCTCGTCATTGCCGAACAGTTCGGAACGCTCGAGGCGCTTTACCCTGGGCGCATCGAGCTCGGCCTCGGTCGCGCGCCGGGAACGGATATGCGCACGGCCCGTGCACTTCGGCGCAATATGGAGGCGGGCGCCGAAAGCTTCCCGCACGACATTCTTGAACTGCAACGGCTTCTGGGCGAGCCGGATGATGAAGGCGGCCTGATCGCTGTTCCCGGCATGAACAGCCATGTACCGATCTGGCTGCTCGGTTCGAGCCTGTACAGCGCGCATCTCGCGGCGGCACTTGGCCTGCCTTATGCCTTCGCTTCGCATTTTGCCCCCGATCAGCTTCTCGATGCAGTCGAGATTTATCGCGAACGTTTCCAGCCGTCGGCCGGCCTACAGAAGCCCTACCTGATGGTGGGCACGATGGCGGCCATCGCTGATACGGATCGCGAGGCGGCCCATCTGTTCACGTCGGCGCAGCAGCAATTCGTCAATCTGCGTCGCAACATCCGCCGGCCATTTCCGCGCCCGGTCGAGACCATGGACGGATCCTGGACGGAGATCGAACGGATCGGTGTCGAACATACGCTCCGCTATGCGATCGTCGGTTCTCAGGCAACGGCCGCTGAAAAGCTGCAGAAGTTCATCGCCGATGTGAAACCCGACGAAATTATCGTCTCCACCCCGGTCCACGACCTTCAGGCGCGTATCCGTTCCGTGGAGCTCTTTGCTGGCTTGCCGCAGAGGGCGTCGCAAGCGGCCTGACAGCTATCGATTGCGGGGTTTCGCCCCCAATCCTTTACCCGTGATTAAGCGCTGAGCGCGATTGTCCCATGATAATAAGGGGAAGTCTGCCGATTGCCGATCGGCGGACCGAAGATCTGATCGGGTCGACTGCTCCAGGTCGACTCAGGGGACAACAATCATGACCGCTCGCCTTCACTCGCTCTCGTTTAAACTCATTGCCGTCTTTCTCGTTCTGACATTCACCACGATCGCCTTGCTCAATGTCTTTGCCTATCGCGGTTCGAGCCAGCTCTTCGCCGAACAGACCGAAAAGGCGATGACCAGCACGCTCACTTTCCGTGGCGACCTTCTGATCGAAAAATTGGGCGCGCTCGAGAACCAGGCGGCTTCCATCGCCAAGATCGAGACCTTGCAGCAGTCGATGACAGGCTTGAAGAGTGGGTGGAACACCATCACCAAGAGCAGCGGCGATGCAAAAGCCGAATTGCAGCGCGTCTTCGTTGCCGAAAACCCTCATCCGGCCGGCGAGCGCGAGAAGCTGATCAAGCCGGAAGGCCCAAGCGGTTTCTACTATTCGACCCACGAGACGACGCAGACACAGATGGCGGCCTATCTCGCCGGGACCGACTTTCTCGACATGCTGATTGCCGACCAGAACGGCAATGTCATCTATTCTTTCAGGAAAGGTGCAGCCTTCGCCGAGAACCTGAAGCAGGGCAATTGGGCGGCGACCGGTCTTGGCCGGGTCTACCAGCAATCGGCCGAGGCCGCTGCAAATGCCGTGGACGACGTGGTCGGCGTGAATTTTTCCGGACTTGCCGTTGGCGGGGATGCCGGAGCGCCGGACATCTATTTCGCCGTGCCCTTCGTCAAACTCGGCGGCTACAAGGGCAGCCTGATGTTTCAGGTTCAGCCCCAGGTCTTCACCGATCTCTTGTCGAAGGGGATCATCCCGGGCAGCAGCCAGAAAGCTTCCATTCTTTCGTCTGGTGGAGCGGGCATCACATTGGATGAGGCCGGCAAGCTGGTCGATGTGCGCGCCGATTTCCAGGCGTCGGGTGACGGAATTGCCGTCCAGGCCGCCGAGCGTCCCGAGGGGGCGGCCGTCGTCTATGGCCGCCGGATCGCCTTTGCCGGTCAGGAGTTCGTTGTGACGGAAAGCCTGACGACGGCTGAACTGGAAGCCGGATCGCTGAGTATCGCGACGACGCTGTTCCTCACGGGGCTGATTGCGCTCCTCGTGCTCGCCATCGCGACATGGGTCTTCACGCGACGCCTGTTTGCACCGCTCGATCGTCTCGTGACTTTCACTGCCGCCGTGGCCGACGGCGAGATCGAGCAACCTGTCGAAAACCAGGATCGGCGGGACGAGATCGGCAGCATGGCCCGGGCGCTGGAACGTTTCCGACTTGGCCTGATCGAGCAGCAGCGGCTTTCGGCCGAGCGACGTGAAGAGCGGGAACGCGCCGACGACGAGCGTCGGCAGCGCATGGCCGAACGGGACAGCGAGGCGAAGACGCTGCAGGAGGTCGTTGAGACGCTCGACCACGGGCTGGACCGCCTGGCCGCCGGAGACCTCGCCTTCCGGATCGAGCGCGGTTTTCCGGCAGAGCTCGAAGGGCTGCGTTCCAATTTCAACAAGGCGATCGAGACGTTGAGCACCACGCTCGGCGGCATCGGGGGCAATTCAGTCGCGGTGCGCGAAGGGTCCGAGGAAATGCGGGCCGGTGCCGACCAGCTTGCCGAGCGCACCGAACGCCAGGCCGCTGCCATCACGCAGGCAGCAACCGCGATCCAGGAGATTACCGGCGCGGTCAAGACGCAGATCGCCCGCGCCGAGGAGGCCGAGCGCATTGCCCGGGCCGCGAAGGACGATACGGCCATGTCGGGGCTCATCATGCGCGACACGATCGCGGCCATGGAAGCGATCCAGGGATCGTCGCAGGAGATCAACAAGATCGTCTCTGTCATCGACGAGATCGCCTTCCAGACCAATCTGCTGGCCCTCAATGCCGGCGTCGAGGCCGCCCGCGCCGGCGAAAGCGGCAAGGGCTTTGCTGTCGTGGCACAGGAGGTCCGGGAACTCGCGCAGCGTTCCTCGAATGCCGCCAAGGAGATCGCCAGCCTGCTGACCAAGTCGCGGGGCGAGGTGGATCACGGCGTGAAGCTCGTCGAGAAGGCGGGCCATGCGCTGGATGGCATCGGCTCGCATGTTCTGTCGATCAACAGCCATATTGGCGAGATCATGGAATCGACCCGCGAGGAAGCCCAGACGCTGGTCGACATCAATTCTTCGGTGAACCAGCTCGATGCGATGACCCAGCAGAACGCCGCCATGGTCGAGGAAACGACGGCGGCGATTCACAGGCTGGCCGGCGAGGCTCGCGAGATGGATCAGCAATTGGGACAATTCAATCTCGTGGCCGATCGCCAGATTGCGTCGCGCCACGCCGCCTGAGGCGGATGCTGGCGATGCCGATACGGAAACAGGGCGCGGTGCTTTCGGCTACCGTGCCCTTTTTCATTCTGCCGGCTGGATCCAAGTATCAAGGTAAGCAATTGGATAAGGGTTAGAGTTAACATCTGTAGTTAATCCCAACTTAACCTTTCCACTCCATTATCTGTGTCAATTCAGGATGTCGGGCGCAAAGCAGCCTGACGCGACAACGCTGGGACTTGGAGTATCCTGTCATGACGAAAACAATTCTTGCCGCGGTAACGGCTGCTCTGCTCGCCAGCTCGGCTTCCTATGCCGCTGATGTTTATCAGCCCGAACCGCAGCCTGCCTATGTCGAGGCACCGGAAGTCGCGGTTGCCGAAGCCTCCGGCTGGTATCTCCGCGGCGATCTCGGCTACAATTTTAACAAGCTGCGCGGCGCCAAGTATTTCCAGGGCAGCAACGACAACGAAGTCGATTTCACGACCTCGTCGATCAAGGACAGTTTCTGGCTCGGCGGCGGTGTCGGTTACCAGGTCAACAGCTATCTGCGCACCGACCTGACATTTGACTATATGTTCAAGTCTGACTTCAACGGCTCGACGACGGGTTCCTGCGGTGTAGCGGTCGCTTGTACCTCGACCGACCTGGCTGCCTTGAAGGCCTATACCCTGATGGCCAACGCCTATATCGACCTCGGCACCTACGCCTACTTCACGCCCTACATCGGCGGAGGTATCGGTGGCTCCTATGTCAAATGGGACAAGCTGCGGAACACCTCTTGCGAAACCGGCAACCCATCGAACTGCGATGCCACGGTTGAACACGGCGGCAAGGGCAGCTGGCGCTTCGCCTATCAGCTGATGGCCGGCGCATCGATCGACGTGACCTGCAACGTCAAGGCCGATGTCGGTTACCGCTTCCGCCACACCGCGGGCGGTGACATGTTTGGCTACAACCTCGGTGGTGGTCCCGGTTCCGACAAGGGCTTCTACAGCCACAGCGTTCACGCTGGTGCGCGCTACGTCTTCGGCGGTTGCGAAACCCCTGTTGCCTACGAGCCGCCGGTCGAGCTGCCGGTTTACAAGTAAGCCGCATCCGGCCTTGGATTGCTGCACATCAGAAAGGGCCCGTTCGGGCCCTTTCGCGCGTTCTACTACAGGATGCCGGTTCTACGCAGGATCCACCAGGAGAGCATTACCGACAGCAGGATGAAGCCGAAGGCGTAGGCTGTGCCATGCAATCCCACCGCGAAGGGAAGGGCTGTTGTGTTCATGCCAAAGAAGCCTGTGACTAGCGATGGCGGCAGCAGCAGCGCCGTCATCAGCGACAGGATGTAAAGGTGGCGGTTCGTCTCGGCGCTTTGCTTGGAATCCAGTTCTTCATGCAGGAGCCGCGCCCGGTCGGCCAGCGCGTAGACGTCCTGATCGACAGCCTCGAGTCTTGCTGCGAGGCGTGCCAAGCTGTCTTCCATATCCTCTGACAGATCCTCGTCGTCGGCCGCCGCAGCCCGGCGCATGATCAGCAGCATCGTGCGCAGGTGCCGGTGGAGCCTGACGATCAAACGGCGCACAGGTGTGAGCCGGCGTCGTTCGTCGCGCAATTCGCTGCCGTAGACGTGGTCCTCGATCTGGTTCAGTTCTTCCGTTAGCTCCAGCACGACGGCGATGAGGCCCCGCTGAAACTCGGCGACCAGCAGTTCGAAGACCTGCAGAGGCGCAGCATAGCGGGTGGCATTTTTCTCAACCGCGGCCCGGACCTTGTCGACCGAGCGGATCGGCTGCAGGCGTGTGGTGACGATGAACCTGTCCGAGAGGGCAAAATGCAGCCAGCCGATGTCCCGAGTCGTCGAGTCGAATTCGCGCTGAAAATCGATGAGCGTGCCGAACAGCAGGCCTTCGTCCACCGAAAGCGCCGCATGCGTGTCATGCGTCGTCAGCGCCGCGATCGCCGGGGCGGTCAGGCCCTCGAACTGTTCGAGAAACGGCGCCACGCGTCCGTCCGCCAGGTTGAGGTGAAGCCAGATGAAACCGTCACCGGGATCGGCCTGTGCGGGTGAGCATTCGGCGGGCAGTCGTTCGCTTCCTTTGCCAGGCATGATCCGATAGGCCCAGACGAGGCCCGGAATGGTGCTGCTCAGGGGAAACATCGAAATTGGGCTCCATGGCGGCGGGAAGCGGATGCTGCGGGACTAGTGGCTGATGCGCCAGCTGCATGACGGATTGATGACAGTGGCAGGCAAGCGGCGGCGGTCTGCCTGGCGCGGACGAGACAAAAATTTTGCTTTGCGCGACGTGAGCCCGCTTGACTGACATGGGCGACAGGAGTAGTTCCGACGGCGGGACACCTCTCCCCAACGAGAGGCTAATTACCTGGAAGGGTATCTATATGGCTGATGTGATCGCCCCCGCCGCGCGTCCGGCAAACTCTCATTTTTCGTCTGGCCCCTGCTCGAAGCGTCCCGGTTGGTCGCTCGATGCGCTTTCCGATGCCCCGCTCGGTCGTTCGCACCGCGCCAAGGTCGGCAAGGAAAAGTTGAAGCTGGCCATCGACCTTACCCGCGAAATTCTCAACGTTCCCGCTGACTACCGCATCGGCATCGTTCCGGCCTCCGACACGGGCGCCGTTGAAATGGCCATGTGGTCGCTGCTCGGCGAACGTGGCGTCGACATGCTCTCCTGGGAAAGCTTCGGCGCCGGCTGGGTCACCGATGTGGTGAAGCAGCTGAAGCTTGCCGATGTCCGCAAGTTCAACGCCGATTACGGCCTGCTGCCGGATCTCGCCGCCGTCGATTTCGACCGCGACGTCGTCTTCACCTGGAACGGCACCACTTCTGGCGTGCGTGTTCCGAACGCCGACTTCATCCCTGATGATCGCAAGGGTCTGACCATCTGCGACGCCACGTCGGCAGCCTTCGCGCAGGATCTGGACTTCTCCAAGCTCGATGTCACGACCTTCTCCTGGCAGAAGGTACTGGGCGGCGAGGGCGGTCACGGTGTGATCATCCTCTCTCCGCGCGCCGTCGAGCGTCTGACGACCTATGTGCCTGCCTGGCCGCTGCCGAAGATCTTCCGCATGACATCGGGCGGCAAGCTGATTGAAGGTATCTTCGTCGGTGAGACCATCAACACACCGTCGATGCTCTGCGTCGAGGATTATGTCGATGCGCTGAAGTGGGCAAAGTCGATCGGTGGCCTTGAAGCCCTGATCGCTCGCGCCGACGCCAATGCCAAGGTGATCTTCGACTTCATCGAGAAGAACGACTGGATTGCCAATCTCGCGGTCGACGACGCGACGCGTTCGAACACCTCTGTCTGCGTCAAGATTGTCGATCCCGCAGTCACCGCACTCGATGCCGATGCCCAGGCCGCCTTCGCCAAGGGCATTGCCAGCATTCTCGAAAAGCAGGGTGTCGCCTTCGACATTGGCGCTTACCGTGATGCACCGGCCGGCCTTCGCATCTGGGCAGGTGCGACGATCGAGACTGCTGATATGGCGGCTCTGATGCCGTGGCTCTCCTTCGCCTATGAGACGCAGAAGGCATCTCTGGCCAAGGCTGCCGCCTGATCCTTGATCAATTCGGCTCCGCCACAGCGGCGGAGCCCCGCAATTCTCATCATTCCATTCAAACGAACTCTCTGAAGGAGGCCTCGTCATGGCACCTCGCGTTCTCGTATCCGACGAATTGTCTGAAACCGCGGTCCAGATCTTCCGCGATCGCGGCGTCGAAGTGGATTTCCAGCCGAAGCTCGGCAAGGACAAGGAAAAGCTCGCCGAAATCATCGGCAACTACGATGGTCTCGCCATCCGTTCGGCCACCAAGGCGACGGAAAAGCTGATCGCCGCTGCGACCAACCTCAAGGTCATCGGCCGCGCCGGCATCGGCGTCGACAATGTCGATATCCCGGCTGCCTCCAAGCGCGGCATCATCGTGATGAACACGCCTTTCGGCAATTCGATCACGACGGCCGAACACGCCATCGCGCTCATGTTTGCCGTTGCCCGCCAGCTGCCGCAGGCCGATGCCTCGACCCAGGCCGGCAAGTGGGAAAAGTCGAAGTTCATGGGTGTCGAAATCACCGGCAAGACGCTGGGTGTCATCGGTGCCGGCAATATCGGCGGCATCGTCTGCAAGAAGGCGATCGGCCTTGGCATGCATGTCATCGCCTATGATCCCTTCCTGTCGACCGAACGCGCGCAGGAAATGGGCGTCGAGAAGGTCGAGCTCGACGAGCTTCTGCCGCGCGCAGATTTCATCACGCTGCACGTGCCGATGACCGACAAGACCCGCGGCATCCTCGGCAAGGACAACATTGCCAAGACCAAGCCCGGCGTGCGCATCATCAACTGCGCCCGTGGTGGTCTCGTGGATGAGGCAGCGCTCGCAGACGCCATCAAGTCCGGCCATGTCGCCGGTGCCGGCTTCGACGTTTTCGAAGTCGAGCCTGCGACCGAAAGCCCGCTCTTCGGCCTGCCGAATGTTGTCTGCACGCCGCATCTCGGCGCCTCGACCACGGAAGCCCAGGAAAACGTCGCTCTGCAGGTCGCCGAGCAGATGTCCGACTATCTCATGAAGGGTGCCGTCTCCAACGCCATCAACATGCCGTCGATCACGGCTGAGGAAGCGCCGATCCTGAAGCCGTTCATCCGGCTTGCGGATGTGCTCGGTTCGTTTGCCGGCCAGATGACCGAGAACCCGATCAAGGAAATCGAGATCCTCTATGATGGCGTGACCTCCGGCATGAACACCAAGGCGCTGACTTCTGCGCTGCTGGCCGGCCTCATCCGCCCGCAGGTTGCCGACGTGAACATGGTTTCGGCCCCGATCATGATCAAGGAAAAGGGCGTCATCGTCTCGGAAGTGAAGCGCGACAAGACCGGCGTCTATGACGGTTACATCAAGCTCACCGTCGTCACCGAAAAGCAAACGCGTTCGGTTGCCGGTACCGTCTTCTCCGATGGCAAGCCGCGCTTCATCCAGATCAAGGGCATCAACATGGATGCCGATGTCGGTCCGAACATGATTTACATCTCCAACACCGACGTTCCCGGCATGATCGGCTTCATGGGCACCACGCTCGGCAATGCCAAGGTCAACATCGCGAACTTCCAGCTCGGCCGCGACAAGGAAGGTGGCGACGCCATCGCGCTTCTCTACGTCGATGGCCCGGTGGAGCAGTCGGTTCTCGACCAGCTCACCGCCAATCCGGCGGTCAAGCAGGCTAAGCCGCTGGTGTTCAACGTCGACTGATCGAATTCTGAATAATCACCTAACAAAACGGCGCGGGATCAATCCCGCGCCGTTTTTGTTTATCGCGCGGAGACCAAGCGGCTTAAAAATATATGAAAAACATTATGCGTTGAACTGACGCATGGCGGGTTGTCGCATTGCCTTGCCGGTGCGAGGGTATAGTTGATGTTTATCATCTCCGGGAGGAGAGAAGGAAAGGACATCCGATGTTCGAAAACTTCGACGCACAACTCCTGGCACGCATACAGTTTGCCTTTACCGTATCGTTCCACATCATCTTCCCCGCCTTTTCCATCGGGCTTGCGAGCTATCTCGCGGTGCTCGAGGGCCTCTATCTCTGGAAGAAGGACAAGGTCTATCTCGAGCTCTTCGACTTCTGGAAGACGATCTTCGCGGTCGCTTTCGGCATGGGCGTCGTCTCCGGCATTGTCATGTCCTATCAGTTCGGTACCAACTGGTCGGTGTTCTCCGACAAGGCTGGGCCGGTCATTGGTCCCCTAATGGGCTACGAGGTGCTGACCGCCTTCTTCCTCGAAGCGGGCTTCCTCGGCGTCATGCTCTTCGGTCGCAACCGCGTTGGCCCTGGCCTCCACTTCTTCGCCACGCTGATGGTGGCCTTCGGGACACTGATCTCGGCCACCTGGATCCTGTCGGTCAATTCCTGGATGCAGACGCCCGCAGGCTTCGCGATGAACGATGTTGGGCAGTTCGTGCCTGTTGATTGGTGGAAGATAGTCTTCAATCCATCCTTCCCCTATCGCCTTGTTCATATGGTCATTGCGGCCTATCTCACTACGGCTTTTGTGGTCGGTGCGGTCGGCGCCTGGCACTTGCTGCGCGGCACGGCACCGCGTCGTGCCGGTGTGATGTTCTCGATGGCCATGTGGATGGCCGCCATCGTTGCGCCGATCCAGATTGCCGCCGGCGACGCGCACGGCCTCAACACGCTGGAGCACCAGCCGGTCAAGGTCATGGCCATGGAAGGCCATTTCGACAGCCATCCGGAGGGCGCGCCGCTGATCCTTTTCGGCATCCCGAACACGGAAGAGAAGCGGATCGACTATGCGCTTGAAATCCCTAAGCTTTCCAGCTTGATCCTGAAGCATGACCTAAATGCCCCGCTCGCCGGGCTCGATACGATCCCAGACGACAAGGAACCGCCGATCGCCATCGTCTTCTGGTCATTCCGCGTCATGGTGGCGATCGGCTTTGCCATGCTCGGCGTCGGTCTGTTCTCGCTCTGGTGTCGCTGGAAGGGGACGCTGCACTCCAATCACTGGCTGCACAGGGCCGCCCTCGTCATGGGTCCTTCCGGCTTCGTTGCCGTGCTCGCCGGCTGGATCACCACCGAGGTCGGCCGCCAGCCATACACGGTCTATGGCCATCTGCTGACGGCGGATTCGATTTCGCCGATTGCAGCGCCTGCAGTCGCCGCCTCGCTGATCGCCTTCATCATCGTTTACTTCATCGTCTTCGGCGCCGGCACCTTCTACATCCTGCGTCTGATGGCGCGCCTGCCGCGGGATCCCATGCCGGATCTCGACGACGGCCCGATCCGTACCTCCGGCATCACACCCGCTGCGCAGACCGGACATCATGGAGGCCAGCATGGTCATTGATCTTCCCTTCATCTGGGCCGGCATCATCGCCTTTGCGGTTCTCGCTTATGTCATCCTCGACGGTTTTGACTTGGGCGTCGGGATCCTCTTTCCCTTCTTTCCGGAGAAGCACGAGAAGGACCTGATGATGAACTCGGTGGCACCCGTCTGGGACGGCAACGAGACCTGGCTGGTGCTCGGCGGGGGAGGGCTGCTTGCCGTCTTCCCGCTCGCCTATGCGACGATCCTGCCGGCGCTCTATGCGCCAATCATTCTGATGCTCTTGGGCCTAATCTTCCGTGGTGTCGCCTTCGAATATCGCTGGCGCACGCAAAGGGCGGAGCATCTGTGGAACTGGGCCTTTACCGGCGGCTCGGTCGTTGCGGCTTTCTTCCAGGGCGTGGCGCTCGGGGCGCTGGTCCAGGGCATTCCGGTTGAGAACCGCGCCTATGCCGGCGGCTGGTGGGACTGGCTGACGCCGTTTTCGGTGGCCACAGGCGTGGCGCTGGTGATCGGCTATGCCCTGCTCGGAGCGACATGGATCGTCATGAAGACGGAGGGTGACATATGCAGGCGCGCCCGCTCTCTCGCCCTGCCGCTCTCCTTCGCAACCGTCGGCGCCATGGGGATCTTCAGCCTCTGGACGCCGTTCCTGGAAGCGCCGTATTTCGAGCGCTGGTTCGGGTATCCGACGATGATCTTTTCGGTGATCGTGCCGGCCCTGGTGCTTGGCTGCCTCTACCTGATCGTCTCGGGGTTGAAGGCCGGACATGACGCGCGGCCATTCATCGCGGCGCTCGGGCTCTTTGTGCTCGGTTATGCCGGGATTGGCATCAGCTTCTATCCCTATATCGTGCCGTCCTCGCTGACGATCTGGGAAGCTGCCGCGCCCGATGAGAGCCTGGCCTTCCTGCTCTACGGTGCGGTCATACTGGTGCCGATGATCCTGGGCTACACGGCCTATGCCTATTGGGTCTTCCGCGGCAAGCTCAATCCGGAAGAGGGCTATCACTGATGGACAAGCGCCTGATTGCCAGCCGTCTTTTGTGGTTTGTCGGCCTCTGGGCCGGCGGGGTCCTTGCGATCACCATCGTCGGCCTGATCATCAAGTTCTGGCTCAACGGCTGATCCCGATCACTTGAAATTCAATGGAAATTGCGGGGCTCACTCTTCAAAAGAGGGTGAGCTCTCTCCATATGGGAGCCAAGCCCTTAAAAGGGCATAGAGACTGTTTCGAGGAGGACAGGAAACACCCATGCGGCACAACGCAAAGATATTCGCGACGCTCGCGCTCGGCATGATGGTCACGCTCGTGGCCGTCGATTTCGCCGAAGCCCGTCGCGCTTCAGGCGGCTTCGGCAGCCGTGGTACGCGCACCTTCAACCAGCCGGCGATCACCCGCACGGCGCCGGCACCCGCTGCTCCGATCGAGCGGACGATGACGCCGCGCACCAATGCGACCCAGCCGGGTGCGGCCCAGTCGACGGTCGCCAACCAGGCAGCGCGTCCGGGTGGCCTGTTCGGCGGTCTCGCCGGTGGCCTCATGGGCGGCCTGCTGCTCGGTGGTCTGTTCGGCATGCTGATGGGCACGGGCTTTGGCGGTGGCTTCGGCTTCCTCGGCCTGCTCCTGCAGGGCTTGCTGATCTTCTTCCTGATCCGCTTTGCCATGCGCATGTTCGCCAACCGCCAGGCGCCGGCATCAGGCCCCAGCGGCGGCCCCGGTTTCGGCGGCTTTGGCGGGATGGCGCGCGACAATCAGAGCGGTGACCAGCCGCGTCCGAGCTTCCAGATCCCCAAGCTGGGTGGGGGTGCTGCGGCCAGCGCCTCTGCGGCCCGCTCGGGTCCGGCCGATGAGCTCGGCATCACACCGAAGGATCTGGAGCGCTTCGAACAGCTCCTGCAGGAAATGCAGCGTGCCTATGCCGAGGAAGATTACGGCGCACTGCGTCGCATCACCACGCCGGAAGCCATGTCCTATCTCGCCGAAGAGCTCAGCGAGAACGCGACTAAGGGTGTGAAGAACACGGTGCGTGACGTGCATCTCGTCCAGGGCGATGTCTCTGAAAGCTGGGCCGAGGACAAGATGGAATACGCGACGGTGGCGATGCGCTACGAAGCGATCGACTATGTGGTCGACCGCCAGAGCGGTGACGTTGTCGAAGGCGATCCGAACACGCCGGTCGAATCGGTCGAGATCTGGACCTTCGCCCGCCGCCCGAACACTCAGTGGCAGATCTCGGCGATCCAGAGCGCCAACTGATCTCCAGCGGTACTGAATGCAAGAAGCCTCCCCATCGGTCACGGTGGGGAGGCTTTTTCGTTCTAGTGCAGTGCTCTGATCAAGTGCTCCACCCTCAGCCCGGGCACTGCTGCAACTGCTTGGCGTAGGTATAGGTGATGTCGGTGAACCGCTTCGCGCCGCGCAGAGCCTCCGGGCGCTTGTTGTAGGCGCCGCGCAGATAGCCGGTGTGGCCGGAGTGGTAAGCGAGATAGAGCTTGTAGGGGTCGTTCAAGGGGATGTTGACCTTGGTCGCGCTCTCGCGGTGATACCAGCCGATAAAGCGGATGGCGTCGGCGAAATCGGTGCGGCGGGCGCCCCAGCGGCCTGTTTCGCGCTGGTAGCGTTCCCAGGTTCCGTCGAGGGCCTGGGAGTAGCCATAGGCCGACGAGGCGCGCTTGCCGGGGATGAACCCCAGGATCATCTTGCGCGGCGGCTTGGCGTTGTGGCGGAAACTCGATTCCGTATAGATCGTCGCCATCAGGATCGGGACCGGCACGCCGTATTCGCGTTCGGCATCGACGGCGGCGCGGCGCCAGTTGTTGAACAGCCCGTCGCGCTGCTCGAAAATCGCGCAGGCATTGCGGGTCTGGGATGGCGGCTTGGCACAGGCCGACAGCGTCAGCATGACGCCGAGGGCAGATATGAGAGCGGTACGCATGACAAAACCTCGCTACAGGCCCGCCATTCTATTCATTAAAATTTAACGAAAGGTTTTCTTAACCGCCCTCGGATCTAGCATCCCCCGATTAGGGGGATGCCGGCGTGGTGGGATGGCCATCACGAGCGGAGTAGCTTGTTCTCCTCCTCGCTCGGCCATCAGGCGACCGAGTTCCGGGTACATTAGATGCGGGAGATTGCACAGAGAGGCCAGTCACAGCAGCGCGGTGTGGTTCGCCATACCGCGGAGCCCGGAACGCGAGCTGCCTCACCTTTGGTCACGGTCTCCGGCAAAGTTTTGGAAGATTTTTGGTAGCGGGAGGCGGACTTGAACCGCCGACCTTGGGGTTATGAATCCCACGCTCTAACCACCTGAGCTATCCCGCCACACATTCGGAAACCTGATGGGCCGTGGCAGCCCGTCCGAAGCGATGGGCGGCTTATAAGGCGAGGCTCCGATCAAAGTCAAGCGCGGTTTGGCCAAAAACAGTGTGGCTTTCCACCGGCTTGGGAGAAGACCTTGCACGTGGCCCGAAAGCTTAGGCTTCAGGCCGCGACAGGGCTTGCCAGAAGCGCCTTCAGCGAGGCTTCTGCGGTGCCGGAGCGTTCCGAGCGCTCGATGAAGCCGCCGCCATAGACGCGGGCGTCGGCGCCGGTTGCCGAATAGAGCACGCAGGCCTGGCCGGGGGCGACGCCGGCTTCGCCGATTTCGAGATCGACATAGACGCCGCGGTCGTCCGCATGCAGGACTGCCGGGGTCGGCGGGCGGGTGGAGCGGACCTTGGCGAAACAGGGCATGCCTTCGGCTGCGTCTTCTGCCAGCGTGCGGTCGCCGAGCCAGTTGATGTCGCGCAGATAGACGCGGTGGGTTTCCAGCGCTTCCTTCGGGCCAACTATCACGCGGCGCGAGCGGGCGTCGAGATAGATGACGTAGAGCGGTTCGCCCGTGGCGACGCCCAAACCCTTCCGCTGGCCGATCGTGTAATGCAGGATGCCTTCGTGATTGCCGAGGACGCGGCCGTCGAGATGCACGATGTCGCCGGCCAGAGCCGCATTCGGCTTCAGCTTGTTGATGACGTCGGCATATTTGCCCTGGGGCACGAAACAGATGTCCTGGCTGTCGGCCTTCTGGGCGACGACGAGGCCCATTTCTTCGGCAAGCTTACGCGTTTCCGCCTTCGACATGGCGCCGAGCGGGAAGCGCAGATAGTCGATCTGCTCCTGCGTGGTGGCAAAGAGGAAATAGCTCTGGTCGCGCTCCGAATCGATCGGGCGGAAGAGGGCGCGGTGGCCCGGGTCATTGGGCAGCGGCACGGACTTCGAGCGGATGTAATGGCCGGTTGCCAGTGCGTCGGCGCCGAGTTCCTTCGCGGTCGCCAGAAGGTCGGCGAACTTGACCGTCTGGTTGCAGGCGACGCAGGGGATCGGCGTTTCACCGGCGACATAGCTTTCCATGAAGGGGTTGATGACCGTGTCGCGAAAACGCTGTTCGTAATCGAGCACGTAATGGGGAATGCCGAGCGTTTCGCAGACGCGGCGGGCATCGTCGATGTCCTGGCCGGCGCAGCAGGAGCCAGCGCGATGAACGGCGGCGCCGTGGTCGTAGAGCTGCAGCGTGATGCCGAGGACGTCATAACCCTCGCGCTTCAAGATGCCGGCGACGACGGAGGAATCCACGCCGCCCGACATGGCGACGACGACGCGCGTATCTTCCGGTCTCTTGTCAAAATCCAGCGTGTTCACGGGCTTCGTCTCTGTGCTTCATGCGACCGTATCATGTCCCCCACTTCAGGGGATCCTGGCCAAGCGTTGCGGGGCTTTTCACCCACGGCGGCTGCCGGTCTGATTGTTGACGGATATAGAAAGGATTGCTTGTTCATGCAAGAGCAGCGATTCGCGGGGTGTCCCGCAGGGAGGTCCCCACTGTGCCTGTCCAGATGACCGTCACGCCGGAGAGCTTTCCGATATCAGGCAGCTTCACGATTTCGCGCGGGTCGAAGACCGAGGCGAAGGTAGTCACCGTGCAGCTGACGGATGGGGTGCATGTCGGCCAAGGCGAATGCGTGCCCTATGCGCGTTATGGCGAGACGGTGGAGAGCGTCCTCGAAGTGCTCTCGGCGCTGGTGCCGGAAGTCGCTGCAGGTCTGGATCCCAAGGGTTTGCAGAGCCGGTTGAAGCCGGGGGCGGCGCGGAATGCGCTGGACTGCGCTTGCTGGGATCTGGAGGCGAAGCGGGCGGGGCGCCCGGTCTGGCAACTTCTTGGGTTACAGGAGCCGAAACCGCTGTCGGTGACCTATACGCTGTCGCTGGGCACGCCTGAGAGCATGCAGGCGGCGGCGGAGAAGGAGGCCCACCGACCACTATTGAAGGTCAAGCTTGGCGGCGAGGGGGATGTCGAGCGCATCCGAGCTGTCAGGACTGGGGCGCCGAAGTCAGCCATCATCGTCGATGCCAATGAGGGATGGAGCCTGGAGCAGTATAAGGCGCTGGCGCCGGTCTTTCTCGATCTCGGCGTCAAGCTGGTCGAGCAGCCGTTTCCAGCGGGGGCCGATGAGGCGCTTCTTGGCCTCGATCGCGTACTGCCTGTATGTGCCGACGAAAGCTGCCACGATACCGCATCGCTCGCCTCGCTGAAGGGCAAGTATGATGCGGTCAACATCAAGCTCGACAAGACGGGCGGGCTGACGGAAGCGCTTCTGATGCGCGATGCGGCGGTGGAAGCCGGTTTCGAGATCATGGTCGGCTGCATGGTCGGCACATCGCTTGCCATGGCCCCGGCATTTCTGATCGGGCAGGGCGCGGCGTTTGTCGATCTCGACGGTCCGCTGCTTCTTGCGCGCGACCGGGTGCCGGCGATTGCCTATGACGGCGCGGTGATGCCATTGCCGCCGCGAGGGCTGTGGGGGTGAAGAAAATCCCCTCCCAAACCCTCCCCACAAGGGGGAGGGCTTAACCTAGCCTCGCCCTCTGCGCCTCAAATGCCCCTCTCTGCCATCGGCGAGAGGTTGTCTGCGTTCAAGCAGGCGGAAGGCATCCGCGAGTCTTCTCCCCCCTTGTGGGGAAGATGGCCGGCAGGCCAGAGGGGTCTCGTTCAAAGCTAGATCTCACCCCTTCTGGGGCACGGGGCCGTTCTTCGCCATCCAGATCACATGCTTCTTGCCGCGCCCGGTTTTCCCTGCGCGGACGGGAATCTCTTCTGCGCCAAAGCCGCAGTCCTTCAAGCGTCGCGTGAAGTAGGGACCTGGACCCTGTGACCAGATGCCGAGAACGCCGCCGCGGGTCAGCGCGGCCTTGGATTTGCGTAACCCGTCATGGGAATAGAGGCCGTCGTTCGCCTCGCGTGTGAGGCCGTCGGGGCCGTTGTCGACGTCGAGCAGGATGGCGTCGAACTGGCCCTTGGATTTGGCGATGAGCGCGCCGACATCGCCGACGTGAATTGTTACGCGCGGGTCGTCAAGGCTGCCGGCATAGATCTCGGCCATGGGCCCGCGCGCCCAGTCAACGACAGCGGGCACGAGTTCGGCGACAGTCACCTTCGCATCTCCGGGCAAGACGGCGAGGGCAGCTCGCAGCGTGAAGCCCATGCCGAGGCCGCCGATCAGAATATGCGGGCGCTTGTGGGTGGCGATGCGCTCGAAGGCGAGGGTGGCGAGCGCCTCTTCGGAGCCGCTGAGGCGGCTGTTCATCAGCTCGTTGGTGCCGAGCATGATGGAGAATTCTGATCCTCGGCTCTTCAAGCGCAATTCGCCGCCGCCGGGTATCTTGGCCGCGTCGAGCTGGATCCAGGGGAGCATTGATGAGTTCCTGTGCTTCGAGAGTTTGGCTGCCCCTATCACGGCGGGCCGTCCGGCTTCAACTCCGCGGACAAATGGCGGTCCGTACCGAAGGCGTTCGATTGGCCCTTGCGGTTCGCACGAGCTACGGCGCATCTTGCGCGTCGAACACGCCGTGCCCATGACGTGATGCAGCAGGAGAATGCCCATGCCCGCCCCCAGGAATACCTTCAAGGCCGCCCTGCGCGAGACGGACGACATTCTTGTCGGTCTCTGGGTGGCGCTGGCGAGCCCCCATGTCGCGGAAGTCTGTGGCGGAGCCGGCTTCGACTGGATCCTGATCGATGGCGAACATGGGCCGAACGACATTCCGCTGATCGCCGCCCAACTCGCGGCCGTCGCGCGGCATCCGGCACATCCCGTCGTGCGTCTGCCGGTCGGTGAGAGCTGGCTCATCAAGCAGGCGCTCGATATCGGCGCGCAGACGGTGATGATCCCGATGGTCGAGACGAAGGAAGAGGCAGAGAGGCTGGCCAAGGCCCTCCGTTATCCGCCGGAAGGTATTCGCGGTATGGGGGCAAGCCTCGGGCGTGCCTCGAATTTCGGGCGGATCGCCGATTATGCCGAGACCGCCAATGCCGAGGTTTGCCTGATCGCGCAGATCGAAAGCCGGCTCGGCGTCGAAAACGCCGATGCCATCATCGCGACTGCGGGCGTGGATGCGATCCTGATTGGACCGGCAGACCTCGCGGCAGATATGGGCCATCGGGGCAACCCCACGCATCCGGAGGTGATGCAGGCGGTCGAAACCGTGATTGGCAAGGGTGTCGCCGCCGGCAAGCCGGTCGGCATCATGTCCGGCGATCCCGCCATGCTCACCATGGCGCGCAAAGCCGGCATCCGCTTCTTCGCGTCGTCGACCGATGTCAGCCTCTTGTCTGCCGCGGCCGCCAATCTCGCGACCTTGATGCGCGGCTGATGCTGCTTTCCTTCAATCCTCCCAGAGATTTTCGATGAAGCTCACACTTGCAGAAGCCGAGGCGCTGGTCGTCGGCGCCCTTGGCCGTTCCGGCGTCAACGAGGCCAATGCCCGCTCCGTCGCCCGCGCGCTGGTGGCCGCAGAAGCCGCCGGGCAAGGTGGTCACGGCCTGCGCCGGGTCGAGGCCTACAGCGCCCAGGCGCGGGCCGGCAAGGTCGATGGCATGGCCACGCCCCAGGCGTCGCGACCGCGGCCAGGCGTGCTGACTATCGATGCGATGAACGGCTATGCCTATCCGGCGCTCGATCTCGCGGTCGAAAGCCTGCCCGCCATCGCGCGTGAACAGGGCATCGCGATCGCCACCATCCACCGCTCGCATCATGCGGGTGTCATGGGGCTGACCGTGGTACGCTTTGCCGAGAAGGGGTTGGCGGCAATGATGTTCGCCAATGCGCCGGCCTCGATGGCGCCCTGGGGCGGCAACAAGGCACTCTACGGCACCAACCCGATCGCCTTTGCCGTGCCGATCGAGAATGGTGATCCCATCATCGTTGATCTGGCGCTGTCCAAGGTGGCGCGTGGCAAGATCATGGCGGCACGGCAGAAGGGCGAGGCCATCCCCGACGATTGGGCCTTCGACGCCGATGGCCAGCCGACGACGGACGCCAACCTTGCAATGGACGGCTTCATGGCGCCGCTCGGCGGTGCGAAGGGGGCGGCCCTCGCGATGATGGTCGAGATCCTCTCGGCCGGCCTGATCGGTGCCAACTATGCCTTCGAGGCTTCGTCCCTGTTCGACGACAAGGGGCCGCCCGTGGCACTCGGCCAGACGGTCATCGCCATAGATCCGACGGCGACGGGCGGCGCGGGTGTCTTTTCTCGCCTCGCTGTTCTGGCGGAGGAGATCGGAGCGCAGGAAGGGGCACGCATTCCCGGACGGCGTGGCCAGGATCTGGCCCGGATCGCCGAAGTCGGCGGCATTTCCATCGAGGACGAGGTCCTCGCGGCCATCCGCGCGATCGCCTGACCGGAAGCCAGGACATGCCAGCTATTCGTAGTCAGCTCGGTTGATGCCGTGGCGCTGGAGCTTGTCGTAGAAGGTCTTGCGCGGAATGCCGAGCGTCTCGATTGTCGAGCGCACGTCGCCCTTGTTGGCCGTCAGCGCCTCGCGGATGAGGGCGGCTTCGTGGCTCTCCATCTGCTCGGGCAGGCTGAGGCCCGATCCTGTAGCCTGTGAGACCGGCTTCGGCGGCGGGGTGATGCCAAGCACGACCCTTTCGGCGAAATGCGAGAGTTCCCGCACATTGCCCGGCCAGTCGTGGCTTTCGAGATGGCGGTGCAGCTCGGTGGTCATGGCGGGTAAATCTCGGCTGAAGCGCTGCGCAGCGCGGGTGGCGAAATGGGCAAAGAGCAGTGGGATATCCGCCCGGCGTTCCCTGAGCGGCGGGATCGAGATCGTCACGACGTTGAGGCGATAATAGAGGTCTTCGCGGAACTCGCCGCGCTCTGACGGATTGCCGAGATCGAGTTTGGCGGCAGCGACGACGCGCAGGTCCACGGGCCTCACCTCGTTGGTGCCGAGCGGGCTCACCTCCCGCATTTCCAGAACGCGCAGCATCTTCACCTGGGTGGAGAGCGGCATGCTCTCGATCTCGTCGAGGAAGAGCGTCCCGCCGCTTGCATGTTCGATGCGGCCCACGCGCTTCTTCTGGGCGCCGGTGAAGGCGCCCAGCTCGTGGCCGAAGAGTTCGCTTTCTATGACTGTCTCAGGAAGCGCGCCGCAATTCAGCGCGACGAAATTGCCCCTCGAGCGCCGGCTCCAGCGATGCAGGAGCGTTGCCACCACTTCCTTGCCGCTTCCGGTCTCACCGGCGACCAGGACGTCGACATCTGTGTCGGCAATCTGGCGAAGCGTCTGGCGCAGATGCTCCATGGCCGGCGTTTGGCCGATGAGGGGCAAGTCGTCGGGTGTTGTGGTGGCTGCCTCGCGCAGGCGGCGGTTTTCGAGGACCAGCCGGCGCTTCTCGGTGGCGCGCGCGACGCTCTGGACCAGACGGTCGGCGGGGAAGGGTTTGGCGATGAAGTCGTAGGCGCCGTCATGCAGCGCCCGGACCGCCATATCGACATCGCCATGGCCGGTGATCAGCAGCACCGGCAGATCGGGGTCGAGGCTGCGGAGGCGGCCGAAGAGTTCCAGCCCGTCCATGCCGGCCATGCGGATGTCGGTGACGACGACAGCCTCGCTTTCCCGCGACAACTGGGCGAGGGCTTGCGGGGCGGCGCCGAAATCCCGCACGGCATAACCGGCAAGCTCCAGCGTCTGGCGGGTGGCGCGGCGCAGGGCCTGATCGTCGTCAACGAGGATGATGTCGATGCTCATGCGCTGGCCCTCTTCAGGGTGATGGTGAAGGTGGTGCCGTTCTTGCTCGTTTCCACGGAAAGCCGGCCGCCATATTCGGTGACAATGTCGCGGGCGATCACGAGGCCGAGGCCCAGGCCTCCCTCCTTGGAGGTGGTGAAGGGGATGAAGAGATTGTCCCTCACGTGATCCGGCAGGCCGGGACCGGTGTCGCTGACCGAGAGATCCACTTCGTCGTCGGTCATACGCGAAAGCCCGATGGTGATGGTGGCATCCGCTTTGTCGTCAATGGCTTCGAGCGCGTTCTGCAGGAGGTTGATCAAGACCTGTTCGAGGCGAATACGCTGGCCGAGCACGGCGAGGCCTGAGGGTATGTCGGCGATATCGAGCCGGTCGAAGCTGCCGGCGAAACGGCTCTTCAAGAGGAACAGTCCGCCGTCGATTGCAGCCTTGAGGTCAACGGGCTCGGCTGCCTGGCGACCCTTGCGGGCAAGGCCCTTGAGCTCGCCGGTGATCGCGCCGATGCGGTCCGTGAGCGCGGCAATCAGGCCAAGGTTTTCCTTCGCCGTCTCGCTGTTGCCGCGATCGAGGAAGGCCTTGGCATTGTCGGCATAGGCACGGATGGTGGCGACCGGCTGGTTGATCTCGTGCGCCACGCCGGCTGCGACTTGACCAAGGATCGCCAGGCGATTGGCCTGGACAAGATCCCGCTGGACTCCCTGAAGGCGGCTGTCGGTTGCCCGGTGTTCGGTGATTTCGGCCTGGAGGCGATCGCGTGCCTCGGTCAGTTCGACCGTGCGGAGCGTGACCTGCCGCTCCAGCTCGGCCTGGGCGGCTTTCGCGTCCGCCGCGCGGCGCGCTGTGCGGCCGCTGCGGTGAAGCAGCAGACCTGCTGCCACGAGCAAGGGTACGCCGATGGCGAGGAAGACGAGCCGATCCTGCATGGCGCCGGCATCCATGGCCGGTGCGGCCGGAGCGAGGAGATGCAGCGTCCAAGACGTGCCCGGCAGAGGCAGAGTCTGGGCGAAATGCGGCTGGCGCGGGATCGTGCCGGATGTGTCCGTTGCCACCATCTTGTGTCCTGCCAGATCGTCCAGCGACCAGACGGGGATGGGTATCAGGGGCGCTTCGCCGAACTGCAGGCTCTCGCGAATCGCGATACGCTCCTCCTGGGGGATGTCCGTCACTGTGTGGAAGCGCCATTCGGGCCGGCTGGTGATGAGCACGATGCCTTTGGAATCTGTCACATAGGTGATGCGGCCGGAGCGCTGCCAGTTCTGCTCGAGTGACTCGAACTCGACCTTGACGACGACGATGCCCAGCGCCTTTCCGGACTCGTCTTCCACGCGGCGCGACAGGTAAAGCCCTGGCCGACGGCTGACATTTCCCAGCGCATATTGTTCGGCCGTTCCTTCAGCTATGGCGCCGGTGAAGTATTCGCGAAAGGCGTAGTTGCTGCCGACGAAGCTATCGGGCTGGCGGAAGTTGCTCGCGGCAATCGCGGTGCCGTCAAGGCCAACGACATAGATCACCGAGGCACCGGTGCCGGGGATCAGCGCTTCGAGCTTTTCGTTGAGATCTGTGATGCCGTTCTGCGAACGCGCCTGCAGCGCGTCTGCAAGCTCTGCGTCTTGCGCGAGCACCAGAGGCAGTGTGCGCGACCGATCGAGGGCGGTGAGCAGCAGCGCTTGCTTCAATGCGGCATCCGAACCCGCATCTTCCGCTAAGGCGTCAAGTGCCGAGGCCTGTCCGCGCTCGCCGGCATAGAAGAGGCCGGCAAGCAGCACGGTGATCGCAAAGGCCGCGTATGCGAGCCAAAGAATTCGTCCGTTGCGGCGGGTTTTCAGCATGGGTGGATGCCTCGGTCGGGTCGGCGATTGTGCGTGAAGCCGCACTGTAACACAACATAACTGTGCGGAAAACCGCACTGGATTATGTGATGAATCAAGAGTGATCAGCGAAAGAGCCTTGGAGATTCAATGGTTTGAATGAATCTTCTCGATCTGGCACGTGCCTTGCTGACCTTTTCTCCCAAGCGGCCGCGCCGCTCCCCATTCAGATCAGCAACCGCCCGGGAGGCCGGAATCCGTTCCGTCAGGGCGATCATGGAGGAAAGCATGCAGATCGATACCGCAGGCCACGCGCCCGAGGGCCGGCAGCCCTTTTACAAGCATCTCTATGTCCAGGTCCTGGCGGCCATCATTGCCGGCATCCTGCTCGGCCATTTCTATCCTGAAATCGGCGCGCAGTTGAAGCCGCTGGGCGATGCCTTCATCAAGCTCGTCAAGATGATCATCGCGCCGGTTATCTTCCTGACGGTCGCCACCGGCATTGCCGGCTTGAGCGACATGAAGAAGGTCGGCCGCGTCGCTGGCAAGGCGATGCTCTACTTCTTCACCTTCTCGACGTTGGCGCTTATCGTCGGCCTTGTCGTTGCCAATGTCGTGCAGCCGGGTGCGGGCATGCATATCGATCCGGCGACGCTCGATGCAGCGGCCGTGGCGACCTACACCGAGAAGGCGCATGACTCGTCGATCGTCGGCTTCCTGATGAACATCATTCCGACGACGATCGTCGGGGCCTTTGCAGACGGCGACATCCTGCAGGTGCTGTTCTTCTCGATCCTGTTCGGCATCTCGCTGGCGCTGGTCGGAGAACGCGGCAGGCCGGTCACCGACTTCCTGCAGGCGGTCATCGCGCCGGTGTTCAAACTCGTCGCGATCCTGATGAAGGCCGCACCCATCGGTGCCTTCGGCGCCATGGCATTCACCATCGGCAAATACGGCATCGGCTCGGTCACCAACCTCGCCATGCTGATCGGCACCTTCTACCTGACGTCCTTCCTGTTCGTGGCGGTCATCCTCGGTGCCGTCTGCCGCTATAACGGCTTCTCTATCCTTGCCCTCATCCGCTACATCAAGGAAGAGCTGCTGCTCGTTCTCGGTACGTCGTCTTCGGAAGCAGCGCTTCCGGGCCTGATGAACAAGATGGAAAAGGCCGGCTGCAAGCGCTCGGTCGTCGGCCTGGTCATTCCGACCGGTTACTCCTTCAATCTCGACGGCACAAATATCTACATGACGCTGGCAGCACTCTTCATTGCCCAGGCGACGGATATCCAGCTGCCGCTCGGCGACCAGATCCTGCTGCTCGCCGTTGCCATGCTGAGCTCGAAGGGGGCTGCCGGCATCACCGGTGCGGGCTTCATCACGCTGGCTGCGACCCTTTCGGTCGTGCCCTCGGTGCCGGTTGCCGGCATGGCGCTGATCCTCGGCATCGACCGCTTCATGTCGGAATGCCGGGCGCTCACCAACTTCATCGGCAATGCGGTGGCAACGGTCGTCGTCGCACGCTGGGAAGGTGAACTCGACCAGACGCTCTTCCATGCCGCCCTCGGTGGCAAGGTTCTCGAAGAGGATGACATCCAGCCGGAACTGCAGCCGGCGGAGTAATACTTCCGCGCCGACCCAAGACGGCGATCGGAACTGAAGCGCGGCCCGGCATTTGTCGGGCCGCGCTTTTTGTTTGGAGTTACTCGGCGGCGATGATGTGGAATTCCTGGGCCGTGCCCGGGTTCTGGGCCTTGCTCATCAGATAGATCAGACAGCTCGTTCTCAGCAGCGACGCGAAGTTCGACACCGAGCCGTTGATCTCAAGGGCTTCGTCGTAGAGCGTCGACAGAAAGCGCGATGTCGAGAAATTCTGGCTGGCTGCGATCTCGTCGATCAGCACCCAGAAGGCGGCCTCGAGCTGGATGCTGGTGGAATGACCACCGATGCGGACGGAGCGGTTGACCGCGCGATAGCGGCCCGGATCCTGTCCTGCGAAGACTTCACACATGGCATGCTCCTCCCTGATTTTAAGTTTTTTCGGTTTGCAGTCTTTTGCGGCATTATGTTGCGCGCCGTGGCTTCGGTCAATTTCCGTCTTTTCTAAACTGCCTTGCGCAGGTGCGAAGAATGGACACATCAGTCGGCGAAAAAAATCGGCTGCGGTAATGGGCTGCTACCAGCCTTCCAGCAAATCGCGACATCCTCTCTCCATGACATCTGTCAGCATGCGAGGAGCAGCCCATTGGCTAAAATGATCCATTCGATGATCCGCGTCCTGGAGGAGAAGCGCTCGCTCTCCTTCTACACCGAGGCCTTCGGGCTGGAGATCGCGGAACGTCTCGATTTTGAAACCTTTACCCTGATCTATCTCAGCAATTCGGAGAGCGAATTCGAGCTGGAGCTGACGGTCAACAAGGGCCGTGAAGAGGCTTACGACCTTGGTAATGGCTACGGCCATCTGGCTTTGAGCGTTGCCGATCTGGATGCGGAGCACCAGCGGCTGACGGATCTCGGCTTGAACCCGAATAAGATCGTCGAATTCAATCGGGATGGGGCACTGCTCGCCCGCTTCTTCTTCATCACCGATCCCGACGGCTACAAGATCGAGGTCTTGCAGCGGCACGGTCGGTACAAATGATCGGGAGGCCGGGGAAGAGGAGTTCCCGGCCTTTCCTGTTTCGCAGACGGCCGGCGCGATCATCGCGCCTGCCTGGGGTGGCGGCCAAAGCCGTCGCACTTCATCTCATGGGAGGAGAATGACGTGGTTACGATACTCGACAAGACCGGGGGCATGTCCCGTCGCCAGCTTCTGAAGACCGGTGCGGCGAGCGCCGTGCTGATGATTACGGGCACTGCGGTGATTTGTCCCGACCAGGCCTGGGGCCTGGAGGCGACTGCCCTGAAGCCGGACACGCTCGCGACGCTCATCAAGATGGCGCGCGACATTTACCCGCATGACCAGCTCGCCGATCGCTTCTATGCGGCAGCCGTCAAGGGTCAGGACACGATGGCTGCTAAGGACGAGAAGCACAAGACGCTGATCGAGGACGGCATCGCCGATCTCGACAAGCGCGCGGGTGCCGGCGGTTATCGCGGGCTCGGCTGGGAGGACGATCGCGTGGCGATCCTGCGCGACATCGAGACGACGCCCTTCTTCCAGGCGGTGCGCGGCGACCTCGTGGTCAGCCTCTATAACCAGAAGGAGATCTGGCCGATCTTCGGCTACGAGGGCGAGTCCTATTCCAAGGGCGGCTATATCGAGCGCGGGTTCGACGACATCACCTGGCTCTGAGCTACCCCAGACACGCATTCATCGTCGCCGGAAGGAGGCCCATCGCGGATGGGAACGGCGGCGCTTATCCAAATTGATTGATTTCCCGGGAGGAAAACATGGCAGCGCCCTATGATCTCAACGACGACAGCGTGGTCGTCATCATCGGCTCCGGTGCAGGCGGCGGAACGCTTGCCAACGAGCTTGCCCAGAAGGGCATCGACGTGGTCGTGCTCGAAGCCGGTGCCCGCATCGAACATGAAGACTTCATCAACGACGAATGGGAGAGTTTTTCCCAGCTTGCCTGGCTCGACAACCGCACCACCGGTGGCGGCTGGCGAGTGTCCAAGGACTTCCCCAATTTGCCAGCCTGGATCGTCAAGGCCGTCGGCGGCACGACAACGCACTGGGCGGGCGCGTCGCTGCGCTTCCAGGAGCACGAATTCAAGACGCTGACCAACTACGGCAAGGTCGAAGGCGCCAACCTTCTCGACTGGCCGATCACGCTTGCCGATCTCGAGCCCTATTATGCCAAGGCCGAAGACAAGATGGGCGTGACCCGCACCAACGGCATCGAGGGGCTTCCGGGCAACAACAACTTCAAGATCCTGAAGGCCGGTGCCGACAAGCTCGGCTACAAGGAATGTCACACCGGCAATATGGCGATCAACTCGGCCGATCGCGACGACCGCATGAGCTGTCAGCAGACCGGCTTCTGCTTCCAGGGCTGCAAATGGGGCGCCAAGTGGTCGACGCTCTACACGGAAATCCCGAAGGGCGAGGCGACGGGCAAGCTCGAAGTCCGGCCGAACTCGCATGTCGTCAAGATCGAGCATGACGACAGCGGCAAGGTGACGGCCGTCGTCTATGCGGATAAGGATGGCAATCTGCAGAGCCAAAAGGCCCGCATTATCTGCGTCGCCGGCAATTCGATCGAAAGCCCGCGCCTGCTCTTGAACTCGGCCTCGTCCAAGTTCCCGGATGGTCTGGCGAACTCCTCCGGTCAGGTCGGCAAGAACTACATGCGCCACACCACGGGCTCGGTCTATGCCGTGTTCGAGAAGCCGGTGCATTTCTACCGCGGCACGACCATGGCCGGGATCATCCGCGACGAGGCTCGGCACGATCCGTCGCGCGGCTTCGTTGGCGGCTATGAACTCGAGACACTGGCGCTCGGCGTGCCCTTCATGGCGGCCTTCCTCGATCCGGGCGGCTGGGGGCGTTCGTTTGCCTCCGCCATGGACCAGTATGCCAATATGGCAGGCCTTTGGATCGTCGGCGAAGACATGCCGCAGGAGCAGAATGCAGTGAAGCTGCATGGCGAGCTCAAGGACAAATACGGCATGCCGATCCCGGATGTCTGGTTTACCGACCATCCGAACGATGAGGCGATGCGCAACCATGCCTACAAGCAGGGTGTCGCGATCTACGAGGCTGTGGGTGCGACCCGTGCCTTCCCGACGCCGCCCTATCCGTCGACCCATAACCTCGGCACCAATCGCATGAGCGAAAAGGCGCAGGACGGCGTGGTCAACAAGTGGGGCCAGACCCACGACATCAGCAACCTCTTCGTCTCCGATGGCAGCCAGTTCACCACCGGAGCAGCCGAGAATCCGACCCTGACGATCGTCTCTCTTGCGATCCGCCAGGCGGATTACATCGCCGAGCAGATGGGCCAAGGCACGATCTGATTGGCAAGACTACCTCCCTCTTGCGGGCAGTGATCGCGCCATGCGGTTCTGCCCGCTTTTTTGTGCTCTGCCGGTGATCAGTGGCTGCGGGCGGCGATGAGGGCGCGGGCTTTCTCGCGCGCTCTGTCGCGCGTGCGGGCAACCGCTTGGCGGATGCGTACGGTGCGGCCATTGTCGTTGTCGGCGACGGTCATCGCATTGCCACGCCATTCAAACCCGCTGCCGAACCAGGCTGTGACGAAGAGGGCTGGCAACAGAAGGTCGCGCATCAGCATGGCCGGAAGGATGCGCCAGCCGCTTGGCCAACCATAGGCACGCGCGAGCACGAATTCGCCGGCATACCAGGCGGCGAGATAGGCGAGTGGGGCGACAAGCGGCAGCGTTCCTGTGGCAGCAAGCGTGAGCATGGCCGCCATGGGTAGAGCGGCGCCGGTGAAGATTTCGGGCAGGAAATAGAGCGGGAACGAGGCACGGCGCAGGCGTGCCCAGCGCAGCTGGCGCTTCCAGACGGCGGCGATGTCGCGCTTGCCGAGTGGTTGTGGGAAGGGCTCGTGCACGAGCCTGACTTTCAGGCCGGCACTGCGGATCAGGATCGTGGCGGCTGCGTCTTCGGCCACTTCTTCGCCGAGCCGCTCGAAGCCGCCGAGATGCGTGATCAGCTGGCGGCTGAAGAGCATCGACTTGCCCTGAGCGAAGCCGAAGCCCGTGACATCTGCAAAAAGCTGCCATCGCGCCTGGAAACTGTCCAGCCAGGCGCTTTCGAGATGGGCGCCGAAGTTCTCGGGCTCCGTGCCGGCCGGCGGCGAGCAGACGAGGCCCGTCTCGTCGTCCCAGCGCGCCATCATGCGCGTGATGGTGTCTGACGGCATCAGCACATTGCTGTCAGTCATGACGATCCAGTCGTGGCGGGCGGAGCGCCACCCCTTGACCACATTGTTCATCTTCGGATTGGCGCTGAACAGGTCCTCGCCGACCAGCAGGCGTGCGGGGACCTCAGGATGTTCGGCCATCAGGCGCCGGGCGAGTGATGCTGCGGGATCGTCCGCCCTCGCGACACAGAAGAGGATTTCGTAAACCGGCCAGTCGAGCTTGAAGGAGGAGGCGAGGCAGCGTTCGAGATTGTTTTCCAGGCCGCAGATCGGCCGGATGAGTGTAACGGGCGGCCGGGCGGCCGGGTTGTCTTTGCGCTTCCGGTGACGCTGTTTGGCGGCGATGACGAAGGCGATGCTTGCGAGCTGGGCAACAAGCGCGAGCGCGGCGAACCAGATCAGAACAGTCATGGCGAGTCTCCGGATTTTCAGATCCGGATAACATCGCTGTGTGACAGTTCGGCGAAACCCGGTCCGCCCCGGAAAGACGTGGGCTTCAGTCCTTCGATCGCAGAGCCTGCAGCAACTTGAAGCCGAGGATGGCGGCAACGGCGCCAGCGGCCAGGAAGCCGCTGATGCTGCCGCTGATTTCGGCGATTTCCGTGACGCTTTCGCTGAAGGTCGCGCCGAGGCCCGTGTAGAGCCCGACCCAGACCATTTCTCCGAGGATGCCGGCCAATGTGAAGCGCATCCAGGAAAAGCCGGAGGCGCCGGCCAGCAGATTGAGATAAGGGCCGAGCGGCGAGAGCAGCCAGCGGGTGAGGAAGACTGCGACATTGCCGCGTTCGTCCATTTCGTGCTGGGCGCGTTCGATCGCCTTGCGCCGCGCCGGATTGCGACCGACGATCGGAACCAGACGTCTGCCGGCTGTCCAGCCGAGCATATAGCCCAGTTGGTCCCCGATGACGGCTGAGCCGAGGGCGACCGCGATCACGATCCAGAGGGTGAAGTCTCCGGCAGCGGCAAGCGCGCCCATCAGCATCATGACGATCGAGGCCGGCAGCGGTGCGCCCAGGCAACTGACGCAGACAACGAGGCCAAGGAGCGACAGTCCATAGGATGGTAGCGACGCGAGCAGCGTCTCTGTCAGGGTCATTTCGGCGGACCCAGCCGGCGGAGCTCTGCAAGGGAGGCCTCGATCTGCGCCTTGAACTCTTCGAAGCTCTGGCCCCGTTCTTCGGCAAGCCGTTCCAGCGACGGGCGAGGACCATCTTTCGGCGGCGGCGGCAGATCGAGGTCGCGGGCGAGCTTCTCGACAGGCACATGCCAGGAATGGGCGACATAGCCGATGGTCATCCAGGGCTCTGGCGGCAGGTCCTGGCGTGCCGGATCGGCCCAATAGGCGACAAAGAAGATCGTGCGCCCGGCGAAGAAGATCGCGAGCGCCATGGCCAGCACGAAGGCCGAGGTGAGGATCCGGTGGCGCCGCCACAGTCTGAGGAAAGGCTTCACGGTTCTCCTGTGTGCTCCCGTTGGCGACGGTTGACAGACCCGGCCGCGCGCCCTCTATCGTCGTCTCCATCTAAGCGAGAACGAGGAGCGGCGGCAATGGCGGAAGCGGGGGTCAGGCTCGGGGACAGCTGGAAAGCGGTGCTCGGCGAACAGTTCAGCCGGTCCTACATGCACGACCTCAAAGCCTTCCTGCAACGGGAAAAAGCTGACGGAAAGCACATCTTTCCCAAAGGTGCGGAGTATTTTCGCGCGCTCGATCTGACCCCCCTCGACGAGGTTCGCGTGGTGATCCTGGGGCAGGATCCCTATCACGGCGCGGGGCAGGCGCATGGGCTGTGCTTCAGCGTGCAGCCGGGCATTCGCATTCCGCCGTCGCTCGTCAACATCTACAAGGAGATGCAGAGCGACCTCGGCATCCCGCCCGCGCGGCACGGCTTTCTCGAGCATTGGGCGCGGCAGGGTGTGCTCCTGCTCAACAGCGTGCTCACGGTCGAAGAAGCGCGCGCTGCCTCGCATCAGGGGAAGGGCTGGGAGCAGTTCACCGATGCGGTGATCCGGGCGGTGAACGAGGACTGCGAGCATGTCGTCTTCATGCTTTGGGGTTCCTATGCACAGAAGAAGGCCGCCTTTGTCGACCGGTCGCGGCATCTTGTGCTGAAAGCCCCGCATCCTTCGCCTCTGTCAGCTCATAACGGCTTCTTCGGCTCTCGGCATTTCTCACAGGCCAATGAATATCTGGTGGCGCAGGGCAGAAACGCCATTGATTGGCAATTGCCCGAAACGCCATGATGGCATGCCGCGAAATTTTTTTCATGCTCTTCTTAAGTAGCGACTCGTCACTCTACCGTCATGGCAAAATACAGCCTGACGTTTATTGTCTCTTTTTTTCACCCAATGCAGATTGCGCGGCGATCTTTCCATCGTGACGCAGGTCTAAGCTTCATGCAGCCCCCATTACCGGTTTCGCCTGTTTGGCGACGACCCGCTTCGCCGATTGCCTGCCGCTTCGCCGAAAGCGATGTCGATCTCGTGGTTGTCGGCGCCGGATATCAGGGTCTCTCGACCGCGCTGCATGCCGCACGCGCCGGGCTCTCGGTCCAGATCATCGAGGCGGGCGACATCGGCGCAGGCGCCTCCGGGGTCAATGGCGGACAGGTCATTCCCGGCCTGAAACAAGACCCGGAGACACTGATCTCCCTGTTTGGTGAAGGCGCGGGGAAGAGGCTTGTACGGTTTGCGTCGAAAACCGCCGACGTCGTCTATGATCTGATTGCGCGCGAGGAACTCGACGTCGAGCATGTACGCTCAGGCTGGATCCAGGCGGCCCATACAGAAGCCGCACTCCAAGCCGCCGGGCAGCGCAATCGCCAGTGGCGTGCACAAGGCGCCGACGTCGCGCTGCTCAATCAGGCGGAAATCGCGCTGCTGACCGGCGCTGAAGGCTATCGCGGCGGTTTCCTTGATCGGCGTGCAGGTGTCGTCAATCCCTTGGCGCTGGTGCATGAGTTGGCGAGGATCGCGACAGAGGCCGGGGCCAATCTTGCCACACATGATGCAGTGACGTCTCTCTCCCGGGACGGAACGTCGTGGCGGGTGGGGACGCAGAGCGGTCGATCGCATCGTGCGAAAAAGGTGCTGGTGGCCACCAATGCCTATTCGGACCGGATCCTGCCCGACCTTGCCCGAAGTCTCGTGTGGCTCCATTCGTTCCAGATTGCCACCGAGCCGCTGCCGGCGGGGTTCGACTCCATCCTGCCGAGTGGGCAGGCCGTGTCGGACAGTCGGCGCATCCTCGTTTATTATCGTCGCAGTCCCGATGGGCGCCTGGTCTTGGGTGGTCGCGGGCCGATGCGCCCGCCACGCTCGGCGGAAGACTGGGCACATCTGGAGCGGGCGCTGCAGCGGCTCTATCCGATGCTGTCAGGCATTGCGATCACCCATCGCTGGTTCGGGCGTGTTGCCATGACGCCCGATCATCTTCCCCATCTGCACGAGCCGGAACCCGGATTGCTCATGGTTGCAGGTTGCCAGGGGCGGGGCATCGGGCTCATGGTCTCCCTCGGCGACCCGCTCGCGCAGTATCTTGCGCATGGCGACCCGGGCGTCCTGCCCTTGTCGATCTCACCCCTTCGCGGCATCCCGCTGCATCGCTTCCGACGCATCGGGGTTGCCGCCCATGTCGCGTGGTACAGGTTGCTCGATGGCCTGGAACGTTGAACTGCCCATTCTGGTTGGGGATAGACGGTACACCCCGTCCTGCATGCTTGCCGTAATCGATCCCGTGACGAATAGTTCAAAACCGCCAATTCCGTCCACAGTGGAGCCCGCATGTCCAAGCATTTGAAGTTCTTCATCAACGGCGCATGGGTGGACCCGATTGTCCCGGCTCGGCTCGATGTCGTCGATCCCTCGACCGAGGAGCCCTTTACGTCGATCTCTGTCGGCGCCAAGGCGGATGTGGATCTCGCGGTCGCCGCTGCCAAGGCGGCGTTCACCCGTTTCTCGCTGACCGACCATACAGATCGGCTTGCGCTGCTCGAGCGCATTCTCGACGTGTACAACGAGCGCTTCGACGATATTGCCCAGGCGGTGAGCCGCGAGATGGGGGCGCCGCTTTCCTTCGCCCGCGACGCGCAGGCATGGGCGGGGCGGGCGCATCTCGAAGCGACGATCGCGGCCTTCAAGACCTTCGAATTTACCGAGCAGCGCGGCACGACCCGGATCGTCAGGGAGCCGATCGGGGTCTGCGCGCTCATCACGCCGTGGAACTGGCCACTCAACCAGATCGTCTGCAAGGTGGCGCCGGCGGTTGCGGCAGGCTGTACCGTGGTGCTGAAGCCGTCCGAGATCGCGCCGATTTCGGGCCTGATCTTCGCCGAGGTCATGGAAGCCGCCGGCACGCCTGCCGGGGTCTTCAATCTGGTCAATGGTCGCGGCCCGGAAGTTGGCCAGGTAATGGCGGGGCATCCGGATGTCGACATGGTGTCCTTCACGGGATCGACCCGCGCCGGCATCATTGTCGCCAAGACCGCGGCCGATACGGTCAAGCGCGTTGCGCAGGAACTGGGTGGGAAGTCGGCCAACATCATCCTGCCGGATGCCGATCTGGTCACGGCGGTCAGTAAGGGCGTGGAGGGGTGTTTCGGCAATTCCGGTCAGTCCTGCGATGCGCCGACCCGCATGCTGGTGCCGGCCGATCGGCATGACGAGGCCTTGCAGATCGCAAGGCAGGCCGCCGAGCAACACAAGGTGGGCGACCCGCAAGCGGAGGGTACGGTGCTCGGACCTGTCGTCAGCGATATCCAGTACAACAAGATCCAGCGACTGATCGAAACGGGGATTGAAGAGGGTGCGCTGCTGGTGAGCGGTGGACCGGGGCGTCCCGACGGGCTCAATCGCGGCTATTATGTTCGCCCGACTGTTTTCGGCCATGTGACGCCCGACATGACGATTGCCCGGGAGGAGATCTTCGGCCCGGTCCTGTCGATCATGCCCTATGAGACGGAAGAGCAGGCGATCGAGATCGCAAACAACACCGTCTATGGTCTCGCGGCCTATGTGCAGTCCGAGGACATCGAACATGCGCGGCGGGTGGCGGCACGCATGCGGGCGGGCTCGGTCTATCTCAATTACCCCGATTGGGACACGGCTGCCCCGTTCGGTGGCTACAAGCAATCCGGCAATGGTCGCGAGTATGCCGACTGGGCTATACATGACTTCCTCGAAATCAAGGGTATCGTCGGCTGGGGGGGATGAAGGGGGCCAGGTGCGCACGTCTCGGCAAGGCCGCCCGGCGCGGGCGCGCTTCCCGAGGGGAGAATTCTTCTCGGATGGCCAAGTCCCAACCTGCCACTTGAAGTAAAGCGTGCAGCCCAAGCTGCACGCCTGCCTCAATTTTGTCTATTTTTCCAATTGCTTGCAGTAGAGGTCTAAAAGGCTCGCGTGGAACAATTTCCCGTGATGCCCGTTCTTTCCGTCAATGGCAGACAACGGAAAGGATGAAGCCATGAAGATGAAGATCATTGCTCTTGGAGCCGTCGTACTTGGTGCTGTCGCCACGCCCGTGCTGGCACAGGAAGGGACAGTCACCGGTGCCGCCGGTGGTGCCGTTACGGGTGCGATCGTCGGTGGTCCTGTTGGCGCCGCCGTCGGCGGTGTTGTCGGCGCCATCGCAGGCACGGCTGTCGCACCGCCGCCGGCACCGGTCGTTACCTATGTGCGCGAGCAGCCGCTTCCGGCCCGGCCCGTCATCATCGAGCAGCAGGTCGCTGTCGGTCAGCCCCTGCCGCAGCAAGTGGTTCTGACGCCGATCCCGGAAAACCCGACCTATGCCTATGCCGTCGTCAATGAACAGCGCGTCATCGTCGATCCGCAAACCTATGTCGTCGTCGGTGTGGTCCAGTAATCCACGCTTACGCATTCCAGATATCAGAAACTCGCGGCCCGCCGCATAGCGGTCGGCTGCACATTCAGGAGGAAATACCATGGACCAACGTCCCGATCCCCGCGTCGACCAGCGCCCGCATGTAACCCAGCAGACCACATCTGGTGGTGCGTCCTGGGGCATTGCCGTCCTGCTGATCGTCGTGATCGCTGCCGGCGCCTATTTCGTCTTCGGCGGTGGCGCCGACACCGACACGGCGACGACCCCGGCCACGGAAACGACGGCCCCGGCAGAGCCGGCAACGCCGCCCGCTGCACCGGCGACACCGCCGGCGACCGACTCGGCTCCGGCGACACCGCCGGCCACCGATCCGGCCCCGGCCACGCCGCCGGCTGACCCGGCTCCAGCGGCTCCGGCAACTCCGCCGGCCACCACGCCTTAATCTTCAAAGGCGATCTCTGAGAGGCCAGCTCCCTAGGGGGCTGGCCTTTTTTGTGTGGCTGGGCTCTTCTCGGATCTTGCAGCGCATCAAGGGGAGACGGGCGATGGGCGAGGACGGGCTGGCGGCGGCAGAGAGGGCAGGCGCTCCGCGTCTTGTCGCCGATCCATCGCAGTATGCGGTGATCTATGCCGTTGGTGACGTGCATGGCTGCCTTGAGCCACTGCTCGAACTTGAAAAGGCCATTCGCGAGGACGCGAGCTCCATCGAGGGGCGCAAGTTGATCGTCATGCTGGGCGACTATGTCGATCGCGGGCCGAAGTCTGCTGCGGTTCTGTATCATCTGACGGCCGCACCGCCTGCCGGGTTCGAGCGCGTCTGTCTGCGTGGCAATCACGATGATGCATTTCTCGCCTTCATCGATGGCGATCCCGCCGGCAACTGGGTCCTCGATCACGGCGCGGAAGAGACATTTCGCTCGTATGGCATCGAGCTTGATGATCATTCGTTGCGGCAAGCCAGCCACCCTTTGCGGGAGATGGTCCGTGCCGCTGTTCCGCAAAGCCATGTGGATTTTCTCCGCAGCCTGCCGGTGCTGCTGACCGTCGGGAGCGATGTCTTCGCCCATGCCGGCATTCGCCCCGGACGCCCGCTTCCCGAACAGACCGACGATGACCTGATGTGGATCCGCCGTTCGTTTCTCGATCTAGGACCCGGTTTGCCGGTCCGCATCTTTCACGGCCATACGGCGATGAAGGAGCCCCACGTGGGACCTGATCGGGTGAGCCTCGATACCCATTGCTATCGCACAGGACGGCTGACGGCGGCCCGTGTGCAGGACGGGGATATCACGATCCTGTCGGTCGGTGGATCTGGCTGATGCGGATGGTCGATCCGCTCAGAGGGACGGTTTTTCCACCGCCGGCTTGCCCCATTCGGCGATGGCGATGCCGCCGAGGACCAGAATAAGCGCCACGATGTGGAAGACTTCCAGTGTCTCGCCGAGGATGGTGATCGAGAGCAGGGTGCCGAACACCGGCACCAGGTTGATGAAGAGGCCGGCGCGGTTGGCGCCGATGCCTTCGACGCCCTTGATGTAGAGGATCTGCGAGATCAGTGAGGGGAACAGACCGGCGTAGAGGATGATCAGCCAGCCGCGCATGTCGGGCAGAATCAATTCGCCGCGCCCGGCTTCCCACCAGAGAAGCGGCAGGCAGGTCACGGTGGCGGCAAGGGCCGGCACGGCCATCAGGCTTTTCCAGTGCACGGGCGGTTTCCAGCGCAGCGAGACGGTGTAGATCGCATAGGAAATGCCGGCAAAGAGCATCAGCAGGTCGCCGTGGTTCAGGGTCAGCGTCAGCAGCGTCTGCAGATCGCCATGCGAGGCCGTGACAGCAGCACCGACGAAGCTGATCAGGAAGCCGAGGATCTGGACCGCAGACACTGCAATCCGGAACAGCACGAAGTTGATGACAAAGATCAGGACCGGGATCGCGCCCTGTTCGATCGCGCCGTTGACAGCGCTGGTATACTTGAGCGCCGTGTAGAGAAAGCCGTTGAACGCAGCATAACCGACCGCGCCGTAGAAGATCAGCAGTTTCCAGTTGGCCTTCAGCACCTCCCAATCCTTGCGGATCTGCGGGATCGCGATCGATGCGATCACTAGGGTCGCAAGCGCCCAACGGCCGAAGCTGAGGACCATCGGGCTGACATGGCCGAGCGCCAGCTTGCCGGCGATGGTGTTGCCACCCCAAAGGAGGGTGGTGATGACGAGAAAGCTGTATGCGCGAATGGGCAAAGGTGTCTCTTCCCTGCATCGGGCACCGGCTGCCGAAACCAAGCCCCTCTGGTTCGGCGCAGTGCGAATTGCCTCCGAATTAGGCGAGGGGGCATGCTTTGTCACGCAAAAAGCCAAATCTGGCCTCAAGACGGGTCGATTTCCCAAAAACAACACAGTATAGATGCGCGGGTTTGGGTAGGGCGCAGACACTGCGCGATATACAGGATTATGTGATGACGAATGTCGTGGTGATCGGTTCGCAATGGGGTGACGAGGGCAAGGGCAAGATTGTCGACTGGCTCTCCGAACGTGCGGACATCGTGGTCCGCTTCCAGGGTGGACACAATGCCGGCCATACGCTCGTCATCGACGGCGTTTCCTACAAATTGTCTCTCCTTCCTTCCGGTGTCGTGCGCCCCGGCAAGAAAGCCGTCATCGGCAATGGCGTGGTGGTCGACCCCCATGCGCTGATCGCCGAAATCGGCCGGTTGAAGGATCAGGGCGTGTCGGTCACGCCGGACAATCTGCGGATCGCCGAGAACGCCACGCTGATTCTCTCCCTGCACCGCGAACTGGACGGCATGCGCGAAGACGCGGCCTCCAACAGCGGCACCAAGATCGGCACGACCCGCCGCGGCATTGGTCCTGCCTATGAAGACAAGGTCGGTCGCCGCGCGATCCGCGTGATGGACCTCGCCGACCTCGACGCGCTGGAAGGCAAGGTCGAGCGGATACTCACCCACCACAACGCGCTGCGTCGCGGCTTCGGCGTGGCCGAGATCGAGCACAAGACGATCATGGACGAGCTGACCTCGATCGCCGATCGCGTCCTGCCCTTCATGGATTCGGTCTGGGTGCTGCTCGACAAGGAGCGCCGAAAGGGCTCGCGCATCCTGTTCGAAGGCGCTCAGGGCTCCCTGCTCGACATTGATCACGGCACCTATCCCTTCGTCACCTCGTCGAACACGGTGGCCGGTCAGGCTGCTGCCGGTTCCGGCATGGGCCCGGGCTCGCTCGGCTATATCCTTGGCATCACCAAGGCCTACACGACCCGCGTCGGCGAAGGTCCGTTCCCGACCGAACTGCATGATGAGATCGGCCAGTTCCTCGGCGAGAAGGGCCATGAATTCGGCACCGTCACCGGCCGCAAGCGCCGTTGTGGCTGGTTCGATGCGGCGCTCGTGCGTCAGTCGGTTGCTACCAATGGAATCACCGGCATTGCGCTGACCAAATTGGACGTTCTCGACGGCCTTGAAGAGCTGAAGATCTGCGTCGGCTACAAGCTGGACGGTCAGGAAATCGATTATCTTCCCGCTGCGCAAGCCGCTCAGGCGCGTGTCGAGCCCATCTACATCACGCTCGAAGGCTGGAAGGAATCCACCGTTGGCGCCCGCAAATGGGCGGATTTGCCGGCACAGGCGATCAAGTATGTGCGTCAGGTGGAAGAACTGATCGGTGCGCCGGTCGCCCTTCTGTCGACAAGTCCCGAACGCGACGACACGATACTTGTGACGGACCCGTTCGAAGACTAATCTAGGATTTTATTGAAAATTTGCCGGCGCGGCGGGCCGGCTCTCAAGAGAAAGTGCTGATGGCAGACTTTATCGCGGTAATTCGACGGGCCGTAGACGGGCTCTCGAACAACACTCCGGAGATGCGCGCACGGGTCTATGAAAAGGCCCGCGCTGCCGTCGTTCGGCAGCTCGAGAACATGTCGCCGCGCCCGCCCGAACACATGCTGCAGCGCCAGCTCGACAAGCTCGACGCCGCCATCCGGGAGGTCGAGGCCGAACATGCCGAGGCCCTGCCGGCTGTCGATGACATGCCGACCTTGGGTGATGAGCCTCCGCAGGTGGCGACGACTGCCGCAATGGCCACGGCTGGTGCCGTTGCTGCGTCTTCGCCGGCTTGGGCCGAGGCTCAGCCCGAAGCCGAAGACGAGCATGCGGCCGCCCCAGAGGAAGCCGAGTCCGTTCCTGAAGAGGTCCAGCCGGTCGATACGCCGGTGGAAGACGCTGCCGCGGTGACCGGTGACGACTGGGCTGATGCTCATATGGCGGAACCGGTTGCAGAATCACAGCCCGGGCCTGAAGCCGAATACCGCGAAGACTATTCGGCCGAGCCGGCTTCGGAACCGGAGCCCGTCGTGGATGCCGCGCCGGTTGATACCGGCTGGCGTGTCGAGCCGACCTTCGGCAGTGATGATCGGGAACCAGACTACGAGCGGCTTTACGACGATCGTCCGGAAGAGCCGGTTGCCGCCGAGCCGGAGTTTACGCCTGAACGCGAGCCTGAACCCGAACCCGAGGTCGACACAGCCGCCGTGGCTTCACCCTTCCAGGAGGCTCCGACCGCCGAGGAGACTTGGTCGCAGCAGGACGAGCCGGAGCCAACCACGCCTGCCTGGGCTGTCGAACCTGTCTCAGTGCCAGAGCCTGTGGAACCGGAGCCGCTGTCGGCCGAGACCCTCTCGGAGCCCGAGGCCTATGTGGCACCGGAAACGTCGGTCGCCGCCGTTCCCGTCGATTCGGTCGAAGACTGGCTGCAGAGCCGCGCCCAGGATCCGGTTCCTGCTCTGCCGACCGCGAGCTGGGATCTTCCGGTTGCTACCGAGACGGCTGCGAACCGCGTGCCGGAACTGCCGGAAATCGATCCGGCACCTGCGACAATATCTTACACGCCGACGGATGAATTCCCCGCCTACGAGGAGCCGGTTCGCGTCGAAGCGAGCCAGGATTTCGTCGCACCAGAGGGGCTCAGCCTGCCGGACGCCGATCCTGCCGTGCTCGGGACGATCGGTACGGCGTCGGCCGCGGCCACCGTCGAGCCTGATGATTTCAGCCAGTGGTTCCAGGATCATGCGGACGAGGCCAAGCCTTCCTCGCGTGACGGGGCCACGGAGGGCAAGTCACTCGAGCCGAATGAATGGGACGAGCATATCGACAGCTTCGCGCCGAGCGCAAAGGGTGCGCAGGTCGATGTCGCTGCTCAGCCGGACGGCATGGAGGCCTTGGTCGGGGGCTATGGACAGCAGCCTTCCTATCGGCTGGAGCCAAAGAAGCGCCGTAACCTTGCGCCTGTGATCATCGGTGCCCTGATCGCTGTGCTTTTGGCTGGCGGTGGTTACCTGGCCTGGAGCATGCGCGATGACATCGGCACCATGGTTGCCAACCTGACAGGTGACATTGCGCCGGCGGAAGAAACGACCGAGCCGGTGGCTACTACGCCCGCAGAACCTGCGACGCCTGCCGAGCCCGCGAGCGAAGAAGCCGCCACGCCGCCTGCCGATACGACGGCCGAGCAGAAATTCACCCAGCGCCTGCGTGCAGACGGCACAGAGGTCGACGCAGGTGCAGGCTCGGCGCCGATCGAAGGTGCTCCCGCAGAGGGCCGTTCGGTTTCCGCCCAGACTGTCGCCTCGACCGTTGAGCCGAACGACGCACCGGCCGCAGCCAACGGCGCAGCAACGACACAGACCCCTGCGACGTCCACGTCTGCGGATCCCGCTGCCATTGCAGGTGGCGAGAAGCTCTTCCTCTACGAGGAGCGGATCGGCCAGGCGACCCCGGTTGCCGTGCCGGGCACCATCACTTGGACGGCGGTGCGCGAGAATGGCGCCGATGGACGTCCCGACCCTCAGATCCAGGGGCGTATCAACGTGCCGGAGCGTGGCATCTCGGCTCTCCTGACGCTGAAGCGTAACACCGACAATTCTCTGCCGGCGAGCCACATCATAGAGGTCGTCTTCTCGGTGCTGACGGACTTCGAAGGCGGTGCCATCGAGAACCTGCAACGGATCGCGATGAAGCGCACCGAACAGGACCGGGGCGACCCGCTCGTTGCCGTCACCGCCAAGGTCACCGACGACACCTATCTGGTGGCGCTCAATGACTTCGAGGACGTAGTGAAGCGAAACATGGAGCTTCTCTCGACCCGTGGCTGGATGGACATCCCGGTCACCTATCGCAACGGGCGTCGGGCTCTGATCACGCTCGACAAGGGCACGACGGGCGGCAATGTCTTCGAGCAGGTGCTGCGCGAATGGGCAGCCCTGACGCCGGCAGCACCGGCGAACTGAGTGCCGCTCTCCCGACTTTAATTCCAGATCCGCCGGAAACTATTCCGGCGGATTTTTCATTTCGAGCTGACGTAAAAGTGTCGGATGCTGCTCTTTCAATAAGGCACTCCCACGCTGCGCGTCAGCTTATAGCAGCAGGAGCAGGGTAGGGTGCGATGGCAGCGATGACGCAGACCAGGGTGGAGACGGCGCTTGCTGCGGCGAGGGGCGATCCAGCGATCGAATTCGTTTCGGTGCACAAGACGTTCGGCCGTGGTCCCAGCGCGGTCCAGGCGCTGGATGGCCTCAGCCTTTCCATACCGCGTGGTATTGTCTATGGGCTGCTTGGCCCCAACGGGGCGGGCAAGAGCACGCTCCTTCGGATCCTAGCAGGCCTGCTCCGGCCCGATCGTGGCGAGATCCGGATCTTCGGCGAGGCGGCGACGCCGACGGGCCGGCGGAGGCTCGGTATGCTCATCGAAACGCCAAGCTTCTATCCGTTCCTCACCGCCAGAGAGCACTTGCGGATCCTGGCGGCCAGTTCTGCGACATCCTTGCCGGTGGATACCGTGCTGGAGCGGATCGGATTGTCGAAGGCGGCGGACAAGACGGTCTCCGGGTTCTCGCTCGGCATGAAGCAGCGCCTCGGCATCGGCTGCGCCCTGATCACCGAACCGGAGGCGATCATTCTCGATGAGCCGACGAATGGTCTCGATCCGGACGGCATCCTCGAGATGCGCGCCCTGATCCACGATGTGGCGCATCGGGACGGACTGACCGTGCTCCTGTCCAGCCATCTCCTGGACGAGGTGGAGAGGGTTTGCGATCGCGTCGCAATTCTGCAGCGCGGCCGACTGGTCGCCGAAGGGGCCGTGGCCGATCTTCTCGATCGTGACGGGCGCTTCTGGCTGCAGGTCGAGCAACCGGAAAGCCTGGTCACACAGCTGGGTGCGCTGGCCGAAGTCGGCGATGGCGGCGTTTATGTGCGCGTCGAGCGAGCCGAGGTACCCGCGTTGATCCAGTCGCTCGCGGCATCGGGTGTCCGCATTCACGAGGCGAAGTGGATCAAGCCGGATCTCGAGACAGTGTTCCTGTCGCAGACGCGGGAAATGAAATGATGAAGACGCTTCTTCCGACGGAAATGCTCAAGCTTGTCCGGCAGCCCTCGATCCTGTTCTGGGGCTTCCTCGTGGTGCCGCTGGTGTCGGTCCTGCTCAAACTCGTGATCGAGGGCTTTCTTGTATTGCGTATGGGGCAGCGGAATCCGGAAGACATCGATCTCTTCCTGTCTGCGGCCAGGAGCCTCAGTGTGTCCGGCAATTCGCTCGGACATCTTCTCTTTGCGCTTGGCGTCGCCTCTGTGTTCTTCCTTGACTACCGCTATGCGACATGGCGGCTGCTTGTGCCGAGGCATTCGCGTTTTGAGCTCTATGCTGCCAAGCTTTTCGTCTGCCTGATCTGGCTTGTCCTTGGCCTTCTCGTCGTTGCGCTGGGCGATATGGCGCTCAATCTGCTGTTTTCGATCCTGAAAGGGCAGGGTGGGGGTGCGGTCCTTCTGTCTGCAGGCTCGTTCTTGTCGCTCCTGGCCGCAGTGGGGATCGCCTTGCTGGAACTTGCCGTGCTGGCCTCTTTCGTCGCCGTGATCGTCATTCTCTTCCGCTCGATGATTGCGGCCGTGCTGTCGGCCTTTTTGCTGGCGATCGGGGCGACCCTGCTGCAGCTCTACCTGGGGACGGACGCGGACCGTCTACCCTTGCCAAGTTATGGCGCCCAGGCGCTGCGTGACTGGTTGCTCGCCAGTGGCTCGCCAGCTTCGGGAGTGTTTGGTTTCGCCGTCCTTGTCGGCTGGCTCGTCATTCTGACAGGTTTCGGCCTTGGCGTGTTTTCTCGTCAGCAGCTGGCCGTCGAATAGGCGAGGCTGTTTTCGGCACAGAAAAGCCGCCCGGCTTGCACCGGACGGCTCGATATCGTGGGGTCAGGATCTGGTCGGAGGCTGTCAAGCCTCCACGACCCTCAGGGCCTTGGCGCGCTCCAGCGCGTCCTTCTGAACGGCTTCCTGGACTTTTTCGAAGGCACGGACCTCGATCTGGCGGACGCGTTCGCGGCTGATGTCGAACTCGGAGGAGAGCTCTTCCAAGGTAACCGGATCCTCGGCCAGGCGGCGAGCTTCGAAGATGCGGCGTTCGCGGTCGTTCAGCACGCTCATGGCGCGCTTCAGCATGCTGCGACGCGTTTCCAGCTCATCCTGTTCGATCAGAACCGCTTCCTGGCTCTCATGATCGTCCACCAGCCAATCCTGCCACTGGCCGCTTTCGCCTTCGGCAGCGCGAAGCGGTGCGTTCAGCGAAGCGTCGCCGGAGAGGCGGCGGTTCATTGAAATGACCTCTTCCTCCGACACCTTCAGCTTGGTGGCGATCTCGGTCACCTGATCGGGCTTGAGGTCACCTTCCTCGATCGCCTGGATCTTGCCCTTGAGGCGGCGGAGGTTGAAGAACAGCCGCTTCTGGTTGGCGGTCGTGCCCATCTTTACCAGCGACCATGAGCGCAGGATGTATTCCTGGATCGAGGCCTTGATCCACCACATCGCATAGGTCGCGAGGCGGAAGCCGCGCTCGGGATCGAATTTCTTCACGGCCTGCATCAGGCCGACATTGCCTTCCGAGACGACTTCGCCGATCGGCAGGCCATAACCGCGATAGCCCATGGCAATCTTTGCCACGAGGCGCAGATGGCTCGTGACCATGCGATGCGCTGCGTCACGGTCGCCATGTTCGGCATAACGCTTGGCAAGCATGTATTCTTCCTGGGGTTCCAGCATCGGGAACTTGCGGATCTCGTCCAGGTAACGATTGAGGCCGGCTTCCCCGGCAGTGATGGACGGCAAACTACTGCGGGCCATATAGCACCCCTCTTTCTTCACGGACTCCCTGAAAAACGGCGAGTCCCATCTCCGTGGATCTCTCTATCCCACGGAAATCCGTATGACAGATAAGTATGGCAAAACGGCGATACAAGATTTGCGTTCCGTCACGAGGCCGTGAGATCCAAAAATATTTTGTGCGCAATTTAATTGTGCATTGTCTCCGCAGGTTTCAAGGTCCTGACTTCGCATTTCTGCTAGCATCTTTCGAAAGCGATTCCGGAGCAGCCATGACATCCTCGACCTATCTGCGCGGGCTGGCGGCCGTTACCGCTGCGACGCTTGCTCTCAGTACGGCGGGACTGATGACGCGGCTGGTTTCGATCGATGGCCCGACCCTGCTGTTTCTGAGGGGTATGATTGCCGGGCTCTTCCTCTTCGGCTGCCTGGCTGTCACCGCCCGCGGTCGTCTGGTGGCTGATCTCGCAAAGCTCGGAATGCCAGGGCTCGTAATCTGTGCGACCTCTGCTTCCTGCGCCGTGCTGTTCATCGGTGCGCTCTACACCACCTCGGTGGCGCATGTGGCCATCATCTTTGCCACCTGCCCCTTCGTTGCCGCCGCCCTCGGATTTTTGATCCTCGGAGAGCGGCCCGGCCGCTCGGCCCTCGTTGCCAGTGTCGTCGCGCTCGTGGGTGTTGCCCTGATGATCGGCAGCGGGGAGGAGGGGGCACTTATTGGTGACGCGCTTGCCTTTGCGATGACGGTGATGGTCGCGCTTTGGACGGTTCTCGTTCGGCGCTATCCCGACAAGCCGGCATTGCCCTGCACGGTCGTTTCATGCCTGATGAGTGCTGTGGTCGCCTTGCCGTTTGCGAGCCCGCTCGCGGCTTCTAGCCACGATATCTTGGTCGTGCTGGGCTTCGGGGTCCTGGCCTTTTCGCTCGGCTTCCTTTTGCTGACGGTCGGCGCCAAGGACGTGCCGCCGGTGGAAGCCGCCCTGATCGGAGCGCTCGATGCGCCGCTTGCACCATTCTGGGTTTGGCTGTTTGTCGGCGATGTGCCGAGCCGTTCGACCGTGCTGGGCGGGACCGTCGTGCTTGTGGCGGTTGCAGTCCATGTGCTTTCGGCGCATCGCAGCGCCCGTGCGGCTGCCGGGCAGAGCGGCCGGACTGCTGCTGGCCCCTGACCGGCCTACATTCCCTTCAGTGCATCGATGACCTTCTGCAGGTCCGCCGGTATCGGTGCCTCGAAACGCATGGTCTTGCCCGTGGTCGGATGTTCGAAGGCAAGCAGGTAGGCGTGGAGGGCCTGGCGGTGGAACTTGTTCACCGCCCGCTTGGCGTCTTCCGGCAGCAGGTTCGCCTTGGTCTTGAAGGCAGCGCCATATTCCTGGTCGCCGATCAGCGGATTGCCGATATGGGCCATGTGGACGCGGATCTGGTGCGTTCGGCCTGTTTCCAGCCGGCATTCGACCAGCGAGGCGAGGCAGGTGGCATCCGGCTTCTCACCGTAGCGTTCGAGCACCGTATAGTGGGTGATCGCCTCTCGGGCGTCGTCGGTGTCCTCGCGCTTGACGGTGCGTTTCGTTCGGTCGGCGCCGGAGCGGCCGAGAGCGGCATTAACCGTGCCGGCGAGCGAGCGCGGGCGGCCCCAAACCACGGCGCGGTAGGCGCGCTCCAGCGGGCCTGTGCGGCCATGGTCGGCGAACTGGTCGGAGAGATGGCGGTGGGCGATATCGTTCTTGGCAACGACCATCACGCCGGACGTATCCTTGTCGAGGCGGTGAACGATACCGGGGCGCTTGACCCCGCCGATGCCTGAAAGGCTGTCGCCGCAGTGATAGATCAGCGCGTTGACCAGCGTGCCATGCCAGTTGCCGGCTCCGGGATGCACCACAAGGCCGGGAGGCTTGGCAATCACAATCAGGTCAGAATCCTCGTAGAGAACCTCGAGGGGGATATCCTCGCCCTTCGGCTGCGGGTCTTCCGGCGCCGGGAGATCGATGATGACGGTGTCGCCTGGTTTGATCTTGCGATTGGGTGACTCCAGAAGCACGCCGTTCACATGCACGGCGCCCTGTTCGATCAGCGCTTTCACCCGATTGCGGGAAAACTCGGCTCCGAGGGCAGCCGTCAGCCAGGCGTCGATGCGGCCTTCGGCATCATCGCCGGCAATCAGCTCTTTCCTTGATGCGGCGGCTTCGTTAAAGGGGTCGGTCATCATGTCATCCCGTCTCACGGCGGCCGATGCTGCGGCCTTAATCGCTGCCATTTGGCACAGACCGGGCTTTGGGACAATCGACAGCCGGTCCGACCGGCAATTTTCTCCGGATCGTTCGCATCGGAAAAAGCGTCGAGATCAGGGCGAACGCAATGGGAAACGACTGCTGCCATGGCGCAATTCGACGACGAAAACCAGGAAGACAAGCCGCTCGATCCGGCAATGGAAAACGTGCGGCGCAAGATGATCAAGCTGCAGCTGGTCTCCGGCGGGATCATGGCCGTGCTCTTCCTCGCCGTGCTGGTCGCCATCGGTTACAAGCTGACGCGTGACGAAGGCGGCGCCCGGCCGGTCGCTGCCACGTCGCAACCTTTCGCGGTGCCGTCCGATCAGCCGCTCAGCCTGATTGCCGACCTGCCTGCCGGCTTCCGCGTGGTGCAGACCTCGCTTTCGGGCAGCCAGATGCTGATCTACGGAGAAACGGTATCTGGCGAGCGCAAGGCCTTTGTCTTCGACCTGTCGCTCGGGCGCATCATCGCCGACGTGACGCTGGCCGGAAACTGAGGCAGGCGTGGAGCCCGGCCGCCTTATCGAGATCACGGATCCCGGCGATGTCAGGGTCGCCGAGTTCACCTCGATCCGTGAACGTGACCTGACCGGCCGTCAGGGCCAGTTCATCGCCGAAGGCACGGTGGTTCTGTCGATGCTGGCCAAGGCGCATGCGGGCCGCGGGCCGGTGAAGGCGGAGAAGCTGCTTCTGCTGAAGAACCGGGTGGCAGGACTTTCTGACCTGCTGGCGCAATTCTCCGGGGACGTGCCGGTCTATGTGGCCGACACCGGCGTGCTCGACGCGATTGCAGGTTTCCACCTGCATCGGGGTGTGCTGGCGCTCGGTAGCCGGGCTGCGCCGCCCGTTCTGACCGATCTGATCGCGGCCTTGCCTGAGCGTTCGCTTGTGCTCGTCGGCTGCGGCATCTCCAATCACGACAACATCGGTTCGCTGTTTCGCAACGCCGCCGGCTTCACGGCCGACGCGGTCCTGCTCGACGAGACCTGCTGCGATCCGCTCTACCGCAAGGCGCTGCGGGTTTCGGTCGGATCTGTGCTGGCCTTGCCCTATACGCGGCAAGGCGGAGCCGAAGAGGTGCTTGGTGCCTTGAGCGAGGCAGGTTTTGAGATATGGGCGCTGTCACCCTCCGGCACGGTCGAGATCAACACCATCACACCGGGCCGGCGCGTCGCGCTGGTCATGGGCACGGAGGGCGAGGGGCTGCCACCTGATATCCTCGATCGCTTCCAGTCGGCACGGATCGCCCAGGCGCCTGGGCTGGACAGCCTGAATGTCGGGACGGCGAGCGGAATTGCGCTTTACAACATCGCGCGTGCCATGGGCCGGCTCGGTTGAACGCAGTTTGATGCCCGGTAAGACTATTCGGCCGGGCTCGCCATTCCGGTTCCGCGGCCGATCGACGGGTCCATCTTGAGCACGCGATCGACGAGACTCTTCGATTTTTCGAGCGTCTTGGGTTGCGCGGAGACGATGTCGGCTATGACAGTCTGATCGCCTTCGCGCGCGGCTGTCAGCACGATCATCTTGGCTGCGATATCCCCCAGTTCCTCACGCAGGGCATCGTCCTCGGTCGAGGCCTTCGCTTTCAGCAGGCGTTCGGTCAGGACCGTCTGACTGCGCCGGATGTCGTTTTCCAGAGCAACCGGATCCTTCGCGAGGTTGGAATTGGCAATCTCGTCTTCGACCATGGACCCATCCTTCGTCTCGGGCAGGGCGAGACCGGCCTCCCGAAGAAGCCGCTGAGCATTGCGCAGTTGTGCGTTGGCGGTCTTGAGTTTCCCGCGGAGCTCGGTGAGTTCGCGCGTTCGGCGCTCGACCAGCGAGCCCGCATCGGCGCGCTCGGCTGCATCCCGCGCAAGGATATCCTCCAGCCGCAACACCTTGTGCTCTTCCTGGGTGAGGCGCAATTCGGCATCCTTGGCGCGCTTGCCGAGCAGTTTGTTCTCGCGGCGCAACTCCTCGCGCTCGTCGCGCATACCCTGGATGCGGGTCTTCAGCGTATCGATTTCGGTATCGCGGCTCATCGCCTCGATGCGCATCGTGTCGAGGTCGTTCACCAGGCGGGCGATCCGATGGGCGCGTTCCTCGAGTTCCACATCCTTGGCGGCGGCTGCGATTTCGACGCGCTTCAGCGTTTCGCGGATCGAGGTGATTTCGACATCGCCGCGACGGAGCCTCGAGCGCAGGTCGGCGGCTTCGGTGCTCATTTCCTCGATCTGGCCCTTGAGATCCTTGCTGTCGGCGACGAGGCGTGCAGCTTCGCTGCTCAGCGTCTCGTTCCGAAGCGTGAGGCCAATCGACTTTTCCCGCTCGCGGGTCAGTTCATGTTGGGTGCGCGCGTTTTCGGCCGCATAGAGGGCGCGTACCATGTCTTTCTGGGCGCGGATTTCCTGCGGGCTGAGCGGCATGGTCGCCTTTAGCCGGTTTTCCGTGTAGGCCACGACACGCAGATGCACCGCCGGGGCGGCAAGCATCACCAGCAGCGCCGCCGCCATAAATCCCAGTCCAAAAATCAGGGCATATTCAATCACGGTGTGGCCACTGCACTCAGCAAGAATTAGCAGATAGTTAAGCATGCAGACCGCGGCCCGGCAAGCAGAAGGGCTCGCGCGACCGCGCTCATCAACGAATATGGCTAACGACAGAGCAGAGTGAGCTTGCGTGAGCCTGAGGACGCGGATTGTTCCGGGTCAGAAGGGGTTCCAGGTCGGAGCACGGGTCAGTTTGAGATAGCCGACATTAACGCCCAACCGGGCGCCGATGCCGGTGCGAATCGGCACGAGGATCACATCGCGGCTCTTCAGGACAGTCATGCCGACGCCGGCAACGATGTAGGCCGAGCCGCTGACCCCGCCGTAACGGGCGTAGAGCGTGTCGACATCCGGCAGGTCGTAGACCAGCATCATGGCGCGTGTGCCGTTGCCGCCATAGTCGATGCCGAGAGAGGGGCCCTGCCAGAACACGTCGTGCTGGCCGACATTCTTGGTGTAGAGCATACCCTCGCCATAGGTGAGACCGGCAATCAGGGCGCCGGAGCCTTCTTGGCCGAGGATGTAGCCGTTGGGCAGACCATATTGCTGGAAGGCCTGCTCGATCACCTTGGCTAGCGCGCCGCTCGTTTCACCGAAGAAGCCGTGGCCGGCATCGACCACTTCCTGAATTGTATATTCGCCTGCGGCTTCGGCCGGACGCTGTGCCATGACGACACTGAGCATCGCCAAAACGGCCAGGGCCGTGGCCTTGAAAGACGGCATGGAGCGGTGGGACAGGTGATGCATGGTGCCTCCTGAATGCGAAGCCGACGGATTCGGCGTCTTCCTTGGGGGTAATTAAACCTAGCGAGCATCGTCTTAATAATCGGTTTACCAAATATGGTGTCATTATGGCCGAACGGCATCCGACCAAGTCGCGGCCTGCGGACGTGCGTCCGCCTGTTGCGCTCAGGGTCCACATCTTCTGGAGACGACCATGGCGAAGAACCCCAACCTCACGCTTGCAGGTCCCGACCTCGCGGCCCTGCTCTGCAGCCGCGTCTGCCACGACGTCATCTCGCCTGTCGGTGCGATCAACAACGGCCTGGAACTGCTCGACGAGGGCGGTGCCGATGCCGATGCGATGGATCTGATCCGCACCAGTGCGCTGAATGCTTCGGTCCGGCTGAAGTTCGCCCGGCTCGCCTTTGGCGCTTCCGGATCCGTCGGTGCGTCGATCGACACAGGCGAGGCGGAGAAGGCTGCGAAGGATTTTGCCATCGCCGAGAAGAAGACTGAAGTCACCTGGAGCGGCCCGCGCGCTATCATCGCGAAGAACCGGGTCAAGCTGCTGCTCAACCTCTTCCTCGTCGCTTACGGTGCCATTCCGCGCGGCGGCTCGCTCGACATTTCCCTGGAAAATCCCGAGACAGATGCCAAGTTCAAGATCGTCGCCAAGGGGCGCATGCTACGCGTGCCACCGAAATACCAGGAAATCCTCTCGGGCCACCTGGAGGAGGCGGTGGATGCCCATACGATCCAGCCCTATTACACAGTCCTCCTCGCGGACGAATGCGGCATGGAGCTCAAGTGCCTGCCGAGCGAAGGCGAGATTGCCTTTACCGCTGAAGTGGCATCCTGAGCCGTCCCGAACTGGGACGTGATGGTGACCAAACCGGTAACCTTTCCTTAGTTGGGGCCCGCTATGGTAGCAGGCACGTTTGATATCCCCGTTTCAGGGGAGAGGAGTTGACCATGAAGCGCTTGATGATCGCAGACGGCTCTGACATCGTTCGCAAGGTCGGCAAAAAGATCCTTTCGGAACTCGGTTACCAGGTCTCGGAAGCGGGCTCCGGGCGCGAGGCTTTGTCGCGCTGCGAGCGTGAGCTTCCCGATGTGATGATCGTCGATGCCGGCATGGAGGATGCCCTCGACCTGATCTCGAACGTCCGCGCCCTGACGGACGGCAAGGCGGTCAAGATCTACTACTGCGTCGTGGAAGCCGAGCTGAAGGTGATGATGGCCGGCAAGCGGGCGGGCGCCAACGATTTCTTGCTGAAGCCCTTCGACCGCGAGATCCTGACCAAGACTTTTGGCGACAAGGCGATCGCCGCCTAGTCTTTCACGAACGGGCCGAGCGTTTGTTAAGGCGGTGCCCCAAGCGCCGCCTTTTTCATGTCCGCTTGTCCCTGACAGGATCACCAGCTGCCGTCCCCAGAACGCGAAAAGCCCGCATCCGGGGATGCGGGCTTTTCGGTCAGCTATCGGAAACGGCTCAGGCCGTTTCCTGGTATTCCGCACCATCTGGCTCGCGCAGCACGTAGCCGCGGCCCCAGACAGTCTCGATGTAGTTCGCACCACCAGCCGCATTTGCGAGCTTCTTGCGCAGCTTGCAGATAAAGACGTCGATGATCTTGAGTTCGGGCTCGTCCATGCCGCCATAAAGGTGGTTCAGGAACATTTCCTTCGTCAGTGTCGTACCCTTGCGGAGCGAGAGAAGCTCCAGCATCTGGTATTCCTTGCCCGTCAGGTGAACGCGCTGGCCGCCGACTTCGACGGTCTTGGCATCCAGGTTAACGATCAACTCACCCGTGATGATGATCGACTGGGCATGGCCCTTGGAGCGGCGAACGATCGCATGGATGCGGGCAACGAGTTCGTCCTTGTGGAACGGCTTCGTCATGTAGTCGTCGGCACCGAAGCCGAGGCCCCGCACCTTGTCTTCAATGCCTGCCATGCCGGACAGGATCAGGATCGGCGTCTTCACCTTCGACAGGCGAAGGGTACGCAGCACCTCGTAACCGGACATGTCGGGCAGGTTCAGGTCGAGCAGAATGATATCGTAGTCGTAGAGCTTGCCGAGATCGACACCTTCTTCGCCGAGATCGGTAGTGTAGACGTTGAAGCTCTCGGACTTGAGCATCAGTTCGATGCTCTGCGCCGTCGCGCTATCGTCTTCAATGAGTAGAACCCGCATATTTATCCCCTTTACCGCCGCCGAAAGGTCTGGAATGGCCCCCTACGCGATACGGATCCAGTCGTTGCCTGATTTGAAGGCTGCCACCAATTGGTTAACAAATTCTGATTCCCTCTGGCAAGGTGTATCGAATTTATTAAGCAAAGATTTTAGCCTCCTGATTCTTCATGTGTTTTCGGTCATCGCCACACTTGAATCTGCGCCTCAGGTTTTACCCGTAACCGATTCATTTGACTCATCATTGTCATGAGCTCTTTTCGGGCTCTGGCATTTACTGACCCTTAAGTGATCGGCCTTATCATTAACGATGCCCGTAAACGAAAGGTTACCAAAGGTAGCTTTTTGTTAACGCCGCGGACTTTTTTTGGACGAATCGGTGGCGGGCGTGTTGAGTAGCAAGTGTGGCGGGGGGTCTCGCATCACGGGAGTATTGCGTATGAAGTCGCGTGAGAGCCTGGTACGCCTGAAGGGATTTCAGGTTACTGAAAAGCGTCGGCAATTGCAGCAGTTGCAGTCTATGATGTCGGAATTCGAACGGATGGCGAAGGAGCTAGAGGCTCAGATCGGCATCGAGGAAAAGAAGTCGGGCATCTCTGATCCCAATCATTTCGCCTATCCCACCTTCGCCAAGGCGGCTCGCCAGCGCGCGGACAATCTTCAGGTCTCTATCCGGGAACTGAAAGTCCAGCAGGAAGCAGCCGAACTGGCATTGGAAGAGGCTGAAGCGGAATACCAGAAGGCGGCGGCTCTCGAAGAGCGCGATGGCCAGATGCGTGTCCGGGCCTGACCGAAAACGGTTCAGACTGGTTGAGATTCGATAGGGAAGGCGGTCGCGGTTGATCTGCGTCCGCCTTCGTTCGTTTTTGGGATCGCTACGGTCCGATTACTTTCGGACATCGTTCCAATCCGGATGACGATCCATCTGCGCCTTCATGAACGGGCAGAGCGGGATGATCTTCCAGCCACCCTTGCGTGCCTCGGAAACAGCGTGTTCGGCCAGCGCCTGTCCGGCACCCTGCCCACGCATGGCGCCCGGGACTTCGGTGTGATCGATGATGATGAGTATCTCCGAGGCGCGGGAATAGGTCATGATGGCCGGCTCATCGATGCCGTCGATGCGTCCGACATAGCGGCCGCCTGAGCCCGCCTCTTCGCTCTTGATCTGCATATCCGTCTCCTGTTGCCGCCTCTGATGGGTTCTGATTAACATCGGCACGCGCCGACCGGCAACGCGGCTGCCGGTGACGCTGTGTTCGACGCGGAAGGGGAAACGTCTTGCTCATCTGGTTGAAGGCGCTTCTCCTCGTCGGCGCCTCGATTTTATTCGCTCTCGGTACTACTCTGCCGTTAATGCGCTTAGAGAATTTCTACGTCTTTTCGACGGATGCCTCGCTGATCGAGGTGATCCTCTCGCTGTGGGGAGGTGAGGACAAGGGGCTGGCGATCCTCGTGGCTCTCGTTTCAATCGTCTTTCCGCTCACCAAGATCCTGCTGATCGCTGTTGAGGAGATCGCTTGCAATCAGCTGACGCAAAGCAATGCATTGGCTCGGCTCGTGCCGGTGTTGTCGAAGTGGTCGATGATGGATGTGCTTCTCGTCGCGATCGTCATCTTCGCGACGAAGACAAGCGGCCTGGCGCAGGCTTTCACCCAGCCGGGTTTGTGGTTCTATGCCGGATCGAGCCTTGCCGTCGTTGCGCTGAGCGCGCTTGGAAAAGCTGAAATCATTCGGAAAACATAAAACCGGCAGGCGGGGTGCGCCGTGCCGGTTCCGGATGGGGTCTATCAAAAATTGGCTTGTCGTGCCGGGCGAACCGGCACAAAAATGATCAATGGCGATACTGCTGAATTCGGGTGGTGCGCAGGCCCGGAAGGCCATGGTCGCTGATCGAGGACTGCCAGGAGAGGAATTCCTCGACCGTCAGGGTGTAACGTTCGCACGCTTCGTCGAGGCTCAACAGGCCACCGCGCACCGCCGCGACAACCTCGGCCTTACGGCGGATCACCCAGCGGCGCGTATTGGCCGGTGGAAGATCGGCAATCGTCAGGGGGCTGCCATCGGGGCCGATGACATATTTAACTCGTGGGCGGATCATTTCGGTCATTGGACTCTCTATACATACTCAAGACCACACACCCTCATCCTAGGGCCGATGCTTTAAAATTTGCCTAAGCCCATTGTAAGCATTTGATAATAATTTTCCCGACCATACGGGCACGGGATTCGGCCGATTTGCTGCAACTTGATTAAACTTGCGGCATTTGCATAGGAGTTATGCGCCATCGGTGACTGGTGCGCCGGCGGCATCTGTGGCATTGGGCCATCACCAATGCAAAGGGCTTGGATCGATCCGTCGATCCAGTTTGAATTTGTCGTGCATGGCGGCCCAAAAAAGCGGACCGCAAGACCGGCGACAGGCCCAGCTGATACCCGTTCCACCATGGGACGACTCAATGTCCATAAACATTCAGATCCCGATCGGACGAAACGTTCGGTCGAAAGGAGTTTTATGTTCAGGCCAACCGATGTGACACGCAGTCACAGTCTTGGTGACGGCGATGCCGTTTTTCAGAGCGACGCGCTCTCCACCGGAACGTGGGGTCGCGAACTCTTTGCGCTCGGCCGTCGACACGGTTTCCGGCACTGCATGCTGGCGCGGTTTCCCAAGGCGGATAGCCCGGAATTCGCGGCCAATCTGATCGTCTGCACCTGGCCGGATGAGCTGCGTCTCGCCTATGAGGCGGCGGAAGTCTATGCCGGAAGCCAGCTCGTCTCGCGTATCAAGCAATCCATTCTGCCGATCTACACCGAAGACAATCTTTTTCTCGGCACGCCCGGATCGGAAGCGCGCCAGCCTGTGGCGCCGCATTTCCAGCCGTTCGAGCTCGGCGCCCTGCTCGTCTACAGCCTGCATGACCGCAACCAGACCCAGTATATCCTGGTCTTTTCCGGGCGGGAGACGGCGCCCGAGCGTAGGGACATCGCCGAGCTACAGCTCAGCGCGATGGAATTGCTCGATGCCGGCGTCGAAGCGCTTGTGCCGCGGCTCGGGCCGAAGGAGAAGCTTTCGGCCCGCGAGATCGAATGTCTTCGCTGGTCGGCTGCCGGCAAGAGCAGCGACGAGATCGCCATAATCCTCGACATTTCCAGCCATACCGTCGTCAGCTATCTGAAGAGCGCGATGCGCAAGCTCGAGGCGGTCAACCGCATGCAAGCGGTGGCGCGCGCCTGTCGCTATCGGTTGCTCTGACGCGATCTGCCGCTTCTGACGTAAGGCGCCGCCAATCTAGCGGCGCCTTTTGTCGTTTAGGGTGTCAAAGCAAGGTCAGGCTGAGCTCTGTCTTCCCGTAGCCGAAGTCATACTGGATCGTGCCAAGGTGGCGCAGCGCCAGGGTGTCGCCTGCGTCGAGCCAGACCAGAGCCACCGTGCTTGATACTCCAGCGCCGCCGACATGGCTTGCAACATCGATCGAGCCATTGCGGCTGACCTGGACGGTGTGGGTGCCGGTGCTGTTCGCGTCTACTGTCAGCGACAGAAGGTAGAGGCCAGACGCGGATACCACGAGCGGCCGCCCATTGCCGGAGGCAAGCGGAGAGCCGAGCGCGACATCGCCGCCCGAGAGATGCAGGACATCGAAGCCGGTGAAGCTGCCGGCCGCCGGGGTGAGTGTTGCCGTGTTGAGCGAGACGCGGGCGTGAGGCCGCTGATCGTGGCGGACATAACCTTCCGGCGTGATGCTCACGGCCTGACGCCATCCGGTCACATCGCCATTCACCTTGAGCGAGAAACGATCCTCGCCCGCGAGCCCCATTTCGGCACGACCCTGCCAGTTCGACTGGAAGATCAGGCTCGCGGTCTCACTCGTGTCTGATTTGTTGATCGTCAGCCGGTGGCTGTCGCCGGCATGGTTGAAGAGGCTGGCGGGCGAGGAGAGGGTGAGCCGGTTATAGCTGTCCGGCGTGGCGGCGATGCCCAGCCGCTCAACCTGAGCCTCAGAAGGGAGGGGCTGCTCTATCCAGTCGGTGCCGTCGAAAAGTTTCAGTCTCTCTTCATCCAGGAAGACGGCGGTCCAGCCCGCACGCGGTGTGATGAAGATCCAGATGCCATCCTGGAAGAGGGCGAGTGTGCCTTCCCGGCTGCTCCAGCCGCCGGTTGCGGGAGTGATCACCGAATGGATCTGGCCGTCGAGGGCATCTGTCGGCGGGGTGGAGAGGCTGCTGGTGATGACAAGTTGGACGAGCGCGTCGAGGCGCTGCAGCGCCTCATTGTGGGTCACATGCTTCTGCGCCTGTGCCGGCAGGATGAAGGGCAAAGCGAGCTTGGTAGTCGTATCGGACATGGTCTCTCCTTCTCGTTTGGCTGCCAGATGCAGCGCGGGTTCGAAGGGAGAATTCTCGGGCATGCCTGAAGGCGGGGGATGAAAATCGCAGGCCCCCGTTGAATTTGCTCACTCTTTCTTAGAAGTCATCCCCGCTCTTGCGGGCGTCCTGTTGCGATGAAGGCCGGATTTTCGAAGGCGCGCAGGCCCATCAGGCGCTTGCCATAGGTGAGCGGTGCGCCGTCCTCGGTCGCCACCATGCCGCCCGCGGCGCGTAAGACGGCATCGCCGGCTGCCGTATCCCATTCCATGGTGGGGCTGAAGCGGGGATAGATGTCCGCCACGCCTTCGGCGACTAGGCAGAACTTCAGCGAAGAGCCGACTGCCTTGCGCTCCAGGATCTCAGACTTCTTGATATAAGCGTCGGTCGCATCGCAATTGTGGGAGCGGGAGACGAGTGCCGAGGGCGAGGCGTGCTTTTGCCTCGCCGCAATGGGATAGCGGGCGGCGACGCGGTCCAGATCGTCTACCACCAGTTTCTCGGCCTTGCCGGCTCCTCCGAGATAGAGCGTGGAGAGCGCCGGGGCATGGACCACGCCGAGGGTGGGGGTGCCGTTTTCGATCAGCGCGATGTTGACGGTGAAGTCGTCATGGCCGCCGATGAATTCCCGGGTGCCATCGAGCGGGTCGACCAGGATGAAGCGGCCGCCGCTGACATCGGGGATGCGGCCGGCGGCGACCTCTTCTTCTGCGACCACGGGCACATCCGGCAAATCGCGTGCGAGCGCTTCGAGGATCAGCCGTTCTGCGGCCTCGTCGGCTTCCGTCACCGGTGACTTGTCACCCTTGATGCGCACCTTTGCGCCGGCGCGGTAGATGTCGAGAATGACGCGGCCAGCGGCAATCGCGCTTTCCTCGAACAGTCTCAGAATGTCTGTCGTCTGATGCACCTGAACCGGGCTCCCGATCATGTCACACTCCGGTTTACTGCCATGGCCCGCCGTTTGGAAGTGCGCCTTGCCGCAGCACGGCAAAGCCGGCTGATGTTTCTGTGCTGCACTGCGAGCAAACCTGTGTTCCATGTCTCAAACAGCATAGATTTTGTCCTGATCGCGCTTGCTCTTTGTGACGCCTATGCGAATGTGACGCGACATTTGCAGAGGTTGTTCGATGCGTTATTCCGCCCTTTCGATCTTCCGCCAGGCGCTTTCCGGCAACCGGAACTGGGCGCCGATGTGGCGCGAGCCGCAGCCGAAGCCGCATTACGACGTCATCATTGTCGGCGGCGGCGGGCATGGTCTGTCAACAGCTTACTACCTTGCGAAAGAATTCGGGATCACGAATGTCGCGGTCATCGAAAAGGGATATCTGGGCGGCGGCAATGTCGGGCGAAACACCACGATCATCCGCTCGAACTACATGCTAGAGGGCAACGAACCCTTCTACGAGCTGTCGATGAAGCTGTGGGAAGGCCTGGAGCAGGACTTCAACTACAATGCCATGGTTTCCCAGCGCGGTATCGTCAATCTCTTCCACACTGACGGCCAGCGCGACGCCTATGCAAGGCGCGGCAATGCGATGATGATGCATGGCGTCGCTGCCGAACTGCTCGACCGCGAGCAGGTGCGCACGATGATGCCCTATCTCAATTTCGATCATGCGCGCTTCCCGATTCTCGGTGGTCTCTTGCAGAAGCGCGGCGGCACCGCCCGCCATGACGCCGTTGCCTGGGGCTACGGGCGCGGTGCGGACGAGCGCGGCGTTGATCTGATCCAGCATTGCGAAGTGACCGGCATTCGGCGTGACGAACTCGGCCAGGTGACCGGCGTCGAGACGACCAAGGGTTTCATCGGCTGCAACAAGCTGGCGCTGGCGACCGCCGGCCACACCTCCGTGACCGGCAAGATGGCGGGGCTGGATCTGCCGATCGAGACGCATGTGCTGCAGGCCTTCGTGTCGGAAGGCATCAAGCCCGTGATCGACAATGTCATCACCTATGGTGCCGGACACTTCTACATCTCACAGTCCGACAAGGGCGGCTTGGTCTTCGGCGCCGACATCGACTACTATTCTTCCTACGCCCAGCGCGGCAATCTGGCGACCGTCGAGCATACGATCGAGGAGGGCGTGTCGCTGATCCCCGGTCTCTCTCGCGTTCGGGTGCTGCGGTCCTGGGGTGGCGCCATGGACATGTCGATGGACGGCTCGCCGATCATCGACCGCACGCCGATCGACAATCTCTATCTGAATTGCGGCTGGTGCTATGGCGGCTTCAAGGCGACGCCGGCGTCCGGCTTCTGCTTTGCCCATCTGATCGCCAAGAACGAGGCCCATCCCGTGGCCCGCCTCTTGCGCCTTGATCGCTTCGAACGCGGCTTTGCCGTCGACGAAGGCGGCAAGGGTCCCCAACCGAACCTGCATTGAGACATCGCCATGGCAAGCCTGATCACCTGTCCGCATTGCGGCGTTCGTCCCAAGGAAGAGTTCAGCATTCGCGGTGATGCCAGCCCGGTCCGCCCGGCCGCCGCTGCGCCCGACGATGCCTGGTATCGTTACGTTTTCATCCGCGACAATCCGAAGGGCCGGATCATCGAACACTGGCATCACACCGCCGGTTGCCGGCGCTGGCTGGTGGTCGAGCGCGACAACGCCTCGAGCCACGAGGTCTATCGCGTGACCGATGCAAGCGAATACGCGAAGGAGGCCGCACGATGACTGGTTACCGGCTTTCCTCCGGCGGGCTGGTCAACCGCGCGCGCACGCTGTCCTTCACCTTCGATGGCCAGACCTATACGGGCTATGAGGGCGATACGCTGGCCTCGGCCCTGATTGCCAATGACCAGCTGCTGGTCGGCCGCTCCTTCAAGTATCACCGTCCGCGCGGCATCGTGACAGCCGGTTCGGCGGAGCCCAATGCACTGGTCACCATCGGCAAGGATGGCCGGACTGAACCTAACACGCGGGCCACTGTCGCCGAACTCTATCAGGGGCTGGAGGCCAATAGCCAGAACCGCTGGCCGTCGCTGAAATACGATATCGGCGCCGTCAACAGCCTGTTGTCGCCGTTTCTCTCGGCAGGTTTCTACTACAAGACCTTCATGTGGCCGAAGGCCTTCTGGGAAAAACTCTACGAGCCGATCATCCGGAAAGCCGCGGGCCTCGGCAAGACGCCGTTCCTTCCCGATCCCGATCGCTACGAAAAGGCCTGGGCGCATTGCGACCTCCTCGTGATCGGCGCTGGCCCGGCTGGTCTGATGGCAGCGCGGGCTGCGGCGCGGGCCGGACTGCGCGTCATTCTGGCGGATGAAGGGTTCCGGCTTGGCGGTTCGCTGCTGTCCGAGCGCGTCACCGTCGGCGGCGTGCCGGCGGCCGAGTATGCAGCTTCGGTTGTCGAGGAGCTGAAGAGCCTTTCCAATGTCACGCTGATGCCGCGCACCACCGTCTTCGGCTGGTATGACGACAATGTCTTTGGTGCGGTGGAAAAGGTGCAGAAGCATGTAGCGCAGCCGTCCGGTGAACTGCCGGTCGAGCGTGTCTGGCGCATCGTCGCCAAGCGGGCGATCCTTGCCTCCGGCTCGGAAGAGCGGCCGCTGGTCTTCGGCGGCAACGATAAGCCGGGCGTGATAACCTCGGGTGCTGTCAGCAGTTATCTCAATCGCTACGGTGTGGCGGCTGGCCAGAACGTCGCCATCTTCACCAATGGCGGTGCTGGCTATCGCACGGCGGCCGACCTCGTTGCTGCCGGCGTCGGTGTCGCTGCTATCATCGACGGGCGGACACACTCCTCTGATGTTGCTCCATCAGGCGTGCGCGTCATCCGTGGCGGCTCCGTCATCGACACCAAGGGTTATCATCGGATCAAGGGTCTGATCGCCGAACGCGTCGGGCATCAGGAAGAGATCGCCTGCGATGCGCTGGCGATGAGCGGCGGCTATAGCCCGATCGTGCATCTCGCCTGCCAGCGCGGCGCCAAGCCATACTGGTCTGAAGACCATCAGGCCTTTTTGGCGCCCGATGTGGGGCAGGGGCTGCGGATCGCCGGCTCTGCTGCCGGTCATGCCTCGCTTGCCGCTGTTCTGCGTGACGGCGCCGACAAGGCGCATGAGGCGATCGGTGATCTCGGTCGTCTCGTCGGCACGGTCGACGTTCCCGAGGTCGAGGGGGAATACGATGCCTCCTTCGCGCCGCTTTGGTATGTGCCGGGCGCCAAGTCCAAGGCCTTCGTCGACTTCCAGAACGACGTGCATGTGAAGGACCTGAGCCTTTCCCAGCGCGAGGCCATGGGGCATGTCGAGCACACCAAGCGCTACACCACGGGCGGCATGGCGACCGACCAGGGCAAGCTCGGCAATGTCGCGACGATTGGCATCATGGCCGGCATGCGGGGTGTCTCACCCGCCGAAATCGGCACCACGACTTTCCGGCCCTTCTACACGCCTGTTTCCTTTGGCGCGATGGCCGGTACCTCACGCGGCGAACATTCGCGGCCCGTGCGCACCTCGCCGCTGCATGGCTGGGCGAAGAAAAATGGCGCCGTCTTCGTCGAATCCGGCCTCTGGTATCGCTCCTCCTGGTTCCCGCGCGATGGCGAGAAGACCTGGCGCGAGGCCGTTGACCGCGAAGTCTTGAACATCCGCGCCAATACCGGCATCTGCGATGTCTCCACCCTCGGCAAGATTGAGATCTTCGGCAAGGACGCCGCGGAGTTCCTCAACCGCGTCTATTCCAACGCCTTCCTGAAGCTGCCGGTCGGCAAGGCGCGCTACGGGCTGATGCTGCGCGAAGACGGGATGATCTATGACGACGGCACGACGAGCCGGTTGTCGGACGAGCATTTCTTCATGACCACGACCACGGCCTATGCCGGCGAGGTGATGTCGCATCTGGAATTCTGCTCCCAGGTTCTCTGGCCGGATCTCGACGTGCGCTTCGTCTCCTCCAGCGATCAGTGGGCGCAGATGTCGGTCGCGGGGCCGAAGGCGCGGATCATTCTTGAGCAGATCATCGAGGACGATATCTCCGACGAGGCCTTCCCCTTCCTGTCGGCGCGGGAGGTGCTGCTCAAGGGCGGCTTGAAGGCGCGGCTCTTCCGCATTTCCTTCTCCGGCGAACTCGCCTTTGAAGTTGCCGTCCCCGCCAATTACGGCGAGGCGGTCGCTGATGCGATCATGGCGGCCGGCAAGCAACACGGCATCTGCGCTTACGGCGTCGAGGCGCTCAACGTGCTGCGCATCGAGAAGGGCTTCATTACTCATAGTGAAATCGACGGGCGCACGACGCCTGACGATGTGGGCTTGGGCAAGATGTTCTCGACGCAGAAGGCCGATTTCATCGGCAAGCGGTTGTCGAGCCGTTTTGGCCTGACCGCTGCCGATCGTCCGCAACTTGTCGGCCTGAAGCCTGTCGATCGCGACAAGAGTTTCGCTGCCGGCGCGCATCTCTTGAAGGAAAACGTCAAGCCGTCGACGCTGAACGATCAGGGCTGGGTGTCCTCCGTCTGCCATTCGCCGACGCTCGGTCACACGATCGGGCTCGCCTTCCTCAAATCCGGCCGCGAGCGGCTGGGCGAGAAGATCGTCGTCTGGGACGGCTTGCGCGGTTCGGAAGTGCTGGCCGAGGTCGTCAGCCCCGTCTTCTACGACCCCGACAACAAGAAACTGAACCTGTGAGGATCCTGCCATGCCGGTGACCTATGCCGCCCGTCACGTGCTCGAGGACCACATTTCCGGTTTCGAAGCGACGCCGAACCCGCATCATCTCGCCATTCTGCGCGCGGTCTCCGTGTTTTCCGTGCTCGCCCATCAGGGGCATGAGGCCGACATCGACGAAGCGCTGACCAATCTCGAAGATGTGCATGTTCGCGTCTGCGGGCCCGGCGAGTGGCTCGTGCTCAGCGAGACGGTCGCAACTGACACGATTGCCCGGCAGTTGGCAGACCTAGGGGCGAGCCGTGCGTCGTTCTTCGACCAGAGCGACGGTCGCGTCGTCTTGCGCATTCAGGGGCCAAAAGTGCGAGCGATCCTCGCCAAATGCACGGCGCTCGACCTGCATGCCGACCTGTTCGAAATCGGCCAGTCGACCAATTGCCAGATCTGCCATGTCGCGGCGAACCTCGCCCGCACGGGGCAGGACACATTCGAGATCATCGTCATGCGCAGTTTCGCGGGGTTCCTGTTCGATGAGGTTCGCGAGATGGGCCGCGAGTTCGCGCTGACGGCTGCATTTGCCTGACCCTCTCCGTGCAGAGATCGCTTTAGATGTGAACCGGCAGGGACTTTCTGGCGTTATCGAAGCAAAGGATCCCCCGCCCGCATGTTTCATCTGATGTTTTCCCTGCCATGGCTCATTGTGGCAACCCGCTTCATCGCCCCTTTGCCGTGGCCTTGGATGGTGAAGCTTTTGTTTGCCGCCTTCCTGCTCATGGCCTCGCAATACCATCTGTTCAGCCGCTTCACGTCCGGATCGGTCTTCGCGCCTGAGTTCCCGCGTCCGTTGGTGATTGGGTTCAATCTGTTCTTCGGGGCGATCGTGCTCTTGGCCGCGATGCAGGTGGTGCTGGATCTCGTCAGCATCCTGATCCTCGCCGTCAAATGGTCGTTCCCGGTGGTGCCGGCCGAATTGCGTTATGCGATGGGCGTTGCGGCGCTCGTCCTCGCCGCTTTCGGCATCAGCCAGGCGATCCGCGTGCCCCCGGTCAAAAAGATCGAGGTGGCGATCCCTGGGCTCGCGCCTGAGTTCGACGGGTACCGGATGGTGCAACTGACTGACATGCATATCAGCCGACTGTTTACCGGGCGATGGGCGAGTGCCGTCGTGGAGAAAACCAATGCGCTCAATCCCGACCTTATCGTCATCACCGGCGACCTGATCGACGGCAGCCTCGACATCCGGCGAGAGGACATTGCGCCCCTGGCTGGCCTCAGCGCTCTAGACGGCGTGCTGACCGTGCCGGGCAATCACGAATACTTCTTCGATGTCGACCGCTGGCTTGCCCATTTTCCGTTGCTCAACATGCGGATCCTCGCCAATGCGCATGCGGTTATCGAACGGGGGGAGGGCCGGCTGGTTGTGGCGGGTGTCACGGATTTATCGGCGCGGTCCACTGGCGCAGTCGAGCCCGATCTCGGCAGGGCACTTGATGGCGCACCCGCCAACGCGCCCGTCATCCTGCTGGACCACCAGCCGCGTATGGCCGAGCGGGCTGCCGAAAGCGGTGTTGCACTTCAGCTTTCCGGCCATACCCATGGCGGCATGGTGCTCGGTCTCGACCGCATCGTCGCCCGGGCGAACAATGGGTTCGTTTCCGGCTTCTACCAGGTCGGTGCGATGAAGCTCTACGTGAACAACGGCACGGGGCTCTGGCCGGGCTTTGCGCTCAGGATCGGAGTCCCGGCGGAACTCACCGAGTTCACGCTGCGTCCGGCGTCTTGACGTTTGGATAGGCCAAACGGCCGGTGCTCTCGCCCGGCCGTTTTTCTGTTCAGCTTGGTCTCAGGATGCCGCCCGATAGGACGTGCGCAGACGAGCGGCTCGTTCAGCCGGCGTCCAGATCTCTTTCGCGCCGTCACGGATGTCGCTCCGGCGGTTGAGCTTGAAGCGATTGACGAGATCGGCCAGCACCGTGGCGCCATCGGAGACCGCCCTGCTGATCTCGGTTGATTGCGCTACCATGGCAGCGTTGGCTTTCGTCATTTCGTCGACGTCCGAGACGGCGCCGTTGATGGCTTCGAGGGCTGCCGTCTCCTCGGCCGCCGAAGTCGCAATGCGGTCGACATTCTTGTCGATCGCCGAAACGAAGTCCTCGATTTCCTGAAGCACGCGGCCGGTCTCTCCGACGAGGCGCACGCCTTCCTGCACTTCGCTGGCAGAGGTGTTCACGAGGGCCTTGATTTCCTTGGCGGCATTGGCTGACCGTTGAGCCAGTTCCCGTACTTCCTGGGCGACGACGGCGAAACCCTTGCCGGCCTCACCAGCACGGGCAGCCTCGACGCCTGCATTCAAAGCCAGGAGATTGGTCTGGAAGGCGATCTCGTCGATGACGCCGATGATCTTGCCGATCTCGTTCGACGCGCCTTCGATGCGCTGCATGGCGCTGACGGTGTCCCGCACGACGGCCACCGATGAGGTAGCGGCAGCACGGGCGTCTGTCGCGATCTGGCGGGTTTCGCGGGTGCGCTCAGTGGCGGCCCGGAGCTTGGTCGTGGCTTCCGACAGGGCAGCGGCGGTCTGTTCGAGGGCCACAACCTGCTGGTGCGTGCGACCGGAAAGCTCTTCGGCCGAATTCTTCATGGCGCTGCCATTGCGTGCCAGTTCGTGGGTCTGGTCCAGGACGCCGGACAGCGTCTGCTGGAAGGCGCCGATCGAGGCGTTGAAGTCCCGCCGCAGCGGTTCGAATTCGCTGCTGAATGGTTGGTCCAGCGTCACGCGGATATTGCTGTCCGCGAGCCGGCCGAGGCCTGCGCCGAGTTCCTCGATCACACGAATGCGCTCGGTGACGTCGGTGGCGAACTTCACCACCTTCAGGACTTTTCCGTCGGCATCCATGATCGGATTGTAGGAGGCCTGGATGTAGATCTTGTTTCCACTCTTGCCGAAGCGGGTGAATTGGTCGGCGACGAAGCGGCCTTCGCCAAGGCCGCGCCAGAAATCGCGGTACTCAGCCGATGACGCGTAATCTGCATCGCAGAAGATCTGATGGTGGCGGCCGACGATCTCGGACAGGGTGTAACCCATAGCGGACAGGAAGTTTTCGTTGGCGTGCAGGATTTCGCCTGTCGGCGTGAACTCGATGATGGCCTGCGCCCGGTCGAGGGCCGTCAACTTTCCTTCGGCGTCGAGCGCCTTCAACTTCATCGCCGTGATGTCGGTGGCGAACTTGATGACCTTGTAGGGGCGGTTGCCCTTGAAGACGGGATTGTAGGTCGCTTCGATCCAGATTTCGCGGCCGCCCTTGGCGATGCGCTTGTACTGCTTCTGGTCGAAGTTGCCCGCAGCCAGATTGCGCCAGAACTGCTTGTAGGCAGGCGAGTTGGCCTCGGTCGAAGTGACGAACATCCGGTGATGTTGGCCGACGATCTCGCTCAGTTGATAGCCGATTGCCTGGAGGAAGTTTTCGTTGGCGTGCAGGATGCGGCCTTCGAGGTCAAATTCGATGATGGCCTGGGACTTTTCGAGAGCATTCAGGATGGAGCGGGCATCGCTGCCGAAGGCGAAGATGGACATGCGGATCTCTGTTTTGAAAAGCGGCGGTGGGGGGAGGAAGGCGTATATAATATTATTATAATGGCTAACTTACCGAACCCTTAAAATTTGGGGGACGTGTCGTCTTCGGTTGACACAATCGGCTTCGTTTTCAGTGGCGTCAGAGAGCAGGTGTGCACGGGGTCTAGTCCCAGAACCAGGCCAGCATCTCGTCGTTTGCCGGCGGCGCCCGGAGAACACTCGGTGTCATCGATGCGACATGTTTCGTCGCAGCATGGTCTTCTGGCTTTCATGCGCGCAATCTAGCTTTGTCGCATCAATCTTTGCCGCCAAGGAGAGCGTTTTCCATGAAGAGCCATGCGCGTGTCGTCGTCATCGGCGGGGGTGTCGTCGGGTGTTCGGTCCTGTACCACCTGACCAAATTCGGCTGGACCGACGTGGTTCTGCTTGAGCGGTCCGAACTCACCTCGGGCTCCACCTGGCATGCGGCCGGCGGCATGCACACGATCAACGGCGACCCGAACGTTGCCAAGCTGCAAAAATACACGGTCGAGCTCTACAAGGAGATCGAGGAGTATTCCGGTCAGGACATCGGTCTACACATGACCTCGGGCCTGATGCTGGCGGCCACCAAAGAGCGCTTCGACTGGATGAAGTCTCTGCTGGCCAAGGGCAAGTACGCGGGCGGCGAAGCGACGCTCATCTCCGCCCAGGAAGCCTACGAGATGATGCCGCTGCTTGATCCGAAGCAGTTCGTTGGCGCGGTCTTCGACCCGCATGAAGGGCATCTCGACCCTTACGGCACCACCCATGCCTATGCTAAGTCAGCCAAGAAGAATGGCGCGGAAATCTACCTGCACACGAAGGTTGAAGATCTGGTGCAGCTGGAAGACGGTACCTGGCGCGTCATCACCAACAAGGGCGAGATCCGCTGCGAACATGTGGTGAATGCTGCAGGTCTCTGGGCGCGCGAAGTCGGCCGGATGGTCGGGCTCGAGCTGCCCGTTCTTGCCATGGAGCACATGTATCTGATCACCGAGGACATGCCCGAGGTGATCGAGTTCAACAAGACATCCGGCAAGGAGCTGATGCACTGCGTCGACTTCGACGGCGAGATCTATGTTCGCCAGGAACGCAACGGTATGCTGATGGGCACCTATGAAAAGGATTGCCGTCCGTGGTCGCCGATCGAAACACCCTGGACCTTCGGCCATGAGCTTTTGGCGGAAGACCTCGAGCGCATTACCAACGAGCTCGAAATCGGTTTCCGGCACTTCCCGGCCTTCAACAATGCCGGCATCAAGAAGATCATCAACGGCCCCTTCACCTTCTCGCCCGACGGTAACCCGTTGGTCGGTCCGGTGCGTGGCATGACCAATTATTGGTCGGCCTGCGCGGTCATGGCTGGCTTCAGCCAGGGCGGCGGCGTGGGGCTCGCGCTTGCCAACTGGATCATCGAAGGCGATCCGGGCTTCGATGTCTTTGCCATGGATGTCTGCCGCTACGGTGACTATGCGACGCTCGCCTATACCAATGCCAAGGTGCGCGAGAACTATTCCCGTCGCTTCTCGATCCGCTATCCGAACGAGGAACTGCCGGGTGCGCGTCCGCTGCTCACCACGCCCATCTATGACAAGCTCAAGGCGGCGGGTGCAGTGTTCGGGGCATCCTACGGTCTGGAAACGCCGCTGTGGTTTGCGCCCGAGGGTGTAGAGGACGCTTTCTCCTGGCGTCGTTCGACAGACTTCGAAGCTGTCGGTCGAGAGGCGAAAGCCGTGCGCGAAAGTGTCGGCCTGATGGAGACCTCCGGCTTTGCGAAATACATGGTGAGCGGGGAGGGGTCTCGCACCTGGCTCGATCACATTTTTGCCTGCAAGCTGCCAGAGGTCGGACGGATGGCACTCGCCCCGATGCTCAACGACGCCGGCAAGCTGATCGGCGACTTCACCGTCGCCAATCTCGACGACGAAGACTTCCTTATCATCGGCTCCGGCATTGCCGAGGACTATCACATGCGCTGGTTCGAGAGCCACTTGCCCGACGACGGCTCGGTCGGGCTGGAGGCGCTCAACCTCAGCCTTGTGGGTCTGTCGATCGCCGGTCCCAAATCGCGTGATGTACTCGCCAAGCTTACCCATCTCGATGTGTCCGATGCGGCTTTGCCCTTCATGGCGATGCGCGAGATGGATCTCGGCATGGCGCCGGTCATGCTCGGGCGCGTCAGCTATACCGGTGATCTCGGCTACGAGATCTGGATGCGACCGGAATACCAGCGCTACGTCTTCGATACGCTGATGGAGGCCGGGGCCGAGTTCGGCATCTCCCTCTTTGGTCTGAGGGCGCTCAACGCGCTCAGGCTGGAGAAGAGCTTCGGTAGCTGGTCGCGCGAATATCGTCCGCTCTACGGGCCGCTCGAAGCGGGGCTTTCCCGTTTCGTGGCGCTGAAGAAGGAAGCAAGCTTCATCGGCAAGCAGGCGGCGCTCGAGGAAAAGCTCTCGGGCGGGACGCTTCGGTTGCGGACCTTTATCGTCGAGGCCAGGGATGCTGATGTCATCGGCGACGAGCCGATCTCCTACAAGGGCGAGGTGCGGGGCTGGGTGACCTCAGGCGGTTTTGCCCATCCGAGCGGTGTCTCTGTCGCGATCGGCTATGTTCCGAAGGAGATCGCCGACGAAATGGAGGGCTGGGGCGTGGAAATTCTTGGGGAAATTCTGCCGGCCCGTCTGCAACCTCTGTCGCTTTTTGACGCGAACGGGTCGCGAATGAGAAGCTGAACCGTTTTCCACAAAAATGGGCTTGCATTAGTTCCCTCTAGACAACAGCGGGTCGGTGATTGCGACCTGCTGATTTCGTGGGCTTTTTCTGGTGCATTTTTGTGTGACCTGTTGATTCCGGGGTCAACTGCCCGGTTAACAGTAACATTTTGTCTGATGCATGCCTTTTTGGCTTCACATTTTCGGACAAAGAGATATGGAATCCTCCCAACGCCTACGCCCGCAAGGGACAACAAAATGAGACGCAACAAACAGGCGCGTCCGGGGGATAATATATGGAGTACTTTATCCAGCAGCTCATCAACGGGCTGACTCTTGGATCCATCTATGGCCTCGTGGCTATCGGCTATACGATGGTCTACGGCATCATCGGCATGATCAATTTCGCCCACGGCGACATCTTCATGCTCGGCGGCTTCGCCGCTCTCATCGTCTTCCTCATCCTGACATCCTTCTTTGCCGGCATTCCGGTGGCGCTTGCGCTGCTGATCATGCTGGTCATTGCCATGCTGATGACGGGCTTGTGGAACTGGACGATCGAGCGCGTCGCCTATCGGCCGCTGCGCGGCTCGTTCCGGCTGGCGCCGCTGATCACCGCGATCGGCATGTCGATCGTGCTGTCCAACTTCATCCAGATCTCGCAGGGTCCGCGCAACAAGCCGATCCCGCCGCTGGTCAGCGACGTCCTGCATTTCGGCAATGTCACCATCGCGGTGAAGCAGGTCATCATCGTCGTGATCACGGCCATCCTGCTGGCGGCCTTCTGGTATATCGTCAACAAGACACCGCTCGGACGTGCGCAGCGCGCAACGGAACAGGACCGCAAGATGGCGGCTCTGCTCGGCGTCGACGTCGACCGCACCATCTCCATCACCTTCGTGATGGGGGCGGCGCTCGCTGCCGTCGCCGGTACGATGTACCTGATGTATTACGGTGTTGCCTCGTTCCATGACGGCTTCATTCCGGGCGTCAAGGCTTTCACGGCCGCGGTTCTCGGTGGTATCGGCTCGCTCCCGGGCGCTGTTCTCGGTGGCTTGTTGATTGGCCTCATCGAGTCGCTCTGGTCCGCCTATTTCAGCATCGCCTACAAGGACGTCGCAACGTTCGGCATCCTGGCGTTCGTGCTGATCTTCAAGCCCACCGGCATCCTCGGACGTCCGGAAGTCGAGAAGGTTTGATCCCATGACCACTAATGCAAATGTAAACGGTGCCGCTTCGTCCGGCACGCTCGCGCGCGCCATTAAGGAAGGCCTGTTCGCCGGTCTTCTCGCGCTCGGTCTGTTCAGTCTCTATATCGGCATCAAGACTGACCAGAACATGGCCAATGAGCTGGTCTGGTACACGCGCCCGGGTCTTCTGGCGATTTTCGTTGCGATCGCCGCCGTCGGCCGCTTCGCCACGGTCGCCTTCATCTCGCCCTGGTTCGCTTCCCGCCGGGAGAAGAAGTCCGCGGCCGTGCCGGTGCACGACATCGACGCCAAGCCGTCCTTCTTCAAGACGCACTTCCTGAAGATCGCCCTTCTGGCGCTCATCCTCTATCCGCCGGTCATTCTTGCCCTCACCGGCGTTCAGGGTTCGCTGAAATACGTCGACAACTTCGGCATTCAGATCCTGATCTACGTCATGCTGGCCTGGGGCCTGAACATCGTCGTCGGTCTCGCCGGCCTGCTCGACCTCGGTTACGTGGCCTTCTATGCGGTCGGCGCCTATTCCTACGCGCTGCTCGCCCAGAACTTTGGCCTGTCCTTCTGGTTGCTCCTGCCGCTCGCCGGTATTCTTGCCGCCTTCTGGGGCATCATCCTCGGCTTCCCGGTCCTGCGTCTGCGCGGTGACTATCTCGCCATCGTGACGCTCGCCTTCGGGGAAATCATCCGACTGGTTCTGATCAACTGGCAGGATGTCACCAAGGGTACTTTCGGTATCTCCAGCATCCCGAAGGCCACCTTCTTCGGCATCGAATTCAACGCGTCCGCCGATGGCTTCGCGAAGACCTTCGGCCTGCCGATGTCGTCGGCCTATTATAAGATCTACCTCTTCTACGTGATCCTGGCACTTTGCTGCCTGACGGCATACGTCACGATCAAGCTTCGCCGCATGCCGATCGGGCGTGCGTGGGAAGCGCTGCGTGAAGACGAGATCGCCTGCCGTTCGCTCGGCATCAACACCGTCACGACCAAGCTGACCGCGTTTGCGATCGGTGCGATGTTCGGCGGTTTTGCCGGCTCCTTCTTCGCGGCCCGTCAGGGCTTCGTCTCGCCGGAAAGCTTCGTCTTCCTGGAATCGGCCGTCATCCTCGCCATCGTTGTGCTCGGCGGCATGGGCTCGCTTACTGGCATCGCGGTTGCGGCCATCGTCATGATCGGCGGCACCGAAGCGCTGCGTGAAATGGAGTTCCTGAAGCACATTTTCGGCCCCGACTTCACGCCTGAGCTCTACCGCATGATCCTCTTCGGCCTTGCCATGGTGATCGTCATGCTGTTCAAGCCGCGCGGCTTCGTCGGCAGCAGAGAACCGACGGCCTTCCTCAAGGAACGCAAGGCCGTCTCGGGCAGCTTTACCAAGGAAGGTCACGGCTGATGATCTCCGGGAACACGACAATGAGCAATGACACGATCCTGAAAGTCGAGCATCTCTCGATGCGCTTTGGTGGTCTTATGGCCATCAACGACTTCTCCTTCGAAGCCAAGCGCGGCGAAATCACCGCGCTGATCGGCCCGAACGGTGCCGGCAAGACCACTGTCTTCAACTGCATCACCGGCTTCTATCGGCCGACGATGGGAATGATCACGCTGCGCCATAAGTCGGGCGAGCAGTTTCTTCTGGAACGGCTGCCGGACTTCGAGATCCCGAAGAAGGCCAAGGTGGCCCGTACCTTCCAGAACATTCGTTTGTTCTCGGGCCTGACGGTTCTCGAAAATCTGCTGGTCGCCCAGCACAATGCGCTGATGAAGGCCTCGGGTTATACGGTGCTCGGCCTGCTCGGGCTGCCGGCCTACAAAAAGGCGGCTGCCGAGGCGATCGAGAAGGCCCGCTACTGGCTGGACAAGGCCGACCTCACCGACCGCGCAGACGATCCGGCGGGCGATCTGCCTTACGGGGCACAGCGCCGTCTCGAGATCTGCCGAGCCATGTGCACGGGTCCGGAGCTTCTCTGCCTGGACGAGCCGGCGGCCGGTCTCAACCCGAAAGAATCTTTGGTGCTCAACGCCTTGTTGCGCAGCATCCGTGACGAAGGCACCTCGCTTCTTCTGATCGAGCACGACATGTCTGTCGTCATGCAGATTTCCGACCACGTCGTGGTGCTGGAATACGGCCAGAAGATCTCCGACGGCTCACCTGATCACGTGAAGAACGACCCGAAGGTCATCGCGGCCTATCTGGGCGTCGAGGATGAAGAATTGGAAGAAGTGATCCACGAAGTCGAAGCGATTGCCGGAGGGGAAGCCTGATGTCCTCTGAACCGCTTCTCAAGGTTTCCGGTGTCGAAACCTATTACGGCAATATCCGTGCGCTCGCCGGCGTCGATGTCGAAGTCCACAAGGGCGAGATCGTGTCGCTGATCGGTGCTAACGGTGCCGGCAAGTCGACTCTGATGATGACCATCTGCGGCAGCCCGCAGGCACGCTCCGGAAACGTCGTCTTCGATGGCGAAGACATCACCAGGATCCCGACCCATCTCATCGCGCGTCGCCGTATTGCCCAGTCGCCGGAAGGTCGCCGCATCTTCCCACGCATGACGGTTCTCGAAAACCTGCAGATGGGTGCCGGCCTCGACAATCTGAAATACTTCAAGGAGGATGTGGAGAAGATCTTCACCATGTTCCCTCGTCTGAAGGAACGCCAGAGCCAACGCGGTGGGACGCTGTCGGGTGGTGAGCAGCAGATGCTGTCCATCGGCCGTGCGCTGATGTCGCGGCCGAAGCTTTTGCTTCTCGACGAACCTTCGCTCGGTCTCGCACCGCTGATCGTCAAGGGCATCTTCGAGCAGATCAAGCGGCTCAACAAGGAAGAGGGGCTTACCGTCTTCCTCGTCGAGCAGAATGCTTTCGCCGCACTCAAGCTGTCTGACCGTGCCTATGTCATGGTCAACGGCAAGGTGACGATGAGTGGCACGGGTAGGGAGCTTCTGGCCGATCCGTCGGTCCGGGCAGCCTATCTCGAAGGCGGCGGCCACTGAGCGCGGGGAGGATTTGACATGCAAGGTTTGTTTTTCGAAAGCGACACCACCGTTCGTCTCGTGCTACGGTTTCTCGTGATGCTGCTCGGTTTCTGGACCGCGTGGCGTACCGGCAAGGCCGCCGCCGAGAGCTGGAACGGCTATGGAACGGTGTTCGTCTATGTGCTGGGCCTCGGATTCGCGATGCGGTTCCTGCACTACTCGCTGTTTGCGGGACCCTTCGTCAGCCCGTTCTTTTATGTCCTCGACGTGGTGCTTCTGATGGCCTTCGCCGCCGCTGGTTTCCAGTCGCGCCGGGCCACGCAGATGGTCGATAACTATTACTGGCTCTATGAGAGAACATCCTATTTCTCGTGGAAGAACAAAGATTGACAAGCCGTTGTTTTCTGTCGCAGATTGGCGACAGAGGGCGTCGACTTGCGATAAGACAAGGCCTCGGCCGTATACAAAGAGTGGAACAGTTTTCCGGCGCAGTCGCAGCGGGTATTGCGCAGGGTTTTTAACCTAACCCGCACAAAAAACTTGGGAGTAACAATATGAAGAAGTCTCTTCTTTCGGCAGTTGCGCTGACGGCCATGGTTGCCTTCAGCGGCAATGCTTACGCCGAAATCCTGGTCGGCGTTGCTGGCCCGCTGACCGGCCCGAACGCTGCTTTCGGTGCCCAGCTCCAGAAGGGTGCCGAGCAGGCCGCTGCCGACATCAACGCCGCCGGTGGCATCAACGGCGAGCAGATCAAGATCGTTCTCGGCGACGACGTGTCGGACGCCAAGCAGGGCGTTTCCGTCGCCAACAAGTTCGTTGCTGACGGCGTCAAGTTCGTCGTCGGTCACTTCAACTCGGGCGTTTCGATCCCGGCTTCTGAAGTCTATGCCGAAAACGGCATCCTGCAGATCACGCCTGCCTCGACCAACCCGAACTTCACCGAGCGCGGCCTGTGGAACACCTTCCGCACCTGCGGTCGTGACGACCAGCAGGGCGCAGTTGCCGGCAAGTACATCTCCGACAACTTCAAGGACGCCAAGGTTGCCGTCGTTCATGACAAGACGCCTTACGGCCAGGGTCTTGCCGACGAAACCAAGAAGGCAATGAACGAACTCGGCGTGACCGAAGTCATCTACGAAGGCATCACTGCCGGCGAAAAGGACTACTCGGCCCTCATCGCCAAGATGAAGGAAGCCGGCGTATCGGTCGTCTACTTCGGCGGTCTGCACACTGAAGCTGGCCTGATCATGCGCCAGATGGACAGCCAGGGCCTGGAAGCGACCCTGATGTCTGGCGATGGCATCACCTCGAACGAACTCGCTTCGATCGCCGGTGACGCAGTCGAAGGCACGCTCATGACCTTCCCGCCGGATCCGCGCCAGAACCCGAACGCTGCTGATGCCGTGAAGAAGTTCCGCGATGCCGGCTTCGAGCCGGAAGCCTACACGCTGTACTCCTACGCTGCTCTGCAGGTCATCGCAGAAGCCGCCAAGGCAGCTGCTTCTTCCGATTCGGAAGCCGTTGCTACGGCTCTGAAGGAAAAGGGCCCGTACACGACCGTTATCGGCGAGCTCGGCTTCGACGCCAAGGGTGACATCACCCGTCCGGACTACGTCATGTACACCTGGAAGAAGGGCGAGGACGGCAAGTACTCGTACTTCCAGAACTAATTCGATCCTTCATCGGACCGACGGAAAGCCCGGCCTCGCGCCGGGCTTTTTGCGTTTTGGGGGGCAGGATTTGGGCAGTAGGCAGTAGGCTGCGGGAGGCATCTCGCCATCGTCTGGATTCTAGATGGCGCGCTCCGAACAGGTTTTCTCGGCCTTGCGTCGGCTGGCGGATTTTCTGCTGCCTGCTGCCTTCTTTTCACGTTTCCCGCAGGACATCCGCTGCCTTCACGGCCGCCGAGGCGCGATTTTCGACGCCGAGCTTCGAATAGATCTGCTCAAGGTGCTTGTTCACCGTGCGTGACGAGAGGCCGAGGATCTCGCCGATGTCGCGGTTGGCCTTGCCCTTGGCGATCCACAGCAGGACCTCGCTTTCGCGGTGCGTGAGGCCGAAGCGCTCGCGCAGCATCTCGTCTTCGCTCTGCCGGTTGGCCGAAGTCAAGCGGAAGAGATATTCGTCGGCGCCGATGGTGCCGAGCAGGGAGAGTGTCAGCGGCAGCCCGGTGGCGCCGGGAAAGGCGAAGCTCGTATCGGCTTGCTGTCCGGTGCCCGCGCGACGATGGGACAGCCAAGCGGCAGCGGCCTTCGCGACCGCTCCTATTCCGTCCGCATGGCCGATCGCAGTCTCGATCAGGCGGTTCGCCTGAGGCGTCGTCCAGTGAACCTGCCCGTCACCGCGGATGGCGAGCAAATGCCGCCCGGCGGCATCGAGGGCGACGCGGGCGCTCTGGGCGGAGCGGGCATTCGACAGGTGGACGCGGATGCGGGCGCGCAACTCGTCGATGTTGATCGGCTTGGTGAGGTAATCGACGCCACCCGATTCCAGCGCCTTCACGACGTGCTCTGTTTCTGTCAGGCCGGTCATGAAGATCACGGGCACCTGCGCAACCGCCGGATCGGCCTTGAATGCCCGGCAGGTTTCGAAACCGTCCATGCCTGGCATGACGGCGTCGAGCAGGATCAGGTCCGGGCTGATGCGGGAGACGATGGACAAGGCGCCGTGACCGGAGGTCGCGATGAGCACGGAATAGCCCGAGGCTTCCAGAGCCTCGGTCAGGAAGCCGAGCGCGTCGGGACTGTCGTCGACCAGAAGCACGATGTCGCGGCGGTTCGCCTCAGCCATGGATCGGCTCCCTGCCGGTTTCAAACGAGGTCAGGAAGTTGCGCAGACCTGCCATGTCGAAAGCCTGCACATGCGCGCGGGCCGTCTCGATGAAGGCTGCATTGCTTCCCATGCTCCCGAGTTCGGCGAGCTTTGCCTCGATGCCGCGCACATAGCCAATATCACAGAGGCTGAGCAACTCCTCCAGATGCGAAGCACCCGGCGAAAGGGGGCGGTCCTGGCGCAGTGTCTGCTGCAGGAGGCGGGGATCGTCGGCGTAAATCCAATCCAAGCCTAGGAACCGAGCGAGTTTGTCGCGCAGGCGGGAGATGTCAACGGGTTTTGCGATCGCATCATCATGGCCTTCGCCACCGGCTGCCGGTGCATCGCCGATATTGGCAGAGAGCATCAGGATCGGTGCGGTCTGGCCGGCGTCGCGCAGTTTTTCCACAAGTTGCCATCCGTTCATGCCGGGCATGGAAATGTCGACAAGGAAGAGATCCGGTTTGACGCCATGGATGAGCGTCAGGCATTCCGGGCCACCGGCCGCCGTCAGCACGACGAAATCGAGCGGGGCAAGCACCTCGCGCATCAGTTCGCGATGATCCTCGTTGTCGTCGACGACGACGATGGTGCGGCGCGGACCGGTGTAGGAGACGATGCGGCGCTCCGGGGCAGGGGCTGTGTTCGGCCGGTCGATCGCCGACAGCATCAGCCGCACCTTGAAGGTCGAGCCCTTGTCGCGTTCGCTGGTGACGGAGATTTCGCCGCCGAGCGTATTGGTCAGAAGCTTGGTGATCGTCAGGCCAAGGCCAAGCCCCGGCATCGGACGAACATTGTCTGCTTCCCCGCGCTGGAAGGGCTCGTAGATGCGATTCAGGTCCTTTTCCGATATGCCGCGGCCGCTGTCGTTCACAGTGAAGGTCGCGACCTGGCTGCGATAGTCGACATCGAATCGGATGGTGCCTTCGTCGGTGAACTTGATGGCGTTCGACAGCAGATTGACGAGGATCTGGCGCAGGCGGCGCTCGTCGGTGCGGACATAAAGCGGCAGGTTGCGGGAGCGCTGGTGCTCGAAAAGAATGCCCTTGGCGGCCGCCTGGGGCGCGAACATGTCGAGCATCTGGTCGAGGAAGTCCTGAATATTGACCTCGTTCGAGAAGACCTGCAGGCGGCCCGCTTCGATCTTGGAAATGTCGAGAAGTCCGTCGATGAGGCCCGAGAGGTGGTCTGCCGAACGGCGGATGACCTTGATCGCCGACTGCCGCGGCACGGGGATCGTCTCGTCGCGCTCCAGGATCTGGGCGTAACCGAGCACCGCATTCAGCGGTGTGCGCAGTTCGTGGCTCAAGCCCACAACATAGCGGCTCTTGGCGCGGTTGGCGGCCTCGGCGGTTTCCTTGGCGTTTTGAAGGGCGGCGTCCGTCTTGCGGTGGGCGGCGATTTCCTTGAGCAGCAGGGTGTTCTGGCGTGAGGATTCCTCCTCTGCCACGACGCGGCTGTCATGGGCGAGCACGTAGAACCAGGAGACGATGCCGGCGATGATGGCGAAGATGAAGAAGACGACGGTCACCGTGCGGTTGACGACGTCGGTCATCTCGGGCGTCGCCGCATTCACCTGATGGGCGATGACTGCGAGGATCACGCCGATGACGGAGATCGAGATCATCGCGGTCATTGCGTAGCGGCCGAGGCGGGTGGAGACGGTCTCGATCACCGCTTCCGGCAACAAGGCGCGTGCGACCGTCGCGGCCTGGGCGTTGATCTTCGCATGCGGCTTGCACATGTCGTGACAGCGGCTGTCCAGCGTGCAGCAGAGCGAACAGATCGGAGCGGCATAAGCGGGGCACCAGGCCATATCCTCAGGCTCGAAGGGGTGTTCGCAGATCGAGCAGGTGATGCCGGTCTGGTTCTTCCAGCTGTGGCGCGGTTTGCGGGCGAGGTAATACCTGCCCTCCGTCCACCAGGCGATGAGCGGAGAAATCAGGAAGGCGACAAGCGTGACATAGGTCGACAGCGAGGCCATGGTAGAGCCGAAGGCGCCGAAATGGGCTGCCAGCGCCAGACTCGCCGACAAGGCCATGGTGCCGCAGCCGACCGGATTGATGTCGTAGAGATGGGCCCGCTTGAACTCGATGCCGGGTGGCGAGAGGCCGAGCTTCTTGTTGACGAAGAGATCGGCGGAGATGGCGCAGAGCCAGCTCATGGCGATGATCGAGAAGATGCCGAGCGTCTCTTCCAGCAGGCCATAGATGCCGAGCTCCATCAGGAGGAGCGCGATCGCCACGTTGAAGACGAGCCATACGACGCGGCCGGGATGGCTGTGGGTCAGGCGCGAGAAGAAGTTCGACCAGGCGAGTGAGCCCGCATAGGCGTTCATCACGTTGATCTTGAGCTGCGAGATGACTACGAATCCCGCCATTAGCAGCATGGCCGCTGTCTCGTTCGGCAGCATGTAGCCGAAGGCGGCCACGTACATGTGGGCGGGGTCGGCCGCTTCGCCGATTGGCACGCCGGTCGAGAGTGTGAGTACGGCGAGGAAGGATCCGGCGAGCAACTTTGGCACGCCAAGCACGACCCAGCCGGGGCCGGCGAGAAAGATCGCGATGCGGTGATGCAGCTTGCGTGCGCCTTCGGGCGGCAGAAAGCGCAGGAAGTCGACCTGCTCGCCGATCTGCGGCATCAGGGCGAGGATGACCGCCGAGGCTGCCCCGAATTCGAGAAGGTTGAAGGGGGCGGCCTGGCCGAGATGGGCGTTGGAATGATCGATGCCGGCAAAGGCGCGCCAGAGGTCGATTTTTTCCCAGTCGAGAAAGGCGATGAAGACGAAAGGCAGGATGTTGAGCACGATCCAGAAGGGCTGGGTCAGCAGCTGGAATTTCGAGATCATCCGGATGCCATAGGTGACCAGCGGCAGGACGACGATGGCCGAGATGATATAGCCGAGCCAGAGCGGAATGCCGAAGGCGAGTTCCAGCGCCTTGGTCATGATCGATGCCTCGATGGCAAAGAGCATGAAGGTGAAGGCGGCATAGATCAGCGACGTGATGGTCGAGCCGATGTAGCCGAAGCCGGCGCCGCGGGTCAGGAGATCGATGTCGACGCCATGGCGGATCGCATATTTGCTGATGGGCACGCCGACCAGCAGCATCAGGATGGCGGCGACAACGATGGCGAAGAAGGCATTGGTCGTGCCATAGGCGATGGTGATCGTGCCGCCGATCGCCTCCAGCGCCAGAAAGGAAATCGCACCGATCGCGGTCTGCGAAATCCGGCTCGAGGAAAACTGGCGGGCGCTCTTGGCCGTGAAGCGCAGGGCGTAATCTTCGAGCGTCTGGTTCGCGACCCAGCGATTGTATTCGCGGCGAACGGGAATGATGCGTTGGCGTGCGGCCATGCCTAAAATCTAGCGCCTTGTTGTGGGTGGCTTTCCTTTAGGCATTTTCACGGGATTGTCCAGAATAGCAAGGGCCGTCAGGGCTTGATCAGGCCGCCTTGGTAGTCGAGCCGATAGGCGAGCCAGCCGCCGACCCGAATACGTTCCGTACCGATGAAGCTGCGGTAGTCCCCGGCCGCGTCGTCGAGATATTCGCCGAGCGGATGAATATAAGCGAAGCCGCCCAAGAATCGTTTTTCCTGGTAGAGCGCGCTCAGGGCCTGCTTGATCACGATCCCCGCCCGTTGCCCGTCGAATCGCTCGGGATCGACGATGCGGCCGTAATAGTTCATCGCCCAGACAGGCATGTCCTCGTGCCAGACGACCTCCTGACCGAGAAAATCAGTCCCGCCAAAATAACTGTCGAGATAGCGGTAGGTCCCTTTCTCATAAGGGATGTCTTTCGCTCCGTGTCGGCTCGGGATTTCAGCAACATTCTTGCCGGCCATGCAAGTGACCGCCTTCGCCTCGACGATGAAGCGCTCCAATGCATCCATTTTCCCCTCCTGCTCAGGAACATAGAGGGAACATAAATGTTGCATTGCGGCGCAACAACCCTGTCATTCCTGGGGTTTTGTCAAGGCGCCCAACTTAGCCGCTGGACGTGGCGGCCATGCGTTCCGCGAGAGCCTTGACGAGAGCGCCTGCGTCATAGGGCTTGCGGACGACGGGGACCGAGAGCAATTCGTCGGGCACGACGGAGCGATCGTCGTAGCCCGTGGCGAAGACGAAGGGGATGCCGCGGCGCGTCAGTTCTTCGGCCACCGGTACGGAGGTGTCGCGTCCGAGATTGATGTCGAGCACGGCAATGGAGGGTGTGAAGCTCTTCAGGCGGTTCAACGCGTCGCTGCTCGAGCTTGAGGTGACGACCGTGTCGATGCCGGCATCCGCAAGCATCATCTCCGCGTCCATAGCAATCAACACTTGATCTTCCACCAGCAGGACCTGCAAACCGGCTATGCTCGCAGGATCCTCCATTGTCGGGCTTCCGAGTTGAGACGTTTTTTCCTCGGCCGCAGGTTCGCTGCCCCAGGTGAGAAAGCGGCCAGGCAGGCGAAATTCGGCATCGAGCCCCTCAGGGCGATATTCGAGCCGGCTCGTGCCACCGAGATCGTAGGGTATGCTTCGGTCGATCAGCGCAGAGCCAAATCCCTTGCGGCCGATCGGCCCGACGAGCGGCCCACCAATTTCGCTCCAGTGCAGAAGACAGTCGCCTCCATCGACTTCCTGCCAAGTCACCGTCAGCACGCCGCCATCTTGCGACAGGGCGCCGTATTTGGCGGCATTGGTGCACAATTCGTGGATCACAAGGGCTGCTACAGCATGCGCACGGGCGTCGAGCGTCGCCGAAGGCCCATTGACGACAATCTTGCTGCGACCGGCGCGGTAGGGGAGGAGTTCTGCGTCGAGCAGGTCGTTCAATGTGCCGCCGCCGCCGCCCCGGGTCAGTTGGTCATGGGCATGGGAGAGCGCGTGTATGCGGCCGCGGAGCGAGCCGATATAATCCTGGATCGGGACCTGATCCTGGGAGGGGGCTGTGACGAGTGACTTGATGACCGCGAGGATGTTCTTCACGCGATGGTTCAGTTCCTCGTTCAGCATGCGCTGGCGGACATCCGACTTGCTGCGTTCTTCCTGCATCAGTTCGTTGTGGCGCAGCACAATCTCGACGATGGCTGAGCGGATCGCCTCCGCGATCTCGAAGTCAGAATCGCGCCACGGAGTCGCTTGCCGCTGGACGGTTTCCTTCCAGATGGCAAAGCTCTTGCGCGGGGTCAGGCGGTCGCCGAGCGGCCCCGTTTCATAGGTCTTTTCCGGATTGCCGGCCCAATTGAGCGTCTGCAGCCGTTCCTTGCGGAAGAAGAAGAGATAATCCCGCGGGATCTGCGACAGCGGAACCGCCATGACGCCTGAGACGTCCTCGAAATAATCGGCTGCCGGTGGATAGTCCTCGGAGAGCGTTTTCGTCGACCAGATACGGCCGTCTGCGACTTCACCGATGAAGCGGGCAAGATCCATTTCCCGGCCGCGCGGCGGGGTGGCGCCGATGGCGGTCCAGCGTCCGTTCATCCACATTCCCACGCCGTCACAGGCAAAGAGAGACTGGAATTCGGGCAGGGCCGCCGTCAAAATCTGGTCGAGGTCGGTATGGTGGGAGGCCGCCTGGAGAAAGCGATCCAGCGACCGGCGGGCTTCATTGGCAATGTCGAGCTTGCGCTTCTGCTTGAGCGCCAGAAGATGCAGCGAGAAGAACTCCCCGAACATTTCCGCGGCAATTCGCTCCGACATCGTCAGCGTCTTCGGCGCATAGTGATGGCAGGCGATGAGGCCCCACAGGCGATCGTCGACGATCACGGAGATCGACATGGAGGCAGACACCCCCATGTTGCGCAGATATTCGCAATGGATCGGGGAGACACTGCGCAGGTGGGCAAAGGAAAGATCGAGCGGTGATGCTTGCTCTTCCACTGCGGGAAGAAGGTCCACCCTCTGACCGCGGGCATCCGAGATGACGCGGATCGGGTTCTGCATGTAGAGGATGCGGGCCTGACGCGGGATGTCGGTTGCCGGGAAATACTGGCCGAGGAAGCTTTCCAGATCGTGACGCTTGGCCTCGCTCGCCACCTTGCCGGATCCGTCTTCTTCGAACCGGTAAATCATGACACGGTCATAGCCGAGCACCGAGCGCACGAGTTTCGCCGATGCGGAAATCAACAGATCGATGTCGTTGATGTCTTTGACCCGACCGATCATTTCGCGCGCCAGCTGCAGGGGCTGGGTTCGCCTGAGTGACGGTTCAAATTCCAGGATCGCGCCTTGCATCTGGCGATGGACAGCAACGTCGAAAAACTGGCCGTTCGGTAGGGGCAGATGCGCGATCACCGCCGGGCGGCTCGCGTCCGGCGCTGCAGCAATGGCGTTTCTGATGTCGTGGGTAACGTCGGCGCCGAAGAGATCCGCAATCAACTGGCCTTCCAGCCTCTGCGACACACCCAGCATTTCGGATGCATTGGCTGAGTAACGGCGGACCGTCGTGATGGAAGGGTCGCAGGATATAAGACAGCCATGTGGCTGGATGGAACCTGGAATGTGGATCGGTTCACGATCACAATTGGTCAGGTCAACGGACGGGGTTGTCAGCATTCAGGGCGCTTTCGAAGGCATCACGAGCATAGTCGAAAGCGGTGTTTGCCCAGTGCGCAGATGCGCGGGCGTCGTATCCACGCACGTTCTCCATACGCTCTGAGAACGCACGCCAGTTGGAAAAGTTCCGAGCTTGCAAAAAAAGATGTCTGGCGCCGAATTCCTCCGAAAATCCGAGGGCTTCGGCCCGTTTTGCCAGGAGGCGGGCGCCCAGCGAGGAGCCTTCCAGCACATAAAGCAAGCCGATAACACCTTCACCTTCCGGCGGAGAGAAGGGGCGGAGCACTGTGGGCTCCGGCGTGTCGAGATCGGCAAGATCGGCCCTCAGCTCGTCCCGAACGAAGCCCGGCTGCCAATCGGCAAAGGCCTGCGGCAGGTCGTTTCTCGACAGCCATGTCTCGACCGGCAGCCGGAAGGCGGCGATCCCTGCGAGATAGCGGCGATAGTCGGCAATTGTCCCGAAGCCGCCGACCAGGGCATCGAGTGCCATATGGGCGGTCCATGTCGCCTCCTTGAGGGCGCTTCGGCGCGGCGGTAGATCCATGACGTGTCCTTTGCTTGTCTCCGTCATATAGGATTTCATCATACGGGCTAACAAGCCGTCATCGTATCGGCACCACGCGATGCGTCCGCGATCGGTGAGTGCGGCCCCGGATTCCGCCTTTTACCACCCGACCTACGTTAAACGACGTATACGTTTTCGCGCCGCAGCATCCGATAGTCCCCTTCAGCAACGGTTAACGCTCATTAACCGACCGGTTGCGACCAAGAAGAGGGGATCACAACAATGTCCATGAAGATGAAACTGACAGGCGCGCTGCTCGGCGCCATGCTGTCGACCACGGCCTTCCACGGCGCTTTCGCCCAGGAAGACACGATCAAGATCGGCGTTCTGCATTCGCTGTCCGGCACGATGGCGATTTCTGAAACCACCCTGAAAGACGCCATGCTGATGCTCGTCGAAGAGCAGAACAAGAAGGGTGGCGTTCTCGGCAAGAAGCTCGAAGCCGTCGTCGTCGACCCGGCTTCCGATTGGCCGCTGTTTGCCGAAAAGGCCCGCGAGCTGATCGAAAAGGACAAGGTTGCGGCCGTCTTCGGTTGCTGGACCTCGTCTTCGCGCAAGTCTGTTCTGCCGGTCTTCGAAGAGCTGAACTCAATCCTCTTCTACCCGGTCCAGTACGAGGGTGAAGAATCCTCGCGCAACATCTTCTACACAGGCGCTGCTCCGAACCAGCAGGCCATTCCGGCCGTCGATTACCTTGCCGAAAACGAAGGCGTCGAGCGCTGGGTTCTGGCCGGTACCGACTACGTCTATCCGCAGACGACCAACAAGATCCTCAAAGCCTATCTGATGTCCAAGGGCGTTGCCGAAGAAGACATCATGATCAACTACACGCCCTTCGGTCATTCCGACTGGCAGACCATTGTTTCCGACATCAAGAAGTTCGGCTCGGAAGGTAAGAAGACGGCCGTCGTCTCGACCATCAATGGTGACGCGAACGTTCCCTTCTACAAGGAACTGGGCAACCAGGGCATCAAGGCCGAAGACATCCCGGTCGTCGCCTTCTCCGTCGGGGAGGAAGAACTCGCCGGCCTCGACACCGCACCGCTGGTCGGCCATCTCGCCGCCTGGAACTACTTCCAGTCCGTCGATGCGCCTGTGAATGCCGAGTTCATCGACACCTGGCATGCCTTCACCAAGAACGACAAGCGCGTGACCAACGACCCGATGGAAGCAGCCTATATCGGCTTCCAGGCCTGGGTCGCTGCCGTCGAAGCGGCCGGCACGACCGAGACCGATGCCGTTCTCGACTCGATCATCGGCGTGTCCGTCCCGAACCTGTCTGGCGGCACCTCGACCGTCATGCCGAACCACCACATCACCAAGCCGGTGCTGATCGGTGAAATCCAGGCCGACGGCCAGTTCGAAATCGTCCAACAGACCCCGTCTGTCGTCGGTGACGAATGGTCGGATTATCTGCCTGACTCCAAGGACCTGATCTCCGATTGGCGCAAGCCGATGGAATGCGGCAACTTTAACGTCGCTACCGGCAAGTGCGGCGGCAAGGGTAGCTGATCGGCTGACCTTCAGGTCTCAGCCCCTCACCCTAACCCTCTCCCCGCAAGCGGGGGGAGGGACGTGCCAACAAATACGCTGATCATGATTGGTGAGGCTGCGGCAATCGTCCTTCTCCCCGTTCGCGGGGAGGAGGTTCCGGCAGGCGGATTAGGGGCTTTTCGAGCCCCGCCGCCCCGCCAACCGGGGGACAAGGGAATGCTTATCCGTTTCATCACACTGCTTTTCGCCTTCTTCGCTTTCGCCGCGCCGTCCATGGCGCAGAGCGATGCGAAGGATTTGCTCAACGCGCTCGGCAAGGCCAATTTCAAGCAGGCCGAAGAGCTGCTCGGCCAGATCGCCGCAACCGGCGATCCGCGTGTCGTGCCGGCACTCGAAGCCTTTGCCGAAGGCGATCTCTATGTCCGCAAGTCGGACAGTCAGGTGGTCATCACCAAACCTGCGGGCAGCAATCTCGCAGCGATCGATCCCCTTTCGGGCGAGACGATCGCCGAGGAGCCGAAGGGCGTCTTCACCAAGATCAGGGTGAACAACACGCTGCGCCGTGCGATCCGGTCGGCGCTCGGCGGACTGACACTGCTCAGCCCCGACCGCAGCGTCAGGCTGGCTGCGGCCCAGGCGGTGCTGCAGTCGCCGAGTGCGGAAAATCTCGATCTCGTCGAAACGGCACTCGCGACGGAACAGGACGGGGAAGTCAAGGCGCGCATGGAAGAGGCGCGGGCCGTCTCGGTCCTCGCCTCGGACCGCTCTGTCGATGAGAAGCGTGGGGCGATCGACACCGTCGCCTCGCTGGGTGGACGGGAAGCCATTGGCATCCTGATGTCGGTGTCGTCCACCATCGATGAAAGCCTCAAACCCGATCTGGACTCGGCGATTGCCAAGATCGAGAGCAGTCTGCTGTTCTGGGATATGGGCCAGAATGTCTGGTACGGCATCTCGCTCGGTTCGGTGCTGCTGCTCGCCGCCATCGGCCTTGCCATCACCTTCGGTGTCATGGGCATCATCAACATGGCGCATGGCGAGATGGTGATGATCGGTGCCTACTCCACCTTCATGGTGCAGCAGGTCATCCGCACCAGCTATCCCGATCTCTTCGACTGGTCGCTGGCGATCGCGCTTCCCGTCGCCTTTCTGGTGACGGCCGCGATCGGGCTCGTCATCGAGCGTGGCGTGATCCGCTTCCTCTATGGCCGGCCACTCGAAACGCTGCTCGCCACCTGGGGCATTTCGCTCATCCTCCAGCAGACGATCCGCACGATCTTCGGACCCACCAACCAGGAAGTCGGTAACCCGTCCTGGATGTCCGGCTCGTTCGCGCTGGGCGGCATGACGATCACCTGGAACCGCATGTGGATCGTGCTCTTCTCGCTCACCATCTTCTTTGCTTTGCTGGCGCTGATGAAGAAGTCCGCCTTCGGTCTGCAGATGCGGGCCGTCACCCAGAACCGTCGCATGGCCTCGTCCATGGGCATCCGCACGCCTTGGGTCGATGCCTTCACCTTCGCGCTCGGCTCGGGCATCGCAGGCATTGCCGGGGTGGCGCTCAGCCAGATCGACAACGTCTCTCCGAACCTTGGCCAGTCCTACATCATCGACAGCTTTATGGTCGTGGTCTTCGGCGGCGTCGGCAATCTCTGGGGCACACTGGTCGGAGCGCTCTCGCTCGGCATCCTCAACAAGTTCCTCGAACCCTCGGTCGGCGCCGTGCTCGGCAAGATCCTTGTGCTCGTGCTGATCATCCTCTTCATCCAGAAACGACCGCGCGGCCTGTTCGCGCTCAAGGGAAGGGCGGTGGAAGCATGATTACCGGCTTCATTCTGCGCGCACTCGAAGGCAAGATCCTCATTGCCGCCGGCATTCTCGTCGCCTTCGCATTGCTCATTCCGGCGCTCAACCTGCTCACGCCGCCCGACAGCGCACTGCATGTACCGACCTACATCATGTCGCTGCTCGGCAAGTATCTCTGCTACGCGCTGCTGGCGCTGGCGCTCGATCTCGTCTGGGGCTATTGCGGTATCCTGTCGCTCGGTCACGGCGCCTTCTTCGCGCTCGGCGGTTATGCCATGGGCATGTATCTGATGCGCCAGATCGGCTCCCGCGGCGTCTATGGCGATCCCATCCTGCCGGACTTCATGGTGTTCCTGAACTGGAAGGAACTGCCGTGGTTCTGGCATGGGATGAACATGTTCCCCATCGCCATGGCGATGGTGCTGATCGTTCCTGGCCTGCTCGCCTTTGTCTTCGGCTGGTTCGCCTTTCGCTCAAGGGTGAACGGCGTTTATCTCTCGATCATCACCCAGGCGATGACCTATGCCCTGATGCTTGCCTTCTTCCGCAACGACATGGGTTTTGGCGGCAATAATGGTCTGACCGACTACAAGGAAATCCTCGGCTTCTCCGTCCAGGCGGATGGCTCGCGTGCGGTGCTCTTTGCGCTCTCCGCGATCTTCCTGGCGCTCTGCCTGGTCATTGCGTCCGGCATCACCCGCTCGAAATTCGGCAAGGTACTGGTCGGGGTGCGCGATGCCGAAAGTCGCGTGCGCTTCCTCGGCTACCGGGTCGAGAACATCAAGCTCTTCACCTTCGTCGTTTCGGCGATGATGGCGGGTGTCGCCGGTGCGCTGTTCGTGCCGCAGGTCGGCATCATCAATCCGGGTGAATTCGCGCCGGCCAATTCCATCGAAGTGGTCGTCTGGACGGCTGTCGGCGGACGAGGCACGCTGATCGGGCCGATCATCGGGGCGATCCTCGTCAATGTGGGGAAAAGCTACTTCACTGGTGCCTTCCCCGATCTCTGGCTGTTTGCGCTGGGCGGCCTCTTCATCTTCGTCACGCTCTTCCTGCCCAAGGGCATCGTCGGCACCGTCCAGGCCTATCTCGCGAAGCGCAAGGACTATGCCCGCGAGGCGGACAAGGATGCGGCCAACAGCGACGTGAAACCCCAATCGGCCCCTGTGGCTGCGGAGTGATGTGATGAGCGACCAGACCACGTCCAGCCTGCTCTATCTCAACGGTGTTTCCGTTTCCTTCGACGGCTTCAAGGCGCTGAATTCCCTCTCCTTCATCGTCGAGCCCGGGGAACTGCGCGCCATTATCGGCCCAAACGGTGCCGGCAAGACGACGATGATGGACATCATCACGGGCAAGACCCGGCCCGACAGTGGCGAAGTGTTCTTCGACGGTGGAAAGATCGACCTGACGAAGAAGGACGAGGCCGAGATTGCCCAGCTCGGGATCGGCCGCAAGTTCCAGAAGCCGACGGTGTTCGAAAGCCATACTGTCTGGGACAATCTGGAGCTGGCGCTGAACCGCAAGCGCGGTGTCTTTGCTACGCTGTTCTATAGCCTGTCGTCCAAAGACAAGGCGCGCATCGAGGAAATCCTCGAGACGGTGCGCCTCACCCATCGCAAGGACGAATTCGCCGCCAATCTCTCTCATGGCCAGAAGCAGTGGCTGGAGATCGGCATGCTGCTGGCGCAGGAGCCGAAGCTTCTTCTCGTCGACGAGCCGGTCGCCGGCATGACCGATGCCGAGACGGCGGAGACCGCCATTCTCCTCAAGGAAATCGCCAAGACCCGTTCTGTCGTCGTCGTCGAACACGACATGGGCTTCATCCGCGATCTCGGCGTCAAGGTGACGTGTCTGGCGGAAGGCTCGGTGCTGGCCGAGGGTACGATCGATTTTGTCTCGAACGACCAGAAGGTCATCGAGAACTATCTGGGGCGGTGAGGATGGGTGCTCGGGCGCTTTTGCCCCTCACCCTAACCCTCTCCCCGCAGGCGGGGAGAGGGGACTTGATCGCCGAGACCTCAGCGGTGGCTGGGCGGGCAGCGGCACGGGGTCTTCTCTCCGCTTGCGGGGAGAAGGTGGCGGCAGCCGGATGAGGGGCGACTTTGATATGAAAAGAGAATTGCCATGCTGACAGTCGAAAACGTCAATCTCCATTACGGTGCAGCCCAAGCCCTGCGCGGCGTTTCCATCAATGCCGAGATGGGAAAGATCACCTGCGTGCTCGGCCGCAACGGCGTCGGCAAGTCGTCGCTCTTGCGCGCCATTACCGGCCAGCATGCGGTCTCGGCCGGCACGATCACCTTCAATGGCACGAAGCTTAATGGCATGGCGCCGTTCAACCGGGCGCGGACCGGCGTCGGCTATGTGCCGCAGGGTCGCGAGATCTTTCCGCTTCTGACCGTCCGGGAAAACCTGGAGACCGGCTATGCGCCGCTCGACCGCAAGGACCGCTTCATTCCGGATGATATCTTCGCGCTCTTCCCCGTGCTGGACACGATGCTGTCGCGGCGCGGCGGCGACCTCTCCGGTGGGCAGCAGCAACAACTGGCGATCGGCCGGGCCATGGTGACGCGGCCGAAGATCCTGGTGCTGGACGAGCCGACGGAAGGCATCCAGCCGTCGATCATCAAGGATATCGGTCGGGCGATCCGTTATCTGCGCGACACGACCGGCATGGCGATCCTGCTGGTCGAGCAGTATCTCGATTTCTGCCGGGAGCTTGCCGATCACGTTTACATCATGGATCGCGGCGAGATCGTGCATCAGGGCGCGGCCGAGACGCTCGATACACCGGAAGCGCGGCGTCATCTGACCGTATAATTTTGCAAGACAGGGTTGATGATTTATTAGCGAAGTCGGGTTGATGCTAGGGACACGCGTGGTATTAAGCGCGCATCTGCGAACAGAAGGCACATCCATGACAACCAGCACGGTATTCCCACACGTGCGGGCACGCGGCGTATTGCGCGTGGTCGCGGGGCTTTTTCTCTTTGGTATCTCGACCGCTGCCGCACAGGCTGCCACTTGCGGCAGTCCGATCGAACCTGGCCAATACGGTCTCACCTTCCAGTCCGGTGGCGTGGAGCGCGAGGTGGTCTATGTGATCCCCTCGAGCTATACGGGGAAGAAGAAGGTTCCGCTTGTTCTCGATTTCCATGGATCGAACAGCAATCCCAAGGTCCAGCTTGGCCGCAGCCATTGGAACGAAGTCGCCGAGCGCGAGGGCTTCGTTGTCATGGCGCTCGCCGGCAGCCTGAAGGGCGAATTGCCCAATACGCATGCCTGGAACGTGCCCGGTGTCACCGCAGGTGACGGGGCGGATGAATCCGCCGCTATCCGTGAGCTTCTGAAGCTTGCCAAGGATACGCTCTGCATCGATTCCACCAAGGTTTATGCCTCGGGTTATTCCGGCGGCGGGCGCATGCTGTCGCAATATATCTGCAACGGCTTTGGTGACTTTGCTGCCGCCGGCTTCGTCATGGGCCTACGCGCCGGTACCCCGGTCGAGGAAAATGGTGTCTGGCAGCCGCGGCGCGAAAGCTGCCAGCCGAGCCGGCCGGTGTCGATCATCGCCTTCTCGGGCAAGAAGGATCACGTCAATCCGTTCGAAGGCGGTGGCCGGGCCTATTGGCGTTATGGCGGCGAAGTCGCCCTAAACCGCTGGGCCGAGTTGAATGGCTGCGAGACGCGGGCCTCGCTTGAGACAGGCGAAAATGCCGACGTAGCGACCTATGCCGGTTGCCGTGCCGGCACCAGCGTAGTCTCCTATGTGATTGCCAGCGCCGACCACGCCTGGCCAGCCCGCACGGTCCGCTTCCGTCTCGCCTCGAATGGCGACAACTCGATCCGCGAGGTTGATGCGACCGACAGAATGTGGGAATTCTTCAAGGCCTCGGGCGGCGAGATGATTGCGACAGTCGCGGTCGATGCTGCCTGCGGCGACAAACAGAAAACCGCCGCGATCAGCGATGGCGGGCAGGGGACAAGGTGCAGCCCATCCAGCAAACCAGGCAGCAACGCGCCGTTGGTGTCGGACGACTTGTGACGAAGTCGCTCGGCGGGCGCACGCGCATCGCCGAGCTTTATCAGGAGGGGGCGGCGAAGATCCGCCTGCCGGAGACCTTCAGCGACGAGCTTGAGGCCGTCATCATCAACACCGCCGGCGGCATCACCGGCGGGGACCAGTTCGACTGGAGTTTCAGGGCCGGTCCCGGATGCTTCCTCACCGCGACCACACAGGCCTGCGAGAAGATCTACAAGGCCTCTGCTGGAACGGGTCAGATCACCACACGCATCGAGGTAGGCGAGGGCGCCCGCATGCACTGGCTGCCGCAGGAAAGCATTCTCTTCGACAACGCATCGCTGACACGCCGGCTGGAGGTCGACCTCGCCGAGGACTCCGAATTTCTCGCCGTCGAGGCGATCTTGCTCGGGCGCAAGGCCATGGGCGAGGCGATGAATGCCGGTTTGGTTCGCGACCGCTGGCGGATCCGCCGTGGGGGGCAGCTTTTGCATGCCGAAGAGCTGAAGCTCGGGGGGGATGTCGCTGGTCTCGTGGCATCTCCGGCGGTGTTGGCCGGGCGCGTTGCCTTTGCCACGCTTATCCTCGTCAGCCCACGTGCCGAAGCGCTGATCCGCCCAATTCGTGAGCATATCGGTGAAGAAATGGGCGGCGTAAGTCATTGGCAAGGCAAGCTTGTTGCCCGTGTGGCCGCCCCTGACGGCTTTGCCTTGAGAAAAATCCTGTTGCCCGTCATTTCGGCCTTGCGCGGGGGCGCGTCTGTGCCAAAAGTCTGGAATCTCTGACGATCACGCCATTGGAGCACGCATGAATCTGACGCCGCGGGAAAAGGACAAACTGCTGATCGCGATGGCCGCCATGGTGGCCCGGCGCCGGCTGGAGCGGGGCGTGAAGCTCAACTATCCGGAAGCGATTGCGCTGATCACCGACTTCGTCGTCGAAGGCGCGCGTGATGGCCGGATGGTGGCGGATCTGATGGAGGCGGGCGCGCATGTCATCACCCGCGACCAGGTGATGGAAGGCATTGCCGAGATGATCCACGACGTGCAGATCGAGGCGACCTTCCCCGATGGCACGAAGCTCGTCACCGTGCACGAACCCATCCGCTGAGGATCTGAACATGGCGCTGGAACTTCGACCCAATTGCGAGTGCTGCGACAAGGACCTGCCGCCAGAAAGCCAGGCGATGATCTGCAGTTTCGAATGCACCTATTGTGCCGATTGCGCCGAAACCACGCTTGCCGGCATCTGCCCAAATTGTAGTGGCGAACTGGTGCGCCGTCCAATCCGTCCCGTCGCCAAGCTCGCGAACAATCCTGCTTCCACAAAGCGTGTTCTGAAGGCCGAAGGCTGCGTGCCCGTCCGCGCTGGCTGAGCCCGTTGTTGCGTTTGCAATCATAATCGTCTTGTCAAAGGCGCCCTCTTGGTCTGGAGTTGAAGTGTCATGATCCCCGGTGAAATCATTCCCGCGCAAGGCGAACTCGAACTCAACGCCGGTCTTCCGACCGTTACGATCGAGGTGTCCAACAGTGGCGACCGGCCGGTTCAGGTCGGCAGCCACTATCATTTCTTCGAAACCAATGCCGGGCTCCTCTTCGAGCGTGAGCAGGCGAGAGGAATGCGGCTCGACATCCCGGCCGGTACGGCAGTGCGGTTCGAGCCAGGCCAGACGCGGCAGGTCACGCTGATCCCATTGTCGGGTCTGCGCGAGGTATATGGTTTCCGCCAGCAGGTCATGGGCAAAGTCTAATCATGTCCATTTATCTGAATAGGAAGCTGTTATGGTGCGTTCAATGAACTGGGGTCTGATCCTCCTCACGTGTGGCTGCGTATTGCTGAAGGACGCGCCGGCCTCGAGCGAGGATGTGCGGAACGTCGATTGCAACAATGCCCAGACCCAGGCCGACATGAACCAATGTGCGGCCGAGGAATATCGACAAGCCGATGCCGCAATGAATGCCCAATGGGCCGAGACACGCGCCGCTCTCCTTGAATGGGACAAGGCGTCGCCGCCCTCGGACGACAACGGGGCCGCCAAGCGACTTCTGGTTTCGCAGCGTGCCTGGCTCGCTTATCGCGACGCGGCCTGTGATGTCGAAGGTTACTCGGTCCAAGGTGGTTCGATGCAGCCTTTGACGATTTCGTCCTGCCTTGCGGAACTAACGACGCGCCGTACGGAAGAGTTGAAATCGCTGGTCGGGCTCTATTGAGGGTGTGACGCGATGGCTCGGGCAAGACAGATCATGATCGTGGGCAATGGTGCGGTGGATGAGGGGGCAGCTCCTCTGATCGACGCCGCCGACATGGTCATCCGCTTCAACGGCAGCCGCAATTTCGGCGCGGCCGGTCGCAAGACCGATGTGATCGCCGTGTGCAACACGGGACGCCCGGGCGCTGCCATGCTCGCCGATCCCGAATGGCGCGACAGCGAGGCCGTCGGCCGTACCGCCGAGATCTGGTCGGTGCGCGATCCGGATCTGTTTGCCGCCCTGAAACCGGACCTCGCGACCAGCCATCCCGAGCTCGATGACTTCTGCGACGATTACACCGATGGCTTCGAGACCTTTGCGACGGCAAACGGCAAACAGCACCGGATTATCAACCGGTCGGTGCATGAGGCGCTCGACGACGCCCTGTTGCTGCTCGGCGCCGAGCCCTATGTCGTACCGTCCAGCGGCATGGTCGTGATCCAGGCGCTGTTGTCCGACCCGCGGCATGCCAGCGACGCTATCATCCTTGCCGGTTTCGGCCATAGCGGCTGGGACGGCCATCCCTTCGATGCCGAACGTCGACTGGTCGATCAGCATATTGCCAGCGGCCGCGTGATGCGGTTGCAACCCCTCTTCGTTTCTTCCCTCGCCCAAGGAACCTGACGCCATGTCCTTCAAGATGTCCCGCGCCGCCTATGCTTCGATGTTCGGTCCGACCACGGGCGACAAGGTGCGTCTTGCAGATACGGAGCTGTTCATCGAGGTGGAAAAGGATTTCACCACCTATGGGGAAGAGGTGAAGTTCGGCGGCGGCAAGGTCATCCGTGACGGCATGGGCCAGAGCCAAGTGACGCGCGCCAATGGTGCCGTGGATACTGTGATCACCAATGCGCTGATCCTCGACCATTGGGGCATCGTGAAGGCCGATATCGGGCTGAAGGACGGCCGGATCGTTGCGATCGGGAAGGCCGGCAATCCGGACACCCAGCCCGGTGTGAACATCATCGTTGGTCCCGGCACGGAAGCGATTGCCGGCGAGGGCAAGATCATCACGGCCGGCGGCATGGACGCACATATCCACTTCATCTGCCCGCAGCAGATCGAGGAAGCGCTGATGTCCGGCCTCACCTGCATGCTGGGCGGCGGCACCGGTCCGGCGCATGGTACGCTCGCCACCACCTGCACGCCGGGTCCGTGGCACATCGCGCGGATGATCGAGGCGGCCGATGCTTTCCCGATGAACCTCGCCTTTGCTGGCAAGGGCAATGCTTCGCTGCCCGGCGCGCTCGAGGAAATGGTGCTGGGCGGTGCCACCTCGCTCAAGCTGCACGAGGACTGGGGCACGACGCCAGGGGCGATCGATTGCTGCCTTTCGGTTGCCGATCAGTATGACGTGCAGGTGATGATCCACACCGACACGCTGAATGAAAGCGGCTTCGTCGAGGATACGGTCAATTCCATCAGGGGGCGCACCATCCATGCCTTCCATACGGAAGGGGCGGGCGGCGGTCATGCGCCTGATATCATCAAGATCTGCGGCCAGATGAACGTGATCCCGTCGTCGACCAATCCGACGCGGCCCTATACGGTCAACACGATTGCCGAGCACTTGGACATGCTGATGGTCTGCCATCACCTGTCGTCGTCGATCCCTGAAGATATCGCCTTTGCCGAAAGCCGCATCCGCAAGGAAACGATCGCGGCGGAAGACATCCTGCACGATATCGGCGCCTTCTCGATCATCTCCTCCGACAGCCAGGCCATGGGCCGCGTTGGCGAAGTGATCATCCGCACCTGGCAGACGGCCGACAAGATGAAGCGCCAGCGTGGCGCGCTGCCGTCGGAGACCGGCGACAATGACAATATGCGCGCCAAGCGTTACATCGCGAAATACACGATCAACCCGGCGATCGCCCATGGGGTGTCCCATGAGATCGGCTCGATTGAAGTCGGCAAGCGCGCCGACCTCGTGATTTGGAACCCGGCCTTCTTCGGCGTGAAGCCGGATATGATCCTGATGGGCGGCATGATTGCGGCCGCCCCGATGGGCGATCCGAATGCCTCGATCCCTACACCGCAGCCGGTGCATTACCGTCCGATGTTCGGCGCCTATGGCAAGGCACGCACCAATACGTCCGTCACCTTCGTCAGCCAGGCCGCCATCGATGCCGGTCTCGGCAATCGTCTGGGTGTCGCCAAGCAGCTCGTCGCGGTCAAGAACACGCGTGGTGGCATTTCAAAGAAGTCGATGATCCACAACGACTTGACGCCGCATGTGGAAGTGGACCCGGAGACCTATGAAGTGCGCGCCGATGGTGAGTTGCTGACCTGCGAACCTGCGACGAAACTGCCGATGGCGCAGCGGTATTTCCTGTTCTGACGGCGGGCATGCGTCGCATAGCCACGTGGTTGGGTGGTCTGATGGCCGCACTTCTCCTCGCTGCCGCCTTGGGCACGGTCGTGGCTCGCCCCCTGACAATGCCTGCTGCGGCCTCGCCCGGTGCGGGCCGTGAGATCCTGCTTCTGGCCAATCCAATCCATATAGACATCGCGCTGCCCATGGATGACGAGGTTCGCGTCGCCTTCGCCGACCTCATCCCGGCCGGCTTGCCGATGGACATGCCTGGGGTCGAGTATCTCGTCTTCGGCTGGGGCGGGCGGTCCTTCTATATCGAGACGCCGACCTGGGGCGATGTCCGACCGCTGCCGGTCCTGAGGGCGCTGACGATCGATCGATCGGTGATGCATGTCTCAGTCGCAGGACTGATTGATCTGTCCCATCCAGCGGTTCGTCCTCTGGCGGTTACAGCTGAGGGGCGCAGTCAGATGATCGCTGCAATACGGGCGAGCTTCGTACGAGATGGTAGTGCGCCGGTTGTCGTTCCCGGGGCTGCCTATGGCATGGACGATGCCTTCTTCGAGGCCAAAGGGTCCTTCAATGCATTGATCGGCTGTAACACCTGGACGGCGGCCATGCTGCGCGCTGGCGGGGTTCGAACCGGCTGGTGGACGCCGCTGCCGCAATTGCTCGATCTCTCCATCGACCTGCATCAGGGCGCTTAATCCACTCGCGGGGCGAGAGGTGGTCAGCCTACGAATTCTCCCGATTGTCGCGCATTCGTCCATTTTAGGTCGGGTCGCATTCATATGCCCGATCTCTCGCATTTGAACGATTACATTAGCAATTGAGGAAGTGTCCGGGCCTAATCCAATGCGCATGTTCATGAAGGAGCATGCAGTGATTCTCGTCTGCAATTGGCTATGGCAAAGGATTGATCCTGGGAGCTTCGAAGCTCCGGGCGCGATCTGGCGTTTCGCCCTTGCGGTCAGTTTCCGGTCTGTGATCGTCACCAGTCTTGCGGCCTTCGCTTCACTTCCGCTGCTTTACGGATTGCACATTGTTGCCCTGCCGTTGGCACAGATGGCGAAGCTGATCGTCGCCTTCTCCTGGCTGTTTGCCGGCACTCTCTCCGGCGCGCTCGCCTATGTCGCGGGAAATGTCATCCGTGATCTCGACCATTCTCGCGCAGAATTCCAGCGTCTCAGCCAGACGGACAGCCTGACCGGGCTGGCCAATCGGCGCGCGTTCAACGACGCACTCGTCACGGTCGATGGTGACGCATCGCTCGCCATCATCGACATCGACCGGTTCAAGCGCATCAATGACCGGTTCGGCCACCAGGCGGGGGACGAGGTCATCCGGGCGATTGCTGTCGTCCTTACTCGGATCTTCGGCGACATGCCACTCGTGGCGCGGCTGGGCGGCGAGGAATTTGGCGTCATCCTCAATGGCGGCGAGGTCGAAGAAAGGCTTGCGATGCTCGACCAGGCCCGCCAAGCCGTGGCGGCCGGTGCCAGAGTCTTCGATGACAAGGACCTGGCTGTGACAGTCTCGATCGGGGTCGCCGATTTCATAGCCGGCCGGCGTGTGGAAGGCGTCTATGCGGCTGCGGACAGAGCTCTCTATCTCGCCAAGGACTGTGGGCGCGACAGGGTAATCCACGAGCGCGACCTGCCCTGCGTCGAAACTTCAGTTCTCGATGCGAGCGAGCCTTCGCGCAATTCCCGTGTGTCGATGTCACGAGGCTGAAGAACGATCTTGCCGGGTGCCTCATTCCTGTGCATGGTTCAAAAAACAGCCATGTCGGAGTTTTCATGCAGCGCGCGACGTCTTTCAAACCTGCCGGCTTCATCACGGATGCGCCGGAGGGGATTGTCGTTCTTCCCCATGACGGACGTCACCTGAGGCGGAAGCTGCTGCATCTCGACAATGGCGAGATGGTCATGCTGGACCTCAAGGAAGCCGTGCTCTTCCACCACGGCGACAGGCTGCTGCTTGATGACGGCACTACGATCGAGATTCAGGCGGCCGAGGAGCGGCTGTTCGAGATCCGCGCGCGTGATACCCTTCATCTGATCGAACTCGCCTGGCATCTGGGCAACCGGCATCTCGCAGCCCAGATCGAGGCTGACCGCATCCTGATCCAGCGCGATCACGTCATCCGCGATATGCTCGGCGGTCTGGGCGCCACCGTGAGTGAAGTTATCGAGCCGTTCCAGCCGGTGCGTGGCGCTTATCACGCGCATGGCGGTCATGGTCACCACGAGACCGGCCATGGCTGAGCTGCATGCCGAGGAGGGGGCCGGACGTCAGGGGCTGTTGCGGCTGATGGCCTGGCTCTCGCCGGCCTTTCCCGTCGGCGGCTTTTCCTATTCAGCGGGCATGGAAAGCGCAGTAGTCGAAGGGCATGTCGGCGATGGAGACGGCGTGGAGGCATGGCTCGGTGTTCTGCTGGCCCATGGCGGCTTGCGCAATGATGCGATCCTGCTTGCCGAGGCACATCGTGTTCAAGCCGAGGGCCGATCACTCGAAGAGATCGTCTCGCTCGCCACGGCTATGGCCGGCTCGGCCGAGCGGCATGCGGAAACCACCCGCCTCGGCGAGGCCTTCGTCAGGGCCGCTGCGGCCTGGCCGCATCCGGGGCTTGACGAGCTTGCAGGCCCTGCGCCGTACAGTGTCGCGGTCGGCGCGATCGCTTCGGCGCATGCCGTTCCCCTTGTGGATGCGATCGCGGCCTTCCTGCATGCCCAGGTCTCGCAATATGTTTCGGTGGCGATCCGGCTCGGGGTCATCGGGCAAACGCGCGGGCTTGCCATCCTTGCCGCCGCGGAAACGCCGATCCTCAAGAGCTCCCTGGAGGTGAGCCGTCTCGGGCTGGACGATCTCGGGTCGGCCACCATCATCGCGGATACGCTTAGCATGCGGCACGAGGTTCAGTATTCACGTCTTTTCCAATCCTAGCCCAGCGCTCACACAGGACGAACATGATGAAATCGAAGAATGGTCCCCTTCGCGTCGGTATCGGCGGACCGGTCGGTTCCGGCAAGACGGCGCTGACGGAGAAACTCTGCAAGGCCATGCGCGACGACTATTCCATCGCCGTGGTCACCAACGACATCTATACCCGCGAGGATGCGGATGCGTTGATCCGCATGCAGGCGCTGACCTCTGACCGTGTCGTCGGGGTGGAGACGGGCGGCTGTCCGCACACCGCGATTCGTGAGGATGCCTCGATCAATCTCAAGGCCATTGCCGACCTCAATGCGCGCATTCCGGATCTCGACGTCGTCTTCATCGAGTCGGGCGGCGACAATCTGGCCGCAACCTTCTCGCCGGATCTCGCGGATATCACGCTTTATGTGATCTCGGTCTGCCAGGGCGAGGAGATCCCGCGCAAGGGCGGGCCGGGGATCACCCGCTCGGACTTGCTGGTGATCAACAAGACCGATCTCGCACCGCATGTCGGCGTCGATCTCGACGTCATGGAGCGGGATGCAGGCCGCATGCGCTCCGATCGGCCGTTTGTGTTCACGGATCTGAAGCGCGGCGCGGGCGTGGACCGGATCGTCGACTTCCTGCAGCAAAGTGGGGGGCTCTGAGCGGAAGCACGCCGTTCAGCCGCGACGAGGCTTAGATCTGCCTAAGGGCGTTAACGTCGCTGATCTGGATCGTGCGTCCCCGCACGGTCACACCGGCACGGCGCAGGCTTGAGAAGGCGCGCGACAAGGCCTCGGGCGCAAGACCGAGCTTGCCGGCGAGCAGGCTCTTCTGGAAGGGCAGGCGTATCGAGGCGGGGCCGCCGTCGGTCGCACAATGGGTCAGCAGATAGTGGGCGACCCGCTGGGGTGCCGTCTGCAGTCGATCATTGGCGATGCAGTCCATGGTCGTGCGCAGATGGTCAGACAGGCAGCGAATGATCGCCTTGGCGACATCCTTTTCCTGTTCGGCGAGCGCACGGACTCTCTGCAGATCGAAACGGGCGAGTGTCGTGTTCTCCGCAGCCTGAGCGTTGTAAAGATACTTGTCGCCCATGGGCAGCAGGCATTCGGAGAAGGTATCGCCGGGACCGCAAATGCGAATGTCGGCTTCGCGGCCGTCCTTGTTGAGACGATAAAGGCGCACATAGCCGCTAAGGACACTGTAGAAACATTCTGCAGGCTCGCCCTCGCGGAAAAGTACGTCGCGTGCCTCGTAGTTGGAGATATTGGCGATCTCCATCATCGATGCCATGGCGGTCGGGCCGAGTTGAGACAAGAACGACGTTCGCAGAAGCGTGTTCTTGTCGCGCGTGTTCAGTCTCAGGATCTTGTTCACGGTCGTCACGGCTCCCATCCATCATGGCATCCGGGCATGCACCGCTGCGGTCGTCGCGCCGGCCTGTCGCCCAGTCGGATATGCGCTTCTCCTGCTGGTGCGGGTGATTGCGCTCTTTCCAGTCCGGTCACAATATCGCGAGGCGGGGAAGTTCGGATTGATTTCGATCAATCGATCTGCCGGTGGATCAGAATTGCCTAAAGTGAGGCGGCAAACCGCTCCAAACGCAAGAGGCCGGGCGCTGAGCCCGGCCTCTTCGTGTGGGTGTGTCGTCTCACTCCGCCGCGAGTGGCGGCAGGTTGATGACGTTGCCGTTGCCGTCGCTCTTGCGGTTCACCGGCTGGCTGCGCTCAACGGCTGCAACCCGTCGTTCCACCGCCTCGAGCGCCTGCACGTTCTTGCGGGCGAGGAAGGACAGGACTTCCGGAGTCAGCGGCTCTTCCTCTTCTTCCTTCTTGCCGACGAAGCGGCTGAAGGCCCAGCCGAGCAGGCGGGATACGTCGTCGAGAATGAGGAAGAAGGCCGGAACGACCACCAGGCTGAGCACGGTCGAGACGATGATGCCGCCGATGACAGCGATCGCCATGGGCGCGCGGAACGAGCCGCCTTCGCCGACACCGAGCGCCGAGGGCAGCATGCCCGCCGACATGGCGATCGAGGTCATGATGATCGGGCGGGCGCGCTTGCGGCCTGCCTCCACCATGGCTTCGAGGCGATCCATGCCCTGACGTCGCATTTCGATCGCGAAGTCGACCAGCAGGATGGCGTTCTTCGTCACGATACCCATCAGCATCAGAATGCCGATCAGGACAGGCATGGACAGCGCGTTGTTGGTGATGATCAACGCGACGGCCACGCCGCCGATGGCAAGCGGCAGCGAGAAGAGGATGGTGAAGGGCTGGATCACGTCCTTGAATAGCAGAATCAGCACGGTCAGAACCAGAAGCAGGCCGAGGATCATGGCGTTGAGGAAGCTCTGCTGCATCTCGGCCTGGATCTTGGCATCGCCGCTCTCTGCAAGGCGCACGCTTTCCGGGATCTCGGCGGTCGCCACCGTATCGCGGAAGGCCGCAGTCGCGGTGTCGAGCGCCACGCCCTGCGGCAGGCCGGCACCAATCGAAACGACCCGGTTGCGGTCGTTGCGCTTAATGGACGACACACCTTCCGCATAGTCGATGTCGGCGACGCTGGCCAGCGGTACCGTTGCACCGCTAGCCGTGCGGATCTTCAGGTTGCGGATGGCGGCGAGATCCGAGCGGAAGTCGAGCGAGGCCTGGACCCGGATCGGGATCTGCCGATTGTCGAGCGAGATCTTCGGCAGGGCCGCATCCACGTCACCAATGGTGGCGACACGGACAGTCTGGGCGATCTGCTGGGCGGTGATGCCAAGACGGGCCGCTTCGTCGGCACGCGGGCGAATCTGCAGTTCCGGACGGGGCAGGGCGCCGTCGGCGCTGACATTGGCGAGTTCCGGCACTTGACGAAGCTTGGCTTCCAGAACGCCGACAGCCTGGTTCAGTTCCTCTTCGTTCTTGGAGAGGAAGTTGAAGGTGATGTCGCGCTCACCGCGGTCGTTGAGCTTTGTAATGCGGATGTCCGCGATCGAGGCGAGCTTGCTGAAGACTTCTTCTTCGATGTCCCACTGCGCCCGGACACGTCCATTTTCCGGCAGCTTCGGAAGGTAGTCGCCGATCAGCGGCAGTCCGCCGAGCCCCTTGTTCACCAGCGTCTTGGTCAGCGAGTGCTCGATGCGATCGAGGTTCATCGTGACGCTTGCGCGACGCAGCTCCAGATCCCCGCGCGGGGAGGAGCCGCCGAGAATGAAGACGCTGGCGACGTCAGGCACATCCTTGATGGCGGCGTAGATTTCGTCCGTCTTGCGCTCGGTTTCGTCGAGCGTCGCGTTCGGGGGCAGTTCGACCGACAGGACGATACGGCCTGCATCTTCCGGTGGGATGAAGCTGCCAGGGACGCCGGCGAGAAGCATGATGGAGCCGATCAGGAAGGCGATGGCGGCAGCGAGCGTTCCGAGACGCGAATACCAGCGGCGCGTCGTGAAGCGCACGAGCTTCGTGTACATCTTGAGCGGCAGGCTGTCATTGTCGTGATGGTCGTCCATCGCGTCTTCGGCCCGCATCAGATAGGCGGCCATCATCGGCGTTATGAGGCGCGCCACAAGCAGCGAGAAGAAGACGGAGAAGGCGACCGTCAGGCCGAACTGGATGAAGTACTGGCCCGGAATGCCCGGCATGAAGGAGACGGGCACGAAGACCGCGATGATCGTGAAGGTCGTCGCGATCACGGCGAGCCCGATTTCGTCGGCTGCCTCGATCGCCGCCCGATAGGGCGTCTTGCCCATCTTGATGTGGCGGGCGATGTTTTCCACCTCGACGATCGCGTCGTCGACGAGGATACCGGTTGCGAGCGTGAGTGCCAGGAACGAGACGAGGTTCAGCGAGAACCCCATCAGGTCCATGACCCAGAAGGTTGGAATGGCAGAGAGCGGGAGCGCCACAGCCGAAATCAGCGTCGCGCGCCAGTTGCGCAGGAAGAGCAAGACCACGATGACGGCGAGGATGGCGCCCTCGACGAGAGTGTGCATGGCCGCTTCGTAGTTGCCGTAGGTGAAGTAGACCGAGTCGTCGATCATCTCGATCTGGACGTCGGGGTTCTCCGCACGCACCTGGGCAAGGCTCTCGGCGACGGTTTCCGCGACGTTGACTTCGCTCGCGCCCTTGGCACGGAAGACCGCGAAAGAGACGACCGGCTTGCCGTCGTGACGGGCGAAGGACTTCTGTTCCTGATAGGTGTCGACCACCCGGCCGAGATCGGAGAGCTTGACGAAACGATTGCCGGGAAGGGCGATCGTGGTGTTGGCAAGGCTCTCGACATCCCGGTTGTCGCCGAGGGTACGGATCGACTGTTCAGCACCCGCGACCTGGCCGCGGCCGGAGCCGAGATCGACGTTCGTGCCCTGCAATTGGCTGGAAATATCGGAGGCCGTCACGCCCAGGGCATCGAGACGATTGGGATCGAGCTCGACGCGGACTTCGCGATCAGAGCCGCCGTAGCGATCGACCCGGCCAATGCCGGGCTGGCCCTGCAGGGCACGCTTAACGGTATCGTCGACGAACCAGGAGAGCTCGGCAAGATTCATGTTGGGCGAGGAGACCGCGAAGCTCTGGATCGCCTGTCCTTCGACATCGATCTTAGTGACGATCGGTTCGTCGACCGATGCCGGCAGGTCGCCGCGGATCTGGTCGATCGCGTCCTTGACGTCCTGGACGGCCTGTTCGGTCGGCACTTCCATGCGGAACATGACGACGGTCTGCGACTGGCCGTCTGTCACGGTCGAGTTGATTTCGTCGACGCCGGTGATCGACGCCACGGCGTCTTCGACTTCCTTCGTCACCTGGCTTTCAAGCTCAGCCGGGGATGCGCCACTCTGGCCGACGTTGATTGCGACCAGGGGGACGTCGATGTTCGGGAAACGCGTGATCGGCAGCGCGTTGAACGACTGGATCCCGACGACCATCAGCAGGAAGAAGGCCAGGATCGGCGCAATCGGATTGCGTATGGACCATGCAGAGAAGTTCATGGCGTCCTCGCCTCTCAGTTGGAAACGCTGCTGGTTTCTTCGACAGGATTGATGCGGTCGCCGTCACGGACGAAAACGCCGGCCTTGGCTACGACCTTGTCACCTTCGCTCAGGCCTTCGGTCACCTGGATGAAGGCTCCGTCCTGAATGCCGGTCTTGATCTCGACCATCTGGACCGTTCCGTCGGTCACCTTGCGGACGGTTGTCACGCCTTGTTCAGTGGTGATGGCCGACAGGGGCAGGGCTATACCTGAAGCTTCCGTCACGGTGACGGCGGCATTGCCATACATGCCGGCGCGGGCCGCAGCATCGTCATCCAGGGCGATGTGAACAGCACCCAGACGGCTCACAGGGTCCACGACCGGTGACACGAGGCGAACGGAGCCCATCAATGGCTGCGTGCTGCCGGCAACCGAAATGGCGGCCTTCTGTCCCGGCTTTAACCGGAGGATCTGAACTTCGGGCACATCGGCCACCAGTTCGATCTGCCCGTCGCGGATGACGGTGAAAAGCGGCTGGCCAGCGCCCGTGGCGATGGCGCCGATCTGAGCGTTACGGACAGAGATCGTGCCCGTCACCGGCGACTTCACGTCGGTGCGGGCAAGGCGAAGGTCGGTGTCTGCGATCTGGCTGTCGACCACCTTGATATCCGCTTCGGCCACGGTGATGGCCTGACGGGCGGTTTCGGTGCGCGCCGTGGCACTGGCGAGCGTCGTTTCCGCCTGTTCCTTTTGCGAGGTGGAGACGGAACCGGAAGAGGCCAGGCGCGTTGCGCGTTCAAATTGGCGCTGAGCCTCATTCAGGCTTGCTTCGGCTTCGACGAGTTGGGCCCGATACTGTGCGAGTGCGGCTTCCGCCTTCGCACGATTGGCGACGTACTGGCTCCGCTGAAGCAGAAGCGCATCTTCGGTGAGCTTGGCAACGACGGTTTCGGCCTGGACGGTGTCACCGACATCGGCATCCAGGGACTTGATCTGCAGTCCTTCGACCTGAGGCTGGATCTGGACTTCCTCCTCCGCCCTGATGGTGCCGGTCGCGACGATCCGGTCGACGAGGTCACGCGTTTCTGCCGTGGTGACGATGATGGCGGGAAGGGCCTGGGCCGGTGCGGGCTGGGTCTCCTGTGCCATTGCGACCGAGGCCGACAAAGACAGGCTCGCAGCCATCAGCACGGCTGTTGCGTTCGTGTGTCGAAACATAAGACCCTTCCCAGAAAGAACGATGTTCGCAGTTCATGGCCTGTTACGTCATGGAGGTCGGATCGGCTCACTCTGGCGATCCATCCAGACAGTAGCACGCTACATCACAATTGCGGCATTTGAAGACTTGCGAAAGAGGTGGGGGATTGCAAAAGCGCTTGCAAGAGGCTTAGCACGCGATTCCCCCAACGGCTTGAAAATTGTTCAATATAGAACGGTAGTGTTGCGGATTTGCCAGATCCGACGTTCACTATTGATCAGTATAACCTACAAAAAGACACGGGGATCGCTCCCCGTGTCCAGGTTTCGAAGTGGTCCGCCAAGACTATTTCAGGGCCGCGTCGGTGATCTCTGTGGTGAAGGCGCCGGTCGGCTCCTTGGAGATGACCGGGTCAGAGCCACCGCCGAGCAGGGTCTTGACCGTGCGGTCGTAATCGGCCTTGTCGAGCGCGCCGGCCGAGCCAGCGGTCAGCTTGGCCACTTCGCTCATCATGCGCTTCTGATGGGCTTCCGTCTGGGCGCCGGAGGCGTCGTTTTCGAGCACGATTTCAGCAGCTTCGTCGGAATTGGCTTCGGCATATTTCCAGCCCTTCATTGACGCGCGGACGAACTTGACCATCTTTTCCTTGAAGGCCGGGTCGGCGAGCTTGTCTTCGAGCACGTAGAGGCCGTCTTCCAGCGTGGCCACACCTTCGTCTTCATACTTGAAGGTCACGAGGTCTTCCGCCTTGATGCCGGCATCGATGACCTGCCAGTATTCGTTGTAGGTCATAGTTGAGATGCAGGCGGCCTGCTTCTGCAGCAGCGGATCGACGTTGAAGCCCTGCTTCAGAACGGTGACGCCATCCGGCGAACCGTCGGTCTTGATGCCGAGCGTGCTCATCCAGGACAGGAACGGATATTCGTTGCCGAAGAACCAGACGCCGAGCGTCTTGCCCTTGAAATCTTCCGGCTTGGTGATGCCGGTTTCCTTGAGGCAGGTCAGCATCATGCCCGAGGACTTGAAGGGCTGGGCGATGTTGACGAGCGGAACGCCCTTTTCGCGGGTTGCGAGCGCCGACGGCATCCAGTCGACGATGACGTCAGCGCCACCACCGGCCAGAACCTGCGGAGGCGCGATGTCAGGGCCGCCCGGCTTAATTTCGACGTCGAGGCCTTCTTCTTCGTAGAAGCCCTTGTCCTTGGCGACGTAATAGCCGGCGAACTGGGCCTGGGTTACCCACTTCAACTGGAGGGTCACCTTGTCGGCGGCGGCGGCCTGCATCGCGGTCAGCGAGACCGCGGCCGACAGCAGCAGGGATGCGAGTTTGACAGTCATTTCAGTTCCCTCTTTTGTTTTTGGTTCAGTTCACGACCGTCCACCACGGACGGACGGATGCCAGAAGGTGACCCGGCGTTCGGCCAGTGCCACCAATCCGTAGAAGACCGAGCCGGCGAGTGCGGCTACCGCAATCTCGGCCCAGACCATGTCGACATTCGAGCGTCCAACCTCGGTCGAGATACGGAAGCCCATGCCGACAATCGGGGTGCCGAAGAATTCTGCAACGATGGCCCCGATCAGGGCCAGTGTCGAGTTGATCTTCAGCGCATTGAAGATGAAAGGCCAGGCGGCGGGAAGCCGCAGGCGCACCAGCGTTTGCCACCATGATGCAGCATAGGTGTGCATCAGGTCGCGCTCCATGTGGCTTGCTGCCGCCAATCCCTGCACGGTGTTCACCAGCATCGGGAAGAAGGTCATGATGACGACGACGGCGACCTTGGACTGCCAGTCGAAGCCGAACCACATGACCATGATCGGCGCGATGCCAACGACAGGAAGGGCCGAGACGAAGTTGCCGATCGGCAGCAGGCCCTTTTGCAGGAAGGGCGAGCGGTCGATGAGGATGGCGACGATAAAGCCGAGGCCGCAGCCGGCGACATAACCCGTGATGACAGACTTCAGGAAGGTCTGTTGGAAATCCGCCCAGAGTATATGGGTGGAGGTGAGGATGCGCGCCCAGATCATCGAGGGGGCGGGCAGCAGGATCGAGGGGATCTCGAAGCCGTGCACCACGCATTCCCAGATGACGAGCAGGGTTACGCCGAAGATCAGCGGGACGGCGAGGCCGATTGCGCGGCGGGTGGACGGATCCTTCGGCCGTTGGGCAACCAGCCACTGGTTAAGGCCCCAGGCGCCGAGCCAGAAGACGAGGGCGAAGACGAGGTAACCGTTCATGGCTTGACCCCCATGCGTGCGAGCACCCTGGTATGGGCAATGCCGACGATCGAGACGAGCAGGGCCGCAAGCCCCGCCGCCATGAAGAGGGCCGCCCAGATCTGGATTGTCTGGCCGTAATAGGAGCCCGACAACAGGCGGGCGCCGAGACCGGCAACGGCTCCAGTCGGCAGTTCACCAACGATGGCCCCGACCAGCGAGATCGCGATGGCCACCTTCAGCGAGGTGAAGAGATAAGGCATCGATGCCGGCCAGCGCAGTTTCCAGAAGGTCTGGGTCTGGCTGGCATTGTAGGTGTGCATCAGGTCGAGCAGCAGGATATCCGGGCTGCGCAGGCCCTTCACCATGCCGACGACGATCGGGAAGAAGGAAAGATAGGTAGAAATCAGCGCCTTGGGCATGAGACCTGAGACGCCGATCGAATTGAGGACAACGATGATCATCGGCGCGATGGCGAGGATCGGGATGGTCTGCGAGGCGATGACCCAGGGCATCAGAGATTTTTCCATGGCCCTGTTATGAACGATGGCAATCGCCAGCACGATGCCGAGCACGGTGCCCATGGCAAAGCCGGCCAGCGTCGCCGAGAGCGTGATCCAGGCATGATAGACGAGGCTGCGCTTGGAGGTGACGGCCTTGTTAAACGTGGTATCCCAGAGTTCGGCGACGATCTGGTGCGGGGCCGGCAGGATCGGCCGCTCCTGGACGAAGCTGCGCTCGACCACCTGGGCAAAGGTGATCTCTTCATTGGCGCGGGCCGCCTGGTCGCGGATGAAGGGCGCGTTCAGATAGACGACGAAGACGTGCCAGATGACGAGGATGGCGAGAAGGATGGTCAGGACCGGCAGGATGCGGTCGCGGACGGTGGATGGCTGGGCCATGGTCAGACGCCTCCCTTGGCCGGAAAGAGCATCAGGGCGATCGACACGACACCGAGGGCCACGCCGACCGACTGCTGGGTGGTCAGCCTCTCGCCGAAGAGGAAGAAGGCGATGATATTGATGAGGAGAAGCTGGGCAACGGAGGAGGCTGATATGGCGAGGCCGAGGCCACCTTCACGCATCAACTTCACCATCATCAGATTGCCGATGCAGTAGAGGGCGAGGGAAGCCACGAGCACCCAGAGCCTGCCATTGTCGACATAGGCCCGGGAGACGGTGGCGGCACCGAGGAAGGTTGCCATGGCGGCACCCAGCCAGAGGAGGAAGGTGGGGTTCATGGGGTGTTACCCTCCATCACAAGACTATTCCTCATAAGAATGCCCCGCCTTCAGACCCTCGCGCACCCGGTGCGCGATCTCCAGAAACTCCGGCGTCTCGCGGATGTCGAGCGGGCGCTCCTTCGGCAGTGTCGACTCGATGATATCGGTCACCCGGCCCGGGCGCGGGCTCATGACGACGATCTTGGTGGAGAGGTAGACGGCCTCGGGGATGGAATGAGTGACGAAGCAAATCGTCTTGTTGGTGCGCTCCCAGAGCTTCAGGAGTTCGGAGTTTAGGTGATCTCGTACGATTTCGTCCAATGCGCCGAAGGGTTCGTCCATCAGCAGCAAGTCGGCGTCGAAGGCCAGAGCGCGGGCGATCGAGGCGCGTTGTTGCATGCCGCCTGACAGTTGCCAGGGATATTTCTTGGCGAAGCCCGAGAGGTTGACGAGATCGAGCGTGCGTTCAATGCGCTTCTTCTTTTCATCAGTGCTGTAGCCCATGATCTCTAGAGGCAGCGCGATGTTGTTCTCGATCGTGCGCCAGGGATAAAGAGCGGCAGCTTGAAAGACATAGCCGTAGGAGCGTGCCTTGCGCGCCTCTTCCGGTGTCATGCCATTCACGGTGATCTCGCCGCTCGTGTGCTTTTCGAGGTCGGCGATGACGCGCAGGAAGGTGGTCTTGCCACAGCCGGAAGGGCCGATGAAGGAAACGAAATCGCCCTTCTTCACCTCGAGGTCGACATTGGACAGGGCGTGGACGGGGCCGTCATCGGTCTCGAAGGTGAGGCTCAGGTTTTTTGCCGAGACGACGGATGTGGGTTCATTCATGCGGGCAGCCAATCGGGTTTGTTGCAAAGGACGTTTGCCTCTTGCATGCTGTCGGATAGAGGCCGGTTGCAACCGGCAGAGAGGGAAGGGCGGCGGCGCTGCTGCAGACGAGAGGATCAGACCATGGACGCATCAGCAAAGCCCACCTGCCGGATCGTCAAACCCGGCCATACCTATGAGGGCAAGCAGGGACTGAGTTATTTCGAAGGCATTGCGGCCGAGACCGTGGGTGCCAAGGGCATCTGCATGCACGTGCTGACCATGCCGCCCGGCGCGCGCGCCAAGGCGCATCTGCATGAGAGCCACGAGACGGCGATTTACATGCTCTCCGGCCAGGCACACACCTGGTATGGCGAGCGGCTGGAGAACCATGTCGTGGTCCATGCCGGCGAACTGTTCTACATTCCGGCCGGCGTGCCGCATCTGCCGGCGAACCTGTCGAATGCGCCCTGTACTGCGATCATCGCGCGCACCGACCCGAACGAGCAGGAGAGTGTTGTTCTGCTCCCTGAGCTGGAGGGGCTGGTCGAGGTGTAGCGCTACTTGCATTCGGGCAGGGGTCCCCAAGTCATGGGCTGATCATCGGTGAAGGCGATACTGTAACCCAGTTCCGAGCGGGTGATTTCCGCCCTGGCCGGTTCCCCCGTCTCACCTTCGGACTCGCATGTCATCTCCACCTGAAAGTTCTGGCCCTCTGTCTTCAGGATCTTGCCAATCTCACAATAGGACGTAGCCGTCGTTACCGCGTCCGCGGTCAGCAGGAAGAAGTCGTCGGAGCCACTGGACTCGCCCGTCAGCGCGTAGACACAACCATCCTTGTTTCCAAAGGCTGCCGTCAACGGGAGCCTTTCGGCCATAGCGGCATCCGGGATGCCGCTCATGGCCACAAGAGCGATCACTGTCGCGACGAAACGGGACGTCGGCGCCATCTCAGACCCCCGTTGCCGGAATGCCGGTGCGTTCCACTTTGCGCGGGGCGACCAGGTCCTTCCAGGTCGACAGCGCCTTGTTCACTGCCGTGAACGGTTCGCGCTTGACGAACTTCCCGTGGCCCTCGCGGGTCTTGATCGCACTTTCCTCGATCGCGACATAACCGCGGGTGAGCGTATAGCGCGGCAGGCCGGTGACTTCCTTGCCCTCAAAGACATTGTAGTCGATCGAAGACTGCTGGGTCTTGGCGGAGATGGTCTTGGAGCGCTTGGGATCCCAGACCACGAGATCGGCATCGGCGCCGACGAGGACGGCACCCTTCTTCGGGTAGATGTTGAGGATCTTGGCGATATTGGTCGAGGTGACGGCAACGAATTCGTTCATGGTCAGGCGACCGGTCGCGACGCCATAGGTCCAGAGCATGGGCATGCGGTCTTCCAGGCCACCGGTGCCGTTCGGGATCTTGGCGAAGCTCTCCAGGCCAAAACGCTTCTGCTCGGTGGTGAAGGCACAGTGGTCGGTGGCAACAACCGAGAGCGAACCCGCCTGCAGACCGGCCCAAAGACTGTCCTGATGTTGCTTGTTGCGGAACGGGGGCGACATGACGCGGCGTGCGGCATGGTCCCAGTCCTTGTTGAAGTACTCGCTTTCGTCGAGCGTCAGGTGCTGGATCAGCGGCTCGCCATAAACGCGCATGCCCTTCTGGCGGGCGCGGCGGATGGCTTCATGCGCCTGTTCGCAGGAGGTGTGCACGACGTAAAGCGGAACGCCCGCCATGTCGGCCAGCATGATGGCGCGGTTGGTGGCTTCGCCTTCGACTTCCGGCGGGCGTGAATAGGCGTGGGCTTCCGGGCCATTATTGCCTTCGGCGAGCAGCTTGGCCGTCATCGAGGCAACCACGTCGCCGTTTTCGGCGTGGACGAGGGGCAGGGCACCGAGTTCGGCGCAGCGCTGGAAGGAGGCGAACATCTCGTCGTCGTTCACCATCAGCGCGCCCTTGTAGGCCATGAAGTGCTTGAAGGTGTTGATGCCGCGATCCTGGACGACCGTCTTCATTTCATCGAAGACGCGCTCGTTCCAGCCGGTGATCGCCATGTGGAAGGAATAGTCAGCCGTGGCGCGCGATGTCTTGTTGTCCCACATCTGCAGCGCTTCGAGCAGCGACTGATCGGGGCCGGGTAGACAGAAATCGACGACCATGGTCGTGCCGCCGGAGAGGCCGGCGCGGGTGCCGCTTTCGAAGTCGTCGGCGGAGTAAGTGCCCATGAAGGGCATTTCGAGATGCACATGCGGATCGATGCCGCCGGGCATGACGTAACAACCTGCCGCATCCAGCACGGTGTCGCCGGAGTGGTTAGGGCCAATCTCGACGATCACGCCGCCCTCGATCTTGACGTCGGCCTTGTAGGTCAGATCGGCGGTGACGATGGTGCCGCCCTTGATGACTGTGGTGGTCATGACTGCTGTTTCCCTGCTTGTTCGGCTTCGTTTCTCGGGCCGGTGGCCAGATCGAGGCCGGTTATGTGGATCAGAGCGGTTTCGAGCCGCTTGAGTTCGCCGCTTGTTAGTCGGCCAATCCGCTGCCGGATGACATTCTTTCTCAGGGGCGAGAGCTTCTCGACCATGATCTGGGAAACTTCTTGCAGACCATTCTCAGAATTGGGGGCGATGATCGGACGAAGCGTTGGAGCGTCGATCAGATGGGTTGTCATCGGGCATGCAAGGATCGTGCTGAACAGTCCGACAAGCTCATCTCGTTGGAGGATCACAGCCGGTCTCGGCTTGCCCAGTTCACCCGGAAAGACAGCAATCACGATGTCCCCTCGCGCCAGTATCACGGCTTGTCCCAGTCGGTCGGACCTGCAGCCTGAAGCCAGTCCATCACCTCGTCATCATCATTGTCGGCCTCAGCGATCCGCCGTGCCTCCTCGGCGAGTTGCGCACGGATGGTTTCGTTGTTGAGATCGGGCACCCAGATCTCAATCGGTCGATAGCCCCGCCGCAGCAGGTCGGCGCGCTCTTCCTGTGACAATTCCCTCGGTCGTCCCATGGTTCGCTCCCGTTCAGGACTGCTAGTAAGTCCCGATCCTACGCCACAATCTCCGCCGTCTCCAGCACAGCCCGCAGCAGCACGTCGCAGCCGGCGCTTGCCCATTCCTTCGAGATCTCCTCCGCCTCGTTGTGGCTCAGGCCGCCGACGCAGGGGCACATGATCATGGTCGAGGGTGCGACTTTCGCGGCCCAGCAGGCGTCGTGGCCGGCGCCGGAAATGATGTTCATGTGGCTGTAGCCGAGGTCTTCCGCGGCCTTGCGGACGGAGGCAACGAGTTTCGGATCGAAGGTGACAGGGTCGAAATGGCCGACGGCCTCGACGGAACAGCCGACGCCGAGCGCTGAACAGATCTCGGCGGCCTTTGCCTCGATCATTGCGCGCATCCGGTCGAGCTTTGCCTGCTCGGGCGTGCGGATGTCCACGGTAAAGACGACGGTTCCAGGCAGCACGTTGCGGGAATTGGGGGAGAATTTCATTTGGCCGACACCGCCGACGGCGCCGGGCTGTTCGCTCATCGCGACCTCCTGGACCATTTCCATGATCCGGGCCATGGCAAGGCCGGCATTGACGCGCAGGTTCATCGGGGTGGAGCCGGTATGGGCTTCGCGGCCGATGAGCGTGAATTCGAGCCACCACAGACCCTGACAGTGGGTGACCACACCAATCTGCTTCTCCTCGGCTTCAAGGATCGGGCCCTGTTCGATGTGGTATTCGAAATAGGCGTGCATCTTTCTTGCGCCGACCTTTTCGTCGCCGACCCAGCCGATGCGCTTCAGCTCCTCGCCAAAGGTCTTGCCGTCCATGTCCTTGCGGCCATAGGCGTAATCCTGCGTCAGCACGCCGGCGAAGACGCCGGAGGCGAGCATGGCAGGGGCGAAGCGGGCCCCTTCTTCATTGGTCCAGTTGGTGACGACGATGGGGTGCTTCGTCTTGATGTTGAGGTCGTTCATCGACCTGACCACTTCTAGGCCGGCGAGCACCCCGAGCACGCCGTCATATTTGCCGCCGGTCGGCTGTGTGTCTAGATGGGAGCCGATATAGACGGGAAGCGCGTCCGGGTCTGTGCTGGCGCGGGTCATGAACATGTTGCCCATGGTGTCGACGCCCATCGTCAGCCCTGCATCCTCGCACCAGTGCTGGAAAAGGCGGCGGCCTTCCGCGTCTTCGTCCGTCAGGGTCTGGCGATTATTGCCTCCAGCAACGCCAGGGCCGATCTTCGCCATCTCCATGAGCATGTCCCACAGCCGATCGCCGTTCACGCGAAGGTTCGTGCCGGGTTGCGCCGTCATTGCAGATCCTCACCTGTTTTTCAGGAGTCGGATCTTCCGCCCAACTCCCTTGTTCCCGGGGTCAAAAGCAGCGGCTTATGATTGTCTTTTCCGCTGTCGCATCGGCAGTTGCCTTTATTTGACATCTGTCCAATAATTTGACCGACTGGTAAAACATTACAACTTCCATCACGGCACTCAAGACGAAATCGGCAAAATTCTGCGACAAAATATCAAGCAGATGCCCAGAATTTGGGCTCCAATATTGCTGAGCGAGTTCAGTATCTTAGGCGGGGAACAACTCTGAGATGGCCATACCGAGAGCGGCGCAGACCCAAAGGCGGACGCGGATCCAGGAGGAGAAGGAAGAGCTGATCCTCGAAGCCGCGCTCGAAGTCTTCTCACAGCGGGGATTCCACGGCTCGACGATCGACCAGATCGCCGAAGTGGCAGGCATGTCGAAGCCGAACCTACTCTATTACTTCCGCACCAAGGAAGCGATGCACCGGGCATTGATCGACCGGGTTCTCGAAAACTGGCTGGAGCCGCTTCAGGCCTTCGACTCCGAGGGAGATCCGGAGGAGGAGATCCGCTCCTATATTCGCCGTAAGCTGGAAATGGCACGGGAGTTTCCGCGGGAAAGCCGGCTCTTCGCCAACGAGATCCTGCAGGGCGCGCCGCATATCGCGGGCGTGCTCGATGGTCCGCTCAAGGAACTGGTCGACGAGAAGGCTGAGGTCATTCGTGTCTGGATTGCGTCTGGCAAGGTGCGCGAGTGCGATCCGCATCACATGATCTTCTCGATCTGGTCGACGACCCAGCATTACGCGGATTTCGACGTGCAGGTGAAGGCGGTGCTGGGGCCGGGGCGTGACGATGCAGACCGCTTCGAAGACGCGGCGCGCTTCCTCGAAGGCCTTTTTGTCAGCGGCCTGATCGTGAAACCTTCCGTCAGTCCCTGAGCAGGCCCATGACCAGCAAGCCGGCTGCCGTCACCAGCGCTCCGATGAATACGGCGGGGCTTGCCCAGCCATGGCCAAGCATGCCTTCCAGCAGGATGATGAATGTCGGCGTCAGGTAGCCGTAGCCGAGCACCTTGGGAGCCGGCAGGCGCATGGATGCGTATTGCAGAAGCATGAAGGTGATCGCGGTCGTCACGATCGAGAGATAGGCGATCGTCGCCCAGACCGTGCCGGGAAGGTTGACGAAGTCCGTTTCGGCAAGCGGGATCGCGCCGGTCGGCAGTAGCCAGGGAATGGTGAACACCACGGCCCAGAAGCCGAAGGCGACCGGGTTTTCGCCCAGGCCAAACCGGCGGATTAATGGCACATAAGCGCCATGGCAGATGACGCCGACAAAATAGATCAGCTCTCCGCGGCCGACATCGAAGGAGAGTATGGCGCCGATATCGGCGCGAAAGATCACCCAGATGGCTCCCAGTGCGGCGATTACCAAGGCGACTAGTACGTCAGGTCTGGTCTTCTGGCCGATGAAGATGAGCGCGAAGCCGGCGCTGATCAGCGGCATCAGGGTGAAGACCGCACCTGTCTGTACCGGGCTCGTGAATTCGAGCGCTGCAAACATTGTCAGCATGTAGATGGCGATCAGGCCGCCCAGCAGCGCGTAGCGCCAGACGCGGTGGGGCTTAGTGAAAGGGATGCGCAGGATGCCGAAGGTCATGATGCCCATGACCACCATGGTCATCAGATAGCGCCAGAGGGTGAGTGGCCCGGCTTCGAGATGCTGGGCTGCCATGCCGCCGAAGGAAAAGGATCCCGCGATCAGGGCGGCAAAGAGCAGCATGGCCGCATGGGCCTTCAGCTTCTCGCGCCCCGTGGCGTGGATGGTGTGGCGATTGACGGGGGAAGCGGCGGGCTCGGCTTGGTCTGTCATGATCTGCCTTATGAGGACCGACCTCGACCGTCCTTAGGGGGCGTGACTTGACCGGGCCGGTATTCTCCTTCATCTGCGGCGGGTGGTCGTGCCATTCGGCATGGCCCTTCACAGATCTTGCCACGGCAGTTAATCGAAAGCGGGCCTGATGACAACGACGATCGGCTTCACAGACACGGACAAGAGCACAAGTGCTGTGCTGGAAGACGTGATCCATTCCATGGACGAAGAGCATATCACGCTCCGCCAGATCCTTGAAAAGATGGGCGAAAGCGGGCTTCTTCTACTCTGCGGGCTGTTGTCGCTGCCGTTTCTCGTGCCGGTTTCCATCCCGGGTGTGTCGACCGTATTCGGCGCCGGGATCGTGTTGATCGGCATCGCCGTCACATTCAATCGGTTCCCGTGGCTGCCGTCCAAGCTCGCGGATCGCAAGCTCGAGCGGAGCAAGCTGGTGCCGGTGCTGGAGCGTGGCCTCACGATCCTCCGCAAGGTCGACCGTTACGTGCGTCCGCGTCTGCTGGGCCTGACGACGGGCGGTATCGTCAACAGGCTAAACGGCCTCGTGCTGACATTCGCCGGCGTGCTCCTGATGATGCCGTTGAGCTTCATCCCTTTCTCCAACACCCTGCCGGGCGTCGCGATCCTCTTGCTTTCGACGGGCATTTCGCAGCGCGACGGTGCCGTGGTTCTGGGGGGGCACCTGCTGGTCGTGTTGACGATGGTGTACTTCGCGGGCCTCGCCTGGGCGGCCTATGCGGCTGGCAACAGTCTCTTGGGCTGAGCGGGTAACGGCCGTCTTCAGGCCGTCCGCTGCCAGAGCGTTTCGCGCTCCAGGGCATGCTTGCGGGCGAAATCCATCAGGGCGTCGGCACTCATCGGCCGCGCCAGGGCAAAGCCCTGCAGCGTATGGCAGCCAAGATCGCGCAGGATCGCGGCATGCTCCATGGTCTCGACGCCTTCGGCGACGATCCCGATGCCGAATGAGCGTCCGATATCGACGATCGAACTGATCAGGCGGCGCTGGGCGGGATTGTCGACGATCGGCGCGACGAGCTGCCGGTCGATCTTGAGGCGGCTCGGCGACAGCTTGATTAGCGACAGGATCGAGGCATACCCGGTGCCAAAATCGTCGATCTCGATGGCGATGCCATAGGTGCGAATACGCTCTAGGCTTTCCGCCACGGCGTCCGCCTTGTCGTCGAAGGAGATCGATTCCAGCAATTCGAAAGACAGGCTCCCCGGCTTCAGCGACAAGGTTTCCAGATGACTGACGAGGCGATCCTCGAACAGGCGCTGGGCGGAGATGTTGACCGATACATGCTCGATGCCGAGATCGGCGGCCCGCCAGCGGGCAAGTTGAAACAGCGCCTGGTCGAGAATGCTCGCATCGATCTGCGAGACGACGTTCAGGCTCTCGGCGATTTCCAGGAAGGCAGAAGGTGGCAGTAAACCCTGCTCGGGATGGTTCCAGCGGGCAAGCGCTTCGACCCCGTTGATCTCCAGCGTGCGCGCGTCGAACTGAGGCTGAAAGAATGCGGCGAAATCGTTGTCTCCGAGGGAGCGCAGGATGGCATCGGCGGTCTGCTTGATATTGATCGTGCGTGCCCGCAGGTGGTCGTTGAAGAACTCGACGCGATTGCGGCCGCGGCGCTTGGCTTCGTAAAGTGCGATATCGGCATTGACGAGAACCTGCTCGGCGGCCAGATGCGCTTCGGTCTTGGCCGCGATGCCGATCGATGCCCCGACACGGCATTCGTGGCCGTTGTAGAGGACCGGCGTGTTGACGGCGGCAATGAGCCTCTGGCCAAGCGAGCCGAAGTCATCCTGGCCAGGATAGCCGAAGCAGACGATGACGAACTCGTCGCCGCCGATTCGGGCGACGAAATCGTCATCGCGGACATTGGCGCGCAAGGCGCTGGCGACATTGCGCAGGATTGCGTCGCCGGCCCCATGGCCCATGGTGTCGTTGATTTCCTTGAACCGGTCGAGGTCCATGTGCAGCACGGTGAGATGCTGGCCAGGGCGGTCCAGGATATCGAGAGTTGCCAGCCGCTGATCGAGGTAGCGGCGGTTCGGCAGGCCGGTCAGGGCGTCGTGCAGCGCGTTGTGCTCCATCCTCTGACGGGCAGATTCAAGCGCGGCATTCTGTTCCTCGGTGTGTTTCTGGGCGGCGCGCAGACTGTCCTGCAGGATCACGTCTTCGGTGACGTCCCAGTTGACGCCCAGCATTTTCAGGGTGCCATCCCCGCCGCAATAGCTGGTGCCGACGGTGCGCATGTGCAGCACCTTGCCGTCACTGGGGCGTTTGACGCGGAACTGCCCGGTGTAGGATCCCTGCCGGTCGATAGCCGCCATCATCGTGTGTTCGATTGCCTGCGCATCGTCCTCGGGCACCATGCGACGCCATTGTTCCATCGAGATGGGTGTGTCCGGCGGCAAGCCGTAAAGCTGGTAGATCCGCTCGTCCCAATGCATGGCGCCGGTGGCCACATCCAGTTCCCAGACCCCGATCCGTGAGGATTCCAATGCGACACCAAGGCGATGCGACATGGCGCGCAGGTCTTCCTCGCGCTCGTGCAGCGCCTGGAAGTTGCGCTGCCGTTCATTCATCAGCAGGGCCACCCAGACGACGATCCCGCAGATCAGCGCGGCGACCGCAAAGATCGTGACACGGATCCAGTTACTCCGGTCGGTCGTGGCCTCCCAGCCGCCGCGCGGGATGGCCGATATGGTCCATTTCCGGTTGGCGAGGTCGATGTTCATCCGGACAGGGTCAAGATTTCTGACATTCACGTCGCCGTAGATCACGGACCGCTCGCCACCAGATGTGTTTTCCGCCGTAATGACCACCTCAATCGGCAATTCGTTTGCGAGAAGGCCGCTATCGTCATAGAGCCGCGGCAGGTCCAGTATGCCGAGCAATGCGCCCCAGAACTGCATTTGTCCGGTGTCGTTCCAGATGCGGACAGGAATGCTGATGATCAGTCCCTGGGTGCCGGTATTGAGGTTAGTCGGCCCCGTGATGACCGCCTTTCCTTTCTCGACCATATCACGCAAAAGGTCGTCCCGGTCCCAGACCTGCAGGATCTGTCGGCCGGTGAAGGGAGAGTTACGCTCGGGCGGATAGGCATAGGTCGCAACAAGATTGGGAGCTGCGACGACGTTCCGGATCTGGGAGTGAAACTGGAAAATGCTTTCCGCCAGCGCCTCGAAACGTTCCTTGCCGAGCTCCGGCTCGGTGTCGATGACTGCTACGAGCCCCTGCAGAAGCTTCGTATTGGCGTTGATATTGGCTTCGATTTTCGTTCGGATCAGGCCGAGGCGCTGTTGGACCTCGTGGCGGCTCTCCTGCAGTGAAAGCTGCTGCTGCTGTTTGTCCGCATAGAGTGCGGATGCCACGACGACGACGCAGACGAGGAAACTCGGAACGATGATCTGCAAGCGCGCGCGCCATGCAGAGACATTCACTATGTCTCTTGTCTTCCCCAGCATCCGACCAGTATCCCGCAATTTATCAGCCGCTAATATTTCGGGCTTTCAATAAATCCAGCGTTCATGGTGCAAGCAAGCGTTGAATAAATTCTGAATCTCCCCACAACTTCCTCGAAATAATGATGGAATGACTTGGCCCGGCGACCATTGATCACCGGGCCAAGTCTTCTGCGCGATTACTCCGCTGCCTGAACCGCCATCGGATTGTTTGGATGGGTCGTCCAGTTGGCATAGTTCGGATCGACAGGACGGCCGGTACGCTGGTCGAGGGCGCCGGTCGGCAGTTCGACCATGGTGATGCAGTTCTCGACGGGACAGACGTTGACGCAAAGATTGCAGCCGACGCATTCGTCTTCCATCACCTCGAAATGCCTGACGCCATCGACCATGCTGGTGATTGCCTGGTGCGAGGTGTCCTCGCAGGCGATGTGGCAGCGGCCGCATTTGATGCAGGCATCCTGATCGATATGCGCCTTGGCGATGTAGTTGAGGTTGAGATACTGCCAATCGGTGACGTTGGGCACGGCACGGCCGCAGATGTCGTCGAGGCTGCGATGGCCCTTGGCATCCATCCAGTCATTGAGGCCTGAGATCATCTCTTGGACGATCTTGAACCCATAGGTCATGGCCGCCGTGCAGACCTGAACGTTGCCGGCACCGAGCACGAGGAACTCGGCCGCATCCCGCCAGGTGGTAACGCCGCCTATGCCGGAGATCGGCAGACCATAGGTTTCCGGATCGCGGGCGATCTCGGCGACCATGTTGAGCGCGATCGGCTTCACCGCCGGGCCGCAGTAGCCACCATGGGTGCCCTTGCCGCCGACGGTGGGCGAGGGGGCAAAGTTGTCGAGATCGACCGAGACGATCGAGTTGATCGTGTTGATCAGCGAGACGGCATCCGTGCCGCCGGCTTTTGCCGCGCGGGCGGGCTTGCGGATATCGGCGATATTGGGCGTCAGCTTGGTGATGACGGGCATGCGGGTGTATTGCTTGCACCAGCGCACGACCATTTCGATGTATTCCGGCACCTGACCGACGGCCGCACCCATGCCGCGTTCGGACATGCCGTGCGGACAGCCGAAGTTGAGCTCGATGCCATCAGCGCCGGTTTCCTCGACCAGCGGCAGGATTGCCTTCCACTCTTCCTCCACGCAAGGCACCATGATCGACGCGACGAGCGCCCGGTCCGGCCAGTTCATCTTGACCTGCTTCATCTCCTGCAGATTGATCTGCAGCGGACGGTCGGTGATCAGCTCGATGTTGTTTAAGCCGAGGAGGCGGCGGTCAGCGCCCCAGATCGCGCCGTAGCGCGGGCCGTTGACATTGACGACTGGTGGGCCTTCCGAGCCCAGCGTCTTCCAGACGACGCCGCCCCAGCCTGCCTTGAAGGCGCGTTCGACGTTGTAGGCTTTGTCGGTCGGCGGTGCAGAGGCCAGCCAGAAGGGGTTGGGCGACTTGATGCCGACGAAGTTATTCCTGAGATCAGACATTGTTCAAATCCTCTCTGAGCGGTGCGTCATGCGACTGCGGCTGCGCCCGCCGTCATGACGGCGAGAGAGCGGTTGATGCTTTCGGCCGCATCGCGGCCCATGGCAACGGCCGAGACCGTCAGGTCCTGGCCTCCGAAGGCGCAGTCGCCGCCGGCCCATACGCCCGGGATCGAGGTGCGGCCTTCGGCGTCGATGGCGATCTTGCCGCCTTCGATCTTCAAGCCGTCCAGACCTTGAGCATCGAGCTTCTGGCCGATCGCGACGAGGATCTGGTCGGCCTTGATCTCCGTCGTGTGGCCCGTGCCCTTCATCAGGCCGTTTTCGAGGTGGGTGTATTCAAAGCCGATCGTCGAACAGTGACCGTCTTCATGGGCGACGTCCTTCGGCTGCAGCCAGTGGCGGATATGGACGCCCTTGGAGGTCGCGAGATCCTGCTCGAATTCCGAGGCGTTCATGTGTTCTTTGCCGCGGCGGTAGCAGATCGTGACGTTTTCGGCGCCGAGCAGCTTGGCCTGCACGGCAGCATCAATCGCGGTCATGCCGCCGCCGATGACGACGACGTTGCGGCCAACGGGGACATCGGCCTTGTCGTTTGCTTGGCGAAGGTTGGCGATGAATTCGACGGCGTCGAGTACGCCGTTGATCTGGGCGCCCGGAATGTTCAGCCCGTTGACGTTGCCGAGGCCCGCGCCGATGAAGACGGCGTCGTGCTTGGCCTGGAGATCGGCGAGCTTGAAGTCGATGCCCATTTCCTGGCCGTCCAGCACATCGATATTGCCGAGAGACAGGATGTAGTCGACTTCCTTCTGGGCGAAGTCGTTGGGCGTCTTATAGGCGGCGATGCCGTATTCGTTGAGGCCGCCGGCCTTCTCACGGGCCTCGTAGATGGTCACCTGGTGGCCGTGCATGGCCAGCCGATGGGCGGCTGCAAGACCGGCAGGGCCGGCGCCGACGATACCGATCGTCCTGCCCGTAGAGGCGGCCGGGGAATAGAACTGGCGGCCTTCTTCGATCGCGATGTCGGTGGCGTAACGTTGCAGGCGGCCGATTTCGACCGGGCGCTCTTCAGCCGTGTTGCGCACACAGGCCTCCTCGCAGAGCGTTTCGGTGGGACAGACGCGGGCGCACATGCCGCCGAGGATGTTCTGGTCAAAAATTGTCTTGGCGGCGCCGAGCGGATTGCCAGTCGATATCTGCCGGATGAACATCGGGATATCGATGGCGGTGGGACAGGCCGTCATGCAGGGCGCGTCATGACAGAAGTAACATCTGTCGGAGGCGACGAGGGCCTCATGGCCGCCGAGGCGGGGATGGAGGTCGGAGAAATTCTTCGCATAATCGGCAGCGTCGAGCCGCCCGGCCTTGAGGCCTGGTTCCAGTCTTCGCATCGCAGTTCCCTCTTTTATATTCGAAGCGATGCAGGGAAGCGTAACGCAGGTTCAAACTTTTATCAAACGGTAAAAAATTGACACATTGCGGCGGAAAACCCCGCGGATCCGGCGGTTTTGCCCTTCGGCAAACGTGATTTCTCGCTGTGAATATGGACGCTCCGGATCAGTCGGCTTAAACTTGAGTACTATCATCAACTATATACTTTACTCCTTTTGTCATGTTTTGTATGCCTAGCCGCAGAATAGCACGGCGGCTTGCCGGCACTTGCGGATTCGAGGAGAGCGACGACATGGCGAAGCACAAGAAAAAGCACGCGGACAAGAAGGCGCTGGTGGAGAGCCCGGCAAAGGCCGGTCGGTTCCCAAGTCCGGCCGAAGTTCGCAGCTTTCTCTATGTCGGCGGTCGTGATTGCCAGGTGGCGCATCTTCGCCAGATCGCAAGCAATTATGGTGCGGAACTAATTCACCATGATGGGGGTTTGAGGGAAGCGGTATCGCGGATCGACACGGTGCTTCCCTCGGTCGACTGCGTCTTCTGCCCGATCGACTGTATCAGTCACGATGCGTGTCTGCGCGTGAAGAGCGGTTGTAAGAAGTTCGGCAAGACTTTCATTCCGTTGCGCAATGGCTCGAAATCCAGCCTCGAGCGTGCGTTGCAGACTTTGAATGAGAGGAATTCGGACGGATGAGCAGGGACGGTTTCGACAAAGGTGGTTTCAGCTGGTTTCACGAGCACGCAAGACAACGTGGGGAAGGACTCCTGCCGGAGCTTGCCGATGCAATCTTGCAACGCTCGCGAGAATGTGAAGTGACGAAATGCGAAATCATCACTTTGCCGGGCTTGCATCAACGCAAATCCGGCACCACCTACCGAATGTCAAACCGGGCCTCCGCCCTTGTCATCGATTTTCCCGCGCCACGATGGCAGCGGAACGCCAACGCCAAGTCGTAGACGTTTCGTAAGCCAATCATGCGGGAAGGAGAGGAACTTTCCGCATGAATGCCCAGCAACCGGTTGCGACAGCTGTCCTCAACGCAGTTCCCATTCTTCCGTCCCTCAACTTCCTCGAAACCCGCAACTTCTATGTCGAGAATCTCGGCTTTGAAGAGGTGGGCCTCGATTGTCTCGATTATCTCGTCGTTCGCCGCGGCGGCATGGAGCTCCATTTCTGGCTGAGCGACGATCCGCTCCAGTGTCAGAACAGTTCGGTCTTCTTTCGCGCTACGACCCCCAGCGAGATTTATCGCGATTTCTGTGAACGCGGGATCGAGGCGATTCGTCCCTCCGATGCCCAGGGCGAAGATATTCGTTTCCACGTTCGCGACCCGCACGGCAATTTGTTGATGTTTTCCGGCATGGGTTCGGCGGCCCTCGCGCACTGAGTCTTTTCGCTCACTTAGCGAGGCCCGCTGGACTTCCAGTGGAGCCTCAGCTTCGCGGCGGCACGACCGCACCGACAGCAAGCACGAGCCATGATGCGATGAGCGTCATGCCACCTGTCGGGGCTGCCATCGGAAACAGTCCGGTGCCGAGGAAATGCCGGGCGACGAGATCGCCGGCAAACAGCAGCGTTCCAACCGACATTCCCAACGCAACGAGACCCGCGAGCCGGATCCTGTCGCCCGCAAGCGCCAGTGCCACGAGAGCCGGGGCATGGGCGAGGCAGACGGTCGAGGCCGGGCGCAGCAATGCTTCTCCGCCGGCATGACTTGCTGCGGCCGCAAGGCCCACGCCTGCTGCCCCGACCAGTCCGGCAGCGACTGCTGCCCATCTGTTGTCGCGCATGATGGCCATTCGGCTCACTCCTTGTTCTGCATATGGTGGGCGAGCTTCTCGATCGGGGGCCAGATGATCTCGCGCAGCTTTGGATGCGCGACAGTTTCGTCGAGGGCGCGGCGGAAGCAGAGCAGCCACTCGTCGCGCTCGACCGGACCGATCTCGGCGACGAAATGGCGACGCCGGAGCATCGGATGTCCGCGCTTCTGCATGTAAATCGGCGGGCCACCCAGATAGCCCGTCAGGTAGTCGTAGAACTTCTCTTCGCTGCCGGTGAGATCTGGCGGATGGACAGCACGACAGTGGGCCGCCTCGGGCAGCGTGTCCATTAGTTCGTAGAAGCGGCGGGCCAGCGCCTTCACGGTCGCATCGCCACCGATCGCTTCATAAAGGGTAATCGTCTCATCGCTCATGCTGTCGTCCTCGAGTGAGGTCTTTTCGCCCTTTCGGTCACATGTTGCAACCAGCCAGCCGCTTGCGTGGCAATCCGGCGCAGTCGCGATGCCGCCTTGCAACAAAAGCAGGGGACATGTGGCCCTGACCATGCCATAAGGGCGCCGATTTCCAGCAGGCGCCCTTGTCCATGATCCGTATCGAAAACATCTCCAAGCAGCTCAGCCACCGTATCCTGTTCATCGAGGCTTCGGCGGCGCTCAATCGTGGCGAAAAGATCGGCCTTGTCGGGCCGAATGGTGCTGGCAAGACCTCGCTCTTCCGCATGATCATCGGCTACGAGCTGCCGGATGAGGGCCAGGTCTCCGTCGATAAAGGCGTGTCGATCGGCTATTTCAGCCAGGATGTCGGCGAGATGTCAGGTCGCTCGGCCGTGGCCGAGGTCATGGACGGGGCAGGGCCGGTGAGCGAGGTCGCCGCCGAACTGCGCGAACTCGAGGCGGCCATGGTCGATCCGGATCGCATGGACGAGATGGACGCGATCATCGAGCGCTACGGCGAGGTGCAGGCGCGCTACGAAGAGCTCGACGGCTATGCCTTGGATGGCCGTGCCCGCGAAGTGCTGGCCGGTCTCTCCTTCTCGGAAGCCATGATGGACGGCGATGTCGGCGCTCTCTCGGGCGGCTGGAAGATGCGCGTGGCGCTGGCCCGCATCCTGCTCATGCGCCCCGACGTGATGCTGCTCGACGAACCGTCGAACCACCTCGATCTCGAAAGCCTGATCTGGCTCGAACAGTTCCTCAAGGGTTACGAGGGCGCGCTGCTGATGACCTCGCATGACCGCGAGTTCATGAACCGCATCGTCAACAAAATCATCGAGATCGATGCCGGTCAGCTCAACAGCTATTCCGGCGACTATGTCTTCTATGAGGGACAGCGTGCCTTGAACGAGAAGCATCAGCAGTCGCAGTTCGAGCGGCAGCAGGCGATGCTCGCCAAAGAGATCAAGTTCATCGAGCGTTTTAAGGCGCGCGCTTCCCATGCCTCGCAGGTGCAGAGCCGGGTGAAGAAGCTGGAGAAGATCGACCGCGTCGAGCCGCCAAAGCGGCGCCAGGTCGTCGCCTTCGAATTCCAGCCCGCACCCCGCTCGGGCGAAGACGTGGTTGCGGTGAAGAACGTTTCCAAGCGGTACGGCGACAAGGTCATCTATGATGGCTTCGACTTTATGGTCCGCCGGCGCGAACGCTGGTGCATCATGGGCATCAACGGTGCCGGCAAGTCGACGCTTTTGAAGCTGGTCGCCGGCGATTCGAAGCCGGACGAGGGCACTGTGTCGATCGGCGCCAGCGTCAAGATGGGTTACTTTGCCCAGCATGCGATGGACGTGCTCGATGGCGAGATGACCATCTTTGAAATGCTTGAAACGACCTTCCCGCGGGCCGGCCAGGCGCCGCTTCGCGCGCTTGCCGGCTGCTTCGGCTTTTCGGGCGACGATATCGACAAGCGCGTGCGGGTACTCTCCGGTGGCGAGAAGGCGCGTCTGGTCATGGCGATCATGCTGTTCGATCCGCCGAACCTGCTTGTGCTCGACGAGCCGACCAACCACCTTGACCTCGACACCAAGGAAATGCTGATCAAGGCGCTGTCGCAGTTCGAAGGCACCATGCTGTTCGTCAGCCACGACCGCCATTTCCTCGCAGCCTTGTCGAACCGCGTTCTTGAGATCACGCCTGAAGGCGTTTTCCAGTATGGCGGCGGCTATACGGAATATGTCGAGCGCACCGGCCATGAAGCACCAGGTCTCAGGAGCTGAGCCTCACTTGCTATGACGACTTAAAAAGCCCGAGGTTTGATTGCGAGCCTCGGGCTTTTTCATATCGGGAAACGGAGTTTGCTCAGGTCGAGTGGCCGTTGAAGGTCGAGTGCCACTTCCAGGCGGAGCGGATGATATCGTCGATGCCGTGCTTGGGGTCCCAGCCGAGGACTTCGCGGGCAAGCGTGTTGCTCGCGACGAGGCCCGGTGGATCGCCGGGGCGGCGCTCGGTGCGCTTGATCGGCATGGGGCGGCCGGAGACGGTTTCGATCGCCGTGATCAGTTCCTTGACGGTCGTGCCGTTGCCGGTGCCGAGATTGATGGCAATGGTCTCGCCGCCGTTCAACAGATACTCGACCGCCCGCACATGGGCGTCGGCGAGATCGTTGACATGGATATAGTCGCGGATGCAGGTGCCGTCGCGGGTATCGTAGTCCTCGCCGAATATCGAGAAGAATTCGCGTCGTCCGAGCGCCGTTTCGATCGCGAGTGGAATGGCATGTGTCTCGGGCGAGTGCCACTCGCCGATGCGGCCTTCGAAATCGGCGCCGGCGGCGTTGAAGTAGCGCAGCATAACGGAGCGCATGCGGCCGCAGAGGTTCAAGTCGCCGAGTGCCTGCTCCACGATATGCTTGGTGCGGCCGTAAGGATTGATCGGCTTCTGGCCGTGCTTCTCGTCGAGCGGCAGATATTCCGGCGCGCCATAGGTGGCGCAGGTCGAGGAAAAGACGAAGTTGCGGATGTCGGCCTCGCTGAGCGCCTGCAGAAGGCTCAGTGTGCCGGACACGTTGACGTCATAGAAGTGCTCCGGCTCCTTGAACGACTGACCGACCTCGATCAGGCCGGCGAAATGCATGGCTGCCTTCGGCTGGTATTTCGCCAGCACTTCCTTCAGCCGGGCCTTGTCCCTGATATCCCCCTGTTCCGCCGGACCCCATTTGACGAATTCCGGATGGCCGGAGGTGAAGTTGTCATAGACGACGGGCAGATAGCCGCGCTCGGAGAGGGCGAGGCAGGTGTGGGAGCCAATATAGCCGGCGCCGCCGACGACGAGGATGGGCGTGGCAGTCATGCGTGATTTCCTGCTCAGAGCGGTGCGTGCACGAAGGCGGGCATGGCGGCCTCATCCTTCGTCTTGGAGAGGAAGAGGCGGGCGGTATCCAGCGCTTCGCGGATGGTGACGTCCATGTCCAGATAGCGATAGGTTGCAAGCCGGCCGACAAAGGTGACGGATTTTTCCTCGTTGGCGCGAGCGACGTAGTCGGCGAGCTGCGCCTTCTCCTCAACGAGACGGATCGGATAATAGGGGATGTCGTCCTCGCCGCAGGCGCGGGAGAATTCGCGGTAGCAGACCGAGCCCTCGTGGCTTTCCCAGGGCGAGAAATGCTTGTGCTCGGTGATGCGAGTATAGGGTACCGACGCATCGCCATAGTTCATCACAGCGCAGCCCTGGTAGTCGCCCTGATGGGTGAAGCGCTCGAAGTCCAGCGTGCGATAGCCGAGGCGGCCGAATTCGTAGCCGAAGTAGCCGTCGAGTGGGCCGGAATAGAAAAGGTGGGCATAGTCGTGCGGCGCACGGGGATCAACGTGCTGGCCGAGCGTCACCTTGATCTTCGGATGATCGAAGATCTTCTCGATCATGTCGGTATAGCCGTTTTCCGGCATGCCCTGGAATTTGTGGAAGAAGTAGTTGTCGTCGTAGTTGAAGCGCACGGGCAGACGCTTCAGGATCGAGGCCGGCAGGGCGGTCGGCGAGCAGCCCCACTGCTTTTCGGTATAGCCCTTGAAGAAGGCCTCGTAGAGGTCGCGGCCGACGAAGCGCAGCGCCTGCTCCTCGAAGGTCTGCGGGTCGGTGATGGTCTTGTCGGCCTGTTCCTCGATGAATGCTCGGGCCTCTTCCGGACGGAAGGTCTTGCCGAAGAACTGGTTGATCGTGTGCAGGTTGACCGGCAGGGAATAGACTTGACCCTGGCTCGTTGTCTTCACGCGGTTCTTGTAGGGCAAAAATGTCTGGTAGCTGTTGACGTAGTCCCAGACTTCCGCGTCGTCCGTGTGGAAGATGTGCGGGCCGTAGATGTGTACCATGACGCCGGTGTCGGCATCACGCTCTGTGTGGCAATTGCCGCCGATATGCGGACGCGTGTCGAAGACCTCGACCTCGAAGCCGGCTTCCGCCAGTTCGCGCGCGATGACTGCGCCGGACAGACCTGCGCCGACAATACCGATTTTCTGACCCTGTGCCGTCACCTGGATGTTCCTCGAGTTTATGGGGTGGGCGGGGTTCCAGCCATTTAGGCCTGCCGAGCCTCATCCGTTCCTGTCTGGATCGACGGGTCTGTCCGCCGATCGAAGTGTGGTTCCGTCAGAGCGCAAGCTTTTCCCGCATGAGCTTATCATAGGCGGCGATCAGACGGTTGACGTCGACGCCCTTTTCCTGCGGTCCGAAGCTCAGATGACTGACGGTGAAGTCTGAATAGATGGCGGTCGGTCTTTCCAGGAAGGCGGGCAGATCGACGGTCAGCATCTTCTCGTCGTCGCCCTTGGCCAGCGCCATGTGCAGCAGATCGCGACCAAGCCAGGCGATGAAGTTGATCGACTGACGTTCCTGCCAGTCCACGACCTTCGAGGGCAGCGGCAGTTCCTTCTTCGGCGAAGCGAGGAAGAAATCATGCAGATTGTTGGCCTTGTCCGGATCCGTCCAGAGCGTGCCACCGAAACCGCCGGGAGGACGCTCAAAATGGCCGAGCGAGGTCGGCAAGGCGCCGGAGACCTGCTGAAAATAGGCGCAGACGCCATTGTTCACGACATTGGCCGAGGTGACGAAATAATGCGGGTTCTTGCGTCGATGGTCGATGAAGCCCGCGAGGCCGTCGAGATCCATGTAGACGATGTCGTCGTCGCATTTCAGGAAAAGTGCGTCGGCGAAATCGGGCAGTCGCTTGGCGTAATATTGGTAGGCCTGGAAATAGGGCATTTGCTCGCCGGGATTGCCGACATAGCGGCGCACGGGCGTGTCGACATCAGCCAGTTCCAGATCGCCGCCCCAGCCACCGCGGACCATGACGTCGGCGCCTTCGGCGAGCACCATGTCCGGCCAGCGTCCGACAGTCACGCCGTTCACCATCAGGTCGGGGATGCCCGCGCCGTCGATGTTCAACACCAGATCGTTGACACGACCGGGTGACAGGACGCCCGGCGTGGTCCGCGCCCAGACGGGCTGGGCCTGGGCCCGGTCGAAGTCCGTGAGCTGCGTGCGCTGGAGCTTGCGCATGACCGACTGGTTGTTGTTCCAGCCGCCGACCACGATTTCGTAGAAGGTGTTCGGATCGTTTTTTGGGATGAGGGCGAGATGCAGGTCGTTGGTGATCCTCGCACTGATCCGCATCGCTGCCGCTTGTTTGACCGAGCCGCGATGCTGATAGCCGACATTGTCGCCCATGTAGCGGACGGGGCCGAATTCCCGGGTAACCCAGTCGTGGTCGGAGGGCGCGCGGGTGAAGTCCCAGATGTGCCACTCGTCGATCAGACCCTCCGCCATGGCCCTGCGGACATAGCTGTTGAGGATCTGCATCCGGTGTTCCCGGCCGGCGAATGTAACTAGAATGACGGGTGCCATGAATTCCTCTCAGCAATCGGCAACAGATGGCGGGCCTTGCCCGGCTCAGAGGCGCTTCAGCGCGCCGATGCCGAGGAAGTTGCCGTTGACCGACGGATACTGCTGGGTGAACTCCCAGGCGAAGAAGTCCGATTCGGCCTGCTTCACATAGCTCCAGAAGACCGATGTGCCCGGGCATGCCTGGGAAGCGACATCGTGATGGACGATGATCTTTGCGGTCTTGCGCACCAACAGATGGTCGAACATCACGCCCTGCAGAGAGTGATCGCCATCGATGAAGACCATGTCGGGCTTCAGCATCGAGAGGTAGTCGATCACCTCCTGCGAGGTGGAGAAGTTCTTGATGTAGTGCACCGGCGTCGAGGAAATCTCGATATACTTCTTCACGAAGGGCGTCGGCTCGATCGGGTCGATGGCGAGCGAGAATTCCAGCGGCGCACCGATCTTCTTCAGCCACTCGTTGACGAGGATGAAGGTGCCGCCCCAGCGGCAGCCGATCTCGGTGAAGGTGCGGATCTCGCGGGCGTTGTGTGCCAGCCAGACGAGGTAGCGCGCGAGCTGCGAGGGATACTGCCACAGGTGCAGGCCCTTGCCGAAATAGGGCGACAGTTCGGCCGGCTGCTGCTCGAGATACTCATTGTTCAGGCCGAGGCTCGGGATGAATTCGAGTTCGAGATACTGGGTGTCGTAGCATTTCGAGATCGGCAGCGCGCGGATCTTCGCGATGGTGTTCTCGACTTCACCGACCAGCGTCTCGTAATGCTGATACTTTTCCTGCATATGTCCCTACCCCTCGAAGCGCAGCCCCCTGGACTGGCGAAAAAACAATTTGGTTCGTTGCGGCGGCGCCCGGGTCCCGGACGCGTCCCATGGTCACGCGGCTGACGGCCGTATTACAAGGCTCAGCTCCTGTTCGCCGACCAGAGGCGTGTATCGGTCGGCACCGGATGGAAATCGTGCCAGCTGCCGATCCGGTCGCTGTAGCGCTTGCGATACGCGGCCTCGTCCTCGAATTCGACCTCGGCCAGCATGACCTCCGCGCCGATCTCGTAGTACATTTCCATGTTGGAGAGGTCCGGCAGCGGCGTCTCGTCGCGCTCGCGTTCGCCCTGCATCTGCCAGTAGAGCTCTTCCAGGCGGCGGACGAGGCGCGGGATGTCGCGCAGCGCACAAGTGTCGCGCTGGGCCTGAAGGGCTTCCCGGATCCGGGCCAGGCTCGCCTTATCCTTGGCAAACGCAATGGCCTTTCTGACGTAGTCGTCCGGGGTTGCACAGATCAGCTCAGGAATGCCGGCTGATTTCACGATGCTGCTGCAGAAGCGGGAGGCGAAGCTCTTGCCGGGAATGGTCAGGACTGGAAGGCCCATGGTCAGCGCATCCGACGCCGTCGAATGGGCGCCATAGGGGAAGGTGTCGAGGAAGAGATCGGCGATCGCGATACGGGCGAGATGGTTCGGGTTCGGCACCTTGGAGGCGAAGTAAATTCGGCTCGCATCGACCCCTGCCGAGGTTGCCAGATCACGGAGGCGCTGGTTGACGGCGTCCGATCCCCCGAGCAGCCAGAGCACGCTGCCGGGCGTTGCGGTCAGAATGGCCATCCAGCGGGTAAAGACAGGCGCCGTGATCTTCTGCATGCCGTTGAAGCAGGCAAAGACGAAGGCGTCCTCGGGCAGGCCGACTTCCGTGCGGGTTGGGCGCGGGCCGATGACGCGCTTGCGGTCGACGGGCTGGTTGCAGGGGATGTGGAGGACCTTCTCCGTGTAGTAGATCTCGTTGCCGGGCGGAATGATCTGCTCGTCGGCAATGATGTACTGGTGAACCGGGCTCGCCATGGTGCCGGGATAACCGCAGAAGTTCACGATGACCGGGGCCGGGCGGTATGAGAAGATCTTGGTGCGGGCGAGCTTTGTATAGCCGTTGACGTCGATCAGCACGTCGATCTCGTCGGCCTTGATCAGATTCGCCGCATCGAGGTCCGACATGGCCGTGATGTCCCGCCAGACGTCGATGACTGCTTTCATGCGGGTCTGGGTCGCGTCATTGGTGCGGGCCTCGCCGATGTAATAGGCGTAAACCTCGACCGAAGACTTGTCGTGCAGTTCGAGCACTTCGCTCAGCGCGAAACCAACGGCGTGGTCGCGGAGGTCGGAGGAGACATAACCGATCCGCAGACGCTGGCCGGTGCCGGTCTTCTTGCGCGGTTCCGGCTTGTTGAGATGCTGAGGTTCGGGCCGGCCCGCGAGCATCTTGTAGTAGCGATAGGCCTTGGCCATCTGGAAGAGGGGATCGTCGGCATAGCAGGCCAGCGGAAGCGGCGAGATCGAATCGAGCATCTGGCGTTTGGTGACGAATTCCGAGCCCTGAACAACCGGCCACTTGCACTGGTGCTGGCGCACCGAAATCCAGTGCTGGCCTGCCTCCGGCTTGTCGGGTCTCAGTTCTATCGCCTGCCAGAGTGCAGTCTCGGCATCCTCCAGAAGACCGGCACCTTCCATGACGCGGCCGATATGCTGGAGAGCCATGAGGCGGTGGACGGACTTGTCTGGCGTAATCTCCGCCGTCTGATCGACATAGCTGCGCCATTGTTGAATGGCCTGTGCGCCCAGCCCGCAATCCTCATAGGTCCGGCCGAGATTGATATGCGCCTGACCCATCATTGGCTGCGCCTTCAGCGCGGCCTTCAATGCATTGATCGCGCCGGCCGTATCTCCGAGCTGCTTCAGGATGACGGAATAGTTGAAGAAGGCGAGATGGAGCAGCGGGCTCTGGTCGTTGAAAGCCGTCCAGGTCTTGTAGAGTTCGGCGGCAAGCGCTGCCTGTCCGGCGTTGCCCCATTGCTCGGCGAGCTGCAGGACTTCGAGCAGGGAAAGCTTCTGGAGTCTGGCTTTGTCCGTTGCGGCTGAAAGCTGTGCGTTCTGCTCCGGGGCGAATGCGGTATGTATCACCATCGAGATCACATCTGTTGGCGGCCAGTAGGCCAGGTTTCGTTCCCGCGCAGCGGCGTCTAAGGAACACCTAGTCGGCCTAGCTTGCTTTGGGCTTGCGTGTCGCGCCGGGACGCAATCTTGAGACTTGCCAAATCAACTCGAGTTGGCGATAGCATGTTAGGAAATGCAGGCGTGACGTAACTCACTACCAAGAATAGACCAGTGAGTTCCGGGGTAATCTGTTAATAGAAAATTAGAGTGTGAGCCCTAATCATTCGGGTAAGACTCGTTCCATCACATCGGCTTTCTTGCGGTGCGATGGGGCAAGGTCCGTGTCCGGATCGGGACGCGAACCTCTCAAGGTGTGGGAAGCAGAGATCAGCTCTGCTGCATGATGCCCAATCCAACGCCAGGCTCGGTCGAGCCATGTTCCAGCAAAAACTTTCGTCCGAAAGGACACCGTTCGAAGGCGTAACCAGGTGATCGCCTTTGCCCGGATAGCAGCCACTCAGGGTGCAGGATGCTCCCGAGGTCGTGACGGTGAGGCACCCCGCGTGCTCCCCCGATCGGTGGCAAGGAATGCAACGGCCAACCGCAAACGTTGAAGGCGCGCGTCAAATGACTTCGATTATCTCTTCTTTGAGCATCAACCAGATCAAGGCGCTGTCCACTGCGACGATCGCCAACTTCACGAGCGATGACGTTGCCGCGCTGAGCACCTCTCAGGTTGCAGCGCTTTCCTCGAACCAGGTCGGAGCCCTCCAGACCGACGACTTCGATGGCCTCAACTCCAGCCAGCTCGGCGCACTCTCGAGCGTCGCCGTTCGCGGCCTGACGGTCGACCAGCTCGCCGTCATCGACAGCGCCAAGATCGTCGGGCTTAGCAGCCGCGTCCTCGGCGCTCTCTCCTCCGCGCAGGTGACCGCGCTGACCTCGGAGCAGTTCGACGCGCTTTCGACCGCCCAGCTCACATCTCTCGGAAGCCTGGCACTTGCCGGCCTCGAATCCGAAGACATCGCGACGCTGACCTCTGCGGAACTCTCGGTGCTGAGCACGCGGGCTCTCGCTGGCCTGTCGAGCGCCAGCTTCGCAGCCCTCGACAGTGACCAGATCTCGGGCCTGACGACGGCGCAGATCGCATCGCTCTCGACCACCGTCATCGCCAACCTGACCTCGGCTCAGATCGACGGCCTGACATCGGGCCAGATCTCGGCGCTCACCTCGCGCCAGATGACGGCGCTGTCGACCGACAATCTCGCTTCCTTCTCCACCGACCAGGTCGTTGCGCTGAACAGCCGCGCCATCGCGGTTCTGTCCTCGACCCAGGTTTCGGCGCTCACAACCGCACAGGTCGACGTCCTCTCCACCGTTCAGCTCGCGGCCCTCAGCTCCACCGCCGTCAAGGGTCTCGGCACCGACGACATCGACACGCTCTCGTCCGAAGGCGTTGCTGCACTGGCCTCCCGCTCTCTGGCAGCCTTGACGACCGATGCCTTCGCGTCGCTCGACTCGACCCAGCTGGCCGGCCTGACCGCCGCCAAGATCGGCTCGCTCACCACCGCCCAGATCGCAGTTCTGAGCTCGGATCAGGCAGACGGCCTGACGACCGCGCAGCTTGCTGGCCTGACCAGCACGCAGATGAACGCCCTGACCTCCGACACGCTGGCATCGCTCTCGACCGAACAGATCGCTGGCCTTAGCACCCGTGTTATTGCGGTCCTGACATCCGCCAAGGTCGCGGCCCTCAGCACCGACCAGGTTGCCGCCTTCTCGACGCTGCAGCTCTCGGCGATTAGCTCGGCTGCCATCAAGGGCCTCGAAACGGCGGACGTCGCAACCTTCTCATCGACGGAGCTCGCTTCGCTCAACTCGCGCTCGCTTGCTGCGCTTTCGACAGACAATATCGCTGTCCTGACCTCTGATCAGCTGACGGCCCTCTCGGGCATCCAGATCGGTGGTCTGACAACGGCTCAGGTGGCCGTCCTCGACAGCGCCCAGATCGACGGACTGAGCACGGCACAGGTTGCCGCGCTCAGCTCCGCTCAGGTTGTCGCACTCGGCAGCGACAATGTCGCCTCGCTCTCGACCGATCAGGTCGCCGCCCTCAGCAGCCGTGCCGTCGCCGCTCTGACGACCGCGCAGCTCGATGCCATGAGCACCGATCAGATCCAGGCCCTGTCTTCCGCGCAGATCGCGGCTCTGACATCCAGCGACCTCGCTGCCTTGTCTTCGGCCGATCTCGGCACCTTCTCTACCGCTGAATTCGCCACGCTGAGCTCGGCTGCCATCCGCGGCATCACCTCGGCCGTCATCGGCGAACTGTCGACAGACCTGATTGCCGCGATCAACTCTCGCGCCATCGCTGCTCTCGACAGCACCCAGGTTGCCGCAATGACCTCCGCACAGGTCGGCGCCCTCTCGACTGCCCAGATCGGTGCACTCAGCTCCACGGCCGCCGGCGCACTGGCGACCGAGGACCTTGCAACCTTCGACTCCGTCGATCTTTCTGTCCTTCAGTCCCGCTCGCTTGCTGCTCTTTCCAGCGACAAGTTCGCGACACTCACCTCGACCCAGCTCGTCGGCCTGACTTCTGCTCAGATCGCTGCCCTGTCCACGGCCATCATCGGCTCGCTGGACAGCGACCAGCTGGACGGGTTCACCTCGGCCCAGATCGGCTCGCTCTCGTCTACCCAGCTCGCCGCACTGACGACCGATGCGGTGGCATCGCTCAGCACGGATCAGCTCGCTTCGATCAGCACGCGCGCCATTGGCTCGCTGAAGTCGGATCAGTTGAATGTCCTGACCTCGGCCCAGTTCGATGCGCTTTCGACTGCCCAGCTGGCGTTGCTGACCTCGGCCGCGGTTCGTGGCCTCAACACGGCTGCCATCGGCACGCTGACCTCCACCGAGATCGCGGTGCTCAGCAGCCGTGCCGTCGGCGCGCTTTCCACCGACAATGTCGCTCTGCTCGACTCCGCACAGATCTCCGGCCTGACGTCTGGCCAGGTCGCGGCCCTGACCACGGCACAGATCGGCATTCTCGATAGCGCCCAGCTCGATGGCCTTGCCACAGCACTCGTCGCCTTGCTCTCCAGCTCGCAGGTCAACGCGCTCACCACGGATGCACTGGCCTCGCTCTCGACCGATCAGGTTGTGGCACTCAACAGCCGCGCCATCGGCGCCCTCGGCTCCGGCCAGGTGGCGGCACTGTCGACCGACCAGATCGGCGTGCTCTCGACCAGCCAGCTTGCCGCGCTCTCCAGCGCTGCAGTCGCAGGCCTGGGGACCGATGACCTCGATGTCTTCGCCTCGACGGATCTCGCGGCTCTCAGCTCTCGCGCCATTGCGGCTCTGTCCACCGACAATGTCGCATCGCTCGACTCGACCCAACTCTCGGGCCTGACGACCAGCCAGCTGGCCTCGCTGACCACCGCACAGGTCGCCACGCTGATCAGCGACCAGCTCGATGGTCTGACGACCGCTCTCGTTGCCATGCTGTCGAGCTCGCAGATCCGCTCGCTCACCACGGATGCACTCGCTTCGCTCTCCACCGACCAGGTGGCCGCGATCAACACCCGCGCCGTCTCCGCTCTTGGTTCTGACGCGGTTGCCGCGCTCAGCTCCACCCAGATCGGTGTCCTGACGACCACACAGCTTGCCGCACTCTCGAGCGCTGCGGTTGCTGGTCTGACGACGGAAGATCTCGACGGACTGGAATCGACGGATCTGGCAGTGATGAACTCGCGGGCCATTGCAGCGCTCTCGACCGACAACATCGCGTCGCTCAACAGCCTGCAGCTCTCCGGCCTGACGACCTCGCAGGTCGCATCGCTGACGACGGCACAGCTCGGCGCACTCGACTCGACCCAGATCGACGGACTGACGACAGCCCAGGCTGCGACGCTTAGCTCACTGCAGATCCTGGCACTGTCGACCGAGAACATCGCTTCGCTCTCGACTGACCAGGTGGCAGCCCTCAACTCCCGCGCCGTAGGGGCTCTTACCTCCGGCCAGCTGGATGCGCTGAGCACCGATCAGGTCCTTGCCCTGACCTCCGGCCAGATCGCGGCGCTGAGCTCCGCCGACCTTGCCGCCCTGTCGTCCGCCGATGTTGCCACCTTCTCGACTGCCGAGATCGCGGTGATTTCGTCCGCTGCCATCAGCGGCCTGACGACGGAGGCTGTCGCTGGCCTCGGTACCGACCAGATCGCTGCCATCTCCAGCCGCGCGGTTGCTTCGCTGACCTCGGGTCAGATCGGTGCGCTCGATACGGCACAGTTCGCCGCACTCTCCACGGCTCAGCTCTCGCAGCTGAGCTCGGCAGCGGTGGCCGGTCTTGCGACTGAAGACCTCGCCACGCTCGACTCTGCAGAGCTTGCGGTTCTCCAGACCCGCACGCTCGCCGCCCTTAGCACCGAAAACTTTGCTGCCCTCGACTCGGCCCAGCTTGCCGGCCTGACGACCGCCCAGGTCGCCGCGCTGACGACTGCGCAGGTCGCGACGCTCGACAGCACCACGGTGGTCGGTCTGAGTTCTGCTCAGTTGGCAGCGCTGAAGTCGACGCAGATTGCTTCTCTGACGACCGAGAGCCTTGCAGCACTGACTTCGCTGCAGCTGCCGGGCATCGCAACGGCCGGTATCGCGAGCCTCACCTCCGACAAGATTGCTGCACTGACATCTGCTCAGTTCGACTATCTCTCGACGGCACAGATCGCATCGATCAGCTCGGCGGGCATCGCAGGACTCGCAACCGAAGACGTCGCGACCTTCGCGCCGACGGATGTCGCAGCCCTCAATTCCCGGGCCCTGGCCGCCATGTCGACCGAGAACTTCGCGGCTCTCGACTCGACCCAGCTCGCCGGCCTGACCACGGCACAGGTTGCCGCAGTCACCACGGCGCAGATCGAAGTGCTGACCACGGCCGATATCGACGGCCTGGACACGCTGCAGGTCAGCGCCCTGACCAGCGCCCAGATCGCGGCCATGTCGACTGCGAACCTCGCTTCGTTCTCGACCGACCAGATCGCAGCCCTTGGAACGCGAGTCTTTGCAAGCCTGACTTCGGATCAGGTGACGGCACTGGGTTCCGACCAGATCGGCGTCCTGTCGAGTGCACAACTCGCAGCGCTGAGCACGGCAGCCATCTCCGGCCTTGAAACCGAAGACATGGCGACCTTCTCCTCGGCCGAACTCGGTGTGTTGAGCACCAGAACGATCGCGGCGCTGTCGACCGACAACTTTGCCGAGTTGACCTCGGCGCAGCTTGCAGGTCTCTCGTCGACCCAGATAGCCGCTCTGACAACGGCACAGGTCGAAGCGCTGAGCTCCGCACAGATCGACGGGCTGTCCACCGCCCAGATCGCCGCCCTGACTTCGACCCAGGCGCAGAGCCTGTCGACCGACGGCCTCGTGTCCTTCTCGACGGATCAGGTCGCAGCCCTCGGATCGCGGGTCATCGGTGCTCTCACGACTGACCAGTTGGTCGCGATGACCACCGACCAGATCGAAGCGCTCAGCTCGAGCCAGGTCGCCGCGCTCAACTCGGCCTCGATCAGCGCGCTGTCGAGCGAAGACCTGGTGGAGTTCTCGACCGCAGATATCGCCGCCATCAACACGGCTGCCATTGCCGGTCTGTCGACTGACGATATCGGCGACCTGACCAGCGATCAGATCCTGGCAATCACAACGGCTCAGGTCCAGGCGATGAATTCCGCCCAGGTCGAAGCCATCGTGGCGGCTTACCAGGCCATCTGATCCGGGGCGCGATCCGCGCCCCAGTCGAGACCCAATGCAGAAACAAGAACCCCGCCTTTCGAGGCGGGGTTTTTCGTTTTGGGGGAAGTCGTATGGGGCCAGTTCGGCTGAATGTTTCTCTGGCTATTATCGCTGTTGGGACGCCCATGTTCATCGGTGGACAGTATGTGAGTGATCTGCGGCACGAGATGGACGCATCGAAGAACGAAGTTGCTCTGCTGAAGGGCCAGATTTTTCAATTGCAAGACATCCTGCAGAAGTCGCAAGCCTCAGTAGCCTCCGGTGTTCAGGGGCCGAAGGGGGAAAAGGGTGATCCAGGCGAGAGAGGGGAGAAGGGGGATCGGGGTGAACCGGGACAGGACGGCGAACGCGGTCCGCAGGGTGAGCCGGGTTCTTTGGGCTCCGCGTTGACAGCGGACGGTATCGCCCAGTTGAGCAAACTGGAGGAGCGGTTGACCAGGATGGAGGCGATCGTGTCCGTTGAGGCTGCGAGTTCTGTTCCTCGAGCACAGGCCGGTTCCTCTGTCGCGACGTCCGTGGATTTGAAAGGTACCTGGATTGGCACGGTTACATGTCGTTCGACGGCTTTTGCGGGAACGTTGAAGCTAACTGCACAAACCGGCTCGACAGCGAGTGGAGTTTGGACTTGGGTTGGTTCAACGAGCGGCGAAACAGAGGCCACGCTTGGGCCATCGCCCACCAGTGACGATCCGGGTCGCTATGTTTTCGTTACGCAGGGAAGTGCATATGATTATCACGTCAGCGTGCGGGACAACATAGTTGACGGTCTCAGTGTCGAAGACAAATGCGCTATCCGGTTGGACAGGTGAAACGCCCCCCTACGATTGGCGTTGAGCTGAAGCGACGTCGGTATTATGGAAATGGCGCACCCGACAGGATTCGAACCTGTGACCTTTGGAATCGGAATCCAACACTCTATCCAGCTGAGCTACGGGTGCTTCCGACGGCGGGTTGACTCGCCGTTCCGTCAGCGGTCATAGCGCAGTCGATTGGTCGCTTCAATCGGAAAAAGCATTTGGCTCGGACGGATTTGCCGGGATGCTCGGGGATTGCCCGCAGGGCTTGATCGATACGCGATTATTTGCCCGAAATGCGCGGCGCGGCGTGGTCCATATCTGGGTAAACTGAGCGGCAAATGGTCAAATAATGCCGGTTTGGAACTTGGCAGGGACGGTTGCACCCTTGTGGCATCGGTTTAAACGGTTAGTATGGCATACGTCAGTTCGCAGGGGATTAGCGGGCTGACTGAGGGGGCACATATAATAATGGCAGGGGAAATGCCGGACATTACAATGAGTGAACTGATACCCAACACGTCCAAACTCGATTTTTCGATGATGGATGATGCGGTGGGATATCGCTTGAGGCGGGCGCAACTCGCGGTTTTTCAGCATTTCAACGAGGCATTTTCATCCAAGGGACTGCGGCCAACCGACTTTGCCGTTCTTCTTCTGCTCACCAACAACCAGGGTGCCAAGCAGAGTGAAGTGGCCGAAGCGCTCGGCATCCAGCGGGCGAATTTCGTCGCGATCGTCGACGGACTGGAGAGCAAGGGTTTCATCGAACGTCGGAAGTCGGAAACCGACCGCCGCGTCCAGTCGCTCTACATGACACCGGCTGGGGAAGCCTATCTCGAAGAACTCATGCCGATCTGGATCGATCACGAGCAATGGGTCCTGACCCAGCTTGGCGGCGTGGCCGAGCGGGATGCCGTCAACAAACTCCTGCGGCGGCTTTACGACTGAGCCTTATCGGCCCTGACCGAGCTCAGAACGCCTGATCGCTTCGTCGATCAGGCGATTGGCGGTTTTCATACGCAAGGTGGCCGCCTCCCGAAAGTCTTCCGCGATCCGGTCGGGATGATTGTCCCGTGCAAAGGCGCGTCGGCGCTCCTGCAGGCGTTCGCGATCGTCGCCCGGCTCAAGCCCCAGATCGGCTGCGATCTCGTCCGGTGACAGTCTGTCGATCCAGGCCGGTCTTGGTGGCGGCGCCGGGGGCTCGGGCTCCTGCTCCTCTGGCATGAGAAAGAGATAGGCGTCGAGCCGCTGATCGGTGTCGGGATCGGCGGGTGCCGACGGGGCAGCAGGTGCCACCGGGACGAAGCTCGAGGAAAGCCCGTTGATGCGGAAGGCTGCCTCCTGCGATGGAACCTCGTCTTCCGCTTCCTTGTCGAGCCTGTCGACGACCGATTGGAAGATCGACTTTCCGAACAGCATCTGTGCCTCGACCTCCGCTGCGGCCGTGCCGCGCCTTTTTGCCGATATCACCATGCCGACGTGGTGCGGAGCTTGCGCGGCACGTCCATTCCCCGGCGACGGGCGATCAGCTTTGCGTTTGGCTCTGGCCCTGGCTTGGTTCGACGACCAGCTTGACTGTCAGGTCCTCGCCGGCGACCCCGATCCGCATGCCCGAGACAGGTGCTGCATCGGCGTAGCACAGTCCGGTTGCGATCCGGACGTAGCGGGCGTCCGGGCAGTGATTGTTGGCGGCATCGAAGCCGACCCAGCCAAGGCCCGGCAGGTTGACCTCCGCCCAGGCATGGGTTGCGACCTGCTCGGCGCGGTCGTCCATCAGCAGGTATCCTGAGATGTAGCGGGCGGGCAGGCCTAGCGTACGGGCTGCGGCAATGAAGGCATGGGCGTGGTCCTGGCAGACGCCACGACCGGCCTCCAGGGCCTGTTCGGCGGTGGTTTCCGTTCCGGTCGAGCCCGGTTCGAAGGCGATCGCAGAATGCAGCTTGCCCATCAGATCGTGCATCTTGGCCAGTTCATTGTCGCCCGTCAGGCTGCGCGCGAGCTCACGCGTGAGCTTGCCCGGTTTGGTTTGAGGTGTCTCGCGCAGATAGAGCCAAAGTGGCACGTAACCTTGATGTGGCCCGAAGACGCCGGCGCGGTCCTCGGTGTCGACCTCGCCGGAGGCGACGATGTGGACGCTGTGGCTGTCGCCCTCGGTCGAGACAAGGTGCGTGTGGTTGCCGAACTGATCATTGAAACCAGCTTCCACATTCGCGCCGTCGACCTCGATGTCCCAGGACAGAACCGTCTGTCCCGGACTGTCCAGAGGCCAGAGACGCAACCTTTGCAGCGAATACTGCACCGGGTCGTCGTAGCGATATTCGGTGGTGTGGGTGATGCGTAAACGCATGGGATCAATCCTGCTCAGCTGTAGAACCGATAACCCTCGGTGATCTCATTGCCCAGCTTGTTGTTGCTGGCGATGAAATCATCGAGGAATTCGTGCAGTCCCTGGTCCATGATGGTGCCGATCGTCGTCGACTTCAGCGTCTTGACGACATTGTCCGCCGTTTCATGCGCTGGCAGCCTGTGGTCGTAGTCCCTGGCGAGATAACCGAGGTTGGAGGTGATCTTTTCGTAGCAATAGGCGAGCGAGCGGGGCATCTGACCGTTGAGGATCAGGAAGTCCGCAATGTTGGCCGCTTTATACTCGCCGTCATAGACCCAGCGATAGGAGCGGTGGGCCGAGACCGAGCGCAGGATCGATTCCCACTGCATGTTGTCGAGTGAAGAGCCGACATGGGTGATGGCCGGCAGGAGCACGTAGTATTTTACGTCAAGGATGCGGCTGGTGTTGTCGGCGCGCTCGATGAAGGTGCCGATCCGGGCGAAGTTGTAGATCTCGTTTCTCAGCATCGAGCCGTGAAAAGCGCCGCGGATCAGGCCGGCACGGCGTTTCACCGTGTCGATGACCTCCGGCAGGTCGGCCGATTTCAGTTTGCGGGCGAGCATCTGCTTGAGCTCTATCCAGCATTCATTGGTGGCTTCCCAGGTCTCGCGCGTCAGGGCCGTTCGCACCATGCGGGCATTGTTGCGGCCGGCGTCGATGCAGGAGATAACGCTGGACGGATTGGCCGGGTCGCGCAGCATGAAGTCGATCGCATCCGAGGCCGTCACTTTGCCGTGGCGTTCGGCGAAAAGCGGGCGCACGTCGGCACTCTTCAACACCGCGTCCCAGTCCTCGTCCGAGGCGCCTGAGCGGGTCAGCGACATGCGAAGGCCCGCGTCGACGAGACGGGCGATGTTTTCGGCCCTTTCGATGTAGCGGAACATCCAGAAAAGACCGTTGGCAGTTCTTCCAAGCATGACCATGTCAGTCCTCCAAAACCCAGGTGTCCTTTGTGCCGCCGCCCTGGCTGGAATTGACCACGAGCGAACCCTGCTTCAGGGCCACGCGGGTCAGGCCGCCGGGAATGATCTGCACCTTGTCGGAGACGAGGACATAAGGACGAAGGTCGACGTGGCGCGGCGCGATCCCCTTGTTGACGAGGATCGGCACCGTCGAGAGCGACAGCGTCGGCTGGGCGATGTAGTTCGAGGGCCGTGCCTTCAGCTTTTCGGCGAAATCGGCGCGTTCTTTCTTCGTTGCCGTTGGGCCAACCAGCATGCCGTAGCCACCGGAACCGTGGACTTCCTTGACCACCAGTTCTTCCAGATGCTCCAGCACGTATTTCAGGCTGTCGGCTTCCGAACAGCGCCAAGTCGGCACGTTTTCCAAAAGCGCCTTGCGGCCGGTGTAGAATTCGACGATCTCCGGCATGTAGGAATAGATCGCCTTGTCGTCGGAAATGCCAGTGCCCGGTGCGTTGGCAATCGTGATGTTGCCGGCGCGGTAGACGTCCATGATGCCGGGAATGCCGAGTGCCGAATCGGGCCGGAAGGTGAGGGGATCGAGGAAGTCGTCGTCGACGCGGCGGTAGAGCACGTCGATCGCCTCGTAGCCACGCGTGGTGCGCATCTTCACCTTGCCGTCGATGACGCGCAGGTCCGAACCTTCGACCAGTTCGACGCCCATCATGTCGGCGAGGAAGGAGTGCTCGTAATAGGCGGAATTGTAGATGCCGGGCGTCAAGACCGCGACGCGCGGTTTGCCCTTGCAGCCGGGAGGGGCGAGTGACGCCAGCGACTGGCGCAGCAGATAGGGATAGTCCTCGACGCGCTGCACCTTGTTGAGCTGGAAGAGCTCCGGGAACATTTGCATCATGGTTTCCCGGTTCTCCAGCATGTAGGAGACGCCGGAGGGCGTGCGGGCATTGTCTTCCAGCACGTAGAACTGGTCTTCGCCTGTGCGGACGATGTCGGTGCCAACGATGTGGGTATAGACGCCACCCGGCGGGCGGAAGCCGATCATCTCGGGCAGGAAGGCGACGTTCTTCTCGATCAGCTCTCGCGGGATGCGGCCGGCCTTGATGATTTCCTGCTTGTGGTAGATGTCGTCGAGAAAGGCGTTGAGGGCGAGCACGCGCTGTTCGATGCCCTGGGCCAGCTTGCGCCATTCGCGGCCGGAAATGATGCGCGGAATGATGTCGAAGGGGATGAGCTTCTCGGAGGAGTCCTCATGGCCGTAGACGGCAAACGTGATGCCTGTCTTGCGGAAGATGTTCTCGGCATCTCTCGACTTCGCCAGAAGCCTTGCCGGGTCCTGGCTGGAATACCAATCGAAATAGTTCTGGTAAGGTCCGCGCGGATCGTTCTCCGCAGTGATCATTTCATCAAATGCCAATGGCGCCATCCCCTTTTTTTGTCATTTGAATACAACCATTTTGGCAATGCAAGCTGGTTCACGGACCGGCTTCCCGGAATTGACCGCCAATCCTGATGGTCGAAAATCGGGCAATAGCGCAAAATCTGTGCGATATTCTCCCCTGCATGGCCAAACATCGTGCTCTGCTCCTGCGTGATTTTGCATATTGTGAACTTCGCAAAGGCCGGCATGGGAATTCTAGATCAAAATTTAGGCATTTTTTCCCGAATAATTCTTCGTTCGTCGTGAGTGGAATTCACTCTTGCCTGCAGGAAAACTCTTTTGACCGCGTGACGGCGTCGCAGTATCGAGGCGCACCGCCGGCGGCATGTGTTCCGGTGCAGGAAAGACATCGAACCCATGACCCTAGCCCGCCTTGCGCCCGTTCTCTTCGTTCTTCTCTGGTCGACCGGCTGGGTCTCCGCCAAATATGCGACCTTCTTCGCAGATCCGCTGACCTTCCTCGTCATCCGCTACGGCACGGCGGTCGTGTTGTTTTACGTCGTCTGCCGGATCGGCGGCGTGTCTTGGCCGAGGGATAGGGCGGGCTGGGTGCATGCGATCATGTCGGGCATGTTCCTGCATGGGCTCTATCTCGGCATGGTCTGGTGGGCGATCGGGCAGGGGGTACCGGCGGCACTCTCCGGCATCATCGCCGGTCTGCAGCCGCTGATGACAGGGATCGCTGCCGCCTACCTCGTGGGGGAGAAACTGAACACTGGTCAGCGGCTGGGGCTCGTCATCGGATTCCTCGGCGTCGCGATCGCCGTATTACCCAAGGTCCTAGTGATCGACGCATCGTCGATTCCGGCCTATGCGGTCGCGGTCAATGTGCTTGCCATGGCCTGCGTCACGGCAGGCACGATCTATCAGAAGCGGCTGGTAAAGGACGGGGATCTGAGAGCTGCCGCCACGCTGCAGTATGTCGGCGCGCTGATCGTCACGGTTCCGGCAGCGCTCGCGCTGGAAAACCTGCGTGTCGACTGGAGCCTTGGCTTCTTTGCGACACTCGCCTGGTCGGTGATCGGAATATCGATGGGGGCGATCGCGCTTCTGCTCTATCTCATCCGGCGCGGTGACGTGTCGAAAGCAGCGTCGCTGATCTACCTCGTTCCGCCGCTGGCGGCTCTGGAGGCGGCGATTGCCTTTGGGGAGGAGTTGACCGTGCCGATGATGATCGGCACCTGCGTCGTCATGGTCGGCGTCTATCTCATCAATCGGAAGAGCGCGGCCGAGCCGATCATCGTCAAAGAATGATGAGATGAAAAATGGCGCGGTGGGGACCGCGCCATTCCAAAATTCAAGTCTCAGCTTTCCGTGAAACTCCAGGCTTCGCGACGGCGTCCGCCGGCTGTACCGGAGCGGGCCGGACGCGCCTGGCCATTGCCGCCACGGCTCTGGCCATTGCCATTGGCCGAGCGGTTGCCGCCATTGCCGTTGGCGCCACCGCCATTGCCACCCTTGCGGTGACCGGACTTTGCGGGACGACCGTCAGCCTTGGCGCCACCTTCGGACTTGCCGCGACCCTGGCCTGGGGCCTGGTGATTGCGGTTGTTGCCGCCACCACCGCCACCGCCGCCAGCGCGACGCTGCGGACGGGCCGGGCGTGCGAGGTTTGCCGGGGCTTCGCCAGAGGCGACCGGGATGTCGATGCTCATCAGCTTTTCGATGTCACGCAGCAGGCGACCTTCGTCAGGACCGCAGAATGCGATCGCGATGCCATCACGACCGGCACGGGCCGTACGGCCGATGCGGTGCACGTAAGCGTCCGGAACTTCCGGCAGGTCGTAGTTGAAGACGTGGGAGACGGCCGGGATGTCGATGCCGCGGGCGGCAACGTCGGTGGCGATCAGCGTCTTGATCTCACCGTCACGGAAACCCTTGAGTGCCCGCTCGCGCTGGCCCTGGCTTTTGTTGCCGTGGATCGAGGCGACCGAGTAACCGGTGGCGTCGAGGTGCTTCATCAGCTTTTCCGCGCCATGCTTGGTGCGCAGGAAGACGATGGAGCGGCCATCCGGATTGTCGTTGAGGATCTTCTTGAGCATTTCCGTCTTGGCGTTCTGGCCGGCGACAAAATGCACGTGCTGTTCGACCTTGTCGGCAGCCTTGCCCGGAGGAGACACGGCAACCTTGATCGGATCGGTGAGGAAGCTTGCTGCGAGATCGGCGATCGAGGACGGCATGGTGGCCGAGAAGAGCAGGGTCTGGCGCTTCGGCGGCACCATCTTCGAGATCTTGCGCAGGTCATGAATGAAGCCGAGGTCCAGCATCTGGTCGGCTTCGTCGAGAACGAGGTAACGCACGGCGCGCAGCGAGATCGCGTTGCGGGCGATCAGGTCGAGCAGGCGGCCCGGGGTCGCGACGAGGATGTCGGTGCCCTTTTCGAGCTGCAGCTGCTGCTTGCCGATGGAGGCGCCACCGACGACCTGATTGATCTTCAGCGGCAGGCGACGCAGGTAGCTGCGCAGGTTGTCGCCGATCTGGTTCACCAGTTCGCGGGTCGGGGCAAGGATGAGGGCGCGGGTGGTGCGGTTGTCGGGGCGCTTCTCGTCCTTGAGAAGCATCTCTATCATCGGCAGGCCGAAGGCAGCGGTCTTGCCGGTGCCGGTCTGTGCGAGACCGATCAGGTCACGTCCACCGAGAACGACGGGAATGCCCTTCTCCTGGATCGGAGTGGGGGTCGTGAAGCCGAGCGTCGTCAGCGTCGCGACGATATTCTTGGAGAGGCCAAGATCATCGAAAGTGGTCAAAGTCATACCTTTCGGGGCGCCAAATGCACGAACCCCGGAACGCGTTCTTCGCGAGCCGGTTGGCATTGGCGTCAAGAACCCCGCGTGATTTGGGCACTTGTAAGTTGGAAAAAAGCTTCCAGCGCAGCGGCGGAATGTCCGCCTGTCGTTTATGCGCCTTGTCCTTCGTCGCGTCTCAGATGTCGCTGGGCACGCTCACGCGGCGGCCGGAAGGTAAAAGCTGACATGCAAATGGGCCAATTCGGTCGAGAAGTCAAGTGCATTGCACAAATCACAGTCCGGCACCTGCGGCGCCGAAGGCTCTTGGTGACGCGGGGGGCAGGGCTTGGATGACGGCTTCGTGAGGTGAACAAACGCGGTGGGCATGTGTTTCAGCCCATGACGATGCCCGATCCGGGCCGGCATCCGCAACAGAGAAATCTGCCGGGCGGGGCCTGCGTCGAATGACCCATGATAAACGGAGACAGCCATGAAGACCCTTATCGCAGCCTCAGCCCTCATCCTCGCCGCCTCGATCGGATCGGTTCGAGCCGATGACGATCCGGCGTGCCGGGACGTGACGGCCGATGCGCGCATGTCGCTTGGTGACATGGAACAGCGGGCGCTGGCCGAGAATGTGACCGCCCAGGAAATCGTGGTCGATGACGGCTGCTACGAGGTGAAGGGCATGCGAGACGGGCGCCGGGTCGAGGCGACCTTCCATCCCGTCTCGGGCGAATTGCTGAAGATCGAAAACGACTGAGCCTGATGATACTAGCCGACCGGTTCGAGGCCCGCTTCATGCGGGCCTCTGGCGTTTCACCGGCTGATATCGGTGATGCTCGCTGACCTTAGTCGTCGCGGCCGTCAGAAACCCCGAGATTGAAATCCGCGCCGGTCTGCACGACCCCATTCACCATGATCTCTAGCCTGTGCCCGCCTGGATGATAGACGCGTGTGGTGATCGGTCGGAAGGCATGGCGCTTTGCGATCGTCACGCTTTCGCCGGGCTTCAGCTGAAGGCTCTTGCCCTTGAAGACCTTGGGCGAAAGCGATCCGTCCTTCTTCTGGTGGTGGATTACGTAGTCGACCAGGACTGTGCGCATGTCCTTGCCCGTATTGGCGAGACGGACCTCGAAGGCGAGTTCGCCGGGGAAGTCGACAAGCTCGCTCTCCAGTGTGAGCTTCGCCGTCACGTCGTCCAGCGGCGCAAAGCCGAAATTGGCGAGCGCCTTGCCATGGCCCTTCTTAATGAGCGTGCGCGAGGCATGCTTGAGCAGCCAGAGCCGGTCTTTCGATGCGCCCGCCGAATGGCGCTCGACAAAATCGGCGACCAGATCCGGATGATCCTTGGCGATGTCGTTGAGGCTGTTGGCGACCGAGCGGCGGACATAATCCTCTTCGTCGTCGATCAGCGCCTCCACGATCGGCAGGATCGGGGCGGGATCCTGGACCAGCCTCGGCAGGCGCATGGTCCAGGGTAGGCGGGGGCGGGTGCCTTCGCTGGCGAGGCGTCTGACGTGCTGGTTCGGGTCCTTCACCCAGCCCGCGATGATCGCGAGTGCTTTTTCCTGGTCATCGGCGATGAAGGGGCGAATGCCGAATTCTGCGGTGAAATGTGGCGTCAGCGCTTTGAGGAGGCCGAGGGCAGTCTCGAGGTGATCCCGGCCATGGGCGGCGATATATTGGTTGAAAGAGAGCAGCGCCCATCCGCTCAAGCCGGCGCGGCCTGATGCCGGCAGGCAGAGATGCAGGATCGCGGCGGCTGCCTCGAAATCGTCCGGCAGATGACGGCTCAATGCGTTGGCGATGCATTGTCCGCGCTGCATCAGTTCCAACCCGCCGATGACCGGCAGGATGTCGTCGTGAAAGGCGGCTGGGTCGAACGTGCTGAAGGCGCCCGCCACGGCGTCGGCCGTGTCGCGGGCAGTGCCTGGGCCGATCAGATGTTTCAGTGCTTCTGCCATCGTTGCTCAGATCGCCTCACGCGTCTCAAAATGCTGCATCAAGGTAACACCCGTGATCGCTGCCATGTAGGGGGCGAAGGCCGGGTCGGCCTGCACTTTCGCGGCTGCCGCATCGGCGCTCGCCTTGTCGGCCCATTCGACCAGATCGGCGATCATGTCGCGCTGGTCCATGGAACTGAGGGCCCGCCAGCTGACGAAACCGGGATAGTGGCGCACAGCCGCCATCGCTGCGCGGCGGGCCTCTTCGGCCGCCGGTTTGTCGGCGACTGTGCAGAGGGCGATTTCGAGAACGGTGTTTTTGGTCATTGTGCTCCCCGATGGTTGATGACGGCTTGACCTAACACAGCCCAACTGACAACCTTCTGGCCATAACCTTCATGGAGGCCGTCCATGCGCCCCGCCGACCGCCTGTTCCGGATCATCCAGCTGATGCGCTCCACCGGCCGCGCCATGACGGCCGCCGAGATTGCCGAGAAGATGGAGGTCGCGCCGCGGACCATCTACCGCGACATGGATCATCTGATCGCCTCGGGCGCCCCGATCGAGGGCGAGCGTGGCGTCGGCTACATGCTGCGCGAGGCCTTCGATGCCCCGCCGCTCACCTTCACCTTCGAGCAGCTGGAGGCGCTCGCCTTCGGGCTTCGCGCCGTCGAGATGCTCGGCGATCCAAGGCTTGGCCAGGCGGCGCGGGAGGCGAAGGACAAGATGCTGGCAATGCTGCCGAAGGATCATGCCGAACGACTGATCTCCGCCCCCATCCATGCCTTTCGGTCGTCTGCCCAGCCGGTGGTGCCGGAGTGTCTGGGCGATGTCCGCTCGGCACTCTCTGCCAAGCGCAAGGTCTGGATCGCCTATCACTCGCTGCCCGGCGAGCGCAGCCAGCGAGTCGTCTGGCCGCTGGGCTTGGCCGCCTTCGGCGCGATCTGGGTAATGACCGCCTGGTGCGAGATGCGCCAGGGGTTCCGAGACTTCCGCCTCGACCGCGTGGAGGACTGGAAGGTGATGCAGGATCGCTTCGAGCCTCAGCCGCATCAGACCTATCAGGCGTATCTGAAGCAGCTTTCGTGACGGATCAGAAGTCCGTCGCAACCCCGCCTTCGGCCTTGCGTTTCGCCACGAAGGCATCGAGCTCTTCCTCGACACCAGGGTCGATCGGCGGGCGCTCGTAAGAGCTGAGCTTTTCCTTGAAGACGCGGTTGGCGTGATCGTAGGTGGTCGGGCGACCGGCGTCGGTCCAGGTTTCGAAATTGCGCCAGTCCGAGAGGATCGGCGAATAGAAGGCGGTCTCGTAGCGGGCGAGCGTGTGGGCCGTGCCGAAGAAGTGGCCGCCGGGGCCGACTTCGCGGACTGCGTCAAGCGCCAGCGCATCCTGGCTGACATCGAGGGGCGTCAGGAATTCGGCGACCATCTGCAGCATGTCGACGTCTAGGATGAACTTCTCGAAGGAGGCCGTGAGGCCACCTTCCGTCCAGCCGGCGGAATGCATGATGAAATTGCCGCCGCCTTGGGTCAGTGCCCAGAGCGAGAAGACGGATTCGTAGGCGGCCTGTGCGTCGAGCGTGTTGGCGGCATTGGTGTTTGAGGTGCGGTAGGGGATGCCGTAACGGCGGGCGAGCTGGCCGCCGACGATGACCGCCTTCATGTATTCAGGCGTGCCGAAGGCGGGCGCGCCGGTCTTCATGTCGACATTCGAGGTGAAGCCGCCATAGACAACAGGGGCGCCGCGCTTGACCATCTGGGTGAAGGCGATGCCGCACAGGGCTTCGGCATTCTGCTGGACGACGGCGCCGGCAATGGTGACGGGTGCCATGGCGCCGGCCAGCGTGAAGGGTGTCATAACAACGACCTGACCGCGCGACGACATTTCGATGATGCCCTGAAGCATGGGGCCGTCGAGGCGGAGCGGCGAGGATGAGTTGATGATGGTGAAGAGCGAGGGCTCGCTCTCCATCTGCTCCATGGAAATGCCGCGGCCGATGCGGGCGATCTCGATGGCATCGAGATTGCGCTGCTTGCCGAGCGAGTAGCAGTGGAAGACCTTGTCTGTCAGCTTCACCATGTCGGAGAGGCAGTCGAGGTGGCGCACCGAGGCATGGATGTCGATCGGCTCGACCGGGTAGCCGCCGGTCGTGTGGATCACGTCATAGCACTGGGCAAGCTTGACCAGTTTGCGGAAGTCCTCCTGGTTGCCGGCGCGGCGACCGCCTTCACGATCCGCGACAAAGGGGGCAGAGGCAATCTGGGCGAAGACCAAGTTGTTGCCGCCCATCTTGACGTTGCGCTCGGGATTGCGGGCGAACATCTGGAACTCGCGCGGGGCCGACGCGATCATGTCTATGATCAGATTGCGGTCGAAGCGGACGCGGTCCGAGCCTTCCGTTACGTCTGCGCCATGCGCCTTCATGATGGCGCGCGCCTCGGGCAGCATGATGTCCATGCCGATCTCTTCGAGGATGGTCAGCGACGCCTCATGCATCTCGTCGAGGGCGGCAGGATCCAGAAGCTCGGTCTTGGTCAGGCGATTGACGAGATTGCGATACTTGCCCGCCACGCCCGTTCGGCTGCGATCACCACCGCGGCCACCGGTGCGCCGGCGGCGTTCGCCGCCTGCGGATTGGGGTTCAGTCTCGGACAAGACGGGGATGGTAATGTCGCTCATGGTCGATCCATTGTGTCAATCTCGACATCAAGTCTCGCAGGTTCGTTAGCCAAAAGGCATTGCCGTTTGCGACGGAAAACCGGCTCTTCTGGAACAGTGGAGCGACCGGCCGTTTTTCATGCAGCGACCATACATTGATATCTGCTTTTAAAGCGTGTCATTGTGATTTGCTTACCGGCTGTTTACCAAAACCAGTCATTTATCGGAGTGTGAACAGAGATTTGACCCGGGGAAGCGCCTTGCTCGAGCTAGTCCGCGACAAGATTGCCGCGCTTGACCTGCCTTCGTATGTCAAGGACAGCGAGCTGCGTTATGTCGCGGTCAATCCGGCCTTTGCGCGTTTGCACAATCTTGCGCCTGAAAGCTTCATCGGGCGCAGCGACAGGGAGGTTTTCGGCGCCGATCTGGACGGCTATCGCGACGACCGGGAACGGCGCGTGCTGGTTTTCGGTGAAGAAGAGGAGCTTCATCTGAGGCCTTTTCCGGACGGCCCGGTTCAGATCCTGCATATCGAGCGCTTCTTCGACGACGACGACCGAATGTATCTCTTCGGGTTCATGGAGGAGGCCGCCGCGCCTGCTGCGGGAGGCTGCGCTCCAGCAGTCCCGCCGTCAGCTGCAGTCTATCAGGCGGTCCTCGAACAATATCCCATCGCCACCTATCTGCGCGGCGCCGATCATCGGCTGCTTTTCGCCAATTGCGCCTATGCCGAGATGGTCGGCCGCCCGATCGAGGATCTCGTCGGTCGCACGGAGCAGGAAATCTTCCCGGACCTGGGACAGGAATATTTCGAAGGAAATAGCCGCGTCCTCGAACGCGGCGTCACGGAAGAAGTTCAGGAAACCTTCATCCGGGCGGATGGTACTCGGGTTCCCGTACTGAGTCGTGTGGGGGCGGTCACCGGTAAGGACGGTGCGCGCTACATCGTCGGCTCCATCACCGATCTTTCCCCGCTGCGGCAGGAGCAGACCAAACTGGAAACAGCTCGCCGCGAATCGGAGGCGTTGCAACTGCACCTCCAAGGGCTGATGGCGGCGCTTCCGGTCGGCATCATGGTGCTCGATGCCGACCTGACGATTTCCTTCGCCAATCAGGCCGCAGTCGACATGGCGGAACTCGAGCCGCCTATGCCTCTCGTGGGCATGACGTATCGGGAATTCCTGATGCGGACGATGGGACGCGGCATTGCGGGTTTGAGTGCCGGGGAGATGGAAGAGCGCGTAGCATTCCGCATCGAGCAGGTGGTCGGCCTGATCGAGGGACCTCTCATCGACGCGAAGACCCCTTCCGGCCGCGCGCTTGCCGGCGGCAGCTGCCGCATGGGTGACGGTCGTATCCTTCTGACCTATTCCGACGTGTCCGACATGGTCCAGCGCGAAGAGGAGACGCTCCTCTATCGTACAACGCTCGAACAGATGCCGGTCCCGGTCTTCATCCGCGACACCAACCGGCGGATGATCTATGTGAATACGGCCTATGAAGAGCTTCACGGCCAGCGCCGCGAAGACATTTACGGCCTGACGGAAGAGGAACTCTGGCCGGAGAACGGCCAGATCATGAAGGAGGAGAACCTCCGGATCTTCGCCACGGGCGAAATGATCGAGAAGAACCGCGAGGTTGTCGTCCGCGATGGCCAGGAGATCTCGGTCATTACGCGACTTAGCCGCATCACGACGGCGGAAAACAAGCACTATCTGGTGGGGTCGGTGAACGATATCACCATCCTCAAGCAGGGGCAGCGGGCGCTGCTCGAGGCGCAGCAGCGCGCCGAGTCGCTCTATGACGACATCGTGTCCATGTTGCAGATCATGCCTGTCGGCGTTGTGATCATAAACTCAGACTACATGGTCGAGTTCGCCAACGAGAAGTGCCGGGAAATATGGCACTGGCCGGACGACGTGAGCCTCAGCGGGTTGAGCTTCCGGTCTTATTGCGAGCAGAACCACAGGCTGGGCTATGCCTGGCCTGGCATCGAATTCGAAGAAGGATACCGCCGCCGCATCGCACAATTCGAGGCGCTCGAAGGCTCTCATGTCAACGAACTCGCCTATGACGACGGCAAGTTCGTGCTGGCGACGATCACGCGCCTGCATGACCGCAAGATCCTGCTCACCTATTCGGATCTGACCGAAATCCGGCAGCGCGAGCGCGAGATCAACGAGGCCCAGCAGCAGCTGGAACGTCTCGGCGGCTTCGTGCGGGAATCCATGCGGATGATGTCGCAGGGCCTGCTGATGATCGAGCACGGACGCGTCGCGGAGGTCAATCCGTCCTTCGCGCGGATCCTCGACGTGCCAGAAGACATGCTGCGGGCGGGCGCAAGCTGGCGGCCAGTCTTCCAGTATTGCGCCGAACGCGGTGATTTCGGTGCGGACGCGGAGACGGTTCTCACGCAGTGGCAGTCGGCGCTTCAGAGTTCGGCTGCCATCTCCACGAGCTTCCTCGTGGCAGGGAAGACCTGGGTCAAGCTCGAAGCGACCTTCGGGGGTGATCGCAGCTGCGTCGTCGTGCTGACCGACTTCACCGAATTGAAGGCGCGCGAGGCGGAGCTCGAAGTGCTGCTTGCCCGTGCCGAAGCGGCCGACAAGGCCAAGTCCGACTTCCTCGCCAATATGAGCCATGAGATCCGGACACCGATGAACGGGGTGTTGGGCATGGCGGAGCTTTTGTCCAAGTCCGAACTCGACAGTCGCCAGAAGACCTTCGTCGACATCATGGTGAAATCGGGCAATGCACTGCTCACCATCATCAACGACATTCTCGACTTCTCCAAGATCGATGCCGGTCAATTGAAGCTTCGCAAGTCGCCTTTCGATCCGGTCGAGGCGATCGAGGACGTGGCGACGCTTCTGTCATCCGCTGCCGCCGAAAAGGATATCGAACTCGTCGTCTCCGGCGACGAGTCGGTCGAACATACCTTTATGGGCGATCCCGGCCGCTTCCGGCAGATCGTCACCAATCTTCTCGGCAATGCGATCAAGTTCACCGAGAAGGGCCATGTGCATATCGGCGTCGCCACCCGCGGCACGCAGGACGGTCAGGCGGTGTTGACGCTGCGCATCGAGGATACCGGCATCGGCATTCCGCCCGAGATGCAGGCAAAGATCTTCGAGAAATTCTCCCAGGTCGACACGTCTTCGACGCGGCGGCACGAGGGTACCGGACTGGGGTTGGCGATCACGGCCGGCCTCGTCAAGCTGTTCGGCGGAAGGCTCGATGTTTCGTCCGAAGTCGGGAAGGGCTCGACCTTCACGGTCGAATTGCCGCTCACGATCGTCGCCGAGCGGCGCAGGCAGAAGGAATTGCCGGCAACGGTCAAGGATGCCCGGGTGCTCGTCATCGACGACAATGCCGTCAATCGGCGCATCGTGACCGAGCAACTCAAGATGTGGGGCTTCGACGGCCTTGCGGTTTCGGATGGTCCGACAGGCTTGCAGATCCTCGGCGCGGCACATGCGGAAGGGCTGAAGATCGACGCTGTCATCGTCGACTACCAGATGCCTGACATGAATGGTCTCGACGTGGCACGGGCGATCCGTAGCGATTGCCGCTTCGACGAGATCGCCCTGATCTTCCTCACCTCCATGGACATGGTGGGTGATGACCGCCTGTTCGAAAGTCTGAAGGTGCAGGCGCATCTGATGAAGCCGGCGCGTGCCAACGTCCTGCGCGGAGCGATCATCGACGTGGTGCGCACGGCCCGGGTGCATGGGGTCAATTCCGCGCGGCTGCAACCCGCACCGGCCGCGCCCATCCTTGCGAGCAGACCCCCTTTGCTGCAGTCCGAGCCCGTAGCCGAGAACAATTACTTTGGAGTTCTGGGCCTCAGGGTGCTGATCGCCGAGGATAATCCGGTCAACCAGATCGTCTTTCGCCAGATCCTGACTGGAAGCGGCATCGCCTACCGCATCGTCGGCAATGGCGAGGAAGCCGTCGAGGCCTGGGCCAGCGAGCCGCCGGATCTGATCCTGATGGATGTCTCGATGCCAGTCATGAACGGTCATCAGGCGACCGAGGCGATCCGATCGGCGGAGCAGGGAACAGGCCGCCGTGTCCCGATCATCGGCGTCACAGCACATGCGCTCGACAGCGACCGCGAGGCCTGCCTTGCGGCCGGCATGGACGATTATCTGTCGAAGCCGATTTCCCCGGAACTGCTCATGAACAAGATCGAAGAATGGAGCGGCAGGCCGATTGCGGCTGCCCGTGCGGAAGGTTGATCAGGCCGGCTGCCTGATGCCGCAGAGCATTTCCCGCTTACCCGCGAAACCCGGACGTCGTTCGACGGCGAAACCCGCTGCGATCAGATTGCGGCGCACGAAGCCGGCTGCGGCATAGGTTGCAAAGCTGCCACCTTCTCTCGTCGTGTCGTGGACTCGCTGCATCAGGTCCGCCGACCACATGGCGCTGTTGCGTGAGGGGGCAAAGCCGTCGAGGTACCAGGCGTCGAAGGTGAGGGGGCTCGCGGAGAGGTTTCCGAGCGCGTCGCCACAGACGACCGATAGGCGCATCTGCTCGTCGAGATCGATTTCGACCACGCCCGAAGGATGTTTCGGCCAGAGCGCCGTGAGCGCCTGTCGTTCGGTATCGATCTCGGGCCAGCGGGCAAGGGCGCGGTCGATTTCTTCGTCCTTCATGGGGTAGAGCTCGAAGGAGACGAAATGGAGCCGGGCACCCGGCTTGCGATGCTGCTTCCAATGCCGCCAGGTCTCGCAGGCGTTCAAACCCGTGCCGAAGCCGAGTTCGCCTATGGTAAAGTCCTCAGCCTCTTGCCAGCGCTCCGGCAGGCCGTTGCCGGCGAGGAAGACATGGCCGCATTCCAGCCGGCCATCCGTCTGGCAATAAAAATGATCGCCAAAGGCGGTGGAAAAGGGCATATCGCCGTCGTGCCAGGTGAGCGGTGCCTGGGTATCGCCGGTGCCTGGCGGATAACTTGAGTGGGTCATGGCCATGTCCGATAAATCCCCAGCGCTGTCAGGTCAATTGCGGGCAGACCTCGTGATCGTCGGCGGCGGCATCATGGGTCTGTGGGCGGCGCTGAAAGCGGAGCGTCGGGGCATGGAGACAATCCTGATCGACGGCGACACGACTGGGAGTGGCGCGAGTGGCGGCCTCCTCGGGGCACTGATGGCGCACATGCCAGACCGCTGGAACGAGAAGAAGCAGCTGCAGTTCGAAGGTCTCGTGTCGCTGGAGGCCGAGATTGCCCAGCTCGAATCCGAGACCGGGCTATCGGCCGGCTATCGCCGCTGTGGTCGATTAATCCCTCTGCCGAAGCCGTATCTGCGGCCGCTTGCCGAACGCCATTCCCGCGAGGCGGAGACGAACTGGCGCCAGCAGGGGCATGTCTTCGACTGGGCCGTGATCGAGGACAGCCCTTGGGCCGGTTGGCCATCGCGCGATTTCTGCGATGCAGGTCTCGTGCTTGACGGGTTTGCCGGGCGGGTGTCGCCGCGTGCGCTTGTTGCGGCGCTGCGGGCACGGCTGGAGCAGACGCGGCGCGTGCGGCTGCTCGAAGGCGTCGCCGTGCAGCGGATCGACGCGGGCGCCGGGAATCTCACGCTCGCTGATGGCTCTTCGGTCGGCTACGGCAGGCTTCTGGTTGCGGCCGGTGTCGGCTCGTTCCCGCTGCTCGAAACCGTCGGGCCGCGGTTCGCCAGGCCCCTTGGTCGGGGCGTGAAGGGGCAGGCCGCGTTGCTGAAGGTGGATCTCCCAGACGATCTGCCGCTTCTCTATCTCGACGGGCTCTATGTCGTGCCGCATGAAGGCGGTCATGTCGCAATCGGAAGTACCAGCGAGAACCAGTTCACGGATCCCTTTTCGACGGATGCGCAACTCGATGCGCTGATCGCCGAGGCGCGGCGGCTCGCGCCTGTGCTGGAGACGGCCGAGGTCGTCGAACGCTGGGCGGGTCTTCGGCCCAAGGCCATCGACCGCGATCCCATGGTCGGCCCCCATCCGGAGCATGCGCATGTTCACGCGCTGACCGGTGGCTTCAAAGTCAGCTTCGGCATCGCCCATCTGCTGGCCGATGCTGCACTCGATGCGATCGCGGGACATGCGCTTCCCTTGCCCCGGGGCTTTTCGCTCGGGCATCACGTTTCAGTGGCACTGGAGTCCGAAATGTCCGGAAAAGAAGACTAAACACCCCGAATTTGGCGGGTCCGGGCACGATGGTCATCCGACGATGTGCCATGCCCGCTTCGTGATACTGTCATGCAAATCACCTATCCACCGGGTTGAAACGGCATTTGCTAAAGTGCCGAAGCGGGCCAGTGCGAGGTGCTCGACATGCGTTATGCCATCTGCTTTACGCCGCCTGCCCGTGATCCGCTTGCCGATGCAGCGGCGCGCTGGCTCGGCCGTAATGTCTATTCCGGCGAAGCCGAGGAGCATCCGGGGCTGAAGGGGCTCGGCGTGCACGAAATCGCCTTCCACACGGCGCTTCCGCGTCGCTTCGGCTTCCACGCGACGTTCAAGGCCCCATTCCGGCTCAGCGAGGGATCCACCGAAACCTCGCTGTTGCGGGAGCTGATGCATTTTGCCGGCCGCATGGATCCTGTCCTGCTGCAGGGGCTGACGGTCGGACGAATCGGTGACGTCTATGGGTTGATCTTGGAGCGGCCATGCCCTTCGGTCGACTATCTTGCCGCTTCGATCGTCCAGAATTTCGACGGCTATCGCGCACCGCTCTCGGAAGCCGAGATCGAAAGGCGCAATCCCGAGCGGCTTTCGGCGCCACAGTTCAGCAATCTCAGCCGCTGGGGCCACCCTTACGTGATGGACGAGTTCCGCTTTCACATGACGTTGACCGGGCCACTTCTGGCACGCGACTTTCCGAGAATTGAACAGGGCCTCAAGGCGCATTTCGATCCTGTTCTCGCCGAGCCCGTCATGGTGACGAACCTCGCGCTCTTCGTCGAAACCGAGCGGGGCGCGCCGTTCACGGTGCATTCGCTGCATCCCTTGGGCCGAGTTTCGAGTCGCAAGATTGCCTGACCTCTTCGCGCTGCAGCATGAGCTGCGTTTTCCATCTCGACAGGTGCCGCCGTCGCCAATAGCCTCGTATCAAAATACGAGAGGTGAACCATGACGACTGCTCCCTATCCCCGCGACCTCATCGGCTATGGCCGCGCGATCCCCGATCCGAAGTGGCCCGGTGATGCGCGGATCGCGGTTCAGTTCGTGGTGAATTACGAGGAGGGCGGCGAGAGCTGCATTCTCGACGGGGACCCAGCATCGGAGTGCCTCCTGTCGGAAATCGTCGGTGGGCAGCCCTGGCCGGGCCAGCGCAATCTCAACATGGAATCAATCTACGAATATGGCTCGCGTGCCGGCTTCTGGCGGCTCTGGCGGATGCTTTCCGAGCGCCGCGTGCCGGTCACCGTCTATGGCGTGACGCTCGCCATGGCCCGCAATCCGGAGGCGGTCGCGGCGATGAAGGAAGCCGACTGGGAAATCGCCAGCCACGGCTATCGATGGCTCGAATACAAGGATTTTCCGGAAGACGTCGAACGCGAGCATATCCGCGAGGCGGTGCGGCTGCACAAGGAGCTGACCGGCTCGCATCCGCTCGGCATGTACCAGGGCAAGCCCTCCATGAACACGCTTCGCCTCGTCATGGAGGAGGGTGGTTTCCTGTACTCTTCCGACAATTATTCCGACGACCTGCCGTTCTGGGTGCCGGATCTTGAGGGAAAACCCTTCCTGATCATCCCCTATACGCTCGAGACCAACGACATGCGCTTTGCCACGCCGCAGGGCTTCAACTCCGGCGACCAGTTCTTCACCTATCTCAAGGACGCGTTTGATGTGCTCTACGAGGAGGGCAAAAACGGCAGCCCGAAGATGATGTCCGTCGGTCTCCATTGCCGCCTTGTCGGCCGTCCGGGGCGGGCTGCGGCGCTGGCGCGGTTCATCGACTATGTGACCAGCCACGAAAGGGTCTGGGTGCCGAAGCGCATCGAGATTGCAGAGCACTGGCACAAGCATCACAAGCCGGCATGGTGAGGCTTTCAGCCGCTGCTCCCGGCGCTTTCTTCCAGCAGCCATTCCCGTAAGACTGCGGCTGGTTCCGACAGATCCGCGCCCGACAGAAGCCAATAGGCCTTGTCTTCGTCGGCGGCCTCATCGAACAGCACCGTCAGCGTGCCCGCAGCCAGATGGTCTGATATAAGGGCCGTCGGGCATAGGCCGATGCCGAGGCCCGAAAGCACCGAACTGACCAGCAGATTGAAATCGGCATAGAGTGGCCCGGCGGGTGTCGGCCCTCCGATGCCGCGTGCGGTCAGCCAGCGTTCCCAGGCAGCCTCGGTCGCGTCGTGCAGCAGATGCTGCTTCATAAGATCGGCCGGTGTGGTGATCGGCCCGTGCCGCTCCAGATAGGACGGCGAACAGGTCGGCCGCGTGGCGGCATCCAATATGTGTTCCGCACGACCCGGGGGGCGTGTGCCGTGACGGATCAGGAGATCGGTGCCGGCCTCTTCCGGCGTCAACGCGCCGAGCGGATAGACGACCGAGACCTGGATTTCCGGATGCGTGGCGCGAAAGCGGGGCAGGCGAGGTCCGAGCCAATGGTTCACGACGGAGGGCTTGCAGGCGAGGCTGACGCGCAGTTCGCTGCGGCGGATCGTGAGGCGCTCGACCGCGCGGGCGATATGGCCGAGACCTTCCGAGCAGGCGGCGCCGAGTTCGCGTCCATCGCCGGTTAGGCGTACGCCGCGCGGCCGGCGTTCGAAGAGTGCCAGCCCGAGCCAATCTTCCAGCGCCTTTACATGCTGGCTGACGGCCGCCGCCGTCATGCCGAGCTCGGTCGCGGCCTGCAGGAAGCTTTCGCGGCGGGCGGCGGCCTCGAAAGCGCGGAGTGTGGGGAGCGGGGGAAGTTTCATCGTTTCATGACTAAGCGAGACTTGGTCATGGGGCAAGAAGAGAGGCTGTTGTCAGGATCAGTGCGCTGGGGCACCTTGCGGCTTACATTCTGATGCCGTTACCGGAGTTTTCCATGTCACCCCTCAACGCTAATATCCTCGTTCCTGCCGATGCGGCAGCCCGTCGCGCCGTGAAGCCGGTCGTCTGCTATCCGGTCGAGTCGCTGAAAGCCCCCGACATGAGCATGCTGGAGCGGGCACGAGCGACGATGGAGAAGGTCGGCGAAGTGATCGTGCCGCCGCGCGAGGGCAATACGTTCGAGGTGCCGAAGGGACATTTCTTCCGGATCGTAAGTGTGGAGGGGCCGCAGGTCGGCGACCTCAATCTGTGGAACGCCAACGACCTCTCCGAGCGCTTCTTTTCCGGCAAGACGCGAGCGCTGCATGCGACGCATGTGACGACAGGCAACCGCCTCTGGAGCAATCTGCCGTCGCTGCGCCCCATGGCGACGATCAGCCATGATACGCTCGGCTGGTACGGCTTCGACGAATTCGGCGGTGGGGTGCATGACGTGATCGGCACGCGCTGCGACCCTTATACCAACCGGCTGCTGTCGGGCGGCGACTACCACCATTGCTGCCATTCCAACCTCTGCCGGGTGCTGGCCCATCACACGGGCGTCGATATCAAGGCGGTCGAGCCGCATGTGCATGACGTGCTCAATGTTTTCATGTGCACCGGTTTCACGCGCGACACGCAGCAATATTTCATGAAGGCGAGCCCAGTTCGCCCCGGCGACTTCCTCGAAATGTTCGCCGAGATCGATCTCCTAGGCGCGCTTTCGGCCTGCCCGGGCGGCGATTGCAGCACCAGCCATTCGAGCGACGTGGCGAAGTGCTATCCGCTGAAGGTGGAAATCTACCGGCCCGATATGGTGCTGCTGGCGGATTGGCCGTTTCCGGAGCGGAACGGATATCAGCTGCAGGCGTGAGCGGACTGAGAACTCGACAAGCTTCGGAGCCTCGGCTAATCGTTCCCGTCGACTGCTTCGCGCGCCCGCGCCGAGCGCTTCCCTTGCTGCGGCCTCCGGTTCGCGCATCACGTATGGCGGATCAGATAGATGGACAGAGCGGATTTCGTTCAGCGTTTCGGCGGCGTGTTCGAGCATTCGCCGTACATCGCAGAGCGCGCCTTCGATGCCGGCATGATCGAGGAGCCGCTGAACGCACTCGATGTGCATGATGCGATGGCGATGATCTTCCGGACGTCTGGTGTGGAGGAGCGGCTGGGCTTGCTGCGCGCCCATCCCGATCTCGCGGGCAAACTCGCCATTGCGGGGGAGTTGACCGAAGACAGTCGCGTGGAGCAGGCTGGTGCCGGTCTCGATCGGCTGACCGAGTCAGAGCATAGCCGCTTTACCGAACTCAACACGGCCTATGTCGAAAAATTTGGCTTTCCCTTCATCATCGCGGTCAAGGGGCTGACGAAGGACGACATTCTCGCGGCCTTCGAGGTGCGGATCAACAATAGCCGCGATCAGGAATTCGACGCTGCCTGCCAGCAGGTGGAGAAGATCGCCAAACTTCGCCTCGAAAGCCTGCTTCCCCCAATCTCCTGACAAGCTTGATCTTCCGCGGCCGTCCTAACGGGTTGCGCGGTCAGCGTGCTGCGGGCGATTGGCGATGTCGCGGGCCTGAATTGCCTTGGGAAATTTTGTGTCAAAACGAATTGAGCGGGCAATGGCCCGCTCGTCGCATGCTTTTTGCCGTCCGCTATGCGGGCGGCATTTTTATCGCCTTGATGGCGTCTACTGCTTCGGCGCCCGTTCGGCCTCTCGGATCGCTTCCTCGTGATACCAGCTCGCCGAACCGCTCTCATAGATCACGGGCTTCGGCGTCTGGCGCTCACGCAGAGCGTTGAGGCGGGCCAAGTCACGCACCGGGAATTCGTAGATCTCCGCCGATTCCCGAACCATGTTCGTCGTCATGCTACTACCTCTCGTTTACCGAGTGTTGTCTCGATGGTTCATGCTTATCACGTCTGAAACTGAAATGCACACGAAAAGTGCAAATTGCCTATTTTATGGGCAATATCGGAGCAGACAAAGTGATGAATTTAAAATCATCACAGCGCTTTCGTGATCTTTGGTGGGCTGACAACACCGTACACGCGCCTCTGGTTCCATGAATATGCGCCAAATCTGTTAAAGAAAGGCCTGCGATGTCCGCGATTTGGCGGATCGCCTGCGACAAAATGGCTTCTTTTCGCGGTCCGTGCGCAAACTGGCACGCTTCCTGCTTTTTAACTTTCGACTCCCGGGCACCCGGAGAATCACCCCTCTGTTGCGCATGAATGGCGCGAGACTGAAGAGAGAGCACCATGACCAAATTCAAGCTCG
>UBNV01000023.1 GCA_900466945.1 Hyphomicrobiales bacterium
CGCTTCGATCGTCGAGTAAGTCACTGAATGAGCGGCCTCGGGCGACGCGCCCGGGGCCGCCTTTTCGTTTTGGTCTGCCGGCTGGCGCAAGCCAGTCATGCAGACAGCGCGCATGTCGCCAATTCGTCCACGCGGGCGCATTGACGAAAGGCCGATTGCGGTGTATGTCGCCGGCCACGATCAGAATCGAACGGTGATTTGCATCGGGCGGTTTTAAGCGCTGCAGTTTCAAGGCCTGGTGACGGGTCGAGTTCGGCAGGGCTCCTTATGACTATAAAGAGTGACAGTGGTGCCCCGCGGTGCCCCTGTGATTTTTGAAAATTTGGGGCCGGCCAGTCATGGTAATTCACTGTCTCTGCGTATGCGGGACGCAAGAAAAGAAACAAGGACAAGTCGAATGAACGGCCAGAATATCCGCATCCGCCTCAAGGCGTTTGATCACCGGGTTCTCGATGCCTCCACGCGCGAGATCGTGCAGACGGCAAAGCGCACCGGTGCAAGCGTTCGCGGCCCGGTACCGCTCCCGACACGCATTGAAAAATTTACCGTTAACCGTTCGCCTCACGTCGACAAGAAGAGCCGCGAACAGTTCGAAATGCGCACGCATAAGCGTCTGCTCGACATCGTAGACCCGACCCCGCAGACCGTGGACGCGCTGATGAAGCTCGACCTGGCTGCCGGCGTGGACGTCGAGATCAAGCTCTAAAAAGGAATTCCGGCGAGAGCCGTAATAACAAGGAAGGTACGTGGCAAGACCTGCCAACGACTTCTCGAAACGGGAAACCCGATGGTTCGGAAGGGCCTGAGTGGAATCCTTAAACAAAGAGGAAAGGTCAGGATCGCGAGATCCCGTCCGCGACTCTCAAGAGGAATGAACCAATGCGTTCAGGTGTGATTGCACAGAAAGTGGGAATGACCCGCGTCTATAACGACGCCGGCGAACATATCCCGGTAACAGTTCTGCGTCTGGATAACGTACAGGTCGTAGCGCAGCGTACGGCCGACAAGAACGGCTATGTCGCGCTTCAGCTCGGTGCCGGTACGTCGAAGGTCAAGAACACGTCGAAGGGCCTTCGCGGTCACTTCGCCGCAGCGAGCGTTGAGCCCAAGGCCAAGCTCGTCGAATTCCGCGTCTCCGAAGACAACCTCATCGATGTCGGCGCACAGCTGACCGCGAGCCATTTTGAAGCCGGCCAGCTGGTCGACGTCACGGGCACGACGATCGGTAAGGGTTTTGCCGGTGCCATGAAGCGCCACAACTTCGGTGGTCTTCGTGCGACCCACGGTGTTTCCGTTTCGCACCGCTCGCATGGTTCGACCGGTTCGAACCAGGATCCGGGCAAGGTCTGGAAGGGCAAGCGCATGGCTGGTCACATGGGCCAGACGCGCGTCACCACCCAGAACCTCGAAGTCGTTTCGACCGATGAAGATCGTGGTCTCATCCTTGTGAAGGGCGCCGTTCCCGGTTCCAAGGGTTCCTGGATCATCGTCCGCGACGCCGTCAAGTCGGCGAAGTAAGGGAGCCAAGCACATGGAATTTAACGTCAAGACCCTCGAGGGCAAAGACGCCGGCAAGCTTTCTCTGTCGGACGAAATCTTCGGTCTGGATCCCCGCGAAGATCTGATCGCGCGCATGATCCGCTACCAGCTGGCCAAGAAGCGCCAGGGTACGCACAAGACCAAGGGCCGTTCGGAAGTTTCCCGCACCGGCTCCAAGATGTACAAGCAGAAGGGCACCGGTCGTGCTCGTCACCATTCGGCCCGCGCTCCGCAGTTCCGCGGCGGTGGTAAGGCTCATGGCCCGGTTGTTCGCAGCCACGCCCATGACCTGCCGAAGAAGGTTCGTGCGCTCGCTCTGCGTCACGCCCTCTCTGCCAAGATGAAGTCGGAAGACGTGATCATCGTCGACAACCTGGTGGCTGCTGAAGCCAAGACCAAGCTGCTCGTCGGTACTTTCGCCTCGCTCGGCCTGACCAACGCTCTCGTCATCGGCGGTGCCGAAATCGACAGCAACTTCAAGCTCGCGGCTTCGAACATCCCGAACATCGATGTTCTGCCGGTTCAGGGCATCAACGTTTATGACATCCTGCGCCGCGGCAAGCTCGTCCTGTCGAAGGCTGCTGTGGAAGCTCTGGAGGAGCGGTTCAAATGACGGATCTTCGCCACTACGACGTGATCGTATCTCCGTCGATCACGGAAAAGTCGACCATGGTGTCTGAGCACAACCAGGTTGTCTTCAACGTCGCCAAGGGTGCAAGCAAGCCGGAAATCAAGGCTGCTGTGGAAGCCCTCTTCGGCGTCAAGGTCACTGCCGTCAACACGCTCGTCCGCAAGGGCAAGACCAAGCGTTTCCGCGGCTTCGCCGGCAAGCAGAAGGACGTCAAGAAGGCCGTCGTGACGCTCGCCGAAGGTCAGTCCATCGACGTGTCGACGGGCGTCTGAGGTAGGGAACAAGAACAATGGCATTGAAAAGCTACAATCCGACGACCCCCAGCCAGCGTCAGCTGGTCATCGTCGACCGTTCGGGCCTCTGGAAGGGCAAGCCGGTCAAGGCGCTGACGGAAGGTCTCTCCAAGAGCGGTGGCCGTAACAACTACGGTCGCATCACCGCTCGCTTCATCGGTGGTGGTCACAAGCGCACCTATCGTCTGGTTGACTTCAAGCGTCGCAAGTTCGACGTCGAAGGAACCGTCGAGCGCCTGGAATACGACCCGAACCGTTCGGCCTTCATCGCCCTCATCAACTATGCTGATGGCGAGCAGGCCTACATCCTGGCACCGCAGCGCATCGCTGCCGGCGACAAGGTCATCGCGTCTGAAAAGGCCGTTGACGTGAAGCCCGGCAACACCATGCCGCTGCAGTATATCCCGGTCGGTTCGATCATCCACAACGTCGAGATGAAGCCCGGCAAGGGCGGTCAGATCGCACGTTCGGCTGGCACCTATGTCCAGCTCGTTGGTCGCGATGCCGGCATGGCGATCCTGCGCCTGAACTCGGGTGAACAGCGTCTCGTCCCGGGCTCCTGCCTCGCCACGATCGGCGCGGTTTCCAACCCGGACCACGGCAACACCAACGACGGCAAGGCCGGTCGTACCCGTTGGCGCGGCAAGACCCCGCATAACCGCGGTGTCGTCATGAACCCCGTCGACCACCCGCACGGTGGTGGTGAAGGTCGTACGTCCGGTGGTCGCCACCCGGTTTCCCCGTGGGGCAAGCCGACCAAGGGCAAGCGGACTCGCTCGAACAAGTCGACCGACAAGTTCATCATGCGTTCGCGCCACCTGAAGAAGAAGTAAGAGAGGTAGTCAGAAATGGCTCGTTCAGTATGGAAAGGCCCGTTCGTCGACGGCTATCTTCTCAAGAAGGCTGAGAAGGTTCGCGAGACCGGCCGCAATGAAGTGATTAAGATGTGGAGCCGTCGCTCCACCATCCTGCCGCAGTTCGTAGGTCTCACCTTCGGCGTATACAACGGCAGCAAGCATGTGCCCGTCTCTGTCAACGAAGACATGGTCGGCCACAAGTTCGGTGAATTCGCTCCCACCCGGACCTATTACGGTCACGGTGCGGACAAGAAGGCGAAGAGGAAGTAACGATGGGCAAGGCAAAAACCGAACGCCGGCTCAAGGACAACGAAGCGCAGGCAGTCGCCCGCACGATCCGCGTCAGCCCCCAGAAGCTCAACCTGGTCGCCGCGCTCATCCGCGGCAAGAAGGTCGAGCGCGCTCTCGCTGAGCTGGAATTCTCCCGCAAGCGTATCGCTGGCACCGTTCGCAAGACGCTCGAGTCTGCGATCGCCAACGCCGAAAACAACCATGATCTCGACGTCGACCAGCTGGTTGTCGCCGAGGCCTATGTTGGCAAGTCGATCACCATGAAGCGTTTCCACGCTCGTGGCCGCGGCCGCGCATCGCGCATCGAAAAGCCGTTCTCGCACCTGACCATCGTTGTGCGTGAAGTCGAAGCCAAAGGGGAGGCCGCATAATGGGTCAGAAAATCAATCCGATTGGCTTCCGTCTCGGAATCAATCGCACCTGGGATAGCCGCTGGTTCGCCGACAACGCCGAATACGGCAAGCTGCTCCACGAAGACCTGAAGATCCGCAAGTATCTGATGGACGAGCTGAAGCAGGCCGGCATCGCCAAGGTCGTCATCGAGCGTCCGCACAAGAAATGCCGCGTCACGATCCACTCGGCTCGCCCGGGTCTGATCATCGGCAAGAAGGGTGCAGACATCGAGAAGCTTCGCAAGAAGATCTCGACGATGACGAACTCGGAAACGCACCTCAACATCGTTGAAGTGCGCAAGCCGGAAATCGACGCAACGCTGGTTGCTCAGTCGATCACCCAGCAGCTCGAGCGCCGTATCGCATTCCGTCGCGCCATGAAGCGCGCCGTTCAGTCAGCCATGCGTCTCGGTGCCGAAGGCATCAAGATCACCTGCGCCGGCCGTCTCGGTGGTGCCGAAATCGCGCGTACCGAATGGTACCGTGAAGGCCGCGTTCCGCTCCACACCCTGCGCGCAGACATCGACTACGGCACGTCCGAAGCGGCAACTGCCTACGGCATTTGCGGCGTCAAGGTCTGGATCTTCAAGGGCGAAATCCTTGAGCATGATCCGATGGCGTCCGAACGTCGTCAGCTCGAGGGCGATGCCCAGGGTCCGGCAAGCCGGGGTGACCGCGGTGATCGTGGCGACCGTCGCCGCGAGAACGCTTGATTGAACGCTGGCGAAAGATAAGCTCGGAGAAGTAAGAAAATGTTGCAGCCAAAGCGTACAAAGTACCGCAAGCAATTCAAGGGCCGCATCAAGGGCGTCGCCAAGGGCGGTTTTGATCTGGCATTCGGTGAATTCGGCCTGAAGGCTCTGGAACCGAACCGCGTGAACGCTCGCGAAATTGAAGCCGCCCGTCGTGCGATCACCCGCTACATGAAGCGTGCTGGTCGCGTGTGGATCCGCGTATTCCCTGACGTTCCGGTCACGGCAAAGCCGACCGAAGTTCGTATGGGTAAGGGTAAGGGTTCGGTCGAATACTGGGCATGCAAGGTCAAGCCCGGCCGTATCATGTTCGAGATCGACGGCGTTTCGGAAGAGATCGCGCGCGAGGCACTTCGCCTCGGTTCCGCCAAGCTCTCTGTCACGACGCGCTTCGTACAGCGCATTGCAGAGTGAGGATCAAGTCGATGAAAGCCGCAGACGTACGCGCCATGAGCGCTGACCAGCTGAACGACGAGCTTGCGAAGCTGAAGAAGGAGCAGTTCAACCTGCGCTTCCAGAAGGCCACCGGCCAGCTCGAGAAGTCTTCCCGTATTCAGGAAGTCCGTCGTGACATCGCACGCGTGAAAACCATTGCCCGCCAGAAGGCGGCAGAAGCCAAGGCCTAAGGACCGAGAAATATGCCGAAACGCATTCTGCAGGGCGTAGTTGTCAGCGATAAGAACGACAAGACCATCGTTGTTCGCGTTGAGCGTCGATTCGCCCACCCTTTGCTTCAGAAGACCGTTCGCCGGTCCAAGAAGTACAAGGCTCATGACGAAAACAATCAGTTCAAGACCGGTGATGTCGTTTCCATCCAGGAATGCGCCCCGATCTCCAAGGACAAGTGCTGGACGGTGATTGCCGCCCAGGCTTAATTTACGGACTTCCTGCGCAAGGGCTTGCACCTTGCGCAGAAATCTGTATGAAGCAGACCACTGGCAGAGAACGCTCGGAATCGGGCGTTCTTTTGCTTTGAGCGCACGGAAGGTCCCTTATGGGAAACCACCCTGTATTTGTCTTCCCGCGCACAATTGAAATTTATCATAAGCTTGGATAGGGGGCCTCGGCCCAACCGTTCGGGTTACAACAAGAAGGCGACCTGACATGATTCAGATGCAGACTAACCTCGACGTCGCGGATAATTCCGGCGCACGTCGTGTCATGTGCATCAAGGTGCTGGGCGGCTCCAAGCGCAAATACGCTTCCATCGGCGACATCATTGTCGTTTCGATCAAGGAAGCTATCCCGCGCGGCCGCGTGAAGAAGGGTGACGTGATGAAGGCGGTTGTCGTGCGCACCGCCAAGGACATCCGTCGCGCCGACGGCAGCGTCATTCGATTCGATAACAACGCAGCCGTTCTTATCGACAACAAGAAAGAGCCGATCGGCACCCGTATCTTCGGACCGGTTCCGCGCGAACTTCGCGCCAAGAACCACATGAAGATCATCTCGCTGGCTCCGGAAGTACTGTAAGGGAGCGACGAGCGATGAACAAGATTCGTAAGGGCGACAAGGTCGTCGTACTCGCTGGCAAGGACAAGGGCCGCTCGGGCGAAGTCCTCCAGGTCATGCCGAAGGAAGACCGTGCGGTCGTCCGTGGCATCAATGTCGTCAAGCGCCACCAGCGCCAGACGCAGACCGCGGAAGCCGGTATCATCAGCAAGGAAGCTTCGATCCATCTGTCGAACATTGCGATCGTCGACAAGGACGGCAAGCCGACCCGCGTTGGCTTTGCAGTCGTTGACGGCAAGAAGGTTCGTGTGGCCAAGCGTTCGGGAGAAGTGATCGATGGCTGAGTCCAAGTATGAGCCGCGGCTCAAGGCTGACTATGTAAACCGCATCCGCAAGGCGCTCCAGGAGCAGTTCTCCTACGCCAACGAGATGCAGATCCCGAAGCTCGACAAGATCGTCATCAACATGGGCGTGGGCGAGGCAACTGCCGACTCCAAGAAGCCCACCGTTGCTGCCGCTGACCTTGCTGCGATTGCTGGCCAGAAGCCGGTCATCACCAAGGCCCGCAACTCGATCGCTGGCTTCAAGGTCCGCGAAAACATGCCGATCGGCGCAAAGGTCACCCTGCGCGGCGCCCGCATGTATGAGTTCCTGGACCGCCTGGTCTACATCGCGCTTCCGCGCGTACGAGATTTTCGCGGCCTGAACCCGAAGTCCTTCGACGGCCGTGGCAACTTCGCCATGGGCATCAAGGAGCACATTGTGTTCCCGGAGATCAACTACGACAAGGTTGATCAGATGTGGGGCATGGACATCATCGTTTGCACGACGGCGACCAACGACGACGAAGCTCGGGCTCTTCTGAAAGAGTTCAACTTCCCGTTCCGTCAGTAACCGTAACGACGAGCGTAGAAGAGGAACTTCCATATGGCGAAGACAAGCGCAGTTGAAAAGAACAAGCGCCGCCGCAAGATCGTCGCAAGCCAGGCCGCCAAGCGTGCCGGTCTGAAGGCGATCATCATGAACCAGTCTCTTTCGATTGAAGAGCGGTTCAAGGCCACCCTGAAGCTGGCAGAACTGCCGCGCGATGGCTCCAAGACCCGTATTCGCAACCGTTGCGAAGTCACCGGTCGTCCGCGTGCATTCTATCGCAAGCTTGGAATGTCGCGTATCGCGCTTCGCGAGCTTGGCAACACCGGCAAGGTGCCGGGCGTTGTGAAGTCGAGCTGGTAAGGAGACGGCAATATGACGATGACTGATCCGTTGGGCGATATGCTCACCCGTATCCGGAATGGCGCCGCTCGCCGCAAGAGCTCCGTCTCCACTCCGGCTTCCAATCTCCGTGCCCGCGTTCTCGACGTTCTGCAGGCCGAAGGTTACATCCGTGGCTACAGCCAGACCGACTACGGCAACGGCAAGTCCGAAATCACGATCGAACTGAAGTACTACGAAGGTGCTTCGGTCATTCGCGAAATCGGCCGTGTCTCCAAGCCGGGCCGCCGGGTTTATGTCTCGGTCAAGTCCATCCCGCAGGTCGCGAACGGCCTCGGCATCACCATCCTTTCGACTCCGAAGGGTGTGATGGCCGATCACCAGGCTCGCGAACAGAACGTTGGTGGTGAGGTACTCTGCTCCGTCTTCTAAGACGGGCAGGGGATCTCCATAGCGAACAGACAGGATAAAAACTATGTCTCGTATCGGTAAGAAGCCCGTTCCGGTTCCGGCTGGTGTGACCGCCTCTGTCGAAGGCCAGAAGGTCTCCGTCAAGGGCCCGAAGGGTGAACTTTTCTTCGTCGCAAACGACGAAATCTCCGTGAAGCTCGAAGACAACGCCGTTGTCGTACAGCCGATCAACGACTCCAAGGATGCGCGTTCTAAGTGGGGCATGTCCCGCACGATGATCGAAAACATCCTGAAGGGTGTGAAGGACGGTTACGAGCGCAAGCTCGAAATCAACGGCGTTGGTTACCGTGCGTCGCTCCAGGGCAAGAACCTGCAGCTCGCGCTCGGCTTCAGCCATGACGTCGTCTACGAGCCGCCGGTCGGCATCTCTATCGCTGTTCCGAAGCCGACCGAAATCATCGTGTCCGGCATCAACAAGCAGCAGGTCGGCCAGGTCGCCGCCGAGATCCGCGAATATCGCGGTCCGGAGCCCTATAAGGGCAAGGGCGTCAAGTATGCCGAAGAGCGGATCGTCCGCAAAGAAGGCAAGAAGAAGTAAGGATCGCGCGAAATGGCAAGCAGAAAAGAAGCACTTGTTCGCCGTGCGAACCGCGTACGGCGTCAGATCAAGGCGGTGGCAAATGGCCGTCCGCGTCTGTCGGTACATCGCTCTTCGAAGAACATCTACGCTCAGATCATCGACGACGTCGCTGGCAAGACCCTCGCGGCTGCTTCGACCCTCGATGGTGGCCTGAAGGCCGAACTCAAGACCGGCGCCGACATCGCAGCAGCAGCTGCCGTTGGCAAGCTGGTTGCCGAGCGCGCCAGCAAGGCGGGCGTGAAGGAAGTGGTCTTCGACCGCGGCGCCTTCATCTATCATGGCCGCATCAAGGCCCTGGCAGAAGCTGCCCGCGAAGGCGGCCTGACCTTCTGATTTGAGAGTTTCCACCCGGACTTGCGTCCGGGTGGATTTCCGGCTTTAAGCCGGTCACACCGGATTCCACCTTGACCCGACAGGGCAGGGTGGAACTTTGCGTAATCTGCCGATTGCACCCGGAAAAGAAAAAGGAAAAGGACAATGGCACAAGAAAAGCGTGGTTCGCGGGATGACCGTCAGAACCGTGAAGAGCGCGATAGCGAATTTGTCGACAAGCTGGTCGCCATCAACCGCGTCGCCAAGGTAGTTAAGGGCGGCCGTCGCTTCGGCTTCGCAGCCCTCGTCGTCGTCGGCGACCAGAAGGGCCGCGTTGGCTTCGGCCATGGCAAGGCACGTGAAGTGCCGGAAGCCATCCGCAAGGCCACTGAAGCCGCCAAGCGCGAACTGATTTTCGTTCCCCTGCGTGATGGCCGCACTCTGCATCACGACGTCAACGGCCGTCATGGCGCCGGCAAGGTTCTGCTGCGCTCCGCCAAGGCTGGTACCGGCATCATCGCTGGTGGTCCGATGCGCGCCGTTTTCGAAACGCTCGGCATGTCGGACGTCGTCGCCAAGTCGACCGGTTCGTCGAACCCTTACAACATGGTTCGCGCAACCTTCGACGCCCTGAAGGCTCAGGTGCATCCGAAGGATGTGGCAGCACAGCGCGGCTTGAAATATGCCACGCTCCAGGCTCGCCGCGCTGCCTCCGGCAACGCAGCTGAAGAATAAGAGGAGTCTGATCCATGGCCAAGGCTACGAAGAAGACTGAAGCAAAGACGATCACGGTCGAACAGATCGGCTCGCCTATTCGCCGTCCGGCTGTCCAGCGCGCTACGCTGGTTGGTCTGGGCCTCAACAAGATGCACCGGGTCCGCACCCTGGAAGATACGCCTTCCGTTCGTGGCATGATCCGTGCTGTCCAGCATCTCGTTCGCGTCGTCGACGAGAAGTGAGACGGGGGAAGTCATCATGAAACTGAATGAAATCAAAGACAACGAAGGCTCTTCCAAGGAGCGTATCCGCGTAGGTCGCGGTATCGGTTCCGGCAAGGGCAAGACCGGTGGTCGCGGCGTCAAGGGTCAGAAGGCTCGTTCGGGCGTCGCCATCAACGGCTTCGAAGGCGGTCAGATGCCAATCTACCGTCGCTTGCCGAAGCGCGGCTTCAACAACATCTTCGCCTCGGAATACGTCACCGTATCGCTCGGCCGTATCCAGACAGCGATCGATGCCGGCAAGCTGGACGCCAAGGCGACCATCGACGCCGCTTCGCTGAAGGCAGCTGGTGTGATCCGTCGTCCGAAGGACGGCGTTCGCATCCTCTCCGGCGGCGAGCTCAAGGCAAAGGTCACGATCGAAGTTGCCGGCGCCTCCAAGGCAGCCGTCGAGAAGATCGAAAAGGCCGGCGCTTCCATCAAGCTGCTCGAAGCAGCCAAGGAAGCCGCTGAATAAGTGAAAGACAATCGCCCGGGGTGCTTCACACCGGGCGATTTTGCTCCCATATGTGAGCCTCACGAACCCAGGACGGAATGGACGTTGTTTCGTCTTCCGGGTCATCTGGAAAACAAGAGTGTGAGGCATGCGGTTGCTTGGCAACTTCTCCCGCTCCCTGTTTTCTGAAAAGCAGTTTGAACGAAGAGCCTCCGGTTCTGGCGCAGTGCCGCCACCGGTCTGGGTTTGCGGAGAATTCTATGGCTTCTGCAGCGGAACAACTGGCCTCGAACCTCAACTTCTCGACTTTCGCCAAGGCGGAAGATCTCAAGAAGCGTCTGTGGTTCACTCTGGCCGCATTGCTGGTCTATCGCCTCGGCACGCATATTCCGCTGCCTGGCCTCAATCCGGAGGCCTATGCCGCCGCCTTCCAGGGGCAGTCGGGTGGCATCCTCGGCCTTTTCAACATGTTTGCCGGTGGCGCTGTCGAGCGCATGGCGATCTTCGCGCTGGGCATCATGCCCTACATCTCCGCGTCGATCATCGTGCAGCTGATGACGTCCGTCGTGCCGGCCCTCGAGCAGCTCAAGAAAGAGGGCGAGCAAGGCCGCAAGATCATCAACCAGTACACCCGCTACGGAACAGTGCTGCTTGGCGCGCTGCAGGCCTACGGCATCGCCGTCGGCCTCGAAGCGGGGCAGGGCATTGTTGCCGATCCGGGCTGGTTCTTCCGAATCTCGACCGTTCTGACGCTGCTTGGCGGCACGATGTTCCTGATGTGGCTCGGTGAGCAGATCACGTCGCGCGGCATCGGCAACGGCATTTCGCTGATCATCTTCGCCGGCATTGCCGCTGGTCTTCCGACCGCTGTTGCCCACACGCTGGAACTCGGCCGCACCGGCGCTCTGTCCACGCTGCTGATTCTCACCGTCATCGTGGTCGCGATCGGCGTCATCGCCTTGATCGTCTTCGTCGAGCGTGCTCAGCGCCGCCTTCTGATCCAGTATCCGAAGCGCCAGGTGGGCAACCGCATGTTCCAGGGCGACACGTCGCACCTCCCGCTGAAGCTGAACACCGCAGGCGTCATCCCGGCAATCTTCGCCTCGTCGCTCCTGCTCCTGCCGGCAACGGCGGCAGGCTTTGCGGGCAATAGCCAGCTTCCGGGCTGGGCAACCGCCATCATCGCGTCCCTGAGCCATGGCCACCCGGTCTACATGATGCTCTACGCCGCGCTCATCGCCTTCTTTGCCTTCTTCTACACGGCCATCGTCTTCAACCCGAAGGATACGGCCGACAATCTGAAGAAGCATGGCGGCTTCATCCCCGGCATCCGTCCGGGCGATCGCACCGCCGAGTATATCGACTACGTCCTGACCCGCATCACCGTGGTCGGCGCCGCCTACCTCGTCTTCGTCTGCGTCCTGCCCGAAATCCTCATCGCACGCACCGGGATCCCATTAGCACTTGGTGGTACTTCGCTTTTGATTGTTGTCAGCGTGACCCTTGATACTGTAGCACAGGTTCAGGGACATCTGATCGCCCAGCAATATGAGGGCCTGATCAAGAAGTCGAAGTTGCGTGGAGGAAAGAGGGGACGATGAGACTGATTCTGTTAGGACCGCCGGGCGCGGGTAAGGGGACCCAAGCCCAGCGGATCGTGGAGAAGCACGGCATTCCGCAGCTTTCCACCGGTGACATGCTCCGTGCAGCCGTTTCGGCCGGCACGGAGGTCGGCAAGCGCGCCAAGGCTGTCATGGACGCCGGCAAGCTCGTGTCCGACGAGATCGTCATCGCCATCGTCTCCGAGCGCATTGATGCGCCCGACTGTGCCAACGGCTTCATTCTGGACGGCTTCCCGCGGACGCTCGTCCAGGCGGATGCCACCGAGGCCATGCTGTCAGGCAAGAACCTCGATCTGTCCGCGGTGATCGAGATCAGGGTCGACGACGAGATCCTGGCCGATCGAATCGCCGGTCGTTACACCTGCGCCAACTGTGGCGCCGGTTATCACGACGAGAACCTGAAGCCGAAGGTCGACGGCGTCTGCGACAAGTGCGGTTCGACCCACTTCAAGCGTCGCCCCGACGACAACCGCGATACGGTCCGCACCCGTCTGCAGGCCTACTACAAGGAAACCTCGCCGCTGATCGGCTACTACCACGCCAAGGGTAAGTTGCATTCGGTCGATGGCATGGGCGAGATCGATGCCGTTACAGGCGAGATCGAAGCCATTCTCGCCAAGCTCTGAGCCCGGCAGAATCCAAGAATCTTCGCGGGGTCGGTTGCTTTTGTCGATCGATTCCGTTAAAGACCGCGCCAACTCGCGACATGACTGCGATCGGCGCGTTCTTCCAAAACGCTGGGAGACCGGGTTCGATCGTTTTGGTTTGTCGTGAACCCGATTTGTAATTGCGGTCCATCTGGGCCGTGTAACGAGACACCACTTGCCGGATGGCAACTGGAAGCAAGGAGAATAGGCGTGGCACGTATCGCTGGCGTCAACATCCCGACTGCGAAGCGCGTTGTTATCGCGCTGACCTATATTCACGGGATTGGACCGAAGTTCGCATCGGAAATCATGGAAAAGGTCGGTCTTCCGGCCGAGAAGCGCGTTCACCAGTTGACCGACGCTGAAGTGCTCCAGATCCGCGAAACCATCGACCGCGATTACCAGGTCGAAGGTGACCTGCGTCGCGATACCGCGATGAACATCAAGCGTCTGATGGACCTCGGCTGCTACCGTGGCCTGCGCCATCGTCGTGGTCTGCCGGTTCGTGGTCAGCGCACGCACACCAACGCCCGCACCCGCAAGGGTCCGGCGAAGGCGATCGCTGGTAAGAAGAAGTAATTTTTTCGCGGCAGTTTGGATGAAGGCAGTCGGCGATAGGAAACTATCGCTTACTGCCTAAATCCTATTGCCTCGATTGGTGTAGCCGCTGGAACTACGGCGGTGCTTAGATCAACTGAAAGGAAGACCATGGCCAAGGAAGCCACACGCGTCCGCCGTCGCGAACGCAAGAATATCTCGTCGGGCGTTGCTCACGTCAACTCGACCTTCAACAACACGATGATCACCATCACCGACGCGCAGGGCAATGCTATTGCCTGGTCGTCTGCTGGTGCGAAGGGCTTCAAGGGTTCGCGTAAGTCGACCCCGTTCGCTGCCCAGATCGCTGCTGAAGACTGCGCCAAGAAGGCCCAGGAACACGGCATGAAGTCCCTTGAAGTGGAAGTCTGCGGTCCGGGTTCGGGTCGTGAATCCGCTCTGCGCGCCCTCCAGGCTGCCGGCTTCATGATCACGTCGATCCGTGACGTGACGCCGATCCCGCACAATGGCTGCCGTCCGCGCAAGAAGCGTCGCGTCTAATCATTCTTCGTTTTGCCGGCCAGGCGTTTGCGCGCCTTGCCGGTGCTTCTCATATTCGGCCGTCACGATTGAATGGTGATGGCGAACGGAAGGTAAAATCATGATTCAGAAGAATTGGCAGGAACTGATCAAGCCGAACAAGGTGGAATTTTCCTCCTCCGGCCGCACCAAGGTGAACCTCGTCGCCGAGCCGCTCGAGCGTGGCTTCGGCCTGACGCTCGGTAACGCCCTGCGTCGCGTTCTCCTGTCGTCGCTTCGTGGTGCAGCCGTAACGGCTGTCCAGATCGACGGCGTTCTGCACGAGTTCTCGTCTATCCCGGGCGTTCGCGAAGATGTCACCGACATCGTCCTGAACATCAAGGAAATCGCCATCAAGATGGACGGCGACGATGCCAAGCGCATGGTTGTTCGCAAGCAGGGTCCGGGCGTTGTAACCGCCGGTGACATCCAGACGGTCGGCGACATTGAGATCCTGAACCCCAACCATGTCATCTGCACCCTCGATGAAGGCGCAGAAATCCGCATGGAGTTCACGGTCAACAACGGCAAGGGTTACGTCCCGGCCGAGCGCAACCGCGCGGAAGATGCGCCGATCGGCTTGATCCCGGTCGACAGCCTCTACTCGCCGGTCAAGAAGGTGTCCTACAAGGTGGAAAACACCCGCGAAGGACAGGTTCTCGACTACGACAAGCTGCTGATGACCATCGAAACCGATGGTTCGGTCACCGGTGAAGATGCAGTTGCTTTCGCAGCCCGCATCCTCCAGGACCAGCTCGGCGTCTTCGTCAACTTCGACGAGCCGCAGAAGGAAGTCGAAGAAGAGTCCGTCACCGAACTCGCCTTCAACCCGGCGCTGCTCAAGAAGGTCGACGAACTGGAGCTTTCGGTCCGTTCTGCGAACTGCCTGAAGAACGACAACATTGTCTACATCGGCGATCTGATCCAGAAGACCGAGGCAGAAATGCTGCGCACGCCGAACTTCGGTCGCAAGTCGCTCAACGAAATCAAGGAAGTTCTCGCTTCCATGGGCCTACACCTCGGTATGGAAGTACCGGCATGGCCGCCCGAGAACATCGAAGATCTCGCGAAGCGTTACGAAGACCAGTATTAATAACAGTGAAGGCAGCCTCTAAACCTGCCTTTCCCCGTCAAACTGCGGGCGAATGCCCGTATGTGTCAGGAAACGGCAGCCTCTGAGACAGAGCCTGCACTTAAAGGAGAATAGCAATGCGCCACCAGAAAGCCGGCCGCAAGCTGAACCGTACCGCCAGCCACCGTAAGGCGATGTTCGCCAACATGGCTGCTTCGCTCATCACGCATGAGCAGATCGTCACGACGCTCCCGAAGGCGAAGGAAATTCGCCCGATCGTCGAGAAGCTGGTGACTCTCGGCAAGCGCGGCGACCTGCACGCTCGTCGTCAGGCCATCTCGCAGATCAAGGACGTCGATGCCGTCCGGAAGCTGTTCGACGCCATCGCAACGCGCTACGCCACCCGCAACGGCGGCTACCTGCGCATCATGAAGGCCGGTTTCCGCCAGGGCGACAACGCCGCCATGGCCGTCATCGAGTTCGTCGAGCGCGATGTTGACGCCAAGGGCGCAGCCGACAAGGCCCGCGTCGCCGCTGAAGCCGAAGCTGAAGCAGCATAATATTCCGGCCCGCAAGGGCAGGACGTTAACGACAAAGGCCGGGTGAGCGATCACCCGGCCTTTGTCGTTATACGTCCTGCTTTCCGGTCTGCATCAGGGCTTCAGCGCGCATTCTTTCGCCCGCTGCAGAAGAAAGGTGCGCTCGGTCGCGTTGCCACTCAACGCTGCCGCTTCTGTGAATTCCGCCCGCGCTTCTTCGTGTCTGCCCAGCCGCATCAGGAAATCACCCTTCGCAGCATGAAGCGGCGGATAGCCTGCCAGTTGCGGCTCCTCCTCGATCTCCACCAGCAACGCCAGTCCCGTCTCCGGCCCCTCGGCCATGGCATGCGCCACCGCCCGGTTGAGCGCCACGACAGGCGAGGGCACCCGAGCCAGCAGCCGGTCGTAAAGCGCAGCACTTCTCACCCAGTCGGTGTCCTCGAACCGCGCCGCTCGGGCATGCACGGCTGCCAGCGCCGCCTGAAGCGCATAAACCCCATCCTTGCCCCCGAGCCTCTCCACCGCCATCAGACCTTCGAGCCCGCGCTGGATCAGTAACCTGTCCCAGAGCCCCCGGTTCTGCGTCTCGAGCGTCAATGCGCTCCCATCTGCCGCCACCCGTGCCTTGAAGCGCGAAGCCTGCAATTCCATCAGGGCCAGCAGCGCATGCGCTTCCGGCTCGCCCGGTGCCAACCCCACCAGGATGCGGCCGAGCCGCATGGCCTCCTGGCAGAGTTGCGGCCTGATCAGGTCCTCGCCCCGGCTTGCGGCATAGCCCTCGTTGAAGATCAGGTAGATCACTTCGAGCACCGAGGCGAGGCGGGCGTCGCGTTCGTCTCCGATCGGCACTTCGAAGGCGATGTCGGCGTCTCGCAGGATCTTCTTCGCCCTGACGATCCGTTGCGCCATCGTCGTCTCCTGGGTCAGGAAGGCGCGGGCGATCTCCTCCGTCGTCAGCCCGGCGATGACCTTCAGAGTTAACGCCGTACGCTGGTCGCGCGAGAGCAGGGGATGGCAGGCGGTGAAGATCAGCGACAGCCGTTCGTCGCCGATCGCGTCGTCGAGTGAGGCCTCGACGGCTGCATACTCGTCCGCGCGGCCGGTTTCGAGGTCATGGGCGAGCGAGGCTTCGTGCCGCGCCATCATCTTCCGCCGACGCCACAGGTCGACCGCTCGCCGCTTGGCGGTCGTCATCAGCCATGCGCCCGGATTGGGTGGCGTGCCGGCCTTGGGCCAGGTCGCAAGCGCCGTGACGAGCGCCTCCTGCGCCAGCTCCTCTGCCAGGCTGATGTCGCCGACATGTTTCGCGAGCCCGGCAATCAGCCGGACCCGCTCCATGCGATAGATCGCCTCGATATCCCGAGCCGCTGCCTCTGCGCCGACAGTGCGCCGGTTCGCCGAGGAAGAGACCACCTGTCCGTCCCGAGTCATGAGCCGGAGTATGGACACCCCTGCCGCCCGGTCAACCGGGGCCATCGCCTCAGGCGTCGACACCGGTCGTGTCGCCGGCAGCGGCGGCTGGATCCATCCAGAAGATCTCCCAGACATGCCCGTCTGGATCTTCCACCGACCGGCTCCACATGAAGCCGTGGTCCTGGGGCGGGTTCGGATCGGCCCGCCCGCCAGCGGCGCTGGCCGCACCCAGAACCCGGTCAACATCCGCATGCGCCTCGACTGTCAGCGCCAGCAACACCTGGCTGGTGGCTTTAGCGTCTGCGATGGGCCGTTTCGTGAAGGTGCCGTAATAGCCGTGCGTCAGGATCATCACCCCGATCGTGTCGCACAGCATCATGCAGGCCGCATGCTCGTTAGAAAACTGCGGGTTCCGCGTCGCCCCCAGCGCCTCGTAGAAGCGCGTCGAGGCAGCGAGGTCCGTGACGGGCAGGTTGATGAAGATCATCTTGCTCATGGCGTCTCAACCCTTGGTCTTCTGCTGCGCTGCCAGCCCTTCGGCCGCGCGATCATGGCTCGCCTGACCCTCGGGCGTCGCGATCTCGGCAAAATCCTCCATCTCGTAGAAGGGACGGATCTCGATCTCGCTCGGTCCCATCATTGGATTGGGGCAGCGCTTCACCCAGGCGACGGCTTCGTCCATGTCCTTCACTTCCCAGATCCAGTAGCCGGCGACCAGCTCCCGCGTCTCGGCGAAGGGCCCATCAATCACGCGCCGGTCCGGACCGTCGAAGGCCACCCGCTTGCCCATCTTGGACGGCTTCAGCCCGTCACCCGAAAGCATGATGCCGGCCTGCACCAGTTCCTCGTTGAACTTGCCCATGTCCTCGAACAGCTTCGGCGGCGGCATGATGCCTTCTTCGCTGTCTTCCGTCGCCTTGACCATAACCATGACACGCATGTCTTCACTCCTCTCGTTATCCGGACCGCACCTGCGATCCTGCCTCCCCAACGAATGAGGTAAAGCCATTTCGACACGGCTTGCGAAAAAATTATCGGCAGCTGTCGACTTTCCTTCGCTCTGCTATTTTGGAATGTGGATCGTCGCCCGGATATGTTTGAGCGAGGCGACAATGGTGAAGGTCATCATCACGAGCAGCGTCCACGAGCTCCATTTGCCCAGATGCACCGTCGACCAGGCCCCGAGCTGGTTCGGATAATGCCAGATGGCGAAGAAGGTGGAGATGTTTTCGGCCACCCAGATGAAGAAGCCGATCAGGATGAAGGCGAGCAGCATCGGCATCTGCCGGTCGCGGTCGAAGGGCCGGAAGATGACAGTCGTCCGGGCATAGAGGCCGATGGCGAGTGCTGCCAGATACCAGCGGTAGTCGCCGATATAGTGGTGGGTGAAGAAGTTGAGATAGATGGCGAGCGCCACGCCGATGGCCATCCAGTAGGGCGGATGATGGCGGATCCTGAGATCGAACAGCCGCCAGGCCTGGATGATGTAGCTGCCGACAGCCGCATACATGAAGCCGGAAAAGAGCGGCACGCCAAGCAGCTTCGTGTAGGCAAAGTCCTGATAGGACCAGGAGGGATTGGCACCCGCTGTCTTGAACGACTCGAGCACGAAGCCGACCACGTGGAAGAGGCAGATGGCCTTGAGTTCGTCCATCGTCTCGAGCTTGGCCCAGACCATCCAGATCTGGATGGCGAGCGCAATGATCAGGAGCACGTCGTAGCGCGGAATGCCGAAGAGCCCGGCACGCGGGACGACGAAGATCGAGACGAAGAAAAGACCGGCAAACAGGCAGGCCCTGGCCTCCTTGATGCCGAAGAACAGGAACTCGACGACGAAGCGGCGAAAGCCGAAAAGCTCCGGATGGCGGCGGTGGGAGACGAGCTTTCGATCGAGCGCGCTCATGAGATCCTTGCGCCCCTCCGCCACCAATGTCATCCGCGCCCCCCGCTGTTGCATTCCGTTGCAACCTCAGTACTCAGCGCTCAGGGACGAAATCAAGGCATCGGCGTCACGTCGCCGGCAACAGGGGGAGATTGAGGTGCCTAGATCCGCGTGGTCATATCGATCAGCCAGCCCGGCGCGGTTTCCAGCAACCAGATTTCGATGCTCTTGTCGAAACCGGAAACCACGAGGGCACCCGTCAGGATCAACACAATGCCCATCAGGCTCTTTCCAGCTTGTCCGATGGTCAGCAGACGATGGCGCGACCGGGTAAGTGCCTCGCGGGACAGCAATCCGATCAGCAGCAGCGGCAGCGCGGCGCCCACACCGAAGGCGACCATGGTCGTCGTCACCTGTAGAAGGTTCTCGCCGCGGGACGCCATCAGTGAGGCCGCGCCAAGCGTAGGCCCCACACACGGGCTCCAGACGGCCCCGAGAAGCAGACCGACCAGAAACTGCCCCTTGAGGCCCTTATCGTCGACCTGCCCGAACCTTGACTGCGACCAGGCGGCAACCGGTCCTGCCGCCGCAGCCAGCCGATGCTGCGCCACGGGCACAATGAGGACTGCGCCGAACAGGATCATGATGATGCCGGCGGCCATCCGAAAGACGGTGAAATCGAGGCCGATCGAGAATCCGACCAGCGCAACGAAGAGGCCGATGGTCACGAAGGACAGTGTCAGCCCCGCCGCAAGTGCTGCGGGACCGTATCGGTGCAGGTTGGTCGCCGTCCCCAGAACGATCGGGATCAGCGGCAGCGTACAGGGATTGAGCAGGGACAAAAGGCCCGCGAAAAAAGCCAGCAGACCGCTGCTCAGCATCGTATTACTGTCCGAGCGTCGAAGCGAAGAGTTTTTCCACCGAGGCCGGATCGGTGTCTGCGACACTGCGCCCCGTCTCTTCTGCACCCTTGAATGCGATCAGGGTGGAGCGGTTCTGCGCACCGAGACTGCGCATCTCGTCCTTCTGGCCATCATAGTCGAGCTTCAGAACGAGGACATCCTTGTATTCGGGCTTGCCGGCCAGCGAGTCGATGATCTTCGTCTGCGCCCGACAGGTGCTGCACCAGCTGGCGGTCACGTCGATGACCACCGATTTGCCCGCCGTTTTCGCGGCCTCAAAGGAAGACGGCTCAAAGGGCGCAATCTCGATCGCATGCGCAATCCCCGCCGAGGCCAGCATCACGGCACCTGCTACGGCCGCACCCCATGTCTTTCGAAGGCTCGTCATTGTCAGTTAACCCACAGTGTTGAAAGGCGAGTGAATGTTCAGGTCCGCGTTGCCGCCATACGCTTGGCCCGCCGCCGCTCCATGAGTTTGGGCCGGACCAGCCGGTAGCCGAGAAGCACAATCGTCACGACGATGTAGAAAGCCGCTTCTGGATCGATCACCTTCAAAGACAGCGCATAATGCAGGATTGCGACCAGCAGAACGGGATAGACCAGCTTGTGCAGTTTGTTCCAGCGCTGACCCAGCCTGCGGATCGACCACTGGTTCGAGGTCAGTGCCAGCGGGATCAGCATCAGAAGCCCCGCCATGCCGAGCATGATATAGGGCCGCTTCAGGATGTCGCCGGCGATCGAGGACAGGATGAGACCCCGGTCGAGCGTCAGATAGACGGTGAAATGCGCCAGCACATAGTAGAAGGCGAGAAGACCGAGCGCGCGTCGATAGGCAATTAGGTTAATGCCGAACAGGTCCCTCAGCGGTGTCACCACGAGCCCCAGGCAGAGAAATCTGAGCGCCCACAGTCCCAGCAGATGTTCGAAGGCGCGCACGGGATCAGCCCCCAGCCCCCCGAAGATCCCGAGATAGAAGGCGTAGAGGCCCGGTAGCAGCCCGACGGCATAGAGCGCCCAGACGGAGGCCGGGCGATAGCGGGCGGGTAGCGTCGGCAGGGCGGGCAGAGCCAGGGAAGCCATCAGAAGAACTTCTTGAGGTCCATGCCGTCATAGAGGCTCGCCACCTCCTCGGCATAACCGTTGAACGGCAGCGTGTCGATGCGCGCCCCACCGAACAGGCCGTCGGCCTCGCCGATGCGTCGCTCGGTCGCCTGGCTCCAGCGCGGATGGTCGACCTCGGGATTGACGTTGGCATAGAAGCCATATTCCGACGGCTGTAGCTTGTTCCAGGTCGATGGCGGCTCCTGCTCGGTGAGCGTGATCTTGACGATCGACTTGATGCCCTTGAAGCCATACTTCCACGGCACGACAAGTCGGATCGGCGCACCGTTCTGGTTCGGCAGCGTCTCACCGTAAAGCCCGGTCGCGAGGATCGCCAGCGGATGGCGCGCTTCGTCCAACCGCAAGCCTTCGACATAGGGCCATTCCAGCGCTTGGAAGAGCCCCGCCTGTCCCTGCATTTCCTCTGGACGGACCAAGGTTTCGAAGGCGACATATTTCGCCGAGCCGAGCGGCTCGACCCTGTCGAGAATGGCAGAGATCGGGAAACCGATCCACGGGATCACCATCGACCAGGCTTCGACGCAGCGCATCCGGTAGACGCGCTCCTCCATCGGGATTTCCTTCATAATCGTCTCGATGTCGATCACCTGAGGCTTGGCCACCATCCCGCCGACCTCGATCGTCCAGGGGCGGGTGTTGAGCGAGCCAGCATTACGGGCGGGATCGTCCTTGCTCGTGCCGAACTCGTAGAAATTGTTGTAGGTCGTCACGTCTTCCTTGGAGGTCAGCTTTTCGTCGAGCTTGTAGATGCTCGGCTTCGCTGCAAGCGGCGCCGCAATCGCCTGAGAGCCGAGCCCCATGGCCGCGAGACCGCCGGCCGCAGCCCCGATGAATTCGCGCCGCCTCAAGTAAAGCGATTTGGGGGTGATTGCGGAACTGGCGATTAACGGCGGATGGTAGACTGGCATGGCAGACCTCTTGAGGCTCTCTCTGTCTCTCTAAATAGGAGACGGACCGAAAGAGAACAGAGTTTCACGCCGCCGAAAAGAAGGTCGGCAGGAACAATTTCGTGTAGGTCATGAGATCGGGTGGGCTGTAAGAATTCATAGCTTGCGGCGACAGCGCTCAGTCGCACCAATCGAGCTTCTGCCCTTCCCATCGATGGGCCAGCCCGCGCGCCACCAGCATCTCGCCAACCGAATGCCCGTCTTGCAGCACGACGCGAAGCTTCCGACCGTATTGGTCCACGTCGCGTCGCTCCCGCCGCTCCATGGTCAGCCCGCCGGAATTGAGACTGTCGAGCAGTGCCACTTGCGCTTCGATGCCGAGTCGCCGTTCGGTCTCGCATTCCGGGCGCCCGATCTCCGGCGTGTTGATGTCGGAGATCCGGTATTTCACCGCCCGGTACCAGAAGGTGTCGCCATCGACGACGCAGTTCACCCGTTGCGCGCCGGCACAAGTCACGAAGCGCCCCTCGATCGGCTCGGGATGTGGGGCGACCGCGCCGGTGATGCCGTAGTCGATCAACTTGTTGCTCGCTGGCACAACCAGGTAGGAATAGGGAAGCTTTTCGAAATGAATGACGGCAAGTGCCGCGAACCCCGCGACCATCAGAACGCGCCTGAAGCGGTAGAGCGCAGCAAACGGGTTCCAGCGCAGTGGAGGCTCGGGATTGAGCTTCTGGCGGGCATCTTTCAGCAGGATCACGCGGGCAGGTTTGCGGGTCATCATGACGCCTCCTTCCGCTGTAAACTCTAATAAACACAGATTGCCCCGAGCTTAACCCGATCACTAAAATGCGAATGAAATCGGGGTTTGCGCAGCCCTGAAGCGTACCGAATTGCCACCGGATGCTAGTGACAGGCTGATGCTCATGGCTTAGACCAGTTCCAAAATGGCCTCCTTGCCCCGGCGCCGAGGGTGCAGGCTTGGCGGCGAACAGCTACCGAGGTGACACCCATGCCCGTCTATCGTTCGAGAACCACCACCCATGGCCGCAACATGGCCGGTGCCCGCGGCCTCTGGCGCGCGACCGGCATGAAGGACGGCGACTTCGGCAAGCCGATCATCGCGGTCGTCAACTCCTTCACGCAGTTCGTGCCCGGCCACGTGCATCTCAAGGATCTCGGCCAGCTCGTCGCCCGTGAAATCGAAGCGGCCGGCGGTGTTGCCAAGGAGTTCAACACGATCGCGGTCGACGACGGTATCGCCATGGGCCATGACGGCATGCTCTATTCGCTGCCCTCGCGCGAGATCATCTCCGACTCGGTTGAGTATATGGTCAACGCGCACTGCGCCGACGCGATGGTCTGCATCTCCAACTGCGACAAGATCACCCCCGGCATGCTCTCGGCTGCCATGCGCCTCAACATCCCCGCCGTCTTCGTCTCCGGCGGCCCGATGGAAGCCGGCAAGGCCATCCTGCAGGGTCGCAAGGTCGCGCTCGACCTGGTCGACGCCATGGTCGCCGCTGCCGACGACAGGATCTCCGACGCCGATGTCGACGAGATCGAAAAGAACGCCTGTCCGACCTGCGGCTCCTGCTCGGGCATGTTCACCGCCAATTCGATGAACTGCCTGACCGAAGCGCTAGGCCTCTCGCTGCCCGGCAATGGATCGACGCTTGCCACCCATGCCGATCGCAAGCGCCTCTTCGTCGAGGCCGGCCACCTGATCGTCGACATCGCCCGCCGCTATTACGAGCAGGACGACGAGAGCGTTTTGCCGCGCAACGTCGCCTCCAAGGCCGCGTTTGAAAACGCCATGGCGCTCGACATCGCCATGGGCGGCTCGACCAATACGGTCCTGCATATCCTGGCAGCCGCCCATGAAGGCGGCATCGACTTCACCATGGACGACATCGATCGCCTGTCCCGCAAGGTGCCCTGCCTCTCCAAGGTGGCGCCGGCCAAGCAGGACGTGCATATGGAGGACGTCCACCGCGCCGGCGGCATCATGCGCATCCTCGGCGAACTCGACCGCGGCGGCCTGATCAACCGCGATTGCCCGACCGTGCATGCCGAAACCATTGGCCACGCCATCGACCGCTGGGATATCACCCGCACCAATTCCGAGACCGTGCGTGACTTCTTCAAGGCAGCCCCCGGCGGTGTCCGCACCACCCAGGCCTTCTCCCAGTCCTCGCGCTGGGAAGACCTCGACACCGACGGCGAAAAGGGTGTCATCCGCTCCGTCGAGCATCCCTTCTCCAAGGATGGCGGTCTGGCCGTCCTCAAGGGCAATATTGCCCTCGACGGCTGCATCGTGAAGACCGCCGGCGTCGATGAATCGATCCTGAAGTTCTCCGGCCCCGCCCGCGTCTTCGAAAGCCAGGACGCTTCGGTCAAGGCGATCCTTTCGAACGAGGTCAAGGCCGGCGATGTCGTCGTCATCCGCTATGAAGGCCCTAAGGGCGGGCCCGGTATGCAGGAAATGCTCTATCCAACGAGCTATCTGAAGTCGAAGGGCCTCGGCAAGGTCTGCGCACTGATCACTGATGGCCGCTTCTCGGGCGGCACGTCCGGCCTCTCGATCGGCCATGCTTCGCCGGAAGCCGCCCAGGGCGGCGCCATCGGCCTCGTGCGCGAAGGCGACATGATCGACATCGACATCCCGAACCGCACGATCAACCTCGCCGTCGATCCGGCCGAACTGGAACGCCGCCGCGCCGAGCAGGATGCCAAGGGCTGGTTCCCGGCCGAAAAGCGCAAGCGCAACGTCACGACGGCGCTGAAGGCCTATGCCGCCTTCGCTGCTTCCGCCGACAAGGGCGCGGTGCGCCAGCTGCCGGAATAAGCTCCGAAAGTTCCGACCGGTGGCGGTTTTCCGTCTCCGGTCTCGCCTGTCTCACAACTCCGCCGCCTGCCGGGAACAGTGATCCCAACAGCCGCCCGCCCCCACCTGCGTCCCCATACTGTCAGGAGCCGCGATGACCGTCCCTTTCAGCCTCGTCGGCATCGACCACGTCGTCTTCATCGTCGATGACATGAAAAAGGCGCTGCGCTTCTATCACGAGGTCCTCGGCTGCCGCCCCGGCTACACCTATCCGGCACTCGGCATGGAGCAGGTCTGGTGCGGTAGTGCGCTGATCGTGCTCTGGGACATCACTCATCCCGGCGGCCTGAAAGCTGCTCCTCCGGTCACAGGCGGTCGCAATGTCGACCATGTGTGTATCGCCACCGGCCCCTTCGACCATGACGAACTGCGAGCTCATCTCGCGAGCCACGGTGTGGCGATCGATCGCGAGGCCATGCACGGCGGCGCCCGCGGCATGGGCCATTCCTTCTATGTGAAGGACCCCTTCGGCAACACGATCGAGATCAAGGGCCCGGCCGAATACCCCGACGGCCGGGGCTAACGTCGCGCCTCATTCCCGGTAACTCGGATCTTCCTTGTCGAGGCACGACTTCAGATAGGCGAAATGCTTCTCCGCCATGCCGCGATAGGGGATCCACCCGTCCGACGTGCCTTGTGCGATCTCGTCCGACAGCACCGCGAGCGGCTGTCCCGTCGAGAGCGCGAGCACCATCGTCTGCGCCGCCTTCTCGAAAAAGTAGAGATCCTCGAAGGCATCCGCCACCGTCTCGCCGGCAACCGAGACGCCGTGATTGCCCATGACCAGCACCGCCTTGCCGCGGATCATCTCGGCCAACCGCTCGCCTTCTTCCGCCGCATCCGCAATCCCGCCGAAGTCGAGGTCATAGCCGATCCGCCCGAAGAAGCGCGCCGTGTTGTTGTCGAGCGGCAGGAGCGTCGGGTCCTTGAGGCAGGAGAGCGCCACGGCATATGGCGAATGGCAATGCAGGATGACACGCGCCTCCGGCAGCATCCGGTGCAGCGTGCCATGCACGGTCCAGGCCGACGGGTCCGGGGCGTTCGGTCGGTTCATCACATCGGGATCATCGGCGTCGAGCAGCAGCAGGTCACTCGCCTTCACCGTGGCAAAATGCTGCCAGCGCGGATTGAGAAGGAATTTCCGCCCATTGGCGGAAACTGCCGCACTGAAATGATTGCCAACCGACTCGCTCCAGCCAAAGCGGTGGCAAAGCCTGAAGGCAGCCGCGAGATCCTGACGCAGCGTGGTGAGAACCGCATCGTCGAGCATATCGTTTCTGGAGGGCGCGATATTCATGCCTTGAACCTTCCTTCGCTCGTCAGCGCCCGATAGGTCGAGCGCATCTCCTCGCGATCGGCATAACAGCCGCGCAGATAACGATCGCCGCTGGTCGCCGAATAGGCCATGCGCCCATGCACGATGCGGTGGTTGTCGAACACCATGCAGTCACCCGCCTTCATCAGGAAGCGCATCATGAACTTATCGTCCTGCAGCATTTTGCCAAAACGGCAGAAAGCCGGATAATAATCGTCGAGCACGGTCTGCGGCAGGTCGAACATGTCAGCCATGTGCTGGCTGATCGTCAGCCCCGAAACCTCGCCATGTTTGTCGAGTTCGATCACCCGCTGCCGCGAGCGCATGTCGTAGGTGTCGTGCTCGCAGAAGAAGGGAATGTCGATCTCCGACAAGAGCTTGAAGCCCTCAGGATCGATCTCCCGGAAGGCATTCGCGACAGCCACGCCGTCCGAATAGATGCTCATACCGCCCTCGACCGTGTTGGCCCGGCAATGCAGGAACTGGATGCCCGGCGCATGCTCTTCCGCCGGTGTATCGGTATGCAGCTCCAGCGCCTTGGCGGTATAGGCCGTGTTGGTCGGATTGATATGCGTCTTCACGTCGAAATATTCGCCGAAGAAGGTCGGCCGCACATGGCCCATCAGCTTGACGGTCTCGGTCAGCCCTTCATTGCTGTCGGGCATGTCGGTCACGATCGTCAGCCCCTCGACGATCATCGCTTCGAGCCATTCCGCCACCTTCTTCGGATCACGCATCAGTTCAGGCTGCGAGAAGCGCGGGATCTCGGGATAGTGGTCGCTGAACCAGGCCTTGCGCGGCAGATCGGCGGGATCCGGCCGATGTTTGCCCTCGGTATAGAGTGCGAGCAACGCCAGCGGAAAGCGCGACACATGGTTCTCGCCCGCCCAGCGGATGACGAGCGTATCTCCCTCGATCTCCGCACTCGCCGCGCGCGGCGCTTCCGACAGGTGAAAAATGTCAAAGCTGCGCTCGCGCGTCTTGCTGTCGAAGGAGGTGGGGCAATTGTCACGCAGCCAGTAGTAATTGAAATAGGCCTGTTTGCCATCGGCGAGCGGCAGGTGAAGGCCCTTCTCGGCGAGTGTCACGGCCCCGGTCGCAACATGCATGTTCATCGCTCGTTTCCTTAACTCTGGATAGCGGAAGAGAAGATCGGATTTGACGATCATCATCCGACTTTTCAGGGGAAGCCAGAGTGATTATGCTTATGCTGAGTTAAGCTGGAGGTTAAGTTGAGCCGTCTGCCGCCCCTGCGTCTTCTGACCACCTTCGAAGCCGTCGCCCGGCTCGGCTCGATGCGTGAAGCGGCAAGCGCCCTGAACGTCACCCAGCCAGCCGTGACGCAAGCCCTGAAGGCCTTGGAGGATCACGTCGGCGCCGTCCTGATCGATCGCTCGACGCGGCCGGCACGGCTCACCGAACCCGGCCAGCAGCTCGCCCGCGCCACCCGCGACGGCCTCGACCTCATCGCCGACACGATCGAGGAAATCCGCACCAGCACCGGCCTCGAAGACCAGCGCCTCACTGTCGCCTGCACCATGGGCCTTGCCACCCACTGGCTTATGCCGCGCCTCAGCGATTTCTACGCCCGCCACCCCGGTTATGTCGTCAATGTCCAGGTGCCACCCACCGACCTGCCGCAGATGTGGCCCGGCACCGACCTCGTCCTGCGCTATGGTCGCGGCACCTGGACCGACGGTGAGACGCTCCGCCTGTTCGACGAGACCGTCTGCCCAGTCGGCCGCCCGGCGCTGGTCGAAAACCTCGTGGCCAAAGGCGAGGGGCTGGAAGCCGCCCCGCTCATCCATGTCCGCACCGTCGAGGCGCGCCACTGGGAAGGCTGGACCGACTATCTGGCCCGACGGGATCTACCGAAACCGAAAGGCCCATCTCACATCTTCGACAATTACGTCCAAGCGGTCCAGGCCGCCCTCGACGGTCGCGGCTTGATGCTCGGCTGGCGCTCGATCACCGACAGCCTCGTTGCCGACGGCAGCTTGAAGCCCTGGCCCGATGGCGCCCTGGATCTCGGCACCGCTTATTTCGCCACTGTGGCACCAGCGGCGGCAAAACGCCCGGCGCTCAAGGCGTTCGTGGCCTGGCTGGGGGAGGGGACGGAGAACGGCCCGACGAGAGGTGAAGAAAATAGGGATTTAGGCAAATAGAAAAATAACTTGCCGATGGTGCTGGAGATGCCCGTTACGGAGCCGGCTGCGTTTCCCGGAAACTGTCCAGCGCCGTCACCCTTTTCCACCAGTCAACGAGGTTGCGGTGTTCCGCAAACATCTCTCGCAGCTCCGGTACCTCCAGGGCATAGGCGATCATCGGGGCCAGATAGAGATCCGCCAAGGTCAGCCTGTCTCCGCACATCCACCGCTGCGCGGAAAGCAGACTGGCGAGCACGTCGAGCGATATCCGCGCAACGCCGCGAGCTTTCTCTACGCGATCCGCATCCGGGACTTCCCCCCGCGTCGGCTTTTCCATGCATTCCACATAGAGCCCCCAGACCAGGTGCGGATAAACATAGCCGTCCGCAATGCTGATGATCTGGTTCATCCGGGCGCGGGCTTTGGTATCGGTTGGCTGGAGCGCAGGCCCATCAAAGGCCTCGTCAACATAGCGGGTGATGGCGCCGGTCTGGTAGAGATCGAGATCACCGTGTTGAAAGACTGGGATCTTGCCGAAGGGATGCCGGGCCAGATGGGAGGCGGGGATCCCGTCTGTGGCAAAGATATCGACCGGCACGAGGTCGTACACAACACCTTTCTCCTGAAGGGCTAGACGGGCGATGCGAACGTAAACGCTGTAATCCGCACCGTATAGTCGGAGTTGATCTGTGTCCCTGGATCTTGTTGGCATCCGCACCCACGCTCCTAGGCATCCATTTCTGATGTGGGAGAATAAATCAAAATACCCGAAAGGCGTCCCGCTCTATATCGGCCCTGAGCATGGGGTGCAGGCTATTGCATGTCGTGAGATCGATAGCGATCGAAAATGCCTGCTCGAGAAACTGCTGGATGCCGATGAGTTCGCTCAGGCAAAACTTCTGGGCTCGATCATGATCGATGAATAGGTCCAGATCACTTGTTGGCTTCGCCATGTCGCGGCCCGTGGAGTGAAAAACAAACAGTGCAATTGCCTCCATTGCCCCAACCGTTGGGGCAATCCGCTTGATAAGCGAGATGGCTTCGACCTGGTTCATGCGGAGATGTTAGCATGCGCCATGTTGTCCGTCACTTCGGTCGCTGGAGGCCTTCGTAAATGCTGGTCAGCTCTGCCATGCGCACGGCGTAGGCCGCAGCGATGCAGTCGAGGTTGGATTGGCACTCGCCGCGCTGCTCCAGCCACTTGATCTGCTGGTCCTGCATGTAGCCGCGCGCGCCCATAGCGAGCAGGCCTGAGAGCAGGTCGAAGGTCGTGACCATCTTCACGTCCATGTCGTTCAGCTGCGGGGTCTGGCAGATCGCCTGTTCGTCGGCGGCGAGGTCCGGTTTTCGACAGTCGAAACTGGCGGCGTTCGCGGTGGATGCACCGGCCAGGATGGGGGCGGCCAGAAGGGCGAAGACCAGGGCGCGTGCAGCGGCGGGGGATTCGGACATTATAACCTCCTCGAAATTGAACATGAATTCTCAACGCGGCGAGTTGCGCCATCGTTCCGTGCGATTGGCGCATGGCTGCTCTCACGATGCGGTGAGCCGCCCCATTCGGATCTTTGAAGAAAGGGCGGACATGCCTAAGTCTGGAAAGATGAAAAGAAGAACGCTCCTCGCTGCCCTCGCCACCATCACCACCTTGCCCTCTGCCTCGTTCGGCAGGGCCTTCGCCCAGTCAGCCGGGGTGGGCTCAAGGCCGAACGAGTCGACCCGTCAGCGCATCGCGACCCTACTTGAGGAAGCCCGGCGGCTCGACACGTTGGAAACGGTGATCGCCACCCGCAACGGCGAGACCCTGGGCGAAAGGGCCTATGGCAATAGCTCGCTGACGGGCTCTACCAACATCAAGTCAGCTTCGAAATGCGTCGTCTCCGCGCTTGTCGGCATCGCTATCGACAAGGGCCTTCTCGAAAGCGTCAATCAGCGCATCGAAACGGTATTGCGCTCCGAATTCCCGGCCAATCCCGATCCACGACTGTCCCAGATCACCATCGGCCATCTCCTCTCCATGCGCGCGGGCCTCGATCGCATGTCCGGGCCCAATTACGGCCGCTGGGTCGCCAGCCGCAACTGGACGCGTTTTGCGCTCGCCGCCGATTTCGTCGACGAGCCCGGAGGCGGCATGCTCTATTCGACGGCCTCCACACATCTTCTGTCCGTCATTCTCACCAAGGTCTCCGGCAAGCCGACGCTGGCACTCGCAAGGGAGTGGCTCGGGCCGCTCGAAGGCTTCCGCATCGGCTCGTGGGATCGCGATCCCCAGGGCTACTATCTGGGCGGCAACCAGATGGCCATGACGCCACGCTCGCTGCATGCCTTCGGCGAACTCTATCGTCGCGGCGGCGTAACTGAGGACGGCACGCGGGTCATTTCGGAGGCCTGGATTCGCCAAAGCTGGATCCGTCGCACCAATTCCGTGTTCAACGGTGACGGCTATGGCTATGCGTGGTTCCTGAAGGAAATGGCCGGCGAGCAGGTGAACTATGCTTGGGGTTACGGCGGGCAGATGCTCTACATCACCCCGACCCTAGGTCTCACCGTCGCCATGACCTCCAACGAGAGCGCGCCCTCGGCCCGCACCGGCTATCGCGACGAATTGCATGGATTGATGACGCGCATCATCGAAACGGTCGGGACTTGAGCCGAAAGAGCGTTATCCCCATCTGCGATGGAACTTCCTTGCTTCTGCCTATTTCAGGACGCAGGAACCGGGACTAGAACGTCCATATCGCATGAAGGATTTATCGCATATGCTGCGCTTCGACCGCCTCAAACCGATTGCTGTGATCGCCGCTCTCTGGATGCCCTTGGCGTCCCCTGCCATGGCGCAGGATAAGGTCTTGCCGCAAAGTCAGCTCGAGATGCAGCTGTCCTTCGCGCCGCTGGTCAAGCAGACGCGCGGTGCCGTGGTCAATGTCTATGCGGAGCGGCTCGTCCAGCGGCGGCCGAACCTCTTTGCCGGCGATCCCTTCTTCGAACAGTTCTTCGGCCAGCGCATGCCCAACCGCACCGAGAAACAGTCATCGCTCGGCTCCGGTGTCATCGTCGAGGCCGACGGCGTGGTCGTCACCAACAACCATGTCATCGACGGCGCCGACGACATCAAGGTGGCGCTGGCCGACGGTCGCGAATTTCCGGTCAAGGTCGTGCTCAAGGACGACCGCCTCGATCTCGCAGTGCTGAAGTTCGAGACCAGCGAAGCCATGCCGACGCTGCCGATCGGCAATTCCGATGCGACCGAGGTCGGCGATCTCGTGCTCGCCATCGGCAACCCCTTCGGCGTTGGCCAGACTGTCACCTCAGGCATCGTCTCGGCGCTCGCCCGCAACCAGGTGACGGAGGGCGATTTCGGCTTCTTCATCCAGACCGATGCCGCGATCAATCCCGGCAATTCCGGCGGCGCGCTGGTCGACATGAAGGGTGAGCTCATCGGCATCAACACGGCGATCTTTTCCAAGGGCGGCGGCTCGAATGGCGTCGGATTCGCCATTCCCGCCAATCTCGTGCGTGTGTTCCTCGATGCCGCCGACCGCGGCGAGGCGAGCTTCGAGCGGCCTTATGTCGGCGCGAGCTTCGAACCGGTTACCTCAGATGTCGCCGAAGCGCTGGGGCTCGACACCGTGCGTGGTGCACTGGTCGTGAGCGTCGTCGAGGGCGGGCCGGCAGAGAAGGCGGGCCTGAAGCCGGGGCAGGTCATCACCGCCGTCAACGGCGTCGAAGTCGAGCACCCCGATGCACTCGGCTACCGCCTGACCACCGCCGGTCTCGGCAAGGCCGCCGAACTCACCGTCCAGCAGGATGGCGCGCAGGAAACAATCGCCTTGCAGCTCGCTGCAGCGCCCGAGACCCGGCCGCGTGATATCCAGCTCATCGAGGGCCGCAGCCCCTTTGCCGGCATCCGGGCCGGCAATCTCTCGCCGCGCCTTGCCTATGAACTCAAGATGGCTTCCGAGGTGACAGGCGTGGTGGTGACAGAAGTTCTGCGCGGCTCGCCTGCCGCCCGCCTCGGTTTCGCTCCGCGCGACATCGTCGTTTCCGTCAATGGCGAGGACATCGCCTCGGTCGATGACCTGCAGAAGATCGCCGAAAGTGATCCGGGCTTCTGGCGCGTCGAGGTCGAGCGAGATGGCCAGCGTATTCGGCAGATCTTCCGATGAGTGATCTTTTCGCGCCGCAGATGTCGAAGGAAATGGCCGAGCGCCGACCGCTCGCCGATCGTCTGCGGCCGAAGAACCTGGCCGAAGTCACCGGCCAGGAACACCTGACCGGCGAAGACGGTGTGCTGGCCCGCATGATCGCGGCCGGCTCGCTCGGCTCGATGATCTTCTGGGGCCCGCCCGGCACTGGCAAGACCACCGTCGCCCGGTTGTTGTCCGGCGAGGCGGGGCTTGCTTTCGAACAGATCTCGGCAATCTTTTCCGGCGTCGCCGATCTCAAAAAGGTCTTCGAAAGTGCCCGCCTGCGCCGCATGGAGGGCCGTCAGACCCTGCTCTTCGTCGACGAGATCCACCGTTTCAACCGCGCCCAGCAGGACAGTTTCCTGCCCGTCATGGAGGACGGCACCGTCATTCTCGTCGGTGCGACGACGGAGAACCCGAGCTTCGAACTCAACGCCGCTCTTCTGTCACGGGCGCGGGTGCTGACCTTCAAGAGCCATGACGAGGCAAGCATCGAGACGTTGCTGAAGCGTGCCGAGGAGACCGAAGGCAAGCCGCTGCCGCTCGATGCCGATGCGCGCGCAACCCTGATCCGCATGGCCGATGGCGACGGTCGTGCGTCACTGACACTGGCCGAGGAAGTCTGGCGCGCCGCCCGGGAAGGCGAAGTCTTCGACACAGAGGGTCTGGGCAAGATCGTCCAGCGCCGTGCGCCCGTCTACGACAAGGGCCAGGACGGCCACTACAATCTGATCTCGGCGCTGCACAAGGCCGTGCGCGGCTCCGATCCGGATGCCGCGCTCTACTATCTCTGCCGCATGTTCGATGCTGGCGAGGACCCGCTCTATCTCGGGCGCCGTCTGGTGCGTATGGCGGTCGAGGATATCGGCCTTGCCGACCCGCAGGCGCTGGTCGTCTGCAATGCCGCCAAGGACGCCTACGACTATTTGGGTTCACCGGAAGGGGAGCTGGCGCTGGCCCAGGCCTGCGTCTATCTCGCGACCGCGCCGAAGTCGAACGGCGTCTATGTCGCCTATAAGGCCGCTATGCGGGCCGCCAAGGAACACGGCTCGCTTCTGCCGCCGAAACACATCCTCAATGCCCCGACCAAGCTGATGAAGGCTGAAGGCTACAACGAGGGTTATCGCTACGATCACGACGAGCCGGATGCCTTTTCCGGCCAGGATTATTTCCCCGAAAAAATGGGCCGAAAAACCTTCTACGATCCGCCGGAACGCGGCTTCGAGCGCGAGATCAGGAAGCGCCTCGACTGGTGGGGGAAGCTCCGCCGCGAGCGGGGCGGCGGCTGAAGCGGGCTTGTCCATCGTCATTTCAGCTTAAGCTGCTTTTAAGCGCTCTGCCTTAATCTTCTCCCGCCAACAAGGGGACAGGCTATGGCCGAGAGAGACGCAGCTTCGCAATGGCCGGCCGGCACGGGCGCGCCCGGGCGCTTCGGCTTGCCCGCCATGGTCCGCCTTTTTGCTGCGGTCTTGATCTCGCTTTCGGCCCTGTCGCTGCTCTTTGTCGGCGATGTCGCCTCCCGCAAGGCCGACGATATCGCCATCGAGAAGCAGCTGGTCCTCTTCGAAAACGTCTTGCGCGACCGCCACAACCTGTTGGCCCGCGACCAGCTCGGGCTTGCCCGCTGGGACCACTCTGTCGAGAACATCACACTCAAGTTCCGCGCCTCCTATGTGGTCGAGGAATTCGTTTCGTCCCTCTGGTATGATTTCGGCCATGAGCGCAGCTTCCTGGTCGGCCCCGGCGGTCGCCTGCTGATGTCGGCCTGGCAGGACGAGGTGGACCTGACCGCCCGCGACCTAGAACCGGGTGATGACCTGAAGGCGGTCGCGGATCTCGCGGTGGCAAGGCACCACGCAAACCGCACCACGATCGAGGGTGGCTACGGCCAGAAACCGGTGCCTGCCGCGGATGTCCATCAGATCGCGGCCTTCGGTTTTGCCGAGATCGACGGCGAGGTCATGCTGACCACCGCCATGGCGATCGTGCCCGATGACGGTGAGGTGGCGCTGCCGAAAGGGGATCCGGTGATCCTGATCTCGGCCCGGCCGATCGACACCGAATTTGTCAACGAGGTGAACGGGCAGTTGGAATACAGCGACCTGTCCTTTTCGCGAAACGGCAACGGCCTGCTCACGGTCGAGAATATCGAGGGTGAGGTCGTCGGCAGCTTCGACTGGACGCTCTACAAGCCTGGTGCGGAGATCTGGACCGTCGTTGTGCCCGCCGTCGTCCTGGTCTGCGGCCTGATGCTGGTCGCAAGCCTGGTGCTCGGCCGCTACATCAGCCGGCTGTCGATCCGGCTCGAGGACAGCGAACGCCGCAATCGCGAACTCGCCCATCGCGATGCTTTGTCGGGCCTTGCCAATCGCCTCTTCTTCGATATGGCGCTCAACGAGGCCGCCGAGCGGCTGGCCCATGCCCCCTTCGCCGTGATTGCCGGCGATCTCGATCGCTTCAAGGCGGTCAACGACATCCACGGCCATGCGGCCGGCGACGAGGTGATCCGGGTCGTGGCCGCACGCCTGCAGGCGGCCGTCGGCGACAGCGGTCTTGTCGGTCGGGTCGGCGGCGACGAATTCGTCATTCTGGTCAATGCCTTCCGCGACCGTCACCGGCTTTCGCTGCTGGCCCAGCACATCATCACCTCGGTGACGCAACCCATTACGCTGGCGTCGGGGGCGGTGGTCGATGTCGGCATCAGCCTCGGCATTGCCACGGCACCGGAGAACGGCGCCTCGGCACGGCCGATCATGGCCACGGCCGACCGCGCGCTCTATGCTTCGAAGGAAGGCGGTCGCGGCCGGGCCTTCTTTGCCGAGGATCTGCCATCCGAAACTCAGGCCGCAAAGGACGAGGCGGCCTGATCCGATCGATCCTCGGCTGGTTTGCTGGCCCCGCTCGCCGGCGTTTCGACCGCGCGCCTGAGCCGCAAGGGACGCGCCGCGCTTCTTGGAGCCGGGCAGGGCGCTTTCTTCCGGTGTCGCGTGGAGATGAAGGCCTCAGGAGGCCCTCTGCTTCGGCTGGACGGCAGGTGCTGCGATCATCTTGACCTTGGATTCGGCGAGCCCGTGATGGCCCTCCATGTCGACGATCATGTGCCAGTGGCCGCTTTCCGGGATGACGATCTTCAGCGGCGATTTCTTCGCCACGCCACCGAGAAACTTGAAGTCCAGCGTTTCCTTGAAGCGCTGAAAATTCGTCGGCGTCATCAGGCGCACATTGTTCACGGCCGACAGCGTCACCTCGATGATCGTGCCAGCGCGCTGCTCTTTCAGGTCGTAATGGGTGAAGCGGAAAGTCGGTTTGGACATTCTGCCAGGGTCTCCGTCCGGTCTTTTATGGTGTTCTAATCTACACCAAGGCCGTTAAGGAAGCGTTTGCCTTGCGGCTCCCGGCAGCGATGCTGCACGGCCTTTTTTGGGACGATGCCTGATTGTCAAAAAACCCAAGCTTCGCCGCCGGTCGGGATTGCTCCCTCCGGGTGAGGTCATGCTTGCCCTCGGGTGAAACCCGAGGATCGGACGAGGCGCCAGAAGCAACCTGTCTAAGTAGTTTAATGTGGCTCCTTCCGGCGCCTCGTTCGACGTTTTGTCCCGCTGCATGCGTCTCTCTGGCAAGGCGGCGACGGTCCTCGGAACTTGCGTTCCATGGATGACCGGGCGCGGGTCCGGCTGCGGCATCACCGTGAGATGACGCTTCAGCCTGGCCGGTGTCCCGGGAGGTTCCCGCCGGATGGTGCACCAATCCGACCGGGACCCTCGCCCGGGGGATGATGCCATGGCCATTTGCGGCCCGGCGCTCATCCCCGCCGTTTTTTCCGCCCCGCCGTCTGGATGTTCGCGACGGCGTGGGCGCCTTGTCTGTGTGCCTCTCAGGCACGTCCTTCCGATCGGGGGTTTCAGGCGTCGGGCATCCGACCGTCCGCCATCACTTCCACCCCCTCGTCCGGAGGGAGACCGTTGCAGCGGGCCGGGGATTTGTGCCTGCGAGAGCACGCCACCCCGGCGCCGGCCCCGCCTCGCCTGACATCGCATCGTCAGGTGTATCCGAGGGCGGGACGGGGGTGAGTGTAAAAGGGTGGAAATGGTGGGGGATGAAAAAACATGTCGGGGTTTGATTTTGCTTGGTATTTTCTCAAACTCATCCCCCTCCGACTGCGGAAATTGAGGGGTATTTGAGCGGTTTGTGCGGATCCATCTCCCCCCCTTGCGGGGGAGAAAGCGATTTCGATGAATTAGTCGTGGCGCAAGCCACGGCTAAACATCAGAAATGGCAAGAGAGGGGCTGGGTAAGGTGTTCGCCAACGAAACTGTGCCCCTCTCCAGGAAAATCTGAAGTTTAGGCAGCTTGCGCTCGCCTAAGCCTTCGATTTTCCGTCCTCCCCCGCATGGGGGGAGGTGGGAGCCGCATATTGGCCATCAGATGTCCATTTCGACCTGCGAACCGTAGGCTCTTTGATAGAGTTTCAAGAACTCCGCTTTGTTTGTGGAAGCACGAAGTAGCGCCATAACGCCCACGAGCTGGCTCTTGAAGTGTTCAAGACCGATGCTGTCTGTCAGCAGTTGATGATGGCGATGTCGACGTTGCCAGTTTGAGCTATGCGGATTCAGTTCATCCAGTCTCGGGAGTACCGGTTTTGGCAGGTTCTTGTAGACAAGCTGTCGAACAAGCTTCCCAGCATAGCGCGGGCCTTTTGGGCTATTGGTGTACTTCCATCCAAAGACCCTGAACAATTCCTTGAAGAAGTCCGCGGGCACAGCTTTCATCCAAGGGCGATGCTCGGGCAGAATGTATGCCTCCAGCAAACGCTGAAGTTCGCCTTCTTCCCGGATCTTTTGATATCCCGTGGCTTCGTCGACCATCGCAATGATGCCGATCTCCTGAAGCCCCGACAGGATGATCTCGCATTGGTGGGCGATAAACAGTTGTTGATGCTGTAACTCACCCAATCGTGCAGCGTTCACGACCGCTTGGCAGATTTGGGGAAAGGATCCCGCCGGGATCGCCCAGACTTCCACCCCATTCGGTTTTGAAATTTTGATTGGATTGGAAAGTTCGCGTTGTAGTGCGGAGGAGAGATACTTCGATATTCTCTCACCGGATGCGAATTGGCTTAGACGTGTTCTCCCAGGAACCATCGAGCCGCCATCTGCAAGTCCAATCGCTCTTTGGACATCGCTTGTCATCAAAACTCTGCGCTTGTCCTCAAGCACATAGCATTCGATTGTCACTTCCCCGATTTTTAGAGGCTTCTCGGGGGAGCCGTAAATCACACTTACACTGCTATCAGACACTGTCATCTGCAACCTCGGTTATTTGGTTTCACATAGGCATGCTCATCAAACTTTTCTCCCCTTTCGTATTCGGCCCGAGGTTTCCCCCGGGCCGAAATTTCGTTCAAATCTCAGCTAATCAGCTGCACCCGCTCGTCGCACCGCAAGTATCGCACTTCTCGCAAGTGCCGTTCCGCACCATGGTGAAGTTCTGGCATTCCGAGCACATGTTGCCCGTATAGCCCTGCGCGATCGAGCGCATGCGGCGCGAGGCCTCGAGTTTCTTGGCGTCGGCCTTGGCGGCTGCTGCCTCGTCCGCTGCGGCGTCGGAGAAGACGCTTTCCGACGCGATCTCCTCGGCCAGTTCCACGGCGCGTTCCTCGTAGTCGCGCTTGAAGGACACGACTTCAGAGGTGGCAACAGCGGTCGTCACTTCCAGCTTGCGGGCAGTGGCGCCCGAAGACGAGAAGGCGGTGACGGTGGCCGAGGCCTTGGCGGGGGCGGCGGTTGCTGCACCCTTGGGCTCGCCGCCGGCGGCTGCCGGCATGTGGCTGGAGACGAGCGTCGGCTTGTAACCGCGGGTCAGGCCCTTGGAGACGACGTCGGCCTTGCCTTCCTTCATGCCGCGGCCGAGTGCCGTGGTCGAGAAGTCCGACGTGTCGACATGCGCGAGGTCGTGGCGACCGAGATAGGAGATCGCCAGTTCCCGGAAGACGTAGTCGAGGATCGACGTCGCATTCTTGATCGCGTCGTTGCCGGTGACCATGCCGGCCGGCTCGAACTTGGTGAAGGTGAAGGCGTCGACATATTCCTCGAGTGGCACGCCATATTGCAGGCCGAGCGAGACGGAGATGGCGAAGTTGTTGATGAAGGCACGAAGGGCCGAGCCTTCCTTGTTCATGTCAAGGAAGATTTCACCGAGACGGCCGTCGTCATATTCGCCGGTGCGCAGGAAGATGGTGTGACCACCGATCTTGGCCTTCTGGGTGTAACCCTTGCGCCGCGTCGGCAGCTTTTCCTGTTCGCGCACGACACGATCGACGATGCGCTCGACGATGCGTTCCGTGATCGTGACCGCCTGGGCCGCCATCGGCTGTTGGAGCAGTTCGTCGACGCCGTCCTCGTCATCCTCGTCTTCGATGAGCGAGGCGTTGAGCGGCTGGGAGAGCTTCGAGCCGTCGCGGTAAAGCGCATTGGCCTTGAGCGCCAGCTTCCAGGACAGCATGTAGGCGGCGCCGCAATCTTCGACGGTCGCTTCGTTCGGCATGTTGATCGTCTTGGAGATCGCACCCGAGATGAAGGGCTGGGCAGCAGCCATCATGCGGATGTGGCTTTCCACCGAGAGATAACGCTTGCCGATCTTGCCGCACGGGTTGGCGCAATCGAAGACCGGCAGATGTTCGGCCTTCAGGAAGGGCGCGCCTTCGAGCGTCATGGCACCGCAAACATGGATGTTGGCAGCTTCGATGTCCTTCTTGGCGAAGCCCATATGCTCGAGCAGATTGAAGCTGATGTCCGAAAGCTGCTCGTCGGAGACCTTGAGGGTCTCTTTCAGGAAGTCGGCGCCGAGTGTCCACTGGTTGAAGACGAACTTGATGTCGAAGGCAGCCTTCAGCGCGCCGTTGACGGCTTCGATCTTCTCGTCGGTGAAGCCCTTGGCCTTGAGCGTCGAGGGGTTGATGCCCGGCGCCTGGTTCAGGTTGCCATGGCCGACGGCATAGGCGTCGATCTCGGCGATCTGGCTTTCCGAATAACCGAGCGAGCGCAGCGCTTCCGGAACGGCAGCGTTGATGATCTTGAAGTAGCCGCCACCGGCGAGCTTCTTGAACTTCACGAGCGCAAAGTCGGGCTCGATGCCGGTCGTGTCGCAGTCCATGACGAGGCCGATCGTGCCGGTCGGCGCGATGACCGAGACCTGGGCATTGCGGTAGCCATGCTTCTCGCCAAGTTCCAGCGCCTTGTCCCAGGCGGCCGTGGCATGGGCGATCAGGGCAGGATCGGTGCATTCGGCATGGACGAGCGGGACCGGATTGACGGACAGGCCTTCATAGCCGTCCGACAGGCCAAGCGCTGCACGGCGATGGTTGCGGATGACGCGCAGCATGTTGTCGCGGTTCGGCGCAAAGCCCGGGAAGGGGCCGAGTTCCGAAGCGATTTCGGCTGACGTCGCATAGGACACGCCGGTCATGATGGCGGTGAGCGCACCGGCGATGGCGCGGCCTTCGGCGCTATCATACGGGATGCCCGAGGACATCAAGAGGCCGCCGATATTGGCATAGCCAAGGCCGAGCGTGCGGTATTCATAGGAGCGTTCGGCGATCTGGCGCGACGGGAACTGCGCCATCATCACGGAGACTTCGAGAACGACGGTCCACAGGCGAACGGCATGTTCGTAATCGCCGATATCGATGTTCTTGGTCTTCTGATCCTTGAAGCGGAGCAGGTTCAGCGAAGCCAGGTTGCAGGCCGTGTCGTCGAGGAACATGTATTCCGAGCACGGGTTCGACGCGCGGATCGGGCCCGCTGCCGGCGAAGTGTGCCAGTCGTTCATCGTCGTGTTGAAGTGCAGGCCAGGATCTGCCGATGCCCAGGCGGCATAGGAGATCTTGTCCCAGAGGTCACGGGCCTTCAGGGTCTTCATCACCTTGCCGTCCTTGCGGGCGGTGAGGTTCCAGTCGCCGTCATTCTCGACCGAGCGCAGGAAGTCGTCCTTCAGCGAGACCGAGTTGTTCGAGTTCTGGCCGGAGACCGTCAGGTAGGCTTCCGAATCCCAGTCGGTGTCATAGGTCTTGAAGTCGAGATCCTTGTAGCCCTGCTGGGCGAACTGGATGACGCGCTTGATGTAGTTTTCCGGAACCTGGTCCTTCTTCGCGGCCTTGATTTCGCGCTTGAGGGCAGGGTTCTCGTTCGGGTCGAAGCAGGCGCCGTTGTCAGCCTCGCAGTTGACGCAGGCCTTCATGATCGCCTTCAGATGCTTGGCGACGACCTTGGAACCGGTGACGAGGGCGGCAACCTTCTGCTCTTCCTTCACCTTCCAGTCGATATAGGCTTCGATATCGGGATGGTCGATGTCGACCACGACCATCTTCGCCGCACGACGGGTGGTACCACCAGACTTGATGGCGCCGGCTGCGCGGTCACCGATCTTCAGGAAGGACATGAGGCCGGACGAGCGGCCACCGCCCGACAGCTTTTCGCCTTCGCCGCGCAGATAGGAGAAGTTGGAGCCGGTGCCGGAGCCGTACTTGAAGAGACGGGCTTCGCGGACCCAGAGGTCCATGATGCCGCCTTCGTTGACCAGGTCGTCTTCGACGGACTGGATGAAGCAGGCATGCGGCTGCGGATGCTCATAGGCGGACTTCGACTTCACCAGCTTGCCGGTGAAGGGGTCGACATAGAAATGGCCTTGGCCGGGGCCGTCGATGCCATAGGCCCAGTGCAGGCCGGTGTTGAACCACTGCGGGGAATTCGGCGCGACGCGCTGGGTGGCGAGCATATAGGCGAGCTCGTCCTTGAAGGCGGCAGCGTCTTCTTCGGACGAGAAATACTTGCCCTTCCAGCCCCAATAGGTCCAGGTGCCGGCCAGGCGATCGAAGACCTGACGGGCATCGGTTTCCGAGCCGTAGCGCTCGTTTTCAGGAAGCGAGGCGAGTGCCTTCTCGTCGGCGACCGAGCGCCAGAGGAAGGAAGGAACGTCGTTTTCCTCGACCTTCTTCAGCACCTTCGGCACGCCAGCCTTGCGGAAATACTTCTGGGCGAGAATGTCCGCTGCCACCTGGCTGAACTGTGCGGGCACGTCGATGTCGGCAAGACGAAATACGATTGAGCCGTCGGGGTTCTTGATTTCGCTGATGGCCTTGCGGAACTCGATCTCCGCATAAGCGGACTGCCCCGGTTTGGTGAAGCGACGTTCAATGCGCATTTGCCTCTGTCCCTCGATCTGGAAGCGCCGATGAGGCGCCAAAAAAATAGCGTCCAGCTGCTCGCGTGAAGTTCGCGCAGCCAGTGTTCTGTTCGTCTGTCAGGTGATTCATCTCAACGACGACGCACCCTGTATCTTGTGGTGATGGTGGCTGCAAACGCTAAATATAGTATTAACACTTTATTGCCGCCAGACAAAGACCCCCTGTGCAGCGGTCAAAATCGCACAATTTTCCTATCGCAGGCGACGTCGTCAAAACGTCGTTCCACATCCAAGAAAGCCGCTACAATGTTTGATGAAACCCGGCCTCGTTCATGCCCGGTCCAGTCGCCGCCGCAACAGGATCCATTAACATCGTCCCGACTGATTCCGTCAAGGGGTGGTCTGTGAAGGAAATGTTAACGCTATATCTTGTGGTGTCAGATTGTGGATAACGGGCAAAAGCGCGAAGTTACGGGAATGACACAGCTTTCTCCGACGGTGTGATGCATGGGGTCACGAATGTTGTGTCGGGCGCAAAATATTTGCGGATACTTTTCGTGCCTAAACGGGCCGCTTTCGCGGGTTCTGGTGCGTCAAAGACACGTCACCACAAGATTCTGGAGGCGCCCGGAAAAACCTGGGGACGGCTCGGGTGCGCTAAGGCGCTTGACACAATTGTCGGGCCGAAGCTCGGGCAGGCCACGCCTCTGTGTGCAGTGCACATATCCATGTTTTTCATCAACGAAATGGCAATATGTCGCTGCTAGGACATGAGACGAACGGTGTGGAATGAGCTCCATGCATGGCCGAGGAAGGCCGCCTGCCAGGACGGCCGGTCGCACGGAGTGAGTTTTGGATGTCTATTGCCAATCTTTCCATATTGAAGAAGGTCAGCCTCGTCGTCGTCCTGATGGGCGTGGCGGCGGCGGCGATCGCGGCAGTCGGTGCAAGCGGTCTGTCCTCCCTGGGGTCTGCGCTGAAGGATACTGGCGCGCGGGAAGAGGTCGCCCGTGAAGCCATGGACCTGCGCGTCGACATCATCGCCATTTCCCGCATGACCTACCAGCTGGCGCTGGCACCGGAGAAGGCCGCCGATTTCGCCGCCGAAACCGACAAGCGCGCCGCAGAAATGCTCGCCCGCCTGCCGAAGATCGCGACGACGGCAAGCCCCGCCGAAGCACAGATCCTCGATCGCACCAAGACAGCGCTCGATGCCTATTTCAACCAGATCCGCGCCATGGTGGCCGTTGCCGCAACGCCCGCTGGCCAGGACCTTGCCGTGATGAAGGCCGAGCTCGCCAAGGCGCTCGAGGCCCAGAAGACCGTGACGGCGGTGGTCAAGGAATATTCGACCTCGTCTGCCGAGAGCCTCAAGGGTTCGCGCGAAAACGCGCTGGCCGCCTCCGGCTTCACCATGCTGGTCCAGGTCGTGACCGCTGCCGTCTGCATTCTCGCCGGCGTCGCGATCAGCTTCCTGCTGGCCCGTCGAGGCATCGTCAACCCGATCCGCAGCCTGACCGCCGTCATGACGGACATGGCCTCCGGCAAGCTCGGCAATGCGATTGCCGGCACCGAGCGCCGGGATGAGATCGGTGAGATGGCGCGTGCTCTCGAAGTCTTCCGTACCAATGAAGCGCAGATGCGCGCCATGGAAGCGCAGGAAGCGGCCCTTCATGCCCAGAGCCGCGATCTGCAGACGTCGATCAGCGATATCGTGGCCGCTGCTGCCGCCGGCGATTTCTCCAAGCGCATCTCCAAGACCTATGACGACGCCGACCTGCAGCGCTTTGCCGGCTCGGTCAACGAACTGGTGGAAAGCGTCGACCGCGGCATCACCGAAGTCCGCCGCGTCATCGCAGCCCTTGCCGATGCCGACCTGACCCACAACATGGACGGCCAGTTCCAGGGTGCCTTTGCCGAACTGCAGGGCAACGTCAACCAGACCATGGCGGTTCTGCGCCAGACGATGCAGAACATCCTGTCGGCTGCCGGCACGATCACCGGCAATTCCGGCGAACTCTCCTCGGCTGCCAACCAGCTCGCCCGCCGTACAGAGCAGCAGGCCGCTTCGCTGGAAGAAACGGCCGCCGCCCTCGAGGAGATCACCACCACGGTCAAGACCTCAACCATGCGCGCCAAGGAAGCCTCGCACATGGTCGACGAGACCAAGTCGAGCGCCGGCAAGTCGGGCGATATCGTCCGCAACGCGATCGACGCCATGGGCCGCATCGAGCAGTCTTCGCAGAAGATCAGCCAGATCATCTCGGTCATCGACGAAATCGCCTTCCAGACCAACTTGCTGGCGCTGAATGCCGGCGTCGAGGCAGCCCGTGCCGGTGAAGCAGGTCGTGGCTTCGCCGTCGTCGCCCAGGAAGTGCGCGAACTGGCACAACGTTCGGCCAATGCCGCCAAGGAGATCAAGACCCTGATCAACACCTCGGCCGAGGAAGTGAAGGGCGGCGTGTCGCTCGTGCTGTCCACCGGTGAGGCGCTGAAGGAGATCGAATCGCTGGTCAATCGCGTCAACGACCACGTCGTGACGATTGCCCGCGCGGCCGAAGAACAGTCGGCAGCCCTCGGCGAGATCAACACATCGGTCAACCACATGGACCAGATGACCCAGCAGAACGCAGCCATGGTCGAAGAGACCACTGCTGCCAGCCAGGTTCTCGCCGGCGAAGCTCGTCAGCTGCAGGCCCAGCTCGCCCGCTTCAAGCTCGAAGGCGGCGCATCCGCCGGCTCGACGGGGTACCGCACGGCAGCTTGACGCAACGGATCCGGCAAGCCAGTTACAAGACAAGGCGCCGCAGCGATGCGGCGCCTTTGCGTTTGCGCGATGGAACGGGCAGGGTGGTCAGACATTGAGTTCGCGTCGCTCAGGGCGCGCCAGGTCCGGCCGGTCAAGGCCTGAAGTTCAATTGAAGGAGCACGGGATCATGCAACTGTTGTTGTTGGGCGCGACTGGACTTGTCGGCAGTCATGTCCTGGAGCTGGCGCTCGCCGACCCGCGTGTGTCAGGGGTGACCGCACCGACTCGCCGGCCGTTGCCGTCACGACCGGGTTTGTCCGCGCCGATCGTGGATTTCGACAAGCTTGCACAGGATCCGTCGATCTGGACCGCAGATGCGGTGATTTGTGCCTTGGGTACCACGCTGAAATCTGCCGGATCGCGCGAGCGCTTCTACCGTATCGATCATGACTATCCGGTCGAAATCGCCAGGCTGGCCAGGGCCAATGGCGCAACGACCTTCGTCCTCAACTCCGCAAAGGGCGCCGATATGAAGTCGCTCTTCTTTTACAGTCGAGTGAAGGGCGAGGTGGAGCGGGATATCATGGCGCTCGGTTTCGAGCGGACGGTGCTGGTCCGTCCAGGCTTGATCGACGGTCCGCGTCCCGAACCGCGTCCCATGGAGCAGTGGGCAGGCAAACTGCTCTCAGTCCTGAAGCCTGTCCTCCCTTTATCCCTACAGGCGAACCGGCCAGAGGCCATCGCCCGCGCCATGCTCGAGGCCGCCGTGTCCGCGGCACCAGGCGTCACCGTCGTGCCGTCACAAAACCTGCACTGACGGCATCGACGGTCGGGGCTGGAGTCAGTTGGCGCGGCCGAGCGGGAGCTGACGGCGGATATCTCCGACATCAGGCGCATTGATGCGCCGGTAGCGCGCCTCGACGAAGTTGTAGATGCCGAAGGCGGCCAGGCCGACAGCGACCACGGCATAGATGACGCCGCCGAACGGAAGGCTTTGCACCCAGGCCAGCGCATCGGCCATGCCGCCGGCCTGCTCCGGGTCGACCGTGAAGGCAGCATAGAGGAAGAAGACGCCGACAATGGCGAAGACCGCGCCGCGGGCGACGAGGCCATAGATGGAAATGAGAACGGCCGGCGAGTTCTTCTCCGCATCGAGGTTTAAGTAGCGGCCGAACCGGCGCTTGATTCCCTTCATGGCGGTGACTACCCCGCCGATGACGAAGCCGATGCCGATGATGCCAGCGAGATAGCGGCCGAAGGGCTGGGCCATGACCCAAGCGGCCAAACCCTCTTCGCCGCCGGAGCCGCCGCCACCCGACATCTGCAGGGCCATCGTGAGGCTGGTGACCGCAAGGCCCGCATAGGTGATGGCACTGCCGAAGAGCGCCGCGCGGATTGCATAACCCTTGAGGTCGTCATCCTGGCCATCGGCGTTGGCGAGCGACTGGGCGAGGCGCCATACGACGAAGCCCGCGAGCCCGAGCCCGATCAGGCCGATCCAGATCCGCCCGAAGGGTTGCTGCAGGACCGCTGATAACGCCGACTGCGTATCCGGTCTCCCACCGGCAAAGCTGGAAAACAGGGCCAGCGCCGCAATCAGCAGGAAGACGACGCCGCGTGCGCTGTAGCCCGCCCGTGCCAAGAAGTGAAATTTCGACCGCGTGTTCATGGGAACCCTCTCCTTATGTTCGGGGAGAACGGAAAAGAAAGGGTGGGGTTCCGTCGAAAGAGCGCTCAGAAAGGAACCTCCGGGGCAGGGCAGTGTTTTTCCGACCAAAGGGAGATTGCCATGAAAGACGAACGCACCAGCCATGATGGAGACCGGAAAACCGGCTATCGCGCTCAGAATCACCCGGGTCCGCGGCGTAGCAGCGTTCTTTCCTGGTGGTCGCTGGCGATCGTCGCGATCTTCCTGCTCCTCGTCATCGGAAGTGCCCTCCTCATGTAAACTGCGCGATCCTCAACCAGATGGTTGACAATCTAGGCCTGTCGGTAGATATTCAACCACATGGTTGAGCAAACTGACATGATCCTCGATACAATCTTCCACGCACTCGGTGACCGCACGCGTCGCCAGATGCTTTTCGACCTCTCCAAGGGGGAGCGGAGCGTCGGCGAACTGGCGGAGCCCCATGCCATGTCGCTGGCAGCAGCATCCAAGCACATCAAGGTGCTGGAAGGGGCAGGGCTCGTGCGCCGCGAGATCAGGGGACGAACCCATCTCTGCCGTCTGGATCCTGGGCCGCTTTCGGGCGCCCACGAGTGGCTGAGTCACTATGAGCACTTCTGGACCGGCCGGCTGGACGTTCTCGAACGGCTCCTCCGTGCGGAGGACGCCGCATCTTCCAACGAAAAGAATGGAGAATGACGATGACGGAACTACTGGAAATCCAAGCTTACGGACGTGTGGCGGAACCGGCGACGCTGGTGATCGAACGCAAGCTGCCCGGGCCGCCCTCGCGGATCTGGAGCTATCTCATGGACGCCGACAAGCGACGGCTCTGGCTCGCCGATGGCGTGATGGAGGCGAAGGCGGGCACACCGTTCGAACTCGTCTGGCGCAATGACGAACTGACCGACCCGCCGGGCATGCGTCCCGAGGGCTTCAGCGAGGAAATGCGCATGAAGAGCCGGATCCTGGAGGTGCACAAGGAAAAGCGGCTGGTCTTCACTTGGGGTGAGACCGGCGAGGTCTCCTTCGACCTCAGGCCGGAAGGCGACGAGGTGCTCATGACGGTCACACACCGGCGGATCTCGGACCGGGCGAACCTGCTCATGGTCGGGGCCGGTTGGCACATGCATCTCGATATTCTTGCAGCCAAGCTGCGGGGCGAGCGCGCGGAACCCTTCTGGGATGGCTGGCTGCGTCTAAAGGCCGAGTACGACAAGCGGATGCCTGCCTGAGGCTATGCTGCCCCGGTCAAGCAAGAGGCCCTCTCCGGTGACGGAGAGGGCCGTTTTCGTCGTGCAGACTGCCCGATGCCTTACGGCTGGGGTGTCGTTGACGGCGCCGGTGCCGGTGCATCCTGCACCGCGCCTTCCGGTCCCGTGGCCGGGACGTCCGTCTGCGGCGGGTTGACCGAAGGCGGCGCGAGCGTGCCATTGCCGGGATCGGCCGGAGTGTCCGGCGTCGGAGCCGCTGCCGGATCGTCGGCCGGTGCGACAGTCGGATCGACAGGCGCTGCGGGCTGGATGGTGCCGCCCGGCTGGGTTTCGGTCGCCTCCTCTGCCGTCGAATTGGCCGCGGCCGCAGGGGAGCCGGCCGGCATCTCGTCCGTCCCGATCGGCTCCGCGAGAGGTGCGGCACCTTCAGCGGCGACACGCCAGACGGTGTTGCCCGCATCGTCTGCGATCAGAAGCGCGCCGGTTCCATCGAAACCAAGACCGACTGGGCGGCCGTGGGCTTCTTCGGCGGGGTTGAGGAAGCCTGTTACCACGTCGCGGGCTTCACCCGACGGCATGCCGTTTTCAAAGGGCACATAGAGTACCTTGTAGCCGTTGAAGTGGTCGCGGTTCCAACTGCCGCGATTGCCGACAAAGGCACCGTTTTCATACTCGGCCGGCATAGCCATGCCCATGGAGAAGGCAAGGCCGAGGGCGGCCACATGGCTGGACAGGGCATAGTCGGGCTTGATCGCCTGTTCGACCATGTCGGGGCGCGGCGGATGCAGGCGCGGATCGACATGCTGGCCGTAATAGGACCAGGGCCAGCCGTAGAAACCGCGATCCTGGACCGAAGTCATGTAGTCGGGCACGAGGTTGGGCCCGAGTTCGTCGCGCTCGTTGACGACGGTCCAGAGCGCACCGCTTTCGGGGTTGATCGTGAGGCCATTCGGGTTGCGAAGGCCAGACGCATAGACGCGGGACGCGCCGGTCTCGCGGTCGATCTGCCAGATCGCGGCGCGGCCCTTTTCGGCTTCCAGCCCTCGTTCGCCGGCATTCGAATTAGACCCGACAGAGGCATAGAGGAAACGGCCGTCGGGGCTAAGCGCCAAATCCTTCGTCCAGTGGTGATTGATCGGCCCGCCTGGCAGCGGCGAGAGCACGCGCGGCGGCGTGGTGATCTCGTTCTGGCCGAGCTGGTAGTCATAGGCAAGCACGGCATCGGCCGCTGCGACGTAAAGCGTGTCGTCGACGAAGGCGAGGCCGAAGGGCGAGTTGAGGTCCTTCAGCAGATCGTGGCGCTCATCGACGGTGCCGTCGCGGTCTGTATCCCGCAGTAGGGTGATGAGGTTGGTCGGCTTGTCGCCACCGCCTCCGCCCGAGGCAAAGGACATGATGAAGCCGCGGATGACATCTTTCGGCCGCTCGACGGGCTTGCCGGGCGGTGCCTTGCTTTGGACCACGAGCACGTCGCCATTCGGCAGCGTGTGCACGGTGCGCGGATTGGCGAGATCCTTGGCGTAAGCCGTGATGGTGAACCCGTCGACAACGTCGGGGGTCTCGTTGTCACCCCATCCGACGACTTCCGCGACCTTGAGGTCGGGCACGAGGGACTGGCTCGGCTCAGGGAGAACAGGATCGGGACCGATCTGGCTGGTGACGTCGAAATTGCCGTTGTCGTCGCTGCAGCCGGCGAGCGCAAGAACGAGAACGGCGGTCGAGGCAAGCGCCGCGCGGCGCAGGGTGGGGCGGTTCATGGGGTTCTCCAGGCATCGGCGGCGCGCTGGTCAGCCGTGAGATAGACGCAGGCGATCATGGCGATCACGGTGACGGTCGAGGCGATGAGGCCGTAAGGGACGATGGCGGTCCAGCCGTCACCGGCATGGATGAAGCTGTTGAGGATGGCCAGCACCAGGATGCCGATAAAGGCAAGGGACGCCGGCCAGCGTGGACGAAGCGCTCGGGTGGCCGGGCGGGCGAGATCGATGAGGCCGGCAAGTACGGCAAGGGCGCCGAAGACCAGGCCGAAGAACAACAGCCAGTCGGAGAAATTGCTCCACATCAGGTGCGACGTCCGCCAGTAGAGGATGTCGGTGATCAGCGTCAGGGTGAAGCAGACGAAGGGGAAGGGGGCGAAGAGTGCCGAAAACGGATAGGCGTTGCCGGCAGCGGGCGGAGAGTGAAGGGCCATAGCGATCTCGATCTGGAGGGATGGGATACCTAAGCCAGACGACCGAGCGCCGCCTTCTGTTCCATACTGCAACCACCGGCTGACTGTGATGTGAGCGACAGGCGCGATGCAAAAAGCCCGCGGCGATGGCGCGGGCTCTTGGAAATCATCCAGGAGGAGGGCCTATCAGCCCTTAGAGCCCTTGGCGATCGGCTCCTGATAGGTGAAGCCCATGTCCCAGGGGAAGTAGATCCAGGTGTCCTGGGAGACTTCTGTGACGAAGGTGTCGATGGTCGGCACGCCCTTTGGCTTGGCGTAGACGCAGGCGAAATGCGCCTTCGGCATCATCTGGCGGACTTCAAGAGCGGTCTTGCCGGTGTCGGTGAGGTCGTCGACCACGAGCACGCCTTCGCCGCCATTCACCAAAAGCTCTGCGGTGATGCCCTTGAGCAGGTTCATTTCGCCCTGGTTCACATAGTCATGGTAGGAGGCGACGCAGACCGTCTCGATCAGGCGAATGTTGAGTTCGCGCGAGATGATCGCCGCGGGCACCAGGCCGCCGCGGGTGATGCAGACGATGGCGCGGAACTCCTGGCCGAGACCGGCAAGGCGCCAGGCAAGCGCGCGGGCATCGCGGTGGAACTGGTCCCAGGAAACGGGGAAGGCTTTATCGGGAAGAGACATGGAAAGAAGGCTCCGCTGGCTGGATGATATCGTCCGCGCCGGATTGCGGCGCCATGGACCGGATCCTAGGGCGGGCCGCCAAACGCGCGGTCCTGAAACGCGTTTCGCGCGGCAGATACCGCGCGAAGCTTGTCCCCAAGGGGCTCCAGTCTTTGGCCGTTGCTATTAGCGGGAATCCGAAGCCTCTGGCAAGGCCCGTGTTCCATCCCGCCCTCGCTCTGGATTAGCGCGACAGAAGCGTCAGCGCCGTCATCGAATCGAGCAGCGTTCGGGTAACGCCGCCGAACAGCATTTCCCACCAGCGCTTGTTGCCATAGGCGCCCATGACCAGGAGATCGATGGAGCTGTCCGACAGGCGGTTCTCGATCGCGATGGCCGGAGCAAGGCCGGTCTTTTCCGACGAGGTGAGCGTGACATTGATGCCGTGGCGGGCAAGCGAGGCGGCGATCTCGGCACCCGCCATCGGGGCGCTCTGGCCGGCATTGTCGCTGGCATCGACGGTAAAGATCTCGACCATCTCGGCGGCTTTGAGGAAGGGCAGCGCATCGAAGGTGGCGCGGGCCGCCTCTCGCGAGCCGTTCCAGGCGACCAGCACCCGGCGGATCGGCTTGGGGTCTTTCAGGATATGCGGGATCAGCAGCACCGGCCGTCCGCTTTCGAACAGGAAGCTCTCAAGCTCAGAGCGCGTCTCCGACAGCATGCCGGTTTCGCCCTGGGCGGCGATGACGAGATCAACGCTGCGGGCGCTGTCGATCAGCGAGGCCGAGTTGAAACCCGATGAAGTGACAAAGCTGCGCCACTCATGCGAAAGGCCCTCGCGACTACCGATCTCGCGAAAGATCTTCTCGACGCTTTCGGTTTCCTGATGCGCCATGTCCTGCAAGGCCTGAACCGTCGCGGGATCGGGGATCTCCATCGGGGCCACGAGCGGCACCATGGCGACGGCTTCCGCATGAGCGCCGATCACATGCGACTGGAACTGATTGGCGATCGCGACGGTGAAATCCGTCACCTGGCGCGTGGTCTTCGGGGTGTCCAATATGGAAAGAAGTGTCCGGTAACCCATGGTCGTCTCCTCTCGCGGCCCTTATCCATCGTCCGCATGAGATAACTATGTGTTCCATTCCGTTGTTCCACCTTGACCTCGGTCAAGGCGGCAGGGTGTTTCAGGCGACTTCGCCGGTGCCGAGATCGCGCTTTGCCGCCGCATCCTTTTCCGAACGCAGGGCCGCGATCATCGCCTCCACATCGGCCGCTGCCGCATCGACGACTGCCTGGTCGCGGGCGCGCACGATCAGTTCGGTCGAAAAGCGAATGCCGTCGAAATGCGGATAGGAGCCGATCGAGGTCTCCGGATGCGCCTTCTGGATCGCGCCGAGTGCCGTTCCGATATCGCCTTCGCCGAAGGGGCAGGGGATGGAGCGGGACAGCACCCGCTGGCCGGCCGGCAATGTGTCGATCACATGTGCCATCATTGCCTGGAAGACCTGCGGCACGCCCGCCATCACATGCACATTGCCGATGATGAAGCCCGGCGCCGTCGAGACCGGGTTCGGGATGTGGCGGCTGCCTTCCGGCATGCGCGCCATGCGCTGGCGCGCCTCGGTGAATTCCAGCCCGCGACCGGCATACATGTCGCCGAGCAGCTTCATGGCGGCGGGATCATGCAGGCAAGGGACGCCGAAGGCCTTGGACACCGCATCTGCGGTGATGTCGTCATGCGTCGGGCCGATGCCGCCCGAGGTGAAGACGTAAGTGTATTTGGCGCGGAGAGCATTCAGCGCTTCGACGATCGCATCTTCCTCGTCGGAAACGATGCGCACCTCTTTCAGATCGATGCCGGCGACAGTCAGGAGATCGGCGAGATGGCCGATATTCTTGTCCTTGGTGCGGCCGGACAGGAGTTCGTCGCCGATGGCGAGCATCGCGGCGGTCTTGATCGTGGAGGTCATCGAGTGAGTCCTATGGGATGAGGCGGGCGGAGGGAGGCAAGTTACCGTTTTGTGTCTGCGAAGAGAAGTAAAGGCCGTCATTGATTGAACACTGCGTTCCCGTGCGCGCGACTGGTCGCCAGCGCGGAATGCGCTACATGTCGCCTATCCACAGCGCGGCGGGGCCGCATGTTCAAAGGGAGATACGACATGGCCAAGGTACTGGTTCTCTACTATTCCGCTTACGGTCACATCGAGACGATGGCTTACGCCGTTGCCGAAGGCGCAAAGTCGGCTGGCGCCGACGTCACCGTCAAGCGCGTTCCCGAACTGGTTCCGGATGATGTCGCCAAGGCTTCCTATTACAAGATGGACCAGAAAGCCGAAATCGCTTCTCCTGCCGAACTCGACCAGTATGACGCCATCATCGTTGGCGCAGGCACCCGTTACGGCACGGTCGCCTCTCAGATGCGCAATTTCTGGGATCAGACCGGCGGCCTCTGGGCCCAGGGCAAGCTGACCGGCAAGCTCGGCTCGATGTTCACCTCGACCGCCACCCAGCACGGCGGCCAGGAAACGACGATTATGGGCTTCATCCCGACCTTCCTGCATCACGGCATGCTCTATGCAGGCCTGCCTTACGCCTTCCAGGGCCAGATGGGTGTCGGCGAAGTCATGGGCAACTCGCCTTACGGCGCCTCCACGATCACCGACGGCGACGGCTCGCGCCAGCCCTCCGAGATCGAGCTCGAAGGTGCCCGCTACCAGGGCGCCCATGTGGCCAAGCTGGCTGCGAAGCTCGCCTGAGCGGCCCGAAATCTGGACGACCAAAGGCGGGGCGACAGCTCCGCCTTTTCGTTGCTGCGACAGGCGGTCGCGGTTGGCCGTTAAAATGCGACCGAATTTCGCAAGGTTACTTTCAGCTCGTCGGCGCATGCTTCTGGTTGCAAGACCCGAAAGGATGCATGCCATGAACCAGCCAGAACGTCGCCGCCAGCCCCGTCTGAGGGCCCTCAAGTCCGGCCGCGCCATCCTTGCCGGCGGCCACTCCACCTTCGACTGCATGATTCGCAATCTCTCGCCGGTCGGCGCCAAGGTAACGTTCGAATCGACGGTCGACATCCCCGCAAGTTTCCGCCTGCGGCTGGAAGACGGCACGACGCATGACTGCGCGGTCAAATGGCGCAAGGAACGCGAGCTCGGCGTGGAATTTCTCGACGCGCTCGCGAGCTGAGTGATCGATGACACGTGGCGGGTCGCCTCGCGCGGCCCTCGCCCTTGACGCGTCCGTCGAACTGATCGAAACAGGGCCGGCGCGGACGTGGCGAAACTGGTAGACGCAAGAGACTTAAAATCTCTCGGCCTTGGTCATGCGGGTTCGATCCCCGCCGTCCGCACCAACATCTCAGGGTTTTTTCCGAACGAATCGCTGTTCGAGCACGGGCGTGCCCCACTGGTTGCCCGGACGCTCCTCGGCAAGCTGGAAGCCGGATGCTTCATACATTTGCCGCGCCACATCCAGCCCCTTGAAGGTCCAAAGATGGGTCTCGTCGAACGCCTGCGCGTCGACGAAATGAAGAGCCTCGCTGAGCAAGGCCTTGCCAAGGCCGCCGCCGCGGGCCGAGGGGTCGACGATGAACAGGCGCAGATGGGCGAGTTGTGGTCTGCGGCCTTGTGAGGCCGCCCCGTTCAGGTCCTCGCCGTCGATTGCGATCGTGCCGGCAATGCGCTCGTCAATGTGCCCCGCCCAGATTTCATTCACCGGTCGGTCGAGGCGAGTGGCAAATTCGGCCAGTCCGCCGGCGACGATCGCTTCGAAAGCGCAGCCGAAGCCGCTGCTCTCGTTGTAGTGGCGACCATGCATTTCGATGCAGCTGCCGAGCAGTCCGGGTTGCCAGCCGGACTGGATGCGGAGTTTCGGTGCCAGCATCTGCGAAGGTGTATGGATGCCGCCCAGGGCGTCGGCATAGAGTTCGAGACCGTGGCGCACGATCCGCTGCTGCCCGGCGCTCAGGCCGGCGAGCGCTGCACTCACCTGGCCCCGGGCAAAGGCCTCTATCGCGGCGAGCTTTTCTGTCCCGTCGGATGTCAGTGACAGGTGTTTGCGTCGGGCGTCCTCTAGGGATGGTGTTTCCGTGATCAGGCCGGCGGCAAGCAGTTTGCCGAGCAGTCGGCTGACGCTCGACTTGTCCAATCCGAGGATCTTCCGGAGATCACGTGCAGTGAGGTTCGACCTCGCTCCGATCTCGATCAGGGCATGGACGCAGGAGGCTGGCAGTCCGCTTTCGGCGAGATCAGGCTTCAGGAAGCCGAGCCGGCGGACGAGCCGCCGTGAATGAGCGCGAATGACGTCGAGGTCGGTCTCGGGAAGGGGCATCGCCGGATCCATATGGTTGCGTCATGCAACCAATATCCTGGCCCAAGCCATGGCGCAAGAGACTGGTCCTGATGTTGGTTTGTCGTCGTCGCTTAAAATTGATGCAATCTCATGCATGACGAAAGTTTGAGCATTTTCCGCTTTGCGGCCTCTTCGATTCCTGCTTTGATGGTGTCCATCAAAAACAAGGGGAGCTAAATCCATGATCACTAGACGTCTCTTTTCGGCGGCTGTTCTCGCCGCCGGCCTGATGGCCGGCGTCACGCTGCCGGTCGGGCACGCGCATGCCGAAACCGCGATCAAGTTCACCCTCGACTGGAAGTTCGAGGGCCCGGCGGCCGGCTTCCTGCTGGCGCTCGACAAGGGGTACTTCAAAGCGGAAGGCCTGGATGTGACGATCGATTCGGGCAATGGCTCGGTCGAGGCGATCCCGCGTGTGGCGACCGGCGCCTACCAGATGGGCTTTGGCGACATCAATTCCGTCATCAAGTTCCTCGACGAGGATCCGACTCAGAAGGTCAAGGCCGTGATGATGGTCTATGAAAAGCCGACCTTCTCGGTCGTCGGCCGCAAGTCGCTCGGCGTGACGGAAGATCCGAAGTCGCTCGAAGGCAAGAAGCTCGGCGCGCCGCCGCCGGATGGCGCCTTTGCCCAGTGGCCGGCCTTCAAGCAGGCCGCCGGCATCGATGACAGCAAGATCACAATCGAATCGATCGGCTTTCCCGTGCGCGAGCCAATGCTCGCCAAGGGCGACGTCGACGCGGTCTTCGGCTTCGCCTTCTCGGTGATCCTGAACCTCAAGGCGCAAGGCATTGCCGCCGACGATATCGCCACCATCCTGATGGCAGACAATGGTCTCAACCTCTACGGCAACAGCGTGCTGGTGAACTCAGACTTTGCCGCCGAGAACCCCGAGGCCGTCAAGGGCTTCCTCAAGGCACTCGCTAAGGGCTTTGCCGATGCGGTCGCCAATCCGGAAGAGGGTGTCGCCGCCGTCTTGAAGCGCAACGAGACGCTCAATCCCGAGATCGAGAAGGAACGCCTTGATATGGCCAATGCCATGAACATCAAGACGCCTTACGTGGTCGAAAACGGCATGGGCACCGTCGACATGGCGCGGCTTTCCGCCTCGATCGAGACGCTGAAGGTGTCGATGGGGCTGAAGGGCAACGTCAAGGCCGAGCAGGTCTTCGACGCAAGCTTCCTGCCGGCCAAGGAAGAGCGGATGTTGCCGTAATGGTCTCCCCCTCCCCTTGAGGGGGAGGGTCGAACCGCAGGTTCGGGGTGGGATGACCTTTCGCGAGATCACCCCACCCGCTGCTTCGCAGCGACCTCCCGCTCAAGGGGAGGTTGGGAAATCCCCTTTTGACCGGAGCCCTCATGTCTCACCTCGTTTCCATCGACAATGTCGACATGCGCTATGGCGGCGCCGACGGCACGCTGGCCGTGTCCGGCCTCACCATGCGGGTCGATAAGGGCGAGTTTTCAGCCGTGGTCGGGCCGTCGGGTTGCGGCAAGTCGACCCTGATGAAGCTGGTGACGGGGCTGCATATCCCGCAATCGGGCGTCGTGATCGTTGCCGGCCAGCAGGTGACCAAGCCGGTCTCGATCGTTGGCATGGCCTTCCAGAACCCGACCATGCTGCCCTGGCGCACCACGCTCGAAAACATCCTCCTGCCGCTCGAGATCGTCGAGCGGCACCGGCATCGGCTGCGGGCGAACAAAAAGGAATACATCGAGAAAGCGGAAAATCTGCTGGAGATCGTTGGCCTCAAGGGGGTTGGCTCAAAGTTTCCCTGGCAGCTTTCGGGCGGCATGCAGCAGCGCGCCAATCTGTGCCGGGCGCTCATCCACGAGCCGGAACTCTTGATGCTCGACGAGCCCTTCGGCGCGCTCGACGCCTTCACCCGCGAGGAGCTGTGGTGCGTCATCCGCGACCTGCATGCAGCCCAAGGCGTGACGATCGTGCTCGTGACGCACGATCTGCGTGAGGCGGTCTTTCTCGCCGACCGCATCTTCGTCATGAGCGCGCGGCCCGGAAAGGTGGTCAAGGAGCATACTGTGCCCTTTGCCCGGCCGCGCGATATCGAACTGACCTATGACAACGCCTTCAACGACATGGTGCATGTCCTGCACGGCGAGATCGCAAAGGCGAGGGTGGTGGCATGAGCGTGACGATCGACACAGTGCCGACCCGCCCGGTGGTTAAGCCGCTCACGCAGCGGATCAACTGGGTCCGCGCCGCCCCCTTCCTGTATACGCTTGGTCTCTTCGTCATATGGGAACTGGCGGTCATCGTCTTTGCCCTGCCGCAGACGCTGCTGCCGGCGCCGACACGCGTCTTCGAGGCGATCGTGCAATACTGGTCGCCGATCTGGAAGAATTCGCTTCAGACGCTGTACACGACGACGCTCGGTTTCCTGATCGCTGTCGTGGCAGGTCTGGGCCTCGGCCTCTTCATCGGCTGGTCGAAGACCATCTATGCGGGGCTCTATCCGCTAATGATCGGCTTCAATGCGATCCCAAAGGTGGCGCTGGTGCCCATTCTCGTCATCTGGTTCGGCATCGGCACGGTGCCGGCTGTACTCACCGCCTTCCTAATTTCCTTCTTCCCCATCGTCGTCAATGTCGCGACGGGTCTCGCCACGATCGAGCCGGAAACCGAGGACGTGTTGCGGGCGCTTGGGGCGCGCAAGATGGACATCATGCTGAAGGTCGGCATTCCCAGGTCGATGCCCTATTTCTTCGGCTCGCTGAAGATCGCTATCACCCTGGCCTTTGTCGGCTCGGTGGTCTCGGAAACGGTCGCCTCCAATTACGGCCTCGGCAACATGATGAGCTCGGCTCAGAGCCAGTTCAACGTGCCGCTGGTCTTTGCCGGCCTCATGATGCTCGCGGTGGAGGGCATCGCCATGTATGCGCTGATGGCGTGGATCGAGAAGCGCATGACCGGTTGGGCGCATCGCTCTACCATGGCCAACTGACCGGGCCGGTCGAACGCGTGGCTGCGGCGTTCAGCTCTTGTCCTTCAGCGTGAAGGGCAGCTCGAACGGCGTCGAGCGTTCGGCAATGACGTCGTTGATCGTGTAGTGCAGCACATAGCCGCCGGGTTTTGCGCCCGCCACGTCGAGGGTGAGGTGGGTATAGACCTCGACCGCATCCGAATGGCTGGTGAAGGTGAAATTGCCAAACTCCTTCTGCAGCGCCAGCGTCTTGCCCTCGTCGTCCATGAGTTCCAGATCGACGGTGAAATGCGACTGGCGCTGGTCGCCGTCGGCCGGTTGCCATTTGAGGCCGGTGACTTCCACATAGGTGATGAGTTTCTCGCCGGTGAGGAAAACCGGTTCCGCCTTCGGCGCATAGGCGCGATAGGCCTTCGGCACTTCGGTCACGAAGAGCGCCCGAGGAACGGTGAGCGGTAGCGACTGGGAGAAGGCGGCGAGCCCGGAGCGGATCGCCTCGAAGGCGCCGCGCGCATCGTTCTGCGCCGCCAGCCGCTCCGCCTCGATCGCTGCGTCGAGAAGCGGGCCGCCAAGGGCCGGGGATGCGACGAGCCAGGCACCGAGAGCAGCAGCGGTGAAGGAACGGGCTGGGTATTTCAGGGACACGTGATTCTCCCGCGTTGCGATGGCGGGAGTGTGGGAAGAAGCGGCATGATGCGTCAAGCGCCGCATCTGCTTCCCCGGATCACGTTGGCCTGATCCTCACGAGCGCCAGAACATCGGGACCAGCAGGACCAGGACGGTCAAGACCTCAAGACGGCCAAGCAGCATGGCGAGCGAGAGGATGTAGAGCTCCGGATCCGCCATCATGGCGAAGTTTCCGACAGGGCCGATCAGTGGTCCGATGCCGGGGCCGACATTCGAGAGCGCGGTAATCACCGACGATGTCGCGGTGGCGAAATCATAGCCGGCAAGAGCCATAGCCATCGAGCCGATCGCCCAGATGAAGATATAGGCGCTGACGAAGAGGAAGACTGCGCGCTGGGTGTCGGCATCGACAGTCTGGTTGCCGTAGCGCACAGAATAGACGGCATTGGGATAGATGAGCTTTTTCAAGCCTGTGACGATGATGTTGAACAGGATGACGAAGCGATAGGCCTTGATGCCACCGGCGGTCGATCCGGAGCAGCCGCCCATGAAGGTGGCGAAGAAGGCGGCGGCGACGGCGAACGGTCCCCAGAGCGTATAGTCTTCGCTGGCATATCCCGTGGTCGACAGGATGGAGGCGAAGTTGAAGAAGGAATGGGTGAGCGCCTCCGGCAAGGCAATGCCGTTGCGCAGATGGTTGTAAAGCCCGCCCGCAATCGCAAAGGTACCGAGATAGCCGAGGAAGACGAAGATCTGCGGATCGCGAAGAGCATCGAGCCTGCCCCGGACCAGAAGCACGATCAGGATCGAAAACGGCAGGCTGCACAGCGTCATGAAGAACGTCGATACCCAGAGCAGCGCAGGGCTGTCGAAGGCGGCGAAGGAATTGTCGTAATTGCCGAAGCCTGCGGTGGCCACTGTCGTGAAGGCATGCACGATGGCATCGAAATGGCCCATGGCCGTGACGTCATAGGCGATGATGCAGGCCAGCGTAATCCCGACATAGACGGCCATGAAGGCGCGGGTGAAGGTGGCGATGCGGGCAAACGGCTTGTCGCCGATGTCGGAGGATTCCATCTTGAAGAAGGAGACGCCGCCGACGCGCAGGAAGGGAAGTACGAAGAGCCCGAGGGCCACGATTCCGATGCCGCCGAGCCAGGCGAGCAGGGCACGCCACATGAGGATGCCAGGCGAGACCTGATGCAGGTTGGAAATGACGGTGGAGCCGGTCGTCGTGATGCCGGAGATCGCCTCGAACAGCGACTGTGCGAAGGTGAGGTCGAGATCCGAGAGGTAGAGCGGGATGGCCCCGACCAGCGAGAAGACGGCCCAGAGCACATTCACCAGGAGGAAGCCCATGCGCTTGGTGAAGGCTGGCGGTGGGCCGCGTGTGGCCATGGCGGCGGTCAGCGAAATACCCCCGATCATGGCGGCGGATACCGTGAATGCTGTCCAGGCCTCATCGCCGTAATAGAGGCTGACCATGGCCGGAATCAACATGGCCGTGGAGAGGTAGAGCCCGCAAAGGGCCGCGATGTAGACGACGGAGCGGAGCAGATTGGTATTCAAGCAATGTCTTCCGTCTGTTGCGGCGCAAAGAGGCTTTGTCTCCGCCCGATGTCTATGCCATAGCGGGGCTCGGTTCAAGATTCAACGGAGGCTGACGTGACCCCCAGTCAAGTCGACGAAGCGCTGGAGGCGATGCGCGGCCTCTTTCCCGAGACGCCGCTGCAGCTCAACGAACATTTGAGCGCCCGTTACGGTGCCAATGTCTACCTGAAGCGCGAAGATCTGACGCCCGTCCGCTCCTACAAGATCCGCGGTGCCTTCAACTTTTTCCGCAAGATCGTCGCCGACAGCCCCTCCGGCACCACCTTCGTCTGCGCATCTGCCGGCAATCACGCCCAGGGCTTCGCCTATGTCTGCCGCCATTTCGGCGTCGAGGGCGTGGTTTTCATGCCGGTGACGACGCCCCAGCAGAAGATCGACAAGACCCGCATCTTCGGCGGCGAATTCATCACCATCCGCCTGATCGGCGACATCTTCGACCAGTGCTATCAGGCCGCCCGCGAGCATGTCGAGGCGATCGGCGGCTATATGGTGCCGCCCTTCGACCATCCTGACATCATCGAGGGCCAGGCGACGGTTGCGGCCGAGGTCATGCAGCAATTGCCGGAAGGCGTCACGCCCGATCTCGTGGTGATGCCAGTCGGTGGCGGCGGGCTTTCTTCGGGGATGACCGGCTACATGGCGGATCGGGTCTCGCCTGAGGCGATGATCTTTTGCGAACCGGCAGGCGCGCCGAGCCTGAAGAAGAGCCTGGAGGCCGGCAAGGTCGTGACGCTGCCCAAGGTCGACAATTTCGTCGATGGTGCCGCCGTTGCCCGGATCGGCGACCACAATTTCGAGGCCCTCAAAGGGTTCCGCCCGGACCAAGTGCTGATCGTGCCGGAAAACGCGATCTGCGTGACGATGACGGACATGCTGAATGTGGAGGGCGTGGTGCTGGAGCCGGCCGGCGCGCTGGCGCTGGCCGCCCTTGATCTCTTGCCACGCGTAGCCCTGAGCGGTCGCACAATCGTCGCGGTCGTCTCCGGCGGCAATTTCGATTTCGAGCGGCTGCCCGACGTCAAGGAACGGGCCATGCGCTACGCGGGCCTGAAGAAGTACTTCATCCTGCGCCTGCCGCAGCGCCCCGGCGCGTTGCGCGATTTCCTCAACCTGCTTGGTCCCGAGGACGACATCGCGCGCTTCGAATACCTCAAGAAGTCGGCCCGCAATTTCGGCTCCATCCTGATCGGCATCGAGACGGGTAAGCGCGAGAATTTTGCTGATCTCTTCGAGCGGTTCGATCAGGCGGGGCTCGGCTTCGAGGACATCACCGAAAACGAGATCCTCGCCAACCTGATCATCTGATGCCCTGCTCGCCGAGCCAATCGAGGATCGTTCGCGCGATCGGCTCGGTGGTTTGAGGCGAATAGGTGTCGCCGGCGGCCACATGGTTGTTGGCATCGCCTGTCGGGCCGGGATCGATCAATTGGTGCGGCCCGCCCCAGCGGGCAGCGACGGCCGCGGTCCGATCCGGCCGCACGACCTTGTCATTCGCCGATTGGATGAAGAGAGCGGGGACACGGATATCCTCGACCGGGCTATGGGCCGCGAGCCTGACCGACTGTGCCATGGGAATGAGTGCTGCGACCGGATAGTCTGTGGTCCAGTTATAGGCATTGAGCGGGCTGATCGGCTCGAAGCCCCGCCGTTCACCCAGCAGCAGTCGTGCGATCTGCCCACCAAATGGTCCCGTCAGCAGAAAGCTGCCGGATGCCTGCACGCCGTAGTTCGGCGAGAGGAAGACGGAGGCGGCAACGTGCTCGGAAAGTGCTGGCCGGGCGAGCGCCCAGGTGACGAGCGAGGCGCCCGTCGATGTCGAGACGATAACGACTTTCTCGCCGAGCAGTCGCCCAACTGCCAGCGCCTCGCCGATATCCCTCGCCCAGTCGTCGATCGTGGCGAGGCCGAGCGCGTCCGGATCGTCGAGGCCGTGGCCGGCGAGCCGCGTGAAGAAGAGGTTGGCGCCGAGCGCCTTTGCCACGAGATCGGGCAGGGGGCGCACCTCGGCCGGTGAGGCGGAGAAGCCATGCACATAGATGACGCTGACCGGCGTCTTCTGGCGACGGGTAGGGTCGGCCCAGACGATCTGCTTGCCGAGGCCCTTGCGGATGGTGCCCACCTTTTCCTCGTCTTTCGCAATCAGTGTTTCCAGCGCTTCGGGGGAAGTATCGGCAGCGATTCGCACCTCGCGCTCCAGCGCAAGCTCCGGCGGCATCCGGTAGACGACGACGAGTGCCGCGATCGCAACCGCGATGAATGCAAGCGATATGCCCATGAAGCTCCTCATCTCCTTCTCCTCGGTCGTCATTCCCGGCCGCTGCCGAGCTTAGCATGCCGATCACCGGCGGAAAGCCGGCAGGCTCTCTCTTCCGCGTCGCCCCTCCCTGTGATAGGGGAAACACATGTCGATCCTGTCCAGCATACTTTCAATCTTCACCGGTGGCGCGTCGTCCGAAGGCCCTGCCAAGCCCATGGCCGAGCCGCAGACCTACAAGGACTGCGTGATCCACGCCGAGCCCATGCGCGAAGGCAGCCAGTATCGGCTGGCGGGCCGCATCGTGAAGTCCGTCGACGGCCGCGCCCTTGAGCGAAAGTTCATCCGTGCCGACGTCTTCACCTCGCTCGATGATGCACTCGATTGCACCTTCCGCAAGGCGCAGCAGATCATCGACCAGAACGGTCCCGCCCTGTTCGGCGATGGAGAAGACACGCGCATCGTGTGACGCCCATCATATTACCGCGAAGATTTGTTTCTTCGTGGTCACTGAATGTTAATGGTGCAGCGCAACACTGAGACCGACATATTGCTCGGGTTTTCATGTGATTATTGCGTTTCGCTCCTCCTTCTCGCCCCGCATTGGTCTGATTGCCTCGGGCATCCTGCTCGGGATGGCGGAGATGCTGTCCGCTGCCGATGAGCCCGCCGCAGCGCAGGCCGCGAAGGCATCCGCCGACCTTGCCTGGCTGATGGCGGCGGCCGGCATGGTGATGATGATGGAAATCGGTTTCCTGCTCCTGGAAGCCGGCATGGTGCGTTCGAAGAACTCGATCAATGTCGCCCAGAAGAACCTGCTGGACTTCGTCTTCGGTGTCGTGGGATTTGCCGCGGTCGGTTTCATGCTGGCCTTCGGTGCGTCCGGCACGCTGCCGGTCGGACTGGACACGGACTTCTTCCTGCTTCAGGGCCTCGACAGCTGGCTCGCCGGCTTCTTCGTCTTCCAGGTCATGTTCTGCGGCACGGCAGCGACGATCGTCTCAGGCGCCATTGCCGAACGCATGACGCTCTCGGCCTATGTCCTGGGCTCGATCGTGCTCTCGACCCTCATCTATCCCGTCTTCGTGCACTGGGTCTGGGGTACGGCACTTGGCCCGAATTCGGGCGCCTTCCTCGCCAATCTCGGCTTCGTCGATTTCGCCGGTTCGACCGTGGTCCATGCGACAGGCGGCTGGGTAGCACTCGCGGCCTGCCTGGTGATCGGCGCGCGGCAGGGGCGGTTCGATGCCGAGGGCCGACCCGTGCGGATTGCCGGTCACAACCCGGTGCTGTCGACCACCGGCGCCCTGATCCTGTTTTTCGGCTGGATCGGCTTCAACGGTGGCTCGACGCTGGCCGCCAGCGCAGATGTCGCGCCGATCATTCTCAACACGGTCCTGGCCGGTGGCATGGGCACTTGTGTCGGCTATGTCATCGGGATCAAGCAGGATGGCGTCGTGCTGCCGGAAAAGGCCCTGTGCGGAATGCTCGGAGCGCTTGTTGCCGTAACCGCAGGCTGTCACGTGCTGGAGCCGGGCGGGGCGCTGCTCATCGGTGCTCTCGGTTCGATCGTTGCCCTCTTCGGCAACCAGTATGTCGAGGAGAAGCTCAAGGTCGACGATGCCGTCGGCGCTGTCGGCGTCCATGCCTTTGCCGGTGTCGCAGGGACCGTCGCGCTTGCCCTTCTCGCCCCCGTCGATCGTCTGCCGGCCGGCGGACGTTTCGACCAGTTCTACATCCAGATCTTCGGCTCTGCGCTCAATTTTTACTGGGCCTTCGGGCTTGGCTATGCCTTCTTCTGGACCCTCGACAAGCTTGTCCCGATCCGTGTCTCTGCCGAAGTCGAGGACATCGGCCTGAATGTTGCCGAACATGGGACACGCCTCGGGGTCGGCCATGTGGAGGACGCACTGTCGAAACTGGTCTCGGGCAGTGCCGATCTTGGCGATCGCCTGAAAGTCGAGCCCGGAGACGAGGCGGAAAAGCTGACCCGGCTCTTCAACGGATTGATGGACAACATCCAGCAGCAGGAGCGCAGCCGCCACGAACTTGAAGTGCAGGTCCGCGACCAGGAGGAGTCCGAGCGACTGTCGGCGCTCGCCAATGCCACCTTCGAGGCGATCGTCATGCATGAAAACGGCACGATCATCGACGGCAACGAGCAATTCGAAGCGCTCACGGGTCGACGGCTTGGTGACCTCGTGGGTTCGTCGATCCTCGACCTGGTGGATGAGGATGGGCGGCGCTTGCTGCTCGACAACCCGAACCCGGCGCCAAATGTCTCACGGGAGTTCGTCATCCTCCGGCCCGACGGAACCCGCATTCCGATCGAGGCGCGGGGTCGCAACATTGAATACCGCAGCCGCAACATCCGCATCAGCTGCCTTGTCGATCTGAGGGAGCGCAAGGCCGTCGAAGGGCGCATGCGCCATCTCGCGCAACATGATCCGCTAACCGGGCTGGCCAATCGCGCGCTCTTCACAAAGACGCTGTCGGTCCATGTCGGGCCCGCCAACCGCGATTGGGGTTGCGGCGTCCTCCTGGTCGACCTCGACCACTTCAAGGATGTGAATGATCTCTACGGTCATCCGGCTGGCGACGAGGTCATCCGCGAGACGGCAAGACGGTTGTCGGCCGCATTGGGGCCTTCCGACATGGCGGCCCGGCTGGGCGGGGACGAATTCGCGGTCATTCTCGGAAACTGCCATTTCGAGGCACAGCTCGAGGACTTGAGCCGCAGGCTGATCGAGGCCTTCCGGCAGCCCTTCGATACGGGGCAGGGCGAGCGCATCAAATGCGGCATCAGCATCGGCGGCGCGCTGTTTCCCGACGATGCCGCGGCACTGGACGAACTGATCGGCCGCGCCGATGTCGCGCTCTATCATGCCAAGAAGTCGGGGCGGAATACGTTCCGCGCCTATCGCAAGGGCATGGATGAATTGATCGAGAAGCGGCGCGCGCTGGAGGCCGATATCGAGCGCGGATTGGAGCGTGGCGAGTTCGAGCTGTATCTCCAGCCGCGCGTCTCCGCACTGGAATGCAAGATCGTCGGTTACGAGGCCCTGTTGCGCTGGAACCATCCCGAGCGGGGCATGGTGCAGCCCGGGGACTTCATTCCCGTGGCGGAAGTCTCGGGCAAGATCATCGGCCTGGGTGAGTGGGTGCTGCGTGAAGCCTGTCGGCTGGCCAAAGACCTTCCGCCCCACGTCCATTTGAGCCTCAACGTCTCGCCGGTCCAGTTCCGTCACCCGGATTTTATTGGCGGCATCGAGGCGATCCTGAACGAAACATCCGTCGAGCCGCAGAAACTCGAGCTGGAGATTACCGAAAGCGTGCTGATCGACGACGACCAGAGGGCTCGCCTCATCCTGGGTCACCTGAAGTCGATGGGCCTGAAGATCGCGCTTGATGATTTCGGTACCGGATATTCCTCGCTCAGCTATCTCAGCCGCTACCCCTTCGACGTGATCAAGATCGATCGCAGTTTCGTCTCGACCCTCGGTGAGCAAGAGACTGCCAATGCCATCGTCCGCACCATCATCGAGCTCGGCAACGGGCTCGGCATGCGCGTCGTGGCGGAAGGTGTGGAAACGGTGGAGCAGGCCGGTTACCTGAGTGCTGCCGGTTGCGATGAGCTCCAGGGGTACCTGCTCGGCCGGCCGCAGCCGGTGGATGAGATGTGTCGCGAAATCAATGAGACTGTCGTCACCGAGCTGACGCGCGTCGCGCGGCTGGCGGGGCATCGGGACAAGCGGCTGTCTCGGGCGGGGAACGAGACAGCGCTTGCCATCGCCGCAAACGGCAACTGAAGGTCCTTGCCGTTTGCAAAAGCAAGCGCGGCGGAACCGCCGCGCTTGAAGGCCGAAGGCCTGGGATCCGAAGGATCAGGCGGCCTGGGCCAGTTCCACCACCTTTGCCTGCGCGGCGGCCACGGCCTTTTCGGCGGCTTCCGGACCATAGGCGAGGCCTTCGACGAAGACTGTCTCGACGAGTTCGATGCCGAGGAAGGCGAGAACCGTCTTGAGATAGGGTTCGGCATGGTTCATCGGCGCGCCGGGACCGGAGGAGTAGACGCCGCCGGCGGCGAGCACGAGATAGGCCTTCTTGCCCTTGGCGAGACCGACCGGGCCGTTCTCCGTGTAGGTGAAGGTAAGGCCGGCACGAGCGATATGGTCGATCCAGCTCTTCAGGGACGAATAGATGTTGAAGTTGATCAGGCCGGTGCCGATGACGATCGTGTCGGCTGCCATGAGTTCGGCGACGAGCGCGTCCGAAACGGCGACGGATGCGCTTTCCTCAGCGGTGCGGGCATCGGCCGGCTTGCGGATGGCAGCCGTGAAGGCGCCGTCGACATGATCGAGCCGCGTTTCCACGAGGTCTCGGCGGACAAGCGTGCCACCCGTCTGGCCGGCGAATTTTTCGGCGAGCTCGGTTGCGATCGCGTTCGACAGGGATTCGGAGCCGCGCGGGCTGGAGGTGACGAGAAGGATGGAAGACATGTGCAGTTCCTCGGATGTTGGAGCGCCTTGGGAGCAGGCCTGCCATGCATGTATGCCCGAGCATCCATCGATAAAACTGTGATAATATAGATCGATCGTATCGAATAACTGGATGGATGAAAGAAGCCAATGGATGCCAATCCCACCCTCGACCAGCTCCAGGTCTTCCTGACCGTCGCCGATACCGGCAGTTTCTCTGCCGCTGCGAGGCTTCTCAACCGTGCACAATCCGTGGTGAGCTACACGATCGGCAATCTGGAGAGCCAGCTCGGCGTGTCGCTGTTCGAGCGGACCGGGACCCGCCAGCCAAAGCTGACCGAGGAGGGCAGGGCCATGTTGACCGATGCACGCCGAATCGTCGGCGACCTGCAGGTCATGCGCGCCAAGGCGCGCAGCATGCGCCAGGGCCTGGAGGCGGAGCTGTCGATCGCGATCAGCGTGCTCGTGCCGACGCCGGCGCTGCTTTCAGTGCTGCGGGATTTCCAGACCGAGTTCCCCTCCGTCTCCCTCAGGCTCGAAGTGGGCGAACTCGGTCGCCTCGTGGATCTGGTCGTGAGCGGCCGGGCGACCATCGGGATCGGTGGCGCGCTGCCCGGTCAGGACGATACGCTGATCTTCGATCGGATAGGCCACAATTTTCTGTTTCCGGCCGCAGCCGCCGACCACCCGCTGGCGGCCCGGAAGGGAACACTGACGCTGCAGGACGTGCGAGAGGAAACGCAGATCGTCGTCAGCGATGCGTCGGACCTGACGAACGGCCGCGATTTCAACGTCCTGTCGTTCAAGACCTGGCGGGTGAGCGACATGGCGACGAAACACCAGCTCATTCGTGGCGGTCTCGGTTGGGGCGGACTGCCGGTCTCGATCATCCACGAGGACCTGGCAGAAGGCCGGATCGTGCATCTCGATCTGCCGGCCTATGAACAGGGCTCGTACAATCTCCATGCCATTCGCAGGACCGATACGCCACCGGGGCCGGCTGGCACCTGGCTTATCCGCGCTTTCGAGGAGCGCCTGTCGAACTGCCCGGTCGACGTTCCGACCGCGCTTCTTGCTGAAACGGTTTAAGGAATCGATTCAAACCCTTGAATCGATTCCCTGTCCCAATCCACGGAGTGGGGCACCCACATCAGATCGTCAATCGGAATTTCGCGAAGCCTTCCGCCGCTTCGCCCGCATCCTCGATCTTGGCGCCCTTGAAGCCGGCGAGGTGCTCGCGTGCCTTGGGGCCTGTCTCGAAGGTGACGGTGGTGTCACCGATCTGGGCGAAAGACCAGTTGCCGTCGGCCGAGGGATTGATCGTGCCCTGCTCGACGATGTAGCGGACGATGATGTCCCGGTTGGTATCCGGCCCGACGAAGATCACCTTGTCGGAGGCAATTTCCGGGAACTTGCCGCCGCCACCGGCGCGGTAATTGTTGGTCGCGACCGCAAAGGTCTGGCCCGGATCAATCGGCTTGCCGTCGTATTGCAGGTTGACGATTCGGCTGGATTCCGGATGCACGGCGACACCGTCCTTGTCGTAGCGCGCGGGCTTGGTCAGGTCGATCTGATACGTGACGCCGTCGATCACGTCGTAGTTGTAGGACGGGAAATCGGGGTTGAGCAGCGGCGCATCCTTCGCGCCCTTTTCGATCTGGTTGAACATGCCGGCCGACATTTCGAGCCAGTTCTTTACTTGTTCGCCGGTGATCGCCACCGCCTGGATCGTATTCGGATAGAGGTAGAGGTCGGCGACGTTCTTGATCGCGATATCGCCGGCAGGCACATCGGTGAAATAGTCGGCGCCGCCGCGGCCGCCGGCCTTGAACGGTGCGGCTGCGGACAGGACCGGAAGGTCCTTGTGCGGCCCGTCCTTCAGCATGTCCTTGATGTACCAGGACTGGGCAATCGAGACGATCTGGATCGACGGATCGTCGGCGACCAGCGCGAAATAGGAATAGAGCGGCGCAGACGTTTTGCCGACGGGCGTGCGCACGTAGTCGAGCGTCGCCTGGTGCTCGGCGGCGACCGAGGCGACGACGTCGGTCTTGTCCTTGGTGTCGGCGACGATCTTGCGGTTGTCGTCGCGGTGATAGATCGGCCGCGCCTCGCAGGTGAAGTCGACGATTTTCCAGCTTGAGCCGTCCTTTTCGAGCAGCAGATCGATGAGGCCCATATGCGAGCCCCAGAAACCGGCCATCACGGCGGGCTTGCCGAGCAGCGTACCCTTCACCGCATCAGCACCCGGCACGTTTTCGAAATCCTTCGGGCCGGGGAAGACCAGATGCTGGTGGCCGGTGAAGATCGCATCGATCCCCTCGACACCGGCGAGGTAGAGCGAGGCGTTTTCCATGCCTTCGCTTTCGCCATGGCCGTCGATGCCGGAATGGGAAAGCGCAATCACGATGTCACAGCCGTCTTCCTTCATCTGCGGCACCCAGGCACGCGCCGCCTGCAGGATGTCGCGCGTCTGCGCCTTGCCCTCAAGGTTCTTCGCATCCCACAACATGATCTGCGGCGGAACGAAGCCGATGAAGCCGACCTTGATCGGGCTGGTTGCACCTGAGCCGTCTCGGATCTGCTTTTCGATGATGTGATAGGGCTTGAAATAGAGCGGATCCTGCTTGGGATCGGGGGCGAGCTGCCCCTTGGTCAGGTTCGCGCAGACGAAGGGAAACTGGGCTCCGGCCAGCGTGTTGAACATGAAGTCCAGGCCGTAGTTGAACTCGTGATTGCCGAGCGTGCCGCAGTCATAGCCGAGCACGTTCATTGCCTTGATCACCGGATGCACGTCGCCGGGCTTCATGCCTTTCTGATAGGCCATGTAGTCGCCCATCGGATTGCCCTGCAGGAAGTCGCCATTGTCGATCAGCATGGAGTTCCCGGCCTCGGCGCGGATGCTGTCGATCAGGCTTGCGGTTCGCGCCAGTCCCATCGTGTCGTTCGGCTTGTCGGCATAATAGTCGTACGGCATCACATTGACGTGGATGTCGGTGGTTTCCATCAACCTCAGATGCGCCTGGTTGCCGTTGGCGCGGGTGGCAAAGGGATGGAGCGTGACGAGGGCGGCCGAGGCAGCGATGCCGCTGAGGAAGGACCGGCGGGAAATCGGGTGGAGATCGAGCAAAGACGGCATGGGGGCCTCACGAAAAACAGGTTCTGAAAGCGACGGAGGTTAAGTCGCTTTCAAGCTGCTTGCACCTGTAAAATGACAGGGGTGAGACGTGGGGCGATGAAAGCAAACATATGGTTGCGTTGAGTTGAAAATAATCGCAATGATTGATTTTACGTGATCTGCAAGTTATCATAGTCCCGTCATCGATGGGGGATCGACACATGCCTTGGCTCAACACGGCATTCATTGCAGGCGCGATCGGTGGGATCTCCCCGGAACTCGCGCGCTATCTGGTTCGTGCGCAAGGAGGGCACCTTGCCGCCTGGATCGAGAAACTTGCGCAAGAGCCTTGGCTCTCCATTCTGGCACCCGTAGCCGTTTCGATCGCCATATTGGCGTTGTTGGGCCTGATCGGCGGTATTGTGGCGCACTACGGAAATGAGCCGAACATCGGTAAGGCATTCATGCTCGGCGTTGGCGCGCCGGCCTTTCTTCTCTCGACGGTCGGCGCAATTACTCCGGCGAAAGAAGTCGTGAAGGATATCCAGCTTGGGCCGGTCAGCACGGAAATCCAATCACCACGTACGGATCTCTTGGGCCATTTGGGCTCAATCTTTGTGACGACGGCGCATGCGCAAAACCTCCCGTCACCGGGAGCTCCTGGACCCCAGATAATCTTCGATACGACGGCAATTGCCGGAGCCTGCCCGACATGCCGCGTGGAGTTCCAGGATTCTTCAGGAAGCGTTTTGTCGTCCGAACCGGTTGGAGGCGACAGTGCGACGGTGACGGTACCCGACGCGGCGACTTCCGCTATCCTCTCCGGTGTTCCAGATGCCAACAGTGCGAAGTTCTCCTTGAAGTCGCTGGCACCCCCGAGCCCGGAGGGAGGCACCCGCCCCCTTTCGGTGGAGGTCACCAAGTCCCGAAACTATCTCAACGACTTCCGCTACATTCTCGGAAACAATGCAATCGAGCCGTTCGACCTCGAACTCAAGGCTGCCGGGGTGGAATGACAGGCGTGCGCCCGTCAAGTCTCACCCGGTTGATGATGAAAATGCCGAAAATAGGCCGTGACCTGCGCGACCGTATTCGTGGTCCGCTCGAATTCCAGTCCCATCTTGCCGGCCCTGTACCAGCGCACCGTGCATTCGATATGCCCGAGTTCGGCGCAGCGCACGGCAACCATGGCGCCGCGTTTTGCCTCGACCCAGCCTTCGAGTTGTAGAGCCATGCCGGTCTTTGAAATGTCGAGGATGCGGACGTCCAGCTTCTGGCCGATGTATTCCAGCGTGGCCCGGATGTGACAGCGTAGGCGTTGGCTTCGACGACCGTCGGGATTGAGTTTGACAGCAAGCATCTGACTGCGCTCCATCAAAAATTGATTGAAAGAAACACAGAAAACCTCGGCCAGGCGCCTTAACGGCATCTGGCCAAGGTTGTTAGAATGCGAGCATTCACCCCGGGAGATTTAGGGTATTTTGCCAGTTACTCCGGGTGTTTACCGTTAACTGACGCCATTTTTGCGGCTCCGTTCAGCCGCGCAGGACAGGTCGGACTTCCTGATGGAAGTTCCGGAAATAGGCCGCGAGCTTGGCAATAGAGTTACTGTTCGGCTTGAACATCACGCCGAGGCGGCCGCCGTAGTTCCAGCGCACCACGCCTTCGAGCAGGCCGATGTCTTCGTTTTCGATGACGATCGCGCTGCCGGCTGCGGCGTGAAGCTTGCTTGCAAGTTCCAGTGCGAGTCCGGTCCGCGAAATATTGATGACCCGACCAGCGGCTTCCTGTTTGAAATAGCGCACCTTGCTGTCCATCCGGACACGGCTGCGAGGTGCTTTGCGAACATCCATTCCGAGATTATTGCTCATGATGTCGTCCTGATGGAAACAATGGGACGAGACTACGCGCTATCTGTAAGAATGGCCTAAAACAAATCATTAGGATTTTTCGGAATTCCGGTCAAAGTCCCACATTGGGGCGTTCGATGACTTCGCGCAGCGCAAAGCTTGAATTGATCTTCACGACATGCGGCAGCGCCGAGAGCCAGTCGCGGTGAATGCGCTCATAATCTTCGAGATCCTTGGCCGCGACCCTGAGGATGTAATCATACTCGCCCGACATCAGGTAACAGACGAGCACATTCGGACAGCGCTTCACGGCGGCCTCGAACTCGGTCAGCGTCTTGGCGAACTGACCCGACAGCGAGATGTGGACGATGACCATCATCTTGTAGTCGATCGCCTTGTGCGACAAGCGCGCGTGATAGCCGCTGATCACACCCGATTTTTCGAGCATATCATGGCGCCGCGAGCAGGCGGAGGGCGACAGGCCCACCGTTTCGGCAAGCTCAGCATTTGTCATCCGGCCATTCTCCTGAAGCGCCTTCAGAATGGCACGATCGATGGCATCCAGTTCCGCCATTCGTAGCTTTCTCCGTTTTATGGCTTCCTGACGCAAGAAGCTGCGAATTGTCTGAGGTCGTGGCCCTCACTTTGCAAGGACATTTTGCGTGGAGAATGTTTGAATTTCCGTATCTGAAAGAAAGCGGCTTCGGCTGCGAATAAGAGAGAGGAACGCTTCATGCGTGTCGGTTGCCCGAAGGAAATCAAAAACCATGAATATCGTGTCGGTCTGACCCCCGGTGCGGTCCGCGAATATGTGGCGCATGGCCATGATGTCCTGATCGAAACGGGAGCGGGTGCCGGTATCGGCGCAGATGACCACGCCTATATAGCCGCTGGCGCGAAGATCGCAGCCACCGCCAAGGACGTGTTCGAGAAGTCCGACATGATCGTCAAGGTCAAGGAGCCGCAGCCATCGGAATGGGTGCAGCTGCGCGACGGCCAGATCCTCTACACCTATCTCCATCTGGCACCAGATCCGGACCAGACCAAGGGCCTGCTCGAGTCGGGCGTGACGGCCGTTGCCTATGAGACAGTGACCGACGAGCGCGGCGGCCTGCCGCTGTTGGCACCGATGTCCGAAGTCGCCGGTCGCCTCGCGATCCAGGCCGGCGCCACGGCCCTCCAGAAGGCCCATGGCGGCCGCGGCATCCTGCTCGGCGGCGTTCCGGGCGTACTGCCGGCCAAGGTCACCGTCATCGGCGGCGGCGTTGTCGGCCTGCATGCGGCCAAGATGGCCGTCGGCCTCGGCGCCGACGTTACCATCCTCGACCGTTCGCTGCCGCGCCTGCGCCAGCTCGACGATATCTTCGGCGGCCGCGTGCACACCGTCTATTCGACGATCGATGCGCTGGAGCAGGAATGCTTCTCGGCCGACCTCGTCATTGGTGCGGTCCTGATCCCGGGCGCGGCTGCTCCGAAGCTCGTCACCCGCGAAATGCTCTCCGGCATGAAGAAGGGTGCTGTCGTGGTCGACGTCGCGATCGACCAGGGCGGCTGCTTCGAGACGTCGCACGCGACGACCCATTCCGACCCGACCTATGTCGTCGACGGCGTCGTCCACTACTGCGTCGCCAACATGCCGGGAGCGGTTCCGATCACCTCGGCCCATGCGCTCAACAATGCGACGCTGGTGCATGGTTTGGCACTCGCCGACCGCGGCCTGCGCGCGATTGCCGAAGACCGTCATCTGCGCAACGGCCTCAACGTTCACAAGGGCCGGATCACCAATAAGCCGGTGGCCGAGGCGCTGGGTTACCCTGCACATGCGCCAGAGGCCGTTTTGAACGTAGCGTAAGGCGGAATTCTCCGGTCGCCTCACGTTGCGTCAGGTCCGTGAATGTATCGTGTAACGCGGCCATCTGGGCCGGCCCTCCCATCGGCCGGCCCATTTTCTTGTCAACGACCGGCTCAGCTCCGCAGCGAGCCGCGCGGCGACGGGCGGAGCAGTCTTTTCGGCAGTCGGCCGTCGATCAGGATGAGGCCCGCAACGATCGTTGCCATGCCGATGAAATGCTGGGTTGCCAGGACTTCTTCGAGGAACAGCCAGCCGAGCAGGATCGCGCTGACCGGAATGAGGAAGGTGACCAGCATCAGGTTGGTCGCGCCCGCCGAGGCGAGGATGCGGAAGAAGATGATATAGGCGAGCGCCGTCGATATGAGCGCGATGGCGACCAGGGCTGCGATCGTCGGCATTCCAGGCGTCGCCAGTGTCCAGGGCTGCTCGATCACGAGGGCAAGGGGGATCATCAGCACGGCTGAGGCCGAAATTTGCCCAGTCGCGGTGACGATCGGGTTGATGCCCATTGCCTTGAAACGTCGGCCATAGACGCCGGCGAAGGAATAGGAGAGGGCGGCGCCAAGAATGGCGAGTTCTGCCATCACATGCGAGCCGAAACCCGCCAACGCAGACGGGCCAATCATCAGTGCCACGCCGGCAAAGCCGACGATCGTTCCCGCAAGTCGCCCGCCCGTCATCTTCTCATCGCGGGTGAGGAAATGCGCCACCACGACCCCGAACAGCGGTGTCGTTGCGTTAAGGATCGAGGCGAGGCCGCTAGCAATATGGCCCTGGCCCCAGACGATCAGCGAGAAGGGGATCATGTTGTTCAGCAGTCCCATGCCGAAGAAGGCGAGCCAGATTTTGGGCGCGCGCGGCATGGAGATCCCGGCGATCCGGAGACCGACGAGAAGCGCGACCGCGGCAAGACCGACGCGCGCCGCGACGATCGTGAAGGGCGGCAGTTCCTTGACGGCAATCCCGGTGAAGAAAAAGGACCCGCCCCAGATGACGGAGAGAAGCGCCAGCATCAGCCAGTCGCGGGAGTTCATCGATGGTGACGTGGTCATGGCCGGCTCCTGGCGTGCGCTTGCGATGAATAGAAGTTTGTGAAAAACTCAATCTGGATCTTGATGCGGGCGAGCCCGATTGCTCGCCGACAGCCGAATAATTGCATCGTAATGGCCGTTATGACAAACCATCATTCCAATGCCGACGATTGAGGAAAGCTAAATCATGGTCGCAGCGCTGCCGCCGTTGAACGGATTGAAGGCCTTCGAGGCGGCGGCGCGACATCTGAGCATGACCAAGGCCGCGGATGAATTGCATGTCACGGCGGGCGCCGTCAGTCTGCAGGTCCGGGAGTTGGAGTTGGCGCTAGGCCGACCGCTTTTCCTGCGCCGTCCGAGAGCGCTTCTCCTCACGCCGGTGGGGGGCGCTTACGCCGCCCGTGTCCAGGCGGCCTTTGCGCTCATCCGGGAAGCGACATCCGAAATCCGCGTGCCTCCGCGCAGCAACCGCCTCTTCGTCACCTGTACCGCAAGTGTCGCCGCGCAATGGCTCCTGCCGCGGCTCGCGGGTTTCGGCGCTGAGGCGCGCGGGATCGATATCGAGATCAACAGCTCGAACCGGGTTTTCGATCTGGAGCGGGAGGGCGTGGATCTGGCGATCCGCCACGGCATGGGCGACTATGAGGGTCTGAACAGCGAGCGCCTGCTGGACGATGCGCTCCTGCCGGTGCTGAGCCCGGAACTCGCTCGCCGCGTCGGCGTGATCGCGCGGGCCGATGATCTGGCCGACATCCCGCTGCTGCATGACGAGAGCACCGAGGACTGGCGCAAATGGCTGTCCGACATGGGTGCCGAGCGGGTGGATTTCGCCCGCGGCGCCGTCTTCAGCGGCGGCAACGGCACGATCGAGGCGGCTCTGGCGGGGCTTGGCGTTGCGCTCGCCCGCCACGCCTTCGTAGCCCATGAAATCGCCTCCGGGCGCCTGGTTGCGCCCTTCAGTCACACGATCAGCCAGCCCTTCGCCTACTATCTCGTCTGTCCGCCCGCTGCGCTGAAACGTCCTGAGGTCGTCGAATTTCGCAACTGGTTGCTGGCCGAGGCGGGCCGGGCCTGACGCCGGGGTAGACGCCAGCCCCGTCGCTATCGTCAGCGGATGAAATCGTCGATCCGCCGCAGCGTCACGCGCCGGTTGCGCCATTCGGCCCGCTCGGTCGGCACGAGCAGGTAATCCTCGCCGTAACCGACCGTTTCCAGCACGCGGGCCGGGATGCCGAATTCGCGGACCAGGACGAGCTTGAGCGAGGCGGCGCGACGCTCCGACAGGATCTGGTTGGAATAGGCGGAGCCGACCGCATCCGTATGGCCCTCGATCAGGAAACGCACCGCCCGTCTGCGCCGCAGCAACTGCTCCATGGCACGGGCGATCTGCCGGACCTTGCGATATTCGGAGCGCGGGATGTCCGCGGAACCGGTAGCGAAGTTGATCGCCTGGATGTCGATCGACGGGGCGGCCCGCCGAAGCTCCGGCCGTCGTTTGAACTCGTTGATGGTGACGCGGTTCTGCGGCGCGACGGGCCGCTGCGGGGCGGCGTCCAGCCTGCGCAGGATCATCTCCTCGGAGGGCGCTTCCTGTGCAAGGCCGACAACGGGCGTCGCGAGCGCGCCACCCAGGGCCATGAGGAACATCCGTCTTTCCATGCCACATACTCCTTCTCGGACATCTCGTTCCCCAAGGATTTGCATGGTCTGCCTGAATTGCAACTGAAGCCATCGCTCAGCCGGCATTCATCAAGGACATGTCGGCACCCCGTTCGACGCGGCACTGGTAGCAGTTGTTACGCGCCGAGCGGACATGGAGGTAAGCGATGCGAGGATCGTCAAAGAGTTCGCGCGCGCGCCCGATGATCGCCTGCGTCGCCACCACGCCGCCGCTGCCATAGACGATACGGTCGTCGCCTCCATATCCCCGCACGATATAATCAGGGCTCTCCAGCATCGGCGGAAGCACTCCCACCGCCTCGTAGCGGCGGCATGGCTCGGCATGCAGGAAGATCGGCCCCGTCTCGGCATAGGGCTGGAGCCTGTGGAAGGGTCGGTAGGCGAGCGTCAGATAGGGGTCGCCTTCGCCGATGTCTCCGAGGCAGTGGCGGCAGGGATAGCCGCCGGGCGAGGTGCTCCGCTCGGGCGCGAGGCCGTAGGCGTCGGGTGCGCCGGCACGATAGGCGGCGGCCTGGTCGGGGGGCATGGGAAGGAAGCGGATCGCTAAAGTCATGATGGTGTCTCGCAACGGGAAGGTTCTGCGGCCACCTTCGCCCCGCACACACGCCGGCGCCACCCGATTCCTGCGCGGGCATGCTGTCAAAATTGGCGTTTTTCTCTCGCTTAACCTCTGCGCTACATAATGCGGCGATCTAATATCGGGTGAGGGGCTCCCATGATTTCTTATCAGTCCGTCGCAGCGGCCATGCTGGCCTTGTCTGCCGCATGTCTCTTCCAGCCATCCACGCCTGTCGGGGCCGCGGAACTGACAGAGGAGCAGGTGGAGGAAGGCCAGAGGTTCGTCGTCAACAATGCGATCTTCATCCTCTTCCACGAGGCCGGCCACATGCTGGTCTCGGAATTCGGCCTGCCGGTGCTGGGCCGTGAGGAAGATGCCGTCGACGCGCTCTCGTCCGTTCTGCTGCTCGGTGCGGAGGACGAGGAGCTTTATACGACCATGCAGGACAGCGCCGATGGCTGGTTCCTGCTGGACGAGGCGAAGGAAGACGGGCCGCAGGAAGACGACTTCATGGGCACCCATGGCCTCGACCGTCAGCGCGCCTATTCGATCGTCTGCATGATGACCGGGGCGAATGCCGAGTTCTTCAAGGAATTCGCCGATTCGCTCGAATATCCGGAGGAGCGCCGCCAGGAATGCGCCTTCGAATACCAGAAGGCCCGCGACAGCTGGATGAGCCTGCTCGCCGCCAACATGAAGGACGGCGCGAAGACGAAATTTGAGGTTACCTATGAGCCGGCCGGCAATGAGGACCTGCAGGGCTTTGCCGATCTGTTGAAGGAGGCGAACGCACTGGAAACGATCGCGACGGTCTTCGGCGAAGGTTACGACCTGAAGGACGGCATCAAGCTCACGGGCAAAACTTGCGGCACGGAAAACGCCTTCTGGTATGCGGGTGATCGCGAGATCACCTATTGCTACGAGATGGCCGCCTTCCATGCCGGGCTGATTGCCAACTGGTTCGAGAACCAGGAGGAGGAAGAGACCAGCGACGACGCGGTCGCCGAGGACGACAGTGGCGACGAGACCGAAGAGGCGGGCGTCAGCACTGTGAAGCTCAAGAAGAAGGACTGAGCGACGGCCTTTAGCCGTCGCGCTTGATCAGGGCGAGCAACTCCTGGTCGGTCATCGGATCGACCAGGGCTTCATGGGTGCCGACTGGCGAGAAGCCGAACTGTTGGTAGAGCTGCAATGCGCGGGGGTGGTCGAGCGTGTTGGTGGTGACCGTCACTTTCTTCGGATTGCTGGTCCATGCGGCATAAAGACATTGCAGCAGGAACCACTTGCCGATGCCGAGGCCCAGCGCATGTTCGAAGAGGCCGAAATAGGAGAGCTCGACGAGATCGTCGCTCTCCTGTGACAACTCGTAGAAGCCGGCCGGCGCGCCGTTCACATACAGAACCGAAATCGACACCTTGGGCTGGTGAATGATCGCCTTCAGCTGGTCGTCGGGCAAACGCAGGCGTTCGTACCAGTGCCAGCGGGCTCCGACCTGCCGATGCAGGAAGCGGTAGAAGGGCAGCGGGATCTCATGCGTGCGCATGATCGCTGTCTGGATGTTGACCGGCACCGGCAGGCTGGATTTCGGCGGTGCCGTCATTTCGAGCCGGGTGACATGGGCCGTGAGCGGGCCTGATGTCTTCGATCCCAACGGTTCTGCCTTGCCCGTTACAACTGGCGTGTCCGACTTCGAGCCCCATTCCGACCAGGAGCCGTCATAGAGCGAATTGTCGGTATGCCCCAGGCTTTCGAGCGCGAGCGTCACGACCGCTGCCGTGACACCAGAGCCGCAGGAAGTGACCACGGGATTGTTCAGATCGATGCCGGCATCGGTGAAGATCGAGCGCAGGGTGGCGAGATCCTTGAGGCGGCCGTTTTCCGACAGCGACGCGGCGGGCACGCTGCGGGCACCGGGTATGTGGCCTGAGCGCATGCCCGCGCGGGGTTCGGGTTCTTCGCCCGTGAAGCGGCCGGCGGGGCGGGCGTCGGCGATCTGCTTGTCGCCATCATCGGCAATGCCGGACATCTGGTCGAAGGAGGTGAGTTTCGCCCGGTCGAACTGCGCTTCGAAGGTGACGGGTGCCGGTTCTGGCATATCGGTTTCGAGGCGGCGCCCCTCGGCCTTCCAGCCGTCGATACCGCCTTCGAGCACATAGACGCGGCGCGCGCCCATGACGCGGAACAGCCACCAGACACGCGGGGCCGAGAAGAAACCCGGACCGTCATAGACGACGATCGTGTCTTCGGCGGAAATGCCGAGCTGGCCGACGGATTGTGCAAAGAAGGACGGTGAGGGCAGGGAATGGGGCAGGCCGGTCGTGGTGTCGGCGATCACGTCCTGATCGAAGAAGACGGCGCCCGGAATGTGACCGGCGGCGTATTCGGCGGCGCCGTTACGCCCCTGAGCCGGCAGATACCAGGAGGCATCGACGAGTTTGAAGCCGGGAGACCCGAGGTTCTTTTCGACCCAATCCGCCGAAACGACGAAACGGCTTCTTTCACCGGACATGCACTTCTCCCGTAGTGTTCCTATGGCTCAGGTCTCTGCGGCTCCAAAGCGTATGCGGAACCGGCGGTTCTCCTTGCCCTTCTTCTCGATCTTGGCGATATGAATCGCACCGACCTCCTGGGTCTCCGAAACATGTGTGCCCCCGCAGGGCTGGCTGTCAACGGCGGAGTTCTCGCCGATACAGACCAGGGACACCCGACCGAGGCCGACCGGCGGGCGGACATTCTTCGACTTGACGATGCCGGGGTTCTCCGCAAGCTCCTCGTCGGTGATCCATTGCAGATAAGTGGGATGGTTTTCAGCCACCAGTTTCATCAGGTCTGCCGTCACCTGATCTTTGTCGATCGTCTCGGCCATGTCGAAATCCACCCGGCTTTCATCCTCGCCCACGGCAGCTCCGGTGATCGGGTAGGGGCAGACGACGGAGAGCAGGTGGCAGGCGGTGTGCATGCGCATGAGCTTGTAGCGGCGCTGCCAGTCGACATGCAGGACGAGCTTTTCGCCGACGGAGGGCAGGGACTCGCCGTCTGCCGGACGGTGCAGGATGATATCCTTGGTGGCGCCGGGACGCGTCTCGCCAAGCTGGATGCGGCTGCCGTCTTGGCGCTCAAAGAAACCGCTGTCGCCCGGCTGACCGCCGGATGCGGCATAGAAACAGGTCTGGTCGAGTTCGACAGCGCCGTCTTCGTGCACCGAGGTAACCACCGCCTCCGCCGTCGAGAGATAGAAATCGTCGCGGTAGAGGGCGATGGTTGTCATGGCAGTGCTTTCAAAATATTCAGGCAGTTTCGAAGGGCAGGTCGAAATCGGCGCGCTTTTCCAACCAGGCCGGGACTGGCAGATTCTTAGAGCGCAAAAAGTCCGGGTTGAAAAGTTTAGACTGGTAGCGATTGCCGTAGTCGCAGAGGATCGTCACGATCGTATGGCCGGGGCCGAGATCCTTGGCAAGACGGATCGCGCCGGCGATGTTGATGCCGGACGAGCCGCCGAGGCAGAGGCCCTCGTTTTCGACGAGGTCGAAGACGATGTCGAGCGCTTCGGAATCGGGGATCTGATAGGCGAAGTCGGGCTTGAAGCCCTCGAGATTAGCCGTAATGCGGCCCTGGCCGATGCCCTCGGTGATCGAAGAGCCCGAGGATTTCAGTTCGCCGTTCTTGTAGTATTCGTAGAGCGCGGCCCCTTCCGGATCGGCGATGCCAATCTTGACGCCGGGCTTCCTGTTGCGAAGCCCGATGCCGGTGCCGGCCAGCGTCCCGCCTGAGCCGACTGCGCAGACGAAACCATCGACCGCGCCGCCGGTCTGCTCGAAGATTTCCTTCGCCGTCGTCTCGATATGCGCGTCCCGGTTGACGGTGTTGTCGAACTGGTTGGCCCAGATGGCACCGTTCGGCTCGCTCTTCGCAAGCTGAGCCGCCAGGCGGCCGGAGATCTTCACATAGTTGTTCGGGTTCTTGTAAGGCACCGCCGGCACTTCGACGAGCTCGGCGCCGAGCAGCTTCAGCGCGTCCTTCTTCTCTTGGCTCTGCGTTTCCGGAATGACGATCACGGTGCGATAGCCGAGCGCCTTAGCAACGAGCGTCAGGCCGATGCCTGTATTGCCGGCCGTGCCCTCGACGATCACGCCGCCGGGACGCAGAAGCCCGCGCCGCTCGGCATCACGGATGATGAAGAGGGCGGCGCGATCCTTGACGGACTGGCCGGGATTGAGGAATTCGGCCTTGCCGAGAATGGTGCAGCCGGTCGCCTGCGAGGCGCCCTTCAGCCGGATAAGGGGCGTATTGCCGATCGCCTCGAGCACGGAGGGGTGGAATGCCATGATGCCTGCCTTTTTTGTCTGACGCGGACACTAGAACCAAATGCGCGGGGAAGAAAACCGGGGAACGCTGCAATTTTGTCCTTCTGGACAAGATTATGCGGGCGAAGCGGCTGGCGCGGGATTGAACCGGTGTTTTCCGCTCGGAGGTGGCGAATGGCAAGGAATGGCTTTTCGCGGTGAGGCAGGGGGAGGGAAAATGCGTTCGGAGGAGCGCTAGGATCTGAAGGCTTTGGCTGAAGCACTGTGGGTCCCGCCATCGGCGGGCCCGGGATAGGACATCAGGAACTCACCAAAGTTCGGCCTCGGCTTTGCCATCGCCCGCATCGCCGCCTCTCCGGCTTCGACGCTGACCAGCATGGCGGCCGGCTTGCCGTGACGGGTGATCGTGACGAATTGGCCGTTGGCGGCGTCGTCCACCAGACTGGCGAATCGGGCCTTGGCATCGGCAACACTCATGCTCGACATGCTCGCCTCCGAAAATGACTATGAGTGGTCAATTTAATGCGTGGCGGAGGATCGGGAAAGCGAGAGTTTGAGGGCCGCATTGTCTGCCGATCGTTACAAATTGAAGCACTCTCTTCACCGGATCTTCACGCCTGACCAGGAAGTCTACTGCTGATGCGGCTCAAGGTTGTGCGGGGAGGGGTGATGCTGAGGGTTCTCGTGGCTTTGGCCCTGTGTCTGACGCTATCAGGCTGCGATCTCTTCGGTTTCCACGACTGGGAATGGCGCCAGAAACTGACGGTGTCCGTGATGACGCCTGAGGGGTTGAAGACCGCAAGTTCCGTCGCCGAAGGTAGCTGGAGCATGGCTCCGACATGGTTCAAGATCGGCGATAGCGGCGGCGGGCCTGGCGTTGGCCGTCTTCGAGGAGAAGCCATCGTTCTAGAACTTGAGCCGCAGAGATACCTTTTCGCCCTGCAGGACTATTCGGCGCTGACGGCGTTCTACGCTTTTGCGGGACCCGATTTCAGGGCGGGCATGCGTCAGGATTATACTGCCATGCTGGATCGCATTGGGTCGATCCGTGACAGCCGGACGCTTGCACCCAAGCACTATCCGCTGCTGGTCACCTTTGACGACATCAACAACCCAGCCAGCGTCCGCCGCGTCGACCCTAGCAATCTCTCAGACAGCTTCGGTCACGGCTATCGGCTCAATGCCATCACCCTATCGATCACCGATGAGCCGGTAACCGAGGGGCGGGTGGAGAAACTGCTGGGGTGGCTTAAAGAAAGAGCCGTGATGGAAAACCCAGGTTGGTCAAATCTTCCGCTGGAAAGCCGAAGAGCAATCAGTGAACTTCTGTCACATTTTCCTTCTCTGACGAATTGATCACATGCGAATCCAAGGCGGCTGAAATCTCAAGGTTGACTTAGGTTAATAACCGAAAAGGTGCCGCCGTCCTCACTCCGCCCTCAACCCCTGAAACGCCGCCATCGCCGCATCCCTGGCCTTGCCGTGATCGACGATCGGCATTGGATAGGACTTGCCGAGGCTGACCCCTGCTTCCTTCAGCACCGTTAGCGGCGCCTCCGATGGCTTGTGGATGAACTTATTCGGCATGGCCTTCAGCTCCGGCACGAAGCGGCGGACATATTGGCCTTCGGGGTCGAATTTCTCGCCCTGGCTGGTCGGGTTGAAGATACGGAAGAAGGGGGCGGCGTCGGCGCCCGAGCCGGCGACCCATTGCCAGCTGGCGGAATTGGACGCCGGGTCGGCATCGACAAGCGTGTCGCGGAACCAGCGTTCGCCTTCGCGCCAATCGATCAAGAGGTCCTTGATCAGGAAGGAGGCGACGATCATGCGGACGCGGTTGTGCATCCAGCCGGTCTGCCAGAGCTGGCGCATGCCGGCATCGACGATCGGGTAGCCGGTCTGGCCCTTCTGCCATTTTGCGAGCAGCTCCGGCGCGTCGCGCCAGGGGAAGGCGTCGAACTTGGCATTCCAGTTTTTGGTCGCGAGATCCGGGAAGTGGAAGAGCAGGTGATAGGAAAAGTCGCGCCAGACGACTTCCTTGCGGAAATGGATGTAGTCTTCGCTGGAATAGTCGTCTGAGAGACCGCGCGTCGCATGCCAGAGCGTCGCCGGCGAAATCTCCCCCAAGGCCAGGTGCGGCGAGAGCATCGAGACATGCGCTTCGCCGGGAAAGTCGCGGCGGGTGCGATAGCCCTTGAGACCCGTCCTGACGAAGTCTGCCAGTCGCTTCTTCGCGCCTGCCTCACCCGGCTGCCATTCGGCTTCGAAGCCTTTGGCCCAGTTCGGGCTTGTCGGCAGCAAGGACCAGCTTTCGAGGGCCTCGCCCTTCGGCCAGTTATCGGGGGCAGACAGGCGCTTCGGCGCGGGAATGGGTTCCGGCGGCTCGCCGGATCCGTCCAGGGCCTTCCAGAAGGGGGTGTAGACGCGGAAATGCCCGCCGGCACCGGTCTTCAGCTTGCTCGGCTCATGCAGGATCTGGCCAGCAAAGGTACGCACCTCGATGCCGTCTTCGATGAGCTTCGCCTTCAAGCCCTTGTCGACGGCAATGCCCGGCGGATCGTAGCGACGGTTCCAGAACACCGCTGCAGCCCCGGTCTCCGCAATCAGCGCGGAGAGCACGGATTCGGCATGCCCGCTGCGCAGCGTGAGGCGTGAGCCGAGACCTTCGAGAGAGTTTTGCAGAGCGGCCAATGAATGATGCAGCCACCAGGCCTGAGCTGCCCCCAGCGGCCCGGTCCCCGCCTCTTCCGGTTCGCGGATGTAAAGGGGAAGGATCCGGAAGCCTTCGGCCGCAGCCGTCGCAAGCGCTGCGTGATCGGAAAGCCGGAGATCCTTGCGGAACCAGAGAATGACTGTCTTTGCGGAGGTATCGGGCATGCTGCGCCTTTTCGTTGGCTGTCAATGCCCTACGAAACGCAACCCGAAAGGGATCACGGCAAGATCACGATTTTGCGGCTGGCCTGATCCGTGAGGCAAACATGCGTCAGGCTGCAGACAGGCCAGGTGTCACGCGCCTTGCCTGTTCGGCGCGGATCATGGCGAGGATCTGCTGGGCATTCTCGCGCACATATAGCCGGTGCAGCTTTTCCGCGACCGGGGCGGTTGTCAGCAGGCAGGTGTAACCTTCGCGCTCGTACCAGCGGAAATCCACCACATTGTCCATGTTGACGTAGAAGGGAAAGCCGTCCCCGTCGTGAAGCTCGAGCCACATCGGCCGTCCTCCTTGCATGCCATTTTCGTTGGAGAATGGAGATAGCAGGCAAAGGTGAAGAGGGGGTTTCGCCGGCATTGATGAAATCAGGGCCGTCAGAAATGAGGGGGGCGACATCAGGCGTCTGCCAAAAAGAAAAGGCCCGCTGCCTGTTGAGGCGCGGGCCTTTGAATGAGATGGCTCCCCGGGCCGGATTCGAACCGGCGACCTGTCGATTAACAGTCGAATGCTCTACCGCTGAGCTACCAGGGAACAGCCGCTTGGCGCGGTGTGAGCGGGGTAATACTGATGCTCGCCTCGTTTGCCAAGCGGTTTTTCAAAAAAAATGGCATGCGCTTGTTTTTATTTGTGGGTTCACCATCTCAAAAGGGGTCGAAACAGGGCGGAAGAGCCCGAGAAAGCAGGAGTTTCAACCTTTGCCGGAAAGACGCTATCGTCTCGATCAGGCGCGCGGGCGCCTCGTTCTGGGTCGTTTTGAAATCCCGGTACCGCGCTCGAAGGCTGGCCGGATCGCCACCGGCACTGTGCTCGTCGGCGGCGGCTTCCTGGGGTTTCTGCCGATCCTTGGATTCTGGATGGTGCCGCTCGGTCTCGTCGTCCTGTCACATGACCTGTCTTTCGTGCGCCGCCGGCGCCGGCGTGCGACCGTCTGGTGGTATCGGCGCAAAAAGGGACCGCGCGGCGACGGGGATGCCTGACGCCGAGGGCCGATCCTGCTTTTCACCCTAGGCACATGTCTTAGTGAAATGACCATGCCTACCTCGACCGCCTAGTATGGCCGGACTGAGCAGGGAAACCGAACCGCGATCACTGTGGTCTGTTCCCGCCCGGAGCAAGGATTTGTCTAGATGTGCAACACACCCGAACTCATGATGGTCCTGACGCCTGCTGATTTCGATGTCATCGAGGGTGCTATGCAGGCCGCGGCGCCGAAGCCCGGTCGAATCATGATCGACGACGGTCATCGCGAGGCTGTCGGCAGGGCAGTCATCCGTCTCTATGCCGCCGGGGTGACCGATCCGGCGCGTCTCGCAGATGCGGCGACCGTCATGGCGGCGACAAGGCTTCTCGATCGTCGTCGGTGGCCGACGCAGGACGCCTGAAGCCGTCATGTGGCGGAAAAGGGCGGTCCACGGGGAGGCTTCAAAATTCACTGAATTTCCCCTTGCGCTCACTCTCGATCCGTTCTAAATGCCGCCCACCACACGCACTTTTCTACCCGGATGGCCTCGTGGCGGAGTGGTGACGCAGAGGACTGCAAATCCTTGTACCCCGGTTCAATTCCGGGCGAGGCCTCCATCCGAAACTTCCAAGCACATCGAGCGAATTGAGCCTGCCTGCGGCAGAGCCGTGGGCTCGTTGCGCGAGGCGCGTGATTTTGCTCGCCTGCGTTTCAGCGACCAATTTTGTACATGTTGACCAAATTGCCGGAACAGGGCCGTCTCTGGTGTGCTCTCACATTGTCGCTGCTTGTTGATGAGTGGTATCCGATCCTGGTTTCAACCAGGGGGATATTCATGCCGATTCGATTCTGCCTCGCTCTTGCTTTGGCTCTCTGCGCAGTACCTTTGTCCGCTCGCGCGGACACCAAAGCCTTCACGCTCGTCAATACGACCTCCAAGATGATCGTCAAGCTCTATGTGCGGGCGATTGAAGGCGGCGGCGAACGGATCGAACTTCTGAAGAAGAAGGGGCTTTATGGCGGGAAGTCGCGGAAGCTGACGATCGCCGATGACAGCGATGCCTGTGCATACTGGGTCTGGACGGTTTTCGAGGACAACAGCTTTTACGACAAGCGCGAGGCAGTCGATTTCTGCGAATACAACACCTACACATTCTCCGATTGACGGGATGGATCGCGGCTGCGTCACTTCGCAGTCGCGATATTCTCGTGTGCGAGGGGAAGACCGGCTTGAAAGCGTCCCTGCCTGCAATTAAAGACACGGGGGCAAGCAGCCGCTAAGGCCGGTCGACACGGGGCGCGAATGAGATGATGGATTACGCAGCAGCACGCACCAAGATGGTGGACAACCAGATCAGGACCACGGACGTTACGTCCCATTCCGTCCTGAACGCCTTTCTGTCTGTGCCGCGCGAAGCTTTCGTCCCGGCCGAGCTGAAGCCGCTCGCCTATATCGACCAGGACATGCAGGTCAGTCCGGCCCAGAACGCCAGCCCGGCCCGCTACATCATGGAAGCGTCGCCGCTCGCCAAGCTCCTGCAGCTCGCGGCCATCACCAAGGATGACCTCGTGCTGGAGATCGGCTGTGGTGCCGGTTATGCCGCAGCCATCCTGTCGCTCCTGGCGGGCTCGGTTGTCGCGACCGAAAGCGACGAGGCGCTGGTGACCAAGGCGTCCGAGAAGCTGTCGGAACTGGGCTATGACAATGTCGCCGTCGTGTCGGCAAGGCTGGAAGACGGCTATGCTGCCGAAGCGCCCTATGACGTGATCTTCGTCAACGGTGCCGTCGAGGAACTGCCGGAAGCGATCCTGTCGCAGCTGCGCGAAGGCGGACGTCTCGTCGCCGTCGTCGGTTATGGCAACGCTGCCCGCGCCCGCCTCTACGTCAAGAATGGCGGCATCACGTCCTATACCGAATATTTCAATGCCTCCGTGAAGCCGCTGCCGGGCTTCCGCAAGGCCGCCGCATTCGTCTTCTGAGTAGGGATCCGGAGGACTGTGTTCAAAGGCCCGCCGCGTGCGGGCTTTTTCGTGGATGCGAAACAAAGTTGTGCATCACGGCAATTCCTGGTCGGCGCGTGATTTTTTTCGGCAAGTGCGTATCCTAGGGTGAGCGCGAATCGGTCCGGCGGAATTCTGTCCGGTCGACAGTTTCTGAGGACAACGGGGATTAGTATGGCTCAGCCAAGCGTAGCGCGTGAACCGTCCATGGAAGAGATCCTGGCATCCATCCGCCGGATCATCGAGAGCAATGATCCTGTGAACGGCGGAAGCCTGTCGCAGGATGCGTCTGATCTCGCAGCCGATGACGGCGCCGACGAGGGCGACATGGCCTATGACGGTGGCGATTTCGTCGCCGCCAACGATGCCGGTCCGTCCTTCCCGATGTTTGATCGCGAAATCCCGCGCATCGAGGCCGAACCGCGCCGAGAAGCAGCGCCGGCTGACAGCGACGACATGCCGAAGAGCGTGTCGCTGGCCGATCTCGCAGCCCGTGTGCGTTCGGCTTCTGAACGCATGGAGCGTCCCGTTCAGGCCCCGAGCCGTTTGGAAATGCCTGGCATGCAGGACGTCATGCGGCGTGAGCCGACCGCAGAAGACCGAGATGCCCGTTCGAGCGAAGCGCCTTCGATGACGGCGCGGCTTGCCGAAATTCGTCAGCCGGATCTGCGTGCCTCTCTGCCGGCCGACCCTGTGATGCCAGCTTCGCTGCGCGCGCCATCCGAGGAGCAGCGCGCGTCGTTTGCTGCGCCGGAAGCCACGATGGCCCGCATCGCCTCGGTTGAGGTGCGCGTCGAGCGCGCTGCACCTGTTGTGGCTGAGCCGGAAGCGGTCGAGGAGATGTCGATGGATGCGCCCGAATTCGAGCCCCGTACGGAGCGGGAAAACGAAGGACGCGACCTGACGGCGCTCGTCTCTGCCGCGACCGTCGAGCAGGTCTCCCGTTCCTTCTCGGAACTCGCCGCTGCCTTCGACGGCACCGAGCGTCGCTCGCTCGATGAAATGGCCGAAGAAATGCTGCGCCCGATGCTGAAGGACTGGCTGGACGACAACCTGCCGACGCTGGTGGAGCGCCTCGTGCGCGAAGAAATCGAACGTGTCGCCCGCGGCCCGCGACGCTGATTGAAGCATCCTCCGGGATCATGGGCCGCTCGCGAGAGCGGCCTTTTTTATTGACTTGGTTTTGCCAGTCCTATTTACCAACCCACATCCAGAACTCGAAAATCCGGTCGGAAAATGCTCGAAAAGACCTATGATTCAGCCGCCGTCGAACCGAAAATCGCGAAAGCCTGGGAAGAGGCGGACGCCTTCCGGGCCGGTGCCAACGCGAAACCGGGCGAGGACACCTTCACCATCGTGATCCCGCCGCCGAACGTGACCGGTTCGCTGCACATGGGTCATGCGCTGAACAACACGCTGCAGGACATCATGGTTCGCTTTGAGCGCATGCGCGGCAAGGACGTGCTGTGGCAGCCGGGCATGGACCATGCCGGCATTGCGACCCAGATGGTCGTCGAGCGCAAGCTCGCCGAAAACGGCCAGAACCTCTCGCGCCGTGACATGGGCCGCGAGGCCTTCATCGAGAAGGTCTGGGAGTGGAAGGAAGAATCGGGTGGCCTGATCTTCAACCAGCTGAAGCGCCTCGGCGCCTCCTGCGACTGGTCGCGCGAACGCTTCACCATGGACGAGGGCCTGTCCCAAGCCGTCCTCGAAGTCTTCGTCACGCTCTACAAGGAAGGCCTGATCTATCGCGGCAAGCGGCTGGTCAACTGGGATCCGAAGTTCGAAACGGCGATTTCCGATCTCGAGGTCGAGAACAAGGAAGTTGAAGGCCATATGTGGCACTTCAAGTACCCGCTCGCCGGTGGTCAGACCTATACCTATGTCGAGAAGGACGAGGACGGCAACGTCATCTTCCAGGAAGAGCGCGACTACATCTCGATTGCGACCACGCGTCCTGAGACAATGCTCGGCGACGGCGCCGTTGCCGTCCATCCCTCGGACGAGCGTTATGCCGCAATCGTTGGCAAGCTCTGCGAGATCCCGGTTGGACCCAAGGAGCATCGCCGCCTGATCCCGATCATCACCGACGAATATCCGGATCCGAAATTCGGCTCAGGCGCCGTCAAGATCACCGGTGCGCACGACTTCAACGACTACCAGGTCGCGCGCCGCAACAAGATCCCGCTTTATCGCCTGATGGATACCCAGGCCAAGATGCGTGACGACGGCGAGGACTATGCCGTCTACGCAGCACGGGCGCTTGAGATTGCCAAGTCCGGCCATCTGCCCAACGAGGCAGAGGTCGACGACATCAATCTGGTGCCTGAAGAATATCGCGGTCTCGACCGTTACGAAGCCCGCAAGCGCATCGTCGACGCGATCAATGCCGAAGGCCTCGCGGTCACGGTGAAGGACGCCGAAGGGAATGATGTGCCCTTCGTCGAGAACAAGAAGATCATGCAGCCCTTCGGCGACCGCTCCGGCGTCGTCATCGAGCCCATGCTGACCGACCAGTGGTTTGCTGACGCCAAGACGCTGGCCGAGCCGGCGATTGCTTCCGTTCGCGAAGGCCGCACCAATTTCGTCCCGAAAAACTGGGAAAAGACCTACTTCGAGTGGATGGAGAACATCGAGCCCTGGTGCATTTCCCGCCAGCTCTGGTGGGGTCACCAGATCCCCGCCTGGTATGGTCCTGACGGCCAGGTCTTTGTTGAGAAGACCGAGGAAGAGGCGCTGCATTCGGCGATCCAGCACTACATCGCCCATGAAGGTCCGTGGAAGGCCTGGGTCGAGGAGAAGCTGGAAAACTTTCAGCCCGGCGAAATCCTGACCCGCGATGAGGACGTGCTCGACACCTGGTTCTCGTCGGCGCTTTGGCCCTTCTCGACGCTCGGCTGGCCGGATAATACGCCGGAACTGGCGAAGTACTACCAGACCGACGTGCTCGTCACCGGCTTCGACATCATCTTCTTCTGGGTCGCCCGGATGATGATGATGGGCCTGCATTTCATGAAGGACGAGGACGGCAATCCGGTCGAACCCTTCCACACGGTCTATGTGCATGCGCTGGTGCGCGACAAGGCCGGCCAGAAGATGTCGAAGTCGAAGGGCAACGTCATCGACCCGCTCGACCTGATCGACGAATATGGTGCGGACGCGCTGCGCTTCACGCTCGCCATTATGGCCGCCCAGGGCCGTGACGTGAAGCTCGACCCGGCCCGCATCGCCGGCTACCGCAACTTCGGCACCAAGCTGTGGAACGCGACCCGCTTTGCCGAGATGAACGGCGTGAAGGCCGATCCGAGCTTCCTGCCGGAAACGACGTCGCTTGCCATCAACCGCTGGATCCTGACCGAACTGGCGCGCACCGAACGGGAAGTGACCGAGGCGATCGAAAGCTACCGCTTCAATGATGCTGCCGGCAGCCTCTACCGCTTCGTCTGGAACCAGTTCTGCGATTGGTATCTGGAGCTCCTCAAGCCCGTCTTCATGGGCGAGGATGAAGCGGCCAAAAAGGAAGCGCAGGCCTGCGCGGCCTATGTACTGGAACAGATCTACAAGCTCATGCATCCCTTCATGCCCTTCATGACCGAAGAGCTCTGGACGCATACGGCAGGCGAGGGCGCATCCCGCGACACTCTGCTCTGCCATGCCGACTGGCCCACACCGGAGTTTTCGGATGAGAACTCGGCCGCCGACATCAACTGGCTGATCGACCTCGTCACCGGCATTCGCTCGGCACGTTCCGAGATGAATGTCCCGCCGGGCGCCACGGCTCCACTCGTCGTCGTCGGCGCGAATGGCGTGACCCAGGAACGACTGCTCCGGCATGAAGCCTCGATCAAGCGGCTTGCACGCGTCGAGATGATCAGCGTGGCAGACGTCGCGCCGAAAGGGGCGGCCCAGATCGTCATCGGCGAGGCGACGGCCTGCCTGCCGCTCGGCGCCCTGATCGACCTCAATGGGGAAAAGGCCCGTATCGAAAAGGCGATCGCCAAGGTCGACCAGGAAATGGCCCGCATTGCCGGCAAGCTGAACAATGAAAAGTTCGTTGCCAATGCCAATCCCGAGGTGGTCGCGGCCGAACGCGAGCGCTACGCGGAGCTGGAAGTGCAGAAGGCAAGCCTCGAGACTGCCCTGAAGCGGGTTCTTGAAGCCGGTTGATCGGCATCAGGCTGGGAATGAAATTCTAAGGGCCGGATCTCAGATCCGGCCTTTTGCGTTTGTGCCAAAATGGCGCGCCTCCGAGAGCCAAATGCTGCGCTGCCCAACGATTCTCCATGATTTGGTGATCATGTGGCGTTCATTTCCGATTATCGCAAATGCAACTGCCTTATTTTTGCTCTCTGCAAGGACAGGTCCGCCTGTGGCGAACTGGCAACGCTATGGCACGATAGTGGAATAAATATACTGTATTCTGCGGTTTTTGCTGCTCCGAGTGGAAAAATTATCCGTTTGAAATGCTGTTTTACGTGCGCGTCAAAAACGTTACGTAAAAATTTCGGCAATGGAACAAAGCTGTGACAACGATCACCCGATTGTCATTCCGTCGCACATGTCTACTATCGCAAATCACAGTTTTGCCGGAATTGGGGAGAGACATGGCGAACCACTTGATGAAGACCACCGCCCTCGGGCTGATCGCAGCATGCGCATTCGTGGGAGGCGCGCAGGCAGGCGGTTTCGCCCGTGGTGAGGCCGATACGGACATTCTTTATGAGGATGGGACGATAGCGGGCCGCGGTGGCGTTATCTATGTAATGCCAGATCGGGCGTTTGATACTGTCAACGGGACCTCGTCATCCGACGACGCATACAGCGACAACTATGCAATTCCGTCGTTTGCTGCAAAATTCCGCGTCTCCGAGAACTTCTCTTGTGCGATTACGTACACGGAGCCTTTTGGAGCATCGTCTTCCTATGGTGACGATGCGCAAAATGCGGACAGAGGTGCCGATGTCGCTGCTGCATTGACTGCTCCTCCAGGTTTTGGGCAACTGCCACTGGTGATTGGCGGCAATGCCGTGATCGAGTCCGGCTTCGATACGACGGAACTGGGTGGTACTTGTGCGGTTAACTTCAACGTCGGCCCAGGACAGCTCCACTTCCTTGGCGGTGGGTTCTCTCAGTCTTTTGATTACACCGAAGTGAAAGACTACGGCACGTTGAATCTCGACGAATCCAGTGCTTTTGGATACCGCCTAGGGGCCGCATATGAGATCAAGGAATACGCCCTCAGAGCAGAGGTAATGTATCGCTCCGCCGTGGATCACAACGCTGAAGGCTCGTTTTTCTCCGGCGCGCCGCTGGTGAACATCGGTATACCTCTCGGTTCGGAATACGACGCGAGCGGCACGGGAACTCTCCCGCAATCACTTGAGTTCAGCCTGCAGAGCGGTATCGCTCCGGGCTGGCTCGCCTTCGCCTCCGTTAAGTGGACCGATTGGAGTGTTCTTCAGACCCTGAACTACACCATTGAAGGGCTGGCATTCGGCGCGGACGTAGATCAGCAGAAGAACTTCTTCTGGCGTGACGGCTGGACCATCACCGGTGGTGTCGGCCACCAGATCACCGAAAAAGTGTCCGGTGCGCTCAGCCTGACATGGGATCGGGGCGTCGGTACGGGTGCGGACATCTTCTCTGACACCTGGACGCTCGGTGCAGGCGCTCAGATCAAGCACGGCCCGGGCGTACTGCGCATCGGCGCCGCCGCCTCCTACCTGACCTCAGGCGAGCAGTCGGTCGCTGATGGCGCAGACTTCGATGCCACGGCCGATGGCGACTGGGCATATGCACTCAGCGCCAACTACCGCATCTCCTTCTGAGCCAGAGCAGCGCAGCAAGATCAGAAGCCCGGCTCGTCCGGGCTTCTTTCGTTTCTAGCCGCCACCTCTATTTCAGCTTTCCGGAATGTGATGATTTTGCAACAGCGCATCTATCCTTGATCGGCCGCCGCGGCTGTGCCGAATTTGTCCATTTCCCGCCACAAACGAAGAGCACCGGTGTCAGCAAGGAACGGCGGGGGCTGTTTCCGGTGGTGGCGTTAAGAGTTCAACATGAGCCTCTGGGGCGAAAAATCGGTGCTGATAGCAATGACTTCGACTGCTTTTGGGGAGCGGTCGGCCTGTCTGGCGGACGAAATAAAGAGGGCGCGATCGATCGCCCCGGTCTTGCCGGAAATCCGGTCTAGTCTCCAGGTCATGCAGACGAGAACAATATTGAAGAGTGACGGCAAGTCGGCCGACAAGGTTGGACATGAACCGTCTATTCACCGCTGTGGTGTAATCTCGAAGTCGGGCGCAGTCGAACCGGCCGCAAATGCGGGGCGGTGCTTCTGATGTCCATCATGTCTTGGAAATTGTGCGGACCCATGCGTCTAGGTGACTGGAAATCTTCCGTGGTGCTTGTGACGGCAGCCTTGTTGCTGTCCGGCGGCCCATCTGCCCGTGCCTTTGACATAAATGGCGGCGTCAGCAAAGAGTCCGGACCTTTCGATCTCTTCAAGTTCGGCTTCAATGCCTACAAGAAGGGCCAGAAGGAAGAGGCGGTCGAGGCCTATCGCTACGCTGCCGAGAAGGGCCATACGGGCTCGCGCTGGGCGCTTGCCAATATGTATGAAGCCGGCGACGGCGTTGTCGAGAACGATTTCGAAGCCTTCAAGATCTACGCCGAGATTGCAAATCAGGGCGTCGAGCCCGGTTCGGCCGATACCGGTTTCTTCGTCAACGCGCTTCTGTCGCTTGCCCGCTACTACCGCCAGGGCATTCCCGACAGTCCCGTGAAGGCGGACCTTGCCCAGGCACGACAGATCTATTTCCAGGTCGCCTCTACTTTTGGCGTGCCAGAAGCCCAGTTCCAGCTGGCGCGCATGATCCTCGCCGGCGAGGGCGGCGGGGTGAATGTCCAGCAGGCGAAGAAATGGCTCAACATGGCGCGCAAGAGCGGCCATGCCGGCGCCATGTCGATCTTTGGCAACGTGCTGTTCGAAGAAGGCCAGACGGTCCGTGGGCTCGCCTTCCTGACGGCGGCGCTGGAGCGCTGCAGTCAGAAGGATTGTCCGTGGATGCAGGATCTGCAGGAGCGAGCCTTCTCGCTTGCGACCGAGGACGATCGCCGCGTGGCGGTGGCGCTTGCACCGCAGGTCTACGAACAGGGCGACTGAGGCCGCAAATCTCGAACCTTGCTGCAAACACCGAAATGGGCGCATCAGCGCCCATTTGTTTGTCTGTTTGCTAAAGGCTTTGAAAATCAGAAGGCGAAGTGGCCGACAACTGGAACATGGTCTGACGGTTTTTCCCAGGCCCGCACATGTTTCTCGATCGCCGTCGAACGCAGCCGGTCAGACGCTTCCGGCGACAGCATCAGGTGGTCGATGCGGATGCCATTGTTCTTTTGCCAGGCACCGGCCTGGTAATCCCAGAAGGAGAAAAGTGGCGTTTCGTCACTGGTGGCGCGAACGGCGTCGACGAAGCCGAGGTTTTCCAGGCGTCGAAAGGCGGCACGCGTCTGCGGCAGGAAGAGCGCGTCGGTAATCCACTGGCTCGCGTCCTTCGCATCATGCGGTTCCGGAATGACATTGTAATCGCCGGCGAGGATCAGCGGCTCCTCGAGCGCCATGCGATCCCGGGCGAAGGCTTCGAGCCTTTCCATCCAGGCGAGCTTATAAGGATATTTGACCGGATCATCGGCCGGATTGCCGTTCGGCAGATAGAGCGAGCAGACACGCACCACGCCGCCTTCGACGGAAAACACGCCCTCGATGAAGCGGGCCTGTTCGTCTGTATCGTCACCGGGCAGGCCGCGGTTCACTTCATCCGGCTTCATCTTCGAGAGGAGCGCGACGCCGTTGAAACCCTTCTGGCCGTGGGTCTCGACATGATAGCCGAGGGCCTCGATCTCACCGCGTGGAAAGCCTTCGTCGACAGATTTGATTTCCTGCAGGCAGGCGATGTCGGGATCGCTGTCCTTCAGCCACTGGCACAGGTTCTCGATGCGCGCCTTGACGCCGTTGATGTTCCAGGTGGCAATTTTCATGCGTCACTCACACGGAGAAGCTGGTGCCGCAGCCGCAGCTCGCCACCGCATTGGGGTTCTTGATCTGGAAGGACTGGCCGAGCAGGTTGTCGACGAAGTCGATCTCCGAACCTGCCATGTAGATCAGCGACATCGGATCGATGAGGACGGTCGCGCCGTCACGGCTGATCACGATGTCGTCGCCTGCCGGTTGGCCGTCGAGGTCGAACTTGTAGGAAAAGCCTGAACAGCCGCCGCCTTCGACGGAGACGCGCAGCGCCTGCTTCTCGGCATCGGTGGCGACGATCGCTGCGATTCGCTTCGCAGCGGCCTCGGAAAGGGTGACGGTCTCGGTGCTCATTTGGCCTCCTGCCGGGTTCAAGGCCCGGTGAAAACGGTCGTTTCTTCGCAAATCACCGCATTGTCACGCAATTGCGCGATTTTTGACAGGGCGGCGCGGCCCGAAACCGCTTCGGAACCCGCATCGCCTTGCGGCTTTGTCCGCTATAGGTATGAAGGCACAAGAGTTGCGTCAATGGGGAGCAAGCGGCACAGGCATGACGATCGATCAATCAGCACTGGGTTTTGGCACCGGCGAGCGGGCGGTTTTCGCCACCAATCCCTGGAAGAGCCGCGGCCGCCTCTTTGCCGAGGGCGGCAGCCTCACGCGTTCCGAATTCCAGCGCGACCGCGACCGCATCGTCCACACGACCGCCTTTCGCCGCCTCAAGCACAAGACCCAGGTCTTTATCGGCCCGGATGGTGACCATTATCGCACCCGTCTCACCCATACGATCGAGGTGGCGCAGATTGCCCGCGCGCTGGCGCGTGCCTTGAAGCTCGACGAGGATCTCGCGGAAGGCGTGGCCCTGGTGCACGACTTCGGCCACACGCCGTTTGGTCATACGGGTGAAGATGCGTTGCACGAAGTGCTCACGCCCTATGGCGGCTTCGACCACAATGCCCAGTCGCTGCGTATCGTGACCAAGCTCGAACGGCGTTATGCCGATTTCGACGGATTGAACCTGACCTGGGAGGCGCTCGAAGGTCTTGTGAAGCATAATGGACCTCTGAAAACCAAGGACGGGCAGGGGACGCGTGGACCCGTTCCACAGCCGATCCTCGATTATTGCGAGATCCATGATCTGGAACTGGCGAGCTTTGCCGGGCTCGAGGCTCAGGTCGCGGCCATTGCCGATGACATCGCTTACAACACGCATGACATCGATGACGGCTTGCGTTCCGGTTACCTCACCTTCGAGATGCTGGAAGACGTACCCTTCCTCGCCGGGCTGATGAAGGAGGTGCGCGACCGCTATCCGCATCTCGATCCTGACAGGTTCACCCACGAGATCATGCGCCGGCAGATCACCCGCATGGTCGAAGATGTGATCGGCGTCGCACAGGACCGGCTGAAGCAGGTCGAGCCACACAGTGTCGAGGATATCAGGGCGGCCTCGATGACGATCGCCACCTTCTCGGACCAGATGGCCGAGACCGACAAGGCGATCAAGAAGCTGCTGTTCAGCCGCATCTACCGCCATCCCGATATCATGCGCATCCGTGCCGCTGCCGCAGAGATCGTCACAGACCTCTTCAATGCCTATATGGCCGACCCGAAGCTGATGAAGAGCCACTTCTGGGTCAACCACATCTCTGGCCTCAACGACGGCCAGAAGGCTCGGCATGTCGGCGACTATCTGGCCGGCATGACGGACACCTACGCGGTGCGCACGCATCGGGAGTTGTTTGACCGGACTCCCGAATTGCGATAGGCACCCGACGAAATTCTTAAGGAGTGCCGGTGCGCAGCATCGGCGCTGAGGGACACGCCATGAATCTTTTCGCCGATTTCGAAATCCGGATCAAAGCAGCGCTCGACGAAATCGAGGCGGTGCGCGAGAAGCGCGACAGCCTCGACTTCAGCCGCATCGTCGTTGAGCCGCCGCGCGATGCCAGCCATGGCGATGCCGCAACCAATGCCGCCATGGTGCTGGCCAAGGGCATGGGCATGAACCCGCGGGCTCTGGCCGACCTGATCGGCGAGAAGCTGAAGCAGGATCCCGATATCGCAGACGTCGGCGTCGCCGGTCCCGGCTTCATCAACATCCGCCTCTCGGTCGCCTATTGGCAGCGTCTGCTCGCGATCATGATCCGGGAGGGAACCGATTTCGGTCGTGCGTCCGTCGGTGCCGGCCACAAGGTCAATGTCGAATATGTCTCGGCAAACCCGACCGGCCCAATGCATGTCGGCCATTGCCGTGGCGCCGTCGTTGGCGATACGCTCGCCAACCTGCTCGGCTTTGCCGGCTACGAGGTGACTAAGGAATACTACATTAACGACGCCGGCGCGCAGATCGACGTGCTCGCCCGTTCCGCCTTCCTGCGCTACCGCGAGGCACTGGGCGAGGATATCGGCGAGATCCCGGCCGGTCTCTATCCAGGCGACTATCTCGTTCCGGTCGGAAAGGCGCTGGCGGACGAATACGGCACCAAGCTCTACGGCATGCCGGAAGAGGACATGCTTGCCATCGTCAAGGAAAAGGCCATCGACGCGATGATGGCCATGATCCGCGACGATCTGGCCACGCTCAATGTTCATCACGATATCTTCTTCTCCGAGCGCACGCTGCATGCCAACAACGCCGCGAAGATCCGCACGGCGATCAACGACCTGACCTTCAAGGGTCATGTCTATCGTGGCACGCTGCCGCCGCCGAAGGGCCAGCTTCCGGAAGACTGGGAAGACCGCGAGCAGACACTGTTCCGCTCCACAGAAGTGGGTGACGATATCGACCGTCCGCTGATGAAGTCGGATGGCTCCTACACCTATTTTGCTGCCGACGTCGCCTACTTCAAGGACAAGTTCGATCGCGGCTTCTCGGAGATGATCTACGTGCTCGGCGCCGACCATGGCGGCTACGTGAAGCGGCTCGAAGCCGTCAACCGCGCGGTCTCCGAAGGCAAGTCGAAGCTGACCGTGCTGCTGTGCCAGCTCGTGAAGCTCTACCGCGACGGCGAGCCGGTGAAGATGTCGAAGCGCTCGGGCGACTTCGTGACGCTGCGCGAAGTGGTCGAGGAAGTCGGCCGCGATTCGGTGCGCTTCATGATGCTCTACCGGAAGAATTCCGAGCCGCTCGACTTCGACTTTGCCAAGGTGACGGAGCAGTCGAAGGACAATCCGGTCTTTTACGTGCAATATGCGCACGCCCGCTGCATGTCGATCATGCGCCAGGCGAAAGAAGCATTCCCGGATCTCGACATTGAGAACCTCGACCTCGCCAGTGCCGTAATGGGACAGATCCAAGACCCTACGGAACTGTCGCTGGTGGCCAAGATTGCTGAATATCCAAGGATTATCGAAGCTGCAGCGCTGTCGCAGGAGCCGCATCGTCTTGCATTTTACCTGCATGATCTGGCAAGCTCGCTCCATGCTCACTGGAACAAGGGCAAGGATTCGCCCGAATTACGCTTTGTTAACGATAAACATAGAGAATTAACCATCGCCAGGCTTGGGCTGGTGCATGCTGTCGCCTCCGTGTTGAAGTCGGGACTGGCCATTACTGGCACCGAAGCTCCGGTCGAAATGCGATAGTATCGTCACCAATTCCCCACATTGCGCTGGCAGGCGTTGAGTCGCGTGAGTGAGTGGAACAGGGTATGGTACAGAAGCAGGCTGCAAACATGCGATCGCAGGGCGATGGTTTCGCGGATGATGATCCGTTGGCAGAACTCGCCCGCATTGTCGGGTTCGATCAGCCCCTGAAGCGCGAGCCTGTGGTAACGCTACCGCATGCGCCGGCCATGGGTTCGGCCGATTTCAATCTCGAAGACGAGTTGATGCGCGAGTTCGAGGGCTATGAGGCGGCGCCCGATCTCACGTCCTATGCGCCGGCACTCGAGGCTCCGGAGTCCGTGCTGTCGCGTCCTTCCGTCGAGGCTCCGGAGTCCGTGCTGTCGCGTCCTTCCGTCGTGGAGCCCTATGAGTCGACCCGGCATCGGGAAGAGCCCAGCTTCGAACCTCAGGCCCCAGCGTATGCGGAGCCGGATGTTGCCTATGAGCCTGAACAGGTCGAGTCCGTAACTCCTGACCTGTCGTCGGCCGAAGTCTATGAGCCGCGTGCTGATCGCTATGCAGCAGATCCGGTTCTGACGCCGGATCGCGACGAAGTGCGCTTCGAGCGCGTGGCCGAGCCCGATATCTCCTTCGATCTTGCCGACGAGCTGGAATTCGCTGTATCGGATGCCGACATTCTTCCCGAGCCGGTTGCTGCCCCGACGCGTCCTGTTCAGCCGGAGCCGCCGCGCCTGCGTTTGCCGCTGGCCAATTTCTCTGCGCAGCCGGTTCGCCGTGCCGAGCCGCAGCTTGCCGTGCAGCCTCCCGTGGAAGTGCCGGCCCTGGATCTTTCGAGCTTCGAGACGCCGAGCGCTCCGTCGGTGGAGGCGCCGCAGCCGCTCGCTGATCTCGGCTTTGGCAAGGCGACCTTCGACTGGGCCTCGGGTCCCGTCGAGCCTATTCCGGCGGTTTCGTCTGTCGCCGTGTCCGAAGTGTCGGCGCCCGCAGTTGCGCCGCAATTCGATCCCTTTGCCCTCGATGCGGATCAGGCGGTTTCGACGCAGTCGGCCGGTCAGGTCACTGATGATGAGCCGGACTTCGGCTTCGACTTCCTTGATGACCTCTCGCTTGAAGAGGAAGCCGCTGTCGCTCCCAAGGCCGAGGAGCCGGCTGTCCAGCGCGCGGCGCCCGCCACAGCCGAGGATGATTTCGATCCCTTCGCCGATCAGGAATTCGATCTGCAGCTGGATGAGATCGAACTCGATCTGTCCGAACTTGACGTCGCCCCGGAGCGAGCTCCGAGCCAGCCGGCGCCTGCGATGGTCGCTGCAGCGGCCGCGCCGGTACCCGTATTCGCCGCCGCTCCTGTGCCGCTGGCTCCGGTTCGTCCGGAGCCGACGATTGCGCCGTCTTTTGTCGCCGCCCCGGTGACCGCGACGTTTGCGGCCCCCGCCGCGCCGACCTTTTCTGCGCCGACGCGGCGTCCAGTGGTTGAGACCTATGCCCCGGCACCTGTTCAGTCCTCGGCGCAGCCTCGCCCGGCCGCTCCCATCGACGACAGCTTCGGCTTTGATCCGTCCGAGATTTCGGAACAGGATGAACTGCTCGAAACCCTGAGCGGCATGGATGTGCCGGAAGTGCCGGTTGCGGAAACGCGTCCGCCCCAGCCGGCCCAGCCGGACTACGACATCGATATCGACGCCGAACTCGCGACGCTCTTCGAAGAGCCAGCTGCGCCGCCACAGCCGAAGCCAGTCCCGGCCAGCCGCGTTTCCCCCGCGCCGGTCGCGGCTGCCCCGCAGGCATCAGCCCAGCCGCTCGAAGATTTCGACGCCTTCGAGAAGGCGCTCGAAGAGGATCTCCTGACCACCATGTCGGCCTCGGGTCACTTCGAGCCGGAGAGCCGTGGGCACATCACCATCGCCGGTGAAGGGCAGGGCTTCCGTTTCCGCCGCATCAAGCCTTATCTGATGGCCGGAACGGCCGTCGTCATGTTGCTTGCCGGTGCGGGTGGGCTCTATGCCTGGCTCGGCAGCGGTGCCGTCGGCACGCTCTCCAGCGGCGAGCCGCAGGTGATTGCAGCCGACAAGTCGCCGGTGAAGATCGTGCCGGAAAATCCGGGCGGCAAATCCGTTCCGAACCAGGACAAGGCCGTCTACGATCGCGTTGCCGGCAATGGAGTCGAAGACCCCAAACAGACGAGCCTGATTTCCTCCGAGGAAGAGCCTGTCGATGTGGTACAGCGCACGCTGATCCCGGAATCGCTTCCGCTGGAAGGCGAAAACGAGGCAATGGCGACACCGGTCGGCGAGACCGAGGATCCGCGTCTCCTGCCTGACGGCCAGCCCCAGGAGGCAGCCGCCGAAGACCCGGCGACCATCACGCCGCGCAGGGTCCGCACCATGATCGTCCGTCCGGATGGCACCCTGGTTGCTCAGGAAGTGCCGGCCGAGCCGACCCCGGCTCCGGTTGCAACGGCCGCTGCGACCCCTTCTCAGGCGACGGCTGATGCGCCGGTCCTCGCACCGCCGAGCGTGCCTTCCGCCAATACCGGCGACACCGTCAGGACCGTTGATACCCGCGTCGTGACGCCGGGTGGCCCGGCAGAGGCTGCAGCACCGGACGCTTCAGTGCCTGCCGCATCGGCAGAAGCTGCAACCGCGCTGGCGGCGGCGACGCCGGAGACGGTTGAGGCATTGGCGGCCACGGATGCCGCAGCCACTCAGGCTGCTGCAAGTGACGCGGCTGCGCCGCGTGCACCGATCCCGACGAGCCGTCCAGCCGACCAGCCGGTCAACGTCGTTGGAACTGTCACCGACCAGGGCAATGTCCGTCCGACCCAACCGGCAGCACCTGCGCCGGCTGAAGCTCCCACTGAAGTTGCCGCCGCCTCTCCGGCTGCTGCGGCACCGGCGCCAGCCACCGCCGCGCCTGCAGGCAGCTTCGGCATCCAGATTGCCTCGCTGCCGTCGGAAGCCGACGCGCAGAGGAGCTATCGCAACCTGTCGTCCAAGTTTGGCAACGTGCTTGGCGGCAAGCCCTATGAAATCCGTCAGGCCGATATTCCCGGCAAGGGCACCTTCTACCGCGTCCGCATCGTTGCGGGCTCCAAGGATGCCGCCGTGGCGCTCTGCGAACAATATCGCGCCGCCGGCGGCAGCTGCCTCGTCTCCCGCTGAGAACAGGCTTGATATCAGATATTTCGAGAGGCGGGATCACGTGTTCCGCCTCTTTTCTTGTGTATGAGGGGCGGCAGTTCGTGCCCGGTCCCTTCGGCTTTTTCATCCCCACCGATATGGTCTTTCCATGACAGCACAATCCCGTCCCGCCAAAGCCATGATCCTCGGTTGCCTCGGCCAGCGTCTCACCGCTGACGAGAAGGCATTCTATCGCGATGAGCAGCCCTGGGGTTTCATCCTTTTTGGCCGCAATATCGGCGATACCGAGCAGGTCAAGGATCTGGTCGCTGAAATGCGTGAGACGGTGGGCGGCGGTACCGAAGTTCCGGTCCTGATCGATCAGGAGGGTGGGCGCGTGCAACGCATCCGTGAGCCGATCGCGCCGCGTTATCCCTCAGGCGCCGATCTCGGTGCGCTCTACGTTCAGGATGCGGAGAAGGGGCTGCGGGCGGCCTGGTTGATGTCCCGCCTGCACGCTTTCGACCTCTATCGCCTCGGCATCAATGTCGACTGCCTGCCCGTTCTCGACGTGCCGATCGAAGGCGCCTCCAATGTCATCGGCAACCGCGCCTATTCCAACGATCCGTATGTGGTCGCGAAGATGGGGCAGGCGGCAGCAGATGGCCTCAAGACCGGCGGTGTTTTACCCGTGATGAAACACATCCCCGGCCATGGTCGCGGCATGGCCGACAGCCACCACGAATTGCCGGTCGTCACCGTACCGCGTGTAGAACTCGAGGCGCATGACTTCGTGCCGTTCAAGGCGCTGGCACATGAGCTGATGGGCATGAGCTGTCATGTCGTGTATACCGACATCGATCCCGATCATCCGGCCTCGACCTCGCGCATCGTCACCGAGGAGATCATCCGCAAGGCGATCGGCTTCGAGGGGCTGCTGATGTCCGACGATATTTCGATGAATGCGCTGGAAGGCACGATCGGGGAACGCGCGGTACGGATCGCGGCGACCCTCGATGTCGTCCTGCACTGCCATGGCCACATGGACGAGATGAAGGCCGTAGCATCTGCCGTTTCCGAACTTTCCGGCAAGGCGCGTGCGCGAGCAGACGCCGTCGAGGCGGCCTTCGTCGCGCCCGACACTGCCGACGAGCAGGCACTGCGCGACGAGTTTGCCAACCTGATGGCGGTGGCCTGATGGTGCGTGGCCCGGTCCAGCCGACGATCGTCAACCGGCCCTCGCAAGGGGAAACGCCGGTCCCGACGCCGATGGACAGCCTCTGGCAGGACAATGCCGAGGATCGGGCCGCAAGCGACCCGGCGCTGCTGATCGACGTGGCCGGCTTCGAAGGGCCGCTCGATCTCCTGCTTTTCCTCGCCCGCAACCAGAAGGTCGATCTCGCCCGCATCTCGGTGCTGGCGCTCGCCGAGCAATATCTTCTCTTCATCGAAAGCGCCCGGCGGATCCGCATCGAACTCGCTGCCGACTATCTCGTCATGGCCGCCTGGCTCGCTTATTTGAAATCGCGCCTGCTGATCCCGCAGCAGGCCAAGGACGATGGCCCTTCCGGGGAGGAGATGGCGCAGACGCTCGCCTTCCGCCTGAAGCGGCTGGAGGCGATGCGCGAGGCGGCGACCCGGCTCATCAATCGCAACCGGCTCGGCCGTGACGTGCATCCCCGCGGGATGCCGGAGCACGTGCCTTCGCGTGCCACCAGCGCCTATGAGGCCTCGCTTTACGATCTGCTCACTGCATATGCGCTAATTCGCCAGCGCCAGGCGGTCATGCAGGTAACGATAGAGCGGCGAAGGGTCTGGTCGCTGTCGGACGCGCGCGGGATCCTGACCCGGATGATCGGCGAGATCTCGGACTGGACCGCGCTCGACCATTTCCTGCTGCGCTATCTGCCGAGCCCGGAGGATCGGGTGACGGCGATCGCGAGCTCGTTTGCAGCATCCCTTGAACTGGTGCGCGAAGGCCGTCTTGAAATCCGCCAGGACGGCGCCTTTCAGCCAATCTACATGCGCAGCGGCCCCAAGGCCGAAGCGCTGAAATCGGTGGAGTGATACTGCCATGGCCGATGTCGATGATCTTGAGCCGGGAGACGGTGCAGACCCGGAGGAGAGTGGCCACTCCGCCTCACTACGTGGCGAACTCGACCGGCGCGAGGCACTGCGCATAGCCGAAGCTCTGGTCTTCGCCTCGGCCCAGCCGGTCTCGACCGCCTTCATCGAAGAGCGCCTGCCGCGCGGCATAGCAGCCACCGAGATCTTGCATCTGTTGAAGGAAGATTATGCCGCCCGTGGCGTGAACCTCGTGCAGGTCGACGACCACTGGGCTTTTCGGACAGCCGCTGATCTCTCTTTCGCGATCCGCAACGACGAGGCCGAGGTCAAGAAACTCTCGCGTGCCGCGCTCGAAGTGCTGGCGATCATCGCCTATCACCAGCCGGTCACCCGCGCCGAGATCGAGGATATCAGAGGCGTCCAAACCTCCAAGGGCACGCTCGACGTGCTGATGGAGGCCGGCTGGGTTCGCTTTCGCGGGCGCCGACGGTCGCCGGGTCGCCCTGTGACCTTGGGTACGACCCGAGATTTCCTCGATCACTTCGGTCTGGAAGAGCTGCGCGACCTGCCCGGTCTCGAAGAGTTGAAGGGTGCAGGCCTGCTCTCCGGCCGCATACCCGCGAACTTCAACATTCCCCTTCCCATGGGCCATGACGAACTGACGGACGAGGAAGATCCGATCACGCAGCTCGATCTCGAGGAACTCGGCCTCTTGACTCCGGGCGGTGAAGCAGAGGAATAGGGTCAGCTTTTTAATGGTGACCGGTCCTCGCCGGCTCGTCTGCAGTCATTGCGGCCGCAACGATCCGGACTGTACCGCGCGGACGGCAGAATGAACCCAGCGAAGACCCAGCACGGAGACGGCCAGCGCACGGCGGGCGTGACCTTTGCCGCGCGTCTGACGTTCGAGGACATTCAACACAGCTATCACGGCAAGGACACGATCCGCGGCGTTTCGTTGACGGCAGAGCCGGGCGAGGTGCTTTGCCTGCTCGGTCCGTCCGGATCCGGCAAGACGACGCTCTTGAGGATAGCCGCCGGCATCGAGGCTCAGACCTCGGGTAGGGTGGTGATCAATGACCGAGAAGTGGCGGGTCCGTCTACCTTCCTGCCGCCGGAAAAGCGTGGCATCGGCCTGATGTTCCAGGATTTTGCCCTCTTCCCCCACATGTGCGTGCTCGACAATGTCCGCTTCGGCCTGACGGCGCTGCCGCGCAAGGAGGCTGTGGCCGAGGCGATGGTTGCACTCGAGCGCGTCGGGCTCGCGCATTATGCCGACAAGTTCCCGCATGCCTTGTCTGGCGGCGAGCAGCAGCGCGTGGCACTGGCGAGGGCGCTCGCCCCCCGACCGAGCGTGCTCCTGATGGACGAGCCCTTTTCGGGTCTCGATTCGCGGCTCAAGGACACGGTGCGAGCCGATACGCTTGCAATTCTTCGTGAGACCCGAGCGACAGCCGTCGTCGTCACCCATGACGCAGAAGAGGCGATGCGCATGGCCGACCGCATCGCCCTGCTCAGGAACGGCAGTCTGGTCCAGGTGGGAACGTCGGACGATCTCTATCGCCGTCCGAACGATATTTTCGCGGCAGCTTTCTTTTCTGAAATCAATGAGTTTGCCGGCCGCGTGCGTAGCGGACGCGTGGACACGCCACTGGGCGCAGCTCCTGCGGGCGATTTCGCCGAGGGCACCGAGGTCGAAATTGCGGTTCGCCTGTCCGATCTTGCCGTGCGTGACAGTGGCGGCAGCATTCCGGCCCGCATCATTGCACGACGGTTTCTCGGCGTCGTCGAACTGCTCGATCTTGCAGTCCCTGGTACCGAGCGACCCGTCCGCGCCCGGATCAGGGCAGATATCCTGTCGCCGGGCGTGCGTGACGTGACGATTGCGGTTGAGCCCAAAGACATTTTGGTGTTTGAAAAGACACCGGAAAGCCCCTACATCGGGGAAACGAAAATCTAAGGAGTGGCAGGCATGGGTTCGTTTAGCATTTGGCACTGGATCATCGTTCTGGCGATCGTCCTGCTTCTCTTCGGCCGCGGCAAGATCCCGGAGCTGATGGGCGACGTCGCCAAGGGCATCAAGAGCTTCAAGAAGGGCATCAGCGAAGAGGACGAGAGCGAAAAGCAGACCGCCTCGAATGCTCCGGCCCAGCCGACCGTAACGAAGACGGTCGACCACAAGGCCGACGAGGTGAAGTGATCGGCATCTGCCGATTGAACGGGCGGCTCTTGGGCTGCCCGTTCGTCGTTGAAACGTTGGAAGACCGGCGCCCGTTCCGAGGCGCCCTGGGTGGCATCAGGAGCCCGTTTACATGCTGGATATAGGCTGGACCGAGCTGTTGGTGATCGCGGTCATCCTGATCGTCGTGGTGGGGCCTAAGGACCTGCCGCCGATGATCCGGGCCTTCGGCAAGATGACGAAGCGCTTGCGCCAGACCGCCGGCGAATTCCGCGCGCAGTTCGATGAGGCGCTTCGCGAGGCCGAACTCGACGACCTGAAGAATTCGGTCAACGACATCCGCTCGATGAACCCGGCCAATTCGATCCGCGAGACCCTGAACCCGCTGCGTCAGATGGGCCAGGAGATCAAGTCGGATCTGGAGCGCTCCACGCGGCCACAGAGCAAGCCGGCGCCGCTCGATGACGGATACGAAGAAAATTCCATTCTTCCGGCGGTGCCGCTCGGTCTCGGCGGCGTTCCCGATGCGCTGAAGCCGGCCGTGGTCCAGCCCTCCGCGCAACCTGCCGCTCCGGCCCCGACGGCGTCAATCACGGCTCCGGCGACCTCGGCACCAGCGGCGCCTGCGCCTGCCGTCGCCAAAAAGGCAAGCAGCCGCAAGCCCGCCACCAAGGCCGTTGTGCCGGCAAAGGCTGCCGCTAGATCCACGAAATCGGCATCTGTGGATGTCGCAGCCCCGGTCACGGCGCCATCGGCGGCGAAGAAGCCGAAGGTCGCTGCCGACAGGGCGACTGCCACCAAGCCCACGCCGGCTGACAAACCCATTGCCAAGGCGGCACCCAAGCCGCGCAAGCCCAAGAGTGAGGACCGCGCATGAGCGGCGACATGGATGATAAGCCCCAGCCGCTGATCGAACACCTGATCGAACTGCGTTCGCGGCTGATCTGGGCGCTCGGTTCGTTCTTCGTCGCCTTTATCGTCTGCTTCTATTTCGCCAAGCCGCTCTTCAACATCCTCGTGGTGCCGTACAAGTGGGCGGTGTCCTGGGCTGGTCTGGACCTGAGCAAGGCGGAATTGATCTACACCGCCCCGCAGGAATTCTTCTTCACGCAGGTGAAGGTCGCAGCCTTCGGCGCCATGGTCATCGCCTTCCCGGTGATCGCATCGCAGATCTACAAATTCGTGGCGCCCGGCCTTTACAAGAACGAGCGCGCAGCCTTCCTGCCCTTCCTTGTGGCCTCGCCGCTGCTCTTCCTGCTCGGCGCCTCGCTCGTCTATTTCTTCTTCACGCCCATGGTCATGTGGTTCTTCCTCGCCATGCAGCAGAGCCCTGCCGAAGGGGAGGTGGCGATTTCGCTGCTGCCCAAGGTGTCGGAATATCTCAGCCTGATCATGACGCTGGTCTTCTCCTTCGGCCTCGTCTTCCAGTTGCCCGTCATCACCACGCTTCTGGCGCGGGTCGGCATCCTGGACAGCCAGTGGCTGGCCGACAAGCGCAAGTATTTCATCGTCGTTGCCTTCGTCGTCGCCGCCGTCCTGACACCGCCGGATCCGCTCTCCCAAATCGGTCTTGCACTGCCGACGATCCTTCTCTACGAGGTGGCTATCTACGCGGCGCGACTCGTCGAGAAGAGCCGTGCCAAGTCGGCAGACGAGGCAGCGCTCGCCGAGGCTTCGGCGGCAGACGAGACCTGAGAGGGCTTCAAGCCATCTCGCCGCGCCATAACCCATCAAGACATGGGGCCGGACATGGCCGCCGGCCACTCCGCTCCCGGTCAAAGCACCAGACCTGGAACGACGATGCTCGATATCAAGTGGATCCGTGAAAACCCCGAGGCCCTGGACGCAGCCCTTGCCAAGCGTGGTGCCGAGCCCCTGTCTGCCGCGCTGATCGCGCTCGATCAGAAGCGCCGTGCCGTCGCCCAGGCGATGCAGGACATGCAGTCGCGCCGCAACTCGGCCTCCAAGGACATCGGCGCCGCCATGGCGCAGAAGAACATGGAATTGGCCGAGAAGTTGAAAGCCGAGGTCGCCTCGCTGAAAGACACGCTGCCGGCGGCCGAAGAGGAAGAGCGCCAGCTCACATCAGAGCTGAACGATGCCCTCTCGCGCATCCCGAACATCCCGCTCGGTGATGTGCCGGTCGGCAAAGACGAGCACGACAATGTCGTCGCCCGTGTCGTCGGCGACAAGCCGACCTGGAACCACAAGCCGTTTGAGCATTACGAGATCGGCGAAAATCTCGGCTACATGGATTTCGAGCGCGCAGCCAAGCTTTCGGGCGCCCGCTTTACCGTGCTGACGAGCCAGCTTGCCCGTCTCGAGCGTGCGCTCGGACAGTTCATGATCGACCTGCACACCTCAGAGCATGACTACACGGAAGTGTCTTCGCCGCTGATGGTGCGTGACGACGCCATGTACGGCACAGGCCAGTTGCCCAAGTTCGCCGAGGACCTGTTCAAGACGACGGACGGCCGTTGGTTGATCCCGACGGCGGAGGTCACGCTGACCAATCTCGTCTCGGGTGACATTCTCGATCAGGAGAAGCTGCCGCTACGCTTCACGGCACTCACCCCGTCCTTCCGCTCGGAAGCGGGTTCGGCTGGTCGCGACACGCGTGGCATGCTGCGCCAGCACCAGTTCTGGAAGTGCGAGCTTGTGTCGATCACCGACGCCGAAAGCTCCATTGAAGAGCACGAGCGCATGACGGCTTGCGCGGAAGAAGTCCTGAAGCGCCTCGGACTGCATTTCCGCACCATGGCGCTCTGCACGGGCGACATGGGTTTCAGCGCCCGTAAGACCTATGACCTGGAGGTCTGGTTGCCGGGCCAGAACACCTATCGTGAAATCTCGTCCTGCTCGGTCTGCGGCGATTTCCAGGCGCGTCGCATGAATGCCCGCTACCGCAACAAGGACGGCAAGGGCACAACGTTCGTGCACACGCTGAACGGCTCGGGCACTGCCGTCGGCCGCTGCCTGATCGCGGTCATGGAGAACTACCTGAACGAGGACGGTTCGATCACCGTGCCGGACGTGCTTCTGCCCTACATGGGCGGCATCAAGAGAATCGAGAAGGCGGCCTGATCACGCCGCGACCGGAGTGACCATGCGCATCCTGCTGACGAATGACGACGGTATCCACGCTCCGGGGCTCGCCGCCCTGGAGCGCATTGCCCGCAGCCTCTCCGACGATGTCTGGATCGTGGCGCCCGAGACTGACCAGAGCGGCCTTGCGCATTCGTTGACGCTCTCGGAACCCTTGCGTCTGCGCGAACTCGGAGATCAGAAGTTTGCCCTGCGCGGCACGCCGACCGATTGTGTCATCATGGCAATCCGCAAGGTGCTCGACCGCAAGCCAGACTTGGTGCTCTCTGGCGTCAATGCCGGCGCCAACCTCGCCGACGACGTTACCTATTCGGGAACAGTTGCCGGTGCGATCGAAGGCACGGTGCACGGCATTAGATCCTTTGCGCTGAGCCAAGCCTATAGCTACGAGGCGGGTGCGCCGATCCCGTGGCATGTTGCCGAGGCGCTGTCGCCCGATCTTCTGAAGAAGCTCTCGACCGTAGATCTACCACCCGGCACATTTCTCAACCTCAACTTTCCGAACTGCGAGCCGGCCGAGGTTCAGGGCGTCGAAGTCACCGCCCAGGGCAAGCTCGATTTCGGCCTTTCGGTCGAGGAGCGCCAGGACGGGCGGGGGCTGCCCTATTTCTGGCTCCGCTTCGGTGACCGCAAGGGCAATTTCCGCGCCGGCACAGACATCCACGCGCTGCGCGAGAAGAAGATATCGGTGACCCCGCTGAAGCTCGACATGACGGATTATGCGGTGCAGGACGCCGTCGCCGCAGCCCTTGCCGACGGAGGCATGGCTTGAGGTCGGCTCTTGTCGAGCGTGAGGGCTTCGCCGCACTGGTTCTCCGGCTGCGGGCAGAGGGCATCACCAATCTCGACCTGCTGACGGCCGTCGAACAGACGCCGCGCTCGACATTCGTGCCGCCTGAATTCGCACAGAATGCCTATTCCAGCCGCTCCATTCCCATCGACTGCGGTCAGTTCATGGAAGGAGCGGATCTCTCGGTTCGGCTCTTATCGCAACTCCAGGTGAAGCCGGGTCATCGCGTCCTGGAAATTGGAACCGGCAGCGGCTTTCTCACAGCCGTCATCGGCCGGCTCGCCGAGCGGGTTATCTCGATCGAGCGCTACAAGACGCTGATCGCAGGAGCGCAACGCCGACTTGAGCAGCTATCAATACGCAATGTCATATTGCGTCAGGTCGATGGGTCGAACGGCCTGCCAGGTGAGGGGACTTTCGACCGGATCGTCTCGACCGCGGCCTATCCGGTCATGCCACGATTTTACGCCGAGCAACTGGTGTCCGGCGGCATGCTGCTCGTGCCCCTGATGGTGACGGAAGATCGCTGCATCATGGTGCGGCTGACCAAGACCGGCAGTCGTTTTGAGAGGGAAGACCTTTTCGAGGTTCCCTTCCTTCCGCTGCAGCCGAAGATCGCCCAGCACCTTTGACCCTGTGCCAGAATACCTCGGCCTTGCGAGGATTCCACGGGCGATCGGAGGAGGCACCGAATGCATAAATTGTATGCGCATCGTCGAATTCGTTCATAACGAATCCACGGGGTTAACCGACCGGTAATACTAACGCGCTTTAATGAACCCACATCAAGTTGTGTCATATGTGGGTCGAGTCATGCGTAAAAGTGTATCGCCGAAAGCTGGTTTGCCGGTCGCCCGTTTGTGCGGCGCTCTGCTCCTCGCCGGCACTGCCGCCGGGTGCAGTTCGGATGCCTCTCGCTTCAGCTCGGTCTTCTCCACCGACAGTCTGACGACGGCATCCATTCCTCGTCAGTCCGGAATGCGTGGTCAGCCGCCGGTGCCCGCCGAAAACATCGGGAATGGTGGTGGGGCCTATGGTCAGAGCCAGGCCATGGCCCAGCCGATGCCGGCAAGCCCCGCTTATGAGCAGCCAGTATCAGCCCGTGCAGCCAGCACCCCTGCATCCGTCCAGCGATCCGAGCTCGCCGCACCTTCGGGTATGGCCCAGGCGCCGGTTTCCAACAACAATTCCGAGCGCGCAACAGCGCTCTCTCAGCCCTTCCCGTCTGCACCGCAGCAGGGCGGCCAGGTGGCCATGGCAAACCCTGAGCAGGTGCTTGTCGAACCCCGCAGCACCGGCACGACGCCGAAGCAGGGCGGCTGGTCGACGGCGGGCGCTGCCCGCGTGACGCTGCGTCCAGGTGAAACCATCGCGACGCTCGCCGACCGCTACGGCGTTCCGCAGAAAGAACTGCTCAAGGCCAACGGCCTGACGCAGCCGACCGACGCGGCCCCTGGCCAGCTCGTCATCATCCCGACCTTCGGTGGTCCCAATGCAGCACGCGCTGCAGCCGACGCATCCGGCCTGCCGACGGACGGCCGCAAGCCGGTTCTGCCGGGCGACCAGCAGCAGAACGTCGCGGTCCTCCCGAATGCGCCGAATTCTCGCGAGAAACAGCAGGTTTCCGCCTCTGCCGCGACCGGCAAGGCAATGACCGGGGCAGGCGAGGGCGCCGGTTCCTATGTGGTCAAGCCCGGCGATTCGCTGGTGCGTATTGCGAAGGCGAATGGCGTCTCGGTCGACGAACTCAAGAAGGCGAACGGCCTGACCACCGGCAATATCCGCATCGGGCAGGCGCTCGCCATCCCGGCAAAGGGTGTAAAGTCGACAGCACCTGCGCAGGTTGCCGCAGCTCCGGCTGCCGACCCGGTGAAGACCGCGTCCGTCCCGGCCAACGGCCAGCCTGCCGGCTATACGGCGCCGGCCGCAACGAAATCGGTGACAGAAGTCGCAGCCGTCAAGCCTGAAACTGCAGCCCCTGAAATGACCGGCATCGGCAAGTACCGCTGGCCCGTCCGTGGTGCTGTCATCGCCAACTTCGGCTCCAACATCGACGGCAAGCGCAGTGACGGCATCGCGATTTCCGTGCCGCAGGGCACGCCGGTCAAGGCTGCCGAAAACGGTGTGGTCATCTATGCCGGCAATGGCCTGAAGGAACTCGGCAACACGGTTCTCGTCCGCCACGACGACGGCAAGGTCACCGTTTACGGCCATGCCGACGCACTCTCGGTCCAGCGTGGCCAGAAGGTCCAGCGTGGCCAGACAATCGCCACGTCTGGCATGACCGGCAACGTCAAGCGGCCGATGCTGCACTTCGAAGTCCGCAAGGATGCAGCCCCGGTCAACCCGATCACTTTCCTGGAATAGTGTTCTGCGTACCAGGAAAGTAAAAAGGCCCGGAGCGCGAGCTCCGGGCCTCTTTGCATCTGGTCTGACGGGCGCCTCAGTGCCGGTCGGTGGAAATTCGAAGTCGCCCTGCGAGATCCTGAATATATTGCCAGGCGACGCGGCCAGAGCGCCCGCCGCGGGTGGTCGCCCATTCTAGCGCTTCGTGGTGCAGCGTTTCGCGAGGAACCGGCAGTTCGAAATGGGCGGCATAGCCATCGATCATCGTCAGGTAGTCGTCCTGACTGCATTTGTGGAAGCCGAGCCAGAGACCGAAGCGATCCGAGAGTGATACCTTTTCCTCGACGGCTTCCGACGGATTGATCGCCGTAGACTGTTCGTTCTCCATCATGTGCCGCGGCAGGAGATGTCGCCGATTGGAGGTGGCGTAGAAGAGGACATTGTCCGGTCGTCCCTCGACGCCGCCGTCGAGGGCTGCCTTGAGCGACTTGTAGGCCGTGTCGTCATGGTCGAAGGAGAGATCGTCGCAGAAAACGACAATCCGGTGCGGCGTGTCCTTCACGATGTCGAGCAGCGAAGGCAGGCTGGAGATATCCTCGCGATGCACTTCCACCAGTTTCAGCGGGGCGCCCGTCGCCTTGACGATATCGGCATGCACGGCCTTCACCAGTGAGGATTTTCCCATTCCGCGGGCGCCCCAGAGCAGCACATTGTTGGCCGGAAAGCCTTCCGCGAAACGCAGTGTGTTTTCATGCAGAATGTCGCGGACATGGTCGACCCCGCGGATCAGGCCGAGTTCGACGCGATTGGGACGTTTGACCGGCTGGAGATGAAGACGCTGGGGACCCCAGACGAAGCAGTCTGCCGCTTGCCAGTCGTTGACGGCGGGGGCGGGCCCGGCGAGTCGTTCCACAGCATCGGCGAGACGCTTCACTTCGGCCAGAAGTGCAGCCACGGTCTGATCGGCCATCGTCATCCTCCTTGTCGACTGATCCGGCAATTGAGCCTCTCGCCGGGCGGTATCACGCAGAATTGCGGGCAGAAAGGGTAGGGGGCCGGAAAATGGTACGCTGCAGTGCTGTTTCTGTTGCATTCATGGGGCCTCTCACTATATTCCGGCGACCTGACGAGGGGGCAGTGCGGCCCCTCCACTTGCATTCAATGGGAGTTTTTCATGATTATCACACAGGCCTTTGCCCAGGACGGCGCAGCCGCTTCGAGCGCCATGGGTTCCGGACTGGAGATGCTGCTGCTCTTCGCACCCCTGATGGTGGTCTGGTACTTCTTCCTCATCCGTCCGCAGCGCACGCAGATGAAGAAGCGTGAGGAAACCCTGTCCTCCATCCGCCGCGGCGATCAGGTCGTCATGGGTGGCGGTATCGTCGCCAAGGTGACCAAGGTCATCGACGACAAGGAGCTCGAAGTCGAAATCGCCGATGGCGTCAAGGTTCGCGCAATGCGCCAGTATGTGGCGGAAGTCCGCGTTAAGGGCGAGCCGGTCAAGGCCGAGACCGCCGCCTGATCCCGCAGGGCCGGCCTCGTGCCGGCCTTTGCCATTTTCCGCTGCCTTAATTCGAGAGTTCCATGCTTTACATTTCTCGCTGGAAGACATTGTTCATCTGGTCGGTCGTCGCGCTCGGCGTCCTGATTGCCCTGCCCAATGCCTTCACGGACGAGGAACTGGATGCATTCCCCTCCTTCCTCCCGACCCAGAAGATAACCCTGGGTCTCGACCTCCAGGGCGGCTCGCATATCATGCTGAAGCTGGAGCGTCAGGATATCGTCAAGGAGCGCCTGGAGACGATCGTCGGTGACGTGCGCTCGCAGCTGCGTGACGCGGGCATCCGCTACACGGGTCTGTCCGGCGTCGGCCAGCAGATCCAGGTGCGCATCACCGATGCCGACAAGGTTGCGGCGGCCGTCGAGGCGCTGCGGACGCTGACTGATCCGGTGAGCGTCGGCGGCATCACTGGCGGCACGGTCACCGAAGTGGCCGTGGAACAGGCAGAAGGTGGCCTGCTGCGCCTTTCGCTGACAGACGAGGGCATCGACTACCGTGTTTCTTCGGCGCTGACGCAGTCGATGGAAGTCGTCCGCCGCCGCGTCGATGAGCTCGGGACCACCGAGCCGTTGATCCAGCGCCAGGGCGACGACCGTATCATCGTTCAGGTGCCCGGTTTGACCGACCCGCAGCGGCTGAAGGCATTGCTGAACCAGACCGCCAAGCTTTCCTTCCACATGGTCGACACCAGCATGCCGGTGACAGAGGCGATCAACAATCGACCGCCGGCGCAGTCGGAAGTGCTCTATTCGACCGACGATCCGGTCGTACCCTATCTTATCGAGCGCCGTGCACTGATTTCAGGCGAAAATCTGGTCGACGCCCAGGCGTCGTTCGACCAGCGCACCAACGAGCCGGTTGTCAGCTTCCGTTTCGACAGCCGTGGTGCCCAGCGCTTTGCGCAGGCGACCCAGGAAAATGTCGGCCGTCCCTTCGCGATCGTTCTCGACCAGCAGGTGATCTCTGCCCCCGTCATCCGGGAGCCGATTCTCGGTGGTTCCGGCCAGATTTCCGGCAACTTCTCCGTCGAAGGTGCAAATGATCTCGCGGTCCTGCTGCGCGCCGGGGCCCTGCCGGCGACATTGACGGTGGTCGAGGAACGCACCGTTGGTCCGGGTCTCGGCCAGGATTCAATCAATGCCGGCGTGACCGCCAGCATCATCGGTGGCGTTGCCGTCGTCTGCTTCATGCTCGCCTTCTATGGCACCTTCGGCATCATGGCGAACATCGCGCTGGCAGCGAACATCGCCTTGATCCTTGCGGGTCTTTCTTTGATCGGCTCCACGCTGACCCTGCCGGGCATTGCCGGTATCGTGCTCACCATGGGCATGGCGGTCGACTCCAATGTACTGATCTACGAGCGTATCCGCGAGGAAGCCCGCAATGGCAGGCCGCTGATCCAGGCAATCGACGTCGGCTTCAAGAAAGCCTTCGCAACCATCGTAGACGCCAACCTGACGACCTTGATTGCTGCCGTTGTCCTGTTCTTCCTTGGCTCCGGCCCGGTTCGCGGCTTTGCCGTGACGCTGTCGATCGGTATCGTCACCACCGTCTTCACTGCCTTCACGCTGACCTTCTGGCTGATGGCCTTCTGGTATCGCTGGAAGCGCCCGAAGCACATGCCGAAGAGCGTGCGCACCGGCTTCTTCGACAACCGCAACATTCGCTTCATGGCCGCACGGAAGTTCAATTTCGGCCTTGCCATGCTGATCTCCGTGGCGTCGCTCGTCGGTTTCGCGACCATCGGCATGAATCTTGGCATCGACTTCAAGGGTGGCTCGATCATCGAGGTCCAGGCCCGCAATGGGACGGCGGATCTCTCCGATATCCGTGATCGCCTCAGCGAGTTGAACCTCGGTGAGGTCCAGGCCCAAGGCTTCGGTGACGATTCGAGCGCGCTCATTCGTCTGCAGGCGCAGGACGGCGGTGAGAATGCCGAACAGTCGGCGCTGAGCAAGGTCCGAGGAGAACTGGAAGCCGAATACGACTTCCGTCGCGTCGAGGTGGTCGGGCCGTCCGTGTCGAGTGACCTGACCTACTCCGCAACCCTCGGCGTGGCTGCAGCTCTGCTCGGGATCCTGATCTACATCTGGTTCCGGTTCGAATGGCAGTTCGCTCTCGGTGCGATCATCGCAACGCTGCACGACGTGATCTTCACGTTGGGCCTCTTTGTCCTGACCGGCATCGAGTTCAACCTGACCAGTATCGCGGCGATCCTGACGATCATCGGTTACTCGCTCAACGACACGGTCGTCGTCTACGATCGCATGCGCGAAAACTTGAGGCGCTACAAGAAGATGCCGCTCGAGGTTCTCATCGACGAATCGATCAACCAGACGCTTTCGCGTACGGTTCTGACCGCCGGTAGTACGATCCTCGCCCTCGGCGCGCTCTACCTCTTCGGCGGCGAAGTCATCGCGTCCTTTACCTTCGCCATGCTGGCGGGCGTTCTGATCGGTACCTTCTCGTCGATCTACATCGCCGGCCCGATCCTGATCGCCTTCAAGCTGCGCCCGGAAAACTTCCAGCGGGACGACGCCGAAGGCGAAAAGGTGCCAGCCAAGGCCGGGGCCTGAGCCGATGGTCTTTGGCTTCGGAGACAAGGGCGTCACCATCCGTGACGCCCATTTTCCAGGGCGGCCCGGCATCGACAGTTACGGCAATGGCGGTTTCCGCTTTGCCGACATGTCGCATCGCGGCTCACTTCTGCTCCTGCCTTCCGGTGTCTATGGGTGGGAGCAGACGGAGGAAGAGCCGCTGACGGTAGCATCGCTCTCCCGCGTCTTCGCCGAAACCGGCATCGAGTTCCTGATCCTCGGGACCGGCCGTCAGCTGCGTCTCGTCGATCCGGATCTTCGCGCGGCCTTGAAGGCGAAGGGCATCGCCACGGACCCGATGGGAACTGGCGCTGCCATCCGTACGTATAACATCATGCTGGCCGAAGAACGTCCGGTCGCAGCCGCCCTCATCGCGGTCTGACCCCGTCCCCGAAAAAGGTGCATCGTGAGCGAAATTCCGTCCGCCAATGAGGCTCTTTGCCTGCAGATGCTGCGCGAGACGGACCGGGACCGTTACCTCGCCGCCCTGCTGGCGCCTGCCGACCGGCGTGCCGCAATCGTCGCGCTCTACGCCTACAATGCCGAGCTCGCCCGTGTGCGCGACCTGGTTCACGAGCCCCTGCCGGGGGAGGTCCGTCTGCAATACTGGCGTGACCTGCTCGAAGGCTCCGCCCATGGCGAAACGGCGGCCAACCCGGTCGCCGCCGAACTTTTACGCGCAATGCAGGCCTGGCGCCTGCCGGTCGCGCCGCTCATTGCCATGGCGGACGCCCGGATCTTCGATCTCTATGACGATCCCATGGAAACCACCGGCATGTTCGAGGGCTATGCCGGCGAAACGGCCGCCGCACTGATCCAATTGGCGAGCCTCGTATTGGACGCCGACGCCGCCGAGAGCGCGGCCGACATCGTCGGCCATGCCGGCGTGGCGCTCACTGTCGCCGGCGCTATTCTTCTTATGCCGATCCACAAGGCTCGGGGGCAGGTCTATCTACCGACGCAGATCCTCGCCTCCGTCGGTCTGGATCGTGAGACATTCCTGGCTGCCGGCAAGGATGATCGCGTGGACGCCGCCATTCAGGCCTTTGCCGGCTTCGGCCTCGATCACCTGCGCACGGCGCGTTCCGCCGGCCGCCTGCCGAAGAGGCTCCTTCCGGCTTTCCTGCCTGTCACCCTGGCCGAGCCGGTTCTGAAGCGAGCCGCGAAGTCGGGAGGCGTCTCTCTCACGGCGGATATACGGCCGCCACAATGGCGGCGCCAGCTCGGCATGATGCGGTTGCTGTTCTCGGGGCGGCTCTGATACTTCCCAGGCCGCCACGCCACGTTCACGCAAGGCTCGTCTGCTAGCAGCCTTTGCGATAGAGTATCTGTCCAAGGAGGCGAGAGCGGATCATGGTGACTTGGGGTATCGTCTTTGCGCTGATCGTGGCACTTGCCTACTTCTCTACGCGTATGGTGCGGCAGGAAGACGAGGGCTTTCAGGATGCCGGGCTCGCCATCCTTGAATTCGGCCGTGCCTTCCCCCAGGAAGCGATCCGCAGCCTGCATGCCACGGCGGACGGCAAAGCTGTTTTTGTGCGACTGCACGACAACAAGGCAGGCTTCATGCGCAGCATGCGCAACCACTTCGCCTGTCATCTCATCGAACCGGGCACCGTGCGTGTGCAGCCGCTGTCAAGCGGCAAGGGATTTGCGGTCGAATTTCTCGATGCACCCTTCCACAACGGTGAATTCACCTTCGTGAACGCCGCCGTGGTGGCGGAGGTCTCACTCTGGCTGCTTGGCAACTATGTCGGTCACGCAGACAGGGAGCCGGATGCGGCGTCCGGCACGACCGGCTGAAGCTGCCGTCAGGCAGCGCCCAGCCAGGTCTTGCAGTGTTCGAGCGCGCGCGCCGCAATCAGCTGACGCTTCATGATCGTCTTGTCCTTGCCACGGAAGCGCTTGATACCTTCAGGCTTGACGATCGACCCGGGCTCCAGCTCCGGAAACAGCCCGAAATTGATGTTCATCGGCTGGAAGGATCGTTTGCCCGGCTCCTCGTCGGAGACGATATGGCCGCCGGTGATATGGTTCAGCAGTGACCCCAGCGCAGTTGTCGCTGGTGGAATGCTGATCGTCTCGCCCTTGCGCTGCGCGGCGGCGAAACGTCCGGCGAGAAGGCCAATCGACGCGCTTTCCACATACCCCTCGCAGCCCGTGATCTGGCCGGCAAAGCGCAGGCCGGGACGGACCTTCAACTGCAGGCTCTGATCGAGCAGAGTCGGGGAGTGGATATAGGTGTTGCGGTGCAAACCGCCGAGACGGGCAAACTCGGCATTCTCGAGCCCCGGGATCATCCGGAAGATTTCCGCCTGAGCGCCGTATTTCAGCTTCGTCTGGAAGCCGACCATGTTGTAGAGCGTGCCGAGCGCATTGTCCTGGCGCAGTTGCACGACCGCATAGGGCTTCACATTCGGATTATGCGCATTGGTGAGGCCCATCGGCTTCATCGGCCCATGGCGCAGCGTCTCGCGACCGCGCTCGGCCATGACTTCGATCGGCAGGCAGCCGTCGAAATAGGGCGTGCCTTCCCATTCCTTGAAGCCCACGGCGTCGCCCTCGATCAGGGCATCGATGAAGGCGTTGTACTGGGTCTCGTCGAGCGGGCAGTTGATATAGTCCTTCCCCGTGCCCCCGGGACCGACCTTGTCGTAGCGCGACTGGAACCAGCAGATGTCCATGTTGATCGAGTCAGTGTGCACGATCGGCGCGATGGCATCGAAAAAGGCGAGGGCATCCTTGCCAGTCTTTTCGCGGATGGCTTCGGCGAGCGCCGGCGAGGTCAGGGGTCCCGTCGCGATGATGGCGAGGTCCCATTCCTCGGGCGGAAGGCCGGTCACTTCCTCACGTGTCACGGTTATGAGCGGATGTTGCTGGATTGCGGCCGTCACGGCTTCGGAGAAACCGTCGCGGTCGACGGCGAGCGCGCCACCGGCTGGCACCTGGTGTTTGTCGGCGCAGGCCATGATTAGAGAGCCGGCGAGCCGCATCTCGGCATGGATGACACCGACGGCATTGGACGTCGCATCGTCGGAGCGGAAGGAATTGGAGCAGACCAGTTCGGCAAGGCCGTCGGTCTTGTGTGCATCCGTGCCGCGCACGCCGCGCATTTCATGCAGGATGACCGGGACACCGGCCTCTGCCGCCTGCCAGGCTGCCTCCGAGCCTGCAAGACCGCCGCCGATGATGTGAATGGGGGAAAGGGTGCTGTTCGTCATGGGCGGCTCCATATCACGGCTGGTGGCGCAAGGTCCATCGGCTGCGGAGCGGCTGGCAACGCTGGGCGATCACATTCCGGATGCACGAATCAAAAACGGCACCAGGCGGTGCCGTTTGACAGGCTGCTGTACGCAGGATCCGATTAACGGAAGGAGCGTGCAGCGATGTTGCGGATTTCGTAGCGGGTTACGCCGATGTCGTTCAGCGTCTGAGAGGACAGGTTGCCCAGCTCGGCCATGGTACGACGGTAGCTCATCCAGTTCTTGGCAATGCGGATCGGGTTCATGATGGTTTCCTCGGTGAACGTCTTGGCTGATCTTGCGGTTTCTTCCGCATCAGCGATTGACGTTCTTATACGCCCGTAAAACAAGATTGTGCAGTGCAAATAATGTGCGACTGCTATGCGTTTGTGCATGGGGTTGCCGCGTTATGCAGCAATGCCGATATGCTGGTTAAAAACGCGCCATGGGTTAATGCCTGTTTACGAAGAAAGAAAAGCCCGCAATTGCGGGCTTTTCGGGAGCTGTCAGTCTGTTTTTTTGGCAGTCAGACAGGCTTGATGAGAATGTGCTTCTTCTTGCCCAGCGAAAGCTTGATCACGCCGTCCGCCGTGACCTCTGCAGTGCTGACAGACATGCGCTCGTCGGAGACGCCGGCATCGTTGATCTTCACCGCGCCACCCTGGACGTGACGACGGGCTTCGCCGTTCGAGGCGGCGAGGCCGGCCTTGACGATCAGTCCGAGCAGACCGATGCCGGCCTCGAGTTCACTGGCGGCAATCTCGACGGTCGGCAGCGTATCGGCTAGCGCGCCTTCCTCGAAGGTCTTGCGCGCCGTCTCGGCCGCCTGTTCGGCGGCGTCGCGACCATGCAGCAGCGTCGTCACTTCCGTGGCGAGGATCTTCTTGGCTTCGTTGATTTCGGATCCGCCAAGGGCAGCCAGACGGGCAATCTCGTCCATTGGCAGGATGGTGAAGAGCTTGAGGAAGCGCACGACGTCGGCATCCTCGGTGTTGCGCCAGTACTGCCAGAAGTCATAGACCGGCAGCAGGTCGGCATTGAGCCAGACGGCACCCGAAGCCGACTTGCCCATCTTGGCACCGGAGGACGTGGTCAGCAGCGGCGCCGTTAGTGCATAGAGCTGTGGCGTGCCCATGCGGTGGCCGAGATCGATGCCGTTGATGATGTTGCCCCACTGATCCGAGCCGCCCATCTGCAGCCGGCAGCCGTAGCGCTGGTTCAACTCGACGAAGTCGTAGGCCTGCAGGATCATGTAGTTGAATTCGAGGAAGGAGAGCGACTGCTCACGGTCGAGGCGCGTCTTGACGCTGTCGAAGGAAAGCATGCGGTTGACCGAGAAGTGCCGACCGACATCGCGCAGGAATTCGAGATAGTTCAGCGGGCGAAGCCATTCGGCATTGTTGATCATCAGGGCGCCGCCCTTCGGGCCCTGGTTGTAGTCGAGGTAGTGCGAGAAGCAGCGCTTGATCGAGGCAATGTTCTCCTCGATCGTCTCGATGGTCATCAGCTTGCGCGCTTCCTCCTTGAAGGAGGGATCGCCGACCATGCCGGTACCGCCGCCCATCAGCGAGATCGGCTGGTGGCCGGTCTGCTGGAACCAGCGCAGCATCATGATCTGCATCAGATGGCCGACATGCAAGCTCGATGCCGTCGGGTCATAGCCGATATAGGCCGTCACGCTTTCCTTGGCGAGCAGGTCGTCGAGCCCCGTTTCATCGGACATCTGATGAATGAAGCCGCGCTCGGAGAGGATGCGGAGGAAATCGGACTTGAACTTCGTCATGACGCTGTTGCTTTCGGTTTCTCTGGTCTTTCGGTGGCAATCTGCAAAATCCGCGCGGGCTTTAGCATTGTTTTTTGAATTGTGCACCCGTCTCGGTCATGAATGTCCGGCGCGAACGGCAGACGAATCGGGTGTCAAATGACGGAAATCAGGACGGCGATCGGGTTGATGAGCGGCACGTCGATGGATGGCATCGACGTGGCACTGTTGCGTACCGATGGCGAGGCGGTGGTCGAGCGCGGTCCCTTTCTCTCGGTGACCTACGAGCCGGCCTTTCGTGACCGGCTGAAGGAGGCGCTGGAAGTCGCGAAGGCGATCAAGCGACGCGACGAACGGCCGGGCGACCTCTCCCGTATGGAGAGGGACCTGACCCTGCGTCATGCAGAGGCCGTGAACCTGCTTCTCCGCCGCGACGGCCTTCGCCCGGAGGACATCGACGTCATCGGCTTCCACGGGCAGACGGTCCTGCATCGGCCGGACGAAGCCCTGACCGTGCAGCTCGGCGACGGGCTGCTCTTGGCAAAGGAGACCGGCATCGACGTCGTGTACGACATGCGCGCCAATGACATGGTGCATGGCGGGCAGGGTGCTCCGCTAGTGCCTGTCTATCACCAGGCGCTGGGGCACCAGATCCCGGCGGAGGCCTGGCCGGTGTGCTTCGTCAACATAGGTGGTATCTCCAACCTGACCTATCTCGGCCGCGACGGCACCATCCTCGGTTATGACAGCGGGCCGGGCAATACGCTGATCGACCAATGGGTCGAGGCGCATGCCGGCATTCCCTATGACGACGGTGGCCGCATCGCGTCCGAAGGGATGGTCGTGTTGACCCTGGCGGACCGTTATCTCGACAATTCATTTTTCACGGCGGAAACCCGGCGTTCGCTCGATCGAAACGATTTTCGTCCGCCCGAGGGTCATGAGGCAGAGCTTTCGGATGGCGCCCGCACGCTCGCTTATGTCTCGGCTGCTGCGATCCTGAAATCCGCCGGACACTTGCCGGCTTTCCCGAAGACCTTCGTGATCTGCGGCGGCGGCAGGCTCAATCGCACGATCATGGGCGATCTCGTGGATCAGGCCGGTGAGCAGGGAGCGGCGGTCTTGACGGCTGAACAGGCCGGGTTTGACGGCGACGCCATGGAAGCGGAGGCCTGGGCCTATCTCGCCGTACGCTCAGCGAAAGGACTGCCGCTGACCTTTCCGGGGACGACGGGTGTCGGGCAGCCGGTAAGCGGCGGGGTGTTGGCGACAGCACCACGCCAATCCGAGAGCTTGAACGTTACTTGACCGGTTCTGCAGTCAGGCCTTGCCGAGCGAAGGCCAACCCATCGCTCAAGCCCACCTCATAGGCATGCCGGATGCCGGCGGCGTCGCCCACGGCGAACTTGCTGACCGGGATGTCTTCGCTCGGGCCGACCACGACGCGGTTCGGTGCGGCCGGGGGGATGCGGCCGTAGCGGGTAGAGAGCAGCAGCGTTCGCCACCCCTTGTCCTCGACCTCGCGCAGTTTGATCAGCGGCGGATTGTCGACCAGGCCGCCATCGAGATAGGCGCGGCCCCTGACGCGGCCCACCGGCATGAAGGGCGGCACGGAAGACGTCGCCATCAGCGCATCGACGAGTTCGGCAGGATAGTCGACATTATGCGTCGAGACCCAGACTGGCCGCAGCCCTAGGCGGGCACCGGCCCTGGAATGGGTGCCGTCGGTGAGCAGCTTTTCGATCTGGTAGGCGCCGATCGAGCTCAGAGCACCCAGTGCGCCCGGCATCCAGTCGGGCAGGCCGGAGAGCTGGATCAGCATCGGCGGTGCGGCCTTCAGCGCTGCAAGTTCCGCCTCACCGAATTCGCTCGCGAGCAGCTGCCGGAAGAGGGATCCGACAACCAGCGGCGATTCCCGGCGTCGAAGCGCCCGCCAATCGACACCGCGTTGCCCCTTTTCGGCAAAGGCGAACGCCGAGGCACGCACCCGATCGCCAACACCGGCAAGATGCATCGCTCCGTGATAGGCGCCGGCCGAGACAGAGACGTAGAAACGGGGTGTGAGCGGTTGGTGTTCGCTGTAGGCCTTGAGGAAACCGCTCTGCCAGTAGCAGCGGTTCCCACCGCCTGCGAGGCCTACGGCATCAAATGCGAGGGGTGAGGTCATGGTCGGCAACACTCCATGAACGCAGCATGCGAGATATCATCAGGCGAATTCTCTGAGCCCGCACGTCTTGAAAAGAAAATGGCGCGGAAATCATCCGCGCCATCTGGTTAAGTTTCTCAAACTTACCGGATCCGCTTGGCGGCCGGTTCGGGGACCAGTTCGCCATCAAGGCGGCGGTCAAGATAGTCTTCGCATTCGGCCATCAGTGTCTCGACCTGGCCGTTGAAGAAGTGATTGGCGCCCGGCACCGTCTTGTGGGTGATCAGAATGCCCTTTTGCGTCTTCAGCTTGTCGACGAGGCCAAGCACATCCTTTTCCGGGGCCACCTTGTCGCCATCGCCATTGATGATCAGGCCGGATGACGGGCAGGGGGCGAGGAAGGAGAAGTCGTAAATGTTCGGCTGCGGCGCGATCGACATGAAGCCTTCGATCTCGGGGCGACGCATGAGAAGCTGCATACCGATCCAGGAGCCGAAAGAATAGCCGGCGACCCAGCAGCTCTTCGAATCCGGATGCAGGCTCTGTACCCAGTCGAGGGCAGACGCGGCATCAGACAGTTCGCCGGCACCATGGTCGAACTCGCCCTGGCTGCGGCCGATGCCGCGGAAGTTGAAGCGAAGCGTGGTGAAGCCGCGCTTTTGGAACATGTAGAACAGCTGGTAGACGATCTGGTTGTTCATCGTTCCGCCGAATTGCGGATGCGGATGAAGGATGATCGCGATCGGTGCGCTCTTTTCCTTGGAGGGTTGATAACGGCCTTCGAGACGACCCGCGGGGCCGTTGAAAATCACTTCGGGCATTAGGTTCCGGTCCCTGACATTTTTGCGGTTCGTCAACACCAAATTAGAAAGCTGACTTGACGACGCCAGTCAGCTTTTCTAGAACGAAGTTTAGAACCGTTCGAAACTGGATGGCATCGCATCCGGGGTGAAGGTGTCATAAGGCAAGCCCGGCGGAAATTTCAAGGAAAATGCGCCGCCGAACGCATGGGAGTCCAAAGCCAGGATGGCTGTAGAGCGCATCTATCTCGACTGGAACGCCACCGCACCCCTTTTGGGCGCGGCGCGCGAGGCCATGCTCGAGGCGCTTGCCATGCCGGGCAACCCGTCGTCCGTACATGCCGAAGGGCGCGCGGCCCGCGCCATAATCGAAAAGGCGCGCCGCGACGTGGCGACCCTTCTTGGTGCCGAGCCGGCGCATCTGACCTTCACGGCCAGCGCCACCGAAGCGGCAAACCATGTGCTTTCGCCCTTTTACCGGATGGGTAAGTCCCGTGTGGCCATCGGCCGGCTGTATGTTTCTGCGATCGAGCATCCTGCCATTCGCGCTGGTGGACGTTTTCCAGCGGATCGCGTGACAGAAATTCCAGTCCTGCGCTCGGGTGTGATCGATCTCGACGCCTTGACGACGTCTCTGGCAGATCATGATCCGGTGGAGGGGCTGCCTCTGGTCGCTGTCATGCTGGTCAACAACGAAACCGGCATCGTACAGCCGATCCGGGATGTCTCGGCCATCGTAAAGAAGTTTGGCGGCTTAACGGTGGTCGATGCCGTGCAGGCGGCAGGCCGTATTCCGCTGTCGATCGCCGATCTCGGTGCGGACTTTCTGATCCTCTCGGCCCACAAGCTCGGCGGCCCGAAGGGCGTCGGTGCTCTGGTGTCCCGGGGCGAGACCTTGATGCCAGAGCCATTGGTGCGGGGTGGTGGCCAGGAAAAGGGGCATCGGGCCGGCACGGAAAACCTGGCTGCGATTGCCGGATTCGGTGCCGCGGCATGGGTGATGGCGGCGGATCTGGTCGAGCGGAACGCGATGATCGCCGCGTTGCGTGACCGCGCCGAATCGGGAATGCGTGCGGCGGCTCCGGATACCGTCTTCTATGGTGAAGGTAGCGAGCGGGTCGGCAATACTAGCTTCTTCCATCTGCCCGGTCTGAAGGCGGAAACCGGTCAGATCGCCTTTGATCTCGAAGGGATCGCTGTGTCGGCCGGTGCAGCATGCTCGTCCGGCAAGGTCGGCGCGAGCCATGTGCTGACCGCCATGGGTGAGGATGCCGCGACCGGAGCCTTGCGCGTGTCGCTCGGTCCGTCCACGACGGAGGCGGATATCGACCGCTTCGTCTTGACCTTTGCCAAGATCGCGGCGCGACGAAAACTGGCGGACAAAGCTGCCTGAGGCGGCAAAAACCGCGCCGACCATCCTTTTTCCCTTGCCAAGAGGGGTGAAAAGATGGCTCGGGAACCTTAAGTATGGCGGGTCACCGCCCAACGTTAACAAGCTGCCGGAGTTTGGCCCGGCAAGATTGGAGAACGACCATGGCTGCTGTGCAGGAAACGATCGATCAGGTTCGCCTCATCGATGTGGATCAGTACAAGTATGGTTTTGAAACCACCATCGAAGTCGACAAGGCTCCCAAGGGCCTGTCGGAAGATATCGTCCGCTTCATTTCGGCCAAGAAGAACGAGCCGGAATGGATGCTGGAATGGCGCCTGGACGCCTACCGGCGCTGGCTGACCATGGTCGAGCCCACTTGGGCGCGCGTCGACTATCCGAAGATCGACTTCAACGACATCTACTATTATGCGGCACCAAAGACGGCCGCCGGTCCGAAGTCGATCGACGATGTCGATCCGGAACTTTTGAAGGTCTATGAGAAGCTCGGTATCCCCCTGCGGGAGCAGGAAATGCTGGCCGGCGTCCAGACCTCGAAGATCGCCGTCGACGCTGTCTTCGATTCCGTCTCAGTCGTCACGACCTTCAAGGCCGAACTGATGAAGGCCGGCGTGATCTTCATGTCGATCTCGGAAGCGATCCGCGAATATCCCGATCTGGTGAAGAAGTATCTCGGTTCAGTCGTTCCGGTCACCGACAATTACTATGCGACGCTGAACTGCGCGGTCTTCACCGACGGCTCGTTCGTCTACATCCCCAAGGGCGTGCGCTGCCCGATGGAGCTGTCGACCTATTTCCGCATCAACGAGAAGAACACCGGTCAGTTCGAACGCACGCTGATCGTTGCCGAAGAAGGCGCTTACGTCTCCTATCTCGAAGGCTGCACGGCACCGCAGCGCGACGAAAACCAGCTGCATGCAGCCGTCGTCGAACTCGTCGCCATGGATGACGCCGAGATCAAGTATTCGACCGTCCAGAACTGGTATCCCGGCGACAAGGACGGCAAGGGCGGCATCTACAACTTTGTCACCAAGCGTGGCGATTGCCGTGGTGACCGCTCCAAGATCTCCTGGACGCAGGTTGAGACCGGCTCCGCTATCACCTGGAAGTATCCGTCCTGCATTCTGCGCGGCGATGACAGCCAGGGCGAGTTCTACTCGATTGCTGTTTCCAATGGTCACCAGCAGGTCGACAGCGGCACCAAGATGATCCATCTCGGCCGGAACACCAAGAGCCGGATTATCTCCAAGGGTATCTCGGCCGGCGTGTCGCAGAACACCTATCGCGGCCAGGTCTCGATGCATCGCAAGGCGGAAAATGCCCGCAACTTCACCAATTGCGATTCGCTCCTGATCGGCGACACCTGCGGCGCGCATACCGTGCCTTACATCGAGGTGAAGAACTCGACGGCCAAGGTGGAGCACGAGGCGACGACCTCGAAGATCTCCGAGGACCAGAAGTTCTACGCCATGCAGCGCGGCATCCCGGAAGAAGAGGCGATCGCCCTGATCGTCAACGGCTTCGTCCGCGACGTTATCCAGCAGCTGCCGATGGAATTTGCCGTTGAGGCGCAGAAGCTGATCAACATCTCGCTCGAGGGTTCGGTCGGCTGATGAGGCGGTGCGATCAGCCTTTAGCGGTCGTCATCCTCGGGCCTGTCCCGAGGATCTACTACCGGCAAGGCTGATGCGCGATGTCCGGCTTCGTCTACATGATGTCGGACAAGCCACGTGGCGTGATTTACACAGGTGTGACGAGCGACCTTCAGGGGCGCGTTTGGGAACACCGAAATGAAGTGAGGGAAGGTTTTACGTCCAGATACAATGCGAAGCTTTTGGTGTGGTTCGAGCAGCATCCGAACATCGTCCTCGCGATCCGACGAGAGAAGTCTCTGAAGCGCTATCTGCGGGACTGGAAGATCAAGTTGATCGAAGGGTTAAACCCGACATGGCTCGATCTCTATGACCGGATCTACGAGATCGAAAACGTCTACTCACCGCACCCGAGCTCACCGCAATGGTCGGACTATAACTGAAGCGGCAGTAGATCCTCGGGACAAGCCCGAGGATGACGAAATTGAAGAGCGCCCCAGCGGCGCAACAGAAAACGACAGGCGGCCCTTGAACCGCCCGATGGACAGGAACACAGACATGCTTGAAATTCGCAATCTCCATGCCCGGATCGCCGAAGACGGCACCGAAATCATCAAGGGTCTGAACCTGACCGTGAAGGCCGGCGAAGTCGCTGCCATCATGGGCCCGAACGGTTCGGGCAAGTCGACGCTGTCCTACATCCTGTCGGGCCGCGAAGACTACGAGGTCACCGAAGGCGACATCCTCTACAACGGCGAGAGCATTCTCGAACTCGACCCGGCTGAGCGCGCTGCCAAGGGCATTTTCCTTGCCTTCCAGTATCCGGTCGAAATCCCGGGCGTGGCCACCATGCAGTTCCTCAAGGTTGCGATGAATTCGCAGCGCAAGGCGCGCGGCGAAGCGGAACTGACGACGCCGGACTTTATCCGCCGCGTCAAGGAAGCCTCGGCTGAACTGAAGATCAATCCTGACATGCTGAAGCGCCCGCTCAATGTCGGTTTCTCCGGCGGTGAGAAGAAGCGCGCCGAAATCCTGCAGATGGCGCTGCTCGAGCCGAAGCTCTGCATTCTCGACGAAACCGACTCCGGCCTCGACATCGATGCGCTGAAGATCGTCGCTGATGGTGTGAACGCCCTGAAGCGTCCGGACCGCGCCACCGTCGTCATCACCCACTATCAGCGCCTGCTGGACTACATCGTGCCGGATAGCGTGCACGTCCTCTATCAGGGCCAGATCATCAAGTCGGGTGACAAGAGCCTGGCGCTGGAACTCGAAGCCAATGGCTATGCCGACATCACCGGTCAGGCCGCCTAAGGGCTTTCAAGTTTTAAAGGAGTTGCACCGATGACATTGCAAGCGGCCAACCGGCTCACCGTAGCCGAGACCCAGCTCATCGACGCCTATACCAATCAGGTCGGCAGCCTGCCGGGCGATGGCGCCGTGCTTCTGAAGCGCGACGGCCTGTTCGACGCGCTGAAGCGCCAGGGTCTGCCGACGCGCCGCGTCGAGACCTTCCACTACACGGACCTCAAGGCGCTTCTGCGCGCGCTTCCGGCCGAAGAGCCGCAGGCGGTTGCCGAGGCGATCAACCCACTGGTCGCGGGCGCCCATGTGCTCAATGTCCTGCAGGGCGTGGCCCAGCGGCCGTCAGCGCTGCCGGAAGGTCTGAGCATCGCGCTCTACCGCGACGCGCTTTCCGACGGGGCCGCGGCAGAAGGCCTGACCGCGTTCAACGCCGACGACACGATCGGCCGCCTGAACGGCGCCTTCGTGCGCGACGGCTTTGCGCTTGACGTGGCCGAGGACGCCGAAATCGAAGCGCCGATTGAGCTGCAGTCGGTGCATGCCGCCGGCCAGCTGCATCTGCGTTTCCCGGCCAATTTCGGCAAGGGTTCCAAAGCCACCGTCATCGAGCGCCATGTCGGCCAGAGCGGCTCGGCGGCACTCGCCTCGGTCGTTGCCGACCTGAAGCTGGGTGAAGGTGCAGAGATCACCTGGATCATCCTCCAGGGCGAAGGCGATGCCGATACCCATCTCGGGCAGATCCGCGCCGAGCTCGGCACGGATGCCAAGTTCCGCCTCTTCATAATCAATGCCGGCGGCAAGCTGGTGCGCCAGGAAGTGCATGTGAAGACGGCTGGCGAAGGCTCCGACTTTACGCTGCGCGCTGTCAACCTGCTCGGCGGTGACACCCATACCGACGTCACCATGACGCTCGGCCACGACGTGCCGAACACCACCTCGACGGAAATCATCCGCAACGTGGTCTTCGACCGCGCCAAGGGCGTCTTCCAAGGCATGATCCGGGTTGCTCCTGATGCCCAGAAGACCGATGCGCGCATGGCCTGCAACACGCTGCTGATGTCGGATGATTGCGAATTCTCGGTCAAGCCCGAGCTCGAAATCTTCGCCGACGACGTCCAATGCGCCCATGGCGCGACGGTCGCCGACATCCACAAAAGCCATCTCTACTACCTGATGTCGCGCGGCATTCGGGAAAAGAAGGCCCGCGCGCTGCTGATCAACGGCTTCGTTGCCGAAATCGTCGAGGAGCTCGAAAACGAGCCGCTCGTCGAGGCCCTGGAACAGATCATCACCGACTGGCTGGAGCATCATGGCTGACACGATCGCGGCACGGACAGGATATGACGTTGAGGCCGTGCGCCGGGATTTCCCGATCCTGGCGCGCGAAGTCTATGGCAAACCGCTGGTCTATCTCGACAATGCAGCGTCCTCGCAGAAGCCGCAAAGCGTGATCGATGCGGTTTCGCATGTCTACTCCCACGAATACGCCAACGTGCATCGTGGTCTGCATTTCCTGTCCAATGCCGCGACGGACGCCTATGAAGCGGCGCGCGAAAAGGTGCGCCGCTTTTTGAACGCCCCGTCGATCGACGAGGTGATCTTCACCAAGTCCTCGACCGAAGCGATCAACACGGTCGCCTATGGCTGGGGCATGAAGCATATCGGCGAAGGCGACGAGATCGTACTCTCGATCATGGAGCACCACTCCAACATCGTGCCCTGGCATTTCTTGAGGGAACGCAAGGGCGCCAAGCTCGTCTGGGCGCCGGTGACCGATGACGGTGCTTTCGACATGGAAGCCTTTGTCGGCTGCCTGACCGATCGCACCAAGCTGATCGCGATTACCCATATGTCGAACGCGCTCGGCACCATTGTTCCGATCAAGGAAGTGTGCCGGATCGCCCATGAGCGTGGCATCGCCGTGATGGTCGATGGTTCGCAGGGCGCGGTTCACCTGCCGGTCGATGTGCAGGATCTCGGCTGTGACTGGTATGCCGTCACAGGCCACAAGCTCTACGGTCCCTCGGGTATCGGTGTGCTCTGGGGCAAGATGGACCGCCTCAGGGATATGGATCCCTTCATGGGCGGCGGTGAGATGATCATCGAGGTGGCCGAAGATCGCGTGACCTATAACGAGCCGCCGCATCGCTTCGAGGCCGGCACGCCGCCAATCGTCCAGGCCATCGGTCTTGGCTATGCGCTCGACTATATGGAAAGCCTTGGCCGCCCGGCGATCGCAGCGCATGAGGAAAGCCTGCGCGCCTATGCGCATGAGCGTCTCTCGGCGATCAATTCGCTGAGGATCATCGGCAATGCACCGGGCAAGGGGGCGATCTTCTCCTTTGAACTCGCCGGCATTCATGCCCATGATGTGTCCACCATGATCGACCGTCGCGGCGTTGCCGTTCGCGCCGGAACCCATTGCGCCCAGCCGCTGCTTGCCCGTTTCGGCGTGACTTCCACTTGCCGGGCGTCGTTCGGTCTCTATAACACAAGGGAAGAAGTCGATGCGCTGGCGGACTCGCTGGATTACGCCCGCAGCTTCTTCGCCTGAGGAATGAACACCATGAGTGACACCGAAACCAAGCCCGATGTCCGTGAAGGCATCATCCACACCGCGATCCCGGCGGATGAAGTCGCCCGCCTGTCGGACGACATCGTCGCCGCGCTGAAGACGGTCTACGATCCGGAAATTCCGTCCGACATCTTCGAACTCGGCCTGATCTACAAGATCGACATCGAGGACGACCGCACGGTCAAGATCGTCATGACCCTGACGGCCCCCGGTTGCCCGGTCGCCGGTGAGATGCCGGGCTGGGTCGAAAATGCCGTCGGCTCGGTCGAAGGCGTCTCGGGCGTCGAGGTGGAGATGAGCTTCGATCCGCCATGGACGCCGGACCGCATGTCCGAAGAGGCGCAGGTCGCCGTCGGCTGGTACTGAGAGAATTAGGCAATCAACGAAACGGCCCGCATCGCGCGGGCCGTTTTGCGTTTCGACACGGCCGTTTAGACGGTGCGATAGGCGCGGTCGAAATAGACGAGCGCCTGGCGGTCCTCTCGGGTGGTGACGTCGAGAACCTCGCAGAACAGAACGTCATGCGTGCTGCCGTCATGCACTTCCGTGATCCGGCATTCGAACGACACGAGGGCGTCAACGAGGCGTGGTGTGCCGGTCTCTGTGGTCTCCCAGGTGGCGGCGGCGAAGCGCTCATCGACTGGCGTCTTGCCGCCAAAGAGCCGGCTGACGGGCTCATGTTCAGTGGCGAGCACGTTGACCGAAACAAACCCGTTGGCGCTGACGGCCGGATAGGCTGAACTTCCTTTGTTGAGGCAGACGAGCAGCGTCGGCGGATTGTCCGAAACGCTGGTGACGGCGGTGGCCGCAAAGCCCGCACGTCCGGCTGGGCCATCGGTGGTGACGATGGTGACGGCTGCGGCGAGGCGGGCCATGCCATTGCGATATGCGGCGCTTTTCTCCGGCGAGACGCTGTCCGGTGGGGAGGCAACCGGGGTGATGCTCTTGGTGGCCAGCATGGGCAATTCCTTCAAGCGTGTTCGAGGGTCGACAGGAAGTCGAGGACCGCGCTGTTGAATGTTTGCGGATAGGTGACGTTGCAGGCGTGTCCGCCCGCGACAGTCAGGCGCAGAGTTGCGTTCTGCATTGACTGTGTAAGTCGCAAGGACCGGGAATAGGGGACGAGCATGTCGTCGCGGGTGGCGATGACAAGCGTTGGCGTGCCGATCTCGCCAAGGCGCCCGTCGACGTCGAAGGCGCGCAGTGCCGCGATACGCCTCAAGAGGTTCGTCTTGCCCTGAAAATTCGCCAGCGCATGCGCCTCTTCGGCCTCCAGTCTCGCAGGGTGATCCGCCAGGTAGATCGCTGGATAGAGAAACAGCGGCTGCGCCTTGACGAAGGCCTCGACACCAGCGTTTTCCAGGAGCGCGATGCGCACGTCGAAGCAGCGGCCGGAATGCGGATCGGCCTTGCTCCAGGCATTGATGAGGATGAGGCTATGGATCAGCTCTGGCCGGCGGAGCGCCAGGTCCAGCCCGATCAGGCCGCCCAGCGCATGACCCATGAAGTGGAATTTTTCGAGCTTCAGCGTCTCGATTATCTCCAACACGTCGTCGGCCATGTCCGATATGCCGCCGTTCTCGGGCGCCGTGCCACCCGTCATGCCGCAGCCGCGATGATCATAGGTGATGACCCGGAAGCGCTCGGCGAGGGCAGGGATCTGCGGTGCCCAATAGCCGCCCGAGCCGCCGAGGCCTGACGAAAGCAGGATGGTCGGCGCGTCGGGGGAGGTTTGGCCGTGGATGTCGTAATGCATGCGTGTTTGCTCTGGCTTAGCCCCTCACCCTGACCCTCTCCCCGCAAGCGGGGAGAGGGGATGGCCGCCCTTTGTGCAGGGAAAGCCTCGGTGTAGGCGGTTGCGATCTGGTCTCTTCTCCCAGCTCGCGGGGAGAAGATGCCGGCAGGTCAGGCGCAATTTGTTGCGCCGGGGATGAGGGGCTGTGCTTCCCCTCACTTCTTCCCGATATGCGCGACCGTCGCGATTTCGACGAGCGCATCCGGCTTGACCAGCCCGCACTGCACGCAGTAACGCGCCGGCTTGTCGCCGGGGAAGTATTCGGCATAGACCTTGTTGACCGCCTGGTAGTTGGCCCAGTCGGTGACGAAGATATGGTTCATGGTCACGTCGTCCATCGTGCCGCCGGCGGTCTCGATCACGGACTTGATGGTTTCGAGCACATGGCGCGTCTGGGCGGCCGCGTCGCCGACATGCACGACGTCATTGTTCTTGTCGAAGGGAAGCGTCCCCGAGACATAGAGGATGCCATCGGCAAGGGCGCCGGGCGAATAGGGGGCGATCGGCTTCTGGGCGCCTTCCGGAACGACGATGGTCTTGGGCATTCTCACACTCTCCTGGTTTGATGGGGCCTTGATGGAATGTTGATGATCATTCGGCCGCGTCGGCGGGCGCTGCCTGGCCGATCGCACCGCAGAAGTCGTTGACGGTCGCCACCCAGCCGAAGAATTTTTCGACGTTGTAGACGGTCGCCTGCTGGATGAAGTCGGGGCCAAGATGATGGGTCGCGTCCTCGAGCATCACGCCGAAATATTCGAGGTGGAAGGCATCGCGCAGCGAGCTTTCCACGCAGACATTGGTGGCAATGCCGACAAAGACGAGGTTGCGGATGCCGCGGGCGCGCAGCACCGAGTCCATGTTGGTGTTGAAGAAGCCGGAATAGCGGCTCTTCGGCACCAAGATGTCGCCCGGCTTCGGCTGCAATTCGTCGACGATCGCATAATCCCAGGTGCCCTTGGCGAGCAGTTGCCCCTGCAGTTCGGGTCGCTTGCGCATGGTTTTCAGCGCATTCGACTTGTGCCAGTTGGGCGAGCCGGGGCCGCCGGCCTCGACATAATCAGGGTCCCAGCCGTTCTGGAAATAGACGACCAGAACGCCCGCTTTGCGCGCCGCGTCAAGCGTCTTCTTGATGTTGGAGATCGTGCCCTTGGCGCCTGCGATGTCGAAGCCGGCGAGATCGACGTAACCGCCTTCGGTCGAATAGGCATTCTGCATGTCGACCACGACGACGGCCGTTTCCGAAGGCTTCAGGGGGATCGGCTCGGGGCGGGCG
>UBNV01000008.1:0-223918 GCA_900466945.1 Hyphomicrobiales bacterium
AAAAAGGCCCCGGGGCCGAAGCCCCGAGGCCCACCACGCACCCTTGGATTAGGAGGCGTTGGAAACCGTGCGGTTGACGAGGGTCACCGACTTGTCGGCATTGACCTTGTAGACTTCGCGAACGTCGCGGCCGTCACCATTGGCAAACGTGTGGAAGAAGGTCGAACCGGCCGGTGCCTTTTCCAGCATGACGTTTGCGTTGTCATAGGTGATCGAGCCCGGGATCGGCTGGACGGATGCGAAAGCGGCCGAGCCGGCTGCGAGCGAGATGAGGGCTGCGGAGATGATGGTCTTCATGGTGATATTCCTTGTGTAGCGGTTGGGTTGGCGGCGGCTCGGTCTCAGAGGGGGGAGGGGCCGAGCCAGCCGCCGGGGTCTGCTGTGCGTCTTGGGAGCCGCGTTGATTAAGAAGCGTTCGAGACAGTGCGGTTGACGAGGGTCACCGACTTGTCGGCATTGACCTTGTAGACTTCGCGAACGTCACGGCCGTCACCGTTGGCAAACGTGTGGAAGAAGGTCGAACCGGCCGGTGCCTTTTCCAGCATGACGTTTGCGTTGTCATAGGTGATCGAACCCGGGATCGGCTGGACGGATGCGAAAGCGGCCGAGCCGGCTGCGAGGGTGATGAGGGCTGCAGAGATGATGGTCTTCATGGTGATATTCCTTGTGTAGCGTTTGGGTTGGCGGCGGCTCGGTTTCAGAGGGGGGAGGGGCCGAGCAGCCGCCGGGGGTTTTTTGCGTCTTGGGAGGCGCGTTCGTTCAGGCGCTTCGGATTAAGAAGCGTTCGAGACCGTGCGGTTAACCAGGGTCACCGACTTGTCGGCATTGACCTTGTAGATCTCGCGAACGTCACGACCGTCACCGTTGGCAAATGTGTGGAAGAAGGTCGAACCGGCCGGAGCCTTTTCCAACTGAACGTTTGCATTGTCATAGGTGATCGAACCCGGGATCGGCTGAACGGAGGCGAAAGCGGCCGAGCCAGCTGCGAGGGTGATCAGGGCTGCAGAGATGATGGTCTTCATGATCGTGTTCCTTTGTGCGTTGGGTGTGGCGGCGGCTCGGGGCGGTGGAGAGGGCCGAGCCTGCCGCTGGAGGTCTTCTTGCGTCTTCAAGAGGCGCGTTGGTTGAGACGCTTCGGATTAAGAAGCGTTGGAAACCGTGCGGTTGACGAGGGTCACCGACTTGTCGGCATTGACCTTGTAGACTTCGCGAACGTCGCGGCCGTCACCGTTGGAAAAGGTGTGGAAGAAGGTCGAACCGGCCGGTGCCTTTTCCAGCATGACGTTGGCATTGTCATAGGTGATCGAACCCGGGATCGGCTGGACGGAGGCGAAAGCGGCCGAGCCGGCTGCGAGGGAGATCAGGGCTGCGGAGATGATGGTCTTCATGGTCTTGTTTCCTTATCTAGAATTGAGAGACACGATTAGTGTTCAGCTCAGGATTGTGGTTGTGGGTATGATCAGTCTGTATTCTCGGTCGTCAGTCTTGGTGGTCAGTCCCGGTCGTCTGGGCGTTCAGTCGCTATTTGATACGGAACGCGAGACGAGGGAGACGGACCGGTCTGCATTCACCTCGTAGATCTCATGGACTTCAGAGCCGTTGAGATGGAAGGTGTGGAAGAAGTTCGAACCGGCCGGTGCCTGTTCGAGCCTTGGCTGCGCACCGCCATAGGTGATGGAGCCTGGGATGGGCTCTACCGCGAAAGCGGCGGATGTTCCGGCGATGTCGGCGAGGGTGGCGAGGAGTGCTGCTGCTAGGATCTTCATCGTCGTGTACCTTGGAACCTTGTTCGATCGAACTGTGCGGTTCGATGATGTGTATTTGGCGCATTTGGATTTTGAATTCAATACCCCATTGCGCACAATCGAACTGATTGGTTCGGTTGATGTACCCGGTATCAAGATTGGCACTTGAAATTTGGAGTGAGTGAAATCAATAGCTTAGGCTGTCTTTTTGCCGTCATTTAACTATGACATAGAACGATTATTTTTTATTCTTTTCACCCTTTTGTGACGGCTGCTTGATGGTTTTCGGGGCGGGCGGAGGCTTTTCCCTCGTGCTCTGAAAGGTGCGGGCCTGCCCAAAAAGAAGACTCGCGAAGCGGGCAGCTGCCGCTATTTTCTTCAATTGCCTCTTGACCTCGATTGCGGTGCCGGACATAAGTGTGGCGAACCGTACCGTACGGTACCAGGAGTCGCCCATGTCGATCGACCATCAGATCTCGGAGTTCACGCCACGCCAGAATGCCGTTCTGGCCGAGGCCCTGCGTCTGCTCGTTGAGGGCGGGGACAAGGCTGTCACGACAGCCGGTCTGGCACGCGCTGCCAATTGCTCCAAGGAAAGCCTCTACAAGTGGTTCGGCGATCGCGATGGCCTGCTGTCAGCGATGATTTCCTATCAGGCAAGCAAGGTTCGCACCTTTGAACGGCCGGGCGAGCGCCTGACAGTTGCTACTCTCACCGAACATCTCGACGTTTTCGCACGCGACCTGCTCGAGGTTCTGGCCGGCGATGTGTCACTTGCTCTCAATCGCCTCGCCATCGGCCAGTCTAGCCGCGACGGCTCCAAGCTCGGGACACTGCTTCTCGAGCGTGGCCGACGGCAGATCGATCGCCGGGCGCGGGCGCTGCTTGATGCCGGCCAGCGCGACGGTCTCTTGCGTTTCGGCGACGGCGAGGACGCCTATCGCACGCTTTACGGCCTCATCGTCAGCGACCTGCATGTGCGCATGCTGCTCGGCGAAGCGCCACAGACCCATAAATTCGGCGCCAGGGCGACAAAGGCAGTTTCCGCCTTCCTCGCCCTTTATGGCACAGACCGCGTATTGGCGGGCCTTGACGGGGCATCCCGTTCCGGCTCGCCGACGAACAACATCCACCACAACTGACACAGCATAGGGAAGGACACTACAATGCGCGTCTATTACGATCGTGATGCCGACTTGAACCTGATCAAGTCGAAGAAGGTTGCTATCATCGGCTACGGCTCCCAAGGCCGCGCGCATGCGCTGAATCTGAAGGATTCGGGCGCACAGAACCTCGTCGTTGCCCTGAAGGCCGGTTCGCCGACCATCAAGAAGGCTGAAGCCGACGGTCTCAAGGTCATGACGGTTGCCGAAGCTGCTGCCTGGGCCGACCTGATGATGATGGCGACCCCGGACGAACTCCAGGCTGACATCTACAAGGCCGACATCGCACCGAACATCCGTGACGGTGCTGCGATTGCGTTCGCCCATGGCCTCAACGTGCATTTCGGCTTGATCGAGCCGAAGTCGACCGTCGACGTCGTTATGATCGCTCCGAAGGGCCCGGGCCACACGGTTCGCGGCGAATACCAGAAGGGCGGCGGCGTGCCTTGCCTCGTCGCCATCCACCACAACGGTTCGGGTAATGCCCTTGAACTCGCTCTCTCCTACGCCTGTGGCGTTGGTGGCGGCCGTTCGGGCATCATCGAAACCTCGTTCAAGGAAGAGTGCGAAACTGACCTCTTCGGCGAACAGGTCGTTCTTTGCGGCGGTCTGGTCGAACTGATCCGCGCCGGCTTCGAGACGCTGGTCGAAGGCGGATATGCTCCGGAAATGGCCTATTTCGAGTGCCTGCACGAAGTGAAGCTTATCGTCGACCTGATCTATGAAGGCGGCATCGCCAACATGAACTACTCGATCTCCAACACGGCCGAGTGGGGCGAATATGTCACCGGTCCGCGTATCATCACCGCTGAAACCAAGGCTGAAATGAAGCGCGTCCTGCACGACATTCAGACCGGGAAGTTCACCTCGGACTGGATGCAGGAATACCGTGCCGGTGCTGCCCGCTTCAAGGGTATCCGCCGCATGAACGACAGCCACCAGATCGAAGAAGTCGGCGCCAAGTTGCGCGGCATGATGCCGTGGATCGCCAAGAACCAGCTGGTCGACAAGGCCCGTAACTGATCTGGGCCTCACCGAATGCAAGAAAGGCCGGGGAGGGAGACCTTCCCGGCCTTTTCCGTTTTGCAAGATCGGCTTTCGTTCAGAGGGAGCCGAAGAGCGGTTCGGACCGGTCGGATGCGCAGACGCGGTCGCGGCCGGCGGCCTTGGCAGTGTAGAGGCGGCGGTCGGCCCGCGAAATCAGGGCGCGCTCGTCATCGGCCGGCTCTGCATTTGCCACGCCAATGCTCACTGTCATTGTGCCGGCACTCCCATCACGCGCCGGGAGCGGTAGGCTTGCGACGCAGGCACGCAGTTCTTCGGCGAATGCCTCTGCGCGCACAGCCTCTCCATCGTGCAGAATGATCGCGAACTCTTCGCCGCCATAACGTGCGGCAATGCCCTTTGACGGGACAACGAGGCCTGCCAGAAGCTCCGCGACTATCCGCAGACACGCATCGCCTGTCTGATGGCCATAGGTGTCGTTGAAGCGCTTGAAATGATCGACGTCGATCAACAGCAATGCCAGCGGTCGGCCGAATTCGCGCGCTCGTTCGAGATGGCGATGCAATTCATCATCGAAGCCGCGTCGGTTCTCCAAACCCGTCAGGGCATCAGTGCGGGCATGGCGGTGCAATTGCTCATTTGCCTGGACCAGCATCGCATTGCTTTCGGCCAATGCCTTGACCAGCACCCGCGTTTTCCTCTCGGCGTCGATCCGTTTCTCGTCCATGGCAATCAGCCGGACCATGTAGCTCGCCAGGAAGCCGACATAGGCGGCGCAGATCGGAACCATGATCCAGTTGCCTTCGCTGATGGCGGCGGCATTGACGATGGCCGTCACGATCACGATGACCATCAGTGTCGATCGGGGTGCGAGATAGGCGCGAGCCGCACACGACTGGACGATGCCACAGCCGACGGCGAGGACGACGACCTGCGTATCTGGACTGCCGCCTGTGTAGAGGATCGCAAGTGCGCTGCCCCAGGCCAGGCCGGAGACGAGGGACAGTGGGACGAAACGGGAGAGCCACAGCTTCAGCGGTTCGTCGTCTGAGCGTCGGCGATAGGCATAATCGCCCCAGGCTCTGAGACCGACCTGCATGGTGACAACAAGGGCGACAAACGCAACCTTTGCCGTTTGACCTTCGAGATAGGGCAGGACCGAAGCAGACAGGATCGCGATAGCGGCGATCAGATGGGGGACGATGCTGTATAGGGTCGCCAGATAGCCCCAGGGGGGATCAGTCTCGTCGTCGGCGCCAAGAATTGGCAGGGTAAGCTTTTCCAGCAGCAAGTCTTCAGTCCTTCAGATTCCCATAGAAGTATAGGGGAGCCGTCGGTTGGTTGCAGAGCGAACTCTCGAACAAATCCAACATGGTTGGCAAACGGTAAATTTCCGAGACCAAGAAAAACCGCGATAGGTCAGCATTATTGACCTATCTCAGTTTTCGTGATCTCCTCCCGTCATAACGACAGGTTTTGAGGAAACACCGATGCTGAACTGGGACCACGTCTTTGCCACGCGTTCGTCACGCATGCGCGCCTCCGAAATCCGCGAACTGCTGAAACTGCTCGACAAGCCCGAAATCATCTCGTTCGCCGGTGGCATTCCCGATCCGGCGCTCTTTCCGCAAGCAGAGTTCGCGGAGGCTTATGCCGCTCTCTTTTCGGATGGCCGTGCGAGCGCAGGGCTGCAATATTCTGTCTCGGAAGGCTATCTGCCGCTTCGCGCATGGCTGAGGCAAGAGATCGGCCGGCTGGGTGTCGACTGTGACGTCGACAACATCTTTATCACATCGGGATCGCAGCAGGCGCTCGACTATCTCGGCAAGCTGTTCATCTCACCTGGCGATACCGCGCTCGTGACTTGGCCGACCTATCTCGGCGCGCTGCAGGCCTTCAATGCCTATGAGCCACAATATGATCAGCTCGGTCTCGGAAATCGGACGCCCGCGAGTTACCGCGCGGCGGCCGAGCAGCAGGGAAGCGCGGTCAAGTTCGCCTATCTCTCCACCGATTTTGCCAATCCGACCGGCCAGACTGTAAGCCTCGATGAACGGAAGCAGATACTCGCGCTTGCCGATGAACTCGACATCCCTGTCATCGAGGACGCCGCCTATCAGCACCTGCGTTATGACGGGGCGCCGATCCCACCGATCCTTTCGCTCGACATTGCCCGTAGCGGCGGCATCGACGCCACCAGAACGATCTATTGCGGCAGTTTTTCCAAGACGCTGGCCCCTGGCCTGCGCGTCGGTTACGTGGTCGCGGCGAAGCCCGTGATTCGGAAGCTGGTCTTGATGAAACAGGCGGCTGATCTTCATTCCTCAACGATCAACCAGATGGTCGTGGCCGAGGTCGCACGGAAACACTTCCCCGCGCAGATCGCAAAAATCAGGGCAACCTATGTCGCGCGTCGAGATGCCATGCTGTCAGCCATCGAGCGGCACATGCCTAACGGTACGCTGTGGACCCGGCCTGAAGGCGGCATGTTCGTCTGGGTCACCCTGCCGGAGGGGATGGACGGTGCCGAACTCCTGGCGCGTTCGGTCGAAACGGAAAAGGTTGCCTTCGTGCCCGGGCAGGCCTTCTTTGCTGACCGGTCGGGCACGAACACGATCCGGCTCTCCTTCTCCTGCGCCAACGAGGCGATGATCGAGGAGGGGATCAAGCGCCTGGGACGGCTCGTCGGGAGCGCGCTCGACCGGGCGGCCTGACGAAACGGGGGCATGCCCGGAGGTTGCGGAGGCGGAGAGGGCGTGGTTCAGTGCGCCCGATCCATATGCCTCCAAGCACAATGTCATGGGTGTTCATGTCCATTCGCATCGCGACCTTCAACATCGAAAATCTGATCGCCAGGTTTGATTTCACCGGTTTCCGCAACCAGCTCAGGTCGGACCGGGTGATGAAGCTGTTCGAGATTAAGTCGGAAGCCGACTATCAGCGGCTGGAGGCGGCGAGGGTCATTTCGTCCGCCGATGACACACGCCAGCTGTCGGCACTCGCGATCGCGGACACCGATGCCGATATCCTCTGCCTGCAGGAAGTCGACAATATGGAGGCCCTCAAGGCTTTCGAATATGGCTATCTGTTCCGTATGATAGGATCGGGCTACCGGCAGAAATATCTCGTCGAGGGCAATGACAGCCGCGGGATCGATGTCGCGGTCCTGATGCGGGAGCAGACCCGGGACGGGCAGCCGATCGAGTTGCGTGACGTGAAAAGCCATGCAGCGCTGACTTATCACGATCTCGGCCTCTATCATGCAGGGCTCGGGCCCAACATTCAGCCGGAGGATCGGATCTTCAAGCGCGACTGTCTGGAACTGGACCTTCGTATCGGCGGACGCCCCCTGACTGTTTATGTCGTGCATTTCAAGTCGATGACCAATGGTCGTGACGGCGTGGACGGGCGGACCGCGACCATGCCGATCCGAGAAGCCGAGGCCAAGGCCGTGCGCCACATTATCGAGAACCGCTTCGGTGCCGACCATGCCAGACAGCGCAACTTCGTCATTTGCGGGGATATGAACGATTATCAGGAAAAGGTCGATGTCGTCGGTGATCGCCGCCATGGTTATGACTATGCCGTGCAGTCGGATCTGCCGAGCGCGCTCGATGTCTTTTCGCATGACGGGTTTGCGGAGAATGCCATGCGGCGACGGAATCCGCTCGACCGCTGGACGCTCTATCATGCGCGGGGGCCGGAAGAGCAGCATCTTTGCCAGCTCGACTATATCTGGCTCTCCAGCGGTCTTGCTGCGGCCAATCCGACGGCCATGCCCGAGATCATCCGCAACGGTCAGCCCTTCCGCACGCCCTTTCCACCGGGGCAGCAGGTCGAACGCTATCCACGGATCGGCTGGGACCGACCAAAGGCGTCGGATCATTGCCCCGTCGCCATCACGCTGCACCTGCCATGAGCGAGGACTTGATCGATGACGTCGGTCTGCCGACCGATGGCAGTCTGCATGTTGTGCATTCGCTCGATTTGCTCGTCTCTTCAGATCCGCATCCGCTTGACCTTGAGGCGGCCGAGGCCGTGGCGGAAAACTGGGAGCGGGAGGTTGCTGCCAATCCCGCTCTCTTCAATGGCCGGACCATCCTGCAGAGAAAAATCCGCTATTCTGACGGGCATTTGACGGCCGAGGGCCATGTATCGAGTTTCGCCACCTTTCTCTGGTGGCGGAGGCAGTCTGGTCTCGCCGGGGCCTGCCACCTGTTCGGCTATCCTGTGATCGTATCCGCCGACGGCGCCCTGGTCGCGGTTGAGATGGCGCCCCATACCGCCAATCCGGGCCAGGTCTATTTCGCGGCCGGTTCGCTTGATCTCTCCGATGTCGTCGACGGTCGCTGCGACATCGAGGGCAATATGCGGCGCGAGGTTATGGAAGAGACTGGGCTCGACCTCGAAGCGGCAAGGGCAGATCCGGTTCTTTATGCCAGCTATCGTTCGAGGCGGCTGACCCTTCTGAGGATTTTCCGATTTTCCGAGAGTGCCGACGAGCTCGCCGAGATGATCGACACTTTTGCGCGCGATTGCGCCGAGCCGGAGATATCCCGGGCGGTCGTGATCCGGAGCGGTGATCCTGGGGCGCATGGATACGGGCTGGCCATGCTGCCGATTCTCGCCTGGTATTTCCGCGACAGGGGCTGATCCCTCCTCGACTTGCCTTGCCGTGCCGCCTCGGGCAGTGTGTGCCGCGAGCGTGACCTTCAACGGAGAACGGCCCGTGGCGAGAGACTATGCCATCTACGACGTGTTTACCGACCGCAAACTGGCAGGCAATCCGCTTGCGGTCATCTTCGATGGCGCTGGCCTCTCCGATCAGGCCATGCAGGCGATCGCCGCCGAGATGAACCTCTCGGAGACGGTCTTTATCCTGCCGGCGGATCATGCATCCCATACGGCTCGCATTCGTATCTTCACACCCGGTCGCGAGCTTCCCTTTGCCGGCCACCCGACGGTTGGTTCAGCCATTGCGCTCGCGGAACGGACCTATCACGGCGATGCGGCCAGCATGGATATCGTATCGGTGCTGGAGGAGACGGTGGGGCCGGTTCGTTGCGCCGTGCGTGTGCGCCCCGGAGAGGCGAGTTTCGCCGAATTCGATCTGCCACGCATGTCGGTCAGTCATCCGCAGCATCAGCTGGACCGCCAGGGGCTTGCCGACGCGCTTTCGGTCAAGGCCAGCGCCATCGGCTTCGAAAATCATTTGCCGATGGTCTGGAGTGCCGGCGTTCCATTCTTGCTGGTGCCGCTGCATGACGTGGCTTCCATGGAAAGTGTCGACTTCGATCCGCAACTCTGGGAACGGGTTGCGCCTTTGAGCGAGGGACGGCTCACATCGGCTTACGTCTACTGTCGCGGTGGCGTGCATCACGCCGCCAAGTTCCATGCGCGGATGTTTTCACCCGACATGGGCATATCCGAAGATCCGGCCACGGGCTCGGCGGTCGCAGCACTGTCTGGGGCGATCCATTATTTCGACGGATTACCGGATGGGCACCACCCGATGATGATCGAGCAGGGGGTCGAGATGGGACGCCCCTCCTATATCCATCTGCAGGTCGAGGTGAAGGACGGTGGCATTTCCCGCGCCCGGATCGGTGGGCAGGCTGTTCGTCTGGCGACAGGAATTCTGGACCTTTGAAAATAAAAGAAAATTTCGGGTTTTTGAAATTTTTTTGACCAAAGGGCCAAGATTTTTGGCGGTGGCGCTAGACAAGGTGCATGATCCTGTTTATACGCCCGGTCACGCCACCGGAAACGGCGGTGTCGGCACCGGAAAGCGGCGCAGGCGGGTGATTAGCTCAGTTGGTAGAGCAGCTGACTCTTAATCAGCGGGTCGTAGGTTCGAGCCCTACATCACCCACCAAATTCTCCTAGAAATCAACGTGATGGCAAATCAGGCTAGCTTCGGTTCAGCCTCATCGAGCGGTGTTGCTATGCGCTCGGCACGTCATTTTAGGTCGACATATTTCGTCGCAAATTCGACATCCTACACAGGTTTTCGAGAGAGTTAGCCGGGCAAGGGAATTATCGACCGACGATAGGATCCTGCCGGCGACCCGTCGAACGGCCGCGTTCGGCAAACGTTCCACTCACCAGTCGTCAGTGTTCCTGCTCTGTATCGGATTTGCACGCCAGATCGGCTGTTATGCCCTGTGGATAACTGTGGACAACTCCGGTAGCCGGCTCAGCGTGTCGTACCGAGCCGTGCCTGGGGCAGGACATAGGGGATCGCGGCTGCCGGCAGACGTCCAACGGTGCCCGCGATACCGTAGACATGGGCAATTGTCTCGTCGTCGATCGTGTCCTTCGGGCTTCCCTCGCGCACCAGCCGGCCGTGGTGAAGGATCGCCAGATGGTCGGCGAATTCTGCGGCCAGGTTGAGATCGTGGAGGATCGCGAGCACCACGCCGCCGCGCCGCGCAAAGTCGCGCGCGAGTTCCAGCACCGAGATCTGGTGGCCGATATCGAGGCTTGCGGTTGGCTCGTCGAGAAAGATCGCGCGAGGGCGGCCGTCGATGTCTGGATCCGGCATCTGGGCAAGCACGCGGGCGAGTTGCACGCGCTGCTGCTCGCCGCCGGACAGCGCGTTATAACTGCGACCTTCGAAGCCGGCGAGGCCAACGCGCACCAGGGCCTGACGTGCCGACAAGTTGGGGTCACGGCTGCCGTGGGCGACCGCGCCCATACGTACCACTTCCAGCGCGGTGAAGGGGAAGGAGAGGGCGGTGGACTGCGGAAGGACGGCTCGCTCGCGTGCGAGGTCCAGCGGGCTGAGCGATGCGATCCTTCGATCTGTATAAAAGACCTCACCGCCATCCGGACGCAGTTCGCCGGACAACGCCTTGAGCAGTGTCGACTTTCCGGCACCATTCGGTCCAATTACGACGGTGAACTTGCCAGCCTCCAGCTGCAGGCTGACCTTGTCGACGAGATTGCGTCCGCCACGGCGGATGGTGACGTCGTGCGCACGGATCATCACAAACCCTCCATGGCCTGGCGGCCCTGTTTGCCGAGCAGCAGCATAAGAAAGACCGGTGCTCCGAGGATCGCCGTGATGATGCCGATCGGCAGTTCTGCCGGGGCCGCGATCGTGCGCGCCACCGTATCGGCGAGAAGTAGGAGGGCTGCTCCGCCAAGGGCCGAAGCCGGCAGCAGAAAGCGATGGGCCGGGCCGATTGCGAGCCTGAGCAGATGCGGGACGACGATGCCGATGAAACCGATCGAGCCGGCAGCGGCGACCGTCGCACCACAGGCGGCGGCAACTGCGAGGATCGTCATCCGCTTCAACCGTTGGACAGGTACACCCATGTGGAAGGCCGCCGCATCGCCAAGAATGAGGGCATCCAGGCCGCGGGCGACGAAGGGTATGATTGCCAGCACGAAGAGGACAAAAGGCAGGATCGCGCCGATCTTGGCGGTCGTCGCACCACTCAACGAGCCCAGCGACCAGAAGGTGATGTCGCGCAGTGCCCGGTCGTCGGCGACGAAGACCAGCAGGCCTGTCGCCGCACCCGTCATTGCGGCAATCGCGATGCCCGAGAGGATCAGGGCCGTCGTCGAGGTCTGGCCGTTGCGGGTGGCGATCGCGTAGAGAAGCAGGGTATTGCCGAGGCCGCCGAGAAAGGCCATCGACGGCAGGAACTGGCCGCCGAAGAAGGCCTGCAGCGGAAAGAGCAAAGTCGGGCCGAGCACGATTGCGACGACGGCGGCGAGAGCTGCGCCCGAGGTGACGCCGACAATGCCGGGATCGGCGAGCGGGTTGCGAAAGAGGCCCTGCATCATCGCGCCGGAGACGCCCAGCGCCGCCCCGATCAGCAGGCCCATGCCGGTTCTCGGCAGGCGGACCGCCTCCAGGATGATGAGGTTCTGCTGGTCGAGCGATGCGGCATTTCCGGTCAGGTAGTCGATGAGATGCGGGAGCCCGACACCGGTCGGGCCGACCACGATCGAGACTACGATTGCGGCGGATAGAAGAAGGGTCAGCAGGCCGATGACCAGGATGCCGAGGCCGGAGCGGTCTCCATCGCGCCTTCCAAGGGAGGACATCAGGGCCGAGGTATTCACGTTTACTGTGCCTCCGGATAGAGGAGGGCGTTCAGGTCACGTGCAGCGTCTGCGGCGCGCGGTCCGAGGCCGAGCAGGTAGAGACCGTCCATGGTGAGGAAGGCCTTGTTGCGGCCTGCGGGTGTCGCGGCCAATGCGGGCAGTTCGAAGGCCTTCTCGGCCGTCAGGTGCTGGGCTCCGCCGCTCATGACCAGCACGACATCAGGGGCGGCCGCGATTACGGCCTCATCCGAGAGGGGCTTGTAGCCGGAGACGGTTGCAACCGCATTCTCGCCGCCGGCAAGACGGATCATCGCATCGGCTGAAGTCTGGCTGCCAGCCGCCATGACCCGACCATTGGCGAGGGAAAGGGCGAAAAGCACCTTCTTCTTCGGGCCTGATGCCGCCTGAACCTTGTCTTCGATCATCTTGAGGCTCGTTTCGACCGACTTGGCCAGTTCCTCGGCCTTATCCGTCCGTCCGACGGCTTTCCCCACGGCACGGATCTTGTCGGGGATGGCCGAGGTCTCGGGTGGCGAGGGAATGCTGACGAAGGCGAGCCCGCTCGCTTTGAGAATGTTGATGGAATCGACTGGACCGGCACCGGATTCTGCTATGATCAGATCCGGCTTCTGGGAGAGAACGCCCTCTGCCGAGATTTGCCGGACATAGCCGATATTCGGCTTGGCCGTGGCTTCCTGCGGATAAAGGCTCGTCGTGTCGACGGCCACGACGCGATCGCCTTCGCCCAGCGCATAGATGATTTCCGTGACCGTCCCGCCGATCGCGACGATACGCTCCGCATCCTTGGCGACAAGTGTCGAAGGTAGGAGCAGAGGCAGGCTCAGGGCGAGGGCGGCAGTGGCGGAAAGCACCTGGCGGCGCGAGGAGCGAAGGGACAAAAAGAACACGTTCAAACCTTTGATCCGTGCGACAGCAGGCCGGCCAGTTGCCTCCTCCCAGTCGCCGATGATGAGACTTTCATGCCGGATTTGAGCCCCGACATTTAACTTGACTGCGATACACAAGTTTAAATAGGAAGGCAACAGAGTGTGGTCGTTCCACGGCGGCGGATTTCGCAGTAAGCTGCATCCCGCAGACGTGCACGACCTCGACTGATCAGCATCTTGCAGAGAGGGAAACTGACCCATGTACATCGCCATGAACCGTTTTCGCGTCGTCCCGGGCTTCGAAGAAGCCTTCGAGAATCAGTGGAAGGCGCGTGAAGGCCGTCTGGCCGAAATGCCCGGCTATATCGAGTTTCACATGCTGAAGGGGCCGAAGGCCGAAGACCATACGCTCTATGCATCGCATACCGTGTGGGAGAGCCACGCCCAGTTCGTCGCCTGGACGAAGTCGGAGCAGTTCCGCGCTGCCCATGCGCGTGCCGGCGAAAGCAAGGTGCAGTATCTCTCCGGTCCGCATTTCGAGGGCTTCGACGTCATCATCCACGAAGACCGCGCCGGCAAGCGCTCCGCGCCAGAAGCTGCGTGAGGACACGATGGATACGCTGACCCAGACGACTGACGAAAGGCGCCAGCGGGCGCTCGCTGCACTGGCCGAAAAACCTGATGGCGTCATTGAGCAGATCGCGGCGAAGGCGGAGGTCACGCCGGCGGAGGTCCTCGCCATCCTGCCCGAGGGTGCCGCCATTCTGGCGCCGTCGGAGCGATGGGAGCCGATCTGGAAGGATCTTACCTCCTGGGGCGAGATCCTGATGATCGTGCACACGGACGACATCGTGCTCGAAGTCGAGGGCAGCCTGCCGGAAGGCAGTGAAGGCCATGGCTGGTTCAACATTCATGGCGACAGTCCGATCGGCGGGCATATCCGCAAGGAGCGTTGCGTCTCGATTGCCTTCGTCGATCGGGGCTTCCATGGTCGCCGTTCGTGCTCGGTCTGGTTCATGAATGCCGACGGCCGGGCCATGTTCAAGGTCTTCGTCCGTCGCGACAAGGAGCGCAATCTCGTGGAAGACCAGACGTCGCGCTTCGAAGCACTGCGCCAGTCGATCGTCTGAGCAAATCGGACATGACCGCCGATCCTTGGCGATCGGCGGTCATGCCGTTTAACCCGTTCTTTCTTTTGCCTTTAACTGGATCTATTGTTCCGTCGAAATCATCCACCGACTGGACCCAGCCTTGATCCGAACCCGTTCGTTCTTCCTCGTCGTCGCACTCATCCTGCTCGCGACGGGTCCCGCGTTCTTTCCGTTTGCGCAATCCGCCATGGCGCAAGACGGGAACGCGGCTCCGCCAGCTGCCACAACGGAAGCACCCTCGTCCCCGGAATCGACGACTGCCCAGCCGTCACAGCCTCCGGCTGCTCCCGCCACTGCGACGGCGCCTGCCGCCACCGAAGCGCCTCAACGTGACGAGCAGATCATTGCGGCCGAGCGCCGTATCGAAGAAGCGCGAGCACGGCTTGCTGCCCTTCGCGCCGAGGTCGAGAAGAACCTCGAGGAAGACGGCATTCTTGCCGACATCAAGGTCAAGGTCGATGCCCTCGTACGTGATGCTCTGGCCATATCGGTGGACCTTCGGCCGCGCATCGACGACATTCAGGCTCGCCTGACCGAATTGGGGGAGCCCCCGGCAGAGGGGCAGCCTGCGGAAAGCCCGAGCGTCACTGAAGAGCGGGGGCGGCTCAACGCCGCCCGTGCCGAGGTCAACGCCCTGACGGGCCAGACGGAAGACTTGTCGATAGAGGCAAAGGCGCTTTCCGACCGGATTTCCAACATACGCCGAGCACTCTTCACCAGCCGTCTGTTCGAGCATACCGAGATCAACGGCAGCGTTGTCCAGGAGGCGCTGCAATCCTTTTCTGCGGATGCGGCACGCGTCCAGCGCAGCATCATGAGCTGGCTGACCTTCGTCTTCAAGTTCAAGGCGCTGCCGCTCGCGATTGCCGTGTTCATGTCGATGGCGCTCGCTTCGCTGATCCTCTTCCTCGAATACCGCCTGTTTGGCCGGATCAATCGACGGGATCTCACGGTCGAAGACCCGTCCTATCTCAGCCGATTCTCCGTGGCGTTCTTTTCGACGATCCTTCCGTCGCTGGCTCTCAGCTTCTTTCTGTCGTCGACCTATTTCCTGCTGAACACCTTCAATGTCCTCAGATCCGACATCTCGCCGATCGTGGCCTCCGTCTTCGGGCTGATCGGGCTCGTCTTTTTTGTCACGGCCATTTCGCGTGCGGTTCTGGCACCTGCGGCACCCAATTGGCGTCTCGTGCGGCTGTCCAACAAGGGGGCGCGTGATCTCAGCATCGCAATCTTCCTGATGGCGTTGGTGAATGGCCTCGACTATGTGCTGTCGGTAATCAGCGAAACCTACAGTTCGCCGGTCGTGCTCACGGTGATGAAGAGCTTAACCTCCTCGCTCATCGTCGGCTTCCTGCTGCTTTTCGTTTCCTTCCTCAGGCCGGTCCTCGCCGACAGTGGTGACCCTTCTGCGCAAGGCAGGCCATGGCCGCGTGCGGTGTCGATCACGCTTCGGGTGGTCGGTGCGATCCTCATTCTCGCCGCCGGCATCGGTTATGTCGGGCTTGCCCGCTTCCTCGCGACGCAGATCGTGCTGACAGGCGCGGTCGTCGCGACCATGTATATCGGCGTCTTGACCGGCAAGGCGATCTCCGCGCCCAATCAGTTCGGCGAGACGCGCGTGGGCCAGTTCATCGGCCGCCGCTTCCGCCTCTCGGCCGTCGGCCTCGACCAGAGCGGTATTGCGGCGGGCCTCTTCATCTATGTCTTCGCGCTGATCACCGGCGTGCCACTCATCCTGATGTCCTGGGGCTTCCAGCCGCGCGACCTGCAGCTATGGCTGTTCAATCTCTTCACCGAGATCAATATCGGCACGATCCGGATCTCGATCTTTGGCATTCTCGGGGGCGTGCTTCTGTTCGCCGGTGGCCTCGTCGTCACACGCTGGTTCCAGAAGTGGCTGGACGGCAATGTCATGGCGCGCTCCCATGTCGATGGCGGCGTGCGCAACTCGGTCAAGACCGGTGTCGGCTATCTCGGCACGGCCATAGCCGGCATCATCGGTATCTCCGCGGCCGGCATTGATCTGTCGAGCCTCGCGCTGGTTGCCGGTGCCCTGTCGCTCGGCATCGGCTTCGGCCTGCAGAACATCGTCTCGAACTTCGTTTCGGGTCTCATTCTCCTGGTGGAGCGGCCGTTCAAGGTCGGCGACCATGTGATCACGGGTGTGAACGAGGGTATCGTCAAGCGCATATCCGTGCGTGCCACCGAGATCGAGACCTTCCGCCGCCAGTCGATTATCGTGCCGAATTCGGAACTCATCAACGCACCGCTCGGCAACTGGACCCATCGCAACAAGGTGCAGCGCTCCGAAGTGCCTGTCAGCGTTGCCTATGACACAGATCCGCAGGAGGTGATCGACCTCTTGCTGGAGGTGGTCAACGAGCGTCCGGACGTGCTGCGCAATCCCGAACCGCATGTCGAGTTCCTGCGTTTCGGAGCGTCCTCGCTCGATTTCGAGCTGCGCTTCCATCTGGCCGACATGGGCGAAGGCCTGAATGTTCGCAACGAGGTGCGGATGGAAATCCTGCGCCGGTTCCGGGCACGGGGCATCGTGATGCCTTACCCGCACCAGGATGTCATGCTGCATATCCAGGATCACGACCGACAGGCGCTCCTCCGGCGCAAGTCTCGCACGACGGATTCACATGCCGGGCAGGGGGAGGAATTGTCTCCGGACCCGGATGATGACAAACTCCTGCCATGAACGCCGCATTCAGCCGCCATTCAGGCACAATGCGGCACAAGAGGGGCAGGAGCGATCGGGATAGCCGACCGCCTATGAGAGGACGGAGCCTTTGGCTCCGCTGTCGGCATGAAGCAGTTCTATGCGCAGCTGGTTGTCGTGATGGGTAGCGTGCTGTTCGCCGGGTCGGGGCTCGCCGCGTCCATCCATAATGCAGGCTCCTCGGCTGTGGTTCTTGTCGTCGTCGAGGATGGCAACAAGACCGAGGTGGCGCTGGATGCCGGCCGATCGGATACGATCTGCGCATCTGGCTGTTTCCTGACGCTGCCGAATGGTGATCGCATCGGGCTTGCGGGCGGCGAGACCGTCGAGATCAAGGATGGGGTCGCCACGATCAAGTGACGGTTTTGGGGTGGCACCCTTATACCGCGATAATCCGAAATGCTTAACTATGACTTTGTCCGGATGCGGTGACAGTTGCTCAATTAACGCTTCCGCAAAGGGCCTTTGATAGATGTCTTGTTATCGAACAGGTCACACAGAAGGCAAGTCATGGCAGTGCTCGGCGTATCTGGAATGCAGTATTCGGGAGAAACCTTTCCCGATGTTCGGATCGTTCTCGGAGAGGACTCCAACGTCTTCACCCAGATGATCAGTCAACGCCTCAAGGAACTGATGGGTGTCGATATCGAGATCTGCCGGACCTTCGAGGATCTGCAGATGGCCAACGAGCTCTCGGACGAACCTGTGAAGCTCGCGATCTCGAACATCAACCTGCCAGGTGCTGAAAACGGCGAAGCGCTCGAATATCTCATCGACTGCAACATCCCGACCGTCGTCTTTACCGGCACTTTCCAAGACGAGATGCGCGAGAAGCTGCTGGCCAAGGACATCGTCGACTACATCCTCAAGGACAATATCTTTGCGGTCGAGATGCTGGCGGAATCGGTCTATCGCTTCCTCACCAATCATCGCCATCATGTACTCATCGTTGATGACAGCCCGACAGCGCGTGCGCTTCTTTCGAGCCGTCTCCGCCGCTACAATTTCCGCGTCAGCCTGGCTGAGAGCGGTGCGAAGGCGATCGAGATCCTGAAGGCGAATTCGGATATCGGCCTTGTGGTCACCGACTACAACATGCCCGATATCGACGGTTTCGAGCTGACACGGCGCATCCGTTCCGTGCGCGGCTCGCACGAGCTTCGAATCATCGGCGTTTCGTCGTCGACAAACCGGCTGCTGTCGGCCCGTTTCCTGAAGGTGGGCGGCAACGACTTTATGCTGCGCCCGTTCATCGACGAGGAATTCTACTGCCGAGTCAATCAGAACCTCGACACTCTGGTGCAGATTAAAGCTGCGCAAGCCCGCAAAAAATAGGTGCGACTTATAACCAACGACGCTAAGCTCCGGCCATTGGGGGGAGATCGCTTATTAAGCGGTCTCGGAAGAGTGGCAGGTAGTTTATGTATTTTCCTGAACAGATTTATGCGCGCGAGCCGTCTATGCAGCGCGGTCGGGCGGAGCAGGGGCGGATACTGGTCATTGAGGATTCGCGGTCGCTGTCCTCGATCATGCGCCACAAACTCGAGACCGACTTCTCCTGCCAGGTAACCCAGTGCGCCTCGGCAGATGTCTTCAGGGAGGTCATGCAGGGCGGGCAAACTTTCGACGTGGCAGTCGTTGATCTCAACCTTCCGGGCGCCTCTGACGGTGAGGTTCTCGATGCCGTGATCGCCGAGGGCATTCCGGCCGTGGTCTTCACCGCCGATTTCAATCGGGACCTGCGCGAGCGACTGCTGCAGAAGGGCGTCGCCGACTACCACGTCAAGAACAACGAGCATGCGATTGATCTCGTCCTATCCTCGGTCATCAGGCTCTTGGGCAATCGCGATGTCGGTGTGCTCGTGGTCGATGATCTGCCGTCCGCGCGCACGATGCTGGCAGACCTTCTGCGGGTGCAGAAATTCCAGGTTTATGAAGCATCGACGGGCTACCAGGCGATGGAGATCCTCGCCCGTCAGCCGCATATCGAACTGGTCATCACCGACTATCATATGCCCGACATGGACGGTTACGAGCTGACACGGCGGATCCGGCGCGACCACAGCAGCGATCGGCTTCGCATCATTGGGATTTCGTCATCTGCCGATCGGCTCCTCTCGGCAAGCTTCTTGAAGGCCGGCGCCAATGATTTCGTCTACAGGCCCTATGTCATCGAGGAACTACAGTGCCGGATCCAGCACAATATCGAGACTTTGGCGCAGCTCCAGCAACTGCGCGTGGCCGCCTTCTGTGACTATCTGACGGGCTTGCCAAACCGGCGCTATTTCTTCGATGCGGGACCGGCACAGGTCGCCGGGCGGCTGGAGCGGGCAGAGCCCTGCTGCATCGCCATGCTCGATATCGACCATTTCAAGAAGCTCAACGATACCTACGGTCACGAGATCGGCGATCGTGTGCTGCAGGCCGTCGGTGCGAAGCTCGCGCGCCGGCTGGAAGGCAGTGGCCACCTGCTGGCGCGGCTCGGTGGCGAGGAATTCAGCGTGCTGATTCTGGGGCTCGATGTCGAGGCCGGTTCGGCGCTCTGCGAAACACTGCGCAGCGATATCGAATCCCTGCGCGTTGCGCTGGACGATCAGGATCTGAACGTCACGATTTCTATCGGGCTGGCTGAAATCGCAGGACGCGAGAGCTTCAGCAACTATCTGGCTGCTGCCGACCAGTTGCTCTATCTCGCCAAGAGCTATGGCCGTAATAGGGTCTATTCCGAGACCATGCTTTCCTGAGCCGACGCCGCATTCGGGCTCTGGTCCTGCCGGGTACAGGTCACTATATGTGTCCGACCTTCCGCAGACCGGAGTGCCCTCATGGCCCCCATTATCTCCATTAATTCGCTCTCCAAGACTTACTCCAACGGGTTCACGGCCTTGGACAATGTCAGTTTCGACATCGAAGAGGGCGAGATCCTTGCACTTCTCGGTCCGAACGGGGCCGGCAAGACGACGCTGATCTCGATCATCTGCGGCATCACCAATCCGAGCGGCGGGCAGGTGGCTGTGTCCGGCCATGACGTCGTCAAGGACTTCCGCCAGACCCGCGCCGAGATCGGCCTCGTACCGCAGGAACTCACGACGGACATGTTCGAGACCGTCTTCAACACGGTCAGCTTTTCGCGCGGCCTGCACGGCAAGAAGCCCGACCCTGCCTATATCGACCAAGTCCTCAAGGATCTCAGCCTGTTCGACAAGCGTGACAACACGCTGCGGGAGCTGTCCGGAGGCATGAAACGGCGTGTGCTGATCGCCAAGGCGTTATCGCATCAGCCACGCATCCTGTTCCTCGACGAGCCGACGGCCGGCGTGGACGTCGCGCTGCGCAAGGACATGTGGCAGTTGGTCGAACGGCTGCGCAAGACGGGTGTCACGATCATCCTGACCACCCATTATATCGAAGAGGCACAGGAGATTGCCGACCGGGTCGGTATCATCAATAGGGGCAAGCTGCTGCTCGTCGAGGAAAAGAAGGCGCTGATGCGCAAGCTCGGGCGCAAGCAGCTGACAATCGAACTGCTCGAGCCAATCGGCGCCATTCCGACGAGCCTCGACGGCTACGCGCTCACGCTTGGCGAAGGGGGCAAGGAGTTGGTCTACGACTATGACCTGGGAAGTGGAGACGGCGAGATTGCAAGGCTTCTGCTGGCGATCGATGCAGCCAACCTTCGGTTCGACGACGTGTCGACCCGCCAGACTTCCCTCGAAGATATCTTCGTCTCGCTGATCGGAGAGGCCGCATGAATACCGAAGCGATCAAGTCCATTTACTTCTACGAAATGGCAAGGACCCGCCGCACCCTGTTGCAGAGCGTGATCTCGCCGGTCCTGTCGACCGCACTCTATTTCATCGTCTTTGGCGCAGCGGTCGGATCGCGTATGCAGGAAGTGGGGGGCGTCTCCTATGGCGGCTTCATCACACCCGGACTGATCATGCTGGCACTGATCACGCAGTGCATATCCAATGGGTCGGTCGGCATCTATTTCCCGAAATTTACCGGCACCATCTACGAGATCCTGTCGGCACCTATCGCCATGAGCGAAATCCTGATCGGTTATGTCGGGGCTGCGGCGACGAAGGGTATGATGATCGGCATCATCATCCTGTTCACCGCCATGTTCTTCGTCGATCTCCATATTGCGCATCCCGTGCTCATGCTGGTGTTCATGGTGCTGACCGCGATCACCTTCAGCCTTGCCGGCTTCATCATCGGCATCCTGGCGAAGAATTTCGAGCAGTTGAATCTCGTACCGTCACTGGTCGTACCGCCGCTGACCTTCCTCGGCGGAACCTTCTACTCGATCGACATGTTGCCGCCGTTCTGGCGTGCGGTCAGCCACCTCAATCCGGTTCTCTATCTCGTGAGCGGCTTCCGTTGGAGCTTTTTCGAGGTTTCGGACGTGCATCCGATGATCAGCGTCGCAATGATAGGTATCTTTCTGGCGACTTGCCTTGGGTTCCTCGTCTGGATCTTCAAGACCGGATACAAGCTCCGTTCTTGAGCGACGGTCAGTCGCGCAGCCTGAGTTCGTCCGTCTGCATCTGCATCGAACTCAGCGTCGACAGGAAGCTCATGCCGAGAAGGCTCTGGTCGAGCAGGCCTTCTTCCAGGACCACGGCTTCCACATTGGTGCGCACGATCGATCCGAGCCTGATTTCCGGGATGCGCAAAGGGGCCGCGGACGCGCGCCCGTTTGCCGTCAGCACGGTGCGCGTGAAGCTGAGGTCGCCGGGATCGATGCCCATGCGCATGGCGTCCTCGTAGCGGAGGGCAACCGAACTCGCTCCGGTGTCGATGAGTACCGGCACTGAAACCGGGCCCATGCCGACGGATGTTTCGAAATGTCCGCCAAGGGTCTTATGGAGCACCACTTCGGCGCGACCGTCCGCGGTCGTCACGGTCACCGCGCGTCCGGGCATGAGGCCGGCGAGAACCCGCTCGCCGATGCTTTGGAAGTCGCCACGATAGAGGTAGCCGGTGACGAGGGCGAGCGCGATCAAGACCCAGATCGCCATCTGCCGCAGGCTCTGGCCAAGATTGCGCCGGCCAAGCACGATTCCGGCGGAGATCATCAGCAGGATCGGAAGCGCCACGACCATGCGTCCGAAGTCCTCATTGTCGACGCCGAAACTCTGTCCGCTTTCGTGATTAAAGACGAGAATGCCGAGACCGATGGCAAGAATGGCGAGGCCGATAATGAAGCGCATCAGCCGCCCTCGCGCTCGCGCACCATGCGGGTGCGGCGCGTCTCGCGGCGCGGCTTGCGCTCGACATTTTCGAGGCGGGCGGGAAGTTCGGCCATGATGGTTCGGCGCTCGAGGCTGGTATAGGTCGTCCACAACCCAATCTCGTCGCGCGTGCGTCCGCAGCCGAAGCAGAGGCCGGTCTTGTCATCGATCGAACAGATGAGAATGCAGGGGGATTCCATCGCGAGCCCTTTGGTTTCGCTTCTATATCGGGTCTCTAAACTATGATGGCAAGGGTGAGCAGGAAGGCGATCTCGCAGAGTTGTTGGCTGGCCCCGATCGTGTCGCCCGTATGGCCTTCGAGCCGCTTGCGGCAATGGGTTGTGAAGACGAAAACAGCTGCCAATCCGAATGCACAGGCCAGAAACCAGCCGTGGAACGGCAGCGTAAAGATGCAAAGTGCGACCGTGACCGCCACGCCCAGGGCATATGCTGTCCTCGTCGCCTCAGTGTCGGGCGTTCCAGCCGAGGCGGCCACACCATCCGTACGCGCCGAGGGCAGGGACGACCAGTGCCAGACCAGCAGCGTCCGAGATAGGACCGCTGCTGCCAGCCATGATAATACGGCGGCGAGTGGAGGCAGTGCTTCGAGCAGAATGGTGAGGGATGCAATACGGACTGCAACCGAGAGGATCAGGGCCAGCGCCCCATAGGTGCCGATGCGGCTATCCTTCATGATCGACATTGCCTTGTCGCGGCTGCCGCCGCCACCCAGACCATCGGCGGTATCGGACAGGCCATCCTCGTGCAGGGCGCCCGTCACCATGATCTGAACAGTTACGGTAGTGAGCGCCACAAGCACGGCTTCTGCTCCGGCGGCAGAGAGCATTCCGATCACAACGGCAGCTGGCAGGGCGATCACGAGACCGGCAAGGGGGAAGGCTGCAACGGTCTTGCTCAGGCTGCCGTCATGCCCGGCGAAATAGCGATCCGGCACGGGCAAGCGGCTCAGAAAGGAAATGGCGCGTGCCGTTTCCGTCAGAAGGTTGTCGACGACCTGCATGATCCCCGTTTTCCGTATTTCAGCATTCCGTTGTGTCCTCGACCACCTGCGTCGTTTTTTGAGTTGAGCGGCACGGGTCGGGTCAGTATGAGAGAGGCCACAAAGCCTGATTTGCTGGAAGAATACAAGGAAGCCTGATCCATGAGCGTCACCGGCCTGCCATTCGACGATTTTCGCGCCCTGTTGCGCGACCTGCCGGGACCTCATACCGCATCGCTGGTCGCTGCGCGCGAGCGTGACAAGCAACTGACCAAGCCGCCGGGCGCACTTGGTCGTCTCGAAGAGATCGCCATGTGGCTCGCCGCCTGGAGCGGCCGTGCGCCGGCGGTCAACCGACCGCTGGTCGCGATCTTCGCCGGCAATCACGGCGTGACGAAACACGGCATCACACCTTTCCCGCCCTCTGTCACCCAGCAGATGGTCGAGAACTTTGCCGCCGGCGGTGCTGCGATCAACCAGATCTGCGTGACGCATGATCTGGGCCTCAAGATCTTCGATCTCGCGCTCGATTACCCCACGGGTGACATTACCTGCGAGCCAGCGCTCTCCGAGCGCGATTGTGCTGCGACCATGGCATTCGGCATGGAGGCAATCGCCGGCGGCACCGACCTGCTCTGCATCGGCGAGATGGGGATCGGCAACACCACGATCGCCGCTGCGATCAACCTCGCGCTTTATGGCGGCGAGGCGGAAGACTGGGTCGGACCGGGCACCGGTTCCGAAGGCGACGTCCTGGCGCGCAAGGTGGCGGCCGTGAAGCAGGCTGTCGCCTTCCACCAGGAGCATCTGTCGGACCCGCTGGAAGTGTTGCGTCGTCTCGGTGGTCGCGAGATCGCCGCCATGGCAGGCGCCATTCTGGCTGCTCGCATGGAGAAGATCCCGGTCCTGATTGACGGTTATGTGGCGACTGCCGCAGCCTCGATCCTGAAGGCTGCCAATCCGTCGGCGCTCGATCATTGCCTGATCGGCCATGTGTCTGGTGAGCCGGGCCATCTGCGTGCGATCGAACGCCTCGGCAAGACGCCGCTTCTGGCACTCGGCATGCGGCTCGGCGAAGGCACTGGTGCTGCTCTTGCGGCCGGCATCGTCAAGGCTGCGGCTGCCTGCCATTCCGGCATGGCCACCTTCGATCAGGCGGGGGTATCCAACAAGTCGCATGCGTGATCGAAAGCCAAAGGGAATCGGTGCCGAGCCGCTCGCCTCCACCGTCATCAAGAAGAAGACCGGCGTCGCGCATCTGTTCGCGGCTGCGCAATATTCGGCGCAGGGCTTCAAGCGCCTGATCCAGGAATCGGCCTTCCGGCACGAATTGCTGGGCTTTGTCGGCGGGCTCGTCGTCTTCGCCGTGATCGGTGCGAGCCTGTTCGAATTCCTCGGCTTCATCGTGCTGATGATGCTGATGTTCTCGGTCGAAGCGTTGAATACGGCGATCGAGGAGTTGGTGGATCGCGTCTCGCCGGAAATCTCGACGGTCGGGCGAAACGCCAAGGATCTCGGCTCCTTCGCGGTCTTCTGCCTGATCATCGCCAATGCGGCATTTGCTGTCTATGTCGTGGTGAGCCGGTTGTCTCTCGCCTGATCAGGCGAACTGCCGGCGGCGCGGCTCGACGGCCTTGACTTCGCTGATGGCGGGAAGACTTTCGAGGACACGGCTGGACGGCAGGATCGCAACCACTTCCGTGCCTTCGCGCAGCTTCGACTTCAGCTTGAACTCCCCGCCATGCTTGGCGAGGATCGCTTGAACGATCGGGAGCCCGAGGCCTGTTCCCTGTTCTGCACTCTTGATGGCGATTGAGCCCTGACCAAAGGCCGAGAGCACGACCGGGATTTCGTTTTCCGGGATGCCCGGACCATTGTCGCGGATCGAGACATATTGGCCGCCGCCCGCGGTCCAGCCGGCCTTTACGACGATCTCGCCGCCGTGGGGGGTGAATTTCACGGCGTTCGACAGCAGGTTCAGGATGACCTGGCGCAGGGCCTTCTCATCAGCCCATAGTGACGGCAGGTCGCGTTCGAACTGTTCCTCGATGCTGATGTTTTTTGACTTGGCGCGTAGCTGGATCATGCCAATGCAATCCTCGGCCAGTTCCAGCAGTGACACACTTTCCTCGCTCAGCTCATATTTGCCGGCCTCGATGCGCGACAGGTCGAGGATCTCGTTGATCAATTCGAGCAGATGGCTGCCCGACCGGTGAATGTCACCGGCATATTCCTTGTAGAGCGGATTGTTCAGCGGCCCGAGCACTTCCGTCGCCATCACTTCGGAGAAGCCGAGGATAGCGTTCAGCGGCGTGCGGAGTTCGTGGGACATCGAGGCGAGGAAGCGCGATTTTGCCATGTTGGCTTCCTCTGCCCGACGGCGCGCCTCGTCCGAAAGGGATTTTGCCACCTCCAGTTCGGCAATCAGGTCGTCTTTTTCCGTCTGATAGGAAAGAAGTTTCAGATTGGCCTGATGCAGGCGGCTGGTGATGTAGATGAAGAAGATCAGGGCTGTCGTGAAGACGGCGGTCAGGCCGAGATCAAGAATGTTGCGGCCCGTGCCGGCCACATAGGTGAGCGCCACAACCGTTGGCAGGAAGCCGAACAGCACCGCTTGACGGAGAAGCATGCTGGCCATGGCGGCTATCGAAAGCGCCAGGAGTAGGACGGCGCCCTTATAGAAGATAAAGGCCGTCGGGTTGCAGCTGGCACAGTCCTGCAGGGCGAAGATCGCCCAGGACATGCCCATGGCGACTTGCGACAACAGCAGGAGGCGCCGCCATTTGTGCTGGTTGTCGACGGTGATCTCGTGCTTCGAGGCGCGCCGGACCAGCATGATGCCGATAGCATGCATGGTGAGCGCAAAGAGACCCCAGACGAGGAAGTGCGGTTGCGCGGTGAAATAGGCCCCGGAGGCGGCGATCAGGAGCGTGATGAGCGGGATGACGGCGGCGCCCTGCAGGGATGCTGCCACATGCATGCCGAGCATCTCGACATCGAAGGCCGGCGATGAGCCCTGCGGAGACTGCAGTCGCTCCCGGGTTGCGCGGACGGCACGTGTCGTTGCCCTGTTGCGCGAGCTGCGCGTCAGGTCCAGAACATTTTTGTCCGCCGATGTGTCTACGCCGTTACTCATTGCGTTGCAGTCTTCCGCGCCTTGCATGAACCCTAGCGGCGAATTCTTAAGAAGATCCTGTCTTGGAAGGATTTGTTTGCCATGTGTGAAAAGGATTCGTTCTTGAAGTGGGTTGGAATGTGACGAGGATTGTTCGACGCCTGCGCGATGCGCTTGTCGGGCTCGCCATGCTCGCGCTTGCTCTTCTGATCATCGCCAAACTGGAGAACGAGCAGACCTGGCGGTTCAGCGGCCCTTTCCTTGCGGTCGATGGAGACACGCTGGTGGTCGAAGGTGAGCGTTTGAGGCTGGAAGGGATCGATGCTCCGGAACTCGGGCAGACCTGTACACCGTCCGTGGGTGGATCTTATGCCTGCGGAACCGACGCCCGGCAGACCCTGGCGGATCTGATCAAGGGCGGAGACTGGGAATGTCTCGGAACGGGTCGCGACCGCTACGAGCGTTTCCTCGTCACCTGCCGACGCGGCCTCGACGATCTTGGCAGTCTCCTGGTCCGTTCAGGTTCGGCTGTCGCGGACGGCCGTTACTTGGCGGAGGAGGGGATGGCGCGGCGGGACGGGAAGGGGATCTGGGGCGGTGCGTTCGAGCGTCCCTCGGACTGGCGGCGGATGCAAAAGCTCGAGGACGTGGAACAGGTGGCTTGGCTCCGGACGTTGCTACCCCGTTGGATCGTGAACTGGTTCGAGGAATGATTGAGAATGCCGAGTGACGTCGAGGAGCCTCCGTCAATGCCATCAGGCTCATTGCCTTCGATGATCGATGCGCTTTCGCAGGCGATTGCCCGTTGCCGGATCTGTCGCGACAGTCCTGCGGGTGGGCCGGAGCGGCGCATGCCGCATGAACCTCGACCCGTCGCCTATCTGTCATCGACCGCGCGTGTGCTGATCGCTGGGCAAGCGCCGGGCCTGCGGGTTCATGAGACGGGTATTCCCTTCAATGATGCCTCGGGGGACCGGCTTCGACAATGGTTGGGTGTGGAGCGGGAGACCTTTTACGATTGCAGGCGATTTGCGATCGCGCCGATGTGCTTCTGCTTTCCCGGCTACAATGCAGAGGGACATGATCTGCCGCCGCGCCGGGAATGTGCGCCGCATTGGCGACAGACCGTTATGAATGCCATGCCGCAGGTCGAGCTCATCCTTGCGATCGGTCAGTATGCGCAGGCTTGGCATCTCGGGGCCCTGCGCCGGAAGACGATGACGGAGACCGTATCCCACTGGCGGGAATTCCTGCTGGCCAATCGCGAGGGGCCACGTGTGCTTCCACTACCGCATCCGAGCTGGCGCAATACCGGCTGGCTGAAACGTCATCCCTGGTTCGAGGAGGAGGTGCTCCCGGTGCTCAGGCGCGAGGTTTCCTTGTTGATAGGCTGAAATGATTTTCCATAAATCGTAATGAATCGGCTATATCAGGGAAAATCAGTCTTATCAGGATGCCCCATGGACCGCCTCGATCGTAAAATTCTTCGCATTCTCCAGGAAGACTCCACGCTCGCTGTTGCCGATCTCGCCAAGAAGGTCGGCCTGTCCACGACGCCCTGCTGGCGGCGTATCCAGAAGATGGAAGAAGACGGCGTCATTCGCCGCCGAGTGGCGCTACTCGATCCGGGCAAGGTCAATACCAAGGTCACGGTCTTTGTGTCGATCCGAACTTCCAGCCACTCGATCGAATGGCTGAAGCGGTTCTCCGAGGTCGTCTCGGAGTTTCCGGAAGTGGTGGAATTCTACCGCATGAGCGGTGATGTCGACTATCTGCTGCGTGTCGTCGTGCCCGACATCGCGGCCTATGACGCCTTCTACAAGCGGATGATCGCCAAGATCGAGATCCGCGACGTGTCGTCTGTCTTCGCCATGGAGCAAATCAAGTACACGACCGAACTTCCGCTCGACTACATGATGATCGACAACCAGAAGTCCCAGGAAGACTGAGGGGCGCTCTCAAGCGCCCCATGTGCAGATCATTTTTCGAGGCGGGCGAGCAGGGAGGACGTATCCCAGCGGTTGCCGCCGAGCTTCTGTACTTCTCCGTAGAACTGATCGACTAAGGCCGTGACCGGCAGGTTGGCGCCATTGCTGCGGGCTTCAGTCAGGACGATGTCGAGGTCCTTGCGCATCCAGTCGACGGCAAAGCCGAAGTCGTATTTGCCCTGGTTCATCGTCTTGTGACGATTTTCCATTTGCCAGGAGCCAGCGGCTCCCTTGGCGATCACCTCGATCACCTTCTCGATGTCGAGACCTGCCTTCTTGCCGAAATGCACGCCCTCGGCGAGGCCCTGGACGAGGCCTGCGATGCAGATCTGGTTGACCATCTTGGTCAACTGTCCGGCGCCGGCAGGCCCCATGAGGCCGACCATGCGGGCGTAAGCGTCGATCACCGGACGTGCCTGTTCGAACGTATCCGGATCGCCACCGCACATGACGGTCAACAGTCCGTTCTCGGCGCCTGCTTGGCCGCCGGAGACTGGCGCATCGATGAAGCCGCAGCCCTTTGCCGCCGTCGCGTCGGCGAGTTCACGCGCGACCTCGGCCGAAGCCGTGGTGTTGTCGATCAGGATAGCGCCCGGTTTCATCGCGGCGATCACGCCGTTTGCGCCTGTTGTTACCGAGCGCAGGTCGTCGTCATTGCCGACGCAGGTGAAGACGAAGTCCGCGCCTTCGGCTGCTTCTGCCGGGGTTATGCCAAGGCTGCCGCCGAACTTTTCGACCCAGGCTTCTGCCTTGGCCTTGGTGCGGTTGTACACCTTCACCTCATGGCCGCCCTTGACCTTCAGATGACCTGCCATGGGAAATCCCATCACGCCCAAACCGATGAATGCGACCTTTGCCATATGTTCTGCCTCTGCCCTTTCGCTGAAGGCCAAGGCATAAAGCAGGAAAGCCGACAGGAAAAGGTCGCTTCGGTCCCGGTCCGACCTGACTTTGCTTCAGCCGACGGCGCGTGGGAGCGGCTGTTCGCCATCGAGGCGCTTCGATCTCTCGCCGAGTGAATCCGAAATCTCCTGCCATATGCGGCGCAGACGCCGGACATGAAGATCGTCGGCGATCCAGCCCATCATGTGTTCCACACGTGTTTTCACATCTGCAGGCGTGAGGCCGAGTTTTTCGCGGAACCATCGGCAAAATTCATCCGGATCCTGGGCCGTCTTCACGTTTGCCTGGTCAACCATCAGAAGATTCGTGCCGCCGAATTTGCAGACGTCACGCAGATTTTGCGTGGGGGCGACAAGAACGCCTGCAAGCAGAAGGTCGAATTCCTCGGGGCTATCGCTATCTCCTAAGCCTGACTTTCGGAAATCGATCGCGCGTTCGAGGTCAAAGATCGTCCTGATCTGCAGTTCGCGAAGTATCAGGAACTTCTCAATGCCAACGAGATGGCAGAGCTGGGCCTGTGCGATCCAGTCGACGGCCTGGTAGATGCCGTAGGGCGATTCGATATGCAGCATGATCGGATTGTAAGTGGCGAGCCCCTGTACATCATAAATGCCGCATTCCTGCAGGCGAAAGCGTGTCGCATAGTCGATGCCGTCGAGCGCATCGAGGGGCGTGATGCGCGTGATTCTGTTGAAGCGGTCGTCGTCCATCTTGACCCATGACATCAGCGATTGGAGGCGCAGCAGCGCGAACTTGCTGGCACTGTCAGGCAGGTAGCCGAGAACGGGCGCAAGGATCAGCCAGATGCGTGAGGCGTCCGGCGTACAGGGCGCCGTCGGCAATGAGCCCAGCGCCGTGGAGCACCTGTTTTCCAGAAGCGTAATGCCGAAGGTCGGGTCCGGGATTGCTCTGTAGAGGGCGACAATAAAGACGACGGAAACGATCGACTCGACAGTGTAGCGAATGAAGGTGAATGCGGAGAGGTCGAATACCGCCAGTCCACGCATGAAGCCGCGGATGGCCGCAAGATAGGCGCCGGCGAAAGCGAGGCCTCCAATCAGGTTGAGATGGGACCGTGCCTCTGCCGTGTTTGCCGGCGTCGTGAGGCCCGACGCGGCGAGCTCCAGGCCCCTAAGGAGCGCTTCGGTGCCGTAATAGGTGACGATCATCATTCCGACCGAGGCGAGGATGAGGCGGATGTCCGCCCAATTGCCGAACCGGATCTTGCCGATGATCGCAGTAATCTGTTGGACGGGCGGCATCTGGTCGAAGCCTATCTCTTCCTTGATCGTGATCGGCAGGTCCTGGACATATTTCGAGCGCACGAATTCCAGCGATGGATTGACCGTGCTTGGACCCTTTTCCTCCGACTTCGTCGTCGTCGGAAAAGACGTCAGAAAATCCCGGATGATCAGCAGCCGGCGGTTGCGCATTTCATGGCGGGCATAGATGAAGAGCAGAGGTGTCGCCACAGCGACGAGAAAGGCGTAGCCGTTCGATGGGCCGAGCGAGGACCAAAGATACGTCAATGCGCCAATTAGCGAATTGCCGAATTGTGTAGTGTCCATTTTCCTTTTCCCCCATTTGGGGAAAAGGAAAACAAGAACAACCCGGGATTGCCACAAACCGCATGCAGCTTTAGATTGTTATTTGTGGCTATGGCGGGCTCAGCCGCGCTTTTTCGCCACGACGAGATGCCCCGGCGAGGGTTCTCCGTCCTGCATGCGGACATTGATGTCGGTGATTTCGACGAGTTCGAAGCCGGTGGCGGCAAGGCGCTCGCGCACATAGGTCTCGGCATGCACGAAACGCTGATGCGGTCCGACCATGAAGGGACGATCCGCCATCACCTCGGCGGGCCTCGTCTCGGAGGAGAATATGAAGATGCCGCCGTCGGTCATGTTCTCGGCGGTGCCAAAGAACAGCGGCTCGAGGGCGCCGAGATAGGGCAGGACGTCGGTGGCGGTCACCAGGTCGAAGGCCTCGTCGTCGTTGTCTTCGAGGAAGTCCTCGAGTTCGGCCACATAGAGCGTCTCGTAGAGATCCTTTTCATGGGCGATCTCGACCATCTTCTCGGAGATATCAATGCCGGTCATGTCTTCGACCATGTCGCGCAGGGTGCCGCCGGTCAGCCCGGTGCCGCAGCCAAGGTCGAGCAGACGCTTGAACGGCCCGAGGTTGAGGGCCTGAAGCCGCTGGCGGACCATCATCGGCACGGTGTAGCCGAGCTGTTCGACGAGGATGTCTTCGAAGGCGTCCGCATGCTGGTCGAAAAGGGTCTCGACATAGGCGTCCGGTGCCTTGGGCGGAGCTTCGCCGCGTCCCAGGGCCGCGATTCGGACGGAGGCGCCGCCGTGGTCGTCAGGATCAATCGCCAGCACTTCCTGATAGGCCGCCACGGCCGCGTCGATCTCGCCGGCCTTCTCAAGGCTAAGTGCGCGGTTATAAGCTTCCGCCAGAGCTTCTTCGTCGATCTCGGCCATGTCAGGCTCCCGTTTGCGTGGCCGTCTCGCCGGCCTTTGCGGCTCGTCTAGCCCGTCGGGACCGGCTTGGCAATGAAAACGGAACCGTGCAGGGTCTCCCGATGTTTGCAGTGCAGGGAGCGTCGCATGGAACATACAACAGACGATAAAGCCGGCATGCTGCCGCTGGAAAGCGCCAAGCCCGCCCGCCAGGCACCGGCCTTGCCGGCCAACTCGGCCGAAAAGGCCAATATGATCATCCACTATTATCGTGGGGAAATCGGGCGCATGACCAGCTGGCGCGACCGGATCGACCGCACGTCGAACTGGTCGATGACGGTGGTGGCCGGTCTCTTGTCCGTGTCGCTGTCCACGCCGGCTTCGCATCATGGCGTCATCCTTTTTGCCATGCTGCTGATTTCGGTCTTTCTGCTGATCGAGGCGCGGCGCTATCGGTTCTTCGATGTCTATCGCGCCCGCGTGCGCCAGTTGGAGCGCCACTATTTCGCCCAGGCGCTCTGTCCGCAGGCGGAACTCAAGGCCGATTGGGCCGAGGCGATCGCGGCCAGTCTGCGCAAGCCCGTCTTCCTGATCGACTACCGCGATGCGCTCTTCCGGCGTATCCGGCGAAACTACGTCTGGATGTATCTCATCCTGCTTCTCGCCTGGGCGCTGAAGATCTCCAGCCCGAAGTTGCAACAGGGCGAGGCCCCTGTCGAATTCGTCAGCAGCCTTTGGCAGGTGGTCGACAATGCTCATCTTGGGCCGCTGCATGGCGGCATGGTCCTGGCGCTGGTCGCCGCGTTTTACGGTTCACTGCTCTTTGCCGTAATGCATCGGGAGCCTGACGATGGCGAGTTTGCCCATGGCGAGGTGCATGTCTGAGCGCATGTGCGACCTCAGTGCAAGATGAACTCGCCCTTCAGCGAGCGCCATTCGCTGGCCGCGATCATCTTCTTGTGCACGTAGGTGACGGAGTGGAGGGGTCCCTCGATCTTGTCCTGCCAGAAGCGCAGGAAGCCGCGCATTTCGGGAAATTCCGGGGCGAGGTCGTAATGCTGCCAGATGTAGGTCTGGAGCAGGGAGGGGTGGTCTGGCAGGCGGTAGAGGATCTGGGCGGTGGTCAGACCGTAGCCCTTCAGCATCAGTTCCATTTCACTGTTCATGTCCGTTGCTCCGTATCCCGTTGCAAGGGATCGGTGCGGACGGCGTCACGCTTCCGCGACCGACCGGGGCCGCGACCAACGCGGGCCCTGACATGATGGAAACACCGCTTGGTGAATGATGTGTTAACGGAGGTCGGACGACATCAGGCTGGATGCCGCCCGCAAGAACGCTATCGCTTCAAATGACGGGTCAGGCGTGCTTCAATTGCGCCCCAAGTGTGACGGAGCGCCTCGACGATGGCGAGGTAGAAAATCGCCGCCCAGAGGTATGTCTGGTAATCAAAGGTGCGCGAGAAGGCGTATCGCGTCTGGCCCATCAGATCGAGGACCGTGACGACCGCAACAACGGCTGAACCCTTGATCATGAAGATGATCTCGTTGCCATAGGGACGCAGCGCCACGATCAGCGCCTGGGGCATGATGATTTTCCAGAAGGTGATCGATCGCGGCAGGCCGAGCGATTTTGCACCTTCGGTCTGACCGCGCGGTACGCTTTCGATCGCACCGCGCAGGATCTCGGCCTGATAGGCGGCCGTGTTCAGTGTCATGGCAAAGAGCGCGCAGTACCAGGCCTCGCGGAAGAACCACCAGAGGCCGACCGCCTCGATCTGCGGGCGGAACGAGCCAAGCCCATAATAGATCAGGAAGATCTGCAGCAGCATGGGCGTGCTGCGGAAAACATAGACATAAGCGTAGGCAATGGCATTCAGCAGCTTGTTCTTTGCCATGCGGGCGAAGGCCACCGGCAGGGAGAGGACGGCGCCCAGGGTGATGGAGCCGAAGGTCAGCATCAGCGTCGTGGCGAGACCGTCGAGATAACGCCAGCCATAGCGGGCGATCTTTTCCGGATCCCAGCTCGAAATGAGATACCAGGCAAGAGACATGCCGAGTACAGCCCAGAGTGCCAGGATCGCATAGCCGAACACGCGGGCGGGCGTGATGCGGCTAACCTTGGCGGGTGGCGCGGGGCGGGCGGGAATGATCTCGAGAGCATGGCTCATCGGCCCACCTCCGCACGGTTCGCCCATCTTGAAATTGCGTTCAGCCCGATCGACGAGACGCTGGCCAGGATCAGGTATAGCAGACAGGCGATGCCGTAAAACAGGAAGGCTTCCTTGGTCACACGCGCGGCAACTCCGGTCTGGCGAACAATATCGGCAAGCCCGATAACCGAGACGAGTGCGGTATCCTTCAACAGCACGAGCCAGAGATTGCTCAAGCCCGGCAGGGCGATGCGGATGAGCTGCGGCACAATGACCAGCCACATGGTCTTGCGCCTGGAAAGGCCGACGGCGCTGCCGGCTTCATACTGGCCGCGTGGGATTGCCTGAAATGCGGAAAGCAGAACTTCCGAGGCATAGGATGAAAACACGACCGACAGGGCAATGATGCCGGCAATGAAGGCGTTGATCTCGACCCGTTGGTCGCTGCCGAACCAGGTCAGGACCGACTGAACCAGGATCTGGAAGCCGAAATAGACGATGAACAGCGTCAGAAGTTCGGGCAGTCCGCGGAAGATGGTCGTGTAGACACCTGTTGCTGCCCTCAGGCTCCATTCTCCCGATTGACGTGCAAGTGCTATCAGAAAGCCGATCGCAAGTCCGATCGGCAGGGTCACGAGTGCGAGTGAAATCGTCACCTTCACGCCGAAGGCGATCTCGTCGCCCCAGCCGGTGTCACCACAGCCGACCAATGTGTCCGACGCGAAAAGCCGGAAGAGCCCGATCGGGCCGCAGAGTGGATCGAACGTGTAGCTGATCCAGGCCCAGATTGAGCCGAGTGCGGAAGACAATCCGCCCATGCCATTCCCCCTTAGCGGTTTTTCCCGCCTTTTTGATCGTCATGCCGTTTAAATGCAAAATGGCGGAAGTGTTCGACTTCCGCCACTCGTTTTCTCGGGTGATATGCGATTACTCGCCGTAAACGTCGAAGTCGAAGTACTTCTTGTTGATTTCTTCGTATTTGCCGTTGGCGCGGATCGCGGCGATGGCAGCCGTGAACTTGTCGGCCAGCGCGGTTTCGCCCTTGCGGACCGCGATGCCTGCACCTTCGCCGTTGATCTCGACGTCGACCGGCAGCGGGGTCAGGATCTTGCAGCAGGCGCCTGCGTCCGACTTCAGCCATTCAGAGAGAACGACGATGTCGTCGACGACGGCATCAACGCGGCCGCCTTCGAGATCGAGCTTGTACTCGTCAGCCGTCGGATAGAGCTTGAGCTCCGACTCGGCCATGTGCTTTTCGGCGTAGTTGGCATGGGTGGTCGACGACTGCGCGCCGACGGTCTTGCCGGCGAGGCCAGCCACGTCGGTGATGGCCGAATCCTTCGGCACGGCGACGGCCGGTGGGGTGTTGTAGTACTTCTTGGAGAAATCGACCTTTTCCAGACGCTCGGGCGTGATCGACATGGATGCAATGATCGCGTCGAACTTCTTTGCCTGCAGCGCCGGGATGATGCCGTCCCAATCCTGGGTCACGAATTCGCAAGTTACCTTCATCTCTTCGCAGAGCGCCTTGGCAACGTCGATGTCGAATCCGACCAGCGAACCGTCGGCTTCAAGGTTGTTGAAGGGCGGGTAGGCGCCCTCGGTGCCGATGATCAGCTTTTCCTGAGCCATGGTCGAACCGGCGAAAAGCGACAGGGCAGCGAACGAAGCTGCAGCCAGAAAACGTGTCGGAATACGCATGAGATCCTCTCTGTTGGTGGACGCCGCTTGTTGTTTTGATGCGGCTGTCCATGATCGTGCAGCGCGTTAGCAGCACTTGGCCCAATATTCGTCCGGTTTTTGAACCGAAATCAACAACAAACCGCGTAGTCGCCTAATTTTGCTTCTTATAAGTGCGATAGCTGGCTGCGGAGGAATATTTGTTCCATTCGGTGTCGTCGGATGGAGCAAATGTCGTTCCCACTCGTTCAGGCACGGTTAATTATGCGAACTCTAGCTTGGCGGCAGTTTCGGTTCGCGTAATCGAGCACGCATTTAATGGCGTGGCACGGATGATCCCATCGGTGGCCATGCAGAGGGAAGGAAACGCAAGATATGTTCAAGAGCAGATTGCTGAACACGGTGGCAATCCCGATGCTGTCCGTGGCGGTGTTCGCGAAGCCCGTCGCGGCTTCGGTCACCGGTCACCCCGAACGGCAGAGTCAGAGCCGGCAGGCCGAAGAGCAGCTGATCCAGCTGGCCCAGGCCGTCGTCTGCAACGACGGCACCGAGGCTCCGGATGCGGAGACTTGTGCCGCCCGCGATGCGCAGGCCGCTGCCGAGGAAGAACAGCGTCGCGCGGCCGAAGCAGAGGCACAGGCCCAGGCGGAAGCCGAGGCCCAGCGTGCTGCCGAAGCCGAGGCGCAGGCCCAAGCAGACGCACAAGCCCAGGCGGAGGCCGAGGCCCAGCGGGCGGCTGAAGCAGAAGCGCAGGCCCAGGCGGAAGCCCAGGCTCAGGCAGAAGCAGAAGCCCAGCGCGCGGCTGAGGCCGAGGCGCAGGCCCAGGCGGAAGCACAGGCTCAGGCGGAAGCAGAAGCCCAGCGTGCAGCCGAAGCGGAGGCACAGGCCCAGGCCCAGGCTGAAGCCGAAGCTCAGCGCGCCGCGGAAGCAGAAGCACAGGCTCAGGCGGACGCCGAAGCCCAGCGTGCTGCCGAAGCGGAAGCACAGGCCCAGGCAGACGCCGAAGCTCAGCGTGCCGCCGAGGCGGAAGCCCAGCAGCAGGCTGAAGAGGCTCAGCCGGCTGAAGAGCCGCAGGCCGTCACATGCGCCGATGGCTCGCAGGCTGCCACCGAGGCGGAGTGCCCGGCCCCGGCGACCGAACAGACTGAGGAACAGCCGGCTGAAGAACAGCAGCCCGCGCAGGAAGAGGCTGCACCGCAGCCGACCGATGAGCAGGCTCCTGCTGCCGAAGAGGAACTGCGCCCGAGCCAGGACGCCGCTGGCGAGCAGCCCGCACCGGAAGGCGAAGCGCCGGCCGATCAGGCTGAACAGCCTGCCGACCAGCAGCCTGCCGAACAGCAGGCTACCGGTGAAGAACCCCCAGCTGAAGTGCAGCCGGAAGGCGAACAGGTCGTCGTGCCTGCCGTCGAGCCGCAGGAAGACCAGCCGGTTCAGGAAATCACCGACACGCGGACCACGGAAGAGAAGCAGGCGATTGCTGAAGATCCGTCTCAGTCTTCCGAAACCGTGGTTCTGCCGGTTGACAACGGTGCTGCCGTGCTCGACAGCGACAAGGACGCCGACAACAACGGCGGTCAGGACGTGCGTCAGCAGCGCAATGAACTCCGCGCCCAGGAAGACGTGGCTCCGCCGCCAGAATCCGACGCAGCCGCCCAGGCTGAGGCGGTGCAGGTCGATCCGCAGACCATCCAGGCCACCATCGCGGAACAGGGCACGACACTCGATGCTGCCCCGACCTTCGAAGTGCCGACATCGGTCACCAACAATGTGTCGAACAGCACGGTGACCACCAACGTCACCAACAATGTCACCAACAACAACATCGTTCAGAACAACGTGGTCAACCAGGTCACGGAGATCCGGGTGATCGAGCAGGTTGACAATCGTACGGTCATCAATGTCGGCAACCAGATCGTCGTTCGCGGCGACGACCGCCAGCGCCTGCGCTGGGATGCCGAACAGACCTATTACGAGGAGCTGCCGCGCGGCCGTACCCGCGAGACTGTCGAGCGTGCAGACGGCAGCAAGCTGGTCACGGTCTACAACCGCTACGGCGACATCATCATCCGCTCGCGCATTTCTCCGCGCGGTCGTGAATATGTCCTGATGTATTCGCCGGAAGCCGACAGCGAACGTCCGACCATGTATGTCGATGTCGGTCTGTCCCTGCCGCCGATGCGTCTGACCATTCCGGTCAATGACTACATCGTCAGCACGACCCGCCAGCCCGATCGTGACTACTACGACTTCCTCGCCCAGCCGCCGGTCGAGCGCGTCGAGCGCGTGTACTCGATGGACGAAGTCAAGTCGTCCGCACGTATCCGCGACAAGGTTCGTCGTATCGACCTCGACACGATCACCTTCCCGTCGGGGTCGGCCGAGGTGCCGCTGGAACAGGCCCGCACCCTGCGCAAGGTCGCTCAGGCCATGGAACAGCTGCTCGAAAAGGATCCGGGCGAAGTCTTCCTGATCGAAGGCCATACGGATGCCGTCGGGTCGGATCGTTCGAACCTTGTCCTCTCCGACCAGCGCGCGGAAACCGTCGCCAATCTGCTGACCGAGGTCTACGGCATTCCGCCGGAAAACATGTCGGTCCAGGGTTACGGTGAGCGCTTCCTGAAGATCCGTACGGAAGCCGCCGAACAGCAGAACCGTCGCGTCGCCATCCGCCGCGTCACGACGCTGGTCCGTCCGGCCAATGTGTCGAGCAACGACTGATCGTCACCAGGACAAGCGAACGAATCGAAAGGGCCGCCGGAGCAATCCGGCGGCCCTTTTCACATCCAGCGGGTTCAGGCTTTCGGCGGCAGACCGGTTACTTCAGCGATGAAGTCAGCGATGGCTTGGGTGTTGTCGAGATCGAAAACCGGCAGGTCCGTGTCGGTCACGGCATGGTCTGCCGCGATGGCACGGATATGCGGATCGGTCGGTGCCAGCGGCTCGCGATTGTTTGCGGCCTGCCTGCGGGCCTCGATCTTGGGTACGGGTTCTCGCTTGTAGCCCTCGATCAGCACGAGATCACATGGGCCGATGCGGGCGAGGATTTCTTCGAAACTCGGTTCTGGCGCGCCACGCAGTTCGTGCATGATGGCGTAGCGGGTGCCCGAGACGATGACGACTTCATGGGCACCAGCTTCCCGATGGCGGTAGCTGTCTGCACCGACCCTGTCGATATCGAAATCGTGATGGGCGTGTTTGATCGTTGAGATGTGATAGCCGCGCCTCGTGAATTCCTCGACCAAGCGAACAGCGAGGCCCGTCTTGCCGGAGTTCTTCCAGCCGGCGATGCCGAAGATGCGAGGGCTTGTCGTCAAAGGGCACCTCGTTCGAGGATCGTGCGGGCGAGTGCCAGATCCTCCGGCGTGTTGATATTGAAGAATGGATCGATCGGTCCAAAGGGCCCGTCGAGCAAGGGAAATTCGACGGTCTTCGTTAGATGCCTGGCGACGAAATCGAAAACCCGGCGGTGAGTCGGATCATCCAGCCAGTGTGTGAGATCCGCTGCCAGCGTCACCGGCCAGAGCGCCGTGACCGGGTGGGTCCGCCCTGCGGAGGCGGCGATCAGGATCGTTCCGCCATCGGCCTGTTCGGCAAGTCTGCGGACGAGATCGCGCGGCAGGAATGGGGTGTCACAAGGCGTGGTCAGAACATGGGTCGGCGCATTGGGTCTGTCAGAGAATGCCGTCATGCCTGCCAGCACGCCGGCGAGGGGCCCGGGCCTGTCCGGTAGCGAGTCGGGAAGGACGGGCAGGGTGTCGGACAAAACGTGTTCTGCTGGCGCGTTGAGGTGGACAGTCGAAACCTGCGGAGCGAGGCGTGCGGCGACATGCAATGCAAGCGGTGTTTCACCGAGCCGGATCAGGGCCTTGTCTTCCCCCATTCGGCGCGACAGGCCGCCGGCGAGGATGACGGCTGGGACGGGGGTAAGCTCAGCCATCAGTTCACCCTTCCTCTCCGGGGGCAAAGCGCAGGACCATCACGGCGACCAGTGCCAGGACGCAGCAGGCGAGCATGACCAGCAGGAGCGGCATTGCACCTGTTTCGACCGTCAGGATGCGCGAGGCGAGCCAGGACAAGAAGGCCCCACCACCCATGGTGATCGCGCCGCCCAGGCCGGAGGCAGAGCCGGCGAGCTCAGGGCGTACGCTAACGATGCCGGCATTGGTGCTCGGCAGAGACAGTCCGTTACCGAAGCCCACTATGACTTGCGGGACGAAAAAAACCACCGAAGAGACGAAACCCTGAAGGAGGAAGAAAATGGGTATTGCGGCGCCGACGAGTGCCACCAGTCCCCCGGCCAGCATCATCATCTCGATGCCCGCTCGCTTGGCGAAACGGCCGGAGAGATAGTTGCCGGCGATGTAGCCCGAGGCAATGAACATGAATTGCAGGCCGAGCATGCTCGGAGTCAGGCCCATCAGCGTTCCGCCGACGAAGGGTGCACCTCCGAGAAACGCGAAGAAGGCGCCCGACGTGAAGGTGCCGGCCATTGTGTAACCCCAGAAGCGGGGCGAGGCGAGAAGTCGGGGCCAGGCGCGGAACTGTTCCGAGAAGCTGCCGCTCTTTTGCCGGTTCGTCTCGCCGAGGTCGCGGTAGACAAGAATCAGCACGACGATTGCCGCAACGAGAATTGCCGTGAAGTTCGAACGCCAGCCGAAGGCGTCGCTGAGCAACCCTCCGATCGTCGGGCCGACCATCGGGATGAGCGTCATGCCCATGGTGACATAGCCGATCATCGAGGCGGCTTCCTCCATCGGCACCATGTCGCGGATGATGGCGCGCGACAGGACGAGGCCGGCAACGACAGATGTCTGGACCATGCGTGCCAGCGTCAGGACCTCGATCGAGGTTGCGAAGATGCAGACGAAGGAAGCAGCAATTAGGATCAGCAGCGCCCCGATCATCACCGGCCGGCGTCCGTAGCGATCCGATAGCGGGCCAATCACCAACTGCACGAGAGCGGTCATCGCGATGTAGCCGGAGACAAGGATCTGAACGCGGTCGTAGCTGATGCCGAGGTCCGACGCCATTGCAGGCAGGGACGGAAGAAAGATGTTCATCGTCAGCGCTGACAGGCCCGCGATCGCGACGAGGCTGACGATATGCGGAGCGGTTGTCGGGTCGAGGAAACGGGAGGGATGCTGCACGCGAACTTGTCCTTGGGCTCTGCGCCGAAATCAGCCGGGAGAGGCCGGGTCGGAGGTGCGGGCGAGTGCCGCCTTCTTCTTGTTTTCGCGATAGAAGGTGTAGAGGCCCGAGCCGATGACAATGGTCGAGCCGACGATCATCCAGATATCAGGGGTTTCCCCGAAGAACAGGATGCCGAGCAGGATCGCCCAGAGCAGGCTGGTATAGCGGAAGGGCGCGATAAACGAGATCTCTCCCGTGCGCATCGCCATGATGATCGCCTGATAACCGGCAAAGAGGAAGACAGAGGCGAAGGCCAGCGTGCCAAGTACGGTGTAGGATACCGGCTTCCAGCCACCGAAGGCCGGGACCAGCAACAGTCCGGCGAAGGAGATCGAGGCGGCCGTGAACAAGGTCACCGTGAGCGACGAGATGCCGGGATCGATTTTGCGGGTGACGAGATCGCGAGCGGCGGCGGTGAAGACGCACAAGACGATGTAGAGAGACGCTGTCGTGAAACCCTCGGGGCCAGGCTGAATGATGACGAGCACGCCCAGGAAGCCAAGGCCGATCGCGGTCCAGCGCCGCCAGCCGACGGGCTCCTTGAAGAAGAGGGCCGCGCCAAGGGTCACCGCGAGCGGCATCGATTGAAGAATCGCGGACGCATTGGCGAGCGGAATCTGGCCGAGTGCCGCCAGAAAGGCGACGGCTGCGACGGTCTCCAGGAGGATGCGCAGGAAGATCATCGGCTGCAGGATATGCCGGATATGGTCGAGCGCGCCCATACGGCGGGCGACGACGTAGACCAGAAGGGCTGTGAAGGCCCCGCGCACGAACATGATCTGCGCCACGGTCAGTTCTGCAGTCACCGATTTCGTCAAAGCGTCGTTGAAGGTGAAGCCAGCCATCGAGATCGCCATCAGGAGGGCGCCTCGGGTGTTCTCGGATAATGCCATGCTCGATTCCCGTGCGTACCACGAGGTTCTAGACCAAGCGACAGCAGTGAGAAACCCGTATTCCTATGTTCCCTGCACCAATCGATACTGCACTGCCAAAAAGACTGATCGCGATTAACCAATGTTCAAGCTGAACCTATCAATCTCGCCCGTGGTGCACATGACGTCGCACCGTTCCCTCGACCCTGCGTGATGATCTCGCAGGAATTCGACCTCTTAGAGGGTCTCATGAGTTTTATTGATCGCCTCCTGCAAAGCCGCAGGATCGTCACCAAAGTTTTGCTTTTTGTCGTTCCTCTCGTTCTGCTCATGGCCGGTGTCGGCCTCTTGGGCTATTGGACTGCCACCACTCTCAACGGCCATATGACCGTTACCCGTGCCACCATCGGCAACATCAGCGACCTGGAAGCCCTCCAGCAGGGCCTGCAGGAATTTAGCCTCGATCCGACGGAAGAGAACCGGCAGGCTTTGCTCGCGGCCATCCACGGTCAGGAGACGGGGCTCGGCGTTCTGAACGGTGTGCTGGCCAATCAGGTGCAGACGACTGATCTTTCGGCCTTGACCGGGTTGCCGACCGATATGCGGGCTCAAACGGCCGCGCTCTGGGACGGCAAGACCGCGCAGGAGGAACTTGATGCGAGCTTGAGCGCTGCAGTTGCCGCCCTGCAGGCGGAGAGCCAGCAGATCGTTAAGCAAGTCGATTTCGTCCGCACCGATCTGTTCGGCAAGGAACGCTTTGCCAAGGAGCTGCTGTTCGACGCCTCTGCCTTTAAGTCGCTTCTCGATCGCCTCGGCAAGCTGCGCGTCGGTGTCCAGATGGCGTTTACGCCCGAGGAACAGCTTTCAGAGGCCAAACTCTATCTTGGGCCGATGCAGAAGGATCTCGCCAAGGCCGAGGGAATTGCGTCGGACAAGGGCAAGGTGCTCGTTTCCGAAGTTGCCGCCGCCATTCAGAAGATCGAGGCCATCCTTTCGAACTCCGGTCCTGACGTTGCGAAGGCGCAGGAGCTGGGGCGCGTGCTCGCAGAACTGGTCGAGATCGAACAGAAGATCACGCTGCAGGCGGCCAAGAACGGCGATATTGCCGCTGACCGATTCGTCAGCCTCGACAAGCTCGTCGCCGAACAGAAGGAACTGATGTCGCTGGTCGATACCGCAGCTCTCGACATCGCGACGCTGGAGCTCCGGGTTCAGCAGATGCTGGGCTCCCTCGACGAGAAAAGCCGTGCGGTGGTGGTCGGCGACTTGGACGCTTTGCAGAAGGTCGCGGTGCGCATATCCGAACTCGGCGCGAAGAACAGCGCCCTCAGGGACTTCCCACAGAAGATCGCGCCGCATCTGACTGCGATCACCGAGAAGTCTCAGGCTCTTCTCGATGCCGGACGTGGCTGGCAGGAGACGCGCCTGGCGGCCAATGCCTCGGTGTCGGCTGCGATGGAATCGCTGCGCAATTTTGTCAGCCAAGCCCAGGAAGTCGGGCGCGAAGACAGCGAACGTTCCGCTACGATCTCGGTTATCACCATGGTGGCCGGCACGCTGCTCGCGATCATCGGTGGCCTGATGCTTGTCGAAACGCTGCGCGGGCCCCTTAAACGCATCAACAGTGTCATGTCGCGGCTGGCCAACGGCGATCTTTCGGTGCCGATCGAGGGGCGCAACCGCGGCGACGAGATCGGCGACATGGTCCGCTCGGTTACCGTGTTCCGCGATGCGGCGCTCGAAAATAAGCGGCTCGAGCACGAGGCCGAAGCAGCCCGGGCGCGGTCCGAACATGACAGCGACCAGCGTGCCCAGGAGCGGGCGCGTGTCGAGGCAGACCAGCGCTCGGCACTGGAAGCGCTGTCCTCCGTTCTCGAGGCGCTCGCGAGTGGCCAGCTCAATGTGTCGATGCGTGAGGACCTGCCGCAGGACTTCGTCGCCATGGCGTCGACCTACAACCAGGCCGTCGAGGCTCTCCGTGCCACGCTCGAAGAAGTCAGGGCGGCCAGCAGCGACATCAATGCCGGGACGGAAAACCTGGCCGTGTCTGCCGACGATCTGGCGCGGCGGACCGAGCAGCAGGCTGCCGCACTTGAAGAGAGCGTGCGGGCCCTGTCCCATCTTAGCCAAGTCGTGACGTCGACCGCCGACGGGGCAGGGCGTACCGCCCAATCCGTCCAGTCGGCTCGCGATCATGCGCGGCAGTCCGGCGTGGTGGTCCGGAAAGCCGTCGAGGCGATGGCAGAGATCAGCCGCTCGTCGGACAAGATCTCGACGATCATCGGCGTGATCGACGAGATCGCCTTTCAGACCAATCTTCTGGCGCTCAATGCCGGCGTCGAGGCGGCGCGCGCGGGTGAGGCAGGTCGCGGCTTTGCGGTCGTGGCGCAGGAAGTGCGTGATCTGGCTCAGCGCTGCGCCAATGCAGCCAAGGAGATCAAGACGCTGATTTCCGTGAGTGGCGGTCAGGTGCGTTCGGGTGTCGAGCTTGTCGAGAACACAGGGGTCGCTCTGCAGTCCATCATCGACCAGGTCGAAGAGGTGCAGAAGCTCGTAGAGAGCATTTCTGCAGCCACGCGCGAACAGTCGACGGGGATCAGCGAAGTGACCTCGGCGGTGCGGGACGTCGAGCTGATCACGCAGCAGAACGCCGCCATGGTCGAGGAAAACAATGCGGAGATCCACGGTCTGCGCCAGCGAGTCGACATCCTGATGCACAAGATCTCGCGTTTCCGAACAGACACGCAGCGCGTCGAACCGCAGACTTACCGGCGTTCGGCATGATCTGAAAAGGGATCCGGCGGCGTTCAGCCGCCGGTGACACTCATGTGTCGGGCAACCGCCGGTTTGCGATGGTTGCGGTCGATGATGAAGTCGTGGCCTTTGGGCTTGCGCGAAATGGCTTCGTCGATGGCGGTCGACAGATAGGCATCGTCATCGGAGGCGCGGAGTGCCGTGCGCAGATCGGCAGCGTCATCCTGGCCGAGGCACATGTAGAGCGTGCCTGTGCACGTCAGGCGCACGCGGTTGCAGCTTTCGCAGAAATTGTGGGTGAGGGGCGTGATGAAGCCCAGCCGTCCACCGGTTTCCCGAACCTCGACATAGCGAGCCGGTCCACCAGTCCGATAGGGAATGTCGTCCAGCGTGAACTGTTCTTCCAGACGCTGACGAACCAGGGATAAAGGCAGATACTGATCTGTCCGGTCTTCCTCGGTCTCGCCCATAGGCATGGTCTCGATCAACGTCAGATCCATGCCCTCGCCATGGGCGAAGCGCATGAGTTCAGGGATTTCGTATTCGTTGAAGTCTTTCAGGGCTACGGCGTTCAGCTTGACGTGGATGCCGGCAGCTTGCGCGGCGCGGATGCCTTCCAGCACCTTGTCCAGTTCACCCCAGCGGGTGATCGTCTTGAACCTGTCCGAGTCGAGTGTGTCGATCGATACATTGATGCGGCGCACGCCACAGTCGGCAAGTTCGGCTGCATGACGGGCCAGCTGAGAGCCGTTGGTGGTCAACGTCAACTCGTCCAGCCCACCGCCGATGTGACGCGACAGGCCGCGCACCAAGTGCATGATGTTCTTGCGGACTAGAGGCTCGCCGCCGGTCAACCGCAGCTTGCGCACGCCCTTGGCGATGAAGGCCGAACAGAGCCGGTCGAGCTCTTCCAACGTCAGGAGATCCTTCTTTGGCAGGAAGGTCATGTTCTCTGCCATACAATAGGTGCAGCGGAAATCGCAGCGATCCGTGACGGACACACGCAGATAGGTCACCGCCCGTCCAAAAGGGTCGACCATCGGAGCAGCGCGATCGATCAGTGGTTCTGCAGTACGCCAATCGGCGGGTGTGTGGTCCAACAGGCCTCTCCCGTTCATTTTGTTCAATGTGGGGTCAAGCCCTTGAAGCGTCAAGCCGGCATGCGACGGGTCCAAGCTTATCCGATTGCAAATCCATGCTGTTGGCCCTAGGTCTCAGCCAGACTTACCGAGGAAGACGAGGGTCACATGAGCGAGATCTGGCCGAGCGAATTGAAAGTGTCGAAAGACAAGTGTCTGTTGACGGTAACCTTCAACGACGGCGTCGTGGCGTCGCTTCCGGCGGAAATGCTGCGAGTCCTGTCGCCCTCGGCCGAGGTGCAGGGACATGGCCCCGGTCAGAAGGTCACGGTGCCGGGCAAGCGCCATGTCGGGATCCGCCAGATGGTCCCGACCGGCAATTACGCGGTGCGAATCGGCTTCGATGATGGACATGACACAGGCATCTTCACCTGGCTCTACCTGCGCGAACTCGGCGAGACCGGTGCGGAGAAATTCGCTGCTTATGAAGCTGAACTCGCCGAAAAGAACCTCAGCCGCGATCCTCGCTAAGCTCGGGGTCCGCAAGTCCATCCGACAAGAGAAGACGTTGGATCAGAAGGTCCATGTTGTCGGCCAGCTTCAGGCAGTCCTCGATCGGCGTAGCGGATAGCGTGCGTTCGATGAGTTCCGTCTGGATGCTCATGGCCCTCTCGCTCAAGGCTCGCCCCTCGTCTGTCAGGAAAAGCCTCAGTACCCGCTTGTCCTTCTGGTCGGGCCGCCGTTCCAGCAATCCGCGCTTTTCCATCTGCGGCAGCAACATGCTCATATTCGAGCGCCCGACGAGCAGCTTGCGGGCGAGTTCCTGCTGGGAGATCCCTTCGAAGCGATAGAGATTGACCAGGATGTCGAGGTGCGGCGGCTTGATGTCGAGCGGTCCCAGGGCACGGCCGAGCGCCTGCTGCATCAGCTGGCAGGCGCGGGCAACCGATATCCAGCTGCGAAATCTAGGATGGTCCCAGGGGAAGGCTTGCTTTTTGTTCATTCTTGTACTTTATTGTTCATCATTGAACATTTGATGGGATTCCGACTATGCCATCCTTTCCTCTCAAGGTCACCCGCCTGGCTTTCGCGCAGCTGGAGAAGCTGTCACCCACTGTTGCGGGGCGCATTGCTTTCGAGCTCTTCTGCCGGACGCCGAGCCGACGCCCGAAAGGGGCCAAGGCAAAGCAGGTCTTTCTCACAGGGCGCAATCGTCTGCGCCAGGCATCGACCGTGCGTCTCGCTCTTAGCCGTGGGATGGCGGCGGCGCATCATCTGCCGACAGACTTGCATGGCGGGAAGACGAAGCGGATCCTTGTCGTCCATGGCTGGGGATCGCGGGCCGAGTATCTGACAGATCTTGCTCTGGGGCTTCGTCGGAACGGTGCGGAGATCGTCATCCTCGATCTTCCCGGCCATGGCGCCTCCAGCGGGCGGCGGCTCGATCTGAAGATCGCCGCCGAAGCGATCGTTGCGGCCGAACGGCATTTCGGGCATTTCGACGGGGTCGTCGGCCATTCCTTCGGCGGGGCTGCCGTGATGATGGCGGCTGGACGCGTTTTTCCCGATCTGCGGTCGTTCCATCCGGGACGCATCGCGCTCATCGGCTCGCCGTCCAGCATGGGCGAGGTTTTCCATGGCTTTGCGGCCATGGTCGGCCTCGGCCATGGCAGCATCGGCGCGATGCGGGCGCGGGCGATGGAGCTGGTCGGTGCGCGTGTGGAAGATCTGGACGGTGTCAGTGTCGCGCGGCGGATCGACAGACCGCTGCTGGTCGTTCATGCCGAGGACGACAAAGAGGTCAATGTCGGCCATGCACAACGCTATATCGGTGTGTCGCCGCATGTGCGCCATCTCTGGGCCAACGGCCACGGCCATCGCCGGATCGTCAGTGCGCCGGAGGTGATTCAGGCCGTCGCGTCCTTCCTTACTGAGGCTGATGGTCTGAGCCTGTCGGATGTCCGAGCCGTGTCATAGAGCCGTCATGCGACTTCCCTAAGCCGCCTTCATCGGAGATGTTAGGCGGTAACGGTGGAGCGATTCATGACGATCATCAGCAGTGTCGAAGAATTGAAGGCTGTATATGGCGAGGTCACCGAGGCCTCGACGGCCAAGGTCACGGCGTATCTGACACCTGCCTACCGACAGATGATCGAGAAGTCGCCCTTCGTCGCGCTGGCGACTGTCGGTCCGGAGGGACTGGATTGTTCGCCTCGTGGAGACCGCGGTGCTGTCGTTCGAGTCGAGGACGAGAAGACGCTGGCGCTGCCGGACTGGCGCGGCAACAACCGCGTCGATTCGTTGCTCAACATCGTGCGAGATCCGCGGGTGGCGCTGATGTTCCTGATCCCGGGTTCGAACAGCGTAATGCGGATCAACGGGCGGGCCGTCGTCTCGGTTGCGCCGGATCTTCTCTCCAGTTTCGAAATGGAGGGACGTCATCCGCGCAGTGTCGTGGTGGTCACGATCGATGAGGCTTATTTCCAGTGCGCTCGGGCTGTGATGCGCGCCGAACTCTGGAACGCGGAGCGGCAGGTGACTGCGGCCGACCTGCCGACACCGGGTGACATGCTCAAGGCCGCCAAGGCGGACTTCGATCGCGACAGCTATGATCGGGAATGGCCGGCCCGTGCGGCCAAGACCATGTGGTAAGTCTGCTCCGACTTACCGCTTGTAGATCAGCCAGCTCTTGGCGAATTCCTTCTTCATCCCGTCTTCATAGGCCTTGGTGCGGTTGCGTCCCGCGTTCTTGGCGCAGTAGAGGGCAATGTCGGATCGCGCGTAAAGTTCGCCGGCATCCTCGGCTTCGGCTGCCATGGCAAAGCCCAGCGAGATAGTGATTGGTCCGTAATTTACGCCGGTTTTCGAATTCTTGAACGGCGTCGTTTCGAGAGCGGTGCGGATGCGCTCGCAGATCTGGAACATCTCGTCGGCGGTATTGCCCTCGACGATGATAGCGAATTCTTCGCCACCGGTTCTCGCAACGAAGCAGTCCTTGCGGACATTGTTTCGGATGACGGTGGCGACCGTCGCTAGAATCTTGTCTCCGACGGGATGCCCATAGACGTCGTTGACCTTCTTGAAGTTGTCGATATCGGCCAAGACGAGCGCCGCCAGAGGTCTGGCGCCACTCGTATAGACGGCGGCGAGTTTCTCGTCAAAAGCGCGGCGGTTGGCGATGCGTGTCAGCGAATCCGTATTGGCGATGCGCTTGTATTCGTCGAGTTCGCGCCGGACGTCGTCCATTTCCTGGGAGCGCTGCGACATCTGCACCACCGTTTCCTGGCCATGGGCCATGGTCGAACCGGTGGCTTCCGTCAGGATGCTGATGGCGCTGCGCAGGATGTCTGTGCTGTTGGCGCTCTTCGAATTGATGCGGTGATAGGTTTCGCCCAGCAGTCTGTTGTAGCTCTGCAGCGAGGACTGTTCTTGCTGCAGGGTGCGCAAGAGGCCGTCCAGTTCACCGATCAGCTTGGTGTGAGCGTTTTCGATGGCCCGGGTCTGGTGGTGGCCGAAATACTGTTCGCCGATCGCGTCGAGCTCGTCCTGGGTTGCCTTGCTGCCGAGGGCTGCGAGTTCACGGGTGAGCGACGGGTTGGAGCCGATATAGGCTTCGTAGAATAGTTCGTAGTTGCGCGGAATGGGGGCGACCCCCATTGAACGCATGGCGTAGGTAATGTGTGCCGCAACGTCAGGTGCCTGCGTTTTTGGCGGTGCCGCCGTCGTCATTCGGCCAACTCCAGTGGTCGTCACTCGGCCCTCGAAGAGCCTCAGTAAAGTTAGGGGCAAATGATTGGAAAATGTTTAATGATCGCGCAATGACAATTTGTCGGTGCAAAATGAGCGGTAACTGCTCATTTTTCTTAAGTATCTGCGAAATAAGCAATAAATGCCGTTGCGAAGAAGGCCTTCCGCGACGGCAGTTCGTCGGGTCCAGGGAAAAAATCAGCCGAGATTGAATTCCTGGAAGAAATCATTGCCCTTGTCGTCTGTGACGATGAAGGCGGGGAAGTCTTCGACCTCGATCTTCCAGACGGCTTCCATGCCCAGTTCCGGATATTCCAGCACCTCGACCTTGCGGATGCAGTCCTGGGCGAGACGGGCGGCGGGGCCTCCGATCGAGCCGAGATAGAAGCCGCCATGGGTCTTGCACGCCTCGCGCACGGCGCGCGACCGGTTGCCTTTGGCCAGCATGACCATCGAGCCACCGAAGGACTGGAACTGGTCGACGTAACTGTCCATGCGGCCGGCCGTGGTCGGGCCGAAGGAGCCGGAGGCGTAGCCGGTCGGGGTCTTGGCCGGGCCGGCATAGTAGACCGGATGGTTCTTCATGTAGTCCGGCATGCCTTCGCCTTTTTCCAGCCGCTCGCGGATCTTGGAATGGGCGAGGTCGCGGGCGACGATGATCGTGCCTGTCAGGGACAGGCGCGTCTTGACCGGATGTCTGGTCAATTCGGCAAGGATCGCGCTCATTGGCTGGTTCAGGTCGATTTTGACCACCGACGAGGACAGCGCGGTGTCGTCGATCTCGGGCATGTATTTCGACGGATCGGTTTCCAGTTGCTCGATATAGATGCCGTCCTTCGTGATCTTGCCTTTGGCCTGGCGGTCGGCGGAACAGCTGACACCGAGGCCGATCGGAAGCGACGCGCCATGGCGCGGGAGGCGGATGACACGCACGTCGTGGCAAAAGTACTTGCCGCCGAACTGGGCGCCGACACCCATGGATTGGGTCAGCTTGTGGATCTCCTGTTCCATCTCCACATCGCGGAACGCGTGGCCGCTTTCGGATCCCTCGGTCGGGAGGTCGTCGAGGTAACGCGCCGAGGCGAGCTTGACCGTCTTCAGCGTCATCTCGGCGGAAAGGCCGCCGATGACGATCGCCAGATGATAGGGGGGGCAGGCTGCCGTCCCTAACGTGAGGATCTTCTCCTTGAGGAAGTCGATCATGCGATCATGGGTCAGAAGCGAAGGCGTTCCCTGATAGAGGAAGGTCTTGTTCGCCGAACCGCCGCCCTTGGCCATGAAGAGAAACTTGTAGGCGTCTTCGCCCTCTTCATAGAGGTCGATCTGGGCCGGCAGGTTGGTCTTGGTGTTCTTTTCCTCGAACATCTTGATCGGGGCGAGCTGCGAGTAGCGCAGATTGCGGCGCTCATAGGCGTCACGCACGCCTTCGGCGAGCGCTGCGTAGTCCTGCCCGTCGGTCCAGACGCGGCGGCCCTTCTTGCCCATGACAATCGCAGTCCCGGTATCCTGGCACATCGGCAGGATACCGCCGGCGGCGATGTTGGCGTTCTTCAAAAGGTCGAATGCCACAAAGCGGTCGTTGTCGGTCGCTTCGGGGTCTTCGAGGATCGAGGCGAGCTGCTTCAGATGGCCGGGGCGGAGGAGGTGATTGATGTCCGAGAGCGCGGTCTCGGCCAGCAGGCGCAAGCCTTCGGGCTCGACCGTCAGGATTTCCTGACCCTTAAAGGTCTCGACGGAAACATGGTCGGAGGTGATCTTGCGATAAGGGGTCAGGTCTTCGCCAATTGGGAACAGATCGTCTGCCATCACGGGGCCTTTCGCGGCACAAGCTGGAAATTCCGGTGGTTTACGGGCAAGGGCTTAAGATTTCAATGCGGCGAAAGCCTTAAGCTACACGTTGACAGGACGGGTAGCCTTCTGGGAAAGCCCATAGTGTAACCTCTTCATCGTGAATGCCAGATCAGGAGCAAGACAAGGCATGCCAATGGACTACGCCAACCGAGCGAAATGGCATCGGTCGATCGTCGCCAAGATTTTTCTGGTCAGCTTCGTCTGCATCCATGTTCCTCTGATTGCGCTTCTGATCAATTTCGGAACAGCGTCGCAGTCCGATGCGCTGACGATCAGTCTCGTCGTGCTCGGCGCCACGCTCGTCGGCACCATCGCCTGTCTGGTGACCATGTGGTGGCTGACGCGGCCGCTGCGCAATCTGGCAATGGCGATCAGCCGCTATCGCACGGGTGGCCCATTCGTGGAGGAGCGTCTCAACAAGCATGGCGACGACGAGATCGCCGTCGTGACGCGGGCCGTCTGCGGCATGGTCGGGGAGATCTCGGCGCTCGCCGAGCGCATCGAAGGCCAGCCGGGGCTTGATCCCCTGACGGGCCTTCTGAACGGCAGCGCCGCCTATGGCATGCAACTCGGCACCCTTGCTCGCCAGATCGGTAGCGGTGCGGAGATCATCGTCGCAGTCTTCGAACTGGAAGCGGCAAATACACCCTTTGTGGGGCAGGACCGCGAAACCGTCGATCTCGCCCTTGTGGCCGTGGGCGACGTCGTGCGTCAGCATTTTTCACCTCGGCCAGTGGCGGCTCGCATGTCCGACACGACCTTCGTGCTGCTCTTTCCCGGCGATGCACCCTCCGCCGTATCCGCCTGTTGCGAGGCGATCAGGAAAACCGTCGCCGAACTCGAGGTCGGTCCTCTGGCGCGCGGCAGCCTGCGCGTGACGTTCGGGCTTGCCATTCGCCGCGGCAACGAGGCCATGGCGGACCTGCTGCACCAGGCTGACATGGCGCTCTTCCGGGCAAAGGACATCCGTCGCACCGGTCTGGAAGTGCTGCAGCGCTGACCGAGGAAGCGAATGCGGCGGCCTGAAGTCCGCCGCCGCATGCCGTCTCCGTTACTGTGGTCCGATCATCAGTTCCGGACGCACGAACTGATTGAATTCCTCGTTTGTCAGGTAACCGCCGCCAACCGCTTCTTCGCGTAACGTGGTGCCGTTCTTGTGGGCCGTCTTCGCGATCTTGGCACAGGTGTCGTAGCCGAGACGGCCGTTCAGCGCGGTCACCAGCATGAGCGAGTTCTCGACGCCCTTGCGGATATTGTCCTCCCGGGCCTCGATGCCGACGACGCAATTGTCGGTGAAGGAGACGGCGGCGTCGCCCAAGAGCTGGACCGACTGCAGGAAGTTGTAGGCCATCATCGGATTGTAGACGTTGAGTTCAAAATGGCCCTGGCTGCCGGCGAAGGTGATCGCGGCCTGGTTTCCGAAGATGTGGGCGCAGACCTGGGTCAGCGCCTCGGACTGGGTCGGATTGACCTTGCCGGGCATGATCGAGGAGCCGGGCTCGTTCTCCGGCAATGCCAGTTCACCTAGGCCGGCACGGGGGCCGGAACCGAGGAAGCGGATGTCGTTGGCGATCTTGAAGAGTGCGGCTGCGGCCGCATTGATGGCGCCATGGGCGAAAACCATGGCGTCATGGGCGGCCAGCGCCTCGAACTTGTTCGGTGCGGTGACGAAGGGCAGGGCGGTGATCTTCGATATTTCCTCGGCTACCTTTTCGGCAAAGCCGATGGGAGCGTTCAACCCGGTACCGACAGCTGTCCCGCCTTGGGCGAGTTCATAGAGCCCCGGAAGGGTGATCTCGATCCGCTTGATGGACGAGGCGACCTGCGCGGCATAGCCGGAAAACTCCTGGCCGAGCGTCAGCGGTGTTGCATCCTGGGTATGGGTGCGGCCGATCTTGATGATGTGGTCGAAGGCCTTGGCCTTCGCGTCGAGGGCTGCGTGCAGGTGCTTCAGGGCCGGCAGAAGGTGGTGGACCATGTGTTCGGCGGCGGCGATATGCATGGCCGTCGGATAGGTGTCGTTCGACGACTGGCTCATATTGACATGGTCATTGGGGTGGACGGGCTTCTTCGAGCCCATTTCCCCGCCCAGCATCTCGATGGCGCGGTTGGAGATCACCTCGTTGGCGTTCATGTTCGACTGCGTGCCGGAGCCTGTCTGCCAGACGACGAGCGGGAAGTGTTCGTTCAGCTTGCCGTCGATCACCTCCTGCGCTGCCGCGACGATGGCGTCACCGATGGCCGGGTCGAGCTTGCCGAGAGCCATGTTGGCGCGTGCCGCCGCCTGCTTGACAATGCCGAGTGCGCGGACGACCGGCAGCGGCTGCTTTTCCCAACCGATCTTGAAATTGCCGAGTGAACGCTCGGCCTGGGCTCCCCAATAGCGATCCGAGGCGACCTCGATCGGTCCGAAAGTGTCGGTTTCAGTACGATTTTTCATCTGATGTCCTGCCTTTGACGGTGGCTCTGGCTGGTGCCGCGAACTCTTCCTGCATTTAGGTTGGCGCCGGCCCCTTGCAAGGCGAACAACATAGTCGGATTCAGCTTGTCAAGTAATTCGCCGGTGACTCGCGGGGCGCTGCTCTGTCTTGTAGTTGTGTCGTTTTCAGCACGTGTCACGACAAATTGTCTGCGGATTTCTGGGGGTATGCAGCGCAGCGCGGTGCACGTTTTGTTAACATCAATCAAAATTTAACGAATATTTCCATTTAGTTTGCGTCCAGGCGATGGCTGTGATCGCGCGTCGGGTCACGCACAGTTGACGGTGCCGGGCGAAGGTCTATGTCACCGTTCAACTTTTCAATGAAAAGCCGATGGGCTAGTGATCCGCGCGACATGCGCATGTGCCGCGAGTGCGTCGGGACTTCGACCGGGAAATGGAACAGAGAATGACGAGAAAGACAAAATTCGTAGTCACGGCACTCCTCGCTACGACGACTGCAGCCGGAACCTTGCCGGGCGAGGCCGCTGCCACGACGCTTCTCGATTTGCTCCGTGGCGGGCCTGGCCGACAGGCCAAGCAGCAATCCGCTCCGGCTTCCCTGGAACAGCAGGCCCGCGGTGGCCTCGAAATGGGGGATCCCGAGCCGCTGCCGAAGGTCGCTGGCCCTCAGTATTACACCTACAAGCCGGAGGCGCAGCGCGCCATCAAGATCAAGCTTCCTGTGTCGGAACCGGTTTCTGGCTCCCCGGAAACCGAGGCGTTGCCGGAAGTCCTCGGTGCCCGCCGTTTCCTTTCGGACGTTTCGGTTCGGGCAACCGATGAGGTCGCAAAGACGGTCGAGGCTTATTACGGCAATCTCAACAAGCCGTTGATCTGGACCGACGGCGAGGGCATTTCCGAGCGTGGCCGTGCGATGATCGAGGTGCTCGCCTCGGTCGATGCGGTGGGTCTTTCGCCGGACGACTATGTCGTCTCCATGCCTTCAGAGACGGTCGATCCGGCCGACCCGGAGAAGCGTCAGCGCGAGCTTACGGCATTTGAGGTCGCGCTTTCCGCCAAGGTGCTCACCTATGTACAGGACACCACCCGTGGCCGGATCGATCCCAACAAGATCTCCGGCTACTACGACTTCAAGCGCAAGGGCGTGAACCTCGCACCGGTCCTCGACCTGTTGCGCATGAGCCCCGATGTCGCGGCCTATCTGCGCAATCGCGATCCGAAGAGCCCACAGTTCGTTGCGCTGCGTGACGAGCTTGCGCGTCTGCGGGCAGAGGATGCCGAGGCAACCACACAGCAGGTCACGATCGCGCCCGGGACGCTTCTGAAACCGGGCCAGAGCAATCCGGAACTCACCAATGTCGTGGGCGCCCTGAAGCAGGTGGCGTCAGAGGCCATTCTGACCGGTCACGCCGCCACGCTTTCCGCTTACGCTAATACGCCGGAATACACACCCGAACTGGTGGCGCTGATCGAGGCGTTCCAGGCTGAAAAGGGGCTGAAGCCCGACGGCGTCGTCGGGCCGGCCACGATCCGCGCCATGACCGGGCACAGCAATGCCGAGAAGATCGCAAAGCTGCAGGTCGCCATGGAAGCGGTGCGCTGGCTGCCGGCCGATCTCGGCTCGCGCTATGTCTTCATCAACGCCCCGTCCTTCCGTGCCTCCTACTTCAACGAAGGCAAGGAGCAGGTCTCGATGCGGGTGGTCGTCGGGTCGAAGGCCAATCAGACCTACTTTTTCCAGGACCAGATCCAGACCGTCGAATTCAACCCCTATTGGGGCGTTCCGAAGTCGATCATCGTCAACGAGATGCTTCCCAAGCTCAGAGCTGATCCGTCCTACCTCGATCGTCTGGGCTATGAAGTTTCCTATGGCGGCCGCAAGGTCGCTTCGAGCCAGATCGACTGGAACGCCACGCATGCGGTCGATGTCCGCCAGCCGCCGGGTGGCGACAATGCGCTCGGCGAATTGAAGATCCTCTTCCCGAACGACCATGCCATCTACATGCATGACACGCCGTCCAAGAGCTATTTTAATCGGGATATGCGGGCGCTCAGCCACGGTTGCGTTCGTCTCGCCGAGCCGCGCGTGATGGCAGCGGCCGTCATGGGTACGACGGTCGAGGAGATCGGCAAGCAGATCGCATCGGGTCAGAACCGCGCGGTCCAGGTGCCGGAGAAGATCCCGGTCTATGTGTCCTATTTCACAGCCTGGCCGAACAAGGACGGTGTCATCGAATATTTCGACGATGTCTATGGCCGCGACAACCACACGGCCAAGGCCTTCAAGGCGACAACGGATGCACGCGCGCCGCGCGCGTGATCCGGTAGGATCCAAAGCGTGGAAATTCAAATGGCGGGCCTCTGGTCCGCCATTTGCGTTTCGAGCGGCTTCAGCGGGTCAATTGCTCGACGAGTTCCACGGTCAGCTCGTCGAAATGCCCAATCACATACGATGCGCCGAGGTCTTCCACCGGCACGTCCGAATAACCGAAGGGAACCGCGATCGAGGGGATGTTGCCGTTTCGGGCCGCCAGGATGTCGTTGATGCTGTCACCGATCATCAGGACCTTGTCCGGCGTGCCGCCGGCCCGCTCGACGGTCGCAAGGATATGCGCCGGGTCCGGCTTGCGGAAGGCGAAGGTATCGCCGCCGGCAATGGCGTCGAAATAGCCGGTCAAGTCGAGGCGCTCGATCAGTGGTAGCGCCAGCCGCTCCATCTTGTTGGTGCAGACAGCCATCCTGAAGCCGGCCGCACGCAGCCGGTCGAGCGCGTCCACCAGGCCGGGATAGGGAAGGCTCATGCCCGGCATGCCGGCCTCATAGTGATCGATGAAGCGGTCGAGCAGGGCGGGGATCTCATCGTCGGCCAGCGGCGCGCCACGGAGGGCGAAGGCGCGCTGGATCATGACGCGTGCGCCCTGTCCGACGAGATGGGTCAGATCCTCGTAACCGACCGGTGGCAGATCGCGTGCGGCAATCGTGTGATTGAGGCTTTCGACCAGATCCGGGGCTGTGTCGATCAGGGTTCCGTCGAGGTCGAAGACGATGGTCGTGGCGGTCAAGACGAAGCTCCCTTGCAATCTCATCAGTGCTGCCGGGGGTAGGGGAAATCCTCTGAAAAGGCAACGCCGCATGGCGATGCGGGGCTTTCACTCGGCCAAGGAGGCGTGTAAACAGCATCCAACGAAACGGACGGGAGCTTTCGGCGCATGGACGCCCGCGAAATGAAGATCAAGGCCGCAGCTGCGGCGCTGGAGCATGTCGAAGACGGCATGCGTCTCGGGATCGGAACCGGATCGACCGCGGAAGAATTCGTTCGGTTGCTGGCGGAAAAGGTCGCCGGAGGCCTCAAGGTGCAGGGCGTGCCGACATCCGAACGGACAGCGCGGCTCTGCCTTGAACTCGGCGTGCCCTTGAAGTCCCTCGACGAGTTGCCAGAGCTCGATCTGACCATTGACGGCGCCGACGAAATCGATGCCGGGTTTCGCCTGATCAAGGGTGGTGGCGGTGCGCTTCTGCGTGAAAAGATAGTGGCGGCGGCTTCTGCACGGATGATCGTGATCGCCGACGAGACGAAGCTGGTCGATACACTCGGTGCCTTCCCCTTGCCGATCGAGATCAACCCGTTCGGCCAGGCCTCGACGCGGATCGCGATCGAGCGTCTTGCAGACGAACTCGGCCTTAACGGTCCGATGAAACTCCGGACCCGTTCCGACGAGAGCCTGTTCATGACCGATGGCGGGCACCTCATTCTCGACGCATCTTTTGGCCGCATTCCTGATGCAGACGCACTGGCAAGCCGGCTCAATCAAATCCCCGGCGTGGTGGAACACGGCCTATTCATAAACTTGGCATCGCTCGCGATCATCGCCGGACCGGCGGGTGCACGGGTGATGGAGCCGAAGAACTAACAGGAGCATAGAATTTCATGATCAGCTTTACGGGTATGGGCCGCTTTGCCTCGATCGCCGTCATCGCCGGCAGCGTGATGCTGGGAACAGTTTCCGCCAAGGCACAGGACGTGCCGGCCGAACATATGCAGGCCGCACGCGACGCGATCAGCGCCCTCGGCGTTACCAATCGCTTCGACGCCATTCTGCCCAACATCATGGACCGGCTGACGGCCCAGCTTATCCAGGCCTATCCGAACCTACAGGACGTCATCTCGGCCAAAGTCGAGGAAGAAGCCCTGAAGCTCGCTGCACGCCGCGCCGATCTGGAGCGCGAAGCGGCCCTGGTCTATGCCAAGGCCTTCACCGCAGACGAGTTGAAGCAGATCACCGCTTTTTACGGCAGCGAAACCGGCAAAAAGCTGCTGAAGGATGGCCCGATCGCCACGCGCGAACTGCTGAAGGCTGCGGACATCTGGACCGCCGGCGTCGCCCGCGATCTCGAGCAGCAGGCCAATGCGGCCCTGTTGTCAGAGGTGCAGGCCGAGCAGCCGGCCGCGGCCGATGCTCCGGCCGAGGCGCCCAAGCCCTGAGCGCATCGCTTTTGGATATCGAAGCCCGGGATCAGTCCCGGGCTTTTCTTTTTCGTCCGCGGCTTCCTATATGAACCGAAGTGCCCGCCAATATCCGACCCTAGGAGATCCCATGAGCCAGTACGACTATGACCTCTTCGTCATCGGTGGCGGCTCCGGTGGTGTTCGCGCGGCGCGCGTGGCGGCGTCACTCGGCAAGAAGGTGGCGATTGCGGAAGAGTACCGCTTCGGCGGTACGTGCGTGATCAGAGGCTGCGTGCCGAAGAAGCTCTTTGTCTATGCCTCGCAGTTTCACGAGCATTTCGAGGACGCCGCCGGTTATGGATGGACCGTGGGTGAGAGCAAGTTCGACTGGCCGTCGCTGATTGCAGCGAAGGACAGGGAAATCGATCGCCTCGAAGGCCTCTACCGGAAGGGCCTGGACGGAGCCGGCGCAGAGATCCTGGAGACACGCGCGGAGCTTACAGGACCGCACAGTGTTCGACTGGTGAAGACCGGCCAGGAAGTGACCGCCGAACGCATTATCGTTGCTGTTGGTGGTGCGCCGAACCCGCATGCGGCGCTACCCGGCTACGAACACTGCATTTCCTCCAATGAAGCTTTCCACCTGGAGACCCTGCCGCGCTCGATCCTGATCGCGGGCGGCGGCTATATTGCGGTGGAATTCGCCAACATCTTTCACGGGCTCGGCGTTGAGACCACGCTGATCTATCGCGGTGCGGAGATCCTCAGCCGCTTCGATCAGGATATGCGTCGCGGCTTGCACGAGGCGATGGAGGCCAAGGGCATCCGCATCCTTTGCCACGATCATATTCAGAAGGTATCAAAGTCGGCGGCCGGCAATCTCGATGTCGAGACGATCAACAACGGCCGTCTCGTCGTCGAGCAGGTGATGCTGGCGCTCGGTCGCGACCCGAACACTACGGGCCTTGGTCTCGAAGCCGCCGGCGTCGAGACGAACGATCGCGGTGCGATCGTGGTCGACAAATATTCTCGCACGAATGTGCCGAGCATCTTTGCACTGGGTGACGTCACCGATCGCGTCCAATTGACGCCTGTCGCTATCCACGAGGCAATGTGCTTCATCGAAACCGAGTACAAGAACAACCCGACGTCGCCGGATCACGAACTGATCGCGACCGCTGTCTTCTCGCAGCCCGAGATCGGGACGGTCGGTCTTTCCGAGGAGGCGGCCGCGAAGAAGTTCGAGGAGATCGAGGTCTATCGTGCGCAGTTCCGCCCGATGAAGGCGACCCTGTCGGGCCGGGCCGAGAAGATGATTATGAAGCTGATTGTCAATGCGGCCGACCGAAAGGTCGTCGGCGCGCATATCCTCGGTCATGATGCCGGCGAAATGGCCCAGCTGCTCGGCATCACGCTCAAGGCCGGCTGCACCAAGGATGACTTCGACCGCACCATGGCCGTTCACCCGACAGCTGCGGAAGAACTGGTGACGATGTACAATCCGAGCTATCGGATCCGGAACGGCGAGCGGCTCTGATCCGCCACCGTTCGCTCGGCACGACCTGTCGAGAGTACACTCCGCTGGAGGCCTGCCCGAACGCGATCAGAATTTGGAGATGAGATCCAGTCCGAGGACCGGCGCCGACAGCGCGGCCAGGGTCAGCAGGGAAAGCAGGGCAATGCGCAGCCTGCGGGTTTTGCGGGTTTGTACGCCAGTCCAATCATACGCCATCACACGATCCTCATGATCACTGCGGGAAGTCTCAGAACTTCCCGAACACAAAGCTACGCCCCCGCTGGATCGGGTTAGAGGGCGAGGCTTGCGTGTAGCTTGCCTTGGCACCCGGAGACACGCCACGTCGGCGACGTGTCTGCGGGAGTTTCATGCTGTCATGAAGGCGTCGCTTTGCAAGCCATTGCTGGAGGGCAGGCTGGTCCATGGTTGTGAATTGTGTGGGTAACCATGTTGCGTTGCGGTAGGTCAGGTCCGCTTGATCCACTCGATCGCGGGTTCCCACAGCGTGTCCCGGAAGGCAGAGCGGAAGAAACCCAGATGGCCGACCGGCGCACCGGCCTCGATCGGCGAAATCCAGCGGATCTCGGTCGGCGCGCGGGTGTAGTATTTCAGCAAGGCATGCTGTGCCTTGGGCGTGCCCCAAGGATCGTCCGTGAGGCCTATCGCGAGGATCGGCGTCTCGACCTCTGAAAAGCGACGTGCGGCGTCCATCGTCGGATCGGCGAAGAAATATTCGGGATGCCGGCCCCATCTCGCCCATTCGCGAAAGACACTGCCGGGCAGGGTCTGGCCGAGGCCGATCTGCCCCGGCACCTTGCCGAGCAGGGCCGCGAGCGGTACGCCCACGAGGTTCATCTGGCTGAAGACCCGAAAACGCGGTTTGGTATTGCCCCAGTATCCAGTCATCGTAGCGACCATCAGGTAGCGGGAAAACCTCTCGGAACGACCCCCGAGGGCCAGAACCTGTCCACCGAAGGACTGGCCTATGCCGACAACCGGGTGATCGGGACCCTCGTGCTCCAGCCGATGAAGGGCCGCCGGCATGTCGAAATGCGCCCAGTCGCGCATTAATAGTGGGCGTTTCCAGGTCGTCGGGGCCTGGGAGGCGGCGACGCCGCGATAGTCATAGGTGAGCGCTGCCCGGAAACCGTGCTGGGCGACGAGGTGTTCTGCGAATTTGGCATAGAAGCCCCGGGGCACGGCAGCAGCGGACGAGATCAGGGCGAGGGGACCATCTCCTGTCCCGCGCAGAATTGTGCCGTGCAGCGGAAAGCGATCGGATGCCTCGAAGGTGATGTCTGATCGTTCCAGTTGATGCCGTGTCATGCCGAACCTCCCGTTCCGGATGTCGACGTGCAGATTACGTTTACGTGCAGGTAAATGCAATATCGGGTTCCCGGTGCAGGGCGGCGGCGTCGGCGCATGCGGCACAATCTCCGTCGCGGCAGGTGCTTCATGCCCTTCCAAAGTGCCTAAACTACGCCTTTCCAAGCGGTGATTAACCGTTTATAAGCCCCCATCCGATGCGGCCGGGAGGTTGCCGCAACTAGTGTAAAACAGGTGAAGACCATGGCGCAGAATTGGACCCCGAGCAGCTGGAGACAGAAGCCGATCAAGCAGGTTCCGGCCTATCCGGACCTCGACGCATTGAAGGCTGCCGAGCAGCAGCTTTCGACCTATCCGCCCCTGGTTTTTGCGGGTGAGGCGCGTCGTCTGAAGAAGTCGCTGGCCCAGGTCGCAGAAGGCGAGGCCTTCCTGCTGCAGGGCGGTGACTGCGCCGAAAGCTTCGCCGAACACGGCGCCGACAATATCCGCGACTTCTTCCGTGCATTTCTGCAGATGGCCGTCGTGCTCACCTTCGGTGCGCAGCTTCCTGTCGTGAAGGTCGGGCGGATCGCCGGCCAGTTCGCCAAGCCGCGCTCTTCCGACATGGAAAAGATCGGTGACATTGAGCTGCCGAGCTACCGCGGTGACATCATCAACGGCATCGAATTCACCGAAGACGCACGCATTCCAAACCCGGAACGCCAGCTGATGGCCTATCGCCAGTCGGCCGCGACGCTGAACCTGCTGCGTGCCTTTGCGATGGGTGGCTACGCCAACCTCGAGAACGTGCATCAGTGGATGCTTGGCTTCGTCAAGGATAGCCCACAGGCCGAGCGCTACCGCAAGCTCGCGGACCGTATTTCTGAAACCATGGACTTCATGAAGGCCGTGGGCATCACCTCGGAAAACAATCCGAGCCTGCGCGAGACGGATTTCTTCACCAGCCACGAAGCGCTGCTTCTCGGCTATGAAGAGGCCCTGACCCGCGTCGATTCCACCTCGGGTGACTGGTACGCCACCTCCGGCCACATGATCTGGATCGGGGATCGCACCCGTCAGGCCGACCATGCGCATCTTGAATACTGCCGCGGCATCAAGAACCCGATCGGTCTGAAGTGTGGTCCGTCGCTTCAGGCGGACGATCTGTTGAACCTGATCGACATCCTGAACCCGCAGAACGAGGCCGGCCGCCTGACGCTGATCTGCCGCTTCGGCCACGACAAGGTTGCCGAGCACCTGCCACGTCTCATCCGCGCCGTCGAGCGCGAGGGCCGGAAGGTCGTGTGGTCCTGCGACCCGATGCATGGCAACACGATCACGCTCAACAACTACAAGACCCGTCCGTTTGAGCGGATCCTGTCGGAAGTCGAAAGCTTCTTCCAGATCCATCGTGCGGAAGGCTCGCATCCGGGCGGTATCCATATCGAGATGACCGGCAAGGATGTGACGGAGTGCACCGGCGGTGCGCGTGCGGTGACCGGCAACGATCTTGCCGATCGTTACCACACCCATTGCGACCCCCGCCTCAATGCCGACCAGGCACTTGAACTCGCCTTCCTGCTCGCCGAGCGGATGAAGAGTGGTCGCGACGAGAAGCGCATGCTGGTTGCGAACGGCTGAAGCATAGGTTCACTATTCCGAGTTTGACGACCGGGCGGGCTTCATCGAAGCTCGCCCGGTTCTCGTTTCGGAGGTGAGCATGACGGAAGACAAGACTGGGCGCTGCCTGTGCGGCGCAGTGACGATCACGGTAAGGGGCAAACTCGGGCCGGTCAGCTATTGCCACTGCACGCAATGCCGGCGGCAGACCGGCCTCTACTACGCAACGACGAATGCTGCCATAAGCGATGTCGAGATCACCGGGAGCGACAGGATCGGCGCGTTCCGCGCCAGTCCAGAGGCAGAGCGGGCCTTCTGCCGTGACTGCGGCTCGCCGCTTTACTGGAAGGCGGATGGTGAGCAGAGGATGTCGCTGATGGCCGGACTGTTTCCCAACTCGACGGGTCTAGAGGGCGGCTACCACATCTACTGCGCCGACAAGGGCGACTTCTATGAGATCAATGACGGGTTGCCGCAATATCCGGCAAGCAGCAGCTGACGGACGTCACGCGGCTGCGGCGTTTTCGATCTTGATACCGAGGTGCGACAGCGCCTGGTGGTAGGATCGATCGATCGCAGCAAACTTGGCGGATTGCCAGGTAAAATAGTCTTCGACGAAGCGCCTGGAGAGCAGCAGCTCGCCCCGGCGGCGCGGCTGCTCCCATGCCAGCAGTTCGTCGCTTTCTGCCTTTTTGAACATGCGTTTCAGGTTGGTGGTCGAGACCTGATAGGTCTCGCTCAGCTCTACCAGCGTCACCGGTCCGCAAGACGTGGTAGGTGCGGTACGCTCCACATTGTCGAGACGCGCGAAGAGGTCGTGGAGGATGATGCCACCGAGGTCGGACCAGAGGAAATGCCCGATCGAATCCGGTGGCTCCAGCCAGACAGGATCCGACACCATGATGTCGGCTCCGATCGGCTGGGCGATCAGGAAAATCCTCTCCTCCGCCAGAGAGGTCATTTCACGATTACTGCCATCCAGACGATCGAGGCAGGCGAGGTGGCCGTTAAACCAGCTGCGCAGGCCATTGAGACTAAGTTCCGTCGGCTCCAGAACGCGCACTCGCTTGTCCGGCACATCGGGCACGTCACGGAGGAATTTGTAGGCGACCAGTTCGCTGAGGTAGGCTGTGGCAGTGTTGCGGCTGGCTGCACCCAGGCGCATCACGGTTTCGACGAAACGCGTCGCCGTCAGGCCGGACAGGGGATCATCATCGGTCCGGCGAAGTGCCAGCGCGAAGACGGATTGCGTCATCAGCCATTTGCGGTGGGAAGCCTTGAGGCGCGACATGCGGGGGGTGCGCATGTGAATGGCGATGAGATGCTGTGCGATTTGCTTCTCGATGGCCGGAAAAAGGTGATGTGCTGCAATCTCAGCACGTGTCATCAGCTGCATGGCAATGGCTCGGCTAAAAACTTCCAATGTAATCAGGGGCTTCGACCAACCGATTGGCGATGCCAAAACCAGTTGGAGCAAGTACTGTCAAGCGGTCCGATTTGGTGAACAAAAAAAGTCTACGCCAAATATGGGGGGTGCTGCAAGAGCGTCACCCCATCAAAACCTGTTTATGGATAACCGTGATCGGAAGCAGCGTAAATTCAGCTGCTCGGTTCTGCCTGCAGACGGTTCGCCTGCTCGGGGAAGAAGCTTTCCATTCCGTAGCCTTCGCCGAACATGACATCATGTTGGAGGAGGCGATAGTCGCGGATCAGCGGATCGACCTGGCCGGACAGCGCCCAGTCGGCCTGAGCCTTGTTGTTGCGCCCGATCAGCTGATGTCGATCGATGACCGAATAACGTTCCGCCACCCGACCAAGCATGCCGGTATAATAGGGGTGGCGGTAACCCGCCATGCGGACGATGTAATAGGGCAGCTGCGACGGGCTCACGGAACCGATGTCCTTCTGGACGCCGCGCTTGGACGACCAGATGACGAGCGGCGTTTCATGCTCGCGCTTCATGGTGGTAACCGATGCCTTTCGGGTCGCCACGACGTTCGCCATGTATCCGCTTTCGGTATAGACGGCGTTCAGCGGAGGCAGGTGATCGCCGAAGAGCACGATGATCGTCTCGCGACGGCGCTTCTTGGCCCAGTCCATCAGCGCCTTCAGGCTCTGGTCGGCTTCTTTTACCCCTTGCGTATAGGTCGCAAGCGAATTGGTGCTGGCGTCGGAGAGTGTCGGCGCGTCAACCGCGATCGTGTTCTTCTTGTAGCGGTTCTGCTCATAGGGGCCGTGTCCCTGAAGGGTAACCGCAAAGAAGAAGAAAGGCTGGTCGGTATTGTCCGCTTCCTTGATGATGAAGCGCGTCAGCGCCTCGTCGGAAGCGAAGATGCCGCGCTTGTCCATGGTCGGCATGTTCTCTTCCGAGTGGAACTTGCCGAAACCGAGCGACTGATAGACGTTGTTGCGGTTCCAGAACCAGCTCTGGAATGGATGGAAAGCCTTGGTCACATAACCCTTCGATTCGAAGAACGTCGCAAGCGAGGGGACCGGACGGCGGATGTATTGCTGATAGGGGATGCTGCCATAGGGCAGGAAGGCGTTGGAGAAGCCGGTGAGCGCTTCGAACTCGACATTGGCCGTCATGCCGCCGAATTCGGGCGAGAAGACCTGGCCGGACTGCGATGCGCGGATGACCGGCATGGGATCGGCCGAGTAGCGTACGCTGCTCATCCTGGTCGGATCCCACAGCGACTCGCTCATGACGACGATCACATCGGCTTGGCGGCCGGAGAAGAAGGACGCCGGCAGAAGATCGGTCTGCATGTCGGTGATGGCGACATGGCTGTAGCCGTCGGGTGCACTGACGTTTGCCATCGGCACGTTGAAGGCAAAGGCCATCAGGAAGCCGTTGTGACGATAGTTTTCCTTCTGGTCCCACATCATGGGCACGATGTTGAGCCGATCGCGGAAGGCGGAAAACGCCATCGGATCCATCAATGTGACGAAGCCGGCGAGAAGCGGGAAGGCCAAGGCAAGGCGCGCGCCGCGGCCCGACAGGGTCAGGCGGGGGAAGACCTTCCGGCTTTTCCAGATCAGAGTGACGAAGGCGAGGATGAACACAAAACAGCCGACCGCAAGGCCGAGGGCCTTTGCGGGCTCGGCTGCGACCATTGCCGGCATTAGTTCCAGGATCTGACGACCGAACAGGAGATCGCTCGGAAAGAGCGGATCCGACAAGAAAAGCTGCTTCTGTCCGGAAAAGAAGGCAGGCAGTAGTGAAAGCGGGCCGACGAAAAGCGCCGATTGATAGGCCTTGCCGATCATGGCGTCGGCGAAGAGAAGAACGAGGAAAACGATGCCTGTGGCGACCAGACCCGGTCGGCTGAACGAGGTCATGTAGTCGGCAATATCGGTCACGCTTCCGCGGGCAAGGACCTCGCTCAAGAAAACGATCGCAGCCGCAATCAGCGCCGTGTTGACCCACTGAATGAGCAACTGCAAAACCCAGGAGGAGCCTGAATCCCGTTCGCGGGTCGCGCCGACGGCGTTAAACATGTTCGCGACAAGCGTTTTCGGGTTGGTCTGGACCACTTCGAACTCCAGGTCATGGGCAGGTGTCATGAAAGCTTCGCATAGGTGTCACACAAACGTCATGAATGCTACATGAACCGTGATGGAGAGAGCTTGGTTCCCACAATTCCGGGGAGATTGGTTAGCGGCCGCAGACATTGCAGAGCAAGGCTTCAACAAGCGGCGTTGCGATCCGATCGGCGAGGGGCTAAATCGGTGTCATGAGCGAAGCAAAGAAGATCTCCGACGTCCTGCGTATCGCGGTGGCACAGTTAAACCCTGTCGTCGGCGACGTTGCCGGCAATCTGGCCAAGGCGCGTGCGGCACGAGCCGAGGCCGCCGGGCAGGGGGCCGATCTACTTCTGCTGACGGAGCTTTTCATTTCCGGCTATCCGCCGGAAGATCTCGTCTTGAAACCAGCTTTTTTGAGCGCCTGCCTGCAGGCCGTGGAAGCGTTGGCGGCAGATACCGCAGATGGCGGCCCGGGTGTGATCGTCGGCTTTCCGCGTCAGGGTGAGGCGGGGCGGCATAACTCTGTCGCCATTCTCGATGGTGGCCGCATCCTCTCCTTCCGCGACAAGATCGACCTGCCGAATTACGGAGAGTTCGACGAGAAGCGCGTCTTTACCGAAGGCGAGATGCCGGGCCCGGTCAATTTTCGCGGCGTGCGGATCGGCGTGCCGATCTGCGAGGAGATCTGGAACGATCTGGGCGTCTGCGAGACGCTGGCCGAGACGGGTGCGGAGATCCTGCTCGTGCCGAATGGCTCACCCTATTATCGCGGCAAGGTCGATGTCCGCCACCAGGTGGCGCTGCGCCAGGTCATCGAGACCGGACTGCCGCTCATCTTCGCCAACCAGCTCGGCGGTCAGGACGAACTGGTCTTTGACGGCGCGAGCTTCGCCTTCAACGGGGACAAGTCGCTGGCTTTCCAGATGAGCCAGTTCGAGGAGACGCTCTCGGTGTCGACCTGGAGGCGGACGGAGGAGGGCTGGCGTTGCGATCCGGGACCGATGTCGCGCATTCCGGAGAAGGAAGAGGCCGACTACCGCGCCTGCGTGCTCGGCTTCCGCGATTACGTCAACAAGAATGGTTTCAAGAGCGTGGTGCTCGGCCTCTCTGGCGGCATCGACTCGGCCATCTGTGCTGCGATCGCCGTCGATGCGCTCGGCGAAGAGCGCGTCCGCACAATCATGCTGCCCTACCGCTACACGTCCGAGGAGAGCTTTGCCGATGCCGAAGCCTGCGCCAAGGCGCTCGGCTGCCACTACGACATCGTGCCGATCCAGGAACCGGTCGAAGGGTTTCTTGCGTCGCTATCAGAGATGTTCGAGGGAACGGAAAGCGGCATCACCGAGGAAAACCTGCAGAGCCGCACGCGCGGCACCATCCTCATGGCTATCTCCAACAAGTTCGGCTCGATGGTGGTGACAACCGGCAACAAGTCGGAGATGTCGGTGGGTTATGCGACGCTCTACGGCGACATGAATGGCGGCTTCAATCCGATCAAGGACCTCTACAAGATGCAGGTCTATGCGCTCTCGGCCTGGCGCAACGAGAATGTGCCGCCGGGGGCTCTCGGTCCTTCGGGCGAGGTGATCCCGCAAAACATCTTGTCAAAGGCGCCATCGGCCGAACTCCGCCCCAACCAAACGGACCAGGACTCGCTGCCGCCTTATCCGGTGCTCGATGACATCCTCGAATGCCTCGTCGAAAAGGAGATGGGTGTCGACGAAATCGTCGCGCGCGGACATGACATCGCGACGGTGCACCGGGTCGAGCACCTGCTCTATCTTGCCGAGTACAAACGCCGCCAATCGGCACCGGGCGTGAAGATCACCAAGAAGAATTTTGGGCGCGATCGACGCTATCCGATCACGAACCGTTTCCGGGATCGGGCGTGAGCGGAAAATTGCAGGCCTTTGCGGTTTGTCATCGACACTGCCCGCGTGCGCTGCGCGGGTAAGAGAGTTTATTTGCCGTGGCAGCTGATGCTGGCCGAACGGCGGACAGGGAGTCCAGGATGCGCAGTTCGGTCGAGATCTACGACATGACAACACGCGAATGCGAGGTTGTCTGGGAGACGGAAGACCTCGTCGAGGCCCCAAACTGGTCGCGCGACGGTGACTTCCTCGTCATCAATGGCGACGGTCTCCTCTATGCCTTGCCGCTGGACGAAGATGATCTGGAGCCGGAACTGATCGATACTGGTTTCGCGGTCCGGCTCAACAACGACCACGGCATTTCGCCTGATGGTGCCTCGATCGCCTTTTCCGACCATACGCTCTATGGCAAGTCCTGCATCTACATGCTCGGTGACGGGGATGAGGAGCCGCGCCAAGTGACGGCCAACATGCCATCCTACTGGCATGGCTGGTCGCCGGACGGGAAAGAACTCGCCTATTGCGGCGAGCGTAACGGCGCTTTCGACATCTACACGATCTCGACCAACGGCGGGGCCGAGCGGCGGCTGACGAACGGCGAGGGGCACAATGACGGCCCCGATTATTCGCCTGACGGTCAATGGATTTACTTCAACTCCAGCCGCACCGGCACCATGCAGATCTGGCGGATGCGCACTAATGGCAGCGATCTGCAGCAGTTGACCTCCGATGGCCACGGTGATTGGTTTCCGCACCCTTCACCGGATGGGAGTAAGGTTCTGTTCCTTTCCTACGATGCCGACGTACCGGGCCATCCCCGCGACAAGCAAGTTCGCCTTCGCCTGATGGATGCCGATGGCAGCAATGTCGAGACGCTGTTCGAGTTCTTCGGCGGGCAGGGCTCCATCAACGTTCCTAACTGGTCGCCGGACGGGACGGCCTTCGCCTTCGTTCGATACTTCCCACTCGAGGACTGATACGGTCGCTTTTTGTCTGTCGCGGCTTCTTGCTTCGGGATAAACAGGTTTTGTCAGGTGCCTGCCTCGTGCAGGAGAATCGGGAAGCCGGCGCAATTCCGGCACGTGCCCAACGCTGTGAGGCGGACATGACGCGCAAGGGGAAACCCCGCCACTGGAGCCATCCGGGAAGGCGCGCGTTGTGGATGATGCCCAGTCAGAAGACCGGCCTGACAAGATAGACCGAGCCCGCGCGGACGGCGGGTGGTTGCGCATTGTGGGGATTACGATGCACGACGATCCGAACGACTTCCTGGTCCGGACAGCGGGTTTTGTCGACGAAGACAGGGACGCCGTCTACCGGGCCATTCATACGCGGCGCGATGTCCGCGACCAGTTTCTTCCCGATCCATTGCCGGACGATCTTGTACATAGGCTGCTCGAAGCGGCCCATGCGGCACCGTCTGTCGGCTTCATGCAGCCGTGGAACTTCTTGCTCATCCGGAGCGTGGAAACGCGTGCCGCTGTGTGGGATGCGTTCGCCCGCGCCAACGAAGAGGCCGAGCGCATGTTTCCGCAGGAGCGGCGTAGCGCCTATCGCGCCCTGAAGCTCGAAGGCATCCGCAAGGCACCACTCAACATCTGCGTCACCTGCGATCCGGACCGTGCGGGGCCTGTGGTTCTCGGTCGGACCCATGATGACCGGATGGATGCGTTCTCGACGGTCTGCGCCATCCAGAACCTGTGGCTCGCGGCAAGGGCGGAAGGCGTCGGTCTCGGGTGGGTCAGCATCTTTCACGAGGCAGAGCTGAAGGCGATCCTCGGAATCCCGGACCGTGTCCAGATTATCGGCTATCTCTGCCTTGGATATGTCGATGAACTCTATTCGGAGCCCGAATTGGCGGTGAGGGGATGGCGCCAGCGCCTCGCAATCGAAGACCTCGTCTTCGAGGAGCATTGGGGCAAACAAGCCGCCAAGACCGTCATTCCTGCAGAGGTTGTGGACCGGGTGCTGCCGGGTTCCTGAGATCTATTGAGCCCCTGTCCTGGGGCAGGAAGGCCGGTCCGACCCGGCGCACGTTCAGGCTGGCTTCGTCCAGATCGCGCTCCGGTGCGGGTGGGATCGCTGCGGGGGCAACCTTCGTCTTCGGGCCGACCTCCATGATGGACGACTGGTAGTCGGGAACCGCCGGGCGTGGCGTCATACGCTGATAGTATTGCTGAAGGTTGCAGCTGCAGGAGGGGTCTGCCCCCGTTCGGCGATTGCGGTAGAGAAAGGCGTTGGGCAGGTCGCGGTAGGGCTGGCCGGTGACGGCCGAGACCATATCCACAGACTCGCTGCGTTCCGGGGCGTGGAAGAAGAGTTCGGTCTCCGTGCCCGGGCACATCTGCTGGCATTGGGCCGCATCCCGGCCGAAATTCATGGCCGATGTCTGCGAGGAAATCGGAAAAAAACCACCATCGCAGGTGCGGACGCAAAGCGTGCGGACATTGCCGGTGGGCAATAATCCGATCGTTGGAGGCTGGGCGGAATAGGCCGCTTCCGCTTCCCGGTCGGGACGATAGCGCTCCGGCAAGGTGTCGAGATAGGGGACGCGTTCCGCCTCTTCCGGGTATGCCGCTGCGTCGGGGCCGCAGCCATTGGCCTCAAGGGCGGTCACCAGAGCCGCGCGCGCGTCCGCCACGCGGCTCTCGCGAAGATCCGCCAGTCTCGCCGCAAGTATGTCGCGGTTAGCTTCCATCCGGGAAATTGCCGTCGCCAGCTCGCCGCAGTCATTGCCACCGTCGGGTCTTATCTGGACGATGGACGCGGTCAGGCAGCGGAGTCGTTTCTGGTCCTGGCGTGCCTTGCGCAGCTCGAGGTTCTGCTGCGCGATTGCGCTCGCATAGCTGTTTGCCTCGGGAGAGGTGCCGCCCTCCTGCACGAGGACCAGGCGATCGCGCAGGCGCTCACACAACGCCGAAGCGTTAGCTGCTGTCGGCAACAGGCTGCCCAGAACGACGAGCATCGTGATGGAACTGACTAGGCTGCTCGGCAAAATTCGCATTTCCGTTGTCGCTTGCAGGGACAAGACAACCCTGATCACCTGCAGGATAGCGGAGCGGCGCCCAAAGTAAAATGACAGTTGAGTCGGCTGTCGCGGCTTGCCGTGCCGCGACAGCCTTTCAATGATCAGGCAGCCTGGGCTGCGGATAGCGTCATCGGGTGCTCGAGCACGCTGCCATCGATCTCGGCTATAGCTTTCATGCGGTCGAGCAAGTCCTGGGAGACCTCCCAGGAAACCGCGACCGCCTGGACGACCCCGATGCGCTTTGCCTCGCCGATCCGCATGCCCGGGCAGCCCATGCGTTTGAACATGCGCTCCAGGAAAACGTCGGTCACGGTCACGATATGGCTGAGGCCGGAGGCGAGGCCCAATTCGCCGACGCCACACATGAGCTCTGCAGCTGCAATGGTCACCTGGTTGATGGCGCGGTCCTGCGAGATCTCCGGATCGATGCAGAAACGGCTCGATTCCCAGATCGTCGCACTGCGGATCTCGGGTCCATCGCCGAGCAGGACCGGAAACGTGTCGTCGAGCATGTTGGGTCCGAGGGTTGGCAGCAGGCGTAGCGAACCGCGCAACTGCTCTTCATCACCATACGAGAGCACGTAGAGCGGATTGGCGCGGTCGTAATCGTCGATCTCCCATGCGCCACGCACCTGGACGTCCCAACCCAGCAGGTCGTGGAAGACCCGCTTGCGCAGCCTGTGCATGGCATCGATGTCGTTGGGAAACTGGTTTCGCCTGATGCCGTTGATGATCCTGATCATGTCGTTCTCCTTCTTGTGGGATGGAGCCGTCAGGATGCGGATCAGCAATGGCTTCTGAAACTGGCGGTGGCGTCCAGTTTTAAGTATGCAATCTGTGATATAGTTACCGGTTGAGCCCTGTTTCCGGCGTGGGGCGTACTGCGAGGCGCGGGATCAGATCACGCCAGACGGCCTCCGCGACGGCCTGGGCATTGTTCACGACGTCAAGCTTAAGGCGGGCATTCGCCATAAAGTGCCGTATCGTACGCTCCGAAATTCCGAGGATGACCGCCGTCTCCCAATAGCTCTTTCCGGCAGCAATCCAGGCCAGCGTCTCGCGTTCGCGACGCGTCAGAGGATGTTTGCGGCCCTTGCCGCCGGGCTCCAGGCGTATGGACCTGACCAGCCGGGCGTTGAAGATGGTACCGAGGCTGAGGATGTCGCGATCATGGGCGCGACGCCAGGTCGAGATTTCCTCCGGGGAGGCCGTCTGTTCCACGAGCAGGCAGCTGTGGCGGCCGGGCAGGGCCGGGAGCGGATAACCCAGGATAAAGTGGTTGCGGCTCTGTGTCCCGTGCCAGGACGCGAGCTCGAGGGGCTCCAGAGACGACGACGCTTTCAACAACTGCTCCGTCGCCGCTTTGCTTTGGAAGTTGCGCGCTGTCTTGTCAGGGTTTCGGTGCTGGCTGTGATGGATGCGCTGGGGACGCAGGCGGCCGTTGGTGGTCACGGCATCGATATAGGTAACCGGCCCGGTCTCATAGGCCCGCTGCAACATGTGGAGGAAGGCCGGCGCATCGACCGTGTCCCACTGGTTCAGCCAATCCAACAGATCGAAATAGGCCCGCTGCTCAACCATCCACCGCCCCTAGAATCCCAGGGGCAGTGTCGGGGGTGCAGCTTTGGCTTGTCCAGACGGCAGATTTCGCGTCGAACGAGGGCGGATCTATCCGCCCCCTGACAGCGGCGCGTCAGCCGGCCGGCTGGGATGCCTCGACGACGGCGAGGGCCGCCATGTTGACGACGCCGCGCGAGGTGACCGAAGTCGACAGGACATGCACAGGCATGGCCGCGCCGAGGAGGATCGGCCCGACATGCAGGGCGTCCATCATGGTCCGCATGATGCCGAGCGAGATATTCGCCGCATCGAGGTTCGGGAAGACCAGAAGGTTTGCTTCACCGGTCAGCGTGCTCTCCGGCATGGCGCGCTTGCGGAGCACTTCCGAGAGAGCAGAACCGCCCTGCATTTCGCCGTCCACTTCGAGCTCGGGTGCCGTGTGGCGAATGATCTCCAAAGCTCTGCGCATCTTCGATGCGCTGGGCGAGGGGCGGGAGCCGAAGTTGGAATGCGACAGCAGCGCTGCCTTGGGCGCAATGCCGAAGCGGCGGATTTCCTGCGCCGCCAGCATCGTCATTTCGGCGATTTCTTCCGCACAAGGATCGTCCGTGACGAAGGTATCAGTGAAGAAGATAGCACCGCGCTGCGAGATCAGCAGGCTGAGGCCCGAGAAGTCCCGCACGCCCTCTTGCTTGCCGATGATCTGGCGGACGTCGCGAAGATGCCGGTCGAAGCGGCCTTCGACGCCACAGATGAGCGCGTCGGCTTCACCGCGCTTGACGGCGAGAGCGCCGATGACGGTCGTATTGGTACGCACAATGGTGCGGGCAGCTTCCGGGTTGATGCCGGCGCGGCCGACCAGCGCGAAATAATCATCGACGTATTCGCGGTAGCGCGGATCGTCTTCCGGGTTGACCAGCTGGAAGTCGACGCCCGGCCTGATACGCAGACCATAGCGTTGCAGGCGGGTCTCAATGATCTGCGGACGGCCGATGAGGATCGGCTCGCCTATGCCGTCTTCGAGCAGGACCTGGGCGGCGCGCAGCACGCGTTCGTCTTCGCCCTCTGCGAAGATCACGCGCTTTTTCGATGCCGTCTTGGCGGCCGCGAAGATCGGCTTCATGACGAAACCGGAGCGGAAGACGAAGCGGTTCAGCTGGTCGAGATAGGTGTCGAAATCCTCGATCGGACGACGGGCGACGCCGCTGTCGGCTGCCGCCTTGGCGACGGCCGGGGCAATGCGCAGGATCAGACGCGGATCGAAGGGCGAGGGGATGAGGTAATCGGGGCCGAAGGTCGGGGTTTCACCCGAATAGGCCTTGGCGGCCACTTCCGAGACTTCCTCGCGGGCAAGGGCCGCGATGGCGCGCACGGCGGCCATCTTCATTTCTTCATTGATCGTGGTCGCGCCGCAATCTAGCGCGCCGCGGAAGATATAGGGGAAGCAGAGGACGTTGTTGACCTGGTTCGGAAAGTCGGAGCGACCGGTGCAGATCATGGCGTCGGGCCTTGCGGCACGCGCCTCCTCCGGCATGATTTCCGGCTTCGGGTTGGCGAGCGCCATGATCAGCGGCTTTGGCGCCATGCGGGCCAGAAGTTCAGGCTTCAGGACGCCGGCCGCCGACAGGCCGAGGAAGACGTCGGCGTCGTCTATGCTTTCGGCGAGCGCTCGCTTGTCGGTTTCCTGCGCGTAGACTTCCTTCCAGGGGTCCATCAGCTCGTTGCGGCCCTTGTAGACGAGGCCTTCGATGTCGTGCACCCAGATGTTCTCGCGCTTGGCGCCGAGGATCACCAGGAGATTGAGGCAGGCAAGGGCGGCAGCACCGGCGCCGGAGGCGACGATCTTGACGTCTGCGATCGTCTTGCCGGCGAGTTCCAGCCCGTTCAGGATGGCAGCCGCGACGATGATGGCCGTGCCGTGCTGGTCGTCATGGAAGACTGGAATGTTCATCTTGGCGCGGAGTTGGTCCTCGACCTGGAAACATTCCGGTGCCTTGATGTCTTCAAGGTTGATGCCGCCGAAGGTCGGCTCCAGTGCCGAAATGGTTGAGACCATGTCGTCGACGCCGGGGGCATCGATTTCGATGTCGAAAACGTCGATGCCGGCGAATTTCTTGAAGAGAACGGCTTTGCCTTCCATGACCGGCTTGGAGGCGAGCGGCCCGATATTGCCGAGACCGAGGACAGCCGTGCCGTTGGAGATGACTGCGACCAGGTTGGAGCGCGCCGTGTAATCGTCGGCTGCGGCCGGGTCGTCCTTGATCGCGAGGCAGGGCGCTGCAACGCCGGGCGAGTAGGCGAGGGCCAGATCGCGCTGGTTGCCGAGCGGCTTGGTGGCCTGAATTTCCAGTTTCCCGGGACGGGGATAGCGGTGGTAGAAGAGCGCCTGTTCGTCGAGATCAGCGGTCGGGTTTGCAATTTGCGGCTTGTTTTTGTCCTGAGAAGTCATCGGTTCACCGGCAATTCCTGTCTTCACACACTCCCTGCCGTCATACACGAATTGGCAACGAGTGGTAGACTTTAGTTCCGTGATCCCCTGCCTGCGCGGATAACACGCCAGAACCGCGTTTCGACCGCAAATCTTCCGATGTCATCTTACTGAAACACGAGTCTGATTAAGCGCTGTCCAGACAGCGAAGAGGACCGTGCCGTGGAAGACGTAAGCGAAACACGCCATTTCAGGACCCTGTTCATTTCTGACGTGCATCTCGGATCGAAGGCCGCCAAGACGGACTTCCTGCTCGATTTCCTGCGCACGCACGAGGCCGATACCATCATTCTGGTCGGCGACATCATCGACGGCTGGCGCCTTAAGCGCAGCTGGTACTGGCCACAGCAATGCAACGATGTTGTCCAGAAACTGCTGCGCAAGGCGCGCAAGGGCACACGGATCGTCTACATCCCTGGTAATCACGACGAATTCATGCGGGATTTTCCGGGCATGCATTTTGGCGGCATCGAGGTCGCCGAGCGCATGGTGCATGAAATGGCCGACGGGAAGAAATATCTCGTCCTCCATGGCGACGAATTCGACGTGGTCGTCCGCAATGCCCGACTGCTCGCCTATCTCGGCGACTGGGCCTATGACACGGCGATTGCCATCAACGTCATGCTCGCCGCCATCCGCCGCCGCCTCGGCATGCCTTATTGGTCTTTCTCGGCCTGGGCGAAGCTGCAAGTGAAGCATGCGGTCAATTTCATCGGCGAGTTCCAGCGCGTGGTGGCAGACGAGGCACGTCGTGCCGAGGTGGACGGTGTCATCTGCGGGCACATCCACCATGCCGTCATGGAAGACATCGACGGCATCCACTACGTCAATACCGGCGACTGGGTGGAGAGCTGCACGGCGATCGCTGAGCATGCGGACGGACGCCTGGAGCTGATTTCCTGGGGCCACAAGGTGAGCGCGCTCTCATCACCCAAGCGTGCATCAAGGCTGGTCCCGGTCCTGCTTCCGTCCAGCGTTGCCGATGTGGCAAAGGAAGATGGCGTCCGCGCTGCTTGAGCGAAGGCGTGTTGCAAAGCAGCCATCGCTTTCGGCATTCGGGTGGGAAAAGCGCGATTAACGATCCTTAAAGGATTTCTTCCCGTGCGACGATGGTTATAGTGTGCAGCCATCTGTCACGTGATTTGCGTAACCGGATCTTGCCGGCGCGAATATGGAAGTAGTCGCCACCTTGAATCCGGTTGAGCCTGATAACGCCCGCATCGAGATCGAGGATCAGCCGGACGGTACGGGTCGGCTGATACGGCTTGTTGGCCTGTGGAAGAACAACAGCCTCAGCGCGTTGATCAAGTCCGCCGGGCCACTTGTCGACGACAAAGACGCGCGCTCGGACATTATCGATCTCAGTGGCGTCTCGGGCATGGATACGGCCGGAGCCTGGTTGATCCGGCGTTTCGTGACGGAACGGCGTGAGCAGGGGCGCTCAGTCGAAATCGTGGGTGCTCATCCAGAGATGCGGGAGCTCATCGAGGCGCTTCCCGAAAAGGTCACGGCACCGGAAAAGCCTGTCGATCGCCGCACCCGCTTCGAACGTGTCTTCGAGCCGGTCGGACGTCTCACGGTCAGCCTTTGGGGCGATATGGTCGCGATGATGTTCGTTCTGGGCTCTGCGGTGCGTGGCGCGCAGACCAAGCAGGGTCGCGGCTCCGGCGTGTCGCCGGCTTCCGTCGTCAACCAGCTCGACCACATGGGTGTCCGGGCGGTTCCGATCATCACGCTCATGTCCTTCTTGATCGGCGCGATCATCGCCCAGCAGGGCGCGTTCCAGCTTCGCTATTTCGGCGCGGAGGTCTTTGTCGTCGACCTCGTCGGTATTCTGCAGTTGCGCGAGATCGGCGTGCTCCTGACGGCCATCATGATCGCCGGTCGATCAGGCAGCGCCATCACCGCGGAAATCGGGTCGATGAAGATGCGCGAGGAGATCGATGCCCTGAAGGTCATCGGACTCAATCCGATTGGCGTCCTCGTCTTCCCACGCCTCGTCGCGCTGACGATTGCCTTGCCGCTTCTGACCATCGTTGCCAATTTTGCCGCGCTTTATGGGGCGGCGGTCGTTGTCTGGGCCTATTCCGGCATCACCTTCGATGTCTTCATCACACGCCTGCATGAGGCCGTCGATTATTCGACGCTTGCGACCGGCATGATCAAGGCACCCTTCATGGCGCTGATCATCGGGATCATTGCGGCCGTGGAGGGCATGAAGGTCGGCGGAAGTGCCGAGTCTCTCGGCCGCCACGTCACGGCCTCGGTGGTCAAGTCGATCTTCGTCGTCATCCTCGTGGACGGGCTCTTTGCCATGTTCTACGCAGCCATCGATTTCTGAGGAGGGCGGGATGAACAAGAGACCCTCCGGCGAGCGCGAGACCATTCTTTCGGTGAAGGACCTGACGGTCGGCTTCGGCGACAAAATCGTACTCGACAAACTCAATCTCGACATTTATCGCGGCGAAATTCTCGGTTTCGTCGGTGCTTCAGGCGCGGGCAAGTCCGTTCTCATGCGCACCGTCTTGCGGCTTTTGCCGCGTCGGTCTGGCACCATCCAGATCCTCGGTTCTGACTACGACACGGTGGATGAGGTTAAGCGCACGGCGCTCGATACCCGCCTGGGGGTTCTTTTCCAGCACGGCGCCCTATTTTCTTCATTGACCGTGAAGGAGAACATCCAGCTGCCGATGCGCGAATACCTTGATCTGCCGCGGTGGCTGATGGACGAACTCGCCTATCTCAAGATCGAGTTGGTCGGCTTGCACCCGGATGCTGCAGATAAGTATCCATCCGAATTGTCGGGCGGCATGATCAAACGCGCGGCCCTGGCGCGGGCGCTTGCGCTCGATCCGGATCTCGTCTTCCTCGACGAGCCGACCTCCGGCCTCGACCCCATCGGGGCTGCAGAGTTCGATGAACTGATCGCACAATTGCGCGATACGCTTGGATTGACTGTCTATATGGTCACCCACGATCTCGACAGCCTGTTCTCCGTCTGCGACCGTATCGCGGTGCTCGGGCAGAAGCGGGTACTGGTAGAGGGGACGCTGGACGATATGCTCGCCTTCGACGATGCATGGGTTCAATCCTATTTCAAGGGCAAGCGTGCCCGTTCCATTCCTCGGGCGGAGAATTCCGCCGGACATCCGGTAGAGTAAGCCATGGAAACCAAAGCCAATTACGCCATAGTCGGTTTTTTCACGATGATGGTCATCGGAGCCGCCTTTGGGTTCGTCTATTGGATGGCCGAATATGGCAGAGGCGGCGAGATGGCGCCGCTTGCCATCCGCATTCCAGGTTCTGCCAACGGTCTCAGCATTGGCTCTCCGGTGCGCTTCAACGGCATATCGGTTGGTTCGGTCCGCAACCTCTATATCGACAATGAGGACCCGAATTTCTCGGTGGCCTTCACGGAGGTCCGTGCAGACGCGCCTGTGACTTCGGGTACAAAGGCAATCCTTGAAATCCAAGGGCTGACGGGTGCTGCCTATATCGAGCTTTCGGGCGGTGGTCCGGGATCGGGCGAGCCGATCCTGGCGCGGGCGATTGACACCGGCGAACCCGCGATCCTAACGGCCGAACAATCAAGCGTCACCAATCTCCTGACTACGGCCGACCGGATCCTGCAGCGTGCCGATGGTGCGGTGGCCGAACTCCAGGGCTTCATCGCCGATGCACGCGCACCTTTGACGAACACTGTTCGCAACGCCGAGACCTTCTCGAAGTCGCTGGCGGACAATGCAAAGGGGATCGACGAATTCTTGAAGAGCGTCAGTTCGCTGTCTGATTCCGTCTCCGGTCTGTCCGGGCGTCTCGATACGACGCTGGCGGCGGCCGAGGACCTGTTCAGGGCGCTCAATTCGGAGAAAATCGACCAGATCCTCACCAATACCGAGCGCGCGACGGCGAGCTTTGCGGATGCGTCGAAGAGCATCGGTCCGGCGATCGACAGCTTCCGCGAAACGGCAAACACGTTCCAGCGTTTTGGCACCAATGCCGACCAGACACTGCAGAAAGTTTCGGCGCTCATCGATGCGGTGGATAGCCAGAAGATCGGTCGAGTGGTCGACGACGTCTCGGTTGCGACTGCCGACGCGCGACAGGCGATCGCCGGGTTCAAGGACCTGTCGACGAGCATCACCGGCCGCAAGGACGATATCGACAGGGCGATCGACGACTTTACGCAGCTGGCAAACCGCCTCAATACCTCCTCACAGCAGGTGGATGGCATCCTGAAGAAGGTCGACAGTTTCCTCGGGTCGGGCGATGCGAACTCTCTCAGTATCGAGGCCCGCAAGACGCTTGAGGCCATCCGGGCCACCGCCGAAAATCTCAACGCGCAAATCGGACCGATCGCGGCCAACCTCCAGCGCTTCTCGGCCACCGGCCTTCGGGACATCCAGACGCTCGTCAACGATACGCGAAACACCGTTCGCGGTCTGAACGACGCGATCACCAATTTTGATGACGATCCGCAGCGTCTGCTTTTCGGCGGCGACACGGTCAAGGAATTTGACGGACGGACACGCCGATGACGAGAACCACCGGAAAGGACGACAGAATGCACAGGATCGGCGTCAACGGCTCCGCGGACATGGGCAAGCTTCGGCGGTTGCTTTTGACCACGGTGCTCGTTCCGAGCCTCGCCCTTGGCCTTTCGGCCTGTGGTTCCAAGGCCGTCAACGATACGTTCGACCTGACGGCAGCCGCGAGTGATCTCGCGACATCCGCCAGCGCCCGCAATCGACAGCTCCTCGTCGCGGATCCCTCGGCGCTCAAAGCGCTCGACAGCGAACAGATCCTCGTGCGCGTCTCCGGCGCAGAGATCCAGTATCTGTCGCAGTCGCAGTGGAGCGACCGACTGACGCGTGTGGTTCAGTCCAAGCTCGTGGAGGCCTTCGAGAATACCGGGCGGTTGGGCGGCGTCGGTCGACCGGGGCAGGGGCTGGCAATCGACTTCCAGCTGATTACGGATGTGCGTGCCTTCGAGGTCTCGGCCGAAGGTGCCGACCGCGGCGTGGTCGAGATTTCGGCGAAGTTGCTCAACGACCGGAACGGCACCGTCAGGGCACAGCGGGTGTTTCGCGCTGAAGCACCTGCATCCGGTTCGGACAATGCGGCCTATGTGGCGGCGCTCGATCAGGCCTTCGCCCGTGTGACCGGCGATATCGTGGCCTGGACGTTGCAGTCGATCTGAACGCGATCAAGTATTCTTCAGTCCAGCCAAAACAAAACCCCGGATCGCCGCAGCGATCCGGGGTTTTGTTTTTCGTCTATGGGGGAGCCGGGTGACCGGCTCGGATCCCCTATCAGCTGAAACGGCCGGCCGCGTGGGCGAGCATGGTGTAGACCTTGCCCGTGTCCGACGTCAGGTAGGACTGGGTGATCGACTTGTCGCGGTCGGTCCGGGCGACGTCTGCCAGCAACTTCTCGAAATCGGCGATGTAGCGATCGACCGCCACGCGGAATTCCGGCTCCCGGTCATACTTGCGCTTGATCTCGTCGAAGGTCTGCTGGCCCTTCAGCGTGTAGAGCCGGCGGGTGAACACGTCGCGCTCGCCGCGCTGGTAACGGCGCCACAGATCGACCGAGGCGTCGTGATCGATCGCACGCGCGATGTCGACCGAAAGCGAATTCAGCGATTCGACCATGTGGCGCGGATTGCGGGTGTCGCCCTGGCGTGCCGGCTGGCTTTCAGCCGCTGGTCGCTGCGGAGCAGGCGCAGGGCGGACGGGCGCTGTTTCCTGCGGTTCTTCGCGTGAGGCGCCGCGTAGGAGATCGCTGATCCAGCCGCCGCCTTCGGCGCGCGTCGTGGCAGCCGTCGACTGGACATAGGGCTCACTCGCGCCCAGACTTCCGCGCAGGGGCAGGCTTTCGGTCTGGCGGATCTGAGCTTGCGGCTGCGGCGCAGCCGGCTGGCGGCGAGCGGGTTCGGGCTGAGCCTCGGCCAGGCGCCGAGCGACCGGCTCAGAGATTTCGAGTGTCTGGCTCGTGCGGCCGACGAGCTGCGAGATATCCTGCAGCGCCTTGATCTGCTCCGCCACGGCGCGGCGCATCTGCGCCGCACTTTCCTTGGCTTCCTCGGGCAGGTCGAAGGCGCCACGCTTCAGCTCGTTACGGGTCATGTCGAGTTCCTTGCGGATATCGACAGCCGAGCGGCGGATCTCGTCGGTCGCGCCGGCAAAGCGGGTGACAGCCTCGTTGACTGCGGCCTGCATAGCGTCGCGAAGGGCGGCGGCCGCACCTTCGGACTTGCGACCGGCTTCGCCGAGCAGGTGGTCGATGTCACTGAGCGAGACAGCAAGGCCACCGCGCAGACGGTTGGCGAGTTCACCGGACCGCTTCTCGGCCTCGGTGAGCGTCTTGTCGATCGAGGCCTGCGCTTCCTGTTCGGCGGAGAGCAGAGCATTGCGCATATTGATCGCGGTGGTCTGGGCCTTCTTCTCGGTATCCCCGAGTACCTGTCCGATATCGGCAAAGGAGGCCTGCACACTTTCGCGCATGTTGGCAGCGGTTGACTGTGCCCGCTTTTCCGTTTCACCGAGGATCTGCCCGATGTCAGCGAAGGAGGCCTGCACGCTTTCGCGCATGTTGGCGGCCGTCGACTGGGCGCGTTTTTCCGTCTCGCCAAGGATGTGGCCGATGTCGGTAAACGAGGCCTGGACACTTTGGCGCAGGTTGCCAGTCATCTGGCCGGAGCGCTGCTCAGCCCGGTCGAAAGCGGTCTCGACCATCTTGCCGAGCCCCTGCATGGTGGTTTCGATCTCTTCCGAGCGCTTCACGAGGCCGATGGAGAGATCGCGCAGCGCCTGCTGGCGCTCTTCGAGCGTGCCGACGAGGTTGGACTGTGCTGCCGACAGAAGTTCGGAGGCCTTGCCGAGAACCTGCGTGTGATCGCCAAAGCGGCTGACGATCGAAGAGACCTGCTGCAGCGTTTCGCCTGAGACGGCGGTGAGGCGGCCGAGCTTGTCGTCGAGCAGGCGGTTGGATGTCGACAGCATGTCGGTCGCCTGGGTGGCAGTCTCGTTGAAGCGGTTCGCCGTCGCGCCGAGGCGGCTGTCGAGCGAACCGATACTCTGGACGGCCTGGTCGATCATCGAGGAGAGGCCGGCATTGCTGTCGCCGAGGCGTTCGATGAGTTGCGAGGCGCTGACAACGAGGTTCTGCTCGGCCGCGCCGAGCGTTGCAACGGCACGATCCGTGCGCTGGCTGATCGCGTCGACCAGTGCCGCGTTTTCGGAGCGCAGGCGCTCTGCGCTCTGCTCTGCAGCAGCCGTGATCTGGTCTGCAGCGGCACGGCCGGTCTCGGCATAGGCCGCGACGACGGGCGCGGCCTTCTCGTCGATCAGGCGCGAGAGCTCTGCCGAGCGTGTGGAGAGCATCGAGTTCAGTTCACGGGTTCGGTCATCGAGGACCGAGCGGATCGAGTTGCCGCGCGCTTCGAGAGCCTTCTCGACCGCATTCATGGTGACGGCGAGTTCCTGTGTATTGCCGGAGATCGCGTCGCGGATTGCCGCTGCGCGCTGCTCGAGCGTCGAGCTCACATCGCCAAGCGTGCCCGAGAGATTCGCCACTTGGGCGCTGACCAGCGCTTCGGCTTCGGAGACCCTGTTGCTGATAACTTCGCCCGCCTGCGAGAAGGTCTGGGCAATAGACGCTGCCTGGCCTGCGAGACGGTTCTGGGTGTCGGTGATGCGCTTTGCGAGATCTTCCGAGCGCTCTTCGACGGTACGGTTGAGTTCGGCGCTGCGCTCGCCGATCTGCTCGGCAAACTGGGTGGTGGTTGCCGTCAGGCGATCGACAGAGCGCTGTGCTTCGGCGTCGAGATCGCGAGCGGCGTCGGTCACAGCGCTGCGCAAGGCGGTCGCCAAGCCTGCAGCCTTGCCCTCGATGGTGCGGTTGACGTTTTCGAGGCCAATGTTCAAGGCCCGGTCCATGGTCGACAGACGTTCTTCGATCACGGGCGTGCGCGTGTCAAAGGTTTCGGCGACGCGGCTGACACCCTCATCCAGAACCTGGGCGACGCGCATGCTCGCCTCGCTGCCGACGCGCTCGATAGCCGACACCTTGTCGTCGAGGCGGGCGGCGAACTTCTCGCCGGCATCGTTGACGCGGGCATCGACACCGTCCAGGCCGTTGCGAAGACGGTCTTCCAGCGTTCCCAAACTCTGCTCGATGCGGGTGCTGGTTTCGTCAAGACGGCTGGTCATGCCGGAAACGGATTGTTCGACGGTCCCCGAGAAACCCTGGGCCGAGCGGGTGATGTCGTCGGCGGCTTCGCGGATCTGATCGGTGAGGGCACCTGCGGTGCCGCGCAGGCGCTCGTCGAGCGCGCGGCTCGAGTCGTCGATCGCCTTGCGCAGGTTATCCCCGTGATCCTCCAGGCTCATTTCGAGCATGCCGGCGCTTGCGGCGACGGATGCGCCGATCGAGGTCGCATGCTCGCCAAGCGTGGTCTCCAAGGCGTCGCGGGCATCGCCGATCGATGCGGTGATCGCCTGAGTGCGGTCGTCGAGTGTCGCGCGGATCCGCTCATGGGTACCGACCAGACGCTCGTCGATGGCGATGACACCGGTCTCGATCGTCCGCGAGATGCGGTCGGTGTTTTCACCGAGGGTGGTTTCAAGCGCCTGGCACGCCGTTTCCAGGCTGGTCCGAAGCGTGGCATTGGTTTCGGCAATCCGTCCGTCGATATCGTCCACGCCTGATTTGAGCGTGTTCGCTATGCGGGCCGCATTCTCTTCCAGCGTGTTCGAAATGTTGCTGGAGCCGGAGCTCAGAATGCTGTCAAGGCGCTGCTCGCTGCCGCCGAGCTGGTCTCCGAGCTGGGCTATGCCGGCAGCAACGGTCTCGGCGATGCGGCCGGACGACTGGCCGAGGCTGCGTTCGATCTCGCCGGTCGCATCCTCGAGTGTCGAGGCGAGATAGGAGCTGTGGCTCGCCAGGGACAGCTCCAGGCGCTGCTGGTTGCTGCCGAGCTTGTCATCAATGTCGGCGAGGCCGGTCGCAACCGTCTCTGCGATGCGGCCGGACGAATGGCCGAGGCTGCGTTCGATCTCGCCGGTCGCATCTTCGAGCGTTGAGGAGAGGTAGGAGGTGTGGCTCGCAAGGGAGAGTTCCAGGCGTTCCTGGTTTTCACCATAGGCGTTGCGAATGGTTTCGGCCTTTTCCGCAAAGGCGGCGTCGATGCGGCGATCGGCATCTGCAACCGTCTCGATGATGGAAGCGGCGCGCTGGTTTAGCGTCTCGTCAATGCGGCGCTGGCTGTCGTTCAGTGTCTCGGACAGGTCCTGCGTGCGCGCGGTCAGCGTGAGGTCAAGTTCGAGGCTCTTGGTATTGAGGGCATCGATGAGCTGCTCGCTCTGGCCTTCCACGAGGGAGGCAATGCCGCGCGCCTTGACGTCGAGGGTTTCGGCGAAACGGTCCTGATTGGCTTCTAGGGCGTTGACGATGTGCTCGGCACGGCTCGACAGCGTCTGATCGAAGCGTGACTGGTTGTCGGTGAGTGCGTTGTAAAGGGCGCCGCTGCGCTCCTCCATGACCTGATCGATGCGGGCCTTTGCGCTTTCGAGGCTTTCCGTCAGGGCGGCGGCGCGGGCCGACATGGCGTCGGCGATTTCCTGCGCGCGGTCGGACATCGAGCCGTCGAGCATTTCCTGGCTGGTGCTGAGCGTCATCGCGAGCGCCAGGGACTGGTCGGTCAGCGTCGAGCCGAGACGTTCGATGCTGGAATTCAAGATGTCGCCGATGGAGTCCGTTCCACCATTCACCGTCTCATTGATGCGGGCAAGGCTCTCCATGAGCTTCGAATCGAGCGACCCGGAGCGCTGGTCGAAGGCGCTGGCGAACTCTGCGACGCGCTGGTCGAAGGTTGCGTTGATCTGGCCGATCGTCGTCTGGAAGCGATCTTCGAAAAGGCCCGAGCGCAGGTCGAGATCCACGATCGCATCGTCGGCGCTTGCCTGCAGGCTCTGGCGGAAGCCACGGCCGCGCTCGTCGAGCGACAGGTTGAGACGCGACAGAACATCGTCAAGCGACGAGGTGATCGAGGTCTCGCTGCCCTTCAGGGTCTCCGCGATGTCGCGGGTGCGCTCGACCAGGGTCTCGTTGAGCTGGCGTGCGCGTTCATTCAGCGCCGCATTCAGCTTTTCGGTGTTGGCGTCGAGCGTCGAGGCGCGGGTTTCGAACTCACCGAGGAGTTCACGGCCGCGCTGGCCGAGCGTCGAGGTGAGCGACTGGAGCTGGGTGTCGAACTCGTTGGAGAGCGACATGCCCGAAGCCGCGAGCGTCTGGACCATGTTCTCGGTCTTGTGGGCGAGCAGCGAGCCGAGAGCGGTGACCGCCGCGTCGGATTTCTCCATGATCGTCGCGGCGCGCATGTCGATCATCGAGGCAAAGGCTTCCCCCGATGTCTGCAGGCGAACCGAAATCTCTTCGGTCGCAAGCGACAGTTCTTCCTTCAGCTGCTCATGGGCGCCGACGATCGAGGAGCGGATGCGCTCTGCGTGATTGACGATGGCATCCCGTTCTGCGCCGAGTTCATGGACGAGGCCACGAACGCGCAGTTCGTTGTCGGTGTAGCTGCGTTCCAGCGCCGTCACTTCGGAATGGACGAGCGTCTCCAGTTCCGTGGCGCGGGCAATCGTGCGCTCGATGCCTTCGTTCATGGCCGAGACTTCGCGGCGCACGGCCTGGCCGACGGTCATGATGCGTTCGGAGGCAATGGTTTCAGGTTCGGCAAGGCGCAGCGCGACTTCGGCCATGGACCGGGCCGCATTTCGCAGGTCGTGAGCGCGGGCCATCATGATGGCAAAGGCGAAGAACAGGAGGATCGGCAGGAAGGTGCCGACGAAAATGGCGACGACGCCTGGCATGGCGACGATGTCGGCGACCGACGGCGCCTGCCAGATGGCGCTGCCGTAGAGCAGTTGGGTGAGCCCCAGGGCGCCCAGGACCCAGAGGCCCGACACAATCGCTGCGTTGCGCAGGGCCGAGGTGAGGGATGCGCCATCGAGCGTCTTCAGGATGGCCGTGGGCGTGCGGCGCGAACCGTCATTGGCGGGCGAGAAGGCCGGGGCCTTGGGGGCGGGTTCCGGATTGAGCTCGCCGGCGCGTGCGGAGCGACGCTCAATCGTCTTCTTCGAGGCAGAACGCGTGGTACTATCTGACAAGGGTGCCTCCGGGGCGTGGGCATGAGACCGAGCCTTGGCTGGCGCGGCGGCTTCCTCACCGTCGAAATCGATGCTCAGGGCCGCCTCGAGAGCTTGGAACGCGTTCTCGTCTATCGAGTCGGTCTTCTTGTTCGCCATAGGGTTACGCCTCGTTACCGCTTACTCTCGGTGGGGCTGACCAAAACCGCGATGCCGCTCATCGCCTCGGTTTCGTGCGGCTCCCGCCGTTCACTTGAATTTCCGCCTGCCGCCACGCCAGACGAAACTTCTTCTTATCGCAGTTCGGTCGTCGCCGTGCGAGCGTTTCCGCCTCTAGCACGCGCACCGACTGGCATGCAGGCAAAGTTCACGCACTATTGCCCAATCAACCGTATCGTACTGACACATTTGGCCATCCGATACAATTAATGCACTCTCGGCGCGCCTCAGTCCCCGGGCCTTGTTAACAGTATTTCAATCAAGGTTTCGGCAGAAAAGCCAGTCTGCGCCGAGGTTTAATTTTCGTTAACCATAGTGCGAGCTTTTTCCCGCGATCCCCGGGGTTTTTAACGGCGCACCCACGGCAATGCCCCAAACTGGCATCATCAAAAAACAAGAAACCAAGGATCCCGTTCATGGCAGCCGCAGTCAATATCGCATTCGAAGCCCCCGACAACTTGAATGGTTTGACGCCGTCGCAGCAGCGCCCGATCGATCTCGTGCATCTTGCCACCCAGACCAAGGGCGACAAGGTGGTGGAAGTCGAGATCCTGCAGATCTTTGCGCGCCAGGCCCGTGGGTGTCTGGTCGCCATGACAGCCGGGCGCGGCAAGGTCGAGGTCAAGGCTGCGGCCAACCGTTTGCGCAATGCGGCCATGGCGGTCGGCGCGCTTCGGGTCGCCGCGGCTGCCGACCTCGTGGAGACGAAGGGGGCGACTGCCGATTCGCTGGCGTCGGTTGCCGCATCAGTGCTGGAAGCCGAGCATTTCATTCTGAAGCTCGCCCGTTGATCACGACGACTGCAGCCAGTAGTCTGATCGCCTTGCCGTGAGTTGACTGGCTTCCCGAATTGGGGGATGACTTCGCCGATTTTTCATTAGGCGAAGTCTGGACAGGCAATCATGGCAAACATCAGCATCATCGCATTCGACGGCACACGTTTCGACATCGCGGCAGCCGACGGCTCCACGGTCATGGAAAATGCCGTGCGCAATTCGGTCCCGGGGATCGATGCCGAATGCGGTGGCGCCTGTGCCTGTGCCACCTGTCATGTCTATGTCGACGATGCCTGGTCTGAAAAGGTCGGGCAGCCGTCGCCCATGGAAGAGGACATGCTGGACTTCGCCGTCGACGTCCGGCCGACGTCGCGGCTTTCCTGTCAGATCAAGGTCTCCGCAGCCCTCGAGGGACTCGTGGTCCACGTGCCCGAGCGTCAGGGCTGACGGGTCCTGTCAGCGCTACCCCAAAAAAAGGCCCCGCTTTCGCGATACGAAAGCGGGGCAAGGGGGCGCATCGCCAAACAGGCGAGGGAGGAAGCACCTGTGGCACCAGGACGCGCCGGGAGAACGGGGAAATCGAGAACGCTTAATCAACGTATTCGATGACACTTATATTTCAGATTTGTATCAAGGGCCACGGCGAGAAATAGCCGGTTATTCACAGGTGCTGGCGCAAGGCTCGCGCAAGCTGCAGCATGGCAGCAACACTCGCCCTTCATATTCAGGGGTGATTTCTACTGGTTTTCCCTGATATCCCGGCGATGCCTGAGGATGCGCAGCATTCGGTCCTGGAAATTCTTGGCTTCGACTCGGTCGAATCGCATCTGCGCCTCGTCATGGGCTACCGTTACTTCGTCGGTGACCTCGCTGACGCGATCCTGCAGGGTTTCGCAGTCTCGTGTCGGACGCAGCTTCAGGAGACGCTGTTCCAGCAGTTTGGCGTGCTGGCGCGCGATCTCGGCGTGACGCTCTTCGTGCCGTTTGATGTCGGACGACAGCGCGTCCCACAAGGTGGCCATGTCCTGGCTTGCCCGTTTGCGGTTCTTCCAGCGGGGCAGGATGAGCTTAGTCTCCACGGTGACCCTGACATCCTCGATCGCGCAGCGGTTGCCGCGTCGGGTATAGGTCAGGTCGCCGCCGAAGCGGATCTGGGTCGCACCTGGATGCCGGTTGCCACTTGCCTGGGTGAAAGGTCCCTTGCGCGACAGTTCCGCGTCGAGGTCGGCCGCCGTTCGGCCGCCGATCTGGAAGTAGGTGATGGACTTCTGGACGATGACGTCGGCGCTTGCCGAAAGCGGCAGGGAGATGCCGGTCAGGACTGCCAATATGGCGGCGGTCCGAAGACGGCGGGAGTGCTTCATTCTTTTTTCCGCAATGTTGTATTCGCCGCGCCCTTGGGGCATAGCCAAACCGGATTTCACTATCGCAGCTTCGCGGTTTTCCGTCGAGAGGATACAAGGTCGCGTGACCATGGTTGAACGCAGAATGTGGCGTGTCGGGCACGGCCGAGCTCTCGACCTTTCCGAGCGCGGCGCGATCATGGCGATCGTCAATGTCACGCCGGATTCCTTTTCCGATGGCGGCCTGCACGACAGTGTAGATGCGGCCGTTTCCCATGCGCTGGCCTGCGCAGAAGAAGGGGCAGCCGTACTGGATGTCGGCGGCGAATCGACACGACCGGGCGCGGCAGAGGTCACAGCCGACGAAGAGATGGCTCGGGTCTTGCCGGTGATCTCGGCTCTCCGCCAGAAAACGGATGCGCTGATCTCGATCGATACCTACCGGGCGGTCACCGCCCGGGCTGCAGTAGCGGCAGGCGCTCATGTCATCAACGACGTGCACGGACTGCAACGGGACCCGGAAATCGCGGCCGTCGCTGCGGAAACGGGGTCCGGGCTTTGCATCATGCATACCGGGCGAGGGCGCACGAAGCTGTCGGATCCGATCGCAGACCAGCGGGAGTTCCTCGACCTATCCCTCGGCATTGCCAAGCGTGCCGGCGTCGCGCGCGAAACAATCACGCTCGATCCGGGTTTCGGTTTCGCCAAGGAAACGCTGGAGGAGAACATGGAGCTGATGGCCCGTTTCGCTGAACTGCAGGCCTTCGGCCTGCCGATCTTGGTCGGCACATCGCGAAAGCGCTTCCTCGGGACGCTGACGGGCCGTGACGCACGCGAGCGTGACGCGGCAACGGCAGCAACCACGGTGGCGCTCAGGCTCAAGGGCGCCTCCGTTTTCCGTGTCCATAATGTCGCGATCAACCGGGATGCTCTGGTGATCGCGGATGCTATGCTCGAAACCGAGCGGCGGATCGCTGCGTCGAAGGGATCGACCGAATGAGCGGTGTTTTCACCATCACACTGAAAAACTGTGCCTTCTTTGCCCATCACGGCGTGTTTCCCGAGGAGGGCGTGCTCGGTCAACGCTTCTTCGTCGACGCCGAATTCGATGTCGATGCGCTCGAAGCTGCCGAGACCGATACGCTGGAGGGCACTGTCCACTACGGGATTGCCTTCGAGGTCATCGAGCAGATTGTCACCGGCAGTCGCCGGCAATTGATCGAGGCGCTGGCGCTCGCGATCGCACGCGGCTTGCTCGACCGCTTTCCCGAAATGCATCGGTGTCGGATCACCGTTCGCAAGCCGAGCGCCCCGATCGCCGGCATACTCGACCATGTGCAGGTGAGCGTTGAACAATTCAGACAGTGATCGCTGGCAGGCGGCAACGCTCGGCCTCGGCGGCAATATCGGCGATCCGGCGGCGGCCATGGCCGAGGCCTTGCGCCGCCTCGACGCGCGGCGCGATTGCCGGGTGACGTCTGTGTCCCGCCTGTACCGGACGCCACCCTGGGGGAAGACTGATCAGGCGGATTTCTACAATGCCTGCGCGGCCGTCGAAACACGGCTGGAGCCGCAGGAATTGCTGGCGGCCTGTCTCGAGATCGAGCGGACGATGAAGCGGGTGCGGATCGAGCGCTGGGGACCGAGGACGATCGACATCGACATTCTCACCTTTGCTGACCGGACTATTGATGCCGAGCATTTGAAGGTACCGCATCCGCGGATGACGGAGCGCGCCTTCGTCCTGATGCCGCTTGCGGATATCGATCCGCGGCTCTCCGTAAAGGGGCGGAGCGTAGAGGATTGGCTGAGGGAAGCCGACCGGGCGGGTATTGCCGTCGCAAACGAAAACCGCGCCTGGTGGCGCGGTTGAACTTCAAGGCTCTCGGATAAGGGATGTTCAGTCGTTCTCGGCCATGGCGGTGGCCTGACGGTTGAGCTTCAGGCCGATTACCGGAATCATCCGGTCTTCGACCTTCACCGAAATGGTGATGTTCATGGCGTCGTTTTCCTCAATGCGGGCGACCATGGCGCCGTTCAGCTTGGCGCGATTGATGCCCATCACGGCGCGGTTGCCGGTGACGGTGCCCGAGACGATGTCCAGACCCTTGCCATCGGCGCCATCAAGGAATTGTCCCTTGTAGCTGCCGCCGGACTGGGAGATCACGGCCGACATCGGCTGGCTGAAGACGCCCACGCGGCAGGTGCCGTCGAGCTTCAGGCCGGTTTCCTTGCCCTCTGCCGGCAGGCCGGTGAGGTTGCAGGTAAACTTCGTGCCCTTGTACTTGCCGGCAACGATTTCACCCGGACCCTTCCAGACCCCGGCAACGGATTGGAAGAAGCGCTTGTCGCGCGATGCAGCATCAGCCACCGTGGCCGGCATGAGCGCGGCAACGGCAAGCATGGCGGCGCAGCGGCCGAATGTCGAGGAGCGAGAGAACATCGATTTGCCTTGGTACGAGAAACCAGAAACCCCGCGAATACCCTAGCGGAAAAATGGTTAATGCTTCATTGCCATTAACCTCAAATGGCGGCTCCGACAACCGCCAAAAGTCACAGGGAATGCGGGTGTGGCCGGTCTGCCTCACCTGGCCCGGTCGCTGTCCTTGCCGGTCATCGAGGGCGTCAGGTCGCCAATGAAGTCGCCGATGCCGGGGCGCCTGGCGGCCCGGAATGGCAAGGGTCGGCAGAGATCCATGGCGGCGATGCCGATGCGAGCGGTCATCAGGCCGTTGATCACGCCTTCTCCGAGGCGTGTCGAGAGGCGTGCGGCAAGGCCGTGGCCGAGGACCTGCTGGGCAAGCCCGTCGCCGATGGCGATCGAACCGGTGACGGCAAGATGGGTAAAGACATCCCGGAGCAGGCGCAGCATCCCGAATGAGCCTGGCCGTCCGCCGTAGAGATTGGCCATGCTTCGCACGAGCCGGACGACTTCAAAAAGTACATAGGCCAGATCGACCACCGCTCGTGGGCTGACGGCGGTGACGACCGAAACGCGCTTGGCGGCGTTCAGGATGAGGGCGCGGGCCTGGTTGTCGAGTGGCGCCAGCAGTTCTCGTTCCGCCAGTTCGATCAGATGCGGTGCGTCGATGATGTCGTCCTCGACAGTCGCCAATGTCCTCTGACCGCGGGCGGTTTCCGGACGATGGGCTACCAGGCCGATGAGTTTCTTGACGACGGAGGCTGCCTGCTTGCGCTTGCCGCTGGCGGCCGCAGCGTCTGCCTCGACCTTGAGGTTCTGGACCGTATCTAGCCGCCAGAGGCCGATCAGTTCACGCCCGACGGCGATCACGAGCGCCAGGAGGCCGACGGCGAGTACCGCGATTGCTGTGTAGCCGAGCCAGTCGGCCCGTGTGAAGAGATCCGCGATCAGCCGGTCGACCCAAAGGCCTAAGGCGAGCGACAGGAGAAGGCCAAAGGCACCTGCGGCGAGCTTGGCGAAGGAGAAGCGCCGGCGCTGCGGTTCGGCCACCGGGACCTGTGGCAGATCTTCCGCGACGGCGATGAAGGGATCTTCTTCGTCAGGCACGATGGCCACCTCGCTGCCAAAGCTGCGCGGGGGACGGCGCAGGCTGTCGGCGCTCGTCGTCGCTTCCGGTTCGACGGTGAAGGCAACCGGGCGTCGCTGCGTGTCAGGGATCTTCGCGGCCGGATTGCCGGTCGGCGGAACGGTCGGCTTCTTCATGCGAGTCGGTCTCCCAGCAGGAATTGCAGCGCCCGGTCGAGGCGAATATGCGGTACCGACAGCGTGATGCCTTGCTTCTCGTCGAGTTGCGGGGGACGGAAGCGGACGATGCTGAGGTCGGGCAGGGCTACCGAGGCATCGCCTTCGTCCACCGAGCGGAAATAGGCTTCCGGATCGCGAGGCAGGTCGCCCGGGAAGACCGCCGTCTTCCGGTTACCGTCGAAGATCTCGTCTCCAATGCGCTCACCGGCCATGGGCGTACCGACGATGACGGGGAGGTCGTGGCCATCCTGCTTCACATTGGCCTCGCGGGTCGCGCGGACGGAAGCGAGCGCCATGACCTCGATGCCGGCACCACTCATGCCGATCGTGCGAATGGCGCGATTGACCAGGCGTCGTGTGAGGATCTCCAGCCGGTCGTGGCTCTCGTGGTGCAGGTGATCCGCCTTGGTGGCCGCCACCAGCACCCGGTCGATGCGACGCCGCACGAGGGATGTCAGGAGGTTGTTGGAGCCGGCGCGGAAGCAGGTGAGCACGTCGCCGAGCGCCCGCTCCAGATCCTGCACGGCTTCCGGGCCGCGATTGATCGCCTGGAGTGCGTCAACCAGCACGATCTGGCGGTCTAGCCGAGCAAAGTGCTCGCGGAAGAACGGTTTCACCACAACGGATTTGTAGGCCTCGAAACGGCGCTCCATCATCGCCCGCAGTGAGCCCTTCGGCGCGCGGCCTTCCGGCAGAACCGGCAGGGGGGCAAAGGTCAGCGCCGGCGACCCGTCCAGATCGCCGGGCATCAGGAAGCGGCCTGGCGGCAAGGTCGAGAGCGAACGTTCGTCCGACTTGCAGAGCCTGAGATAGGTGGTGAAGGCCTCGGCGAGACGTTTGGCGGTCATCTCGTCGGCCGGGGCGTCGGGATCGATGCTTGCCGCGACTGCCAGCCACTCGGCCGCCAGTTCGCTTCGTACCCCGGATGCAGCGAGCTGGACGGTGTTTTCCGAGAAGGTTCTGTAATCCTGCCCGAGCAACGGCAGGTCCAGCAGCCATTCGCCGGGATAGTCGACAATGTCGATCGAAAGCCGCCCCGCCGAGAACATGCGGTTCCAGGAACTCGCGCTTTTGTATTCGATGGTCAGGCGCAGTTCCGAGATCTCCCTGGTTGAATCCGGCCAGACCCGTTCCTCGACGAGTGCGCGGATATGGTCTTCATACTGGAAGCGCGGCACGGCGTCGTCCGGCTGCTCCTGGAGCGCTGCACCGGTCACGCGACCGGACCGCATGGGCTCGAAAAGTGGCAGACGGCCGCCATGCAGCAAATTGTGTACCAAGGACGAGATGAAGACTGTCTTGCCGGCACGCGACAGACCCGTGACGCCGAGCCTGATCGTGGGATTGATCAGATGGGCGGCGCGGTCCGCAAGATTGTCCAGAGCGATCGCGGCTTCATCGGTCAGGCTGGTGAGGGAAGGGGGCAACGGGCTTTCCTGTCAGGTCTTGTGCGGGAGCGAAGCCATCAGGCACGAATGGGCCGCATCTCAGGTCACATATAGGCAGCGGTTGCGGCGCGAAAAAGAGGCAAGGGCCGAAGGTGCTGGTTGGTCAGCCGACCAGGAAGTCCCGCAAGGCATAGGAGTCCTCGTCCAGGGCGTCGATCACGGCAAGGCCGGATGTCGGATAGCCCTCGGGCACCGTGCGGGCCATGACGTCATTGCCGCAGAGGCGCGCGAAGACTTCCTCGATGGCCGGATTGTGCCCCACCAGCATCAGAGCCTGCACGCCCCTGATCGACTGGACAATCTCAAGATAGACTTCGGCGGGTGCGTTGTAGAGCGCATCGACATAGCGGAACTCTGCGAGGCCCGAAAAAACGCGTTTGATCGCATCCGACGTCTGGCGGCAGCGTTTGGCGGTCGAGCACACGACCAGATCAGGGCGATATCCCTTGTCAGCCGCCGTTTCCGCCAGCAGTTCGGCTTCGGCAAACCCGGCATCCGAGAGACTGCGGTCGAAATCTCGACCACCTGGCTCGGCCCAGCCGGATTTCGCATGGCGCAGCAGATAGATGCGCTGGGGAAGCTGATTGGAGGGCGTCATCCGTTGGGGTATCCGCGTGCGATGGTTCTCGTGATTGACGTACCGGTTCTTGGGCCTCGGCGTCAACCATGCGGAAGTGCAGCCGGCATGACCCTATCGCGGTGGAGTGGTATGTATCTGGACCAAGCATCAAAGCAAATTATGCTTAAAAAATAGAAATTTAGATCAAAAATGTAACAGATTTAAAAATGGCTTAGAAACAGTCAGAAGGCTTGAACCGGTTGCCTTGAAAGGTTATACACCCGCCCATTGAGATGTTCTTCAGGAGAATCGCGTTGAGTGAGAAGATCAATCTTAGCAATTATGTACTCTCGGAAGACGATGAGTTCATGAACGCGAACCAGCGGGCCTACTTCAGGGCTAAGCTTGTCGCCTGGAAGAACGACATCCTCCGGGAGGCGCGGGAGACGCTCGGCCACCTCGCAGAAGAAAGTGCCAACCATCCCGATCTCGCCGATCGGGCTTCCTCGGAAACCGATAGAGCCATCGAACTCAGAGCCCGCGATCGCCAGCGCAAGCTGATCTCGAAGATCGACGCCGCTCTGCAGCGTATCGATGATGGCACCTATGGATATTGCGAGGAAACAGGGGAGCCGATCGGTCTCAAGCGTCTCGACGCTCGTCCGATCGCAACGCTTTCGATCGAGGCTCAAGAGCGGCACGAGCGCCGCGAAAAAGTCTATCGCGACGAGTGAAGCTTCGGCTTTATCGACGCCATCGAAACCAACGAATTCTGACCCGCCCTCGGCGGGTCTTTTTTTGGCAGCGCTGGCCAGCTGAGCCTCAGGGGTTTCTGCTGGCCGACATTTCGCCGAAAATGCGCGCGATCTCGTTTTGCAGATTGGGTTCTTCACCCGGCTGGGCGGTGGTTTGACCTGCACCAGGCCGGTTCCCCTCGGGCAGGACCGCTGAAACCGGCGGGCGTGGCCGATCGGCGCGGGTCTCCGGAAGGATGGGCGAAATTGTCGGGGCGGGCCGCGCAGCCGGAGCCGGATCGGCCGCCAGATGCAGCGCCATTTCTTCCTCTAGGACGCGCTCGAAATCGCTCATGTCGCGCTGCGGGGTTTCGCTCGCGACGGTCGATGAAGCAATATCGGCTGCCGTTGCGCCTCGGTTTGGCTGCAGATTGACGGCAGGCACGGAAACAGGGGCCGGGGCCAACACCCGTTGGCGCGCTGCTTCAAGAAACTCTTCTGCCGCGGGAGGATCGATCACGGGCGGAAGCACGAGGGCTGGTTCTGCCTGGGGGACAACCCGGTCGTCATCCCTATGCGCGGGCTGAACCTCATTCGTCATCACCGGTTCAATTCGGAATGTCTCGATCGGCGGGGTGCCGGCCGTCAGCTGTGGTTCGACGAGTGGCGCCGTCTGGATCGTTTGCGGTTCGCGCCGGATTACCTCGAAATTTCCCTGTGTCGGTGTCACATCTGCCTCGACGGACAGGACGGGTTCGAGGTGAGCCGTGGGCTGCGGTGCCGGTTCTTCAACTGCCATGGGCTTTTCGGCAGGCTGCTCGGAACGTGGGACGGGGGCGATTGTGGGGGCTTCCGTCAGCACTGTCGGCGCTTGCTCGATGACGGTTTTGCTGATCGGGGCGGTGGCTGCTGGCATAATGGCCGCCGGAGCAGCAATGATCGGCAGAACAGCTGCTGCCACGGGCCTTTCAGCGGCGCGTTCCGGGGGGCGGATCGGCGCCATGGCTGGTGCGGGCTTCTGGTCGGCTCGCTCCGCCGCAACGGAGATCGGCCTGGGTGGTGCCGTGGAGGGTTCAATCTTCGAGGGTTCAGCCACAGGCGCCCGTCTGGCGGGTGGCTCGACGGGCGCCGCTTCGGCGATTGCCACCGGTGCGGCGATGATGGGTGTCGGCGGTTCGGCTGCCGCGAGTATCGCCTGTGGATGAGCGGGAGTGGCCAATCCGGCCTGCTCTTCCTCGGCCATCTGCGTGACCGGGCGGGCACTGAGATAGGCCCGCTCTTCGCCGATGCCGCTTTCGATGACGATGTCGGTTGGCCCGCCGATCATCACGAGATGCTCGACATTGTCGCGGCGGATCAGCACGATGCGGCGGCGCGTATCCACGGCAGCTGCGTCGAGCACCTGAAGGCGCGGCTGGCGGTTGCGTCCACCGCGCACGAAGGGCGATGGCGCCCGGTTGCGCAGGATCCACAGCACGATGAAGAGGCAAAGCAGCGCAAGACTGACGCCCAGCGCCGCCACGAGAAAACGATTGCCATAGGCCGCGATCAGGTCATCCAGCATGTGCGTGCTCCTTTTGTCAGGCTTTCTGGCAGAAGACGTGGCCTTCCGCAATCTTGAGCGGCGGCGACAGTCTGGGGTCCTCAACGCGGCAGAGGCGCGAATGCTCCGTCAGGATTGCGGCATTCCTGTGGGAGAGCGGCTTTGCAAGCCATTCTGGCCCTTTCTTTGCTTTTTGCGGTTACAGCAACTTGATAAACAAGAGAAAGCGCCGATTCTCGCTTGGTCGATCCATCCGGGCGCTTTTGCACGAGGCATCAATGACACGACAGCAGTTCGATCGAGATGGAGACGGCCCCCTGGTCGATCGCCGCAGTGGCGCCGGCATGGCGCTGCGCATCCTGCTGCTCGCTCTTGTGCTGCTCGCAACCTCCGCGGCTTTTATCTTCTTCCGCGACCAGCTCGACAATCAGATCGTGCTCGCCGTGCTGGGCATACTCGCGATGATGGGCATCTTCTTTATCGTCTCGGCCGTCATCGGCTTCGTCGAAGTTATGCCGCAGACGCAGAGCGACACGCTCGCGCGTCGCTTCCTGTCCAGCCAGCCCGAGGGTACGCTGATCACCGATGTCGAAGGGCGGATCGTCTTTGCCAATCAGGCCTATGGAGCGATGACCGGCGCGCGCAAGGCGACCGAAGTCCAGACGCTCGAGGCGCTTCTGTCGCGCTACCGCGAATCAAGCGAGGCACTGTACCGGCTGACCAATGGCCTGCGCGAGGGGCGCGACGGCCACGAGGAGTTCCGGCTTTTGAAGCCGCTTGGCAGCCAGACGGCGAACGGGTCCGGCGCCCATTGGTATCGCCTGAAGGCGCGGCTTCTGCCCGGCGATGGACGCGGCAAGCCGCAGCATGTCTGGCAGATCTCAGATATCACCGCTGAGCGCGACGATCAGGAGCGGTTCTTCAAGGAACTTCAGCACGCGATCGACTATCTCGACCATGCCCCGGCGGGCTTCTTCTCCGCCGGTCGCAAGGGCGAGATCTATTATCTCAACGCCACACTTGCCGAATGGCTCGGTGTGGACCTAACTCAGTTCAACCCGGGCTCGATGACGATTGCCGATCTCGTCGCCGGCGAGGGCATGGCGCTGATCAACTCGGTCCAGGCCGAGCCCGGCCAGGCCCGCACGGAAACGCTCGACCTCGACCTTCGCCGGGTGAACGGCCAGAGCCTGCCGGTGCGCCTTGTGCATCGGGTCAGGGCGGCGCGCGACGGGGCGCCGGGTGAAAGCCGCTCCATCGTTCTCTCCCGCGCCCAGGGTGAGCGTGGCGACCAGTCGGATTCGGTCGCCTCCATGCGCTTTACCCGCTTCTTCAACAATACGCCTATGGCGATTGCCTCCGTCGACGGCGAGGGCCGGATCCTGCGGACCAATGCGCCTTTCATGAAGCTCTTCGCCGATGTCATTTCGCGCGACGAAATCGACCAGCACGGGCTGATCGAGGTCGTGCTGCACGAGAGCGAGCGCGACGAATTCCGCGAGGCGCTGGCTGCTGCCATGGACCGGCAGGTCGACATCTCCCCGATCGACAGCCGCCATCCGACCAATGACACCAGGCATTTCCGCTTCTACGTCAATGCCGTGATCGACCAGAGCGACGAAGCGCCGGAAGAAGCGGCCATCGTTTACGCCGTCGACGTCACCGACCAGAAGGCGCTCGAGGCGCAGATGGCGCAGACGCAGAAGATGAATGCGGTCGGCACGCTTGCGGGCGGCATCGCGCATGACTTTAACAATGTGCTCACCGCCATCCTTTTGTCTTCCGACCACCTGCTTCTGCAGGCGCGGCCCTCGGATGCGAGCTTTGCCGATCTCATGGAGATCAAGCGCAATGCCAACCGCGCCGCCGTGCTGGTGCGGCAGTTGCTCGCCTTCTCGCGCAAGCAGACGATGCGGCCGAGCGTGCTTAACCTTACCGACGTGATCGGCGATCTCAGGATGCTGGTCGACCGGTTGATCTCGGGTAGCAATGTCAAGCTGAGAGTCGAATACGGCCGGGATCTCTGGCCGGTAAAGACGGACCTGTCGCAGTTCGAGCAGGTGCTGATCAATCTCTGCGTCAACGCCCGCGATGCCATGCCGGACGGTGGTGCGATTACGGTGTCCACGCGCAATGTCGATGCCGAGGAGGCCGGTGAATTCGGCTATCGCGGCCTGCCGGCGGAAGACATGGTCCTGGTCGAGGTGGCGGATACCGGAACCGGCATCGCGCCCGAGATCATGGACAAGATCTTCGAGCCCTTCTTCACTACCAAAGAAGTGGGGAAGGGCACCGGTCTCGGCCTAGCCATGGTCTATGGCATCGTCAAGCAATCCGGCGGCTACATCTATCCGGAATCGGAAGTCGGTAAGGGAACGACCTTCCGCATCTTCCTGCCGCGCCATGTGCCCGAGGTGCAGCCGGTCGTCGAGGGGCAGATCACGGCTGCGATCGACGGGGACACGATCACGGTTGCCAAGTCCAACGGCAATGCAGAGCTTCAGGATGCGCCGGATCTGACCGGCAAGTCTGCCGTCGTTCTGCTCGTCGAGGACGAAGAGGCCGTGCGGCGTGGCGGCAAACGCATGCTGGAGACGCGCGGCTACACCGTGCACGAGGCCGGTTCCGGCGTCGAGGCACTCGACATCATGGAGGAGCTCGATGGTGCCGTGGACATCGTCGTCTCCGACGTCGTGATGCCGGAGATGGACGGCCCCACCCTGCTCACCGAATTGCGCAAGAAGTATCCGGACCTGAAGTTCATTTTCGTCTCAGGCTACGCCGAGGATGCCTTCGCCCGCAATCTCCCGGCGGACGCGAAGTTCGGCTTCTTGCCCAAGCCCTTCTCACTGAAGCAACTGGCCGTCGCTGTGCGTGAAATGCTGGATGGTGAAGGCTGAAGCCTGAGAAAAGCTCGAACCCGCGAATCAAAGACCCCGCCGGATCGTTTCGGCGGGGTCTTTTATTTCCTAATGAACGCGGCTGTCAGCCGTTCATGGCGACGGCAATCTCGGCGGCGAGACGCGCATTGTTCTCGACCAGCGCGATATTGGTCTTCAGCGAGCGGCCGCCGGTGAGGTGGAAGATGTTGTCGAGCAAGTAGGGCGTGACCTGCTTGCCGGCGATCTCGTCGCGTTCGGCATTGGCAAGCGCCCGGCTGATGTAGATTTCCATCTCCTCGCGCGGGATCTCGTCGGCCTCCGGCACGGGGTTGGCGATCAGCATGCCACCGTCGATGCCGAGCTGGTCGCGCATCTTCTGGAAATTGGCGATGGCCGCCGGGCTCTGCAGGTTCAGCACGCTCTTGAGGCCGGAGTTGCGCGACCAGAAGGCCGGGAAGTCTTCGCTGTCATAGGTCACGACAGGAACGCCACGGGTTTCCAGCACTTCAAGCGTTTTCGGAATGTCGAGAATGGCCTTGGGGCCGGCCGACACGACGATCACAGCGGTGCGGGCCAGCTCTTCCAGGTCGGCCGAGATGTCGAAGCTCTCTTCGGCGCCGCGATGCACGCCGCCAATGCCGCCGGTCGCAAAGACATGGATGCCGGCGCGATAGGCAGCAATCATGGTGGCGGCGACGGTCGTTGCGCCGTTGCGGCGCTCTGCGATCGCAAACGCAAGATCGGCGCGCGAGAGCTTCATCACATGCTCCATCTGCGCCAGCGCCTCGAGTTCGGCCGGTTCGAGGCCGATATGTAGGACGCCCTTGATGACGGCGATGGTCGCGGGTACCGCGCCCTGCTGGCGGACGATGTCCTCGACGCTGCGGGCCATCTGCAGATTGCCCGGATAGGGCATGCCATGGGTGATGATGGTCGATTCCAGCGCCACGATCGGCGCGCCGCGCTGTTTGGCGGCGCTCACTTCGCTCGAATAGGTGATGGGCAGGAGAGGGGAGATGGAACGGGTCATGGGGGATCTTCCGCTTGAATTTCAGGTTCTCATGACAGGAAACGGGCAGGCGGGACAAGAGCCAACTGGCTCAACAGCCTTTCTGCCGACAGGTTTTCGTCGGTCGCGTGGGGTGATGCGAGGGTCATTGCGGCACTCGCGGTGCCATGTCGCAAGGCGTCCGAGAGCGAGGCGCCCGCAAGCCGTGCATCAAGGAAGCCGGCGGCAAAGGCATCGCCGGCGCCGGTGACGTCGGCAATCGTCTCCAGGGACAAGGGTTCGATCAGCGCAATGCCGCCGTGATCGAAGGCGATTGTCGGGCCGTTGCCACTGGTCACGGTGCCTGCCATCACGCCCTGTGCCCGCAGCATGACCGGCCAGCCTTCTGGCGTATCAGGCCGTCCACCTGCAATCACCTCCGCCTCTGCGCCGTTCATGAAGAGATGGCTGATAAGGGGCAGGGCAGCCCGGAATTTGATGACTTTTGCCGGCGAAATGGCGATGGCGGATATGCCCTTTCCGGCCGCATGGCAGGATGACGCAAGGGCTGTCAGCGTGTCTGCCGGCAAGTTTGCGTCGGTCAGCACGTGGGCAGCGAGCGCCAGGCTGTCGCGCAGCGACCGGGCCCTCAGCCGCCGCGCGGTGAAGGCATCGTAGAGGGCCATGTCGGCAAGCGCGATCACCAGATTGCCGTCGCGTTCGAGAATGGCGGTATAGCTCGGCGTGGCCCTGTCGAGGAACATGACCGGCTGGTCGTCGAGGCCGGCGCGGTCTGCCGCGTCCGCCACCATCTGGCCTGCCGCATCGCCGCCACGCGGCGCAATCAGGCGAACTTTATGACCCAGACGGGAGAGATTGCGGGCTGCATTGAAGACACCGCCGCCGGCTTCCTCGAACCATGCGCCAGGATTGCTCGCGCCGGGTTTCGTATCGCCGAAAATGCGTCCCCGGCGGTCGATATGAGCGCCACCGATTGCCAGGATTTCGACCGTCATGCGCATCCCTCCGAAGCCCTGGATTCACGAATCGAAGCCGGCAAGCCAGCTGCAAAGTCGACCTCCCGCCTGCACCGTCTCGCCATCCGCACAAATCGCAGAACATATTTCGAACATTCCATGGAAAGCCATTTTATTTCAATCGCTTCATGGGCTCTTGCAAAAACAGAACAAAAAGGGTACATATTGCTCATCGGCGGCTTCATTGCCTATGCGGCCTCAATAACCTAAAGGTGGATCCAATGGCACAAAATTCTTTGCGGCTTGTAGAGGACAAATCGGTGGATAAAAGCAAGGCATTGGAGGCGGCGCTCTCGCAGATCGAACGGTCGTTCGGCAAGGGCTCGATCATGAAGCTCGGCGCAAACGAGAGCGTGGTCGAAGTCGAGACGGTCTCGACGGGGTCGCTCAGCCTCGACATCGCGCTCGGCATCGGCGGTCTGCCGAAGGGGCGCATCATTGAAATTTACGGACCGGAAAGCTCGGGTAAGACGACGCTGGCACTGCAGACCATTGCGGAAGCCCAGAAGAAGGGCGGCATCTGCGCCTTTGTCGACGCGGAACACGCGCTCGATCCGATCTATGCCCGCAAGCTCGGCGTCGACCTGCAGAACCTCCTGATCTCGCAGCCGGATACCGGTGAGCAGGCGCTTGAAATCACCGACACGCTGGTGCGCTCCGGCGCGATCGACGTACTCGTCGTCGACTCTGTCGCAGCGCTCACCCCGCGCGCCGAAATCGAAGGCGAAATGGGCGACAGCCTTCCGGGCATGCAGGCCCGCCTGATGAGCCAGGCGCTGCGCAAGCTCACCGCCTCGATTTCCAAGTCGAAGACCATGGTCATCTTCATCAACCAGATCCGCATGAAGATCGGCGTCATGTTCGGTTCGCCGGAAACGACGACGGGCGGTAACGCGCTGAAGTTCTACGCCTCGGTTCGTCTCGACATCCGCCGCATCGGTGCGGTCAAGGATCGCGAAGAGGTCGTCGGCAACCAGACCCGCGTCAAGGTCGTCAAGAACAAGATGGCGCCGCCCTTCAAGCAGGTCGAATTCGACATCATGTATGGTGAAGGTGTTTCCAAGACCGGCGAACTCGTCGACCTTGGTGTCAAGGCCGGCATCGTCGAGAAATCGGGTGCCTGGTTCTCCTATAACAGCCAGCGGCTTGGCCAAGGCCGCGAAAATGCCAAGCTGTTCCTGCGCGACAATCCGGCGATGGCCCAGGAAATCGAGATGGCCCTGCGTCAGAATGCCGGTCTGATTGCGGAAAAGTTCCTGCAGAATGGCGGTCCTGATGCCAATGACAGCGATGGTGCCGACGACGCTTAAGGATGCCGTCCACCTTTCTGATATTTTGCCGGCCGCGTTTCCCTGGAGACGCGGCCGGTTTTCGTTGCGGCTGCTGGACAGGGATGAAGCCGGGCGATAAAAGCCATTGATTTTGCAAATCGGCCGGCTTCCCGGCCTGAATGAAGGGCGTGACATGAGCGGTGTAAACGACATCCGGTCGACTTTTCTCGACTACTTCAAGACGAACGGTCACGAGGTCGTTTCCTCCAGTCCGCTGGTGCCGCGCAACGACCCGACGCTGATGTTCACCAATGCCGGCATGGTGCAGTTCAAGAACGTCTTCACCGGTCTGGAACAGCGTCCCTACTCGACGGCGGTGACCGCGCAGAAATGCGTGCGCGCGGGCGGCAAGCACAACGATCTCGACAATGTCGGTTATACCGCACGTCACCATACCTTCTTCGAAATGCTCGGCAATTTCTCTTTCGGCGACTATTTCAAGGAGCGTGCGATCGAGCTCGCCTGGAACCTGATCACCAAGGAATTCGGCATCGACCGCAACCGCCTGCTCGTCACTGTCTACCATACGGATGACGAGGCGCATGGCCTTTGGAAGAAGATTGCCGGTCTTTCGGACGACAAGATCATCCGCATCCCGACCAGCGACAATTTCTGGGCCATGGGTGACACCGGCCCCTGTGGTCCGTGTTCGGAAATCTTCTATGATCACGGCGATCATATCTGGGGTGGCCCTCCGGGTTCGCCGGACGAGGACGGTGACCGCTTCATCGAGATCTGGAACCTCGTCTTCATGCAGTACGAGCAGATCACGAAGGAGGAACGGGTCAACCTGCCGCGCCCGTCGATCGATACCGGCATGGGCCTCGAGCGTGTCGCAGCGCTTCTGCAGGGGCGCCACGACAATTACGACATCGACCTCTTCCGCGCGCTGATTGACGCATCGGTAGACCTGACCGGCGTCAAGGCCGAGGGCGAGCGCCGCGCCAGCCACCGGGTCATCGCCGACCATCTGCGCTCGTCGGCTTTCCTGATTGCCGATGGCGTTCTGCCGTCGAACGAAGGCCGTGGTTACGTGCTTCGCCGTATCATGCGCCGCGCCATGCGTCATGCACAGCTGCTCGGTGCGAAGGATCCGATCATCTACAAGCTGCTGCCGGTCCTCGTGCAGCAGATGGGCCGCGCATATCCGGAACTGGTTCGTGCCGAATCCCTGATTTCCGAGACCCTGAAGCTCGAAGAAAACCGGTTCCGCAAGACGCTGGAACGCGGCCTGACGCTGTTGTCGGATGCCACGGCCACTCTCGACAAGGGCGACAGCCTCGACGGCGAAACCGCTTTCAAGCTTTATGACACCTACGGCTTCCCGCTCGACCTGACGCAGGACGCCCTGCGCGGCCGCGGCATCGGCGTCGATCTGACCAGCTTCAACGATGCCATGCAGCGCCAGAAGGCAGAAGCTCGTGCCAGCTGGTCTGGCTCCGGTGACAAGGCGACCGAGACTGTCTGGTTCGAGCTCAAGGAGAAGTTCGGCGCGACCGAATTCCTGGGTTACAGTTCCGAGACGGCCGAAGGCCAGGTTCTGGCTGTCGTCAAGGACGGCAAGGTCATCGAGCAGGCGAGCGCTGGCGAAGAGGTCCAGATCGTCGTCAATCAGACGCCGTTCTACGGCGAGTCGGGTGGCCAGACGGGCGATACCGGCGAGATCGTCGGCGAGGGTTATTCGCTTGCTGTCACCGATACCCAGAAAAAGGGCGAAGGCGTCTTCGTGCATGTCGCGACCGTACAGAACGGGATCGTGAAGGCGGGTGGTGCCGTGACGCTCAACGTCGATCATGCGCGCCGCTCGCGCCTGCGCTCCAACCATTCGGCGACCCACCTCCTGCATGAGGCGTTGCGTGAAGTGCTCGGCACCCATGTGGCGCAGAAGGGCTCACTGGTCGCGCCCGAGCGCCTGCGTTTCGACATTTCGCATCCGAAGCCGATCTCGGCCGAGGAGCTGAAGGTTGTCGAGGAGATGGCCAACGAGATCATCCTGCAAAACTCGCCGGTCGCGACCCGCCTGATGGCGGTTGACGACGCGATCGCGGAAGGCGCCATGGCGCTCTTCGGCGAGAAATACGGTGATGAAGTCCGCGTCGTGTCGATGGGCACGGCCGTGCGCGGCGACAAGGCCGGCAAGGCCTATTCGATCGAACTCTGCGGCGGCACGCATGTGTCGGCCACGGGCGATATCGGTCTCGTGCGCCTGGTCGGCGAGAGTGCCGTCGGCGCCGGCGTGCGCCGTCTCGAGGCGCTGACCGGTGAAGCGGCCCGTGCCTATCTTTCCGAGCAGGACGAGCGCGTGAAGACGCTCGCGTCGACGCTGAAGGTGCAGCCGACGGATGTCGTTTCCCGCGTCGAGGCTCTGGTCGAGGAACGCCGCAAGCTCGAAAAGGAACTGGCGGACGCCAAGCGCAAGCTCGCCATGGGTGGCGGTGCCACCGGCGGCGGTGAGGCGCCAAGGCAGGTCAATGGCGTCAACTTTGTTGGCCGCACGCTTGCCGGCATTGATGCCAAGGATTTGAAGGGCATGGCCGACGAGGCCAAGGCAGGGCTTGCCACCGCCGTCGTCCTCTTGATTGCGGTTGCTGAAGACGGCAAGGCTAGCGCTGTCGTGTCGGTCACACCTGACCTCACCGATCGTTTCAGCGCGGTCGATCTCGTGCGCGTCGCTTCTGCCGCACTCGGCGGCAAGGGTGGCGGCGGACGGCCGGACATGGCCCAGGCCGGGGGCCCAGATGGTGCTCAGGCCGATGCGGCGATTGCCGCGGTCGAGGCAGCGCTTAGCTGATGCTATCGAAACGGGGCCGGCGGTAACGCCGGCCTCTTTCGTTTTGGGCAATCCTTACCCCCCTCTGCCGCTGGTCATCGCCGCAAAAGTCGCGCAGTGCATCCGGTTACGATGGATCGCTCGATCTAACGCGCTCCGTAATCTGACGTCGCGCTTCATCGAAGGACGGGACGAATTGCACGCCGTATTCCGGCACTTCGTGATGCAGCAGCATCTGCCGGATCTCCGGGCGGTCCGAGATCACATAAACCTGCACATGTTGGCGCACGGCCTTGCGGATGACGCCGGCGAGAAGATTGACGCCCGATGTGTCGATGAAGCGAATCCCGTGGCAGTCGAGGACGAGATTGCGGTGGTCATCCGCGATCCTGTCGAGAACGGCACTGGCTGCCGCAACTGCGCCGAAGAAAAAGGCCCCGTCCAGCCGATAGGTCACCGTTCCCGCGTCCATTTCCTCCAGCGGATTTTCCACCCTTTCCGGTGTGATGCGGACATTCCTCGACATGTGATGGATGAACTGCAGGGCGGCCAGCGAGAAGCCGACGACGATGCCTTCCGTTAGGTCGCGGAAGACGACGAGCAGGAAAGTGACGGTCAGGATCAGTGTTTCGCCGCGCGACGAGCGGACAAGCGCCACGATCGCGGATTTCTCCACCATGTTCCAGGAGACGACCGCCAGCACGCCGGCAAGGGCTGCGAGCGGGATGTAGGCGGCAAGCGGTGCCGCCACCAGCATGAAGACGAGCAGGAAGATGGCATGCAGCATGCCGGATACGGGGCTGGTGCCTCCGGCCCGGACATTGGTTGCGGTGCGTGCGATGGTTCCAGTGACGCAGATGCCGCCGAACAGGGCAGAGGCGATATTGGCCACGCCCTGGCCCACCAGTTCGGTGTTGGATCTGTGCCGCCGCCCCGTCATGCCATCGGCAACGACGGCCGAAAGCAGCGATTCGATCGCACCCAGAAGGGCAAACGCGATGGCGTCGGGCAATACGGCGAAGGCGAGATCGAGGGATAGATCGGGCAGCGCCGGCATCGGCAGACCGGAAGGAATGCCACCGAATTTCGAGCCAATGGTCGAGACCGGAAGGTCGAAGATGGCCGAGACCGCCGAGGCCACGATCACCGCGATGAGCAAGCCGGGCCAGGATGGGCGATATCGGCGCAGCAAGAGAATGACCGCCACGGTCACGCCTGCAATTCCGGCGGCGGCCGGTGAGAAGCCGGGCAGGGCTGCGGCGATTGCTGAGAGCTTGTCGGCCAGCGGGCCGGGCTCTCCATTGGGGAAGGTCAGTCCCAGCAGTTCTCCGATCTGGCTGGCGAAGATGATGACTGCGATGCCCGCCGTGAAGCCGACGGTGACGGGATAGGGAATGAATTTGATGTAGTCCCCGATCCTCAGGAGCCCGCAGGCGATCAGCATCAGGCCGGCCATTGCGGTTGCGCGGATAAGGCCGTCAATGCCGTGAGTTGCCACGGTCGCGCTGACAAGGACGATGAAGGCACCGGCCGGGCCACCGATCTGGTGGCGGCTGCCGCCGAGCAGGGAGACCAGGAATCCGCCGATGATCGCGGTGTAGAGGCCTCGGTCCGGGGTGACGCCCGAGGCGATGGCGATGGCCATCGATAGCGGCAGCGCGACGATGGCCACGGTGAGACCGGCCAATGCATCGGCCTTGAACTTCGCGGGACCATAACCTTCTTTGAAAACGCTGACGGTTTTCGGCAAGATGGCTTCGGTCATGACTTTTTCGATGGCATGTGTCCCGTCACGGCATCCCCCAATTGCCTTCTGCCGGCATTGGAGCCTGAGTCCAGGTTTTTGACAACATGGCCAAAGGACTAGGTTCTGCGCGTACGTGATTGTCCCGGCTGTTCCGCCGGGATGATTTTTCGTATGTAGGTAGATCATGAAAACCGAGACAAGCTATCCGACCCTGATCGTCTATCCCCGCCGCGGATTCGGGGTTGTCTGGGCTGCCATGGCGGCCATTGTTTTGTCCGTGTCCATCGGCGGGTTGATGGCCAGCCTCCTGGGGGGCGATGGGGCGAGCCTGATGGTTCTCGTCTATCTGGTGCTGCTCGCCTCTGCCGTCTTCGGGCTTCGCAAGGGCTGGAGGGACCTGGCGCTCGCCACGCGGCCGGTGATCGAACTCAACAATGAGGAATTGATCGATCTCAGGATCGAGCGGCGCATACCCTGGGCCTCCATGGTCGAGCTTGCGCAGCGTCGCGTGGATGGCCGTTGGGTGATCGACATCGACTATCTCGACGAGGATGACCCTGATCGTCTCGAGAGTTACGACCTGCCGCTCACCGGCTATCACATGTCGGGCCGGCGCCTCGGGGCCGAGATCCGCAAGCGCTTTGCCGAAGTCGACGCCGAGGTCGATACCGCTGAAGCAGAAAACCCGGCCACGTTGCCGTGACCGGGTTCTGAATTTCAAAGACTTGGCTGCCGATCAGGCGGCCATGGCCTTCTTGAGGTTTTCGTCGACCTTGTCGAGGAAGGCGGTGGTCGAGAGCCACGGCTGATCCGGACCGATGAGCAGCGCCAGGTCCTTGGTCATGTAGCCGGCTTCAACCGTGTCGATGCAGACCTTTTCCAGCGTCGTTGCGAAGTTGGCCAGATCGGCATTGTCGTCCAGCTTGGCGCGGTGGGCGAGGCCACGGGTCCAAGCGAAGATCGATGCGATCGAGTTGGTTGAAGTTTCCTGACCCTTCTGGTGCTGGCGGTAGTGACGCGTCACCGTGCCGTGGGCGGCTTCGGCTTCGACGGTGCGGCCATCGGGGGACAAGAGAACCGAGGTCATCAGGCCGAGCGAGCCGAAGCCCTGAGCAACCGTGTCCGACTGAACGTCGCCGTCGTAGTTCTTGCAGGCCCAGACGTAACCACCGGACCACTTCAGTGCAGAAGCGACCATGTCGTCGATCAGGCGATGTTCGTAGACGATGCCGGCTTCGTCGAACTTTGCCTTGAACTCGGTCTGGTAGACTTCTTCGAAGATATCCTTGAAGCGGCCGTCATAGGCCTTGAGGATGGTGTTCTTGGTCGACAGGTAGACCGGCCACTTGCGCATCAGGCCGTACATCATCGAGGCGCGGGCGAATTCGCGGATCGATTCGTCGAGGTTGTACATCGCCATGGCGACGCCTGCGCCCGGTGCGTTGTAGACTTCCTTTTCGATCACTTCGCCATCTTCACCGACGAACTTGATCGTCAGCTTGCCCTTGCCGGGGAACTTGAAATCGGTCGCCTTGTACTGGTCACCGAAAGCGTGACGGCCAACGACGATCGGCTTGGTCCAGCCGGGAACGAGACGCGGCACGTTCTTGCAGATGATCGGCTCGCGGAAGATAACGCCGCCGAGGATGTTGCGGATCGTGCCGTTCGGGCTCTTCCACATTTCCTTGAGGTTGAATTCCTTGACGCGCTGTTCGTCCGGGGTAATCGTCGCGCACTTGATGCCGACGCCGTGCTTCTTGATGGCGTGGGCGGCATCGATGGTCACCTGGTCATTGGTGGCGTCGCGGTTTTCGACCGAGAGGTCGTAATATTCGATGTCGAGATCCAGGTAGGGCAGGATCAGCTTGTCCTTGATGAACTGCCAGATGATGCGGGTCATCTCGTCGCCGTCGAGATCGACCACCGGGTTGGCTACCTTGATCTTGGTCATGAATATCCTCACGAGTTTTTGCCTGACGCGCAGGCGCGGGGAGGGCGCTCTGCCGATGGCCTGCCTATAACATTCTCTCGTTACAAGGCAAACAGGAGAGGGTGTCTTCCGGTAAATTCTAGGTTCAGACTTTCGACGTGCGTTTTGCCCCAAACTTGGTTGCGGGAGATGCCCGATTTGCGGCTAAAAGCAAAGTGTCGATCAGATCCATCGGAGTCTCCCATGAAGCCCCAGTCCGCAGCCTTCGTCCTTGGCCTGTTTTTCGTATCGGTTGCGCCGAGTGCCGCGACAGCCGACATGAAGGCTCCCGTCCGGGAAATCATCGAGGCGGCGGCCCGCAGCTGGGACAACACGATCGACGAGCCGGCCGAAGACGTCTTCAGCGTGGATCGGCTGGAGCGACTGTTCAGCGAGGATTTCGTTGAAGCTTTCGAGGCGGCATCGAAAAATCCGCCCTTCGACCCGCCGGAGGGCGAGACGACCGGCTATCCCTTCGACTACGACCCGATTGCCCAAGGGCAGGATGGTTGCCTCTTCGAGAATATTTATCTCGAGGATGATGAAGAGGGGCAGGTGACCGCGTTTTTCAACAATCGCCGTTGCATGGGCGAAGGCCCTGACTACGAGGTCGAAACGGTCCTGATCTTCGAGGTCGTTGACGAGGACGGTCGGACGGTCATCGACGATTTCTACCCCGTGGTCGATGGGCAGAATGGCTCCTCAATCAAGCATGATTTGAAGGCGCAAGGCGGGCTTTGAGCTCCGGCGCGCCGTTTTCTCTGCACGAAACTCACGGGGCGCAACGCCGTTTCAGCGGCTGCCTTGCCGGTGCAACCCCTTTGCGCCCTGACGATTTTATGCCAATGGGTGGCCCACACGCATACAAGGGCAGATCATGGCAGGGACGAACAGCGAACGCATCATGCTGGCCGAAGGGCCGGCAATCATTCTGGTTGAGCCGCAACTCGGCGAAAACATCGGCATGGTGGCGCGCGCCATGGCCAATTTCGGCCTGGCTGAGCTGCGTCTCGTCAATCCGCGCGACGGCTGGCCATCCGAAAAAGCGCGCTCTGCAGCGGCCAAGGCCGATCACGTGATCGACGGAACGGTTGTCTTTGATACGCTCGAAGAGGCCATCGCCGATCTCAACTTCGTCTATGCGACGACAGCCCGCTTCCGGGATGGCTTCAAACCAGTGCGCTCGCCGGTTACCGCCGCCGAGACCCTTCGCCAGAAGTTTCGCTCCGGCGAGAAGACGGGCATCCTGTTCGGACGCGAGAAGTCGGGCCTCTCCACCGAAGACGTGGCGCTGGCCGATGAAATCGTCACCTTCCCGGTCAATCCGGCCTTCGCCTCGCTCAACATCGCCCAGGCGGTCCTTCTCATGTCCTATGAATGGATGAAGTCCGACATTGAGGATCTGCAGTCCGTGCCGTTCGATGCGCCGGAGCAGCCACAGGCGACGAAGGAAGAGGTCGTCGGCATGTTCGAGCATCTGGAACAGGCGCTTGAGGTCCGGGGCTATTTTCATCCCGCCAGCAAAAAGCCGAGAATGATCGACAATCTGCGCGCTGTGTTCACAAGGCGGGCCTTCACGACACCCGAGATCCATGTGGTGCGCGGCGTGATCAACTCGCTCGACCGATTTTCCCGGCCAGGTCAGATCAATGCGTCGGTAAAGGCTGTGGTGGCGGAAGATGGTTCTGATGACGAAGGTTCCGGCAAGTAACAGCGACACGGACGGCTTGAAGCCGATCCTGGTTTTCGATTCGGGCATCGGCGGCCTCACCGTCCTGCGCGAGGCGCGCCTCTTGATGCCGGAGCGCGGCTTTATCTATGTGGCCGATGATGCCGGTTTTCCCTATGGCGGTTGGGAAGAGGAGCCCTTGAAGGCGCGGATCGTCCGCCTGTTCGAGGATCTGTTCGCGCGGTACAATCCCGAGGCAGTCATCGTCGCCTGCAATACCGCCTTCACGCTTGCGGGTGCGGATCTTCGCCAGCACTTTCCGGAGATGCGCTTCATCGGCACGGTGCCAGCCATCAAGCCGGCGGCAGAGCGCACGCGCTCCGGGCTCGTCTCGGTGCTGGCGACGCCTGGGACCGTGAAGCGCGCCTACACGCGCGATCTCATCCAGTCGTTTGCCTCGCAATGCCATGTTCGCCTCGTGGGCTCGGAGAACCTCGCGCGCATGGCCGAGGCCTATATCCGGGGTGAGACGCTTGATGATCAGGCCGTGCTTGCCGAGATCGCACCTTGTTTCGTCGACAAGAATGGAATGCGGACGGACATCGTCGTGCTGGCCTGCACCCATTATCCCTTCCTCGCCAATGTCTTTCGAAGGCTTGCCCCCTGGCCGGTAGACTGGCTCGATCCGGCGGAAGCCATTGCAAGGCAGGCGCGGCGCCTCGTTCCGCTAGTGGAGGGGGCAGAACACCCCGAGGATTTCGACTTCGCCGTCTTTACCTCCGGCAGCCAGGATTTCTCCACACGGCGCCTGATGCAGGGCATGGGCCTCTCGCTCCGGCCTGTGTCCGGACCCCTGTTCCGGTAAGATCTCGTTCGGCTCCGAACTGGCCTGCGACAATTTGTTGCATATCGGCAACGGCTCCTTGTCAAGATTTGCAATCTCGAATTGCGATCTTGCGGGAGCCGATTTTGCATGGCATGTTCCGGCCATCCGCAACACAAACTACAGGAGGCGACATATGACTCATTTTTCTCTGCGCATGCGCCTCTCTGGCGGATCGGTGTCTTCGATGTGCGTGGGATCTCCCACCATCGCTCGCTACACCCGATGACTGTCTGATCAGTCATTTTTCCTGCCTTTTCCGGCGTATTCAATCATCCTGACGTGACTTGCTGTCTGCGCGCCTGAACGCGTTCGTCCGCTCGTGTCACGTCGCTTTTCATCATCGAAAGGACCTGGACGCATCGGCGTTCCGGGACGGACAAGTCATGCACGAAAATCAATCTATAGTTGAAATTCCGCTTTCGAAGCGGATGGACGAACTGCTTGAACACTTTGGTTCCTGGCGAATGCTTGCCGCGTTGATCGGGGCGAGCTGGAGGCGGCGGCAGGTCCGCAATCTTGCGGCGCATTTGTCACCGCAGATGCGCCGAGACATCGGCTTGCCGGAGCACGAGGAGTGGAAGAGGCCAAGAAGTCTCGCCCTTTGGGATTTCCGGGTTTGAGCAACGAAAAAACGGTTCGGGGGCCTCGGGCAATCGAACCGTTCTTCTATTTTCAGCGCAAGCAGACCACTCCGACGGGTGGTCTGCTTTGCAAATCACTCGGGCTCGCTGACAGTCGGTATTCTGATTCTTCTATCGTTTCTCGCCGGACCAATCATGCCCCCCAAGCCCGCCATCATGACCGCCTTTTTCCTGCAGCCGATCGCCTTTGGCTGCTGGTTGCCGCAGATTCCCGGTGTGCAGGAGCGCCTTGCGCTCGGGCCAGCCGAACTCGCCATCGCGCTTCTCGGTCTGCCGACTGGCATCCTGCTGATGCTGCCCTTTGCGGGGCAATTGGTCGGCCGGATCGGCAGTCGCAATACGCTGATCAATGGTTTCCCGGTCTTTCTCGCGCTGGTTCCCTTACCGGTCGCGGCACCTGACATCGTCTCGCTTTTCCTGCTGCTGGCGCTTCTCGGGATCGGGCTTTCGACGATCGAGCTCGGTCTCAATGTCGAGGCCGATGTGATCGAGAAACGCGGTACGGCTTCAATCATGAACCGCTGTCACGGTTTCTGGAGTCTCGGGATCATGACCGGCAGTCTCATCGGTGCAGTCTTTCTCGCAATCGAAGCACCTCCATTCCTGGCCATCGGTCTGCTGTCGCTCCTTCTGGCGCCGGTCGCTCTGGTCGTCTGCCGGGCCTTGCCGGCGCACGCGGCTCCGGTCGCTGAAGCGGAGAAGCGGTCATCCTGGCGTTTGCCGGGTCCCGCCATCCTCGGCATCAGCCTCTTCGTCTTCGGCATCACCATGACGGAAGGGGCCGTCGCCGACTGGTCTGCTGTCTATCTCAAAGATGTCTTCGCGACCTCGGGCATGGCGACGGGCATGGGCTATGTCGTCTTTGCCATGATGGTCTCGCTCGGGCGGTTCCTCGGCGATGGGGCCAAGGAGCGGCTGGGGGCGGTCGTCCTGGCGCGTATCTGCCTGTCGCTCTCACTGGCGGGGATGTTGCTTGTCGTTGTCGCCCCCGTGACGATCATCGTGTATCTGGGACTTGCATGCGTCGGTCTCGGCGTATCGGTCGGCTTTCCGCTTGCCGTCACGGCTTCTGCCGATCTCGGCGATCGGCCCGCGGCTGAGAACGTCGCGATCCTGAGCTTCATTGCGCTGTTCGGCTTTCTGGTCGGGCCGCCGATGATCGGTTTTGTAGCCGAGCTCGCCGGACTGCGCAGCGGGCTTGCCACGCTTCTGCCTCCGCTGATACTCAGCATGGCGCTGGCTGGTCTCCTGCGTCGCCGAAAGGCCGCCTGACGTCGGCACTTCCCTGTGGGTTTCGCGGATGCAGGCCACACGGGGGCTTCCAAGTCTGTTAGGGACTAGAGTTCAACACAGGAATTGAGGATACCGCCATTGAAGGTCGGAATCGATATGGGAACGGTGCAGGGCGGTCAGCCTGCCAAGCTCGATATCGAGGAGCTTCTCGCGACCCGTCTGCTCGTGCAGGGCAATTCCGGCTCGGGCAAGTCGCATTTGCTGCGCCGTTTGCTCGAACAATCTGCCCAGTGGGTGCAGCAGGTCATCATCGACCCGGAGGGTGACTTCGTCACGCTCTCCGACAAGTATGGCCACGTCGTGGTGGACGGCGAACGGACCGAGGCGGAACTGGCCGGCATCGCCGATCGTATCCGTCGTCATCGCGTCTCCTGCGTGCTGACGCTCGAAGGTCTAGACGTCGAGCAGCAGATGCGCGCCGCCGGCGCCTTCCTGAACGGCCTTTTCGATGCGGATCGCGAATTCTGGTATCCGGTGCTGGTCGTGGTCGATGAAGCGCAGATGTTTGCGCCGGCCGTCGGCGGCGATGTCTCGGAAGACGCGCGCAAGATGTCGCTGGGCGCGATGACCAATCTGATGTGCCGTGGTCGAAAGCGCGGGCTGGCCGGCGTCATCGCCACGCAGCGCCTTGCCAAGCTCGCGAAAAACGTGGCCGCCGAAGCCTCCAACTTCCTGATGGGGCGCACCTTTCTCGATATCGACATGGCGCGCGCCGCCGACCTGCTCGGCATGGATCGCCGCCAGGCGGAGATGTTCCGCGACCTGCAGCGTGGCAACTTCGTGGCGCTCGGCCCTGCCATGTCGCGCCGGCCACTGCCGATCGTCATCGGCGCCGTCGAAACTTCGGCGCGTTCGTCATCCCCCATGCTCATGCCGCTGCCGGATGCACTGCCGGATGTCGAGGACCTGATCTTCACGCCAGACCCGGAGGAATTCACCCGGCCGATCGCGCGCCGCGCGCCGCCCGCACCGCGCCCGACGACGGATATCCTCGCCGAACTTTCGCGTTCGACACCGGCGTCCATGGCGCCTGTGCCAAGCGAATCGCCGATGCGCGGCGCTGAAATGTCGGCCGAAGAGCGTGAGGATCGGTTGTCTGCAGTGCTTTCCGAAATCCTCGGGGATCCGCAGGCCGCCTACCGGACCGACAGTGTGCTGTATCAGGAGTTTCTCGTGCGCGCCCGCATGCGCCGCGTTGCCGGCCCGCCCATGCCCATGGGCGAATTCCGTCGCCGTGTGGCGATCACGAGGGCCGGGGTGGACGACGAAACGGCGGCGAGCGAAGGCTGGCAGACTGCGCTTTCGCTGTCCGTGCGTGTCTCCGACGACCTTCAGGGCGTCTTTCTGCTACTCGCCAAGGCGGCGCTGCGCAACGAGGAATGCCCGTCCGACCATCGCATCGCCCGGGCCTACGGCACGCATTCGGCCCGCCGCGCCCGACGTCTGCTCGGCTATTTCGAGGAACAGGGGCTCGTCGTCGTGCATACCGACTTTTCCGGCAAGCGCATCGTCGCCTTCCCGGATCTGGAAGCCGAGACGAAGCCGGGTGATCCGAACCTCGTGGATGCAGACGATCAAACGACGTCGGCCGCCGAATAGCCTCGATCGCTAGCAGGCCCGCGGGACGGTTCAGGCCGCCCGCTCTTCCCAGACCTTGACCAAGGCGACGATCGTCTCGACGGCCTTTTCCATATCCTGAACGCTCACCCATTCGAGCGGCGAGTGATAGGCATGGCCGCCGGTGTAGATGTTGGGGCAGGGCAGGCCCATGAACGACAGGCGTGAGCCGTCTGTGCCGCCGCGAATGCTGTGGCGCACGGGTTCGAGCCCGACACGTCGGACGGCTTCTTCGAGATTGTCCATGATCTCCGGATGGCGATCGAGCACGTCCTTCATGTTGCGGTACTGATGCTTGACCGTGAATGTATGCCGCGAGCCGGGATAGGTGGCCATCACGTCGTTTGCGATGCGTTCCAGCAGGTCCTCCTTCTCCTTCAGGCCCTCTTCCGTAAAATCGCGGATGATGAATTGGAGCTTGGCGCTTTCCATGCTGCCCGAGATATCGACCGGGTGGATGAAGCCCTGACGGCCCTCGGTGGTTTCAGGCGCGATGTCGCGGGGCAGGCGGGCGACGATGTCGCTTGCGGCCTTGATCGCGTTTTCCATTTTTCCCTTGGCATAGCCCGGATGCATTGCGACGCCCGTGATCTCGATCGTCACGCCGTCGGCCGAAAAGGTCTCGTTCTCGATCTCGCCGACGGTCGAGCCGTCGAGCGTATAGGCGAAGCGAGCACCGAGTTTTTGAAGATCCACCTTGTCGGCGCCGCGGCCGATTTCTTCGTCGGTGGTGAAAAGGATCTTGACGGTTCCACGCGGAATTTGCGGATTTGCCATCAGATGGGCCGCCGCCGTCATGATCTCCGCCACGCCTGCCTTGTCGTCGGCACCGAGCAGCGTGGTGCCGTCGGTCGTGACGATGTCATTGCCGACCTGCTTGTTGAGCTGAGGATGGGAGGCGACTCGGATCACCTGGCTCGTGTCGCCAGGCAGTGCGATGTCGCCGCCCTGATAGTTACGCACCAGTTGTGGCTTGACATTGGTGCCTGTGAAGTCGGGTGCGGTGTCCATGTGGCTGCAGAAGCAGATGACCGGTACGTCATTCGCGGTGTTGGCCGGGATCGTCGCATAGACATTGCCGTGCTCATCCATATGCGCGTCGGAGAGGCCAAGCGCCAGGAGGTCAGCGACCAGCACGCGGCCGAGATCCTTCTGCTTTTCGGTCGACGGTTGTGCGTCGGATGTCGGATCGGACTGCGTATCGATCACGACATAGCGGAGAAAGCGGTCGAGAACGGTCTCGGTCATGGGCTTTGCCTTGCTGTTATGCCTGTGATCACTGGCTGACTTTGGTGCCGAAATGGCGGTCGAAGAGCGTGATCATTTCCTGCGTTCTAGCATTGGCGCTGTCGGCGCCGAGGACCACGCCGACGAGGCGGCGGTTGCCGTTGCTGGCCGAGGTCACGATGTTGTAGCCCGAGGCATTGGTAAAGCCGGTCTTGATGCCTTCGGCGCCCGGATATTGCACCAGGAACGCATTGTGGCCGCGAAACTTCATGCCGCGGAATGTCATGCCGCGCGAGGCGAAGAGTTTGTATTCCTCGGGAAAGTCGCGCATCAGCGCCAGACCGAGCCTTGCCATGTCGGTCGCCGTCGTCACCTGGCGCGGGTCGGGCAGGCCCGAGGGATTGGTGAAGACGGTGCTGGCCATGCCGAGCTCGCGCGCCTTCGACGTCATCATCTGACCGAAGGCTTCCTCGGAGCCTGCCAGTTCCTCGGCCACTGCGGTTGCCGCGTCATTGGTCGAGAGCACGACCATGCCCATAACGGCTTCGCGCACGCTGATCGTGTTGCCGGCGCCGACGGCGAACTTGTAGGGTTCCTTATCATTGGCATTCTTTGAGATGACCAGCCTCTGCTCCCAGTCGAACCGGCCGGAATGAAGGGCCTCGAAGGTGAGGTAGAGGGTCATCATCTTGGTGAGTGATGCCGGATAGAGCACTCTATCGGCATTGTCCGCTTCGAGGATCTTACCGGTTTCGGCATCGACCAGGATATGCGCATGGCCGGGCTTCTGGATTTCCGCTGCCGCAGGGCTGATGACCATGAGGAGGCCGAGGAGGGCGAGCAAGGGCAGGCGGAACAGATCTCTCATCATCAAGGGACGCATCTTCTTTCATTGAGGATGCCCCGGGGATAGCGGAGTTCTTGCGTTCTGTCAGCCTTTGCAGGCAGTTTCGCGGCTTTTTCCGCTGGAGAACGTCCAGGAAAGACGCTATGTGCAGGTCCGGAGCCTGGCAGCGTCGATGCCGTGTTGACAAATTTGTACAACGCCACTAATGACCCCACCAACGCCGGGCCGAAATGCCCGGTGTTTGTTTTGACATGTCCCGTGGTTTTCTCCGTTCGCTAACGTGAGAAGCCTGTCGGAACCTCGGAAACGGAGGTTCAGAGGAGGGCGTGTTTCCTTAAGCGGCTTGGCAACAAACCGCTGTAACCTGTTGAGAAGGAAATACGATGAGCAAGCGCGCATCATCCAAGTACAAGATCGATCGCCGTATGGGCGAAAACATCTGGGGCCGTCCGAAGTCCCCGGTGAACCGTCGCGAATACGGTCCTGGCCAGCACGGCCAGCGCCGCAAGGGCAAGCTTTCCGACTTCGGCGTGCAGCTGCGCGCCAAGCAGAAGCTGAAGGGCTACTACGGCGATATCCGCGAGAAGCAGTTCCGCGCCACTTACGAAGAAGCCAACCGTCGCAAGGGCGACACCGGTGAAAACCTGATCGGCCTGCTCGAGTCGCGTCTGGACGCCATCGTCTACCGCGCCAAGTTCGTTCCGACGGTCTTCGCAGCTCGTCAGTTCGTCAACCATGGCCACGTCACGGTCAACGGTGTTCGCGTCAACATCGGTTCGTACCGCTGCAAGGCCGGCGACGTTATCGAAGTTCGTCAGAAGTCGAAGCAGCTCGTGACCGTGCTCGAATCGGTTTCGCTCGCAGAGCGTGACGTTCCGGACTACCTCGAAGTTGACCACAACAAGATGGTTGCCACCTTCGCTCGCGTTCCTAACCTGGCGGATGTTCCGTATCCGGTCATCATGGAACCGCAGCTGGTTGTCGAATTCTACTCGCGCTAATTGCTCGCGCGACGGATTTGTGGAAAGCCGCCCTTCGGGGCGGCTTTTTCTGTTTGCAGTGCAGCGCAGGCCGGGGAAAATGACACAGCAAGAACTCGGGTAAGGGGTGAGAGATGGATCTGCAGCTGATCGCCGACGAAATTGTCAGCGCGCTCGAGCCGCGCCTCGGCGAGGGTAAGGTTGCCGACTATATTCCGGAGCTCGCGCGCGTCGATCCGAAGCAGTTCGGCATCGCCATCACCACGGTCGACGGCGAAACCTACAAGGCGGGCCACGCCGACACGGCGTTTTCGATCCAGAGCATTTCCAAGGTCTTCATGTTGACGCTCGCGCTAGGCAAGGCGGGTGAATCCGTCTGGAAGCGGGTCGGCCGCGAACCGTCGGGCTCTTCCTTCAATTCCATCGTCCAGCTCGAACACGAGCACGGGATGCCGCGCAATCCCTTCATCAATGCCGGGGCGATTGTCGTCACCGACATGGTGGTGGCCGGTCATGCGCCGCGCGAGGCGATCGGTGAATATCTGCGTTTCATGCGCTACCTCGCCGATGACGAGACCATGTCCATCGACGAGAAGGTGGCCCGATCGGAGCAGCGAACCGGGTATCGCAACTTCGCGCTCGCCAATTTCATGCGTGGCTTCGGCAATCTCGAACACCCGGTGGAGCACACGCTCGGCGTCTATTTCCATCAGTGCGCCCTGGCGCTCTCCTGCGTGCAGCTCTCGCATGCCGGCCTGTTTCTCGCCAATCGCGGCACCAATCCGCTGACCGGCTTCTCTGTCGTTTCGCCGAAGCGGGCGCGGCGCATCAATGCTTTGATGCTGATGTGTGGCCATTACGATGGTTCGGGTGATTTCGCCTATCACGTCGGTCTGCCCGGCAAGTCCGGCGTCGGTGGCGGCATTCTGGCGGTTGCGCCAGGCAAGGCCTCCATTGCCGTCTGGTCGCCGGGTCTTAACAAGGTCGGCAATTCGGCGCTCGGCTCAGTGGCACTCGAGATGCTCGCCTCTCGGACCGGCTGGTCCGTCTTCGGGACTTGATCTTCGAGCCCGCAAAGGGCATTGCAGGGCACGACATGCCCCTGCGGCGGAGCTTGATATGAACCTCGTCACCATGATCGACAGTAAGGACAGCGCCGTGCTCGACGGCGAGGACGAGCTCGACCTGTCGACCGTGCATCCTGTTTTCGCGCAGGCGCCGCGCTCCGTGTCCTTCAACAAGCTGCGCAAACGGCTCATCCGTCAGGTCCGCCAGGCTCTCACCGATTTCGACATGTTGAAGGGCCAGAAGCGCTGGCTGGTGGGTCTCTCCGGCGGCAAGGACAGCTATGGCCTGCTCGCCGTTCTGCTCGATCTCCAATGGCGCGGTCTGCTCCCGGTCGAGCTCGTGGCCTGCAATCTGGATCAGGGGCAGCCCAACTTTCCCAAACACGTTCTGCCGGAGTACCTGGCCTCGATCGGGGTCAAGCACCGGATCGAATATCGGGATACCTATTCGATCGTGAAGGAGAAGGTCCCGAGCGGTGGCACCTATTGCTCGCTCTGTTCGCGGCTGCGTCGTGGCAATCTCTATCGCATTGCCCGCGAGGAAGGTTGCGACTCCCTGGTGCTAGGCCATCACCGCGAGGATATCCTCGAAACCTTCTTCATGAACTTCTTCCATGGCGGACGGCTCTCGGCCATGCCGGCGAAACTGCTCAATGACGAGAAGGATCTCTTCGTTCTGCGTCCGCTCGCCTATGCGGCAGAGGAAGACATGTCCCGCTTTGCCCAGGCCATGCAGTTCCCCATCATTCCGTGCGACCTCTGCGGCTCCCAGGATGGACTGCAGCGCAATGCGATGAAGGACATGCTGGCAGGGATAGAAGCGAAGATGCCGGGGCGCAAGGACGCGATGCTGCGAGCGCTCGCCCATGTAGACCCCTCGCATCTACTCGATCCGAAGCTCTTCGATTTTGCCGGACTGATGGCCACGAAGCCGGAATGAGTGCTGCACTGCACCTTTTGTCAGTGTGATGCTTGTAAAGACACAAGAAAAGTCCTCCCATTGCCCGTTGATCGGGCTCCAAGGCTGGACTGCGCATGAGGCTTCTTGCACATTGCGGCCGGACAGGGACTGCAAGCACTGCTTCGCGGATCCGGGAATGTGTGGGAGTAGGAATGTCTGAGGTCACTCAGCCTTCGGTGTCGAGGCGTGCCGTGTTTCTCGTCGGAGGGTATGAACGCAACGACGCCGCCGGCTTCTTCCGGCGCATCGGGCGCGAGATGGAGCGCTTTTGCAAGTGCTGGTCGGTCGAGGCCAAGCTCGCCACACCGGTGGAGACGGCCGGGGCCGCGGTTACCTCGGCCACCGCGGACTATCGCGGCCCAGACGGCACCTGCCTGTCCGAGATCACCTTTCTGAGCTTCGACGATATCGTCAAGCACGATGGCGCGCGGCCCTTTGTCGTGCGCGTTCTTGCCTATCTCGTCGCCTTCTTCGACTATGTCTTCAGCGGCACGATGTTCCGGTTCTTCGCCACCAACTGGCGCTTTGCGCTCTATTTCCTGTATCCCTTCGTCATGCTGGCCTTCTTCGCCTGGCTTGGAACGGCTGCCTACCGGCTGGCAGAATTTCTGCCAATTCCCGGCGGCCCCATCCTGCCGGCGTTGATCGGCGTCGGGGTCGCCTATGCCGTTGGCAGCTTCGTCGGCCGCCGCTATTTCGTCTTTCACCTCATGGACCTCTGGTCGTTCAGCCGCGAGCATCTGCATTGCCGCCGTCCCGTCATGGATGCCCGGATCGATGCCTGGGCGGGACTGATCGCCGAGCGGCTCTCCGCAGCACCTTATGACGAGGTTCTGCTCGTCGGGCATTCGACGGGCGGCGCGCTCATCCTCGATGTCGCACACCGGCTTGCGGAGCGTCTGGTGGATGAGGGCAGGGCCGTCGACTTCAAGATGGTCACTGTCGGATCCACCTCGCTCAAGGTGGCCCTGCATCCTTCTGCAAAACGGGCACGGATGCGGCTCGAATCGCTGGCGCGCCATCCGGGGATAAAGTGGACGGAGTTCCAGGCGCTCACCGACATCATCAACTTCTACAAATGCGATCCCTATGCCCGCGCGGGCCTCAGTCACCAGCGCGGCGACCTATTTCCGCGCCAGTTGCAGGTGCGCATCCGCGAAATGCTCGAACGGGACACCTACAAACGGGTGAAGAAGAACTTCTTCCGGGTTCACTATCAGTTCATTTCGGCCAACAGCCGACGCTATTTCTATGATTTCTTCATGATCTGCTGTGGCACCCGACCGATCGAGGCCGTAAGAGGCGACACGCTTCCGCTTTCGCCGGAGGCGGGTAAAGCGGCAGAGGCAGTATCATGACACGCGTTTCCTTCATCCTCTGGGCTCTGATGCTGGTCACCTGGTGTGCCATGCGCTATCCGGCCATGCGTCGGGCGCGCCGCGTCAAGACCCGCGTCGACCGTCGGTCAACGCTCGATATCTCGCTTCTTGCCTTCTGCACCTTCGCGCTCGTGGCGATGCCGGTCGCCTGGCGGCTGGACGTCTTGGAAGGTTTTGCCGATCGCGGGCAGGGCATCGCGCCGGTCATTCTCGGCGCTCTGTCCGGCAGCGGTTTTCTCTGGCTCTTCCGTCGCAGCCACAAGGATCTCGGCAAGAACTGGTCCGTCACGCTCGAAGTCCGTGAAGGCCATCAGTTGGTGACACAGGGCGTCTATGCCCATGTCCGGCACCCGATGTATGCCTCGTTCCTGCTCTGGGGTGTGACCCAGGCGCTGCTGATTCCCAACTGGATCGCAGGCCTCGCAGGGCTGGTCGCCGTGCTCGCGCTCTATGCCGTGCGCCAGTCTCGCGAAGAGGCCATGATGCGGGACACCTTCGGCGCCGAATACGACGCCTATTGCGCCCGCACGAAGCGGCTCGTTCCCGGGATCTTTTGAGAAGCGTTAGCGCTTGCGGAGCGCCTGCGTGATTTCCTTGATGGCCCGGTCATGGAGCGCCGGATTCTTGTCGATGTTGAAGTGGCCGATGCCCTTGATTGCGGTCTCGCCCTGGCGCAGGTTGATGTTGGCGAGTTCGCCCTTGAAGCCGGGCGCCGGCAGGACGGGTGACCACAGGTTCTCGCCGCCGGTGTAGAAGTTCAGCGTCTTCTTGACGTTGCCGGGGACCGGCCCCTTGCCCGTCGGATCGAAACTCAGGATCAATCCCACCGGGATCTTCAGCGGTTGGAGTGCGCTTGCCACTGAAAAGGTCATGTCCGCGCCGAGCGAGTGTCCGATCAGAACGATCGGGCGGGCATCCTTCGATGCTCGATAGCGCTCCGCGATCCTGCGGGCGAAGGCCTGGGCGTTCGGCAGCGACAGAACTTCTGCTTTGATCCCATCCGCAGCAAGCTGTTTGCCCAGCGTGTCGAGCCCCGTTGAGAAGATGTTGGCGAAGCCTCGGAAGAGATAGACCTGGCCGGTCGCAAGCTTCGGTTTCCTCGGTCTTGCCGCCTCGGCGGGCAGGACGGAAGCGGCAAGGATCAGCGATGCATGAGAAAGAAGGGCGCGCCTGGAGATCATGTCGGGAGGGGATCCTGAAAAAGCAGTTGTTTCGAATTCATGCATGATTCACGCTGGCTGACAACAGGGCTTGCCATGCCATCCGGTCTATACTTTCCCGTTCGGTGCGGGCTAGAAGGGTTGGACATCTTTGACCGTATTCGATTGCCAAAGAGTTAGTTCAGACCGGAGAGATTTCATGACTGCTGCCATCGACATCGCGGCTCTTGCCAACCTTCTGCAGGAGGCTGCCGTCGAGGAGATCCTGCCGCGCTTCCGCAATCTCGGCGATGGCGACATCAGGATGAAGACGGAAGCGATCGACCTCGTCACGGAGGCCGACGAGGCAGCCGAGCGTCTGATCCGCAAGGGCATCGAGGGACTGATGCCTGACGCCCTGTTCGTCGGCGAGGAATCGGTTGCTGCTGAGCCCGCACTCCTCGATCGCCTCAAGGACGCCGATCTCGCGGTCATCGTCGATCCGATCGACGGAACGTTCAACTTCGCCTCCGGGCTCAGCCTCTTCGGCGTCATGCTCGCCGTCGTCTCCAAGGGCGAAACCGTGGCTGGTTTGATCTATGATCCGATCGGCAATGACTGGGCGCTTTGCGAAAAGGGATCGGGCGCCTGGCTCTATCGGACGGATGGCGCTCAGGAGCAGATGTTCATGCGGCCGAGTGGTCCGCTCGAGCAGATGATCGGCATTGCCAATACCGGCTTCTTCGATCTTGAGATGCGCCGCAAGATCCTGTCGAATCTCGCCGAGGTCCGGCTTTTTACCAGCTATCGCTGTGCGGCCCATGAGTACCGCCTGCTCGGCCAGGGGCACATGGATTTCGCTATGTACAACAAGCTGATGCCTTGGGATCATCTCGGCGGCGCCCTGATGATGCAGGAGGCGGGCGCGCATGTGGCGCGGTTCGATGGTTCTCCCTACCTGCCGCATCACACGGCGGGTGGCCTGCTGATCGCAGCCGATTCTGATGCCTGGCAGGAATTGCGGGAGCGGATCTTTACAGTGGACTGAACGGACAAAAGGCCCGGCATCGACCGGGCCTTTCGCTATCAGCGGCAGTCAAGTCGTTTCGTCAGACCGGCTTGTTCTGCGCCTGGAAGAGGCGGCCCTTTTCGCCGATCAGGACGAAGATCAGGCCTATCACGCCGACCACGAAGAAGCCGGCGACCATCGGAAGCGCGGTCCCGTCGAAAGCCTGGCCGATGGCGGCTCCGATGATCGATCCGCCGATCGTGCCCATGAAGCCCAGTACCGACGATGCCGTGCCGGCCACGTGGCCGAGCGGCTCCATCGCCAGCGAGTTGAAGTTCGAGCCGATCCAGCCGAACTGGAACATTGCCAGCGCGAAAAAGCCGATGAACAGGAAGAATGGCATCGGCTGTGGGCCGAGCATCTGTACCACGAGCCAGATCAGGTTGATCGCGACAAAGCCCAGCAGCGATCCATGCGACAGCTTGCGCATGCCGAAGCGCCCGACGAGCCTGGCGTTGACGAAGGACGAAAGGGCCATGAACAAAGCAACCGCCGCAAAGGCGACTGGGAACCAGACGCCTAGGCCGTAGATCCCCACATAGACCTGCTGCGCGGAGTTGATGAAACCGAATAGTGCGCCGAAGATAAAGGTGCTGGCGATGGTGTAGCAGAGCGCCACGCGGTCGGTCAGAACGATGCGGAAGCCGTCTATGATGACCTTCGGCGTAAAGGGGCGGACGTCTTCGGGGGCGAGTGTCTCTGGCAGGCGGACATACATCCAGGCACCGACGATCACCGCGATCACCGCCATGAAGACGAAGATCCAGTGCCAGTCGCCGAAGAGCATGATTACCTGGCCGGTTCCGGGAGCCACGACGGGGATGACCATGAAGACCATCATGATCAGCGACATGACTTCGGCCATCTGGCGGCCGCCGAAGACGTCACGCACGATTGAGACAGTGATGACGCGGGTCGCGGCCGAGCCGATGCCCTGGATGAAGCGCAGCAGAAGCAACGATTCGAAGGACGGCACGAAGACGACGGCGAGCGAGGAGACGACATAGATCGCCAGGCCGACGATCATCGGCATGCGCCGGCCAAAACGGTCGGCGATCGGTCCGTAAAAGAGCTGCGCGACGCCGAAGCCGATGAGATAGGCGGAGATGACATATTGGCGGTGGTTTTCGTTCTCGACATTGAGTGCGGCCCCGATCTCCTGGAGGCCTGGCAGCATGATGTCGATGGCAAGCGCGTTGAGCGCCATGAGGAAGGCCATCATCGCGATGAATTCGGCGCGTCCCATGCCCCCCAGGGTCTTGGGGGCGGACTGTAATGAATCTGACATGAAGTGATACCTTGGAACGGCATGAAGGCGTTGCTTGGGAACAACGCCTTCATGACCTGGGAAATTTAAGCGCCTTGCGGCAGATAGGGTTAGGCTGCGCCGCGGACGGCGATGCCCTGGTCTTCGAAATGCTTCTGCAGTTCGCCCGCCTGGAACATCTCCCGCACGATGTCACAGCCGCCGACGAATTCGCCCTTGATGTAGAGCTGCGGAATGGTCGGCCAGTTGGAATATTCCTTGATGCCTTCACGGATTTCCATGTCTGCGAGGACATTCACGCCCTTGTAGTTCACCCCGAGGTAATCGAGAATCTGGACCACCTGGCCCGAGAAACCACACTGTGGGAACTGCGGGCTGCCCTTCATGAACAGGACCACGTCATTGGTCTTCACTTCGTTTGCGATGAATTCGTGGGCGCTCATGTCATTCTTCCTTTCACATGCCGTTCAAGGCGGCAGCTTCGATGTGCCGTAGAAATAGCAACACAGCTCGCCTTTTGCCAGTGGCGAGTTTGCGGCTACGCCTGAATTAACGGGCCCGCTGGCGGCTGCGCTTGGCAGCAGAGCGGCGGCGGCTCACCTGCTTGCGGGCCGGGGCCTTCACGCGCTTGCTCGTCTTGCGCACGAAGCGTCCGGTCGTTGCGGAGCGGGTCTGGCGCTTGCGCCGACGCGTCGTGCCGCTGCGGGTCGATTTCTTGAGGATTTCCTTGAGGACGCCTTCGACGACGTCCTTGACGATGTTTCCGAGCAGATCCGCCATGATTATCCCTCTTGCACTCACGGTTCTGGATGGTTTTGTTCCTTACGCTCTTTAAATCAGCGCAAATCTCGTCTAGCAAGCGCCACCTGCGGCCGCTTGCCGTCGATTGAGTGACCGCTTTCATGATCCACAGCCGCATCGTGCTGCATTTCCCGGGGTTCGAACCCCTCAGTGCAGAAGCCCACCGCCAGCGCTATGAGCGCTCCGCCGCTCAGGCTGCCCGGGTCTGGCAGGCACGCTTCGCTGTGGGTTCGCTGTCCGTCGATGAAACGGGCGTGCACTTTCCGGTGGATGCCGAGGTGGCCGGCTGGGCGACGCGCTCCGATATCCATGTGTTCGACCACAATAACCTGATCTCCGCGATGCGGTCCGAGCCGGTCTGGCAGCAGATTACAAGAGGCTTTAAGGCAGGTTTCGACGTCGTGCGGCAGGGCGGAGCCTTCGGCTATTTTCGCCATGCCTGGCGTTTCGGCCTGTTCTTTCTCTTCCCCTTCCTGTTTCTCGCCGCCGGTGTGGCACTCGGGGTGAATATCGCGGCCATTCCATCAACATTCGACCTGTCGTTCTGGTGGTTCTTCCTCACCGTGCCTGCGGGAGCCCTTGTCTTTCGCTATGGTGTCCTTCGGCTCTCGGATCGCTATCATGTGCTGCATCTGCTGGCCGACTGGCGGCTCGCCGTTGCCGTTGCCGTTGCCGAGAACCGGTCGGAGGTCGCATCCTTCATAGAGACTGCGGCAGATCAGGCGATTGCTGCGCTCAAGCAGCCTTCGGACGAAATCCTGGTCACATCGCACAGCATGGGGGCCAATTTTGCCCTGTCGGTCGTCGGTCGCCTGCTTGAGAAGGGACCTGAGGTCCTAGGGGAACGGCGGATTGTTTTCGTCACGCTGGGTGGAGCGGCTCTGCAGTGCAGTCTGTTGTCGAGCGCGACCGTCCTTCGCCGTCGCATCGGAAGCGTCGCGCGTAGCCAGGCCATCGACTGGTTCGATATCCAGTGCCTGACCGACCCGATCCATCTCTACAAATGTCATACGGTGGCGCTGTCTGGTCACAAGGATGCGCCACAGCCAAAGCTGGTCTTCGTCCGTTTCAAGCACGCCATGTCGCCTGAGCGCTACGAGAAGAACCGCCGCGATTTTCTGCGCATGCACCGGCAATATGTGCTTGGCCCCGACCAGCCGAGCGGCTTCGACTTCACCTTGATGACGGCTGGGCCACTCCCGGCGAACAGCTTCCAAGCGCTGGATTCGACGCGCGCTCCGGTCATTCATCCGATGTCATGAAAAAAGGCCCACCGGTGAACGGCAGGCCTTAGATCTCGGAAAGGACAACCCCGATCAGTCGGGAATGCTGGTCTGCAGCGCGAGTGCATGCAGCACACCGCCCATATTGCCCTTCAGGGCGTCGTAGACCATCTGGTGCTGCTGGACGCGGCTCTTGCCCCGGAAGGCTTCGGCGACGACCTCGGCGGCATAGTGATCACCGTCTCCGGCGAGGTCGCGGATAACGACCTTTGCTCCCGGAATGCCGGCCTTGATCATGTCTTCGATGTCGCCTGGTTTCATCGGCATGTAATGGATCCCTCATGCAAATCAGCTATGGGAGAACTATCGTGCATTCACAGAAGCGATTCAATGGGGCAGGCAGCGCCTACCCCATGCTCCACAGGCATGTGATCGTAGACTTCAGGCCAGTTCGCCGTCCATGAGCGCGGGGAACCAGGCTTCGTGGGCCGCCTTGAGGTCTTCGACCGCAACCGGCTTGGCATCGCCCAGAACCACGTTCGAACCACCGGTGCGGCCGATCCACGGGCAGAAGACGCCAGCGGCTTCGGCGCGGACCTGGACCTGGTCGACATTGGCTTCGGTGACGGTCAGGACATAGCGGCCCTGGTCTTCGCCGTAGAAGACGGCGATCGGGTTCGCGTCGTTCAGCGCATTGATATGTGCACCGATGCCGGAGGCCATCGCCATTTCGGCGACGGCGAGGCCAAGGCCACCAGACGAGCAATCGTGCACGGCGGTTGTGAGGCCATCCTGGATCAGGCCGCGAACGAAATCGCCGACCTTCTTTTCATGCTCGAGATCGACATGCGGGGCGGGCCCATCCGTGCGGCCATGGATGTCGCGCAGATACACCGACTGGCCGAGATGCGTGCCCCAGCCGGACGGCGCGCCGGCCAGCAGGATGGCTTCGCCCTGAGCCGCAAAGCGGATGCGGGCCATCTTCTTCCAGTCCTTCATCAGGCCGACGCCGGCAATCGTCGGGGTCGGCAGGATGCCTTGGCCGTTGGTCTCGTTGTAGAGCGAGACATTGCCCGAGACGATCGGGAAGTCGAGGGCCTTGCAGGCCTCGCCGATGCCTTTGATTGCAAAGACGAACTGGCCCATGATTTCAGGGCGCTCGGGGTTGCCGAAGTTCAGGTTGTCGGTCGCGGCGAGTGGCAGAGCCCCGGTCGCGGTAATGTTGCGCCAGCATTCGGCAACGGCCTGCTTGCCGCCTTCGAAGGGATCGGCCTCGACATAACGCGGGGTGACGTCGGAGGAGAAGGCGAGCGCCTTGGAGGCATGGCCCTCGACGCGGATCACGCCGGCATCGCCGCCGGGCAGTTGCAGCGAATTGCCCTGAATCAGCGTGTCATACTGCTCATAGACCCAGCGGCGCGAGGAGTTGTTGGCGGAGCCGACGAGCTTCAACAGCGCGTCTGCGACGTCGCCGGCTGGAATGTCGTTCTCGGCAAGGGGGGCAGGGGTCTTCGGCTCGATCCACGGACGATCGTATTCCGGAGCCTCGTCGCCGAGTTCCTTGATCGGCAGGTTCGCGACTTCCTCGCCCTGATGGATGACGCGGAAGCGCAGGTCGTCGGTGGTGTAGCCGACGATCGCGAAGTCGAGACCCCACTTGACGAAGATCGCCTTGGCGACCTCTTCCTTGGAAGGCTCGAGCACCATGAGCATGCGCTCCTGGCTTTCCGACAGCATCATTTCATAGGCCGTCATGCGCTCTTCACGCACCGGCACCTTGTCGAGCATGAGTTCGATGCCGAGGCCGCCCTTGGCGCCCATTTCGACCGCCGAGCAGGTCAGGCCGGCGGCCCCCATGTCCTGGATCGCGATGACGGCGCCGGTCTGCATCAGTTCGAGGCAGGCTTCCAGCAGGCACTTTTCGGTGAAGGGATCGCCGACCTGAACGGTCGGGCGCTTCTCTTCGATCGACTCGTCGAATTCTGCCGATGCCATGGTCGCGCCGCCGACGCCGTCACGACCGGTCTTGGCGCCCAAATAGACGACGGGAAGACCGACGCCCTTGGCTTCCGACAGGAAGATGCCGTCGGCCTTGGCAAGGCCGGCAGCGAATGCGTTGACCAGGATGTTGCCATTGTAGCGAGCGTCGAACTCGACCTCACCACCGACCGTGGGCACGCCGAAGGAATTGCCGTAACCGCCGACACCCGCAACGACGCCGGCAACCAGATGCTTGGTCTTCGGATGATCGGGAGCACCGAAGCGCAGCGCGTTCATGGCGGCGACCGGACGGGCGCCCATAGTGAAAACGTCGCGCAGAATGCCGCCGACGCCGGTTGCCGCGCCCTGATAGGGCTCGATGTAAGACGGGTGGTTGTGGCTCTCCATCTTGAAGACGACGACGTCGCCGTCATCGATATCGACGACACCGGCATTTTCGCCCGGTCCCTGGATGACGCGCGGACCCTTGGTCGGCAGCGTCTTCAGCCACTTCTTTGAGGACTTGTAGGAGCAGTGCTCGTTCCACATCGCCGAGAAGATCCCGAGCTCTGTGAAAGTCGGCTCACGTCCGATCAGGTTCAGGATGCGATCGTATTCATCCGGCTTCAGGCCGTGGCTTGCGATCAATTCTGCGGTGATGGAACGGGAGTTGGAAACGGTCATCTGGCTCTCAGGGCAATGGAGATCGGTGGGAGATCGGTTTCGAGGCAGGCTATAACTCAAGCCTGCGCGCGGCGCACTTGAAAAATGCGCGCAATCAGGCCTTTCCTGCCGCTTTCCGGCATAGGTCGCCTTGCATATTCCCGATGGTCAGACGATGGCGCTGGTGCCAAGCGGTGACTGGTCGAGGATGCGCCGAACCGTCTTAAGCCCTTCGATCGAAATTGAACGTTCGCGACCTTCGCTGAAGCCGACGCGGACATGGTGATAGACCCGCGACGAACGGGCAGGCTTGAACTCGTCCTCGTCGTCGATCAGCACATCGGCATCGAGCACGGCCTGCTTGAACGTGCCGGACATCCAGGGCTCGGGAAGCTTCAGCCAGAAGAAGGGCAGGCGCGGATGGGAGCGGAAGTCCTTGCCGGCGAAAAGCTCGCGGACAACCGCTTCGCGCGCGCCGATTTCCGCCAGCACCTTACCCCGGATCTCGCCGGCGGCGCCCGACAGTACCAGCCGGGCAGAGAGTTCAGCGAGAAGGAAAGGCAGGCCGCCGCTCACCATCTTCTGGGTCACGCGGACGCGCTGGCTCATATGGGGCGGACAGGCGACCCAGCCGCCACGCACGCCGGCTGCGACGCATTTCGACAATCCGTTGAGCAGGAAGGTCCGGTCTGGCGAGAGTTCGGCCAGGAGCGGAATCTCATCTGCGATCATGCCGCCATAGAGATAATCCTCGATCAGCCAAACGTTGTATTTGCGGGCGATAGCGACGATGTCCTTGCGCCTGGAGAGCGGGAGCGTCGCAAGCGTCGGGTTCTGCCCTGATGACATGATGAATGCGGCCTTTGGATGCTCCCGGGCGCAGACGCGCTCGAAATCCTCCGGCAGGATCCCGTCCTGGTCCGAATCGACGAGTGCAATCTGCCGGCCCATCAGGTTCGCGCTGCGGGAGACCTGCGAATAGGTCAAATGCTCGCAGACGATCCGGTCGCCAGCGCCACTTACGGCAGCCACAACGGCGTTGATGCCGGCATGCACGCCGAGTTGCGGCAGGATCTGTTCGGCATCGGGTGTCCAGCTGCCCGAAGACAGCCATTGCCGGCCCGCATCCAGCCAGTCGGGGGAAAGGGTTCGGGTGTAGCTCGAAATTTCGCCCGGATGGGCAGAGGCGATCTCCGCCATGATGCGCCCGACCAGTTCTGCCTGGCCGACATCAATCGCGGCCGTTGTGTCGAAGCGCAGCTTGCCCGGCGGTGGGATGATGGCGCGCGTGCCGCCATAGTTGATCGACACAGGATCGCGGGGCTGCGCCGCACCGTTGTCGTCGCTGCCCTGAACATAGGTGCCGCGGCCGACCTCGCCGGTGACCAGTCCTCTTTGGCGCAGCAAGGCATAGGCACGGGAGATTGTCCCTATTGTCACCCCGACGTCATAGGCGAGATCGCGCTGCGGCGGCAATTTGGCGCCATTGGGCAGTGTGCCTGATTTGATAGCGTTTTCCGCTTCGTCCGCGATGCGGACATATAGCGGGCCAGTACCCGTGTCGAGGGAGGGGAGCCAATTTGTCATGATGACAATTCTATATATTGTCACTGTATAGGAGTCAATTCATATGCTGTCATCATAGGAATTGACACTGGGATTTTCGCTATGGTGACAATAGAGACAATCGGCTCGGAGCCCGTGGTTGCCCCGGTTCAGCCGCCAAGATTTGCGTGGCTGGCTGCGACTATGCAGGCTGCTGCAAGGGCGTTGGCGCTGTGGCGGCGGCGACGGACGACGCGCGTCCATCTCTCACAATTGACCGAAGATCAGTTGCGGGATGTGGGTCTGTCGCCTGATGTAGCCGAGCGTGAAATCAGGAAGTCGCGTCTGCTGCTGGTCGAGCGGCCCTATCAGCCGCCGTTCTGATCAGCAGTCGTTCCTGCCATTCGCCCAGCGGACGACGTCCTGGCGGATCCGTGGCGCGACATCTTCGTTCAACAGAGGACCGAAGGCGTCGAGACGAGGGGGCGTTCCCTCGGCCTGAACCACGAGCACCGGGCGGTCGTCGCGGGATCCCTTGCGAACCAGGAGGATGCGTGGACGACCGGAGAAGGAACTCAGTTCAGGGGAAAGCTGGTAGGTCCGGAAAGCGGCGTCTCCGGACTTGAACCAGCAGTTGTTTGCAGCGACCGCCACCTTTTCCATGATGTCGAGCGCGGATTGTCCGCGCACTGCGGGCCGAGGGGCCTCTGGCTTGCAGGCCGAGAGACCCGTTGCTGCGAGGAGAATGACGGAGAAGGCGAAGCGGCGCATGGGCGATCTTTCGGCTGACTGCCGCCTTCCCTTAAAGGTCCGTGGTTAAGCGAAGCTTACTTCAGGCCGCGATGACGTCGAGTGCCGAGGCGAAGATGCCGCGACCGTCGTTGCCGCCATGGGCAGCGTCGATCAGATTTTCCGGATGCGGCATCATGCCGAGAACGTTGCCGCGTGCGTTGATGACGCCGGCGATATCGTTCATCGAGCCGTTCGGATTGGTGCCGTCGGCATAGCGGAAGACCACTTGGCCATTGCCCTCGATCGTCTTCAGCGTCTCGGCATCGGCGAAGTAGTTGCCGTCGTGGTGAGCGACGGGGCAGCGAATGATCTGGCCCTTGGCATAGGCGCGGGTGAAGTCGGTATCGGCGTTGACCACTTCCAGCTTGATTTCCTTGCAGACGAATTTCAGCGACTGGTTGCGCATCAGCGCGCCCGGCAGCATCCCGGCCTCGACCAGGATCTGAAAGCCATTGCAGACGCCGATCACCTTGACGCCCTGCTCGGCCTTGTCCTTGATCGCCTGCATGACGGGCATGCGGGCTGCGATCGCGCCACAGCGCAGATAGTCGCCGTAGGAGAAGCCACCCGGAATGACGATCAGGTCGACATCCGGGATCTCGGTTTCGGTCTGCCAGATGGTGACGGGGGCGTGGCCGGAGATCTTGGTCAAAGCCGCGATCATGTCACGGTCACGATTGAGGCCTGGGAGCTGGACGACGGCTGATTTCATGGCTGGGGCTCAAACCTTATCTGGGCTTCCTGGAACTCCCGCAGTTCCAGGCGATCTTCAATCCGATCCAGACGCGTCTCGTGACGAGCAAGCGTCGTGTGGATGTTGTAAATGTCCTGATGCACCGCAACCATTGTTCCGCGCATTGCATTCATCTCCGCTTTGAGCTCTCGTTGGCCCAGTTTGATGTCCGCTATGTCGGCGTGAACTCGCTTCAGAAGTTCGAACATCAATTCGCTGGCCACTTCAGCCATCGCGTGTCTCCAACCCTCAGGCGATGGAGATAGTATAATTCTCGATAACCGTGTTGGCGAGGAGCTTTTCGCACATGGCCTTGAGGTCGGCTTCAGCCTTCGCCTTGTCGGTGCCTTCGACTTCGAGATCGAAGACCTTGCCCTGGCGGACCTGGCCAACGCCATCGAAGCCGAGGGCGCCGAGGGCGCCTTCGATGGCCTTGCCCTGAGGGTCGAGGACGCCGTTCTTCAGGGTAACGGTGACGCGTGCCTTGATCACTGATCTCTTCTCCAAAGCTTACTTGACGAGAACCGGGCCCGTGCCGCGCACCGGTTCGTTTTCATTCATGATGCCGAGACGACGGGCGACTTCCTGATAGGCTTCGAGAAGCCCGCCCAGATCCTGGCGGAAGCGGTCCTTGTCGAGCTTTTCACGGGTCTCGATGTCCCAGAGGCGGCAGCTGTCGGGCGAAATCTCGTCCGCCAGGATGATGCGCATCATGTCGCCCTCATAGAGGCGACCGCATTCGATCTTGAAGTCGACGAGCTGGATGCCGATGCCGAGGAAGAGGCCCGAGAGGAAGTCATTGACGCGGATGGCAAGCGCCATGATGTCGTCGAGCTCTGCCGGGTTCGCCCAGCCGAAGGCGGTGATGTGCTCTTCCGAGACCATCGGATCGTTCAGGGCGTCGGACTTGTAGTAGAATTCGATGATCGAGCGAGGCAGGACGACGCCTTCCTCAATGCCGAGGCGGGTCGAGAGCGAGCCGGCGGCCACATTGCGCACGACGATCTCAAGCGGAATGATCTCGACTTCCTTGATCAGCTGCTCGCGCATGTTCATGCGGCGGATGAAATGGGTCGGAATGCCGATCTTGTTCAGATGCGTGAAGACGTATTCGGAGATGCGGTTGTTCAGAACGCCTTTCCCGTCGATGACTTCATGCTTCTTCTTGTTGAATGCCGTTGCATCGTCCTTGAAGAACTGGATCAGCGTGCCGGGCTCGGGACCCTCATAGAGGATCTTTGCCTTGCCCTCGTAAACGCGGCGGCGACGGTTCATGGGTGGTTTTCTCTGTTGTTGGCATCCCGGCGCTTGAAGCGCGGACGCAGTGGATCGGTCTTTGAAGCGGTCCCTTAACGGAAAACCTGCGTTTTCACAATGCGGAGATCACCCCTTCCTGCCAAAACGTCGCGTTGCGGGCGGGTCACCCAGAATCGCGGAAGTTTGCATTGCACTTTGTACTCCCTTTTGATTAATGGGGAAACCAAACCGCACAATGACGGCACAAAACGGGAGATCGATATGAGCGGCATCAGTGATCGCGAAAAGGCCTTTGAAAACAAGTTCGCCCATGATCAGGAGCTGCGCTTCAAGGCCGAAGCGCGCCGGAACAAGCTTGTCGGTCTTTGGGCAGCCGGTCTGCTCGGCAAGGCCGATCCGGACGCCTATGCCAAGGAAGTGGTCGCTTCCGATTTCGAGGAAGCCGGCGACGAGGACGTGGTCCGAAAGGTCATGGGTGACCTGACCGCTGGAGGTGTGTCGATTACCGACGAAGAACTGCGTGCGAAGATGATCGAATTCCTCGGTCAGGCCATCGAGCAGATCCAAAACAGCTGAGCCACGATCTGATGTTTGAAGCCGCCCGACTTCAGGTCAGGGCGGCTTTTTTGCGCGCGCGCAGCAGATCGGCGGTCGCTGCCGCATCAAGCGGGCGGGCAAGGCCATAGCCCTGCAGAACGTCGCAGCCAAGGCGCTTCAAGATGCGCGCGTGTTCTTCCGTTTCAACGCCCTCGGCGGTCACCTTGATCTTCAGTGATCGCGCGATCTGGATGATCGACATGACCAGGATGCGTTGTTCCTGGCTCTTCGGGACGTTCTCGATTAATTGGCGATCGATCTTCAGCGTGCTCGGCTTCAGGTTCAGCAGGCCGACGATCGAGGCGTGGCCCGTACCGAAATCGTCGATCTCGATATCGATGGATAACCGGCGCAGCGTCTCGAGGTTTGACATCACGGCTGCATCCTGCCGGTCGAGGAAGACGCTTTCCAACAATTCGAAGGAGACGGTGCCGGGCTTGATGTCGAGTGCGGCAAGCCCGCTTGCGAGATTAGGATCCTTCAGGCGTCGCGCAGAGACATTGACCGAGATCTTTGGGAGGTCGAGACCTTCTTGCCGCCAGATGGCGACGTCGGCCAGCGCCTTTTCGAGAATGATCCCGTCGATTTGCGCGAGCACGCCGCATTCCTCGGCAGCGGCTAGAAAGCGATCCGGTCCGAGAATGCCCTGTGTCGGATGGCGCCAGCGGGCCAGGCATTCCGCGCCCGTGATCTGTCGTGTCTTCGCATCGAATTGCAGCTGGTAGAAGGGAATGATCTCGTCATTGTCCAGCGCGCGCAGAAGCTCGCTCGACAGTCGTCGCGCGTCGGCAAGCAGTCTGCGGCTCGACTGGGTGTAGAATTCGTGGCGGTTTCGCCCCTGGTTCTTGGCGTTGTAGAGAGCGATATCGGCATTTTGCAGCAATGCTCGGGGATCGGCACTGCGATTGTCGGAATAGGCGATGCCTATGCTCGCGCCGAAGCGGCATTCCTGGCCGTTGTGCCAGACGGGTTGCCGCATTTCGCCGATGATGCGGTCAGCGACCGAGGACAGAACCTCGTCCTTTCCGTCATAGTCGAGGATGATCACAAATTCGTCGCCGCCGATGCGGGCGGCGAAATCGGTCGGGCGGATGTTGTCGCGCAGAATACGCGCCGCATGCTTGAGCATCGCGTCACCGGCGCCATGGCCGAGTGTATCATTGATCTGCTTGAACCGGTCCAGATCGATATGCAGCACGGCGATGCCACGGCTGCGCTCATTCGACGTCTTCCTGAGTTCATCGAGGCGGGCCTCGAGGTAGCGACGATTCGGCAGCGCTGTCAGGTAGTCGTGAAGGGCGGAATATTCGGCGTCTATGCGGATCTGGTCCAGCTCGGCGTTGCGCGCTTCGGCCAGCGCCTTCTGGCATTCCAGTTCCTGCCGCAGGCGCTGGTCCTCGGTCACGTCCCAGTTGACGCCGATCATCTTCAGATGCCTGTCATGGTCGACATAGGGCAGGCTATTGGCGCGAATGTACCGGGTGCTGCCATCGCTGGCGATGATGCGGTAGTTGTCGGTGAAGGGTTTGAGTTCCGCGATCTTCGCCTCGACATAGGCGAGGGTCCGCTCACGGTCGTCGGGATGCAGCTTGCGTTCCCAGAAATCACCGACGCGCACGTCCTCGTCGAAGGGGACCTCGAAGATCTCCCGCATTCGGTCGTCCCATTCACTGATGCCAGCGTCGAAATCGGTTTCGAAAATGCCGATGCGCGAGATGTCGACGGCAAGCTTGAGGCGTCGTGACAGGCCTTCAAGCCACTCTTCCTGCGCCTTTCGGGCTGTGACGTCGGTATCCGTCCCGACGATGCGCGTAGGTTGGCCGTTCTCGTCGCGTTCAACGCAGGCACCGCGACACTCGATCCAGACGTAGTGGCCGTCCTTGTGCCGTTCACGGTACTGGAAAGTGGTATAATTCGGATCACCTGCGTTCTGGCGTTCGATCGAATGCAGCACGCGGTCGTGGTCCTGAGGATGGACGAGTTCGAGCCACTCCTCCAAGTTCTGCGCGATCGGATCGTCCGGCCCCAGCCCGCGGATCGACCGCCAGACTTCCGAATAATACATTTCGCCATTGCTGCGCTGGTCCCAAACGCCCGAAGCCGAACCGACCAGGGCGTGGTTCCAGCGACTCTCGCGCTCGGCAAGGGCATCCAAGCTCTGCCGCAATTGCGTGATTTCGATTAATTGCAGCAGGATTGCGTTGCCCGCGTCATTTCGCTCTGGTCGCGCCAGCGAGGCGATGAAGGAGGCTTTGCGGCCTCCGCTAGACTGTATTTCAACGGTCGCCGAGGGTTTCCCCAGTGTCAGTCGCTTCAATGCGAGATCGAAGGGGCCGACATCTACAGGGCGCAACCCGTCCGAGAATGGACGGCCCGGTCCAATGTTGAAAAACTCGCGCATCGCCGGATTCAGCGTCACGACGAATCCATCCGGGTTGACCCAGGCTGCGGGCGAGGGAAGGGTGGCAATGTCGATGCCGCCGCCCCATGGCGGTGCAGCAGCTTGTACGGCAACGTCTGGACGCAATGTCGGGCTCCGGACTGAGTTTGGCAGCGTCAGTCTATGAGAGGCGCCTTAAGAAGGCTTTAAGGGGCGCAACCGGAAGGCGCCGGAATGGCGCAGGCACCTCTCCGATCGGGTCAAGTCATTTTCGGGTGTTGGGTCAGAGACGGCTGAGGAACTGGGCGAAGACCATCGTGCCTTCGGGCCAGGGGCCGTGCCCGGATTCGGCGTTGATATGGCCGGATTCACCCGCATCTATCAGGAATGCGCCCCAGGCATTGGCGATGTCTTCAGCGTGCGCGTATTCGCCGAACGGGTCGTTTCGGCTTGCAATCATGATCGATGGGAATGGGAGAGGCAGGCGGGGATAAGGCCCGAAGGTCATCAGATGCTTCGGGCGGATTTCCGGATTGGCCACATCCGGCGGCGCAACGAGAAATGCCCCGGCCACTCGCTGCTTCATTTCGGGGATCGCATGCACAATTGCGGGAACGCCGAGCGAGTGACCCACCAGGACGACAGGCTTGGTAGACGCGTTCACCTCTTCCGCGACACGCGCGATCCAGTCCTCGCGAACCGGCTTCGACCATTCGGCCTGCTCGACACGCCTTGCCGTCGAGAGCTTCTGCTCCCAACGGGTCTGCCAGTGGTCAGGTCCGGAGTTGGTGTAGCCCGGGACGATTAGGATTTCTGCTTCAGAGACTTTCATGGCCCCTATCTGCTGTTCCGCCGGGGCGACGTCAAGTTTTGGTCGCCCCCTGACACGGAATTTTCGTTGCAAAAAGCTCGTCGAATTCGGTTGGTGTAGTCCCTCCCGACTTCAAGCGGGCGGATCCCTACGCCTTGGTTCTGCCTGGCAGCCTGCCGGTAAATGTTGCCGGAACGCGTTTCACAGCTTCGTGCGCTCGTTTTGCGCGACAATCAGGATATTAGCTGATAAACTAAATGCTTATGCAGGTGTCCGGAGCTTCGACCTTGTCTCGTTGCCCTGGACAGTACAGACGGCGCGATGTCGCGACCCGCTGTGGCCCCGATGCCGTTCCGCATTTCACTTTGCAGCCTACAGACCCCGTATGCTTGAGGAGGAAGTGAGAATGTCGACGTTTCATGTCATGACCAGTGCAGCCGGCACCATCGAACGGCCCGCAGTACGCCATATCGCGGTGTCGGACGTCTTTGCGGCGCTACGCGAGGGCTATGAGGATTTTCGCGAAAAGCCTTCACACTACGCCTTTGTGGCGCTGATCTATCCCATCGCCGGTGCGATGATGATCGGCTGGAGCGCCGGTGTCGAACTCCTGCCTATGGTCTATCCGCTTCTGACTGGCTTTGCCCTGCTGGGGCCGCTTCTGGCGCTTGGTCTGATGGAGATCAGCCGCCGGCGCGAACTCGGGCAGCCGGCTAACTGGTCTGATGTGCTTAGCCTCCGCAAATCCCCGTCGCTGCCGTCACTCCTGATGATGAGTGCCTATCTCGTGACACTCTTCATGGTCTGGCTGGTCGTGTCGCGCGGACTTTACCTTTCCATGATTGGCGATTACCCGGCGCCGGGTGTCTTCGCCTTTGCCAGCGGCGTCTTCGATCACCCCAACGCCTGGGCCTTCCTGTTCTGGAGCAATGGCATCGGCTTCCTGCTGGCGCTGATCGCGCTGGTGATCAGTCTCGTTGCCTTCCCGATGTTGCTGGACCGTGATTGTGGTGCGGCCTCCGCCGTCGGCACGTCGGTGCGCGCAAGCCTCGCCAATCCGGTACCGGTCGCGGTCTGGGGCCTGATGGTCGCCGGTCTGCTTGCCATCGGCATGGCGACACTGCTCGTCGGGCTGATCGTGATCGTTCCGGTCCTCGGCCACGCCACTTGGCACTTCTATCGCAGACTGGTGGTCTGAGTGGCGCCGACGGATTACGCCCGGCTGATCACGTAAAGCACGACTGCCAGAGAAGCGAGAAGGAGAGCCGCGATCCGCGCGCGTCTCGATTCGAACAATTTTGCCAGAATGGCCGCTGCGCAGAGTGCGGTCGCGAGCAGCAAGCTTGCCACGAGATCTCGATTGCCGCTGGTTTCGACGGCTTTGAGCGAGACGTTGGGGTCGACGTCCACCATCCAGTCATACTTGCTGCCCCCAAGTAGCAACATGCCCAGGAGGGCCAGCAGATACACGGCGAGCGTTGCGAGGAACGACAGGCGTTTCATCGGATTTCTCCTTCGCAAACAGAAGGGGCGCGGTGTGTCCGCGCCCCTTCTTCTATTCCATCGAATTCTGTCAGTCTTTATCCGAAGACGCGAGCGAAGATCGTATCGACGTGCTTGGTGTGATAACCGAGGTCGAATTTTTCGCGGATATCTTCCTCCGATAGGGCTTGGCGTACTTCGTTGTCCGCGAGCAGCTCTTCCAGGAAGTCTGCACCCTTTTCCCAGACCTTCATGGCGTTGCGCTGCACGAGGCGGTAGCTATCCTCACGCGAGACGCCGGCCTGGGTGAGGGCCAGGAGCACGCGCTGGCTCATGACCAGGCCCTTGAACTTGTTCATGTTCTTCATCATGTTCTCGGGATAGATGACGAGCTTTTCGACGACGCCGGCCAGACGGTTTAGGGCGAAATCTAGGGTTATCGTGGTGTCCGGGCCGATCGCGCGCTCAACGCTTGAATGGCTGATGTCCCGCTCGTGCCAGAGGGCCACGTTTTCCATGGCTGGAACGACCGACATGCGCACGAGGCGGGCAAGGCCGGTCAGGTTTTCTGTCAGAACCGGATTGCGCTTGTGCGGCATGGCCGACGAGCCCTTCTGGCCCGGCGAGAAGAATTCTTCGGCTTCCAGCACTTCCGTGCGCTGCATGTGGCGGATCTCGATCGCGACATTTTCGATCGAAGAGGCGATGACGCCGAGCGTGGCGAAGAACATCGCATGGCGGTCACGCGGGATGACCTGGGTCGAGATCGGCTCCGGCACCAGACCGAGCTTTTCGCAGACATGTTCTTCGACGCGCGGGTCGATATTGGCAAAGGTGCCGACGGCGCCCGAGATCGCGCCGGTTGCGACTTCCGCACGGGCGGTGACGAGGCGGTCGCGGTTGCGGGTCATTTCGGCATAGAAGCGGGCGAAGGTCAGGCCCATGGTCGTCGGCTCGGCATGAATGCCATGGCTGCGACCGATCCGGACCGTGTCCTTGTGTTCGAAGGCGCGGGCCTTGAGGGCTGCCAGCACGCGGTCCATGTCGGCGATCAGGATGTCGGCGGCGCGCACCAGCTGGATGTTCAGCGTCGTGTCGAGCACGTCCGACGAGGTCATGCCCTGGTGGACAAAGCGGCTATCCGGGCCGATGAATTCGGCGAGATGCGTCAGGAAGGCGATGACGTCGTGCTTCGTCACGGCTTCGATCTCGTCGATGCGGGCGACGTCGAATTCGGCAGGGCCACCCTTTTCCCAGATGGTGCGGGCGGATTCCTTCGGGATTACACCGAGATCGGCGAGCGCGTCGCAGGCATGGGCCTCGATCTCGAACCAGATGCGGAACTTGGTTTCGGGGGACCAGATGGCGACCATTTCCGGCCGGGAGTAACGCGGGATCATCGGGCTCGTCTTTCGTTGGACTTGGAAAATGCTGGCCCCCCTTAGCAAAGTGGGGCGGCAAGCTCAACGGCTGCGGCGGGCCATCACGACGCTCAAGGCGATAAGCATGGCAAAACCGGCCGGCAGCAGATGCCGCACACCCAGCACCGCGAATTGATAAAGGGCAACGGCGGTCGTGTAGAACATCTGGTAGCCCCAGATGCGCGAGGCAAAGGGCGCGTGCCAATGGGCATAGAAATGGCGGTATTGCAGCGCGTAGAGGCCAGCCGTTGCGCCGATGGTGACAACACCCAGGAGCAGCACCCATCCAGCCAGGACCACGGATGGCCGACGCCTCTGGGTTACGAGGTGGATCAGCGGCAGCGCGACCAGCCAGCCCAAGAGGCCACCGCCTGCGTAGATAGCCGTCAGGCCGAGATCATGGCTGCCAGTGGCGCGACCGAAGACATGGACCGAGAGCAGGAAGCTTGCCGCCATGGCAAAGCCCCAGGCGATCGAACCGAAAATCCACAAAGCAGCCGGTGGAAACCAGCGCCACTCCGTCAAGGTTTCACCGGAACGGCGAGCCAGCGGAGATTATTGCCCTCGAAGCCAAGGGAGACGACCTGGATCATGACCATGTGCGGCGCGGGCGAGCCATAGGCGGGTGTCACCACGCCACCGATCGCATAGGCGCTCGGGCAGTTGCGGCTCTTCGGGACGGTCTTGTCGCGATAGACCTCGCGCCGCGTGTCAGGTTTCTTGTCATCGGCGAGCGATAACGCAAACCCCTGAACATTGACGTTCATGTTGCGGCAGAGTTCCTCGCCTTCGACGCTGAACTCTTCCAGAGACAGGCGATGGATGCCATCGGAGACGTACAAGCTCGGGAAGGCCTGGTAGCGCAGCTCGCGAACTTGTTCCGACAATTCCCCAATCGGCGACAGGGCGACCAGAAAGCCCGGGTCGTCCCCGATCTTTCTGACGTCGAGGATCGTCTTTGCCTGAGCGAGGCTCTCACGCCGCGCTTCGCCGACCGATGCTTCTTCGCGACGGATCAGGACCGACACCGGTGTGCCGGGCACATAGGTATCAGTCTGCGTGTCGATCACCTGGATTTCCGCATAGGCGAAACCGGAGCCGTCCTGTTGACCGAATTGCTCGAAGGCGAAGAACCTGCCGTCCGGAGAGAAGCCGATCGGTCGCATCTCCGCCACGTCACCGGCGCTGACGGCGGTGGCCGTCAGGAGAACGAGTGCGATGGCGGAAAGCGTGATCCTCAACCGCGACCTCCCTCGGCTGCTTTGCGTAGAGTGTCGACCGTCTTGCGGTAGTCGTCAACGCCCTTGCCCTTGAAGATCGCGGAACCCGCAACGAGGGCATTGGCACCGGCCTTGGCGATCTCCGCAGCATTGTCAGCCGTCACGCCACCGTCGACTTCGAGATCGATCGGGCGGTTGCCAATCAGAGCGTTAGCCTTGGCGATCTTGTCGGTCATGGCGGGAATGTACTTCTGGCCGCCGAAGCCCGGGTTGACGCTCATGATCAGGATGAGGTCGAGATCGTCCATCACGTGCTCAAGGATCGAAAGCGGAGTCGCCGGATTGAGCGAAACGCCAGCCTTCGTGCCGAGTGCCCGGATGGTCTGCAGCGAACGGTGCAGATGCGGGCCGGCCTCGGCATGGACGGTGATGATGTCACAGCCGGCATGGGCGAAGGCCGCGAGATAGGGATCCGCAGGCGCGATCATCAGGTGGCAGTCGAAGACCGCCTTGGTGTGCGGGCGCAGTGCCTTGATCACGGCCGGGCCGAAGGAGATGTTCGGCACGAAATGGCCGTCCATAACGTCGAGATGCACCCATTCCGCGCCGGCATCGACGACGTCGCGGACTTCTTCGCCGAGGCGGGAGAAGTCGGCTGCGAGAATGGAGGGCGAGATCAGGAGAGGGCGGGTCATCTTGTTATCCTCGACGGGCAGGACGGTTGAGCGCCGTCTGGACGTTGCTTGCCTTGGCAGACGGGGCGATGGCTCGGCGTCCGCATAGCATCGGCGACCCCGGGCGGCAACCATGCCTTGGGATGAGAACGGCCCTTCGCGATGCCTGCCCTTGACGATCGGCGCCTGGCAATTCATCCCTCGGACAGATCAAAGCAGTCTGGGAGGACGACATGGCCAAGTTTGCAATCATCACCGGCGGCAGCTCCGGCATCGGTCGGCATCTTGTGTCCGCCTTCGTGCGCGACGGTTATGACGTCGCCTTCACCCATCTTGGCCAGAGTGACGCTGCTGCCGAAGTCGAGGCAGAGGCTGCGGCACTTGGCGGACGAGCCGTGGGCCGAGAATGCGAGGTGGCCAACAGTTCAGCGATCGAGGCCTTTCTCGACGAGGTGATTGCCTGGGCGGGCCAGACACCCGATGTGCTGGTCAACAATGCTGGCATCCAGACCTGGGCCTCGATGCTCGAGCTTTCCGAAGAGCGCTGGGATGCCGTGATCAGCACCAACCTCAAGGGCACCTTCCTGAATACCCAACGTGTCGCCCGACGCATGGTCACTGCCGGTAAAGGTGGGTCGATCATCAATCTCGGCTCCGGCTGCAACAAACACGCTTTCCCGAAGCTCGTGGATTACACCGCCTCTAAGGGGGGCATCGAGCAGCTGACCAAGGTGTCTGCCGTCGAGCTCGGGCCGCATCAGATCCGCGTCAATTGCGTGGCGCCGGGGGCGATCGAGACGGCGCGTACACAGGCCGAGGCGCCCGATTATGCCAAGACCTGGGGAGACGTCACACCGCTTCGTCGCGTCGGTACGCCGGAGGATATCGCAGGCCCGATACTCTTCCTCGCCGGTCCGCAATCAGCTTTCGTCACCGGCCAGACGATCTGGGTCGATGGCGGTGTGTTCAGCCAGGCCTTCTGGCCCTATCGCGACTGAGGGCTGTTACTGCGTCTTCTCCGGCACCGGCACGAACCGGTCGCCCTGCCACTCCAGCAGGCGATAAGGGTTTTCGGTCAGTTCGTGCTCCTCGCCGAAGGTGACCGGACCGAGCGCCGTCTCGAAGGTCGTGCCGATGAGCGCATCCGCAACCGGTGTACCCATGGCCGACGAAATGCCCCAGGCATCCGCGAGGATGGTCACGGCGGCATGGGCGGGAACGACATAGCCTTCCGGTTCGATCTTGCTCCGCTCGAGTTCACCAGTCAGTGCGGCTGCCTCGGCTCCCTGCGGTTTCTCGATCAGGCCGACGGCCAGTACGCCATCTTCCAGCGGGACAGGTTCGTCCGCCGCGCGCATCGCCTCACCGCCGAGCAGCGTCAGGCTGAGGCCTTCCGCCTTCGCATCGCGGGCAATGATGGCCACATCATTCCTGTCGCCGCCGATGAAGGCGTGGGTGACGCCCGCGTTCCTGGCACGTCGGACCAGCGTCAACTGCTGTTCCTGGCCAGGGCGGAAGGTGTCGACAAAGGCGGGTTTCAGACCACGTTCCTCCAGGCTTATCCGGATTGCTTCGGTCAATTCCCGGCCGCGGATGGTCCCGTCTTCGAGGAGAGCGACGGCGGACCCTGCCCAGTCGCGCAGGATTACGTCCGAAAGCTTGCCAGCCTCCTGGTCGGCATTTGGCGCCAGGCGGAACAGCGGCCAGCCTTCCTTGTTCGCATCCTCCATGATGCCTTTCCAGCGCACAGAGAGAGTGAAAGCCGGCACGTCGGCTTGCTTCAGGGCGGGCAGTGCGTCCTTCAGGCTTTCGCTGCAGAGAAATCCGATTGCCGCTTTCGCACCCGCTGCCGCGATCGCCTCGGCGATTGCTTTGCCGCTGCCTTCATCACAGGTCTCGTCGATTTCGATGAGGGAAATCGAGAGCTTTGCGGCTGCCAGAGAAGCGCCCTGCATGACCTGCGCGCCAAGCACTGCAAACGGACCGCTCTTCGGTGCGACGACTGCAAGCTTCAACTCGGCGGCCGAGGTCGCCCCGAGGCCGAGGGCCACGAACAGCGAGGTCGCCAGAATACGTTTCAGCATGGGGTTCTTCATCATGACATGATCCTAGCCGAAAGCGCAGCCAATTGGAAATGCTGGCTTTCCAGACAGGTCCGGGTGGTTGCAACGAAATTGTTCCGGTGTTGTGGAAAAGGTAAGGCCTGCGGCCCATATTGCATTTTCGACGGGGATACGCCGCCAGGGGGAGACGTGAATTTGAGCATGCAAGGTCTGGATCCGATCGTCTATCGCGACGCCATGAGCCGATATGCAGGACATGTGCAGATCGTGACGACGGAGCATCAGGGTGTCAGGCGCGGCGTGACGATTACTGCCGCCTGTTCGGTCTCCGACAATCCACCGACCGTGCTGGCCTGCCTCAACAACAGCAATCCGAGCAACGAGGTCCTGTTCGAGAGCGGTCATTTCGCGCTGAATTCGCTCGGCGCGCACCATCAGGATCTCGCCAATGCCTTTGCCGGATTCGGCAAGCTTTCCTCCGAAGAACGGTTCGCACTTGCCGAATGGCAGGTGCTTGCGACCGGCTCTCCGGTGCTCGCCGATGCTGTTGTCGCCTTCGACTGCGTGGTCACCGACCGTAAGGTGACCAATACGCATACCGTGCTCTTCGGCGAAGTGAAGGCCGTGCATTTCGGCGCGCATGAGCCGTCACTCATCTATCTGGACCGGGGCTACCACACGCTATAAGCTTCCGCTCAAACATGGGAGGAGACATGGCAGAAACCTCGGGAAAGGTCCTGCCGGAGACGATCGATGGCATCATCGATCTTCTGTCGGCGGAGGACTATCTGGCCGGCAAGCCGCTCGCGACCGTGCTGTTCCTGGCGCTCAGGATGAAGCGTCCGCTCTTCCTCGAAGGGGAGGCCGGCGTCGGCAAGACCGAAGTCGCCAAGGTACTCGCCAAGGCGCTCGACAGGCCGCTCATCCGGTTGCAGTGCTATGAAGGGCTCGACGTCGCCTCAGCCGTCTACGAATGGAACTATCCGGCCCAGATGCTCGAAATCCGCATGGCCGAAGCCTCGGGCGTCTCGGACCGCTTGCGGCTCGAAAGCGATATCTTTTCCGAACGTTATCTCATCCGACGGCCTGTCCTGCAGGCGCTCGAGGGGCAGCCCGGGCGGGCGCCGGTGTTCCTGATCGACGAACTCGACCGCACGGACGAGGCCTTCGAGGCCTTCCTGCTTGAAGTGCTCTCGGATTTTCAGGTGACGATCCCCGAATTCGGAACGGTCAAGGCTGGCGAGCCGCCGATCGTGATCGTCACATCCAACCGGACGCGCGAAGTACATGACGCCTTGAAGCGCCGCTGCCTCTATCACTGGGTCGATTATCCCACGGCTGCCGATGAACTTGCCATCATCAGGCGCAAGGTTAAGGGTTGCAACGAGCAGCTCTCCCGCCAGATCGTCGCTTACGTGCAGAAGCTCCGGACAGTCGATCTCTTCAAGAATCCCGGCATCGCCGAAACCATCGACTGGGCGACGGCACTGACCGAACTCGACCGGCTCGCACTCGATCCGGAGACGATTGCGGATACGCTGGGCACGCTCCTGAAATATCAGGAGGACATCGCTCGCATCCAGGGGAGTGAAGGCGAAAAGCTGCTCTCCGAAGTCAAGGCTGAGCTGCTGGCGAAGGCTGGTTGAGAGATGGAAACCTTCGGGCGGCACCAGGGCAGTGGAACTGACGGCATCGTCGTGCCGCCATCGGCGCAGGGTGATGGACGGCTCGCCGACAATATCGTGCATTTCGCGCGCGTCTTGAGAAAGGCTGGTCTGAAGCCCGGGCCGGGCGCCGTCATCGATGCGATTGAAGCGGTCGATGCGATCGGCATTGGATCGCGCGTCGAGTTCCACGCGGCGCTGTCCGCCATCTTCGTCAATCGCCATGAGGACCAGCCCGTCTTCGACGAGGCTTTTTCGATCTTCTGGCGTTCGCGCGATCTCGTCGGCAAGATGATCGCGCTGATGTCGCCAGTGGCTGCGATCGGCGAGCGGCAGAAACCCAAGGCGGGCGGCGCGCGCGTCAGTGATGCGTTGTTTGCCGACAGGAGCCGCGAAGCGAAGCCTCGCGATGAACCTGACGTCGAAGTCGATGCCCGGCTCACGGTCTCGGGTCAGGAGGTCTTTCGTCGGCTCGACTTCGGGCAGATGACGGCAACCGAATTGAAGGAGGCCCGCCGGGCCATTGAGCGCCTCGCCATGCCGCTCGATCTCGTCCAGACGCGACGTTATCGATTGGCGCGGGGCCGAATCGTTGATCCCCGCGCGACCATGCGCCAGTCGCTACGCACGGGCGGCGATCTGATGTTGCCGAAATTCCGGGAGCGCCGACAACAGCCGCCTCCGCTCGTCATCCTCGCCGACATATCCGGCTCGATGAGCCAGTACACCCGTATCTTCCTGCACTTCCTGCATGTTCTAACCGAACGCCGCCGTCGGGTGCATACCTTCCTGTTCGGCACGCGGCTCACCAATGTCACCCGCCAGCTTCGCCACCGTGATCCCGACGAGGCGATCGCGCAATGCACCGACGCTGTCGCCGACTGGTCGGGCGGCACACGCATCGGCGAGACATTGAAGCTCTTCAACCGGCACTGGGGACGGCGAGTCCTGGGACAGGGTGCCGTGGTGCTCCTGATCACCGACGGTTTGGAGCGGGACGAGGTCGAACTGTTGTCGCGCGAAACCGATCGTCTGCACCGCTCCTGCCGCCGGCTCGTCTGGCTCAACCCGCTCCTGCGTTTCGCCGGCTTCGAGGCCCGAGCCCGTGGCGTTCGCGCCATGCTGCCGCATGTCGACGAGCTCAGGTCCGTGCATAATCTGGAAGCCCTGTCGGATCTGGTGCAATCTTTGTCCGGTGCGCCGGATCGAGATTGCGACCCGAAGCGTTACCTCGGTTCAGGAAGGAGCCCGCCATGAGCACAGACACTTTTCTGCGTGATCCTCTGGTGATTGCCGAGAGCTGGCACGCCGAGGGCCGTTCCGTCGCCATCGCCACCGTCATCGAGACCTGGGGTTCGGCGCCGCGGCCGGTCGGCAGCCATCTGGTGATCGACGGCGAGGGCAATTTCGAAGGCTCGGTCTCCGGCGGCTGTGTCGAGGGGGCCGTCATTACCGAGGCGCTGGATGTCATCGAGAGCGGTACGGCAAGAATGCTGGAATTTGGGGTCGCCGACGAAACCGCCTGGCGCGTGGGTCTGTCCTGTGGCGGGCGGATCCGGGTGCATGTCGAGAGGCTCTGCTGATGGATGTTTCGACGCTCAAGGCCCTGAATGCGGCGAAGCGCGACCGTCGTGGCGCCGTGCTGGTGAGCGATCTCGCTTCAGGCGCGTCGCAGCTGGTGGCCGAGGATCAGGTGCCCACCGACGCTCTGGGGCAGGAAATCCGGGCGCGGCTTCTTTCCGGCAAGTCGGGCGCCGCCGAGATCGACGGGCGAAGCCTCTTCCTCAATGTACATCTGCCGCCATCCAGGATCGTTGTCATCGGCGCCGTACACATCAGCCAAGCGCTCGCGCCCATGGCAGCCATTGCCGGGTTTTCGGTGACAATCATCGATCCGCGCACGGCCTTTGCCACGCCTGAGCGTTTCGCCGGCATCGACCTGCGCGCCGACTGGCCGGACGACGTGTTTTCGAGCATGCCGCTCGACCGCTACAGCGCCATGGTCGCCGTGACCCATGATCCGAAGATCGACGACCCCGGCCTGATCGCCGCTCTGGAAGCGGGCTGTTTCTATGTGGGGGCGCTCGGGTCGCGCAAGACGCATGCGAAGCGTGTCGATCGACTGACTGCGCTCGGCTTCGATCAGGCGATCATCGACAGCATCCGGGCGCCCATTGGTCTCGACATCGGGGCAGCCACCCCCGCCGAGATCGCCGTGGCAATCCTGGCCGAGATCATCCAGTCGCTCAGACGTCGGAGCCTGGCGTCTGCAGTTCCTCAAGACAGGGCGTCAGCGTGAAGTTCGGTCCTGTCCCGACCGAGATCGCCGAAGGGGCGATCCTTGCCCATTCCCAGCCGCTCGCCTCGGGCAAGTTGCCCAAGGGCCATCGCCTGACGGCCGCCGATCTTGTCCGCTTGAAAGCCGAGGGCATCTCCTCCGTTATCACCTGCCGGCTCGACCCTGATGACCTGACGGAGAACGAGGCAGCGGAGAGGCTGGCTACGGCCGTTAAACCTGCGGGGCTCGGTTGCAGCCCTGCCTCCACGGGGCGGGTGAATTTTTATGCCTCATGCAACGGACTTTTCCTCGCGGACAAGGCGCTGGTGGATGCCTTCAACGGTGTCGACCCTGCGATCACGCTCGCCTGCCTGTCCGACCGCCGCGACGTGCGTGCCGGCGATCTGGTCGCAACGATCAAGATCATTCCGCTTGCCGTTGCCGGTGCAAGCGTTGCTGCTGCCACGGAAACACTGAAGCAAGGAACCGTGTTCGCGGTGCAGCCCTACCGCGCCCATCAGGTGCATCTCGTCGCCACGCAGCTTGTCTCGCTGAAAACCTCCGTCATGGAGAAGACAACTCGCGTGCTGGAGGCCCGGCTCAGCGCGTCCGGCAGCAGTCTCGTTTCTGAGCGCCGGGTCGACCACCGTGCCGAGGATGTGGGCGAGGCTATCCGTGCGGCGTTGGACGATGCCCGGGCCGAGTCCGACTATCCGCCGGTAATTATCGTCTTCGGCGCCTCGGCCGTGGCAGATGCCGAAGACGTTATTCCATCAGCCATCCGGCTTGCCGGTGGCGTGGTGGAGCAGGTCGGCCTGCCGGTCGATCCCGGCAATCTGCTCGTGCTCGGTCATATCGACGAAGTGCCGGTAATCGGGGCACCAGGCTGCGCCCGTTCGCCGAAGGAGAACGGCTTCGACTGGGTCCTGAACCGGATCCTGGCCGGCCATCCGCCTGATCGCGCCGAGATGACCGGGTGGGGCGTCGGCGGTCTCTTGATGGAGATCCCGAGCCGTCCGCTGCCGCGCCTTGCCGCAACCGCTGATGCCGATCCGGCGGCCTTCGGACTTGTGGTCCTGGCTGCCGGCCGCGCTAGCCGGATGGGCGAGGGTGGTCTACACAAGCTGCTGGCCGAATTCGAGGGAGAGCCGCTCGTGCGGCGCTCGGTCCGGCAGGCGGTCGAAGCAATGGTCGGCCCCGTCACCGTCGTTACCGGTCATCGCAGTGTGGAAGTCGCCGAGGCGCTCGCCGGGCTCGGCGCGCATATTGAGGAGAATCCAGATTTCGCCAGCGGCATGGCGAGTTCGCTGAAAGCGGGGCTCGCTGCGGTCGAAGCCGATGGTCTGTCAGGCATGATGGTTCTGCTTGCCGACATGCCGAATGTCTCTTCGGCTGATATCGCGACGCTGGCCGAGGCCTATCGCAAGGCCGGTGGCAAGGCGATCGTCCGGGCCGTCTCGGAGGGGCAACGCGGCAATCCCGTTATCCTGCCGGCCGCCACCTTCGAAGCCTTGAAGGCGCTGGAGGGCGATATCGGCGCACGTCCGGTGATCGAGAGCGCAGGACTGGCCGTCATTGATGTCGAGATCGGACCCGCCGCAAGGCTTGATGTCGATACGCCGGAAGCTATCCTGGCGGCCGGTGGCATCCTGAAAGGCTGAACATGGACAATGCGGCGATCGAGGAAATGTTCGAGGCGGTCGGGCCTGTCACGATCCGCCGGATGTTCGGCGGCAAGGGCATCTATGCGCGAGGCGTCATCTTCGCGCTGGAACTGCGTGGCGAACTGATGCTCAAGGGCGATGCGGATAGCGCCCCGATACTGGAAGAGGCTGGCGCCGTGCGTTGGCGCTATGAGGGCCGGAGCGGCAAGCCCGTTGCCATGCCCTACTGGACGCTACCCGACGAGGCGCTCGACGATCCAGACATGATGGCAAAATGGGCGCGGATCGCGCTGGATGCGGCTATCCGGGTGACGGAGCGGGAAATCGATCAGCGTAAATAGGTGAGGACGGTTTTAGTGAAAACCGAGAGTGGTTGCGGCAGGTCGTCGAGATCGAAGAAGGCGATCTCCGAGAGCTTGTCGGGTTCGGTGAGCAGGGGCTCGCCCGTCGTGTCTTCGCTCACATAGAGCAGCGAAACCCAGTGCTGACGGTCCGCTTCGATCAGCTGTTCAGTCATGCCGAGGTAACGGATCGAGCCGATCGTCATCCCCGTCTCTTCCTCGGCTTCGCGCCGCACGGCAATCTCTGCCGGCTCCATGTGGTCGACCTTGCCGCCGACGATGTTCCAGTGGCCGGCTTCCGGGGCTTTCATGCGCTTGCACAAAAGCAGTTTGCCATCCCGAAGGATGGCAAGACCGACCCCGAGACCGGGGAAATCAAGACCGGGCTGACCCACGGGGATCAGGCCTTTGCGGCAGCAACGATCAGCATGAAGGCCGGAATGTCGTCGCCGAAACCGACCGGCGTCGGGCCGTCGTCATGGTCGTGATGACGGTTGCGGCGGCGATCACGATTGTCGTCGTTTGCCGGCGGGGGATTGCTGCGGTTGTTGCGCGGGTTCTGGTCGCGTCGCTTGTCCGTGCGGCGTTCTGCGGCCACCGGCTCTACCTTGCTCGCAACCGGTTCAACCTTGATCGCTTCCACCTTCACCGCTTCCATCACCTGTTGTTCCTCTGCCGGTTTGACATACTCGCTGCGCGTATCGGATTTATGACCGCCGCGCCGCTCGCGACCCTTGTCGCGGCCACGTTTTCCACGGCTTTCGTCATGGCTTTCCGCAGCCGCGGGAAGCGCCGACAGGTCACCATCGAGCCATTCGATCTTCTGGTCGATCAGTTTTTCAATGGCGTCGAGGAACTTGGTGTCGCTGCGCGTCACCAGGGTAAAGGCGGCACCGGAGCGTCCGGCACGACCGGTACGGCCGATGCGGTGGACATAGTCTTCGGCGTGGATCGGAACGTCGAAATTGAAGACGTGGCTGACATCGGGGATGTCGAGGCCGCGGGCTGCAACGTCGGAGGCGACGAGCAGCGTGATCGCGTTAGCCTTGAAACCCGCCAGCATGGTCGTGCGCGAGCGCTGGTCCATGTCACCATGCAGGGCGCCGACGGAGAAGCCGTGGCGCTCGAGCGAGCGGAAAAGGTCGGCGACATCCTTCTTGCGGTTGCAGAAGATGATCGCGTTCTTCAGGTCGTCCTGAGCGCGGATCAGGTCACGCAGCGTCGAACGCTTTTCGTAATCCTTGTTGTGGCAGGCAACCAGGCGCTGGGTCACGGTCTTTGCCGTCGAGGACGGCGGGGCGACTTCGATGCGCTCGGGGTTCTGCAGGAACTGGTCGGCCAGCTTCTGGATCTCCGGCGGCATGGTTGCCGAGAAGAACAGGGTCTGGCGCGTGAACGGGATCATCTTGGCGATGCGCTCGATATCCGGGATGAAACCCATGTCGAGCATGCGGTCGGCTTCGTCGATGACCAGGATCTCGACACCGGTCATCAGGAGCTTGCCGCGCTCGCAGTGATCGAGCAGGCGGCCGGGCGTGCAGATCAGGACGTCTGCGCCACGCTCAAGCTTGCGGTCCTGTTCGTCGAAGGACACGCCGCCGATCAGCAGCGCCACGTTGAGCTTGTGATTCTTGCCGTATTTCTCGAAGTTCTCGGCGACCTGTGCCGCCAGTTCGCGCGTCGGCTCCAGAATGAGCGTGCGCGGCATGCGAGCCCGGGCGCGGCCCTTTTCGAGCAGGGTCAACATCGGGAGAACGAAGCCGGCCGTCTTGCCGGTGCCGGTCTGGGCGATGCCGAGAATGTCCCGCCGCTGCAGGGCCGGCGGGATTGCGCCTGCCTGGATCGGTGTCGGGATCGTGTAGCCGCTATCGGTGACGGCAGAAAGGACTTTTTGGCTCAGGCCAAGGTCAGCAAAAGTGGTCAAAGGGAAGTAGTTTCCGTTCCTGTTCTCGCGAACATCGCTCAATAGCCCGTGAGATCGGGCGCTAGTGGTTGCGGCGAATAGTGGGAAACGGCTGGAAAGTCAAGGAAACCGGCGGATTTAAGCCTATAAAGGCTTAATGTTCACGATTAATTGGCAGTGGTCTCGAAAAGGATCGGAAAAGCATTCTATTTCCGCGTAACACGACAGCAGACTATGCGTTTTTGATCACGTGCTTCAATTTATCAGCGGCGTGAGTTTCATACCGGCATTGAGGAAGCGCATCGGGTCGACAGGATCGCCGTTGCGGCGCACTTCATAATGCAGGTGCGGACCCGTCGAGCGGCCGGTCGAGCCGGAGAGGCCGATCAGTTGACCCGGTTCGACCGTGTCTCCTTCCCCCACTAGAACGCGCGACATGTGCCCGTAGCGGGTTGTGAGACCCAGGCCGTGATCGACCTCGACCATGTTGCCGTAGCCGCCCGAGAAGCCGGCCGTTATCACCTTGCCGCTGCCCGTCGAGCGGATCTCGGTGCCTGTCGGCGCGCGGAAGTCGATGCCGGCATGCATGGCAAGGCCACCGAAGAAGGGGTCCGGACGGTTGCCGAATCGGCTGGTGATGTCCTGACCGGGGGCCGGATTGGCAAAGGGCAGGCGTCTCGCCGTGCCACGCACCGTCTCCAGCCGATTGAGGGCCGCATCGAGGGCGTTCAAAGAGTCGTTGAAATCGCGATCGGACTGCGGTGCGAGATAGGGCCCGCCGATCCCGTCCGATACCGGGAGCTGAGCCACGTCGTCGACCGGGACGCCCTGACGCTTCAGGATCGCGGAAATTTCATCTGCGGTCTGGGATGCGCCGCTGGCGAGCTGATCGATGCGCTGCAACTGCTCCGCCTCGATCTCCTTCAGGGACAGGGTCATGTTGGAGAACAGTCGGTCTGCACGGTCGGCGACATTCTCACCGGTCATCGGGACATAGCCGAGCGCGAGGGCCGGCTTTTGATTGGCAGCATCTGCAGCCAGGGAGGTGGAATCGCTCCCGGTTTTGCCCAGAAGCGCCGCGAAGGCCTGCGTGCCGTTCGACAGGGCTGCGTGGTCGTCGCCGTCGACAATCGGTTTGTCGGCCGGTACCGGGCCATCTGCCGGCAGGGCTTCGCTCGGCGCGCCACCCTCGAGGAGTGCGTCGATCCGACCATGCCGCGAGGTGAGCGCCATCTGCTGTTCGAGCAGTTTCTCGACCTTCTCCTCGACCACCTGCTGGTCGAGGAGCTGGCGGGACGTGACGCGGTCGACCTGTGCCCTGAGTGCTGCGATGCGATCTTCGTATTCATGCTGCATGCGCGCCTGGCGGGCCATGGTAGCGCCGATCAGATTGTCGCGCAGGACGAGATAGGTGGTGGCGCCGAGATAGCCGATGGCCATGGTGCCGAGGAAGCAGACGGTGAGGGCGATCATCCAGGGGCGGATCGTCATGTGGCGTATGCGGTCGCCGCTCGCCAGGATGACGACGTGCTGTACCTTGCGTTTTCCGAAGATCTGGTTGTTCGAACCCGCCGCCACGCTGACCCCCAATAAAGTCGGGCGCGCCTGTTGCGGCGTCATTGCCCGATATCGACGAGTCGCCTGTCCGATCCGTCTTTAGCAATTACGCATAATTAAGGTTAATGAAGCGTTAGGCGTTTGGAATTGCGTATCAAACGGAGGAATTGTTCTTGGAGGACAGCGACCGGTAGAAGGATGGCGTCAGGCCGGCTTCTGCCCGCGCCACGTCGTTGAACGGCGCCTTCAGCTGGCCGCGAAAGTTGGCGCGTACGAGATCCTGGAAGGTCTTGGCCGGATCGCGCTTCTCCCGGGCGCAAAGAAAGCGGAACCACTTGGCGCCGACGGCCACATGGCCTTTCTCGTCCTCGTAGATGACCTTCAGGACGTCGGCGCTTTCCATGTCACCCGTCTCGCGCATCTTGTCCTGCAATGCGGGCGTGACGTCCAGACCTCGGGCCTCCAGGATCAGGGGTACGACCGCCAGACGGGCCGTCAGGTCGTTCCTGGTGGAATGCGCCGCCTGCCACAGGCCGTCATGGGCCGGCATGTCGCCATAATCGGCGCCGAGTGTTCGGAGCCTGTCGCGGACCAGGTTGAAATGCTTGGCTTCCTCGAAGGCGACTTTCATCCAGCCGTCGAAAAAGGAATGCGGAACGAGCTCGGAAGCAAAGCGCGCGACGATATCGAGCGCGAGGTCGACCGCGTTGAGTTCGATATGGGCGAGGGCATGCAGGAGCGCCACCCGACCCGGCAGCGTGTGCAACGACCTCTTGCCGACGGCCTTGGGCGGAACCAGTTCCGGCTTTTCCGGGCGTCCGGGGCGATCGGGAAGCGGTGGATCGAGTGGCGAGCGCAAGGACAGGCGTCGCTCCTGCCAGCGGATCGCCGCGGCTTGAGCGAGCGCCGTCTTCTCGTCGAGGTCGGCACTCAGGATGGCGAGGGTGGCAGCGCCGCGAAGGGAATGGAAAGCCGTCTCGGGCTGCGTCATCTCGGGCATGTCAAAGGGCCTGCGCTGCCTTCAACACGGTCTCGGCATGGCCCGGCACTTTCACTTTGCGCCAAGCTTCGGCGATCTTGCCAGACTTGTCGATCAGGAAGGTCGAGCGTTCGACACCCATGTAGGTCTTGCCGTACATGCTCTTTTCCTTCCAGACGCCATAGGCTTCGAGCGCCTTGTGTTCTTCGTCGGCGGCGAGCACGACCGAGAGGCTATGTTTGGCCGCGAACTTGTCATGGCTCTTCACCGAATCGGGTGAGACGCCGATCACGGTCGCCCCGATCTTCTCGAATTCGGCGGCGAGGGCCGAGAAATCGATGGCTTCCGTCGTACAGCCGCTCGTATCGTCCTTGGGATAAAAGTAGAGAATTACAGGCTTTCCGGCAAAATCGGAAAGCGAAACGGTACCGCCTCCGTTGCGGGGCAGGGAGAATTCGGGAGCCATGTCCCCAGCAGTCAATTCCGTCATGGGATAACCTTTCTTTTGCCCGTTTTATGCGTGAATCTGGGCATCATCGATATATAGTCCGCTCCGTAGTCGTCCAGAGCGACTTGGTAGCGGCATCGGTCGACGGAGACAATCACCAGCACATGTCGGAGATCCGGGGCGAAAAGCTACGGTTTCGCAAGCGGGACATCGTGCCGCTGCATGCCCTCCCTTCGGCCCAGGCCGAGGATCCCCTCATCGTGCATTGTCCACCGCCGAAGCGCTCGCTTTTCCGGCGTTTTCTGAGGGTGCTCGGCGGGTTTGCCGCCCTCTGGCTTATCGTATTCGGCGGTGTCTATGCCGTCGTCGAAAGCGGTGCGCTCGATGCGGCCCTTGCCCAGAGAGCACGGACGGTTCTCAACAATGCGCTCGGCCCGCAGTTCGTGGCCGAGATCGGCGCAACGGAAGTGCGATTCTCCAACGATATGGAGTTGTCGGTCGAGGCACGCGACGTCACCCTTCAGGAACAGGTCGGTGGGCAGCAGGTCGCGCTGACGCAATCGGTGCGCTTCATCATCGAACCGCTCGCCCTTCTGGGTGGCCGATTCTCGGTTCGGGAAGTGGTCAGCGAGGGCATCAATCTCGACGCCACGGTCCTGCCCAAGGGTAAGCCCATCGATCTCTCGAACTGGCGGGTCGACCAGGTGCCGGAGCGGTTGGCCGACGCCTTTGCGGAACTCGACAGGCTGCAAGGGTTCATCTCGCGGGGCGGCCTCGACCGCATGCGGCTCGGCGGGCTGGAGATTGCCTCGACCAGCGCCAATGGGCGCCCCTTGAGCATTTCCATCGACGACATCGTGCTCGAGCGGGGCGAGGACGATTCGCTGTCAATCTTTGGCGCAATCTCTGTGAACGGGCAGCAGACCGAACTCACCGCACTCACCACCAATGTGGGCGGCCGGGCCGAAGCCCTGACGATGCGCATCGCCGATGTGCGGGTGACACCCTTCCTGCTCCGTCGTTCGAGCGTCGGCGAGGCCCGGCAAGGCATAGATGGTTCGGCAGAACTTCTGCTCAACGCACGGCGCGAGGATGGCGCGCAGGCGCCGGCCGTGTCGCTCGCGATCAACATGCGCAAGGCAGGCTTCTATTCCGACGGGCAGCGCCAGGAGCTGACCGATGCCCAGCTCAAACTCTCCTATGATTTTGCCAAGGACACGATCGAACTCGCGGATTCCATCGCGCGCTTCGACGAAACGGTATTTCCACTCTCCGGAGGCATCATCGATCTCGACCGCCTTCCGGAAGGCCCTGAATTCGGCAAGGGCTTCGGCATCGATCTGGTGGTGACCGACGGGCAGGCGAATGTGCCGACGGCCGGGGAGACCCCATTTCCGTTTTTCCTCAAAGGGTATGGCCGCTACCTGGTCGATGAAAACATGCTGCAGCTCGATACACTCGATGCTTCGACGCCGGGTGGCAACATGCGGGGCAAACTGCAAATGCGGTTCGGCGGCACAGGGCCGGAGATCCGCTTCAACGGCGAGGTGCAGAACATGCGCACCAGCGTCGTCAAGCAGCTCTGGCCTTACTGGATCGCCTCGAAACCGCGGACATGGGTGCTCGAAAATCTCTATGGTGGCGTCATTCCGCGCGGCACGATCGAAGTCTTCATTCCACAGAACCGCCTGTCGATCGATCCGAAACCCGTGCGGCTGGACGCCAACGAACTGAAGATCGGCTTCGATCTGGAAGACGCGCGTCTGAACCTCACCGGTGACCTGCCGCCTCTTCGCGATGTCTACGGTCGATTCGACATGGTGGGCGAAAGGGTCGATGTCGACATTCGTTCGGCGGGTTCCTTCTTTCCATCCGGGCGCATGGTGACGCTTGATCGCGGCAAGCTCACGCTTCAGGACGCTTATGAAAAGCCGCTGATGGCGGATCTCGAACTCGATGTCAGCGGCGCTGCCGACGCCGTGGCCGAACTCGTATCGTTCAAGCCGATCGAGGCGCTGCGAACGGTCGATTTCAAGGCGGATGATTTTACCGGCAAGGTGCGCGGCAAGGCGAAGATCCGTCTCGGTCTCGTCCCGGACCAGCAGCCGCCGGCCCCGAGCTGGACGGCGGAGATCGACCTGGAAGACGTCGACGTGGGCAAGCCATTCGATGGTCGGAAGATCAGCGATGTGAACGGCAAATTGATCGTCGATGCGGACAAGGCAAAGCTCGATGCCGAGGCTCGGATCGACGACGTGCCCATGGATGTGGAGCTCGTCGAACCCGTCCGTCGCGGTGCTGGGGAGGTCGGCCGCGAGCGGGTGGTGACCGCCACGCTCGACAATGCGACCCGCGAGAAGCTCGTGCCGGGACTCGGCGAGCTCGTCAGCGGCCCCATGAAGATCGAACTGCGCCGCCTGGATGAAACTCGCCAGGCTGTGTCAGTCGACCTGCGCTCGGCGACGCTGACCATTCCCTGGGTCGGCTGGGCCAAGGGGCAGGGCATCGGTGCCACGGCGAAATTCGAACTGTCGAAAAACGGCACCCAGTCGCTGATCGAGAAATTTGAGCTCGACGGTGAAGGCTTCGGCGCCACGGGAGAGATGTCGGCCGACGAAAAGGGGCTGGTCGCCGCCAATCTGTCGCGCGTCCGCCTGTCGCCAGAGGACAACGTTGCGCTAACGGTTCGGTTGACCAAGGGTGTCTATTCCGTCGTCGCCAATGGGAGCGCCTTCGACGCGCGTTCGTTGATTTCGACGATACAACAGCCGTCAGGAGATGGTGGCAAGGGCAAGTCTTCGAGCAAATCGCTTCGGATCGAGGGGCGTTTCGAGCGGGTCCTTGGTTTCGGCGGCGAGCAGCTTTCCGGCGTCTCCGTGGTTTACTCCTCGGGCAAGGGGCGCCTTCGCGGCGTCGATTTTTCCGGCGTGACGGGCAGTGGCCAGGCGCTTGTCGCGAAACTGCGGCAACCGGAGGAACGGCGTGAACTCTCGGTGACGACGAGCGACGCCGGCGCAGTATTGCGCTTTCTCGATACTTACAAGCGACTGGGCGGCGGCCTTGCCAATCTGCGGCTGACCGAAACGCGTGAAGGCGCCTGGAGCGGCAATCTCGATCTGCGCAATTTCCAGGTGCAGAACGAAGAACGACTTCAAAGCATCGTCACCACGCCGACCGGTGCCGATGGTCGGAGCCTCAACAGTGCTGTCCGCAGCGATATCGATGTCAGTTCGGCCCGTTTCCAGCGCGCCTTTGCACGTCTCGCCGTGGTTGACGGCACGCTCAGCCTGGAAAACGGCATCGTGCGTGGCGAGCAGATCGGTGCCACCTTCCAGGGCATCGTCCGCGACCAGGCCGGGCGGATCGATCTGACCGGCACCTTCATGCCGGCCTATGGCCTCAATCGTCTTTTCGGCGAACTGCCTGTCATCGGTGCCATCCTGGGCAATGGCCGCGATCGCGGATTGCTCGGCATCACCTTCAAGCTGACTGGTGCAACCAGCAAACCCAATCTCGTGATCAACCCGCTGTCGATCATCGCCCCAGGCGTCTTCCGCCAGATCTTCGAATTCCGCTGATGCCGTTCGCGTTCAGTCGCGTTCGATGATGATCACCGGAAGTGCCAGGTGGCGTGCGGCAATGATCTTCGCATAACCTGCCGTGCCACCGGAATTGCGGCAGACGAGATGCGTGATCCCATGGGCCGTAAAGAGATCGGCCTCCCGTTCGGGATCGCTGGCTGGTTTGCCGAGCACGAGCATGTGGTCGGCGAACCCGAGCGGCGTCTCCGGAGGATCGACCATGCGAATGACGAACCGGCAATCGCTCCGTCCTGTGAATGCATTGAGATATTGCCGTCCGAGTGCGAGAAAGACCGTGGCGCCGACTGGCAAGGTATCCGCCGCCGCAGTCAGCGTGCGCACGGCCTTCCACCGGTCGCCAGGCTGTTTCTGCCAGCGTGGGCGCAGGCGCTGTTCGAGTGGGATCCCCGACATGGCCGAGGCCTTGATCGCATTCTCGCTGATGCGTCGGGCGAAGGGATGCGTGGCATCGATCATCCGATCGAAGCCTCCCTCCCGCAGATAGCTTGCCAGCCCTTCGGCGCCGCCGAAACCACCGATCCTGACCGCACCGACTGGTAGCACCGGATCGACGGTGCGACCCGCGAGCGAGGTCGTCACCTGATGACCGTCGGCGACAAGCTGTTCGGCAAGCGCCAGGGCTTCCGCCGTTCCGCCAAGGATAAGGATCTTTTGCGGTGCGTCGCGTTTCTCAGACGGCATGGGCGATAATCGTTCCCTTGCGGTCGGTGACGATGACGTCCACACTCACCCCGCTGTCGCGCAGCACGCCTTCTGCAGTTCGCTTCGCCGCTTCAGCAATGGATCCTGCGATGTCGACGCTTTCTCTCGACATGATTTCCAGAACCTCCATCGCCGTGTTCGCATGCTCGACTGCCTGACGCTGGGCGCCGGCAAGAGTCTCGCTGCCCGGCATTGACAGATAAAACTGATTGTCGACCTGACTGCGGGACGAGTGCAGGTCGAGCGCGCCCTGGGCAAGCTTGGTCATCTTGGCGAAACCGCCCGCGATCGTCAGGCGCTGTACCGGATGGGCCCGGAGATACTTGAGCAGCCCGCCGGCAAAGTCGCCCATGTCGATCAGCGCGCCATCCGGCAGTCGATGAAAGTCCTGTGCGGCCATTTCCGAGGTGGACCCCGTCGCGCCGAGCAGATGCGTCAGGCCCTCGGCCCGGGCCACATCGATTCCGCGGTGGATGGAGTGGATCCATGCCGCGCAGGAAAAGGGGTGTACCACCCCTGTCGTGCCGAGAATTGAAATGCCGCCGAGAATACCGAGCCTCGGGTTCCAGGTCTTTTCCGCAATGGTCGCGCCACCGGGCACCGAGATCCGGATCTCGAGATCGGGCGAAACATCGTGTTCTTTCGCCAGTGCCTCGACCACTGCCGTCATCATCGCACGGGGCACCGGATTGATGGCGGGTTCTCCAACCCCGATCGGCAGGCCGGCCTTGGTTACGGTTCCGACGCCGTCGCCGGCCACAAAGCGGATGCCGCTCCCGGGCGACAGCCGTCTTACCGTGGAGACTACGGTGGCGCCATGGGTCACATCCGGATCATCGCCCGCATCCTTGACGATGCCCGCAAAGACGCTCTCTCCGTTCATGCCTTCCCGGGCGAGCACGAAGGCGGGAGTTTCGCCTTTCGGCAGGGTGATCGAAACCGGGTCCGGGAAGGAGCCGGTCAGGAGCGCCGTATAGGCGGCCTTGGTCGCCGCTGTCGCGCAGCAACCGGTTGTCCAGCCCTTGCGCAGCGGCGCTCCCTCCGGCTTTTCCAGCCGCTCGCCATCGGCGGCGTCCTTTGCATCTTTCCGATCGGCATCGCTCATGGTTCGCTTATAGGCGAGCCGGCTGCCGGGCGGAAGGCATGGGGCGGCAGGTTGCACGCGGAAAGCGCCATGGCGGAATTGCAATTTTTCCTGACGGGGCCTAGACCATGAGCATGAGTGACACGACGCGTCTTGCCCTGCCCACAAGCCTGCCGGCCATCGAGCCTGGCCATGTTTGGCTGGCCGGCGCCGGGCCAGGCGACCCGGGTCTTTTGACGCTGCTTGCAGCTAAGGGCCTGTCGGAAGCCGATGTGATCGTTCACGACGCCCTGGTCAACGAGGACTGCCTCAAGCTGGCGCGCACAGGTGCCATGCTGGAATATGCGGGCAAGCGCGGCGGCAAACCGTCGGCAAAGCAGCGCGACATTTCGCTTCGTCTCGTCGAACTCGCCAAGGCCGGTCACCGGGTCCTGCGCCTGAAGGGCGGCGATCCCTTCGTCTTCGGGCGCGGTGGGGAGGAGGCGCTGACGCTGATCGAACACGGCGTGCCTTTCCGCATCGTTCCCGGCATAACCGCCGGTATCGGTGGGCTCGCCTATGCCGGCATTCCGGTCACGCATCGCGAGGTCAACCACGCGGTCACATTTCTAACCGGCCATGATTCCTCGGGTGTGGTTCCCGATCGGATCGACTGGGACGCCATCGGTCGCGGCTCGCCTGTCATCGTCATGTATATGGCGATGAAACACATGGGGCAGATCGCGAGTAATCTCCTGGCGTCTGGCCGTCGGCCCGACGAGCCGGTCGCCTTCGTCTGCAATGCCGCAACACCAGAACAGACCGTGCTCGAAACAACGCTTGCCCGCGCTGAGACCGACATGCTCGCGGCCGGCATCGAGCCTCCTGCGATCGTGGTCATCGGTGAAGTTGTCCGGCTTCGTCCCTCGCTGGACTGGCTCGGAGCCGCTTCGGGACGCAAGCTTCTGCCCGATCCCTTTGCCGTGGATCGGAAAGACACCGCATGAGCGGACTGCTGATCGCCGCACCGGCTTCCGGCTCCGGCAAGACGGTGGTGACGCTTGGCCTGATGCGGACCTTCCGCCGCCGCGGAGTGAGCGTTGCGCCCGGCAAGGCCGGTCCTGATTACATCGATCCGGCCTTTCATGCGGCGGCAAGCGGCGCGCCCTGCTTCAATTTCGATCCCTGGGCCATGCGGCCGACTTTTCTCCGATCGCAGGCAGCTCGTTCGGCCGCTGAAGGTACCTTGATCGTCGAAGCAATGATGGGACTGTTCGACGGGGCCGCCAATGGCAGCGGCAGCGCCGGTGATCTCGCGGCACTTCTGATTTTGCCTGTCGTGCTCGTGGTCGATTGCGCTCGCACGTCGCAATCGGTGGCCGCTCTCGTCACCGGTTTCGCGCAATTCCGGCCGGATGTCCGGGTGGCCGGCGTGATTCTCAATCGCGTCGGCAGCGACAGGCATGAGGCGATGCTGCGCGCGGCGATGGCCAAGACCGAGGTGCCGGTTCTCGGCAGCCTGAGGACCGACCCGCATCTGTCTCTTCCCGAGCGGCATTTAGGCCTCGTGCAGGCCGGCGAGCATGCCGCACTGGAGACGTTTATCGAACGCGCGGCCGATGCCGTTGAAGCGGGCGTGGACCTCGATGCGCTGCGGGCTCTGTCAGAAGGGGCTCCCCTTTCCTCCGAGCCGTCGCCAGCGGTGCTTTCACCGCTCGGCCAGCGCATCGCCGTCGCACGCGATCTCGCCTTCGCCTTTTCCTATCCGCATCTGCTGGAAGGCTGGCGCGGGCGGGGCGCGGAGCTGTCCTTCTTTTCGCCGCTGGGAGACGAGGCGCCGGGCGCCGATGCCGATGCGATCTATCTGCCTGGCGGCTACCCGGAGCTGCAGGCAGGAGTGCTTGCTAAGGCCTCGCACTTTCGCAAAGGTATGACCGCCGCAGCCGCACGCGGTGCCCGGATCTACGGAGAGTGCGGCGGCTACATGGTACTGGGCGAGGGGCTCATCGATGCCGACGGACACCGGCACGAAATGCTTGGACTGCTGCCACTGGTGACGAGCTATGCGACGCGGAAACGGCATCTCGGTTATCGGCGCCTTCATTCGCTTGCGCCCGACATGTTCGAAGGTACCTTGAGCGGCCATGAATTCCATTATTCCACGGTCGTGTCCGAAGGCGCCGCAGACCGCCTCTTCGAGGCCGAAGATGCGCTTGGCCAGCCGCTTGGCGCCGTCGGCCTGCGTCGGGGCGCGGTCGCGGGATCCTACATGCATCTGATCGATATCGCTGGAGAACAGCCGTGAGTGGTCCCATCCAGCATGGCGGCGGACTCGCTGCGGCGGCCTTGCATTATGGCGGCCGGGTGGAGGAGTGGCTCGACCTCTCCACCGGCATCAATCCTTGCCCGCCCGATCTGCCCGAAATCCCGATGCGCGCCTGGCATCGGCTGCCAGACAAGGAGCGCGAAACGGCGGCGCGGGAGGCCGCCCGGTTCTTCTACGGCTCGGGCGATCGCATGCCGCTGCCCGTGCCGGGCACGCAATCCGTCATCCAGCTCCTGCCACGTCTTGTGCATTCGGGTGGCCGCGTCGCCGTGCTCACCCCGACTTATGGCGAATATGTCCGAGCCTTCATGGCTGCAGGCCTTGCCGTTGATGCGATCGGCGATCTTAGCGACATTGGTCCCGAACACCGACTCGTCGTCGTCGTGAACCCCAACAATCCGGATGGTCGCCTGTTCGGACGCTCTGAGCTTGTGGCCCTCGCTGACGAGCTCGACCGGCGTGGCAGTCTTCTCGTTGTCGACGAGGCCTTCGGCGACATGGATCCGAACCGGAGCCTTGCTGCCGAGCCAAACTCGAACCTCATAATCTTCCGCTCCTTCGGCAAATTCTTCGGGCTCGCGGGCCTTCGCCTCGGCTTCGTCATCGCTGATGACAACATCACCGGTCGTTTTGCCGATTGGCTTGGACCCTGGGCCGTGTCGGGGCCCGCCCTGGTGCTCGCTGAACAGCTCATGGCATCGGACACGTCTGTCATCCGTGATCGCATCCATGAGCGTTCCCAGGCTCTCGGGCGGGTTCTGTCCGAGGCCGGGCTCACAGTGCGCGGAGGCACGGAACTGTTCCGCCTAGTGGAGGAGCCGTCTGCGGATGCCCTGCATGCACACCTCTGCAGCCAATACATCTTGACGCGCAAATTCGACTATCGGCCGGACTGGCTGCGTTTCGGCCTTGCGTCGGACGAAGCCGGCGATGCGCGCCTGCTCGCCGCGCTCAGGTCTTTCCCGAGGTGATCGCATGAGCCATCTTCTCCTGCTGCTGGCTGCCATCGGGCTTGATCGGATCGTCGGTGACCCGCCCTGGCTCTGGCGCCGGCTGCCGCATCCGGTCGTCCTCTTCGGCAAGGCGATCGATCTCTTCGAGAAACCGCTCAATCGCTCGACTTTCACCGCCGAGGGGCGGCGGCTGAACGGTGTCCTGACGATTCTTGCACTGCTTGCAGCCTCGATCGTCATCGGCCTCGTCCTGTCGTGGCTCTTTGCTCATCTCGGCTCGATTGGTCTGGTGCTGGAAGTGATCCTCGTCGCTGTATTTCTTGCGCAAAAAAGTCTCGGCGATCATGTCCAGGCGGTCGCGCACGGACTGCAACAGAAAGGGCTCGAAGGGGGGCGCCGGGCAGTTGCGATGATCGTCGGTCGTGATCCGAAAACGCTGAACGAGGCGGGTGTCTCGCGGGCGGCGATCGAGAGCCTGTCGGAGAATTTTGCCGATGGCGTCGTGGCGCCGGCCCTCTGGTATGCGATTGCCGGGCTGCCCGGCATTCTCGCCTACAAGATGCTGAACACGGCCGATTCGATGATCGGGCACAAGACCGAGCGCTTCCTCGATTTCGGCTGGGCCTCCGCCCGGCTCGATGATCTCGCCAATTGGCCGGCAGCACGGCTTTCTGCGCTTTTCATCGCGCTTGCTGCCGCTGTCAGACTCGGGGCAGGGGCCGGCCGTCGCTCGCTCTCGGCTGCGCTTCGCGACAGCGGCCTGCATCGCTCGCCGAATTCCGGGTGGCCGGAAGCTGCCATGGCGGGCGCACTCGACCTGCAACTCGCGGGCCCGCGCGTCTATGCCGGCGTCAGGGTCAGCGAGCCGATGATGCATGCAGGCGGTCGAGACAATGCGGGTCCCGCCGATATTGTCAGTGGTATTGGCGTTTTCTATACGGCGTGCACGGTGATGGCAGGTCTGGTCGCGGTCATATGGTTGATAACTCGGTTGCTCTGAACCGATGAGCCCGATCACCAAATCCGGAAACGGCAAACTTGTCCGTCGTCGAGACGGTCAATCAATCGATACCGGCTGCGTCCCTCAGGCGATCGAGCTTCGGCACGATGACGTGGCGATTGTTCTCGATAACGATGACGCTGTCCTTGCGGAGCTTGGTCATCTGGCGGCTGACGGTCTCGATGGTGAGCCCGAGGAAGTCGGCAATATCGGCGCGCGACAGCGGCAGGTCGAAGGTCTGGATGCCTTCGCTTTCCGGATCGATGTGGGTGGCGATCAGGTAAAGGAAGCTCGCCACCTTTTCCTGGGCGGTCTTGCGGCCCAGCGTCAGCATCCAGTCGCGGGCTTCGTCCAGCTCCTTCAAAGACTGGGAATGCAGCTTGCGCTCCATGTCGGGCACTTCGCCCACCATCCGGTCGACGACATTGCGCGGGAAAGTGCAGATCTCGGTGTCGGTCGCCGCTTCAGCCGTGATCGTGCTCTCGCCGAGAAAGGGACGGCCGAGGAAATCCGGAGCGAATTGAAGCCCGACGATCTGCTGGCGGCCATCCGCCATCATCTTCGACAGCTTGATGACGCCCTTCAGGATATTGCTGTAGCTGCCGACCTGTTCGCCTTGGCCGATGACCTCGTTGCCGGCATCGATGCGGCGGCGGATCGAGTGACGGTTGAGCTCGATCAGCTGGGATGCCGTGAGCACCGAGCACAGGCCACCATGGCGCGCTTCACAGGAGCGGCAGACGACCGGAGCGTCACATTCCGGGACGTGTTTTCTGTAGGTGTCCATGGTCTTGCCATCCCGTTGACGCGGTTTCGGCTGCAGCCCGCAGCGTCCGGTCGGCGGCCCATTTCGGGCCTCTGAGTTTCGATAAACTCTACGTGATTAATCTATCAGCAAATTGATCGAAGTCAAAGGCCGCATCTTTGGCTCGCGCTATCTTTGGTCGTAGCTCGATACGTTCAAGGCAGCGCAACATCATGCAAAACTCCCTCCTGGCCAAATACTCTGGTGCTGTCCCACGCTATACGAGCTATCCGACGGCCCCACATTTTCACGAGGGCGTCGACTGCGGCAAATATGCGCAGTGGCTGCAGGCGATCACGGCCAAAGAGCGGATCTCGCTCTACCTTCACATTCCCTATTGTGATCGGTTGTGTTGGTTCTGCGCCTGCCACACCAAGCACACTCTGAAATACGAGCCGATAGCGATCTATCTGGAATCATTGAAGAAGGAGATCGCTGCCGTTGGCGCGTTGGTCAGCCGCGATGCTACCGTGACGGCCGTGCATTTCGGCGGCGGATCTCCTACGATGCTGCGTCATGACGACATGATCGACTTGATGGCGACGCTGCGGGCGGCCTTCCGTTTCGCCGACGACGTCGAAATCAGCGTCGAGATGGATCCCAATGATCTCGACGAGGCACGCTATGATGCGCTCGCCGCCATCGGCATGACCCGCGCTAGCCTCGGCGTTCAGGACTTCCACCCAGAGGTGCAGAAGGCAATCAATCGGATCCAGACGTTCGAACAGACGAAATCGGTGGTCGAGGCCGTCCGGGCCCGCGGCGTGCGTTCGGTCAATTGCGACATTCTCTATGGTCTGCCGCACCAGACGGAGGCGACCGTGGCGGAGACGGTCAAGGACATCCTGTCGCTGGCCCCGGATCGCATCGCGCTCTTCGGTTACGCCCATGTGCCGTGGATGAAGAAGCACCAGACGATGATCAGGGAAGACGTGCTGCCCGGCCTTGAGGAACGCTTCAGTCAGATGAGCCTTGCCGCTGCCATGCTGGTCGAGGCGGGTTACGAACCTGTCGGCATCGACCACTTCGCGCTCCCGACCGACAGCATGGCGATCGCGGCCAGAGAAGGGCGCCTGCGTCGGAATTTCCAAGGGTATACGGACGACGCGGCGGAAGCCCTGATCGGCCTCGGCGCATCCTCGATCGGACAATTGCCGCAGGGCTATGTGCAGAACATGCCCGCGACCGGCGAATATCAGCGCATGGCGGATGCCGGTGGTCTCGCTGCGGTCCGTGGTGTCGAGGTGAGCCAGGACGACAAACTGCGCCGCCGCGTGATCGAGGAGATCATGTGCCGCTTCGCTGTCTCCTTCCCGGACCTCAGGTCCGAATTCGGCAATGCAGTCGATGCCATCGTTGAGGAAGCGCGAGCGTTTGCCCAGTCCAATCAGGATCGGATCTGCCTGATCGAAGACGACCGCTTCGTCATCACCGAGGGCGGTCGGCCCTTCGCACGCACCATTGCCGCCGTTTTCGACAGCTATCTATCGACCGGCAAGGGGCGCCATTCGATTGCTGTTTAGGCAACACTACGACTGCAAATTACGCGGTCATACAAAACCACCATTGGCATTTCACGCTGCTTTCCTTATGTGGAACCCAGAATTTGAGACATATGAGGTACTGGCGTGACCGCTACATTCGACAAAGTTGCCGACATCATCGCAGAGACCAGCGAAATCGATCGCGAGACGATTACGCCGGAAAGCCACACGATCGATGACCTCGGCATCGACAGCCTCGACTTCCTCGACATCGTTTTTGCGATCGACAAGGAATTCGGCATCAAGATCCCGCTCGAGCAGTGGACCCAGGAAGTCAACGAAGGCAAGGTTTCGACCGAGGAATACTTCGTCCTGAAGAACCTCTGCGCCAAGATCGACGAACTTCGCGCCGCCAAGGGCTGAGCCGTCTCCAAAGGAGCGGACATCGTCATGCTGCTTGAATATTTCCAGATGATTGACAAGGTCGAGAGCGTGGATCTCGGCCTTGGTCGTTTGAAGGCCACCTCTGTCGTGCCGATGGAAAGCCCCGTTTTCGAAGGGCATTTTCCCGGCATGCCGCTGGTGCCAGGCGTGCTCTTGATCGAGACCATGGCGCAGGCCTCCGGCATGCTGCTGCTCGCGGTCAAGGATTTCGAAGCTATGCCCTTCCTGATGTCGGTCGACGGCGCCAAGATGCGTACCTTCGTCGAACCGGGCGCCGTGCTCGACATCGAGGCTGTGCTCGAACATGACGGCTCCGGCTTTGCCGTCACCAAGGCGAAGATCACCAGTGGTGGCAAGAAGGTCTGCGACGCACAGTTGAAGCTGCGCACCATGCCCTTCTCCGAGGTTCCGCTTGCTCCGATCGTGCGCAAACGCGCCGAGGAAGTCGGCCTGATCGCCGCCATGGCGGCTCAGGCTTAAGGTGCATTCGGCCGCAAGCGGTCAATCTGCTATTGACCTTGGGGCCTTATTCGGGAAAACCCGCATTTTACGTCGGCCAGCCTGCCGGCGAGAGGATTGCATATGGTCAAACAACCGAATGATGTGGTGATCACCGGCGTCGGGATCGTCACCTGCCACGGCACCGGCAAGGAAGCGCATCTCGCGCTGCTGTCTGCCAAGACAGCTCCGGAGCCGGTCCTCGAGAGCGAAAAGTTCGCGCCTTACGTCGTCCACAAGCTGCCCGAGATCGACTGGTCGCAGCAGATTGCCAAGCGCGGTGATCAGCGCCAGATGGAAAACTGGCAGCGTCTCGGCGTCTTTGCCGCCGGCCTCGCGCTCGACGATGCCGGCATGAAGGACGATGCGGACGCCTGCGGCACCATGGACCTGATCGTGGCGGCCGGTGGTGGCGAGCGTGACATCGCCGTCGACAGCCTGATCGTCGACGAGGCGCTGAAGCGCAACGACCGCGAAAAATTCCTGATCGAGAAGCTGAAGACTGAGCTTCGACCGACGCTGTTTCTCGCGCAGCTTTCCAACCTGCTCGCCGGCAATATCTCGATCGTTCACAAGGTCACCGGTTCCTCGCGTACCTTCATGGGCGAAGAGGCCGCCGGTATCTCGGCGATCGCCACGGCTTTCGCCCGGATCAAGGCCGGCCAGTCGACGCACACGCTTGTCGGCGGCGCTTTCGTATCCGAACGCCCTGACATCCTGTTGCTCGTCGAGGGCATCCGCGCCCATCAGACCGGCCCATGGCAGCCGCTCTGGTCGCGTGACGGTTCGTCCGGCGGCGGCATGATCCTCGGCACGGTTGGCGCTTTCCTCGTGCTCGAATCCCGCGAACATGCCGAAGCCCGTGGCGCGCATATCTATGCCGTGCTTGACGCTGTCGAAGGCGATCGCGGCAATCGCGACGATGGCAAACTCGAAACGCGTCTCGGCCAGATGGTGCCGGAAGCCGCTTCTCTGTCTCCTGCCGATACGGTCGTCTTCTCCGGCGCCTCCGGTTTTGCCGAGCTGACGCAACGTGAGAAGGCTCACCTAACGGAACGTTTCGCCGGCATGCCGGTGCGCGGATATGCCGGTTCGATCGGTCATTCGGTCGAAGCGCAGTTCCCGGCGGGCCTGGCGCTTGCAGCGCTTGCCATCGACGCCGGTGCAACGGTGCCCGCCTTCGATCCGGCCAGCGAAGCCGCCCATGCCGGGCCGGCCAAACATGCCATCATCTCCACCGTCGGCTATGTGCGGGGCGAAGGCCTTGCCGTGCTCTCGGCGAATGCGTGAGGAGGATAGATCCATGACCGATAGCCGCTTCAAGGATCATCTCGGCCGCCCGATCATTGCCGTAACTGGCATGGGTGTGATCACCTCGCTCGGCCAGGGCCTCTCCGACAACTGGGCAAAGCTCACAGCGGGCCAGTCCGGCATCCACTACATCAAGCGTTTCGACACCGAGGGCATGTCGACCCGTATCGGTGGCACGGTGGATTTCATTGCCGTGCCCGCCAACAATGCCGTCGAACGCTCCTATGCGCTGGCCCGCGAGACGACCATTGAGGCGCTTGCTCAGGCTGGCATCAATGGCGACTTCAACGGCCCGCTCTTCCTGGCAGCCCCACCGGTCGAGCCGGAATGGCATGACCGCTTTGCGCTCGCCGAGCGCGCACCGGCCTCGACTAAGCCGGGCGATGCCTATGACCGCTTCCTTGCCGCCATGCGCGAAAAGCCGGATCCCGTCTTCCTCGAAGCCGTGCAGTTCGGGTCGATCTCGGAGCGTCTGTCGGACAAGTTCGGCACGCGCGGCCTGCCGGTTACGCTGTCGACAGCCTGTGCCTCGGGCGCGACCGCGATCCAGCTCGGCGTCGAGGCGATCCGCCAGGGCCGCACCGAGCGGGCGCTCACGATTGCGACCGACGGTTCGATCAGCCCGGAAGCCGTAATCCGCTTCTCACTCTTGTCTGCGCTATCTACGCAGAACGATCCGCCGGAAAAGGCATCGAAGCCCTTCAGCAAGGAACGCGATGGTTTCGTCATCGCCGAAGGGGCGGCAACCCTGGTGCTGGAATCGCTCGAAGCTGCAGTTGCCCGTGGCGCCAAGGTGCTCGGCATCATCAAGGGCTGCGGCGAAAAGGCCGATCATTTTCACCGTACGCGCTCCTCGCCGGATGGCGGTCCCGCGATCGCAACCATCAAGGCAGCGCTGTCCGATGCCGGTTTGTCGGAAGAGGCCATCGGCTACATCAATGCCCACGGCACATCGACGCCCGAGAACGACAAGATGGAGTATGGCGCCATGCTGTCCGTCTTTGGCGACCGCCTGAAGGACGCCATTCCGGCCTCGTCGAACAAGTCGATGATCGGCCACACGCTGACGGCCGCCGGTGCTGTCGAGGCCGTCTTCTCGATCCAGACCATGCTGACCGGCACGCTGCCGCCGACTATCAACCACACCAACCCCGATCCCTCGATCGTGCTTGATGTGGTGCCGAATGTGAAGCGGGAGGCCCCGGTCTCAGCGGTCCTCTCCAACTCTTTCGGCTTCGGCGGCCAGAACGCCAGCCTTGTCATGACGCGGGAACCGGTCTAAGGCCTGCGCCATCAATTCGGGACGTCATCCTCGGCTTCAGGCCGAGGATCCACGAACCTCGCAAGAACAACGAAGGTCGGCAGATGCACGGGACATGCCCGAGCAGACGATGGGAGCGTGACGACGCCTCATCCGCCCCATAGGCCCTGAAGGAAACATGTCATGCGCGCATTGCAACTCGTCGAAGACCGCAAGCTCGAGATCGTCGATCTGCCGGAGCCGGATGCTCCAGGCCCCGGCGAAGTCACGCTGCGCGTCAAGGCCGTCGCGCTCAACCATATCGACGTCTGGGGCTGGCGCGGCATGGCATTCGCCAAGCGCAAGATGCCGCTCGTGATTGGTGCGGAAGCCTCCGGTGTCGTCGAGGCGATCGGTCCCGGCGTCGGCAATATCCTGCCGGGCCAGCTTGCTGCCGTTTACGGCGCGCGCACATGCGGTCTCTGCAAGCCCTGCCGCGAAGGCCGCGACAATCTTTGCGAAAACGTCTCCGGCGTTCATGGCTTCCATCTTGATGGTTTCGCCCAGGAGAAGATTAATCTTCCGGCCCGCCTGCTGGTGCCTGCTCCTCCAGGCGTGGACGCCATCGGTGCAGCCCTTGCGCCTGTCACCTTCGGCACCGTCGAGCATATGCTCTTCGACAATGCCAAGCTTCAGCCGGGTGAGACCATCCTCATCCATGCCGGCGGTTCTGGCATTGGCACGGCGGCGATCCAGCTTGCCAAGAAGATCGGCTGCACAGTCATCACCACCGTGGGTTCCGACGACAAGATCGAGCCGGCCAAGGCGCTGGGCGCCGATCACGTCATCAACTACCGCACCGATCGCTTCGAAGGCGTGGTGCGGAAGCTCACGAAAAAGAAGGGCGTCGACGTCGTCTTCGAACATGTCGGCAAGGATACCTTTGCGGCCTCGATGTTCTGCCTGAAGCGCGGCGGCCGGCTGGTTACCTGCGGGTCGACTTCAGGCGTGTCGACCGAGGTAAACCTGATGATGCTCTTCCAGCAGCAGCTCAGGCTCATCGGCTCCTTCGGCTGCCGCATGGAAAACATGGCGGACGCCATGCAGAAGATGGCGCGCGGCCTCGTGCATCCCGTCATCGACACGCAGGTCTCGTTCGACGATATCGACAAAGCTCTTGCCCGCATGGAAGGTCGCCAGGTGTTCGGCAAGATCATCTTGAAGATGGATTGATCGCGTGCGGATGGTCGTCACCCGCATCGTTCTGGCGCTGCGCAAATTCTATCACTGGTCCGTGGCTCAGATCGCCTTCGGTTTCCTGACGGCGCTGAAGATCTTTCCAGCGGATGCCGCGATCAACTTTGCCGACCGGCTGATGCGCTGGCTCGGTCCGAAGACAAGCCGGCACAGGCTGATGCAGGTCAATCTGCGCAATGCCTTTCCTGAAAAATCGGAAGAGGAGCGAGAGACCATTGCGCTGGCGAGTTGGGGCCATATGGGCCGACTCGCGGCCGAATACGTCTTCCTCGACAAGCTGTTCGACTTCAACCCAGAAAAGCCTGATGAGGGCAGGGTTGAGGTATCGGGTGTCGAGCAGTTTCTAGACCTGCGGGACAACCCGCGTCCCTTCATCGTCTTTACCGGCCACACCGCGAACTTCGAACTGCTGCCGGTCGCCGGTGCTGCCTTCGGGCTCTTCGTCACGGTGCTGTTCCGCCCGCCGAACAATCCCTATATCGCCGAGAAGGTCTTCGAATTCCGTCGCAAGCGCATGGGCAACCTCGTGCCGTCGCATGCCGGGTCGTCCTTTGCGCTTGCCCGGCAGCTGGAGCAGGGCGGCGGTGTTGGCGTGCTGGTCGACCAGAAGTTCAAGAAGGGACTGGAGACGCAGTTCTTCAACAATCCCGTGAGGACCAACCCGCTGCTTGCCAAGCTCGCCCGACAATTCGATTGCGAGGTTTATCCGGCCCGCTGCATCCGTCTTCCTGGAAACCGTTTCCGGCTGGAGATTGAAAAGCAGGTCACGCTGCCGCGCAACGACAAGGGGCAGATCGACGTCAATGCGACGGCGCAGATGCTGAACGACAAGGTCGAGGCCTGGGTGCGGGAATATCCCGAACAGTGGCTCTGGTACCATGACCGCTGGGACATCAAGCGGACGATCTGATTCGCACAATCCTGGTTCTCAGATTCCGTGTTCTCGGCCACGCCTTGCCTGCTTCATCCCTATTTTTCATCCTTCACTTCATCCAGAAGGCCGGATATTTTTTGGGCTAAGTCGCAGCCCGACACCCGTAGCAATTGAAGGTGACGCAACCTCATGTTACGGACGCCCAATTGAGTGTGACGTGATCGGATCTTGTGTCACACCGCAGGGGTTGAGGTTGCTGATGTCTTTTGGCGAATTCCGTGATTCGAATCTGCGCGCGATGTTCGAAGCGGTTTCGTTGAAGAATGTTCAGTTGCATCAGGCCATTCGCAGTGGAAACGATCAACTCGTCCGGGTTCTCGACCGCGAAATCGATCCCCTCATCTCGGCGTTGATCAGCTATCGCGCTTCCGATCTCGACGACATCTACCTACAGATGCGGCTTCTCACCAAGTTCCTGCGCGAAGACGCCGACGACCGCTCCTGCGTGCTGCGGCATGCAGCCATGCTGTCACTGCTGGTCGAGCGTTATTTCGGGCCGAAGCGGATCCAGGAAACCCAAGTGCCGGCGCGCGGCGAGCATCACCAGCATCTCGGTGGTGACGACGAGCAGTTGAACGAGGCGATCCTCAACAATCTGCCGGAGCGCGTTGCAGTCGTCACCAGTGATTACCGCTACCTCTTCGCCAATACAGCAATGGCCGGCATGCTCGGCAAGCGGCAGATCGAACTGATCGGACGGAGCGTTTTTGATCTCGGGCTTGGCGATGGCAGCGACGAGAGCCTGCGTGACGCTCTGGTTTCGGCGTATGCCGGTCGGTCTGGTTCCTTCGTAACGAAATTGTCGGTTCAGATGGAAATTTGCACCGTGCCGGGCCGGTTCAGTCCCTTGCGTGCCGCTGACGGCAGCATCAGCGGTGCCATCCTGACGCTCGGTGAACCGGAAACCGTCTTCGGGGATGTCGCCGCCTGAGGCGGAAGATCTGTCGCGTGACGGCGGCGCTGCGCGGGCTGTGAAGGCTGTCCGGCCCGCCTGCAGTTTCTCAGTGGTCCGTGAACCCCTGAAGCAGATGCTCTCTTTCAAAAGCGATGTGGCGCCGCATGCCTTCGAAGAAGCCACGCAACATGTAGCCGACGGCCTCCATGTTGACGTTTTCGCCGGAGCCGAGCTTCAGAAGCGCATCGGTCAGCTCTTCGGCAAAACACTCGTCCTCGCAATGCTCGAATTTCAGCCGCTCGATCGTCGGCCCGAGGGTCTCGGTCGCGTCGGGCTTGGCCTGGAGCATGGGGAAGAGGACGGTTTCCTCGTAGTGATGAATGCCCTTTATGAGGGGCCCCAGGGCCTTGGCCGCGTAGATGCATTTCTGGCGGTTGATGCTTGCCGGCAATGAGTCGGCGATCTCCTCCAGTTCCCGGCACAGGGCCAGTTGCTCACCATGGGCGCGGTTGAGCCAGGTCAGGTCGCGCTCGCCCTTGTCCAGCAGGAGGTTGCCCGTTTGGGTGGCACCGCTGTCGCCATGGCTGTCTTGAATGTTCGTCAGCATGTCCGTTCTCTCCAACGGGGTCTCCGCCGCATGGCACCCCAGCACTCCCAGACACGGCATGAGGGCACTTGCGCCCTGCGGTCTTGAGCCCTGGCGCTCGGCAGTTCGCGAACCCGATTGCTGTCCCGAACCTCGCGAATTTTAGCGGCGGTCGCATTGACTTGGATCAAGGTGGCCTGGGTCCCTCAATGCGAATGGTGCATTCGACGCGGGAGGATTCTTCCCCAGGGCCAGGCTCCCTCGCGATGAGATCAGCAAGCGTTGGGGGATTCCAACAATGAATTATACGTTCGAGACACTGGTGATGGCGGTCTTAGCCTTCGCCGCGCTGCTCGGGGTGGCCTTCACCCAGGACAGTCTCTTCGCAGCCCATATGTGGGTTGCCTTCTTCGTGCTCACCGCGGGCACGATCATCATGCTGCGTCGGATGCAGTTCGCTCCGTCCACGGCATCCTCCTCCGCATCCAAGCCCAAGGCGCCGCAGTCGGAGTATTTCGACGAAGTCGTCCGTTACGGTGTGATCGCCACCGTCTTCTGGGGTGTCGTCGGCTTCCTCGTCGGCGTCGTCGTGGCTTTGCAGCTCGCTTATCCCGATCTCAACATCGAGCCCTGGCTGAACTTCGGGCGCCTGCGCCCGCTGCACACCTCGGCCGTTATCTTCGCCTTCGGCGGCAATGCGCTGATCGCGACGTCGTTCTACGTCGTCCAGCGGACCTCGCGTGCACGGCTGTTCGGCGGCAATCTCGGCTGGTTCGTCTTCTGGGGCTACCAGTTCTTCATCGTCATGGCTGCCACCGGTTATCTCCTGGGCATCACCCAGGGCCGCGAATATGCGGAGCCGGAATGGTATGTCGATCTCTGGCTGACGGCCGTCTGGGTCGCCTATCTGATCACCTTCATGGGCACGATCATCCGGCGGAAGGAGAGCCATATCTATGTGGCCAACTGGTTTTACCTGTCCTTCATCATCACGATCGCGATGTTGCACATCGTCAACAATCTCGCGATCCCGGTCTCCTTCCTCGGCATCAAGAGTTATTCGGCCTTTGCCGGCGTTCAGGATGCCCTGACCCAGTGGTGGTACGGCCACAACGCCGTCGGCTTCTTCCTGACCGCAGGCTTCCTCGGCATGATGTACTACTTCGTGCCCAAACAGGCTGAACGTCCGGTCTATTCCTACCGCCTGTCGATCATCCACTTCTGGGCCCTGATCTTCATGTATATCTGGGCAGGTCCGCACCACCTGCATTACACGGCTCTGCCCGACTGGGCGCAGACGCTCGGCATGGTCTTCTCGATCATGCTGTGGATGCCCTCCTGGGGCGGCATGATCAACGGGCTGATGACGCTGTCCGGCGCCTGGGACAAGATCCGCACCGACCCGATCATCCGCATGATGGTGATTGCGATCGCCTTCTACGGCATGTCGACCTTCGAAGGCCCGATGATGTCGATCAAGGCCGTCAATTCTCTCAGCCACTATACCGAATGGACCATCGGTCACGTTCACTCGGGCGCTCTCGGCTGGGTCGGCATGATCACCTTCGGCGCCATCTACTACCTGACGCCGAAGCTTTGGAACCGCAATCGGCTCTACTCGCTGCGCCTGGTCAACTGGCACTTCTGGCTCGCAACGCTCGGCATCGTCGTCTACGCGGCCGTGCTCTGGGTCGCCGGCATCCAGCAGGGCCTGATGTGGCGCGAATACGACGCGCAGGGCTTCCTGGTCTACTCGTTCGCCGAGTCGGTCGCGGCCATGCATCCCTACTTTGTGCTGCGGGCCATCGGCGGTGCCATGTATCTGCTCGGTGGTTTCATCATGGCCTACAACGTCCTGATGACCATCCTCGGCTATGAGCGCGAGGAAGCGCCGATCGCCGGAACGGTCATGCCTGCTGCTGCGCAGCCGGCTGAATGAAAGGAAGGCTCCCATGTCCATTCTTGATAAACACGCAATCCTCGAGAAGAACACGAGCCTTCTCTTCCTCGGTTCGCTTCTGGTGGTCACCATCGGCGGCATCGTGGAAATCGCTCCGCTCTTCTACCTCGAGAACACCATCGAAAAGGTGGAGGGCATGCGGCCCTACTCCCCGCTCGAACTGGCCGGCCGCAACATCTACATCCGTGAAGGCTGCTATGTCTGTCACAGCCAGATGATCCGGCCGTTCAAGGACGAGGTCGAGCGCTACGGCCATTACTCTCTGGCAGCGGAATCGATGTACGACCATCCGTTCCAGTGGGGGTCGAAGCGCACCGGGCCTGATCTCGCCCGTGTTGGCGACCGCTACTCGAACGAGTGGCACGTCCAGCATCTGAACGAACCGCGCGACGTCGTGCCGGAATCGATCATGCCGAGCTACTCGTATCTGAAGACGACGCCGCTCAAGGTGGTGGATGTCACGATGGACCTCAAGGCCAACAGCCTCGTCGGCGTACCCTACACCGAAGACATGCTGGCTCAGGCGCCCGCCGATCTCGCGGCCCAGGCGGATCCGAATGCCGATACGTCCGGTCTCCTGGAGCGATACCCGAAAGCCAAGATCGGCGACTTCGACGGTGATCCGGCAAACCTCACCGAAATGGACGCACTCGTCGCCTATCTGCAGATGCTCGGCACGCTTGTCGACTTCTCCACATATGACGATGCCACCGGATACCGCTGAGGAGAGCACCATGGAAACTTACACGGCCATGCGCCACTTCGCCGACAGCTGGGGCCTGCTCGCCATGACCCTTTTCTTCGTCGGAGTCGTGCTCTTCACATTCCGCCCGGGCGGCAAGAAATCTGCCGACGACGCGGCCAGCATCCCTCTCAAGGAGGATTGAACAATGGCAGACAAGAAACACATCGACGAGATCAGTGGCGTCGAAACCACCGGCCATGAGTGGGATGGCATCCGTGAGCTGAACAATCCGATGCCGCGCTGGTGGGTCTATACCTTCTATGCGACCATCGTCTGGGCGATCGGCTATACGATCATGTATCCAGCCTGGCCACTCCTGACCGAGAACACCAAGGGGCTGCTCGGCTACTCCAGCCGTGCGGAAGTCGCAGCCGAATTGACTGCGGCGAAATCGGCGCAGTCGGTCTACCTCGACAAGATCGCCACGCTACCGATTGACCAGATCGTCGCCGACAAGGAACTGACACAGTTCGCCGTCGCCGGCGGAGCCGCTGCCTTCAAGGTTAATTGCTCGCCCTGCCATGGTTCGGGGGCGGCCGGCGGTGCCGGTTATCCGAACCTCAACGACGACGACTGGCTGTGGGGTGGTGACCTCGAAGCCATCCACACCACCATCGCCCACGGGATCCGCTACGATCAGGATCCGGATACCCGGATCTCCGAAATGCCGGCCTTTGCCGACATGCTCGACGGTGAGCAGATCAAGCAGGTCGCAGCCTATGTCGTCAGCCTGACCGGTACGCCGCTCGATGCGAGCATGGTAGAGCCGGGCAAACAGCTCTATGCCGACAACTGCGCGTCCTGCCATGGTGAAGACGCCAAAGGCAATCGCGACTTCGGGGCGCCGAACCTCGCCGATGCCATCTGGCTGAAGGTCGATGGCGAGGCCCAGATCGCTGCCCAGATCCGCCAGCCGCGCCACGGCGCAATGCCCGGCTGGGCGCAGCGCCTCGGCGATACGACCGTGAAGCAGCTGACCGTCTACGTCCACCAGTTGGGTGGCGGAGAGTAGGCTTTTCCTCAATTCCCGACTTCGGGCCGCATCGCAGGATGCGGCCCCTTTTTTGTTTGCAGATATGGAAAATTCTATGTCTTGCGACGCTTCGCCGCTGCTTGACTTAAGTCAAGGCAGGCTGGCCGGGGAGGTGGGACAAGGCGAGCATCAGAAGAAGGTCCTCGTCCCATGAACCTGCATGCCGATCAGACACATGTCACCGAATTGCCCGATATCGAGAGACTCGATGCCGAGGCGGTGATGTCGGCAAAGACCCGCGGCCCCCTTTACGAAGCCCGGAAAAAGATATTTCCCAAGCGTGCCGAGGGCAGCTTCCGCCGTTTCAAATGGATCGTCATGGCGATCACGCTCGGCATTTATTATCTGACGCCCTGGCTTCGCTGGGATCGCGGCGAGTTTGCGCCAGACCAGGCTGTCCTGATCGACATCGCCCATCGGCGCTTCTATTTCTTCTTCATCGAGATCTGGCCGCAGGAATTCTTCTTCGTCGCGGGCCTGCTCGTTATGGCCGGGTTTGGCCTCTTCCTTCTAACCTCCGCCGTCGGACGGGCCTGGTGCGGTTATACCTGTCCGCAGACGGTCTGGGTCGATCTCTTCCTCGTGGTAGAGCGCTTCATCGAGGGCGACCGCAACGCGCGGATCAAGCTCGAATCGGCACCCTGGACCCTCGACAAGATCTGGAAGCGGGTGAGCAAGCATGTGACTTGGATCCTGATCGGCGTTTTGACCGGTGGCGCCTGGATCTTCTACTTCGCAGACGCGCCTGATCTCGCCATGGATTTCATCACCGGCAATGCGGCACCTGTCGCCTACATGACCGTCGCCATCCTGACTGCCACGACTTACGTCTTCGGTGGTCTGATGCGCGAACAGGTCTGCATCTACATGTGCCCCTGGCCGCGTATCCAGGCCGCTATGCTCGACGAAAATTCACTGGTCGTCACCTATAACGACTGGCGCGGTGAGCCGCGGACTCGCCATGCCAAGAAGGCGATTGCATCAGGCGAACCGGTCGGCGATTGCGTCGATTGCAATGCCTGTGTCGCCGTCTGTCCCATGGGCATCGATATCCGCGACGGCCAGCAGCTGGAATGTATCACCTGTGCGCTCTGCATCGACGCCTGCGACGGCGTCATGGACAAGACCGGCAAGCCGCGTGGCCTCATCGCCTATGCGACGCTCGACGAATACCAGTCGAACATGGCGCTCGCCACCGGTGGCGGCACCACCACCATTGACCCGAAGAAGGTGCGCAACGAAGACGGCAGCTTCTCGGACAAGATCCGGCATTTCGACTGGCGTGTCATCTTCCGCGCCCGGACGCTCCTCTACATGGGTGTGTGGACGGCAGTCGGCATTGGCATGCTCGTGGCGCTTCTGGGTCGTGACCGTCTGGAGCTCAATGTTCTGCACGACCGCAATCCGCAATTCGTGCTCGAATCTGACGGATCGATCCGCAATGGCTATACGATCCGCATCCTCAACATGATTGCCGTCCCACGCGATATCGAGGTGTCTCTGGAGGGGCTGCCGGATGCGACGATGAAGATCAACGGTATCAACCAGCCGCCCGCCCGTTCCTTCACCGTCTCGGTCGAACCGGACGAGGCGACCACCCTCAAGGTCTTTGTGACGCTCGCGGGTGACAAGGTCGAGGACGACAATCAGGAATTTCAGTTCATTGCCAAGGATCAGGGCAGTGACGAGCGCGATGTCTATGAGGCCGTCTTCATGGGACCGGGAGAAAAAGATGACGACTGACGCAAAAAAGCCCTTCACCTTCACCGGCTGGCACATGCTGGCGATCATGCTGGCCTTCTTCGGCACGATCATCACGGTCAACTTCACCATGGCCTATCTCGCGACGTCCACCTGGAGCGGTCTGGTGGTGAAGAACACCTATGTCGCCAGCCAGCAATTCAACGGCAAGACGGCGGCCATCCGCGATATGCTGGCGACCGGCATTGCCGGCGAGCTCCAGGTCGACGGCAAGGGCATGCGCTACCGCCTGACCCTGCCGGAAAACACGCCGGTCGTGGCTGATTCGGTGACCGCCCATTTCAAGCGTCCTGTTGGCACTGCCCAGGATTTCGAACTGCAGCTGACGCCTGCCGGTAACGGTCTCTATCTGGCAGACAGGGCCATCCTTCCCGGCAGCTGGATCGTCGAGATGCAGGCGACCAAGGATGGCAAGATGATCATGCATGAGGCCAGGCGGGTCGCCGTTTCGGGAGAATGACGATGAGTTGCTGCGCAGCGGGCACCGAAGGTGCCCTCGACATAGAGCGGGCAGGGGGCTCCCTGCCGTCGGCAGAGGAGTTGAAGCTATCCAGCCGTGAAGTCGGACCCGGCCTCTGGCAGGTCGACATGAGTGTGCCCGCGGTCCATTGCGGCACCTGCATTTCCACGGTCGAGGGCGTGCTCAGGGCATTGCCTGAAGTCGAGCGGGCACGCGTTAACCTCTCGACCAAGCGCGTCTCCGTCGTCTGGAAGGAAACCGTGGACGGTGTCGAGACCGACCCTGTCAATCTCGCGCGTGCCATCGCCTCGACCGGCTATTCCGCCCATCTCTTTACGGCGGCCGAGGAGGCTTCCGACGCGCTGCGCAACAAGTTGATCCGGGCGGTTGCGGTCTCGGGCTTCGCGGCCACCAACATCATGCTCTTGTCTGTCTCTGTCTGGTCAGGTGCTGAAGCTTCTACACGAGACCTCTTCCACTGGATTTCGGCCATGATCGCCGCCCCGGCTCTGATCTATGCTGGTCGCTTCTTTTACGAATCTGCCTGGAACGCCCTGAAACACGGCCGTACCAACATGGATGTGCCGATCGCGATCGGCATCACGCTCTCCTATTTCGCCTCGCTCTGGGAAACCATCCATCACGGCGAGCATGCCTATTTCGACGCGACGGCGTCGCTGCTCTTTTTCCTTCTGATCGGCCGCACGCTTGATCACATCATGCGCGATCGGGCACGGTCCGCGATCAGCGGGCTTGCCCGCCTCAATCCGCGCGGCGCGATGGTACTTGCAGTGGATGGATCGCGCGAATATCGCGCCGTCGACGAGATCCGCGTCGGCGATCAGGTCGCCATTTCCGCGGGTGACCGTATCCCGGTGGATGGCCTCGTCGTCTCAGGCGAGAGTGATCTCGACATGTCGATCGTCAACGGGGAAAGTGCGCCGGTCTCTGTCCGGCCGGGTTCCGAAGTCCAGGCCGGCACGCTCAGCCTCACGGGCTCGCTCACCGTGCGCGCGACTGCCACGGCCCAGAACTCCTTCCTCTCCGAGATCATCCATCTCATGGAGGCTGCCGAAGGGGGCAGGGCGCGCTATCGCCGGATCGCCGACCGCGCAGCGCAATATTATTCGCCGGCCGTGCATCTGCTCGCCATCACCGCCTTCATCGGCTGGGGGCTCTATGACGGTGACTGGAAACACGCGATGATGGTTGCGATCGCCGTGCTCATCATCACCTGCCCCTGTGCCCTCGGTCTCGCCGTACCGGTCGTCCAGGTCGTGGCCGCCGGCCGCCTGTTCAAGGCGGGCGTCATGGTCAAGGATGGCTCGGCCATGGAGCGTCTCGCCGAAATCGAGGCCGTCGCCTTCGACAAGACGGGAACGCTGACGCTTGGCCGTCCGCGCGTTGTCGATGCTGCCCGTCTGGATCCCGTTTCCTTCGGCGTCGCCGCCGGTCTCGCCGCGCATTCCCGTCACCCGCTGTCTCGGGCACTCTGGTCTGCCTATGGCGGACAGCCGCGCGGTTTCGACACCGTTCGCGAAGTGCCCGGCGCCGGTGTCGAGGCGAAAACGGAGGAGGGCGTCTGGCGCCTTGGCAATCGTCGCTTCGCCTGTGCCACGCAGCCGATCGATGTCAGCGACAAGCCCTATTCGGAAGTGGTTCTTTCGCTCGACGGCATCGAACGCGCCACCTATCTGTTCGAGGATATGCTGCGCCCTCGTGCCCGGTCCTCGATCGAGGCCCTGAACAATTTCGGCCTTGAGCTCGGCATTCTCTCGGGCGACCGCGCGCCGGTCGTCGCGAAGCTTGCAGCCGATCTCGGCATCGACAACTGGCGAGCCGGTCTCACCCCGCGCGAAAAAGCGGGAGCCTGCGCGGATGCATCGGCCCGCGGGCGCCGCGTGCTGATGGTCGGTGACGGCATCAACGATGCGCCGGCGCTCTCGGCAGCGCATGTCTCGATGGCACCGGCCACTGCCGCCGATGTCGGTCGCCAGGCCGCCGACTTCGTCTTCATGCGCGACGGGCTCGAAGCCGTGCCGTTTGCGATCGAGGCGTCGCGCCGTGCGGGCCGTTTGATCCGCGAGAACTTTGCGCTCGCCATCGGCTACAACGTGATTGCCGTTCCGATCGCGCTCCTCGGTTACGCCACGCCGCTGATAGCAGCGGTCGCCATGTCCACTTCGTCGATCATCGTCGTCGCCAACGCGCTGCGCCTCAACCGGCTGGCGCTGGACGAGAATGCCTTGGCAAAGGAGACCGTCGTGACGGTCTCGCCAGGAACCCCTGATGATGCGAGGATCGCCGCATGAACATGTTGATCTTCCTCATCCCGATCGCGCTCTTCCTCGGCGGTCTCGGCCTGTTTGCCTTCCTCTGGTCGCTGAAAAGCGGCCAATATGAAGACCTCGACGGTGCCGCCTGGCGGGTCCTCTCGGACAAGGACGACAAGCCCGATGCTTGATGCAGCGTTTACCGAACGGTCAAACTTCGCTCTTGCCGCATGCCTTTACGGATGCGAGAAAGCCGCATCCAAAAATTTGCATGCGGAGGCTACATCGTGCAGCAAGCGGAAATCGGACTGATCGGTCTCGGAGTCATGGGCTCCAATCTGGCGCTCAACATTGCCGAAAAGGGCAATCGGATCGCGGTCTTCAATCGCACACCGGCGCGCACGGACGAATTCCTGGCAGAGGCCGGCGACCTGGCCGGCCAAATCATCGGTTGCCACACGATCGAAGAATTCGTCGCTGCCATCCGCCCGCCGCGCCCGATCATCATCATGATCAAGGCCGGTGAGGCCGTGGATCAGCAGATGGCGGCGCTGATGCCGCATCTCGCCCAGAACGACATCATGATCGATGCCGGCAATGCCAATTTCCGCGACACGGTCGCGCGCTTCGAAAAGCTCGCCGGGACCGGTTTCACCTTCATCGGCATGGGCGTCTCCGGCGGTGAAGAAGGTGCCCGTCACGGTCCCTCCATCATGGTCGGCGGCACCGAGGAAAGCTGGAAGCGCGTCGAGCCGGTCCTCACTTCGATCGCTGCCAAGTTCAACGACGACCCTTGCGTCGCCTGGCTCGGCACCGACGGCGCCGGCCACTTCGTCAAGACGATCCACAACGGCATCGAATATGCCGATATGCAGATGATCGCCGAGATCTACGGCATCCTGCGCGACGGCCTGAAGATGTCTGCCGCCGAAATCGGCGAGATCTTCGGTGAATGGAACAAGGGGCGCCTGAACTCCTACCTGATCGAAATCACTGAGAAGGTCCTGAAGGCAACCGACCCCGAAACCGGCAAGCCGATGGTCGATGTCATCGTCGATGCCGCCGGCCAGAAGGGCACCGGCAAGTGGTCCGCCATTGAAGCGCAGAACCTCGCGGTTGCCGCCTCTGGCATTGAGGCTGCGGTCTCCGGTCGCGTGCTGTCGTCGCTGCGCGAGGAGCGTTTGGCCGCCGAAAAGCTCTTCGGTCTGCCGGCGCTTGCCGAGACCCCCAAGGACAAGGCCGCCTTCATCGCTGATCTCGAAAACGCTTTGCTCGCCGCCAAGATCGCAGCCTATGCGCAAGGCTTTGCGGTCATGTCGTCCGCTTCGGAAGAGTTCAACTGGTCGCTGCCGATGCCGACGATCGCGCGCATCTGGCGCGCAGGCTGCATCATCCGCTCGCAGTTCCTCGACGAGATCACCTCGGCCTTCACCAAGGATCCGAACGTGCCGAACCTCGTGGTGACGCCGGCCTTTGCCCAGATGGTCAAGGAAACCGACGGGGCGCTGCGCCGTGTCGTGGCCCATGCTGCGCTCTCGGGCCTGCCGGTGCCGGCGATCGCCTCTGCACTGTCCTACTTCGACACCTATCGTCGCGGTCGGGGCACGGCAAACCTCATCCAGGCGCAGCGCGACTTCTTCGGCGCGCATGGCTTCGATCGGCTCGACGGCAAGGATCTGCATCACGGTCCCTGGGCCGGCCAGTTCTGATCGCCAAGTCGACCACATTCTGACCGAGGCCCGGTATCTCGCGATGTCGGGCCTCATTTCTTTCGGAGCCTCACCATGACCCATGCGCTCACGCTACTCGGCACCAAGGGCGGACCGGCGATCCGGCCGGGCGGCCCCAATCCGACCTCGATGCTGCTGACGCTTTCCGGACGCCGGATGGTCATCGATTGCGGGCTCGGCGTTTCGCGCGGTCTCGTCGAGACGGGCATGTCGTTGAAGGAGCTCGATCTCGTCTTCATCACCCATCTGCATTCGGATCATGTGCTGGAGCTCGGTCCGCTGATCCACACCGCCTGGACCACCGGGCTCGACCATCCGGTGACCGTCTATGGCCCGCCCGGAACCCGCGCCGTCTGGACGGGCTTCCTCGCTTCACTCGCCTATGACATCGAAACCCGGATCGCCGACGAAGGGCGTCCGGACATCTCGGAACTGGTCAGCGTGGTCGAATATGGTCCGGGCGAGATCCTTCGCGACGCGGACCTCACAGTCGAGGCGCTGCGTGTCGATCACCCGCCCGTGGCGGATTGTTTCGCACTGAAGTTCAAGGGCTCCGGCAAGACGGTCGTTTTCTCGGCCGACACGGCTCCGTTCCCACCGCTTGCCGATTTCGCCCGCGGCGCCGATCTCCTGGTGCACGAGGCCATGCTTCCGGAGGGGCTCGACAGCATCGTCAGGCGCACCGGCAATGGCACCCGGCTGCGCGAGCATCTGATCGCCTCACACAGTTTCGCCGCAGACGCCGCGCTGATTGCGCAGGAGGCCGGCGTGGGCATGCTGGTTCTCAACCATCTCATCCCCGCCGATGACCCGGCATTTACCGAAGAGCACTGGCGTGCTGCCGTCAGGTCCATCTTCGGTGGTGAAATTGTGGTCGGTCGAGACGGGCAGATCATTTCCCTGTGAACAAGCCGTGCCAGGCCATCTGCCAATTCTGGATGGTTAAAATTCTAATTCTTGTCTTATCACGGAGTTAACAGGTGGGGCCTAGCGTGGCGCTTAGTTAATAAAAACGCTCGAATTTCAGGCTTTTCTGATGTTTTCCATCGATATTCAAACGGTCTTGCTGGGCAGTTTTGCCGTTCTTGCCGTGTTTGCGGCTGTTTTCCTCCGCCACTGGCGAGAGGATCCCGGTCGCATCGAATTCGTTCTCTGGGCTGTTGGTGCGGTTGCGGGCTCGCTCGGTGCCTTGCTCGCGTTGGTTAGCGACAGCTATCTCATCGGCACATCATTTGCGCAGAGCTATTTCCTGCTCGCTGGCGCCCTTGCATGGCAGGGCCTCAGACTTTTCGATCACCGCAGGGTCGATCTTCGCCTGGCCATAGCCGGTCCCGCTCTCTTCTTTGTGCTCACAGCATCCGCGCCGGTCTTCGAACAGGATGCCAATGCCCGCTCGTTGTTCCTGTGCATGCTCGGCGCGCTCTATTCGGGGCTGATCGCCTGGGAGCACCGCATATCGGAGCGCGAGGAGCACCTCGCCAATCGGCGCGCCACCCGGATCTGGTTTTCTCTGCAAGCCGGGATTCTGTTTTTGACGGGGCTTGCCACCTTCGTCGCGCCGTTGCCGCAGCAAGGCCTGTCTGCTGGTCTGCCCTTCTGGACATTCCCTGCGGTGCTCGCCGTTTTCCTGCAGTCCATTGTCGCTCCGGTATCGTTCCTGCTTCTGTTGCGCGACCGTCTGGTCGTCGAAACGCGTTGGGCCAGCGCGACGGATTCACTCACCGGGCTTGCCAACCGCTTCACGTTCCTCGACATGCTGCAGACACTCTCGACCAAGGTGCGCGGCGAGGGGGCTTTCCTCTATGTCGATGTTGACCATGTGAAGCGCATCAATGACCGCTTCGGCCACTCCGGCGGCGACGAGGTCCTAAAAAACTGCGCCGACATCATTCTGCGGGAACTGCCGGAACACGCGTTGCTCGGACGCCTCGCCGGTGCGGAATTTGCAGCCTATGTGCCATTCTGCAAGGTTGAGGACGCGGAGAAGCTCGCCCACATCATCCACGACAGCGTCGAGCAGCAAATGTTCTTTCTTGGGGGCGAACTGGTGCCGGTGACGGTCAGCATCGGCGTTGCCCATGGTGTCATGCAGGTCACGGCGGACGAACTCCTGAAGCGGGCCGATGCGGCATTGCATACCGCCAAGGTCAATGGCCGCAATTCGGTTGTTGTCTGGGCCGATGGACAGCGCCCGTCATTCGCCTGAACTGGTTCAGGGTGGCGACGGGTAAGGCGAGGGGTAATCGCTCCGCCGGTCCTATTCCCAGCGCGGCTTGCTGACGCTTTGCAGCAGTTGCGGATCGACCCCGTCGATGCGGGCAATGACGGCCTTGGCGAGTTCGCGCCCGGACTGGCGCACGTCTTCGTAGACCGCGATGATCTCCGGCCGGATCCAGTTGAGAATCGGCGTGCTCTGCTTGGCGACGAGGTCCAGCTCGCGACCGACACGCTTGCCGGCGGCCTCGATCCCGGCATTGGCGGCGATCCCGCTGCTGCCGGATGACGAGATGATGCCATCCGGTGCGTCCGGTCCGCTCATTAGATCCTGGATCGTCGCGCGGATCTGCTCCAGCGAGGCGTCGATATTGATGTGTACCGGCACTTCCTCGGCACCGAAGCTTTTCAGGCCACGCATGAAACCGTCGAACGTGTGCTGGTAATAAGTGAGCTTGGCCGGTGGCGGCAGGAGCGCGATGCGCCTGCGCCCCCGCTGGACCAGCCGCTCGACCGCGGCATAGGCGAAAGCCTCATTGTCGAAATCGTGAAACGGGTGCTGGACACCCATGTTGGTGCGGCCATGGGTGGCGAAGGGCATGTTCTGTTCCATCAGCAACCGGACGCGGGCGTCATCGGGTTCGGTTCGCGAGATGATCACGCCGTCGGCCGATCCTGTCTCCAGGATGTAACGCACCGGCAGCATCGGATCCTTGGTGTGAACATGCGGCGTCACGACGATGTGGTAGGGGGTGCCGGCCAAAACCTCGGAAATGCCGACGACCATCTGATTGGCAAAGCCCAGAATTTCTTCATCGATACCCAGTACCAGCGCTATCACATTGGTCTTGCCCGTACGCAGGCGGACACCTGCGCGGTTCGGCTGGTAACCCAGCTGACGGGCGACCATGCGCACGCGTTCCTTGGTTTCTGCGCCGATGTCGGGCGCATCCTTCAATGCCCGCGAGACGGTGGTAATGCCGAGACCTGTCATGAAGGCGATGGTCTTGAGCGTCGGTCGCTCCTTCGTCGCCCCTGGACGGTCCATCAGTCCGCTGCCCTGCTGATCTGCCATGTCGTCCCCGCACTTCGAAAGTCTCGCTTATAGTGAGCTTTCATCGGCCTGCAAACAGTTTGCCCGGCACCCCCTCCCGGCGCGCTGAAACAAAAATCTGAAACGATACAGGTGTTTTGTCGAGCCCTTTTCCATGCTGCGTTGCGAAGCAGTGCAACCGTAAGATGATCGGTCCGGTTTTCCCCTGGTGTCCGGCGGAGACTTTGTGAAATTTTCGCAATTGCAGCATTTTATTCTCTCTCTATGCGTAAGTACCGGCTGCTGCAACGATACAAGTGATGGTGCTTCGCAATGTATAACTTCTCCAAAGCGATTTGAGAGAGGGCACCTCAATGCACGCCAGCGCTGAATCGGCGCTGTAATAGAAAATTTACAATCGACTAGGTTGCGCTCGAAAATTCTTTGACATAAGTTTTTCCGGCAACGTTTCAGTGAGGGAGGAGACTCATGAATTACCGTAGCTTCGCGGCAGCTTTGGCCGCAACCGTCGTCATGCCGTTCGCAGCAGCGCAGGCAACAGATCTCGAAGTCACCCATTGGTGGACATCCGGCGGCGAAGCCGCGGCCGTCGCCGAGCTTGCCAAGGCATTCGATGCCACCGGCAACAAATGGGTCGATGGCGCCATCGCCGGTTCCGGTGGCACCGCCCGCCCGATCATGATCAGCCGTATCACCGGTGGTGATCCGATGGCTGCTACCCAGTTCAACCATGGCCGCCAGGCCGAAGAACTGGCTGAAGCCGGCCTGATGAAAGACCTGACGGCTGTCGCCGAAAAGGAAGGCTGGAAGGACATCATCAAGCCGGCAAGCCTGCTGGAGAGCTGCACGATCGACGGCAAGGTCTATTGCGCCCCGGTCAACATCCACTCCTGGCAGTGGCTGTGGTTGTCCAACGCTGCGTTTGAAAGTGCCGGCGTCGCCGTGCCGAAGAACTGGGACGAGTTTGTCGCAGCAGCACCGGCACTCGAAGCCAAGGGCATCATTCCGCTCGCCGTCGGCGGTCAGCCCTGGCAGTCTGCGGGCGCCTTCGACGTTCTGATGGTCGCCATCGCCGGCAAGGAAACCTTCGAGAAGGTGTTCAAGGAGAAGGATGCGGAAGTCGCAGCCGGCCCCGAGATCGCCAAGGTCTTCAAGGCTGCAGACGACGCGCGCAAGATGTCCAAGGGCTCCAACGTTCAGGATTGGAACCAGGCCACCAACCTGGTCATCACCGGGAAAGCCGGCGGCCAGATCATGGGTGACTGGGCACAGGGCGAATTCGCTCTTGCTGGCAAGGTTGCCGGCAAGGACTATACCTGCCTTCCGGGCCTCGGCGTGAATGAGATCATCTCGACCGGTGGTGACGCCTTCTACTTCCCCGTTCTTGATGACGAAGAAAAGTCCGCTGCACAGGACGTTCTGGCAGCGACCCTGGTCGCACCCGCAACGCAGGTCGCGTTCAACCTGAAGAAGGGTTCTCTGCCGGTTCGCGGTGACGTCGATCTCGCCGCTGCCAACGACTGCATGAAGAAGGGTCTGGAGATCCTGGCCAAGGGCAATGTGATCCAGGGCACCGACCAGCTGCTTTCGGCAGACAGCCAGAAGCAGAAGGAAGACCTCTTCTCGGAGTTCTTCGCCAATCCGTCCATGACCGTCGAAGATGCGCAGAAGCGCTTCGCCGACATCATCGCATCTGCCGACTGATGTGACTGGTTGACACAATCCGGCCGGGGCCCGCGCCCCGGTCGGTGACTTGCCAACTTCGACCGGGAATGCGGATTGCCGCAGGGCGTTTTAACTGTCCTATCTGTGCTCTTGCGCAGTGGGTTCGGTGCGCGACCTCTCCCGTGTCCAGGACGAGGAGATGGACCCATGGCACGCCAAGCCCATGCTGGTCGACCCAACAAACTGTTTCGCAATCTGAACGCCAAGATTGCATCCATTCCGATGGTCCTGACCGCTTTGGTCATCTTCCTCGGTGGAACCATCTGGACGGTCGTCTATTCCTTCACCAATTCCAGGCTCCTGCCGCGCGCCAATTTCGTCGGCTTCGAGCAGTATGAACGCCTGTGGGATGCGCCGCGATGGATCATGTCGATCCAGAACCTTGCGATCTACGGGCTTTTGTCGCTGATCTTTTCGATCGTGATCGGTTTCCTGCTCGCGGCCCTGATGGATCAGAAGATCCGCTACGAGAATGCGTTCCGAACGATCTTCCTCTATCCCTTCGCGCTCTCCTTCATCGTCACCGGCCTCGTCTGGCAATGGATCCTCAACCCGGATTTCGGGGTGCAGTCGATCGTGCGGTCGCTGGGCTGGGAGACCTTCACCTTCAATCCGCTCTATAATTCCGAAATTGTCATCTACGGCATCCTGATCGCCGGCCTCTGGCAGGGCACGGGTCTCGTCATGTGCCTGCTGCTTGCCGGTCTTCGGGGTATCGACGAGGACATCTGGAAGGCCTCGCGCGTCGACGGCATCCCGATGTGGAAGACATATCTTTTCATCATCATCCCGATGATGCGCCCGGTCTTCATCACCACGCTCGTGATCATCACGTCCGGCATCGTCCGCCTCTACGATCTCGTCGTCGCCCAGACCAGCGGCGGCCCCGGCATCGCCTCCGAAGTTCCCGCCAAGTATGTGTACGACTACATGTTTCAGGCGCAGAACCTCGGCCAGGGATTTGCAGCGTCGACGATGATGCTGCTGACCGTCGCGATCATCATCATTCCCTGGGCTTATCTCGAATTCGGAGGAAAGAAGCGTGGCTAATCCCGGTTCCCTCAACACCACCGCCGCCGCTTTCGACGCCGTGTCCGATCGAGTTGGATCAGGCCCGCGTGGCGCCAAGCCGAAGCGCACCTTTTCCCCCCGCAACATCATGCTCTACGGATCGCTGATCTTCTTTGCGATCTACTATCTGATCCCGCTCTACGTGATGATCGTGACGTCGCTGAAGGGCATGCCTGAGATCCGTCTCGGCAACATCTTCTCGCCGCCGGTTGAGATCACCTTCGAGCCTTGGGTCAAGGCCTGGGCCACCGCCTGCACCGGCCTCAACTGCGATGGCCTGTCGCGCGGTTTCTGGAATTCGGTGCGCATCACGGTGCCGTCCACGCTGATCTCGATCCTGATTGCCTCGGTCAACGGCTATGCGCTCGCCAACTGGCGCTTCAAGGGTGCGGAACTGTTCTTCACCATTCTGATCATCGGGGCCTTCATTCCCTATCAGGTGATGATCTATCCGATCGTCATCGTGCTGCGCGAACTCGGCATCTATGGCACGCTGACCGGCCTCGTCATCGTGCACACGATCTTCGGCATGCCGATCCTGACGCTGCTCTTCCGCAACTATTTCACCTCGCTGCCGGAAGAACTGTTCAAGGCAGCCCGCATCGATGGGGCAGGGTTCTGGCAGATCTATCTCAGGATCATGCTGCCCATGTCGCTGCCGATCTTCGTGGTTGCGATGATCCTGCAGATCACCGGCATCTGGAACGACTTCCTGTTCGGTGTCGTGTTCACGAGGCCTGAATATTACCCGATGACGGTTCAGCTGAACAACATCGTCAATTCGGTCCAGGGCGTGAAGGAATACAACGTCAACATGGCGGCAACATTGCTCACCGGCGCCGTGCCGCTCATCGTCTACTTCGTTTCCGGACGTCTCTTCGTCCGGGGTATCGCCGCCGGCGCAGTCAAGGGTTAAGCTCATGTCGCACAGTGTATCGATTAAGGACCTCTCGTTGAGCTTCGGCGCCGTCAAGGTGCTGGAAAACCTCAATCTCGACATTGTCGACGGTGAGTTCATCGTTCTTCTCGGCTCGTCCGGATGCGGCAAGTCCACGCTGCTCAACTGCATCGCCGGCCTTCTGGAGCCGACCGACGGGCAGATCTTCATCAAGGGCAAGAATGTCACGTGGGAAGAGCCCAAGGACCGCGGCATCGGCATGGTGTTCCAGTCCTATGCGCTCTATCCGCAGATGTCGGTGAAGAAGAACCTGTCCTTCGGCCTCCAGGTCGCCAAGATGCCTAAGGACGAGATCGAAAAGCGCGTCCAGCGCGCCGCCGACATTCTGCAGATCGGTCCGCTGCTCGACCGCAAGCCCTCGGCCCTGTCAGGCGGCCAGCGGCAACGCGTGGCGATCGGCCGAGCCTTGGTGCGTGACGTCGATGTCTTCCTCTTCGACGAGCCGCTCTCCAACCTCGATGCCAAGCTGCGCTCGGAGCTGCGCGTCGAGATCAAGCGTCTGCATCACAGCCTCAAGAACACGATGATCTACGTCACCCATGACCAGATCGAGGCGCTGACGCTGGCCGACCGCATTGCGATCATGAAGAGCGGCGTCATCCAGCAGCTTGCAGATCCGAACACGATCTACAACCAGCCGAGGAACCTCTTCGTCGCCGGCTTTATCGGTTCGCCGTCGATGAACTTCCTGCACGGCGATCTCGTCAACGAGGGCGGCGAGATCTTCTTCCGCACTCATGACGTTCTCTTCTCGATGAAGGGTTATCGATCGGAGGAACCCCTGACCGGCGGTCGCAAGGTCGTGCTCGGCGTGCGGCCGGAGCATATCAAGGTCGATGAAGAAACCGGCATAGGCGAGTTGCACGAAGCGGTCGTCGACATCGAGGAACCGATGGGCGCCGACAACCTGCTCTGGCTCAAACATGCCGGCCATACGATGTCGGTCCGCATCAGTGGCACGCGACGTTATGCGCCCGGCGCCAAGGTCCGTCTCGGTTTCGACATGGAAGTCGCCTCGCTCTTCGATGCGCAGACCGAAGAGCGCATCTGACACGTTCCCCCCTGCGTCCCGGGCTGTGACCGGGGCGCCTTTTTCTTCTGCAGGACGAGTATCATGACAGAGAGTGCAAACGGCGGAGTCATCGATCTTCACGGCGAATGGCATCTCGCTTGCGTCGATGGCGCACACGAGGCGGCGATCACGCTGCCCGGCGACGTGCATTCGGCTCTCCATGCGGCGGGCCTGATCCCGGACCCCTATCTCGGCCGCAACGAAGGGGTCGTGCAATGGGTCGCCGAACGCGACTGGGTCATCGAGCGCGGCGTCGTCATCCCGGATATTTCCGGCAGCTGGTATCTCGACATCGACTATCTCGACACAGTGGCCGTCGTCTTCGTCAACGATATCCCGGTGCTGTCCGCCGATAACTGCTTCCGCCGCTACCGCCCCGATGTCAGCCATGCACTTCAGCCGGGTGAAAACGCCGTCCGCATCGTCTTTCATTCCAGCATCACGGCCGGGGCCGAGCGCCAGGCCCGCCAGCCCTTCTACATTCCCTATTCCACGGCCAATTCGCCGATCCCGAACGGCAACATGCTGCGCAAGCCGCAATGCCATTTCGGCTGGGACTGGAACATCGCGATCGCGCCGCTCGGGATTTACGGTAGGTTGGCGTTGAAGAAGCTCGATCCGGCCCGCCTCGAGCATGTGGAGACCGAACAGCTCCACCATGCCGACGGTCGCGTGGACCTCAAGGTTACCGCTACCATCCATTCGATCGATCCCGCAGTCGTGCCCCTGCACTTCACCCTCGATGGTGAGCGTGTGCGCCTCGATGTCGGCATCTCCGCCGGCGAGACCCGTGTCGTGCATGTCTTCGAGATCGAAAATCCGCGCCTCTGGTGGCCGGCCGGTTCCGGCGAGCAGGCGCTCTATACACTGACCGTCGATCTGCCGACCGAGACAGTCACCCGCCAGATAGGGTTGCGCACCGTCGAACTGATCACCGATCCGGACGAGGCCGGCAGCCGCTTTGCGCTCAAGGTCAACGGCCGCGAAATCTTCTGCCGCGGCGCAAACTGGATCCCGGCGGATGCGCTTTTCTCCCGCTCTTCTGAGAAGAAGACCACGGATCTGCTGAATTCCGCGGTCGCCGCCCACATGAACATGATCCGCATCTGGGGCGGCGGCTTCTACGAGGCCGACTGGTTCTACGATCTCTGCGACCGGCTCGGCCTGATGGTCTGGCAGGATTTCATGTTCGCCTGCAACCTCTATCCCTGCACGGACGACTTCCTCGACAACGTCGCGCATGAGGTCGAATATCAGGTCAAGCGCCTGTCGAGCCACGCCTCCATCGTTATCTGGTGCGGCGACAACGAGCTCGTCGGCGCGCTCACCTGGTTCCCGGAATCCCGCGATAACCGCGACCGCTATCTCGTCGCTTATGACCGCCTCAATCGCACCATCGAGCAGGGCGTCAAGAAAACCTTTCCCCAAGGCATCTGGTGGCCGTCCAGCCCGGCCTCGGGCTATCTCGACTACGGCGATGCCTGGCATGCCGATGGCTCCGGCGACATGCACTACTGGTCCGTCTGGCACGAGAACAAGAGTTTCGATAATTACCGAACTGTCAAACCGCGCTTCTGCTCGGAATTCGGCTTCCAGTCCTATACCTCGCTGCCGGTCATCGAGAGCTTTGCCGACAAGGCCGACATGAACATCGCCTCGCCGGTGATTGAGCTTCATCAGAAGAATGCCGGCGGCAATGAGCGGATCGCGGGCACCATGTTCCGCTATTTCCGCTTCCCCAAGGATTTCGCCAATTTCGTCTATCTAAGCCAGATCCAGCAGGGTCTCGCCATCAAGACGGCCGTCGAATACTGGCGGTCGCTGAAGCCCCATTGCATGGGCACGGTCTATTGGCAGCTCAACGACACCTGGCCGGTCGCCTCCTGGTCCAGCCTCGATTACGGCGGCAGCTGGAAGGCGATGCATTACATGGTGCGCCGCTTCTTCCAGCCGGTCGCGGTTGCTGCCATCCCGTCCGAGGACGGCAGCAGCGTTTTGCTCTCCATGGTCAACGATACGCTCGATACGGTCACAATCGACGCCAACCTCTTTGTCTTGACGCTGTCGGGCGAGCGCATTCCGCTCAAAAGCGTGCAAGGCGATTGCGGCCCGGATGCAGCGGATGTGCTGGTCACGCTCGACGCCAGCGAGATCCCGGCCGATGGCCTGCTCGCCTGGAGCTTCACGGTTTCGAACGGGATGACCGGGGAGGGGCATTTCCTCAATGGTACCTACAAGGCGCTCGACCTTGAACCCTCACGGCTTAGAACGACAGTTACCCCGACCGGCGACGGTGCGTTCGAGGTGGCCGTCACGTCCCAGGGCCTGGCACTCTTCGTCATGCTCGAAAGCGCGATCCCCGGCCGCTATTCCGATAACGCCTTTGACCTTTCGGCTGGCGAGAGCCGCCGCGTCATCTTCAAACCGGAAACTCAGCTTGCCGCCGGTACCGTGCCGGAGTTCCGGATCTACGATCTTTACAGCTGCCAGTCGGCGGACTGACAGCCATCATTTCTAAGGCACTGGGCGCCCGATCCAGGACCAAACGAGGAGGAGACTACCCCCATGACCAAACTCGGCTTTCAGCTTTACAGCGCCCGCAATTTCCAGCCCTTCAGCGACATCTATCCGAAGCTCCAGGCCGCTGGTTACAGTGAGGTCGAGGGTTACGGGGCCCTCTACGCGTCGCTTGCCGATGGCGAACTCGATGCCTTCCGCAAGGAACTTGATGACAATAGCCTGACCATGCCGACCGCGCATTTCGGCCTCGACATGATCGAGAATGATCCGGCTCGCGTGATCAAGATCGCCAAGACGCTCGGCATCGAGGCGGTCTACTGCCCTTACCTAATGCCCGACCAGCGTCCGACGGATGCGAGCGGCTGGTTCGCTTTCGGCCAGCGCCTGCAGGCCGCAGGCAAGCCGTTGCGCGATGCCGGCCTGGTCTTCGGCTGGCACAATCACGACTTCGAATTCGTGGCTTTGGCGGATGGATCGACCCCGCAGGAGCAGATCTTCGCCGGCGGTCCCGAGCTTGACTGGGAAGCCGATATCGCCTGGGTCATCCGCGGCAAGGCCGATCCCTTTGCCTGGATCGAAAGCTACGGCAAGCGCATCAGCGCTGTCCATGTGAAGGACATCGCGCCGGCGGGCGAAAACACGGACGAGGACGGCTGGGCGGATGTCGGCCACGGCACGGTCGACTGGAAGGGCCTGATCGCAGCGCTGAAGAAAACACGCGTCAAGCATTTCGTCGTCGAGCACGACAATCCGAAGGACATCGACCGGCTGATCACCCGTTCGATCGCCGCCTTCAAAACCTATTGAACCCATCGCAGCAAGCAGGATCTCCCCATGGCACGCGAACTCGGCGTCGGCATCATCGGATGCGGCAATATCTCCACCACCTACTTTTCTCTAGCGCCGCTGTTTCGCGGCTTGAAGGTCGTCGCTTGCGCCGACATCAACATGAATGCAGCGCAGCTGCGCGCCGAGGAATATGGCGTCAAGGCGCAGACGATCGATGACCTGCTCGGCAATGAGGAGGTCGACATCGTTGTCAACCTGACGATCCCGGACGCGCATTATCCGGTCTCCAAGCGCATCCTCGAAGCGGGCAAACATGTCTATTCGGAAAAGCCGCTGGTTCTTTCGCTCGAACAAGGCGAGGACCTGCGCGCCATCGCCAAGGCCAAGGGCCTGTCCGTCGGCTGCGCGCCTGACACTTTCCTCGGTGGCGCGCATCAGCTCGCCCGCGCCTATATCGACAAGGGCGGCATCGGTCGCGTCACCTCAGGCACCTGCCATGTCATGAGCCCCGGAATGGAGATGTGGCATCCGAATCCGGACTTCTTCTTCCTGCCGGGGGGCGGCCCGATCTTGGATCTCGGCCCCTACTACATCGCCAACCTGATCAACCTGATCGGTCCGGTGAAGCGCGTGGCGGCGCTTACTTCGATGGCAAACGAGACCCGCACGATCACCAGCCAGCCGCGCAATGGTGAGACGATCCCGGTCAAGACGCCGACCAACATTCATGCACTGCTCGAATTCCAGAACGGCGCGACCATCACGCTCTCCGCCAGCTGGGACGTCTGGAGCCACCGCCACGCCAACACGGAGCTCTACGGCACCGATGGCTCGCTCTACGTGCCTGATCCGAACTTCTTCGGCGGTGTCGTGGAGGCGTCCGGCCGCAACAAGGATATCCAGCCGCTCGAAGCCTGGGATCATCCCTTCGGTCGCAACAACCAGGAAAGCCCGCAGGGCCCGCGCGCCAACTATCGCACGGCCGGTCTCGCCGACATGGCGGTTGCGATCCTCGAAGGCCGCGATGCCCGCTGCTCGCTCGACCGCACCCTGCACGGCGTCGATGTCATGGTGTCGATCCTGAAGTCGGGCGAGACGGGTGAATTCGTAACCCTGTCGACAACTTGCACCCAACCGGCTGCTCTGGGTATCGACGAAGCGCAGGCTCTGCTTCGCTAGAACCCCTTCCCCAACCCCTCGTTACCTGGGGGAGGGGCTTTTCCGCCGCCGCCTCTGGGATTCTGCTCCGTCTCCGCTAAGTTGCGGCTGGCGGAGAGCAGGAGGCGTCCCCGATCAGTCTCCCCCCTTGTGGGGGAGATGGCCGGCAGGCCAGAGGGGGTCTTCGTTTCCGCCAGGCACATGCATCCGGGAGAGAACCATCCATGACCTATACCCCCGCCGAAAACCGCTATGAGCGGATGACCTATAATCGCTGCGGCAAGAGCGGGCTCAAGCTGCCGGCGATCTCGCTCGGCCTCTGGCACAATTTCGGCAATGACACGCCGCATGCCACCAAGCAGGCGATCTGCCGCAAGGCCTTCGACCTGGGCATCACCCATTTCGACCTCGCCAACAATTACGGCCCGCCGGCAGGCTCGGCGGAAGAAGCCTTCGGCGAGATACTGAAGACCGATTTCTACGGGCTCCGTGACGAACTGATCATCTCGTCCAAGGCCGGCTATGGCATGTGGCCCGGCCCTTACGGCGAATGGGGCAGCCGCAAATATCTCATCGCATCCTGCGATCAGAGCCTGAAGCGCATGGGCCTCGACTATGTCGACATCTTCTACTCGCACCGCTTCGATCCCGATACGCCGCTTGAGGAAACCTGCGGTGCGCTCGACCACATTGTCCGGTCGGGCAGGGCGCAGTATGTCGGAATTTCCTCGTATAATTCGAAGCGTACCCGCGAAGCCCACGCCATCCTGAAGAGCCTCGGCACGCCGCTTCTCATCCATCAGCCCAGCTATTCGATGATCAATCGCTGGATCGAGGAAGACGGCCTGATCGACACGCTGGAAGACCTCGGCGTCGGCTCGATCGTCTTCTCGCCGCTCGCCCAGGGCATGCTGACGTCCAAGTATCTGAACGGCATTCCGGAGGGCACGCGTGCCACCCAGGACAAGTCGCTCGACCCGGGCTTCCTCAACGAGCGCAATCTCGAAAACATTCGGGGCCTGAACCGCATCGCCGAGAAGCGCGGCCAGACACTGGCGCAGATGGCGCTCTCCTGGGTGCTGCGCGGTGGCCACATCACGACGGCTCTGATCGGCGCTTCCAAGCCGAGCCAAGTCGAGGATTGCGTCAAGGCGATCGAAACGCCGGAGTTTACGGCGCAGGAACTGGCCGACATCGACGTCTTCGCCAAGGACGCCGACATCAACCTCTGGGCCGCCTCTGCCGAGCGCAAGGGCCCGCCGCGGAAGAAGAAGTAGAAACCCATCTCCCCCTTGCGGGGTAGAACGGGATTTCAGCAGCTTAGCGTCAGCTAAGTGCTAGAAATCCCAAGAGAGGGGCTTGTCAGTCAGGCAGCCCCTCTCCTGAGAAATCTAGGGCTTGAGCCTTCGGCTAAGTCTATGAATTTCTTCCTCTTCCGCAGGGGGAGAGGTAACTGTGGAGGAGTGCACACGCCATGATCATCAACCCCATCTTGCCGGGCTTCAATCCAGATCCCTCGATCTGCCGCGTAGGCGAGGATTATTACATCGCCACCTCCACCTTCGAATGGTATCCGGGCGTGCAGATCCACCATTCGCGCGACCTCGCCAACTGGGAACTCGTGACGAGGCCGCTGAACCGCGCGAGCCAGCTCGACATGCGTGGCAATCCCGATAGCGGTGGCGTCTGGGCGCCGTGCCTCTCCTATGCCGACGGCCTCTTCTGGCTCGTCTATACCGACGTCAAGCGCTTCGAGGGATCGTTCAAAGACGCGCATAACTACATCGTCACGGCGCCCTCCATCGAAGGCCCGTGGTCAGACCCCATCTACGTCAATTCCTCGGGCTTCGACCCCTCGCTCTTCCATGACGACGACGGTCGCAAGTGGTTCCTCAACATGCAGTGGAACCATCGCCCTGAGGCGCGCAACACGATCGGCCACGCCAAGTTCGACGGCATCCTCCTGCAGGAATGGGATCCGAAGACGCAAAGACTTACCGGCCCGAACAAGAACATTTTCGAAGGCAGCAGGCAGGGGCTGGTAGAGGGGCCGCATGTCTTCAAGCGCAACGGCTGGTATTATCTCACCACTGCGGAGGGCGGCACAGGCTACGACCATGTCGTGACCATGGCACGGTCGCGGTCGATCGACGGTCCCTACGAGATGCATCCGAACACGCATCTCATCACCTCCAAGGACAATCCGGAGGCTGTGCTGCAACGCGCCGGTCACGGGCAATATGTCGAGACACCCGACGGCCAATTCTACCACACCCATCTCTGCGGCCGACCCATGCCGCCGAAGCGCCGCTGCACGCTCGGCCGCGAAACCGGCCTGCAGAAATGCGTCTGGAAGGACGATGGCTGGCTCTATCTCGAACAGGGCGGCGTCGTCCCCGCCGTCGAGGTGCCGGCGCTTCATGGTGCAGCCAAACGCGAGGAACCTGTCGAGATCGTCAGGACATTCGACAGCCCTGACTTACCGAAGGAATTTCAATGGCTGCGCACGCCGCAGCCGGAGCGCCTGTTCAGTCTGAGCGAGCGGGCAGGGCGCCTGCGCCTCTTCGGTCGCGAAAGCATCGGCTCCTGGTTCGAACAGTCGCTCATCGCCCGTCGCCAGGAACATCATCGATTCCGTGCCGAAACACTGCTCGAATTCTCGCCTGAGACTTATCAACAGGTCGCAGGCCTGACCCATTACTACAATCGTTACAAGTTCCACGCGCTGGGGGTCTCGACGGACGAAAAGCTCGGCCGCTCGCTGATCATCCTCTCGTGCCCAGGCGATTACCCGTCGGGCAATCTGACCTTCCCGATCGGAATGGGCCAGTCTATCCCGGATGGTGCCATCGATCTCGCCATGGAGATCACTGACAACGACCTGCAATTCTCCTGGCGCCCGGCGGGTGAGGGCGCCTGGCAGCCCATCGGCCCGCTCCTTGATGCAGGCGTCGTCTCCGACGAAGGCGGCTTCGGCGAACACGGCTCCTTCACCGGCGCCTTTGCCGGCATGTTCTGCTTCGACATCACGGGGCGCGGCAAGGCGGCGGATTTCGAGCGGTTTGTCTATCGGCGGGGGTGAGGGGGAGCACCCGCTTCCCTGATCGTCATCCTCGGGCTTGTCCCGAGGATCCGCCAACGCCTCAGATCATTCGACGGTCGTAGATGCTCGGGTCAGGCCCGAGCATGACGTCGTTTCACCGATAACTTACCCGAGCCGATCCGCATGCCACTTCAAATGATCCTCCATGAAGGTCGAGATGAAGTAGTAGGAGTGGTCGTAGCGCTCATGCATGCGAAGCGTCAGGCCGATATCCGTGCCCTTCACCGCCTCTTCGAACAGCCAGGGCGCAAGACCCGTCTCCAGGAAGCTGTCGGACTTGCCTTGGTCGATCAAAAACTCCGGGAAACGCGCGCCGTCTTCGACCAGCGCACAGGCATCGTACTTTCGCCACTTGGCGCGGTCGGCGCCGAGATATTTTTCAAACGCATCCTGCGTCCAGTCGGCCGTCAGCGGGTTGACGATTGGGGCAAAAGCCGAGCAGCTTTTGAAGCGATCGGGGTTCTTCAGCGCAATCGTCATGGCGCCATGGCCGCCCATGGAATGGCCGAAAATGCCCTGACGGGACATGTCGGCGCGGAACTGTTCGGCGATCAGGGTCGGCAGCTCTTCCGTGATGTAGGAATACATCTGATAGTGCTCGGCCCAAGGCGTTTCGGTGGCATTGAGATACATGCCCGCACCCTTGCCCATCTTCCAGTTGGTCAGTTCGTCCGGCACGTCATTGCCGCGCGGGCTGGTGTCCGGGCAGACGACAATCAGGCCGAGTTCGGCGGCCATGCGGCGATATTCACCCTTTTCCATCACGTTGGCATGGCTGCAGGTGAGCCCTGAGAGATACCACAGCACCGGCCGCTTCTCGGCGATCGCCTGGGGCGGCACGAAGACGGCGAAGGTCATTTCGGTGCCGGTCACTTCGGACTGGTGCGAAAAGACGCCCTGCATGCCGCCGAAGGCGGTGTTCTGGGAGAGAATGTTCATGGATGGGTTCCTTGCATCGAGTAAATCAGCCGGCGAGCGATACGGCCGCATTGACGGCGGCGGCAACCAGCACGGTGTTGAAGAAATAGGAAACGGTCGCATGCACGAGGTTGAGCTTACGCATTGCCGTCGAGGTGATCACCACATCGGAGGTCTGCGCCGTCATGCCGATGACCAGTGAAAAATAGAGGAAGTCGTGGCCGCAAGGGTCCGCAGTGCCGGGAAAATCGAGCCCGCCGCGCCGCCCGTTCTCGGCCACGCGTGACGGTCGCCAGTAGACATGGGCGTAGTGCATGGCCGCCATGGTGTGGATCGTCAGCCAGCCGAGCACGACGGCCGCGACCGCGAGCGCCAGTTCTGCAGAACCCACCCGCTGCTCCCGGTTCAGCGCCAGGAACAGCGCGCCTATGGCCGCCACGATCGCCAGTACAGTGACGGCGAAGATGACGAAGGCCGGGGCATCAGCGACATCCGCATGCTGCTTCAGATAGGCCGGCGTCAGGCGCCTCATCCTTAGGAAGGAGAGGGCGAGATAGACGGTGAAAAACAGGATTGCGGGCAGTTCGACCGTTACGGACGGTTCGTAGATCACGATGAAGGGCAACACAACGAGAGCCACCCCACCCGCCACGATGAAGGAGCGGTAGCGATGATTGAGCACGGAATTCATCAGATTTTTCAAAGCGTCGCGCTGCCGTCTTGCCCCTGGGATGAGGGCCTACTTCTTGATCCGGCGGCAGAGCCTGTCAAGCGTTTCGAGGAAAGCCGAGCGATCACGCTGGGAAAAGGCAGCGTTATAGCCCTTGCTCTCGCCGGTCTCGCGCAGATGGGCCCCGAGATCCCGCATGGCGGTCGCCATGCCGATATTGGCGGTGTCGAAGATCCGCCCCGTCGGTCCGGTCACCAGCGCACCCGCCGCCACGCAGCGCCCGGCCAGCGGCACGTCCGCGGTGACCACGATATCGCCTTCGCCGCAGCGCTCGGCGATCCAGTCGTCGGCCGCATCGAAGGCGCCTGATACGATGACGTTCTTGACCATCGGATCGCGAGAGGGGCGCAGGCCGGAATTCGCGACAAAGGTCACTGGCAGGTCGTGACGCTCGGCGACCTTCAGGATTTCGGGCTTGACCGGACAGGCATCGGCATCGACGTAAATTTCGGGCATCAGCTAGCCCTTCCGCAGCATATCGACATGCGGAATATCATCCTCCAGATATTCTTCCGAGATCACCTCGAAGCCCAGCGACCCATAAAACTTCTGCAGATGGCTCTGCGCCGAAATCTCGATCGGGTCACCCGGATGGCGCTTCTCCACCTCCGCGATCGCCTCGCGCATCAGCGCGTCGCCCAGTCGCTTGCCGCGATGGTTTGGCGAAACCGCGACACGGCCGATGCGAGGATGATGCTCCGGCGTCGGCCGCCAGAGCCTTGCGCAGGCCAGGAGATCATCGCCATCGACGAGCCTCAGATGCAGGCAGTCCTGGTCGTTGCCGTCGAGTTCCGGATAGGGGCAGTGCTGCTCGACGACGAAGACGTCGACGCGCAGCTTCAGCATGGCGTAGAGGTCGACGGCGGAGAACTCCTCGAGCCTCCGCACGTCGACGGTATAGGAAACCGACATGGTCAGTAGACCACGACGCCGCGGATCGATTCACCCTTGTGCATCATGTCAAAACCCTTGTTGATGTCTTCGAGTGGCATGGTGTGGGTGATCATCGGGTCGATCTGGATCTTGCCCTCCATGTACCAGTCGACGATCTTCGGCACGTCGGTGCGGCCGCGTGCGCCACCAAAGGCGGTGCCCATCCAGTTGCGGCCGGTGACCAGCTGGAAGGGACGGGTCGAGATTTCCTGGCCAGCGCCGGCCACGCCGATGATGACGGATTTGCCCCAGCCGCGATGCGAGCTTTCCAGCGCCTGGCGCATGACCTTGGTGTTGCCGGTGCAGTCAAACGTGTAGTCCGCGCCGCCGATCAGGTCTCCATTGCGCTTGGTCATGTTGACCAGATAGGGCACGATGTCGCCCTCGACTTCCTTCGGATTGACGAAATGCGTCATGCCGAATTTTTCGCCCCAGGCCTTGCGATCCGGGTTGATGTCGACACCGATGATCATGTCGGCACCGGCAAGGCGAAGCCCCTGCAGCACGTTCAGACCAATGCCACCAAGACCGAATACGATGGCGGTTGCGCCGATCTCGACCTTGGCGGTGTTGATGACAGCACCGATGCCGGTCGTCACGCCACAGCCGATGTAGCAGATCTTGTCGAAGGGCGCGTCGGGGTTGACCTTGGCGACCGCGATCTCCGGCAGAACTGTATAGTTTGCGAAGGTCGAGCAGCCCATGTAGTGGTGGATCTTGTCCTTGCCGATCGAGAAACGGCTCGTGCCATCCGGCATCAGACCCTGGCCCTGGGTGGAGCGGATCGCGGTGCAGAGATTGGTCTTGCGGGACAGGCAGGAATAGCATTCGCGGCATTCCGGCGTGTAAAGCGGAATGACGTGGTCGCCCTTCTTCACCGAGGTGACGCCCGGGCCGACATCAACGACGATGCCCGCACCTTCATGGCCGAGGATCGCCGGAAACAGACCTTCCGGATCGGCGCCCGACAGGGTGAAATCGTCGGTGTGACAAATCCCGGTGGCCTTGACCTCGATCAGCACTTCGCCCGCGCGCGGGCCTTCCAGCTGAACGGTCATGACTTCGAGCGGCTTTCCAGCCTGAACGGCGACGGCGGCGCGGACATCCATGGTTTTTCTCCCTGACAAATCGTTGGGCCGGACTTTCGCACGTCAGCACCTTCCGGCTCAAGTGCAGATCCGGAATTTATCAAAAGTCTGATTTTTATCGGCTATTCCGTTCGCAAGACGGGAAAGTGCGGGGCGGCATCCGTTCTCGACTTGCCGGTCCGGCGCGGATCTTCGAACACTTCGACCATGCGCTTGTAGGGCTTAAAGCCCGAGCGCTGGTAGAAGGCCAGCGCCGCGGGATGGTCAAGATGGCAGGTATGCACCCAGAAGCGGGTGATCGCCTTTGACCAGGCTTGCTCGATTGCAACGTTCATCAGTATGCGTCCGGCGCCGGAGCCGATCAGTGTCTGATCGAGCCCAAAGAAGGCAAGTTCGCATTGCCCCGGTTCACGGAAGTCCAACTCCAAAAGACCCAGCCGTTCACCGTTGCGCATCATCACATGGATCTCGACCGCTGGATCCTGGATGATCGCCTTGAGTTTTTCATCCTCCATGACGGCCCGGGAGACCCAGAGCCAGTCCTCGCCGACGCGGCGGTAGAGCGCGCGGTAGTCGTCCACCGAAGGCGCCGGCCAGTGCTCGACCGTCAGGCCGTCCGCTGGCGGATCGGGCCGCGGCAGCGGTCTGGAGTTCATCTCCAAGCAAGTGACGATAGTCGCCAGCATATCGGCGGGAATATCGAAATAGCCGGCGGGCAGGGGAGCGTTTTCAGTGTCCATGCCTCCTTGGACCGCGTGATCGACGAACTGTCAAGCGGGCAGGACGATGGCCGTCGACGTCAGTCGAACAGCCTGTCGCAGGCATAGATCACCGCATAAACATGCATGGCGAGCGCCGCATAAAAACCGAAGCCGGTCATCAAGCGTTCTGCCGCATTCATCGGCGTCAGGGCCTCGCGTGGCTTCGCGGACTTTGTGCGGATCATGCTGAGCAGGGTGAAGACCGCGACGCCGACGATGAGGAATGGCGCCCCGAGCCCGACCCGCCATCCTGTCCAGACGACGACGCCGGTCACCAGAAAGCTGGTGACGGCGAGGGCACGCTGCCCCTCGAAGACCTGCCGCAGCACTTGGCCCCCGTCGAATCGATAGGTGGGCAAGAGGTTGAGCAGGTTGAAGGCGCCGAGAATGACGAGGAAAACCAGAATGGGTCCGTCCGCGGCGAGTGGGTGGGATATCTCCATCGCCGATTGGTGGGCCGCGACGAGGATCGGAACGAGCAGCCCCGAGAAGCCCGCGCCCATCAGCGCGCAGGTCGCGACTTCGAAATGGCTGTTGTAAGGGCGTCCGCCGATCGCGATGCCGCCGAGCAGCGGCACGAAGAGCATGCGTGTCGTCGCATGGCCGAAGGCGCGATAGGCGACCATGTGGCCGAGTTCGTGCAAGAGGATGGCGAGGGTCAGGAAGACCGAGATCATCAGGCCTTGCGCATTCATGCCGAAGAAGGGCCAGAGGATGAGGGTCGAGAAAACGACGAGCACTGTCTGCCAGGCCGGATGCTCGAAATGCAGGAGGGACGATCCCGGGCTCTCCTCGACATGGTCTCGCAGGGCGGAGAGCTCGCGGGCAAGCGCCATGCGACGGAAGAGATATAACGCAAGACCGCGAAAATTGTCGGTCTGCTCGAAGGTCACCCGGCTGCCGAGCGGCGCGCGTTCGATCCTGCGGCTCTCCTGGTAACCTTCCCAGAAGGACTGGTCGAGCGTGCTGTCTCCGACGACCCTGAGGTGACAGGAAAAACTGCCGGCCGAGGTCATGGCCGTGCGATCGACGATCATGGTGCGGCGACTGGGCTGCCCGTGGCGGTCGGGATTGCGGTAGGCGAATTCTACCAGGTCTGGCTTGCCGTCCACCGGTTCAACGGCAATCACGTTCGGATGCCAGACCGTCTGGTCTCCGGCAGGGCGGGTAATGTTCCACAATTCTTCAGGGCGCTCGCGGATGATCCGGCTGATGCTGATCGTCCTGCGGCCCAGCGGTGCCGCCATCAGCAGCCACAAGAGGCCGAGATTGAAGGCGGCCAGAAAGACTGCGGCCTGATATGTCGCCAAGACGCCTCTCCCGGTGATGCAGATGGATGCGCCGAACTTAGGGGAGAAACCTTATGATTTGATGGCCAGAACTATTAAAATACGATCGATCGCGACGTTCGCCTCAGCCGGCCTCGGCAATTGATGGCGCCGGGGATGCCCGCCTCTGTTCGCGCCACAAAATGAACAGGCCGGAGCCAACGATGATCATGATTCCCAACCATTTTGAGGGCGTGGGGAATTCGTCGAAGAGGAAATATCCGAGCGCTACAGCGGCGATGATCTCGAAATATTGAAATGGCGCCAGGACCGACAAAGTGGCCATGCGGAAGGCTCGCACCACGAGGAGGTGGATATAGCCCGAGATGGCGCCGAGCAGAACCAGCAAGCCGAGACCGAGGGCCGTGCTTGGCAGAGAGACTTCGAAATCGGCCTCGCCGACCGATGTGCCGAGGATGAGCGCGGCGCCCATGAACAGCGTGCCGCCAATGCCGGCCATGGTCTGCATGGTCATGGGTGTATCGGCTTCGCCGATCGCGCGGTTGAGGAACATGTAGAGCGCATAGAGGAAGACGCAGGCGACCGGCAAAAGGGCCGTGAGGCCGAAAATCTCATAGCTCGGCTGGATGACGATCATCGCGCCGCCAAAACCGACGGCAATGGCGAGCCAGCGGCGCCAGCCGACCTTTTCCTTGAGGAAGACGGCCGACATAGCCGTCAGGATGAAGGGTTCAACGAAATAGATCGCAAAGACATCCGCCAGCGGCATGTATTTCACAGCCATGAAGAACATCAGACTGGCCGCCCCGTGGATCGCACCGCGCAGCAGGTTGACCCAGGGGCGCCTGGCGGAAAAGGCCGCCATGCCGTTAAGGGCGATTAGCACCGGCAGAACCGAGGCGAGCTGGAAGAAGAAGCGATAGAAGGTAATCTGGCCGGGCGACATGCCGCCCTCGGTCGCCATGTATTTCGCGATCGCATCCATCACCGGCAGCACGAACATGCAGCCAGCCATGAGAACCATGCCGCGAAGGGGATCGGAGGATGAATTGTGCATGACGGTGGGACTCGAGAGGAGAAAGCGATCGCGCCTGCGTGAACAAGCATGACGCGACCGTTCGATCAAGCAAAAGAAAAATGGGAACCTTTCGCAGCGTCGAGCGTTTATTGACCTTTGCCTGCATCTGTCCGCGGGTGCCGGACGGCGTTTTCGTGCCTGTTCGTGGCGCCGCCGGAAAGATGCAGGACCTTCGGCTCCGCTAATATGGAAGCGACGGATCGGAGTAGAGCAACCGTCGTCCTGAGGACGGCGACACTGGACGATCAGGAGGTGCTGATGCCGGCGCGCAATGAGTTTTCCCGCATGACCGATTCGAGCGACGACACGCTGGGCGGTCGTCTTTCGGCCGCTCGCGACGCCTCGGGCCTGTCACTCGCCGATGTGGCGAACCGCATCGGCGTGAAACGCGAGAACCTGCTCGCCTGGGAAGCCGACCGTTCGGAGCCTGGCCCCTCGGGCTTGCTCGATCTCGCCGGCATCCTCGGAGTGTCGCCGATGTGGCTCATGACGGGTGTCGGGTCCGGTCCCATCCAGGAAACCAGCGATCTACCCCTTGAAGCGCTCAAGCTGGACCTTCAGCGCCTGACGGATGCACATCGGGAATGCGGCCGTCTCATCGAGAAGATCGCGTGCCAGATCGAGACCTATGAGGAACGGCACGAGCGCCGACGCGATGCCGGTGACCTCGACGGTCCGGTGATGGGTCGCGCCTGAAGTGCGAAACGATCAGTTCTCCGAGATCGTCGGCCCGAACACGTCCTCGAAGGCCTCGCGCAGGCGGATGTCGACATCCGCCATCATAACGGGCAGGCCGAGATCAACAAGGCTCGTGACCCCGTAGGCGGAGATCCCGCAGGGCACGATGCCGGTGAAATGTGTCAGGTCGGGATCGACATTGATCGACAGCCCGTGAAAACTCACCCAACGCCGCAGCCGAATGCCGAGTGCCGCGATCTTGTCTTCGGCCACCGTGCCATCCGGCAACTGCAGCTTTTCTGGGCGGCGCACCCAGACGCCAACGCGGTCCTCGCGGCGCTCGCCCTTGACGTTCATGGCTCCGAGCGTTCGGATCACCACTTCTTCGAGTGCTGCCACATAGGCGCGGACATCCTGGCGACGGCGTTTAAGGTCGAGCATGACATAGGCCACCCGCTGACCGGGGCCGTGATAGGTGTATTCCCCGCCTCGACCCGTGGCAAACACCGGAAACCGATCCGGCTCGATCAGGTCTTTTGCATCGGCGCTCGTGCCGGCAGTGTAGAGGGGAGGGTGCTCCACCAGCCAGACCAGTTCATCGGCCTTCCCGTCCGCGATCAAACCGACTTGGTGCTCCATTTCGGCGACGGCGTCCTCGTAGCCGACAAGAGTATCGGAGACTCGCCACCGCACCGGCGGACAGTCCTCGCGGGCATGCATGGAATGGTCAAGATCGGTGCGGAGCATGAAAATTGCCTTCGACTGTGGATTGGCGAAAAGCCTTGTTTTCCTTGTATTTGGCAAGAAAAGCCCGGGAGTTCAAGGGCAGCAGCCACCCCCTTGCTAGGGGCTTATCCACTGCCTCCGATGAATTTTCAAAAAACTGTCACGGCGGGCTTGTGGACCCCCAATGCTTTTGCTACATGCAGCCCCGCCGGAGCAATTCGGCGCCTACCACGATGCGGTCGTGGCGGAATTGGTAGACGCGCAGCGTTGAGGTCGCTGTGGGGCAACCCGTGGAAGTTCGAGTCTTCTCGACCGCACCATTTGACTGAAGAAAAGCCCGCTTTTGCGGGCTTTTTCTTTGCCAATGCGCCATGTCCGAACCACACAACGGACTGATCAGCCGATCCATCCCATCAATAACCGGCCTTTAACGCTGCACGCAGCGGGATAAGCCTCGTCGGTATCTTCTGAGTGACTGCCGGAGCCCGTATGCCGATGTTTCGGTTGGCGCCGACTCACCCCATTGGTGGAGCACGGCCGGCATGCTGTCCTCCCCCTAGCAGGGCTTCGGACCGCAAGCGGTGGTTTCAAGTCGTTCGCTTCAAATCGATACCAGTCACTAGCGAGATGAGTTGCTTGAGCTCGACCACGGATAGTATCCGTGTCTCAGCAAGCGATACGATCGCGGCGACCGCCGCCACCTCACTCAGCCCTGCAGCGATCGCCACCTCCTGAACCGCACCCACGATTGAACCCGGTGAGCCCGGTGGCCGACCATTTTGAAGCAGCGGGATGAAGGGTGTTCTGACGGCCACTGTGGAATAGCCCGGTTTGACACAGCTGAATAAGTGCGGGCGGCCGGCGGGGGTGTCGACTGCCTTGGGGAAGGCACGATTGGGGTGATCGCGCCCGCGAGGAGAATGTGTCATCCAAGCCTGTAATTAACAATTATCAAATTTAGCACTAGCGGCTTAGACGGCCAGGCATGAGACGTCAGTGTCCTTCGTTGACGACGCCTCTCTCTGCCCATGGCGCTCGCAGCGAGGTATCGACCAGAATGGATCGTCACCGACAGGTGTCCGAACGAACCTCTCCCTTGGCAGTCACCGACTTGCCGAACGCCATGGGAGCCGCTGAATAACCTGGAATCAAAGGTATCCGCTCCTGCGATGACTTTTTTAAGGACTCGCTAACTCTCAATAGTTCACTTGAATTGATTTAATGTGGCGGTGGTGGTACCCGCAGGGTCTGATCGCTCATGAGGACTAAAATGATTGAGTCGCTGAACACAGCGCACGATGCTGAAGCATTCCACACTACGTTGAGACAGTACGCCGTTGTGGTGCGCGATTACATTAAAGAGCATGGCGAGCCACCGGGTGAACATATCTATCGTCTGATGTCGGATGCCGACCAGAGGCACATGGAAATGATCGATCTCCTTGTTTCTTGGAGCGATGTCGACAGAGGTCACGTTGTAACTTTCCTTCAGACGGCACTGAGACTGGCAACCAGCTAGCTTCTAGCTCTTACGCGTGGCGGACGGATTTGCAGCGCGCACGTCCAGGAAGCTATGTCACAGACCGCCCCTCGTCATCACGCCGCGGTATAACCAATCACCGGATGGTCGCGTGTCTTCCGGTCTATGCGACCGGACAAAAAACCCGACATTGGCGCCGGGTTCTTTGCTCATGATTCAGAGACGTCTCAGTCACTATCATCCGGCAAGTGGCTGTCGACGCCGAGCGTGGTGATGAAGTTCTTCACGTCGCTCACACCCCTCACGCCAAGCACCTTGAGTTCGATCTCGCGCCGCTCTTCGGCCGTGTCGACAGCGCCGCGCAGCGTCACCAGATGACCGTCGACATGGATGTCGAGGCCTGTCAGCACCGTGTCGTCGAAACCTTCGAGTGCAGCCGAAATATCCGATTCGAGCTGGTCGTCGTTTTCTCGGCCGTCCGTGGTCGGCAGGACAGGGGTTGCCAGATCGGGTTCGAAGCCGGCTGCATCAACCGAATCGACGCGAAAACCCTGATTGCGTTCCTGATCGAAATTGGCGCTCGTCTCGCCATAGCTGCGATTGCCGACAGGGGCTGCCGTTGCTCCTTCTCCATCGGCGTATGGCCAGCCATCGGTGATGTTGCGCTGGTCGTCGTCACGGAATTCTTCTTCGGTGGAGAAGTCAGTCTTGCGGTCATCCTTGGCCATGGGGGGCTCCTTTGTCACTTTGTGTGATGAGAGAACGCCCGGATCCGGTCTTTGTTCTGGGCTGGCTATCAGCGCGCCATCTTTTCCCATTTCTTCAAGAGCCGTTCGCGCTTCAGTCGCGACAGTCTCTGGATCCAGAAAATGCCGTCGAGCTGGTCTATCTCGTGTTGCATGCAGATCGCGGCAAAGGCTTCGAGGTCCTCCTCGACCACCGTGCCGTTGGGGGTCCGGTATCGAACCCGCACCGCCTTTGGCCGCGTCACCTCGTCGGTCATGCCAGGCATGGAGACGCTGCCTTCTGTATGGGTCATCCGCTCTTCCGACATCCAGAGTATTTCCGGGTTCACGTAATCTCGCCGGCCGCCGATTTCCGGAAGCTCGATCACGGTCAGGCGCTTTGCGATCCCGCAATGGGGGGCTGTAATGCCGATTCCCGGGGCTGCCTTCATGGTCTCGTAGAGATCATCGGCAAGGCCCTGCAATTCCGCTCCGAAATCGGTGATCGGTTCGGCCGGCGTCTTCAGGGCTGTGTCGGGATAGCGGCGGATGGTCAGGCGGGTCACGAAAACTCTCGTCTCTTGCAAGGGTTGCGGCCGGGCGGCTGTGGCTCGATGGACACGCTAGCAGGAAGGCTTGGGCTTTGAACAGCTCCCGGCGCTTTTCCGCTATCTGCTTGTTGACTTGAGGGTTTTTGCCGCCATTCTCCGGACTTCGAAGCAGTGGGCATCAAAGACGAGGGCAGGTCATGAGTGAGATCGAAGACGATGGTCTCGGCCGTGGCGCTCCCGATGAGCCGCAAGCCGACATCTATGACGAGGAAGGCTCGATCCGCCACGACTTCCTGACCATGGTCGGCGCGGCGATCGCCGATCGCGACGTGATCTTCCTGCGCCAGAACGTTGCCAAGCTGCACGAATCGGAACTCGGCCACCTGATCGAGGCGATCCAGCCTGAACAGCGCCTGGCCATGATCCGCCTGCTCGGCGACGACTTCGACATGACGGCGCTGACGGAAGTCGACGAAGCGATCCGCATGCAGATCGTCGACCAGATGCCGAACGAGCAGATCGCGGCGGCGATCGGCGATCTCGATTCGGATGATGCCGTCTACATTCTCGAAGACCTCGACGACGAGGACCGCGAAGAGATCCTCGCGCAGCTGCCGTTCACCGAGCGGGTGCGCCTGCGTCGGGCGCTCGACTATCCGGAAAGCTCGGCCGGTCGCCGCATGCAGACCGAATTTGTTGCCGTGCCGCCCTTCTGGACGGTCGGGCAGACCATCGACTACATGCGCGACGAGGAGGACCTGCCGGAGAGCTTCACCCAGATCTTCGTCATCGATCCGACCTTCAAACTGCTCGGCGTCGTCAATCTCGACCGCATCCTGCGCACCAAGCGCCAGGTCAAGATCGAGACGATCATGCACGAGACCAACCATCCGATCCCGGCCGAAATGGACCAGGAAGAGGCGGCCCAGCTCTTCGAGCAATACGACCTTCTCTCGGCAGCCGTCGTCGACGAAAACGAACGGCTCGTCGGCGTGCTCACCATCGACGACGTCGTAGACGTCATTCAGGAAGAGGCGGAGGAGGACCTTTTGCGCCTCGGTGGCGTCGGCGACGAAGAACTCTCCGACAGCATCGGCGAGACCTCGCGGTCGCGCGTGCCGTGGCTTGCAGTCAACCTGATCACCGCCTTCCTTGCCGCTTCGGTCATCTCTCTGTTCGAAGCGACGATTGAGCAGATCGTGGCACTTGCCGTGCTGATGCCGATCGTGGCCGGGATGGGAGGGAATGCCGGATCACAGACCATGACCGTGACGGTGCGGGCTCTTGCGACCCGCAACCTCGATATCCACAATGCCTTCCGGGTCGTGCGCCGCGAAGCGGGCGTGGGTCTGCTGAACGGCGTCATCTTCGGCATCTTGATCGGAGCCGTTGCCGGTTTGTGGTTCCAGGACGTCAATCTCGGCGGCATCATCGCGACGGCCATGCTGATCAACATGATGGCGGCCGCCATTGCCGGCATCCTCATTCCGCTCGCGCTCGATCGATTCGGGGCCGATCCGGCCGTGGCCTCTGCCGTCTTCGTCACCACCGTGACCGATATTACCGGCTTCTTCGCCTTTCTCGGTCTCGCCACCTGGTGGTTCATGTGAGCATTTCAGCATGCGCTGGCCGAAAGCACGGAGGGCATCGCCCCTCTACAGGGTGAAAAAATTGACTTGTACGTAAAAGTCAATATCATGTGTTCCGATACAGGATCGGATGGCCGTGAAGAAATACTATAGCATAACAGAGCTCACGCGTGAATTTGGTGTCTCGACGCGCACCCTGCGTTTCTACGAGGATGAAGGCCTGCTGCATCCCGAACGCCGCGGCCGCACGCGTCTCTACCGCGCCGCCGACCGTCGTTTCCTGCAGGAAATTCTGCGTGGTCGCCGTATTGGGTTCACCATCGCCGAGATCCGCGAAATCGTTCACGTCTACAAGGAGCCGCCTGGCGAAATCGGGCAGCTCAAGCTGATGATGAAGAAGATCGACGAGAAGCGCGAAGAACTTCGCCAGAAGCGCCGCGATATCGACGAGACCCTGTCCGAACTGGACCAGGCCGAAGAAGCCTGTCTCACCCGCCTGGTGGAAATCGGCGTCGGCACCTGACGCCCGACAGCCGCCCTTTCAGCCCGACTCATATCCAGCGCCGCGTCCGTCTCCGGTAGCTCTCGTAATCGAAGCCGAAGCGGGCCTCGAGGTGGCGTTCTTCTCTGGGGATCGCGATCAGGCGCGTCGCGGCGAGCGATACGAGTGCCGCGACGAAGAACCAGCTATTGCCAGAGATCAGACCGAGCGCCACGGTGAACAGCGTGTAGGCGAGATAGATCGGATTGCGGCTGAAGCGGAAAGGCCCGCATGTCACGAGGTGCCGGGCGCAGCCGCTGTCGAGAACGGGTGTCTGCCGTTCCATCAGCGTACGCACGGCCCAGATGTCGAGTGTCACAGCCGCAAGGCCGATGGCAAGGCCGATCGATGGCAACAGGAATGAATGCGGCGAGGGGATCGGAGTGAGTGCAGAGATACGGCCGGCCAGCATGGCGGTCAGGATGCTCGTCAAATAGAGCATCGGCGGCCAGGGATATTTCAGAGGCTTCGCGCGGTAGGCATTCATGACGAACTCCCCCTTACGGCGCTGACTGACTCCTTAACGTGCACTCTTCGGCCAGCGTCTGGATGCGGGCATCCTGATCGCCCAAGATTGCGCCAGACTGGAGGGGCTCGAATAGATTTTCGGCCTGCAGGCGCTCCAGGGTGCAGCCGCAGAACCGCTGGCACAGTCCCGGCTCGTTGCCCTGTTCGGCGCAGCTCGCCTCGCAGCTCCCGAGATAGGAGGCTATCGGGTCCACCGCCGGCGGCGGCACGACGAAACTTGCGAGGTAGAGACCGGCGATCAGAACCGGCTGGTGCAACAGGTAGACGATCAGCGAGTGACGTCCGCCCCAGCGCAGCCAAGCCGGACCCGCCGGTAGCCTTGCAATCCAGCCGAGCCTGTTTCCGTCGACGAGGAAGCGTGCCATGGCGATGCCGGTGAGCAGGGCTCCAATCCAGGGCAGCAGGGGCACATAGTCGTTCGAGCGCGGAAGTGTCTCGGAGAGCCCGAGGAACCAGAAGTACCAGGCGTCGAAGCCTGGCGAGCGAAGCAGGGAGGGGAGCGCGAAGGAAACGGTGGCAGCGACCAGCGTGACGAGCGGCGGAGCCTTGAGGAACAGAAGGCCAATGAGGCTCGACAGTGCGATGGCGTGCAGTATGCCGAAGAAGATCCAGCTATCGGGCGTGAACCAGTAGGTCGCGACGGAAATGGCAAGTGCCGCCGCGACTATGACCCCGAGCCTGCGCAGAAAGGGCTGCAGTCGCAATGTCGGATATTGCGCGAGCACGAGGCTGAAGCCGGCGAGGAAAAGAAATGTCGAGGCGATCAGCCGGGCATAGATGCGCAGGAAGCCTTGTGTCGAAGTGCCTGGCGCCAGATAGCCGAAGAATTCCAGATCCCAGCTGAAATGATAGGTCGCCATCGCGATCAGGGCGAGGCCGCGGGCCGCATCGAGGGCGGGCAGGCGCGGGCGGCGCAGGTGGGTATGGGGCTCGGTTTGATCTGCCACGCAGTCTTCCTTCACGTCTCCGCCGGCTGCGGTTGCGCCGCACCGGTCATGGGTCGGCGGTCGGTGCCAAAGGCGGCAAATTCAAGGCCTTTCCCGCCTTTCCTGCTTTCAGCTATCGCTCTTGTTCAGGAGGGCAAGTCTGGCCTCCGAGAAAAACTGGCGGCGCAGCAAGACGATGAAGACCAGCACCGTGGCAATCATGAAGATCCAGGGGCTGACGAACCAGCCGAGATAACCGATCGAATAGAAGATGGCCCGCAGCCCCATGTTGAAGTGACTGGCGGCGATGATGTTCATGCGAATCGTACGCTCGGCCGCCTCCATCGCGCGGGCGGGCTCGGCCCGCGCTTCGTCCGCCATGGGGATCGCCCCGAAGAGAATGGTGCAATAGTTGAACAGCCGATAGGACCAGCCGAACTTGAAGAAGGAATAGGCGAAGAGGCCGATCAGCCCGCAGACCTTGAGTTCGAAGATCGCCCGACCGCCCTGTACGATGAAGGGAATGTCGCGAAGGATGGCATCGACCTGTTCCGTTGCCCCGAGCAATGCAAAGCAGCCACCGATGGCAAAGATCGTCGTCGAGGCGAAGAAGGCCGTGCCGTTCTGCAGGCCGCCCATGATCTGGGTGTCGATCATCTTGAGGTCGCGTTTCATGGAGTTGAGGATCCATTCCCGCCGGCGCTCCGCCATGGCCTTGGTCAGGCTGGTTCGCTGCCAGATCACCTGATTGCCCGTGATCCTCGCATAGGCCAGCCAGAGAAGGACGAAGAGGGCGAGCGCGATGTAGTCCGTGACGGTCATGGAGGCGATTCCTGCGGGAGGTTTCTTTCGGCATTATCCCTTCGCCGACGTGTCCCACAATGGAAATTAACCACTCCTAAGACTTTGGTTCGAAATGGGGCATGGCGCTTTTGGGGCAGGGGCGGCCTATCCCATTGAAATATAACATATCCATGCGCTGATCGCATGCCTGATGCGCGAAATCAGCCTTGCTTTTGCCATTTTTGCAATTGCGAAAGCCCGGAGATTTTAATAGACATCTCACCAGAAAGCGGTCGGGGGACGGCTTTCCACGAATGAGTGGTCACACTTGGAGTTTCCATGGAAGGCAATGTTCAGCCGTCGTGCTGGGGCGTTACCATCCGAGCCTTGGTAGGGTTTGCCGGCGTTCTTTGCCTGGCCTATCTCTTCGGCGCGGTTTGATAGCCCACACAAACGGATTTGCTCACAGCGCGGTCTTATAGACCGCGCTGTTTGCGTTTCGGGCCCCGGACACCATCTTAGTCATGTCGCGGCCATGAAAGCCGATGTCGATTGCAAGGCGCATTCGTGTTAGGCGATGCTCTAGCCTTTGCGCTTTCATACCCGCATGCGAGGTGCCTCATGTTTCTTTCGGTTTTCGACGTGTTCAAGATCGGCGTCGGCCCCTCGAGTTCCCACACCATGGGTCCGATGACGGCGGCCAACCGGTTTCTCGATCTCATCCTTTCCGACCAGTGGCCGCGCCCCGTCGGCGCCCATGTGGCGGCCCTGAAGGCCAGCCTGCACGGCTCTCTCGCCTATACCGGCATCGGCCACGGCACGGGGAACGCCGTGATCATCGGCTTGATGGGCGAGGCGCCCGACAGAATCGATCCCGATCGCATGGAGGGCATTATCGCCGAGGTGGAACGCACCGGCCGCGTCACCCCGCCTGGCCATCCCGCCTATTTCTTCCAGCCCAAGGACGATCTCGTCTACGACAAGAAGACCCCACTGTCTGGCCATGCCAATGGCATGCGGCTGTCGGCGCTGGACAAGGATGGGCGCATACTGCTCACCCAGATCTACTATTCGATCGGCGGCGGTTTCGTCGTCACCGATACCGAACTGCTCGCGCTGCAGAAGCAGAAGAAGCAGGCGTCGAACCACAAGGTGCCCTATCCCTTTGCGTCCGCGAAGGAGATGCTCGCCATGGCGGCATCCTCCGGCCTGACGATCGCGCAGATGAAGCGGGCGAATGAAGAGGTCGTTCGATCGCGCGAAGAACTCGACGCGGGACTCGACCGGATCTGGGATGCGATGCTGAGCTGCATCGACCGGGGCTTACGCCAAGATGGCCAGTTGCCGGGCGGCCTGAAGGTCCGTCGGCGCGCCAAATCGATCCACGACCAGTTGCAGGAAGAATGGCGCTCCAACCGCCTCAACCCTGTGCTCGCGAACGACTGGCTGTCGGTCTATGCCATGGCGGTCAACGAGGAAAATGCGGCCGGCGGTCGTGTTGTCACGTCGCCGACCAATGGCGCCGCCGGCGTCGTGCCTGCCACCGTCCGATACTACCTGCATTTCCACCCCGATGCCGATCAAGAAGGCATTCGCGACTATCTGCTGACGGCCGCCGCCATCGGCGGCATCATCAAGCACAATGCCTCGATCTCCGGCGCCGAAGTCGGCTGTCAGGGCGAGGTCGGCTCCGCCTCCGCCATGGCGGCTGCCGGTCTTGCCGCCGTCATGGGCGGCACGCCGGAGCAGATCGAGAACGCCGCGGAAATCGCTCTCGAGCATCATCTCGGCATGACCTGCGACCCGGTCGCCGGTCTCGTCCAGGTCCCCTGCATCGAACGCAACGCGCTGGGTGCCGTCAAGGCGGTCACTGCCGCCTCGCTGGCGCTCAAGGGCGATGGCCAGCATTTCGTGCCGCTCGACGCCTGTATCGAAACCATGCGCCAGACCGGCAATGACATGAATGAGAAATACAAGGAAACCTCGCTCGGAGGGCTGGCCGTCAACGTCGTTGAATGTTGAGGCGGGCAGGGGCAATGACCCTGTCCCGACTCGTCTCCGCCGTCATCCTCGGGCTTGTCCCGAGGATCTGCTACGCGAACTCCGCCCCCGACGTTGGACGTGCCGTACCCACGCCCTCGTCCCGCGAATGGGCTCCCTCGGCAGATCCTCGGGACAAGCCCGAGGATGACGGTGCGTCGTGAAACACACCGAAACTGTTGAGCACGTCTCCCTGCGACACCCCAGCCCTTGACCCGCCGCGGGGACCGGCTATCTCGGGTGTCATGGCACTGCATCTCCTCAAGCTCTGCGTCGGAGCCGACTCCATCGACGATCTGCGCGACTGGGTCGCCGAACGCTGCCTCGTGGCCGTGGCGGCCGGCCTTGAGCCGCATTCGACGCATGTCACCCGCATGGTGCCGAAGCGCATGGAAGAGCTGCTCGATGGCGGTTCACTCTACTGGATCATCAAGGGCCAGTTGTCCGCTCGCCAGAAGCTCCTCGACATCAAGACCTTCACCGGCGGCGATGGTATCTCGCGCTGCGAGCTGATCCTCGGCCCTGAGGTGATCGAAGTTGCGCCGGCACCGCGTCGGCCCTTCCAGGGCTGGCGTTATCTGGATGCCGATGCTGCCCCGCGCGACCTCTCGGCCTCTGGCGCCAATATCGAGGATATGCCCGACGACCTGAAGCGGGAGCTGGCCGAACTCGGTCTGCTCTGACGTCTGAAGTCGCGGGCGTTACGGCTTGTCGCCCGGCATATCTGAGGATACCTTGATTTTCGGGTGGATCACAGTCCCGGGGGAATCATGCCGTCTTTGAAATTGCCGTTTCTCGCCTTGGCCTTGAGCCTCGGTGCATTGCATCCTGCTGCCGCCCAAGAGCCGGCGATCGACCTGAAGCTGTTCGGCAAACATGAAATTGAGGGCGGCCTCAGCAACTGCCATCTCGCCTTTTGGCAGAGCAACAAGGATCCTGAGGCGGATAAGTATGCCTATCTGATCTACATGCCCTACGACAAGGACGGTGTGGGGCTGCAGGCGGTCGTCGAGATCGGCAAGGAGAAGATCGCACTCAGCGAAAGCGCGCGAGGTGATTTCGATCCGCCGCAGGAGCGGTTGGGATATCGGCTGTATTCCAGTGCCGACCATGCCACCCATGTTCTTGTGCGGATTGAGGAGGCGGTCGTCACCGGGGCGCTGCAGACTGTCAGCAAGGCGACGGTCACCGTGGTCCGCGAAGATCTTCCGCCTTTCGTTGCGGGTGCCAAGGGCGTCATCGGCTGCCCCGGCTCCCCGGCGCCCGAGACGGCGCAAGCTGCGCCGGAGGCAGTCTCTGACGAGGGCGCCGCTGCGGGTGGACCTTCGCCCTATACCGGTCCGGTCGGGCTGCCGCTCGCCCCGGCGGTTTTGCTCACTGCCACGAGCGAGGTGCCGGCGGCGGTTCGTCGCGAGATCGCCACCTATGCGCCGGATCAGTGCAGCGAGCCGGATACGCTCGCCTATCCCGGCCAGCGCTATGCGGTGAATGACAATTTCATTCTCTGGGAAGTCCCGTGTTTCCTCGGTGCCTATCAGGGCACCAGCATTTTCGCGATCACACAAAATCCGCCCGCCGACTGGGCTACCATGCTGAGCCTGCCCAACCCGCCGGCGCTCGAGGGCGAGAATAATGCCCAGATGATGAACCCGGAGGTCTTTGCCGAACGCGGGGTCTTCCTCTCGACGTCACTCGGACGCGGCGAGGGGGATTGCGGCACCTATCAGGTCTTTCGGCTCATGGATGCGCCGGGTGAAACCTTCGAGTTCCAGCTGATGGAGTATCGCGAGAAGGTCAATTGCGACGGTGTGCAGTCCGAGCCGTCCGAATGGCCGCTGCAGTTTCAGGCTGGTGAGTGAGGGCAAGGCTCGGCAGGTTGCGTGGGCTTTCTTGGTTCTGCGCTCGCGGGTCTGAGCCTTGCCATCGAAACAGCTGAATCGGGGACCGTGAGCCGCAGGGTCAGGCCGATCGTTCGGGCCGGGACCGGGGGAATTTGCAATGTCGAGTGTCGAGGATAACAATGTGAACCTGGAGCGCGGGGCGCGGCCTGTGCGCGGATGGCGCAGGATTGTCTGGCGGTCGGGCCTCACCCTTGCCGGGCTTGCCGCGCTGTTCGGTGCCTATGTCGCCATCCTGATCCTCTCGGGCAATTTCCATGAAGTCTTGCCCGGCCAGCTCTACCGCTCGGCGCAGCTCTCCGGCGCGCGACTGGGCGAGGAGATCGACCGTTACGGCATCAAGACGGTGATCAACCTGCGCGGCGAGAATGTCGGCAAGGTCTGGTATGACGATGAAATCGCAGCCACCGCGGCGCATGGCGCCACGCATGTGAATTTCGGCATCTCGGCGCGCAAGGACCTGACTCCCGAAAAGGCGCAGCAATTGCTGACCCTGCTCAAGACCGCCGAACAGCCGATCCTGGTGCATTGCATGTCGGGGGCCGACCGCACGGGGCTGGCTTCCGTGATCTTCCTGCAGCAGGTCGCCGGCATTGACGAGGAGGAGGCCGAATGGCAGCTCTCTCCGATCTACGGCCATATCAATCTGCCCTTCCTCGCGGCCTATGCCATGGACGATACCTGGGAGCGGCTTGAAAAGGTGATCGGGCTGGACAGCTGAACGCGTCCGGCCGGCATGGTGTCTTTTGCGGGGAAACATGCTAAGGGCGCGGCCATGACGACAGAAACCGATTTCCTCACCCGCGACATACCCGGTCCCAAGCCCTATGGGCGGCCGGTGTTTGCCGTGGCCCCGATGATCGACTGGACGGATCGGCATTGCCGGTTCTTTCATCGGCAGCTCTCAGGCCACGCGCTGCTCTACACCGAGATGGTGGTGGCGGACGCGATCATCCATGGGCCGCGGGAGAAGCTGCTTTCGTTCAACGAAGCCGAACATCCGGTGGCGCTGCAGCTCGGCGGGTCGGATCCGGGCAAGCTTGTCGAGGCGGTCAGGATTGCCTTGGATTACGGCTATGACGAGATCAACCTTAATGTCGGCTGTCCGTCGGACCGGGTACAGTCGGGGACGTTCGGGGCGTGTCTGATGCAGACGCCCGAGGTGGTCGAGGCTTGCGTTGCCGCGATGAAACAGGTGGCGACGGTGCCGGTAACGGTCAAGTGCCGGATCGGGGTGGATGAGCAGGAGCCGGCGGAGGTGCTGCCCGATTTTCTCGCCCGGATGATCGGGGCAGGGGCCGATGCGATCTGGATCCATGGGCGGAAAGCCTGGCTGAAGGGGCTTTCGCCGAAGGAGAACCGCGAGATCCCGCCGTTGGATTACGAGCTGGTCTACCGGATGAAGCGGGAGAACCCGGGTGTTTTCCTTGGCATCAATGGCGGGATCAGCGATCTCGATCAGGCGGTTCAGCATCTGACGGTCATGGATGGCGTCATGCTCGGGCGGGCGAGTTATCACAATGCGACGCTGGTCACCGAGGTCGATGCGCGGATCTATGGCGCGCCAGCCGTGGCGGTCGACTGGGATCATGTGCGTGATGTCATGATCGGCTATGCGGAGCGGGTGGTGGCGTCCGGCGGGCGGCTCAACCATGTCACGCGGCATATGGTCGGGCTGTTCCAGGGCTATGCGGGTGCACGGCGCTATCGGCAGATCCTGTCATCGGAGGCGACCAAGCCGGGTGTGTCGCCGGAGCTGATTGCCGAGGCCTTTGCGGCGGTCGACATCTTGGGCGGGCCGAAGACACAGGGCGCTTCGAGCAGCTCTGCCGCTGCGGAATAGGTTCTAGCGCGGCTTTCCGGCGTTTTTCAGGCGCCAGATGCAAGAATGGCGCCCCGTGGGACGCCATTCGAAACTTTTTGATCAGGCAGCCTGGATGTTGACGGCCTTGGGGCCCTTGCCCATGCGGTCCGGCTCGGTGTCGAAGGTGACCTGCTGGCCGTCCTGCAGGGTCTGCAGGCCAGAGGCCTGGAGCGCAGAGATGTGGACGAATACGTCCTTTGCGCCGCCTTCCGGGGTAATGAAGCCGAAGCCCTTGTCCTGGTTGAAGAATTTCACGGTGCCCTTGGTGGCCATGGGAGAGTTCCTTGTTCCCGATTTTTTGTCGTCTGCGCCACGGCCGGCGGACCGGAAGCGGCAAGGTGAAGTTCCGCCGAAACGGAACCGTCGAGTGGTCGCGATAACGGGGAAAGAACGTCTACCGGCGGGAGAAGGCCCCCATGACCGCAGTCGCGGTCCCTACACATCAGTCCAGTCTCCGGGATCAGTGGTGCCCGAACGGAGAAAGAGGTAGGAGCATTTCCGAACCTTGGCAAGTATGAAAAGTCACACTGTGCGCCGCACAACAGCGGCAACGGGCTGAATTCCTTGAGATTTGAGGGGTGGCACGGGCGCTCCACCCAGGGGCTCTGCCGCCATCCGGCCCGCCGGTGCCCGTCACCTTGACCGGGGACGACGGCGTGTTCCGTCTTGAAGCAGCCGCCATCCGGGGTTAGGGGAGAGGTGGCTGGGCGCGGGAGTGGATGAGTATGGCGAAGACGGGTGCCGCAGTGATCGACCCTTACGAGCTTCTGGGCGTGGCCCGCGATGCCGATGATGCGGCCGTCAAGGCGGCCTATCGCAAGGTGGCGAAGACCGCGCATCCGGATGCCGGCGGCGATGCCGAGGCTTTTGCGAAAATCTCCGCCTGCTACGACCTGCTGAAGGATCCCGTGCGCCGCCGGGTCTTCGACGACACCGGCTATGATCCGCAGCTCGCTGAGCCGACCGACCTCAAGGGGTTGATGGTGCTGGAGACGCTGATCAACGACATGATCCTCGACGAGCGGGAACCGGGCAGCTTCGATCCCGTGGCCGGGCTGCGCCGCAAGCTCACCGACGACATTCTCAAATGCCGCTTCCACATTCTCGAGCTGGAACGCCACCGGGCCCGGGTGCGCAAACATCTCGACCGGCTCGGCCGGCGGCCGGACACCGACGTGCTCGGCTCGATGCTCCGGGCGCGGGCGCAATCGATCACCGATGCGATCAAGGCCTCGGAAGTGCAGATCGGCGCGATCGAGCGGGCCTATTCCATGCTCGAGGGTTATTCCTACGAACTGGAGCCGCTGCCTGTTGAGGTTGAGGCCGAGGATCTGCCGAAGGCGGCGGAGTAGGATCGCCTCCCTCACTTTCCCCATTACTGGCCTTCTCACACCCCCCTCGCTTGCGCCCTCATGCCGGGGTGGTCGCATGGACCGGCGGGCGCTTCTGCGGATCGCGGTGGCGCCAGACCCTGCGGAAAAGGGCGGATTCCGCCGGGTTCGGGTCGTTGGACCGCCAGGCGGCGAGGGCGGCTCTCTCGTGGTCCCGATGCGGGCCGGGCCGGCTGAGGATGCGGTGAATGAGGCCGAGCCTGGCGCGCAGCAGCGTTGCGGCCTGCTCGTCCACCGGCCATGGGCGTGGGTCCTGGCTCGGGACGAGGCAGGCGGAGAGTGTATCGGCGAACGTCAACAGATCGCGACGCAGGGCGGGCTCGGCATGGATGAGGCAGAGCGGCAGGCGTTCGCCTGTTGTAACCGGCCGCTCGGCCGGGATGGCCGGGCCGCAGCAGGTCCGGCTGCGCCGGCATTGGCGCGTGTGGCAGTGCCGGGGGACGCGATGCTCGGCGGCCATGTCGCGCATGAGGCGCAGGCACAGCGGTTCAATGATGGGACCGCTGATGGTCTGAAGGTCTGGCATGCCGATCTCCTTTCGGTGTTCAGGGAAAGAGTGAAGGGGCGGGGCCTGCCTCCACCCTTGCGGGGGCGTTAGGGCAACCCAAGCTTCGCCGCCGGTCGGGATCGCTCCCTCCGGGTGGGGTCATTCAAGTCTCGGACGAGGCGCCAGAAGCAACCTGTCTAAGTGTTTGTATGTGGCTCCTTCCGGCGCCTCGTTCGGCGTCTATTCCCGCTGCATGCGTCTCTCTGGCAAGGCGGCGACGGGCGCTGAGACGTGTGTCCCAGCGTCGACCGGGCGCGGGTCCGGCTGCGGCGTCATCATGAGATGGCGCTTCAGCCTGGCCGGTGGCCCGGGAGGTTCCCGCCGGATGGTGCACCAATCCGACCGGGACCCTCGCCCGGGGGATGCTCGTCTGGCCATGTGCGGCCCGGCTCTCATCCCCGCCGTTTGTTTCGCCCCGCTGTCTGGATGTTCGCGACAGCGCTGGCGCCTTGTCTGTGTGCCTCTGAGGCACGTCCTTCCGATCAGGGGTTTCAGGCGTCAGGCATCCGACCGTCCGCCATCACTTCCACCCCTTCGTCCGGAGGGAGACCGTTGCAGCGGGCCGGGGATTTGTACCTGCGAAAGTACGCGCCCCCGGCGCCGGCCCCGCCTCGCCTGACATCGCATCGTCAGGTGTATCCGAGGGCGGGACGGGGTGAGTCTACGAGGGTGGAAAAGGGCGGGGATGAAAAAAAGATTTTTTGTTGATTTGGTTGGGGGATTTGGTTTGGGCGTCCCCCTTTTTTCGCGGAGTTGCGGCGCGCGGGGTCCTATCTCCCCCCTTGCGGGGGAGAAAGCGAAATCGAGGAATTGG
>UBNV01000008.1:223954-224139 GCA_900466945.1 Hyphomicrobiales bacterium
TCGAGGAATTGGCCCGATCAAGGCCAAACCTCAGATTTTGCAAGAGGGGGGCTTGGTGAGGCGTTCACCAGCGGAACCGTGTTCCTCTCTCGGGAAAATCTGACGTTTAGACGGCTTGCGCTCACATGAGCCTTCGATCTTCCATACTTCGGAGGTTGGGGGGAGGTGGGGGGCTCAGCCCTGGG
>UBNV01000009.1 GCA_900466945.1 Hyphomicrobiales bacterium
ATCACCATCACGCCCATGGAAGAGATCCGCAGCGGCGTTTTCCCTGTCAGGGCTATCAAGCCGACGACCGACTCCTAGCAGCAGTCGAGGTCCAGCACCCGTCAATCTGCAATGTTTTGGCTGAGCTATCTTCTGATTTGCAGCATCTCGATGCGCCGGAGCGGTCGAGGAGGCTTACGCTCGCGTTGTGGGAAACGAGCGGCTTGACGGGGCCAGCTGTCATTTGTGCCCTGGGAGCCGAACCATATCTCTCCACCTCAATCAGATCGTCTGAGGTCATGGACCTGTTGCGCGATTTCGTCGTTCAGGCGGCAGCCAGGTACGGGTGTTCGCTCCGGATAGCTGATCACTTCGCCGGAATCTCTGATATGAGTTTCTTCGGCGAAAGCGTGGAAGAGTATAGCAGAAGTCTGTCGCCACTTTGTCCCATAGTTCTTCGGCCGAGGATTCCACAAGCTGCAACGACCTATCCAACGGTCAACTTAGGCCCGTGGGGGCGGGACTATCACACGCCGCTCGAGCGGATCCAGGTTCCCTATTCGTTTGAGCTGTTGCCGCGGATTATCGTGGATCTCGTGAGACAAATCAGTGGACCCGCAACGGGGTCATGATAGCCCGATGCGCATTAAGAAGAGGCCACTGTACATCTAGCCTCCGACGCTCAAGGAAGATGAGTGGCGCCATACGCGCCACTCATCTTGTTTGGATTACTTTCCAGCTGCCTGTGCAGAGTACATATAGCTGTCATAGCTGTATTCTGCGACACGGAACCACTCAAAGCTTTCATCGCGGAATTTCTTCCAACTAGGATAAATTTTTGCCCAGGCCGGGTGAGTCTCAGTGTATTCGGCGTAAAGCTCCATACTCGCTTTGTAAGCGGCGTCCATGACATCTCGTGGCATGGGACGGAGGTTTACCCCCTTGCTAACGAGCGAACGGATTGCGGCCGTATTCTTCACGTCGTAAAGCGCTTGCATGTTGATGTTGGCTGCTTTGCAGGCAGCGTCTAGAGCGGCTTTGTAGGCCTCCGGCAGGGCGTCAAACTTCGCCTTGTTCATGAAGAAATGGATCGTCAGACCGCCTTCCCAGTATGCGGGATAATAGTAGTAAGGAGCGATCTGGTAAAAGCCTAGCCGCTCATCATCGTAGGGCCCGACCCATTCCGCTGCATCAATTGTGCCCCGCTCCAATGCAGGGTAAATGTCGCCTCCAGGGATTTGCTGTGGGACCACGCCCAATCTAGACATAACTTCGCCGGCAACGCCCGCGATGCGCATCTTGATACCCTGTAGATCTGCAAGCGTATTGATTTCCTTCCGGAACCACCCACCCATCTGTGCGCCGGTAGCGCCGCCCGGCTTGCCCACGATACCGAATTCGGAAAGGAACTCATCATACAGCTCGTTTCCACCGCCGTGATAAAGCCACGCATTCTGTTGACGGGCGTTGAGACCGAACGGAATAGTCGAGCCGATTGCAAAGGTCGGATTCTTGCCGGTGAAGTAATAGCCACACGTGTGCGCGATTTCGACCGTATCGCTTTCCAATGCGTCAATGGCCTGTGGCCCCGGAACCAGCTCCCCTGCCTGGAACACCTGGATCTGGAATTTGCCGTCGGTGATCTTCGAAAGGGTCTGCGCCATCACGACGGCGCCGCCGTAGATTGTATCCAGACTGTTCGGGAAGCCTGACGTCAGACGCCACTTCATTGTGGGTAAATCTTGTGCGATTGCGGGTGCGGCAAGGGGCAGGCTAACGGCTACAGCAGCGCCACCAAGTGCGCCTTTAGTCAAAAAGTTACGGCGATTGAGAATTTCAGTCATCATTTCCTCCTAAGGCAACAGATGTTGTCGGCTAGCACAGGTGGTGCGAGACGGTTCGAACGAGATGGTTATCAGTTGGATTGAGACGGCTGACCAAAGCTTGGCAGTGGAGAGCCAAACTCGGGCGTCGCCGTTGGCAAGGGCGGCTGCTCTCGATTGCCATCAGTTTTAGCAGCTCCAAAGGGAGGCGTGGGAGTCCCAAAGGGGTTCTCCCCTCCAGAGCCTGGCATTGGCACATTCAGCTTAATTTCAGCTGGATCCACGGCAGCAGATCCCGACTTATAGTGAGTGACAAGACCCGGGAAGATCAGCACGATCGCCACCATGAACAACTGGATTGCCAGGAACGGCAACGCACCCATATAAATTTGTCCGGAGGTTACGGGCTGAATGGTCGCTCCAGTAACCTTATCCTTGTAGGCCCTGGCAGGTGCAACAGAGCGCAGGTAGAACAGCGAGAACCCGAACGGTGGATGCATGAACGAAGTCTGCATATTGATCGCGAGCATTACGCCGAACCAGATAAGGTCGATGCCCAGCGCGTCGGCGACTGGCGCCAGCAGCGGTATTATAATGAAAGCGAGTTCGAAGTAATCGAGGAAGAAGGCCAGAAAAAACACCAGCAGGTTTGCGACGATGAGGAAGCCGATCTCACCACCAGGTATCGAGGTCATCAGGTGCTCAACCCAGATGTGGCCGTCGACGCCGTAGAAGGTGAGAGAGAACACGCGTGCTCCTAGCAGGATGAAGATCACGAAGGATGATAGCTTGGCCGTCGCGTACAGCGCTGACTTCATCATGGGCATATTCAGGCGGCGGTTCCCGGCCGCGAGCATGAGCGCGCCTACTGCCCCCATCGCGCCGCCTTCGGTTGGCGTTGCCAGACCGATAAATATGGTGCCGAGGACGAGGAAGATCAGCACGAGCGGTGGCACAAGCGACGTGATGACTTTACGAGCCATTTTCCAGCCACGCAGTGTGCGGGCCTGTGGAGGCAGCGCTGGAACACTTGACGGATAAATAAACGACATCAAAATGATGTAACCGGCATAGATCGCAACGAGCATCAGACCGGGCACTAGTGCGCCTTGATACATGTCACCGACAGAGCGGCCGAGCTGGTCTGCGAGAATGATCAGAACCAGCGACGGTGGGATGATTTGAGCCAGTGTCCCTGACGCTGCAATTGTGCCAGCAGCGACACGTCGGTCGTAGCCGTAGCGCAGCATGATTGGAAGCGAGATGAGGCCCATTGAGATCACTGAGGCTGCAACAACGCCCGTCGTCGCGGCGAGGATCGCACCTACGAAGATGACCGCAAATGCAAGGCCGCCTCGAACGGGGCCGAACAACTGACCAATCGTGTCAAGCAAGTCCTCTGCCATGCCGCTTCGCTCCAGGATCAACCCCATGAAGGTGAAGAAGGGAATGGCCAACAGTGTTTCGTTCGACATCTGACCGAAGATGCGGTCCGGGACGGCACCAAAGAGGTTGATGGGAAGCAGGCCCATTTCGATCCCGATGAAGCCGAAGACGAAGCCCACAAAAGCCAGTGAGAAGGCCACCGGATATCCCATCAGCAAGACCACAATCAGGGACAGGAACATGATGGGTGCGAGGTTCTCTGCGAAGAAAGCAAACATCAGTCGTGCCTCCTATCAAAGCGTCTTGGCTTCGGCATCCGCCAAAGCCACTGCATCGGGAGACGCGCCGGTGAGGATCGCGATACGCTTGATCAGTTCGGAGACACCTTGAAGCGTCAGAAGACCGAACCCGATGGGGATCAGCGCCCATGCCGGCCAGAGCAGCAGACCGCCGGTGTTATTCGACACTTCGCCACTCTGCACCTTGTCGATAACGATCGGCAATGAGAGGTAGATCGTAATCAGACAGAAAGGAAACAGGAAGAAGAGCGTGCCAAAAATCTCAATCCAGAGCTGACGCTTCCGCGATAGCTGGCCATAGACCAGATCGACCTTCACATGTTCATTGCTCAGCAACGTGAAGGCTGCGCCGATCAAAAAGACGGCTGAAAAAAGGTACCATTGCGCTTCAAGCCAAGCATTGGAGCTCAAATTGAAGAGTTTGCGTGAGACGGCATTGACGGCGCTGATAAGCACCGCCGCGAGTATAAGCCAGGAAACCGATTTACCGATGAACGTGTTGACCGCGTCGATGACGCGTGACAACGACAAGATGCCTGCCATGATGAATATCCTCCCAAGCCGGCACCTCAGCCGGCCATGAAGGAAATGCTTAAGTTCCGGCCAGGCCCTGAACAAGATGGGTACGGTCCCGAAATATTGGAGCATACCCAGTAGTGGGTAGGGCGAAGTTCAGCAGTCTTGCCGGATCAAGCCGCTATCGATGGCGTATCGGGTAAGGCCGGCAGTTGTCGAAATTCCTAGTTTCTTTTTAATATTCTTGCGGTGTGTCTCGACGGTGGCTTCGGAGAGAGAAAGTGTCATCGCAATGTCACGATTACTTTTACCGGAGGCCAACTGCGTTAAGACATCATGCTCACGTGTTGTAAGTGGATGCGTTGACCCACTTACCCTACGCTCCGTAAGTACGTCGGCGACCCCCGATGAGAAGTAGGTTTTGCCAGCAGCAACCGTTTCGATGGCCGTGACGATTTCATCGGTGGACACATCCTTGAGGATGTACCCCGACGCACCATGCAGGACTGACGCAGAGATGTATTCGCGACTATCATGCATCGAAAGCATTAATATGCGGCAATTCGGAAGTCTCGCCTTGAATAGCTCTATCGCTTGGATCCCGCTGAGCTTAGGCATATTGATATCGATCAGGACTACAGCCGGATTGTTCTGAATGGCAACCTCTAAGCCTGACAGCGCCAGTCCCGCAGTTCCGACAACTGTAATATGCTCAAATGTGTCAAGAACAGCACGCAGGCCATCTAAAACGAGTGGGTGGTTGTCGATAAGAACCACCTTTATGGGATGAACTTCACTCATGCCGCCTCGGTCCGCTCGTGGCCATCCGCGTTAGCCGAGAGCGGCAACATGGCGGTGAGCACCGTCCCCTCTGCATTACTCCTGACCAACAAGATCCCGCCAAAATGGGCCATTCGCTCCTGCATGTTGCGCAATCCAAGTCCGTTCTGATGCCGCCCCCTGGTTTTTCCTGCACTCTCTTCAAATCCGTTACCGTTATCGCTGATGGTCATTCTAGCGCGACCGCGCTCACTCCATAGCCGAATGCGGACTTCAGAGGCGCCGGAGTGGCGCTCCGCGTTGTTTAATGCTTCTTGTGCCACACGATACAACGCCGTACTCGCCTCAGGCTTCAGAACGTCTCTACCGGGCTCGGCTTCCAGGATCGCGGGGATCCCCGTCCGCTCAGAGAAATGGCCGATCAGAGCCGTCAATGCCGCCGTGAGACCGAGGTCATCGAGCGCCGGCGGGCGCAAATCGTGTGACAGCCTGCGAACCTCTTTAATCGCATTGTTCAATGCTTCGACCCCGTTCTCGATGGCATTAGCGGCATCATCAGCATGGTGACGGACCTTGCGGCAAGCAAGATCGATTGCGTAGCGTACGCCAACAAGGTTCTGCGAGATGCCGTCGTGAAGCTCCCGAGCAAGTCGTGTTCGCTCTTCTTCCTGAGTGTTGATGACCCGCTGAGTTAAAGCCTTCAGTTTACCGTCCGCCAAGCGCCGCTCGCGCAGCGTCACCATCATACAAGTAGCGAAAACGATCATGACCGCCGGCACAGCAATGAGCGCGACAACCATGAATGTGTCGCGAATCTTTTCTCGTAGATCCGCCTTGGCCGCCGCTGTTTGCGCGAATACATCATCCAGATAGACGCCAGTCCCCAGCATCCATTTCCACTTGTCTAGGCCCATTGCGAACGACAGCTTGTCGGCTACCGTTCCCGACGAAGGCTTCTCCCACTTGTATTGATAGAGACCGCCGCCCTCTTTCGCCTTCTGGATCAGGTTTGCAATTACCCGGTTGCCATCAGGATCAGTGAGATCGAACCAGTTCTGGCCCAATCTGAATGCCTGGCGCGGATGTACAACGTTGTTCCCGTCGTAATCATAGACAAAAAAATAGCCGTCCTTCCCGTAGTCAAGCGAACTTAGAATCTTACGTACCCGCTCCTTCGCGGCCTCATCATTCGCATCGGCAGAAGCATAAACCTCTTCGATTGCAGAACGTGCGAGATTGGTCAGATTGAGGAGCTCGGTCTCCTTTGCTTTCAGCATGTTGCGCTCGAATGTATCGATACTGCTCTGTGCAAGGCTTGTGGCTTGCCAGGTGATGAAGGCAGTTATGGTAAGGATAGCCACGACGAGCGGAACGATCGCGAGCGCGATGATTTGATGACGAAGGTTCACGGTTCTCCCCGGGATTGGTGGCCACGGAACAGGCTAATGCCGGCAGAGGACTTTTGCTATCCCCCTAGTTTCGAATGAAGCAGGTGTGGAATCGAATTCGACAGCACGGCCTTCTCATGGTCCCGGTGAGGCCCCTTACCTGCGCCAATGATTTGTCGAAGCGCACTGAGCAGCAGGCGGCAGCACTTGATGAGGTTACGGTCACCGTCTCGGCCTCTTCCAAGCGCACCGAGGAAGCAAGGTCGGTGGCAATTCTTGCCATATTGCCAAGACCAATGAAGGCGATCGTCTCAAGCATAGCGTTTCCTCCTCTGTAGGCGTATGTCCCTGAATGATGTCCATTTGAAATCCTACAGGTTCCGCGCGATCACCATCCGCTGCACATCGCTTGTGCCCTCATAGATCTGGCAGATCCGGGGATCGCGGTAGATCCTCTCGGCCGGATAACCACGCATATAGCCATAGCCGCCGTGGATCTGGATCGCGTCCGAGCAGACCCGCTCGGCGATTTCGGAGAGCTTCGCTATTGAAGCCTGGGAGATGCAGGGGATGCCTGCCTCACGCAAGGAAGCTGCGTGCCAGACAAGTTGCCGCTCGGCGTCGATCTGTGTCGGCATATCGGCCATACGAAAGGCGACTGCCTAATGCTCGGCAATCGGTTTGCCGAAAGCCTTTCGCTCGCCGGCATAGTCGCGTGCCGCCTCGAAAGCCGCCTGCGCCATGCCGACCGATTGTGCGGCAATCCCAATACGCCCTCCTTCCAGATTGGAAAGCGCGATACGATAGCCTTCGCCCTCCTCGCCAAGCCTGTTCTCCGCAGGAATTTTCATTCCGTTGAAAGCGATCTGGCAGGTGTCCGACGCGTTGAGACCAAGCTTCTCTTCGACCCGCAGGACCTCGTAGCCTGGCGTGTCCGTCGGCACGATAAAGGCCCTGATGCCGTTCTTAGCCGCGCCTGGATCAGTGACGGCGATGACAATGGTGACATGGCCGTTCTTGACCGAGGTGATGAACTGCTTGCCACCTTCGATGATGTAGTGATCGCACTCGCGCCGCGCCCGGGTCTTCAGGTTCAAGGTATCCGACCCCGCCTGCGGTTCCGTGAGGGCAAAGCCGCCGATCCATTCGCCGGAGGCCAGGTTCGACAAAAAGCGCTGCCGCTGCTCCCGTGCCGAACCTCAGAATGGGAACGCAACCCACCGAGCTATGGACACTCATGATCGTCGAGCGGGCGCCGTCAGCCGCGGCCCGTCGACAGCGGGCGCCAGGCGCTTGCGGGCAAAGCTGCGTGTCATGTCGAGGATCTGCTGTTAAAGCTCTGAAAGGATCATAGGGTTCCTCCAATCAGGGCCGCTCGATAGCGATGGCGGTCGCCTCGCCGCATGCCGGCGCGGTTAAGCAGATCGTGGATGCGCACGCAACACTTGATAAGTTCACTCACGCATTGGATTTGGCAATGCAGGTCAACTCAAGACGAGCATTGCCGACCCCAAGCACATCATATGCTTTGTGAAGGTCCGGGCGTCAAAACTCGCTCCACTTTTCCTTGGCGGCGAGATTGCCATGCACCGGACGGGCCAGGCGCACCGTTGCCGGCGCGGCTGCAGGACGACGCTCCGACGCAGCCGGAGCAGTAACCCGACCCGACAGGGTGAACTGGCTGACGAGGGAGCGAAGGCGGGTAGCCTCCTGAGCGAGGGCCGCAGACGCTGCCGTCGACTGTTCAACCATGGCCGCGTTCTGCTGCGTGGTCTGGTCCATCTGGTTGACGGCTGTGTTGACCTCAGCGAGACCGGTCGACTGTTCGCGGGCGGAGGTGGCGATCGCATCCATCAGCTGGTTGATCTGCGAGACGTAATCCCCGATCGCCTTCAGCGCGATACCCGTGTCACGAACGAGCTGGACGCCATTGCCGACTTCGGTCGAAGAGTTCTGGATCAGACCCTTGATTTCTTTGGCAGCGTTCGCGGAACGCTGGGCAAGCTCGCGAACCTCTTGGGCAACGACGGCAAAGCCCTTGCCGGCTTCACCCGCACGGGCGGCCTCGACGCCGGCATTGAGCGCCAGAAGATTGGTCTGGAAGGCGATCTCGTCGATCACACCGATGATGTTGGAAATCTGCTGCGAGCTCTCCTCAATGCGGCGCATGGCCTCTTCCGCATTGGAGACGACCTCCGCCGACTTCGCTGCATTCTGGTTGGCCAGGATGGCAACTGTCCGGGCTTCTTCCGTGCGCTTGGACGAGGTCGAAACGTTGACGGTAATCTGGTCAAGGGCCGCAGCCGTCTCCTCGAGCGCTGCGGCCTGCTGTTCAGTACGCTTGGAAAGGTCGTTTGCGCCAGACGAGATCTCGCGGGTGCCTGTGTCGATATTTTCGACCGATTGCATGACCGAGGAGAGCGCCGTCCCAAGCTGCTTGAGCGAGGCATTAAAGTCCTGGCGTAGCGGTTCATATTCGGCAGAGAAAGTTTCATTCAGCTCAAAGGACACGTCCCCAGCCGCAAGTCTCTTCAGCCCGGCTGCAAGCGTTGTGGTGGCAAATCGCAACTTTTCTGCCTCTTCTGCAGCGCGGCGACGGCTTTCGGCGTCTTGGTGACCTTCACGAATTCGGGCCTCTTCGGCCTGCCGCTCAAGTTCGCGATTTTTAATGCCCGCTTGGCGGAAAACCTCAACAGCAGCTGCCATCTCACCAACCTCGTCGGCACGACCTTCAAAGGGGATATTGCTTTCAAGATCACCGGCGGCGAGACTGCGCATGGAGGACGATATCCGGCCGATCGGGCGCGTAACGCCAATGACCGCATAGGTAATGCCGCCGATGGCCATCATGAGCGTGGCAGCAGCGATACCGAGCGTGGTGAGCAGATTGTTCCGATACACCGTATCGCTGTCCGACACTGCTTTGTCTGCATTCGAAATGACATAGGCGACAAGGTCATCGACGACAGCGTTTACCTTTTCCGACTGAGCCTTCATTTTGCCTTTGAACAAGCTGGTGGCAACAAGGGTCTGGCCGTCCTGCTTGATAGCGATCAGTTCATCCCCCAGGGCCCTATACGCCTCAAATTCAGGCTTGAAGGCATTGACAAGAGCGCGGCCCTTCTCGGTGCGGGCGCCGGCCTCATAGTCGTTGACCGACTTCTGGACGATACCTGCGGTGTCATTGATGCTCTTGATCTCATTCTCGAGTTCACCGGGTGTCGCCGCCATGATCAGGCGAGAATAAGCCAGACGCATGAGGTTGAAGTTGCCTTTCATCTCGCGGGCGAGCATCATCCGCGACATCCAGTACTGCCCGATATCCTGGGTATTATTGTTGAGCCTCGTGAGACTGCTGTAAGACGTGAAGCTTAGCGCGACGATGGCAACTATGATGAGGCTCAACATTCCGGTGAGCGCAACTCTGATCGAAAGGCGTTTCATGGCTTCCCCCGAGAAAATCTGACAAGATTTCCTAAACATGCGCCCTTTTATTTAAGACTCTCTTTATTAGGGCGCTCCCAACTATTCTCGAACCGCTTCCCCAATAATCGTGGAAACGGCCGCGGTCGGCCACGCCGCAGATCTCGACATAGTGCAAGGTACATACAACTGAGTCGATTGTGCCTACTCGCCTGAAGTTGTTAACCTGGCCCGCGTGAACGGGCCAGGCCACGAAGTGGTTATCTCGAGGCGGAGCCGTAGCAGTCGGCAGAGTTCAACGAGGGATGGATCATAAGCAGCGGAGTTGATACTGCCGCAACGCTTCAGCAGCCGCTGGCGATCGGACGCCGACATGTCACGGAGTGCCTTGCGCTGCGGAGCAGTAAGCCCACCTGCCCCCGATCCGCCCGAGCCGGATCCGTTTCCGACATCCAGATTGCGGCCCAGGCCGACGTCAATGTCGATCCCGGTGCGGGAGCCGCCGATCTGCGCGCCAACGGAAGCATTCAAACCTCGTTCACCGCCGACGCTTGCATCGACGTCAGCAGAGAGGCCACGACTCCCGTTGACGTTGGCCGACGCATTTACGCCCCGCGAGCCTCCTACGCTCGCGTCGACATCCGCTACACCACGGCTACCGCCGACATTGGCGTTAGCGTTGACGCCGTTTCGTCCACCAACGGAGGCATCGACACCAAGCCCGTCGGAGGTATTGACGTCTACGGATATTCCATTCGAGCCACCAATGTTAAGTCCGCCGGCAGCAGCCGGAAGGGCCATCGAAAAGGTGACGATGCCCGACAGCAGGGCCATTCCCAGAGTGTTACGCATAATAGTTCTCCTCTGAAACGCCGGGATCCATTGCCCGACAAATGTTTACACGGCGCCAGGGGCAAAAGAGTTGCAGGAGATGAATTGTTGAATAACGGCGATCTCAATGATCTCTGAACTCGAGGCCACCATTCGTGCCAGATCGACACGCGCCCATGGGCATCAGCTTGTCTGAAGGCGCGGGTGGCAGAGCCAAACACATGAAAAAAAAGCCCACCAAAATGGCGGGCAAGTTCCGTGGGAGGTTTTCAATAAATCCGATGCTGACAATCGGCGCATGACACTCCGAACACAACCCCTTTTTGTCCTCCGCAAGAAATCTCACCCAGCCGAAGGTCGGATTGCTAGAGGGGGAATGAGTGACGGGGACCACATTGTCCCACCCACCTACTTCGGCTCGCTCATTGAACACTGTCATCAGTCGGAGGATAATTGTGGCCCATCGATCGCAGGTAGCACACAATCTCCTTAGAAAGATGTCTTCGGTCGCCGTACCTGGCCGAAATCTGGTCCAGCCTATCCCCGATGTCGAAGCACCGCGTTTGGGGGAGTTTGTCGTCGTAGATCAGATAGACGTCTCGCCCAAACGCCACGACGGTCAGCCCTGCTGCATGAAGGTCAGCGACGAAGCTTCCAACTTCGTTTTGATCCATCATTGTCATGGAGACCTCTGCTACTCTTGCGCATTTCCGTCCAACCAGTACGGCCTCCGCTTTGTCCACAGATCACTGATGAACGAGAAATCAAGAGGGATGTGCAGCGAAGTGTGGGCGGTCGCAGCTTCAATGCTTCAATTGAGGATGAGTAGCGATCAGTTTCTGTGGCTGCAGGTAAACGACAACAAACCCGGGCAAGACATCGAGGCCATCTCTAAGAGGTAAGGCACGCGGGTGATTGAAGGGTCACCTCGTCAACACGATGGCGATTGCGTGCTAATGGTCAACCATGGCGCAGTGTTTAAGGCCTGCATCAAGTCGCTTGACTGAGCGCGGGCGACTGCACCCTGACAGTGCAGCGACGGATCTGGGGGAGGATCGTCCAGCTGGGGTCGCGCCGCGCCCGCGTCTCGGCAGTAAGCACACCTTGGGTGACAGTGATATGACACGGAGGACAGCAACCAGTCGACCTAACGATCGCGCCTCGTCTTTAATGCAACAAGCTTCCTGACGCTACAATAGCGCCACTGGCTGCAAGGAGCGTCTCAGTTTACACCACGCTGAAGGTCTCAAGGCCCGACGCGCGTTGCCAATCAGTCGGTGGGGATGGGTCGAGCCGAACGCGATACATAATCTGCTCGACCACAGCATCGCTGCTATCCTGAGGGCTAGCAGCGAAACATTAATGTGAGATTTACGGGTCCAGCAGCAGGACCGTTCACATATGCGCCTACTTGTTAAGGGTATCCTTTAATGCCTTGGCCGGCGTGAATGTCAGTTTCTTCGCTGCAGCGACCTTGATGGTCGCACCGGTCGCCGGGTTGCGTGCCTCTCGTTCCGGAGTGTGTTTGACCTTGAATTTGCCAAAGCCTGGAATGGACGTTTCCTCTCCTACGGTAGCCGCTGTTGTTACAGCCGCAAAGACTGCTTCCACAAGGCTCTTGGCCTGAGCGCGCGAGAGATCGTGAGTTTCAGCTATCTTAGCCGCGATGTCATTGGTAGTGGTCATACTGTTCCCCTATAGTGGTCGCTCAATGTCCATTATCGTCGGCGGCTTGTCACGCGCCGGCAGGGACTGATCTATCACATCCACAACATAGCGTGGTTCTCGCTTCAAGAGATGCCGAGGTGCCGCACATCGCGAGTAATCAGATCTCGCTGGCGAGCCAGAGCTTCAGCGTTGCGATGTTTTCCTCATTTCTGCGGTATAAAATCGTGCTCCGTTCCTTGTGAGAGCTAACTAGACCAGCACGCCGCAGGATTGCAAGATTTTGAGAAACAGCCGACTGAGACAGACCCTCCAGCTCGAAACGTCCTGCCGGTACGCCGCCTTGAACGTCCGTGGACGGAAGTCCAAAGTAACGCTCAGGATGCTTCAGCCAAATAAGAAAATCGAGCCTGCCCGGATGCGCTAGCGCCTTCAGAGCCAAATGGATATCGAGGTGGGGTTTCATACGTATCACCAGCTATTGTGTGAGGCCAGCTTCGGCCAACAAACGAATAACAGTATGATTATCGCAGCGATAAAACACGGTCTGCGCATTCCTTCGTGAACGGACAATGCCTGCCTGACGAAGCTTTCCCAGGTGCTGGGATAGCGCAGATTGGCTGATCTCAAGGTCCAAGGCCAGTTCGTTGACAGACCATTCGCGCTTGACCAATCGGAGAAGCACACCGAGCCTGACGGGGTTGGAGAGGCTTGCAAAGACGCTGGCTGCTTTTTCAAGCACCACTTTTTCCTCGGCATGACGATGATGTGGCATGCTGTCCCTCGGCACCGTATTCATAAATGAGCCGCCATCTTTTTGTAACCGCAATATTTGCACGAGCGGATGTCGTGAATGAAGGGTTCAATGCAGGATTACGTCTTGGACGGTCTTGTACATGGACCACAGGGCGGGTCATCGACCGGAACGATGCGCACTTTGTCTCTTCCTGCAGCTTTCGCGGCACACAGCGCCATATCACATCCGTTCAGAAGATGTCAGGGCCCGCTTATCACGTCTGTCACGTAAGCCAAGATGTGTCTACCAGATCCAAAGCACTTTTCCTGCAGATGATCGCCTACAAAGCGAGCGATCGTCGCGGGCCAGTAGTGGCTGTCCGAACTTTATCGCGTCCTGCAGATTTTGCAGCGTACAACGCCTCGTCGCAACCTTTCAGAAGTTGCTGGCATCCCATCGTGAGCTCATCGGTCGTCGACAATCCAATCGATACGGTCACACGGCCTTTCGAGCTGCCAACATGAGGGATCTCAAGCTGACGCACTGCATTTGCGAACCGTGCCGCAACGTCGTGAGCCTCATCCTGCGAACAGTTTGGCAGAACTACGGCAAACTCCTCTCCGCCATATCGCGCAGCCAGGTCCATCTCTCCTCGGCACCCTGACTGCAACACATTGGCGATGCGCCGCAGCGCCTCATCGCCGGCAGGATGCCCATAAGTGTCGTTGTACGCCTTGAAATGATCAACATCGATCAGCAGTAGTGAAAGCTCTTTGTGCGTGTCGCGCGACTCTTGAAAGGCCACCTCCAGGCTGCGGTCGAAGATCCGCCGATTAGCGAGTTCCGTGAGGCCATCTTTACTCGCCAGCCGCTCGAGTTGCTGGATAGCAGCCTTTCGATCGCTGATATCGGAATAAATGGTAACCCATCCTCCATCAGCGAGTAGCCGCGTCGACTTCGACACCCATCGACCGTCGCTTAACCTCAGGTCGGAGAGTTGAGCAGACTGACTACGCTCCACCTCCTCCTCCACCCATGCCAACGGAGAGACGTTTGTGGGGATCCTGATGGCGCCTTTCAGCACTCCAGCAGAGAGAAGTTCAGCCAGCGTATGACCTTGGCAGGATCCCTCATCCACATATGGGAAAAACTCGACATAACGCCGGTTCCACATAACCAAGCGCCCTTCCCGATCAAACATCGCCAGGCCATCTGCCATCTCGCCCATGGCCGTCTCCAGGAGAACCTGTGTGGAAATGAGCTCTGCCTGCAGTGCCTTTTGGGCTGTGACATCGGACGTATGACTCACAATGCCCTTAAGTTCACCTCTCTCGTCGAGATAGGGAGCTTTAACTGTACTCAGCCAATATGTTCGGCCATTCCGGTTGAATTGCTGCTCGAGCACGACCGGTCTGTTGTCCGCCAGAAATTCCTGTTCCTGCTTCCAGAACAGCGCGGCTTCCTCTGGCGTATAGTAGTCGAAATCAGTCTTACCAACCATCGCAACGCCATCTGTCGCTCCCATCAATACAGCTGTTGGGTCGTTGGCAATGAGAAACCGACCGTCGAGATCCTTGACGCTCAGGGCATCCGGAAGGGCGCTGACAATCTGGCTGTGGAGCTCGTTCAGGTGAGCGCTTTCTCGACGCAGTTGGTCTAGCCGGACAAAGGAGGCAGAGATCAAGGTGCCTACAAAATTCAAGGCCAGCAGAGTATATTGCGCGTTGAACTGGCTAAGGTTGGCACGAACAGTCTGCGGCAACACCAACAGAATCAGAAAGGCGATGCCAGCGTTCAAGGTGCTGAACAAAAGGACGTCGGATGGTCGGATGTACCCCCGCTTCAGAAAAAAATGCCCGGAAACCGACACGAGACATGCCAGCCAGATACCCAACAAACCCAATGCTGCGCCGGCCCCTCCGAGCCAAAGCCTGGCCGCAGATGCGGTGCAAGCCGCCATGAGTGCACCTATAGGCCCAGCGATCAGGCCGACAATGGCCAAGGGCACAATCCGCAAGTCAAATCGAAACCCGTCGATGAGCTCGCCTGACATGTTCATAAGCAGTGCCGCGGTACCCCCGAAGAACAGGCCGCTGACGATCAAACGCCAGACACTCTGTTTACCTCGCACCCTGTCGCGTACAAAAGAACAAAACGTGAGCGCAAAGCTGATTACCCCCATCTGGGCGAGAAATGTAATCAGCAGGCTATTAGCTTCCATGGACACCTAGCTCCGAAATCCGATCGACGATCGTGTGACCGACGATGACAAGAGCTGCAAAAATGAGCAGCAGTAAACTTCGTCACTGAGGTTCCTTTGAGCCAGCGCGTTTACGGAGACCAAGCTAGATCAGCACTAGCTAATTTCTGGTTATTCAATCACGTTCGGGCTTAGGAAGGTTACCGGGCCCTTAACCGAGGACGCCAGACGCACGCGCTCTAAGGCCATGGTAAGACTTCACGATTATGCTAAGTGTCGTATGCGCAAGTGCACTGCTTAGAGCATCGTCGGGCAGTGTCGCTTTGTGGCGCGGAGGACCAGATTTTGACTAGTGACAATGACAACGGGAAAGCGCTTCTTGCGCTTATCGACCGAACTGAGACAGTTTCAAAGCAAGTCCTGGCGCTCATCAATCTGAACGCTATCTTGCTTCGCGAGATCTCTGTGGCTCATGGTGATCCGCTGGAGCATTTTGCGAAACTCGAAGCCGAAATTGGAGGCCTCGGGGAAGCGATTGCGATGGGAACACGGAATTTTACAGACGTACCGGTATCTTCGCAGGCAATCACCGAAGTTTTCGAGCAGGTACTGCGTCAGGGACGCGCCCTGATTGAAGCGCAGTGAAGCCAGATAACGCGAACAGCATGGCTCGCAGTTGAGGCTACCCCAGCAGGCCAGCCGTTTGGGATGCACGAGATCATTGCTGCTAAATAGCCTGACACTGTCCTACCTGCTTTCTGATTGCCGGACGTCAGGTGCACAAATGTCGTTCCGTTGCGTCCAAAAAAAGAACGTGGAACTCGGGTAGGCCGAGCCGCCTGGCTCTCGCCTGGTGCACAGAGGGGGGTCAACTTCCTGGTCAACTGCCGAGCGGCTATGGATCTCTCATCGCCAACGAGGTCGATATGGCGACCGGAACAGTAAAGTTCTTTGCTCAGGACAAAGGCTTCGGATTCATTACTCCGGATGACGGCGGTCAGGACGTCTTCGTGCACATCTCAGCCGTCGGCTTCGGCGAGGCGTTGAAAGATGGCCAGAAAGTTCGGTATGAGTTAGGTCAGGACTGAAGACGGGCAATTCCAAGGCCGAAAATGTTACGGTACTCTGAGCTGTAATACTTCGAACTGTGCGCCGCGATCCGAACATACATAAGCCGTGGCGTACGTCCAATCTGCAAGCAACACTTACAATTCACTCATAGGTATTGTAACCGGTGTTCTGGTCCCACGTTGCTGGTTGCTGCCTGGTCTGTGATCGACATTTTATGGATCATGAACGGGAGTTTCTCCATGGAGACCTCATTGGAGTTTCTCAAAACCAGGAAGCGTGGACGTGAGGTTCACCGACATTGGCATGATGAGGTCAAGGCGAAGATCGTTTCGGGAAGTTTGAGGCCTGGCACGATAGGTGAGATGCGGGCTTTTTTTTACCCGACCCGCGCCCGTTACTGCCTTTGGCGGTCAGAAGTCTTGCCATTCCTCGCTCTTAATAGCCGAATTTCCTCCGACAGCAGCCGCGACTCGGTTAACGAGCCGACGCGCCGGTGAAGGCACTAGAGCGGCAGTAGGAGTGACGACGGATTGAGCCAAGCTTGTATGCGAAGCGCTGATCTCGAAGCGACCGATGAGCTGGAAGAGAGCGTCCGCCTCTTTCGCCAGCGAGTGGCTGGCAGCAGTCGACTCCTCGACCATGGCTGCGTTCTGCTGGGTGCCCTGGTCCATGGTGTATACCGCGGTATTGATCTCTTTCAGCCCCGTCGCCTGCTCTTTCGCTCCTTCGACAATTGCCGTGACATTGACGCTTACCGCCTGCACTTGAGAGACAATACTCTCCAGTGCCCTGCCCGTCTCAGTCACCAAGTGGACACCATTCTCGACCTGGTCTCCTGATTTCGATATCAATGCCTTAATTTCTTTCGCCGCTGAAGCGGAGCGCTGAGCAAGTTCGCGCACCTCTTGCGCGACCACGGCGAACCCTTTGCCCGCATCGCCTGCCCTAGCTGCTTCAACACCTGCATTCAATGCGAGCAGGTTGGTCTGGAAAGCAATCTCATCGATCACGCCGATGATGTTCGATATTTCTCGGGACGACGACTCTATTGCCTGCATCGCATGAATCGCGCGACTGACGATCTCGCCAGAACGTTCGGCAGACAGCCGTGTTTCCTGCACTTGCTTGCCAGCTTCTTCTGCGCGTCGGCTGGAGTCGGACACAGTGGTCGTAATCTGTTCGAGTGCAGCGGCTGTTTCCTCTACTGATGCCGCTTGCTGTTCGGTACGCTTCGACAAGTCTTCTGCAGCCGCGCGGATCTGGTTAGAGCCGGCCGCGATGGCCTGCGCCTTCTGACCAACTGTACGCATCGCGTCCTCAAGTTTGCTCACGGCTTGGTTGAAATCAAGGCGAACCTGGTTCAGCCGTTCAGCGAACGAGGTCTGAATTCGATAGTTCAGTTTACCCTCAGAAAGCTGGCCAAGAGCATGGCCGATGCTGTCGACAGCAAACCGAACTTCAGCTGCCTCTTGTGCCTGCTGACGTTCTCGTTCCAGACGCTCCTGTTCGCTGAGCGAGCGATTAGATGCAGCCTGCTGCTCGAGACGAACGCGCTCCCTCGCATTGTCACGGAAAATGGCGACCGTCGATGCCATCTTGCCGATTTCGTCTTCCCGGCCCTCGCCATAGATCTGTACTTGCAGGTTGCCGTTGGCAAGATCTGTCATGGCCGCAGTGATCGAGTTGACCGGTCGGATGACGCCGCGCAAAACGGTCCAGACCGAAAAGCCTGCCATGATGGCTCCAACTGCCGACAGCAAGATCATCGATTTCGTGAGAAGAGCGCTCAGGTCATTGCCCTGGACGAGGTTCTGCTTTGAGACATTAATCTGCAGGTCAATGAGGCTAGAGATATCGGTTCCGAGGGGATCAATAGTCGGATAGAGTTTCCTGTCGGCGAAATCGGCTAATGCGGAGCGGTCTCCTGTGCCGAGGATCCGGCGAAGCTCTTCGACGCCTTCGTTCGCCTCGGCGCGAACCTGTGCGAAGTGATCAGCAATCTGGCGCTCCTCGCTCGTCAGCTCAGTTGCCATGTAGGCTGTCCAACGGTTCTCTATCATCGCAAGGGCCTCATCGATGCTCTCAAGCCCCTGTTCAGCTGAGATCGCGCCCGAGCGAACCTTATGAGCAGCATCGACGATAGAGACGGCATAGCCGTCGCCAATTCGCTTGAGTTGCTCCATCGGAACCACCCGATCTACAACTATCGAATTTGCGATCTCACCTTGCTTGCGCATGGCGTAGAAACTGAAGCACGAGATAATGATGAGAGCTGCCGTCAGCAGCGTGATGCACGCAAGTAGCTTGAACTTGATAGTCATGGTCTCCCCTTCCCACTTTAACCAACCGCTGTCAGGCTTTCAAATATTCGTCCGTTGAGCCGCTTTCGATTCGAAATCGGGATCGGACATCTACGACCGTCTCGCCCTTGGTATGTCTCAAGAAAATTAAGGGAAACTTGTTTATACTTAGCTAAACATCGCCGTATTTTGCATATTTTTTTGGCACATGCCCAATATTTGGAGCCATTCACTGGGTATCCGAATTTGTTCGCAGCGTATTGAGCTGGGGATGGGTATTCCAGGTATACGTGCTGAGACAGCATCCGTGGTGTGTCATTTGGACGATCTTCGCGTTCTGAGACGCTGCGTCGCGAGCATCTAGATGCAAATAAGACGTATTTCAGCAAGAGCAGCCCTTAGGCGGGGAGGGGTTGGCTTGGGCATCCAGTCTCATTTTGCTTTATTCGGTCTGCATCGCCCTACCAAATGCTATGCTATAATCGTGCTGAGGCAGCCTAGGCCTTAAACGCTTGAACGACGATTTATTCCAGCATTAGCGCTTTGCACCGCAGACTTCAGCCATTCTTGACCACAACATCAGGAGCATTGGAACGCGTAAGCACTCGGTCAACATTTCGCATGTCGTTCTCACCCGCTCGGCGCAGAGCTTCATTCGGATCGAAGCCGTGTTCAAGCCATCTGGACACCAAACGTCGTTCAAGTTCTTCACGTGGGACGGACAATGAGATTTTATGGTCGAATAGATCGGTTAAACTCCACCAGGGTTCTTCTTGAAGTAGGAGATAATTGCCCTCAACTAAAATGAATTTGACTGACTGTGGTATAACCCTTGCTCCAGCCCGTGCCACATCAAGCGCTCTATCGAAAACAGGAACAGCGACATCGTCTTCACCAGACCGTAGCCTTCGAAGAACTGACATAAATCCTGCAAAATCGAATGTCTCGGGCGCGCCCTTCCGCGGACGTAGCGACATCGTATCGAGAACGTCGTTATCGTAGTGGAATCCGTCCATCTGAAGGATCGCCGCGCTGCCATTCGGAAGAGCTTGCTCCAGCTGGCCTGCGAATGTTGTTTTCCCTGCCCCTGGAGGACCTGCTATCGCGACGAAGTACCGGCGGCTGTCGCGAGCGTTGACCTGCAGCGAATCTGCTATGGACATTACATCGTTCATACGCTTTCTCCGCTAGTTTGCGCTCGGCTTCAGCCAAAAATCGATTTGATCAAGCAGCTACGTCTGTTACCGCTGTAAGCCGTTCAAAGCGTCACAATAAGAGTGAGCCATCCACGTAGGCTTTGAGTGTTGCTTCAATTCCGTGGTGATGCAGAGACGTGAGAGCAGTGGCGAAACGCCGCCGAAATAGGTCGTAATCTGGCAACCTACCAAAGACATCCTGTAAGCTCAGAAAAGCTATGGGATCTCTCTGAGCTGCGTTCGCAGCTTCCCGGAGCCGCTCGGCGTTTGGATCGCTTATCTTTATCGCGACCCCGCTCTCCGACACACCGCCGAGATATCGACACCAGCACGCAGACACCAGCGCCAGGCCCTGCACATCCAGTCCCTTGGCAAGCCTGTCGGCCGTCGACGGCAAGATGAACTTCGGCTGGCGGTTAGATCCGTCCTGTGCGAGGCGCGGAATTGTGTCGCCGATCTTTGGGTTCGCAAAACGGGTCTCGATCTGCGAGAAGTAATTCGGCAGGCTGGTGTTCGGCACAGTCGGGACGATAGGGATGATTTCCTCGTGCTCGAGCTTGGAGAGGAAAGCCCGAATCAACGGGTTCTCCATGGATTCGTGCACGAAGTGGATGTCCATCAGCGCGGCCGGATAGGCGATCGCGGCATGTCCGCCGTTCAGGATCCGGAGCTTCATCAACTCGTACGGCGCGACATCGGGTACGAAAGTCACGCCCACGTCTTCGAGCCCTGGGCGCCCGAGCGGAAAATTGTCTTCCAGCACCCACTGCTTGAAACCCTCGCAGAAAACCGGCCAGCCGTCCTCGATGCCGTAGTTCTGACGGGTCATGTCGATCTCGCGCTGGCCCGTGGCAGGGGTGATCCGGTCGACCATCGAATTCGGGAAGGCGACGTTGTCGTGGATCCAGTCGGCGAAGTCCGGATCGGACAGACGTGCGAGACCGCAGATCGTCGCTTCGGTAACTTCGCCATTGCCCGGGATGTTGTCGCAGCACATCACCGTGAAGGCCGGGATGCCGGCCTCCCTGCGCGCCCTCAGGCCGGCGATGATCAGACCGAAAACGGTTTTGGGATGTGCCGGATCCTTGGCATCCGCGACGATCGCCGGATCATCGGGATCGAATTTACCGGTGGCGGGATCGATGAAATAGCCGCCCTCCGTGATCGTCAGCGAGACGATCCGGATATCGGGTGACGAAAGCGTCTCGATGATCTTGTCGAAATCGGGCGCGGTGATCACGTCCAGCATCGGCCCGGTGATGGTCGCTGCCGACCGGTCGATATCCTGTTCGACCACCGTGGTCAGAAAGTCCTGCGCCTTCAGCTTGTCCCGCATCCGCTGGTCCGACGCCATGACACCCGCACCGATGATGCCCCAATCGAGATCGCGTCCCTTGTTGAAGAGCTCGTGCAGATAGACCGCCATATGGGCTCGGTGGAAGTTGCCCACGCCGAAATGCAGGATTCCGGGACGGATATCCTCCCGGCGATACGAGGGCACGGACGCCCGGTCGCCGATGTCCGCGAGAGTTGCAAGCGAGAG
>UBNV01000005.1:0-227583 GCA_900466945.1 Hyphomicrobiales bacterium
TTGTTACAGAATGTTTCAGGATGGTTTTGCCACGTCCTTCGGGAGGATGACACTGACGACCAGCCCTCCTGTTTGGCGGTTCTCCAGGCGAAGCGTACCGGAATGCCCGTCAATGATCGCCTGGGCAATCGGGAGTCCGAGCCCGAAACCGCCTGTTTCAAGGCTCCTGGATGGCTCAAGCCGAACGAAGGGTGAAAGGGCCCGCTCGACGTCCTGAGCCGCGATGCCGGGGCCGTCGTCACTGATTGAAACGAGGACGTCGGACTGCCGATCGAAGACCTCCACCCGCGCCCTCTCGCCATATTTGATGGCGTTCTCGATGAGATTCGAGAAGGCACGCTTCAGCGCTAGCCTACGGCCCGTCACGATCGCATGGGCGGCCCCGGACAGTTTGATGGATGCGCCACGATCGGCCGCATCGTCGACCAGCGTTCCGAGGATTGCGACGATGTCGATTGGCTTCAGTTCTTCGTCGCTGCGATCGCCACGCAGGAAGGATAGCGTCTGATCCAGCATCCGCTCCATCTCAGTCAAATCCTCGGCCATTGCATCGCGCGCGACACCATCGGCCAGATCCTCGGCTCTGAACCGCAGGCGTGTGATCGGAGTCTTCAGATCATGCGAAACGGCTGCGAGCGCTTGGGTGCGGTCCTCGATCAATCGCTCGATGCGCCGTTGCATATCATTGAAGGCGACAGCGAGTTCAACCACCTCTCGTGGCCCGGTTTCCGGAACGGGAACGACAGTCTTGCCTCGATAGAAATCCTTGGCCGCAGTAGCGACAGCAGTCAGAGGACGAGTGAACCAGCGCACCAGAAGCATGGAGACGACGACTGCCCCGAGAGCCATCAAGGTTGTCGAAACCAGCATTCCTCCCGGCGGCGGCACTTTGCGGTCCCAGGAGACCAGATTGACGTTGATCCACGACGCATCAGGGAGCTTGATCGACACGACTGCCAGATGCGGGTCGTCACCTGCCTGGTTATCCGGGCCGATAATGAGACCGTCCTCGGCAATCTCTGGAGCAAGTGCTCGAAGGTTGCGACGAAGGGGTTCCCAGTTCTGACCAGCGGTATCACCCTCCACCGCATAGGGAGTTGAACCCCAATGCGCATCTATCGAACCGCCGGAGAAGTCGTGCGCGACATCCTCCCGTTCATCAACCGGCGTACGCATGACGGATCGTTTGATCGTCAGAAGCTGGTCTGCAAGCCGGACTTCGTTTGCGAGGTCCAGTTCTTTTTCCAGGCTCTGGTGGTAAGTGAAGAGACTGCCAAAATGCACGAGAGAGATGCCAAACAGCACGACGAGGGCTGTCCGCAGTCTCAGGCTGTCTATCGACCGCCACCAGCCTTGTAACCGTGTTTCGAAACGAACATCAGGCACGGACGACATCCGTCGCAAAGAGATAACCCGCGCCGCGCACCGTTTTGATGAGATCCTCACGCCCGTCGAGCTTGCGACGCAGACGGCTGACCTGGACATCGATCGACCGATCATAGCCTTCGATCGCACGATTCCGGGCTGCATCCAGCAGGAACTCACGACTGAGCACGCGTTGCGGCGCTTCGAGAAACGCGAGCAACAAGTCGTATTCCCCTGTCGACAGATCCACGACCACACCGCTCGGTGCGGTCAGTTCCCTCTTCATCGTGTCGAGCGACCATCCGGCAAAGGTGAAGCTCCTGCCAGCACGCTCCGTCGCCGGGCTGCCAACCGCACGTGTACGGCGCAGGACCGCGCCGATGCGTGCCAGCAGTTCGCGAGGATTGAAGGGTTTGGGCAGATAGTCGTCAGCGCCAACCTCAAGACCAATGATGCGATCCGTCTCGTCGCCCTTGGCCGTCAGCATGATGATCGGCACAGAGGAATTGCGGCGCAATTCGCGGCAGATCTCCAGCCCGTTCTTCCCCGGGAGCATCAGATCAAGGACGATGAGATCCACCGAAAGCCGCTTCAAAGTCTCGGCCATCTCGACCCCGTTACGCGCCGTGTGAACACGAAAACCGTTTGCCCGGAGAAACTTAGCGACCAGGATCAGGATCTGACCGTCATCGTCGACGATCAAGATTTCGGCTGAGGCTTCCAAGGGTGTTCTCTCCGCAAGTCCAGTCATAGCGCAGCCCTCTTCATTTAGCAGAAGGCTGCGCTGCAGTTTGTGTCGAGAAGGTAACAGATTGTTTCACCAACTGTAGCCTCGACTTCAGCAAGACCGAGATAGGTGCGGACACTACAGGTCGTGAAGGGATGCGAGCCGAAGCCCCGTCATCGGCCGCTACCTCAACGCCCCATCATGATCGCGTATCACTAGCCCCACGTCCGCATCAAAAGCTATAGCCCCATCGACGTGGATGAGCTTTATTTCCATCTAGTGTGGGCCGCGTTTGTAGCAGTCGCGGAAGACGGCAGTGGTACGCACAACAGCGTCGCCACTTGTCAAATCACGCGGAAAGGCAGCGAAGTCGGACATGCAGCGCACCGCTGTTATAGGACGTTCAGCGGCTAGACTTCCTTTTGCCGATCAAAGGTCGCACGCTTGTCGCAACCAACGGCTGCGGGACTTGATCGAAGAATCTGCTAAAATTCGAATGGATGTCTTAGCGGCGCGGTTAGAGCTGTATGTGAGAGTTGGGACTGTCGACCGTGTAGATGCGATCACGGTATTCTCGCGCGGAGGAACCAAATGCAGTTGAACAAATTGGCCGCCACGGCCTGTCTCGCTCTGGCTGTTTCGGCCGCACCCTTTACACAATATTCAGATGGAGCAGGGTTCGGCGCTTCGGCCGCCTTCGCCAAAGACAAGGGCGGTGGCAATGGCGGTGGCGGTGGCGGTGGTGGTGGTGGCAATGGCGGCGGCAAGAGCGGAGGTAGCGATGGCGGGAAGAGCAGCGGCAAGAATGGTGGAAACGGCCGCGGATCTCAGACCAGGGAAGCCCGCAGCATAGATCGAAGCCAGAAAGGCAACTTCTTCACGGATGTTTTCGCCACGATCGCCGGCAAGAAGACCAAATCTGACAAAAGCCAGCTTTCTGAAAAACAGGCTAAACGGCCCACCACCAAATCATTCGCGAACCAGCCAGTAGACCCCGTGACGACGCTTGCATCCGTTCCCATGGAGAAGCCAAAAACCCGGCCGTTTGAGGCGAAGCTCGCAGGTCTGAATTCCCTGAACCGCAACTATCACGCATACCTCAACTCGTCGGATCCGCGCATGGCCGCTATCCGAGACTATGCTGTGGCATACGCAACTTATGAAATCGCAAACGGTGTTGACACTCTGCCCACCGATGCAACGCTCGATGACGAAGCGCTGCGTGCCGCACTCGAAGCGGCTGCCAAGCCAGGCACCGTGATCGATGATGAGATGCTCGGATGGGCAAAGATGACGCTCGGCGTCGGATCAGCCGTTGGCAAGATCGACGAGATCAGGGAAGAACTCGCCTCAGCCGCACCGGTCGAACCGATCGTCGATCCGGTAGTGGATCCAGTGGTCGATCCGGGTGATGAGGTCGTGACTGCGCCGGATGCGGTAGAGCCAACACCTGGAGACGTTGCCCTGCCCCCGGATCCCACGGACACGGCGAGCGTTGTTCCTTGAGTCAGAGGGCACGCCTACGCGGCGATGTTTTGACTTCCCGGATTGCGGCTATGATTACCGCCTTGTCGAAGCGGACCTCCCCGCAGAAACGTAGATTTGTGCGCGCACGTCGGGATGCGGCGTTTTGGGTGTGCCTACATTAGGAACATGACTGAAGTCCGGCTATGAATAGCAGATTGTCAGCCATTGGCCGCCATCGAATCGGGCGACGTCCGAAGGGTTCGACGTCGCCCTGCGCATAGCCAAGCTCGCAGACAGTGCTTCGGCCGCGGTTAAGATCGTTTCTGGCCGTCGTTCCGCAGTCGCGATGCTAGCCCACTTCCGACAAAATGGCATCCCGCAGATGCCCTCGGGTATCGCTAAGCATAGGTCTCCGTGTCCACTGCGAGAGCTGCCAGTTGTCAATCTATCAGCGGCCTGTTCAATAGGCTGGCAGGCCAACCCCAAGGCAAGGGCGTTGGCGGACGGCGTGGAGTCAATCGTTAGAAAGAGCAAGACATTCAATTGCCGCTAAGAAAACCGCCTCCGCCTTGATGGGGTGCGAACCAACGACCCGTGGCCGTGTAGCTAGTGGGACAGACAAAGGGATGATTTTGCAGGCTAACGCGAGACTCGAGGTAACCGGTGTTCTGCCCCCACATTGCTCGCTGCCGTCTGATCTGTGATCGAGGTTTCCATGGATGAAGAACGGGAGTTTCTCCATGGAGACCTCATTGGAGTTTCTCACAACCAGCAAGCCGGGACGTGAGGCTCACCGACATTGGTCGGACGAGATCAAGGCAAAGATCGTTTCGGAAAGCTTGAGGCCTGGCACGACGGTCAACGAAGTTGCGCAGCGCTATGGGTTGCGAGCCAACAGCCTTTCCACCTGGCGGACGATGGCGCGGCAGGGCAAACTGATTCTGCCAGCACCGGAGGATGCGGTGGAGTTCGCGGCGGTGATCGTTGATCCGCCTGTTTCAGAACCGCCGCCTAAGGCGGTTGGTCGCCCTGAGATCGTCCTCGGTCAAGTGATCATCCGTCTTGAGGAAGGGGCATCTGTGGCCCGGATCGCTGCCATCGCACGTGCCTTGTCGGCGACATGATCTTTCCATCGAACCGTGTGCGGATCATGGTGGCGACCAAACCCGTCGACTTCCGCAAGGGGCACGATGGTTTGGCTGCGCTGGTGAAGAACGAGCTGCACAAGGACCCGTTCACCGGAACGGTCTTCGTGTTCCGGTCACGCAAGGCTGACCGGTTGAAGCTGATCTACTGGGATGGCTCTGGGATCGTCATGGCCTACAAAAGGCTGGAAGAGCACACATTCACCTGGCCTGGCATCAAGGATGGCTTGATGACACTCACCCACGCCCAGTTCGAAGCATTGTTCGCGGGCCTTGAATGGCGGCGGATTCATGCCGTCCAGACGAGAGCGCCACAAGCCATCGAATAGCTGCGGCATGATGACTCAGCACCGCAAAATCCGAGGGCAAATCGGCTGGGGATTTGGTAGCTTCCGGCCATGCTTGAAGCCGCCGACCTTCCCGATGATGTTGCCGCTCTGAAGGAGATGCTGATCGCGGCGCAAGCACGCGAGGCGGCCAAGGACTCTGCGATAGCCAGCAAGGACGAGCACATCGCTCGCAAGGATGAGCGGATCGAACGGCTTGAGAAGCTGGTTGCAGCATTCAAGCAGGCAGCCTTCGGACGCAAATCCGAGAAGACCGATCCTGATCAATTCGACCTGGCGCTGGAAGACCTGGCGACGGCTATGGCTGCCATCCATGCCGAGGATGAGGCGGACGTTCCTGCTGGAAACAGGATTGCCAAGGCACGCGCGATCAATCGCGGCTCCCTTCCAATGCATATTCCCCGTGTCGAAGAGGTCATCGAGCCGGAAAGCCTCACCTGTGCTTGCGGTGGATGCCTGCATTGTATTGGCGAGGATGTCTCCGAGCGTTTCGACGTGGTCCCGGCGCAGTTCCGCGTCATCGTCACGCGTCGTCCCAAATATGCGTGCCGTGCCTGCACCGACGGCGTCGTCCAGGCCCGAGCTCCGGCGCGGCTGATCCAGGCAGGACTGCCGACGGAAGCGACCGTCGCCCAAGTGCTGGTCTCCAAATATGCCGATTACCTTCCGCTTTACCGCCAGGCCCAGATCATGAGTCGCCAGGGCATTGACCTCGACCGATCCACGCTGGCTGACTGGGTTGGTCGGGCAGCCTATGAGCTGCGTCCGGTCTTCGATGCACTGATTGCCGACCTGAAGCGCTCGACCAAGCTGTTCATGGACGAGACCCGTGCCCCGGTTCTCGATCCCGGCTCACGCAAGACCAAGACCGGATACTTCTGGGCGCTGGCGCGGGATGATCGTCCATGGGGCGGCGGTGCTCCGCCGGGTGTTGCTTTCACCTATGCGCCCGGTCGAGGGGGCATTCATGCCGAACGGATATTGCAGGGCTTCTCCGGCGTCCTGCAGGTGGATGGATATGCCGGATATTACAGGCTGATCGCACCAGAACGCGTTGGCCCGAACATTCGGCTTGCCTATTGTTGGGCACATGCCCGGCGCAAGCTGGTGGAGATCACCCGCAACGGCTCAGCACCCATAGCCGAGGATGGCGTCAAGCGGATCGGCAAACTGTACCGCACCGAAGCCGAACTTCGGGGCCTTAATCCGGAGGCTCGATTGGCTGGACGACAGGAGCGGTCAGCGCCACTGGTCGCCGACATGCAGGCCTAGCTTGTCCATCACCGTGCCCGTGTCGCAACCAAGTCCCCGCTCGGCGAGGCTTTGGCCTACATCGCCAAATACTGGGACGGCCTGAAGCTCTTCCTGACCGACGGACGCATAGAGATCGACAACAACACCGTCGAGCGGACCATCCGGCCGATTGCTCTCAATCGGAAGAACGCGCTCTTTGCAGGCCATGACGCGGGAGCAGAGAACTGGGCGGCAATCGCCTCGCTGATCGAAACCTGCAAATTCAATGCCGTCGATCCGCTGGCCTATTTAACTGCGACGCTCACCGCCATCGTCAACGGTCACAGGCAGAGTTCCATCGATGAGCTTTTGCCGTGGAATTATTCGGGACGAACAAACGGATGAAGTCTGCCGCGGCCGTAAGCCGCCATCGTGACACGTCCCCTGCGTGCCCCGATAAGGCGTGCCAGCGCAGACATCTACCTAGTTGCTGATTACTCCGGTCACGGGGCTTCTTTCGCCGCCGCTTCTTCGATTTCAGCTAACCTTTTCAAGACGAATTCACTATCTCCTCCGACGCGATCTTCGACCTCGATACGCCTGAGGCCGAGAGCATTGGCGAGAACCATAGAATCTCTTCCGTACCGCGTTTTGCCTGAGACTATGGGGGTATAAGTCTTTCGCATGAATCCCACGGCACAATTCCCGCTTGGCGCTCCAGAACTGAGCGCGCACCCCATGATTGGCCTCGGTATCCAAAAGAGTGGTTCGGCAACTCCACCGAAGAGTTCAAAGCGTCGACCGTCGGGCATGGTAATCGTCGTCAAGACCCGCGTAATTGGCAGACTTTTCTCGAAGCCCTTCGTTTCTGTGCGTCGCACGACGACTTGTGGCAGCTTGGGTTTCTCCGGCATTGTCAGGCCGCAGAAACGTTTGTTCAAAGTTCTGCTGCCGACTGTATCGCCATCAAGTATGGCACTGCCATATACGGAGGCCGCCCTCAAAGCGCTGCTCCCGTTCAATTTCGCGCAGACCGTGCTTTCGATCATTCGATTGGATCGGTATCCCTCGGGAAGGCTGGGGTTGACGTCGTATGCTACCGGCAGGGCGAAATTCTCAACAAGCCAACCTCCATCGCCATCAGACTCGAAAACGAGCGCCTGTTTAACAGGATCGAATCCGGTCACAACCCGTGTGTTGGATACCTCATACCGGCTTGCGATTTCGCGCAACGCCAAATGATCCATTGTCGCGGCGATCCAATATCCGCCGTAGAATATCACAGGCAGCAGGAGCCATAAGCTCGACACTCGGCCGATAATCACCTCTATAGCCACCCCAATCATGCTAGCGTTAATGAGCACAGCGGACCAGAGCACGGACCAGAGCATCGCAAATAAGAGCATCAGGACAAACCCAAGTTCCGGAATGGTCTGGAGCATGAATACGGCTCCCGTCGCCAACAGCCCGAGGAGCGAAATGGGAAATAACTTACGCTTTTGAATATCGGATGAGATTGGGACTTCCGGCATAGGCCCTCAGGTTTTGATCAAAGCACTTGCGCGTGTGACTGTGTCTATCAAAGCCTAAATGAAAAAGGCGGAACGGGGGCAAGTTTTCGCCATGCCCAACGCCGCGATGACCAAGCATTCTTGCCATCAACGTCGTAGCGGCATTTTTCCGAATGGCCAACGAGCATTGTCAATGTGGGGGGGAAACACCGCTTACGACTCGAGACGAATAGAACGAAATGTCTGCCGGTCGCACCTCATCCCGGCAGCCAGCTCTTGGAATCCACTCGCGAGTTTCTGCGCTCGTTGATATGCCTCACAGGTAAATTAGTGCATGTCATGGCATGCCTGCCGAAGCAGATGATCCTTGATGTCGCTATCAAGCTTCCGCCAATCACAACCGCGGATCGCCGCCTCCATCGCATAGAGTGCGACGACCGTCACATGCCGTCCGAACCGAAACTTCAGGCGGCGATAGGCTTCGACCGCTCCGACGATGCGCAGATCGTCTTCAGAGAGAATATCGACTTCCCCAAGCATCCGCGCCGTGGCAGGCCCAAGGTTTCTCATGCTCTCGATGCGAATGCTCATCGTCGGGTCTCGGCTAGTTCAAGGCGGATGAGATTGTCCAAATTCGATGGACCACGTTCTCAGGCCAGGATTCTATCACACGATAAGATAGTCAATCCGATTCACGCGGAGACACACTAAGCTTTACGCCCGCGGTCCCGCCCTATTGGAAACACCTTAGCTTGGTGCCCATCAAACCGGCACCAGTACATGCCGTTGGTATCGAGCCTAGTCCAAGAGATGAGACCAAACAGGGTGATTGCCACTTCTAAAAAAGTCGATGTGCTTCAAACTTGCAAGTCCATAGTCTGCAGGAACGTATTCCACGTATTCTGCCGAGTTGGAGGGGAATGCTGCAGCGTAGCGTTGAACGGCCGCAGGGGGACATACAACGTCATCGTTCGCTACTGCGATGCGAAGCCTTGGTCCATCGATGGCGTAGTTTGCAGTTGGGAGGCTGGCGCCAATATCACCGTTGAAGAAGTCGCGGCGGGTGCACCAGCGTCGCCACTGCCAATAAACCCCGGCGGGAAGATCAGCCCCGAGCATCAGCTTTTTGCCCGGCAGGTAACCCGCTATCCACGTAGCCAAGGGCCCCAGAATGAACCAAAACGCGACCACCGCTGGCAGGTAGCTCCACGGGTGGTCCCTATAGTGAACCATCCCAGCTCCAACGGTGATGATACGTGCAGTGCGAGAATGGTAGTTGTGAAATGGGACACCCAAACCACCCAGGGAGTGGCCGAGAACCCAGAGGGGTCCTTCCGGACACAACTCCGAGAGGAAGACTTGCGCTGCGTCTTGATCTAAGACTGCCCAATCAGAGAAGGTTGCCGTACTTTGTCGAGGGTGCTGGACCCGCGACTCCCCGAAATCGCGGTAGTCGTATGTCAGTACTCCGATGCCATTTTCTGTCGCCCACGTGGCAAAATGTCGGTAAAACTGCTGAGGCACACCTGTTGCGCCGTGGAGCACGAGGTTGGCTCGTACCCTACCCTGTGCGGGATAGTAATAGCCTGTCAGTCGAGCTCCTTTTGCGGAGAAACCAACCTTCTCTGGTATCTGTCTCATCGCCCCTGCCTATTCTCAGATCGTGGCAAGGCGTATGCCAGGGGCTGAATAGCTGTTGAATAAAGTGCCAGGAAGAAAATCAGGGCGCTACCATGACAAAAGCAGTCAGTTTTCATCATGGACTCCGCTCAAACGCCGGAACACGACGGCCTCGGGGACAATTTTTGAAGTTGTGGGTGCCCAAACCGCGCAGGCCTGCCCGCCCTGGCCGTAGACCGCAATCTGGCTTCCAGGACCCGCCCCACTATGTCCGATCGGATGAACCTGTGGATTGGTAGCCGTGAGCATCAGTCCAAGCCCGTAAGCCGGATCTTTATGCAATTCAGATCGAAACTGGGGCAGCGACCTCAATTCGAGCATTCGGGCAAGAAGACGTGGACCAAATACGCTTTCATTAAGGAGACGATAAAGCAGGGAAGCCGCATCGATGATGCTGCCAACAAGCAGGCCATGGTAGACCCAGCCAGGATGATAGTCTGCAACACCTCCCATCTCGACCGCCTCCAAGTCGCTCGGGGTCAGGGCAAGCCTTGTTGTGGTCAGACCTGCGGAAGAAAGAACAAGCATCGAGAGTGCGTCAGCAAGAGGCAAATCGGACGCCTGCTGAATCAATTGAGCCACTTCATGGTAGCCCACGTTCGAATAGGACCAATCAGTCCCCGGCTCAAACCGGAGTTGGTCCACGGAGAGCTTTGAATGAAGCACATGAACAGGCCAAGGTATCGCTCCCCCCTTCACGTCCTTATGATACTCACGCAGAGACCCATAGTCAGGCAGGCCCGCCTCGTGGCGCAGCAGCTGAGCATATGTGTACGGCTTTCCCTCAATTTTCCCATCAAGGTCTAGCTTGCCCAATTCCCAGAGGCGAACAACTGCGATCGCCAAAACAGTCTTTGTGAAGCTCCACCAAGGAACAGGGCCAGCGATCCCCGTACCAACGACGACGCCGTCGGCATCAACAAAGGCTGTCGTATCGATCATTTCACCCACCCATCGGCCTCCAAAAAACGATCCAGTTTGCCGTGTTAGCGCCGACACGCCATCTCGCGCTATGTTTCTGCGAAGCCAGACTGCGTGATGTCCTGCCATCCGTGAACTAGCCTTCTGCTTTCTGCTTCGAAGGAAAAATAGCACCCTCCACCGGGGATGGGCTGCCCCCTCGCCATCGATATGGGTTCGTTCATGAGGTCGCAAAGAAGGAGTGTGCCGACACCCCCGTGAGAGAAAATGCATATGTCTCCGCTTTTTTGGCGGTTCGAAATGCAACTCTCTACGGCCTGCTTGATCCGGATCTGCGCATCGATCGCCCGCTCCCAACCAAGAATGCTCTGGTGAGGGTCCTCGAAGAACAGTTTAACAATTTCCCAAAAGCGGGGTGGTGCCACATACCCTGTCGATGAACGGTTGTTTTCATCAAGTCGGGCATCTATCTTGAATGCTAATCCACGCTCAGTTTTCAACGCTTCGGCGCAATCTCGCGCTTTCCTCTCAGTGCTCGTGAACACGTCGGTAACACTCAGTAGTTCAGGACGAGCACAGAACGATTTTATCCGAGCCCATCCGCGGTCCGACAGACCCCAGTCTGGCACAGGAACGTTGGGGTCAATGACAACTTCGGGGTGCGTGACAAAATAGATCCTGGTCATGTTATCCGATACCTAATGGCCGTGTTCGACTGGCTGCGGGTCGCAGGGAGCCCGCAAGGAATCCGTGTTGGTGAGCGCGGCGAGATTCATATTTGTTCCCGCGAAAAAGCGCCGCCGCTACGAGTGTGCTGAAGCAAGCGAGAACAGCATCGATTCAAACTGCCTCATATTGGGGAATGAGTGTGGGAACCGAGGCGTATCCTCGCTTGCTTCTATGACCCCGATACGATCGGTAGGGGATACCGGCGTACATGGGCGCGTGGGCTTCCGCCTCTGTACCTGGATTAGAAGTTCTCCAGTCCATTTCTCGCAGCAAGGTCATATCTGGTCTGTTGCGCTTCAACTTGAAATCAGTTTCCATCACACCACGCGCGTCTGAGAACGCTGCTCACGCCGGGCTGCGGCCACCAACGCCTGCCAGTTCGAGGAAAAGTGTGGAGCGGCGGGGCCCGCCGGGCGTTGGGAGGTCCGCCTCGCATCCGCCGCTCCACCTTTGCCGTCCGAGCGGTTCAGGAAAGTGACGGTCGGGGCGTTCACGGTCTCCCCATCTTCCGCCTCGGACGACAAATTGTTGTTTCATGCCCTAGAGCCTCATAAAGCTTCTCGCCTCACCAGATTTCTTCATCAACGGGAACACCCTGAGGATAGCAATCACGCCGGATTGCGGTCTGCGCTTGCTGTCTGGTCTGCTCGGCAACGAGGGAACCCGCTGTCGAGGCGACTTGGGAAGCTATGGCCCCGCCGCGACCGCCAAAGCCGACCACGCCACCAGCCATTCCCAGCGCGCTGCCTAACATGGCTTGGTCCCTCTGCTTCTTCATCGCCTCGGCACACGCCACCCTCACGTCGCCTCCAGCCTTGGCCTTGGCGCTGTATGCAGGCGTTCCAGTGTTTGCCTTACCGTTCAATGTCTGATCGGCGGTAGTCGTAGACTGCCCTGCTGGTGTTGTCTGGCTGCAGCCGCAGAGAGCAAGAACCAGGACCAAGGGAATGTAATGCTTCATAAACTTCTCCCGGAAGTTCGCGGGCTTCAGCCGCGTTTTTGATATTGGAATCTTAGGATGGGTGATGGTCAGAGACAGATCCGCGTCGCTGATGGGTGCATGGTTGAGGGCACCCGATCGACAGTCCGGGGTAGGTCAGAACACAAATTGAAACCTTGCAGCACCAGAAATCTGTGCGTCGAGACCCTCTGTTGCGGCATGCATGGACAGCGACAACAGTGCACGGTCGGCAAGCTTTACATCCAGATCCGCGCCAACCCTCAGCCAGGTTTCGTCGTAGGAACCTCCACCCAAGGAAAAGCTTTGAAGCCCTACAACCTGCCCCTGGGCATGCGGCGCATCACCAAAGCCATGAACCAGTTCTAGCGTGTTGCGAACGGCAACTGCTGAGTTCAGCTCAGTGCGGGACGCAAGACCTAACCGCACTTCGCCGCTGCCAACCACCTGCTTATCAAAGGTCGCCGGGAAGCTTCCTCCGGTCTCAGTGTAGCCGTCGATAGAAGTGCGTGACACTGCATAGGAGAGATAGGGGCTGAAGCTGCTGGAGTGAAAGCGGAACGCGTCCTGCCAATCGGCGCGTATCCGCAAAGTGCCGGAAACCAGGTCCGTGTCACCATCAGAATAAGCCATTGCGGCACCGTTGGAATATGCGCGGCGAATTTCGACATCCGAGGCTCCATAGAGCCCGGTGACCGAAAGGATTATGGGCATGGCGTCTGGCCGCCAGTTCAGCTCTCCAATCAGATAGCGGCCGTTGTGCTCTGCGCTTCCGTTACTCGTCAAATCCTGACTGGATTCTATAAGACCGCCACCAAGGCCGACCCTGAGCGTATCATCTGCGAGATCACCGCAAACTCCGGCTTCCGCAAGCGCCACACCCGTTTCGCGACCATCATCAAATCGTGCGATGTCACCATTGACCCAACCACAGGTCCCGTTCGGTAGTGCTGAGAAGTCCTTCAACACACGATGGCGCGATCCGTTCAGCGGAACCCTGAACACATCGCCACCTGCCCAGCCAGCATAGCCCGCGTCATAGAGCGTGGAATTGTATTCACTGACATTCATAAGGCCGGAGCCGCGCGCGCCGGTCCGAGCGATGAATGGCGTATCACCATCGGCGTTATCCGGGTCATTCATGCGCCCAACGATGACATCGCCATTGTTTGATACGCCAGTCGCCTCAATGAGTGTAACAATACCCACATCGATATTGTTTTGTGCAAGCCAATCTGACAGCGAAAGCATACCTGTCTCGCGAGTCCAGCGGAAAGCACGCGATTGATTAGCGGTGTCGTCTGAGCTGCCAACGACGACAGCCCCATCACCACTCACCGCCAAGGCCTTGCTAAAACCACCGCCAAGCGTACCGAGGTCCTCCATTTGCGGGTTTCCGGCAACTCCAAGTGTGCCTCCCTCTTCCCAACGGAACGCGTGGAAGACGCCTGCCCCTCCGGTAGTCGACCATCCGACAACAACCCGTCCATCTGTGTTGATAGCTAGTGCATCTGAAAATCCGCCACCAAGTGTACCGAGATCCTCTACCGTCGCCGTTCCTGTTCCGACAATAGCTCCTAGGTTCCAGCGCACGGCGTGACGAGCTCCGGGGCCGACAGCGGCGCTTGTGCCCGCTACATATCGCCCGTCTCCACTGATGTCCTCACCACTGGAGTAGCCATCCCCGCCCGGCAACGCCTGGAGGTAGTACATCTGGTTATTGCCCGAGACACCGCCGGTCGCCCCCCTGATCCAGATGAAACCATTCGAAAATGGGTTTCCGCCCTGCATTGTGGATCCGCCCACAACGCGATTGCCATCATCGGAAATTGCGCTGGCGAAACTCTCGCCAGCAGCCATTCCTTCAAGCGTCCCAAGATCTAAAAAACCAGAATTAAGGGTCCAGAGCACTGCTCTCGAGGTCGAAACCGCTATATTCCCGGTTCCTGCGACGACACCCGTATTTGACACGTCAGTTGCGATTGTGGGCTGTCCTGCCACAAACAGCCCGATATCCTGTCCGGCTCCGCTTCGAACGTCATAGAAAAAGCCGCGCCCGACGCCGTCACCATCAATTCCTTCGCCGACCACGTAGTTGCCATCGCCGCTGACACCAAGCCCGGCATACCAGAGAGCTCCTGGAGCGAAATTCGCCAGATCACGAAACTCACCTCTTGCCTGCGACGGCATAATCAATGCTGTGGATGCTGCCAAAGCAATCAGGTTCAGTCGGACTCCTGCCGAATTTCTCAGCCCCGTTGCAGGCGCCCGCTTCGCTATCATGCTTCAATCTCCGAACGCAGTTTGATGACCGCTAGGTCTTGCGTTCCAATGCCCCTGTGTCGTTGACGGGATCAACACGGAGAGCACGCCCGCATAAGTTTTTGCTGGGCGACGTAACTTTTTCCGGATGGTAAATATTCGAGGCAGGCGTGAAGGCGCCCTGCAGCTGCCTGCAGGCGCGGCCCAAAAGCATATGAACAGAGACGTCGTTCTACCTATTGGCCCGCCGCAGTTGTCCGGGCGCCATACCAAAACGACGCTTATAGGCGTTGATGAAGTTGGAAAGCTGCTTGTATCCCACTAACCAGGCTAGATGCTTGAGTGGCACATCCTGGCGCTCGAGTATCAAAGCATGTGCGGCTTTCATGCGGGCTTCAAGCAAAGCTTCAAACACCGTCATACCATATATCTCACGAAAACCCTGGTTGAGCCGTCGGGGAGCGACCTTCACTAGAGCGGCCAGAGCGTCCAACCCGGGCGGATCACGCAGATCGGCGACCAGCAGATCGTAGGCTTCCTTGACTCGGGCAAGTTCGCGAGGATTGAGCGATTGGGGACAGCTACTGCTGGAGTTCAGATGATCGAACTGATGTGCCAGGAGCTCCATGGCCTTGCTCTCGCGCCAAAGCGTCTCCATCGTTCCGTAATATGGCGACAGAAGGATGTCGTGTGCAGTGCGCATCACGGCACGATTGTGTTCGAACAAACTAGAAATCGGCAGCTTACCATCGTCCAGAACCGCGCGAGCCGAGGGTGGCAATGCGCCGTTTTGAACCGCTAATGTTTCAAGTGCTTCAGGCTCCATCAACAGTGTCACGGCACGCCAAGGCTCGCCCGCCTCCAGATGGTAGGTGATATCGCGCTCGGCGAGGCTCACCACATAGGACCTTCCAGAACCACGCCAAGCTTGACGCTCGTTGCCGACAGCATCGATCGTGCCGGCACCGTTTATTATCGCACCGACTACTAGATTGCCGGCCGGCACCTCTCCTTGGGCCTTCAGCTTCCAGGCATGATCAGAGACCCCCTCTACTCGATACAAGGCGATACCTGGCCGCACGATCGTGCGCTCGAGGAAGCCCACCAACGGACCATCCCGAAACTGGACGCGACCCCTTTGGTCAAACGCCTGCTCTTCCGTTTTAGAGACGGCCTCTGCTAACCAGGATGTTTCATCCATGTGTCTGCGCTTCCAATAGCTGATGTTATTTAGTTGCGTGTTCCGATTGCCAATTACTGCTCACGATCTCTAGGCAATAGATGCGCGACGGATCGTTTCGAACAACTCCGCAAGCCCAATGTTAAACTCTGTCAAACCTGCTTCAGTCGCAGGTTGCCCAGTTTTTGAATGAGGGGCCGCCGCAAGTGCTGCACCGTGCGTGTAGTCGACCAGGATATGCGTCCATTGCACGGACTTTTGGGACGAGAGACCATGTTCTGCCAGCAGATCTCTCATCTCGTCGGTGATTCTTCGCGCCCTCTCTGGGAAAAGGCATGACCGAGCGAAGATCGCCAAAGTCAAATCTGGGTAGCGCACCACCGTAGCATAATACGCCCTTATAAGGCTGTGTGCGCGCTCAAGTGCATTGCCTGTCTCAGGCGCGGCAAGCTCCGAATATGCCAGCTCGGCAAGTGCTCGGATTAACCCGTCACGATCATCGAAATGATGATAAATTGTCATCGGATTAATGCCTGCACGACCCGCTAATGCACGCATTGTCAAAGCCTCTAGACCGTCCGTCTCGAGTATCGCCAGAGCTTCGGTCAAAATCTGTCCCGGTGAAACCGTCTTTCCTGCGGCTGGCGGCCGTCCCCTTCCCCTGGAGGTCATCTGATGATGTCGTAAGCGGACTGGACCAATCCAGAAGGAAACGATCTTGTGTTTTTTTGCACAAGTTCCAGATCACGCTGGCCTTTACCAAACAGTGTCCGCCCTGCCCCAAGCAGTATCGGGACTGTCGTAATCACCATGTCACTGATCATACGGCACTTAAGGAAGGATTGGATAACCTGCCCCCCATCTACGTACACGTGCCTTGAGCCCTCTGAGCTTAACATCGCCATTGCATCCCGTGGCGACTTGTCGGAGAAACGGACCTTACCCGTGAGTTCTGCAGGCACCGTCTGAGCGGAAAGCTTGGCTGAGAGTACGAGAACTGGTCGAGTATAAAACCACTCCCCCATTTTCCTGACTGACTCATAAGTTCCTCGCCCCATCACGATGACGTCAATCCTGTTTATGAAGTCGTTGTAGCCATGATCCTCTCCGGCGTCGTTGTACTTCAGCAACCAATCGAGGTCGCCGTTTTCGCGTGCGATGTAGCCATCTAGGCTCGTCGCGATAAACACATGTCCGGTAATCATCTTAGCTCCATTATTATACCTTGTATAATAATGGAGCTGGCTTGTTGTCAACAGTCGCGGGCGTCCTCAAGGTTCCAAACGGGAGGCCTGGCCAAGAACCATGTCGCCTTGAATGGGATACGAACCCAAAGACTTGTCTTATTTTGTCAAGGTGTTGAGAAACCAAGACGAGTGAGTATTGCCGAGGCACTCGAAGAGCGCCGGGGTTTAGTCGAGCATTTTTTTAACCGTCGCGATGGGGAGGAACATCCGCATCGCATTTGTTGGCAGAGGCTGGAAGCCGTAATCACGGTAGAGCTTTGCTCGTTTCTCGGTCCGCTCTGCATCACCGCAATCGAGGACATCGAGCATTACGATTGCCGTACCTATGTCATCCGAGATCCGCACTATTCGATTCAAGCAGTCGATCAGCAGGTCACCGCCGTATCCGCCGCCAGCGAATTTCAAATCGCGACCTATCATCGAGATGTAGGCCGCGGGAATAGACCCGTGTCCGGGCCGGTCTCGCGCGAACCTTTTCGGAAGCTCCGTATAGTCAACAGCGTGGCTGTTGATCGCGTAGAAGCCCATCACTGGGCCCCCGTCGTGCGTCATCACGAAAACACGAAGATTGTCGCTCTTCTGAAGCTTGTTTGCGGTCTTATGAAAGAAATTATCGACCTGCTCAATGCCGCACGAAAAAGCCGCCCGATCATGCTTGAGGGGATCGAGCGGCTCGATGATTGGCTTTGACGCTTCGTTTTGCGGCATTATTTCGAAACGACCGTCTCGCTGTGACGCTTGAAAGCAGCCTTGAGTCTATCTGTCGGCTCCGGCGGGTTATCCAGTGCAGCAAAAAACGCAGCATGATCGGCTGGTTGCAAAAGAGTCCGTTCGTGAGCGGCAATTGTCGTTATGGCGGCTTGATAAGCAGCGTTGATGGTGAAAGCGGAGTCGTCTACACCGGATAGCGCCGCAGCGCGCTGAATTGCCGTCTTGATGCGCGCCTTCGTACGGAAGCCCATACGTGCGTCGTTTGGTTCATCGATTTCGGCAGTCATGTCTTTGAAAGCAAGCATAGTTGCCTCCTATTCGGGTGTAACAGTGCGCCAATATGTACGTCAAACCGACGTACTGGTCAAGTCGATATGCGAATTCGTGTACGTTCGATGTGCGTACGTGCAGGGAACGCCGTTTAACGTCTCTTGTTCCTGCGTGCAGGTCGCAGGGCGAACTTCAACGGCTCGGGACAGGCCTGAACGAGGAAACCAAACTTATCTACAAGGGCCTGTGTGACATTGCCGGAAAGATAGCCTGATTTTTTCAAGCATCCCAGACGCAGTTCTCCTGGCTATCGGATACTATCGGCCCACGCTTTGAACGCATACGGACCTAAGACCGGCAGGTATCATTCATTTAGAAATAGCATGATGGGCTGCGTCCACCGGGTCGGCTGTAAGCGGAACGCCCACCACATAGCCGGCCATTTCTCATGAGATCATACGGGCAGTCGCAAGTGCCGACATAGGGATCTCTGAGCGGCTGACCGCTTTGGCGGTCGGGGGCTTGCCTTGCCAATGGTGCAGCGGGTGTGGAAGGCGGCGGCCGGCTTTCCTGTAGGGCAGGCCGCGTGGGGCTCAGCAGATCTTGTCTGATCCAGCCTTGGTCGCGTCCGACGTTGACCTTATGCCAACCTGCCTCCTGTCCAACGGACTCGATCAGAGTACGCGGGGGTACAGTTCTGACAATAGCCGCACTCGTAGACGGGTCAGCCCTGAGCCGCACGTTGGTCATGGTGAAGAGGATCGTAGGTGCCAGAGGCTTCTCCTCAACAATCTGATCGTGCTGCGCCGGCGACGAAGGCTGAACGAAGACCTGCGGCGTCGCTCCCTCTGTTATAGGGCGCTCAACAGGAGTTGGCTGGACGAAGCTCGGCGTTTGTGACGATGGTGCAACCACTTTCTCGTCGCGATCTGCGCCAAGCCAAGCCACGGCTAGAACGCCTGCAACGGCCCAACCCAGCCATCCGCCTTTCCTCATACTTTGTCCTCTCGGACTCGATGATACTGCCACCAGACGAAGAGTCGAGATTAGATGCAACCAAGTCGCACCTAAACGGTATGTGAGCGCTTCGCGAAAACCGGCGCTTGTGGCATTCGCAGGCGGATGCGCGTAGATCGGTGAGCGAGTAAGCGTCACTTTCTGCACCGTTTATCAAACTTCACAGTTGGCGCCCTACATAATCCCCCACGCCCGAAACCTCCCCTGCCCGTCATCTCGCGAAGCCCAAGCTCTTGAACGATCCGCCGCGCTCCTTGCGGCGTCACCTCGAGCGCCTTCGCCACCATCCCGGCGGATATCAGCGGCCGGGCGGCGATGCGGCGTCTGGTTTTCAGCATGTCGTGGCCCGCGACCTGATCGCCCTGACGAGATCATGCGGTTGCCCAGCGAGGCGATGATCCTGCTCAGCACCGGACAAAAGCCGGCGCTTGCACGAAAGCTGCGCCACTACACCGATCCGGAGCTTCGACCCCTGTTCGAACGGTCTTGAGCGGCCATCCCCGCACGCACCGCAAACCGTCGCTCAAGACCGCCCGGATCAAAGCCGCGCTTGCGCGAGATCCGGGTCAGACAATGAAGAATATCGGAGCTTTCAGTATCGCGGCGACCACAGGGCGCGAAAGCGGGAATTCTCGTCACGTCAGGGCCGGGAAAAGCGAAGCCGCAGGAGCCTGAGCATAGCGACCCGCAAGGGTCAGGCGGTAACGACTTCGCCCGGCCATGGCGTTCCGCATGAAGGCGCGGCAGTAAGCTCCGTAGCAAACACCGCCACACTCACCTACCCGGCCGTCCCAGTGTCTTGGCAATATCGATGATGTCATCGCGTGCCGCCGTCGGATCGTCCTTGCTCCAGGCAACGCCAAGCCCGATCTTCAGATCAATGCCCGTCACCTTCTTCAACACGACATCCCGGCCCGGCAGCTCTCCCGTCCATTCCGGTGCAAAGCCAATGCCAAGACCTGAGGAGACGAGCGAGATCAGCGAGAAGGTGTCGTCACAGGTATAGGCGACATTGTCATTCGGCCCATGCTCCGCGAAGGTCTCGGAGAAATAGCGCTCCGTGTAGGAAAGGTTCTGCCGCTTGAATGCGATGATCTTCTCATGGCGCAGATCCTCGACCGTTACCTCTTGTCTCGAGGCAAGCGGATTTCCCATCGGCACCGCCAGCAGATAACGCTCATGGGCAATCGAGAAGAAGCGCAAGGACCCGATGTTTTCGACGGGACGGATGAAGCCGAGATTGAGCTTTCCGCATTCCAGCTGGCGGATGATGTCGGCGGTCGAGCCATTAGATACATGCAGGCGGATATCGGGAAACTTCCGCCCGATCCGGGCCAAGAATGCCGGCAGCACGCCCGTCGTTGCCGGATAGATCGTCCCGATCCTGATCTCCCGCATTGTCCTGCCTCCTGCCGCACGTGCCATCTCGGCTGAAAGATCGAGCTCACCCAGCATACGCACGCAGCGATCATAGAACACCTCCATCATTACGCGATGGCGTCCACACTAGGGACACTGCGCTCTCTCGAAATCCAGCCTACGCCGTACACTGGTGAGGGTAGCGCGCCAAAACTTTTGAGGATCGGGGCCTGGAACCTCGAGCGCTGCAAGTATCCAGAAGCGTCGGTCGCGCTGTTGCAGGAAGCAAGCGTTGATATCTCTCTCGTCTCTGAAATGGACTGCGGCATGGCGCGGTCAGGGAACATCAACACGACGCGATTTGTGGCTCAGCGCCTTGGCGCAGGCTATGCATTCGCTGTTGAGTTTGTCGAACTCGGCCTAGGTAACGACCAGGAGATGGCGCTATTCAAGGGCCGGATGAACAGCCACGGCTACCACGGGAACGCCATCATGTGAGTCATGAAAGCTGGTTTGGCAAGAGTTTAAAGCTATAATTATGCCGTAAATTCAATAATTTAAATAAGTGCTTACTGATTTCTGGGCAACAAAGAAGCCCGGCGATGGCGACCAAGTATTGACTGAAAGTCTTTAACCAAAACTTCGCTTCAGGGTTGAGTTTTTGGGCGGCCTGGATACCGCTATGGCTTGCAAGCGGCCCCTACAGAAAAGGCATCATATGGCGCTACGGCGATATGCTGAATGGTATTTCGTGGAGGTTCCGCACTTGAACTCAGCCGCGTCACGACATTCGAAATTTTGGGGATTCATGTGAAGATTTTTTTGAGGATCGCCTTCTTCATTGTTTTGTCTGCAGTTCTGCATTGGATCCTGATTTTCGTTTTGCTCGACATTGCAGACGGCAATTTCTGGTTTCTTCCACGGTTCCTCGGCGCGATTCTCGGTGCCTATGTATATGTCTACATGCTGGGTGGTCCCATATTTTGGGTCGCCGGAGTCCTTTTGATTGGACTGTTAATGTTCGCGGTTTCGACCGCAGTTCGCATGCTGGCCCGTATGTGGCGGTGACTGGTAAAGTCAGGACAAGTTTGGGGACCGCATACACTCGGTCGCTTCGCTCCCTCCCTGCGCGGCCTTCGGCCTTGCCAGCTCGCATTCGCTCGCTTGCCCGTTTCGTCGTTTGCTTAAATGTCATCACATCTTAATCACCTGCAGGAATAGGACTTATTCCCCCTTTCTCCTTGAAAGGACTCGAACCCGCGGCATGTAATTTCAATCCCGTCGAGCCATCTCCGTCTTACCTTGCAGCTGGAACAGTACACCTAGAGGACCCAGCAACCATATTGCCACTTTGGGCCTTTGGTGGTAAAAATTGCTACCAAATGCCTTTTGGAGGTCGCCTGTGCCAAATGTTGAAAAGATCAGCGTTTCAATGACACCCCAACACGCCGAGTTATTGCGTGACGCTGTGAACAGTGGCGCTTATGCCAGCGGAAGCGAAGTTGTTCGCGAAGCCATGCGCGACTGGTCGGCCAAATGGATGCAAAGGCGCGAAGATATCGGCAAGTTGCGTGCGATGTGGGAAGAAGGCAAGGGTAGTGGCCCTGCGGTTGAGGTGGATTTTGATGCGGTGTTGGAAGAAGCACGCCAGGAAATAGTGTCTGCAGCTCCCCATGCCCGTTAAGCTCTTTTGGACCCCAAAGGCGCGCGCCGACGTTAAGAGCATCTACATCGAAATGCGGAAAGAGCAGCCGCGCAGCGCGGAGCGGTACTTCGCCAGTATTCGCCGTAAGGCGGAGTTGCTGATCGAGCACCCGCGTTTAGGCGAGCGTCACCCGGAAGTATTCCGAACGGCTCGAATGTTAGTCGAAGCGCCCTATGTGATCCTCTACGAGATAAGGCCTGACACCGGTGACGGCCCTATTGATGCCGTCGAAATCGTTCGAGTGGTGGACGGACGCCGTGACCTCTCGGCGCTGTTTAAGACCTGAAGGGATGATGGCAAAGTACCGAACGCCTTGGCTGGAGTCGAACCTGCGGCGCGTCCATAAGACATAGCTTCGTCAATAACTTAGCTGCTCCGTGCGGCGTATGCAGAATTATGGAACCAAAGAGGCCAGTTTGCTCCACCGGCTATTCTACACACTGGCTGGTTTCACGTCACTACATTCAGTTTCTTTGGCTCGCAGGGAAAAGGTCCGCCATGGTGTCGGCGGTCCCTTCATAGCGTGCCAAGAGCAGGCATTCAGGCTGATCCTCGAGGAGTCGGGCCGGCGGAAAGCGATCCTGATCCGGCGCGTCGTTCCGTCATGACGGTTCGATAGTTGGCCAGCACGATGATGGCACCGCCAAGGAAAACCCAGAGGTCGATCGCCTCGCCATAGGCATAGGAGCCGACGACGGCGGCCATCGGCACGCGCAGAAAATCAATCGGCATGGCAACGGACGCATCGAGGCGCTTCACCGCTTGCGCCTGGCAGTAATGGGCGCAGAGAGCTCCGAGGCCGGCAACCACCATCCAGGGGATATCCGCGACATGCACCGGCCGCCAGTCGGTCAGCGAAGCCACAAGGCCGAGAGGCAGCTGGATGACGATCATCCAGACCACGATCGCAGCTGGTGAGACGTCGCGCGTCAGTCTTTTGACGAAAATCAGGGAGAGCCCGTAGCCGGCGGCGGCGATCAGGACGAGACCCGCAGCTGGGTCGACCATCGCGATACCGGGGCGGATGATCAAAAGCACGCCGATGAAGCCGCCGATCGTTGCGAAGATCCTTGGCCTCGTCATCTTCTCGCGCAGAAACAAGAATGCAAACAGGGCAACCCAGATCGGCATGGTAAATTCCAGGGCGAACACGGAAGCGAGAGGCAGCATGACGACGCCGATCGTCCAGAGATACTGGGCCATGAAATGCACGAGGTTGCGCGCAAGATGCAGTTTGAAGAGCTTCACATGACGCAGTTCCGGCAGCACCAACCGGCCGAAGGCGACGATGACACAAAGGCCGATCAGCGCGCGAAAGAAAAGCACCTGTTCGATCGACAGCGTGCTGGCAAGCTCTCGCGATCCGACGGACATCCCAACGAATGAGATCATGCCGAGCGCCATCCAGAGGAGCCCCTCGATGAAATCGGCATGTTGAACCTGTGTGATTTTCTGCATGTTCGGTTCTTTCAGGTCGGACGCGTGCCCGGGAAGAGCAAGCGTCCGACAGAGTGATGGAATAGGAGTCAAGCCGCCGAAGGACCCGGATCGTCGGGACCGTCCCAAGCACCGACAAGCTGACCGTGACGTCCATCCATGCCGCCCGACACGAGACGCAAGTGCGGTCTCTGCAGGCTCGTGACCGCCTCCTGACCCATCATCTGCCGTTCCCGCCGCGATGCCTCGGGCTGGTATTCCACTGCTTCCAGCAACATGGTCTCTGCGAGACCATTCGAATTTTCAAACTCGATCTTCTGGCTTGCGCGAAGTCCGAGCAGAGCGAGGCCACGCAGTGTCGTGATAGGCAGGAACAGGCCGACCGGGCCAGTTGCCTGGCCGATCGAGATCACGCGGATATCGCTCTCGCCGGCATGGGCGCGAAAGCGCACACGGCTGTTGATGCTGGCGACATCCCCCGGAAGATCGTCGCGGAACACGACGATGGCCTTTTGGATCTTGCGCCTGCAAAGCGCGACGAGCCGATCATTGCGGCCCTGCCAGTTGTCGCACAAGGCTTCGAGTATGGTGAAATCCTTTGTAGTCAGAATGTAAGTGTCGTTCGACATTTCGCAGTTCTCCATCGCGCTGTCGCCAGCGCGTCCATCGACATGAGCGGGAGATACCCCTGCGCGAAGATCGCGCAGGGGAGCCTATCCTGCGATGAGACAACCTCCCCAGGTCGCGAGGCGGGAAACTACTGGCAACATCATGCCGGATCGACCATTTCAGGAGATGCCACCTCTTCGACATGGAGGCGGTGCGAACGGCCGTCCCGTGCCACCCAATCGATGGACTGACCAGTAGAAAGACCGATCAGGGCCGCACCGATCGGTGTCAGGATGGAGATCTTGTTCGCCGCAATATCCGCTTCAGCCGGGAAGACCAGCGTGACGCTGCGGTCTTCCCCGAGATCGCTGGTGAAGCGGATCCTGGATCCCATACGTGCGACATTGGCGCCGATCTTGGTGTCCTGAACGATACGCGCACGGTCGAGCTCGATGAGAAGCTCTTCGGAAACATCGGGGTTCCGTCCGGCATGGGCCTCCGCGAGGCGGTAGAGCCTTTCATGATCGGTCCGGGTGAGGATGATTGCCGGCTTGCGCTGCCGTTTCTTTTCGAGAGCCATCGTGAGGCCTCCTGTATAAGACGCGCGGTCGCGCATCCGGCGCACCGCTCTGAAACTAAGAACTGGGATTGAATGTCGCTTCGTAGCCCGTTGCCCCTCGCGGGGACGCTACCCATGCCCCACGACCGTATCGCGACGCGATTGGGCCGGGGGTCAGATGCCTGCGATGAGGCACATCCGTGTGCGGATGTTATGGAAGCGTTCGATCAACATGATCGAAAGATGGCCGGCTCGGACACGGAAGTCAAGCAAGGCCGGTTGCCCCCTAGCCAGTATCACAGCGCGGGCGATCTGATGCCGAAGAAACAGACCATCTGTGGAGACGAACTCGACCTCTGAGCTTTTTGACTTCTATCAATTGGACACAAGGGCTAGCTTCCCATGTAGGTATGTCGAATCGAGCGGAATTAGCGCAGATCATTGCGCCCTCTGCATTGTTTTGGCTGATTGGGTGCGAAATCAGGGGCGAAATGGACGACGTGCAACGAAATGAAAGACGATTTCTCCCCAATTCCTGGGGTTATGTCGTAGCTGTTCTCGGAACGGTCGCGATCGTCGGCGTGCCGCTTTTCGTCATGGGCGCCGCCGCTTCGCAAACGCTCTCCCTGCTCGTGCCGATCCCGGTCATCGCCACAGCTATGATCGGGGGCGCGGGTCCGGCTTTGCTCGCGGCTGTCTTCGGCCTCGCCCTTTGGCTTCTCAATGTGCATTCATCCGGCTCAGAAATCGGCATTGCCCAAGCAGTCGCATTAGCCGTCCTGGCGACGTTGATCGTCTGGTTTGCCAAACGAAGAGACCAGGATCGGGAGACCCTGGCAGAGCTCAGGGAAGCGCTGGATGATCGCGAGGCCCGGATGGGGTCTATCCTCGACACGGTTCTCGATGCCACCATCGTCAGTGACGAAAACGGAATCATCATCTCGTTTAACTCCGCAGCCGTCCGCCAGTTTGGCTATTCGGAGGCCGAAGCCATCGGGCAGAACCTTAAGCTGCTCATGCCTCAGCCTTACAAGGTCGAACACGACGGATACATGCGCCGCTATATGGAAACAGGCGAAAAGAGGATCATCGGCGTCGATCGCGTCGTGGTCGGACAGCGGAAGGACGGCTCGACTTTTCCCATGAAGCTCGCGGTCGGCGAGATCAAACGCGGAGGAAAGCGGTTCTTCACCGGGTTCGTCCGCGACCTTACGGAACGAGAGGAATCCGCCGCCCGCCTGCAGGAGATCCAGACCGAGCTCGCAAGACTCGGCCGATTGAACGAGATGGGAGAGATGGCGTCGACGCTGGCGCACGAGTTGAACCAGCCATTGTCGGCGATTGCCAACTATGTCCACGGCTGCGCGCGTTTGCTTGAGAATGCAGTCAGCGATCGCGACATCCAGGTCCGCGACGCCTTGCTGGAAGCGGGGGAGCAAAGCATTCGCGCCGGACAGATCATTCGACACCTGCGCGAGTTCGTAACCAAAGGCGAGACGGAAAAACGGACGGAGAGCCTGCGTCAACTCATCGAAGAGGCCGGAGCGCTCGCTCTCGTCGGCTCGCGGGAAAAGGGCGTGCGCACAGTGTTCGATTTCACCGCGGACAACGACCAGGTCTTCGTCGACCGGATTCAGATTCAGCAGGTCCTCACCAACCTGATGCGGAATGCGATCGAGGCGATGAAGCAAACCGAGAAAAAGGAAATCCGCGTCAGTGTCTGTTCCGACAAGATGGGACTTTTGACGGTGACGGTCGAGGATTCCGGTCCCGGGATTTCTCCGGAAGTCGCCCAGGATATCTTCAAGCCGTTCACGACGACAAAGGCAGGAGGGATGGGGATCGGGTTGTCGATTTCCAGGCGCATCGTAGAAGCCCATGGCGGAGAAATGACCGTCTCCAAGAGCGAGCTTGGCGGCGCCTCCTTCAGTTTTACCTTGATCCAGCACGACGAGGACCAAAATGCAGCCTGATGACTTCACAGTCCATATCGTTGACGACGAAGAGGCACTTCGCAAATCGCTGGGGTTCATGCTCACAGTGAACGGTTTCGCCGTGCGCCTTCATACATCCGCAACAACCTTTTCAGAAATTGCCTCAAGCCTTCGTAATGCGATCTTGATCACGGACATGCGAATGCCTGATATGAGCGGGCTTGATCTGGTGCGCAAGATCTCAAGCATTTCGCCCCCCATTCCGTCCATAATCGTGACAGGGCATGGCGACATTCCCATGGCCGTTGAAGCGATGAAAGCCGGTGCTGTAGATTTCATCGAGAAGCCGTTTGAAGAGTCGGTCATCATCGAGGCGGTGCGGCGGGCGGCCGAGAAACTGGCAGATTCATCCGCGGGTACGCTGAGCGTGGATGACATCCGCTCGCGCATCGGCAGCCTGAGTGAACGGGAGCGGCAAATCCTGTCGGCCGTTGTAGCCGGCCAGCCGAACAAGGCTATCGCGTTCAATCTTGATATCAGCCCGCGAACGGTCGAAGTCCATCGCGCCAATGTCATGACGAAGATGAGAGCACGCAGCCTTCCCGAACTGGTGCGCATGTCGCTGACAGTCAACATCTAGCCCAATCCCCGCGCAATCCGACAATACGCTTGATCCATGACAAGGTGAGGCGTCGGCCAGGATGCGATCTGAAAGCTTGGTGAAAGACCACGACCGAGCTTCTGGAATCCCATTGTCCACGCTGTCTGCCATTGTTGCTGTTGTCAAAGACCCAGCCTTGCTGCGGTCGATCAGCTTTGCGCTCAAAGCGCATGGACAGGCGGTAGAACAGTTCAACGACTGGGCCATGGCGAGCGAGGCGATCAGCCGAGCGGAATGCGTCATCCTCGACACCTGTCTGCCGCCTGCCGATCTGACGGACGGCCTCAGTCTTGCCAGCCGGGGCATAAAGCTCGTTGTTCTGGCGGAGGACGACAGAGATTACGGCCGGGGAAACAGGCAAGACGTTTGCGTACTGTCCAAACCGCTTAACGGGCCTGATATTGCTAACGCGGTATCAGCCCTACGTAGAAATCCGTAGTGGAAGAACTCAATGGCGGCCAAGCTCCCAATTCAACATGATCCCTTCAACCAAAGGGGACATGCCGATGCAAACCGCACCTTCCATCGCACAGAATTCGCATCTCTCGCCCCCGCCGCGTGCACGCAGCCAGACGCATATCAGGCCGGTGACCTTTCACGCGCCGGACTGCGTGATCTATGCCCAGGGCCAGCGCTCGCGATCACTTTACCAGATCGAATACGGGGCTGTGCGGATCTATCGCCTCCTCGCCGACGGCCGCAGGCAGATCGTCGCCTTTCATCTTGTCGGCGACACCTTTGGCTTCGAGATCAATGAGACCCACAGCTTCTATGCCGAGGCCATGGTGAACACAGGCCTGACCACCGTCGAACGCGCAGCCGGCGGCCAGCTCAACGACCGCCTGGTTGGCGTCGCATTGAAGGCGATGGTTCGAGCTCAGGAGCACCTGCTTGTCGTCGGCCGCCAAAGTTCACTGGAAAAGATAGCCGTTTTTCTGGTCGATCTGGCTGATCGCCAAGGTGGCACTGAATTAATCGACCTGCCCATGAGCCGTATCGACATAGGCGATTATCTCGGCCTCACCATCGAAACAGTCTCGCGCACGATTTCGAAACTGCGCGACATGGGCATCGTCAAGCTTCACAATGCGCGCAGCATAGAAATCATCAAGCCTGAAAAGCTTCGCATACTCAGCAACTAGTCCACCTGCGCGGCTTGGGAAAATGTCAGCATAGAGCTGGGTTTCCCGATATTTTTTTCGCATGGCTGCCGACACCCGCGCCGCAGCGACAGGCCCCCGACACAACCATTGCGACATCACGAATCATCACTTTCCTTGACAGAAGAGTGAACACTCCGCACACTTGCGGCGAGGAGTAGGAGGAGACCCCGTGCATCACAGCATCGAGAATTCGACCCCGCTACCTGCCTCGGACCGTCGTATACGGCGCCGATCAGAGCTTGTGACATTTTTTATCCTCGCCTTTGGCATCTGGCCGATCCTTGCGGTAGCGGCCGTTGGAGGCTTCGGTTTCATGGTCTGGATGTACCAGATCATCGCCGGTCCACCCGGTCCTCCAGCTTAAGCGAGGAGGCCATGGTGACCTCACTTTCGCGGCGAGCCCTCCTTCGAGGACAGATCAGGCAAGAGCTCCGCATCCTGCCACCGGGCCTCTTACGTCCGGTGGAAGAGACCTGCGATCAATGCAGCGCATGCGTTGATCACTGTCCGCAGTCGATCATCTCGATGCAGTCCGGCATACCGGCACTGGATTTCTCATCCGGCGGATGCGATTTTTGCGGCCAATGTCGCGAACACTGTCCGCACGCGGATGTCTTCTTCGGCGCCGAACTCTCCATTCCCCACAAGGCACAGGTGCAACCGCATTGCCTGGCGCTCAACAGCGTCGACTGTCAGTCATGCCGCGACCATTGTCCGACTGACGCAATCCGGTTTCGTCCACGCGCTGGCGGACCATGGCATCCTTCAGTTGTAGAGGATAACTGCACCGGCTGCGGAGCCTGCATCAGCCACTGTCCAACGAACGCAATTTCCCTATCGGGGAGGAGCGGCTTTCATGTCGACGCGCAACCCTGAACGCTTCCATGTTTCCAGTGCTGTCGTTCTGACCTCTCCGGCCGCCGCTGGTCGTCTTGTCGAAGCATTGGCAGAGATGCCGGACGTCGAAGTTCATGCCGCGGAACGCGGCAAGATCGTCATCGTGATCGAGGGCAGATCCAGTGGCGAGATGGGCGCGACACTCGCTGCCATTTCGGGCCTTCCGGATGTCATGGCGGCAAACATGGTTTTTGAGCATGCAGAGAATTTGGAGGAGGGTTTAATCAATGGACACAGACCTGACGCGGCGTAGTCTGCTCAAGGCCCATGCTGCCGCGATTGCGGCAGCCACCGCCGGCATCAGCTTGCCGGCCCATGCCCAGTCCGTTCCCGGTGGCGTGGAAGCGCTCGAGATAAAATGGTCCAAGGCGCCCTGTAGGTTCTGCGGCACCGGCTGTGGCGTCATGGTTGGCGTCAAGGAAGGGCAGGTCGTCGCCACACACGGCGACATGCAAGCCGAGGTGAACCGCGGCCTCAACTGCATAAAGGGCTATTTCCTCTCAAAGATCATGTATGGCGAGGATCGCCTGAGCACACCGCTCCTGCGCAAGCGTGGCGGACAATATGACAAGGACGGCGAATTCGAACCGGTAAGCTGGGACGAAGCGTTCGATATAATGGCCGAGCGATGCAAGAAGGTTCTGCGCGAAAAGGGACCAACAGCGATCGGCATGTTCGGCTCCGGCCAGTGGACGATTTTCGAAGGATATGCCGCAACCAAGCTGATGCGTGCTGGCTTCCGCTCCAACAATCTCGACCCCAATGCCCGACACTGCATGGCGTCCGCTGCTTACGCCTTCATGCGCACCTTCGGCATGGATGAACCCATGGGCTGCTACGATGACTTCGAGCACGCCGATGCTTTCGTGCTGTGGGGGTCGAACATGGCCGAGATGCACCCGATCCTGTGGACGCGCCTTGCAGACCGGCGCCTGGGCCATGAGCATGTCAAAGTCGCAGTGCTCTCGACCTTCACCCATCGCAGCATGGATCTGGCCGACGTTCCCATCATCTTCAAGCCGAGCACGGATCTGGCGATCATGAACTATATCGCCAATCACATCATCTCGACCGGCCGGGTGAACGAGGATTTCGTTCGCGCGCATACGACCTTCATGAAAGGCGTGGACGATATCGGCTATGGTCTGCGCGCCGAGGATCCGCTCGAGATGAAGGCGAAGAACGCCGGTGACCCGACCAAGATGGAGCCGATCGATTTCGACAGCTTCAAGGCCTTTGTCGCAGATTACACCTTGGAAAAAGTCGCTGAACTGACGGGATCCGATCCGGGCTTTCTGGAGCAGCTCGCCGAGCTCTATGCCAACCCCGACACCAAGGTCATGTCTCTTTGGACCATGGGTTTCAACCAGCACACGCGCGGTGTCTGGGCAAACCACATGATCTACAATCTGCATCTGCTGACGGGGAAGATCTCTGAGCCGGGCAACGGCCCCTTCTCGCTGACCGGCCAACCATCGGCCTGTGGAACGGCCCGCGAAGTCGGCACCTTCGCGCATCGCCTGCCTGCCGACATGGTCGTGACCAATCCAGAGCATCGGCATCACGCCGAGGAAATCTGGAAACTTCCGGACGGTCTTCTTCCAGACAAACCGGGATTCCACGCCGTCGAACAGGACAGGATGCTGAAGGACGGTAAGCTGAACTTCTACTGGGTCCAGGTCAACAACAACGTCCAGGCGGCTCCCAATACCAGCAATGAGACCTATCTCGGCTACAGGAACCCGGACAACTTCATTGTGGTCTCCGATGCCTATCCGACAGTGACGGCCATGTCTGCCGACCTCATTCTTCCGGCCGCCATGTGGGTCGAGAAGGAGGGCGCTTACGGCAATGCGGAGCGCCGGACACATGTCTGGCATCAACTGGTCAATGCGCCGGGAGAAGCGCGCTCGGACCTGTGGCAACTGGTTGAGTTTTCCAAACGCTTCACGACAGATGAAGTCTGGACCGAGGAAATCTTGGCGCAGAACCCTGATTACAGCGGCAAGACACTGTTCGAGGTGCTGTTCGCCAACGGCAAAGTGGACGGATACCCTCTCTCCGAGGTGGACGCCGACTATGCCAATCGCGAAGCCGAAGCATTTGGCTTTTATCTCCAGAAGGGCCTCTTCGAGGAATATGCCGAGTTTGGGCGCGGACATGGCCATGATCTGGCGCCCTATGACGTATATCATCAGGAACGGGGGCTTCGTTGGCCTGTCGTCGATGGCAAGGAAACCAAGTGGCGCTACCGGGAGGGCTACGACCCCTATGTGAAACCCGGCGAAGGGGTACGCTTCTACGGCAAACCCGACGGACGTGCGGTCATTCTGGCGGTTCCCTATGAACCGCCGGCCGAATCGCCGGACGAGGAATATGATTTCTGGCTGGTAACAGGCCGCGTGCTGGAGCACTGGCATTCCGGTTCGATGACGATGAGAGTGCCTGAGCTCTACAAGGCCTTCCCCGGCGCCCGTTGCTTCATGAACGCCGACGACGCACGAAAACGCGGGATCAATCAGGGGGCAGAGATCACCATTGTCTCGCGTCGCGGCGAGATGCGGACACGCGTCGAGACCCGCGGCCGCAACCGCATGCCACCCGGCGTGATCTTCGTTCCATGGTTCGACGCCAGCCAATTGATCAACAAGGTGACGCTTGACGCCACCGATCCGATCTCCAAACAAACGGATTTCAAAAAATGCGCAGTCAAGATCGTTCCCGTGGCCTGACAAAAGGCCGACTTGGTATTGTTGCTCTTTTTGTAGCCTGTCTCATCGGTGGCGGCGTGGTCGCACAATCGGTTCCGCAATTGTCCGGCCCGCCCCAGCAGATGGAAAGCATCCCGGCAAAACCCCTGCCGAAATGGAATGTCGATGACGTGCGCAAGATGCGCGCCTATCCGGACCAGCCTCCGGTCATTCCGCACTCCATCGAAGGCTACCAGCTGTCGGTCAACACCAACCGATGCCTCTCCTGCCACAAGCGCGAGTTTACGGAAGGGTCCGGGGCACCGATGATCAGCGTCACCCACTACATCACGCGGGAAGGGCAGATGCTGGCAGATGTTTCGCCAAGACGATACTTCTGTACCGCCTGTCACGTACCGCAGGCGGAGATCAACCCGCTGGTCGATAATACCTTCCGCGACATGAGCGACATGGGGGTCAAGCTGATGGGCGAGGAGCACTAAATGATGCAGTGGCTCCGTAACCTCTTTGCATGGACATGGCGCGTTCTGACGACGCCAGCGGCGACGCTCAGCCTTGCCTTCCTGACGCTCGGCGGCTTTGTCGGCGGCGTGATGTTCTGGGGCGCGTTCAACACGGCGCTTGAACTCACCAATACGGAAGAGTTCTGCGTCAGCTGTCACGAAATGAAGACCAATGTGTACGAGGAAATGACCAGGACCATCCACTTTTCGAACCGCTCGGGTGTCAGGGCGTCGTGCCCTGATTGCCACGTGCCCCATGAATGGACGGACAAGATTGCCCGGAAGATGCAGGCATCAAAGGAAGTCTGGGGCAAGATCTTCGGAACGATCAATACGCGTCAGAAATTCTTGGATGAGAGACTGCGGCTGGCCCAGCATGAATGGGCAAGACTCAAAGCCAATGACAGTCTCGAGTGCAGGAACTGTCATTCCTCGGTCGCCATGGACCTGTCGAAACAGACGGAGCGTGCAGCGGAAATACACACTCGTTATCTCCTGAACGGCAAGGCAACATGCATCGACTGCCACAAGGGCATTGCCCACGAGCTTCCGAACATGCAGGGAATCGATCCCGGCTGGAGGATGCCGGAAGAACTCGAGGGCGAAGAACTTCCAACTGCATCGCCAGTCGACGAGCTACGCAATGCAATCGACCGCGCTCATAGCGGCCTGCTGGCAGATGGCGGGATCTGATAGCTGCGATCACCGACCTCTGAAGCAGAATACAGACAGTAACGCCGCCGGGGTCAGTTCCCCAGACGGCGTCAGCCGAGCAACATAAGCGAATGGCAGCTATTACTCGGCCGAAGCGACAGCTGCATCAATCCGTTCGCGCGCCTTCTTCGGCAGCTTGGCTGCGTTGAAGGCGTCAAGATTGGCGGCCGGAGCATCACCAACCAGGATGGCAGCGACCATGCCCATGCCAACATGCGGCGCGCATTTCACGCCATAGAGACCGGGAACGTCAAAGGTCACCTTGATTGTCTCGTTCATCTTGCCCTTGAACTCTGCCGCGCCGGCCGGAATCATACCCTTGATGGCTTCGGCATTGTGGCTCTTGTCGGTGGCGACGAAGGTGACGGTGTCGCCGGGAGCAATCTTCAGGCCGGCCGGTTCAAAGACCATGGCACCCTCGGCGCCCTTGTTCAGCATCTTGACCTCGAAATCGGCAGCGATCGAGAGAGCCGGGGCCGAAAGCAAGAGAACGGCTGCCATGGTTACACTACGCAGTTTCATTTTCATCTCCTTAGACGGAAACACCTCGTTCCGTTGCAAAAGAGATAGGCCAGGATGAACGAGCCTTCTTTGCGCAATATCAACTATGAGAAGGCTTCATCCGGCTAGCGACGTTCGGGGAGAGAATCCGCCAGCGATGCCAATTCGGCCATATCGCGCACAAGGAGTTTCTGCCGACCACCTTCGATCAGGCCCCTGCTCTCCCAGGAACTGAAGATGCGCGAGACCGTATGAATTGTCGTTCCGGTCATCTCGGCAATATCCTGCCTTGAGATCGGAAAATCGATCCGTATCCCTTTGGCCTCTAAGCGTCCCGCCTTTTGCGCTAGCCGCAACACAGTATGCGCAACTCTCTTTTCGACTTCTTGCGTGGACATTTCACGAATCCGGACATGCGCCTCCTCAAGCCGTTGCCCAATCGTCTCCATCGCACTGACAGCGAGCCTTGGATTTCGCTCCACGAACTTTGGCCACATCTCCGTTGGCCAGGACAGAACGATACTTTCAGCAGCAGCAAGAGCTGTTCCCGGATAGTCATGTCGCTGCAGCGCCTTTGCAAAGCCGAAGAGGTCACCGGGATGCACCACGCGCACGATGATCTGTTGACCGGCGCTGGTGACCTGGGTGACCTTGAGCCGGCCATGCAGGAGGAGAAAGAAATAGGTGGCAGGCTGACCCTGCTCGAACACGGACTCGCCGATCGGCAATCGCTTCGTCTGAGCGGGAACCAGCAGCGCGTCCAACTCGTCATCCGTCATCTTGTCGAACAATGACAAGGACTTGATGATCGTCCGATCAAGTTTCAAAATATATCCCTCTCCCGCCACCAGCGCAGGTTATGGGCTCGAAGAGCCCAATATTGGCTGTTATGGCGAGTGTCCAGTGCGAGGGGCAGCCTACCTTACAAGGCACCGATCGAAAAGAGCAAAGGAGCGTACCAGCGCCGATCTTCGACCAGCCGGAAACCGACATGGTCAGGGGGAACGCCGACAGAGCAACCACCGCTTTTCGGGTCGCGGATAAAGGAGCTTAAGGGCGATCTATGTTTGCCGGCAGTGATGTAGACGCCGCAGGCTTCGGTTGTGACCTCCTGCCCTTGCTTGACGAGGTCGACACGTCGATTGCAGGTCGTCGTCCACTCCCAGATATTGCCGGCAAAATCGGCAAGGCCATGCTCGTTCTCGCCGAAACTGCCATAGGCAAGCGGTGCCGGTTCCTTCGATCTCTTGCGAGCCGCCTCGCGCTCATAGTCGGCAAGCCAACGCAATGCCGGGTTGCGATTGTCCGGGTCGACACCAAGGGCGTCGTCCGGGAACTTCTGACCAGCGGCAAAGGCCAATTCCACGTCACTTGGCAGTCGCCAGATTCCGCCGCTCTTTTTCGAAAACCACCGGGCAAACATTGTCGCGTCGTCGTGGCTGACGGCGGTTACCGGCATGTCAGAGCGCGATGGAGTGGCCGATTCCCGGGCCGGGCAGGCTCCATCGGCCACGCAGGCATCATAGTCCTTTGTGCTGACCTGATACTTCATGATCGTGAGAGGAGCTGTCATCTCATAATCGGCCTTCGGCGCGTCGACGGCGTATCCAGCGCGGTAAAATTCGCCCGGTTGACGGTAGGCGAACCGTCCAGCAGCCACCGAAATGGTTTGAGGCGGTGGCAGATCGGCGACACCACTCATCCTCACGATGCCCGATTGAATGACGACGGCGGCGGACAGAGCGCTGACGAGCACAAGCGGCAGCAGCACCGAGCCGACCGAATTGCGCTGCCTTGGAGTGAGAACGGCGCCGGACATGGCGATTTCCAACGAGTTTGAGAGGAAGTCCACGGGGTGCCAATCGAGCACCCCGTGCATGCACAAGGATCAGCTTCCCGGCTTCACCACGGCGGTCATCAGATCGTCGTTCCAGTCGCCGGTGACCTTGAAGTGGGCGGCCGCACCCTTTTCGAAGGCTTCGATCAGGTTGTGGTTGACATAGGCGTAAATGCCGGGCTGCTGGAAGGTGTAGTAGGCAGCACCCGCAGCACCACCCGGGATGAACCAGGTTTCCTGGTCGAGCTCTGGCGGGTTGGCGAACTTGCCGGTTGCCCAGACATAGTCGCCATGGCCACCGATCAGGTGCGGACGGGTGTCACGATTGGCCTGCGAATGCAGGATCAAGACCCGGTCACCGACTTCAGCCGTCATCGCATTGTCGCCTGTCAGCGCTCCGACCGCGCCATTGAAGACGATGTGGCTCGGGGTCAGCGTGTTCATCACTTCGAGCACATCCGAATAGGCGTCGCCGGCACTCTCGTATTTCTTGTAATTGCCGTCGCCATCCTTGGGGACATAGAAGTCCTGCTCGCCGACATAGTATACCTTGTCATAAGGCAGATCATTGCCCTTATGGTCTTTCAGGCCCTCGCGCGGCAAGACCGTGATCGCGCCATTCATGCCGGCTGTCACGTGCCAGGGCACCATTCCGGGAGGTGCGCAATGGTAGACAAAAATGCCCGCCTTCGTCGCCTTGAACCGCAAGACGGCCGTCTCGCCCGGATTGACCAAGGTCAGGGCACCGCCGCCAAGCGCACCGGTTGCCGAATGGAAGTCGATATTGTGCTGCAGGCTGTTGGTGTCGGGGTTGATCAGGGTCACCTCGACATAGTCACCTTCATGGACGACCATCATCGGGCCGGGAACCGAGCCGTTGAAGGTCATGGCATGGACCTCGGTGCCTGCATCGTCAACGACGATCTTCTTTTCCTCGATGGTGAGCGTGAACTCAACGACCTTGGGCGCGCCTTCGGCCTTTTGGCTATGCGCATGGACGAAGGGAGGTGCGACGAGATCGACCTTCACCCGCTCCAGCTTGGCGATGTCACCGGCAACGGCGGCGGCATTCGTTTTAATGTCGCCACCTTCGGCGCGTGCCACAGTCCCTGTCAGAACAGGGATAAGCGCGCTTGCAAAGACAGCCCCCGCAAGCATTGTTCTTCTGGTCAAATTCAGGCTCTGGGTCATAATCTTCTCTCCTTCTCGTGCAGTGAGCGTTTCGCCCGAACTGTTGAGACTGGTTTACTTCATGGCGCCCAGTTTTATTTGTTCCAGAACAAAGAACTCATGAGGGAGAGTGCGTCATTGAGCCGCCGACCAAACAATAGAATTGTCGGCGCCCTTTGATCGAGATCAATTACTTTGCTTGGAAATCATTGCGGGGGAACGTTCGAGTATTTTGGAGAGCTGTTTCTATGAAGGATAAGGAACGACCGACGCGTGGCGGGATCCCGCGGGGCCTGGGGCGCGACGGCCTCGTCCTGCTGTCCTATGGGTTCCGGCCATTTTATCTCGGGGCGCCTCTATGGGCCATCGCGACCATCACAATCTGGATTTGCGCGATTAACGGCTGGCTTGAGGTGGCGCAAGTCTACGGCCAATCCGCCTGGCATGCGCATGAATTGCTGTTCGGCTTCATGCCAGCGGTCCTCGTCGGATACTTGATGACAACAGTTCCAAACTGGACCGGTCGCTTTCCACTGTCCGGTAGCCCGCTTGCGGGACTTGCCTTCATCTGGATCGCGGGTCGCATTTCCATGCTGTTGATCGCAGATACATCGGCCCTCATCACCCTCCTGATCGACTGGATCTTCCTTCCACTCTTCGCCTATTTCTGTGTGAGAGAAGTCTGGGTCGGCAGGCGAATTGCGGATGCGAAGCCCATCCTTTGCCTCACGTGTCTCGCCCTGATCAATGGCGGGTTCCACATCGTTGCCATGGACGGAGGGGATGTGGGGGTCTGGGCGCGGGCAGGCCTTTCCGTCTATATCCTGTTGATCACGGCGACCGCGAGCAAGCTCATCCCGAGCTTTACAAACAACTGGCTTGCCCAGGCAGGCAGGTCACGCCTCGCGCCTACCAGTCGCATGATTGATCGTTTTGTCCTGATCGCCACTATCCTTGCAGCGATGATCTGGACCTTTGAACCGTTTGGCCCACTCACCGCCATCATGGCCCTTGTCGCAGCCAGCTTACACCTCGTGCGCGCAGCACAATGGTTCAGGCCAATCATTCTGCGATCGTCCATGATCGCAGCGATGCAGGTGTCTTACGGCTTTTTGGCTATCGGGCTGTTGGGGATTGCAGCAACAGCGCTCGGCATGCTTGGCCCGCTCGCTGCAATTCATCTTCTGGCCATCGGTGCCGTGACGGGAATGATGCTTTCAATCATGATGCGTTCGATCCGGCTTCATACCGGTCGAAATGAGAAATTCTCCTGGTGCCAGCGGCTGTCCGTTCCATGCCTGCTCATCGCGGCAAGCTTGCGCATAACAGCCGATTTCATTCCCGGATACTATGCGCCGTTGATGTCTGCGTCTGGACTGTTCTGGATTGCCGCCTTTGTCTTCTTTCTCGCCGACAATGCTGGTCTACTTTGCCAAGTTCAGCGGCAAGCCGGTCGTCAACCTTCACCGCCCACGCGGATCAACATGCGATAGGCACGCTTTGACGTATCGAGATTGCCGACCCATTGGTGACCGCGTTTTTCCAGCTCCGCGCCGAGAAAGCGCGATTCCTCAGAAAATACCGCGAAGAGCACTTCGCCCGGCTCCATGAGCTCGATCAGCGAGAGAACTTTTTCCATGGGAGCCGGTGGCTGTTGTTCTGTCAGGTCGAGCCGCCACAATGGATCGGGCCAGGCCGCCGCTTCCTCTGCACCGATCGAATGGAGAATTTCTGCAGAAATGTCTGGCGCCGGGATGAACAGAACCTCCCACTCGCCGCCATCCATCTCCTTGAGTTCGGCCGAATAGCCGCGGCGCGCCATGACGCTCAACAGCGGCATCGGGCGAAAGGTTGCAAGCAGGCGCAAACCTTCCCCTGGCTTCAACGACTGAACCGCATGCATGATCGCAGGAAATGGCTCACCTCCGTCACGAAGGATGGGCCGCACGTCGAGTTCTTTGAAGTTGGCTGTTGTCGACACGTGACCTCCCAATTTTCGACTTCACCTGTCCGATCACGATGAATGTGCATGGGAGCGGCCGCTGTCGACAGGTCGCTCCCATGCAGTTCAATGACCACCACCGCAGTTGCAGTTGCAGCCTTCGTGTTTCTTCCGGCGAATGCGGACTTCCCATATCTCCGGACCGCGGGAAAGGTATTCCCACCCGAACACCCCATCATAATGCATCTCGAGATGGTAGTAGAGCGGAACCGGATCATGATCGACAGTCAAGATCAACTGATAATCCGGAAGCAGCGAATTCAACATTCCGAATATACGAGGATGCCTTTCCACGCGCGGAATTTCGCGCACGTCGAGCTTGAGAATATGATCGTCTACAACAGTCATTCGCTGGCTTTCTTCGATGCGGGTTTGCGGGGTCGCATGCAGCTCGGCTGCACCACAGGATACTGAAACACCCGCGCCTAGGCATCGTTGTGCTGTGACAAGCAAATCCCCGAAAGCCTGTCCTGTTTGCCTTTCGACAACGAAGTCCTTCGGCGAGCGGCTATCGTTGCGGCATGAAACCGGAGCGATATCATGAACGCAGAGATTATCCGCCGTTACGGCGAAAGCCGCTTGCCCCGTTACACGAGCTATCCGACCGCCCCCCGCTTCTCGCCCAGTATCGGAGCCGGCACCTATCGGGACTGGCTGGCCGCGGTGCCGAAAAGCGATCCGGTTTCACTCTATCTTCACGTGCCCTTCTGTCGATCCATGTGCTGGTATTGCGGCTGCCACACCACCATCACCCAGAAAGATGCGCCAATCCTCGACTATCTGACAGTGCTCAAACAGGAAATCAGATTGGTGACGAAAGCCATCGGGCGACGACAGGATGTCAGCGACATTCACTTCGGCGGCGGCACTCCGACGATCATGACGCCAGAGGAATTCCTCGACCTCACTGCGACGCTCGCCGCAGCTTTTGGCATCGGCGGCGCGACCGAATTTGCGGTGGAAATAGATCCAAGAACACTGACCGTAGAAATGTCGGAGGCACTGGGGAAGGCGGGGATAACTCGGGCTAGCCTTGGCGTTCAGAGTTTCGATCCCAAGGTGCAGAAAGCGATCAATCGCATCCAGTCAGCAGAACAGACCGAAACAGCCCTTTCGAACCTGCGCAAGGCAGGAGCCAGAAGTGTCAACTTCGACCTGATCTATGGTTTGCCGCATCAGAATGTCGACTCTGCGATTGAAACTGCCCGTGTGGCCTCGGCCATGCGCCCTGAACGCTTCGCCGTCTTCGGCTACGCCCATGTCCCGGCCTTCAAGAAGCATCAACGCCTGATCGACACGGCAGCGCTCGGCGATGCCCATGAACGACATGCGCAGGCGGAAGCCATCGCGGCAACCCTGTGCGAAGCCGGGTATAGACGGATCGGTCTCGACCATTTTGCGCTTCCTGAGGATCAACTTTCGATCGCCGCGGATTGCCAGGCGTTGCACCGCAATTTCCAGGGATATACGACCGACATTGCATCAACGCTGATCGGGTTCGGTTCCTCGGCGATTGGACGCCTAACGGAAGGCTACGCGCAAAACGACGTTGCCATCGGACGCTATGCAAGTCTTATCTCATCCGGTGAACTGGCCACGTCGAAAGGCTATCGCCTCACCCAAGAAGACCGCGTCCGAGCCTGGATCATCGAACGGCTGATGTGCGACTTCCAGGTGGATTTTTCAACCATGCCGGATGGCTTTGAACTTCCGGACGAGGGCTTTGGAAAAGCCAATTTACCGCTGAAGACCTTGTTGGAGGAAGGCATTGTCACCTGGCGTGGCGATGTGCTGAGCGTGGACACAACGCACAGGTTCCTCGTTCGAACGGTGGCTTCGTGCTTTGACGCCTATCTCGGCGAAACGGGCAGAACACACGCCACGGCGGCCTGAGACAAAGCGACGAAATAAGAGAAAGCCCGGTCCGATCGCTCGGTCCGGGCTTTCCCTTTGCGCGTTCGCGGATCAGCGGACGAGCGCGCGGTAGATCTGTGGCAAGGCCGCTGGAAGGCGGCGAATGTCGGGAACGACGGCATAGCCATGGTGGCCGAATACAGCCGGCACATAGGTTTTAGCGTCCTGATCGACCGTGACGCCGAAGACATGGATGCCACGCCGCCTTGCTTCGCTCACTGCTCGACGTGTGTCTTCAAGCGCAAAACGTCCCTCATAGTGATCGACATCATTCGGTTTTCCATCGGTCATGACAAGAAGCAAGTGCTTGCGATTGGGACGCTCGGCAAGTTTGGCCGTCGCGTGGCGTAGGGCTGCTCCCATGCGGGTATAGTAACCGGGCTTCAGCGCGGCGATGCGATGGCGCACCAACGCACTCATCGGCTCATCAAAGTCCTTTATCGTCTCAACGCGCACCCAGTCCCGCCGTCTCGACGTGAAGCTCAAGATAGAATGCATGTCGCCACAGGCGGCCAGCCCTTCGGCCAATACCAGAAGCGCCTCCTTCTCGACATCGAGCACCCGGCGGTCGTTGAACCAGGTGTCGGTTGACAGCGAGACGTCGACCAGCAGGGTCACCGCAAGATCATGGGCCTGCGGCCGGCTTGCCATATGGATGCGATCCGAGCATTCGCCGCTCGCAGCAAGCTCGGTGCGGCTGCGCACGACCGCATCGAGATCGAGATCGGCACCGTCGACCTGTGCACGCAGCAGCTCATGGCGCGGACGCATCGCTTCGAACTGCCGCCGCACCCGGCGAATCGTCGCCTTCATCTCGGACGACTGGACCGGCGCCATGTCCTGTTCGCAGGCCGGACCGGCAAAGACCCGGCAGTGGTCCTTCAGATAGACCCCGTGTCTGTAGTCCCATTCCGGATAGGTCAGTTCCGCTTCGATCGCGGAATGGATGAGCGCCTCGGGCGGCAGGTCCAGGTCGAACCGAAATTTCGCGGCTGGCCGGCCCTTGCGTTCTCCAAGCACCATCTCATCGAGTTCGTCAGCGGCCGACGCATCGTGATCGTCACTGTCGTCGGCGGGACGGTCGACATTGACCATCTCGGCCATGGCGAGGATCTTCTCGAAGCGATTCAGGATGAAGGGGCTGCGCTCGCCCTTGGCGGCGGAATCCTTCTCGCGAATTGCCACATGGCGTCCGGCCGCCTGCGCATCCCCCTGGCTGGAGCCAACTGGCTGATCGATTTCCTGGCGGCCAGCCCATTCTTCTCTAACAACGGCATTGGGCCAGAGCGGCACGGGCAAGATCGACAAATATCCCGCAGGCGCCCGGTCCGGCAGGTCATCCCCTGCCGAAAGCGGAGCAAGGCCTGCGCCACAACGCAGGAGATCGATGATGCGGTCTTCCAAAAGGCCTTCCACCCGCGGAAGCGAGCCGCGTCTGCGCTCCCCAAGAAGGGCGCGGCAAAGCCTGCGATAGCGATCGACGAGACCGGGAAAGGTTTTCAGGACCTCAGCTTCGAGCGCCGACGCCGCGTCCATGAGGGCGAGATCGGCCCTTAGGGGATCGGTTTCGTTCATTGGTTGAAGCGGCATCACGGCCATGGCAGCGGCGAGCCACACATAGAGGTCGAGATTGAGCGACTGCTCCGGCATGAGGTCGAGGACCGGGGGTAACATCACACTCGCTTCGTCCCGGGCTGGATGGATGAGTTTTTCTTCGCCGAGCCCCATGCGTTGGCGAAACTTCAATCGGTGTTGAGAGGTCTTAGCCCGCGCCGGTACCAGTTGAACCGTCCGTTCACCGCCGAAGCCACGAAAGCAGACAGAGAGTACCGGAAGCACGTCTTCAAGCAGGACAGCCGCTTCGGGGTAACGCGGCCAGGTGCGGGTATCCCCTGCCAGCCTGTGCCAGGCGCGCCCGACCGTCTCCTCAAGCTCCAGAAAGTCCAGCATGACATTCTCCTAGCGGATGACCGCCTGTGCCAGTTCGAGGAGTGCGGTACGCACGTCAGGTTCGTCGGTCAGCGGCTCAATCATGGCGGCACGAACGGCGTCCCGTGGCGCAAGACCGGCATCGATGAGGCTCGCGCAGTAAACCAGCAGACGCGTCGAGACGCCCTCCTCCAGGTCATGACCTTTCAATGCCCGCAGCCGCCGCGCCAGTTCGACCAATGGCTCTACAGCCGTGGCAGGCAGTCCACTTTCTGCCGAGACAACCTCGATCTCCCTGGCCTTGGGCAGGAAGTCGAACTCGATGGCGACAAAACGCTGGCGAGTCGAGGGCTTCAACGCTTTGAGGAGGCTTTGATAGCCAGGATTGTAGGAGACAACGAGCATGAAGGCCGGCGGCGCTTCAAGCTCTTCGCCTGTCCGCTCCAATGGCAGGATGCGCCGGTCGTCGGTGAGCGGGTGGAGCACGACGGCGACATCCTTGCGCGCCTCGACCACCTCGTCGAGATAGCACACACCGCCCTCACGGACTGCCCGTGTCAGCGGTCCGTCGACCCAGACCGTCTCACCTCCCTTCAAAAGAAAACGGCCAGTGAGATCGGCAGCCGCCAGATCGTCGTGGCAGGAGACGGTGGTCAGCGGCAAGCCAAGCCTTTGCGCCATATGACTGACGAACCGGGTCTTTCCGCAGCCTGTCGGTCCTTTGAGGAGAAGCGGCAACTGCCGCGTCCAGGCTGTCTCGAAGAGAGTGCATTCGTTGCCGGCTGGAGAATAGGCCGGGATATCCGGCTGAATGTTGCGGGCGATGATATTCATGTTCCTGATCCTCAAAATTGGGGAGCCCCGCCGCTTTTTGAAACAGCGGGGCCGCTGTTTCACTCGGCAGGCTCGACATAGCCGCCAAAGGCAGGCTCTTTTTCCTTGCCCGGCATCAACACGGCCCAGACGAACATCAGGGCGGACACAAGCACGACGGCACCGGAGCCGAGACGGACCCAGTAGAACAGGGCCAACTGGTCCTGGACGGCCATGTAGCTTTCGCCGAGCACGCGCTGCAGATGCACCTGCAGGACACCGGCAAAGGTGAGCGCGAAGGTCATCACCGACATCGCCGTGCACATCATCCAGAAGCTCGCGATCGACAGCCACTGGTTATAGGGCTGGCGGCCGCGCATTTCCGGAATGGCATAGGCCATGATCGCAAGGTTGAGCATGACATAGGCGCCGAAGAACGCGAGGTGTCCGTGGGCTGCCGTCACCTGCGTGCCGTGGGTGTAGTAGTTGATCGAGGACAGTGTGTGCAGGAAGCCCCAGACGCCGGCACCGAAGAAGGCCATGACCGAGCAGCCGATCGACCACAGAAGAGCTGCCTTGTTCGGATGCTTGCGACCGGCCTTCCAAGTCATCACGAAGGTGAAGATGACCATGGTGAAGAAGGGCGCGACTTCAAGCGTCGAGAACAGCGACCCAATCCACTGCCAGTAGCCGGGCGCGCCGATCCAATAGTAGTGATGGCCCGTGCCGAGAATGCCGGAGAACAGCGCCAGCCCGATGATGACATAGAGCCACTTCTCGACCACTTCGCGGTCGATGCCGTTGAGCTTGATCATCAGGAAGGCGAGCACCGAGGCCATGATCAGCTCCCATACGCCTTCGACCCAGAGGTGGACGACATACCACCAGTACATCTTGTCGAGTGCCAGGTTCGTTGGGTTGTAGAAGGCAAAGAGGAAGAAGATCGCCACACCCCACAGACCGAAGATCAGGATGTTGGTGACGACAGTCTTGCGACCCTTCAGCGATGTCATGGTGACGTTGAACAGCAGCATCAATGCGACAATGACAATGCCGATCTTGATGATGAAGGGCTGCTCGAGAAACTCGCGCCCCTCATGAATGCCGAAGAGATAACCGACGACCGCGGCGGCAGCAGCAATGAGGAAGATCCAGAACTGCGCAACAGCAAGCTTCGGGCTGTAAAGCTCGGTTTCCGCTTCTTCCGGCAGCAGATAATAGGTCGCGCCCATGAAGCCCATCAACAACCAGACGATCAGGGCGTTGGTGTGGATCATGCGGACGATGTTAAAAGGGAGGAGCTCGGAGAGCGTATTGGGCAGAACGTAGATCGTACCCGCGACAACCCCGAACAGGACCTGAGCGATAAAGAGGCCGAGCGCACCGTAAAAATACAGCATCGCGACCTTCTGGCTTTGATATTTCATTTTGTGTCTCCTTGGGTCACGAAGGGCTCAGCCAGCCTCGTTCGGCGGCCAGTTCTGCGTCTTGATTTTGCTGGTCCATTCGAGGAAGTCTGCGAGATCGTTGATCTCTTCGTCGGTCAGATTGAATTGCGGCATCTGGCGGCGACCTTCGACACCAGAGGGCTGTGCCGCCATCCAAGAACGAAGCGTCTCGCGTGCACCGTCGCGATCGTCCTGGCCACCCCAGCGGGTCCAGACATTGCCGAGTTCGGGCGCGAAGTAGGCGCCTTCACCCAAGATCGAGTGGCAGTTGATACAGGCGTTCTTTTCCCAGATATGCTTGCCGCGCGCGACGCTGTCGGTCAGCGTCGATTCATCTGTTGAAGTAGTGCGGATGTAGTAATGGCTGTGGGCGGTGAGCCCCACGAAGATCGCAAAAAAGAAAATGGAGCCGCCATAGAAGACGTTGCGCGCTCCGGTCTTGGTCAGGCGCTCTGCCATGCCCTTGTCCTTCCGTCTGCCAGGCTTGAAAGGCCCGACCTGGTTTCCCCGCCTCGAAGGCTTCGGCGATCCCCTCGCCGGCTCTGCGGGATGTTCTTTTCATAGAGAGTGATCGGAGTTGTTCTTTGCGCTTTGGCAAGCAACGGCGCGAATGTTCAGCCCAAAAGAAGGACCACCAGCGACCGAGACAGGGCGGCGATCAGAATGATGCTCAACCAGCATATGAGCGCAATCCGCATGGGATGATGTCCGCCCCTGAGTTCGAGGAAGTCGAGCACCACAAGCCGTCCCTTGGCAAAGGCAATCGCAAGAACGGCGGCAATCGGTACGATCGTTGGACCGGCGAGCGCCGTAACAATCGCGCCACCAATTGCGAAGGTCATCAGCATGGCGAGCACACCCACCAAATCCTCGTGCTGTCTGCGGGTCATGAGAAGCCTCACGCAAGATAGAGAATGGGAAAGATGACCAACCAGACGAGGTCGATCACATGCCAGAGTGTGGCGATCAGAACCAGGTTTTCCCGTGCCGGGCGCCAGGCGACAAGAAGAAGAGCAATAGCGCCGAAAAAGACATGCAGCAGATGGAAGCCGGTGATGATGAAATAGAGCTCGAAGAAGGTGTCGAGCGTTGCATCCTGAGCGTAGCGAACCTCACCCCAGTATTCGAAGAGCTTGACCGCCACGAAGCAGAAGCCGAGCAGGGCTGCAATCGTCAACGGCCGTTTCACCGCCTCGAGATCAAGCCGACTTCGCATAGCCACGGCGACAAAGTAACCGCTGACCAGCAGGATAAGCGTGTTCGCGCCGGCGATCCCCGGCCTTAAATGCAGACGCGCCAGTTCGAAGGCCTGAGCATCAAAGGTCGACACGACGAGGAAGCCAAGGATCAGGATGCCGAAAGCGATCAGCTCGCTCCACACCAGGATCCAGAGCAGCAGGTGGTCGTCCTTTGCCTCGTCCTGGAGGCTCGTTTGCATAGCCATGGTCAGATCTCCCGTTGGTCGGGATCGGTTCTAAAGGAAAATCCGAAGCGCTCTTTGTGGGAGCGCAAAGAAGACTGACGAAAGACAAGGCAGAGTGCTTCCACAACAGAAGGGAATGACTGAAATGACGGATGCACAAATCGGCCTTGTCGTTGCGACACCTGTCATCATGGGCTTTGCCCTGATGCTGAAACGCATGGGGGTACTCCAGGGCGGAGGCACGCTTGCTGCCGTGCTGGCTTCGCTTGTCATCGGGGTCGTCCTGTTTCTGGGCCAATGAGGAGCGAACCATGGAAACGACTGGATCCAGCTTGACGGCCACCGAGGTCAGGGCGCTCGAGGACAAGCACCGAGATCTTCTTGTTCTCTGCTTGAGGCTGGAGGAACTGGCCACGGACTTTGACGCGGGTGAGATCCCCCGCGGAATCCAGAAGGTTGCCAAGCACATCGAGCCGTTGGTCGCAGCGGCCCACACTCTGGAAGAGCAAAAATTCTACCCCGACCTCGAGTTGCATGCCGGCTCGTGCTTCGGCTCCCTTCTTCTCGATCAGGTCAAGTCCGAACATCGCGTCGACCGTCGCGCGGCCCGTGAGCTATCTCTCACTTTGGCCGCTGTCGCTCGCAAACGATGCAGACTGAGCCTGGAAACGGTGGCCCATATGGTTCGCGGTTTTCAGGAAGCTGTCCGGCGCCATATCACTGCGGAGCAGATGCTGCTGCAGCAGCTTCTAAACGTGGAACCCGAAACGCAGGTGCTTCCAACATGACCCAGATCGTTCTTGCGCTTGCAGCATTCTTGTTGTTGCATTCGGTGCCTGCCTTACCAACCATCCGCGGAAGGCTAACCGCTGCACTTGGATTACGGCTCTACCTTCTAGTCTATTCGACGACATCCGTAGCACTACTGATATGGGTCCTGCATGCCGCCTGGAACACCGAGTATGTAGAGATCTGGCGGCCGGATTCCCGGAGCATCCTCGCCAATCTCGTGTTGTCGCCACTCGGGCTTTTTCTGGTCACGGCAGGCCTAATCAGTCCCAATCCCGCATCTATCAGCTTCATGACAGGCACTACACCTGGCGCGATTACAACTCTCACCCGCCATCCGGTCTTGTGGGGATTTTTCCTCTGGTCTCTCGGCCACCTCGCAGCAAACGGTGACACCAGATCGCTCCTTGTCTTCGGTGGCCTCGGTCTGTTTTCTGCTGTCGGTATCCTTGTCGCGGAAAAGCGCGCGAGACGCAGGATGGGAGAAGACTGGTTACCAGTCGAGAGATCAACATCCATATTTCCGTTGATCGCCCTGCTCTCCGGACGCGCCAAGCTGCGTCTGGATGGACATCTGGTAGCCGGGCTCGCCGTGACGTTGCTTATCACACTTTGGCTGCTCGCAGGAGGCCATGCCGCCCTGTTTGGCGCAGACCCGATTCTCGCGCTCGACATCTGAGAACGATTCCAGACGGTAATTCCACACACTACTTGCTCTACGTCAAACATCCGTGCGCGGACGGCTATAACATGAGGAAATAAAATCAATTTTCGGAGAGCGGGATGCCCAACACCCTGAAACAGGTCAGCAAGGTGAATATCATTGAGGCAGACGCGGCAGGCTATGCAACAACCCGTCGCACTTTATGCGCTGGCATCGCAGCGACCCTTGCCCTTCCCTTCCTCAACACACGGGCACGCGCTTCCTCCCTCGACCAACTCGTCCTCTTCGGCCCTCCTGCCGGACCATCGATCACGCTGGCCTATGCGGTTGGCAAAGGCCTGCTGCGCAACGTCGCAGATAAGGTGGAGTTTAGGGTCTGGCGCACGCCCGATGAAATGCGGGCGGGCCTGTCGTCCGGATCCATGAGAGCCGTAGTCATGCCGACAACGGCGGCGGCAAATCTCCATACGCGCGGACTTGGCTTGAAACTGGCCAGCGTAATGACCAATGGCCTTCTCTATATGGTGTCGCGCAACGATAAAATCGCGGCTTTCGCCGATCTCGAAGGTCAAAGCGTAACCGTGCCATTTCCCAATGACACGCCGGAACTTGTCTTCGATGCGGCGCTTGCCCACCATCGAATGACCGGCAAGGTCAAGGTAGAGCGGGCCGGCACGCCAATCGAAGCCGTTCAGATGCTGCTCGCAGGGCGTATCGACACGGCGCTACTACCCGAACCGGCAGTCTCTGCCGCCATCTTCAAGGCCAGTACAGGTGGTCAGGCGCTTCACCGCGTCATCGACATGCAGAAGGAATGGGGTATGGTCACCGCAAGTACGCCGGTCATGCCCCAGGCAGGTCTCGCCCTGACGCAAAACTTCCTGGACGATCATCCGGAACAGGCGACCGCGCTTCTTGCGGGACTTGCACGGGCAGCAGTCGAGGTGAACGCCAATCCGGCAGCGGCTGCGAGCCAAGCCGCGTCGGCACTTGAACTCCCATGGCCTGTGCTGGAGGCGTCGATCCCCTATTCGAACCTCGTCGCCATTGCCGCGCGTGATGCGCACGGACCGATCGAGACCCTGCTCAAAGCCGTGGCAGAGAGGCATCCCGAGATGGTGGGCGGTCGCATGCCGGACGCGTCACTTTATCTATAGGGCTGGATCATCATGGGCCTAGCTTATCGTGCGGGAAGGGTGGCGCGCTTCCTCTGGTCCGGCTGGGCGGGTTTCAGCGGCCTTGCCGTCTTTGCAGCCGTTTGGCAGCTCGGAGCCGAAGCCTATGGCAGCTTCGTGTTGCCAGCACCGGCCAAGACGATCCAGTCCCTGTTCAAGCTAGCAGCAGACTCCGAAAATCAGATGTTGGTGGTGTCGACGAGCCTGAGGGCGCTCGCCGGCTTTTCACTCGCCGCCGTGTTTGGGGCGATGGCAGGCGTGGTGGCCGGATACCATCCGGCGATCATGAGGCTTGCGCGTCCGCAGGTAACCTTGCTGATCGGCGTCCCGCCAATTGCCTGGATCGTCCTTCTGATGATCTGGTTCGGCATGGGGGCCGGAACGGTCATTGCCACCGCGGCTATCGCCGCCTTGCCGCTTGTCTTTGTTGGTGCAGCCGAGGGCATCCAGACACGAGACCGGGGATTGGAAGAGATGGCACGTATGGCCGGCCTGTCGTGGCTGGCCCGCTTGTTTCAGATATCCCTACGGCAAATGCTTCATGCGGTATTTCCTGCTTTGGTCATGGCACTGGGCACGGCTTTCAAGGCAGCAGTCATGGCCGAGTTGCTGGCCAATGCCGGCGGTATAGGAGGCGCGCTCGCCAATGCCCGTTCCGCACTCGATGTGGAAGCAGCTCTTGCGTGGATCCTCCTGTCGGTCATTGCGCTGATCAGTGTCGAATATGGAGTTGTTCAGCCACTGCGCGCCGAAGCCGAGGCATGGCGGGAAGCCGCCCAACCCTGGGGCGTACGCCGATGACCCTCCTCCAGCTCAAAGCCGTGGGGCACGTCTATCTCGGCCGCCCCGTTCTCGAACAGGTCACTCTGCAGGTCAGCCAGGGGGAAATGGTCGCGCTGGTCGGACCGTCCGGTTGCGGCAAGAGCACACTTGCCCAGATCGCCGCCGGGCTGATTATCCCCCGCCACGGCCAAGTCGAGCGAGGCTATGCGCGCTGCGCTTTCGTCTTTCAGGAACCGCGCCTCCTCCCATGGGCGACGGTCGAAGCCAACGTGGCACTCAGCCTATCTGGCCTCCCCGTGGCGCGGTCCGAGCGAAGGGCAAGAATTGCAGCGGCCTGTGATCGCGTATCGCTGGAAGAGAGCGACTGGCAAAAGTTTCCATCGCAGTTGTCGGGTGGCATGCGCCAGCGCACGGCGCTTGCCCGTGCTCTCGTCGCCGACCCCGATTTCCTCTACTTCGACGAGCCCTTCACCGCACTCGATGCCGCCTTGCGAAGGCGGATGCAGGATCTCGTCGTCGCCACGGCCTCAGACAGCGGCAACGGCGGGCTCTTCATCACCCATGACATCCATGAAGCGCTGCGGATCTGCCACCGGATCGCGGTTCTCGACCGCTACGGCCATGGAATTCTCGACTGCGTCTCTGTTCCCGAGACACCGGGGCATCGCAGTGAGGAAATGATTTTCGAGACGGCACGAAGGCTCATTTCCGATCATCCGCTGTTTGCCGTCGTTGAAGAACATGACGAGCGGAGGCTGCCATGAGTGTGCTTCCAGCCATACGCATGCTTCCCTCGGCCGATCTTGCCAGGGCCATGTCCGCCGAAGGCCTCAGACTGATGTTTCCACTTGCCGCCTTGCATGCGGCGCTGTGGCCCTTTCTTTGGGTCGTGGTTTGGTCTCTCGATCTACCTTTTGCCGTTTCCTCCCTTCCCCGCCACTGGCACGCCCAGGAAATGTTGGTCGGCTCCTTCGGAGGCGCGCTTTTTGGCTTCCTGACCTCTGCCCTACCGGAATGGACGGACACGCAACGCCTCAGTGGGCGCCCCCTGTTCTTGGCTGCAGGTCTTTGGGCCGGTGCCCGCTTGCTGGGCTTCTTCGCCGTCGAGAACGGATGGCTGCTTGGCCTCGTGTTCGATCAGGCGTGGATGCTGTTCCTGCTTACCTATGCGCTACGCCTGTCCTGGATCAAGAAAAGCACCGGTCTCCTGGGTTTCATCCTGTTCGTCACCACCTTTGCGGCGGCTACGGCTCTACTGCGGATCGCGATTGCCTTGGAAGCCTACGACCTGTCGGACCGCGCAATCAGAATTCTTGGGCTCTCGCTTCTAGGCCTGCTGGGTCTCGCCCTTGCCCGCATCACCGTCCCAGTGACCAATCTGATCCTTGATCCGACGGAAAAGACCTCGCCCTACAGACCGCATCCGGGCCGGAACCATCTCTCAGCGGGGTTGACCATGTTGGTGATCGTGGCTGAGGTGGCCACGCTCTCGGACGCCGTGCGCGGCTATTTGATGTTGGCTGCCGGTGCAGCCTTTCTCGATCGGGTCGCCGAGGGGTTTGTGGGACGCGAAGGCTTTTCCTTCGAACTTGGCGGTCTTTGGCTGTCGAGTGCGCTGGCTGGCATCGGCCTTCTTGTCTGCGGACTTTCCCTGATTGGCCTGGACCTGCCGTGGCTGGGCGGACTGCATCTGGCATTAATGGGGGGCTTGGGTCTCGGCGTCCTGCAGGTTCTCTCGATTGCAGGCCTGCTGCATACCGGTCAACCGCTGCTTTTTTCGAAGACAACCCGGATGGCGATCCTGCTTCTGGTCCTGTCGGTGCTTTTGCGGATCCTCTCGGAGTTCGCGCCGTCGCTCACCCTGCCCTTCAGCGCTTACGGTTTCTCCTCTGCGCTGTTTTCGCTTTCCTTCCTCCTCTGGGCCAAGGCCTATATTCCTCTGCTCTGGTCGCCGGCAACGGTGGATCAGGAAAGGTGCTGACATGACCACAATTCCCGGCCCCTCCATCCCGCAGCGTCTTCTGTCTGGCGGGTTCCGTCTGTTCTTTCCGGGCAGCGCGTTTTTGGCCGCGGTCTCCATAGCTATCTGGGTCCCGTGGTTCCTCGGCTTCATGCATGTTCCGACCCTCTTGCCCCCAGTTGCCTGGCACCAGCACGAACTCCTCTTCGGCTTCGTCCCTGCCGTGATAGCAGGCTTTCTTTTGACGGCCGTGCCGAACTGGACCGGCAGGCCAGGATTGAAGGACCTGCCTCTCTTGGCACTGTTTCTTCTATGGGTCGCGGGGCGTCTGGCGATCAGTTTCTCGGAATGGACCGGCATGCTCGGCGCCGCTCTCATCGCGCTTGCCTTCCTACCGGTGCTCGCGCTTTTCGTTCTGAAGGAGCTCGTCACTGCCTCGAACAGGCGAAACTACAAGATCGTCGCTGTTCTTGTTCTTTTAAGCGCAGCCCAATTGTTGTTCCACTACGAAGTCGAGCGCTACGGGCGGATCGAGATCGCGGACCGACTGGCCCTGTCCGCGATCCTCGTTCTGGTATCGCTTGTCGCAGGGCGCATCATTCCAGCATTCACCGGCAACTGGCTGAAGGCGAACAATCCGGGACGGATGCCCCAAAACTTCGCCCGTTTCGATCTTGGCGTCATGCTCGTTGCAGGCCTGGCACTGGCGATGTGGATCGCTGTCGCAGGCGGTCTTGAAAGCCTCCGCTTTCCCACGGGGGGCCTGATGTTTGTCGCCGGCGTTGCGCATCTTTTGCGCCAGGTCAGATGGTGCCCCGACCGCACGCTCGGGGAGCCCCTCGTGACGATCCTGCATGTCGGCTATCTCTTTATTCCCTTAGGCTTCTTGCTCACCGGTCTGTCGATGCTGGTGGACCACTCCGGCTTCGCTTCGGCAGGTATCCATGCCTGGACGACCGGCGGCCTCGGGGTTGTGACCCTGGCAGTAATGACCCGCGCCACCAGAGGCCATACGGGTCAGGCGCTGACGTCGCCCCTCACGACCACCTGGCTCATTTATGCACCAGTCATCCTCTCGGCGCTGCTGAGAATCCTGGTCGCAATCTGGCCGCAGCACACCATGCTGCTATTGCCGATCGCAGGCCTTGCCTGGATCGCCGCATTCCTGGGTTATGTGGTGTTCTACATGCCGTTGATAGCCCGCAAAGGATAAGGGGGAGCAGGCGCACCCTCACCCTTTCCACTCCGCTATCAAGGGCGCGTCAGTCAACCCAAGCAGATCCACGGCGCGAGCCGCAATATGGGCGACCAGGTCCTCCACGCTCGCTGGATTGCGGTAGAAGGAGGGGACCGGCGGCATGACCACGGCCCCCATTTCGGTCACCGCCACCATGTTGCGCAGATGCCCAAGGTGAAGTGGCGTTTCGCGGGCAAGGAGAACCAGCCTGCGACGCTCCTTGAGTTGAACATCGGCGGCACGAATAAGAAGATTGTCAGTCATCCCGGTCGAGATCGCGGCTAGAGACCGCATCGAACAGGGGGCGATGATCATGCCGGCCGTGCGGAACGATCCGCTGGCAATCGATGCACCGATATTGCTTTCCGAATGATAATGATCGGCGAGCCCGATGAGCCGCCCCAGCGCCTCGTTGCCCGCCTCATGTGCGATCGTCCGATGCGCTGCTGACGTGACGACAAGATGGAGTTCCACATCATTCATGGCGGCCAGGAGCCGGCCGACCTCAAGGCCGATCGCTGCCCCCGATGCTCCGGACATGCCGAGGATGACACGTCTCATCATGGCTGACCCGGCCTTGCTTTGGCGGATCCAAGTCCAAGTTCTTTCCAGATTACATCGACGCGCGCTGAGACCTCGGGCGTCATCTGAAGAACCCGACCCCATTCCCGGTCGGTTTCTGCGCCCAGCTTGTTGGTGGCATCGAGCCCGAGCTTTCCGCCGAGCCCAGGCTTGGGAGACGCAAAATCGAGATAGTCGATGGGTGTATCATCGACCACCACCAGATCGCGCGAGGCATCAAACCTCGTGGAAAGCGCCCAGATGACATCGCTCCAGTTCCTGACGTCGACGTCGGGATCGACCACGACGATGAGCTTGGTATAGCTGAACTGTGGCAGCATCGACCAAAGCCCGAGCATGATCCGACGTGCCTGACCCGGATAGCGCTTGTCGATCGAGACGACGATCGCCCGGTAGGAGCAGGCCTCCGGCGGCAGATAGAGGTCGACAATTTCCGGAAATTGCCGTTTCACGAGTGGAAGAAAGAGGGCGTTCATTGCCTCTCCAAGCACTGAAGGCTCGTCCGGTGGCCGGCCTGTGAAGGTCGAGAGATAGACGGGATTGTGCCGCATGGTCATCGCGCTCAAGGTCATGACGGGAAACGGCTCGACGGAATTGTAATAGCCCGTGTGATCGCCGTAAGGTCCCTCGGGTGCCGTGTCGGTGCAGGATACGGCCCCCTCCAGCACGATTTCCGCGGTCGCCGGAATATCGAGCGGCTGAGTGAGTGCCCGCACCACACGGCTGCGCTTTCCTCCGAGCAAGCCAGCGAATGACAGCTCGCTCATGGTTTCCGGCAGTGGCATAACGGCCGCAAGGATTGTCTGCGGATCTGCACCGATCACGACCGCAATCGGCATGTCCTGCCCCATAGCCTGCCATTGTCGATGATGCTTCGCCGCTCCGCGATGGGCAAGCCAGCGCGTAATCAGACGCCTGCGGTCCAGCGCTTGCAGTCGGTAGACGCCGACATTGACATCCTTGGGGTCGCAGGGCGATGCGGTGACAACCAGCCCCCAGGTGATGAGTGGCGCCGGTTCGCCGGGCCAGCACCACTGGATCGGCAGTCGATTGAGATCGACTCCCTCGCCTTCGAACACGACATCCTGGCATGGCGCGTGTGACACCCTGCGGCATCCCAGCGCCATGGCGGAGCGAAGCACAGGCAGTTTCTTCAGGGCATCCCGGAGCGACGCCGGCGGCCTCGGTTCGCGCAATTCGGCCAGAAGGTCCGCGAGATCACCAATCTTGCCGCCAGGGATCCCATAGCCAAGTTCGATCCGCTCGCGCGTGCCGAACAGATTGGCAAACAGAGGTATCTCTGACACTGCACCGTCCGACCGGACCGGGCGCTCAAAGAGCAAGGCCGGGCCTCCCTCTGCCAGGACGCGCCTGTGGATTTCGGTAATCTCATGAACAAGGCTCACCGGCTGCGCGACGCGGAGAAGTCGTCCCCGCTTTTCCAGTTCGGTCATGAAAACTTGAAGACCGTCGTAGCGACGAGGCGGTGCGTTCTGTGTCATGCGGACCGCTATGACCTGTGAATTCGGTTGCGTCTTTGCGCTGGAGCAATCTGGATTGTAGGCCGTTCCCGTAGGTTTGCGCCGGTTCAAACCACTCAAATTGGCGCAATGCAGATAACATCCATTCTGGCTCTCCCGCTGAAAGCCGTGCCGCTCATGCCGCTCGTATCAATTGAGCTCGTGGCAAGTCGCCTCTTCAAGCTCCTGCTCCTAGCTCATGGCGATATGTTCGAGCGCCTTGGCACATACAAAAGCTGCCGCTTTTCGTTTGCCCCGACTGATCTGCCCTTAGTCTTCCTGATCGAGCCCGACCTGCCTCGTCTCAAGGTGGTGCGCAAAGACGAGACCTTCACGGCGGATGCAGGTGTCGAGGCCCCGCTGGTCATGCTGCTGGCGCTCCTTGAGGGGCGCTGCGATGCCGATGCTCTGTTCTTTTCCCGCGACCTGAAGGTGATCGGGGACATGGAGGCCATGCTTGCGATGAGAAACGCACTCGATGACTGCGATATCGACCTTCCGCGTGATCTCGCGCGGATCGGGGGACCGGCCGCCCCCATCGTTCACAGGCTGGCCGTGGAAATCCAAAGCCGGTCGCTGAGGGAGATCCAGTGATGGAACTGATCTGTCCGGCGGGAACGCCAGCCGCCTTTCGTGAAGCCGTCGATGCAGGCGCTGATGCGGTCTATTGCGGCTTCCGCGACGAGACCAATGCCCGCAATTTTCCCGGCCTCAATTTCAGCCGGGACGAACTGCACGACGCAATTATCTATGCCCGCAAGAAAGGCTGCATGACATTTGTCGCCCTCAACACCTTCATGCGGGCTGGCGACGAAGAGATCTGGTATAGCGCAGCGGCCGACGCGGTAAGGCTCGGTGCCGATGCGCTGATCCTGGCCGATTTCGGCCTCATGGCCCATGTCAGGGAACACTATCCAGAGCAGCGCTTGCACGTTTCGGTCCAGGCGTCTGCTTCCAATCCCGAAGCCATCAATTTTCTCGTCGAAGCCTTCGACGCAAAACGGGTCGTCTTGCCGAGAACGCTGACGATCGGCGACATTGCCCGCATCGGTCGCAAGGTCAAATGTGAGATTGAGGTCTTTGTTTTCGGCGGGCTTTGCGTCATGGCCGAGGGACGCTGCTCGCTCTCCTCCTACGCCACCGGCAAATCACCCAATATGAACGGCGTCTGCTCCCCAGCGAGCCATGTGCAGTACCGACAGGACGGCTCCGACATGTTGTCGGAGCTCGGCACTTATACGATCAACCGGTTCAGCCATGGGGAGGCCGCCGGCTATCCCACACTGTGCAAGGGACGCTTCGACATCGGCGATGCCCGTGGCTACGCCTTCGAAGACCCCGTGTCCCTCGACGTCATGGGCGAAATCGAAGCCTTGAAGGATGCCGGCGTCTCCGCCTTGAAAATCGAAGGACGCCAGCGCGGCAAAGCCTATGTGGCCGAAGTCGTATCGACGCTGCGCCAGGTACTCGCAACCGCCCCCTCGGGGCGTGGCCCCTTGTTGGCCCGGCTGAGAGCGCTGAGCGAAGGGCAGAAGACAACGGTCGGCGCCTATGAGAAGCGCTGGAGATGAGCATGACCGAACTGACACTGGGCCCCGTCTACTATCTCTGGGACGGCCCGAAATGGCGGGATTTCTATTATCAGATCGCAGACGAAGCGCCCGTGGATCACATTATCCTCGGCGAGACTGTCTGCTCCAAACGGCAGCATTTCATCGAGCCATACTTGGCAGACGTGGTGGAACGCCTGGAACGGGCGGGGAAGTCAGTGGCCTTTTCCTCGCTGGCGCTCGTCACCTTAGAGCGAGAAAGTCGGATCGTGAAAGAGCTGATCGAGACGTCGGACTACCCCATCGAGGTAAACGACCTCTCCGCCATCGGCCTGATCAAGGGCCGCCGGCACCTCGTCGGACCCTTGGTCAATGTCTATAATAGCCCCACCGCGCGCTTGCTGGCACAACGCGGGGCAGACCGTATCTGTCTTCCGCCGGAACTTCCCTTTAGCTCGATCGCCAGGATCGCCGCCGACGCGCCGGATGTGGCCCTCGAAGTGATGGTATTCGGTCGCATGCCGCTTGCCATATCGGCTCGCTGCGCCCATGCCCGATCCAAGGGCAGGATCAAGGACAATTGCCAGTTCGTCTGTGGCGACGAGCCGGACGGCCTGTCAATCAGGACACTCGATCGCCAGTCATTCCTGGTGCTCAATGGCGTGCAGACAATGTCGCATACGTGCCAACTCCTGCTCAGCGAACTGAAGGACTTGCAAGAGGCCGGGGTAAATGCCTTCCGTCTCTCACCACAGGACTGCGACATGGCACGCATCGCCGCCATCTTCCAGGAAATGCTGTCGGGCAGCATGGAACCCCGAGAGGCCGTCGAACTGATCGGGCATACTTATCCCAAAGCCAAGTTCTCCAACGGCTTTCATCACGAGCGAGAGGGAGCTGCCTGGGTATCGCGGGCGAAAAACAATGCCCATGCGCCATAACGCGCGGGGGAGTACGAGCGCATCTTGTTTGCGAAAGCGCAACGACCGGATCGGCATTCCTCACCACAGTCGGCACCACAGCGATAACGCATTGAAGCGCAAAGCAAGGTGAACTCGATGGAACTTGACGCAAGCCAGACGGTCGGAAAGATCGCGACCTCCCTTCCCGGTGCAGCCGCACTTTTCCGCCGTCACGGCATCAGTTTCTGCTGCGGTGGCTCAGATAGCATCGAGGCTGCGGCTGAAGCCGCAGGACTCTCGCCGGAAACCCTGGTGGACGAATTGCAGGGCCTTGTCGACGCCGCCTCGACAGAAGCACCGGATGGAACTGCCGATCTGATCAAGCACCTCAGGACACGCTACCACGACACCCACCGCGCAGAACTCATCTCGCTGATCCCGCTTGCGGCAAAGGTCGAGCAGGTGCATGGCGACCACCCCGATGCACCGATCGGCCTGGCAAATCTGCTGGAGCGCATCCAGAGCGACCTACACAGCCACATGCATCGCGAGGAGCTCATGCTCTTCCCGCTCATGGAACGCGGCGACCATCAAGCTCTGACGAGACCCATCGAACAGATGCGCCACGAACATGACGTCGAGGCACAGCATCTGGCAGAACTCGAGCACGTGACAGGCGGATTTCATCTGCCGGACGGTGCCTGCAATTCATGGCGCGCGCTTTACGCCGGCGCAAAAAAATTCGCCGACGATCTGGTCCAGCACATGCATCTGGAAAATGAAGTCCTCTTTCCACGCTTCACAGGCGAGACCGTTTAGGGCGGTGGCATCAAGGCAGACAAGAATATGATGAAGTATCTGAGGCCGCTCGGGGCCAAGGAACGCGGCAGGCTCGTGCCTCCGGTCGTTTCGAGATCGCGGCGTGAACAAGCCTGTGACACCATCTGCGACATGCATGAATGTGTGATTAGTGGCTGTGCCGGAGCCGATAATCTCGGCTACCTTATGGACAGGATGCTATCGCTTGAACCACGACACGGCGACAGGCGATGATCCGCCCATCAATATCGACCAACGTCCATGCATCTGGAGTTTGCGCGTAAGACGTGCAGTTTTTGACTGAAGCTTTGTCCAGATACGCGGTGGATTGATGCACGCTGAGGTTTATTTTTTTGAAGCTTGGCATTCGTCAAACCGCGCCGGATCCATTAGATAAGTGTTTACTGAATCACACAAATAACCACTAGAATTCACATCGTATCATGATGTTACGATATTCGGCATGATGCCCCAGCTCAGGACAACCTGCAAGATGCGCATCACCGACTTTTCAATCAGTAAACGCCTCTGGCTTGCGATCATGATCCCCCTGGTAGCAGCACTCACCCTTGCCTCGATGGAGTTTCTGAGCTCGTGGCGCTCCTACCAGCAGATGCAAACCGTCGTCAAAGTGAGCGAGAACATTTCGGCGATGGGCGACATGATCCACGTGCTTCAGGGAGAGCGGGGGCAGAGCGCTGGATATATCGGATCAAAGGGCAGCACGGGCAAGCAACCGCTGCTCACAGCGCGCCAATTGACGGATGAGGCTCTGGCAAAATTACCAGATCTCGCTGATGCCTTGGCGGACGTCGACAACGCGGAGCTTAACCGTCGCTGGACCTTCGCACAGGATACATTGAAAAGCCTCGCCGACATCAGGCGATCCATCGACAACCTTTCCTTCACCGGAAAACAGTCCTTCGACTTCTACAGCGGCCTGATTGGCGAGCTTTCGGGCATCGCCTCGGAACTATCCCTCCAGGGTGTCGGCTCGAGGATCGCCGCCGAAATGATTGCCTATAACCTGCTCATGCAGGCAAAGGAGATTGCAGGCCAGGAACGCGCTACCGGCAACACCTTCATCACGTCAGGCAAGATTGACCCTGAGCGCATTGCTCCCTTTGCCCGCATGGCTGGCGCGCAAAATGTGCTGATCGATAATTTCCTCGCCCTGCACCAGAAGGAACGGCAAGCCACCTACGCGGCGCAGCTATCCATCCCCGCATCCAAGGAGATCGAAACAACGCGGTCGACCTTGATCGGGACTGGTCCAACAGCGGCCAGTGACTTGAATGCCGATCGCTGGTTTGCAGCCGCCAGTCAGCGCATTGACGCAATGAAGGCTCTGGAAAGGGCAAGCCTCGAACGTCTCGGCAACGAGGCACGCGCCATCGCCGCAGCCGCATTCACTCGGCTTGGAACGGTTCTGATCCTTTGCATCGTCGGGGCCATTCTGGTCATCGCCTTGTCGGTATTTCTGGCAGGGACCATCAGTCGTCCGCTGAAGGCGCTCGTCAATTCGATGCGCAAATTGGCGGAGGGTTACCTCGAACCTACCGAGCAATCTGCCGACCGTAAGGACGAAGTCGGAGATATGGTCAAAGCGGTAGAAGTCTTCCGCCTTTCCGCGATCCGAAATCGCGAACTGGAACTGGAGGCAGAGCGTGCGCGCGATGAGGCCGAACGCGACCGAGCTAACATGCAAATCGCAGCGGAGGCGGAGGCCGAAGCACGCATGAACAAGGCAACCGGCACACTGGCGAAGGCCTTGAGAAAGCTTGCTGCCGGTGACCTTCTTTGCGAGGTGAACGAAGCCTTTGCACCGCAGTTCGAAGAACTTCGCCACGACTTCAATCGCTCGGTGGTGCAGTTGCGGCAAGCTCTGGTCGGCGTTGGCCAATCGGTGGCGACCGTCACCGGCGGAGCATCCGAGGTCTCTTCGGCATCGGATGACCTGTCGAAGCGCACCGAGCAGCAGGCCGCCTCGCTTGAAGAGACGGCCGCTGCACTGGAACAGATCACAGCCAATGTCACGGCCACTTCAAAACGCTCGGATTTGGCCCGAAGCATAACGAAGAGCGCACGCGAAAGAGCAAGTCGATCCGGTGAAGTGGTACGAAACGCCGTGGCTGCGATGGATAAGATCGAGCAGGCATCGAGCCAGATAAGTCAAATAATCGGTGTGATCGACCAGATTGCCTTCCAGACAAACCTGCTCGCTCTCAATGCTGGCGTCGAGGCAGCCCGCGCCGGCGAGGCCGGCAAGGGGTTTGCTGTGGTTGCCCAGGAAGTCCGGGAGCTGGCCCAGCGTTCGGCGCAGGCAGCCCGTGAAATCTCGGGACTCATCGGAAATTCTGAGTTAGCTGTTCGCCAAGGCGTCGACCTGGTCTCCGAGACCGGCACCGGACTGGCCGAAATTGGCGAGCTCGTGCAGGAAGCCGCAAGCCATGTGGACGCCATCGCGATTGCAGCGCAGGAACAGGCAGTCGGTCTTTCGCAGGTCAATGTCGCGGTGAACCATCTGGACCAATCGACACAACAGAACGCGGCCATGGTGGAAGAATTGAACGCTGCTGGCGCAGCCTTGGCCAGCGAAAGCGCCACCCTTCAGAGCCTGCTTCTTGGCTTCCGTTTGACCTCACCTGCCGATAGCAACATTGTCCCAGAAAGGATGAGGGCCTGAACCGACTTAGATTAAGATGTCCTCAAGCAGCACGGACGACAGAGCGGTCCGCAGCCGATGCTCATGCCGTTCGCAGTTTCGAGTGTGGGCCCCTTCTTGCTGACGCCATCAAACGTCTGCTCGAGCTATTCCTCGGGCAATCGCGGCGATTAAGTCAGTTCTCGTGATGATACCGATGAGCTTCCCATATTCCAGGATGGGAACCGCATCGACATCTGTATCGCCCAACAAAGGCAACAACGCCCCGAGTGGCGTTGTTGCAATAGCGCGAGGGACCGTGACGCTCATGATGTCGATTGCTCGTATTGGCTTGTCCCTTTCGGGATCGATCAACCTTCGCAGAGCGGGGATGAGACATCGATCAAGACGAAGTGCGTCTTCTCTTGCTCGGCTGATGAGGTGCATCTGAAAGATGATGCCTAGAAACCGCTGCTTATCGTCAACGACGGGTAGCGATGTGAAACGATGACGCCGGAAGAGATCCGCTACCGTGCCCAAATCTGTGTTTGCCTTCACAGTGATCAGGTTCGAGGACATGATGGCGGCCGCAGTTGGAGTGCCGGTCTGGTGTGCTGCCGCCTGGAGCTCCGCTGCACCGATAAGACGTGCCAGATCTTCAACGCCGAGATTGAATGACTGTCGATACCTTTGAAGGATGTCGCTTAGCTCAGCTTCGGAAAGGCCCAGCCGTTCGACGGCGATCCTGTCAGCTGTGCCATGCCTGTTCTGCTGGTCGAATTGACGAAATGGATAGCGGCGCCCTGTCAGCCTGGCATAGGCCATCGCAATCAGGGCGATGCTTGCAGTGCCCGTCGCAATTGGCGCAAGCGCGAACCAGAAACCAAGATGCTCCACAGCTTCCGGGCTCATGGCAGCCGTCATCGCGACGGCTCCCGCAGGCGGATGAACTGCCCGCAGAATAAACGTCACAAGGATCGCAATGGAGACAGCAAGGGCGATCCGTAACGTCGGTTCGTGAATGAACAGTGAGATTGCCACGCCAACAAGAGCAGCGGCCGTATTGCCGATGACTGCCGACCATGGCTGAGCAAGCGGACTGTTGGGAACGGCAAACACAAGAACGGCAGTCGCGCCCAGCGGTGCGACGAGGTAGAGGCCATTTTCAAGATCGACGCCGGGAGACAGCAAGAAATAGCCGGAGAGCCAAAGCCCGATGAAAGCTCCAAGGCCCGCGCGCAGAGCCTCCATTGGAGCCGTGCCAGTCACTGCCGGCCCAAATGAACGCAAGAACTGCAATTGAATATTCCCGATCGATTGAAAGCACAAATTTTCAGCAAATGATCAGACTTTCAACCGGCCACCAGCGCGCCGAGCCACCGTAATTCAAAAGATGGGGCCATATGCCGTCCAAGGGACAGGTTTAGAGGCCAATTCCGCTCCTTAGAAGCTGTGTGAACTCGCGTTATTGACGTGACGAGCTCAGTCTTGAACCCTTGGGGCGGATGCCCTGCTTTCAGCGATGCTCATCCGTAGTGCTCTTGAAGAGATACGAACCGACGACCTGTCATAACTTCGGATCCAAGCCGGCGGAAATATAAGCCAGATCATGCATCTGGTTCATTCGGAATGTCCGGAAGGGGGCCGTCAGCGGACCGTCTGCTTTGGGGGGCCTAAGAGAGAATAGCAACCGGATGCTGTCACCGCTCACCGCTGGGCCGCGTTACTGCCTGGGATTTCCTTGCCGTTTGCTATCACCCCGACGATATGTGCTCGCTCGCTTGTCTGGCGACGGCGCACCTTGACGACAACCCGGTCATAATGACGAGCGGAATCTCCGGGCGTTCTGCCAGCGGTGCCACATCCATGACCGGCCCGAGCATTTGCGGCGCCGACGACTGGCCTTTTTCATGACGCGGGCGCTGGCCAACCTGTTTGACGGCCAGTACTAGACGCTATGATTCTCGTCACAGCTTCTGGCTAAGAGATTTGTACAATTTCCGAGGATCCCCTGGATTCGGGACGAAAGTAAAGCAGTCGCAATACTGGTCGATCGCGTTCATCACGCCGAGCAGCGCCGGCGCTGTGAAGGCCAGAGCCTGGCCTGTTCCCCAGTGACTGGTGAAGTTTGCAACGATCGTCGCCATGTTGGCGTTCAAGCCTGCCTCTTGAGCGGGTTCGAGAATAAGGGATCCGCCCGCCTTATGGAGTTTCACGGCGGCGTCGATCGCACTGAGGAATTCCCCCGCCAGCTGCTTGTTGTCATTGAAGGCGACGTCCACAGGTACGGGGATGCGCAGCTTGCTGATGAGATCGCTCAGCCGGTATTCGAGATACTGCCGGACTCCCTCTTTGGCGAAGTCAGCCTGTCCGGCCTGCAGCATTGAAATTGTAAGATCACGCACCTTGTTCACCGCGCCGGCTTGCGGCAGCACCGCGAACTGAGGGTTGCCTTCGAGCCGCTGGTGCCACCAGACGCCTGAGCCAGTGTGCTTGTTGAAGAGCTTTTCCAACATGGTGTCGTGGCTCAGCAGGATCACCTGCAGCCCGTCCGGGTTGGCCGGCCGGGCAAAGCTTTTCCGGAGCAATTCCACGAGATAGAGCTGGTGGCCAGCATCAAAGCTGGAGGTCACATCATCGAGCACGATAAACTTGGGCATCCCGCCGTACAGTGACGCGGCGGCAAGATAGAGCGCGATGGCGAAGGCATTGCGGTAGCTTTCCGACAACAGCGCCTGGGGTGACAGGTCGGCCAGCCCGTGGAACTCCTGCAAGCGGATCTGAAGATCCTCGCTGTTGGCCCGTTTGACGACCTCCGGCGTGACACCGAAAAACGACATCTCCGCGAAATTGCTCTTGAATACGGGTTCCACGGCGGCCAGACGGGCCTTGCTGATTGCCGCCTCTGCCGCCCCGAAATCGTCCGAGGCCCGGTCCAGAAATGTCTTCAAACGCGACACGCGGCCGGCGCGGGCCTTCTCCCGGTCAAGGTCAGTCTGTGCGGCGTCGAGTTTGCCGAGGCTCTCTTGCATCCGGCGGGCCGCCTCAACCTTCTTCGTCACCTCAACTGAAGACTGGGGAAGGATCTTCTCCAGCTCACGCTGCTCTTTCTCCAGCGCCGCATCCCGGGCACCCGCGCGCTCGCGCAACATCCCCAGCCAGACGGCAAGGTCCTTGGCCTGCGCCTCGGTAAGCACCCCCTTTTGCGCCGTATCCGACAGGGCAGCGATCGGGCGCTTGGCAGCATCGGGTTCCAACAGCTTCTCAAGTCCTGTCAGGTCAGCCCAGCCCTCCTCGTTCCATTCGAGGCCCACCGCCTGCGTCGCTTCGTCTAGTGCTGTGAATGCAGAGAGCTTAGTGCCGACGTGGCTGTGAAGGTCATGGGCAACTGCACTGTCGCACAACGGGCATATACCAGCGTTCGCCCACTCAGGCAGCTCAAGAGCCTTGGCCCCTGCCAGATAGAGCTGGAGGATGACATCGCCGGCCGTCTTCGTGACGGCCTCCTCGCGGTTCTTCGCGACATTTGCCAGCTGATTGGTGCGCTCGGCATCGGGCGCCTGCACGTTCAGCGTGACCAGTTCCTGCCGGAGCCGGACACATTCCCCGAGGCGCTCCCGTTGCGGGCCGCCCTCGGCAGCCTTGACGGCTTCGATACAGGCGTCCACGTCGATCTCACGGAACGTCTTGCCTGCGCAGAGTGCCGTCAGCGGGCCGATCTGCTCCAGTGCCGAGAAACACTTTGCGAGGCCATCGGCGAGCGGCATCGTGCCCCATTCATCGCCCGTCAGGATCAAGTGGTCGCGTTTCAGGGCATCCCTTGCGTCATTGACGCCTTTCTGCGCGTGGGCTTGGGCTTGTGTGTGGGCCTGCGCGCCGAAGTGGTTATTGAACGCCCGCGTATTTGCCAGTGCCGCAAGGGCTTGGCGCATCCTGCTATAATCTGAGAGCCCCAGCAGACCCGCGAACGTGCGGCCCCGCGCCTGGGGTTTGGCCGCAATAAAATTTTGGAAGGTCGGCCCGTCGAGCAGCACGAACTCACGATTGAGGGACTGGAGGATGGCGTTGCCATCCAAAGTGCCGGATGCGGATACCGTTCGAGTTCCCGAGCTATCCCGCTTGACCTCGATTTCACAGGGCTGGTTCGTCACCATTTCGCGGAGCGAGAGCTTGATAGTCGCCGTCTGGGCAGGATGGAAACGGTTGAGGTAGTACTCACCGTCACGATCGCCCGGAGGGAGTTCTTCCAACCACGGCAGCCGCCCGGATATCGCATACCGGATGGCATCATATACGGATGTTTTGCCCACGCCGTTTACGGCGGAGACGCTGTTGACCTTATCGGACTTGAACTTCAATTCAAGCGGCTTGCCCTCATTGTTTATACCACGGAAGCCCTCAATGCTCAGACCTTCCAAAAACCAACCGGTGGGACCGGCACCGGGCGGAACTGCCGCAGCTGCGGTTGCGCCAGTTGCCGCAGGCGTGGGCGCAGTTGTTTGCTGTGCGGCGGCGGCTTCCGCATCAAGGATCGCTTGGAACATAGCATTCCAAACGGTCGAGGACGTGAAGGTTTCATCGCGGAGGACCGGGTAGAAGGTCGTGAGCTGTGCGCTCAGGGCCGCGTCATGCAACCCGAGATGCGTTTTGAACTTGGTGAGGTTGCTCTCCAGGTCAGCGTTTTCATCGAAGCCAAAGGCTGCCGCAACGGCCATGCTTCCCTCCCCCATTGCTTTACAGAACAATTAGCGGGGAAAGTGCATCTTGCGCAACAGCAACCTTAAATAAATCAGGGAAGCTCAAAGGTATTTGGGTAACACTTTGCCGCTCGCAGCAGCACCGCCGCTGCCACTGAGTGGTAGGGGAGGTTGGAATGTGCGACATATTCAGGAGCGTTGAGGAGAGGGGCAAGAGAAATGGCGATTGCGTGCCTAGGTTGGGGATCGTTGATCTGGGATCCACGTGAGCTTCCTATCCGCCGAGAGTGGTTTGACGATGGGCCGCTGCTGAGGGTGGAATTCACGCGCCAGTCGAACAACGGGCGCATAACTCTGGTGCTGGAGCCGACAGCACCCGAGGTGCGATCGTTCTGGGCCATTATGGACACGGACGACTTGGCGCTCGCGAAACGGCAGCTGATGGTACGCGAGGGGACGAAGAACGGCGACTGGGTGGCGACCTGGTCGCTGGGCGGAGCTGCGCCGGAGGCGCTGCCGGGCCTACCGGGCTGGGCCTTGGCGCATGGCGTGGGAGGCGTGGTGTGGACGGCACTGCCCCCGCAGTTCGACGGACAATCGGTGGCCCCGACCATTGAGCAGGTCGTCTCCTACTTACAGGGGCTCGAAGGTGCAAAGAAAGACGAGGCCGAACGCTATATCCGCCATGCGCCCCTGCAGATTAACACCCCGTACAGGCGGAGGATCGAAGCCGACCTTGGGTGGACGGCCCTGCCATAGGGCACTGCATGCGCCATCATGGCCCCATCTTGCGCAACGGGAAGTGATGAAGCGGGATGACTGCTTCCGGGCGAAGGCAACGAGCTTCGGTATGGCCGCAATGACGGCGCAAAGCGGTCATTGTCCTTTGCAGGTCGCATCAAGAGAATTGTCTGGCCGGTGTCTTCGCCTTGATGGGAGTCGAACCGTCGACCCGTGGCTGACCCACGTTAAGCACTTGAAACCTTTACTTGTGCAAGGTGAGAGGCCCATCGTAGCGCAACATCCTATTTTTGGGATGATGAGCGAGTTTCTCATCCGCCACCGCGGAATTGGCCAGGGCGCAATGGCCAAATAGAGTACATCGAATCCCGGCTGGGCTGACCAGCTTAAGTCAGCCTTACGTTATCCAGATCGGTTCTCGCGGATTGTCGAAGCGCTGGCGCAGGCCATCAAGCGCAGTCAGGCGGTGCAATAATCAGGACGTGGTCGGCGGAGCACGCTCCCACCCACGATATCCGAAACCCTGGACGCGAGGCCGCCTTTCGGCAGCACGCTGGGAGCAACTCTACCGCTTGCTACTGTTTAAATCACACCTTAGAAATTGAAACACCAGGTGAGGACTGGCCTGACCTGGTGCACAAAAGATCGATGTCGAAGGCGCATGGCAAGCCAGTGGGGCCTGTTCGACTGCTTGGGGTGGTTATCTACGCAATATGGCAGAAAGTCAAGTTCCTTTTCCCTACCTGCCGGCACAGCTGCAGGCCATCCGGGCCTCGATTTCAGAGCCACGCTTCGCAACCTACCTCGCAAAGGGGGGCAGTCACGAAGAATATGCGATGGCACTGTACCTCTACAATGCACGGGTGGCCAAGGCGTTCCTTTATCCGCTGAATGTGGCGGAAGTGACGCTGCGAAACGCCGTCGACGATATCCTTGTCGCAAGGTTCGGAGCGAGCTGGCATCAGGACGCCACCTTCCGCGATCAGACCCTGACGGGAAACGGGCTGGCGACGCTCGACAAGGCCATACAAAGGGCAGGCGCCAACGCACCGCGCTATCAGATCGTCGCAACACTCACCTTCGATTTTTGGTCGAACCTCTTCCGACCCGAATACGGCGCTCTCTGGCGCACCACCGTCAATATCGCCTTCCCGAATCTGCAGCACGGCCAAAGCCGCCAGGAGATCCAGAACCTGGTGAAGCCGATCAATGTCTTCCGGAATCGCGTGGCCCATCACGAACCGGTTCTCGATCTGAACGTGACCGACATTCACGCCAAAATCGTGCGGCTGATCGAATTGCGATGCACTGAAACGGCATCTTGGATGAAGCATCACTCAACTCTCAGCACTGTCGTTAGAACGCGCCCTCGCCGGGACGGAACTAATGCCAATACCCTGGCTGCGAAGCTCGACCCGGGATTCGTGTCGGTCAAGCCGGAAACGAGTTTGGGTGAATTGGCCGAACTGCTTGATGAAAAGCACCAGGCAATCATCTGCCTCGATGACAAGGGGCGTCCGACCGCAGCTTTCACCGCTGTCGACGCCATTCGCTTCATCTCGGAAAGCGCCAAGGGACTAGGCGGAATGATCGATCTAAAAGATCACACTATTTCGGACCTGCTCAAGATGGCCAACCTCGTGGATAGATGGACGCAAATGGACGACGCCACCCCGCTCGCTTTGGCGGTGAAGGAACTCCAGAAACCTCGCATCCAGATCCTCGTCGGGATCGAGGTCGCATCAGGCAAGGCGACGGGCGCGATTTTACGCGCACACCGGCGGTATTGACCGGGAGGATTGCCGTTGAGCTTCAGATTAGTAGATTCTGGTTGGTCGGACGAACTGGATGCCGGTATGCGGGAAAGACCCCAAACGGTGTCGATCGTATGTCCCTTCATCAAAAAGCGGACCGTGGAGCGCCTGGTGCTCGCCCATCGTCCCTATGATCTTCGCGTCATCACTCGCTTCGACCTCAACGCCTTCAATGCAGGGGTAAGTGATCTGGACGCGCTGGATCTCCTTCTCCAGAGCGGAGCGAAAATCCGCGGGGTCGTCGGCCTCCATTCCAAAATGTATATCTTCGGCGCCAGGCGAGCGATCGTGACAAGCGCCAATCTCACTGAAGCTGCCATGTTTCACAACAAGGAGTTCGGCTTTACCGCTGATGACCCCTCTATCGCCATACAGTGCCAGAGCTATTTCGATCGCCTATGGGCCAACACCAAGCACGATCTGTCGAAAGACCAAATCGAGCAATGGCGTCAAATTCTCGCCCCGTACCGTGTCGGGACGAGAGATAGCGTTTCTCTGCCCGACTTCGGAGAGACCGTGAATGCACCATCCCCCTTTGTGCTAGAGCCTCCGACGGATGCGCCTGTGCAGTCGTTCGTGAAGTTCTTTGGGAGAACGGACAACCGCGCGTCGCTATCCATGCAGATCGACGAGGAAGTCATTCGCTCCGGTTCGCACTGGGCTTGCACGTACCCGATTGGAAAACGGCCCCGCCAGGTTCGAGACGGAGCCATCATGTTCATGGCACGCATGGTCCAGGCACGGAGCGACTACGTGATCTACGGCCGTGCTATCGGGAGGGAGCATAGGCCAGTCCTGGATGACGCCACTCCAGCCGATTTGTCGGTGAGAGCCTGGAAGGAGAATTGGCCGCACTACGTTCGCGTCCACGATCCCGTCTTTATCAACGGACCGCTTTCGGCGGGGGTGTCCATGGCCGACATGATGGCCGAACTCGGTCCGGGATCTTTTGCTCCAACGCAGCGCAATCTCAACGCGGGGAATGGTGGCAATCTCAATCCGCGACGGGCCATCATGAGAAAACCGCATATGGAGCTCACGCCCCAAGCCTATAAGTGGATACTCGGTCGGCTTGAGAAGGCGCTGATGCGGCATGGCGCGTTGGATCTCACTGATCCGCGTTTCGACCTTCCTGCGGAGCAGGAAAGCTCTCCAGATGTGCCTGCGAAAGCCTCGCTGGTGCCAATACGACTACCACAGGAGTAGAAAATGGATATTCCGCACGTCTCTCGTCAGCCACCGGAAATCGGCAGTAGGGTGAAAATCTACTTTGATCGCAAGTCGGGTGATCTCATCATCGAGAGCCCTGAGGGACAGCGCTGCAGGGATTTCTTGGGAGTTTGCATCGGCGAGGCTGTTTTCGACACCGAGCCCACTGTAAGGGGCAGCACTCGCTGCATCGTGACAGGAAATTTTCTCGCGGTTCCGGGCACACGCGAAAGCCGCGATATCGAGTCGAAAATTCGCGCGCAGGGCAGATCGCATCTGGAGTTTTACTGGTGGCGCGACAAGACGTGGCCACTCCGTAAGGCGCGGCTGGCGTTCATTGCGAAACCACACGGTGGTTTTCCCACCTCAATGGCCGTTGACGGAGAAGTCTGACCGGGGACGCCTCGGCGCCATGCTTACAGGTCCAAGGTCTTGAGGCTGGGAACGTCGACAAGCAGCGGCCGTTACCTCTGTGACTGCCCAGTCTCCGATTTCAGTGTCATCCAGCACGCGGTCCTGGATCCCCTCGAAGCGATCGCGGTTGCAAGATTGTAGGCGACGTAGAGCAGCCGGAATATTCGAATGGGACCCCGCAAGTAGCCGAACCCCATGCCGAGCGGCGTCGTGATGTACGCTGCAGGCCTACTCAATGGCTTCCATCAAGTCATAACGAAAAATGTGCTCGGCAAGGATACTTGTCGTCTCGTACGGCTCGCCGATCCCATTGACCCGCCCGACTTCGGCAATCAAAAGAAGGTTCTTTCGCGGGCGCGATGCAATCACATATAGGAGCTTCTTGGCGCTATCCAGCGCATTAGGATCAGCGAAATGCGGAACCATGCCTTCGAGCAGCGCAAATGCTATCACGGAATCGAATTCAGCCCCTTTGACACCGTGAATGGTCGATATCGTGAAGGGCCCAGGACAAGAGCGGAAAGTGGGAAAAACGCGCCCGCACGATCCGAGAGACGATCCGTGCAGGTGATCAACGCTATCTACCCGATGAGGATACGCTACCGTTCCTCACTTTCGTATTCCCTGAGATCGGCAGCAAAATTGAAAAGTTCCTATCGTCTCGCTCAGCCCAAGCTCTGAGGTCCCCAGCATCAAGCCCTTAGGGTTTCCCGCGCTAATGCAGCTATCGATATACGGACATTGTGGCGTGCCACCGCATTCTCGAGAAAATTCAACTATAAATTTCAGTTCGATTCATTTATTCGATCCTCCATACTGAGGGTAAAAGATGAGGAAATCCGATGCCCAAGCAGTGCATTATCTGCAACAAGGTTGCTGGCTCGCGCGAACATGTATTCCCGGCCGCCCTGGGCGGACGTCGGACGAACAAGCAGATTTACTGCGGTCCGCACAACAACGGATTTGGTCCGCTCGCAAGCATAATTGCGCATCAGCTCAAGCCGATTAACGCTCTGCTGGCGGTTCGGCCGGATCGCGCCGACAAAGCCGAACCATTCATATACGAAACTGAGACGGGAGAGCGTCTGCGGCTCTTTGCGGGATCGGTGCAGCGCACCGACAGTGATCCAGGACATAGCGGGACAATGAGGGTCCAGCTCTCGCTTGGAGGCACAGAGGGATTGCGCGCCGTCGCGTACATCGCATTGACTTTCTTCGCCCATCATTTTCAGGACTTCGCTCGGCTTGACCAGCTTGCTCCAGTGAAGAATTTCGTCCTCGGAGCGGAGCTCAATAATTTCGTCTGGTGGGAGTCGGCCGAAACGGCGGGAAAGCTTCCGGCAAATCCATTCAAGTTCGGCCACACGATCCAATTGATCACCGATGGCGAAACGCAACAAGCGGCGGCAATCGTCAGCCTGTTTCAGGCGCTGACATTCGGTGTGGCGCTTGGGACACTGTCTGACATGCCGTCGAAAACAGTGACGGTATTTATTGATCCGCATGCCGACCATCCGCCGGATGACATCCGTGTTGAGATGGCAAACGATGTCACAACGAAACTCAAGAAGCCCGAACCACTTCAAGCTCATCTCCGTCGAACCATTTTCGAGGGAGATGGGCAGGCCGCCCTTGGCAATCTGTTCCAGAAGATCGAACGATGGAAGTTCGATCAGGACATGGAGCCGATCAAGCAGCGTATCGCCGCGGCATCATCGGATCGGAACAATCTGGCTCTTGAGGTTGAAAAGATTGTAGGCGAGGAAGCTGGTCGGGTGCTGCGGCTGGCGCGTCATGTCGTTGACGATTTGAACGCTCGCAAGGGCGACAAGCCCCACATGAAACCAATCATCGCGATCCTCGAAGCCCAGATTGCCGAAGACCCAAAGCGACCGTCGGGACTATCCGCATTGGCTGAAAGTGCGATTGGGCCGGCAGCGATCGAACTGGCACTTGCGCTGCTCGACGAACTGAAGACGACTCCCGTCGACCTCGATCTCCTGTGGAAATACTTCAGCTCAGGTCCGGGAGCTTATGTTGTCGGACAGGCATTGTTTCGCCCATAGCGGGAGCGCTGGAAATGCAGCATCAATGAAGCATTCCCCCGGGGCGTCACGCCAGCCTTGCAATATTCGGTCTGTCAGAAAGTTGCGAGAGTAATCGGCCGGAACATTTCCGCCGGTCCAATGATCGAGCCGTCGCGCAGAAAGCTTATGGCACTGTAAACGAACGGATAGCGATCCAACGCGCGAAGATTTGACAATGCGTCGGTGCCACGCCGGGCACCCTCGGCGATGCTCTTGAATTGCCCGAGTTCCAACCCGACGAAGGTGCCCTTCGCGAGGTCTAATCGCAACGGCCGCACCGGGCTAAAGCTAGCACGCCCATCGGGCAGCATCACGAATGGATCGTGTTCATCCTCGGCTTGATAGTATCCACCAACGAAGCGAATGCCTCTCATCGGCTCGAGCAAGCATTCCCAAATGACGGTCCGAAACTGGAGCTCCGGCGGAATGGTTGTTAATGTCTGCAGGGCCGCCGCAAGCAACGGCTGGTCGAGCTTTTGTGCAATCGTGGCATAGTGCAGGGAGACGACTATGTTGCGCAGACTGGGGCTACCGTCCGGGAAAGGCTCGCCGCGGGTCGCGGGATCCTCGGCCAGTAGTACCGATTTGACACGAGGTTGGGACTCGCGCGCGAAGCGGCTCGCGACGATGAAGCCCTTTACGGATCGCACGACACCTAATGGATCCGTAACTCTCACACGGTCGAATTGTTTTCGCCACGTCTTAAAGTCCTTTGACCCGAACGATACTGCGTCGATTCGGCCCTTGGCTTCGCCGAGAAAGACATGGTTGGCATCGCTGGCGCAGAGATAATCTGGCGCGTCGCCGACGGAGATCCGCTCGACCTTGAAGCCGTTCAGGACGTTGCTCAGCCGTCCCTGGAGCGCGTCATGCATGTGGGCGAAGTAAGGAATATCCAGATGTTGATCCAGAAACCATCTGAAGAACGCTTGGCCAAGTTCATTCGATCGGTGTTGCCTTGTCGCGGGATTGGACCCAAGGCCGTCGCCCCGAACCCGAAACTCGGTTTGCGTCGTCAGCAATTGGATGTGCTCGAAATGCGCGGGATCCGGATCAGGAGGGATTCTGCCGTAACAATCGAGATAGTAGTGATGGTAGAGCGCCGCGAGGTCGATATCGACGGAGGATCGAATCCCTCCGGTGGCATTCATCAGCGACGGCGGTGTCGCCGGGAACTTGTTGATGGCGATATTGATGGTCTTCAACATGAAAAATGAGATCGCTCGAGGGATGCGGGTGGCATGGTGAACGTGCCAACCTTTTCTGAATCGCACAACTAGACGTTCTAAATGCCAGACAGATTTCCACCGCGCCGGGGGTCGTGTGCTCAGGACCTCACGCTGCCGGACGGCCCGTTCGTTGCATCTTCATGTAAAATGATATTACGCATAGAATTGATTTTTCATGCGCGAGACTTATATATAATGCATGGACTGCAAAAGGAATGGACAATGGCTTTCAGGGCGGACGAAGCTGCGACGAATGGATACGAGCGGGCAAAGAGCTATCTCGTGTCCCGGAATTTCTCGCCTGAAGAGCGGGCCCGAAGCGAAAAGGCGCTGCTAGACATAATAGAAGAGTGCGGGCCGGTCGTGGACGGATATCCCACCTGGCACCCCTTGGTATCGAACCATGATGACCACCATCCGGAAACATATCCGAGCGAGCGTTGCGGATACGTCGGCCTGGATCATACCGTTTATTTCGCCCATGGCTTTCTGACCTGCCCCTATGTCGATGGCGCGGCGGTTGTAAAGGCTGCCGATGCTCTGCCCCACCACCCCCGGGCAACGATCTCAGCGGAGATTCTGCATGTTCCCTTCTACAATGTGGGGACCCAGCCCGTTCTCGTCCGCTGCGAATGGGATGCGTCCCTCGAAACCGGCAAGATGGTGCCGAAATCACTGGCGGTACCGCTGATGATCGAGCAGGAGTTGCCAGTATGGCGGTGGTCATCGCGGGCGGAAAACTGGGAGACCATGCGCCCGTATCTCCTGGGATCACCGCACGGGAGCAGATCCTCGCTATTCGTTAGTCAGGACACCGCGCTAGCGATGAAGAAGGTATATATGTCGATGGTTGAGAGCGGCATGTTTGGCCCCGTCAAGACGGGTTGAGGGACCTCCGCGATGCAAATAACTTCGACGAAGATTTAATGGGGAGGATAGCGATGCCAAGACTGAGCTTGAAGGAACGATTCGAGTTCGACGTACTTGAAACGACGGATGATCGGTTAGCCTTTTCAATCGTTCATCATTTGGCCAATGACGGGCATGGAGATCTTGGAAGCTGCGGTGTCGCGGAGTTTGATCTTCTTGATTTCTCTGAAGCGCTCGAACGGCCTCCGGGCGAAACCCTAAGACAGCTGAAGAGAATTTCTGTTCAGGTGAAGGGCGTGTGCGTCGAACACGAGAATGTGGTGCTTTTTGCACTGGCGGGCGCCGAACAAGACGGCTTCACGCACCTCTACAAAAGCCGGGGCTTCGAGGGATTGCCACCGAATCTGCCGAGAATTGCCCCTCGCTACGCTCGCATTTAAACGGTGGCGCGCACCGGCCTGATGAAGCCGTTCAGATGTAGAATTTAAACGGCTGTTTCTTCTCACCTTTCCCGGCGGAGCCCATTGTCAGAACGTCTCCGACCATCCGGGCAAAGCGGACCGTCACGGGAAGGCCATCGTTGAAGTTGCAAGAATTGTAGTTGATCTTTGTCAGACCCATGATGTCTGAAAGGACGGCACGAATATCGGGCTTAGGGTCTTTGCTCCGCGTTATGGTCACATGTAGCGGATTTGGAGTTTCCGGACCGATATAGGTATCGAGCTGCGGAACGTATCCTGTCGTCCAGATGTAGGCGGTCTGCGCATCGAGGATCAAGGCTGTGCCGCGCAGAACAGGATAATCCCCGTCGCGGAAGAGCTTCGTTTCGCCGCCTGTAGGTCGAATTCGGACCCCGACAACATTGGTCCCTTCAGGCGCCGCATCGGCAAACGCATTCCACTCCTCATCGTTGAAGTATGTCTGGCCATGGATGAAAAGCTCCTTAGGCGCCTGGCCATGGGTGTCGACGTAACTGTCCAGGACGAGCCTCAAGAGGTCTTTGGCTGCGGGAGCTTTCAAATGATAGTCGTAGTCTCCGGTCTTCCAGGGGCCGTTTGCACCACGGAATACAACGCCGTCTCCCTCGTTTAGAAACATTTGTGCTGCGCAGCATGCGTGGCCATTGGGGTCATTCGGGAGGCTCTTGTAGACCATGCCGAGGTAGCAGACACCGGGCCGGATCGTCGATAACCGCCAAGGTGGTCGCGGTTGCGTCTTATAGTACAGCCCAGTGCCGAGATTCCACGCAACGGTGGCACGGTCCTGGGTCTTGCGGGTCGGATAACCAGCCGTATTCAGAAACGCACCCGGGGCGAGCGTGGTTTCTCGAATGAGCTGCGTAGGTGCAATGTTCAGAAAGTCCGCTTTGATGCGCCGATGGAAATCCGGGACGTCGTCGAAAATGGTCTCGCCACTTTGGTCGATAACACCCGCGAATAGTGGAAGGCTTTCACGCTTTTTCTGCTTCTTTGCGAAGTCGCCTTTCTCGGTCGGCAAGCCTGTTCGTTTAGAATTGGGGCGGCACCTCTCATAAACGATCTCAGGAAGTACCAGCACCCAAATATCGACCGCACGCTCTTCGTTGCGGAGATGTTTGCTTACGCGCTCGATAAAAAGCTTTGCGACCTTATCCACTGCTTCGTGCTGGTTTGTCACTCTCGTCGCACGGTCGATATCAGCGAGGGGAATTGATAGTGCACTGATCTCGTCTGGATCGTAGAAAATTCCGAAGGTCTCCTCAAGGCCTGGGAAGTTGGCGAGGTGCAGCCGGTTCGCCTTCTCTCCTTTCCCCGGCGGAGGCACCCTGACTACGGATTGCAACTCCCGACTCCACGTCCGAAAGTGACCGATGCCTTCGCTTGTGCCGATGACGCCGACGCTTATCTCTTTCGCTTTTTTCCCCTTGAGATGAGGACCGTAGAGGTGCAGACCGTCTTTTGGGTGAGCACTCTTCTGACCGAAGGCGAACTCCAACTCCGGCTCATGGATATGATCGACCTCTAGTGATCGTTCGAGAAACTTCATTCGCCGCCCTCCTCGTCATTGTCAGGCCGGCCAAGAGTGCTGTCGTCCAACTCTTCGTCTTCGTCATCGAGATCGTTTGGAAGCACGGTACTTACCGGCGAGGAAAACAACATGGGCGAGGCCTCGAGAACGAACGTTTCGGTCTCCGACAGGGGGAGGCGCACAAAAGCCGAATCGGCGGATAACAATTCAAGGAATGCGAGAAGACGCCCATACCATTGCTTGTTGCGCCATCCCTTGCAGATCGACCTTCTTAACCGGTGGAGTTTTTTGGGATCGTCGACAACAAGGCCGGCTGGTGTTGCGTTATCTTGTGCGAACAGGACTCTCGACTTCAGCTTGAAGTGCCAAAATGGCCAGAAAGCGGGCATGGCGGTGACACCGAACTGCCAGATATGGCCCTTGGCAGAATTGCGGAGCATTGATGACCGCTTCTTCTCCGCTTGGTTTCCCCACGGAATCCGCTTGCCGGTCGGCGCTTGTTCCGGTGACGCGTGGAAGCCAATACCATTCGAATACTCGTATTCGATAAACCCGTTACGTTTGCAGAAGTTGATCCAGGCCTTCTTCAGCATTGCGATAACAAGGTTGGATGCTGTCTGGCGGTCGATCCGCAGCCGCTGGAAACCGCCTTCTGTAAATTCCACCAGTGGAATTTCGTATTTCAGCTTGAAGCGTCCGACGCCCTCGAATGCCAGTTCGATTTCCGGCACGCTCCCAAATGCAAGAAAACCTGATTCGCCGACCAATGCGCAGGGATGTCCATAGCTCTCGATTGCTCCCTGAAGGCGCCCTTTGTTGATCACGCCCGAACATTCGAAATATCTGATGAAGTCTGGTGCCTCGGAGACCCGAAGCCAGTTTGAGGTCAGGCGCTCGGGAATGTCGATAATCGGCACGGCCCCGCGTCGGCGAAAAATCTCCCAATTTGGGTTGATCGGCATGTCCGCGCTTCGCGGGACTTTTTGACGTTGCAGAGTGTCGACAAGCTTGAGCAGCCCCTCTCCCCAGTTTCGAACGAAATCGACCGCAACGGTGTCGCCGAGACCTTTTATCTTCCGAAAGGTTTCCATGCGGAGCGGGATGACAAACCTCTGATCGCAGATTTCCTTTCCGACTTCTAGGGCAATGTCTAGGTCGTCCTGTATACCGGTATCCTCCAGACTGGAATCACGGCAAAGAAGCAGGACCTTGATCGCGCGGTGGCGCAGCGCACTGGTTATCTCTCGTCGCCAACGTTCGCCCGGCATGAGGGTCAGCACGTCTGCAAAGACTTGATAGCCCTCCGCCTCAAGTTTTGGCGCGAGCCAAAGCGTGAACTCGTCGTCGATAGGTGAGGACTTGATTACGAAAATCGTATCGCGCGCTGCAGGCTCGAAAGTCGCATCTGCCGCAGCCCCTAATGGCGGCATCAAGCGAGCGAGCGTTGGGGGAACCTCTGCCGGCGCCATAGCCTTGCGCACCGCATTGGTCACGACCTGTTCTAGCACCGGTGTGCTGTGCGCCCAGAGCCCTTCATGAGCCTTGACGATCTCGGGATAGGACCTAAGCAGGGCATTGAGATCGTCAGCGCCAAATATGTCGCCGGTGCCTGCGAGGCTCGGACCGATAATCTCCGCTAACGCCGCTTTGTTTGCCGGGGTAAGTGGAACAGACGTTGTCAGGATGTATCGTTGCGGCGCCAGTTCATCAATCGAAACACGTTCTTCTCGCATCTTGGACTTGAGCTTCGAGAAGCCGGATCGGAAATAGTGCTTCGCCTGGAGAATGATCGAACCATCAGCATTGGTGCAGCGCCCGTCCATCCCATCGTCTGCACCAACCGTGAACGCCTCGAACCGGACGCCGATTGCAGCGCCGACGAGATCTCGGCTCAGGTTCTCGAAGTCCTCTGGAGAAAGTGTTGCGAATTCATACTTCATTTGTTGAATGATGGGTCGCAGGAATACTAAGCGTCAAGCCATCAATGGATCTCTTCTCGGTTGTAGAGCGGTTACCAACAACTCTGATCGCGTGAAAAGCACGGAGACCTTTCCATCTTGCCCGCTGAGCTTCCCTCCGGGTCAAACTGGGCGCGTGTTTGATGCCGTTTTGTGGCCTACGATGATGGATCAGTTGGGAGCGAACCCACCTGTTCCAATGTATCGGATATAGCGGCGCTGTAGTCGGGATTGCTAGCGACGAAGTCCCGAAGCGAATAGCGTGCTATAGAGCGGGTGCTGCGTACTGAGCCATCCTCATCCAACCAATCAAAGGCCGAAACAAATCCATGTAGTCTATTCGCGAGTTCGTAACGAGCGTCATCAACGGCGCTGCCTATCGCCACTCGCGCAGGCATTATCCCGCCGTAGACCGTGTGAATTAGTTCAGAAGCGGAAGGCGGGCAGGTCACACCGTCCCAGACGTACATTCCCCGCATGGCACGCAGGAGCGTTCCATGTCTGCTGATCGCGATCTGGAAAAAGCTGTACATCGCCTCCTCATGGAAGCGTGCCTGATGGATGGCATAAACGAGGTGCTTCTTGTCCCAAGCATGCAGCTCCACGCTTACGTCGCTCTCGACGATCTGGTCTAAATATGCCGCTGCTTGCGCTTTCCAAAGCTCCTCAAAGGATATGAAATCCAAAAAGGAAGCGATCGCTGTTTGCCAGGAGGGCACTATCCGGGGTGTCACAGTCGTATGAAATCGATGGCGGCTGGGCCGACCGGCGCCGAGCAAAGGCGACGTGGCTTGAGCCATCTCCAAAATTCTCTTATCGTCGTTAATAAGATCATTCTTTGGCCACCCGCCCAGGCGCACGACCTCCTGAAGGCCGTAGTTCGGCAATAGCGAGGAGAGTTTCTCCGGTGTGCCGTGGGTCCAACCTTTGGCGACTTCCGGGAAATCGGTAAAAGGCGCGTCATCAATCCAGTTTTTAGCGTCAGCCTCCGGCTCCCATCCTCGGGCAACATACGGCCAATCTTGGCCGATTGGCTTGCCGATCACCCCTTCGATCATATCGTGAAGGCCATCTTTAATCCGCCAGACGCAAATCATCATCGAAAAGGGATCGAGGGATTTGCTTGCCTCTGGGCGCAGCTGAAAAAGTAGCAACGCCAGCCGGACAAAAGGAAGTCTTGCCGAGCGAGCTTTGAGAAAATCAACGTAGCGTAAGCGTGGCTCCTCCGCCTCGAACCAGATCAAGTCCATATCAGGGCTAAGCTGTGGGAGAAACTTGATGTCAGTCATCGTAAGTGGCTGCAGCAAAACCTGGTCACCATCGCGAACTGCTTGCAGAGCCGTAACTTGAATATTCACGAAGTGGACAAAGTACGACAGCGGGAGGAGCAGCTCGTTCCAATGGGTCGATACGACTACGCATCGGATGTTGTGTTGCGGGAGCTGGTCTCGATCCACCAGCAGAGCAACGTATTTGCTGAGTTCGTTCAGGGTCGAACGAGCACTGCTATCGCTACGCTTGATTTCGATGCAGAGGATATGGCCGTACGGATCGCGCGCCAAGATATCGACCCTGCCACCAGAACCATTTGGATTCTGGATAACGTGTTCTTTTTCGAGGAACTCAAGGCCAGGTTCAATGAGATCGAGGTTAGCTGCGAGGAAATCTCGAAACTCTGCTTCGTTGGCGAAAAGATCGAGAACCTGCTTGTTTGGGATACCATCTAGGCTGTCGATCATTGATTTCGTCCCTATGCAGCTTCCAGTTATGCAATTAAAGAGTGAATTGCTAACCGTTACATTACTCGCAAAGTACCGGACAAGTGGACAACACAACACAACAGCCGCTGTACCATCACTACCTACCATCGTTCTATCAGGCACGATGGGCCGGGGAAGACGGGAAGCTGCGCCGGTTTAGCAAGCCCATTGAGAGCAAGATTGTAGCGAAATGGGTCTCCCCAGAGGTGTCGGGCGGCGAGGATCTACTATACACCGATCACGCAGCGCCCGTAGACATCGCACAGGCGCTGGAGTCGGGCTTCATGTCGCCCCTCGATTCACTGGCAAGCCAAGCTCTTGTCGCCCTCGAAGCCAATGATCCAATACTCCGTCGCGACTCTCGCCTACGCAGCGCATGGTCCCGCTTCCTAATGTCGTTGATGATGCGTATGCCCGACCACCTTGAAACGCTATCAGGCGGTCTCATGGAGGAATGGGCAAGAGCGATGCCAGAGCTGGAAGCGGCTTACGCAGTAGGGAAAGGACCGACCGATCCGGCAACCCTCACAGAATACTTGGACGGCCGTTCGCCCCATGAAATTCGTAGCTGGATGTTCAGAGTCCTGCGAACGCTGATCGATCATTCACAAGTCGGCGCACTGATCAACAATATGCGTTGGTTCGTACGCGAGATTGACGGTCCTGCTCAGTTTTTGACGAGTGATCGGCCGATCATAACCCTCTACGAGTTCGCGGCCGAGGACTCGTATATCATTTTGCCGATCGGCCCGAAGTCAGCTTTTGTCGCAGTCAACAACGTCGCGACGCAGCGAAGAATCGAGGCTTATGATGCCGAGAGGTGGGTGGGCGGGCTCAATAGGTTGATTGCCGGCGCTGCTGTCAGGTTCGCCTTCGCTCGAGATGACGAGATGAGACCGCTGATCGAAAAGGCTTTCGGTTCGAAGCCGCGCACAACGCTATTTCAGTATCTGGTTCGATATCGACGTCAAAAAAATCCAGACTGAATGGTCCCCGCACCAACGACGCTCGATCCCTTGGCCGCCCGCGTGCTCGCCCTCCACATGCGGAGCCTGCTATCAAGTGCAACAACCAGTGCTGTCTATGACTGTTACAAGCTAGCGGCCCATCCTCATTAGAACGTAATCCATTCTTTCAAAAAGTAAGTTTTCAGGAGCTTCTCCGACATCAGCCCCCTCGAGCATTGCACAGAGATCTGCCAGAGTGATGACCAGAATAAATTTTCCGTTCTCCTGGAGCTGGGTTTCCACGAGCTTCGATGCACCCTGATCGGCGCCGTTCCTTGCAATGACGACTGCGAAGGTTCTGAGCCCTCTCGCGAAGAGATACTTCTCGGTGATCTGAATCTCTTGCTGCGTGATAGGATCATGTGAATTCTTCGCGTCGAGGACGACGTATCTAGTCGAAAAATCCGAAGCAACCATGGCCCAGAAGGAACCGCCCTCCGTCTTGATCCGGCCAATCAGATCCATCCGATTGAGACCGTCATCAGTTCGTTGCTGGGCATTGATGCTTGAGAGGTCGCGTCCAAACAACAAGCGGATGGCCTCCTCGGTCAGCGACTCGAAATCTCTCCATCCTTTTAGTCCGGCCGGCGTCTGTCACAATTTATCTGACAGCATACGGCCTTGCCGCAACTCTCGATCCATTTTGAGAGGACCCCGCAGATCATCGTCGAGAATTGTCTCTGAAAGCAATTCGTCAAGAATACCCGACAGAGCGTCATTACCTTCAGCAAGCTCCCGCAACTTCTCGAGGCCCCAAACTTCCACCCTCCTGTCCTCAGGGGAATATAAACGGCTTATCCCGCTAGTTCCGGTTTAACCATATCTTGAGGTTCCGGCTTCGGGCTCTCGCCAAGGCACACGCCCTGGTTTAATTGGGGCAAATGGCCCACCAGTCTGTCTTCAGATGGCGCTACGACCGCCCGCTTTCGCTGGTGCAGTTTCAACTGCGTTTTCCTGACGACTACGCCTGCGCGGCATACCTCGCGAAGAAACGATGGCCCGAAGGCTTCGTCTGCCCGCACTGCGGATCGACGAAAGGCTGGAAGCTGCGGTCGAAGCCGTGGGTCTGGGAGTGCGGTGGAGAGAAGGCCGACGAGGACGGCGAGCTGACCCTGTGCCGTAAACAGACGTCCGTCATCGCTGGCACGATCATGCACAGGACACACCTGCCGCTGCGGCAGTGGTTCCTGGCAGCGCACCTCGTGACGACGCACTCGAACGGTATCTCGGCCCTCCAGCTCCAGGCCAAGTTGGGCATCGGCTCCTACAAGACCGCCTGGCTCCTCCTGCACAAACTGCGTCGGGCTATGGTCAATCCCGACCGCGAGAAGTTGGGCGGCTACGAAGAGACAGTCGAGATCGACGAGACGAGCATTCCCTTCCGAACAAAGGATGAGCCTGTCGGCGGAGGACAGGGCCGAAGCCCCATCGGCAAGCTCAACATCATCGGAGCGGTGGAATGGCGCGACGAAGGCAGGTCTGGCCGCATCCGCCTTGAGCCTATCCGCACCAACGGCAGGGAATCCCTGCATCCCTTTGTGTTGCGCAACACGAATCCCCACACCACGATCTTCACCGACGGCAACCAGGCCTACCAGGGTATTCCCGACCGCAAGCACGCCTTGAAAGTCGTGGGCAAACTGCCCGCGCATCTCTGGTTCAAGCGGATACACCGCGTCTTCTCGCTGATGAAGCGCTGGATGATGGGTGTCTATCACGGCGTCCGCCGCCGTCACCTCAACATCTACCTCCAGGAGTTCGTCTTCCGCTGGAACCGTCGGCGGCAGTACCGTGCCGCATTCGACAGCCTCGTCGCCATCGGCAACGAGGTCGGCCATGCCAGCCTCCGCGACATCGTCGGTAGGCCGCCGGTCCTCAAGACGCTCATGGAGCGGGTGCTGGGTGGGACCGAGCTGGACCGCCGCCAGGCCTACCTTGAGGCTATCGCCAACGGTGTCCCCAGTGTCTTTGCGGAGAGACTGCTCGACCCCGATTATGTCGCGCCAGAACCACGCGTCTATCGGCGAAACAAGCCGCCGCGACCAGTGTTGGCCAAATCACGGTCGGCCTTTGTGTACGCCACTCATTGAGCCAGCAGCGAGCTTGTTCAGCCTCGACCGAGCAATGCTCCCTATCCCCTCTCGGAACCTCCCTGCGACTCAGATAAGGTGAAATCTGCCTTCAAATTCCGCGATTCATACAGCCGGAAGCTGCACCATATATTGGGGTGCCGGAGCTAACGGGATAAGCCGTGAATATAATTGAGTTCGTAGGTTATCCGGGAGGTCCACCGTCGTTACAATAATCCCGCGATCAAATTCGTCCGAGCTGAGGATCTCGTGCATATGAGCGATCGAGTCCGAAATGCGCTGATGCCAATCGCGATGCCAACGAAACATCCTTATTTCAATAGCTACCGAGTGATCTAACCCGAGCGGTTGAAACCTCAGGTCCGGTACAAGGCGGAACTGCTCGTACTCGTCCTCAGTGGCCGGCATCTCGTCCGGCTTCAACGCTACCGCGCTACCGACTGCTGGTTGACTGAGAATATCTTCGACCAAACCTTCCCAATCGCGAGCAAGGTTCTGGGTCTCGATTTGTAGTTCCTTCATTTTTCCCAAGTTCGCCTCCCGTGTTCGATCATCGCCACAATCTATGTCGAAGTTCATCTCGAGTAGCTAAATAATTCCCCACGCCCGAAACCTTCCCCTCCCCGTCATCTCCCTGAGCCCCAGCTCCTGCACGATCCGCCGCGCTCCTTGCGGCGTCACCTCAAGCGTCTTCGCCACCATGCCGGCGGAGATCAGCGGCCGCGCCATGACGAGCTCGACGAGCTCCGGTAGCCTGGATGACGTTCGCCGCCCCTCCAGTTTGCGCATCATCATCTGCCGCGCCAGCACTAGCCGGTCATGCTCCTTCAGGCCGCTCTCGGCCGCGATGGTCAATGCCCTTGTAATTGCCAGCAACCGCGTCTCGCGATCACGATGCCGGCGCCGATCGACAGGAATGGCCTTGAGCCCGAAATTGATCGCCGCGAGATGGGAGCCGGTGGTGACACCACCCTCACGCAGGACCGAGGCGACAAGCAGCCGACCGAGCCAGGGCGCATGCTGGAGAACGGCAATCTCATTCCACGCGTCGAGCGCCACGATCGCCTGGAGGACTGGTGGCAAATCCTGGGCCCGAGCCAGCATGGTCTGCCACTCCGCCAGCCGCTCATCCTCATCCCAGTCGAGATCGTAGACGAAGGGATCTTTTTCCGGAGCATTTTTGGCGCGCCCCGGCTTCTTCGCCTCTTCGATCGCGGCCTCCGACCGGGCGAGCACCGCATCGATCGCGGCAAACGCATCACTCAGACCGTCGGCATCAGGATCTTCGGCCTCCCCTACCCCAGCCCGAGTATCGCTGACCTCAACGTTACCATCCGGCAACCCCTCCCCGTCGTCACCCGATGATGCTGCAGGCCACGCCTGCCCGCGGAGGGAGGCGAGGCCTTGAGCAGAGAGAGCCCAGGCGGCTGGATGGGCGGCAATGCGGCGTCGGGTTTTCAGGATGTCGCGGGCGATGGTGAGTTCGTGGGTGGGTGCGCGGATGTCGCGGAGTGCATCATGCAGGACGAGGTCCTCGAGATAGACAAGTTCCCCATCGACCCAGAGCGAGGCATGCGCGTCAAGGAAATGCGAGCGCTCGAGAAAGCCCTCGCCGACGGGAGAGCGGGCAATTCGCTCGTCGAGACGGGCAAGCGCGACGGCGGCCTCGGAGATCGGCCGCAGCAGGCTCTGGATGGGTAAATTGGTTAGATCGTAAGACATTGAATTTATGGTAAATGATTCGTTAAGCGAAAGCTATATCGGTAATACAGTTCTGTACCACGCACAAATAAGGCTGGGATCACTGACCTCCGATAAGTAACCCTTATCGAATGTTAGATGTCTGGAGCTTCATCGTTGCCATCCATCGGCTCCGCGCCTATATTCTGCGCATCAAAACAGCGAGAAAAGCCATGTCCGAACCCCAACTTTCCATCCGTAGCAGCAAAGCACGCGATCTCGCTCATGCGCTTTCACGCCGCACTGGCCAGCCGATCAACCGCTTGGTCGAGCTCGCGCTCGAGCGCTACGAGCAGGAATTGCTCGAGAAGACATCCAAGACACCCGCCGATGCTTTGTGGGAATTAATGGCTGAGGGCCGACGCTCCGTTCCTGCCGGCACCACATCTGCCCATGACGACTTCTATGACGAAAGCGGCTTGCCGATATGATCGTGATCGATACCTCGGTGATCGTTGCGACTTCGCTGAACGAACAGGAAGCAAGTCGCTTCCATTCGCTGGTAAGCCGCGAAGAGATCCTCGTCGGCTGGCCGACCCTTGTCGAGGCGCGCATGGTGCTTGCTGGTCGCAGATTTGCCAATGCAGGCGACATCATCAAGCAACTTGCCGAACTGCCCAATGTGACCGCAATAGCGTTTGGCGAGCGTCACTATCTTGCGGCCGAGAAGGCGTTCGAGCGATTTGGCAAAGGGCGCCATCCTGCGAGCCTCAATATGGGAGATTGCTTTTCCTACGCTGTTGCTGCCGTCGCCAAGGCGCCCCTGCTCTTCAAGGGACGGGATTTCAGCCAAACGGATCTGAAGCTGCATCCGGCCTCATCCACAACATGATTGGTCCAAGTAAAACGACCCTCAGCCATCGTCTCGATCAGCTGGACACGATTGCCGCTGTCCTGCCGATCGAGAGACGCGACGAGCTTGCCGAGCTGCTTAACGATCAGGACGTCGAAACCCTGCGCCATCTCGTCAACGAGGGCATGGGCGCCAATACTTTGCGCGCGCTTGCCTCCGACCTCGCCTATCTGCAGGCCTGGTCGCTGGCAGCGACTGGTCGCTCTCTCCCTTGGCCAGCCCCTGAAGCGATGCTGTTAAAATTCGTCGCTCATCACCTGTGGGATCAGGAAATGCGTGTGGCAGATCCCGAACACGGCATGCCATTAGATGTCGAGGAAAAGCTTCGGCTCCAGGGTCTATTGCGATCAACCGGCCCTCATGCGCCAGACACCGTGCGCCGGAGGCTGGCCACCTGGTCGACGCTGACCAAATGGCGCGGGCTCGAGGGATATTTCGCCTCCCCTGCTCTCAGGTCGGCCATCAGACTTGCTATCCGAGCGACGCCGCGGCCGAGGAAGCGGAAGAGTGCAAAGGCGGTGACCGGGGCCATACTCGCAAAGCTCCTGGCAACCTGTGCCGCCGGTAGTCTGCGTGATTTGAGGGATCGCGCCATTCTCATGGTCGCATTTGCTTCTGGGGGACGGCGTCGTAGCGAGATCGCCAACCTGAGGAAAGACCAGTTGCAGCCAGAGGATCCGATCGACGTCGATAGCGGCCCTCCCCTGCCCTCTCTTTCCATCCACTTGGGCCGCACTAAGACCAGTGGCGCCGAGAACGACGAAGTCGTCTACCTTACCGGTCGGCCGGTAGATGCCCTCAATGCGTGGCTTGAAGCGGGAAAGATCGAGAAAGGCAGCATCTTCAGGGCAATTGATCGTTGGGGCAATGTATCGCGCCGGCGATTAGACCCAAAAGCCATCAATGACATCATAAAGTATCGTGCCGGATTGGCGGGACTGGATCCTACGGAATATTCCGCCCATGGCCTGCGCTCGGGCTACCTCACCGAGGCCGCCAACCGCGGGATACCGTTGCCTGAGGCCATGGAGCAGTCCCGTCACCGCTCTGTCCAGCAGGCGTCCAGCTACTACAACAATGCTCAGAGACGCAGCGGTCGTGCTAGTCGAATTCTCGACTGACAGCCCCTTAAGCAAGCGACAAACCGTCATCATTTGACAAGCTGGAGCCGCACAGCGTCAAGCTGCCATAGGCGTGTCGTCTGCGGCGAAACTGTCTTCGATGGACCAGCCGAACAGCCAAGCGTCAAATTTCAACTTCCACTGCGCGAAACAAAAGGCACTGTTTGCGGGTTCGGTGTGCAAAAGAGGGTTGGCCCCCTTTGGAATACCGGCTCTTCGTGCGCTCATGCCACGGGTTTGCCATTCAAGCAAAGTCTCAATTTCTGATGCCATATCGATCCTCATGATCTTCGGGCAATAGGAGACGGTGATACAAGACATTTCCAGGTTTCACCATGCTGCTTGGCTGAAACTTGCGTCATGATGATTCCTATCGAATTTATCCGTTGGCAAAATAACGCAATCAAAAATTTCTGGTAAATTCGGTTCGGTTACCACAGTGGTCGAGCTCCAAACCGCCCAGCACTTTGCAGGAATCGGCCAAGCTGATCGTTTGCGAAAGTTCGCGTCCGCCCGGATCTTCCGTTGACTCTTCGGCAACACCGAGGCCCCTTAGGCTCAAGGAAACTTGCGGCCGGTCAACATAGCAACGAGCTGATGTCTGTTCCGAATTCCGCTTTGGAAGAGGTGGATCAAAACCTTCGCATCTTCTTCTGCTTGAACAGAAGTTGGCGAAGCGCTCCGGATTTCGCACACTTTCTCCAATGCTCGCTGCAGGAGCATGAGATCTTGTGGAGTGAGGGGAGCGTTCAGTTTTTGAGCGGCTTCATGGATCATGGGGCGTGACGTAGTACAGCATCAAAATTTATCAATAACTTCTATTGGAATTCTGGAAAACCGAAGCTATCGAAACGGCACGAGCCTGCTCGCTCGCCTGACTCATGTTGTTAGAGAATGCCCCCGCGCTCTAGGCGGAGGCATTTTCGTTGTTGCCCAAAACGAGGCTCAGAATTCGCTCCACTCCTCCTTGATGGCAAGGTTTGTTTGCACTGCAAGAGACGGACGAAGAGTAGACCGCGCAGCAACGGGACGCTGTTCGATGGGCGCAGCAGCCGTCACTTTTCCTGACAAATTGAACTGGCCGACAAGAGAGCGCAGACGGGTGGCTTCCTGGGCGAGCGCCGCAGACGCTGCTGTCGATTGTTCAACCATGGCCGCGTTCTGCTGCGTAGTCTGGTCCATCTGGTTGACGGCGGTGTTAACCTCGGCAAGACCGGTCGACTGTTCGCGGGCGGAGGTGGCGATTGCGTCCATCAGCTGGTTGATCTGCGAGACGTAGTCGCCAATCGCCTTCAGCGCCACGCCAGTGTCACGCACAAGCTTCACTCCGTTGTGGACCTCCGTCGAGGAGTTCTGGATCAGCCCCTTGATCTCCTTGGCGGCACTGGCTGAACGCTGCGCGAGTTCACGCACCTCCTGGGCAACCACGGCAAAGCCTTTGCCAGCTTCACCCGCACGCGCTGCCTCAACCCCAGCATTCAGCGCCAGGAGATTGGTTTGGAAGGCAATCTCATCAATCACGCCAATGATATTGGAAATCTGCTGCGAACTGTCCTCGATACGGCGCATGGCCTCCACTGCGTTAGAGACAACTTCTGCCGACTTTGCCGCGTTCTGGTTGGCAAGAATGGCAACCGAACGAGCCTCATCCGTCCGTTTCGAGGAAGTCGAAACATTGACGGTGATTTCATCAAGCGCTGCGGCGGTTTCTTCCAGCGCTGCGGCCTGTTGCTCAGTGCGCTTGGAAAGATCATTGGCGCCAGAGGAAATCTCGCGAGTACCATTATCGATGCTCTCGACGGAGTTCATGACCGCAGAAAGGGTTGCTCCCAGCTGTTTGAGCGAGGCATTAAAATCCAGGCGCAGGGGTTCATATTCAGCGGCGAAGGATTCGGTCAACTGGAAGGAAACATCACCTTCAGCAAGACGCTTGAGACCACCACCTAGCGTCGTGGTGGCAAAGCGCAGTTTTTCGGCCTCCTCTGCTGAACGACGGCGGCTTTCAGCGTCTTGGTGACCTTCGCGAATGCGCGCTGCTTCTGCCTGGCGCTCAAGTTCGCGATTGGCAAGACCGGCCTGTCGGAACACCTCGACAGCGGCCGCCATCTCACCGACCTCGTCATCACGGCCCTCAAACGGAATATGGCTGTTCAAATCACCAGCAGCCAAGCTGCGCATAGATGCCGAAATTCGGCCTATCGGGCGAGTGACGCCGAGAATCGCATAGGCAATACCGCCAATAGCGGTGAAAAGCGTAAGCGCTGCAATGGATAGTGTAAGTATCAGGTTGCTGCGGTAGACCTCCCCGCTGTCGACGACCGCCTTTTCCGCACTCGATATGACGAACGCGACAAGCTCGTCGGTTACTTCGTTAATCTTTGCGGCCTGGGCCTTCATCTTGCCCTTGAACAGGCTCGTCGCGACGAGCGTCTGGCCATCCTGTTTGATCGCGATCAATTCCTCCCCCAGTGCCTTATAGGCATCGAACTCCGGCTTGAAGACATTGACCAACTTCCGACCAGTTTCGGTACGGACACCTGCCTCATACTCTGCCACTGACTTCGTCACGATACCGGCGGTTTCATTGATCCCCTTGATCTCAGCTTCGATTTCGCTTGGCGTGGAGGCCATGATCAGCCGGGAATAGGCGAGGCGCATCAGGTTAAAGTTGCCCTTCATCTCACGCGCCAGCACCATGCGTGACATCCAGTAATTGCCGATGTCCTGGGTGTTGGCGTTAAGCTTGTTCAGACTGGAATAAGATGTGAAAGACAGCGCGAGAATCGCGACGACAATTAGGCCGAGCGTGGACGTCAGTGCCACACGAATGGACGGGCGCTTCATAAAAGTCTCCTGTGCGCAGCGAACGGAGGTTAAGACGGTGGAGTGTCTGCGAAATTCATTAAAAATCGCTGTATTAGCATTTGAACCCGCCACTCTCCAACGCTACGCGATGTGGAAGCTTCCCGTTTCCGCCAGTTGCTCACACCGCGCCTTCTGGCGTATTCAAAACCGCCGAGGCTCTAATCGCAGCCGGATGAAAGTTCAGTGGCAGGTCAACAGCCTTGTTGGGGATCGGCGGAGATCGGAACTCTAGTCACCGATAGGCAGCTTAGGCGCAGTTCAGGCTGCACCTCAACGTGCTCTACACCTCAGCAGCCAGTCCGAGGTAGTGTTTGCATGCTTGAACCAGCTTGAAATCTCCAATGGGGAGAGCTCTTGTTGGGCTGTAGAGCCAGGAGATATCAAGCAGTCTTTGTACGTGAGTACGAGCTAGCCGATTAGGCCGACTTCAAGGAGCAGGCGCTCAACAACCGCATCACTGCAACTATAGAAGACCGTTTGCCTATCTCTCCGTGCTCGAACAACACCCGCATGGCGAAGCTTTCCAAGGTGTTGCGATAGAGCAGATTGGCTCATCTTGAGATCATTCGCCAGTTCATTGACCGACCATTCCCGTTCGAAAAGCCTGATGAGGATAGCGAGCCGAGCGGCATTTGATAGGCTTGAGAACAAGATCGCTGCTTTTTCTATCGTCACACTTGTGGAGCCTTCTTTAGGGGCAGCCGGAGCGCTTCTTGATTGCAAGATTGACATAGCCTCACCTCCCATACTCCATTTGTCATCCGATTCTATACGCTGTGTGGTGTAAGCACAGTTAACCGTTAAACCGAGCATCTCCGTCGCGAGGTATAGGAGTCAATCGAATGCGCATCATCGGTGACTGGCGAATGCCATAACCTTTGTATATTTCTGCGTTTTTTCGTCGTTCTCACCACATGATTTACGGAGCAATGGATGAGTGAACTACAAAACCGCATAGTAGAGCGCCTGATAGCGCTTGACCTTTTGCGGCAGGTGGACCTTACCCCAGACAAGCGGGAGAAGCTTATGGCGGCGGCGATCGACCTGTTCTACGCCGCCGGCGGAGATGCCGTTGAACTGAAGGAAATCGTCCGTAAGGCCAACGATCACAAACATAGCGACGTGGCAGATGCGGTTGCCCAAGTGGTCGTTGCAACCGCTGCGGTCAGTTATGCATCCGACCTCGACCTGGTCCAGGCAGCCTACAACTGGATCGACAATCCACCGCTCTCGCCTTCCGACTGAGCTGTTTCGATTTCCATTGATCTTTGTGTTCCGTCTCTTTAGCTGTGTTCACAATTCAGCGACCGGACATCGGCGGGAGGATGGGCGGTGACAATGGGCGAATCTACCCGATCGGTGTCGAAGGTCGCTGCGGTTGCCACGGCCGCGGCTCTCGTCGCGCTCTTGTCCATACTCGGCACATGGGCCGCACAATCCTACTTCGCGACGATCAACCGCGCCCAAGAGCGCGCCATGGCGTCTGCCAAAATCGTCTCAAGTCATGTATCCTGGATTCATCAGATGGGGATCCAGGCGGTTCGCCGTATCGACGACGCGCTTCGCCTGACAGATCTGAAGTTTGATGGAAGCATCCGTGACATGGATGTTGCGACCCAAGGCTTGCCCGAACGCGTCCAGGCATACGTCGTAGATGCAATGGGCCAGACGCTTTACTCGACCGATCCCGATATCAAGCCTGTCGACATCACGGATCGCGACTACTTCACGGCGATCAGGGATGGCCAAACTGAGTATGTTTCCTCGCTCCTCATCAGCCGTATCAATGGCGAACAGATCTTCGTCTTCAGTCGGCGCATAGTGCGACAAGGTTACTTTATGGGGGCCATTATGGTGTCCGTTCCGGCAGACATCACACGGCCGATCTGGGAAACCGTGGATCTCGGCGGAAACTATGCCGTTAGTTTCGTACGCGATGACGGCATGTTGGTTGCGCGCTACCCTTTGCCCGATACAACGTTAGACATGTCCGGCTATGTTCTTTTCACTAAATATTTGAAGGAAGCGCCGTCGGGGACGTATTTTGCCGAGGCTTCGCCCATGGATGGTGTCAGGCGCGTAGTTGCGTACCGGCGGGTGGAGGGAACTCCGTTCGTCGCAATGGCCGCTGCAGACTACGATTTCCTGATCAAACCGTTTCGACAAACTCTGCTGATGCTGGGTGTAGTGGCCGTCATGATCATTGGGGCAGCGACAGTTGTTGGCTGGTGGATTCGACAACTTCTCGGAGCCCAAGAACGGCAATCCACTCAGCTCGCCAAAGCGCTTGAAACCAATGAGATGCTGCTGCGGGAAATCCATCATCGGGTAAAGAACAACCTGCAGTCCGTGATATCTCTGGTCCGTCTCCAAATGCGTGGATCAGAGGGCTTTGACGCCCTCAACAGTCGGATCAAATCGATGATCGCGGTTCACGAGCAGATTTACAAACATGATGAGTACGCAGAGATCGATGCGGCAGAACTCATCCGTGCTGTCGTCTGCAGCGCGATTACCGCCCACGATGCAAGACTTAATGTAGAATTCGATCTGCAATCTCAACCAGTCTCAGCTGAAAAAGCGACAGCGCTTGCCTTGCTGGTGAATGAAGTGGTGACGAATGCCATCAAATACGCTTATCCGGACGGTAATGAAGGTGGCTTGTGGATCGCTCTGATAGCACAGGAAAAGTTGGGAAAGAGTCTCCTGACCATCAGAGATGAGGGTGTAGGTTACGATATCAGTTCGGCCACGTCTGGAACCGGCACTCGGCTTGTCGATGGATCGGTTCGCCAATTGGATGGCACCTACGAATTTCAGTCTCAAGCTGGAACGCAGTTTTCAGCCACCCTGACACTGGTTTGAAAAACCGCTCCAGAAAAAATGCAAGGTGTGTGCCCTACGTATGGGTCACCGACACTCAAGCCGGCTTCTTGACGCGCTCCTCAGCCAACCTCTGAAACCCGACGCAGTCTCTGCCTGCATCCTTGGCCTGATAGAGTGCCAGATCTGCCCGCGCCACGAGCTCGGCTGGGTTCCCTACCCTTGAATTCGGAGTGAAGACCGTGGCACCCAGGCTTGCGGTGACAATTCCATACTCGCTGCCTTCGTGCAGTATGGAGAGGTCCCTGATAGAAGTTCTGATGGTCTCGGCGATGGCGATGGCCTTGTCGCAGTCGGTATCGGGCAGGAGAACTGCAAACTCCTCGCCGCCGAAACGCGCTGTGATGTCGCCAAACCGGCGGGCCGCGCTCGCGATTGCCCCAGCAACTGATTTCAGGCAACCGTCACCAGCGAGATGGCCGTAGCGGTCGTTGTATGCCTTGAACCTATCGACATCGATCAGAAGAAGCGACAGAGGCCGACCGGTCTGTTTGGCTCCCTCAAAATCGCGCTGCAGACAATCATCGAACGACCGACGATTAGCTAGTCCAGTCAGCGCGTCTGTTTCGGCCAGCCCTTTCATTTGCTCAGCAAAATTTTTGAGCGAAAGCTCAGACTCCTTCATCGCGGTGATATCGGAGACGAGCGCCAGCACGTGATTATCCTCGGTAACCCGAGTTCTCAGGGACAACCAGCGGCCGTCTGTGAGGGGGATCACTTCGTCCTTGTTGATGAAAAGCGTTTGGCCAGCCGCCTGAATACTGTCCTCATCAAGATCGATGGACAAATCCTGACGCTCTCCGTTGCGCACAGCCGCCCTGACGATTTCGGTGATATGTGCGCCTTCCTTTCGGGCGTAGGCTGATTTTGGGAAGAGCGCTCGGTACTGTTCGTTGCAGAACACGATCCTTCCGTCCGACCCGAACATCGCAAGCCCATCGGACATTTCGGCCATGGCCTGTGCCATGATATTTCTGCTGGAGCGGAGTTCCTGCTCAAGAAGCTTTTTTTCGGTGATGTCGACCGTTACCCCGGCCAAACCGACCATGTCGCCTTGGCGGTTTCGTAGGGGGACTTTCGACGTCAAGTACCATCGCGGCGGCTTCCCCTCCTCGATAAGGAACTCTTCAAAATGGTCCAGCGGCTGGCCGGTTCGCATGACATCGGCCTCGACTGCCATCAAGTGCTCGGCTCTCTCCTTCAGCGCGAGGTCATAATCCGTCAGCCCCACCATCTCGGACGACCGCGCACGCCCATTGTGGCGTGCAACATTGAGGTTCGCGACGATAAACCGATGTTTGAGGTCTTTGACGTAATGGTAGTCTGGAGCCTGTGTGAGCGCCGCGTAAAGAATATCGCGCTCCAGCGTGAACCGGCGGAAATAAGCCAGAAAAAAACCAATCGCGGCTGTCGTCGCAAAGTTCAGAATGACGATTGGCAGTCCCACCTGATCAACTGCCCGCTGGAAATCCGCTTGAGGAAGGAGCACAAGCACTGCAATCGATAGGCAGCCTGCAAGCACTGCGGCACTCAGGATCGAAGGCGTATTGCTCAACGGCTTTCGGCCAGCGAAGAACCAGAGCGCACTCCCAAGAACGAAAACAATGGCGATCGCAGTCAATCCAGGCGTCACCCCTGCCCCACCAAGGTAGATTCGGAACCCTGCCGCCATGATAGCAGTAATCAATGCAGCCCCCGGCCCACCGAACACAGCGGAGGACTCGATGATAGCCAGACGAAGGTCAAAGATGACACCCACGTCGAAGCGCACAGAGAGTAGCATTGAGGCGATAGCCGCCAGTCCCATAGTGCCCCCGAGGCCGACACAGCGAAGCTTGGGCGGCAACTGGTAGAAACGATAGGAGAGATGAGTCCAGATCGAAACGATCAATGCGACCGCGGCAAGATTGCCAGCAAGAATTTTCCAGACATCATCCATTCTCAAACACCGTCACGCTACGCCGCAAACACTCAAACGGAAGAGACGACGCTGTGCTTTCGACCGCCTAGATAGACGCGCGGTGACATGCCAAGACCGTCATTGCCGTCGCTGCCACTATGTGCCCGAAAGCTAAAGCAGCGGTTTATATCCAGCGATTTTTGACTAAAGTCTCATCTCGTTGAGACAAAGCGCTCGCCAGGATGTCCAAGGCCACATCACAGGAGGCAGCTTGCGGTTTCAAATGTCGAGTGGCTAGGTCATTCTTTCACCACCGACGAGACAGACAGGGCGACCGGAACAGTGAAATTCTCTGCTCAGGACAAGGGCTTCGGCTTCATCACCCCAGATGACGGCGATCAGGTCTTTGTGCGCATCTCCGCGGTCAGTTTTAGCAATGCTTTGAAGGACGGTGTAAAGGTTCGCTACGAAGTGGGCCAGGACCGCAAGATCGGCAAGTCCAGGCTGAAAGCCTCTCGGTGACCTGACGCTCGTATCGAGACGCTCATGCGCGGTGGATATACCCAAGGGCTACCGCCGCGCATATCCCCTCAGTTTGTCGGCAAGACAGACTGTCAGAATACCAGCCACGAAATTCCTCCCACCAGCGATCTCCAATTTTGCGGGAAGCTCAGGTAGTCAACCGACGGGTCGGTCACGATCTTAGGGAAATCTTTGCCCCGTCAGCATTGCTACAAGCTGGTACCTGTTCCGGATGCCGCTCTGATAGAGACTTATCAGAAGCTTGGCGCTCTCTTGCGCGGGGGCAGAGTTATGTTAATCGCCGCGCAGTTCACATACGCGCGCAAAGGCGTTCTGTAGCAGTGCCAGATCTTCAGGTGTCAATACTGTATTCAGCTTCTTGGCAACGTCGTGGATCATGCGCGGGAATTAGGCACTCTCACAAGCGCGTCAAGACCTTTGTTTTCAATAGTGCTGTCGGCGCTTGCATCGCCACACACGTTCCGCCTCTCACGAAAAGCAGGAGCTTCGCTAAGAATTCTGATGATTAAGAATGCCGCTGCTCTGGACCATCGCTTTGAGTTCTTCCTCGCTCCGAAAGCCAGACTTGAAGAGAGCCACTAATTCCTTTGCCAGCGAAAGTTCTTCAGCCGCATCCGCATCTATCGCCTGATCTCTAAACAGATCCGCAAGCACCTTGCGTAACAGCGTCAGTCCCTGAGGACCGATCTCCTGTTCATCATCGAAATAGGTTCCACCCATCAGCCGGCCTCACTCCTCCACGCCCTATCGCATGGTAACATGACACCACGGACTTAATCTCCGCAACACATTCCCTCCATGGCGCCAAGTCTATCCCGCTTCTTGTCGACTGGGCAGATGTTGCCCCCCCCCGTCCCTTTTCAACGGATTGCCTGACGATGCCCGAGTTGGCGCTAAGTTCAGCAATCTCGGTAGCACTTGTTTTGCCTTCTGACACAGTCTCAGTCCGACGCAATTCACTGTATCATTTGGATGAATTTCACAGCTATGAAACGCTACACAATGAACGTCTGGGACCTAACGGGACGTTTCATGCCGTTGCATGGGGTGACACGCTTCTAAGCCCCGACCTGCTCTCTTTCCATCCTCGGGGTCATACCGAGAGCAGTCCCCGCGAAAATGATGAAGTCGCAAAGCTCGCCGCCCGGCCCCTGGAAGCCTTGAACATGTGTCGTGAGATTTCAAAGATCGACAATCGCAGTATAGTCCGGGCCATGAGTCAGTGGGACCCGCTGTAAATTACGGTCACTGTTTGCAATGTCCTGACCTTCCCAAGAGGAGGGGGGCCCACACTAAATATCTGGCGGTGCGCCGCTGGACTTCAGCCCGCACCGGACCTTTCACAGATGGTAGGTGTGTCCGTTTCAACCGGCTATGATCATCGGGAACATACGAGGGTTTTTCCGGTTTCTTCCCGTGGCCAACGAACAGGCAGTCGAGTTCCTACGTTATCCGGACTCACCTTCGATCAACGCCGGGAGACCTGATGACCATTCCAGTCAAATATCGATCGCAATCGACGAATTCATACACACTTGAGCAATTCAGAGAATCGTACCAGCTGAGCGAGGTTGAGGCGGCAAGGCTATTTTCCAAATACGGGCCGTCGGCACCCAAACTTGACGCCATGATGAGAGCCAAACGGCTCCACGGCAAGCTGGACCTCACGCACACAGATCCCCCGGCGCGCTGAAACCATTCCCATGATTGCGGGGCATCCCCGCCAAGGCTTTCGCCAGGACAGAGCCCGCAGATCGTGCAACCTCTGCACTTAGAGACGCGTCCCGTATGTCCAGCTGGGTCTGCGTAAGCCCTGCCACCTAAGGCTATGGATTTAAATGCAAAAGCATCAATCTGTACGGCTGACAACGCGTGCGGCCAGGCTGCCCCATCTCACCGGCATCCTTTGATCGCCGCCAGGCGCCTCCTTCGTCCGGCAGAAACTTCAAACTGACTACCTTTCCTCATGCTAGACGACGTTCTGTTGGTTTGATCGCCGGGAAACGATATCAAACTCGGCCCTGGCCGACGGCAGCAGCCTCGTTTTCAAGCGGCTTCTAATCTGCCGTTCGCCAGCACCCGTAACATCGTGATTTCAATCGATAAAACATCAATCTGTACGGCTGACAACGCATGGCAGGTCCGCGCTGTCCTAAATTGTTACTTTCCCGCGCCGCTGCCCGCCGTTTCCAAGCCTGAAGACGTCCGATTGCCTGGCGACTTTGCGCTCTTGCCAGATCCTTGACGCCTCCCCGATCATTGAGACCTCATCCCGCAGCCAGCCTCGCCTCGCCATTCGCCCGCATCAACGCCATGATCATCGGGCCGAGAGAAAACTCGCCTCGGGTCGCTCGCCGTGTCAGATCACGCAGGTAGCCGCCCGCCGAGTTGATGTGCCCTGCCCTCTCAAGGATTGCGGCAACCGCAACCGCGGCGTTTTCCGGTCCCATAGCCTCACAGGCATCCTGATAGGCGGACGGGCTGATGCCCATCATCGACCGCACAACGACGGCGGCCTGCATCAGATCGCGCCACTGGTTTATCGCCCCGCCCGGACCGTAATCGACAATCTGCGGGCAGGCTTTCAGCACTAGCGCCAAGGGGAATGCCTTCATCGGCTCCCGCTCAGCTTTCGGCTCCATCCTCGGGCTTTCCCCCTGCTCTTTTCCAGAGCTAGGTTCAAGTTCACGGATAGATTCGGTATTTGAATTCTGTATATGACGCTCATTTTCGGCGGCATTGCCGCTCATATTTTCGGAAATAAGTACTTTTTCCAGCTGGTTGGACACGTCCGAGCGCAGCAGGTTCAAGTCAGCCAGGCACGCTTCGACGATCTGAACCGTCAGTGTGCGAGGAAGGCGTGTGACGATCGCCAGATAGCGATCCTCCAATGCCTGCCAATCGCCTTCGGCGCCCTCCTCGATCGCTGCCGAGATCAGCTTGCGAATATCTCTCCTGCAAATCGTCAGAGCCTCCTTGGCCAAAAGAAACCGCCGGCGATCTGCAACGACCTTCTGGGCGAGCAGTGCAAGCTCTTCTCGGCGCGCTAGGAGCGGCTCGAGACTGAAGCCGAATGCGTCCTCGACGCTGCCATCACGTGCCTTATGGGCGTACCGCTTGCCATTGGGGCTGTCCTTGCGGGCGATCAGGCCCACCTCGATCAGCAGACCGATATGGCGTCTCAGCGTTGCATCTGCCATGCCATGGGCCCGAAGGCTCAATTGTGCATTGGAGGGAAACACGATCAGCCCGGCCTCTTCCGACAATTCCGTCTGCGGATAGAAGCTCAGCAAGGCATCGAGCACCGTCAGAGCCCGATCTGGAATCCCGATGAGAAGTCGTGCTTCGCACACATCGCGAAACAGCTTCCACTTGTCGGCGGTGCGGCCTTGCCTGGCATTCGCCGTCTCGATCTGACGGCTCACATGGGCGAGTTTTATCGCTCCCCGCCCAAAGGGCGTGGATATGGAATTCCTCTGCATTTTTCTTCACCTTCTTGAAGGCAACAGAAAACTGCTCACCAAAAACGGTGCCAAAGACTCTTGACTAGAAATCCTGAAGATGCGATTCTCAATCTGCTAGGATATGAGGAAGGCTTCCAGGGCGGCGACGCTTAGGGGGCCTTTTTCTTTTGCGTTTCGTCTCCTTTAAGACTTGGTCTGTTTCCGGAACTCGGCATGAAGCCGTTCCAGATTCTCGGCAATATAACGTCCGAAACTCGCGGCTTCCTTGGATTTCAAGGAAATCGAATAGGTCTTGCCCGTTCCCTTGAACTCGGCCGTCACCGCAGAATCATCCGACTGCCAGCTGCCTGAAGGGCGCATGGGGCGACGGGGCTTGGCTGCATTGCGAACAGTCGCGATCAGGCGCTCGAAACGTTCCTCGGACGAAAGGCTCGCAAAGCCGTCGCTGTTAATGGTCGCCTCGGCCTGGCCAAGCGCATCGGGGTGCTCGACAGCAGCGGCCAGATCAAGCCACCGGTCGCGACCAATGCTTTTCGCCGCGCCTATCGCCTGAATGATCGCCTCCGGTACCCTTGCAGTGACGGACGACATGCGCGTCAGAAGCGCTCCATCGATGGACAGTGCAAGCTGGATCGTCTTGCGGTCATGGCCCATGGCGTGAAGGTGATGAGCAAAGGCAGCACGCTCGATGAAAGACAGGTTTTCCCGGGCGGAATTTTCCTGGCCCTGGGCGATCACATGGTCGACATCCGAGACATGCTTGACCACAGCCTTGACCGGGCGACCGAGCAGGCGAGCGGCGCGTACGCGTCTATGGCCAAAGACAATCTGATATCGGCCCTTGTCCGCGGGGTTGGGTCGCACCAGGATAGGTGTGTCCTGTCCGCGCTCCCGGATCGCCTCAACCAGTTCCCTGAAGGCCTCCTCATCTTCGCCCATGCGATCAGAGACAAAGGAATTGTCGACCAGCGATGGATCCAGTTCAACGACTGCTTCGCCAACGAGCGCCTGATCGGCGATCGCTGCTTTCTCCGCCAGTTCGCTGAGCGAACTGATCATCGATCTTGACGCGCCTCTGTTCGCATAGCCGGGCGTGGCCTTGCGCTCGGGGCGGGGACCATCGGTGGCCGTGATATTGGCAAAGATGTCCTTACGCGCCATGAACCCTGTCCTTCACTACCTCCAAGGCCATGAAAAGCCTGGATAAAACATCATTCTGTACGGCTGACAACGAACTATGCACGGCGACGCCCCCAGGCCCGTTCGAGCAGATCGATGACTTCGCTGTTGACGAGGTCCATTGCCTCTCTTGCCCGGTCATAGGTCGCTGACGTGAACTGCGAACGCTCGACCTCATACAATGTCTGTTTGGTCAGGCCCGCATCTGAGACCGCTGTTGTCTTGACCATGTGGTTTTTCATCATCTGCTGGGCAAACATCGACTGCATGAAGCCCACCATCTGCTGCTGTGGCACATCCATGGGCTCGAACCGCGTGATCAGGTAGCGGAACCAGTCGAGGCTCACATTGACACCGGCACTTTCGACGCTTTTCAGGATGTCACCGAGCATCAGAAGGAACTGCGACATCGACATGATGTCGAGCATCTGCGGGTGAACGGTGATCAGAACGGAAGTCGCAGCTGTCAGAGCCGTCAGTGTGAGATAACCGAGCTGGGGAGGGCAGTCGATGACGACGACGTCATACTGGTCTTCCACCTCGGCAAGTGCGTTGCCAATGCGCGTATAGAAGAGTTTGCCCTCCATACTGTCCTTCCGCTGCATCGCGAGCGGTGTCTCGTATTCGTACTCCTGCAGCTCGAGATTGGCGGGAACGACATGCAGGTTTGGGAAATTCGTCGGCTGGATGATCTGGGTGATCGAACGGCGGCTGTCGTCATAACGAATGGACTCGTAGAAGGACGGCTTCTCATCGAGTTCCGGCTGGATGCCATACAGCGCCGTCAGCGAGGCCTGCGGGTCGAGATCGATTGCAAGCACCCGATATCCGCTCAAGGCGAGGTATTGAGCGAGATGTGCCGAGGTCGTGGTCTTGCCGGATCCACCCTTGAAGTTGACGACTGCGATCACCTGGAGTTTTTCACCTGCGCGCCGATGCGGGACTCGGTCGAGAAGGGCGCGCAGTTCGTCTATCTGCGCTGCCGTGTAGTATCTGCGACCTGTGGACGTCGTGTAGGGCTCGCCACCCTTGCCCTGAAGGTGGAGTTTCTTCAGATAGCTGGGCGAAACGCCGACAAACTGCGCCACTTCGGCCAATGGAAACAGGCGCAACGTCTTTTGCGCGTTCGGCGGAAACTTCTCCATGCGCAGCATGTCGAGTTTCGACGAGATCTCGCCGCCCTGCTCGAGGATGATATCGGCAAAACTCGGCACCGTATCCAGCATCGCTCGTTTCACATTCATTTGCCTGGAAGCCCTTTGTCACGATATTTTCGCGAAAACACGGAAATTATCGTGACTGTTATCCGATTCCCAAGTCTTGGCAAGCAATAAGCCCCAAGCTCACGGCCAAGTCCGACGGATGTCGGCCTGCTTCGAGCCCGAAAAATTTTGAATGCGTGAGCAATTGCAGTAGGTTACGCCGTCATCGGCGCAAAAGTCCGCTGACAGATTTGCAACGGGAGCGGCGCATTCGAGGCGCCGCCATACCTTTGTTTTCCCCGTCAAAACCACGGAAAACCGATTCTTGGCGCCAAACAAGCCCGACTCACATGCTAGCGCGCGGTCATCCACCGCTTGACAGATTTGTACCTAGACCGAGGCCTGACACTCATCTCTGCTTAGACCCTCAACCGAGGGAGAGACCTATGCAGCTGATTGTCGTGAACGAAACGGAAGGCACACAACGCCGGCAGCTATTGGAGTCCATGGCTCGCCTGAGAGCCCGCGTCTTTGCCGATCGGTTGAACTGGCAGGTCGACAGCCGCGACGGGCTGGAACGTGATTGCTTCGATGACCAGGGACCAACCTATATCGTCGGTGTCGAGGATGGTCTTGGCGTCGTTGGCAGCGTCCGGCTGTTGCCGCCGATGCGCTCCAGCATGCTGAACGAAGTCTTTCCCTGTCTTCTCGACGGTCACTCCCTGCAAATGCATGAGCGGATGATTGAAAGCTCACGGTTCTGCATCGACAACAATTTCGCAAAGCACGCGAACCCCTCGGGCGGGCAGACGACCGGTGCGGTTGCAGCCGGCAGGAGGGAGGGGCGCGTAGACACCTCCATCATTCACTCCAGAACGCGCGTGCTGCTCGCGGGCATCGTCGAATGGAGCCTCGCTTATGGATATGACGAACTGGTCACGGCGACGGACCTCAGGTTCGAACGCCTCCTGAAAATGGTGGGCTGGCCGCTGCGGCGCCTCGGCTCGCCCCAGATGATCAACGAGACGCACAGCGTTGCGGGTTCGCTGACGATCTCGGCTGACGTCTTCCAATCCTTGAAGCCCGAAGGCTATCGCTCGCTGCTCAATCAGACGGCGATGGCAGGGTGAGACGATGATCGCGACAACTGGCACCCGTGACCGGCTCATCCGCAAGCTCGAGGACGCATTCGGCGCAGCCCTGTGCCAGGCACTCGACGATGCGGACGTCACCGAAATCATGCTGAACCCGGATGGACGGCTTTTCATCGAAAAACTGGGCACGGGCATTGAGCCGGCCGGCACTCTCGATCCGGGACGGGCGGAAGTGCTGATCGGAGTAGTTGCCCATGCGCTCGGACAAGAGATCAACGCGAGCAAACCGATCATATCGGGGGAAATCCCGCTTGACGGTCACCGTTTCGAGGGGCTTTTGCCACCGGCCGTCGCCGCACCCGTATTCTCGATCAGGCGCCGCGCCAAAAGTCGCATCAAGCTTGCTGACTATGTCTCGTCCGGTGTCATGACACCGCATCAGTACCAGTGCATCCATGATGCGATCAAGGATCGGCGCAATATCCTTGTCTGCGGTGGCACGGGTTCGGGCAAGACGACACTTGCCAATGCGCTCATGGGGGAGATCCACCGCCAGTTTCCGCGCGATCGCATCCTTCTGATCGAAGACACGATCGAGATCCAGTGCGCCGCTGAAAATGCCGTCATGCTGAGAAGCAGCGACGACGTCCCCATCGACCGGCTTTTGAAAAGCACGCTCAGACTGCGCCCCGACCGCATCATGGTCGGCGAGGTGCGGGACGGGGCAGCACTCACCCTTCTGAAAGCCTGGAATACCGGTCATCCAGGCGGGTTCACGACACTCCATGCCAATGATGCGCGTGCAGCTCTCACCCGGCTTGAACAGCTGGTGTCCGAGGTCAGCCAGACCTCCATGAGCCACGTAATTGCCGATGCGGTCGATCTTGTCGTGTCGATCAGGCGCACCGATAGCGGGCGCCGGGTCGAAGAGGTGCTTTGCGTCGAAGGCTTCGACCAGGGTCGATACGAGCTCACCTGAAAAGAAAGGGACAGATTATGAGAATGCCCGCAGATATCTACCGAACGTTCGTTATCCTTCTGATCGCGACCAGAACAAGCCCGGCGATTGCAGGTTCTGGCGGCGGACTGCCCTGGGAAGCTCCCCTCGAGCAGATCCAGCAATCCATTACCGGACCGGTTGCCGGCTTCATTGCACTGGCAGCCGTCGCCGTTGCGGGTGGCATGCTGATCTTCGGCGGAGAGCTGAACGATTTCGCCCGCCGGCTCATGTATGTCGTGCTGGTCGCCGGCATTCTGCTCGGCGCCAGCCAGATCGTCTCGCTGTTTGGAGCAACAGGCGCAACGATCTCGGCTCGTGCGCCGAAGCCAGTGGATGCGGACAGTGGCAAGCCCCGTGACATCGGTGCTGAACGGACCGGGACTGCTCACGCCAATTCGATCACCACCTCCCCTGATGGCAGGAGGCTCTGATGAGCGAAGCCGACAGCGCGCTTGAGGTTCACCCTATTCACCGGGCCCTGTCACGGCCTAATCTAGTCTTCGGTGCAGACCGGGAGCTCGTTCTGCTGACGGGACTGATCTGCGCCATTCTCATCTTCGTGGTGATCACGCCCTATGCGGCCGTGCTCGGCATCATGTCGTGGACCGTGATCGTAGCTGCCCTTCGCCGAATGGCGAAATCGGATCCCATGATGCGCAGGGTCTGTCTGCGGCACATCCGCTACCGACCCGTCTATCGGGCGACGTCAACACCCTTTGTCGGACGCTAAAGGAGGCCTCGCATGGTTGCCCTTTCTGCCTTTCGCCATACCGGTCCGTCCTTCGCAGACCTTATGCCCTATGCTGCCATGGTCGATGATGGGATGCTGCTTTTGAAGGACGGCAGCCTTCTGGCCGGCTGGTTTTTCGCGGGCCCCGACACGGAAAGCTCGACCAATCTTGAGCGAAATAGAATATCACGTGAAATCAATTTCATAATATCACGTTTGGGGTCAGGCTGGATGCTCCAGGTGGAAAGTCTGCGGCTTGCAAGCGCCTCTTATCCGGAGCCTGAGCACTCGCATTTTCCTGATCCCGTATCCCTTGCGATCGACCGTGAACGGCGCGATCACTTCGAGCAACAGCGCAGCCATTTCATCACGAAGCATGCGCTGATCCTCACCTACAGGCCTTCAAGCCTCGTGAATGAAGGACTTTCAGCCTATCTTTATTCGGGCGAGGGGGCTCGTCAGCAGACCGCCGCCGACAAGGCCTTGCGTGGCTTTTCGGATGCCATACGGGAGATCGAGCAGTATCTCGCCGGAACTCTCGTGATCGAGAGAATGGGAGCACACAGCGTCGACGATGTCTCCAGCCTGCGCCCGGCACGTTTCGACAGCCTTTTACAATTCATCCGTTTTTGCATCAGCGGCCAGAACCTGCCGGTCAGACTTCCGGATGTCGGCATGTATCTCGACTGCCTGGTCACCGCCCAGATGGAACACGGGCTCACCCCCAGGATCGATGATCGTCACGTCGCAATCGTCGCCATTGACGGATTTCCGGCCCAAAGCTGGCCCGGGATCCTCAATGCGCTCGACCAGATGCCGCTTTCCTACCGCTGGTCTTCCCGTTTCATCTTTCTCGATGCGCAGGATGCGAGAGCGCGGCTGGAGAAAACGCGGCGGCGATGGCAGCAGAAGGTCAGGCCCTTTCTGGACCAGCTTTTCCAGACGAAAGGCCGCTCGATCGACCAGGACGCCGCCTCGATGGTGCTCGAGACGGAGAGCGCGATCGCCGAGGCCAATTCCGGTCTGGTTGCCTTTGGCTATTACACACCCGTCATCGTGCTCTTCGACGAGGACCCGGCGCTTCTGGTCGAGAACGCCGAATTTGTCCGGCGTGTCATCCAGGCGGAAGGGTTCGGTGCCCGGATCGAGACACTCAATGCCACCGACGCCTATCTCGGCAGTCTTCCGGGCAACTGGTACTGCAATGTCCGCGATCCCCTGATCAGCACGCTGAGCCTTTCCGACCTCGTGCCGTTGAACTCGGTCTGGTCGGGCGACAGCACGGCGCCGTGCCCTTTTTATCCGCCAGATGCGCCTTCCCTGATGCAGGTGGCTTCGGGCTCGACGCCGTTCAACTTCAACCTCCATGTCGACGATGTCGGTCACACCCTGATCTTCGGCCCGACGGGGTCGGGGAAATCGACGCTGCTTGCGCTCATTGCCGCACAATTCAGGCGCTACCGCGACGCCCAGGTGTTTGCCTTCGACAAGGGGATGTCGCTTCTGCCGCTGACACTTGCGGTCGGCGGCGTGCATTACCGGATCGGTAGTCATGAGGAAGAGTCAGGGCAGCGGGAAGGGGAGGGGAGGCTTGCCTTCTGCCCGCTTGCCGACCTGAGGACCGATGCCGACCGCGCATGGGCTTCAGAATTCATCGAAATGCTGATTGCGCTCCAGGGCGTGGAGGTGGGGCCCGAGCACCGCAATGCGATCGCCCGTCAGATCGCACTCATGGCCTCCTCTCCCGGCCGCTCGCTTTCGGACTTCGTGAGCGGAGTCCAATTGCGCGACATCAAGGATGGTCTGAAGCATTACACCATCGAGGGGCCCATGGGGCATCTGATGGATGCGGAAGCCGATACCCTTCACCTGCAGCCCTTCCAATGCATGGAAGTGGAGGAACTGATGAACATGGGTGAGCGCAACCTCGTGCCCGTTCTCAGTTATCTCTTTCGCCGCATTGAAAAGCGCCTCACCGGTGCGCCAAGCCTCATCATCCTCGACGAGGCCTGGTTGATGCTTGCGCATCCGGTTTTTCGCGAAAAAATCCGCGAATGGCTGAAGGTGCTGAGAAAAGCCAATTGCGCTGTGGTGCTGGCGACCCAGTCGATTTCGGACGCAGAGCGGTCCGGGATCATCGACGTGCTTTGCGAAAGCTGCCCGACGAAGATCTGCCTCGCCAATCCGGCGGCCCAGACGCCCGGTATGCGCGCCTTCTATGAACGGCTCGGCTTCAATGAACGACAGATCGAGATCGTCGCGCATGCCCGACCCAAGCGCGACTATTACTGTGTGTCCCCCCAGGGACGTCGTCTCTTCGAGATGTCGCTCGGGGGCCTCACACTCGCCTTTTCCGGCGTCTCGGACCGCAAGCAGATCGCAAAAATCCAGGAACTCTATGAGGCCTTTGGCAGTGAATGGCCACGCCACTGGCTGATGCTGAAAGGACAGGACGATGCGCTATCATATTTCGACGCCTGAGCTTGCCCGCCCACGATACCCGCTGGCCTTCGTCTGCTGGGGCCTGGTCGCATCGATCGTCCCTCCAGCCTTTGGCGGGTCGGTCACGGGTGCTGCGACCGAATGGACGCAACTTGCCAATAATGCCGAACTTGTCGCCATCCTCGAGAGCTCCGGCATTCAGGTCGACAATCAACTCACCCAGATTGGACAGCTTGCTCAACAGATCCAGAACCAGCTGGAGATGTACCGCACCATGCTGCAAAACACGGCAGCCTTGCCTGCCCATGTCTGGGGCGAGATCGAGGCTGAACTAGAACGACTGAGGGACATCACCGCGCAAGGGGAGGGCATCGCCTTTACCATGGGCAATGCCGACGCGCTTCTGGCGCAACGTTTCCCCGACTATGCGAAGCTCAGAGAAGACCTTCCGGGAGGCGAGGATTTTGCGACCACCTATGAGACTTGGTCGAGAACCAATCGCGAGACGATCGGGGCGTCGCTGAGGGTCGCCGGCCTGACGGCTGAACAATTCGAAGGCGAGGAGGCAACGACCAGATCGCTGAAGCGTCTTTCGGAAACGGCAGACGGGCAGATGAAGGCGATTCAGGTCGGGCATGACATTGCCGTCGAGCAGGTGGCCCAGTTGCAGAAACTGCGCGCGCTCTTCTCCCAGCAGATGACGATGTCGGCAACCTGGCTGCAATCGGAACAAAGTCTTCGCGATCTGGCTCAGGCCCGCCGGGAGCGGTTTTTCGGGGCAACGGTCCGCGAGATCCCGCCCGGCCAGAAGATGGAGCCACGCTGGTGAGCGGCGGATCGAAGACAGACATGCACGCCGTCCGGACCAACGGGTTCCGGCTTGTCCTTGCCTGCATCGCAGCCATGATCATCTCGAGTTGCAGCGATGCGGCATGGGCACAGCAGGGCGAGGTCCTGACTGAGCTTGAGAACCAGGTGATGGTCGCAACGCGCGACTGGCAGGATACGGTCATGGAGGCCGCCCGTTCACTTTTCTGGATCCTTGCTTCGATCGAGATCGGGCTTGCCGCTATAGGGCTCGCATTGGCTGCGGCATCGCTGGACAGCTGGTTTGCCGAGCTTGTCCGTCGCATCCTCTTCATTGGCTTCTTTGCCTTTGTTCTCGACCAGGGCCCGGCCTTTGCACAGGCTGTCGTCGACAGCCTCTTTGCGATCGGAGCGGGTCAGGGATCGGCGTCCCCGGCCGAGGTTTTCGATGCCGGCATCAGGGTCGCTTCGGCCTTGTCAGAGCATGCAAGCTTCGGGGTTTTCGAAGACAATGCGCTGGCGATTGCCTCGGTCATTGCGATGGGCGTCGTCGTCATCTGCTTTTCGCTGGTTGCCGCAATCTTCGTAGCGGTCATGGTGGAGATGTATGTCGGACTTCTCGCCGGCATGATCATGCTCGGTCTTGGCGGCTCCTCCTTCACCAAGGATTTTCGGTCCGCTACCTGATCTATTCCTTTTCCGTCGGCATGAAGCTGATGGCGCTGGTGATGATTGCCAGGATCGGCTCGGAGGTCCTGCTTGGACTGGCATCTGCCCCTGTCAGTGAAAGTGACCCACTGGTTTCCACCCTCTCGATTGCCGGCATCTCGGTCGTCGTCTTCATTGTCTCACTCTACGTGCCGAGCATTGTCCAAGGGGTCGTCCAGGGCGTTTCGGTCACCCAGGGTGGCGAAGCGATCCGGCATGGCATGCAGGCAACCAGCATGGCAGCGGGCGGCGCCTTTCTGGCGGCGGCAGGCGCACAACGGGGGGCAAGCGCTGCAACGTCGGCCAGAGCCGGCGGCGCTTCGCTTGTCCGTGCCGCCATGGCGGGGCTGTCTGCGGGTGCCGGCCAGACGGCCCGGGCGCTGGGTTCGGCTGCCCGCGACAAACTGATCGCAGCACCAGGCGCCAGTCATGCCTCACTGCTCGGTCTTGCAAACGAAAAGCTTCGCTCAGGGCCCTCGCAGACAAGAGGCAAGGAGACTTCATCATGACCGAACGGAAACGCCATGCGGACAACCCCTATCTTGCCGGTCGTATGGAATGGAACGAACGCTATGGCGGCTTCGTGCGCGAAGCCAGGGCCTGGCGAATGGTGGCGGTCCTGAGCCTTGCTCTTGCGACGATCGGCTTTGGCTACGCTCTCTTCCTCAGCCAGCAGAGCCGCATCATTCCCTATATCGTCGAGGTCGACCGGCTGGGCAGCCCGGTTGCGGTCGGCGTGCCCGAACAGATCGAATACGCCGACCAGCGTGTGGTCCGTGCGACCCTCGCCAATTTCGTGGCGAGCTTTCGATCGGTCACGCCCGATGCGGTCGTGCAGAAGCGATACATCGACCGCACCTATGCGCTTTTGAGAGCCTCGGATCCGTCGACCGAGAAGATCAACGGATGGTTTCGTGCCAATTCCCCGTTCGAGGCCGCCAAGCGACTGACGGTCGCCGTCGAGGTATCCAACATCGTGTCGCTCTCCGAGCGCACCTGGCAGATCGACTGGACCGAATTCGAAAGGGATCGCCGGGGCCGGGAAACGGGCACTCGCAGATTTCGCGGCATTGCGACGGTGACGCTTACGGAACCGCAGGATGAAGCCGTGATCAGGCTGAACCCGATCGGCCTTTATGTGCGTGACTTCGACTGGACAGCGCAGCTTTGACCCGGATGACCCCAAGCAGCAGACGGAGAGCAATCATGAACTACGGGATGAGACAGGATCCGACCGGCCTTTTCCTCGCCATGCTCATCTTGGCGATGGGAAGTTCGAGAGACGGGCATGGCCAGCAGATGACGCCTGATGAAATGAAGGCGACGCATCAGTCGAGCGAGTGGCAGAAGGGCAGCGGGATCGTCACCCGCGGGGCAGAGGGCAAGGTCGTCTTCCTCTATGGTCAGGGTCAGCCCTCGATCATCTGTGCTCCCTTGCAGGTCTGCGACATCGAACTGGAAGCCCAGGAAAGTATCAAGGATGTGCTTCTGGGCGACAGCGTCCGCTGGAGCGTGGAGGCTGCAAGCTCGGGGGAGGGGAGGGGCGAGACGATCCATCTGATCGTCAGGCCAACAGAGCCTGGGCTCCATACCTCGATGATCGTCACCACATCGAAACGGACTTATCATATCCGGCTTCGATCGCATGAAAGCCGATACATGGCACGTGTCGGCTTCTCCTATCCCAATCCGCTATCCGCCGATCTGGCGACGGTCAATGCCAGGCTTCAGGACGGCAGCGGCCAACCCTCTGCCTCCCGTCTTGATTTCACCTACCGGATCACCGGATCAGCGAGATGGCGTCCCAAACGGGTCTATTCCGATGGCCAGAAAACCTACATCCAGTTTCCCTCCGCAGTGTCGGGCCAGGAAATGCCGGTTCTCTTCCTCCTCTCAGAGGGACAGAGGCAACTCGTCAATTACCGGGTCAACAAGGACATGATGATCATCGACCATCATGTCGAGCGCGCCGTCCTCATCTCCGGCGTTGGCCGGCGGCAGCAAAAGATCACCATCAAAAGAGGCGGATGACATGAACCAGTCAGCAGGATTTCTGTTCGCGGCCCTGGTCCTTTGCAGCTGCCAGGCAACAAGTGGGCGAGACGGCGATGAGAACCGCGAAGAAGGCGCGCTTCGCAACCCGGCCATTGCGGCATCGATCGCGTCTGATCTGTCAGGCGATCTTGCCCCCTTCATTCCCCAGGGATCGGCGATTGCGTTCGAAGCGGATGAGACACAGCCCCTGTCAAACGCCCTCAGTGAGGCGCTGGTTCGCCAGGGCTATCGCTCAGGCGACAACGACAATCAGGCGCAAGAAGCAATCCAGCTCCGTATCTGGAGCGCCGAAGTTGAAGGCGATCTCCTGGTGCGTCTGTCCACGCCGTCGCACCGCCTTTCCAAGGTCTACAGGCAGGGCGGCTCCAGTCACGATGGAAATCCCGATCCCGTCCAATCGGGCAGCGTCCTTCCAGTGGGTCCACTTCTCGTGGAGACAATAACCGGAGGAGCCTCGTCATGAGCGACGGCCATCAACTTTTGGGCGCCCCCCATATCATGAGGGGCAAGCCGGGAGCGGACAAACATGCCGAGATCAGACGACTGAACCGTCTGCCCGTCTTTCTGGCCCTTGGCGTCATCCTCCTGATCATTGCGGCCGTGATCTTCGGTCTCTCGTCCCGCGGCCTCTGGCGCAACGGAGCGCCGGGGGAAGTAATTGACGACAGAGGTCCGGCATCGAGTTTTGCCGACAACCTGAAACGCGGTGTCAGCGACGGGATCATCGGGGAAAACCCGCCGGTCGAGATGCGCCCGCCAGTTATAGAAGAACCTCAGGTGATCGCGGCGCCCAGGCCTGAACCGACCGCAAATCCTCGACCCGTCAGTCAACCGGCCAGCAATTCGCCGCGACGGCTCGAGGAAGACGAGGATCTGTGGCGGGAAAGGCTGGAACGCGAACATGAGGAGCACATGCTGAACGAGCGTCACCGCCAGGCGATGGCACGGATGCAGAGGGCGGACGGCGCGCGCGCCTCGCCCCTGCGTATCGATACCTCGACTGTGGCCGCTCTCTCCTCCAACCCGGCTTTGGGACATGGTGCAGACGGGCGCAGCAGGGCTTCCGCGGGCGACGGCCTAGATGCGCGCATCATCGCTGCTGCCGAAGCGATAGGGGCCCAAGGTTCCGGCCTCAGTGACCCGAACGGACAGGGGCAGAAACAAGCCTTCCTCGAGGCGGGCAAAGGCCGAGGGGCCGCGGGCGCTGGCATGACGGAGCGGGGTTTGCCCCTGACGCTCAGCCGAGGCTCTGTCATCCCGGCCATGCTGCTGACAGGCATCAATGCCGACCTTCCCGGACGCATTCTCGCCCAGGTCAGCCAGAACGTCTATGACAGTGCGACCGGCCGGCACCTGCTCATTCCGCAAGGATCGCGGCTTGTTGGCCGCTACGATTCGAAAGTGTCCCACGGCCAGTCGCGCATCCTGGTCGTCTGGACGGATATCGTGCTTGCAAACGGACAAAGCCTTGATATCGGCGCCATGGCCGGCATTGATCAGGAAGGGCAGGCGGGCTTCAGGGACCGGATCGACCGGCATCTGCGGCGCACCTTCGGAACGGCCGCGCTTGTCGCACTGATCGGGACTGGAATGGATCTGGCACTTCCCGACAATCGAAGCCTTGGTGAGAGTAACGCATCCGATGCGGCACGGCGCAGCTTCAGCGAAACCTTCGGGCGACTGGCAGAAAGGACCATTTCGAAGAACCTCGATGTCCAGCCGACTCTGTCGATCCGGCCCGGTTACCGTTTCAACATTCTGGTTGATCAGGATCTCGTATTTGGCTGAGGATCCCATCAGCGTGAGGGCGACCAGGGCCGCAAGATGAGCGGCCATGGCTGACCGGTCTCAAATCAGCATCAGACGTGCGGCGACCGCCGTTGCCTGCTGCAGCGTCACCGCATCGAGCTTGCCCTTTGCCCTGTCGACCGACACGCGGACCTTCGAATACTTTTCCTCGAGGAGGTCAGCCACATCGTGCAGCGTCTTGCCTTCGGCCACCCAGCGCAAGCATGTCGCTTCAAAATTGTTCAGATCGCCGGCGGACGCACGAGACCAGCGGTTTCTGCGCATGGAGAAAGCAAAATGCAGCATGGCGGCAGCCGACGCCGCCTCGACGATATCCATGGTGACCGCGTCCTTCAGACATCCGGTATCGGAGGAGGCGAAGGTCAGCACCGCCTGATGACTGAAGCCGACACGGATCGGGATCGACAGACCCGCCACGATGCCATGGGCAATTGCCTCGTCACGAAAGGCGATCACCTCCGGCCGCTCACGATTGAGTACGGTATCGTACAGCGACCAGCAGAACGGATGAGCGCCTCGCTTGACGGCGCGTACGATGGGGTCGATCCGACTGAAATTCTGCGAATAGTAGCGGTCCAGCCAATCCGACGGGTAGTTCGAAACCGCCCTCCACTGGCTGCCATCCAGACGCAGATAGGCAAAATAGGCAAAGCCATGGCTTTGGGCAAATCTCTCTAGAGCCTCACCGAGTGCATCGGGACTGCGCGCGGTTATGATGGCTTCGATCAGCGGATCGAACGGATGCTTTTTCCTCATGGCAGGGATCCCTTTTGCAATGATCGTCAGATGCCGGTCGTCACTGAAGACGACCGACGCAATGCGGACCGATTTGAATTTGATGGATATCTTCCGGCGAAAAATACGACCGGCACACAATAGTGTCACACGCAATTATTATGAATGGAGGTTATATCCGGTGCCGAGGCCCGTGCAACTTTTTGGTGATAAAAGACACAAAACTTAATATTTGCCGTCCTTTCAGCGCCCTTTTGCGAGATCTGCCGAAGCTGATCCCGAGCGCCGGTCAGCGGTCGGGCTCGCAACCACTGCGCTCATCGGGCAAGAGATCGGCCTCCACGGGTGGTGTGAAGACATAGCCACCGAGCCGGACTGTTTTCAGCAAGACCGGCCGATGGGGATCGGGCTCGATCTTGCGTCGAAGCCGACTGATATGGACGTCGATACTGCGTTCCACGGGCTGTGCGGCGCCAACCCGTGTGAAGGTCAGAAGTGTGCGTCTGGAGAGCGTCTTGCCGCCATTGCGGCAAAAGGCCCAAAGGAGATCAAACTCCGCAGCTGTCAGGTCGATATGCCGGCCGCCGGGATCCGTCAGAAGACGCCGGTGAGGATCGATCGACCAGCCTGCAAACCGCAAGATGCTGCCTATCGAAAGCGCGCCTGCTCCAAATGCGGCCCGCCTTAACAACCCTGCCACGCGCGCCTTTATCTCACGCATGCCAAGCATTCCTGAAAAACAATCGTCGGCACCCGCTTCGAGCACCCGTATGCGATAGTCAGGATCATCCGAGCCGTCCAGGATGACGATGGCGACCGAGCTGGTGAGACGAATGCTGCGGCATATATGGGTCATGTCCTCATCGATGAGGGCCGAGCGGTCGAGCATGAGGAGATCGGCGCCCCGCGCGGCAAGAGCCGAGCGCATGGCGGCAATCTTCGAGACGAGCCTGACGGCATGCTCGCCTCGCAGAACGTCAACAATCCGGCGGCTCGCCTCGTCGTTGGGCGCGAGCAATAGCAGCTCGGCGCGCCTTTGGTCCTCGACACCTCCGGCGCCCGAGACCAGCCAGGATCTGGATTTTGCCATGGGACAGCCTTTCATGCTCGATATCGCGTCCGGCTTCTGATGGCTTCGGCAATCAGCGTCGACTGACACCGCGCAGCCTCAACCTGAGCGCGCACGATCACAATTGGTACTGTTTCCAGCCAGCTTGCCAAGTGACAAATCTGCTAGTGCGGGGCCGAAAGAGGTCAGCAACAATTCTTCATAAGGATCTGCGACTTGGCATTTGAACCATGGCGCCGACGGTGCCATTCTGGTGTCGAGACCAAACAGGAAATCGAGGCCTGTTCATGGAAAAACGGCAAGGCGAGGCGCCTGGTGGCGCACCCCTGGTTGTTGTCTGTTCCGCCGCAGCAGAGCTCTCTCTTTTTCTCCGGCATCTCCTGGAAGGGGAGGGCCTGACGGTCGAAATAGCTGTCACAAAACAGGATGCGCTGGATCGGATTGTTGGGCGGCAGGCGGCCGCTGCCCTCATCGACGGCCAGCTTGAAGGGGCCCTTGAGATCTGCAGGGTGATACGGGAAGAAATGGACGGGACGGGCGGCCGGATCGTCGTTCTCTTCAGCACGAACACACTCGATGTCTATCCGGATTTTCTTGCAGCCGGCATGGACGAGGGCTTGGTGCGGCCGGTGGAACCGGGCGCCATCGTTTCTGCCGTCTGGCGCAAGACGCGGCAATCGAATGCCCATGACGTTTCTCTGATTTCCTTTCGGGATGTCGAAATCGACATGCGGAGCCGTCGAGTGCGCCGCGGAGGCAGGGAGATCCGATTGACCCGGATCGAGTTCGAACTGCTCGTCTTCTTCGCGCAAAACCCGATGAGCGTCCTTTCGCGCAAGGCACTGATTGCCGGAGCTTGGCCGAAGGGGATCTTTGTCGAACCACGCACGGTCAACATCCATGTCGGACGGCTCCGGCGACGCTTGATGGAATATGGTGGAGGAAACCTGATCCGGACCGTGCGCGGAAGCGGCTATGCGCTCGATGATACCGAGATCTCACGACCGGAGGAAAAGGCCCATGGTGACGAGGATTGAACCGATTGGCGATCGCATCCTTATGCGTGGCGGAAGCCTCGTCACAGGTGACGGACGGACCTTTCTGGAATGTGCGTCCATCCGCATCCGCAAGGGTCTGATCGTAGAAGCCATGCCGGGCATTCAGGAATGCATGGAGGGTGAAACGGTGATCACGACCGGTGGTTCACTGATGTTGCCTGGCTTCATCAACGGACACGCCCATGCGACCATTCTCGGCCCCTCCATGCCGAGTGGCTCACATCCGCTGCCGTCGACAGAGGTTGAATGGCAGCGCAATCGACATCTTCTGTCGGGCACGACCTCGCTGATCAATGTCTGCGGTCTTGCCATAATGGACGAGCGTGACGGTATTCTCGCCCCCCATCCCATGGACATCCACATGACGAGCGCCCACACGCCGCATTCGATTTCGGCGGCGGACCAGGTCGATGGAAGCGGTCTTTCCCCTCGCCACAGGTCCGCACGCATCGAGGATCTCGTCCAGGCAGGCTGCCGGGTTCTGGGCGAGGCAGGTGGCGGCCAGACACTCGGCGGTGGCGCACAGGACTACCGCTTCATTCCAGATGCGATCGAGGAGCGGACGGGTCAGCGGATCACCGTCCTGATGGCAAGGCGACTGAAGGAGGCGGTCCTCGGTCGCAGACTGGACGGTCTAGCGACCGCAAGCGAGGCGGAGCTGATGAGCCTGCTTGAAGAAGCGTATCTTCAAGACCGAATAGCAGTGCAGGAGCTTCGAAGTTTGATTGAGGAAAGAGTGTTTGCTCCGGTCAAGAACGCGCTTCTAGGCATTGAGGAGATTGCCGAGGCTGCCACCGCCTTCGGGCTTCCTGCGATCTTCCATCTTGCCGCACCGACCGCCGCGACGCTCATCTCACTCAAGAGACGCCTGCCGAATATGCGAATGATCGCCGCCCATGCCAATCATCCATCATTTCTGCCCGATGAGGCCGTCGAAACGGCACGTCAACTGAAGGCTCTGGGCGTCACGATCGACGTTTCGACACTCGATGTGATCGATACGAAGTTTCGCAATCAGCCCGACAATCTCGACGCCCTGGCCGAAGCTGGCCTCGTGGATACGATCTCGACCGACTATGCCGGGGGCGACTGGGACACGATCCCATCGGCCCTTCACAGAATGACCAGGGTGAGCGCACAAACCCTGCCGTGGGTGGTGGCACTTGCGACAGGCAATGTTGCGCGTGTCTTTCCCGAGATTTTTGGAGATCGTGGGCTAATTGCACCCGGCAAAAGGGCAGATATCATCATCACGGACCTGCACAATGTCTCGAAGGTCCGGCATGTCTTCATAGCCGGTAAGGCCCATATCCTGGATGGCCGGTTTTAGCTTGGCGCGATCATGTTTCCAGACTTGCCCGAAGGCCACTCACCACCCGCGTTATACTGTTTTTGAAAAACAGTATAACGCGGGACTTGAACTTACCAAGGCCATCGATTTTTTGACGACAGCAAGGGCGTGCTCTCTGCGGCCTATAATCTGAGGACGGCAATACAAGAGGGACGGGGGATGTCGATCTTCCCGTCGAGCTCCAACAGTTGCCCGGTTTCCGTGTCCATCTCGAAAACGGACAATTCATCAGAGCCCTGGTTGGCAACGATCGTCCATCGGCCGGTTCCGTCAAAGGCAAAGTCACGTGGCACCTCTCCTCCGCAGGGGACCTCCCCGCGAGCTGTCAATTCGCCGGCCTCGCCGATCGTCATCCATGCAATGGCATTTTGCCGCCGTCCCGCGACATAGAGAAAGCGTCCATCGCTCGACGTCCTGATGGCAGAGACGGATCCGTCATTCACGCAATCCCCGAAGGGCGAATGCCCCGCAACGACCTCAAAGCGTCCTAAGGACTTCATCACGATACAGACGCGTTGATAGAGCTCTCCGGCAATGTAGAGCGTCTCCTTCGCGCGTGCAAAATGACGGGGCCCGCATCCGGGGCTCAAGGACAGAGACTGGCGCAGCACAAGATTGAAGCTAGACAAATCGAGATCGTAAAAATGGACGGCGTCGTCGCCAAGATTGATGACAGCAAGGCAAAGCTCCTCTTCCAGAAACATGGCAAGATGGGCATGCGATGCGTCCTGCCGCCGCAGGTTCGGTCCGGCTGCGGAATATCGGATGTGCTGGAGGAGTTGGAGTTTGTCAGAGGCGAAGCATGTACAAAAGCGGATTCGGCTGCCTGGTGAAGCTGTTTTGCCAGGTGGCATTGGCCAATCGATCAGATGGTCCGAGCCTCTACCGGATCTGGTTGGCGTGTCTGTCAACGCACGACATGCCGGACTTTCGTCCTTCCAGGATTTGCAAGAGGTCGCAGGCATTTCCCTCGCCGAGACGATCGACCGAGCGAATGATACTGTCCTGATCCACCTGCTGGAACCGCTTTCCGGAAACCGCGCGGAATTTCGAGACAAGTGCCTCACGGTCCAGGGGCCAGGCAGGATCTCCGCGCGCACCGATCATGTCAGACACGAGCCGCATGCCGGATTTGAGATGAATGGTGACCCTTGAACAGGTCTGCGCCGGAAACCGGGCTTCAGCCTCGGGATCGTCAATCAGCTCGACCTTCGCGGCGAGAGCTGACAGCGCGGTCTGGTGCAGAAGACCCGGCGTGACAGGGGCGAGTGCGTCGTCACCGTGCAGCACGAGAACAGCCAGGCAATAGGGGAGGCTGTACTGAAGTGCCGTCAGGTTTTCCGGATCGCAGCTATTGGCAAGTCTGAGCGCGAACGGGAAGGTAGCCACCTCGATCCGATCAATGTCGCCCGGTGTGAAGCCGTGGTCACGGCGAAGAGCAAGACAGGCGTCGAGGGCTGGATGGATGTAGCGACAGCAGGCATAGGGCTTGAAATAGGTGTCGGAGATCTCGAACCGGGATCCGAGCCGATCGAGGATCCGGTCCCGGTCATAGAATTCCACGTGATCGAGCAGATCGACCGGACCGGTGAAGCCGACGCGCGCCAGAAAGACGGCCTGAAGACCGGTCTGGGCACTGAAGGCAATGCCCTCCTTGACCAGGTTTCCGGTCACCCTCGAATAGCCGGAACTGCCATTGGCCCTCTGATTGGGTGCCACAACACCTGCAATGGCAAGAGCCTCGGCAAGATGAGAAGACTCGATCCTCAACAGGCGGCCAATAGCTGCCGCGGAGGCGAAACTCGCCCAACGCCCGGTCTGACGCGTGGCTATGGCGTCACTGTTCTGAGCGGCGGCGATCCTGACGCCGACATCATAGCCGGCAATGATGGCCGAGAGTATGTCTGTCGCGCCGATCTGCGGCATGATGGAAGCAAGGGTCAGGACCGTCGGAATGACACTTGCACCCGGGTGTCCACGGGCCGCGCGATTGCCGTCATCCAGATCTAGCGCCGATGCGCAAAGAGCGTTGTGAAGAAGGGCTGAAAGCAGCGAGCATGTCTGTCCGGTGAACCAGGCCGGTGCCCGACCACTGCCATAGAGCAGCTCAGAGGTTGCAATAGCAGCTGAAGGTGCCGGCGATCCTGCGCCTGCGATTGCGGCCGCCAAAAGGTCGAGCACGCAGACAAGTGTGACCTCCTTCACCTCCACGGAAAGATTGTCCGCATCGATTGCAAGCGCATGGTCGGCCAGCTGCCGCGTCAGATAGGGCATGATGCATTCCTTCTCCTTGAATCGGGCCTGCCTCACCCTGCATAGCCTTCTCCGTCGCCAGTTTCCTTGAAGGTGCACGAAACGGGATGCTCTCAAGCCGCCGCGAGATGTTTCTCGTAAAGTGCGGCCACCACGTAGAGGTCGAGTATGGGTAGGCCGACACAGGTGACGGAGACGGGGCTTCCCGGATCGAGGCGCCAGTCGGCCGTCTTCGACAATTCGAGGATACCAAGATGGGGACCGAGCACTTGAAGCGTGGAACCTGCCCGTGAAAACTGCAGTGCAAGGCTCTGCGAATTGCGTATGGATACGGTTTCCAGGTCGTCGCAACCGAGATGACCTTGTCTCAAGATCCGCCGCAAGGTCTCGACCGGCACCTCGTCGCCACCCAGATGGAGAAGGCAGGCGTCACGCTTCAACTCGCCATCGGCAAAGACCGGGCGATCGGCATTGGTTGCGGTGATGACGAAGTCAGCCTGCGGCAGGAAATGATTGTCCTCGACCGCAACGATCTCGAAGGGAAGGGCAGGCGATAGGGCGGCTTGCAGGGCGCTTGCACTTTCGAGCCTGCGCGCCCTGACATGGACACGGGCGATGCGGGATGCGCCACGCTCGGCGAGCGAAGCAAGGATGGCTTTGGCGATCGGCCCTGCGCCAAAGAGAAACACGTTGATCCTGTCAGTTTTTGTCACGCACAGACGAAGAACCTGCGAGGCGTACGCGCCAGTGCGGGCAGCCGAAAGCCGGGTCGCATCGACAATTGCGAGCGGTTGCATCGTAAATTTCTCCATCAGGACGAAGGTCGATCTGGAGCGGGGAAGGCCATGCATGCGGTTGAAGGCATTGGCACCGATCACCTTGACGCCGGCAAATCGTGGATTGACGCCATAAAGACAGGAAAGCTTCCAGCCGAGCCGTTCGCCTGCAAACCAGGCTGGACGCCCCTCGCAACCGAGATCCGGCCAGAATGCCTCTTCCGGCAGGGACAAAACGGACTTGCCGCCAAGCGTCCGACCAGCCCGGATATCGGCCCAAGCCTCGTCCAGCACGCCATGCACTTCGCGGACCGACAGCGTCGAACCGCTCGCTAGCATGCTTGGCTCGTCGAGCAGCAACGGGCCGGCCCGAACAGCCCCAAATGACGCCGCTGCAGCTGAACTGATCTGAATATCCGGGATTGAAGTCGTCTCCTCGCCTGGCATGTGTCTCGATCCTCCTCGCTGCTCAATGACAAACGTCGAAGCAATGATAGCCGGCGAGGCCGCAGATGAGGGCGAAGTCTTGGCAAAGTCTCGACAACATCAGATGCGGAACTCAGCTAAGGCAGGGCTATGCTCGAAGCACGCCGAGTGATGACCGACCAAGCGTTTCATGCAAGGAAACGCCAGATTTCCACAGCGAGGCCCGGAATGGTGAGGGTGAAGCAGGGATGACGCGACCGGAACGAAGTGACGGATGTCCCTTAATCGATGCATGCCATGCAACGGCGGAAACGTGTGGACAGGCTATCCGCTCCGAGGCGAGGGGCCACTGGGCCAGAGAACTCAAGGATCGGTTCTGGCTGTCCTTACGCCTGGCTACAGGGCAGGCGCAGCGCTGTATCATTCAGAGGTCTCGAGATGACCTTGAGGGACAAAACCGACCGAAAAACCGAACAGCCGGCCAATTCTGTCCAATGTTTCAAGCGTCGGGTTCGCCGTCCCGACTTCCATCTCGGCAATCTGGCATCTGCAGAGTGAGAGTGTTCGGGCAACCTCTACCTGGGTCATGCCAAAACCCTTGCGAATTTCGGACACTGCACCCGGCAGCCTGAGATCGCCTGTACGGGCACGCTCATCCAAGGTGCGCCGGCTTTCGAGGATCTCCTCTTTCGTGGGTTTCTTCCACCGCGCCAGTCAGCTGTCCTTCACCATCTCCATCTTCATAGATGGCACGCGGCCAATACGGAATTGCCCCATTTAATAGTTCAATAAAGCCATTTCACCGCTCTAATAAACTCATCATAGTGGGTTGATTCTGAGCATGGCGTTTGGACGTGGACAAAAACAGACTGCACCGAAAGCGTGCTCTCCGCCAGACAGATCCACGATCTCGCGGCAAGCCGAATAATGCCGCGACCTCGGACGCGCGTGCCCTCCGCTTCAATATGGGCGTCCTGCGAGCGCTACGCCGCTGCCGATCTGCCAGACAGTCCCGATAGAGTCTTGTAGAATACAGTTCGAGATCGGACACAACACGCGAGAGCTGCAGTCGGGCCCGGGCCTGGGGCTGGATTTGGATCTGATCAGCCGCCCTTCGATCTACCCGTCGAGGCTCCCTCGTTTTGCGTCCGGCTTTTCAGCTTTTCGATATTGGCGACGAGGTCGCTGAAGCGGTCTCCCTGGACCGCGACATGGCCCCGCAGACGTGCGCGGGCAAGATCGTCATTGCCGTCAAGTATCGCATCGACGATCCCGCCATGCTCCTCGAGCGAAACCTTCATGCGGTTGCGAACACGCAACTGGAGACGCCGATAGGGCCGAAGGCGCCTGTGCAAGGCTGCGCATTGCTCCTTGAGGAAGCCGCTATGGCTGGCATCATAGATCGCCTGGTGGAATATTTCGTTTTCGTAATAATAACTGTCGGTATCGTTGCTCATCGCTGCATCCGTGCAACGTTGATGGGCGGTACGCAGCCTTTCTGCGTCCTCACTAGTATGACGGCGCGCAGCATGGGCCCCGGCCATTCCCTCGAGCTCTGCCATCACATCGAACATCTCGAAGACGTAACGAGGTCCTGGGTCGACCACCACGGCGCCGCGCCGCGGCCGGATCTCGACCAGGCCGATGGCGCTCAGCTGCATCAGTGCTTCCCGAATCGGGGTTCGCGAGACACCGAAGCGTGCGGCGAGCTGGCTCTCGTCCAAGCGGTCGCCGGGTTCGAACTCCCCCGTCACGATACCATTTTCGATTTCGTCCCGAAGTTTATGAAATGTGCTCTGCTCGCTCACGCCAAGCCCCCCGCGTACAAGAGATGTTTTCTTGTATACAAGATGATTGACTTCGTGTGCAAGATGGTTTCACATTGCTTCCAATCCGGCGGGGAGGCCGGATCAAGGGAGGAAACCTATGAAGATGCTCACACGCAGCTTGAGCCTTGGCGTTGCCATGGTCGCAGTCACGCTCGGCGCCGTTTCGGCCCAGGCAGAAACCGTTCTCAAGGCCTCGCACCAGTTTCCCGGTGGCAAGGGCGACATCCGCGACGAGATGGTCCAGCTGATCGCCAGGGAGGTCGAGGCCGCCAATGTCGACCTGAAGATCCAGGTCTTTGCGGGCTCGTCCCTCTACAAGCCTAACGACCAGTGGAATGCACTGACGCGCGGCCTGCTCGACCTCACCTCGTTTCCACTCGACTATGCGTCGGGTCGACACCCCGAATTCTCGGCAACGCTGATGCCGGGCCTCGTCGGCAGTTTTGACCGGGCCGTCCGGCTCAACGATTCCCCGTTCATGGCTGACATCAAGAAGGTCATCGAGGATCAGGGGGCCATGGTAATCGCCGATGCCTGGCTGTCGGGAGCCTTTGCCTCGAAGAAGGGCTGCATCACCTCGCCTGACACGATCAACGGCCAGGTGATCCGCGCAGCCGGTCCGGCTTTCGAAGAAATGCTCGCCGCTGCAGGCGCCTCGATTTCCTCCATGCCGTCCTCGGAAATCTATTCCGGCATGCAGACCGGCGTTCTCGATGCTGCCAACACCTCGTCGGCGAGCTTCGTGTCCTACCGCCTCTTCGAGCAGGCGAAGTGCCTGACCGCACCCGGCGAAAATGCGCTCTGGTTCATGTATGAGCCGGTTCTCTTGTCCAAGCAGACCTATGACAAGCTGACCCCGGACCAGCAAAAAGCGCTGCTTGCCGCTGGCGAAAAGGCCGAAGTCTATTTCAACGAGGAAGTCCGCAAGGGCGACCAGATCATGATCGACGCCTACAAGAAGGCAGGCGTCGAAGTGGTCGAAATGTCCAAGGCCGATTACGACGCCTGGCTCGAGATCGCCAAGCAGTCGGCCTACAAAAACTTCGCCGAAAAGGTCGAGGGTGGCGACAAGCTGATCGAAAAGGCACTCGCGGTCGAGTGATCGCGAGCCGACCAGTGCGGGGCGGCCAGAATATTGCCGCCCCGGATCCCGACACTGCCGAGGATTTCTTCACATGGTAAAAGGCTATATCTGGTTCATCAGCCAGTTCTCGCGTCTCTTTGCGCTGATCTCGACCGCATTGATCATCGCGGCCATGCTGGTCGTCTGTCAGATGATCCTGATGCGCTACATCTTCGCCTGGCCGACGATCTGGCAGACAGACTTCGTCGTGTTTTCGGCGACCGTCGCGATCTTTCTCGGCGCACCTTACGTGCTGTTGACGGGCGGTCATGTCGGGGTCGACGTGGTCGAAGTCCTGGTGTCGGCGAAGAACCGATCCCGGCTGCAGCTTCTCGGCAGCCTGCTTGGGCTTCTCTTCTGCGCCATCATGTTCGCCGCCGGCTGGATCCAGTTTCATGACGCCTGGGCCGGCAACTGGAAACATTCGAGTGTCTGGGCCCCGCCGCTTTGGATCCCGCTTCTGGCGCTGCCGATCGGTTTCGGTCTTCTGTGCCTTCAATATGTGGCCCGGATCCTCTCGCTGATCCTTGGCGAGCAGATCACCGATCCCGCCGCGGATCCCCAAGTCGTGGCTGTCGAACCGACGATCCCGACGCCTTTACAAACTCCGCCCACCACGTCCGGAAAGGTCACCCGATGAGCCCCACCATTGCCGGCGCAATGCTGATCGTCTCGCTCTTCGCACTGCTTGGTACAGGCATGCCGATCGCCTTTGCGCTTGGGCTTTCTGCCGTGACCGCGCTCTATTTTCAAAGCGGCCTGGATATATTCTTCGTGCTCGGCGACACCATGTTCTCGGGCATCGCCAATCTCGCCTATGTGTCGATCCCGATGTTTGTTCTGATGGGAGCGGCGGTCGCCTCGTCACCTGCAGGCTCGGATCTCTACACGGCGCTCGACCGCTGGCTGAACCGCGTGCCAGGGGGCCTGGTTCTCTCCAATATCGGCGCCTGCGCTATCTTTTCGGGCATGACCGGCTCATCGCCGGCCACCTGTGCCGCGATCGGCAAGATGGGCATTCCCGAGATGATCAACCGGGGATACCCCAATTCAGTCGCCACGGGCTCGATTGCAGCCGGCGGCACACTCGGCATCCTGATCCCGCCCTCGGTGACACTGATTGTCTACGGGATCGCGACCGAGACCTCGATCGGCCGGCTGTTCATGGCCGGGATCATTCCAGGCCTCATGCTGACTGCCATGTTCATGACCTGGGCGATCATCGACTGCAAACGCAAGGGCTATGTCTTCGACGGAGCCGCCATACGTTACACCCTGAAAGAACGTCTGGCGACGCTGCCACGGGTTCTGCCCTTCCTGCTGATCATCGCCGGCACCCTCTATGTGCTCTATGGCGGGGTGGCGACCCCCTCGGAAGCGGCCGGTGCCGGCGCTCTCCTGACACTGCTCGTCGTCATCATCGCCTACCGGCTGTTTCGCTTCAAACCGGTCGCCCACATCTTCTCCTCGGCCATGCGCGAGAGCGTGATGATCATGATGATCATGGCAGCAGCCGAGCTCTTCGCCTTTGCGCTGTCATCTCTCTACATCACCCAGTCGGTCGCGACCTTCATTGCCGATCTCGACGTCAATCGCTGGGTCCTGCTTGGCATCATCAATGTCTTTCTCCTGGTCTGCGGCATGTTCCTGCCACCGGTCGCCGTGATCGTGATGACTGCACCGATGCTCTTCCCGATCGTCACCCAGGCAGGGTTCGACCCCTACTGGTTTGCGATCGTGCTGACCATCAACATGGAGGTCGGACTGATCACCCCGCCGATCGGCCTCAATCTCTTCGTCATCAATGCCATTGCCCCGAAGATTCCGACCAGGGAAATCCTCTGGGGGGCGCTGCCTTATGTGATCGTGATGTTCATCGCGATCCTGATCCTGTGTATCTTTCCTGGTATCGCCACCTGGTTGCCCAATCAAATGCTTGGAGGGATCTGATGAACACGACGTCCTTCTTAGGCGACATGCTCCAGGCCATCACAGATCGTGGCCGCAGGCTTTTGTCGCTCAGCGTTCCCGTCGACGGCTCCAATCCGGTCGACCGGATGGAGGCCCTTTGCGAAGCGCTGCTGTCTGGTCGGGGGGAAGCCTCGGGCATGGCTCTTGCCAACGATATTCTGACCGCCTGGCGCGGGCTTTCGCCCGAGGGCCAGCTGGATTTCATGCAAAGGCTGCTCCTCAACTTCGGGCCAAGGACAAAAGAGCTGGAAAGCGCGATCGACACCTATCGGCGCGATCCGACACCTGTTGCCCTGCTCGCCCTGCATGAGGCGGCAGAACCGCGCCGCCAGGAACTCATCCGGCGTTTCAATCTTGCCCCGAACGGCATCGAGAGCCTGGTGCGGATGCGTGAAGCGCTGCTCAAGATGAAGAGGGAACGGCCGGACCTAGAGGCGGTGGATTCCGATTTCGCCCATCTCTTCAGCTCCTGGTTCAATCGTGGCTTTCTGATGCTGAAGCCAATCAGCTGGTCGACACCCGCCGACATCCTGGAAAGGATCATCCGTTACGAGGCGGTCCACCAGATCGGCAGCTGGGAGGAATTGCGGCTGAGGCTTGCACCGAAGGACCGGCGCTGCTTTGCTTTCTTCCATCCACAGCTTGCCGACGATCCACTGATCTTCGTGGAAGTAGCACTTACCCGCGAGATCCCCGACAACATCGCCGATCTCCTGCTCGAGGATCGAGTACCGATCGCAGAGGCAGAGGCGACGACCGCCGTCTTCTATTCAATCTCGAATTGCCAGGATGGCCTGAGAGGCATTTCCTTCGGCAATTTCCTGATCAAGCAGGTGGTCGAGGATCTGAAGCGCGACCTGCCGAAGCTGCAGACATTCGTCACGCTTTCTCCCGTCCCGGGCCTTGCCAACTGGCTCGCCGAAGAGCGACGCCGCGAAACGTCCGAAGCCTTGAATCAAGCCGACAAGGCAAAGCTCGAAGCGCTCGACGATAGCGGCTGGGCCGACGATGCAGAGCTGAGCGCGCGGGTGCAGCCGGTGCTGACGGGTGCTGCTGCCTGGTATTTCCTCAAGGCACGGAACGAGCGGGGACGGGTGATTGATCCTGTCGCCCGTTTTCATCTGGGCAATGGCGCAAGGCTGGAGCGGATCAACATCCTGGCGGACCGATCACCGCGTGCCATGCGCCAGTCCCATGGGCTGATGGTCAACTATCTCTACAATTTCGACGACATAGAGAAGAACCACGAGGCCTTTGCGGCACGAAGCGAGGTCGTGGCGGCATCGCCGGTGCGCAAACTGGTGCCGACAGACAGGGGAACAAGGAACCTCCTACCAACAGCCGGCTCAAACTCCGGCGCGACACATGTTCAGAACGAAAAAAATGGCAGCAAGGAGTTCAGCGCATGAACAATCATCTGTTCGACGCGATCCGCAACAGCGTGCTTCCCGAGGATGTCTTCATCGAGATACCTTCAGGCCAGCAGTTCACCTATGGTCAGATGCTCGCGCTCTCCGCACAGCTCGCAAACGCGCTCGTGACCTGCGGCGTCGAGCCCGGCGACAGGGTCGCAGTGCAGGTGGAGAAAAGTCCAGAAGCCTTGATGCTCTACCTTGCCTGCGTGAGGGCAGGTGCCGTCTACTTGCCTCTCAACACCGCCTATACGCTGACGGAACTCGACTACTTCCTCGGTGACGCGGAACCGCGTCTGGTCATCTGCGATCCTGCTGCGAAAGAGAAGCTGCAGTCGATTGCTGCCCAAAGGTCCGCGGTTGTCGAAACCCTGGACCCATCCGGCGAGGGCAGTCTTATGGATCTCGCGCGCAGTCAGTCAGAGACGTTTGCCGATGTTGCGCGCGGTCCCGACGATCTCGCTGCCATACTCTATACCTCCGGAACCACGGGCCGGTCGAAGGGTGCCATGCTCACCCATGACAACCTTCTGTCGAACGCAACAACGCTTCGCGATTGCTGGCGTTTCACCCGGACCGACAGACTGATCCATGCGCTTCCCATCTTCCACACTCATGGTCTTTTCGTTGCTTCCAACGTGACATTGCTTGCAGGATCCTCGATGATTTTCCTGCCCAAGTTCGACGCCGAGCAAGTGCTGAAGCTTATGCCGGTAGCGACCTGCATGATGGGAGTTCCCACCTTTTACGTCAGGCTGATCCAGAGCTCGTCCCTGACCAAAGAACTCACCGCCGGCATGCGTCTCTTTATCTCTGGTTCGGCCCCTCTTCTTGCCGAAACGCACAAGCAGTTCGAGGCCATGACCGGCCACCGGATCCTGGAGCGTTACGGAATGACCGAGACTAATATGAATACCTCAAACCCGTATGCGGGCGAGCGGGTCGCCGGAACCGTCGGCTTTCCGCTTCCCGGTGTATCCCTAAGGATCACCAATCCTGCAGATGGCAGAAAGCTCGCTGACGGCGAGACCGGCATGATCGAAGTCTCCGGCCCCAATGTCTTCAAGGGCTATTGGCGCATGCCGGAAAAAACTGCTGCCGAGTTTCGACAAGACGGCTTCTTCATCACAGGCGATCTCGGCATGATCGACGCGCGCGGCTATGTCCATATTGTCGGACGCGGCAAGGATCTGGTGATTTCGGGCGGATACAACATCTATCCGAAAGAGGTCGAGACCGAGATCGACCAATTGCCGGGCGTCTTTGAAAGCGCCGTGATCGGCCTTCCCCATCCCGATTTCGGCGAAGGCGTAACCGCAATCGTGGTCTGCCAGCCGGGAGCGACGATGACCGAAGCAGAAATCCTGCTTCCCCTGCAGGAACGGCTTGCCCGCTACAAGCAGCCGAAGCGGGTGATCTTCGTCCCTGATCTTCCCCGAAACACGATGGGAAAGGTCCAGAAGAACCTCCTGCGCGACACCTATGCCAGACTGTTCGAACCGGTGTTGTGAAGGTAAACGACCTAAAACCCTCGGCAGAAATCGGCATCGACACGATCACTGCCGAGGGCCTCGAACCGGCAGGTCCGGCAGGCACCAGGACCTGCCGATCTCCCTTCTGCTTCCAGACGCCCGCTAGCGGACGAGGTGGCGACCATCGAAGATCTGCCGATCCGTCAGCAGAGATCCGGTAGCCTCATCGGCAGTGGCAAGTGGCGGAAGATCACCTGGTTCGATGGAAAGCGCCTGGCAGATCTGCGCGAACCGTTTCTTCGGTATTGACCTTAATCCTTCTTCATACCTTGCAAGGTCACAAGGCTCGATGCCAGCCAGTACCTTCATTGACCGCGGACTGAGGCCCAGCGCCACCCGTCTGCGTCGCAGGATATCGCCGATGACGGAATTGAGGAGAATCGATTTTCGCATTGGGATACCTCTGTCACGACAATCCAAATCTGCGCCGATCAAGCTGTCACGTCCGGAAAGTGATCCCGCATCAACAGGCCCCAGGTCGCCAATACGCACTATAGTTGATAAACTTCATTCAGCCAGCCTGCCATCAGATAGGCATGGACATGCGCAAACTGGTTGGCCGCAATTTTGCGCGCCTGCGTCGGGAAAAGGGCCTGACGCAGGAAGAACTCGCCTTGCGCTCCGGCTTCAGCCAGCAATACCTGAGCGGCCTGGAAAACGGCCGGCGCAATCCGACCATCGTGACTATCCATGAGCTCGCCACGACGCTGGGCGTCAGCCATCTCGACCTTCTCGCGATCGACCAGGATAGCCGCTGAAGCCAGCGTCCAATCTGCCCTACCTCCCACCTATCTCAGCCATAAGGATCGGCATCTCCTTGATATCCCGGCGATGTTCGCGCATCGGGATCATGCCGTGCACATGCTTGATGAGCGACTTGTCGAGAAACGCCTCCAGCACGCAGATCTCGTTACCCGCCATGGCCAGAATTCGCCCCCAGGGATCGGCGACCAACGAATGCCCGAACATGAAACGGCGCTCGCCATCGGGCGCTTCGTAAGAGCCACACTGTCCGCAAGCAACGAAGTAGCACTGGAATTCGATCGCCCGTGCACGGCACAGGATGTCCCAGTGGTCCCGGCCGGTCTGCTGCGTGAAGGCGGCCGGTAAGATCACGACATCCACGTCAAGACTCGCCAGCCGGTCGAACAGCCGGGAGAAACGCAGATCATAGCAAATCGCACATCCAATCCGGAAGCCTGCGATGTCGTAGACAAAGAGGCCATCTCCAGGTGCAACGGTGGCGGACTCTGCATAAAGTTTGCCGTCGGGTGCTGTGATATCGAAGAGATGAATCTTGCTGTATCGACCGATCTCGGCTCCGCATGCGTCGAAGACAACTGTCGTATTGAAGATCCTTTCATCACCGAGACGGCGCTCGAGCAGGCTGCCGGCATGGATCGCCACTCCGGCGTCCCTGGCGAATTTGCGCACCACTTCGTAGGCATCACCGCCGGGTACAACATCGGCGACCCGTCGCTTGTCCTCGGGCGTCCCACCTGTCCAGTCAAAATGCTCCGGCAGCACCAGGAGGTCTGGTTTCCCTTGCGCACAGGCCTTCTCCATCAGAAGAAGAGCCTGTGCGAGATTGGCGGCACGGTCGGGCTGCGAACTCATCTGGATCATGGAGATGTTCATGAGTTCCTCTCGCGATCGAAATCAAAGATGGAGCGCCCCTCGGCAAGATGGGCGCGCAGAAGAATCGAGCGCTTCTGTCGCTCGATGGCCAAGCGGGCAAGTGCCTCCATGCGGTCCCGATCGGCGACGAAGACCCCCTCCGGATCGGCAAGAACGGCATATCCGGGAAGCACGGCCGCAGCCCCACAGGCAACCGGCACATTAATCGACCCACCGACAGCGATCTGTCGATTGCTGGTGCGCGAAGATCGGCCACGGCACCAGACGGGCAGACCGACAGCCATGATCTCGTCGAGATCTGTCGCCGGCCCGTCAATGACAATGCCGGCGGCTCCGCGTGCCCGGGCGGCGAGCGCCACACCGCCACCGACACAGGCGATATCGTCACGGTCCACTCTTGAGATCACCATGATGTCACCCGGTCGCAGGAGATCGATTGCTCTGTAGATGACCGTGCCGTCCCGCCCGGGGGCCGCGACTGTCAGCGCCTGGCCCGCCACCCGCGCCGGATAGATGGGCAGGATGGCATCGCCGACAAAGCCGACATGCTCGACATGACCAATGGTTGGGGTTTCGGTCTGCGAGAGCAGGGCGAGGAGCTCCGTCGACAGAGGCGGGTGGCAATCCGCCATATGGTAGTGCATGCTCATGATCTTCTCCTGCTCTCGCATTGCCACATCAGACGGGACGCTCGCCCGAGGTCGTGGTCCGGTGCATGACGCGGATCGTCGACGGATCGAAGCCGTCACGGCGATGCATGGTGCAGCGATTGTCCCACATCATGATGTCGCCCTCTTCCCAGGACTGGACGAACACATCGGCCATGCCGGTCGTGTGGTCCCAAAGTTCCCTCAGGAGATCGAGGCTCTCGTCCATCGGCATGCCGACGATCCAGGCCCCCTCGATCGTGCCACCGAGATAAAGCGCCTTGCGACCGGTTTCGCCATGGGTGCGGACCAGCGGATGCACCACACCGTCCCATTCCCGGAAATCCGAGGTCTTCGGCTCCGTCTTGTTGAGCCGCAGCTTGCCGGTCTTGTCATAGACGTTCTGGAAGAAGATCTGCCGGCCAGTGACGGCCTTCTTCAGCACCTCGGCCAGGCTTTCATAGGCGAGATAGGTCGACAGGAAGTAGGTGTCCCCACCTGACGGTGGCACCTGGATAGCCCTCAGAATGGCACCTGCCGGCGGGCGCTCGTAGAACCAGGTGTCCGTGTGCCAGGTTGCTTCGCTGTTACCGAGGGCGCCGCTTGGCTTGCCGTCCTTCATCTGGTTGGAAATCACCAGGATCTCCGGATGGGTCGGATGGCCGCCTTCCTGCAACTGCTTGGGATGGATGACGAAGTCCCCGAAATGCTTGGAGAAGCGCACCTGGTCCGCATCGCTGATCTGGGTCCGCTTGAACCGCAGCACGCCGAACTGGAGCCACAGCCTGCGCAATTCCGCGATGTCGCGATCGTCATAGTCATGAAAGTCGAAACCCTCGATTTCGGCGCAGACATTGGTGGAATTCTGCGTGGCGTGGATCTTGTCCTTGAGCATCATAATCAGTCTCCTCGAGATTGATCCGGTGGCGTCGATATCACCGGTTACGGCAATTGCCGTCGACCAAAGGCTAGGCCGGGTGACGGCTGGCTCTCCAATAGCGATCGGGTCCGATTGATAGGCGAACCCGATCGCTGGGCGTCTCAATGGCTGAGAAGCGTCACGTCCTCTGCGGCCACGAACACTCGGCATTCCTCGCCAATGGTGGGTAGCATCCCTGACTGCGAGGAGGGGATGACGACAGAGATCGAAAGTTCGGGCGCGATCTCAATGGACAGATCGAGCTGGGCGCCGAGGTTGACGATCCGCCTGAGCGTTCCCGTGAGTCTGTTTCTCCCCGTCGATACCTTCTCGGCGTCCCCGATGATGCGAAAACTCTCCGGTCGAATGCACAGGAAACGCGGCTGGTCCGACACCGGGCGCTCCGACGATATCACCCTAAGGCCAGACGATCCGAGCAGCACTTCCGTCCCGTCGACAGTGGACAGAAAGGTCGAGGCCGGGATCAGGTTGGACCGCCCGATAAAATCGGCGACGAAACTGGACTGCGGATGCCTGTAGATGTCACCGGGCCGGCCAGCCTGCGCGATTTCGCCCTGCCACATGACAACGATCCGGTCCGACATGGCCATGGCCTCTTCCTGATCATGCGTCACATAGACGAAAGTCATGCCGAGTGCGGCCTGGATCTCCTTGAGCTCGATGCGCATGGCCTCGCGAAGCTTGAGATCGAGGTTGGACAGGGGCTCATCGAGCAGAAGTACAGAAGGGCGCGGTGCAATGGCCCTTGCCAGCGCCACCCGCTGCTGTTGGCCGCCAGAAAGCTCCCGCGGATAGCGATCGGCAAAGCCTGAAAGATGCACACTTTCCAGTGCCTCCACGATCCGGCCTTCCGCCTCGGCTCGCGGGACCTTGCGCATCTTCAACCCGAAACCGACATTCTCGGCCACGGTCATATGCGGGAAGAGCGCATAGTTCTGAAAGACGAGCCCGATATTGCGGTTCTCGGGTGATACCCGAACCTGGCTTTTGCCACGGATGCGAATGTCGCCGGAGGAAGGGGCTGCAAAGCCGGCGATCATGTTGAGCGTGGTCGTCTTGCCACATCCGGAGGGCCCGAGAATGCTGACGAATTCTCCCCGTGGCACGGCAAGGCTCAAGTTTCTGACGACGGGCACGGCTCCATAGGATTTGGTCACGGATTGCAGTTCGATGTCGAGAGCGCTCATTTGCTTCCCCCATGCAGTTGGGCGGAAAAGCCGCCGATTTTCTCAAAGATGAAGATCGCCGCGAGGATGAAGATCATCGATGCGACATTGACGGCTGCCATCACGGGATCGAGGCTGTATTCGAGATGGTTGATCACCTTGATCGGCAGCGTGGTGTCGCCCGGACGGACGAGAAACACCGAAAGCGGGATATTGTTGAAGGAGATGATGAAGGCGAAGGTGACGCCTGACAGAAGGCCAGGCTTGATCAGCGGCAGGAGCACATAGCGAAGCCGATCAAACCTGCCGGCGCCCAGGATCTGCGCCGCATGATCCAGGCCCCGGTCGAAATTTGCGATCGAGCCGGCCACCATGCGCGTGACGAAGGGAAGCGTCAGCACGACATGGGCTGCAATCAGCGCCTCGGTCCCGAGAAACCGCTGCAGGCCGAGCTGCGAGATGAAAAGGACGATTGCCACCCCCTTGACGATCTGCGGCACCGAGAGTGGCGACAGGAGGAAGGACATGACCATGTCGCTTCTCGGGAACCGCTCGAAGACGATGGCATAGGCGGCAAAGAGCCCGGCAATCCCGCTGATCACACTGACGATCACGGCAATCCTGACACTGAGCCAGAAAGGCTCGAGCCAGCGCGGGTCGATGAGGTCGGAATACCAGCGAAGCGTCCACAGCCGGGGATCAAGTGTGACCTCCGAAGTTGGGCTGAAGGAAGCCGCCAGCACCACGATGATCGGCATGGTGATGAAGACGAGGACACCGACCAGCGACGCCCAAAACAGAAAACTGGAAATCCTGTTCATGACGAATGACCTCCAAGGCCGCTGAGCCTGTTGCGTCTGCGCGCCTCGAAGCGGATGCCGAGATAGGAAACCACGAGCATCATGAGGAAGAGGACATTGGCCATGACGGCGGCAAAGGACCAGTTGACATAGAAGAGCACCTGCTCGGCGATCATGGTCGCCAGAACCTTGAAACCGGCTCCACCGAGAAGGGCAGGGGTGGCATAAGCGCTTGCCGCCATGGTGAAGGAGATCATCAGCGAGCTGACGATGCCAGGCACGGAGAGCGGCAGGACCACATGGCGGATGACGCTCGCCCTGTTGGCACCAAGAACCTGGGCGGCCCGTTCCAGGTTGGGATCGATCCCCTGGATGCTTGTCATTAACGAAAGGATGCCGAAGGGAAGAACCACATGGGTCAGCCCCACCACGACGGCGAACATGTTCTTGGATAAAGGCAGCGGCGAAGAAATCAGGCCGAGATGCAGAAGCGCATCATTGATGAAGCCGCGATCCTCCAGGATGATCAGCCAGCCATAGGTACGAAGCACGACACCGGCAAGCTCTGGCGCAAGCGCCAATGCAAAAACGATCGCACGCGTCCGCCCCCTGGCCCTAGCCAGATAATACGCAACGGGGTAGCCGAGCACGGTCACGGCTATCGCGACACAGAGTGACATTGAAACGGTCCGCATGATCCCGGCAAGCGAAAGCCCATCGGTAAAGAAACGATCATAACTCGCAAGCGATGGCAGCCCTGATGCTGGATCAGAAAAGCTGAGGCCAATCATCATGCCCATGGGGAGGGCAAAGAAGACGAGGAGCATCAGCACGGAGGGCGAAAGCGCAAGATAAAGATGCGCTGGCCCCGTTGCCCGCGAACGCGCCGCGGGCAAGGCAAGAGAAACGGTGCTCGCCATTGGACTTACCTCGCCGCCGGAACGACGTCGCGATCCCAGCGCTCGGACCACTCGGGCATGCGCTCGGCCATGACAGCCAGGTCCGGCAAAAGCAGGCTATCGAGCTCGGCCTCTGGGATCTGCCGATCACGAAGCTCCTCGGGCACGACGATGTCGGTCCGAGCACTGCCGACGCGGTAGCCTTCGACCCAGGCTTCCTGGCTGGACTTCCTCAGGAAGAAGTCGATGAAGCGATAGGCCGCCTCCTTGTTTTCGGCACCAACGGGCACGCTGAGCGTGGCAATCAAAGGGATAGTGCCTTCCCGGGGCCGGACATAATCGACAGGAGCGCCGGAATCGACAAGCAGCTGCGCCCGTCCGTTCCAGAACGGCATGGCCCAGACGGATCCATCCTTGATGTAGCTTTCGAGAATGGCGGACGACTGCTCGAATCCGATCGACTGCCGCGCAATACCGGCCATGGCGGCAAAACCCGGATCAAGCTCATCCACCAATCCGCCGCCATTCATGACGGACATGACCTGAAGGAGATTGACCGCCATGACATTCTGGAAGGTCGGCAGGATCACGCGACCGGAAAGGGCCGGATCCAGCAGCAGATTCCAGGACGAAGGCACCCCCTCGACATGATCGGTCCGATAGAGAAGCGACATGTACTGCACTTCATGCACGGCGCCACAGGGCCCGGCCACGCCAGAAAGACGCGGAGAAAGTGCGGCAACTTCCCCAATCACATCGACGGGCAGCTTCTCCAGCAGTCCTTCCTGACACCCCTGCAAGGCCTGGGCCGCCGTCATCACAACGACATCGAAGCCCGGCCGGCCCCCGGTTGCCTTGATCTTCGCATAGTCCTGCGACGACGAGCCCACCGCATCATAGATAACCTCAATGCCGGTCTCTGCCTCGAACGGCTCGATGATCCGCTCGCGGATGATATCCTCGTAGGGGCCGCCGTAGCTGTTTAAGATCAGCTCACCGGCGAAAACCCTATCAGTTGTTCCGACCAATCCGGCAATACCGATCAACGGCAAAAGGCTGACGATCAGATGTCGCATGCTCATGGCAATTTCTCGCTCTCTTCTGGTTGTTCCCAGCGAGAACGTGCCGCCATAGCGGCGGGGCGTCTAATAGCTAAGACGTACAATTGATAGTTGCCGGTGCTAGAGGCGTCAGATCAACCAAACGGGTACCATCCACTCAATTGAGCTACTCTTTCCAAGACTGGTTTTCGCGCTAAACTTCACCAGGATCGAACCGCGGGATAGACGCCAACCTCAAACAGCCGACCAAACCGACGCGGCGCTGTCCGCCTTCCAGCCTTGCGACGAGTGATTGGTATTCTCCGAGTTTTGGTGGCGATCGATCGCGTTCGACACGAATATCGAACCGACGCAAGCGTGGGAGGTGCTCTCCGAGCGATTGATCCGTATGCGGGGAGAACTCGATCAGTCGGCCGTGGCACGAGGCAAGTTGGTGCGAGATATCAAGATCAGTACCACCTATCCGCAAACGACCGGCGTGATGCCCGCCTCTCTGGCCGGGAGAAGAGGACAGTTCACCGATGTCCGCCTGCACCTGCGCTCTGCATCCGACAAACCTGAAACGACCGTTGGAGACACGCGCTTGGCTCGCTGCAGATTTGCAAGCTCTGTGCCTCTCGCATGAAGGCGAAGGGGATGAGAAACTGCCCGGAAGAAATGCCAACCTGCGCTTTCGATCACGCGCATCCGTCCGGTGCTGGCGGAGGAGGAAGATCCGCAAATGACCGTCCAGTTTCGAACCCTTCTCGACATGGTGGACACGGCAGTGAGCCGAAGAGCCATCTCCCGGACCATGAAGTTGTTTGCCCTGCGAAATGGCTTCGCTCACCATGCCTTTCTCGAATTACATGGAAGGGAAGCTCGATACTTCGGCGACTATCCTGAGAAGTGGGAACGTCTGTATCTAGCCGAGCGTTCCTTCCGCCTCGATCCTGTCGTCGCTCAGGCACGGCGCAGCAGCGGAACCTTCTTCTGGTCTGCGCCGGGCTGGCTTTCCACCCCAGGCGGGCCGCTGAAACGCTTTGCAGCAAATGCAATCGAGCATGGTGTCGCACATGGACTGACAATCTCGGCCAGAGCAAGCTTCGACAGACAACTCCTGCTAAGTTTTGCAAGTGCAACGGGCGACTTCCGCTTTCCAAAACAACAGGATTTGAGCGATGCGGTGCCGGTCCTGATGGCGCTTTCCTATCGACTAAGCCATATCGGCGAGCATTCGGAAAGTACAGCCAAGGCACGCTTGTCCTCAGGCGAACTCCTGTGCCTCACATGGGCCGCCAAAGGCAAAACAGGGGTTGAGATCGGCCTGCTCACCCACCTTTCGACGCGTACGGTTCAGCACTATCTCGATTCGGCGAGAGAAAAGCTCGGGGCGTCGACCGTGCCGCATCTCGTCGCCATTTCCAAGGACATGAAGCTGATATGAAGTGGAACTGGTTTGCGTCTCGTGTCCGGAGCACTTCGCGATCGGTCGCCAGGCCGACGATATGCAGGTTATCCGTCAATCCGCTGAAGATGGTCCTCTCCTTGGACCTCTCCATCCCGCCCCGTCAGCCAGTACTCGTGAGGTTAGCCGGTCATCCCCTGCTACGGTCGGCATAGTAAGCGGAAGGAAAGCGCAAGGGCAGCGATAGGTGCCAATGCGGAGCCTGACCTCGGTAAATGAGAACATAATCAGAGCAAAATGCGCGCTTTACACCGACACAGGCACAAAGGGCTAAGGTACGCAGCTTTGCCGGATGTGGGCGAACCGTCGTCGCGATCTCCTCTTAGTGCCAGGGATGGCAGAAGAAATCGCCTGCAGCCTGAGCCTTTTGCTGCTTCTCAGCCACCAAGGAATTCCGGTCATCCGGAGCCGCGTCATTCGCCATATCGAAAGCGCGCTGCACGGCACACCCGATGCAATGGCACGCAACTGGGCAGGAACTGACGCCACCGCACGCGAGGAGGCCCGGCATGAAATCCTGCGCAACATGGCGAGCAGGCTTTCTGAACGTTACACTCTGATACTTCAGACACGGCCGGTGATCCGTGCCTTGGGCGAATGTCTGGTACGGGGCGAAGAAGGAACAGGCAACCAGAATCACCAAGCTCTCCTCGGTCCGCTGTCTTCAAGCCGCTGTCCGGGACCTTCAGAGCATGCCATGTTGCGGAGCTGATATATGGCCTGTTTAGGCAAGCCGATCTGCAGGCTCAGCCGCACCGGGCAGCGACAACCCGGCCGGACGAGGGATCAGTCTCAACGGTCACGCGATCTTCCCTGAAATCCTGCGTCACCATCTGGCCAGGCTCGATCTGGCGTACGCTTTTGGCATTGGTCACCCGCATCGCCTCCGCGTCTGTCGGTCTTGCCTGTCCAACAAGGCCCCGGGCGGCGTCTGCGTTGCATGGTCCGACGGGGGACGGCTGAACGGAATCGGCTTTGCACGCGGCAAGAGCCGAGCACAATGACAGAAAGAAGACGGCAGTGAGTTTGCGTAAAGCGAGCATGAATGGAACCTTTGGGAACACGCCCATAGAATGCTGAGAAGAGGCTTTTTCGTGTCTGCCTTCTCGATGCGTTAGAAATCGACCTCCCGGCGAACCCAGCGCAAGCCGTTTGATCCCCTTGCCGAAGCGCAACATCGGGCCGCCGACCGATCAAGGCATGGGCGGCATGGGTTGCGGCTCGGGATGCCTGAAGGCGATGATCAGAAGGTCAGGGGGACATGCCGAGGATGCGGTGAAGACCGTCGGAGTGAAGTAGAGCCAATGAAAAAGGCCCGCCGCGGGAGGAGCAGCGAGCCTTTTTTGATTGTTGAGCACTGGCAGGGAGGAGGATTGCCAATACCCATATCCGGACACCCAAGGGAGGAGGAGCGAGTGTCCGATATTCCGAATCACGCGGGAGGAGGTGCGCTCATCAGCAGTTCGGAATATAACTGCCTTTCGTTGAATCTGAAAGCGATATTGTTGCAGCGCACCATTGCGCTGATCGCATACCAGGAACGAGTACGGGTCAATGGCAAGGGGCAGGGCCTAAAAACCAGCTATTGACCCGGCCTAATGCGCCGGCAGATCGCAATTCCGGCAGCGGGCTTCTCGCAAACGAGGGACGCAGGGGGCCACGCACCGCTCCATCACTGGCTTGGATAGCAATCTGCTCACCGGTTGAAGGACCGGACGAGCGGCTTGTCGAAGAGGTGAGCCCACGCCTCGGCACTTGCCCGCTGAATGTCCAGGATGGATGTTTCCTCCGTCCACCAGCCGTTTCCCACCGCAATCACCACGTCGATATCATGCAGCATGGATTGCAGCACTGGCCAGACGATCAGCTGCTCGTAGCAGATCAGCACTGCGACATCGTGGTCTCCAATTCGGACGACCGGATTTGCAAAGAGATGCGCCCTCGCACCACCGCCGTCGCCGAACAGTCCTTTCCACGGTTGCCACATCGATCCGGGCACAGGCATGCGCTGGCGATATACGACGTCACTGGACTTCGACGAGATCAGAGCAAGCACATTGTCATAGCCGTCAGGAGTGATGTGAGCTGCACCCGCAACGACCGTGATCCCGGAACCGGCAAGTTCCCTCTGCCAGAGACGAACAAGACCCGGCGTCCAGAAACCCAGCGCAGTTTCGGGAAGAACGACGATCATGTCTGCAACATCCCAGGCATGGTCGCGGACATTGTCACGAACGCGAGCAATCAGTTCCCTCTGGCGCTCGAGACTTGCGTCGCGTCCAAGGCCTGCGCCCATCTGAAGATCGACACCCTGAAAGCCTTCCGCCAATCTCGGCCCCGTCCAATGCGTAGCCGACCAGAGCCAGAAACCGACAGCGATGGCAGCGATTGTGCGCCAGGTTCGCGTTGTCATGAGCGCAAGGATCGCAGCCATCGCAAGCAACCCCCACCAGCCCCAGCCCGGAAACAGAATACCGGCCGCGGTGAAAGGATGTGCCCAGCCCATGATGCCGAATGGCGGCACCGCCATGATGAGACAGGCGAGCAGAAACCGAAACGGCTTTCGCCATCCGACCGTATTCGTCCACAAAGCCACGTGCACGGTGACAAAGGCCGATGAGGCGATCAGCCAGAGCACCAGGCCCGGCCAGATGTCAAACGCGTAGTAATTCGCGACACCCTCTGGCAGCCCCCGGGACGCGGCCAGGAAGTAGAACGCCGAACACACGCCTGCCTGTCCGCGCGTCCGCGCCCATGACCAGAGAAGCGGAAAGAGGGCGGCGGCGGGAAGTGCCAGCACATGACCGCTCCACGCGATCCAGCCGATGCTGGCCGAAAGCACGGGCAAGACAATGAGACGGAAGCGGTCAGGGCTCACGGGTCCAGACCTCCTGTGCCAGACCAAGGATGTGGGTGGTTGCGACAGGCCCGAAATATCGGGAATCGAATGAGCCGGGAAAATCCGAATGCAGATAGACCGCACCCGGCGGGATGAGACCGCCGACATGAGGGGAAAGCGGTCGACCCTCGCCGTCAAATTCCATGAGCCTCGAATGCGGCAACACCTCCCCATCGATCCGGACAAGCCCGGTGATGGAGACGAACTGCCCGGACGTCGCCGAAACCGTCTTGATCAGCGGCGCCACCCCACCCGCACAAAGCCCCCGTCGAAGATAGCCGCGCATCAACCCCTCTTGCAGGGCACCAGAGAGGGGAGGACAGACGAAAACCCGATCGCCCTTTCGGACTGGTCGCTCGATTGCCTCGATCCTCCAGATGCCAAGCGCTGCACTCGGCGTCAGATTGAGCCGAAAGCCCCAATATCCGAACGCAACGACGTTCGAAGTCAGCACGGAGCCGATGAGCAGTCCGCCGATACGGCGCCTGCGTCTCTCGTAGCGTGGACGGATTTCCGACTGGACCGTCATTTGAGGGAGAGCCCCCGGGATTGTCTCTGCCGCAGCGCCTCGGATGCCTTCAGCGACTTTGTGCTGCGCTCATGGGCAATGAACTGTTGTACAGTCCGCATGAGGTCCCAGGCCTTTTCCATCTCTTGTCTCTGGGTGGCATTCATGCCGGACGTGACACGCTGAAAGACCTCGCCATTGGGTCGGGATGCTGCAAGCGGCAGGAAGGTTCTCTCTCCGAACCGGTCTGCCACGGCCTTGGCAAGACCATCGAGTTCCGCCTTCACGCGGTCATCCAGGACGGACTGCTCGAGCACGGATGCAAACGCCTTGTGATCGACTACGCGGCTCAGGCGCTCCAGCACCGCAAGCGCTTGGGCCGAGGGTGACGGGATCGCACGCGCGGCCCGTTTTCGGGCAGCAAGCTCCAGGTTGCGATATCGCTCTTCGGCGTCTGCGCGCAGGCGTGTGTAATCGCGCAGACTACCAGCGAGGGCCGCGACATTCCTGACGGCCAGGTCACGGTCGGACCGGTCAGTGCGGCTGGCAAGCATGCCGGTCTTGCCTTTGAGATGGCCGAAGGCCTCCGGCTCGATGGCAATCCGTGCAATGGCCCGTTCTGCCTGCCCCCGATCGCGAAGCATCGCATTGACGTCCATTGCACGGAACGCTGCGTCCGGCTGGGCATAGACAAGGTGAAAGCGCATGGAGAGGTCCTGCCATTGGCTGGCGACCACGGGATCGGCGAGGAGCCTTTCTTCGACTGCCTGGCCGAGCGATCTGGCATGCAGCGTCACACCAGAAACCAAGGGACTTCCCGATATGGGCGTGGCCAGCATGGGTTTTGCCTCCACGCCTGAATCAGGCACGGACTCGCGCACAGTCATGATGCGGTGGATCCTAGTACCTGTTGCAAGAAGCCGACCGGCAAGCGCGTTCAACCTCTCGCGCTGGCGAAGCGTCCATTCGAGACGATCACGCGCCATGGTTCGAGCCACGTTGAGAAGGTGGAGGCCGCGCGCCTCGGCAAAACGCAGTGCTGCGCCATAGAAACGACCACCCGCATAGTCGAGCGTCGTTTCCTTGGTGTTGCGTCGTGACAGGATCCTGACCAATCCGCCGGCCTTGGCGAAGGATCGGCGACCATAATAGATGCCGAGATCCTCTCTATGGCGTGTCATCGCGACATAGGTCAGATGACGATCGAGCGAAAGCGACGCGAGCACCTTGACGCGGTCGACCGTTGCGCCCTGGGCCTTGTGCACGGTCGTCGCATATCCATGATCGAGATGGTTGTAGAAGCGCTCCTCGACCGAGACCCGACGGCGGTGCTCGCCGTCGCCGACCTCAACGCCAAGACGACCGGCCGAGGCTTCCACGACCTTTCCCAGCATGCCATTCCTGACACCGATCGACCCCTCGTTCCTCAGGAAGACGACCTGGTCGCCCGCTGCGAAATCCCGACGTCCCTCGGCTGTCCGGAAGACAGAACCGGTTTCTATCACGCCGCGTGCAATCAGCCTTTCGCGAGCCAACCTGTTCAGGAGACCGACATCCCGGCGCAGATGCGCCAGGATCAACATGGACTTTGCCGGATCGTAGTCACGCTCCCAGTCGCCGATCAGCGTCAGGATTGCATCACCCTTGAGCTCGGCGCCGATCAACTTGCCCTTCGCCTCATAGGCTTCCACCGCGCGTGCCGTATACCCACGCGCAAGATGAAGCGAGGCGTCACGCATCCATTGCTCGCGCTGGCGATAGATGGTTTCGAGCTCGGCATAGCCGATCCGCTCAGCAATCGCCCGGAAAGCCGCACCTGCCTCGATCGGCTGGAGCTGTTCGGGGTCGCCGACCAAAACGAGCTTGGCACCGGCGTGGACGGCCGCCTCGACAAAGAGCGCCATCTGACGCGACGATACCATGCCAGCCTCGTCGAGGACGAAGACGCAACCAGCGTCGAGCTGGTCACGGCCGACTGCCCATGCATGTTCCCAGGACGACAATGTGCGCGAAGAAATGCCCGCTTCCTTCTCCAGTCCCTCCGCCGCTTTGCCGGCAAGGGCTGCACCGACAACGCGGTAACCGGCCGCCTCCCATGCCTCACGGGCCGCCTTCATCATCGTCGTCTTGCCAGCGCCGGCGCGGCCGATCACGGCTGCAATCCGCTCGTTTCCCGCAACATGGGATATGGCCGTTTTCTGCTCGTCAGACAGACGATCATGACGCGCAAGGACCCGCTCCAGCACCTGCTGCTCAACGCCATGTGAGTGACGGCTGGAAAGCCAGTTCGCGCGATTGGCCATCTCGGCTTCGAGCCGGATAAGCTCCCGCGTTGTGTATTTCGCCGGGGTCCTGGTCCCAGTCACGAAGTCGAGACGTTCGCGATCAAGCCGCAAGACTTCAGGGCTTTGCAGGATGCGCGCCATCAGGCTCTGGAACTGGCCGGCATCGTCGATATGGCGGTGGAGAATGCGGGCGACATCCCGGGCATCGAAGACGCTTCTTTCCCGACTGATCATGTCGAGCACGATCTGAGGATTGCGCTTCAGCCGCTCGCTGTTTTCAAGGCGCAGCTCCTCCTGACGCGCAAGCCGATCAAGCGGAGCCTTCTCCTCCGCGACCCTGGTCTTGCGCTCGATCGCCTTTGTGCCGACACCGAGATGAATTGTCGGAGCAAGTGCGATCCCCTGCTTTTCAAAGGAACGGCCATCGACCCTGAGATCGATACCGGCAACCCCCAGATGATGGTTCTGGCAGGCGAACCAGCTATCGCGAAATGCGTTGAAATCCTCGCGCCCGCCAGCCCAGATCTCATAAACGATCTTGCCGCTGTCATTGCGCAAAGCACGCCCGTCAGGCCCGGCGACCATCACCTTCTTCTGACCGAACCCGTCTTCGGTCAGTGGCCGCAAGGTGGTCATCAGATGGATATGCGGATTGCCCGGCACATCGTGGTAAACCCAGTCCGCCACCATGCCGCGCGCCGTGATCTGCTGGGCGACAAAATCTCGCACGAGCTCGATGTTTTGGCTTGTCGTAAGCTCGATCGGCAAAGCGATGGTCACGTCCCTGGCAAGCTGAGCATCTGAGCGCTTTTCGATGCTTTCAACCTTGTTCCAGAAGGCTTCCGATGCCCTCGACACCGGTCGGTCAGCGATCATGACGCGCAGCCATTCCGGCGCATCTTGGGGGATGGCAAACTCCTCATGGGCCAGCCCTCGTTTGCGCGTGTAGTCGACGAGGCGCTCCTCCCGCTCGAAGGTCATCCTGGCGCAGTGGCGGTATGCAGCCGACATCACGGCGCTACCGCCCTTGCCGCGACCGAGAATGTTGACCGAAAAATGCGGAACCGCCATGGGCTCATGATCTCCTTTCGTGAACACATCGCCTGGCCTCGCGGCGCGCCGCTCAAGGCCGCCATCGGGTAAGGCCGGAAGCAGAACGTCGCGTCAGCGACGTATAATTGCGCCCTTGGACGCCGCTCCCTTGGATCGGCCGGGATCATCACCCGCATCTGCCTCTGCGGGTATTGCAGGATTGACCCTAGTGCGAGGCACACACTTCCCTGCAATCCTTTCGCCCACGGGACCACGATCCAGCCAAGGAGACGTTTGCTCATGAAGAAGACCTCCAGCAAAATCCGGGAAGAAATCGCAAAGCTCCAGGATGTTTTGAAAGCTGCCGAAACACGCGAGGCGGAACGCATAGGCCGGGTCGCACTCAAGGCGGGGCTCGGCGAAATCGAAATCGAAAACAGCGCCTTGCTGGCTGCCTTCGAGGACCTGACCCACCGGTTTCGAACAGACCCGGCAACACGCAAATACGGCTCCGTTGATGCACGTTCGCACGGCTCAAGACCCAGCGGGGATGCGCAGGCAGAGGCCGCGTCGATCTCATCTGGCACGGCTCAAGGCAGAGTTGGCGAGGCTTGATCGCATGGCCAGAACCGCAACCCATGACGTGCGCAAGCAGGATACGCGCGAAAAGATAGCCTTGGGCGGACTCATCGTAAAAGCCGGCCTGCGTTACGAAAAACGCGCCGTGCTTTTCGGTGCCCTGATCGAACTTGCACAAAGGCTGAAGGTGGACGAAGAGGAACGAGAACGCTTGAGAACGCTTGGCGCGGGGGCCTTCGCTCATGACGGCGACTAGAGCCGTCTGCGTCATGGCACCAGCCCTTGCCATGGTCGCGGCCATGCTTCTTCTAAACGGGACCCATCACGACCTCCAGAGCTTTGCAGCTTCGTCGGATGCGAAGCGCGTGCTCGCCCGGATCGGCATTGCAATACCCGCCGTCACGGCCGCGGCAATTGGCATCATCCTGCTCTTCGCATCCGCGCGTTCGAGACAGATCCAGTCTCTTGCATGGGGTGTTCTTTTGGGAACTATCCCGGCGATGTCCATAACCGGCTTTCAGGAGCTGAGGCGTCTTGCGGGTCTCGCCGAAGGACAAGCACCCGGCGCGAGCATTGTCGCCCTTGTCGACCCCGCAAGCCTGGTCGGCGCGATTACGCAGATCGTGGCAGGCTGCTTTGCGCTGAGGGTCGCACTTCTGGGCAATGCGGCTTTTGGCACAGGGGCACCCCGACGGGTCTCGGGGCGTCGCGCCCTGCATGGGGAAGCCGACTGGATGGGAATGGCTGAGGCAGCCGAGCTCTTTGGTGAAGCAGGCGGTATCGTCATCGGTGAGGCCTACCGGGTAGACCGGGACCGCCACGCAAGCCACGGGTTCCGGGCCAATGACGAGGTGAGCTGGGGACAAGGGGGCAGGGTACCTCTTCTGTGTTTCGATGGCTCATTCGGTTCCTCACACGGCATCGCCTTTGCCGGCTCGGGGGGGTTCAAGACGACCTCTGTCGTGATCCCGACGGCACTCAGATGGGGTGGAACGCTTGTGGTGCTTGATCCGTCTGGAGACGTCGCCGCCCGGGCGCTCGACTACAGGAACGAGATGGGTCGACAAACCGTGGTTCTGGATCCACGCCGTCCTGAAACCGGCTTCAACGCGCTGGACTGGATTGGAAGGTTCGGCAACACCAAGGAAGAAGACATCGCCTCAGTCGCCTCCTGGATCATGAGCGACAACGGGCGGGCAACGGGCGTGCGGGACGACTTCTTTCGCTCGACCGGGCTGCAGCTCCTGACCGCGATGATTGCCGATGTCTGCCTGTCTGGCCGAACACTGGAACAGAACCAGACGTTGCGAACCGTTCGCGCCAATCTTGCAGAGCCTGAGACCAAACTGCGCAAGCGCTTGTCTGACATTTTTGAGCACTCCGCCTCCGCTTTCGTAAAGGAGAATGTCGCGGCCTTCGTCAACATGACGCCGGAAACCTTCTCTGGTGTCTATGCCAATGCAATCAAGGAAACCCATTGGCTGTCCTATGAAAATTATGCAGCCCTCGTCTCTGGCTCGGCATTTTCCACCGATGAGGTCGCATCCGGCGGGAAGGATGTGTTCATCAATATCGACCTGAAGACGCTGGAGACCCATTCAGGCTTGGCGCGCGTCATCATCGGCTCTCTCCTAAACGCGATCTACAATCGCGAAGGCACGCTGAACTCCCGTGCGCTTTTCCTCCTCGACGAGGTGGCGAGGCTCGGTTACATGCGCGTTCTGGAAACCGCACGGGATGCCGGCCGCAAATACGGCATCACGCTGCTGATGATCTATCAGTCGATCGGCCAGTTGCGCGAAACCTATGGCGGGCGCGATGCATCAAGCAAATGGTTTGAGAGTTCAAGCTGGATTTCGTTTGCGGCCATCAATGATCCGGAAACCGCCGAATATATCTCCCGTCGCTGCGGCATGACGACGGTGGAAATCGATCAGGTGAGCAGGAGTTTCCAGACCCGGGGCAGCTCTCGCACGCGGTCAAAGCAGGTCACCGCCCGACCCTTGATCCTGCCGCATGAAGTGTTGCTCATGCGTGCCGACGAGCAGATCGTCTTCACTGCCGGCAATCCGCCTCTCAAGTGCGGGCGGGCGATCTGGTTTAGAAGGCGGGACATGCGATATTGCGCAGAAGCGCCAGCCAGGCGCCTGGAACGACAAGGTCGTGCGGGGCAACTGCAACCGCCGGATCAGCCAATGCCGAGACCACGAACCTGACGGGCCAACAATGCGCCTCAGAAAGATCTTGCTCACTCACCGGCCATGAAGAAACGTTCCTGACGGGAGCCGGAATCGGACTGTCGAGTCCCACGAAAACCGAGGCAGGTGCCGCGCCTTCCGCACTCTTGGTCTCAATCTGTCGACCGCGGCAGCGCTCGACCATGACATCGCGCAAGAAACAAGTCCTCCGGGCCGATCGCCGCGGCATCATGAAACTATGGTAACTGCACTCTGTCATTCATGGACGCCATACCGAGGTATCAAAGACGCAGATGCGATTGGAACGAGAAGCAGGCTGGTCGATGCATCACCATTCATCAGGATCTTGAATCGGTCACGCCCGATCGATTCAAAACTCTCGTTGGACCTTGCTCATGGAAAAATTGATCATCAAGGCATGATCACACAGCCCTATAAGATCTATTGTGAACGCCACGACCCCGTTCGAAACATGGCACGCTACTACACGATGGAGATCGCACCAGACCTCTTCGGAAAGACCTGTCTGATACGCAGCGGGGGACGGATCGGCCGACGTGGTCAACTAAAACATCACCAGTTCGCGCAGGAAGGAGAGGCGGTTCGGCTTTTTCTCGATATCCTTCGCAAGAAGCGCAGGCGCGGCTACCAGCCGCCGCCGCCAAACTTGAAAGACGGACCCAACCGGGGTTGAACAGCCAAGGCCATCCATTGAGAAAGGCCTGTCCGACTAGTCAGTCAAACGGAATCGGGAAGCAGCCGAGCTGACAGCCATCGAGCATCAAAGGGGCCGCAAGCGGCCCTTTGCTATTTTGCGGTCTCCGTCGAGCACCGCGAAACATCACTCCTGCGTGACAGTCGCGACGTTATTGTCGTCGAATAGGACGAGGTGACAGTCAAAGCCTGGCATTTCCTTGGTTTATTCAGACGTATCGAAACATATCGGGCAGCTATCGCCACTGGACGAGGGGTGAGGCTGGTGCGACACGTGAGCTGTGTCCAAAGTGCACGCTGGACAAAGCCCCGCCTTTCCGGGCGGGTCTTCCAATACTCAGTCGCGGTTCGAACGGGACCAGATGAGCTGATGACCATCTCCGCCTTCGACCTCGGTCAAGGTTGCGTAGATAGGGGCCGGAAAGCTCGGATCGTCGAGCTTGACCGAGAGGTAGTCGCGTCCTTCCCCGGAAGTCTTCAGCCAGGCGGCCCCAAATTCGACGCTACCGGCATAGACGCGAAACTGCGGGCCCTTGCCGGATGGGTTTTCCACTCGGGCGATCCGCGCCTTGACGTTGATGGCGAGGGTACGGATGGAGCCCGCGAAACCCGTGTCGTTGGATGTGAAAGTACCGATGGTTGCCATTGTCCTGTTCCTTTTCTTCGAGGTATGGGGCCGCGCCCACCGCGGCCTTGATGACAGTCGAAAAGACCGGGAACGATCAGACCGCACCCGACCGGTATCCCCATTGCGCATCTGCATCGGGGGAGGTCATTGGGCCGCAACGGGGTGGAGGACGGCAAGTGACAGATTTGTCAAAGGGTGAGGAGAGCATCCCCTGGGTCGACAGATATGTCACTTGACGTTGCAGAAGCTGGATCAAAGCGAAGCCGGCTCCGGTCAGGCATGCCGCATCGAGCAAGCAAGGGAGCGGGCTGAACAGAAAAAGACAGCAAGGCTACCATAAGGTCCGTCAGGCCGGGCATACGGAATTCCACTTGAAGGCTCGAGCCAGCCGCGCTTGTCCGGTCATGGCTTCGGAATGCCTTTACCCCCATCTTTTGGGGTCGATGAAGCCGAGTTTGCGCATTTGGCAAGGTCGTTATATCGGGACGATAGGCTTATGATCATCGAGTTCCTTGCGAGGCTGTGAGGCCCAATCGTCAAGCAGGCAAGCCGACAACGCTCTCAAATTGCATGATGTGTGGCACATCTAACCTTACCAGGAAGGAAAGCCCCGCCTTGTCGGCGGGGCCAGGCGATTTCAGTCGCGGTTCGGGCGGGACCAGATCAACTGGTAGTCATCCTCACCCTCGACCTCCGTGAGCGTCGCATAGATCGGACCCGGGAAGCTGGGATCATCGAGCTTGACCGAGAGGTAATCGCGGTCGGTCTCGGCCGAGCGCTTCTGCCAGGCCGCCCCGAGTTCAACGGAACCGGCGAAGATGCGGTACTGGGGCCCCTTGTCCGAGGGGTTTTCGATCCGGGCGATGCGAGCCTTGACGTTGAGGGCGAGAGTGCGGATCGATCCGGTGAAGCCGTTTTCGGTAGAGGTGAAAGTGCCGATGGTAGCCATTGTCCTATTCCTTTTCGCTTGATCGGGTCGCTCCATTGCGGCCTCGATGGCAGTCGAAAAGACTGGGGACGATCGGACCGCACCCAGCCGGGGTCCCCGCCGCTCGCGGGCGGGGTGGCGATCGGGCCGAAACACAGTGAAGGGCGGCGCCTGGAACAGTTTCTTGCCCCGCGAGGAATGGCGACGATCCGGGGTCCCCTCTCGACAGGTCGAGTGGGGTGGGTTGCGCCAGGGGAAGAAAGTGTCAAGCGCGCCGTTGCGGCATAACGATCGAGGCGAAGCCGTTCTCCTGTCAGACCTGCCCCATCGAGCCCGTGAATGGAGCACCGCTGATCCGGCGGGACAGGACAGGATCGGGTGCTGCGCATGCATCACATCTACGAAGGACCTGCGCCGAACCGGCAGCGCGTTCTCAAATTGAGCGGGAATACACACAGGGCGCACATGGCCGTTGGGCCCTTGGCCTGGGTCTGCGTGCTCGAAGTGGGCCTCCCTAAAACTGACCAGGGATCCGTCGCCTGGAGGAAAGATGCGTCAGCAGACAAAGCCGTTCACCGTTAAGATCAATCAATCCAGGAAGCCAAAATCCGGGACGAAAAGCCGTCGATTTGAGGAAAGCTCGACATGAGCATTGCCGAAGACGCCAATGTCTCGGCGAACCAGCCTATTGCGTCCGCCCCTCCGATCGGGGCGATCGGCTCTGAACAGCCTGCGCAAACAAGCCTTCAAGCGCCGTCTTGCATCTGGCCGGCATCTGGCTGCAGTCGACCGCGGACGGTGGACGCAGGTCCAATGCGGGACCAAGATTCTGGCCTGTAGTTTAGCCGCGGTTGACGATCGCTGCGGAGACCATAAGGTCTTGCCTGTGAAATTCATCAGCATGATCGGAGAACCTCATGCTTCGCGGGCTTGCGCTGTTATTGCTGTTTCAACTGGCCGGCGAGAGTATCGTCTTCCTGACTGGCCTCAAGATTCCGGGGCCCGTGATCGGTCTGGTTTTGCTGGCGGTCGCCTTGCCACTCATCGCACGGTTTTTCGCGGACCAGCTCGTAGCGGACGTGGAGAGGGCATCCGATACGCTACTGGGCAATCTTGGGATGTTTTTCATTCCGGCCGGCGTTGGAGTTGTCGCGCTGAGTGGTCTCATCGGAACCCACGGGGCAGCAATCCTCGCGATTCTGGTGATATCGGCGCTGGTGACGCTCGCCGTCACAGTGTGGGTGTTCATCGCGGTCAGGCGTCTGATCGCCGTGCGAACATCCACATGAACAGATCGCCGATTGAACTGTGGGTCTACCTATCGGCGTCACCGCTCCTCTGGCTGACGTTCACACTCCTTGTGTGGATCGCAGCTCAAGGGATTTCGCGACGACTGGGACGCCATCCGCTTGCCAACCCCGTCCTCATGTCTATCATTGCAATCTCTGGGTGCATGTTAACAGCGGAAATCCCCTATGAGCGGTTCTTCGCCGGTGCCCAGTTCATTCACTTTCTTCTGGGGCCTGCGACCGTCGCCATCGCTGTTCCGCTTTACCGACAATGGGGCGAGGTGAGGCCTCTACTACTGCCGATATCGGTCGCACTCCTGATAGGATCATTCGCCGCGGTGGCATCAGTCCTTGTCCTTGGGCTGCTGGCAGGTCTCCCCCACGACATCCTTCTGTCCTTCCTTCCGAAATCGGCAACAGCCGGTGTTGCCATGGCTATCTCACAGTCACTCGGGGGTGACCCCTCCCTGACGGCTGTCCTCGTGATTGTGACAGGCATTGTAGGGGCGTTGATTGTGACACCCTTCATGAATGTGATGCGGATCGATGACTATGCCGCCCGTGGATTTGCAGTGGGGCTGACCTCCCATGGTATCGGAACAGCGCGCGCCTATGACGTCAATCCAACAGCCGGTCTCTTTGCCGGCATCGCTATGGCGTTGAACGCAGTTGCGACCTCGCTCATGAGCCCGATCGCAGCCTCCTGGGTGGGCGGCTAACCAGGAGGAGAGATTACGGGGTTCACCGTGGCATCGACACCCAAGCCGAAGTGGCTGTGAAGCAAAAAACGAGCCGGACGGCCCATAAGAGAAAAAGGGCGCTCAACCTTTCGGGAGCGCCCTTTCCTGTTCCCCGACGACACCAAACGCCACGAACAGGGTCGCCAGCAGGGCATCGCATCAACGGGAGGTAGGCATGATATGTTGTTGATGGGGCAAGATTTCAAGTCGCGGCCGCGACGGTCTCCTGCTAGCCATCGCCGCCCCTGAATGAAAGCAAGGTCGATTTGAGATGAGCACAGATCCGGAGACGCGCAGAAGCATTGCGCAACGTGCCCTCGACCGCTCCGTCGCGCGCGGCATATCGCTCAAGGACGACGAAGCCTTCATGGCGCTTCTGGAACTGTGGATTGCCGGCGAGATCCCGATGCGGGTCATGCGCGAACGCTATTTCAACGCTGTCGCGCAAGGGCACCGTCGCGTCGCTCACCAAGACGGTCCGAATGATGTCCTCGGATCAGGCCCGGCCGATCGCAACTGACGCATCAGTGACGCCAAAAAAAGGGCCGCCGGTCGAAACCGCGGCCCATGAATTGTGAAGGTCAAAAACCTCCAGAGGGGAACAGCTGATGCGGCGGAACTGGGAGGAAGCCGCCACATGCATCAACTGCAGGCACTATGCCTGAATTTTGACCATTTGGAAAATATTTCTTGTGCAAGGCAGCCATGCGTCAAGCGCTTTTCTCGATCGGCTAGGACCGGAGGCATAGCCGGCACGCCCGCGCATCCGCGCCAATCGCCCGATCGACTTGATGACATGGATGCCAGCGGGACGAAGGTATTCGAAACCATCGGTGCCTTTGTATTCAAGCGGCTCGACAACCCGGGCTTTGACGATGATCCATCCTAGACCTTTTCAACCTCTGGGAGGGGCGGGACGGGAGCATGAGGGATGGGGCTTTGGGGCATCCCTCATCCTGGCGCGTGCCGCTCGCTTGCGGCAAGGATCAGGCAAACGACAATCAATGGCCTTGATGTTCATCACCTGCAGACCGTATGGCGATGCGCCGCCCATTGGCAGCGCATCGCGTGCCGGCTCACGCCTTCAGCGCCGCCATCCTTTCGCCGAGCAGCCAAAGAGCCTTGTTCAGCTTGATATCCTGATCGATGCCGTTGACGGCGCGGGACTTAACCCGGCGCGGCCGGCCGCGATCGTCACGGCCAACCCCTTTCAATCCGCCCTTGATGGCGTTTTCCTGAATCACATTCCAGACGGTCCAGAGATCATTGGCGCGGTCGTCGCCGCGGCGAGGAAGAAGCAATTGCTGCGCCTTGATCGGCGTAGTCGTCTCGCCTTGGTCGTCCCCGAAGCGCAGGACATGGGCAGCGTCGGCGAGAATACCGGCCTCCTCCTGGTTCAGTCGCATGGTCGCCCAGTCCTGTGGAGCGGCGAGGGTGCGTTCGGCTTCGCCAAGCACGCGATAGGTCCCCTCGATTACCTTGTGCTGCACGTCGCCGGAATGGCGAACCTTGACGGCATCGATGGTCCCGGTCTGCGTCACCAGGGAATTGAGGCAACGGACCCGGAAAAGCCCGGCCATGAGCTCATAGGCGCTCGTACCGTCATTGGCATTCTTCAGCAGGATTTCGCAGACGGTGTCTCCGACGTTATATACCTTGCCGTCGTCGACGCGGCGAAGCCGGATGAGATGCTTGGTGAAATCTGCCTTGCCTTCCGTGCGGCTGCGTGACTGCCTGGCGCCGACAGGCATGAAGCCCTCCTGCATGAGACCCCGCAAAACCTCGATGGTCGGGATGGGTTTGAAACGCTCGGACCGGCTCTCATGCGCGGTCACGGCAAAGATCGATGGCGCAGCGCTGCGCATTTCGGTTTCGGTCAGGGCGCGGCCGGTATCGAAGCGGGCGGTCTGGGTGTAAATGTTCATTTTCTGCCTCCTGGATGTGTCGGTTCCCGAAGCGAAAGCCCGCCCCACGGCGGCGGGCGGGATTGTCAAGCGGCGTGGCGCGGAAGATGGGAGATCTTCCCGGGTCCGCTTGCGGACTGGCGCGGAAGATCTTCCAGCTTCACGGGCCGCTTGACCGGCCCGACCGGCGCTGTCATGGGGCGCAAACAAGCAACGCGGCCCGCAACGGGCCTCATTACCGGGTGCTCTGCACCCGAACTCGAGAAGTCCTTGCTGCTCGCGTCGCATTCAGCAAATGAAGGTGTCTGCGACGGAGCGACTGTGACAAAATGCCTGCGATCGCTGTCGCCGCGGTCGGATCATTGTCCGCACGCAAGGAGTGAACGGCGTTCAGGCCACCATTCTACCGATCACCAGGGTGCCTCATGCTTCGACCATTCGTGCCTTCGATTGACCGCGACAGGTCGAGGCAGTTCTGTGAGGCGCTTGGTTTCGGAAACGATGTATGCAGACCCTGTTATCGCGGTGATGGTCAGCAGCAATGACAGCTTTATCTTACAGAACGTCCACGTGATTGAAGAAGGAGCGCTGGGATGAGCACCGACGTGGATACCGTGCGGTCCTATGATGCGGCCGCGGCGGAGTACGCGGCCGAGGCCGCGGCGATGCCCGAATGGGTCGCGACAGAGATCGATGCATTCGTGACCGGACTGGGCGGTTCGGGGAGGGTGCTGGAGATCGGAAGCGGTGGCGGGCGAGATGCACTTGAGCTTGAGAAGCGGGGAATAAGCGTCAGGCGCACCGACATTGCAAAGGGTTTCGTCGAACTGCTGCGCGAAAGTGGCTTCGAGGCCGACCTGTTGGATCCTCTGACCGAAGACTTGGCCGACCCGCAGCGTCCCGGCACGCCGTATGACGGGATCTGGGCCTGTGCCTGCCTGATTCATGTCGCGCGCGAGGATCTCGGCACGGTGCTTGGACGGCTCGCCGAGGCGACCCGGACCGGTGGCCGATTGCACGCCTCGGTTAGAGAGGGCGAAGGCGAGGATTTTTCCACACACGGCAGTGCTGCAGCGCCACGGCGCTACGTCGAGACGTACTGGCGCGAGTCAGCCCTGCGATCCACCCTCACAGACGCCGGCTGGATCGTCAGCGAGATACGTCGATGCGTCGGAAGACCCCATGATCATTGGCTGAGCGTTCGGGCGAGTCGGGCGTGACGCAGACAGAACTTGCGGGAATGGCAGGTTTTGGCACTCCGCGCACCATAGCTGGGTATCAGTGGATCGCAGCGTTGAGGATGGCTTCTGCGGTTGCGTCCTCGCGGGAGAATTCAGCGGCGATGGTCCCCCCCCTTTGCGACGAGAACGCGGTCTGACAGATCGAGGATTTCGGGCAGATAGGACGAAATGACGATCACCCCGGCCCCGTCATCGGCGAAATCGCGGATGATCTTGCGGATCTCGGCAATCGCGCCCGACATCGACGCCGCGGGTCGGTTCGTCAAAGATCACGAGTCGGGGCTTTTGCGCGGCAAAGCGCGAGCGCGCGAGTATCGGCCAAGCAGTGCCTTTTCTTGCGGCGGTGAAGGGCTGAAGGACAAAGAGCCCGCGAGGGATGTGTATCATGAGAGGCTTTACCGCCGGTCGGACGCGCGTGTAGAACTTCACTACTTGCGCCGTGCCGGCATCGCCGACGGCGCCTTTCGCATTGTGAATGCGCAAGGTACCGGATCTTGCCGACAAGCGGTCAAGCCGCATGCGGGGAGAGACTGTCGCATCTCTAACCGGCCCAACTGTCGCATTAATAAATAGCCCCTACATAGAAAGATCGCATAAGATTTATTATGGAACTCGTGGTCGTCGCAGGCACGCTAAAGACTTACCTCCTATAGTTGCGCGCCTGTGACCCTCGCAACCGCTTCTCTGCCGAGTCTGGCTCCTTAAGTGAGCAGGATCACGACATCTAGACCGCCGCGATGCTCCTTCAGCGTTGGGAGCAGGAACAAAGCTGTGAACGCTTGGTTCAGGGTAGGTTCTCACCGTCTGATCCCAGGGAGGTCCACATGCCAGACGATCATTTCCGCTCCAATGAAAGGCCTGCGTCAACGATGCCGATGTCGGGCGACCGGCCTGCCGCTTCATCTGCTATGCAGGAACCATCCCCTGCCTTAAGCGACAAAATCAAGGCAGACGTGGGCGCGGCGCAAGAGACGCTGAAAACTGCCGCCAACAACGCTGCCGAGCAAGCGAAGGGCGCCGCCTCGGGGCAGGTCAACTTCGCCGTCCATCAGGTGCAAGGGATTGCACGCGCCTTCGAAAAAGCAGGCGCCGAGCTCGAGGGTACAGATCAGGCCGAAGTGGGGCGCTACACCAAGCAGATCGGACGATCCGTTGACCGGTTCGCAAAGAAGATGGAAGGCAAAGATATCGGCGAAATTGCCACCATCGCAGAGGGTTTCGGCCGCCAGCAGCCACTAGCCTTTCTCGGCATGGCTGCTATGGCAGGTCTGGCCGCGAGCAGGTTTCTGACCGCTTCGGCGAACAGGACGACCGCCGGCTCGATCACTCCTTCTGAGACCTCACGTGACCGCGCAACAACGGGGGGAACGAAGAATGTCTAAGCCGTCGGAGAATGCACCCCTGTCTGAGTTGATCAGCGGCCTCGTCGCCGATGTGACCGGTCTCTTGAGAAAGGAGATCGATCTCGCCAAGACCGAAGCGTCCGAAAAGCTGAGCTCCGCATTGAGCGGCGTCGAGAGTATGCTCGTTGGGCTGGTGCTGGCTATTGGAGCAATCGGTCTGCTCCTGAGCGCGGCAGTCAGCGCACTTGCCGCCTTTCTGGTATCGCAGGATCTTTCCGAAACAAGCGCCAGCGCTCTGGCGTCGTTGATCATCGGTGTGATTGTCGCGCTTCTTGCTTGGGCGCTCGTCTCACGCGGACTGTCGGCCCTGCGCGCGCGCAACATGAACCTGCCCCGGACAGCTACTTCGCTTCGCCGTGATGTTGGTGTTGTAAAGGAGAAAATCTGATGGATCACGTGCACGAAAAGACGTCGGAGGATATCCAGCGAGAAATCGATCAGGACCGCGAGCGCATCAGCCACCGGATTGACGCCATTCAAGAACGCATGTCCCCCGGCCAGCTTGTGGATGAAGCGATCGCCTATGCAAAGGGCAGCGGCGGCGCCGAATATCTTGGCAATCTCGGACGAGCTCTCAAAGACAATCCGCTTCCCGTCGCTCTGATGGGCGTCAGCCTCGCCTGGTTGATGGCGAAGGGTTCGACGTCTTCTGCGACATCGACCGCCCCACAGGAACAGCCCGAATATCCGCTCTACGTCGCGCAGGGCCCTGTTCGTCGTCTCGGGCCTCCGGCTCTGGAGAAAGGACAGCGCTACAGCCACTTCAGCGACACCTCGGGCAAGCTTTGGAAGGCACTGACGGACGAACGAGGGCATCGGGCCGGCCACTTCATGGACGAGGCCGGCGAATCCTACAGAGGCTTTGCCGATGCCAGCGGCAGTGCCATCACGCATATTGCCGACGAAACCGGGCGGCTGCTCGACGCGGCCTCCGGCTGGGCTCAGGAAAAGTGGCAGCATGCGAAGGAGGCAACCGCTCAGCTTGGGACGAGCACTTCGAAAGCGGCTGGCTCCGTCTCGGCACGGGCGTATGCCTCAGCAGGCTCGTTGCGAGATCAGACGGGACGGTTGAACCAGGCTATCCTGACCCAGTTCCGGGACCAGCCACTTGTGGGCGGAGCCTTGGCTTTCGCAGTCGGTGCTGCGATCGGAGCGGCTTTGCCCCATACGGAGCAGGAAGATCACCTGCTCGGGGATGCATCCGACAGCGCGAAGGATCGGCTGAAACACGAGGCCACGGACGCCGTTGACCATGGCAAGGAGGTTGCCTCCGAGCTTTATGACCATGCCGCAAAGGCTGCCCACGCCAGCCAGGAGACAGTCAGGAGCCATATGAGCAACGTGAGCAAACACGGGGACGCGACAGATCCCACGCTGCACGACCCCGGTCCCAATAGAGGCGGGACTGTCTGATAGCCGTTTTAACTGGCACTCCAGATTCGATGCCCGTGCCAAACATCACCGTGGCTCGGCGTCATCCTAAAGCAATATTGGCCCCCGTCAGGGGGCCAAGACCATTGTAGCTAAACATCCGTCACAGGTTGTTTGCCCGCTGCTGCCTCATCATGAAAGTGTCGAAGGTGTAGTCCGGCAGCTGCATCCAGAGATGAACCTCCTTCTTGAATGCCAGCTGGCTATCGTAGATCTTCTTGAAACTCTCGTTCGACGCATTGATCTCGGCATAGGTGAACAGCGCCGCCTCGTAGCAAGCCATCATGATTTCCTGGCTGAACGGGCCCAAAATGGCAGCCGACGCAGCCAGTTCCTTAACGGAAGATGGGTTCTTGACGTCGTATTTCGCCAGCATATTAGCATTGGCGAAGGCACAGGCGTCCTGCAGGATCGCCTAATAATGCGGAGGAAGGCGGCTCCACTTCTCCAGTAATGCGCCGCCGTAATGCGAGAAAGGAGCTTAAGGATACGGGATCAAAATCAGCTCGTTCTGGTTAAGCTCAAATGAGCGATCTCAGCGAGTGGTCCCCCGATCCTTACATCCTAGTGCTGACGGGGCTTGGCATCTTGATAGCCCTTGTCGCTTGGTTGCCTTTGGCTCTGAGGCGCCTTCCGCTTTCATTGCCCATCGTCTGCATTGCGTTGGGCGCGGCGCTGTTTCTAATCCCGCAGGTGTCGGACCAGCCACTGCCGATGACCTACCCGGAATTCACCGAGCGCTTCACCGAGTTCGTCGTTATCATTGCCTTGATGGGTGCGGGCCTCAAGCTGGACCGTGTTTTCAGTTGGCGGCGATGGGGCGTGACCTGGCGACTTCTCGTCATCACCATGCCTCTCAGCATCACCGCCATTACAATGGTGGGTGTGTGGGGCTTGGGGCTTCCCTGGGTGGTAGCCCTGCTGCTTGGGGCAAGTTTAGCGCCGACTGATCCTGTCCTTGCAGCTGATGTTCAGGTCGGGCCGCCGAAGACCGGTCAAGAAGATGAGGTTCGCTTCGGTCTCACATCAGAGGCGGGGCTTAACGATGGGTTGGCATTTCCATTTGTGAACCTCGCCATCGTACTCGGTCTGGCCGCGGCAAGCGGCGAGCCATGGCTCGGCAAGTGGCTGATGCACAGTGTTCTATGGGAAGTTGGTGCCGGGGTGGTGGGCGGCTGGCTGATCGGCCGTCTCTTCGGCTGGCTCACCTTCCACATGCCTGCCGATACCAAGCTTGCGCAGACCGGCGATGGCCTCATTGCCATTGCTGCTACGTTCGTTTCCTACGGCCTCACCGAATTGATCGAGTGCTACGGCTTCCTGGCTGTTTTCATCACCGCGCTTACGCTTCGCCACGCTCATCGAGAACACGATTTTCATCGTGAGATGCACGACGTTACGGAGCAGGTCGAGCGCCTTGCTATGATGATCCTGCTGGTGCTCTTCGGAGGAGCATTGGTGAGTGGTCTCCTGACACCCCTTCGTTTTATGGATATCGTCGCGGCGATTGTCATCCTCCTCGTCGTCCGACCGCTAACCGGGTTCATCGGCTTGCTCGGCTTCAAAGCGGCATGGAGGGAAAAACTGACGCTGGCCTTTTTCGGCATCCGCGGCGTGGGCTCCTTTTACTATCTCGCCTACGGCCTCAATCACATGCCCGTTGAAGGCGGTGAGCGCCTTTGGGCCATTGTGGGACTGGTGGTGCTGCTATCCGTGCTTCTGCACGCCTTGACAGTCACTCCCATCATGCGCCTGCTCGACCGCAGCCAGGGGCGGGACCCTGATGCAGACGAGGCAGTACCTCCGCCTGGACTGCAGGGTCCTGCTTCATCGGTCGCCAATTCAATAACATAGTCTGCCGAAAGAGGCGCCGGCGTTTTGCTTCGGCACATCCAAGGCAATGTTGGGACTTGAGGGGCAAGGTATTCAAGCTGCCGCAACTAGGGGCGTCGCTTGCCTTGGAGCATGATGAACTGCCGATCGCACCGATGGCAGCTTTGGGCCGACTGCGGAAGTCCGTCAGCAACACCGCCTCTATTAAGTCGCCGCTCTTACAGGGATAGCTAGATTCAACTCACTGAGAGGGGAGAAAGGCGCTCTGCCCTCTCTCTCCCTAAAGCGCTAAACCGGTCTCCCCATGCTTCGGCCTGCGGCCTGCAGCACCGGCCGCATTTCCATGAAATCCGTCTCCGCCCTCCGGGTGGGTGATCCCCCTCCGGTTTAGCGGTTGTCCCCCTCTCTCCAGCTGTTCCGCACGAGCTCGGGAGGTCAAGGAGTGATCAAGGGCAGTGTCTTGGCTCACAAATAACGATGATCAATTTCCATGCGGCTCGCTTCAGCCGCCGCCAGCTCGGATGCGATCTGCTGACGCTCGACCTGGTCGATTGACGCTGCAAGTTCGGCGCTTAGTTCGTTGATGTGGTCGTAAGTGGTCATCGTCGGCTCCTTTAAATGAACAAAGGTGCGGGACCGACAAGGGAGGGTTTGGGTCAATGACCGCCGTAGGCGGCCTGCGGGTCGTCACGGAGCCGATTTCGTTGCACAGCGGCGAAATTGGGGGAACCGCGCATCATTGACGCAAACCCTCCCTTGTCGGTGAAATTGGGGGATGTTGAGAGAGAATAAACCTCTCCGTATCGCCGGCCCCTTTCTTTCGGAACCTGTGACCCCGCTCGGCGTTCGGGCGGCGGAGGAAGAAAATTGGCGAATAATTCTCATGTATTCAGGCAGCTGGCCTGTAGTGACATGGTGCGTAAGGCAGCGCAGGCCCATGTGAAGCATCAGCCGATAGCGAATGATGATCTGATTGATTTCCTGCTGGAACGACTGTCTCAGGCTGAAGCTCGCAGCACCGCACCGGAAGAGATAGACCCTCAGAACGGGAATGCAGATTGAGCAGCTTGCAGGCCGCCTGTCGCTTCCCCATATGGAATCTTGATTGACACCGCGGGTCCTCCCAGCCGCCGCGTCGATCGTTCCCCTCTGGAGGCTTAGACCTTCACACCTCAAGGGCCGCAGCTTTCCGCTGGCCCTTTTTCTTTGCGGAACAAGCAGTCAGCCACAGGCTCTGTTTCACCCATGGGCAGAATGAGGCCATGATCCCTTTCCAAGAGGGCATTCAGGGCGCGAAAATCGCGCCAGATGGAGGCGAGGAAGCCAGCGCTCGCAATCGGCCGGTCGATGACTTGTTCCAGCTTTCTCGTCAAAGCCGCGCTTGTGCGCTTCGAATGCGAGGAAGCATAGGGATCTTCGCATATTGCGGTGGTGATTGTGTGTATCTGCCTCACTGATCTGACTGTCTGTGCAGTTCTCAGATAAGCAGAAAAGCACTGTCCCATAGATAGCTCCGTACCGGCCACCGAAGCTAACGCAAAAGCCCCCCAATTCGATGGGGGCGATTGGCCTTGTGGTTAAGCAGCAGTTACCATGACCCGCGTAGCTCAATCCGCCGCAGGTGGCTTGAACGACAAGACCGGATGCGGGATCCGTCTCGATCGTCACCCGATCCTCTCGGAAGTCCTGGGTCACCATGTCGCTTAGCTGGATCTGACGAACAGTCTTCGCGCCCGTAAGCTGCATGGCCTCTCCGTCGGCCGGCTTGGGCTTGCCCACGAGGCCTCGAGCGGCTTCAGCGTTGCATCGTGCTGCTGCCGTGAAGGGGCTGCTTCCGTCTGCGCTGCAGCCGGATAAGGCCAAAGCTACGCCGACGAAGATCAATGGCGCGGAATAGGGCAGTGACTTCATTGGGGCTCGGCGCGATGCTGTAGCGCGCCGGCATGTTCGACGGAGGCGGGGCTTTTGTTCAAGCGCAATCGGCCGGATGGTGCGCTCGACGCTGTCGTTGTCGATCTCGATGCGGCCGTCGGTCCGAACGTGCTCCCAATTCTCAAGACCAGTTCAAGTGAACATCATGCCGTTTCGGGCGCTTGACGGCGCTCTTTGTCCACTCGATCCGTTTAGTAAAGTCGAGCTTAAGTGTGTGTAAACGAAGAATCCACATATTCGAACAGGTGAAGATTTGTTTCCACTTTAACAGCATCTGCCTCGTATGATTGCAGAGACATATAGTCTGAATTTGATATATTTATGGATTGGGTCGCGTTTCGATAATGGCTGATAAAACCGCCGATGCACACCGATCTCTGGCCCTTAGTGGATCCTCAGGTTCATTGGGGATAATTCGCGCGGGCCTGGCAAAAGCGGCGGACTGGCATCGGTCTCTGCTTTCAAAAATCATTCTTGCATTTCTGGCCGTGGCTTTGCTTTCCTACGGTCTGGGAGCACTCGTCGGCTGGTCCATGTTCGTCGATTCCGCCAAGGCCCAATGGCACAACCAAGCGCGTATCAACACGCAAATCGCAAGTTCGACGCTGCGCAACGTCTATACCTATGTGGTGATCAAGACCGATACCGGCGGCCAGGTGCAACGACTGGTCACCGAGCAGCCTGTCGGAGATGACGATTCCATTCTCTTTACCGGCTTCACTCCCACCGACGTATTGGCACTGGTGGCCGCGCAGACCAAGAACGAAGCATGGCTGTTCCGCTTTGATAAACTGACGGAACGCTTTGTCGAGGTAGCAGCCTCGTCGGGGGCCGCGCCTTCCGAAACAACCTGGGAAGAACAAGACGCAGATCCATTCTTCGGCGATGCCCGTCCCGAAACTGTTTTAAGTGGGTTCGCGACGCTCGCCGGCGAACGTCACTTCGTAGGCATGCTGCCCATCGTCAGCCCGGACGATCAGATGCTGGGAGCAGTCGTCGTTTCGATTGGGAAAGCAACCGTCCTCAACCAGGCAAAAGAGGAGCTGCTCCGCAACGCACTTGCCATGGTCTTCACCGTCCTCCTCCTCACCGGGCTCTTTGTGACGGTATTCGCAAGGCGCCTTTTCCAGCCCGTGCCGACGCTGGTTCAGGCCACGCTACAGATTGCCAGCGAAGTCACAGATACGGCCACGCCATTCCAGCACCGCAACGACGAAATCGGTGACATGGCGCGCGCCATCGAAGCTCTCAGGGAAGCCGTGGTTGAGAGGGCACGACTGCGCGAAATCCGCGACATGGCAGTGAAGCTTGAGCACATGGCGCATCATGATGCCCTGACTGGGCTTGGCAACAGGGCTCTCCTGATGAAGACGCTCGGCGAGTCCTTCGAAGACATAGAGCATGGGGGAGCGTTCAATGTCCTGATGCTCGACCTCGATCGTTTCAAGGTCATAAACGACACCTTGGGTCACGGTTGCGGTGACCAGCTACTGGTCACCATAGCGAGACGGATAAGCGATTTGCTTGGCGAAGGTGATCTCGCAGCACGGCTTGGCGGCGATGAATTCGCCATCGTCCAGCGGGTGCGTTTGGATGGGATGCGCGAAGCACGGGAATTGGCCAGCCGCCTCTTGCAGGTTATTTCCTCCGGTGTAACCCTCGAGGGTCACGAAGTGGTGGTCGGGACCAGTATCGGGATATCCCGTGCACCGGTCGATGGCTTAAGCGCAAGTCATCTGCTCCAAAACGCCGATCTCGCACTTTACCGTGCAAAGGCGGCCGGACGCGGCACGCTCGTGGTATTCGAACAGGGCATGGACATGGTCGTGCAGGACCAGCATGCTTTGGAGATAGATCTCCGGCTCGCACTGCAGCGCGGCGAGTTCGAACTGCACTACCAGCCGTTCATCAACATCTCGACTGGACTTGTCTGCGGCTTCGAAGCCCTTGTTCGCTGGCGCCATCCACATCAAGGCCTCATCCCTCCGGATCGCTTCATACCGCTCGCGGAAGAAACTGGGATTATCGTGCCACTCGGTGCCTGGGTTCTGGAACGTGCCAGCGCCGACGCGGTTTCCTGGCCCGCCGACATGCGGCTTGCGGTTAACCTGTCCCCCGTTCAGCTGCGTAATTGTGACATCGTCGAAACGATCGACAGAGCCCTTAAGGCATCCGGCCTGCCGGCCGCTCGCCTGGAGCTCGAAGTCACCGAGACTGCCATGCTCGCGGGCGCCGAGAGCCGCCGAGCGCTTGAGCAGATCAACGCCATGGGCATCGCTGTCGTCCTGGACGACTTCGGCACGGGCTACGCATCCCTGAGCTATCTCGCCGACATTCCCTTCAGTAAAATCAAGATCGACCGAACTTTCGTCGCCGACCTACCGACACATTCCACGTCGAGAGCAATCGTAGCCGCCATCACCAATCTGGCCCGCGAGCTCGGCATGGAAGTGACGGCGGAAGGCGTCGAGACCAAAGAACAATTGGTGATCTTGATGGCGGCGGGCTGCACAAATGCACAGGGCTATTACTTTGCCCGCCCGCGGCCACTCGCCGAACTGGAACTGCGCGCTCAGACGAAACGACACGGGCCACGCACATGTAAACATAGATGACTGCCGGGATATCCACATCCCGGCGCACCGGATAGGAGATCCGACATGCGTAGATTTTTACCAACGATGTTGGCCCTGGCCGGACTCGCTCCTTTGCCGGCGGTCGCGGACGACACGGGCAGCACCTTGGAAAAAATAGCGAAAACCGGGGTCATCGCGATTGGCTACCGGGAGGCCGAACCTCCGTTTTCCTACAAAACGCCAGAGGGGAAGATCATCGGGTTCTCCATGGATCTCTGCAAGGAAGTGGTGGAAGCGGTCAAGCAGCACCTGAAGCTCGACGAGGTCAAGGTTGAGTATGTCGTCGCTACCTCAGCCACACGCTTCGTGCTGGTCAAGAGCGGTAGAATTGACATTGAATGCGCAGCAACGACCAACAATGCAGAGCGGCGCAAGATCGTGGGTTTCTCCTATCCGCATTTCACGACAGCCACGCAGTACATGACGAGGCGCGAGGATGCAGTTGCCAGGATCGAAGATCTTGCGGGTCGTTCTGTCGCTGCGGCCTCGGGAACCGTCAATATTGAACAGTTGAATACCATCAACCGAGACAAGCAGCTCAATATCGGCGTCATACCGACCAAGACCAATTCCGAATCTTTCGATCTGGTAGACAACGGGCGGGCGGCAGCCTTTGTCTGGGACGGGATCCTCCTTGCAGCCATGATCGCGCAGGCACCCGAACCTGAGAAATTTACCCTCTCGCAAGAGACACTCAGTCCACCTGAGCCCTATGGGCTCCTGGTGCGCCATGGCGACGAGACATTTCGGGCCGTCGTCAACGATGCACTCAAGCGGGTCTTCACCAGTCCGCGGATCGATGAAATCTACAAAACCTGGTTCATGTCGCCGATCGCTCCCGACGGCATGAACCTCAATCTTCCGATGTCGACTTCACTGAAGGCCGCCTTTGACGCTCCAACGGACTATCTCGATTGATAAGGACTGAGAGATGAACCGAGACACTCGTCGGCCAGCGCCGATTTCGATCTTGAACCTGGCGGCAATGACGGTCCTTTCGATCCTGATGGCCACTGCCCCATCCCACGCACAAGCACCAATCTCAACCCTGGAACAGATCGCGGAAACTGGGATCGTCAGAATTGGTTACAGCGCAGAAGACTTCCCCTTCTCCTACCGTGAGCCTGACGGCAGCATAACCGGATACTCGACCGAACTTTGCCTTGATGTGATTGAGATCATCAAGGCAAAGCTGAAGCTGACATCCGTGAAAGTGGAGTTCGTCGAGCGTACGCCACGAAACCGCGTCACACTTCTGCGCAATGGCGATCTGGACATCGAATGCGTCGCCAGCACCAATAATGCAGAGCGGCGCAAGAGCGTTGGTTTCTCTTTTCCACACTTCGTCACCGGCACTCAATTCGTGTCGTTGAAGAAGAATGATCTGAAAACCATCGCCGACCTTGCCGGCCACACTGTGGCGGCGACGTCAGGAACGACCAATATCGGCCAGCTCAATGCCATCAATCGAGAACGGGCCCTGCACATTGCCGTCATGCCAGTAGAGACCCACAAGGATGCCTTCCAGCTGGTGACCGAGGGTCGTGCGGCAGCCTTTGTAATGGATGGCATCCTTCTTGCGGCAATGGTGGCCAAGTCGGAGCATCCCGAGAATTACGTCCTGTCGAGCGAAGCTCTCGGCTGGCCGGAGCCCTATGGGCTGATGGTCAGACTGGAAGATACTGCGTTCAGGGAGGCCGTGAATGCTGCACTGGTGGAAATCTATGCAAGCGGAAGGATCGAAGTCCTCTACAATAAATGGTTCAACACGCCCGTCCCGCCCGGCGGTATCAACATGCGTATGCCGATGTCGGCAGAACTGCGGGCGGCCTTTGCAAAGCCTGCCGACCCGCAAGAGTAAGCCAAGGCTTTTTGGCGGCTTCCGGTACTCGACGACACGCGTGTTGCTGCTGTCCCTTAAGCGGCGCCGACAGGAGGTTGGCATCCAGTACGCCCGGCAAGCCAGTACGCGGGAGTGATGGCACAACCGAGCCTGCATTCGACACACCGGTCAGCGGCGCCCTACCTATTGGTGGAAAGGTCGCTGATCGTTGGCACCTGATGAAGCATTCCGGCCGGGCGTTTCTCGATACAGTCTGCCAGTCAATGCGCCAGATCAGGCAGGCAGTTGGCAGCACTGCTGATCACAACCGCACGCACCGACCTCGCGATGCTCAATGCATGGAATGGTTCAAGCAGCGATTGGCCTTACGTGCGGCTTTGTTGCGTCATGCAGGCGGGAACGCTCCCCGCGCTTGGCGGTTCACTGGCAATGCCTCAGCTAAAGGCAGGAAGGCAATGCCCGCAAAGTGGAGTGCTCATTTTTCATTGCACGCAGCCAAAGTCCAGGCACACGCCAGAGGCGTCATTGCATCTGTCTGAACAATGCAACTCGTCTTTGCGTTGCTTGGAAGCGAACCATTGATCCCAGCATTTCCGAGGTGCGCACGCAATGCGTGTTGAACCCGCTCCATGCGGCCAGGAAATATACGCCATGTCGCACCCGCGCTATTTCAATCCTTGAAGCCTCGTCTTTCTAAGAGGATTGCGACGCCGAGCCCTCACGGCGGCGCGACACACCAACAGGGTGAGAGCAAGGTCAATGAAACTTGGTGCAGCCGTAGTCGACGCATTGTCACGGTCATCATCGGGTTCTGGAGCGCAGTGGCAGAACACCAGTCTGCAATATTTGACTAAACCGATGATTGACTCGCCGATAAACTTCGCGGACATTGCAATTGGTTGTGCCCCCGATTGCTTCCTCTTGCACGTGCACCAGCCCTGAAAATCGTGTGATTGTGTTCGGACAGCCAGATCCGTGGACAAAAATGTCAGGAGTATCGCTGATGAGAATGGAGATGGCGCTGCTGACGCTTTGCATGGCGGGTGCAATCGCATCCGCTGTCGGCCTTCTCATCGCCACCTATTTCTCTTGAGCCGGCCTCGCCCACCCATGCTTCACACAGGGTGCGAAACTGCTAGCGAGCGGCGCGGACGAGCTTTCGTGCGGAGCGCGAGTTGCGCCCACTGCGATTGCGTCGTCCGATCTTCACACTCGAGACATCTTCGAGGAAGCGGCCGTCCAGGAAAGCAGTAAAGCCGTAACCTGCAGAGCGAGCGTTCCGGAAAATCACGATACGCCTCCTTGTCAGCAATGGCCCGGCTGCGCACGAGCCAAGCGAGACATCTCGTCCAGTGACAGATCACCAAAACTGATCTGCTGCAATTCGAGGACGAGTTTCATGCGAGCCGATTCAAGATCGCTGATCCCATCCTGAACGCCAATGTCGCCTGCCACCCCGATCGCATAACCAATCATATTGATGATCGCCAGCAGTTCATCGACACGGTCTTCGACCGCTATCTGGACATTCTTTCTACGCATGCATGATCCCACATTGCCACCAGGGACACTGTGGCACAGGCTTGACCGGCAGGCGCGTTGCAAAAGCGTTGCACACGCGTGGCGCGATACGCTATGTGCTTGCAACAGCTTCATTTTACAGATTTGTCATATAATTCGCGCCAAAGTGGCGTTGCATTGAACGTCCAAGCTGGAACCTGCGCAGGATCGGTGGCGTTGACCCCTTGGACAAGGGCCAGCATTGCGAGCGCATCGAGCTGCTTCTGATCGGTGTAGCACAGGTCGATCAGTGCGCGCAGGCGCGCCCAGGACATTCCAGACAGGTCCGACAGGCGTTTCCAGCTTCGATCCTTGTAATGGATCTGACGCGCCGTCTGCTTGATGCGAGACATCTCGGTCTCATCGATAAGTCCCGCAAGATGTGCCTGGTCGAGCGTGGCATCGGCATTGACAAGGGGGACGGTGAGCGCCTGATAGCCGAGCTCCGCAGGTGCGTGCAGCAGGGCCACATCCGCGTCGTCGACACGCCGGCCGCTGGCGTAATCCTCGAAGATCCGGCCGACGCCGTGCATTCCGAAGGCCTGGCATTCGGCCGCCCTCAGCGCCCCCATGCTTGATGCGCCGAAAACGGCAATACCGCACTTCAATGCATAGAGAAGTTCCTTGTGCCAGACCGGGGCCACACATTCGAACTGACCGTCGATCAGGCCGATCACGGATGCGCCGTCACGCAGGGCCTGCATGACGTCACCTTGCACAGCTGGCGGCCTGAACTCCAGATCGGAGGGAAAGCCGCATCGGTTCTGTGCCAGGCTCGGACCGACAAAGACGATCTTCATTGCAGGCTGCGGGAAAGGGCGCGAGGGCCAAAGCGCAGCCGCCTTGCTCCGTCCGGATGCTCAAGTTGCGGCGCAACGACCTTCACGACGCTGACCGGCAGCCAGTCATGGCCAAGCTCGACACAGAAGAGTTCGCTTACGCCGCACCTTGCCAATTGACCGACTGTCAAATCAAGCGCCGCATCCATGCTGTCTGCATGAAGTGTCGTCATATCGTCGACACCGATTCCTGCGGGCGAAGCAAAGGCTGCGAGATGAACGGGTTCGGCCTTCTTTCGATAGACAGAGGCAGGAAGATCATCCCGGGCACCTGCAATGAAGGTCATGCGTGACTGCACGGCCTCGAGTACCGCTCGCGTTATGGCGACCTCCGGGGTGAGTCCTGCGCCCGCCCCGAGCGTCAGGTCGACATAGCGAACGGCACTGTCGAAGTTTTCCGGTGCGATGAGGGCTGCGACACAAGGCAGCCCGAGATCCGTCGTGATATCGAAGAGGCAAAGCTGCAGGCCTGCCCCCTGCACCTTCGACAGGAGGTCGACAACAGCTGCATGTTTCAGATGGTCGGCATCAATGCGCCTTGCGAACCTGCGGCGACCGGACGTCACGGTCCAAAGAGCAAGTGCATCCCGCTCGATCCGTTCGAGCAGGCCGTGGAGGATGGCTTCCGTGGCATTGTTGCCGGATGCCAGGCCGTCGGAGGACTGCCAGTATCGCGGGCGGATACGGGTACGGTCGAATTCCACGGCATCGAAGGGCAGCCAGATCCTGCCGCCTGCAATCAGATCAACTGCCTCTACCCAGGCGACACGCTCATCGGCGCCCAGCGGCATCTCGTGGCGCGCAATCAGGCTGTCGAGCCTGTGAAGGCGCGCTCCCCTGGCCTCGTGTTCAGAAGCGGTCGCGCGTGTGAGATGGCAACCCGGCTCGGTGGCCACGATCCGCTCGACAGCTTCCATGGCGGCCGCAACCCGGGCCGTCTCATGGTCGAGACCCTTTCCCTGAGCGACCACGATGGCCTTTGCATTGGGTGCGAAAGCACACCAGACCGGAACACCGAGCCGGTCCAGACCGGTCTGGCTTGCAACACGTGTAATGCCAAGCCGGTCCAGATAAGGCGCCACCCTGGCAAAGGTTTCGGAGGGGCTGGACGCTCGAAATTCGCCTGCTGCGCCCTCTGCCATGTCAGTTTTCGTGCAAGCCCGAGGCGATCTCATGCAGACCCTGGGCGATTTCATGCAAGCCCTCCGCCGCCTGGGCAGCCGAAGTTACGTGAACTGCGAAATTCACGCCCTTGACGAATGAGGCCCCGACCTGGCGATAGGACGCCGCCGCCGCCAAATCACCGGCAGGCACTGCATCAAGCGGAAGGACAGCACCCGCTTCCAGATCGACCACCCATAGTCCGTCTTCACCCGTGATCCCGAGTATAACAACCCCAGCCATGGTTTCAGTCCCCCTTAAACCCGGCCTTGATCAGACCTTCCCGATAAAGCTCCGTCTGCCATTCTTCCTTATGCGGCACCATGGCCAACCATTGATCGAGCTCAAAGGCCGGATTGTCGGCAAGAAACCGGTTACGGTGGATGCGAGCCCGGGCGTGATCACCCAGCATCCCGTAGCAGGCAGCTGCAAGCCGACTTGCAGGCTGCTTGTCCTGCATATGGTCGATAAATGAGAGCGCCTGCTGAACGTCTCTCAGAAAGTAGCTCGCACCGGCTGCGGCCCAGTAGTAGATGTCAGGGGGCATGGGATTGAGAGAGATGGCCAGATTGATCTTCTCAAGCGCGGCCTGCGGCTGGCTTGCATGCGTCAGGCTGTCGGCATGACTGAAGATGGCATCGGCATAGTGGGGACTCAACTGCTCGGCCTTTCCAAGGGCTTCCAGGCTTTCGTCGATGCGGCCCTTGTAGAGCTGGCTGACGCCCAATTCCTTGAAGCCACTTGCCGAAGAACTATCGATGTCTATGGCGCGCTTGGCCAGACGCTCCGCCTCTGCCAGAAGCTCGCCATCGCCCCGGGCGGTCAGGACCCATTCCAGTGACAACGTTCGCGAAAGGGCAGCCAGGGCCACGGCAAGTCCCTTGTCATGGCCGAGGGCTTCGCGGAAATGCTTTCTTGCCCTCCTGAGAGATGGCAGGGACAATTGGGCAAGGGACTGGAGGCCGGAAAGATAGGCGAAATAAGCGTCGGGATTGGCTCTGAAACCTTCGATCGGTGCCGCGGCCCTTTTCATGCGCTCGACAATCGAGGTCTGGATGGCGCTTGCAATCTCCGTCCTTTGCTGGACCGCGTCGGAGGCCTGGAGCCTGAATCGCGTCGCCCAGACCACTTCGTCGGCGGGAAGGAAGATCAGCTGCGCGAACAGAAAGTCGCCGGATCGACGTGTGTCCAGCGCATAGAGAACCTGGTGCTGGCGAAGGAGCGTGACCTTGTCGGCCGATGCCCTGATCTTTTCGGCTGTGTAAGGTGCAACCACGCTGACGCTGCGACTTGCACATAGCCCGATTGTGAGATCCTCGATGAGCGCATTGGCCACGAACCCGCTCCCTTCGGCCTCAGCCGCAATCTCGGGAGGCAGGAGAGCGACCCGCGGCAGATCCGATTTCAGGGCAGGAGCGCTGCCTGGGCTGTCTCGGGCGATCGACATGACCGACGTCTTGTCAACGACCCGGCTGCGCGGATGGTCGAGCAGGGACGCAAGCAATGATCTTACGGCCTCGTCGTGAGGATCCTCTTCAAGCAGCAGCATGGCTGCGCGCTTCATCGCAGTCCTTGCTCCCCCTGGGTTGCCTGCGGCATGGCAAGCCAGGAGCGTGTCCCTCAATTGCCCGACAAAACCAAGTTGGATCTCGGCAATCCAGCGCCCGATCCTGCCGGGTCGGCCAGCATCGGTGGACAGAAAGCCCCGTGATACGGCCTCATTCAGCCCGTTTAGCCTCGTTAGCACGTCACCTCTGACCGCGTCAGCGTGATCGCAGTCGAGCGAATCCAGGCGAAGCTCGATTTCATTTGTACCTATGAGAAGGGGACATTCGCCGCGATCGGCAAAGGCCAACTGGAAGCGTCGCAGCATCGATCTGAGATTGGTGGTTGCAGCTTCACCGGCTCCTGGCCAGAAGAGTTCAGCAAGTTCGCGTCTCGAGACAGACGCGCCTCGATGGTGAAGATAGGCAAGCATGATCAAGGCTGCGGTCGGGACATTGACGGAACGACCCGACTGATCCTCAAGGCGACAGCTCCCGAGTGTGACAAGGCGAAACCGCATCACGAGGCGACTAGGACATCTGGTGCGCGTGATCCTCAAGACCGGACAGTGATGCCGACTTGTCAGCACTTAGCGCACGCACCAGGGACAGGACTTTCTGCTGGACCTTCTTGTCTTGGATGGCGATGAAGGCACGGGCAAGTGAGACACATTCCTTGGAGCTCATCAACTGGGTCGTCGCGTCCGAGGCCCAGCCATCAGCGTCGAGTACCGGGCTCGGACCCTCCTCGAAGAAGAATGTTATAGGGACTTCAAGGACGGAAGCAATGTTCTGAAGGCGGCTCGCCCCAACCCGGTTGGTTCCCTTTTCGTATTTCTGAACTTGCTGAAAGGTGATGCCGAGGCCTTCGGCCAGTTTCTCCTGGCTCATGCCGATCATGTTGCGGCGCAGGCGTATGCGTGCTCCAACATGCCTGTCGATTGCGTCCGGCACTTTTCGCATCGGTCATCCTCCCCTCGTTAGTGACAATCAATCATTGCGTGAATCCATAGGTGACGCAATCGTGATCAGAGATTTTCCGGCAGTTTTCGACGCGAAATCCCAACATCACCGACCATCCAGCTCGCCCGAGCGAAAAGTCAGCTTGCATCTCTGCACATGCCCTATTTGCCCGTTAAGCAAATCCGCGATTTCCTCGGCAGTATTGATCAATATACGTTATAGGCAGAAATTAAAACAGCGAATACTGCAATATTAATAATTAAAGCTTGGTGCAATCGGCTTATTAACACTGAAACTAAATCAACTTTAATATAAAAACGATAAAACTGCGAAACGTTACTATGCTGAACCAAGACAAAAAATACGCCATCAGGGCCTTGATCGACATTGCTCAACTGCCCTTTGTCTCAACCGCAAGCACCGCAGAGATCGCCGAGCGCCAAGCCCTGGCCGACGAACTGCTGGATAAAGTCCTCATCAGACTTCGTAACTCTGGCATTCCTTCATCCAAGAGCAGGCAGGCGGACATCTTCACACTCTCGCGGCCCGCAAGCGAGATCAAGTTGGGCGACGTATTGAGGGCTTTGGAGCCATCAATTGCTTCAGTCTCTTGCACTGGTTCGATGGTGACTGGAAGCTGCACCGACTGCCGGACACCTTTGGAATGCCAGATCCGCCTGGCCATTGCTCACGTGCGCGACAATATCACCACCATGCTGGACGAAACGTCTCTTGAAGCGCTTGCTTCTGCACCGCCGATCTCGACGATGTCGTTCTTCGTCCCTCCTTCGTACCAAGATCCGACGGATGGCGGCTGAACCTTCAGATCAAGTAGAGAACCTCTGAAGGAGAAATCCACCCTCCGGCTCGACACTTCGCCTCAGCCCGCCCCTTCTGCTCCCCGGATCAATTTGCCTGGGTGGAATCCGGGGCAAACAAATGAAGAATATCGGAGGTATCAGCATCGCGATGGCCCAAAAGCCGGGATGCCGGGCATTCTCGACACGCCGCGAACCGGTAAAAAGGGTAGCCGCAGCAGCCTGAGCGAAGCGGCCACCAGGCGTCAGGCGGAACCGAGTGCCCCCGGGCACGGCGTTCCAGACGATGGGTGATGGACCTTGTCGGCGGCCGGCATATGACCACCGCAAGCGTCGCGACCCGGCACTTGCTAGACCAACCGCTTCTTATCCTCTCCAATCACCTGGGTGTCCCGAAGAGATCGAAGGGTCGCGCGCAGATCATTCATTTTGAGATCTTTCTGGCCTCGCGATATCAACAGCTGCGGCATTTCCTTTGGCGAGACAGCTTTGGAGAAATAATAGCCCTGGCCGAGCCGGCAGCCTTGCGTGAGCAGAAAATCCGCCTGCTCCTTCGTCTCGATCCCCTCCGCGACCACCTTAACCCCGAGACCCTGGGCAATATGAAGCAAGCCCTCGACGACCAGGCGTCCCACATCGCCCGGGCCCAGTCGATCGACGAAGGACTTGTCTATCTTGATGACATCGACAGGAACGGTGAGCAGATGCGTCAGGGATGCAAAACCGGTTCCGAAATCGTCGAGGGCAATCTTCAGACCGGCTTCGCGCAATGATGCAATTTTCTTCTGAACTTTCTGATCCCGGCCGCCGAGATAGACGGATTCCGTCACCTCGAGGATCGCATGGGAAGGGGATACGCCTTCGCTCTCGAACGCTTCCAGAAGGCTGTCGGGCAGATCGCCGCAGGCGAGATCGGCAGCAGACAGGTTGATCCCGACATGCTGAAAGGGGATACCTTGCCTCAGCCATTGACCGACATCGGCAGCGACCTGTCGTATCATCTGGCGCGTGAGAGCCGACGCCACCCGAAAATCGGTCGTGGCTTCGTGAAACTGAGCAGCCTGGATGATGGTGCCATCGGGTGACCTGAGACGCGCCAGCGCTTCAACGCCCACGATTTCCTCTGTATCGAGCCGCACGATCGGCTGATACCAGGCCTCGATACGATTGTCCTTGAGGGCAGCAGCGACAGTCTCGATTGCTTTCGACCGCCGTGACATCGCAGAGGCAATCGTTGCATCAAAGACGACATGGCGGCCTCGTCTTGTTTCCTTCGCATGGTAGAGCGCTATATCGGCATTGCGCCGGACCTGGCTGGTTAACAGGCCTGGCGCGCACTGCGCCACGCCGATGGTGACGGTCAGGAACACGAGATGTCCATCACAGGTCGCGGGCTGGTTCACCTGAGACAAGATACCATTGGCGATGAGCTCGAGTGTCACCGGATCGGTGGTATCGACCAGGACTGCATACTCATCTCCCCCCAATCGGAACGCCTGGTGAGACGCCGTCGCGCTGGCCAATCTCGAGGCTGTCGTGAATATGGCTTCGTCACCGGCCGTATGGCCAAACGTATCATTGACGGTTTTGAGGTCATCCAGATCCACGAGTACGAGCGACCACGCACCATCCTCATCCAGAGTGCTCAGGACTTCGTTGAACTTTGCACGGTTGGGCAGCCCAGTGAGAACGTCGGTAAAGGCGAGCCTTTGGCGTTCCAGAACACGATCGTTTCGCTCCAGGGCAATCATCGCCAGTGGAGTGCAGCCCTCAACAATACTTTGCTCCAACGGAGTCGGACCACGACATTCGGGGAAGTAAAGGGCGAAAGTGCCCAACACCCTGCCCTTGCTGCCAAAGATCGGCGTTGAAAAACAGGCTCTCACACCAGAGGGCAGATCAGAGGATGGAAAGGAGGCCCAGCGAGGATCGTGCTCGATATCCAACACCACGACGGCCTGTTGCAGAAAGGCCGCGGATCCACAAGCACCGACGGCCGGCCCGATCTTCACTCCGTCAAATGCTGTGGCAAACCGCGCTGGCAGGCTGGGGGCGGCCGCAGGATGCAGGCAGTCGCCGTCATCAACAGTCAGAATGGAGGCATATGCCGATGGCAGCAAGCGTTCGACTTCCAGACATAGTTTGATGAAGGTCTCATTCAGACTGTCCCCTTGAGCAATCATTTTGAGAATGAGGTTTTGAAGTCCAATGAGCATATGGCGACCCTCCGAATTCTTCGGTGTAGGCATCATAATCTGCAATCAATACGATATTTAGAAAAAGGAACCATTTCGATTAACATATGGTTCCTTTTCGTGAGTTTCCGGAGGTTCCTTTGTATAGATTGATGGCGGAATCCGACTTTTCAGCTCTATGGCACGCTCCATTTCTTCGGTAACCGCAAGCGCTGTCTGCCGATCAGGCAGGGCGGCTTGCCGCCCGCCATTGCAGTCGTTAAATGTCTGATGCGAGCATGATAAAGGAGCATCATATGGCAACTGGAACTGTGAAATTCTTCGCCCAGGACAAGGGTTTCGGCTTCATTACCCCTGACAATGGCGGCCCCGACGTTTTCGTCCACATCTCCGCTCTCGGTTATGGCGGTTCCTTGAAGGATGGCGACAAGGTCAGCTTCGACGTCGGCCAGGACCGGAAGACGGGTAAGTCCAAAGCAGAAAACGTAACAGTGCTCTGATATTCCTGCGGCCGAGACCCCGGCAACGCGACACGACGGCACGTCCGCTTTCTGCGTTGCTTTCCCACCTGAGCCGCCTCGACTGCACCGCCGCCCAGCCCGGTGACTCGAGCAGACAGTATCAAAGGCGAGAAGGCTTTAGGCCAGCATGGCCGTCGGCGATGCTGGCGCTCTTGCGAGCGTTTGGCGAGCGACGTGCATTTGGCTAGCTCGCCTATTTCAGTCGACGTCGATACCGCTTCTTGAGAGCCCCCGTTCAAGGGCCCCTCTCGTCCCAAGCATTCCAATTCCACATCGCTGGCGACTGGTCTGGCGCTCGGATCTAGGACGCCCACGCGCCTCGCAAGATCGCCATATCATCGGGCTCGGCTCTCCCTGCCTTTCAGGCCTATCCGTCCCCCCATCCGTCTTAATCGCCGTGGGACGCAAAGTGTCATTTGATCGCTACTGCACGGACTGCCGTTCAAGATCTTCACTCTCATCGCAGCGTCTTGAATACCGCCGGCAAGATCCGGGTCGATTTCCCGATGCACAGCTTGCACCTTTTCGACGCAGAGGGGCAAAGGATTGAATGAAGCCGCATGCCGTCGGGCTCGATGGCATTTGCATCACGCGATAGCATCGCCATCCGGGTCGCTTACGAAAGAGGAAGGGTCATCGACGATATCATCTTGCCTAATCAGCGAACTGATCGCCGGAACCCAGGGCTGAGGGACGAACATCAATTCGAAACCGAGCGCGCGACCGATGTTGATGGGCGTCGTCGTCCGCGCAGCGCTGCGGCCAGCTTCAATGTCGTGATAGCGTAAACGCGATATGCCCGCAGTGTCCGCAACACGCTTTTGGCTATAACCCAGTTCTTTCGTGCCGCCTTCAACAGCTGGCCGATGCGCACGAGATCTTCAGACTCTGACGTCACCACGGTGCCTTTACGGTTCTTTTCGTCTGACTTCATCTGCGAAAACGCATCTCGACATGTCAAGCGACATAATCCGCGAACAGGATCGGAGAACCTCTGTCCGCAGCCTGCTCAATGTGGTCACGCCAACCCTCATTCAGAGCTTCCGGGTTCCCTATCCGGCGGCCAAGTGTCGGGTGACGGCGATGCGCGTGCGGAGCTGACCGACAGCACTGAAAATCTGTTGTTCCCATGTTTCAAATTTGGACGTCTCACCTGGCACCTGGCCCTGACAGGTTACCATTCGAAACTGTCACATCGGCGGGAGACGCTTCTCGTCGAAAGCACTTCCACCTGATGGTAGCGCGCGCCCCTCACCCCATGGTCGAGATGGCGTTTTTATTAGGTAAGAAGGCGTGTCCCTGGATGCAGCGGACACATGTCCGCCGAATCTTGACCGCTCAAAGTGCAGGTCTCATTGTATGCTAAAGGGAAAATACTTAGCGTTGATCTCGTCGTATGTCCCATTCGCGGTTATCGTCTCGAGTGCCTTGTTGAAGGTCTGGCGCAAATCGTCATCGTCGAGACGCACAGCAATACCTGCACCTTCACCGAAAAACTCGTCGCTCACGATATCCTCACCGGCAAAGGCGCAGCAGGCTCCGGCGCGCGTATTTGCCAGCCAGTCATAGATTGCCAGCTTGTCTTCCAATATAACGTCGACCGCTCCATCGGCCAGACCTTGGTAAAGCTTCGGTGACGCGTCGAAGACGATCGTTTCGGTCCCAGGGAGCTCGTGCTTCGCATATTCCTCTTGGGTGGTCGACGCCGTAACCCCGAGCTTCAGATCGGCAAGCCCCTTGAGATCTGCAGATTCCAATGTGATGTCCCGCCGCGTCACCAGAATGGAGGGGCTATTGTAGTAACGGTTGGAAAAGGCCACTCTACCCCGACGCTCTGCGCTCATCGACATCGAAGAGATGATTGCGTCATATCTCTTTTTAACGAGGTTTGGGATCATTCCTGTCCATTCTTGAATGACGAACTCGCATCTGAGTTTGCCTGCATTACAAAGGGCCTTGGCGATGTCGACATCAAAACCCTGCAGCTCCTGATTAGTGTCCACAAAATTGAACGGCGGGAATGCGCCTTCGACTGCGATGCGAACCTTACGCCCTTCTTCGGCGAATCCAGTTGTTACCGCGCAAGGGAAGAGGCAAGCGAGAGCAGCGAGCACGGGCCAGAGCCTGAGACGTAGACGAATGGTCAGCATGATGGGGCTCCTTCAGTGGACGTGGTCGGAGACCAATCCTCGACGCAGAAGAGCATAGATTCCTTAATGATGAGGTTGCCAAACCTGCTAATTTTGCCTCACCTTGCAAAGCATTTGGTAATCGGCGTGCGTCATAACGGATTGGTACGGGAGGAGATCCGTGACCGCTCGATATCAACTGACTTCGCCCCGACGCCCCCCACGCTGGGCCACTTATAGAATCACTCTTGTTCTCTTGGCTCTGAGCGGCCTAGCCGTCCTTTGCCTCGTATTCCTGGCCGCATTTTGGGCAGCTACCGAAAGTGATGCTGTGGCTCAGGAGCGCCAGCGGCGTCTTGTCCATGAACGACTGCAAGACCAGATGGAGCGGGCTGCCCATGAGATAGAGCTCATGTCCGTCGGCTTTTCGACCTTCCTTAACCGCGGAACCAGCCTTGCGACGCCTGTCGATCCGGCTCGAGCAACTTGGTCTGCAGCAACGTTTGGGCAGACAGCAACATCCGTCTTCGGTTATGACGCAGCTTTCGTGGTCGACACTGAGGGCGAAATTCTCGTTCCCCGAGATCCGGAAAGCGTCAAACGCTATCGCTGGGTCAAGCCGTTGCTCATGCCCCTTCTTGGACGAAGCCGAGCCACTCCGGTCCCAGAACTTGCCTCCGAAGGAAAAGCGACGGCCAATGTCAGTTTGATGAAGCTGGAAGGCCGACCATCGATCGCCGGAGCCATACCGATCCTTATACTGCCAAATCCTGTAAATTCTGGCAGTGCTGAGAAGACGAAATTCCACCTGATCGCCTTCCGCTTCCTGGATGGTGCAGCACTTGACGCCCTCAGCAAGGAACAGGGGTTGGCGCGAGCCCGCTATTCCCGCACCTCCGATCAGGACGCGCACGAAATCGCCTTCCAGATCAACGCCACGGAGACGAGAGATCCGATCGGCTTCATCATATGGGCGCCTGAATTGCCTGGCTCTCAGGTAGTGGGCAGACTGGTTCCAGTGCTTTCCGGCGCCGGTCTGCTCATTACTGCACTCTTCCTGGCTCTTATGATCCGATTGCGTTCAAGCCTGCGCAAGCTGAGCCATAGTGAGGAGACGGCCAGGCATCTGGCGCTCCACGATCCCTTGACGGACCTTCCCAATCGCGCCCTTTTTGCCGACCAGCTCGAGCAGTCTTGCCAGGATGTGCTGTCTAGCGAGGCTGGTCCTCTACTCGCACTGCTAGACCTCGATCATTTCAAGGAAGTCAACGATACCTTCGGTCATGCGGTGGGGGACGAGCTTCTCAGGGCGGTCGTCGCGCGGATGAAATCCCTGACAGGGGAGAACCATCTCCTGGCACGACTTGGCGGCGACGAATTTGCTATTTTGTTTGACAGGCCCGCAACATCGGATGAGGCATTTTCACTATGCGATCAAATCGTGGTGGAAGTCGGCAGGCCCTACAGGCTCTGCGGCGACAGTATCACCGCGCGGATAGGCTGTTCAGCGGGTCTGGTCATTGTCAGCGATGCAACCTTGACCGGTTCTGAATGGCTTCGAAGGGCGGATGTCGCTCTATACGTCGCAAAGACGCGTGGTAGGAACCGGGCGCTTCTTTACGACCGCACCTTCGATGAGGGCACGATCGAGCGGGAGAACTTCAAAGCGGATCTGCGCCGGGTTCTTGCCGACGAGGCTTTCAGGCTCCCGGCTGACGCAACAGGCCATGTCCAGGCGATCGACGAATTCGAGCTTGCCTATCAGAGCATCCACCAGGGCAATTCAGAACAGGATCTATCGGGTGCAGAAGCTCTGCTTCGTTGGCGCCACCCCCGCCGCGGCCTCCTGTCACCTGATCTGTTCCTGCCGCTCATAGAAGAGCTCGGCTTTATGGACAGGCTTGGGCGGTGGGTACTCGCATCGGCGATTAGAGCGGCTGCGAACTGGCCGAGCACCATGTCGATTTCGGTCAATGTCTCTCCATCTCAACTCAAAGACCCGCTTTTTGCCGATGACGTCCTGTCGATCTTGAAAGCTTTCCGCTTTGACCCGACCCGGCTTGAGCTTGAGGTGACCGAGGCGGCGCTTTTCAAGGCCGACGATATTGCGAAAAAGTCTCTGTCTCGGCTTCATGCCAAGGGGGTGAGCATTGCGCTGGACGATTTTGGCACGGGGTATTCCTCTTTGAGCCATCTGCTTCAGTTCAATATCGACCGGATCAAAATTGACCGATCCTTTGTGCAGCTTCTGGGCACCAAGGCGGAAGGGGCAGCTATCGTCTCTGCAGTCTTATCTTTGAGCAAAAGTCTCGGCACCTCGACGACCGCCGAAGGCGTGGAGAGCGTTGGCCAGTGTGATTTTCTTGTGGCCGCCGGATGTTCAAACCTTCAAGGCTACCTGTTTTCCCGGCCGATGGCCGAGCAGGATTTTGTCAATTTCATCAACAGGCATCGGCAGCTGAAGTTTGCCAGCCGAGCCTAAGGACGGCTCTCGCTTCAGATGCTGGCCCGGGCCTCTCTATCGCCGAAGGCCCCCTGAGCCTGAGTAAGCCGGGCGGGTGCCAGCCGGACCTCGCTGTATCGAACTGCTCTTGGTCAATTGCGTTGGAAGCGAGACGTTTAGCCCGCAATTGCCTCGATGTCGCTTCAGCAAGCTGTCAATCCGCCGGACAACTATACGCGAATTACGGACTTGAGAGGGACCACAGCGATCAATTCACCATCCGCAGCAACCACTTCAATCTGAAGTGAATCTATCGCTCCGTCGCCATAGACCGCCTCCATAACCATGTCTTTGGCGGCGGCTTCACCTCCGCGGATGGCCGCCGCGTGGTCAGGGAATTCCCACCCTTCGTTATCAGGGTCGAAGGTGTCGTGTCCGCGAACGTTGAAAAAATATCGAACCATGACGCTTAAACAAAATTTGGCAGACGAAGTTCCAGCAGCGAGAGCTTGATCGGTCGACAGTCAACATAGCCTTCCTCCGACACGACCGTGTGCAATCACAAGGCATATTTGGCCACGGTCTCAGTCCCGCCAGGATCAAGGCGCCGCACTGACCGGCGTGCGTTCTGAGCAGGCCGGAGATACGGCGCGACATAGTTCTGATCTGTAAACGGAGACCAGCACGTCCAGCTTGCGACCATCAAAAGTCGTTATCTTATATTCTTGCTCCTTGGCGTCGCCATTGCGCAAGAGTTCTGGCCAGTCATCCCTCTGGCGACGAGCAGCTGAATCTTCCATCATGAAGTTTGTGAATGGCTGACCGAGGATATCATTCCTAGAATAACCAAGCAGAGATAGCCAAGCATCACTGACCTCCTCGATACGCCCCTCTCGTCAAGCGCATGCAGAGGAAGGGGTTCCACGATTATAGCTGTCGGAATCGCTCTTAGCTATCGCGCAGGAAAGACGAAGTTCCCCTGATGCAGCTAGGTCACGTAGGGGTGCACTCACGTAATTTTCATGGAAACTATAGAGCTGCCGAAATGTTGAGCTCCTAGGTTATGACCTTGGAGGAGACGAAGATGCCTAAGAAGCAGCCAACGGTGCGGTACGGCGGCCCGGCCGGAGGCTGGGGTTCCTTAAGGGGAATTGTGGAACTTGCTGCCCGCGAAAAGCCTAGCCCGGCGGCTTTGGCTACGCTTTTAGAACAGAATAAGCCCGGCGGTTTTGCCTGTGTCTCCTGTGCCTGGACAAAGCCTGCTGATCATCATCCAGTCGAGTTTTGCGAAAACGGCGCGAAAGCAACCTTTTGGGAACTGACCAGCAGACGGGCGACACCTGAGGTTTTCGAAACCCATACCGTCACACAGCTGCGGGATTTAAGCGATCACGACCTGGAACAGTTCGGAAGGCTCACACACCCGCTGCGCTATGACAGCCACAAAGACCGATATGTTGCAAGCTCCTGGGACGAGGCCTTTGCCGAAATTGGGCGAGCCTTGAGATCCATGGACCCGAAAAACACGATCTTTTACACGTCTGGCCGGGCCAGCCTCGAAACGGCCTTCAGTTACGCGCTTTTTGCCCGCGCCTTTGGCCACAATAACCTGCCCGACAGTTCCAACATGTGCCATGAGACGACAGCCGTGGCGTTGAAGAAGGTGATCGGATCGCCGGTTGGTACCGTGGTGCTCGACGACTTCAAGCACTGTGACGCGATCTTCTTTTTCGGACAAAACACGGGATCCAACAGCCCCCGGTTCCTGCATGTGCTGCAGGCGGCAGTCCGCCGAGGTTGCCGGATCGTAACTTTCAATCCTGTGCGGGAGCGCGGTTTGGAGCGAATGATCAATCCGCAGGAGCCGACGGCAATGGTGACCGGCCATTCGACGGACCTTTCCTGCCAATATCATCAGGTCAAGCCGGGCGGAGATATCGCTGTTCTCCTTGGACTGTGCAAGCGGGTGTTTGCCGCCGACGACGCCGGTCGTCCGGGCGGACAAGCCGTAATCGACAGAGAGTTCATCGCGGAACACACAAACTGTTTCGAAGAATTCGAGCAGCACGTTCGCTCGCTCACCTGGGAAGAAATCGAACAAGTATCAGGTTTAACCCGCGTCTCGATCGAGGCGGCCGGCGATGTCTATGCTGAGGCCAAAAACACCATCGGAATTTACGGGATGGGCCTGACCCAGCATGTTCATGGCTCGGAAAACATCACCACTTACGTCAACTTGCTCCTGATGAAAGGGAATATTGGCAGAAAAGGTTCAGGCATTTCCCCGGTGAGGGGCCATTCCAACGTGCAGGGGCAACGCACGGTTGGCATTGCTGAAAAACCAGAACTTGTGCCCTTGGACCGACTAGCCGCACTCTTTGATTTCGAGCCGCCTCGCGAACAGGGATGGAATACGGTCGATGCCTGCCAGGCCATCCTGTCCGGAGAGGCCACGGCGTTCCTGGGCCTTGGGGGAAACTTCCTGCGCGCCGTGCCCGAGCAAAGGGCGATGGAAGAGGCTTGGTCAAAGCTAGGGCTTACGGTGCAAGTCGCGACAAAGCTCAATCGCAGCCATTTGTTCAACGGCGATATAGCCTATCTTTTACCCTGCCTTGGACGAAGTGAGCGCGACAATCTGACAGGAGAGCCACAGGTTGTCTCGATGGAAGATAGCCTCAGTTGTGTGCATGGTTCCGTCGGCAAAAGAAAACCGGCAAGCCCGCATCTCAAATCCGAGATTGAAATTGTCTGCCGGCTTGCCAATGCTACCCTTGACCCCAATCCCAAGATGTCGTGGCACGAATGGTCTCGAGACACGGCCAAGGTTCGGCAGCTCATAGAGACGGTTTATCCAGACGAATTTTCCGACTTCAACAAGCGCTTGTTCGAACCCGGCGGATTTTATCGTGGCAATGCCGCTCGCAAGAGGATCTGGAAGACTGAAACTGCCAAAGCAGTCTTTGCCATCCCGAAGAACCTCTCGGCCACAGGCTTTTCTGGTGCGGTCGACCGCATGGTTCTCGTTACCCTACGCAGCAATGATCAATTCAACACGACGGTTTACGGACTGAGTGACCGGCTGCGCGGCATTGAAGGCAAGCGCGATGTTGTCTTGATCAATCCCAGAGAGATCGAAAGGCTGAACTTGCGCCCTGGCGAAAGAGTGAGCCTCGTCACTGATGTAAACGACCGGACCGATCGGCGGGTTGCTCACCTCGAAATCGTGCCTTTCGATTTGCCGGATGGATGCGTGGCTGGATACTATCCGGAGCTCAACCCGCTTGTTCCTCTCTCCCATCACGACCAGTCTTCAAAAACACCTGCGTACAAATCCGTGCCTGTGCGCATCGAACGTCAAGTCTGAGCCGACAAGTCGCGAAGCTATTTTTTTCTGTGGCCGAGCACTCGCGCGGTCACTCTAATGGCTGTGAACTCACGGCTCATATCGCGAAGAGGCGCGGCTTTACGAAAAATAAGAGAGACCGGAAACCTCGTGCAAGCCTTCCTTAACCATGAAATTCAGGAGTTAGATTTTACTCTGAACCTCTTCCCTCATCCCGCTAGTTTATCCGGAGTATCACAACATGGGAGAGTAATGCATGAGATCGATCAAGTTGGTTGCGGGTTTGGTCGTACTCTTGCTAGCCCTCTTTGTCATCGTTCGGGAACAGACGGCCGGTGTCAGTGCCGACGCCTTCATCAATGCGCGTGTGACGACAACCCGGGCGCCAATCGCGGGTACGTTCGAACTGGTTTCTCGACCGCTTGGCGCCAGAATCAGTGAAGGCGACAGCCTCGGATCCATCGTCGATCCTCTTGTTGACAATGTGCGTCTCGCCGATCTTCAACAACAAAGGATGGCAACAAAAGCTGAGCTTGATCGACTGACGAAGACCGTCACTGATCTTCAGGCATCAATCGATGCGCTCGGCAAGCGGGCCCAAAACTATCGCAGCGAACGGCTAAAACAATTGCGCGCACAGATCGATGGAGCGAAGGCTTCCGCGAAAGCTGCCGAAGCCCGTCTGCGCTTCGCAAGGCTAAGCTTCGACCGGTCCAACCGACTTAGCGATCAGGGGGTCAGGACCGGAGAGGCGCTTGAACAGTCCCGCTCTCTTGCGGAAGTTGCCGAGCTTGACCTGAGCAATGCGCAGGAAACGGTCCGGATAGCGCAGATCAACCTTTCCGCGGCCGAACGCGGCATCTTTCTCGGCGACGGCTACAATGACGCGCCTTATTCCGAGCAAAGGGTCTCGGAACTGGAGGTGGAAAGGGCGCAGCTTGAGGCCACGGTTGCAGCACAGGCGACGATCTTGGAAGCGCTCGATGCACGAATTAGAGCGGAACAGGTGCGCGTAAACCGGCTGAGTTCCGCATCCCTTGATGCCAATGTCTCTGGGCTGATCTGGGACTATCTTGCTGTATCCGGTGAAGCCGTGCAACGCGGACAGGATCTCATCAGTCTGGTCGATTGCCAGTCAACCATCGTCACCCTTTCCGTTACCGAAAGGGTCTATAACGGGATTGCCCTTGGAAGTGCTGCGCAGTTCAGGATGAATGGCAGCGACCGCCTTCTGCCAGGTGTTGTCACGCGCGTTGCGGGATCTGGCGCTTCGACCGTCTATGAAAACCTGGCGATCGCGCCAAGTGAGAAACACCTTGAACGGTTTGATGTAACGCTCGATGTACCAGCTCTGAAGGCAGATCCGGAATTGCGCTGCCTGATAGGGCGAACCGGCCGGGTGTTCTTTGCTGACCGCCCCCTCGACTGGCTTCGGCAGTTGTGGAATTGACCCATGACAGATCTCCTGCGTGGAAGCGAATTTTGGTCGGCAGCCATGATATGTCTGTTGACCTTTGGGGTCGCCCTTATCAGTTCCGCCGTTCTTAAAAATACGAGCAACTTTCACCGCGGCATTCTGTTCTCGCTTAGTGCCTTACTGACATGCCGTTACATTGTCTGGAGGGCGACTGAGACGCTCTCTCCACCAGCACTGTCGCTCGAATGCTTTTTCAGCTGGTCGTTTTTCGCGCTTGAAGCTGCGGCGAGCCTATCATCGCTCAGTGCTTTCTTGATCTTGAGCCGCACGACATCACGCACGAGCGAGGTGGAAGAAAACCTCGGCTGGTGGGGAGAGACGCCGCCCAAGGTCGCAGTCCTGATTGCCACCTATAATGAGGATCGAAGCGTCCTCGAACGCACGATCATCGGCGCGCGATCGAGCCGTCATCCCAATTGCGATGTTCTGGTCCTCGACGACGGCCGACGGGACTGGCTGCATGACTTCTGTAATGCGCAAAAGGTTCGTTACATCCGCCGGCCCGACAACAAGGGTTCGAAAGCTGGCAATATTAATCACGCCCTGTCCCTTCTTGCTCAAGGGAGCGTTCCGCCCGACTTCATCGCGGTGCTCGATGCCGATTTTGTCCCCCATACCGACTTCGTATCGCGCGCTCTTGCTCTCTTTCACGAGGCGGATGTCGGTCTGGTGCAAACGCCTCAGCATTTTTTCAATCCTGACCCGATCCAGCACAATTTAGGTCTCAGCCGCTCCTATCCCGATGAACAACGTTTCTTCTTCGATCACCTGCAACCCAGCCGAGATTGCTGGGGCATTGCGTTTTGTTGTGGAACGTCGTCGATTGCGCGTTGGGATGCACTGCAAAAGGTTGGAGGCTTTCCCACTGAGAGCATCACCGAAGATTTCATGCTGACCCTCGTCCTGCAGGAAGCTGGCTATCGAACAGTCTATCTGAACGAGGCTCTTACGGAAGGGCTCGCCCCGGAAGGCTTGAAGGAATATGTCACGCAACGCGCAAGATGGTGCCTCGGCCTGATGCAGATCGCTCGCAGTCGTCTTGGACCCCTCGGTCAAAACTGCTTGCGGTTGAGAGATCGCTGGAGCGTGGCAGATTCTGTCGTCTTTTGGCTCAGCACCTTCTCGTTCCGTCTTGCAGCCGTGATCTTTCCCCTCCTCTACTGGTTCTTTAACATCACCGTTGTCGATGCCAACGTGCCCGACATCATTGCCTATTTCGTCCCCTACTACATGTGGGTGCTGTTTTCCCTCAACTTCGTCTCAGGTGGCTTGATCGTGCCCGTCGTCAATGATGTAAGCCAGTTGCTGGGTGCAATCCCCATCACGCGGGCCGCTGTGATCGGCCTGATCAAACCAAAGGGACACCCCTTCAGCGTCACGGCCAAAGGTGGCGACCGCACGAAAGTGGTAATCCAGTGGCGGCTTATGCTGCCGTTTCTGTTGATGTTCATGTTGACGGCGTTTGGGCTTGTCATCGGAATCTTTCTCGATTCCTTTGCTTTCAACGATGCCGGCGACGGAAAAGCAGTCATCCTCTTATGGACGATCTACAATTTGCTTATCCTGATCGTGACACTTGCCGTCTGCGTCGAGCTGCCGCGAGTTGAACAACATCTCGCCGATCAGCCTGAGCGCTGCGTCATTTTTTATGAAGGACAGCTGAAACGCGTGTGGTTGACCGATCTTACTCAGGGCACCGCCCGTATCCGCGGCCTGGCGCTGAAGCCGGGCGCCCCACTTGAGATCAAATTTCGCGATCTAGGCGATATGCCTGCTTATGTGCTTGAAGCAAGAGGCGACGGCTCCGTGTTATCTCTGAAACTGTCGGATGCGCAGTATGAACTCTTGCTCAAGCGTCTTTACGTGGAGGGGCTCGTGCCGAGCATCACCTCCACCCGTCTGAGCGCAATTATCGGCGCCGTGTTGAAGCGGGCAAGCCGATTGTGAGTGGACCTAACCTAGTCCTGTCGTTGGCTGTCGGCCTGTAGTCGCGCCAATGCTGCACTGATCATGCTCATTTCGCGCGTACGGTTGCTTTCCATAGGGTAGGTATCGCTGCCATTGGCAATTTCGGTCGCATTCACCGCCAATCGCGAGAAGGGCCGGATGAAGGCGACGACAAAAAGCGCGGTCAGAAGAAGCAAGATACCTGCCATGCCCGCCAGCCTTACGATCAGATAGTTCGACATTTCGCGGGCCGGAATCGTTGCGGCACTTCCATCGATGCGCGCCACAATGTTCCAGCCGAACTTTGGCAGTCCCTTGTAGTCGAGTTCGGGCACGGTCAGCGTAAAATAGGAGCGCCCGTCTGGCCACTGCTCGACACTGGTGCCGATCGCGCCGCTACGAGCTCGCTGCAGGCTTCCCAGACCTGAAAGATCGGGCAATGACGGAATGGAAGATGCTGACGCACTACCGGTTGCGCCGACGAGAACGATATCGACATTGAGCGCCGTTGCCAGCTCGTCAATCAGCCGCTTGATCCAAGCCACGTTCAGATGCAAGCCAAGTACGCCCCTTACGCTGCCGTCGGGATCGTTTAGTGGCACGGCAAAATCAATGAAGCGCAACGGCTCCCCTTTAGATGCGAGCAGGGATGCCAGCAGGACTGCCTCGTGGGCGTCTCCCGCAAATTCGCCTTTGAGGCCCTCTCTGAACCAAGGCCTTTCACCGACATTCTGATCGACGAGCAGTCCGTTCGAGGCAGCGATGACTGTTCCGTCGGTTTCAGCATATCCCGCCCACGAAACCACGTCTCCATTACCAACAATCGCGTTTAGTCTGTTTTGAAGGTCGGCCGATGTAAGGGCGACTGCTTGGCCTCGGATCGCAGCAAGTGCATCCCATTCCCGGTAAAGTGCCTGAGCGAGCGCTGTCTGGATCCCTCGCGTACGCGTCTCGAGGGCTCGCTGCAGGCTTGCCTCCTCAAAGGATCTCGCTCGTTCGCTGATCACGCCATAAGCGACCCATAGACCCAAAACCGCGCTGATCGAAACGAAGGCGACTGTGATGGACGCCAGGCTCGGCAGTCGGGATCGCACGCTTGTTCCGCTCATGGTTGCCTCCTCAATTTTCTCAAGAATATAGAGGCTTTAACTGCGGTTCGATTGCGGATTCTGGCCCGCGATATGATGTGGTTGCATTTTCACGGGGAGATATCCCGCAGGGGCTCTCACGCTAGGGTCAAGGGGCCAGACTTCGGATCTGACCGAGAAGATAGTTCAATGCACGAGATTGGAACTGTGAGGATTGGGAGCCCTGATCCTCGCGATCCGTTGGAGCTTGCCTCGGGCACGGCGTAGGACATCGATGACATCCGCTTCGGTAGTCTCACAGATACGCGCAGTAAGAGCCGTGTCAAAGCTGAAACCATCGGTCAAAACAAGGACTGCGCGCTCGGTCGCGGGGATGTCCAATATCGTCATACGGGAAAATCTCGCTGTCCGCGCATAAGCGCTTTGCTGCACAAGCGCAGGTCTCACCACCCGCCATAGGTTGACGAAGAGCCAACTTAACCCGCAGGGAAAAGTTTTTGCTTCATCGACGTTACGAATTGCCATGGCGAATGCTGCAGCCGTAGCTTCCTCCGCCAGGTCTTCGTCGGCCAGAAGGCAAAAGGCGAACTGGTGCATCTTGTGACGGCAGCCTGAGGCAGGAAAGTCGAGTTGCACCATTTCAAGTCCCCGGCTGCTTGTGAAGATGCCTCCAAACTCGCGGTGCCCGCGACTGTTCCCCGGCTCTTTCAATTCCGCTGTCGAGCGTCTGCGGCAACTCGGCAAAGATAGACCTCTCGTTCCGGCTGCGCTTCAAACAAAGCCGGAGCTTCCTCCGCGAATGGCTCTCGGAGTTTTTCATCGGAGACAACCGTGCGTTAAGAGCTCATTTCTGCAGCCGCAGAAATGACCCTTTAGAAATCCATTAGACTTCGCAACTTTTTTTGGGCTAAGTAGCGCCAATGGTTTGGGAGAGGTGCCATGCTGCAGCAGACCGAACATTCTATCATCAACAATACCCTGTCCCGGCTGGACGATCGGTCCGAAGATGTAAAGTCGATCGTCACCGATCTCGTTCGCAGCGGATTTTTCGATATCGACGAATTGGTGACGCTCACCCATATCGCCAAAGAGAGTATCTTGACACTTCGTCCCTCGCGATAGGTGAATAGCCGCCCTGCATCACAGGCTTTCACCAAGATCGATTATGGTGCAACATCCAAAATTGACAGGAAGTAGCTCACCGACCGCCGCGCGCAGCTTCTTAGATTGCAGGGGACCTGTAGCTTTGTGTTCCAGCTCGCCGACGGATGTTCCCGATCTGGGGGCGACCATGGTAGAAATGCGTAAATTTGGGAAGTTGTCGGCCGAGGCGATGGCCAGGGAGGTGTCACGCCTCGCGGCTCGAAGAGCTGAACATGCTCGACGCTTCCAGGATCCGGCTTCGGCCATATCGTCAAACTGATCTACGAGAGACTGGTTGTGCAGCACACGACCAAGAACGCGGGATTTGCGCAGCATCGGGCCTTGGTCGGCCCACCTTGCATCCGATTTTATGGGGCTCCCCGCTGAGCATGGCGCCGACCCGTGTCGATCTCTGTTCATCGTAGAAAAGTCGTGCGGCCTCTGGCCCAGTCAGGCAGATGACATCGCGCAGCATCAATCTCGTCCTGAAGATTGGAAGGCCGAGATCAGCGAAGCAGAGGGGCATGAATCCACAGCCTTCGCGGATGAGAGACAAAGTCTCATCAAAGGCCGGCACGCGCGGCAGTCCCGGCTCGAACTGGGGCCGATGCAGTTTGTTCCCCTCCTCGAGCCTGCGGGCTCGCGTGATCACTTCCTTCGCGGAACAGCACCTCCATCTCAAAGGTTCGACACCGAACGTCTTGAAGAGATACCTGCCCTTATCGTGCGCAGCTAGACACTCAGGCATTCACCGTCGGCGCGCGAGCTGTCAGGCTGCCGCTACATCCTTGGGGTCAGACCCTGTTTCGCAACGCCTTTAGACTGCCACAGCACAAGGTGAGGACCGCTGCCTCCGAGTGCGGCTGCCGTTCCTCAAACCTCTAACAATGATATTTACAAGGGATGGATGACAACATGACACCGACAATTCGATTATTGAGCCTTGCATTGTTCGCCGCCTTCATCGCGGTCGCCTATTTCAGCTTCGAACGTAGCCAAGGAGATGGGGAGAAGGATTTTCCACCGCATAGCGTACAGCAATAGGCTAACCAGCAGATTTCGCTACGGCAGTCCATTTCATAAAAAGACCTCGCCACCGGCGAGGTCAAGTGGGTAACCCTGGGGGGAGGTTACCCGGGAGAACCTGTGTAAATTCTGAATTAAAACTCTGTCCGCTGCATCTGGCGTTCAGAGCTGCTCGGCCTGGGCGCCGCTATTCGGTTTCGCAGGCCCAAGATCCGGTGTTTGACCGAGTGGCTGCATGATTTGAGTGACAAAGGCTCCTTTGCCGTCCACGGATTGTCCCTCTGACCATCGCCCTTCTGGGGGCGAACTTCCGTCCCGCTGAAAGCCAAGATAGGCGTAGCTGAAATCCTGATGTTCTTCTTCCTGCGGAAAACTGTTTGGAATGGGGAACGCCCCGGTCAGCCCACCCAATTCCTCAAGCGCTGCCATCCATTGGTTTTGATGCATGGTGTCGCGCGCGATCAGATAGGAGAGCATGTCCTTCATCCCCGGATCACTCGTCATGTTGTAAAGGCGCGTTGCAAGCACGCGACCTGTCGATTCCGCAGCGATGTTAGCCGTCATATCCGCTGCAATATTACCGCTTGCATAGATGTGCGACATATCGAACGGGACCCCGTCAGAATCGACCGGCATAGCGGAAAGGCCGGACGACAAAAGGTTCTTCAAATTGATACCACCTAACACTCCGCCTCCCACGGGATCTGCCGCGATTTCCTCTTTCAAGGAAAGCGGGGCGCCTTCCAGATTCAGGGCGACGGCCGTTGCCAGCATCTCAATATGACCGAGCTCTTCTGCCGCAGTGTTCATCAGCAAATCCCGAAACTTCGGATTGCCGCGGGCGCCACAGGCCTGGAAAAAATATTGCATGGCGACCCGTATTTCGCCCTCAACGCCGCCGATGGCTTGCTGAAGGGCCCTGGCAAAGACCGGATCTGGGCTCTCGACACGAACCGGATATTGCAGGCGGTTATCGGTATAAAACATTATAATCTCCTTGTTCTTGACCTGGATCGAACCGGCGCGAACAAGGCATGTTCCCGATGAGCCCTGCTTAATCTCTCATGTCTATTCGTCCCCGGGCGTCTTCGTCGCATTCGAGAGTTTCGTCTTCGGCGGATCTTGATTATTTTCGCCCATTGCATCCCGGTCGCGCTCCGGGTCATCCTTGGCAGGCATGTAACCGCGAGGGCGATTCCCTTAAGGTCCCTCCCTGTGCGGCAATTAATCGGTCGTTCCGGCTTTGTCATCTTTCGGTGAATTCACGCCCATGACTGGCTCTCCTTCGACGATTATGGCTAGATCCGGCCGAAGGTTGCGAGGCTGGACCTCTGCTGATCATTGCCCGCGCGGGTTCCCGTAAAGCTAACACACTCGCTCATCGTGTCGCCCATTTGATTGTTAATGGTGCCGATCTTCGCCGCATCTTTCTCATGAAGCTTTCGCGCGGGGCCGCGTCAGAGATGAGCCGCCATGTTGAGCGCATGAGCCGCCGGGTGCTTGGAACAAATGCTGCTCTGCTCACCGACGCCCCTGGCCAGGCCTGCATTCATGCTCTCATTGAAATCAACCGACGCTGAAATGTCTCGTCGCATTTGTATTGATCGTGGGGCCCTTACCCCCCTGCCCTTTTCCCGCGCGTCAGGATCGTTCCGGGCTGAAAACTGCGCTGACTGACGCTAGACCTTTGTGTGCCTCCCGATAAATCCGACGGGCGACGGGAACGCTTTCTTCAAAAGCCGGTTGGGGCAAGGGATGCAACAGGAGATATTTAGGATGACGGAAGATCGACGCTCACTCTTCGTCACGGGCCTGCGTAACGCCCACGCCATGGAAAACCAGGCAATTTCCATCATAAAGCCGCAACTCTCGCGCATCGAAAATTATCCTCAGGTTGCCCGGCGCCTCGAGGAACATTTACGCGAAACGGAGGGACAAATTGCCCGCCTCGAGGAGGTTCTCGTGAGCCTTAACGAAGACCATTCGACGTTGAAGGACTGGATGCTCTCTGCCGGCGGAAGCATGGCAGCCATTGGCCATTCTCTAGCTGACGACGAGATCTTGAAAAACTCTCTCGCCAACTATGCTTTCGAGAACTACGAGATTGCTGCCTATAATTCACTTCTGGTCATGGCGGAAATGGGCGCCTTTAACAGTGCTTACAGCGCATTGCGCGAGAACCTCGCCGAAGAAGAAAATATGGCCTTGTGGCTCAGCGAAAACCTGCGTGAAGTGACAGCGGAATTCGTGACGCGCCGAGAGGCCGGTGAGAGTGCCAAGGTTTGAACGCATGCCGGGGCACGCCCGTGTATGATCGACGACCTGCCCCGATTGCAGCCCAGGTCCGCGGCGACATACAGGCCGGGTTGACGGGAGACAAACAACCCGGCTTCGACCCTGCAATGGCTCCCCTTGAAACCGACGCAGAAGCCGGAGGAGTATCGACTACGTCGGAAGAGGCGGTTGTAGCCAGAAACGAGCAACGGATAGGGAAGCACCAGCGGTTTTCGCGTGACGACGGCACGGCCATGAGGCCTGTCTTCTCAGGCAATATCCCAGAGCGCCCCGGTTTCTGGATCATCTTCACGGCTATCTTGTCGGCAGTCGCCCTTATCATGCTGACAGTGGCTTTTGCGGTCAGCAACTAAAGACGGCTCCACCACAATTGCGAATTGTTGCGCTAAACCAATTCGCTTTAGGCCGCGCGAGCGCGGCGAACCTAAATCACGACTGAGGAAAACGACATGCGCGCGCTGGTGTGGCGCGGCAAGGAGGACATCCCGGTGTGACCAAGTGTCGGATCCCGAAATCGAGCATCCACGTGATGCCATCATCAAGGTCACGAGCTGCGCCATTTGTGGCTCGGACCTCCACCTCTTCCACAAGTTGGCCATCCGCAGCGCGGTTCTTCAGGGTGCTGCCCAAGTCGTTGGCATTGACCATCTGTCGGAACGCTTGTCCATGGCCGAAGCCGGCGGGGCATTACCATCAACTTCAAGTCAGAGAGCCGGAAAAATGCATTGATGCGATGGGCATGGAAAGCCATGTGTCCGTCAAGCACGCCGAGTCGCTCATGGACCGCGCGAAGCAGATGATGTTGAGCGAAAATGACAGTCCTCATGTTCTGCGCGAAATGATCTATGTCTGCCGACCCGACGGCATTTTGTATGATACCAGGGGTCTACAGTGGATTGATCGACAAGTTGCCTTTCGGCATGGCAATGAACAAAGGGCTCACCTTCAGAATGGGTCAGACCGATGTGAAGCGATGGACGGACGACCTTCGACGCCGGATCGAAGACGGTGAGCTCGACCCTTCTTTCGTCGTCATCCACACTGCAGAGCTTGAAGCCGTACCCGACATGTACAGGCTCTTCCGCGACAAACAGGATAGCTGCATAAAGGTGGTCTTGAAGCCCTAAAAAGGAACGGCTTTTCAAATGTCAGTCTTCAACAAGCGCTCGAAGAGCGATCCCCGGATTCTAAAAGCCGGACCGAGCTCCTTGTCGCCGTCTGACCGGCTCGCGCGCAATCTCGGCTGGTTTAGCATCGGGCTCGGTGTGGTGGAGCTGTTCGCGGCACGTCGATTGACCGGCGCGCTCGGCAAAGGTCAGGAAACGCCGGTTCGCCTCTGCGGCCTGCGTGAAATCGGTTCCGGCATCATGACGTAGTCTGTCGATAAGGAGCTTGGCCTTGCAAGTCGCATTGCCGGAGATGGGCTCGATATCGTGACTGGGGTCGGCTCTACATGACGAAATCCCCAAGCGGGAGAATGTGGCATTCGCGTTGATCATGGTCGCCGGCGTAACGCTCCTTGATATTGTTGCCACCGCCGCAAAGGTAGAAAAGCTCTTGCACCAGCGAGGTCTGGTCCGCGACTACAGGGATCGCTCAGGTCTACCTCGAGGCATATCGGCATCGCGCGGGCTGGCGAAGCTGTCCTCCCATGGCCTTGCAACCCTGCCCGAAAATTGAAGTGGAATGCAAATATGTCGCAGCAACAGATGCCAGCGACTGCATGTTTCACTCCCCTTGTAGGGGGAGGCCGTCCCCTGCAATGCAGGCTTTGACCCGGCGGGCAAGGACGTCCATGTCGAATGGCTTGGTCAGAATGCCCATGCCCGGTTGCAGATGACCTTGGTTGAGGACCGCGTTTTCGGCATAGCCCGTGATAAACAACACGGGCAAGGCGGGACGCCGTTCGCGCGCGGTGTCCGCAAGCTGGCGGCCATTCATGCCATGAGGCAGTCCGACATCAGTCAGCAAGAGGTCGATCTTATCTTCCGCTTCCAGCACTTTCAAGGCAGAACGTGCGTCTCCGGCTTCGATGACGGCATAGCCAAGGTCTTCGAGTTGTTCCGCAGCCACCATGCGGATCAAGGGCTCGTCATCAACCAGAAGAACCACATGGCGTGCTTCGGCCTCTGGAAGGCTTTCAGCCGCTGCTCCAGTTTCCGCCTCCACCGTGCCGACATGTCTTGGAATATATATGGACACGACTGTGCCTTCTCCGAGTTTAGAGCTGATTTTAACGGTGCCACCTGACTGTCCCGCAAAGCCCCAAACCATGGACAAACCGAGCCCAGTCCCCTCTCCAATAGGCTTGGTCGTAAAGAACGGGTCAAAGGCTCGGGAGATGACACTGTCCTCCATTCCCGTTCCCTGGTCTGCGACCGACACACAAACATATTCGCCTTCCGCCAAGCCCAGTCGTGACGCCATGGATGCAGCGACGCTGCGGTTGCTGATCTCGATCGTCAGAATGCCGCCATTGGGCATGGCGTCACGACCATTGATACAAAGATTGAGAAGCGCATTTTCGAGTTGACCCTCATCGACCAGGGCCGGCCAGGCTTGCGCGGCGGGAACCACTTCGACAGAGATCGAAGGTCCGACGCTTCTGCCGATCAACTCTTCCATAGAGGTGACAAGCCTGTGCACATCGCAAGGTCTGGGTGCCAGCGTCTGCCGTCTGGAGAAAGCCAGCATTCGCTGAGTCAGGGACGCGCCTCGCTTTGCAGCCCCAACTGCAGCCGCCAAATAACGATCAATCTCATTCACCCGGCCCTGAGACAGGCGAGATTTCATCATTTCAAGACTGCCAAGCATCCCCGCAAGAAGATTGTTGAAGTCATGGGCAAGACCGCCTGTCAGCTGCCCGACGGCCTCCATCTTTTGGGCCTGGCGCAGCGATTCTTCTGCGGCCATGAGTTCACCGGTGCGCTCAGCGACAGCCGCTTCGAGCCGCTCATTGGCTCCGCGCAACTCTTCCTGACTGGCGCGCAGATCTGCTTCCGCACTCACGCGCTCTATATGGGCCCATGATCTATCGGTAACCTCAAGGACGAGGGCGACCTCGTGATCTGTCCATTGATGCCGCGCGCAATGATGAACCGCCATCAAGGCCGTCAGCCTTCCGTCTTTCAAAAGAGGCACGCACACCGTGGCGGAAATTCCGATCTGCTGGAACGTTGCAGCTTCCTCGGGATCCATCTCCGCCAGGTTATCATTGACCACCAGCGGGCGGCCGGCCGAAAGCTCTCTCACGGCGAGCTTGCCGAATTCCTTGAGACTATAGCGACCGGTGATATGTTGGGCGCCTTCAGCTGCCCAGTCTCCTCTGATGGTAAATCCGTCCTCGTCTTCATCCATATCGGCATAGGCGCAACTGGACGCCCTTAGATACCTTCCAAGCATGCCGGTGGTCGTCTCAAGGATAGCATCTGCATCCCTGTGGGGTGAGGTCGCTTTCCCAAGCGCGTCGAGAAAGTCCAGTCTTTCAATGTAGCGAAGCCTGTCGGCTTCGGACTTTGCCCGCTCGGCTGCAGACCAGGTGCGTTCTGCCACCTCCCCGGCAAGTGCGATTTCGCTTGCCGTCCATGTTCGGGCGACGGGATGGTGCAGAAACAGCATGGCGGAGAAGCGATTATTCTTGACCAGCGGCACCGAGAGTGTCGTTCGGGAGCCGATGGCGTGATAGGCCGCCGCGGAATTACCAATGCGAGGGTCCTGATCGACATCATCGACATTGACAGTCCGGCCTCTCTTCAGCTCTTCGATAACGGCGGGCCCAAAATCATCCATGCGAAAACGACCGGAAACGCTCGCCATTCGAGCATCTGTCCAATCCCGCTCGATGGTAATGTGTTCTTGCTCTTGGTCTACCGCGGCATAGCCGACACGCGCCACATCAAGCGCCTTGCCAAGCATTTCGGCAGCCGTGGCCATGACCTCCTGCGGATCGCCGACGTTTTTCAGTGCTTCCTCAAGCGCGAGATGAAAGGCCTGCCTCTGTTGTAGCAGGACCCTCTCCGTTGTTTCTGTCGCCGCGCAGAACATGCCTCGAACTGCGCCGTCGTCGCTTCGGAGCGGTGAATAGGAAAATGTGAACCAACTGCGTTCGTCATATCCGGAACGGTTCATGATCAAAGGCAGATCTTCACAGTAGGTGGGCACACCCTCCATGGCGCTTTGGACAAGGGGGGATATGTCTGGCCAGATCTCTGCCCAAATGTCTGCGAACCTTCGGCCGAATGCAGAAGGATGCTTTCTTCCTAAAATTCCAGAGTAAGCATCGTTATACAGAAATGTCAGCTCCTCCCCCCACGCAATGAACATCGGGAAGCGGCTTTCAAACATCAGGTTGGCTGCAGATCTAAGGGCCGGATCCCACGTCGATGGGGCACCGATCGGCAGGGCCCTGAAGTCTATCGAGTTCACGATCTGTTCGACAGAAACTGCCTGTCCGGCAAGGTCTGAGGCATGGTGGTCCAGAATACCGCGCCCTGATGCCTTGCCCCATCTGTCACCCATGAATGCCTCTTGACCTTTTAACGCGCAGCCAAAACACGCTCGGTGAAACAAAGTTCCACGGCTTTGACAGGTTTTTTCGCGTGTGGCTTGAGCTTCATCCGTAACGAGAATGCTGATGAAGGCGGTCGGCAAGCCTGCCGCCTTCGTGCGTTTCAGTGGTGCCTGCGAGCAGCTTCTGCCGCAGCTTCACCGTGACTGAGCGCGCGGGAAAAAGGCACGAGCTGCCCAGACCGCCGAAATGCCAACCAGAGTGTAGACAAGCTACGACATCACCGCCTGCTGCCCGCCAAAAAAGGCAGCAACGAGATCGAAGTCTGCAACACCGACCAAGAGCTAGTTAGCTCTTCGACGATTATCATAGCCAGTGTAATCAGGTTTATCGCGCGCATAGTTTTCTCCTCTTGGCACAGCTTCGTCACCGCGGGAGCCCTATGGGGTTCCTCCCAAGGGGACAGCCGAAATGAAATTCTCGACTAGAGGCCTTCTGCGACTTGGGCTTCCGGTGTCATGGGTCTGCTGAGATAGCTTGAGCCTTTCACTGCAAATCGCCATCTCCTGACAAGCCTGCGTAATCCCGATCCGTGGCCCGGCCACGACGGCACAGGGAGCTCTGCTCATATGCAGCGAAAAGGGGGGCCTGATCACCGAAGTCGCATTCAACGCGATGGTAATACCAAGCGCCTGACAGAGGCTACCCGGTCCCCGGCAAAATGAGAGCGGATCCGAACGGTTGCGCCGCAGAGCCATGAGTTAGAGGTCATGTGTCGGATGCAGTGCGCGAATGAGCACTGCGTTACCGGGTTGGCACACGTTGTTAAAGCATCAATGAAGACCATGCGATCGGTAGAAATAAACCATTCCAGGCGGGCCGAACTTGGCGGCATTACGCGGTGTGAGGCCCCGGATGCTGTGGGAGGCCTTATCATCGTTGCCATAGGCCTCCGTCTCGACGATCTTGCCACCACAGCCATTGACGAAAAGATCCGCGTTTAGAAGTCTCGGCGCGACGAAAAAAATCCTCCGCTAGCATGATTTGCTCGACAATCAGAATCTTCACGCCCGTTCTGGTCTTCTATGAGAAAGACCGAGCAGCAATCCTGCAAGAGCGCCCGACGCGACTGATAAGGCAGAGTGGGAAAGAAGCTTTCTCGGCTGGCTCTCTGGGCACTCGTCGTCAACTTTGTAGGCCTTGGCGCTTTTCTTTAGGTACAGTCCTTTCGAGCGGCTCCGACTCCTGCGATCGAGGGCCGCGAAGAACCGAACGAACAACCTGCAGGACCGGCCGACCCGTCTGCACTGTCCGGGAATCAAAGCGATCCGTAACAGGCCCAAACAACGACCTTGGGCCAAGACCGCAGGCGTCAACCGTCTACTTCCCCTGCCGGTTGAGAGAGAAACGAGTTTTTCACCGGTACAGAAAACTGCGGTCGAAAGGCCGCAGTGCGATCTTTCGCCGATGCAGTTTTCAAGAAGTTAAGGGGTTAGGCATACAAGATCTCTCTGAAAGAGAGACGTCAAAATGCCTGCTTTTCCACGCCGAAAACACATTGCAGTCTGGGTGCTACCCTTTCTGATTTCCTCCCTGACCATGACCATGCTCGTGGGCGCCTTGTTTCTCGCTGCCGTGAAGGCCGACGAGGCGGCAGCACGCAGACAGGAAGGACTTCTTCAATTCATCGTCGCCAATCTCGAAAGCTCCCTAGCCCATGAGCAGGAGAGCGCGACCGTCTGGGACGACGCGGTGAAGTTTGCAAGACTGAAAGACACAGACTGGCTCGCAGCCAATCTCGGCGAGTGGATGCATACTTACTTCGAGCACGATGCCGCATTGGTGCTCAAGAACGACGGACAAGTCATTTACGACTTCATTGCTGATCCTTCCGCAGGACCGGACGCAACCGACATTCTCAAAGTGGCTTTGCCTTTGACGCAGACGTTGAAGAGGCGGCTCGAGGCAGGACAGCGGAGTGACAGTGCCCGAATCTTGTCCATCGGCGAGAGCGACCTCAGCACTATCGCCGGCCGTGCAGCGATCGTGAGCGTCAAACCCATTGTTTCCGACAGTGGAGAGATCATTCAAAATCCCGGTGACGAGTATCTCCACGTGGCCGTGCGTTACCTTGATGGCAAGCTGCCCGGGCGCATTGCTGAGGATTACCGCTTTGCCGATCTTGGCTTCTCGCGGAGCACCGGAGGCGACACCCGTCATTCTTCTGTCGCGCTGACATCGAACTCAGGCGAGACGATCGGCTATTTTCGCTGGCTGCCATTCTCGCCTGGCTCAAGTGTCCTTTCCGATGTCTATCCCATTATCATCCTCGTTGGACTTCTCACATTCTGTCTGATGAGCCTTCTCTTCCATACTTTATGGCGCCGTTCTTTGAACCTGAAGGCAAGCCAGGAGGAGCTCGAACACCTCGCCCTTCACGATCCGCTGACAGGGCTGGCCAATCGCGCCAATTTCAGCCTGACGCTCGAGCAGCGGCTCTTATCGCTTCCACAGAGTCAGTCTCTTGCTGTTCTCTTTATCGACCTCGATCACTTCAAGGCAGTGAACGACAGTTATGGCCATCCGGTTGGTGATGCCCTGATCAAGGAGGTTGCTTCCCGACTATCTCTTGTCGCGCCGTCCGCTTTCGCCTCGCGATTGGGTGGCGACGAATTCACGATGCTCGTCGAAATGACTGAGGGCGAGGACGTCGAGCAGTTGGCGCGAGACATCATCGCGAGCTTGCGCAACCCTTTTCCGATTGACACCCATCATATTGTGATCGGCGCAAGTGTGGGCATCTGCATTTCAACACCCGAGGTCGCGGCAGATGATCTGATACGACATGCTGATATCGCGCTTTATCATGCTAAGGCGGCCGGTAGGAACACCTATGCGGTCTTTGGAGCCCATATGGAAAAGCTCTTGCGCCGTCGTCGGGAGATCGAAACTGATCTCGCCTTCGCGCTCGAGGATGGGACCCAGTTGGAGGTCCACTATCAGCCCGTCTATTCGGCAGGAGATGGAGAGATTTCGTCCCTCGAGGCACTGTGTCGCTGGCACCATCCCCGCTACGGTGCGCTCTCACCCGATGACTTTATTCCGATTGCAGAAGAATCAGGCCTCATTCAGAAGCTCGGCTATTTTGTTTTAGAAGATGCCTGCAATCTTCTGTCAGAAATGGAAGCTCTGGATTTGACGATCGCGGTCAACGCTTCGGCAATCGAGCTGATGAGCCCCGGCTATGCCTTGAGGGTCTTGAACACATTGGCCCGCTACGGCGTCGGTCCGACGCGTTTCGAGATCGAGATTACCGAGCGCATTGCCGCTGATGGTGACAGTCGCATAGCGGATGCCATCCGTTTGTTGAGGAGCGCCGGTGTCCGATTTGCGGTCGACGACTTTGGCAGGGGCAATTCCTCATTCGGACAGCTGTTGAACCTGGAGGTTGATCGAATCAAGATCGACAAGATGTTCGTCGATGGCATTCAAGATGGCGGGGGCATGCCGCTCATAGAAGCAATTGTGCAAATGGCGCGTCACAAGGGCCTCAAGACAACCGCCGAAGGTATCGAGACGAAGGAGCAGCGCGAGGTGTTAACCATGCTTGGCTGCGATAGTCTCCAGGGTTTTGAGCTCTCCCGCCCGCTGAACCGAAGCCAGGTTGTGAAACTTGTCACCGGTACCGAGTCTCAGCGGTCACGGGCTGTTTAACCGTCAAGCGGATGCAGCGCCGTTTTTATCCATCGATGGCGCGGGTTAGCTTTCAGGCGCTACCCTGGCCTTGTCCATTCGAAGCAACCGATGGCCATGAATTGGCCGCTCACCATCCATGCGCCGTTCAAATGGAGCGGCGCAAGGATGCTATCCGCCGGCACACCGATCATCCAGATCGTCCAGAAGGATCTGACGAGATGATCGTCCTTCCACTGCCGAAATCGCGCCAACGGCCTCCTGCCCAGTGATTGACCGCCCGAATACGACCATGGCCTGACTTTCATCGGAAGGCGGCAAAGCTGCAAGAGGACCGGCCAGGCAAACGGCCAAGATCAGATCAATTGGCGCAGTGTCGCGGCATTGGCACCGAGAGATTTGCTGAGACGGACACATAGGCCAATGGCGAGTGGCACGATACCGAAATTGCAAAGCCAGAACAAATCCCAGATCAGCGGATACTCCACGTCCATGCGGATGCGATGCAAGCCGAGAATCCAGTGCGGAAAGATGGCATCCACTAGATGCCAGACACCAAAGCCTAAGGCATTGATGATCCCCCGAGAGAGGTGGTTTAGCCCGCGGACGTCCCAGCACCATCGGTTCGCCCAATCGCTCCGGCGAGGAGAGACATGCCGTGACCCAGTCCTGAGGCGTTCAGGGAGGGTCTTAAGGTCTCGCGGTCGTGTCATCACGGGCGCGAGACAATCGATCGAGCTCAGCGCTTGAACCGCTCGAGCATCTTTCTCAATTGCAGGTTCTGCAGTCTGACTTTGTCTGCCAGCTCTAGGCGAAGCTGCCTGATCTCTTCATCAGCACGCATGATTTCATCAGACGCTGACCTTGGAGCCGGCAAGGTCGTCGAAACAAGTGTGACAGACTCGACGCCTATTGAACGCGTCCTGCGCTCCACGAGTGGCTCTGCGATCACCACGGCGCGTTCGGGCCCAACACCTTCACGCGGCGTTTTCGTGGAGCCCATCGGCTCGGAAACCGGCTCACCCTTTAAAGTATTGGCACCACTTTTTTTGCGAGCCCGCTTCTTCTTCGCATCGCCTTGCGCTGGCTCAACGATCGCCTGAGCGCTTGGATCGACGGGTTCTTGCGTTTCCGTTGCCGGCGGATCGGCGTGTTCAACATCCTTCTCGCCAGTGGTTTCGGATTGAGCGACTTCAGGCTTGCTGTCCCTATCAGCCTTCCCGTCATCTCTCTCGAGGCGTTGTGGCCGCACGAGACGTGTCAGAAACTTCCAAGGAGACGCCAATGGTTTCAACCTCGCATTTGTCGACGACAGATGGAGCGCGCCGAGCCGATCACGGGTTCGGGCGCAACCAGTCCAGTCCTCGTTTCAACGGCGCCAGTGGCCGGCGATCGGCAATCGGCCACAAGACCCAATTTAAGCGAGGTGGAGACGCTTTCTCAGGTCGGCATTTTCTGCACGAAGCTTCTCTGCTAGAAGCTTGCGCAGCTTCTGGTTTTCTTCCTCGAGCTGGAGAAGATCGGCCATTTCATAACTTGCTGCCGCGACCGCCTCGGGCACGGCAACTTCCTGAACAGCCACAGGAGCAGGCTTTGCAGCGCGCGGAACCCGTTTAACAGCGGGGCGCTTTACGCCCTCAGCCGCTGTGACCGACTTCGCCTTGCGTCCCCGCTTTGGCTTTTCAGATGTGATCGCACCAGCGTCCGCGGTTCGCATAATTTCAGAAGCCGACGTTTCCGGCACCGTCTTCTTTGCACGCGGCTTGCGCTGCTTTTTGGCGGTTGCAGGCGGCTCTACAGCCGCTTGTCCTTCGCTGGTGGTCATCGTCTCGTCTTGAGCAGCCATAAACGTCTCCTCTGCCTCTTGTATACTTGTGGGCTCAACGATCTGAGGTGTCAACAATGGCTCGACCAGGTGAGCCTCAGACCGAAACGATCCATCACCAGATCTGCTCTTCTCCGTTTGAAACACTGAATGAGGGTTTACCGCTTTGTCTACCTCACGGGCGACAGAGCTGAGATCCACATCTCCCCAGATGGACTTGGGTACGGAGTGAGTTTTTCGTCTGCCGGACTTGTATTCGACGGCAAAACTGCGCTGCATTTTTTTCACGGGTTCTGGTGCCTTGGAATGCCTTGTGATCGTGACGACCTTACCGTCGCCAGCCGCTCAGCAAATATCGACTAAATGGTCACGCGTCTAGACTGCGACTACGACGCACATTCGCAAGTATTCAACTGAACATTGTAAGGCAACCTGCTGTATCTAGGCGGACAAGCAGATTCTCCGCCAATTCTAAGTGAGACCATACACCGGCCTTTGTGGCGTGGGGGGGGATGAAGGGAACGGTCGACAGCCTTGCTAAGTGGCCAGGAGCCTGCCGCCCATACTCAAGGACCGATAGCATCGACATCTGTATCACCCATCAATGGCAAAAGCGCTCCGAGGGGAGTTGTGCTATAGCGCGCAGCACCGTGACGCTCATGATGTCAATTGCGCGGACTGGCTTATCCCTAGCCCGATCGATCGGCCGCCGCAAAGCGGACATAAACCCCGTTGAGGACGGAGAGCGTCTTCTCGTGCCCGACTGATCAGATGTATCTGAACGATGATGCCCAGAAGCCGCTTTTATTCATCGGCAACAGGAGGTGATGCGAACCTTCCGAAGGCGGGGCGGGGTGGACGGCTCGGCGGTCTACCCCTTGAACGCCGGCAGAACTGACGCTATATTGCGTCTATGGTGACGGCATCATGGATGGAGATGGCCCATGGGGCTCGCCCAATATGCAGACGATGGACTGTTTGCACCACGCAAGATTGCCGATGCGTTTCGCACGACCAGCGAAGAAATTGCCCGCACTGCCGGACTTGGAAAAGACGCTGTCCAACGCAAAGATCGGGTACGCTCCGACAGAACGCAGCGACGGCTGCGCGAGATGATCGAGATCGTCAACAAGGTCGAACCGCGCTTTGGCTCGGCGCTTATGGCCTATGCCTGGTATCGCTCGGAGCCGCTTTCCGGCTTCTCCGGCCAGACGGCAATGCAACTGGTCCGCAATGGTCGCGCCGAGGAGGTGCTCGACTATATTGACGCGGTTGATGCCGGCGTCCATGCATAGCCGAACCTGTGCGCTATCAAGGAAAGCTCTATCGAGCGCTCAATCCGATCTATGCCCGTGAACCTTTGTCAGGACGCGGTGCCGAGCTCTATGGCGGCCGGTTCAACGCCAAGGGCGTGCCGGCCCTCTACACCTCACTGACAATCATGACGGCACTGAAGGAGGCCAATCAAGTCGGCAATCTGCAACCGACGACGCTGGTCTCCTACGATGCCGATATTGAACATGTGTTCGACTGCCGGGATGACACGGCTCTTCGAAGGCACGGCATGGACGCGGCAGCACTTGCCGATGCGACATGGCGTGCCCAGATGAAAATCTCGGGGGAAGCGCGAACGCAAAGATTTGCGCGCGAGCTTACTAACACTGGCCATTGCGGAGTACTTGTGAAGAGCTTCTCACCCGCGGCAACCGAAAATGATCTCAATCTCGTTTTATGGACATGGGGCAACGCGGCCCCCGCCCGGTTGATGCTAATCGACGACGAAAACCGACTCTATCGATAGTTTGCACGACACGACATCTCCGGCACCCAAACTCGGCCGAAAGGCCCCCTACTGCCTCAAGCCGCCTCCGTTTTGTGCCAGCACCCGCTGTACCATTGCGCCACCCACACTTTAAACCGTCGCCCACGACCCCGCCCGCACCAAAGCCGCTCCCACGCGAGATCCGAGCCAGGCAATGAAGAATATCGGAGCTTTCAGCATCGCGGCGACCGCAGGGCGCGAAAGCGGAAATTCTCGGCACCTCAGTGCCCGATACAGGGAAGCCGCAGGAGCCTAAGCATAGCGACCCCTTGGGGTCGGGCGGGACCGACTTCACTGGGCCATGGCGTTCCGCATGAAGAGGCAGTGGGCTTGGTATGCTTAGTCGCTGATATCGCTGCCTTCACCTCACCGGCCGCCGGAGAGTCCGGGGCCCTCGTCTGGCTACGAAAACCCTAGCACTGATAAACCTCAAGGAGCGGCCGAATGGGCGCCAACAACTGATGGCCCTTGGCTGCATCGGCGCTCTGACGGAACTTGGCAAGTCAATTCCAGGCGACGTGTTTGTCGTCGGCTATGACAATAGAGACATTGCCCGGTTCATCATGCCCCACTCACAACCTTGCATCTGCTCATCTTCGACATGCGCTCGAAGACCATCGAACTGATCGCAGAAGGGGCCGGCGGTATCACCAGCTCCCACGATCCAGTTAAAGATTGAATGTCGCTTGATCGAGCGCAAGTCCGCCTGAGTGAAAGTTCAGCGCGTATCGATATAGCGCTGACCACTACTGGCCCTTTGCTATCCGGCGAGCCAGCATGCGGAAAGTTTCGATATCTCCATCTGCCTTATCCAGGAGATCGATTGGGAACAGAACGGCCTTCTGATTAGCGTCTGAAAGGGACGAACTCTGCATATCCTCCTCTGCAACTTTCCGCGCCTCTGCCATGGCCTGGTGAAGATCGTCCGGTTCAAGCAAACCCTTTTCGATCATGCGCCGGATCAAAGCAGAGATCGCGAGGTAGAGGCCCTCTAGTTGGGGATTGGCTGTGTTCATCGGTTCATTTCCGTTTCGGATCGTGCGTGTGGTGCGTATCGCGCTCTCTACCACCGCCAGAGACGTCGCTTTGCTGTTTGCGGTCGGACCCGGGCCCGGGCTTTTTTACCTCGAGAGGCGCTTTGCATTTTCATGCGAAGCGCCAGGCCCACCTTGGCGGATGGTCGATGGACTTTTGGCCGATGTCGAAATGTCATGCTCCTACCGGTCCTGCTGATTTCCCCTCTTGGTGGTTGACCTTGCTGTTCCCCTGCTGACCCAGCTTGTCGGGATCCTTTCCCGGCGTAAAGTGATGCGGCTGCGGCGTCTTGTCGGTCGTCCTGGTTACCTCCTGCTCTCTCGATGAATACCGAACACCAGCGGCTTTCCGCGGTTCCCGATAATCTTTGGGGGAATCCGAAGATAGGGGGTTCGGCGGATCAATGTTTGATTGAAGGAGGAGTGTTGAGCAAAGAGGCGCAGCAGACGAGACACCGAGGATGAGAAGTTCAATGCGCAGGAGCCACTCTAGGCGGCAGTCGAAGGACGATTGAAGCAGAGGACTCGTGGCGCGGCGCGGTGCACTGGTAGTTGCGCTCCCCGCTGGCGATTTAAGGGCCTGACGTAACAAGCGTTCTCTTTGAAGCTCGCGTCCGCACGCTACGAGCGGTGACCGAATAGTCCTGATCCATCAGCCGTTCGGCCAGTAGAAGCGAGTTTTGTCTATCTGCCATACAACCGTGCGAAGCAGGACCTTCTCGTGTTGTAGCTACAAACCGATGCGCCGTTCAGCAGCGGTAGGAACTCGAGACCCTGCCTGCCCCCCCCGAGGACATGAACGAATTAACGGAAGTTTAACTCTCCATGTCGCTTGGCGTGCTCACACAGCGGGCCGACGGACAATCAAGGAAATCTTCGGCCGGTCAGCATAGCAATAAGCTGATGCCTATTTCGAATGCCACTCTGGAACAGCGTTATCATTAGCTTAGCGTGTTCTTCTGCTACAACCGACGTGATTTCTTCACCGCGGATCTCACACACGGTGATGAGAGCTTTCTGCAGAAGCGCGAGATCCTCCGGCCTCAACGGCGCCTTCAGCTTTTGAGCAACTTCCTGGATCATCTGCTAGTCGCCGGCAAGAAGTGCGCAAGGAGCCGATTCGGGTGAGAATTGCGCATTCCGCTATCTCTTCCGACGAGTTCTGTGAATGGCGTGTGGGTCGTTGCAGACAGAAGCATTCGTTTCGACTGACAAATTTAGGAATATCGCTGGCATACGCCGACCGTTCTTCACTGGATCACCAATGTTTGAGCATCATTACCGGCAGTCGTTTTCAACAGGATGGGCATCGAAAGAACGGCGTCCTTCCCATCTTCTGGGCTGTTGATCCTCGACCACGCGTGCCCGTCGCTAGAGTGGCCGACACAGGCCCACAGCACACGCAGGCGTCTTACTCTCACGTTCTGCACTTCAGTGGCCCAGGAAGGATTTCTTATTGTCAAATGAGCGGGAACCGAGAACAGTGCGGCCACAGGAGTTTGAGCTTCACCGCACGCGGTGAACTGGAGTTAGACGTGAGAACGAGACTATTTGCGGTCGCCATCACTGCGCTACTGCCAGGCATTGGCCTCCTCACATACAATGAGCTTTCGAGCCGACATGCACGGAGCGCGGAGGTTCATCTGGAAGCTGCTCATGCCACCCAAAATGCCGCAGCCGAAATGGACAGGGTATTGGAAGGCGCAAAAAGCCTGCTCATTGCCGTCTCAGCACTTCCAACCGTGGTTGACCTTGAGCCCGCGAGCTGCTCCGCTTCCCTGAGACGCATCGCTGACAGTCTCGAGATGACGGGGGCGATCCTTGTTATCAATGCCCAGCAAAAACTCGTCTGCGACAGTCAGGGAAATCCGTCCGGCGTCGATTTCTCCGAACGGACATATGTGAACGACGGGCTGCGAGCGAGCGATGACACGCTGGTGGTTGGGACCTACACCGTGAGCAAATTGACGGGCGCCGCCGTTCTCCCCGTGGCAGTCCCGCTGAAACGGGACGGAGCTACCATCGGCGTTGTTGCCACAGCCATCAAACTGGATTGGCTCCAAGCGCGCATGGCAGAGCGCAACCTAGCTGGAGGAGGAAAAGTCACGATGGCAGATCGGGACGGCGTCGTACTCGCGCAGGCCCCTTCCGCCGCAACGCTTGCCGGTACCAAGCTCGTTGCACCTCTGCTTGCCAAGGTCCAAGCCTCCGGCCCGGGGATTTTAGACTTGATAGGTCCAGATGGCTCTGAAGATATTGTTGCCTACCAACCCGCCAGCCTGAACATGCCCGTCTTTGTAAGCACCGGCATATCCAGCTCGGCGGCCTTTCAAAGCATCAATCGCACAACCTGGGCCAGCGTCTCCATGCTCATTTTGAGCATCGTCGCCGCATTCATTGCTGCCACATACGTGGGCAACCGCTTCATCCTCCGGCCGATCCACAGAATCGTTGACGTGCTGGAAGCCTATAAATCGGGAGACACGGCCACGCGAACCCAGATGCGTGGCACCGCCGCGGAGCTAGGCTTGGTCGGAGATACAGTTGACAGCCTGCTCGACGAGCTGGAGACGAGACGCGATACGGCGGCACTGGCTGAACAACGTCGCGCATTGCTAGTCGGTGAACTCAGACATCGGGTCAAAAACACGCTGGCCGTGGTGACTGCAATCGCACGACAAACCTTTCCGCGAGATGATCGGCTCGAATCTTTTTCCCAACGGTTGTCTGCCCTCGGCCGTGCCTATGATCTGATCTTCGCGGGAGAAGAAGGCAGTCCCGATGCTTTGATAGCTGATGTCGTGAAAACTGCACTTGCCCCATACGACGAGAGCAGCGGAGCGCCCTTCATCGTCGCCGGGAATCCTCTGACTATAGAGCCGGAGGCGGGACTAGCTCTCTCGCTGGTGATTCATGAACTAGCAACCAACGCTGCGAAATACGGTGCTCTCAGCAATGACGGGGGCCGAATTTACATTGCCTGGGAATCAACGAATGGACGACTGACATTTTCGTGGCACGAACAAAACGGCCCGACGGTGTCGAAACCAGATCGAGCAGGCTTTGGCTCACAGCTCATCCGGCGGGCATTTCCAGCTGTGTACGACCCGGAACTGATCATTGATTATGCACCAGACGGGGTGAAGTGCACGCTTGCTTTCAATCAGGGCACTCCCAACGCTCAGCTGCAAAGCGTGCGGGAACCAATGATTTGAAGGCGAGGTTCATTCGGATCCTCCGGACCTCATGGGGGCATGTGCGGCGGCAGCCAAGTCGGCCGCCGTCTGAAGATCCTGTGCGAGGATAGAGGATCTTATGTTTTCAAAACCATCGGCGTCGAAAGTGCCGGAATGTCGAGTTGAAGGGATGATGGCTTTCCGTAAGCTTCAATGGCTTCAGCGGTGACATCACCCACGTGCGTATTGCTTCCGCCATGAGCTGCCGCATCACTGTTCAGAATGAGCTTAAAGGTTTCTGCCACGGGCCATTCGCAACCTCCGGATGGTTGTCGCCATAGTGCAGGGCGGGATGCTGCACTTAGACATTGTTCAGGTCCCGCACCAATCGCTGCAGTCCGCCATGCAAGGGATCGTCAATCAGGTCCCTCGGCAGCTCATCGGCTTAGCGGCACAACGTCATCTGCTTGCTAAGATCGTTGCGTATCGCCGTTGCGGCGACTGCGGCCTGGCCAACGGCGCTGCTGATCTGGTTCAAGCCCGGTACGTTATCGCCGGCTGCATAGAGACCGGGAACCGTCGATCGTTGATGTTTATCGACCATAATGCAACCATCGGATGAAAAGTCAGCGCCGAGCATCTGGGCAAGACCGGAGCGGGCGTCGCATCCAAGGGCCGGATAAGCAGCGTCAAAATCCAAGGCACCCCTAGCCACAGCTAACCGAATCCCATCTGCAATCGGGCTGATGCCAAGCAGTGGCCCAGAGACCAGTGTCACGCCAAGTTCTTCGAGGGTAGAAAACTCCGTGTCAGACATGTCGAACTCGCCTTCCGGCGCTATAAGCGACAGAGCCTGGGTGAAACTTCGGAGAAACAGGACCTCTGCGTAGGCATGAGATCCTGCTCCGCAATTTTCCGATCGGTCATCTCATAGCCGTCACGGCGCTCTCCAATGCCATTTTAGACGGTGAGATCTGTGCCCTCGACGAGAACGGTGCGCCTGACTTCGCAGCACTTCAGGCGACACTCGTTGTCGTCTACTTTGCCTTCGACCTGCTGATTGAGGGCGATGAAGAGGCTGGTCGCTTTTGTCCACGTCGAGCGGCCTCTCCATCTGCATGGCCTATAGCAGGACAGCCGAACCCACTGCTGCAGGACTGCCTGTGGCTCGCCGCGACACCTGTCGCATGGCGACCGCTCAGCGAACGTGCGGTCCTTCCTCTTGTTGTCGGCCGCGGTTGGCAATTACGCTGGTTTGTTGCGGTGCCAGCAGGTTGTGTTTTTCAGCAAAGGCCGCGAAAAGGCCGTGCGCGGTCTCGGCTTCAATATCACCTCGTAGTGCGGCCCTGCAGGCCTTAAGCGCCATCGCATGCGCAGCATCTCTCAACGAGGCCGGCCATTCGGCCAAATGTCGGTATGCCTCCATAACTGTGTGCACCTCGGCCGGAAATCCAAGGCCGACGAGGACGACATCAGGCTGTTCGAACATATCGGATTTCACGACGCCCTCCTCTCAATTGGCGATGTTGATGGGCGCCACCACGCTGGCGCCCATCTCAAGGGTTTCGATCAGGCCACCTTCTGCGCTTCGATTAGTGCCGGCGCAACTTTTTGTGGGAGAGCCGTCGTTGTCTCGATCTCGATCATCCGCAGCTTCAGGGCCTCCGGGATTTCACGCATGAGATCGATTGACAGCAGTCCCTTCTGTAGATCCGCGCCTCTCACCCGCACATGCTCGGCGAGCTCGAAGCGGTGCTCGAACGGGCGGCCGGCGATGCCGCGATGGAGATAATCGTCATGAGCGACTTCCTGCTTCTTGCCAATGATGGTGAGAAGGTTGGACTGGAAAGTGATCTCGAGATCATGCTCAGCAAAGTCCGCGACCGCAATCGAGATCCGATAGCTGTCATCGCCGGTCTTGATGATGTCATAAGGGGGCCAGTCGCTGACCGAACGAGCGCGCTGGCCATTTTCGAGGAGATTGAAAACCCGGTCGAGGCCGACGGTCGAGCTCCTAAAAGCAACCTGGATATAGAGGCGCCGAAAACGGCCTCCTAGCAGAACCAGCCCTGTCATCAGCAGCTGGCGTCAGTTGATTTGGTTTTCAAAAAATGTGGTTTCAAGAGACGCGGCGGACGAAATTGAACGTCCCGACAGCAGCCTTCGCTTACAGCAGGTCAGTTGAGCTCGCCGCGTCGGATGCCGTTCGTCTGACAGTTTCAAGCCCAGGAGGAAGCAGTCGGTACTCAGGACGAGTGCTTCGTCGCCACCGACCCAAAGCGTATTCCTGAGAAACGAGCAGCGACTATTATCCGCACCGCGCCTGCCTCAAGACTGCGACGAAGCTATTTCGGGGAATCATGGTAGATCGACCATGGCTTCGACCCATCGTTGCGGTGAGATGGCGTACCGAGAATCTTGTCGCTGACTGATCGGCAAATTCCGTAGGTGGGGAGGCATTCCAGGTTGCGAGAGATCCTGGCCACCGACAATGTATGCAGATACTCGCCGAAATATTGGACGACGGGTGAGACGGCATTGAAACTCGTTCCATTACAGCTGTCGAAACTGCGCCTGGGCAGCCACCTATTACACTACAGCTGGCGAAGCTCACCTCCCAAGGAGCGTGACGCGACGCCAAATACCGCGGAAGACTTCGGCTCGCTATCTGCGCGGGAAGCGAACTTTGTGATTACATGTCCATTGCAGAACTGTCACACGTCAACATGAAGTCTTTGAAATAGCTTAGCCCAGTCCAAAAAAAGACAAGACTGCTATGACAACGACCACCAGCCCAACGATGTAGATTATCCCGTTCATATTCATCCCTTTCCATCTACTGATGCTACGGGTCCGGAAACGCTTATTCCCGGTCTAGGTTCCTTGTTCCAAGCTATGCCTGACGTTCCCATCCGGTGGTGGTTCCGGCGAGCCGAGCGGGCCTTAGAGTGCGGATCGTTCGCCGCGCTTCTCGACGTATTTCGGACCTTGCAGCAAGATCTGCTGAAAGAGCCCGGTAGCAATACACGCCATACCACTTCGTGCCTGATGATCCGCTGTGACTTTATTCGGCTCCGAGCATTGGAGAAGGAACTGCCATGTCTCCGCCGCGTTAACCGGCACTCACAGCGAGGTGATTTTCGGGATGATGGCTCACAAATTTTGCGCGGGAGCTTTTGTACACTTGCACCCCGGCTCGCGAAGCAGGTTGAGGGCCCTGACCGTTCATAACAGGAGGAATAATTGAGCATCTTCGACCGCATCAAGAACGCGATTTTTGGCGAAGCACATGCCGCGCCTGCCCCGCAAAGGCTCGGCACGGCCTCTGCGTCGCCTTCGTCTTCAGCCCCGCCGACCACGCAACCCGTTGCACCGTCGGCGCCCGCCGCTGCACCCGCCCCAACTTTCACCGCCTCATCCGCAGCGCAGTCGACGACCGCGATGCCGAGGTCCTCTCAGTCAGACGAAGTGGCATCTTCTAGCTTAGCGTCCCAAGCTCCCGTCGACGTCGAATCCATCCTCAACGAGGCAGTGAAGAAATCGGGGCAGAAGCTCGACTGGCGGCACTCGATCGTCGATCTGATGAAGGCTCTTGGAATGGATGCAAGCCTTCAGGAGCGCAAAGAGCTCGCGCAGGAACTCGGCTATCCCGGAGACGCCAATGACAGCGCGAAGATGAACATTTTCCTCCACAAGGCGCTGATGAAGAAGCTCTCAGAAAACGGGGGCCATGTCCCAAGCGACCTGCTCGACTGAACGCAACACGCTAACCTGAAACTCATGCACAAGAGAGAGATTGAAATGGCAGCCACGAAGAAACTTGATGACCTGTTCCTCGACACTCTCAAGGACATCTATTTCGCAGAGCAACAAATCCTGAAGGCGCTTCCAAAAATGGCCCGCGCCGCCCAGTCGGAAGAAGGCAAGGCAGGCTTCCTGCAGCACCGCGATGAAACCCAGGGCCAGATCGAACGCTTGGAACAGGTCTTCGAACTCCTAGGAAAGGCGGCGCGTGGGAAGACCTGCGAAGCCATCCAGGGTATCATTGCCGAAGGTGAAGAGATCATCGAAGAGTTCAAAGAGTCTCCGGCCCTCGACGCGGGCCTGATTTCATCGGCACAGGCAGTCGAGCATTACGAGATCGCACGCTATGGGACCCTAATCGAGTGGGCGAACCAGCTTGGACTGACGGACGCCGTGCCGTTGCTGGAGGCGAACCTTGCCGAGGAGAAGGCAACAGACGAGAAGCTCACGCTGCTCGCCAAGGCTTCCGCGAACGCCAAAGGAAAGAGCAAGGCTGCTTGAGGTCGCTGCTCATTTCAAAGGCCGTCCCAAAGGGGCGGCCTTTTTGTTTCCAGCCAGCCCACAGGGGCGACTATGGCAACGCGCCCAACAGGGGCCACCGGCTCGGACTCTTCCACAAGCTCGGCAAGGCCGCAGACCCGAGCAAGTACACATCCGGCACGAACCGCATGTTCGCGCCGTTCTCTTGCAGGGATGAGGAACGATAAGGTTCTTTGAATGTTGCCGCTCTATCGAGCGACAACCGACGAACAAACCAGGAGATTGATCGATGACGAGCGTACCGCTGAAAGCCCTTCTGGCCACACTCGCGGTTGCCGGGTATCAAAACCGCCACAAGATTGCCGATGTGCTGCGCGGCAAACAGGGCCGACAGCCGCAAGACGGGGATGCGCCTGACGCGACCGACAAGGAAAACGGCAGGTTGAGTGGCGTGTTTGGCGAACAGGGCGGATTCGGCGAACTTCTCAAAGGCCTACGACTGGCAGCATCTTGAACGGCGGCGTGGGCGACCTCCTAAAGACATTCCAACGGAACGGCCATGGTGACAAGGCGGACACCTGGATGCAGCCGGGGCCAAACGCCCCCATCGAACGAGAATAGCTTCCGGAGGCGCTCGGCTCGGATGTCATAGACGAACTGACAGCCAAAACCGGCTTGTCTCGTGGGAACATTCTCGAGCGCCTGACGCGCGATCTGCCAAAGGCCGACGACCTTACGCCGGACGGCAGAGTTCCGAGCGAGGAAGATTTCCCTTGGTCGAATAGCGCGATGTCAAGCAACAGGGCCCTTTGAACGCTCCATCGAAAGGAGAGAAAAAATGTCTTAACCGACCAATTCGCGCCCAGGATATGAAGTTGACCTGGCGTCGTTCCCTCGCCGATGGGACCTTGCGTTGTGAGGATTTGCCGATGTTCATAAGTGCGAGGCTCGCGGCAGCCTGAAACTTTAGATGGCACAGGAATGAGCCGAGGTTTCTAGTAAAGTTTGGCCCGCGGATTCTGCTTACAGTAGCCGTCGATGGTGGCGCAGTGGCACTGCAGAGGATGAGACGATGAAGGGCAACAGCCGACCCTCCAGCTGCCCCCAAGCTTAATATCCAGTTTTTCGGCCCTCGCTGGAGAGTGACCTCCGCGATTGCATGACGCAAATGCCAGGGGAAGTGAACTTTTCGGGTCTGTCTTCGTTAGTTGGTGATTGCCACAGACCTGTCGGTCTCGGCCACTGCACCAGGAAGCGAGAGTGAATGCGATCATTCATCGGCTGCGATCACTGACGCTTGCGCAGCAATTTTTCCTCGCAGGCGGCATGGTTACTTTGGTTGCAGTCCTGCTTGTCAGCTTTTTGGTGACGCATGTTGTGACCCAAGCGGTGACAAAAAATGCTGCTGCCACAACGGCGCTTTACGTCGACAGCATCATTGCACCAATTTTACCGGACCTCAGTTCGACAGACCAACTCGACGGCTCAATCGAACGCGCTCTTGACGAAACTTTAGCCCATGGCGCCTTGGGACGTCGGTTGGTGTCGTTCAGGCTTTGGCGAAAAGACGGCACGATCATCTATTCGAATGATAAGGATCTCGAGGGCTTACAGGTGCCGCAGAGCGGGGACCGCGCGGCAGCCTTCGAAGGACAGCTGGTTGCAAACTACGAAAGCGCCGATGATGATGAAGGCATGATGGAGCGAGTCGCTGGAGGGCCGTTCCTGGAAATCTACAACCCGGTCTTACAACCCTGGTCCGGGGAAGTGGTGGCTGTGGCGGAGTTTTATGAAAATGCAGCAGAGGTGAAAAAAAGCCTCACGCGCGTGCTGTTGCTAACCTGGCTTACCATTATTTGCGTCCTTGCATTCTTCTTCCTGGCGCTTTCGTTGATCGTCGTGCGAGGAAGCTCCACCATTGAGAAGCAAAGGCTGGCACTGCGCGACCGTATCCGGGAACTCAATCGTCTGCTTCGCGAAAATACTGAACTCGGGGAACGTGTTCGCAGAGCCTCGCGAGAAACTGCAGCGCTCAATGAACAGTTTCTGCGTAAGGTCGGTGCTGATATTCATGATGGCCCGCTTCAGTCGATAGCTTATGCCGCCATGTGCGTGGATAGCCCCTCCATCCGATTTGGAAACGGCCAGAATGTCGACCGGTTGAACGATGTGGACGCCATCAAAGAAAGTCTGGAAGATGCGATCGGTGAGCTGCGACTGATCTGCAAGGGGCTGGTGCTTCCGGAGATCGAATCTTTGGCGATCGATCAGGTTTTGAGCCATGTGGTTTCGACCTATAGGGCCCGTACCGGCGCAGATGTCGCGCTTTCTACCCAAGCGTCCACCATTCCTATCACGCCGGCCGCACGAATATGCGCCTATCGTTTCGTGCAGGAAGCGCTGAACAACGGGTGGATACATGCTGATGGACAAGGTCAGTTCGTGAGGCAGTCATTCGTCGATCAAACCTTGATCATCGTGGTCGGGGACAGCGGTCCAGGCTTTGATCCAGGCTGTGTTGATCGAGATCGATTGGGGCTCTTCGGCATGAAAGAGCGCCTGGAGAGCGTTGGCGGTCACCTCGAGGTCGCCCCCTCTTCTTTTGGCACATTGCTGACAATGAGGTTGCCGATCTATGAAGCGGAGGCAGTATGAATTCAATGTTGCGTGTCGCGGTGGTCGACGATCACCCGCTGTTCAGGGCTGGCGTAACCCGCACCCTAAAAGAGCTCGGCTTCGATGTGGTGGCCGAAGGCAGTGATACGGACGATGCCGTGAAGATTGCGGATCGGATCAAGCCCGATCTGCTACTCCTCGACGTCTCGATGCCGGGTGATGGGTTGGTCGCGATCGAGCGCATCCTGGCCCGGTACCCCCAAGCTAGTATCGTCATGCTGACAGCATCTGAGGACGGCGACAATATGCGTCGATCACTGCAACTCGGTGCTCGGGGCTATGTCTTGAAGGGGACGGGCGCTACAGGCCTGGCGGAGATTTTACGTTCGGTTGCGCGTGGGGAGCTCTACGTTCCTCCGGGCTTGAGTGCAAGACTGCTGGTCGAAGCAGAGCCACTGCCGCCCCTTGGCAAAAACAAAGGCCTGAGTGGCCGTGAAAGGGAGGTTCTGGATCTTGTTGCAACGGGGTCTAGCAACAAGGTGATTGCGCGTAGTCTCGGTCTTCAGGAAAAGACCGTCAAACGTCACGTGACCAGTATCTTGGCCAAACTCAGAGTTTCCAATCGCACGGAGGCTGCGCTGAAGTGGCAAAGCGTGCGCAGAAACGGTGAGAATTAATCAATCAAGGATAGGAGTCTCTGCCGATCGGCATTGGTGGCCCTCCTATTGATGATCGTCCGACCGCGCTTGTCGAGCATGATATAGCGGCCTCGCTTTATGATCTCCTGGATCCCGGTGCGGTGCTGCACCGCAAGCGGAGAGGAGCCTTTGACGTCACGAGCATTCGTCTTCCCGGCATCTAAGCTCCGAGAGGGTTGAGGCGCGCTCTTATCGGAGGCGTTGCCTTGGCCCCTACTGCGCTCTGAACCACCCCCCTTGTTCTGGCCCCGATCGCCGCTGTCGCTCCCGCTTTTACCTGAGCTCCCATTTCCCCCGCCATTGCCACCGCCGCTGGCTCCCTTCCCGCCGCCATTGCCTTCGCCGTTCCCGCCACCGCCCTCTTTACTTTTACCTTGAGCCCTGGCTTCGGATTGCGTGCCGGCCCACCCCAAAATCGCTGCATGACAAGCAGCTGCTAGGCTCATTTGAATAAGGTGCCTGCGAGCAACCATCACTTTCTCCTTCCGCGCTCCCATGCAACCCAGCCATAGGATTGACTGTGGGTGTTATCTCAGCATCGGCGAGACGAAAACATAAGCTTTAGGCACTTGTATGGTGCCCTTGAATTGTCCGGCCCTCAGGCGCGGACGCCCAGGGACGACGGCCAGGTTCGAGCTCAATCCGCAATGAAAGGCAGTCGGGCCAAAACGGCCCCGACTGCCGGATGTCAGTTTACGATCTGAATGACCGTGCGAGACGATGGCTCCACGATGACGCGCTGCTCGTTCACGTACGCGTAGGCGTAGCGGGGTTCTTCGGGGATGGGCTGCACGATGACAGTCTCGGGAAGCGGTGCTCCCACCACCACCTTCTCCTGGATCACCACCGTATCTGCGGGCACAGGGGCCTGGCTGACATAGCTGACGACTTGTTCAGGCGGGGGATCGATGGCGATACCGGCGACCGCACCAACAGCGCCACCCACTGCTGCCCCGACCGGACCACCGACGATTGCGCCTGTCACGGCGCCGCCAGCCGCGCCCGTAACAGCCGATTCCTGGGCGATTGCGGCACTGGCTGCCAAGAGGCCAATCGCAGCGACGGAAAGTAGTTTCTTGATCATCTCATGCTCCTTTGCATTTGGTTTGCTCAGCGGAAATCTGCTTCGCCCGAAACTGTTCCGCCTAAGGGGACCATCGGCCGCTGACTTGGGACCTTGGTCGCATCATGCCGTCCGACTGACGTCCCAGTGAGGAACCAACAAACTCATCGACCGGTTGGACTGAGTGCTTCTCCGGGGCCCCGCTCCGCCCGAAGCCTTTGAAAACCCAAGGAGATAGTCATGAAAATCTTTACCAGAGCCCTTCTCGCCGCCACATTGCTCGCCGGAGTCCCGGTAAGCACTTATGCGCAGACCAGCAGCACGGTTGGAACAGGGGGCACATCGGTTGGGGGTGGAACCTCGACCAGCACGGTTGGTACTGGCGGCAGTTCAGCCGGGAGTGTGGATTGTCCTGTCGGCACGGATTGCGAAACAGGATCGGCGTCGACGCTTGCAACAGGCGGCACCTCTGCAGGTGGAGGGACATCGAGCAGCTCCGTTGGAACGGCTGGATCTGCCTCTGGATCTGGTTCCGGTTCTGCATCGACGCTCGGCACGGGTGGCACATCGGCCGGCGGCGGCGGAGCAAGCAGCTCCGTCGGTACAGGTGGCTCGGCTGCGGGATCGGGAGAAGGGTCCGGTTCGGCCTCCACGGTTGGCACCGGCGGCACGTCTGCGACGGATGGGATCGCGACAAGTTCCGTCGGCACTGGTGGCACCTCCGCTGGCAACGCGCAGCCCGAGGGCGCCGAAAACGCGCAGGGCAAGAAGGACTGTCCTCCGGGTCTGGCCAAGAAAGACGGCCACAAGTGCTGAACATGCCCAGGATAGCGGCCTTCGGGCCGCTCTCCCTCAGCGAGAATTCGAAGAGAGACTTCGGAGAAAGACGATGACCTCGGCAGGATATGTATCAAAAGTGCTGTTTGTCACGGCATGCATCCCGGCGGTTTTAATCGCCGAGCCCGTCATGACAGCAGAAACAGTGACCTTCGCAGATGGAACCACTTGCACGGTGATCGAAACGATGGATGCCGGAAAGGCTGCATCCACTTCGTCTTCAGTGACTGTGGGGGATGGACAGGCGTCTTCATCGACGACGATCAACGGCAGCACAGCCCGTACAGGCAGTGGGACTGTCTCATCCAGCGCAAGCTCATCGGCGACGGCTGGATCTGGCTCGATCGACACGTTTTCGACCGCAAGCATTAGCCGCTCTGACGGGACAACGATTACGCGCCGGTCGGATGGAACATGTCACTTCATCAAGCCACAGGGCTCAGAAGATTAAGGAAGCGATCATGTTGAAATGGATCTCAATCGCAGGCATCGCCATCTCCCTTGCGACAGCGGACAAGCCTGCATTTGCGCAAGACTGTGAAAGTTCCGGGGCGGTAGGATCTGCCGGCTCAGCATCTGCAGAAGGAACTGCAGCCAGCACGGTGGGGACAGCAGGATCTTGTATAACCAGTTCCGGTACTACGTCTTCAATCGGCGCGGGCGGCAGCGCCTCCTCAGCCGAGGGCAGGGCCACCAGTCAGACAAGGGTCACGGATAATCCGTCGCAACTGAAAGCGCAGTCTAAGGCACAGGCAATGGATCGCGGCACCTTCAGCAAATCTCAAACGAAAACCCGGGTGAAGGGTGATCGGCTGGAAACGTCCACCAAGGCGATGTCTCACGTGCCAGGTGAGAAGCCCGTGAAGAGCAGATCCAGGTCCACTGTTCTCTTGCCGCCCATGTCACCGTGAAGGCACATGGTGAACACTGACCTGAGAGCCCGTCGATGCTTGGAGCGAGGCTGAGTGAAGCATAGGTTTTACGACGACGGAGATGGCATCGACGCCGAAGGGTTGACCTTCTACGTAAAGCGCTGGCGGATTTGTGTCGAATTCGCAATGTGTCAGCGGACAGCGGAGAAGCAGAGCAGCTTGCGATCTCGCTTGTAGCACTGTTCAAATCGGGTTTCCGGTCGAAGGCCGAGTTGCTATTCATGTTAGATGACGACGGTGCATGTAACGAAACCTGAGACCGGGGAGCCAGCTGATCGTCGGCCTATCCAACCTTGAATTCGTGTGACTGATGTGTCGCCTTTTACGGATGAGGGAGAGACTGAAGATATGAAAACAGGAGAACTTTGGAGCGCACCGGTCGAAGTATGCTTCGAAAGTGCCGATCATTTCGAAAACGTTAGAAACTGCCGTGAAGCCCTCGCCTGCCTCGGTGCACGATGGCCTGCTGCCCATGACGAGACCTTTGCCAGTGCAAGGAAGAAATGTCTCATGGCGATTGAGCGAAACGCGGGTAGCGAACAGGCTCGGGATGCATTTATCCGTGCGGCGAAGACAGCAGGATTGCTCCGTCATTGAATTGGCGCCGGTAGAAGATGACGTCGCAGTCTACCCCGTCCAGGCCCTAAGGGGTCGCGTATATCCCTCAAGTGTCTAGCTGGCCGTGGGTTGAGCGCAAGCAGCTATCCCTGTCAGCCCTGAAACTCTGCGACCCGTGTGGCGAGGCACACCGGTCGCGGCTCAAGCGTGCCTGGAGGCCGAGAAGCGCTAATCGCCTGTGTCCGTCGTTCCGCCAATGGTCGAACTGCGCAAGTCCGTTTTCTTTTAGGGAGTAAAGCATTGTGAAAAACTGAGGTTAGCGTCGGTCGCCTGTTATAGCCCTGTCCCAACGCTGGCAAACTTGAGCTGTCTTGCAGGTGTCAGGAACATAACTCCCCTTTCCGGATTAGCGAAACAGAGGAGATAAAAATGCCCTACAAAGCCTATCAACCTGAAGTTCGCGTCCCAGACGCAATAATAGTCAAACTGTATACGTCTGGAGACCAGATCCGGGGCTATGTCCGAAAAATTGTGGATCCCGCAAAAAATGACACGATCTTTCCCGGCGAAGAAATGGAGCCCGAAGCCGCCTTTAGGCTGGCGGCCAGCCATAGCGAGGGGGAAGCGCCGATTTTCATTGAGCTGGCAGAAGGGGTTCAATGGGACCCCAAATGGGGCGATTTGCTTCCATGATCAACACTTCAGAGTGAACGAGGCGCTCAGAAGCGGCTCTCGTAAACCGCCCATGTCTTGGCCAGACAGTTTGCGCTAGATTCGCACGAGTTCGCTGTGCGGCAGCGGCGCTGAAGGACCTTTGCCTCCTTTCAGGGAGCAGTCAGCCAAATATCGATTTCTTTCGGTGTCTTCAGGATGACCCGGCATGGCCTTACGACGCACAGGCGCGACCACGCCTTTGGGCTTGGTCGGCGAAAACGACGCAACCGAAGATTGCGAAGGGCCTCAAAACATCTCGCATCCGGGGACCTGACATATCAGCTTGAGCAGGCCTTTGCAGCGAAGTTCGGAAGCTGCGGGTCGATTTTTAATGCGGCAATGAACCAGCTTGCGCAGACAATGAGTGCCGTTGCACGAGCGACGACAGTTCACCCTTATGAAGCTTAAATAAGTGTAAAGTGCTGACGAGTTCAACGTGCCATCTTGATACGTATGGACCGAGATCGCCACTTCTGACAGGTTCGCATTTTGTGATCCTGCCGCCCTTGGCGAGGTAGCTCGACATTTTGGCTGGTGGAACCTCAGCTGGACATCGTGCGTCTCGCCTCAAGACAGATGGAGTGGACAAATGAATTGGCTGACCGAGCTCTCCAATACCTTCGATATCCTTGCGCATCTATCAGCTTTGGGATTTGCATATGTATTGGCGCTACCGATCGCGTGGGATAGAGAACGCCACGAGCGAAGCGCTGGCCTTCGCACCTTCCCGCTAGTCGCCATCGCAGCTTGTGGGTTCGTACAGGCGACTGAGGGCATTACACAGGGAAATGCCGAAGCGACCGCTCGCATTGTAGAGGGCTTGATAAACGGGGTAGGTTTCATCGGTGGTGGAGCCATTCTCGTGGGAAAAGCGGGAACCAGAGGCACCGCCACTGCCGCTAGCCTTTGGGCGACGGGGGCTATGGGAACTGCGGTGGGTTTGGGAGCTTACGACACCGCAATTGTGCTATCAATCGTCACCTTTGCGACGCTTCGGGTAATGGCCAATTTCAAGACGGAGGACAGCGTCTTTCCTGTAGGTAAACGTTGATGGGCAAGCGTTGCGCTTTCGGCTGGCACCTAAAGCACCGCCTGCGCTTGGGTATGACTGAGGGGCCAGTCGGGGGCCAACAGCGGAAGTCCCCCTGTTGCGCCCCGAGCAGTCCTTTGGCCAGTGTTTATTGCAAGAACATGGACGGCGTCCGCCGCCTTAATCTAACCTGTCAGCATTGAAACAGTCAGCAAGCCATCATGGTCCCTTCGGCGTCAGAACGGCTTGGAGCGCCCGCAACAGCGCGGTGCGGGTAAATGGCTTTGCCAAAAGCGGAACGTCGGAAGGCCGCCTTGAAATATCCTCCTGTTCGGCAAATCCGCTGATAATCACTGCAGGCCAACCCGGTCTCATGGCTCGTACGGTGTTGATAAGATCGAGTCCAGACATGCTTGGCATGGCGTAATCTGTAACGATGACATCGAAGCACTTATCATTGGCGTGGATCAGCTCCAGAGCCTCGGTCGCGCTGGCCGCGCAGGAAACCTCGTAGCCTGCATCAGCCAGATGCATGCGAGTAAGATCGCGCAATCCAACCGCGTCGTCGACGAGCAAGACTCTCTGTCCGGCGGCCGCTAAAGGTTCGGGTTCCAAAGCGACGACATCCGCATCGTCCTGGCCCATGTCAACCGAACGTGGCAACCAAACTTCAACCACTGTGCCAGACCCCGGTTCGCTATAGACACGTAAGCCTCCACCGGACTGCTGCGCGAAACCAAGGACCGAACTCAACCCCAAGCCCGTACCTTTGCCGGGTTCTTTGGTGGTGAAGAACGGTTCGAGTACGCGTTGGAGGAGTTCCGGCGCGATTCCTGAACCGGTGTCACTCACTGTAATAACGACGTAATCGCCGGGCTGTAAATCGCTCTGGGCGTCTGGCAGATGGCGGTTTGCGCCGCCGACCGTAACAGTGCCACCACTTGGCATGGCATCGCGCGCATTGATGACAAGGTTCATGAGCGCCAGCTCGAGTTCGCCACTGTCGACGAAAGCCATCCACAAGCCTTCGTCAAGCTCCCAGCGCAGTGTAACCAAACCCCCGAGAACCGGGGCTAGCATGCCGTCCAAGGCCTTCGCAGCCTCTGGCAAGCTGATCATTTCCGGCTGCAAATGCTGCCGTCGCGAGAACGTCAACATCCTGTTGACGAGATGCGTCCCTTGTTGCGCAGCATGGCGCATCATCGCCAGGACCTTCTGTCCACGCTCGTCGATATTGCTTTGCCGCTCGAGCAAGCCAATCCCGCTCAATACCGAGGCGAGCAGATTGTTAAAGTCGTGGGCAATGCCGCCCGTGAGCTTGCCAATGGCGTCCAGCTTCTGCGCTTGCAGCAACTGGTCCTGAAGGCGTCTCTGTTCCGTGATATCACGAAGCGTGCCAACCCACATTTCCAAACGTCCCGAGACCGGAACCCTTTGGTCGACAAAGATCCGATAATTGCCATCACGATGCTGCCAGCGATATTCCACCGGTCCAACTGTCGCTGCCCCCGCAGACCAGACGGCCAAATCGTCAGGATGAATTCGCCTCTGCCAGATATCGCGATCGTGCTCAAGTTCTTCGCCGGAAAAGCCGGTCAGGCTTTTGACGTCGCCGGCGATGAAGCTTGGAGCCTCAGCACCAAGCTCGATCTGGAAAACAGCCAATGGAAGCGAGCGCAGCAGTAAGCCTTGGCGCTCCTCGGCCTCCCGCAGGGCCTGGTCTATCCGAAGTTTCTCAGTCTGCGCCTCAAGCTTTTCCTGCAGCAATATATGCTCTCGCTTGGCATTGAGCTCGATTTCACGGGTTTTTTCGTAGAGGCTGACGAAGACGGCCACCTTGGATCGCAAGATAACGGGATCCACGGGCTTAAACACGAAGTCCACGGCGCCAATGTCATAGCCGCGCATCAAATGCGCCTCTTCCTTATTGATGGCAGTCAGGAAGATGATCGGCATGTCTCGCGTCTGTTCGCGCATGCGCACCAGTTTGGCGGTTTCGTAACCGTCTAGTCCGGGCATGAGAACATCGAGCAGGATGACCGCGAATTGGCCTTTCAAAAGCTGACGAAGCGCCTCGGCCCCTGAATCGGCCGTGACGATTTCTGCCACGTCACCGAGCACTTCGCTCAAGGCGAGCAAATTCCGCGGGTCATCGTCGACAAGGAGCACGCGGGGACGAATGCTATCCAGGGTTTGGCCTAGCAAGGTCACGCCTTGAGACTCGACGACAGGCGACGTCGTGTGTGTGGGAAGGCTCATTGTCCGCTCGCTACCAAGCCGGAGGAAAGACGTGTGCGGGAACGGCCCACCCACACACGCAGAAGCGCGAGCAGCAAATCAAGATCCACGGGTTTTGCAATATAGTCCGACGCGCCGGCATCAAGACACTTCTGACGGTCTCCTTTCATTGCCTTGGCGGTCACCGCGATCAACGGAATATGAGCCAGAAGGTCTCGGTCGCGAATTGCCCGCATCGTCTCATACCCATCCATTTCCGGCATCATGATGTCTACCAAGGCGATGTTGATATCGGGATGGTTCTCGAGGATCGCGATGCCTTCCCGGCCGCCTTCGGCATGAAGGACTTCAAGTCCGCAGGCCTCCAGAAAACTGGTCAGCGAATAGATATTGCGGATATCGTCATCCACGATGAGGACCTTGGCGCCTGCCAGATCGGGTATCCCACCTCCTTGGCCCATCACGTTGACGGCCATGGCTGCCTGCAGGATCTGGACCAATTCGCCCATGTCTTGCGCTCGCCGCATTTGTTTCAGAACTGGCATCTCATCTATCGCTGGCGAAGACACTTCCGTGCCGAAGAGTATGACAGAGCCGGTTACCGTCTCATGGTGCTGGGCAAGTCTTGCAAGCAACGCGCCTGCGTCGGGATTTGCAGTGTCCAGAGACAAGATGATGGAACTGTAACTCTGCAACGCCCCTTCGGGATTCTCGGGTAGTCGATCCAATTCCGTGATCGACACGGAATCATCCCGAATGGCTGCGATCGTCGCTGCCCGCCGATCTTCATCCGCATCGATTACGAGCATGCTTCGGCGCTTTCCACGAGGATCCGCCTCGACCGAGGCAAAGATCTGGGCTAGCTCCTCCTGACCCACCGGTTTTAGGATGACGGATGCGGCACCTTTCTGGGAGAGCCCGGCTGCGTCCTGGGCGCCGGAAATGACATGGATCGGAATAGATGCCGTTGCAGCATCATGGCGGAGCAGATCGAACAACACCCAGCCATCAATATCCGCAAGGCCGAGATCAAGCGTGATGGCGTCCGGCATTATTTGACGTGCCAGTGCCAAAGTGCCCGCCCCTGCTGGAGACAGAACGGCCTTTAAGCCTGCCGAGCGCGCCACATCTAGGAGAACACGTCCAAAGGTCGGGTCATCTTCAACGATCAAGATGACCGTGTCACCCAGCTGAATGTTGTTGCGGTCGTCGCTGCTCGAAGCTTCGGTCGCCGCATCATGTGCCGTGGCGTTATAGTCGCCGATGACCGCCTGATTGGACGGCAGGCTCCGCATTTCAGGTCCATCCAGCGGGACCACCAGGGTGAAGGTTGACCCCTTGCCTGGATTGCTGTGCACGCGCAGTTCGCCGCCCAGGAGGTTGGCGATTTCTCGGCTGATGGATAGGCCAAGCCCGGTCCCGCCATATTTGCGGCTTGTTGTGCCATCGGCCTGCTGGAAAGCTTCGAAGATGAGCTTCTGCTTGTCCTCAGGGATCCCGATGCCGGTATCCGTCACGGCAACCGACAGCATACGGGGGCCCGCGCGCCCCCTGCGGCCAGCAACTGCATCTTCCAGACCGAAGCGCAGCGTGACTGCACCACGCGCGGTAAATTTAAAGGCGTTGGACAGGAGGTTCAATATCACCTGCTGCAGCCTCTTTTCGTCTGTCTTCATCGTCTCAGGCAGACGAGGGTCGATCTCGATTGCAAAGTCCAGGCCCTTGTCACTGGCGAGCTGACGGAAAGTTCGCTCCATGTGTTGGCGCAGCTGGCTGATCTTCACATCGCCCAGATCGATTGAGACGGTCCCGGATTCGATCTTCGAGAGGTCCAGGATGTCGTTGATCAGGCTCAACAGGTCCGTTCCCGCAGCATTGATTGTGCGCGCGAATTCGACCTGTTTGTCATTGAGATTGCCCTGCTGGTTGGATGCGAGCAGCTTCGAGAGAATCAGCAGGGAATTGAGAGGAGTGCGCAATTCGTGGGACATGTTCGCCAGGAATTCCGACTTGTACTTGGAGGTCAACGCCAGCTGCTCAGCCTTTTCCTCCAAAGCCCTGCGCGCCATCTCAATCTCGAGATTTTTGTTTTCGACCTGCTTCTTTTCGTTTTCGAGGAGCTGAGCCTTTTCCTGCAGTTCTTCGTTCGTCGCGTGCAGCTCTTCCTGTTTTTTTGTCAATTCAGACTGACGCGCCTGAAGTTCGGCCGTGAGAAGTTGCGACTGCTTGAGCAGCCCCTCCGTTCGCATCGTTGCGGCAATGGTGTTGAGCACGATGCCGACAGATTCCATCAGCTGATTGAGGAAGGACTGATGGGTATCGTTGAACTCGCCAAAGGAGGCGAGCTCGATCACCGCCTTCACTTCCTCTTCAAAGAGCGCTGGAAGGATGATGACATTGGCTGGATCGGCGGCGCCGAGGCCGGACGTGATCTTGAGAAAATCAGCCGGCACCTCGTCCAGCATGATCACGCGTTTGTCGGCTGCGCTTTGCCCGATCAGACCTTCGCGCAAGGCGATCTGGCTCTTGATCTGTCCATTGCTTTCGGCGCCATAGCTTGCCGCAAGCTCCAGTCGCATCTCGGTGTCGTCACGCGTCGTTACATAAAAGACGCCATACTGCGCGTTCACGAGCGGCGCGAGCTCACTCATGATGAGACGCGAAACGGTCGAGAGGTCGCGTTCGCCCTGCAGCATACGCGAGAAGCGCGCGAGGTTGGTTTTCAGCCAATCCTGCTCGGCATTTTTAAGTGTCTGATCCTTCAGATTCCGGATCATTTCATTGATATTGTCCTTCAGTGCAGCCACTTCACCGGATGCTTCAACCGATATCGAGCGAGTGAGGTCACCCTTAGTTACGGCCGTGGACACTTCAGCGATGGCGCGCACCTGAGTTGTGAGGTTGGCGGCAAGCTGGTTCACGTTGTCTGTCAAGTCGCGCCACAAGCCGGCAGCACCAGGAACGCGTGCCTGGCCGCCAAGCTTGCCCTCGATCCCGACTTCGCGCGCCACGTTTGTCACCTGATCCGCGAAGGTCGCCAAGGTTTCGATCATACCGTTGATGGTTTCAGCGAGAGCTGCAATTTCGCCCTTGGCGTCCACCGCCAGCTTGCGCTTCAGGTTACCTTGCGCGACCGCAGTCACGACCTCGGCAATACCGCGGACCTGATTGGTCAGATTGGTCGCCATCAAGTTGACGTTGTCAGTCAGGTCCTTCCACGTTCCTGCGACACCTTCAACGCGCGCCTGACCGCCGAGCTTGCCTTCCGTTCCCACTTCACGCGCCACGCGCGTCACTTCGCCAGCAAACGAGTTGAGCTGGTCCACCATGGTGTTGATCGTCGACTTGAGCTCGAGAATCTCGCCCTTCACATCCACAGTGATCTTCTTCGACAGATCACCCGACGCCACGGCCGTGGTCACTTCTGCGATATTGCGCACCTGTCCTGTCAGGTTCTGCGCCATGGAGTTGACATTATCGGTGAGGTCCTTCCAGGTGCCGCCAACACCCTTGACCTGCGCCTGTCCGCCGAGCTTGCCCTCCGTGCCCACTTCACGCGCAACGCGCGTCACTTCCGACGCGAAGGAGTTCAGCTGGTCCACCATCGTGTTGATAGTGTCTTTGAGCTCGAGAATTTCGCCCCGGACCGCAACGGTTATCTTCTTCGACAGGTCGCCTGAGGCTACAGCGGTGGTGACTTCGGCGATGTTTCGCACCTGGCCCGTGAGGTTTGCGGCCATCGCGTTGACATTGTCGGTCAGGTCCTTCCAAGTTCCAGCGACACCGCGCACTTGCGCCTGCCCGCCCAGTTTGCCGTCCGTCCCCACTTCGCGCGCCACGCGCGTCACTTCGGATGCGAACGAGTTGAGCTGGTCCACCATCGTATTGATCGTGTTCTTCAGCTCGAGGATCTCGCCTTTTACGTCAACGGTGATCTTCTTGGACAAGTCGCCTGAAGCCACGGCAGTCGTGACTTCAGCGATGTTACGGACCTGGCCCGTCAGGTTCTGCGCCATCGAGTTCACATTGTCGGTGAGATCCTTCCAGGTGCCGGCGACGCCTTCCACATGGGCCTGACCGCCCAGTTTGCCCTCGGTGCCCACTTCGCGCGCTACGCGCGTCACTTCACCCGCAAACGAATTGAGCTGATCCACCATGGTGTTGATCGTCGATTTCAGCTCAAGGATCTCGCCCTTGACGTCGACGGTGATCTTCTTGGACAAGTCACCGCGCGCCACGGCCGTAGTCACCTCAGCGATGTTTCGGACCTGGCCCGTCAGATTTGCCGCCATCAGGTTCACGTTGTCCGTCAGGTCTTTCCATGTGCCGCCCACACCCTTCACGTCGGCTTGGCCGCCCAACTTGCCTTCGGTTCCAACTTCACGCGCCACGCGCGTCACCTCGCCGGCAAATGAATTGAGCTGGTCCACCATGGTGTTGATGGTCGACTTCAGTTCCAGGATCTCGCCCTTGACGTCGACGGTAATTTTTTTCGACAGGTCACCCGACGCTACAGCCGTCGTCACTTCGGCAATGTTTCGCACCTGGCCGGTCAGGTTGGCTGCCATCAGGTTGACGTTGTCGGTGAGGTCCTTCCAGGTGCCACCTACACCGCGAACCTGAGCCTGTCCGCCAAGTTTTCCTTCCGTGCCCACCTCGCGCGCCACGCGCGTCACTTCCGAGGCGAACGAGTTGAGCTGGTCCACCATCGTATTGATCGTGTTCTTCAGCTCGAGGATCTCGCCTTTTACGTCAACGGTGATCTTCTTCGACAAGTCGCCCGAAGCGACGGCGGTGGTCACTTCGGCGATGTTGCGGACCTGGCCGGTCAGGTTTTCTGCCATTAGGTTCACATTGTCGGTCAAGTCCTTCCAGGTGCCGCCCACGCCTTCCACCCGCGCCTGCCCGCCAAGTTTGCCCTCCGTACCCACTTCTCGCGCTACGCGGGTGACTTCAGAGGCGAATGCATTGAGCTGGTCCACCATCGTATTGATGGTGTTCTTAAGCTCGAGCACCTCGCCCTTGACTTCCACGGTGATCTTGCGACTGAGGTCGCCATTGGCGACGGCCGTGGTCACCTCGGCGATGTTGCGCACCTGGCTCGTCAGGTTCTGCGCCATCGAGTTCACATTGTCGGTCAGATCCTTCCAAGTGCCGGCGACACCCTTCACCTGCGCCTGCCCTCCCAGTTTACCCTCCGTTCCGACTTCACGGGCAACGCGTGTCACTTCGGAGGCGAAGGAGTTGAGCTGATCGACCATCGTATTCACGACCTTGCCGATGCGCAGAAACTCGCCTCGCAAAGGCCGTCCGTCAATTTCCTCCATCATCGACTGACTGAGATCGCCTTTCGCCACCGCGCCAATAACGCGCGCGACTTCCGCGGTCGGCTGCACCATGTCCTCGATAAGCTCGTTGACCGACCGAACGCTTGCTTCCCAGCTTCCGGTCGCGTTCCGCACATGGGCCCGCTCGCCAATTCGGCCATCCTTGCCCACCACACGCCCAAGACGGGCAAACTCGTCGGTCAGTGCCTCATTCAGTTCAACAATCTCATTGAAGCTCTGGGCAATCTCGAAGTCCAGCCCGTCAAAATCTCCATCAAGCCTTATAGAAAAATCACCTCTTCGAAACGCTCTCAGGGCGTTTAAAATATGGCGGCGGTCGAGCTGTTGAGTGGTGGCGGACATGGTCAAGATGAAGTCTCCTCAAAGCTTCGGTCTCTATGTCTACAAGAGGTTAGGCTGTGAGCCGTAACCTCAAGCTCATGGCACGGAATCATTTGGCGCGCCACAAAAATTCCAGGACGGGTTGATCAATCCGATCAGGCCCTCTAAACCGTGCGCATGAGCGGAATAATCCCTCCAGAATCAAGCTTCGCCGACATGGTCGGAAGCTGCTTTGCATCGGTCTGGTCGCTGGAACTGCTGCTGCTTCTGCATGCCCAGCCTAACCGGTTCTGGGCCACGTCTGAGATCGTGGCCGAGCTTCGCAGCAGCGAGCTGGTGGTAATGCAGTCCCTGCAAGGCCTGACGAACGCCGGTCTGGTCATTGGTGAAGGCGACGGCCGCGTCCGCTATGCTTCCGCATCGGCCGATCTGACTGCCTTTGTTGAAAAACTGGCTTACGAGTATCGCACCCGTCCGGGTCAGGTCAGGCGCATGATTGTCAGTCGGTCCAGCGCCAAGCTGATGTCGTTCTCGGATGCATTCCTGATAAGGAAACCCCCTCAATGAGCCAAGTCATGCATGTGATGATTTATGGACTTTGCCTTGTGGCCAGTACCGCCTGTACCTGGCTTCTGCTCCGGGGGTATTTGCGCAGCCACACGCGCCTGCTGTTATGGGTCGGCCTCTGCTTTGCGTTTCTTTCGCTCAACTGTTTGGCGGTTCTATTCGATATTCTGATCTACCCGGAATATGATCTTCAGGCCTTGCGGCACGCAGCTTCGTTGTTGGCCGTCGGCATTCTCTTATTCGGCCTGGTATGGGAGGCTGAGTAGACGATGTTCGCTTTCGTTTCTGGTCTGATCACAATGGGTTTCCTGGTTTCAGGATTGTTCTTCCTGCGCTTCTTCATGCGTACCCGAGACATTCTCTTTGCAGCCTTCGCCGCAGCTTTCTGGCTCCTCGCTGCCAATCAGGCACTCCTTGCACTGTCTAATCTTCCGGTAGAGGAAAGGAGTTGGATGTATCTGCTCCGACTGGCCTCGTTTGCTATCATCATCGCGGCAATAGCGCTGAAAAACAGCCGATGAGAGGAGAGAGGAGAGCGGTATGGATGGCGCTCTCTGACAGTGACTGCTGCTTCCTCTTCCGGAAGTGTATCGTGACGTGACAGTAGAGCACGCGGCTCAACTGCTGCCCGCAGCACTTCGTTAGCATAGATCGCCGCCACTCCGCCCTCGGCCGGCTCTATGGTTCTAGGGTACACGTTTACCTCCCAG
>UBNV01000005.1:227630-286161 GCA_900466945.1 Hyphomicrobiales bacterium
GACATTTCACATGGCTTGAGTGCGGTTCCGGAGCTTGCCAACCGATAAAGATTAAAGCTGACGATGTCGGTTCCTGCCGGTCTTCGGCGCAGCCAGATGCGTTTCTGATCCAGCGATTGCCTGACGGTCACACCCCAGCGACTGCCATCGAACACACCCTTTTGAATAGCCGCCGGCAAATCGGTCCAAGGCACGCTCAAACGCGTCATTCAGGAAGCCATCTGTCATTCATGAAAGAATATGATGTATGCAGGCTGACGACACGACACGGATCAGGTCACTGGAAATTACGCGCCTTGAACTTCAGCGTGTCGATATGCAGATCTCGAACGAATATGTCACGCGGCGCCGGCGGCGGAGCTCGGTCCCTCGTATCGCCGCCTCCGACGGAGCCATGGGCAAACTCGTCACCACGACCCGTTGTCAGCTTGAACTCCATGTCCCTGTCAGCGAGGCCGGAGAGATCTGAAGACAGGTCGAAGAGTTGTTGTGCGACGAGATGAACAACATCACCTTCCCGCTGGATGCGCCCGTTGATGGCCATCAAGGATGCTCCGAGTACGACACGCCGCCGCTTCTCGAAGAGTTTCGGCCAGACGACAATGTTTGCCGGACCAGTTTCATCCTCAATGGTGATGAACATCACGCCTTTCGCAGACCCCGGCTTTTGTCGGACGAGCACGAGGCCCGCTGTCATGACCCAGCGACCGTCCCGCGCCGTCATCGCCTCTTCGCAAGTGACGATGTTGCGCTTGTCCAGGTCCGCCCGCAAAAAGGCGATCGGATGGTCCCGAAGCGTGAGGCCCGTATGGCCATAGTCCTCAACAACGTTATGGCCCTCGGTCATTTGCCGCAGCTCAACGCCGGGTTCGAGCTGCTCGGCAATGACTCTCATCTCGCGCTCCGCTGCCGCTGCGAAGAGCGGCAAGGGCTCATCGCGCAAAGCCTTGATGGCCCAGAGCGCATCGCGTCGCTCAAGCCTCAGTGACGGATGAAACGCATCGGCCTCGGCAAGTTTGACCAGCGAGGCAGCAGGCACCCCCGATCGTCGCCATATGTCATCAACGCTCGCAAAGGCCCCATCCATCCGAGCCGCGACAATCCGTGCTGCGTCCGCAACCGCAAGGCCCTTTACCAGACGCATGCCCAGCCGCACCGCATGGCGCTCGTTGTCGCCGCACTCTTCCAGCGTGCAATCCCAACGGGATCGATTGACACAGACTGGCAACACGTCGACGCCGTGCGCTCGGGCATCACCGACGATTTGGGCAGGTGCGTAAAAACCCATGGGCTGACTGTTGAGAAGCGCTGCGCAAAACACATCCGGGAAATGGCACTTCACGTAGTTGGAGGCATAGGCGATCAGCGCAAAAGAGGCGGCATGGGATTCCGGGAAGCCATAGGAGCCAAAGCCCTCGAGCTGGGAAAAGGTCTTTTCAGCAAATTCTGACGTGTAGCCGTTCCTTACCATGCCGGAGACGAGCTTTTCCTTGAAGCGGCTGACGCCCCCGGTGAACTTGAAGGTCGCCATTGATTTGCGCAATTGATCGGCCTCGCCTCCGGTAAAGCCGGCACAGACCATGGCAACGCGCATTGCCGATTCCTGAAACAGAGGAACGCCGAGTGTCTTGCCCAGAACCGCTTCCAGTTCCGGTGTCGGATACTCAACCTTCTCCTTGCCCTCCCGCCGGCGCAGGTAGGGGTGAACCATGTCGCCCTGGATGGGCCCCGGACGCACGATCGCCACCTGGACGACAAGGTCGTAAAATGTCCGCGGTTTTAGGCGCGGCAACATCGCCATCTGCGCACGACTCTCGATCTGAAACGTCCCCAGCGTGTCGGCGCGGCGGATCATCGCGTAGGTCGCCGGATCCTCCTGCGTGATCTTTGCCAGATCCAGATCATCGTTCTTATGCGTGCGGATCAGATCGAAGGCCTTGGACATGCAGGTGAGCATGCCGAGTGCGAGAACATCGACCTTCATGAATTTCAGTGCCTCGACATCATCCTTGTCCCATTCGATGATCTGCCGGTCTGCCATGGTTGCCGGCTCGATGGGAACGAGATCATCGAGACGATCATGCGTGAGGACAAAGCCGCCCGGATGCTGGCCGAGATGGCGTGGTGCACCCATCAGTTGCTGCGCCAGTTGCAGGGTCAGCACCAGGCGTCGATCATCGGGATTGAGATTGAGCTCCCGCACATTGCGGTCGCTCACGTCTTCCGACCAAGACCACATGCCCGACGACAAGGCCTTGATCAGATCCTCCGGTAGGCCAAGGGCCTTGCCGACATCGCGGATGGCGCCTTTCGCCCGGTAGCGCGTCACCGTTGCACAGAGGGCCGCCTTATCTTTTCCATATGTGCGGTAAATCCACTGAATGACCTCCTCGCGCCGCTCGTGTTCAAAGTCGACGTCGATGTCGGGCGGTTCATCGCGTTCCTGGCTGACGAAGCGCTCGAACAAGAGGTCGTTGGTTTCTGGATCGATGGAGGTGACGCCGAGGATATAGCAGACGGCGGAGTTCGCAGCCGATCCCCTCCCCTGACACAGAATGCCCTGACTTCGCGCGAACCGGACAATCGAAAAGACCGTCAGAAAGTACGGCGCATATTTCATCTTCTCGATCAAATCGAGTTCGTGCCGGACAATCTGCAGCGTTTTTGGCGGCAGACCTTCCGGATAACGGTCTGGCACGCATTGCCAGACATAATGCTCCAGAGATTGCTGGGCAGTCTTTCCCGGAACGATCGCCTCCTCGGGATACTGATAGGTGAGCTCCTCCAAGGAAAACTTGCAGCGATCGACAATCTCCATGGTTCGGCGCAAGGCTTCCGGATATCGAGGAAACAGGCGCTCCATTTCTTCAGGAGGCTTCAAATACCGGTCTGCATGACGTTCGCGCTCGAAGCCGACGGTATCGATCGTCGTGTTGTGGCGGATGCAGGTGACAATATCCTGGAGCTGGCGCCTGGCCGGCTCATGAAACAGAACGTCATTGGTGACAACCGTCTTCACTTTGAAGAGGGCCGCCAGGTTCGACAATTCATGCAGCCGCAGTTGGTCATTCGGTCGACGCCTGAGACACAGCGACAGATAGGCCCGGTCGCCGAATATCTCAGCGAGTTTTCGAAGCTGAACCGCACAGGCATCATCGGCAAGATCGGGGACGAGAATGGCAAGCAGGCCATCGCAATACTGCGCAACATCGTCGAGCGTCAGGATACAGTTGTTCTTGCCGCCGCGGCTTTTTCCAAGGGTGATCAGCCGGGTCAGCCGGGAATAGGCGGCCCGGTCCGTGGGATAGACAAGGATGGACATGCCGTCGGCCAAATCGAGGCGACAGCCGACCACCAGACGAACCCCTGTGGCACGCGACGCCTCAAGCGCCCTGACAATGCCGGCGAGCGAGTTTCGATCGACGATACCGATCGCGTCAATGCCAAGATCGCGTGCGGTGGCAAACAGGTCGTCGGCCGAAGACGCGCCGCGCAGAAACGAAAAGTGGGTGGTGACCTGAAGCTCGGCATATCTCATGCGAAGATCCCCTGGACAAACCACTTGTGCGAGCCGGTGCCGCCATCGATCCCGTCACCGGCGCGAAAGATCCATAGCCGTTCGCCTCCTTCGTCCTCGATGATGAAATAATCCCGAACGGCAGCCCATTCGGAGGTGAGCTGCCACCACTCGCCGAAAATCCGCTCGGGGCCGTCGGCGCGCCTCACTTTCCGGCGTTTTCCGCGCCACGTGACGGCAACTGGTGGATGGTCGGGCAAAAGCGCGATCACTTCGATCAGCTCCGGGTACGCCAGCAGGCGGACCGGGCGCGGCCAGTGATGAGACCAGGAGACGGTGACATCGTCTGCCACAGCCGCGATACGCTGAACGCTGCGTTCCGGCACGTCAGAGGCGACGGGAGCCAGCCGGTAAACCCGTTGCCCTCGATTGCCGAAGATATCGATGAGCGGTGTGATGTCCGGGGCCTGGTCTTCCACAAGATCAGACGATCTCTGCGCCTCGTCCAGCGGTTCTGCCAGGATGGCGATGAGCGTCAGTTTCTCAATGCCAAAACCCGGATCGATCTTTTCCGTCCGGTCCCGGAACAGCTTGGTCAACCATGCGACGTCGCGCGCTGGCTTGGCGGTCCCCGCCCGGATGGCCTGGACAGTATTGTCGACCCGGTGGACAATCAGATCGGCTCGGCGAACACCCAGCCCTTGGCTTTGCAAGGCATCGCTGAGCTGCACAACCAGTCGGCCGACATATTTGTTGATGGTTTCGGCTGCCCCAATCGGTTCCTGGAACGTGCGGCTGACCTCAACCAGTTCTGGGCTGCGGACAGGCTCAATCGGCTCGCTGAGGCGCCCAAAGGTCTGGTCGAGGCGACGCGCGATTTCGGGGCCGAAGCGAAGCGTCAGCGGTGCCCGTGCAGTGGCTGACAACTCGCCAATGGTGCGAAAGCCAAGGGTTTGGAGATCCCTGACGGTATTTTCAGGCAGACGCAGCAAGGAAATCGGCAAGTGCTCGACCGCACGCATTGTCTCGCCAGGCGGCACAATGACCGTGTTGCGGTTCATCGCACGTGCACAGGCGTGCGCAGCCCCTTGCGTATCGGCAATCGCCACACGTGCTGTCAGCCCCCTCGCCTGGAAGCGATTGGCTATACCTGTGAGCATGAGAAGTTCTCCGCCCCGAAGATGATCGGCGCCATCGGTGTCCATGACAATGCCGTCAGACCCATCGATGGCGACGATTGGCGAATATTGGGCAAGTGCCCATAGGCTGATGCGCTCAAGGGCGGCTGCGTCCGCTGCCGGATCGGCATCGCTCATCACCAGCCCCTGAAACAGGGCCTGGGCCTTTGCCGCCGGCATGCCGACACGCACCCCAGACGCCTTTGCGGCCGCATCCGCCGCCGACACCCAGCGCTTTGAGCCGCTCTTTGCAATTACGGCAATCGCCTGCTCAGCCGGAATGGCGGGATCGGCGCGACGAATGCGATCCGTCGGAAGATCCGGAAGGTAGATCGATACGACCCTGGTCATCACATGCTCCAACGATAAACTCGGCACACTCGCCCGCACGCGATCTCATCAACTCCAGCAACCAGGTTGCGCGCCCCACGCCGGGCACCGGCAGCGCCCGCGATGGCAGAACGCTGACCCGCCATCTGGTTGTGGAGGCTGTCGGTTGGCCAAAGTCATTGGCCTCTGTCTGCCGGCGCCATCGCCGCACAACAAGCGCCAGACTGGCCTTCTTCTCCGCAGCAAGCTGAAGCCGCCTGCTGGCCACCATTGGAAGGCGAACGAGTTCACCGACCACGGCACCCAGACCACCGAAGGACAGCGCCTCCTCCATCGAGGCAAGCACGTCTTCTTCCCGATCGCCCTCGACGAAGATCACCCTGTTGGGATCAAGCCCCGCCTGAGCAAGTGCGGGAAAGAACAGATCCGGCCGTGTCAAACACCAGACGATCTTACCCTTGGTACGTGCGGCGATACCCGCGACGAGAAGGGCCGCCGCCGCACCGTCAACTGTTCCAGCACCTCCGCCAGCGAATTCGTGCAATGCGCCGCGAGCAAGTCCTCCACCTGGAAGCACCTGGTCGATCTCGACGACGCCGAAAGGCAGACATGCAGATTGCTTCGCCCTCCCTCCCTCGAGACCGGCGATCCGCTCACGCAGATCTGCTATGACGTGCTCGCGCGCAGCCGCCATCGTTCACGCAAATCCTCTCGGTTCGTGTTGGGTAAAGCAAACAGCCTCATGCCGTTTTCTCTGATGAAGTTCACGTTCTGTTCTGACGGCGGCCGAGAGTCAAGCTCTCCAAAATAGGAAAATCCTCCTTCATTTTAGCAAAGCCAGTGATTCACAAGCCGAATCAGCGCGGTACGCTTCACAGCGAAGTCGGTCGCACCGACAAAAAATTATTGGTTCACGGCGAACGACCTTCAATCGCATCGCTCCACTTGCATGGTTAGCAAAAGACCGTCTTGAAGATATATTGCACAGGGAGCGAGAGGCTGTCTTGCTGACTGGTATGGCAGACCCGCACGGATAACAACGAAGTGATGAACCCTGCTTCGGCCCCATTCACCAACGCTCTGTTCCAGGCGGACCTTTAAACGGGCCGGCAACGGCTGAGGTGATCCATCCACCGTAGAACGTCCCAGCCTGAGGTACCACGGCCTCGCCATCTACGAGACATAAATCCATGGCCTGCGGGTAGAAGGCTATGAAACCCGTGATGAGGGCAAAAGATAGCGTGGGACGCGGATAGGCCCATGCCGCGTTTCGGCTCACTCTGTCGCCCGATCGGATATCGAAGTAGCGCGCGTGTCCTTTCCACTCGCAGTTCGACCCGCTGCTGCTTTCACGCAGCAAAGAGAGATCTACGTCCGCAGGTGGAAAATAAAACGTAGGAGGGTGACTCGTTTCGATCGTGCGCACTGCGGCCGTGGTCTCAGCGAGAGTGTGGCCGTTGTAGATGATTTTCAAATGATTGCGCACCGGCTGGGCGATGCTCGGCCTCGGGAAAGACCACGCATTTTCCTGCCTGGGCAGGCATGGGTCTGGAACAGGATGCGCAAGTTCGACCATGATGTCCTCCAGTCCGAGCCAGCATGCACCACCAACGAAAATTTGCAAAGCCAAGACGGCCTCGCAGAAGGCGACATGGCTGGTCTCTCAGTCGGCCGTTTTACGAAGACCCACCTGCATTTCGCTCCTCCGCGGCCCCAGGATACCTCATGCCAAGGCACTATGAGTGACTGAATGAACTAAAAGTTTTCACACGCGTTCTGGACGTGGGAAACCGCGTGAAATTGCCGTCTTTGGCGCTTGATTTGCGGCTCAGGAGGAAAACGTGATGAACAAGTGGCAGACCCCAGTGCAGCTCACAATTCCCCTCAACGGTTTGGTGCGAGTGGATGGGCCTTCTGTGGCGCTCCTCGTCCTAATGGACGAATGGCCTAACACACGGGGGCCAGACTACGTGCGGGCGCGCAGTTTTTGCCGCGCTGCAATAGCGGGACGAAAGTCGGCAGAAGAGGCACGGGCCCACTTCATTGAGGCTGCCAGGGAAGCAAATCTCATTCACTGAAGCGAAGTTGACGTGACCCGCCTCACTAAGATCTGAGCTGTTGGCTAACCATTACGGACACACACGACGCGCCCGTGTGTCGCATGTTATTTGGTCGAACGTCAGTCGCACGGCCCTTCGCTATCTATTGTCGCTAACATATGTGCAAACCTACGCCCCGCGGTTGGGAAATGGCGCGAGCAAATGATCGGGTGGAGACGAAATTCAAGTGACTCAGGACGGTAACTGTGCCCAAAGCGGCGATCGCCGTCATTGGCAGCAAAACTCAGCAGAAACGTTTCGTGGTTGCGGGTCAAACTGAAACAGTGTGGTGCAGGAGGTTAAGAGATGAACCGTTCGAAACTTGCAGCTGTAGAACCGTCACTCCGAAACACGGAATTCGTCTCATGAAGAGCTTGCTCGCTGCATCCGTGTTCGCACTCACATCATCGCAGGTGTTCGCAATGGGAAGCCTCTTCGACCTCGGTTGGAAAAACCGCATCGTCCTCGTGTTCGGCAAGGCCGATGACCCCAAGGTGGCGAGGCAGCTTGAAACCCTCATGTCCCAGAAAGCAGAGCTAGAGGAACGGGACATCGTCGTCATCGGCGTCTCTCATGAAAAGGCCACAGCCACTTATGGACAGGTCCCTGCCCTCGATCCCGCCAAGCTTCGCAAGGATGCCGATATTGATGACGATGGATTTCAGGTCATTCTCGTGGGGAAAGACCGCGGAATAAAGCTCCGAAGCAGGGATGTTGTCGGAGACGTCGAGATGTTCGACCTGATCGACCGTATGCCGATGAGGCGAGCCGAGCGAAAGTAGCCAGCTGACGAGGTGTGCCTCTGCTGCGCCAGTGCGTGCTGACAGCAGTCGGCTGTTTTCATAGCGCGGGGGGCGCTGTCGAATCCTCATATGTGCGAGCCCGGCATCGTCGGCAGCTTTTGGACGCGATTTATCCCAAAGCGGCCTGCCACTGTCTCTGAATTTTCTAGCTCCGGGCACGGACAAACTTCCAGACAGGTACAACCACGTTCCCCACTGCAACCACGGCAACAGCACCAACCAGGATGGCGAGAGCTGCCTGCATGGCGGATGTTGCGAACCATCCGACGATTGCCGGAGCAAAGGCGAGGGCGGTAACGACGGCAATGGAGGCATCATGGATAATGTGCTCAGGACCGGCGTAGCCGAGTTGTGCCATACCGTGGACAAGGATGCTTCCGCCAACCCAAAGCATAGCCGCCGTGCCAACGGCAGCGAGCAGCTTGAGGAAGATCGGCATGCCGTACACCAGCGCCCTGCCGGCGGCCTGGGCTACTGATGAGGAGGTCTTGGTCATGGAGATACCGACATCATCCGCTTTCACGATCAGCCCAACGAAGCCGTAGACTGCAAGCGTAATCAGGATACCGACGGCAGCGAGGACGAAGCCCTGCATGTAGATACTTGCCTAAGAAATATCAGCTAACGTAAGCGCCATAATCTCGGCTGACAGGATGAAGTCGGTGCGGACCGCACCGCTGACCTTCTGGTTCTCAAGGGCAACCGGATCCGTCTCTTCGCCGAGCACCGCTTTTTCATGTCCATGCGCTGCATGGGGGAAGAAAACCGCATAGAGCTTTTCGGCCCCTTCGTAGCAAAGATAGAGCGGTACTGGCGTTGCGCAATGATCTTGCTCAGGCGGACTTCTCTCGGATGTAGTTGATGATCGCCGAGAAATCCTTATCGCTGTGGCCAAGTTCCTGGAAGAGCTCATAAAGCTCAGTGGCTTGCGCGCCAAGCGCGGTCTCTACACCGGTCGATTTGGCTGCATCCTGAGACAACCGCATGTCCTTGAGCATCAAGGCTGCGGCAAAACCCGGCCTGTAGTCTCGGTTTGCGGGCGATGTCGGCACAGGTCCCGGGACAGGGCAGTTCGTGCTGATTGCCCAGCACTGGCCTGAAGATGTCGAGGCGACATCAAACAGCGCCTGATGCGAGAGCCCGAGTTTTTCACCCAGAACGAAGGCTTCGCAGACGCCCGCCATCGTGATGCCGAGGATCATATTGTTGCAGATCTTGGCCGCTTGTCCCGCCCCAGCCGAACCGCAATGGACGACCCGCCGCCCCATGGCTTCCAGCACCGGCCGGCCAAGAGACACCGCGTCTGTCTCTCCACCAACCATGAAGGTGAGCGTCGCAGCACTGGCCCCGGTCGTTCCACCAGATACGGGCGCATCAACCGACAGACAACCAGCAGCCTTGGCAAGCGCGTGGGATTTTCGGGCGCTTTCGACGTCGATGGTCGAGCAGTCGATCATCAAGGTCCCCTGACGGGCGACCTCGATCAATTCGCCCCACACCGACAGGACGTGACTGCCGGCCGGCAACATGGTGATCACGATGGCGGCGCCTTCAACCGCTTCCGCCCCAGTGTTGCAAAGGGCGATGCCATTATCCGTCGCGGCCTGCCTTGCGGCTTCTGCCAGATCAAAGCCTTGTACAGAAAATCCCGCCTTGACCAGATTGGCAGCCATCGGGCCTCCCATATTGCCAAGTCCGATGAAGGCTATTGTCTCACGCATGGCGTTTCTCCCTTTCTTGGCGTCGTTCCCGGTCGATACCCGTCATGCAACCGGCAGGTTTCGCGCGATGACCATCCGCTGCACGTCGCTCGTGCCCTCGTAGATCTGGCAGATGCGGGCATCGCGATAAATGCGCTCGACCGGGTAATCCCGCATATATCCATATCCGCCATGGATCTGGATTGCGTCGGAGCAGACACGCTCGGCGATTTCGGATGCGAATAGCTTGGCCATCGAGGCTTCGGAAACACAGGGAATGCCCGCCTCTCTTAAGGCCGCGGCGTGCCGGACGAGTTGGCGAGCCGCTTCGATCTGTGTCGCACAGTCGGCCAGGCGAAAGGCAACCGCCTGGTGCTCCGCAATCGGCTTGCCGAATGCTCTTCGGTCGCTCGCATAGTCGCGGGCCGCCTCAAAGGCCGCCTGCGCCATTCCGACTGCCTGTGCGGCAATACCGATGCGCCCCCCTTCGAGATTGGAAAGCGCGATGCGATAGCCCTGTCCCTCTTCTCCGAGTCTCAAGTCAGCGGGAACCCGCATTTCATTGAAGGCGATCTGACATGTATCGGAAGCATGAAGACCGAGCTTTTCTTCGACGCGGATCACCTCGTAGCCCGGTGTGTCGGTTGGCACGATAAAGGCCGTGATGCCGTGCTTGCCCGCATCCGGATCGGTAACGGCAAAGACGATGATGACCTGACCATTCTGGCCCGAGGTAATGAACTGTTTGGCGCCGTCAATGATGTAGTGATCGCCGTCGCGCCGGGCCCGCGTTTTCAGGTTAGAAGCATCCGACCCCGCCTGCGGCTCCGTCAAGGCGAAACCTCCGATCCATTCTCCTGAGGCAAGCTTCGGCAAGAAGCACTGCCGCTGCTCTTCGGTCCCGAATTTGAGGATCGGCACGCAGCCCACCGAACTGTGGACACTCATGATCGTTGAACAGGCGCCGTCGCCGGCCGCGATCTCCTCCACAGCGATCGCATAAGCGACCATACCGGTATCCGAGCCGCCATAGTCCTCCGGAACCAGCATGCCAAGAAGGCCAAGCTCCCCCATTTCCCGCAGTTCGTCGCGGGGAAACCGGTGCTGGCGGTCGCGTTCGGCCGCACCGGGGGCCAGCCGTTCGCGGGCAAAGCTGCGTGTCATGTCAAGGATCTGCTGTTGAAGCTCCGAAAGGATCATGCTTCTTCCTCCGATCAGGGCCGCTCGATGGCGATGGCAGTGGCCTCGCCTCCACCGATGCACAATGCCGCCATACCGCGTTTGAGATCATACCGTTCAAGGGCGGCAATCAGCGTCACCAGGATCCGCGCACCGGATGCGCCGATGGGATGACCAAGCACGCAGGCGCCACCGTGGATATTGACCTTGTCATGCGGCAGGTCGAGGTCACGCATCGCGGCCATGGCCACGACGGCAAAGGCCTCGTTGATCTCGAAAAGGTCGACGTCAGATAGTGGCAGGCCGATGCGATCGGAGAGCTTCTGTAGGGCACCGATGGGCGCGGTAGCAAACAGGCTAGGCGCCTGCGAATGCGTGGCGTGCCCGAGGATCGTGGCTTGCGGGACAAGCCCGCGGCGCTCTGCCTCGGACCGCTGCATCAGGACAAGGGCTGCAGCACCGTCGGAGATCGAGCTGGAATTGGCAGCCGTCACCGTGCCGCCTTCTCGGAAGGCGGGTTTCAGTGTCGGGATCTTGTCGAGCTTTGCCTTGCCCGGCTGCTCGTCGTGGTTGATCATCTGCTCGGTTTTGCCTGACCGCACTGCCAAGGGGATGATTTCGCGATCGAAAGCACCATCGGCGATAGCCTTTGTTGCCCGCGTGAGCGAGGCGACGGCATAGGCGTCCTGTGCCTCGCGCGTAAACTGGTAGGCCTCGGCGCAATCTTCCGCGAAGGTGCCCATCAGCCGGCCCTTGTCATAGGCATCCTCGAGACCGTCTAGAAACATATGATCGAGCACACGCCCGTGTCCCAGCCGATAGCCGGCGCGGGCGCGATCCAGCAGGTAGGGCGCATTCGTCATGCTCTCCATGCCACCTGCCACAGAGACGGAGGCGCTTCCGGCAACAAGCAAGTCATGGGCGAGCATGGCGGCCTTCATGCCCGAGCCGCACATCTTGTTGACGGTGGTCGCACCTGCTGAAAAAGGCAGACCGGCGCCGATTGCCGCCTGGCGTGCGGGTGCCTGCCCCTGCCCCGCCGGCAAAACACAGCCAAACAGGATCTCGTCGACTGCTTCGGCATGAAGACCGCTGCGACTGAGCGCCGCACGGATGGAGGCTGCGCCAAGCTCGGCCGCCGGCAGTTCTTTCAGCGCACCCTGAAACCCTCCAATCGGGGTTCGGGCGGAGCCGACTATGACAATGGGATCATGCGAGTTCATCTTCTTCTCCCTACCAAGGTCAGCGCGCGCCCATTCGGATTGCGCCGTCAAGGCGGATGACCTCCCCGTTCAGCATCGTGTTTTCAATGATGTGGCGGACAAGGGCTGCGAATTCGGCCGGCCTGCCGAGGCGGGGCGGAAAGGGCACGTTGGACGCCAGACCTACGCGCACCTGCTCCGGCATCCCAGCCATCATCGGTGTCTCGAACACCCCAGGCGCGATCGCCATCACCCGAATGCCAGACCTTGCGAGTTCACGCGCGATCGGCAATGTCATCGCAGCGATCCCGCCTTTGGACGCAGCGTAGGCGGCCTGGCCGATCTGCCCGTCAAACGCGGCAACCGAGGCAGTATTGACGATGACGCCACGTTCACCCTCGGCATCGGGTTCATTCGTCTGGATGGCGGCAGCAGCAAGCCGGACCATGTTGAAGGTGCCGATGAGGTTGATCCCGATCGTCCGTTCAAAGCTATCCAGCCCATGCGGCCCGTCGCGGCCGACAACCTTTTCCGCAGGCGCCACACCCGCGCAATTGATCAATCCCCGCACAGTGCCAAAAGCTTTCGTCGCAGCCTCGACTGCCCTGGCGCCATCCTCCTCCTGCGTAACGTCTGTTTCAAGAAACGCAACGTTGTCACCAAGCTCCTGCGCAAGCGATGGACCCCGATCGCGATCACGATCGGCAATCAAGACATGCCCGCCGGCCTCAATGACCATGCGCACTGTTGCAGCACCAAGCCCGGAGCAACCGCCGGTCACGATGAAGCTGCCATTATCGATGCGCATCGCGCCCTCCTCCCCTTCCGTCGTCGCCTGAAGCTGCCGATGGCATCCACTCTACTGTGTTTCACAGTTGCAACCGATGACGAAATAGATTCATTCTGAAGGCCACTTTTGCCACTGATGTGTTTGAGATCGAGCGAGAACCATGGCCGAGACCGAACGACACATGATCTCGACGGGTTTCGTCGAGGAGGCACTCGACAGCCTCAGACGCGCCGGCAGACCAACAGAACCGCTCCTGTCCCGGATCGGCCTTCCGCCTGTCGTTGACCAGTCGGTTTCGACGCAGACCTTCGGGCGTCTCTGGCTCGCAATTGCCGAGGAGCTGAATGACGAATGTTTCGGTCTCGGCGAAAGGCCGATGCCACGCGGCAGCTTCACGCTCCTGTGCCATTGCGTGCTCCACGCGCCGACACTCGATCGGGCGCTCAGGCGGGCATTGCGTTTCCTCAATGTTGTGCTGGGAGAACCGACAGGTCGGCTTAAGGTGCGCGATGGCACCGCCGTGATCGAGCTTTGCGAAACCGGAAAACCCCGCTCCGCCTTCGCCTATCGCAGTTACTGGATCATCCTGCATGGGTTGACCTGCTGGCTGGTGGGCAGACGCATTCCAATTCGCCTTGTGGATTTTCGCTGCAGCGAACCGAAGCTCAGCGCCGAGCACCGGCTTTTCTTCGGCGCTCCCATTCGCTTTTCGCAACCGGTAAGCCGCTTCGGCTTCGATGCCTCGATGCTGGCCTTGCCGATCACGCGCAATGAGCAGGCTCTTCGACAATTCCTGAGGGGCGCGCCCGCCAACATATTGATCCGCTATCGCTATGACGCCGGCACGGCTGCTGCCGTCAGACGCCGATTGAACCAGAAGGGGCCTGCAGACTGGGGGAGCTTCGCAGATCTGGCCCGCGATATGCGCATGTCGTCGTCGACGCTGCGCCACCGCCTGCATGACGAAGGACAAAGCTATGCCAGTATCAAGGACGACATTCGCCGCGACCTGGCCCGGGACATGCTGATGAACACGCCGCAAACCGTCAGCGATATTGCCGCCCGCCTGGGGTATTCGGAACCGAGCGCCTTCTATCGCGCCTTCAAGAAGTGGATGGGTGAAAGTCCCGAAGCTTTTCGCAAGAGCGCCAGATTGTTTAGCGCTGCTTAGAAAAACAGATCCTGCGACCAGAGCTATGGCAAAACTGGCCAAAGAATTCGAGGCAATTCCGTCATGGCTTGCCACTTACAAGACGCCTACCATTCATCTCGATTGATCTGCTTCTGGGGAGAGAAGCAGTCTTGACGGGAGGAGATCGATGGTGGAACCCGCTCATCTGAGCCTGCACGTGCCCGAACCCGCAGTTCGGCCGGGTGGAGAACCGGATTTTTCCAACGTCAAGATTGCCAAGGCGGGTGCGGTTCCCCGCCCGCCCGTCGAGGCGGCCGCTGAAGACATCCGCGACCTTGCCTATTCGATCATACGCGTACTGAACCGCGACGGTGAGGCCGTCGGCCCCTGGGCGGGCCTGCTCACAGACGACGAATTGCGAACCGGCTTACGCCATATGATGACGCTCAGGGCCTTCGATTCCCGGATGCTGATGGCGCAGCGGCAGGGCAAGACCTCCTTCTATATGCAGCATCTCGGCGAGGAAGCCGTCAGCTGCGCCTTTCGCAAGGCGCTCAAAAAGGGCGACATGAACTTCCCGACCTATCGGCAGGCCGGACTTCTGATCGCCGACCACTATCCGATGGTCGAGATGATGAACCAGATCTTCTCGAACGAAGCCGATCCCCTGCGCGGGCGGCAATTGCCGATCATGTATTCGTCAAAGGATCATGGCTTCTTCACCATTTCCGGCAATCTCGCCACCCAATATGTCCAGGCCGTGGGCTGGGCCATGGCATCTGCAATCAAGAACGACAGCCGCATTGCCGCGGCCTGGATCGGCGACGGATCGACAGCGGAGTCGGATTTTCACTCGGCTCTGGTCTTTGCCTCGACCTATCGCGCGCCCGTAGTCCTCAATGTCGTCAACAATCAGTGGGCGATCTCCACCTTTCAGGGCATAGCCCGGGGCGGCTCGGGCACCTTTGCCGCCCGTGGGTTGGGCTTTGGCATCCCGGCGCTCAGGGTCGACGGCAACGATTATCTCGCGGTCTATGCGGTCGCATGCTGGGCCGCCGAGCGGGCACGACGCAATCTCGGGCCCACACTTGTCGAATACGTGACCTACCGTGTCGGCGCCCATTCGACCTCCGACGATCCGAGCGCCTATCGGCCGAAAACGGAATCGGAAGCCTGGCCTCTCGGCGATCCGGTTCTCCGATTGAAGAAGCATCTCATTGTCCGCGGTGCCTGGTCGGAGGAACGGCATGTGCAGGCCGAAGCCGAAATCACGGACGAGGTGATCACGGCTCAGCGCCAGGCGGAAGAACACGGCACGCTGCATGCCGGCGGCAAGCCATCGGTGCGTGACATCTTCGAAGGCGTCTATGCTGAAATGCCGCCGCACCTGCGCCGTCAGCGACAGCAGGCAGGATACTGACATGGCCAGAATGACGATGATCGAAGCGGTGCGCAGCGCCATGGACGTGTCCATGGAGCGCGACGACGACGTGGTCGTGTTTGGCGAAGACGTCGGTTATTTCGGCGGGGTGTTCCGCTGCACTCAGGGACTGCAGGCCAAATATGGAAAGACCCGCTGCTTTGACACACCGATCAACGAATCCGGCATTGTGGGAGCTGCGATCGGCATGGCCGCCTATGGCCTGAAGCCATGCGTCGAGATCCAGTTCGCCGATTACATGTACCCTGCCTATGATCAGCTGACCCAGGAGGCGGCCCGCATCCGCTATCGATCGAACGGCGACTTTACCTGCCCAATCGTGGTGCGCATGCCAACCGGCGGCGGCATTTTCGGTGGCCAGACCCACAGCCAGAGCCCGGAAGCACTCTTCACCCATGTCTGCGGTCTGAAAGTGGTTGTCCCGTCCAATCCCTATGACGCCAAGGGCCTGCTGAACGCTGCGATTGCGGATCCTGATCCGGTGATCTTCCTGGAGCCCAAGCGCCTCTACAACGGCCCCTTCGATGGTCATCACGACCAGCCGGTGACGCCTTGGTCCCGCCATGAACTGGGCGAGGTGCCGGAAGGCTATTTCACGATCCCGATCGGTAGGGCGGATATCCGCCGCCAGGGATCGGCCGTCACGGTGATTGCTTATGGCACCATGGTGCATGTGGCGCTGGCCGCAGCCGAAGACACCGGCATCGACGCCGAAGTCATCGATCTCAGAAGCCTGATGCCGCTTGATCTTGATACGATCGTCCAGTCGGTCTCCAAGACGGGCCGATGTGTCGTCGTGCATGAGGCGACGCTGACGTCTGGCTTTGGTGGAGAAATCGTATCGCTGGTGCAGGAGCATTGCTTCTATCACCTCGAAGCGCCGGTGATGCGCGTCGCCGGCTGGGACACGCCCTATCCGCATGCGCAGGAATGGGACTATTTCCCAGGACCTGCTCGGGTCGGCCGCGCGCTCATCGACGTCATGGAGGCCTGAGCCATGGGCGAGTTTACGATCAAGATGCCCGATGTCGGCGAAGGCGTGGCCGAGGCCGAGCTTGTCGAGTGGATGGTGAAGATCGGCGATCATGTGCGCGAGGACATGATGGTGGCCGCTGTCATGACCGACAAGGCGACGGTGGAAATCCCCACACCCGTCAGTGGCACCGTCCTTTGGCTTGGCGGCGAAGTGGGTGACACGATCGCGGTCAAGGCACCCCTCATACGGATCGCAACTGACGGTGCAGGCGAGGATCCGGTAACCTCGGATTCTCCGAGCTCGTCGGAGCCTCAACCCGAACGACCTGCAAGCAAGGACGCACTGCGCCCGCAGCCCGTCTCAGCCACGCCCTCACCACCCGACGCTGTTCCTCCCCCTGCCCGGCACCCCTCTCCGGAGTTTGACAAGCCGCTCGCCGCACCCTCGGTCCGCCTGCTGGCCCGCGAGAACGGCGTTGATCTGCGCCTCTTGCGTGGATCGGGTCCGGCGGGACGCATTCTGCGCGAAGATATCGAACAGTTTCTCACTCGCGCTGCCGATCCAGCACCCGCGGTCTCGAGCCTTGCCAAGAAGACCGCACGCGAGGAGATCAAGCTGACCGGCCTTCGTCGCCGGATCGCCGAGAAGATGGTCGTCTCCACCTCGCGCATTCCCCACATCACCTATGTGGAGGAGGTCGACGTGACGGCGCTCGAAGAGCTGCGCGCCAAGATGAATGCCGAACGCCGGCCCGACCAGCCGAAGCTCACCATCCTGCCTTTCCTGATGCGTGCCATGGTCAAGGCGGTCGTTGAGCAACCTGATGTCAACGCGACCTTCGACGACGATGCCGGCGTGCTCACCCGGTTTGGCGCGGTGCATATCGGCATCGCAACCCAGACAGCAGCGGGTCTAGCGGTCCCGGTGGTCAAACACGCCGAGGCACGCGGCATCTGGGATTGCGCGAGCGAGATGAACCGGCTTGCCGAAGCCACCCGCGCCGGCACTGCGACGCGGGACGAGCTGACTGGTTCGACCATCACCATCACCTCGCTCGGAGCGCTTGGCGGCATTGTCTCAACCCCCGTCATCAACCACCCGGAAGTCGCCATCATCGGCGTCAACAAGATCGCCATACGACCGATATGGGACGGCACGCAGTTTGTGCCGCGCAAGATGATGAACCTGTCCTCCAGCTTCGATCACCGGATCGTCGATGGCTGGAATGCGGCGACCTTCGTCCAGCGCCTGCGGGTGCTAATTGAGACACCGGCGCTGATCTTTATCGAAGGCTAAAGCCATGAAAGAGATTTCCTGCAAGCTTCTCATCATCGGTGCCGGCCCCGGCGGCTATGTCTGCGCCATCAGGGCAGGACAGCTTGGGATTGACACCGTCATCGTCGAAGAGGGCCACCCCGGTGGCACCTGCCTGACGGTCGGCTGCATTCCTTCGAAGGCGCTCATCCATGCGGCGGAGACCTTCGACAAGACCCGCGCCTTCTCCCTCGGCGAGAACGCCCTTGGCATTCGCGTCGAGGCGCCTTCGATCGATCTGTCCAAAACCATGGCCTGGAAGGACGCGATTGTCGGCAGACTGACCGGTGGTGTCTCCGGCCTCTTGCAGAAGGCACGGGTTAAGATCGTTCATGGCCGCGCCCGTTTTCGTGACGGCAAGACAGTGGAAGTGGCCACGGAAACCGGCCAGCAGGTCATCCGCGCGGAAACCGTGGTGATTGCGACCGGGTCTGATTCCGTCGAGCTTGCAGCCCTGCCGTTTGGCGGGCGCGTCATTTCCTCCACGGAGGCCCTGTCGCTGACCGAACTGCCCAGAAGGCTCGTCGTCGTGGGCGGCGGCTATATCGGGCTCGAACTCGGAACGGCCTTTGCCCGCATGGGATCCGAGGTCACCGTGGTCGAGGCGACATCGCAGATCCTGCCGATCTACGATGCCGATCTGGTCAAACCGGTTCTGCGCAGGCTGGGCGAACGCGGCATCAAGGTGCTGACGGAGGCAAGGGCCGTCGGGATTTCCGACACGGGCGAGGCGCTGGTCGTCGAGACCGTAGAGGGACGGCGCGAACTTCACGCCGAACGCATTCTGGTCGCTGTCGGGCGACGGCCGCGCACGACGGGTTCTGGCCTGGAAGAACTCGATCTCAACCGGATCGGCCCGTTCCTGCAGGTCGACGATCGCTGCCACACATCCATGCGCGGGGTTTACGCGATTGGCGACGTGACCGGCGAACCGATGCTGGCACATCGGGCCATGGCGCAAGGCGAAATGGTCGCCGAGATCGTTGCCGGCCGCAAGCGCGCCTGGGACAAGCGCTGCATTCCGGCCATCTGCTTCACCGATCCGGAAATCGTCAGCGCCGGGCTCTTGCCGGATGAAGCCCGTGGCCATGGCTTCGAGGTGAAGATCGGTCAGTTCCCCTTCACCGCCAACGGACGGGCCATGACGGTGGAGGATGAAGAGGGTTTCGTGCGGGTCGTCGCCCGGTCCGCTACCCATGTCGTGCTCGGGCTCCAGGCGGTTGGAGCGGGCGTTTCCGAACTTGCCTCGACCTTCGCCATGGCCATCGAAATGGGCGCCCGGCTGGAGGACGTAGCCGCGACCATCCATGCACACCCGACGCGTGGCGAAGCCCTGCAAGAAGCAGCGCTCAAGGCGATCGGCCACGCACTGCATATCTGACCGGCATTCCGGTTCGCATGATCTAAAATCGCAGAGGAAGCCCCATGACCGAATTGGACTTCAGGCTTGGCGAAACGGCGGACATGATCCGCGACACCACGGCGCGCTTTGCCCGCGAGCGCATCGCCCCGATCGCAGCAGACGTCGATAAACAGGACCGTTTCCCGGTCGAACTCTGGCCGGCCATGGGCGCTCTCGGCCTGCATGGCATCACAGTTGAGCAAGCGGACGGCGGTCTGGGGCTTGGCTATCTCGACCATATCGTCGCCTGCGAGGAAATCAGTCGCGCTTCGGCTTCGGTTGGCCTGTCCTACGGCGCCCATTCCAATCTGTGCATCAACCAGATCGCGCGCTGGGGTTCGGATGAGCAGAAGGCGAAATATCTGCCCGGACTGATTTCAGGACAGCATGTCGGCAGCCTTGCCATGTCCGAAGCTGGCGCCGGTTCCGACGTCGTCTCCATGCGGCTGCGCGCCGACAGTGTCGAAGGTGGCTTCCGCCTGAACGGCACCAAATTCTGGATCACCAATGCCTCCTATGCGCAGACGCTCGTGGTCTATGCCAAGACGGAGCCCGAAGCGGGATCGAAAGGCATCACGGCCTTTCTCATCGAAATGGATTTCCCCGGCTTCTCGATCGGCCAGAAGATCGACAAACTCGGCATGCGCGGTTCGCCGACGGCCGAACTCGTCTTCCAGGACTGCTTTGTCCCGCAGGAAAACGTCATGGGTCCGCTGAACGGCGGGGCGAAGGTCCTGATGTCCGGCCTCGACTACGAGAGGGTCGTGCTTTCGGGAATCCAGCTCGGCATCATGCAGGCCTGCCTCGACGTCGTGCTGCCTTATGTCCGGGAACGCCAGCAGTTTGGCCGAGCGATCGGAAGCTTCCAGCTGATGCAGGCCAAGATCGCCGACATGGTCGTGGCGCTGAACTCCGCCCGGGCCTATGTCTATGCCGTGGCACGAGCCTGCGATGCCGGCCAGACGACACGTCAGGACGCCGCCGGCGCAATTCTCTATGCCTCGGAAAGCGCGGTGAAGGTCGCCGAACAGGCGATCCAGGCCCTGGGCGGTGCAGGTTACACGAAGGACTGGCCCGTCGAGCGCTACTGGCGCGATGCAAAGCTCCTCGATATCGGCGCAGGCACCAACGAGGTGCGCCGGATGTTGATCGGCCGGGAGGTCATCGGCGCGGGAGGGAGAAGCTGATGCCGATGCTCTCGACGATGCTCGACCGCGAGAGCGAGAGCTTCCAGGCCAATACGACGCGCAACCGCGCATTGGCCGAGGAACTGCGGTCGAAAGTTGCAACTGCAGCGCTTGGCGGGGCAGCAAGTCATCGCCAACGGCATGTTGCGCGCGGCAAGCTTCCGCCCCGGGATCGCGTCCTGCGGCTCCTCGACCCCGGCTCCCCCTTCCTTGAGATCGGTCAACTGGCGGCAGGCGGCATGTATGATGACGAGGCCCCGGGCGCCGGCATGATCACCGGCCTCGGCCGTGTCTCCGGTCGCGAATGCATGGTCATCGCCCATGATCCGACGGTGAAGGGCGGCGCCTATTTCCCGATGACGGTAAAGAAGCATCTGAGAGCCCAGGAAATTGCCTTAGAAAACCGCCTGCCCTGCATCTATCTGGTGGATTCCGGCGGCGCCAACCTGCCGCACCAGGCCGAGGTCTTCCCCGACCGCGATCATTTCGGCCGGATCTTCTACAATCAGGCGCAGATGTCTGCTGCCGGCATCCCGCAGATCGCATGCGTCATGGGAAGCTGTACCGCGGGCGGCGCCTATGTGCCGGCCATGTCCGACGAGACAGTGATCGTCCGCAACCAGGGCACCATCTTTCTCGCCGGCCCGCCGCTGGTCAAAGCCGCGACCGGCGAAGTGATCTCGGCCGAAGATCTCGGTGGTGCGGAGATCCATGGCCGCAAGTCCGGCCTTGTCGACCATGTCGCCGAGAACGACGAACACGCGCTACTGATCGTGCGCGACATTGTTGCGACACTGAACCGGCCGAAGACGGTGGACATCGAGCTTGCCAAGCCGCGTCCGCCCCTGTTCGACCCGGGTGAGCTTTACGGCGTGATCCCGCAGGACCTGCGCACACCCTATGACGTGCGCGAGGTGATCGCCCGCCTGGTAGATGGTTCGGAACTGCAGGAGTTCAAGCCGCTTTACGGGAGCACACTTGTTTGCGGTTTCGCGCATCTCTGGGGCATTCCGATTGCCATTCTCGCCAACAATGGCGTTCTGTTTTCCGAAAGTGCCCTGAAGGGCACCCATTTCATCGAACTCGCCTGCCAGAGGCGAATCCCTCTTCTCTTCCTGCAAAACATTTCCGGCTTCATGGTCGGGGGCAAATACGAGGCGGAAGGTATCGCCAAACATGGCGCAAAGCTGGTGACCGCAGTGGCCGGCGCACAGGTGCCGAAAATCACAGTGCTGATCGGCGGCAGTTTCGGGGCCGGCAATTACGGCATGTGCGGTCGCGCCTTTCAGCCGCGCTTCCTGTTCAGTTGGGCAAATGCCCGCATCTCCGTGATGGGAGGTGAACAGGCTGCGTCTGTGCTGGCGACCGTCCATCGCGATGCTGAAACCTGGACGGCAGAGGAAGCGGAGGCTTTCAAGGCGCCGATCCGCCAGAAATACGAGGACGAAGGCAATCCCTATTACGCGACGGCCCGGATGTGGGATGATGGCATCATCGACCCCGTCCAGACCCGTGACGTGCTCGGCCTCGCCTTTTCCGCAACGCTGAACGCCCCGATCCCTGAACGGGCGCAGTTCGGCATTTTCCGGATGTGAGGCGACGATGATCGGAAGCTTGTTGATCGCAAATCGTGGTGAAATCGCCCGGCGGATCATTCGCACGGCAAAGCGGCTTGGCATCCGAACGATCGCGGTCCATTCGGATGTCGATGCTGACATGGCCTTTGTACGCGAGGCCGATGAGGCTCTGCCGATCGGTCCGGCGCCGGCTCGCGACAGCTACCTGCGTCAGGACCGAATCCTGGAAGCCGCGAGAAGGAGCAGAGCAAGGGCCATCCATCCGGGTTATGGCTTCCTGTCGGAAAATGCCGATTTTGCCGAAACCGTGATCGCCGAGGGGCTCGTCTGGGTCGGTGCGCCGCCCGCTGCCATCAGGGCCATGGGTCTGAAAGATGCCGCCAAACAACGGATGATCGCCGCCGGCGTGCCGGTCACACCCGGCTATCTCGGGGAAGACCAGAGCCCGGAACGACTGCAACGGGAAGCCGATGCCATCGGCTATCCGGTGCTGATCAAGGCGGTGGCTGGCGGCGGCGGCAAGGGTATGCGACGCGTCGAGGGGACAGAGGATTTTGCGGCCGCCCTCGCCAGTTGCCGGCGCGAAGCAACGTCATCCTTCGGCGACGACTGCGTGCTGATCGAGAAATACATCCTTTCGCCGCGTCATATCGAGGTGCAGGTTTTCGGCGATACCAAAGGCAATGTCGTACATCTCTTCGAACGCGACTGCTCGCTGCAACGCCGGCATCAGAAGGTGATAGAGGAAGCACCGGCGCCTGGGATGGATGCCGCAACCCGGGATGCCGTCTGCCAGGCGGCCGTCAAGGCGGCTCGTGCGGTCGAGTATGTTGGCGCAGGCACGATCGAGTTTATCGCCGACGGCTCGGAGGGCCTGCGCGCTGATCGCATCTGGTTCATGGAGATGAACACGCGGCTTCAGGTCGAGCATCCTGTGACCGAGGCGATTACCGGTCAGGACCTGGTCGAGTGGCAGTTACGTGTCGCGTCAGGCGAGGCGCTGCCGCTGCGACAGGATGAGCTGTCAATCACCGGCTGGGCCATGGAAGCCCGGCTCTATGCGGAAAATCCTGAAAACGGTTTTCTGCCGTCGATCGGCAAGCTCGACCACTTTCGCCTGCCGAAGTCCCTACGCGTTGACAGTGGTGTCGAGGAGGGAGATGAGGCGACCCCGTACTACGATCCGATGCTGGCAAAACTCATCAGTCACGGGAGCAGCCGGCGGGAGGCTGCCCGAAAGCTTTGCGACGGTGTGAAGGAGATCGAGGTATGGCCGGTGCATAGCAATGCCGGTTTCCTCGCTCGCACGCTCCAGAATCCGGACTTTATCGCCGGTGCCATCGACACGGGCTTCATTGAACGGCACCTTGATGACCTCGTGCCATCAGGCGAGCCATCCGACGCAGTCTTGCAGGCCGCCGCGGCGGAGCTTTTACCGAGGAAATCGCCAGATGTCTGGACGTCGTTGATCGGGTTTCGCCTCAATGGCGAAAGCGCTCGGCAAGTCGCTGTCGAGGTAGGGGGAAGGCCCTATCTGGTCCAGGTGGAAGACAGGCCATCGACCGTTCGAACAGAAGACGGCGTCCTATTCCATGATGGCAAGGCCTGGAACTTCGCAGCACCGCACGCCGGGCATGCAGGTCTTGGCTCAGGATCAACCGGCGGAGCGGTCATGGCGCCAATGCCGGGCATCATCATCGCCGTTTCTGTTGCGGAGGGCGACCTGGTCAAACGCGGCCAACCCCTGATCGTCATCGAAGCGATGAAGATGGAGCAGGTGCTGCACGCACCCTTTGACGGTGAGGTTGCAGAACTGAAGGTGTCGCAGGGGAGCCAGGTCGTCGAAGGCAGCTTGCTGGTCAGGATAGAGGGAGAGGGCTGATGGCCGGACGCTATTTTGAGACCTGGGCAGTGGGTGACAGGATATCCCACGACATCAGGCGCACGGTGACAGAGACGGACAATCTGATGTTCACGCTGATGACCCACAATCCGCAGCCCTTGCATCTCGATATTGAAGCGGCCAAGGCAAGCGAGTTTGGTCAGATCCTCGTCAATGGCACGTTTACCTTCTCGCTGATGATCGGACTTTCGGTGGGCGATACGACGCTTGGTACACTCGTTGCCAATCTTGGCTATGACAAAGTCGTCATGCCAAGGCCTGTCTTCCTCGGAGACACGATGCGGGCCGAAACCGAAATCGTCGATCTCAGAGAAAGTCGCTCGCGCCCCAATGCCGGCATCGTCACGTTCAGGCATGAACTCTTCAACCAGCGCAACGAACTGGTTTGCCAGTGCTTGCGCACGGCACTCGTCTCGCGGAGGCCGCAATGAGGCTGCGCTCACTGCTCTTCGTGCCAGGTGACCGGCCTGATCGGATGGAAAAGGCCATAGGTTACGGCGCCGATGCTCTAATCCTGGACTTGGAAGATTCTGTCACGCCCGAAAGGAAAGCTGCAGCGCGATTGGCGACGGCTGCCTTCCTCGGTCAGACCAAAGGAAGAACAAAACTGTTTGTCCGGGTCAATTCGCTTAACAGCGCGTTCCTGGAGGATGATCTTTCTGTGATCCTTGAAGCCAAACCCGATGGGCTCGTGCTGCCGAAAGCAGAAGGGGCATCGAGCGTAAATGCGCTCAGCACATTGGCGTCTGGCACCCCGATCCTGCCGATTGTCACCGAAACTCCAACCGCGGTGTTCCAGTTGGGAACCTACCAGTCGGTCAAAGAAAAGCTGCTTGGCCTGACCTGGGGTGCAGAGGATCTTCCCGCAGAAATCGGCGCGCTTGGCGCACGTGACAAAACAGGCCGCTATACCCCACCTTATGAACTTGTCCGTTCGCTCACTTTGTTTGGCGCCCATGCTGCTGGCGTGGCTGCAATCGACACGGTCTATCCGGATATCGCCGACGACGTTGGATTGACTGCCTATGCGAGGCGGGCCCGCTTTGACGGGTTCCATGGCATGATGGCAATCCACCCCTCGCAAATCGGCCCGATCAACCTAGCCTTTACACCCACGCCGGAGGAACTGGCCGAGGCCCAAGCAATCGTCGACGCCTTCGCCGCAAATCCGGGCAAAGGCGCTCTCAACCATCGTGGCCGAATGATCGACGCACCCCACCTCAAGAGCGCAAGACGCATTTTGGGATACAGCGAAGGTTCTTGATCGCGATTTCAGCCGATGAGATGTGTTAATCACCGTTCCTTTTTCGCAGTGCGATTAGGCAAGTCTCCGGGCTGCTCCATAAGGGCGCAATTTGTCAGTCATCATCCGTTTTGGTGCGATACCCTGTATCTTCAGAAGAGGGGGAAGCAATCATCTGGCAGCCTTGATGTTGCGGCGGTTCTGGATAAGTTCGTCAAGTACATACTCGTCCTAATAGTCTGCCCGCCAGAACCAGCGTTTCTGCCCGTAATGTCGATGACGAGTTCGTCCAGATGCCACACATAGCTTCCTCTAGGCTTCTTGCGGTGAAGGCAACGCCCATAGTCCTGGCCTAACTTCTTTCCTCAGCGGCGGATCGTTTCGTAGGAGACAGCAATGCCGCACTCCCGCAGCAATTCCTCGACAAGGCGCCGGCTCAGCGAAACCCGCAAGTAAAGCCAGACCGCGTGATAATCTATGGTGGGAAGCGCTGGCGCTTGCAGCTGTCGGGCGAGGTGTTCATGCACGTGACTCTATCGCAGCCGCTCCTCAGATCCTCACAGAGCGTTACCGTGACATTGTTGCCTTTCGTCAGGCGCGCCATGGATCCACGAGGACAACGCCGGTTCCCTCAAAGTCTTTGATATTGCGTGTTACGACCACCAGCCCATGCACGGACGCTGTTGCGACGATGAGGGCATCAGCTTCATTCCGGCCATCTGGAATATGCAAATGAGCACAACGCGTCGCGATTGCTTCATCAATGGCAATGATGCGCTGAGCAAATTCGGGGCGAACTCGGCTATCCATCCAGGTTCGCAAGCGAGCGCCCTGCTCAGCGTCACGCCGGTTGATGCTGAGTATCCCGCGCTCAAGCTCCAGGACGGTTATCGCGGAAATGTAGAGATCACGGGAATCCTGCGCGCTTAACCAGTCCGTCACGTTCAGATCAGCTTTACCGTCACCAACCTTGCGAAGCTCAGAAACAACGTTTGTATCGAGGAGATACTTCAAGACAGGTCAACTTCTCGAGTTGCAATGACCGATCGAGGCGGATCAAAATCGATATCCGACAATCGAGGCATTGAAAGTGCATCCACGAGATTGCGACGCTTGCCTGTAAGACGTTCGAACTCAACATACGTCATCAACACGTGCGAAGGTCTACCTCGATCAGTAATAACGACAGGTCCTGCTTCCGCAGCTTTTTTTGCTCTGCCAACGTCATGATTCAATTCGCGGCTCGTCAAGCTGGTAGTGGTCATGCACACCTCCCAGGTAGGAACATACCTACATATAGCGTCTGTTGTCGACGCGCGCAATGTTCATATGCGTGTGTGGCGCAACTTCTAAAAGGCGTTGCTCGACCAGCCTCGGACAAAGCGTTGCAGTATCACGGGTTAGGTGCTCCCAGCAGCCGGCATCGGAACATGATGCCTGCGCAGCGCCATGGAGGCGCGACGAAGGAGAGGCAGGAGACACAGGTGCCTGCCTCTGATGCCGACAGACGATCTAGTCCTCCAATAGCTCATAAAAATGATCATGAGTGAGGTATTGCAAGTCTTCCTATGGCTCATGTCCATGATCGGACTTACATCGAGACGGCCAGTCTCATCGCCAGAACCATCGGTCGCATGGACGAGCGCCATGTCACGCAGTCCTGGAGCAGTCCGGGCATGCCATGGAAGCCAATGCCAAGCACATCGAGCGAGCATGTCGTCGGCCGAGATCTGATCACGCCTGACGAGATCATGCGCCTGCCGGGCGAAGCGATGATCCTGCCAAAGCGACGGCCTCTCAGTCGAAGTACTGACCATTCCACGGATTGAAAACTTTCAATCCAGCTGCCTTGTATGGGCTTGTTTCAAAGCTGGTTAGAGGCGCGTGCTCGCCAGCCAGTTAGAGATGCGAAACTGGCGCTGCCGATCAGCCCCGATCTGAGCGGCAGACCCGCTTGCAAGATCAGATCGGGGCGGGTGGGCACACCGCTTCGGCTCTAGCTTGGAGGCTAGCTACCGTCATTCTGCGGACTCCATGCGCGCCAAAGCCCTATTCGCCTGTCAGAAACCAGGCACCACCATCATGCAGAGGAGCGCAGCGATGAAACACCATGCCGGCCTCGATATCTCGGTCAAAGAACGAGCGTCTGTATCGTCGATGAAAGCGGGAAACTATGCCGCGAACGGAAGGTGGCATCTCATCCGGAGGACCTCGTAGCCATCTTGAGCGGTCCGACCTTCTGTTTTGAGAGGGTGGGCGTTGAGGGTGGCCTCTTGTCCCACTGGGTGTTGAAGGCCGGGCACGAGGAGGCTTGCCTGTCTTCTTATCGAGACACTCCATACCAAAGCTTTCCTTGATGTCCTGCACCAGAACAAAGAAGACATGACCGATGCAAACGTCATTGGCCACATGATGCGGGTCGGCCTGTTCGAGATCGTATATGTGAAGACGCTCACCAGCCAGAAGCGCCGGGCCTTGCTGACCACCCGATGGCTACTCCAGAGAAGGGCGATCGACCTTGGAAAACGACATGGGTGGGCTCCTGCGCAACTTCGGACTGAAAGTCGGCAATTCCTCGGGCGACATGTTAGAGAGAAGTATCCTTGAACTCGTCGAAACGACTCTGATCTGGCGGAGATCATGGAGCCACTGCTCTCCGGGCGGCGCAAGTTGCAAGAAGGACTTGCCAAGCTAAATCAGAAGGTTGTGGCCGAAGCGAAGCAGGCCAAGGTTCGGCTGACGACGGTACCTGGCGTGGGAGCATTCATCTCGCTCGCGATCTCTCGCCCGCGGTGAGCGTCAGACGCTTGAAAGCATTAGCGTTGCCGCGGATTACCGCAGCGCTCTTTCGTCTTTTGCAGAGCGGCGACCAGAAGATGGAGGGGCAGCAGCAATCCACACCTGCGATAAAACAGCGGCGCCACTTGCCAATGCTTGATCAAAGATCCGGGAGCGTCAATGCAGATTGAACTCTCCATTGATCTGCCGCCACTCGTTCGGTCCAATAAGCTGCTTGTGCGAATACCGGATCGAGTGCAGCGGACCATCAAGCGATTGCCGCCAGAAATCCAAAAACTTTCTCATTTCCGGAAAGTCGGGTGCGAGGTCATATTCCTGCCAGACATAGGTCTGCAGGACGGATTCAAAATCCGGAATGCGATAGAGAATATGTGCAGTTGTCAGGCCATATCCGCGAAGTTGCCTCTCCAGGTCTGATGAATACGTCATGCTCCATCTCCGTTCATTTACCGTTTCATGCTGCCAAACACCTCGACCCTTCGCAACAGAAAACTGCATCCTTTGATAATTTTTGCTCTTTCAAAACAGCTACTTGGCAGCACATTCCCTTAAGTGCTGATTTTTCGTTTCCCCCTCTTGAAACCGGATTTTCGCGAAATTAAATCGATCGTCGCTGGACGCCTTATGGGTCCGGCAACCCGCTCCGGATTGGTCTCCCGGTCCGGATAAGGGGAACATTGATCATCATTGTTTGTCCATGGAGGAAAACATGACGTTCCGACCACTTCACGATCGCATTCTTGTCCGCCGCATTGAGTCTGAGGAAAAGACCAAGGGCGGCATCATCATTCCCGATACCGCCAAAGAAAAGCCACAGGAGGGCGAGGTCATCGCAGTCGGTGCCGGTGCTCGCGACGAGACCGGTCGGGTGCTTTCCCTCGACGTCCAAGTCGGCGACCGTATCCTGTTCGGCAAATGGTCCGGCACGGAAATCAAGGTCAACGGCGAAGACCTGTTGATCATGAAGGAAAGCGATGTCCTCGGGATCATCGAGGTCCAGGCTGAGCAGAAGAAGGCTGCCTAGGCAGCCAGCAAAACGCCACCGGTCAAACCTAGCTGCCTAATGAAGGAGTGAACACATGGCTGCGAAAGACGTCAAATTCAACATCGATGCCCGGGAACGCATGCTGCGTGGGGTCGATGTTCTGGCGAATGCCGTCAAGGTTACGCTCGGCCCCAAGGGCCGTAATGTCGTGATCGATAAATCGTTTGGTGCACCACGCATAACCAAGGACGGTGTCTCGGTCGCCAAGGAAATCGAGCTTGAAGACAAGTTCGAGAATATGGGCGCGCAGATGCTGCGCGAGGTCGCGTCGAAGACCAATGATCTTGCCGGAGACGGAACCACAACTGCAACCGTCCTCGCCCAGGCGATCGTCAAGGAGGGCGCGAAAGCCGTCGCCTCCGGAATGAACCCGATGGATCTGAAGCGAGGGATTGATCTGGCCGTTGATGCAGTGGTCAAGGAACTGGAGACCAACGCTCGCAAGATCTCCAACAATTCGGAGATCGCTCAGGTCGGCACGATCTCCGCTAATGGAGACGAAGAAATCGGTCGTTATCTCGCCGAAGCGATGGAGAAAGTCGGCAATGAGGGCGTCATTACGGTCGAGGAGGCAAAGACTGCAGAAACCGAACTCGAAGTCGTCGAGGGCATGCAGTTTGATCGCGGGTACCTCAGCCCTTATTTCGTCACCAATCAGGACAAGATGCGGGTCGAGCTTGAGGATCCCTATATCCTGATCCACGAAAAGAAACTTTCCAATCTGCAGGCCATGCTTCCCGTGCTTGAAGCGGTCGTGCAGTCGGGCAAGCCACTTGTCATCATTGCCGAAGACGTGGAAGGCGAGGCACTTGCAACGCTGGTCGTCAACAAACTGCGTGGCGGTCTGAAGATTGCGGCGGTGAAGGCTCCAGGCTTCGGCGATCGCCGCAAGGCGATGCTTGAAGACATCGCCATCCTGTCGGGCGGTACCGTCGTTTCGGAGGACGTTGGCATCAAGCTGGAAAACGTGACACTCAACATGCTCGGTCGGGCCAAAAAGGTGGTGATCGAGAAGGATAACACGACGATCATCGATGGCGTAGGCTCCAAGTCCGAAATCGACGGACGCGTTGCGCAGATCCGCACTCAGATCGAAGAGACCAGCTCCGACTACGACCGCGAAAAACTGCAGGAACGCCTGGCCAAGCTCGCCGGCGGTGTCGCTGTCATCCGCGTCGGTGGGTCGACCGAGGTCGAGGTCAAGGAGAAGAAGGACCGCGTCGACGACGCGCTGCATGCAACCCGTGCGGCTGTCGAAGAAGGAATCTTGCCCGGTGGCGGCGTGGCGCTGCTGCGGGCGACCAAGGCGCTCGACAATCTTACCTTTGCCAATGACGACCAGCGCGTGGGGATCGACATCATCCGTCGTGCGGTCGAAGCTCCGGTCCGCCAGATCGCCGAGAATGCGGGAGCCGAAGGATCGATCGTGGTCGGAAAGCTTCGGGAAAAAGCCGATCTGCAGTTCGGCTGGAATGCGCAGACTGGCGACTATGGTGACCTGTTCGCGATGGGCGTCATAGATCCTGCAAAGGTGGTACGCACCGCGCTCCAGGATGCCGCGTCGGTGGCAGGTCTGCTTATCACGACCGAAGCTATGATCGCTGAAAAACCGAAGAAGGAACCGTCCGCTGCATTGCCTGCAGGTGCAGGTATGGACTTCTGACTATTGATGCTAACGGAAGCTCGCCGGAGGGGCGGGCTTCCCTCGTGACTTACCGTTTGCAGCTTAAGGGCCACCCAGCATTGCCCCGTGAAAATAGCTTCACCCAGTAAGCGCCTGCGTCCTGCGCCTTGAAGGGATACGAACCAGCAACCCGATCGGTACTGGTGGGCCGCGAAACTGCTACCCGCGTTTTGGAAAAACGCCAGTTGCTAATCAGCGCACGTGCCGAGGATCGGCGATATCAACTTGATGTGGGCATCAACTCGTTCCAACACTCTATCGGGTAGAGCAGCTCGTTCAGGCAGAGACCACCAAGACTGGTTGACGCGCTCGACCGTCTCCGTGACAGCCTTCAGCACAGCAGCTTCCGGCAGTCGCGCACGATGAGCAAAGACTTTCCATCGCTGGGCGTTCATTGCCTTGAACGGCCTTTCACCGGCCAGCGACAGTGCCATGGCGTCCGATGGAATGTAAGGGACGGTCGAGAGCACATCATAAACTGGGGCGAGTGCCGGCCTGTCGCCCTTCCCATGATAAATCAGCGACCAATTCTTGAGGTGCATGTCGCCATTGCCTGTCAGCACAGCCAAGGCCAGTCGTCGGACGAACTCAAGGGCTGCCGCTGAAGAAACGGCGACCCCAAGAGCCGAAGCGATATCATGATATGCGGCCCCCTCATATTTTCGAGACGGATAGACGCCGAATACCTGAGCGAAATCTTCGATATGGACGCGCTCACCACCAGCAACCCGATCGAACCGTTTGACGAGGAGGACTTTGCCGTCGGACAGCGTCTCAAACTCCGCCGGGATACCCTCGAACTGCGATTGTTCCACGAGCTCGCGTTCCGGTACGTCCATACCAATCGCTTCGGCCAGTGCGAGATTCGCAAATTCGTTTTCCGAGACACCGGGAAATGATGTCGATGGAAACTTGGCGATATATGAACCTTGCTCGTCGCCTAAGGGGATCGTCAGGCCGCCGCCCTTGCCTGTGTTTTTGATGACGGAGAGTTTCATCTGCACGCCGGCGAGCGAAAACCGGGCCTTTGGCCTGGGTGTTGTCAAACCCTCATTACGAACAACGCTGCCTTCGCTCGGCACCATTCGGACAGCCCCCGGCAGATCCGATCCGAGTGCTGCAAGCAAATCGAAATCATTTCTTGCTCGCACGCTACCTGAATGGTGCTTCTCCATCGCCTCGCGCAGTTTATCCTCTGGAAGAAGGTTCGCAAAGAACGATGGCAAAGCCCTTGCGACGGGCTTCGGGTCTTTCCGTAAACCCCCATGTGCCGCGCGAAATGACAGACTGAGCACTGGGAAACCACCCGTCTGTCGATAGCTCTCCTCAAAGCTGAACGCGTTGAAGTCTCCCGGCGTCCTCACGATCACGCCTACCTTCAGGTCATTCAGCAGCACGTCCAGCGAGGTTATGGATCTTGGATCAAGAGGCGCATCAGACATTGCCATCACCATCGGGGCTGGCGACGAAAGCAGGAAGGTCATCTTCAGCGCCACCTGGCTGCAGTAAAGCTTCAACTGCTGGGACCATAGCCTGCGGGATGAACATCAGTTCCAGACCAAGCGCACGACCAATGTTGATCAGTGTGGTCGTACGGGCAGCGCTGGCTCCGGCCTCAATCTCGCGGTACCGTGGACGCGATATACCTGCCATGTCGGCTACCTGCCCCTGGGTGAGGCCCAAAGTCTTGCGCGACGTCTTGAGCAGTCGCCCTATGTCCTGAAGAGCCTCTGAAGCCGACATGATGTGACACTCTAACGTTTCATTTCTCCCAGTGTGATATGTTTACGTATCGCATAGCGCCTGCGCATGTCAAACAAAATGCTGTCTATAGGGATCATATCAAACCAAATGATCTTCTTACAGATCATTTCTTGCTCCCTTGCTGATAGGAGGTTTGGCAATCCGGGCAACGAACTGGATGCAAGGATAAGAACCGGCGAAAGCGCAATCCGTGATGCTTTCCGCCGCGCATTCCGTTCGGCAGAGATACCCCCTATCGGAACTTCCCACTACCCGGAGTTCCAAAAGCTTTTAGATCCGCCTGATCAGCAATTCCAATCCCGCACGCACCGCAACCGTCGCCCAAGCCCCCGCCCGGATCAAAGCCGCGCCTGCGCGAGATCCGGGCCCGACAATGAAGAATATCGGAGGCGTCAGCATAGCGCCGGGCTTAATCCCCGGGACGCCGGGAATTCTCGTCACGTCAGGGCCGGGAAAAGCGAAGCCGCAGGAGCCTGAGCATAGCGACCCCTCGGGGTCAGGCGGGACCGACTTCGCCCGGCCATGGCGTTCCGCATAAAGATGTAGTGTGAGCTCTGTCGCAAACACCGACACCCTCACCTGCCCGGCCGCCCCAGTGTTTTGGCAATATCAATGATGTCATCGCGAGCCGCCGTCGGATCATCCTTGCGCCAGGCAACGCCCAGCCCGATCTTCAGGTCGATGCCTGTCACCTTCTTCAACACGACATCCCGGCCCGGCAGCTCAGCTGTCCATTCCGGGGCAAAGCCGACACCAAGGCCTGAGGATACGAGCGAGATCAGCGAGAAGGTGTCGTCACAGGTATAGCCGACATTGTCGCTCAGCCCGTGCTCGTCAAAGGTCTCGGAGAAATAGCGCTCCGTATAGGAGAGGTTCTGTCGCTTGAAGGCGATGATCTTTTGACCCCGCAGATCCTCGATTGTCACTTCGTTCTTCGATGCAAGCGGATTTCCCATAGGTACCGCCAGTAGATAACGCTCATGCGCAATCGAAAAGAAGCGCAGTGATCCGATATTCTCGACAGGCCGGATGAAGCCGAGATTGAGCTTCCCGCATTCCAGCTGTCGGATGATATCGGCGGTAGAGCCATTCGACACATGCAGGCGCATATCGGGGAACTTCCGACCGATCCGCGCCAGGAACGCCGGCAACACGCCCGTCGTTGCCGGATAGATCGTGCCGATCCTGATCTCCCGCATCGTTCTACCTCCTGCCGCACGCGCCATCTCGGCCGAGAGATCCAGCTCTCCCAGCATCCGGACACAGCGATCGTAGAACACCTCCCCTGCCCGCGTCAGCTCCACCTTTCGCGTCGAGCGCGTCAGCAACTGCACACCGAGCCCCTTCTCCAGCGCCTGGACCTGCGTACTCAATGCCGGCTGGGCGATGTTCACCCGCATCGCCGCACGACCAAAGTGCAGCTCTTCGGCAACGGCGACGAAATAGGAGAGTTGGCGAAGCTCCATGTCAGCCCCTCCCGCGGAGCAGTGGACGAGCAAGGGCGTGGCTGCCCAATGGGCGCATGTGTTGAACCAATAATGATTACAGTGTATCTATAAGAACAGCCAATAATTGTCAATACACTGTATCCAAATAAGTATGAGGTACCTTTGAACGCTGGTCAAGCTAGAGCCGCTCGGGCGATTTTGAGGCTGGGCGTTCGAGAGGTTGCGGAGCTCGCAAAAGTCACTGCCAATACTGTGAGCAGGCTGGAGCAGGACGAATCGGGGCCGCGCGGCCCTCAGCCCGTGACAGTTGATGCGATCAAACGGGTCTACGAAGAAAGGGGCATTGTCTTCTTCGACGCTGGCGCTTCACCGGATGGCGGACCAGGCGTAAGACTGAAGGCTTGATCACTACAGCCGCGAACCAAAAAAAGATTGTCTGCTCGGCACCGAATGCGTCAGCATTGATGTTCCAAAAAAAAGTGCTGCCGGGTGCGGAACTCGCGCGTGCGCCGTCGTGGCGGAGCTATCAATTTTCCCGTTCACGGTTCGACTGCATTTTTCAGCAAGAGAAGCGCAAATCAATGAATGCCGCCCCTCTGAAATTCGCGATCAATTTCAATATTTTGCCAATTTCTGAAATAAGCAGAATTATGGACCTGAGCTGATGGGGGATGCCCCCTTCCGGCGGCATCCACCCCATAAGTTTACAATCATCCAAAGCATGGTGTTGAAGGGAAGCGGAATTGGGCTGCTGCCGAAGGCACTACTTGAAGCAGAACTTGAAACTGGGGAGGTCGTGGAGGTGATGGAGAAACTCACACTTCCCCCTCTCCAAATGCACCTGTCGTTCGCGACGCGGGCCAATATCACGCCGCGTGTCCGAGCCTTCACTGATCATCTCGCAACCTCCATGTAGCGGCGGGGGCGAACCCTCTCGTCCACTGGCAAGCTCTTCCGGCATCCGCTCCTGGTAACCGTCTAGCATTCGTCTCACGGACCTTTCCGGAGCCGCGGCTATCGTACAACGAAATCGCATCAACATTCGCTGGAACACCCAGAGCTGAAGCGCCTCCGCCTCTTCCTTCGTCTCGCCTTCCTGCGGCACATATGCTCGGGCACCAGGTAAAGGTGGTCGATCCATTCCCTGTTGAAAGCAGAAATCAACGATCCTGCGGCTCTTCAGCCATGCAGATTTCTCCGTGAATGCGACCTTCCAGAAGTAGGCTTTGTGCTCCTCGAAACTGCGCAGATCGGACTGGCAGGGGAGGGAAAAACTGATGCGACGTCCGTAAAACTGTAGCCGCTGCGGCGCAATTTGATGCCGTTCACAAAACCATGGCCCGGGATTTCTGGAGAGAGCGGAACCTGTTGAATTCTCCCGGAGTTAGCAACGTATGTCTGACCGAGTACGCAACTTGCCTGACGATCCCGTATACTCAATGACACAAGTTTCTGTGATGACGGGAGTTCCGAAACAGACGCTGTACGCATGGGAACGGCGTTACGGGCTTTTTAGGTATGCTGCTAGTGGAGAGAACCGCCGACTGTACAGCAGTAGAGAAATCTCTCGCGTACGCTTGCTGAAAGCGTGTGTCGATCAAGGTAATCGAATCGGAAGTCTGGTTGGTTCGGATGATGGTCAACTCAGGCGTCTCCTTCACCGAAACACCACACAAGCCGTAAAGCTCGACAAGCTGATGGTTCTAATTAACGAACTGAGAACCTATGAGCTGGAGGTAGAGCTGGGTCTGCACTTACTTACAATGGGTACGACACTGTTCGTGGAAGAACTGGTTGCGCCGCTAATGAAGGAGGTTGGAGTACGATGGCAGGAGAAAGCTCTGCCGGTGGTTGCAGAACATCTTGTGACCGCTTCGGTAAGAAGCCTTTTGGTATCAGCTCTGCATATAAGTGGCCGCCGTCGGTCCACGAAACGTGCCGTGTTCGCTACATTGGAGGATGAGCATCACGAGATAGGTTTGCTTGCTGCGGCAATCATTGCGACAAACCACGATCTTGAACCTGTTTATCTCGGGACATGCGTTCCGCTCCATGAGCTTCCTTCAGCAGTGGCCAAGACGGCCGCGCATGCGGTGATAATCGGATCAACGATCGCTGATGTCGAAGACCTCGCAAGTCGTCTCGAGCATCTTAAATCACACCTCCCCCAGGAAGTCCCAGTGTTGCTTGGCGGTGAGAATTCCCGCCGTTTACGGCACTGGTCGGTGCCGGGCATCGCTGCTTTTCCCACGCTTTATGATCTGGAGAGTTTCCTTGGACAGACGCCTGGCAGTTTGGGGCGTCGTTAGAAAAACTGACTGGAAGAAACCACTCCCAATTTATGCGGGGTCCCCGTCTGCAAAACCGCGGTTTGCAATAAGCCTATCAGTAGTTCCGAATGCAGTTATGCTCTAAAGTCGCAACCTGTCCGCGCAACCCATATTCATCGAACCGCGGTTGATGTACGGGGCCGTTTTCCCATTAGCTCTCTGTAAACTCTCATATCCTCAATCATTAGATATCGCGCAGGCATTCGGCGTGGGCAATCCTTGGGGCAAGACATGAGAAACATCTCAATCATCGGCAAATTTCTTACCATTATGGCAGTTTTTGGCGTCTTTTCCGTGGGCGTTGCGATATATTCGGGCTTGCAGATCTCAAAGATCGACGCGGGATACAGCGGCCTTCTTACTGGCGAATCTGCCACGGCGATCAGCAACGTCAGAATGAACAGAGCTCTTCAGACCGCGCGGGCGACGTTGAGCGAGATCATCATGTCACGCACGGACATTTTAACCCAGTCCGCGAAGGAGGAATTCCTCGCTGCACGTCAGTCGCTCGTCGAATCCGCGGATCTCGCAATCGCTGCGGCGCCGCTTGATCAGGAACTAGTATCCATCAAGTCAGATGCGCTCCGGCTACTTGATGCAACGTGCAAGGAAACAGTAGATGCGGGATTGATCGCACGCACAGACACAGACATTGCCGCTGCACAAGCTCGCTTCCTGGCCGATTGTCAGCCAGCCTTCAAAGACTTGAGTGTGCGTTTTGTAGCCAAGACCACCAGTCTTGCCGACGCGGCTGCCGCAAAGAGTATGACCTTGAGTGAAGCAGCTCGCTCCACCATAATCACGACCATAGTCGCCGTTCTTTTCGGTCTTGCCATCGTTGTCACGGTTGGTTTCGTTGCAATGCGGGCTTGGCTCGTTCGTCCAATCAAGGGCCTGGCCGACGTCATGGTGCGACTTGCAGAGGGCGATCTCCAAACGGAGGTTAGCGGTTCTGATCGCAAGGACGAAGTGGGCGGCATGGCCAAAGCCGTCCAGGTTTTTAAGGAGAATGGTCTGAAAGCGCGAGAGCTGGAACAGCAGGCGGTTGATCAACGCAATCTGTCCGAGGAAGAACGCCGCAAAAACGCAAAAACAGAACGTGCACGAGCAGAGGCGATGGCCGAAGCGACTGGCGGACTGGCAACAGGTCTTAAGCATCTGGCGTCCGGTGATCTGACCTTCCAGCTAGACAAGGCCTTCGCCACCGAGTTCGAGAGCTTGCGATCGGACTTCAACGCGGCGGTCAACCAGTTAGCAGAGACCCTGGGTGCGGTTGCCCAGGCCACAGGTCAGATTGACGGCGGTACGAGCGAGATAAGTCAGAGCGCCCAGGATCTTGCAAAACGCACCGAACAACAGGCGGCTTCCCTCGAAGAAACCGCTGCGGCACTGGATCAGATCACCACCAATGTGGCCAATTCTTCCAAACGAGCCGAAGAAGCACGCACCATCGCCGCAGAGGCTAATTCCAGTGCGGCTCAGTCTGGCGCCGTGGTCGCCAACGCGGTGAACGCGATGCAACGGATCGAACAATCCTCAAACCAGATCGCAAATATCATTGGCGTGATTGACGAGATCGCGTTTCAGACAAACTTGCTAGCATTGAACGCAGGTGTTGAGGCAGCGCGTGCGGGAGAGGCGGGTAAGGGTTTCGCCGTTGTTGCTCAGGAAGTGCGCGAATTAGCGCAGCGTTCCGCTCAGGCTGCCAAAGAGATCAAGGGGCTAATCCAGAACTCCTCCGTAGAAGTTGCGGGTGGCGTAAAGCTGGTCAGCGATACCGGCAAGGCGCTAAAAGCAATCGAATCCCATATTATCACGATCAATCACCATATGGATGCGATTGCCACATCCGCTCGCGAACAATCCGTCGGTCTTGCCGAGGTCAACACCGCCGTCAACCAGATGGACCAAGTCACGCAGCAAAACGCCGCGATGGTGGAGGAAAGCAATGCAGCTAGTGCTTCACTGGCAAGCGAGGCAGTGAGACTGCGCGACCTCGTATCGCAGTTCCAGCTGTCTGCTGGCAACAGGACAGCGGCTAAGAACCGACAGGCGCCTGCCTCTTTTTCCCTTGTACAACGGTCCACTCCTTCTCCGGCCCGACAGATGGTGAAGAAGATCGCGGGAGGGTTCGGCTTGACGGCTGTGGCGCAGTCGGAGTGGGAGGAATTCTGACGGAGAACTTTCAACTTCAAGACCACCGGCTGAGCTGAAGTCGGAGTTCGATAAACGGACACACCCCCATACGCATTCGCGGGTGGGGGTGCTTGTTGATGGCTCAAGACAGAGATGCTGAACCTTGTGCTCCCTATCATGGTCGCATAGGGACCCAGGAACCAAGGATTGGTATTGGCTCATCCGGTAGTGGCCAAGGACACCTGAGTGTCGTTCCCGCTGCAATTCCGGAAATGTGCGGCGATCAATCTCGAGGTGCTTATTGGCAATGTTGACATTAGTCTATTAGCGGTCATTCGGCTCGCGGAATCGCCAGAGCTTTGACGAGGCAACGAGCCATATCACAACACCGGCTCCGCACGCTTGTTGGCCCTTTGCCTACTCCCGCTCTTTCGCATTCTGCAGGCGAACGACGTTGCCGAACCCTATCTTCATCTTGGCCTCAGCCAAGCGCTTGGCGAGTTCCTCTACTTTGAAGATCTTTGCGATGACGGGGCGTCCAGGATCCGCCCCCTCTTCCAGTTTGTCGCTGTACCCTGTCATCAGCACAACCGAAAGGCTGCTCCCTCTCGCGGCAACTTCTCTGGCAAGTTCAACACCCGACATACCGGGCATCATGACGTCAGTGAGCACCGCCTCAATGTCGGGATGTTGCCGCAAGAGCCCCAACGCCTCAACGCCATTCCCGCTTTCCCGCCCAGCGGTCGGCGCTACGCCGAAAGCTCCGCTGTACTTCATTGTTTGCCTCGGATCTAACACTCGTGCGGCTCCCCCCAGTTCGTCGAGGGACCGGCGGCGGAATGGTCACGGAACTCTTCGATCTGTTCTGCGTTTTCGCGGTCGGAAGATGCGTGGTGTCAACCGGACACGATGATCGGAACACACGAGGGTTTTTCCGGTTTCTCCTCGTGGCCAACGAAACGGCAGCCGAGTTACTACGTCATCCTGCGCAGCTTCTATCCTTTGTGGAGGACGGATGACGACACGTGTTCAACACCGCTCGCGGAAAGCTCAGAGCTATAGCCTGGAAGAGTTTAAGGCAGCGTATAACCTCCCGGATGATGAGGCTGCGAGGCTATTTCAAAAGTTTGGTCCCTCGATCAGGGAGCTGGATACGTTGATGCGCGCAAAGGCAATGCGCGGCAACATCAGCTTGAACAATGCGCCCACGTCCAGTGATGGAAGTAGCCGTTCGGGAAAATGAGGAGATCGGGACAATGCGCTGTTAAGCGGCGGCGGGTTAATCTCCTGACGAATATAGTCCTCTGTTTCTCTGTATGGTAAACGAATGCCCGGTATAGAGGATAGGGGGCAAAGATCCGTTTCCCGGTAGGACTTCGCATAGGTGCTATTGTGGTCATCGCGCCTTTGCCGGTGCTCAGCGTCGTCGCATTCAATGAAATCTCACTACGTGAGACACGGGAGCAAGAAGTCAGGGCCAATGCGCTCTTGTTTGCCCAACAGACGGCTTTGGAGCTGGAGCGTTTCAAAATTGGCGCCCAGAACCTCCTTGAAACCATCTCTGCATCCCCGTCAGTCGTGGAGCAAAACTGGCAGCGTTGTGAGCTTTTCCTAGAACGCCTCATCAAGCGTGTGCCCCAGTACATAAGCTTGAGTATCGTGGATGCAGGTGGGACCCCGCGATGCCGAAGCGACGGTACGCGACCGCCCCTCAATTTTTCGGACCGGCCTTACTTTCAAGACGCAATGGCCAACCCGCTGACCGTAATCATGGCCGACTACACCATCAGCCGGGTTTCGGGCACAGCTACCCTGCCCATTTCCTTTGGATTCGGCGAAGGAGAGCGGCGCGGCGTAATTGTTGCGTCACTCAACCTAGAGCGGCTGCAAGAAATGATCGCAAATCGGCCAATCCCAGCCGATGGCTCGATCACCATTGCGGATCGCGGTGGCGTAATCATCGCCCGGTACCCTTTCCCAGACCAGTTTGTGGGTAAAGAGATCCCCGATGCATTCAAATATCTGCTGACAGCCCCTGAACCGGGGACCCTCGACGTCGTTAGCCAGGACGGCACCGCGCGCTACATCGGTTTCATGCCTGTTAGCGCCTCTCCCGTCGGCTTTTATATTAGCGTGGGCATCGGCAAAGACCAGGCATTCTCGGAGATGAACCGGAGCAGTCTGCGCGCGGCGGCCGTAGCGGCAGTTGCTGTACTCGTCGCAGGCTTGTTGACGTTCTGGCTCAGTGACGCCCTGGTACGAGGACCTATCGAGCGCATCAATCAAACCATCGCGGCACGCCGGAAGGCGACCTGGACGCACGCACGCGCCTACCTGTTGGCAAAGGCGAAATCGAGGACCTTGGACTCGCTGTGGACGCCTACATGGACGAACTCAATCGGGTAAGGATCGCGCAGGAAACGGCCGAAAACCACCGTGAACTGCTCTCCCACGAAATGGCGCACCGTTTGAAAAATGTGCTGGCTACGGTTCAGGCTGTAGCTCAGCAGACATTCAAGCAAGATCGCGCATCAGGCGAGTTGAAGGTATTCGCAGGACGCCTGCAAAGCATCGCAGCCGCTCAGAATCTCCTACTGGCGGACGACATCGGGCACATCGATTTGGAGGGCGTTATCAAAAGTGCATTGGCGCCATTCGATGATGGTAGCGGACGAATTAGGCTCACCGGTCCCCAGGTTAAGGTAGAGTCCAGGGCCAATGTGGCTATTGCGCTTGCCTTTCATGAGCTGTGCACCAACGCCGTTAAGTATGGAGCTCTGCAAGGGGCCGAGGGAAGGATCCACATCCAATGGGACCTTGTCACTGAAGACCTTAGGCTTCTTTGGGAAGAAAAGGGAGGACCGCCCGTTATCCCACCATCCAGGAAGGGGTTTGGTAGTCAAATGATCGAGAAGGTGTTGGCCGGCGAATTGTCCGCCGAAGCCAATTTGCACTACGCGGAAGACGGCCTGAGGGCCGAGTTTATCATCCCTGCGCGAAGCTTCGCCCCTGGTCAAACGGCGGTCGAAAGCTAACTGACACCTTTGTTTGGAAATTGCAGCGGACAGCCCAACATTCTTCATGGAGAGCTGACTAAGCGGGCAATAACATCATTGGCTATCAGCGGAAATCAGCCCTAACTCAGTTCGCCCGACCACAATTATCGCCAAGCTCTTTTTAGGTCGCCCATTAGGAGAGGGGAAGTGGCCAGCGCTGAACGGCGGGGCGCGAACTCACTCGCTTGATAATAGTTGATAAACCGAGTATCCTATTCCTGGTACCTCTGATGGAGATATGTATGATTAGCGCTGATCTGGGCAAGCAGCTCGAAAGCTATATTCAGCAGCTCGTGGATACAGGTCGCTACGGCTCGAAAAGTGAAGTCCTGCGCGAAGGCGTGCGACTGGTTCAAGACCGTGAAACGCGACTCGCCGCTTTGGATGCTTCAATCATGCGCGGCATCTCAGATGCGGACAGCGGTCGGACTAAGTCGGCCAGCGATGTGTTCGACCGTCTCGACGCTAAATACAGTGCAATGGCTGACAAGGCCGAAGACTCCGCATGATCCTTGAGTTTACCAGCGAGGCCGAAGGCGATCTTGAGCAGATCGCCGATTACATTGCCGAGCAAAATCCACGGCGCGCTCTTTCATTCATTCGAGAGCTGAGGAGCCGGTGTGAAGATCTTATCAGTCACCCCAACAGCTTCGCCCTCGTTCCTCGCTATGAACATCAGGGAATCCGTCGACGCGTTCACGGCAACTACCTGATCTTCTATCGCGTTGAGCCTGCCAAGGTGGTCATTATCCACATTCTGCACGGCGCAACGGACTATGGCGAATTCCTTCTTGGTCAATGATAAAATCAGGTCGATCTGAGGCGAAATGAAGCGAAACACAAAGGGAATAGCTGCTTTTAGTGTCGACTTGCAGATCAGCGGAGAGCAGTCGTCTTGCAGTCGATCTATCTGCAGGTCTCTGATTCATGTAGAGTATCGAGCCACGAGGCATAAAATTGAATTATGGAACTGTGACGCACACTTCGCCTCGCCACCATCCACGGCATATAGCCGATGCGCGTCTATTCGATGCTGGGGCGATCCGGCTGCTGTCTACACCATTGTCAAGCATGCGGGAGCCCCGCGGCTCAGCTGCCGTTTCGAACGCGCTCCGCTCGCCCTAGTATGAAAAGCCCGCGCTACGGCTTTTCGCCACGGCGCGGGCGATCTTCTGGGTTTCCACATGGCTCCCGAAGAACTAGGGATGCTTGCTCGATCCAAGTTAGGACGACAGGGGATCTGCACCTATAGCTTTAAGCGCTGCACGTGCTACATCCTCGTCTTGATCGCCACTCCCCGAACCGACGCCGATACCACCGACGGGAACCCCGCCAAAACGAATGGGTAGACCACCCTTGAGCCCGGTCGCCTCGCCCTGCGTGGCGCCGGAAATAAGAAGACGTGCCTGTTCTGGAATGGCCGTCGAAGGCGCATTGATCGAGGCAGCGGTCCGAGCTTTGGCAAGAGCACTCTTCAAGGAAAGAAAGCGCGCACCCTTCATCCGAAAGGAGCCGAGCACGACACCGCTCTGGTCGACGATGACGATGCATTGCGGCTGCCCCATCGCCGAGGCCGTATCGATCGCCGCCTGCAGCATGGCGAGCACGCCCTTGTCCGTCAGTTGCGCCGAAGGCTCAAAGAAGCTGCTCATGGGCTGATTTCCTATCTCATTGTGAAGTCATCGCGGCCGGCGCGGAGAAGTTTGCACCGGCCGCGAAGGAGCAAGTCTTATTTGCCCCAGATCTTAGCATACTGGTCGCGATAACCATTGCCTGGATCGAAGATGTTCTTGTCACCACCGTCGGAGCTGATGTTCGCCTTGGTGACGACATGCAGCGGCGAGGTGTAGCCTGACCATTCGACCTTGCTCACGGCGCGGTTCAGCTCGTCGATCAGCTGCCAACCCTGCAGGTTGAGCGGCTCGGCGACCGTGACAGCCTGATACTGACCGGAACGGATGCGCTGATAGGCAGACTCGGAGCCGTCACCGGCGGCAACCGCCTTTGGCGCACCGTCACCCGGGATGCCGGCAGCAGCCAGGCTCGGCCCCATGAAATCGAAGTAGATGTCGTTGATCGCAAGGGCATGCGTCCAGCTTGCACCATACTTCTGCAGAAGCGAAGTCGTCAGCGTCGGCATGCGGTTCGAGGTGTCGGCGATCGGCGTGTCGACATATTCGAGCACTGTGCCGCCGAGCTTCTCGATCGTCTCCTTGATCTTGTCAGCCTTGGCAATGGCGATCGCATAGGTCGAGTCCGTGAAGATCACGACGCCCGGCTTGCCACCGGCATCCGCAAAGGCCCATTTACCGGCAGCGGCGGAGACTTCCATCGCATCGGTCGAGACATTGGCGAACAGGCAATTGGCCGGATCGGGGCCGATGACCGGGCCAGCATGCCAGCTCACCATCGGGATCCCTGCATCGCAGGCCTGCTTCAGGGCTGCCTGCTGCTCAACGGCATCGAAGCCATTGATGATGATACCATCGGGCTTCAGCGCAAGCGCCTGCCCAAAGGCGCCGGCTCGGCTCTGCACGGAACCGGCGCCATCAAGAACGGTAACCTCCCAACCGATCTTGGCGGCAGCTTCCTGGATGCCGTTGGTGACGCCGAGAATACCGCCATTCTTCATGTCGGCGGCGAGCACGACGATCTTCTTCGCCGCCGCTGCGGTCGGGCCGCTGGTCGGACCATCCCAGGTGGTCTTTTCACCGGCATACTTCTGGACTTCTGCCATCGCGTCCGAAATCGCGTCGGCATGGGCAGGCATGGCGGCCGTCAGCGCCAGGATCGATACGGCTAGGGCTATCTTCAGCATGGTTTCCTCCCAAAGTAGCTGAATGGAATTATTTGGACTTCGCGCCTTTCTTTCTTTGCGCGTAACCGGCGATCCCGATGGCGATCAGCAAGGTCGTGCCATTGAACAGGGGCTCGACCCAGAAGCTGCCGCCGAATTGCTGGATGCCGGAAATACCGACGGCGAGGATCATCACGCCGACGATGGTACCCCAGACATTGACGCGTCCGGGTTTGATGGTGGTGGAGCCGAGGAAAGCGCCGACAAGCGCCGGCAGCAGGAATTCTAGACCGACCGAGGCCTGGCCGATGCGCAGCTTCGAGGCGAGCAACACGCCAGCGAGTGCCGTCATCAGGCCGGATGTGACAAACGCGCCGATGACGAACTTGCGCGTCGGGATACCGTTGAGTTCGGCTGCCCGCTGATTGGCGCCGATCGCATAGAGATACCGGCCGATCGGGGTGTATTCCAGCGCGACCCAGAGCACGACCGTGATGACGAGCACGTAGATCGCGGTGATCGGCAGTCCGAAGACGAAGGTGCCGTTGATCGCATAGAACGCATCCGGCAGAGCGCCGACCATCTGACGGCCGCCGGTATGCCAGAGCGCGAGGGCGTACAGGATCGTGCCGGTGCCAAGGGTTGCTATGAAGCTGTCGATACGCGCGACCTCGACAAGGAGACCATTGAGCGCGCCGATCACGACACCGAGCACCAGTACGATGGCAACGGCCACCGGCCAGGGGAAGCCGTAGAGCGTCTGCAAGCTGATCGCCAGAATATGCCAGAGCACGATGCCGTAGCCGACCGTCAGATCGATACGGCCGGCGACCATCGGGATCATCGCCGCTAACGACAGAAGCGCGATGATCGCCTTGTCGGACAGGATGGCCCTGACATTCAGCATGGTCGGGAATGTGGTCGGCAGCAGGATCGAGAACAGCAGGATCAGGCCGAACATCAGGATGACGAGCCCATAGGTCGGCGCGAGGCGCATGATCTTGCGACCGGGCGACAGACCCCGCAATTCGTCCTTTGTGGGTTCGACGGCGTTGGATTGGATACCGGGCATGGCGGTCCTCAGGCGGCTTCACCGGCCGATGCGGCCTGGATCAGGGATTCGGTTGAAAGTTCGACGCCACTCAGCTCGGCCACGGGCAGGCCGCGACTGAAGACGATGGCGCGATGGCAGATATTGGCAGTCTCTTCGAAATCGGTGGACACCACGAGGACGCCCATGCCGCTTGCAAGAGCCTGATAGAGAAGATGATAGATCTCGGCCTTGGCGCCGACATCGACGCCGGCGGTCGGATCTTCCGCAATCAGCAGCCGGCGACCAGAATCAAGCCAGCGTCCAACGACAACCTTCTGCTGATTGCCACCCGACAGCGCCTCGATGGCGAGTGTCGGATCATTGGGCGAGAGGCCGACGCGCCGTCCAAGTTCATGGGCAAGTTCATCTTCCGCCTTCGGCGACAGCAGGCTCAGCAGAGGGCGCCCCGTGGCCGACGGATTAAGAAACGCGTTTTCTCGGATGGAGAGGCCGGGCGCAACACTTTCGGCGACCCGATCGCGTGCCACAAGACCGATCCCCGACCGCATCGCCGCTCCGGCGTCCTTCAAGTCCGGCGTGACGCCATTCAGCGCAATCTTGCCGGCATGCGGGATGAGACCAAAGAGGGCTCGACCGACATCCTCGTGACCGGCCCCGCGAAGTCCTGCGAGACCGAGCAGCTCGCCGCGCTTGATCTCGAAGCTGACAGGGCCGACAGCACCGGTTGCGAGACCTGAGACTTTGAGGATCGCCGGTCCCTCGAGAATGGCAGGCCGGGCAATTTCACGCGCCTTTCTGCCCACGATCAGACCGACCAGTTCCTCTGGCGTCGTGTGTTCGATCGAGCGCATCCCGACCATCTGTCCATCGCGGAGGACGGCGACCCGATCTGCGATGCGGAAAATCTCATCTAGCCGATGGCTGACATAGATCATGCCGACGCCACGCGCCTTCAACGGGCGAAGGGCGGCGAACAGGCGCTCCACCTCATCGGCGGGCAAGCTTGCGGTCGGCTCGTCGAGCACGAGATAGTCGCAATCAGCGGCCAGCGCCCGGGCGATGGCGACCAGAGATTTTTGCGTCCGGGTGAGACTGGAAACCCGCGCGGTTGCGGAGAAATCGGCTTCGACCAGTGCCAGTGCCTTGTCGGCCAGAGCTTCGGTCGCGGACCAGTCGATCCGACGGCCCTTCTTCACATAGCCAAGCGCCAGGGCAATATTTTCGGCAACACTCATCCACTCGATCAGACCGAGATCCTGGTGGATGAAGGCGACTTTCTGGCCGCCGGCCTTGCCGGCCTCATGGGCGTAAGGCACGCCATCGATGAAGACGCCGCCCTCGTCGGGGCGGTGGATGCCGCCGAGGACCTTGATGAGAGTCGATTTGCCGGCTCCGTTCTCGCCGAGCAGGGCGACGATTTCGCCACGCTCGACCTTCAGCGAAACACCCTTGAGGGCTTGCGTGCCACCAAAGGACTTCACGATTCGATCGAAAAGCAGGCCGTCTGCGGACGGTTGCATACTGTGTCTCTCCTCCCAGGCCGGTCCAGATCTTGCGTCAGGGTTACCGGTAACGTAATTAACCTATCTTCAAGTTTTACTGAGTCAAGTCGAAAGTTATCGATAACATGAACTGCGTCGTTTACCGTGACACCGTGGGTCAAATGTCCAGATGAAAGCCAACCTCGAGGATATTGCCCGCGCCGCTGGCGTGTCGAAGATGACGGTGAGCCGCGTGTTGCGCGACGGGTCAGGTTTCTCCGACCAGACACGTCGCAAGGTGATCGAGATTGCGGCGCAACTGGGCTACGTGCCGAACCGCCTTGCCGCCGCCTTCGGCTCAGACCAGGCTGAAACCTTGGTCGGCATGTGTGTACCGCGCCTGACCTCGGGCCTGTTCGGCCATGTGCTGGATGGCGTCGACCGGGCGCTTGGACGTCTCGGCTATCAGCTGATCATCGGCGCCAACGATCACTCGATGTCGGAGGAAGAAGCCTGGATCCGGCAGGTGGTCAGCTGGCGTCCGGCCGGCCTCATTCTCTCAGGCCGTCACCATACGCCCGGTACCATCGAGCTCCTGCGCAGCGCGGCAATTCCCGTGGTCGAAATCTGGGATCTGACAACGAGCCCGATCGATATGGCCGTCGGCTTTTCCCATGCCGATTGCGGCGCCGAAATGGCCCGGCATCTTCTCGCGCGCGGCCGCCGCAAGGCCGGCTATGTCGGCGCACTCGCCCGCTCCGACGTGATGGGACAGGCACGGTTCGAAGGTTTCCGCGACGCGTTCGCCCGTGCCGGACATCCGCTTGTCGATGCCGAGATGCTGCACGACGCGCCGGGCTTCTATGCCGGCTATTACGGGCTGGAGACCCTGCTCAGCCGGAAAAACGACTTCGATGTCGTCTATTTCCACAACGACGAGATGGCGATCGGCGGCCTTGCCTTCTGTCAGTCCCGCGGCTTGAGTGTGCCCGAGGATATCGGCATCGCCGGATGGGGCGGGATGGAGGCAGCGTCCATTCTGCAAAAGCGTTTGACCACGACCGTCGTGCCGACGACCAGCATCGGCAAGGCGGCCGCCGAGGCGCTTGTCGCCAAGCTCAAGGGCGAGCCGGTCCACACCGTCACCTTCGTGCCGACACGGCTTGTGCCCGGCGAGACGGTTTGAGGCACTGCAACGGCCTTAAGGAGTCTGGATACCGCGTCTACTCAGCACCACCGAGTAGACACTCGTGGTCGCCGTGATGAACAGCCGGTGCTTCGAATGACCGCCAAAGCAGAGGTTCGACACCATTTCCGGCACCAGAATCTTGCCCACCAGATGCCCATCCGGCGCGATGCAATGCACGCCGTCGGCAGCGGACGACCACAGGTTTCCGTCCGTATCGACCCGCATGCCATCGGCGCAGCCGGGCGTAATCACGTGAAAAATCCGCCCATTCACCGGTCGGCCGCCCACCATGTCGAACACTAGGATGTGCTGCGGATCGGCGGAGAACATGCGGCCGGTATCGGCTACATAGAGACGGCTGCCATCAGGACTGAAAGCAAGACCGTTCGGTCCCTGCATGTCGGTGATCACAGCCTCGATCCCGCCATCCGGGGACACCCGATAGACCGTGCAGGGCAGTTGCTGCTCCGCCTTTGCGCCCTCGTAATCGGTCATGATCCCGTAATGCGGATCGCTGAACCAGATCGCACCGTCGGGTGCAACGATGACGTCGTTCGGGCTGTTGAGCCGCTTACCTTGATAGCTGTCGGCGATGACCGTGATCGACCCGTCCCATTCAGTCCGCGTCACCCGGCGCGTTCCATGCTCGCAGCTGACGAGACGGCCCTGCCGGTCCCGGGTGTGGCCATTCGCATAGTTCGAGGGTTGACGATAGGTGGTCACGCCATCCTCGCTCCAGCGGACGATGCGGTTGTTGGGAATGTCGGAAAACAGGAGGCAGCCGGCATCGCCGAACCACACCGGCCCTTCCGTCCAGTCAAACCCGGTCGCGAGCCGTTTTACCGGCGCATTGCCGAGCACATAGGTGGCGAAGACCGGATCGATGACTTCAAAAAACGACATGCTTGAGGCTCCTCCCAAAACCGTAGTGCCACTCAGGCTGAAAACGCGATCTGCGCTTTCATTGCCTGGCTTCGGTCCGAAGCGAGTAGAAAACCCTTCTCGGCTTCTGCCAGCGACACCGTATGCGTGATCAGCGGCTTCACGTCGATCAACCCTTTGCGCATCAATTCGACACCGATGGCAAATTCCTGATGGAACCGGAAGGAGCCTCTGAGTTCGAGTTCCTTGGCCGTGATCGCCATCATCGGCAGCGTCATATCGCCTCCCAGTCCAAGCTGCAGGATGATGCCCCGCGGCCTGAGCGCCGGAATGGCGCCAGCCAATGCTGCGGCGACACCCGTGCACTCATAGAGCACATCGAATGTGCCCTTGTCGCCAGCATAGGCCGAGAGCGCATCCGGCTCGTTGGCCGTATTGATCACCCTGTCAGCCCCGACTTTTGCGGCGAGCGCCAGTGTGAAATCGGAGAGATCGGTGGCAACGATCTCGGCAGCACCAGCGCGTCGTGCCGAGAGTATCGAGAGCACGCCGATCGGTCCGCAGCCGGTGACCAGAACCCGCTTGCCGAACAGGCTGCCCGCGCGCGTCGTGGCATGCAGGGTTACCGCCAGTGGTTCGGCCATTGCGGCCTCGCCGGCAGAAAGACCGGTGGCGTCAACGCATTGATACGCCTCTGCCACCAGACTTTCCCGGAACGCACCCTGAATATGCGGGAACGGCATGGCGCTGCCGTAGAAGCGCATGTTGAGGCACTGGTTCTGCAATCCCTCGCCGCAATAGCAGCACTGGCCGCAGGGCCGCGAGGGCGAAACGGCCACAAGCTGCCCGATCTCGAAGCCGGAGACACCGGGCCCGATGGCCTCGACCCGTGCCGAGACTTCATGTCCAAGGATCATAGGCTCCTTCAGACGCACCGCGCCGAAGCCGCCGTGATTGTAATAGTGCAGGTCCGACCCGCAGATCCCGCCAGTCGCAAGGCTCAGTCGCAGCTGGCCGGCTTGAGGGTCTTCCACCGGGCGATCTTCGATCCTGAGATCACGGGCAGCATGAATAACAATGGCTTTCATCAGAGCACCGGAGTGAGGAGGGCTTCACCGGCGAAATGCGCGGTGAGATTGTCACGGACGAGCTTGCCCATCGCCTTGCGGGTCTCAATGGTGCCGCTGGCATGATGCGGCTGAAGCAGCACATTCGGCAGCGACAGAAAGCGCGGATTGAGGTTGGGCTCGCCTTCGAAGACATCGAGGGCTGCCGAACCAAGCTTGCCCGTCTCCAGAGCCTCCAGCAGAGCCTCCTCGTCGATGTTGGAGGCGCGGCTGATATTGATCAGCATGCCCTCGGGCCCCAGCGCCTCGATCACCTTCGCCCCGACGATATGTCGGGTCGCAGCGGAAGCCGCCAGCGTCACAAAGAGGAAGTCCGAACGCTGGGCGAGCGCCACGGGATCGGCGATGAATTCCCAATCCTTGGCGAAATCCTTGGCCGAGACATCGCTATAGGCGATTTCCATGTCGAAGCCGGCGAGCCGCTTGGCGACCTCGAAGCCGATCCGCCCGAGACCGAGCACCCCTGCCCTGCGCCCCCAGACTTTACGCTTCAAGGGGTAAAGCCCCTTGGCCGCCCAGGATCCGTCCTTCACCCAGGCTTCAGCACCAATCATACCCCGTGACTGGACCAGCATCATGGCGACCCCGAGATCGGCCACATCGTTCGTCAGCACATCGGGCGTGTTGGTGACCCGGATACCGCGCTCCCGGCAGGCGCCAAGATCGACCGCATCGAAACCGACGCCATAGACCGAGATGACTTCGAGATTGGGGCAGGCAGCGATCACAGAAGCATTCGCTCCGAGCTCGCCACGGGTCGCAATACCGCGAACCTTCGGACCGACTTCCGCCAGGAAGGCAGCCTTGTCTGCGGCCTCGAAGTAGCGATGCATATGGAAGCTTTGCTCCAGCGGCATCTGGTCCCAGTCCGGATACGGGCCCATCTGCAGGATGTCGGGCTTGGTCATGATGTCTCTCCCCAGGGATGCTTGACTTTCGATTGTTATCGATAACATATACAAATCATCTGACGCTTGTCGAGAGCGAAACTGAAGGGAGTAAACCGTGGCACTGAACCTGTTCGACCTGAAGGGCAAGCGCGCTCTGATTACGGGATCCTCGCAAGGGATCGGCTTTGCGCTGGCAGAGGGTCTGAAGGCCGCCGGTGCTGAGATCGTCCTCAACGGTCGTGACGCGACGAAACTCAAGGACGCGGCTGCACGTATCGAGGGCGCCGACCAGCTCGCTTTCGACGCGACTGACCACAACTCCGTGCGCGCGGCAGTCGATGCCTACGAAGCCTCCGGCAGGGTAATCGACATCCTCGTCAACAATGCCGGCATGCAGCATCGCGCCCCGCTTGAAGACTTCCCCGCCGACGCCTTTGAACGTCTGCTGCAGACCAATATCGCCAGCGTCTTCCATGTCGGCCAGGCGGTTGCCCGCCACATGATCGGCCGTGGTCGTGGCAAGATCATCAATATCGCCAGCGTCCAGACTGCCCTCGCCCGCCCCTCGATTGCCCCTTACACAGCGACCAAGGGCGCGGTCGGCAACCTGACCAAGGGCATGGCCACCGACTGGGCCAAGCACGGCCTGAACTGCAACGCGATTGCACCCGGCTATTTCGACACCCCACTGAATGCAGCGCTAGTTGCCGATCCGACCTTCTCCGCCTGGCTCGAAAAACGCACGCCTGCCGGCCGCTGGGGCAAGGTCGAGGAACTACAGGGTGCCTGCATCTTCCTTGCTTCTGATGCATCCAGCTTCGTCAACGGACACATCCTCTATGTCGACGGCGGGATCACGGCTTCGCTATGAGCTTGCGTCTGGTCATCATGGGCGTGGCGGGCTGCGGGAAGTCGACCGTCGGCGCGGCCCTCTCCGAGCAACTCCAGATTCCCTATGAGGATGGCGACGACCTCCACAGCGCCGATGCCGTCGAGAAGATGCGGGCGGGCATACCGCTTGGCGACGATGATCGCTGGCCTTGGCTGGATCGGATCGCCAATACGCTCGAGAGAGACGCGCCACTGATCATCGGATGCTCGGCACTGCGTCGCAGCTACCGAGACCGCATCCGCGCAGGAGCTGGCGGCCCCGTCACGTTCGTCCACCTGGCGGGTGACCGAGATCTCATCGCATCCCGCATGGCCTCTCGCGCCGGCCACTACATGCCCCTGTCACTGCTCGACAGCCAGTTCGCCACCCTGGAGCGGCCGGGACCGGACGAGGCCATCGAAGTGACAATCGACCAACCGATGGACGCCATTATCGAACAGATCCTGTCCACGCTCGGAGGAAACCCGCAATGACAAACAAGATCGCCCTGATCGGGGCCGGTGCCATGGGCGGCGCCATCGGCGCACGCCTCGCCGAAACGGGAACGGAACTCATCGTCTATGATCGCGACCCGGAAAAGATCGCAACCCTTGTCGCCAAGGGAGCCACGGCCGCTTCATCCGCCGCTGATGCGGCAAGCCGGGCAAAGGCCGTCATCCTGTCGCTGAATTCCGCAGCCATCGTCCGCGCAGTCGTCTTCGGGTCACAGGGCGTTGCCGAAGGGGCTAAGCCCGGCACGCTGATCATCGATATGTCGTCGATCGATCCGGAGACGACCAAGGCACTCGCGACCGAAGGCGCAGCCGTTGGCTTGCGCTGGGTGGACAGCCCTCTGTCCGGTGGCATCCCGAAGGCAGCGATCGGCCAGCTGACTCTCATGCAGGGCGGCACCGAAGCCGATGTACAGGAAACGCAAGCCATCCTGTCCAAGCTCGCCGGCAACCAGACCCATATGGGCGGCCCGGGTGCTGGACAGACCACCAAGATGATCAACCAGGTGCTTTGCGGCCTCGGCTTTCTCGCCGTCGCAGAGGCAACCGCCCTCGCCGAAGCAGCCGGCATCGATGTCGACAAGATCCCGCAGGCGCTCAAAGGTGGCCGCGCCGACAGCGCGCTGCTGCAGGAATACATGCCGCGCTTTGCCGCCAGAGATTATCGCCGTACCGGCCGCATCGACAACATGGTCAAGGACCTCAACGCCGCCCAGGATCTGGCACGGCTCACTCACACCTCGATGCCGCTGACAGCGATTTGCGCCGAAGTCCACCGCATGCTGACGGCCGCCGGCCTCGGCGGCGAGGACCAGGCCTCACTGATGGAATATTTCAAGGGACCCAACAAGGAGATTGCCCCATGATCACCCGCTACGCACTGTTCGACGGCAAGATCCATGAAGGACAGACCGAGGCTTTCCGCGCCGCTGTGCTCGCCGAAATCCTGCCCAAGTGGCGCCAGTTCCCTGGGTCCCTCTCTGTCCGCGTCACTTTCGCCGAAAGCCGCGATGAGGGCGCACCGGAATATCCGATGATCCTCGCCATCAGCTATCCTGATCTGCCAAGCGTGGATGCGGCCCTTGCCAGCCCCGTTCGCACCGAGGCGAGAGCCGCGACCGAGGCCGTCCTGGCGCGCTTCTTCACCGGCAAGATCCACCATCATGTCACCACGGCGCATGAATACGCGCCTCTGTGATCTAACCCTGCAGAGACTGGATTTTCGCCAGAGATAACGATAACAAAATGGTATGAGCACGCCCCGCAAAGCACCGACCATGGCAGACGTCGCCCGCCTCGCGGGTGTATCTCCCATGACGGTGAGCCGGGCCTTCAAGCGGGACGCATCGGTCAGCGACGCGACCCGCAGTGCCATCCTCGAAGCCGCCGATAGCCTTGGCTACGTCTTCGACAGCACGGCGTCGAACCTGCGATCTCAGCGTACGGATTTCGTCGCCGTGACCATCCCCTCGATCAACAACGCCAACTTCGCCGATACCGTGCGCGGCCTGTCGGAGGGGCTGAAGGAGCGCGGCCTGCAGATCCTGCTCGGCTATACGGATTATGACATCCAGGAAGAAGAGCGACTGGTTGAACAATTGCTTCGCCGTCGCCCGGAGGCGATCGTCGTCACCGGTGGACGCCACACGCCTCGCGCGCGCAGGCTGCTGGAAAACGCAGGCATACCTGTGATCGAGACCTGGGATCTGCCCGACAATCCGGTCGGCCATGTCGTCGGCTTTTCCAACGCGGCAGCGGTTCGCTCCATGGTCGACCACTTCGTCTCGATCGGGATTACCCGAATTGCCTTTATCGGCGGCGATGCCGATCGCGATACCCGTGGTACGGATCGCCGAGCCGGCTTCATCGCGGCCATGCAGGCCCACGGCCTGGATCCCGATCGACTGATCGCGGCCGGCACACCGCCCATTTCCATGAGAGAAGGCGCCGACGCCATGGGCCGATTGTTGGACACGCTGCCGGACACACAGGCCGTCATCTGCGTGTCCGATCTGTCAGCCTTTGGTGCCCTGACGGAATGCCAGAGGCGCAGTGTGAATGTGCCAAGTCAGATCGCTGTCGCCGGCTTCGGCGACTACGAGATCGCCGGGATCTGCGTGCCGTCTCTCACCACGATAAACCCGCTGCCCCGTGAAATCGGCAAACGCGCGGCCGATCTCATCCTTGATGTTCTCGATGGCACGCAGGCAGGCCCCGCGACAATTGCTCTTGAACCGATCCTGATGCGTCGCCAATCGAGCCCGTAATGGCACGAAAAAAGGGCGCTGATTATGCGCCCTTTCTCTTCGCCAGTTTTCAGTCTGTTACTTCTGGGTGGCCAGCACCGCATTGACGACCGCGTCGCCATTCGCCGCAGTATAGCCATCCCAGACCGGCTTGACGGCAGCCTGGAAGGCAGCGGCATCCACGTCCGTATTGACCTCCATGCCGGCGGCCTGCAGCTCAGCAATCATGGAGGCCTCTTTCTCCTGCGCCAGCTTGCGCTGCATGGCGATGGCTTCGGCGGCCACGTCGAGGATCACCTTCTGCTCGTCAGCGGTCAGGCCGTTGAACTTGGCATCGTTGATGGCGAGCGCCAGCGCCGAATAGGCATGCTGCGTCATGCTCAGATACTTCTGAACTTCATTGAACTTGAAGGACAGGACGATGCCAATCGGATGATCCTGCGCATCGACCACACCCGTCTCGAGCGCCGTGTAGAGTTCGGCGACAGGCAACTGCGTCGGATTGGCGCCGAGTGCCGCGAACATGTCGTTCAGCGCCTTGGAGTTGTTGACGCGCATGTTGAGCCCGGAAACATCAGCGGGCACGCGGATCGGGCCACGATTGTTGGTCATGTTGCGGTAGCCGTTTTCCGGATAGCCGAGCATCTTCAGACCATGCTGGGTAAACTGGGCAGATACACCCTGCCCGACCTCACCGTCGAGGACCTTGTAGGCAAGTTCCCGGTTGGGGAACATGAAGGGCAGTTCAAAGGCACCGGCATCCGGCACCAGCCCGGTCAGGTTGTTGAGGCCCGTCATCACGATATCGATGATCCCGGAACGGGCTCCGTCGATCATCGCCTGATCGTTGCCGAGCTGCCCCTGGGGGAAGATGGTGACCTTGACCGAGCCGTTCGTGCGCGCTTCGACCTGCTCCTTGAAGAACACGGAGAGTGTCTGCTGCAGATCCGTATCAGGCGCGGCATGGGCGAGTTTCAGTTCCGTCTCGGCATGAGCCGAAACGCCGGTGAAGGCGATTGCGGTTGCCAGTCCAAGCACTTTCAAGATTTTCATGTCAGGCTCCTCCCTGTTGTGAAGTCTCAGCCGCCAAGGAAGTTGGCGGGTATGGTAATGAGTTGCGGAAAGATGATGAAAAGGCCGAGCAGCGCGGCATAGGCGAAGAGAAACGGCATCACGCCGCGCACGGCCACGCTCATCGGAACGCGTCCGACCCCGCAGATGACGTTGAGAACTGTGCCGACCGGGGGCGTCAGAAGGCCGATCGAGCAGTTCAGAATGAACATCAGCCCGAAATAGACCGGATCGATACCCGCCATCTTCACCACCGGCATGAACAGCGGCACCAGGATCAGAACGGTCGGAGACAGGTCCATCACCATGCCGACAGCAAGCACGATCAACATGATGACCAGCATCAGCAGCCGCGGGCTGTCGATGAGGGGTTGCAGCATCTCGGCCAGCTGTTGCGGCAGTTGGGCGACGGTGATCAGCCAGGCGGCGACCATGGCTGCACCGACAAGGAACATCACCATAGCAGTCGAACGACCAGCCGTTACCAGCACTTCGAGCAGGATCTTCCAGGTCAGGGCGCGATAGACGACCGTTGACACGATGATCGCATAGACTGCGGCTACCACGGCAGCTTCGGTAGGCGTGAAGGCACCGGAGCGAATGCCTCCGATGATGATGACCGGCAGCAGCAGCGCCCAGATACCGTCCTTGAGGGCTGCCAGTCTTTCCTTGCCACTCGCCTTTGGAAGGGTGTCGATCTGTTCGTTGCGCATGATGTAGGACCAGACGACCATGAGCGTCACGCCCATCATCAACCCCGGCGCGATACCGGCCATGAACAGCTTGGCAATCGAGATATTGCCGGCAACACCGATCAGGATCAGCGGCAGAGACGGAGGAATGATCGGCGCGATGATGCCACCCGAGGCGAGCAGGCCGAGGCTTCGACCTTCCGGATAACCGGCCTTGCGCATCATGGGATAAAGGATCGCCACAAGGGCGGCCGCATCGGCAACGGCTGACCCGGATAGTCCGGCCAGAACGATCGCGGTCAGGATGGCAACATAGCCTAGGCCACCGCGCTTGTGCCCGACAAGCGTCATGGCGAGCCGGACGATGCGCTCCGAAAGGCCACCCTTGGACATGACTTCGCCGGCGACGAGGAAGAATGGGATGGCGAGCAGCGGAAAGCTGTCCACGCCGTTGATCAGCCCTTGGGCCAGGATATCGGGGCTGAACGTGCCCAGATGCAGCATGAGCGCCATGGCAGAAAGCAAGAGGGCAAAGGCGACGGGAAGCCCAGCAAGGATCGCGACGAACAGAACGCCGAGGAACAGGATAAGAGTCATTCCTTGGTGTCCTCCGGAATGCGAGCATCTATGCTCATCGGATCGATGAAGCGGACGATGGCAATCGAAGCCATCAAAACAGACGAGACGACGCCCGCGAGATAAAAGAGACCGGACGGCAACCCTGTCAGAGGCGACAGGTTATTCCAATTCGCGATGGTCTGGTTAAGCGCGCCGATGAACAGCATGCCGACAGCAACCATGACCACGACCCAGCAAAGCCGGCGGAGGATGGGAACGGCCCTCGGCATCATCGCTTCGGAAAATTCGGCCACGGCGAGATGCTCACCACGGCGCAAGACGACGGCAGCACCCAGCATGACGATCCAGACGAACCACAATCGGGCCAACTCGACCGACTGTCGTATGCCCGACGAAAAGCCGTAGCGCAGAACCACATTGGCAAAGACAAGCGCGATCATCGCTGCCAGAATGACCGCCATAAGGATGTCGATCATCGACCAGATCGCCCGAAACAGACGTCGCATGAGATCCTCCTCCCCGAAGACTCGTTGCGTAAAACCCGATAGTGGGTTATCGTTAACCCAAATTGGTATCGATAACATTGCTATGAGTCAAGTCCCGCATTTCCCTCGCACGATCACGATCGCCGACGTGGCCAAGGCTGCCGGCGTCAGCAGCATGACGGTCTCAAAAGTGCTGCGTGGAACAGGCCGTATCGCGAGTGAAACGCGCGACCGGGTCTCCCGCATTGCCGATGAACTGGGCTATGTTCCAAACCGCTTGGCTGGCTCACTGTCTTCGCAAACGAGCTCGCTGATCGGAATTGTTATTCCCTCGATCGGCGATCAGGTCTTCGCCGGCGTGTTGGCTGGCATAAATGAGGTCCTGAATAATAAGGGATACACCGCATTTATCGGGGAAAGTTTCTTCGACCCAGCGAACGAGCTTCGCATCGTCCACATGATGCTAACGATGAAGCCGGCTGCCCTGATTTTGACAGGAGGTATTGCGCGCGACGAACGCACCAAGCGTCTCCTGCGCCGGTCTGGCGTAAGGGCCGTGCAGTTGTGGGATGGCGACAAACCGGACCTTGATGCCACAGTAGGCCTTTCGCATTTGAGCGCTGGCCGGTTGGCGGCCGAGAGCTTCATCAACGCCGGCCTGACCCGCTGTGCATACATCGGATCTCAACTATCTCAAGATCTCTGTGCGGCCTCGAGGCTTGAGGGGTACGGCAATTCTCTGGCAACACACGGCGCCAGCCTGGAGTTGGTGACTGATCCGCAGCTGCCCCGCAGCACGGAGACCGGCTACTCATTAACAAAATCGCTCATCGCCAAAGGAGAAATACCGCAGGCAATTCACTACCTCAACGATGCCATGGCGATCGGCGGCCTCCGCTACCTGCTCGAGGCGGCGGTTAGCGTTCCAAGTCATGTCTCGGTAAATGGCTTCAATGGGACAGCGCTTTTGCATTCACTCACAACACGCTTGTCGACCATTGAGGTGCCATTATTGGAGATTGGCCGCAGAGCAGCATCCGCAGCACTAGCCGTATCCTTAGAAGGCACGGTTGATCTGATCGAAATCAACCTGACTGAAGGCAATACCGTGCGCGCCAAACGAATGACCTGATGCCGACGCCTTTAACAGATTAGCTGACGGCGTCCTTTTAGCTGCCGAAAGAATTTAACATATTATTCGCGTTCCCGTGTCGCGTCGATAATCGCGTAGTCGATCTACAAACAAGCTACTATGGAAATTTTCGTCCGGTCAGCATTGCGAAGAGCTGATGCCGGTTTCGAATGCCGCTCTGATACAGCATCAACATATTATTCGCGTGTTTTTCTGCTCCAAGAGAAGTTATTACCTCACCACGGGCACTGCACACTTCTATCAGCACACCGGACGAGCGTGATCTGC
>UBNV01000004.1 GCA_900466945.1 Hyphomicrobiales bacterium
CCATTCACCGACCAAATCACTCGAGCATTCCGCGAAGAGTGAGGGGTCTTCAAGTCTCTTCCATCGCGTCCTCGTAATCGCGGAACTGCATGGCCGCCTCGGTGCGGTTGGCGGCCTTCAGCTTCGCGAGGATGCGGGTCATGTGATGCTTTACCGTCTTTTCCTGGATGCCGATTTCCTCGGCAATCCGGCGGTTTGAACAGCCTGTCGCGACCAGCGCCATGATCTCCCGTTCGCGTGACGTCAGCGCCTCCAGGCGCTGCCGTTGCGCGTTCGCGATCGCATCGTTGCCATCTCCGTTTGTGCTGCCCTGAGCGAGTTCGCCCAGGACACGGGTCGCAAGAGACGGTGTAATGTAGTGCTGGCCGTCGCGAATGTCGCGAAGGATGTTGATCAGCGATCGGCCTCCGACCCCCTTGACGATATAGCCACTCGCGCCGGCGCTGATCGCCGCCGACAGATCGACGCTGTCTTCCGATGCGGTGAGCACGACGACATGGGTATCGGGAGCCTCGCGGACGATCTGTTCGATGACCGACTGGCCACCGCCCGGCATCGAGAGGTCGAGAAGGAGAAGATCGGGTTTCAGCTCGACCGTCGACCGATAGGCATCCTCGGCGGTGCCGACTTCGCCGCATAGCTCGAAATCCTCCGCTTCTTTTAACGTCAGTGCGAGGCCCTGTCGGAAAATGGGATGGTCATCGGCAATCAATATGCTGATCATGCTGCGTCCTTTGCAAATTCCATCGGCAGAAGCATGACGACGCTCGTGCCTGTGTTTTCGGCGGTCTCAAGCAGGAAGTCCCCACCGAGTGAATTGATCCGCTCCTTGAGGCCTGCGAGGCCGAGACCGTTCGTCTTGACAGCGGGATCAAAGCCGATGCCATCATCCGACACTGCCACCCGCAATCTGTCGTTTTCGAGCTCGACCATCACCTTCTGAGAAGTACAGCGGCCGTGATGGGCGCCATTGTTCAGGGTTTCTTGGATGAAGCGATAGACCGTGGTCTTGGCAGCAAGGGGTAGCGGTGGAAGTGCAGAAGGAACCATGCGGATCACGCCGATCCCGGATCGCTTCTCATGGCTGTCGATTGCGGTATGCACCACGGTTTCAAGGTTCCATTGGCTGATTTCGGGCAGCGACAAGCCGCGGCAGATTTGTCGGATTTCCCGCATGGCATCGTCGACCGTCTGCTTTATTGGGTCGAGGTCGGGGCTAGCCTTGGTCGGATCTACCGATTCAAGCCGCATCCCGACAAAGGACAGGAGCTGCAGGGGGCCGTCATGCAGGTCTGCCGAGATCCTGCGCAGGGCGCTCTCATTGAGCTCGGCGAGCTTAAGGCTTGCCTTGTTGACCCGACGGGCCAAGCGCTGGTTCTCCGCGAGAAGGCCGGAGAGTTCAAGAAGCTTTTCGTCGAGCGCGAGTCTTTGCTTCGCGATTGTTTCCGCGCCTTTGAACACCACGAGATATATCGCCGCAAGCATGGCGAGTGCGACCGCACCGACGATGATCAGCCCCTGCCTCTTGGTCTTCAAGAGAAGGGCCCGCAATGCGGTTCCATCCGCGTAGAACTCGGCAACACCTATGACCCTGCCTGTTTCTGAGGAGCGGAGCGGCGTATAGATTTCCAGAAGCGGGGCAGTCCGGAGTGTTTCGGAAATGCTAAGCTCATCGAGAACATTGTCGAAGTCAGCATAAGTCTGCCCCGCCAGCGCGCGCTTCATGCCGTCCGTCTGGTGAAATTTTTCCCCTATGATCTTGGTGTCATTGCTGTAGGCGATCATTCCGTCGACCGACCAGATCTGAAAAAGCACGATTTCCGTCTTGAGCAAACCCTGGCCGAAGAGGCTGTCGAGTTCAGCGCGGTTCTCGGGTTTGAGGGTCGAGGCGTGCTCCAATTCCTGCGCTAGCGGCGAAATGGCATCGGTCACGAACATCGCCTTGATCGAAATGGCGTTTTCCTTAACGCCATTTTCCACCGCGGCAGTGACCCAATAACCGATGATCAGTGTACCGACGATGAGCACGGCTGCAGCCATGCCGAAGAATTGACGAATGAGATTTGTCTTCTGATCCATCAGGCCAGAATATCCGGAAGCTTGGGCTTCACAATCCATTTCGGCAGGCATGCGACTGGCCTGGTGCCGGTTTCATGGACGCAGAGTTGAGGTGTTCCACCTGAAGCCGCCAACAGGCTCAGGACCTACTGACGCGGACGACGGCGGTCGGTATCGGTAGATCCATCAGGCTGCTGCATGATTTTCTTGCTGCCCACGTCACCGCTTCCATGAGCGATCCTGGCAAGCGCGAGCGTGGCAAGGATCACGGCCCTCATCTTGTCCGGTCCCAGCGAAGCGAATTCGACCATATCCATCCCGACAAGCGCACTGACGGTGTCAATCCGACGAGGTGCGGCCAGGTTCTCAATTTCCTCCAGCGCCGCCTCTAGAATAATTTGGCGCTTCTGATTGTCCTCCTGCATGATCCCTCCCAAAAAGCACGCCGAGTTTCATGGTGACATGTTAGGCTACAGCCCCGCGCATGTCCCATGGCGACGCTCCATTCGAAGCGCCGGACCGTCTCAGCATTTGAATTTCCTCGGTGCGAGTTTCCCACTTTTCCCGAATTTGGCAAGCACTCGGCTGGTCGCCTGGCCGGCTTCCTTCAGGTAACCAGGTCACTGGTAGATCGGAAGTGCTTCCAGCTTCAATGCGGCGGAATAGCTGTTTTCCTGAGACGATCGCTTCTGACGCAATCCGGCAAGCTTCTCGAACTCGGTCGGATCCAGCAATGCGTTGCGGGTAAGAGACGCAAGTCGGAAGAAACCTTCCAGGCATTTGGATTCAAACGGATCGCCGCTCTCGCTTGCCAGCTTCTTGATCGCCGCCAACGGGCGGAGTGCGTAAACATGGTAGTCCAAGGCTCTGTCGCCTCGAGCGAGCTCCGTCGGTAGCAGTCCGAAATCGTCAACCTGGCATGCGCCAATCTCGAAGCTCATCTTTCCCCATGCCTTGAACTCCTGATCATTCACAAGGTAGCCGATGGCAGCCACCGATAGCCCCGCCCAATAGCGGTGATTGTTCGTCCGCGATTTCGGTCCGAGGCGAAACTGATAGGCCTGCATCGTGTCTTTGGCCAAGCCGCCGAGCCATTGAGAGTACAACAGCTTTCTTTCAGGGTTCAGTTCAACACGGGTCTGAGCCACCTTTACGGCGAGGGCGATTTCCGCGACCCAGCGATCTCTGGAGAGATAGGCATCGACCGACTTCATCTCAGAAAGCGATCCTGCCTTGGCCCATCGGTCCACGTTTTCCAGGACGCATTCGGCGCGCGCTGTGACAACGGCAGCGTTGTCCGATGGGGCATAAGCCAAATTTGTCAGGGAACGTATGGCGTTGCGAATGGGCCGGACAACCTTGTCACGGGACGCCATCGCTCCCTCGTCGATGGTGGACTTTGAGCTATCGTTTTGCTTGTACTTCGACAGGGTTCCGAGCGCGGCGGGTGGCGCTTCGATTTTGCCACATTTTTGCACCCGATCAGTGATCCTCATCGATGGGCTTGTCCCTGCTGCTTCTTGAAAGTCGGTTGAAGAAGCAACGCTGGCCGTCAGGATGGAATAGTCCCGGGCCGCAGCGGCCGCTGGCGGTGCTGAACCGCCCTGTGGCGGAGATTTCTGATGGGCTGCCGACGTCGCCTCGAACATAGGTGCGAGGTTCGAAGCTTCTGTGCCGGCACCAGTTCCGAAAGCTTCTTCGCCATGGGTCGCCGCAGGCTGCGAATTCTCAACCAAGGACTGTGATTGACTCACGCCTGGAAATAGCAAGAGCGCAGTCAAGACTGCAGCGACGTCATATGCCGTGATCTTCATTTTGCCATCCTCGGATTTGTGAGGACGCTAGGGGACAGACACCAATATTCGTTTCTAAAAATCACTAAAATTGTAAGTTATCCTGAAAAATCCTTTTTTTAACATCGGCATAAAGCGATTATTCAAATTTTAATCGCTTGCTTAATTGATTTTTATTTTCCGTGTGCGGCGCATTACTCCTTTTATTGTGGAGTTATTGGCTATCGGAGTGATTTATTCCCCGATTCGTTGTGTTTTGCTTTTCTGGCGACGAACAAATTTCGAACATCTTTTGCGCAACCTAAAATGGCATCACGCATCTCAACATTAGCGTGACCGCCTATGTTGCGCTGCAGCATTCCGGACGGTCGCCGAGGCCGTTGCCTCCGATGGGGCCGGCGCCTGACGAGCGAAGGTGAGCCGGAAGAAAGTTAAGCCCTTCGACCCAATATTCTGCAATCGGTTGTCTGTTTTTTAAGCCGGCGGCCTCGAAACGTAACCGTATCCAATTGAAAAATCGCCGCTTTTTCCTTGTTTTTTCACGATTTCTGGATCGACTTGTGACGGCGGACACTGTTGTCCGATGAATAGGCACCCACAAAATTTAACCCTTTTAAACTCGGGGTGCGCAGAAGCAGGTGCAGCATTGACGCTCAAAAAAATTGCTGTCATGCAATAAGGACAGCGGGCGCCGGTTACGTCCGAGAGAGATTGTCGCACTCCCTTTGGTTGTGTGATTGGCCTTGTTTTATCGAATTCTCAGGAATGCTTCAACTTTTAGAAAGGTGCTGCCGTGAGTAAAAAAGATTGGCGCGTTAGTATATTTGGCGCGGGCTATGTCGGCGCTGTTTCGGCCGGTTGCCTGGCCAAGGATGGCTTCAAGGTCGTTGCCGTCGATCCAGATCAGTTCAAGGTGAGGAGCATTTCGGCTGGCCAGTCCCCAATCTATGAGCCTGGTTTGGCCGAGCTCATCGAAGCTGGAGTTTCGGAGGGGCTCTTGACGGCGACAAGCGACTACATGTCCGCCATTGCTGAGACTGACATTTCGTTCTGCTGCCCTGGCACCCCCAGCCGAGAAGATGGTTCGCTCGACACAAGCTATGTGAAGTTGGTTTCGGAGCAGATCGGCATTGCACTTCGTGACAAGTCCGACTTCCACATGGTGGTGATGCGCTCGACGATCCTTCCGGGGACGGTCGAGACCGTGGTCATTCCCGCGCTCGAAGAGGCCTCGGGCAAGCAGGTCGGCGTCGATTTCGGACTGGCCTACTACCCAGAATTCCTCCGCGAAGGCACGGCCATCGCCGATTACTACAGCCCGGGGGCCATCGTTTTCGGTCAGTATGACGGTGACGAGCGTACGATCCAGGCGCTGCACGACCTCTGCGCCTCAGTCTCGGTGAAGCCACACGTCATTCCGATCCGCAGCGCCGAGATCGTCAAGTACACGAACAACTGCTGGCATGCCGTGAAGATCTCTTTCGCCAACGAGATCGGAAATCTGTGCAAGGCAGTCGATATCGACAGCCATGTCGTCATGGATGTGCTTTGCGCCGATACCCGCCTCAACATTTCCCGTGCCTACATGAAGCCAGGCTTTGCCTATGGCGGGTCGTGCCTGCCGAAGGATCTTCGCGCCCTCCGGCACTTCGGCAAGATGCAGAACGTCTCCACGCCGGTTCTCGATGCGACAGTGGAGGCTAACCAATACCAGCTCGACCGTGCTTTCCGCCTTGTGAATCGTTCTGGGGCGAAAAAGATCGGCCTGCTTGGCCTTACCTTCAAGTCTGACACGGATGATCTGCGCGAAAGTCCGCTGGTCATGCTCGCCGAGCGACTTGTCGGAAAAGGTTTCGAGCTTTCGATCTACGACTCCCAGGTTTCAGCCAGCAACCATGGCGGCCGAAACTACATCGAACATCTGGCCGGCTTCATGCGTGCCACGCCCGACGAAGTCGTCTCGGAAAGTGAAACGATCATCGTTGGCATCAATGGAGAGGGCACGAAGGACGCCTTGGCCAGGGCCCGTGAAGGTGTGAAAGTGATCGACCTGGTGCGTCTCCCGGTGGCTATGCCATCGGGCGTGCACTACGAAGGGCTCGTGTGGTAAAAGACCATGACAGGAGTCCTCAAACACATCGTCTTTGTTCTGTTGATTGCGTTTTCTGCAGCTCTTCTGCCGCAGCAAGCATTCGACGAAAAGGCCCGTGACGCCGTACTTGTGGTCGGTGTCATCGGTCTGTGGCGTTGGTCTTGGGGCCTCCTGCATCTGCTTCGTAGCGTGTGGTATCGGTCAATTCGCTTTCCCGCCATGCGGCGGGAAAGCGAAGCGGCTGCCAAGTCTGAAGGGCTTGGTCACGCCTATTTCCTCATCACAAGCTTTCGCATCGACGCCCCGACAACCTACAAGGTCTATCGCGGAGCCTTCATCGCGGCCGAAAACGCCCCTGGCGGTGCAACGATCGTCTGCTCGATTGTCGAACTCGGCGACGAGCGTCTGATCCGGCGTCTCGCCGAAGTGATGTACGGGAAGGATCTCCCGTTTCGTCTGGAAATCATTCGCATCGCAGGAACCGGCAAACGCGATGCCCTGGCCGCGGGTTTCCGGGCGGTCGCTGCCTATAATCCCGCCGGCGACGACACAGTGTCCGTCATCGATGGTGACAGCATCGTTCCGCCAGATCTCGTCGAACGATGCGCCTGCATGTTCCTAGGGAACCCGAACCTCGGTGCGCTGACGACGGACGAAGTGTGCACGGTTGAAGGTGCGGATATCTTCAAGCAGTGGTATTCGATGCGGTTCGCCCAGCGCCAGATCCTGATGTCCTCGCATGGTTTGGCGGGGCGGGTTCTGACACTCACGGGACGGATGTCGATGTTCCGAGCGCGCCTTGCCTGCGATCCCGATTTCATCAACCACGTGCAGAACGACTATATCGATCATTGGCGTCTCGGCCGCATCCGGATGCTTACGGGTGACGACAAGTCGAGCTGGTTCTGGCTGCTGAAGAACGGGTACAACATGTACTACGTGCCGGACGTCCAGGTGGAAACCATCGAGCAGCCGCCTCTGCCGGGTTTCGTTGCCTCGGCCTACGTCCTGATGACGCGCTGGTTCGGTAACATGCTGCGTACCAATGCAAGGGCGCTCAGGCTGGGACCGGTCAAGATCGGTGCCTTCACCTGGTGGTCCGTTCTCGATCAGCGCATGTCGATGTGGACCAGCCTTTCGGGCATCACGCTGGCCGTCCTCGGAACGGCGATGATCACACCGTGGACAGCGGCCTTCTATGTCCTTTGGGTGATCGTCTCCCGCTATATCCTGGCGCTGACCTTCCTGACTGTCCGGCCATCGATCAACCTCGTCTATGTGCCGCTCCTGTACTTCAACCAGATTTTTGGATCGGCGGTGAAGGTCATGATCTTCTTCCGGCTCGATCGTCAGAAGTGGACGCGGCAGAAGACAGCCTTCAAGCGGACAGACTCGCGCTTCGACGCGGCCTTCAAGCTGTGGTCTTCGCGACTGGTCAACACGGTTGCCGTGCTGGTCTTCGTGTCCACCCTCGTGGTTCTCGCGAATTTGGGGAGCTACTTCCCCGAGGACTCCGCCGAGAGCCTGCCCAAAATCACAAATCGGATTTTCTGATCATGGTGGTGACAGCAGTTCCCAAGCGCCGCGAGCGCGAGTTCCCCAGGTTCAAGATACCGTTGGTCGCGGTCATCGATAAGCAACGGGTTACCGTATGCGACTGGTCGGTCGCGGGGCTGGGCCTGTCAGACGTGCAGTTGTCTCAGAAGCCGGGCGATCGTTTGACGATCGAACTGCTGATTGAGACCCAGGGATCGACCTTGCGATTGCCAATCAACGTCATGGTGGTGTGGGTCGACCATGCGGAACGGCGGGCAGGTCTGCAAATTCTCGATGCGGCTGAAAAGACGGCCATTCTGGCTGAATTTGCCGACCTCTATCTGGCTGGTCGCCTCGTTCAAAACGATACAGGAGTTCTGGTGTTGGGAAATCAAGTTGCACACAAAGAAGACGGCAAGGCCTCCGTGGTCGGAGCCCAGTCATCAGCCGTGGCGGGCGAGGGGCTTGCGGGCCGGATTGTCGGACTTGCCGTATTCCTGGTGGTCGGATTGGCCGCTTTCGCCTTCCTGTCCAGCATCGTCTACAAGCGTCTCTTCACCTTTGATGCAGTCTCGGCGAACGTTGCCGCCGAGACCACGACCGTCTACCAGCCGCGTGACGGTGTGGTGGAGTTCGCCGCACTGGGCGACAGCGTCCGGCAGGGTGATCGTATCGCCACGATTGCTTTAGACCAGGCCGCGTCCGGCGGGCAAAGCACGGTCGATGTGCTGTCTCCATGCGACTGCCATGTCGTTTCGGTAGACCATCCAGCTGCGACCTTCGGCCGTGCGGGCGGACGTCTGGTGACCTTGGTGGGCAAGGACGCCAACCTCTATGTTTCGGTCCGGCTGCCCTTTCGCCGCCTCGCCAATATCGCCGATCAACCGCGCATTTCCCTCACCTATCTCGGCGGCGAAACGGCCGAAGATGTGGGGCTGATTTCGGTCCCCAAGGTCACCGAATACACCGCTACGCAGCTTGAAATTCATGTTCAGGCCGGTCGTCAACTCGATCCTTCGATGGTCGGGCAACCGGTACTCGCCACCTTTGATACAGCGCCATGGCATTGATCTAAAATCTTAATTTTAAACTTAACGACGAGTCCGGAGGCAAGACATGAGCACAGTGACGAAGTCCGTAACGATCATTCCTGCAATCATGATCGGGGGCAGTGGAACGCGGTTGTGGCCGTTGTCTCGCAGCAATATGCCGAAGCAGTTCCTGCAACTGGTGAATGACCGCAGCCTTTTTCAAAACACGCTTGCCCGTGTTGATAATGCCCTTTTTTCTGCACCCTGGCTTCTGACATGCCGCGCCTTCGTCGACATGGTGAATGCGCAGGCACGGCAAATCGACGCCGGCATTGCAAGCATCGTACTGGAACCGATGCAGCGTGGCACTGCTGCTGCTCTCGCGGCGGTCGCCGAAGCGATTGGGAATTTGGATCCAGACGCACTCGTGCTCGCCATGCCCGCAGATCATGTGATCGAGCAGCCCGATGTCTTCATCGAGGCGGTCCGGAAGGCGGTGCCTCTGGCACTCGCGGATAAGATCGTCACCTTCGGGATCGTGCCCACGGCACCTGAGACGGGCTTCGGCTACATACGTCCCGGCGCTCCTTTCCGGGTGAACGGTGAAGCTGTGGGCTCTCTGGTAGACCAGCCCGGAGGCTTCTTGGAAAAGCCTGATCTCATACGCGCCCAAGAGTTCGTCGAAGCGGGCTACTTTTGGAATGCCGGGATCTTTCTGTTCCGCGCCTCGGCCCTGGTCGAGGAATTGAAGCTTCACGCGCCGGCCGTTTACGAGGCTGTGGCAGCTTCGATCGAAAACGGAACGACGCGCGATCTGGGCAGCCACCTGCTGCTGATGCCGAACGACGAAGACTTCGCCGCCTGCCCGCATGACATTCCGATCGACACCGCGGTGCTGGAGAAGAGCGGCAATGTTGCAGTCGTTCCGTGCGACGACATCGGCTGGGCCGACATCGGCTCACTTTCTGCCTTGTGGGACATCAGCGAGAAGGACGAAAACGGCAATGTATTGCGCGGCGATGGATACGTATCGCAGTCGCGCAACTGCCTCGTTCACGCGGAGTCCGGCCGTCGCGTGGTGCTGAGCCATATCGAGGACATCATGGTGATCGACAGCGAGGACGCTGTCGTGGTCTTGCCCAGGTCGGAAGCGCAGCGCGTCAAGGACATCGTAAACTCGCTCAAGAAGATGAATGCGCCGGAAGTGTCCTTCACCCGCAGTTCGCTCAAGAGCTGGGGCAAGGTGAAGATTGACAGGGTCTATGACGACAGTCAGGTCTGCGCCGTGACCTTCCAGGGTAAGGGCTCCGTGACCTATCGCGTTTCGGGCGCCGAAAACGAGACCTGGTTACTGCACGGGAGCAACCGCGCCGAATACGGGGTCGATGGACATTTCATTCCCTTTGTGTCGGGCAATCCGGTCACCTTCAGCAAGGGGCAGGTGGTCACCATCCGCAGTTCGTCGGTCCTGTCTGAGTTTACCTACGTGCGCAAGGACGCGGATCTCAACTGGCGTATCGACGACTGGTTTCCAAACGTGGCTGAGGTCGAGGCTCCTCGGGTCCGTCTGGTTTGACGATGAGTGTGATGACGATGAACCAGATTTCGGACTTCACCGTGCAGATTGGAGGTCGGACGCTCCCGGTCCTGCGATTGGACGGCGCCGGCATGTATGTGGAGCCAGTCGCAGATCTGGTGGGCCATGATGGTCCTGCCCGTTTCACCTTGACGAGGGAAGGTCGCACCTGGATCGGAGATATCTTGGTCCGGGCAGAAGGGACGGCCGAAGGCGTAAAGCTGACGCTTTCCGGCCCTCCCGACGAACGCAGACGTTTCGTGAGCGTGTTGAATTGGTATGGCGGGCGGGAAACGTCTTTTCTGGGACATTTCGCCGACACGCCAAAACAGGTCGGCAGCAAGAACGGTTTGCAGCGACGCCAGGTCGCTGCCGCGTTCGGGCTCGGCGTGTTGTCGCTTACTCTGATCGCCGCGATTTCGGAGATCCTCGGACAGCGTGCCGTGAATACAACGTCCAGAGTGGCTTACGTTACCACCCCGGGAAACGAATTGGATTCTGTCACCTCTGGCAAAGTTGTCTTCGTGAAAACGGGCGGATTGCTCGAAAAGGGTGAGTTCTTCGCCGCACTGAAGACCTCGAGTGGCTATCAGAAATTCCTGGAAGCCACGACAAGTGGAGACGTGAGTGCCCCGGCGGCCGGACCGAACGACTATGTCCGGAAGGGCATGCCTGTTGTTCGTGTTTCGGATGAGGGTGCGGTTCCCCATGTGGTCGCATTCGTCCGGTTTTCCGATGCCGTCGCAGCGTTGAATTCTCCTCAGGCACAGATCGAGTTTCCGAGGTCGGATCGCTCCCTTTCGGTTCCCCGCGGGTGGATGAGCTACGTCAACAGTGCGCGGGTAATGACCGACGATGACGGAAAACCGCTTGCCGAAATCAAACTTCGACTTCCGGAAGGTGTGGACGTTCCCTCGGATGAGCCGGTGGTCGTCAAGTTCGGACGTCCGATCGATGGGCTGAACCTCCTACCACGGCAGTGGCTGAACACATTGTCCGCATTGCTGTCATAAGGATCTACAGGCATGAACTATTCGCGCACGAAATTGTTGAATGGCACGGCTTTGCAGATCGTCGGTAAGACGCTGCTGACCTTTACGCTGGTCGTCCTGTCACCTCAGATTTGCGCGATCCCCGCCTCCGCTCAAGAACTGACGGCGGAAGAGCAGATCCCTCTGGGCGCCGAACTCGTTCCAGAAGAGCGAGTGATGTCAGAACAGGGTTTGAGATTTGCCGCCGATGTCGCAATCAAGCGCTGGAAGTCACTCGAAGCGGATGAAGCGACGAGAAGCTTCGACGCCTATTTCGAAGTGTTCCGCGAGGTTGCCCGCATTGAGAGCTTCGAACATGCGACGAAGATCGCAGGAGTCGACATTCGAAGCCCGCTTGTCAGCGTGGCATCCGATCTGATCGGGAAGATGAGCGGCGAAGGATTGTCGGCGCGGGGTGCCGGTGTGCGGGCACTGGAAAGCCTCGTTTCCAAACTTCAAAACTCGACCGGGCTCGAAGACGCCGATTCCCTCAAGGTCCGCTACACGCTGATACTCGACTACATGTCCGGCATCGACGTGACGCGTCTGGCCGTGGATTTGGCAGAGGGATTGTCGAGAGCAAAGCGCCCCGACATGGCGCTCGACATTTATGCGGACTTCCTGACTTCATATTTCGACGACCTGCCGAGCAGACAGGAGCGTCTCGAACTGGTGACGCTGGCCAGCGCCCAGGCGAGCAAGATGGCGGATCCTGCAGTCTTCCGTGTTCTGACCGACGTGCTTCGCATGGCGCCCCGGGCCGAGAAGTTCGACCTCGCCCAAGTTGCCTTTGGCGAAGTCGATGTCGACGTCTTGCGTGACCTGGTCGGGCAAGATTCCAATGCCGACAGTCTTATCCTGGATGCTTGGCTGAACGCGGTCGCGTTTACGAAGGGGGTAAAGACGGAGGCGGATCTCGTCGAGATCCGGGAGCGTGCCCGTAATAGTTTGGAGACACCTGCATTCGAAATCCTCGCGTTGTCTGTGTCGAATGCAGCGCAAAGGAATCTGATCGTCTCGAAGGCCGTGCTCGCCGATGTTGCGCAGGGGCGGGCGCTGGTTGGTTTTGACCGTGCGCTAAACCTTGCAATGACACCGGAAAGTGCTCCCGATGCATATCTGGCCCTGCTCGAAAGCTTCGCAGCGGACGGCTATACCAATTATGTCCGCGCCCTGACGACTGGCATGGCTGATGCGGTAAAGGCAGGCAAACTGACGCTCGATCCCGAACAGTCAGATGCCCTTCTTCGCTACGTTGAAGCGTCGAGCGATCCGAAATTCGTACGGTCGCTGCTGCCCGCATTGCCACAACTCAGCGAAGGGCTTGAACGGAGTGCCCTGCGGGCCGGCATTCGCGCCGCCTTTGCCTCCTCCGTGGAGAAACCGATCGGATCGGAGCCGATCCATATCGGAACCGGTGTCAATCAAGGTTTGAGGACTGCTGCAAGTTTGACGAATGGCGAGCTGCCGACGGCTGCATCCTTGTCTGCACTTTCGCCATCAAACGACGAAGACATAGCGCTTCTTTCGGTAGTTGCTGCAAAACTCTGGCAGTATCCGCAGCGCCGACCGCTTCTGGTCGATTTCATGGCGAGTGATGCCCGCGTCGAACTCAAGCAGGCGATCGCACTGGGTGTTACCGATTTCATGGGTTTTGAAGTCGGCGAGAGCAATGGCGCGGCTTTTGCGACGCAGGTAAACGCGATTCTCCGATCGGTGAGCGAGGAGGCTCGCGACCTGCTCTCAGCGTCTATCGGTCAGGTGGAAGCAGCGGATCGCTTGAGCGGAGATGCGCTGATCCGCTATTCTAGGTATCTTGCTGCGACCGGCAAGGATTTCTCGGGCGTGGAGCATGAGGGTGCCGAGCAAGCGGGCCTGGTGAATGCGGCTGCCGCAGCCTTCACGACGGTCGACCTCGCAACGGATCAGCTGAAGGCAATCGGTGATTACAAAGAGCGGGTACGAGCGTTCCGCCGGCTGGCAGAGGCACGCGCCAGCGTGCTCGACGAGAAAGGTTGGCTCAACAGTGCAACCAATCCGGTTCCCGCCTCCGATCCAACCTTGGCAGCCGGCACGGCTGGCATCAGCGACGGCCGTATTTCCGCAGCGGCAGTCGATAAGAATGCCGTTCCTGCGTCTGGCCGACCATTCATGCCCAATCTTCTCGTGGGACGCGATGCTGTAGCGTCCAGAATTCCGGTTCCGACGGCACGAGACAGCAACGAAGCTCTCGCAGATATTTCAAAACGCGGCGAAACCCGCGCCACACGTCTGATCCGTTTCTCGTCCGAGCATTTCGATGACATCATCAACCTCGGTGTGCGCGAGTATCTCTATCTGAATTCCGAAACGACAGTACCGCGCATCATTTTCGTGACACGAGGCGTGATGACCATGAGCGAACTGATCGCCCAGGTCCGCGCAACGGCCCCCGATGCGATCACCATCGACGGTGGGACCGTCACCTTCAATGTGCCTCTCGCGATCAATGATGGGGCGAGCCTGATCGTCAGTGGTCAGGAGATCAAAGCTCTGAGGCTCAACACCAAGGCCGGCGCGTTCCTCGTCAACAGCGGCAAGATTTATTTCGACAATGTCGTGGTGTCGTCCTTCGATGAGGCGACCGGCGGGCCGAGCTATATCCACGACCACGAAAAGGGCATCTTCTTCCGTCCTTTCGTCCTGGGGTGGAGCGGCAGCGAAACCTATGCAGTGGACTCGCATTTCCTGGCCCTCGGCTATGCCGGCGGCCGAACCTACGGAATGTCGCTCTCGTCGGGATCGACTGACACCGCAGCCCGGCAAGTCCAGGCCAGCGCGCCCACGGGCTACTTCATCGATAACTCGTTCGACAACCTCTATTACGGATTTTACGCCTTCGAAGCCGAAGACATCGTCTTCGTCGGGAACGAACTGGTCGACGGAGTGATCTACGGTCTCGACCCGCATGACCGGTCCCGGAACCTGATGATGGCCTACAACACGGCCTATGGCACGCAGAAGAAGCACGGCATTATCATTTCGCGCGAAGTCGATGACAGCTTCATCCTCGGCAACCTGTCCTTCGAGAACCACGGTACCGGGATCATGCTGGACCGAGAGAGCTACGGGACTGTCGTATATGCAAACGATGCCAGCCGGAATGAGGGTGACGGGTTCGCGGCTATGGAAAGCCCCTGCGCACTGGTCGAGAATAACATGTTCTACGCCAACGGACGCTCGGGCATAAAGATCCGCAATTCCTGGGACGTGCATGTCGAGAGCAACCAGATTCTGCACAACAAGTCTGCCGGGATCGAAGCTTATATCGATAACCTCGAACTCGCGCAGCAGAGTGAATTCCGTAACTTCGAGGAAGACCCGTACTCGCCGATCGCAACGGTCGCCGCCCGCGACAACGTTCTGCGGAAGAATGGGGTCGGGCTGCTTACACGCGGAGCGTCCGAGGCACGTTTCGTCGGCAATCGTTTCATCGACCAGCTTCCGCGTTACGTCGGCGGCGATCTGAAGCCGCTCGGTATCGACGTCGTGGCCCAGAACATGCAGTCGGGCGTGGTCGTGCGGTCGGTATGCATGCCGCGCATCCCGGTGCACAAGGTCTGCAGCCTGTCGCGAGATGGTGTGATCGGCGCGCAATCCAGCCAACCGGAATTCATCTCAGCCTCGGCTGCGTCGGACTTGTGCGTCGGTACGACCGGTTCGCCGCAGGCCGCTGCATTCAATCCGCCGGAAGGGGAGTGATCCGATGAAGTGCGATCTTGGTCGAAACAGGATCTCTTTGAGCCTTGCTTTGGTTTTGTCGTCCAGCGTCGTGTTGTTCGGAGACGCCAGCGCTACACGCGCTTCGGAGTTTCCGCAGCGTATCGTCGCCGCAACGCAAGAGGCTTTTCGAAGCGAAAAGCAGGATCTGGCGAAGCTTGCAAAGGCGACAGATGACGCCATGCGGTTGACCCATGCCCGCTTGCTCGCGAGGGGCCTCATGCACAGCGACACGAATTCTCTTCGTGTGCCGAAACTGGATGCGGCAATCGATGTCTACCGTGGTCTTCTTTCGAGTGGTGACGCAGAAATCCGCCTGAAGGCTATCGGCGAACTGGCCGATCTGTTGATGCGAAGGGGCGGACCGGACGATCTGCAAGAAGCCGAAACGCTGAAGCAGTCGGTCCAGAAACCGTCCGAGCTGCAAAACGGGGTCCAGCAGGGCGAGGTGGATCTCGCGGAAAGTCTCCGCGAGGGGATGGCCAACGGCTCGCTGGACGCAGCCTTTGATCTCATGCTGCTGCAGGCGCGGGAAAACCCTGCGGAAGTTGACTTGCTGCGCAGCCAGATGATGCTGATGGCCAACCTCTCGGCGCTCGACAGTGACAGCGCCGTGATCAGACTGGCCGGGCGCTACGCAGGTTCGTTCGACGCCCAGGCGCATCCCGAAACCCTGAAGGCTCTGCTCTTGCTGGCGGCAGTTGGCGGCAGCGACAGCATGGTCGGTGTCCTGGACAAGCAGCGCGACGTCCTGATTTCGATCCTCGGGAAGGATCAGGTTCGGCAGATCGTATGGCGCCTGATCGAAGGCGGTTCGTCCCGCGCGGCGGAAGTCGTCGCCCTGGACCTGATCGATGAGAACGTGTTCGGGTTCGACGAAGCCGACGCAAAATGGGCCATCCAAGCGCTTGAGGAGGTCGGCAGCTATCGCGCAAATTATGTCACCGCCAAGCTCTATTACCAGGGGATCTACGTCGAGCGGGATGTACCCCGCGCGATAATCGCCATGGACAAGATGCTCGCAGGCGCCGATGCAGCCGGCCAGCAAATGCGCGTCGTTGCGGATCGGTTCGCCCGGATGAACCTGTCCGATGCCCTCATCGCAAAATATGCCCTGCCGATCTATATGAACATCTGGCGTGCCGGCGATAGTGGAGTTGTTGCGCGCTTGGCGCGCGCGATCGTCAGCGCGGAAAAGAGCGGCTATTACGCCAATCCAGATGAAATGCCGCTGCCGCCGGCGGAATTGGAAGCGGCGCTGACCGATGCCTATGCGGCGGGTGATCTCGCAGCCGGAATGTTGCTGGCCGACATCTACCGTGAAGGTCGTCTTGTCGCAGCAAACCCGTCTCAGGCGCGTGCGATCTATCAGGACCTCCAGATCCAATACGACGACGATCGGCCCGACATCCAGCTGAAGCTGCGGGAACAACTGGCAAAGCTGGTGCGTCAGGATCTCGAGGTCACGCTCGCCTATGCGCCCTACTACGCGGAGGTGCGGTCTCTGGCGGAGCAGAACAATCTCTGGGCCATGCGAGAACTCGGGCTTCTTTTGACGAAGGGCGCACCGCAACTGCAGGCCGATCCCGCCAAGGGCTTCGACCTCCTGCTGACCGCGCTGTCGAATGGGTATTTCGTCGCTGGTCCGGACGCTGCCAATTTCGCCTTTGCAAGTGGTTCTGCCGAGCACCTGCAAAGGATTGCCGACACTTACGTGAAGTTCGATCCCCGCATCCTCACGCCGGAGAGCAAGATCCAGCTCGCCGAGGTGGATTATGCACTCGAGCACTTTGATCAGGCTGAGCAACTTCTCGATTCACCGGACGTTCTCGACCTGCCGGTGGGACGTTTCCAACTGGTCCGTGTCCAGCTGGCCAAGGGAAAGTTGAGCCCGGCTCTTGCGATCGAGAAGATGGCGCAGGAGATCGTCGCCTTTCGGGGCGATGACGGTGTACTGCTGAAATTCATTCAGGAGATCGGCCGGCAGCCTGACATCAGTGCCGAAATCATGGAGCCCGTGCTGGTACGCCTCGCGGTTCTGGCGGACAACGGCAATCTGAACGCCATTGCAAGTGCCTTCAAGTTCCGCCAACTCTGGCCTCAGAGCAGGGCCTTGGACTTCCGCAACGTCGTGGAATGGACCAGCATTCTGGCCGAAAGGGGCGACAGCGGGCCGCTGTCGCGCGTCGCCACCAATGTAAATCTGAAGACGGTGGGTGAGGACAACTATCGATACCTTGTCGACAAGGTAGAGGTCGTTCTGCCGAACGTGCCCACCAATGGCAATCTGCGAATGTTCCTCGCGAAGGAATATATGAAGGGCCTTTTCCGTCCGAAGGATTTCGACCAAGCCAAGCAGTTCGTCCGGCAGGCTGCCGAGCTCGGCAACGAAGAGGCGCTAAACAGCATCGCAACGGACTATTATTATGGTCAGGATGTCGGGCTGGACCGGGACCGCGCCGAAGCGTTGTACCGCGATCTGGCCTTCATGGGCTCCAACCGCAGTGCGCTTGCCCTGGCACGAAGCTATTCGAAGGGCCCGAGTTCTCGGGTCTATGAAACCCGCGCCTTCGCTTATTACATCAAGGCAGCTCTGAACGGCTCCGTCACGGCGATGACGGAACTGGGGCGCAGCTATCTCGCCGGCGCCGGGGTCGCTCTCGATGAGGCGAAGGGTGTCCTGTGGCTGGAAAAGGCGGCGGCCGCGGGCAACGCCGACGCGATGACCCAGCTCTACTACTACTACTTTATCAAGAATCCGACGAACCAGAATCCGGAAGCCGAGAACTGGCTCAATGCTCTGGTGAAGACCGAAGTGCCCGACATGATCGTGCGCAAGGCCGTGCTGCTGCACGAGCGCGACCCGGTCGTCAACAGGCCGGAGGTTTTTGCCCTTCTCGACCAGGCGGAAGGGCTCGGAAGCCAGTTCGCTCGGCGTCTGAAGAATGCCTACACCAAGCAGCAACGCGATGGAGGGAACAAGTGATGTCAGCGACACAGAAGCTGTCTACCACATCGTGGATCGTCATGTCCGTGCCCGCCGCCATCCTCGGGCTTTCCCTATGGGCTTCCACGGCCGGAACCGCCACCGCCCAGCCGCGGGAACTGTCCCTGAAATGTGGCGCGGTCGAGCAGAAGTCCAGACTGTCTCCGTTGGGCGTGCAGGTTTACCAAGGGTTCGACGGATGGTTTTTCCGCCAGGGCGATCTCGAAAGCCTCTTCGAGCTACCGGACTACGCAGTCCAGATGCTGGTCAATGTCGATCGGGCCCTGCGCTACAAAGGCACGCATTTGATCCTGCTGCCGATGGTACCAAAGGGATTGGTCGCCTACGATTTTGTTCCAAACGACGGCATTCTCTCGGACATGGTCTATGACGCCGACCTGGCGGAACAGCAGTTCGACGCCCTGATCCAGGGGCTTCGTGCAACCGGAATCGACGTCGTCAACCTGAACGACGCACTTCGGACAGATCAGAGTTTCGACAAGCAGAACTTTTACTTCAAGCGTGACATTCACTGGCGACCAGCGGGTGCTCATCTTGCCGCCGATTTCGTCGCTTCGCACATCGAGAAGCTGTCTGGCGATGCGGTGGGCAATGTCGAATACACCGTCACTGAAACCGCGCAGGATCGTCTGAGGTCCAGCCTTCACGTGATCCTCAACGAATTGTGCCAGTCGGCCGTACCTGCCGAGACCATCCAGCTTTACGAGACGAAGCAGGTGGTCGGTTCGCTCGACGACCTGCTCGGTGAGGACACTTCCGCCGAAACGGCGTTTCTTCATGTCGTCGGCAGTTCTTTCACAGCCGAGTCCAATCCATTTCCGTTCAACGACTTCCTCAGGAGTCGACTGAAGCAGGTCGTCGGCGGTTTTTCGATCTCCGGTGGCGGGATTGATCAGTCGATTTATGCCTGGGCCCAGAGCCCTGAGGGGCTGGCGAAGAAGCCGAAATTCGCGATTTGGGAGCTGCCCAATCTAAGCGACTTCATCAAGCAGGCGCCTGAGATGAACGCATCGCTTGTTCCGGCGATCGTCGGATCCTGCGAAAAGGACCTGAAACTGGCGGAGAAGGCCTTCACAGACGCGGCCGAGGTCCAATTTGATCTTCCAGAAATTTCTGGAAGCGCCTCGAACTACTATCTGGAATACAAGTTCTCCAATCAAGCTTTGAGTAATTTCGAGCTGAGCTACACCTATGTGGACCAGCCGGTAAAGAAGGTCGCCTTTGCGAACCCACCGCGCGCCACCGGATTGTCGAAGCTTTATCAGACGCTTCCCGGTGAAACGAAGACCCCGCCCGTCCACGTCAGCCTGACAATCGACAACGGAATGAAGTCGGCTGGCACCGTGAGCCTGTGCCGCTTCCCGAACGAAGTGAACGATCAGCAAGTACAAAACTGAGGAGTATAGACATGACCAAGTTTTTCGATCTGAAATTCGCACGAGTTGCTGCAGGGATCGCAGCAACCTGGACTGTCATGCACGTCCCTGTCATGGCCAACGATGCTGGACTCTATGATGCCCCGATCCCCGCAGACAAAAGCCTCGTGCGCTTCGTCAACGTGAAGATGAAGCAGGGACTGACGCTCGATTTCTCCGGACAAAAGTTCGACGTCGATCCCGTCGCCCTCTCCGGTTACCGGATCCTGTCCAACGGGGCATACAAGATTTCCGACGGCAAGGTGTCCGTCGATGCCAATCTGGAGCCGGGCAAATTCTACACCATCGCAGTCGGCGCAAATGCCGGAGGCCAGGAAGGCATCGTCGTCATCTCTGACAACAGCGTCGAGAACCCGTCGAAGTCCTCGCTCTCCCTCTACAACTTCTCCGGGGCACCGACGGACCTGTCGCTGCGTCTGAAGGGCCAGAGCAAGGTTCTCTTCGACGACGTCGCACCGGGTGCCATGGCGTCGAAGGAATTGCCAGTGATCGACATCGGACTTGAAGTGTCCGAAGGCGACAAGAAATTCACCGAACTCGACAATGTCTCCCTGACGGCGAAGCAGCGCCAGAACGTCGTGGTGGTCGATACGCCCAACGGACCCACGAGCTTCCTCGTGCCGACAGGCATCGAACAATAACGTTTCCGAAAAGTGAGTGAGGGCCGTGATGGCGAGCAGTTTGCGGAATATGTACCGGGGGAAGCCTTTCGTGGCTGCGATTGCGATCACGGCTGCGCTCGGTGGCTTGACGCCGAAGGCATCGGCGGAAAATCCGTCGATCCTTCTTGATCCGCCGGAACTGGACTACAAAACCGTCTGCAAACCGCCCGTCGATCCGGCCACGCTTCCGAAGATCTCGAAAGACTGGTCGAAGGTCCCGGCTTCTGAAATCGATCTGCCGGCACCGGACATCGTGTCTCTGGCGATGGAATACCTCCGCGGCAGCGAGCGTGTCAGCAAGTCTCCTGATGTGGCCGAGGCGCTGTTGCGCGCCGGTCTCACCAAGTTTCCCGAAAGGCGGGGCGTTTTCCTCGTCCCTCTGGCGCGCGTCCTTATGGAGGCGGGCTCATCGAGCGATGAACTTCGCGAAGCCGAAAGCAATCTGCTGGAGGTTTACGCAACCGGCAACACTCGCGCGGCCTATGTGCTTGGACAATTGTATGGGGACGACGGTCCGGGGGAACTGAGAGATCTCGCGAAGTCGCGACAATATATAGAGAAGTCCGCGCTCGCGTCTGACCCGGAAGGCATCATCGAATATGCCAGGATCGTTACCCTCGATCCTCAGGCGACGGCCGAACAAAAGAAGGGTGCGGTCACGAACGCGCTGTTGGGACTGATCAGCGAGATCAAGAGCGGCGATTGCTCTGCGCTCAGTCAGATCGGTTTCCTCTACCTGCGAGGAAATCTGGTCAGCAAGGAAGTCGATGTCGCTCTGCGTTGGCTTGAAGCCTTCGCACAGACGGGCGACCTGCGGACGGCACAAAACCTTGCCGATCTGTATCGCTCCCACCAGGTCGACGAGATCGATATCCAGAAGTCGATGTCCTATCTGAAGCAGGCGGCTGAGGGGGGCGTTGCATCTGCGCAGTTCTCGATGGGCCGCGCCTACGCCACAGGCATTTCTCTGCCGCAGGATCGGGGCCTTGCCACGAAGTATCTGACGGCTGCGTCCGAGGCCGGGCTGCGCCCCGCCGACGAGTGGCTGGCGCGCCTGTACTCCGGTGATTTCGGTGGGGATCCAGATGTCCCGAAGGCCAAGACCTACTTCGAACGTGCCATGCAGAACGCCGACCCGACCGGGCAGGTGCCGATCGCATACGGGTCCTTCCTCGCTGACCGGGGAGACCGGCAGGAAGTCGACAAAGCTCTGCAGATCCTCGAGACCGCGGCCCAGGCGGGGTCCGCCGAGGCGAGCGACGAGATTGGAAAGATCTATCTGCAGTTGGGTCAGTCGGAGCCGACCTATCTCACCAAGGCATTCAGTGCATTCACCGATGCTGCAGCCTCTGGTAATTCGGACGGAGCAGCCAAGCTTGCTGGCATGTTTGCCTGCGGTCAGGGCGTCCCGGTTTCCGTGGAACTCGCGAACGACTGGCGTCACAAGGCGGCAATTTTTGGCTCTGTCAATTCGATCTACGTCGCCGGACTCAACATGATGGCGAAGCCTGATCCTGCCAGTCAGGCGAAGGGGCGAACCTACCTGCGGCAAGCCGCATTGAAAGGTAGTCCAGATGCTATCGGCTACATTGTGGCGCGGTGGGAGACCGGAGCTGACGGGTTCGAGATGAACCGTGAGGCGGCTGATCGTTTGCTGACATTCGTGGCATCCCTGTCGGACGAGAAGCAGAAGCGCCTCGCTGAACTGTCGATCATCAGCAACCGCTTCGACGTGGCGAACAATCCTGCGGACAAGCTCGCTCAGATCACGGCAATTGAGACCTATATTCAGGCCGGTGATCGGGATGCGCTGCTGTTGAAATCGCAGTTGCTGCAGAGAGCGGGCCAGGCCAATACTGATCAACTCAAGGCGATTTATCAAGAACTGGCCGAGGCCGGCGATCCGCGCGGAATGCGCGAATACGGCAAGCTGCTTCTGCGTGACCTGTCGCAGGATGTCTCCGCCGGTCATGCCTGGCTGCAAAAGGCAGCAGCAGCCGGGGATTTTAAGGCGAAGATCTCGTTGGTCGATCCCGGTGATCCCCAAGCCATGCAGAAGCTTGCACACATCACCGCAGCCGGCGAAGCCTGCACGGTCGATTCAATGGTCAACGTTGCGAGAGTCTATGCGACGCTCGCGGATCCGGAGGCGAAGACCCTTGCCCGCTATTGGCTTTCACTCGCCGAACGCCTGTCCGACCGGGATGCCGACGACCTGTTCACCGTTGGCGCAGCCTTACGCGATGGGATCGACGGTGTTGAAAATCGCGCACGGGCCGAGGCGTTCTTCCTTCGATCCTATGCCCTCGGTCGAATGTCGGTCCTTCGCGATCTGGCGGAGGGACACTTGCAGGGATTGTGGTCACCCTCGTCCCCGGATGCCGCAAAGGAATATCTCCTGAAGCTTTATGCGCTCGGGGACAAGGACGCGGCCAACAAGCTGATCGGCGAGGTCGCCGATGGGCGGCTTGTTTCGACGGTCGCCGAGATCGACCAGATCCAGGCCTTCCTTGGCGCCGATTTGATCGATGCCGGCAAGAACTTGCTCAAGCTCGCCAGGCTTAATCTGGCAGGCAAGCTCGGCAATCGGGACGATGACGCGGTCGCGCGCTGGTTGACCGTCTCGGCCGAGGCGGGCGAAGCCAATGCCATGTATCGCCTGTATCAGACCTATTTCTTCGCGTCCGGTCGCGAGAAGGATATGGGCAAGGCGATCGACTGGCTCACCAAATCTGCCGAGGCCGGAAATCCCAAGGCAACGCGTGAGCTGGCCATGGCCTACAAGGTCGGGGTCGTCGGTCTGCCCGTCGATGCGGAGAAAGCAGCCTTCTGGGAGCGTAAGCTGACAGAGCAGCTCAACGGTCAGTAAGCGAGAGCTGACGAAATCATTCGTGGTCGAAATGGAATTGAACGGAGATCCTATGTTCGAAAAGATGTGCTATGCTCTGACGGCAGTGTCTGTGCTTGCGTTTTCCGCCGCGGGAACCCCGTCTGCCGCCGCTGCGACCTTGGCGATCCCGTTCCAGCTTGCAAGAGATACTCCGAACAACAACGGCAAGGTTAAGTGTGGGCAGGAGATCCCCACACCCGTCGTATCCCTCAGCCTGTCGAGCATTTACGATGGCGAAGACGAAAGTCACTCGACGATCGACCCGAAGAACAAGGCCCGTTACGACAAGACGATCGACCAAACGCGTCAGTTTTCGACCTTCGTTACGAAGAATGCCAGCAACTACACCGAGACGGATGGAAATCGCCTTGACGCGGCGTCATGCACGCTCCGTGCTCTGGACGCCTGGGCAAAGGCTGATGCGCTTTCGGACCTGAAGTCGCGGCAGACCTATCTCAGCATGACCCGGATCATCGCTGGCGCCGCGCTCGCCTATGTTCAGGTCAAACCAGCGGCACAGCTGCTGGATTACGACACGACGGCAATCGAAGCCTGGCTCGACAACCTCGCCGGGCGGGTGATCCCGATCTATACCGAGTCTGGCGATCGACCGTCCAACCGGGCCAATCACCGCTATTGGGGTGGTCTTGCCGTCACCGCCGTCGGTGTCGCGATCGGCCGAAAGGATTTCCTCGATTTCGGGTTTGAGAGCTACAAGCTCGGCGTTTGCCAGGTGACGGCCGAAGGTGCCCTGCCACTCGAACTCGTCCGTCGCAAGAAGGCCCGCGACTATCATCTGCACGCCGCGGGGCCACTGGTCATGATGGCCTCTCTGCTGCAGGTCAACGGTTTCGACGCGTTTTCGCAGTGCGGAAACGGACTTCAGCGCCTCGTGCACTTTTCCCTGCGCTCGATCGAAGATCCGTCGCTTGTCGAAAGCCTGAGCGATGCCAAGCAAGTGCCGCTGCCGCGGGACGAGAACGGCTTCGTTCGCGGTGATCGCATTGCATGGCTGGATGCCTATCTGGCCCAATATCCCGGTGATCGTGCCGAGTATGGGCGACTTTTCAAAGAGCCGTTGTTCTCATCCAACTTCGGTGGCCGTGTCAGCATTTTCTACAATACGTCGTTGCGTGACTGAGTATCGATTTCAGTTTTTTCATAGGAGTCTCATGTGAGCCTTAAGTTTGGAACCAGCGGGCTGCGCGGTTTATCGGTCGACCTCATGGGGTCACCGTCCTACCTCTATGCAGCATCATTTGTCGCATTTCTCTTACGCACCGGCTCGGCGAAGCCCGGCGACAAGGTGCTGGTCGCTTATGATTTTCGCGCCTCCAGCCCGGCGATCGCGGCCAATGTCCTGGCAGCTATTGCCGATCAGGGTCTGGTGCCGATCGATTGCGGACTGATCCCGACACCGGCACTGGCTTTTTATGGATTCCGGATCGGTTCGGCATCGATGATGGTCACCGGATCTCACATCCCGGCGGATCGGAATGGCATCAAGTTCTACCTGCCGTCCGGCGAAATCGCCAAAACCGATGAACTCGCGATCTCTGCGATCGCGGAGGAGTTTCGCCAGGTGGCGATCCCCTCGCAGGGTGCGCGGCCGGCGGTCGAGAGCCGTTCTGCTGACGCGATCCAGCTCTTCATGGACCGCAACTTGAAGGTGTTGCCGCCGAACGCATTGAACGGGATGCGTATCGGCAACTACCAGCACTCCACGGTCGCGCGCGACATGCTGTCGGATGTCCTACGCCACTACGGTGCAGATGTGGTCGAACTCGGACGCTCCGAAACCTTCATACCCGTGGATACCGAGGCTGTGTCGACAGACACGCTGGAACTTCTCAAGGCGTGGGCGAGGGAACTTGCGCTCGACGCTGTCGTGTCTGCCGATGGTGACGGAGACCGTCCCCTGGTGGCTGACGAGAACGGCGAGCCAGTCGCCGGTGACCTCTGCGGCTTCCTGACGGCCCGCTACCTGGGCGCTGACGCGATCGTCACACCCATCACGTCGAATTCGGGGCTCGAATTCGCCTCGAAGGGCAAGGTTGTCCGCACCCGCGTCGGTTCCCCTTATGTCATTGCCGGCATGCATGAGGCGCTGGAAGACAGCAAGGGGGTCGTTGGCTTCGAAGCCAATGGAGGCACGCTGACGGCGTCCAGGTTCGATGTCGCCGGCGGGGATCTTGTGCCGCTGCCGACACGTGACTCGTTCTTGCCTATCCTTGCGACGCTTTTTGCTTCGAAGACCTCCGGCAAGACGCTCTCGGTGATGAAGGTCGGGCTGGGTCTTCCGGTGACGGCGGCAGACCGTCTGGAGAACTACGCCACCGAGCGCAGTTCCGCTCTGATGTCGATGCTGCGTGCGGACGATGGCGTGAAGATCTTCATGCGCCCGCTCGGGGAGCCTGTCGGGGTCGACGAGACCGATGGACTGCGCGTGACGCTGGCCGGCGGTGCAATCGTGCACTTCCGTCCCTCTGGCAATGCGCCGGAGATGCGGTGCTACGTCGAGGCCTCGGCCGCAGAGGGCGCCAAACGCCTGCTCGAGGATGGTCTGAAGCTTTTGCAAGACTTCAAGGCATGAACGGAGACGATCGTCGGCGAGGTTCGCTTGCTGCACGAAATCAAGTTTGCGTGGGGTTTACGGGGCGCGCCATGCGCCGAGCCGACGAGTTAGGGTAACTGAAAATGAGAGAGCTGAAGTCATACAGTCAGGCCGTGGTGGTTGCCGCGTTGATGTTGCCGCTCGCGTCGTGCAACACGTCTTCCGGTGCGGCCTATCGTGACGCCAAGGTGCAGATTGCACAGGAAAAGGCGGGCTTTGCTGCGCGAAGAGATCCTGAAGCCCTCCTGGCTCAGGCTGCGCTTACCGCCAAAAGCAATGACGACATCATTCGGTACAATCGCACTTATGCGACTTTCCTGCTCGACAACGGAAAATCCGCCAAGGCCTATGCGGCCTTCGAGCGTGCTGCCTTGGCAGGCGATCCGTCGTCAGGCCGTCGTCTGGTCAAGGGGCACAATGACGGGATTTACCGGCCTTCCAGCCTGACCACCGTCGCACGCAAGGTCTATGTGCCGTTGACAGCTGACACATCGGAGGTCGGTGCGCGCGTCCTGCTGGCCAAACTGATCGATGACGGTGAGCTATCCGCCGGCCAGTTCGGGAGTTCCGAGAAGTGGTTGAACGAGGCGGCGAAGGCCGGTGGGACCTCGGCCCTGCGTCAACTCGCCGAGCGCGCAGAGAAGCAAGGCAACCTCAAGCTCGCACTGGATTACTACATCAAGGCCGACAAGACGTCGCGCGCCGAGCGCGCCTTGCGACAGGCGCGCGCGAACTATCTCGGCCAGGACGGTCCGGTCAACGTCAAGCGTGCCCATGCTTGGATGGAGATTGCACGCAAGCTCGACAGGCAGGGCGCAGCACAGCTGGCCGCCCGCATCTATCGACAGACTACCGGTGGGCGCGATGGCATCTATCTGTCGTCGGTGGCATCGGCCGGGGGCGTAAGCGTTATTTCGCAATCAGAACTGGTGAGCGCCTACAAGGCTGCGAAGACGGATGCGGAGCGCAGGAACTTGGTCGAGCCGCTGAAGATGGCGGCGGCCAACGGAAATGCAGAGGCAGCTCTCTCCTTGGCACAGCTCTACATCGGGGTCGGCGCCGACCCGACCGATGCCAGCGGTTTGCTGGTGAAGGCCTATAACAGGGGGAAATCCGAAGCACTGGTACCTATCCTCGCGCTGCTCATGCAGGCCGAGCGCGGACAAGGTTATGCCGAGCCGCTTTTCAACGTGGCGAAGAAGGCGGCCGCTAAGGGGAACGTCGAGGCAGCGCGCGCCCTCAGCTCGCTCTACAGCATCGGCGGCTACAAGTCAGCCGATGAGGATGAGCGGCTGAAATGGCTGCAGGAGGCTGCCGACGCAGGCGACACCAAGTCGCAATACGAGTTTGGCGTGTACCTCTACGAAAATGGCAAGACGGAACGTTCGAAAGAACTGGCTTCGCAATATCTGATCAAGGCCAGCAAGAGGGGAGACGCGTTCGCTGTTTCATACGTGAAGTCGAAAAACATTTTGGAGAACTGATCTATGCTGCAGACCAATCAATTTACAGTCATGTCATCATTGTCATCCGAGATTAAGGGCATGCACGGATGGTTGCGACGCGACGCCTTGCCCTTGTGGGCCGAGGTCGGGTTCGACCCGCAGCGAGGCGGCTTCATCGAGCGGGTCAATCTTGACGGCACGCCGAAACTCGATGACGACGTTCGGGCGAGGGTACAGCCCCGACAGGTCTATTGTTACGCCGTGTCCGGTGGTCAGGGCGCGCCATCCGCCTGGCACGAGGCGGCTACCGCCGGCTTCGACTGGTTCGAACATGTCTATCGTCGCACGGATGGCTTCTTCGGCAATCTGGCTTCGCCCGACGGGAGACTCATCGACGATAGCTTTGATTTGTACAATCAGGCCTTCGCTCTGTTCGCCATGGCGCAAGTCGCCCGGACCTATCCCACGCGCGCCGCTGAGATGGAGGGTAAAGCCGTCGCCCTGCTTTCTGCGATGCAGCAGCGTTACGCTCATCCGCTCGGTGGTTTTGAGGAAGCCGTCCCGGTCAAGCTTCCACTATGCTCCAACCCCCACATGCACCTGTTGGAAGCATGCCTCGAATGGGAGAGGCTCGCCAAAAATTCCTCGATCTGGATGAGTTTAGCCGATGAAATCGCGCATCTGGCGCAGAACCGATTTATCGATCCGGACACCGGCGTACTTCGGGAGTTCTTCGACCATGATTGGCGTCCCTATCCTGGCCAAAAGGGAAGGATCGTCGAGCCGGGCCACCAGTTCGAGTGGGCCTGGCTGCTGGCGCGTTGGTCCTCTTCGCGAAACGATGGCGCGGCATTCGATGCGGCGACGCGTCTTTTTGAAATCGGTGCAAGCCATGGACTTTGCCCGGATCGGCACGTCGCGATCATGGCGCTCTTCGATGATTTCTCGATTGCAGATCCGGTCGCAAGGCTCTGGCCGCAAACGGAATGGCTGAAAGCAGCCATGCTTCTTGCAAGGCTGAGCGATCCCGCAGATCGGCCAGGCTATCTGGCCAGCGCCCTTCAGGCTCTGCGTGCGGTCAATATGTTTCTGGCCACCGATGTCACTGGATTGTGGTTCGACAAGATGCAGGTCGACGGAAGGTTCGTCGATGAACCCGCACCGGCGAGCAGTTTCTATCACATCGTTTGTGCGATCCTGGAAGCCAAATCGGTCTTCCAGGAACTTCGGGCCATCTAGAAATGATGGGCGCCGGGCCGAGTGTCCGGCACGGCGCCGAGATCCCCTGGTCTCAGGTAGGTCCTTGAACCTTCGACCATGACTTCATTGGATCGGCGTCAGCGACGCCCGTCTCCGGCATGTCCGATAGGCCCGTGGTGACGCGGACAGCCGGACAGTTTGAGAACCGGCGCAAGATAAGGAATATCGTTAGTGGTCTTTTCGTCCGTCATTTTCATCTTCGTGTATCTGCCGGTCTTCCTGGCTCTGTATTACCTCTGCCCGCAACGGTATCGATCCTATTTCATCTTTGCGGGGTCCTACGTGTTCTATGCGTGGTGGCGCATCGACTTCGCCTTCCTGATGTTGGCCACGACCGCGTTCAACTACTATGTCGCATTGTTGATCTATCGGACCCTGGGCCAAAAGTGGTGCAAGCCAATTCTAGTCGCGGCGGTGATCGGTAATCTTGCGCTACTGTTCTACTTCAAGTACTTCAACTTCTTTGCCGACAGCGCCGCACAACTGTTCAACCGAGGCGAGGCATACTCGTGGTCGCTACCGCATGTCATCCTTCCGATCGGCATCTCCTTCTACATCTTCCACAACCTCAGCTACATCATCGACGTCTATCGCCGAGATCTGCACCCCTCGCGGACATTCGTTGACTATGCGGCCTTCATCGCCTTCTTCCCGCACCAGATCGCAGGACCGGTACTGCGGTTTCACGATCTGGCGGAGCAGTTCTATCACCGCGAACACAACTGGTCGAAGTTCAACTACGGCGCCACCCGGTTCATGACAGGACTTGCCAAGAAGGTGCTGATCGCAGACTCGATCGCTCCGATCGCGGACGCGGCCTTCGCCATCCCCAACCCCACGATGGCGGAGAGCTGGCTGGGTGCGATCGCCTATACGCTACAGCTCTATTTCGACTTCTCCGGCTATTCGTCGATGGCGATCGGTCTAGGCATGATGGTCGGCTTCTACTTCGTGGAAAATTTCGACGCGCCTTATCGCTCGAACAGCATCACCGAATTCTGGCGGCGCTGGCACATCTCGCTGTCGAACTGGTTGCGCGATTATCTCTACATCCCCCTCGGCGGCAGCCGCAAAGGTGTCGCGCGCACCTACTTCAATCTCGCGGCGACAATGGTCCTCGGTGGTCTCTGGCACGGCGCGAACACCACCTTCCTAGTCTGGGGCGCCTGGCACGGTATCTGGCTTGCCATCGAGCGCTATTTCAACGTCTCGCCCAAGGCGCCCTTCCGACTGTCAAGGTGGCTGTTCACCACGCTTCTCGTTATCATCGGCTGGGTGTTCTTCCGTGCCGCCAACATGACCGAGGCGATCGACATGCTCGCGGGCATGGCCGGCCTGCAAGGCTTCGCGCTGCGCAGCGACTATGCCTGGCAGTTCACCAGCTTTTCGTTCCTGCTAATGTTAGTTGGAACGGTTATCGCCCTCGGGGAGCCCTTGCTGCGTAGCTGGTTCGCGCTGCCGACCACGATGGAACTGGTCAAGGCCAAGGAGATCGACCGTCCCAGGATTTCGCGCGCCATGAGCGTGGCAGCGATCGTTCTCGGACTGCTGGCGATCGTCAAGCTGGTCGCCGACAGCGACACACCTTTCCTCTACTTCCAATTCTAAGGAGAGCAGATCATGGACGAATCCAAATCTGTCACGGCCAATTCCGCCTCGATCGACCCCCGTTTGTCAGGTCAGGTGACGTCAAGCCTGCGGGTGCTCAATTATCTGCCGGCCATCTGCATGGTGGGACTCTTTGTCAGCGGAGTTGGTGTCGTGGGGCACTTCTTCGCCAGCGAGGAAGCGAGGGAACACTGGCCGCAGCCACGGACGGTCGATTACGTCGTCAAGGGCCACGAGGCTCTCGCGATCGAAGAGATCTTCAAGGACGTCTTTCCGATCCGGGATTTCTCGACCGGACTGTTGAATGCGATCAGCCTGGTCGTGTTCGACGAAACCCGCAAGGGGCTGGTCAAGGGCGCTGACGGCTGGTTCTTCTCGGACGAGGAGTTCAGTTGGAACCGCAAGTCAGCGGCCATGGTCGAAAAGCATATCGGCTTCGTGCAGGACGCGGTTGCCGACCTTGAGGCCGCCGGCGTCGAGCCGATCATCCTGCTGATCCCCGAGAAGGCGGACATCTATCGCGACAAGCTCGGATCCATCCGGCCCCCGGCGTCCCGCGCGACATTCTACGACGAGATCCGCACGCGTCTGACGGCGCTGGGCGTCCAGGTGCCCGACCTGCGCACGACCTTTCTCGAAGCACGCAAGGGGACCGATGTCTTCCTCAAGGCCGACACGCACTGGACTGTCGCCGGGGCTGGTGTCGGGGCACGGGAGGTCGCTTCGTCTCTCGCGGCGGATACCGGCCTCGCGCGAGAGCCTTATACGCTATCGGTGGAGCCGGAGGCGCCTCACAGCGGCGATCTTTTGAAGTTCGCCAATCTCTCGATTTTCTCCGGCCTCGTGGCACTGCCGCAGGAGACGATCGCTCCTGTGTCCGCAAAGAAGGCGGAAGCCGATCTCGACGACCTGCTCGCAGACGGTGAGGCCGGCCCTCAGCTTGCCGTGGTCGGATCCAGCTACAGCGCCAACGCCACCTGGAGTTTCGAGGCACAGCTGAAGGCCGCCACCGGCGTTGAGGTGATTAACTTCGCCGAAGAGGGCAAGGGTCCGTTCAAGCCGATGGAGACTTTTCTGGCTGAAAAACTCCCCAGCATGCAGGGATTGAAATACGTCGTCTGGGAAATGCCGCTGCGTTACTTCGACGAAGTGAAGTATTAAGCGCCTGAGCAGGGCGCATGCATCGGTCCGTCCCTCTTCGCCGCGGACCGATGCATGCGTTACTCCTCTCTGAACAGGCGGTTGGAGCGATCCATGATCGGCTTGGAGAAGTAGGAGAGCACACTCCGGTCACCCGTCGTGAAGAAGACGTCCACCGGCATCCCAGGCAACAGCGATAGGCCTTCGGGGAGGTGTTTCAGGTTTTCATTCGGAACGGAAATCGTCGCACGGTAGAAGGATGCGCCATTGATCGGATCCGTTTCCAGATCCGCCGAAAGCCGGAGAAGTGTTCCGTCAATCTGCGGTGTGGTGTTCCGGTTGAAGGCCGCGAGATGGAGCGTTGCCGTCTGGCCTACTCGCAGCTGGTCAATGTCCTTTGGCAGGATCCGTGCCTCCACTTGAAGTACGCTGCCGCTCGGGACAATTTCCATCAGCGTTTCGGCAGGGGCGACGACACCGCCGACCGTATGTATCGACAAAAGGTGCACGATCCCGGTACTCGGCGCCCGTACATCTGTCCGTCGCAAACGTTCTCGCGCCGAGGCCTCATCGACAGCCAAGGTCGCGAGCTCGTTGGAGACGTCCCGAAGCTCGGTGGACACGGCTGCCGACGTCTGCTGGTCTACCTGTATCATCTCCAGCTGCAATTCGGAGATCTTTGCTCTGGTCGCCGATATAGAGGATAGCAGCTGCCCACGCTCACCTTGCAGGCGGACGGCATTCCTGTCCAGATTGTTGACCTGCGTGAACGGAATGGCCCCGGCGGCAAGCAATTGTCGTTTTCCTGAAAGCTCCTTTTCGATCAAGCGGATCTCGTCGGATTTGGCTGAGATCTGGACGTCCAGACCTCGGATCTGGGCGTCCAGTTGCAGCGATTGCTCGGCCAAACGATCCTTCTGCCCCTTGTTTTGGGAGCGCCTGTCTTCGAGGAGTCTTCGCTCGAGGTTCGTCAACGTCTCGATTTCCTCGGCGTTGATGCGCTCTCCGATCGCGCCTGGCGTTACAAAGTCTGATCGGCCATCGCGTTCTACCTCCAGACGCGCCTGCCGGACGAGCAGTTGCGCGATCCTTTTCTCCATCGAGGCGAGGGCAGCGCGCGGGGTCGTGTCGTCGATCTTCACCAGTTTCTCGCCGGCGGTCACTGCCTGGCCCTCATCGACCAGGAGTTCTGCAATGATGCCCCCCTCGGGATGCTGGACCTTTTTCGAGTTTCCGGCCACGACCGCGACGCCTGACGCAATGATCGCGCTGGAAAGCTCGGCCATGGCTGCCCATGTTGTCACACCCGTCAACAGCAGCAGCACGGCCAAGAGGCCGACCTTAAGATTTCCGCGCAGGGACTTTAGAAGAATTTCCTGGGCATCGCGGTTCATAATTCGGTCTATCCGTGTTCGACGAGGGGAGGAACCGGTTGCAGCGGGGGGCGCTGAAGTCGGACACTGGAATCGGCCGCATTCTTGATCGACTGAAGGACGATTTCGCGGGGGCCGAATGCTGTAGCGGTTCCATTCTTCATAACCAGCAGCGTATCGAGTTGTGACAGGATACTGTCGCGGTGGGTAACGACGACCGCAATGCCGCCGCGCGCCTTCACGCCGCGGATTGCACCGACCAATGCCTCGTCGCCTGCGCGATCGAGATTGGAGTTTGGTTCGTCCAGAATAACAAGAAACGGATCACCATAGAGGGCGCGTGCAAGCGCGACCCGTTGCCGTTGACCTGCCGACAGGTTCGAACCTCCGTCAGTGATCGTCGTCTGGTAGCCGTCTGGCAGGGATACGATCATTTCATGCGCTCCGGCCGCGTGAGCGGCACTGATGATCCCCCTGTCTGCCGCGGCTCTGTCCAGTCGCGCGATGTTCTCGCCAATGGTGCCGGGCAGGAGGTCGGAGCTCTGAGGCATGTATCCTATGTGCCTGCCAAGCACGTTCATCGGCCACTGATCGAGCGGGGCGTCGTCAAGGCGCACTTCCCCATGGCTCGTAGTCCAGACGCCGGAAAGTGTCTTGGCGAGCGAGGTTTTACCGGATCCGCTCGGGCCGACAATCCCCAGCGCCGTCCCAGCGGTCGCATGAAAGCTGACATTGCTGACGATCATTCGGTAGGGTTCACCCGGCGGTGAGGCACTCAGCCGTTCGACGCGCAAAGTTTGCGTCGGTTCCGGCAACGACACCTTGTTTTGTTTGTCCGGGTTTTGTTTGTCCGGGAACGATTTGAACAGCTCCTGAAGGCGCTTCCACGATTGTTGGGCGGCCACGAGAGATCGCCAGTTGCCAATCAACAATTCGAGTGGCTGAAGGGTCCGGGCGACAATGATGGAGGCGGCAACAATCGTGCCTCCCGTCATCTCGCCTTCCAGAACGAGCCAGGCTCCGAGCGCTAGAGAGCCGGATTGAACCATCTGGCGAGTGGTCTTGAAAAGACCCGAGAACAATCCGGTCCAGTCGGCCAATTCGAGTTGAGTTTCCGCATGATGCCGGTGCTGTTCTTTCCAGCGGCTGCGGATTTGGGGAAGAATGCCCATAGCCGAAATCGACTCGGCGTTTCGATGGACAGCTTCTCCAAAACGGTTGCGCGTGGCCAAGGAGGCGGAAGCCAGGCTCGCCTTTTTACGTGTCGACAGCGCTGCGGCAAACGAGAGTGTCACCAAGATCGCTAATGCCAGGCTCGCCAGACTCCCGATGGCGGGATGCAAAACGAAGCAAATCGCCAGATAGAATGGAAGCCAGAGCAGATCGAAAAGGGCTGCGGCAGCCGGCCCAGACAAGAACGACCGGACCAGTTCTGCATCCTGGGCAGGTTTGAGGACATCGGCACCGGTTGGCATGCGCAATCTTGCACTGGCGATTGCGGTGATCACCCTTTCCGACATGTCGTCATCGATCAATCCGGCGATCCGGCTCATCACGCGGCCTCGGATGACTTCGAGGAAGCCCGAAATGCAATAGATTGCGACGACAAGTCCCGTCAAAACAGCCAGCGTCGCCTCGCTGTTGCTGGGTATCACCCTGTCGTAGATTTCAAGCATGAAAAGGGGTGAGGCAAGCGAAAACAAGTTGACGACGCTCGAGAAGACGCCGGCCAGAATGAGGGAGCGCGTAATTATCGATTTCAAGCCAGATAAATTCAACGTCTTTGACTCTATATTGAATTCTATCATTGACCGGGGTTGTATATGTGTTTTGCGCTTGAGTGCTCGTGAATAAAGTTTGATGGCTTCAGGCTGAAATATATTCTCCAGCCTGAAGTCCGAGCGTGGTGGTCACCAACAATCTCGTGCGTTTTCGACCTTGAGACCGTCAGAGAACGAAGTCGCTGTTGGCCAGAGTGATCACCCCATCGATATGGAACGAGAAGTCGGCCAATCCATCTCCGTCGATGTCGCCGTAGACGTAGGTTTCGGACGAAGTGTTCACAAACCGCAATTCTCCGGCCTTACCCGAGAAATTCTGCGTTCCAACAAAGGTGAAAGCCTGGCTCCCACTGGTATTGCTGTTGGCGTCTAGCGCGGCCAAGTTGAGAGTGTCGCCCTCTTGCTGGGAAAACTCATAGATGTCATCGCGACCGGTGGCGATCAATGTCGATGAATCGAGCGACGTGAACACGAACGTGTCTTTGCCGGTTCCACCGTAGAGATTATCAGCGCCCGCATCCGCATAGAGGCAGTCGTTGCCATCTCCTCCATAGAGCGTGTCGTCGCCATCTCCCCCGATAAGCTTGTCATTGCCATCCTTGCCGTACAGCCTGTCTACCCCGGCATCGCCGCTCAGGGTATCGTTGCCTGCACCTCCATCAAGCCGGTCAATCCCGTTCCCGCCATCGAGAAAATCGTCGCCGCTACCACCCTTGAGTTCGTCGTCACCGTCGCCGCCGTAGAGTTTGTCCTTGCCGCCATCACCCTCGAGCGCATCGTTGCCCGCTTCACCCTTCAGGATGTCGTCGTCATTTCCGCCTGAGACGGTGTCTCCTTCATTCCCACCATAGACGACATCGGCGCCGTCGCCACCGTCAATGGTATCCCTCCCGTCACCACCATGGATCTGATCGTCACCCTCCTCGCCTTCGAGATGATCGTCACCGTCCTCGCCGATGAGGATGTCATCACCGGCTCCACCGTCGATGATATCGCTGCCATCGCCGCCATAGATCTTGTCCTGGCCATCGTCACCGTTGATCGTATCTGCGCCGGCACCACCAACGACGATGTCGTTTCCGGCGCCCGCCGAAATCGTGTCATTGCCGTCCTCCCCACGCAGCGTGTCGGCTCCTCCGCCACCGACGATACGGTCGTTTCCGGCGCCGCCCCAGATCCTGTCGTCGCCACCGTAGCCGTAAATGACGTCGGCCCGCTCGCCGCCCTGCAGCGTATCGTTGCCGGATGTGCCAGTCGTATCGACTGAATATGACGTGTCATTGGGGTTATGCGGGATCTTGTCGAGCAAGCCATCCAACCCAGGATCAGAACCGTGTCCGAAGTCGAGGCCATATACGGAAACCTGTCCTGCACCCTTGCTGTTGGTCTCGTTGCTGCCCAGATAGGCTCCGGCCTTGAAATAGAAAAGATCGTTTGCCCATTCCGATCCGACTGTGAGGTTTGCAGAATACGTCTTGCCGTCCGCATAAGCCTCCACCGTGACCGTGTTGCCCCTGACCTTGATTTGATACGAGAATAACTCGCTCAGAGACACGTCGGGCGTTTGACCATTTTCGTCGGTGAGCTGATAGGTGGTTGAGGAGCTGTCGCCGCTGCCGAGGTCGCTTTTGAAGTAGACCTTACCGTTGTCCCAATAGAGACGAACCAGTTCCTCGTTTTGACCATGCACTTGTCCGATCACGATCCGCCCTGCGGTTCCGTCTGGCATGAGTGGAGCCTGATCGATCTTCAGCGTCGAGGTCATTGTGCCGCCGTCCTTCAGCGACCAGGCGGCAAGCGAACCATCTTCTGCCATCTCTCGAAGCTCGGACCGTGCGGCCGTTGTGCCCTTGCTTACGGCCCCATCGGTAGGGGCGCGGAACACCATGGCGCCGTCGTCACCAGTGAAAAAATACGATGTATGCTCGAAACCTTTCAGATCGACAATTTCATATGCAACACCTTTGTTCGTCCCATCTTCGTCGATAGGCAAACCGAGCTTCCAAAGCGATAAGTCAAAATTCTCTGAGTTTACTGTCATGGCAGTGACGCTCCGCAATCATCGCATCCATGGGATTCGATTCCCCTGGAGGTTGAGGAAAATTCTGTTGGTTGAAAGTTTCTCAATTACAGGTCGACGATATCAAGCTTTATGGAATTCCCGAAAGACCAAGTGATTACAGGTGAAATTTCAACGCCCGTGCAATGAGACCCGCGAGCAAACGACCGTTTCGCCGGTGCTTTGCTCTAAATGCTCATCCGAATGGCATTGGCCAACGCCTGCGTGCTCATGGGATCGCGTAGATGAGTGAAATGCGTGGCGATGGTCGAGCGGGTCATTGCTTCCTCCCCGAAGCGGGATGTCGCAATGACGGGCGTGTCGCCCACCATTGCCTTAATGTCCTGTGCTGAAACGCTTGAAGGTATGGCTGCCACATCGATCATGATCAGATCGACCGGATGAGTCTTGAGCCATGCTTCCAGCGCTGCATAGGCCACGAAGCTGATTGGCTCATAGCCGAGTGCCGCGATCCTCTCCTCGTGCATTTCAAGGTCGCCGCGGGGCGCCCTCAGTGTCGCGATCAGCTGCCCGCTGCCCAGTACAAGGGGCGTGGACGCAAAGAACTGGCCAATGGGCGTGGATGGCATCGAGCAATGGGGGAAGTAGATCTCGAATTGTGTGCCCCTGCCGCGTTCGCTCGTCACGTCGATGCGGCCATCCATCGCTGTCACCAGACCATGGACCGCAGCGAGGCCCAAGCCGGTTCCGCCTCGCGCTGCCTTCGTGGTGAAGAAGGGCTCAAAGATGCGTGGTAGAGTATCAGGCGAAATCCCGCGTCCGTTGTCCTCGACGCTTAGCCGCACATATTTGCCCGGTTGCAGCAAGCCGAGGGATAGCGATTTAACGCTGTCGGTGACGACGATATCGACGTTCACATCGACTTTGACGCCACCAGCGGAGGCCTCTAGTGCGTTCTTGCAGAGGTTCGTCAACACCTGCTGCAGGTCCATGGGATGGCCCACAATCTTGCAATCTCCATCCGGCAACAGTGGTGCAGCGACCTCCAGCTCCGGGAAGGAGGCGGAGATCAGTGGAAGCGCATCACGCATAGCTTCCACAAGGTTGAGCGGTAACCGCGCTTGCTCGCGGCTTCGGCTGAGGGTCAATATCTGGTTGACAATCAGTTCGGCTCGGCGTGCGGTGGAGATCATTTCGTTGAGATAGTGTTCGACCTGTTTGCCATCTTGCGCTCGCTGCACGGCCAATTCGCCATAGCCAAGTAGAGCGCCCAGGATGTTGTTGAATTCGTGGGCCACACCGCCGGCAAGTGTGCCGACCGCCTGCACGCGTTCGGCATGGTTCAGGCGGCGCTCGAGATCTTCCCTGTTCTTCCGCTTGCAATGGTCTGCCGCCGTCTGGACGAGGCCCGAAAGTGACGAACACAAGAGTTCTATTTCATCTTCACTGAAGGCGGGGCGTGGCTTCGGGAAAGTCATCAAGAGAATGGCGGTGCGCCCAAGCGGTGTGGTAATCGCCGCGGCGACCGCTCTCGTTCGCCGTCTGGCGAGCCATTGGACGCTCTCCGTGCTGAGGTCGAGAAAACGTGGGGTACATTCCGGTCCGGGGCAATGAACTGTCGGGTTTCGCTTCAGGAAATGTGCCTTGACTTCCGGCACGATCGCAGGCGGGAAGAGGGGAGCAAGAAATTCGTCTACTGTCACTCCGGTGCGCGGTTCGACGATCTCGACGCGCAGCGCCTCGGCACCGAAATACCGGGCGTAATCCGCGAGGACGCTGGTCGCCACCAGTGTAAACTCGCCTCGCGTCTGGGCGTCGTCGAAGGCGCGGGCAAACGAGGCGAGCAGGGACTGACAGTCGAGCAGCCGTCCCACGGCGCGGGCCTGCCTTATCTGCATCAATGTCAGCCAGGATGCATAACCACATAGCGTCAGCGCCAACAAGGCGAGGGCCGTGTCGGACACAAGCCGGCCGTAGGCGGTCACGTCACAGGTCCCGCAGTCCAAGGACGGTCTTTGATGCGCCGCCAGCAGCGCAAGGAACAACGCTGCGAAGAAACTCACGAGAATCTTCAGCGGCGTATCGCCTGATGTCCGGGGTGCCGATTCGTAGGACCATAATCGCCGCATATTGCACGTCTGCTCAGGTGTTCGTGTCCGCTGAACGCATGCGTTCTGCTCGTGACGGCCCGTCGACAACTTACGGGCTGTCGCAGTTAATCTGGCCCGGTTAGATCCGGCATTTTGCCGCAGATCCAGTCACTTTGTTTAACCTGTTCCTGGCTGACCGTTGTTACGGAACGATTTCAGAGGTGCGCGCTTGCTTACAGTTGGAACGCAGAGGTGCCTTGAGAGCGGGTGGGACGGAATGCACAGAGGATGGTTAGACATTATGGAGCGAAGCTTGCTTGCGGCAGTCTTCCGACTGGCCCGCTGCCGGGACTTTCATCCATCGCTCAGCGAGGGCATCCGGGCACTCCAATTGTTTCACCATGCAGCGTCATACTGCCAAAGAAGCGGCGCCTCTTGGGCGCTGCAGGGCCGGGCTATGCGGTGGTGCACCTGTATGTCCCGCATCAGCCTGAATGCAAACAGTTGTCAAAAAAACGTTCCGCGAATCCTTACAGTCAGTATCTATACGGCGCGCTGCATGAGAGACTTGAAAGCACGCCTATGGCAGTTGCATGCAGGTGCGAGACTCAGCACCTGCATGGTCGGATGTTTGCGTGCGGCCTATGACGTTGGTATCGTCCCGCCATCGATTACATATTCGGTCCCGGTAATCGTGCCTGCAAGATCGGATGCGAGAAACGCGATCAGGTTTGCGATTTCTTCGGGCTTGGAAGGCCGGCCGATCGGCACTCCGCCAAGTGCCCTCATGATCATCTGCTTCCCTTCCTCTACGCTGACCCGATGTTCATCGGCGAGGCGTTTCGCCAGGTCGACGGACGATTCCGTTTCGATCCAACCTGGTGATACGCGCACGACCCGCACACCCTTGGGCGAAACCTCCTTGGAAAGGCTCTTGCTGTAGGTGGAGAGGGCGGCTTTTGCCGCTGCATAGGCCGTAGTTGCCTCCGGCAATGGAAACTCGCGTTGAATGGATGTCACATGAATGATCACGCCAGACCCACGATTGACCATCTCCGGCAAGAGCGCGCGGTCGAGGCGAACCGCCGGCATGAGGTTCAGGTCGAGTTCCTTTTGCCATTCCGTCTCGTCAAGCGCCTGGTATCCACCCGCGGGCGCCGACGATCCGCCCAGCATGTGGACGATGACATCCGGGACGCCAAGCCGTTCGCGTACTTCGGCAGCCACCGTCGCGCAGCCGTCGACGGTGGTGAGGTCGGCGGCCACAAACTTTGTCTCCGGCATATCCGATGGCCGGGTGCGGGCCGTTGTCAGCACTTGCGCTCCGAGTTGCTCGAACAGGGCGACGGTGGCTGCTCCGGCACCGCGTGTGCCTGACGTGACGAGGGCGCGCTTGCCCTCGAGGTTGAGAAAGGAGGTCATACGATGATCTCCAGCTTGGCGATCTTGTCCTCGTCCAGGACGAAGAAATAGCGCAGGTCCACCGGGCTGCCGGGGAAGTTTCCGACGAGATGGCTTTTAACGACCGTCTTGCCATCCGTTTCCTCAATCGAAAATGGCTCGACCGTGTAAGTGTACTTCGTGGAGGCATTCGCCATCCATTTGCGGATGGCGTCGCGGCCCGTATAGGTATTGCCCTCGTCGATGACGACGGCATCCTGCGTGAAGCCTTCGGCAATCGCGGCTGCGTTGCCCTTTTTGTCATTGTCAAAGTAGGCGGCGATGGCGCCTGGGAGTTCGATGGACATTGTCAGTCTCCTTTTCTGGTCGGGGGTGTCAGCGGCGTCCGCCAATAGGTCCGTCAGAGCTTTTCGTCCGGCTGGGGATATCCGTCTTGGGCACGAAAGTGAGGGCGACGACTGCGTCGACCGCTTCCGGCTTGGCATGGGCTTCGCGGCCCTCGAAGGATGCATCAAGCAGCAAACGCAGGGAGCGGTTGATCTCCATCGGTAGGAAGGAGATCATGCAGACCTCTTCAAGCGACGCTGCTTCCGCGACTTCGATGAGTTCCTCCTTGAGGTCCTCGCGGGTGTACGTGATGATGTATTTGTAGTCTTGGTCGAGCGTGTAGAGCTTGGGTTCACGCATGCTTTCCGGCACGTCGCTGTCCTTGAAATTCCACAGGAACTTCGCAGGCCCTCCCACGATCGGTCCGCCAAATACCAGTTGCTTGGCGATGAGGGCATCGAGAATGCGGTATGCTTGAGCGGTCTGCTCAGCGCTGATGAAGGCTTGATAATACTGCATTTTGGTCTTCTCCGTTGATGTCTGGAAATAACATAGACCCTTGCAGCAGATCCGATAATCGGGATAGATGCGGACGAGGAATGGCGATTTTCGGGATAATGACCAGTTACAGTCTGACGGACTTTGATGCGGTGATTGCGATTAGCCGGCGTGGTTCGTTCCGCGCCGCTGCCCTTGATATGGGCATGTCCACGACCGCTCTGAGCAATGCCATTGCGAAGCTGGAAGGTCAGCTCGGGGTGCGGCTCTTCAATCGCACGACGCGCAGCGTCTCCCTGACCGATGCGGGGCGTCGGTTTGTCGATCAGGTGACGCCCGCTTTGAAGGAGATATACCAGGCGCTCGACGCCGTACGCTCCGAGCAGGAAACCCCATCGGGGACGCTTAGGATCAACGCATTCGCGACGGCCGCACGCGAGATCATCGAGCCACTGGTCATCGAATTTTTGCGGCGGTTTCCCGACGTGCATATCGATCTGGTGACTGAGGGAAACTTCGTCGACATCGTGGCGGAAGGCTTCGACTTCGGAGTGCGGAGCGAAAATCGCGTGCCCACGGACATGATTGCAATCCCTCTCGGCCCCTCGAGGCGATATGCGGTCGTCGCAAGTCCTGCCTATCTTGAAAACCGCGAACTACCTGTCGTTCCGGCCGACCTTCTGAAGCATGACTGCGTCTGCACGCGTCTGCCCAATGGCGCTATGTTTCGCTGGCAGTTCAAGGACGAAGATCAGCTCCTGCAGATCGACGTTCGCGGACCCATCACGTTGGACGAAGCCACTTTGGCGCGTAGAGCCGTCCTAAACTCAGTGGGGGTCGGCTTCTTCATGGAATCAGATGTTCTTGAAGACATCGAGCAAGGAAAGCTCGTGCGCCTTCTGGAGGAATGGACGCCCAGGATCTCATCTCTTTGCCTCTACTATCCAAGTCGTCGCAATCCGCCGGCTGCATTCCAGGTTTTCGTCGACCTTGCTCGTGAACTGGCTCGTTCCGCACAGAAGCGTTGAGCGGCTGTCACGCGCAGGCTGGGACCGCTGCAGGCTAAGATGCCCAAAGATAAGGGAACACGAAACCTCGCGCGCTAGCCCTCGCTGTAGGATTAAAACGCCTGCGAGGTCGTTTCACTCTGCCGGAGTTCTGTCGATTTGGCCTGCAGGCCGCTCACTTGCAATCAGCGTTGGCTTTGCGTAACCAATTGCAATCAACGCGACAGATTTGCTCAAGGAGAAAGTATGGCGAGCAGGGATGCCCGGGTTCCTCGCCTCATAGCCCTGTGCGGGCTTGGAGGGGCGTTGGAGTTCTTCGACTTCGTCATTTTCCTTTTCCTGGCGCCCATCATCAGCAAAAATTTCTTTCCGCCCGACACGCCGGGTTGGCTCGCTGACGTTCAAGCGCTTGGCATCTTTGCCGCCGGCTACATTTTCCGTCCCTTGGGTGGTCTCATCATGGCCCATTACGGGGACCGATCGGGCCGCAAACGGGTGTTCTTGATATCGATCCTTTTGATGGCCCTCGCAACGACCGGGATCGCACTTGTTCCGAGCTATGCCACGGCCGGATGGCTCTCACCTTTCATTCTGGTATTGCTGCGCATAGTGCAGGGGGTTGCGATCGGGGGCGAAGCTCCAGGGGCTTGGACATTCGTTGCAGAACACGTGCGTTCTCGCCATCTCGCGTTCGCCTGCAGTTTCATGAGTTCGTCGCTTATTTCCGGAGTTTTTCTGGCCTCTGTAGTGACGATTGCCGCAAATCGATATTTCTCGCCAGAGGCCATGCTCGATTACGGCTGGCGTATCCCGTTTGTCGTGGCCGGTGTTTTAGGTTTGCTGAGTGCGATACTGCGGCGTTGGCTGAGTGAAACGCCCGTATTCCTTCGGATGCGGGAGGAGGGGGCGGTGGTCAAGGCGCTTCCGATCATGGTGGTGTTGCAACGGCATTGGGGGGCGCTTTCGATGTCGGTCGTTGCAACCTGGATTCTGTCTGCCGTCGTGATTGTCACGACGCTCATGACACCACTCATCCTGCAGAAACGATACCAGTTCGAGGCTCAGGACGCGCTGCTCATATCTGCATTTGGGGTGCCATTTGTTTGTGCCGGGGGTCTTTTCGCGGTTATCTCGCGGATCGCACCGGGCTCGGCAGATATTTCATGTTTGCCAGCATTCCCTTCGCTGCTGCAAATTTCCTGTTTTATACGCAGGTGAACCCGGCCAGCGGCAATGTGTATCTGCTTTACGGGTTAGCATCGTTCTTTAATGGATTGGCTGGCGTCATCCCATGCTTCCTGGTTCGGGCATTCCCCGGCAATGTTCGCTATACGGGCATCTCGCTGGCTTACAATGTAACCTTTGCAATTTGTGGTGGGCTTACGCCGCTGGTGATTGGAGCTCTGCTTCCCAGTGCGCCGCTCTTCCATTTGCACTACTTGCTCGCGGTGGGTGCCGGCATGTTCCTGCTGGGTGCTTACGTCTCCGTCTGGCCCAGTGCGGTGCGTTACTGCGATGCGCGGGACGAAAGTTGGACGGACTAGATCACAAGGTTGCGTGCAACTGCGGGTGTTGCGGGGCGGAATAACCTGAGAATAGCCTCAGTTCAGCGGGTGGATACCGATCGCGCGATGGACGGCGTCGATCAAATGCCGACCTTGAAACGGCTTTTGTAACAGGGCGACGCCGCCACAGGCGATCACGCGATGAGGCAAGCTGGGGTCGGTTTGCGCTGAGACGAAGATGACAGGCACTTTGTTTCCCTCTTCATTCAGTCGTTGCTTCAGCTCAATTCCCGTTAAGCCGGGCATGTTGATGTCCGATATGATGCAATCAGCCTTCCGATCCGCACACACACCGAGAAAAAATGCTTCTGCAGACGCATAGCCGGAAACGTCAAATCCCAGCGATCTGATCAGCCATTCCGTTGCATCACGGAAGGAGTCATCGTCGTCGACGATCGCGATATGCACATTCCGAGGCGGGGACATAAATCTGGCCTTTTCGGCGTCGAGAATATTCAATCCTCAATCGCACAATTCAGCCATTCCGGACATCATACGGTGGTGTTACCCGCATCCTTCGTGGCACGCTGTTTCAGCGCATCCGCCATGCGAACGAGGTCTGGCAGCGTGCGCGCACTCATTTTCTTCATCACCGAGCCGCGGTGGATTTTGACGGTCACTTCGCTGATGCCAAGATCACCGGCAACCTGCTTGTTCAGCAGACCCTTGGTGACAAGGGACATGACTTGCTGTTCGCGCGAGGTCAGGGACTGATACCGCGATTCGAGCTCCACCAAAAATCCATGGTTGGCTCGACGTTTGCTGTCGACTTTAAGCGCCGAGGCAACCGCGTCCAACATCTCCTGATCGCGAAACGGCTTGGTCAGGAAATCGATAGCGCCAGCTTTCATCCCGCGAACGGACATTGGAATGTCTCCATGACCTGTCATCAGGATGATCGGGAGGTGAACTCCTGCCTCGTTCAGTTGCTCCTGAAAATCCAGGCCGCTTGTGCCCTGAAGGCGAATGTCGAGGACAAGGCAGGCATCCGTGTCGGGGCGATCCGTTGCCAGAAAATCTTGTGTCGAGACATAAGTCCGAGTTGCGAAGCCGACCGATCTGAACAAGTGGTCGAGTGAATGCCGGAGGGATTCATCATCATCTATAATATAGATAACTGGCGCGGTATTCTTCACGTGCTACCCGTCCTCACTCTTCGCAAATCTCTCTTCGGCAATCACGGTCATGCCAAAAAAAGGTGACTGTTGAAAGCGTTCTCTGAGCGCGCGCTTGTTACATATGCAACATGGCGTCCCGCCGGTGTGATCGAGCCCCTTCCATCCAAGCGGCTCACGACGTTCATCGACGCCTACAACAACCAACGCGGTCCTTGTCATACCCTTGGCTGTCGAGGGGCAGCGGAACCATTTCACGCCGACATGCGCGCTCATTGTTCTTAGTAGCCATACTCAGCCCTGGCTCGCGGTCTTGCCAAGGCCAATTTCGTTGTAGGCCCCGAGTTTTCTACTTTCAACAAAGTCCTTCTCCCTGGATAGCGGCGCGTTCGACGATGTCTGGAGGAGCCGTCTTACTGCGGTTCGACCATCCGAACACGTCCAGCAGTCTTGGCTCCGATGGCTCGAGCCATCCGGATGGCCGCATCCCGATTGTCGCTGCGCGCTGCTACCTTGCTGGCCGTGTCGGTCGACGCAACCAGACAAACGTCCCAAAAAGCGTTCCCCGAGACAAGAGCGGATTTCAGGCAATCGCTAGGTTCGGGTCATCCAAGCAGCAGGAACGCAACCGATGGATCAGAAACGAGAAATTCTAATGTCACGCAGGCAGATCATGCTTGCGGGTGCCTCCCTTTCACTGGCAACGACGCTCCCGGTCTTTGCCCAGGAAAACTCCACCGAACCTCAAAACCAAGGAATGATAGCAATGACCGAGAACTTCGTTACCACCCAAGACGGCGTCGAAATTTTCTACAAGGACTGGGGTCCGAAGGACGCACAGCCAATCGTTTTCCATCACGGCTGGCCGCTTTCCTCCGACGACTGGGATGCGCAGATGCTCTTCTTCGTTCTCAACGGCTACCGCGTGATAGCGCATGACCGCCGTGGCCATGGCCGGTCGCAGCAGGTGGGCGAAGGTCACGATCTCGACCACTATGCAGCCGATGCCTCAGCCGTCTTCGAAAAGCTCGATCTGCGCAATGCAGTCCATATCGGTCACTCAACGGGTGGCGGTGAAGTGGCGCGCTACGTCGCCAAGTTCGGCGAACCGCAGGGTCGTGTGGCAAAAGCCGTTCTGGTCGCTGCCGTCCCGCCGATCATGGTGAAGACGGAAGCCTATCCCGGTGGCTTGCCGATCGAAGTATTCGATGGGCTGCGCGCGGGTTTGGCCGCCAATCGCGCCCAGTTTTTCCGCGACGTTCCGGCCGGTCCGTTCTATGGATTCAACCGCGAAGGTGCGACCGTGCATGAAGGCGTCATTCAGAATTGGTGGCGCCAGGGCATGATGGGTGGTGCCAAGGCCCATTACGACGGCATCAAGGCCTTCTCGGAAACCGACCAGACCGAAGACCTGAAGAACATCTCGGTGCCGACGCTCGTCATGCATGGGGACGACGACCAGATCGTGCCGATCGCTGCCTCGGCCGAGCTTTCGGTGAAGCTGCTGAAGAACGGCACACTTAAGGTCTATAAGGGCTATTCGCACGGCATGCTGACCGTCAATGCTGACGTGATCAACCCGGATCTCCTGGCCTTCGTGAAGAGCTGAAGCGTTTCATCCAAAAACAATGCCGCCGCCTTACCCGCGGCGGCATTTTCGTTGTCGTGGTATCGAGGGCTTCGCTTGCTCGTCCTTCAACTCCGGACCCGCTGGCTACTACTCCTTCCTTGCGATCCGGGAGCGCGAGCCACTCGGATGGGAATGCGACATGCAAAACGATACCATCGTATGTAGGGCTAGTACTGCTGTCTGACGCTGGTCGATATCAGTACAATTACCTTCGAAGCCAGTTCGGCCGAAACTCTCTTCACCAGCCCAAACCCGGTGGAGATCATTATGTCCGCACTTTCGTTTCAGATCGACAGCAGCAGTCTCCACAGGCCCCAGGGCATGGCCGCGCCTGTTTCACAGCACCATCATGTCAACCGATTGCTCGTACATGCAATGTCTCTGGTCGAGCGAGATCAGACCGCTGCGATCGAGTTCGTCAGGCAGGCCTCCCTTCTCGCAAATGATACCGGCAGGCTGGTGGAAAAAGCTGGGGTCTCGATCCGTGGTGGCCTTGCACCATGGCAGGCGGAACGTGTGAGGCGGCATGTTGAAAAGAACTATGCCGGTCGGATCGGCCTGGACGAGCTTGCGCAGATGGCCCGGCTGAGCAACAGCTATTTCTCAGCCGCTTTCCGCGTGACGTTTGGAACCTCTCCACACGAATATGTAAGCCGTCGGCGTGTCGAGCAGGCCATGCATATGATGCTCAATACTGAGAGCCCGCTCTCCGAAATCGCTCTCGATTGCGGCTTCGCCGATCAATCCCATCTTTCGCGGGTTTTCCGGCGCATTACCAGGCAAACACCAGCGGCATGGCGTCGTCTGGCAAGGGTCGCGTGATTGCATATTGTCATCTGGAGGCCTTGAGGATCCGATGACGCTTGAAAGGCACGCGACAACATCGCCGCTTCTTGCCTGCCTCCCGCCGCAGCTTCGTTGATACCTTGGCGATCGCAGCATGCGTACCATGTTTGCAATCACAAGGGTGTCGCATGGGCTGTCCGAGCATGTCACGGCATGCCGTGGGTGGCCGCTTGGCCGAACGGCAGTCGAGGATTAGAGCCGTGCTCGTTCGGAACCGTGTAGCCGATCTGGTTGCGTTCTATGCCGATGTCGCGCAAGAGCCAGTTCGGCATTTCCCGGTAGCAAACCATCATTTCGCGCATCTGACGCCCCCGTTTCCAAGTCCGGTAGCAATCCCTGATCCAGTGCCGTGTCCGCGTCAGCGGCGAGTGGTTGTGGGGCAAGGTCTTCTCGCTCACTTGCGTCGATAGCGGCGTAGTTCTGATTGTCAGTTCGCTTGCATGCAGCGCATCGCCGGCAGGCCCGAAAGCGGTGAAAAGCTTCCATGCGAGACCTTCTGTCGCCCCCGCTTGGGCGATGTAGCGGGTATCGGGGGCAGCTGAATTGATGCTGCCGTAAGCGCTCGTTACCAGCTGCAGATTTGGCGAGGTTCGCCTGTTCGTGCTCTTGGCGGTTCGACGTTCTGAATCTGGCATTTCAGGTCTCCTGGATGATGACCTGGAGATGATTTGCGCTGGGCTACGCGTATGTTTCGGCCAAGGCTTGGAATGCTTACAGGTGTAGCGCGGGCCAGACGCAAAGAGGGATTTGCTATGGAAAAGGTGGGATGGCGTGTAAGCGCCAACGCCTGGCTTGTCGGCCTGCGGGCGGATGCTGTGACATGGGCGAATTTTGGTACGCCCATGTCACTCTTGTTTCTCAGTGTTGCTTCGTCGTCCGATGGACGAGCTTGAGACTACGGTCAGGATTGATGATGTATTTCTCCTCTACCCGCCGGCCGAAACCGTCGGTGAAGTTGTGGTTGACGACACTGCCGATGGGGGCCTTGAGCAGCTTGCTTCGCGGTTGCGTCGGAAAGGTGATGCTGCCGGGGATCGGTTCGAGTGCCATAGTTGGCGTTGCGAGCGCTGCGAGGACGAGGGCGGAAAAAATGTAGGTCTTCATGTGTAGCTCCTTTTTTGGCGCAGATTGGTCGTCTGCAGGGAGAGCACATTGCGGTGCGTTTCTTCCGTGTTGATTTCGGTGGCTCGGCAGTGCGCTACGCTTGTCATTGACCCAGGACCGGCATTCCAGATGTAACGCAGTCAGCAGTCAGTGAAATTTCATCGACATCTGCGCTGAGCATCGCAGGTGCGGCGGTTGCCGTTTTCAGAGCAACTGCAGATTCTCGATCAATGTCTCTGCAATCCGATGGGCTGATATCATGACCATTCGACCGAACCCGTTTTTCGGCTTCGCCAACGTCAAGGCCTGTGTTGCGAGACTTTGGCCAGCCCTCGTCGCCATATTTCTGGGGGCGGTCTCGTTTAGTCAAGGTGATCGGACGGTTGCGATCGCCGTGCAGGGTTTGCCCCAGGCTGTGGGCGATGCGGCGGCTGTGCTGTCGGTGGCCATGGAGCCAGTCTTTCTTTTGCCGGCCTGCCTGTTGTTGTCGGTCGCGGCCAGTGTCCGTCCCGGCGACGTGCATTTCTCGCGTTATGGTTTGTTCAGCTTCACTTGTGCGTCGGCCTCGCTCGCCGTGGCACTTGTCCTCAAGCACGCCATCGGTCGCGCGCGTCCCGAGGTGGGTTTGAACCTGGATCCGTTTCTCTTCCATCCGTTTGCCTTCGCCGATTCCTATGCCTCATTGCCTTCGGCACAAGCCGCGTGTGCTGCCGCAGTCTTTATCGCCGCCGCAATGCGCTTTCCGCACTTGCGCCTTCCCTTCCACTTGTGTGCGGTGGCCTTGTGCGGCGCGAGGGTCTTGACCGGAGAGCATTGGGTGAGCGATGTCGCAGCCGGATGGGCTATCGGCTGGTCAGCGGTTTTCACACTTTCCCGGCTGGTGCTCGTCAGTGACGGACGCGACCGCGACTGAATTGCGAGTTACTGTTTCGCTTCATTGCGGGCTTCAATGTTCACTGTGTGGCGGGCTGGATTACTCGGCTATCTGGCTTGGCAGTGCATTCTACGACACGGCTTCGAACCCTGTGATTTCGACCAGGATCGAAAGACGTTTGCCATGCCTGCCGTTTTGTGGACCATGGGGAGCAGGCGCCAAGAGCGTGCCGGCGATCCAACGTTACGCTTGAAACACCAAAGGTCGTTTCCGCAATTTCGCTGCAGCCCTTGCCTGGCAAAGACGACAGATCCCAAACAGGAGATCTGACATGACCAAATTCAAGCTCG
>UBNV01000003.1 GCA_900466945.1 Hyphomicrobiales bacterium
CTGGCGCCGCTTCAGTAAACGCCCATCCGATAGGATGACATGTTAAATTCGTTGATCGAACCGGCGGGCCCTCGTGCCCGCCTGAGCTTTCGTGCATCCTTCAAGGCTGTGGCCGCGTTTTATGGCCGGCCCAGCTCTGATACCGTATTGTTTTCTGGTCTGCCGGACGAAATCGTCGAGTCGCTCGAGCTTGACGATGTCGAGCATGTCGCTGAGCGCATCGGCCTGCAGGTCATGCAGATCGGCGAACGGGCGATCCGCGAGAATGATTTCGATTGTCCCGCCATCGTCATGCTGAAGGACGGCGGCACACTGCCGCTACTCGAAGTGAGCGACGACGGTGTCTATACGCTGGACGTGCGCGAAGGCACGGCTGCCAGTCGCCTCAGCCATCAGGAACTGCTGGCCCTTGGCCTTGAAGCGGCCTTTGCCTTCACGCTCTATTATCGCAACGACAGCGAAGAGGCCCAGATCGGCGCGGCCGATCGGATCGAAAAGCGCCACTGGCTCGTGCGTGCCCTCATTCCCTATTGGCGCACCTATCTGCGCGTCGTCGTCGCGGCCCTGTTCATCAATCTAATAGCGCTTGCCTCGCCGCTCTTCACCATGAATGTCTATGACAGGGTCTTGCCGAACAAGGCAATCCCGACGCTCTGGGTGCTGGCAGCGGGCATCATGCTCGCCTATCTCTTCGACTATCTGTTGAAGGAGGCGCGCGCCGCCCTGATCGACCATGCCGGACGCAATGCCGACCTACGCCTGTCGCAGATGATCTTCGACAAGGTGCTCAACACGACGCTCGCCTCGCGGCCGATGTCGACCGGCGAATATGCCAACCGCGTGATGCAGTATGAATTCGTGCGTGAATTCTTCACCTCGAACACGATCGGCCTGATGATCGACACGGCCTTCGTTTTCATCTTCCTGATCGTCATCTACCTGATCTCCGGCTGGCTCGCCGTAATTCCGGCCGTTGCCCTGCTTCTCTCGGTCGCCATCGGTTTCCGCGCCCAGGCGCAGATCGGCCATCGTATGGCAGCCGCCTCGAACGAAGCGTCGAAACGCCAGTCGCTACTGGTGGAAACGATTTCCACCATCGAAACGCTGAAGAGCCTGCGCGCCGAAGCGACCATGCTGCGCCGCTGGCAGGAATTGATGAAGCATTCCAGCCGGACCAGCGAAGAGATCAAGCATATCTCGACGAACGCGATCAACCTGACGGCGCTGATCCAGCAGATCGTTGGCGTTCTCATCGTGATTGCCGGCACCTACGAATTCTCGGAGGGGCGACTTGCCATGGGGGCGATCATCGCGACGGTCATGCTGGCCAGCCGCGCTGGCGCTCCGCTAGGGCAGATCGCCATGACGCTCGCCCGCTTCCGCCAGGCAACCCTGTCGCTCCGCATCCTCGACCAGGTTATGGAACAGCCGGAAGACCGGCCCTCGACCGTCGGTTTCGTCAACCGAGAGATCAAGCATGGTGGCTTCAGCTTCCAGGATGTGACCTTCCAGTATCCGGGCTCGGACAATCCCGTCATCAGCAAGCTATCGGTCACCGTGGCACCGGGCGAGAAGGTCGGCATCATCGGACGCATCGGATCCGGCAAGACAACGCTGGGTCGCCTGCTGGATGGCCTCTTCGCGCCGAACGAAGGGCGCATCCTGATCGATGGCGTCGATATCCGCCAGTATCACATGTCTGAAGTGCGATCGGCCGTCGCCGTCGCCGGCCAATCCTCCGATCTCTTTTCCGGGACCGTGAAGGAAAACCTGCTGATTGGTCGTGCCGATGCGACAGACGAGGAATTGCTCGAAGTGGCCCGCATGACCGGTGTCGAAGAGTTCGTTTCGCGCCATCCGCGCGGCTTTGACATGCCTGTCGGCGAGCGCGGCTCCAATCTTTCCAGCGGCCAGAAGCAGGCAATGACGATTGCCCGCCTGCTGCTGACCAAGCCGAAGATCGTCTTCCTCGATGAGCCGTCCGGCGCGATGGATCTTGCCAGCGAGCGACATCTCATCAACCGACTGTCTTCGGCCTTCGACAAGGACACGACGCTGCTGATCGCCACCCATCGCTTCACCATGCTCGATCTCGTCGACCGCCTGATCGTCCTCGACAAGGGGCGGATCGTCGCCGATGGTCCAAAGAAGCAGGTGATTGAAGCCATGCAGAAAAAGGGTGTGAAGCCATGAGCCGCCCGATCGCCGATACACCGCCATTCATGGCCAGGATGATCGTCGCTTTGGTGGCGGCCTTTATCGTGATTTTCCTCGCCTGGGCTGCCATCGCCGAAATCGACGAGATCGCCCGCGGCGAAGGCAAGGTCATCCCCGTTTCGAAGACTCAGATCATCCAGTCCTCCGAAGCGGGCGTGGTCGAGACTATCGCCGTCCAGGTCGGTCAGGTGGTCCGCAAGGGCGAGCTCATCGTCCAGCTCAACAACACGACGACGGAATCGTCTTTGGGCGAATCCGTCGCCAAGGCACGCGCCTTCGGCGCCAAGATCGCGCGCCTCGCACTCGAAGAGGCAGGCAGTTACGACGCGGCCTTCGTCTGCCCGGAAGATGTGCAGACGGTTGCCAGCAAGGTTTGCGAAAACGAAGAGCGGCTCTTCGCCGCGAACAAGGCGAGCTACCTGAACAAGGCGGGTGTGCTGCGGGAGCGCGTGCGCCAGCGCGAGAACGAACTGACGGAAGCCCAGGCGAATATCGTGCGCCTGGAGCAAAACATCACCCAGTCGACCCGCCAGTACGATCTCATGAGCCCGCTCGCCAAGAAGGGCCTTGTGGCGCAGACCGAACTGATCACGATCGAACGCGAATTGACGGACCAACGCGGCCAGATCACCGTCTACCAGGAAAGCCTCGAGCGCCTGCGGGGTGCCGTCGAGGAGGCGCGCCTGCAGGTCGACGAGCTCGCCTTGCAATTGCGTCAGCAGGCGCTGACGGAAAAGGCCCAGACTCTTGCCGAACTGTCTGTCATCGACGAGACGATCCGCGGCGCGACCGATCGTGTCAGCCGGACAGATATCCGCTCGCCGGTCGATGGCATCGTCAACACGCTGGAGGTCAATACGATCGGTGCCTATGTTGATCCTGGCACGGTGGTCGCCGGCATCGTTCCGACGGCGGACACGCTTCTGATCGAGGCAAAGATCTCACCCCGCGACGTCGCTTTCATCACGCGCGGCCAGAAGGCGATCGTCAAGGTGACGGCTTACGACTTCTCGATCTTTGGGGGCCTCGAGGGCGAGGTCACCAATGTCTCTGCCGACAGCATCGTCGACAAGGAAAAGGGAGAGACATTCTACCTCGTCCATGTCAAGACGGATGTGTCAGAGCTCATAAGGGGCGACAAGGCCTATCCGATCATCCCGGGCATGGTGGCGACGGCCGAGATCATGACCGGCCGCAAGACGATCCTGAGCTATCTCATGAAGCCGATCAACAAGGCGCAATCCGTCGCCCTGACCGAGCGGTGAGCCATGGCGTTTCCGGAGCGGCATCTGGTTCAGACAGATCAGGCCGATCTTAACCCGGCATCGATGCAGCATGTCGAGGAGAGCGATGCCGAGCCAAAGTTCCGCGCGATCGTCGGACGGGGCGGGGCTCGGCGCGGGATACGCCTTGAAAGCGTCTACTGGGATGGCCTGTCATGGCTCGTGAACGGCTCCCGGCAGTCCATCGGCGATGTCGTGGACCAAGCGGCGACCCAGGTCGGAGAGCATAGCAATCTCGCTTCCATGCTGCGGGTCGTCGCCTTTCGGTGGATGTGGCGCCGGCTGGCACACGTGGAAAACGTCTATTCGACGGACAATCTCAACACGCTGATCCAGGCCTGCCCGACGCCCGCCATCGTGCTCACCAAGGACAAGAAGATCCAGTTCTTCAACGAACCTTTCATGACCATGTTGAAGCAGCGACTGGTGCTTGGCAATGTCGCGCAATTGTCGTCGGGATTCAGGTTTGTTCTCGATACCCAGGTTGATGAAGCGATCCTTAGCCTGTCGGGCAAGGGCAAGATGGTGACCACCGGTTTCACGGCGACCTGCGCCGGCAAGCAGCTGACCGGGCAGATGAACCTGGCCATGGCACCCAGCCATCAGAAGCAGATGGTGATCGGCTACGTCGTCCGCGGCTGACCATTCGGCTCGCGATCAGAGTTCTCCGCCTTCACCCGGCGCAATACTGTCGAAGCTCTTCATGGCCAATGCCTTGCCCTTCGTGCGCGTACCGTGCAGGAAGCCTCGACCGTTCGAAATCGAATAGAGCGGCTGGTAATCTGGAAGCCTGCTGTCGGCCAGCACCCGATCCCGCATGTTGTCGAGAATGTAATGTGTGCCCTGGACTTCGACGGACAGCACGGCGTGGTAGAAATGCCGCTTCTTGTCGTAGAGGATCACGACGGTCATGTCCTTGAGCGCTATGCCCTGGCTTTCGAGAACCGCCATCTTGAGCAGCGCATAGTCTTCACAATCACCGAACCCTGACTTCAGGGTTTGCGACGGCGACGACCACTGGTCGAGGCGGCCGTGGCTGTCGGTATCCTTGCGATACTTGATCCGACGGTTCACCTCGTGATTGACGAGGTTGAGCTTGTCACGCAGCGAGGACATGCCGCCACCCGCAGACGTGCGCTGAAAGATAGCCTCCGAATTGAAACAGTTCGTGCCGCCGCAGTCGAGGGCGCTGCCGTTGGCGATTTCGGCGAAGGTCGGCGCTGACTTCTTCAGTGCACCCAGCTTCTTGAAGGGAATGGCGACGGAGCCGAAGACATCGCCTGCCTGTGTGGCTTTCCGCTTGGAGGGTGACGGCTTCGGCCCTGGGGCAACGGCGCCGGTCGACAATGTCTTGTCATTCGGCAGGAGTGCGACCGTCTGGACAGTTACGCTTGCATCGAGCAGCCGACCCGCCTCCATCCAGCCACTCGTGATCCGCTCACCGAGGGTCTGGCCAAAGGAGGTTGCCAGCGGGCTCATGCCGAGCACGAGGGTCTGCGCGACTGTCGAATAGGAGGAGAGCGTTCCCGGCAGGATTGGCGCCGCTGCCGCATTCGAAGAAAGCAGGGATGCTGCTGCGAGAGCCGAGGCTGCGACAATGTTTTTATTCTTGTTGTTCATCGCTATTCTCCGATTGTTGTTCGAAGAATAGCCGTATTGATTGAATTATTGGTTCCGATACATGAATACTATACTTTGAATGCGCGAGGAAATATTATAGTAAAAAGCAACGCATGCTGAAAATATTCTGTTAACCAGATGCTCCCTAAGCCCATGGGTGACAGGAAACATCCACTTCAGTCGCCTCTGCCGCGATAAGAATGGCAGAGAAACACGGATGGTTACCATCTTTTTAATCTGCCCAGATATGGAACGCCTTCACTCTTGCGCAAGACAGGCCCAATGCTTACGGTCCGGCTGGGATCGAGGAGTGGAACGTAGCTGTAATCATGGTCGGATCAGAAAAAGCCACCCGGAGACTTCTGCGAGCCGGGACGCTTGTCCTAGTGCTCGCTGCACTCTCTTCATGCCAGACCGACGACTTCACACCCGCCAAAGGCGAAGGTGCACCAGCTGTCGCCAGCAATACCGGGCTCTACAGCCAGACGTTGGGCTCAGGGTCAGTAAAGGTCGCCTATCTTGGTGTCCGGCGTGCGGACCAGCCAAGCCGCCAGGCGGACAGTGAGTATCGCGACGGCGCGGCCCTTGCCGTCAACACGCTGGGCTCAGATGTCGTCAAGCTGACCATGCTTGAGACCACCGACAAGCCGGAAGCCATCGAGGCGGCGGCCAAGACGCTTGCCCGTCAGCAGGTATCCCTGATCATCACCACGGCCCGCGGGCCGGAATTCGAGATCATTCAGCGCGGGCTCGGAGGCCTCGATGTGCCGATGGTCGCATTCCAGACAAACGACATGCCTAATCCGCCGAATGTCTACGCCTTTGTATCCAGCCCCGCAGACAGTCTCATCGAAAGCGCATCCTTCGCCATGGCAGAAGGGGCGACGCATGCCGTGATCCTCGCATCCACACCGGCCGAAAAGATCGAGGCTGAGCGCATCGCCGCTCAGATCAAGGCCTTCGGGGGCAAGGTCGAACCCGTCGTGGAGCTGGTTGGAGGCGCATTGCCTCCGAAGGCGTTGGCCGCCTGGAGCAAGGCGGACATGGTCGTGTTGATGCCGGGTGTCAAGTCTCCGGGCGAGATTCTCAAGAAGGCCGATGCCGCAAATCCGCCGCGCCCCGGGCGTCGCATTGTGGCGAGTGCCGCGCTGACGCATCAGGATCTGAACGAGCCCAAGCTCACCGGCAGCATCGTCTGCAGATATGACCAGAACGTGCAGGCGCGGATCGGCAACCGCTATATGTCGAGTTATGGCATGCCGGCTTCTGCGCAGGCTGGATACGGTTTCGATGCCATGGCCATGGCAATCGGCCTCGCCGGGCGCTGGGGAGAGGTGGCATTCGCCCCCGAACGCGTCATGTCACCCGATGGCTTCTCCGGCTCGCTCGGCGTTTTCCGACTGGAGGGCGAGCGCAAGATCCGGCGCAACTGCGACATCTTCAAGGTGGCAAAGGGCTCCTACGTCTTCTTCCAGAAGGCACCGCCTACACTGTGATCACCTCAGTGTGACCTGATCCATCGCCTGTCATCTTCCGTTTACATTGTCGTCAAAGAGACACATCCTTGATGGTGGTGAACGACGTGATCGCATGCGAGCGGTACAGGATGGGGAGTGTGGTTGGATGAGCAGCGTGCAAATGACGAGCAGCACTGAGCGCCATGCAGGGCGCGTGCGGATTCTCCACTGGGTGATCGCCGGGCTCGTGCTCGCAACCTGGCCTCTGGGTTTTGTGATCGGCTTCGTCAAGGAAGACGTGAAGCTCGATTTCTATCTTGTTCACGAGAGCCTTGGGTTTCTTGTCCTCTGGCTCATGCTGGTCCGGATCGGCGCCCGACTGACAAGCACTTCACCCCTGGTCGAAGGGCCGCCCCTCGAGAAGGCGGCCGCGCATCTGGTGCACGGACTTCTCTATGTCTTCCTGATCGTGATGCCGGTTTCGGGCTTTCTCGCGACAAACGCCCATGGCTTCCCGCTACAGTGGTTCGGTCTCTTCACGGTCTGGAGCCCAATCGGCAAGGCACCGGACATCGCCTTCGTCCTCTCGGCGATCCACGGTTGGAGCGCATGGATCCTTTTTGCCCTTTTTGCGTTGCATTTTGCAGCTGTCATATTCCACCACGCCATACGGCGTGACGGCACGCTTTATCGTATTTTGTAGGACTTCAGGACAGGATCGCTATGCGCAAGATCGACATGACCGACCAGCTCTGGGCGCGCCTTCTCGCCATGCGTGGCAGCGCCACCAAGGTCGCCTTGGACGATGCCGACCCAGCCACGGCGCTTTACGCGCCGATCGCGGCAGCCGACGATGGATTTGTCCTGGCCCAGGTCGGGCAGTCACTCGATGGGCGTGTCGCCACCCTGTCCGGCGACGCCCGCGATATCTCCGGCCCTGACGGGATAGCTCATCTGCATCGCTGTCGCGCCCTCGTGGAAGCCGTGATCGTGGGTGTGGGCACGGTAAAATGCGATGATCCACGCTTGTCCGTGCGGGCCGTAAAGGGGCCGAACCCTGTCCGTGTGGTCATCGACTGTCGCGCCGAGCTGACCGGAGACGAGCGCCTGTTCCGCGATGGCGGTGCTCCGGTCATCCTGATCCAGGGAGAGGATGCTCCGGAAAAAAACTATCAGGCGGATGTGCTGCGGGTCCGACAGGGGGTGGGCGGAATCGATCCCCGGGATATTCTCGAGGCACTCGCCGGTCGCAGCCTGCGCCGCATTCTGGTCGAAGGCGGTGCACGCACCATTGCCCGTTTCATCGAGGCGGGCGTGGTTGATCGGCTGCATGTGGCAATCGCCCCGCTTATCATCGGCTCCGGACCCGCCGGTATTGCACTTCCTCCGATCGAGAAACTTGCAAGCGCCCATCGGCCGGACGCCAGGGTTTACGCTCTCGGCAGTGACATACTCTTCGATTGCGATCTCAAGTCATGCGCTCGCTCAGCTGCGGGGCAGGGCGAGGATATCCGCGTGGCCGACCACGCATGAGCTACCGGCTTCCCCGATCCTCTCCAGCCGGAAGTCCATCCAGGCTCTGATATCCTCTCTGGTCAGGCTGCCGATCTCTGTCAGCGGCTTTTCCAGCCCATCGAGGAAGGCAGCCTGCAGGGCCGCATCGTCAGGACCCATGAGCCAAGGGCTAGGGCCGACGGAGATACTGTAGCCGAGCGTCTCGAAAGCATGCCGTAAACGGTCTGTAGCATCAGGACCAAGGGCTGGTCCAAATCCCTTGTCGACCCGCTGGTGCCGGTTGAAATCCGCGGCGACCTGCCCATCGAGCGCATGCGGGATCGACCATTCCATCATGCCGTCATAGTTCAAGGCCGCATAGAGACCAGTCCCGTTGCCCGCGATGGTGTCGGCAAAACGCTGGACGAAATCGGCAGAGCATAGGTCGAACAATGCCGATGCCGTCACCACCGTTACATCGGAAAGCGGCAGGGATTGCACCTCGTTGAGATCGAACTGGCGGAAGGACACATTTCCCCTCTCGCCAATGCGGCGTTCCGCCTCGGCCAGCAGCAGGGGATCGTAGTCGAGGAGCATCCAGCGCGTATCGGTTGGGACGTGCGGAATGAGGCTTCGCCAGGTCGAGCCTGTCCCGCAGCCGATGTCGAGCAGTGACGCTTGCGCTACAGTCCCGAGATGTCGTGCGAGCTCGTCTACCAGGGACATTGCCCGTGCGCGTAGGTCGACGGGTTCGCGCAATGCCAGCCAGTCCTTGTCGAAGCCACTCATGATATCTTTTCCAATGCATCGGAGATGATCTGCGCCGTCTCGGGCCAATCCGGTAGCCGCGCGCCCGCCTGCCGCGCTGCTGCCGCCAGCCTTTGCCGCGCGTCCGGATCGGTCAGCAGGAGGCGCAGGGCCCGGCCAAAGGCATCTGCATCGTCTACCGGAACGAGCATGCCGGCCTCTTCAGGCACGACATCCGGCACGGCACCAGCCTTGCAGGCGACAATCGGCAGGCCATGGGAGAGCGCTTCGGCAAAGACCATGCCATAGCCTTCGTAGCGGCTGGCCAGCGCGAAGATGTTGGCGCCGGCGAAGTAGCCCTTCGGATCGTCGACTTCGCCAGCAAGCTGCACGCGTTCGGCGAGATCCAGTTCGTTGACCTGGCGTGAGAGTGCGGCACTTGTCGCCGGGTCGAGTGTTTTGCTGCCGATGATCGTTGCTTGCCAATCGAGATCCTCGATCGATTTCAGCGCCGAAAGCAGAACATCATGCCCCTTCCGCCGCGACAGCGTGCCGACCGAAAGGATCTGCGGGACCGGATGATTGTTGGCGGAAGAAGGATCCGCACGCTCTGTCCCCGGCAGCGCCACGGTGATGGAATGAGCCTCGACGCGGTAGTTTGCCGAAACTTCACGAGCCGTCATCGGCGAGGTGACGATCACATGGCGAGCAGAGGCGAGTGCCGCCCGTTCGCTTGCGCGGAACCCCTTTTGTTCAGTCTCGGAAAGCCCGGTTTCGAGGGCGAGCGGATGGTGAACCAGTGCGACGATCCTGAGGCGCGCGGCCTCGGCCGTGGCCCAGGCCTCCAGCACCCCGAAGCCAAGACCGTCCACCAGCAGCAGCGTATTGTCGGGCAGGGCGGACAGCATCTTGCTCGCGCTTTGGATGGTCGCTTGCGAGGGCGCAGGAAAACCTTCCCCGAGCGGCAACAGGTCGACCGTCCAGCCGAGTGACCTCAATCCGTCGATCACCTTGCGATCATAGGCATAACCGCCGGTCTTCAGGGAAAGGTCGCCCGGATAGGCGAAGGTCAGCGAACGGCTCAAAGATCGGCCTCGTACCAGCCACGCGCCGCATGCGATTCATGCAGCATGACCTTCAGTCGGCAGATCCTGTGACTTCCCGGTCCAAGACGCTTTTCCGAAACCGCCTGAGCGAGTTGGTCGAAGATATGTTTGGCGATCACTTCCGTCGTGCTCACCTTACCCTTGAAGGCCTCGACCTCATCGAGGTTCTTATAGTTGAGCGGCTTCAGCACCTCCGACAGCACCGTCATGGCCGCACCGATATCGACGGCCAGGCCATCTTCGTCGACGTCCTTTGTGAAAAATGCCGCATCGACGACGAATGTCGCTCCATGCATTCCTTGGGCCGGGCCAAACACCGGACGCGGCAGGCTATGGGCGATCATGATATGGTCTCGGACTTCAACAGCAAACATAGGCTCTCTTTCGTCAGTAGCGGATGCGATGGCACAACGTATCTTGTGAAGACAAGATACGAGCGTAGGCGTCGGGCAGTTCAGAAAAAGCGGTTTCACCTGAAATCAGGCGATCCAGGCGTGGGTCGAGCAGCAGTTCGAGGGCCTTCGCCATGCGTCGTGCATATGTCCAGCGCGCGCGTCGCAACGCCGGAATTCCACCGACCTGCGAGCTGACCAGCGAGAGCCGGCGCGAGTGGAAGGCGCCGCCCAGCGGGATCGACACTGGCCGGTCACCATACCAACTCGCTTCGACGATCTTCGCCTCCATGCCGGCATGCGTGATGGCCTCTTGCAGCGCCTCTGCCGACGCCGTCGCATTGATCAGCACGTCGAATTCGCCATCAAGCGTTCCTGCCTGGATGAAAGTCAGGCCGAGCGCGGCCGCCAGTTCCTGCCGCGCGGTATCGAGGTCGACGACGATCGTCTCGGTGCCGACGATCCGGGATGCGAGATAGGCGACAAGCGAGCCGACCACGCCGGCGCCGAAGACCGCGACGCGATCGCCTGGCTGAATGCCGGCGTCCCAGATGATGTTGAGGGCCGTTTCCATATTGGCCGCAAGAACCGCCCGCCGCGCTGGTAGCGTATCCGGCAGGACAGTGACCTGATCAGCGGGCAGGATGAACCTATCCTGATGCGGGAACAGGGCGAACACCTCCTTGCCTACGAGATGAGATGGACCCACTTCGACCTGCCCGACGGCGGCATAACCGTATTTCACCGGGAAGGGGAAGCTGCCATCCATATGCGGCCCGCGCATGCGCGCAAATTCGCTTTCCGGCACGAGGCCGCGAAAGATCAATGCCTCCGTGCCGCGGCTGATCCCGCTGAACAGCGTACGCACGAGAACCTCGTTCCCGGATGGCTGTCCAAGTCTCTCTTGGCGCAATCGACAGCTTTCCGGGGCTTCGAACCAGAGCGCGGAGGATGCTTCCCGTTCGAACACGGTCTGTTCATTTGCCTCGATCTTCACACTGCTACCCCCGCGCACTACATGAGTGTTTCAAGTGGAACGTATTGCGAGAGAAAGCATTTGGTTCCGTAACCGTCATCAAATTAATTTTATGACGAATGCGCAAACCATCGCCGGAGTTGAGGCGTAGTGCTTGCCACTGATTAGGGAGTGTATGCCTCATGTCGAAGTCCAGCCAGCCCGCTTTCCAGTTCCCCACCGCTGAGATCGAAATCGAACGTGCCGTGTCGGAGTTGCGTTATGGCCGACCCGTGATGATCAGCGAAGGTGACAGGAAGATTGCGGCTATCGCGCTCGATTGCGTCGCGCCCTCCCTTTTCGACCAGTTTGCTGCGGTGACTGAGAACCGTCACGGCCTTCTGCTGACCGCGCCTCGTGCCGCCCGTCTCGGGATCGGAATGGATCGCGACGTGGTCACGCCGCTTGCCGGCCTTTCCTTCGATGCTGCGTCGCGCCTCGCTTACGCACTTGGCGCTGAAAAGCCTGCGCGTTGGCAACCCGCGGACGCTCTGGCTGTCCAATCGGCCGAGCTTGCCCGCCTCGCGCTCCTGCTGCCGGCCATGGTGCTGGCTGACGTTTCCACCATTGGTGACCGGTTCGCCGGATGCTGCGAGATCGCATCAACGCGCTTGAAGGGTGCCGACGCTGCCCGCCAGCGCTTCGACAAGGTTGTCCGGACCCGTGTTCCGTTGAAGGACCTCGGCGACGCCGATTTTGTGATCTTCCGCGGCGGTCTTGCGCAGAAGGATCAGGTGGCGATCGTGGTCGGCAAGCCGGATGTATCCAAGACAGTGCCGGTCCGAATTCACTCGTCCTGCATCACGGGTGATCTTTGCGGCTCGCTGAAATGCGATTGCGGCGACCAGCTGCGCAACGGCCTGACGCTTCTCAAGCAGGCTGGTGGCGGTGTGCTGCTCTATCTCGATCAGGAAGGTCGCGGCACCGGCATTGGCGCCAAGATGCGCGCCTACGGCTACCAGCATCTGGGGCTGGATACGATCGACGCGGATGCAGAACTCGGGCTTGCGGAAGATCATCGACGCTATGAGGCCGCTGTCGCCATGCTGCGGCTCCTCGATATCTCGAAGGTCGCGGTCTACACGAACAATCCGACCAAGATCGCCGGCCTGAAGCTGGGCGGCATCGAGGTCGAGGCACGCGCACCGGTCAACGGACGTGTGACTGCCGAAAACGAGAATTACCTGCGCACCAAGACTTTACGTGCTGGCCACATGATGGATCTGGAAACGCTGGTCGCCGCAGAATAATATTCAGGCGGGCAGGGAGGATCACAGATGGCAAGCGAGCCGGAACGGCTTGGCGGCGACAATTTCGTCGGATCGTGGAGTGCGAGCGGAGCAGGTCTCGCGGCGCGTTTGCTTGAGAGGCGCGGCCTCCTCAACAATACGCTCGCAACGCTGTCCGGGCTTCTTGCCGGCACCTCCGTCGTGGCCGTGCTCGTTTCCTTCCACCTCCCGGTCGGGTGGGATTTTGTTGCCTCCGTCATCCTGTCACTCGCCCTGATGTTTTCACTGGTCGTCTATGCCCTGCCGGCGCATCCCCATCGCAGCTTCGGCTATGCCAACCTGGTAACGGCATTCCGCGCGTCTCTCGTCAGCCTGACATTCGCAACTGTTATCTGCTTCGAGAGCCTGGCTGCTACGGACATTGCGCTCTGGACGCTTGTCGGCGTGGTTTTATTCGCACTCGCCCTGGATGGCGTCGATGGATACCTAGCCCGTCGCTACAGCCAAGAATCGGACTTCGGTGCGCGCTTCGACATGGAGGTGGATGCCCTTCTGATCCTCGTGCTTTCCCTGGCCGCGGCTCTGCTCGATAAGGCGGGGCTCTGGGTGTTGTTGATCGGCCTCATGCGCTACGGCTTCGTGGCCACTGGCTGGGTCCTGCCGCGATTGAACGGGGAACTGTCTGCGTCCTTCCGGCGCAAGCTGGTCTGTGTGCTTCAGATCGCGGCGCTCTGCATAATTCTGGTGCCGTTCGTCACACCGCCCTATTCTACGGCAATTGCCGCTGCTGCTCTCAGTGCGCTCGTCTATTCCTTTGCCGTGGACATCCTCTTCCTCCTGCGTCAGCCGGTCGAAACATGATGGCGCTCGTCGATCGCTTCTCGACCTCCCTCGGGCTCGCGCGGTCCCTCGTCGTCTATTATGGCCAGCCCTGGCGGCGTTCAGCCCTGCACCGCTTCTACCGCTCCATCGTCCAGCCTGGTGATCTCGTCTTCGATATCGGCGCTCATGTCGGCAGTCGCAGCAGCACGCTGATCAGTCTTGGCGCGAAAGTCGTCGCAGTCGAGCCGCAGCCCGCCTTTGCCGATTTCATCGAGAAGCGCTTCGCCGGACTGCTGACCGGATTCGAGCGGGTGGCAGTTGGCCGCCAGGCTGGAGAGATCGATCTACTCATCTCAAGCCGTCACCCAACGGTGACGAGCATTTCGAGCCGTTTCATCGAGACGGTCGGGAAGAGCAAGGGATTTGCGCGTGTCGTATGGGACCGGAAGGTGAGCGTCCCCATGGTGACCCTCGACCACCTGATCGCAAAACACGGCATGCCCGCATTCTGCAAGATCGATGTGGAGGGCGCCGAAGCGGAGATCCTCTACGGCCTCACCAAACCGATCCCAATGATCGCCTTCGAGTATATTCCCGCAATGCCCTCTGTCGCCTCCAATGCGATTGATCGGCTCATGGGCCTCGGGGCCTACCGGTTCAACCGCGTCGTGGGCGAACAACATCGCTTCGTGTCGGAGCGTTGGAAGACGGCGGACGAAATGCTCGTCGAACTGTCGCAGATGCCGGCCGAGGGGGCGTCGGGCGATGTCTATGCCCGGCTCGATCGCCAATGATGCGGAGTTCAGGCTCGGCGAGGCCTGCCGCGGATTGTTCCGAGCGAAAGGATAACAAGTCCCGGCAGGGCGCCGGCAAGGCACAGGCCACCATAAACAATGCTTGCCGCAAGCCCCTCGGTGGATGTGGCCCCGACGAGCGGCCAGAGCGCCATCGCGGCTGCTTCACGCGTGCCCCAACCACCAAAGCCTGCGGGTATCAGCATGACGACCAGACTGAGCGGAATAACCGTCAGGGCGGCTGTCCAGGGCAGCTGCGCGCCGACTGCATCGCTTGCAAGGAAGAAACACGCGACATAGGTAGCAACGATCAGCAGGCTCATGCCAGCCTGGATCAACAGCGCGCCGTCGCGTACGAACACGGCGGACACTTCGTCCGAGAGTTGCCTAATCCACGAGAAGCGCTGCTTGATGACGATCATGCCGCCACCGATTGCGGCGACAACGAGGATGGAGCCGAGAGCGATGTGAAGCGAGAGTTCTCCCGCTTCCTCTCCACCCAGAACGAGCGGCCACACGAAGAGGCCGCTCAGGGCCAGCACGAACAACGCCATCTGTCCGGACAGCCGCTCGAACAGAACGGCCTTCGCCGGCCGTTTCCAGCCGCCGGGTCCGTCACTTCGCATACGGTAGGCGCGGACTGCATCGCCGGCCACACCGCCTGGAAGGGTTTGGTTGAGAAAAGTCGCGACATAATATTCGCTGACGGCGAGCGGCAGGGGCATGGCCTCACCGAGCCGCGCGGCCGTGAAGCGCCAGCGGAGTGCCGAGACGGCAATCTGGATCTGGACGAGCATGAGACCAGCGATCAGATGTCCCGCCGACACCTGCTGAAAGGCACCCTTCAGGGCCTCGAAATCCGTTCTGGACACCAGGAATGCCAGAAGAGCGACAAGTGCGAGGGGGGCGAAGATGCGCAGCAGGGGCAAACGGTGAAACTTCCGTCGTTCGAAATTGGACTGTCAAAGACCTATACGCAAGAAACGATCCGACGGACTTTCATGCAGATAAAACGGCTTGTACGCAATGGATACCCGATCGGTCCGAGGGGGCTTGCCCTATGCTGAAGGCCGAACCCGGCATCCGCCCCTATCTCGGCGTCGTCATCGTCTCGGTTATTGCCTGGTTGGCATTTACCCTTCCGGATCATCCGGCCGCGATCGGATGGAGCGCCTTCGCACGACTGCCGCTCGAAGGGCCGCTGTTGATACTCCTGCTGCTCGTGGTGCCCCGGGTTCTGCGGAAGGCGACCGCCGTTCTCAGTGGTCTTCTGCTGCTGACCATCCTGTTTCTGAAAATCGCGGATATCGGTACCAAGTCCGCATTCGAGCGGCCGTTCAATCCCTATCTCGATGCCAAGATGCTGGCCGATGGCTGGAACCTGATGTCCGGCACGGTCGGAACACTGGCGGCTCTCACCGGCGTTGTCGCCGCGATGCTTGGCCTCGTGCTGGTGCTTGCCGTCTTTCTGATCGCGGCCCGATGGCTCGCCGCCATGCCACGGCCAGCACGATCCTGGTTGGTGATATCCTTGGCGACCCTCACGCTCTTTGGTGGCCTGGCAGCCTTCATCGGCACGCCGAGGATCGAGGCGCGCATTCCTTCTTATCTCGGCGCCCGGCTCGCGCTCATTGTCAGATCCGTCGAGGACATGCATGTCTTCGAAGCAGCCCTGGCGAAGGGGGAGGGCCCTCGCACCGGTGGCGGGCTGTTCGCCCGTGTCGCGAACAAGGATGTCGTATTCCTCTTCGTCGAGTCCTACGGCAGGTCGGCCGTCGAGGATCCGCGTTATGCCGGAACGACCCGACCGCGTCTGACAAGCGTTCAGGCCGAAATCGAAACAGCGGGGCTGGCCTCGGCCAGCGCCTGGGCAACATCACCGACCGTCGGCGGCCTGAGCTGGCTTGCCCACGGCACGCTCCTGTCGGGCCTCTGGATCGACAGCCAGGCCCGCTATGACCGCCTGATGATCAGCAGCCAGCCGAGCCTCAACCGTCTGTTCTCCGAAGCTGGCTGGAAGAGCGTCGCGGCCATGCCCGCGATTACCATGGATTGGCCGGAGGCGGCCTACTATGGCTATCGGCAGGTTCTGGCTGCGGCTGATCTCGATTATCGTGGCAAGCCGTTCAACTGGGTGACAATGCCCGACCAGTACACGCTCTCCGCCTTCGAACGCCTCGGCCGGATCCCGGCTCGAACCGCAGGTGAGAATGTCATGGCGGAGATCGCGCTGATTTCCAGTCACGCGCCTTGGACGCCGGTCCCGACCCTCGTCGACTGGGCCGAGGTCGGCGACGGCACGATCTTCAATCCGCAGGCGGAAAGCGGCGATCCGCCCTCCGTGGTCTGGGCCGATCCGGAACGTGTGCGGCGCCAATACATCCAGACGATCGACTATTCCCTCCAGACGCTCGGCAGCTACATGGCGCGCTTCGGCGATGACACGGTCTTTGTCATCCTGGGCGATCACCAGCCGGCCACTATCATCACCGGACCGAATGCATCACGCGCCGTGCCGATCCATGTCGTCTCGACCGACAGAGACCTGATTGAAAGCTTCGAAGCGCAAGGCTTCACGGCCGGCATGCTTCCCGGAGCAGAGACCCGCGAATGGCGGATGGACGAGATGCGGCAGGTGCTGATCGATCGCTTCAGCGCTCCCTGACGCCGCTGGGCTCCTCGTTGCGTGATCCGAGACGGATCTGTTCCTGCTGCCGCCAGGCGCCGGGCGTCATGCCGGTCTGGCGGGTAAAGAAACGGGAGAAATAGGCCGGGTCGGAAAAGCCGAGACGAAACGCGATCTGCTTGACGCTTCCCGGTGTGAACAGGAGTTCGCGCTGCGCCTCCTCGATCAGCCGCCGCGCCACCAGATCCTGCGTCCCAAGCCCCGTCTTTGCCTTGAGCACCCGGTTGAGGTGCGTCGGCGTAATGCCGAGAGCACTGGCATAGAAGGATGCCGGCCGGTGATTGCGCACTTCCCGGTGAAGCAGTGCCGAGAAGGCTTCGATCCTGCGATCGTTCTCGTTCACACCCTCGGTTTCCGTCTGGTCCTGTGCTGCTATCCGGGCGGTCAGCGCCAGCGAAGCCGCAAGCCCCGTCTCCATCAGCACGGTTCGACCCGTGAGCCGTCCCTCCCATTCGGTCGCGACCCGCAGGAGATGAGCGAGGATTAGTTCTCTCTCGACGGTCTCCCGGGGAAGGCGCGTGACCCGAGGCGCCGAAAGAAAGTGTCCGAAGGCACTCGGCTCTCCGGGGCGGACGGGCAGGCGGCTCGCGAGAAAGGTGAAGACATAACCGTCGATATCAGGTGAAAAGCGAAACCCGTGTCCCACGGCGGGCGGAACGGTCACAACAGACACCGGTTCGAAACGGGCAATTCCACCGTCGAATACAGCATCACCTGATCCACCGGTCACCAGCAGGATCTGAAAGTAGCGCTCGTGCCGATGCATGCCGATTTCCCAGTGGTGAAGGGCGCTTCTGGCCGGAATCGTTTCGCAGTGCACCCAGAAGCGTGAGGCGGACGGATCATCTTCACCATAGAGTTCGTAGGTCGGGATTAAGCCACCCGCCTGTGTTTTGCGTTTCATCATGTTCGATTTGTGCAACAAAACACATGATCCGTCCATTGTGATGGTCCGCCCGTCGCACCAGAATTTATCGAAAGACAATTTCAGTGCGCAGTGGGAGGAAGACATGCGGACCAAGGTTGCCATCATCGGATCAGGCCCCTCCGGCCTGCTCCTCGGACAGCTCCTGACCAATGCCGGCATCGACAATGTCATCATCGATCGCGTTGGTAAGGATCACATCCTCTCGCGCGTACGCGCCGGCGTCCTCGAAGAAGGCACCGTAGGCCTCGTGGATCGCGCTGGCGTTGGCGATCGCCTTCATCGCGAAGGTCTGCCGCATGACGGCTTCTCCCTCGCATTCGATGGCCGTGATCACCGCATCGACCTCGTCGACCTGACGGGCGGAAAGCGTGTCATGGTCTATGGCCAGACGGAGCTGACGCGCGACCTGATCGACCGTCGCGAGCGGGACGGTGTCGTCACGATCTATGATGCTGTCAATGTCGTGCCGTCAGGCTTCGACGGCGATCATCCCTACCTCACCTATGACAAGGATGGCGTCAGTCATCGCATCGACTGTGATTTCATCGCAGGCTGTGACGGATTTCATGGGGCAAGCCGCAAGGCGGTGCCGGAAGATGCGATCAAGACCTTCGAAAAGATCTACCCGTTCGGCTGGCTCGGCATCCTTGCTGACGTGCCGCCGGTCAATCACGAACTCATCTACGCCAATCACCCGCGCGGCTTCGCCCTCTGCTCTATGCGCTCGGAAACCCGCAGCCGCTACTACGTCCAGTGCTCGCTCGACGACACGGTCGACATGTGGTCCGACGAGCGTTTCTGGGACGAGATCCGCCGTCGTTTGCCGGCCCACCATGCCGAAGCCATGGTCACCGGCCCTAGCTTCGAAAAGTCGATCGCACCGCTCAGATCCTTCGTCGCCGAGCCCATGCGCTTCGGTCGGCTCTTTCTGGTTGGTGATGCCGCCCATATCGTCCCGCCGACGGGCGCGAAGGGGCTCAATCTGGCGGCATCGGACGTGTACTATCTGATTGAGGGCCTCCTTGAGCATTATCAGGAGAAATCCGACGCCGCGCTTGACGCCTATTCGCCTCGTGCGCTGAAACGTGTCTGGAAAGCGGTTCGCTTCTCGTGGTCCATGACGACATTGCTGCACCGTTTCCCCGATACGGGCGACTTCGGGCAGAAGATCCAGGAAGCCGAACTCGACTATCTTACACATTCACGCGCGGCATCCACGGCCATGGCCGAGAACTACATAGGCTTGCCCCTATTGACCGATCGGACGGCCAATCGAAGTCTCTTGTCAAACAATAATTGTTTGTTAGACTTACAAAATAGGCGGAGCCACAAAGATGGTGCCGTTGGAAGAGGTGCCGCTGCGAGCCGGAGGGAATCGATCTGAGATCGATGGCTAGGGCGGGAATGACAACGGCCGTCGCCCGGTTCATCAGTGCCAATAACACAGGAGGAGATTCAATCATGAATATGCATATTTCGCTGTTGATCAACGGCGTGGAGAAGTCCGCTGCCGGCGGACGGACCTTCACGCGCATCAATCCCTTTACCCAGGAAGTTGCGACCACGGCGTCCGCCGCCAGCCTCGAAGATGCCGGTGCCGCCGTCGATGCAGCCGCTGCAGCCTTCCCGGCATGGTCCAAGACCGGCCCAGGCGAACGTCGCAAGATCTTGCTGAAGGCCGCCGACATCATGGAATCGAAGACGGCCGAGTTCTCCGAGCTCGTCGTCGCAGAAACCGGCGCGACTGGCCACTGGGGCGCCTTCAATGTCATGGTTGCCGCCAGCATGCTGCGCGAAGCGGCCTCGATGACCACCCAGATTTCCGGCGAGGTCATTCCGTCGAACAAGCCGGGTTCGCTGTCGATGGGGATGCGCCAGGCCGTCGGTGTCTGCCTTGGCATCGCCCCGTGGAATGCGCCGATCATCCTCGGCACGCGCGCCGTCGCCATGCCGCTTGCCTGCGGCAACACGGTCATCCTCAAGGCCTCGGAGCAGTGCCCCGGCACCCATCGCCTGATTGCCCAGTGCCTGGTCGAAGCTGGACTCCCGACCGGCGCGATCAGCGTCATCACCAATGCACCCGAAGATGCAGCCAAGATCGTTGAAGCGCTGATCACCAACCCGGCGGTCAAGCGCGTCAACTTCACCGGCTCCACCAAGGTCGGCAAGATCATCGGCGAGCTCTGCGGACGCAACTTGAAGCCGGCTCTGCTGGAACTCGGCGGCAAGGCACCGCTGGTCATTCTCGATGACGCCGATATCGATGCGGCGGTGAACGCTGCTGCCTTCGGTGCCTTCGCCAACATGGGCCAGATCTGCATGTCGACAGAGCGCATCATCGTCGACGAGAAGATCGCCGACGAGTTCGTCACCAAGCTTGCGGCCAAGGCATCGAAGCTGCCGGCCGGCGATCCCAAGGGCCATGTCGTGCTCGGCTCCCTGATCAGCCTGGAATCGGCCAAGAAAATGGACGACCTGATCGCCGATGCCGTCTCCAAGGGTGCAAAGCTTGTGGCTGGCGGCAAGCGCGAGGGCAGTGTCGTCGAGGCGACCCTGCTCGACAACGTGACATCAGACATGCGCATGTATCAGGAAGAAAGCTTTGGCCCGGTCAAGCCGATCATCCGTGTGAAGGACGAGGAAGAAGCGATACGCGTTGCCAACGACACTGAATACGGCCTCTCGGGCGCCGTCTTCAGCCGCGACATCCGCCGCGCACTGGCCGTTGCCGCCCGCATCGAGTCAGGCATTTGCCATATCAACGGCCCGACCGTATTCGACGAGCCGCAAATGCCGTTCGGAGGGGTCAAGGGCAGTGGCTACGGCCGCTTCGGCGGCAAGGCCGCGATTGCCGAGTTCACCGAACTGCGCTGGATCACCATCGAGGATCCGAATCAGCACTACCCGTTCTGATCGCGAAATCGAAACGGCCGCCTTCTGGGCGGCCGTTTTGTTTGGGATAGCGATAGACCAGATCAGTCGGTCTGGTTCGTGCGCGGCATGATATCTGCGTAGATCCGCTTCAGCCCGTCGACGAATTGCTCCAGCTCTTCGGCCGAAAAGCGCGAGGTGAAGCGCAGTTCATGCTGTTCCTGGATGTTGCGGGCCTGCTTCAGGATTTCGATCCCATCGCCCGTCAGCAGCAGTTCCTGGCGCCGCCGGTCGACGGATGAAGGCTTGCGCTCCAGGAGATTGCGACCCTCCAGCCGGTTGACCAGCGCCATCATGGTGGCACGATCCATGCTGAGCTGGTTGGCGATATCGATCTGGCTGACCTTTGGATTGGCGGCAATCAGTTCGAGCACGGCAAACTGCTTCTGGGTCAGCCCCAGATCCCCCATTGCAGAGGAATAGTCCTGGTAGATGGCGACATTGGCCATACGCAGATGGAAGCCGAGTATTTGATCGAGGCGGCCGGTACGCAACGGCGCACCGACCTCGAAAACATCGTCGTCATTCGCCGGCTTCAGGTCATTATGTCGAGTCATGGCGTCTCTTCCAGTCATGCGGCATCGAACGTGCGGAATCATTCATGATCACTTTCGACTGCAACAGTCAAATTCACGCTTGTCAAACCCGACTTACCAAATTAGTATGTTAAACATACAAATCGCCGAGGAGGCCTTCACGGGTGGCGATGAGGAGGATGAACATGCAGCCTGAAATCCAGTCGTGTGCGGCGGACATGGGATCCGTCGGCCTGGAGTCGGACGATCCCGTGATCTACCGCGCCTTGGTCAGTCCGGACCGCCCGGCCGTCTATGAAGTCACGACGGGCCGTTCGGAGACATACCAGTCGCTAGACGACGCTGTCGCTCGCGCGGCTGGACTGCTCGCCGAAATTGTCGGTCGTCAGCTGCTGTCGCAGCGCATCGCCTTCCTCGGGCGCAATTCCATCGACCAAATCATCGCGTGTCTCGCCTGCCAGCGTGCAGGTCATGTCTTTGTGCCACTGAACTGGCGACTGGGTGCGGCCGAACTCTCGCAGATTATTGCCGATTGCGATCCCGCACTTCTCATTCACGACGTAGACTTTGCCGACGAGCTCGCGCTGATCTCCGAGCCGCTGCCGCGCACCATTCCGGTCGAGGGCGCAGAAGGATGGGCGAGGATGGTCGCGGGCTCCGAGCGCGCCGATCCGGTGGCGCTTGATGCCGACAAACCTTGCATCATGCTTTACACCTCCGGGACGACCGGCAACCCCAAGGGTGTGATCATCACCCGGGGCAATGCCTTTGCATCGGCGGTCAACTTCGCCCTTGTCGGCGAGGTCACCAGCCGGTCCGTGTCGCTCTGCGACCTGCCTTTCTTTCACACGATCGGCCTTGTTGCGATCGGACGCACGACGCTGATGATGGGCGGGCGACTGGTGATCTCCGATCGATTTCTGCCCGACAGGACGCTTTCCGTCCTTGGCGATGCCACCCTCGGCGTCACACATTACTTCGCGGTGCCCCAGATGGCCTCCGCCCTTCGCAACGCACCCGGCTGGGATTCGTCTGCACTGAAGGCGCTGCAGGCGATCTTCATCGGCGGAGCGCCGCTCTCTCCGGCCCTGATCGAGGCCTTCCTCGAAGACGGCATCCCGCTCGTCAACGGCTACGGCATGAGCGAGGCCGGCACGGCGATCCATATGCCGCTCGATCGGGACGCGGTGGCGCGTCACCCCGGCAGCGTCGGCTTTCCCGCACCGCTGCTCGCCGTCCGTCTGGTCGGCGAAGACGGTCAGGACGTGCGGGATGGCGAAGTCGGCGAAATCTGGGTCAAGGGCCCGTCGGTCACGCCCGGTTATTGGAACAAGCCCGGCGAGACGGCTCGCGCCTTTGTCGGCGACTGGTATCGCACCGGCGACCTCGGCCGTCGGGACGAAGGCGGCGTGATCCATGTGCCGGACCGCCTCAAGGACATGTATATTTCGGGTGGTGAAAACGTCTTCCCGGCGGAAATCGAGGCCGTCATCGGCGCCCATCCCAAAGTCAGGGACGTGGCCGTGCTCGGGCTGCCGGATCCGAAATGGGGCGAGTGTGGCGTGGCCTTCATCGTGGCCCATGGCGAGAGCCCGTCGGCAGATGAGATCCTGTCCCACTGCGCCGAGCGCCTGGCGTCCTACAAGCGCCCCTCCCGCATCGTCTTCCTCGATCAGATCCCGCGAACGGCATCGGGCAAGGCGCAAAAGCATATCCTGCGCCAGACTCATGCCAACAGCTGAACACCATTGAACCGGCCACAGCGCCCAACGAAATGCCTCAAGGAGCCAAACATGACTGAGACGAACACCACACCAGATCCGGTTCTGGTCGAATTCGACAACGGCATCGCCTTCGTGACGCTGAACCGCCCGGAGAAGCGCAATGCGATGAACCCGAAGCTGAATGTCCGCATGCTCGAAGTGCTGGACGAACTGGAAGCGGATGACCGCTGCGGCGTGCTCGTCCTGCGCGGTGCTGGCCAATCCTGGTCCGCCGGCATGGATCTCAAGGAATACTTCCGCGAGAACGACGGCAAGGGCCGTGCGGCCGTCCTGAAGAGCCGCCGCCAGTCGGGTGGCTGGTGGAACCGCCTGATGTATTTCGAAAAGCCGACCATCGCCATGGTCAACGGCTGGTGCTTCGGCGGCGCCTTCACGCCGCTGGTCTCTTGCGACCTCGCGATTGCGGCTGACGAAGCTACCTTCGGCCTTTCGGAAATCAACTGGGGCATCCTGCCGGGCGGCAATGTCACGCGCGCGGTAGCCGAGGTGATGAACCACCGTGACTCGCTCTACTACATCATGACGGGCGAGACCTTCGGCGGCCAGAAGGCGCGCGAGATGGGCCTCGTCAATGAATCCGTGCCGCTCGCCGATCTCGAGACCCGCGTCCGTGCCCTTTGTGCGAGCCTGCTGGAAAAGAACCCCACTGTTCTCAAGGCTGCCAAGGATACGTTCAAGCGTGTGCGCAACATGCCCTGGGAGCAGGCCGACGATTTCATCTATGCCAAGCTCGAGCAGATGCTCTTCCTCGACAAGAGCAATGGCCGCGCTGAAGGCCTGAAGCAGTTTCTCGACGACAAGACCTATCGCCCCGGTCTCGGCGCCTACAAGCGCTGAGGAACTGACTGAGAACCCAAAAGATCGGTGCCGCGTGAGCGCGTCACCGGAACGATCGTCTCCCTCAAGCATTGTAGATGCAAGCGGATCGTAGAGCAGCCAGAGACGGACTTACCCGGCACATGACCGGATAGCGACTTGAAAGCTGGGCGGTATCGCAAACAAGGAGAACGATTATGGGTTCCACATCCGACAAGATTTCCGGCAAGGCGAATGAACTGGCCGGCAAGGCAAAGCAGGCCGTTGGCGACGCTACCGACAATCACAGCTTGGAAGCCAAGGGCGCTGCCCAGGAAGCCAAGGGCCATGGCCAGCAGGCCAAGGGCGAGGCGAAAGAAGCCGTGAAGAACGTCGTCGACAAGGCCTAAGCCTTATATGTCCGAACATTTGGCCCGCCTCAGGCGGGCCTTTTGTCGTTTAGGGGTGGCCCCATCCACATGGCGCCAGCAGGGGTCCCCTTACCCTATGCCGCGCCAAGCGAACTCAGCTGCAGCTTCGCCTTATCCTTCGTAGCGCGCGATCTCATGGCCCGCCTGCAGATAGGCCCCGGCCTCAGCCTTGAACCGGATACGTCCAGCGCGTACAGCGGTAACCTGGGTTTCCATCTTCATGGCTTCCATGACGGCGATCAGATCTCCAGCCTGAACCTCGGTCCCGTCCTCGACCTTAAAAGCCTGCAGCGTCCCGGAAATGGGCGCGGTGATGCTGTCGGCATCCTCGGCTTTTACGGAGGTCTGTCCGCTCGCATTTCCACCAGCACCGGCAAGGCCGCCAAGACCCGAAAGCAACACCGCCGGAATGCCCAGTTCATGGCGCTTGCCGTCGATCTCAACATGAGTGCGGATCAGCGATGCGTCCGATAGCGGTTCCGGTCGGGGAGCGGATGCCAGCGTCTCGGCAAAGTCGGTTTCTATCCAGCGCGTGTGAACGCGGAAACCGTCTTCACCGGTAAAGTCACTGGCTTCCATCGCGGCGCGATGGAAGGGCAGGACGGTCGCCACCCCTTCAATCTCGAACTCCGCCAGTGCCCGGCGAGCGCGGGCCAGCGCCTGCCCGCGCGTCGCTCCGGTCACGATCAACTTCGCCATCAGGGAATCGAAGGTCCCGGGAATGGTCGAGCCGCTGACAACGCCCGTGTCCAGACGCACACCCGGACCGGACGGCGGGTCGAAGCGGGTGATCACGCCCGGTGTCGGCAGGAAGCCGCGACCGGGATCCTCGGCATTGATGCGGAACTCGATCGAATGACCACGCGGGGCAGGGGTCTCCAAGACTTCGAGCGCCTTGCCCTCGGCAATCCGGAACTGCTCGACGACGAGGTCGATGCCGGTCGTTTCTTCGGTGACAGGGTGCTCGACCTGCAGGCGCGTGTTCACTTCGAGGAAAGAAATCGTGCCATCGACGCCGAGCAGGAACTCGACCGTGCCGGCACCGGAGTAACCCGCCGCCGCGCAGATTTTCCGCGCCGCGTCATGGATCGACAGGCGCTGTGTGTCGCTGAGGAACGGTGCTGGTGCCTCCTCGACGAGCTTCTGGTTGCGTCGCTGCAGCGAGCAGTCACGGGTGCCGAGCACCAGCACATTGCCATGTTTGTCGGCCAGAACCTGCGCCTCGATATGGCGCGGTCGATCGAGGAAACGTTCGAGGAAACACTCGCCACGCCCGAAGGCGGCCTCCGCCTCGCGGACTGCCGAGTGATAGAGTTCGGCCACCTCTTCCATTTTCCAGGCGACCTTGAGGCCACGCCCGCCGCCGCCATGGGCAGCCTTGATCGCGACGGGAAGCCCGTACTGCTTGGCGAAGGCCACGACCTCTTCGGCCGTCTCGACAGGTCCCTCACTGCCGGCCACCAGCGGCGCGCCGACGGAAAGCGCGATCCGCCGCGCTTCGACCTTGTCGCCGAGCGCCTCGATCACATGCGGGTCCGGGCCGATCCAGGTAAGCCCTGCCTCCTGCACCGCACGGGCGAATTCGGCCCGCTCGGAGAGAAATCCGTAACCCGGGTGCACGGCATCCGCGTCGGAGCGGCGAGCGATGTCGATGAGCTTCTGAATGTCGAGATAGGTCTCTGCCGGACGGCTGCCGCCAAGACCATAGGCCTCGTCTGCCAAGGTCTCGAACAGCGCGTCCATATCGGGGTCAGCATAGACGGCGACGGACTGGAGCCCGTAGTCGCGGCAGGCGCGGATGATGCGCACGGCAATCTCGCCACGATTGGCAATCAGCACTTTCTTCATCGGGGTCTCCTCACTATCTTTTTGGGCGCCATCGTTCTCGGCGCGAGATCATGCCTTGGCGGGTGTGATCTCGGCGAAGTGCGTGATGGGTCGGAAGCGTATTTTCGCGTTCACCGGGATCTGCCCGGCGAGATCGAGATGATATTCGGCAACCGTGCCGATGACGGGATAGCCGCCGGTCAGCGGGTGGTCGGCCAGAAACAGAACCGGTTGCCCGCTATGCGGAACCTGGATCGCGCCGGTCGCCGTGCCTTCGCTGGGAAGCTCCGCCTTATCCTTGCGCTCAAGTGGTTCTGGCCCTGAAAGCCGGATGCCGACCCGGTTCGACTGTGGCGTCACATCGTAGACCTGGCTCGCCAGGGTCGCGATTCCCCGTTCGGTGAACCAATCGCTGCGCGGACCCATCACGACGTCGAGCGTGACGACTTCGCTGGGGGCAGGACAGTCGAAGGCCGGGCTCTCATCGAGCGATACGGGAGAGAGGCTGCGATCAGCGGTGCGTATGGCAAGCACGGCACCCACGCAGACCGGGTCGGGACCGACGATCGCCAGCGTGTCGGTCGAGGCGCTGCCGAGGACCGGAGCGACGTCCAGGCCGCCGCGGAAGGCAAGGTAACTGCGGGCGCCTCTGGGGGCAAAGCCGAGTGTGACCGTGTCGCCGGTTTCCAGCGAGATCGGCTGATAGCTCGCAGCCTCGATCACACGACCTTTGACATCACAGATGGTGAGCGGGCAGGGCGCACCGGTGAGTGCCATGACAGTAGGGCCCGAGACCTCGAACGCAAAGCCGCCGAGCGTGATCTCCAGACAGGCAGCCTCTACCGGATTGCCGACGATGCGGTTGGCCGCACGAAATGCACCCTGGTCGAGCGCGCCTGCGGACGATACGCCCTGACCGGTCTGGCCGAAGCGGCCGAGGTCCTGCACAAGCGCCGGCATGGGCGCTGCCGTGACCGTGATGGTGGTTGATGCTGAATGCTCGATCGCCGCGGTCGCAACTGTAGCCGGAGCGGTCTCGGTAGTGTTGGTCTGCGCATGCTTGGCCAGATCGAAGAAGCGCACCCGGTATCCCGGCTGGAAGAGGGCCGGTGGCTCTCGTGTCAGATCCCACATCTTTACCGGTGTGGTGCCGATGATCTGCCAGCCGCCGGGGCTGGCCTGCGGATAGACGCCTGAAAAGGCGCCGGCGAGCGCGACGGACCCGGCAGGGATCTTCGTGCGCGGGCTCTGTCGGCGCGGCACCTGTAGTGCCGGGTCGCCACCGACGAGATAGCCGAAGCCGGGTGCGAAGCCGCAGAAAGCAACCGTGAATTCGCTCGCCGTATGCCGTTCGATCACCTCATCAACGGATAGCCCTGTCAGCTCAGCGACATCGCGCAGATCTTCGCCGTCATAGGTGACGGGGATCTCGACCAGCATGTCCGAGGGCGGGATCTTGCCCGAGAGATCGCGATGGGCGATGGCCGCAGCAAGCTTTTCGGCCGTCAGCATATCCGGACGGAAACGGATCATCAGCGTGCGCGCTGCCGGCACGATGTCGATGATTCCGTCAACCGGATCGGCTTCCAGCGAGGCAAAGAGCGCAAGCGTCTCGTCGAGATCCTTCAATTCGACGATCAGAACGGTCAGGCTGACGGGGAGAAAGCGCATTCGAAGTCTCAGGCGTGATAGGCGGAATCGGGAATGTCGGTGATGAACATGTGCCCGGGCGCATGAGTGATGGCAAACGGGACTTTAGATGCCATCACAGCGGCTTGAGGCGTCACCCCGCAGGCCCAGAAGACAGGCACTTCGCCGGGTTCGATCCGCACGGCATCGCCGAACTCGGGTTTGCCGAGATCCGCAATTCCCAGTTCTTCCGGTGCGCCGACATGAACAGGCGCGCCATGAACCGCCGGAAAGCGGCCCGAAATGGTGGCCGCATCCGCCACGCGCGAGGCCCGAATAGGGCGCATCGAGACAACGAGATTGCCATGCAGGCGCCCAGCCGGGCGGCAGGCGCGGTTGGTCAGGTACATGGGCACGTTCGACTTGTCGGTGATGTGGCGGATATCGATGCCCGCCTCCATCATCGGCGTCTCGAAGGTGAAGCTGCAGCCGATCAGAAAGCTGACGAGGTCAGGATGTTCGGCCCAGGCTTCCGTCACATCCGTCACTTCGTCTGCGAGCTTGCCATCCCGCCAGATCCGGTAGAGCGGCACATCGCGGCGCAGGTCCGCACCCTTGGCAAGCACGGTCGCATGCGAGCCCGGATCGGAAACATCGAGCACCGGGCAGGCCTTCGGATTGCGCTGCGCATAAAGCAGGAAGTCGAAAGCCCAGTCGCGCGGCAAGACGATCATGTTCGCCTGGGTAAAGCCCGGAGCGACACCTGAGGTTGGCTCGACAGCACCATTGCGGTAGCGTTCGCGGGCTGTCCGCGCTGCGGTCGTATCGACATGGCGAAGGGTGTCGAGATCGATCATTGATTTCTCTCCTCGTGTCAGCGGTTTAGGAAGGACTGTACGGCGATGCCGTCCTTCTCGAAGGCCTGCCGAATTTCCCGCGCAATGGCGACGGCACCGGGGCTGTCACCATGGACGCAGATCGATTGCGCATCGATCTTGATCGTGGACCCGTCGATCGCCTCGATCGTGCCGTCATGCGCGAGCTGCAGCATGCGCTTGGCGATGAGGCCGGCATCATGCAGCACGGCGCCAGCTTCGCGCCGGGATACGAGCGCACCTGCAGGCGTGTAGGCACGGTCGGCGAATGCTTCGGCAACCACCTTAAGACCGGAGGCGCGGGCAAGCTCGAGGATCGGTGAGCCTGCAAGCCCCATCATCACAAGATCAGGATCGATCGCCTTGATGCCGTCGATAACGGCCTGGCCCTGTTTGGCGTCATGGGCGATACGGTTGTAGAGCGCCCCATGCGGCTTGACGTAGCCGACTGTCACGCCAGCTGCCGCCGCGACGCCTTTGATCGCACCGATCTGGTAGATCACGTCGGCGGTCAGTTCCGCCGAAGTGACATCCATGTCGCGCCGGCCGAAGCCGACGCGATCCGGGTAGGAGACATGCGCCCCGATCGAAACACCGCGCTTGGCGGCGGCCTTGACGGTCTTCAGGATGCCGAGGGGGTCGCCGGCATGGAAGCCGCAGGCGACATTGGCGCTGGAGACGATGGAAAGCATGGCCTCGTCGTCGCCCATGGCCCAGGCGCCATAGCTTTCGCCGAGGTCACTGTTCAGATCGATGGCAGTCATGTCGTCCTCCCTGTTCTCGTTCTCAGGCCGCGGTCAGCAGCGCGAAGATCGGCCCGATCGACTTGTAGCCCATGTACCAGGTGAGCGCGCAAGTCAGAGCGCCGAGGATCAGCAGCCAGCGCGGATAGCGATAGCCACCCATCAGGTCGGGACGTGCCCAGCCGGCATAGATGAAGATCGTGAGACCGATCGGCAGGATAAGACCGTTCAGGCCACCGACGAAGACCAGCATCTGTGCAGGCGGCGTCGTGATGATCACGTAGAAGAACAGTGAGACGGCGATGAAAATGACCGTCGCGATATTGCGGGCGCGCTCGGTCATGTCCTTCTTGAAAACGGTGATGAACGAGACAGAGGTATAGGCCGCGCCGATGACCGACGTGATCGCAGCTGCCCAGAAGATGACCCCGAAGATGCGCATGCCGACATCGCCGGCGGCAGCCTGGAACGCCTGGGCTGCGGGATTGGCACCCTTGCCGGTGACATCGATGACCGCGCCGCTGGCGACCACACCGAGAATGGCGAGGAACAGCACGTAGCGCATGACGCCGGTGACAGCGATGCCGGTCAACGCCGCGCGGTTGACAGCGCCGAGGTTCTCGATGCCGACGGTGCCCTTGTCGAGAAGGCGATGCGCGCCGGAATAGGTGATGTAGCCGCCAACGGTGCCGCCGACGATCGTCGTGATCGTGGCAAAATCGATCGTGCTCGGGAGGAAGGTCTGGAAGAATGCATCGCCGACTGGAGGCTGCGAGACGATCGCGACATAGACGGTCAACACGATCATCATCAGGCCGGCGACGACGATGACGCGGTCGATCGCGACGCCTGCGCGGTGCGACAGGAAGATGCCGATCGCGATCAAGGCACTGATAGAGCCGCCAAGTTTGGGGTCGAGGCCGAGAAGCGCATTGAGGCCGAGACCAGCGCCGCCGATATTGCCGATGTTGAAGAACAGCCCGCCAACGATGACCAGGATGGCCAGCACATAGCCGGTGCCGGGAATGGCGGCGTTCGCGATGTCGGAGGCGCGCATCTTGGTCAGCGTTACGATCCGCCAGATGTTCAACTGCACGACGAAGTCGATCAGGATGGACGCGAGGATTGCGAAAGCAAAGGCAGACCCTAGCTTCGTCGTAAAAGTGGCGGTCTGGGTAATAAAGCCAGGTCCGATGGCGGAGGTCGCCATAAGGAAGATTGCGGCGATCAAAGCGCCGCGACGCGTCTTGGCGGACATACCGCCTGTTGGGGCCTGATCGCCCGTAGTGGTTGTCTGTTTCATGGTTCCCTCTCGGTTGACCTGGCCCCGGCTTTGCGCGGAGCTTGTTGTTCACCTGCGAGAGTAGCGTCTCCCGGTTTCACAATTCTGTCAATATTGTTCAACGATTTTATTTGATCGTTCTACTTGTGTGCCGCAATGTTGAGCAGGTTGATGCTGGGATAGGCGGTTTTCGGATCTTGAGGAACAATTTTTGGCCGTGATTGGCTCCTGCCTTGCTGCATTTTCTCACATGGACGATAAGGCAGCAGGGCTTCGAGCTGATCGCCGTGTCGGTGACGGGGCGTGACGATGCGCCGGGCGATCCGGCCACTGGGGAAATTGATGGCAGACATGGAAACGACGGCAGCCTTGGCGCCCCGGCTGGCGGAAGCAATTCGCGACAGACTGATCAGTGGCGAACTGAAGCCCGGCCAACGCCTGTCGGAGGCTGCCCTCAGCGCCGATTTCGAAGTGTCGCGAAACTCGCTGCGCGAGGCGTTCCGACTGCTGACCAAGGATGGTCTGCTACAGCACGAGCCGAACAGGGGTGTCTTCGTCGCCACCCCCAGCATGGCCTCGATCATAGACATCTACCGCGTGCGCCGCCTCGTCGAATGCCAGGCCCTGGCCAATGCCTATCCCAACCACCCTGCCGTCCCACGCATGCGCTCGGCCGTCGATACAGCCCGCGCCGCGAGCAGGGTGAACGACTGGTCGGCTGTCGGCAGCGAAAACATGAAATTCCACGCCGCGATCGTCGATCTCGCCGACAGCCAGCGGCTGAACGGATTCTACGCCCAGATCGCCGCCGAACTGCGCCTCAGCTTCGGTCTGCTGAAGGAGCCGGAACTGCTGCACGCCCCCTATGTTGAGATGAACGCCGCGATCCTCGAAAAGCTGGAATCGGGCGATCCCAAGGGAGCGGCAGCTGCGCTGGAGGTTTATCTCCTCCAGTCCGAACGCACGGTTCTGGCGGCCTTCTCCCGGATCTAGTCGTCTCAGTTCACGGACGCGCGTGGTCGCTTTCGCTCGCTTCCTTGAAGCGCGCCTCGAATTCGAGACGCAACGACCTGCGGGTTTCGGCCGCCCGTTGCCTACGTTTGCGGACCTCGGATTGCGGCCTGTAGGGCGGCACGGCCGTCGGTCTGCCCTCTGCGTCCACGGCGACCATGGTGAAATAACAGGAATTGGTGTGGCGCCGCTCGCCGCTACGGATGTTTTCAGCCTCGACCCGAATGCCCACTTCCATAGAGGTTCGCCCTGCCTGGTTGATCGACGCCCGGAAGGTCACAAGTTCGCCGACATGAATTGGCTGGCGAAACACGACCTGGTCGACCGAGAGTGTGACCGCATATTGCTGGGAGTAGCGCGAAGCACAGGAATAGGCGACACGATCGAGAAGGTTCAGCAGAGCCCCGCCATGCACCTTGCCTGAAAAATTCGCCATGTCGGGCGTCATCAGAACCACCATTTCGAGTTGGCTCGTATCGTGCGTCTCGTCCATGCGGCTTCCTTTGCCGGTTTGATCGTTGGGCAACCATATTGCGCCGCTGCAGGACTTCAAGGCAGGATGAGGATCGTCGTTTCACCTGTCCACCAACGCGGCAGCATTTGGGTGGGACCGCTCACAACGACGCCGCCACGACGGATGCGGACTTGGGGCGCTGAAAGATCGGTATCTCAGACATGAAGGGGCTTTCGGCTCGTCATGTCTCGGCGGATTGCCGCGCGACCACAGACACGGCCCCGTCAGTACCGATTGTCGCGATCACCAATTCGCCGCTGCGCGGCACGACGGACGTAAGCCCCGTGATGTTCACCTGATGCGTTACCAACACGCGTGGTAGATCGGTCCGGGGCCGCATCAGGCATCCCCGCAAGGCCTCCGTCTGCTCTCTCCCGTTTGCTCGACCGCCGAAAAAGGAATTGAGAAGCGGCTGCTCTGAAACAGGTCCGAGCTCGAGAAGGGCCGCCGTATCCAGGCATCGGCACCATTGACTGGAAAACACGGACGCCTGGCGGATCCCCTTGTCGCGAAACAGGCGTCCGATCCTTGCCGCCTGGACCCGCCCTTCGGAGGAGAGATTTCGTTGAGTATCGCAGGCACCAATCCGCATGCCGGGCGGGTCGCCCGTCCCCGGCGCAGTGGCGTGACGGAGCAGGGCAAACGCCTTGCCGGACCGCAGGGTCTCCCAGGGATCCGCAGCCGTGGCAGTACCGCCGGCAAGGGCAAAAAGGGAAGTCACGAGAAAGGACCGTCTCTGCAGCATGGCGGATTTCCTTCTGGCTCGGAGGTTGAATGTGACCCTTGATACGGACGGCCGAACGCCCGGGATTGCGAGACAGCCGCACATCTCCGTGAACGACATATGTCCGCTTTGTGCCAGCCTGACTCGTAAAGATTGCATTCACCTTTTCCCGGTAAAGCTCTGTTAGCAATTCCCATAAGCTCCGGGTGTCCGCCTTTTTGTATGCGCCCGGCCTAGTGTTCGAGTCCGTGTGCCATGCGTTCCAAGGTCATTCCCTCGCTCCTCATTGGCTGTCTGGTCCTTGCCGGATGCAGCGCGCGCACGAGCCCGATCGAGGCTCTCAAGCTGCAATCGCAATCTGCGCCGAGGGCACAACCAGTCCAGGCGGCCATGGCGCCGGTTCCCGCCGTTGCCGTCGATGAACAGACGGGATCGATCGCGGCGAACGGCAGCGGACAGCCCCAGCCTCTTGCTTGGGCTGGGAATACGCCCAATCAGGCTCATTTCGAATCCTCGCCGATGACGGCAGGCATGCCGGTGCCGGACCAGCGCCCGGTCGCCATGCTCGTGCCGCCTGTGTCCCCGCTCGCTGCACCGGAGGAGCCCGCGGCCCGCTCGGCAGGGCATCATCGGGTCTACAATCAGCGCTTCAGCGATGCGAAGCCGATGAATTTCGGCAAGGTGAAGCCCAAACATCATGCAGTGCACGGCGTTGATGTGTCCCGCTGGCAGGGCGACATAGACTGGCCGAAGCTGCGCAGCCAGGGCGCAAACTTCGCCTATATCAAGGCAACCGACGGTGGAGATCACGTGGATCCCATGTTCCGCACCAACTGGAAGCGGGCTAAGGAAGCCGGCGTGAAGCGGGGCGCCTATCACTTCTTCTACTGGTGCCGCGTCGCCTCCGACCAGGCGGACTGGTTCATCCGCAACGTGCCGCGCGACCCGGACGCGCTGCCGCCGGTGATCGACGTCGAATACAACGGGGAATCCAGCTGCCGCTTCAGACTTTCGCCGGAAAAGGCGCGCGAAAAGATGCAGGTCTTCATGGATCGCCTCGAGCGGCACTATGGCAAGCGCCCGGTCATCTACACAGCGCCCGACTTCTACAAGGACAACCTGCGCGGCCAGTTCCTCGACTACCCCTTCTGGCTGCGTTCAGTCGCCGCCCACCCGTCCAAAATCTATCCGGATCGTAAGTGGGTCTTCTGGCAGTATTCCGGCTCGGGTCTCTCCCAAGGCGTCAACGGCAAGATCGATCTCAATGTCTTCTACGGGTCGGTCTCCGACTGGCAGAACTGGGTGGCCGGTAAGAAGAGCTGGGAGCGGGTCGCGGGCCTGCGCTAAGGCCCGCGTTTTGTAATCTCAAATTCCGACGCCGGGTTCGACCACAGGCGGATCACGCGTCTCGTCCGGATTGGGGTTGGGCAATTCATCAGGAAGCAGATCCGGCGCCGGCTCCTGAACCGGAACCTCAGGTGCCCAGGTGGGGGCCGGCATGGGCGGCTGGTCGCCTGGTGGCGATGATGGATCATTGACGGACATCATTGTCTCCTCAAGTTGCCTCTCACCGCGGGATGCGGTGAAATGGGCCTCTGGGTATGCAAGTCCGACACCGGCGCTTTGTTCCTGAAAACCTCCGAGCCTGCTTTGCCAGGCGGCACTTAGACGGCGGGAACTTTTCTGTCCACCCTGCGGTTTGATCGGCTCCAGCGTCCAGCGGAGGTGATCAGATAAATGGACCAGTCCCAGTCGATTGCTGACGGTGTGCCGTTTGATCAGGGATACCGCGTTTTCCCCAAACGCTGGGGAGCGGAATACACCGCTGCCGGAGAGGTTCGGTTTCGCCTGTGGGCGCCGGCAGTCGACGCATTGAACATGCGCCTCGCCGATGAGATCGTCCCAATGACGCCTACGGGCGCCGGCTGGTTTGAACTGCTTGCCACCAATCTGGCACCCGGCACACCTTACGCATTCATCCTGCCGGATGGAACGGCAGTCCCAGACCCTGCGGGACGTGGCTTGCAAAGCGATGTCCACGGTCCATCGATCTTGGTCGATCCCACCGCCTATCGATGGCGTCATGGTGCATGGGCCGGTCGCCCGTGGTCCGAGGCGGTCATCTATGAGCTGCATGTCGGAACCTTCACGGAGGAGGGGACGTTCACGGCTGCGGCTGAAAAACTCGCAGGCCTTGCAGATCTGGGCATTACCATGATCGAGCTCATGCCTGTCGCCGCCTTCGGTGGCGAGCGCGGCTGGGGCTATGACGGCGTGCTCCTCTACACCCCGCACCCTGCCTATGGGTCTGCGGACGATATGAAGTCCTTCGTCGACACTGCCCATGGCCTCGGTCTGATGGTCATGCTCGACGTCGTCTACAATCACCTCGGTCTTGACGGCAATTATCTCTCTGCCCTTGCGCCTGAATTCTTCCTGGACGAGGGCACGCCCTGGGGACCTCGGCCGGATGTCTCAAAATCGCCGACGCGTGATTTCATAGTCGAAAACGCGCTCTACTGGCTCGAGGAATTCGCTCTCGACGGTTTGCGCCTCGATGCCGCCGATCGAATTGAGAAGGACAAGAGCGAGGTTCAATTTCTGGAGGACCTCGCCCGACGCATTCACGAGACATTTCCGAAGCGTCATGTCCATCTGGTCGTCGAGGACAGCCGTAACATCACCCGACTGCATGAGCGGAAAGAGAATAACTCGCCCCCGCTCTATGACGGCGTCTGGAACGACGGTTATCATCATCTGATCCACGCCTGGGCCACGGGTGAGCACGGGGGACATTTTACAGCCTTCGCCTGCGATTTCTGGCCGCGGATCGGCAAGACGCTTGCCACAGGATTCGTGCTCCAGGGGGAACGGATCGCCGGTAAGGGCGACGAGCTCTTCGGAGAGCCGAGCGGTCATCTGCCTCCCGTCGCTTTCGTCAACTTCCTGCAAAACCACGACCAGACAGGCAATCGTGGACGGGGCGAGCGCCTCTGGAGCCTCATCGACGCCGATCTCGGCGAGCGGCTGATGGCCATGCTGCTGCTCGCGCCGCAGATCCCGCTTCTGTTCATGGGCGACGAGTTCCGCTCGAAGGGCCGTTTTTTCTTTTTCAGTGATTACCCCGAAGGTCTCCGCCAGAACGATCCCGAGGAGCGGCTCCAGCAGGCGCGCAATTTCGGCACGGAAAATCTGGCCATGCACGAGATCCGTGATCCGAATGCGCCTGACACATTCGCCGTCTCCAAGCTGAACTGGGACGAAGCCAAGACGGGCACGGGGCGGACGGCCCGCATTGCTTTCCGCAACCTGCTCGAAAAGCGATGTCGGCTCCTCATGCCCTTGCTGAAGAATGGCGGCGGTGGTGTCGGACATCTGCTGCTCGCTGAAGACGGCCGTCTCGCGGTCGACTGGCAGCTGGGAGAAAGCCGCTGGCAAATGCGCGGCAATTTCGGAGAGGCCCCCGCCACTTTGCCGCCCGTACACGGCACGACGGTCCACGTTCACGCCGATGATACCGAAGCCGATATCCGCGACCTGTCCGAATTCCGACCAGGCTCGTTGATCGTCGTGTGCAGCTAAGACTGGCGAAAAAAAACAGGATGCTGGACGGAACTAATGTCCTGCCGGGTCGTTTGAGCGGCATCAGGAGGAGTGCGGCATGACTCGGGTTTATTGTGACATCGTCCCCCAGGCGAATGGCTGGTGTTTCTTGTGCGAAGAAGGCCAGTCGGCGGTCTATCCCACCTACCGGCTCGCGGTCGAGGCCGCTCGCCAGTATTCCGAAAGCCAGAGTGCCGTTCGGAAGATGACGGTCATCCGACAGCAGGATTTGCGCGGTCGCATGCTGGAGGTGGCTGGCGTGACGCAGGCATGGGCGCCGGAAGGCGATACCGGAACAGGTGGGCGCGCCTGACGTCAGCGTCCGGCTAAAGGCATCGGAATATAGTGACGTCATCAGGGGCAGAAGGGGCAGAGGCAGGCAAGCGGCGTCGATTTTCGGCGTGCCGCGTGCATCGCCGTGCTTGCACGCAGACGGAAGAAGTCGATCCGGTCCCGGCGTGGTCAGGACGCCTCGTCGCTCTGCATGCGAACCGTAACCTTCTCGACGCCCGGTACAGCAAGAGCCACTTCGACCGCTCTGTCCATCTCCCCGCGACTGCCGACGTTTCCGAACAGGAAGATCTCGCTGCCGCTGGCCACCACCTTCAGCATTTCCGCCCCAACGCCATCGCTTGTTGCCAGCGCGTCGGCCACACGTTGTTCCAGCGACGCATCGACGGGGCTTTCGTCCGTCACCGCGGGTCTTTCTCCGTGAAATGTCTGCGGCTTGAAGATCATGGGAACCTCCTCTGTCGGTATACTCGTCCTAACGCAGGCGCGGCGAATTGGTTCGACAAGAAGATTGGCGGACTGAAGTTCTTCAGCGAGAGGGCCGAATGATGGCTCGCCTCGGCCGAATGTTCTTCGGGGTCTTTCCCACCGCTTCGATTGGTTCCTATCTCGCGACGATGGCGATCCTTGCGACCCTGCCTCTGCTGGCATTCGTCGTCTTTTTGCTGCTTCAGCTTGAGCGATCGCAGTTCCAGGCGCTGCGTACAGATGCCGCCCAGGATGCGCAAATCATCAGCCGGGGCGTTGAGCGCAAGCTCGCCGACATGGAAACCACACTGGCTCTGATCGCAAATTCGGTTGAGCTACAACAGGGCGATCTCCCGGCCTTCCACACCCGGGTCGCCGAAAGCCTGAAGGACAGCTCTCTCTATGTCATTCTGGCGCGTCGAGATGGCGTGCAGATTCTCAATACCCGCATGCCCTGGGGTGCACCGCTGCGGCCGATGGCCAATCCGGGCTCAGTCGTATCTGCGCTTCGCTCGGGAAATGTCGAGCTGTCCGATGTCTTTCTGGGGGCGACCAGCCAACGCTGGGTGGTCAATCTGACCATGCCGTTGGTGGAACGCAGTGTAAATGGAGTCGATGCCGTCGTCCTCACCCAGGATGCAGAGAGCTTTGTTGACCTGGCATCCCGTGATTCACTGCCGCCCGGCTGGACGTCGGCGCTCCTGGACAATGAGGGGCGTGTGGTCGTTTCGAACGGCGTAGACCAGCAGCCTGCGGGTACAGCCATGGACCCGAGCCGATTGGAACTGATGTATGGGGCCAATGGAAGCGCCGTGTTCTACAATGAAGGCCAGAGATATCTCATGGGCTACGCCAGACTGCCCGATTGGCGGTGGCATGCGGTGGTGTGGGGACCGGCCGATAGCCTCAACGGATCCTTCGTCGAACTCTGGAAGAGCCTGCTCGCGGGAAGCCTGATCTTCCTCGCTGTCATCATGCTTGTCGTGTTCGTCGCTGCCCATCACCTGCGCTCTGCGATCCGCAAGATCGCCTCCATGGCCAGTCGTATCGGCAAGGGCGAGATCGTCTCGCCGGAGCGCACCAAGATCGTGGAGGCCAACCAGGTTGCGATCGCCTTGTCGAATGCCTCCTTCGACAGGGCGGAGGCGGAGGAACGGATCCACTTCATCCTGCAGGAACTCGTCCATCGCACGAAGAACATCCTCTCGCTGGTGCAGGCCATGATGCGGCAGCTCGCCCGCGGGACAGAGGACGTGGAGGAGTTTCAGCGAGCGGTGAGTGGACGTCTCACCGGGCTGGCGCAATCAATCGAGGCGCTCGCCAAGCAGCAATGGGCCGGGATTCCTCTGTCCTCGCTGGTCGAGCTTCAGCTTACGACGGTCACGGGCTCCTTCGACCGGGTCTCGAAGCGGGGTCCGGATCTTCTCGTCAATGCGAACGCAGTTCAGAACCTCGGACTTGTCTTCCACGAGCTGGCGACCAATTCCGTGAAATACGGCGCACTGTCTGTCCTGGAAGGACGGTTGCGGATCGAGTGGCAGATCCTTGAAGCGGCAGGTGAGGACGAAGAGCAGAAGCTGCGCCTCACCTGGACGGAGCACCACGGTCCGCCGGTCACAGCCCCCACTCGCCGTGGCTTCGGTTCGACGGTCATTGAACGTCATGCCGCAAGTGCCTTCGGCGGCGAAGTTACCGTCGATTTTGACCCCAATGGCCTTCGCTGGTCGCTGGTGGCGCCACTGTCCTCCTTCATCGCCAGTACGATCGACTAGGGCTCACGGGAACTTTTGCGGTTCCGCACGGGTTGAGCCCTGACAGCCAGGAGGCAAGGTGATGAGCAATCAAGATCAGGACAAAGTGACCCGCCGTATCCATAAGGATGCAGAAGGCCAATATGCCGGAACGCAGGCCGGCGGCGACAGCGACGGGGTCGTCAGCGCGAAACCTACCGTGATCACCGGCTCCGAAGATGCCACGGTCAACAAATGGCCGCCGGGGAAGAAGAACCCGCCAAAGGACTGGGACGCCAATTTCGACATCCGCGACAAGTCCGGAGACTGAGAAAAATCTTAGAGTTTGCCAGTTCCCATGCGCGCCCCGTTAACTTGTGCAGGGACCGCTACCAAAGAGCGCGAACGCTCCCGCAATGGCAGGTCGGCGCGCCGCGGCAGTGCCACCTGCGCATCATCCGGCAGTCCGATGGTCGGGCTGCGCGGCTTGCGCAGTCGAGAAATCAATCTGATCACGAGTTTCCGGATCATCGTCATTTCCTTTCTGTCAGGGCTTGAGTAAAGCCGTTGGGCTCGCCGAGGTCCGATGAGAATCTTTGGAGTGCTGTAGCACGCGCCTTCGCCGTATCGAGGATTTCGCGGATCGCTTCACCTTTCTCATGGCCCCGCCCGATCCCGGCGGAAGGTTCGGCACCCGGATCTTCCGAGCCATCTCGCAAAAGCACTTCCTGTTCGAGATTGCGCAACAGTTCGGGCACGCGGTCAGGTGTGACGAGCATTTCGCTCAGAAGCGAAATCAGAATTTCCCGATGGGCGTTCAGCCTCGCCTCCAGTGTCTTCAGATCATTTTCCACTACCACGCTCCCTGTGCCGACAAGCCTATAAATGGAGGAACATTGGCCGACCCCAAATGTTTCCTATGAAGACAAATTCTTCTGTCGAAAGGAGTGGATCATGCCAAATACGGTGCGACCGCCGCGCTGGCGTCCCCATCCCGATCCGCGAGATCGGCTGATCATCGCGCTCTTCGCTCAGTTAGAGGCGGAGCGTCAGACGCGGGAAACCTTGCGTTCGGCGATCCGCTCCGGAGCGATCGATCCCGCCGTGCTCGAAGCGATTGCGGATGACCCCGTCCCCGCCACCAGCGAGGACATCGCCGCCCTGGAGCGCACCATCGCCACGCGCGAACGCGTCCAGTCGAAAGGTGAGCAGCAAGGAGAATACTGGAGATGAAGATTGCAAGGACAATCGTGGTCACTGCGATGACGACCCTGCTTGCCGCCTGCGGTGACGGCACAAGCAGCTCGACGGGCATGCAAGGGGAAAGCACGACGTCGGGCACTGCTCCGGCCACGGAGACCGATAGCGATCCAACACCGCAAACTGGCACCGGGGGTTCAGGCCAGAGCAGACCGAGCGGCGGTTGAACGTGGCGGCGAAATCAGAATGCTAAAAGGGCTCGGATGTGATCCGGGCCCTTCTGTTCGACCGACATACAATATCTGAACTGACTCAATGGGCCAGTTGGGTGCGTGTGTCTGTCAGGCGGCCGTATACCTCGGCATAGCTCTCGGCACTCCGGTCCCAGGAATAGTCGGCACGCATGGCCTGCAATTGCAGCCGTGCCCATTTGCGCTTATCGCCATAGGCCTCCGCAGCTCGCCTGATGGCATGCCTCAAACCTTCCGGCCGCACCGGATGGAACTGGAATCCTGTTGCTGCCCTTGCCGACATCGCGGCATCATTGGCGTCGATAATCGTTTCCGACAAGCCGCCGGTACGGGACACGACCGGCACGCATCCATAGCGCAGCCCATAGAGTTGGGTCAGGCCACAGGGCTCGAACCGGGACGGCTGGATGATCGCATCCGAACCACCATGGATGAGATGCGCCGTCGGCTCGTTGAAGCCGACGGATACGGCCATGCGTCCGGGGAACCGAGCCGCGGTCGCCTTGAGCGCGTCCTCGATGTCGTGGTCGCCCTGTCCGTGGACGATGAGGCGCCCGCCCCAGTGGAAAATCTCGTCGGCGACTTCGGCCAGCATGTCCATGCCTTTTTGCCAGGTGATGCGCGTGACGGCCGAGAACAGAGGCCCGTCCCCCGGCTCGAGATGAAAGCGCTCCAGCAGAAGGGCCTTGTTGTTTTTCTTGTTGCGCACGGTCTTGGCGTCGTAGCGGAACGGCAGGTATGGATCAGTTGCCGGGTTCCAGATCTCCTTGTCGATCCCGTTGACGATGCCCTGCAGCCTGTCCATGCGCGCGTTCAAAACACCATCGAGTCCCATCCCGAATGTCGGCGACAGGATTTCGCGTGCATAAGTAGGGCTGACAACGGTGATGTGATCGGCCGTCACCAGTCCGCCCTTGAGGTAGCTGATGTCGCCGAAATACTCCATCTGCTCGACGGAATAGACCTCCGGCGGCAAGCCAATATAAGGCAGCAGCGACGCCGAATACTGGCCCTGAAAGGCAAGGTTGTGGATCGTCAGGACGACGGGAACAGCGGAGCCCATCTGGCGCAGATAGACGGATGTCAGAGCTGACTGCCAGTCATGAGTGTGAACCAGATCCGGCTGCCAGCCGGGCAATGCACCCGCCGCAATCTCAGCGCCGGCCAGCGATAGAACGGCGAAACGTTTCCAGTTGTCGGGATGATCGACGCCGTTTTCATCGACATAGGGGCCGCCCGGTCGGTCGTAGAGAGCCGGCGCATCAAGCACGAAGAGGCTGAGACCATCGATTTCGAGATGCCGTAGCGTCGCCTTCTCGCCGAGCAGGTCGTCGAATTCCATCAGTGGGGGATGCAGCCGTGCGAGCGCCAGGATCGAAGGATAACCCGGCACAAGGGTATGCGTCGCGATGCCATAGGTGGACAACGCTTTTGGAAGCGCGCCAGTGACGTCGGCGAGGCCGCCGGTCTTCACCAGCGGGTAGATTTCGGACGTGACCGCGAGCACATGCAGGGGAACACGTGTCGGAGAGGGACGCCGCGGTCGAAGCTCGTCCTCCTCACGATGATAGGCGTCGCGGACGCGTTGGATGAATTGGGCGCGGCCCAGAACCAGCGAAAGATCGACTCCGGCCACTTTTGTCATCCTTTCCGGCTCCGTGTTCCCTTGCGGGCCGGCTGGACCGGTTCCTCTGTGATGACCAGCCCCTCTTCGGTGGCTGAGAGCTGTGCCTGCGCGATGCGCTGACCTGACTTTTCCGTCATCTTGGTCGCGGCGGCCTGCAGTGTTTCCCAATCGCTGAGTGCGGTCTGCCAATGGGCTTCGTCCCGTCCATGGGGGCGACCTTCTTCTTCCCACAGCGAGTAAGCCCGCCGCGCAATCCAGTCATAGTCTCGTTCAGACATGGCAATTCTCCGTCGTCGCCGCTTGCCCGTTCCAAATACCAACAACCATCGGCCGAGCGCGGTCTCGTCGCGCCCGCCGCTCCCGGGTGGGATCAGTCGGTGATGCCCCCATCTCACCGGCGGATCCCCCGGGCTCGTCATTCGAGGGGAACTGGCAAGAGATGAACGCCAGGAAGGGCAAACGGTTCCCGCTGCAACCGCCAATTTGAGCATGCTCCGGAACAGTTCCGTGTCGCTGGCGTTTCCCGGGGCAGACTTGTAGGCAAATCGAGCCCGAAGGGAGAGCCACATGGCCCAGCGCGCCTTCTGGAAAGGCTATCTGAAACTGTCGCTGGTCACCTGTCGCGTTGCGATGACACCGGCCGTGACAGAAAGCGCCAAGCTCCGTTTCCACAACATCAACCGCAAGACCGGCAACCGTGTTGTGAGCCGCTACGTCGATGCCGAAACGGGCAAGCCTGTCGATGACGACGATCAGGTCAAGGGCTATGAGCGCGCCGAGGACGACTATGTGCTCTTCGAGGATGAGGAGTTGGAGGACGTCGCGCTGGAAAGCACGCGCACCATCGACATCGAAAGTTTCGTCCCGCGCAACTCCATAGGCTGGATCTGGTATGATAGCCCGCACTACCTCGCCCCGGCTGACAAGGTGAGCGAGGAAGCCTTCGCCGTCATCCGCGAGGCCATGCGCAAGACCGATACGGCTGGCATTGCCCGCCTTGTGCTCTATCGCCGCGAACATGCCGTCCTTCTGGTGCCTCGGGACGAAGGCATGGTGGTCTGGACGCTTCGCTATGGCGAAGAAGTCCGCGATCCCGATTCCGTGTTCAAGACAACCGAGCATTCTCGCCCGGCCAGCGATGCGAAAACGATGATGAAGAAGCTCGTGGAGGCACGCCTACGCCCCTGGGATCCGAAGCTGGTGCGGGACCCGGTCGAGGAGCGTCTGCACGAGATCATCGAAAACCGCACCAAGAAATCGAAGCGCGCCAAGCCTAAGAAGTCGGCCGAGCCCGAGCGCAAGGACAATGTCATCGACATCATGGAAGCTCTGCGCCGCAGCCTGGCCTCCGAGAAGAAGTCGGCCAAGCGTGAATAGGGCGCTTAGCGCGCCTTCTTCGTCTTCGTATTGGTCTTGGAGGTGAGCGGCACTTCCGCCTTGCGGAAATCCTGCCACGGATCATTGTCCATCGCGGCCAATCTGGCGGGCACGTTTTCGACGGTGAAGTGGTTCGGGCCGATCGCGGGGCCGAGTTCGTCGAAGGAGAGCGGCATGGAGACGGGCGCTCCCTCCCGCGCGCGGGTGGAATAAGGCGCGACCGCCGTGGCGCCTCTGCCGTTGCGCAGATAGTCGATCAGGATCTTGCCCTTGCGTTTTGCCTTACTGACCGTCGACACATAGTCGCTAGGGCTGTCGGCGCTCATGCCGTCCGCCAGCGCCTTCATGGCCGCCTTTACCTCCGGCCATTGGGCCTTGGGTTTCAGCGGCGCGACCACATGCAGACCCTTGCCGCCTGATGTTTTCACGAAGCCGGTGAGGCCAAGCGCTGTGAAGCGCTCTCGCACTTCGAAGGCAGCTGCGATCACACGCTCCCAGGAAACATCGGGACCGGGGTCGAGATCGATATTGACCATGTCGGGTCGCTCCAGATCGCCGGCCCGCGAGCCCCAGGGATGGATCTCGAGGGCCGCGCCCTGCACGAGAGACAGCAGTCCGTCTAGATCATGAATGCCAACATGCCCTTCGTCGTCCTTGGGGTCGCGGATCGTGACAATGTCCCTGCGCATGCCGCGCCAGCCGTGCTTCTGAAAAAAGCAGGTCTTTTCGTGCCCTTCCGGGCATCGCAGAAGGGCCAGCGGACGGTCAACGATGAAAGGGGCGATGCGCGGCCAGACCAGCGCGTAATGATCCGCCAGCCCCTCCTTCGTAACGCCCGCTTCCGACCAATAGAGTCGGTCCGGATGCGTTAGAGCAACCCGCCGACGTGCTTCCTCTGCCGCTTTGCCGACCGAAGGCGTCTTGCTTGGAGCGACCGGTTTTCGCGACGCCTTCGATCCGGCCGGGACTTCCAGCACCACATCTACCGCCTGCTTGTCCTCTCGCAGTCCCCGGAAGGAGGCGTGGCGCAGGTGAGCATCGCCCGTCCAGCCCCGAAACTCGATCTCGGCAACGAGTTCCGGCTCGACGAAAACGGCATCCTTGCGTTCAGTACTCGTCAGCTTGTCGCGGAAAGGGCTGCTGTCGCGCACGAGAGGCTGCAGGCGATCGAAGACCTGCCGCGCCAGTTTCTGAGTGTACCCCGTCCCAACCCGTCCGACATGGCGCAGGCCGTCGGCCTCGTTCACGCCCATAATGAGCGACCCGATCGCCTTGTCAGAGACGGAGGAAGGGGCATAGCCGCCGATGATCAGCTCCTGCCGCGCCGTACATTTCGACTTGACCCAATCCCGGCCGCGTCCCGATCGATAGGGCGCATCGGCCACCTTCGAGATCACGCCCTCAAGGCTGAGACGGCAGGCGTGTTTGAGCACCAGGTCACCGCTCTCGTCGAAATGGGCCGAATACTTCAACGCAGGATCGGCACTACCGATCAACTCTTCCAGCAGTGCCTTGCGGTCACGCAGCGTTGCGCCGGTCAGATCTTGCCCGTCGAGATGCAGGAGGTCGAAGACATAATAGGTGAAACGATCGGAGCGCCCCTCGCTCAAATCCTGCTGCAACAGCGAAAAATCGCTGCTGCCATTTCCGCTTTCGACGACGATCTCCCCGTCCAGCAAGGCGGCCTGAACCGGAAGCGCCTTGAGCGCCGCAGGCAGGTGGTCGCCGAAACGGTCGGTCCAGTCGAGACCGGTGCGAGTGAGCAGCCTGACCTCTCCATTCTCGATACGGGCTTCGATGCGATAGCCGTCCAGCTTGATTTCGTGCAGCCAGCGCTGCCCTTTCGGCACGGTCTTGACCAAGGTCGCGAGCGCCGGCGGAAGAAAATCCGGCAGGTTCCCGTTTTTTGCTCCCTTCACTTTGCGATCGTCTTGGGTGGCGCGGCTAGGCGAGGCGTTCTCGTCTTCCGTTTTTCTGGATTTACTCCTGCGGGAGTTCCAGACGGCCGCCTTCTGATCCCCTTCCAGACTTTCCACAGGGCGTCCGCTTTTGACGGAAAGCGGCATTTCTTCCACGATTTCGGGATCTCCCTCCTCGCGCGCCGCCTCGTCCTCTCCCTTGATCAGCAGCCAATTTTCCCGCGTTTCGCCCTCTTTGCCGGCCATGCGCACGAGATGCCAATGGCCGCCCAGCTTCTCACCCTGCAGCGTGAATTCCAGATGGCCTTTCTTGTAGCCCTTCTTGGCGTCGTGAAGGGGTTCCCAAGTGCCCCGGTCCCAAACGATCACTTCGCCGGAGCCGTATTGACCGGGCGGGATAACCCCTTCGAAATCGCCATAGGCGAGGGGATGGTCCTCGACGTGCACCGCCAGGCGCTTGTCGCCGGGCACGAGGCTGGGGCCGCGCGTCACCGCCCAGCTCTTCAATACACCGTCCATTTCGAGCCGCAGGTCGTAGTGAAGGCGTCTGGCTGCGTGTTTCTGAATGACGAAACTCTTGCCGCTCGCCTTCGACTTTGCAGCCTTCGGCTCCGGGGTCGTCTTGAAGTCCCTCTTGCGGCGATATTCGGAGAGCGACATGGTCAGCTCGCCTTCTTCTGGCGCGTCGCACCGCTCGACTGTGTCTTGCCTTTCGGCTTCTGCTTTGCCGCGTCATTGCCAGCACTCTTGCGCAGGGCGTCGAGCAGGCTGGTGACGTTTTCTGCCTCCCGCTTTGGCAGCTTCTTCGGTTTGCGGCCGGCAATCTTGGCTTTCACCAATTCCGTCAAGGCTGCCTCGTAACGATCCTCATATTCACCCGGATTGAACTCGCCCATCTTGGTGCCGATGATATGTTGGGCAAGCTCCAGCATCTCCTTCTCGATCTTGATCTTCGAAATGCCTTCGAAGCTCTCGGCCGGATCGCGCACCTCGTAGTCGTAGTTCAGCGTTGTCGCGATGAGGCCTTGCCCCTGTGGTCGTACAAGCACGCTGCGGACACGGCGGAAAAGCACAGTGCGTGCGATCGCCGCAACGCCTTGCGCCTCCATGGTCTCGCGGATGAGATCATAGGCTTCCACAGATTGACCATCGGCCGGCGCGAGGAAGTAGGGGCGTTCCAGATAAAGCGTGTCGATTTCGTCACAGGCGAGGAAGGTCGATAGTTCCAAGCGCTTGTCGCTTTCCGGCACAGCATCGCGGATCTCGTCGGGCTCGAGGATGACCGTTTGGCCCTCCGACGTATCGTAACCCTTGACCAGGTCATCCTTGCCAACCGCGCGACCGCTGTCGGCGTCCGCATATTCGCGTCGAACCCGGTGCCCGGTATCCCGGTTGATGATGTGGAAAGCCGTGCGCTCGGAGGCGTTGACGGCAGAATAGAGTGCCACGGCGCAGCTAAGATCGCCGATCGACAGATGGCCCTTCCAGATTGCTCTTGCGCTCACGCTGAACTCCTGTCGCTTTCCACCGCAACGACCAGAGCTAGGCTTTGTTCCGCGATGGCCTGCAGGCCCTCAAGCGGAAACATACAATAAATTTCTCATATTAGAGATCGCGGCTTGATGTGGAGGATTCATTAACCTTCAAGCAAGGAATTAACCATAAAGATTGGTGGACACGTCGGAGTGGGACTCGCACTTGAGTTTCCTTCGGGCATGACGCCATCCCGTCGTACCGGTTCTGGTCCGGTCTGTATTTCTCATGGAAGTAGTTCGGTGAACCGGCAGACCATGATGCGGACGGCAGTGGGATCGCATACCTGCGTGCCTGCACGAGCGCATTTATCACTGCAGGAACCTCGGACACGGGAGGTCCGCCGTCGAGGCGCGGCCAGTGCGGGACGAATGACAGGTCAGGGCATGTCCACGGAGCGGGCGACGGGATCACAGGCAGGCAGCCTGCGCGACCGGCTACGCTTTGCAGGCCTCGACGAGGCTCAATGTGAACTGCTCCGGCAGAACCGCCACGTCCTTTCGCAACCTCTCAAAACGGCACTGCGAGACCTTTTCCAGCGCCTCCAGTCATCGCCTGATGCGGCCCGCGCTTTCACCAGCGAGCGCCAGTATGACCGGCTCCACGATCTTCTGTCGTCCCATTGGGATGTGCTCACCGATGCCCGCTTCGATGCACTCTATGCCGAGCGGGTAAAGGTCCTCTCCGACAGCGAAAGCCGCATGGGCCTCGACCCGCGCTGGCATGTCGCGGGTCATGCAGTGGTACTGGAACATCTGCTCACCTCGGCGCTCGGCGAGGCCACCGGCTCCAGCCTCCTTCCATCGAGCCGCCGTCGTCAGCGCGAAGTGACCGACCTTGTCGGCGCACTGGTTCGGCTGGTGATGGTCGATGTCGAAATCGCCGTGTCTTTGCGCTTCAACGAGCTACGCCTCAAGCACCACCGCGACCTCGCGGCCCAGCGTGAACTCGACCGAGCCCAATTCGAGGATATCTTCCGTCCCGTCGTCGATGGCCTGGCATCGGGGGATCTCACTGTGCGCGCCGCAGCCGACGTGCCGGAAGCCTATGCAGACCTTGCCGGTCGCATGAACGAGGCCCTCGAACAATTGCAGACAGCCTTCCTCTCGTCCGAGGAAAAGCTTGCCCATGTCCGCGAGGCGACCGGCCGCATGGCCGAGACGGCGAGGACCTATGCCGGACGCGCCGAAGATCAGTCCAGTGCGCTGGACGAAACCAGCCGTACCCTCCTTGAACTGACATCAAGCGTCCGCGAAAACGCCGGCCAGTCAAAGCGTGCGGAAGCGACGGTCGCCGCGACCCGCGGCTCGGTCGAAGCGAGCGGTCATGTCGTCGGCCAGGCAATCTCGGCCATGGCCGACATCGAGGCCTCCGCCGAGCAGATCGGCCACATCATCGGTGCGATCGACGAGATCGCCTTCCAGACCAATCTCCTCGCGTTGAACGCAGGTATCGAGGCCGCGCGCGCCGGCGACAGCGGTCGCGGCTTTGCCGTCGTCGCCCAGGAAGTGCGCGCGCTGGCCCAGCGATCGGCCGATGCCGCCCGCGAGATCAAGACACTCGTTGCCACCACGAAGAACCAGGTCTCGGCCGGCGTCGACATGGTGGCAAAGACGCAGGGCGCGATTGCCGATATCGTTGTGCAGGTCGGGGACATCAGCGGCACCGTTTCCGATATCGCCGCGCGAACCGATCGTCAGGCCAACGAGTTGGCGGGCATTGCGGGAACGGTTGCAGGCCTCGGCGCGGACATCGGCAACACCGCGGTCCTCGCACGTCAATCGAGCGAAGGCACCGACGATCTCCACAAGGTCATCCTCGAACTCGGCGCGACCATCCGCGAATTCCATATCGAGCGCCAGACGCGCACGCAGAAGACGCCGGTAGGACGTGTTCAGCTATCGGCCCATCGGGAGCAGGGATCGCCGACTCTGGCTGCCCCGGTCTCTGCGCTTTCAGACGACGATAACGTCGATTTCGGCTTCACCGCTCACATCGCCGGACTCGCCGGATGAGGGGATTGTTTACCACCATGCGCTACACAAGAAAGCCAAGGGCGGGAATTTCGGCACTCTTTCCGGGGGAATGGTTCTCCCGGGCTCCAGGTCGGAGTCTGGTTGCCGTAGCCTTCGGGACACAAGGAAAGAAATGATGGCAAGTAAGAAAGGCGGGCAGAAGGCCCTGAAGCTGGCCGCGGTCTTGGACCTCAACGAGGCGTCCAATCTCAAGGCCAATATTCTCTCGATGCGTGGTGCTCCTCTGACGATTGATGCCTCGGGTGTCGAGCGTGTCGGTGCCCAGTGCGTGCAGGTCCTGATGGCAGCTGCCAAGGCCTGGGAAGTCGACAAGCATCCCTTCTCGTATGGAAAGGCCTCCGAGGCTTTCCTCAAAACCCTTCAATTGATTGGCGTGAACATCGACCATCTGCTCGCTAAGGAGATCCGGCAATGAAGAAAAAAGTGCTCACCGTGGATGACTCCAGAACCATCCGAAACATGCTTCTGGTCACCCTGAACAATGCTGGCTTCGAGACCATCCAGGCCGAAGACGGCATCGAGGGCCTGGAAGTGCTCGAAGAATGCAACCCGGACGTCATCGTGACCGACATCAACATGCCGCGTCTCGACGGCTTCGGCTTCATCGAGGGTGTCCGCCGGAACGAAAAGTATCGTGCGGTGCCGATCCTGGTTCTGACCACGGAAAGCGATGCCGAAAAGAAGAACCGGGCCCGCCAGGCCGGTGCGACCGGATGGATCGTCAAGCCGTTCGATCCGACCAAACTGATCGATGCCATCGAGCGTGTAACCGCCTAAGCCAGGAATCTTTCCTATGGATATGAACGAAATCAAAGAGATCTTCTTCCAGGAGTGCGAGGAGCAGCTCGCGGAACTGGAATCCGGTCTTCTGAAAATGAATGATGGGGATCGCGACCCGGAAACGGTCAATGCCGTATTCCGCGCGGTTCACTCCATCAAGGGCGGCGCTGGTGCCTTTGGTCTCGATGACCTGGTCGCCTTCGCGCACGTCTTCGAGACGACTCTTGATTGCGTTCGTTCCAACAAGCTGGAGCCCGGCCCGGAGGTCATGAAAGTGATGCTCAAGTCGGCCGACGTCCTGGCCGACCTCGTCACTGCCTCCCGTGACGGTGGTGGTGTCGACGCAAGCCGCTCCAGCGGCTTGGTCAAGGAGCTTGAAGCACTGGCGAACGGCGAAATGCCGGCTTCTTCGGCGGCTCCCGTCGTCGCCCCCAAGCCTGCGGCGCCGGCTCCCGTCGCTGCTGCTCCAAGCAATGACAGCGGTTTCGAGCCGATCCCCTTTACCTTCGAAGGTTTCGGCGGCGACGAGGAAGAGGCGAGTGTCGCAACATTCGACGTGACCTTCAAGCCGCGCCGCGAACTTTACTCGAAGGGCAACGAGTCTGCCCTCCTGCTGCGTGATCTGTCCCGCCTCGGCGAGATGAGCATCAACTGCAACATGGACGAACTGCCATCGCTCGATGATCTCGATCCCGAGGCCGCCTATTTCCATTGGACCATCCAGATCAAGGCGGAAAAGGGCGAAGAAGCCATCCGTCAGGTCTTCGAATTCGCCGAATGGGACTGCGACCTCGACATCAAGCTCCGTGAGCCGGAAGCAACGGCCGCCGCCGAAGAACTGCCTATGATCCCGGTCCCGTTCGACCTGTCGGCGCTCGACGACGGCTCGGATGCGCCTGAGGAAACCGTTGCCGCTGCCGTTGAGGCCGCAGACACGGCGTCCAATGTCCTGAAAATGGCAGCCAGCGCCGCCAAGCCTGAGAAGAAGGAATCTCCGGCCGCTGCCGCTGCCGCAGCCGCAGCTGCTGCCGCCCAGGCAAACAACGCCGCCGGCCAGACGATCCGCGTCGACCTCGACCGCGTCGACCGCCTGATCAACCTGGTCGGCGAACTCGTCATCAACCAGGCGATGCTCTCCCAGAGCGTCATCGAAAACGATGCGACCGGCACGTCCGCAGTCAATATGGGCCTCGAAGAGCTGCAGCAGCTCACCCGCGAGATCCAGGACTCGGTCATGGCGATCCGCGCGCAGCCGGTTAAGCCGGTCTTCCAGCGCATGTCGCGTATCGTTCGCGAAGTCGCCGACATGGTCGGAAAGTCGATCCGCCTTGTGACCGAAGGTGAAAACACCGAAGTCGACAAGACGGTCATCGACAAGCTCGCCGAGCCGCTTACCCACATGATCCGAAACGCCGTCGACCACGGCATCGAAAGCCCCGAAAAGCGCGCGGCCGCCGGCAAGGAGCCGGAAGGCACGATCAAGCTGACGGCAAAGCATCGTTCCGGCCGTATCGTCATCGAACTGGTCGACGACGGTGCCGGTATCAACCGCGAGCGTGTCCGCCAGAAGGCGATCGACAACGAACTGATCGCCGCCGATGCCAACCTGACGGACGAAGAGATCGATAACCTGATCTTCGCCCCGGGCTTCTCCACGGCTGACAAGATCTCCGACATCTCCGGCCGCGGCGTCGGCATGGACGTGGTCAAGCGCTCGATCCAGGCACTCGGCGGTCGTATCTCGATCACCTCGCGTCCGGGTCACGGGTCGGTCTTCACCATGAGCCTTCCGTTGACGCTTGCCGTTCTCGACGGCATGGTCGTCACGGTTGCCGGTCAGACCCTCGTCGTGCCGTTGACGGCGATCGTCGAGACGCTGCAGCCGGAAGCGCGCAACATCCACTCGTTCGGCGCCAACCAGCGACTGATCTCGATCCGCGACAGCTTCTGCCCCTTGGTTGATGTCGGCCGAATCCTGAATTTCCGCGGCACCCAGGCCAATCCGGTGGAAGGCGTTGCCCTTCTGGTGGAATCGGAAGGTGGGGGCCAGCGTGCCCTCATGGTCGATGCCATCCAGGGCCAGCGTCAGGTCGTCATCAAGTCGCTTGAGGCCAACTATACCCACGTGCCTGGCATCGCTGCTGCAACCATTCTCGGGGACGGCCGTGTGGCGCTCATCCTTGACGTGGACGCCGTAGTCGCCGCCTCCCGTGGCCAGTCGCTCCGTCAGGAAATGTCGCTAGCCGTCGCAGGATAAGACTATGTCATACGCGGTCAAAAACTTGATTGAAGGGGATCGGGAGCTCATCGCCTTCCGGATCGGCGATCAGGAATTTTGTGTCAACGTGATGGCCGTGCGGGAGATCCGGGGGTGGACCCCGGCAACCCCACTGCCGCATGCGCCGCATTATGTCATGGGCGTCATCAATCTGCGTGGTGCTGTCCTGCCGATCATGGATCTGTCCCAACGCCTGGGCATGAAGCCCGCCGAACCGACCGCCCGCCACGTCATCATCGTGGCTCAGGTCAGGTCTCGGATCGTCGGCCTGCTCGTGGATGCCGTATCGGACATCCTCACCGTGGACAACGACGACATACAGCCGACGCCGGAGGTCTCTTCAGACCTCGAACGACAATATGCCCGTGGCATCCTCGCCATCGATAAGCGGATGATCTGCCTGATCGAGCTTGGTGCACTCTTCAACGAAGCCGCCGAAAGCGAGGCTGCATGACATTTGCAATGAGCACATCCCGTCAATCGGACGACGAAGTCCTGGCCAGCGGAGAATACCCGCTGACCCGGCGGGATCTGAATGAAATTGCTGCCATGATCTACTCGGATGCCGGCATCGCGCTGAACGACAGCAAGGCGTCGCTCGTCTACTCGCGCCTGTCGAAGCACATTCGCAACCTCGGCCTGTCCGGTTTCAGAGCTTATTGCCAGCTAGTCGCATCGCAGGAAGGTGCCGGCGAGCGGCGCGAGATGCTTTCGCACCTGACGACCAACTTCACCCGATTCTTCCGGGAAAACCACCACTTCGAACATCTGCGCGATGACGTCCTGCCGGGTCTCATCCAGCGGGCGAAGTCCGGCGGCCGCGTCCGCATATGGTCAGCAGCAAGCTCTGACGGGCAGGAGCCCTATTCGATTGCGCTCACGGTCTTCCAGGCTTTCCCCAACGTGCTCGACTATGATTTCAAGATCCTGGCAACCGATATCGATCCGAAGATCCTCGCGATTGCCCGCCAGGGTGCCTACGACGAGCAGGCTCTCGAGACTGTCTCCCCCGCCGTGCGCAAGCAGTGGTTCAAGGAAGTCGAGATCGGCGGGCGCCGCAAGTTCCAGGTCGATGAGCGCCTCAAGCGCCTGATCACCTACAATGAACTGAACCTGATGGCCCAGTGGCCGTTCAAGGGCAAGTTCGACGTCATCTTCTGCCGCAACGTCGTGATCTACTTCGACGAACCGACGCAGGTCCGGATCTGGACCCGCTTCGCGGACCTGCTGCCGGTCGGTGGACACCTGTATATCGGCCATTCCGAACGGGTTTCGGGCGATCCGAAAAACGATTTCGACAATATCGGCATCACCACCTATCGCTACATGGGGAAGAACGGGGGGCGCAAATAATGGCAGCACCTGCACGCGTTCTCGTCGTCGACGACAGCCCGACCATGCGGGGCCTGATCACGGCCGTCCTCAGCCAGGATCCCGACGTCAGCGTCGTCGGTCAGGCCGGCGACGCCATGGAGGCTCGCGCCGCGATCAAGCAGCTCAATCCCGATGTCGTGACCCTCGATATCGAGATGCCGAACATGAACGGCCTGGAATTCCTGGAAAAGATCATGAAGCTCAGGCCCATGCCTGTGATCATGGTCTCGACCATGACCCACCGGGGAGCGGAAGCTACGCTGGCCGCACTCGAGATCGGCGCCTTCGACTGCGTGGCGAAACCACAGCCGGGCGATGCACGTCCCTTCGGCGAACTCGCCGAGAAGGTCAAGGCTGCAGCCCGTTCGCAGCATCGCCACAGTCCCGTGCATCACACCCAGCCGGTCGCCGCCGCGCCGGTTGCCGATTTCCGCGTCGGCCGCAAGATCGTCGCCATCGGTTCATCGACCGGTGGCGTGGAAGCCCTCATCGCGGTGCTGCAGAAATTTCCGCGCAACTGCCCGCCGACGGTGATTACGCAGCATATGCCGCCGACCTTTACCAAGAGCTTTGCCGAGCGACTTAACCGGCTTTGCGCACCTGTCGTGGAGGAGGCCACGGACGGTGCGCGGCTCGAAATCGGCAAGATCTATCTGGCCCCGGGCGGCGAACGACATCTCCAGGTGTCGAACGCATCCGCGCCCTGCTGCAGGCTGGTCGAGCGCCCGCCGGTCAATGGTCATAGGCCATCGGTGGACGTGTTGTTCGATTCCGTTGCAGAACTCGCCGGCCGCAATGCTGTCGGTGTAATCCTGACGGGAATGGGGCGCGATGGTGCGTCCGGTCTGCTGAAAATGCGTCACGCCGGTGCTCGCACCGTTGGCCAGAACGAAAAGACCTGTGTGGTCTACGGGATGCCCCGCGTCGCCCATGAGTTGGGCGCAGTCGAGCATCAACTGCCTCTCACTTCCATTGGGGAGGAAATCCTCAAACTCACTGCCGCCCGAAAAGAAGGTATCGAATAATGTCCCTAGCCGAAAAAATCAAAGTTCTGATCGTCGACGATCAGGTCACAAGCCGCCTGCTGCTCAGCGACGCGTTGACCCAGCTCGGCTTCAAGCAGATCACTGCCGCCGGTGACGGCGAGCAGGGCATGAAGATCATGGAGCAGCAGCCGCATCACCTGGTCATCTCGGACTTCAACATGCCGAAGATGGATGGCCTGGGCCTCCTGCAGGCTGTGCGTACCAATCCGAACACCAAGAAGGCAGCCTTCATCATTCTGACGGCGCAGGGCGACCGCGCTCTGGTTCAGAAGGCCGCACAGCTGGGCGCCAACAACGTCCTGGCGAAGCCCTTCACCATCGAAAAAATGAAGGCGGCCATCGAGGCCGTATTTGGAGCCCTAAAATGATTGAAGAGGGTGCAGCAAAGCGCGTCCATATTATCCAAGGGGAGTGGAAGGTCAGCAAGGAACCCAATGTGGTCCTGTCGACTATCCTCGGTTCGTGTGTTGCTGCCTGTATCCGGGATCCGATCGCAGGAGTGGGTGGCATGAACCACTTTCTCCTGCCGGGATCGGCAGTTCCCGGGGCAGGGGGCGGCGACGCCACCCGCTATGGGGTTCACCTCATGGAACTCCTGATCAACGGTCTCCTGAAACAGGGCGCCCGCAGAGATCGTCTTGAGGCCAAGGTTTTTGGTGGCGCTAAGACGATCGCGACGTTCTCGAACGTCGGCGAACAGAACGCAGCCTTTGCTCAGCAATTCCTGCGCGATGAAGGCATCAAGGTGGTCGGGTCCTCCACCGGCGGAGACCATGGTCGCAAGCTGGAATTCTGGCCCGTCAGCGGCAGGGCAAGACAGTATCCGCTCACAGGCGCAGAAACACAGAAGACTGTCGCGCTGGAGCAGCGTCCGGTTCCTGTTTCGAAGCCCGTGGAAACTTCAATCGAGTTCTTCTAGTACTGGACATCGGATGCAAAACGAAAACTTGGCGGTACATCCGGATACCCGGGAAGAGCTTCCGGAAATCCTCATGCGCATTGTCAGCGAGCTGCACGACGTGGCTTATCTGATCGAGCGTGTGGAGCCGCATCTGCTCGAGCTCGGTGGCCCGACAATCCTGGAGCATCCGGACAGCCTGAAGGTATTGCAGGGCATCGACCTTGCTGTGCAGAAGGCTCGCGGCTTGGCCGAATTCGTCGACACCATCACCGGAACGATCCCGTCGGACTGGATGATCGACATGACGACAGCGCTGAGCCTGGTCAAGCTCGCCGACATGCAGAAGGCGCTGGGCGCCGGTCTGCGCCATGGACATTCCCAGCCGCTGATTGAGGCGGGTGGAGACTTCGACTTCTTCTAGTCGTCCCCGAAGGACGCAAGGGCCGCAGATCCAGTTTGCGAATGGCCGAAATGAATTCGGCTTCCCGCCCCGCGAAACGCTCGCACAAGTTTCGATTTCTATTGTCGCGCCAAGGGCAAAAACGCCCCGACCCTTCTTGTAGATGGTGCGAGACAGAATGAATCTGTTAAATCAATTACTTCAGATACCAAAAAATTTCGCGGCGATGGGTCAAGCGAAGATCTTGGCGATGGCCGGTGTTGCCGTTGTTTCCTTCGCGATCATTATTGCTGGCGCCCTCTACGTCAATAAACCGTCCTACGAGACCCTCTATGTTGGCCTGGAACCGGTCGATCTGAACCAGATCAGCGTCGCACTCGCTGAATCCGGCATCGATTTCGAGACCGGCGCTGATGGCCAGAGCATCATGGTTCGCGCGGGGATGACCAGCAAAGCTCGCCTTCTACTCGCAGAGCGCGGTCTGCCCAACAGCGCCAATGCCGGTTATGAACTCTTCGACAATGTCGGCTCGCTCGGCCTCACCTCGTTTATGCAGGAAGTAACCCGGGTTCGTGCTCTGGAAGGTGAAATCGCACGCACCATCCAACAGATCTCGGGCATCGCTGCTGCACGTGTACACATTGTCATGCCGGATATCGGCAACTTCCGAAGGGGGGAACAAAACCCCACAGCCTCCGTCATGATTCGTGCTTCCTCGGATGCCGGCCGCAAGGCTGCCGCATCCATTCGGCAGTTGGTGGCCTCGTCCGTTCCAGGACTGGATGTCGAAGACGTGACGATTCTCGATTCGACAGGACAGCTTCTGGCCGCCGGCGACGAGACCGGTGGCGAAGCATCCCGCTCGCTCGGTGTGGTCCAGTCGGTCCAGCGCGAGATCGAGACCAACATCGACAAGGCGCTCGCCCCCTTCCTCGGCATGGACAACTTCCGCTCCAGCGTCACCGCCCAGATCAACACCGATAGCCAGCAGATCCAAGAAACCATCTACGATCCTGAATCCCGCGTCGAACGCTCTGTCCGCGTGACGAAGGAACAGCAGAAGTCGCAGCAGCGTCAGTCCGATACGGCAGCCACCGTCGAGCAGAACATTCCTCAGGCTGCACCGGAAGCAGGCGGTGGCGGTCCTCAGTCCTCCGACGAGCAGGACAAGAAAGAAGAGCAGACCAATTACGAGATCAACAGCCGGACCGTCGCGACGGTCAAGAACAGCTACGTGGTCGAAAAGCTCTCGGTCGCCGTCGTTGTCAACCGTGGACGCATCGCAAAGATGGTCGGCGAACCTGTAGACCAGGCCAAGATTGACGCCTATCTCGCCGAGATGCAGAAGATCGTCAGCTCGGCAGCAGGTCTCGACGGTGAACGTGGCGACGTGGTGACGCTGACCGCCATGGATTTCCTGGAAAACCAGCTGCTGGAAGAATCCGCGACCGGCCCCGGTTTCATGGAAATCCTCAGCCGCAACCTCGGTGGCATCATCAACTCGCTCGCTTTCGTCGCCGTCGCCTTCCTGATCATCTGGATGGGCATCCGTCCGATGATCCGCACCGCTGGCGGTGGCGCCGGAGAAACGGCGCTTGCCGGAGGCATCGGCGAACAGGCAGCTGGCCTGGAACTGCCGGACTTCTCCCCTGCGATCGGTGGTTCTGGCGGCGGGGGTCTCATGGATGGCTTCGGATCCGACTTCGGATTCGACTCCACCGACGACCTGCTCACCATGGACGACGACCCGAATGGCGGCTTCAACCGCCGGGTCAAGGAAGGTCCCGAACGGCGGCTGTCGCGCATGGTGGAAATCTCGGAAGAGCGCGCCGCCAAGATCCTGCGCAAATGGGCTGTGGACAACGCCGCCTGATTGCAAAGATGAAGTTAGGACCAACCGCGCCTTCCGGGCGCGGTTTTGCATTGTAATCCCATCAGCATCCGGGATTGCATCATCGGGCCTGGAGAGGCATTCTTCCGGCAGTCTCCGAGTACCGCAAATGCCTGTGACCTTTGCCACTTTATATTTTAGACTGAACATGATTCGGTAGACTGAGATTGCGGGTCCAACGAGTCGCCCGCGGTCTGACGAGGCGAAGACTGCGACAATGCAAGGCTGTCACTTCAAAGGGGCACGTTGAATGGATGCCGAGCTGACAACCGAGGGCCAGGAGGGACGGGCGCGTGCGACCGACTTCGAGGAGCCTCTGCAGAAGGGCTCCTCATCGAAGGATGCGCTGATCCGGAAGCTGGCCACGCCGGCGCTGTCGGGCAATATGGGGCAGTGTCTCCGCGCGCTCTGTGACTATGTGGGGGCCTCCCATCACCTGCTCGCGCGCTACGATCTCGTGCAGGAGGAGGGGCTGGATTTCGTGGTGGCCGCTGACTGGCCGTTCGATCTCGTCCGGCGTCTGGAAAGTGAGCTGGCGACCAGCTATTCGCAATCCACTGAGCTGGAAAAGTGCCTTTCGGTGCTGCAACCGAAATACGCAATCCTGCCAGACGACGCCCATGTGCCGCTCGGGACCAGCCGCCAGTATTGCACCGTTACGATGAATGTCGGCCGCACCCGACTGGCGCTGATGCTGCTCTTTCCCCAGGATTATGTGCTCTCTCCCGAACGGCTCCGTGAAGTCGGACTGCTCTCGGGCTATGCCCTCAGTCTCTCCGCGAACAAAGGCCACAAGAGCGACCGCGATTTCGACCTGACCGATCGGGAATTGGAATGCCTGTTCTGGATCGCCGAGGGCAAGACCAGTGACGAGATCGCGACCATTCTCGGCATATCGCGCAACACCATCAATAACTACATCACGAGCGTAATGCGCAAGACCGCCACGAAAACGCGCTCGGAAGCGATCGCCTATGCGGTACGCAACAATCTCGTCTGAAGGAGCAGGAATGGCCATCACTACCAGACCAGGCGGATCCATCCTCGAAGATGCGACTTGGTCAGGCCAGCGCCCGGTGACATCCCGCTCGGACATCTTTCCGAAACTGGTTTCCCTGCAGAGATCCCTCAATGCCCGGGGCTTCGCGGCTTTCCGGATCACCGGTGCAAGCCTGCCGCACAAGCGTCGCCTCGATGCGGAATTCGAAAACTGGAGCAGTGGTCTCAGCAGCGGTCGCGATTCCTTCGTCGCCGCCTATGGGGAAGCGCTGCTGGCCCATATCGAGACGTCCACCCTGCCGGTGTTGTGGAGTGCAGAGGAGAAGACGAGTTTCCTCGACGCTTCGGATTTCACCCCGTTTGCGGTGCAATTGCCGGAGCGTTTGCTGCCGTATTCGGGAATTGCCTTTCCCGTCCGCCTCGGGGCTGTGGGTAATGGCTATGTGGTGTTTCCGACGATCGGTGGCGCGGACCTGGCCGGAGAGGTCATCCTGGCCGTCCATAGCCGCTGCTACAAGGTCATGACCGATATCCTGTCGCTCGACGAGCGCCGGGCAGCGCCTTCTGAAACCTTGAGCGAACGTGAAATCGCCTGCCTGCAGCTGGCAGGCGACGGGCGGATCAGCGAAGAAATCGCAGAGCGTCTCGGCCTATCGGTGCACACCGTCAACGCCTATCTCGGTTCGGCGACCATAAAGCTCGATTCCGTCAACCGGATCCAGGCGATCGCCAAGGCGATCCGCCTTGGCTACATCACCTGATCAAGCCTCATCATCCATAGAGAGGGGATGTCTGTCCCTTGATGAAGCGCGCCTCGTTCAGGCGCTCTTCGAGCATGCGCGTGTTGGCATCAGGGTTTCCGGACGAATCGTGGAACGCGATATGCTTGATGTCGAGCCCGGCCTGCTCGTTCGTCAGCGTAAGCTGAGAATAGATCGTGATGCCGCGCGGCTTGATCTCGAGATCCAGCACGACTTCCGGCGGCCCCCCCCATTCGAGGCGGTAGTCTCCGCCCGCGCCGAAGACCACGGTACCGGGATGGAAATACAGTTCGGCTGCGGACGAAACGAGGTCCGACAGATTGCCATAAAGTTCAAAGCGCAAAAGTGAAATGAGGTCGGCAGCGTCGAGAAGGCGCAATTCGCTTGCGACGGGGCTGATTGCCTCTGCCACGATGCGTTCACGCTGATCGGTATAGGAGCACTTCTTCATCGGGCCTAACGTATCCGTCTCTGTGGGGCCTTGGACGCATAGACCCGGTGAACGAGTTCTGCGACTGCCTTGTAAAATACTGACGGAATGACGCTATCCACCGAGACTTGCGCAAACATGGAGCGGGCAAGCGGCGGGTCCTCAAAAATAGGAATGTCGTTTTCGCGCGCGATCTCGCGGATCTTGAGAGCGACAAGATCCTGACCCTTGGCGACGACGACCGGAGCATCGCCTTCCTCGCGGACATAACGCAAGGCAACGGCATAATGGGTCGGATTGGTGATCACCAGTGTGGCGCGCGGAACGCTGGCGATCATGCGCTTGCGTGCTCTGTCTCGCGCGATCGAGCGCTGCCGCGCCTTGACGATCGGGTCGCCCTGCGCCTGTTTGTATTCCTCCTTCACCTCCTGCTTGGTCATGCGCAGCTGTTCGTACCAGTGATACCGGGTCCAGAAGACGTCGACCGCAGCCAGCAGCGCCGTCGCCATGACAACGATGACCATCATCTTGTTCAGAATCTCCGAGAACTTCACGAAGATGACCTGCGGATCGGAGAACATGGTGTCGATGATGCCGAAATAATCGCTGCGCAGCGCAAACACCAGGATGACGGAGAGAACGACGATCTTGAAGATCGACTTGGCGAACTCAACCATGCCCTGGCTGCTGAAGATCCGCTTCCAGCCTTTGAAAATAGAAATCCGGTTGAGTTGCGGCCTGATTCGTTCGAGCACGAAATACGGCATGTGCTGGGCGACATTGGCCGTGACGCCAAGAAGAATCAACATGATCAACATCGGCGCCAGGAATGCGGCGATTTCCCAGGACAAGTAAGTGAAGAGGGAGACGACGTCGACGGCCGTCCCCAGATACCACTGGTCGGGCCGCTCGAAGATATCCTTCAGCGATTGTCCGAGGCGCGTGACCGCGCCGGGCAGGAAGAAGACGGCATAAAGATAGAAACCCAGCGAGGTTGCGAAGATCGGTGCCTCTCGCGAGGTCGGCACATTGCCCTTTTCCAGCGCGTCGCGAAGCTTTTTCTCGGTCGGGTCTTCGGTCTTGCTGTCGTCGTCGTCATCCTCGGCCATGACCGCTGCCCTCCTCGAAGGCTTGCACCAGGCGGGATCGATGCCCTGGCAGATTGCGCCAGCCGGGCCTCGTGCCGGTGGCTCGCCGAAAACTTGCCGGCCGTCTGAACGTAAACACCCGCCAATTGCTCTTCAATCGGCGGGTGACGGAAACTAGCCTGTTTTCAACAGAGGCGAAGGCGCTCAGGCGGCCTGAGTCTCGCCTTCCGTCTCCTTGAGCTGGATTTGGCCCGCATTGGCGAGGCGGATGGCTTCCTGGGCGACGGCGCGCCGGGCAATCGCAATCTCTCGCGGATTGATTCCCGCGGTTCCTGCCTGCAGGTCCGATTCGATCATGCGGCGAGAACGCGGGCTGATGGAGGCCAGCACGCATTCCTTGATTTCGGCACTGGCGCCGCGCAGCGCCATGGTGAGAATTTCGCCCGAGATGTCGTTGAGCAACAGCACGCGGCTGCGCTGTGGCATGACGAGAAGGTCTTCGAAGAGGAAGATCTTCGGGCGAACCTTGTTGACCGATTCCTTGCTGATCGATTCGAGCGAGGTGAGCAAGGTGTCGACCTCGGTCTTTTCCAGCTCGTTCATCAGTTCCGCGACCTTGGCCGAACCGGTCGAGTTCTTCTCGGCTTCGATTTCCGCAATCAGGTCATGGACACGGTTCTCGATGATCTGCGCGGCCTTGGGACTGACATTCTTCAGGTTGACCGTGCGGTTCATGATGTCGGCGCGCCGGCTTTCCGGCAGCTTCAAGAGCACCTTGGCACCGAAGGAAGAGGGCAGCATGGAGAGAATGTAGGCGACGGTCTGCGGATGTTCGCGCATAAGGAAGCGCGCGATGAAGTCCGGATCGGCATCCTGCAAACGGTCCCAGATGGAGGCTTCATAGGCCTGGAACGCCGTGCGACGGCCGAGCAGGCCGTCGACTTCTTCCGGCGTCAGGCCTTCCTCGAGAATGCTCTCGATGGCCTTCGCATTGTCCATCAGCCCGGCGCCCTCGGTGAAGAGGTCTTCGAACTCGTTGACCAGTTCCGTCAGTTCGTCCGGCGGGATGGTGCGAAGTGTCTGCGCAGACGCGATGATCGTCTGCAGCTCCGCCTGCGTGAAGTATTTGAGCAGCTTTCCGGCGACACCCTTACCCATGGCCAGCAGCACCGCGGCTGCCTTGTCGGCCTGGGAAAGTGGTTTTCCGGTTAAAGGTCCGCCAAAATCGTCAAAGTCCATCATGGTCTTGTCCTCTCTGGCCCATCATGGGTCAGGATGTCTTGGTCGCCATCACTTCAATCAGTTTGACACCAAATCGCGTATCGTCGTTCTCGAGAACCGTGATCTCGCCGCGCGCAATGCGGCGGCCGTTCACCATGATCTCGACGGGCTCGCCGATCTTCTTGTCGAGCGCGATGATGGCGCCCTCCTCGAGGTTCATCAGCCCGGAAACCTGCATGCGGCTCGATCCCAGCACGATCTGGACTTCGATCGGAATGTCCATGATCAGGTCGAGATTGGCGCTCAGGCCACTGCCCGGTTCCTGCTGGCTGCCGGTCGATCCGCCGAACGCGCTGTCGCCGCCGAAATCGCTGGAACCGCCCAAGTCGCTTGAGCCACCGAAATCAATGCCGCCACCCAGATCGCTGGAGCCGCCGAAATCACCGAGGCCGAAGTCATCGCTCGGCGCAGCTGCGGTGCCGCCGAAATCGGATTCGAATGCTGCCAGCGGGTCGTCCTTAAGACCGAGATCCGAACCGAAATCGCCCAACCCGCCTTCGGCATCGGCCTTCAGCACGCCGCGAAGATCATCGACCGCCTGGTCGAAATCGCTGTCGCTCGCGCCTGGCATCGCCAGCGCGTCGTCATCCTTCGGTGGTGTCTTCTTCGTTGCCATGGATTCATTATTCCTCTTGAAACTTGCCTCAAGCTGCCGTGGGGCGAGCTGCGGTAAATGCCTAGCTCATCAAATGTTTTAGAATTTCATCTTCGCTGCTCACATTATCCTTCACCCGCACCGTGTAGCGGTCGCCCGCCCGGCCGAATTCACAACGATAGAGGTTCTTGCCGTTGGCGCTGACGTCGACCGTGACATCGCCCTTTTCGCGGAAGGGGATGACGTCGCCGGCGATCAGGCGGGAGACGGTGGCGAGCGTGAGCGATTCCAGCCTGATCCGCGCTTCCAGGGTGACCTGGGAGCGGCGCACCTGCTCGGCGATCTGCTCCTGCCATTCCTTCTTCGATTTGCTCGTCTGGCTCTTCGACTTCGGCATGGTCACGACGGTCTTCAGCAGGGCCTTCTGCGGGATCACCAGATAGAACTCCGATTCAACCGGGCCGAGCGTGATGCCGAGTTTTATGGTCACAGCATACTCGTCGACATGGTCGTCTTCCGGCTTGAGGCGGTCTTCTGCGTTGTGCGCCTTTTCCAGAAGCGGTTCGAAGCCCCCGGGAGCGTTGACGCCCGATCTGAGCACGTTGGCGATTTTGTCATAGACCATCACGGCCAGGTCGAGCTCGATCTGCGAGAGCGGCCGTTCGATGGGCTCCTGGATCGTCTCTGGCAGGGCTCCGAGCAGGTTTTCCATCAGGGTGATGACGAAGCTGTTGCCGCAGGCGAGCACGAAGTTCGGCGACCAGTTGCGCAGTTGTCCGTCCGCCAAGGAGACATTGTCGCCGAGATCGGCGACCAGATCCGTCATCAGGCCGCTATCGTGCCCGTTGTAGTGGACCTGCATGGTGAGCCCCGTCTCGCTGTGGAAGACGTCCGGCAGGAACTCGACATAGAGCTGGCCGAAATCTGAGCACAGCTTCTGCAATGTCTGGGAGTCACCGAGCCCGCCTGTCAGCTTCGCGAGAAGGGCTCGGTCCATGCGTGGTGCTGTCTCGGTGTGTGGTTCCGACATGATCAGGCCGCCTTGCTTTCACCGCCGCCGCCGGGGTTCATCATTTCCTGCTCGACGGCGTCGATCGACGGACGCTCGTAGGAGGAAATGGTCTTGCGGCCGTATTCGAGTGCCACCTGCGGAACCGATCCGTTCATGTAGGCGAGCAGCGTCTGCTTCACGATGATGTAGAGGCGATGCTGCTTGGTACGAACCATCTTGATCTGGGCGATGATCGGGTTGCAGAGGCAGTAGGAGAGGAAGATGCCGAGCATGGTGCCGACGAGTGCGGCGCCGATCAGTCCGCCGAGAACTTCCGGCGATTCGTTGATCTTGCTCATCGCCTTGATGACGCCGAGAACCGCCGCGACGATACCGATCGCCGGGAAGCTGTCGCCCATGGCAGTCATGGCATGGTAGGGCTTCATCTTGTCATAGTGAATGGTCTCGATTTCCTCGTCCATCAGGGCTTCGATCTCATGGCTACGGGCATTGCCGATGATGATCAGGCGGACATAGTCACAGATGAACGCCGTCAGTTCCTTGTTCTTCAGGAGGTTTGGAGCCGCCGTGAAGATCGAGGATTCGTCCGGATTGTCGATATGCGCTTCGATCTCGTTGCGCGACTTGGTGCGGAGGTCGCGCATCAGGGAATATAGGACCCCGAGCACGTCGAGATAGTCACGCTCCTTCGGAACCGTCTGCTTGAACGCTTCGCCCATTGCCTTGCCGGTGTCCTTGATGACCTTCATCGGGTTGGCCATGATGAAGCCACCGACGCCGGCACCGCCGATGATGACGAGCTCGAACGGCTGGATGAGAACATCCAGGTGGCCGCCCATGGCCATGAAGCCGCCGAGAACGCAGCCCAGTGTGATGATGAAACCGACGATTAAGTTCATTTTGCCCGCACCCGAACGTTACTTTTCACCGTAAGCGATAGAGCTCCTGCCTTGCGTGAGGCTGAACCTCGGAGCCAAAATTGGGCTGCGCCTGCGCCGGAAGCTCGGGTCTTTCCCCGACAGTTTCGCGCAAGCCTTTTGCCGCAAGAAGAGTGGCATGAAGCGTAGGCTATCCTGCGTTAAATAATGATTTACTAATATTCTTCACCCGCGGAGGTAAAACGGTGCAATCCGGTATTTACGTGTCCCTGTCGTCGCAGATGGCCCTCGAGCGCCGTCTGACCACGGTTGCCGACAACATGGCCAATGTGAACACGGTTGGTTTCCGCTCGACGGACGTGAAGTTCGACGAGATGCTGAGCCGAACCGGAAATGACATCAATGCCAAGGTGGCCTTCGTCAGCCAGGGCAACGACTACCTGTCCACCAAGACCGGCGAACTGCACGAAACCGGCAACGTGCTCGACTTCGCGATCAAGGGCGATGCCTGGTTTGCGATCGATACCCCGGTTGGCCAGGTCCTGACGCGTGACGGTCGCTTCACCATGACCGACACCGGCGAGCTGGTTTCGACCAAGGGATATCCTGTTCTCGACGCCGGTGGCGCGCCGATCCAGCTTAACCGTGCCGGCGGCCCGCCGGAAGTTGGCGCGAGCGCTCAGATCATGCAGGACGGTCGTGTGGTCGCGACGCTCGGCGTGTTCACCGCCGACGTCCGCAACGGCTTCCTTCGTTTCGAAAACAGCGGCGTGACCACGACCGACAACCCGCAGCCCGTCGTCGACAATCCGGAAATCTCGATCCTGCAGGGCTATGTCGAGAACTCGAATGTCAATGGCATCGGCGAGATGACCCAGCTCATCCAGATCAATCGCGCCTTCGAGGCGATCAGCGCGCTGATCAGCTCGAGCGAGAACACCATGAGCGAGGCAATCAAGGTCCTCGGCGGCAGCAACTGACCTTGAGATCGGAACATCATGACTGCGCCGACATCAGACGAATTCCCACTGTCCCAGAAGCTCGGACAACTGGCGGCCTTGGCGCAGCGCTACTCCCGACCGAGCAATTCGGTCACCCAGGGAGGGCATGTGCGTACCATCGCGGCCGGGCATTACACGGTCACGGGCCTGTCCCGGCATGTGCGTCTCGGTGAGTTCGTCGCCCACCGGTCTTCCACCGGCGTTCATCTGGGCGAGGTCGTCCGCGTCGAACCTGACGTCTGTTATGTCTGCCCCATCGAACCCGGCGAGCCGATCGGCATCCACGATGTCGTGATCCGGAAGGGCGCCTTCCGCGTGGCGCCTGATGACAGCTGGTGTGGCCGGACCATCAATGCGCTCGGGGACCCGATCGACAATGGCCCGGCGCTGGCACCTGGACCGCAACGGCGGCCAATCTCCACGACCGCGCCGCCATCCATGACCCGCAGCCGCGTCGAGACCGGTTTCAAGACCGGCGTTCGGGCGATCGACATCTTCTCGCCGCTCTGCCTCGGACAGCGTCTCGGCATCTTCGCCGGATCGGGCGTCGGCAAATCGACGCTGCTCTCCATGCTCGCCCGTGCCGATGCCTTCGACAAGGTCGTCATCGCGCTGGTCGGCGAACGTGGCCGCGAAGTGCGCGAATTCATTGAGGATACGCTCGGCGACAACATGGCGAAATCGATTGCCGTGGTCGCAACGAGTGACGAAAGCCCGATGCTGCGCAAGATGGCGCCGCTGACCGCGATCACCATTGCCGAGCATTTCCGCGACAAGGGCGAGAACGTTCTTTTCATTGTCGATAGCGTGACGCGCTTTGCCCATGCGATCCGCGAGGTGGCGACCGCCGCCGGCGAACCGCCGATTGCCCGGGGTTATCCGGCCTCCGTCTTCACCGAGCTGCCGCGCCTGCTCGAACGGGCAGGCCCCGGTGCCGAAGGCGCAGGCACGATCACGGCCATCATTTCCATCCTCGTCGATGGCGACAATCACAACGACCCGATCGCAGACTCGACGCGCGGCATTCTTGACGGCCATATCGTGCTCGATCGCGCACTCGCCGACGAAGGGCGCTATCCGCCCATCAACCCGCTTACCTCGATCTCGCGTCTTGCCCGCAAGGCATGGACGTCGGAACAGGAGAAGCTGGTGTCACGCCTCAAGGCGCTGATTCATCGCTTCGAGGAAACCCGCGATCTCCGTCTGATCGGCGGTTACCGCAACGGTTCCGATCCCGATCTCGACATGGCGATCAAGCAGGTACCGGTCATCTACGACATTCTGAAGCAGACACCCGGCGAAAAGCCGGCGCTCGATGCCTATGCCGATCTGGCCAATGCCTTGAAGGCGGCCGCAAGCGGCGGGCAGGGCATGAGACAAAGGGGCTGACCATGACCGATTTCGACGCTGACGAGCCCGTGGCTCCGCTCCGGCCGGTCTTTACCCGTCGGCGAATTCCCACGATCGACAGGGTGCTGGCCGTGACCGGCATTGCGCTCGCCTGTGGTGCTGCCTTCTTCCCCTGGTACGTCTTCTTCAATGAAGAAAAATTCGGAATCCGGGTTGCCGACTGGGAACGCACCCGCGACCTGCCGGAGGGCCCCGGCCGCGACGTGTTCAGCGTCTCGCCCCTCGCTCTCGTCGACCGCGACGACGAAGGCGGAGACGGCAATTCTGAGATCGAAGCTCAGGTGGACCAGATCGTCACGGCCACGGTCCCGACACTCGGTCGCGAAGAGCCGGAAGGTCTCGAGACCGGTCCATCGCAGCCCTTTCCCGGCAAGAGCGGGTTCCGCCTACTGCATGTTGCCAATGGCCGCGCCCTGATCGAGGACAAGGCCGGCATGTATCTCGTCCGCGTGGGCTCCATCCTGCCGGACAACAGCCGGGTAGCGACGCTCGAACAGCGCGAAGGCAAGTGGGTCATCGTCACCTCCGCCGGCGAGGTCGTCCAAAACAATTGACGACGTGTCGGCTGGGCAAGTCCCACGCAAGATTACTGGCCTAGGCTCCGATCAATAATAGACGGAGTGATGTGAATGAATCCCATCCAGTTGTTCGAGCTGGCCTCCAGACAGGCGGAATGGCTTTCGGTGCGCCAGCAGGTCGTGGCGACCAATATCGCCAACGTCAACACGCCGAAATTCGCGGCAAAGGACATCACGCCCTTCAGCGCGGTGCTGGACAAGACCGGCATGGTGCAGGGCATGGCCATGACCCAGCCTGGGCACATGGCATCCAATGATTTCACCGACAGCAACATCGCCGTCGAGGAAGAAGATCTCAACAACGAGATCGGCATCCAGGAATCCGGCAATACCGTCGCCCTGTCGGACGAGTTGCGGAAAACGGGTGAAATCAAGCGGAACCACGAGCTCAATACCTCGCTGATGTCCTCCTTCCATCGCATGATGCTAATGACGGTGAAACGCTGATGACTGATCCATTGCTGGCAAGCCTGAAGGTTGCGGGAAGCGGGCTCGAGGCCCAGTCGACGCGCCTTCGTATCGTTTCCGAAAACATCGCGAACGCCCGCACGACCGGTGACACGCCCGGTGCGGATCCCTATCGCCGCAAGACGATCACCTTTGGGGCAGAACTCGACCGAGCTAGCGGCGCCCAGACTGTCGAAGTGAAGAAACTCGGCGTCGATTTTGCCGAGTTCATCGAGGAATACGACCCGGGCAACCCGGCCGCGGACGAGAACGGCGTCGTCAAGATGCCGAACGTCAACATCCTGATCGAGATGGCGGACATGCGCGAATCCAACCGCTCCTACGAAGCGAATCTGCAGACGATCAAGCAGACACGCGACATGATTTCCCAAACCATAGCGCTGCTGAAGGCCTCACAATGATCGAATCCATCACCAAGACCAGCGCTCTTTCCGGCATGAACGGCCTAAATTCGCTTTCAAGTTCCTTCTCCACCAAGGGCCTGACCGCCGAGGGCACATCACCGGGAACCGCAACCGGGGAAACCTTCATGGCGGCGCTCAACAATATGGCGTCGCAGGCAGCCGGCGATCTGAAGCAGGCGGAACAGGCCTCCTTCGACGGCCTGATGGGCAAGGCGAACACCCGCGAAGTGGTCGATGCCGTCATGCAGGCCGAACAGTCACTCCAGACGGCGATCGCGTTCCGCGACAAGATCGTCAACGCCTATCTCGAAATCACGAAAATGCAGATTTAGCAGGGGTACCGAACTATGAGAGCGCTCGCCATCGCAGCCACGGGTATGGACGCCCAGCAGACCAACCTTGAAGTCATCGCGAACAACATCGCCAACATCAATACGACCGGCTTCAAGCGGGCGCGTGCTGAGTTCTCCGACCTTCTCTACCAGACGGAGCGCGCCCAGGGCGTGCCGAACCGTGCCAACCAGGCCATCGTGCCGGAAGGTGCCAATATCGGTCTCGGCGTTCAGACAGCCGCCGTCCGCAACATCCATACCCAGGGCCAACTGACCCAGACCGGCAACGAGCTCGACCTCTCGCTCATCGGTCGCGGTTGGTTCCAGATCGAAAGCCCGGATGGTGCCACGCTCTACAGCCGCTCAGGTGCCTTCAACATGAATGCCGAGGGCCAGCTCGTCACCATCGACGGCTACCTCGTGACCCCGCAGATCACCATTCCGCAGGATGCAAGCGAAGTCGTCATCAGCCGGACCGGCCAGGTCCAGGCGCGCATAGGCAACGACGCCGACTACACCGATCTTGGACAGCTGACGATCGCCAACTTCGTCAACGAAGCAGGCCTGAAACCCCTCGGGGACAACCTGTTCGCCGAGACGGCCGCCTCCGGTGCCGCCATCGTTGGTGCACCGGAAGATCCGGGCTTCGGTTACATCAAGCAGTCCTACCTGGAAGCCTCGAACGTGGATTCTGTGAAGGAGATCACGGACATGATCTCTGCGCAGCGCGCCTACGAGATGAATTCCAAGGTCATCACCACTGCCGACGAGATGGCTCAGATCGTCAGCAAGAACCTCAAGTAAGACAACTGGAGGCAAACATGAGGTTTCGCCGGATATTTGGACATGCCCTGCGGGCGGCGGCAATCGCCGCCGCAGCGTTTGGCTTCGGCGCCGGCACGGCGTTGGCGCAGAACACGGCCGTGATCCCCAAGCAGATCATCTATCCGGGCGAAACCATTTCCTCCGAGCAACTCGACGTCGTCGCCGTGACCAACCCCAACCTCGCAGGCGGCTATGCCCGGACCCGCGAGGAAGTGGTCGGCATGGTGGCCAAGCGCACCCTGCTGCCGGGCCGTACGATCCCGGTCCACGGTCTGAGGGAAGCATTCGCCGTCAAGCGGGGAACGGGTGTCCGTTTGACCTTTGCGATCGGCAACATGCTGATCAGCGCAAGCGGGACCCCACTGACCGACGCCTCGGTGGGCGAAGTCGTCAAGGTCCGCAACATCGATTCAGGCTCGATCGTCTCCGGTACGGTCATGGCTGATGGTACGGTACAGGTGATGGCAAAATGAGACTGATTGCACCTATGCGGTTCGCATTCTGTGCGCTGGCGCTGGTCCTGGCTCCCCTCGAGCCTGCACTGAGCGCCAATTCGCGCATCAAGGACATCGCCTCGCTCCAGTCCGGCCGCGACAACCAGCTGATCGGCTACGGTCTGGTGGTCGGCCTGCAGGGCAGCGGCGACAGCTTGCGCTCCTCACCTTTCACCGACCAGTCCATGCGCGCCATGCTGCAGAACCTCGGCATTTCGACCCAGGGTGGTCAGTCCAATGCCAAGAACGTCGCTGCGGTCATGGTAACCGCGAATCTGCCGCCCTTCGCGAGCCCTGGCAGCCGCATCGATGTGACCGTCAGCTCGCTGGGCGACTCGACGTCCTTACGCGGCGGGACTTTGGTGATGACCTCCCTTACCGGTGCCGATGGTCAGATCTATGCCGTCGCCCAGGGTTCGGTGGTCGTATCTGGATTTAATGCCCAGGGTGATGCCGCATCCGTGCAGGAGGGCATCACGACTTCTGGCCGCGTGCCGACGGGTGCCATCATCGAACGCGAACTGCCGTCCAAGTTCAAGGACAGCGTCAACCTCGTTCTGCAGCTCCGCAACGCCGACTTCACCACCTCACTGCGCGTGGCAGATACCATCAACGCCTACGCTGCCGCCCATTACGGCGCTCCGATCGCCGAGGCACGCGACAGTCAGGAGATCGTGGTTCAGAAGCCCCGCACGGCCGACCTTGCGCGCCTCATGGCGGACATCGAAAACCTTGTCGTCGCAACTGATACGCCTGCGCGCGTCGTGATCAACGAGCGCACCGGTACCATCGTCATCGGCGCCGACGTTCGTGTATCGCGCGTTGCCGTGAGCTATGGCACTTTGACGGTCCAGGTGCAGGAGACCCCGCAGGTCATCCAGCCGGAGCCCTTCTCGCGCGGCGAGACGGCGATCCAGCCGCAGACCGATATCTCGATCCAGAAGGAAGGCGACAAGATCGCCATCGTCGATGGCCCTGACCTCAGGACACTCGTCAGCGGTCTGAACAGCATCGGCGTCAAGCCGGACGGCATCATTGCCATCCTCCAGGGCATCAAGTCTGCCGGTGCCCTTCAAGCGGAGCTCGTGCTGCAATGATGAAGCCCACCCACATCCGTTTCGCCCGCACCGCCATGCGCAACGCCGCCGTCGTGCTCGCCATTGCCACGCTGCCCGCGTTCGCACAGACGGCCGTCGGCCAGCAGCAGCCGCTGGAAAGTGCCACGGAGGCTGAAATCCGCCAGTTCTGCACCGGTATCGCCGATGCCGCCCGCGACCAGCGCTATCTCCTGCAGAAGCAGGAGCTGGAAAAGCTGCAGGCAGATGTCGACAGTCGCATCGCAATCCTCGAACAGCGCCGCGAGGAATACGAGGACTGGCTGGGTCGCAGAAACGAATTCATGAAGCAGGCCGAGGGCCAGCTTGTCGAAATCTACAAGAAGATGGCGCCGGATGCGGCCGCCCCGCAGCTGGAAGAGACAAACGTCATCCTCGCCGCCGCCATCATCATGAAGCTGCCGCCGCGTCAGTCCAGCCTCATCCTGACAGAGATGAGTCCGGACAAGGCGGCAGAAGTCGCCTCGATCATGTCGAGCGCCGGCGACCCCAATACATCGAAGGACCCGTCATGATGAATCGTTACCCGGCTCTGCTGGCCGTACTCCTCCTCGCTGGCTGCGAGAGCCAGACCATCAAGGAAATCGGCAATGCACCGTCGATGAGCCCGATCGGGTCCGGTCTGCGCTACAGCCAGACGCCGCAAATGGCCATGTATCCGAAGCAGCAGGCCCAGACGGCCAGCGGCTACTCGCTCTGGAGCGACAGCCAGTCCGCGCTGTTCAAGGATGCCCGCGCCCTGAATGTCGGTGACATCCTGACGGTTAATATCGAGATCAATGATCGGGCCTCCTTCAACAACGAGACGGATCGTAGCCGCGACAACAATACCGGCCTGTCCTGGGGTGCCGAGATCTCGAACTTCCTCGGCTTCTCGACGGATACGGGCACGACGGGCGATCTTTCGACGGACTCGACCACCAGTTCATCCGGCAAGGGCTCGACCGAGCGTTCGGAACGCCTGGACCTTCTTGTTGCCGCCGTCGTGACCGGTGTGCTCGAAAACGGTAACCTGCTGATCAGCGGCTCCCAGGAAGTGCGCGTCAATCATGAGCTGCGCATCCTGAATGTTGCCGGTATCGTCCGTCCGCAGGATGTCGATGCCGACAATGAGATCTCCTACGATCGCATCGCCGAAGCCCGCATCTCCTATGGTGGCCGTGGCCGTCTGACCGAGGTGCAGCAGCCGCCGATCGGCCAGCAGGTCGTCGACATCTACTCGCCCTTCTGACCGGACTCGGGGACAGCGACATGGACGAAGCTCAGGAAGGCGAAGGCAAGAAGAAGTCGGGCATGATGGCGCTCGTCATCCCGCTCGTCGTGCTGACCGCCGTTGGCGGTGGCGGCGGTTGGGTGATCGGCAATATGCTCGCTCCGCAGGTCAAGCAGGCCGAGGATGCCGCCAAGGCAGCGGAAGCAGCTAACGCCGGCGAGCATGGCGGCGAGGCCAAGAAGGAGGAGGAGGGACTGCCTCCGATCTCCACGGAGGCGAACGGCGTGGTCGCTCTCGAGCCGATCACCACGAACCTTGCCTACCCCTCCGAAAACTGGATCCGGCTCGAGGTTGCGCTGATGTTCAACGGCGCGCCGGACGTCAAGATTGCCGAGGACGTGCACCAGGACATCATGGCTTACCTGCGCACGGTGTCACTGCAACAGGTCGAGGGTCCGAGGGGCTTTCAATATCTCAAGGATGACCTTCAGGAGCGAGTTGACCTGCGCTCGGAAGGCCGCGTATCCAAGGTGATGTTCAGAACGCTCGTGATCGAATGATTCGGTTTCTCATCTTCGTCGCCGTCATGATGATGGCGCCGGAACTGGCTGTGGCCCAGCAGTTCCCGACGGATATCTTCAACACCCCGATCGATGGATCGGTGGCGGCGTGGATCATTCGTACCTTCGGTCTGCTCACGGTGCTGTCAGTGGCGCCGGGCATTCTGATCATGGTCACGAGCTTTCCACGTTTCCTGATCGCCTTTTCGATCCTGCGCTCCGGCATGGGGCTGGCGACCACCCCCTCCAACATGATCCTGACCAGCATGGCGCTTTTCATGACATTCTATGTCATGGCGCCCACAATGGACCGCTCTTGGCGCGAGGGCGTCCAGCCGCTTATCAACAACCAGATCACGGAAGCCCAGGCCGTCGCCCTGATCGCCGAGCCTTTTCGCACTTTCATGACGGCGAATACGCGTGACAAGGATCTGGCGCTCTTCGTCGACATTGCCAATGAGCGTGGTCAGGCGACGGTCGTTGATGGCCAGGTGGATTACCGCGTGCTCATTCCGGCCTTCATGTTGTCTGAGATCCGACGTGGTTTCGAGATCGGCTTCCTGATCATCCTGCCCTTCCTCGTCATCGATATGGTGGTCGCCACGATCACCATGGCCATGGGTATGATGATGCTCCCGCCCACCTCGATCTCCCTGCCGTTCAAGATCCTGTTCTTCGTGCTGATCGACGGCTGGAATCTGCTCGTCGGCAGTCTCGTCAGATCGTTTGCTTAACAGCCGGGACAATTCCTCAGCGACCGTTATGCCCTTGTTTACCATGGGTTCCTTAACCCCGGCATTGCACCCTCCGGGTTAAGGTGTTGGCAATGAATGACTGCGAGTTTGGAGCTCGCACGACGGGTCTGGTAGCAACGAAAAATACCAAAAGGCATGATGCCGAACGTTCGTGACCGGTAAGTTTTTTAGTCCGGTATGTCCCCTCTTGTATCTCGTTTAAGGGACAAAATAGACATGGCCAGCATTCTGACCAACTCCAGCGCAATGTCTGCGCTCGCCACCCTGCGCTCGATCTCGTCCAACATGGAATCGACGCAGAACGCCATCTCGACCGGCCTGAAGGTTTCCAAGGCTTCTGATAACGCTGCTTACTGGTCGATCTCGACGAGCATGCGTTCCGACAACATGGCACTCGGCGCTGTCACCGACGCGCTCGGCGTAGGTGCTGCCAAGGTCGATACCGCCTATGCCGGTATGGATTCCGCGATCGAAGTCGTCAAGGAAATCAAGGTCAAGATCGTTGCCGCCAAGGAAGAAGGCGTCGACAAGGCCAAGATCCAGGACGAAATCACGCAGCTCCAGGAACAGCTTGAATCGATCGCAAAGAGCTCGTCCTTCAACGGCGAGAACTGGATTGCCGGCACGGCTGCCACGAAGACGGTCGTCAGCGGTTTCGTTCGTAACTCCGACGGCAACGTCAGCGTCAAGACGACCGAATACACCATGGACGACGACTCCATGCTGTACACGTTCGACGCCGATGGCGAAGTCGAAGACGACAACGGTATCCTGGGCGCCAACGGCGACACCATCACTGTCGATGGTACCGACTACACGACGATCGCCGTCAAGGACATCGACGTGGAAAGCGACGACATCGACGCCGCTCTGGTCTCGGTTGACGCAGCTCTCGAGAAAATGACGAGCGCCGGCGCAAAGCTCGGTTCGATCTCTTCCCGTATCGAACTGCAGACCGACTTCTCCGAGAAGCTGTCTGACGCCATCGAAAAGGGCGTTGGTCGTCTCGTTGACGCCGACATGAACGAAGAGTCGACCCGCCTCAAGGCCCTGCAGACCCAGCAGCAGCTGGCTATCCAGGCGCTCTCGATCGCCAACAGCGACTCGCAGAACATCCTGTCGCTCTTCCGTTAATCGAAGGAACAAGTCGGCCCGTGAGGGCCGGCTAGACTATCCCGACGCCGATATGCCTTGGTGGCTGACCAGAGGCGCGCGAAGGGAAGGCTTCACCATCCGGAGGCTGATCCGGACACGAGGCAAGGCAAAGGCCGCATTCGGAAACGAATGCGGCCTTTCCGTTTTGTTAAACATGATCTGCTACGCGCGCGCACGCGTGAAGGTTGCAGAAATTTTCAGAAAAAGTTCGTTTTGCTTTTTCGTTTAGGCCTTCATTAACCTTGATAGTTTTATCTAGGCCTATCGAAGCGGCGAGCTAACTCTTAAATTTCAGCCAGTTAGCAGGCATGATGCTGTGCGCCGTTACCGGTGAGACCGGAATGTCCCTTCTTAGTCAGCCATTCAAGGGGCACTACTACTATGACGAGCATTCTTACCAATGTAGCCGCCATGTCGGCACTCCAGACGCTGCGCTCGATCGGCAGCAGCATGGAAGACACCCAGGCCCGCGTATCGTCCGGTCTCCGCGTCGGCGAAGCCTCCGACAACGCTGCCTATTGGTCGATCGCCACCACCATGAAGTCCGACAACATGGCGCTGTCCGCCGTGTCTGACGCTCTCGGCCTCGGCGCCTCCAAGATCGATACCGCATATGCCGGTATGGAATCTGCCATCGACGTCGTGAAGGAAATCAAGGCCAAGCTGGTCACCGCCACTGAAGAAGGTGTCGACAAGGCCAAGGTCCAGGAAGAAATCACGCAGCTGCAGGGTCAGCTGAAGTCCATCGCCGACTCGGCCTCCTTCAGCGGCGAGAACTGGATCGCTGGTGGCACCGACACGATGACCGCATCTGTCGACGTGACCGTTGTGTCCGGCTTCGTCCGCGATGCCAACAACAATGTTGCCGTCAAGACCACGTCTTACACGCTCGACGCCACCACGGCTGGCAGCATGACCCTTCTGTTCGGCGGCGACGCGGACGGTGCAGTCGATACCACGACCGGCATCCTCGGCACGAACGGTGCAGACTTCACCACCACCGACTTCGACTCCTCCGACGCTGCCGTCACCGGTGCTGCGACGGCTGTCGGTGGCATGTCTGTCTACACGCTGGACATCAACGGTTTCGACGGCGCTGCCATGGCAGAAGCCCTGACGCTCGTCGATGCAGCCCTGGCCTTCATGACCAGCGCCGGCGCTGACCTCGGTTCGATCTCCATGCGCATCGAACTGCAGGAAAGCTTCGTCAACAAGCTGTCTGACTCGCTCGACTCCGGCGTAGGCCGTCTGGTCGATGCCGACATGAACGAAGAATCGACCCGCCTCAAGGCCCTGCAGACCCAGCAGCAGCTGGCAGTCCAGTCGCTCTCGATCGCGAACTCTTCTTCGGAAGTCATCCTCTCGCTCTTCCGTTAAGACTGAAGAGACCCAGCATCGAAGCCGCCCTCCGGGGCGGCTTTTTGCGTCTTAACGAATTTTACATGTCCGCTTAACCATCCGTTAACCATAAGCCCGTTACATGGGGTCATGTAACGATGAGTTAACCAAGACGAAGAACTGGTTAAGGGCATTAAGCCGCGTCATCGTTCCCGGAAAGACCGGGATGTCCCCAGATCTAGCCATTTAAGGGACACGACCGTGACCAGCATTTTGACAAACAACGCAGCGATGGCTGCACTCCAGACCCTCCGCTCCATCGACTCGAAGATGCAGGATACCCAGGCGCGCGTATCGTCCGGTCTCCGTGTCGGGGGTGCCTCTGACAACGCCGCATACTGGTCGATCGCGACCACCATGCGCTCCGACAATATGGCACTGTCCGCCGTACAGGACGCACTCGGTCTCGGCGCAGCCAAGATCGACACCGCCTATGCCGCGATGGAAAGCTCCATCGAGGTGATGAAGGAAATCAAGGCAAAGGTTGTTGCCGCCACGGAAGAAGGCGTCGACAAGAACAAGATCCAGGAAGAAATCGACCAGCTGCAGGAACAGCTGCGATCGATCTCGGAATCTGCAAGCTTCAGCGGCCAGAACTGGGTCGCAACCGGCGCCGACACCGTGACTGCACCCGTGGAAGTGACGGTTGTTTCAGGTTTCATCCGCGACTCGAACGGCAATGTTTCCGTATCGACGACACTCTATTCCCTCGACGCCACGACCCCGGACGGCATGACCGTACTGTTCGGAGGCGACGCCACAGGCCTGATCGACTACAATTCCGGCATCATCGGCAGTATCTCCGATACTTTCGACGCCTTCGTCGACTGGGACAATGACGGCGCGACAGGTGCTGCAGCCGCAGAAATCGCGGGTGTTTCCATCGACCAGCTCGATATCACCACCTTGACGACCGCCGGCATGCAGGAAGCACTTTCCCTCGTGGAATATGGCCTGCAGCAGATGACCAGCGCAGCGGCCGCTCTTGGCTCCATCTCCATGCGCATCGGCATGCAGGAAGACTTTGTCGCCGCACTCACCGACTCGATCGACAGTGGCGTCGGTCGCCTCGTCGATGCCGACATGAACGAAGAATCGACCCGCCTCAAGGCCCTGCAGACCCAGCAGCAGCTGGCCATCCAGTCGCTCTCGATCGCCAACACCTCTTCCGAAAGCATTCTGACACTCTTCCGTCAGTAAGCGGCGCTCTGGCTAGGGGCGACTTCGTCCCGCCCTGACAGTGTCGAATGTTCTCGGTGTGAATCCGCGCCTCGCAAGAGGCGCGGATTTTCGTTTCAGCCTTGCGCGAAGCTTTTGCGGATTTTCTTTTGGCAACAAAAGCACGTTGAATATGTTGCCAGATCGGCCGCCCCTCTGTTAACTGCGCACGTTAACGTTTTGTTAACGGTGACGGGGACCCGCGTGATGCGCGGTCTGCATGATGCCCTCCCGTCTTGCCGGCCAGCGCCGGATGCGCAGTCCTGAACGCTTAGGGGCACCAAGCATGACCAGTATTATGACCAATGCGGCCGCCATGGCGGCGCTGCAGACGCTTCGTTCGATCGACACCAATCTCGAGACGACCCAGCGGCGCGTTTCCTCGGGCTACCGGGTAGAGACCGCAGCAGACAATGCCGGCTATTGGTCGATCGCCACCACGATGCGCTCCGACAATGCAGCGCTCTCGACCGTTTCCGACGCGCTCGGCCTCGGCGCTGCCACGGTTGATACCGCTTACACGGCCCTCGACAACGTCGTCGACGTGATGTCCACGATCAAGGCGAAGCTGGTCGCGGCCAGCGAACCGGGCGTGGATAAGAACAAGATCAACGAGGAAATGACCCAGCTGAAGAATCAGCTGATCTCGGCCGCCCAGTCCGCATCCTTCTCCGGCGAAAACTGGCTCTACAACACGAATGCCGCACCACTCGGCACGAAGCAGGTCGTCTCATCCTTCGTCCGCGGCGCGGATGGCAGCGTGCAGGTCACCACGCTGGATTTCGATACGGCCGAATCCGTCCTGATCGACATCCAGGATGCATCGCAGGGTTTCCTCACGAAGTCGATCGACGCCGATGCGTTGCGCAACACCGGTACGGGCGCGCGCGAATACTATCTCCTCGACATGGGCGCACCGACCGGTGGCGACGAGATCGCCATCGACACGAACACCACCAAGGAACAGCTCGACGATATGATTGCCGTCGTCGATGACGTCATCCAGCAGCTGACCGATGCCGCCGCCACCCTTGGCGCGATCACGTCCCGCATTGAAATGCAGGACAACTTCGTCTCGAACCTCATGGACGTGATCGACAAGGGCATCGGCCGTCTGGTCGATGCCGACATGAACGAGGAATCGACGCGACTGAAGGCGCTGCAGACCCAGCAGCAGCTCGGCATCCAGGCTCTCTCGATCGCCAACAGCAGCGCTGAAAAGCTCCTGACGCTCTTCCAGCGATAAGGATTGAGGCGCCGAATGTCAGGCCATCCGGCGTCCTCGTGCCGTTTTAGGCCAGGTCGGCGCACACCACATTCATCTTCGCGCAAGTTTGAACCCCTAGCTTCATCGAGAGCACGTGGCACGACTGCGCCGATCCGTGCCGAATGAGCTTCGACCGATCCTGGAAGATGAAAGAACGCGTACGGGACATGCTGATGTTTAATCTTCTTCTCGTGCAAGGCCGCATCTGCCGGTCCCAATTTGTCGCCGATGGAGGCGATTGCTGATGAGCATGCGACTGGCCAGCTATCTCAAGGACTTCTCCTCCGCAGCCGCGCCTCCGGCGCCGCCGGCACCGAGTTTGGACATGCCGTCGGTGGATGCCTTCGACATGGATTTCCCGGCTCTTCCTGAACCCGAGCCAGTCGATCTCGAAGCAGTCAGGCGCGAAGCTTATGCCGAAGGGCATGAGGCGGGCGAAAAGGCGGCCACGGAACGTTTCGAGGTGGACCGGCAGGCGATGGAGATCGCCCATGCTCAGGCCCTTGCCGAACGGGACCAAAAGCTTCGCGACGAGTTTGCCGCCCTGCTGGCGACGAAACTGCCCGAGGTGATCCAGAAACTGTCGCTTGCCGTGAGCGAACAGACCGCTGTGGCGCTTGCACCCGTTGTCGGCGAGGCGCTTGCGGAAAAGGCCGTCCAGGACCTGGCCACGCTTCTGCAGGCGGCCATTGCATCCGGCGAGGCCGGAACGATCGATGTCAAGGGTCCGCGGCTTCTGTTCCAGAAGCTCCAGGCGGAAATGCCCGAGCATACGGGTTTCCTTCGCCACGTGGAGGACGAGGATCTCGACCTGACGGCCGAATTCGGTGACGCCGCCCTTGTGACGCGCATTTCAGCCTTTACGGCGAGCCTGAAGAAAGTTCTGGCATGAGTGACGAAAACCACCACCACGGCAAGAACGAGATCATCATCGTCAAGCGCCATAAGGGTGACCACGACGGCGCCCACGGTGGTGCCTGGAAGATCGCCTATGCGGACTTCATGACCGCGATGATGGCCTTCTTCCTCGTCATGTGGCTGGTCAATGCCGCCAACGAGGAAACCAAGGCCTCAGTCGCCAGCTACTTCAACCCCATCAAGCTCTCGGATGAAAAGCCCACGGAAAAGGGGCTGGAGAAGCCGGTCGAGACCAGTGAGGGCGAAGAGAAGAAGGAACGGTCACAGGTCGACGAAGACGAGGACAAGGTCGGGTCGGCCGCCGCGACCGGTGACGACCAGACCGCGTCTTCGGGCGACGAGGCCAATTATTCCGAGGCGGACTTCTTCGAAAACCCCTATTCGGTTCTGGCTGAAATTGCCCAGGAAGTGGGCCAGCAGGCCAATGTCAGTGCCAAGGGAGAGGGCGGTGCAGCCGATTCCGGCCCCTCGACCGGCGCTCAGGGCGGTGAAGCCTATCGGGATCCATTCGATCCGGACTTCTGGACCCAGCAGGTGCAGACCGCCAATGGTCCGCCGGGCGAGCCGACCGATGCCCAGACACCGGCGGAACAGGCCCAAACCGCTACACCTCCGATGATAGATCCCGCCGAACCGTCCACGGAGCCGGATCAGCAGATAGCGCTGGTCGTACCGGGCCAGAAGCCGCAGATCGAGGCAACGCCGTCCGAGGCCATGACCGAGGAAAAGCCAGCAGATGGCGAGGCTGAGAAGGCCGATGCCGGCGCCACCGACCAGACCGGTGAGGAAACAAAGGACAAGCCCGAAATCGTCGACGTGGATCCGACGGCAGACGAGCAGCTCAAGGCACAGCTCGCCGCTGCCGACAAGCTCAAGGCAGAGATCGAACAGGCGATCGGCGGTGCCGCCGGCAAGCTCGCCGAAGGTCTCCTGGTCACTCCGACGGAGGGCGGGCTTCTGGTCACGATCAGCGACCAGAGCGACGCCGCCATGTTCAATGTCGGCTCTGCCGTTCCGCGCCGCGAGCTGGTGCTTGCCATGGAGCGGCTCGGTCAGATCCTTGAGGCAAAACCCGGCCAAATCATCATTCGCGGGCATACCGACGGCCGCCAGTTCAAGGGCACCGAAAACGACAACTGGCGCCTCTCGATGGCACGTGCCCACAGTGCCTATTACATGTTGGTACGCGGCGGCCTGAGCGAGGGTCGCGTCGAGCAGGTCTCCGGTTTTGCCGATCGTCGCCTGCAGGTGCAGGACGATCCGCTTGCCGATTCCAACCGTCGTATCGAGATCCTGATCGAAGCGGAGCAGGGATAAGCCATGGCGATCCGGCGTCTCTCTCTCTGTCTGCTGCTTTCCGGTCTGGCCGCCCTTGCGGTCGGATCGCTGGGCCATGCGCAGACGGTGGATGAGACGCTTGAGCCTTACCGCATGTTGCGCTCGCTGCAGTTCGTCCAGGATACGGTCATTCGCGGAGATCATTCCGCGGCCGAGATGCAGCGCTTCATGCTCGGCACGATCGACGAGCGGCTGCGCACGGCAGACCCGAAGTTGTACCAGGATCCCCGCAATGTCGATGCCGCCCTGATCTATGCCATGAGTGGCGGCAATCCGGCGACGCTCGAATATCTCGTCGCGCGCGACATCGACGGCAATTTCGACAACCGGGTGAGCGACGCGCTTCGCAAATATCTGAGCGGCAAGGGCACCCTCATCGCCAGGAGCCTCGGAGATATCGCGAACGAATACAAGAACGCCAAGATCGGTCCCTATCTCGCGCTCGTTGCCGGCAATGTCACGCTGACCAAGGATCCTGTCGCGGCCTTGAAGTTTTACGATTGGGCACGATTGACTGCGCCGGGCACCATTGTCGAGGAGGCGGCGATGCGCCGTTCGCTCGCCATCGCTGTCGACGCCAAGATCGTCGAGAAGGCGTCGCTCTATGCCAACGGCTACGCACGCCGCTTCCTTTATTCTCCCTATGCCAGCCAGTTCGCCGATCTGTTCGTGCGCTTTGTTGTCGAACACTATGACGTTCTGCAGCCGCAGGACATCGAGGCAACGCTCGGCTACATGGATGTCGACCGCCGACGCGAAATCTATCTCCGCGTCGCACGCGAAGCCGCGATTGCAGGTCGCAAGGATCTGGCGACAATGGCTGCGGACCAGGCAAGGCTGCTTTCGGGCAGCGAGCAAGGGGCTGACGCTCTCGCCAATCTTTACGGCAGCCTGGTGGGTGTGCCGACCGAGAACGTCGACGACGCCATGGCTGTCCTGATGCAGATCCCGGAAGAGGCGCTCTCGCCACGTGACAGGGCCCTGCGTCAGGCGGCCGAGACCGTGGCAAAGGAGGTTTTGCGCAAGCCGCAGCCGAACCAGCCTGCGTCGACGCCGCCCCGGGAAGCTGAAGACGAAACGGCTGCCGCGGCTGCGGATCCTGATCTCCAGGATCCCTTTGCACAACCGTCGGAGACGGTGCCGGTATCGGCGGAAGTTCAACCCGCCGCGGCGGGGGCGGCTTTGCCGAAGGCAGAGCAGGCGGATATCGATCCCGAATTGCGAACCTTTGTCGATACCGGGCGGTCTAAGCTCGACGCCATTGACGATCTTCTCGAGAAAGAAGGCCCATGAGCATGATGGACGCACTCTCAGCCCCCCGACTGCCGGACAGCGCGGTGTCGACCAATCATGGCCGTAGTGACCGAGCTGAAGATGGCGGCAGCTTTTCGAAAGTCTTGTCCAACTCGGGCGAGAAAGATCGTGGTACGCGCGGAAATGACGCCGCAGCGGAAGACAACGCGGAAGGCGACACTGTCGATACAACCGCCATTGCCAAGTCGACTTCGACAAAGAACAAGCCTCTGATTGATATCGGCAATACGCTCGCCGGAGACTTTGACGGTTTGCCGGCGGACATGTCGGTCGACGAACTCGCCCGGCTCCTCGCGGCGGTTCGAGCGCAGGCGCTGGGCAAAACCGGGGACAGGGACGGCGATGCACCCGGAGTCGAAATCAAGGGGCTCGACCCGAAACTGAAAGCAGAGCTTGCCAAGGCATTGGCAGCCGTCCGGGAGAAGAAGACGGCGGAAGAGGGCGACCAGACGACGGTCGAGCCCGGTTCCGGGGAAGAGGCCGAGACCGACACGCAGGCTGGCGACCTTGTCGACCTACTCAAGCTGCTGGCCGGCGGTGATGCTCTGAATGCGGGTCCGGAAGACGTCAAGGTAAAGACCGATAAGACTGACAAGGACGACCTGAAGCTGAAAATGGCGGATGTCGCGTCCACACTGGCGACCGTAGGTGACCAGCCGGATGCGTCCAGTTCGGAAGGCGGACAGTCTGAGGGCGAGCGGGATTTCCGTTTCGTCAGGGCGGACGGCAAGGGGCAGCCACTCCTGCTGCGCGGTGAGGGGGCTGGCGGACCCGAGCAGTCCGAGCAGAAAACCATCGAGACGGTCACCGTCGTCGACAGCCGCCGTTACCTCGCGCCGGTTTCCAGCACCAATGCCGCCTCGATCACGGCGGCCATGGTCGGTGATGGCGAATGGGTATCGGCCATGTCGCCGGGCTCGGAGCTTGCCAATGCCGCAGCCCAGTCCAGCCAGGGCAAAGTCGTGCACACGCTGAAACTTCAGATGACACCGATCGAGCTCGGCAGCGTCACGGCGACCCTGCGGCTCTCGGGCGAGGAGCTGAGCGTTCAGCTGACCGTCGACAACCCGGCGGCATTGCGCCAGCTGACCAACGACCAGAGCGACATCCTCAAGGCTCTCCGGGCACAAGGGCTCGTGGTGGACCAGGTTCAGGTGAACATGCAGGTGGCATCGACCGATCGCAGCGCCGATACCGGCCAAAACGCTTCCCAAGGCCAGCAATCCGGCCAGCAAGCCTCCCAATCAGGAAGCCAGGGTGGAAGTGAACGTCAGCAAAGTGGTGAAACGGCAGGAAGCGGAGCAAGAGTAGCAGATGAGCGTGTGGTTCAAGCGACGGACACTGCAGCTGCCGACGCTGGCGGCTCTCGCCCTGATCAGCTTTACCTCTGAAGCGGCTGCCAATCGCGGAGCTTGTGAGGGCGCCATCAGTGCCGCATCTGCCAAATATGGCATCCCGGAGGGCATCCTTTATTCGGTCGGCCTGACGGAGACCGGACGGAAGGGAAGCCTGCAACCCTTCGCCATGAACGTCGAGGGCAAGGCGCACTATTTCGACGGGCTGGAGGACGCCTTGCAAGCTTTCCAGCACGCTCGCGAAAACGGTGCGGTTCTGATCGATGTGGGCTGCATGCAGATCAATCAGCATTTCCATGGGGAGCATTTTACGAGTGTCGAAGCCATGTTCGACCCGAGGCGCAACGTGGAATATGCCGCACGTTTCCTCAGTGACCTGCACAATCGCCACGAAACCTGGACGATGGCCGTCGCCAGATATCACGCAGGCCCGAACAATGACCCGGCACAAAAGCGTTATGTGTGCCGCGTGATCGCCAATCTGGTGGCCACCGGCTACGGGAACCGGACTCCTAATGCGCGACAATTTTGCGGTGAATAGCAACCCTTGATTGTTTGACAGCCTTGATTGTGCCGATTTGCAAATTGTGGCGAGACTGCGATCAAGAAGGCATTAGCAAGACCTTGTGCGAAGCTTGCGTTAACTTTTCCACTAAAAATTTGTGCCATGAAATGCATTGAGCCACTATATCTAGTTCAAATCGGCACCAAAAGGTTAATCAATCGTTAATAACTATGGTTAAGATCTCCTAGTTGTCCATGAATCCCCCGATTCGTACCCATGGTGCATCGAAACACCACACTGATTCGGAGGCGGCTGAATGATCGTCGTGGTAGATGAGCGCGAGCTCGTGAAAGACGGATACACTTCACTATTTGGGCGCGAGGGAATTCCCTCGACCGGATTCGACCCTCGCGAGTTCGGCGAATGGGTCAATACGGCGGCAGACAGCGACATCGCTGCCGTCGAAGCATTCCTGATCGGTCAGGGCGAGGAAACCCTGGAATTGCCACGTGCAATCCGTGACAGGACCCAGGCTCCGGTCATCGCGGTCAGCGATCACCCTTCACTCGAAGCCACTCTCGCACTGTTCGACTGCGGGGTCGACGACGTTGTGCGCAAGCCCGTGCATCCACGGGAGATCCTGGCGCGTGCTGCGGCTATTCGTCGACGTCTGCGGGCGATCACTAATTTCACCGAGATCGGGCCGATCAAGGTCTTCTCCGACGGTCGCGATCCCGAGATCGCTGGCGACGTCTTCCCCTTGCCGCGCCGCGAGCGACGCATCCTGGAATATCTGGTCTCCAACCGCGGTCGCCGTGTTTCCAAGACCCAGATCTTCAACGCGATCTACGGCATCTTCGATGAGGAAGTCGAAGAAAACGTCGTCGAAAGCCACATCTCCAAGCTTCGCAAGAAGCTTCGCAAGAAGCTCGGTTTCGACCCCGTCGATTCCAAACGCTTCCTCGGTTACTGCATCGACTGGAGCTGATTTCTACACTGCGGCCGCCCTTGTGCGGCCGCAGTTTTTTCGTCGCGGCGAGACGGAAAAACAGCGGGGCCCTCCAGCCAGACAGCTTCACGCAAGGCCCACCTCATACTCTCCCCATCGACTACAAAACGAGGATTTTGACATGAGCCTTTACGGAACCATGCGAACGGGTGTCTCCGGCATGAATGCCCAGTCGAACCGGCTGAGCACTGTCGCAGACAACATCGCCAATTCCAGCACCGTCGGCTATAAGAAGGCCTCGGTTCAATTTTCATCCATGATTTTGCCGGCCACCAACGGCGCCTACAATTCCGGTGGCGTCGAGACCGACGTGCGCTATTCGATTTCGAGCCAGGGCACCTTCAGCTACACGACCTCCGAGACGGACCTCGCCATCAATGGTGACGGCTTCTTCATCGTGAAGGGTGATGATGGCACTCCTTATATGACCCGAGCAGGCTCTTTCGTTTTGCAGGAAGACGGCACGCTCAAGAACACGGCCGGATACACGCTCCAGGGTTATGAATACAATTCCACCGTTGATCCGACGATCGTCGTTAACGGATTTGATGGTCTCGAGCCGGTCGATCTCTCAGGATCCGGCATCTCGGCCGTGCCTTCGACAACGGGCGTTTTGAACGTCAACCTGCCGAACTCCGTAGCCGTTGGTGGGACCCAGACAACTTCACTCAAGGTCTACGACAGTCAGGGCACCAGCCGCCTGATCACCTTCACCTATGAGAAACTGGCCGACAACCAATGGGAAGTGTCAGCCGTAGAGGCTGACGGCGGCACCACTGTCGTCACACCGACCCTGCTTGAATTTGACACCAATGGTAATTTGATTGCTCCGGTTCCGCCGCAGCTTGACATCCTGACCTACGCCGTCGGTGGTGCTACGGTCGAGAACATTGCTGTCGACATCGGCAACACCACGCAGCTCGCCTCCGACTTCTCGGTCGAAGAGGGTGATGCAAACGGCAATGCTGCCTCGAAGGTCAAGGGCTACGAGATCGACGACAAGGGTGTCGTATCCATCGCCTACGAAAACGGCGACCTGGTTCCGAAGTTCCGCGTGGCTCTCGCCAGCGTCCAGAGCCCTGACAATCTCAATCCCGTTGCTGGCAACATGTACACCCAGTCGAACGATTCCGGTGTCGTCATCCTCGGTTACGCAGGCTCCAGCGGCTTCGGTACGATCCTCTCTGGCGCACTTGAAGACTCCAATGTGGACGTCGCGGAAGAACTGACGGCCATGATCGAGTCACAGCGGAATTACACCGCAAACTCCAAGGTTTTCCAGACCGGCTCCGAATTGATGGAAGTCCTGGTCAACCTGAAGAGATAATCGAAAGAGTAGGTTAGTCCTATGTCGCTTGCATCGTCGCTCAATACGGCCAATTCGATTTTCCGGAATACGTCCCAGCAGACGTCCGTAATCTCGACGAACATCGCCAACACCGGCAACGAAAACTACGTTCGCCGTGATGCGGTGGTTACTCAGACCGTATATGGCTTTTCATCGGTGCAGAACGAGCGGTCGCAGCAGATGGCTCTGCTGCGGCAGATGTCATCCTCGACGGCGCAGCAGAGCGCGCAGTCGACCCTGCTCGACGGACTGACCACGCTTTCCGATGCGCTCGGCGGCAACGACTACGAACTGTCGCCCTCCGCCTATCTTGCGAACCTGCAGAGCAGTCTGCAGTCATTCGCGGCGTCTCCAGGCGAGTATGCGCTCGCCTCCACGGTGGTGACGGACGCCATCGACGTGGTCAACTCGCTCAACAATGCGACGGCCACCACGCAGGAACTGCGCGAAGACACCGACGCTCAGATGTTCGAGCAGGTGGACACGCTGAACAAGCTGCTCGCCGAGTTCAAGATCGTCAACGACACCGTGGTCCGACAGACGGCGACCGGCGGCAATGCCGACGACTATCTCGATCGGCGTGACACGCTCCTTAAGGAGATCTCCGCGATCGTCGGTGTCTCCGTGAACATGCGCGACAACAGCGACATGGTCCTCTACACCTATGATGGCACGACGCTGTTCGAAACCGATCCGCGCGAAGTCAGCTTCGTGCGCACCTATACCTACGACTCCACGGTCTCCGGCAATGCGATTTACATCGATGGCACGGCGGTCCGGGCGGGTGTCGGCGGAAACACGGATGGCCAGGGTTCGCTTGCCTCGCTGGTGCAGATCCGCGACGTCATTGCTCCCACCTTCCAGACCCAGCTCGATGAAATTGCCCGAGGCCTGATCGAGGCCTTCCAGGAAGTCGATACGGGCGGCGGCGGAGAACTGCCGGGTCTGTTCACCTGGCCGGGTGGTATTGTTACGGCGACGGGTACAGTCGAACCTGGTCTCGCCAACCTCATCCGTGTCAATCCAGCTGTTCGATCCGATGCCGGTGGCGACCCGATGCTGATCCGCGACGGCGGCATCAACGGCGCGGCCTATGTCCAGAACGCGGATGGCTCGTCGGGTTTCACCGATCTCATCAACTCGTATGTGGATGAACTCGCTGCGAACCGCAGCTTCTCCGCAGATGCCGATCTCAAGACCGATGCAAGCGTTCTGTCTTTCGCCAGCAACTCGATCGGCTGGCTCGAAGAGCTGCGGTCGAATGCGACGACGGCCAACGAAAACAAGCAGGCGCTCTACGAGCGTACCTTCCAGACTTACTCTTCCAAGACGGCCGTCAGCCTCGACGAAGAGCTCTCACTCCTGCTCGATGTAGAGCAGTCCTACAAGGCCGCGGCCAAGCTCGTTTCCACTGTTGACGAGATGCTGAAGGCCGTTCTCGAAATGGCGGGGTAATCCCTGATGTCGACAGCCAGCGTATCCAACCTCTCGACCCAGACGTCCATGCGCCTGACGATCCGGCAGGCGCAGAACGAACTTCTGAAGGCGCAGCAGGAGGTCAGCACCGGGTTTTACGCTGATATCGGCGCGGAACTCGGCAGCAAGACATCGACGGTTGTCGACCTCAATCGCGAGAGCCTCCGGCTGACCTCGATGATCAACAACAATTCCATCGCAACCCAGCGGCTCTCCGCGTCTCAGGAGGCGCTGAAGCAGATCGCCACCGCTGCGGAAGAGATGAACAACGCGTTGATAACGATCTCCGGGTCGTCCAACAGCGACACGATCAATACGACGATCATGACCGTCGGCAATTCCCTGTCGACCATGACCAGCATGGCCAATCAGGCGGCCAACGGCGAATTCCTGTTCGCCGGCATCAACACCGACGTCAAGCCGATCGAAGAATACACCGAGACGTCTGCAGCAAAGACCGCGTTCGACAATGCCTTCACGGCCTATTTCGGCTTTCCGCCGACCGATACGGCCGGCACGGCGACCATCGCGCCGGATGGCGGCGTTCCGAGCATGGAAGACTTCATCACGTCTGTTCTCGAGCCGATGTACACCGGGGCCGATTGGAACACCGATTGGTCGAGCGCCACGGACCAGGCGATGACGAGCCGGATCACCCAGTCGGAGACGGTCCAGACGTCGACGTCTGCCAACGAAGACGGCTTCCGCTACTTTGCGCTTGCGGCCGTCGTGACCAAGGAATTGATGACGATCGGTGCTCCCGCCAACGCGGTCACCGTCGCGATCAACAGGGCGATCGACTATACGGGCCGCGCCATCACCGGCATCAACTCTACTCGCTCAGAACTCGGTCTTTCGGAAAACCGCGTCGAGAAGGCGGATGCCTCGCTCAGGATCCAGGTCGACATCATCGAGACCAGCCTGTCGAGCAAGATTGAAGTAGATGCGTACGAAGCGTCGACTCGCGTTAACTCTCTGCTTTCCATGGTGGAAGCATCCTACACGCTGACATCGAAGATCCAGGCGTTGAGTCTTGTAAACTACCTTTGATGAGCAAAGGGTGAAATGAAACTGAAGGGCAACTGAATGTACCAGTTCTCATATGCCGAAATCATGGAAGATGGCGTCGCTGACGCCAAGGAGCGCGAACGGCAGGCCCTTGACCGTTGCATCCAGCTTCTGAGCGCGGCCCGGGAGAAGAAGGGCTACTCCCGCGAAGCGATTGAAGCTCTGTTTTACACTCGCCGTGTTTGGGTCCGGCTGATCGAAGATCTGCAAAACCCCGAGAACCAGCTGGGCGCCGAAATACGCGCCAATCTGATTTCCATCGCCATCTGGATTTTGAAAGAGTGTGACCGGATCCGTAAGCGTGAGTCCGAAAACTTCCAGGGCATAATCGACGTGACAACCATCATCAGGGATGGACTTAAATGAAGAGCACTTTGCGCATCTCGCTCAAGTCGGGCGAACGTATTTTTATCAACGGAGCGGTTCTGCGCGTCGACCGCAAGGTTGCCCTCGAGTTCCTGAACGATGTGACCTTCCTGCTCGAGAACCATGTTCTGCAGCCGGAACAGGCCACCACGCCCCTGCGTCAGCTCTATTTCATCGCCCAGATGATGCTGATCAATCCGGAAGGCAAGGACCAGTCGCTCGCGATGTTCCGCAAGTCGGTCATCATGCTGCTGTCCTGCTTCGAAAACGAGGAAATCCTTGCCGAACTGAAGCGCATCGACGGCATGGTTTCCTCGGGACGCGCCTTTGATGCCCTGAAGGCCATCCGCCAGCTTTACCCGATCGAGGACCGGATCCTGAACAACCAGGAAATGGCACCGGCAACGATCGAACAGATCCGCAAGGAGATCGCGCCATGGCGATAGATCCGGTAACCGGCGCCACGAGCACGACCACGACATCGTCGACCACGAACAGCATGGCCGGTCAGGCCGCTGAGAAAGCGTCGATCGACTACGACAGTTTCCTGAAGCTTCTCATCGCCCAGATGAAGAACCAGGATCCGACAGATCCAATGGATGCCAGCGAACAGATTTCCCAGCTGGCGACATTCTCGCAGGTCGAACAGTCGATCCAGATGAACTCGAATCTTGAGACGCTGATCACGGGCAACGCGTTGACCAACGCGTCTTCCTACATCGGCAAGACGATCACCAGCGCCGATGAAAAGACCAGCGGTATCGTGGCATCGGTCCGGGTTTACAGTGATACGATGATTGCCACCACGACGGATGGCAAGGAAATCCCGATCGTTGTCGGCGTGCGCGTCGGCACCAAGCCGGCTTCCACAAGCGAGACGACTGACTCCTGATATGCTAGGCCTTTCGGAGTGGAGGGCATGATTCGCCGCTCCGAAAGGATATCGTCTCATGAATGAGGCAGACGCTCTCGACATCCTGCAGGCCGCGATCTGGACGATCATCATCGCCTCGGGCCCGGCAGTGGCCGCCGGCATGATTGTCGGTGTGGTCATCGCCCTGATCCAGGCGCTGACCCAGGTTCAGGAAATGACTTTGACCTTCGTGCCGAAGATCCTGGCCATCATGATTACCATCGGCATTTCCGCGCCCTTTGTCGGTGCGCAGATCAATCTCTTCACGACCCTCGTCTTTTCGCGGATCCAGTCAGGCTTCTAGCGCCGACCGGTCTGACACCCTCGCGCAAGCTTCGACCACTATCTCTGGGAAGCAGACTGCCGGAAGCATGGCTTCCGGATGACTTCTCATGAAGAGATGGAATGGACATGGCGCAACCACCTGCACTCGTAATCCCGAAGGTAAGCCCGAGCGGGCGTGACATCGGATTCGCGTTCGGGATCGTGATGATCCTGTGCATACTCTTCCTGCCGATCCCCCCATTTCTCATCGATGTCGGCCTCGCATTCTCGATTGCGCTGTCAGTTCTCATCCTGATGGTATCCCTCTGGATCCAGCGCCCCCTCGACTTCTCGTCCTTTCCGACGATCCTGCTGATCGCCACCATGATCCGTCTGTCGCTCAACATCGCGACGACGCGTGTGATTCTGTCACATGGCCATGAGGGGCACGGGGCGGCCGGCGGTGTCATCGAAGGCTTTTCCACCCTTGTCATGGGTGGGGACTTTGTCATCGGTCTGATCGTCTTCATGATCCTGATCACGGTCAACTTCATCGTCATCACCAAGGGTGCCACCCGTATCGCGGAAGTCGGCGCCCGCTTCACCCTCGATGCCATCCCCGGCAAGCAGATGTCGATCGACGCCGACCTGTCCGCCGGCATCATCGACGAGAAGGAAGCCCAGCACAGGCGCCGTGAACTGGAGCAGGAAAGTTCCTTCTTCGGCGCCATGGACGGTGCGTCGAAATTCGTGCGTGGCGATGCGATTGCGGGCCTCATCATCACGGCGATCAATGTCGTCGGCGGTATCGTCATCGGCTATTTCCGCCACGGCATGGAACTCGGCGAAGCGGCGGACGTCTTCGTCAAGCTTTCCGTCGGCGACGGTATCGTCTCGCAGGTTCCGGCGCTGATCGTTTCGCTTGCTGCCGGCCTTCTGGTCTCGCGCGGCGGCACGCCCGGCTCGACCGATCAGGCCGTCGTCAACCAGCTGAGCGGCTATCCGCGTGCCCTGTTCGTGGCGGCCGCCCTGATGGGCGCGCTTGCCCTGGTGCCGGGTCTGCCCCTCATTCCCTTCGCCGCCCTCGGTGGCCTCATGGCCTTCGGCGCCTGGTTCATTCCGCGCCAGCTCGAAGCCGAGAGCAAGCTGAAGCGGGAGACCGAGGAAAAGAAGGTCATCCAGAACAAGGAGGCCGAGAAGGATTCAGTCAAGTCTGTCCTCAAGACCTCGGAAATCGAACTGGCCCTCGGCAAGCTCGTCTCGACACGCCTGCTCGGCGCTCACCAGGAACTCGCCTTCCGCGTCGGCAAGATGCGCAAGAAGTTTGCCAGCCAATACGGTTTCGTGGTTCCGGAAATCAAGGTGACCGACGATATCGCGATCCCGGAAAAGGCCTACCAGATCCGCATTCACGGCACGACGGTAGCATCGAACAACCTGCGTGTAGGCGAAGTTCTCGTCGTCACAGGCTCCGGCCGCAAGCCGAACGTGCCCGGCGACGAGATCCGCGAACCCGCCTTCGGCATGCCGGCGGTTTCTGTCCTCGAAACTTTCACCGAGGAATTGAAGCGCGAAGGCTTCCACCCGATCGACAACGTCTCGGTCGTTCTGACACATGTCTCGGAAGTCATCCGAAACAATCTGCCGCAACTCCTGTCCTACAAGGACGTCAAGGTGCTGATCGATCGCCTCGACCCCGAATACAAGAAGCTTGCCGACGAGATCTGCTCGTCCCACATGTCCTATTCAGGTCTGCAGGCGGTGCTGAAACTGCTGCTCGCCGAGCGGGTCTCCATCCGCAACCTGCATCTCATCCTCGAAGCCGTCGCAGAACTCGCGCCGCATGTCCGCAAGACCGAACAGATCGTCGAACATGTCCGCGTGCGCATGGCCCAGCAGCTTTGCGGCGACCTGACTGACAACGGCGTGCTGCGCGTTCTGCGACTCGGCTCCAAGTGGGACCTCGTCTTCCATCAGGCACTGAAGCGCGACGCCAAGGGCGAAATCGTCGAATTCGACATCGATCCGCGCAGCCTGGAAGAGTTTTCCGAACAGGCGAGCCAGGTTATCCGTGAATTCATGGATCGTGGCCTGCCCTTCGTTCTTGTCACGTCGCCCGAAACGCGGTCCTATGTGCGCATGATCATCGAACGACTCTTTGCCACCCTGCCGGTTCTCTCCCATGTGGAACTCGCCAAGGGCATCGAGATCAAGATTTTGGGCTCCATTTCATGATTTCTGACCCGCAGGGGACTGTGCTGGTGCTGTTTGCGATCTTCTGTCGCATTGGCTCTTGCATCATGACCCTGCCGGGCTTCTCCTCTGCCCGCATCTCGGTGACGGTGCGGTTCTTCCTGGCCTTCGCCGTCTCCATGGCCATGACACCGCTTCTCTTCGACTCGCTCTACCCGAGCGTTTCCGTCGGTGGGGCAACGCTCGTCGGCGTCATCGTCGCCGAAATCCTGATCGGCATGATGTATGGTCTGGTGCCGCGCCTCTACGTGCTGGGGCTGCAGTTTACCGGCTCGATCGTGTCCATGGCGATCGGCCTCAACACGCCGGGCGCGACGGATATCATGGAAGACACGTCCGAAAACCAGATGACCAACCTGATTTCCTTCGGCGGCCTTCTTCTGCTGTTCATGATGGATTTCCATCACGTCGTGTTTCGCGCGCTCGTCGATTCATACACTGTCATGCCCGTGGGTGGCATGCCGGACAGTCAGAAGATGCTGATCACGTTGACCGACACCCTGTCGCAAACCTTCATGCTGATGCTGCGTCTGGCGAGCCCCTTCATGATCTTCGGGTTGATGTTCAACGTCGCCGTCGGTCTCGTGAACAAGCTCGCGCCGCAGGTTCCGGTCTTCTACATCTCGACGCCATACCTGCTCCTGGGCGGCCTCGTGCTGGTTTATTTCACCATCGCGGCCATGGTCATGCAGTTTGCCCAGTATTTCCCGATGATCTTCAACTTCTGACGAGGACGCAGTGGGACCGCACAAGAAATCCGACAAGCTGAAGCGCCTCGTGGCCGTGCAGCGCCATATGGAGCGTATGGCGGAAAGCGATCTCGGCATCACCGCCCAGCGCATCGAGGAAAACGCGCGCTCGATGGATACCGTGATGGACGCCATCGGCTCCCTCGACCCGCTGCACCGTCTCTTTGCGCAGAATTATGCCGATCGTTTCGATCGCCTGTCAAATACGGACAAGCAGTTGCATGGTCTCCAGCAGGTTCAGGAAATGAAGCTCATGCGCGAGCGCGCCAAGGGCGATCGCCTGGAAGAGAACATGAAGGATGCGCGCGACCACGAAGAGCGCCAGCGCGACGACGATGCCATCTACGACCTCATCGACATCAAGTTTGCCACACCAGCCTCCAGCAAGCTTCAGGAGTGATAGTCGCCTCGAACCGAAATCGAGGATGTCACCGTGGCCATTTCTCCTCCGAGTGATCTGGTGCTGGACGTGGTCCGCGCCGCTGATCCGGCACAAGTTGCCGCCGCCCAGGAACAGTTGAAGACCAATCGCGCGAACTTCATGGCGACCAGTCTCGCCGAAAAGGGCGCAGGCTTTGGTGCAACCGTCGACATCCTGAACCGGACGACGAACGCCGCGCGCATCGAGGCGTCGGCCGAGAAGACCGAGGAGGTCGGCAAGCCGCCGAAGATCTATCGCGATTTCGAAGCCGTCTATCTCACCAATTTCGTGCAGAGCATGCTGCCGGACGAGAGTGAGGAAGTGTATGGCAAGGGCAATTCCGGTGAGATGTGGAAGAGCATGATGGCCGAGCAACTTGGCTCGACCATAGCCGATTCCGGTGGCGTCGGCATCGCCCAGCAAATGTATGAAGAGGCGCTCCAGCGTGTGCGCGGACAAGATAGCGTCAACGCCGCAACCGACGAGACCGACCGCGGACTGGCGATGAGCTGGGTAACGGATCTCGAGCGCCGTACCCTGGGTGCCGGCGCTGACACCAAGAACTGATCAATTTTCGAAAGACAGGGCAGAATTTCATGGAAGTTGTTTCGAGCGAATACCGCGTGAAGACGGTGCTGAGCCGTCTGGAGCGCATTATCGACAATGAGAACGAAAGGATCGGCAAGGATCCCGAGTTCGACTTCAAGGTTTCCAACGCGCACAAGAGCCGGTGCCTCTATGAGCTCACCATGCTCTTCCGGGACACGGATCCGCGCGAATTCGCCGTGAATTATGTCGAGCAGCTCCATGTTCTCAAGGAGAAGCTCGCGCTCAACGCTCGTCGTGTCGAAGCGCATCTCTCCGCCGTGCGTGCGGTCGCCGATCTCCTGAAGAACGCGGTTCGCGATGCCGATGGTGACGGCACCTATTCTCAGGAACAGTTCCAGTTCAGCGAGTTCTGATGGGCAAGTTACTCGGAATCGGCCTTTGGGTCTGTATCGTGACGCTGGGAGCCGTCTACGGCTCGATCTATCTGGCGACAGCCCCGGCCGGCCCGAGTGAGGAAGACGCCAAGAAGGCGGCTCTGGAGTTGATCCGGGGCGAGCCGATCACCATTCCCGTCATCGGTGGCGGCGACGTCACTGGATACTTCCTCACCCGCATTTCCTTCATGATGGACAAGGAAAAGGTCAAGGGACAGGTCTTGCCCACGACCGAACTGATGACCGACCAGCTCTTCACGCTGCTTGTCGGCAACAAGATGGTCGACATCGGCAATGTCGCGAGCTTCGACGTCAACGATTTCCGCGAGAAGATCAAGACGGAGATGAATGCTCGCCTCGGCGAAGGCATGGTGGACCAGGTTCTCATCGAGCAGCTCGACTACGTTTCCAAGGAAGCGGCGCGCAAGTCTGCGGATGGCGGCTCCAAGCCACTGGAGATGACGACCGTGGTCGAGGGTGAGAAGGTCGAGGAACAGCCGGCTTCCTCCGGTCACTGACGTCGGCAATCGACGTGTTTTCTCCCGCCGCCGTGGTTAATCTGTAGTTGACAGCAAGCCGACAATTTCCATTTCGGTTTTCACTCGAATTTCAGTTCCCCCTGATAGGGTCCGGCGGATCGATCCTCGGGACCTGCCATGTCAGCTTCATCATCGTCAGCATTGAAACATTCGGCCGAGCCCCCGCTGGCCGGGCCTGATCCGGAGGCCATTCCCGTCCTGCCGGTCCTCGGCATGCCGGTCCATGATCTCGGCTGGAACCAGGCTCTGGCGCTGCTTGAGCAGAAGCTGACCGCCCGGGATGGCTTCACGCATATCGCTTTCCTCAACGCCAACAATGCCAATGTCATGGTGCGCGATCCAGAATATCGCGACGTGCTGGGGCGTTGCCTCGTTTTGCCGGATGGCATCGGTGTCGATATCGCCGCGCATTTCCTGCATGGCGGCCGGTTTACGGCCAATCTCAACGGCACTGATTTTGTACCCGCATCGTTGACCTTCATCGCCAAGCCGCTGCGTATCGGTCTTCTGGGCGCGACGTCGGAAGTGCTGCAAGCCGCGGCGGTGAATTTCCGCAAGCACACGCCGTGGCACGAGTTCATCGAGATTTCGGATGGTTACTTCGATCGCGCCGATCCGGTCCTGATCCTGAAGCGCATCGAGATGGCCCGCATCGACCTGCTTCTGGTCGCCATGGGTACGCCGCTGCAGGAAAAGTGGGTCGACAGACACCTTTCCGCCGATCATGCGCGTGTCGTGGTCAGCGTTGGCGCCTTGCTCGATTTCGTGTCCGGTCGGGTTGCGCGGGCGCCCCGCTGGGTTCGCCGGCTTCGCGCCGAATGGCTTTTCCGCCTGTGGCTCGAACCCTCACGCCTTTGGCGGCGCTACATCCTCGGCATTCCTGTCTTCCTGGGCCATGTCGTAAGCCACCGGCTCCGCCAGCCGTCGGCACCGCGCGCCTGAGCAAACAGGCAGCTCCCACCTTGCAATATGCCGCATTTTGACAGCATAGGACGGTGACAGGCAATCGGTGCCCCTGCGTTGGCGCTAGCTTGCTCGGAGTTTGAGACGGGGATGAGAGCACAGTGACCACGGTAATCGATGGAAAGGCAGCCGCCGCTTCGGTAATCGAAGCGGTAACCTCAGCGGCAACCGGGCTGGAGACATCCGGCCACCGCAAGCCGGGTCTCGCGGTCGTCATTGTCGGCAATGATCCGGCAAGTCACGCCTATGTCGGCGCGAAAAGCCGCATGGCGAAGCAGTGCGGCTTCAACTCCATCCAGCACACGCTTCTCGAGGATACCCCTCAAGCTGACCTGATGGCGCTGGTCGCATCTCTCAATGCCGACCCAGATGTCGACGGCATTCTCGTTCAACTTCCGCTCCCGAAACATCTCGACAGCGAGACGGTCATCCAGTCGATCCTGCCCGAAAAGGACGTCGACGGTCTGCACATCGTCAATGCCGGCAAGCTCGCGACCGGCGACTTGAAAACCGGGCTTCTTTCCTGCACGCCGGCCGGCGCCATGATCCTGGTGCGCCAGATCCACGGCAAGGACCTGTCGGGGCTGAATGCTTTGGTCATCGGCCGGTCCAACCTCTTCGGCAAGCCTATGGCGCAGCTCCTACTGAACGCCAACGCCACAGTCACGATCGGTCATTCGAAAAGCCGCGATCTGCCGGAACTCGCCCGTCAGGCAGACATTCTCGTTGCCGCCGTCGGACGCGCCGAAATGGTCAAGGCAGACTGGCTAAAGCCGGGAGCCACCGTCATTGATGTCGGCATCAACCGCGTTGCGGCGCCTGAGAAGGGCGAGGGGAAGTTCAAGTTGGTGGGTGACGTCGCCTTTGCCGAATGCAAACCCGTCGCCAAGGCCATCTCGCCGGTTCCGGGCGGTGTCGGCCCGATGACCATCGCCATGCTGATGGCAAACACCGTGATTGCCGCTCATCGCCGGGCGGGGATGGCCGCGCCTAGCTTCTGATGGACTATGCCGGTCGCCGTGCTCAGGCCGGCGCCGGCCCGGTCGAGGCCCGTACCACCAGTTCCACCTTCCACAATTCCTGTTCCGGCAATGCCGGCTCGCTCTGGTTGATCATCGCGATCAGGCGTTCGCCAACCCGTTTTCCCGCCGCGCGCAGCGACGAACGCGTGGTGGTGAGCGGCGTCGAGAAATTCTCCGGCTTCAACAGCGGCAATTCGTCGTCATGCGCGATCAGCGAGATATCGGCGCCGAGTTTCAGCCCATACTCGTTCATCGCCCTGACTGCGCCGAGCGCCAGAACGGTACTGGCACACAGGACGGCGGTCGGCCGGTCCGGACCAGCCAGGATTTCCTTCATCCCGCGATAGCCCTGTTCGTCCCCCATGAAGCTATGTCGCACGTGGCGTGGGTCGAGGAGAAATCCCTTCTCGGCCAGTGCCCTTTCGGTTCCGAGCCGGCGCCGGTGGGCGAAATCCAGCTCGGCCGGCCCATTCAGAAGGGCCATCCGCTTGTGGCCGAGCTGCAGCAGAAAGCGGGTGGCGTCGTAGAAGGCGCCTTCATTGTCAACGTCGAGGAAGGGATAGTCGAGGTTTCGCCCGAAGGAGCGGCCATGCACGATGAAGGGCAGGGAGAGCGACTGAGCCATCGCGATCCGCGGGTCGTTCTCGCGGATATAGGCGAGGTAATAGCCGTCGACACTCCCGCTTGCCACCAGCCAGCGGATGGCCTGCTCCTCGTCTTCGGCCCGGGACGGCATGATGACGAAATGGAAATCCTGGACGATCGATGCCTCGGCGAGGCCACTCTGGAACTCGGCGAAATGCATGTCCGAACTGTGGTCTGGAGAAATGGGCATGATCAGACCGATCGAGCCAGCCTTGCCTGTTGCGAGCCTCTGGGCAGCGCGGTTCGGGCGATATCCGGTTTCCTTCGCGGCCTTCAAGACCCGTTGGCGCGTCTCCTCGTTGACCTCGGGATAGCCGTTGAGTGCGCGGCTGATCGTCGTCTGCGACAGCCCGAGCATCTGGGACAGTTCTTTCAGGTTCACTGCGGATTTCCTCTCCTCACCTGGCCGCAGACCTCCTCCGCTTGCGGCCAAAGCGCTTCGAATATGGCGCACAGGCCGGCCTTGCGACAAGAGAAATCTGAGTGCCGATAAGGCATTTGCATCAGGATGATTAGCTTTGTGCGTCTATTTGCGGCAACTGCGGAAAATAACCTTGACTCGCGATGGAACCCAATGTGATGAAATAGGGGCCAAAGCGCTTTGAGGAAAATGCGCTGACCAAGGACGTTTGGCCGTCCGATGTGATGGGAGGTATATCACATGAAGAAGACGTTTTTGATGACCGTGGCGGCTGCCGCGCTCTTGGCCGGCACCGTTGCCGCGCAGGAACTCAAATTTGCTCCGGGTGAGGATACGAAGTTCAACTGGGCAAGCTTCGAAGAACTCAAGAAAACACAGCTCGATGGCGAGCAGATCACCATCTTTGGCCCCTGGCTCGGTCCGGACCAGGTGCTTGTTGAGAGCGTTCTTGCCTATTTCGCCGCCGCGACCGGCGCTGACGTCCGCTACACCGGTTCCGACAGCTTCGAACAGCAGGTCGTTGTCGACCTCGAAGCGGGTTCCGCCCCGAACATTTCGATCTTCCCGCAGCCGGGTCTCGCATCCGACATGGCAAAGCGCGGTTTCCTGACCGACCTCGGCGCCGAAAACGCATCCTGGTTGAAGGACAACTACGCCGCTGGCCAGTCTTGGGTTGATCTTGGTACCTATGCCGGCAAGGATGGCAATAAGGCCTTCTACGGCTTCCCGTACAAGACCGACGTGAAGTCGCTCGTCTGGTATTCGCCGGAAAACTTCGAAGACGCCGGCTATGAAGTGCCCCAGACCATGGAAGAGCTCAAGGCACTGACGGAAAAGATCGTCGCCGATGGCGGCACGCCGTGGTGCATCGGTCTCGGCTCGGGTGCGGCCACTGGCTGGCCTGCAACCGACTGGGTCGAAGACATGATGCTGCGCACCGCATCGCCGGCAGACTATGACAAGTGGGTCTCCAACGAGATGAAGTTCGACGATCCGATCGTCGTCAACGCCATCAACGAGTTCGGCTGGTTCGCCAAGAACGACAAGTTCGTCGTCGGTGGCGCCGGTGCGGTTGCTTCGACCGACTTCCGTGACAGCCCGAAGGGCCTCTTCGCATCGCCGCCGCAGTGCTACCTGCACCACCAGGCGTCGTTCATCCCGTCCTTCTTCCCCGAAGGTACGTCGGTGGGTGAAGATGCGGACTTCTTCTACTTCCCCGCCTATGCCGAGAAGGACCTCGGTAGCCCGGTTCTCGGTGCCGGTACCACCTTCACCATCACCAAGGACAGCAAGGCTGCCCGCGCCTTCATCGAATTCCTGAAGTCGCCAATCGCCCATGAAGTCTGGATGGCGCAGAAGGGCTTCCTCACACCCCATAAGGGCGTCAATACGGAAGTCTTCACCGACCCGACCGTGCGCAAGATGAACGACGTCCTGCTGCAGGCAACGACTTTCCGCTTCGACGCATCCGATCTGATGCCGGGCGCTGTCGGTGCCGGCAGCTTCTGGACCGGCATGGTCGACTTTGTCGGTGGCAAGTCTGCCGAAGATGTAGCAAAGTCGATCCAGGCGACCTGGGACGGCATCAAGTAATCTGCCGTAGAGCAGACTTGCCTAACGAACGTCCGGGCCTCAGTTGCCCGGGCGTTCGCAAAAACAATCAGAAGGCATGCGGAGGGGGAGGCCACCATGAATCCAGCGTTGCAGGCTCTGATCACGATCATCGTCGGTGTCGGCGGGTGTATAGGTTATTTTTATCTGTCGAACATGTTCGTCGACAGGGTGCTGTTCCCCGCGAAGGGTGAGCACGCCGGGCGCAACATCAATCGCGCCAATATGGTCCGCCCCTGGCTCTTTCTCTTCCCTGCAATTTTCGCGCTCGGCGTTTATCTCGCCTATCCGGTTGTCGCGACGTTGTGGCTCTCCGTCACCGACCGCAGTGCCGGAGGGGCATTCATCGGTTTCGCCAACTACGAGCGGATGATGAACGAGCCGAAGTTCTGGGAGGCGATCAGCAACAACCTTCTCTGGCTGACCGTCGTGCCGGCGGTATCAACGGCCTTCGGTCTTCTCGCCGCTCAGTTGACCGACCGCATTTCGTGGGGCAGCGTCGCCAAGTCGCTGATCTTTATGCCGATGGCGATCTCCTTCGTCGGCGCATCCGTTATTTTCAAGCTGGTCTACGATACCCGACCTGCCGGGGAAGAGCAGATCGGTATCCTGAATGCGCTTTGGCTGTCCTTCGACGGTGGCATCGGTGCCGCGATCGTCCTGCGGGTCTTGCCCGCATTGTTGCTGGCAGGCTTCATTGCCTTCATCGTCTACGGCGTCTACCAGCTGTTGCGGCCTCTGGCCGGCGGCGTCGGTCGCCGTGGCGGGAGCTCCGCATTTGGCGTGGTGGTCCGGCTCGCCGTTACGCTCGCAGCCGTCTGGCTGGGCTACAAGGCGCTCCTCTCGATCTATTCCGTGCTCACGTTCGACTATCCCTACGGCCAGCCGCAGACTTGGCTCACCATCTCCTTCTGGAACAACTTTTTCCTGATGGTGGTGCTGATCTGGATCCAGACTGGTTTTGCCATGGTCATCCTCTCGGCTGCCTTGCGCGGCATTCCGGAAGAAACGATCGAGGCTGCCGTGATCGATGGCGCCAACGACTTTGAGATCTTTTTCAAGATCAAGATCCCGCAGATTATGGGCACCGTCGTCGTCGTCTGGACGACCATCACGCTGGTCGTGCTCAAAGTGTTTGATATCGTCTTTGCCATGACCAACGGTCAGTGGGAAACGCAGGTGCTTGCCAACTACATGTTCGACAAGCTGTTCCGCTCCAATGATTGGGGCGTCGGCTCTGCCAGCGCCATGGTCATCATGCTGCTCGTGCTGCCGATCCTCGTCTGGAATGTCTACAACGCTCGAAAAGAAATGCGCTGAGGGGAGGCGGATCATGGCTAATGTTGCAGGTAAGAAATCCAGTCTCGTCTGGGCCGTCCATCTTTCCGTGGCCGTGCTTGTTGTTCTCTGGTTGCTGCCGACCGCAGGTCTTTTCATTTCCTCGTTCCGCACGTCGGACCAGATTGCCACCAGCGGCTGGTGGAGTTCACTGTTCTCGCAGGAGCAGAACCTTGTCTTGCGAACGGCGGATCCCTCCACCCAGCGCCAGGAGGGGAACCTATGGGTCATCGAGGGCAATGTTCTGAGCGAGGGCGGTGCCTCGGCAGAAGCTGCAATCTCCACCTGGGGTACGTCCTCGCAAGACATCGGCGCGTACGAACCCGGGGCGACTGCCGACATGGGCGACGATGGCCGTGTGACCTTGCAGGCGAATGGCGACTACCGCCTCGAAAACGATACTGAAATGACCGGCAGCCGCGGCGAGCGCATCTTCGTGACGGCAGAGCTGCCGCCGAAGTTCACGCTCGACAACTATCAGACCGTTCTCTTCTCTGGATCGACGACGGACTCGATGGCCAAGGCTTTCTTCAACACGCTGACCGTCACCATCCCCGCGACGGTCATCCCGATCGTCATTGCGGCCTTTGCGGCCTATGCACTGGCCTGGATGGAGTTTCCGGGACGTGCACTGCTGATCGCCGCTGTCGTGGCTCTCCTCGTTGTGCCGCTGCAACTCGCGCTCATCCCGCTTTTGCGCCTGCATCTGTCCATTGGCATCGGCAAGGGTTACCTCGGTGTCTGGCTCGCCCATACGGGTTTTGGCCTGCCGCTCGCAATCTATCTGTTGCGAAATTACATGGTCGGGCTTCCGCGCGATATCATCGAATGCGCAAAGGTGGACGGGGCAACCGACTTCCAGATCTTCACCCGTATCATCCTGCCGCTTTCCTTCCCAGCCCTCGCGTCCTTTGCCATCTTCCAGTTTCTCTGGACATGGAACGATCTGCTCGTCGCCAAGGTCTTCCTGATCGATGCGACCGGCGATACCACGGTCATGACGAACCAGATCGTGGAACTGCTGGGGACGCGTGGCGGCAACTGGGAAATCCTGGCCACGGCGGCCTTCGTGTCGATCGCCGTGCCGCTTCTCGTGTTCTTCTTCATGCAACGTTATCTCGTGCGTGGCCTCCTTGCCGGTTCGGTCAAGGGTGGCTGACGTCGGGACGAAAGACCAAGCCAACAGGAACTTCTAAATGAGTGCAGTTTCAAATACCGTCATGACGCCCGACAAGGACTGGTGGCGCGGCGCGGTGATCTATCAGATCTACCCGCGCTCATATCAGGACTCCAACGGCGACGGTATCGGCGACCTGAAGGGCATCACCGCCCGCCTGTCCCATATTGCCGATCTTGGTGCGGACGCGATCTGGATCTCGCCTTTCTTCACCTCGCCGATGAAGGACTTCGGCTACGACGTCTCGAACTATGTTGACGTAGACCCGATGTTCGGTTCGCTGACTGATTTTGACGGCCTGATCGCCGAGGCCCATCGCCTCGGCATCCGGGTCATGATCGATCTGGTGATGTCGCATTCCTCGGACCAGCATCCCTGGTTCGTGGAAAGCCGGTCGAGCCGCGTGAACGAGAAGGCCGACTGGTATGTCTGGGCCGATTCCAAGCCCGATGGCACGCCGCCGAACAACTGGCTGTCGATCTTCGGTGGTTCCGCCTGGCAGTGGGATCCGACCCGGATGCAGTACTACATGCACAACTTTCTGACCTCGCAGCCGGACATGAACCTGCACAATCCGGAAGTGCAGGACGCGCTCTTGGCCGCCACCCGCTTCTGGCTGGACCGCGGCGTCGATGGCTTCCGCCTCGACACCATCAACTTCTATTTCCATGACAAGGAACTCAGGGACAACCCGGCGCTCGCTCCGGAGCGCCGCAACGCCTCGACCGCGCCGGCGGTGAACCCTTACAATTTCCAGGAACACATCTACGACAAGAACCGCCCGGAAAACATCGCTTTCCTCAAGCGTTTCCGCGCTCTGCTCGACGAATATCCGGCGATTGCCGCGGTTGGCGAAGTAGGAGACAGCCAGCGCGGCCTTGAGATCGTCGGAGAATATACCTCCGGCAATGACAAGATGCAGATGTGCTACGCCTTCGAATTCCTGGCTCCGGAGCCCCTGACGCCCGGAATCGTCCGTAACACCCAGAACGCCTTTGCAACGGCTGCACCGGAAGGCTGGGCCTGCTGGGCCTTCTCTAACCATGACGTGGTCCGCCATGTGACGCGCTGGGGCGCAAATGTCCTCGACCGTGAAGCCTATGCCCGAATGCTGTCTGCCCTGCTGCTCACCCAGCGCGGCTCGGTCTGCATCTACCAGGGCGAGGAACTCGGCCTCACCGAAGCCGACATCGCCTACGAGGATCTGCAGGATCCCTATGGCATCCAGTTCTGGCCGGAATTCAAGGGGCGTGACGGTTGCCGCACACCCATGGTCTGGGACGATCATGCGTTGCAGGCGGGCTTTTCGACGGCAGCCAAGACCTGGCTGCCGATCCCGGTTGAACATACCTTGCGCGCGGTCAACACGCAGTTTGGCAAGCTGGAGTCTGTGCTCGAGCACTATCGCCGCTTCCTGACCTTCCGCCGCCAGTATCCGGCCTTCGCCAAGGGCGACATCACCTTCCACGAAGCCGGTGACGACCAACTCGTCTACACCCGCGCCTTCGGCAACGAGAAGCTGCTCTGCATCTTCAACATGAGCGCCGACGAAACGCCAATCGCCATGCCAGCGGGTGAATGGGTCGGCCTTGAGGGCCATGGATTTACCGGTTCAGTGAACGATAACAAGGTAGAATTGCCGGCTTGGGGCGCCTATTTCGCGCGTCACGCCTGACAGGGGAGGATAGCATGACGGGTCTGGTTCTGAAGGACATCCGCAAGGCATACGGGCAGGTCAAGGTTCTGCACGGCATCGATCTGGAGATCAAGGAAGGCGAGTTCGTGGTATTCGTCGGCCCGTCGGGCTGTGGCAAGTCGACGCTGCTGCGCATGATCGCCGGCCTTGAGGATATCACCAGCGGAGAGATGTACATCGACGGCCAGCTCGTCAACGATGTGCCGCCGTCGAAGCGTGGCATCGCCATGGTCTTCCAGTCCTATGCGCTCTATCCGCACATGACCGTGTACGACAACATGGCCTTCGGCATGCGCATTGCTGGCGAAAACAAGGAGGAGATCGACCGTCGCGTCAAGTCGGCCGCCGACATCCTCCAGCTCGGACCCTATCTGGATCGCCTGCCGAAAGCACTCTCCGGTGGCCAGCGCCAGCGTGTTGCCATCGGTCGCGCCATCTGCCGCGACCCCAAGGTCTTCCTCTTCGATGAACCCTTGTCCAACCTCGATGCGGCCCTGCGCGTTGCGACCCGCATCGAGATCGCCAAGCTCAACGAGCAGATGGCCGATACGACGATGATCTACGTCACGCATGATCAGGTCGAGGCAATGACGCTGGCGGACCGGATCGTCGTGCTCTCGGCCGGCCACATCGAGCAGGTCGGCCCGCCGCTCGAACTCTACGAGCGTCCGGCCAACCTCTTCGTCGCCCGCTTCATCGGCTCGCCTGCCATGAACATCATGCCGGCGACGGTGACTGCGACAGGAGATGTGACGAAGATCAAACTCAAGGACGGTTCGGAAGTGACTGTCGATGTGGCGACACCTGCCTCGGAGCAGGGGAAGGCCGCGAGCTTCGGCGTCCGTCCGGAAGATCTGGCTGTCGCGACCGGCGATGATTTCCTCTTCGAGGGCAAGGTCGATATCGTCGAAGCGCTGGGAGAGGTCACGATGGTTTACGTGCAGGGTCCGGTCGACGAGGAGTCGGTTGTGGTCAAGCTTCCCGGTATTGTCGCCGTGAAGAAGGGCGAGGTTCTCCGCTTTTCCGCAGACAAGACCAAGCTGCACCTTTTCGATGCGGCGGGACAGACCTACCGCCGTTGAGCGCAGTCCAGCGAACAGACACTTAAGGCCCTGTTATCCTTACTGATGACAGGGCTTTTTTGCGGCCAGGAATGACCCTTCCGCCAATACCGACTGTTAAGTTGTGGCTGCTAGCTTTTCTCCATAACGACGGACAAAAGACGAGGGCAGAAAAGATGAGGACGGCTGGTGGCGGGTCTCATTTCCTGAAAAAGGAGGAATCCTTCATGTATGACCGGGAAAACCGGTATCGCATGGAGGACACGATGAATGCCGGGCGGCTCGAATATACCGAGAACGGCATGTCGCACATGGCGGCACGACGCTGCGACGTCATCCGTATTTCGCTGAGCGGGGCGGTGGTCGCACTGGTCACTCAGGTCAACCTGCCCAAGCAATTCTATCTCGACATCCCGGATGCCCGCATCTCCAAGGTCGGCGCGGTGTTGATGAAGACCTTCGCCAACAATACGGCCGAGATCCGCTTCCTGCGTCTGCTGACGCAGAAGGAGCTGGACCGCATCTTCGTCTTCTCGACCCATCCGGCGCACAAGGATCGCGTCCTCGACGTTCGCAGCTGGTAACCGTCGCTTGTAAAGCTTCGGAAGGCCGGTGTGGCGTAAGCTGCACCGGCCTTCAGCATTTCTGACTGGACATCGGTATCAGGACCTTCGATCTTCCCGACACATCAGAGGGAGAACGACTATGTCCAGTGAAAGGGTTGCCATCGTCACGGCAGGAGGAAGCGGCATGGGCGCTGCGGCAGCGCGGCGCTTGGCGGCAGACGGCTTCAGGGTCGCCATCCTGTCGTCGTCCGGCAAGGGTGAAGCGCTCGCGGCCGAACTCGACGGCTATGGCATGACTGGTTCTAACCAGTCGCCGGAAGACCTCGCACGCCTCGTCGATGGCACGATGGAACGCTACGGCCGCGTCGACGTGCTGGTCAATAGTGCCGGCCATGGTCCGCGTGCGGCCATTCTTGACATCACCGACGAGCAGTGGGCGACGGGCATGGATGTCTACCTTCTCAACGTCATCCGCCCGACCCGCCTCGTCACCCCGATCATGCAGCGCCAAAAGTCCGGAGCGATCATCAATATTTCCACCGCTTGGGCCTTCGAACCCTCATCCATGTTCCCGACTTCCGCCGTCTTCCGCGCAGGGCTCGCCTCCTTCACCAAGATCTTCGCCGACACCTATGCGGGCGAGAACATCCGAATGAACAATGTCCTGCCCGGCTGGATCGACAGCCTGCCCGCAACCGAGGAAAGGCGCGACGGCGTGCCGATGAAGCGCTACGGCACCAGCGAGGAAATCGCCGCCACCATCGCCTTCCTCGCCTCCGATGGGGCGGCCTATATCACGGGCCAGAACCTGAAGGTCGACGGCGGGTTAACCCGTCACGTATGAAACTATTTCGTGCCCCACGCCCGGAATGTGACATAAAACGCCGCGCGTAAACCTCTTGGTTACCAAACTTCTTCATTCTTTAGGGCAGTCGACAGGACGGCATCGCCGCAACCTGTCCCAGTAAAGTCGGTTTTCACTGCTAGGCGGCCGGCTCCCAGAGTTCTTGGTAAGCGAGTTCAGTAACATGGCGTCCTCGACCCGTAAGGTCACCGGCGGCAATGGCGTCGCCGTACAAACGATGAAGTCGCGCAAGAAAAAGCGCGACTCCAGTCTGCCGACGGTCTTGGGCATCGGTTTGGCCTGCCTCTTCTGGGGCACTGCCAGCCTTGCCGTTTTCAAGGGCCTATCGTCTTCCACCATCGAGGTTTCGACCATGGCCGGCCACAGCCTGCCGAAGCCGGATCTCACCATGGTCAAGCCGCTCGCTACGCAGCCGATGCAGGCGAAGAGCTCGAACCTCGCCGCTCTCGAGGCAATGCACAACCGCTTCGCCGAGGCGATCGCGGCAACCGACCATCTCGGTCTTTTGATGCTGCCGGCCGCTATGCGGCTGGCAGAGGTAGACAAGTCGGATCGTCTGCTTCTCGCCCGCGTGGAAAGCGTGACAGGGCCGCAAGCCCTCGCCGTTCTGCGCGATGCTCTCCTGCAGGCGGAAGCCGGACGGCAGCAGGCGGCGCTAGCGACCGCAGCCCACGAGCGCCGCAGCGGCATCGACGATGTCGATCCTGTCATGACCGCCTCGATTTCTCCTGAAGCCACGGCCGCGACGCCTGCCGCACTCGGCTATGCCGCCGTTCCGTCGGCTCCCGAGATGATGGCGGCCGCCGATCCACGCGAAGAGCCCTTCGAGGAACTTCTCTCCGAACCGGCGGGGGAGGACCACGGCGGGCTTCCTGACGACGGTCCGGTTCCGAGCGCCAAGCCCCAGGTGAAATCAGCGGCAAAGCCGCGCGTGGAGCGCGTGCCGGCTCCCGAGGCCCCGGCCACCACCCGCGCGCCGGAAAAGCCGAAGAAGACGCTGTTCAACATGCTGGCCTATGCCAAGCCTGACAATCCGGTGACGACGGATGACGGGGCAGGGGGCATCTTCAGCCGCAAGAAGGGCCTGCCCGGTGCCGGAAGCCGGATCGCCGTCTACGTGATCGAGGATTCCGTTGTGCACATGCCGAACGGCGAGAAGCTGAAAGCCCATTCCGGCCGCGGCCACATGCGCGACAATCCCAAGTTCGTGCATGTGAAGAATTATGGCCCGACTCCGCCCAACGTCTACAAGCTGCGCATGCGCGAGGCCCGGTTCCACGGCATTGAGGCGATCCGCATGAATCCGGTCGGCGATGCGAAGATGTACAATCGCGATGGCTTCCTCACCCATACCTATCTGCTCCGCCGTCGCGGCGACAGTTCCGGCTGCGTGGTGTTCGAAGACTACAATCGCTTCCTCAACGCCTACAAGCGCGGCACCGTGCACACATTGATCGTTGTGCCCAGCATGCGCGACCTGCCGAAATACATGGCCATGCTCTGAGACAATCCCGCATTCCTGCTTCTCAACCGAACCCCCGCCCCCAAAGCGGGGGTTTTCGTTTGGCATGAGCATATTGGCATTCACGGAAACGTGAACGGAAGATAGATTGCGCGCAATTGATTCCAGGCGGTCGATGGGCGATAACGATTGTGCGCAATTGAATTGCGCACAAATTAAATATAGCCGCGATGGCGACCGCAGCACCATGCATGCGGCAGATGGAGAGACGATCATGAGCATCTTCAAGACGACTGACGGTACCGCACTCTTCTACAAGGATTGGGGAAATCCCGAAGGGCAGCCGATCCTCTTCTCCCACGGCTGGCCGCTCTCCTCGGACGCCTGGGACGCCCAGATGCTCCATTTCGGCCAGCAGGGTTTTCGTGTCATCGCCCATGATCGCCGTGGCCACGGTCGTTCGGATCAGCCCTGGGATGGCAACAACATGGATCGCTACGCCGATGATCTGGCAGAACTGATCGAGCATCTCGATCTCACGAACCTTGTCATGATCGGCCATTCGACGGGCGGTGGAGAAGTCGCGCACTACATTGGCCGACACGGCACAGCCCGGGTCGCCAAGGTTGTGCTCGTCGGTGCGGTTCCGCCCTTAATGCTGCAGACGGCGGACAATCCAGAAGGTGTGCCGATGTCGGTCTTCGACGGCATCCGCGCGGGTACAGCCGGAAATCGTTCGCAGTTCTTCTATGACCTGACGATCCCCTTCTACGGCTTCAATCGCGACGGGGTAGCCGAGAACGAAGGTTTCCGCGAGAGCTTCCGCCTGCAGGGTCTCGCTGGCGGCATCAAGGGTCAGTATGATTGCATCCGGGAATTTTCGGAAGTCGACTACACTGCCGACCTGAAGGCGATCGACAAGCCGACACTGATCATCCATGGCGATGACGACCAGATCGTACCGATCGCAGCCACCGCCGAAAAGGCAGCGCGGCTGGTGAAGGGATCGGAACTCAAGATCTATGCCGGCGGGTCACATGGTCTGGCGCAGACCGAGGCGGACAAGTTCAACGCCGACGTCCTCGCCTTCATCCGCGCGTGACAGGGCGCAATGCCCTCTCCCCCGATGAGGGGAGAGGGCCGATGCCGGTGACCTTATGGGTCACGGCAAAAACATGCCTTACATGGCAGGGACGACCGTGATCGACTTGATCGCGGCAGGCGCACCCGAAATGTCGCCGGCCTTGGTCGCAGCACCCGTTTCCAGGTTGACCGTGTAAAGCGTGCTGTCGGCCACCAGCCAGGCGGTGTTCATGCCGTCAGCGCCAGCTTCGATGTCGAAGGCGTAAGTCTTCGGGCTGCCTTCGATGCCGAGCTTGCCGATCGCCTTCAGCGTGCCGTCATTTGGCTTGGTCTGCTGGATCAGCGCGCCGATCGTGGCATCGATGTTGTACATCGCTGTCTTTTCAGGCTTGCCGATGGAGTTGGTGTAGGCAGCCGCGACAGTGTTCGGGGTTTCACCCTTGTGCATGTCGCCCTCTTCGAAGGCGAGGCTGCCGTCGACGGTGACCGCACCCGTGTCCGGATGAACGCGATGATTGGTCGTGCCGGTCATGTAGCGAATGCGGTCGGCCGCCGGATTGAAGTTCACGATCACAGGCGCATCGCCGATCGTCAGAGGCTTGTCCATCTTGGCGAGTTCAGTCGCGGCACCCGTTTCCGGATCGATGGTTACTATGGCATTGTCTGCGGTTACGCCGACGATGGTCTTGTTGCCCGGACGATAGTCGATGCCCAGGAGCCGGTCGACTCCGGTCACGTCCATGCTCTTGGAAACGGCCGGATTGCCCGTGTCGAACATCACGAGGGTCTTGTCGCCTGCAAGGCCGATGACCTGGGCAGCCTGTGCGCCGAAGGCTGTGAGTGCGGTTGCGGCAGCAAGGCTGAGGATACGGATGCTGGTCATGAAAACTTCTCCCGTCTGAATGGTGCGGCGACACCCGTCTGGTGCCTCCTCAACCCAAGACACGCGGCGACGGCCGATTGGATGCAGCCAGCAAAGAATTTTTTTCATGCTGCATCCGAAGCCCCGGTCTCGCGTGTCGAGGAGATGAAGGAGACAGTGATGGATATGGTGATGACGAGAAGCGTCCAATCCGCCGGAACGCCTGTGCCCGGTTGCCAAATCTTCAGCAATGCCTACTTTCCGCAGAACACATTGGAAGGACGCGGGATGGGGAATCACGAAGACGAGCTCGGTGCGGCGCTGAGAGCCTGTGCTGCGGGAGATCGCGCCGGCCTCGCCACGATTTATCGCAGCGAAGCGGTTCGAATGGTTACCGTGGCCGAGAGGATCCTGCGCCGCCACGATCTGGCGGAAGAAGTCGTCCAGGAAGCCTTCCTGCAGATCTGGAACAAGGCGTGGCAATACGATCCGTCCCGGGGTTCGGCGCGCGGATGGATCTTCTCTGTTGTCCGCTCGCGCGCGCTGAATGCGCTGCGCAACGGCGGGCGAGAGGATCTCGCAGACGCAGAGAGCATTGAGCGACTGCAGGATGAGGGCGCCGATGCGCTTTATCATGACCTCTTCGACCAGCTCGACACGGCAAGCCGCCTTCGCACCTGTCTGGCACGGCTGGACGGCCTGCGCCGCAAGACGGTGCTCATGGCCTATGTCTCCGGCTACAGCCATGGCGAAATCGCCGGGCGCCTGAAGCTGCCGCTCGGCACGGCCAAGGCGTGGATCCGGCGCTCTCTCTCGGCCCTCAGGGAGTGCATGGCATGAGCACTTGGCAGAACACAGCCGAACGCGCCGATGCCTATGTCCTCGGATTGATGGACGAAGATGATCGGCGCGTCATGGAAGCGGAGATGGAGACCGATCAGGCTCTCGTGAGAGCCGTCGGCGAAGCGCGCGACCGGTTTCTCGAGCTCGACCTCGTCGGGCCGACTGCCACCGTCTCGGCAGATCTCTGGTCGCGCATCGAGGCGAGCCTCGGGGCCCAGGAGAAACCGGTAGACGCAAAGCCTAAGCCTGCCGCTGCAAACGACAACAGGCTGGCGCGCTGGCGCGGCATCGCCGTCTCCGCCGTGGCCGCCTCGGCCCTGCTCGTGGCGGCCCTTGCCTACACCGCCATGACGAGGCTGGAACCACAGGTCGTGGCGATCCTGATGAACTCAGAAGGAGAGCCGGTCGTGATGATCGAGGACTTCGGCAACGACACGGCCAAGGTCGTTCCGCTCATCGATCTGGCGGTGGCAGATGATCGCTCGCTGCAGCTCTGGACACTGCCGTCGGCCGACACCGGCCCGGTTTCGCTCGGCGTTCTCGATGGCTGGGAAACGGCGACCGTGTCGGGCCCGGATCTGCCGGGACCGGCGGAAGAGCAGCTTTACGAGATTACCGTGGAGCCGCTCGGCGGTTCGCCCACGGGCAAGCCGACCGGACCGATCATCGGCAAGGGTTTCGCCAAGGCACCTCGTCCCTGACAGCAAAAGGCCCGGCTTGCGCCGGGCCGATGCATGGAGCTGGGCGTTTCTCAGAATTCCTGCCAGTCCTCCTTGAGCGCCGCATTGCCATGAACGACCACCGGACGTGCGGGTGATCGCCTCTGACCGGATACCTGTGTCGGCGCAGCAACGCTGCGCGGTGCGGCCCCGCCCTGGCCGGTGTAGTGTCGGCCGAGCGTGAACCGGGAGATGAACTGGCGCAGGCGCTGCGTTTCGGTTGCAAGCGTCGCACTTGCGGCGTTCGATTCCTCCACCATGGCCGCGTTCTGCTGTGTCACCTGGTCCATCTGGTTGACGGCCGAGTTGACCTCGGAAAGACCCGTCGCCTGCTCGCGGGCTGAGCTGGCAATTGCCTGCATGTGATCGTTGACCGCAATGATGTTGTCCTGGATCATCTTCAGCGCTTCGCCGGTTTCGCTGACCAGCTTGACGCCGTTCTTGACCTCTTCGGACGAGTTGCGGATCAGCTCCTTGATCTCCTTCGCGGCCTGGGCCGAACGCTGCGCCAGTTCGCGCACCTCCTGGGCCACAACTGCGAAACCCTTGCCCGCTTCACCGGCGCGTGCCGCTTCGACACCGGCGTTGAGCGCCAGCAGGTTCGTCTGGAACGCGATTTCGTCGATCACGCCGATGATGTTGGAGATCTGGTTCGACGACTGCTCGATACGCGCCATGGCACCGACCGCCTCGGCCACGATCTGGCCGGAGCGGGTCGCACTCGTATCGGCGGCTTGCGTTGCGTGGCGGGCCTCCTCGGCGCGCTTGGATGCGTTGTTGACGTTGACGGTGATCTGGTCGAGTGCAGCCGCTGTCTCTTCGAGCGATGCTGCCTGCTGTTCGGTACGTTTCGACAGATCCTCGGCACTCGAGCTGATCTCGCGGCTGCCGCTGTCAATCTGATCCGTCGACGTTGCAACGGCACCGAGCGTGGTGGCGAGCTGCGTCACGGCTTCGTTCATATTGGTCCGCAGCGCCTCGAAATCCGGGGCGAATGGCCTGTCGAGGGTGAAGCTGACATCGCCATGGGCCATGCGTCCCAATGCGTCGCCAATGGTATCCACCGCATGCACGCGCTCGGTCACGTCGGTCGCGAACTTGACCACTTTGGTGACACGGCCACGATCATCGAGGATCGGGTTGTAGGAGGCATTGATGACGATCTTCCTGCCGCCCTTGCCGTAGCGGGTGAATTCGGACACCTGATACTTTCCGGCGCGCAGGTTCTTCCAGAATTCGACATAGTCGGGTGACCGTGCATAGTCGGGATCGACCAGCAGACTGTGGTTCTTGCCCTTGATCTCATCCATCCGGTACCCGAGAGTGTCGAGGAAGTTCTGGTTCGCAGTGACGATCTCACCCTCTGGCGTGAACTCGATGATCCCCTGCACGCGGCTGATGGCTTCCATCTGGTACTGGAAATCGAGGTTCTGCAGACGGGCCTTGGCATTCGCCCATTCGACGACGAAGCCCGTCGTCTTGGCTCCGTTCTTCAGCGGCGTCACGATCAGGTCGAAGGCACGGTGCCCGACCCAGATGGTCGCCTTGTGCTGGTTCTTCAGGCTGGCCAGCATGTTGCGCTGGTGGCTGGGATTCTTGTGAAAGATGTCGATGTTGCTGCCGATCAGTTTGTCGAACTCGAAGCGGGGGAGTTCCTTCTTGAGGTCACTCTCTGCTTCCTTCAGCAATTCCTTCGTGGCGGTGTTCATGTAGCGGATGTTGAGTTTGTCGTCCGCGATCATGATGTTGGCAGTGATGACTTCGAGCGATTCAAGCTGAGCGCGATCTTTGCTGTTAAATCCAAACATAGTGCCTTGGTCCTTTGGCCAAATCCTGTTCCAGAACCGGGTTGCGCATCCCAAAAGTAGACAAAGAGCGATAAAGCGTGTGCAAGATCGTCGATTTGTATAACTTGTTGATATCGCGTGCGTTTCTGTATCAAGGTATACAAAATTAGCAGTTTCGAATTCGTTAAATTATGCAATCAGCGGGAGAGCGCGCAACGAAAGTCGCATGACTTTAAAACACAAAAAGGGCCGCGGGTGACCGCGGCCTTTCATCGGTGTGTGACTGGAAACTCAGAAAAGGACGCTGGCGCCTTGGTCTGCCGGCCCGGCGATACGGCGGAAGCTGGCGAACAGTTCACGCCCCATGCCGAACTCGTTGTCGTCGAGATTGGCCGTGGCAAGCGGCCGTGCGCCGAACTCTGCCGCATCGACCAGTACTTCGAGCGTGCCGGCAATCGCATCGAGCCGCACCATGTCACCGTTCTTTATCTTTGCGATCGCGCCGCCGTCGACTGCCTCCGGCGTCAGGTGGATCGCCGCCGGGATCTTGCCCGATGCGCCCGACATGCGCCCGTCGGTGACGAGAGCCACCTTGAAGCCGCGGTCCTGCAGAACGCCGAGCGGCGGCGTCAGCCGATGCAGTTCCGGCATGCCGTTGGCCTTCGGGCCTTGGAAACGCACGACGGCGATAAAGTCCTTTTCCAGCTTGCCGGCCTTGAAGGCGTCCTGCAGTTCCTGCTGGTCGTTGAAGACAATCGCCGGCGCCTCGACGACATGACGTTCCGGCTTGACCGCGGAGATCTTGATGACTGCCTTGCCGAGATTGCCGGTCAGCATCTTCAGGCCGCCATTGGCCTGGAACGGCTTGTCGATCGTGGTCAGCACCTTCGGATCTGCGCTCACCTCCGATGCCGGCTCGCGATGCACGGTGCCGTCGTCGGCGAGCTTCGGATCGATCGTGTAGGCGGCAAGACCCTGGCCGTAGACGGTGCGAACGTCGTCATGCACGTAACCGGCCTTGAGCAGCTGCTTGATCAGGAAGCCCATGCCGCCGGCCGCGTGGAAGTGGTTCACGTCGGCAAGTCCGTTCGGATAGACGCGGGCGAGCAGCGGCACGATGTCGGAGAGTTCCGAAATATCCTGCCAGGTGAGCTGAATGCCGCCGGCACGGGCCATGGCAATGAGGTGGATCGTGTGGTTGGTCGAGCCACCCGTCGCATGCAGACCGACCACACCATTGACGATCGAGCGTTCGTCGATCATCTCGCCGGCGGGCGTGAATTCGTTGCCGAGTGCTGTGATCGCGAGTGCCCGCTTGGTCGCTTCCTTGGTCAGCGCGTCACGCAAGGGCGTGCCGGGATTGATGAAGGAAGCGCCGGGCAGATGGAAGCCCATGATCTCCATGAGCATCTGGTTGGAATTGGCCGTGCCGTAGAAAGTGCAGGTGCCGGGGCCGTGATAGGACTTCGATTCGGCCTCCAGCAGTTCGGCGCGGCCGACCTTGCCTTCGGCATAAAGCTGGCGAATGCGCGATTTCTCGTCGTTCGGCAGCCCTGTGGTCATTGGCCCGGCCGGAACGAAGACGGCGGGCAGGTGGCCGAAGGTGAGGGCAGCGATCATCAGCCCCGGTACGATCTTGTCGCAGACGCCGAGATAGACGGAGCTGTCGAACATGTTGTGCGACAGGCCGATCGCCGCCGACATGGCGATCGCATCGCGCGAGAAAAGTGAAAGCTCCATGCCCGGCTGTCCCTGGGTCACGCCGTCACACATGGCCGGAACCCCACCAGCGACCTGCGCTACGCCACCCACTTCGGAAGCCGCCTGCCGGATCAGCGCCGGATAGGTCTCGAAGGGTTGGTGGGCCGAGAGCATGTCGTTATAGGCGGTGATGATGCCGAGGTTCGGCACCACGTCGCCGGCAAGCGCATCCTTGTCCTTGGGCGAACAGACGGCAAAGCCATGGGCGAGGTTGCCGCAAGACAGTGTTGACCGGTGCACGCCCTTTGTAATCGCCCGCCGGGTGCGGTCGAGATAGACCTCGCGGGTCGGCTTCGATCGCTCGACGATCCGCTTTGTGATGGCTTCGATACGGCTGTCTGCACTCATCGGAATGGCTCCTCATCTGGCGCGAGCGCTGAGGCGCAGATCGCGCAAAGGCCTCCTCGGCCATGAAACTCGTCCTATGCGCACTGCCGAAAGACTCCGGCAGGCGAGGGCTCTCCCTCAGGGCGCCCAGTAGATCTCAGGCGTAGTCTGGCCCCGTTCGAGAACGGCCCGGATCGGCATGTCCTGCTCGTCGGTGCCGGCAAGTGCCTTCTCTAGCACAGCTTTCTTTTCGGCACCCTCGATGTGAACCACGAGAAGGCCGGCATCATGAAGCGCCGAGAAGGAGAGGGTGAGGCGTGCTTCGCCCGCTCCCGGTGCTTCCATTGTCATGACGCGGCGCGGCAGCGAGAGATCGAGCGCTGCAGCGAGGTGATCACCGCCGGGGAAGAAGGAGGCGGTGTGCCCGTCCGTTCCCATGCCGAGGATCGCCACGTCGAAGGGTTTGCCCATGCCTGGCACGATCCCGGACGCGGTTTTCGCCGCATCCTCGATCGTCGCTTCCGGGCGATATAGCGGCACGAACTCCGCGGCCGCCGCCGCATTCTTCAAAAGATGCGTCTTCACCAGCAGATGGTTCGAGCGCGGATTGTCTTCCGACACGAAGCGCTCATCGACCAGCGTGACCTTTACCTTGGCCCAGTCGAGCGCCCGCGTCGACAAGGCCTCGAAAAACGCTTTCGGCGTCGAGCCGCCGGAGACGGCGAGTATTGCCTCACCGTTCTTTGCAATCGCCGCGGAGAGCGCCGAAGCAACGGCATCGGCGAGACCGGCCGCAAGAGCGGTCCCGTTCTCGAATGTCTTCATCTGATGCGCCATAGGTCTGGCCTTCAATCGATTTCGTGCCAGGTACGGCCGTCACGCTCGATCAGCGCGATGGCCTGGCTTGGACCCCAGGTGCCGGACGTATAGCCTTGTGCCTTCTGGCCGATTTCTTCCCACGACTTGAGGATCGGATCGCACCATTTCCACGCTGCCTCGACTTCGTCGCGGCGCATGAACAGCGTTTGGTTCGAGCGGATGACGTCCATCAGCAGGCGTTCGTAAGCGTCCGGATTGCGCACATCGAAGGCCTGGGCAAAACTCATGTCGAGCGAGACATGGCGCAGGCGCATGCCGCCCGGACCTGGATCCTTGATCATCAGCCATTGCTTCACGCCCTCGTCCGGCTGCAGACGGATGACCAGCTTGTTCGCTTCGATGCGTCCTGCATTTTCGCCGAAGATGGAGTGCGGAATCGGCTTGAAGGTGATGACGATCTCGGACATGCGGGTCGCGAGACGCTTGCCGGTGCGCAGATAGAACGGCACGCCCGCCCAGCGCCAGTTGTTGATCTCCGCCTTGATCGCGACGAAAGTTTCCGTGTCGGAAACAGCACCGAGTTCTTCCTGATAGCCGTTGACCGCGCCGCCGGCAGAGGCGCCGGCGCGGTACTGGCCGCGAACCGTCTGCTTCTCGACATTGGCAGGCGTGATCGGCTTCAGCGAACGAAGCACCTTGAGCTTTTCGTCACGTACGGCCTCGGCATCCAGCGAGGAGGGGGCTTCCATGGCCACAAGGCAGAGCAGCTGCAGGATATGGTTCTGCACCATGTCGCGCAGCGCGCCGGCCTTGTCGTAATAGGTCACACGGCCTTCGAGGCCGACGGATTCGGCGACCGTGATCTGCACATGGTCGATATGGGCGGAGTTCCACAGCGGCTCGTAGAGCGCGTTGGCAAAACGCAGCGCCATCAGGTTCTGCACCGTCTCCTTGCCGAGATAGTGGTCGATGCGGAAGATCTGCTCTTCCTTGAACACCTTGCCGATCGTGTCGTTGAGCGCCTGTGCGGAAGCCAGGTCGCGGCCGATCGGCTTTTCGACGACGATACGGGTCGACTTGGTGATCAGCTTGTGGTCGCGGATCTTGTCGGCGATATCGCCGAAGATCGACGGCGAGACGGCCAGATAGAAGGCCCGCACGATGTCCTTCCCCTGGTCGAGCAGCTTCTTCAGATCTTCCCAGCCCTGGTCCGACTTGGCGTCGACAGAAATGTAGTAGATGCGCTCCAGGAACTTCGCGACCTCGGCCTCATCCAGCTCCTCGGCCTTCAGGTGCTCGTGCAGCGCATCTAGCGTGAACTTGCGGTATTCCTCATGCGTCATCGCCGTGCGCGAGGCACCAATGATACGGGTCGGTTCCGTCAACTGACCGGCGAGCTGGCGATGGAACAGGGCCGGCAGAAGCTTCCGCTCGGCCAGGTCGCCGGTGCCGCCGAAGACGACATAGTCAAAGGGTTCAACGGGGATGATCTGGCTGCTCATGCGGCATCTCTCGTTCGGCAAATTCGTTGGACAGGTTCTAATCTAATCGATTTAAAAAAGCCACCCCGACGGGGCGGATTTTGTCTTTCCATGTCGCAGCAAGGCTGAACAAAGCGTGTCCTGCGACAATGGAACACACCGAGCAGCGAAGAGGCAAGGGCCTCTCATCCCTTTCGATTAAGGTGCGGTTTTCAGAAGCGGTCGCGAAGCGCGTACCAGGTGAGCGCCAGGAAGAGCAAAGGCTTGCGCAGCCTTACCCCACCTGGGAAGGGCGGAATTTTGAGCTCCTTGAGCAGGTCGAGTTCCCGCGCATTGCCGGCCACCATGTCCGCATACATCTTGCCGGAATAGTTGGAGAGCATCACGCCATGCCCGGAATAGCCGGCAAGCGAGGTGACACCCGGCAAGACATCCCTTGCAAAGGGTTTGCGCGGCAGCGTGATCCCGACCGATCCACCCCATCCGTGGGTAATCTCGATGTTCTTCAGATCCGGGTAGATCTCCGCGATCTGCCGACGGATATGGCTGGAAATGTCGCGCGGACTGTCGGCCGTATAGGCTTCGCGCCCGCCGAACAGCAGTCTGCCGTCACGGCTCTTGCGGAAGTAGCGCACCACGAAACGGCTATCCGCTACGGCTTCGGATCCGCGGAGCACCTGCGGGTAGCGGTCCAGCGGCACGGTTGCCCCGATGAAAGACCTAATCGGCATCACATGTGCCGCCGTCACCGGCTCCAGATTGCCGATATAGGCATTGGTCGCAATCAGCACGCGCTCGGCCGTGATCGTGCCTTTCGGTGTGTCGATGACAGTCTTGCCACCCGACTGGCGAATGGCGCTTGCCGGCGTCATTTCGTGGATGCGAGCCCCGGCGGATGCGGCGACCCTCGCCAGACCAACCAGCAGCTTCAGCGGGTGGATGTGTCCGGTGCCGGTGTCGCGAACACCGAAGTGATAACGCGTTGACCCTACACGGTCATGCGTTTCCTCCCGGTCCATGAAGGACACATGCGGATAGCCGTAGCGCACCGCCATGATCTCGGCCTCGTGCCGATATTCCTCTTCCCCACCACGCTTGTGGGAGACATTCATCTGACCCGGAAGATATTCGATGTCGATGCCGTGCTGTTCGGCGAATTCCAGAAGGTAATGCTTGGCATTCTCCGCCATCTCGAACAGCGCCTTCGATCGCTCGAAGCCGAGCTCCGTCTCCAGTTCCGCCGGAGATGCGCGCTGGCCGGTGCCGAGCTGGCCGCCATTGCGGCCCGATGCGCCGTCACCGAAGCGGCCGCCCTCAATCAGGACGACCGACACGCCGAGGCGAGCGAGGTTGAAGGCGGCCTGCAAGCCGGTAAAGCCGCCGCCGATGATGGCGACGTCTGCCGAGGTGGAGCCGTCGAGGGCTGGATATTCTGGCCGCTCGCCGACACTTGCCTGATACCAGGAAATTCCCGGCGCGATCGGGCTCTGCCATATCATGGGGTCGGCTCCCTCACACGTTGAGCAGGAGGAATTCGCGTTCCCACGGGCTGATCACCTGCATGAAAGTCTCGAACTCACCGCGCTTCACCCCGGCATAGAGGCCGACGAATTCCGCGCCGAAGACCTCGTTGAAATCGGCTTCACCCTCGAGCAGAGCGACCGCTTCCAGGAGGCCGCGGGGCAGATCGACAGATCCTTCATTCGCAGAGCCTTCGGCTGCCGCCGTCGGTTCGATTTCCTTCACGATGCCGAGATAACCGCAGGCGAGCGACGCCGCGAGCGCAAGATACGGGTTGGCATCCGAGCTTGGCAGGCGGTTTTCGACACGCCGTGCGGCGGCATCGGACACCGGCACGCGGAAGGCCGTCGTGCGGTTGTCATAACCCCAGGCATTGTTGACCGGGGCCGCCATGTCGGGCGTCAGTCGCCGATAGGAATTGACGTAAGGCGCCAGCATAACGAGCGAACTCGGCACATACTTTTGCATGCCGCCGATGAAGTGGAAGAACTCCGGCGAGGCCGATCCGTCGGCATTGGAGAAGATGTTCTTGCCCGTCTTCGCGTCAACCACCGACTGGTGGATATGCATGGCCGAGCCCGGCTGGCCCTGCATGGGCTTGGCCATGAAGGTCGCGTAGATCCCGTGCTTCAGCGCCGCCTCGCGGATCGTGCGCTTGAACATGAACACCTGGTCGGCAAGCTCGATGGGGTTGCCGTGGCGCAGGTTGATTTCGAGCTGGGCAGGACCTTCCTCGTGGATCAGGGTGTCGATCTCCAACCCCTGCTTTTCCGAGAAGTGGTAGATGTCGTCGATCAGTTCATCGAACTCGTTGATGGCAGCGATCGAATAGCCCTGTCCGCCGAGAATAGAGCGGCCGGAGCGGCCTTTGGGCGGATGCAGCGGATAGTCCGGATCGTCGTTCATCGCGACGAGATAGAACTCGATTTCCGGCGCGACGACCGGCTTCCAGCCCTTCTCGTCATAAAGGCGCAGCACGTTTTTCAGAACGTTACGCGGCGTGTAGGAAACGTTCTCACCATCGACATCGACGATGTCACAGATCACCTGTGCCGTCGGGTCGGTTTCCCAGGGCACGACGGAGAGTGTCGAAAGATCCGGCAAGAGCTTCAGGTCGCTATCGCGCGGCTCGTAGCGGAAATTCGCCGTTTCATCTGGATATTCGCCCGAGATGGTGTGCCGATAGAGTGCCGAGGGAAGCGCCAGCGACGTGTTCGACGTGAACTTGGACGACGGCATCATCTTGCCGCGCGCAACGCCGGCAAGGTCGGGCGTGATGCATTCGATGTCTTCGATGCCGCGGGCCCTGAGCCAGGTCGCGGCTTCCTTCCAGTTCGAGACGCCGCGCTTCGATCCGGGATCCGGCGGGATCACCGCCTTTTTGGAAGGAGCGTTCTGGGATCTCATCATGGATTTCTTCGCGGGCATGTCTCACCGGTTGGTTGTTAATGGGGCCATCATAGCCAGACTTTGGCCTTTGGCGAGGGGGACGCGTTGACTTTGATCATAAGTTTGTCGAGACAGGCGGCAGATCCCCGGGAGCAGCATCATGGCCAGGAAGTATGACGTCGCCATCATCGGAGCCGGTGCCGCCGGCATGATGGCGGCCTTCAGTGCCGGTCGGCGCGGCCGGTCCGTCGTCGTGCTCGACCATGCCAAGGCCCCAGGTGAAAAGATCCGCATCTCCGGCGGCGGACGCTGCAACTTCACCAATATCCATGCCGGTCCGAAGAACTATCTCTCCCAGAACCCGCATTTCGCCAAGTCGGCGCTCGCCCGCTACACGCCCGCAGATTTCATCGCCATGGTCGACCGCCACAAGATCGCCTGGCATGAAAAGACACTTGGCCAGCTGTTCTGCGACGACAGTGCGAAAGACATCATCCGCATGCTGCTGGAAGAGATGCGCGCGGTGCATGTCGACCTGAAGCTCTCTTGCGAAATCTCCGATGTCGAGAGCGGCCCGGACGGTTTCCGCCTCTCCACGAGCGAAGGCCCGATCCTTGCTGCAAGTCTGGTGATGGCATCAGGCGGCAAGTCGATCCCCAAGATGGGCGCGACAGGCTTCGCCTATCGGATTGCCGAGCAGTTCGGCCTGCCCGTGACCGACACCCGGCCGGCGCTGGTACCGCTGACGCTCGAACCCAATCTGCTCGGCGAATTGTCGGAGCTCTCAGGCGTCGCCGTCGATGCCGATGTCTCCTGCAGCAAGACCCGCTTCAACGAGGCGCTTCTCTTTACCCATCGCGGCCTTTCCGGCCCCTCGATCCTGCAGATATCGAGCTATTGGCGGGAGGGGGACGAAATCCTGCTCTCTCTGGAGCCAGGTGTGGATTTCCTCGAACACCTGAAGGCAGCAAAACGCGAAAACGGCCGCCAGCAGGTCCAGACGGTACTCGCCCAGCATCTGCCCAAGCGCCTCGCGCAATATCTGGCGGAAACCGCCAAGCTGGAACGCCCGCTCGCTGATCTCCCCGACAAGGCCTTGTCATCGCTTGCCGAGCGCATCCGCCGTTGGCCGATCAAACCTGCGGGTTCGGAAGGCTACCGCACGGCGGAGGTGACCCTGGGGGGCGTCGACACGACTGCGCTTGATAGCCGGACCATGCAGGCGAAAACCGTGCCGGGGCTCTACTTCATCGGAGAGTGTGTCGACGTGACGGGCTGGCTGGGGGGCTATAACTTCCAATGGGCTTGGGCATCAGGACATGCCGTCGGCGAAAACCTCTGAATAAGCTCCCGTTTCAGACAAGCTTGTACCTGTAATTCAGGACTTGTTAACATGCCTCGGCCATCCTGCCTGAATGCCGGTGTGACATCCCCAGATGTCGCGACATGAGGTCTTGGCCGGCGCTGCCCGCAAGGGCATGACCTTCCCTGGCCGCATCAAGGACCGCGCCCCATGAACCATGAGACCCGCAAGCCCCGTGCCATCGCCATTGCCGTCACCCGTGCCCGTGACGAAGAGCGCGCCCGCTTTCGTCATCTGGGCATCGTCTGCCTCTACGCGGCCAGCGCGCTTGCTGCCCTTGCGATCGGCCTCCTCGCCTGATCCCAACCTTCCAGCCCGTCGTTCGCAGGCAGGCCAGTCGCCGCCTGACGAGCATTGGTGTCACCGCTTATCCTTCAGCGATCGCCGCATTCGCGGTTACTTCCCCTTGAAATCTCGCAGTTGTTCCGCGTCGGGACGCCCATGGCTCCCTTAACTCGGTCTTGAGACTTTTGCTGCAACTCTTGTCCCCGGAGTGGAGTGTAGACGGCGACGACGACAGTCGGAGTGGTCTGGTTTTTTTAGAGGCGGGAGCAGCGATGCCCTGCCTTCTTTTGGAGGGATAATGTTGATCGATCATATTCTGTCGCGGTTTTCGATTTCGACCAAGGTGATGGCCTTCGTGCTTCCATTCGTCTTGTCGATTACTGCGGTCGGTCTCATGGGCCTCTATGCCTCGGGCCTCCTTCAGCAGCGCATGGAGATCTCCAACGGCACGATGCGGTCGCTGAACGGTTTCCGCAACGTGAATGCCTCGATGACCCGCTTCCTCGACGAAACTTCGGAGGAGACACGCGGCGCGGTCGTCGGCGAATTGTCGACGCAACAGGCGACACTCAACCAGAACCTGTCCGAGATCGGCGCCGACGGCACGGGCCGCAACTTCCTTGACGAGGCGATTGCAGGTACAGGCGCGGTCAATGAAAAGATCGATGTCCTCTGGCAGCTTTACCAATCGGAAGTCGCCCTGGACGCCTCCATTCAGGAACATCTGAAAGGCCTGATGGCCCAGCAGATCCGGGTCGCCGATGAAGCCCAGAAACTGCAGCGTGCCGTGCTCGGCGGCGAAAACGACGCCAAGGGCGTTTTGAAGGAGGCCGAGCGTCTCGCGGCCGGCGCCAAGCATCTGTCCGAAGTCACCAAGGGATATTTCGCGGCAGGATTGCCGGAGGAACAGTTCCCATATCTGCAGAAGCAGCTCCCGGAGCTCGTGAAGACCCAGCGCAAGATCGCCAATGCCCTGCCGGCTGAAAACAAGGACATGGGCAAGACGTTCCTCGCATCGATCAACGAGCTGAAGAAACTGGTCGCAACCGGCGACTTGAGCCTTGAGAACGGGCGCGCCGTGGGGTCAGTCGTCTCGCGCTTCCGGGGCTTCCAGGAAATCCTGGCTACGGGCGCCGCCACCAAGTACAGCGACGCCGTCCAGAAGTTCGCCGCCGTCGAGACCGGCGCGGTGCAGGCCGCCGACATCCTGGTCGGCAGCCGCACGCTGGTCGCCGACGTCTATGATCTGCGCATCATGACGGCGACTTTCCTCAACGTGAAGGACGACAAGACACGCGAACCGATTCTGCGCCAGATCAAGCTGATCGGCGACAATCTCGCCGTGCTCGGCGGCAGCATTTCCGACAAGGCCTTCTACGACAGCCTGACAGGGGCGGTCACGCCGCTTCTGACAGCCCTGACCGCTGACACCGAAGCACTGGTGAAGGCAAGCGCCGATCGCAGCACGAGCTTTGCCGAAGCCAGCCGCACCATGGATTCCATCTGGGCGTCGCTGACCTCCTTTGCAGACCTGCAGAAGGATGTTGCCGGCACCGAACGCCAGGAAGCGAACCGCCTCTCGATCGGCACCACGATTGCCGGCGTGCTTTTGGCCGTCATCGGCGGCATCGCCCTTGTCGTCACCCTCCAGCGCCCGATCGCTCGCATCACCTCATCGATGCAGCGCCTGGCCGAAGGGGATCTCGAAGCCGGCATCGTCGGCGACAAGCGCGGCGACGAAATCGGTGCCATGGCCCGTGCACTCGCCGTCTTCAAGACGAATGCCCGCAGCAAACTCGAGATCGAATCCGAGCGCCAGCGCGAGCAGTTGGACGCTGAAGCCGAACGTCGCCGCAACGACGAGGAAAAGCAGGCGCTGGACCAACAGATCGAACACGCCGTCGGCAAACTCGCCCAGGCGCTGGAGCGTCTCGCCAATGGCGATATCTCCTTCGAGATCGAAGACCACTTCCATGGCCGTCTGGAACAGCTGCGCCACGACTTCAACCTGTCGCTGTCGCGCCTGCGCGACACGATGCATCAGATCTCGGGCAACGTCGATCAGATCCAGAACAACGGTCGCCAGATGGCGCAGTCTGCCCTCGATCTCGCCCGACGCACCGAACAGCAGGCCGCTTCGCTTGAAGAGACGGCCGCTGCCGTCGACGAAATTACGGCAGCCGTCCGTTCGTCCTCGGAGCGCGCCGAAACGGTCAATGGCGTCGTCCGCGAAGCCAAGAAAAATGCCGACGAATCCGCCGTCGTCGTCGGTAGTGCGATCTCTGCCATGGGCCGCATCGAGGATGCCTCGCGCCAGATCTCCAACATCATCGGCGTCATCGACGAGATCGCCTTCCAGACCAACCTCCTGGCGCTCAATGCCGGGGTCGAGGCTGCCCGCGCCGGGGAAGCCGGCAAGGGTTTTGCCGTCGTCGCGCAGGAAGTTCGCGAACTTGCCCAGCGGTCTGCGAACGCCGCAAAGGAGATCAAGGCTCTGATCAATCGCTCTGCGGCAGAAGTGGCCAGCGGCTCCACCCATGTCCAGCAGACGGGCACGGTGCTGACACGCATCGGCGGCCAGATCGCAACCATCAGCGAGCACATCGAGATGATCGCCGAGACCAGCCGCGAGCAGTCCGGCGCCCTCCAAGAGGTCAACGGCGCCGTCGGCCGCATGGATCAGATGACGCAGCAGAATGCTGCCATGGTGGAAGAGGCGACTGCCGCCACCCAGGATCTCTCGGCCCAGACGGATCAGCTGCGGGATCTCCTGCAGCAGTTCAGGATCGAGGCGGATCGTCAGCGTCCCGTGGGCCGCGCCGCCTGAGACGAGACTCTCTGACAGCAAGAAGCCCGGCGCCGTGCGCCGGGCTTTGTTGCATCAGGCTTCAGCCGCACGCGTCGACGGGCTTGCTCGGCCGCTTGTAAAGCGCGCGCCGTCTTCGCCGAGCTTCAACTGAGCGAACAAGGTCTTGCACCGGCGTGAGAGGCGCTGCCACGGCGCTTCGCTGAACTGGGCGTAGAACTCGTCCTCAGATAGCTGGTCAGGTTTCCCGACCCTTTTTTGAAGCGCGATGATGGCGAGGGCAGCATAAGTTTCCTGCATGACGGATCTCCTGAGATTGATGCCGTCTTCCCTTTTATCCTCCGAATATAGATGCATGAACAGCCGATAACGTGCTATGTCTTTCACCTATGAAAGACATAGCCTGGGACGCCTATCAGCTTTTTCTCGCGGTCGCCCGTCAAGGCGGCTTGACCGCAGCCGCCGAAATAACCGGCCTCAGTGCCGCGACGCTCGGGCGCCGCATGGTCGAACTCGAGCAGGCGCTCGGCCGCGAACTCTTCCTGCGCAGTCAGACCGGCTATCGTCTCACTGGCGATGGTAGCCAGTTGCTGGAGCACCTGATCGAACTGGAAGCCGGCAGCAAACGGGTGGAAGAATGGCGCCGCGGCAAGGCCGGACAATCTCTGGTGCGGATCAGTCTCGGCACCTGGATCGCCTGGCTGCTGTGCCAGAACATGTCCGTGATCCGCACGCCGCGCGACGAGTTCCGCATCGATCTCCATGTGGCAGAGCAACGATCACGTCTTTCGCATCGGGAGAATGACATCGGCTTGCGTGCCTTCGAGCCGGAGGAGCCTAACCTCGCTGCGATACCAGCGGGGGAGGTCGCCTATGCCGCCTATCGGGCGCGCAACAGGGACTGGATCGGCCCGGAGCCGTGGATTGCCGTTGATGATGAAAATGCAGTCTCGGCCTATCTTCGCTGGCCGCGGCAGAATGCCTCCGAGCGGATTGTTGCCACCGTCAACCGGCCCAGGTCGCTGCGGGATTTGGTCCGTGCCGGGGCAGGGCTTGGTGTGCTGCCCTGTTTCGTCGGGGATCTCGATCCGACGCTGGAACGGGTCGGCGAGGACATAGCCGAACTGCGCCACCGACAGTGGATCGTGATGAACAACGACGATCGCCACAGATCCGACATTCGGCTGGTCGCGAACCGACTTGAGAAACTTCTCAAGTCCCATCGGGACATATTGGCCGGCAAACGGCCAAGCACCCGCAACTGACACGGCCGAAATGCAGAAAAACCCGCACGGCGTTCGCGCTCCTCCCCGGAGGCGATCGTCGTGCGGGAGCCGGTCCGGAGGTCAGGGGCCGGACGGGGGACGTGGTTGTGTGGCTCAGGCCGCCTGATGGTTGCCCTGGGTCACGATGACGGGGATCAGCAGATCACCCCAGTTGCCGTCGCCGCCATGGTGGCGGGCGGAGCGAACGAGTTCGACCGAGACGCCGGCATCGACAGCCTTCATGATCGAATGGTTGAGCCGGTGCAGGTCGTTTGCCAGCATTCGGATCATCGCCTGCTGATCGGTGCTCATGGCCGAGGACTGTTCTTCGGCGCGTTCCTTGACTCGGGTCTGGGGTGTCATGGCATTTCTCCTCTTGGTGTCAGGGGTTTTTGAAGTCGTTATGCTTGGTCTAAGGCCCCTCCCAACCCTCCCGCTTGTGGGCAGGGTTGGGGAGGGGTGTTTTCTTACTCAGCCGCCGGGCGGAACTGCTCTGTTTCGGTCGATTCCTTCATCGCGGTCGTCGAGGACTGGCCTGCGGTGATGGCAAGCGATACGGCGTCGAAGTAACCGGTGCCGACCTCGCGCTGATGCTTGGTCGCGGTATAACCATTGACCTCGGCAGCGAATTCCGCCTCCTGCAGCTCCGAATAGGCCGCCATCTGGCGATCCTTGTAGCCGCGCGCCAGTTCGAACATGCCGTAGTTCAGCTGGTGGAAGCCGGCGAGCGTGATGAACTGGAACTTGTAGCCCATTGCACCGAGTTCCTTCTGGAACTTGGCGATCGTCGCGTCGTCGAGATGCTTCTTCCAGTTGAAGGAAGGCGAGCAGTTATAGGCGAGCTTCTTGCCCGGATGGACCTTGTGCACCGCTTCGGCGAACTTCCGGGCCTGTTCGAGATCCGGCTTGCCGGTCTCCATCCAGATCATGTCGCAGTAAGGAGCGTAAGCGATCGCGCGGGCGATGCAGGGCTCGATACCGTTCTTGACCTGGTAGAAGCCTTCTGCCGTGCGGCCGGCATCATAATCGACGAAAGGCTGGTCGCGCTCGTCGATGTCGGATGTCAGAAGCTTGGCGGCTTCCGCATCGGTGCGGGCAACGATCAGCGTCGGCACACCCATAATGTCGGCGGCAAGACGGGCTGCCGTCAGGTTGCGAATATGAGCCTGGGTCGGGATCAGAACCTTGCCACCGAGATGGCCGCACTTCTTTTCAGACGCCAGCTGGTCCTCGAAGTGAACGCCCGCCGCGCCCGCTTCGATGAAGGCCTTCATGATCTCGAAGGCATTGAGTGGTCCGCCGAAACCGGCTTCTGCATCGGCGACGATCGGCGCGAACCAGGTGTCGACCGAAAGGCCCTTGCCTTCCTGGGTTTCGATCTGATCGGCACGCTGCAGCGTCTTGTTGATCCGCTTGGCGAGTTCCGGGGCTGCATTCGCCGGGTAAAGCGACTGGTCCGGATACATGGAGGAGGCGGTGTTGGCGTCGGCCGCAACCTGCCAACCGGACAGGTAGATGGCCTTGAGACCCGCGCGAACCATCTGCATGGCCTGGTTGCCGGAGAGCGCGCCGAGCGCGTTGATGAAGGGCTCCTCGTTGATCAACTGCCACAGGCGGTTCGCACCCATTTCGGCAAGCGTATACTTGATCTCGACCGAGCCGCGCAGGCGCTGCACGTCGGCTGCAGTGTAGGGGCGATCGATGCCGTCATAGCGGCCCTTAGGGGCATTCGAAACGAGATTGTAAAATTCAGTCATGACGTGTCTCCCTGTCACTGCGAGTCGCTGGCCAAGTGAAGTTCTTCGGGTTGGCTTGGCCGGTTCTGATGTGACTAGATTTACATCGCACTGCAAAATACGGCCAGAAAATTCGATAAAACAAAGAGATGAAAGAGGTTAGGCTGTCTTGTCTTTGACAAGGCGCACGTGTAAATTTGTAAATTCAGTCAAGAAGCGTAAGGCGCCGAGTTCGGCAAATCTTGTAAAGGAGCTGTAAAGTGGCAGAGCGCAAGATCTTCGCAGGCCCGCGTGTCCGCCGTATCAGGAACGGCCTTGGCCTGACCCAGACGGCCATGGCCGAGGCGCTTGAGATTTCTCCCTCCTACCTCAATCTGATCGAGCGCAATCAGCGCCCTCTCACGGTCCAACTGCTGCTCAAGCTCGCTTCCGTCTACAAGGTCGATCTGGACGAGCTCCAGGGTGAGGCGGGCGGCTCGACGAGCCAATTGCGCGAGGTTTTCGCCGATCCGCTCTTGTCGGGCGAACTGCCGGGCGACCAGGAGCTGATCGAGGTGGCCGAGGCTGCCCCCAATGCCGCGAGCGGCATCATCAAGCTTTACAGGGCTTACCGCGAACAGGCGGCCCGGCTCTCCGATCTCGCCGATCTCCTGGCGCGAGAGGGGCATGAGACGTCGCTCTCCGGCGCCCGACTGCCGATCGACGAGGTCCGCGAAGTCTTCGAGCGCCGGCCGAACTATTTCGCCCGGCTCGACGAGGCGGCCGAAAACTTTCATACCGGCCTCGGCCTGTCTCCGGGAGATGACCTCGCCGTCGCGCTTAAGGCCTGGCTGCGCTCGAGGCATGGGATCGTGGTCCGTGCCTTGCCCGTGCAGACCATGCCCTCGCTGCGCCGACGCTATGACCGCCATTCCATGCGCCTCTTCCTATCCGAACGCCTGTCACCGTTCGACCAGATGCGTGAGGTGGCGATGGAGGTCGTCCTGCTTTCTCTTGGCGAAGATGTGCAGGCGGAACTGGAGGCACTCGAACTCTCCTCGGGCGAAGCGCGCCGCATCGCCCGCTTCGAGCTCGCGCGCTACACCGCGCATGCCCTGATGATGCCGTACGGCGCCTTTCTCTCGGCGGCCATCCGCGCCCGCTATGACATCGACGTTTTGCGCGCCCGCTTCAATGTCTCTTTCGAGCAGGCGGCCAACCGGCTGACCATGCTGCAGCGCCCGGGCGCAACAGGCGTGCCGTTTTTCATGATGGAGATCGACAACGCCGGAAACCGCTTCCGCCGGGCCGGCGCGACGGGCTTTCCCCAGGCCCGGTTCGGTGGCGGCTGTCCCAAGCTGAACGTACATGCGGCTTTCTCCCAGCCCGGCCAGGTCCTGGTCGAGCAGGTCGAGATGCCGGATGGCAGCGCCTTCCTCACCCTGTCGCGAACGCTGGAGGGGCCGCAGGCCAGTTTTGGTGAACGCATTCGAAGGACCGCGCTCCTCGTCGGCTGCGATGCATCGAGCCGTGAAGATGTCGCCTATGCGGCAGCGCTACCCGACCGAACGGTGCCACCGGTCGCCATCGGGCCGGCTTGTCGCCTTTGTGAACGCTCCGGCTGTCTGGCCCGTGCAGAGCCCCCGCTGACCCGCCCGCTCGGCCTCGACGAGATGGTCACGGGGCTGTCGGCCTTCGATTTCCAATGAAACGAATTCACCCGATAAAGCATTCGCGACTGCGAAGAATTTCGCTTGTCGCACGTCCAATTCCTTTCTAGTCTCTTAAAAAATAACGGGAATGGCATCGGGGGCCCCTCGCTCCCCAAGGCTGGAACAGGAGAAAAAATGAAGGCTCATTACATCCGTACGGCGTCGGTAGCCCTGGCGACGATCTTCATCGCATCGGCTGTCCAAGCGCAGGAACGCGTCGTCAACGTCTACAACTGGTCGGACTATATCGACGAGTCGGTCCTCGCGGATTTTACCAAGGAAACCGGCATCAAGGTCGTCTACGACGTCTTCGATTCCAATGAACTGCTTGAAACCAAGCTGCTGGCCGGTGGCTCGGGTTACGACGTCGTCGTGCCGACGGCGCCTTTCCTTGCTCGCCAGATCCAGGCCGGCGTCTTCCAGAAACTCGACAAGTCCAAGCTGACCAACATGTCGAACCTCTGGCCGATGGTGTCGGAGCGTCTGGCGAAATACGACCCCGGCAATGAATATGCCGTCAACTACATGTGGGGCACGACAGGCATCGGCTACAACGTCGCCAAGGTCAAGGAAGCGCTCGGCGCGGACTTCGTCGTTGACAGCTGGGATTCGATCTTCAAGCCGGAAAACGCCGAGAAGCTGAAGAGCTGCGGGATCAACATCCTTGATGCATCTGATGAAACCTTCGCCATTGCCATGAACTATATCGGCAAGGATCCCGACAGCAAGGACGCCGCCGACCTGGAAGCTGGCGGCGAAGTCTATCAGAAGATCCGCTCGTCGGTCCGCACCTTCAACTCGTCAGCTTATATCGACGATCTCGCCAATGGCGACGTCTGCGTGACCATCGGCTGGTCGGGCGATATCCTGCAGGCAAAGGCACGGGCCGAGGAAGCCAAGAACGGCGTCGAGATCAATTATGTGATCCCGAAGGAAGGCACCTATATGTGGTTCGACAACATGGCGATCCCTGCGGATGCCAAGAACGTCGCCGAGGCGCATGAGTTCATCAACTTCCTGATGCGGCCCGATATGATCGCCAAGGCTTCCAACTATGTCCAGTATGCCAATGGCAACCTGGCCTCCCAGGAACTCTTGGATGCCGAGGTCAAGGACAATCCGGCCGTCTATCCGCCGGAAGACGTCATGTCCAAGCTCTTCACCATCTCGCCTTACGGCCCACGCGAACAACGTGTGTTGAACCGGGTCTGGACGACGATCAAGACCGGTAGCTAACCAGACACAAAAACGCCGGGCGCCCCAAGCGCCCGGCGTTTTCTTCATGCTCGGGGTAACAATAAGAACGGCTGGGATCGGGTAATGGCGAAGACACTGGGGCCTGTTAAGCGTAAATTCTCTCCTTGGACCGAAGCGGATGCCGTTCCTTTCATCCGCTTCGAAAACGTCACCAAACGCTTCGGTGATTTCATCGCGGTCGACAACCTGACGCTGGATATCTATGAGCGCGAGTTCTTCTCGCTGCTCGGACCTTCAGGCTGTGGCAAGACCACGCTGATGCGCATGCTGGCCGGCTTCGAGGACCCGACTTCGGGCCGCATCCTTCTTCAGGGCCAGGATCTCTCCGGTGTGCCGCCCTACAAGCGCCCCACCAACATGATGTTCCAGTCCTATGCGCTCTTCCCGCATATGTCGGTCGAGAAGAACATCGCTTTCGGTCTCGAGCAGGACAATCTGCCGAAGGGCGAGATCGAGGCGCGTGTGCAGGAAATGCTGAAACTGGTGAAGCTCGACCAGTTCGCCAAGCGCAAGCCCAACCAGCTCTCCGGCGGCCAGCGCCAGCGCGTCGCACTCGCCCGTTCGCTTGCCAAGCGTCCCAAGGTCCTGCTCCTCGACGAGCCGCTCGGCGCACTGGACCGGAAACTGCGCGAGGAAACCCAGTTCGAACTGATGGACATCCAGACCAAGCTCGGCCTGACCTTCCTGATCGTCACACACGACCAGGAAGAGGCGATGACCGTCTCCGACCGCATCGCGGTGATGGACAAGGGCATCCTCGTCCAGGTGGCCACACCCGCCGAGATCTACGAGGCGCCGAATTCGCGTTACGTCGCTGATTTCATCGGTGACATCAACATTCTCGAAGCCAAGGTCGAATCCAAGGAAGGCGAAGGTCCGGCGGAACTGGTGCGCATCGACAGCGACGGCGTGAAGATCACCGTCGAACAGGCCTGCGAAGCGGTAAAGGGCGACAGCGTCGCCTTCGCCGTCCGGCCGGAAAAGGTGCGGATTTCTTCCACCCAGCCCGAGACGTCAACCACCAACATGCTGCATGGCGAGGTCTGGGACATCGGTTATCTCGGCGACTTCTCGGTCTTCATCGTCCGTCTGGATGACGGACGCATGTTCCGTGCCGCCCAGGCCAATGTCTCGCGTCTTGTCGACCGCCCCATCACCTTCGGCGACATGGTCTGGCTCTCCTGGCCGACTGATGCCGGCCTTGTCCTGACACGCTGAGGAGGGCGCCCCATGGCCGATAGCGTCGCCGCCGCCAAATCCGGGTCAGCAAAATGGCTGGTGGTCATCATTCCCTATCTGTGGATGGTGCTCTTCTTCCTGACCCCCTTCCTGATCATCGTGAAGATCTCGCTGTCCGACACGGCGATCGCCATGCCGCCCTATACGCCGGTGCTGGAAGGTTTCGCAGCGATCGGCGATTTCATCAGCCAGCTGGATTTCGAGAACTACATCTTCCTCACGGAAGACTCGCTCTATTTCAACGCCTATGTCTCGTCGCTGCGCATCGCGCTGATTTCCACCTTCCTCCTGCTGCTCATCGGTTATCCGATGGCGTTGGCCATGGCACGCGCCTCCGTCAGCATTCGCCCGACCCTGGTCATGCTGGTCATCCTGCCCTTCTGGACTTCGTTCCTCATCCGCGTTTACGCCTGGATCGGCATCCTGAAGCCCGAGGGTCTGCTCACCGTGCTTCTGCAGTCGCTCGGCCTGATGGATGAAGCCAGCCAGGTGCAGATCTTCCGCACCGAGATGGCCGTCTTCATCGGCATTGTCTATTCCTATCTGCCCTTCATGGTCCTGCCGCTCTATTCCGCGCTCGAAAAGATGGATGGTACACTTCTCGAAGCGGCGAGCGATCTCGGCTGCCCGCCCTGGAAGGCCTTCTGGAAGATCACCTTTCCCCTATCGATCCCGGGCGTCATCGCCGGCTCGATGATCTGCTTCATCCCGATCACCGGTGAATTCGTCATCCCCGATCTGCTCGGTGGCGCCGATACGCTGATGATCGGCAAGACGCTGTGGACCGAGTTCTTCGGCAATCGCGACTGGCCGCTCGCCTCCGCCGTTGCCGTCCTGCTGCTCCTCATTCTGGTCGTGCCCATCGCCATCTTCCAGAACCAGCAGCAGAAAGTGTGAGGGCGGACCGATGAAACCCGGAAAATTCGACGCGACCATCCTGACGCTCAGCTTCGCCTTTCTCTACATCCCGATCCTGATCCTGGTCATCTACTCCTTCAACGAGTCGAAACTGGTCACGGTCTGGGGCGGCTTCTCGCTGAAATGGTATGGCGAAATGTGGCGCAACGACGGGCTCATGAGCGCCGCCTGGGTCACGCTGCAGGTTGGCCTCTTGAGTGCGACGCTGGGCACCGTTCTCGGAACGCTCGCGGCCCTCACGCTCGTCCGCTACACGCGCTTCAAGGGACGTTTGCTGTTTTCAGGCATGGTCTATGCGCCGCTTGTCATGCCCGAAGTCATCACGGGCCTGTCGCTGCTGCTGCTCTTCGTGGCGATCGGTGTCGATCGAGGTCTGATGACCGTCGTCATCGCGCACACCACCTTCACCATGTGTTACGTAGCGATCGTCGTGCAGTCGCGCCTGCTCACCTTCGACACGAGCCTCGAAGAAGCAGCCCAGGACCTCGGTTGCCCACCGGTCAAGACCTTCTTCAAGGTCACCCTGCCGCTCATCCTGCCCGCCGTCATCTCCGGCTGGATGCTGGCCTTCACGCTTTCCCTCGACGATCTCGTCATTGCGAGCTTCACCACGGGCCCGGGCGCGACGACGCTGCCGATCAAGATCTACTCGCAGGTGCGCTTAGGGGTCACACCCGAGATCAACGCCATCTGCACCATCCTGATCGGCATCGTCACCATCGGCGTGATCATCGCATCTGTCGGCACGAAGCAGCGGGAACTCCAGCGGCAGCGGGATGAGCATGTCGCCGCCCGTGGAACCTTGGCCTGAAACGCTCAGCGGTGCCCCGGTCAACCCCGGGGCGGCATGAGAAGATAGGCGGTGAGCCAGATAGGCACGATCACGACGGCGCCCATCACCATGCGGGGTACAGCCCAGGCAAAGGCGGAGACGATCCCGTTGTGCAACTCTTCCGCCGTCACGCCCAGACTGTCGAGCACGGCTCTCGGCGTGATTCCGAAGAACGACAACAGACTGCCCGCCAGAAGTGACGCCAGCGCCAGTTTGATGAAACCCGATAACAATGCCTGCACCTGTCATCCCCCGGCGCCCCGACTCGTTTCATTTTAGTATTTGCATGCACGAATGAAACAGCGGGCAAGGGTGAGGAGAGACCTTTATTGACCTGCGGCCGGAAGGGACGGGATCGGAGAGATGACGGGGTCATGCCACGCGCCACCGATAAAGAAGCGCAGAGGCGCCATCGTTGGTTCCTCTGGTTCCACTTCTGACAGCTCTCCCGTCAGCGCCAGAGCCTGGCGGCTGTAGGGGATGATGCCGGACAGAACGAGAGTTTCCTCATCGCCCACTATCCGGGCCTTCGCTACTTCCGCCGAACCCTCTGAAAAGCGGACGGACATATCGAGGCTCCGGTAATCGAATTCGCCCGAACCGGCCGCGCTCAGCTGGAAATAGGCCCTGTCGGTCGACAGGCGCCGCAGGCCCTCCACATTCAGCCCAACGATTTCCCCATCGTCTGCGCGAATATCAAGCATTCCCGACATGGCGTCGATGTTACGCTGCCAGCCAGGCCCGACAAGCTTGGCATCGAGCGTCAGTGAGCCGATCCCTTTGAGCGCGAGGCTCCCGGGAGAAAGCCTGGACATCAACGATCCGAGATCGATCCGATCCATCATCACCGCAATTTCGGCGCCTTGATCGAAGCCCTGGCCACTCCCGCTCAAGCGTGCCGAAAGCGTTCCCCCTAGGAAACGCGTGTCCCCGATAACCAGCTTCAGCGAGTCGCCGCCACCGGTCAGGCTTGCACCGAGATCGGTCAGTTGGAAATCAGCGACCGTGGCCGCGGCAGCGGAGACCCGCATATCGAAATCCACCCACCGCGTGAGGCTCGGCAGCCGCACATTGGCGCGATCTCCAAGGTCGATGGACAGGGCCTGCAGGAAATCGTCAAGGTTCAGAAGATCGACTGCCACCGTCCCAATGAGTAGCGGTTTCGCATCGGCACGCTTCTTCAATGTCAGGATCCCGTCGCCGGGGCTGTCATTGATCTCGAACTCGAAATTGTCGAACCGCCACTCGTCTTCGGCATTCGTCACCTGCGCCTGCAACGAAGCCGTCTGCCACCGTTCCGTTCCGGCAAGACGTAGTCCGAATACGGATGCCGCCTGCGGGACATCCGAGATGCTCAGGTCGACATTGGCCTGTTCCAGGCTCGCCTGGTTGAGGTCGATCACCCCCTTGATCTGCCCCCGCATGCCCGGAAGCGATGCGGAGAGGTCGACTTGGCTCGCGGCACCTCCAAGCAGAAGCAAGGGGGTTGGGGTTTGCAGAGAAAGCGACATGCCACGATCCTGCACATTGAACGTCGCCTGCCCGGAAAGAGGAGCCGCCAGACGCGGCCATTCGAGCTTGGCATTCACCTGGTCGGCGACGATAGTCGTGCCGCTCTGCGCATCAGTCAGGGTGACCTCGCCATCGATGATCTCGACGGACCCGATTTCCGTCTCGCTGGTGTCGGCTTCGGATCCCGCATTTTCCTGCGTGGTCAGGGCGCCACGCACGGCCGCGTTCAACAGCCCGTCACCGCTCCAATCCAGTCGGCCATCGACATCCCGCTGGATCCGGACCTTCGGTGTCTCAAACCGGAAGTCGTTGAAATCGGGTTTGCCTTTCACGGCCGAAAGCAGGCTGAATTCAGCGGAGAGGCGCTGAATTTCCACGAAAGGCTCGTCGGGGCGGTCGCCGGCACGCCGAATTCTGACGCCCTCGAGGGTCACTTCCGGCCGCGGCCAGAACCGTAGTTCCGAGACATCCTCGATCGACACGGGGTGTCCAGCCCATTGCGCCATGGACGATTCGATCGCCGAGCGCACGACGGCACTGGAAATCAGATGCGGGGCGGCGAGACGGAGGGTTACGGAGACGAGCGCGCCGAGAGCGACCACTGCGAGCGCGAATTTGATCAGCCGTCGGGTCCGCCGGCCGGGGCGGCCGGTTCCAGGGCTTTCAGATTGTCCGGCGCGTCGCGAGAATGTCATTCTGGCCCGTGTCCAAGAGCGTCGTCGAGTACTCGTGCCGGATATAGGAATTCTACCCTGCGTGCAACGAATGGACGGCCGCCCACCGGTTTCCCGGCTTTGTATCGCAATGCGGTATGCTATAGGAAAAGACAAAAGAGGAGGAGCGGAATGACTGAACTGGTACCCCTTTGGACACCGTCCGAGGCCTTCAAGGCAGCACAGCCCCTGACGCATTTCATGGATTGGTGCGCCACCCGCGAGGGCCGTCGCTTTGCAGACTACGACGCGTTCTACAGCTGGTCACTGGAGGACCGCGCCGCCTTCTGGTCGGCGGTCTGGGACTATTGCGGCGTCGTAGGAGACAAGGGGGACGTGGCGCTGGCCGATGACGGCGATATGCTGAAGGCCAGGTTCTTCCCGCAAGCGCAGATCAACTTTGCCGAAAATCTCCTCGCCCATGCCGGCGATGGCGATGCGCTGATCTTCCGGGGCGAGAACAAGGTGTCGGACCGCTGGTCCTGGTCACGCCTGACGGCAACGGTCTCACGCCTGCAGCAAGCTCTGGCTGCCATGGGCATCGGCGAAGGCGACCGTGTCGCGGCGATGATGCCGAACATGCCGGAAACCGTGGCTCTGATGCTGGCGGCGACGTCGCTCGGCGCCATCTGGTCGTCCTGCTCGCCCGATTTCGGCGACCAGGGTGTGCTTGACCGCTTCGGTCAGATCGAGCCCAAGCTCTTCATCGCCTGCGATGGCTACTGGTACAATGGCAAGCGTCAGGATGTGGCGGACAAGATCGTCACGGTCGCTGCAAAGCTCGATGTTCCCGTCCTCGTCGTGCCCTATGCCGGCGACACGGCCGCACTTCTCGCGCGCTTGCCCGATGGTCGCAGCTTCGATCAGTTCATCGCGGATTTCTCCGTGAAGGACATCGAATACCGCAGGCTGCCCTTCTCGCATCCCATCTATATTCTCTTCTCTTCCGGCACGACCGGCGTGCCGAAATGCATCGTGCATTCGGCAGGCGGCACCCTGTTGCAGCAGCTCAAGGAACACCGTTTCCACTGCGGTCTTCAGGCAGACGAGAAGCTCTTTTACTTTACGACCTGCGGCTGGATGATGTGGAACTGGCTGGTCACGGGCCTCGCCTGCGGCGCCACGCTCTGCCTTTATGATGGTTCCCCCTTCTATCCCGACGGGAATGTCCTCTTCGACTATGCGGCGGATGAGAGGTTCGCGATTTTCGGCACTTCGGCCAAATACATCGACGCCGTACGCAAGGGCGGATTGACGCCCAAGACCACGCATGACCTATCGAGCCTCAGACTGATGACCTCGACCGGCTCGCCGCTGTCGCCGGAAGGTTTTTCCTTCGTCTACGAGGGCATTCGCGACGACATCCAGCTCGCCTCCATCTCTGGCGGCACCGACATCGTTTCCTGCTTCGTGCTCGGCAATCCTCTGAAACCCGTCTGGCGAGGAGAGATCCAGGGTCCGGGCCTCGGCCTCGCCGTGGATGTCTGGGATGACGACGGCAAATCGGTGCGCGGCGAAAAGGGCGAGCTCGTCTGCACCAAGGCTTTCCCGTCCATGCCCGTGATGTTCTGGAACGACCCCGAGGGCGCGAAATACCGTGCCGCCTATTTCGAGCGCTTCGACAACATCTGGTGCCACGGCGATTTCGCCGAATGGACCGAGCATAGCGGCATTGTTATTCACGGTCGCTCTGATGCGACGCTCAACCCCGGCGGCGTGCGGATCGGCACGGCCGAGATCTACAATCAGGTCGAACAGATGGACGAAGTGGTCGAGGCCCTCTGCATCGGACAGGATTGGGAGGATGACGTGCGCGTCGTGCTCTTTGTCCGACTGGCCTCCGGCCTCAGCCTGACGGAAGAGCTCGACAAGAAGATCAAGACCCGGATCCGCACTGGCGCCACGCCGCGCCATGTACCGGCAAAGATCGTCCAGGTCGCGGATATCCCGCGCACCAAATCCGGCAAGATCGTCGAGCTCGCCGTGCGCGAAGTCGTGCATGGCCGGCCGGTGAAGAACAAGGAAGCGCTCGCCAATCCGGAAGCGCTCTTGCTCTTCGCCAACCTCGAACCGCTGCGTTCCTGACAAGTAACTGTCCCGAAAGGCAGCAATTTCAGAGCAATACCTCAAATGTGGGGTAGCTGCAGGGCGTGGTCGGTAAGAAAGCCTTAACCGGCCTCCGGCAACACTGGCACCAACTTGGAGATGCGCGGTCAGACGCGACGAGGACGGGAAAACGCCCCGGACAAGATGTCGATCGCACCTTCACTCCGGTTCGACAGCATTGATTGGGGCGGCTTCGGCCGCCCTATTTTTTTGAACCGCAGATCAACGCTTTTCGTCGAGCGACCGCGAGACCAGGATCACCGGAATGAGGCCTGCCGCGATGATGATGATCGCCGCGACCGAAGCATCCTGAGCCATGCCGCGCGAGGCGTCCTCGTAGACGAGGGTGGCGAGCGTGTTGAAGTTGAAGGGGCGAAGCAGGATGGTCGCCGAAAGCTCCTTCAGCGTCTCGATGAAGACCAGAAGCGCGGCCGTCAGCACAGCAGGCCGCAGATTGGGCAGGAGCACCTGGCGGAGCGTCTGCAGGCTTGAGCGCCCGAGCGTGCGGGCGGCCATGTCGAGATGTGGGGAAAGCTTCTGGAACCCGGCGTCGACGGTACCCTCCGCCATGGTCAGGAACCGTACCGTATAGGCATAGACGATCGCAAAACCCGTGCCGGACAGCATGAGACCTGTCGAAATGCCGAGGCTTTCGCGCATCCAGCCGTCCAGCGCATTGTCGAAAGTTGCCAGCGGAATCATCACCCCGATGCCGAGCACCGTGCCGGGGATACCATATCCCAGCGCCGCGAGCCGTCCGGCTCCCATGGCAAGGCGCGAGCGCTCGGTCCGTGCAGCGTAAGACAGCACGAAGGCGAGCAGCACGGTGATCAGGGCTGCGGCAGAGGACACCAGGGTCGAGTTCCAGAGCGCATCGAGCAGACGCGGCTCAACGAAATCTTCGACCCGTCGGAGCGCAAATCCACCCAGCACGAAGACCGGCACGATGAAACCGACCAGGATGGGGATGAGGCAGAACAACGTCGCAAGCACCGCCTTCACCCCCGACAGCCGAAGCCGGACCGCATCGGTCACGATCGCGGTCGTCTTGTGGCTGCTGAAGCGCTGGCGTCGCCGCGCCATGCGCTCGACGACGAGAAGCCCCGCGACGATCACCAGCATGAAGCAGGCAATCTGGGCGGCACCCGCCAGACTGCCGCGATTGAGCCAGGTGTCGTAGACCGAGAAGGTGAGCGTCTGCACGCCGAGATATTCCACCGCACCGATATCGTTCAGTGTCTCCATCATGACCAGCGTCAGGCCGATCATGATGGCTGGCCGCGCCATCGGCACCTGGATGCGGGCAAAGACGCGCAGGGGGCTGGAGCCTAGCGTCCGGGCCACGTCAGCGGCGGCGCGTCCCTGCATGAGGAACATCGAGCGACAGGCGAGATAGACGTAAGGGTAAAGCACCGAAGACATGACCAGCACGGCACCCGAAAGCGACTTCACGTTGAAGAAACTGTAGTCGCGCGACGAGGTGAAGCCGAACAGCGCCCGATATCCGGTCTGCACGGGACCGGTGAAGTCGAGGAACTCCCCGAAGGCGTAAGCCGCGAGATAGGAGGGAATGGCAAGCGGCAGGACGAGCGCTGGGGAGAGAAATCTGCGCAGCGGGAATTCGCAGGACGCGACCAGCCACGCCGATCCGATCCCGACGATGGCCGTGACCAGCCCGGTGAACAGCAACAGCCAGAAGGTCCGCATCCCCGCCCGCGGGATGACGTTCGTCATCATGTGCTGCCAGTTGTCCGGATCCGCCGAGAAGCCGATGACGAAGATCGCCGCGATCGGCATGAAGACGATCGCCGCCGTGACCAGCGCGGCCACGGTCGCATAGCCGCGCCGCTTGCTAAGCGGCGTGCCGGCGGTCGAAATGGGATGGGCTGTGCCCGGGAGCGGACGAGTGGACAAGCGGTCGGCCCTTGCGATGTGCGGCAAAGGCTTTCCTCTAGCCGAAAGCCACAGCGATGAAAACCGCTGCTGTCGTCACGCCTTCGTTCACCGTCGAAGAATGGCGAGGCTCTCGCCGATCAGCCGTAGGCCCAGAGCACCGATCACAGCGCCGGCCAGCCGGTCCAACCAGACTTTGCCCCCGAGATAGGCCCGCTGCGACCGAGGTGCCGAAAAAGCCAGAGCCACGATGGCATACCAGCCGGCCTCGACGACGAAGATCATGAAAGGAAGGGCAATCATCAGTGCAAGCGGTGGGTCCTGCGGCATGAGCGCCGCAAAGATGCTGGCATAGACAACGGCCGTCTTCGGATTGCTGATCTGGGTGACCAGACCAAGGACGAAGGCCCGCGAAACGGCATGCGTCCCGCGCCCGTCCGGCGACGCCACGGATATCGGTTCCCGCGCGCCCCGCCAGATCGCGACACCGAGATAGATCAGATAGAGGCCGCCGGCACATTTAAGAACCAGATAGAGCCATTCGACCTGCTTCAGCAGCGCGACGAGACCCGCAAGCGCGAGGATGGCGAAGAAGGCACCGCCAAGCCCCATCCCGATGGCGGCGGCGAGACCATGCAGGCGCCGATTGGTAATCGAGATACGCGAGACCAGTACGAAACTCGGTCCCGGACTCATCGCGCCGATGCCGATTGCGATGACGATGCCGAGGAAAATGCTGAAGGTTGCCATGCCATTCCCCGCTCTCGGCGTCGCGTCCTATCTTCAGTCCGCCAGCACGCGCGGCGATGGGAACATCACCTCGACCAGCGTGCCTTCGTTTGGCGTCGAGGAGATGGCGAACTGCGCCCGGTTGGCATCCACCATGGCCTTGGTCAGTGGCAGGCCGAGCCCGGTCCCGTCGCCACGGTTGCGCGGCGTGCCCGTCGACACCTGGCGGAACGGTTTCATCGCCTGTTCCAGTTCGCTGCGCGACATCCCTATCCCGGTGTCGCGGATCCGCAGCACCACACTGCCGTTCGGCTCATAAGCCGTGGAGACGATGATCTGTCCGCCCGAGGGCGTAAAGCGGATCGCGTTGGCGAGGATGTTCAGCACGATCTGCTTGATCGACCGCCCATCGGCCACGACATTCGGCACGGCCTGCGACAGCGCGGTGCGGATGATCACCCGCTGGCTGTTCGCCTGCGGCTGCACGATCGAGACTGCCGCCTGCACCATTTCGTTCAAGCCGACGGAGGAGAAATCCAGCTCCATTTCGCCGGCTTCGATCTTGGATATGTCGAGCAGGTCGTTGACGATGTCGAGCACATGCCGGCCGGACCGCACGATGTCATGCGCATATTCGCCGTAGCGCGGATGGCCGACGGGACCGAAATGCTCGTTCGCCATCATGTCGGCAAAGCCGATGATCGCATTGAGTGGCGTCCGGATCTCGTGGCTGACGCGGGCGAGGAAGTCGGTCTTGTGGGCGTTCGCCGTTTCGGCCGCACGCTTGGCGTTGCGCAGTTCTTCTTCGGTCCGCTTCCACTGGGTGATATCGCGGATCACGGCGCAGTAGCCATTCGAGGACGTGAGCTTGCCGATCGTCATGAACAGCGGCAGGAAACCGCCGGAGGCTTCCCGCCCGATCACTTCGCGGCCGTCGTTGAGCACGCTGGCCACGCCATGGCCGGAAAGCCCGTTCAGATAGTCGAGGATCGACTTCTGGCTCTCATGGGCAAACAGCATGACGAAGGGTTTGCCGCGCGTCTCCATGTCGTCGAAGTTGAACAGCGCGCTCGCCGCCCGGTTCATCGACCGGATGTCGCCGTCGGAATCCAGAATCACGACGCCGTCGGTCGCAGTCTCGAGGATCGAGCGCATTTCCTCGACTTCAACCTTGACGCGGGCGAGTTCGCTCGCCTGGGCCGGCGTTGAGACAGAGGCCGCGACGGGCGTCGGCATGTCAGCCGGGGGCTCGGCAGGGATATCCGCGCGGGTGCGGTCTTCTGGCTGGGCGATCAGCGCCAGCATCAGCGCACTCGTCTCCTCGAAGCGCACCGATTGCAGCCGCGCCGTCACAGGCATCAGACGATCGTCTGCGCAGAGCGCGACGACCTGTCCCGCTTCGTCGCCAGGGGTTTCGAGATCCCGTCGCTGGATGAGCGTGTCGAGGCCACCGGCTTCATCGAGCTCGGCCAGCGTCTTGTAGCCCGTCAGGCTGAAGAATTCCGGGTTGGCATGGATCAGCCGATCGCCGACATGCACAAGAAGGGCAACCGGCATCAGGTCGACGATCTCGGCGGTCAGGCTGCGTTCCCGCTTGCCGGTCGTGCGTTCGCTCGGCAATTCCGGCAGCGTGTCCTCGGGCGTCAGCTCCGACAGCGGCGGTTGGGCGACAGCTACCGGGGATACAGCTGCCGGCGGCTCGGGCGGCTGCGGGGCGGGGGCAGCCGGTTCGCTGCGCAGCACTGGCGGTTCGGACGGCGTGAGCGACTGTTCCACCTTGGCGCGCAGCCCGAGCGGGTCGAGCTTGCGCGCGATCTCCTGGAAAGCCGCCTGTTCACCCGGCGTCAGTGCGTCGCGCTGGCGAGCACGGTGGTCCTGCAGCTGAACTACCTTGTCGGGCAGGCTCGGCTTGTGCGGTTCCATGATCCTCAGAACCGGCGGCTCGTAGGCCGCCGGCCGCGGTGGGGGCACATCCTCGTCGACATCAGGCGCAGGATCGGCGACGTCGGCTTCCGCGTCGGGCGCTTCCACGATGTCGTCGTCGGAATGCAGCAGTACGTTGAGCACGTCCTCGCCGGTTTCCGCGATCTGGTCTTCGACGAAGTCTTCCGGCGGATGGCTCTCGCCTTCGCTAAGTTCCGTCAGGAACTCGACCAGATCTTCGTCGGGATCTTGAGTGACTTCGACCGTCGGCTCGATCAAGTCTTCAACGACCGGCTCTTCGCGCAGGAAGGTCATGCCGATCGCATCCGGGTCTTCCTGCGCATCGGCCACACGCACGATGCCGAAGCCGCGGAAGCCATCGAAATCGCGATTGCGCGTATAGGTCGGGAGCGCAGCGAGGTCGACCGGGACCACCAGCCGCGTACCTTCGACGGGCCAGTAGATCGTCTTACCGGACCAGGTATCCCGCTTCTTCAGCAGATCGCCGATCTTGCCTTCCGGATCGAGGTTGAAGAGAGCTGCAAGGTCGGAAAAGGCAACGCCGTTGATATCGGCCGCGCGCGGGCCGACGGCCTGGGCAAATTCGGATGAGACCTCGCTGAAACGGCCCTCGGCGTCGATCTTCCAGACGAATCGGGTCGCACGACGATCCTGGCTGAAGACGAAGCGATCATCCCCTGACGCGGACTGCAGTAGGCGAGGTGCCGTCACTGCAGCGACAGGCACAATCTCGGCGACCGGGGCCGCTTCCACAGGCGTCTCCTCGGTCGGCACCACGGGCGCTTCGACGAAGGGCTCGTTATCTTGATCAGCCGGAAGAGAGGCGGGTTCGGCGTGAAGCTCATCGGCTTCGACCGCCTCGACGACTTGGTCCTCTTCGACGTCGTCGCTGTCGTTCAGTTCGTCCGTGTCCGGCTCGATCTCCTCGATGTCGCCGATCGCTGCGATCACGCTTTCGAACGGGGCGGCCGGCGAGGGCATGTCCGCATCATCCACGGCCGGTTCAGGCTCGATCGCCTCGGCCTCGCTCATGTCTTCGATCGTATCGTCGGAACGAACGGGCTCGGCGATGGCCGCAGGCAGATCAGCATCGTCTTCGTCGGTAAAGTCGTCGCTCGGATCCATCTGTCCGAGGATGGTCTCGACCGCGAAGAGCAGGTGCAGGGCGGGAGTGTCGGAGATCTTGCCAATGGCTGCTGGCAGATGGCCGAGGCCTGTCGGGATCGGTCGCTTCACCAGCCGGTCGCCATCCGCGTCGACGAGCGTAACCAGCATGCGCGTCGTCTGCTGCGTCACGCCCAGGGCAGCGAAGCCTTCGGAGCTGGCTATCAGCCCGCCGTCACCGTCAAGCACGACCATATGCGTGTCCGGGTCGTCGAAACCGCTCATCAGGTCCGCCGCGAGCTGTCGCACGTCTCCGCTGGAAGGCTTGACCGGTGGCACGGCAAGCAGGATCACCGGCTCGCCGCGGCGAACCTCGATACATTCCGCAACCGCCGTCACTGGCACCTTCTGGAAGCCGGACGTGATGCGCAGCATCAGATTGCGGCTGTCGCCGATTGTTGCCAGCTGCCGCGCCGCCGTCTCGATCTGCCGGAAGGTGATATCGCTGCGCCGAGGACCATCCTCGAGAAAGTCGTAGATCGAGGCAGCCCCGAAGAAGCGCGCACCTGCGCCATTGCACCAGAGCACCCGCTCCAGTCCCGGCGCAAACAGCACCAGCGCTTCGCCTCGCGCAAGGCGCGGGCGGATCTGGTCGTGCACGGCGACATCTATGAAAGGGTATTGAGCGGGCATTTGGGAACCTGCACTTCATGGCCTGCGAGTAAATTAACAGATTTTTAATAGCTAGGCAGTGCCCCTGGGTCCAGAAAGTGGAGCGCCTTTCGGTCGATAAGGTTAATCCGGCTGAATTATCAACATGCAGAAAAACTAATTGTGCAGTGCACAATGATATTGCAATGCACAATGATCGGTGCTATATGCAGTCCATGAATGAAACATGAGGGGTCACCAAGGACCCCGCGACAAGAGGAAATGCACCATGAACACCAAGGATATGTTCTCTTTCTCGACCTTCGACCCCTCGAAGATGCAGGAAAGCTTCCGTGACTTCGCCGAAAAGGGCGCAGCCCAGTCGAAGGAAGCCTATGCCAAGATGAAGACCGCGACGGAAGAAGCCACGAAGACCGTGGAAGCCACCGTCCAGACGGCCCAGGCCGGCACGGTCGAACTTGGCCTCAAGGCTATCGACGCCATGCGCACCAATGCCGAACTGTCGCTGTCCCACATGGAAGCGCTCCTCGGCGTGAAGTCGGTTGCCGAGCTCGTCGAACTGCAGACTGCTTTCATCCGCAAGCAGGCTGAAGTGACGATCGAGCACGCCAAGTCCATCCAGGAAACCGCCAAGAAGGTGACCGAGACCGTGACGAAGCCGGGCAAGGAAGCTGCCGAGAAGGTCATGTCCTCGCTGAAGGTTGCCTGATCGCCTGACGCGACCAGAAAATCCTCCCAAGGATCTTGGGCCGGGCCTTCAAGCCCGGCCTTTTCATATCCCGAGCCTTTTCACGCGATGTGCAGAAAGGGCTTGAAAAAAAATCCATCTGCTCGTATGTGACCCCTCGACGGCGTCAGTGACGCGGTCATGTGCGGTTGTAGCTCAGTTGGTTAGAGCGCAGGTTTGTGGCACCTGAGGTCGGAGGTTCAATTCCCCCCAACCGTACCATTTTCTCCCCTTGCCATTATCGACGATCAGTTCCTGAATTTGACCTCTGCCGTACCGATCGTTCGCAATGATGATCGTTAAAATGCGACCAGAGCTGTTGACGTGATGGCAACAGCTTCTGCAATTCCAACTTTGCCTTCGCCGGATTTGATGCTCTGACTGCGCAAGTGCCCAGCGGAGGTGTGATGGAGCGTCGAGGTTTTGTGCGTCAGCCCTGCGAGGCGACCTCGCTCATTCTCCAGTTTGGTTGCCATTTCCGCGGATGGATCTCTAACTGGAGTCCCAGGGGCTTCAATCTGGTCCTGGGCGACGACATCTTGCTCGATCGGGCCGAGCACTTCATCATCTATAGCCACCGTTTCGATGTCTTGCATGCCGAAGTCGTGTGGCGCAGGGACGGCCGTATCGGCGCCCGCATCCACAACTGGCGCACGGCCGCTGCCGGTGCCGTGCTTTGTCCGGCGATCTCATAGTCTCGGCCGATTGGTCTAGCGGGCGCAGGCTTCGCGGTAGAACCCGTTCAGCGTCGAAAGCACGGCTTGTTGAAACGCGAGGATCTCCAGCCGGATATGCTCCAAGGAACAGCCAAGCGCGGATAGTTCGGCACCCAGTCTGCGGCACAGCCGGATCCAGAACTGGTCCGCCTGGTTTCCATGCAGCCGATCGAGTTCCCGCGCGGACTGCGCGACGAGCTCCCATTGGCGTGCGAGGGGAAAAATGGTCAGCGATGGCTCGTCTGACGAAATGCGATTGTAGTGCTGCACGAATAGGCTCCACTGGGGCTGATGCCGTTAACTTTAGGGTGTGGGAATGCCATGCACGTCGAACGCACTATCTGAAAACATGCAAAAATATTGATAAATGTTTGTTTTCCGTCAACTTGAGTTGACAGTTTTCCCCAGCCTAGTTTGGCCGACAAGCGTTTCAAGGATCGAGGCGCGGCCGGACGAAAAACCCCGCCATGTTGCCATGACGGGGCCAAAGGTTTCGACGCGAGTCGAGTAAGCTCAGGCGCGGGCCACTTCCTTCACCCAGCCATGCGTATCGGCGACGGAGCCGCGCTGGATGCCGGTCAGCTGGTTGCGCAGCTTCTCCGTTTCCATGCCAGTTCCGGCATTGCCGATGACGAATTCGCCGGCCGGATGACGAACGGTGCCTATGGCCGCGACGACGGCTGCCGTGCCGCAGGCAAAGGCCTCGCGCAATTTGCCGCTCTTGGCATCGGCCATCCATTCGTCGAAGGAATAGGGCCGTTCGATGACCTCAAGGCCGTTGTCGCCGGCAAGCTTGATGATCGAGGCGCGCGTGATGCCCGGCAGGATGGTGCCCGACAGCGGCGGCGTGACGACCGTGTTGTCGTCCATGACGAAGAAGACATTCATGCCGCCCAGCTCTTCGATCCACTTGTGTTCGGCAGCGTCGAGGAAGACGACCTGGTCGCAGCCGCGGCTCGAGGCTTCCTTCTGGGCAAGAAGGCTGGCGGCATAATTGCCACCGCACTTGGCCGCACCCGTGCCGCCGGGAGCCGCACGCGTGTAATGTTCACTGACCCACAGCGTCACTGGCTTGCTGCCGCCCTTGAAATAAGGACCAACAGGCGAGGCGATCACGCAGAAGATGTATTCGCGCGAGGGGCGGACGCCGAGGAAGGCTTCGCTGGCAAACATGAAGGGACGCAGATAAAGGCTGCCTTCGCCTTCCGGAACCCACTTGGCGTCGATCTTCACCAGTTCCTCGACAGCCTTGAGGAAAAGCTCTTCCGGCACGTCAGGCATGGCCATACGCTCGGCCGACCTGTTGAAGCGGCGCGCATTTTCTTCCGGGCGAAAGAGCGTGATGCGGCCGTTTGCGCCCTTGTAGGCTTTCATACCCTCGAAGATTTCCTGGGCGTAATGCAACACGCTTGCGGCCGGATCGATCTGGAACGGCTTGCGGGCGGAAACTTCCGGGCTGTGCCAGCCCTTGTCGACATGCCAGTGCACCACCGCCATGTGGTCGGTAAACAGCGTGCCGAAGCCCAGGTTTTCAAAAGCCTTCAGCCGCTCGGCTTCTGGCATGGGCGCGGCATTCGGAACGATCTGGAAGTCGAGGAGTGCGGTATTCGTGGTCATGGAGAGCCTGTGCCTGAGCTGTTCACGGTTGCGCTGGCCGCGCACTCGATTTTACGGTCGCGGCCGGTGCCGTCGTTTGTGCGGTTTGATCCCGATTTGTCAACAGAAACCATGCCGTCGCAATGCAGCAAAACGCCCGGATCGCAGGGCCGACAGCCGGTTCAGCCCGTCAGCAGCCCAAACAGGAACCAGATACCGGCCAGCGAAATGGCGGCACCGAGTGCCTGCACCAGCCGACCGCCTGCGATAGGCTTGAGGGCAGCACCGATTGCAATGCCAACGACATGTATGACGCCGGTGGAGACGACGAAGCCGACGGTGAAGGCGGCCGGGTCACTGGCGCGCGGCGCCAGCGCCCCGTGCGGGACGCCGTGCAGCAGGGCGAAGATGGAGATGAGCAGAAGCGCGGCCCATTCGGGGGCTTTCCACTTTGCCGCGATGACCCCGCCAAGAACCAGAACGGAGAGCGCGATCCCGACCTGCACGATCTCCGTCGGCAATAGACCCAGCATGCCAAGCACGCCGCCCACGCACATGATCATCGGGAAAGTGGCGGGGAGGGTCCAGACCGTACGTCCCCCGATCTGGGCGCCCCAGAGACCGACGGCCAGCATGGCGAGAAAATGGTCCGGCCCGGCCAGAGGATGGCCGAAGCCCGAGCCGAAACCGCCAAGCGGTCCGTCCATCACATGGGCACTCGCCGTGGAAGGCAGGAGCAGCATAGCGGCCAAGACGTGGGCGAGCCGGAGGCTGCGCGCCGTGTCACCCTGTGATCGCTGTAAGGGAGGAAGCCTCACCATCATCGCTGCTCCGTCTGACTTGTCGTGCCTATTGGGCCGCTAGAGGCCGCGGTCGATCGTTTGGCCGGCTGCGGCAACAGATCCTCGTCTACATTCTCAAACGATTCGGATATAGTCACACCGATCCAGGATCCGCCATGCAGACCACGCTCTGCCGAGCTGCGCGACGAGTCCGGTTCATCGCAACATTCCGGAGAAGCCCATGTCGTTCAATCGTCCTCGTCATATCCTTGGCCTTGCCTTGCTTGTGCTGGCTTTGCCCGGCACCGCCAATGCGCATGTGCTCGCGGGTGAGGGGGGCGGTTTCCTGCACGGGTTCGAGCATCCGCTGTCTGGCCTCGACCATATGTTGGCGATGTTCTGCGTTGGTCTCTGGGGCGCGCAAATGGGTGGCCGCTCGGTCTGGAGCCTGCCGATCGCCTTTCCGTTGATCATGGTCATCGGCGGCATGATGGGCATTGCGGGTGTACCGCTGCCGGCCGTCGAAAGCGGCATTGCCCTTTCGATCATTGTGCTGGGCGCGGCCATCGCCTTCCTCTGGCGACCGCCGGAATGGCTCGCCGTGCTCGTGATCGGGGCCTTCGCCATCTTCCACGGTTATGCACATGGCGCCGAGCTGCCCACAGCCGCCGATCCCGCAGACTACGCCTTGGGCTTTGTCGTCGCTACCGGCCTCATCCATCTCGCCGGCATTGCGGTTGGGCTCGGTTTTCAGCGTTTTCACGGAGGCCAGCTGGCCCGGGCTTTGGGTGGGCTGATCGGCCTCGGCGGCGTCTACTTCCTCGTCGCCTGATGGTCGTTTCGCCATTCCGTCTTCTCTCAGTGCTGCCCTTGCTGCTCGGGGCTGCGGTGGCAGCCACGTCCTTGATGCCTGGATTGTCTGACGGAAGCTCGGCCTACGCGGCCATCGCCACCGCCGAGTTCCTGCTGCCGCTTGTGGGCATCGGCGTGCTGCTGGGACAGCTGCAGAGGCGCTCCGCCCTTGCAGGTCTGCTCGGCCTTCTCTTTGGTTGCCTCTGCGGCGTCTTTTTCCGAGAAGCCTTATATGGTCTTATGGCGCCAGTGCCGGGGGCCGCTGCCCATCTCTTTCTGGCGGGGCCTATTGCCTGTGCGCTAATTGGGCTCGTTCTGGTTCTGCCGCCTGCTCTTCGCTCCTGGCTATCGCTGCCGGCGCTCGCTGCTGCCGGCGCCGCCCTCGCGATCGCCACACGCCTCGGCGACCCGACGCTGTTTGCCAGCCATTACCGGCTGAGCGCGCCGCTCGTTCAGGCCGCCCTGATCTTCACCGTCGCCTTGCCAGTTTCCAACTGTCGGGCCCCGGGCTTCATCATTGCTGCCCGCATACTGGGCAGCTGGATGCTCGCCGCGGCCTTGCTCTATGGCGGCGCCTATCTGGCAGCTCGCGACACCAGCCTGACGCCACCGATCTTCCCAAATATGCCGCAACTGTCCTCGCCGGCGGTTGTTGCTCCATGATCACAAGATCTTGCCATCAAGCATTCCTGGCTGTGTTGCTGACCGCTGCCACCCCTGCGGCGGCCCATCCGGATGTCTCGGCCACCGCGCGTCTGGTCCTCCATCTCGATGACAATCGGCTTGCAAGCCTCTCGCAGCTCCTTGTCTTTGATGATGCGACCAGCCGACGCCTCGTCACGCGCTTCGACGACAATCGCGATGGCACATTGTCGGCCACGGAGCGGGGCGATCTCACAAGCGAAATGCTCGAACGTCTTTCCGCCCGACAATTTTTCATCGAAGCCGCTCTCGGGTCCGAGTGGCTCGCCATGCCCCGACCGATTTCCGTGAAAGTTGACGTCGTGGGCGAGAACATCGCCGTCACGGCGGATTACTGGTGGTCGGAGCCGCTTGCTCTACAAGAGCAGCCCTTCTCGGTGATGTTGCGCGATCGCGACTTCACCGTCGCCTTCCGATTCGACCCGGACACCCCAGCGATCATCAGCGGCACATCATCGGACTGTGACGTGTCCGTTACGGCGGAGCCGAACGAGGCCTATTTCGGCGGGCTCGTTATTCCCCAGGTTCTCCGAATCGCCTGTCGCTGACAGGACCGGTCGGCGCATCAGCCGAAGATCGCCCGATCCAGCTCGACGGCATCCTGCAGGAACTGCACGACCGCCCGGACGCGCACGAGTTCGCGGGCACTTTCATGGAACGTTGTCCAATAGGCACGCCGGATCGTGACGTCGGGCATGACCCGCACCAGGCTCTCATGCTGGCGCGCGATATAGCTGTGCAGGATGCCGATGCCGGCCCCGGCCAGCACGGCTTCCGTCTGCCCGATCGCCGAGGAGATCTCGAAACCGGCATTCCAGTCGCGCATCACCTCGCCGGTGAAATTGAGTGACGGCGTGAAGATCAGGTCCTCCACATAGCCGATGCGACGATGGGTCTTCAGCTCCTCCGGCGTTGCCGGCAATCCGTTCGCTTCGACATAGCCCTTCGAGGCATAGAGGCCGAGCGTGTAGTCGACGAGCTTCGACGAAACGAGCCGCCCCTGATCCGGCCGCTCCAGCGTCACGGCGATATCGGCCTCGCGCTGGGACAGCGAAAACGAGCGCGGCACCGGCACGAGCTGGATCTTCAGCTCCGGATGCCGCTCGATCAGGGCGCCCAACCGTGATGCGAGGAAGAACACGCCGAAACCATCGGGCGCGCCGATGCGGACCGTGCCTGCCACCTGTGTGTCCGTCCGCCCGAGCCGCGCCTGGACCTCCAGCATTTCCGTTTCCATGCGCTCGGCAGAGGCGAGAAAAGCTTCGCCCTCGGCAGTCAGCTCGCAGCCGTTCGTTCGGCGGATGAACAGGCGTGTCTTCAGCGCCGTCTCCAGCGCCGTCAGTCGGCGCGAAAGCGTGGCGTGGTTCAGGCCCAGACGTCTGGATGCCGCCAGGATCTGGCCGGTCCGTGCCACGGCGAGGAATATGCGGACGTCATCCCAGTTCATGGCTGCCTTGTGTCGAAATTTGCACAACAGATGCGTAAATCATCGCGTTGATTTGTGCAAATCAAAGCGCATACTGCCTGCATAACAATACAGGAGGATACCCATGTATCAGGTAGGTCATTTCATCGGTGGCAAGCACGTCGCCGGCAATTCAGGCCGCAAGCAGCCGATCTACAATCCGGCCACTGGCGAAGTGCAGGGCGAGGTTTCGCTCGCCAGCGCCGAAGAGCTGAACGCCGCCGTCGAGAATGCCAAGGCCGCTCAGGCGAAGTGGGCCGCCACCAACCCGCAGCGCCGCGCCCGCGTGTTCATGAAGTTCGTCCAGCTTCTGAACGACAACATGGATAGCTTGGCCGAGATCCTCTCGCGCGAACACGGCAAGACCATCGAAGACGCCAAGGGTGATATCATCCGTGGCCTGGAAGTCTGCGAATTCGTCATCGGCATCCCGCATCTGTCGAAGAGCGAGTTCACCGAAGGCGCCGGCCCCAACATCGACATGTATTCGATCCGCCAGGCTGTCGGCATCGGCGCCGGCATCACGCCTTTCAACTTTCCGGCCATGATCCCGATGTGGATGTTCGCCCCGGCAATCGCCTGCGGCAACGCCTTCATTCTGAAGCCTTCGGAGCGCGACCCGTCCGTTCCGATCCGCCTTGCCGAACTGATGATCGAGGCAGGTCTGCCGGCCGGCATCCTCAACGTCGTCAATGGCGACAAGTCGGCCGTCGACGGTATCCTGACCCATCCTGACATCTCGGCCGTCTCCTTCGTCGGCTCGACCCCGATCGCCCGCTACGTCTATGGAACGGCTGCGATGAATGGCAAGCGCGCCCAGTGCTTCGGCGGCGCGAAGAACCACATGATCATCATGCCGGATGCCGACCTCGACCAGGCCGCTCAGGCGCTGATGGGCGCGGGCTACGGCTCGGCTGGCGAACGCTGCATGGCGATCTCGGTCGCAGTCCCCGTCGGCGAAGAGACGGCAAACCGCCTGATCGAAAAGCTGACCCCGATGGTCGAATCCTTGCGCATCGGTCCTTACACCGATGACAAGGCCGATCTCGGCCCCGTCATCACCAAGGAAGCCCAGGCGCGTATTCGTGGCCTGATCGACTCGGGCGTCGAAGCCGGTGCCAAGCTCGTGGTCGACGGCCGCGACTTCAAGCTCCAGGGCTATGAGGACGGCTATTTCGTCGGCGGCTGCCTGTTCGACAATGTCACGCCTGACATGGACATCTACAAGACCGAAATCTTCGGACCTGTTCTCTCGGTCGTCCGCGCCAAGACCTACGAGGAAGCCCTCGATCTGCCGATGAAGCACGAATACGGCAATGGCGTTGCGATCTACACCCGCGACGGCGACGCCGCCCGCGACTTCGCCTCGCGCATCAACATCGGCATGGTCGGCATCAACGTGCCGATCCCGGTTCCGCTCGCCTACCACTCCTTCGGTGGCTGGAAGTCTTCCTCCTTCGGTGACCTCAACCAGCACGGTACGGATTCGATCAAGTTCTGGACCCGCACCAAGACGGTCACCAGCCGTTGGCCGTCGGGCATCAAGGACGGCGCCGAATTCGTTATGCCGACGATGAAGTAATCAAGCCAGCAGCTTGTTTCCATTCGCGCCACCCTGTCGAAAGGCAGGGTGGCGTTCTCTTGTCAGCGTCAAACCGGCTGCTAAGCTTCTCCTCGGGGGAGCGTTGATCATGGCGAAGACGAAAATCCATACCGGCGGCTGTCTCTGCGGAGCGGTGCGTTTCGAGGCCGATGCGCCTGCGGCCCGGCCCCATACTTGTTCCTGCAAGATGTGCCAGCGTCACACCGGAAGCCTGACCGCCACATGGGTCGAGTTTCCCCGCGAGGCCGTCCGTTGGGTCGGGCCATCAGGCAGCCCGTCCACATGGCGCTCGTCCGATATCTCATCGCGTGCCTTCTGTGGCACCTGCGGCTCCTCGATCGGCGCGATCGACGTCCAGCCCACGATCGCGCTCCTGCTGGGTGCCTTCGATCGCACAAGCGCCGCCGATCTGAAGCCCACCTACCATTCCTACAAGGGTGGTCGGCCGAAATGGTGGTGCGTCGAGATCGGTGAGACATGACGGCCTGATACCCGAGTGTCGCCGCGCACTTGAGTGCGCAAGTGTCTCGTGGTCAATGTGCTTGAGCATGTCGCCCGGGATAGCGGCGTACGAATTTGATTTCTGAGGGACATTTCATGCAACAGGCAGTTTTTGGCCGTGCGGCCAATTTGCGGCGCGGCGAGTTTCGCGGCAGCGCCGGTGAGTATTTCGGCATCTGGATCGTCAACATCCTGCTGACCATCATCACGGTCGGCATTTATTCGGCCTGGGCCAAGGTTCGCCGCAACCGCTATTTCTACGGGAACTCGTTCATTGACGGTCACTCCTTCGACTATCACGCTCGTGGCCTGCAGATCTTCATCGGCCGCGCCATCGTCTTCGGCTATATCATCGCCTACAATGTGCTCGTGACCTTCAGCCCGATCGCGGGCGGTATCCTGGCGCTGTTGATGCTTGTCCTCCTGCCGTGGATCGTCATGCGCAGTCTGCGCTTCAACGCCCGCGTCACGAGCTACCGAAACATCCGCTTCGACTTCGTCGGCAAGACCGGCGGCGCCTTCTTCGCGATCATCGTCGGTGGTCTCGTTTCCTTCTTCTCGCTTGGCATCCTCGCGCCCTTCGCCAGCCGCTGGCTCAATCGCTACATCTTCAACAACCTGCGTTATGGCGATCGCGCCTTCGAGACCGATCCGAAGATCGGTGCTCTCTACCGCGTCTGGCTGCCGGCATTTTTGCTGATGCTGGTGGGCGCTGCCGTCGGCGGCTTGCTAGGCATCATGGCCTATTACAGCGCGGTGGAAGGTGCCGATACCAGCTCGGATCCGGAATTGAACCTCATTCTCGGCATCTACGGCGCCCTCGTCCCCGCGCTGGTTCTGTGGGGCGTGGCCGCGATCTTCTACCGGATCGGCGTTCGCAACGTAGTGATGAACGCCGCGCGCTTCGACAGCCGTCACAGCCTCTTCTCGGATGTCGGCCGCCTCCGCTATTTCTGGATCGTCGTCTCAAATCTCGTGGTCACGGTCGTCACCCTCAGCCTCATGCGCCCCTGGGCGGCCGTGCGCGAGCACCGCTATGTTATCGAGCATTCCGGCATCGTGGTCGATGGCGAGCTTGGCGATGTGGTAGCCTCCATGCAGAATTCCGGCTCGGCCGTCACGGCCGAATATCTCGATCTCGAAGGGTTCGACTTTGGCTTCTGAAGACAAGCCCATCGCCTCCGGTCACTGGCACCCGCCGGGCTCCAGCCGCGCCGAGCCGGCCGTGCTTCTGGGGGCGGACAAGACGCTCTATGTCCGGCTCGCCGCCGGCGGCGATCCGGTCTCTGTGGGGGATCTGGCCCGGACGGAGATTTCCGCCCGGGTCGGTCGTGTCCCGCGCCGCATCACCTTTGCCGACGGTTCACTGTTCGAGACAGTAGACAATGACGCCATAGATCTCTGGCTGAAGAAGCACGGCAAGGGCGGTTTCGTCCACGAGCTCGAACGCTTCCATCCCCGCCTCATTGCTCTGGTGGTCGCGATCTTCATGCTCGCGGGCCTCATCTACCGCTATGCGGTGCCGGCCCTGGTCGAGGTGGCCGTGCTTGTGACGCCACCGGCCGTGACGCAGTGGATGGCAAGTGGCACGCTGCTGTCCCTCGATCAGGCGGTCTTCAACGACAGCAAGCTGCCTGATAGCCGGCAGGCCGAGATACGGGAGGCCTTCAACGAGGTCGCCGCCCTCTCCTCTCGCGGAAACAATGGCTACAACCTCAACTTCCGCCTCGGCGGCGTGATAGGCCCCAATGCCTTCGCCCTGCCGGATGGCACGCTCGTCATCACGGATGAGCTCATCGAACTGGCGGATGGCGACATGGACATGATCATCGGGGTGCTTGCCCATGAGATCGGCCATGTCGAGCGGGAGCATTCGCTGCGTCAGCTCTATCGTGCCGCCGGTATGGCTGGTTTGATCATGCTGATCGCGGGGGACGTTGGCGCTGCTGGCGAGGATATCCTCACCAATGGTGCGGCCCTGATGTCGCTCTCGCATTCCCGCGACGCGGAGAGCGAAGCGGATCGAATCTCGGTGGAGCTGATGGCGAAGGCCGGACGCGACCCGCGGGCCATCGGCCGCTTCTTTGCGCGCCTGGAGGAAAAGCTCGGGCTCGATGGCGAATCCAGCTTCCTGTCCACGCACCCGGGCACTGCCGAGCGTCGCCAGGCGATCGACGATCACGCCAGGTCAATCGGAGCGGCAGTGCCCTGACCGCTCTCTCCGGGACGACTGAAACGCAAGAAAGGGCGGTCACGACCGCCCTTTCCGCTTTTATTGGTACTGCCGAAGCTTACTGCGTCGCGCCGTCGTTCAGGCCGACTTTGTCGACCAGTTCGGACGCTGTCTTGCGGTTGGCGGCGATGTCGACGAGCGGCAGTGTGTCGGGCTTGATCGTTCCGAAGCCGGCGACGATCTCGGAGGCCTTGGCGTTCGGTCCGACCGGATATTCGAAGACCTGCTCGGCATAGATGGTCTGCGCTTGGTCCGAGGCGAGGAATTCCATCAGTTTGACCGCATTGTTCTTGTTCGGGGCATTCTTGGCCAGCGCCATGCCGGAGATGTTGACATGGGTGCCGCGATCAGCGGAATTCGGGAAGAGAACCTTGACGGACTTGGCCCATTCCTTCTCTTCCGGCTCCTTCTCATTGGTCTGCATCAGGCCAAGATAATAGGTATTGGCCAGACCGAGATCGCATTCGCCGGCATGGATCGCCTTGGCCTGGGCGCGGTCGTTGCCATCAGGCTTCTTGACCAGGTTCTGCTTCAGGCCGGCCAACCACTTCTCGGTATACTCGGCGCCATGATGAGCGACCATCGAGGCGAACAGGCCGATATTGTAGGAATGCTGGCCGTCACGCATGCAGATGCGGCCCTTCCACTTGGGATCGGCAAGCTCTTCATAGGTGATCGCATCTTCGGAGACGCGGTCCTTGGACGCGTAGACGACACGGCCGCGGGTTGTCAGACCGAACCAGTTACCATCGGTATCGCGATACTGGGCGGGAATCTGCTTGTTGATGTCTTCGTCGTTCAGCGGCTGTGTGACTCCGCCCTCCTTGGCTTCCGTCAGGCGCGCGATGTCGATCGTCAGGATGACGTCGGCAGGCGAATTGGCGCCTTCAGCCGTGATGCGCTCAACCAGGCCCTTGTCGAGGAAGAGCACGTTCGTCTTGATGCCCGTCTCCTTGGTGAAGGCGTCCATCAGCGGCTGGATCAGCTCCGGCTGGCGATAGGAGTAGATGTTGACTTCACCTTCGGCCGCAGCCGTACCGGCCGACAAGGCCAACATGGAAACGGCGCCGAGTGCGAATGTACGGATGGATGTCATGGCAATGCCTCCCTCTTGCGGAATGTTGACGCGCATATTCATGAATTGAGATAAGCTGTCAATTCCACTCGACTTTAATCACGGACACGTGAGCACAGAACTTGAGTATTTTGGAATTGTTCAAAACTACAAAAGGCGCTATATAAGCCGCAACAAAACAGAGGAATCGTGCATGCGTTTGACAAAGCAGACAAATTACGCCGTGCGCATGCTGATGTACTGCGCCGCCAACACTGATCAGTTGAGCCGCATTCCGGAAATCGCCAAGGCTTATGGGGTCTCGGAACTCTTCTTGTTCAAGATCCTGCAGCCGCTTAACAAGGCTGGGCTCGTGGAAACCGTGCGCGGTCGCAACGGTGGTGTGCGCCTGGGTCGGCCCGCTGAAAAGATCACGTTGTTCGATGTCGTGAAGGTCACCGAAGACAGCTTCGCCATGGCGGAATGTTTCGATGACGACGGTGATGTGGATTGTCCCCTGATCGACAGCTGCGGTTTGAACTCGGCCCTGCGCCGGGCGCTGAATGCCTTCTTCGACGTTCTCTCGGAATATACGATCGACGATCTGGTCAAGGCCCGGCCGCAGATCAACTTCCTACTCGGAATCGACGATCTCGCGCCACGCAATGTTCGGCGCGCGCCGGCAGCCTGAAGACACCAATCGAAACAGCCTGGATCAACCCGCCGCAAGGCGGGTTTTTTCGTTGCGAGACAAGCGTTTGTCCCCATCTTGCGTCCCTCCGCCGCTATGCTACGCTTACGTGCACGGCAGTTTAAGTCCGCTTAATAAAGTCGCGGTTGAAATGCCGCGCTGCCGGGGATCTCTGGGGGGAGAGCATGTACGACTACGTGATCATCGGCGGCGGTTCGGCAGGTTCGGTTCTGGCGGCGCGCCTGAGTGAGGATCCCTCCGTCACCGTTTGCCTGCTCGAGGCCGGAGGTCGGGGGGACGGCATATTTGCCCGCGTGCCGATGGCCGCCGCAGCTTTGGTTCCCGGCCATGTGAAAAGTGCCAATTGGCGTTTCTCCACCGTGCCGCAACCGGGATTGAACGGCCGCCGCGGCTACCAGCCGCGCGGTCGGGGACTCGGCGGATCGAGCCTGATCAATGCCATGCTCTATGTGCGTGGCCATGCGCGCGACTATGACGAATGGGCGGCTCTAGGCTGCGAGGGCTGGTCCTGGAACGAGGTCTTGCCGTGGTTCCGGAAGGCAGAGGACAATATTCGCGGTGCGGACGATCTGCATGGCCGCGGCGGCCCTCTCCAGGTCTGCGACCAGAACTGGACGCGTCCGATCAACCAGGCCTTTCTCAAGGCCTGCGAACAGAACGGTTATCGGCAGAACGACGATTTCAACGGGCCGCGTCAGGAAGGCGCCGGCGTCTATCAGACGACGCAGTTCTGGAACGGGCCGAAGCGTGGCGAGCGTTGCTCGGCAGCCGCGGCTTACCTGCACGACGTCATGACGCGCCGGAATCTCACCGTGATCACCGAGGCGCATGTATCGCGCATCATCGTCGAGCGGGGCAGGGCGGTCGGCGTCGCCTATCGTTTTGGCAAGGAGGAACGTGTCGTCAGGGCGGGCCGGGAAGTCCTGCTGTCGGCTGGCGCCCTGCAATCACCGCAAATCCTGATGCTGTCCGGCATCGGCCCGGCCGACCATCTCAAGTCGCTCGGCATCTCTGTCGTGCTCGATCGCCCGGAAGTCGGCGCCAACCTGCAGGATCATCTCGATTACACGATGATCTTCCGCTCGCCCGACACCGACATGTTCGGCATGGGTATCATGGGGACGCGCGACCTGATCCGGGCTGCGAACGAATGGCGCACCGAGCGCATGGGGCATCTGCGCTCGACCTGCGCGGAATCGGGCGCCTTTCTGAAAACCGACCCTGCCCTCGACCGGCCGGACATCCAGCTGCATTTCGTCGTCGCCATGGTCGACGACCACGTGCGCAAGATGCATTGGGGTCATGGTTACTCCTGCCATGTCTGCGTGTTGCGCCCCCATTCACGTGGCACCGTCTGGCTGGCGAGTGCCGACCCGTCGGCGGCGCCGCTGATCGATCCCGCCTTCCTGTCTGACCCGCGCGACATCGAGACGCTGCGCAAGGGGGCCCGGATGATGGCCGAAATCATGGGCGCGCCTGCGCTCAACAAGTATCGTGGAGCGGAACTCTACCCCGCCGGCCGGTCCGACGCGGAGCTCGATGCCGCCATTCGGGCCCGGGCCGACACGATCTACCATCCCGTCGGCACCTGCCGCATGGGCTCCGATGACGCAGCTGTCGTCGATCCGACTCTCAAGGTGAATGGCATCGAGGGATTGCGTGTCGTCGACGCTTCTGTAATGCCGCGCCTGATCGGTGGCAATACGAATGCCTCTGTCATCATGATGGCCGAAAAGGTCGCGGCGGCCATGCGGGTGGAGAGGCTTTCGGCAAGAGGCCAAGCAAGCAGCTGCGCCGAGGCGAGCAAGAGCGGATTGCATTTCGCCTGAACCTTCCTATTGTCGCGGCCCTTGGATGAGGCTGCTCGAGAGGAAAAGAATGCCGCAAGAGAATGTGCCAGCCGCTGCGCAGGCCGTGATCGTCATGGGCGTCAGCGGCTGCGGCAAGTCGTCGGTCGGTGAAGCACTGGCAAAACGACTGGCGCTGCCCTTCATCGAAGGCGATGTGCTGCATCCGGAAAGCAATGTCGCGAAGATGGCGGCCGGAACGCCGCTCACCGATGAGGATCGCTGGCCCTGGCTGACCGTGATCGGCGAGCGCATGGCGGACGCTTTGGCGCGCGGGGAGGGGAACATCGTGTCCTGCTCGGCGCTCAAGAGGATCTACCGGGACCACCTGCGCGCCGCGACCGGCGGTCGCCTCTCGTTCGTCTATCTCGAAGGATCGCGAGACTTGCTCGGACGGCGCATGGGCGCCCGCACCGGCCATTTCATGCCGCTCGGTCTGCTCGACAGCCAGCTCGCCACGTTGGAAGTGCCAACCGGTGAGCCGGCCGTCGTCACAGTGTCCATCGATCAGCCCGTTGAAGGCATTGTCGCCGACGCGCTGAAGGGGCTCGCCGTCGAGGCCTGAGGCTCAGCCCTCGTAACCCAACAGCGGACTGTAAAGCTCCGGCCGGCGGTCACGGAACAGGCCCCAGCTGGCGCGCTGCCTTGCAATGCCTTTCAGGTCGAAGGTCGCGGTCAACACGGTCTCCGTCTCCCGATCGGCGGTCGCAACCATCGCGCCGGTCTGGTCGCAGATGAAGGACGAGCCGTAGAAGGTGAGCGACGTGCCCTTGCGACCGTCCTCCTTGCCGATGCGGTTCGAGGCGATGACCGGCATGAGATTCGCCGCCGCATGCCCCTGCATCACGCGCTGCCAGTGACAAGAGCTGTCGAGGCTCGCATCCTGTGGCTCCGAGCCAATCGCGGTCGGGTAGAAGAGCAGTTCCGCCCCCTGCAGCGCCATGGCCCGCGCCGCTTCCGGGAACCACTGGTCCCAGCAAATGCCGACGCCGATCGCCGCATGCCGCGTCTCCCAGACCTCGAAGCCAGTATCGCCGGGCGAGAAGTAGAACTTCTCGGTATATCCAGGACCGTCAGGGATATGGCTCTTGCGATAAATGCCGAGCACATCGCCGGTCGCATCGACGATCGCCACGCTGTTGAAGAAGGTCTGCCCGGCCTTTTCGAAGAAGCTGACGGGAATGACGACGTTGAGCTCTTCAGCCAGCGCTGCGAAGTGCTCGATCAGCGCATTGTCATGCGCAGGCTTGGCGAGATCGAAGAATTCCGCGATCTGGTCCTGGCAGAAATAGGGTGCCTCGAACAGCTCCTGGATCAGGACGATCTGAGCGCCTTTCGCAGCGGCCTCGCGCACGAGCTTTTCCGCTCGTGCGATGTTGCCGGGCAGATCCCATGAGCAGGCCATCTGGGTGGCGGCGACAGTGACGGTGCGGGTCATCCCTTCTCTCCTTACACGCCGAGCCGGTCGCGCATGCCGTAATACCAGGCACCGAGCGCCGTGAACGGCACACGGAACATGCGGCCGCCCGGGAAGGGATAGGCCTGCAGCGAGGACCAGACGTCGAAGCGGCTCATCTGGCCGTGAACGGCCTCGCCCAGGATCTTGCCGAGCAGATGCGTCGTTGTCACGCCATGGCCGCTGTCGCCATGCGAGAAGTAGACGGTGTCCGACAGCTTGCCCATATGCGGGATACGCGTCAGCGTCAGCGCGAAATTGCCGCTCCAGGCATAGTCGATCTTCACGTCCTTCAGTTGCGGGAAGGTCTTCAGCATGTTCGGCCGGATGACGCCCGTCAGGTTCGTGGGGTCCTGGCCGCCATAACCGATGCCGCCGCCGTAGAGCAGGCGGTTGTCGGCCGTGCGCCTGTAATAGTCGAGCACGTAGTTTGCATCCTCGACGCAGTAATTGGCCGGCAACAGTTCCTCGATCAGCCTTGCGTCCAGCGGCTCAGTTGCCATCACTTGGCTGGAGACCGGCATCATCTTCTCGGTCACCTTCGGCGCGATGCCGGCCATATAGGCATTGCCGCAGACCAGGATATGCTTGGCTTTGACGATGCCGCCCTCGGTGCAGACGAAGGGTTGCGGGCCGGTGTCGAGATGCACGACCTTCGAATTTTCGAAGATCTTGGCGCCGAGGCTTTCGGCTGCCGCTGCCTCGCCGAGCACCAGATCGAGCGGATGGATGTGGCCGCCGTGACGGTCGATCATGCCGCCGACATAACGGTCGGTCTTGGCATATTTCGCGACTTCGGACTTGGAGACCATTTCCAGCCCGTCATGGCCATGTTTCATCCAGTGTGCCCGGACGTCGGCCATCTCCTTCACCTGCTTGTCGGTGAAAGCAGCGAAGAAACCGCCGTCGACAAGATCGCATTCGATCCCATACTTCGCCACACGCTCACGAATGATCCGGCCGCCCTCGAGCGACATCTCGCCCAGCCGATCGGCCTTCTCCTGGCCATAGCGCTTGGCGATCGTTTCGAGATCGCGGCTGTAGCCGTTGACGATCTGCCCGCCATTGCGACCCGAGGCGCCAAAACCGATGCGATCGGCTTCCAGCACGATGACGGCATAGCCCTTTTCCGAGAGCTCCAGAGCTGCCGAAATGCCGGTAAAGCCGGCGCCGATGATGCAGATGTCGGCCGTGTGCTGGCCGTCAAGCTTCGGGCGCACGCGCTTGTCGCGGGCAGAGGCTGCGTAATAGGTGGCCGCATGGCCGGGATTGGGTCCGATCGACTTGGTCATGGCGTCACCTCACACGGTCCGGATATAGGCGTCGTATTCGACGTCGGTCACCCGCAGCGAGAACTCCGAGAGTTCCTGATATTTGCAGGCGGAATAGAGGCTGCGATACTTCGGCCCGAGCGCCGCATAAGCGAAGCTCGACTTGGCGAAACGCTGCAATGCATAGTCCCAATTGGTCGGCAGCGGTTCGTGGCTCACCGCATGGTCGTCGCCGGAGATCGCGCCGCCGGGCGAGAGCTTTTCCTTCATGCCGGCGAGCGCTGCCGACAGGATCATGGCGAGAACCAGATAGGGATTGGTGTCCGACCCGGCAACGCGATGTTCGATGCGGGTCGCAGGCTTCGACGCGGTGATCACGCGCACGGCCGCGGACCGGTTGTCGAAGCCCCAGGACGCATAGGTCGGCGCGTGTTCGGAGGGACGCAGGCGGCGATAGGAATTCTGGTGTGGCGCAAAGATCGCCATGCTCTCGCCCATGCTTTCCAAGAGGCCACCGACCGAATGGAACAGCGCGTCCGAGGGGCCATCCTCGCCGACATAAATGTTCTCGCCCTTCTCGTTGAGAACGGAGAAATGCACATGCATGCCGCTGCCGGCCTGCATGCCGTAGGGCTTGGCCATGAAGGTCGCGTCAAGGTCGTTGGCGCGGGCGACGCCCTTGACGATGCGCTTGAGCAGCACGGCATAGTCGGCCGCCGCAAGCGCATCAGGCACGTGGTTGAGGTTGATTTCGTACTGGCCCGGGCCGTTTTCACGCAGCGTCGTGTCGGCCGGGACATTCTGGGCGCGGGCAGCTGTCGAGATGCCATGGAAGACCTCCTCGAAGTCCTGCAGTTCGGAGATCGACAGAACCTGCGTCTGGCCGGTATGCCAGCGACCGTCACGCGTGTTCGGCGGACGCACCGGGTCGAGTGCCGAGCGCACCGGATCGATCAGGTAGAATTCCAGTTCTGTGGCAACGACGGGCGTCAGCTTCGCCGCCTTGAAGCGATCGAGCACGTGGCCCAGCACCTGGCGCGGGTCGGCGTAGAAACTCTCTCCTTCCTGGGTGTGCATCTGCAAGAGCACCTGTGCGGTCGGACGCGAAAGCCAGGTGACGCGGGAGAGCGTGCCGGGGACCGGAAAGCAGATGCCATCAGGATCGCCCGTACCTTCGGCAAGGCCTGCGGCATTCACGTCACGGCCCCAGACGTCGAGGGCATAAACCGAGCGCGGCATGGCCATGCCCTTGGTCAAGACGTCGATGGCGCGCTCCCGCGGAATCCACTTGCCGCGCGGCACGCCGTTCACGTCGATGACGAATGCTTCGAGTACTTCAATATCGGGATTTGCCGCGAAGAATTCGCGGGCCTCTTCGGCCATATCCATGGGTCACCGTGTGGCTGATGTCGTTCGGGTTCGAAGCGCGCGATAAAGCGCTGGCGGATTTCAATCCGCTAACGATAGACGCTTTTCGCGTTATGGATCAAACACCGGCGCATGCCACTGTCGGTCTCTTCCTGATCCTCTCGACCGACGGCGTTCTTGCGACGCGAGCTTCGTTCCGGCCTGTTTCCACCGGGAAACAATTTGATCAAATTATTTGGAATGGTTACCACCTCGGCGCCAAAAAGGCTAGCCCCCTGAGAAGGGGGCTAGAAAAGCTTTGTTTTTCAGGGGCGAAAGCGCTCAGGGCTCCAGGCCTTGGCGTCGATGAATGTCTTTTCCCCGTCCATCATTTCTCCGATCAGACGGCCCGTGACCGGACCAAGCGTCAACCCGTGATGGGCGTGGCCGAAGGCGAACCACATACCCTCGTGGCGCGGCGCCTTGCCGATGACAGGCATCATGTCGGGCGTGCAGGGGCGGGCACCCATCCAGGGTTCGGCGTCCAGACGGTCGGCGAGCGGGAAGATCTCGCGTGCGACCTTTTCCGCCCGGGCGAGCTGGACGGGAGACTTGGGCGCATCGCGATTGGCAAATTCCGCACCCGTTGTCAGGCGAATGCCCTTTTCCATCGGCGCGAGGAAGTAGCCCCGCTCTGCATCCATGGTCCAGTTGTTGAGCACCGCATTGCCGGCGGGCGCATAATGCATGTGGTAGCCGCGCTTGACGCCAAGCAGGAAGCGATAGCCGAACTTGCGGGTGACCTCTTCCGACCAGGGGCCAAGTGCCAGCACAACATCGTCGCCCTCGACCATGCCGTCATCGGTCTTCACGCGCCAGCCTTTGCCCGATGTGCCGGCTTCCAGGGTCGTGGCGTCACCCTTGACGAAGCGTCCGCCGAGCAACTGGAAATAGGCGAGATAGGCCTTCGTCAGGCCTTGCGGGTCGGTGACCGACCACGGATCGTTCCACTTCAACCCGCCGACGAAATCGCCGCGAATATGCGGCTCTTCCTTGGCCAGGTCCTCGCGGCTCAGGGCCCGGTAGCTGACGCCGTACTCGCGTGCCAGTCGCTCTGCCTCGGCCAGTTCCGCGTCGCGCTTGCCGGTGGTGCGGAAGATTTCCATCCAGCCGTCCTTGCGGATCAGGTTTTCGGCTTTTGCCGCCTGGATCAGGTCCTGATGCTCGCTGATCGAGTTTTCAATCAGCGGCGCATAGGCACGTGCGATGACCTGGTGCCGGTTCTTGTTCGAATGCCACCAGTAGCGCGACAGGAAAGGCACGAGCTTCATCATCGCGCTTGCATGATAATGCGCGTCGATCCGGTTGTTGAAACCGTAGCGGATCAACATGCCGAGTTGCTGCGGGAAGCCATAGGGCACGACGCCCTCGCGCTGGATGAGACCCGCATTGCCGAAAGAGGTTTCCTCACCGGCGCCCCGGCGATCCACCAGCACCACCGAGCGTCCGCGACGGGCGAGATGAATAGCAGTGGAAACGCCGATGATACCGGCGCCGAGCACGATGGTGACCTTGGACATGAAAGCTGAATTCCTGACGATGGGGATTGTCGGGCAAGGATGCATTCCGGCCTGTTGCGGCGCAAACGAAAAATCGCCGCATTTGCCGCAATCCTCAAAATCCTTGGCAGATCCGAATCGTGCCATATCTCCAGGGGACGCGATGGCCGCAAGCGAAGGGAACCCGATGCGCCTCCTCATTCTTGCCGCCGCCTGGCTTATGGTGGCGATCGGCGTCATCGGTGTCTTCCTGCCGGTGCTGCCGACGACACCCTTCATGATCTTGGCTGCCGCCCTCTTCGCCCGGTCCTCACCGCGTTTCGAGCAATGGCTGATCGAGCATCCGCGCTACGGCCAGCCGCTCATAGACTGGCGCAGGGAAGGCGCGATATCGCAAAGGGCTAAGATTGCCTCGGTCTCGCTGATGACTATGAGCTACGGCATCGTGGTCTTCTTCGGACCGCCACAACTTTGGCTGAAGCTGCTGTTCGGCGCAATTCTTCTTGCCTGTGCAGCTTTTGTCCTCACCAGGCCCGCACCAGGCCGGTAATGGCGCTGGGCTCGCGGCCATAGTGCGTCAGCAGAGGGTGAGCCAGAACACGCCGGAATAGGTGACGAGCGTCGAGACGATAGCGGCGACATGCGCCGCAGTTGCGATCTGGGGCAGGATATCCGACGACATCGCTTTCATCGGTAGGGTCCTCCTGCCAAACCAGTAGAGCCAAAAAAGCAGCGCCAGAGCGGACACGACGATTGCCCCCAGCAGCCATCTGAGCCCCGATGTCGGGCCGAGCGCCACCTGGTCCCAGCCCAGGCGGCATCCTGTGGCCTGCAGCCCGTAGAGCACTAGAAATGCAGCGGCCCAGACGATGAAACCGGCGAGGATTAGAACGAAGGGGGAGACACGCATCTCAACGACCTCCCGAGCCGGTCAGGCTTTGCAGGACAAACGGAAAGGCGAGGCCGACGAGACCGGTCACCGCCGTGTAGTCATGCCAGAGGCTTCCGATCCGCAAATCGAGCCGCCGTTGCATCGAAATGTAGCCACCGTGCCACCGCCACAGACCATAGCCCGCAAGCACCGCGCCGATGCCCGCATGAAGCGTGACATAGGCGGCGACGGCGAAGGCAGAAGCCAGCGCCGCATGGCTGGTCGGCGCCGGGAGCGACGTCAGGAGCACCGACAGGGCTGAGACCGTAATCAGGTGCGCGCTAAGCGTGAATGCCAGGCCCAAAGCCGTCCGGCCGGCTCGGCCGTCCGACAGCCGTGCGGAGAGCGCTGCCCCCACCAGGGCGATGGCGGCCAGGATGGAGGGGCCGGCAAAGGTGAAGCCGAGTTCCGGTGGCGGCCAGTTTGGAGCCGATAGCCAGAGGAAGAGGGCTCCGAAGATCAGGGAGGTATAGAGCGTGGCGTCTGCTGCGAGAGCAAAGACGACGGCCCACCAGGACGGCGGCTGGTCCACCTGCTGATGATGCGGCGCGCTTTCTCCACGACCGACCTCCAATGGTCCGATGTCCTGCTTCAGACCCGTCGACGGCGTCCAGAGGAAGAAGAGAACGACGACAGCGACGAGTGCGACTGGTGTCGCCCAATAGAGTTTCGCGAGCAGGCTGGCAAAGAAGCAAGCCGTCGCAATTGCCGTCCACAGGGGCAGATAGGTAGGACGCGGCAGGACGACGACATGATCGAGGCGTCCCGTCACCATGTCGACGGTCAGCGTCTCCATCCATCCGTTGCGCATGAAGCCGAGATAGCCGCGGCCGGCAGCCAGTTCCGGCCCCAGCACGCTCGGCTCCAGCGCGTCGGCCCGGACGTCGATATGGGGAAGCGAGCCGAAATTGTAGGAGGGTGGCGGCGTAGGCGTCGCCCATTCGAGCGTTCCCGCCTTCCAGGGATCGCGACGGAAGGGGCGGCCGTAGCGAACCAGCATGATCAGGTCGAGGGCAACAAGGGCAAAGCCGATCGTCATGACGAAGCCGCCGATGGAAGAGATGAAATTCAACACCTCCCATCCGGCTTCCTGCGGATATTCGAACACACGTCGCGGCATGCCGCGCAGTCCGGTCAGATGCATGGCGAAGAAGGTGACGTTGAAGCCGATGAAGACCAGCCAGAAGGCCGGTTTCGACAGGTGCTGCACCGGCTGCCGGCCGGTGATGTGCGGTAGCCAGTAATAGGCGGCCGCCATCATCGGAAAGACAAAGCCGCCGACCAGGACGTAATGCAGGTGAGCGACCACGAAATGCGTGTCATGGGCCTGCCAGTCGAAGGGCACCATGGCGAGCATCACGCCGGTCAGGCCACCGAGCACGAAGACGAAGAAGAAGCCGAAGACATGCAGCATCGGGATCGAGAGCTGCGGTCGCCCATGCGCGATGGTCGCGAGCCAGGCGAAGATCTGGATGCCCGTCGGGATAGCAACCAGCGCGCTGGCCGCGGAGAAGAAGGAGAGCGCCACATGCGGAATGCCCACCGTATACATGTGGTGCACCCAGAGCCCGAAGGAGAGAAAGGCCATGGCGACGATTGCCGCCACGATCAGGCCGTAACCTTCGAGCCGTGTGCGGGACAGCACCGGAATGATGGTCGAGAGCGCGCCAGCCGCCGGCAGGAAGATGATGTAGACCTCCGGATGCCCAAACAGCCAGAAGAGATGCTGCCACAGAAGCGGATCGCCGCCGCGCGTCGGGTCGAAGAAGGGCATGTCGAAGGCCCGCTCCACTTCCAAGAGGATGGAGCCGAGGATCAGCGGCGGAAAGCCGATCAGCATCATGGCGGCGACCACTAGCATGTACCAGGCAAAGATCGGCATGCGGGTCAGCGACATCCCGGGAGACCGAAGCTTCAGGATGGTGACCATGATCTCGATTGCAGCAGACAGGGCGGAAATCTCGACGAAGGTGATGCCGAGCAGCCAGACATCGGCATTGATCCCTGGCGAATAGGGCCGCGACGACAATGGCGTATACATGAACCAGCCGCCGTCGGGCGCAATGCCGAAGATGAGTGCCGCGACGAGGAAGGAGCCGCCGAAGAGGTAACACCAGTAGCCATAGGCGGACATGCGCGGAAAGGCGAGGTCGCGCGCACCGAGCATCTTCGGGAGGAGATAGATCGCCAGCCCCTCGAAGAAGGGGATGGCGAAGAGGAACATCATGATGACGCCATGCATGGTGAAGACCTGCGCATATTGGGCGGCATCGAGGAAGGTGCTGTTGGTCGAGGCGAGCTGGGTGCGGATCAGCATGGCGAGAATGCCGCCAATGGCGAAGAAGACGAGGGCGGTGACCATGAACCGGATGCCGACGACAGTGTGATTGACCGCAGAGAGGCGGGTCAATCCTCGCCCCGATCCCCAGACGGCGTCCAGCTGATGATGCAGCCGGATCGGCGATCCCGGGGTATCGAAGCCGGTTTCGGGCGTCTTGTCCGTCATGGTGCAGGCCCTTCCGCCGTCAACGCAGTCAATCTTTGCCGATAGGTCTCCGGCGGGTGGGCCTCGATCGTGAAGCGCATGCCGGCATGGCCGGTGCCGCAATATTCCGCGCAGATGCCGCCGTAGCGCCCGGGGACATCGGCCTTGATCCGGAGCACGGTGGTGTGGCCGGGCACGGCGTCGATCTTGCCCGCGAGGCGCGGGATCCAGAAACTGTGCACGACATCGGCGCTGGTCACCCTCACTTCCACGACGCCACCGGCGGGAATATGCAGCGTCTCCGAGGTCGACACGTCGGCGGCAAGATCGGGATAGCGGAAGTCCCAGCGCCACATGGCGCCTCTCGCCTCGACGCGGGCCATCACGGGTTCACTCTGCCAGGCGCCGATCAGATATTCGCCCTGCGCCATGCCATAGGTCATCAATGCAATGAGCACGGGAACCGGCAGGAACAGGCCACCGGCGATCATCCAACCCTTCACCGAGAGACTGCGTCCGAAGCCCGGGCGGAAGAGAACCAGGCCGAAGAGCACGATCACGAGGGTAAGGATCGCGCAGGCGCCGGCCAGCATGACCCACCAGAGATTTGCAATCGCGCCGGCATAGGGACCGGCCGGATCGAGCGTAGATAGATCGCCGGAACAGGCGGCAAGAGGTAGAACGATAAATGGTGCGATGAATACGCGGTGGAACATTCCCCGTACTCCGCGCCTTTTGACCGAAAACGGAGGACTTCCATGGCCGAGACGTCGCAGAGCAGCACGCCCAATCCCGTCATCGAGCAGCTGGAAGAAAAGGACAAGGCTCCCGCGATCGCCGTCGCCGGTCACCCTCTGCATGCCATGAGCGTGCATTTCCCCATTGCCCTTGTCTTCGGCACGCTTGCCGTCGATGTCTTCTATTGGTGGACGGCCGATCCCTTCTGGCTGCGCGTCGGTTTGTGGACCGCGGGAACAGCCTTCGTTGCAGGCATGGCCGCCGGTGTTGTCGGAACAGTGGAGCTGCTGCTGGTACCCGGCATTCGTGCCCGCGTCGCGAGCTGGGCGCATGCCATTGCGGCTGTGACGCTGATCTCGGTCGCGGGCGCCAATTGGGGTCTGAGGCTGCTCGATCAGGACGCGGTCCTGCCGCATGGATTGCTCCTGTCGGGCCTCGCGGCTGTTCTGACCGGCGTGGCCGGCTGGCATGGGGGCAAGCTGATCTTCGATCACGGGGTCGGCCTCATGGTGTCGCCCAAGGATTGAAAGGATCGAGCAGGCGCTTCAGCCCGCCCGGTTCCGACATTATCGGCGGTAGGGCGAAGTCCGGCGCCTCTTTGGCGAGAACAAGCACCAGGATGGCGACCACGACGGCACAGCAACTGGCCGTCGCTACAACGAAGCGCCAGACGGGATAGACTTCGCCTTCTCGAAACAGGCGGATTATCACGAGGCCCGAGAACACGTGGAACATGGCCAGCAGCCCGACAAATGCGAGCTTCCAGGAAAACCAGGCTGAGAACACATCGCGAAGGAAGCTGAGCGCGATCCCGGTCGACACCGCGATGAAGGCCGCTGGCGAAATCAAAGCGACGAAAGCGAAACGCGTCATGCGCTGCATGCGATAGAGCGCGTCGTCATTCTCGACATGCGCCCGCTGCACATAGAGGCTCGGAAGGCTGATGAGGCCCGCCGTCCAGATCGCGATCGCTGTAATGTGGACGAACTTGAGCAAGGCGATCATCAGCGTGGCGCCTTGCTGTCGAAGCTTCGTCCGGCAAAGACGCTGCGCAATCTGAGAAGTGCTGCGGCGAGATAGGGAAGGGCAGCCGGCACCCACATGAGGAGGCCGCCGAGTTGCTGGTCGGCGAGCGGAGACAGGCCGAAGGCATGGGTACTGTCCATATGGGCGGCAAAGAGCGGTTCGCGCGAGAAGGTCAGGAGCGCGCCCAGCATGCCCATCTGGATCGTCGTGCCGAGCGAAAGGGCGATGGCAGCGCCTGCCGAACGCCGCGGCGAGAGCATGTCCATCCAGAGCCAGAGGGCCGAGCCGATCAGGCTGAGTTCCATCAGCCAGTAGGCGGCCGGCGAGCCGAGCGCGAAGAGATAGGGACCCGGCGCGTGCCAGACCCACATCAGGATCGTATGCACGACGAACGACAGTTGCGCCGGAAGCCGTGGTTTGGGCAACATTTCGCGTGGGATGGCAAGGATGATGGCCGGCGCCAGCAGTGTCACCAGCACGACGTGATGGGCGACCCGGGCGGAAAAGAGGGCTGATGCAAGCGCACAGAGAGGGGTGACGAACGCGAGGAGCATCAACAGGAGCGACGCCCAGGCCGCGAGGCGCTGCGGACGGCTTTTCGCGGAGATCATCAGGAAGACGAAGACCGCAGCGATGGCTGCCAGCAACGGCGGATCGGGATTCCAGGTCCCCCAGAGGGATTCGCGCGTCGGTGCTGGCCCGCAATAGATGTCGAGATCCATCATCCGCCATCCGCGTCTGGATGGATGAAATCAAATGCTCGGAACACGTTTTCCCCTTCCGTGGAACCACAGCCTTCGGGCGCAACACCCATGCGGCGGTTTTGTTCCATCCGATGCGGATCTCGTCAGACTTTGACTTGCGGAGAGGTGGGTCAGTTGAACGTTGCAGACGCCGGGCTCGTCTACGGTATCGCATCCCAAGGCACAAACTTCCGGATTTCAAATCGAAATCGGCGGATTTTTCGGGAATGAAGCAACGAGTTCAGCGCGGGCTGCCGACCGGCAAGATCTCCGGTTCATCGGTGCTGAGGCGCGTGCTGTTTCGCACGTTTCTCAGCAGATAGAGACCATAGAGAAAGTTCGGCAGCACCAGCGCGAAAGGCAGCAGAAAGCTCCACTCGTTGACAGCGACTGGCGAAGCTGCGCCTGTGGCCCCGCTGCTGGCGGTGATCGCGAAAGTGCCGAAATCCCAAAGGGCGTGGTAGATGATCGCCGGCCAGATCGAGCCGGTGCGGACGAGAATGGCCATGAAGGCAAAACCGCTCAGCATTGCGGTAAAGGCCTGCAGAAGTGCCCCGACGATATCGCCGGTCGTCAGCACGTTGAGAGTATGGACGGAGCCGAACAGGGCCGACGTCCAGATCATGGCGGGCCAGAGTTTCACCCGTGTGCGCAACGCCTGAAATAGCACGCCCCGAAACATCGTCTCTTCAGAGAGGCCCACAAAGGCCGTACTGAGGAGGATGAGCAGAAGGAGGTTAAGAGGCGGCAATCCTAGCAGTCCTGCAATGCCGAGGAACGCGAAGATGTAGAGCGCCGGGAACCACATAATCCGGAGCGAACTCATGGGGTCGGGCGCCCCGAATTTCAGATCGCGCCAACCCGCCGCGATGATAATGACGACCAGGAAGAAGAAAGCGGCGACTACGTTCCAGAGCGGTCCTTTCGAAATGCCTTCGATCAGGGACTGCTTCTGCCCACCGCTCAGCAACGTGCCCCCGAGCATCGTGATCGCCATCCAGGCGAGAAAGATAGCGAGGCTGAGTGGAAGTCGGGCTTTGCCATGTTTGTAATTCATTTCCACTTGACCCCCTTCGATGCCCGGCAAGAGCAAGTCTTACCTTGAACCTCGGCATCGATATAGCCGGACTTCCGATCGTTATGCCGATTTTCTCCCGCAAGGTGGCCACTCCGGTGGTCGGGGTTCCTTAAGTGGGCCCTCTCGGCCTCAGTCTACAGGCCCGTAGCGCTCGAAAACCAGCGGGAACCCGGCCGTGGCAGCTTTGAATGCCGAGAAGTGTTTCGACGCGCGATGCGCCGCTACGGCCCCGTCATCCAGAAATTCTTCCCGCAGGAGGAAGTCTCCTGCATCCACCTCCGACATCTGAATGTCGAACAAGACATTCCCTGCCTCGCGTCGAGTCTCGGCTCTGAGCGCACTGAGCGCAAGGAGTAGTGCCTCGGCATATTCTGGCGTGGTCTTCGCACGCATGGTGATCGTCTGAACCCGTCGTCTTGTCGGCACTCTTCACTCTTGTGTGAAATAAATTTCACGATAAAAAATATTATGCAAAAGTGATTGACGCAAGACCAATCCGGCGATATCAATCCCGACATGCAATAAATTCCGGAAAAGGAATTTTATTGCGGTCATCTGTCATCTCTGGGAGGGGAAAATGCTGAAGTCTCTGAAGGCCGCCACCGCCATCGGCCTGGTTGCCGCCGCCGCCATCGCCGGGTCTGTCGCGCCGGCCAATGCGGAAGGAAAGTTTGCCTGCGAGCCGGGCGAAACCTATGTCATGAACGTCATGGTCTCCGGCCATCCCTATTGGGTCCCGGTCTTCGAGGGTTTCAAGCAGGCCGCCCAGGCACTCGGCTGCGAAGCCGCCTTCACCGGCACGCCGGACTATGACATCACCAAGCAGATCGCGTCCTTCGAGCAGGAAGTCGTGAAAAAGCCGAAGGGCATCCTGCTGCATCCGATGCAGTCGGACCCGTTCATCGAGCCGATCAACCGGGCCATCGACTCCGGCATTTCGGTCACGACCTTTGCTGCTGACTCGCCGAAGTCAAAGCGCACCGCCTACATCACCTCCGACAACGTCGCCGAGGCGAAGTTCGCGGCCGAAGAAATCGTCAAGGCGCTCGGCGGCAAGGGCGAATATGCGGTTCTTGAAAACCCGGGCCAGAGCAATCACGACCTGCGTGTGACCGCGCTCATCGACTACATGGAGCGTGCCCATCCGGACATGAAACTGGTCGGTCGCCAGGCGACGAACCAGGATTCCAACGCGGCCTATCAGGCGGTCGCAGCGATGCTGCAGGCCAATCCGAACCTCGGCGCGCTCTGGATCCCCGAAGCAGGTTCGGCCGAAGGTGCGGTTGCAGCGGTTCTCGAAGCCAAGAAAAAGGTGCTGATCCTGCACGCCGACATCACGCCCACCACGCTCGAACACATCAAGCAGGGCAACATCCACATGTCGGTCAATCCGAACCAGGGCATCCAGGGTTTCATGGGCTTCATGAACACCTTCCTCGGCGCCCATCCGGAACTCATCGATCCGTTCAACGACTACAAGGTCTCCGGCTTCAATCCGATGCAGGTGCCGTCGATGGACAATGGTTTTGCGGTCATCACCAAGGCGAACGCCGCATCCTTCGACCTCAACGAATACATGAAGGGGCGCTGAGCGCCGACCTGCATGGCCCCGGCGGCGCGTCTCGCGGCGCCGGGGAAGTCGAAGTGATGTAAGGGGAGGGTGTCATGGCCGAGGTCGTCCTCAGCATGACGGATGTGCACAAGTCGTTCGGACCGGTCCAGGCGCTGCGTGGCGCCCAACTGGAACTGCGCCGCGGCGAGATCCATGCGCTGGCAGGCGAAAACGGTGCTGGCAAGTCGACGCTGATGCATATCATCGACGGCATCCTGCAGCCCGACCGTGGCGAAATCCGTCTTGACGGCGCCCATGTTCGCATCGCCTCACCGAATGCGGCCAACCGGCTCGGCATCGGCTTCGTTCACCAGGAAATCGCTCTTTGCCCGGAGATCTCAGTCGCCGAAAACATGTTCATGGCCGAAACGGGCCGCAGCCGTACCCTATTGATGGATTACCGCGCACTGGTCGTCCGCGCCGGTGACATCCTCAAGGAAATCGGCGATATCGATCCGAGACGCCGTGCGGGCGATCTCTCGATTTCGCAGCAGCAGATCGTCGAGATCGCCAAGGCGCTGACGCTCGACTGCCGTATTCTGATCCTCGACGAGCCGACGGCGGCCCTGACCGAAACCGAAGCGCAGACGCTGTTCAAGATCATGCGTCGCCTCGCCGATCGCGGCATCGCGATCATCTATATTTCCCACCGCATGGCGGAGATCTTCCAGCATTGCGACCGCATCACCATCATGCGCGACGGCTGCCACATCAAGACGGCGGAGGTCGCATCGATCACCCCGGAAGATGTCGTCAACAGCATGGTCGGGCGCGTGCTCGACAAGCTCTACCCGCCCAAACAGGCGCCGGACGCCAAGTCGGATGATGTCATCCTCTCGGTGCGCAACCTGACCGAGGGGCGAAGAGTTTCCAACGTCAGCTTCGACTTACGCAAGGGCGAGATCCTCGGCCTGGCCGGTTTGATCGGCGCCGGGCGCAGCGAGATCGTGCGCGCCATCTGCCGCCTGGAAGGCAAGGCTGAAGGCGAGGTCGTGCTCAAGGGCCGCAAACTATCGCTGAGGGACTATCGTGACAGCATCCGCGAGGGGCTGGTTTATGTCTCCGAAGACCGCAAGGGCGACGGCCTGTTCCTCAACATGTCCATCGCCAGCAACGTCTCGGCGCTTGATCTGAAACGCGTGGCCAATCCCTTCGGTCTGATCAGCCGCCGACAGGAAACCGCGCGTGCGGAGCACTACGGGACACGGCTGAAGCTGCGCTCCAACGGGGTGGGCGACGCCGTCAATACGCTAAGCGGCGGCAACCAGCAGAAGGTCGCGCTCGCCAAGATGTTGTCGGTCGAGCCTGAGGTGGTCTTCCTCGACGAACCGACACGGGGTGTCGATGTCGGCGCCAAGGCCGAGATTCATCGCCAGATCCGGGATCTCGCCAATGAGGGAGTCGGTGTCGTCGTCATCTCCTCCGAACTCCCCGAACTGATCGGGGTCAGCGACCGGGTGCTGGTGGTGCGCGAGGGGCGCATTACAGGAGAGGTGACCGGTGCCGAGATGACCGAAGAACGGATCATGCAGCTTGCATCGATCAGCAGTCAGTTGACCCAGGGCGACACTTCGCCCGTGGACGTTACCGCGTCCCAGGGCAAAGCATGAGGGAGTGGGACAAATGGTAACGATCGACACACAGCAGCACGCAGGCTCGGCCGCCGAGCGCCGGGTTCAGTGGTGGACACCCGCGATCAAGGCGCGCGAGACAGGCCTGATCGTGATCATCCTGACGCTGTTCACGGTGATGTCCTTCATCTCGCCCTACTTCCTCACGGTCGACAATCTCCGTGCCATGGCCATGGCTTTTGCGGTGGAAAGCATCGTGGTGGTCGGCATGACCATCCTCTTGATCTCGGGTGGCATCGACCTGTCGGTCGGCTCCGTCACCGCGCTCGCCATGGTGGTCGCCGGCTGGCTGTTCCTCAACGGGATCGATCCCTGGGCCGCAGCCGCCTTCGCCATTGCGGTTACCACCTGCATCGGCATGTTCATGGGCTTTCTGACCACCGTGGTCGGCCTGCACCATTTCATCGTCTCGCTCGGCGTCATGGTGATTGCCCGCGGCGTCTGCCTGCTGGCGACGGGCGGTCGACCGCTCGGGCTCTTCTCCCTGCCGCCGGAGTTCAAGTTCATCGGCCAGGGCGCTGTCTACGGCATCCCGCTTGTCATCATCATCTTCGTGGTCGTCGTCGTGTCCTTCGACTTCCTGCTTCGCCGGACAACGGCCTTCCGCAAGGTCTTCTATACCGGCAGCAATCCCAAGGCGGCCGCTTATTCGGGCATCCGCGTCGGCCGCGTCATCTTCGCCACCACCACGCTCTGCTCTGCGCTCTGCGGTGTGGCCGGCGTCATCTACATGGCCCGCTTCGGCTCCGCCCAGCCCAGTTTCGGCGTCGGCATGGAACTGAACGTGATCGCCGCTGCCGTCATCGGTGGCGCCAGCCTCTCGGGCGGTGCCGGCACGATCTTCGGTGCCATCCTCGGCGCGGTCCTGCTTTCGGTGGTTTCCAGCTCGCCCGCCTTGCTCAATGTGTCGGTTTACTGGCAGGACATCATCAAGGGAAGCATTCTGCTCACCGCCGTGCTGTTCGACCACTACCTGGTCAAGCGTCGCCGCTGAGCACCCGAGAGCAAGAGGAGACGACGCGTCATGGTGGATAACAGGGATGAATTCGATCAGCAGCGCCAGATGTATTCGGTCCTCGTCCTGCATTTCATCGAGGGAGTGAAGCAGTCGGAGATCGCCGAGAAGCTCAACCTCTCGCATACGAAGGTGAACCGCATGATTGCCGCTGGCCGCAAGGCGGGCATGGTCAAGATCAGCATCTCCAGCCCTTTTCAGCGGCTGGTCGACATGGAAAACGACGTCACGCAGCGCTTCGGCCTCAAGCAGTCGGTGGTCACGCCCACCGTATCGGATAATCCCGAGACGACATTGCAGATGGTCGGGCGTGTCGCGGCCAACCATCTCCTCGAAACGCTTCGGGATGGCGACATCATCGCCATCACCGGCGGCAAGGCGGTGAGTGCGGTGGTCGAAAACCTCGAAGCCGAGCGCCGTTTCGATGTCCGGGTCGTGCCGCTGACCGGCGGCGTTCAGGGCAAGCACTATACCGACGTCAACCACCTAGCGACGCAACTGGCCGACAAGCTCGGTGGCACGGCGCAACTCGTCCACGCCCCCCTGTTTGCCGAGGACGAGCAGCAGCGCGACCTCCTGATGAATGTCGCCTCGATCCGCGAGGTCTTCGATCTGGCACGCCAGGCAACCGTGGCCCTGGTCGGCATCGGCTCCGTCCAGGCACCGGGCTCCGGCTATTACGACCTGTTGCCGGATCCGGCACGGGGTGGACAGGCGCTCGTTGACGCGGGCATTGCCGGGGAATTCCTGGCGCATCTGATCAAGGCGGACGGTTCGCTCGCCGAGATTGATCTCAATTCGCGGGTCGTGGCACTCGACCCGGCAGACCTTGCCAACTGCCCGACCATCATCGGCGTGGCGGCTGGCAGCCTGAAGGCGGGCCCGGTGGCAGCAACCCTTGCCGGACGGTTTTTGACCTCGCTCGTGGTGGACGAAGAAATCGCCCGGGCACTCGATACACATGGGGAAGGATGATGCGGTGACGGACAAAGGCATACTCTACAGGCCCATCGGCCGAAGTGGCATCAAGGCATCAGCCGTCGGGCTCGGAACCTGGGCGATCGGCGGCTGGATGTGGGGCGGCACCGACGAGACGCAATCGATCGACGCCATCAAAGCCTCGGTCGATGCCGGCGTCTCGCTCATCGATACCGCACCCGCCTATGGCATGGGGCTCGCCGAAACCATCGTCGGCAAGGCGATTGCAGGCCAGCGTGACAAGGTCGTGCTTGTCTCCAAATGCGGTCTCGTCTGGCATGTCGGCGAGGGAACCTACTTCTTCGAGCAGGCCGGCAAGCCGGTTCACCGCTACCTGGGTCCGTCCTCCATCCGCTACGAAGTCGAACAAAGCCTGCGCCGTTTGGGCACCGACTATATCGACCACTATGTCACGCACTGGCAGGATGCGACGACGCCGATTGCCGAGACGGTTGGAGAACTGCTCCGCCTCAAGGACGAGGGCAAGATCCGCTCGATTGGCGCGAGCAATGTGTCTGAGGCAGATCTGGCCGCCTATCTCGCAACCGGTGCGCTCGACGCGATCCAGGAGGAATACTCCATGGTGAAGCGCGATATCGAGACGAGCTTCGTTCCGACCTGCATCGACAACGGTGTTTCCATTCTCAGCTATTCGTCGCTGGCGCTCGGCCTGCTCTCGGGCAAGATCGGTCCGGACCGCGTCTTTGCGGATGACGACCAGCGGCATGGCAATCCACGCTTCAGCCTGAGCAATCGGGAGAAGGTCGCTCGCCTCATGGACGTGATCCGCCCGATCGCCGACCAGCACCAGGCGTCGGTCGCCCAAGTGGTGATCGCGTGGACGGTAGCCCAGCCGGGCATCACCTTCTCGCTGTGCGGTGCGCGCGACCCCACCCAGGCGATCGAGAATGCCGGTGCGGCGCGACTGCGCCTGGCGGAACATGAAGTATCGACCATCACGGCCGGGATCAGAGAGCATCTGGTCGAACTCGACCGGTAACCATCACAGACCACAACAGAGAATTGGGACGTTGGCCTCAAAACCAGCGAACGGTACTTCCATGTCCACATTCCGCGAGGACGCGCTCAGGCGAATTCGACAGGACGGCGATTTCGATGTCGTCGTGGTCGGCGGCGGCATCAATGGCATCGCCGCCTATCGCGATCTGGCGCTGCAGGGATTGCGCGTGCTTCTGGTCGAGCGGGACGATTTCGCATCCGGCTGCAGCGCCGCCCCCTCGCGCATGATCCATGGCGGCCTGCGTTATCTCGAAAACGGGGAATTCAATCTCGTCCGGGAATCCCTGGCCGAACGCGATGCACTACTGCGGCTAGCACCCCACATGGTCCACCCCCTGCCGACGACGATCCCGATCCACTCGGTCTTCAGCGGCTTCTTCAACGCGGCTGCCACCTTCTTCGGCTCGGTCGGAAAACCGTCAAGCCGAGGAGCGCTCGCGATCAAGGCCGGCCTCTCGCTCTATGATTTTGTCACCCGCAAGAACCGGCTTCTCCCGCGCCATCAGTTCCGCAATGCCCGCAGCACCCGGGCTCTCTGGCCGGCCTTGACGTCAAAGGTCCGCTATTCTGCGACCTATTACGATGCCTGGATCAGCCAGCCGGAACGCCTGGCACTCGAACTTGTCCTCGACACGCGAAGCGACGCGCCCCAGGCGATCGCGCTGAACTACGCGAAACTCCTGCGGATCGGCGACAGCTACCAGCTCTCGGCAGAAGGCTCGAACGAACTCATCGTCGTGCGGCCACGCATGATCGTCAATGCCACAGGCGCATGGATCGACCAGACGATCACGGCGCTCAGCGATGGCGCAGCACCAGCTGAAAAGACGGTGACCGGCACCAAGGGCTCGCATCTCATCCTCGCGAATGACGCGCTTTATCAGGCCCTGAACGGCCACATGATTTTCTTCGAGAATACCGACAACAGGGTCTGCATCCTCTTTCCCTATCTCGGCCGCGTGCTGGCCGGATCGACGGATATCAAGGTCGACAAGCCGGGGCGGACGCGCTGCGAGCCGGAGGAGCGCGACTACATCCTCGCCGCCATCCGCACCGTCTTTCCGGATCTCATCGTTTCTTCATCCGATATCGTCTTCAGCTTCAGCGGCATCCGTCCGCTGCCGCGCAGCGATGCGGAATTCACGGGCAAGATATCGCGCAGCCATGTCATCCACCGGGTCGAGAGCGATCCGCCCCAGCTCTGCATGGTCGGCGGCAAGTGGACGACCTTCCGCGCCTTCGGTGAACAGGTCACCGACGAGGTGCTTACCTTCCTCGGCCGTCCCCGCATCGCGACGACGGCCGACCGCCCGATCGGTGGCGGCCGGAACTACCCGGCCGATGGCGAGCGCTTGTCGGCTCTGCTCTCCCGCGAGTTTCCGATCGGCAAGGCCCGCGCCGATCACCTGGCATCCACCTATGGATCACGGGCCTTCGATCTGATGGCCTTCTGCGACGGACACCCGGACAACGTTCCCTTGTCCTCCACAACCGTGATGACGCTGGCCGAAATCCTCTGGCTCGTGAGGCGCGAAGACGTTCACCACCTGGCCGACATCGTGCTCCGCCGCACGAGCCTTGCGATCACCGGCCAGATCGATCTCGAAATTCTCGACACCCTGCTGACCGTCATGGCCCGCGAGCTTGCCTGGTCGGGCGAGCAGATGTTGGCGGAGCGGCGGCAGCTTATCGACGAACTGGGGACCTATTACGGGGTCTCGGTCGCAATGCTTCAGGACAGATGCAAGGAAAAGGACAAGGCTTCATGATACGAATTTCCAAGAAGGCACGAATGAACAGGCTGTTTCGTCAGGGCGGCTGCCTCGACGTTGCCATCGACCATGGCGTCTGCAACGAGCCGAGCTTCCTGATCGGCCTGGAGGACATGGCGGGCGTGGTGGACAAGCTCGTCGAAGCAGGTCCCGATGCCATCCAGATGGCCTATGGCCAGGCAGACCTCTTGCAGGCGAGACCCGAGCGCGACAAGCCGGCGCTCGTCATGCGCATCGACATGGGCAACCCCTACAATCCCACGCGCCACCGCAGCATGTGGTCGCAATTGCAGAACCATGACGAACCGATCATCGGCGCGTTGGAGATGGATGCGGCCTGTGTCGTCGTCAATCTCTTCATGCTGCCCGACGAGCCGGAACTGTTTCGCCAATGTGTCGAGAACATCAGCCGCGTCCGCGCCGATTGCCATCGCTACGGCATGCCGCTGATGATCGAGCCCTTGGTGATGCTGCCCAATGACATCAGGGGCGGCTATCAGGTGGACGGCGATGCAGAGAAGATCGTCACATTGGTCCGATTGGCCTCCGAGATGGGCGCCGATATCATCAAGGCCGATCCGACCAGCGATCCCGAGGATTTCCACAAGGTCGTGGAAGCTGCCCGCTGCCCGGTTCTGGTCCGTGGTGGCGGTCGCGAAGATCTGCGCGTCGTGCTCGCCAAATCAGCGGCCCTGATGGCCCAAGGCGCAAACGGGATGGTCTATGGACGCAACATCTATCAGCATGACAATCCGAAGGCGGTCGTTAAGGCGCTGATGGCGATCATCCACCAGCGCGCCAGCGGCGAAGAAGCATGGGACATTTATAGCCGTGGCTGAGAACAACTACATTTTGGGAGTCGATGTCGGAAACACGGTCATCAAGGCCGTGCTTTTCGACACGGAAGGCCACCAGATCGCCCACTGCGCCATCGACGGACAGTCGAGCTTTCCCGAACCCGGCCATGTCGAGCGTGACCTCTCCGAACTCTGGGAAAACGGCTGCGCGGCGATCCGCGAGGTCATCTCCACCTCCGGTATTGATCCGACACGTATCCTGGGTGTTGGTTGTGCAGGCCATGGCAACGGCCTCTACCTCCTTGATCACGCCTTTCAGCCGCTCAAGGGCATCCAGTCGCTGGACAGTCGGGCGGCCGATATCGCCGCAGAACTCGACCATGAGAACGGTGACGCACTCCAGGCGCGCTGCCTTCAGCGCCCCTGGCCATCACAGACCCCGAGCCTGCTCGCCTGGATCAAGCGCCACGCCCCGGAGACCTATGCCAGGATCGGCGCCGTGCTGTTCTGCAAGGACTACATCAACTTCCGCCTGACCGATCGGCTGGCCAATGATATCTCCGACCTCAGCGGCGCCGGTCTCCTCGCCATGCCGCAGGGCGAACTCGATGCTGATTTGCTCGGCCTCTACGACCTCGAGGATGCCTTGTCGTTCTTCCCCGAACGCGTACAGTCCGCAGATATTGTCGGTCGGGTCACCGCAGCGGCCGCCAAGGCAACGGGTCTCGCGGAGGGCACGCCTGTGATCGGTGGCTACTTCGACGTTGTCTCGAGCGCCATGGGCTCTGGCGTCATCCATGCCGGTGAAGCCTCCGTCATCGCGGGGACCTGGAGCATCAACCAGGTCTTTGCCGATGAGCCCGTCATCAGCCCCGATGTCTTCATGGTCACGACCTTCGGGCAGGGCCGATACGTCAACATCGAATCCAGCGCGACATCGGCCGCCAATCTCGAATGGTATGTGCACCGCATGCGCGGCGACCACGGCGGCGAGGCCTTCGACCGCTGCAATGATGAGGTCGGCAAGGTCGTCCCCCGCGCCGACGATCCCTTCTTCCATCCCTTCATCTTCGGCTCGCGCCTCGGCGCTGAGTTCCGCGGCGGCTTCTATGGTCTCGCCGGATGGCATGGCGAGGGCCACATGCTCAGGGCGCTTTTCGAAGGCGTCTGCTTCGAGCATCGACGGCATATCGAAGTGCTGCGCAATGCCGGTCTGGCCGTCGATCGCGCAGTCATGTCCGGCGGCGGCTCGCGCAGCCCTCATTGGCCGCAGATGATGGCCGACGTCCTGGAGATCCCGCTCACCGTGGCCGAGGCCCGGGAGACCGGCGCTCTGGGGGCGGCGATCGGCGCTACGGTCGCAATCGGCCTGTATGCCTCCTACGAAGAGGCCGTTGCCGCCATGACCCGCTCTCACCGCGATTTCCGGCCGAATGTCAAATTGACGGCGCATTTTCGCAGGCGATACGAGATCTATGTAGCCCTGACTGATCAGATGCGGGCTTTCTGGAATGCGCTCCGCCTGAAGCCCTAGGCCGAACTCAAAAATGCGGTTGAATACCGGCGACGAAAATCGCCAACAAGAGGACAGACCATGCAGGACAAGACACGGCTCGATGGCGACTACGACTATGTCATCGTCGGGGCAGGAACCGCAGGCTGCGTTCTCGCCGCCCGCCTCACGCAGGATCCGACGGTCCGCGTGCTGCTGCTGGAGGCCGGCGGCTCCGACCTGTACCACTGGGTGCAGATTCCGGTCGGTTATCTCTATTGCATCGGCAATCCGCGCACCGACTGGATGATGCGCACGGCGCCCGAAGAGGGCCTCAATGGCCGCAGCCTCGCCTATCCGCGCGGCAAGGTGCTGGGCGGCTGCACCTCGGTCAACGGCATGATCTACATGCGCGGTCAGGCCGCCGATTACGACGGCTGGCGCGACCTCGGCAATCCCGGCTGGGGCTGGTCGGATGTGCTGCCCTATTTCCGCAAGTCCGAGGATTATCACGGGCCATCAGGAGAGATGCATGCGACCGGAGGCCCTTGGAAGGTCAGTCGCCAGCGCCTGAAATGGGATATCCTCAAGGCCGTTCAGGAAGGCGCGCGCGAATTCGGCATCGAGCCGCGCGCCGATTTCAATGATGGCGACAATGAAGGCTCCGGCTTCTTCGACGTCAACCAGCACAAGGGCGTGCGCTGGAACACGGCCCGCGGCTTTCTAAGGCCCGCCCAGAAACGCCCCAATCTGCGCCTGGTCCAACATGCCCTGGTCGAACGCCTGACCCTTGACGGTAAACGCGTCACCGGCGTCCAGTATCGCACGCCGGGAGGCTCGTTCTCCGCAAAGGCGTCAGGCGAAGTGATACTCGCTGCCGGCGCCATCAACTCGCCGAAGCTCCTCGAACTCTCGGGCATTGGCGACCCCGCTCGCCTCTGGTCGCTCGGCATCGATGTTATCATGGCGAAGCCGGCCGTCGGCGCAAACCTGCAGGATCATCTGCAGATCCGCACGGTCTTCAAGGTGAAGAACACCGTGACCCTCAACCAGCTAGCCAATTCCTGGCGCGGCAAGATGCAGATCGCCGCCGAATATGCGCTGTTCCGCTCCGGCCCGATGTCGATGGCGCCGAGCCAGTTCGGCATGTTCACGCGGTCCAGCCCGGAAGAGGGCCGGCCCGACATCGAGTATCACGTCCAGCCGCTCTCAACAGACAAGCTCGGCGATCCGCTGCATTCGTTTCCGGCAATCACCGTCTCGGTTTGCCAGTTGCGCCCGACCAGCGCCGGCACCTGTCACATTACCTCGACCGATCCGGCCCTCCAGCCCGAGATCCGTCCGAACTACCTCTCGACCGACCATGATCGGGGAGTGGCCATCGCGGCCATCCGCCAGGCAAGACAGGTCATGTCGGCTCGGGCGCTGCGTGCCTTCGAGCCCGACGAGATCCTGCCCGGCCGTGAGTTCGAAGATGACGAAGCCCTTCTGCAAAAGGCCGGCGACATCGCCACCACCATCTTCCATCCGGTCGGGACATGCCGCATGGGACCGGAACCGGACGCCGTGGTGGATCCTTCGCTGCGCGTCACGGGCCTTCAGAGCCTGCGGGTGGTCGATGCCTCGATCATGCCCCGCATCGTCTCTGGCAACACCGCCTCGCCGGTCGTGATGATCGCCGAAAAGGCGGCGGACCTCATCAAGGCGGAACGCCGAGCGTGACACTGGCCATTGACCGGGCGGGGTGGAAAAAGACGGCGTAATGTGCCACATGCTTCCGTGGAAGGATGACCATGGAAGATCGAAGCCTGAGGTATGACGCTCCGCCACGGCAGCGCGCTCACCTCAAAGCCGTAATCGCAAGTCTGTTCGCCTCGCTGCTGCTCCTGTTCGGCGGCGATGCTTTCGGCCGTTTCCAACCCGGCCTCTCCACCGCCGGTGCCATGTCTCGTTCCGACAACGGGCAGACGCTCGCGTCCGGCCACCGTGACAGCCGTTTCCTGACTGCCTCCGAACAGTCCGCGCGTCCGAAACTGCGGCCTTGGGCCTCCGGTGACAGCTTTATCGGCCCGGAAATCGCGACATTGTGGATGTGTCGCCACCGCGACCTCCTCCAGGGCCATCTCGCAGCGACGCTATCCCTCGAGGCCCGGCAGCCTTACTGGTCGCGCGCGCCCCCAATCCAGCACACAGCCTGACTGTATCGCCGCCATCGATCCGATGGCTCGACCCGTTTGTGCCACGGCGCGACAGCCGCGGTCGCAACCTGCTGGATCTATAATGAAAAATTCTCTCTCCAAGGTGATGGGCTACCTGCTCGTCATCCTTCTCGGCATCGTCGTTGCCTTGCCGAATGTCCTCCCGGATTCGACCCTTTCCAGACTGCCGACCTGGCTGCCCCATGAGCGTGTATCCCTCGGCCTCGACCTGCGCGGCGGCTCCCATCTCGTCCTCGAAGTGGACCGTCCGGCGCTCACGGACGAATGGCTGCAAAGTCTCACCCAGGAGGTTCGCTCGACGCTTGTCGAGGCTCGCGTCCAGACCCGCAGTGTCCGCCGCGACGGCGGTGCCGTCGTGGTGGTCCTTGCTGACCCCACACAGATGAGCGCTGCGAACGAAGCGCTCGCCGTTCTCAACAACCCGACGGTCACGCTGACCGGCACCGGCGCTCCGGAACTGAATATTGCCACGAGCGGTGCCGACACCCTGAGACTGGCGCCGAGCGAGCAGGGCATCACCGCGCGCATGAGCCAGGCGGTCGAGCAGAGTCTCGAGGTCATCCGCCAACGCGTCGACCAGGTCGGCGTCGCCGAGCCCACCATCCAGCGCGTCGGCAGCGATCGCGTTCTCGTTCAGCTCCCGGGCGAACAGGATCCTTCAAGACTCCGCGCGCTTCTCGGCACCACCGCCAAGATGAGCTTCCATCTGCTCGGTGAGCCGGGAGCCGCCGGCGTCAAGACGCTGGAGGATGACGAAGGCCGCACCTATCCCGTCCAGTCGACGGTCCTGCTCGCCGGTGACAGGCTCACCGATGCGCGCGTGCAGTTCGATCAGCAGGGCGGCCTGCCCGTCGTTTCCTTCCGCTTCGATGGCGTCGGCGCGGATCGTTTTGCCCGTATCACGCGCGACAATGTCGGCCGTCCCTTCGCGATCGTGCTCGACGACAAGGTGCTGAGCGCGCCCGTCATCCGCGAGCCGATCACCGGCGGTGCGGGACAGATCTCCGGGGATTTTTCCGTCGATGAGGCCAACACGCTTGCTGCACTCCTGCGGGCCGGGGCGCTACCGGCCAAGCTGACCGTCATCGAGGAACGAACGGTCGGTGCCGATCTCGGCAGCGACGCGATCGAAATGGGCATCATGTCCGGCCTCGCGGGCTTTGGCCTCGTCGTCGCCTTCATCCTGGCGCTCTACGGCACCTGGGGCCTGCTCGCCGTGCTGGCCCTGACGCTCAACGTAGTCCTGACCTTTGCAGGTCTGACCATGCTTGGAGCCACGCTCACCCTGCCGGGCATCGCCGGCATCGTGCTCGGCATCGGCCTTGCCGTCGACGCGAACGTCCTGATCAACGAGCGAATTCGCGAAGAAGTGGGCAAGGGCAGAGGCGCCTTCGCGGCCATCGACCATGGTTTCGCCAAGGCTTATTCGACCATCATCGACAGCAATGTCACTGCCCTCATCGCAACGGTGCTGCTTTTCTGGTTCGGCTCCGGCCCTGTCCGTGGCTTCGCCGTCACCATGGGTCTCGGCATCGCTATCTCCATGTTTACGGCGGTCTCCGTCGTGCGCGTCGCCATGGTCTCGATCGCCCGCCGCTACAAGCTGAAGACGATCGCCATCAAGCCGCTCCTGCCATTCAAGCTGATCAAGGATGGCACGAAGATCGATTTCATGAAGGCGCGCATGTTCGGCATCGCCGTTTCCGCCTTCCTGTCGATCTCATCCGTCATCCTGTTCATCACGCCAGGCCTCAACTACGGCGTGGATTTCAAGGGCGGCATCCAGCTCGAGCTCTCGACCTCCGGCCCGGCTGATCTCTCGGGCCTCCGCTCCGGCATCGAGGCCCTTGATCTCGGCGAGGTGGCGTTGCAGGAATTTGGCGACAGCAATCACGTCATGCTCCGTCTCGAACGCCAGCCCGGCGGAGAGCAGGCGCAGACGGATGCCGTCACCAAGGTCCGCGAGGCCATCCAGACGATCGATGCTTCAGCGAAAATTGAAAGGACCGAAGTGGTCGGCCCCAAGGTCAGCGGCGAACTGGCGACGGCCGGCCTCACCTCAGTGATCCTCGCCTCGCTCGCCATGCTCGTCTACATCTGGGTACGCTTCGACTGGCCCTTTGCCGTGGGCGCGATCGCGACCCTCATTCTCGATGTGACGAAGACGATCGGCTTCTTCGCCCTGACCGGTCTCGACTTCAACCTGACGGCGATCGCAGCGCTGCTGACATTGGTCGGCTACTCGGTCAACGACAAGGTGGTGGTTTATGACCGGATGCGGGAAAACATGCGCCTCTACAAGGCCATGCCGTTCCGCGACCTGATCAACCTGTCGATCAACGAAACGCTAGCCCGAAGCATCTACACCTCGGCAACGGCCTTCCTCGCCATGCTGCCAATGGCGATCTGGGGTGGCAGCGCGGTCGAGAGCTTCGCCGTGCCCATGGTCTTCGGCATCTTCATCGCCGCGTCCTCCTCGGTCTTCATCGCAGCACCCATTCTGCTCTTCCTCGGGGACTGGCGCAGCCGCAGAAAGACACGACTGGATGCGATCGCACAGGAGCAGGTGGCCGTGTAATGACGTTGACGAGGGCCGGGCGCAACGCTCCGGCCCTAGTTCTCCGCGGTGTCACCGCAGGTGGCGTCTCGAGTGGTCGCAGGTCAATCTGTCCTGGATGCGTCACAGGACAGGCCGGGACAGCCTGCCGCATTCGTGAAGCGAAGCCCTGCCTTTTCGAAGGCCAGTCGCAGCTGGGCTTCCGTCGAGCGATGCAGCGCATGGCGCTGTCCCTCGAAATCGCGGATAGTGCTGCGCGAGACGCTCGACTGGGCGGCCAGGTCATCCTGTGTCCAATCGAGGTAGCCCCGGGCCGCACGACAGAGCGCGGGCGAAAAAACGGTGTCGGTTCTGGGTTGATCCATGATCAAAAACTGCCCATATAGGGTGATATTGCCAATTTAGGGCGACTATTGATTTTTTTCCAGCCCCTGCTTGGGGTCAGGCATTGAAAACGGAGATCAGGATTTTGGGATAACTTTCGACGCGTCGATGATGTTGCTGCTCCTGCTGGTCCTTCCGTTCATCGGCAGCGTCGCTTCGGCCTTCATTCTCAACACGACGTCCCGCGATTTGCCGGTCTTCGTGGCGGGGGCGACAACGCTCCTCACCCTGCTGCTGACCGCGTCGGCTTATCCCTTCGTCACCCAAAACGGCGTTCTCAGGTTCACCGCAGAGTGGCTGCCGCAAGTTGGGCTGGATTTCGCCCTGCGGCTGGACGGCTTCGCCTGGATCTTCTCCATGCTGGTCACCTCGATCGGCTTTCTGGTCATCCTCTATGCCCGCTACTACATGGGCAAGGACGATCCGATCCCGCGCTTCTTCTCCTTTCTGCTGGCCTTCATGGGCTCGATGCTGGGCATCATCGTGTCCGGCAACGTCATCCTGCTTTCGATCTTCTGGGAACTGACCAGCATCTTCTCCTTCCTGCTGATCAGCTACTGGCACACGAGCGCCGCCGCCCGCGATGGCGCGCGCATGGCGCTGACCATCACCGGGATCGGCGGCTTCTGCCTTCTGGTTGGCATGCTGCTGCTGGGCAAGATCGTCGGCAGCTATGACCTCGACAAGATCCTCGCCTCCGGCCAGCTCGTGCGCGAGCACCCGCTCTATCTGCCGACACTGATCTTCATCCTGCTCGGCGCGCTGACCAAAAGCGCCCAGTTCCCCTTCCATTTCTGGCTGCCGAACGCGATGGCGGCACCCACCCCGGTTTCGGCCTTCCTGCATTCCGCAACCATGGTGAAGGCCGGTGTCTTTCTTTTGGTACGGTTCTGGCCGGTGCTGTCGGGCACCTATGAATGGTTCATTCTGGTCGGTCTCGCGGGTGTCTCGACCCTGCTGCTCGGCGCCTTCCTGGCGATGTTCCAGCGGGACCTGAAAGGCCTACTCGCCTATTCAACCATCAGCCATCTCGGGCTTATCACGACGCTTCTGAGCCTCGGCAGTCCCTTGTCGACCGTGGCTGCAATCTTCCACATGCTGAACCACGCGACCTTCAAGGCCTCGCTCTTCATGGCGGCGGGCATCATCGATCACGAGACCGGCACGCGTGACATGCAGCGGCTGAGCGGCCTCTATCGATTCCTGCCGGCCACCGCCACGCTCGCCATGGTCGCCAGTGCCGCCATGGCCGGCGTGCCGCTGCTCAACGGCTTCCTGTCGAAGGAGATGTTCTTTGCCGAGGCCGTCGAAACCCATGCGGATTCCTGGCTGGATGTCATCCTGCCTTATGTGGCGACCCTGGCCGGCATCTTCAGCGTCGTCTATTCGCTGCGCTTCATCCACACCGTGTTCTTCGGACCGCCGCCGGTCGGTCTGCCGAAGGAGACGCCGCATGAGCCGCCGCGCTGGATGCGGGTACCCATCGAGATCCTCGTGGTCGTCTGCCTCGTCGTCGGCATCGTCCCGGCCATCTCCATCGGACCCTTCCTGCAGACGGCGGTCGAGAGCGTGCTGGGAGATCGCACACCCGAATACAGTCTCAGCGTCTGGCATGGCTTGAACGTGCCTCTGCTCATGAGCCTGATCGCACTGCTCGGCGGCTTCGTTCTTTACGTTGCGATGCGAAATTACCTCTCTCGTTCCGAAGATGGTCCGCCGTATCTGCGCCGGCTGCGCGGCCAGCGTCTCTTCGAACGCGTGCTGGTCACCGTGTCCTGGCGCTGGGCACGCCTGGCGGAAGGCAAGCTCGGCACCCGCAATCTTCAGCCCCAGCTTCGATGGATTGTCCTGACGGGTTTCGCCGCGGCAAGCCTACCACTCTACCTCTCCGGCTTTGAGCGTAGGCCTATCGTGTTCTCCACGATCGACCCGGCATTTGGTCTTCTCTGGCTGGTCGGGATGGCGCTTGCCATTGGGGCGGCCGTCTCCGCCAAGTATCATCGCCTGGCAGCGCTCATCATGCTGGGCGGGGTCGGGCTCATCGTCTGTCTGACCTTCGTCTGGCTGTCCGCCCCTGATCTCGCCATCACCCAGCTGCTCGTCGAGATCGTGACGACAGTCCTCATCCTGCTCGGGCTACGCTGGCTGCCGAAGCGCAGTCCAGATCGCGTCGAAACGATGACGCTGCAGAGCCGCTTCCGCCGCTTCCGCGATCTGACGCTCGCCATCGCCTGCGGCGTCGGCATGTCGGTCGTCGCCTTCACGGTCATGACCATGCCTGTGCCGGATGCCATCGCAACCTATTTCCTGCAGAACGCCTATACGGAAGGCGGCGGCCGCAATGTCGTCAACGTCATCCTCGTCGACTTCCGCGCCTTCGATACGTTCGGCGAAATCGCCGTGCTCGGCATCGTCGGCCTCACGGTCTATAGCCTTCTGCGCCGGTTCCGTCCGGCCGACGACAGCATGGAACTGCCCGAGCAGCAGTTGACCCAGAACCGCTTCGATGCCGACCAGCCGGAGCGTTCGCCCGGTGACATGATGCGCGACTATCTGCTCGTGCCGTCTGTCATCATGCAGTGGCTCTTCCCGGTCATCATCACCTTCGCCGTCTATCTGTTCTTCCGGGGACATGACATGCCCGGCGGTGGCTTCTCGGCTGGTCTCACCCTGTCGATCGCCTTCCTGCTGCAATATCTCGCGGGCGGAACCCGATGGGCGGAAGACCGCATCCGCATCCTGCCGCTTCGCTGGATGGGGGCGGGCATCCTTGCAGCCGCCGCGACGGGTATCGGGTCCTGGGTTCTGGGCTATCCCTTCCTGACATCGAGCTTCCGCTATCTGGACATCCCGCTCATCGGCAAGGTACCGGCCGCCTCCGCGCTGCTCTTCGATCTCGGTGTCTTCGCGCTGGTGGTCGGGGCGACCGTCCTGATCCTCGTTGCGCTCGCGCACCAGTCGATCCGCATCAACAGGCTGAAGGCACTGGAAGCCAAGGGGGAAAAGCGCTGATGGAAATCGTCCTGTCCCTCGCCATCGGTCTGATGACCACCTGTGGTGTCTGGCTCATCCTGCGTCCGCGCACCTATCAGGTCATCATCGGACTGTCGCTCCTGTCCTATGCCGTCAATCTCTTCATCTTCGGCGTGGGCGGGGTGAAGAGCAACATGCCGCCGATCCTGGAGGATGGCGTTGTGTCGACGACGCTCAGCGACCCAGTCCCGCAGGCGCTCGTCCTGACGGCCATCGTCATCGGCTTTGCCACGACGGCCCTCTTCCTCGTCGTATTGCTCGCCGCGCGCGGCCTGACCGGCAACGACCATGTCGACGGGAGGAACGAGCAGCCGTGATCAGTTGGAGCCACCATCTTATCGTCACGCCGATCCTGCTGCCCATGGTGACAGCCGCGCTTCTGCTGTTCATCGACGAGCGCAACAGGACAACCAAGGCGCTGGTCAGTCTTGGCTCCGTCGTGCTGTTGCTGGCCAACGCCATCATACTCTTTCTGATCGAGAGCGGGCCAAACAGCTTCGAGAATGTCTACCTGCTCGGCAATTGGTCAGCGCCCTTCGGTATCGTCCTCGTCATCGACGGCCTGTCTGCCATGATGCTCTTGCTGACGGCCATCTTGGGCCTCGCGGGACTCACCTTCTCCCTGGCGAAGTGGCATGCGGTGGGGGCACATTTTCACAGCCTATTCCAGCTCCTTCTGGCCGGCGTGAGCGGTGCTCTTCTGACCGGCGACCTGTTCAACCTTTTCGTCTTCTTCGAAGTCATGCTCGCGGCCTCCTACGGATTGCTGCTGCACGGAACGGGCACGCTGCGCGTCAAGGCGGGACTTCACTATATCGCAGTCAACCTGGTCGCCGCCCTGTTCTTCCTGATCGGGGTGAGCCTCGTCTACGGAACGGCGGGCACGCTAAACATGGCCGATCTCGCCCTTCGAATGCCGGACATGGAGCCGGACCGGCTGATCCTGATGGAAGCGGGTGCCGCCGTACTGGGCGTGGCCTTCCTCATCAAGGTCGGCATGTGGCCTCTGTGCTTCTGGCTGCCGACGGCCTATAGCGCCGCGTCCGCACCGGTCGCCGGCATGTTCGCGATCCTTAGCAAGGTGGGGATCTATATCATCCTGCGCCTGACCATGCTGCTGTTCGGCGATGGGCCATCGGCGGGCTTCGGCGCAGAAGTCCTGTTGATCGGTGGCATGGCCACGCTGGTCTTCGGCACCATCGGCGTGCTCGCGTCCCAGGCGCTCGGACGACTCGCCGGCTATTCGGTGCTCGTGTCCTCGGGCACGCTTCTCATGGTGCTCGGTATCAACGACGGCGTGGTCTCGTCCGGAGCCCTGCTTTATCTCGTCAGTTCCACCCTCACGATCAGCGCATTCTTCATGCTGATCGAATTGGTGGAACGCGGCCAGGACGCGGGCGCGAACGTTCTGGCCGTGACCATGGAGGCCTATGGCGACGGCGAGGAGGCGGAAATCGAGGAAGGCGACGGGACGGCCATGCCGGGCACCATGGCAATCCTCGGCATCTGCTTTGCTGCCTGCGGCATCCTGCTCGCTGGCTTGCCGCCCTTGTCCGGCTTCATCGCCAAATTCGCCATGCTGTCCGCGATGATGGGCACGGGATCGATCGGCACCACGCCGGATCTCGCGGTCTGGGCATTGATCGTGCTTGTGATCCTCTCGGGGCTTGCGGCCCTCATCTCCATGACCCGCGCCGGCATCCGCACATTCTGGGGATCGCTAGAAGGCGCAGTGCCGCGCGTTCTCGTCGTGGAACTCGTGCCCGTCATGATGCTGCTCGCGCTGACACTCGTCCTGACGGTCCAGGCCGGGCCCGCGATCACCTATATGGACACGACGATCCGAACCTTGGCCAATCCTAGCCTCTATGTAGACGCGGTTCGTGGCGCGACGGTGGTGGGGGATCCAGGCCCATCGGGCACGGATCAAGGGGGAGCTGCGCCATGATCCCTTATCCGCTTTTGAGTTTCGCCCTGCTCGTCATGTGGCTTCTCCTGAACGACTTCACGCTTGGCCATCTGATCCTCGGCTCGGTCGTCGCAATCTTCGGCGGCTGGGCCATGGCCTCGCTTCGGCCCGACAAGCCGAAACTGAAGAAGTGGTACCTTCTGCCGAAACTCTTCTGGCTCGTCTTCGTTGACATCATCAGATCCAATCTGGCCGTCGCGCTTCTGATGATCCGCGGCAAGCGACAGAAGCACACATCCGGCTTCATCACGGTTCCGCTCGAGATCGAACATCCGACGGCACTCGCCATCATGGCGGTGATCTTGACCAGTACGCCCGGCTCGGCCTGGCTTGCCTATGACGGTCGCCGCAAGACCGTTCTGATCCATGTCCTCGACCTGATCGACGAGGAGCAATGGGTGCAGAACATCAAGCATCGCTACGAACGCCTCTTGCTGGAGATCATCGAGTGAGCGCCATTATCCTCTTCACCGCCGTTTCCATTGCGAAGGTCCTTCTGGGCCTGGCCCTGATCCTGATCGTCGTGCGGATTTTCATCGGCCCGCGCGCCCAGGATCGCATCGTCGCTCTCGATGCTGCCTATGTGACCGCGATGCTCCTCCTGGTCACATTCGGCATCGGCAGTGGACGCACGGTTTATTTCGAGGCGGCTCTGGTCATCGGCCTGCTCGGCTTCGTGGCGACTGTTGCACTCGCCAAGTTCCTCATGCGCGGAGAGGTGATCGAATGACCATGCCAGTCGCCGACCTCCCGCTCTGGGTCGTCCTGATTGTCTCCGCTCTGCTGCTTCTCGGTTCCGGCCTGACCCTGCTTGGGGCCATCGGTTTTCTGCGCTTGCCGAGCTTCTACGAGCGCATTCACGCACCCACGCTCGGAACGAGTTGGGGCGTGGGCGCCATCATGTTGGCATCGATCCTCTATTTCTCGATCGTCGGATCGAGGGCGGTGCTGCACGAGATCCTGATCGGCATCTTCGTGACCCTGACCACGCCCGTGACCCTTATTCTCCTCGCCCGCGCGGCTCTTCACCGTGACAGAACCGAGGGCGACCCGACCGTCCCCAAGGATGACCACCCACCCGAAACGGTCTGAGAGAACTGGTCGCACAAGTGCGGACGCGGAAGAAGCGCCGTTGCTGTGCCTGCCTCAGGCGAGAAGTTGGACTTCCAGCATCGCCCGCAAGTCGGCGATGTCCTCCGGGATCCGGATCGCTCCACGGCTCTCCGCGGCATGGAATATGCCATCGAGGTGAAGCCCGACGAAACGCGCCAGCATATCCTTGTCCACCGGTCGATAACGCCCACGCGTCATGCCGTCGGTCAGCGTTGACAGGATAAGATCACGCTCGAAGCGGTAAAAGCCCTGCACCAAGGCATCGAGTTCCGGGTCTTTGACCGGTTGAGCGGCTTGGTCGGACATCAGCTTGACCATGCGCGACATCATGGTCGGCGCCATCGCGGCATGGGTCGCGAACCAGGCGCCGATATCTCCGAGCACATCATTTTCATGGGCCGCGCGTCGGCTCTCGAAATCATCCGTGATGATGGTGAGAGCACGCGACAGCACGGCGCGGATCAGGTGATCCTTGCTGCTGAAATAGTGATAGAGCAGGGCGACATTGACATCGCAGGCAAGCGCGATGTCGCGCATGGTGACGACGCTGAAATGCGATGTGCCGACCAATCCAAGCGTCGCATCCAGAATGAGCTCGATCCGACGGTTCGGGTCCAGCCTTTGTCGCGCCACCTTCGCCAATTCGTCGTCCTTCCTCTTCCATTCGTCCGATCAAGCCATTTCCACGACGTCGATCAGCAATTTTCCTGGCGTCTAAATGTGCACTGCAGCGAGATCTACCGCTTAAAAAATAGCAATTCGCAGAAAGGGTTTAACAGGGTTGCCCATAATTTGATCTTCGTCATTTTTGCACTTGCGAAGCTATTAAACGCTTGCTTAGTTAACTGCAACATCAAGCGTGACAAGGTCGGGAGACAAGCCCATGAAACTCTCATTTCGTGCCTTAACACAGTCCCTCATCATCATCACCGGCACCTGCCTCGCCTTGGCCGGAAGCGCTTTCGCGGCGCCCAAGACGTCCTTCAAGGTCGGCTACACCATTTATGTCGGCTTCATGCCGATGGGCTATCTCAAGGATAGCGGCATCCTGAAGAAGTGGGCCGACAAATACGGTATCGAAATCGAGATGATGGCGGTGAACGACTATGTCGGCTCGATCAACCAGTTCATCGCCGGCGACCTGGATGCCGTCGGCGTGGCGGGTATGGACGCGCTCACCATGCCGGCGGCCGGCGGGGTCGACACTTCGATTTTCCTGATCACCGACTATTCGAACGGCAATGACGTGCTGATGTCGAAATCCGCGTCTTCGATCGCCGAGTTGAAGGACAAGGAAGTCTATCTCGTCGAATACAGCGTCTCGCACTACCTGCTCAATCGCGCCCTCGTGCTGAACGGCATGAGTGGTGTTGGCGAGGTCAAGACGGTCAACATTTCCGATGCAGACATTGCGGCCGCCTATCTCGCCAATCCGGACATTCAGAACGCGGCCGCCTGGAAGCCGATGACCGCGGACATGATATCAGGCTCACCCGACACCAAGGTCCTGTTCGATAGCGCCCAGATCCCGGGCGAAATCATGGACGTCTTTATCGGCAATACCGAGGTGCTCAAGGAAAACCCGGCCTTCGGCAAGGCGCTGACAGGCGCCTGGTATGAAGCCCTGGCCGCCATCAAGGCTGGTGGCGAGGCCGCCAAGCCGGTGAACGAGTATATGGCCAGTGCGCTCGGAACGGATCAGGCCGGTCTCAAGACCCAGATCGACACGACCTTCTTCTTTTATACGCCAGCGGAGGCGGTGACATTCCTGACCGATGCCAAGACCGGCACGATCATGGATGACATCCGCAAATTCTCCTTCGACCGAGGCCTGTTCGGCCAGGGCGCGACGAGTGTCGACGCCATCGGCATCGAGCTTGCCGACGGAACCGTGCTCGGCGATCCGGCAAATGTGAAGCTTCGGGTCGATGCGTCCTGCGCCAAGCTGGGCGCAGAAGGCGGTCTCTGAGGTAGGGCGAACGGCAAAGGGAAGGGCGGCAAGTTATGAAACGCATCATCAACTACCCTCCTTCCCGTGGCCAGGCCCTGTTCCTCGGGGTCCTGCCCTTCCTGCTGATCCTCCTGGCCTATGTGCTTGCCTCCGAAGCGCGCCTGTCCGTCAACCCGACGGACAAGCTGATGCCGGCGCTATCTTCCTTCGTTGCGGCCATGCAGCGCCTCATGTTCGAGCCGGATCGCGCCAGCGGATCGCTGCTGTTCTGGTATGACACCTATCTCAGTCTCTGGCGCCTCGTCGTCGGGCTCGGCATTTCCGCGGTGATGGGCCTTGTGTTCGGCGCCCCGATCGGCTTCATCCCGCAATTGCGGGCCGCCTTCGATCCTGTGCTGGCTGCCATCTCGCTCGTGCCGCCGCTGGCCGTCCTGCCGATCCTGTTCATCCTGTTCGGGCTCGGCGAGGTCTCCAAGATCGTACTCATCGTCTTCGGTGTCGCGCCCTTCCTGATGCGCGACGTGGTGTTGCGCGTCGATGCGATCCCGCGCGAGCAGATCATCAAGGCCCAGACACTGGGTGGCTCCACCTGGCACATGCTGATCCACATCGTCCTGCCGCAAGTCATGCCGGGATTGATCAATGCCGTCAGGCTCTCGCTCGGCGCAACCTGGCTCTTCGTCATCGCAGCCGAGGCGATCACCGCGGAAGGCGGCCTTGGATACCGCATATTCCTAGTCCGCCGCTATCTCGCGATGGATATCATCCTGCCTTACGTCATCTGGATCACGCTGCTCGCCTTTCTAGTCGATCTCGCACTCCGCAAGCTGTCGGCCTGGCTCTTCCCCTGGTCGGTCTTGAAGGAGGGCTGAGATGGTCGAGATTGTCTTCGACAAGGTCTGGAAGGAATACGGCGATGCCATCATTCTGGAAAATGTCTGCCTGACCCTGAAGGACCACGAATTCCTCTCGATCGTCGGTCCAAGCGGAGTGGGCAAGACGACACTGCTGCGCTTGCTGCTCAGCCAGGAAGTCCCGACACGCGGAGAGATCCGCATCGACGGCCAGCCGATCGCAGGCGAACCGACGGATGATCGTGGCGTCGTCTTCCAGCGCTATTCCGTCTTCCCGCACAAGACGGTGCTCGGTAATCTGATGCTCGGGATGCAATGGCGGGGCTCTCCCTTTTTCGGCAGGCTCTTCGGCTCGCGCCGCAAGGCGCTGCTCGAGCGCGCTCACTTCCTGCTCGAGCGGGTCGGCTTGAAGGACGCGATCGACAAATATCCGCAGCAGCTGTCGGGCGGCATGCAACAGCGTCTCGCCATAGCTCAGGCGCTGACCATGCGGCCGAAGGTGCTGTTGCTCGACGAACCCTTCGGAGCCCTCGACCCTGTGACCCGCAAGAGCATGCATGTACTGATCCGCGAATTGTGGACCGAGCGCCAGATGACCATCGTCATGGTGACCCACGACATGGGCGAGGCTTTTGAGCTCGGCACCCGCGTCATCGCGATCGATAAGCACCGCAAGGATCCGCAGGCGCCCGAGCGCTATGGCGCCGGCATCATTTCCGATTTCGAGGCAAAGCCGCGCATCGTGCGCGATTCCGCCCGCTTCGAGCTCGGCCGTTCCAAGATCATCCCTCTCCAGACTGCCCGTTGATAAAGGAGGCCTCCTATGCCCAAGAAGATGCACCTCGCCTGGTTCATGAACTTCACCCCTGACGAATGGCGTGAGCCCTTCGGCCAGGGCGGCAATCCCTGGGACGGGCGCTTCTACATGGAAATGGCCCAGACACTGGAGCGCGCCTGCTTCGACTACATCATGATCGAGGACAAGCTGATGGTGCCGCAGACCTATGGCGGCTCGCGCGATTTTGCGCTGAAGAACGCCATGATGGTGCCGAAACACGATCCGGCGCCGCTTGCCACCGCCATGGGCATGGCAACCTCGCGGCTTGGCGTCGTCGCGACCATGTCAACCATGGCCTATCCGCCCTTTCTGCTGGCGCGCCTCTGCTCGACCATCGACAGCCTGACGCGTGGTCGCTTCGGCTGGAACATCGTGACCAGCGCCGAGGATCTGGCGGCCAAGAACTTCAACATGGACAAGCTGCCACTGCGCGAGACGCGCTACGAGATGGCGGAAGAGTACATGGAGGTCGTCAACAAGCTCTTCGACAGCTGGGACAAGGATGCCGTCGTTCTCGACCGCGAAAAGGGGATCTACGTGGATCCCTCCAAGGTGCGCACGATCGATCACGTCGGCAAACACTATCAGGTGCGCGGCCCGCTCAACACCGTGCCGTCGCCGCAGCACCGGCCGATCTATGTCCAGGCGGGTGCCTCGCCGCGCGGTCGCGACTTTGCAGCACGTTTCGCCGACTCGATCATCTCGGTCGCATCAGGCGTCGCCGAGATGAAGGCCTTCCGCGACGATATCCGCGCGCGTGCGGCAAAGGCGGGCCGCGACCCGGATGAGATCAAGGTGCTTTTCTGCATCACGCCGACACTGGGCGAGACGGAGTTCGAGGCACAGGAAAAATACAAGCGGCAGATGTCGTCCGAATACTTCATCACCGACACGCTGGCATCCATCTCTGCGATCACCGAGATCGACTTCTCGCAATTCGACCTCGACAAGCCGCTGCCCGAAAAGCTCGTGACCAACGGCGAATCCGGCTCGCTGGACAAGTTCCAGCAATGGGGGAGCGGCAAGACGCTGCGCGAACTGGTCGTCTCCGGCGGCGGGGGCCTCGTCTCCTCCGTCGAGCTGATCGGCACCCCGGACCAAGTGGCCGAACGCATGGGCGAGGTCATGGAGGAAGTCGGCGGCGACGGCTTCCTGGTGACGACGCCGGTCTTGCGCGTCAGCCGCCGCTATCTGGCGGAAGTGGCCGATGGCCTCGTTCCGGCGCTCCAGAAGCGTGGCCTCGCCCGCACCCAGTACAAACACGAACTCCTGCGCGACAACCTGCGGGAATTCTGAGTTCTCCGAGGTTGGGCCTCCAACGCCCGACCTTGTTGCCCATCCTTTGATCCGAGTGACAAGGAGAAAGACAATGTCAGCGATTTCGGCAGAGCCGCATCCGGCAGTATCCGCCTTTTCCCCGGTAGCCCGAGAAACCTATCGCGACGGCATGGCGTCGCTGGCGGCCGCCGTCAACCTGATCACCACCGATGGGGCGGGCGGGCTTGCCGGCTACACCGCAACCGCTGTGACCAGCGTGACCGACGATCCGCCGACGCTGCTCGTTTGCCTCAACCGCGCAAGTTCGGCGGCGCCTGCCGTCCTCGCCAACAAGGTTCTGTGCGTCAACGCATTGGCACCCGGCCACGAAACGGTGTCGTCACTGTTCGGCGGAAAGACGCCCATGGCAGAGCGTTTCGCTTCGGCGGAATGGACGAAGGGCAAGACGGGCGCGCCCGTGCTCCACGATGCACTGGTCTCTTTCGATTGCATCATTTCCGAAATGGTGGAAGTCGGGACCCATTTCATCCTGATGTGTCAGGTCGTCGATGTGCTCGCCAATGATCGCGAGGCCGCACTCGTCTACTTCCGCCGTGCCTATCAGGCCGTCAGCGCCTGATCATTTGACGGCATCCTGGCCGATGGTGCTGACGCCCTTCCAGGCAGCTAGCCTCAACCGCCCGTCATTTGTGGGAACGAGAGTTCACACTGGAACCCTGTCTGTGCATCCGGCAGACCGACGGTTCTCAAGATCATCTTGCCGTTCATCTGCTCTACCAGCTTGTCGACGATGGCAAGGCCGAGGCCGGAGCCGGGCTTGCTCGTCTGGCCGCGCTTGAAACGCGCGCGGTAGACATTGATGTCTGGATCGAGTGCGCCGGCTACGGCGTTGGTCACGGTGATCCGCCCATCCGCGGTCATGGACACGGTGATCGGCTGGCCCGCCGTGCCATAGCGATGGGCGTTTTCCAAAAGGTTGTTGAAAGCGATGGCAAAGGCGTCCGGATCGACCGCGCGGGGCAGCGTCGATAAGGCGGAAGTCCGGTAGACCTCTATGATCGTCTCCTGATGAGAGCGCCGGAAGGCTTCGACGAGCAGTGTTACGAGCCCGACGAGATCCACGGAAGTCGTCGATACCCCGATGCCGGCCTCGGCGCGGGAAAGCTGAAGCAGCTTTTCCAGCATCAAGGTCAGCCGCCGCAGCGCCTCCAGCACGCGATCTGCCCGCGAGCGATCCTGGCTCTCGGTCAACTGGCCGGCGAGCAGTTCCATCTGGGCGAGCGCCCCGGCAAGCGGCGTCCTCAGTTCATGGGCACTGTTGGCCGCGAGGTCCCGCTCGGCCTGCAAGGCGTGTTTCAAGCGTCCGAGAAGCGTATTGACCGAACCCGGGATCGAGGCGATCTCCGTCGGCAGGCCGGCAAGTCCGATGGGTTCAAGGTTGGTCCCGTCGCGCGTGATGATCGCATCGCGCAATTCGTTGACCGGCCGGGTCGCCCGCACGACGACCCAACGGGTGGCGAACATGCCGAGCGGCAGCAGCAGCAGGATCGGAAGCAGGAGCGTCAACGCGCTTTCGAGTGTCGCCTCTCGACGATGGGCGAGCGAATCCGCGACCTGGACGAATAGCGTGTCACTGACCGTCGCGATCGTGAAGATCCGCTGATCTTCGCCACTCCAGAACCCGGATTGCAGTGGCGCAGGATAGGGCTCCGAACCGACATTGTGCGAATGCAGCAGGACGCGTCCCGATGCATCGCGAACCTGATAGGTCAGATACTCGTCCGCGGTCCCGGGCGTCAGCGCCGAGACCTGGTTCGGAACGCTTGCCGCGTCGCGGCGGAAATAGTCGTCGACCACGAGCGGAGCCAGTCGCTCGGTAGTCTCCTGCAGGCCGCTGTCGAAGACTTCGTCGAACTCGGAGCGCATCACATGGATGGCGAGTCCGACGCCGATGGTCCAGAAGACGGCGAGCAGGATCGAAATGGACAGGACGAGGCGTCCGGCGAGGCTACGGGGCTTAACTGGCATCGGAGGAAATCCTGTAACCGATACCGCGCACGGTCTCGATGGCCTGCTTGCCGAGCTTGCGCCTCAGGCGGCTGACATAGACCTCGACGGTATTGCTTTCGACCTCCGCGCCGAATTCGTAGAGTGCCTCTTCGATCTGCGCCTTGGAGACGATCGCGCGCTTGCGCGCGATGAGGCGATCGAGCACTGCCCATTCACGCGAGGACAGCTGGATATCCTCTCCATCAGGGCCGGCGATCCGCCTCTCGGACGGGTAGACCGCGATGCCGTCGATTGTCAGCGCGGGAAGCTTGTGCGTTCCGTAACGTCGGGACACGGCATGGATGCGAGCCTGCAACTCGCCGAGATCGACGGGCTTAACGAGATAGTCATCGGCGCCTGCGTTCAGCCCTGCGATCCGGTCCGAAATCTGATCGTGAGCAGTCATGATGATCACGGGGACCTCGTCGCGGCGAGCGCGGAGCCCCTTCAGGATGTCGAGCCCGCTGCCGTCGGGCAGGCGAAGATCAAGGAGGATCAGGTCATACTCGGCAGCCGCAAGGCTCGCCTCGGCTTCGTCGCGCGACAGCGCCCAATCCACGGCATGGCCCTGACGATGCACATGCGTTTTCACCGCATCGCCGAGCATTTCATCGTCTTCGACCAGCAAGACCCGCATACATTCACCCCTGTCCAAGAGACCTGAATCCCTTGTCGCTGCTGAAACTGACAGGCTGCTGAACCGCCCGCAAGGACTTCGACAGGCCTTCAGGTGAATGTCAGCTTGCCGCTCGATGATCCATGCGTGTCCAAAACTAGGAAAGGAACACATTCCATGCGCAAGATCATCATCGCACTCGGCCTCGTCGCAGCTTTCGGCGGCACCGCTCTCGCTTCGGAAAAATGCAGCGTCGCCATGGCCGACTGGCAGCCCCGCGAAGCGCTTCAGACCAAGCTCGAAGGCGAGGGCTGGAAGGTTCGTTCGATCAAGACCGAAGACGGTTGTTATGAAGCCTATGCCATCAATGCCGAGGGCCAGAAGATCGAAGCCTATTTCAACCCGCAGACCTTCCAGTCGGTCGACATGAAGATCGAGGACTGATCCATGACGTCAACAGTCAAGGTCTGGGATCGTCCGGTCCGGCTCTTTCACTGGAGCCTCGCGGGCACAGTCGCCTTGTGCTGGTTGACGGCGGACGAGTTGCAGAGCCTGCATGAGGTGGCAGGCTATGCGGCCGCAGGACTGATTGGCCTGCGGCTCGTGCTCGGTATCGCCGGGACCCGCTATGCGCGCTTCAGCCAGTTCATCCGCTCCCCGAAGCGGACGCTGGCTTATGCCGGCGACGTCGTCCGCCACAAGGAGCCCCGCTATCTCGGCCATAACCCGCTCGGCGCAGCCATGGTGGTCGTGTTGATGGGGATGGTCGGCGGGATCGCTCTCACCGGCTGGATGCAGACGACGGATGCCTATTGGGGCGTCGAATGGGTGGAGGAAGTTCACGAAGCCCTTGCCCAGTTGCTCCTGGTGGCCATCGCCCTGCATGTTGCCGGTGTGATCCATGCCAGCCTCCGCCATCGTGAAAACCTGGTACTTGCCATGCTGACCGGTCACAAGCGCGCACCGAAGGTCGGAGACGTCCTCTGAAGCAGAATATTCTAACGAAACAAGGGACGCTGCAGACCGCAGCGTCCCTTTCTGTTGTGACCACCCGGATCGAATAGCTTCAGGCGCGAAGGTGAAGCGCGAGGGCATAGATCAGCAGGATGGAATTGGCGGAAATCAGGCAGAAGACGGCAAGTGACCCGAGATCCTTTGCGTGCTTTCCCGTGTCAGACATCTCGGGGGAGATGCGATCGATGATTTCCTCGATCGCCGTGTTCACCGCTTCCATCGCGATCAGAAGCAGGAACAGTACGGCCGCAGACAGCCGGACAGCAACCGTGACCTCCATCACGGAGTAAGCCACCAGCAGGCCGAGCCCAGCAACGACCTCCTGGCGGAACGCCGCCTCCCTTGCAAGTCGGGTTACACCTCCGGCCGAGTATCCGGCCGCCGCCCAGAGATGGGAAAGCCCGGCACGCTTTGCCGGCGCGAGATTGTGCGTCATGAGGAAGCTCAGTCCCGGCAGGTAGCAAAGATGTCCAAAGCCGGATCGTAGACCTTTGTCTTCACCTGCATCAGGCCGAGAACACTGTGAAAGAGATTGTCGTGGGAATGCGGTGCATCGGCCTCGGCGGAGAGGCATGGCGTGTCGATCTTCGTCGACTGTCGCAGCCCCGGTGACGTCCACAGCACGAAGGGAACATGGGTCTGCTGCGACGGCGCGAACATGTAGGGCGCGCCATGCAGGTAGAGGCCGTTTTCGCCGAGCGATTCCCCGTGGTCCGACATGTAGATCATCGCCGTATCGAGGCGGTCGCCGCGCGCATCGAGCTTGTCGATCACCTGCGACAGGATGTGGTCGGTGTAGAGCAGGGCATTGTCATAGGCATTGGTGATCGTCTCGGGTGTACATGTATCGAAGTCCACCGAGCGGCAGTCCGGCATGAATTTTCTGAATTCCTCGGGATAGCGCAGATAGTAGGCCGGTCCGTGATTGCCGAGCTGGTGAAGAATGAGCACGGCGTCCCCGTCGACCGTGTCCAGCCAGGCGTCGAGTCCATCGACGAGGATCTGGTCTAGGCACTCTCCGTCGGCGCAGAAGCGGGCATCATTGGACTTGAAGAATTCCGTCCTCCCGATCCGGTCGGCCACATGTTTGTCGCCGGTATTGTTGTCCCACCAGGCGGTCTTGACCCCACCATGCTCGAGCACGTCCAAGAGGTTCTCGCTCGCCAGTGCCTTGGCATGGGAATAGTCCTCGCGGCCATAGACGGAGAACATGCAGGGCACCGAGACGGCCGTCGCGGTTCCGCAGCTCGACGTATTGTTGAAATACACGATGTCGCGCCTAGAAAGCTCCGGATTGGTCGCCCGTGCATAGCCACCGAGCTGGAAATTCTGAGCCCGCGCCGTCTCGCCGACGACCACGACCGTGACGCGGGGCTTGCGCTGCCCGACCGGCAGATCTGCCACCACTTTCGCATCGGTACCAAGCGGCTGGACGACGATGTTCTGCTCCTTGCTCTGGCCGATGAAAAAACCTGCGGCGCTCGCCATGGGGAAGACGGGGTTCAGCGTCCTGAACCACTCGCGGTGCTGGCGGATGCTGAAAATGAAAGTTCCGCTGTTCGAAAGCCCGGCAAGCCCGAACACGGCAAGACAGGGCAGGATGATCATCAGATTGACGACCACCTTCTTAAGAATCGGGCGATGCACGACATCCACCACGGCGATGAAAAGCGAGGGCAGGATCGCAAAGAGGATCATGTGCAAGATGAAGGCGGACGTGACCAGATGGCCGGCTTCGGCCTGGTTTGTCTCCATGGCATTGCGGATCATCTCGCCATCGATGATCACCCCGAACCGGTCCATGAACCAGGCCGCTGAAACACTGGCGAGGACGAGCAAGATCAGCACCGGCTTCAGGACATATTTGGCCGAGAAGGTCACGATCAGCGCGACAAAGGCGGCCAATAGCCCTGTTCCGAGCGCGAGGAGCGCCGGTATGTCACCTTTGAGCAAGGCGGACGACTTATCCCAAAAGGTGCCGTTCATGAAAAAGAGAAGATAGACCGCAGTGAGGATGCTCAGCCATTCGCTGCGCATCCGTGGCCTGAAGCTCGAGAGCGTCTTGAACAAGCCCGCTTCCTTTCGTGCATGGATAAAGAGATCCGATGCACTGACGCCGAAAGCTGACAGAGACCTGAACGAAGATGCCGAATCCTGGCCGGGCGATGCCCGAAGCTTCGGGCGCTTCGACTGCCCTTGCCCATGATCGGCGGTACCTCCCCCGGGGGTCTCCTTATCTTTTCTTTATCTCCCCCACGCGTCTTCCCAATCGAAGCCTGACCCGAAGCGCCCTTAATCCTGTCTGTGCATCAACAGGAGACCCGGACATGTCCGACCTCATCTTTATCGCGCTCGGCTCTGGCACGCTTCTCGTGCTGGCATTCTATGCCCGCGCGCTCGACCGGCTTTGAGGGAAACGCAAATGCTTGAACCCCTCTTCGGCCTCGTCGTCGCCATCGCCCTTGGCGTCTATCTCGTCGTGACGCTTTTGCGTCCCGAACGTTTCTGATCGGGAGCAGATCCATGACCCTTGTCGGATGGCTGCAGATCAGCCTCCTCTTCCTCGCCGTCCTCCTCGTCATCAAACCACTCGGGCTCTACATGGCGCGGGTGTTTTCCGGCGAGCGGACCTTTTTGTCTCCCGTACTCGGCCGCCTGGAACGCGACCTCTACCGTGTCGGCGGCATCAACCCCGAAAAGGAGCAGAGCTGGCTCGGCTATACGCTTGCCATGCTCGCCTTTTCGCTCGCCGGCTTTCTTGCTCTTTACGCCATGCTGCGGCTGCAGGCCTATCTGCCGCTGAACCCTCAAGGGTTTCCGGGCGTACCCTCGGATCTCGCCTTCAATACTGCTATCTCCTTCGTCACCAACACCAACTGGCAGAACTATGCCGGTGAGACGACGATGAGCCACTTCTCCCAGATGGCTGGCCTCACCGTGCAGAACTTCCTCTCGGCCGCGACCGGCATGTCCCTTGCCGTTGCCATTACCCGCGCGCTGGCCCGATCCAAAGTCGCAACGCTCGGCAACTTCTGGGTCGATATGACGAGAGCCACCCTCTACGTCCTGTTGCCGCTTGCCATCGTCGTCGCACTTGCGTTCGTCGCCATGGGCCTGCCCCAGACGCTCGATGGTTCTGTGACGGCAACCACGATGGAAGGTGCCAACCAGGTGATCTCGCTGGGCCCCGTCGCCTCCCAGGAAGCGATCAAGCAGCTCGGTACCAATGGCGGTGGCTTCTTCAACGTCAATGCCGCGCATCCTTTTGAGAACCCGACCGCCTGGTCGAACTATCTCAACATCTTCGCCATGCTGTCGATCTCGGCCGCCCTGGTCTACACCTTCGGCCAGATGGTCGGAAACCGCAGGCAGGGCTGGGCGCTGATCTCGGCCATGGCATTCCTGCTCATCACAGGCGTTGTCGTCACCTACTGGGCCGAAGCCCAGGGCAACACCATCCTGACAGCGATCGGCGTGGATCCCACGCTCGGCAATATGGAAGGCAAGGAAGTCCGCTTCGGCCAGGCCATGACCGCTCTTTACGCGGCTGTCACAACAGGTCTCTCGGATGGCGGCGTCAACGGCATGCACGGCTCGTTCACGGGCCTGGGCGGTCTGGTACCGATGTTCCTGATCCAGCTCGGCGAAGTGCTGCCCGGCGGCGTAGGCTCCGGTCTCTACGGCATGCTGGTCTTCGCGCTGCTCTCCGTCTTCGTCGCCGGCCTGATGGTCGGGCGCACGCCGGAATTCCTCGGCAAGAAGATCGAAGGCCGCGAGATGAAGTTTGCCATGCTGGCCGTTCTCATCCTGCCGCTGATCATCCTCGGCTTTACCGCCGTCTCCGCCATGCTGCCGTTTGCGGTCGCCAGCATCGGCACCGCGGGCCCGCACGGCCTGTCGGAAATCCTCTATGCCTACACATCGGCGGCCGGCAACAACGGCTCGGCCTTCGGCGGGCTCACCGGCAACACGCCCTGGTACAACACCACGCTCGGCATCGCGATGCTGCTCGGCCGCTTCGCCTATGTCGTGCCGGTCATGGCGATTGCCGGTTCGCTCGCCGCCAAGGTGAAGTCGCCCGCCTCGGCCGGCACCTTCCCGACCGACGGGCCGTTCTTTGTCGGCCTGCTGATCGGCATCATCCTCATCCTCGGCGGCCTGCAATTCTTCCCCGCACTGGCGCTCGGCCCCATCGTCGAACACTTCGCCATGCTTGCCGGCCAGACCTTCTGAAGGAAAACCCATGTCCAAGGACCATAAGGCTCCCAGTCTTCTCGATCCGGCGATTCTGCTTCCGGCAATCCGCGATGCATTCGTCAAGCTCGACCCCAGACAACTCCTGCGCAATCCGGTGATCTTCGTCACCGAAATGGTGGCCGTCGTGGTGACGGTGCTGTTCCTGCGCGACCTCGCCCAAAATCCCGGCGAGGCCGGTTTCTCCGGCCAGATCGCCGCCTGGCTCTGGTTCACCGTGCTCTTCGCCACCTTCGCTGAAGCCGTGGCCGAGGGCCGTGGCCGCGCCCAGGCCGACAGCCTGAAGAAGACCAAGTCCGAGCTCGTCGCCCGCAGGCTAAACGCTACCGGCAAGACCGAATCGATCCCGGCCAGCAGCCTCAAGATCGGCGATATCGTGCTGGTCGCAGCCGGCGAGTTGATCCCCGGCGATGGCGAAGTGATAGAGGGTGTCGCCTCGGTCAACGAAAGCGCCATCACCGGTGAATCCGCCCCTGTCATCCGCGAATCCGGCGGAGACCGTTCGGCGGTCACTGGCGGCACGCAGGTTCTCTCCGACGAGATCAAGATCAAGATCACCGTCCAACCGGGCTCCTCCTTTGTCGACCGCATGATTGCGCTGATCGAAGGCGCCCAGCGTCAGAAGACTCCGAACGAGATCGCGTTGTCGATCCTGCTTTCCGGCCTGACGCTGATCTTCCTGTTCGTCTGTGTCGCGATCTGGGGCCTAGCCGGCTATTCCGGCACAGTGCTCTCGGTCACGGTCCTGGCAGCCCTGCTCGTCACGCTGATCCCGACCACGATCGGTGGCCTGCTCTCCGCCATTGGCATCGCTGGCATGGACCGCCTCGTACGCTTCAACGTGATCGCCACCTCCGGCCGCGCTGTCGAGGCAGCTGGTGACGTCGATACGCTGCTTCTCGACAAAACGGGCACGATCACCTTCGGCAACCGCATGGCGAGCGACTTCCTGGCCGCCCCCGGTGTCACGGCGAGCGAACTCGCTGAAGCTGCCCTCATCGCCTCGCTGTCCGACGAAACGCCGGAAGGGCGCTCTGTCGTCGCACTGGCAACCGCTGAGTTCGGCGTAGCCATGCCGAAAGCCGAGTTCGATGCCGTCATCGGTTTCACTGCCGAAACCCGCCTTTCGGGTGTCGACATCGGCTCGCGCCGCCTGCGCAAGGGTGCCGTCGATGCTGTGCTGAAGTTCGCTTGTATCACCGAACAGGATGCGCCGGCTGAATTCCGCCGCGCGGTCGACCAGGTCGCTCGCACCGGTGGCACGCCGCTCGGCGTTGCCGATGGTGACCGCCTGCTCGGCGTCATCCACCTCAAGGACGTCGTCAAGCCCGGCATCAAGGAACGCTTTGCGGCCCTGCGCGCCATGGGCATTCGTACGGTCATGGTCACCGGCGACAACCCGGTCACGGCAGCCGCCATCGCTTCCGAAGCCGGCGTCGACGACTTCCTCGCCCAGGCGACCCCGGAAGACAAGCTCGCCTATATCCGTCGCGAGCAGCAGGGCGGCCGCCTGATTGCCATGTGCGGCGACGGCACCAATGATGCCCCAGCGCTTGCCCAGGCCGATGTCGGTGTCGCCATGCAGACCGGCACCCAGGCCGCCCGCGAGGCAGCCAATATGGTGGACCTCGATTCCAGCCCAACCAAGCTCATCGAGATCGTCGAGATCGGCAAGCAGCTCCTGATGACGCGTGGATCCTTGACGACGTTTTCGATCGCCAACGACGTGGCCAAATACTTCGCCATCATCCCGGCGCTGTTCGTCGCCACCTATCCGGCGCTTGAAGCCCTCAACATCATGGGGCTGACGTCACCGCAGTCGGCCATCCTGTCTGCCGTCATCTTCAACGCACTGATCATCGTGGCGCTGATCCCTCTTGCTCTGAAGGGCGTGGCCTACCGTCCGTCAGGTGCCGCAGCGCTGCTTCGTCGCAACCTTTTGGTCTACGGCCTCGGCGGCCTCGTCCTTCCCTTCGCCGGCATCAAGGTCATCGACCTTGCCGTCAGCGCTCTTTATCTGGTGTAAACATGCTCAACCATATCAGACCCGCACTTACCCTCGTTGTCGCCATGACCGCGCTCACCGGTCTTGCCTATCCGCTGGCGATCAACGGCATCGCCCAGGCCGTCATGCCTGATAAAGCCAATGGCAGCCTCATCGAACGCGACGGCAAGGTCATCGGCTCGGCCCTGATCGGTCAGACCTTCACCTTGGATCGATACTTCTGGCCACGCCCCTCGGCGACGGGACCAGACCCCTACAATGCGGCAGCCTCGTCCGGCTCCAACCTCGGCACGACCTCGGTCAAGCTGAAGGAGCGCGTGGCGGCCGATGTCGCACGGCTGACCGCAACCGGCATCGTACAACCGGTGCCGGGCGACGCCGTCACCACCTCCGGCTCCGGTCTTGACCCGCATGTCTCGCCAGCCTTCGCGGAAGCCCAGGTGGCGCGCGTCGCCACGGCAAGGAGCCTGGAACCGGCTGCCGTCGCAGCACTTGTAGCGCAACACACCGAAAATCCCGACTTCGGCATTATCGGCGAAGCAAGGGTCAATGTGCTAGAGCTCAACCTGGCCCTCGATGCCATGAACAGATGAGACCTAGATGGCGGATGACGACCGCAGGGACGACCGGCGTCCCGATCCCGATGCATTGCTTGCCCTGGCGGATAAGGACCGCCGGGGCAAGCTGACCGTTTTTCTGGGGGCTGCTCCCGGCGTCGGCAAGACCTATGCGATGCTGTCGCGGGCCAAACGCCTGAAGGCCGACGGCGCTGATCTGGTCGTCGGGCTTGTCGAGACGCACGGTCGTGGGGAGACCGCGGCACTGCTCGAGGGTCTCGAAATCCTGCCCCGGCGCCGGGTGGCACACCGCGGCCGCATGTTGGAGGAGTTCGACCTCGATGCCGCGCTCGAGCGCCGCCCGCGCATCTTCATCGTCGACGAGCTTGCCCATTCCAACCCCGAAGACAGCCGCCATCCGAAGCGCCATCAGGACATCGAGGAGTTGATAGCAGCCGGCATCGATGTCTGGACGGCGCTCAACATCCAGCATCTCGAAAGCCTGGCCGATCTCGTCGCGCAGATCACCGGGGTGACCGTGCGCGAACGCGTGCCCGACATCGTGCTGAAACGGGCCGACGAGGTCTTGCTTGTCGACCTCGCCCCTTCCGAACTCATCGAGCGGCTGAAGGATGGCAAGGTCTACCTACCCGAAAGCGCCAACCGCGCCGTCGACCGCTTCTTCCGCCTCGGCAATCTGACGGCGCTGCGCGAACTGGCGCTCCGCCGCACCGCCGACCGCGTCGACGACCAGATGGTCGACTACCTGAAGCAGAATGCCATCGACGGCCCCTGGGCCACCGGCGAGCGGCTGCTCGTATGCGTCGGCTCCGATCCGCTGTCGGAAAAGGTCGTGCGCGTGGCGAGCCGGCTTGCGTCCGGTCTCAACGCGCCGTGGCTGGTCGTTTCGATCGAGCGGGCGGATCGGGAAGTCGAAACGCCGGAACGCCTGCAGAGGATAGAGGCCTTGTTTCGGCTCGCCGAACAGCTCGGCGCCGAAACACGCCGCGTCATCGGCAATGATTTCGTCGAGGAAATCCTGAAACTCGCACGCCGCGAGCATGCGACACAGATCGTCATCGGTACCCGCAAGCGCAGCCGCTGGCAGAAGCTGGTCACCCGTTCTCTGCCGGATGCTCTGGCGCGCCGGGCATCCGGTCTGGGCGTTTACATCGTCACACCGGAAGGGACGGCTTCCGAGCGCATACGCCCATCGCTACGCCTGCCCAAGGCCACTGCTCTCAGACAATCGGCCATGTGGGCCCTCGGCTTCGTCGCCTTGACGACAGCCTTGGGAAAAGGGATCGATCTTTTCGTTGAGCTGCCGAACATATCGCTGCTCTTTCTGCTCGCCGTCCTGGGAGCCTCCGTCATCGGCGGCTATGCGGCGGCATTCCTGGCAGCACTCCTGTCGGCGCTTGCCTACAACTTCTTCTTCATCGACCCTCGGCACACTTTCACGATCGCTGCCCCGCACGAGGTCTTTGCACTTTTCGTCTTTCTGACCGTGGCCATCATCGCAGGCGGTCTCGCTTCGCGCATCCGCGAGCAGGGGGAGGTGGCTCGGGTCCGCGCGACGGCGCTGCAATCGCTTTATGATTTTTCCCGCAAGCTCGCGAGCACGGCCAAGGGCGAGGATGCGATCTGGCTCGCCGTTTCGCAACTGCAGGCGAGCCTGAGGCGCAAGGTCGTGCTGCTTGTCCCGCGCAAGGGCGATCTCGGCGTGGCTGCCGCCTGGCCACCGGATACGGAGCTCGACGTGACCGACATGACGGCGGCCCGCTGGACGCAGGACAAGCGCGAGCCCGCCGGCCATGGCACGGGCACGCTGCCGAACAGCCGCTTCGAGTTCCGGCCGCTGCTCGGTCCGCATGGCATTGTCGGCGTCTGCGGCATCGAACACACGGGTGACCGGCTCGACCTCAATGCCGAGCGCACGCTGACCGCCATCCTCGACCAGACGGCGATCGCGCTAGACAGGGCGCGTCTCGCCGACGAAACCGTCGAACAGGCGGCAAGGCTGGAGGGCGAACGCTACCGAGAAGCGTTGCTCTCCTCCATTTCCCATGATCTTCGCACGCCACTCGCAACGATCACCGGCGCCGTAACCGGCTTGCGCCAACTCGGCGAGCGGATGACGCCTGAGAACCGCGACGATCTTCTCCAGTCGATCGAGGAGGAAAGCGGTCGCATGAGCCGCTTCGTTGCCAACCTGCTCGACATGACCCGGATCGAGGCCGGCACGCTTAAGCCTAAGCAGGATTGGGTGGATGTCGCCGACGTCGTACAGTCAGCCGTCGAGCGCACCCGCAAGCACGCGCCTGGGCGGATCGTCGAAACCGGCATCGCCGCCGACCTGCCGCTGGTTCGTGGCGACAGCGTGCTGATCGGCCAGGTCCTGTTCAATCTCTTGGACAATGCGGTGAAGTATGGCGGCGACGAACCGATCAACGTCTATGCTCGGCGCGACGGCAAAGATGTGCTGGTCTCGGTCACCGATCACGGCAAGGGCATTCCACCAGAGGATCTGGACCGGATCTTCGAAAAATTCTATCGCAGGGGTAAGCCGGATGGACGGGCACCCGGAACGGGGCTCGGGCTTTCCATCGCCCGCGGCTTCGTCGAGGCCATGGGCGGGCGGATCCATGCGGAAAGTCCGGCACTGAAGAAGCGAGGCACGCGCATCGTCATGCGGTTTCCGGCAAGTGAAGCGAGGGGCGACGTCACATGAATCAGTCCCGCATCCTGGTGGTGGATGATGAGCCGCAGATTCAACGTTTTCTGAAACCTTCGCTTACGGCCGCAGGCTATGAAGTCGTCGAAGCCGGAACAGGCGCTGAGGCGCTGAAAGCCGTGGCCACCCAGGCGCCGGATCTCGTCATCCTCGATCTCGGCCTGCCGGATATGGATGGCAAAGAGGTCATCGCAAGCCTTCGAGGCTGGTCGGACATCCCGATCGTCATCCTCTCGGCCCGCGACCGCGAAAGCGAGAAGATCGCGGCCCTCGACCTCGGCGCCGACGACTATGTCGAAAAACCTTTCGGTATCGGCGAACTCACCGCCCGCATCAGAACCGCCTTGCGCCATCGGGGCCGGCGCGATGCGATCCCGACCGTCATGGAGATCGACGGCCTGACGATCGACCCGGTCAAGCGCCTCGTCTCGCGCGCCGCTGAGACCGTGCATCTTACGCCCAAGGAATACGACCTGCTCCTGCTGCTTGCCCGCCATGCCGGTCGGGTCGTCACCCACCGCACGCTTCTGACATCCGTCTGGGGACCCGCCCACGGCGACGACCTGCATTATCTGCGCGTCTTCATCGGCCAACTGCGCCAGAAGATCGAGCGCGACCCGACGGAGCCGCGCATCGTGCGCACGGAACCGGGTGTCGGCTATCGGATGACCGAGCATGAGTGAGGGCGGCGGCGCTGCGTGGGGAAACGGGTTCGCCGCCCCATCCCATCAGGTGTCTGGTTGACGGTTCAACAGCCATTCCATGAACTGCTGCAGCGCCCGGCTCTGCGTGCGGTTCGCGGGTACGACCACGTAATAGGCGCCGCTTGGCACCACGGACGCAAGTCCGAGCCGGATCAGCCGCTTTTGGTCGACGAGATCACGGACGAGCCGATCCCATCCCAGCGAGATACCTTGGCCGTTCAAGGCCGCGTAGATCGCTTCCGTATAAAAACTGCAGCGCATCCCCTTCAGTTTTCCTGTGTTGGAAAGCCCGAAGGTCGACAACCAGGCACTCCAGCCGATCCACATCGGGTCATCGGCTTCGTTGGAGATCAGCGGCTGGCGGATCAGGTCGGCCGGCGATATGTCGGCATTGACGGTGTCGGCAAACTCGGGGCTGCAGACCGGAAAGACGTGGTCTTCGAACAGTTTCTCCGCCCGGCCGCCCGACCATTGCCCATCGCCGAAACGGATCGCCACGTCGACCTCCCCTTGGTCGAGAGCCGGCATCGCATCCTGGCTGACGATCCGCAGCGTCGTCTCTGGGTGGCGGCGAGAAAACTCCGATATGCGGGGCAGCAGCCAGAAATGCGAGAAGGCGACCGTGGCCGAGATCGTCAACTCGTCGCCGCTTGTCTCCCGCCGCAATTCGGATGAGGCCTCGGCAATCAGGTTGAAGGCACTGCTGGCCGCAGCAGCGAGCGATCGGCCCTGTGCCGTCAACGACACTTTCCGGTGCAGGCGGTTGAACAGCGGAAACCCGAAATCTTGCTCGAGTGCATGGATCTGTCGGCTGACCGCCGCCTGCGTGACCCCCAGTTCTTCGGCAGCCCGGGTGAAACTCGAAAGCCGGGCAGCCGCCTCAAAGGCGGTCAACGCGGTCATTGGGGGAAGCTGTCGTCTCAGGCTCTTCATTGGACCTCGCTGAAATCGACTTTTCCATAACCTGAAGCAATGTCAAGCCTGCCAATTTGTGCAGTTGAAGACGCTGTGGTTCCTGCCAAGATCGCCGGATTGTCAGATAAGGGTGCGTTATGCTCAACCGTCTTGCCTCTTCCATATCAGCACTTCTCGACGCGCGCACAAACGGTCACTCGCTGCCCTCGGGGCTCTATACGCGCGAAGACGTCTTCGAGGCCGATCTCGACGTCTTTTTCACGCGCCACTGGATCTATGTCGGCCTTGAATGCGAAGTGCCGGAAGCCGGCGACGCGGTCGTCATCGACATCGGCAAGATCAGCGTGATCCTCCTGCGGGACGACGACAATGAAATTCGCGTGGTTCGCAATGTTTGCCGCCATCGCGGTTCACGCCTTCTCGATGCGGGTCCGACCGTCGTGTCGAAGCTGGTCTGTCCCTACCACCAGTGGACCTATGAGCTCGATGGCGCGCTCTCCTATGCCCCGCATATGGGCAAGGATTTCGACAAGAGCTGCCGCAGCCTGAAGCCGGTTCATTTCAAGTCGATCGGGGGGCTGATCTATATCTGTCTGTCGGACAGCCCACCGGAAGACATTCATCACCTCGAGGAGGCCATGCATGAACGCCTCGCGCCGTATGACCTCAGAAACACGAAGGTTGCGCATCAGGTCGATGTGATCGAAGACGGCAATTGGAAGCTCACGATGGAGAACAATCGTGAGTGTTATCACTGTTCGGCCAACCATCCGGAACTCTGCGTGTCCTTCGTCGATCTCGACTTCGGCTTCGATCCCGAGAGCCTGAGCGCGGAGGATCGCGAGCAGGCGGAGGCGCATTTCGCCATGTATGCCGAGCGTACTGCGGCCTGGGAAGCCGATGGCTTCCCATCCGCGACAGTCGAGCGTGTCCGGGACTGCGAGACCAATTTCCGCACCCAGCGGCTGATCATCGCCGGCGCCGGTGAATCCCAGACCGAGGATGCGACAGCTGCCTCTTCCAAGCTGCTCGGCACCATGTCCCGCAAGGATCTGGGAGACACGCATCTGTGGGGGCACAACAGCTGGAACCATTTCATGGGTGACCATGCAGTGACCTCCATGGTCATCCCGCTCTCGGCCGACAAGACGCTCGTGCGGACGAAATGGCTCGTGCACAGGGACGCGGTGGAAGGCGTGGATTACGATCTGCACAAGCTGACGCATGTCTGGATCGAAACCACCAACCAGGATTCCGAACTGGTCGCCCGTTCGCAGGCCGGCGTGACCGATCCCGCCTATGAGCCGGGCCTCTATTCCACCTTCACCGAGCGCGCCCTCGACGATTTCGCCACCTGGTATGTCGACCGGATGCGCGCACATGGCTACTGAAACCGACGTGACATCAGACACGCGCACGCCCGGCCTCTGGGATGCCGAGACCGACAACCGGCTGGTCTGCATCGACGTCCATAACGAGACCCATGACGTCAAGAGCTTCACTCTGGCATCGCCTCAGGGCAAAAGGATTTCGTTCGAGGCGGGGCAGTACTTCCTCTTCGAGCCTGAGATCGACGGGGAAGAAAACGGTCGCTGCTACAGCATCTCTTCGTCGCCATTTCGGTCCAATGCGATCACGGTGACCGTCAAACGCGTGGCCGGTGGCAAGGTCTCGAACTGGCTGCACGACAACCTGAAGCCCGGAATGGAACTGCCGGCGTCAGGGCCGATGGGCAAGTTCAACCGTCCGAAAGCCGGGAAATACCTGATGCTGTCGGGCGGTTCCGGGATCACGCCTGTGATGGCGATGGTGCGGGAGTTGGCGGACAAGGCAGAACCTGTCGACGTCGTATTCCTGCATGCCGGCCGCTCGCCGGTCGATCTTCTGTTTCGCGAGGAACTGTCCGTTCTCGCGCGGCGCATGAAGGGCCTGCGGCTGATTTTCCTGCCGGAGGTCCTCACCGGCGATCCGTCCTGGCCAGGGCTGAACGGGCGCATCTCGAAGGCGCTTCTGTCACTTGTCGCGCCTGATATCGCCGACCGAAACATCCTCTGCTGCGGTCCGGCGCCATTCATGGCTGCGGCCCGGGCGATCAGCGCAGAACTCGGCGTTCCGCCTGAGCGCTATCTCGAAGAAAGCTTCGACGCAGCTGTGATCGAAGACCTTCCTGCTCCGTCAGAGGGGCAGGCGGTCGTCACTACCTACAAGGTCCAGTTCGCCAAGCAGCAAAAGGTGCTGGAGGTCAGCGCGGAGCAGACGGTGCTCGCCTGCGCCAAGAAGATGGGTGTGCGCCTTCCGTCCTCCTGCGCCAACGGCATCTGTGGCACCTGCAAGTCGAAGCTCGTGAGCGGTTTGGTCGACATGAAACACGAAGGCGGCATCCGCCAGCGCGAGATCGAAGCAGGATTCTTCCTTCCCTGCTGTTCCCGGCCGCTGAGCGATCTCGTCATCGACCGGTGAACCATCATCTCTCCTCCCCGGACCGCAAAGTGCGAGTCCCAACTTAAAACGCCCGCATATTGCGGGCGTTTCTTTGTCGGTCGACAGGTCGAGGTTCTAGAGATCCTTCACCAGGCGCAAGGCGTCGTGAATGGCGGCATGTGTATTTCGTGCCGAGATGGCGTCGCCAATCCGGAAGAGCTGGAATGAACCTTCCGCATTGCGCAGGACACGTTGAGGCTGTCCGGCGATCAGATCGTCGTAGGAAACTTCACCGCCATTGGACGAAAGCCCCTTCAGTTCGAAATAGAGATCGTCGAGCGGAATGGTGCCATTGTTGATGACGACCTGATCGACCACACGGGTCTGCTCGATACCGCCGTAATCGCTGCCGACCTTCGCCACCAATCCATTGCCCTGGCGCGCAACGGCCTCCAGTCGGAAGGTCACCGTGAAGGTCACATCCTTCTGCTGGAGTGAGCGCATGTAGGGCACCAGGTTCATGGCCATGACCTCGGGCGCGAAGGATCGATCCGGCGTCATGATCTCGACCTTTGCGCCGGTCGCGGCGATGATTTCGGCTGCCTGCAGGCCGGAGTGATCGCCGGCATCGTCGAAGACGAGCACGTTGGTTCCAGGCTTCACGTCTCCGGAGATGATGTCCCAGGCAGAGACGACGAGGTCGTTGCCGTCCTCCAAGACCTCCGTATGGGCCATGCCGCCGGTGGCGATGATGACGACATCCGGGGCTTCGGCCAGCACGGTGTCCGCATCCGCCCAAGTATTGAATTGGAAGGTGACGCCGAGTTTTTCGCACTGCGCCATACGCCAGTCGATGATGCTGATCATCTCGCGGCGGCGTGGGCTCTGCGCCGTCAGGCGGATCTGGCCACCCGCCTTGTCTGCAGCCTCGAAGACCACGACGTCGTGGCCGCGCTCACCGGCGACACGCGCGGCTTCCATCCCGGCCGGCCCCGTGCCGATCACCACGATCTTCCGGCGCTTTTCCGCTTTGGGAATCTCATGCGGCAGGGTCAGTTCCCGCCCGGTTGCAGCATTGTGGATGCAGTAAGCGGCACCGCCCTGATAGATGCGGTCGAGACAGTAGTTCGCGCCGACGCAGGGGCGGATGTCCTCTTCGCGCTTTTCCATGATCTTACGGACAATGTGGGGGTCCGTCATATGCGCACGCGTCATGCCGACCATGTCAACCTTGCCGGATGCGATGGCATGCCGGGCAGTCGCGACGTCGGGGATCTTGGCCGCATGGAAGGTCGGGAAGTTGGTCGCGGCACGGATTTCGCCAGCGAAATCCAGATGCGGGGAATTGGCCATGCCTTGGATCGGAATGAGGTCGGTCAGGCCGGCATCGGTATCGATATGTCCGCGCACGACGTTCAGGTAGTCGATCAGGCCGCTGTCGCGCAGAAGGCGGGAAATCTCCAGTCCCTCTGCCTTGCCGTTGCCGCGCTTCAGCTGTTCGTCACCGGTATAGCGGACACCGAGGATAAAATCCTCGCCCACCCGTTTTCGGATGGCCGAGAACACGTCGAAACAGAATTTCATCCGGTTTTCCAGGGAGCCGCCATAGGGGGCGTCGAGCTCGTTGGTCAGCGGCGAGGCGAACTGGTCGATGAGGTGGCCATAGGCTTCCAGTTCGACGCCGTCCATCCCGCCGGCTTTCATGCGCTCGGCCGCGTCGGCGAAATCCTTGATGATGCGCTCGATGTCCCAGTCTTCGATCTTCTTCGGATAGGCGCGGTGGGATGGCTCGCGCAGATGCGACGGTGCCACAACCGGCAACCAGTCGCCCTTGTCCCAACGCGTGCGCCGACCGAGATGGGTGAGCTGGATCATGATGGCCGAACCCGCCTCGTGGACCGCATCCGTCATCTCGCGGATCCACGGCACGATCTCGTCCTTGTAGGCGAGCAGGTTGTTGAAGACCGGGGGGCTGTCCTTGGCGACGGCTGCCGAGCCTGCCGTCATCGTCAGCGCCACGCCGCCCTTCGCCCGCTCCACGGTATAGGCGCGGTAGCGCTCCTTCGGCATGCCGTCTTCCGGATAGGCCGGCTCGTGCGAGGTCACGATGATCCGGTTCTTCAACGTCAGATGCTTGAGCTGGAAGGGTTGCAGCAGGGGGTCGTTGGACATGGCGCGCTCCATTCTGGGGAAGGGCCGACATTAAGCGAAAATGTACACAACTGTCAATTTAGGTGACGTCGATGTACATTTGCCGGACTGCGCCGTTGCGAAGGCGACGTGGCTGCTCTAGGAGAGGGACATGGATGAGAATTTTGGTGACACGGGTTGGCGTGGATCAAGCGATGGGTGGCTGGAAGCCGCCTATGAATCCCTGCTTGAAGGAGGGGTCGATGCGGTCAAGATCCTTCCACTTGCCAAGCGCCTGAAGCTCTCTCGCACCAGTTTCTACTGGTTCTTCAAGGATCGTGAGGAGCTTCTGTCAGCCCTGATCGCGCGGTGGCGTGACAAGAATACGGGCAACCTTGTGCGCCGGACCGAGGCCTATGCCGAAAGCATTGCAGAGGCGACCCTCAACGTCTTCGACTGCTGGCTGGACACGTCGCTCTTCGACGCCAAATTCGAGTTTGCGATCCGCAGCTGGGCCTTGCAATCCGAAGATATCCTCAGCGAAGTCCAATCTGCCGACACGGCGCGCCTGGAGGCACTCGGTCGAATGTTCGAGCGTTTCGGCCACGCGCCGGTGGCCGCTGACGTCAGGGCCAGAACCCTCTATCTCGTCCAGATCGGCTACATCTCGATGCAGACCGAGGAGGATCTCGATCTGCGCTTGAAGCGCATTCCAGAATATGTGGCGATCTTCACCGGTACGGAACCGGAGCAACGTGAGATCGAACGCTTCATGGCTCGCCACAAGCTGGCCTGAGGCTGATCGTCGGGCGAGATCAGTTTGACATCACGACGCCGACGCCGCAGGAATGGGAGAATCGCAAGACAATTGAGACGTTGATCCCAGAATGAGCAGCAATCGGTATTTTTCGCAGGTCGGTGGCCTTCCGCCGCAGACCCAGACCCTCTCCAGCAAGGCCGTCTTCAAGACAGCCTATGCCGTGATCCCGAAGACGGTGATGAGCGACATCGTCACCAGCGTCCTGCCGCATTGGGACTATACCAGAGCCTGGATCATCGCGCGGCCGCTGAGCGGCTTCGCCGAGACCTTCGCCCAGTACATCATGGAAGTGAAGCCCGGTGGCGGCAGCGTCAGGCCCGAGCCGGATGCACGGGCCTCGGCGGCGATCTTCGTGGTCGAAGGCGAGGGTACGATTACCCATGACGGTCATGATCATCCGCTGCGCACCGGCTCCTTCGCCTATCTGCCGGCCGGCGAGAAATGGACTTTCCGCAACGACAGTGCTGCACCGATCCGCTTTCACTGGGTCCGCAAGGCTTTCAAGGTCGTGGACGGCCTGGAACTGCCGCCAGCCATCTTTTCCCACGAAGACGACTGCGAGATGCACGCCATGCCGGACACAGACGGCCGCTGGGCGACCACACGCTTCATCGATCCGTCCGACGTGCGCTACGACATGCACCTCAACATCGTCACCTTCGAGCCGGGCGCCATCATTCCCTTCATGGAAACCCACATCATGGAACACGGGCTCTATGTGTTGGAGGGAAAGGCCGTCTATCGCCTGAACGAGGACTGGGTGGAAGTCGAGGCCGGCGACTATATGTGGCTGCGCGCCTTCTGCCCCCAGGCCTGCTACGCCGGCGGCCCGGGACGCTTCCGCTATCTGCTCTACAAGGACGTCAACCGCCATCCGGATTTGTAAGGAGGTCGGAGGCTTCCGGGATCCCGGTGGCCGTGATGCCTTCGCGCGGGAGATGAGAACAGCATGACGGCGACTGGGAAGCGGGGGCTGACAAGTGACTCCACCGCCAAACGGCCTGTTGCTTGACCTTGCCGCCTGCCATGGCCTCGGTACAACGCCACTCAAAAAATTCCGCCTCGCGCGCCTGTAACGTTCTGACTTGACGCAGGTCTAACCCGCAGAGAAAGCCGTGCCGACGATCGTCGGTTCATTGCCGTTCTTGAGGGGAGTTCAGGTCATGCGAAAGCCGACATGTGTTGTTGTGACCGGTGCGGCCGGCAATCTCGGCCGTGCGACAGCGGTGAGACTTGCCAGTGAGGGCGTGAACCTTGTCTGCGTGGATCGAACGACCGAGGCTTTGGATGCCCTGGTTCAGTCGCTTCCACCGGAGGCAAAGGTGCTGACGTTTGCCGGGGCTCACCTCGGCGATCCCGCGGTCGCGCAGGCGATGGTGGAGGCGACCGTCGATCGTTTCGGCGGGATCGATGCCCTCGTCAATACGGTTGGCGGTTTCGCGACCGGCCCAGTCGGTGGCGACGTGCTTGCCCAGTGGGACCTGATGATGAAACTGAATGCCCAGGTCGCACTGGTCACCAGCATCGCCGTGCTGCCTGTCATGCAGGCGGCCCGCTATGGTCGCATCGTGCATATCGCGGCGGCCCCGGGACTGAAGGCGGGCGCCAACCAGGCCGCCTATGCGGCATCAAAAGCTGCGGTGCTGCGCCTGACGGAGAGCATTGCCGCCGAACACCGCAACAATCGCATCACCGCCAATTGCATCCTGCCGGGCACGATCGATACCCCGCAAAACCGTGCAGCCATGCCGGATGCCAAGATGTCCGACTGGGTGTCGCCCGATGCCATTGCCCGGCTGATCGCCTTCCTTATCTCGCCCGAGGCGGCGGTCGTGACCGGCGCTGCCATTCCCGCAACTGGATTGGAGTGAGGAGAACGGCATGGATGCTTTGACTGACCCTGTTCGGTTTCTTCTTCTTCTCTGGGCCACACCGGGTCTGATCGTTGCAGTCGCATTCCTGTCTGTCGGTATCGACCGGATCGATCATGCCGCCGTGGGGGCCTACGCCTTTCGGCCACTGTTAATACCGGGCATCATCCTTTTGTGGCCGCTGGTTCTGTGGCGATGGGTCGCTCTCGCCCCGTAACAGGAAAGGCTGAGCCAATGCGTCGCGCGCACAGGAAGGCTCACGCGTGGATATGGACTGCGCTCGCCGTTGCCCTGCCTCTCAGCCTGGCGATTGCCTTCGTGTCGAAACCGAAGCTTTCAAGTGACGCACCCGCCATACGGCTCGAGGCCGTCGATCGACAAGGGCAACCATGAGCACGGCATACAAACCCGTCGGCTGGAACCGCAACAAGCTCATCTACGACGCCGTTCTCTTGTGCGGGGTGGTTGCCTACATCCTCCTCTATCTCAAGCTCGCACCGCTTCTGGCACCCTCCGTGCGCGCGGTGGATTCACCCATCTTGCGGATGCGCGCCTTCGGCTCGCTGGCCTTTCTGTTGCTGACCGTTGTGCTTGCCATCGGTCCGCTTGCTAGGCTCGATCCGCGTTTTCTGCCGCTCCTCTATAACCGCCGCCATTTCGGCGTCTTGACGGCTGCAGTCGCGTTTACCCATGCGACGTTCGTCCTGGACTGGTATTTTGCCTTCAGTGCGACGCCGAAGCTCACCGCGCTTTTCACCAGCAATACGAGCTTCGGCAGCATTGCCGGTTTTCCGTTCGAATTGTTCGGCATCTTCGCGCTCGTGATCCTAGTCGTGCTGGCGGCAACCAGCCATGATTTCTGGCTGTCCTTCCTGTCGCCTCCCGTCTGGAAGGCCATGCATATGAGCATCTATGCAGCCTATGCCGCCGTCGTGCTGCATGTCGGCCTGGGTGCGGCAATCGATGGCACGAACCCGTTGACGGCCTTGTTCTTGACTGCAAGCCTTGCTGCTCTGTCGATCCTCCATCTGCTGGCCGGACGTCGGGAAGCAGCAATCGACGACGCAGCGTCTCGGATCGAGGCGGAAACGGGCTGGGTGGATGTCGGCGCTCTCGACGCCATTCAGGAAGGACGGGCCATCGTCGGCGTGTTGCCACAAGGCGAGCGGGTTGCTGTGTTCCGCTTCAAGAGCCGATTGTCGGCAATGTCCAATCTCTGTTCGCACCAGAATGGGCCGATTGGCGAAGGCAAGGTCGTCCTGGGGTTTGCGACCTGCCCTTGGCATGGCTACCAGTATCGCCTGGAGGACGGATGCGCCCCGCCGCCCTTCAAGGAACGAGTGCGCAAATATCGCGTGAAAGTCTTCGGATCACGTGTCCTGGTCGATCCTGACGCCGTGCCGCTCGGAACAAGGATCGAGCCTTTCACGCTCGCCGAGGCTCTTCCTGCCTCTCCTCCGCCAACGTCAACGCCAACGCCGACGAGGACGTCGCCATGATGCCGCAACCACCAGATCCTGGTTTCTTCATCGGCTATTCGAAGAAGGTCCCGCCGGTGATCGCGCAATGCGCGCTTCTCTTCGGGGTGTTCTTGGTTTTGGGTCTCGTCTCGGCGTCACTCGCCTTGTCGCTGTCTGCGCAGAACCCCGGCTCGGGTGGTTATGTCGACGAATTGAAGGGTGGGCAGCTGTCTGGTGTCCTGGAAACGCTGCCCTATCCGATCCTGCGCGTGCCGTCACAGGATGGCCAAGGCCCACGTGCCATCATGCTGTCGGGGCAGGGGAAAGCGGGTGTCGCCAACCAAGCGGATCCCCTGAATGGACAATGGGCAGCAGTATCGGGAATCTTCGTCAAGCGCGGTGAGCTCGACATGCTTCTGGTGGGCGGCAGGCCCGGTCTGGTGGGCACAGAACCGCCAGCGAGCGCCAGTCAGCCCAAACCCTCGGTATCTCTGGGGCGCTGGCGGCTGACGGGGGAAATCTGCGATGGCAAGTGTTACGCAGGTGCCATGAGGCCGGGGACCGGGCTTGCCCACAAGGCATGCGCCAATCTCTGCATCACCGGCGGCGTGCCGCCCGTTTTCGCGACGACGTCGCCGGTCGAAGGTCAGAACTTCCTGCTGATGGCCGGGGCGGACGGTGGGCCCTTGCCGCGCGAACTGCTGGATCAGACGGCGGTGCTAGTCGAGCTTGAGGGGGAGGTCGAGCAGCGAGACGATCTCTTGATCTTCAAGGTCGAAACGCCAACAGCGCGCGGAGCCAGCTCGTGAGCGAGGACGCCCGGCCTTCACGCCTGCGCCATCTCCTGGGGCTCGTCTTTGTCGCGGGCCTCGTCTGGTCTCTTGTGATCCTGTGGTCCTCGGGCCCGACGTTTCTGCGCGGCACGATCTTCCAGGAATTGTCCGTGATCGCCTATCTCGTCGCCGCTTTCGGAGTTCTGACACTGGCCGCGCGGATCGCCAGCGCTTGGAGCAGGCATTGAGGCCGGCTGGCCTCAGTCCGAGTCGGGTTCCAAGAGTCGCAGTACCGCCTCGCGGTCGGCATCGAGATGCGGCGGGCGGCTGCGGTATTGAACCGGCGTCACCGACATCTTGAGCGGATTTCCAAGTAACCGAACCGGATCCTCGGTCTCATCGCCCGGCAGTTCCACCACCATGCCGCGCGCCAGCGTATGGGGATCGCTCAAGACGGTGTCGATCGTCGCAACGCGGCCGGCCGGCACACCGGCGCCAAGCAGGCACTTTTCCCAGGAGAGCGCGGTGTCCTTGACGATTTCCGCCTGGATCAGGGCCTGCAGCTCCTCAAGATTGGCAAGCCTGTCCCTGTTTCTCCGGAACCGGTCGTCCGTCGCCATATCCGCTCGCCCGATCGCCTCGGCGAAGCGCTGGAACTGCGTATCATTCCCCACCGCAACGGCCAGATACTCGTCGGATGCCGCAAAGGTTTGGTAAGGAGCAATATTTGGATGAGCATTGCCGAGCGGCTTAGGCACCTGGCCTGAAACCAGATGATTGGTGGCGGCATTGATGAGCCACGCAACCTGGCTGTCATAGAGGGCAAGGTCGATATGCTGACCCTCTCCCGTCCTGTCGCGGTGTCTGAGCGCTGCCAGCACGCCGACCGTCGCATACATGCCGCACATGACATCCGCGATCCCAACGCCCACCTTGACCGGCTTGCCGCCGGCTGCCTCCGGTTCGCCGGTGATGCTCATGATCCCGCCCATGGCCTGGATCAGGAAGTCGTAGCCGGTGCGATCGGAATAGGGACCTGTCTGCCCGAAACCTGAGATCGAACACCAGATGATATCAGGCTTGATCTGTCTGAGGTCTTCATAGCCGATCCCGCGGCGGGAGAGATCGCCGGGCTTGTAGTTTTCGACCACGACGTCTGAAATGGCCACGAGACGACGCAGCAGCGCGACGCCGTCTTCGCTCGTGATATCGATGGCGATCGATTTCTTGTTCCTGTTGGCACAAAGGAAATAAGCACTCAGGTCACTGTCATTGCCCTCATCATCGGGCAAGAACGGAGGTCCCCAGCTGCGCGTATCATCACCGCTTTCAGGCTTCTCCACCTTGATAACCTCTGCGCCAAGATCGGCCATCAGCTGGGTAGCGGTCGGGCCAGCCAAAATCCGCGACAGGTCCAGGATGCGCAATCCCTCCAGGCTGCCGGTCGCCATCTGCCTGTCGTCCTGTGTCATCGCTTCACTCTGTTCTGAGTCATGTCGTCCTATGCCTTCCAAGGGGCGGCCTTGAACCAGGCGACCAGATAGGCGGTTGAGATCAGGACAGCAAAGCCGGTGAGATTGGCAAGTGCAGTCCAGAAGGGTGTGCGCCCCACGTGATCGAGCCAGATGCCGATGATCTGTGCGACGACCATGCCCGTTGTAAAGACGGCGAGGGATTGCTGCCCGACTTTCATCAACACGCGTGTGGCGGGATAGATACGCGGATGGACCAATCGCTGCCCCCCGACGCCGACGGCATGGAAGGCGATATAGGCGAGTGCGACGAAGTGGATGAGCCGCAACAAGCCGAACGTGGTCTTGTCGGTCAAAGGCCGGATGGCACCGGCCGCATCCCGGAAGAAGGCGGATGCGTCGAGGACCTTGTACCAGGCGAAGGGAATGCTGGCGATCACGACCACGATGGCCAGCGCCATCAGCCAGCGCGTGTCTGGCGGCGAGACGATCGTGCCGCGCATCAGGAAGAAGCCGAGGAAGAAGAGGAACTGCCAGCCGAAGGGGTCGAAGAACCAGGAGCGGTCGGACCAGGGCTCGGCTGGAAAATGCACCAGGGAAAACTGGGCGGACAGCCAAAGCAGGATCATCAGCAGGATCGGCAAAAAGCGGTTCATGCGCTCGGCCATGAGCATGACCGGCATCAGGGCCAGGATGACCATGTACATCGGCAGGATGTCGAAATAGTTCGGCACATAGGTGAGGGTCATCAGCCCGATGAGAAGCGGGGCGGGGTCGGTGAAAAACCGGACGAGATTGAGGCTCTGTATGTAGGAACTTCCATCCGGCTTGTTGCCGGCAACCGCCATCAGCGTTGCAATGACGATGAACACGCAGATATGCGACCAGTAGATCTGCCAGATGCGCTGCACCACCCGTGCGGAGAGCATGACGATCCCTTCCCGGTCGAACAGGCGGCCAAATGCAATCGCCGATGCCATGCCCGACAGGAAGACGAACATCTCGGTGGCGTCGGAAAACCCGAAGCGCGCCGGTATCCATAGGGCCCAGTGGTCGTTCGGCACGTGCGCGAGCAGGATGATCAGCATCCCGATGCCACGAAACACATCAAGACGTGGGTCGCGAGGGCGTTTGACACGCACAGGCACGTCGGACCTCGCGGTCGGTTCAGAAGGCGTTTTTGTAAGCATCGGCGTCAAAGCTGCATGAGATCAGAGTAAAGGTTGCCCGGCCCTCGGCGGCGGCAAGCTCGCGGCGGAGATCGGCGGCCGTTTCCACGCGAACGCCATGGCCACCAAATCCGGTCGCAATGGTGGCAAAGTCGGTTTCGCCAAGTGCGACACCGGCCGGCGCCAGGCCGGCCGAGGCCTGCTTTAGTGCGATGAGCGCGAGGCTGCGATCCTGGAAGACAACCACGGTGACGGGATGGCCGAGATCCCGCAGCGTCGCCAGTTCGCCGATCCCCATCTCCAGCCCGCCATCGCCCATCACGGCAAAGACGCGGCGTGTAGGATTGGCGACTTTCGCTCCGATCGCCAGAGGCAGCGCGGCGGCCATGGTGCAGAAGCCGGCGGACTGCAGGAGGGACAAGGGGCGCTCCGCAATCCATTTCTGCGACAGCAAGATGCGGTGCGCGCCGCTGTCGACCGTCACAAGGCCATCCGCGCCTGCGGCCTCGTTGATCAGGTCGATGATAACATGGGGACCCCAGTCAGAGCGGGTCGCAAAGATGTCGGTGATTTTTTGCCGGGCGCTGACAGGCTCGCCATCAGGCCAGGATGTCTTGGGCTCAACGGCATCGGCCAGGGCGGCAGTCGCGTCAGCCGTATCAGCAACGAACCGGGTGCCCGCATGGTGCATGGCGTGATCAGGCGCTGCAGCGGTGATCTCCACAATCCTCTCCGGCTCCATGACGGGATCCAGCCAGCCGAGGCGCATCTCGATCGGATCGTAGCCGATCATCAGGATCAGGTCGGAGCGGCGTATCAGGCCAAGCATGACGGCATCGGCCAGCGGCGAAAGACCTGCCCCGCCGAGAGACAGCGGATGGGTTTCGGGGATCACCCCCTTGCCCTTGTAGGTCGTCAGAACTGGAGCACCGATCGCTTCGGCCAGACGCAGGATGGAAGTCCCCGCATCCGCCCGTGCGGCCTCGAAGCCGGCAAGGATCAGAGGCCGCTCGGCTTTTGACAGACGCTGTGCCAGGGTCTGGATCGCCGGATCGGCCGCCCCGATTACAGGCGCAAGGATGTTGGTCGGGCTGATAGTCCTGGGATCGGGATCGATCATGGCGGCAACGGCAGGGGAGAGATCGAGATGAACCGGGCCCATCGGTTCCGTGAGGGCAAGCGCGAGCGCGCGGGCAACGGTCGGGCCGGCGCTCTCGCACTCGATCTCGAAGCTCGCCTTGACCAGTGGCCGCAGGAGCTGGGCATGATCGATGACCTGATGCGTGTAGCGGGCGCGCGTGGCGCGGTCGACGATGCCGGAGATGACGACGAGCGGCACGTGTTCCTGTGTCGCGTCGGCAATGCCGTTCACCGCGTTGGCGAGACCAGGCCCGACAGTGGTGACGAGCAGACCGGGTGTGCCGGTGGTAGTGCTGGTGCCCGCCGCCATTGAGGCGGCCGCCGTCTCGTGGCGAGCGAGATGGAAGGCGATGCCGGCCTTCTCCAGCCCGTCGATCAAGGTCACGACTTCGCCGCCCGGCATGCCAAAGGCGTGGCGGACCCCGTGAGCATGCAGCGTGGCCGCAACGGCTTCAACAACCCGGGCCGTTGTGGTTTCGATGGAATCTGGCATTGGGCAAAGGCCTCTCTCAATATCGTGAAGCGCCATCAAATTGCGGCACCTCACCAAAGACTGTACGTGGAAATGAAGGTCTGGGGCAGGAGGCGACACGGTGACATTTCGTAAGGTTCTGCTGATCGCGGCTGGTCTTCTGGCGCCTGCTGCGGCTCATGCCGATGACTGCGGCGCGGAGGTGCCTTGCGTCGTCGAAGACGGCTCCTATCGGATCGAAATGCCCCTGTCGGGCACGCCCAAGGGCGTGCTGATGTTTTTTCATGGATACAAGAGTTCGGCCGAACTGCAGATGAAGCATCGGGCGCTGGTTGAGGTCGCGCATGCGCATGGGCTGGCCTTTGCCGCCGTCGATGGCCTCAACGGAACCTGGTCGCACCCCAACGCGCCTGGACAATACCGCGACGAGAAACGCTTCGTCGGTCATGTGCTTGATGACCTCGGGACGCGTTTCGGTTTCAACGCGAAAAACACGCTTGTGGGCGGGTTCTCCCAGGGCGCTTCGATGGCCTGGTATACGCTTTGCCAGCAGGGCAATCGCCTCGCAGGTGCCGTGACCTTCTCCGGTGTCTTCTGGAATCCGCTGCCGGACCCAAAGGATTGTGTCGCGGACATGCCGCCGGTGGTGCAGATCCACGGCTCGGCGGACAAGACTTTTCCCCTGAGCGGCCGCGCCATTGGTTCCGACTTCCACCAGGGTGATACATTCAAGAGTATAGCCATCATCCGCCAGCAGAAGACCTGCAAGCCCGGGACGGCCATCCAGAAGTTTATCGGCGGTATTCCCTGCGACGTCACACCCGACTGCAGTCGGGGCGAAGTTGCGCTGTGCATTCATGACGGCGGTCATCAGGTGCGTCCGGACCATCTGGACGCCGCTCTCAAGGATCTCGGTTTCTGAAGCGACGTTCCTCACACCATTGGAGTGGTGTGCGGAACGTCCTGCTTCATGTCGGAGAGGCTTCACGCGGATGAACGCTCGCGAAACCGGACCACATAGGCGACAACAAGCCCGAACAGCAGATGGCCGGCGAGGGATGCCCAGGTCAGGGGGATGAAGCCAAGGAACGCTGGAAAGCCGGCGATCAGGTGGGCCATCACATAGAGCGCGAAGATCCACAGGCCGACCCCGAAACCGAGCCCGGTCAGGAATAGGGGCAGGCGAGGGAAAATCAACCGTTGCAGCGGCCTTGCGATGAACAGATAGCCAATCGGATAGAAGATGATCCCGACGATGGCGTGGATGACTTCAGCCAGGAACAAGTTCTGGAAGCCGAACACGCTCTGGACGAGGCCTGCCGGTTCGAGCGGGCCGCCGACGAGGAGCGGCGTGATCGCTCTCGCCCAGAATTCCCAGGTAATGTCGGCTGCCAGTCCAGCGATGACGATGGTGGTCAGCAGTCTCCCCGAGAACCGAGGAAGGATGGGCGCATTGTGTGTCTCGATCATGGTCATGGTCGTTCCCCCTTGTGAACGTGGATAGGGTGCAAATTGGAAAGATTAGAATGTCCTGTGCATTTCGATCGAACCGAGAAGTCGATCTTCGGCACGCAGAAGGCCGCGCACGGCACGTATTCGAGAGAGCCCCGCGCTGTCACCATTCGTGCCCGCAGCCTTGGCCACTGCGAGGAGGAAAAAATCACGCTGCGCATTGCTGCCACCGATCATCGGCATGTCGACAACGAGCTGATCCAGCATCTGTCGATCAGCCGCCGTACTCATTCCGGCGATGATGCGGGCAAGGGGCAATCCGACCTGGGCGGCAACCTGGGCCTGGTCGCCGTGGCCGGCAGCCTTCCGCTCCAGCCCGCTGATGATGTCGCGCACGCCGGTGTATTCGCCAAGGGCAGCAAGAGCTGCAAGTGTGTGCAGCGAGGCAAACACCAGCGTCGTATCGTGACGCCGTTTCAGCGCGATCTCTGCCAGGTCGGCCCATCGGGCCCCCACATCCACACCGGTCTGATTGAGCCGCCACAGAAGGGAAACGGCGTTCGCCATATCGCGGAAATCGTCCGTCTGTTGCGGGCGCACTTCCTCGTCATAGATCTTCAGGACCTGCTCGTGATCGCCGCGCTCCAGATGCAGGAGTGCCAGGTGCCAAGCCATGTGGAAGGCAAAGTTGTTGCAGCGCGACCACGAACTGCGGCCCTCTTCCAGCCAGGTTATGCCGGCGGCGGTGTCGCCTCGCATCTCGTGGACATGGGAGACGGCATGCAGGCCCCAGGCATCATCAGGCTGCAGGCGCACGGCACGCTGTCCAGCGGCTTCGGCTGCCTCGTAGAAGCCATGCTCTTCGAGCGCGAATGCATGACAGCCAAGCAGGAAGCCGGCTGCGGGCAGTTCTTCGCTCCAGACTTCCATCACCCGGTTGCTTGCCGAGAGCATTCCCTTGGCATCGCCCAGCATGAACCGTAGCGCATGCGATATCTTGAACGGCAGGAAGGTCGCGGGTCGTTCCGCGAAGCCTTCGTCGAGCCGGTGAGCGGCTGTCGCAAACGAGCCGTCCACGGCCGCTGCGAGGGCATGCACCAGGACCTGCTCGTCCCGTGTTCCGCCGTCTCGATAGGCCATGGCCCTTCGCGCCGCAGCCAGTGCTTCTGCCGCAGGCGTTGCCAGCTCAGACCGTGCGAGAATGAGGTTCGCAAATCCCTTGAGAGCCAGAGCTGCGACATGGTCGGGATCTGCCGACAGGGTCGACTGGATTGCGACCCCCGTGTTTGGGCTGTGGGCGGCAAGACCGTGGACCGCCGCCTCGAAGGCCGTTTCAGCTTCAGAGCTTACCGTGCTCGTTGAAAAATTATAGGCATCTAATCTCATTCGTTCGGCTCCTTGAAAGAACCATCACGATCCGGATTTGTGAGACCAAGCTTTTGCAGGAGTTCGTCGGTTACGGGTTCACGAACACTCTCGGAGATCAGGCTCCTGGTGATCTTCAGCCCACGAACGTAGCTTCTGCAGTTTTTGCACTGGGCCAGATGCAGGGACGTCATCATCCAGGTCCTGGTCGAACCCTCGCGATTGATATAGTCGCTGGCGATGTCCGTAATTTCTCTGCAACTCAGCAATGCCGTTCACCTCTTGGTCTAAACCCGGTCGGGTTCTGCCCGTAAGACTTGGCTTTGCCGGGAACGTTACAGCATTCCTTTCACGCTTGCGTGATGCGGCGCATTGTTTCCGACAAGCAGGGTTTCGATCTCGTTGCGGATACGGGTCCGCGCGCGGTGGAGCATGACGCGCTGGTTTTCCGGGCTGAGTGCGAGAAGTTCGCAGGTCTTGGCCGCATCATGCCCCTCGACATCCCGCATGATCAGAACCGCCTTCTGTGCCGGCGGAAGTCGATCGATCATCTCGCGAACATGGTTCCACAATTGACGTCCGGCGAATATCCGCTCCGGGTTCAGGCCATCAAACGAGCGAGGTGGATCCGCCCAGTGCCCAGTCGCATCGAAGCGTGATGGCGACACAGCATCGTTCTCGTCGCCATGATCGTCTTCCTGCGCGAGAGAAGCGTAACGTCCCTCACGCTTGGCATGGGTTTTCGCCTTGTTGAGCAGAATGGCGATGATCCACGTCGACAAGGCTGCCTTGCCCTCAAATCGAGAGATGTTGGCAATGACCGAAAGCCAAGTCTCCTGCGCCACGTCTTCGGCCGTTGCCCGGTTCTTGACTATGGTCTGTGCCAGACCGACCAGCGCGGCATGGTGACGTTCGACAAGGAGGCGCAGGGCCTCGGGGTCGCCACTTCGAAGCTGATCGAGAAACAATCCGTCCACATGGATGCGTAGTCCAAAGCCGATTGCAGCAACGAAGAATGTGAAGCCCATCTCTACTCTGCTCCATGCGCACGTCCTGAACCTGGAAATCAATAAGCGCCGCTTGAGACAGGAAAGTAAAGATCAGGAAGACTGCATCTCGCGAAATTGAAATGAAGGCGGACTGTCCCCAAACGGCACCAAATCGGACGTTGCGTGCCGGGGGCAGCCCTTGTTTTCGCGGTTGAGTTCTGCGGCCGACTGGAAGGTCCGATAGGGTTGGCAATGGGCCAGGGATCTCGGTGCAGACTTCCCTGATTGCAAGCGCTGGTCCCTGCCAGACCCGCGATTTATCCGAGACGGGAGTCGATCCAGGCGCTTGTCTGGTCGAGGATCTCGTCTGACAATTGAGGATCGTCGACCGCCCTGGCGAGGATGACGGCTCCGACCATGGCCGCCCAGCTTCCGATCGCCGCACGGCGCTTGTCCGTTTCGCCCTTCTCCGGAAGCGCGTGTTCGATGCGCGCGATTTGGGATCGTAGTCCTTCCGTCATTGCGGCTTTTGCGGCGGGTGTCTGGTGGCGGATGGCGGCGGCTAGGCCCGCCGTCGGGCATCCATTGCCGGGATTATCCCGGTGACGAGGCGCCAGATAGGACCGGACAAACCCGCTGAAATCGCCGTCACCGACACTGTCTGCGGCAAGGGCATGCGCCAGAGTCTGGGCCACCAGATCGTCCTTTGAGGTGAAGTGTCCATAGAAGCCGCCATGGGTCAGACCGGCTGCCTTCATCACCTCCGCGACACTGACGGCGTCGAACCCCTTCTCCTTGAACAACCGGTTGGCGACGTCCAGGATTCGACGACGGTTCTCCGCCATCTGTTCTCGACTGACCTTCATTTCAAAATTCTCCGCAACACCCGTTGACATTTACATGATGGCCATCATATTTAAACCCAATCATGATGATGATCATGAATATAGGATCAATAGCCAAAAAGAGCAATTCGATGAGCCAAGTTTCCTCAGTCCTGATTACCGGCGCCTCCACGGGTATTGGCGCCACCTATGCCGATCGCTTCGCGCGACGCGGCCACGATCTTGTGTTGGTCGCCCGAGACGTTGCGCGTATGGAGGCGCTTGCAGATCGCCTGCGCCAGGAAACCGGTGTCACGGTCGATATCCTTCAGGCCGATCTCACCCAGGCGGCGGATCTCGCCAAGGTCGAAACTCGGCTCCGTGACGATGCCCGCATCGGCATCCTCGTCAACAACGCCGGAACCGCGATCGGTGGGACCTTCGTCGACCAGAGCGTCGATGACATGAGCAAGCTTATCGCCCTCAACGCAACTGCACTTGTCCGGCTCGCGGGTGCCATTGCTCCACGTCTGGCCAAGGCTGGCGAGGGCGCGATCGTTAATATCGGCTCGGTCGTCGGCCTTGCACCTGAATTCGGCATGACGGTTTACGGCGCAACGAAGGCTTTTGTGCTCTTCCTGTCGCAGGGACTGGCCCAGGAACTTGGGCCCAAGGGCGTCTACGTCCAGGCCGTGCTTCCCGCCACGACCCGCACCGAGATCTGGGATCATGTCGGCGCCGACGTCAATGCCATGAGCAATGTCATGGAAGTGGGTGATCTGGTCGATGCGGCCCTGGTCGGGTTCGACCGCCGTGAACCGGTGACCATCCCGCCGCTGCACGATGCCGGCCAGTGGGATGCCGTCGATGGCGCGCGCAAGTCCATGCTCGGCAACCTCGCCAACGCACTCCCCGCCGAACGCTATCGCACTTAGGTTTGATTGTCCGTTCATTACCAATTCGGGGTCGTCCATAGCGACCGAGTTGCGGCTACCGATCATCCCGCCTCAACGACAAATCCCAAGCTGCTGACCCGGTCTCGCGCGGCAGATTGAGAATTGGCAAGGCGGCTTCAGCGCTCAGCCGCGCGGGCTACCGCATGATTGGCACCGGCTGCAAGGCGTCTTTGGAACCGCGGACGCGCCCGACAGAAGCCTAGGCAGACGACCCTCATCCCCGTCGTAGGAGCGGGGAAGGGAGCCCGACAGCGGCATATGCCGCCCGGAAAGCTACCAGCGGTGCTCACCCGACAAGGACGCCGTCGCCGATCACGCCCTATGGATGTTTTTCGAAGGGTCTTGCAAGTTCTGATAAGCGGACCCATATTCATGAAAGTGGCAGCCATTGAACGGGCACTGCCACTTTCTGGGCGGCACGCACCCTGGCCCCAATTAAGGAGGACATCATGTCTTCCGACCTTCATCAGCCTATCGGCAGCTTCGACATCAACATCATCCGAAACGCGCTCCGGCATGCCGGGTTTCGCTGCGAAGAACCACTCTGCGAACTGGACCGCGGCGCGGCGCGCCATGCGATGACCCTTCACCAGAAGGGCGTCCGCAGATTCGGAGAATTGGTTCCCGCGGTGAACCTCTGGGCAGACAAGGCTGTCATCGCGCGGCTGAAGAGCAGCAGTCAGGTCACGAGCCTGTGACCCTTGCCTTCCCCAATCCGACCCGTGCCTATGACGAGACGCGCGGTCTCATTCGTTTCATCGGGCATGATGGCCTGAACCAGGTTCTGTTTCTCTTGCCTGTCGCACTCTTTGACCGTGAAGGCTCGACCAACCGCCGGAAGGAACGCGACTATCTCCTGGCATTCGATCGCCTGCGGGACCGCATTCTGACGACAGCGAGGCAATCCTATCAGTCTCGGCGACGAAATACGATCGAACTCGATCTCAGTGCATTCGGGTCGTCCCTCCAGTCGGCGGCCTGACGATGCCAATCACAGCGCTTGGCGAACTCGGAAGAGGAATACGTCATGATCGATCGTGAGCAATCCACTGCAGTGATCGTCCATGACGACCGCCTCGGGCAGGCATTTGGCCTCCCACCATGCTGACGAAAAATCCACCGGAAGGGGAGCGAAAGCTGGCTGACCAGGCGCTGCTGCGAGCGCTGCTTCATCGTTCAAACTGCGCGAGCGAAGATCTCCGGTCCCGGTCGGATCGCGACCATGCAAGAGAGATCGTCGTGATCGAACGCTTACGCAAGGGAATGGTCATGAGCGATATGCAGGCAGCCGTCTGGGAGAAGGTGGCTTACAGTCACGCTGTGGCGCTGTTGCGCTGGGAAGGCGAGGGTGGAAGTCCGTCGGGTGGCGATCAGGCTATCGCGCCCGAGAAGCGAGGCATCTGATGGAGCCTTCGGACAAAGTGATCGTACTGGCCGACATTCGCAAGAAACGGATCGCTTCGGCGACATGCCGACCGAACGTTTTCGAGATCAGGACAGGGGCTGGCAAGCGGCCGGATTGCAGTATCCATCCTTTCACAGCGCGGCCTGCTGTTCCGCCGAAGCTGGCCTGATCAACACTAAGGTCGCATCTCGATCTGACCTCTACACCGCCACCAAATGACACCGGTCCCCCGGAAAGGAGCCTCACATGTTTACGCGAACAAAGACGAGAACCGTGCATTTCGATGCGCCCTTCACCCTGACAGGCCTGGAGGGTGTCCATCCACCCGGCGACTATCAGGTGCAGGACGACGAGGAACAGATCACCGGAATATCCTGGCTCGCCTATCGGCGCGTGGCAACCATGATCGAAGTCGTCGCCGGCCAGAAGAAGAGCCTGGTTCACATCGATCCGTCGGACCTGGATGCCGCTCTGGACATGGACAGGGGCCTGTCCGGCCAGAAAAACCTGAACACAACACACTGATGATTGGAGAAACCCATGCCTTCTCACCGTTTTACGATCGGCCAAATGGTTCGTCTCGTGACCACCAAGGGTCTGTCGCCGGCTGCTGCCGTCACCTACACGATCGAGGCACCCATGCCGGCCTATCAGAACAGCCCGCAGTATCGGCTCTGGAATGCCGAACTCCGCCAAGGGCGCGTCGCTCTGGAGCGTGATCTGGAGGCCATCGGATCCGCGTGATTCCGTGGCCGATGTGAGTGCATGCACCATGCGGCCGCGCTGAGCGTCCCTGGCTTTTTGGGCGAGACCTCGCCACCATGTTCTGGAGGGAACGCAGATGAGCAGACCGGCACGTATCGCATTCATCGGCAATTCTCTTCCGCGCCAATGCGGGATAGCGACCTTTACCGGTGACATCTCTCAGGCCCTGACGGACGGGGTCGAACCCGTCCAGACCAGCATCGTCGCCGTGACGGATGCTAGGCAGAGTTACGCCTATCCGAGCGACGTGATCTTCGAGATCCGCGAGGAGGAAGTCGAAGACTATGTGACGGCTGCGCGGGTCCTGAATGAAGGCCGGTTCGATGTGGTTTCGCTGCAGCACGAATTCGGCATTTTCGGCGGTCCGGACGGCGAACATATCCTCGCGCTTTTGGAAAACCTGCGCATTCCGCTCGTTACCACCTGCCACACTATCCTTGCCGAACCGACACCGTCTCAACACCGGGTCCTTCAGAAGGTCGCGGCGCAGTCCAGCCGTGTCGTCGTCATGGCGGAGAAGGGACGCACGCTGCTGACGGAAATCTATGGCGTGGCCCCTCAGAAGATCGACGTCATCCCCCATGGCATACCCGATCGCCCCTTTCATGATCCGGACCTTGCCAAGATAGAGCGCGGTTATGCCGGCAGGCCCATCATCCTGACATTCGGTCTCCTCTCTCCCAACAAGGGTATCGAGGTGGTCATCGATGCCATGCCAGCCATTCTCAAGGAAAGCCCCGAGGCCCTTTATATCGTTCTCGGTGCAACGCACCCGACGCTTCTGCGCCAGCAGGGCGAGGCTTATCGGGACAGCCTGCGCCAGCGCACCGAGCGGCTGGGCGTCGATCACGCGGTGCAGTTTCTCAATGACTTCGTCGATCTGCCGACGCTTCTCGACTTCATTGCCATGTGCGACGTCTATGTGACGCCCTATCTCGATGAAGCGCAGATGACCTCGGGAACGCTCTCCTACAGTTTTGGAATGGGCAGCGCGGTGGTTTCGACGCCTTATTGGCACGCCTGCGATCTCTTGGGCGACGACCGCGGCGTGTTGGTTCCTTTTGGGGATGCACCGGAGACGGCTAAGGCAATCGCTACCTTGCTCGGCGATGACGAGGCCAGGATGGCGATGCGCAAGAGAGCCTACGAGGCCGGCCGCGCAATGATCTGGTCGCATGTGGCCTCGCTCTATCTCGACAGCATGGCGAAGGCGCGCACCGCCTATCGGCCCAAGCTGGTCAGCGACCTCATCTCCTTGCGGATCAAGCGCCCGCCGCAGCAGACGGCTTTGAAGCTTGGCCATCTGCACACGATGTGCGACGACACGGGCATCATCCAGCACGCGGTCTTCTCCGTGCCGGACCGGTCGCATGGCTATTGCGTCGATGACAACGCGCGAGCCCTCCTTCTGTCCTCGCTCCTGTCGGCCGTCGGCGAGACGGGCATAGCGGACAGGATGACAGCTTCCTTCGCGGCCTTCGTCGAACACGCCTGGAACCCGGATACAGGCCGGTTCCGGAACTTCATGAGCTACGACCGCCGTTGGCTCGAAGACAAGGGCTCCGAAGACAGCCATGGGCGAACCCTCTGGGCGCTCGGTGCCAGCGCCCTGTCAGATACCGATGCGCCACGCCGCCGATGGGCGAGTGCCCTCTTTGCCCAGGCGATGTCCGTCACGCTCGATTTTCGTTCTCCCCGCGCCTGGGCTTTCACGCTTCTCGGCCTCAACGATTACTGCAAAGCCAGTCCTCAAGACGCCCAAGCGCGCATGCTGCGCCTTCGTCATGCCGATAGTCTGATGGACCTGGACCGTCGTGTGTCGAAAAGCGGGCGCCGCTGGTTTGAGGGGGGACTATCCTATGAAAATGCCCGCCTGAGCCAGGCGTTGATCATGACCGGCATCGCGACCAAGGTGCCGGCCTTCGTCGAGACCGGCGTTGCAACGCTGGAATGGCTGATGACCCAACAAACAGGGGAGAAGGGCAATTTCCGCGCTATCGGAACCGATGGCTTCTTCGAGATCGATCAACCGCCCAAGCTCTTCGACCAACAGCCGGTCGAGGCGACGGCAACCGTGGCCGCCTGTCTTACAGCTTACGAGGCGACTGCGGACAGGAGCTGGATCGAAGCTGCGCACAGGGCCTTCGACTGGTTCACCGGCAGCAATGATCACGGCGTCTCACTCGTCGACACGGAGACGGGCAGTTGCCGCGACGGCTTGCATGTGGATCGCCCCAACGAGAACCGGGGAGCCGAATCCGTGCTCTGCTACCTGATCTCCTGCGTGGAGCTTGGTCGCGTAAACCAGATGCTGCGACCGATACCTCCAAGGGTCAGCGCCAGGCAATTGTCATGAGCGGTCCCACCCACATTAAGAACTTCGAAAGATCAACATTGCCCCAGTCCAGCCTTCTCAATCGGCAGGCCCTCTATCTGAGGCCCGATCCGACGCGCGTCATCGTACGACCTTTCAAGCCGTCGACTGAACCTCGACATCTCAATCCACGCGACAAGTCGCGGGCGAATGAAATCGTCGATCGCGTCTTGTCGCTGGACCCGACGGCGACGGCCAATCAACTGCGCGACATCCTTGCCAATTTCGATGGCAGGCACCGCAACCTGCTGCGCCAGTTCGAACTGCGAGCGGACGCGATGGAGGATGCTTTTCAGCACCACCAGCGCTTCAGCCAGCAGCAAAGACAGTTGGTCGGCGCCTATTTCATGAACGAGTATTCCTTCGAGTCCGCCGCTCTGTTCAATCCGAGCATCGTGCCGCATCCGGATCAGTCCGGTGTAGCTGAAGGGAGCCGTCGGCTGATCATCAGCCTGAGGGCCGTGGGTGAGGGGCACATCTCCTCGCTCACCTTCCGCTCCGGCGTGATCGACGCGGAAGGGGACGTCACCATCGATGCGCCGACGCAACTGGCAGGTCTGCCGGAAATCCATGCAAGTGACGGACTGGCGCCCGCCGGCTGCATCGGGATCAGTTTCAAGGACGAAAGCGATCTCAGCGAGCGGGTCATCTTTCCAGTGACCGAGGCGCAATCGAACGGCATCGAAGATGCCCGTTTCGTCGCCTTCGACGACGACGGCAAGACGATCTACTTCGCCACCTATACCGCCTATAGCGGCTCATCCATCCGCTCGGAGCTTCTGGAGACGACGGACTTCCTGAACTTCACCCTGACGCCGCTGCGGGGACCCGCCGCCCGCAACAAGGGCATGGCGCTCTTTCCCCGTCGCATCGACGGCCGCTACGCCATGATCGCCCGACAGGACAGCGAAAACCTCTTTCTGCTCTATTCCGACGACTTGCATCAATGGGATGAAGGACGGCTCCTGATGAAGCCTGAATTCGCCTGGCAGTTCGTCCAAATCGGCAATTGCGGCTCGCCCGTTGAAATCGACGAGGGATGGCTGCTGTTCACCCATGGCGTCGGCCCGATGCGGCGCTATGCGATCGGGGTGACGTTGCTCGACAAGCACGACCCGAGCATCATCCTGTCGCGCACGGTCGAGCCCTTGCTGCAGCCCGAACCGACGGAGCGCGAGGGCTATGTCCCGAACGTCGTCTATTCCTGCGGTGCCATGCGGCATGGCGATCTGATCGCGCTGCCATATGCGGTCTCGGATACCTATTCCAACTTCACCACAATCAAAATCAGCAGGCTTCTCGAAACGATGCATCCCATCGGGGCATCTTTGTGATTGCGAACAGTGGGTGGCCCGCCCCACCAAGCGATCGGCAATGACTGTCCAGCAACTGAAACGCGTCTTCCTCGAGGAAATTCTGCCGACCTGGAGCAAATCCGGTTTCGACGAGACCTGCGGCCAATTCGTCGAATATCTGGAACTGGATGGGTCGCCACAGGAATCCGGTGAGGTGCGGACCCGGACTGTGGCCCGTCAGATCTATGTTCACGCCCATGCGGCCCATCTCGGCGTTGCCCCTGCGGGTTCGCTCGCCATGGCAGAGCGGGCCTTCGCCAACCTGCACCGCGTCGCCTGGGTCGGCGGGCGACGCGGCGGCTACGCGAGAAGTTTCAACCGTCATACCGAGCGCATCACTGATCCGGTTCGCGATCTCTACGACAATGCCTGCGTGCTCCTCGCTCTCTCCTGGCTGCTGACGGCGACCGGCAAGGATGGCTACAGACACCAGATCGACCAGACGATCCTGGCGATCGACCGGACCCTGGCAGACCCCTTCGGCGGCTGGGCCGAAGACAGCGATGGCACTCTGCCTCGTCGCCAGAATCCGCACATGCATTACTTCGAAGCCACACTGGCCTTGTGCGAGAACAACCTGACCTCCGACCATGTGAGGTCGGAACGCAAGGCCTTCACCCTCTTGCGGTCGCATTTTTTCGTCGGACCGAATGGGCCGCTCCACGAATTTTTTGGACCCGAATGGGAGGTTGCCGACCAATACGGATCTGATCGGCTGGAGCCAGGCCACATGTGCGAATGGGTCTGGTTGACAACGCGTCACGATAATCTCGCTCGCAGCGACAACACCAGAATATGCCTAGACCTTATTTCAACTGCGCTGGCAGTCGGGCGCATGCGGGGCTCTCCTTTCCTGGTCGATAGCGTATCGGCAAGCCAGGGGATCAGCCCGTCACGACGGCTGTGGCCGCAGGTGGAGATGCTCAAGGCCTTTACGGCGCTCTATGAGCGACTGGGGTTGCAGGCATATTGCACAGAGGCTGACGACGTGGCTTCAGCCATTCTCGCAGCCTACATGAACGGCGCGCCTTATGGCTGCTGGCATGATTGTCTTGACCTGAACGAGGTTCCAACGGCCCGCACGATCCCGGCCAGCTCGCTGTACCACCTCTGGACGGCCGTCGCAGGTCCGGTCGCGGATGTCAGACCAGTCGAACCCATCCGGGAAGCTGCTAGCTGTTGAGCGGGCAGCTTTGCGCTGAGCCCGCTTAGCCGCCGGCTGCAACACCGAGTCGATGACAAGCTATCGGTGGCACTCGCTCATCAATCGATTTTCGCTCGATCGCGAAAGGATTGACCACAAACACATCCATAGGGTTAAGCGCTGGTTGGTCAGTTTGTTATTTGCCAATTGACTTGCAGCCAACGGCTGGATTTCGGCTTGAAAGGCGCCTGGGCACCTGGTCCCAATTTCATTGCAGTTTCGGGCGTGGCACCTATAACTGCCAAGCGGCTCTTCCATGACGAAGCACGCTGTCGATTTGGAATGCGGCGATTATTAAAGTGGACGATAACTATGCCCAAACAGAAAAAGCCCGCGGTCGTTAGCACCGGTATCGTCGGCCTTGATGAAATCTTGCGCGGCGGGCTCCCGGCGTCCAATCTCTACATGCTGCAGGGGGCTCCGGGTTCGGGCAAGACCACAGCTGCCCTTCAGTTTCTGCGGGCGGGCGTGGAGGCTGGTGAGAGCTGCATATATGTGACGCTCTCGCAGACGGCCACCGAATTGAAAGCGATCGCCCTTTCGCACGGCTGGACGCTTGACGGCATCCGGGTCGAAGAGCTGTCTACGTCTGGTACGGTCAACGAGGCCGATGACCAAAGCATATTCCTCACTGCTGACCTTCGGTTGGATGAGACTAGGAAAGCGATTGAAGCCGCGATTGAGGAACATAAGCCTCGTCGCCTGGTCTATGACTCTCTGCTCGAGATCCGCCTGATCACCGGTGATAGCCCTCGCTTTCGTAGAGAGCTGATCGGCTTCAAGTCGTTTCTCGCTAAAAGGAATGTCGTGGCGCTGCTGTTGGACACTCAGACAGCCGTGTCCGATCGCAGCGGGGAAGAGGTCGAAGGTCTGGCGCACGGCGTTATCCGCTTCGACAAGTCGCTTGAAGAATACGGCGGGGTCCGTCGCCGCATAGAAGTCTCGAAGATGCGCGGCGTGCCCATTGCCGACGGTTATCACGACATGGCGATCCGCGAAGGCGAGGGCGTCGTGGTGTTCCCCCGTATCATGCCGAGCACTGCGGCGGAGAGCGCCAAGCCCCAACTGATCAAGTCTGGTGTCGCTGAGCTCGATGAGATGTTCGGCGGTGGCCAGGAATCCGGGACAACAACCTTGGTTATCGGCCAGTCGGGTACCGGCAAGTCGACGATGTCCTCACTCTACGCGACAGCAGCACTTGAGCGCGGGGAGAATGTGGCGCTTTTCCTGTTCGAGGAGCGGCTTGAGACCTTCTTCCGCAGGTCGGAAGGCTTGGGCATGCAGCTGAGGCAGTTTCACAAGGACGGCAAGCTGATCCTGCGCGATTTCAATCCCAATGAAATTTCCCCGGGCGAATTCGGACAGATTGTCCAGGATGCCGTCACGCAAAACAAATCGCGGGTCGTCGTCATCGACAGTTTGACCGGCTACCTGAATTCTCTGCCACACCGCGAAAAAGCCGTTCGCGACATTCAGTCGCTGCTCAAATACCTAGCCCGTTCGGGCGTGCTGACAATGCTTATCGTTGCGCAACATGGTCTGATTGGCCAGAATGTTGGCATCGATGTCGATGTGAGCTTCCTCGGAGACACCGTACTGCTTTTGCGGATCATGGAACACGAGGGGCGTTTGCGCCGGAACATCACAGTCGTCAAGAAGCGGCACGGTCCGCACGATCTGAACATTCGTGAACTCATCATCGAGAGTGGAGGCGTTAGCGTGGTCGCGTATAATCCTCTTCCAGAACCCAAAGGATGACTGTCTCCACTGAAAGTGAACTGGACCGGGTGCTCGTCCTTGCCCCCTTCCGCAAGGATGCCGATTACATCGCGGCCCTGCTCCAGGAAGAGCAGATCGAGGTGATGGCGGCCAAGCTCGATGGAGATCTGGTCAATCATCTGGAAAAGTCGCCGGGCATGATCGTGATCACGCACGAGGCGTTGAACCCGACCGTTGTCGCGCAAATTGGATCGCATCTCGCCGAGCAGCCGGATTGGTCCGAAGTCCCAATCATCGTGCTACTGGAGCGAGCGGCGCCCCTTGTTCGAATTCGAAGCCAATTGGAAGGTTGCTGGCCAGGCGCCCGCGTCCTGTTTTACACCCGTCCGATCACGCCGCTGGAACTCGTCAACGGCATCCAGTCCAACCTCCTGGTGCGGCTGCGGCAGCGCGAGGTCCGCGATTCGCTTGAACGGGAAAGAGAGCTGCGTCTGGAACTCAACCATAGGGTCAAGAACATTCTGGCGAGTGTTCAGTCGATCTTTCAGATGACGAAGCGCGGCGCTGCGACCCTGGAAGACTTGGCCAGCGATTTTTCCGGCCGCCTGCAGGCATTGTCCAAGGTGCACGCCGCCGTCTTCGAGGCTGGTGGAGAGGAAGTTCGGCTGTCGGACGTCGTCGAACTGACGGTTTCCCCTTACAATGGCGATGGCGTTACGCGCATCGATGTTTCCGGTGCGGATATAGTCGTCAGTCGGGATGCTGGAACGACAATAGCGCTATGCCTGCATGAGCTCATAACAAATGCGATCAAGTACGGTGCGCTTTCCCAACCGGAGGGGCACGTTTCGCTCATGTGGACGATTGCCGGCGACGGCTTAAACGAGTTCTCTCTGACCTGGACCGAGGTGGGTGGGCCGCCAGTGCGCGAGCCGACGCGGCAAGGATATGGGACGCGCTATGTGCGGTCCGCTCTGGGGTCCCTGTTCGGCACCGCGCCTGAAATCGTGTTTGCCCCCGATGGCTTTCGCTGCAGTGTGCGAGGCCCTGTCGAACGCATTAGCGCGACCTGATTGCCATATGGAACAGTCCGTTTGCGCGAGCGGTGGTAACCATTGAGAAAATATGCCGAAAATAGAAGGATCGATTAGCCGGGGAGCGCGTTGCCCTGATAGCGCGCTCAATTGGCACATAAGCAACATCTCCGACAGAAAGTATATGGAATGGCGCAGAAGGGGACCACAGTTATCGTCGTTGAGGACGAAGTGATCGTCCGCATGGACATCGCAATGTCGCTTCAGGATGAGGGCTTCATCGTGCTCGAAGCATCCAATGCCGATGAAGCGATAGACCTTCTCGATGCGCATCCAGAAATTAGGCTCATGTTCACGGACATCGACATGCCCGGCAGCATGGACGGCCTGAAGCTTGCAGAGGCCGTGCGTGACAGGTGGCCTCCCGTAAAGATCATCATTGCTTCAGGACATCGGGAGTTGAGAGATGATCTTCTTCCCATAGAGGGCAAGTTCTTCAGCAAACCGTATGACCATGCCCGCATTATATCAGCCATGCGGGAAATGCTCGCGCCACGATAAGCATACGTGTTTGGAAAGCGGGCTTCTCATGGCCTGGCATTCAACGCTGTTTTCGTGCGCTCGACACTTGCAGTTGCGAACCGACCGATGTCCACGCTTTGTCTATGACGACGCTCTTGTCTTACCTATGCGAGCAGCCAACACAGCTTGCGGGCAGGGGTGTCACCTGTCCTCAGCAGCATCGCTACGGCGAAGTCTTAGGAAAAAGCCCGTTATCTCTTCCGGGGTCGTTCGCTCGAGGGCGCCGCCTGCAATTTCGCTTTGCGACCAGATCCATGTCGCAGCCGGATCGTGCAACATGGCCCATTCTCCGAATGCCCGCTCAGCGACATGTTCCGCAACATGCACCTTGACATCGAGGTGGCGGTCGTCGCGCTCGATGCGTTCAAGGGTCTTGCGCACCTCCGGCTCGGGGCCCTCGAGCCACTGCAGGTAGATGTCTGCGCGACAGATAAGAGCACCGGTAATGCCGTCGCGGACATTTGCGCGCCGGGCTTCCATAAGGATCCCGTCCAAAGTTGCGCTGTCATAGCCGAAGGGTTGTGACGTGTAGATGGCCCGAAACACATCCATGCGCTCTTGTCTCCTGTCTTTGGGACGCCCTGATCGGCGCATCCTCGCGACATGACATTCGAGCAGTTTCGCAAGGCGGCGTCTACCAGATACGACGTCGCACGGGGCGTTTTGACCATGGCGCTTTCAAGCGGTGAATACAGTATCCAGCGTCAACTCGGCATATCAACAAATGAGCCTTCTACAGAGCGCCAGGACGACGTCGATCTTGTTCAAAATCCGCGAAATCGAACGTGTTTCAGCAAATGCGGAGATACAATCTTGAGCATCGATCGAGTGCCGACAATGCTGGTTTGCTTGTTGGCGCTGATAAGGTTTTCTCGGCAGTCGTGATCCTGCATCAAACCTTATCGTAAGTGAAAGATGTCAGCAGCGTGGTCACGAAATTGCTGGCCTTTTCCTTGACCAGTACCTGCGTCCACTCGTCGGTGCCACGCAACACCAGACCTCTATAGATGCTGTCGACCGCTGTCTCCTCGATCCGCTTGACCTGCGACCGAAACGCTGGCTCGTCACCAGTCATATACACATCGCGCACAACCACTCTGAGGATTTCCTGAATCGCGATCTGCCAGGCCGTGTTGATCGCCTGAAGTTCTGCTGCTGCTTCTTGCGTCATGAAGTTTCCCGTCTGCAGCCCCTTATCGGCTGCGAGTGAGGCATAAAAAAAGGCCAGGCAAATTGCCTGACCTTCATTGGTCTCGCGCTCTCACCCTGCCAGTACATCCGTGGTCAGAGGAAAGCAGATCCCTGATATATCAGGCGGCCTGAAGGTTGCAGGCCGACATCTTGCCCGACTTGTTGTCGCGCTCCATGTCGTAGCCGATCTTCTGACCTTCGACGATTTCGCGCATGCCAGCGCGTTCGACAGCCGAGATGTGGACGAATGCGTCCGGGCCGCCGTTGTCAGGCTGAATGAAGCCGAAGCCCTTGGTGGAATTAAACCATTTTACTGTGCCAGTGGTCATGATGAACCCTTTCTTAGCAATAGATGAGACCACCGCGCGATTGCGCAGCGGATGGTGATAGCGATGCTTTAAAGGGAGGGTTCGTTCAGGGCGCGGTGCCAAACGCGCGATAACCAAAGCTCAGCAGCAAAATATCGATGGCTCTTGGTATTGGACTTTCAGAAGGGTGTCAACCATTGGTTACTCAACGGTCGAGTTCAATTTTCGGTGGTCCTCGATCGGGCCGACCCGGCGTCGTGCACCTCGGTCGGTATTTCCTTGATCAGCTCCTGAGCGATCTGGGGAGCAGCTGACGAAGCAAAAAGTATTATGGAACAATAGTCCTGGACATGCATTGTCAATATGAAGATCAGCGTCCGCGGTTCGCTCCCTTCCGACGAGTGCGATGGCGACACGAAGTCTATAAATCCGCTGATCGGACATCCATGACACTCCTGAGATCTATCGCCGCTGGCGCATTCCTGCTGGCGATAAGCCCATCCGCGAGCTGGGCCGCCTGCAATATATCGGACGCCCAACTGGAAGAGGCTGTCCTCGAAAACGCTGAACTACGTGCTCCCCAAAACCGTTACCTCGTTCATGATCTCCGCGCCTTGAGAGACGCTGCCTTCCTGCTCTGGAATTATGGGCTCGAGGAAGATTGCGAACGGCTCGTCGGCAACATCAAGGAGCTGATTGCAGCGCCGGATATGGGGCGTCTTGGCACCAATGATGAAGACGAGGCCGATCAGCAGCTCGCGGCCGGCGAGCCGCAGTGGCACCGTCTGGGTCAGATCCAGGGAACTCGAGGTGAACCCGGAGAAGAGGCGCTGGTCAGCATCAACGATCTCGATCCCGGTCTGTTGGCCAGCGAGATCATCGGTGCGGAGGTGCGCACCTCGGATGACATGATTGTCGGAGAAGTTCGCAACGTCGTGATCGGCACGAAGGACCGCTGGGATTACGTGATCGTTGCATCGGACGGGTTTTTCGTCGCTGGCGAGAACAGTCTTGTGGTCCCGCTTCGCTATCTCGTGATCGATCAGAAACGAAAGAGCTTCTTCCTGCGTATATCGAACGACCAGGTGAAGGCGGTTCCGCTGATGCCGGATCAGGAATATGACTGGCTGGGCGACGAGACATGGCGCGCCACCAATGACGCGATCTTTCAAAGTCTCATTCCGGAAGTCGCAGAAAACAACGCCCAGCTTGCACCGACGGAAAGCACCACAGAGTGACCGATCATCGGAAGATAGTCCTGCTGGTTGAAGACGAACCGCTCATTGCCATGGACGGGTGCGACATGATGCAGGACCTCGGCTTCGAGGTTCTGGAAGCGCGCACCGAGATGGAGGCTTTGGCTGTTCTGGGTGTCGAAAGCCAGGTCACTCTCCTGTTCACCGACATCGATCTTGCGGATGGTTCATCAGGCATGGATGTGGCGCATGAGTTTGCGCGGCTGCGTCCGGGTGTCCCGATTATCATAACATCCGGCCGCTTCCGCCCTTCCGCTCTTCCCGCTGGCGCTCGTTTTTTGCCCAAGCCTTATTCGGCTACCGATCTGGCCGCCATGCAAGCGAGGTAACGGACTGCAAAGCCGCGCAGTGGTGGAGCCCGGTTTCAATCACCGGGCGAAAGGCTTCTCCCTACTAACATCCTCGTTTCGAACGTTTCGCAGGAGGTAAATGCCATGGCAGGACGAGCGGTAAAGGCAGAAGGAAGGACCAGCCGCCGACTTCGCCGCCTGAGGCGGTACCTTGGACCCGCTGCTGGCAGATATCGCGAATGTGCCGAAGTCCCACAGCGCGTGATAGATAATCGCCGGTTAGATCGAGCCGGTGCGCACGAGAATGGCGATGAAGGCAAGCCGCTGAGTGTTGCAGTAAACACCCGCAGCAGGGCATGCAGGACTTCGCCCGTCGTCAGCGCGTTGAGGATGTGGACCGAGCCGAGCAGGATCGATGTCAAGATCATGGCGGGCCAGAGCTTCACCCGCGGGCGCAAAGCCTGAAACAGATCCCACGAAACATCGTTTCTTCCGAGAGACCGACGAAGGCGGTGCTGAGAAGACGAGGCTCAGTGGAAGCCGGGCGTGCACGGTCTTCGTGCTGTTGTCGCCCGCGACCATTGGTCGGCCCACCGATTGTCTGCGTCGTCGCGATGCACTCTTCTACCGGCGACGCCAGATCGGCGGCACAATGTTTGCGCGCCTCACAGCCAAGCGGAGAACCAAAACGCCCGTCATTGTGCAGTCGATCAGAGCAATCATACTTGCTTCCATGCCGAAGGCGCCTCCGGTTAAAAGCTCCGGACCTTCGATCACGGCCTTGAACAACCCGGGTTGTTCGAAGGCGCCTGACACCGCGCCGGAGAAGATGCCGCTCTGGGTGAAGTTTCAGGCGATATGCGCCCCGATGCTCAACCAGAGTCTTCGTGTCACCAGATAAAGCGCTGCCAGCAGCAGGCCTGCTTCGATGGTGATGGCCAGTGCGCCGACCATGGTGCCATCAGGATTTGTGAGGTGGACCATGCCGAAGATGACCGCCGAGACCAAAAGCGCAATCCAGCTTCCTGCAAGGGCTTCGACATTACGGAAGATTGTGCCCCGGTGCAGCAATTCCTCGAAAACGCCCGAACTCAAGGCCATCGCCACCGATGGCAGCATCAGCGACGGAGGATTGATGGCCTCGATGCGATAGACGCCAAGAAGCATTAGCGTGGCGACACAGAGCGTGTAGAGACCAACACCCGCGATCAGGCCGAGACCCAGTTCACGGCTCATCGATGAAAGAGCCAGTTCGCTGACCGGCCGCTGTTCGATGTAGCGCACGAAAGCGGCATAGACGGCAAGCGCGAGCGCGGCCATAAGGGCTGCGCTGACGATCCCCAGCAGCGGCTGATCGGCAAACCTCACGCTCCAGAAGCCGTTGCTGATGCCCATCAGCACGAAAAGCAGAGGGCCAAGCAAGAGGATGCGCGTCAGCGGATACTGAAGAATGCGCAGCCAGAGTGACGACCTCCTCTCTGTTGCATCGCTTAAATCCCTTGTCGATTTTTGATGGGCCAAGTGTCTAACCTCACTTCGCCGCCTTTGCCCAATCTGGAATGTACCACTCGATGTTGATGCTCTTCGCGCAGGCATCAGACAGCTTGCGCCCGGGTTGGTTTATGAAAGCCACGCCCAGGTCTGCCACACAGGGCTGGTAGAGCAGCGCTCCATGTCCGGCCTCGGGGATCATGAAGACCTGTGCATTGTTGAGTTCCTCGGTTGCGATCTTGGCCCAGCTCGCTGGTGTCTGGCTGTCGTAGAGGCTGCCGATCGACAGAGTCGGAATGTCGCTTTGAACCGGGACCTGCCAATTGTCGCGCTGGACCTTTTTGAAGGGAATGCAGGAGCCGAAGACGAAGCGCGCCGCCTCGTCGGCGTCATCGCCGATATAGGGATATTTCTGCGCGGCCGTGAATGCCTGGTAGCCCTCGAAACTGTTGAAGGGCAGGTCTTCCTGGCAGGCATAGTTGAAGAGATAGAGGTCGCCGAAGAAACCCTCTTCCGACTTCGCGATGTCGCGCTGGATGATGGCGAAGGATCCCGCGAGTTCGGCATCGTTCATGCCGTCGATCAAGGCCATCAGCCGGGCCGTCGCTTCGCCCGTGGTATGGGTTTTGACGAAGGTCCCGAGGCTTTCCTTTGACGGGTTCGTGTTCTGCAGGGCGGCGTAGTCAGCCACCATGCTGGCCCCCTTCGAAGTATCGCTTCCGCGCGCGGCAATCAGTGCCTTCTCAAGCTCTGTATCGAACAGTATGGCGACAGGGCCATAGTTCTTTTCCGCATCGATCTCGTCGCGCAGCTCTTCGATGACGTTCTGGTTCGAGCGGTCTATCCTGGCCGAAATCACGGCATTGTCGGCCAATGTGCCGATCAGGGCGCGCTGCGTCTTGGGCAGCGTGGCAGAGGCCTTGGCAACGTCGTCGTCGCCTGGCATCGGCATGACGAAGTTGCGCCCGACCAGCAGGTCGACGGTGGGCATCTCTTGGCCGCGATGAAGCTCGTAGATGAAGGCCGGAAGATAAGGCGTCATCGACAGATTGCCGTATTTCGCGTTCCGCTCCTCGAAGGGACGGAAGATCGTCTTTGGCTCCACAGGCTTGCCCTGGTGCATGACCTTGCCGGCTTTCGCCGCGTGCAGCGTTTCGATGATCACCTTGTCGAGGTCTGGGAAGGTGGCATTGCAGGTCGTGTCCGCCTTGCACTGCTCGACCACGTGTTCGATCGGTTCGCTGACCTTTTGCGCGAAGGTGTCGTAAAGCTTTACCCAGGACGGCGCCACGCCGTCGATGATCACGGCGCGGATACCCTCCGGCGCAACCCGCATGGTTTCCAGGGCCAGCTTCGTGCCGTAGGACACGCCGTAGATGTTGTATCTCGTGTAGCCGAGGGCCTTGATGATCGTCGAGACGTCCTTGGCATTTTCGGTGGTGTTGTATTTGGAGATGTCGATCCCGGCGGCTTCGATTTCCCGCAGGCAATCAGCAATGGTGTTGCTGCTCTCATTCGAGCCGTCAATGGCGGTAGTCGTGTATTCCTTCTTGGCAATCTTCGCCGCATTGGAAGCCAGAGCATTGAAGCACTTTACCGAGCGGCCGGAGAGACCGGCGGAACGCTGGTCCCAGAAGACGACGTCGCGAGTCTTGCGCCAGGGTTCGAATGCTTTGGCAAGGAGAGGAATCTGGACCATGGCGCTCGCGCCGGGACCACCCTGCAGGTAAACGAGCGGGTCGGTTTCCGGGTAGAGCGAATGCGACTTCAGGATTGCGAAGTCGAGGCTGATCTTCTTGCCGTCGGGCTTGGTATGATCCTCCGGAACCTGCACTTGGCCGCAGAAGACCGTCTTACCTTCGATCTCGTCGACGGGAAGGGGGCGGGGGCAAAGGATCTGGGTGATCGGTTTCCCTTCCGCAGCGCCCGCCTTCAGCGTCGCGAATTCGTCCCGGGCGTTGCCGGTAAGAAAGGAGATCAAGGCCAGTATGCTGGTGTAGTCCATCGAATAACCCCCTGATTGGCTGTCCGCTAAAAGTGCTACCAGTCGTCGATGAGGCTAGAGGCGACCGCCGGTAAGGTCGATCAACTCGCCTGTGTCCCGCATCTTGCAGGTCATGTACTGCCGTCCGACTGCGGCTTCGATCAGCCACTCATGTTTGCCGGGCGACCGCGCCTTGATGAAATGAACCTGATGGGTGCCGACCGCGAAGTTCCGGGCGACGATCTGGGCGCAACCCTGATAGGCCATGGGTGGCGCCTTGGTGGCAGACGCCTGCTGGCGATGCGCCATCGAGTTTTCACGCTCCCGATCACCGGCCTGGTACCCTTCGGCGTAACCGCGCGTACGGTTTTGCTCCCAATAGGGATAGCCATGAACAGCGTCGCGATAGCCGCGCTCGAATTCAGCCGTCTCCTCGCCGCCGCCAGGCTCATAGCCCTCCTCATAATGATGTTTGTTGTGGGCGAGAGCGGCGATGCCAAGAATGGCAATGGCCGCTGCGGCCGCCGCCGCCTTGTCCTTGTCGCTCATGCCGGCCTCCGCCGGTTGAAGCCCCATCGGAAGAGCCAGTGTCGTGGCGGCGAGCAATGCGATGATGCGTTTCATAGTCTCTCTCCTTTGCACTCGTCTGGTTCATGATCCTGATATGTGGTTGCAGGAGCGCACTGGCTCACCACACCTTGACGCGCCGTTCCGGTGGAACCCATTCCTTGTCGCCCTCCTCGATGCCAAAGGCCTCGTAAAATCCGTCGACATGCTTGAGGGCTGCGGTTGCGCGGTAGAAGCCCGGGGGATGGGCATCGCTCATGAAGACGCTGCGGATGGCCTCGTCCGTTACCTTCATCGCCCAGAACTGGGCCCAGGAGATGAAGCAGCGCTGCGCAGGCGTTAGCCCGTCGATCGAGACGTTTTCATCCAGGTGTTCGGCGAGATAGTCCTTCAGAGCATCGAAGGCGAAGTTGATACCGCCGACATCCGCCATGTTTTCGCCGACGCTGAGCGCCCCGTTCAGCTTGAGGCCCGGCAGGACCTCGTAGGCGCTTGCCTGATCGATCAGCTTCTTGGCTTCCTTGTCGAAGGCGCTCGCATCCTGAGGCTTCCACCAGTTGTCGAGATTGCCGTCGGCATCGTAGAGGCGGCCCCGGCTGTCGAAGCCATGGGTCATCTCGTGGCCAAGCACGGCGCCGATGCGGCAGAAATAGGTGGCCGCGTCCTTGTCCGCCTCGAAGGCCGCTGGCTGCAAGATCGCGGCTGGTACCTCGAAGCCGTTGATCTGCATGTCGTAGCCGGCATTGATGATAACAGGCAGCGTCGTGCTGGAATCCCCGAATGCCTCGTGGATCACCGGCTTGCCGAGTTTCGCATAGGACCGCGCTGTCTCGAAGGCATTGATCCGCATGATGTTGCCGACCAGATCGTCCGCGCGGATGTCCACGGTCGAATAGTCGATCCAGTTTTCCGGATAGCCGATCTTGTAGGAAAGTTTTTCAAGCTTTGTGAGGGCCGCTTTCTTGGTGTCGTCATTGAGCCAGGTCAGGCGCTTCATGCGGTTCTCGAAGGTCTGATGAACACGCACCACCATGTCCGTCGCCTTAGCCTTGGTCTCCTCGGAGAAGTGGCGCTCGACATAAAGACGCGAAACAGGATGGCCGATATTGGCTTGCAGGCTCTGCTGGACGAGCTCCTCGCGCGGCGGGAGCCGGTCGATGCCAAAGACGATCCGGTTCCATTCGCGGGCACTGTCATCGAAGCGCTTGCCGAGGAACGGCTTGAAGTGGTTGATGACTCTTACCTTGAGGTAGTCCTTGAGGTCTGAGAGTGGCCTGTCCGCCAGCACGCGCGAAAGAGCAGGAAGATAGCGGGGTTGCGTCTGGACGAGCGTTTCCGGCATCGCGACATCGACGGCCGCCAGGATTTTGGTGAGATCGAGCGCCGGGATCTCGGCCTGGACCGCGTCGAAGGGTTTGGGCTGGTAGCTGTTGGCCGGGTTCATCGACTCGACTGGCGTCAGCATCGCTCCGTGCAGGTCGCGCTCCAGACTTGCCACCATGTCGACCACGTTGGCAGCACGGGCCGGCTCGTATCCCGCCTGTTCCAGGACGGTTGTCAGGTTGCCCCTGAGGGCAATGTCGAACTCCGAGCCAGTCGGGGCATCGTAGAGATTTTCCTGCCCGAAGATCAGCGACCCCTTCACGAGGAAGAGCACCATCTTCGTCGTGTCGACCTGATCTGCCGAGGGAACGATGCCGACCAGAGGCACCTCGCCGACGACGGAGATATAGCGTCCGAGATAGGTCGCGAGGTCGTCCAGGCTCGCGATGGCGTCGATCCTGGCCAGCTCCGGCTCGATGGGGGTGATGCCCTTCGTATCCAGCGCGTCGGTATCCATGTAGGCATTGTAGAAATCGCCGACCTGCTGCAGCGGGCTTCCTTTGGTCGCCGTGGCTGATTTCTCCCCAGCTTCCGCGATCAGGTTCTTCATCTGTGCCGTCAGCCTGAGACCCATAAAGTCGAAGGTCCCGATGCTGATACGATCAGCCGGTCGCTCGACCCGGTCCAGCCAGCCTCCCACCGCATAACGGTAGAAATCGGTTCCCGGATCGGCCGCGGGATCCATGTTGGCGACCGAAAATGACAGCTGGTCCGGGCCGATCTCTGGCACCGCGACCATGTCGTTCGCCTGTGCTGGAACCGAAGTTGTCAGCCATAGAAAGACGAGAGGCGTCAGGCGTTGCATGAATTCCTCCGGATAGGTCAGTGATGGTATGAAGCTCCAGGCGGCAGCGCCTCGGCGCGCGGTGAAACTGCGCCGATATGTGCCGCCAGTCTGAGGGGAAACCTCAGAGCGCGCCCTCGTTGGTCATCGACATGACATTGGCGACGACCCCGCTGTTCGAGACAACGCAGTTCCAAGGTGCACGCGTCGGGCCAACACCAACGGTGACCTGCGAGTTGGCCTCCGAGAAGATCATTTCGATGATCTCGACATCGCCGTTGTTCGTGGCATTGGAAACCGCGGCGAGGCAGGCGCTGCGGGCCGCCGGCGGCACGCTCTCGTCCATCAGGCGCGGTGTCGCAGAGGCCATCGGTGGTGGTTGCGAGGTGCCATCCGACGTGCAGCCGGCCAGCAACCCCAAGGCAAGCGAAATCAGTCCGGTCTTCACGATGAAGCAGGTCATGCTGTTCCCCCTGATGTTCTGTCTCTCTTCGCCGCCCAGCAGGGCCTAATTGCTCGCTTCGATCAGAAAACGCCCAGCTGCCCAGCCCGCATCGCTCCCGTCGGGCCGTGACACCCGGCACCAGCGCGTCTGTCCGGTCATGCGGCAGCCGCCATTGCGCAGGATCTCCCCATTGACCACGCGCGTGACGATAGCGCTCTGAGCGCTGGGGCGTGTCCGGATGTTCAAGGCGTCGCCGCGCGAAATGCCGGCCACCTGGAAGAAGTCGGGACCGCCGGAAAGGCCATCGGCAAAGTCCGGCGATGGGGGCGCGACCGGGCTGCCGCCGGTCACTTCGATGCGAAGCGTGAAGCGCGCCTGCTCGTTGCGGCGGGCGGCATTCCGCATCAGGTAGACCTGGACCGTGTAGTCACCGCTGTCGGGAACGATCACGTCGGCAAAATCGCCGGAAATCGAGCCATTGAACAAGGCTTCGCCGCCGCTAGGGCCGAGGATGTTGAAGTAGTTGCTCCCGTTGGAGCTATCCATGGTGACGGCGAGCCGCTGGCCGCCACGGACATTGATACGGTAGTTGATGCCTTCGTATCCACGGACTGTGCCACGTATGGTCGTCGAGCTCTGGCCCCGGCTGAATTCGACGCGTTCGCTGCGCTCCTGCGCCACTGCCGGCCTCGGACCGAGATAGGCAGTGACGGCCAGCGTCACCACAACCAAAACACCGACGAACGCACGCCACAAACGCATCGGATATCTCCCGCGGGCAAGGCCTCCAAAGATTGTCCTGCAACCTTTCGATGCTCTCAGACTGGCATGCGGGAAGCTTGCAAACCAGTGAATTAAATTAGTCTAATATGAAAAAGTCTCATGGTTGCACCAATTGCAATCGCTCCTTCGGTGCGCTGCGTTCGGCCTTTCCGAGCTCCTGCTTGAACCATCGCATCAAGGCGTCGAGGCCAGGTTCTGAGCGGCGGCTTTCCTTTATGCAAAGGTGATAGTCCTCATGTGTCGGAAGCCCCGCCACGTCGAGAAGCTTTATACGGCCAGCGTTGACTTCGGCCTCGACGAGAAAATCCGGAACCAGTGCCGCGCCGAGTTCCTCGCGCACCATATCCAGCGCAATGACATAGTGGGAAGCAAAGAGCCATCGGCAATCGATAGGAAGGAGATCGGTCCGTCCGGTGTGCCGCGCATAGGCCTGCCAGTCCGAGCCGATCTTGCCAGGCTGCAATTCGGTCGTGATGTAACTGAAGCTTCTTTTCCGCGTTGCAACCGCCGAGGCTACGACCGGTACCAGGTATTCCGGCCAGAGGAACTGGGCGTGATAGCCGCGATCCTTGGGCAGTGTCGTCACGAAGGCGTCACCCGTAGCATCGGTTAGCTCGGGGTCCTGCGCATACATCATGATCTGCAAGTCGATATCGGGATGCGCCGCATAGAAGGAGTGCAGCCGGGGCACGAGCCATGCCGGGGCGAAACTGCTGCAGATGGCGAGCCGCACTCGATCGCGTGTGCCGCCGATCGCCTCGGCGAGCGATCGATCGATCTCGGCAAAGGCCGGCTGCAGTCGCCGCGCCAGATCGCGACCGGCATCGGTGAGCGCAATACCGCGGCCGCTTTTCTGGATGAGCCGCTCTCCGACAATCTCGCCGAGCAGACGCAATTGGTGGCTGACGGCACTTTGCGTTACGCCCAGCTCCTCGGCCGCCGCAGCGACGGACAAATGACGGGATACCGTCTCGAAAGTGTGCAGGGCACGCAGGTTGTGCCGAAAATCCATGTCGTGATCCTTCAGGCCGCAGTAAAAGAGTTGCACCGCCCCACGATCGCTCATGCAAGCAAGAGTGAAGGGCGAGTGAATCCAACGTTCCATGAGAGTTTTTTAAAATTCAAGCAGGAAACTCATTGGACACCCGCGATCGGTCCTGAAATGGTCGCTTCCATCGCTATTGTGAACGAGAGATCGGCAATGACGAAAGCGGAGTTGGGCAGACGTCACTTCATGACCGGGATCTCGTCCCTGGCCGTGCTCTCAGGCCCAGCCTTTTTGTTTGCCGGCGAGGTGATGAAGGACGTCGCGCAACTGAAGCCCGGCGAATTTACCTGGCATCCGGAGCGTCAGCGCACAGGCCCGGTAGCCATTGTCGTCGCTCTCCCGGAACAGCGCGTACACGTCTATCGCAATGGTATCCGGATCGCGGTCGCGACCTGCTCAACCGGCAAGCCCGGTCATGAGACGCCAACGGGCGTCTTCGTCGTGTTGCAAAAGGACAAACATCACAAGTCCAGCACCTATGACGATGCGCCGATGCCGAACATGAACCGGCTGACCTGGTCAGGGATCGCCCTTCATGCCGGCAATCTGCCAGGCTATCCGGCCTCGCACGGATGCGTGCGCCTGCCCATGGCTTTTTCCGAACGTCTCTTCGATATCACCCACCTCGGTACGCCGGTGATCATCTCGGGTGCTGCATCAGATCCGGTGGAACTCACCCATCCCGGCATGGTGCTTGGTGCCTATGCCGCCCGCGAATTCGGTGATGCCGTGACGGCAATGCGGGGCAAGCAGCGCCCGAACGACTGGACGGACCTGACAAAGCAGCCCGTCGTTTCGGTGATCATGTCGACCTTCGATGGTCGCGCTTTGCTGGTCGAGAACTCCGAGATCCGGGCGGAGGGTCGCATCACGGTAAGCGGCAGGGACAAGTTTGGCAGCCATGTCTTCCTGCTCGACGACCTCAACGACGCCACACTTGGCATGCGCTGGATCGCCTTTGCCAATCCGAGCGAGAACGAGAGCGTTGTCAGCACGGCCGCAAAGCTCCTTTCCCGCATTTCCGCCGATCCACCCTTTGTGGCAGCCATGCAGAGGGTCCTGCACCCCGGCGCAGTGCTGATTCTGACGGATGCCCCGCTTGCCCCCGACAGCCGTACGGGCAAGGATTTCGTGATCATGAGTTGAGGGGGCGGAGGGCTCAGCTTACCCTTACCACCTGCACCATGATCGTCTTGAGCTCATCCATTGTGAACGGCTTTGAAAGCTGAAATGCGTCAATTATACCGGAAGCGGCCTTCGCGGCACTGTCGCCACTGGCGAATATGATCCTGACGGTCGGCCATCTTTCTCGGACGATCCTTGCGAGATCCGTGCCAGTCATGCCTGGCAGCCCCACATCCGTCAGGAGCACATCGATGCTCGCCTCGTCCAGGATCCGGATCGCCTCTTCGGCCGATCTTGCCTCGGCAACGGTGTGTCCCAGTTCTTCGACCATGTCGACGGTCGACATTAGGATAAGAGGCTCGTCCTCAACGACGAGAATTCGCATCTTCTCGGCAATGATTTCGCTCGTTGGCTCGGCTACCGGGGCACGCGTCTTTTCAACGGCCGCCTGATGCTCGCGCGCCAGCCGTTCGACGGCAATTTGATGCTGCTGTGCATTGCCAAGCACGTGGCGTACCTTGCGGGCCAGCGCTTCTCGCGTATAGGGCTTGGACAAAAGCTCTACGCCGGCATCGAGCTTGCCGCCATGCACGATGGAGTTCTCGGTATAGCCCGAGGTATAGAGTATGGCCATCCGGGGGAAGAGCGCCTTGGCTTTCCGGGCGAGTTCGGTGCTCCGCATCGGACCCGGCATGACGACATCGGTGAAAAGAAGATCGATTTGCACACCGCTGTTGACGATGGCGAATGCGGATTGTGCATCATGCGCCTTCAAGACGCGATATCCGAGATCGGCCAACAATGCGACAGATGTCTCGCGCACACCATCGTCGTCTTCAACGACGAGAACGGTTTCCGTGCCGCCCTTTGCGGGCACGGCGCTCAGATCCGTGAGGCTGTCCTCAACCTGATTGGTGCGCGGCATGTATAGCTTCATCGTCGTGCCATGCCCTGCCTCGCTGTAGATCTTGAGGTGGCCACCGGATTGCTTGATGAAGCCGTAAACCATGGACAGTCCAAGTCCACTGCCCTTGCCGTCCGATTTGGTTGTGAAGAAGGGCTCAAGCACATGCTCGATGATGTCGGGTGGTATTCCCGATCCAGTATCGGTCACCGCGACCATCACGTATTGCCCAGGGCGCACATCATCGTGCGTGCGGGCGTATTCGTCATCGAGTACGGAGTTTGCGGCTTCAATCGTCAACCGTCCGCGTCCGTCCATTGCATCGCGCGCGTTGATCGCCAGGTTCAGGATCGCATTTTCGAGCTGGCTCGGATCGATCAGGGTGTTCCACAGACCACCGGAGACCACGGTCTCCAGTTCAACTTCCTCACCCAGCGCACGGCGAAGCATGTCATCCATGTTCTGGATCAGCCGACGCACGTTGACGACCTTTGGCTCCAGCGGTTGCCGGCGTCCGAAGGCCAGGAGCTGTGAAGCCAGTTTCGCGCCGCGGGTAACACCGGACAAGGCGTTCTGCAGGCGCTGTTCGGCGCGCGCATTGCCTTCGATATCCTTGGACAGAAGCTGCAGGTTGCCGCCGACGACCTGAAGCAGATTGTTGAAGTCGTGTGCGACACCGCCCGTCAGGTTGCCGAGCGATTCCATTTTCTGTGCCTGTCTCAACGCGAGCTGGACCGTTTCGCGTTCGACGGTTTCCTTCTCAAGCTCCAGGAGAGCCGTTCTCAGCTCATAGGTACGCTGTTCCACTCTCTGCTCGAGTGTATGATTGAGGCTATGGAGCTGTTCCTCTGCCCGCCTCTGATCGGTAACATCGAAACCATCGACAAAGATGCCGGTGACCTGACCAGCCTGATCAAAGATCGGCTGATAGATGAGGTTGATGAATCTCTCTTCCGGGCTCGTCGCGCCTTCGCGCTGAAGTTGAACGCGCAGGTTCCGTCCAATATAGGGTTTGCCCGACTGGAAGACGCCGTCCAGCAGCTCGAAGAACCCCTGTCCCTTCACCTCTGGAAGCGCTTGCCGCACGGTCAGGCCGAGCAACATGCGGTTCCCCACAAGCTGCAGATAGGCGTCGTTCACCAGCTCGAACACATGCTCGGGACCACTGAGGATGCACATGAAACTCGGAGCCTGCTGGAAGAGTGCCCGCATCCGGTCGCGCTCGGCAGTGCGAAGCTCGACTTCGGAAGATAGCTGACGATTGAGCTGCTCCAGGGCAACGGCGGCGCGCTCCCGCAGTTCTGCAGCTTCAGCCAGCGCCGCCGAGCGACGCTTCTCCGACTCGAAGGCTTCGGCACTGGCAAGGCGCGAACTGATCTGGCCGGCAATCAGCCTGAGGAAGTCCATGTACTCTTCGCTGACCGCGCGATGCGGATTGAGCCCGCTGATCAGCACGCCCCTCGCCTTGTCACCGCCTTGACCGATCAGTGGAACGACCGCTGCCTGCGTCGGTGCAGTTTGCCAGACCCCGCGCGGGACGTCGTGAGCGTCCGACAGTTCCACCAGCTCGACCGCCTGCTTGGTCCAGACGTGTCCCACGCGCCATATCGTTTCTGATCGACTGATCACTGCGGGAAGCAGGTCATCACAACCTTCGGCACCGCAGACCCACTGACGGCGGGCATTCCCTTGGTCGTCAAAGGTGTAGAGGGCGCTGAAGGGCAGATCGTGCAGATTTTCGCGTAATGCGTTGTGAGATGCCTCTAGAACCTCAAGTTCGATGTCAGCGGCGGCAAGGCCCGATGCGAGCGTCCGCAATGTCGCCATACGACGCTCGCTAATGACTCGTTCGGTCTCTTCAGTAACGGCGCAGAAGACGCCTTCCACCTTGCCGGTGTCTCCGATCAGAGGACTGTATGAGAAGGTGTGATAAGTCTCTTCGGGATATCCGCCGCGCTCCAGCAAAAGCAGAAGCGCCCTGTCCCAAGTCGACTCGCCCGTGTCATAGACGGTCGCCAATCTGTCCTTGATGTCCTCCCAGATCTCCGCCCAGAGAATCTGCGTGGGGACGGCAAGGGCGTTGGGATGTTTGTTGCCCAGCGTCGGCCGATAGGCATCGTTGTAGAAGAAGGCGATGTCCGGTCCCCAGCCGAGCCACATTTCGAATTTCGAGGTCAGAAGCAGGCGGAGGGCAACCTTCAGCGCCTCCGGCCACTGATCGGGCGATCCGAGCGAACTCGCAGCCCAATCGTGCCGTCGCATCAGTTGCGCCATCTCGCTGTCACCGATGAAAATGTCCTGATGCGAAGCGGAAAAATTGAGAGTCATGCTGCTTCCATGCAAATTCGCCGCAGATTTCGGCCGCAATCAACTCTGCAGGCGCCGATTGGTTCCATGTCAGGGTCGATTTTCTTCAGTTTTATCAGAGATCTCGTCCGAATCAGCGCGTCTATTTCCAAAATGTTCCGGCAAAGGGACACCGAACACCTTTTGGGAACAGATCTCCTTGGAAAGGGTTTCCTTTATTCATCAACAACAGGAGGAAATCATGGACCACAGCAATCATGTCCGTCTCGCCGCCACCGAACTTACTCCCGCAATCCTGGAAGGTGCGACCGTATATGGAGCCGACGACCACAAAGTCGGCAAGGTCGATCATGTCCACGGCGCCGGTGCTGGCAGCCAGGCGATCATCGACGTAGGCGGCTTTCTCGGCATTGGAGCCAAGCCGGTTGCCGTGCCGCTGACGGATCTAGACTTCATGCGTGACGAAGATGGCGACGTCCATGCCGTCACATCGTGGACCAAGGATCAGCTCAAGGATATGCCAGAGCACCGCCACTGAGATGTCGCACCATTGTGACGTGATGGATAGAATTGAAGCCCGGCCACTGCGCTGGGCTTCATCGTATTCGACCTTCAGCCCGGCATGCAGACATTCGTGTTATTCCCATCTCAGTCGTTGGAGTGCGCATGTCGGAATTTCGATATCCATAAAGTGATGAGGTCACCCTCAATGTCGGCGCCGGAAGCATGCGCCGGCCCGCAACGCGGGAACCATTGAGGCAGTGGGAGGTTGGGCACTCGATACTTCACAACATTTGAATGGATATCCCAATGGCTACCGAAAAGACTTTGTCCGACCTGTTCCTTGATACGCTCAAGGACATCTATTTTGCCGAAAAGCAGATCCTGAAGGCTCTTCCGAAGATGGCGCGTGCTGCGCAGTCGGAAGAGGGCAAGGCTGGCTTCCTGCAGCACCGCGAGGAAACCCAGGGCCAGATCGAGCGTCTCGAGCAGATTTTCGAATTGCTGGGCAAGCCGGCTCGCGGCAAGACCTGCGAGGCCATCCAGGGCATCCTCGCCGAAGGCGAGGAGATCATGGAAGAATACAAGGGCACGGCTGCCCTTGATGCAGGCCTCATTTCATCGGCGCAAGCCGTCGAGCATTATGAGATTGCCCGTTACGGCACGCTCAAGTCCTGGGCAAAGCAGCTCGGTCTGAAGGATGCGATCCCGTTGCTGGATGCCAATCTCCAGGAAGAGATTGCCACCGACCAGAAGTTGACAGCTCTGGGCGAGGCGTCGGCAAACGTCAAGAGCATGAAAAAGGCCAGCTGAGCTGCCTCCGATCACTGCGAGACCGCCCGTTTGGGGCGGTCTTTTGCTTTTCAAGCAGCTTTTCACCAATCAGAGCATGTGCTCCAGGAGTTCTCCATGGCCAAGACATCAACCCGTGGGTCCGTTGGGCCCAAGACCATGACTGCCAAGATCCACGACCAGACGATGCAGCGCGGCGAAGGGGGCGAACTGCATCAGATCGCCGAGGGCGACGTGCCCCTGCTGACGACGGCCCAGGGCGGTCCCGTTTCCGACGACCAGAATTCTCTGCGCGTCGGTGCACGCGGTCCCTTGGTCATGGACGATTTCCATTTCCGCGAGAAGATGTTTCACTTCGACCACGAGCGCATTCCCGAGCGTGTGGTTCATGCACGCGGTTATGGCGCGCACGGCTATTTCGAAACCTATGAATCCCTTGCCGACTATACCAAGGCCGATCTCTTCCAGCGTCCCGGAGAGAAGACCGAAGCCTTTGTCCGCTTCTCGACCGTTGCCGGCAACAAGGGTTCCGCCGACCTGGCCCGCGATGTCCGTGGCTTTGCCGTCAAGCTCTACACCCAGGAGGGAAACTGGGATCTCGTCGGCAACAATATCCCGGTCTTCTTCATTCAGGATGCCATCAAGTTCCCGGACCTGATCCATGCCGCCAAGCAGGAGCCGGATCGGGCCTTCCCTCAGGCCCAGACCGCCCATGACACCTTCTGGGATTTCATCAGCCTGACGCCTGAGAGCATGAACATGGTCATGTGGATCATGTCGGATCGGACTATCCCGCGCTCCTTCCGCTTCATGGAGGGTTTCGGCGTTCACACCTTCCGTTTCGTCAACGCAAAGGACGAATCCACCTTCGTCAAGTTCCACTGGAAGCCGAAGCTGGGTCTGCAGTCGGTCGCCTGGAACGAAGCAGTGAAGATCAACGGCGCTGATCCGGATTTCCATCGCCGCGATCTCTGGCAGTCTATCCAGTCCGGCAACTTTCCGGAATGGGAATTGCAGGTTCAGCTGTTCGATCAGGAATTTGCCGACAGCTTCGACTTCGACGTGCTCGACCCGACGAAGATAATTCCAGAGGAGATCCTTCCGCCCGTCGCCATCGGCAGGCTGGTGCTGGACCGCATGCCCGACAACTTCTTTGCGGAGACCGAGCAGGTCGCCTTCATGACGCAAAACGTGCCGCCCGGCATCGATTTCAGCAATGATCCGCTGCTGCAGGGCCGCAATTTCTCCTATCTGGACACACAATTGAAGCGTCTGGGCGGGCCGAACTTCACCCACCTGCCGATCAACGCGCCGAAGTGTCCTTTTGCGACCTTCCAGCAGGATGGCCACATGGCGATGCGCAATCCGGTTGGCCGAGCGAATTACCAGCCCAACTCCTTTGGCGCCGGACCGCGGGAATCGCCGACGCGCGGCTATCGCCATTTCGCGGCCGAAGAGCAGGGAACCAAGGCCCGCCTGCGCCCCGAAAGCTTCGCCGACCACTACAGCCAGGCGCGGCAATTCTATATCAGCCAGACGCCGCCGGAGCAGCGCCATATCGCGGCTGCCCTGACCTTCGAGCTAAGCAAGGTGGAAACGGCCGTGATCCGCGAGCGCATGGTCTCGCATCTCTTGAACATCGATGAGACGCTCGCCAATACCGTGGCCCAGAAACTCGGCTTCCAGTCGATGCCCAAGCCGGCGGATGCTGCCATGCCGACCCGTCAGGATCTGGAGCCAGCACCGTCGCTCAGCATCGTGGAACGCGGGCCGCAACGCTTCGAAGGCCGCAAGCTCGGCATCCTGATCACGGATGGCGTCGATGCAAAGCTGCTGAAGGGTCTGACGGCGGCGATTACCAAGGAAAAAGCTGTCTTCGAGCTGATTGCGCCGAAGGTCGGCGGCGTCAAGGCGTCGGACGGGAGCTGGATCGAGGTCCACCACATGATCGACGGCGGGCCATCGGTCCTCTTCGATGCGGTCGCGCTGCTGACATCGGCAGAGGCGATGGACGACCTCGTCAAGGAAGCAACTGCGCGGGACTTCGTCGCCGACGCCTTCCAGCACTGCAAGTTCATCGGCTACGACAAGTCGGCCATGCCGCTTCTCGATAAGGCCGGCATTGCGGATGCTCTCGATGAGGGGGTGATCGCGTTGCCCGGCGATGAGGGGTTGGACGGGTTCGTATCATCCCTCGGCAAGCTCAGGGTCTGGGGGAGGGAGCCTTCCGTGAAGCTGGGCAAAGCTTCCTCGCCCAAGTAACCGGTTCGGCCCCCAGCATATGGGGGCCAACCATCGTCTCTGCTTCAGAGCGCGCGGGCCTGCTGGGCGTCGCTCGAAAGCAGGAGTGCCATCGCTTCGGTGATGCTGAAGTCGTCATAGGGCTTGGGGAAGAAGCGACTCCCGCCCGGCAGCATGCTTTCTTCGACGATGGCCGCACCGGATGCGACGATCAGCTTCACGGGTGGCCAACGGTCGCGAATGTAGTGGGACAGTTTGATACCGTCCATCGTCCCTGGCATCTGCACATCGGTGAAGACGAGATCGATGTCATCCCGTCCCTCAAGGATGCGGATCGCCTCGTCGGCGTCGCCCGCTTCCAGTGCTTCGTAGCCCGCCGACAGCACGAGATCGACTGCGCTCATGCGGATTATCGCACTGTCTTCCACGATCAGGACGACCGATTTGCCGTTCTTCATTGTTCACTCACTGTAAGAGAATGGCCGCAGTTCTGCAGCCTTGGGCGCTTCAGGGGCCGATCCGCCCCTAGGCTGCCGGCGAAAACTCGGTGCGAAGGCCTGACGTTTCCCGATGGCTGATCGTCACCACCGTCCCTGGGGCAGCGTCGCTCACCGTCAATTCGCCTTCGAGATTCTTGACGAGTGCCTCGACAATACCGGTGCCTAACCCTGCCTTGGGCGCTTCGTTCCCGATGGGCATTCCAATTCCGTCGTCGGAAATGGAAAGGGTCCAGTCTTTGCCCGACGACTGATAGTTGATCTCGATCGTTCCATTCCGATCGTCGCTGAAGGCATGCTTCAGAGCATTGATCACAAGTTCGGTAACGATGAGACCGAGACTGATGGAGATATCCGCCGGGACGGTGCTGTCATCCACCGTCACCCGGATCGACAGCCGCTCGGGGTCCGCGATCATCGATGCGCCGAGACTTTGGCATAGCTGCGTGAAATAGGCACGTAACTCGACACTGCCGCCGGCGGAGGTGGAGAGCTGACGTTGCAGGGCTGCAATCGACATGATGCGTTGACGTGCGTCATGGAGATGCCCGCGGACTTCCTCCGACTGGACACGGCGCGCACTCTGCATGAGGACGCTGGCAATAATTTGCAGGCTGTTGGCGACCCGGTGCTGGACTTCCTGCAGAAGGATGGCCTTGTCGCGAACCAGGTCGTCTTTCAGACGAGCCTCGGCGCGCATGTCAGTCACGTCGGTGATGGCGACGAGCAGGCGAATATGCTCGAGGTCACCGTCGTCGAGCTTGCGTGCATTGATGATCAACTGTCGTGTTTTCAGGTCCGGCCGCTTCAGGTCGATCTCATAGCAATCGATGCTCGCACTGCCGTTGACGGTCGCCGTCAACAGAGACTCGAGCCTAGGCATGGCCCATTCCCCTTGCCCGAGCGCGCCGAGGCGCTTGCCGGCGACAGAGGACGGGTCGATCTCGAATGCCCGGCAAAAGGATGCACTCGCTGCGATGATGCTGAGATCAGCAGCCAGAAACAGTAGTGGTTCGTTGGAAGAGAACACCACGGCCAGCGTGCTGGCAGCTTCGAAATGCACTTTCGGTATCTGTGACATGGTAGGGCCCTCAAGGGCCGGAGACTCACGGCGCAAGTCATGACTCGGCAGGAGCGTCAAAAAAACCGATCAGGTCAATTTCAACACTGCTACCGTACCACACGTTGTGCCGGAGCCTTGCATCATTTATCCGAAACTTCCCTCAGACAGCCTGAATTGTCTGGTATCATGCCAATTATCAAGCCCGAGAAAGATGCTTTGAAGAGGGCCAACCCTAAACGATTTGCTCTGGGCGATCAGAACGCATCCTTAGGTTGAAGGGCGCAGTCCCGTTACCTTTCTCGAAGATCGGTCCAGTTCGTCTGCCATATATACCTGATCTTCAGTCATGCGAGGGGACAATTAGTGCGCCAAATCACTCACTCGCATTCTCAAGGTCACCACGACCCCGCCCGCGGTCCAATCATATACGATTGACCCACCGAGATGACCGCCCACGGTTCGCTGGAGCAACTTGCTGCCATATCCCTCAGGTGAATTTTTCGGGATATCCGCGCAGCCTTGCTCGCTCCACAGGATCTCCACATCCTCCTCGACGGTAGAGCCGGAAATGTCGAGCAGGCCCTGCTCGGCGGATAACGCACCGTATTTCAGCGAATTGGTTGCCAGCTCATGGATCACGAGGGCAAGGCTTGTGGCCGCCTTCTCTCCGATCCCCATACGAGGAACGGCAACACGAATACGACCTGCAAAGGCGCTCATGTCATCATACGGCGCCAAAAGCACCGAAAACAGATCTCCGAGCAGAGCGGCACTTCCCTGGCCATTGGGGAGGGGCCTGACCAGATCATGGGCCCGCCCCAGCGCCGTCAGCCTCTGGGTCAATTGCTTCGCCATTTCCTCTTTCGTCTCGGTTGTCCGCGACGTGATCGTCGTCAGGCCGGCCGCCAGAGCAAGGAGATTCTTCACCCGATGGCTCATTTCGCCGGCAAGCAGCTCGTGACCCTCTTCCGCTTGCTTACGCCCCGTGACATCGAGAAAGATGCCCGTCATTTTCTGAGCTGCGTCGTCTGCGTTACTCCCCAGGCCGCGCGCAGAAATCCATCGCACTTCTGATGCGCTCGTCAATATTCTGAAATCGATCTCGAACTGACCTTCGACGACACGTGTGGCAACGAAGGCCGCCCTGACGCGGTCCCGGTCGGCAGGATGCACTTGGGCAGACAGGTGTTCGAATGTAAGCTCATTTCCTGGGGGAAGGTCCCAGAGCTCGAAGCCTTTGGCATCCATAACGAATTCGTCGTTGTCAACAATCCAAGTCCAGAGAGCGACCCCGGCAGAATCGATTGCGCTGCGGAGCGCGCGCGCATCCCAGTCGGCATGAATTGGACTGCTATTATTCAAACGATGCTCTCCCGCGCGACGGTGCAGCTTATCAATCCACAATCCGTGGATGATCCTACCGGTAAAAGCCCGCCAGTGACAGTCGGTTCCGTTGGTTGCACATCTGCGCCATGCGCATTGATCGTCTGAGACGACGCGTCGGTCGGAAAAGCGGGCCACGGAAAGCGAGCCGATGGCGGAACTTAACTCACGCCGTCGTGTTCTTGCTCCGAGACCTACCAACCAGGTCTGCAAAAAGGAAAACCCATGAAAAAGATGATTTTCGCGGCGGCGCTCGCGTGCGCCTCGGCAGTGGCTGCCTATGCTCAGACCACGACGGTTCCGGCAACGGACGGCGACACGCCAGCCGTAGCGACCCCGGACACACCGAGTGCGGCCGCCCCGGTGGAAGGCGCAAATTCCTTCACGGAAGCCCAGGCAATGGAGCGCATCGAAGCGGCCGGCTACACCGGCGTTGCCGACCTCAAACTCGACGACAAGGGCGTCTGGCAGGCCACGGCGATGAAGGACGGCAAGTCCATGTCGGTCGCCATGGATTACCAGGGCAACGTCGTTTCCAAATAATTCTGCGGAACTGCAGAGAAAGGTGATTTCCATGAAAACCGTTACCGGACTTTTTGACAACTATAATGATGCAAGCGCAGCCGTCAGTGCACTGGAAGCCCGTGGTGTCCCGTCCGACGACATCAGCATCGTTTCCAACAATGCCGACAACCGCCACAAGCATGAAGACAACGACAACGGCGCTGCAGAAGGCGCCGGCACTGGTGCCGGTATCGGCGCCGTGGTCGGTGGCGCAGGCGGTCTTCTGACGGGTCTTGGCATCATGGCCATTCCTGGCGTCGGCCCAGTCGTTGCGGCCGGTTGGCTTGCCGCGACTGCTGCGGGCGCACTTGCTGGCGCGGTTGCCGGTGGTGCTGCTGGTGGCCTTATCGGCGCTCTGACCGATTCCGGCGTGCCGGAAGACGAGGCCCATGTTTACGCGGAAGGTGTTCGCCGCGGCGGCACGCTCGTTACCGCTCGCGTGGATGACGGCATGGAAACCGAAGCCGAAATGATCCTCAAGCAGTCCAACCGTATCGACCCGATGGCGCGCCGTCAGGCCTATTCGGAGCAGGGTTGGACGAAGTTCGATCACTCCGCTGATCCTTACGGCCCGGCCGAAATCGAGCAGGAGCGCGAACGCTATAAGGTCCGCACTCTCTAACGAGTGAACAGCGAGGATCGGCGCACGCCGGTCCTCGAATTCATTTTTGAAAATCATTCGTAACCAGGGATGTCGGTTGGCTTTCCGGAACACAGAAAGTCATCCATGCGAAGCATTTCCGATACGATCGAGCGGCTCGCCCGTGCCCGCGCGCAGACCTCAGGCGCCACTGGCCAACCGAACACGCTGACCCGACTGGACGACCCCGCGCGGAACCCCGGCAATCTCACGGGCTGGTATCAGTGCCCGGACAGTCCGGCGTCCCCTCCCGCCCTCGTGGTCGTCCTGCATGGCTGCACGCAGACTGCAGCCGCCTATGATCATGGCTCCGGCTGGTCGCGTCTTGCCGACGACTACGGTTTCGCCGTCCTCTTTCCGGAACAGACCCGCCAGAACAATGCCAATCTCTGCTTCAACTGGTTCCAGAGCGATGACATCACCCGCGACAAGGGCGAGGTCCTGTCGATCCGTGAAATGATCGCCACAATGATCGACGTTCACGGTGTCGATCCGCGCCGTGTCTTCGTCACCGGCCTTTCGGCAGGGGGCGCGATGGCCAATGCGCTTCTCGCCTCCTATCCGGAAGTCTTTAGCGGTGGTGCGATCATCGCTGGCCTTCCCTTCGCCGTTGCCTCCACTGTTCCTGAAGCATTCGACCGGATGCGGGGACATGGCTTGCCGTCCTCGACGACGCTCGACGCGAAGCTCAGAAGTGCATCTCAACATGAAGGACCCTGGCCGACCGTCTCGGTATGGCACGGAACGACCGACAACACCGTCGCGGAAGCAAATGCACAGGCGATCGTCGATCAGTGGCGGGGCGTTCATGGTGCAGAGGCCGGATTGAGCCAGGCACAGGTCGTCGATGGTCACAGGCTCGAAACCTGGCAAGATGCATCCGGCAGGGACGCCATCGAACACTACCGGATCGCCGGAATGGGTCACGGAACGCCGGTCGATGCGGCGTCCGGATATGGTAGACCTGCCGCGCACATGCTCGAAGTCGGCATTTCGTCGACCGTTCACATTGCACGCGGCTGGGGGCTGACCCCGTCCTTCGAGCGGAAAGCCGCACCTGTTTCACCTTCGAACGGTCCAGCTGCTCCAAACCAACCCCGACGGCCACAGACGCCTGATGGAATTCAGGAGGTCATCGAGGATGCGTTGAGAGCCGCAGGTCTGATGAAGTGAATTTTGCAGCATTGAATGCGGGCGGCAGCATTAATTCCCGTGTTCCCGGAACTTCCTGGCTCCCCACAGGTTGCCCACCATAACGTCCTGCGAGACTTGCCCGCGCCTGGCGCCGGTCGTCCGCGATAGAAAGACAAGTCCATGATGAGATTTTCTGCCTGGTCCATGGCGGCCGCTTCGGCGCTCGTCTTCGTATCTGGAAGCTTCGCCCATGCCGACGAAACGGCCTTTCTGAAATCGATAGCCGGAAGCTGGAATGGCGAAGGCACGGTCAAGGTTCGAGCCAACTCGCCGACGATCAATGTGACCTGCCAATTCACCTCCGACACCACGCCGCAGTCGTTGTCGCTTGGCGGGAAATGTACGAGCCTCGCCATATTCTCGCGCAACATCAGCGCCGACCTTAAGGCCTCGGGATCGCAATATGCGGGTTCCTACGTCGGGGCCGGCACGGGCACTGCCGGACTGGACGGGCAGCGGGACGGGGATACCATCAACCTCGGCATCACTTGGGCCAAAGAAGTCAATGGCGATCGTCGCGCGCAGATGACGATCGAAAAGGTCGGCGAGTCCGGGATGCGGCTGACAACGGTCGATACGGATCCTAAGACTGGCGAGTCGATCGTCACCAGCCGCATTGATCTGCGTCGCGGTTGAGGCATCCCACTTAGCCTCGTCCGGCACCTGGCAAGCCCGAGCGATGTCCTATCGCCGGGCTTTCTGGCTTGGTTGATCGATCTCCACCTGCAAGGGGCAGGGCAGCTGCGGTCGGGCTCGACGGCAGCATGCATCCCGGCATGTGTCCAATGTATCCTGCCATCGGACCGGAACCTTCGACCAGCGATCCCGTTGAACGGAATGAAAAGATATTTCTTTCACATCCGCGAGTGCGACGATCTGGAGCTTGATGTCGAAGGCATCGAGTTTGTGGACGATGCCGCCGCCCGGATAGGAGCCATATCCGCTGCGAAGGAGATGGTTATGGAGGCAGTTGTTTGCGACACGAGGATAGATGGCCGCCAGCTGGAGATCATGTCTGCCGGCGGTGACCTTGTGGCGGTGGTATCCCTGCAGTCGGTCATCAAGATCTGATCTCTGCCTTGCAGCTTCGGCATTGTGCTTTTGTACCCGGCGCGGCACCGCAGATGTCCGAGTGTCGACCACCGGTCCGTCGGCTCCCGCAGTCGCTGTGACCTAAACTGGAGGAACAGGCCTTGATCGACGCAAGACAAATCACAGCTGCGCGGGCCCTGCTTGGTCTCACGCAGGAGGAACTGGCCCATCGTGCGCGCCTAACCATTTCTGACATGCAGGCACTTGAGGCAGGGTCGGGTCGTATCGATGAGAAGGAAAATGCCGCCGCCGCCGTCAGGGCCGCGCTCGAAGGTGGGGGGATAAACTTCATCGACGAGCGCGCCACTAGCGCCGCAGGTGGCATCGGCGTGCGCCTCGCGGTGCCCACGGCCTCTATCGACACCGACGAGCAACAAACCGTGCAATATCCGGAAATGGCCACGAACGGGCCTTTCGGCGCCGGCGGCTGAACGAACCGAGGCGCAGGAGGTTTGGCAACCGGAGATCCGCTTATGGAAATCGAGTTCACCCGCCTCCGTGTCACTCTCTCTGTGGAGACACATCCGAGATGAATCGACCTTGTGATGGCTGATCAGCGGGTCGCGGTCGCGAACCGGGTCAGGACCACACCGGACCTCGAAGACTGCCGTCTCGCATTGGAGAGCCGCGCAAAAGGAAAACTCTAGAATGTCTATCCAAAGAGCCAGTTTTTACGTGCTCCTGGTCATCGTGACGATTGCCTTCGTGTGGCTGCTCATTCCCTACTATAATGCAGTCCTCTGGGCCGTTATCCTCGCAATCCTGTTCTTTCCTGTTCACAGACGGCTCGAACGAATGCTGGGCGGCCGTTCCACGATCGCAGCACTTTTGACCCTGCTTTTATGCGTCTGCCTCGTCATCCTACCCGCGCTGGGCATCCTGGCCTCGCTCATCCAGGAAGGCACTAGCCTCTACCAGCGCATCAGCAGCAACGAGATCGACCTGAACGCCCATCTCCTGCGTCTGCAGTCCATCCTGCCTGCATTCCTCGACAACTGGCTGACCTCACTCAAGCTTGAGGGCTTTGCCGAAGTGTGGACGAAGCTCTCGTCCGGCTTCATGGAGGCAGGCCAGTCGATCGCCGGCGGGGTGTTGAGCTTCGGACAGAACACGCTGCAGTTCTTCATCAGCCTGGGACTGATGCTCTATCTGCTGTTCTTCCTGTTCCGCGACGGCGCGTCATTGGGGAGAACCTTGCGACACTCCATTCCGCTCAGTGACGATTATACGCGTCAGTTCGTCGACAAGTTCGCAGCCGTCGTCCGCGCCACCGTGCGCGGCAATGTGATCATCGCGATCACACAAGGCCTGATCGGCGGTCTGAGCTTCTGGGCACTGGGCATCGAGGCAGCACTGCTCTGGGGCGTTGTCATGACCTTCCTGTCAATGCTGCCTGCCATCGGTGCCGCGATCGTCTGGGTGCCGGCGGCGATATGGCTCTTCCTCATCGGCGCGTGGATCAAGGGCATCCTGATGGTGGCGATCGGGGCCTTCGTGATCGGGCTCATCGACAACCTCCTCCGTCCTCCGCTGGTCGGCCAGGGCACGCGGCTGCCGGACTATGTCGTCCTGATTTCGACCGTCGGTGGAATTTCTCTCTTCGGCCTCAGTGGCTTTGTCATCGGCCCCCTGATCGCTGCCCTTTTCATATCCGCGTGGTCTCTGTTCACGTTGCAACAGCAGGAGCCGACATCGCAGTCGGTCCGTCCGACGATTGAGAAGCGAGGCTATTGATGCGCAAGGAAAGTGTCTCAAAACCTGAAAAGTGCACGTGCCCCTCTGCGGAGCTAAACCGTTGCCACCGGAATTCTTCAGCTCCTGAAAACCTGGCGGATACTGATACTCGAGCTCTGTGACACATTCGCAGCCGATGTTGTCAGGTCTCGCAGCACTCCCCAAGCACGAGGCCCCGGCCAGTTTTCCGCCGCTTTGGCTCAGGGCTGATGTCAACATGGCGGGACAGCGCCGATTAGTCCTACCCCCGAATTACTGACGATGCGCGGCGTAAGTTAAGACTGACCTTCGTTGAGCCCGGATGGCTGCCAGTTTGCGCCCTTTGGCCGCCTACAACCTGGACTTCTTCATCCCATGACAGAGGCGGGCATGCCCAGCTGGAGCTGGCAAGGGTAGGTGCCAGCCATTTACATCGTTGGGCTGATGACGATGGTCCTCGTCTCGCGGGCACAACAGCCGATAATCCGGTCCGCCAAGCTCGCAGCTTGCGCGGCAATCTCCGGGACGCCTGTCAGCTCACCGAATGCTGCACGAGCAGGAGGCCCGCCGACGAAGAGCGTGGTGTCCGGGGTTCCGGCAACAGTGAGGGCTCTGCCGGCAAAATCGCAAGCGAGGCCGAGACCGAGCGGGTCCGACTGGATGAAGCCATCCCGGTGCATGCCGAGCAGAAACCGCTGATGGGCCGCATAGTTCAGGAAATCAGGGCCTGTCGCCAGGAGGATGTGGCGACAGCGAAACTCCGTCCTTCCTTCCCGAGTCTCCAGCCCCGCAAGAAGTTCTTGCCTGTCTTCAGTGACGGACACGAGATCGCCCGTTTTCAATCTGACCCAGCCAGTGTCGATGCCCCGTCCGAGAATGGCGGCCCCTTGGGGTGGCATCCGATACCGATGAACATCGTACCAGCGGCGGAGACGCCCGAGGAATTTTTGTCGCTCGCGCATCGGCAACGCTTGCCACAACGACGGTGCATGCTGACGCAGAGCATCGAACACGGACTGCCAGGGTATGCCCTGCGCCTGCGCATCTCTGATCGTCGCTCGGACCTTTGACAGGAGTTTTCTGGCCGATGTCAGGTCGGTACTATTGAAGTCACCGAAGGGGGAAAAGCCACCGCCGGCATGCGGTCTCGGCATAAGGCCTGTGCGGGAGAGAAGGCTGACGGTCCCGGTGTGGCCGAGGGCCTTCAGGCGGCAGAGGGCATCAATGGCGGTGAGGCCGGAGCCGACGATTAGAACGGGATCGCACTTGCCGATTTCGTTGAAGGCATCAGCGGCAAGGACGTCCTTGATACGGCTCGTCGCGGAAGCACTCAGCCTGTCGACGACAGGCGGCCTAGAGGCGGGTGGATGCCCCGTCGCAAGGATCAGAATGTCGGCCATGACGATGGTCCCGTCAGCTCCGCAAATGCGCCACTGCTCATTCTCTCGCTCGACAATCCGAATAGCGTGGCGGATGTGGCGCACCGCGCCACTGTCGAGATGGGGCGCAAGTTTTGACTGCATGAACCGACCGAAATCCCGGCGCCGAGCAAAGATGCCTTCCTGGGTCACTGCCTGTGGATCGACGGTGAGCGTTCCACTGGTCTGCAGCCAGTCGAGGAAGGCTGTCGGCGCGCCGGGGATGGCGCGCATTCTGTGTGCCGCGACATTCAGGCGGACATCGATGTTCTTGACATCATAGGCAAGGCCAGATCCGAGCTGCTCGCGAGGCTCGAAGACGGTCACCTCTTCAATATCCCGAATCCCGCGCTCCGCCAGAAGTTTGGCAATGATCGCACCCGTATATCCGCCGCCGATGATTGCGACACGGGAGCCGGGGCGCGGCGTTTGCGCCTGCAGTCTCGGGGACGACATCCTGATCTTCAACATGGCAGTCTTCCTTCCGGTTCGCGGGTGGCAGATCTGGGCATATTTTCTATAAAATATATGGAGATTAAAAACGCTTGTCTATTGCTTCGGTTCCCTGGCTGTTACCCATGCTTGAGATGCAGTCTGTACGGAGAGGTCAGATGAACGTTTTTATCGCCAGCGAATTCAGCGAGCCCCGCCTTCGCCCAGTGCCCGAGCGACCAGTGTCTGATCGACCAGCCGACGCGGCTGGTTTGAAGGAGGCCTTGAGAACGCTGGGTGGCGGCGTCAGCGTGATCACGGCAGGCGAAGGTGCCGAGCGCTCAGGCGCCACGGTCACCTCTGCGACGGCTCTGTCCGTTGATCCCCCGCGTATGCTGGTGTCCCTCAACAGATCCTCCTCCACGTGGCCTGTCGTTGAGCGTTACCGCCATTTCGCGGTCAATGTGATTGGTGCGGCCCATCAGGATATTGCAAACCGATTTGCGGGCATTGGTGGATTGAAGGGACCCGAGCGCTATGTTGCTGCCGAATGGACGAGGCTTGCCAGCGGAGCGCCAGTGCTGGAAGATGCGGTTGCAGCACTCGACTGCGAAGTTGAGGAGGCGATCGAGCGACACAGCCATGTCATCCTGATCGGTCGCGTCCTTTCGATACGCTTGAGCGGTGGGAGTTCACTCCTGTATCAGAATGGCAAATACCACGCAGTGACGTAACTCTGGCTTGAGTGGAGGAGGGTCTGTTTGATGGTGGTATCGACGGCTGATCGATTGCGACCCGTACCGGTTGCCCTGACGCGGGAGGCCGATGTCTTGGCAGCACTCGATCGCTTGGGACCTTCGACGACGAGTGACAGTCCGGACCAGGTCTCCGGTCTGCCCACAAGTGGGCTTCTTGCCATGTCCATTCCCGCGAGCTTCGGGGGAGCAGATATCTCAAACCTCATCGTAGCCGAGGCCGTCAGCCGACTGACCACTTGGAACGCAAAGGCGGCGGAGCAATTGCTCCGGCATCTTGTTGCCTTGGAACTGGTCCGCACCAGCGGATCGGCAGAACAGCGCAAGGCGATTTACGGACGCGTTGTGCTGGGCGATGTCTTCGACTTGAGCGCCCGTCGCGAGGGTGTTCCGCCACCGAGGCTGGTACAGTCGGGTCTGGCTTTCGCCCTGGATAATGCTGGGTCGGATTTCGAGGTCGGTGCTGCAGACTGGCAAATCATAAGGGCATCTGGAGCAGGTTTTGAACCGATGGCCGCCATTCTGGACAGCAAGCGCGTTTCATTCCGCGGCGAGGACGCATCGCCGGAATTGACCGTCCATCCCGATTACATTCTCTCCCTCGGTGAGAATGCGGACTGTCTGGCGCGCCTGATGACGGCCTTCCTGATGGCCGCCGCAACGCGCGGGCAAATTAGCGCGAAGACACTGACCTCAGGGGCAGATGCTTCTGCCGCAATCGAACTCGAACTTCTGGACGCAATGATCCAGAAGGCAGCCTCCCTTATCGATGGCATTCAGGTGGACGATCCGCCAATCGACTTAGCGCAGATCGATCGGTTCTGCCTCGCACTGGACACGGCGCGTTTGCGCTGTGCCGGCGATCACTCGCCGGCGATCAGATCCTGATCGGGCTGTTCCGACGCCACGAATTGCGTCAGCGTCATCGTGTCGAGAACAGCGGCCATGGCATCGCGAACCTGCGTCATAGAAATCCGGATCTGGCAGGATGCCGGGTCTCGGCAATCATCGCATGCTTCGAATGCCGTACGACTGGCGCAGCGGATGGGCGCAAGTGGCCCGTCAAGGGCGCGGATGACCTGACCGATCATGATCTCGTCTGCCGGCTTTGAAAGCGCATAACCCCCATTCGGCCCCTTCTTCGAGCGCAGGAAGCCGTTGTTGCGCAGTTCCAGCAGGATCGTGTCGAGGAACTTCTTCGGAATATTGTTTCGGGTGGCGATGTCGGTGACGAACGCCGTCTGCCCTGGCTCCAGACCCGCGAGGTCGACCAGCGCTTTTAGACCATACTTGCCTTTGTTGGTGAGCATTGCGGAAATATCCGGCCGAAGGCCTCAAGGGTAATTTTGCTCATCGTACATAGTTTTTATGAAGTAAGCGTTCAAGCCGTTTTCCGGATCGAGTGAGCCAAGAGCGTCAGCCTTTTTGCTTCCGGGTCGCAGATGTCTCAGATCGGCATCACATGCGAAAATCAATTCGCCGAGCGGCTGAATCTTCGCAATCCCATTTCTCTATATAAATTATAGACAATGTAGGCTGATCTCATTCGACAATCGACTGAGAGAGGACCAGCCATGACACGCAAGATCAGATTAGGCGCATTCCTTCCCGGCGGCGGACAGCATGTCGCCTCTTGGCGGCATCCGGATCAGCCTGCGGATGGTGCCGTCAGCTTCGAGTTTCACAAGCAGTTGGCCCTCACCGCCGAGCGGGGATTATTCGACGCCTACTTCCTCGCAGACGGTCTGGCCGTCGGCTTCGGCGGTGCACGGGAGGGCGGCAATGCAAGGGTCGCCGGCTTTGAGCCCGTGACACTGTTTTCCGCGCTCGCTCCCTTCACCACCCATATCGGTTTCATCGCAACGGCGTCGACGACCTACGAGGAGCCCTACAATACGGCGCGCAAGTTCGCCTCGCTCGACCTGATCTCGGACGGCCGGGCCGGCTGGAACGTCGTGACGACGACAGGCGACGCCACGGCGCAGAACTTCAACCGCGAGACGCAGCTCCCGCATGCCGACCGCTACAAGCGCGCTGCCGAGCATGTCGATGTGGTCAAGAAGCTCTGGGACAGTTTTGAGGACGATGCCTTCATCCGCGACAAGGACACCGGCGTCTTCTTCAACCCCGCCAAGCTTCACGACGCCGATCACAAGGGCGAGCATTTCAAGGTCAAGGGACCGCTGAACGTCTCTCGCTCGCGCCAAGGGCATCCGGTCATTGTCCAGGCAGGCCAATCCGATGACGGACGTGGTCTGGCCGCTGCGACGGCAGAAGTCATTTTCACCGCTCACCAGCATATTGAGACCGCGCAGGAATTCTACCGAGACATCAAGAACCGCGCTCGCGGCCTCGGGCGCAACCCCGACCACATCTTGATCATGCCCGGTGTTTCGCCCTTTGTCGGGCGCACGGAAGAAGAGGCGCGCGAGAAATACGATCGCCTGACCTCGCTGATCCTGGAAGAAGACGGCATCGGCCTGCTCAACGGTCTGACGGGGGGTACGCTCGATCTGAGGGGCTATGATCTCGACGGTCCGCTGCCGCCCGCTCCGCCGACCGAGGGCATGAAAAGCCGCCAGGCGCTGATCCGCCAGATTGCTGACGAGAACAATTTCTCGATCCGCCAGCTCTATCAGTGGGTCGCTTCGGCGCGCGGTCACTTCACCATCATCGGAACGCCCGTGCAGATTGCCGATACGCTGCAGGAATGGTTCGAGAATGAAGCGGCTGACGGCTTCAACATCCTGCCGCCCTGGCTTCCGACAGGTCTCGACGATTTCGTCGATCTCGTCATCCCCGAACTGCAGCGTCGTGGCCTGTTCCGCACCGCCTATGAGGGGCGGACGCTCCGCGAAAACCTCGGCCTGCCGTTCCCGATCAACCGCTATGCCGCCGACCATCAGGTCGTTCAGGCAGCCGAATGAGGAGATCCCCCATGTCCTACGAAGACCTCCATCACGGAAGGGCTTATGGCCTTAACCTCGCCCCGGATGTGGAACCAGCGCCCCGCTGGCTTAGTCCGGCAGCGGCAGCGATCACGCCACTCCTGGGCCGCTATGGTCTTGTGATCGCATTCTTGATCCTCTGGCAGGCCTCATCAAAACTCGGCTGGGTGAACGCATCCGTCTTCCCGCCGCTCGATCAGATCATCGGCGCCTTGTGGAAGGCGCTCGCCTCGGGCGCCATCGTCGATGACATCGCGATCAGTCTGCAGCGCTCCGGCATCGCCTTTGTTGCCGCCGTTGGTCTTGGCATTCCGCTCGGCCTCTTCATGGGACAGGTCAGGGCTGTCGAGCTGGCACTCGATCCGCTCTTGCAGTTCTTCCGCCAGACCTCGGCGCTCGCCCTTTATCCGGTCTTCATCCTGCTTCTCGGTCTGGGCGAAGCGTCGAAGGTGTTCGTCATCTTCTGGGCGACGCTTTTCCCGATCCTCCTGTCGACGATCGGTGGGGTGAAGGAGGTCGACAAGAAGCTTATCGAGATGGCTCGCACTTATGGCGCGGGCTCTCTGCAGATCTTCCGTCGTGTCGTGCTTCCAGCCTCGGTGCCCGCCATCTTCGTTGGCCTTCGCCTTTCCGCGACGACGGCGCTGCTACTCCTCATCGCGGCCGAGATGATCGGTGCCAACAAGGGCATCGGCTTCCAGGTGATGAATACCCAATACAACTTCCAGATCCCGCTGATGTTTGCGGCCATCCTGCTTCTCGCACTGCTCGGCCTCGCCGCGAACGCCGCTCTCGTCCTTCTGCAGCGGCGACTGTGCCGCTGGGCCTGACCAGACATCGCAAGCATCCCTCCATTGTCATTACAAAAGGAAACTCCCATGACCTTCCATTCCCGCAAGCTCCTCCTCTCCGCCGCGATTACCTTTGCGCTCTCGGGCACCGCCTTCGCCGCCGAAGAGGTCAAGTTCCGCTATCTCGCCAGCCAGGGCGGATTGTCCGCCCACGAATTTGCTGCTGAACTCGGTTACTTCGATGGCACCGGCATCACCATCGAGAATGTCGGCTATGCCACTGGCGGCCCGGCCTCGCTCATTGCGCTCGCCTCGGGCGATGTTGAAATCGGCAGTGCCGCCACCTCTGCCGTGCTGAATTCGATCATCGGCGGCAATGACTTTGTCGCCGCCTATCCGTCGAACGGTATCAACGACGAGGTCCAGTCGATCTTCTACGTGCTGGAAGACAGCCCCATCCGCGACATCAAGGACATTGCCGGAAAGACCGTCGCAGTGAACACGCTCGGTGCCCATCTCGACTACACGATCCGCGAGGCTCTGCATTCCGTCGGTTTGCCGTCGGATGCCGCCAACCAGATCGTTGTCCCGGGCCCGCAACTCGAGCAGGTCCTGCGCTCGGGCCAGGTCGATGTATCGGCCTTCGGCTACTGGCAGACGACCTTCGAGGGTGCCGCCAAGCGGAAGGGTGGGCTCCGCGCAATCTTCGACGACACCGATTTGCTCGGCGAAATCGCCGGCGGCTTCATAGTCCTGCGCCGCGACTTCATCGAAAAGCACCCCGAAGCCGCCAAGGTCTTCGTCGAACAGTCCGAGCGTGCCCTCGACTATGCCCGCGAAAACCCGGAGGAGACCAAGAAGATCTTCGCCAAGGCTCTGGCCGAACGCGGCGAAAACCCCGATATCGCCCAGTTCTTCCGCGGTTATGGCGTGCGCCCCGGCGGCAAGGCAGTCGAGCGCGACCTGCAGTTCTGGATCGACGTTCTGGTTCGAGAAGGCAAGCTGAAGGAAGGCCAGCTCTCGGCCAACCAGCTTCTTTACTCCGGCGAAACAGCGAGCAACTGACCATGGCGCTCGCTCAGTCCAACAGCATTCGCGGAGAGGTGACGATCCGTCATCTCTCCAAGACCTACACCCTCAACGGAAAGCCGCTGCCGGTCCTGAAGGATCTGAACCTCACCATCCGCTCGGGCGAAAGCCTCGCGATCGTCGGTGCCAGCGGCTCTGGCAAGACAACGCTTCTGCGCATTCTTGCCGGCCTTGAAGATGCGGACAGCGGCGATGTCCTGATCGACGGCCGTCGCATCCGCGGCGTCGGCACTGAACGGGCCGTCATTTTCCAGGAGCCGCGCCTCCTGCCGTGGCTGACCGTCATCGACAACATTGGCTTCGGCCTCGAGACGAGAGGCCTTTCCCGCGAAGAGGCGCACTTCATCTCGCAGCGCTACGTCGATCTTGTCGGATTGAAGGACTTCGAAACCGCCTATCCGCGCCAGCTCTCGGGCGGCATGGCGCAACGTGTCGGTATCGCCCGCGCGCTCGCCGTCCAGCCGGAAATCCTGCTGCTCGATGAACCGCTGGGTGCGCTGGATGCCATGACCAAGATCGGCATGCAGCAGGAACTCGCCCGCATCTGGAAGGAAGAGGACGTGACGACGGTGCTCGTCACCCACGATCTCGAGGAAGCAATTTTCCTTGCCGACCGGATCCTGATTCTGCCGCGAGAAAAAGGCGGGGAGCCCCGGCTAATCGACATCGACTTGCCCCGGCCCCGCGATCGCAGCGCGCCTGCGTTCGTGCGCCAGCGAGAAGAACTGCTCGGGCTGTTTGGATTGCATTGAAACGAATATTTTTTGGCGCGAGCGACCGAGGATGAAATGTTTTGCGCTGACGTCAACATGCAGGAAGAGCGGCAATTATCTCCGCTCGAGAGCGCAAAAGCGGAGGTGAGGAGAGCATTTATGCGGGGCAGTTCAGCGCCTTCGTTTCAGTCTCCTGCACCGCAGGCATCAGCGCAGGAGGGCGGACATTCCATCCACACAATCTGCGTCTCCGTGATGACCGCAGCGGACTGTCTCGCACGCTGCGGTCGTTCGCTTTACGCGTCTTTGAATACGTCATCTCGGCCCCGTCGCATCGAAGGGGAGATTGCGACCACGAGTGCCATCATACCAATTGCGAGGAGAGTAGCGGAAAGTGGCGACTGGACGAAGGTCAGCGGGTTTCCGTCCGAGATGATCAGCGACTGGCGCAGCTTCTCCTCCAGCAAGCGGCCGAGTACGAAGCCGAGAGCAAGAGGTGCCGGTTCGAAGTCCAGTTTGTAGAGCGCATAGCCGATGAAGCCGAAGAAGGCAGCCATCATCACCTGGGCGGCATCATTGGCGATCGAATAAAGGCCGATGCAGCAGAAGCAGACGATGGCGGGGAAGAGCAGGCGATAGGGCACGCGCAAGAGCTTAACCCAGAGCCCGATCAGCGGCAGGTTGATGATGACCAGCATCAGGTTGCCGATCCACATGGACGCGACCAGACCCCAAAAGAGTTCCGGATTGCGCTCGATGACCTGCGGCCCCGGCACGATCCCCTGGATCATCATCGCGCCGACCATCAGCGCCATGACCGCATTTGGCGGCAGACCGAGGGTGAGCAGCGGAATGAAGGAGGTCTGCGCGCCAGCATTATTGGCACTTTCCGGCCCGGCGACAGCCGCCGGGGCGCCTTGGCCAAAGTCTTGCGGTCGCTTCGAAATGCGCTTTTCCACGGCATAGCTGGCAAAAGGTCCGAGGATTGCACCGTTGCCTGGCAAAACGCCGAGGATCGAGCCAAGGAACGTGCCGCGCAGGATCGGCGCGAGGTTCTCGCGAAGCTCGCGCAGCGTCGGCCAGAGGCGACCGATCTGATTGCGCACGACATCGCGCGTCTCGGGATCCGCGAGGTTCTTGAAGATTTCACCGAAGCCGAAGATGCCCATGGCGAGAACCACGAACTCAATGCCGTCATGCAGCATTTCGAGATCGAAGGTCATGCGCTCGCGGCCGGTTTCCATGTCTGCCCCGACACAAGAGAGGAGGATGCCGACGACAATCATGGCAATTGCCTTGATCAGCGAACCGCGGGCCAGGACGACGGCCAAGACCAGACCCATGATCATTAGCGAGAAATATTCCGCCGGCCCGAAGAGCAGACCCATGCGGGTCATCGGTACGCCGAGTGCTGCAATGACGATGGTGGCAACGGTGCCAGCGATGAAGGAGCCGATCGCGGCCAAGCCGAGTGCGAGGCCAGCCTGGCCCTTCTGCGCCATCTTGTGGCCGTCGATGGCAGTGACGACTGCGGTCGCTTCGCCGGGAATGTTGACCAGAATGGCGGTCGTGGAGCCGCCATACTGGGCGCCGTAATAGATGCCGGCAAGCATGATGAGCGAGCCGGTCGGATCGAGCGAGAGCGTCACCGGCAGCAGGATCGCGATCGTTGCGACCGGGCCGACGCCCGGGAGGACGCCGACCAGCGTGCCGATCAGGCAGCCGATGAAGCAGAGCGCGACATTGTTGAGTGTCAGAGCCACGGAAAGGCCGAGGCCGAGATTGGTGAAGACTTCGAACATCTCAGTATCCTAGCAGCCAGGGCGCAACGGGCACTGAAAGCCCGAGCGCATAGCGGAACAGCCCGATACAAAATGCGGTCAGCACGACCGCGAAGACGAGCAATTCGGGAAGGCGGGAATCGCGCGCGGCCAGGCCGGATGCGACGATCGCCAGCGGGCAGGCCACCGCCATCCCGAGTTTCGGGATGGCGAGCGGGCCGAGGTGGTAGCCACGGATCGTGACGGCGAACAGGATGACACCGAGGACGACAGGAATGGTCTCACGGATCGCCCAATGGCCTGTCGAGGGACCGGGATCCTTGATGCTGAGGACGATCTGGAGAATGCCAAGTCCTATAATGATGAGCGAGAGGATGCGGGGCATGAGCCCCGATCCGACGCCGTCGCTGGTCATGAAGGGGAGGTCTGCACCACCCCAGAGACCGAGCCCGCCCAGAGCCAGAAGAGTGAGGCCGGCAATCCTCTCCCGTCCCTGCCAGCCGTTTGCGGCTGGCGGTTCCGTATTGATCGTGCTGTCGTGCATGTCATTCGACCTTAATGTCGGCGGCCTTAACGACCTCACCCCACCGGGCGCGTTCTTCGGCCATGAAGTCGGCAAAAGCCTGAGCACCCATGGCGGAGGCCACGGCGCCGTCATTCTTCAGCTTGTCGAGAACTTCGGTATCGCCCAGTGTCTCGGCGGTTGCCGTCTCAAGCTTCTCCTTGACTTCCGGCGGCATTCCCTTGGGGCCGACCAGACCGTACCAAGCCGAAGCGGTGTAGCCGGTAAGCCCCGCTTCGATCGCCGTCGGAACGTCCGGAAGGGTTTCAAAACGTTTGTCGCCGGTGACAGCCAAAGCCTTCAGCGTGCCGCTTTCGATGAGGCCGATGGCGGACGGAATGGTCGTGACCATGAAGTCGATGTGGCCACCAACGAGGTCGTTCACCGCCGGGCCAGCGCCCTTGTACGGAACGTGCTTGACCTTGATGCCGGCCGTCTGGCCGAGCAGCAGGGCGCCGAGATGGCTGGCGGAAGCATTGCCAGCAGAGCCGTAGACCAGTTCCTTGGTCTTCGCCGCCTCGATGAGTTCGCCGAGCGAATTGACCTGGAGACGCGGACCCACCACCACAACCAGCGATGCATCGGCAATCATGGCGATCGGGTCGAGCGCTTCGGCCGGATCGGCCTTCAGATTGAAGATGTGAGGATTAACCACCATCGGCCCCTGGTTGCCGATGAGCAGCGTGTAGCCGTCCGGGTCTGCCGAGGCAGCCACTTCCGTTCCGATGTTCGCGGCCGCGCCTGGGCGGTTTTCGACGATTACGCGGCCATCAAGCGCCTTTTCCAGGCGAGCGGCAAAGACGCGTGCGATGGCGTCAGTGCCGCCACCGGCAGCGTAGGACACGACGAGCGTGATCGGTTTGGACGGATAGGCATCCTGGGCAAGGCCGGAGCCTGCGACGGAAATTGCGATTGCCGTGCTGCAAAGAGAAAGCACGAGGCGGCGGGTCATTGTCGTGGGCATTTCTGATCTCCTCCCGAGTCAAGTATGGCATTCACTTCGAAGCGATGCGATAGTCTGTCACCATCGGATCGCGTTTGCGGACAAGTGCCGCGCCTTCAAACAGCCGTCGGCTGGTTCTCATCACCGAAACCGTCGGACTGTTGTCTCCCTGAGCCTTCTCAATGCGCACGCGCAGAAGGCCTGTCGGATGCTCCCAAGCCAGCGAAACCGGCAAGGTCATGTTTGGAAAGTGCTCCCCCACGAGGCTCGTTGGGATCGTGGCGGCAAGCCCGAGGCTGACCGCGCCGGTGGTGGCAAGCGCCGTGTGGCAGCTCGCGGGCGTGAAATACCGGACGGCCAAATCGCCGTGACCCAGTGATGCGCCGATCAAGAGCGGTTTCGGCAGGACCGACTGGCTGACGTCGCCCAGCCCCATCATGCGACCTGCCTCGCGTCTCACGCTTTCGAGCCGTGTCATGAAAGCGCTGTTGCTATCCAATGATACGGCCGGTTCAGACCCGGTAAAGCCGAAGTCGGAGGCGCGAAGGACCACCAGTGGCGTTGCCCCGTCAACAAGCGTTGCATCGACGTCGAGCACACGATCGATTGCGTTTCCAGTCGGCAGCAACTTACCCGTCTTGGCGCCGATCGCGTTGCGGAAGGCAAGGTAGACAGGCGCTGCAGTCCCAGGAACACCGTCGATCTGCGCCTCTCCCTGGTAGACCATCTGGCCCTCGGGAGTGCGCACACGCGCCTCGATGATCTTGCCGGTGTTGACGTTGTGGACCCGGATGAGTGTTTCGCCGACTTCAGCCGCAATCAGCCCGGCCTCGATGGCAAAGGGTCCGACGGCTGAAAGCATGTTGCCGCAATTGGGGGCCGTATCGACGGAATTCTCCAGAACTTTCACCTGAGCGAAGAGATAGTCGACGTCTGCTTCCGGGTGAGACGAAGGCCCAACAATCGCGACCTTGCTGCTCAGCGGATTGCCACCGCCGATACCATCGATCTGCAACGGGTGACCCGATCCCATGATCTCCAAGAGCAGACGATCACGTTCTACCGGATCCACAGGAAGGTCGCGGGACAGGAAAAACGGTCCCTTCGACGTTCCACCGCGCATCATGACGCAGGGTATCCTGATCAGGTCGTCCATTCGGCATCATCCTCCAAGCCGGTCTCTGCCGGCTGCGGAGGAGAGTTCTCATGTCGAAAATCATTTGTGAAATGCAAAGAATTGCGCGATTATTTTGATATGCGGAATAATTTCGAATTTCTCGACCTGAAGGCATTTCTTGCCGTCCTCGATCTGGGCTCGTTCAATGAAGCAGCCCGGCAATTGAATCTTTCACAACCTGCGCTTTCAAGACGCATTAAAGGATTGGAAGGGGCGGTCGGCGCACAGCTCATCGAAAGAACCACGCGACATGTCGCGCCGACCCAGGTTGGACGAGAGCTTCTGCCACTTGTTCGACGTCTTGTGGATGAATTCGAGGATTCCATCCTGTCGATCAGCGATCTCGGCGGCCGCCATCGCGCGCAGGTGACGATCGCCTCGGTCCCGACGGCTGCCTTCTATTTTCTTCCCAGGGTTGTGCAGTCGTTCAACGAAAAATTCCCGGGCATTCGCTTTCGCATTCTCGATTTGTCGGCAAACGAAGGCCTGGACGCTGTGGCGAACGGTGAGGTCGAATTCGGCATCAATATCACCGGTGCTGCGCGCGCCGACCTGAACTTTACCCCCTTGATCGAGGATCCGTTCGTGCTTGCCTGCCGCCGTGACCATCCGCTCGCCACCGCAAAGTCGCTGGTCTGGGCAGATCTCGCCGGCCATCCCCTGATCGGGGTTAGCAAGACCAGCGGCAACCGTGCCGTCCTCGATCGCGCGCTGACGACCGCCCAGGTTCAGCTCAACTGGTTCTATGAGGTCAACCATTTGTCGACCTCTCTTGGTCTGGTGGAGGCGGGACTTGGGATCTCCGTCATGCCGAAGCTCGCCACGCCGCAGGTGGAGCATCCCGTGATTGCAACGGTGCCGCTGACCGGGCCCCCGGTGAGCCGTACAATCGGCCTCGTCGAGCGCCGGGGCGGGCGCCTGTCTCCGGCGGCGATCCGCTTCCGGGAGATGCTGATCCAGGAATGGACGGACTGCTGAAGTGCGGTTAAGGAGGCGGTACCACCTGACTTGCGAGCAATTTCCCAAAGGATGAAGATATTTCCGCTCGGGAGCGCCAGGCACTGGGTGAGGCAAGCACCTACCTACCCAGCATCGCGCTCTCTTTGTCGACGTTCCACAGGTGCTCGCTTATCGCAGAAGCGGGACCTGCGCCTCTCATGACCTCGTGGTGGTAAAACGCCTCATCGATATTGCTCCAGTCCTGCGGAAGGGCCTGTTTGCTACCGCAGGTCACGGGGCAGTAACCCACATTGAGCGCCTCGATCGACTTAGCTTCCCCACTTACACGTCGAAATTGGTTGGCAAGACAATCATGTCCCGGATCGTGACGTTGCGCGGTCGGGTCAACATGAAGATGATCGCCTCGGAGACTTCAGTGGGCTCGATCAGGCTCCCGTTGGCCTTGGCTTTCTCTAGGTTTTCCAGCGGCCAATCTGCAAGCAGGGCGGAAACGACGGGCCCAGGTGAGACCTGACCAACTCTGATGCCGTGGCCTTTCAATTGTCGACGCATGATCTGGACAAAACTGGTGATCGCCCATTTGGAACTCGAATAAACCGGCTCCCATTGGATCGGCGCATGCCCGGCCACGGAGCAGGTGACCAGGATGTCACCGGTCCCGCGCTCGATCATGTGTGGAGCGACGTCATGCACGTTTTTCATGACTGCGTTGACGTTAAGATTCAGCATCCGATCGATTGCTGCGCCATCGGTATCGAGGAGATCTCCGCCAATGTAGGACCCTGCGTTGCAGTGAAGGATATCGAGGTGATCGACCTTCGTCAGGAGTTCCGGCACCATGGCCGCACAACTTGCGGCGTCCAGAAGGTCGGTAACCTGTATGACGACAGCGTCACCGAACTCGGCAGCGTAGGTTTCTAGCGCCTGTCTGTTGTAGTCGACCATTACGACCTTAGCGCCGGCATCGATCAGGGCGCGGGTCGTCGCAAGCCCAATACCGGAAGCGGCACCCGTCACTGCTGCGATCTTTCCTTCGAGTGGTTTTGTCATCATCTTTTCTCGCTTTTGGTTTTCAGACAGCAAGGAAGCCGCCATCGACGGGCAGGACGGCGCCACTGATCATGGCCGCGTCCTCTGAAATCAGCATCGCGATCGAGCGCGCGATATCATCGACCTCTGCAAAACGCTCCATCGGGTGGCGAACCATCATCGGGTCTCGTTTGGAGGGCTCGGACCATGCTTTCGCGGCAAGTTCCGTCATGGTCACCGTCGGCGCGATTGCATTGACGCGGATGCCGTGCGCACCGAGTTCCTTGGCCATAACGCGGGTTGCGCCTTCCAGTCCGGCCTTCGAAGCCGCATAGGCCACGTGATCCGAGAAACCACGATGTCCGGCGATTGATGTCACGTTTACGATCGTACCGCCTCCGCCGTTGGCAATGCGGGCGCGGGCAAATTCCTGCGCACAAATCAATGCGGCACGCAGATTGATGCCGAGGACCTGCTCATAACCCTCTTCAGTCATGCCGAGGACGCTCTCAAGTACGTTAGTTCCTGCGCAATTGATCAGAGCGTCTGCAAGCCCGGCCTTTTTCATGGCGTCGCGTGCTGCGGCATTGTCGGCGAGATCGACCGAGACGACGGTCGCGCCGAATTCCTGCGCCAGATGGTCAAGATCGGCCCGCGAGCGCGAAAGGGCTATGATGCGTGCGCCACGATGCGTGAACAATTCAACGCAGGCCCGGCCTATACCCTTTCCGGCACCCGTAATGATGATCGTTTTCCCGGTAAAGTCTGACATGGTGATCCCTCCGGCGCCCCATGCTCAGGGCGAGATTCTTTGCTCGGTCTGTTTGTCGAACACGTGTGCTGCGGCGGGATCGACCTTGAGCCTGATGCCGTCGCCCGGCTTCAGCGCGAGGCGCTCGCGAAACGCGCACAACACGCGCTGGCCCGCCACTTGCGCCGCCAAGAGAATTTCGGCCCCCGTCGGCTCGATCAATTCGACGGTCGCCCCTACACCCATTTCGTCCTGAGAGAGCATCCACTGGTCAGGGCGAACCCCGTAGATCACCTCTTGCAAGTTGCTTGCCCGAGTGCCTTGCGGAAGGGGAAGGGTGGACCCGTCAGCAAGCCGCACCGAGTTCAGTGCAAGATCGATCGTGGCCGGCAGCATGTTCATCGCTGGCGATCCGATGAATCCCGCGACAAAGTTATTCGCCGGTCTGTCGTAAAGCTCCAGTGGCGCCCCGATCTGCTCCACCTTGCCGTCGCGAAGCACGACGATGCGATCCGCCATCGTCATGGCTTCGATCTGGTCATGCGTGACATAGACGGAAGTGGCGCCGAGGCGCTGGTGAAGAGCTTTGATCTCTGAGCGCATATCCACGCGCAATGCGGCATCCAGGTTTGACAAAGGCTCGTCGAAAAAGAACGCCTTTGGATTGCGAACCATGGCGCGTCCCATGGCGACACGCTGCCGCTGGCCACCAGAAAGCGCTTTTGGATATCGGTCCAGATAGGGCGTAAGCCGCAGCATCTCGGCAGCCTTATCAACCTTGGCGTTGCGATCAGCAAGATTTTCTCCGCGCAACTTCAGGGCAAAAGCCATGTTCTCCCGGACGGTCATGTGCGGATAGAGCGCATAATTCTGGAACACCATCGCCACGTCACGGTCCTTGGCAGGGATGTTGTCGACGCGATGTCCTCCGAGCCTGATCGATCCGCCGGTGATTTCTTCGAGGCCGGCAAGCGATCGCAGCAGCGTGGATTTGCCGCATCCGGAAGGTCCGACCAAGACGACAAACTCGCCGTCGGCTATATTGAACGAAATGTCGCGCAATGCGTGATAGGAGCCGTAATGCTTGTCGACGTTGTCGAGCTCGATCGTCGCCATATCTCAATCCTTAGTCAGTTGTGGCGGCAGGGCCGCCGGTCTTTCGGGATGGGTGAACGGTCAGCGTCAGCATGGCTCGTGTCCTGCCTCGGCTGGTCCGATCCAACGACCGCCGATCCATCTCAGGTTCCGAGTTCGATCTGGATCTTGACGGAGGAGGGCTTCGGCCGCACCGCGTAGTCGAACGCTGCGATGGAATCCTCGAAGGCGTAAGTATCTGTGATCAGTCCGTCGATATTGATCTGGTTCGAGCCCAGGAGCGCGATGATGCGCGGGTAGACATGGGCATAACGGAACACATGTTCGACGCGCAGTTCTTTGGTTTGGGCTATGACGACATCGAACAGAATCGGCTTCACCGGCATGCCCACAAAAACGATGGCCCCGCCTGGGCAGGCATGGTGAACGGTGTCTGCAACGACATCGGCCGCGCCGGAGCATTCGAAAACCACATCGACGCCCCAGGCCTCGGTTTCTCGGGCGATAACACTCTTCAGATCCTGCGATCGCACGTTGACGGTCTTGATGGCCGAGCTGAGCTTGCGCGCGACGGCAAGCTTTTCATCGACCACGTCGGTGACGATCACCTTGGCGCAGCCAGCCGACAGCGCCGCGATCGCTGTCACCATGCCGATCGGCCCGGCGCCCGTGACTAGCGCGATCGCGCCGGGCGTCAGCCTCGCCTTGGAGACAGCGTGGAAGCCCACGGCAAGCGGCTCGACCATGGCGCCAGCGGCGTAGGAAACATTGTCCGGTAGCTTGAAGGTGAAGGCCGCCGGGTGGACGACGCTCGGCCGCAACACGCCATGCACTGGAGGTGTTGCCCAAAAGCGCACCGCGGGATCGAGATTGTAGAGACCCAGCCGCGACGCGCGACTTTCAGGGTCGGGAATGCCCGGTTCCATGCACACTCGGTCTCCGACCTTCAGGTTCTGGACCGCACTGCCGACCTCTTCGATGATGCCGGCTGCTTCATGGCCAAGGATCATCGGCTCGCGCACGACAAAGGGGCCGATCGCGCCGTGAGTATAATAGTGAACGTCCGATCCGCAGACGCCCACCGTCTTGATCGCGATGCGCACGTCCGTGGGACCGAGCACCTCTTTCGGGTCCAGGTCACGAATGCGCAGTTCGTCTTTTCGTTCGAGAACGAGCGATCTCATGTCTTCAGCCCTTTCGGATAATCAATATGGCCAGCGCCAGGCAGAGTGCCGTCGCCACCCACAGCGGCAGCACGCCCTCCAGGAAGCGCATCCAGAGAAGATGCACCAGGATCAGGATCACAACCGAGATGAAGCCCCTGTCGAAACCATTGGTGCGGATCGGAAGGAACCCGTCGCGTTCGGGTTTCTGCGGTTGAATGCCAGCCATCAATTCACCCTTTCAATGCGCCGAAGGTCAGACCAGTCACGATGTGCTTCTGGACGAAGCCGAGCACGACCAGGGCCGGGAGCGTGGTCAGGAACGCCATCGCAGCCATTTCGCCCCAGTTCGTTCCGGTCACCGAGACGTATTCTGCGAGTGCCGTCGTCACGGTCCTGGCATCGGAGGACGACGTGAGCGTCGCTGCGAACAGGTACTCGTTCCAGGCGAAAATCCAGGTCAGGATGAAGGTGACGGCCAAACCCGGTCGTGCCAGCGGCAGGATGACGTGGGACAGAACCTGGCCGGTCGTCGCACCGTCGACTCGTGCCGCTTCATCCAGCTCCAGCGGAATTCCGTCCAGCATGCCCTTCAAGAGCCAGATGGCGAAGGGCAGGTTGAACACGCAGTAAAGCAGGATCAGCCCAATCTTCGTGTCGAACAGCATGTAGTCGCCGAACACGAACCATTTGGTGAACAGCAAGAAGAGCGGCAGCAGGAACACGGCAGGAGGGGCCATGCGGTTGGTGATCAGCCAGAAGAACACGTTGTCACCGCCGCTGATCTTGTAACGTGTGAGCCCGAACGCAGCGAGGAGACCGAGTGCGCAGACAAGCGCCGCATTCGATGTGGCCACGACCATCGAATTCCAGAGATATTGCAGGAAGGTCGAGCTGTTCAGGACAGCCAGAAAATTGTCCCAGTAGAGATCGTCGATGAGGACCGATTTCGAGTAGAGCTTGACACGAGGGCGCATCGAAACAACGAGCATCCACCAGACCGGAAGAAGGGTCAAAAAGGTCAGGCATATCCAGAGAACGAAGGAGGGTATTCCGGAGCGTCTCATTGTGCGCCTCCCTTGCGGCCGGTCATTGCTACGAAGAGCAGCCAGCTCAAAACAATCGTGACGTAAAGTGTGAGAAGGGACATGGCGGCGCCATAACCATAATCGGTTTTCGGAAAGACGTTGATCCAGATATGAAGGCCGATGAACCGGGTTGCCTCCGCCGGGCCACCTTTGGTCAGCATCCAGATTTCATCGACGGAACGAAGGGCGTCCATCAGCCGGATGAATACGGTTGTTAGCAGCACCGGCTTCAGCATCGGCACGATCACGTACCAGAAGATCTGCAGCTTGTTGCCGCCGTCAATCTGCGCCTGCTCGAGTGGTTCTTTCGGCAGAGCGGTCAGCCCTGCCATGAGCGACAGCGTGACAAACGGCGTCCAGTGCCACAGGTCCATGATAATCGCCGTGCCGAAGGCGTGATAGGCATTGGTCGAGATGTTGTAGTCGATGCCGAACCACAGTTTCAGGTAATAGGGCACGATGCCGAATCCCGGAACGCAGAGCAGCCGCCAGGTCGCGCCGACTGCAATGGGCGCGACAACGATCGGCAGCGTATGGATCGTGCGAAAGAACTGCCGGCCCCACAGCCGGTCCGCCATGAGCGCGCGGGCCAGAACATAGCCCAGCAACAGCTCACTCACGACGACGATGAAGGCGAAGACCAGCGTGCGCGCAAGCGAGTTGAGGAATGTCGTGTCATAAACGAGGTTACGGTAATTCTGGAGACCGGCCCAACGCAGGGTGGGATCGAGCGCATTGGTGTTCCAGTCGAAGAAACCGACATAAAGGATGTAAATGAAGGGAATGAACCCGACCACGAAAAGGATTAGCGTGGCTGGTGCCAGAAACAGCCATCCGATGTTGGATTGTCTCATCCTACGCTCCGACAGATCATTCTTGAATATGTTTGACAACGGCTTCGCGGCAGGGCAGCAACCCGCAGTCTGTGAAGAGGCGGCCACCTTCGGAAAGGCAGCCGCCTGCCGCTGGGAGGGGCGGCTTTTACTTGCGGTAGCCGAGCTTCACGAGTTCCGCTTCGGCTGCCGTGGCCGCCTGGTCCAGAGCATCATCCGGCTTGATCTCGCCGACGATCGCCTTGTAGATGAACGGTGCGACGACCTGCAGAACTTGCGAGTGGAACGGGTATGGCGGCGCTCCGGCGAAGAGCTTTCCGTCGTCACGCATGAGCGTGTAGTAACCGTTCATCTTCTTGTCCTGATCGACAATTTTGGGATCGTCGTAGGTCGAGTTCATCACGATGCGGGAGCCGGCCAGCGCCCAGTCGGTCTGAACAGAAGCCTGCCCGATATACTGCAAGAACAGAAGCGACGCGTCCTTGTTCTTCGACGAATGCGGGATGCCGAAGGCACCACCATCATAGTAGCCGATATAGCCCTTGCCGGCTTCGACCGCTTCCATCACGCCTGCTTCAACCGGTGGCAATGCCACGCCCACCTTGCCGACGACGGTCGACTTGCTTTCGTCGGTCGCGATCCAGGCAGCGTTTTCACCATAGACCAGGCCCTGGGCCGCACGGCCGGCGGCAAATGTGCCTGCAACCTCGTCCCAGGTCGACGATGTCGATTCCGGCGGCGCGTATTTCAGCAGGTCAACCCAGTAGTTCAGGGCCTTCTTCGCGGCGGCGGAGTTCATCTGGCCGCCATTGGCTTCCGCCGCTGCGAAGGTCGAGCCATCGATACCCCAGTTGTAGACGCCGAAGGTCGGCGCGACAGATTCGAAGAATTCGTAGAAGGCGGCGGGGTGGCTCGACGAGGCCTGTACGGTCGTTCCCCAGAGCTCTTTGTCTGCGCCGTATTCGGTGAAGAACTTGGCGATTTGGGTATATTCCTCATGCGTCGTCGCGGGCTTCAAATCCGCACCGGTCGAATCCTTGTACGCCTTCTGGATCGCCGGATCCTCGAAGAGATCCTTGCGGTAGAGGTAGGGCTTGATGAAGGCTTCCATCGGCACGCCCATGACATTGCCCGACTTCGGATCCTTGAAATAGTTCAGGAACGTGGTGAAATTCTCCGGCTTGAAGTCCGGGGAAGCGATCTTTGCGTTGTCTGCGAGCGACTTGGTGATGTCGACCAGGAAGTTGCGGGCCAGATACGTGTAAACGATGTCCTGCTCGATATAGACGAAGTCGTAGATGCCGGTATTGGCCTCCATATCCTTGATCGCCTTGTCGTACATCTGGTCCCAAGATGTCGCCTCGAATTCGACCTTGATGCCGGTCTCCTCGGTGAACTTCGGACCCAGGACCTGCTCGACATATTTCGATGCCGGGGTCGATTCCGAGATGCCCCGGATGGTCGCGCCCTGATAGGGCTCGGCGGCAGTCTTCCACCAGGAATCCTGCGCAAGAGCGGTTGAACTCCAAAGGCCAAGCGATATGAAGCCGACGCCCACGGCTTTTGCAAAATTGATCATTGTTCTCCTCCATTTGGATCGCGAAAATCGGTCCGGCTGTGCGTGCCAACTCTCCTCCGACACGCTCAACGGACCTCGATACTTGTGGAAAGACGGGGTGGACACAAGCGTGGCCGTTGCGCCATACTGATACTCTCATGCGCGAAATGGTGGAAATATCCATGAAATCTTGTGTGCGTTGCACAATCTAATATCGATTGCCGGAGCAATGCAAAGGCTGGAAAGCACGGGAGAAGGTTTGCAATGTCGGTTATTTCTCCAACGGTCGCGAGATTTGAATACGTCCTGACTGGCGCTGACGAGACGTTCCTTTGGCGCCGTGACGACTATCCGTGGGAACGCAACGTCTGGAATTTCCACCCGGAGGTGGAGATCCACTACATTCCCAATGCCAGCGGCGTTGTGCTCGCGGGCGATCACGTCGGCGCCTTCACGCCGGGCCATATCTCGCTCATCGGCAGCAACTTGCCGCACGACTGGGTGACGCCGCTGGGGCCTGATGAGCGTATTCCGGGACGCGACATCGTCATCCAGTTTCACCCGTCCAAGCTGGAGCAGGCCTCCGCGTTTCTTCCGGAACTTGCGGGACTGCGCGACTTTTTCATCCGTGCGCAGCGTGGGCTTTCTTTCAGGGGGCGAGCACGGGAGAAGGCGGAGGCGCTGATACTCGACATGGAGTTTCAGACCGGCCCCGAGCGTCTTTCGACCTTTCTGTCCTTGCTCTCACTGCTGCGAGACACCGACGAGGTCGATATGCTGTCTTCAGAGGCCTATGTGCCGGACTTGAGTTATGGTTCTCTCGAAGCCTTGCAACAGGTCTTTGCCTATATCTTTGCAAACCTCTCGGAAGATATCCGGTTGCCTGACATGGCCCAAATGGTCGGCATGAGCGACAGTTCCTTTTCCCGGTTTTTCAAGAAGAACAGCGGCAACAGCTTCACCGACCACGTCAACAAGCTGCGCATATGGAAGGCGGGTCAGCTATTGACCGATACCTCCATGCCGATAACGGACATCTGCTTCGAGGTGGGGTATCGCAATCTCTCGAATTTTAATCGTGTCTTTCTACGACACCACAATCTGACGCCGACCAGATACCGGAAACTGTCTGCCAACCGAAGGACTGTGCCGCTTCCTCAGGCAGGGACGGGCCATATGCCGGTTTAATTGCGGTGATTGGGCTCTCGCACTCCGCGTAAGATGGTGCCGTCATGCAGATCAACCGGCATTTGAAAGCATGCTTCACCTTATGGGGTGCGCCAGTAGCTGACTCTCTGTCTCCGGCTCCATAACTAGCTTGCTTCCGGGTCCCAAGCCATTTTAGCGAGACACGTACATGCATGACGGATGGTCTCAAGAACAGCAGCCACAATTACTCAAGTTATAGAGAAGGCGTCGCTTCTTTCTGTAAGAAACGGACGCTCATTTTCAGCGGAAAACCGACATAAAATGGCCCGCCTGGAGAACCCTGTATCAGGCCCGAAGGTCACCCCGTGCGGATTCCGGCCTGGGCATCACCTTTGGACATCAGTTTTGGGCATCAGGTCGCCAATGACGCCAAAACAGGATCCGGCACGTCGGAAAAACTTAGGGCCCATGGCTTTTGGGGAGAATTGCCTGGAGAGCCTGGATTCTCACATGAATTCAAAGGATTATAAGAAATGCCTTTGAATTCCCTATATTTTCCTGCCGCGAGCGACCGCGGATGCCATCTTTGCGCCCTGGCTTTGGGCCGACGTCAACATGGCGGGAGAGCGGCAATTATTTCCGCTTTCGGTTATCCAGGTTTCTGTGATGCACGGTCGAATGGTGAAGGCTAAAGGCCTTCATTGGGAAACTCAGACCCGCTCGTGTTCAGCCTGCCACGACGTCGCATCGGACTTCGACGGAAGGAAACAAAGCTCTACGCGTGTCCCTTCCCCTAAGCGAGAGGTGATTCTGACTTCACCACCAGATTGGCGGACGAACCCATAGACCATGGCGAGCCCGAGGCCTGATCCTCCGGTTTTCGACCTCGTGGTGAAGTAGGGTTCCATCGCTTGGTCGAGTACTTCGGGTGACATACCGACACCTTCGTCGATGACTGCGATGGTGACCGTGTTTGCCTCCCCGCTTGCTTCAATTCGGACTGTTCCGCCATCTGGCATTGCGGCCGACGCGTTGAGGCAAAGATTCAGAATGGATTGCTCGAGCAGCGCAGGATCGAGACTGACGGTTGGCAGATTGGCTCCAACCTCTAGCTCCAGACGATTGCGGGCGCCAATTGCCATTTCCAGAACATCCGCCATCCCTTGAAGGATCGTGGCAACCTCGATCGATGCTGGACGGATCTGCTGCTGACTGCCGACGGACAACATGCTGGATGCGAGCGCTCGCCCACGCTCGGCGGCCTTGCGTATCCGTCCCAGGTGACGCTTCTGCCTTTCGGTGAACCCTGGTTCGCGCTCAAGTAGGCCAAGACTCCCGGTGATGATGCCGATCATATTGCCAACCTCGTGGCTTACCTGATGCGTCATGCGCATGACCACATCCAGGCGCTGGGCGCGGGCCGCCTCGATCTCCTGGCGATCCATGGCCGTCACGTCTCGGGCGAGCAGGACCACGCCGCCGTCAGGTTGCCTTGATGCAGAAATCTCCACCACCTGGTCGTCAACAAACCGGTGCCGCAGCATCTGACGCTCGACAAGCGAGCCGCTCTCATTTTCGGTGGGCATAAGAAGGGGATCGATCTCCGGGACCGTCCCAACGAACCGTCTCAGCGACATTTTTCGCGAGGATCCCGTTTGGCGCATCAGTTCGATGATGCGGCGGTTCATGGTGATCGGCCGACCTGTCGGATCGAACAGGGCAATGCCTTCATTCATTGTCCGGAAAGTGGATCGGATCGTCCGAGCAGCCGCTTCTGCCGTGCGTCTCAGACGGGACACGCGATCGACGCTCTCCTTGAAAGCGCGAAAGGCGTCAAGCAAGCGAATCAGCTCCGTTTCAGTCCCGGCATAAACGGGCGGCCCGACATTTTCCTCTCCGCGAGCCAGCGCATTCATGCCGCGCGAGAGGTCACCTATTCCATGTGAAACGCGTATAACTGAGCGAATTGAGAGAATAGCGAGGATAACGACCGCGAAGGATGCAAGCACGATCATGACAAGCAGTTGGCGCAATGCGCTTGAGGTGGCTTCGAGATTCTTGTTCAGCGCGCTGGCAACGAATGCGCTCTGGGTTTCGGTTGCATGCGAGAGGTCGCGCGAGACTGTGTGCAGCCGTGAGACCGATGCGCGGATGGTGAACATCTCCAGGAGGTAACGGGTCTGTGCCTCAAAGATCCGACGGTAAGGTTCCAGTTGCTCAGGCGAGACCCTTAGATTGGGGCCTGGTACCAGCATTCGGACGGTCGTCTCGGCCACGAAGCGTCGTTGAAGTTCGCCAAGCTGGAAGAGACTGTCCGACGTGGAGGCTGATTGTGCGATGTCGTTCAGGCGCTGCCGTAGCTCCTGATCCTGAATGGCGCGAGCGGTCGCTATCTCTCCGAGTGCGACGGCCGCTTCGGCCTTGTGTGCCTGTGCGGCATCTGCATTTGCCGCAAGTGCCAGTGTCTGGTCCTCGATGCTCTCAAGCAGTTCAATGATCCGGTGCGCGCCGGTGCCTGGCATGGCAGCGCCCGGCTGATCCGGTGCCATGGTCTGAAGAAGTGTGCCGACCTGGGCAACCACGGCGCGGCTTTCACTCGAGACACGGTAGGGGGACGTTGCATTCATCAGGAAAGGTGCGCTCGAAACGAGGTCGGAAATCTGCCTTGAGACGAGCGAAGCCTTGGCGAGGCTTGAGAAGGCCTGCACACTGTAGGCCGACATTTCGCTGCGCGCCCTCTGCAGACCATAAATGGCGACGGTCGACAGGAGGAGAACTGAGGCGCAGATGAATGCGATTGCGAAGGGCAATCGAAAGGCGATGGAGGAGAGGAAGGCGCGGTTGATCAAGGCGATAATCCGGCTTCATCGGTGTGCAGCACATAACCTTTGCCGCGTCGCGTTTGGATATGGCGGGGCAGGTCGGGGTTACGCTCGATCTTACGCCTGAGCCGCAGGACCAGAACATCGACGTTTCGATCCACAAAACGATCGGAGTCGGCCCCCATGCGGTCGAGGATCTGCGCGCGGCTGACAGGCGTATTCGGGGTCTCGGCGAGGATTTCCAGCAAGGCGAATTCGGCGGACGTCAGCGTCTTCGTTGGATCGGCGAGGCAAACGGCGCGGCGTTGACCGAGATCGACGGCCCATTCGCCGAGCCTGAGCGCCGTTGACGGCTGTTCGCGCTCACTCTCCCTGTCGTGGCGTAGCTGGGGATGGGTACGACGGAGAACCGCCTTGATCCGTGCGGTGAGTTCGTTCGGTTCGAACGGTTTGACCACGTAGTCGTCTGCGGCCGTCTCCAGTCCCAGCACCCGATCGGTCGCACTTCCCGCAGCCGTCACCATCACGATGCCGACATCGGTCTGCGCTCTCAGGCGCTGGGCGAAGGCCCGGCCGGAGAGGCCCGGCAGGTTGTGGTCGACAAGAACCAGTTGAACAGTCTCGTGCAGCAATCGATCTTGCGCTGCCTCGGCGGAGGGCGCCGTCACGGGTATCCAACCCTCTGCCTCCACCAGGTCACAGATAAGCTCCGCCATATCCGGATCGTCTTCGACGATCAGAATTTTCACCTTCTGGTTCAACACGTTGCAGTCCTCCCGGCGGCATCATAACCGGGCAGGGCAAAAACGCCAAAGACTTGGTGGTTATCGGCGAACGTCACAATTGTAATATTTGCAATCTCTGCAACGGGTGAGGCTGGCGTAGTGAAAGATCGGTAACCATTCTCCGGGTTGCCAGCCCGGGCCGATATGGACATGCTTCAGTCATTGGAACGGGGAGGTTCCAAGGGAGGACGACGTGAAGTCATTGACCGCCATTGGCGCCGGGGTACTTGTGACCTTCGCCACGGCTACCGGATGCCGGGCAGCCGACACGCTCAACATTCTGTGCGGTGTCGACGAGGTCTGGTGCGCCGTCATGGAAAAGACCTACGAGGCGAAGACCGGGCTTGCCATCAACATGCCGCGGATGAGTACTGGCGAAATACTCGATCGTGTGCGGGCTGAGAAAGACGCGTCGACGGTCGATGTCTGGTGGGGCGGAACCGGCGTTACACACCTGCAGGCAGCCTATGAGGGCCTGCTCGAACCCTACCGCCCCCAACACGAAGCAGACCTTCTGCCCTGGGCCCGCAATTTCTTCTCCCTGTCCGGCGGCACGTCCGTCGGCCTTTACGCCGGGGCGCTCGGATTTGCTTACAACGACGAGCTTCTGGCGGCTGCAGGGTTGCCGGCGCCCAACTGCTGGAAGGATCTCGCCAAGCCGATCTATCGCGGCCACATCCTGTCTGGAAACCCGCATTCGTCAGGGACCGCCTTCACAACGCTTGTGACGCTCGTGCAGTTGCTCGGCGAAGACGAGGCTTTTGGCTATATGCGCGAACTCGGTCGGAACATCACCGAATATACAAAGGCCGGTGCAGAGCCGGTCAAGGCGGCGGGCAGGGGAGAGATCACGATCGGCATCTCCTTCATGCATGATGCCGTCACGCAAAAGGAGGCGGGCGCACCCCTCGTCATCGTCGCGCCCTGCGAAGGCACAGGCTACGAGATCGGTGCGGTCAGCATCGTCAAGGGCAGCCGCAATCTGGAGGAGGCGCGCCGCTTCGTTGATTTTGCGCTGAGCCCCGAAGGGCAGGCAACGGGTGGCGCCGCAGGCCAGAACCAGGTGCCGTCCAATGCCCGGGCCGTACTGCCGCCCGCCGCTCCCGACATCTCGATGATCAAGATGGTGGACTATGATTTTGCCACCTTCGGATCACCCGAACAGCGAAGTCGGCTCCTGAGCCGCTTCGACAGCGAGATCAACCCGACGAACTGATTTTTCCACGACCGGACGATCCCAGACACGGTGCCTTCCAGGCACCGCCGCCGAAGGCTTGTCCGTTTTCTTCGACTTCCATCAGACGCAAGCAACAGGAGGATACCCATGCGACTGACAATACTCTCGACTCTACTTTTCGCCGGCACGAGCTTGTCTGCCGGCTCGGCCTTGGCCGCTGGTGAGCTCAACCTTATCTGCGCCGCCGACGTCGTCATCTGCGAACAGATGCAGGGCGATTTCGAAAAGGCACACGACATCAAGGTCAACATGGTCCGCATGTCCTCCGGTGAGGCCTATGCCAAGATCCGCGCCGAAGCCCGCAATCCGAAGACCGACCTCTGGTGGGCCGGCACCGGCGACCCTCATCTCCAGGCCGCTTCCGAAGGGCTGACGGAAGAATACAAGTCGCCGATGTTAGACCAGTTGCAGGATTGGGCAATGAACCAGGCCGAAAGCTCGGGCTTCAAGACCGTGGGCGTCTATGCCGGCGCGCTCGGCTGGGGTTACAACACCGAGATCTTCAAGCAGAAGGGATATAAGGAACCGGTTTGCTGGGCCGACCTCCTGGCGCCGGAACTGAAGGGCGAGATCCAGATCGCTAACCCGAACTCCTCCGGAACCGCCTATACCGCGCTCGCCTCGCTCGTGCAGATCATGGGCGAAGACAAGGCCTTCGAATATCTGAAGTCCCTCAACGCCAACATCTCGCAATACACCAAGTCCGGCTCCGCGCCGGTGAAGGCTGCTGCCCGCGGCGAGACCGGCCTCGGTATCGTCTTCATGCATGATGCGGTGGCCCAGACGGCCGAGGGCTTCCCGGTCAAGTCTATCGCACCTTGCGAAGGCACCGGCTACGAGATCGGTTCCATGTCTATCGTCAAGGGCGCTCGCAACATGGAGAATGCCAAGACCTGGTACGACTGGTCGCTGAAGCCTGAAGTGCAGTCGCGCATGAAGGACGCCAAGTCCTTCCAGCTTCCCTCGAACAAGACGGCGGAGATCCCCAAGGAAGCGCCCCGCTTCGAGGACATCAAGCTCATCGACTACGACTTCAAGACCTATGGCGATCCGGAAAAGCGCAAGGCACTGCTCGAGCGCTGGGACCGTGAAATCGGTGCCGTCGCCAACTGACGCCTGACCCTATCCGCCGGCGGTTTCTGGACCGCCGGCCCCCTTTTCTTCTTCCGCTTCTACTGATGAGGTCGACCATGAGACATGGCAACCGCAGACTGGACCTGTTGCTGGCATTTGGAGCCGCGTCCTTCATTCTGCTTCCCTGGTACAGGCTGGAATCCGGCTTCTTCGGCTTGGACTGGCTCGGCGACTTTCTCTTCACGGAGAGCACTGCGCCAGGTGTTCTGCAGTTGTTGGGTCACGGTCGCCTTTGGCTTCTCGGTGTCGTGCTGTTCTTCAGTCTCGGTTTCGCAGCACGTTTCATTGCCGACCCGATGCGCCGGGGTGCGTTCTTTGCGGCAGCAGGTGCGGCAGGCCTCGTCTACCTGTGCCTCCAGGGGCTTGCGGTCGGGTTTTCCGGCTGGACCTGGGGGATCAGTGAAACCCTTTTCGGAGCACTATCCGATGGGCAGCCATCCATGGGCGCCGGCGCCGTCACCATGGCGATCGTCTTTGTGCTCATGTTCGCCTTCGGCCTCGTGGAGCGCGGCGTGATGAAGGGCGATGCCTTCGTCGTCGGGTCTATCTCTCTGCTTGTCTTCCTCGTCTTCGTCTTCGTTTTCTATCCGATCGGCAGCATGCTCGTAGCGGCCGTCCAGGATTTCGACGGCTCCTTCAATCCTGATGGCTTCATCCGCAATATGCAGGATCCAGGCATTTGGAGCCTGAGCTGCCTCATTGGTGACGGACGCTGCGGCGTCGCCTGGCGCACATTCACGCTCGCCATCATGACGGCGTCAGCCTCCACATTGTTGGGCCTTGCCTTCGCACTTGTGGCGACCCGCACCCGCTTTCCGTTCAAGAAGGGGCTGCGTCTTCTCACCGTCCTGCCGATCATCACGCCGCCCTTTGTCATTGGCCTTGCCCTCGTGCTGCTGTTCGGTCGCGCTGGTGTAGTTACCGAGACCCTGTCCAGCCTGTTCGGCATCGAGCCTGGGCGCTGGCTTTACGGCCTGACCGGCATCTGGATCGCCCAGGTCCTATCCTTCACCCCGATATCGTTTCTCGTCCTGATCGGTGTCGTCGAGGGCGTCAGCCCATCGATGGAAGAGGCTTCGCAGACGTTGCGCGCTGACCGCTGGCGCACCTTCTGGCGGGTCTCGCTACCTCTGATGAAGCCGGGCCTCGCCAATGCCTTCCTGATCGGCTTCATCGAAAGCATGGCCGATTTCGGCAATCCGCTGGTCCTCGGCGGCAGCAATGGAGTGCTTTCGACGGAGATCTTCTTTGCCGTTGTCGGCTCGCAGAACGATCCCTCGCGCGCCGCCGTCCTGGCGCTGGTCCTCCTCTTCTTCACGCTGTCGGCCTTTCTCGCCCAGCGCCTCTGGCTGTCCGGCAAGAACTTCGCCACCGTCACCGGCAAGGGAGACAGCGGCGCCCACATTGCCCTGCCGCGTGGCATATCGATCGGCGTGCATGCTCTCGTCATCCCGTGGATGATCTTCACCGTCGTCATCTACGGCATGATCCTCGTCGGCGGCTTCGTCACCACCTGGGGCCTCGATAACACGCTGACGCTTGATCACTACGCCCGCGCGTTTGCGGTCAGCATCCAGAACGGCTCGCTCGCCTGGACGGGCGTGGCCTGGAATTCCTTCTGGACGACCATGGAAATCTCGCTCATCTCCGCGCCTCTGACAGCCGCTGTCGGTCTGCTCACTGCCTACATCATCGTTCGTCAGAAGTTTGCCGGCCGGAATCTCTTCGAGTTCGCGCTGATGATGAGCTTCGCCATCCCCGGCACGGTCATCGGCGTCAGCTACATCATGGCTTTCAACCTGCCGCCGCTCGAAATGACCGGCTCGGCGGTGATCCTGATTGCCTGCTTCGTCTTCCGCAACATGCCGGTCGGCGTGCGCGGCGGGATCGCGGCGATGAGCCAGCTCGACAAGAGCCTGGATGAAGCCTCTCTCACGCTTCGAGCCGACAGCTTCCGCACGGTGCGCAAGATCATCCTGCCGCTCTTGAGGCCAGCCATCACGGCAGCCCTCGTCTATTCCTTCGTGCGGGCCATCACCTCGATCAGCGCCGTCATCTTCCTTGTCAGCGCCGAGCACAACATGGCGACCTCCTACATCGTCGGCCTTGTCGAGAACGGTGAGTATGGCGTGGCGATCGCCTATTCCTCGATGCTGATCGTCGTGATGATCACGGTCATCGGTGGTTTCCAGCTCCTCGTCGGCGAACGCAAGCTGCGTCGCGAAAACCGTATTGCCGGTCTCGGCAACACCAGTCCCGTTCCTCTCGGTCAGGAGAAAACCGCATGATCACCGTCAAAGCCGGATCCGTCACCTTCCAAAATGTTCGCAAGACCTTCGGCGCCTTCACCGCCATCCATGATCTTTCACTCGCGATCGAGCCCGGAACGCTGGTGACCCTGCTTGGCCCCTCTGGCTGCGGCAAGACGACGACTTTGCGCATGCTGGCGGGTCTTGAGCATCCGACGTCCGGAAAGATCCTGATCGGCGGAAAGGATGTCACCATGCTGCCGGCCAACGAGCGTGACGTTTCCATGGTCTTCCAGTCCTACGCGCTCTTTCCCCACATGACCTCGCTCGAAAACGTCGCCTACGGACTGCAGTCGTCAGGTCTGGGTAAAAAAGACGCTCGCGAGAAGGCCGAAGAGGGGCTGAAGCTCGTCGGCCTCGCCGGCATGGGTCATCGCCTGCCGGCAGAACTTTCCGGCGGCCAGCAGCAGCGCGTCGCTGTGGCGCGAGCCCTGGTCCTGGAACCGCAGGTGCTTCTGCTCGACGAGCCGCTCTCCAATCTCGATGCACGCTTGAGGCGCCGAGTGCGAACCGAAATCCGCGATCTCCAGCAACGCCTGGGTTTCACCGCGGTCTATGTCACCCATGATCAGGACGAGGCGCTTGCTGTCTCCGACCGGATCATCGTGATGAAGGATGGCGAGATCGCTCAGTCGGGCGCGCCGCGTGAACTCTACGAGGCACCGGCCTCCCCCTTCATCGCTGACTTCATGGGGGAGGCGAACGTGCTGCCCTGCGAGGTCGTGCAATCCGATGGCAGGGAAGTCTTGGTGCGTGTCAGCAATCTTGAGCATCGTCTGCAGTCAAAAGCGGGTCGTGGCCCAGCCAAACTTGCCGTGCGGCCCGGTGCCATCCGGATCGGCTCTGCCGGCGCAGAGGGCTTGAGGGGCCGCGTCCTGCACTCCGCCTATCTCGGCGGTCATGTCGAATATGAGGTCGAGACCGATGTCGGCACGCTCTTTGTCATCGATCACGACGTCGATCATGCCCATGCCGCCACGAGCGACGTCACATTGGCGTTCAAGAACCGTGGCATTGCCGTCATCAGCGGCTGATGAGTTTTCAAGAAGATTAAGGAATGAGAGAATGACAGTGAATGATACGGCACTCGCAGCGCGTTTCGCCCTGGCCAAGACGCTGGCAGCGGAAGCGGGAGCCATGGCGCTCGACTACTTCAATCGTCGAGACACGTTGGTGATCGAAACGAAGCGCGATCTACAGGACGTCGTCTCCATCGCCGACCGAAACGTCGAGACTTTCCTCAAGCAGCGCGTTGCCGAAATCTACGCCAATGACGGGTTCTTAGGCGAGGAGTTCGGCCACGAGGAAGGCTCCTCCGGCTTCACCTGGGTTGTCGACCCGATCGACGGCACGGCCCCCTTTGTCAACGGTATGCCGACCTGGTGTGTTTCCGTAGCGATCGTGCGGGATGGAGAGCCAGTCGTTGGCGTGATCCATGTGCCCTGCTCGGATGAGCTTTACGCTTCGGCGCTGGGCTTGGGTGCGACGCTGAACGAAAAGCCCCTGCGCCTCGATCCCACCCGCAATCTGCAGAATGCAATGACGGGGATAGGCTGCAACAACTACGTCACACCCGAACGCGTCGGTGCGATCATCGCAGGCCTCATGGAGCAGGGCGGTAATTTCATCCGCAACGGGTCCGGTGCGTTGATGCTGGCCTATGTCGCGGCTGGCCGTTTGGTAGGGTATTACGAGCCCCATATGCGAGCGTGGGACTGCATGGCAGGTTTTTGCCTCGTCCGCGAAGCCGGCGGCAAGAACCTAGCATTTCCGGGATGCGGTCCCGAGTTCCTGAACGGACATCCGGTTCTTGCCGCAAACCAGTCCTGTTACGATGAACTGATGCAGCTTCACCTCAACAATCTTTAGAGCCTACGGGGTCCCGATGACGATTTGCGGACAACTACGCCGACGTTGACCAAGGCGGTGTAGCTCTGGCGCCGAGGCCTCCGAAATGATGTCGGGCTCTTCTGGCTAAACGCGGACTTTGTGGCACCAGTCCAAGTCGTCGCGTTAGCCAGTTTGAGCAGGTTCGGTGAAACACAGTATTTGAATGAGGTTTAAGCGTAGGGGACGCCAGCCGAGTTGCGACACCCGTTTCAGCGCGACGGATGGATGGGTTGGAAAACAGCCACCAAGGTAGTTCAGGTTGTGGAGAATAGCCTGCCTGAAGGGCCTTGTTTCTCGCATGATTTTAGCGGCTTAGAGAAAAGCCTTTGATTTGCCTACGCTTTTTCTGCCGTAGGCGACCGTGGATGCCATCTTTGAGCCCAGGCTTTGGGCCGACGTCAAAAGGGCGGGAAAGCGGCAATTATTTCCGCTCGTAAGCACCGTATTGTAGGTGAAGCGGCATTCGTGTGCGGCTGCCCTGGTGCGCCGTATTAGAGCGCAAATGATCGCGCAGCGACAGTTTGCTATACCGCAAAATGTGCCGCCGCTCGTGACGGTGCTGATGTTTGCACCCCCGATTTTGATTTTACTAAATGCTTGAGATTGGCTGATCTATTTGGCTCACGCAAAAATCGGCGGGATCTCGATCAGCTTGCGGCCGTCGCTGCTTCCTTTCTCGAGAATGTCGAAGGCGGCGGTAAGCATGCCGGGCACGTCCTGGCGTGCCATTTCGATGTCGTGGCCGAGTAGGGCGACGAAGGGGTCCCAGTCAAAGCAACCGATAATGGGTTGTTCCCCTTGAAAGTGGGCTGAGGATTTGATCCAGCGCATGACGCCTTCGAGCGAAATGGTAGAGTTGACGAACATGCCGCGCGGAACGCTTCCTTCTCTGGCTGCCATGGCGCTGAGCGCTTGCGCGGCCTTTTCTGGCGCGTAGCCGCAGGCGAGGACATGGTGTTCCTCGATCGGCACGCCGAGATCCTGATGGGCAGTTCGGAAGCCGCGGATACGTTCGGCGGTGTTGTGGTCACTGCCACGACCGCCGATGAAGAGTAGCGGCGCCATGACACCGGTCTTAGTGTGATGGTTGATCAATGTGCGCCGCGTAAGCTCGCGCGCGCCGGCGAAGTTGTCGGAGATGATCGACGTCGCCTTGGCGCCTGGAAGGTCAAGGTTCAAACTACGAGCGCCTGCAGCCAAGCAGATGTCGGTTATACGATCCGGATCGGTCGCACCCGTGGAGATCAACCATTCCACCTGGTAGGACAGCATGGTGCGTGCCGCTTCCATCTCCAAGTCGGGATCGCGGAGCGTACAGGTGATGATCGGGAACAGCCCGCGCTCGCGCGCCATGATTTCGAAGGTCTCGACGATCGAGCCGAAATACCGGTTGTCGTATTTGGGAACAATCATGCCGATGATCCGGGACTTTTCCCGGCGCAGCAGGCTTGCCTGCATGTTGATGGCATAGCCCTGTTCCTCGGCAATCCGGGTGATCTTTTCCGCCAACTGGCTACTGATCCGGCGCTTTTTCCAGTTGCCGTTCAGTACGGCGCTCACCGCACTCGCCGAGGTTCCGGCAAGTTCGGCCAGATCATAGATCGTCGTCTTTTTCTGCGGGCGCTGCTGATTCACGATATCCTCCTGCGAGACCCAACTTGACATCAAACGAGAGAAGTGGCAATTCTTGCTTCATCGATTGAGCAGTGGTGCTCAATCGATGATACAGGTTGGCTGTGGAGGGTCGACCGGGAGGCGTTCTGCCAGTGTCCATGTCTTGCGGCGCCGATGTGCTCGGCGACGAACGATGCGCTTCGTCCTCACGTCGGGCGACGCGGGATGTGCGGGAGAACGACAGTCCGGAGCAGCCTCACAAGGCGAGCTGTTCCCATTCAAGGAGGAGAATGAGATATGAAAATTCGTTCCATGCTGCTGGCGACCGTCGGTCTCGCCGCAATGCTTTCCGGTTCTGCTATCGCGCAAGAAGGGGCGACAGTGGCCTTCCTGATGCCCGACCAGGCATCGACGCGCTATGAAGAGCATGACTATCCGGGCTTCAAGGCCGAGATGGCAAAGCTCTGCCCGACCTGCACCGTCATCTATCAGAACGCCAATGCGGATGTCGCGCTCCAGCAGCAGCAGTTCAATTCGGTGATTGCACAGGGCGCCAAGGTCATCGTTCTCGACCCGGTCGATTCCGCTGCGGCCGCTGCACTCGTCGAGATTGCCCAGTCCCAGGACGTCAAGGTTATCGCCTACGATCGCCCGATCCCGGATAAGGCTGCCGATTACTACGTCTCCTTCGATAACGAAGGCATCGGCCATGCCATTGCCAAGTCGCTTGTCGACCACCTGAAGGCCAGCGGTGTGGCGGAAGGCTCGGGCGTCCTGCAGATCAACGGTTCGCCGACCGATGCGGCTGCCGGCCTCATCCGTGACGGTATCCATCGCGGCCTGAAGGACTCCGGCTACAAGACACTGGCCGAATTCGACACGCCGGAATGGGCGCCGCCGAAGGCACAGGAATGGGCCGCCGGCCAGATCACCCGCTTCGGCGCCGAGATCAAGGGCGTGGTTGCTGCCAACGACGGCACCGGTGGTGGCGCGATTGCTGCCTTCAAGGCCGCTGGCGTAAACCCTGTTCCGCCTGTCACCGGCAACGACGCGACGATCGCGGCCCTGCAATTGATCATCTCGGGCGACCAGTACAACACGATCTCCAAGCCTTCGGAAATCGTCGCGGCTGCAGCAGCAAATGTGGCTGTGAAGCTTCTGAAGGGCGAGACGGTCGAAGCCAAGACGACACTCTACAACACGCCGTCCGAACTCTTCGTTCCGGCCGTTGTGACCGCGGAAAACATCAAGGCAGAAATCTTCGACAAGGGCATCCAGAAGCCCGAAGATGTCTGCACCGGTGAATATGCAGAGGGTTGCAAGAAGCTCGGCATTACCAAGTAATGATCTCCCAAGGCGCTCGGTCGGGGCTTGCTCCGGCCGGGCGTACCCCATGTCCGAAAGAAGAGCTCCGTCATGCAACGAAATGACATCGGTCTGCCACCCAAGGGCACGACCATCCTGAAACTGAGCAATGTCTCGAAGAATTTCGGTGCGGTTTCCGCGCTGAGCGACATCGAGCTTGAAGTGAAGGCGGGCGAGGTCGTCGCTCTCGTCGGTGACAATGGTGCCGGCAAGTCAACACTGATCAAGGTCCTGGCCGGCGTCCACCAGCCCAGTTCCGGCCGGATCGAGTTTATGGGTCAGGAAGTTTCGCTCGACAGCCCGAGCCGCGCGCTCGAACTCGGCATGGCGACGGTCTTTCAGGATCTGGCGCTCTGCGAAAATCTCGATGTCGTCGCCAATCTCTTTCTCGGACACGAACTCTCGCCCTGGAACCTCGATGAGGTGGCGATGGAGGTGCGCGCCTGGACGCTGCTGCGCGAACTCGCCGCCCGCATTCCCTCGGTACGTGAGCCGATTGCCTCGCTGTCCGGTGGCCAGCGCCAGACGGTCGCGATTGCCCGCTCGCTTCTCTTGGACCCCAAGATCATCATGCTCGACGAGCCGACGGCAGCACTTGGCGTTGCTCAGACGGCCGAAGTTCTGAACCTGATCGAACGCGTCCGTGAACGCGGCCTCGGGGTCATCATCATCAGCCACAACATGGAAGACGTCCGTGCCGTTGCCGACCGCGTCGTCGTCCTGCGTCTCGGCAAGAACAACGGCGTCTTCTCGCCTGACGCCTCGAACCACGAACTCGTGGCCGCCATCACCGGCGCCACGGAAAACTCTGTCTCGCGCCGAGCTGGCCGAAAGGCCGTCGAACAGGCCGAAATCGGCGGGAGCCCCGCATGAGCACTCAAATTTCGAATGAAAATAAGCCTGCGCCTCTTGCCCTCGATCGCAGCGATGAGCGCGTCCGCCACGCCGATGGCATCGGCGGCATGGTCCGCGCTTTCGTTAGTCGGGTTCGCTCCGGCGACCTCGGTATGCTGCCGGTCGCGATCGGTCTGATCGTCATCTCAACGGTCTTCAGCATCCTCAATCCGATCTTTCTTGCGCCGAACAACCTTGTAAACTTGCTGTTCGACTGCGCGACAGTCGGCATCATCTCGCTTGGCATCGTCTGTGTGCTCATTCTCGGCGAGATCGATCTCTCGGTTGGCTCGATGAGCGGTCTCGCCTCGGCGATCATCGGCGTGCTCTGGGTCAACTCCGGGATCTCATTGCCGCTCGCCATTGGTGCGGCATTGGTGACGGGAGCGGGCGTAGGTGCGCTCTACGCGATGATGTACAATCGTCTGGGCATGCCGAGCTTCGTTGCAACGCTTGCCGGTCTGCTCGCACTGCTCGGCTTGCAGCTCTACATCCTCGGCCCGACAGGCAGCATCAACTTGCCCTATGCCTCGCCGCTCGTCAGGTTCGGCCAGATCCTCGTGATGCCTGACTGGCTGTCCTACCTGCTGGCACTTGTGCCTGGTGCCGTCCTCATCGTCGCCGGTATGGTCATCCGTGCGCGCCGACGGGCGGTCAACCTCTCCTCGCAGCCGATCAGCAGTCTGATCGTCAAGGCCGTGGTCCTGACGGTTGTCCTTGAAGCCGCAGTCTACTACCTGAACCTCGGGCGCGGCGTGCCATGGATGTTTGGCCTGTTTGTCGCCCTGGTCGTGATCCTGAATTATGCGCTCACCAAGACCAAGTGGGGCCGCTCGATGTTTGCCGTCGGTGGCAACCGTGAGGCTGCGCGCCGCTCGGGTATCAATGTCCGCCGCATTTACATGAGCGCATTCATGCTTTGCTCGACGCTGGCCGCTCTCGGCGGCACTTTGTCCGCATCGCGTCTCGCCTCGTCCAGTCAGCAGGCCGGCACGGGTGACGTCAACCTCAACGCGATCGCAGCGGCTGTCATTGGCGGCACCAGCCTCTTCGGCGGACGCGGCAGCGCTTATTCGGCACTGCTCGGCATCATCGTCATCCAGGCGATCTCGAACGGGTTGACGCTCCTCAACCTCAGCTCGTCGCTTCGCTATATGATCACCGGTGCTGTACTCGCCATCGCCGTCATCGTCGACTCGCTTGCCCGCCGGTCGCGCGTCAGCCATGGCCGCGCCTGATCCAAAGACTGGAGACTGATATGACTGAACTGATGAAGGGCAAGGTCGCCGCCATAACCGGAGCGGCCTCGGGCATCGGCCTCGAATGCGCCCGCACACTGATCGCCGAAGGTGCCACCGTCGTCCTGATCGACCGCGCAAAGGACAAGCTCGAGGCAGTCTGCCAGGAACTCGGCGAGCGAGCCAGGCCCTTGGTGGTCGACCTCTTCGATGGGCCTGCCGTCTCCGGCTTGCTGCCGCGCATTCTTGAGCTGGCAGGCGGTCTCGACATCTTCCACGCCAATGCCGGTGCCTATATCGGCGGTCCAGTCGCGGAAGGCGATCCTGATGCCTGGGACCGCATGCTGAACCTCAACATCAACGCTGCCTTCCGCTCCGTGCATGCAGTCTTGCCGCACATGATCGCGCAGAAGTCCGGTGACATCCTGTTCACCAGTTCGATCGCCGGCGTCGTTCCGGTTGTCTGGGAGCCGATCTACACGGCTTCGAAATTCGCGGTTCAGGCCTTTGTGCATTCGACACGCCGCCAGGTGGCGCCCCATGGCGTGCGCGTCGGTGCGGTTCTGCCGGGTCCCGTTGTTACAGCACTCCTCGATGACTGGCCGAAGGCCAAGATGGAAGAGGCGCTTGCCAATGGCAGCCTGATGCAGCCGAAGGAGGTGGCCGATGCCGTGCTCTTCATGCTGTCGCGGCCCCGCAATGTGACCATTCGTGACCTGGTGATCCTGCCCAACAGTGTCGATCTCTGACGCCTGCTTGATCCTCACCAGCCTGCCTTGCAATGCCGAAACAGACGAGAAGACCATGAGCTCAGCACAGAACTCAACCGAGGGAGCCACCCGTTACGTCGTCGGCGTCGATGTCGGAACGGGCAGCGCGCGTGCTGGCCTCTTCGACCTTGAGGGCCGCATGGTGTCGGTCGCGAAGCGCGATATCACGCTTTACCGCGAAGCGGGCTCGATCGTCGAGCAGTCGAGCACCGAGATCTGGAATGCCGTCTGTGCGATCATTCGCGAGGCGGTGCATGCCGCCGGCGTTGCGCCAGATCAGGTTATCGGGCTCGGTTTCGATGCGACCTGCTCGCTGGTGGTCCTGGGCGAGGGCGGCCAGCCGCTCGCGGTCGGCCCCTCGGACGAGGCAGAGCGTGACATCATCGTCTGGATGGACCACCGCGCCGTGGCCCAGGCCGAGCGCATCAATGCGATCGGGCATGATGTGTTGCGCTATGTCGGTGGCCGCATCTCGCCTGAGATGGAGACGCCGAAGATTCTGTGGCTGAAGGAAAACCGCCCGGCGACTTTCACAGCCGCTTGGCAGTTCTTCGATCTCGCCGATTTTCTGACCTGGAAATCGACTGGCGATCTCTCACGCTCGACCTGCACGGTAACCTGCAAATGGACTTATCTCGCCCATGAGGCGCGTTGGGACGAGGGCTATTTTAACACGATCGGCCTTCAGGAACTGGTAAGTGAAGGATTTGCCCGCATAGGCACGGCAATCGTTGAGCCCGGTACCCGGTTAGGGCAGGGGCTGACCGCAGAGGCAGCCGAAGCCATGGGTCTCAAGCCCGGCACGGCTGTCGCCGCTGGCATGATCGATGCCCATGCGGGTGGCATCGGCACGGTCGGTATCGGCGGCAAGCCGGCCGAAAACCTGGCTTACGTCTTCGGGACTTCCTCCTGCACCATGACATCGACGGCCGAGCCAGTTTTCGTGCCCGGCGTCTGGGGGCCGTATTATTCGGCCATGGTACCTGGCATGTGGTTGAACGAGGGTGGCCAGAGTGCCGCGGGCGCTGCCATCGACCAGCTTCTCTCCTTCCATCCTGCTGCCGCCGAGGCGACGGTTATGGCGAAGGCCGAGGGCAAGTCCTTGCCCGCCTTCATGGCCGAGCAGGCATCATGGAAGGTGGCAAATGCCTCTGACGCCGTCGACCTCGCCGCCGGCCTGCATGTCGTGCCGGAATTTCTCGGCAACCGCGCGCCCTTTGCCGATCCGCATGCCCGCGCCGTCATCGCAGGCCTCGGAATGGAACGTGACTTCGACAGTCTGATCGCTCTCTACATCGCCGGACTCTGTGGGATCGGTTACGGACTGCGCCAGATCATCGAGACGCAGGCAAAATCCGGTGCGTCCGTCGAGCGGGTGGTAATCAGCGGTGGCGCTGGTGCAAGCCCGCTGGTGCGCCAGATCCTGGCGGACGCTTGCTGCAAGCCTGTTGTCGCGACTGAAGCGGACGAACCTGTCCTGCTCGGCTCTGCCATTCTTGGTAGCGTCGCTGCTGGCGCCTTCCCGGATGTTCGCGATGCCATGCGTGAACTCGCAAGGAGTGCTTCGATCCACACGCCAAGCGGCGAGCGTGTAGCGAAGCTTCATGAAGGACGCTTTCAGGCCTTCCTCAACCTTCAGGACGTTTCGCGGACTATAAGGTCGTTCTAGCATTGGTTAAAAGCCATCGGGCAGCGGGGAATCTCGTGACACTGCGGCCTGAGGCTTATATGGGCCCGCAATGGGTATTGTGTCCGCATGTACTAATCAGTTGAGAGAAGTGCACTGCCTGTCAGGGCCGCGGGTCCCCAGCCAGTTTTTTTCGAGACCCGTTTCAGTACGACGGATGCCCTGGCGAATAGCAGCCAGCATTGCTCAAGCTGTTGAGAAGGCGTCACTTTTTTCTGTGAGAAACAGTCGACGATTTTGTGCGGAAAACCAACCTAAAATAGCCCGCCTGGAGAACCTGGATTATCGCATGATTTCAAAGGCTTGAAAAAATCGCCGTTGATTTTCCTATATTTTCCTGCCGCGAGCGACCGTGGATGCCATCTTTGTGCCCTGGCTTTGGGCCGACGTCAACATGGCGGGAGAGCGGCAATTATTTCCGCTCCTCGACCTCAGATTTGAAGTGCGCTAGCTTAAAGATTGCGACAACTGACGCCCCCATTCCGGCCCTATAGATCCGTAATGGGAGCGACTTTGACCCTACATCGGTAACAGTAACCCCGCGCTTACGTGGCCTGTTTCTCCCCGAAGCTTCCGGCTTCGACAAGGGCAGACACGATCACGCCGGCGACCAGAGCCCAGAAGGGTGCGCTGATGCCGAGGAGCGAGACGTTCGACATGGCGACGGCAAGGGCGACGAAGGCGCCGGTTTGGTTGCCGAGCGACTTGCCGAAGGCGTTCTGGAAGGCCGACAGGAGCACGCTGATCATGGCGAGGCCGGCGACGGTGCCGATGAGAGCGGACGGCAGGCTGAGCACGATCGGAACGGCAGCGCCGGCGAGTAGGCCGAAAGCCGCGAAGAGAAGGCCGTTGACGACCGTCGCGGCATAGCGCCCCTCCTTGCGTTCGCCGGCCTGTTCAGACGAGCATATTGCCGTCATCGGACCTGCGATATTGGCATTGTGACCACCGAGGAAGCCGGCTGCGACACCGCCGATGCCGGAAATGATCGTCATCGCGTTGACCGGCGGCTTGTAGCCTTCGGCCATCAGGACACCGGTGGCCTGCGCGTTCTCGGCACCAATCACCAGAAGGGCGAGTGGGATGGCGATCGCGAAGAAGGCATCAATGGTGAATACCGGCATCGTGAATTCCGGTGCCGCAAAGGCGATGTTAGCGGCTCCGCCGCCGACCGCACCCGTCGCAAGGGCCGCGATCAGGCCGGCGACGAGGGCGGCCAATACCGGCGGGATGGCTTTGGTCAGTCGCATCGACGCGAAGAAGGCGAGGATCGCTGCGCCTGCAATCACCGGCGACGTGCCGAGTGCCGTGACCGTTCCTATCGCGAAACGGATAAGCGCACCGGCGATCATCGCCATGACGATCGGCATCGGCAGCCAGCGCATGACCTTGCCGATCAGCCCGGTGACGCCAAGCAGCAGAACCAGCAGCCCCGCGAGGATGAAGGCGCCGACCGCTTCATTGAACGGAATAGTCGCAAGCGAGCCGGCGACGAGTGCAGCCCCGGGGATCGAATAGGCGCCGTTGATCGGTTGCTTGTAATGGAGCGCGAGAAGCATGCTGATAAAGCCGCCGAGCACATAGATCGCAAAGAGCCAGGCGACGGTTTGCCCGTTGGTCAACCGGCCCGCCTCGGCTGCGCCGATGACGATCAAGGCGGGGCCAGAGCAGCCGAAGATGGCGGCGACGAGGCCGGCGCTCATGGTCTTTATGCCGAGATGTTTCGGCAGGTCTCGGAGACCCGATGCGATGCCGGGCCCCCTTTCGAAAAAGCGTCTTTCCTGTGTGGTCGGATCGATTGTTTCCATGTTGGTTCCTCCCGAAGCGGATACGAGGCCGCTCCCTCCTCTTGGAAAATGAAGCCGGGTTCCTGCCCGGCCAGTAGTTCAGCGTCCGACGAAGGCCGGCGCGCGCTTTTCGTGGAAGGCGAGCACGCCTTCGCGGAAATCCTCCGATGTGCGAAGCCGGCTGTAGCAATGGCCTTCGAGTTCGATGGCCGTTGAAAGCGGGGCGTCGTCGGTATCGTTCAAAAGCTTCTTCGCCGTCCGCTGGGCCAGCGGCGAGAAGCCGATCAGTTCCTCGACCAGCGCATCAACGGCCTTTTCCAGATCGGCATCCGCAACGATCTCCGAGGCGATGCCCCAGTCATAGGCTTCCTGGCCGGTCACCCGCTTCGAGCGCATCACGATGTTCTTGGTGCGGGTGACGCCGACCATCTTCTGGAGGCGCGCCGAGCCGCCAGAGCCCGGGATCTGGCCAAGCTTCTGCTCGGGCAGCGCGTAGCGCGTGGTCTCGGTCGCGATACGGAAATCGCAGGCGAGCGACAGTTCGAAGCCGACGCCGAAGCAGAAGCCGCGATTGGCAGCGATAACCGGCTTGGAGCAGCGGGCGGGTGCCGCGATGTTCCAGGCAAGATGCGAGACATGCTCCGGGCTCGCCTCGAGGAAGCCCTTGATGTTGCCGCCCGACGAGAAGTGCTCGCCCTTGCCGGTAACGACGATGATGCGCACGCGGTCATCTTCGTCTAGGGCCTCGAAGACTAGGCGCAACTGGTCGCGGGCCAGCATGGAGACGACGTTATAGGGCGGACGGTCGAGCGTGATGTCTGCGCGCTGGCGGGCCGCATCGATCGTGACGGTGAAGCCATCGAGTTCGGCGAGGCGTGGGTCCTGGAATGTGGCGTGTTCGGGCATGGAATGTCCTTTCATGGGTCTTGTGGCGTTCTGGCCGCTCACTGGTGTTCGGGAATGCGTTCCGCGGTGTATTCGCCGGCCACCAGGAGGCGGCGCAGCAGCTTGCCGACGGGTGATTTCGGGATCGCTTCGACGAAGACGATGCGGCGTGGGCGGCGGAAATTGGCGAGACCGGAATCGCGGCAATGGCGGTCGAGATCCTCGGCCGTGACATCTCCCCGCCGCTTGACGAAGGCGACGACGATTTTGCCCCAACGCTCGTCGGGCAGGCCGACGACGGCGACCTCGGCGACGCCCTCATGCAGCGAAAGGCAGCTTTCCACCTCGACCGGCGATACGTTCTCGCCGCCGGTGATGATCATGTCGTCGGCCCGGCCGGTGACGAAGAGATCACCGTCCCGGTCGACGAAACCGGTGTCGCCGGTAAAGTACCAGCCGCCGTGAAGTGCTTTGGCGTCCGCATCGGGCCGCTTCCAGTAACCCTCGAAGGCCTCGTCGCTCTTCATTAGCGCGATGATTTCGCCTTCTTCACCCACGGCCGCCCGCTCGTCGGGATCGCGACTGCCGAGCTTCACGACGCGGATCGTCTGGTTGATGCCGGCGCGGCCGGCGGAGCCGGGTTTCGCAGTCGCCGTCTGCTCGATCGTGAAGGTGTAGATTTCCGACGAGCCATAGTGGTTGACGAAGAGTTCCGGCCGGAAGGTCTGGTCCAGCCGTTTCAGCAATCCATCCGTCATCGAGGCGCCGGCATAGCCGAGCTTGGTGACGGAGACGACGCGCTCAGGCGAGAATGCCTCGTGATGCACGAGGTCGTGGTACAACGTCGGCACGAGGTACAGATTGGTGATCTTCTCCTCTTCGATCAGGTCGAGCGCCTTTGCCACGTCGAAGCGCGGCAGGCAGACGAAGGTACCGCCGATCAGCGAGGATGCGATCAGGGAGCGCACGCCCATCGTGTGGTAGAGCGGCATGACACCGAGCGTGCGCTCGCCATGCCGGTAGAGGTTCTGTGCCACATGGGCGACGGCGCCGGCGCGTTCGGCACGGTGACGGCGTGGTACGCCCTTCGGCTTCGAAGTCGTGCCTGACGTGTAGAGCATCAGCGACCAGTCTGCAGCGTCGGCGACAGGAACTACATCGGGTGCCTTGCCTTTCATGATATCGGCCAGCGCCTCGGCCGAGAATTGCGGCAAGTTCTGCGCGAGCCGCGACAGGCGCACGGCCTCTTCCGTCGATGCCTCATAGAACACGGCCTTTGCATCGGCATCCTCGATGCCGAAATCGATCTCATCGGCCTTCGCCCGCCAGTTGAGCGGTGTGACGACCAAGCCAAGAAACTGGCAGGCCCAGTGCAGCGACGCGTTCTCCCAACGGTTCTGCATGGCGGTCAGCACATGGTCTCCGCGCTTCAGGCCGGTCTCACGAAGAGCCGCGGCAAGCGCCGAAATCTTGTCGTACCATTGGCGATAGCTCAGTCGCATCTCCCCGTCGACGATCGCGAGCGCGTTCGGGTCGCGCTCCACGCTCGCGAGGAAGCTCGTTCCTAGATCAAGCATTGGGTGTCTCCTCCTTCCGTTGTTCCTCCGCGGCGGCGAGCGCCGCCTCGACGATGGTCGCGTAGCCCGTGCACCGGCAGAGATGGCCGGAAAGGTGTTCGCGTATCTCTTCCCGGCCGGCGTCCGGCTGCTCGCGCAAGAGCGCGTCGAGCGACATCAGTATGCCGGGCGTACAGAAGCCGCATTGCAGGCCGTGATGGCGGCGAAAGGCCGCCTGAAGCGGGGAAAGCTCGGCCGGACCGGGAGCCAGCGCTTCCACGGTCCGCACATCACTGCCGCGCACATGCTGGGCAAGCGTCAGGCAGGCGCGTGCCGGCTTTCCGTCGATCTGCACGGTGCAGGCGCCGCAGACTCCATGCTCGCAGCCGACATGGGTGCCGGTCAGCCCGACTTCGTGGCGCAGCAGGTCCGAGAGCAGCATGCGGTTTTCGGCCTCTGCACGGACCTTCTGGCCGTTCAGCGTGAACTCGACCACATGCCTCTGGGCAGCGTTCATGCGCGGCATCGGCTTGCCTCCTTCAGGGTCTCGCGACCGAGATTGCGGACCAGTTCGCGCCGGTAGCGGGCGCTGGCGTGAATGTCGTCGCGGGCGTTCAGCGACCAGGCGATATCGTTGAGGGCATCGTCGAACTGGTCGTCGTCGAGTGCCGGCAGCGCGAAGACGCGCGGCCGGTCATCGACCCCGGCAATGCCGAGCCGCAAGCCCGTGTCGTCAGCGACGGCAGCGCAGGCGACGATGGCGAAATCGCCATGCCTCCGGCCAATCTCGCGGAAGGCATAACCGCTGCCGGGCCGGGCTTTGGGGAAATGCACGGCCTCGATCATCTCGCCCTCGGCGAGATCGGTCGCCATCATGCCGATGAAGAAGTCGTCCGCCTTGACCTTGCGCTTCTGCTTGCGGCTGCGCAGGCTCACGGCACCGCCAAGCGTCACCAGGGAAAGCGGCAACTCTGCGCTCGGGTCGGCATGGGCAACAGAGCCGCAGACCGTGCCACGCGCCCGGGTCTGCACATGGCCGAGCCAGGGGAAGGCGGCGGCCAGAAGCGGCAGGTCGCGCGAAAGATTTGTCCAGGCTTCCAGTTCGGCCTGCCGCACGCCAGCGCCAACGGTGATCTCGTCGCCTGACGTTTCGATCCGGCGCAATGCCTCGAGCCGCATGATGTCGACCAGCAGGTCGGGACGGGCGAGCCGCATGTTGAGCATCGGCACCAGAGACTGCCCGCCGGCGATGACGCGAGCCTCGCCGCCACCCTCGGCGAGCGCAGCAAGCGCTTCCTCCAGCGTGTCCGGGCAGAGGAAATCGAAGGATGCGGGCTTCATCTGCGCCTCCTGAAAAGGCTCAAAAGCCGTTGAGTGAAGCCGGCGGCGGCGCTGGGAGGCCCTCCGCCGCCGGCATGACGGGCGAGCGCCTGGAAGAACTGTCCGATCACCACGCGCGCCGCGCCGTCAAGAAGTCGGCCACCCACAGAGGCAACCTTGCCGCCGATCGCGGCCTCATATCGATAGTCGATGCGGGTGCCGGTCGCCGTTTCCGTCAGCGTGACACGGCCCGTGCCGCGACCAGAACCGAGTGCGCCCTCCGTGCCGCCGGACAGCGTGACCGCTTCAGGTGCCACCATGTCGGAGAGGCGGATGTCGGCGCGGTATCGGCCCTTGACCGGACCGATGCCGAGCGTGACCTCGGCGCGGAAATGCGTGTCGGAGACCTTTCGGACCTCGTGCGCGCCGGGAATGATAGCCTTCAGCGTGTTCGGGTCGAGCAGCATCGTCCAGACGGACTCGCGGGTGGCAACGACGTCGGCCGAGCCCGAGCCCGTCAGCAAGCGTTCTCCGGAGGCGCCGGTGGCGACGGGGGTCGAATCCTGAGGTCTCGACGGCGGGCGCTCCTCGCCATAGAGCCATTCGCTGACTCGGCTTGGCGACAGCGGCAGCCGGATGTCCTCGACCCCGAGCGCATCGGCGACGGCATTGGCGATGCAGACCGGCGTCGACATGCAATTGCCCTCGCCGACGCCCTTTGCGCCAAGCGGCGTGAAGGGCGATGGCGTCTCGTGATGGAGGATCAGCGGCTCCGGCATCTCCATGACGGTCGGGATGAGGTAGTCGGCGAGCGTGCCGGTCAGGAAACTGCCGTCGCCGCCATAGGCATATTCCTCGTAGAGTGCGGCACCGACGGCTTGGGCGAAGCCGCCGCGGACCTGGCCGTCGACCATGCCGGGATGCAGGATGCGGCCGCAGTCATGCATCGTTACATAGCGGTCGATGCGGACCTGGCCGGTCGCCCGGTCGATCTCCACGCCGCATATGTCGAAGATGAAGCCATGGCAAAGCGACGAGTTGATGCCGTCCGCTGCAGTCGGCGCCTCGAGTTGCTCCGGCGTCCAGAAAACCGTCTCGCGGATGGTCTGGCCGGTTCCATCAGGCAGGGTGCCTGGCGCCCAATGGCTTGCAGCCGCCACACGCCCGAAGGAGATGGCATTGTCCGGATTGTCGCGATCGAAAAGCTTTCCGGCTTTGAAGTCGATGCGATTCGCCGTGACATTGAGCTGGCTTGCGGCGATCGCTGCAAGACGGTCCCTGATACGGTCGGCAGCAAGGGCCGCGGCGCCGGCGACGGCTGCAGCAAACCGGCTTGCATAATTGCCCGAGGCAATGGACCAGGCATCGCGCGCCGTGTCGAGTTCGGTATTGACGCGCACGGCCTCCAGGGGAAGGCCGAGCCGCTCGGCGACGACCTGCGCCAGAACGGTGCGATGGCCCTGGCCCTGCGGTACTGACGCGACGTTGACGGTGACGGAGCCGAGTGGGTCGATGGCCACCGTTGCGACGGATTGGGCGCCGTTTTTCGGACCCGCCTTTGCCCGTTCCTCCGGCGTGAGGACCGTTGTGATATAGCCCATGTTGGAGACGCTAGGCTCGACAACCGTCGCATAGCCGATGCCGTAGAGGCGCCCTTCGGCACGCGCTTGATCCCTTCGCAGCCTCAGAGCCTCCAGGCCGCCTTCGGCACAGGCGCGGTCGATTGCGGTTTGATAGTCGCCCGAATCCAAAAGCCCGCCGGTCGCTGTGCGATAGGGAAACGCGTCGGCCGGCACGAGGTTGCGGCGGATGATTTGAAGCCTGTCGAGGCCAAGTTCGTCGGCGATCTTGTGGACGAGCCGTTCGAGCGCGAAGTAGACCTGTGGTCCGCCGAAGCCGCGGTTGAGCCCCGTCGGCGTCTTGTTGGTGAGCACGACGCGGTTGCGGATGGCGACGTTTTCGATCGCATAGGCGCCGGTCATGTTGCCATGCATGCGGTAGAGGGTCGCCGGCTCCGGTGCGCGGAGATGCGCGCCGCAATCTTCCAGTTGATCCCAGCAGAGTGCTGTGATGCGGCCGTCGGCGGCAACGGCCGCCTCGAGCGTCGTGACACGGTTGGTCGCCGAAACGGAGGCCGTCAGGTGTTCGAGCCGGTCCTCGATCCATTTCACCGGCCGTCCTGCAACGCGGGCGGCGACGGCGGCGAGGATCACATAGGGAAAGACGCCCTGCTTGATGCCGAAGGAGCCGCCGGCATCGGGCGGCGTGCGCAGCCGCATGCGGTTGCCGGGCACGTTCAGCGCGCGGGAAATCACGGCATGGATCGAGAACGGGCCCTGGAAATTCGCCGTGACGTCATAGGCGTCCTCACCGGGATCGTATTCAGCGATGACACCGTAGGTCTCGATGGGCGTGCAGGAGTTGCGGGGATAAGCGATACGGATGGAAATGCGGTGGTCGGCAGTCGCAAGCGCTGCTTCTGGGTCCCCATAGCGAAAGCTGCGCTCGTTGATGAGGTTGGTGCCGAGCGAGGGATGCAAGACCGGCGCGTCTGTTGCGAGTGCCCTCTCTGGATCGACAATGGCGACCAGGGTCTCGTACTCGACCTCGATCAGATCGAGCGCATCCTCTGCAACATAGCGGTTCTCGGCAACGACGAGGGCCACGGGTTCACCGACATAGCGTACCCGGTCCCGGGCGATCGGCCAGCATTCGACATTCGCCTTGACCCCCACGGTCATGCTGCGGGTGAGCCGCGCAACGTCGTCCCCGGTCAGCACGGCGGAGACGCCGGGCAGGGCACTGGCAGCAGACGTATTGATCGCACGGATTTCGGCATGGCCATGCGGCGAGCGCAGGATCGCCAGATGGGCGGTGTCGCGCCGGACGGGCAGGTCGTCGATGTAGCGGCCGCGGCCGGTCAGAAGTCCGGCATCCTCGACACGTTCCACGGTCCGGCCGATCAGGCCGCCCGCCGTCTCCAAACTCTTCATGTGCTCCTCCCGCACCCGTTGGTGTCGGGGTGCCGTGGGAGAAGGGTGAAGGAGGGAGCCCGATCGGGCGATACCGCCGCGTATCAGACCTTACCGAGGAGTCTCAAAATCGTCGCCTGAGAGCCGGCTGACGGTGCGGAAGATGCTCGGCGAGGAGCCGGCATGATCGTGGAAGAAGCGCGAAAAATGAGCCGGTACGGAAAAGCCGAGCTGGTCGCCGATCGCCGCGAAACTTTCCGTTCCATCGGCAACGGCGGACACCGCCCGTTCCAGGCGCTGCACATTGAGGAAGACCCGCGGCGTTACACCCAGCGATGTCTCGAACAGCCGGAAGAAATGCGCCCGGGACAGCCCGATATCGGTCGCGAGAAGATCGAGATCGGCGATCTCGCCAGGTGCCGCCTTCATGCGCTCGACGGCCTTGCGGATACGAAAGTCGAGCAGCGGGCGTGATGCGAGATCGCGGATCGAATTGGGCACGGCCCGCCAGTCGGCGAAGCGTTCGATGACGGCGACCATCAGTTCACCGAGAAGCACCTCATGCACTTCGGCGCTGTTGGGCTCCTTCACCATGGCCTCCGCAAGCGTGCGTGCGCGCGAACGGATGTCGGGGGTGATCGAGCCGACATTCGAGGCGAAGAAGTCGGGGGCGTGGCTTGCCGCCCAATTCGGCCGGAAATGGCCGAGCCATTGCGGCTCGATGTAGAGCGCCAGGATCACCGTCTTCGGTCGCGCTTGGTCATGCGCATAGGCATGCGGCTCCCAGGCATTGATCAGAACGGCGCTTTCGTCCGTGAGAGGCACGAGCCGGTCGCGCACTGAAAACTGCGTGTCTGCACCCTCGACCTTCAACAGCACATGGCAATGCGGATGCGCGTGTCGCACCAGGGGCCGATCCATATCCAGCAGCGCCACTCTCCCGAAGCGACCACGTGCGATGCGTAAAGCATTCGACATTGCTTAAATATTGGGTTGTTCCGCAGAAACTACAAGTTCGAAAGAGCTTTCCCGCTCAAGACGGGTGTTGATCGGAAGTCTTCAGGCCGACGAGCCTGAGCCTTCGGAGAACTTCCTGGGGTGCCGGCGCCCGCCACACGGTCTGGAAGCACTCCACCACATTGCTTGCGGTGACCGCAAGGCCGGGAAGCGCGACCCAGTCGGGGGCAGGCCTGCCGAGGAGCGCGGTCACTGTGATGGAGGCTGCGCTCTCACCCTGGCGGAACGGCTGCTGGGCGGCAATCGCGACAAGGGGATCGCTGGCAGCAAGGCCGATCGCCGCCGCATGACCGAGATCCACGGTCGTCATCGGAATCTTGCGCCCGAGCGTTTTGAGAACGCCGGCGGCCATCATTGCCGGCGTGTCCCAGACCACAAAAAGGCCGGCGAGATCCGGATGGGCTTCGGCAAGAGCGCGCGTGGTTGCGGCAACTGCCGACAGGGATGGAAACCGCTGGACGCGCAGAGACACGTCCGGACGGTTGACCTGCATCCATTTCACGAAGGCGATTTCCCGCTCGTTGGTCGCGAAGAAATCGGCGTCGTAGCCGAGCACGCCGACCTCCGCACCATCAGGCAGATGCGGCGACAGGCCTTCCGCGGCGATCTTGCCGAGGCCGAAATTGTCGGCCGAGACGAGGGAGATGTAGTCCTTTCCCGGAAGAAGTCCGGTCGGCGCGTTGTCGAGAAGGATGAGCTTTATGCCGGCCGCAGACACGCGCGCATGGGCGGCCGCCACTTTCGAATTGGCGACGGGCAGGGATATGATGGCATCGGGTGCTTCCTCGATCAGCCGCCCGAGTGCCTCGATCTGGACCTCCGGCGTGAAGGCGCAGTCGATCACGTCAATGACCGCAACCCCGCAATTTCCGAGCATGCCGATGATGCCGGAAAGCTGCTGTTTGGCCCAGTCGCTTTCGAGCGTGTGCAAAACGACGGCGACCCGCAAGCCTCCTGCCCGCGCCCGCTCCATGTCCTCCGGCAGCAGCAGAACCCGCTCGGGCGCCGATGCCCGCTCCCCATGAGGGCCGAGACCCGCAATCGTCATTCAATCCTCCTCATACGTCCGGCGGCCGGACCATATCCCCCTTGATGACCTTTCGCCGGGCAATTTCCTTTTTCATCTCCTGGAAAAGCGGATGCGCCTGAGGCTGCCCGGCCATGATCCAGTCTTTCAGCATCGGTGGTGCGAACAGCCCCTCGGACGCAACGATTGCGGCCCCGACAAGACCTGAAGAGCTGCCCATCTGGGAGCGGATGATCTGCATGTCGCGGCTGACGAGAGGGTGGCAGGCACCGTAGATGGCCTCCCGCGCGGAGGCGAGAAGAATGTCATTGGTCTGCGCGATCGAGCCGGACAGCACGATAAGCGCGGGGTTCAGCATGTTGGCGAGCGTCGCGACCACCTGACCGATCAGCCGGCCGCTCTGGGCCAGGATATCGATGGCGGCGGCATCGCCCATCTGTGCGGCCTGGGCGACTTCCAGCGCCGTGATCTCGGTGCCGCGTCGAACGAGCTCGGCAAGTATCGGGCTGGTGCCGTTTTCTGCTGCCAGCCTGCCATCCTGGGCAATGTGGTCCGACCCCGCCATCGCCTCCAGCGTGCCCGTCCTGTCGCCGACAGTGACCGGAACAGAACCGATGAGGCCAACGGCCCCCTGTGCGCCACGAAAGAGAATTCCGTCGCTTGCCAGCCCGGCCCCGATGCGTTTGCCGACCTTGACGAACATCATGGTGCGCTGATTGCGCCCGGCTCCGGCATGCAGTTCGCCCATCGTCATGGTCTCGACGCTGGAACGGAGCCAGACGGGTGCATCAAAGGCCCCAACGAGTGTTTCGACAAGCGGAAAACTCTCCCAGCCAGGCAGAACGCCAGGCGTGGCGCGTTGGAAAAGCGTCTCGGCACCGTCGGAGACGGCGCCTGGAACGGAAATGGAGATGCCGTAGAGCTGGATGTCCGAATGCCGTTCGAGGATCCAGCGAAAAAGCGTGACCAGACGATCGGCGAGGGCCGACACCGGTTGGCTGAGTTCGGTCGCCTCGTGATGCTCCATGAGCAGGGAGCCGCCGAGATCGGCAATCCCGACGCCGAGCGCGGTTTGGTCGAGCGTGGCAACGAGGATCCGGCCACGATCTGCGGCAAAACGCACAAGGCGCGGCGCGCGCCCACCGGATGCGGTCGCAAGTTCGCTTTCGTCGACCAGACCGAGTTCGCCGAGCGTACCCAAGCGGTCTGCGACGACCGCGCGGCCGAGTTCACTCTGGCGCTCGATTTCCTGGCGTGTGGCGGCCTGTTCTGTCCGCACCAGATTGAGAATCTCGACAAGGCTCGGCGCCGCGGTCTCGGTGACGCGCGGCCGACCTTTGCGGCGGGGAGCGGCGTCATTTGCCGCAGTTGCCGTCGTCGCCATGACTTCTTCCTTCCGGCGGATTCGCCCTCTCCGTTCTTATTAAGGCGGAGGCTTCCGACTGGCAACATCGATCTTTTGTATTAAATCAGCAAAAGTATGCTTAGTTGTGCAGTTAAATAATTGACATGCACTTTTTATGGACGTAAGACGGCTCGCACATCAACACGGTCACTGGGAGGAGGCGCCGATGTCGAACTTCAAGCTCGCCTATCATGCGAACTGCTGGGGCAGCCTTGGCGGAGATGCGGTCGGCGTCACGTCAATCACCAATCTCGCCTACCGCACCTTTGGCGACATGCGCCGGGCCTTCGCGGACATCGCGTCGGTGGGTTATGAGGGCGTCGAGCTCTTCGATGGCAACCTTCTCGATTTCGGCGTGGACGACATGCGGGCCCTGCTCGGCGACAACGGGCTGACGCTCGTGGCGACCTATGCCGGCGGCAACTTCATCTTCGACGACATTCTGCCGGAGGAACTGGCCCGGGTGACCCGCGCGGCGGATCGCGCCGCCGAGCTCGGCGCCCCGCATCTCGTCGTCGGTGGTGGCGCCAAGCGCTTCGATGGCATCCGCGAGGCCGACTATCACAAGCTTGCAGCCGCGCTCGACCGCGTGAAGGAAATCGCCGAGGCGCGCGGTCTTACCGCCCATTACCACCCGCATCTATCGACCATCGTCGAGGGACCGGCCGAGGTGCGCAAGATCTTTGCGCTTACCGGCATTCATTTCTGCCCGGACACGGCCCATCTCGCCGCTGCCGGAGGAGATCCCGCCGCGCTCGTCCGCGAGCATGCGGCACGTATCTCCTATGTCCATCTCAAGGGTTTCCAGAAGGAGCCCTTCGCCTTCACACCGATCGATCGCGGCGACGTGCCGACGGACGACATCATCGCGGCCCTTCGGGAGGTTGGCTTCGATGGCTGGGTCTGCACGGAGCTCGATTCGTGGTCTGACCCACTCGAAGGTGCGAAGGCGAGCATGACCTATCTCAAATCGGCCTGACGGCCGCGACCGGGGCGCATGCCCCACTTTCGGGAGGAGAAAGTGATGATGAAGAGAAGAACCCTGTTGGGCACTGCCGCCGTGTTGGCGCTTGCCTGTACCTATTCAGCGCCGGCCTTCGCCGATCCTGACAGCGCCCTGGCCGCGCTCCAGCAGACGGTCCTGTCCAAGGGGCCGGGGGGCGAGGATCCCTCGCCGGCTGCCGACGTTACGCTGACCGATGAAGAACTGGCGAAGATCAAGGCCATGAATGCGACGGCCGCGATCGTCATGCACTATGGCGGCAACGACTGGTCCCGCGCCCAGATCAACGGCCTTCAGACCCAATTCGCCGCGATGGGCATCAAGGTGCTTGCGGTGACCGATGCCGGCTTCAAGCCGGAAAAACAGGTATCCGACCTTGAGACCATCATGGCGCAGAAGCCTGATATCATCGTTTCGATCCCGACGGATCCGACAGCGACGGCTGCGGCCTACAAGGCAGCCGCAGAGGCTGGCACCAAACTCGTCTTCATGGACAATGTGCCGACAGGCTTTGAAGCCGGCAAGGACTATGTGTCGGTCGTATCTGCCGACAACTATGGAAATGGCGTGGCCTCTGCGCACCTGATGGCCAAGGCGCTGAACGGGGAGGGCGATATCGGGCTCGTGTTCCATGCCGCCGATTTCTTCGTCACCAAGCAGCGTTACGATGCATTCAAGGCGACCATCGCCTCCGACTATCCCAATATCAAGATCGTGGCCGAGCAGGGCATCGGCGGACCTGATTTCTCGGGCGATGCGGAAAAGGCAGCGTCTGCCATCCTCACCTCCAATCCGACCATCAAGGGCATCTGGGCGGTCTGGGACGTGCCGGCCGAAGGCGTGATTTCGGCGGCGCGTGTCGCGGGTCGCGACGATCTTGTCATCACCACGATCGACCTCGGGGAAAACGTGGCGATCTCGATGGCCCAGGGCGGCTTCGTCAAGGGGCTCGGCGCGCAGCGGCCTTATGATGCCGGTGTCGTCGAAGCCAAGCTTGCCGGCTATGCGCTGCTCGGCAAGGAAGCGCCGGCCTTTGTCGCACTGCCAGCCCTTCCGGTGACGCGCGACACACTGCTTGACGGCTGGAAGGCGGTCTATTCCACCGAGGCGACCGACAACATCAAGACGAGCCTCGGCCAGTGATCCGCGGGATACGGGGCGCCTCTCGCGCCCCGTATCCGACACGATCCGGCCTTTGCCGGCAGTCGAACTTGGCGCCCAAAGGGCGAGCTTTTTCAGGAGAAAACCGATGACAAAAGTGATGAACGTCGCCATGATCGGTGGCGGCTTCATGGGCAAGGCGCATGCCATGGCCTATGCCTCCATGCCAATGTTCTTCTGGCCCGCACCGGCCATTCCCCACCGCAAGGTCGTCGTCGATGTGACCGACGGCATGGCCGAGGAAGCGCGCGAGCGCTACGGTTTCGAGGAAGCGTCGTCGGACTGGCGGGCTGTCGTTAACCGGCCGGATATTGACGTCGTCGATATCTGCACGCCGAACAACGTGCATGCCGAGATCGCCATTGCGGCCGCCAAGGCCGGCAAGCACATCATCTGCGAAAAGCCGCTTGCCCGCACCGTCGAAGAGGCGAGGGCGATGCGTGACGCGGTAAAAGCCGCGGGCGTCATTCACATGGTGGCCTTCAATTATCGCCGCACACCGGCCGTTGCGCTCGCGAAGAAGTACATCGACGAGGGCCGCATCGGCCGGATCCTGAATTTCCGCGGCACCTATCTGCAGGACTGGTCGGCCGACCCGGATTCGCCTCTCTCCTGGCGCTTCCAGAAGAAGATTGCCGGCTCCGGCACGGTCGGCGACATCGCCACCCATGTCGTCGATCTCGCCCATTATCTCGTCGGCCCGATCGCAGAGGTCAACGCGATCACGACGACCTACAACAAGACGCGACCGCTGCAGCAGGGCGGTGTCGACAAGCTCGGCGCAGCGGAGAAAGCCGCGGATGCCGAACGCGGCGAGGTGGATGTCGACGACGAAGTCGTGTCGATGCTGAAATTCGAAGGCGGCGCGATCGGCAGCCTGGAAGCGACCCGCAACGCTTATGGCCGCAACAACTTCATCACGCTGGAAATCCACGGCACCAAGGGCTCGATCCACTTCAACTACGAGCGCCGCGACGAGCTTCAGGTAATGTTCGCTGACGACCCGGCAGATGCCCGCGGTTTCCGAACCGTCTATACCGGCCCGGCCCATCCCTATGGCAACGGCCTCTGGCCAATCCCCGGCCTCGGCATCGGCTATTCTGAAACGAAGATCGTCGAATGCTATGATTTCTTCTCGGCCATCGCGAAGAACCGGCAGCCGAGCCCGAACTTCGAGGACGGCTTGCTGACGGAACTCGTCGCCGACGCCCTCATCCGCTCCGGTGAGACCGGGCTGTGGGAGAAGGTGGGATGAGTGCGAGCGCCGCTGCGGTCCGCATGACCGGCATATCCAAGACCTTCGGCGGCGTGCGTGCGTTGGACGACGTGTCCTTCGAGGTCATGCCCGGCGAGGTCCATGCGCTGCTGGGCGGCAACGGCGCGGGCAAGTCGACGATCCTCAAGGTGCTGAACGGTGTTCACCGGCCGGACAAGGGCGCCATCGAGGTCGGTGGTATGCCCCTGTCCACCCATTCACCAGAGGCATCCCGGGCTGCCGGCATCGCCATGAACTACCAGGAAATGAGCCTCGTCCCGACGCTGACGGTGGCGCAGAACATCTTCCTGACGCGGGAATATCGCGCCGGCTCGGGGCTCATCGACGACCATGAGGCGGAGAAGCGTGCGGCGGAGATTTTCGCAATGCTCGACGTCTTTGTCGATCCGAAGGCTCTGGTCGGCGATCTCGGTGCTGGCCAGAAGCAACTGACGGAGATCGCCAAGGCCATATCGCAGGATGCGACCGTGCTGGTGTTGGACGAACCGTCGACGGCGCTCGCCGTTTCCGATGTCGAGCGCCTCTTCGTCTTCCTGCGCAAGCTGAAAGCAAAGGGCGTGGCCACCATCTATGTCAGCCACCGCATGGATGAGATCGCCCGCATTGCTGACCGCGCGACGATCCTGCGCGACGGACGGCATGTCATCACCGCACCGCTCAGTGAGTTGCCGATCGACACGATGATCGAGCACATCGTCGGCCGGCGCTCGAAAGGGCTGTCGGACGTCGAGCGCGGCGTGGCCGTGAAAGGTGACGTGCTGCTGGAACTTGACAATGTCAGTGGCCGCCACAAGCCGGAGAACGTCTCCCTGACGCTGCATCGCGGCGAAGTGTTGGGGCTCGCGGGCCTGCTCGGCTCTGGCCGTTCGTCGCTGGCGCGGGTCATGGCCGGCATCGATCCGGTAGCCAAGGGCGAAATCCGGATCCAGGGCCGCGCCGTCACGATCCGAAAGCCGGGCGATGCGATTGCCGCCGGTGTCGCGCTGGTGCCGGAAGCGCGCGCCACGCAGGGTATCATTCCCGACCATTCGGTCGCCTCCAACATGATCCTTGCCGTGATCGACAGGCTGTCCAAGGGCGGCCTCGTGGATACCAAGGCGGCAAACGACCTGACGGACGCGCAGATCGAGCGCCTGCGCGTCAAGACGGCGAGCCGCGACCATGCGGTCTCGACGCTTTCGGGCGGCAACCAGCAGAAGGTCGTCATCGGCAAGTGGCTCGCCACCAATCCTGACATCCTCATCCTCGACGAGCCGACCGCGGGCATCGACATCGGTTCCAAGTCCGAAATCATCCGCTTGGTGCGGGAACTCGCCGCCGCCGGCAAAGGGATCATCATGATCTCGTCCGAGCTGTCCGAACTGCTGACCGCCTGCGATCGCATTCTCGTCATGGCTGACGGGCGCGTGCACCAGGATCTGCCGCGCGAGGCGCTGGAAGATCCGTCCGTGCCCGCCGATGACCTTGCCCATCGTCTCCAGGCCGCCGAACAGCGGCTCCAGATCGAAATTCAGAAGGCCCTAGCGGTCCAGGAGGTTTCCCATGGCTAACGCCTTCTTCGCCAACTGGCGCCAGAACATCATCTATATCGGCTTCGTCGTGATCTTCCTCGTCTTCGCGGTGACATTGGCAGACAAGGGGTTCCTCAATCCCAACAACCTGCTCAACATCGTCCGGCAAACGGCGATGATCGCCGTCATGGCGATCGCCATGACCTTCGTGCTCTCCGCGGGCGAGATCGACCTTTCGGTTGGCGCGGTCGCAGGGCTTGCGACGGTCACGGTCGCGATGGGCATCGCCGCAGGCGGGCCGGTCGTCGGCGTCGGTGCCGGCATCGCCACGGGGCTTGCCGTCGGCATGTTCAACGGCTGGCTCACTACCCGCATCGGTATTCCGTCCTTCCTCACCACGCTCGCCATGATGGGGATAGCCAAGGGCGTCGCCATGTGGATATCGGCGACAGCCGCGGTGCCGATCCTGTCGCCCGGCTATTCCTGGCTCTTCGGCGGCGGTAATCTCGGGCCGGTGCCGGTGCTTATGCTCTGGATGGCAGTCTTCGGCGGCATCGGCCATATCGTGCTGCGCCGCTCGGGCTTCGGTCGGCGCGTGCTCGCGACTGGCGGCGGCGAGACGGCGGCACGTTATTCCGGCATTGACACGAAAGCGATCAAGTTCAAGGTGCTGGTCATCTCTTCGCTCGCGGCAGCGCTCGCCGGAATGCTCTATGCGGGGCGCCTTCAATCCGGCCGCTTCCAACTCGGCGAGGGCGATGAGCTCTCGGTTATCGCAGCCGCGGTGCTCGGCGGCACGAGCCTCTTCGGCGGCAGAGGAACCGTCATCGGCACCATTGTCGGCGCCCTGATGATCGGCCTCATTAACAATGGATTGATCCTCATGGGTCTCGAATTCAGCCAGCAGCTCATCGCTCGTGGTGGCATTATCATTCTTGCCGTCGCGCTCAGCCAGAAGCGGAGCTGAGGCCATGATCGTTTCCCTCATTGCAACGCTGACGGCGCATCCGGAAACGCGAGAGGAGCTCTTCCGCCTTCTCGTCGATCAGGTCGGACCCACGCGCGCCGAACATGGCTGCATCAACTACAACCTTCATGTCGATGCCGGCGATCCCTGTGTCTTTGTGTTCTACGAGAACTGGCAGAGCCAGGCGGACCTCGACGCACACATGAAAATGCCGCACCTCGAACCGCTGCTGAGCCAGATTGACCGCCTCCTGTCAAAGCCGATCGAGATGTGGCGGCTGCACCCGGCAGAGCCTGCGGCGAACGGGTGAGCGGGCTGTGCCGCACGACATATGAATTCGATCGGCGTTTCCAGCGAAAGGGCAAACCCTGATTTGCCTGATCGCCAGTAAATGCGCCTATCCGTCGTCTCGGGAAGCATCGATCGCCTCCCTCAAGGCCTCCGCAAGCTGCCGTCGGCTATAGGGCTTCGCGAGTGGCGACAGTCGCGACGCGGCGCCGATGCCGTCTATATCCGCGTAGCCGGTCGCAAGGACGACCGGGAGCTTCGGATACCGGACCCTGATTTCGCTTGCCATGGCGCGGCCGTCGAGCGGGCCGGGCATGACCACATCCGAGAACACCAAATCGAACGGACCGTCCGTTTCCAGTGCGCGCAGCGCTTCTGCTGCATTCTCCACGCATGTGACGGAATAGCCGAGCGAAGCGAGTGTTCCGGCAGCGAAATCACGCACCATGGGATCGTCTTCGACCACGAGAATGCGCTCACGGCCACCCTGCAGCACGGTACTCTGCACGGGCTCCGGGAACGTGTCGCTGGATGCTAGTCGCGGAAAGGAGAGAGAGATGGTTGTTCCTGCCTCCGGCTCCGATTCGATGTCGATCCTGCCTCCCGATTGCCGCATGAAACCGTAGACCGTGCTCAGGCCAAGACCGCTGCCCTTGCCAAAGGGCTTGGTGGTGAAGAACGGCTCGAAGGCTTTCGCGCGCGTTTCTGCGCCCATGCCGAACCCGTCGTCAGAGATTCGAACTTCGGTATCGTCGCCGCTTCGTGCCGTGAAAATAGTCAGTCGACCGCCATCGGGCATTGCGTCGCGGGCGTTGATGCAAAGGTTCATGATGGACGCTTCCAATTGCGCGGCATCCGTCCTCACATGTCCTGCCGCCGGATCGAGTTCGAGGTGCAGTATGATGCTTTCGCCAAGCGCGATCGAGAGCAGTCCCTTCATGGCGCGAATGGAATCGTTGATGTCCAGGGATGCCGGCTCGAGCGGCTGTCGTCCGGCGAAGGTAAGGAGCTGGCGCGTCAGGGCCGCGCCCTGCCGCGACGCCTTGTGGTTCAGCCTTGCAATCGCAGACAGCCGCGGATCGGCAATTTCGTCGGCCAGTGTTTCGGCCGTGCCAAGGATGACGGTCAGAAAGTTGTTGAAGTCATGGGCGACGCCGCCCGTCAGTTGACCTATGGCTTCAAGGCGTTGTGCCTGCAGCCGTTTGGCCTCGTTCAGTCTTGTCTCAGTGATGTCGCGGACCCCACCGACCATACGCGTTGCCTCGCCCGCAGCATTGCGGATGATGTGTCCCTGATCGAGAACATCGGCATAAGTCCCCGCTCCACGACGGAAGCGGTACTCTTCCCGCCACGTGTCGATCTTTCCCTCGATCGCGGCTAGCAAACTGGACACGACCCAGGAATGATCATCGGGGTGGATCATGGATTCCCATTCCCGGAATCCATTCTCGACCGGCACATCGTGATGACCGAAGACGGATGCGATATTGCTGTTCCATTGAACACGGCCGGTCGCGATGTCCCAGTCCCAGATCGCATCCGTCGTCATCATGGCGACGATCGCGAAGCGCTCTTCGCTTTCGGCCAGACGCTCCTCCGCGGTCCTCTTGTCGGTGATGTCACGCCCCGTCGCGACGAAATGGGTGGCGCGTCCGTCCGTGCCGACAATCGGCGCGATGCTCATGTCCACCCAGTATTCGCGTCCATCTTTGTTGTAGTTGAGAATTTCGACCCGGATCGCCTTTGGAAGCGCCATGGCGCGATCAATCTGTTCGATGGTCTCGGCGGACGTATGCTTTCCCTGAAGAAAGCTCGGAGAACGACCTAGCGCATCGCTCGATGAATAGCCGGTGATCCGCACAAAGGCATCGTTGACATAGACGATGGCATGGCTGTTTCCGGGCTGTGATGGGGCCTTCGTGACGATGACGAAGTCCTCAGTCCTCGAAATCGCCATTTCCAGCAGGTGCAAATGCTCATCGGTGGCATGCCGTTTCGTCACGTCGCGAAAATAGACGGTCAGACCTCCCGGTCCGGGATAGGCCGTGACGGAGAACCACGCGTTCAGCGACTCGTAGAAGACTTCGAAGTCGGCGGTCATGTTTTCGCGGATGGCCCGCTCGTAGTGCTGCCGAATAATTCCCGACGAGGCCTCCGGGAATTCCTGCCAGATCAAGCGCCCCAGCAGCGTCGAACGCTGACGCTCCAGCAGACGTTCGGCTTGTCGGTTGACGTAGATGAAGCGCCAATTCTGATCGAGCTGGAAGAAGGCATCGCTGATGTTGTCCATCGATTCGGCAAAACGCCCTTCGAGATCCCTTGCTGTGCTTTCCAGTCGCTTGTGCTCGTCAATGTCCTGCAGGGCACCCTGGATGCGGGCGACGCTGCCCATGTCATCTCGGATCGCGACGCCGATTGCGCGAACCCATTTCCGCCGACCCGTGGCATCGATGATCTCCACCTCGATATCGTAGGGCATGCCGTTTGCGACACAGTTTTCGAAGTGTCGCGTGATCGTTTCCCGCCATTCCTGTGCGAAATATCCGATCCCTTCCTCAAGGGTTACCGTCTTGCCCTTTGGTCTTCCGTGGATCTCCCAGGTTTCATCCGACCATTCGATGCGCCGCTCTGGCAGATGAACCACCCATCCGCCGAGCTTCGCGGCTTTTCCGGCGATTTCGAGAAGCGCCTGGTTCCCATAGGCATCGTTCTGCCTGGACCTTCCGCCGTTGCGCCGAAGGCGCCAGACGATGACACTCGCGGTTCCCAGCGGCCAAAGCCAGACAGGCATCGAGGTCCACGGCAGTGCAAGGGCGGAGACGCCGCCGGCCAGCAATCCGATCGACAAACGATCCGAGGCACATTGCCGGAGACCCGTCCCAAGGGAACGAAAGACGTTGCCGGCGCTTGCGTGTCTCCGTCTCATGGTGAGCCTGGTCCTCAATCATCATGAATTTCAACCTTTCGATAATCTCGAAAGGTCATGCAATCCATGGGGGTTGCAGCACTTTAACCTTTTTTAAACTTGGCGCAGAAGTCGCTTAAGGGCAGACCGGTCTAATCGATGCAACCAACTGCCGTGTTCCCGTTTCCCGACAACGGGGCGGACCGCTGCAAGCATCGAGGTCATCCCGTGAAGCACATCAAGAGAACGACCTATCTCAGCCGTGTCCAGTCGGACTATTGCAGCCGCAAATGGTATTGCCGCAGCGTCACGCTATTCTGCAACCTGCTGTTCACGGGACAATGGTTGCGTGGGGCGCAGATCATTCGATGTCTCGTTGTTGAAATTAGCGAGGGCGGCGCGACCTTGCGGATCGGAAAGTCGCAGATTCCAGATCAACTCTATCTCGTGATCGGCAGGTTTGACGTCTTGATCGGCAGTATCGTCGTCCATCGCGATCCCGGACATCTGCAACTTCGTTTCCTGAAGGAGTTGAGGCCGGACTTCGTCAATCGCTTGTCCCGCATGACATCGCCCTTCGCCACCTTGGAAAGCCTGGGACGAACACCCATATCTGCCTGTGAAGATATGCAGCCAAAGCTGCGGCCGATGCCACCTGCGCCCGATGGCGCTAGGGACGAACCCATGGGCCATCCCACCAGGCATCCGAAAAGACAATGAACATAATGATCATAGAAGATCAGCGCGACGTCGTTGATATGTTGCGGCTGAACTGGTCGGATTCGCGAGACCGGCTGGATTGCCTTGCATCCGTGAAGCAGGCGAACCGCTTCATCCATTCCAACGAACTCGCCGCCTATGATTGCATCCTCATCGACATCAACCTGACAGACGGTAGCGGCCTTGAGGTGCTTCGCAGTGCACGCGCGCGCTCCAATATCCCGATTGTCATGATCTCGGGTGCCGGCGATGCCGACAGCCGCGCGGACGCCATCAGCGTTGGTGCAGACGACTACGTGATGAAGCCATTTAGTGTGAAGGAACTGCGGGCCCGCGTTCATCGTCTGCACGAAGCGCGTTCGGGCCGCAACGCCGCCCGGCAGGGCCTTGCTTTCAAGGTTGGCAATATCGAATGCGACATCGGACGCCTGTCGATGGATTTCGACGGCGCCAGTCAGCCGCTGACTGCCCTGGAAGGGCGGATCCTGCAGGTTCTTCACGCCTCTGTCGGTGAGGACTGCCCGAAGTCGTGCATCGCGCGCCAGGCACTCTTTCGGGAATATGATCCGCGCGACAAGACGATCGACGTGTACATCAACCGGCTTCGCGGAAAGCTCGCGGAACTCGATGCCGCCAGCGGTGAGGTTATCAAGACGATCCGCGGCGTGGGCTATCGCTTGAGCGAAATCCAGCAATTGCAGGAGTAAGTGGCCAGATGCCCCAGTTGCTAGATCGTCGTGTTCTTTACCAGGGAAAGGTCGGCCCCGATCGATCCGAGCCGAATGAAGCGGCTCGCCTCAAGCGGTTGAGAGAAGTTTCCAGCGTGTCGTCCGGCGCGGATCCGGTGCTCGACGCGCTGGTCGACGCCGCCTGCCTCGCGGCCGACACGCCGATCGGCCTGATCACCTTACTGGACGGTGAACGCCAATGGTTCAAGGCAAAACGGGGCATCGAAGGGTGCGGCTCCAGCCGCGCTGATGCTTTCTGCGACCACACGATCCGGTCATCGGTGCCCTTCGTAGTCCCGGATACCGCGCGGGATGCCCGCTTCGCCGACAATCCATTTGTGACCGGGGGTGAGCGGATCCGCTTCTATGCGGGCATCCCGCTGGAAATAGAACCGGGGGTTCGGCTCGGCTCGCTGTGTGTTCTCGATCGCGTGCCGCGGCGTCTCGGGCCCGAGGTGCGCGGCTTGCTGGAACGGCTGGCACGTTGCGCCGCGGAACGGCTCCTGCAAACTGAAGACCGGTATCTGTTGTCACGGGTTGACTCAGGCAGGCTCGATAACGCGAAAGCCGACAAGGCGGCGCTGGCGCTTGCGGAAGAGGCGCTCGCCGACGATCTCTTCGTACTTCATTACCAACCGAAAATCGCGCTCGATACGGGCCGACGTGTCGGGTTCGAGGCCCTCCTGAGGCTGCGGAAGCCCGACGGTTCTGTGCTTGCTCCGGCGGCTTTTGCTGCAGCTCTCATTGAGCCGACACTGTCCAGGCGTATCGGTATGCATGTGCTCAGGTGCGCGGTCGCACAGGCCCGGGCGTGGCAGGCAGCCGGCATCGAGTTCGGGCATATCGCGATCAACGTCTCGTCCTCGCAGTTCGCACCATCGCCAGGCAGCCCCGGCTTGGTCGATGAAATCCTGGGCGCGACCCGATCGGCAGGGCTGTCGCCCAAACACATCCAGATCGAAGTCACCGAAGGCGTCATGCTGTCGGAGCAGAGCGGCGCAATAGGCACGCAACTCGAGGCGCTGCGCGCGGCGGGCTTCATCGTCGCCTTCGACGATTTTGGCACAGGCTTCGCCTCTCTCGTGCATTTGAAGGAATTCGCCTATGACCAGATCAAGATCGATGGCGCCTTTGTGCGCGCGATGACCGGCTCCACCGCCGATCATGCCATCGTGAAGGCGATCGTGGACATGGCAAGGGCAATGGGAAAGCAGGTCGTCGCCGAAGGTGTGGAAACCATGATGGAACTCCAGGCTTTGCAAGAGCTCGGCTGTCCCTATGGTCAGGGCTTCCTTTTCGGTCGCCCCGTGGATCCATCCGTTGTGCGTTTCTTTCCCGAATGAAAGTCGGGCAAGAGGAAGGCTGCCTCGATCCACATTTGAGGTGGCAGTGCCCGTTGATCCAATGTCTTCGTTGAGAAGCCATCTTTATGGCAATTCCGGTCAATTTTCGGAAATGGGCGCCGATGCCGGTGTCCTCAGCAGCGTTATACTCGCTATCATCAACTGATAGCAGACACTGAAAGTGCACTGCCGGCCCCACAGCGGAAATCATTTCCGCTTCGTGCCTCCACATTTATTCATCGCAGGCCGCGGATAAGATTTTCGACCCCGTGGCGGACTGCCATGACGACGACACCCTCAATCAGGCCCGAAGGTCACCCCATGCCGATTTCAGCTTGGGCATCAGTTTTGGGCATCAGGTCGCCGATGACGCCAAAACGGGATCCGGCACGACGGAAAAGCATGAGAATCAAGACTTTTTGGGAGAATTGGCTGGGGAACCTGGATTCGAACCAAGATTAACGGAGTCAGAGTCCGTCGTTCTACCGTTGAACTATTCCCCACCAGGGTATCGCCGCAGCGATCGGTGAGCGGGCTTATAGACAAAAGCTTCTGCGTTGCAAAGACCGATTCTGAAAAAAATGCATATGGCTGAGAAAGGTTGAATGGAAGTGGTAGCAGGCAGGCTTGGAGCCCGTTCGCCGGTCTTCGAGCGCAGCCTAGAGGCCGCTGCGGGCGCGCGCGGCGAGGAGCGTTCGAAAAACCGTTTGGCGGTGGGGGCTGGCGCTGATATGCTTTGCCCAACGAAACGAATGATAACACCAGCGGCATGCGTCGATCTTGGCGCCTTGCGCGGTGCAGTGGATAACATCAGTGACAGACCCCAATCGCGGCGGACAGCCGAACAGCGAGGGGGCGTCGACAGGCAAGCGCAAGGGCGGCTCTCCCCGTCGGCGCGGCAAGGGCAAGAAGGCGGGACCGGTAAAGAACGGTCACGAGGCTTCTGCCTCGGCAGGATCGGCAGTCTCGCCGGTCGCCGAGCGACGTTCCGAATTAGTTTTTGCGGATGGTCCCATTCGCAAGCGAAAGCGTCGCCGTCGTGGCAAGGGCGGCGTGGCGTCGCCTACAGACCCCAATGCCTTACCCAAGGACATGAGCGGACAGCCCGGCCACGGCGCACACGCGTCGGCGACCAAGCACGCGGATGGCTCGAGTGTAGCAGGGTCGGGTGCTCCGTCGCCGGCCGCGTCCTCGCCGCACTCTTCCCCGTCGGATCAGGCAGCCCACAGGCCCGGTCGCAAGCGCAAGCGCAATCGTAACCGTCATGCAGCGGCCCAGAAGCCGGGCCAGGTGCGTCCGCTCGCAGGCTCCGAGCCGCCATCCGCCGTGGTCGCCAAGACGCGCCGGCCGGAGCCGCAAATGGCGCCGGCCTCACAAGCGCGCAATGCCGCCCCTGGCCACGCTTCCGCGTATCTCCCCGACCGTCCGCGCCCCGTCCTGGACGCCGGCCCCGACGACCTCTATGCCGCGCTCGACCTCGGCACCAACAATTGCCGCCTGCTGATCGCCCAGCCAACCCGCCCGGGCCAGTTCCGTGTCGTCGATGCCTTTTCCCGCATTGTGCGCCTGGGGGAAGGCCTGGGCGCGAGCGGGCGCCTCTCGCAGGATGCTATGGACCGGGCGGTCGATGCCCTGCGGGTCTGTGCGACAAAACTGTCCAGCCGTGACATCAGGCGCATGCGGCTGATCGCAACAGAAGCCTGCCGGTCAGCCGAAAATGGTGAGCTCTTCCTTGAGCGCGTCACCGCCGAGACCGGCCTCAAGCTCGAAATCATCAATCGAGAAACCGAGGCGCGCCTTGCCGTCTCCGGCTGCTCGTCGCTGGTCGGTCGCGAGGCGCGCTCGGTGGTGCTCTTCGACATCGGCGGTGGCTCGTCCGAAATTGCGGTGATCAAGATCGCCGACAATCGTTCCAGCCGGCTTGCCAACCACATCACCCACTGGACCTCGCTGCCGGTCGGCGTCGTCACGCTCTCCGAGCGCCATGGTGGCCGCGATGTCACGCCCGATATTTTCGAGGGCATGATCCGCGAGGTCGAGGGCATGCTGGAAAAATTCGAATGCCCCGACATCCCGCGCGGTTTGGACGATTTCCATCTGATCGGCACCTCCGGCACGGTGACGACGCTCGCCGGCGTGCATCTCGACCTTCCGCGTTACGATCGCCGCAAGGTCGATGGTCTCTGGCTCTCCGATGCCGAGGTGACCGCGATGCAGTCGAAGCTCCTGTCCTGGGATTATGCCGGTCGCGCCGCCAATCCCTGCATCGGGCCCGATCGCGCCGACCTCGTTCTGGCCGGATGTGCGATCCTGGAAGCGATCCGCCGCCGCTGGCCTTCGAGCCGCATGCGGGTGGCTGATCGCGGCCTGCGTGAGGGCCTGCTGACCGATATGATGGCCGATGACGGCGTCTGGCGCCGTGGCCGCAACCGACGCCCTCCAGTCTCCAGGGAACGCTGACCATGGCAAAACCACCCATCGGCGGTAACAGGACCGGCCGTAAGCTCGGCCAGAAGGTCAAGAAGGGCAAGCTCAAGGCCTCGTCCAGGCGCTGGCTCGAGCGCCACATCAACGACCCCTATGTCCAGCGCGCCAAGCTCGAGGGCTACCGCGCCCGCGCCGCCTTCAAGCTGCTCGAAATCGACGAAAAGCATCAGGTCCTGAAGGGTGCAAAGCGCATCATCGACCTCGGCGCCGCACCCGGCAGCTGGTCGCAGATCGCTGCCAAGGTCACGGATTCCTCCGATGACGACATCCGCGTCGCTGCGATCGACTTCCTGGAAATGGCGCAGATCCCGGGCGTGAAGATCCTGCAGCTCGACTTCCTCGATCCAGACGCCCCGCGCCAGCTGATCGAAGCCGTCGGCGGCACACCCAATCTCGTATTGTCTGATATGGCGGCCCCGACCACCGGACACCAGAAGACCGACCATATCCGCACCATGCATCTGTGTGAGGTGGCAGCCCACTTCGCCGTCGAAGTCCTGGCCGAGGGTGGGCATTTCCTCGCCAAGACCTTCCAGGGCGGCACGGAAAAGGACCTGCTCAACATGTTGAAGCAGAATTTCCGCCAGGTCCTGCACATCAAGCCGGCCTCGTCGCGGCAGGAATCGGTCGAGATGTTCCTGCTGGCCAAGGGCTTCAAGGGGCGCAATGGCCCAGGCGTGGTCGAGTTGGATGAGGAGGGTTTCGCCCGCGATCCGCGCGAAGATATCCCAGCCGACGAGAACTTGGATCAGGACTGAGCAACGAGCGGAACGGCAAGGGCAGGGGCCACCATGTTCACCTACATCACTGTTGGCATCAATGATCTAAACCGCGCCATCCGCTTCTATGATCCTGTCCTCGCGACGCTCGGCGTGGAGCGTCGCGAGACGGACGAGAACGAGGCGGGTTATGGTCTGCCCGATGACAATCGCTGCCGGTTCTGGATCAACCATCCCTTCGACAAGCGCCCGGCAACGGTGGGCAATGGCTCCATGCCGGCCTTCGAGGCCTCTTCGCGGGCAGCGGTCGATGCCTTTCATGCAGCAGCGATCGCCCATGGTGGCACGGATGACGGCGCACCAGGCATTCGCCATTTCCATCCGAATTTTTATGCCTGTTACGTCCGCGATCCCGATGGCAATAAGCTGTCGGCTCTTTGCGAGCGCCCCGAATAGTCACTTCACGCTGATCGTCTCGTCCTCGGCCGTCCGACGATAGCCAGACACGGCCGAGCCGACATCGCGGGGCAGGCCGAAAAAGGGCAGGATCGCAAAGATCGACAAGCCGGCGACAACGGCAAAAGCCAGGTGAAAATCGCTGAGCGACAGCGTTTCGCCTGTGATCCGCGTGCTTGCCTCGAGAATGGAAGCGGCGGCAGCGACGCCGAGCGCCAGGCTCACCTGCTGCAGCACTGATGTGAGCGAGGTCGCCTGCGAGGCCGCCCGGTCTTCGATTTCGGCATAACCCAGCGTATTGACGCCGGTGAAGAAGAAGGAGCGGCAGAAGCCGCCGATCAAAAGCACCGCCATGATCACGAGGATCGGCGTCGCGGGCGTGAAGAATGCGTTCGCCCCCGTCGTCAGGGCTCCGAAGATGCCGGCGAGGATCAGAACGGTGCGGAAGCCGGCGGCGGCGAAGGCGCGCCTGGCGATGAACTTGGTGGAGATCGCGCCGACGGCGGCGATGAAGGTCGTCATGCCGGACTGGAAGGCCGACATGCCGAAGCCGAGCTGTAACATCAGCGGCAGCAGGAAAGGCGTGGCACCAGCGGCGATGCGAAACAGCGTGCCGCCGATGATCGAGGCGCGGAAACTTTTGTTGGCAAAGAGCGTGAGATCGAGCAGCGGGGCCGGATGCCGTCGGGCGTGGATGACATAGAGCATTATCGACAGGATGCCGACCACCGTTGCTGCAGCACCGACCCAGACGGGCAGGGCAGGTAGGCTCATCACGGACAGCCCGAAGACGAGACCGGATGCGGCGCAGGCGCTGAGCAGAAAGCCTTTCCAGTCGATCCGCCCCGTGTCGATCGGCTCGATCTCCGGCAGGTAGATGCTGGACAGCCACAGGCCCAGAAGCCCGATCGGAATGTTGATCAGGAAGATCCAGTGCCAGCTGAAGAAAGTGGTGATGAAACCCCCGACCGGCGGACCTGTGATCGGCCCGAGCAGAGCTGGGATTGTGAGCAGCGCCATGGCCGACACGAGGTCGCTCTTCTTCGTTGTGCGCAGGAGCACCAGCCGCCCGACCGGCGTCATCATCGCTCCGCCCATTCCCTGCAGGAAGCGCGCTGCGACGAAGGTGAGGAGCGAATCCGAGATGGCGCATAACAGCGAACCCAGCATGAAGACAACGATGGCAGCACGAAACACCCGCTTGGCTCCGTAGCGGTCCGCCATCCACCCGCTCAGCGGAATGAAGATCGCAAGCGCCACCATATAGGAGGTGAGCGCCAGCTTGAGCGTGATCGGGCCGACGCCGAGATCTGTGGCGATCGTCGGCAGGGCGGTGGCGATGACGGTGGAATCCATCTGCTCCATGAAGAGCGCGACGGCGAGGATCAAGGGCGTGATGCGATTCATCGGCATTCCGGGCAGGGCGGCACAGGGCGTGACGACTCCTAGCCGTTCTGCGGTTCCAGGCAACCGGTCTTGCAGTCTGTGGCGCCAAAACAAGGGACGCGGCACGCGTCATGTTCCACGCAAATCGTAGAACGGCATCACGATGGTGTGAGAGAGCTTTCCGCGGATGGTCCGGCGCCTATTTGCGGTGCAGCCCGCGATACGGGCGGAGGATTATTTTCCGAGGAGATTTGGATGATTTCGATCAAGAGACGTATGCTTCTCGGTGGTGCCGGTGTAGCACTGGCATCCCCGATGATCATGACCCGGGCCGCCATTGCACAGCAGTCGGGCGCCGAGACTTCGATGGATATCGATCACGCCATGCCGCCAGAGACCCATCGCTTCAATGTCGGAAAGTTCGAGGTTCTGGTGGTCAAGGATGGCGCCCGCGCCTCCGGCAATCCGCAAGAGACCTTCGGCACCAATCAGAGTGTGGAAACCGTCGGCGCGCTGCTGGAGACCAACTTCCTTCCCACCGATAATTTCGTCAACAGCTTCGCGCCTGTGCTCGTCAATACCGGTTCGGACGTGATCCTCTTCGATACGGGCCTCGGTGAAGGCGGTCGTGCAAACGGTCTAGGCCGGCTGGTCGAAGGCCTGACGGCAGCCGGCTACAAGCGCGAAGACGTGACGACGGTGGTGCTCACCCATATGCATGGCGACCACATCGGCGGCCTGATGGAAGGCGGCCAGCCGGCCTTCCCGAATGCGCGCTATGTCACCGGCCAGGCCGAATACGACTTCTGGGCAGACCCGGCTCGTGTCGGCACGCCGGCTGAAAACGGCCACAAGGGCGTCCTCGCCAATGTCACGCCCATGGCCGAAAAGATGACATTCATCGGCGATGGTGGCGAAGTGGTCTCCGGAATCACCGGCATGGCGGCTTTTGGCCACTCGCCTGGCCACATGATCTACCGCCTGGAATCGGAAGGCCGCCAGCTGGTTCTCACCGCGGATACGGCGAACCACTTCGTGCTGTCGCTGCAGCGGCCGGATTGGGAAGTACGCTTCGACATGGACAAGGCAGCCGCGGCCGCGACCCGCGCCAAGGTCTTCGACATGCTGGCGACCGACAAGCTCGCCTTCCTCGGCTACCACATGCCGTTCCCGGCCGTCGGTTTCGTCGAGAAGGTCGACCAGGGTTATCGCTACGTGCCGAAGGCCTACCAGTTCGACATCTGACGACGTGTATCGGGGCCGCACGACCATGGCGGCCCCGTTACCGGCTCACTGGCCGGCATAGATCTCGTCGGTTGCCTGGTCGATGAACTGATGAATGCGGCTATCGATATCGGCATCGCTTACATGAACGCCGGCCTGGCAGAAGTCCTGGCGCAATTGCTCCAGCAGCCTGTGCGGCTCGACCACTTGGCTGGCGGCGACGGTGCGCGCATAGGGTTCGACATCGTCGAGCCCCATCGTATAAGCAGCCCAGCGACCGGCCATCTTGCTGCCGCGCACGCGCGCCTTGAACTCAATTTCCGCCTGACGGGCGAACTGGTTTTCCAGTGCCTGGGCACGCTTCTTCAATGCGGTCATGGACGATCCCCTTCGTCTTCTTGGTTCTTGGTGCCCCCAGCCCCTGAGAGCAGGTCCCTTATATAAGCAAGGGCTTCAAGGACCGTGTAGCAGCTGCATAAAATTCGAATGAATGCCGGATTTTCTGTATGGTCGTGCGGCAAGCCGGGCAGGCAGAGACTGTTCCACCTTTTGCTATTCCCTTCCTGTCATGAACGTGTTACCAGCCCTCGCCAACTTCCAAGCATTTCATGCAGAAGCGACCGAACGGGATTTACCGTTTTTCGGGCGGATTCTGCCTATTCAAACGAAGGAATTGGCAATGGCACGCATCGTAATGTCGGCAACAGGCGCAGAAGCGCTCACCTTTGACGACGTCCTCCTGCAGCCGGGGCACTCTGAAGTGATGCCGGGGCAGACCAATATCGCGACACGCATCGCTCGGGACATCGATCTTGCGCTGCCGATTCTTTCCTCCGCCATGGACACGGTCACGGAAAGCCGCCTTGCGATTGCCATGGCCCAGGCCGGCGGCATCGGCGTCATTCACCGCAACCTGACCCCGATCGAACAGGCGGAAGAAGTTCGCCAGGTGAAGAAGTTCGAAAGCGGCATGGTCGTCAATCCGGTGACCATCGGCCCGGAAGCAACCCTGGCTGAAGCCAAGGCGCTGATGGGTGCCCATGGCATTTCCGGCATTCCGGTCGTCGAGGGCACAAGCCGCCCCGGCCGCCTTGTCGGCATCCTGACCAACCGCGACGTCCGTTTTGCCTCGGATCCGACCCAGAAGATCTATGAGCTGATGACCCGCGAAAACCTCGTGACGGTCAAGGACGGTGTCGACCAACAGGAAGCCAAGCGCCTCCTGCATTCGCACCGCATCGAGAAGCTGCTCGTCGTCGACAACGAAGGCCGCTGCGTCGGACTGATCACCGTCAAGGACATCGAGAAGTCGCAGCTCAACCCGCATGCCGCCAAGGACGCCCAGGGTCGCCTGCGTGTCGCCGCCGCCATCTCCACCGGTGATGATGGCGTGGAGCGCGCCGAGCGCCTGATCGACGCCGGTTGCGATGTTATCGTCGTCGACACCGCCCACGGCCACAGCCAGAAGGTTCTGGATGCGGTCGCGCACGTGAAGAAGATGTCGAATGCCATTCGCATCATCGCCGGCAACGTCGCCACGAGCGAGGGCACGCGCGCCCTGATCGATGCAGGCGCTGATTGCATCAAGGTCGGTATCGGACCGGGCTCGATCTGCACCACCCGCGTTGTTGCCGGCGTCGGCGTTCCCCAGCTCGCCGCAGTCATGGCCGCCGTCGAGGAAGGCAACAAGCACGACATTCCGGTCATCGCCGATGGTGGCATCAAGTTTTCGGGCGACGTTGCCAAGGCGATCGCTGCCGGTGCGTCCGCCGTCATGGTCGGCTCGCTGCTCGCAGGCACCGACGAAAGCCCGGGCGAGGTCTATCTGTACCAGGGCCGTTCCTTCAAGGCCTATCGCGGCATGGGCTCAGTCGGTGCCATGGCCCGCGGCTCGGCCGACCGCTACTTCCAGGCGGAAGTGCGCGACACGCTGAAACTCGTGCCCGAAGGCATCGAAGGCCAGGTGCCCTACAAGGGGCCGGTCTCGGCCGTCCTCCACCAGCTCGCCGGTGGCCTGAAGGCCGCCATGGGTTATGTCGGTGGTAAGGACATCAGGGACTTCCAGGAAAAGGCGACCTTCGTGCGCATTTCCGGTGCCGGCCTGCGTGAAAGCCATCCGCATGGCGTAACGATCACCCGCGAAAGCCCGAACTATCCGGGCGCCGCATGATCTTGCGGCGCTGGCCCGGCCCGCGTCAGGCGCCGCTCCTCTGGGGAAGCGGCGTTCTGTCGGCCGTGCTGCTGGTCTGGATGAACCTCGGCTTTGCATCTCGGTTCGCCGACTTGACCGGAGGAAGGGCAATGCCCGACCTTGATATCGAGAGCACGGGGCAGGGGATGCAGTCTCTCCGTACCTTGCTGGAGGGACGACCGGACGCGGCTGAACTGCTGCGTGACATGCATCTCGGCCCCGATCTCGTCCTGCCGGCGAGCCTCTGCCTCTTTGTCGTCCTGTTGATGCGCCGTGTCGCACCGGGTGCCGGACTTTACGGCCGCTCGGCGGAACGTCTTTTGCCCGCACTTCTCGCCTTGCCGATCGCCTATGGCATCGTCGACTATGCCGAGAATGTCGTCAGCCTCATGCTCTTCCCACCGTCTTCTCCGACGCCGGGCACGGCGGGTTTGTTGGCCGAGGCGCTTTCCTGGCTGACGCGTCTGAAGTTTGCCGCTCTCGTTATCTCGGGCATTCTGGTGCTTCGGCTGGCCTTCGGCCCGAAACACACTCACGTATGAACTTCAAGGATGCCTTTTCAGATGACCGGTTTCGAAATGTTCTGGCCCGTGGTGGCCCATGCCTTCCTCGTTTTCTGCCTCTATGCGCTCTTGGTCGTCCGCCGCGCCGCCGTGGTGCGGGCCGGCAAGGTCGAGCGTATCGCCTTTCGGGAAAATCTGGCCGAGCCGGAAGAGAGCCGCGTGGTCAACAAGGCGATCGCCAACCAGTTCGAGCTGCCGGTCATCTTCTACGCCGTGTCTGTCCTGCTCTTCATGACTGAAGCGGACAACATCGTCGCGGTCGTCCTCGCCTGGTTCTTCGTTGCCGCGCGTTATCTGCAGGTCGCCATGCACCTGACCGGCAATCTGCCGCTTCGCCGCCTGTCCTTCATGCTGGGCTTTGTATCTGTCTTTCTCATGTGGCTGTGGCTGGTCGCCTGGATGGCGACCAGCTGAAGGCACATCGGCGCGGCGTAAAGCCTTCACGGCAACGTGTGTGGGCGGAATGGACCCTGGCGCTATCTTTCGGAGGCATCCAATTTGTCCCCCGAGGAGAGTGTCATGTCGAAGCCCGAAATCACCCAGGCCATGATCGAAGCCTATGACGAATACACCCACCTGACTCTAGACCGCCGTGGCTTCATGCAGAAGCTGACGGCGCTCGCCGGCTCCGGTGCCGCCGCAGCCGCCATCATGCCCATGCTGGCCGCCAACCAGGCGAATGCCGCCATGATCGAAGAGACCGATGCGCGTCTCGACGTGTCGGATGTGACCTATCCGGGCGCCGCCGGCGACATGAAGGGCTATCTGGCGATCCCGAAGGACGCAGCGGATAAACTGCCGGCCGTGATCGTCATTCACGAGAACCGTGGCCTCAATCCGCATATCCGCGATGTCGCCCGTCGCATGGCGCTTGAAGGCTTCGTCGCACTCGCGCCCGACTTTCTGTCGCCCAATGGCGGCACGCCGGCCAATGAAGACGAGGCCCGTGCGATGTTCCAGTCGCTCGACATGGCGAATGCCACGGCCAATGGTGAGGCGACCCGCGCCTTCCTCGCCGGCCACGAAAAGACCAATGGCAAGGTCGGCGCGATCGGCTTCTGCTGGGGCGGCGGCATGGTCAACCGCATGGCAGTGGCATCTCCCGAACTCGGCGCCGGCGTCGCCTATTACGGCTCACAGGCCCCGGCCGATCAGGTTCCTTCGATCAAGGCGCCGCTTATGCTGCATTATGCGGGTCTCGACGAGCGCATCAATGCCGGCATCGATGCGTACAAGGCGGCCCTCGACGCCAACGGCAAGACCTACGAACTGCATATGTACGAGGGCGTGAACCATGCCTTCAATAATGACACGTCCTCGGCCCGCTACGACAAGGCAGCCGCCGACCTCGCCTGGTCGCGCACGGTCGAGTTCCTGAAGAAGAACCTTGCCTGATGGAGATCGCGGGGAGCGTCACAGCTCCCCGCTTTCATGACGTTTCCGTGAAATCTCCGGCCCTTTGACACCGATCAAACCGCGATCCCCCATTCGCGCATAACGTCCCTCCATGCCCGCCGGCACACGCGCCGCGCGCAAGCGATCGAGGGAGAGCGAAATGGTTTCGATGATGAAGGCGGCGGTGGTCCGCGAATTCGGCAAGCCGCTGGTGATCGAGGAAATGGCGATTCCGGATCCCGGGCCCGGCCAGATCCTTGTGAAATACGAGGCAACCGGTGTCTGCCACACCGACTTGCACGCCGCCAACGGCGACTGGCCGGTCAAGCCCAAGCCACCGTTCATTCCCGGTCATGAGGGCGTGGGTTATGTCGCCAAGTTCGGTCCCGGCGTCTCCCGTATCAAGGAAGGCGACCGCGTCGGCGTGCCGTGGCTGCACACCGCCTGCGGCTGCTGCTCGCCCTGCCGCACCGGCTGGGAAACGCTCTGCGGCAGCCAGCAGAACACCGGCTACTCGGTCAACGGCACCTTCGCGGAATATGGTCTGGCCGATCCTGACTTCGTCGGCCGCCTGCCGGACAATCTTGAATTCGGCGCTGCAGCTCCCATTCTCTGTGCCGGCGTCACTGTCTACAAGGGACTGAAGGAAACCGAAGTAAAACCCGGCGAATGGGTCGTCATTTCCGGCATCGGCGGGCTCGGCCACATGGCGGTGCAGTATGCAAAGGCCATGGGCATGCATGTGGTCGCAGCCGACATCTTCGATGACAAGCTGACGCTCGCAAAGAACCTCGGCGCAGATATGGTGGTGAATGGCACCGCGGCAGACGCCATCGAACAGGTCCAGAAAGCGACCGGCGGTGCGCATGGCGCATTGGTTACCGCAGTCTCGCCCAAGGCGATGGAACAGGCCTATGGCTTCCTGCGCTCCAAGGGCACGATGGCGCTCGTCGGCCTGCCGCCCGGTTTCATCTCGCTGCCGGTCTTCGAGACGGTCCTGAAGCGCATCACGGTGCGCGGCTCGATCGTCGGCACGCGCCAGGACCTGGAAGAGAGCCTGCAATTCGCCGGCGAAGGCAAGGTCGCCTCGCATTTCAGCTGGGACAAGCTGGAAAACATCAACGCCATCTTCGACCGCATGAAAGAGGGCAAGATCGACGGCCGCATCGTGCTTGATCTCGCGGCCTGACCCTTGCGGAGAATGACAGGGCGGCATCGCAGATGCCGCCCCCATTGCGCCTTGCTGCAAGGGTGACGCTAGTTAGCCGACTGGATGACGGCGACGCGCGGCGGAGCGCTGGTGCAGGCGGTGTCCTCGCAGATACCCGAAATCCAGACTTCGCCATTGCCGATCATAACGCCTTCGGAATTGACGAAGAGATCGCCATAGTCCTGGTTTGAAATTGCCTCGACGATTGCTTCCGTGAAGACAGAATCGTAGGCATCCAGCAATTCCTGCTCCGACCCATAGGTCGCCTCTTCCCCCTCGATGGTCACGGTCAGCGGATAGGTCGCAAGGCTGACGACGATGTCGGATTTGCCTTCTTCGACCGCCACCTTGAAGGCGTAGAACAACTCCTTGTAGTCAGCAGCATCTCCGAGCAGCGTTTCGATCTGCTGATCGACGGATGCTTCGTCGGCGTGGCTTGGGCCTGAGATGAGGAGGGCCGCAGCGGTCAGGACGGAGGCAAATGGGAGGAGCAAACGGGACATCGGCTTTCCTTGAGGAAGAATGAACTGAGCCTTTCATAATGCGGAAACCGTCAGGTGCATCGCATTTCTTTTGGGGTTTTTACGAGCGAAACACTGCAGAAGTGAACGCTGAGTGAAACCTGCCGCACTGGCATCGAGCCTTCAGCAGGCCTATCTACTGCACTGCAGCAAAGATTGGGAAGGCAAATGGCAGAGACAGGCACGAACGCGGCGACCGATCGCATCTTTGTATTCCAGGGCGGCGGGGCGCTTGGCGCTTATCAGGCGGGAGCCTACGAGGCCCTGCATGAACACGATGTCGAGCCGGACTGGCTGGCTGGCATCTCCATCGGTGCGATCAACGCAGCGATCATCGCCGGAAGCCCGCGCGAGCGACGCATCGCCAATCTGCGTGACTTCTGGCAGACGGTGTCTTCGGGTCTCGACTTCGGCTGGCCGGCAGAAGACAATTCGCTGCGGCGCTTCCAGAACGATGCGGCAGCGCTCGTCGCGACGGCTTTCGGCATTCCCGGCTTCTTTTCGCCCCGTCTGCCGACACCGCAGCAGCTCTTCGGCAATCCGGACCTGCGCGTCAGTGTCTACGACACCGAGCCGCTGATGAAGACGCTCGACCGTCTGGTCGATTTCGACCTGCTCAATGATTGCCAGACACGGCTGAGCCTTGGGGCTGTCGAGATCCGCTCCGGCAACTTCGCCTATTTCGACAATCGCACAACCAAGCTCGACGCCCGCCACATCGCCGCGTCCGGCGCGCTGCCACCTGGCTTTCCGCCGGTCGAGATCGACGGACGGCATTATTGGGACGGCGGCCTTGTCTCCAACACGCCGCTGCAGCATGTGCTCAACGTCAACGATGCCTCGAGCGATCTGGAGATCTTTCAGGTGGACCTCTTCAATGCGCGCGGCGACATGCCCCGTGATCAGTTCGAGGTGGAAAGCCGCATCAAGGAAATCCGCTATTCGAGCAGAACGCGCATGAACACCGACGATTTCGCGAGGCGCCAGATCGTCCGCCGCGCCGCCAAGCGCCTCCTGGAAAGGCTGCCACCGGAGTTCCAGGATGACGAGGATGCGAAGATCCTGCGTTCGATCGGTCACGAATACGACGTGACGATCGTGCACCTCATCCACCGACGGGCTTCGCATGCCACACATGCCATGGACGTGGAGTTCTCCCGCCGGTCGATCGCGGAGCACTGGAAGGCCGGTTATGACGACGCGGCCTATACATTGAAGCATCCCAAGTGGCGCAACCGTGGCCGTCCCAAGGACGGCATTCAGACATTCGATCTGGCCCGGGAGCGACATCTGCAGGTGGTCGGCTGACGTCGAGACGCACCTTTTCTGTGTGAAATCGTCCAATCATGGGCCAGACGAAATTCGTTAACGCTTTGGCCAGACCCCTGGCCTATTGCCATGACATGCATTGGCGGCCATGACGGCGGTCTGGATCGGGGAATGGAATGAACGAGCAGGTGGTGGAGGGACGGCTTCAGTTGCGCAAGAAGCCGCAGCAGGAACGAAGCATCCAGCGGCTGGAGGCGATCCTGGAGGCGGCGGTCGAGCTTTTCCTGGAGAAGGGCATCGCCGAGACAACGATGAGCGAGGTTGCTCAAAAGGCGGGGATTTCGATCGGCTCGCTCTATCAGTTTTTTCCGCAGAAGGCGGCGGTCATCAAGGCCTTGCATGACCGCTTTTCGACGCGGCTGGATGGTTTTGTCCGACAGGTTTTCCAGGGTGTCGATACCTTGGAAGAGGCCTCCGAACGTGCTGCTGACAGCCTGATCGAACTTCATGCCCTATTCCGCCAGGAACGGATCTACATGACTTTGTGGCAGGCGATCGTGACGGATCGGGACCTAAGCCAGATTTCCGCCGACTACCATGACCATGTCATCGCGAGCTTCTACCGCGATTTGTCGCATCTCGTTCCCGAGAACGATTATCCGCGATTCCGCGTCAACCTGAAGCTGATGATCCTCGCGACCGGCGAAGTCATCCGCTACGCCACGCAACAGCAGGAAGACGTCGCGCGCGACCACCTGGATCAGTGGCGCCGTACTCTGCGCGCGTCGCTTTTCGCCTATTGAGGGAAATCCGCCGGCCGCGTTACCAGCCCGGAATCATGTTGCCGGCCCGAAGACGCGGATAATAGCGCGAATAGGTCTTCGGCTCCCCGTCCATGTCGTCTTCGACCTGTGCGGGCGTGATGTTGTCGAGACAAGCGGTGATGTGGTCAGTGATCGCGTTGACCAGCGACGTCGAAAGACCCGGCCGCTTCATCAGGCCGATCTGGACCGGCGGAAGCGGCGGAAAGCCGTCATGAGATGTCAGCACCTTCATGCCCGTCCGAAGGGCCGATTCCGGCAGGATCGAGACCGCCATGCCGGCGAGGACCGCAGCCGCCACCACGGTCGACGACCAGCTGGTGAAGAGGATCTGATAGTCGCGCCCGTCGGCATCGAGCGCAGAGCATGCGAGTTGCCGCCACTGGCAGTCGCGCCGACCGACGGCCAGCGGAACGGGCGCATCATCCTTGAGAGGATGGTTGGACGATCCCACCCAGCAGAGCGGTTCGGTGCGTACCACATCGGACTGCCGCAGCAGCGGGTTGTGCGTCACCAGCGCGATGTCGAGCTCGCCCTTCGCCATCTTGTCGGCGAGGTCCATTGAGGGTTCGCAGACGATATAGAGCTCCACATTCGGGTGCGTCTTGGCAAAACGTCCGATGATCTCTGGCATGTACCGGTCGGCATAGTCATCCGGCGTCCCGATGCGGAGCGTGCCTTCCAGCCGGTTGTCGTCGAAGGCTGCCATCGCCTCGGAATTCAGTCGGATGATCCTGCGCGCATAGTTGAGCAGTTTGTCGCCGTCTACCGTCAGCCGATTGCCGCGCCCATCCTTGATGAACAACTGCTTGCCGACCCGCTCCTCGAGGCGGCGCATCTGCATGGAAACGGCAGACTGGGTCTTGAACACGCGTCCGGCAGCCTTGGTAAAACTGCCTGTGTCGACGATGGCGATGAAGGTCTGCAACTGATCGATATCGAGTGGGGCCGCCATGGGAGGTCATCCATCAGAAGGGTTGATGACTACCATTAGAAACATTCGTTGGACTGATCAATATCCTTTTGCGATCTTCATCATCGTAATCCTCACCGACCGGTTTCCGGCCAACTTCCACCTCCAGCCCTCGTTACCTGTCCGCTCCTGCGGGCGGGGCAAACTCCTCGTGCCCGCTGAAAGGACACCGCCATGCGCACGAACGATCGGATCCTAGACTTCGACCTCGATATCGCAGTTGAACGGCAGAGCCAGACGCTTGCCGTGCGTCTCGCCCGCCTTAACGCGTGGTTCGGATCCCTTCGCGTCGCGCTGCGCAATCGTCTTGCCGCGAACAGCCTTGCCGACCTCGACGAGCGCCTTCTGAACGACCTCGGCCTCAGCCGCGGCGAGGTTCAGGATGTGCTTCGCCGCCATGGCTTTGCTGACGATCCTTCGCTGCAACTGACCCGTCTCGCGCGCCGCCGCGCCGAGCAGTCTCTTCGCGGTTTGAAAGCCGACTGATTCGCTTTCCATCCCCGCAGGGTGACAGCCAATAGCCCTGCCTCTTGCCCGGTCCCGATCATTTCGGGCCGGGCTTTTTTGCAAATGCTAATTTAATGATGTGTCCTGTGGAATATGAGGGGAAAAGCGGCAGGAAGTAACCTGTTGCTAACGAGCGTGTGTCAGCCATGAAGCGCCTGACGCGCTACCTATCTGGAGACCCTTCATGCGCATTTCGACCAAGCTGCCCCTGGCCACAACGCTGTTCGCTCTCGTAATCCTGAGTGCCTCCGTGGCGATCGGCCTCGTGCAGCAGAGCCGCATCCTGGATGAGCAGGTCTACCAGAAGCTGGAGGCGACCGCAGATGGCCGCCGCAACGAGGCACGTCGTTTTCTCGAAGCCATCCAGCTCGACGCCCGCGCCACGGCGTCCGACATGATGACCCAGCAGGCGCTGTTCGGCATCACGGGCGCCTGGCCGAAGCTCGGCGACAACCCGGCGGCCGAATTGCAGAAGCGCTACATCGACGACAACCCCAATCCGGTCGGCGAGAAGTTCAATCTCGATAGTGCCAAGAAGGACAGCTACGACCGCGCCCACCGTCAGGGCCACACGACCTTCCTCAAGCATCTTCAGGCCCAAGGCTATTACGACATCTTCCTCATCGATGTGGATGGCAACGTCGTCTACACGGTCATGAAGGAGCGTGATTTCGGCACCAACCTCATAACCGGTCCCTACAAAGACACTGGCCTCGGCCAGGTCTTTAAGAAGGCAAACGAGAGTGAGGATCCGGCCGTCTTCGCCAATTCCGATTTTGAGGCCTACGAACCTTCGGCCGGCCAGCCCGCGGCCTTCGTTGCCGTTCCGATCATCATGAACGAGCGCAAGCTTGGCGTGCTGGCCTATCAGCTGCCGAACGACCAGCTGAACAGCATCTTCGCCAACACGCGCGGTCTCGGCACGACCGGTGAAACCGTCCTGGTGGACAAGGCTGGCCTGCTCGTCTCCGACAGCCCGCGTACCGCCGACATCGACAGCCTCAAGGTGAGCATGAGCGCCCCCGCCCTCGCGGACGCGCTGAACGGCCAGGATGCCACCGGCGATCTCGAAGGTTATCGCGGCATGTCGAGCCATGCGGCCGTCTTCCCACTCGATTTTGGCGATGTCCGTTGGGCCGTCGTCGCGCTGATCGGCGAAGACGAAATCACGGCCCAGGTCGTGTCAGCCGGCCTCAACTCCGTCGGTATCGGCGCGATCCTGGTCCTCGTTGGCTCGCTGGTCGGTTTCGTTTTTTCGCGCAGCCTGACCCGGCCGATCTCCGAACTGGTCACCTCCATGGGACAGCTCGCCGACGGCGATACGAACATCGACCTGAAGGGCATCGATCGTTCGGACGAAATCGGTGACATGGTCCGCTCCGTTGCCGTCTTCCGCCAGGCCGAGATCGACAAGCGGCAGCTGGAGGCTGAAAACGAAAGCCGCCGTTCGGCGACCGAAAGCGAACGCCACCAGCGCGAGACGGAACGGGCGACCGCCCAGGCTGAACTCACCGAGGCGATCGAAGTGCTCGGCACGGGCCTTCAGCGTCTCGCCAATGGCGATCTCACCGCAACCATCCGCAAGCCGCTCGTCGGCAATCTCGACCGCCTGCGCCTCGACTTCAACACCTCGCTCGAACGCCTGTCGGCGACGGTCAGCTCCGTTCACGGCAATGTCGCCGAGATCAATCGCAAGAGCGGCACGGTGAGCTCAGCGACAGCCGACCTAAGCCTCCGCACGGAACAGCAAGCTGCAGCCCTGGTCGAGACCTCGACCGCAATCCGCCAGATCATGGAGGCCATCCGGCACTCTTCGGAGCGCGCCGAAAACGCATCGACTCTCGCACGGGAAGCTCGTGCCAATTCCGACCGTTCCGGCGAGATCGTCGGGGGCGCCATAGACGCGATGAGCCGCATCGAACAGGCTTCGAGCGAGATTTCCAAGATCATCAACGTCATCGACGAAATCGCCTTCCAGACAAATCTGCTCGCTCTCAACGCAGGTGTCGAGGCAGCCCGCGCCGGTGAAGCCGGCAAGGGTTTTGCCGTCGTCGCCCAGGAAGTGCGTGAACTCGCGCAGCGCTCGGCGACTGCGGCAAAGGATATCAAGGCCCTGATCACCAAATCCGGCCAGGAAGTTTCGAGCGGCGTTGGCCTCGTGCGCGAAACGGGAACGGTCCTCTCGTCCATTGCCGGACAGGTGGTGCAGATCGGCGATCATATTCATTCGATCGCCTCCACCTCCAAACAGCAATCCGCGAGCCTGAACGAGATCAATGATGCGGTCGCCCGCATGGAAAATGTCACCCAGCAGAATGCCCGGGCCGCCGAACAGACCAATACGGAGATGGCGGGCCTCACCCAGGACGCCGAAATGCTGTCGGGCCTCGTCGGTCAGTTCACGGTCGAAGCGGGTGCCTCGACCCTCCAGAACCGCTTCGCCGACCAGCAGCGCGACACGAGCTTCAGCCGTCCGACCCAGACGTCGCCCTCCCGGCCCGCGCCGCCAGCCGACAAGCCGGCCACGGGCTCCTTCCTGAAGCCGAAGGTCGCCCCCGCCGCAGCCGGCAATCGCGCCGTCGCATCGCCGGCGCGCTCCCTTATGGACAAGATCTCGATCGGCCTCGGGGCGAAGCTGACCCAGGCCAAGGACGGCAAATCAGACAACGAGTGGGAAGAATTCTGAGCTACGCTCTCCCCAGACATGCAAACGGCGCGGGAGACCGCGCCGTTTTCGTTTCTGCGAAAACGGAGAAAGCTCTAGCGTCAGCTGGCTTTGTGCCGTTGCTCTCGTTTGTCAACGCGGGGGCAACGGATCGCCGAACTTTCGTCCCTCGATCTTTCTCGAAAACTCCCAGTGAAAGACAAATCGGCTGATCCAGTAAAACAGCGTCGCGAGAACGAGGTAGATGCCAAACGCAATTGTGGCTGACTTGGCCGACTTATCCATCGGCGTCACGACGAATAGATAGGCGGGGAGGACCAAGACTCCGGCGCAAGCCATCGAGCTGTACAACATCACAGTGCGCAGCGCTTCCCAAAGCTTCCATTCAAGGATGATCAGGCCTCCCCTGACCGCAACTGGGTCACGCTCCTGCGGCAGATTGTGACAAAGCTCTTCGAATTCCTCGTGATAGTCATGCCCCGTGAAACTCATCAATGCCCCCTTGTTTCCGGCGCACCCTACGGCTCAGCGGCCTTCACCGTAAGGTGAAAAATTACTGCATCGTGAATTGTCTGGGTAGCGCGAATACGAAGATGCTTCAGGCCTTGGTGTCAGGCTCCGATACGTCCTTGCGCGAGGCGGTCAGATAGGTGTCGAAGATCTGCTCCATACTCTTCTGGTAGCTCTTCTGCACTTCCAGCCCGCTGTCGAACATGGTGTTCATCATCGCGGCGAAGCCTTCCTGTGCCTGCTTCTCCGGCGTCTTTGCAGCCTCCGGCGGTGCCTTGGGCGCTTCTGTCGGCTGGCCGGTCATTTGCGCCGTATAGGCCGTCGCCATTTCCTGGAAGGCCTTGGTGAAAGGGTTGTCGAGGAAGGGATTGGCAGCGGCCTGTGGTGCCGGCTTTGCCTGGCCGCCCATCATGTCCTGGAAGGCGCGGGTGAACGGGTTGTCGAACATCGTCGCGGCCTGAGCTTGCGGCTTGGGCTGCATGCCCGTGCTTTCCAGCCATTGCTGCATCATCGCGGCCATCGGCGAGCCTGCAAAGGCGTTGGCGCCCGGGAACTGCCCCGCCGTCTGCTTGAAGAGCCCGCCCATCAGCGTGTCGGCCATGGCCGGCATCATCTGCTTGAGGATGTCCTGGCCGATGCCCGAAAGCTGCGCGGCCTGGGCGGCGATCGCGCGTGAGACTTCCTTCGAGCCGAAGAGTTGCTGCAGCACCTGGTTGCCGTCGGCAATGCCCTGCGGCGTGAAGGCCGAGCTCATGTCCTCGAAGTATTTGGCATAATTGCCCGAGGTCATCGCCTGCATGAGGGCTGAGAGATCATATGGATTGGTGGTGTTGCGCTTGAAGCCCGAGGCAAAGGCTGGCATCAGCGCAGCCACGGCCTTGGCCGCCTGTTCCTGCGCCAGGCCATATTGTTTGGCCATGGCATCCATCGCCATACCGTTCTGCGCCTGCATCATCATGTCGAACAGTGGCAGCATGGCAATCTCCCCGGATTAGTGCAGCTGATTCAGCACTATATCCGGAAAGCCCCCGAGGCAAACCGGTTTTTGCCCGCCATGTCAAAACCCAGGCTGGGGAGGCTGTACTGCGTCAGTACTGGTATTCCTCGAACACGGGCTCCACTGAGCCGTTCCAGCGGCCGTGGTAAAGCGCCAGCAGATCGTCCGCCAGCGTCGTGCGTTTGGCGAGAACTTCGTCGAGCGTGTTGAGGAAGACGCTCTCGTCCTGCCCCTCGGAGTTCAACCGCGCGCGGGCCTTGAGGCCGGAGCGCGACATGTCCACGACTTCGCGCGCGACCTCCATCAACGGCCGTCCGGCAACCGAGGCCTTCAGACCCCGCGCCGGAACCGTATCGCGCATGGCGATGACATCCTCGACCGCCCAGTCGGCGGTGAGATCGTCTGCCGCTGCAAGAGCCGTTTCGTCATAAAGCAGGCCGACCCAAAGCGCCGGCAGCGCGCAAATGCGCCGCCAGGGACCGCCATCGGCACCCCGCATTTCGAGGAAACGCTTCAGCCGCACATCGGGGAAGAGCGTCGACAGATGGTTCGTCCAGTCGCCCTGCTGCGGCTCCCATTCGGCGACTTCGCCCTTCAGCGCGCCGTCCATGAACTGGCGGAAGGTGATGTGGGTACAGTCGTGATAGCGCCCGTCACGTACGATGAAATACATCGGCGCATCGATCGCCCAGGCGACGTAGTCGCCGAAACAGAAGTCCTTTGAGAAGGTGAAGGGCAGTACGCCGGCGCGCTGGTTGTCGGTATCGCGCCAGATGTCGCCACGCCAGGACAGAAGCCCGTTCGGCTTGCCTTCGGTGAAGGGCGAGGAGGCGAAGAGCGCGGTCGCCAGAGACTGCAGCTTCATCGACACCCGCATCTTCTGGCGCATGTCGGCCTCGGATGAAAAGTCGAGGTTGACCTGGATCGTGCAGGTCCGGTACATCATGTCCAGACCCTGGCTGCCGACTTTCGGCATGTAGCGGGTCATGATGTCGTAACGCGACTTCGGCATGCGTGGCGTCTCAGACAGCGACCATTTCGGACTGCCCCCAATGCCAAGGAAGCGGATGCCCATCGGCTCTGCGACGTCCCGCAGAACGGCGAGATGCTGGTTCGATTCCTTGCAGGTCTGGTGCAGCGTCTCGACCGGCGCGCCGGACAGTTCGAACTGGCCGCCCGGCTCGATCGAGATTGCGCCCATGCCATGCTGTTCGCCAAGGCCGATGATGTTCTCGCCATCCATGATCGGCTCCCAGCCGAGCTTGGACTGCATGCCCTTCAGCAGTGCCGAGATGCTGTGCTCCCCATGATAAGGGACCGGGCTGTTGTCGGCCCGGAAGAAAGCGAACTTCTCATGCTCGGTGCCAATCCGGAACTGCTCCTTCGGCTTCGACCCAGCGTCCATATAGGCCGCCATGTCGTCGAGAGTGCCGAGAGGGGTCTGGTCGGTCGTATCACGGGCCATGAAAGCTACCTTGCTGGGCGTCGCCGATGGGCAGATCTGGAGCCCATTACTGAGGCTGATTGAACCGGATTTATGTGCCGCGCAAGTGAAATTCTCTCAAGCACTGCTCAAAAAACCGGAACGTCAAATCATGCTGCAGATGGCTAGCGCCAATCGCCGATTGCAGCCTGAACGACGGCCATCGCGGCAACGGCGGCGGTGTCGGCACGAAGGATGCGAGGTCCAAGCGGAATGGCCGTCACGAAGGGCAGGGAGCGCAGCAGGCCGCGCTCTTCTTCTGAAAAACCACCTTCAGGTCCGACCAGCAGCGCCAGCGACTTCTCCTCGATGCGCGATAGCGCGGGAAGCGGGTTTTGCGTCGCGCTGTCCTCGTCGCAATAGATGATCCGGCGGCCCGCCGGCCAGCGCTCGAGCAGGTCACGCAGCTTCTGAGGCTCGGCGACCCTGGGGATGGCGAGGATACCGCATTGCTCCGCCGCCTCCACGGCATTGGCCTGCAATCGCTCGACACTGCCGATCTTGCCCTGCACATGCTGCGTCATCACGGGCTGCAGCACGCCGGCGCCCATTTCGACAGCCTTTTGCACCAGATAGTCCATGCGCCCCACCTTGAGCGGCGCAAAGAGAAAATACAGGTCGCTGTCCGCAGGCTGCGGTCGCGTCTCCTCCACTGGCATCAGCAGGATCTTCTTGCGCGTCGGAAAATTCACGCTCGCCCGCCACTCGCCATGCCGCCCGTTGAAGACGAGAAGCTCTGCACCATCGTCGAAACGCAGCACATGGGCGAGATAGTTGAACTGCTCCGCCGTTGCCTCGAAGGCTTGGGCGTGAGCCAGGTCGGCGGTCACATAGAGCCGCTGCATCCGGTAATTGGCACGCATGGTAGTCCTGTCTCCGGGATCAAAGAGCCAGGTGAGACATAATCCAATACAACACGGCTGCAAGCCCAGCCGAGGCCGGAACCGTAATGATCCACGCTGCGACGATCGTCATGAAGTGCGAGCGGCGGACGAGGTAGCGGCGACGGATCTCCTCCGGATTGCGCTCCGGCTTTGGCTCGATCTCGAAGCGTTCGGCCTTGTTGCGCATATAGGCCATGCGACGCTTGGAATTGCGCGTATACCATTCTCGGAAGAAGCCGACGCCGAAGACCGCGCCGACCGCGATATGCGTGGAACTGACCGGCAGGCCGAGTGCCGAAGCGACGATGACGGTGATGGCGGCTGAAAGCGATACGCAGAAGGCCCGCATCGGGTTGAGCTTGGTAATCTGCTCGCCGACCAGGCGGATGAGCCGCGGACCGAAGAGCAACAGGCCGAGCGAAATGCCTGCAGCGCCGATCACCATAACCCAGAGTGGTACTGTGACCTGGCCCGAGATTTCCTGGTCCTGCGCCGCATGCACGATCGCCGACAGCGGCCCGATCGCATTGGCCACGTCATTGGCGCCATGCGCGAAGGAGAGCAGGGCGGCTGCGAAGATGAGCGGCAGCTGGAAGAGCTTGCGCAGTGACTGGTTGCGGTTTTCGAGCCCGCGTGACTGTCGGCGGATTAGGGGAACGCTCAGCCACCAGGAGAGGATGCCGAATGCAAGGCCGATCAGGCAGGCCTGCATGAGGCTGATGGCGATGAGTTTGTTCAGACCCTTGAGCGCGAGATAGGCGATGAAGGAGCCGGTCATGATGCCGATCAGCACGGGCACCCAGCGCTGCGCCGCTGCGATCTTTTCTTCGCGGTAGATGATGAATTCCTTGATGAAGGCAAGGAAAAGCGCGGCGATGATGCCACCGAGGACCGGCGAGATGACCCAGCTTGCGGCAATCCCGCCCATGATGCCCCAATCGACTGCCGACACGCCGGCGGCGGCGACGCCAGCACCCAGCACGCCGCCGACGACCGCATGGGTCGTCGAGACCGGCGCGCCAATCCAGGTGGCGAGATTGACCCACAGGGCAGAGGAGAGAAGCGAAGCCATCATCGCCCAGATGAACATGTCCGAGTTCGGCAACTTCGCAGGATCGACGATCCCGCGGGAAATCGTCGATACGACATCGCCACCGGCAATCATTGCCCCTGCAGTTTCGAACACCACGGCAATGGCCAGTGCCACGCCCATGGTCATGGCACGCGCTCCGACGGCCGGACCGACATTGTTGGTGACGTCGTTGGCGCCGATGTTCATCGCCATATAGGCGCCGATCGCGGCCGCTGCGATAATGACTGCGGCTCCTGGTCGATCCATGACGGCAGCACCGGCCAGCACGGTGGCGAGCACAAGGAAGATCAGCGCAATGCCGAGCGGCGCGAAGCCGCGGGAGACGTGATGCGCTGCCTCCTCGACATGGGCGATCTTATCGAGATCCTTGTCGAGTGTCGGCTTGACGAGTTTCGGCTTGGTCTTGCCCATGCGAGATGTCTCCGGACGAGGCTACCTCTCCGGTTCCTCATTCTCTTTCTAGCGGCGGATGATGAAAGATAGGCCGGGGCCGATGCGCCAGGCGGGATATTTCATCGTGTTGCAGAAGCCCCTAGCGATAAAGGGCGCCGGCCGCAATATGACAGTTTTGTGACAGTCGTTTTCAGCCGCGTAATGCAGCCTTTTTCACCGCTGGCGGCGCGGGTTGTGACATTTCGGCAAAATCCGCGAACAGTGACTTCAGTTCCGGTTCGTCGACGCGTGCAGCGGCTTCTTCGCAACTGACCCATTCCAGGCGCCGGGTTCCCTTTTCTGGAAAGTCCTTCATGAGGCTTTTGACCTCGAGGGCATGCACCTGCACCCTGGTCGCTACCTTGTGCCCGCCGCGCATCTTTTTCATGTACGTGAAATAGCCGATCGGCTCGACAGTCGCCTTGCCCTTGATACCGGCTTCCTCGAAAGCCTCCCGCTCGGCAATGGCATGGGGCTGCTTGCCCGGCATGTGCCACCCCTTTGGAATGACCCAACGGCCCGTATCCCGGCTCGTGATCAGCAGGACCTCCAGATCGCCCGTCTTTTTCTTCGTGCGATAGCAGATCGCAGCGAATTGCTGCCGCGGCGGACGCTGCAGCATGAGCCTGAGGTCAGATGTGATGCGGCCAATGATACCCAAAGAAGTGTCACCTCGATTCGTTGATTAGAATACGCCAAAATGCTGTCACAATATGCCTGAGATTGCAGGCTCGTCGCGAATTTCACGCGATGGTTATCGCTGCTTATCAGATTTGAGCGCCGTGCGTTCAATTCAATGCGACATATGATGCCCAAAAGTCGTGTTTTCCGACATTCAAGTCGGCTCGGATGCCGCAAACACACCGAAGTGCCTCAAGCCCTCGATTATGCCCCGGGCAGCAATGCCTTCGGAGGCGATGATGCCGGCCCTTGCATGCGCGAGGCTGGCGAGTTCCGGAAGCGCATTGCCCGGGATGATACCACGAACGCCATCCAGCTCGAACATTGCCCTGTCATTGCCGGTGTCACCGGCGACGACCACCTCATCGAGCCCGATATCGAGAGTCCGGCAAAGCCAGGTCAATGCCTGTCCTTTGTCTGCCATATCAGGCAGGACGTCCAAGTCACGACCGCTCGAGTAGATGATGCGAACTCGGTGGCCTGAACCAGCGAGGAGCTGTTCCAGTTCCAGGAGTTCTTCCGCCGTTGCGTCATGCAGATACCAGCTCGACTTGTAGTCGTGCTGGTAATGCGTCGGCTGCCGCGTCAGGCGCTCGATCATCACCAGTTCCGCTTCGATCAGGTCGACGTCGAAGCCTTCAGCGATCACGGTCTGATAGTCCAAGCTCAGATGCGGGTGGCGCTCTGAGTGCAACATCGTTCCCACGCCGCCGATGAGGAAGTCCGCTGCCGGCAATCCCTCTTCCGCCGTGAATTCGATGATATCTTCGATCAGACGACCGCTGTTGTAGACCAGAAGCGGCCGCGTCTCTTCGGGCAAGGCCTCCCACAGCCGCGCGAACTCCTGCGAGGCTTGCCGGTCACCGGCAAGGGTCCCGTCGAGATCGGAGGAGAAGAGGCGTATCGGTTTCAATCCCCGTCGTTCCATGGCTCTGCCCAGTCGCTTTCCTCGAGAGCTTGCGCCACCGGGCGGCCTTCCACAAGAGCCACGAGCTGCTGGGCGATCCCGGTCCAGGTGAAGAGACTGCGCGCCTTGTGGGCGCCCATGCGCGACAGGCGCCCGTAAAGCCGCGGATGCTTGAGCGGCTTCATCATGGTTATCCCCAGATCGTACTTGTCGAACGGATCCGCAAACAGCGCATGGCGGCCATAACTGACGGCCCGGAACAAGCCGCCATGGATCGTGACGATCGTCGGCGTACCGCTCGCCATGGCCTCGATCGCCGTCATGCCGAAGGGTTCGTAGCGGCTCGACAGAACGAACAGGTCGGCCGCCCGGTACATGTCAGGCAGATCTTCGTCCGGAATGAAACCGGTGAACTCGACCTTCTCGGAAATGCCGAGATCGGCGACCTGCTGCTTCAGTTGGGCCAGAATGGTCTCCTCCTGTGGATCCATGTTCTCGCCGCCCAGCGCCAGCCGCAGCCGCGCCTCCGGCACCCGCTCGGCCAGCACCGAAAAGCCGTCGATCAGGAGATCGTAGCCCTTGTTGGTCGCGAGGCGGCCGAGGGCGAGCACGGTCGTGCCCTCGAACCCGAAGCGCTGGCGCACCATGCGGCGCGAGGATTCCGACACCGGATAGAATCGGTTGTCGTCGTAACCCGGCGGGATCATGTGAATGCGATTCCGCGGCAGGCCGTAATCCTCGGTCAGCATGTCGAGCTGGATCGGCGTCGTCGCAATTACCAGCTGGCAGCTACGATAGACGATCAGTTCGTGCTGGATGCGTTCCTTGAAGTTGAACTCCTGCTCGAACTTGTCCGCCTGCTCTGGATAGTCCGTTTCCATCTGCCGCTTCTTCCACATGCCAAGCGAATGCGGTGTGTGGATATGCGGCACGCGAAGTGCTTCGGAGAGCCGCTGTCCGGCAACGCCTGCATCCCAGTAGTGGCTGTTGATAAAGAGGTAGCTCAGGCCTTCGCGCTTGATCCAGCGCAAGGCCTTCTCATTCCATTCATTGAGGTGCCGGTGCAGATATTCCTTCGGGATGAAATCGCGACCGCCACAGGGAATGCGCACGACGCGGACATTGTCGTCCACTTCGTCGATCTCCGGCTGGTCTTCGAACCGGCGGGTGAAGATATCGACCTTGTGCCCGAGTTGGGCGAGTTTCTTCGCCAGTTCAAGCACATAGACGACCTGGCCGCCCGTATCGGCAGCCCCGAGAGGCGGTTGTGCGGCGACGTAGCCATGCGTGGAAACGAGCGCAATGCGCGGCGTCTCATGTGGATCCATTGGTAGCGCCATAATCCCCACTCTTGAAAATTTCGTTCTTGATAAGCGGGAATGATAACGCAAGACGCAGGAAAATGTTTCATTATTTAGATGAAAATTCCGTGAAAATTGATTTCTGTCGCAATTGAGCCGATGGTCAGCTCACGGTCGCAGCTGGGCCTAAGTCGACGCAAGTCGTCGGTCAAAGCCGAGGGCAGCCTAGGATTTCGCGTCCGTTCTCAAGTTTGAGCCAGCGCGGCTCGTACGGCTGCCGTCGCGCCGGATCAGCCTGAGTTTCGCAACCCGGCCCCACTCGCCGGCCCTTGCGCTTTCGTCCGCCGCCCGCATGACGAAGTCGATATGTGCCTGTGCGGCCGCCTTTGCGCCGATAGCGTCCCCGGCGAGGATGGCGTCATGGATTGCCACATGCTGTTCCAGCAGGCGTTCCCGGGCATTCGGCAGGGAGAAGACGGCCTTGCGGTTGAAGAAGATGCCCTCCGACAGAAGCCGGTAGCAGGCGCGCATGGTGTGCAGCAGTATGATGTTGTGGGCGGCTTCCCCGACGGCATTGTGGAATTCCACATCCGCCGACAGCTCGTCCTCCGGCTGGGCCTCGTCATGGGCGCGCCGCATATCCTCTATGATGCGTGACAGATGTGCCTTGTCGGTTTCCGTCGCACGCTGTGCAGCAAGCTCTGCCGTCAGCCCTTCGAGTTCGCGGCGATATTCGAGATAATCGCGCGTCGCCCGCGCATGCCGTGAGATGAGATCAATGATCGGCTTGGAAAAGACCTGCCCGATAATGTCGGCGACGAAGGTGCCACCGCCGTGATGACTAACCAGCAACCCGCGATTTTCCAGCTCCTTCAGCGCATCGCGCAGGATCGGCCGAGACACTTCCAGCGACTGTGCGAGCTCCCGTTCGCCCGGCAGCCGGTCCCCGTCGCGCAACACGCCGTCGAGAATCAGAAGCTCGATCTGTTGCACCACTTCGTCGGCCGTTCGACTGTGGCTCACGCCTGAAAACAGTTTTTCGTCATCGTCGGTCATCGCGCTCTCCGTGACGATTCATACCAAGCCCTGCAGCAATTGGTCAATTTTACTGTCCACTTGACTATTGCAATTGAAGCCATCGGAGACCGGGCTGTGACGTTTGCGCCTTTGCGCTGGCCTCAGAGCACTGCTAGCTTGATCCTGGGCAAGGGAGACGACTGCGTGGCAAAGGGTGATTTTGCATTTCCAATGGCACCGGAGCGCGCGCTGGCGCTCGGGGAAATCCACGCGAGACCTTACGCGCTGGTGAAATCCGGCCGTGTCATCTTCCAGCTGGCCTTTATGATGGATGGCGGCTCGGCCGTTCATCACGCCGCCATTTCTGAACTGTCCCGCGCCCGCGGGGTGGCGCCACCGGACAAGCAGGGGCGTTATCATGCGCTGGCCTGGGGGCAGGGCACGCTGCGCTGGGAGCGCCACACCGAATTCTCGACCTGGTTCTGGGACGGTCCGCTGCCGGAGAGTTTCGGCGGCGAGGTGCCGATCCATCCCTTTGGCGACGGCTTCACCGCGCCCGGTCCGCTGATCTCTGGCATCCGGCTGGAGCTGCGCCCCGACGGTCCCGACATTGCCGATGCCCGCGCGGCTTTCGATCCCGCCAGCCTTTGCTACAGCGAGCTCAAGAACGGTCAGGCTGCCGTGCTCACCGACTTCCGCCAGGACGGTCATGGTCTCACCCAGATCCTCGTCATCGATCGCGGCATGACCGAAGCCGGGCGCGGCGCGGTCGTGCAGCGCCTGCTCGACATAGAAACCTATCGCACCATGGCCATGCTCGGCCTGCCGCTCGCCCAGACACTCTCCCCAGAGATCCGCCGCATCGAGGACGGCCTGACCGCCGTCACGCAGCGTATGAAGGCGCATGCCCGCAACGAGTCCGACGAGATGCTGTCGGAACTCACGCGGCTTGCAGCGGAACTGGAAGCAAACGCGGCTCTCAGCCTCTATCGCTTCGGCGCCAGCCGTGCCTATGATGGCATCGTGCGCGAGCGCGTGAAGACGCTGGACGAAACCCCGGTTCCCGGCCACGAAACCCTCGGCGCCTTCCTTGAGCGCCGTCTGGCGCCGGCCATGCGCACCTGCCAGTCGATCGAGGAACGCCAGGCGAACCTCTCGCGCAAACTCTCACGCGCCACGGCCCTTGTCCGCTCCTGGATTGATGTCGAGCTGGAGCGGCAGAATTCAGACCTCCTGACCGCCATGAACAGCCGCGCAGAAATGCAGCTCCGTCTGCAGCAGACGGTCGAAGGCCTCTCCGTCGCTGCCATCTCCTACTATGTGGTCGGCTTGGTCGGCTATGCCGCCAAGGCCATCCCGCACGACCTCCTGCCTTTCGACACGGCGATCATCACCGGCATTTCAGTGCCGCTTTCGGTCCTCGGCGTCTGGTGGGTGGTGCGACGGATCCGCAGGAGCCACGAGCGGGAAGGGTGATCAGCGCTTGCCGCTTGCCACTGCCGGTCGATATAAGGCGACACACAGTTGCAGGTGACAGGCAGAATGGCGAAGCAGACCAAGGCGAAACTCGACAAGAAGGGGCTATCAGGCCTTGGGCTCGAGAAATTGGTCGATATTCTCCTGGAGGAGTCCGCCGCCAACAAGGCGCTGAAGGCAAGGCTTCAGACGGCACTCGCCGGGGAAACCGGTCCGGACGAGATGGCGCGGCTGATCGACAAGCGCCTCGATGCGATCGACCAGTCGACGACACGCATCAATCGGGCACGCGCCCGCGATCTCGCTGGTGAATTTGCAGCCCTTGCCCGCAACATCCTGTCCGAACTTGGCGCTGCCGATCCCCAGGCCGCGGCCGAACGCATTCTTCGTTTCCTCGGCCTGCGCTTCCCCGTCTCGGGCCGCATGGCAACCGACAATGCCCGCCTGTGGAAGGTCTTCGAGGACACGGAACTTGCCACGCTTGAGCTGATCAAGACCGTTGGCGCCGAAGAGCAGGCGCTGCTGGTGCCGCATCTGGAACGCCTGAGGCTTCGCGATCGCTATGGTGAACACACCGGTTTTCTGCGCGCACTGACCGGCGTCCTCTCGGCTCCGGCCGCCAAGACCTGGCGCCAGGCACTGGCCGAAGTCCTGCCGTCCGAGCCGCTGAAACTCGGCGCCCTCGATCTCCTGCAATCGCTTGCCCTGCATCAGGGCGATATCGATGATTTTCTGGCCCTCGAACGCCAGAAGCCCGATAACCGCCGCGACACGCTCGCCGTCGCCGATTTGCTGCATCAGGCCGGCCGCTTCGAGGATGCACTGGAATGGGTCCGCGAGCGCCCGCGCGGCGTGCGCCTCATCCCGGTCAATGGTGTGCTGGCCTCCGTCGGTCCGGACTATGGCGCCCATGAGCGCCGCCTGCTGGAAGCCGAGATCCTGGACAAATTGAAGCGCCGCGAAGACGCGCAGGAACTGCGCTGGCGGGAATTCGGCGAAACCCTCGATCCAGCCGTGCTCAAGCTCTATCTGTCCAAGCTCGACGATTTCGCCGAATTCGACGAGCTCGACCGGGCACTGGCGCTCGCCAAAGAGCACGAGGACATCTATCTCGCGCTCGACTTTTTCCTCGCCTGGCCGCGCCTCGATCTGGCCGCCGCTCACGTCCTGCGCCACCGCCACGACTGGGAAGGCCGCCACTACGACGATCTCGCCCCCGCCGCCGAAGCCCTCTCCGCAAAAGAGCCACTGGCCGCCGTCGTGCTCTACCGTGTGCTCGTCGAGGATATCCTCCGGCGCGGCATCGGCATGGCCTATCCGCATGCCGGGCGTTACGTTGGCGAACTCGCACGCCTCACGCCGAACCTGCCCGAAGGCCACGGCCTCTCGACCCATGCCGCCTTCCTCGCGGAGCTGCGCCGCAATCACTCGAAAAAGTATGGGTTCTGGAGTTCGGTGCCGGGTGGGTTGTCGGGCCAGGCCTAGCGCTCCCAATAGGGCACTGGCCCATACAACTCCGCCAGATAGTCGATGAACAGCCGCACCTTGGCCGGTAAAAACTGGCGGCTCGGATAGACGGCCGACAGCGCCACGTTCCGCGAGCTTTCATACTGCGGCAGCACCTGCACAAGCTTCCCGCTCTTCAGTTCCGCCCCGACATCCCAGGTGGAACGCAGCGCGATCCCGAGGCCGGCGATCACGGCTTCGCGGAGCACCTCGCTGGAATTGGTGATCAGCATGCCCTCCGGACGAAGCGTGACCGGCCCGTTCGGCCCTTCCAGGCGCCAGGATTCATGATTATGCGCGGGCAGGCAGCGATGCTTTTTCAGGTCGTCGAGTGTTTCAGGCGTTCCGTATTCGGCAAGATAACTTGGCGCCGCACACAGCACACGACGCACCGGGGCGAGCCTGCGCGCAACGAGCGAGGAATCGTTCAGTTCCGCGATACGGATCGCGAGATCGAAGCCGCCGCCGACGATGTCGGTGAACTCGTCCGACAGCACCAGATGGATCGCGAGATCCGGATGCGCCTCCATGAAGGGTTTCAGGTGTGGCGCGACATGCATGCGGCCGAAGGAGGTCGATGCCGAGATCTTCAGCGTGCCGTTGACCTCCGAGGAACGGCCCGACGCGAAAGCCTCTGCCTCTTCCAGCCCGCCCAGCACGGTCAACACCCGCTCGTGAAATCCCTGGCCTGCTTCTGTCAGCGAGATCTGCCGCGTCGTGCGCTGCAGGAGCCGCGTGCCGAGCTTGTCCTCCAGCCGCTTGATGCGCTTGGAGACAACGGCGGGCGACAAGCCGAGATCGCGCGCCGCCGTAGACATGCTGCCGGCCGCGATTACCCGGACAAAGACTTCGAGATCACCGAGATTGGTCATGAGTGGATGCTACTTTTTCCGATTTGGTCATAAGTGCATAGCATTTGCCCTGCGAAAGTCCTAGTGGTAAGAAAATTTGACCAGTTGAGCGCTGGCCTCGATGCAGCTAGGATCGCGGGCAATCAGGGAGGAGACCGACATGAGCGAGGCCATCGCCTTTTTGCCGCCGCGACCAGAGGTTCTCTCGCGTCGTGCGGAGATCCTCGCCGACTTGAAGGAGCTGGTGCCGCAAGGGCGCCTTGTCGAGGAGCGAAACGCGCTCGTGCCCTTCGAAACCGATGGCTTCATCGCCTATCGCCGCCGCCCGCTCGCCGTTGTTCTGCCGGAGACGACGGCCCAGGTGGCTGCGGTCATGAAATACTGTCATCGCTACGGCATCCCCGTCGTCCCCCGCGGCGCCGGCACGTCACTCTCGGGCGGTGCCATCCCGCAGGAAGATGCCGTCGTGCTCGGCCTCTCCGCCATGACCCGCATCATCGAGGTCGACTACGCCAATCGCTGCGCCAGGGTCCAGGCCGGCGTCACCAACCTCGCCATCTCCGATGCCGTCGGCGCAGACGGCTATTTCTACGCCCCCGACCCGAGTTCGCAGCTCGCCTGCACCATAGGCGGCAACATCGCCATGAACTCCGGCGGCGCACACTGTCTGAAATACGGTGTCACAACCAACAACCTGCTCGGCGTGAAAATGGTTCTCGTCGACGGCACTGTGGTCGATCTCGGCGGTAAGCATCTGGACGCTGAGGGTTATGACCTGCTCGGCCTCGTCTGCGGCTCGGAGGGCCAGCTCGGCATCGTCACCGAAGCGACCGTTCGCCTGCTCGCCAAGCCAGAAGGCGCGCGCCCCGTGCTCTTCGGCTTCGACAGCGCCGACGAAGCCGGCTCCTGCGTCGCTGATGTCATCGGCGCCGGCATCATTCCCGTCGCCATCGAGTTCATGGACAAGCCGGCCATCGAGATCTGCGAAGCCTTCGCCAAGGCCGGCTATCCGCTGGATGTCGAAGCACTTCTGATCGTCGAGGTCGAGGGCTCCGAAGCCGAGATGGACGCCATGCTGACCGCGATCGTCGAGATCGCCAAGCGCCATGGCGTGAAGACCGTGCGCGAAAGCCAGTCGGCGACGGAAGCGGCCCTCATCTGGAAGGGCCGCAAATCCGCCTTCGGCGCCACCGGCCGCATCGCTGATTACATCTGCATGGACGGCACCGTGCCGCTCAGCCAGCTCGCTTACGTTCTGCGCAAGACCTCCGAGATCATCGACCGCTACGGGCTGCGCGTCGCCAATGTCTTCCACGCCGGCGACGGCAACATGCACCCGCTGATCCTCTACAACATCAATGACCCGGAAGACGCGGCCAAGGCGGAAGCCGCCGGCATGGAGATCCTCAAACTCTGCGTCGATGCTGGCGGCTGTCTCACCGGCGAACACGGCGTCGGTATCGAGAAGCGTGACCTGATGTTGCACCAGTTCACCCAGGTCGATCTCGATCAGCAGATGGCCGTGCGCTCGGCCTTCGATGCGGACTGGATCCTAAACCCCTCCAAGGTCTTTCCGCTGGAGGGGAGGGCATGATGCCAAGCATGCTGACCCCCTCGACCGAGACCGAAGCGGCCGACCTCATCCGCGACCATGCCTCCCGCAATAACCCGCTCCAGATCCGTGGCGGCGGCAGCCGTGCGGGCTTCGGCAACCGGGTTGCCGCAGAGGCAGTGCTGTCCTCCGCAGCTTTGTCTGGCATCGTCGAATACAATCCTGCCGAAATGGTCATCACCGCCCGCGCCGGCACACCCGTTGCGGAGATCGAGGCAGGTCTTGCCGAAAACGGACAAGCCATGGCCTTCGAACCTATGGATCATCGTGGCGCCATGGGCACCTCGGGCACGCCCACCATTGGCGGCCTCTTTGCCGTCAACAGCTCCGGTCCCCGCCGCTTCACGGCAGGTGCCGCCCGCGACCATCTGCTCGGTGTCCGCTTCGTCAACGGGGCGGGCGAAGCGGTCAAGGCCGGCGGAAAGGTGATGAAGAACGTCACCGGCCTCGACCTCGTCAAGCTACTTGCCGGCTCCCACGGCGCGCTCGGCTTCCTCACCGAAGTCACTTTCAAGGTCCTGCCCGTGCCCAAGACGGCTGCGACCATCGTGATCTCAGGCCTGGAGGATGAGCAGGCGATGAAAGCGCTCGCCTTGGCCCTGTCGCTCTCGGTTGAAGTCTCAGGTGCGGCTCATCTGCCGGAAAGCGTGCGCGTTCGCTTCATCGGCGGCAAGCTGCCCGAAGGTGCCGCCACCGTCATGCGCCTGGAAGGCCTGGAAGCCTCTGTCGCGGTGCGCGCCGAAAAGCTGATGGCGGCCGTTGCGGGCTTCGGCCCCGTCAGCCGTCTCGACGCTGAAGACACCAAAGCGCTCTGGGCGGAAATCCGTGACGTCCTACCCTATGCCGACGGCACGGCGCGCCCGCTCTGGCGTGTGTCCATGGCGCCGTCGCAGGCCTGGAAGCTGGTCGCGGGTCTTCGGCTCCGGGCTGGAATCGACGCCTATTACGATTGGCAGGGCGGTCTCGTCTGGATGCGCATGGAGGCCGATCCCGAGGCCGAGGTCTTGCGCCATGGTATCCGCACCCTGGGCGGCGGCCATGCCACGCTGCTCCGGGCCGCACCGCAGATCCGCTCCGAAATCCCGGCCTTCGAGCCGCAAGCACCTGCCGTCGCTTTGCTTTCCGCCCGAGTCAGGGCAAAACTCGACCCACACGGGATCTTCAATCCCGGTCTGATGACGTGAAGGAGTTTTGTCATGACTGATCCGCAATACCAGCCGCCCACGACCTCTGGCGGCGAGGGCTGGTTTTCCCCTGGCCGCATGAATGTCCAGGTTGTCTATGTCCTCTATCTCGTCAGCTTCGTCGTCGGCCTGACCGGCATCGTCGGGCTGATCATGGCCTATGTGAACCGCGGCAAGAGCGCGGCCTGGATCGATACGCATTACACCTATGCCATCCGTACCTTCTGGATCGGTCTGCTCTACGCGCTGATCGCAAGCGTCCTGATGCTTGTGGCCGTTGGCGTCATCCTGATCTTCGGTGTCGCCATCTGGATCGTCGTCCGCTGCGTCATCGGCCTGCAGAAGGCCTCTGCCGGCGAACCCATTGCCCGTCCCACCAGCTGGTGGATCTGATTAGAAGCCATGGGAGCGGCCATGCCGGCCGCTCCGGGGGAGGAAAAGCGTGCAGACAAATTTCACCGCCGAGCAGCTCGCCGATCCCCATGTCGCGGAAGCCGAAAGCATCCTGCGCAAATGCGTGCATTGCGGCTTCTGCACCGCAACCTGTCCCACTTATGTGACGCTCGGCAACGAGCTCGACAGCCCGCGCGGCCGCATCTACCTGATCAAGGACATGCTGGAAAACGGCAGGCCGGCGGACGAGCAGATCGTCACCCATATCGACCGCTGTCTTTCGTGCCTTGCCTGCACGACGACCTGTCCTTCGGGCGTCGACTACATGCATCTGGTCGACCATGCCCGCACCCATATCGAAAAGACCTATCGCCGCCCGCTGATGAACCGGCTGACGCGCAATATGCTGGCCATGGTCCTGCCCTATCCCGGCCGTTTCCGGCTGGCCCTGAAGCTCGCCGCTCTTGGTCGTCCCTTTGCGGGCCTTTTCGACCAGGTGAAGGCCTTGAAGCCGATGGCTGCCATGCTCAGGCTCGCCCCGTCCAGCGTCGCGCCACCTTCCGACTTCGCCAAGCCCGCCACTCATGCCGCCGCCGTCTCCCGCCGTGGCCGCGTCGCGATCCTGACCGGCTGTGCCCAGCCCGTCCTCGATCCCGGCATCAATGAAGCGGCTATCTCGCTTCTCACCCGCTTGGGCATTGAAGTCGTCGTACCCAAGGGCGAGGGCTGCTGCGGCGCGCTCGTCCACCATATGGGCCGCGAGGAGCAGGCGCTCGACAGTGCTCGCCGTAATGTCGATGTCTGGACCCGTGCCATCGAAGAGGGCGGCCTCGACGCGATCATCGTCACGACCTCGGGCTGCGGCACGACGATCAAGGACTACGGCCACATGCTGCGCCTCGATCCCGCCTACGCCGAGAAGGCCGCGCGCGTTTCGGCACTCGCCAAGGATGTCACCGAATATCTCTCCACCCTCGATCTGCCGATCGCAGAAACCAAGGGCATGACGGTTGCCTATCACTCCGCCTGCTCCCTGCAGCACGGCCAGAAGGTGACAATGGCGCCGAAGCTTCTTCTGAAGGCGGCCGGCTTTACCGTGAAGGATCCGCCGGAAGGCCATCTCTGCTGCGGCTCCGCCGGCACCTACAACATCATGCAGCCGGAGATTTCGGCGAGGCTGAAGGCCCGCAAGGTGAAAAACATCGAGTCGACGAAGCCTGATGTCATCGCGGCCGGCAATATCGGCTGCATGACCCAGATCGGCTCGGCCACAGGCATTCCGATTGTTCATACGGTGGAACTGTTGAACTGGGCCTATGGCGGCCCGCGCCCCATAGCGCTTGATCGTCGTGCGTCGGCCTGAGCGAATTGTTAAGCGATTTCTTTTAGACTTTACCCCAGGATGGTACATCCTGGGAGGCCGACATGTCCAAGAAACCCCTGTTTGCGGTGATGCTGTTTTTCTGTCCCTTTGCCGGGCCGGCCGACGCGGCGGAGCGGATCTATTGCGCCTCTTCGGATCCTGTCGTCGATCTGTCGCTGGAAAGCGGCTTCAGCAGCAAGGACCAGGAAAAGCTCGTGCATTTCCGCGGCATGGCCGGGGTAAAGGACAAGTCCGCCCCTGCAGGCTTCCGCCGCTTCCAGATCAATTCGGAGATGCTGCGCCAGTACTGGATCGACGATCGCGACCTGCGCTTCAGCATTCATGCCTTTGCGCCGGAAAGGGAGCCACTTTATCGGGTGACCATGTCGATGATCACCGATCGAGGCTCCGCCACCCGTTTCAAGGGCCGCTACGATCTGAAGGTCGAGAAGCTGAAGATGGGAAGCACCGTAGGCGCGGAGACCATCATCGCCCATGAAGGCTCCATATTCTGCGACATCAAGCGATGACTGTCAGAACCTGTAGCTGACACCGACATTGACGGCATTCGTCAGGATGTTGGTCTTCAGCGACGCGCCGGAATCGATATCGACGTCGACCCAGGAATAGTTGCCCTTGTACTCGACGAAAGCCGACCAGCTCTCGTTGAAATCATAGGCCGCACCGGCCTGCGCCTGCACGGTCGCGCCGCCTAGCTGGTATTCGAAGGTCCGGCCCGAGCCGCGCGTCACCTCGACATGTGGCACATTGATGCCGGCACCCGCGCCGACGTAAGGCACGAACTTCGTGCCCTCGATCGGCATGCGATAGAGCGCGTTCAAACTCAGCAGGTTGATCCCGTCCGAAAACTCGAAAGTCGACCATCCGGAAGAGGTTAACGTTTCGCTGTCGGCATAAACCTTCGCGTGGGTGAAGTCGACAGATAGGCCGATATTGGGCTTGCCGAGATTGTCCATCCACCATGTGCCGCGGACGCCGTAATAGGGCGGCATCTCGAAGGACTTGCCTTCCCAGCCGGCGCGAAAGTCTGGTTGGTCCGAAACCTCGATGTCGCTGTGCGGCGCCGTCTGGAAACCGCCATAGACGGAGAGACCCATTTCCGCCTGTGCCGGCAATGTGGCAAGCGTGGTGAGGCACGCACCGGCAAGGGCGAGCGCAAGCGAGCGATTGATCATCAACAGTCCCCGAGAAAACAAAGCGTGTCTGACGCGGGGCCCCCGAGCCCCGATTTGTGCGGAGACTGCACCGTCGAGACAACAATATCATGACACGCAAAACGGCCGCGCTTTGTCAGCGCGGCCGTCTATAGAAAGCGAGGATGTAGGCCGCCTCAGCCGCCGAAGATCGTGCGCAGGATATCCACGCCCTTGTCGTCGAAGGACACGTCACCCTGGCGATTGCCAGGGCCGATGACGATGACCTTGGAGCCGATGCCGGCGCGATCATAGAGATGCTCGACATCCTTGTTCATCATGCGGATGCAGCCGGACGACATGTTGAGGCCGATCGTCCAGGGCTGGTTGGTGCCATGGATCCGGAAGATCGTGTCGCGGCCGCCCTTGTAGAGATACATGGCGCGCGCACCGAGCGGATTGTCCGGTCCACCTTCCTGCACGACCGGCAGGATATGCCCCTTGGCGGCTTCGCGGCGGCGCATTTCTGCCGGCGGGCGCCATTCCGGCCATTCCGCCTTGCGGCCGATCTTCACCACGCCCGACCAGCCGAAGCCTTCACGACCGACGCCGACGCCGTAACGGGTCGCGCGGTTGTTGCCCTCGACATAGTAGAGAAACTTGTTGTTCGTATCGATGATGATCGTGCCCGGCTTTTCGTCCGTCGTCAGGCGCACGACCTTGCGCTTGAACTTCTCCGGGACTTCCTTGCGCTGCTGCGCGACGAGCGTCACGTCACTGGTGGCCTGGATGCGGTCGAGGCTGATGGCAGATGCCGGCAGCGGCATGGCAAAAGTCACCGCAAGCATTGCCGCGGTGACGCTTTTCGTGATGGTCTTGAGCATATTCTATCCCCTGAATTTGCAGGGTTGAAGCCTAGCTTCTTCCGTTTGCAAAGCAAGGGCTAATCCAAGGATTGTGATCGGATAAGTGCCTCAGATCACAATGACCTTGGTGCCGACCTTCACTCGCTCATAGAGATCGGTGACGTCTTCGTTCCGCATGCGGATGCAGCCAGAGGAAACCCCGTTGCCGATCGACCAGGGGGCGTTGGTCCCATGAATGCGGTAGAGCGTTGAGCCGAGATAGAGCGCTCGCGCACCGAGCGGATTTTCCGGGCCGCCGGGCATATGCGCGGGCAGGAAGTGGCCCTTGGCCGCCTCGCGGGCGATCATCTCCTGCGGCGGGCGCCAGTCCGGCCATTCGCGCTTGGATGTCACCTTGTGCGTACCGGCCCATTCGAAGCCTGGTTTGCCGACGCCGACGCCGTAGCGCTTGGCCATGCCGTCTGCCATCACGAGATACAGGAAGCGCTCGCGCGTATCGATGACGATCGTGCCCGGCTTCTGCTTGGTCTGGTACTGAACCATCTGCGGCAGGAACTGCGGGTCGATCTGGGTCCGAACCGGCTTGTCGGGCCGCATCGCGACCTGCTGCGTGGACGGCTGCTGCTGCGGAAAAAGCACGCGACGCTGCTGCACGACCCGACGCTGCTGCACCGGCTGCTGGCGAAGCACCTGCTGCGGCTGAACAACGACCCGCTGGCGGCCTGCCGGAACGAGCTGGCGCTGGCGCTGCGGCATCACGGAACTGCGCGTCTGCGCGGGAACGCCACCCAGCTGTAGCACCCAGGACGCTTGCAGATCAGGGCTCACCATCACCGGCGGACGGCTTTGATAGCGGTCATTGGCATGGGCCGGCAGGGCAAGCGGCAGGCAGGCCAGAACGGCCAACAGCAGAGATTTCTTCGACATCGGACAACTCATGAACTTGGGACCGGATGCGGCGGCAGGACATGCCACCAATTCCACCGGATCGTGCCAGAGCGAGCCCCGCCAATTGGTAAAGAGGCGTTCATGAAAATGCGATCGCGGCCGTAAACCTTTCGGAAGGGTTAGCATCCGGTTTGGAAAACTCGTGAACAAATGGTAAACGCGTTCCCGCATTGGGGGAGAATCGCATGGACATGATCGCGGAAGGCCTGATCCGGGGAGAAGACGGTCTTGATCGCTGCTTCTGGCATGGCGGGCTGGAGGACTATCGCCGCTATCATGACGATGAATGGGGCCGCCCGGTCACCGACGATGTCAGGCTGTTCGAAAAGATCTGCCTCGAAGGCTTCCAGTCCGGCCTCTCCTGGCTGACGATCCTGAGGAAGCGCGAAAACTTCCGCGCCGCCTTTGCCGGTTTCGACTTCCATCAGATCGCCCGCTTCGGTGACGAGGAGATTGCCCGATGCCTGGCAGACGCCGGCATCATCCGCCACCGCGGCAAGATCGTCTCGACCATCAACAACGCCCGCCGCGCGATCGACCTCACGGCGGAATTCGGCTCGCTCTCTCGTTATTTCTGGAGTTACGAACCCGACGCCTCGGAGCGCCCGGAGAGCATGGACTATGTGACACTCAAGGCGAATCCCACGTCGCCCACCTCGATCCGCCTGTCGAAGGACCTGAAGAAGCGCGGCTGGACCTTTGTCGGCCCGACCACGGTCTATGCCTTCATGCAGGCCATGGGTCTGGTCAACGACCATATCGAAGGCTGCTGCCGTCGCGCGCCGACCGAGGAACTGCGGACCCGGCTCGTGCGCCCCTGACCGTCAGTCGATGCTGACCGCGAGGATGCGGCTGATCTCGGTCAGCGAGCGACCTGATTGTGCCCGCCAGGCATTGAACGCAGCCTGCACCGCAGCCTTGTCCTTGGCCGATGTCGGAGGCTTGTCGACCACGCCCTCGGCAATCAGGCGGTTCACCACGCTTTGCGACAGGATGAAGCTGTCGACCCCCGCAAAGCGCAGGAAGTATTGGCCCGTATTGCCACCGAGCCGTGAGCCCTTTTTCTGCAAGAGGTCGAGCAGCCCGACATAGTTCTCGCTCGGCCAGCCGGCAAAGAAGGCGCCGGCCGAGCCATGCTCCCGGGCAATCCCCGAGAGAAACACGGCATTCTCCTGCACTGCCCGGATCTTCGGCCCATGCCGCACGATGCGTGTGTCCGAGACGAGCCTCGCAAAATCCTCGTCGTGCAACATCGCACAATGTCCGATGTCGAAGCCGTCGAAAGCCGCTTCGAAACCGGGCCACATCGCCTCAACAACCTTCCAGTTGAAACCCGACTGAAAGATGCATTTGGTCATCAGCGACAGGAAGCGATCCGCCGGCATGGCAGCAATCTCGGCCTTCGGCTTCGGATGCTGCAGGCTCTCCAGGACACTGGTCTCACCCTTGCGGGCAACCGCGAGCGCATAGATTTCGTCGAAGGATCGCATGGGGCCTCAATGCTGCAAGTTGGCCACGAGATCGGGAACATGCCCGAGATCCGGGATCTCGCGGAAGCGTGGCGCCTCCTCGGGCTTGTCGACATGCTCCAGCACCCAGGTCAGTTCATGCGGAACGAACACGCCCCAGGCACCCGCCGCGATCGCCGGCACGATGTCGGACTTCAGCGAATTGCCGATCATCATGGCCCGCTCCGGCCCTTCGCCATGTTTGCCGAAGATCCGTCGATAGGTGGTGGCGGTCTTGTCCGAGACGATCTCGACCGCATCGAAATAGTCGCCGAGCCCGGATTGCGCCAGCTTGCGCTCCTGATCGAACAGATCGCCCTTGGTGATCAGCACAAGGAAGTACTTTCCCGAAAGCGCCTCCAGCGCATCACGCGCATGCGGCAGGCATTCGACGGGATGGCTTAAGAGATCGCGCCCGATCGCCAGGATTTCGCTGATCACAGAGGAGGGCGCCCGACCCTCGGTAATCTCCAGCGCCGTCTCGATCATCGAGAGAGTAAAGCCTTTGATGCCGAAACCGTAATGGGCGAGATTGCACTTCTCGGCCTCGAGCAAGCGCTCGGACACGTGCTCGCCCTCGGCAAACTCGGAGAGCAGGCCACGGAAATGGCTTTCGGTCAGCTTGTAATACTGCTCGTTCTGCCAGAGCGTGTCGTCGGCATCGAAGCCGATTACGGAGACAGGGTGGTTGGACATGACGCCTCCTTATCGATCAAGGAGCGTGAGACTAATCCCTCTCTTCGGCAAAGCAATGGCGCCCGTGAGCGCCATTGCAGTTTCGCGTTTCGGCCGAGCTTACTGGCCGTTCTTGGCCAGCCACGCCTTCATCATGGCGATCTCGCCCTCCTGGGCAGCGATCACCTCTTCTGCGAGCTTGCGGATTTCGGGATCCTTGCCGTGTTCGAGCACGATCTTCGCCATGTCGATCGCGCCCTGATGATGCGGGATCATGCCCTGTACGAAGTCGACATCGGCATTGCCCGTGAGTGGCACTGCCATGTTCTTGTGCATCTTGGCATTGGCCTCGGCAAAGGCCTTGGACGACGGGCTGTCGCCCATCGCGCCGTGATCCATGGTGCTATGGTCCATGGAGGACATGTCGTGGCCCTGATGCATGGTGTTGTCCTGGGCAAGGACGGCGGACGCGGAAAGCGCGGTCGCAAGCGATGCCGCAACGAAAAAGCTCTTCAGCATTGATATCTCCTGTGCTGATCGATGATGGAATTGTGCGAAGCCAAAGGCCGCGCGGTGTCATCGGATCAGGCGCGGGGAGGGGGCGTTGCCGGTGCGGGTAGCTGTGACACTAGCCTTGAGGGAAGCGCTGGCGCTTCTGCGGCTCGCGCCGGCTTGCCACTGTCGGCAAGCACGGTATCGGCGGGCAGTGTGAGACAGGCCGCGCAATGCCAGACCGTCTTTATTGGCTTGGATGGATGACCCAGATCGCCATCGGCAGCATCCGCAACGGAAAGCCCCGAAGCCGAATGCGGACAATCGATATCAGCCATCGCTGTTGAGGCTGAGACCGGCTCGCCAAGATCACCGCTCGCGTCCATCGCATGCGCCGCAGGCATCGCCATGGCCGACATGCCGGTCATGGGCATGGCGCCATAGGCGAGGGCAGCAATGAGCAGCAGAAGGCGGGCGAGTGATGTCATTGAAGGAAGATGGGCTGCGATCGGGACGAAAGCAAGGCCGGCAGACTTACCGGGCAATCACATGATGCAGGATCTGGTAGTCCCGGCTTTCCTCGCCAAAGGGGATCACCGGCCAGTCCCACTCAACCCGGATATCCCCAAGATCTGCTCCGTGCATCAGATCGACCGTTTCGTGACGTCCCCCGCTGCGGTCGATGACCGTGTAGCTGACATCTGTGACGAGGCAGGTCTCGGCCGAAACCTGCGCCAGACCCTCGACATGCGCGCCAATTACCTGACGGAGGAGGGTGGCTTTGTCCGCATGACCGTCAAGCCGTCGCGCGGCGCCAATCCCGATCTGCGACAGCAGATTGGCGGAGACGACGAGGTCGAGATAAGGCACCCGACGGAGAAACGCGAGCGGCTCGAAAGGCTTGCCCCCAAGCAGCGCGTCCAGCCCCGAGAGATCCAGCTCGATAAGCCGGATATTCTTCCGCCGCTTGACCGTCAGCCAGCCGCGCACGCTGGCGAGATGCACGAGATCGACCAGAACCACCGTATCGAACAGCCGCGACAACTCGATCACCGGCACGTCGCGCAACAGCCCGGAACCGAGCACCACCACCGTCCGCCGCTGCCGACATCTTCCAGCCGCCGCGAGAATGGCCGCCTTCGTCCGGCTCTCATGCTCGGCCCAGGCTGTGGCGCAACGGTTTGCCCGCGCCCAGAGATTGACGGAGGAGCGGATAAACGGACGATGGGAGGCGCAAGTCAGCGGCCAGCTCGCGGCATAGTTCAGGGCTTCGAGGATCATTTCTTACCTTTCGAGGAGGCTCCGGTATAATGTTGCCCTCATCTATTTTCCAGCATCCGGCCTTCACCCCACCTGCCTTCGCCCTTGCCGCCAAATCCTTGATCCTCTAAGACACCGGCACCTTTTTGAAACGAAAATTCCGGTTGTCATCATGAGCGATAAGAACAAGAAGCCCCAGAAGCTGAAGGCCCGCCTGCCGCGCGGCTTCGTCGATCGCGAGGCCAGTGACATCCGCGCTGCCAACCAGATGATGGAGACCATCCGCGAGGTCTATGAGCGCTACGGCTTCGACCCGATCGAGACGCCGCTCTTCGAATACACCGATGCGCTCGGCAAGTTCCTTCCCGACAGCGACCGCCCGAACGAAGGCGTCTTCTCGCTGCAAGACGATGACGAGCAGTGGATGTCGCTGCGCTACGACCTGACGGCCCCGATGGCGCGCCATGTCGCGGAGAACTTCCAGGAAATCCAGCTGCCCTTCCGCACCTATCGCGCCGGCTATGTCTTCCGCAACGAGAAGCCCGGTCCGGGCCGCTTCCGCCAGTTCATGCAGTTCGATGCCGACACCGTCGGCGCGCCAGGCGTCCAGTCCGACGCCGAAATGTGCATGATGATGGCCGACACACTGGAAGCGCTTGGCATCAAGCGCGGCGACTATGTGATCCGGGTCAACAACCGCAAGGTTCTCGACGGCGTCATGGAGGCGATCGGCCTCGGCGGTGACGAGAATGCCGGGCGGCGTCTGGGCGTTCTGCGCGCCATCGACAAGCTCGACAAGTTCGGGCCTGAAGGCGTGAAGCTTCTGCTCAGCGAAGGTCGCAAGGATGAAAGCGGCGACTTCACCAAGGGGGCTGGCCTCAACGAGGACCAGATTGCCAAGGTGCTCTTCTTCGTCGGCATCAAGTCCTATGCGGAAAGCGCCGCCGAGCTCGCTGCCCTCGTTGCCGGCACGTCGAAGGGCGAAGAAGGCGTCGAGGAGCTGAACATGATCGGGGCGCTTGTGGCTGGCGCTGGCTACGATGCGACCCGCGTCAAGATCGACCCCTCCGTCGTCCGTGGCCTCGAATACTACACCGGCCCTGTCTACGAAGCCGAACTCACCTTCGACGTCACCAATGAAAAGGGTGAAAAGGTCGTCTTTGGCTCGGTCGGTGGTGGCGGGCGTTATGATGGCCTCGTCTCGCGTTTCATGGGCCAGCCGGTTCCGGCCACGGGCTTTTCCATCGGCGTCTCGCGCCTGATGACGGCGCTGAAGAACCTCGGCAAGCTTGGACAGGACGACGTGCTCGGCCCCGTCCTCGTCACCGTCATGGATGGCGATGTCGAGAGCATGGGCCGCTACCAGCGCTTCACGCAGCACCTGCGCGCTGAGGGCATCCGTGCCGAAATGTACCAGGGCAACTGGAAGAAGTTCGGCAACCAGCTGAAATATGCCGACCGCCGCGGCGCCCCGATCGCCATCATCCAGGGCGGCGACGAGCGCGCGCAGGGCGTCGTCCAGATCAAGGACCTGATCGAGGGCAAGCGCCTCTCCGGCGAGATCACCGACAACGCCGAATGGCGCGAAGCCCGTGTGGCGCAGGAAGTCGTGGCCGAGGCGGATCTCGTCGCCAAGGTCAAGGAGATCCTGGCCGCCCAGGCGGAAGATCGCCGTCGGGCGAAGGGCGGCTGAAATGCCTCTGACCGACATGCCGGATTTCGCCGGCACTATCCTGCAGGAATTCGTCTCGCGCGGCACAACCCGCGTTGATACACCCGTAATCCAGCCGGCCGCCCCCTTCCTCGACATGGCGGGCGAAGACCTGCGCCGGCGCATCTTTTTGACCGAAAACGAGCGTGGCGAAAGCCTTTGCCTGCGCCCGGAATTCACCATCCCGGTCTGTCTGCGCCATATCGAAACCGCGACCGGCACGCCGAAGCGTTATGCCTATCTCGGTGAAGTCTTCCGCCAGCGCCGCGAAGGTCCTCAGGAATTCTACCAGGCCGGCATCGAGGATCTGGGTGACATCGCGGTCGCCGCCTCGGATGCCCGCGCCATTGCCGATAGTGTAGCGATCCTAACCCGTCTCCTGCCGACCAAGGCGCTTGCCGTCACCCTGGGCGACCAGTCGGTCTTCGAAGCCGTCGTCAAGGCACTCGGCCTGCCGGCCGGCTGGCAGAAGCGCCTGATCCAGGCCTTCGGCAACCCCGTCCAGATCGACCAGCTGCTGCGCCGGCTCGCGACTCCGACGCCGGTGCCGGGTCTCGATCCGCAAGTGTCGGCACTGCTCGCAAACGGTGACCAGGATGCCCTGATTGCCCATATCGATGCAACCATGCAGGAAACCGGCTATCTCACCAATGCCAGCCGCACGCCCGCCGAGATCGCCCGCCGCCTGAAGGAAAAGCTGGAGCTCTCCGAGACCCGCCTCGACGGTGCAGCCCTTCTTCTGCTGCGCGAATTCTTGTCGCTCGAGCTGCCGCTTGGCGATGCTTCGGCGGCACTTGCCGGCTTTGCCGATGCCGCAGGCCTGAAGCTCGGGCCGGCACTGACCCGTTTCGACGAGCGCGTCGCAGCGCTCGCCAGCACCGGTGTTGATCTCGACCTGATCACCTACCGCGCCGCTTTCGGTCGTCCGTTGGATTATTACACAGGCCTCGTTTTCGAGGTTGCGGTGAAGGGCAAACCCGCGGTGCTTGCCGGCGGTGGCCGCTTCGACCGGCTGCTGACGCTGCTCGGTGCCGAGACGCATATCCCGGCCGTCGGCTTCTCGCTCTGGCTGGATCGAATTGAGACCGAGAGGAGCGCGTCATGACCATTACAATCGGTCTGCCCTCCAAGGGCCGCATGAAGGACGATGCCTCCGCCATCTTCGAAAAGGCCGGCATGAAGATCGTCGCTGTCGGCAATGACCGCTCCTATCGCGGCCGCGTCGAAGGTTTCGACGATGTCGAGATCGCCTATCTCTCGGCCTCCGAAATCTCGCGCGAGATCGGCAATGGCACGGTCGATTTCGGCGTGACCGGCGAAGACCTGATCCGCGAAGGGCTGGCGGAAGCAGACGCCCGTGTCGAGATCGCGGCGCGCCTCGGCTTCGGCCATGCGGATGTCATCGTTGCCGTTCCCGAGGTCTGGTACGACGTCGACACCATGGCCGATCTTGGCGATGTCGCCGCCGAATTCCGCACCCGCCATGGCCGGCGCCTCGCGATCGCCACCAAATACTGGCGCCTGACGCAGCAGCATTTTTCGCGCCAACACGGCATCCAGCTCTATCGCATCGTCGAGAGCCTGGGCGCTACAGAAGGCGCCCCCGCTGCAGGCCAGGCCGACATCATCGTCGATATCACTTCGACCGGCTCAACGCTGCGCGCCAATCACCTGAAGGTGCTCTCGGACGGCGTCATCCTGCGCTCGGAGGCCTGTCTCGTGCGGGCGAGGAAGCCCGAGCATGACGGCAATCCCATGATCGGTCGCATTGTCGGGGCCATTAGCGGCGTTCTGTGAGGGGCCTATGTCACACGCGGATGCCATCCCAGGATTATATGCGCGTCACGCCGAAGCCTTTGATCGCGTACGTGGAAAGGACGGCTTCGAGCGTCCCTGGCTGGACCTCCTTGCCGCGCCGTTGTCTCCCGGTGCCCATGTGCTTGACATCGGATGCGGTTCCGGCGAGCCGATCGCGGCCGACCTGATTGATCGAGGCTTCGTCGTCACCGGGTTGGACGTCTCCGAACCACTGATCCGCCTGTGCCGCGAACGGTTTCCGGCCCATGATTTTCATGTCGGCGATATGCGGGATCTGGCGCTGGGGCGGACATTTGATGCGATCGTCGCCTGGCACAGCTTCTTCCATCTGACGCCCGAGGCGCAGCGGGCGATGTTCCCGCGCTTTGCATCGCATGCCGCAAGCGGCGGGACCCTGATGTTCACATCGGGTCCATCAGCCGGCGTGGCCCTCGGCGAGTTCGAGGGCGAGCCGATGTATCACGCGAGTCTCGATCCCGAGGAGTATCGGTCCCTCCTGTCGGGAAACGGTTTTGAGGTCCTGCGACACGTGGTCGAAGATCCCTCATGCGGTGGCGCGACAGTCTGGCTCGCGCAAAAGTCTTAGCGGAAAAGAGACACGAAAAAACCCGCCGGATCGCTCCAGCGGGTTTCTGTTTGCCTTGTGGGGCAGGGATATCAGGCAGCGACGGCCTGTGCCGAACCGCGGCGCGCGTCGATCGAGTAGGCGCCGGCACCGGTGATGGCAAGCGCGATGTAACCGCCGGCCAGCGTGACGTTCTTCATGACCATGATCTGGTTCAGGGTGTTGATCCAGCCGAGAGCGCCTTCCGGCCAGCCTTCGATGGCAACGGTTCCGGTGTGGAAGACCAGACCGGTGAATACGCAGAAGAGAGCGATGGTCCAGGCAGTGATCTTGGTCTGGAAGCCGACGAGGATGAAGAGGCCGGCGACGAGTTCGAAGATACCGGCGGCATATGCCAGCAGGTCGGCAGCTGGCAGGCCGGCGCCGGAGATCATGCCGGCAGTGCCGGCCGGATCGGCCAGCTTGCCGTAACCAGCCATGATGAACATGAAGGACAGGAGAATGCGAACGAGAACGAGAAGTGCATTGTTGGTGGACGACATGGGGGAGGCTCCATTTGGCGTTGATGCCTGAAACCCCTTTTGCCCGGTGGTTTCAGTTTCTGGTGCCTAGATGCCTGCTTTTTTGTCGCAGGCATAGATGAACAGTCTTTGACTGATCGTTCACAAAAAGGAAACGAAAAGAGACCCGGATTTGCGGCGGGCTCCGTTTGGAGCAGGACTCGGAGTGCAGGCTTGGCAGATCTCAGGCAGGCGTGAGGGAGGCTGTCGTCGGCAATTGGAAACGTGGGAAGATGAAGAGTCCGACCATGTTGCCACCGGTGTTTTCAAAGCCGGAAGACTCGCCTATGCAGAAGACGGGTTGCCGATGCTGGGACGCCGAAACGATCGTGGTCGAATAGCAGAAGCGGGATGGCTGCGTGGCGGCTTGTTCGAAAAGCCGCAAAATGTGTCCGCGATCCGCCGGATCATAGCAGCGCATGACCGTCAGCAGTCCGCATTCATGCGTGTTCAGTCCATGCAAAGCGCGCGCATTTTCTCCCAGCTTGAGAAGCCCGTTGGTCAGATCACCCGTCCAGTCTTCTGACAGGCCGAAGCGGCAAGCATGCTGTCCCAGCAGGCCGTCTCCTTCCTGTTCGCTCACCATGAAGGTGGTCGCAAGATCTGCATTCGCGATTTTGAACAAGGCGATCCCCAAGTCGATAGCCAGAACTGGCCCCAATTTCTCCAGCCCTGGAGATTCCTCTCCGAAGCCGCCCCCATCCGGCCGAGACCGGAAATGCCGGGCGAGCGGATAGCCGTTCACCAGGTCTTTCAAGCGGTTCGCCGGAACCGCAGACATCGCGCTCTTCTCCATGGAAGAGCGATGACATCGCTGCTGAGACCGTTAAGCCGATCCGGCTGGTCTCCAGGCCGTAGACCATCGCCTCGAGTTACCCCCCCTCGCGACGATGCATGATGTCCTGACCGCGCAAGCTCCACCAAGCTTTCAACCGTCTCCCACAAGAAGGTTGAAGAAGAAAATCTTGTACGCGCCGGAATTAGCGGTTTCGATACCATGATTTATTCAACGTGAAAACGGCTCATGTTTCGAAATGCAGCAGGAACTGTTTCAATTTTGAAAGTCTTAAAATATTAGAAATAAATAATATTAAAGATGTTTGGTTGAGGTGCACCAGTCGACTCGGCTTGCCTCCGATCCCCCCGTACGGCGCAATTTGTTGCATGGGCTAGGCCACTGTCAACGCCCGCTGACAGAAGGGCCCGCTCCATCTTTGGGCACACCATGAAACGGTATGCAAAGAGTGCGATCCGGGGGTCGCCTTTCTCTAGGATTAAACCTTGCGGTCCGGATGAAAGACCGACAGGTCGAATCGTTTGCGCTGGTGGCGAAAGCGAATACCATCGGATCCATCTTTCCGTCGACGGGAGTGCAAGTCTGAATGGATGTCACGCGGCGAGCCCTCATCCTGGCGGGTGGCATTCTCGTGACTGCGGTAGCCCAAGGCACCATGAGCGCGCAAGCCGAGCCGTCGATTTCGACAGACGAGCCAGCATGCCTCTATGAGGGCATCTATGGATCGTCTTCTCTTTGTATCAGGCGTGACAGATTCAACACCGATCTCTGCCGTGCGATTGGCCATTTTTCGGAAGTGCACGACATACCGCCTGCCTTTTTCGCTCGCCTGATCTGGCGGGAGAGCCTCTTCCGGCCAGAGGCAGTCAGCCCGAAGGGGGCGGAAGGCATCGCCCAGTTCATGCCCGGCACGGCGCGCATGCGCGGGCTCACCAACAGTTTTGACGTGCTGGAGGCGCTCGATGCATCCGCCGCCTATCTCGTCGAACTGAGGACCCGCTTCGGAAATTTCGGCTTCGCTGCCGCAGCTTATAACGCCGGCGAAAACGGTTTTTCACGGTTCCTGTCCAGCGAGCGCCTGCCTATCGAAACGCGGGACTATGTCTTCGCCATCACCGGTGCGACGGTCGAGATGTGGCGGGATCAGCCACCGGAGATCGCGGCGCCGACATTGGACGAAACCTTGAGCTTTCAGGAGGCCTGCGAGGTTCTCGCCGACAAGCGCCGGATGAAGGAGCCAGTCTTTGCAGGCTCTGCAGATTGGGCGCCATGGGGCGTGCAATTGGCCGCGCATTTCCGCCCGGCCATCGTCGACCAGCTGTTCACGCGCGCAATCAGCCGCCTACCGGCGCCACTCAATGCGGAACGCGCCCTGATCGTGCGCCAGCGCGGCGGCAATTTCGGCTACAGTCCTCGCTATGCCGCAAGGATCGGCCGCGAAACCCGCCAGGAGGCGAACAAGCTCTGTGCCGACATCAAGGCTGCGGGCGTGCCCTGCACCGTCTTCAAGAACTAGAGCCAGTGGACATGAAAAAGGGCGGCCTTGCGGCCGCCCTTCCAAATTGAACCGGTTGGCTCAGATTGTAAGACCCGAAGGTCTTACATCATGTCCATGCCGCCCATGCCGCCCATGCCACCCGGCATGCCGCCGGCAGCTTCCTTCTTCGGAAGTTCGGCGATCATGGCTTCGGTGGTGATCAGCAGCGAAGCAACCGAAGCTGCGTTCTGCAGGGCCGTGCGAACGACCTTGACCGGGTCGACGATACCCATGGCGATCATGTCGCCATATTCCGACGTCTGGGCGTTGTAGCCGAAGTTGTCGGTGTCGCCGTCGAGGATCTTGCCGACAACGATGGATGCTTCGTCACCGGCATTGGTTGCGATCTGGCGAACCAGCGACTGCAGGGCCTTGCGCACGATGTTGATGCCGGCTTCCTGGTCGTCGTTTGCACCCTTGACGGTGATCTTGGTCGAGGAGCGCAGCAGGGCGGTACCGCCGCCGGGGACGATGCCTTCCTGAACGGCAGCGCGCGTTGCGTTCAGCGCGTCGTCGATGCGGTCCTTGCGTTCCTTGACTTCGATTTCCGTCGAGCCGCCAACGCGGATTACGGCAACGCCGCCAGCGAGCTTGGCAAGACGTTCCTGCAGCTTTTCGCGGTCGTAATCAGAAGTTGTTTCTTCGATCTGCGCCTTGATCTGGGCAACGCGACCTTCGATGTCCGACTTCTGGCCAGCACCGTCGACGATCGTGGTGTTTTCCTTGGTGATCGAGATCTTCTTGGCGCGGCCGAGCATTTCCAGCGTGACCGACTCGAGCTTGATGCCGAGGTCTTCCGAGATGACAGTGCCGCCCGACAGGATGGCGATGTCTTCCAGCATGGCCTTGCGGCGATCGCCGAAGCCCGGAGCCTTGACGGCAGCGATCTTCAGGCCGCCACGCAGCTTGTTGACGACGAGGGTCGCAAGAGCTTCGCCTTCGACGTCTTCAGCGATGATGACGAGCGGCTTGCCGGTCTGAACGACGGCTTCGAGAACCGGCAGCATGGCCTGGAGGTTCGAGAGCTTCTTTTCGTGCAGGAGGATGTAGGCGTCGTCGAGATCGGCGACCATCTTTTCCGGGTTGGTGACAAAGTAGGGCGACAGGTAGCCGCGGTCGAACTGCATGCCTTCGACGACTTCGAGTTCGGTTTCAGCGGTCTTGGCTTCTTCGACGGTGATAACACCTTCGTTGCCGACCTTCTGCATGGCTTCCGCGATATCGCGCCCGACCTGTGCGTCGCCGTTTGCCGAGATCGTGCCGACCTGTGCGACTTCTTCCGAAGTCGAGATCTTCTTGGCCTTGGCCTGGAGGTCCTTGACGACTTCTGCGACGGCCAGATCGATACCGCGCTTCAGGTCCATCGGGTTCATGCCGGCAGCAACGGCCTTGTTGCCTTCGCGAACGATGGCCTGGGCAAGAACGGTTGCCGTCGTGGTGCCGTCACCGGCGATGTCGTTGGTCTTCGAAGCAACTTCGCGGACCATCTGGGCGCCCATGTTCTCGAACTTGTCTTCCAGTTCGATTTCCTTGGCGACCGATACGCCGTCTTTGGTAATGCGCGGTGCGCCGAAGGACTTGTCGATGATGACGTTACGACCCTTGGGGCCGAGCGTTACCTTCACGGCGTCAGCGAGGATGTCTACGCCGTGCAGCATCTTTTCGCGCGCGGTGCGGCCAAACTTGATTTCTTTAGCAGCCATTGTCAAAACTCCCGGGCATCTAGCCCATTGGTGAATTGTTGAAGAGGAAGACGGGTATCAGGCTGAATTCAGCCGATGACGCCCATGATGTCGGCTTCCTTCATGATCAGCAGGTCTTCGCCGTCGAGCTTGACCTCTGTGCCGGACCACTTGCCGAACAGGACGCGGTCGCCAACCTTGACGTCGAGAGCGATCTGCTTACCGCTTTCGTCACGGGCGCCCGGGCCAACGGCGACGATTTCGCCTTCAGCCGGCTTTTCCTTGGCAGTGTCGGGAATGATGATGCCGCCCTTGGTCTTGGCTTCGGACTCGACGCGCTTGACTACAACGCGGTCGTGCAGCGGACGGAAAGTTGTGCTTGCCATTGTCTAATCCCTCGATCAAATGACATTCGCGATCCCTCAAAGGGCATCGCATCGATTTTGTTAGCACTCCCCTCTGGAGAGTGCCAGCGAGGCTGAGATAAGAACAGCACGCAGACGAGTCAAGCGCATCGACGAAAATCATTCCGCGCTCCGTTGTCTTTTTCTCTTACGCGCCTGGCCATCCATGTGGTGGGCGATGGCATCACGCAGGACATCAGTCGTCGCTGTGGGCCGACGCAATTGCTGTGCAAGCCGTTGAACTGTTTGACAGTCCCTTCCAGATCTGAAAATGTTTCGTCGTGGAGTGCGCGAAACCTCCATGAGGCGCCATGCCGGAATTTCGCATCCGTCCTTCTCCAGACAACGGACCTCGACCATGGCACCCTTTGGCGCAATTTCCGCAGACAAACTCTTTCGCTTGCTTGGATCATCCCAGTCGCCCCTCCTTGTGGACGTACGTATCGACGAGGATGTCGAGGCCGATGCCTTTCTGTTGCCGACGGCCGTTCGCCGCGATCACAGGGCGGTCGAGGGCTGGGCGCAGGAGATGAGATCCCCGGTCGTTGTCATCTGCCAGAAGGGCCGAAAGCTCAGTGAAGGCGTGGCCGCCCATCTCCGCCTGCAGGGGATCTCGGCCGAAGTGCTGGACGGCGGCACCTTGGCTTGGGCTGAGGCAGGGCTGCCCCGCTTACACATGGCGCATCTCCCGACGCACACCGGCGGAACGCTCTGGGTAACGCGCAACCGGCCAAAGATCGATCGCATTGCCTGCCCCTGGCTGATCCGCCGTTTCGTCGATCCCTTCGCGCGTTTCCTCTTCGTCTCGCCCTCGGAAGTCGACGCCGTCGCCGAGCGGTTCGGCGCGATCCCGTTCGATATGGACGAAGGCTTCTGGAGCCATCGCGGCGAGTTCTGCACCTTCGATACCATGCTCGCCGAATTCGGGCTCGAAACGCCGGCGCTCATGACGCTGGCACGTATCGTCCGCGGCGGCGATACCAACCGGCTCGATCTCGCCCCGGAGGCTGCCGGCCTGCTGGCGTTCTCGCTTGGGCTGTCGAGGCTTCATGCCAGCGACCTTCAACAATTGGAGCAGGGGCTCGTGATCTATGATGCCCTGTATCGATGGGCGCGCGACGCCATGGATGAAAAGCACGATTGGATCGCCCGCGGTCCGCGCAGTGAGGGAAAGAAATGAGCATTGCGGTCGGGACTTCGGACAAGATCAGCGACATCACGCCCACATTTCGCGAACTTGTTTCCGCCTTTGCCCGGATCGGCCTGATGTCCTTCGGCGGGCCGGCAGCCCAGATTGCGCTGATGCACAAGATCTGCGTCGAGGAGAAGCGCTGGATCGACGAGGACCGCTATCTGCATGCCCTGAACTATTGCATGCTTCTGCCGGGCCCCGAAGCCCAGCAGCTTGCGACCTATATCGGCTGGCTGCTGCATGGCGTGCGCGGCGGCATTGTCGCCGGCCTGCTTTTCGTGTTGCCGGGGCTCGCCGTCATCCTCGGTTTGTCCAGTCTCTATGCGCTCTATCAGGAGGCGAGCCTCGTGACGGGCCTGTTCTTCGGTCTGAAGGCGGCGGTTCTCGCGATCGTTGTCGAGGCAGTTGTGAGGATCGGCAAGCGGGCTTTGAAGAGCGGTTTCCACCGCGGCCTCGCAGCTGCCGCCTTCATTGCGCTCTTTCTCTTTTCCCTGCCGTTCCCGCTCGTCGTGCTCACCGCCGCCCTGATCGGCCTCCTCCATGCGCGGGGCGCGCCAGCGGCCACGGTCGATATCTCCGAAGAAGTCCGTGCAAGGCCACCGCTTCTTGGCCAGTTGGCGGCGCTCCTGTTTTGGGTCGGCGTCTGGCTCGCACCTTTGCCGCTGCTGTGGCTGGCGCTCCCCGAAACCGCACTTCCCGAGGTTCAGACATTCTTTTCGAAGATGGCGCTCGTCACCTTCGGAGGCGCCTATGCCGTGCTCGCTTATGTCGCCCAGGTCGCGGTCGATCACTATGCCTGGCTGAAACCCGGCGAGATGCTGGACGGGCTGGCGCTCGCCGAGACGACACCGGGGCCGCTGGTTCTCGTGCTCTCCTATGTCGGCTTCCTCGCCGGTTTTCGTGAGAGCGGGGTACTAAATCCCTTGGTCGGCGGGCTGCTCGGTGGCGTGATCGCCGCCTGGGCCACCTTCATCCCGAGCTTCATCTGGATCTTCGCCGGCGCTCCCTATATCGAGCGGCTGCGCGGCAACCGACTGCTGAGTGCCGCCCTTTCAGCGATCACAGCCGCGGTGGTCGGCGTCATCCTCAATCTCGCCGTCTGGTTCGCGCTGCATGTCATTTTCGCGCGCGTGGAGACAGTGGAGCTTGCAAGCCTCGGGCCGACCGTGCTCGCCGTTCCTCTGCCTGTCTGGTCCTCGCTGGACTGGCAGGCTCTGGTCATCGCCGTCATTGCCGCCGTCATGATCTTCCGCTTCCATCTCGGCATCGGCAAGACGCTGCTCGCTGCAGGCGCGCTCGGGCTGGCGGCCCGTTTCCTTCTCTGACGCCGAAGGCAACGGCTGCCAATTTCGGGCGTCGCGACGCTTGCCCCTTGCCTTGCCGCCCGTCCTTTGCCATGTCACCGGACACACATTCAGCAGTCAGGACAGATGATGACCCGCAGCATTACCACCCTCGGCGACGTGACCGACGCTTACGACGTCATTCTCTGCGACGTCTGGGGCGTGCTGCACAATGGCATCGACGCATTTCCGCTCGCCGGTGAAGCGCTGACGGCCGCCCGCGAAAAGGGCCTGACGGTCGTACTGATCACCAATTCGCCGCGGCCTGCAATCGGCGTCATCCCGCAGCTGCGCGCCATCGGCGTCCCCGACACGGCCTATGACCGCATCGTCACCTCGGGCGATGTCACCCGCACCCTGATCGCCGCCGGCCCGAAGAAGGTCTACCTTCTTGGACCCGAGCGCGACCTGCCGCTCTTCGACGGTCTCGACGTCGAGGTGGTGTCGAAGGAAGAGGCCGATTGCGTCGTGTGCACCGGTTTCTTCGATGACGAGGTGGAGACGCCGGAAGACTACCGCGACATGCTGACCGACTTCGTCGCCCGCAAGGTGCCGCTGATCTGCGCCAATCCCGACCTGGTGGTCGAGCGCGGCCATCGCATCATCCCCTGCGCTGGCGCGGTCGCTGCCTTCTACACGGAACTCGGTGGCGAAACCCGCATCGCTGGCAAGCCGCATAAGCCGATCTATGAAGCAACGCTGGCTGCCGCCCGCGAAGCACGCGGCGATTTCGACAAGGCCCGCGTGCTCGCCATCGGCGACGGCATGCCGACCGACGTCAAGGGCGCCGTCGATGCAGGCCTCGACCTTCTCTACATTTCGGGCGGCATTCACGCCGCCGACTACGCGACGAACAATGTCACCGACGAGGCGAGGCTCAATCTCTTCCTCGACCGCGAGAAGGTCGCGCCGCAATACTGGATGCACAGGCTGGGGTGAGGCGTAGGCTCGGATGACCGTCTTTCACCGCAACGAAAAGAAGGAGCCGCTGCCGGCCCCCCTGCGCGGCGGCGTGGTGGCGATCGGCAATTTCGACGGCGTGCATCGCGGCCACCAGGCTGTTTTGAACCGGGCCTTGGAGCGGGCCGAGGCGCTCGGCGTGCCTGCCTTGGTCCTGACCTTCGAGCCGCATCCGCGCACGGTCTTCAATCCCGACAAGCCTGTCTTCCGCCTGACACCGCCTTCGCTGCGGGCTCGCATCCTGGAGGCGATGGGCTTCCACTCCGTCATCGAATATCCCTTCGATCGGGAATTTTCGCAGCGCTCGGCCGAAGACTTCGTCGAAGCGATCTTGCGTGACTGGCTGGGCGCCCGCGAAGTCGTGACCGGCTTCGACTTTCATTTCGGCAAGGGCAGGGAAGGCGGCCCCGCCTATCTCATGCAGGCTGGCGGCCGCCATGGGTTCGGCGTCAGCCTCGTCGATGCCTTCCGCGACGAGGGCACAGAGGTCGTCTCGTCGAGCCGGATCCGTGGCCTGGTCTCCGAGGGCGACGTTGCTGAGGCTGCCGGTCTCCTCGGCTATCGCTTTACGGTGGAGGCCGAAGTCATGAAGGGCCAGCAACTCGGCCGCACGCTGGGCTTTCCAACCGCCAACATGCATCTGCCACCGGAAGCGACCCTGCACCCCGGCATCTATGCCGTCCGCTTCCGCCGCCCGGATGGCATCATTCGCGATGGTGTCGCGAGCTTCGGCTATCGCCCGACTGTCACCAGCAATGGCGATCCCTGGCTCGAAACCTTCGTCTTCGATTTCTCCGGCGATCTCTACGGCGAGGTCTGTTCCGTCTCGCTCTTCGGCTTTCTCCGCGACGAGTGGAAGTTCGACGGCCTCGATCCGCTGGTTGCCCAGATCCACAAGGATGCGGACGAGGCGAGGGCGCTTCTCGCTGGCGTCACGCCGATTGGACCACTGGACGCTGCCATCGCCTTCTGACGGTCGGCGACCGATACCGGTGTCTTTACACATTCCTGACGCGTGACCGGAGCTTTCCCAATCGAAGGCTGACCTTGCCGCGCATATTTTCTTGTTCGTCAACCGAGTGGTCGGCGCGACGGGTGAAGCCTTGAGGCTCCCGCGACCGATCCGATCGAGGATCGAACATGCAGACGAGCATTTTCCGAAATGGCCAGCCCCTAACGGTCGATGAACGCATCGACGAGTTGAAGGAGCGACTGGCCGAGCATCGCTCACCCAAGCGGAGCGTTCCGACTTTGTGTCGATGGCGATCTCCTGCGTCGGGCTTGAACTCCGCGTGATTGCTGGTGTCGGTACCCATTGCACCCGATCGAGCATAGAGCAGGCACAACAGGCCGAGGCTTTGGGTGCGCATGCCCTGCTGGTGGAGCTCCCCTGTTACAGCAAACACTTGGCCGGAGGCCTGCTGATCAGGCTTCGGCACCGCTCTCTATGCCTGCCAGGCACCTACTGCCGGCATTTACGGTTTTTCCCGGGCTTGACCCTTGCCCTCAATATTTTCCCGTCTAGGCTGCGGTTTAATCCTTCATATCCAAATATCGTGATTTAATCCGTCATCGTTCATCGAGAGTGTGCCGAGCCGATGTTAGACGTGGTGACCGTCCTCACCTACAATGCGGTGATCAACCTCGCCGTGATGATCGTCGCCACGATAGCCTGGGCACGCAGTCCGCGGCAGAAGGAGATTGTGTTCTGGGCCCTCGCGGCCTGGGCCATGGTCATCGGCACCATCTGCTCGAGCCTGACGGAACACGTTCCCTACAATATTCTCGCCTATGTCGGCGGCTTGATCTATGTCGCGCGCACCGGGCTCATTCGCCTCGGCTTCAAGGAATTCTACGGCCAGCCCTATCGTTTGTGGCACGCATTCAGCATTGCCGTCCTTGTGAGCACGGCCATGGCCCTGGCTGAGGTGCTGGAGGATCCGACCCCGGTGCGCGTTTCTTTGGTCTATTTCGGATCGGCCCTCAACATCGGGCTCGGCGCTCGGGACCTCTGGCGCGGAAAGCAAGGGGAACGACTTCCATCCGGACGTCTCGCCGCCGCGGTTTACGCGGCCTATGCGCTGTCAAGCCTTGCGATTGCTCCGCTTCCCATCCTCTATCCGATCGAGTTTGTCGGCCGAACCCCGGTCTCCGAATGGCTGACCTATACCAGCATGCTACTTTTGGTCTTCAACCTGCTGGCCTTCCTGATGGCCATGGTGCTGAAGCTCGAGCGGGGCGGCGAGATCCAGCGACAACTGGCCGAGCGCGATCACCTAACCGGTCTCATCAATCGCCGCATGTTTCTGCATCAGGCAGCAGGGCTTTCCACGAAGGCAGGCACTGCCATCGCAGTCCTCGATCTCGATCATTTCAAGCGGATCAATGACACCTATGGCCACAAGGGCGGCGATAATGCGCTCGTGCAGTTCGCCGAACGGGCATCCCGGCTGCTGCCGGCAGATGCGGTCTTTGGCCGGCTCGGGGGCGAGGAGTTCGGTATCTGCCTTCCCGGCCAGGACCACGCCTCCGCTTGGATAACCATCAATGACATTCGCCTGGCGATCGCAGCCGAGGACATGCGCTCCGACCATCACCGCTTCCGCCTGACCCTGTCCTGCGGCCTTGTGGTTACGGAAGGGCCAGCGCGCAGCCTTGATGCCTGGATGGCCCTTGCCGATGCCCGGCTCTATGCGGCCAAGGAGCAGGGCCGCAACCGCGTCGTGCCCCAGGAACCGCCTTCTCTCGAAGACGAACGAACCGTCGGCCAGCAGGACATGCCGGTTTCGACCGACTGGGAAGACGCAGCGCGCCTGTCAGCCTGACCGGCACCGCTGCGCGCCAATCAAGGCGGCTTGACGCTGCCTCCGCATTGAGACCTAGTGCCGACAAGCAAATCACCTGAGAAAGCCCGAAAGGCACCCCATGGCCATGACGCCGCGCAGACCCGTGAACCCCAAGGATGCCGCCGAGGCGCTGTTCCGCCCCATAAAGAAGCCGGCAGCCCCGGTGGTCGAGCGTCGCGCCGCCCCCGAGGTCAAGGAACTCGTCTCGATCAAGCTCGACAGCGCAGTCCTCGAACATTTCCAGAAGGACGGCCCCGGCTGGCAGGATCGCATCAACGACGCTCTGCGCGCAGTCGTAGAGGCAGACGGCGGCGAGTAAAAGGGGTCATGCGAGAACCCATCTTGCCCCTTCCTTTCGGCGCGAAAAACCCCTAAAGAACGCGGCCATGACGTATCTTTCGGCGGCCCGGATCATTCGAATTATTGGCCCGGCCCTCCCGGCGGCTTGAAGAGCTGCGGGAAGGTCCGGGTTTTTGGCGTTGGGTTAGAAAGCCTTAGCGCCCGCTTGCCGCCACTCCAAGACGTAATTCCGCGACCGCTTGAGGTCGCCCCATTCGATGGCTGATCCATGACCGATACCCCTGAAAAGATCGATTACTCCAAGACCCTCTATCTGCCCGAGACCGAATTCCCGATGCGCGCTGGCCTTCCCCAGAAGGAGCCGGAAATGGCGGCGAAGTGGAAGCAGATGGGTCTCTACAAGAAGCTGCGCGCCTCGGCCGCCGGCCGCGAAAAATTCGTCCTGCATGACGGCCCTCCCTATGCCAACGGCAACATCCATATCGGCCACGCGCTGAACAAGGTTTTGAAGGACGTCATCACCCGCTCCTTCCAGATGCGCGGCTTCGATTCGAACTACGTGCCCGGCTGGGACTGCCATGGCCTGCCGATCGAGTGGAAGATCGAGGAAGCCTATCGCGCCAAGGGCAAGGACAAGAACGAAGTTCCGATCAACGAATTCCGCCAGGAATGCCGCGACTTCGCGCAGGGCTGGATCAACATCCAGGCGGAAGAATTTCGCCGCCTCGGCATCGAGGGCGACTTCGACAATCCCTACACCACCATGGCCTTCCACTCGGAAGCCCGCATTGCCGGCGAACTCCTGAAGATCGCGATGAGCGGCCAGCTCTATCGCGGCTCCAAGCCGATCATGTGGTCGGTCGTCGAGCGCACGGCGCTGGCGGAAGCCGAAGTGGAATATGCCGAGGTCGAGAGCGACACGATCTGGGTGAAGTTCCCGGTGGTCGAAGGCGCCGCCGATCTGAAGTCGGCTGCCGTCGTCATCTGGACCACCACCCCCTGGACCATCCCGGGCAACCGCGCGATCTCCTACTCCTCGAAGATCGAATACGGCCTCTACGAGATCACCGAAGCCACCAACGACTTCGGCCCGCAGCCGGGCGAAAAGCTGATCTTCGCAAAGCGCCTCGCCGAAGATGCAGCAACCAAGGCCAAGGTGACCTTCAAGCTCGTCCGCGACGTGACCGGTGCCGAACTTGGCGCCATCACCTGCGCCCACCCGCTGGCCGACCTCGGCTACACATTTGCCGTCCCCATGCTTGACGGCGACCATGTCACCGATGACGCCGGTACAGGTTTCGTCCACACGGCCCCATCCCATGGTCGCGAAGACTTTGAAGCCTGGATGGCGAACGTCCGCGCCCTCGAAGCCCGTGGCATCGACGTCAAGATCCCGTTCCCGGTCGATGACGCCGGCTTCTACACCGAAGACGCCCCCGGTTTCGGCCCCTCGGCCGAAGGTGGTGCCGCCCGCGTGCTCGACGACAACGGCAAGAAGGGCGACGCCAACAAGCGCGTCATGGACGCGCTGATCAAGGCGAACAACCTTTTTGCCCGGGGCCGCATCAAGCACGAATACCCGCATTCCTGGCGCTCCAAGAAGCCGGTCATCTTCCGCAACACGCCACAGTGGTTCGTCTATATGGACAAGACCCTGGACGACGGCTCGACCCTGCGCACCCGCGCGCTCTCGGCCATCGACCAGACCCGCTTCGTGCCATCAGGTGGCCAGAACCGCCTGCGCGCCATGATCGAACAGCGCCCGGACTGGGTCCTCTCCCGCCAGCGCGCCTGGGGCGTCCCGATCTGCGTCTTCGCCGATGCCGACGGCAATGTACTCCAGGATGAAAAGGTCAATGCCCGCATCCTTGAAGCCTTTGAAGTCGAAGGCGCCGATGCCTGGTTCGCCGAAGGCGCCAAGCAGCGTTTCCTGGCCGGCGAGCATGATGGCGACAAGTGGCAGATGGTGACCGACATCCTCGACGTCTGGTTCGACTCTGGCTCGACCCACACCTTCACGCTCGAAGACCGCCCGGACCTGAAGTGGCCGGCCGATGTCTATCTTGAAGGTTCCGACCAGCATCGTGGCTGGTTCCACTCCTCGCTTCTGGAAAGCTGCGCCACCCGTGGCCGCGCACCCTACAATGCTGTCGTCACCCACGGGTTCACGATGGCCGAAGACGGGCGCAAGATGTCGAAGTCGCTCGGCAATACGGTGACGCCGCAGGACGTCATGAAGGAATCCGGCGCCGATATCCTGCGTCTTTGGGTCATGAACACCGACTACTGGGAAGACCAGCGTCTCGGCAAGACGATCATCCAGACGAACATCGACAGCTACCGCAAGATCCGCAACACGGTTCGTTGGATGCTCGGCACGCTCGCCCATGACCATGGCGACGAGATCGCCTATGCCGATCTCCCGGAACTCGAAAAGCTGATGCTGCATCGCTTGTCCGAGCTCGATCAGGTCGTCCGCAAGGGCTACGACGAGTTCGACTTCAAGCGCATTGTCCGTGCTTTGTCGGACTTCGCCAATGTCGAACTCTCGGCCTTCTACTTCGACATCCGCAAGGACACGCTCTACTGCGACGCCCCGTCGAGCCTGAAGCGCCGCTCGGCCCTCTTCGTCATCCGCAAGCTCTTCGACTGCCTGGTCCTGTGGTTTGCCCCGATGATGCCGTTCACGACGGAAGAGGCTTGGCTCTCGCGCGATCCGAACGCCGAGTCGGTGCATCTCGAGCAGTTCCCGACGGTTCCGGCCGAGTGGGCGAACGAGGCGGTTGCCGAAAAGTGGAAGGGCGTTCGCGCCGTCCGTCGTGCGGTCACCGGCGCCTTGGAAATCGAGCGCAAGGAAAAGCGCATCGGCTCCTCGCTGGAAGCGGCCCCGGTCGTCCATGTGGCCGATGCCGATCTCCTGAAGGCGCTCGACGGTCTCGACTTCGCCGAGATCTGCATCACCTCGGACATCTCTGTTGTCGCAGGCGAAGGTCCCGCGGAAGCCTTCCGTCTCGACGACGGCACCAAGGTCGCCGTCGAGCCGAAACTGGCCGTGGGCACGAAATGCGCCCGCTCCTGGAAGATCACCAAGGACGTCGGCTCGGACCCTGCATACCCCGATGTTTCGGCCCGCGATGCCCAGGCGCTGCGCGAGCTTGCAGCACTCGGATAAGGAAATGTGACCGGATGATTTGCGCTTTTGCGGGTCATCCGGTAAAACTGCCTGAAATTGGCCGAAATCGACCGGCAGGGCTGGTGGCATATATTCGGCACGACTGATGAAACTGCGGCGAGGCTGGTAGGCATTCATGAATTCGGCATATCTGTTCAGAGTTGGCCTCGGTCTCGTTGGCCTTATCGGTGTGACGTCGGGTCTCTCCGGCTGCGTCGGCAGCCCGACCTATGGCACCGACAAGACGGCAATGGAGCAACTGGTGGATGACGTCGGCTCGGCCGTCTCCATCGCCCCGCGCGAAGCCGCCAACAAGGGCACCAAGTACAACCCGCGTCCTGACCTTGTGCTTCCCCCGGGCGGCACGCAGACCGCAGCCCTCGTTGCGCCTCAGGCATCTGTCGCCAGCCGCGAAAACAATCCGGAGTGGGTGGAATCGCCGGAAGAGGCACGCGAACGTCTTGTGGCCGAAGCCGATGCCAATGCCGACAATCCGCGCTATCGTTCGCCGCTGCTCGCCGGTTACGGCACGGCCGGCACCATGACCGAGACGCAGAAGTGGCAGGCCTTCCGCGACGCCCGCCAGCTGCAGAAGGGCGCCTATCTCGACCAGCGCCGGCTTCTCTCGGATCCGCCGACCGAATATCGCCAGACCCAGGACGTGGCGCTGAGCGATCTCGGCGAACCGGAACAGAAGAAGGAAAAGCGCCGCAAGAAGGAAGCCAAGGCTGCCCAGCAGAACAGCTCCTGGTGGATGCCCTTCCAATAAGCGCATTCCGATTTCAAATTCTTCAGGGCAGGGCGGAAACGACCTGCCCTTTTGCTTGAGGTGTTCCCATGGCCTTCACCATCCGTCCCGCCACGCCTGAGGACGCCGCCACCATTCTCGGCTTCATCACCGAGCTCGCCGTCTACGAAAAGGCAGGCCATGAGGTGGAGGCGACCGAAGAGACGATCCGCGCATCGATCTTCGGCGAAGGCTCGGTCACCGAGGCGGTGATCCTGGAAAGCGACGGTCGACCGGCAGGCTTCGCCGTCTGGTTCTACAGCTATTCCACCTGGCAGGCGAAGAACGGCCTTTATCTTGAGGATCTCTATGTCTCGCCGGACTATCGCGGCACGGGAGCCGGCAAGATGCTCCTGAAACATCTGGCAAGCATTGCCGTCGAAAAGGGCTGTGGCCGCTTCGAGTGGAGCGTGCTCGACTGGAACGAGCCCGCGATCCGCGTCTATGATGCCATCGGTGCAGAGCCGCAGTCCGAATGGATCCGCTACCGCATGGCCGGCCAGGCGCTCAGGGATTTTGCCGGCATCGACTGACCCGGCATGGAGCCAGCGCTCTCATTCCTCGTTTTCGACCGTTCGCGCCACAAGCGCCATGTGCATCGCCTGCAAGGCGGGAGCGATGAAGGAAATCCACAGCAACGCCATGTCGCGCTCGGCATGGTCGTGGCGTGAAAACACGAAGATGAGGCCGATCAGAGCAAGCATCAGCACGGGCGTCGCGGCGATGGCGACCAGACGCGGCGCCCGCCAGTTGACGGTGCCGCTGGTCGACCATTGCATCGGCAAACGGTCCGCACCCGGCGCAACATTGCGATAGGCCCAGAACGCAATGCCGGCCATGCCGGCAATCGACAAGGTGAGCGCAACAAAGATCATCAGTCTCTCCTGTCCTGGAAGAAGCCCTTCAGCATATCGGCAGCCTCGCTCTCGCGAATGCCGGAATAGACTTCCGGAACATGGTGGCAGGTCGGCTGGTGGTAAAAACGCACGCCGTTCTCCACCGCGCCACCTTTCACATCCCCGGCAGCATAATAGAGTCGTCGGATCCGGGCAAAGGAGATTGCCGCAGCGCACATGGTGCACGGTTCGAGCGTGACATAGAGATCGGCATCGACGAGCCGTTCGTCGCCCAGGATCGCGGCCGCACGTCGGAGGGCGAGGATCTCGGCATGGGCCGTGACGTCGTTCATGGCCCGCGTCTCGTTGCCGGCTCTCCCCAGGATCTCGCCGTCGCGCACGACCACGGCACCGATCGGAACTTCACCGCGGGCACCTGCAGCGCGCGCCTCCGCAAAGGCTGCCTCCATGAAGCCGTTTGTCTTCCCCATGCACGAACTTTCCACTTAACCCGAGCCGCGCGACCTGATACGACAGCCCAAACCACAGGCAAACAACAAATGACATTCAAAGACAAGTCCAAGCGTCCGGCGGGCAAGCCCTCCGACCGCAGCGGCAAGCCGCAAACCAGAAAACCGTCCGCAGCCTCCGCAGACAAGCCCGCGTCGAAGCCCGTCCGTGCGCCGCGCGCCGAGGCACCGGCCGGCGACGAGACCATGAAGCCCGAGCGCATTTCCAAGCTGCTCGCCCGCGCCGGCGTTGCATCGCGTCGCGATATCGAGCGCATGATCATGGAAGGCCGCGTGGCCGTGAACGGCAAGGTGCTCGAAACACCCGTGCACAACGCGACGCTGGCCGACAAGATCGAGGTCGATGGCCAGCCGATCCGTGGCATCGAGCGCACCCGTCTGTGGCTCTACCACAAGCCGGCCGGTCTGGTGACGACCAATTCCGATCCGGAAGGCCGCTCGACGGTCTTCGAAAACCTGCCGGAAGAACTGCCGCGCGTCATGTCGATCGGCCGCCTCGACATCAACACCGAGGGCCTGCTGCTCCTCACCAATGACGGTGGCCTCGCCCGCGTGCTCGAATTGCCGACCACCGGCTGGCTGCGCCGTTACCGCGTGCGCGCCTATGGCGAAGTCGACCAGCCGGCGCTTGATGCGCTCAAGGAAGGTATTGCTGTCGACGGCGTGCTCTACGGCGCGATCGATGCGACGCTCGACCGCAAGCAGGGCCACAATGTCTGGATCACCATGGGTCTGCGCGAAGGCAAGAACCGCGAGATCAAGAACGTGCTCGGCGCGCTCGGCCTCGAGGTCAACCGCCTGATCCGTGTCTCCTACGGCCCCTTCCAGCTCGGTGACCTGCCGGAAGGCAAGGTCCAGGAGGTGCGTGGCCGCATGCTGCGCGACCAGCTCGGCCCCCGCCTGATCGAGGAATCCAAGGCCAATTTCGACGCGCCGATCTATGCCCATGGTGTCGAAGTCGACGAGGAAGAGGCAGCCGTAGCTGCGAAGAAGCCTGCCCGCGAGGCAAAGCCCGAATGGGGCCGCGAGGAGCGGCCGACGGACAAGAAGCGCGCCGCGCCGAAGGACTGGTCCGACAAGGGCGACCGCCGCGAGCGTGCGCTCGGACGCCTCGACACGCGCCGCGACGATGGCAAACCCGGCGACAAGTTCTCCGACAAGCCGAAGCGCCCGGCGGGCAACACGAAGGGCCGCACCGCCAATGTCTGGATGGCACCCGGCGCCCGTCCGCTTGGCGAAAAGGCGGCCGCTGCGGCCGCCCGCCGCAAGCCCGATCCGCGTGGGCCTAAGCTCGCTGAACGTTTCGACGACCGTCCGACCTCGACCGTTCAGATTACCCGCGCCCGGGACGAGGAGGGCGATTGGATCCGCGCCGACGGCCCGGACCAGAAGCCTGGCGGTCGCGGTGGTGACCGTGGTGGAAAGCCGGGTGGCTTCGGCGCCCGTCCGCCGCGCCGTGACGGTGACGATCGTGCGCCCCGCCGTGAGGGTTCCGATCGCGGCCCCAAGCGTGATTTCGGTGATCGTGCCGAACGTGCACCGCGCCGGGAAGGTGAAGACCGCGGCCCGCGCAAGGATTTTGGCGATCGCGGTCCTCGCAAGGATTTTGGTGATCGTGGCCCTCGCAAGCCTGTCGGTGACAAGCCGGATCGTCCGCGCACCGAACGGTTCACACCGGATCGCGCCCGTGACGACAGGCCGCGTGATGACCGTCCTCGCGACGCCAGACTGCGTGATGAGCGCCCCCGTGACGATCGTCCCCGGGGCGAGCGTCCGGCCGGCGACAGGCCTTTCGGTGACAAGCCGCGCGGCGCCAGACCTGCGGGCGACCGCCCCTTCGGCGATCGACCGGCGGGCAAGTCCTTTGGCAAACCCGCGGGTAAACCCTCTGGCAAGCCGGCTGGAAAGAGCTTCGGTGGCAAGCCCGGTGGTGGCAAGAGCTTCGGCGGCAAACCAGGCGGTCGTCCCGCTGGCGGCCCGCGTACCGGTGGTCCGGGCGGCAAGCCCGCTGGCGGCAGCCGCGGTGCGCCGAAGGGCAAGAGGTAAGCCCGCATGCGTATCGTTGGCGGTGAGTTTCGTGGCCGCACGCTGGCCACGCCCAAGTCCAATGACATCCGGCCGACCGTCGACCGGACGCGGGAAAGCCTGTTCAACATCCTCGCGCACGCCCATCCGGGCGTGCTCGACAGCACCCGCATTCTTGACCTCTTCGCCGGAACCGGTGCCGTCGGCATCGAGGCGCTGTCGCGGGGTTGCAAGTCCGCACTCTTCGTCGAAAATAGCGTCGAAGGTCGCGGGCTCCTCTGGGAAAACATCGATGCCTTCGGCCTGCATGGCCGCGCCCGCATGCTGAGGCGCGACGCCACCGATCTCGGCCCTGCTAACAACATCGAGCCCTTCGAGCTGGTCTTCGCCGATCCGCCCTATGGCAAGGGCTTGGGCGAAAAGGCGCTCCTGTCGGCCCATCACGGTGGCTGGTTGGCAAAGGACGCCCTCGTCATTCTCGAGGAGCGTGGCGACGCGCAGGTTTTCCTCGATCCGGTTTTCGTTTTCATCGAGGAGCGCACCTTCGGTGACACGAAAATGTACTTCTTTTCCTATAGGCCAGCCTGATCCCCGAAACGGAGAAAAGCTGGCCCATGGATCTCGTCGCTGAAACCCCGATCCCGTCAACAGCCGTGAAGGCCGATCCGACCATTGGCCTCGCACTCGGGGCAGGGGGCGCACGCGGCTTTGCGCATATTCCGGTCCTCGAAGTCTTCGACGAACTCGGCATCAAGCCCGCCCTGATCGCCGGCTCGTCCATGGGTGCGATCCTTGGCGCCGGCTACGCCGCCGGCATGAGCGGTCGCGACATCAGGGACTATACGCTGGAACTCGCCGATAACAGGGGCCTGGTCCTCAACCGTTTCTGGAGCCTGCGTCCCGCAAGCATCCGTGCCCTCGGCGGCTTCCGCCTCGGCCAGTTCAATCTGCCGCGACTGCTACGCGCCTTCCTGCCACCTGATATCCCCGAGGATTTCGCCGACCTCAAGCTACCGCTGACGGTCATCGCCACCGATTACTATGGGCAATGCGAGATGGTGCGCAGCGAGGGCGATCTCTACGAGGCGCTGTCCGCCTCGGCCGCGATTCCTGCGCTCTTTGCACCTGTCACCATCGACGGCCGGCTGATGATCGACGGCGGCATCTTCAACCCGGTGCCTTACGATCACCTCGTCGGCAAGGTCGACATCATGCTTGCGGTCGACGTGATCGGCGCGCCGGAAGGCGACGGCACGCTGGTGCCCAACCGCATCGACAGCCTTTTCGGCGCCTCGCAGCTGATGATGCAGTCGCACATCGCGCTGAAGATGAAGATCTGCCAGCCGGACATCTACATCCGGCCGGAGATCAACAGCTACAAGGTGCTCGACTTCTTCAAGGCCCGACAGATCCTCGAAATCTGCGGCCGGATGAAGGAACCTCTGAAGCGGGATCTCACGGCCCGCATCGAGGATTTCGTCCGCCGCTGAGCAATCAGGCCGCGGGCGCCTGTGGTTCGGGTTCGACGGCCTGTATCGGCTTCTTCGGCTTGATCAGCGGCTCGGGCACCGGCCGCTTGTGCATCAGTTCGCGACCCGCAAGAATGCCCTCTTGCGCCTGCAGTCTCAGACGCTCCTCGTCACGGCGGCGGATATCTTCGCCGATCTCGTAAGCCTCGTCCTCGCTCGCGCCGAGCCCTTCCAGCGTGCGCCGCCCGAAAAGCAGACCGGACTCGAAGGTCTCGCGCAGCTCGTACTCCACGTCGCGGGCCCTGAGCTCAAGGCTGTGCAGTCGATCATAGGACCGCACGAACAGACGCACGTCGGGATACTCGGAGCGAATGAGATCGACGATCTTGTCTGTGATATCCTTCCTGTGCGTGCAGACCGCAACGATTTTCGCCTTTTCGATTCCGGCCGCTCGAAGCATGTCGAGCCGCGTGCCGTCGCCGAAATAGATGCGGAAGCCGAAGGTTGCCGCCTGGCGCACGCGATCCGGGCTGTAGTCGAGAATCGTGACGTCCCTCCCACTGGCGAGCAGGATCTGCGCCGCGATCTGGCCGAAGCGGGAGAAGCCGACCATCAGTACATCCGATCCGGCCCCTTCGAAATCCTCGTCCATCTCCTCTTTGTCCGACGTCTCCCTTGCCAGCAGGCGCTGGCCGATCAGTGCGGTGAGCGGCGTGAACGCCATCGACAATGTCACGATGGAAATGAGCAGGGACGATTGCGCAGTGCTGAAAAGGCCGGCGGCAGCGGCCGTGGTGAAGAGCACGAAGCCGAATTCGCCGCCCTGGGGCAACAACATGCCGATACGGATGGCGTCGTTGTGAGAGGAGCCGGAGACGCGGCAGATTCCATAGATCACCAGTGCCTTGACCGCCATCAGCACAGGCACTGCAATTGCGATCAGAGCCAGATTGTCGACGATGACCTGCAGCTCCATCGAAAGCCCGACGGCAATGAAGAAGAGCGCGAGCAACAGGCCGCGGAAGGGCTCGATATCGGCTTCCAGCTCGTGGCGATAGGAGGATTCGGCCAGCATAACACCGGCCAGGAAGGCGCCCATGGCCATCGAGAGGCCGGCCACTTGCATCAGATAGGCCGACCCGAGAACGACGAAGAGGGCGGCTGCGATCATCACCTCACGCGCACCGGTCCGGGCGATGATCTGGAACATCGGTGTCAGCAGGTACCGACCGGCGAGGATCATTCCGATCACAGCGCCCACCGCAATTCCGATTTCCAGCACAGGTGACTGCTGCGCTTCGCCGCCTTGCGAGCTGAGGACCGTGACCATGGCGAGCAGCGGCACGATGGCGAGATCCTGGAAGAGCAGGATCGAGAACGAGCGTTGCCCATAGCGGCTGTTCATGTCGCCATAGTCTTCCAGCAATTGCAGGGCAAAGGCGGTCGACGACAGCGCCAGACCGAAGCCGGCGACCAGTGCCCCGCGCCAGTCCAGAAGGCCCGCCGCATAGACCAGTGCGGTCACGACGAGACCCGTCAGCACGACCTGACTGGTGCCCAGCCCGAATATATCGCGCCGCATGTGCCACAAGCGGCTGGGCTTGAGTTCCAGCCCGATGATGAAGAGCAGCAGGACGACGCCGAGCTCGGCAACGGCGAGGATCTCGCCGGAGCCGCCGATGAGGTGCAGGACAGGGCCGATCACGACGCCTGCCGCGAGATAGCCGAGCACGGTCCCGAGCCCGAGCTTGCGGAAGATCGGGGCCGCGATGACCGCCCCACCGAGAAGAAGCAGCGGTTGGGCAAACAGGGCTTCGGTTGCGCTGGCCAAGGGTATTCTCCTCGTTTTCCGGGATCGAGCGGACTGGAACGGAACCTATGCCGGGCTCGTGAACGGAAAAGCCCGAACCGCCCTTGATGCCCCTTGTAAGGCACAATAAATGGAGCGGGAAGGAAAGGCCAACCCATGCCCCATCAAATCGATTCCGCCAACCTCCTCGAACGTGCCGAACAGCTCGTCGACCTTGCCATCAAGGCGGGTGCCGACAAGGCGGATGCCGTGGTGGTGCGTTCCCGTTCCAAGGGCGTCAGCGTGCGCCTGGGCAAGGTCGAGTCGACCGAGGCCTCCGAGAGCGACGACTTTTCGCTGCGCGTCTTTATCGGACGTCAGGTGGCCTCCGTCTCGGCCAATCCCGGCTTCGACCTCACGGCGCTGGCCGAGCGCGCCGTCGCTATGGCCAAGGTCTCGCCGGAGGATCCCTTTGCCGGCCTCGCCGACGAGAGCGATCTCGCCCGTAATATTCCTGATCTTCAGCTTTTCGATGACACCGAAGTGTCGAGTGACCAGCTGCGCGAGAGCGCGCTCGCCATGGAAGAGACGGCCCGCGCCGTCGATGGCGTCAGCAATTCGCTCGGCGCCGGCGCGTCCGCCGGCATGGGTGGCCTGGTGCTCGTCACCTCGCACGGTTTTTCCGGCAGTTACGCCGGTTCGCGCTTTTCCCGCTCTGTCGGTGTCATCGCCGGCGAGGGCACCAAGATGGAGCGCGATCATGACTATGACAGCCGCCTCTATTTCGCAGAACTGGACAGCGCGGAAGACATCGGTCGCCGCGCCGCCGAGCGCGCCATCCGCCGCCTCAACCCGCGCCAGGTCCCGACGGCCTCTAATCTGACCGTCGTTTTCGATCCGCGTGTCGCCCGCGGTTTCGCGGGCACGATCGCCGGCGCCATCAACGGCGCCTCGGTCGCCCGCAAGACCTCCTTCCTGCGCGACAAGATGGGCCAGCAGGTCCTGAAATCGGGTCTCAACATCACCGACGATCCGCTCAAGGTTCGTGGATCCTCTTCGCGCCCCTTCGACGGAGAAGGCGTCTCCGGCAAGCCGCTGACGATGATCGAGGACGGCGTGCTGAAGCACTGGTTCCTCTCCTCGTCCGCCGCCCGGGAGCTGGGCCTGAAGACCAATGGCCGCGGCGTCCGCGGTGGGACCTCGGTCTCGCCATCCTCCACCAATCTCGCGCTGGAGCCTGGCGACATTTCGCCGGACGATCTCATCCGCCATGTCGGCACGGGTCTCTACGTCACCGACATGATCGGCAGTGGCGTCGACATGATCACCGGAGAGTACAGCCGAGGGGCAAGCGGTTTCTGGATTGAGAACGGCGAGTTGACCTATCCGGTTTCCGAGATCACCATTGCGTCCAATCTCAAGGACATGTTCATGCGGATCACGGTGGCCAACGATATCGACCGCAAGTTCGGCGTCGCCGCTCCCACACTCGCCATCGAGGGCATGACCCTTGCCGGACTCTGACAAAAAGCAATCGGGCCCGGCCCAGCCGCGCTTCGACTGGCGGTCGGATCTCGCCCTGATCACCGAGGCGGCCCGTGAGGCCGGCAAGGTGGCGATGGCCCATTTCGGCCAGTCGCCGGAGGTCTGGTGGAAGAACGAGGGCCGCTCGCCGGTCAGCGCCGCCGACTATGCCGCCAATCGCATTCTGGAGGAGATCCTCCGCCACGCCCGGCCAAACTACGGCTGGCTCTCCGAGGAAACTGACGACGATCCCGCCCGCCTCTCCTGTGAGACGCTCTTCGTCATCGACCCGATCGACGGCACCCGCGCCTTCCTCGCCGGCAAGGACACCTGGTGTGTGTCCGTCGCAGTCGTTCACAAGGGTGCGCCGGTGGCCGGCATCCTGGTGGCTCCGTCGCTCGGCGAGGAATTCACCGCCACGATCGATGGGCCCGCCCGCCTGAACGGCCAGGACATTGCCGTCTCCACGGCCGGCATCGAGGGCAGCCTCAAGGTCGCATCCGCCCAGGATATGGTCGCGAGCTTCAGCCCCCTGCTGCGACCCCGGATCGAACGCGTGGACCACATACCCTCGCTCGCCTATCGGCTAGCCTTGGTGGCAGACGGCCGCATCGACGCGACACTGGTCAAGAAGAGTGCGCATGACTGGGATCTGGCGGCTGCCGATCTCATTCTCGCCCGCGCCGGAGGATCGATCACCGATCTCGACGGACAATCACTGGTATACAACAGGGAAGACGTGACGCATCCGGTGCTCTGTGCAGCATCGGCCGACATTCTTCCGGCATTGCTGAAGAACATCTCCCGAATTCCCCGGAGTTGACCTTTGGGGCGAAATCGCGCAGATGGGGACGACTATTTATGAATTGAACAGGGCAGCAAACATGACGGAAACCAACGAAAACAAGCAGCTTCTCCATCTGGTTTTTGGCGGTGAACTGTCGAGCCTCGAAGAGGTCCAGTTCCGTGATCTGAGCGCACTCGACATCGTCGGCATCTTCCCGGACTACGCCAGCGCTTTGGTGGCCTGGAAGGCGAAGGCCCAGGCAACGGTCGACAATGCGCATATGCGTTACTTCATCGTACACATGCACCGATTGCTGAACCCGTCCGACAAGTAAGTCGACGGACGGCGGTCCTCTGAAGATCGCCGTGGGTGACCCGCGAGGGTCACGTTTTGAACTCAGTCTTCTTGCATCTCTCACTTGTAGCGTAATAGCGCTTCCTGAACGGGCAGAATGGCATTGTCGATGAAGATGAGCAGGTTCGATCGATGGCACTGAGCGATGGCCTGGCCTCCTTTGCCTTGACGTCCTACGGCTGGCTGGGTCTTGCGGCTTACCCTCTGTCGCGACCCTTGCTGGCCTATCGTGCGGCCAAGGGCAAGGAAGACCGCGCACGCCGCGCCGAGCGCTTCGGTAATGCGAGCCTGCCTCGGCCTGCCGGTCCGCTCGTCTGGATCCATGCGGCAAGTGTCGGCGAGACGACGGCGGTGCTCGCCCTGATGCGGGAATTGCGGCGCCGCGACATTCACGTGCTTTTGACCACCGGTACCGTCACCTCCGCCGAGGTCGCGAAGAACCGGCTGGGAGACACGGTTCTTCACCAGTATGTGCCGCTCGACCTCCTGCCGCCCGTTCGCCGCTTCCTGGATTACTGGCAGCCGGACGTTGCCATCGGCGTCGAGTCCGAGATCTGGCCGACGACGCTGGCCGAACTGCATCGCCGCCACATTCCCCAGATCCTCGTCAATGCCCGCATGTCCGACCGTTCCTTCGATCGATGGAAGCGCCATCCGGCGATCGCCGAAACGCTGTTCGGCAAGCTGGCGCTCGTCATCGCGCAGTCGGATCTCGATGCGGAACGTTTCCGCGATCTCGGCGCCTGGCCGGTCAGTGTTTCCGGCAACATCAAGGTCGACAGTGATGCCCCGCCCTGCGACGAGCAGGTGCTGCAGCGCTATCGCCAGCAGATCGGCACGCGCAAGACCTGGGCTGCCATCTCCACCTTCGAGGGTGAAGAAAAGATCGCCTCCATGGTGCATCGCGCGCTGAAGGCCCATACCGGCATGCTCACCGTTCTCGTGCCCCGCCATCCCGAACGCAGCGACGAGATCGAGGCCATGCTGTTGGAAAAGGGTCTCGTCGTCGCCCGCCGCACACGCGGCGATGTCATCACGCCGGAAACCGACGTGTTCCTCGGCGATACCATCGGCGAGATGGGCCTCTATCTGCGCCTGACCGAAGTCGCCTTCGTCGGCCGCTCGCTGTCCGCCGAAGGCGGCCAGAACCCGCTTGAGCCCGCCATGCTCGGCTGCGCCGTGCTGTCGGGTCCCCAGGTCAGCAATTTCCGCGAAAGCTATCAGCGGCTCGTGCGCAAGGGCTCGGCCCGCATCATCCGCGATGCCGAAATGCTCGCCAAGGCGGTTCATTTTCTGTTGAGCAATGAAGTGGCCCGTTCCAAGATGATCGATGCCGGTCTCGAAAGCATGCAGGAAATGCGTGGTGCGCTGTCTGCGACGCTGAAGGGGCTCGAGCCTTATATCAGCCCGCTCTCGGTCAAGGCTAAACTCGAACCGCGTAGCGCCAGCCAGGGCTGACCCGTAAACCAGGATCTCTCCCCATGCATGAGAAGCCACGAATTGCCGGCATCCTCTTCGACAAGGACGGGACGCTGCTCGATTTCGACGCAAGCTGGGGACCGGTTAACCGCAAGGTCGCGCTGATAGCCGCCGATGGCAACGAGGCTCTGGCCGACAGCTTGCTCATCGCCTGCGGCATGGATCCGGTGACAGGCGCCATTGTGCCGGACAGCCTGTTCGCTTCTGCCAACACTGTCGAGATTGCTGAGGGCATGATCGCCGCCGGCTCGCCCTTTGCTCTCGATATCCTGGTGCCGAAGATCGACGATTGTTTTGCCGAGGCAGCCCAGCTCTCGGTGCCGGTCACCGAGCTCCAGCCACTGTTCTCCAGGCTGCACGGTAAGGGCCTGCGTCTCGGCATCGCCTCCAGCGACAATGAGCGCTCCATCCGTGTTGCCGCCGAACGGTTGGGCATTCTGCCCTATGTCGATTTCGTCGCAGGCTATGACAGCGGCCATGGCAAGAAGCCGGAGGCCGGCATGGTGCTCGGTTTCTGCGCGGCAACTGGTCTCGCTCCGTCCGAAGTCGCCGTCGTCGGCGACAACAATCACGACCTGCATATGGGCCACAATGCCGGCGTGGGTCTCAAGATCGGCGTTCTCTCCGGAACCGGTTCGCGTGAGACGCTGACACTGCATTCCGACATGGTGCTCGCCGATATCACCGAGCTGGAAGCCGTCATCAACTGACAGTGGTCGTGCCATTTCGGCACGCCCATGCTTGACCGTCGGGCGCCGCAATGGTTCTTGTTGCGCCAATGGGATGGCGCCAGAGGGGCGCCGAGGACGGACAGGGACGAGAATGGTATCCGAGGCACCGCCTTTCTGGTGGACCAAGACCGGCTGGCAGGCGATCTGCCTTTATCCGCTCTCCTTCGTCTACGGTCGGATTTCCGGCGCAGTCATGCGCCATCGGCGCGGTCACGTCCTGCCGGTCCCCGTCATCTGCATCGGCAACTTTACCATCGGCGGCGCTGGCAAGACCCCGACCGCCATCGCGATTGCACGGGCCGCAAAGGCAAAGGGTTTGACCCCCGGTTTTCTCAGCCGCGGTTATGGCGGCTCCCTCGATGTCACCACTGTCGTTGATCCGCATCATCATCGCTCGACCGCCGTCGGCGACGAGCCGCTGCTGCTCGCCCGCGAGGCGTTGACGGTGATTTCTCGCCGCAGGGTGGCTGGGGCCGACAAGCTGGTGGCGGAAGGCGTCGACCTCGTCATTATGGATGACGGCTTCCAGAGCGCCCGTCTCCTGGTCGACTATGCGCTGATCGTTGTCGACAGCATGCGCGGCATCGGCAATGGCTGGGTCGTGCCCTCGGGTCCCGTCCGTGCCCCGCTCGGCATCCAGATGCGCCAACTCGACGCGATCTTGAAGGTTGGCAAGGGCGACGCCGCCGACCAGTTCGTTCGAAAAGCCTCACGCAGCGGTAAACCGGTTTTGGTCGCCAATGTCGTGCCGAGGGCTGGCGCGGATCTCGTCGGTCGGTCGGTATTGGCTTACGCAGGCATTGCTGATCCCAACAAGTTCTATCGCACGCTGCAAGAGCTCGGGGCCGTGATCGTCGACCGCCAGGATTTCCCGGACCACCATCACTTGGCCGAGGATGAAATCGCTGATCTGCTGACCCGCGCCGAAAGGCAGGGGCTACAGCTCGTGACGACGGCAAAGGACAGTGTCCGCCTGTCGGGCGGTCATGGAAGGTCAGGGGAGCTTCAGGACAAATCGAGGGTCGTGGATGTCGACATGGTCTTCGATGATCCGAAGGCGCCGGATCTGATCATCGACCGGGCGATCGAAGCCTGCCGGCGCAGGCGTCTGGGCAAGAAGATCTGAGGTTCAGCGCCGCTGGTTGGGCAGGGCGCCCGCCCGCTTTTCCGCTTCGAGGGAAGCGGCTGCATCCACATAGGCCTCCTGCCGCGCCACACTCCAGTAGCGGAGTTCGTCGACCATGACGGGCCGCCCGGTAATCGCGCAGGTGACGAATGTCCCCGGTGTCAGGATCTGGAAATCGGCATCGAGATAGCGGATCTTGGCCTCACGGCTGCCGCCGCCTTCGAAACGGTTCATCACTCTCCTCCTGCGCCGCGTGTCACGGAATTGCAATACAGCGCCCTCCGGGCGATTGAAAGATGCCTCGCCGCAAAACCCACCACCCCAGACGCTCAGCTGCGCCCGAACAGCCGTTCGATATCAGAGAGCTTGAGCTCCACATAGGTCGGGCGTCCATGATTGCATTGGCCGGAGCCCGGCGTCTGCTCCATCTGGCGCAAAAGCGCGTTCATCTCCTCGACCCGAAGGCGCCGGCCTGATCGTACAGACCCATGGCAGGCCATGGTTGCGGCGACATGTTCCAGCTTGGCCGACAGCCGGTCGGCCGTATCCCATTCGGCGATCTCGTCGGCAAGGTCGCGCACCAGCTGCGAGGCATCCATTTCACCGAGCATGGCCGGTGTCTCGCGTACCGCAATCGCGCCGGGGCCGAAGCGCTCGATCGCAAGCCCCAATTGCTCGAGGCTTTCCGCATGGACCATCAGCCGGTCGCAATCTTCTTCCGGCAGGTCGACGATGTCTGGAATGAGCAGCCCCTGCGAAGGCAGCCGGCGCCCCGAGAGCGCCTTGCGCATCTGTTCGAAGACCAGCCGCTCATGGGCGGCATGCTGGTCGACGATCACGAGCCCGTCTTCCGTCTGCGCCACGATGTAGTTGGCATGCACCTGCGCCCGTGCGGCCCCGAGCGGATAACTCGCGATTGCCTCGACCGAACCGCCATGAGGGGCAGGGGTGGCCGGAACCGGTTCGCTCCGGGCGGTCGGTACCGACAGGCTGTCGAACGCGACCTGCGCCGCCTCGGCCAAACCACGTGCGGCAGGTGCCGCCGCAGCAGCAAGGCCGCCACTGAAGCTCGGCGCACTGCGGTAGAGCGGCCGCGACGGCGAATTGGCCGGTGACCAGGCCTGGGCCGGCTGCGGCGAGAATCCGGGACGGAAGGCGCGCAGCATGCCGCCGGCCCCAGTGGTCGCCGCCCGGTCGCCTTCGCGTTGCAGCGACTGCCGGATGGCACCCACGATGAGGCCGCGCACCAGCGCCGGATCGCGGAAGCGCACATCCGACTTCGCTGGATGCACGTTGACGTCGACGAGCGCCGGATCGAGGGTCAACGACAACACCGCCACCGGATAACGTCCCTGCGGAATGGTCTCGGCATAGGCGCCGCGGATCGCCGACAGGATCTGCTTGTCCTGCACCGGCCGCCCGTTGACGAAGGCATATTGATGGGCGGAATTGCCCCGGTTGAAGGTCGGAACGCCAGCGAAGCCGGTTAGCCGCACGTCCTCCCGTTCGGCATCGAGTTCGATCGCATTGTCCTTGAAGTCGGCACCCAGCACCTGGGCGATGCGCGCCAGATGATCGTCGCCGGTGCCCGGGAATTCGAGCGTCGAGCGGTCTGTGCCTGAAAGCACGAAGCGGATGGCCGGGAAGGCGATCGCCATGCGCTTGACGATCTCGGTGATCGCGCCGGCCTCCGCCTTTTCCGTTTTCATGAACTTGAGGCGCGCGGGCGTCGCGAAGAAGAGATCGCGCACCTCGACAGTTGTGCCCGGATTGGCGGCAGCCGGCCGGACGTCGCCAACCTTGCCGCCGGTAACGACGATCTCCGCGCCACTGTCGGCTCTGGCCGGACGGCTGGTGATGGTCAGTTTCGCAACCGAGCCGATCGAGGGCAGGGCCTCGCCACGAAAGCCGAGCGAGCGAATGTCGAAAAGCGTCTCGCTGAGCTTGGAGGTGCAATGCCGGCGAATGGCGAGCGCCAGATCCTCGGGCCCCATGCCGCAGCCATTGTCGATCACGCGCAGCAATGTCTTGCCGCCGCCCGCGGTCGCCACCTCGATCCGGGTGGCGCCTGCGTCGATCGCATTCTCGATCAATTCCTTCGCCGCACTGGCTGGCCGTTCGATGACCTCGCCGGCCGCGATCTGGTTGATGAGGGTCTCTGAGAGCTGCTTGATGTTCATCGGTCCATTTTCGCGGATTCGAGGCGCCGACGAAAGGTGAAATCGCGAGATATCACCGCTCATGCCCATCATTAAGCGGGCCTTAACGGAATGTCTCTAGTTTGAACAATGACTTGCAATGTCTCTTCAAGCAGGTCTGCTGGCAGCGGAATGAGGACACGGGCCGGAGTGCTCCTCGATTTCACCCCTGCCCGAAGGCTCCCCGGCATGCGTCCGTCATGGCATCGGCCCGATGCAATACTCGCTGCCATCAGCGGCGAGATTCCCAGAGGCAGCAGTGTGACCGAGTTTCCACCGGCCCCCGGCCAGGACCAGAGACGTGAGGGGCCCGACAATCCGTCGACCGAAGCCTCGCTCGACGCTGCCCTGTTGGATTCGGTCTCGGAAGCATTTTCTGCCGCCTTCATCGTCTATGATCGCCACGACCATCTGATCTTTGCCAGCCGCAGTGCCCGTCAGTTCCTTCCCCTTCCGTCTGCCTTCTTCGCGCCCGGAACCCGCCTGAGAGACATTCTCGGCGCGGCTTATGATTCTGGGCTTCGCCATGCGGCGAGCGGCCAGTCCGAAGCCATCTCGCTCAGCCGTGAGGAATGGCTGAATGGCCAGATTGCCGCCCATTGGAAAGAACGCTCGGAATTTCAGTCCACGTCCGATGGCAAGCGCTGGACCCGCTTTTCCAAGCGCCGCCTATCGTCCGGTTTCGGCTTCTGCCTGATGAGCGATATCACCGAGCAAAAACGTCGCGAAGAGCAGTGGCGCGCCGACATCGAGCGTGTTCAACTCACCGAGGAAATCCTCGACAATCTCGCCCATCCGGTTTTCGTCCAGGATCGCAATCTCCAGCTCGTCGCCGTCAACAAGGTGTTCTGTGCGGCGGTTTCCGTCGGCGCCGAAAATGCCCTTGGGGGGGCGATCTCCAATTTTTTCGAACCAGAGGTCGCCGCCCGGCTGCTGGCCGCCTCGCGCCACGTCCTTGAGACGGGGGTCACCTCGTCTCTCACTGTGCCCATGCGGCTCTACGGTGATCCACCGCGCCCGATTCTTGTTCATGTCCAGCGCGTTGGCACACCCGGTCGATATCTCGTCGTGGCGAGCCTCGGCGAGGTGGGTGCAACGGCAGACATTGCTCCTTCCGATCCGGTGGAAAAACTCGCCTCGTCTGATGGGAATGGTCGTGACGACGGCGTTGTCGACGGACGTCTCACCGGCCGCAAGGCCTTGCTCGTCACCGACGACCGCGAGTTCGAAGCGCGTGCTCTGGAAATTCTGCAGCTGCTAGGTCTCGACAGTTGCTGTGTCCGCGACGATCAGGAACTTGATGCCTTCCTGTCTGTCGCCCGGTCCGTCGGCGTGGTGGTCGATCTCGCGATCGTCGATGTCGATCTCGATATGCGCTGCCTGGAACTCCTCCAGGCGGTAGATGTCGACTACATCACCTTGCCGATTTCCGACATCGCCGGCGACCTTGCCTTCAGCGTCCTCGATCGCATGACCGCCCTCAGGGCCGCACCCGTGCCAGCGGACGACTGGGAAATCACCACGGACGATACGCCGTCGATGCCTGTCCGCGACGCGGGTGCCGACGTGGGGCTCTCCGAAATCCGCAGCCACCACGTCCCATCGCCGTCACCCATCCCTCCGTCGCCCTCCCATCAGTCGCCTTCCATGGTCCTCGTTGCGGAAGACAACGAGATCAACCAGATCGTCTTCTCGCAGATCCTCGAAGGTCTGGGCTATGCCTACCGCATCTGTGCAGACGGCGAGAGTGCAGTCCGTCTATGGACCGAACTGAAGCCGGCAATCGTCTTGATGGACGTCACGCTTCCCGGGATCAACGGCTTCGAGGCGGCCCGCCGCATCCGGCAGATGCCGACCGAGGGCATGGGGCCGACCCCCATTATCGGGGTTCTCGCCCAGGCATTTGACCGCGACCGCGAAGCCTGCTTCGCCTCCGGCATGGATGAGGTGATCCTGAAGCCGCTCAGCCCCGATGTCATCGACCAGGCGATCCGCCGCCTCGTGCCCGACATCGCCCGGCTCGCCTCGAGCGCCTGATCACCCGATTTTTGGGGTGTCTGCGGCGCTTACTCCGCGCGTATCGATATGATTATTTTAATGTTTTAGTCCCATTCTGGCACGCGTGGAAGAACCGTACCAGGAAGCATGAATGAGTGCCGCCGGAATCGCCTTTGACACCCAGGGTCAGGGCGACCAGAAGACAACAGGTTATACCGATCGATTGACCGGCCTCGGCAACCGCCACCGGCTGGGCGATAAGGTGCGCCAGCTTGCGGCCGACCGCGCGACAGATCCCGCGCCCTTCACAGTCGGTATCGTCAATCTCGACGGCTTCAAGCCGATCAACGATCTCTTCGGCCAGGCCGCCGGCGACGAAATCCTCTGCCAGGTCGCCCACCGCCTCAAGGCCTGCGTGCCGGACGGCGCGACCGTCACTCGTCACGATGGCGACGAATTCGCCATCGTCCTGCCACTGGTCTTCGAACGACTGGGTGCAGAACGCGCCGGGCAACTGATCAAGGACGTCCTCTCTGCCCCCTACGATCTCGGCGACCGCAACGTCCGCCTTTCAGCATCCCTCGGCTTTGCCGTCTATCCCTTTGCCGGCGAAGACTTCGAAGAGCTGATGAAGAGTGCCGAAACGGCGCTTTACCGCTCCAAGCGACGTGGCCGCGGCCAAATCACCGTCTATTCCCGCGAGATCGCCCAGGAGATGAAGCAGGCGACGCAGCTCGAACAGGCGCTGCGCAATGCCATCATCAACGACACCGTCGACGTGCATTTTCAGCCAATCGTGCGCCTGCGCGACAACCGCGTCGTCGGTTTCGAAGCGCTTGCCCGCTGGATCGATCCCGATCTCGGCTTCGTCTCCCCGGCCGTCTTCGTGCCGCTCGCTGAAGAGCGCGGCTTCATCGATACGCTCTCCGAAACGCTGCTGCGCAAGGCCGCCGAAGCGACGCTGGCCTGGCCGCGCGACCTCTTCCTGTCCTTCAATCTCTCCTCGGTCCAGTTGATGGACCTCCGCACCTCGTTCAACACGCTGTCGATTCTCAACAGCGTCGGCTTTGATCCGCGCCGCCTGGAGCTTGAGATCACCGAAACGGCCGTCATGTCCTCTGCCGATACCGCCCGCCGCATCATCAAGGAGCTGAAGGATGCCGGCATCCGCATTTCGCTCGATGATTTCGGCACTGGCCAGTCCAGCCTAGGTCGGCTGCGCGAGTTTACCTTCGACAAGGTGAAGATCGACCGCGCCTTCGTCTCAGCGATCACCACCGACCGCACCTCGGAACACATCATCAAGGCGATTGTCAGCATGTGTGAAGGCCTCGACCTCGAAGTCGTCGCGGAAGGTATCGAGACGGAGTGCGAAGCGCAAAAGCTGCGGGAACTCGGCTGCGGTATGGGCCAAGGCTACTATTTTGGCAAGCCGGCCGACGCTGCGGCCACCCTGCGTTACCTGGCCGAGCACCATCACGACTTTGCGCTCGTCGATCGCGCCTCGGCCTGACTGACACCTCAACACGCAAAGAAAAGGCGGCGCCGAAGCGCCGCCCGTCAGGACTTTAATACGTCCCTCGTTCTCGGATCAGTTGTCCGTCGACGACGTGGTCGTGCCGTCGGTCGTGGTCATGCCCGTACCGGTCGTAGCAGAGCCGGCGTCGGCAGCCTGGTCATCCAGCGTGCGGAATTCCGGCGCGTTGGTCAGGCTTTCGGCCGTTTCCGTGGTCGTCAGACGGACTTCAGCTTCAGCCACGACTTCAGCCTGGGTTTCGCCGTCGGCAGCCGCGTCAGCAGCATCGCCAGATGCAGTTTCGCGGGTGATCGTGATCTTGTCGAACGGAATGGCGACGTTCTTTTCGCCGATGCCGAGGAAGCCGCCGACGCCGACGACAGCTGCGACAACGCCGCCGTCATCCTGCACGAGCAGGTCGTTGATGTCGCCGATCGACTGGTTGTCGGCGGTGTAAATGGGCTGACCCATGAAGTCGCTGACCGAAATCTGGTTTTCAGCCTGCTCCGTCAGATAGGTGGCGCTGCCGGCAGCATCAGCAGCCGGTGCCTGGGCCGTAGTGCCCATCGAGCCGGAGTTGGTATCGGTCGACGCGTCCGGGGTAACCGGAGCCGGGGTGGCTGCGCCATCGGTTGCGGCCGGCGGGGTCGTTGTGGCGCCGGGGGTGGTGGCGTCCTGAGCAACCGCGAACGGAGCCATGGCGGTGGAGCTGAGCAGCATGACTGCGGCGAGGGTCTTGAGTGACTTGTTCATGGTGGACCTACCTTTCCTCTGAGATGGTCTGCGACTGACGCTGCCTGTCGTCATTTCGACTGCGGCGGCGTCGGTTCGAGAGGAAAATGTCCGGGAGGCGGCTTCGTTCCGCAGAGAGGTGCGAGTTTATTTTACCCGTGTGACGGGAACAAAATGACGGCTTGTCGGTTTGCCGGCCCCTCGTCGAGGGCCGGCAGTTTGATCGATTGACGAACGAATTCAAAGCTTGAAGCGCGGCTCGGCCTTGCCCTTCACGGTTACGCCGAGATCGAAAGTCGCCCCCGCAATGGGATCGGCTTCCCGCTCCGCGTCCGACAATCCCTCCCAGCAGGAGGTCACGGCGAGGCGGTCGAAACCGTCGCCGAAAAAGGCCGGGCAGGTGGGACGACGCATCGGTGTTGCATAGCGCGCGATATGGCTGCCATCCGGCCCGTAACGGTCGACGCCGCCGCCATCCCAGTTCGCATTCCAGATCGTGCCGTCGAGGTCGACAACGGAGCCGTCGATGACGCCAGGACGTTTGGACTGGTCGATCAAGATTGTAGGCTCGGATACAGGACGCCCCGTCGCTGGATCGAGCGCCACCCGCATCATGTGATTGACCTTTGAATCGTTGAAATAGCCGACGGAGCCGTCCGGCGAGAAGCAGATGCCGTTCGGAATGCTGACGGCATCGAAGAGCTTCGTCACCGAGGTCCCGGCCACGTGATAGATCGCGCCGGCGCCGGTTTCTGCCGTCCGGCTCATCGTACCGATCCAGAGTGCACCGCTGGGATGCACCCGCCCGTCGTTCGAACGGTTCTGCGGCTTGTCTTCTATGGCGGCATAAGAAGAGAGCGTGCCGCTGACGCTGTCACGCAGGAAGAGCCCTTGGTCCGAGGCGATCAGCTGCCGCTGCTCATCGATCACGGCGAAAACGCTGCCGAGGAAGGGCAGCGCGTGCGTCTTCAAGCCGCCCGCTTTGACATCGAACTCGCACAGCGACTTGCCCAGAATGTCGAACCAGAAGAGGGCGCCGGAGATCGGGTCATAAGTGGGGCCTTCGCCCAGTTCCATACGGTCCTCGGTCAGCACCTTGCCGTTGAAGCTTTCTGTCGCAATCACACCTGTCCTCCTTGTCGATCATAATCTCTACCTAGCCGCGCTTTCAGGGGTGCAGACAGCCGTTTACGGTAAAATTGATGGGGTATCTGGACCCTGTGAGCTTTACAAGTCTATGCTCTTGCAACCCGAGGGAAGAGATTCGCTTTCGTGTCGCCTTTGGCATACTTCACCCAGACTGGTGCCGGTGCGAAAGACAGGTTGAGTCAGGGCTTGAAGCGATGGTGTGACGCTTGGAATTCTTCACGCCTTTCCGAATGACGGCCAGTGGCAGGTGCAAATACAATTGACGTATACGCCTTCGATGAGCTTCCCGAAAATCATGATCGGTGATCCGGTTAGGGTCTGTGTGCGATGACGAACCAGGACATGGCAGCTGCCGCCCGCGTCGAAGGCCTGATCGCCGATGTGAAGGGCTTCAAGACCCAGTTCGATGTCTTCCGATTCATGAAGCGCGTAACCGAAGTTTATGGCGCTCGTGCCTTCATGGTGCTCAACATGCCGGGTTCCACCGCCCAGGATCTGAGCAGCAGCTCGATCATCACCAACTGGCCGGCCGATCTTCTGACGGAATTCGATCAGGTCTCGCTTCTGGCGGGAAGCCCGGTGCTGGCGCATCTGCGTCGCTCCTCGATCCCGCTGCGCTTCGACATCGACGATGTGGCACTTCAACGCGACCCCAAGTCCGGTGAAATTTCCAAGGCGCTCTTCACGCGTTTCCGGATGAACCGCGGGGCCTATTTTCCCGTCCATGACGCGGCCGGCGCGCGGGGGGCCATTTCCTTCATCGGAGATCGCGAGCATTTCGATTCGCGCGAGATGATGGAGCTGGCCTATCTCGCAGCCCATATTTTCAATCGTCTCGCCGAGATCCGCGAGATGGACAGCCGCGGCAGCGACATGCTCACCGAACGCGAGCTCGATTGCCTGAACTGGACGGCCGCCGGTAAGACCAGTGTCGAGATCGCCGAGATCCTTACCCTCTCGGAGCACACAATCAATCACTACCTCAACAGGGCCACCAAGAAACTGGACGCGGTGAACCGCACCCAGGCTGTCGCCAAGGCGCTGCGTCTCGGCTTGATCAAGTAAGTGTAAACGCTGGTGCATTTTTGTGCGCCATGCCTGGGCTCCGCCTGTTTTCCCGGCATCTTGCCTCGTCTCCGAACACGTCCTGCCCCCCTTCAGCGCCGGTTTCCGGTTCCTTTTCGTCTGGCACGCTTCCTGCATTGCTGGTGGAGTCCAGAGGGGACGTTGCACGACACCCTTCAAAGGGTGCAGCCTGACAAGCCGCCGCGGGGGGTGCTCTCCGCAGGCGGCTTGTCTGTTTCTGCGGCAATGGTTGCACCCTCTCCACCGCATTTGCGGTTGGCGAACGCCTCCCGGTCCATTATCTGGTGTCCCAGACATGCAAGACCGAGCGGAAAGAAAATCGAAATGACCGAGTTGTCGCGTGACCTGGTGGTTGAGGCGTTGAAGGGGATCCGTGGTCCGGATCTGGATGGAAACATCATCGATCTGGGCATGGTCTCGGATGTCTTCATCTCGGATGCCAAAGTCTACTTTTCGATCAATGTACCGGCGGAGCGCGCCCAGGAACTGGAACCGCTGCGCCAGGCGGCCGAGCGCACGGTCAAGGCGCTCCCTGGGGTCAAGGGGGCCGTGGTCAGCCTGACTGCCGAGCGCAAGCAGGGATCTGCCCCGCCACCGCCGCGCCCTCAAGCGGCCGCACCCGCCCATGGCCACGGCCATGCCCATGCCCACAATCACGGACCGGCACCAAGTGGTCCGCAACGTACGAAGGCCGGCGTACCTGGCATCGATGCCATCATCGCGGTCGCTTCCGGCAAGGGCGGCGTCGGCAAGTCCACGACCGCAGTCAACCTCGCTCTGGCACTCAAGGCCAATGGCCTGCGTGTCGGCATTCTCGATGCCGACGTCTATGGTCCGTCCATGCCGCGCCTTCTCGGCATTTCGGGCAAGCCGCAGCAGATCGAGAACCGCATCATCGTGCCCATGGAGAATTACGGCATCAAGGTCATGTCGATGGGCTTCCTCGTCGACGAAGGCACAGCCATGATCTGGCGTGGCCCGATGGTCCAGTCGGCGCTCATGCAGATGCTGCGCGAAGTCGCCTGGGGCGACCTCGACGTGCTCGTCGTGGACATGCCTCCTGGCACCGGGGATGCCCAGCTGACCATGGCCCAGCAGGTGCCGCTGTCCGGTGCCGTCATCGTTTCCACGCCGCAGGATCTTGCCCTGATCGACGCCCGCAAGGGGCTCAACATGTTTAACAAGGTCGAAGTGCCCGTGCTCGGCATCGTCGAAAACATGAGCTACTTCATCGCTCCGGACACGGGCAACCGCTACGACATCTTCGGTCATGGCGGTGCGAAGACCGAAGCCGAGACCATCGGGGTGCCCTTCCTCGGCGAGGTTCCGCTCACCATCTCCATCCGCGAAACGTCGGATGCCGGAACGCCCGTTGTCGTCAGCGAGCCCGACGGTCCGCAGGCGAAGATCTACCGCGACATCGCCACGAAGGTCTGGGAGCAGGTGAAGGCCCGTTCCGGACGCGTCGCCCCCTCGATCGTCTTCGAATGACCTCAGCCAGATAGACCGTCGTGCTGCAGTCCGGCCGGCCCAGCCGTGCGCAAGCAGCATTGCTGTGCTGCAGCAATTGCTTTGGCTTTTATTTCGGGTCTATGCTTGTGTCCGCGCTCCAACCGCGCGGCGTGCCATGAAGGTGACCAGTCCTTGATCAGGGCCTATCGAAGAGACGGAAGTGTCGAAGTCATCGGCAACGAGCCGACAGCAGGCGATTTTCCCGAAGACATCATCTGGATCGATCTGATCAAGCCGACCCTCGAGGAGGAGCACCTTGTCGAGGCTCGCATCGGGATTCCGCTGCCGACCCCGGAAGAGTTGAAGGATATCGAACCCTCCAGCCGCCTCTACGTCGAACACGAAGCGATCTATATGACCGGTTCACTGCTTTACCGGACGGACTCCACCTATCCTTTGCTGACCGATATCGCGTTTATCCTCTATCGCGGACGGCTGATCACGATCCGCTACGCCGAGCCAAAATCCTTCGCGCTATTCAGTGCCAGTCTGCTGCGCCTGAATGGCCAGTGCGACACCGGAGCGAAGCTGCTCGGCCACCTGCTCGAGACGATCGTGGACCGCACCGCCGAGATCTTGGAAACGCTTGCTGCCCGCCTCGATGCTCTGTCGATCACCATCTTTGTCAACCGCAAGGCCGCCAAGCGCCGGCCGCCGCGCTTCCTCGAAGACAAGCTCCTCGATATCGCCAGCCACCACCAGCTGGTCAGTAAGTTGCGCGACAGCCTCGTGTCGCTGTCGCGCCTCGTCATTTTCCTCCAGGCGCAGCCGATTGTCCGGCGCGAGGAAGAGGCCGCCGAACTTTGTACCATCGTCGCGCGCGACATTCAGTCGCTCGGCGAACATGCAGCCTTCGTCGGCACCAACATCACCTTCATGCTCGACGCTTCGCTCGGCCTGATCAATGTCGAGCAAAATGCGATCATCAAGATTTTCTCGATTGCCTCGGTGGTCTTCCTGCCGCCCACCTTGGTCGCATCGATCTATGGCATGAACTTTCAATTCATGCCTGAGCTCGGATGGAACCTCGGATATCCGCTGGCGCTTTTCGCCATGCTTTTGTCCGCCATTATCCCCTTCCTGTTTTTCCGTTGGAAAGGCTGGCTCTGAAGAGCCTGTAATCCCATGCAACAGATCGATCACCAGCCCGAGGCTGGACCGAAGGATGCACGCAGTCTTCTTCTCCTCGCGCTAGGTTCCGTCGGCGTCGTCTATGGCGACATCGGCACCAGCCCGCTCTATGCCTTCCGCGAGGCCCTGAAGCCCATCGGTGTCGACGGCATCACCCGCGTCGAGGTCATCGGCGTGATCTCGCTGATGATCTGGTCGCTCACCATCATCGTCACGCTGAAATACGTCCTCTTCCTACTGCGCGCCGATAATGACGGCGAGGGCGGTACGCTGTCCCTGCTGGCGCTCCTGTCGAAAACAGCCAACGGTCATGGACCGATCCTGATGGTTCTGGGGCTGATCGGGGCGGCCCTTTTCCTCGGCGATTCCATGATAACGCCGGCGCTGTCGGTTCTGTCTGCCGTCGAGGGTCTGAAGCTGGTCGCCCCCGAACTCTCGGATTTTGTCGTCCCGATATCGCTGGCGATCCTGATCGGCCTCTTTGCCGTCCAGTCACGAGGCACGGGCGCCATGGCGCGCTTCTTCGGCCCGATCACCGCGCTGTGGTTCATCGTCATGGCGGCCGGCGGCATCATCCACATCTTCGATGACCTCGGCATCTTCGCCGCCTTCAATCCCTGGTATGCGGCGAGCTTCATGGTGCGGGAAGGCTTCCTCGGCATCGTCGTGCTCGGCGCCGTCTTCCTGACGGTGACGGGTGCGGAAGCTCTCTACGCCGACCTCGGCCATTTCGGCCGCAAGCCGATCCAGCTTGCGTGGTTCGCGCTGATCTTCCCGGCACTCGTCCTCAACTATCTGGGGCAGGGAGCTCTGGTGCTCAGCAATCCCGAGGCGATGTCGGATCCCTTTTTCCTGATGTTCCCATCCTGGGCCTTGCTACCGATCGTCATTCTGGCGACCTTCGCGACGATCATTGCCAGCCAGGCGGTCATCACCGGCGCCTTCTCGCTGGTCCGCCAGGCGATCCATCTCGGTTTCCTGCCGCGCATGCAGATCCTCTTCACCTCGGAAACGCAGACCGGCCAGATCTATCTGCCCTCGGTAAACACGCTTCTCCTGGTCGGCGTGCTCGCGCTCGTCCTGCTCTTCGAAAGCTCGGAAGCGCTTGCCACCGCTTATGGAATCTCCGTCACCGGGGCCATGGTGGTGACCACGATCATGGCCTTCGAATTCGTCCGAAAGAAGTGGAACTGGAGCCTGCCGCTCGCCGCCGCCATGCTCATTCCGCTGCTGGTCCTGGAACTCGTCTTCCTCGGCGCCAATCTCTTGAAGATCCATGACGGCGGTTATGTGCCGGTTCTCTTTGCAGCCGCCTTCACCATCGTCATGTGGACCTGGCGTCGCGGCACGGCGATCATCTTTCAGAAGACCCGCCGCGACGACATTCCGCTCGAGGACTTCGTCCGCATGATCGAGAAGAAGGGCGAGCATGGCCCGGCCTGCGTGTCCGGCACCGCGATTTTCCTCACCAGCGATCCCACACGGGCGCCGGCAGCGCTGATGCACAATCTGAAGCACAACCACGTCATCCACGAACGCAACATCATCTTGACCATCCGCACGCTTGGCCGGCCGCGCGTCGCCGAAGAGGATCGCTTCGAGGTCGGGGAAATCTCCGAACGCTTCTCGCGCGTCGAGATCCGGTTCGGCTTCATGGAAACGCAGAACGTCTCGAAGACGCTGGCGAGCCTGCGCCGCGGCGGCCTGAAGTTCGACATTATGTCGACCTCCTTCTACTTGGGGCGGCGCAAGCTGGTCGTAGGCGCCGGGATGGGCATGCCGCATTGGCAGGATCGCCTCTACATCGCGCTCGCCGAAGCTGCGGCCGATCCGTCGGATTACTTCCGCCTGCCGGCGAACCGCGTCATCGAACTGGGCTCGCACGTCGTCATCTGACGGCGATCGAACGTCAACGACAGCAACGAGGCCGCCGGCGCAACCGGCGGTCTTTTCGTTTCTGCCCGACACTCGCAAAGCTGTGATCCGTTGTTAACCAAGCATCAAGGTTAACAGGAGATATTTCTCTAATGTAATCCTGTGGGGACCGGCACGCCGGACCCGTGTCGGTATGAGTTGGAGTGTGGCCTTGCGTCCCAAGTTTCGTCCTTCGAAGAAGGTCCTCTCCCGATTGGAGAACTGGACCTCTCCCCTGGTTTTCGGCCTTGCCTCCTGGCTGATTTTCCCTACCGTCGCCGCCCAGGCCGATCTGGCAGGCCTTCTCGCCGGTATCGATCGCGGCGCCAGCAACTGGCGAATGGTGATGACGACAACGCCGGCGGGGTCGATCCACGAAGCCAATCTCGCATTTTCCGAAGGAGAGGCCTCCGAGGCCCTGTCCGGTGGCGCAGGCCTCATCCTGCCTGATGGCCGCCGCATCGCCTTCGATGGCGGCAAGGCGGATCCTGATTCAATCCCGGACGAGATGCGCGTCACGCGCGACCAGAAGAAGAGCCGGGTGGTCGCCGTCGAACAGATGTTGCCGCCGCGCGCTTTCTCCGCCGGATCGATCCTGCAGCGCTCGAGCTCCCTCATGGAGCCGGCACTGAAGACGCCGTCGATCTTTGCCCGTGAAGGCGACAAGACGAAGCCTGTCGAGCTTGCGAGTTTCTATTTCAAGCGTGAGAAGCCTGCGGTCGATCCTTCGATGCCGTCGATGATCGCGGATCTCGTCACCAACACGGTTCCGGATGTGCTGGCTACGGCCTATGCGCCGCCGGCACCTGATTACGCCTCTGTGTCCCCCTTCGACAGTATCCTGACGGACCAGCAGCCGGATCAGGGCCGCTTCATTCCCGAGATCGGGCCGCAGGATCACGCCTGGGCCGCCACCCCGCTGCCGGCCGACGTCTTCTCCGACAAAGAGCAGAAGTGCCTGGCAGAGGGCATCTATTTCGAAGCACGCGGAGAATCGGTGAAAGGCCAGGCGGCCGTCGCCCAGGTCATCCTGAACCGGGTGCGCAACCCGCATTATCCGGACAGCATCTGCGGCGTCGTCTACCAGAACGAGGACTGGCGCAATCGCTGCCAGTTTTCTTTCGCATGTGATCGTATTCCCGACATCATCGCCTCGCCGCGTCACTGGAAAATCGCCAAGGAAATCGCGATGGCGGTCACCGCCGGCAAGATCTGGTTCAAGGACGTCGGCTCGGCCACCCATTACCACGCCACCTATGTCCGTCCGGCCTGGGGCCCGACAATGAAACGGGTGGAAAAGATCGGCAAGCACATCTTCTACCGAACCTATGGCGGCGGCTGGAGCTGAGCGTTTCAGCCGGCATGCTGAAGGTCTGATCGACAAGCCGCCACCGAGTCGCGCTCTCACGCGATCTGGGAGGCCTTGGCGCGAGTCTTTGGCGCCCGGCGAGCGGGGGATTCTTGTGCTTGCTCGCAACCAAGTGAACCGAATTGTCCCACGTCATGTGGCATAAAACGCCGCATTGTACTTAAGGCTTTGAATTTTATCGGTTAATTTGTCGTGCAACTTGCCCTCTCTATGCCTTGACTATGCGGGGCCTCAAAATTATGGTGCGGCCGACTTCAAAGCGGGCCACAAGGGTTTGTATCCGGCCGTTTCTGCATTCCTTTCGGGCATAAACGGCCCATCGAAGACGGAGCGGGCGAACGACCATGACGGACAAGCGAGAAGAAGGTCTGGACGAACGTCGTCGACGACTGTCCGCGGAACTCGCTGAGCGAGGCATTGCGGACAAGACCGAGGAACGTGACGAGAAGCGCGCCGAAGAAACCCGAAAGGGTTACGGAATGGCGATGAAGATCTCGAGCGAATTCATCTCGGCCGTCATCGTCGGTGCAATCCTCGGCTATCTTTTCGACCACTTTGTGGGCACGGGACCTTGGGGCATGATCGTCATGTTGCTGTTGGGCTTCTGTGCCGGCGTATTGAACGTCATGCGGACAGTAGGAATGGTGGCATCGCCCCATCCGGCCGATCGCAAGATGGATCTGAAAAACAAGAGCGAAGATCGCTAGTCGATCCTCGCAGTATGAAAGTGCCCGCCTCCGGCGGCAAAAGCGAAAGAGCAGAACGTGGCGAACGATCCTACTCATCAGTTCCTGGTTCAGAAGATTGTGCCGATTGAAATCGGCGGGATCGATTTCTCGTTCACCAATGCTTCGCTGTTCATGGTCGCAACGGTCGCAGTAGCTGCTGGCTTCCTCTATTTCTCCACGGCCAATCGCGGCTTGATCCCGACGCGCATGCAGTCGGTCGCCGAGATGTCCTATGAATTCATCGCCTCCATGCTGCGCGAAGGTGCAGGCAGTCACGGCATGAAGTTCTTCCCCATGGTCTTCTCGCTGTTCATGTTCATCCTGACGGCTAACCTGCTCGGGATGATGCCGTACTTCTTCACCGTCACCAGCCAGATCATCGTGACCTTTGCGCTTGCGCTGTTCGTCATCGGCACAGTGGTCGTCTACGGTTTCTACAAGCACGGCTTCCACTTCCTGCAGATCTTCGTGCCGAGCGGTGTTCCGGGCGCGCTTTTGCCGCTGGTCGTGATGATCGAAATCATCTCGTTCCTGTCGCGTCCGATCTCGCTCTCCGTGCGTCTCTTCGCCAACATGCTGGCCGGACACATCACGCTCAAGGTTTTCGCAGGCTTCGTCACCTCGCTCAGCGCGCTCGGCGCCCTCGGCATCGGTGGTGCGATCCTGCCCCTTCTCATGACCGTCGCCCTGACGGGTCTCGAGTTCCTCGTCGCCTTCCTCCAGGCTTACGTTTTTGCGGTGCTGACTTGCATGTACCTCAACGACGCAATACACCCCGGCGGGCACTAAGGATCACCGACATCGGCGCGTTTGCGCCAGTCAAAAGCCGCAACAACCCATCTCGAAGGAGTTTATTCATGGAAGCGGAAGCAGCAAAGTACATCGGCGCAGGTCTGGCTTGCTTTGGCATGGCCGGCACGGCTCTTGGCCTCGGCAACATCTTCGGCAACTACCTGGCGGGCGCTCTGCGCAACCCGTCTGCCGCCGACAGCCAGTTCGGCCGCCTGGTATTCGGCTTCGCCGTTACGGAAGCTCTGGGCATCTTCTCGCTGCTCATCGCTCTCCTTCTCCTGTTCGCCGTCTGATAACGGCTGGAGTTTGGGATCACGGCGTGCCGACAAGGCAGCCGTGATCTCGCGCATTTGAGCATACACCTGGAGGTGAGCATGTTTGTGACCCCCGCCTTTGCCCAGGAAACCCCGGCAGAAGGCCAGCTTCACACAGAGACCGGCGTGGCCCACGACGAGGCTCATGGCGGCGGCGTGTTCCCGCCGTTCGATTTCTCGACCTATCCGTCGCAGCTTCTGTGGCTGGTGATCACGTTCGGCGTGTTCTACATGCTCATGCAGAAGGTCATCGTACCACGCGTCGGCGGCATTCTCGAAAACCGTCACGACCGCATTGCCCAGGATCTCGACGAGGCTGCTCGTCTGAAGTCCGAAGCCGATGCTGCCATTGAAACATATGAGCGCGAGCTGACCGCGGCCAAGGCGAAAGCCGGCCAGATCGCTTCTGCCGCTCGTGATGCATCCAAGGCAAAGGCAGACGCCGAGCGCGCTGCCATCGAAGCAGAACTCTCTGCCAAGATCGCTGCAGCCGAAAGCCGCATCGCCGACATCAAGGCCCGTGCATTTGCTGAAGTCGACACGATCGCCATCGACACTGTCGGCACGATCGTCGAGCAACTGATCGGTACAAAATCGACCGCAGCTGACATCAAGGCTGCTGTCTCCGGCATCGCCAAGCAGGGAGCCTGAGCACCATGGACGCAACATTCTGGGCATTCATTGGTCTCATCCTGTTCCTCGTTCTCGTAGCCTACCTTAAGGTTCCGGGCATGATGGCCAAGGCCCTCGACGAGCGTGCGGACAAGATCCGTGACGAGCTCGCCGAAGCCAAGCGCCTGCGTGAAGAAGCCCAGCATCTGCTGGCCGAATATCAGCGCAAGCGCAAGGAAGCCGAAGCCGAAGCCGCCTCGATCGTCGCTGCCGCCGAGCGCGAGGCAGCAGCCCTCACGGCTGAAGCCAAGCAGAAGACCGAGGAGTTCGTTGCCCGCCGCAACGCGCTCTCTGAGCAGAAGATCAAGCAGGCCGAGACCGAAGCCGTGAACGCCGTCCGCGCCGCCGCTGTCGACCTGGCAATCGCTGCCGCTGAAAAGGTTTTGGCCAAGAAGTCCGACGAGGCCGTGCAGCAGACGTTGTTCAAGGCCTCTCTCGGTGAGGTAAAGTCGCGCTTGAACTGAGTTCGGCCGACAAGCCTGCTGGGCCATCTTATTGATGACGCCCCGATCGGTTCACCCGGTCGGGGCGTTTTCCTTTGGAGGGACAGGCATGAAGAAAATCACTCGTCTTTTATCAGTATCGGCATTTTCGGCTATAGTCCTGGTGTCAGCACATCGACCCTCTGCCGCCGAGGAAAAACTCACTTGGATCGGCTGGGTCGGGGAAGGCGCCGCATCGCTCGCCTACGGCTTGGCCGAGAGTGATTACGTGCTCCTGTCCCTCGCCTGCGAAAAACCCGGCGGTCCCGTGCTGGTGTATTTCCCCCATGAGCCCGAGGGTGCGAAGGACGGAGCCGCCTACCGGCTGACGCTGGAGACCGACACCCGCTCGACTACAATTGAGACGACCGGTAAGCGGATGGAAATGGACGACCTCTTCATCCTGGAGGGCGAGTTGCTGAGCGGTGAGGAGCTGAAAGCACTGCTCCGCAGCACCGGAACCATGAAGATCAGTATCGGTAAGGATGTCACCGAACTGCCCCTCTCGGGTTCCGGCGAAGCGGCCCGCGAATTTCTAGCGGTCTGCGCACCCTGAAGGCACCCGGTCAGAGTGAGGGCCTCCGGGTCATTCGCGCTCAAGTCCGCCCGGTTCCACCTTGAGCGGCCGAAAGCTCATTCTGTGCAGGGGGCAGGGGCCATGAGTCGCGATGGCGCTGCGATGGCGGTCTGTGCCATAGCCGGCATGAACTTCAAAGCCGTAGTCGGGATAGACGAGCCCGGCGCGAACCATCATTCGATCCCGCATGACCTTGGCAATGATCGAGGCGGCTGCGATCGAGACCGAGCGCGCATCGCCCTTGACGACGGCCTCGCCGGAACAGGTGAGCCCCATGGGAACATCGCGCCCGTCGGCCAATACGTGGCGGGCTTCCAGCCCCAGGCCGGCGATAGCCCGCCGCATGGCATCGAGACTGGCCTTGCGGATGTCGATGAGATCGATGCGTTTCGGCGAGGCCGAGGCTATGGAAACAGTGGCCTCCGAAAGGATCCGCTCGTAGAGCACTTCTCGCTGGGCGGCTGAAAGCTTCTTCGAATCGTTCAGACCCTCGGGAATGCGCTCCGGATCGAGGATGACGGCTGCGGCCACCACAGGCCCGGCCAGTGGCCCCCGACCAGCCTCGTCGGTACCGGCGACCGGCCACAGCGCACGCTTCCTGGCGCGGCTCTCCAGCGAAAAGTCAGGCACCAGTGGCAGGTCGGGAAAGAGGCCAGGAGAATCGGGTGGCGTGCGCATTTTCATGCGGCAGAAATCGCACGCGCACCCGACCTCCTGCAAGTCCCCGGTCCCGATCGCCGTTCATGGCGACAGGGGCGGCTTACCAGGGACAACATCCGGTGCGAGGCGGCGGACAACAGCACCGGAATGAGAAAATCAAACCTAAGTCAGAGCAGCGAGAGCTGCACTCCATCGCTGTTGGGCGAAACGAACATGTCTTCCCGCAGTTGCAGGCTGCGGCGCATCAGACCGAGCCGCTTGGTCGCCATTTCGAACCGGCGACTGATCTGCCAGGCATAGGGACCGGCACCTTTCATTCGCTTGCCGAATTCGGCGTCGTAATCCTTGCCGTCGCGCATGGAGCGCACCAGCGACATGACGTGGCGATAGCGGTCCGGATAGTTCTGCAGCAGCCAGTCGCGGAACAGCGGGCTCACCTCCAGCGGCAGGCGCAGAAGCACATAACTCGCCTCCGACGCACCGGCAGCCTTGCCGCTGTCGAGAATGCGCTCGATCTCGTGATCGTTCAGGGCCGGAATGACCGGAGCCATCATGATCGCGACGGGAATGCCGGCATCCGACAGGGCCTTGATCGCTTCGAGCCGCTTGGCCGGCGTCGCGGCGCGTGGCTCCATCGTCCGAGCCAGTTTTCGGTCGAGCGTGGTCACCGAGATCCCGACCTTGGCCAGGCCACGTTTGGCCATGGACGCGAGAATGTCGATATCGCGCAGGATGAGCGCCGACTTCGTCACGATCACGACAGGATGGTTGGCCTTGTCGAGCACTTCGAGGATCTGCCGCATGATGCGCCATTCCCGCTCGATCGGCTGATAGGGATCGGTATTGGTGCCGATCGCGATCGGCTTCACCTTGTAGCCCGGCTTCGAAAGCTCCCGCTCCAAGAGGCGCGGCGCATCCGGCTTGGCAAACAGCTTCGACTCGAAGTCGAGCCCTGCGGAAAGACCCATATAGCTGTGCGTCGGCCGGGCGAAGCAGTAGATGCAGCCATGCTCGCAGCCTCGGTAAGGATTGATCGAACGGTCGAAGGGAATATCGGGCGAATCGTTGCGGGTGATCACCGTGCGGGGCTTCTCAACCTGCACCTCGGTCTTGAACGGCGGCATGTCTTCGAGCGTCTGCCAGCCATCGTCGAAGGCAACGCGTTCCTTGGTCTCGAACCGGCCGGCCGGATTGATCCCGGCCGCCCGCCCGCGCCGCCGATCAATGTCGATCCGCATGCCGGAAGCGCCCATCAATGCATCGGCAATATCTGCCGTGTTGCCGGGCTGAAAGGCAGCCTGGCTCGCAAGAGACAGCTCGTTCATGTTAGCTCCTCGCAGGCTTTCCAGTCCCGCTCAATGACTATATTCCTACTGCGGAAATGAGAACAATGCAAGAACAAACTTCAAGAAACTGTTTGTGGCAAAACTTTGTGCAATGCGGTAGATATAGGCAATGTTGACAGTCATCATGGAATGCCACGATCAGGAACCGGAACTCGCACAGACCCTGTCGGTGCTGGTTGCCGGCGCCGTAGAAGGCCTCGTCAGTGATGTCATCGTGCTGGACCATGGCTCCAGCGACGGTTCGTCCGTCGTGGCGGATGCGGCCGGTTGCCGCTTTTATCAGCAATGGGACATGAAGGAAGTGCTGGCGACGGCGCGCGGCGAGTGGCTTCTGTTGATCGAACCCGGCGCCCGTCTTGGCCAGGGCTGGGTCGATGAAGTCGCTGAATATGTCGCTCTCAACAAGGCGCCGGCTCGTTTCTCCGAATCGCGGCTGTACCGGTTGCCTTTTTACCGTCGCCTGACGCGCAGCCGTCCACTCCTGGAAAATGGTCTGCTGATCCCGAAGCGTCAGGCCCTTGGTCTGGCGGGGGAGGGCAGGGAACTGTTGCAGCTGGCCAAAGGCCACAAGCCCCGCCGCCTCGCATGCGAGATCATCCCCTCGTGGGTCGCGCGCGAGGCGCGCCGCTAATCAGCCCTGGCCGCGCCGCAGGTGCTCGTCCAGCCTCGGCATGATCTCCACGAAATTACAGGGCATGTGCCGATAGTCGAGCTGCAGCTTAATGATGCCGTCCCAGGCATCCTTGCAGGCGCCGGGCGAACCCGGCAGCACGAAGATGAACGTCGCATTGGCAACGCCGCCCGTCGCGCGCGACTGGATAGTCGACGTGCCGATCTTGTCGTAGGAGATACGGTGAAAGACTTCGGAGAAGCCGTCCATGCGCTTCTCAAACAGCGGCTCCAGCGCCTCAGGCGTGACATCCCGCCCGGTGAAACCCGTGCCGCCTGTCGTGATCACCACGTCGATCTCGGGCTCTTTCGTCCACGTCTCGACCTGATTGCGGATCACCTGTTTGTCGTCCTTCACGATCGACCGTGCGACCAGCCGGTGACCGGCCTCCGCGATGCGGCCGACCAGCGTGTCGCCGGACTTGTCGTCGGCTGCACTGCGGGTGTCGGACACCGTCAGCACGGCAATGCCCACGGCAATGAAGGGGCGGTTCTCGTCGATGCGGCTCATCAACTCTCTCCCGGAATGGTGCGTGTGAGCAGCACATACCAGTTCGGCCGATAGGCGGAAAGCGCGAGCGCCGCCTTCATCGCCGCAGCTTCGGTCTCGTAAAGCCCGAAACATGTGGCACCGGAGCCCGACATGCGGGCGAAACCGGCCAGGCTTTGGCGTAAGAGATCGCACGCTTCCGCGATCTCGGGCACCAGCACTTCCGCCGCCGGCTGCAGGTCGTTGCGCAGGGCCGCAAGGGAACGCAGCCAGGTCGAAACATCGGTGGCACCGGGGATTTCGTCGATGGGCGAATTGTCGCGCCGCGTCAGGCCCCGGAAGATCTCTTGGGTCGACACCGGCTTCATTGGATTGACCAGTACCAGCGGCACGCCCGGCATGGCCACTGTCGCGATGGTTTCGCCAATGCCGCGCGCGCGCAGCGGCACGGAAGCGAGACACATCGGCACGTCCGCCCCAAGCTTGAGCGCAATCTCGTGCAAGGTCGCCTGCGGCAGTTGAGCCTTCCAGAGCCTGAGCAGTCCCCGCAGCGTTGCTGCTGCATCCGCAGACCCGCCGCCGATGCCGGATGCGATCGGCAGGCTCTTGTCGAGCGTGATGGAAACGGGTCCGTCCGGTTGGTCGGTCTCGGCCACAGCCGAGCGTAGCAGATCACGTGCCTTCACGACGAGGTTGTCGTTGCCGGAAAGTTCGGCGCCGAAACGACCGACGACGCGGAACTCGTCCTTCTCCGAAGTCTCGAACACCAGTTCGTCACCGTCCTCGGCAAAGGTGACCAGGCTGTCCAGCAGGTGATAGCCGTCCTGCCGTCGGCCCGTCACATGCAGAGCAAGATTGATCTTGGCCGGGGCCGTCTCGATGACGCGCTCCGGCCGGCGCTCTGCAACAGATGTCATGCGGATCAGGTCTTCTTGTCGTCTTTCTTCGGCTCGTCCGGCTTGGCCTCGACCTTGGCAGCGTCAGCCTCGATCGGCGGAAGACCCTTGTTGATCTTGGCCTGGATCTTCGGCACCTCTGCCTCTTCCGGCTCGGATGCCAGCGCACGTTTCCACTGATAGGTGGCTTCCAACTTACGGCCGACGCGCCAGTAGGCATCACCCAGGTGATCGTTGATCGTCGCGTCACCGGCGCGAAGCTCGATCGCCCGTTCCAGCTCGACCACGGCTTCGTCGAAACGACCCAGGCGATAATAGGCCCAGCCCAGAGAATCGACGATGTAACCGTCATCGGGACGCAGTTCGACGGCCTTCTTGATCATCTCCAGGCCCTGCTGGAGATTGCGGTTCATGTCGACCCAGGAATAACCGAGATAGTTCAAAACCTGCGGCTGTTCGGGATTGAGCTCCAGAGCCTTGTTGAAGTTCGGCTCCGCCTTGTCCCACTTCTTCAGCCGCTCATAGGCGATGCCACGCTGGAAGAAGACCGACCAGTGGTTCCGTGCCGGCGTCTGGCCGATGATCTCGACGGCCTTGTCGTAATTCTCCGCCATGGCCGCATAGTCCTTGGCGTCGGATAACACGCTGCCATAGGCGAGGTAACTGCGGATATCGTTGGGATCGGAGGCGATCAGGCCCTGCAGGTGTTCGCGCGCTTCCTTGACCTTGCCGGTTTCGGCCAGCGTCAGGCCGAGCTGCAGCTCGGAGACGCGCCGCATCGGAGACGTCTCCGGCACCTGGCGATAGAAGGCGATCGCCTTTTCAGGCTGCTTGGCGTTTTCGGCAATGCCGCCGAGCAGCACCAGCGTGTCAGCCGCATCCTTGTCCAGCGCATGCGAGAGCTGGAGGTAGAGCATGACCGTGTCTTCGGCGCCTTCGCGGTTGAGGGCCCCGCCGATCGAGAAGAGCACGCCGGCTGCACCCTGCGCGGCATTGGCGACGACCGGCTTAGGCTGGCGCCCGGCCTCGATATCGTCACGCAACGCCTTGAACGGCGCAAAATTGGTAATCAGTTCATCGCCGGCCGCCAGCGCGTCGAGCGCCTTCTGCTTGTTGCCGGCGCCAGCTTCCAGTGTGGCGAGCGCGATGACCGCCCGGGCAAACGTGTCCGGAGCGGTTGCCCCGCCATTCCGGTCCGTCACGGTTTCAGTCAGCGCCTTGCGGGCGGCGTCGATATCGCCGATCTGCGCTGCGATAACGCCGGCATTATAGTTGCGGAAGATGCCGTACCAGCTGGGTCCCTCGAGGTCCTGGACGAGCTTCAGCGCTTCCTTGCCCTTGCCGTCTCCGACCATCGCCCAAGCAATCAGGAGCTGGTTCATCAACCTGTCGAGATCGTTCGGGCCTTCATACTTGAAGTGCTTCAGGGCATCGGCATGGTCGCCGTCCCGGATCGCCCGGAAGCCGAGCGCGACGGAGGTGACCCGCTCGACGGCCGGATCGCTTTCCAGCGTCTTGGCGAGGTCGGCCCCTTCGTCGAACTCTCCGTTCATGAACAGCGCGATCATCAGGCGCTGTTGCAGTTCCAGTTCGTTCGGGGTGAATTCCAGCGCCTTCTTGTAGAACTTAACCGCATTCGGATAGTCGCGGTCCGTCTCTGCCGTACGCGCAGCCAGGAAGGCGCCGGCATAGGAATCGACGCCCTGGATGTCAAAACTTTCCGAACTGGCCTGGTTTGGCGCCGAGGTGGCTGACGCGAACTGTCCGTGCGAAACGCTGAGGAGCAGCGCCAGCGCTGTGCCGGCGAGAGTGCGAAGGGCGGGGCTTTGCCGCATGACGAGCCTTTCAAGAACCGGGGTTCGATCGCTGATGCCCGTGACCGGACAATCAGCGATGATTCATGGACAGAATGGCTTTTTTGAAGCAGCCCCGCAAGGCGATCACGGCATCTGCGTCAATTCACACGGGAAATACAGAAATCGATCACGTCGTTGAGCGCGCTCTTCCATGGCGTTTCCGGCACGGGAGCGAGAGCGTCCCTGGCCATGGTGCCATAATGCTGCGCCCGCTGGATCGTATCGGACAGCGCACCATACTTGCCGATCAGGCCGAGTGCCCTTTCCAGCCTGACATCGTCGTTCTGGCCGCCTTCGATCGATTCCTTCCAGAATTCCCGTTCGGCAGCGGTGCCGCGGCGATAGGACAGGATGACCGGCAGCGTGATCTTGCCCTCTCGGAAATCGTCGCCGACATTCTTGCCGGTCTCAGAGGCTTTGCCGCCGTAATCCAGCACGTCGTCGACCAACTGGAAGGCGAGGCCTAGATTCATGCCATAGGACTTCATCGCGCTGCGGGTCGCTTTATCGGTCCCGGCAACGATCGGGCCGACTTCGGCCGCCGCTGCAAAGAGCGCTGCCGTCTTGGCGCGGATGACGGCGAGATAGTCGTCTTCCGTCGTCTCCATGTTCTTGGCGACGGAAAGCTGCAGCACTTCACCCTCGGCAATCACGCAGGCAGCCGTCGATAGAACGTCGAGCGCCTCGAGCGAGCCGACCTCGACCATCATGCGAAACGCCTGGCCGAGAAGGAAGTCGCCGACCAGCACGCTTGCCTGATTGCCCCAGATGGTGCGGGCGGTGTTCTTGCCACGGCGCAGATCGCTTTCGTCGACCACGTCGTCATGCAAAAGCGTCGCCGTGTGCATGAATTCGACCGAGGTCGCGAGCTTGATGTGATGATCGCCTTCATAGCCGAACATCGCAGCTGTCGCGAGCGTCAGCATCGGGCGCAGGCGCTTTCCCCCGGACGAGATCAGGTGGTTGGCAACCTCCGGGATCATCTGCACATCGGAGCCGGCCTTCGACAGGATCAGCTGATTGACACGCTCCATGCCGCTTTTCGTCAGGTCCACCAGAGGCTTGACGGATGCCTGTTTGTTTTTGCTTTCCTCAAGCGGTATGACTACGCCCAACGCACCGGACTCCTGTTCAGTTTGGTCGCCGACAATAAAAAGCCGGGAAGGCCACGGCAAGGGGCGAATTGCCTCGGCTTGCGGCTGAAACACGGTTTTACCCGTTAACAGTGAGTTCTGAATTCGATGCATGAGATCATTCGCAGCAACGACGTCGTGCTGCTGTCTTTCGCCGAAAGCCTGATGCGCGACGCGGGCATCGCCTCGATGATCGCCGATCAGTCGATGAGCATCCTTGAAGGTTCGCTGGGAATGCTCCAGCGTCGCCTGTTGGTCGACGCCGACTGCATCGATCAGGCCCGCCGCATCCTCACCGATGCCGGCCTCGGCGCAGAACTGCGCGACCACGATATGTGAGCGCCATGGTCGCAGCGTCGGACACCAACCTCGACATGGGCGTTCAGGAAACCGTTGACGCCTTTCACCGGGGGCGTTTCCATCTCGTGCAGCCGGTTGGCCGCGGCCATCGGGCCGGTATGGACGCCATGTTACTCGCCTCGCTCGTCGCTGACGACCGCGTGGTGCGGGTCGCCGATCTCGGCGCTGGAGCCGGCGCTGCCGGTCTTGCCGTTGCCTCCCGCCTGCCAAAGGCCTCCGTGGTTCTCGTCGAGCGCTCGCCGGACATGGCCGGCTTTGCACGCAAGAGCCTCGCTCTGGGTCAAAATGCCGAACTGGCGAAGCGCGCCGAAGTCCTGGAGACGGATGTCACTCTGACGGGCCGTGCGCGGGTGGCAGCCGGCCTCTACGACGACAGTTTTCACCATGTCATCATGAACCCGCCTTTCAACGATCCCGGCGACCGCAAGACGCCGGATGCCCTGAAGGCGGAGGCGCATGCGATGACCGAGAACCTGTTCGAAAGCTGGATCCGCACGGCGGGTGCGATCGCAATGCCTGGCGGCCAGCTGTCCCTGATCGCGCGGCCCCAGTCGATCGCCGAAATCATCGCTGCCTGCGGCCGGCGTTTCGGCGGTCTCGAAATCACGGCCATCCATCCACGCGAAGGGGAAAACGCTACTCGAATCCTCGTCACCGGGATCAAGGGGTCGCGCGCCCGCCTGCAAATGCGCGCACCTCTCCTCATGCATGACCGACCCGGCAGTCACGCCTTCGCGCCCTTGGTCGACAGCCTGAACAACGGTCGTGCAGGTTATTCGCGGCTGCGTTGAAAAGACTGATTTTTCGCCCGAACCATTGTGTTCGGCCCCTGGCTCCTTACATCTCGGTCTGGATTAGAGATCGTGAGGAGTTGAAACGCGACCATGGCAGATTTTCTGAAACGGCTGGTTCCCAAGCGCTTCCAGAAGAAGGGCGTCGTCATTCCGGTCGTCAGGCTGCACGGACCGATCATGAGCGGTGGTTCGCGCTTTCGCCCCGCGCTAAACCTCTCCACCATTGCCGGTCAGCTTGAAAAGGCCTTCTCCATGAAGGAGAGTCCGGCCGTGGCACTCTCCATCAATTCGCCGGGCGGCTCTCCCGTTCAGTCGCGCATGATCTTCGACCGCATCCGGGCGCTCGCTGAAGAGAAGAACAAGCGCGTCCTGGTTTTCGTCGAGGACGTCGCGGCCTCCGGCGGCTACATGATCGCAATTGCCGGCGACGAGATCATCGCCGACGCGACTTCCATCGTCGGCTCGATCGGTGTCGTCTCCGGTGGATTCGGCTTCCCCGAACTCCTGAAGAAGATCGGCGTCGAGCGCCGCGTCTATACGGCCGGTGAAAACAAGGTGATCCTCGATCCCTTCCAGCCGGAAAAGGAAAGCGACATTGAATACCTGAAGACCCTGCAGCTGGAGATCCACGAGATATTCATCGACATGGTCAAGGCGCGCCGGGGTGCGCAGCTTGCGGACGATCCGACCTTGTTCTCCGGCCTGTTCTGGACCGGTCGCAAGGGGCTGGAGCTCGGCCTCGTCGATCGTCTCGGGAACATGCGCGAGGAGATCAAGAGCCGCTACGGCAAGGATGCCCGTCTCGAACTCGTTGGTGCCCCAAAGGGCCTCTTCGGCCGCCGCACGCCTGGAATCGGCGCTTTCGCAGCCCCCGAGCAGATTGCCGCCCAGGCCGTTACCGGTCTTGCGGAGACGCTTGAAGAAAAGGCACTATGGGGTCGCTACGGTCTTTGATCGGAGCAAGATGGGACGGCTGACGGGCGAGGGGACATGGCGCAGCTGATATTTCTGACGATCCTGGTGGGCGGCGCCTGGTTGCTGTATCGCCGTTTTGTCGCCGATGCAGAAAAGCTTGTGGCGAAGTCGCGCGCCGAGGAAAAGGAACGGGAAAACCAGGCCATCGGCACGCTGATCCAGGATCCCGAAACCGGCGAATATCGCCCGCGTCGCGAGGACGATCTCTGACGTGCTGGTGGCGATGGAAGTTCGCGTGTCTGTGATCGCTTGAGTTCGGTGATTGCAGACGATACCAATGGAAACCGACAGGCGTTTTACGCGTTTGTATAGTCGCGTCGCCGCTGCCTTTTCTCGGAGTCCCATGAACCAGACCATGCATTTTCCCGGTATGCCGGGGCGACTGGCAGAGAATATTCGCGCTTTTGACTGGAGTGGCACCTCCCTCGGCTTGCCCGAAACCTGGCCGCCGGCTCTTCTGACGACGCTGCGTCTCGTTCTGGCCAGCGGCCAGCCGATGTGCTTCTGGTGGGGCAAGGACCTCTTGCAGTTTCACAATGAAGCTTACCTGCCAATACTCGCCGGTCGCGAAACCAGTGCGCTCGGCCAGCCGTTTCGAGAGTACTGGGCCGATGTCTGGGAGGGCGTCGAACCCTTCGTCCGGCGCGCGCAGGCGGGCGAGGGAACCTGGATGGAGAACCTTCCGCTGCGAATTCTCCGCAACGGCGAGCTACAGGACAGTTTCTGGACATTTTCCTACAGTCCGCTTTACGACGATGAGGGTCGGATCGCCGGACTGCTGAACGTGGTCACCGAGACCACAAGCGCGGTGCAAGATCGCCAGGCGCTGCAGGAGGCCTATGTCGAGGCCCAGAAGCATCTCGGCGAACGCAAGCAGCATGAAGAGGAGTTGAAGCTTCTCAATCGCGAGCTTGCGCACCGGATGAAGAACACGCTTGCCATGGTGCAATCCATCATCAGTCAGAGCCTGCGCGGCGCAACCTCTATCCCTGAGGCGGCGGCGACGATTGGCGCTCGTATCCAGACGCTGGCCAAGGCCCAGGACGTGCTGACTGGCATGAGCGTCACGGCAGCCGAGATTTCGGCGATCGCAAAGACGGCGGTCGCTCCGCATGAAGACGGTGACGACCGGATCGCGATTGACGGGCCACAGGTCTATCTTTCCGCGCAGCAGGCGCTCGGTCTGTCGCTTGCAATCCACGAACTCGCGACCAATGCCACCAAATATGGCGCGCTTTCCCGTCCGGGAGGCCGCATCACGATCACCTGGGACAAACAAGAGGACAACGGCTTCACCTTCGACTGGCAAGAGAGGGGTGGCCCGCCGGTGACGGAACCGACACGCCGCGGCTTCGGGTCGCGCCTGACGGAACGCGTCGTGTCCGATCTCTTCCAGGGGCAGGCGGCGATCCGCTTCGAACCCACAGGCGTCTCCTTCTCACTCGTCGGCAAGCTGAACAATGCCGATGACCTCGACCACTGATTGTTCGTAGGCCGATCCCGACTGCCGAGGCGCTTGACCCTTTTCTCTGCGCGTGGCACCAGACGGGCCGCAACGTGAGCCCAAGCCGATGGATAGCCCGATGAACACGCCCCTTGCCCCGCACATGGACCCCAAGCGCTCCTTCCAGGCGCTGATCCTGACGCTGCACGCCTATTGGGCGGACAAGGGCTGCGCGGTGCTGCAGCCCTACGACATGGAAGTCGGCGCCGGCACCTTCCATCCGGCGACCACGCTCCGCGCACTTGGACCGAAGCCCTGGCGCGCGGCTTACGTTCAGCCCTCGCGCCGCCCCTCCGACGGCCGCTACGGCGAAAACCCGAACCGGTTGCAGCATTATTACCAGTATCAGGTGATCCTGAAGCCGAACCCGTCCAACCTGCAGGAACTCTATCTCGGTTCCCTGAAGGCGATCGGCCTCGACCCCCTTCTGCATGACATCCGCTTTGTCGAGGACGACTGGGAAAGCCCGACGCTCGGCGCCTGGGGCCTGGGCTGGGAATGCTGGTGCGACGGTATGGAAGTCTCGCAGTTCACCTATTTCCAGGCCGTCTGCGGCATCGACTGCTCGCCGGTCGCGGGTGAACTGACCTATGGCCTTGAGCGCCTCGCCATGTATGTCCAGGGCGTCGACAATGTCTACGACCTCAACTTCAATGGTCGCGAAGGCGAAGAGAAGATCTCCTACGGCGACGTCTTCCTGCAGGCCGAGCAGGAATATTCCCGCCACAACTTCGAATTCGCGAATACCGAAATGCTGCATCGCCATTTCATCGATGCCGAAAAGGAATGCCAGGCGCTCCTCGCCGCCGGCGCGCCCTCGGACACGGAAAACCAGCGCCTGCACAAATGCGTCTTCCCGGCCTATGACCAGTGCATCAAGGCTTCCCACATTTTCAATCTGCTCGATGCCCGCGGCGTCATTTCGGTGACCGAACGCCAGGCCTATATCGGCCGCGTCCGGGCACTGGCGAAGAGCTGCGGCGAGGCATTTCTGCTAACGGATGCGGGTGGGGTGAACTTCGGTAAGGCGGCTTAAGGCTCGCCGAGGAGGGGGCTTCAACCTTCCCCGCGCCGGCATGAAATCAACCTTGAATTGAAGGCGATTTTGACTACGATCCCACCGATTCAGGGAAAGGGGTCCTTATGAATATTGCACGTTCTCTCGTATTTCTCGCTACATTTTCAGTCTCGCTCGTATCGGCAGCTGGTCTGGCGCAGGCCGAAACTTCCGACTGGATGTCGGGTAAGGTCGTTTTCAAATACGCGGACAAGCTCGGCAGCAATAGCATGATCGTCACCAAGATGGAATGCAAGGATAGTGGCGAGCGTGTACTGGGCGTCGAAAGCGCCCTGGTCCGGCTGCACTACAAGCCGAACAGTCAGAACATCGACTGGCGTATCGATGGCTGGAACAATCTGGAAGAAAACAAGAAATACTGGAAATCCAGAGGCTTCGAACTGGCATCCTATACCGTTTTCAGGCGGGCCGCTTCGGGGTTGCGCTTGTTCTGCACCGTCTTTAACGCAAAATAGTGCTGCTTCGGCGCGCATTGCGGTCAAATTGATGCGCCGACCGATCGCTCTACCCTCCTCCTGGCTTCCTTTCCCTTTGAGTGCAATTACAAACGATCCCGTACGTCGCGCTGGTAAGCAGCAGCGCCGACGATCGGGTCGAGCATTTCCGTCACAATATGCCGCTTCCAGTCGGCGAATATTGGTGTAACGTCTGCGCAATTCTTGGGAGGACTGCCATCCATGTTCACGACGCTTGCCATCATCGCCGCCATCGGCGCCTATCTCGTTTTCATCTACAATGGCCTGGTGAAGGCCTGGCAGATGGCCGAGGAAGCCTGGTCGGGCATCGATGTGCAGCTGAAGCGCCGTGCCGACCTCATCCCCAACCTGATTGAGACGGTGAAGGGTTATGCGGGTCACGAGAAGGAGACGTTGGAGAACGTCGTCGAATTGCGCAACAAGGCACAGGCCGTGCCGGCGGGCGACGTTGCCGGCCGTGCCCAGGCCGAAGGTCTGCTTGGCGCGGCGCTGGGCCGGATCATCGCGCTTGCCGAAGCCTATCCGGATATGAAGGCCAACGAGAACTTCCTCGAGCTGCAGCGATCGCTGGAAACCGTCGAAGGCGACATCCAGATGTCGCGCCGCTACTACAATGGCGCGGCCCGCGATCTGAACGTAAAGGTCGAAAGCTTCCCCAATAACCTCGTCGCCGGCCAGTTCGGCTTCTCGAAGAAACCCTATTTCGAGATTGCCAACGAGGCCGACCGTGCGGTACCGACGGTCAAGTTCTGACGTCCAAGCAAGGACGCGCTTGAGAGACCGAATTGATGACGACTGACAGTGTGACCATCCTTCCGCCCGCCCATGCCCTGACCGGCAAGGTGAGCCCTCCGGGTTCGAAATCCATCACCAACCGTGCCCTGCTGCTTGCAGGCCTTGCGAAGGGCACGAGCCGACTGACCGGCGCGCTGAAAAGCGACGACACCCGTTATATGGCCGAAGCCCTGCGCCAGATGGGCGTGACCGTCGAGGAGCCGGATGCCACCACCTTCGTCGTCACCAGTACCGGCGAGCTGAAGGCGCCTGCCGCCCCGCTTTTCCTCGGCAATGCCGGAACCGCCACCCGCTTCCTGACCGCAGCGCTGGCGCTGGGACACGGACGCTACGTCGTTGATGGCGACGAGCACATGCGCAAGCGCCCGATCAAGCCGCTGGTCGAAGCGCTGCAGTCACTTGGCGTGGCCATCGCCGCTCCATCGGGTTGCCCGCCGGTCGCCATCGATGCCAAGGGTGCCTTCGGGAAGAACCACGTCGTCATTGATGCCGGCCTGTCGAGCCAGTATGTTTCCGCCCTCCAGATGGCAGCGGCCTGCGGGTCGGAGCCCTTCACCATCGAGCTTGCCGGTGCTGATATCGGCGCGCGTGGTTACATCGATCTGACGCTGTCGGCCATGCGGGCCTTTGGCGCCAAGGTCGAGCAGCCGACGCCATCGTCCTGGGTCATCCAGCCGACCGGTTATACCGCGACCGATTTCCACATCGAGCCGGACGCCTCCGCCGCCACCTATCTCTGGGGCGCGGAAGTCCTGACCAAGGGCCAGATCGACATCGGCACGCCGTCTGACACTTTCACCCAGCCGGATGCCAAGGCCTATGACGTGATCGCGCAGTTCCCGAACATGCCGGCCGTCATCGACGGCAGCCAGATGCAGGATGCGATCCCGACGATTGCCGTGCTCGCCGCCTTCAACGAGACGACGGTGCGCTTCGTCGGCATCGAGAACCTGCGCGTCAAGGAATGCGACCGCATCCGCGCCGTCTCGACAGGTCTCAACAACATCCGTGAGGGCCTGGCTAAGGAAGAGGGCGACGACCTCCTGGTCTTCTCCGACCCCTCGCTCGCAGGCCAGTCGCTGCCGGCTGACATCGACACCTTTGCCGATCACCGCATCGCCATGAGCTTTGCGCTCGCGGGTCTCAAGATCCGCGACATCACCATCCTCGACCCCGCCTGCGTCGGCAAAACCTATCCCGGCTATTGGGATGCGCTCGCCTCCCTCGGCGTCGATCTCGTCAGGAACGACCAGAAATGATGTCTCTCCTCCGCCTGTGCTCCGCTTTGCTTCTCACTCTTTGGATGGCATGCGGCGCGCAAGCCGAGGAGGTCATCCGCGATTACCACGCCGACATCACCGTCCTGCCTAACGCCACGATCGAGGTGACGGAAACAATCACGGTCAATGCCGAAGGCAATGAGATCAGGCGCGGCATTTTTCGGGACTTTGCACTCTATGCGCAGGACGCGCGCGGCTATCGCCAGCAGGTCGATTTCGAGCTTATCTCGGTCGAGCGCGACGGTCGACCGGAAGCCAATCACACCGAGTCGGTGAGCGGCGGCATCCGCATCTATGCCGGCTCCGGCGATGTCCTCCTGCAGCCGGGCGAATACACTTACACCATCACATACCGCACCGGCCGCCAGATCCGCTATTTAGACGATCACGACGAACTCTACTGGAACGTCACCGGCAATGGCTGGCTCTTCCCCATCGAACAGGCGAGTGCCAGCGTTGCCTTGCCGAACGATGCGGTGCCGACGAGAACCACTGTCTATACCGGCCCTTCCGGCTCGACTGCGCAGGATGCCCGCGAGATCCCGGGCTCGGGCGGCCTGGAATTCGAAACGACCGCGCCGCTCGGCCCGAACGAAGGCCTGACCATCGTGCTGGCCTTCGACAAGGGCGTGGTGGCCGCTCCCTCCTCGGAAGACAGCACGTGGTGGTTCATCCGCGACAACCTCAACACGATCATCGGTTTCGGCGGGTTGGCCATCATTTTCCTTTATTACCTGCGCTCCTGGGCAGCGGTCGGCCGCGATCCGCCGAAGGGCGTCGTCGTGCCGCGCTGGGATCCGCCGGAAGGCATCTCGCCTGCGCTGGTCAATTATATCGACAACACGGGCTTCTCCGGTGCCGGCTGGACAGCACTGTCCGCTGCCGCGCTTGATCTCGCGGTCAAGGGCTATGTCGAGCTTGATGACCTCGACAGTAGCATTACGATCCGCCGCACGAGCAAACCCGTTACCGGCAAGCTTCAGGCCGGCGAAGCCGCGCTGATGGCGGAAATCCCTTCCGCCGATGACACATTGGTCATCGACAAGGCGAACGGCAAAAAGGTGGAAACCGTCGGCAACCGCTTCCGCCAGGCGATCGAGAAGGAACACCGCAACAAATACTACAAAGGCAATGCCGGCTACACCGCGCTCGGGATCGGTCTCTCGATCGCCGTGGTCGCGGCACTGTTCATTTTCGGCGATCTAAATGAAGACGTCTACGCGCTGATCTTTGTGCCGACCTTCTTCTCGCTCTTCTTCGGGACCTTCACCATCGGCCTCGGGCGCAGCCTGCGCCGTAGCCGATCCCTGTTCAGCAAGATCATAACGATCGTCGCGCTGGCCTTCATAGGCTTCGTCGCCCTTTCCACCATGGGCCTGATGTTGATATCGATGTGGATGGATCTCGAATCGACCCATCAATTCCCTGTCCTCATCGCCTTCGGCGGTATTCTCCTGGTCAACCTCCTGTTCTTCTTCCTGATGGGGGCTCCGACCCCGCTCGGCCGCAAGCTCATGGATGGCATCGAGGGCCTGCGGACCTATCTGACGCTCGCCGAAAAGGACCGGATGAACATGGCCGGCGCCCCGACCATGTCGCCTAGCCACTTCGAAAAGCTCCTGCCTTACGCGGTGGCCCTCGGCGTCGAAAAGCCCTGGTCGCAAGCCTTCGAAACCTGGCTTGCCACGGCAGCAGCCGGCGCCGCGGCCGCTGCCTACAGCCCCGGCTGGTACCACGGCACAAATCCCGGCGGCTTCGGTGACCGCATCGGCGGCTTCTCATCGTCCATGGCCTCGACGATCGCCTCCACCATCCCGACGCCACCGCCTTCCAGCTCCTCGTCGTCCTCAGGCTTCTCCGGCGGCTCCTCCGGCGGTGGCGTCGGGAT
>UBNV01000013.1 GCA_900466945.1 Hyphomicrobiales bacterium
AGGCGGGAAGGGTGACGCTTTTCGTCAGCTCCCGGCGCGGCTGGTAGCCGGCAACAACGGCCTCGCTCATTCGGCAGCCTCCAGCATCTGGTTGACGTGGGCGCGGCTCTTCATCAGCGGCTGCACGAACTTGCCGAACTTCTCGATGCCTTCCAGGAAGTCGTCGAAGGTCAGCATCACGCCGCCGGTGCCGGGGACTTCGCTCATCTCGTCGAGCATGGCGGCAACTTCCGCATAGGAGCCGATCAGCGTTCCCATGTTGATGTTCACCGCAGACACCGGGTTTGCCATGTGCCGCACATTGGTGTCGGAGCCGGACTTGGTGTCGACGGCGCTCTGCAGGCCGAGCCACTGGATGGCTTCCTCATCGGCGCCCGCCTTGTAGTGCTCCCACTTGGCGAAGGCTTCTTCCGTCGTCTCTTCGGCGATCACCATGGTCAGTACGAAGGAGCGAACGTCGCGGCCGGTCTTTTCGGTGGCAGCCAGCAGGCGTTCGTTGGTGGGCGCGAAGGCCTTCGGGGTGTTAACGCCGACGCCGAAGCAGAAGCTGTAGTCGGCAAACTTGGCCGAGAAATCCATGCCGGCATTGGAAGAGCCGGCGCAGATCAGTTTCACATCGCCTTCCGGGATCGGCTTCATCCGGCAATCATCCATCTGGAAATGTTTGCCCTTGAGATCCGACTGGCCGGTTGTCAGCAGGTCCTTCAAGACTGTCGTGTATTCGGTCAGATATTCGTAGCGGTCGGAGAAATAGTCGTCGCCGGGCCAGAGACCCATCTGGCTGTATTCCGGACGCTGCCAGCCGGTGATCAGGTTGACGCCGAAGCGACCGTTCGAGATCGAATCGATCGTCGTTGCCATGCGCGCGATAATGGCCGGCGGCATGATCAGGGTGGCCGCTGTGCCGAACAGCTTGATCTTCGAGGTGACGGCGGCGAGCCCCGCCATCAACGTGAAGCTCTCCAGGTTGTAATCCCAGAACTCCGTCTTTCCGCCGAAGCCTCGCAGCTTGATCATCGAAAGTGCGAAGTCGAAGCCGTAGGATTCGGCCTTGAGCGTGATCGCCTTGTTGAGTTCGAAGGTCGGCTTGTACTGCGGGGCATTCTCCGACAAGAGCCAGCCATTGTTGCCGATCGGGATGAAGACGCCGATTTCCATTCCTGTTCTCCGCTTCTGGAGGCGCGCTGGGCGCCGTTTTTGTTTCACCAGAAATGAAGCAATCGCCGTGCCAAGTAAAAAAGACTAATAAGAACAGCAATTTGTATCTCTGACTGCAAAAAAGTTTACCGGTTGGTCAAAATTTGGCGTCAAACCGGCTGTTACTGCCCGTGTTTGCATCCGATGGGGACGGGCACTGCGTCATTTTTGATCGCGATCAAGTTGGCATCGCCGCAAACCCACCTCTCAAGCTTCTGATGGAAATCGAGTTTTAGAATGTTTTGGGGCTGCCCACCGAATGATCAAACCTGCCCCGGATGGACTTCTGCAAAGCGGTTGATCAGGTAGCATGTCGCCTAAGCTATTGAACCGACGCGGCGCCTCCCTTACATTGCGAGCAGAAACGCCGGACCTTGAATCCGGTTGTTGTTGGAGACTGTGCCGATGGGCTTTCATGTCATGACCTTGAGCGATGCGGCTGCCGCACGTGTCAAGGCGATCGTCGAGAATTCCGGTCCCGATGCAAAGGGTATCAGGGTGGGGATCAAGAAGGGCGGCTGCGCCGGGATGGAATACACCATCGATCTGGTGACTGAGCCCAATGCACGGGACGACCGGATCGAAAAGGATGGCGCGACGGTCTGGATAGACCCGGCTGCGGTCCTCTATCTGCTCGGCACCGAGATGGGCTTCGAGACGACTACGTTGCGCTCCGGCTTCACCTTCCACAATCCGAACCAGACCTCGGCCTGCGGTTGCGGCGAATCGGTGGAGCTCAAGGCCGCTGATCTGGCGGATCTTGCCCGGCAGCGCGAAAGTGCCACCGCCTGAACAAACCGCCAGGGTGCCGATCAGCGCGCGAGCTCTTAGGCTCACGGCATCAAATCGCTGATTCAGCGTTTTCTTTTAGAGATTCGAAAAAATATCTTGCGAAAAGTGGATTGTGGCAAATAAGCTGCGGTCATGGATACCAGTGACCGCAAAATCATCGATCTTCTCGCTGAAGACGCTCGCCGTTCCCTCGCAAGCATCGGGGATGTCGTAGGGCTTTCGCCCTCCGCCGTCAACGAGCGCATCAGACGTCTCGTCGCTTCAGGTGCTATCAGGCGCTTTACCCTAGAAGTGGACCCGGCAGCGATCGGGCTGCCGATTACAGCTTTCATGCTCGTGACACTTCCGCAGGATACGGAACAGGCGTCCTTCCGGGATTATGCAGAAAGCCATCCGGCCGTGCTGGAATGCCACCACGTCACCGGCAGCTGGTCCTACATGGTGAAGATCCGCACGGCCGACCTTACCGGAATTGAGGCCTTTCTTGCCGACCTCAAGGGCGAACGCCTGATCGCCCGCAGTGAGACCATGATTGCGCTGTCAACCACGAGCGAACGCAGCTACGTCATCGGATCTGAGTGACATGGACGCGCTCGTCTTCGGCAAGGGCCTGGTGCTGGGCGTCGCAATCGCGGCCCCGCTGGGACCGATCGGAGCGCTCTGCATCAACCGCACGCTGGAACGCGGATTCTGGGCCGGCGTCGCGGGTGGCCTCGGAACCGCCATTGCCGATGGGGTCTATGCGCTCCTGGCTGCAGCCGGTTTTACCGCCCTTGGCACCTTTCTCCGCTGGATCGAGCTGCCGCTGCAGATTTTTGGTGGCCTCTTCCTGATCTATCTCGGCATTCGGGGACTGAGGCCGCCTGCGCCGGTTTCGGCTGCATCGGTAGCGACACGCGGTTTGCTGTCGACCACGATCGCGACCTTCCTTCTGACCATCGCAAATCCTGCGACCATTCTTTCGTTTGCAGCGATCTTCGCTGGCCTGGGACTGGCGGCAGGGCAAGGTGGTGCAGCAGGCATCCTTATGGTGGCCGGTGTCTTCCTCGGCTCCCTCGGCTGGTGGTTCTTCTTGAGCGGCGTCGTCAGCATCCTGCGCAAGCGTCTGCCGGATGGATTCTCCGCAGCGGTCGGGCGGGTGTCGGCGGTGATCCTGATCGTTTTCGGGCTCGTTGCGCTGCTCCCTCCCGCGCTGGCGCTGATCCGATAGGGCAGCGACGCGACGCGCGTGATGCAAGGTTGGTTGAGTTCGCCATATTTCCATTGGAAATCCAATGTTGATCGGGCCGCTCTGACACTCATCGTGCTAAATGTGATCCCAATCACAGCGGGACTAAAGTGGGGTGTCGATGTCAGACAGGCAGGTCACAGCCAATGCGATGTTCGATTTCATCACGGAATCGTCGCGAGCCCGCGACAATGGCGAGGTTCTTGCTTGCCTGGATACGGCCGCCAAGGCTTTCGGCATGGACTGTTATGCGATCTCCGGCATACCCCTGCCGAGTGAGCGCATCGACCCCTATTTCATGCTCAATGCCTGGCCGGATGGTTGGTTCGAACGGTACGTGCAGGAGAACTACGTCCATGTGGATCCTGTCATCTACCGCACAAAGATGTCGGACGAGGCCTTTGTCTGGTCGGAGGCACTTGCAGACAGGCCAGTCAGCCGAGCCGCAAAGCGCGTCATGAACGAGGCCACCGAATTCGGGATGTATGACGGCTACAGCGTGCCGCTACATTCCGTTGGCGGCTTTCAGGCGATCGTGACCTTCGGCGCCCGCAAGGTCGATTTGTCCCAGGAACAGCGTGGGGCGCTGCACATCATTTCAATCTATGCGCACAACAGGTTGCGTGCCTTCCTATCGGAAGGGACCGAGAAAAAAGCGCCTGCGGTCGCAAAGGTCACACCACGGGAGCGTGAGGTGATCCTGTGGTGTGCCGCCGGCAAGACCAACTGGGAGATCGGCCAGATCCTTGGAATCTCGGAAAAAACCGTCCAGCACGAGATTGCATCTGCCAGCCGGAAGTTGAATTCCGTCAATCGCGCGCAACTGATCGCCGAGTCGATTCGGCTTGGTTTAATCAGATAAATAGGCAGAACGGCCTATATTGAATTTGTCACCCATGTCGCAGTGTTTGCCCTGGCTTTTGGGGGGGCTACAATGCTCGCGACAATTCTGGGTGCGGACGCGCCACGCCATGGCGAACTCATGGAACAGGTCTGGCAGTTTCGACATCGACAGTTCGTCGAGAGGTTGGGCTGGGAGGCCTGTCGGCGTCCGGACGGACGGGAGATCGACCAGTTCGACGGCAATGAGGCGATCCACCTGCCGCTCGTCATCGACGGCCAGGTCGTCGGCTATAGCCGACTTTTGCCGACGCTCCGGCCGCATCTGCTGTCGGACGTCTATCCGCATCTGATGGACGGAGCAGAATGGCCGCGTGCAATGCGCGTCTTTGAATGGACCCGCTGCATCGCCGAGATCTCCGACAAGACCATCGCCGGTGTTCCGATTTCCAACATCCTGATGACCGGAGTCATGGAGTATTGTCTTGTGGCCGGGATCGAAACCCTGGTGGTCGAGACGCATCCGAAACTGGTCAATCTTCTCGTGACAACGGGCTGGGACGTCATGCCGCTTGCGGCCCCAAGCTTGCTGGAAGGTGCACTCATCGTCCCAATCACGGCAAAGCCGTCGATGGCGGGCCTTTTGCGGCACCACGAACTCTACGGAATCACCGGGAGCGTCCTCGATCTCGATCGCGCGCACGGCAATCCGTTCGGGCCGTCGGCTCTATCGCGTCTCGCTTTCGTCGAGGAACGGCATGGAGAAATTCAATATTCAAGAATGGCAGGAGAATGATATGACGGATGGCAATTTCCCATCCTCCGATCTTTACGTGCGCTCCATAGTGGAGGAGCAGGTTCGCAGCCTGAGGGAGATTATCCGGGGCGTATCGCAAAAGGCGCCGCTCAGTGACGAAACCCTGTTTCTCGATCACCTGCTGCAGATGGTATCACTGGCGGCAGCCATCGAGGGCACGGATCGCAAGCGCGTCGGCGGTGGTCGAAAGCGTTCGCCTTCAGAACCCGACCACCACCTGTCGGACATCCACATTGACGTCGCAAAGCTGGAGCTCGTCACGCAGCGCCTCGATCGCGCCCAATAGATAATTCCGGATTTCGAGGCTCTCGCCGTGGCTTTCACACAGCCGATCGAGAGCCTCATCGATCTGGAAGAGACAGTCCTCGACATAGTCATTGGAATCCACGCAACTCACCGCCGTATCGAGCTGCTGTTTGAAATGCTTCTTCAGACGGTCGCAGTCGCCGATCGCGGATGGATAGACCTGTGTCTTCAAGTGGTTCAGTGTGTCGTGATACATGGAATCCCTGATGCAACCGATTGCAACTTCAGAATGTGGCCAGAAGTCTGCGGCGATTGCAATCGAAGATTTACACCACAGACGCGCATTCACGTTGTTTGCTTCCGCCAGTCCAAAATTTGCCCGGTCCGGTTAAGTCGCTTGAAACGACGAAGCGCGACGGTTGCATCGGTGTTCGCTAGCGCGTGACGACCACCTGTAGTGCGGCAAGCGTTCGCATCAATCCCGCTTGATGCTGAGCAAGACGTCCCAGAGATCGGCGCCGGTTTCGAAAGCGCTGGCATTGGCCTTGAAGCCAATCTCACTTTGAATGAGTGATAGCATTTCCGTCGCCAGATCCACATTCGACAGGTCGTCGAAGGTTTGCTGACCGGAGGGGGCGACGGAGGCCGTCACGCCGCCCGGCTGGGAACTGGCGAATTTGGTTTCCAGCCGGTCGTAGCCTGGTGTCATGGCATTGGCGACATTGTTCGCCGTGGAAACGAGGCGTGTCTTCTCCGCCTGCATGCCCGAAAGCGATATGCCCATGATTGCCGAAATGCTCATTGCCGTTCCTGCCGCGTGAAGTCCGGAATGTCACACTAGGCGATACGGGTTAGGTTTCTCCAAAGGCTTGCGGTTTCCAGAAGCTTTCGGTTCCTGCAGGAAATGTCTCGTCTCCGCACGGGATCGAGTTCTAGGCCGCAGCATCGGCAGCGGAACGGAAGCTGCGGGGCGGACAGCTAAAAAAGAACCCGGCGGTATGCCGGGTTCTCGAACTGAGGCGATCGTCGGGCTTATTCGATGATCTGGATGATCTGACGCGTCTGCGGATCGACGATCACTCGGCGCTCGTTGACCACCGTGTAGGAATAATCCTCGTAGCCATCGACGGGATAGAGCTCGACCGGATCCTCGATCACGCGGCCGATCAGCACGTCGCCTTCATAAGGAACCGAGCGGACTTCGCGCTCCATGACATAGGTTTCGACCGGGGCCGGCACCACGATCGTCGACTGGGTGGCGACCGGAGCCTGCTGGATAATGACAGTTTCCTGCGCATTGGCCGACGCCGAGAGCGTCATGAGTGCCGCTGCACCAGCGAGGATAAGAGTATTGCGCATGTCTGTTCTCCTGTGTTGGACAGCTTGAAGAACGGGCACAGGGCCATTCCGTTCCATCACAGGGTTTGTCGGACTGTTATTGCAAATGAAGAACGCCGCCTCAAGGGCGGCGTTCTCATGGCGATATTCGGGCTGTTACTCTGCCGCTTCCGCGTAGGCTTCCATCGGCGGGCAGGTGCACACCAGGTTACGGTCGCCATAGACATTGTCGACGCGGTTGACCGAGGACCAGTACTTGTCCACCCGGAAGGCGCCCGGCGGGTAGCAGGCCTGTTCCCGGCTGTAGGGGCGATCCCACTGCCCGACCAGGTCTTCCACCGTATGCGGTGCGTTCTTCAGCGGATTGTTGGCCTTGTCCATCCGGCCTTCCTCGATGTCGCGGGCCTCCTCGCGGATCGCCAGCATAGCCTCGCAGAAACGGTCGATCTCGGCCTTCGTTTCGGACTCGGTCGGCTCGATCATCAGCGTACCCGCCACCGGCCAGCTCATGGTCGGTGCATGGAAGCCGCAGTCGATCAGGCGCTTGGCGACGTCATCGACTGATACGCCGGCAGAGACTTGCAGAGGACGGGTGTCGATGATGCATTCATGCGCTACGCGACCCGAGGCTGATGTATAGAGCACGTCATAGGCGCCCTTCAGCCGTGCCGCGATATAGTTGGCGTTGAGGATCGCAACTTTCGTCGCCTGCGTCAGGCCTTCGCCACCCATCATCAGGCAGTAGGACCAGCTGATCGGCAGGATCGACGGCGAACCGTAAGGACCGGCCGAGACCGCACCCGGACGACCGTCGGTGACGATATGGCCAGGCAGGAAAGGCGCCAGATGCGCTTTGACCCCGATCGGACCCATGCCCGGACCGCCGCCGCCATGCGGAATGCAGAAGGTCTTGTGCAGGTTGAGGTGGGAAACGTCAGAGCCGATGTCGCCGGGGCGCGAAACGCCGACCATGGCGTTCATGTTGGCCCCATCGAGATAGACCTGGCCACCGAACTGGTGGGTGATCTCGCAGATCTCACGCACTGTCTCCTCGAACACGCCATGCGTGGACGGATAAGTGATCATGCAGCAGGAGAGATTGGCCGCATGCTGTTCCGCCTTGGCGCGGAAGTCGTCGAGATCGACGTCGCCGTTTTCCTTCGACTTCACCGGCACGACCGTCATCCCGACCATCTGGGCGGATGCCGGGTTGGTGCCGTGAGCCGAGGTCGGGATCAGGCAGACGGTGCGATGGGTATCACCCCGGGCGAGGTGATAGGCGCGGATGGTCAGAAGACCGGCATATTCCCCTTGAGCTCCCGAATTCGGCTGCATCGAAATCGCGTCATAGCCGGTGACGGCGCAGAGTTTTTCCGAGAGGTCATCGATCATTTCCTTGTAGCCCAGCGCCTGATCGGCCGGCACGAAGGGATGGATGTCGGAGAATTCCGGCCAGGTGATCGGCAGCATTTCGGCTGTGGCGTTGAGCTTCATCGTGCAGGAGCCGAGCGGGATCATCGCCCGGTCGAGTGCGAGGTCGCGGTCGGAGAGCCGGCGGATATAGCGGGTCATCTCGCTTTCCGCGCGGTTCATGTGGAAGATCGGATGCGTCAGATACGCGCTGCTCCGCAGCAGATCCGTCGGCAGGCGGTACTCGGCCGAGAAGTCCTCGACCTTGAAGCTGCCGCCGAAGGCGCGCCAGACAGCTTCAAGAACGGCTGGGCGTGTGCGCTCGTCGAGCGCGATGCCGACCTTGGTCTCGCCGACCTTGCGCAGGTTCACCCCTTCCGCGACAGCCGCGCGCATGACGAGACCCTGCATATGGCCAACCTCGACGGTGATCGTGTCGAAGAAGCTCTCCGGCTCGATCGTATAACCGAGCTTTTCCAGACCCTTCGCCAGGATGACCGTCTTGCGGTGCACCTGCTGGGCAATCGCCTTCAACCCTTGAGGACCATGGAAGACGGCATACATCGAGGCCATGACGGCGAGCAGCACCTGCGCGGTGCAGATGTTCGACGTCGCCTTTTCGCGGCGGATATGCTGTTCACGGGTCTGCAGCGACAGGCGATAGGCGCGGTTGCCGCGGGCATCGACGGAGACGCCGACCAGACGGCCAGGCATGGAGCGCTTGATCGCATCCTTGACCGCCATATAGGCCGCATGCGGACCGCCGTAACCCATGGGAACGCCGAATCGCTGGGTCGAACCGATGGCAATGTCCGCACCCATTTCGCCTGGCGACTTCAGGAGCAGCAGCGCCATGATGTCTGCGGCGACAGCCGCAAGCGCGCCGGTCTGGTGCAGACGGGCAATCAGGCCGGAGAAGTCATGCACATCGCCATGGGTGCCGGGATACTGGAAGATCGCGCCAAACACTTCGGTCGGGTCAAGATCGGTGAAGGGATCGCCGACGGTAACCGTCCAGCCGAGCGGCTCGGCGCGCGTCTGGATGACGGCGATGGTCTGCGGGTGGCAGTCCTTGTCGACGAAGAAGCCGGTCGCCTTGGTCTTGGCGCTGCGCTGGCAGAGCGCCATGGCTTCGGCGGCAGCGGTGGCCTCATCGAGCAGCGACGCGTTGGCCACGTCGAGACCGGTGAGGTCGGTCACCATGGTCTGGTAGTTGAGGAGCGCCTCGAGGCGACCTTGGCTGATTTCCGGCTGGTAGGGCGTATAGGCCGTATACCAGGCAGGGTTTTCCAGGATGTTGCGCTGGATCACCGGCGGCGTGATGGTGCCGTAATAGCCCTGGCCGAGAAGCGAGGTCAGGACCTTGTTCTTGTTTGCGGTCTCGCGCAGCTTGTCGAGCGCCTCACGCTCGGTCATCGCCGCACCCCAGGTGAGCGGCACCTTCTGCCGGATCGAGCCGGGTACGGTATCGTCGATCATCTCGTCGAGCGAATGATAGCCGATCACCTTCAGCATATCCGTCATTTCGGCGGGCGAAGGACCGATATGGCGCCGATTGGCGAAGTCGTAAGGATCGTAATCCGTGAATTGGAATTCCGTCGTCATTACGCGATCAGCTCCTTATAGGCGGCCTCGTCGAGCAGGGCATCGGCGTCGGAAGGGTTGGCGAGCTTCAGCTTGAAGAACCATGCGGCACCTTCCGGATCGGAATTGACCAGCGACGGATCGTCGACGATCGCCTGGTTGATCTCGACCACTTCACCATCGAGCGGGCAGTAGACGTCGGAGGCTGCCTTGACGCTCTCGACGGTCGCGGCGGTGCCGTCCTTCTTGAAGGTCGAGCCTTCGTCCGGAAGTTCGACGAAGACGAGATCGCCGAGCTGGCCGGCAGCATGCGTGGTGATGCCGACGGTTGCGACATCGCCTTCGATCTTCAGCCATTCGTGTTCAGCGGTGAATTTCAACATGGGTTCTCTCCGGAGATTTTTTTTAGCGTTTGTAGGTGGGGGTGACGAAAGGAAGGGCGGTGACGGTCAGGGCCAAGAACTTGCCGCGGACCTCCGCAAAAACCTGGGTGCCGGGATCGGCCATGGCGGTCGGCACGTAACCCATGGCGATCGGGCCCTCGGCGCTTGGGCCGAAGCCGCCCGAAGAGACATGGCCGATCTCGGTCTGACCTTCGGCATCGGAAAACAGCTTTGCCGGCGGACGCACCGGCGCCTTGCCCTCAGGCTTCAGCCCGACGCGGCGGCGGGAAACGCCGTTGTCGAGTTCGGCGAGAATCCGTTCTGCACCGGGAAAGCCGCCGGCGCGGGCGCCACCGTTGCGGCGCACCTTCTGGATTGCCCATTCGATCGACGCTTCCACAGGCGAAGTGGTCGTGTCGATGTCGTTTCCATAGAGGCAGAGACCTGCTTCGAGGCGCAACGAATCGCGGGCGCCGAGGCCAATAGGCTGACAGTCCGGCTGATCGAGCAGCGCCTTGGCGAGATCGGTAGCGCGGTCTGATGGCACGGAGATTTCGAAGCCGTCTTCGCCGGAATATCCGGTGCGGGAGACGAGGGCAGGGATGTCACCCAAGGCAAGCTCGCGCACATCCATGAACTTCATGGCGGTGACATCGGAATTGAGCCTTGCCAGAACGGCTTCCGCCTTCGGGCCCTGGAGGGCGAGCAGCGCCCGGTCGTCATGCACGAGAACTTCGACGCCATCAGGAAGCTTCGCCCGCATATGGGCAATGTCGGCATCCTTACAGCCGGCATTGACCACGACCAGCAGTCGCTGGCCGAGGCGGGAAATCATAAGGTCGTCGAGGATGCCGCCATTGTCGTCTGTGAAATAGCCGTAGCGCTGGCGTCCGTCCTTCAAGCCAAGGATGTCCACGGGAACGAGTGTTTCAAGCGCCTTGGCGGCATCATCGTAGGTGCCGGAGGCTGCGACCAGTTCGACCTGGCCCATATGGGAAACGTCGAAGAGGCCAGCGGCTGAACGGGTGTGCAGGTGTTCCTTCAGCACGCCGGCGGGATACTGCACCGGCATGTCGTAGCCGGCGAAGGGCACCATCTTGGCGCCAAGCGATACATGAAAATCGTAAAGGGGGGTGCGTTTGAGAGCAGTCTGGTCGTCCAAGACGTCGCCTCCGGGTTTCAGCGCATATGCGCCGGCTCAAGTCAGGGCACGGTTGTGCCGGTTCATGAGCCCCCTCTGTCCTTGTGCCTGAGATTGTTATCCCTTCGGCGCGGCCCGCTTTGGAAACGGGCCTCTCTCCAGAGTGCAGTCGACGCCTTGTGGTCCTTTTGCCTGAGAGTTTCCGGGGCGGTTGCTCCTTCGGCTCCGGATCAAACCGGTATCTCCCAACAAGGTCATGAAGGCATTATCCGGCGGGAGCCTCTCTTGGCAAGGGGTGGCGTCGCTCGCGAGCAGATTTTTGTCGCTTGGGCGTCATGTCTGCGGCAGTCGGGCATTGGGCAGTGCGGACTGCAGGCGCGGCATCTCGCCACTTGGCAGGACGGGCACATCGCGATAATGCAATGATCCGAACGGGGACGACGATGAAACCGAAGGTCAACACAGCGACGATCATCCTGCGCATCTTCTGCGCCATGGTCTTCCTGTCGGTCGGTTTTGCCCATCGGACACCTGCCGCCATCGCGGCGGATGTTCAGTCGCTCGCCTACAGTCTTCCTGACGGCAGCTTTGCCGACCTGTGCATTGCAGACCAGGGCCAGAAACACGCCAAGCCCGCTGGCGATTGCGAAGCCTGCCGACTTGCAGGCGCCGTCATCCTGCCTTCACCTTCCGATCAGTCCTGGCTTGTCACTGCGTTTTCAAGCCTGGGCCAGGTCAGGCCCGTCGCCGCGCCCGATCGCTCTCGATATCTCCTCGACCGTCCCCGCCTGCGCGGGCCACCGCTCTCCGTCTGATCGTTTTCACCATCAGACAATGACGGACGACCGCCGACGGCCAAGACGGACCGCGGCACGGAGAGGCACTCATGAAGACCCAACTGATTCTCGCAACCACGATCGCAACGCTCGCCACGACCACATCGGTGTTCGCGCATGCGACCTTCGCCAACCAGCCTGCCGAGGTCGGCTCCTATGTCGCGGCCACGCTTCAGGTGCCGCATGGCTGCGACGGCAAGGCGACCAACGAAGTCCAGATCAAGCTGCCGGAAGGCGTCATCTCCGCCAAGCCGATGCCCAAGGCCGGTTGGGAGGTGGAAGTCATCACCGGCGACTACCAGAACAGCTACGACAATCACGGCAAGGCCGTGAAATCCGGCCCGGTCGAAATCCGCTTCAAGAACGGCGACCTGCCGGACAATTTCTACGACACCTTCACCGTCTACGGAAAGATCGCGGCGGGCGACCCGGCGACGGGTCTCGCCTTCCCGACGGTTCAGCTCTGCGGCACGGATGGCAAGGTTGCCTGGGACCAGATCGCGGCTCCGGGCCAGGATCCCCATGACCTCGATGGTCCGGCGCCTGTTCTGCAGCTCGTTGCAGCTGAACGCGACGCGCATGGCGGTCACGGGGCACACGGCGCCCATGGTGGTCACGCCGCTCCTGCCGAGCAGGCCGCAGCAGACGGTCATGGCGCCCATGGTGCGCATGGCGATCACGCCGGTCATGGTGATCACATGGCGGCTGCAGATCCAGGCGGCTTCGAGACGGTCACCGCAGGAGACCTCGAGCTGACGGCCGGTTTCACCAAGGCCATGCTGCCCGGCCAGCCTGTCGGCGGCGGTTTCATCACCATCAGCAACAAGGGCAGCGAAGACGACACGCTGGTGTCGGCAACCTCGGCTCAGGCCGGCGAAGTACAGCTGCACGAAATGGCGATGGAAGGTGACGTCATGAAGATGCGCCAACTGAACGATGGCATCGCTATCCCGGCCGGCCAGACGGTCGAGTTGAAGCCCGGCGGCCTGCACCTGATGTTCTTCAAGGTGGCCGAGGCCTTCAAGGAAGGCGCGACCGTCAACGTCACGCTCACCTTCGATAGGGCCGGTGCCGTGGACGTCGTCCTGCCGGTCGGCCCGGCCAGAGGCAACTGATCTCCGCACTTTTCGCGAAACGGAAAGAAGCCGCGACCGGCCACCGGTCGCGGCTTCTTCTTCATCAGAAGGGGTCAGGCGACGGAGTTCTTGTAGGCCTCGATCGTCTCTTTCAGGGTGGCCTGCTCGAACTGCTGTTGCGTCGAGGTGAGGAAATACAAGGCCAGCGCGGGTGGCTGTACGACATTCACCAGCGCTCGAAGCCGTAGGTCTTCACTCTGCGCCGCCTGCTTTGCCAGCATACGCGTGTGCTCTTCCACATAGGAGGCGCGGGACGCGCGCTGAGGCGGCTTCACCGGTTCCATCGCATAGGCTGCGGTTTGAGCTGAGACTGTGACAACCTGTGTCATGAGCGCTTTTCCAGATATTACATAACGACATTAGCATAAACCACGGTTATCTATGCACCTTTAAGTCGAATGAGCGAATTTGAATAAAACTGAACAGGTCTCGGACCTGGTCCAAAAGGCCTCGTTTTGCGCCAGATCAAGGAGTAACCCGGTTGCTTCCCTCATGATGCGCTGACATTCGTAGAGGGGGCACGGACATGATCATTTTCGTCGGTTATGCGACTGTTGAAGGCCAGACTCGCAAGATCGCGGAAGCGGTGGCCACCGCAGTCGAGGCGCAGGGGCACCGGGCCCTGTTGTTCGACATCACCTTGGGCGGCGAATATGCGGTGTCCCATCCGCAAGCCGCGATCCTGTGTGCCCCTGTGCATGCGGCGCGTTATCCCTCAGCTTTTGCAAGTTTTGTGCGACAGGAGGCGTCCTGGCTGAACAGCGTGCCCTCGGCTTTCGTCTCCGTATCTCTGCTCATTCGAAGCGAGTTCGAGGAGGAGCGGGAGGAGGCCATGCACTTCCCGGACGCTCTGATCAGCGCCAGCGGCTGGCGACCGACCATGACGCATCATGCCGCCGGCGCCCTCCGCTACACGGAATATGATTTCTTCAAGCGCTGGATCATCCGCCGCATGGCGGAGATCGAAAACGCCCCGACAGACGTAAGCCGTGACCACGAATTCACCGACTGGAAGGCGCTCAGCGGTTTTGTCGGAGAATTCCTCGATAAGGCCAAGGGTTGACGCGGTTGCCTCAACCGGCTTGAACGGCGGTGACAACAGCCGTTTGAGCCGGAGGCATTCATGTTCCATATCCTGCTGGTCGCAATCGGTGGCGCGATCGGATCGGTGGCCCGCTACCTGACCGGCATCGCCATGACGCGACTTCTCGGGCCGGCCTTCCCCTGGGGCACGATCACGGTCAATATCGTCGGCTCGTTTGCGATCGGCCTGCTGACGGAATTGGTGGCCCGCAAGTTTGCGGCGCCCATGGAGATGCGTCTGTTGCTCGTCGTCGGCTTCCTCGGCGGCTTCACCACCTTTTCGTCCTTCTCCCTCGATACCATGGCGCTCGCCGAACGGGGCGCGATTCTGGCGGCCTTTGGTTATGTCGCGGCAAGCGTAACCCTGTCGCTCGCGGCAGCATTTGGTGGTCTCACCCTGGGCCGCAGCCTGTTCTGAGGCCGGGTTCTGCATTTCCGCTTTCCCTTTGCGCCCGAAATCTACTAAAGGCACGGGACAAGTGGGTGGAGAACCCGAGCACGAAAGAATTCCCTGATGGCAGGCATCGAACATATCACCGTGGAAGCCGATGAGGCGGGCATGCGGCTCGACCGTTGGTTCAAGATCCACTATCCGGGTCTCGGCTTCGGCGCGCTTCAGAAGCTGCTGCGCTCGGGCCAGGTCCGTGTCGACGGCGGTCGCGTCAAGACCGATGCCCGCGTCCAGCCCGGCCAGGTCGTGCGTGTGCCGCCCATGGACGTCGACGCCAAGAAGACCGGCCCGATTGCAAGCCACGACCTCAAGCATGGCGACGATCATGAACTCCTGTCGCGCATGCTGCTGCATGAAGACGAGAAGGTCTTCGTGCTCAACAAGCCGGCCGGCCTTGCTGTGCAGGGCGGCTCGGGCCTCAACAGGCATATCGACAAGATGCTCGAAGCCTGGACCAGCCGGAAGGGCGAGAAGCCTCGTCTGGTGCATCGCCTCGATCGCGACACCTCGGGTGTTCTCGTTGTCGCCCGTACGCGTGGCGCGGCCCAGAAGCTGACCGCCGCCTTCCGCGAGCGCGACACCAAGAAGATCTACTGGTCGCTGGTGAAGGGTGTTCCGCGCAAGCACGAGGACAAGATCTCGACCTGGCTCACCAAGGACCAGACCGATGAAGGCGACCGCATGCGGGTCTGCAGACATGGGGAAGACGGCGCAGATCACGCCATCACCTATTACCGCGTCATCGACACGGCAGCCCAGAACCTCGCCTGGCTGGAGATGGAACCCTACACCGGGCGCACCCACCAGCTGCGCGTTCACGCGCTCCATATCGGCCATCCGATCATAGGCGATCCGAAGTATTTCGAAGACGACCACAATTGGGATTTTCCCGGCGGCGTCCAGAAGCGCCTGCATCTGCATGCGCGCTACATCGACCTGCCGCATCCGAACGGTGGTCGCCTGAAGGTGACCGCACCGTTGCCGCCGCACATGGTCCAGACCTGGAACCTGCTCGGTCTCGACCAGCGCGATGGTGACAGGGACGGCGAATGAAGCTTGTACTCTTCGATTGCGACGGCACGCTGGTCGACAGCGCGGGCCTGATCCATGAGGTCATGCGCCACACCTTCATCGCCTTCGGCAAGCCGGAGCCCACTTTGGAAACGACCAAGTCGATCATCGGCCTGACGCTCGATATCGCGATCGCCCGCATGGACGGAAAGCCACATGCCGATGACGAAGCGGTCGCGATGGCTTCTCACTACAAGTCGATCTTCTCTGATGTGCGCCGCAATTCCGGCTTCGGAGAAATCATGTTCGACGGCATCCGCGAAGTTCTGGATGCTCTGATCGCGCGCGAAGACATCTGGCTCGGTGCCGTCACTGGCAAGTCGCGGCGCGGGCTGGAGATGATCCTTGAAGGGCATGGCCTCAAGCCCCATTTCCTCTTCTGCCGCACGGCCGACGAATGCCCCTCCAAGCCGCATCCGGCCATGGTCAACGAATGCTGCGACGAGGCCGGGATCGCAACGAGGGAGACCATCGTGATCGGCGATGCGATCTACGACATGCAGATGGCCAAGGCCGCAGGCGCGACAGCGATCGGCGTGGCCTGGGGTTACGCGAATGCGGACGAGCTCTGGAAAGCCGGAGCCGATGCCGTGGTCGAACGCCCCGCCGACCTTCTGGCCTATATCCACTAGGAGCCCTTGATGCGCGACGAACTCAGCCAGGACATTTTCGGGACCTTCATTCCGGAACCGAGCCATGAGGACCCGGTGCGCCGGGCGCAGATCCAGATGAAGCGGCCGCTGCCGAAGCGCTTCTATGAGAGCGTCGGCATGGAGGAGCGTGAGAACGGCTTCTCGATCACCCTCGACGGCAAGTCGGTGAAGACCCCCGCCAAGAACCTGCTGACGCTGCCGACTCGTGAGGCCGCTGAACTTGTGGTGGCCGAATGGGCTGGGCAGGGCGAGTTTATCGACCCCGCGACCATGCCGATCACCAAGCTCGCCAACACCGCGATCGATGCCGTGTCCAACAGCCTCGCCGAGGTGTTCGACGAGATCGTCCGCTTTGCCGGCACGGACATGCTCTGCTACCGCGCCGATGGTCCGAAAGAACTCATCGACCGCCAGGCGGCACGCTGGGATCCGGTGCTTTCCTGGGCAGCGACGGCCCACGGCGCCCGCTTCTTCCTAGTGGAAGGCGTCATGCATCAGGAGCAGCCGGCCGAAGCCATTGCGGCTTATGCGCGGGCGCTGGAGCGCTACCGCGAACCCTTCCTGATCTCCTGCGTTAATGTCATGACGACGCTGACGGGCTCGGCGGTGCTGGCACTTGCCTATGCCGATGGCGCCTTTGACCTCGACGAGGTCTGGTCGCTCGCACATCTCGATGAGGACTGGACGATCGAGCATTGGGGCACCGATCTGGAGGCCGAGGCGAGGCGCGAGGCCCGCTACGGCGAATATGCGTCGGCCGCAGCGCTCTTCCAGGCGCTTCAGCCGCAAAGTTAACCGTCCACTAACCATAAATGGCGAATTGTCGGAGTGGTCCAGAATCACCAGTCCGGGGTCGTCATGTTCACTCGCAGTCTCCGCATCGCCGCAGCCGTCGGGCTCCTCATGATGTTGGCATCCTGTACGCTGCTGCATGGCCGAAGCATCGAGCGGCCGCTGTTCTACTACGTCCGCAATGTCACTGTTATGGCTGACGCCCGCATTCCGCTCGACCTGATCGAAAGCGTCGATCGTCGGGTCTCGTCCGCGATTGCCGCGACACGTCCGCCCCAGGGTGCCGAACGTGTCGTGCTGCTCGTCAAGATCGACCGCCTCGGTTTCGGCGAGGGCGCACGCCGCCGTCTCGCCCAGGTGAAGTTCACGGTGACGGCGACGTCCGTCGAGACCGGTGAGCCGGTGGCTCAAGGGGCGTTCACGGTCAACAGTCCGACGGATGAACCGCGCTGGGCCCGCCAGGCTCTGGCCGAAGAGATTGCCGCGCGCATCCGTTTTGCCTTTTCGCTGACCACACCCCGCATCCGCAAGACTATGCCGCCGGCCCGAACCATATCCACGCGCCTCAAGACCGATCCGGCACCGGTGATTGTGCCAAACACGTCGGCCGGTTCCCCGCGCGCCGCCATTGCGCCGATATCGTCGCCGCAGAAACCGGTCGTGGTCACGGCCCCTATCATTCCGACTGCACGCGTACCCCAGGAAATGGCGGCTCCGCCAGTGACCGAGACCCCGCAAGCGCGCCCCGCCGCGCCGGCGCAGCCCGCCCGTCGGTCCGCCGATATCGGTGAGGGCACACCTGTGGAGCAGGGCGCGGTCGGCACGATTCGCCTTCGGCCCGACTGCGACCCGGCCGTGACAGCGGATTGCGCGGCGGCGCCGTGATCCCCCACGTGGCGCAAGCGCGTATCGCAGCGCCGCAGCCATGATTGACTCGCCCCCCACCTCGGCCTAATCCTCGTCTTGGATGGTTTCCGGACGGCAGAGATGTGGTCCGGAGAGCAAAAGGGAATGCGAAGGCGTGGACCCATATCGGGCACACCGAACGCAGCCGACCCCGCGACTGTATTGCAGCGAGGGTTCTCCATCCGCTTTGCCGGTTTTGATGGTGACGGGTCGCGGGGTGCGACCGGCCTTTCGAAGACGGCAGGACGGAAAAGCCACTGGGGTGGCAACGCGATCAGCCGGGGCAGGACGCCTCTTTCTCTACGAATCGTCCGCTCTTTCGTGTTGCTGCAAACCCTGGGAAGGTGAGGAGAACCCGACGGTCCTTTCAAGGACCACGACCTGCGAGCCAGGAGACCTGCCATCCACGGGCATGGTGCCCACACTGGGGAGGTTTCCCCGTTGCCAGCACGGAGGTTGTCGTGGCGACGTTTTGCATCCGCGGGTCCGCGAGGCCCCGCCGGTGCCGGTTCGTCTTGACGGATCGTGCATCGATTGATTCTTCGCGCATGCCCGTAGCATGCGCCGTCGCAGTGTTGCATGCGGTCGGAGGCCTTAGGACCCCATGACCGCATCCCATTCCCGATCCGTCCTGGTTCTCGGCGGTGCCCGCTCGGGCAAATCGCGTTTTGCCGAAGGTTTGGCGCGCGACACCGGCCTGGATCGCGTTTATTTGGCCACGGGCCGCGCCTGGGATGACGAGATGCGTGCACGTATCGCCGCCCACAAGGCCGACCGCGCCGATGACGGCTGGACCACCCATGAGGAGCCGCTCGATCTCGTTGGCGCGCTGAAAGCGCTCGACAAGCCCGAGCGGGTGATCCTCGTCGACTGCCTGACGCTCTGGGTCACCAATCTGATGATGGAAGAAGGCCGTAACGTCGACGCCGATGGCGCAGCACTCGCAGCCAGCCTTAGGGAACTCCAGGCCACCGTCATCTTTGTCTCCAATGAAGTCGGCCTCGGCATCGTGCCCGAAAACAAGATGGCCCGGGCCTTTCGCGACCATGCCGGCCGTCTCCACCAAGCCATCGCCGCAGAGGCGGATGAAGTCTATTTTATCGCGGCAGGCTTGCCGTTGAAAATGAAGGGTTGAACCATGTTGCAGCAAAAGATCCCCGCCACCGTCATCACCGGCTTTCTGGGGGCCGGCAAGACCACCATCATCCGCAACATGCTGATGAATGCCGGCGGCAAGAAGATCGCGCTGATCATCAATGAATTCGGCGATCTCGGCGTCGATGGCGACGTGCTGAAGGGCTGTGGCGCGGACAACTGCACCGAGGACGACATTATCGAACTGACCAATGGCTGCATCTGCTGCACGGTCGCCGACGACTTCGTGCCGACCATGCTCAAGCTGCTCGAGCGTGACGTGAAGCCCGACCACATCGTCATCGAGACTTCGGGTCTGGCGCTGCCGCAGCCACTGGTCGCCGCCTTCAACTGGCCCGACATCCGGACCCGCGTCACCGTCGATGGTGTCGTGACCGTGGTCGACAGCGCGGCCGTCGCCGCCGGTCGTTTTGCCGACGACCACGACGCGGTCGCCGCCCAGCGCGCCGAGGACGACAATCTCGACCACGAAAGCCCGATCGAAGAACTCTTCGAGGATCAGTTGACTTGCGCCGACCTCATCGTCCTCAACAAGACCGACCTGCTCGACGCTGCCGGCATCGCCGCCGTGCGCGCGGAAGTGACCGGCCGCACCAGCCGCAAGCCATCGATGATTGAGGCGAAGAACGGCGAAGTGCCTTCACTCGTCCTGCTCGGCATTGGCGCCAGCACCGAAGACGACATCGACAACCGCAAGTCGCATCACGAGCTGGAGCATGAGGCGCTGCATGCTTCGGGCGAAGACCACGACCATCATCACGATCACGACGAGTTCGAAAGCTTCGTGCTCAAGCTCGGGGCAATCAAGGACGCATCCGATTTCATCGATCGCCTGAAGCCTGTCATCGAAAAGCACGACATCCTGCGCCTGAAGGGCTTCATCGACGTGCCGGGCAAGCCGATGCGCCTTGTCATCCAGGCCGTCGGCACCCGCATCGACACCTATTTCGACCGTCCCTGGACATCGAGCGAAAAGCGCGAGACGCGGATCGTTGTCATCGGTCTGCATGAATGGGATTTCGGTGCGGTCGTTGAAGACGTCCAGGCAGCGGCCGGCTGATCCATGCATCTCCTGCTTGCCCAGAAGGGATCGATCAGCGACGGCGACGAGGCGATCGATCTCGGCCAGACGCCGGGGGACGTGCTGTTCCTCTCGGCGGCCGACACGGAGCTGGCTGCGATCGCGGCCGCCGTGGAGGCGAGGGGCGAGCAGGCGGTTCGCTGGCGGCTTGCCAGCCTGATGGCGCTCAAGCATCCGATGTCGGTCGATACCTACATCGAACGCACGGCACGCCATGCGCGGCTGATCGTCGTCAGGGCGTTGGGTGGAGCAAGCTACTTCCACTACGCGCTGGAGGCGCTGCACGCCTCAGCCCACCGCAGCGGTGCGGGCATCGTCGTGCTCCCCGGTGACGACAAGCCGGACGAGGGGTTGGCGCACTTCCAAGCCTGCAGCGACGAGGACCGACAGGCTCTCTGGACCTATTTGACCGAAGGCGGGGCGGGGAATGCCTCGGCTTTCGTCGCCTATGCCGAGGCCTTGCTCGATGGCACCGATCGGCCGGAGCCTGCGCGTCCGCTGTTGAAGGCCGGCATCTGGTGGCCGGGCCGGGGCGTGGTCGGGGTTGATGAGTGGGAGAGGCTGGCCTTTCCTTCTCCCCGTTCACGGGGAGAAGGTGCCCGAAGGGCGGATGAGGGGCGTAGCTCTACGCAAGATCAGGCCCTCACCGTGAGAGGGAATGTCGCCCCCATCTGCTTCTACCGCGCCCTTGTCCAGAGCGGCGAAACGGCCCCTGTCGAGGCCATGGTCGAAGCCTTGAAAGCTCAGGGCCTGATCGCGCTGCCGGTCTTCGTCTCCAGCCTTAAGGATCAGGTTTCGGTCGATACGCTGCGCGCCATCTTCACCCGCTTCCCCCCATCGGTGGTCGTCAATACGACCGGTTTCGCCGTCTCGACCCCGGGCGCGGAAAAGCCGTCGACCGTACTCGACGAGACGGGCGCCGTCGTGCTGCAGGCGATCTTCTCCTCTTCGCCGCGTACCACCTGGGAGAATTCGAGCCAGGGCTTGAGCGCCCGCGATCTGGCGATGAGTGTCGCCCTGCCGGAAGTCGACGGCCGTGTGCTGACGCGCGCCGTCTCCTTCAAGTCTAGGGCGCGGTTCGATGAGCGGGTTGAGGCCAATCTCGTCAGTCACGAGCCGGATGTCGGTCGCATGCGCTTCGTCGCCGAACTGGGTGCCAACTGGGCGAAGCTTCGCGGGACCGAAGCTGCGGATCGCCGGGTTGCCTTGATCATGGCCAACTACCCGAACCGTGACGGACGCCTCGGCAACGGCGTCGGTCTCGATACGCCAGCAGGCACGATCGAAGTGGTGCGCGCCATGCGCGACGCCGGTTACGACGTCGCCGATCTGCCGGTCGACGGGGACGCATTGATGCAGGCCTTGATGGCCGGGCCGACCAATGCGGCGAATGACGGGCGCGTCATTCGCGAACAGATTTCCGTAAGCGATTACAGAAAGTTCTTTCATGATCTTCCTAAAGAGGTTCAGGATCGCGTCACCGCGCGCTGGGGTGCGCCAGAGGCCGATCCCTTCCATCTCGATGGGGCCTTCGCGCTGCCGCTGATGCGCTTCGGCAAGCTCATGATCGGCATCCAGCCGGCGCGTGGCTACAACATCGATCCCAAGGAAAGCTACCATTCGCCGGACCTCGTACCGCCGCATGGCTACCTCGCCTTCTACGCCTTCCTGAGGCGGGAATTCGGCGCTCAAGCGGTGATCCATATGGGCAAGCACGGCAATCTCGAATGGCTACCCGGCAAGGCTTTGGCGCTGTCGGAAACCTGCTTCCCCGAAGCCGTCCTCGGGCCGCTCCCGCATCTCTATCCCTTTATCGTCAATGATCCCGGCGAAGGCACGCAAGCGAAGCGCCGGACCTCCGCCGTCATCATCGACCACCTGACGCCGCCGTTGACGCGGGCCGAGAGCTACGGACCGCTCAAGGACCTTGAAGCGCTGGTCGATGAGTATTATGAGGCATCGGGCGGCGATCCGCGCCGGCTGGTCCTTTTGAAGAAACAGATCCTGGAACTGATCGCCGATATCGGTCTCGACCAGGATGCCGGCATTGCCAAGGGCGAGGCGGAAGATCAAGCGCTGGAGAAGCTAGACGCCTATCTCTGCGACCTCAAGGAAATGCAGATCCGTGATGGACTGCACATTTTCGGGCTCGCGCCCGAGGGGCGTTTGCTGACGGATCTCGTCGTGGCCTTGGCCCGGGTGCCACGCGGTGAGGGCGAGGGTGGTGATGCCAGCCTGCAGCGGGCGATTGCGTGGGATCTGCTGAAGACTGAAGGCTTCGACCCCCTCGACTGCGTCATGTCAGATCCCTGGACCGGTCCGAGGCCCGAGATTCTTGCCGATCTCACCGGTGCCCCTTGGCGCACCAAGGGCGATACCGTCGAACGCATCGAGCTACTCGCCGCACAGCTGGTCGCCGGCGAGATCGCCTGCCCGGATGATTGGCCGCGCACCCGCGCCGTTCTCGCTGAAATCAAAACCCGCCTAAAGCCTGCCGTCGTCTCCTCCGGTCCCGGCGAAATTGAGGGCCTGCTGAAGGGTCTCGGCGGCCAATTCGTGCCCCCGGGCCCCTCAGGCGCTCCCACGCGCGGGCGACCTGACGTCCTGCCCACAGGGCGAAACTTCTACTCCGTCGACAGCCGCGCAGTCCCCACGCCGGCGGCTTACGAACTCGGCAAGAAATCCGCCGAGCTTTTGATCCAGCGTTATGTGCAGGACCATGGCGAATGGCCTGTTTCCTTCGGCATCACCGCCTGGGGCACGTCGAACATGCGCACCGGCGGCGATGATATCGCCCAGGCCCTGGCCCTCATCGGCGTTAAGCCGCTCTGGGACATGGCCTCGCGCCGCGTCACCGGCTTCGAGGTGATCCCGACGGCGATCCTCGGACGCCCGCGAGTCGACGTGACGCTGCGCATTTCCGGCTTCTTCCGCGATGCCTTCCCCGAGCAGATCGCACTCTTCGACAAGGCGGTGCGCGCCGTGGCCGCCCTTGACGAAGATGAGGGCGACAATCCGATTGCGGCCCGTGTGCGAGCCGAAACCGAGAAGCTGAAAGGCGAGGGGCTGGACGAAAAGCAGGCCGCCCGCCGCGCTGGCTACCGCGTCTTTGGCTCCAAGCCCGGCGCTTATGGCGCGGGCCTGCAAGCACTGATCGACGAAAAGGGTTGGACCGACCGCGCCGATCTCGCCGAGAGCTATCTCGTCTGGGGTGGCTATGCCTATGGAGCAGGCGAGGAGGGCAAGGCGGAACGCGGGCTGTTCGAGGAGCGGCTGCGCTCCGTTCAGGCCGTGGTGCAAAACCAGGACAACCGCGAACACGACCTGCTCGACAGCGACGACTACTACCAGTTCGAAGGCGGCATGACGGCGGCGATTGAACATGTCGCTGGCATCAGGCCGAAGGTCTATCACAACGACCATTCGCGACCCGAAAAGCCCGTAATCCGCAGCCTTGAGGAAGAGATCGGCCGCGTCGTGCGGGCCCGTGTCGTCAACCCGAAGTGGATCGAGGGTGTCATGCGCCACGGCTACAAGGGCGCTTTCGAGATCACTGCCACGGTGGACTACATGTTCGCCTTCGCCGCAACGACGGGTGCCGTCCGCGACCATCATTTCGAGGCCGTCTACCAGGCCTTCATTCTAAATGAGCGCGTGCGCGACTTCATGGCCGAGAAGAATGCACCGGCCCAGAAGGAACTGGCCGAGCGCCTGATCGAAGCGATCGACCGCGGCCTGTGGACGCCGAAGAGCAATTCAGCCAAGTTCACGTTGAGCGAAATGGTCGATGGAGGTGTGCATGCCTGACGTTCAGGATGGAAAGCCGTTGGTTTTGAGCGGCCATTGCCTGTGCGGTGGGGTGCGCTTCCGCACAACTGGCCTCGTTCGCTCTTCCGGCCATTGCCATTGCGAAAGCTGCCGGCGCGCTGCCTCCTCGCCGGTCACCACCTTCTTCACAGTTCCGCGCAAGGGAGCGGAACTCGCGGGTGAAAGCCTCCGCTACTACGCGTCTTCGCCCGGCGTGCGCCGCGGCTTTTGCGGCAGTTGCGGATCGCCGATGTCCTTTGAGACGAAACGCCGACCTGACGATATCGATCTGTATGTGGCGAGCCTTGATGAAGGCCTTTCGGTTCCGATCCGCGAGCACTGGCACTGGGACGAACGCGTCGACTGGTTGCATGTCGCCGACGACCTGCCGAAGAGCGAGGGCGGCGTGTGACGAAGTCGGTGCATATCGAACTGGTGGAGGGTGATGACGCTCTCCTGACCGGAGCCGTCGATGCCATTCTCGATGAGGCAGCCAAAGCGCAGGGACACCCGTTCGAGGGCCGAAAGGTTCAGCTGCGGGCCGTGGACGCTCACGGCAAGATGTTGGGCGGGCTGATTGGTGCCCATCTGCAGCACTGGTTCTTCGTCAAGCTTCTCGCTGTTTCGCCCGAGGCGCGCGGCGGCGGCATCGGTGCGCAGTTGCTCGCACGAGCCGAAGCCATGGCGCGCGAGGATGGTCTCGTCGGGATCTATCTCGACACCTTCGAATTCCAGGCGCCGCGCTTCTACCTCCGCGAGGGCTATCGCAAGATCGGCCGCTTGCCGAAGGTCGGAGAAGCCCCGCAGCGGATCTGGTTTGCAAAAGAATTCAACGACACCGGGAGTACGACATGACCGAGGAAACCACTGCTACCGGCGAAGCCGATCTCGCCCGCCACGCGGAAAAAATGGCCAAGAAGAAGGCCGCGCGCGACAAGATCATGGCGACGAAGACGGGCGAGAAAGGCCTGATCATCGTTCATACCGGCAAGGGCAAGGGCAAGTCGTCCGCCGCCTTCGGCATGATCTTCCGCCACATCGCCCACGGCAAGAAATGCGCCGTTGTCCAGTTCATCAAGGGCGCCATGTCGACTGGCGAACGGGACATGATCCTCAAGCATTTCTCGGATCTATGCGATTTCCACACCATGGGTGAAGGCTTCACCTGGGAAACCCAGGACAAGGCGCGCGATATCGAGATGGCGCAGGCCGCCTGGGCGAAGGCCAAGGAATTGATCCGCGATCCCTTGAATTCCATGGTGCTGCTCGATGAGGTAAACATCGCCATCCGCTACGACTATATCGATCTTGCCGAGGTGCTGGAGTTCCTAGCGACCGAAAAGCCTCCGATGACGCATGTCGTGCTGACCGGCCGCAACGCCAAGGACGAGTTGATCGAACTTGCCGATCTCGTAACCGAGATGGAACTGGTGAAGCACCCGTTCCGCTCGGGCATCAAGGCTCAGATCGGGGTCGAGTACTAGTAGGCGTACGGCCCATGGCTGAGTACTCAGCGCCGAAGAAAGTCTGGGAGCGATCTATTATGGATCACTGACAGAATTTCGATGTCGGGAGACCGGATGGCGTAGAAGATCACGTGCTCGCCCTGCGGATAGGAATAGCAGTTATCACGCAGTTCGGGTCGCGCACGGCCAAGGAGAGGTTGCTCGGCGAGCCATCTGAAACGGTGCCTGAGTTCGCCGAGGTATTTGCGACGCTGCTCATTACCCCATTGCCGCGCGGTATAGTCATTGATCGCCTTGAGATCATCAGCCGCTTTCGGCGTAAGGCGATAGCGGCCGCTCAACGGTGATCTACCTCGACATCCGCCTGGATCAGACGGTCGAGAAAATCGTCGTCTACAAACACTCCCGCCTTCGCCTGTTGCCGGCCTTCGTCGATTTGAAGAAGAACGTCTGCAAGCTTGCGGTCCTGATCCTCCAGGCCTTTCAGCGCATCGCGCACGACCTCGTCCGCAGACGCATAGCGACCGCTCTTGACCTTCTCATCGATGAAGTTGAGCCAATGAGCTCCAAGATCGAGAGCTGTCTTTGCCATGGTTCCTCTCTGCGAGCCCTGAATTGCCGAGAGTGAATATAGCGCTCCGCTCTCGCTCTGCAAAGAACGGACTCTTCAGACCCCGATCCACACTCGGATCGGGTTGGTCGGGTCAGCGAGCAGGCGGATGGCGAGTGCCACGCAGGTAACCACCAGCAGCGGCTTGATGATCCGGGCGCCCTGGCGCATGGCGAAGCGCGAGCCAGTCTGGGCGCCGAGGAACTGGCCGACGCCCATCAGGAGGCCGACTTTCCAGAGCACCACGCCGCTCGCGACGAAGATCAGGAAGGCGCCGACATTGGAGCCTAGGTTGAGAAGCTTCGTATGCGCCGTCGCCTTCAGCATGCCGAAGCCAGCAAGTGAGACGAAGGCGAGCATGAAGAAGGAACCGGTGCCGGGGCCGAACACGCCGTCATAGAGGCCAATCAGCGGCACAAGCGTTACGCCGAAGACGAAGGGCGTCATGCGCTGGTGGCGGTCTTCGTCGGAAATGTTCGGCTTCAGCGCAAAATAGAGCGCGATGGCAACGAGCAGGAAGGGCATCAGCACCCGCAGCACGTCTCCCGGCACCACCGTTGCAATCAGGGCGCCGATGGCGCCACCGATAACCGCCATGGCAGCCATCGGCAACTGCTTCTTCAGATCCACATGACCTTTGCGCGCATAGGCAAGCGTCGCCGACCCCGCGCCGAACATCGACTGCAGCTTGTTGGTGCCCAGCGTTTCCAGCGGCGGAATTCCCGCGATCAACATGGCGGGAATGGTGATCAATCCGCCGCCACCGGCAATCGAATCGATAAAGCCGGCGATGAAGGCAGCGACGAACAAAAGCAGCAGCGCTTGGAAGGCGAGATCGGCCACGGGGAAACTCGTGAAGGGGAGGGAAGGTGCCGTCGTTGTGGACCAAACGGCGCAGCTGCGCAACCTTACAAGGCTGTGTCGCGCGTGTCGCGAGCGGGACATTCTGTGAACTGCCGCTTCCGTCACACAAAGCGCCGCAATCCGGTTTGACCGCTGGGTTAGGCTTCGATAAAGCTCAGGGTAATGTGCGACGGCGCCTGTTCGACAGGCTGGAAATAGTCCGGTGCGGCCGACCCAATCAGGGGGCCAATTCCGGAGCTGTCCCAAAGGCCATGGACCACGCCTGAAGAGGTGAATGGTTCGGCGCTTCGTACAGGCAGACAAAACGAAGCAGGGAGGCCTCAACCTATGGCTGAAAAACTCGGAATCATGGTCTGCGGCCACGGCAGCCGCAATCAGAACGCAGCGAAGGAATTCGCCGTGATCGCAGAGGCGCTGCGCGCCCGCAATCCCGACATGCCGGTCGAATACGGCTATCTCGAATTCTGCAACCCGGTGATTTTGGCCGGTCTCGACAGCCTGCGCGAACAGGGCGTGACCCGCGTGCTGGCCGTCCCCGGCATGCTCTTTGCTGCCGGCCACGCCAAGAACGACATTCCCTCGGTGCTCAACACTTATCAGGCACAGAATCCAGGCATGGTGGTCAATTACGGCCGCGAGCTTGGCATCGACCTGAAGATGATCCGCGCCGCCGGTGATCGCATTCAGGCGGCCGTCGATGAGGCGAACGAGACGCAAGGTTTCGTCGAGAAGCACGATACGCTGCTGATGGTGGTCGGTCGCGGCTCGTCCGATCCGGACGCCAATTCCAACGCCACCAAGGTCATGCGCATGCTTTGGGAAGGCATGGGCTTCGGCTGGGGTGAAACCTGTTATTCGGGTGTCACCTTCCCGCTGGTGGAGCCGGGCCTGACGCACGCCGCCAAGCTTGGCTACAAGCGCATCGTCGTCTTCCCGTATTTCCTGTTCACCGGTGTGCTGGTGAAGCGCATCTACAGCTATACCGACGAGGTGGCAGCGCGTTACCCGGAGATCCAGTTCGTCAAGGCGAGCTATTTGAACGATCACCCGCTGGTCCTCGATGCCTTCCAGGATCGGGTCAAGGAGATCCTTGAAGGCGCGGCCGTCATGAACTGCCAGATGTGCAAGTACCGCGAACAGGTGCTCGGCTTCGAAGCCGATGTCGGCCAGCCGCAGGAGAGCCATCATCACCATGTCGAGGGCATTGGCGGCGGCTTGGAAAACTGTCCCTGCAAGGGGGATTGCGACGCCTCCTGCCGTGATCCCGATTTCTGTCGCGAGCATGGCCTGCCGTGGACGCCGCTGCACAGCCATGCGGAACCCGCATCTCTGAAGCCAGTGCCGGTTGAGCCGACCTTCGACTACGCGCCGTCCTTCACGCTCGGCGGCAAGTATGCCGGCCTCAAGGACAAGACCCCTGATGCCGATCTGCAGGCCGTGATGGACGCTCCGTCCTCCGGCAAGGTTGCCCAGCACGAGCATGGTCCCAACTGCGGCTGTGGCCATCATGACCACGATCATGGTCACGGACATCACCACGACCACGATCATCACCATGGCCACGATCACGGACACGACCATGGACATGCCCACGGTCATTCCCATGCTCACGGCCACGACCATCATCACGCACCTTACCCCCATGCCGACCATCCGCTGGGGCCGAAGTCGATGCAGAAGAAAAAGTAATGCCGCTCTTCGATCGCATCCTGATCGTCGACTGGTCCGGTGCCGGACAACCGGTGACGGGCAAGAACTCGCTCTGGGCGTGCCTCGCCCGGCGCGAGGGCGATCTGGTTGTGATCGACTGGAACGAGAATTTTCCGACCCGTCATGCCTTCATGCAGCGACTTGATGTCGTGGTCGGCGCTGCGATTGCCGAAGGCCAACGCCTGCTTTGCGGCTTCGACTTTGCCTTCGGCTATCCAACGGGCACCGCCGAGCGACTGACGGGCAGGGCGGACTGGCGGGCCCTATGGCGCAAGATTGCCGACGAGATCGAGGATGCGCCTGACAACCGCAACAACCGCTTCGATCTCGCCTCGCGCTGGAATGCCACCCATTTTGGGGGCGAGCCGCGCTTCTGGGGGCGGCCGCATCAGCATGTCTATGCTGATCTCTCAGACAAAAAGCCGCCCGCGCCGACAAACGCGCCGCTCGCCTTCCGCCGCTCGGAGTATTTTGCCAAGGGGGCGAAGGCCGTTTGGCAGCTGACCTATAATGGCTCGGTTGGCAGCCAGACACTGCTTGGCATTGCGCGTCTGTCCCGTTTCCTCGATGAGAGCGGCCACGGTGAACACGTCGCCGTTTGGCCGTTCGAGACGGGGTTTGCCGGCACCTTTGAAAAACCCGTGGTCTTCGCGGAGATATACCCGTCGCTCTTTGCGCTGCCAGAGGGCGACGAGGTCAAGGACGCCCTTCAGGTGCGGACCGTTGCGGAGGCCTTTGCACGGTTCGATGCGGATGGCCGGCTTGGCATCCTGCTTGATCGTCCGGCGGTGCTGACGGATGACGAGCTCGCCGTTTCGATTGCGGAAGAGGGTTGGGTGCTCGGCATCGGGCACCTCGAACTTCCGCGGGAGATGGCAGCATGACATCGCCCCTCGACTACATCCGTGACCCCGCGGAAATCTACCGCCAGTCCTTCGCCACCATCCGCGACGAAGCCGATCTCGAGCGTTTCCCGACCGTCCTCCAGCCACTGGTCATCCGGCTTATCCATGCCTGTGGCATGGTCGACCTCGCCGATGACGTCAGGTGGTCGGACGGGGCCTTCGAGGCCGGTGCCGCGGGGCTTGAAAAAGGTGCGCCAGTCCTCGTCGATGTCGAAATGGTCCACCACGGCGTGATCCGCCGCCTGCTCCCGAGCGACAACAAGATCCTCTGCCTGCTCAACGACGAGCGTGTGCGCCCGAAGGCCGTGGAGATCGGCAACACCCGCTCGGCTGCCCAGGTCGACCTCTGGGACGACCATCTCGGTGGCGCCGTCGTCGCCATCGGCAATGCACCGACGGCGCTTTTCCGGCTACTGGAGCGCATCGATACTGGTGCCCCGAAGCCTGCGATCATCCTCGGCTTTCCCGTCGGCTTCGTTGGTGCCGCCGAAAGCAAGGATGAACTGATCGCTAATTCCAGGGGCATTCCCTATATAGCGGTCCGTGGTCGTCGCGGCGGCTCGGCCATGGCGTCTGCTGCCGTCAATGCCTTGGCGGGAGGGCTCGGCACCAGTGTCTGACGCGCCGCACACCCCCTGGCTCACCATTATCGGTATCGGCGACAACGGGCTGGAAAGCCTGACGCCCGAGGCGCAGGCCGTCGTCTGGCAGGCGGAAACACTTGTCATCGGCGAGCGACTGGATGCGGTCATCGACGGATCGAACCTGCCCCAGCTGAAGCGGATCCTCACCTGGGGCGCTGGGTTTCGCGAGACACTCGCCGAAATCCTGAAGCTGCGGGGCACGCCCGTGACGATCCTGGCCACGGGCGACCCCATGCATTTCGGTATTGGCGCGACGCTGCGGCGGTATGTGTCGGCCGACGAAATGTTTGTCTTGCCGAGCCCATCGGCCTTTTCACTGGCCGCTGCCCGGCTTGGCTGGCCACTGCAATCGGTCACGCAGATCTCGCTGCATGGCCGGCCGCTCGCCTTCCTCAACCGCCATGTCATGCCACGTGCCCGCATCCTCGCGCTGACCTCCGATGCCTCCACCGTCCAGGCCGCGGCTGTGCTCTTGGCCGAGCGCGGCTTTGGTGCCTCGGTGCTTCAGGTGCTGGAACACATGGGCGGCACGAAAGAACGTGTCCTGCGCATGACGGCGCTCGAAATGGCCGAGACTTGCCCTGTCATTTCCGATTTCAACACGCTGGCCATCGACTGTGCCTGGGACGGACCGCTTCTGGCTCCTGTGCCGGGCCTTCCCGACGAGGCCTTCCGCCATGACGGGCAGCTCACCAAGCGGGAGATCCGCGCGGCAACGCTGGCCCAGCTCGCGCCCTTTCCCAATGCCCGCCTCTGGGATGTCGGCGCTGGTTGCGGCTCGATCGCGATCGAGTGGATGCGCTCCGGCATGGGAACGAAGGCGATCGCAATCGAGGCCAAACCCGAGCGGCTGGCGATGATCCGCGAGAATGCCCAAACCCTCGGCGTGCCTGACCTCGACGTTGTCGAAGGCGAGGCACCGGCGGTGCTTGGCGGTCTGAAGACACCCGACGTCATCTTCATTGGCGGTGGCATCAGCGGCGAGGGGCTGTTCGAGGCCTGCTGGGCAGCTCTGGCCCCCGGCGGACGGCTGGTCGCCAATGCCGTGACGATCGAGGGCGAGGCCAAACTCGTCGATCTGCGCAGCCACCACGGCGGGGAACTTGCCCGCATACAGGTCTCGCGAGCGGCCCCGGTCGGGCGCTTTTGCGGCTGGAAGTCGCTGATGCCGGTCACGATGTGGACGGTTGTAAAGGGAGAGGGTGAATGACCGGAAAACTCTATGGCCTCGGCCTCGGGCCCGGCGATCCGGAATTGCTGACCCTGAAGGCGCATCGCATCCTGACGCAGTGCCCTGTTGTTGCCTATCCGGCCCCCGATACCGGCCCGAGCTTCGCCCGCCAGATCGCAGCCCCTTATCTGACCGCAGCGCAGTTGGAGGTGCCGATCATCGTGCCGATGCGGGTCGAGCGCTTTCCGGCGCAGGATATCTACACCAAGGCTGCTGAGACGCTGTCGCATCATCTGGACGCCGGTTCTGATGTTGCCGTCCTTTGCGAAGGTGACCCCTTCTTCTACGGCTCCTTTATGTATCTCTTCGAGCGCCTGGCGGATCGATATCCGACTGAGGTCGTGCCCGGCGTCTCCTCGATGATGGCGGCCGCCGCTGGCCTCGGACGGCCGCTCGCTGCCCGCAACGACGTGCTGACGGTGCTCCCCGGCCCTCTGTCGGATGAGGAACTGGCCGCGCGCATCGAGGCCTCCGGCGCCGTCGCCATCATCAAGCTCGGCCGGCATTTCGCCCGCATCCGCGCGCTGATCGAAAGCCTCGGGCTCACCGCGCAGGCGGGTTATGCCGAGCGCGTGAGCCTTGCCGAACAGAAGCTGACGCCGCTTGCGGATGTGGCCGAGGACACCGCGCCCTATTTCTCGATGATTCTGATCTACAAGGGTGAGGAGCGCTGGCATCCGGCGCTGGCCAAGACGCTGGGAAGCGCGGGCTGATGACGGGCATCGCCGCATCCCCGGCCAAACCGGCCGTCCTGATCCTGAGCGACGCCGCCGCCTCGCTGGGTCGCCGCATTGCGACGGACATCGGCGGCGAACTGCATGGTGCTGCCGCTCGCGTCGAAGAGGCAGATCTACGCTTTGCATCTGCCAAGGACCATGTCCAGGCGCTGTTTGCCGCCGGCCGACCGATCGTTGCTGTGATGGCTTCTGGCGCGCTTATTCGTCTCCTCGCGCCGCTGCTCTCTGACAAACAGTCGGAACCGCCTGTGCTCGCCGTCGCCGAGGATGGTTCCTCTGTTGTGCCGCTGCTCGGCGGCCACCATGGCGCCAATGACCTCGCACGACAGATCGCGACCGCCATCGGTGCCCATGCCGCAATCACGACGGCCGGCGACCTGAAATTCGGGTTAGCGCTTGATCAGCCGCCGGAAGGCTATGTGCTCGCCAATCCCGAGAGGGCCAAGGCAGTGATGGCCGAACTTGTGGCCGGCTCTGGCGCCCGGCTCGAGGGTGCATCCGCCAACTGGCTTACCCAATCAAGACTTCCATTTAAACAAGAGGCCCGCGTGACGCTGACCGTGACCGACCAACAGAAGACATCAGGCGAGCTGAAACTCGTTTATCATCCGAAGACGCTTGTGCTCGGCATGGGCTGCGAGCGGCACGCAAAGCCGGAAGAGGCGATTGCCTTGGCCGAGGAAGCGCTGGCCAAGGGTGGTTTCGCGAAGACAAGCCTTGCTGCCGTCTGCTCGATCGACCTCAAGGCCGACGAAACGGCGATCCATGCGGTGGCCGCCCATTTTGGCGTGCCGGCCCGCTTCTTCACCGCAGCCACGCTCGAAGCCGAAGCGCCGCGCCTGAAGAACCCGTCTGAGGTCGTCTTTGCCGAAGTTGGCTGCCATGGCGTTGCCGAAGGGGCAGCGCTTGCGGCTGTCGGCGCGTCCGGCGAACTCGTTGTCGAGAAGATCAAGTCCAAGGGGGCCACAGCCGCGATTGCAAGAGCCGCTGATATTGTCGACCCGAAGACGACAGGCCGTGCCCGTGGCACACTTTTCGTCGTCGGCATCGGCCCGGGCTCGGAAGGCTGGCGCTCGCCAGAAGTCTCGCGCATGGTCCAGGCCTCGACCGATCTTGTCGGCTACTCGCTTTATCTCGACCTGCTCGGCCCGCTCGCTGACGGCAAGACCCGCCACGATTTCGACCTCGGCAAGGAAGAAGCGCGCGTCGTGCATGCCATGGAGCTGGCGGGGCAGGGCAACACCGTGGCGCTGGTCTGCTCGGGCGACGCCGGCATCTATGCCATGGCAACGCTCGTCTTCGAGCTCTTCGACAAGGGTGGCATCACAGATGGTGCGAGCCGCATCGAAGTCCAGGTCTCGCCCGGAATTTCCGCGCTGCAGGCTGCTGCTGCCCGCATCGGCGCGCCGCTCGGCCATGACTTCTGCACCATCTCGCTCTCGGATCTCCTGACCCCTTGGGAGCATATCCAGCGCCGGGTGAAGGCGGCGGGCGAGGGCGATTTCGTCATCGCCTTCTACAATCCGGTCTCGATGAAGCGCCGCACGCAGCTCGCTTATGCCCGAGACGAACTCCTTAAATACCGCCCGTCCTCCACACCCGTCATTCTCGCCACCAATCTGGGGCGCGAGGGTGAAACCGTGCGCACCGTGCCGCTCGGAGAACTGAACGTCGACGACGTCGACATGCTGACCGTCGTCGTGGTCGGCTCGTCCGAGAGCCGGACGGTGACGACCGGTGACGGCAAGACCTGGGTCTACACACCACGCGGTTACTCGGGCAAGGCAGACAGTGGCATGAAGGGAAGTGAAGTATGACCGTCTATTTCATCGGCGCTGGGCCCGGAGCCCCCGATCTGATCACTGTTCGCGGCCTTCGCCTGATCGAGCGCTGCCCGGTCTGCCTCTATGCCGGGTCGCTGGTGCCGGAAGAAATCGTCGAAGCGGCCCCCGAGGGCGCGATCGTCAAGGACACGGCCCCCATGCATCTCGACGAGATCGTCGCGGAGATGGTGGCGGCCCATGACCGCGGCGAAGACGTCGCGCGCGTGCATTCCGGCGACCCGTCGATCTACGGCGCGATCGCCGAACAGATGCGCCGCCTTGATGCGGCCGGCATTCCCTATGACGTCGTGCCCGGCGTGCCGGCCTTTGCGGCGACGGCTGCACGACTGAAGACCGAACTGACGCTGCCCGAAATCGCCCAGACGGTCATCGTCACCCGCACGGAGATGAAGGCATCCTCCATGCCGGAATTCGAGACACTGGAGATCCTGGGCAGGTCGCGGGCGACGCTTGCGATCCATCTGTCGATCCGCAACCTCACCCATATCCGCGATACGCTGACCCCCTATTACGGCGAGGACTGCCCGGTCGTGGTCGCTTATCGCTCGACATGGCCCGACGAACTCTTCATCCGCACCACGCTGAAGGATATGGCCGATGAAGTGCGCAAGGCGAAGATCACCCGGACAGCCCTGATCATGGTCGGCAAGGTCTTCGGACATGTCGAGTTCCGCGACAGCGATCTTTACAATGCGGGCTTCAGCCATGTGCTGAGAAACGTCGGCAAGAAGAAGGCCGCAAAGGCAGGCTGAGTGGCGCAGCGTCTTAGGCGAGAGGAGAAGGGTCATGAGAGTGCAGACGAAGATCACGGCAGCTGCCGCTGCGGGCAGGTGACGCTCAAGGTGAAGGGGCGGCCTCTGATGACCATGGCGTGCCACTGCAAGGGCTGCCAGCGGATGACGGCCAGCGCTTTTTCGCTGAGCGCGCTCTTCCCGCAGGAAAGCGTCGAGATCGAAGGCCTTCAGCCGGTAATAGGCGGCCTGCATGGCGAGTTGCGCCATCACTTCTGCCCGCATTGCCTGAGCTGGATCTTCACCCGGGCCGACATGCTCGGGCCACTCATCAACATCCGGTCGACCATGCTGGAGAGCACCGCCGAGCTTCCACCTTTCATCGAGACCTGCGTGTCCGAAAAGCTGCCCTGGGTGACTGTGCCCGCCCGGCACAGCTATGCGCAATTCCCGCCGATGGACGACTTTCCAAAGCTCATGGGCGAGTTTGCGGAAACATGCGGCTGATCGCTTTCACGTCCACCGGGATTGGGATATGTAACGCGCTTCCTTGATACAGGACGACCAATTTCATGCATAAAGTCATCTTTGATACGGACCCTGGCGTCGACGACGCCATGGCGCTTCTCTTCCTGCACCATCATCCGGAGATTGATCTCCTCGGCATTACCACCGTCTTCGGCAATGCCGAGATCGATGTGACCACACGCAACGCGCTGTTCCTGAAGCGCGAGTGGAAGATCGATGCCCCCGTTTCGCGTGGCGCCGGCGAGACCTTCATTCCGCATCGAGTCAGCCATGAGCCGCCGAAATTCATTCATGGCGATGATGGGCTTGGCAATATCGGCGTGCCCGAGGTGACGGACGTCCATCCCGACCCACGCCCGGCTCACCGCTTCATCGTCGAGACGGTGCGTGCCAATCCGGGCGAGGTGACCATTGTGGCCGTCGGTCGCATGACCAATCTCGCCAATGCACTGAAGGAAGACCCGGAGATTGTCGGTCTCGTCAAGGAGATCGTCATCATGGGCGGCGCCTTCGACGTCAACGGCAATGTCACGCCGGCCGCCGAAGCCAATATCCATGGCGACCCGGAAGCAGCCGACGTGGTGATGACGGCAAAATGGCCGGTCGTCGTCGTTGGTCTCGACGTCACGATGCAGACGGTGATGACCCGCACGCAGCTCGCGGACATCAGAGACGCCGCCGGCACCAGCCGCGCACGCCTGCTATTCGACCTCTCACAGTTTTATATCGATTTCTACGAAGGCCTGGTCGACGACGGCATGGTCGTTCACGACAGCTGCGCCTGCGTCTATGTCGTGGCGCCGGAACTCTTCAGGACCCGCAGCGGCGTCATCCGCGTCGTCTGCGGCGGCATCGCCGATGGCCAGACGATCCAGAAGCCGGATGGTCGTGGATTCGGTCCCTCGGATTGGGATGGTGATCTGCCGAGCCAGAAGATCTGCACCGAGATCGATGCGCCGGCTGTGCTGAAGCTCATTCATGACGTGATCGTTGCTGTCCGCGAAGACTGAGCAGCGCCTCTGAGCAGACAAAGAAAAACCCCGGATCTGGGAGGAGATCCGGGGTTTTTCTATTCTGGATCCGACCGAAGTCGGGACCAATCAGCCGTTGACGGCGTGACGGGCAACGCGACGGATGTCTTCGCGGCCAATGCCGAGGTCGCGGAGTTCGCGGTCCGACATGCGGCCGAGTTCGGTGATGGTCTGACGATACTTGCGCCAATTGGTCAGCGAGCGAGCAATGTTCATTGGGTCTACCTCTTTGGTGGTTTGGACCCATCCGTGGGCCCCTTCGAATTTCATGAGGTGAATATATGCTGCATTGCGAAACGTTTGAAGACATAATGCAACAGGTCACCCATGCGCTGAGCGCATAACAATCGATTTAACCTGTTGTTAACTGGCGATTTTTTGTGCATTTGCATCAAGCTGATGCCGTGCATTGCATTCGGGCAGATCGTTGCGACGTTCTGCAGGTAATTGTTCAGCGGGTAGGATGAGGCCAAAAAAATAACGCTCACCGGGGGAGGAGGTCCGGTGAGCGTCATTTGTGCAGACCAACGACTGGGAGGAGGAGTGTCGTTGGTCAATCGAGCCCGCATTGGGAGGAGGTAACGCGGGCCGAAGGAGAAGCGCCAGAAGTTCCGTCGCTCTGTTGACAATCAATATACGCGACACAAACGAGTTTGTGCAGTGCAATATTGACATGGAAGGCATGCGGTTTCTGCATGGGCGCGCAAGGCGTAGGTCGAGAAGACTTCGGTCGCTTGTCTTTCTCACGCGCCCGTTCCAGATTGCGGGCGGGATCAAAGGGGAGTGGCCATGTACCGAGGCAGGTTGAAGCGCGATCTGGACGAGTGGGTCGAGCGTGGGCTGATCGACAAGGCAACGGCGGGAAGGCTGCTGGACGACGTTGACCGGCGCGGCTCTCGCTTCAGCATTGGCGGCGTCCTGTCGATGTTTGCGGCTGTCCTGATCGCCGCATCACTCCTGATGCTGATTGCCGCCAACTGGGAGGCGATACCGAGAACAAGCAAGGTCGTGGGGATCATCGCCCTGATCTGGCTTTTCCACGGGACGGCGCTGCTCGCACGGTCCAGGGGCGCGGACCGAATGGCCGCCGGAGCGCTGGTGCTCGGCTCCGCGGCCTTCGGCGGTGCGATTGCGCTGATCGGGCAACTCTATCATCTCTCGGGAGACACCTTCTCGGCGATGCTGCTCTGGTTCACAGTGACGGCCGGTTCGGCAGCACTCTTTCGCTCCGGCGCGCTGACGGTCGTTTCAGGCGCCCTTTCGCTGGTGACCTTCTGGGGCGGCTTCGACAGTTTCGGCTGGGAGGTCGGCGGCCATGGCCTGTGGGCCTATTGGCCACCTTTCGCCGCAGCCGTCGTCTTTGCCCTGTCCCGCTTCACCGGCACAGATCGCGCAAAACATTTTGGCTATATCCTGCTTATCGCCTGGATCTGGTGGATCGTCATTCTGGACCGGAACGAAGCCTATGCCTTCACCGTCGGTGTCGCCGCCACGATCTTGTTCCTGGCGCTGACCGTGCCGCGCTCTCCGCTTCAGGCGATCCATCGAAAGCTGGGCGCTTCCGCAAGCTTCTATACTCTGGTGATGGCGCTCACGGGCTTTGCCTATGTGCAGGGCAATGCGCTCGACGCCATGGCGACGGCGGCCCTTGGGGTCGCGATCCTCGCCTTGTCGATGTCCGCCATCGCGCTTGAAGGTCGGGACAATGGCGCGGTGCGTTATCTCGCCTATGGCGCCTTCGCTGCGGAGATCCTGTACCTTTCCTACGAGACGATCGACAGCATTCTCGGAACTTCGGCTTTCTTCCTCCTTTCGGGCCTGGTCGTTGCCGTGCTGGCATTCATTGTCGTACGTCTCGAAAAGCGCTTCTCACGTTCCACAGCGGAGGTGAAGTAATGATCGGGACCAAAGCTTTTGCCGCCGCTGCCCTGCTGGTTTCGGTCGTCCAGACCGCGATCCTGGGCTCCATGATTGAGGGTAGGGCTTCCATCCTGAGATCTGGTACCGATGTTCTCCTGAAGACGGCGCCTGTCGATCCGAGGGACCTTTTGCGCGGCGATTACGTCATCCTCACTTACGACATCTCGACGATATCGACGACGTCTGTGACCGGGGCGCGGCCGGAAGCCGGTTCGCTGGCGCAGCTCCATGTACGCCTCAAACCGGGTTCGGATGGCTATTGGATTGTGTCAGAAGCCTCATTTGACCCCCTGGCCGAGGAAGCCAGCAGCGTTGTATTGCTGTCCCGGCCCATCACGATCTACGACTGGGAGTGGTCGAACGCCGGCAATCTAACGGTCTCCTATGGCATAGAAAGCTTCTACGTGCCCGAAGGCGAGGGCAAGCCGATTGAGGACGGGCGCAACGAGGGCAGGGTATCGGTCGCGATCCGTGTGTCCGACGAGGGCCGGGCACAGATTCGCGCCCTCATGCTGGATGGCGAGCCGCTCTACGAAGAGCCGCTGTACTGAGCGGCGTCCCTCGTCCGCTGCAATGCCTGTGAAACCGGCTGTGAGCGCCTTGCAACCCTGTCATTTTTCCTTTGCGTGGGGGAAAACGGGTGTTATAGAGACGCGCGCTCCGGAGGGGCCATGCGCGAACGCAGCATGCGCTTTTGGACGCGGGTATGGTGAAATTGGTAGACACGCCAGATTTAGGTTCTGGTGCCGCAAGGCGTGGGAGTTCAAGTCTCTCTACCCGCACCAGCTAAGCCGCGCGGGATGGATAAGAGACGCACAGGGTTGTGGCTCTGCTCATCCGGCGCCGTTTTGCTTGGCAGAATGTTTGATTGCGACGCAGCCACGTCCGGGAAAATGAATTCCGGCGTCGTGCTCAGTGAAACCACCGGCTGCCCGAGCACGGCCGCCACGACATGAAGGTAAGAACATGCAGGTTATCGAAACGCTCGCTGAAGGGCTGAAGCGCGAAATCAAGGTCGTGATCCCGGCCAAGGACATGGAACAGCAGATGAACGAGCGTCTGGCCGACGTGAAGGACAAGGTCCGCATCAACGGCTTCCGCCCGGGCAAGGTGCCGGTTTCGCACGTCAAGAAGATGTACGGCAAGTCGATCATGGCTGAACTGGTCAACGAGATCATCCGCGACCGCCCGAGCGCGATCCTGTCGGAGCGCGGCGAAAAGTCGGCGACACAGCCGGAAATCGTCATGACGGAAGACGAGAAGGAAGCGGAAAAGATTCTGTCGGCTCAGGCCGATCTGGAGTTCACGCTTTCCTACGAGATCATTCCGGCGATCGAACTGAAGTCGGTCGACGGCATCAAGGTCACCCGCGAAGTCGTCGACGTCTCGGAAGAAGAGATCACCGAGCAGATCGAAAAGATCGCGGAAAGCGCCCGCACCTTCGAGACCAAGAAGGGCAAGGCTGCTGACGGCGACCGCGTCACCATGGACTACCTCGGCAAGGTCGACGGCGAAGCCTTCGACGGCGGCAAGGACGAAGACGCAGAACTGGTCATCGGTTCGAACCGCTTCATCCCGGGCTTCGAAGAACAGCTCGTTGGCCTGAAGGCCGGTGACGAAAAGGTCATCACCGTGAACTTCCCGGCCGATTACCCGGCTGCCAACCTCGCCGGCAAGGAAGCCACCTTCGACATCACCGTCAAGGAAGTGGCCGCACCTGCCGCTACCGAAATCAACGACGAGCTGGCCACCAAGCTCGGCGTCGAATCGGTCGAAAAGCTGAAGGAAATCGTCCGCGGCCAGATCGAGAGCCAGTACGGCAACGTCACCCGCCAGAAGGTCAAGCGTCAGATCCTCGACCAGCTGGACGCCCTCTACAAGTTCGAGTCGCCCTCCAAGCTCGTCGATGCCGAGTTCGAGAACATCTGGCGCCAGATCAACACGGATCTCGCCCAGTCCGGCAAGACCTTCGCTGACGAAGACACGACGGAAGAAGCAGCCCGCGAAGAATACCGCGCGCTCGCTGAGCGTCGCGTCCGTCTCGGCCTCGTGCTCTCCGAAATCGGCGAAAAGGCCGGCATCGAAGTGACCGAAGAAGAAATGCAGCGTTCGCTTTTCGCCCAGCTGCAGCAGTTCCCGGGCCAGGAAAAGCAGATCCTCGACTTCTTCCGCAACACGCCGGGTGCAGCCGCTTCCCTGCGCGCGCCGATCTTCGAAGAGAAGGTGATCGACAAGCTGCTGGCTGAAGTCTCCGTCACCGACAAGAAGGTGAGCAAGGAAGAGCTTCTCGCCGACGACGCCGAAGAAGGTGACAAGCCGGCCAAGAAGGCTGCCCCGAAGAAGAAGGCTGCTGCCAAGGCTGACGACGCTGCCGAAGGCGAAGAAGCCGCTCCGAAGAAGAAGGCTGCTCCGAAGAAGAAGGCCGCCGAAGGCGACGCCGAATAATCTTCGTGCTTGATTGAACTTCAGAGAAAGCCGTCCTTCGGGGCGGCTTTTTCGTATCTGGAGGCATATGTTGGTTCCGTCTTCATAGAAACCGGTGCGAATTGCCGGACCCGCCGGATATCAGGGAGGGTCATTGCAGAAACGAAGGCCGATGATCGGCAACGCCCTTGTATCGGCAGGCGCGCGCTCCAGATCAGCGCCATACGCAACCGGAATGATGACCATGACAGACGTCGACCAGCCGCCCAAGATCAATCGATCGGTTCTGCAGCAGGTAATTGCGGGTTTGAGCGACGGTCTGATTCTGGTCGAGACCGATGGTCGGATCGCCTGGGCGAACCAGTCCGCGCTCGACATGCATCGGATCGAGGTGATCGAGGATCTTGGCGGTGATGTTGCAGGATACCGCCGTCTGTTCACGCTGCGCTATCGCAACAAACATCGGCTGGACGAAGGCCAATACCCGCTGGAACGACTTCTGGCAGGCGAGACCGTTGATGACGTGACGGTCGAAGTCTCGCCCGTGGACGATGAGGATGCGATCTGGATCCACACCGTGCGGAGCCTCGTGATCGAGGATGCGGGCGCTCGGCCTGACGTGCTGGTGCTGGTGTTTCGCGATGAAACCCCGCGCTACGAGGCAGAGAAACGCTTCGAGAGCGCCTTTAACGCCAATCCTGCGCCTGGCCTTATCTGCCGGCTGGACGACCAGCGCTTCATACGGGTGAACCAGGGTTTCATGGAAATGACCGGTCTCGCCCGCGAAGATGTCATCGGCCGGACGGTCGAGGAGATCGGCCTCTTTTCCAATTGTGAAACCGGCGAGGATGCGTCCGAGAAGCTCGCCGAGGGGCGACTCATCCGCCAGCGCGAAGCCCTCATACCCATTCCGGGAGGTGACCGTCTTGTCATCGTCGCCGGTGAGCCGATTCCGGTGGGCGAAGAAGCCTGCATGCTCTTTACCTTTGCCGATCTCGATGGTCGACGCCGGGCGCAGAATGCGCTGAGGCAGAGCGAGGAGCGTTTCTCCAAATCCTTCCGCCTGTCGCCGGCTCCAACCGCTATCTCCCGCCTTCACGATTTCGTCTTCACCGAAGTTAACGAAGCCTTCCTGCAACTCTGTGGCCGAAAGGCCGAGGAAGTGATAGGAAAGACGGCGGCGGAGCTCGGTCTTTGGGAGGATGCCAAGCTCCGGCGTACGCTCGAGCAGAAACTCAAGGACAATACGCCGGTGCGCGACGAGGCCCTGACCATGCGCCTCAAGGAAGGCAGCATGGCCGAATGTCTGGTGGCAGCCGAGCGGGTCGAGATCGCCGACCAGCAATGCGTGGTCTGGGCGCTACAGGACGTGACCGAGCGACGCCGAACCGAAGACGAATTGATCCAGGCAATTGAAAGTGTGATGGCTGACACCTCCTGGTTCAGCCGGACTGTTGTCGACCGACTGGCAACGCTGCGTCAGTCCTCCCGGGGCAAGCCATCGATGGCAAAGCTTCAGGATCTGTCCGAACGCGAGACGGAAATCCTCTCGCTGATCTGTAAGGGGCTGAGCGATGCCGAGATGGGGGATGTCCTTCATTTATCAAAACACACCATTCGCAACCATGTCGCCTCGCTCTATGCCAAGATCGGCGTCAATCGGCGTGCCGCTGCAGTGATCTGGGCTCGCGAGCGCGGTTTCCTGGGGGAGCAGCCGAAAAGACGCTGAAGACGCGAATTTAGGTCAGAACCTACTAGCTGCACTAGTATTTTGCGCTCTGCAAACCGGCCTTCTCTGAATCTATTTCTCCCTCATCGCCAACAACGGCGATGTCTACTGATCTAGAGAATAGGAGAAAGACAATGGACAAGAACCGTATCGAAGGTGCCGTTCGTCAGGTCAAGGGATCCGTCAAGGAGGCCGCTGGCAAGATCTCCGGCAACCGCCAGCTCGAAGTCGAAGGCAAGAGCGACAAGCTCGCCGGTGAAGCGCAGAGCGCCCTCGGCAAGGCCAAGGGTAGCGTCAAAGACGCCCTGCGCTAAGTCGCACCAAGCAATAGACCTCGGAGTTGTTCCCACCATGGATCTGGTACGTGTACCTGCCGGCTCGCTGGCCGGCAGGTGGGCTGACCTCGACTTGCCGAAGGCGGTCGAGGCGCTAATCGCGCCTGCCGGGGAATGGTCCCGGCCTAGACTGCAGGTCGCCAGCGATGGTGGCGCGCTGCGCATCATCGGCGATGTCGGGAGCGTGGATGCGTTCGAGACCGTCGTCGCCCTCGCCGAGGTCTATTCCGGACTGCGCGTGGTCACCGAACTCACCATTCGCCCGCGCCTGCGGGTCCAGCCATCCCTATGCATGGCAGGCGACCCAGTGATTGAATTCGAAAGGAAGAACCCATGAAGAAACTCGTGACCTTCACTCTGGCTGCAAGCGTGCTGTCCAGTTCCGTCGTTCTGGCAGCGGACAGCCGCCGCCAGGCATCGGCCGCTCAAGGCGCCGAACCGCAGCGTGTTGGAACCCTGAGCTGCGAAATCGAGGGCGGCGTCGGTCTGTTGATCACGTCGAGCCGTGCCGTCGATTGCCAGTTCCGCGACGCCGGTGGTGACGTCGAGCGCTATACGGGTTCGATCGGCCGACTCGGTCTTGATGTCGGCGTCACCGGCAAGACCTATATGAGCTGGATTGTCGTCAACACAGCCGCCAACCGGCTGGGCGAAGGCGCTCTCGCCGGAAGCTATGTCGGTGCATCGGCCAATGCAGCCTTGGGGGTCGGCCTCGGCGCGAATGCATTGATCGGCGGCAATGCGAAGAATTTCGGCCTGCAGCCGCTGAGCGCCCAGGCCGGCACCGGTCTCAATCTGGCAGCAGGGGTCACACGCCTGCAGTTGCAGAAGGCAGGTTGATTGCGAAGGGGCGGCGAAAGTCGCCCCTTTCTTACATCAGATGCGTTTCCGAACAGCGGTGTTTTCGACAAGCAGAAGCCCGGCCACGCCTGTGAGGGCAAGTGCCAGACCCAGCCAGGCGGTTCCGGAATATCCGAGATAATGCGATCCGACCGCGAATGTACCGGCGCTGATCGCGTTGCCTAGGAAGGAGTTGATCGGCATGAAGGCTGTCCCGAGACCTGGCCGGGTGGGGAAGAGGTCCTGGAAATAGGTGATCGGCAGGGAAAGCAGCCCTGCCGCTGCGGCCGCCCCCGGCACGGCCAGCGCATAGAAGTGCCACGGCGCCGTCGCAATGGCGAAGCCCACCATGTGCAGGCCGTAGAGAAGTGCCGAGACGATGATGATCGCCAGCAGGCTGAACCGTTTCAAAAGCATCGCCGCGATCAGCATGAATGGAATCTCGATCAAAGCGATCAGCGCAGCGATGAAGCCGACATCACGGGTCGAACCGCCAAGCTCCAGCGTCAGGATCAACGGCCAGATCATCATGGCAAGCCGCGTTGTGCCGGTCACGGCGGCCATCGCGATCATCCGGATCAGCATCTCCAGTCGCACAAGCTCACGCAGCGCGTCGAAAAAAGCGGTGCCACTGGTGCCGGCCGACGCTGCCTTGTCCCTTGCAGGTACAAGCAGCAGCAAGGAGCCGATCGCGACCAGAAGCGTACAGATCGCCGCAGCACCCCATGCCCCGATCATGTTCGCCGACTGCGCAAGGACCAGACCGAGGATCGCCGGCATCACCACCCAAGACGCCGACATGAAGGAGCGCACGATCGTGTTGACTGCCGCCGCATCTTGAGTGGTTAGCGCGCTGGTCTCGATCCGTGCCGAGGCGAAGAGCAGCGAATGCACGGCCTGGGCGAAAGGTATGATCAGCGCCGTGGCGACGACGAAGACGGGGATGGTCGCGAAGAGAAAGATCGCGCCGTAGCCGATTGTGCCGGCGAGCGCCAGCAGTGCGATCATCCGGCGCCGATCGCCCATGCCGTCAGAGAGAATACCGAGCGAAACGCTGATCGTGACCGTCATGATCGAGGCGACGACCGTCAGCGCGGAATAGGCCTGGTCACTCATTCCGAGCGCGCCAATGGCCGTGACGCCGAGGTAGGGCAGGGTGGCACCATAGGCGCAGCCCTGCACGAAGATCATGATGGAAAGGATGACCAGCTGCGGGCGCGCCGCAATCTGGCTGAAGGATGATGACATGGGCGACTCGGGGAGCGGCTGAGAAGGAGCCTGCTTAGCAGGTGATCCGCAGGCCTCTCCAGTCCGAATTGGCAGGTCCGCTTTAAAGCTTGATCACTCCGCCGCCCGGCGCTCGATCTTCTCGACCTTCAGTTCGCCCATGCGGTTCCAGGCATCGAGACCTGCAATCTTGTAGGCCTCGGCGAGGGTCGGGTAGTTGAAGGTATTCTCGACGAAATACTCGACGGTCCCCTTCAGGTTAAGCACCGCCTGGCCTATATGCACGAGCTCGGTTGCCCCTTCGCCTACGATATGTACGCCGAGCAGACGCCGGGTCTTGAGCGAGAAGATCATCTTCAGCATGCCGCTGTCGAGACCCATGATATGGCCCCGCGAGGTCTCGCGGAAATGTGCGATCCCGGCCTCGTAAGGAATGCCGCGCTGGATCACCTCTTCCTCGGTGAGGCCACAGGTTGAAATCTCGGGCACGGCATAGATGCCATAGGGGAAGAACTGCGGCGGCTCATGCGCGGGGGCTCCAACCGCATGGCGCGCCGCGATCCGGCCCTGTTCCATCGATGTCGAGGCGAGGGAGGGAAAGCCGACCACGTCACCGGCCGCATAGATTGTGGGAACGGCGGTTTGAAACGTCTCGGGATTTACCTTCAGCCGACCGCGATTGTCTGCTTCCAGGCCCGCGGCTTCCAGATTGAGCGAATCGACCGCCCCGACGCGGCCAGCGGCGAACAGAACCATTTCAGCGGTCAGCACGCGACCGTTCTTCAGCGTCACCCGGCACTTGCCGTCGACCTTCTCAACGCCCTCGACCGTCTGTCCGAAGATCAGCTTCATGTTGCGGTCGCGCAACTGATAGGTGAAGTCCTCGACGATTTCCTTGTCGATGAAGTCGAGCATCGTGTCGCGCGGTTCGACCACCGTAACGACGGTATCGAGCGCCGAGAAGATTGTCGCATATTCGATGCCGATGACGCCGGCGCCGATGACGATCATCGAGCGCGGCAATTCCTTGATCTCCAGGATTTCGTCGCTGTCGATGACGCTGACGCCATCGAAGGGAATATGCGACGGCTTGAAGGGACGCGTCCCGACGGCGAGCAGCACCGAGCCCGCCTGGACCTGCAGCACTTCGCCATCTTCTTTCGTCACCTCGATGGTATGCGCATCGATGAAGCGGGCCGTGCCCCGCATCTGATTGACGCGATTGCGGGAGAACTGGTGCTCGAGCACTTCGACTTCGTGGTCAAGCGTGATGAGCAGACGACGGCGCAGGTCGTCGGCGTTGATTTCCTGCTTCACGCGGTAGCTGCGGCCGTAGAAGCCACGTTCGCGCCAGCCCGTGAGGTTCAACGCCGTCTCACGCAGCGTCTTCGACGGAATCGTTCCGGTATGAACCGAGACGCCCCCGACGCGCGTGCCTTTCTCGATGACGAGAACCTTCTTTTCCAGCTTGGCCGCCTGGATCGCCGCACGACGTCCGGCCGGTCCGCTGCCAATCACGACGAAGTCATACTGGTTCATGAGGTGCCTCTGATTCGCCTGCCGCCATGCTGCAGTGCACATTATCAAGAAGCAGTATGACAGGGCAACGTCACCGTTTCGTTATCACCGACGGCCAGACAGGCGACGACAGCCGCTCACAGTGCCCGGCTGCGAGTGCGGTCGCGTATGTCGGTCGCCAGCCCAAGACTGGCGGGCCGCCTTGAACCGTTTTCCGGCGCAAATTAAGTGGCTTACCTCAAATGAATGAAGGCGATGAACCGGTTTGATTATTCTGTCTGCGTGCATTGCACGTTAAACTTGGCTTTTGGTTGTGGAGTTTGCCGTGCACGAAATAATGAAAAATTCTGTTTCGGTTGGTGTGCGGGACTATCGTTCGGATATAGACGGTTTGCGCGCGCTCGCTGTGGTGGCGGTCATCGTCTTTCATTATTTCCCCACCTGGCTGCCGGGCGGTCTGGTTGGGGTCGACATTTTCTTTGTGATCTCCGGCTATCTGATCAGCGGCCATATCGTGCAGCAGATGCGGGCAGATCGATTTTCCCTTCTTGATTTCTATGGCCGCCGCGTTCGCCGTATCTTCCCCGCGCTGATCGTTGTCCTTGTCGCCAGTCTTTGCTTTGGCTGGATGGTTATGTCCGTCGATGCCTTCGGACTGCTCGGCAAACATGTTGCAGGCGGGGCCGACTTTGTTGCCAATCTCGTGCTGTGGACCGAGCGTGGCATCAGGGTCGGCGAAAGCAATTTCGATCCTATGCTGCATCTCTGGTCCCTTGGCGTCGAAGAGCAGTTCTACATCCTCTGGCCGCTCGTGGCCTGGTTTGCCTGGCGACGGGGCCTGAATGTCCTGGCCACGATCGCGACAGTTGCGCTGCTGTCGATGATTGCCAATTTGGTGATCGTCAACATCGACCGGGTTTCCGCGTTTTATCTGCCGGTCAGCCGCTTCTGGGAGCTTCTGGCGGGTGCGGCTCTGGTCGAGATAGAGCGGCAGTATGGAAACATGCCGAGTTCACTTGCGCCTTACGCAGCTGGCACGGGCATAATCTTGCTCGGGTTGAGCTTCGCCCTGATTCGAGTCGAACAGATGTTCCCCGGCGTGATCGCACTCGTGCCCGTCATTGGCGCAGTCCTGGTCATTGCCTCCGGACGGGACATAGCCTTGAAGAAATTGGTGTTCAGCAATCGCCTCGCCATTGCCATTGGCTTGATCAGCTATCCGCTCTATCTCTGGCACTGGCCGCTGGTGTCGTTCGGCTATCTTCTTGAAGGAGGCACGCCCGGAAAAGGCATTCGCATCGCGTTGATCGCGCTCGCCTTTCTGCTGGCGACATTGACCTACTTCCTGATCGAGAAGCCGATTCGCTTCGGGGCCTTCAAGCGGTCGCAGGTGGCATTGCCGCTCTGCGCCGCCTTGGCAATCATCGGCCTGTGCGGCATCGGCATTTATGTCTGGGCGGGGTTCCCTGCCTAGTCCGCTTTCGTGCTCCAAACCGGAGGATGGATCGCGCGTGCAGTCCGGGCCTCAGATCAGCCTCAGGCCCTTGAGGCTGGCATGTCCGTCTTTCCCGATGATGATGTGGTCGTGCACCGTGATGCCGAGAGGCTTGGCGGTCTCGACGATCGTCCGGGTCATGTCGATATCGGCGCGCGACGGTGTCGGGTCGCCACTCGGGTGGTTGTGGACGAGTATGATGGCTGTTGCCGAAAGTTCCAGTGCCCGCTTCACCACTTCGCGCGGATAGACAGGCGTATGGTCCACGGTGCCGCGCCCCTGGATCTCGTCGGCAATAAGGACGTTGCGTTTGTCGAGGAAGAGGATGCGGAACTGCTCCGTGGTCTCATAGGCCATGGCGGCATGGCAGTAGTCGATTACCGCCGACCACGAGGACAGGACCTGCTTCTCGCGCAATTCGCTCTTCAGCATGCGCTGGGCGACGTTTGCGATCAGTTTCAGGTCGAGCGCGACCGTTTCCCCTACGCCCTTGACTTCCTGCAGCAGCGCCGACGGCGCCCCAAGCACGCCTGCAAGCGTATGGAAACGGGCGAGAAGCGCCTTCGCGATCGGCTTCGTGTCGCGGCGTGGGATGAGGCGAAACAGTAGGAGTTCGAGGATTTCATAGTCGGCCAACGCCGCCTCTCCACCGTCCCGAAAGCGGCTGCGCAGCCTCTCGCGGTGGCCAAGATAGTGGGCCTCCGGCTGCAATGTGGCCCGGGTGGAGGCAGCCTTGGCAAGGTTCGTTTCCCGCGTCGGCTGGTCGGCGAAAAAGCGTCTCTCGTCGGTGCCGTCGTCCGACATGGCATCGGTGCCCCCAAAAAGATCAGTGCTGTCGGCTATCGCCTGGCCATCGCGGCGCGGTGGTTCGTCGGAGAACGGAAGCTTGCTCGTCATGCCACCCCAATCCTGACCATCATGGTCGAGCGGCCCTCCGGCCGCGTGAATATAGTGACATGACTGCCGCTGCACGCAAGTTGAAGTTGCGTGAAGATGCGCGGGCGCTATCGAGCGTCAGCCGAGACCCGGGCGATCCAGGCCAGCAGGCGAAAGCGTGAAAATCTCGCATCCCTCGGAGGTGACACCGACGGTGTGTTCGTACTGCGCTGTCAGAGAACGATCGCGGGTGACGGCGGTCCAGCCGTCGGAAAGCACCTTCACATGCGGCTTGCCGAGATTGATCATCGGCTCGATCGTGAAGATCATGCCTTCGCGTAGTTCCGGACCTTCATTGGCCTTGCCGTAATGCAGGATGTTTGGGCTGTCGTGGAAGAGACGTCCGACGCCATGGCCACAGAAGTCGCGCACCACGGTACAGCGTTCGGCTTCCGCGTAGTTTTGGATCGCTTCGCCGATGGCGCCGGTGCGGGCACCCGGACGCACCGCGCCGATTCCACGCATCAGGCATTCATAGGTGACTTCCATCAGGCGCTCGGCGGCCCGCTTGATATTGCCGACGGGATACATCCGGCTCGAATCCCCATGCCAGCCGTCGAGCAGGAAGGTGACGTCGATATTGACGATGTCGCCGTCCCGCAGCGGCTTGTCATCGGGCATGCCGTGACAGACGACATGATTGATCGATGTGCAGACGGAATATTTGTAGCCGCGATAGTTCAGGGTCGCAGGCAGGGCGCCGTGCTCGGCCCCGAATTCGAAGACGAACCGGTCGATGGCCGCCGTCGTGACGCCGGGCTTCACCATCGGCACAAGGGCATCAAGGCAGCGGGCGGTCAATTGGCAGGCGCGACGCATGCCTTCGAAGTCTTCCGCGCCGTAAAGCCGGATTGCACCGGTGTTTTTGAGCGGCGCCGACGCAGCGTCTATATAGGTGACCATAGGGGTAGCTTTCGGAAATTCTAATCCAGGATCTTGCCCGTTCATAACCGACCGAGCCCGTCTTCGTCTATCGGGATGAGGCTTTCTGGCACGATTTTGACCGGATCGAGGTGACAACGAACCGCATAAGCCTCGACCCCGCGGGCAATGGCGCGAGCGAAGGCCCGGCCATAGCCGGGATCGAGATCGGCACAAATCTTCAGGCGGTCGCAGTCGGCGCGCTGGATGACGAAGAGCATAGCCGCCCGTTTGCCTGTTTCGACAAGGTCGCCCAGCTCGTCGAGATGTTTGGCGCCACGTGTCGTGACGCTGTCCGGGAATTCGGCGACACCGATATGGCGGATGAAATGAACGTTCTTCACTTCGACATGTACGCTGCCTTTGGCCTCGTCGGCCAGCAGGATGTCGATCCTGGAGTTGCGACCGTAGCGCTGCTCACGCTTGAGCGTCGCGAAATCGGCAAGCGGCGGCACGAGACCCGCGAGGATTGCCTCTTCCGCGAGCCGATTGGGCAGCGCCGTGTTCACACCGACCACAGTTCCTTCCGCCTCGACCAGTTCCAGCGCATGAGCATATTTCCGCGTCGCCGCATCGTGGCGTGAAAGCCAGATTCGCGATCCCGGTTCGGTAAGGCCGCGCATTGAGCCTGTATTGGGGCAGAATCCGGTAATTTCCGTTCCATCGTCCAGCAGCGCGTCGAAGAGGAAGCGCTTGTAGCGGCGCACGAGCCGCGCGGGGAGGAGTGGCTGGGAAAAGATCATGCGGCGAGGGGTTCGGCCCGTTCACACACGGGCGAGCACGTTTCGCCCGGGCGCGTCGGCAATCGCATTCAACGCATCACCACCCGGCTTGCGTGAGGGTACACGTTCGTCGTCGAGCTTTTCCACCCAAATCTGCCAGTGCGGCCACCATGAGCCTGAGGTCTCCTTGGCATTGGCCATCCAGTCCTCGTAACTGCCGGCAACCTTGCCATTGGTCCAGAACTGGTACTTCTGCTTGTCCGGCGGATTGACCACGCCCGCGATATGGCCCGAGCCTGAAACGACGAAGTCGACGGGTCCGCCGAACAGGCTGCTGCCGATGAAGACGGATTTCGCCGGTGCGATGTGGTCTTCCTTGGTCGCCAGATTGTAGATCGGGATCGTTACGTCCTTCAGCGACAGCGTCTTTCCCGCCAGCTGCATCTTGCCCTGGCTCAGCGTGTTGTTGAGGTAGCAGTTGCGCAGATAGAAGGAGTGATTGGCCGCCGCCATCCGAGTCGAATCGGAATTCCAGTAGAGCAGATCGAAGGGCATGGGATCCTGGCCCTTCAGGTAATTGTTGACGAAATACGGCCAGATCAGCTCGGAGGCGCGCAGCATGTTAAAGGCCGCCGCCATTTTCGAGCCGTCGAGATAGCCCGTCGACTTCATCCGCTCTTCGAGGTCTGACAGCTGCTCTTCATCGACGAACACCTTGAGGTCGCCGGCATAGGTGAAATCCACCTGCGTCGTGAACAGTGTGGCGCTGGCGATCCGCTTGTTCTTTTCCTGCGCATGCAAGGCGAGGGCGGCCGCAAGCAGCGTTCCGCCGACACAATAGCCGATCGCGTTTACTTCTTTCTCGCCGGTCGCCTTTTCCACCGTGTCGAGCGCGAAATCGACACCCTCTCGGATATAGGCCTCCCAGCCCTTGTCCGCGTGGCGCTCGTCCGGGTTCACCCAGGAAATGACGAAGACCGTATGGCCCTGATCAACGCACCACTTGATGAAGCTTTTCTGCGGATTGAGATCCAGAATATAGAACTTGTTGATCCAGGGCGGGCAGATGAGTAGAGGGCGCTTCAGCACGGTCTCGGTCGACGCGTCGTACTGGATCACTTCGCAGACGTCGCTCTGGGCAATCACCTTCCCCGGCGTGATCGCCATATTCTCGCCGACGGCGAACTTGCTCGTGTCGGTCTGGCGGATTCTGAGATCCCCGCCGCCGGCGGCAATGTCTTCGGCCAGCATCTGCATGCCCTTGACGAGGTTCGCTCCGCTGCTCTGCACGGTCTCACGGTAAAGCTGCGGGTTGGTCGCGACGAAATTGGCAGGCGACAGGGCAGCCGTGATCTGCCGCATGTAGAAGTTCGCCTTGTGGCGTGTGTGCTCGTCGAGCCCGCCGGCATCATTGACCATCTTCTCTGCCCATTGCGACAGAACGAGATAGGTCTGGCGCAGGAAGTCGAAGAAGGGATTGCGCTCCCAGTCCTCGTCGGAAAAGCGCTTGTCCTTGGGCAGCGGATCGGCGAGCGGCTGTTCCGGCGTGGCGAATCGCGCCAGTGACCGGCTCCATACCCCGAAGACCGCATTGAGGAGATGGGTCTGCGCTTCGAGCGTCCGTTTCGGGTCGGACATCCAGTATTCCGCCACCTTTCCCATGATCTTCACGAGTTCGGCGACAGGCTCGGGGACGGAGTCGACGAGTTCCCCGGTTTCGCGGGGCTTCAGCCACATGGAAGCAGCCTTGCCGAGGTTTTCCAGCGCCTTGGCAGCGTTGACGGCAAGCGCCTGCGGATCCTTGATGATATAGGGCTCGATCAGTTTCGGATCGAACGCGGCACTCGCTTCGGCTTCTTCCCGCGTCCTGTCCATGCCGTCCTCCCCAGGATTGTTCTGGCGTCTTTTGTGTTTGCCTATCCTGCATGAAAACGACTACAAGTTCCAGCGATTGGCGCATAGTCTTTCGATGAGGATCGACGGTTGCGCCCTTGAGGAATGTCAGTTTGCCGCGTGAGCGGACGGTCGGGGCCATGGTGCACAGCAAGTTCAGTTTCTCGGGTCTTTCGGGCCAGGCGGTCATCGCTGCATTCGTCGCGCTGATGGCGGGCACGGGGTGCCAGTCGACGCAGCCCTCCACGCCGGCGCCCACGGCAGTGCCGGCCGCGCTCGAGGTCAATGTCGAAGATCCCGACAATCCGGAAGCCGCTGCCGCGCGTCCGACTTACCCTGACGGTTACCCGAATTTCGCCGGCTCGCTGAGCGCAGCCAGCGTCCAGATGAGCAACGAGGAAGCCTCGGCCCTCCAGGCTCAACTGACGTCGCTCGGCGCGGCGCGTAAGTCGGGAGCGATCACCGAGGCTGAATATCAGTCCCGGATTGCCGAACTGCGCCGGCTCGCGGCGCAGCACGGGGCCGAAACGCAGGCGCAGATTGCCAATTAAGGCTTGCGCTTCCCGCGTTTTTTTCGCAAAGCAACCAAGGCGTTTTTGACATAAAATTTCGTCGGCGATTCAGGCTTTACGCCGGATTTGCGACAAAATTTCCTGCGAGCGCTTTGATTGGGCTATCATCACGCGTATTCGGTTCTGCGGTTCGTTGCGGAGCGTGTGGTCACTGGGAAAACGAGCGCGCCTGCCGCGGTTATGATCCGCGCGGTTTCAGGGGTTGAAGATGGAAGAGTTTCACAAAGTCCGGCGCCTGCCGCCCTACGTTTTCGAACAGGTCAACCGTTTGAAGGCGAGCGCGCGAGCCGGTGGAGCCGACATCATCGATCTCGGCATGGGCAATCCCGACCTTCCGACCCCGCAGGCGATTGTCGACAAGCTCTGCGAAGTGGTTCAGGACCCGCGCACGCACCGTTATTCGTCCTCCAAGGGCATCCCGGGCCTGCGTCGCGCCCAGGCGGCCTACTACGCCCGCCGCTTCAACGTGAAGCTCAATCCCGATACGCAGGTTGTTGCGACCTTGGGCTCCAAGGAAGGCTTCGCCAACATGGCGCAGGCGATCACCGCACCTGGCGATGTGATCCTTTGCCCGAACCCGACCTATCCGATCCATGCCTTCGGCTTCCTGATGACCGGCGGCGTCATCCGCTCGATCTCGATTGAGCCGGACGAGACCTTCTTCCCGCCGCTCGAGCGCGCCGTGAAGCACTCGATCCCCAAGCCGATCGCGCTGATCATCAACTACCCGTCGAACCCGACGGCGCGCGTGGCGAGCCTCGACTTCTACAAGGACGTCATCGCTTTCGCGAAGAAGCACGACATCATCGTGCTGTCCGACCTCGCTTATTCGGAAATCTATTTCGACGGCAATCCGCCGCCATCCGTGCTCGAAGTTCCGGGCGCGATGGACTGCACCGTCGAGTTCACTTCCATGTCAAAGACCTTTTCCATGCCCGGCTGGCGCATGGGTTTTGCCGTTGGCAACGAGCGCCTGATCTCGGCGCTGACCCGCGTCAAGTCCTATCTCGACTACGGCGCTTTCACGCCGATCCAGGTGGCCGCCACCCATGCGCTGAATGGTGACGGCTCTGACATCGCGGAAGTCCGCAGCGTCTACAAGCGCCGCCGTGATGTGATGGTCGAGAGCTTCGGCAAGGCTGGCTTTGAAGTGCCGCCGCCGGCTGCGACCATGTTTGCCTGGGCGAAGATTCCGGAAAAGTTCCGCCATCTCGGTTCGCTGGAGTTCTCCAAGCTGCTCGTCGAGAAGGCCGACGTTGCTGTTGCCCCAGGCATCGGATTTGGTGAAATGGGCGACGAATATGTCCGTCTCGCGCTCGTCGAGAACGAACACCGCATCCGCCAGGCCGCCCGCAACATCAAGAAGTTCCTGTCGACGGCCGACGAGACAATGCACAACGTGATTTCGCTCAACGCCCACCGTTGAGCCCACGTTGCGCCCCAGGCGGTCCCGTCAGGACCGCCTCACTTCCTTTTCGATGACGTCAGGAATGCCTCATGGCAAATGCCCTTAAAATCGGCGTGGCGGGTCTCGGTACCGTCGGTGCCTCGCTCGTCCGTATCCTCCAGACCCGCGCCAATGCGCTCACCGTCGCCTGCGGTCGCCCTATCTCGGTTGCGGCCGTCTCGGCCCGTGATGCTTCGAAGGATCGCGGCATCCTGATGGATGGCATTACCTGGTATGCGGATCCGGTGGAGATGGCCAAGCATGCCGACATCGACGTGTTCGTCGAACTCGTTGGTGGCTCTGAAGGGGCAGCCGAAGACTCGGTGCGTGCGGCGCTCGGGCGCGGTCTGCATGTGGTCACGGCCAACAAGGCGCTTTTGTCGCGCCACGGCGTCGAGCTCGCCAAGCTCGCCGAGGAAAAAGGCCGCCTGCTGAACTACGAAGCGGCGGTCGCTGGCGGCATTCCGGTCATCAAGACGCTGCGCGAGTCGCTGACGGGCAACAATTTCTCCCGCATCTACGGGATCATGAACGGCACCTGCAATTACATCTTGACCCGGATGGAGCGTGAAGGCCTGTCCTTCGCCGATTGCCTCAAGGAAGCCCAGCGCCTCGGTTATGCCGAAGCCGATCCGAGCTTCGACATCGAGGGCAATGACACCGCCCACAAGTTGTCGATCCTGACGACGCTGGCCTTCGGCTGCGAAATCTCCGCCGACAAGATCTATCTCGAAGGCATCACCAATGTTTCGATCGAGGACATTCATGCGGCGGCCGACCTCGGCTATCGCATCAAGCTCCTCGGCGTCGCCCAAAAGACTGAAAGCGGCATCGAACAGCGCGTCCATCCGACCATGGTGCCGCTCGACAGCGTGATTGCCCAGGTCGACGGCGTGACCAATGCGGTGGCACTCGAATCGGACATCCTCGGCGAACTCCTGATGGTTGGCCCCGGTGCCGGCGGCAATGCCACAGCCTCGGCCGTGCTCGGCGACATCACGGACATCGCCAAGAGCCGTCCCGGTGCGCAGGAAGTGCCGGTCCTGGGTCGCCCGGCCCATCTTCTGGAACCCTATCGCCAGGCTGAGATGCAGAGCCACGAAGGCGGCTACTTCATCCGCTTGACCGTGCAGGACCGCACCGGTGTTTTCGCCAGCATCGCGACCCAGATGGCCGACAATGCGATTTCGCTCGAATCCATCGTCCAGCATTCGAAGGAGCCGGCAACGCCAGGCCGGCCGCAGACCATCATACTGGTCACGCATGCGACCATGGAAAGCGCGGTGCGCAAGGCAGTTGGCGCAATCAAGCGCGAGGGCTACCTGATCGGCGAACCTCAGGTGATTCGTATCGAGCGACCCAAGACCTGATCTGACGGATCGCCTTCAAACGGTCTTTTGGCCGTCGGAGACGCCGAATTTTATGGCAAATCGGCATTAATCTGACGATTTGCGCTCTCCCCCATGCCACCACTCTCGCCAAAACGCAGCGCGGCGCGTAGTCTGCATCCGCTATCGAGTTCTCGGGGAGGAGGTCATCGATGGGAGCGGGTAAGGGGAGTGCACCGTGGCTGGAACTTGGCGACGTGGCGCATGATAAGGGCGAACAAGCGGGCTGTGGTCCGGAAGTACACGGCTCCACAGTGGACTCGTTTCAGGCGCTGTCGGACTGGACACTTCTCTTCGCCTTCACGGCAATGATGATCATTCCATTTGTTCTGGTCGCTTGGCTGATGTCGTGACAGCTGGATCGCCTGTCGATGGCGTCTACGCGCTCTGGTGATTTTCGCTGATCGGTATAGAACGGGGTGGGGCACGCGTCCTTCGCCCGAACCTTATGTGCGCAGGGTCACTGTCCTGCACACCCGTAAAGAGCAGCAATGTCGACCGAACCGGTAGATCCCGTCATCCGCGCCTTCCTCGGTGTCGAGCACTCCGCCAGCGGCCAGCGCTGGATGTCCCGAACCGACCAGGCAGGTCAGAACCGGGCGCTCGCCATCAGCCAGCTGCATGCCATCCCTGAACTCGTGGCCCGCGTTCTTGCCGGACGAGGTGTCGGTGTTGACGAGGCGCCTGCCTTCCTGGACCCGACGATCCGCAATCTCATGCCGGACCCGTCCAAGCTGACCGATTGCGATGCCGCTGCAAAGCGTATCGTTCAGGCGATCGATGGCAAGGAACGTGTGGCGATTTTCGGCGACTACGACGTCGATGGCGCTGCGTCCTCCGCGCTGATGGCGCGCTTCCTCCATCATTTCGGTGTCGAAGCCGAAATCTACATTCCCGACCGTATCTTCGAGGGTTACGGACCGAATGCGGCCGCCATCGACCAATTGATCGAGCGTGGTGCTAACCTGCTGATTACCGTCGATTGTGGCTCGACCAGTATCGAGGCGCTGGGAGCCGCCGAACGGCGTGGCGTCGACGTCGTCGTGATCGACCATCACCAGATGGGCCACGAGATGCCGGTCTGCCATGCCCTGGTCAATCCGAACCGCGAGGATGACTTGTCGGGGCAGGGGCATCTTTGCGCAGCGGGCGTTGTCTTCATGGTTCTGGTCGCCAGCTTGCGCGTGCTGCGTGAGGCTGGCCACCCATTTGCCCGCTCGCTCGATCTGATCGCCTGGCTCGACCTGGTGGCACTCGCCACCGTCTGCGACGTGGTGCCGCTGAAGGGGCTCAACCGTGCCTATGTCACCAAGGGCCTGATCGCCGCACGCCACCAGAACAATGTCGGTCTTGCATCCCTCCTGCGAGTCGCCGGTATTGGCGGGCCGGTGACGCCATATCATTTCGGCTTTCTTGTGGGACCGAGAATCAACGCGGGCGGTCGTATCGGCGATGCGGCGCTGGGAAGCCGGCTGCTGACCTTGGACGACGCTTCTGAGGCCGATCAGATCGCCGCCAAGTTGGATGAGCTGAACCGCGAACGGCAGGCCATGGAAGCCGTGATGCTGGCGGAAGCCGAGGCCGAAGCCATGGCGGAATATGGAACCGGCGAAAAGGCCGCGGTGATTCTGACCGCCAAGGAAAACTGGCATCCCGGCATAGTCGGGCTCCTCGCCGCCCGGCTGAAGGAGAAGTTCAAGCGACCTGCCTTCGCCATTGCCTTTGACTCCATGGGCAAGGGGACCGGTTCCGGCCGCTCGATCAATGGTTTCGACATGGGGCGGCTGGTCCGCGCCGCCGTCGATGAGGGGCTTCTCGTCAAGGGTGGTGGGCATGCCATGGCGGCGGGCCTGACGGTGGAGCGGGCGAACCTCGGGCGTCTGCGCGGCTTCTTCGAGGAACAGGCGGCATCCCAGGTGTCCGCGCTTGCGGCCAACCAGACATTGAAGATCGATGGCGCGATCGGCGCCTCCGGGGCGACCCTTGCTCTCGTCGACCAGCTCGAGGCGGCCGGTCCCTATGGATCCGGGCATCCGCAGCCGATCTTTGCCGTGCCCTTGCACAGGTTGAAGGACGTCCGTCCTGTTGGCACCACGCATATCAAGATCACGCTGGAGGGCATGGACGGCAAGCGTCTCGAGGGCATCGCGTTTCGGGCCGCTGAAACCGATCTAGGGCATTTCCTGATGAACAATCGCGGCAACCAGATCCATGTCGCGGGTACGCTTAGCGCGGATCACTGGCAGGGCAACAGGCGCGTGCAGTTTCGCATTCTCGACGCCGCAAAGGCGCCGTGAGCTTCAATCTGTTCTACTTGTCCCGGAAGACCGAAGTGGCACGCCCTAGGGGAGTCGAACCCCTCTTCCCAGAATGAAAATCTGGTGTCCTAACCGATAGACGAAGGGCGCGTGCGCTTCGGTGGCGCCCTTATGGCTGGAACTTGATGTCAGCGCAAGTGGTCTCGCGAGCGTTGCGCCAGTTTTTTCCCACAAGCATTCCGAGACGCCTCATCGCAAATACAAACAAGCACTTGGCTTGCCGTCATCCACAGGTTCCGCAATGTCTGAGAGGATCGAAGTGGCACGCCCTAGGGGAGTCGAACCCCTCTTCCCAGAATGAAAATCTGGTGTCCTAACCGATAGACGAAGGGCGCGTGCGCTTCGGTGGCGCCCTTATAGTCAGGCACCCGTATCACCGCAAGCGGAAACTTGCCGATCTTCAAGAGAAAAAATCCAGACAGATGGCGACGAAAAATCACCCCACAAGCGACGACAAGGGCAGCCCGGAACAGATTATGACTATGCGGAAAAGAGAAACGAAGTGGCACGCCCTAGGGGAGTCGAACCCCTCTTCCCAGAATGAAAATCTGGTGTCCTAACCGATAGACGAAGGGCGCGTCTGCTTCGTGGCGCCCTTATAGTCAGGCTGTTCCCGGACCGCAAGCGGCATTTTCGAGTTTCATGCAAAAAATGTGACAGGGCCGGCGAGCGATGGCACGAATTGCAATAAATCCAGTGATTGGAAAGACTTGGCCGGCCGACAAACGGGCGCTTTACGGCGCGGCGACCGTTTCGTCCTTCTTCTTGCCACCCTTGAGCAGGTCGGAAAGGGACGGGAGCCAGGCCTTCTTTTTCGAGCCCGCCTCTGCATTGGCCGCAAGCTCTTCCGCAGGCAGTGGTTCCGCCGGATCGGGTTCCGCGACCGCGCCCATGGCCTGCAACTGGTCAGGCGTGAGTTGCACCTGCTCCGGTACGTTCGATTCCGATTCCCGAAGGGCCAGCATCTTCCGCTTCGGTCGCGGGTCGGAGAGCTTCTTCAGCACTGGCTCCTCGGTGGAGACCGTGGCTGGCTCCGTCTGAGGCAGCGACTCGGTCGTGGCAGGCGCTTGGTTTTGAAGCGCCTGTTGCTGCATCAGCATCTGCTGTTCGGCAGATGGGCTGAACAGGCTTTTGCGGACGGCATTCACGCCGAGCGTCGGCATCTCGCTTGGCACGAGGCTGCCGCCTACCTCCGAATTGGCGGCCGTCACTTCCTGGCTCTGCGCTTCCGACACCGCGGGTGCCTGGTTACGCTGCCCGCCGGAGAAAAGGCTGTTGCTGGCAGGGGTGACAGTGGTCGGCTGCATTGTGAGTTCGCCGAGATTTGCGGGTGCCGGAGTGTGAGGCGCAGCCGCGCTCGGGCCTTGAATCGCCTGCTGTTGCAGAGCCAATACTTCCGGTGGCGGTTCGGCTATGTCGGCATAGGCCGCCGCGAGCGGCACGGGTTTCCGCTTAAGGTGTGGTGGATCTGTCTCGTTTTGGGACGCGGCAGCGGCGGACGCGTCCGCAACCTGTCCCGAAATGGCAACGACATAGGGATCGCGAAAGGACTTATTTCCAGCCGGCGCGGCAGAGGCCTCGTCCGCGGGCACGACATCCCCCATGGACAGAACCTCGTCGGCGCTCGTCTGGCAGGAGGCGAGCAGCATGCCGCTCAATATGGCGACGACGCCGAGGGCAGGTCTGCGAGGATGAGAAATGCGGGTCATGTTCGGTCTCCGTCGTCTGCCACCTTGTGGAAGCAAAGAGGGCCGCCGGGGCGACCCTCCTCTGGTGCGGAGACTAGGCGCGCAAACTTGCGCGAGGCGGTGGTCCTTACCAGGCGCCGGTATTGGCCATCGAGGCCCAGGGCTCGGCGGGAGCGAGGTTCTCGCCCTTCTGGAGGATCTCGATCGAGATGCCGTCCGGCGAGCGGACAAAGGCCATGTGGCCATCGCGCGGGGGGCGGTTGATCGTGACCCCGTTGTCCATCAGTTTCTGGCAGATCGCGTAGATATCGTCGACTTCATAGGCGAGATGGCCAAAGTTGCGGCCTCCGCTATAGTCTTCGGTATCCCAGTTGTAAGTGAGCTCCAGGCAGGGGGCCATTTCGACCTTCGCGCGGTCGAGATCTTTCTCGGCGGTCAGGAAGACCAGCGTGAAACGGCCCTTTTCGTTCTCATAGCGGCGGATCTCTTGCAGGCCGAAGAGGTTGCAGTAGAAGTGGAGCGAGGCCTCGAGGTCCTTCACGCGGACCATGGTGTGTAGATAACGCATGGGTGTTCTCCTTTGATCTTGACGATATGGAACAGTCGCCAGCTTCGAGCAAGGCTGTGGCTGCAAAAGCAATTGGTGAAATGTAAAACTAGGGCTTGCGCAGATCCGTTGACCAAATGTTAATCTGAATCTCAAGAATCAGTTAACTGAGCAATGTGACGCGTTTTCGAGGGGCTTGGGGAAATGACGGACAGGATGTCATCGAAAGGACTCGGCGAGTTCGAAGAACTGTCCGGCGAAGCCGTCGATCTGATCGAGATCACCGGCATCGTGAAGTGGTTCGACGTTGCCAAGGGGTTCGGCTTCATCGTTCCGGACAATGGCATGCAGGATGTCCTGCTGCATGTCACATGCCTCAGACGCGACGGCTACCAGACCATTCTCGAAGGCACCCGCATCGTGGCTCTCATCCAGAAGCGTGACCGCGGCTACCAGGCCTTTCGTATTCTCTCCATGGATCAGTCGACAGCTGTGCATCCTTCGCAGATGCCACCGGTGCGCACCCATGTTCAGGTGACGCCGACCAGCGGTCTGGAGCGGGCCCTCGTCAAGTGGTTCAACCGCACCAAGGGTTTCGGCTTTTTGACGCGCGGCGAGGGCACCGAAGACATTTTCGTTCACATGGAAACGCTGCGTCGTTTCGGCCTGACGGAGCTTCGCCCCGGCCAGACCGTACTCGTCCGCTTCGGACCTGGCGACAAGGGTCTGATGGCCGCGGAAATCCATCCGGACAATCCCGGCCCTGCGGCCCGGGCGCACTGACCCGATGAGCGGTTTGTCGAACATGATGAAAAGCGCCCTGGCGGCGCTTTTCGTGTTTTTGTGCTTGGCTGTGCCGGCCATGAGTGATGTCGTGTTCGAGCGTGGGGAGCTTGTCTTCGAAACGCCGACCGGCGAGAGAATCACGATCGACGTGGAATGGGCCCTGACCGTCGAGCAACGGGCGAGGGGGCTGATGGAGCGTCCAGCACTTGCCGATCGGACCGGCATGCTCTTCGATTTCGGCGAAACCCGCATGGTCACGATGTGGATGGCCAACACACCCTCATCCCTCGACATGATCTTCATTGATGAGACCGGCAGAATCGTCCGGATCGCCGAACGCACGACGCCGCTCTCCGAATCGATCGTCTCGTCAGGCGAGCCCATCCGCTATGCGCTGGAGATTCGGGGCGGTCATGCGAAGGAGTTGGGTCTCGACGAAACGGCCCGTCTATTGCTGCCTCTCGATCTGCCGAAATGATCCGATCCAGGTGCGCCGGTTTCGGCTGAAAAAACAGCGCCTGTAAAACCTCGTTTTTACTGTTGCGGCTGCAGGGTGAACCGTGTATTCCGGCTGCATTGCTTGAACGGAGTGTAGCGCAGCCTGGTAGCGCATCTGGTTTGGGACCAGAGGGTCGGGAGTTCGAATCTCTCCACTCCGACCAAGCAATCGACGTCGCCGGCAACGGCGACCGGGAAGAATGCGGCGGGCCGCCATGCCGCGAAGTCTTGGAGATGGATGAGACCATGTCTGCGAAGATCTACCGCCCCGCGAAAACCGCCATGCAGTCCGGCAAGGCCAAGACCCATCTCTGGGTTCTGGAATTCGACCAGTCGGCACCGCGCAAGATCGATCCGATGATGGGCTACACCACCTCTGGTGATACGCGCCAGCAGGTCAAGCTGACTTTCGAGGGCTTGGAGCAGGCAGAGGCTTACGCAAAGCGCGAGGGCATCGAATATCGCGTGATCCTGCCGAAGGAAGCCAAGCGTCAGGTCGTCTCCTACACCGACAATTTCCGCTATAATCGCCTGCAGCCCTGGACGCACTGATCCTGTTTCGGCCGCCCTGCATGGCCTTGAGATGGTCCCTTAGCTCAGCTGGATAGAGCAAGTGCCTTCTAAGCACTAGGTCGCAGGTTCGAGCCCTGCAGGGATCGCCATCCATCTGATTTTTTCGATAATTTCCTGCTTTTCAGGGTCGTGTGCGTCGGATACCGAGCAACACGCCGCTAAACTGTCCGCGTTTTCCGCCAGGTTCCAGCATTGGAACAGGAACCGATGGCGCTCGCCGTTGTTAACCTTCCCGTGAAGACACCGCTAACACTGGGAGTGAGACACATGAAGAAGATGCTTGCCGCCGCCGCCATCCTATCCTTGAGCCTGACAGGCGCTGCCTGGGCTCAAAGTTCCTCCGACAGTTCCGATTCTCCGGGCGGCAGCGATAGCGACAGCCAGCAGGAGGGGAATGCGTCGAGCAACGAGAGTCCCAGCGACAACAGTGCCGGCGACGAGCCGCAGTGCCCACCCGGACAGAAAAGTGTGGATCCTGCCGCTTTGAAGAGCGATCCGAAATGCGTCGCCGAGTAAGCTGAGACGACGACATGACAACAAGGGCCGGGAGTCGATCCCGGCCCTTGTTCTTATCCGATGATCTGTGCAGGGACGAGACGTAGCCGCCTTTTTGTCTCAACGCCAACCTTTCGGAAACCCTTAGGCGCGATGATGGCCCTCACGAGAGGTTAACCATGTCCAGTCGCACCGCAAATTCCCGTCGCGCACCCGCAAAGCGCCGCAAGTCGAGCCGTTCGTCCGGAGGGCAGGGGATGACCTCCTGGCTTGTCATGCTCGGTCTGGTGGCTGGCGGCATCGCGCTTTACGACAACCGTGCCGCCTTACTCAAGGAGATGGCGCCGCTTCTGGCTCGCGATAAGCCGGCTGTGTCCCGTACCGAGGCAACGGCAGAGCCTCGCCGCGAGCGCGAGAAGAGCCAGGCTGCAAGGCCAGCCTTGAACAGCGGAAAGACGCCCGTGCCGCCCGCCGCGGTCGGCGTGACCAAGGCCGCAGTCCCGGCCACCAAGCCACCCGTCGCGGTAGCCGGACTGCTCACGGGCGAAAACTTCTCCGGCAAGTTCTATTTCTGTGGCACGTCTGGCCTCGACAACTGCGTCATGAGTGGTGACACCTTCTGGTACAAGAAGACAAAAGTCGTGCTGGCAGACATTGCTGCGCCCCGCACCGACGGCGCGGCCTGCCAGCAGGAGCGCGATCGGGGGTTTGCCGCCAAGGTCAGATTGAAGTATTTGCTGAGTTCCGGCCGTTTCGATCTCGAGACGTTGAAGACCGCTGGTCCAGGAGCCGCGCCCAGCATCTTGCGTGTCGCGACCCGCGACGGCCGTTCGCTGGGATCAATCCTCGTATCCGAAGGGCTCGCAAAACCGCGCATGGCACGGCAGCAAAGCTGGTGTCCTTGAGATCCGTTCGATGAGACCCTGAAATTGCAAGAGCCCGCCGCGGAGATCGCGGCGGGCTCTTTGAGCAATCGCTCCTGGCCAGTCTCAGTGCAGGATCTGGCTGAGGAAGAGCTTGGTGCGCTCGTGCTGCGGATTGTCGAAGAACTCGGCCGGCGAGTTCTGCTCGACGATCTGGCCCTGGTCCATGAAGATGACGCGGTCGGCAACCTGGCGGGCAAAGCCCATTTCATGCGTGACGCAGATCATGGTCATGCCTTCTTCGGCGAGACCCACCATGGTGTCGAGCACTTCCTTGACCATTTCCGGGTCGAGAGCCGAGGTCGGCTCGTCGAACAGCATGATCTTCGGCTTCATGCAGAGCGCACGGGCAATCGCCACGCGCTGCTGCTGGCCGCCGGAGAGCTGACCGGGATATTTGTTGGCCTGCTCCGGGATCTTGACGCGCTGCAGGAAGTGCATCGCTATCTCTTCGGCATCCTTCTTCGGCATCTTGCGCACCCAGATCGGGGCAAGCGTGCAGTTTTCCAGGATGGTGAGGTGCGGGAAAAGGTTGAAGTGCTGGAAGACCATGCCGACTTCGCGCCGAACTTCGTCGATCTTCTTCAGGTCGCTCGTCAGTTCGATGCTGTCCACCAGGATGTTGCCGGTCTGGTGTTCTTCTAGGCGGTTGATGCAGCGGATCATTGTCGATTTGCCGGATCCGGATGGTCCGGCCACGACGATGCGTTCGCCCTTCATCACCTTGAGGTTGATGTCCCGCAGCACATGGAAATCACCGTACCACTTGTTCATGTTGATCAGTTCGACCGCAACGTCGGTGCCCGACACGGTCTTCTTAGCGGAATTGGCGTCAGCCATTGTTGTTCCCCTTGTTCTTAACGCTTGTGACCGGTGTCGAGGTGCCGCTCCATGAAGGCGGAGTAGCGCGACATGCCGAAGCAGAAGATCCAGAATACGAAGCCGGCGAAGATCAGACCCGTGAGCGGTGTCACGGGTGTGGCCCAGGTGGCGTCGGTGAAGTTGAGACGGACGATGCCGAGAAGGTCGAACATGCCGATGATCGACACGAGCGAGGTATCCTTGAACAGTCCGATGAAGGTGTTGACGATGCCCGGAATGACCAGCTTGATCGCCTGCGGCAAGATGATCAGGCGGACCTTCTGCCAGTAGGAGAGGCCGAGTGAATCCGCGCCTTCATACTGTCCCTTCGGGATGGCCTGCAGACCGCCGCGCACCACTTCCGCCATGTAAGCGGAGGCGAAGAGCGACACGCCGACCAGCGCGCGCAGGAAGTTGTCGATCGTCCATCCCGTCGGCATGAAGAGCGGCAGCATCACGTTGGCCATGAACAGCACGGTGATCAGCGGAACGCCACGCACCACTTCGATGAAGACGACGCAGATCATCTTGATGACAGGCATGTCCGACCGGCGGCCGAGGGCGAGCAGGATGCCGAGCGGCAGCGATACGGCAATGCCGACGAAAGACAGGATCAGCGTCACCATCAGGCCGCCCCAGAGCGGGGTTTCCACTTCCGAAAGCCCGAATCCGCCATGCAGCAGGAAGAAGGCGACGATCGGGAAGATGACGAAGAGCAGGAGCGCGTTCAGACCCTTGCGCGGTGCCTTCGGGATGAGCATCGGCACCAGGAGCGCCACGAACATGACCCAGACGAGAATGACGCGCCAGCGTTCGTCCAGCGGGTAGCGTCCGAAGATGAACTGCGAGAAGCGGCTCTCGACAAAGGCCCAGCAGGCGCCTTTCCAGCCATCCGGCTGGATCCCGCCCTGCGCGAGTGTGGCACAGACTGATCGATCGGCGCCGAACCAGGCGGCATCGAAGAACAGGAAGTTCAGCGCACCCGGCAAGATGAGGGCGAGCACCCCAAGACCAAGGAGCGTAAGGATGACGTCCTTGGGTGTCGCGAGCAGGTTCTTTCTGATCCATCCCCCAACGCTCCCTTCGGAAGTGGGGGCGGGAAGGGGAGCCAGCATTTCCTGGCGAACATAAGTTACGTCTTGTGCCATGATCAACGCTCCACCAGGGCCATCTTGGCATTGAACCAGTTCATGAAGAGCGAGGTTATGATGCTGATGGAGAGATAGACGATGAGCCAGATCGAGACGATCTCGATAGCCTGGCCGGTCTGGTTCATGGTGGTGCCGCCCGTCGATACCAGTTCCGGAAAGCCGACGGCGACCCCGAGCGAGGAGTTCTTCGTCAGGTTCAGATACTGGCTGGTAAGCGGCGGGATGATGATTCGCATAGCCTGCGGCACGACCACGAGGCGCGTCGTGGTGGAAGGCTGCAGTCCGAGTGCCGATGCAGCCTCAGTCTGACCCTTCGACACGCCCTTGATGCCGGCGCGGATGATTTCCGCGATGAAGGCGGCCGTGTAGAAGGACAGCGCGAGATAGAGCGCCACGAATTCAGGGGCGATGACGGCGCCGCCCGACATGTTGAAGCGGCTGGCAACAGGGTAGTCGAAGGTCAGCGGTGCGCCGACCGCGAGAAAGGCGAGAATCGGCAGGCCGATGATCAGACCGGCAGCGACCCGGCCGGTCGGGAAGATCTGGCCCGTCTTCATCTGGCGCGCCTTGGCCCAGCGGGCAACGACGATCGCAGCAATGATCCCGACGACAAGGGCGATCGGGATGACGATCGAACCTTCACCCCAAAGCGGCTTCGGAAAGGCGAGGCCACGATTGTTGAGGAAAGTCGAAAACGGCAGTTCGAGCGAATCCCGCGGCTGCGGCAGGGTCGCCAGGACACCGGAATACCAGAAGAAGATGACCAGCAGCGGTGGGATGTTGCGGAAAGCCTCCACATAGACCGTGCAGAGCTTGGCGATCAGCCAGTTCCGCGACAGTCGACCGATCCCGATGATGAAGCCGATGATGGTCGCGGTGATGATGCCGGTCACGGCGACCAGAAGTGTGTTCAAGAGGCCGACAAGAATGGCGCGTCCATAGGTCGAGTCCGACGTATAGGCGATGAGGCTCTGGCCGATGTCGAAGCCGGCGCGGCCCTTGAGGAAATCATAGCCCGAGGCGGTGTTGCTTCGAGCGAGGTTTTCGATGGTGTTGTTCGCAATGGTCCAGACGATAAACGTCATGATGGCGATCGTAGCGACCTGAAAGAAGATGGATCTTGCTTTCGGATCGTAGATCAGCGAGCCAAAGCTCTGCCCACCGGCAGGCAAACTGGTGGCGTGATCTGTCATGCTGTGCCAAATCCCCGAGGCTTCTTTGAGCCCTAAACTGTTATTGTTTTTTCAAGACAGCCGGCATTCTCTGATGTCGCTGCTGACCACAGCGTGCGTGCCGGTCTGAACACGTGGTCCTGATATGCGCGAGGCGGCTTTCGCCGCCTCGCAAAGTCAGCCAGGTCTTAGCGGACCGGCGGTGCGTACTGCAGGCCGCCCTTGGTCCACAGCGCGTTCACGCCGCGCTCGATCTTGAGCGGGGTGCTCGCACCGATGTTGCGCTCGAACACTTCACCGTAGTTACCGACGCCCTTGATGATGTTGTAGGCCCAATCATTGGTCAGACCGAGGTCGGTACCGATCTTGGTGTCAGCTTCAACGCCCAGAAAGCGCTTGATGTCAGGGTTGGTCGAGGTCGACTTGATCTCGTCGACATTGGCCTGGGTGATGCCGAATTCTTCGGCCTGGACCAGAGCGTAATGCGTCCACGAAACGATGTCGAACCACTGGTCGTCACCCTGGCGAACGGCCGGGCCAAGCGGCTCCTTCGAGATGATTTCCGGCAGAATGACGTGATCGTCCGGGTTGGTGAGCGTCAGACGCAGCGAATACAGGCCCGACTGGTCGGTCGTGTAGACGTCGCAACGGCCGGCCTGATAGGCGGCGTTCACTTCTTCGAGCTTTTCGAAAACGACCGGCTTGTATTCGAGGTTGTTGGCCTGGAAATAATCGGCGAGGTTCAGTTCGGTCGTGGTGCCGGACTGGACGCAGACGGCAGCGCCCGACAGTTCGAGAGCCGACTTGACGTTCAGGCCCTTGGTGACCATGAAGCCCTGGCCGTCATAGTAGTTGACGGTGCGGAAGTTGAAGCCGAGTGCGGTGTCGCGGCTGATGGTCCAGGTGGTGTTACGGGCGAGCATGTCGACTTCGCCGGACTGCAGGGCCGTGAAGCGGCTCTGAGCAGTAGTCGGCGTGTACTTGACCTTCGTGGCATCGCCGAAGACGGCGGCAGCAACGGCCTTGCAGTAGTCGACGTCGAAGCCGGTCCAGTTGCCGGCGGCGTCCGGCGATGCGAAGCCGGCGAGACCCGTGTTCACGCCGCACTGGACGAAACCCTTGGCCTTCACGTCATCGAGCACGGCAGCGGAAGCTGCGGACGCGCCAAAACCCAGGACCGCAGCGCCAATGGCGGCTGACAGGAACTTGTTGTTCATTTTTCCCAACCTTTTTTCTCTTGTTGTATGCCAGCGACGGCCTGCTGCCCAAATCTAGCAGCGCGCGTCGGCTCACGGCCTCCCGGTGCGAGCCTTCATATCTCAGTCGCAAAAGCTTGCAGGGTCAAGTCTTTATGCCGCAGATTGGCCACAAAAGCGCGAATTTGCCAAATTCGCCCTCCAAATAGGCAAAAGTGTGTGGTTTTTAGCCCGAAGTGATGAAAACAGCGCCTTTTTGACTGTTCTGATATGCGTGAACTGCAAGACATGCGCTTCAGATCACGGCATTGTGCAACTTGACCAGCTCCGTCTCAAGCGCGAAAACCACCGCATCCGAGCGTGAGGAATCGCAAATCCATGAGCAAATCGAAAGACTGGCTGGCCGCCGCCGGCACCGACACGAAACTGTGCCATATCGGCTATGTTCCGACTGATTATCACGGCTTTGTAAATCCGCCTGTCGTTCACGCCTCTACAGTGCTCTTTCCCAATGCGCGGGCGATGGAAACGCGCTCGCAGCCTTATACTTACGGCACCCGTGGCACGCCGACCACAGATGCCCTGTGCCACGCAATCGATGCGCTTGAAGGCTCGGCCGGCACGATATTGGTTCCGTCGGGTCTCGCTGCGATCACCGTGCCCTTCCTCGCCTTCCTTTCGGCGGGCGACCACGCGCTCATCGTCGATTCTGTTTACTCGCCCTGCCGCCACTTCTGCGACACGATGCTGACCCGGCTTGGCGTCGAGGTAGAATATTACGATCCGGAGATTGGCGCCGACATCGAGCGACTGATCCGGCCGAACACGAAACTCGTGCACACCGAAGCGCCCGGCTCTAACACGATGGAGATGCAGGATATTCGCGCCATCTCCGACGCGGCGCATAAACACGGCTGCGTGGTGACCATCGACAACACCTGGGCGACGCCTCTTTACTTCAAGGCGCTCGACTTCGGCGCTGACGTGACCATTCACGCGGCGACCAAATACCCCTCGGGCCATTCGGACATCCTGATGGGCACCGTTTCGGCCAATGCGAAACATTGGCCGGTGCTGAAGGAAGCCAACATCACGCTCGGCATCTGCGGCGCGCCTGACGACAGTTACCAGATCCTGCGCGGTCTGCGCACCATGGGGCTGCGCCTCGAGCACCACTACAAGAGTGCGCTCTCTGTTGCCCGCTGGCTTGAGGCCCGCGATGATGTGGCGCGTGTGTTGCATCCGGCGCTCGAGAGCTTCCCGGGTCACGTGTTGTGGAAGCGCGACTTCAAGGGTGCCAGCGGTGTCTTTTCCTTCGTCCTGCCTGCGCCGTCGCCGGAGAAGATCAAGCCGAAGGCGCATGCCTTCCTCGACGCGCTACAGATCTTCGGCCTGGGCTGGTCCTGGGGTGGCTATGAAAGCTTGGCGGTGCACGTCAATCTGGATGACCGAAAGATCCGCAAGGGCCCGACCGATGGCGCCGTGATCCGCCTGCAGATCGGCCTCGAGAATGTCGAGGACATCATGGCCGATCTGGACCGCGGCTTTGTTGCGGCCGCAGCCGCCTGACATTCAGGGGCTGCTTTCAGTCGCCGATCCGATAGCCGTAGAGCCAGTCGAGATCGGCGGCGAGCTTTTCCGGTGGCCGCAGCGACAGCACGATATCGCGTCCCATCCTGAATGGTCCGCGGGCGTGATAGGCGAAGCGGTTGAAATCACCGCGCGCCTTGACCCGTGCGGCACGCGCCTTGCGATCGGTCGCAAAACTCGCGAGCGCTGAGGGCAGGGGTGAGCGTGCGACGTGGGCCGCGAGCGAAAACGCGTCCTCGATGGCCATCGCTGCCCCCTGGGCGGAGAATGGCATCATCGCGTGTGCCGCATCACCGATCAGCACGGTATCCCGACCATTGTGCCAATTGCCGTCCGAAGCCTGGTAAAGCGGCCAGAAGGTCGGCTTTTCCGCGCCGGCGAGAATTGTCCTGATGTCGCGATGCCAGCCTGAGAATTGTTCGAGCAGCATGGCCCGCCGCGCTGCATCCGCATCGATCGCCCAGCTCTCGTCGCTCCTCGTGCCGGCGGCGATCGCCACGAGATTGAAACCGTCGATTTCCTTCAGCGGATAGCTGACGAGATGTGCCTTGGCGCCAAGATAGGCGGTCACTCCGTTTCGCGACAGAAACGCGGGGGCCGCATCCCGGGTGATGGTGAAGCGCCAGGCGATGTTGCCGGAGAAGCTGACGCTGGGGCTGCCGGCGACGGCCTCCCGGGCGACCGACCAGGCACCATCGGCACCAATGACGAGGTCCGGCTTTCGATCAGTGATCGAGGCCAGCGCATCAGACCCGATTCCCTGAACGCGTTGGCCTAGATGCAGGCGGCAGAGAGGCTGATTGAGCGCGGCGCGCAGCAGGCCCTGCTGCAGCGTCGAGCGATGCAGGACGCCATAGGGGTGGCCCCAGCGCTTCCGAGCGAAGTCACCGGCAGGAACTTCGGCGAGGTGCCTGAGATCTTTGCCGGAGACGAGGCTGATGGAGTGCGGTTCGAACCAGTGGCGTTCGAGTTCGGCAAGCACACCGAGGGAATCGAGCACCCGCGTGGCATTCGGTGAGAGCTGCAGACCCGCGCCGACCTCCCCCAGCTGTGGCGCCTGCTCGATAATGTCGGATGAAATGCCCTTTCGTGCGAGGGAAAGGGCAGCCGTCAGGCCTGCCACCCCGGCTCCGACGATGGCGGCGTGCTTGATGGACATGGGAGTTATGCCAATCGTGACGCTGGGGTCACGCCGCCTTGACGTGGAAGACGCAGCCGGGCGGGTTGGTCTGTTCGGCCTTCAGGCTCGGATTGTAGCGGAAGAGTGTCGAGCAATAGGAACAGACCTTTTCATTGTCATGCCCCATGTCGATGAAGATGTGCGGATGGTCGTAGGGCACGGAAGCGCCGGTGCACATGAATTCCTTCACGCCGACCTCGATCACGCGATGACCGCCGTCGTTCTGGAAATGGGGAATGGTGTGGCCGGCCATGTCTTGCTCCGAAAATGCTTTGCGAATTGGCGCGGACATTAGCGCCCTCCTTCGCAAATGTGTAGAGCCGGCAACCGGCAAAAGTCACAGAAAATCCGCCTGCGGCAATTGATGTCGGGGAGGTCTTGGCTATGGTTGCCCGCCCAGGCTTACCCCTGCTCATGAGGACTGATCGATGAATCTCGACGCGCCGCCGTTTTCCAGCTTCCGCAACGAAGGCCTCGAACTTGCCTATTTCGATGACGGCGATCCGGCAGGCGACCCAGTTCTGCTCATCCATGGCTTCGCGTCCTCGGCCAATGTCAACTGGGTCTATCCCGGCTGGCTAAGGACCTTGGGCGACGCAGGCTACCGCGTGATCGCCATCGACAATCGCGGCCATGGCGCGAGTGCCAAGCCGCATGACCCGGAAGCCTATCACCCGACATCCATGGCCGGCGACGCGGCTGCCCTCCTGACCCATCTCGGCATCGCCGACGCCCATGTCATGGGCTACTCCATGGGTGCGCGCATATCCGCCTTTCTCGCCATCGAACATCCCGACCGCGTGCGCTCGCTGGTCTTTGGTGGACTGGGAATCGGCATGTGCGATGGCGTGGGCGACTGGGATCCGATTGCCGACGCGCTGCTTGCCCCGTCCCTTGATGACGTGACCCACGAACGCGGTCGCATGTTCCGCGCCTTCGCCGACCAGACGAAGTCGGACCGGCTGGCCCTTGCCGCTTGCATCAGCACCTCTCGGGATCTGGTGCGTCGCGAGGATATCGCCCGGGTTGATATTCCGACATTGATCGGCGTGGGAACGAAGGACGACATTGCCGGCTCGCCGCATGAGCTGGGCGAGCTGATGCCGCGCGCGATCGCACTCGACATTCCCAACCGGGATCACATGCTCGCCGTCGGAGACCGCGTTTTCAAAAAGGCCGCGCTGGACTTCTATTCTGAGCTCAAGGTGAGTTGACCCGTCAGCGCCCGGTGAAGAGAGGCCGTCTGCGTTCGGCAAAGGCGGCCCGGCCTTCACGATAATCCTCGCTTTCAAAGGTCGAGGCACCAATGATCTCTGCCTCGCGCAGCAGATTGTCATCGGCCTGTTCGACGGCCCGCAAGGCAAGCTTCGAGGCCCGCAACGACAGAGGTGCATTGGCAGCGATCGTGTCCGCGAGGATCTGCGCGCGTTGATCCAGGTCTGCGGGACTGGCCAGTTCCGATAGAAAGCCGCAGGCGAGGAGCTCGGATGCCTTGAGCGCTCCGCCGGTGAAGAGCGCGCGCCGCGCCAGCTGGCTGCCTAGACCTCGTACGAAATCCTGCACGGCGTCAGCCGGATAGGCGAGGCCGAGCCTAGCGGCGGGCACAGCGAAGACGGCATCGGTAGAAGCGAGCCGCAGGTCGGCGGCCGCGGCCAGGCCGAAGCCGCCACCATAGCAGACGCCACGGACCGCCGCGATGACAGGGACAGGCGCTTCGCGGATGACTGCGAAGGCGCGGCTGTTCGATGCTTCGTAGATCCGGGCCGTCGTGGCATCCTTCCGTAATTCGGTAAATTCCGAAATGTCTGCTCCGGCACTGAAGTCGGCATGGCCGCCGCCGGCCAACACGATGACGCGGGCGCCTGCATCGACATGCAGCCAGTGGATGGCATCGGGAATCGCGCGCCACATGGCCGCGGTCACCGCATTTTTCCGCTGCGGATTGTCGAGCACCAGAAGCCCCGTTCCAGCCTCACAGAAAGCCTTGATGAAACCAGTGGCAAAGCTGTGCGATTGTTTCATGCGTGCCCCATTTGAGTTCGACCGGTGTTCGATTATATAATGCCATTCCAAGACGAACGAGGAGACCTGCAATGGTCGCACACAACGACGTCCTCAAGACCGAAACCGTCAAGTCCATGGACCCGATCTGGGACAGCCTGCGGCACGAAGCTCGCCTGGCGGCCGATCGTGATCCTATGTTGGCGGCCTTCTTCCATTCGACGGTCCTCAGCCACCGTTCGCTGGAAGATTGTGTGATCTACCGGATCTGCGAGCGCCTCGACCACTCTGACGTGCCGGCGATCGTGCTGCGTCAGGCCTTCGAGGCCATGATGACGGATTGGCCGGAATGGGGCGCGATCCTCAGGGTCGATATCCAAGCCGTCTACGACCGCGATCCGGCCTGCACTCGGTTTATGGAGCCAGTCCTCTATTTCAAGGGCTTCCATGCCATACAGACACATCGTCTGGCCCATTGGCTGTGGAAAAATGGACGCCGGGACTTCGCACTTTATCTGCAGAGCCGCTCGTCGAACATATTCCAGACCGACATCAACCCGGCCGCGCACATAGGCAAGGGCATCTTCCTCGATCATGCCACGGGGCTTGTTGTCGGCGAAACGGCCCGCATCGGTGACAATGTTTCTATCCTGCACGGTGTGACGCTCGGTGGCACTGGTAAGGAAGGCGCAGACCGCCATCCGAAGATCGGTGACGGCGTTCTGATCGGGGCAGGGGCCAAGGTGCTGGGCAATATCGAGGTCGGCAGCTGCTCGCGCATCGCAGCCGGTTCCGTGGTGCTGAAACCCGTGCCGAGATGCACGACGGTCGCAGGTGTTCCGGCGCGGGTGGTCGGCGAGGCGGGATGCGCCGAGCCGAGCCGCTCGATGGACCAGATGATCGCCTCGGTCGACTGAGCTTGAAATGCGGTAACGGGAGATCTGCCCGGCTTGCCTGGGCAATCTTTCCTTTGCGCCTTTACATCGCAGGAAAGGCCGTGCGACAAGCGCGCAAATCGAAACACTCCCCGAAAACAGTCCATGGAGACACAGTGTGAAGCCGGAAGAACTGAAGAAGCTCGACGCCTATTTCAAGCGCACCTTCAACCCGACGATGAGCGTCAAGGCTCGTCCGCGCAAGGACGATTCCGCTGAAGTCTACGTCGGTGACGAGTTTCTCGGCGTCGTCTTCAAGGACGATGAAGACGGCGATCTCTCCTACAATTTCTCAATGGCGATCCTCGACGTCGATCTGACGTAACTCGTACTTGTCGCCGCAATCGGCGGCGAGATCTGGTGGAATGAGGATAAAGCAGGGGGCTGTACCGAGGCGTACAGGCCCCTTTTTTCTTGTCCGGCTCTCAATTGACGATTGTTGTGCGGTGCACAAATTGGCTTGACCATTTTTGTGCGACCGCTATGTTCGAGGGATCTGATATGCCGAACTCAAGGAGGATGCTCGCATGTTGAACATTGATGACGCCAACAAGAAGGGTAAGGAAGCCATGGAGGCCATGTTGAAGAATTATTCTGAAGTCACCAAGGGCTTCCAGGCGATCGCCACTGAAGCGAGCGATTATTCCAAGAAGTCGTTCCAGGACATGGCGTCCTACATGGAAGCGCTGACCTCGGTGAAGAGCGTCGAGGCGGCTTTCGAGCTGCAGACCTCTTTCCTGAAGTCTTCCTACGAGAGCTTCGTCGCAGAAGCTACGAAGATGGGCGAAATGTATGCGGACCTCGCCAAAATTGCTTACAAGCCCTACGAGGGTGTTGTTGGCAAGGCCATGGCGCCGATGTCTGCTGCTGCCTGATCGAAGCTTGCGCGTACCTATCGAGACCGGCCGTGCCCCGCATGGCCGGTCTTGTCATTTGTGGCTGCTGGTATAACCTAATTTTTCAATTTTCTCGCATTTCCGGGCTTCGTGACAAATTGTCGTCATGGCAGTCCGGGGGGCTTAAAATCACCGCATAATGAACTACCTTACTGTGCTGAGTGTTCGTCCGCACCGATGTGTAATGGCAAACCGGCCGGACAACGGAGAATGAACTGAAATGACTGCCAAGCCGGTCTTCATGCAAAGCCAGGGTGACGGGGACAACGCCAATCGCGGCACCTCGGTGATCACCCGCACCAAGCCGAAGACGAAGAAGCCCGATCTGTATCGCGTCCTGCTTCTGAACGACGACTACACCCCGATGGAATTCGTGATCCATATCTTGGAGCGCTTCTTCCAGAAGGACAGGGAAGCTGCCACCCGCATCATGCTGCATGTTCACAATCATGGAGTGGGCGAATGTGGTGTCTTCACCTACGAAGTCGCCGAAACCAAAGTCTCACAGGTGATGGATTTCGCAAGGCAACATGAACATCCGCTTCAATGCGTCATGGAAAAGAAGTGAGGATCAGACGTGCCAACATTTTCACCCAGCCTCGAAAAAGCGCTGCATCAGGCCCTGACCTACGCCAACGAGCGTCACCACGAATACGCGACGCTTGAGCACCTGCTGCTCGCTCTGATCGACGACGCCGATGCCGCCGCCGTGATGGGGGCCTGCAACGTCAACCTCGATTCCCTGCGCAAGACGGTGTCCGACTTCGTCGACAACGATCTCGCCAATCTGATCACGGGCTACGACGAGGATTCGAAGCCCACATCGAGTTTCCAGCGTGTCATCCAGCGCGCCGTGATCCATGTCCAGTCTTCTGGTCGCGAGGAAGTGACCGGTGCCAACGTGCTCGTCGCGATCTTCGCAGAGCGCGAGAGCAATGCCGCCTATTTCCTGCAGGAGCAGGAAATGACCCGTTATGACGCGGTCAACTACATCTCGCATGGGATCGGCAAGCGGCCGGGCGCTTCGCAGGTTCGCAATCCGCGTGGTGCGGAGGAAGGCGAACCTGAAGCCAAGCAGGGCGGCAGGGAGCCTGACGAAGGTGCAGCAAAGGGCAAGCAGGAGGCCTTGAAGGCTTACTGCGTCAACTTGAACGAAAAGGCCAAGACCGGTCGGATCGATCCGCTGATCGGCCGCCACAGCGAGGTCAACCGCACGATCCAGGTCCTGTGCCGCCGCTCCAAGAACAACCCGCTTTATGTCGGTGATCCCGGCGTCGGCAAGACGGCGATTGCCGAAGGCCTCGCCAAGCGCATCGTCGAGGGCAAGGTGCCCGAAGCGCTCGCCGACGCGACCATCTTCTCGCTGGACATGGGCACACTGCTTGCTGGCACGCGCTATCGCGGCGACTTCGAAGAGCGCCTGAAGCAGGTGGTCAAGGAACTCGAAGACTATCCGGGGGCCGTACTCTTCATCGACGAAATTCATACGGTGATCGGCGCGGGTGCGACGTCCGGCGGCGCCATGGATGCGTCCAACCTCCTGAAGCCGGCGCTCTCTTCGGGGGCGATCCGGTGCATCGGCTCGACCACCTACAAAGAGTACCGCCAGTTCTTCGAAAAGGACCGCGCGCTCGTTCGCCGTTTCCAGAAGATCGACGTCAATGAACCGTCGATCGATGATGCCATCGAGATCATGAAGGGCCTCAAGCCTTATTTCGAGGACTATCACAAGCTGCGTTACACCAACGAGGCGATCAAGTCGGCCGTGGAGCTGTCGGCCCGCTATATCTCCGACCGCAAACTGCCCGACAAGGCAATCGACGTGATCGACGAGACCGGTGCGGCCCAGATGCTTCTGCCGGCGTCCAAGCGCCGCAAGCTGATCACCGAGAAGGAGATCGAGGTCACCATCGCGACGATGGCCCGGATTCCGCCCAAGACCGTGTCCAAGGATGACGAGATGGTTCTCGCCAACCTGGAGAAGGAACTGCGCTCGGTCGTTTACGGCCAGGACAAGGCGATCGAAGCCCTCTCGACCGCCATCAAGCTGGCGCGTGCGGGTCTGCGTGAACCGAACAAGCCGATCGGCTCCTACGTCTTCTCCGGTCCGACCGGCGTCGGCAAGACGGAAGTGGCGAAGCAGCTCGCGGCGTCACTCGGCGTCGAACTGCTGCGCTTCGACATGTCGGAATACATGGAGCGGCACACAGTATCGCGTCTGCTCGGTGCACCTCCCGGCTATGTCGGCTTCGATCAGGGCGGCCTCCTGACCGACGGTGTCGACCAGCATCCGCATTCGGTCGTGCTGCTCGATGAAATCGAGAAGGCGCATCCGGATATCTACAACATCCTGCTGCAGGTCATGGACCATGGCCAGCTGACGGACCACAACGGCAAGAAGATCGACTTCCGCAACGTCATCCTGATCATGACGACGAATGCGGGCGCGTCGGAAATGGCGAAGTCGGCGATCGGCTTCGGGTCTTCGAAGCGCACCGGCGAAGACGAAGAAGCGTTGAACCGCCTCTTCACGCCGGAATTCCGCAACCGTCTCGATGCGACGATCCCGTTTGCGCCACTGCCGACGGAAGTTATTCATCAGGTGGTGCAGAAGTTCGTCATGCAGCTGGAGGCCCAGCTGTCCGAACGCAACGTCACCTTCGACCTGTCGGAGCCTGCGATCGCCTGGCTGGCGAAGAATGGCTACGACGAGAAGATGGGCGCCCGTCCCTTGGGTCGGGTGATCCAGGAGCACATAAAGAAGCCGCTCGCCAACGAGATCCTGTTCGGCAAGCTTAAGAAGGGTGGTGTCGTCAAGGTCGGGACCAAGACCGACGAGGCTGGCGACGAGGTGCTCGATCTGGAAGCGATTTCCGAAGTGGCACCCGTCAAGCCAAAGCCTGAAGCCGAGGTGGCCTCGGCCAAGCCCGCTAAGGCGAAGCGCAAGCCGGCCTCCAAGGCTTCGGTCATCGAGGATGACGGCGACGTCGCCGTGATCGACGAGGCGCCGAAGCCCGCCAAACGGTCGGCCGTGCCTAAGGTGCCGAAGAAGAAGTAAGCGCCGCTGTCCATGAAAAACCGTGCCGGGCGCAAAGCCCGGCACTTTCTTTTTGCCGATCCGGAATTTCAGATGTCTTCGGCTTCCTCCGATATTTCACAAACGCGGTGGTTTTTCACCGGCATGCGCGGCCTCTTCAGTCTGCCGGCAATTATCCTGATGATTTCCTTCGTCGGCTTTTCCGCCTTCGCTCTTCAGTCCGGTGTCACCCGCGCCGAGGCCATGTTCATGACGGCCACCGTCTGGGCTCTGCCGGCCAAGATGATCCTGATCGGCACGATGACGAGCGGGGCGAACCTGCTGGCGATCTTTCTCGCCGTTTCCCTGTCGTCCATCCGGATGATGCCGATGGTGGCCTCGCTTGTGCCGGAAATGCGGACCGAGCGCACGCCGACATGGCTGTTGCTCCTCCTGTCCCATTTCATCGCCATCACCGCCTGGGTCTTTGCCATGGGGAGCTTCAAGACCGTGCCGCGTGAGGCACGCGTTGCATATTTCGCGGGTTTCGGCATTACGCTCGTGACGGTCAACACAATCCTCGTCGGCATCTGCTACGGGCTGGTGGCGAGTTTTCCGCCTGTCGTCGCAGGCCTGCTCTTCTTCCTGACGCCGGTCTATTTCATCGCTTCGATCTGGGCGACTGGACGGCAGTCCGTTGTGAAGGTTGCCTTCGTCGTCGGCGTCGTCTCCGGGCCGCTCCTGGCCATCGTCGTGCCGGGCTTTGATATCCTGATCGCCGGTCTCGGGGGCGGCACCCTGGCCTATCTGTTCGATCGCTTTGTCATCCGTGGCGGCAAGGCATCGGCGGCTGTACACCCCTCGGCAGACGAGCCGGTTGAGGAGTTAGTCTGATGGCGGACTACTGGCCCTACGTGGTGATCATTGTCGCCGGCTGGCTCGCGACCGACATGTGGCGCTGGCTGGGCGTGATTGCCGGGAACCGACTTCAGGAGGGCTCCGAGGCGCTGAACTGGGTGAGGGCGGTTGCGACGGCCCTCGTCATGGCCGTAACCGCAAAACTGGTCGTTTTCCCCTCGGGAATGCTGGAAGCCTCCCCGCTTTGGCTCCGGCTGGCAGCGGCCGGCCTGGGCTTCGCGGCCTTCCTGCTCAGCGGCCAGCGGGTCATCGTCGGGGTCGTCGTTCCCTTGGCAATCCTGGGCGCAGGCCTGGTCTGGCTCTGAGATGACGGTCGATCACACACACGTGTGATCGCTGGAATTGCCACATTTCACCTCCCAGATCGTAGTTCTCGATCAACAGGAGGAAAGCGAAATGTCAAAGGTCGTACGCTTCCGAACGCTGAAACATGGTGATCCGCCGCGGTTCAAGGTTCTGCCGGAGGACCTGCGCAAACGGTCTTCTCGTAGCCGTTCAGCAAGTTCGACCGGCTCGTTTCCGATCATGGATCTCGCCCTGGTCGCGATTGCCGCATTGGCGGTTGTCGGTGGCTTCGTCGGCTGACCTTGATCGGTGGGCCGAAATGGTGGCGCTCGTTCAGAGCGCCGCCTTGATCTTCTCGGCCTGGGCTTTCAGCATCTCGACTTCGGCCATGCCGCCTGCATGAGGCTTCAACGGCACGCCGTCATGCCTCGGAATTACATGGAAATGCAGGTGGAAAACGGTTTGGCCTGCGGCCGGTTCGTTGAACTGCGCGACGAAGACGCCGTCGGCCTCGAAGGCCTCTTTCGCTGCATTGGCCAGTTTCTGGACCACCGGCATCAGCTTTGCGAGCACCGCCGGATCGGCATCGAGCAGATTGCGGGACCCCTGCTTTGGGATCACCAAAAGGTGGCCGGGCGCTTGTGGCATGACGTCCATGAAGGCGAGCGCATCTTCGTCCTCGTAGAGCTTTACTGACGGAATGTCGCCGGCCAGGATCTTGGCGAAGATGTTATCAGGATCATAGGCGGTCATGGTCGTCTCCTCGATTGTCTGGCCACTTAACGGTAAGCGGTGGCGCGCTTCAAGTCTGCGGGCCAGGCGCTCAACCGTCGAATTCCTCGCCCTCGCGTGGCTGGCGCTCGCCCTTTCGGAACGGGGTGTGTTCACCCAGATACTCGCCGATCTGCGCAACTTCTCGCCGTTCCTGTGCAAGGTAGTCTGCAACGGCGCGCCGCAGCCCCGGATGCGTGATGAAATGAGCAGAATGGGTGATGACCGGCTCGTAACCACGGGCGAGCTTATGTTCGCCTTGGGCGCCAGCCTCGACGCGGCCGAGACCCTTCTCCAGCGCATAGTCGATGGCCTGGTGGTAGCAGACTTCGAAATGCAAAAAGGGATGGTCCTCTATGCAGCCCCAGTGGCGACCGTAAAGCGCATCCGCGCCGATGAAATTGATCGCTCCGGCCACATAGCGCCCGTTGCGCTTCGCCATCACCAGCAGGACGTCGTCGGCCATGCGTTCTCCGACAAGCGAGTAGAACAGGCGGGTGAGATAGGGCCGCCCCCATTTGCGGCTTCCGGTGTCGATGTAAAAATGGAAGAACTGATCCCAGATTTCCTCCGTCAGATCGCTGCCCGTCAGCCAGTCGATGCTTAGCCCGTGTTCCAGTGCTGACCGGCGCTCTTTGCGCAGGTTCTTTCGCTTGGACGACGACAGTTCCCCGAGAAAGGCCTCGTGGTTCGCATAGCCGCGATTGATGAAATGGAATTGCTGGTCGGTCCGATGCAGAAAGCCCGATGCCGTAAGGGAAGGGAGCTCACCTTGCGGAAGGAAGGTTATGTGCGCCGAGGAGATGCCGAGTTCTTGCGCCACTTGCTGCAGCCCCTGGGCGAGCAGCAGCTGCACCCGATTGACATCTTCACCCTGGCGCACGAGCAGCCGGGGCCCCGTTGCCGGGGTGAACGGAATGGAAGCCTGGAGCTTGGGATAATACCGTCCGCCGGCGCGCTGGAACGCGTCGGCCCAGCCATGGTCGAAGACATATTCACCCTGACTATGGCTCTTGAGATAGCAGGGAATGGCGCCGACTAGGCGCCCTTCCTCTTCCAAAAGCAAATGATGTCCCATCCACCCGGTCTCGGCCGTGGCCGAGCCCGACTCTTCTAGGGCCGAGAGAAAGGCATGGGAGGTGAAGGGATTGTAACCCGGCCCGGAACGGGAGGCTCCGGAAAGCAAGCCCCATTCGCTGGGTGAAATCTCCTCGAAGGAGCGGACTACGCGGATCGTCACCTCGTCTGCCATGGATCTCCCGTCAGGCGATCGCCGGCGACTGGCGCGGGTCGAAGCCTTCGAATGTCATCTGCTCTGCATATTTATAGGTCTGTACCCGCATCATTTCATCCCTGACGGTCCAGGTAATCACGGGTGTGCCCTTTTCACGCAGGTCTGTGATGAAGTCATTGGGCAGATGCGCGACGCAATAGGAGGTGAAGTCGAGGCCCAGCGCCATGGCTTCCGCATGCGCCGCGAGGTCTTCGGGTTTCACGCCTTCCGCCGTGAGCCCGACCGGCCACGGGCACTGTGCGCCTTTCAGGGCACGCAGCAGGTGATAGTCGAAGCTCATCAGCGCGACCTTGCCTTCATAGCCTTCCAGTACTTCGAGCACCGCCTCGACGAAGCCGTCGTCTTGCTCGGCGTCGATGCCCTTGAGTTCGATCACCAGCGGAACCTGGCCCTTCACGAGGTCGAGCATCTGGCGAAGCGTCGGGATCTTGTCCTTCGTCCCCCCGATGGACAACATCCGCAATTCGCCGGCAGTGCGCTCGCGCACCTCACCGTTCATGTTGCAGAGGCGCTGCAGGTCGTGATCGTGGAAAACCATCGGCACGCTGTCGGAGGAAAGCTGGATGTCGCATTCGATCGCAAAGCCTGCCTCGATCGCCCTGCGGAAGGCCGAAAGCGTATTTTCCCAAATGGTCTTGTTCATGTCGTGGTAGCCGCGATGGGCGACCGGCAGATCCTTGATCCAGTCTACGTGGCTCACAGGGCAATCTCCAGGATGGCGTCGATCTCGACGGCGGCATTGAGTGGCAGTTGTGCCACGCCGACGGCTGCACGCGCATGTTTGCCCGCGTCGCCCAGCACATTGGCAATCAGGTTCGAGGCGCCATTGATGACGAGGTGCTGCTCGACGAAACCGGGTGCGGAAGCGACGAAGCCATTCAGCTTGACGACCCTTTTGATGCGCGACAGGTCGCCGGACAGCGCAGCCTTGGCCTGGGCCAGGATGTTGATCGCGCAGAGTTCGGCCGCTCTTTGGGCGTCGGCCAGCGCTACATCGCCACCGACGAGACCGATCACCGCCACTTTTCCGCCTTCAATCGGCAACTGGCCGGAGAGGAAGAGCAGGTTTCCGCTGATCACATAGGGCACGTAATTGGCGGCGGGGGCAGCGGCTTCCGGCAGGCTGATGCCCAGTGCTGCAAGGCGGCCGTCGATAGTGTCGGACATGGTCGATTCCCGGTCTGTTGATAAAAGTTGAGAAACTTGTGGCGACGAAAAGCATGTCTCGCTTTTGCCGGATGTGTTCTTATAACATCGATGACGAGTCCAACAGGAGGGTGTCGATGTTTCCTTTGCGAATGGCGTTCCGAGCGTCGGTGGCGCTTGTTGCCGTCGGCGCCACGGGGGCTGCTGCATCCGCGGCCACCGTCGGCCTCGTGCCGCACCGCGCCGTCTATGAGATCGTGCTCAAGGAGGCATCCGACCGGTCGGGCATCGAATCCGTCCGCGGCCGTATGGTCTATGAATTCAGCGGTTCGGCCTGCAAGGGCTTCAACACCCAGTTCCGCTTTGTGACCCGAATTGACGTGGGCGAGGGTGTGCGCGTGACGGACCAGCGCTCGACCACCTTCGAGGACGTGACGGGCGGCAAGTTCCGTTTCGAGAACAAATCCTTCACGGATGACCAGCTCGACAAGGACGTGAGCGGTGCGGCATCCGAGTTGGGCGGCAAGGTCAAGATCGAGTTGACCGGCCCCGACAAGCGAGCACTCGAACTCGCAGACAGCCGCTTTCCCGCCGAGCACATGCTGGAAGTCATTGCCCGGGCGCGAAAGGGCGAACAGGTTTTCGAATCGCGGATCTTCGACGGCTCTGAGGACGGTGACCAGACCTTCTTGACCACGACTGTCGTCGGTGGCCCGAAGAAGTCGAGCGCGGCAGACCCCGAAGCCAAGGCCCTGGCAACGCTCGGAACCCAAGACTACTGGCCGGTGTCGATCGCCTATTTTGACGAGAAGACCAAGGGCGACCAGGAACCGATCTACAGCCAGTCCTTCAAGCTTTACGACAATGGCGTGACGCGCGATCTTACCCTCGACTATGGCGATTTCGTCCTGGCCGGCAAGCTGACCAAGCTCGAAGTCCTCGGCAAGCCGGACGGCGATTGCCACTAATCGCCGAAGCCGCCGGCAAAATCGCGGCTTTCACACTTGCTTTTTGACTAGCGCCCCTGTATGGCCGCGTCATTCCACACGCGAGACTTGGGATCGACAGGGAGAAATCCTGCCGCTTCCGCCCGGTGGTAGACCGAGAGGTCTGCTGTTTGTCTCGCGGGGGTTCAACCGGAAAAGGAGAAAAAGGCATGGCATTGCCTGATTTTAGCATGCGTCAGCTTCTGGAAGCTGGCGTTCACTTCGGTCACCAGACGCACCGCTGGAACCCGAAGATGAAGCCGTACATCTTCGGCGATCGTAGCAACATCCACATCATCGACCTGGCTCAGACCGTTCCGATGCTGTCGCGCGCCCTTCAGGTCGTGTCCGACACCGTCGCTCGTGGCGGCCGCGTCCTGTTCGTCGGCACCAAGCGTCAGGCTTCGGAAATCATTGCTGACAGCGCCAAGCGTTCGGCCCAGTACTACGTCAACTCCCGCTGGCTCGGCGGCATGATGACCAACTGGAAGACCATTTCGAACTCGATCGCCCGTCTGCGCAAGCTCGACGAGATCCTGTCTTCGGAAGCCTCTGGCTACTCCAAGAAGGAGCGCCTGAACCTCGAGCGCGAACGCGAAAAGCTCGAAAAGGCTCTCGGCGGTATCCGTGACATGGGCGGCACCCCGGACCTGATGTTCATCATCGACACCAACAAGGAAAAGATCGCGATCGACGAAGCCAAGCGCCTCGGCATCCCGGTTGTTGCTGTTATCGATTCGAACTGCGATCCGGATCTCATCGACTACCCGATCCCGGGTAACGACGACGCTTCGCGCGCCATCGCTCTCTACTGCGACCTGATCTCGCGCGCTGCCATCGACGGCATCGCTCGCCAGCAGGGCTCCTCCGGTCGTGACATCGGCGCCTCTGCCGAAGCTCCGATCGAGCCGGCTCTCGAGACCGAAGCAGAAGCTTGATGCTTCGAACGCGGCGGAGTTGATCCGCCGCACCCGTCAAGGGATACGGCCGCCCGAAAGCTCGTCTGAGCCTCGGGCGGCCTCGCAATTCCGGCGACCTGTCACCGATACGGTCCTGAATGCGTTCAAGGTTTTCGTGGTGACCTGCTTCATCACGTTGTCACACTTCCGGGTACATTTCGTCCCCCAAACAGCATGCACCGGGTCACGATGGTCTGGCGCATCGCTTGAACAGACAAGAGGCAAACAATGGCTGAAATCACTGCAGCACTGGTTAAGGAACTGCGCGAGAAGTCCGGCGCAGGCATGATGGACTGCAAGAAGGCTCTCATCGAGAACGACGGTGACGTCGAAGCTGCCATCGACTGGCTGCGCGCCAAGGGTATCGCCAAGGCCGACAAGAAGTCGGGCCGCACGGCTGCTGAAGGCCTAATCGGCATCAACGGCGCAGGCACCTCGGCGGTTGTCGTCGAAGTCAACTCCGAAACCGACTTCGTTGCCCGCAACGACGCCTTCCAGGACCTCGTCCGCGGCGTGGCTTCCGTGGCCATCGGGACCGACGGTTCCGTCGAGGCGATCGGCGCTGCCATGTATCCGGCCAGCGGCAAGACCGTCACCGACACCATCAAGGATGCCATCGCACATATCGGCGAGAACATGACGCTGCGCCGCGCCGTCAAGCTCTCGGTCGAGGACGGCGTCGTCGCGACCTACATCCACAATGCCGCCTCTGAAGGCCTCGGCAAGCTCGGCGTTCTCGTTGCGCTGAAGTCGACTGGCAACAAGGACGTGCTCGCTGCCATCGGCCGTCAGGTCGCCATGCACATCGCGGCCACCAACCCGCTCGCCATCCGTTCGGAAGAAGTCGATGCCGCTGTCGCCGAGCGCGAGCGCAACGTCTTCATCGAACAGTCGCGCGCCTCGGGCAAGCCGGACGCAATCATCGAGAAGATGGTCGAAGGCCGCATGCGCAAGTTCTTCGAAGAAGTCGCCCTTCTCTCGCAGGCTTTCGTCATCAACCCTGACCTGACCGTTTGCGACGCCATCAAGGCTGCCGAAAAGGACGCAGGCGCCCCGATCGAAGTCACCGGCATGGCACGTCTGCTGCTCGGCGAAGGCATCGAGAAGGAAGAGAGCGACTTCGCTGCTGAAGTCGCTGCTGTGGCCAAGGGCTGATCAGAGATCCTCTCCTTCTTCGAGGGAAAACATCGGGCATCGCGTGACAACGCGGTGCCCTTCGTGTATCCGGCTCAGAATTGATCTCGGGAGCATTCATGTCAGCCAAGCCATTGTTCAAGCGCGTCCTCCTCAAGGCTTCCGGCGAAGCCCTCATGGGCAGTCAGGGATTCGGGATCGATGTGGCCGTGGCTGACCGGATCGCCGGTGACATCGCCGAAGCGCGGCGCATGGGCGTCGAAGTCGGTGTCGTCGTCGGTGGCGGCAATATCTTCCGCGGCGTGGCCGTCGCATCCAAGGGCGGTGACCGCGTGACCGGCGACCACATGGGCATGCTGGCGACCGTCATCAACGCACTCGCGCTTGCCACCTCGCTGCGCAAGCTCGACATCGACACAGTGGTTCTCTCGGCGATCGCCATGCCGGAAATCTGCGAAAGCTTCTCGCAGCGTGCTGCTCTTCACCATCTGGCGCAAGGCAGGGTGGTGATCTTCGCTGGCGGCACGGGCAATCCCTTCTTCACCACCGATTCTGCCGCAGCGCTCCGTGCTGCCGAAATTGGCGCGCAGGCAATCTTCAAGGGCACGCAAGTTGACGGGATCTATTCCGCCGACCCGAAGAAAGTCGCTGACGCCACGCGCTTCGACCGTCTGACCCATGATGAAGTCCTGCAGAAGGGGCTTGCCGTCATGGACGTTGCGGCCGTGGCCTTGGCGCGTGAGAACCATATTCCGATCATCGTCTTCTCGATCCACGAGAAGGGTGGCTTCGGCGAAATCCTGTCTGGCGCCGGTCGCATGACGATCGTCACCGACAACTGATGAAAATGAGCGGCGGCCATCCCGCGATGCCGCCAGCTGACAGAGCAATGGGAGAACCATGATGACCGCAGGGGTTGATCTCAACGACATCAAGCGCCGCATGGACGGTGCCATCAACGCATTCAAGAACGATATCGCGTCGCTGCGTACAGGCCGTGCCTCGGCCAACATCCTCGATCCGGTGACCGTCGAAGCCTATGGTTCGCGCGTGCCGCTCAATCAGGTGGCCAACGTGACCGTGCCCGAGCCCCGCATGCTGGGTGTCTCCATCTGGGACAAGTCCATGGTCAATGCTGTCGACCGCGCCATTCGCGAGGCCAATCTCGGCCTCAACCCGATCATGGACGGCCAGAACCTTCGCATTCCTCTGCCGGAATTGAACGAGGAACGCCGCAAGTCGCTCGTCAAGGTGGCACATGACTACGCCGAAAAGGCCAAGGTTGCCATTCGCCATGTGCGTCGCGACGGCATGGACGGCCTGAAGAAGGCTGAAAAGGACGGCGCGATCAGTCAGGACGACAGCCGCTCCCTGTCCGACAAGGTGCAGAAGATGACCGACGAGACGATTGTCGATGTCGACCGCTTGCTCGCGGACAAGGAAAAGGAAATCATGCAGGTTTAAGGCAGAGTCGTTCTTCGCCGTACTCTCCGAGCCGCCTGGATCCTCGCCAATGTCGACAGTTCAACATCGCATCGTTCCGCAGCATGTTGCGATCATCATGGATGGCAATGGGCGCTGGGCGAATGCACGCGGCCTGCCGCGAACCTTTGGCCACCGCAAGGGGGTCGAGACTGTCCGCGAGACGGTGAAGGCGGCTGGTGAGGCCGGCATATCGTTCCTGACGCTGTTTGCCTTCTCCTCAGAGAACTGGCGGCGACCGGAAGCCGAGGTCAACGAACTCTTCGGCCTGCTGAAAGCCTTTATTCGCCGTGATCTCGCCGATCTGCATCGCGCGGGTGTCCGCATTCGCGTGATCGGGGACCGCCAGAACCTCCGCGACGACATCCGTTCGCTTCTCCTCGAAGCGGAGGAAACCACGGTCGAAAACCAGGCCATGACCCTCGTCATCGCCTTCAACTACGGGTCGCGCGACGAGATTGCGCGGGCTGCTGCGCGTCTCGCAGTCGAAGTGCAGGCCGGCAGGCTTGAACCGTCTCAAATCGACGCACAAAAGCTGAACGACTTCCTCGATACGGCCGGTATTCCCGATCCGGATCTGGTGATCCGCACCAGCGGCGAGGAGCGCCTGTCGAATTTCCTGCTCTGGCAGGCGGCTTATGCCGAGCTGATGTTCGTGCCCGATTTCTGGCCGGACTTCACGCCCGCACTATTCGACAGTGTCCTGGAACGATACGCAGCGCGCGATCGTCGCTTCGGTGGCCTGTCGGCCAAAGCGGTGGCAGTCGGCTCATGACCTTGACGATGTCGCGCGAACTCCAGCTCAGGATCGTTTCTGCCATTGTCTTGATCGTGGTTGTTCTGGCGGCGACTTGGTTCGGCGGGCTGGCCTTCAAGGGGGTGGCTGCTGCGATTGGTCTGTTGATCTATTACGAGTGGTCGACCATCACGAGGCTTGCCGACGGCAGCCTGAGAGCCAACGCGTTTGGCTGGCTGGCGATGGCGCTGATTAGCCTGAACATGCTGTTCGGCCAGGCCGACATGACGGTGCCGCTTTTCGCCGGCCTGGTCATCACCCTGGCTATCCCGTCCTTGCTGCGTCGTGTCAGCTGGTGGCAGCCCGCCGGATTGTTTTATGCCGGCCTCAGCGCCATTTCGCTATCGGCCATCCGGGGTGAGGATTCGCTCGGCTTCATCGCCATGCTTTTCGTCTTCGTCGTTGTCTGGGCAACCGACATCCTGGCATACTTCGTCGGTCGGGCCATAGGTGGTCCGAAGCTTGCCCCGCGCATCTCGCCCGGCAAGACTTGGTCCGGCGCGATCGGCGGGACTGTCGCCGGCGTCGTCGGCGGCCTCGTGGTTGCCATGACGCACTTCCAGGACATCGGCATCTGGGTCGGTCTCGTGGCGTTCGCGCTGTCGGTTGCAAGCCAGATTGGCGACCTCTTCGAATCCTTCATCAAGCGCCGCTTTGGCGTGAAGGATTCGAGCAGGCTGATCCCGGGCCATGGCGGGGTGATGGATCGCGTCGATGGCCTTGTATTTGCCTGTTTTGCAGCGTTTTTCTTGGCAATTGCCGGCTCGGCAGGAAGTGGCGGTGCCGTCGCTTCGATGGGTGCCTTCCTCTTCGGTCTCTGAGTGGCGCGCACGGCTGGACGAAGGACCGCTTCAACATTCGCCATGGGCGAGATCAGGATACGGATAGATGGAACAGATCGGCTCAATCCTCAGCTTCCTTGGTGGGTATATCCTGCCCTACATCCTGATTCTGTCTCTGCTCGTTTTCATTCACGAAATGGGGCACTACCTTGCCGGCCGCTGGTCGGGCATACGGATCCTGGCTTTTTCTGTCGGTTTTGGTCCGGAACTCGTGGGCTTTACCGACAAGCACGGCACACGCTGGAAGATCTCTGCCATTCCGCTGGGCGGCTATGTCCGCTTTTTTGGGGATGCCGATGCGGCCAGCCGCCCTGACGGGACGATGGCCGAGGAACTGACCGAGGAGGAGCGGGCCCAGACCCTGAACGGCGCGAAGCTGTGGAAGCGTGCCGTGACTGTCGCGGCCGGACCACTTGCCAATTTCCTGCTCGCCATCGTGATCTTCGCCGGCATGTTCGCGACCATGGGCAAGCCGGTCTCCGATCCGGTCGTTGCCGACATCAAGGCGGGCAGTGCAGCCGAAACAGCCGGGATTGCCCGTGGTGACGTCCTGGTCGCCCTGGATGGCCGTGCAATCGAGACCTTTGACGATGTCGTGCGCTACATCACCATGCGTCCGGAAGTCCCGGTCGAAGTGACGGTGCGCCGCAATGGCGAGGAGATTGATTTTCCGCTGGTGCCGCAACGTGCAGAAACCAGCGACCGGTTTGGCAACAAGATGGAAGTCGGGCAGATCGGCATCATCACCGACCAGCAGGCCGGCAATTTCCGCGTCGTACAACTGTCTCCGCTAGAGGCCGTATGGGAAGGCGTGCGCCAGACCGGTCATATCGTCACCGGCACTTTCGATTATATCGGCAACATGATCGCGGGCCGAATGAATGCCGACCAGCTGGGCGGACCGGTGAGAGTCGTGCAGGCATCGGGCCAGATGGCGACGCTCGGCGTTATCGCTCTGTTAAATCTGGCAGCGGTTCTTTCCGTTTCTCTGGGGCTTTTGAATTTGTTCCCAGTTCCGGTCCTTGACGGGGGACATCTCGTTCTCTACGCGATTGAAGCAGTACGGGGGAGGCCGATGGGGCAGGGCGCACAAGAAATCGCATTCCGGATTGGGATGGCGATGATCCTGTCTCTGATGGTCTTCGCCACCTGGAACGACATAAGCCGTTTGATTGGCTAGACGGGGAAGCTTGCACACCGAGAAAGGATTTGTTTACGATGTTTCAAATCGATAGTGGCGATTGGGCCACGCGTTGAAATGAAGTAAACAGAAATTAACTCGCACACTTGCTTGTAGGGTAAAACCCGTTAAAACCACACACGGGCCGGAGTCGGGTGCCGACTGCGGGGCAATTGAAGAAGGTATAGTATACACATGAAGGCTGGTTCAAAGTTTTTGAACGCAGTATCGGCGGTCGCGCTGTCTGCTGGTGTCGTGTCTTCGGGCGCAGGTATTGCCGTTCTTGCATCGGCGGTTGCTGCCGAAGCCGCAGTGGTTCAGCGTATCGACGTACGCGGAGCTCAGCGTGTGGGTGCGGAGGCTGTACGCTCCAATCTGTCGATCCAGCCGGGTCGGACCTTCTCCAACACCGACATCGATGAATCGGTCAAGCGTCTCTACGCGACCGGCTTCTTCTCCGATGTTCAGATCTCCGTTTCCGGCGGCACGCTCGTGGTGACCGTTGCTGAAAACCAGCTGGTCAATCAGGTCGTCTTCAACGGCAACCGCAAGATCAAGGACGACAAGCTTCAGGGCATCGTTCAGACCCAGGCGCAAGGCCCCTACAGCGACAGCCTCATCAGCGCGGACATCGAGCGCATCCGTGAAGCTTATGCCGCGATCGGTCGCAGCGACGTCGAAGTGACCACGCAGGTCGTGCCGGTCGCAGAGGGTCGCGTGAACCTCGCCTTCGTCGTAAACGAGGGCGAACGCACGAAGATCAGCGCAATCAATTTCGTTGGCAACAGCGCCTATTCCGACGGTCGCCTCGCAGCCGTTCTTCAGACGAAGGAATCGGGTATCCTGTCCTTCCTGACCCGCAAGGACGTCTACAACGAGGACAAGCTGCGCGCGGACGAAGAAGCCCTGCGCCAGTTCTATTACAACCATGGTTACGCCGATTTCCGGGTGATCTCGTCCGAAGCTGTGCTGAATGAAGCCGGCAACGAATACACTATCAACATGACGGTCGACGAAGGTCAGCGTTACCGCTTCGGCGCCGTGTCGGTCGAATCGACTGTTGAGGGTATCGACGGTTCGGAGCTGCAGGGTCTTCTCGAGACGCGCGAAGGCAACACCTACAGTGCCCGCGACGTTCAGAAGTCGATGGAAGCCATCTCGCGCCGCGTATCCTCGGCCGGTTATCCGTTCGCCCGTGTTGTTCCGCGCGGTGATCGCAATTTCGAAACCAACACCATCGGCGTGACCTATCTCGTCGACCAGGGTGAGCGCGCCTATGTCGAGCGCATCGAGGTTCGTGGCAACACCCGCACACGCGATTACGTCATTCGCCGCGAGTTCGACATTTCCGAAGGCGACGCCTTTAACCAGGAAACCATATCCCGCGCCAAGCGCCGCCTTGAAGCCCTTGGGTTCTTCGCCTCGGTCAACATTTCGACCCAGGCTGGCAGCTCGCCGGACCGCGTCGTTGTCATCGTTGACGTGCAGGACCAGCCGACCGGTTCGTTCGGTATCGGTGCCGGTTACTCCGTCGGTGACGGTGGTCTGGTTCTTGAAGCCTCCGTCGAAGAGAAGAACTTCCTTGGTCGCGGTCAGTTCATCCGTCTTGCTGCCGGTGGTGGCTTCGACGATACGCAGACGTATAACTTCTCCTTCACCGAGCCCTACTTCCTCGGTTACCGTCTGGCCGCCGGATTCGACCTGTTCAAGAGCTCGACCAGCAGCAACACCTATTACGACTATGAGGAGCAGGGCGGTACGATCCGCGTGACCGCTCCGATCACCGAAGACCTCGCAACGACGCTGCGCTACACCTATAAGGAAATTGATTACATCAACGATGGTGCGAACGCTGGTAACACAGCGCAGCCTTATCTCGACGTAATTGCGCAGGGATCGTGGACGCAGGCGATCTTTGGTCACTCGATCGTTTATAACACGGTCGATGATCGTCAGAACCCGCACGAAGGCATCTATGCGAGCTTCACGCATGAATATGCCGGTCTCGGTGGCGATTCCGAATACTACAAGGCCTTTATCCGCGCCCGCATGTTCTACACATTGTCGGACGAGTTCGACATCGTGGGCTCGGTGGCAGGTTCGGCTGGTCACGTTGTGGCGCTCGGCGACAACCTGAACGTCTTCGATCAGTTCAAGATCGGCGGCAAGGAAATCCGCGGCTTCGACAATAGCGGTATCGGCCCGCGCATGGGTGATGACTCGATCGGCGGCACGACATACTTCACGGCCTCGGCCGAAGCGACATTCCCGCTTCCGCTGGTTCCGCAGGATCTCGGTTTCCGAGGCGCCGTCTTCGCTGATGCCGGCACGCTGTTCGGCAGCGAACTGGCAAGTGATGCTGGTGCACAAGGCACGAGCATGTCGCTGCGCGCGTCTGTCGGTGCCGGCCTGGTCTGGAATTCGCCTTTCGGTGCCCTGCGCGTCGACTATGCGGTTCCTGTCGCTAAGGAAGACTTCGACGAAACCCAGGAATTCCGCTTCAGCATGGCGAACCAGTTCTAAGACTGGCAATCCAGAACCGCTGACAGTTTGACGTTCTGGAGCGTTTGCTGATGGACCACAATCATTTCTTTCCGCCCCATGCCGGGGTAACCCTGGCTGTGCTTGCAGCCCAGACGGGGGCGGAACTTCAGGATGAGAGCCATGGTGGACGGATCATTCGATCCGTGTCGCCGGTGGCAAGGGCGAAGGATGGGGATGTGTGCTACATCCTCTCCCGTCGCAACCGCGAAGATCTGGCGACCTGCCAAGCCACGGCGATCTTTTGCGAAAAGCCACTTCTTTCTTTGATCCCGTCCCACATTCCCGTTCTCGTTGCCAAAAGCGCGCATACCGCCTTTGCGCTGGCGGGCGGTCTTCTGCATCCGCAGGGGCTCAAGCCAGTTGCTATGACGTCGGGGACAACGAAAGTATCTCCGGCAGCCTTTGTCGACCCGACGGCGCGCCTGGAAGACGGTGTCGAAATCGAGCCGATGGCGGTGATCGGCGCCGACGTCGAAGTCGGCAGTGGCACGCGCATTGGCCCTGGTGCGGTGATCGGCCCCGGAGTGCGGATCGGTCGTGACTGCGTGATTGCCGGCGGCGCGACTGTTCAGGTCGCCCTGATTGGCAACAATGTCATCATTCACAACGGCGCCCGCATCGGCCAGGACGGGTTCGGCTACGCGCCGGGCCCCCGTGGCATGCTCAAGATCGTTCAGGTCGGCCGTGTCATCATCCAGGATCATGTCGAGATTGGTGCGAACACCACCATCGACCGTGGCACCATGGACGATACGGTGATCGGCGAGGGCACCAAGATCGATAACCTGGTGCAGGTTGGTCACAACGTTCGCATCGGGCGTCATTGCGGCATCGTCAGCCAGGTCGGCATTGCCGGTAGCACGGTCATCGGCGACGGCGTCATGATCGGCGGTGCCGCGGGCGTCAATGGTCACATCAAGATTGGCGACGGCGCACAGATTGCCGCGATGAGCGGCGTTCTTGCAGACGTGCCCCCGGGAGAGAGATATGGCGGCGTCCCGGCCCGTCCGTTGAAGGATTATCTGCGCGAGGTGGCCGACACCTTGAGCCGCTATGACGGCCGCGCCAAAGACAAAGGAGCCAGCAATGACTGAACTCGCGAAGAGCGAATTGGGATCGGCTGATATCCTCGAGATCATGAAGCTTCTGCCCCACCGCTATCCCTTCCTGCTGGTGGACAAGATCATCGAGATCGACGGTGACAACTCTGCCATCGGCATCAAGAACGTAACGGCCAACGAGCCGCATTTCACGGGTCACTTCCCGGAAAGCCCGATCATGCCGGGCGTCCTTCTGATCGAGGGCATGGCGCAGACTGCCGGTGCTATCTGTGCACGGCTTCAGGGCGAGGGCGGAAATCTCGTCTACTTCATGACGATCGACAATGCGCGTTTCCGCAAGCCGGTTGTGCCGGGTGATCGCGTCGAGTTCCACGTCGTGAAGCAGAAGCAGCGCGGCAACATCTGGAAGTTCCATTGCGACGCCAAGGTCGACGGCGCCCTTGTCGCCGAGGCTGACATCGGGGCCATGATCATGCGCAAGGATCAGAAATGAGCCAGATCGCCGCTAGCGCCGTAATTCACCCGATGGCCGTGGTCGAAGACGGCGCGGTGATCGGCGAGAATGTCCGGATCGGTCCGTTTTGCCGGGTCGGATCGCGCGTGACGCTCGGAGACGGCGTCGAGCTCATTTCGAACGCTGTCGTCACCGGTCTGACCGAAATCGGCGCCGGCACCAAGATCCACCCGATGGCCGTGATCGGCGGTGTCTCGCAGAGCCTTCACGAGGCAGGCGAAGATTCCACTCTGGTCGTCGGTGCGAATTGCACCATGCGCGAAGGTGTGACGATGAACTGCGGCACGGTCGGCGGCGGTGGGATTACCCGCGTCGGTGACAATTGCCTGTTCCTCGCCAATTCCCATGTCGCCCATGACTGCATCCTCGGCAACGACATCATCCTATCGAACAATGTTATGCTGGCTGGCCACGTGCGTGTCGAGGACAAGGCCATCCTCAGCGGTGGCTGTGCGGTCCACCAGTTCACCCGAATCGGCCGCCAGGCCTTCATCGGTGGCCTGTCCGCAGTTGCCTATGATGTCATTCCCTACGGTATGCTGAACGGCAATCCGGGGATCCTCGGCGGCCTCAACGTGGTCGGCATGAGCCGGTCTGGCATTGACCGCTCCGTGATCCACCAGGTCCGCCGCGCCTTCAAGCAGATCTTCGAGAGCGAAGGCTCTGCACGTGCCAATGCAGCGGCCATCCGTGACGAATATCTCGACTGTGCGCCTGCCATCGAAATCCTCGATTTCATCGCGGCCGAGAGCGATCGTGCATTGTCGTCTCCTCATCGCGGCAAGAACTGACCTATGACGATGGCCGGTCAAACAGACGGCCTGCCGCGAACCGGTCGCCTCGCGATCATCGCCGGGAGTGGGAAACTGCCGCTCTTTCTCGCTGAAGCCGCTCGCGACGCAGGAGAGGATCCATTTGTCCTCCGGCTGAAGAACGAAGCCGACGACATCTGGCAGGGCTTCGACAACGCCGTTGTCGGCGTCGGCGACATGGCGGGCCTCTCGGCTTTGTTTCGTCAGCACGGTATTCGCCGGGTCGTGATGTCGGGCGCCGTCAAGCGACGCCCGGCCTTCGGCGAGATCCGGGCCAATTGGAAGTCGATTCTGAAGCTGCCCATGGCGCTGAGAACCCTACTCGCAGGCGGTGACGATGCTGTCTTGCGCATGGTGATCTCGCTGATCGAGGCGCAAGGCTGCGAAGTGCTCGGCGCGCATGAGATCCTGCCGGGTCTCCTCGCAACGGTCGGACCACTCGGGACGATTTCCCCAGATGCGGATGCATTGAAGGATATCGACAGGGCGGCAGATGCTGCCGAGACGCTGGGCAGGCTCGATGTCGGGCAGGGGGCGGTTGCGGTCGGTGGCCGTATTGTTGCGCTGGAAGGCGTCGAAGGCACCGACGCCATGCTTGCCCGCGTTCAGGGTCTGCGTGCGGAGGGACGGATCTCGCAACGCCGCAAGGGCGTTCTGGTCAAACTCTGCAAACCGCAGCAGGATCTTCGGGCAGATCTGCCGACAGTCGGCGTTTCGACTGTCGCAAACGCCAAGGCTGCAGGGCTCGCGGGCATTGCCGTCGAAGCTGGGCGGGCCCTCGTGGTCGAGCGTGAGGCGATGATCGCGGCTGCAGATGCCGCCGGTATCTTCGTCGTCGGCATAGACCGGTCGAACAAGGAGCTTGGATCATGAGCGACACGCCGCTGAAGATCGCCGTGATTGCCGGCGAGGTCTCCGGAGACCTGCTCGGGGCCGATCTCATTGCGCAGCTGAAGACAATGTATCCGGGCCCTGTCGAGCTCGTCGGCGTCGGCGGGGATGCGCTCGAGGCGCAAGGGCTGAGGTCGCTCTTCGATTTTTCCGAGCTCTCGATCATGGGCATCACCCAGGTTCTGTCGAAGCTCCCGCGCCTTATCAAACTGATTTCATTGACATCTGATGCGAGCGTCGAGGCAAAGCCCGATCTCCTGTTGATCGTCGATAGCCCGGATTTCACCCATCGCGTGGCAAAGAAGGTGCGGCGCAAGCTGCCGGATCTGCCGGTGGTCAACTATGTGTGCCCCAGCGTCTGGGCCTGGAAGGAATACCGCGCCAAGGCCATGCTCGACTATGTCGATGCCGTGCTGGCGGTCCTGCCATTCGAGCCCGCAGTCATGCAGCGGCTCGGTGGACCGGAAACCCATTTCGTCGGCCATAGACTGTCCAGCCATTCGGATATCCGTCGCATTCGCGAAGCCCGCAAGGCGAGGGCGGTTAGGGGGCAAGGTGAGCCCAAGACCATTCTCCTGCTGCCGGGGTCGCGAGGCAGCGAGATCACCCAGCTCCTGCCGGTCTTCGGGGAAGCGATGAAGGAGTTCGTAGCCCGCAATGGCGAGACGCGCTTCGTGCTGCCCACGGTGGCTCGCCAGGAAGCCCGCGTGCGCGACATAACGCGGGACTGGACCCTGAGGCCAGAGATCCTCGTTGGCGACGAGGGAAAGTGGCGCGCCTTCGAGGAGGCTGACGCTGCGATCGCGGCTTCCGGCACCGTTATCCTGGAGTTGGCGCTCGCCCATGTCCCGGTCGTCTCGACCTACAAAGGCGACTGGATCATCCGGTTACTCGCCAACCGCATCAAGATCTGGACCGGCGCCCTGCCGAACCTGATTGCCGACTATGCCGTCGTCCCGGAATACTTCAACGACGTGCTGCGCCCGGCAAGCCTCGTGCGGTGGGCCGAACGCCTGTCGCTCGACACGCCGCAACGTGCAGCCATGCTCAGCGGATATGACGACGTCTGGCGCAAACTGCAAACGGAACGGCCGGCCGGTGAAGCCGGCGCGGCCGTGGTTCTCTCTGTCCTGCAAAAGCGCGGAAAGATCTGACCCTCAGGCCCAACGGGCGAAGGGATCGGCAAGGCCCTCCCAGGCCGTCGGCGTGAACGTTTCTGCGTCAACGAGGCAATCATCCAGCTCCGCCGTGATCTGACGCTGGTCCATGCGATCGGCACCGATGAAGACAATCTCCTGTCGCCGGTCTCCCCATTCCTGGTCGAGATAGGGCGTCATCGCGTTGAGGAAGCCCGGATCGTCGGGCCAGCGAGATTTCGGCACCGATGCCCACCAGAGGCCCATCTTGGTCGTCCTGACGAGTGGGCCGGCCTGGCTGAGTTCTCCGACATGATGCGGACGGGTGGCCAGCCAGAAGAAGCCCTTCGCCCGGATGACGCCTGGCCAGGAGCGATCGAGAAAGGCCCGGAAGCGTGTGGGGTCGAACGGTGCGCGGGCGCGGTAGACGAAGGAGCGGATCCCGTATTCCTCCGTTTCCGGAACATGATCCCGGAAGCCGTGCAGTTCCTGGAACCACAGCGGATGCGTCTCGGCCTTGGCAAAATCGAAAAGCCCGGTTCCGAGGATGTCTTTGGCGGCCACATGGGCAAAGTCGGTCTCGATGATACGGGCATCTGCATTCAGACCGGCAATGATCTTGCGCGCCGCATCGAGCTGATCCGGGGTGGCCGTGCCGACCTTGTTGAGGATGATCACATCGGCGAATTCGATCTGCTCGACCAGCAGATCGACCAGCGTCCGATTGTCGTTTTCGCCGGCAGTCTCCCCGCGGTCCGCGAGAAAGTCACTCGATGAGTAGTCGCCGATAAGGTTGGCGGCATCGACCACGGTCACCATGGTGTCCAGCTGGGCGATGTCGGAGAGACTGCGACCCTGTTCATCGCGGAAGTCGAAGGTGGTGGCAATGGGCAAGGGTTCGGCAATACCGGTCGCCTCGATCAGCAGATAGTCGAAGCGCCCCTGTTCGGCGAGCTCGCGCACCTCGTTCAAGAGGTCGTCGCGCAGCGTGCAACAGATGCAGCCATTGCTCATCTCCACCCATTGCTCCTGCGTCCGCGACAGCGCTGCATCCCCGCCACGCACCAGCGCCGCATCGATATTCACCTCACTCATGTCATTGACGATGACGGCGACACGCACGCCGTCGCGATTGGCGAGAACATGGTTGAGCAAGGTCGTCTTGCCGGCACCCAGAAATCCGGACAGGACGGTCACGGGAAGCTTCTTCATGGGAAAACTCCATTTAATGTAATAACATAACAATCATTGATCTGAAAAAGGCGGAACCGAAGTCCCGCCTTTTTCGCCCGGGGGAGGGATCAGATTACTGCGAGAGGCAGGTGCTCATCGATGTGGAGAGATTGCGCATCAACTGGCCATAGAGACCGGGTCCAGCCTCCAGCGCACCGCCCTCGGGGTCGAGCACGCCGGACTTCGCCTGCGTGCCTTCGGTAACAACGCTGATCAACTTCGGCTCGAACTGTGGCTCGGCGAATACGCAAGCCGCTCCGAGTTCCCCAATCTTGGCATGAATGGTCGACAGCCGCTCGGCGCCCGGCATGGTTTCCGGGCTGACCGTCACAGAACCCGCCACCCGCACGCCATAACGCTTTTCGAAATACTGGTAGGCATCGTGGAAGACGATGAAGGGCTTCTGCAGCACCGGCTTCAGCTGCGCTGCAATCTCCGTGTCGAGCGCATCGATCTCGGCATTCAGGGTCGTCAGATTGGCTTCGTAGGCTACCTTGTTTGCCGGATCGGCATCACCAAGGCTCTTGGCGATTTCAGCTGCCATCGCCTTTGCATTGCTGGGGTCGAGCCAGAGATGCATGTCGGTGCCGCCGTGCTCGTGTTCATCGTGATCATGACCCTCATGGGCATGATCCTCGTGCACGTCGCCATCACCAGCGGCAGTGGCTTCTTCGGCCCCGTGGTCGTGCCGGTGATCATCGGCGTGCTCGACCTTGGCATGTTCGCCATGGCCGGCTTCTTCGGCGCCATGATCATGCGCGTGGTCATCAGCGCCTTCGCTGGCCTCGGCATGGTCACCATGGTCATGGCCTTCAAAGGCACCGCCTTCGCGGAACGGCAGCTTGGTCAGGCCCGGCGTGTCTTCGAGCTCTACCACCTTGGCATTCTTCGGCAAAGCCTCGAGAGGCTTATCCAGGAAGGCTTCGAGACCAGGGCCCACCCAGAAGACCACGTCGGCATTTTCAAGCGCCCGGGCGTTGGACGGTTTCAGCGAATAGGTATGCGGGGAGGCGGCACCCTCGACGATCAGCGACGGCTCGCCGACACCCTTCATGATCGAAGCGACGAGCGAGTGGAGGGGCTTGATCGAGACCACGACGTCCGGCGCTGCCATCGCGAAAGCGGGCGACAGGAAAAGCAGCGCCGTGGAGGCAGCCAGTCCGAGGCGATAGCGGGTCATGCAATGCTCCTGAGGATGGTTATGTAATACTATTACCTAAGTTGCGTTATGCTATAACGTGTGGCATAGGAGGTGGCAACATCAAAATCTCGAGAAACCTATGAATGCCATGAAATCACGGGAGGCCGCACCGCTGGTGTCACTCACCGGCGCTGGTGTCTACCGAAACGGCCGCTGGCTCGTGCGCGGGGTCGATTTCTCCGTTCGCCCCGGTGAGATCGTCACACTGATCGGCCCCAACGGGTCCGGCAAGTCGACGAGCGCCAAGATGGCGATCGGGGTGACCAAGGCCGACGAGGGCAGGGTAGAGCGTAAGCCCGGCCTGCGCGTCGGTTACGTGCCCCAGCGCCTCTCTGTGGACTGGACCATGCCGCTGACGGTTCGCCGCCTGATGACCCTGACGGCACCCTTGTCCGCCACTGAGGTGAATACGGCACTCGAAGCTGTCGGCATCGCCCATCTTGCCGGTGCAGAGGTCCAGCACCTGTCGGGGGGGGAATTCCAGCGGGCCCTGCTCGCCCGTGCCATGGCCCGCAAGCCCGACATTCTGGTTCTCGACGAACCCGTCCAGGGCGTTGATTTTTCCGGTGAGATCGCGCTCTACGACCTCATCACATCCATCCGCAACTCGACCGGCTGCGGCATTCTTCTGATCTCGCATGACCTGCATGTGGTGATGGCGGAAACCGATACGGTCATCTGTCTCAACGGCCATGTCTGCTGCCGGGGAACCCCGGCGGCGGTTAGCCAGAGCCCCGAATACATGCGGCTCTTCGGCGCCAAGGCGGCACAGACGCTCGCGGTCTACAGCCACGACCACGATCACACGCACCTGCCCGATGGGCGTGTCCAGCACGCCGATGGCAGCGTGACCGATCACTGCCATCCCGAAGACGGGCACCACCATCACGACCACCATGATCACCATGGCCACGAACACCATGATGGCCATGACCATGGGCACCACAAAAACCGGGAGCACGACCATGCTGGATGACTTCTTCATCCGCGCCATGCTCGCCGGCATCGGCCTTGCTTTGACGACCGGCCCGCTCGGCTGTTTCGTCATCTGGCGGCGCATGGCCTATTTCGGCGACACCATGGCCCATTCGGCCCTGCTCGGCGTCGCGCTGTCGCTCTTCTTCTCGCTGAACCTGATGGTCAGCGTCTTCGTCGTTGCGGCACTCGTCTCGCTGATCCTGATCGTTCTGCAGAAGCGCCAGGGTCTCTCGGCCGATGCCCTGCTCGGCATCCTCAGCCACGCGACATTGGCGATCGGCCTTGTCATGGTCGCCTTCATGACCTGGGTGCGCTTCGACCTGATCGCCTTCCTCTTCGGCGACATTCTGGCCGTTACGCCGACCGACGTCGCCATCGTCTGGATTGGTGGCTTGGTGGTGGTGGCGATCATTGCCTGGCTCTGGCGGCCGCTGCTGGCCGGGACCGTCAATGTCGAACTGGCTGAAGCCGAGGGCATGCAGCCCGAGCGTGCACGGCTGATCTTCATGCTCCTGATGGCTCTCGTGATCGCGATCGCGATGAAGATCGTCGGCATCATGCTGATCACCTCACTGCTGATCATTCCGGCTGCAGCGGCGCGCCGCTTCGCAACGACCCCGGAGGTCATGGCCGTGCTCGCCTCGGTGATAGGCGCCGTCGCCGTCGTCATGGGCCTCTTCGGCTCCTTGACCTACGACACGCCATCAGGACCGTCGATCGTGGTTGCCGCGCTCCTGCTCTTCATCATCAGCCTGCTGCCCCGACCGGGTGCCAGGACAACCTACCTTCGCTCGAGGGGCTGAACCCATGACCAAGACCGATCTCACGCGCAATCAGTCCCTCGTCTTCGACGCCCTCGTCGACAGCGACGGGCCGCTCTCGGCCTATACCCTGCTCGACCGTCTGCGCGAACACGGCTTCCGCGCACCGCTGCAGGTCTACCGGGCGCTCGACAAGCTGGTCGAATTCGGCATGGTCCATCGCTTGGAAAGCCTCAACGCCTTCGTCGCCTGTGCGCATCCTCATGACGGCTGCTCGGGACACGGCACTGTGGCCTTCATGATCTGCAACAAGTGCGGTCATGTGACCGAATTCCACGACCACGACGTCGACCACCGGCTGGAGACCATCACCCGTGGCCGCAGCTTCAAGCCGGAAAAGACGACGATCGAGATCAGGGGATTTTGTGCGACCTGTGCTGAGATTGCTGCCTGACGGCAGCAATGCTCACAACGGGTGCAGGTCTGCCGCAAAGCGGCGCCAGTTGCGCACATAGTTTTCCGCCGACAGTCGGAGCCCCGCAACGGCCACCTCGTCGAGGGTGCGGACGACACGGGCGGGAGAGCCGACGATCAGGGAATTATCCGGGAAGGTCTTGCCTTCCGTGATCAGCGCATTGGCGCCGACGAGGCAGTTATTGCCGATCCGAGCGCCGTTCAGCACGGTTGCGCCCATGCCGACCAGCGAGTTGTTGCCGATCGTGCAGCCATGAATGGTTGCGTGGTGCCCGATCGTGCAGCCATCGCCGATCGTGACGCCTTTGCCGGGATCGGTATGTACCATCACGCCGTCCTGGATGTTCGTACCGGCGCCTATCACGATCGGATCGTTGTCACCACGCAGAACCGCGCCGAACCAGATACCGACATCTTCACCGAGCTGCACGTCACCGATGACCTGCGCACCGGGCGCGATCCAGTAAGTCCCGGCGGGCGGCAGTTTGGGGGTCTTGTCTCCCAGACGGTAGATCGGCATCTGTCGACCGGTCTCGTCAGCGCAGGCGCATGATGACCGGGAAACGTCCGGCTTGAGACGAAACATGAAGGTGGATGCTGGCCTCGGGTTGGGAATAGCGCCATGCACGAGCGCCGTGAGAGAGCAGCAAACCGATCAGGTCTTTGGTCTTGGAACGCTTTTCACGCAGGCCGAGATCGGCCAGGCGATAGGCGGCTTCGTGCAGCGGGTGCAGGACGCCACTCGCTGGCGACAGGCCGCTATTGTCCTGCCCTTCGACAGGCTGATGTCTGAAGTCGTTCGTTGCCATTCCGTATTCCTCGTAAACAGTACAAGTCGAGGTTTCGGGTGACCGTGTTACTGGGCGGCGGCCCAGCAACCGATTCCCTTTTTCTTCAAGGCATTGCAGGCATTGACCGCGTCTTTCTGCTCATGGAAACCACCGAACCGCGCGCGGTAGATCTGTTTGGCGCCGTCGCCATAGGCAACGGTGAACGGGGTGGCGGAACGCAATACCTTTCCGCCCTTGTCCTGCGCGTTGCGCAAGAGATCCATCGCGAGTTCCTTGTCCGGAGACGTTCCGATCTGCACGACCCAGCCGGAGCTCGGCGTGGTGGATGCGGTGGTCACGCTGTCGACATCAGGCGGCGTAGCAGAGGCGGCAGCCACAGACTCCGTCGCGGCAACCGGAGCGACCGCAGCGCCGGAATCGGGCATGTAGGCGGGAGCCGGCTGCGGAACCGGGACGCCAGCGCCGGTCGTTGCGGCCGGAGCCACCGGGCGCATGGTCTCGAGCGCTGCACTGGCTGCATTAGCCGAGGACGAGGCGGCATAGGCCTGGGCCGAGACGCCGGTATAGCGGACACCCGGCATCGGACCCGTCTGCGGAAGGTTTGGCACGTCGCCTGCGCTCACGGCAGCAGTCGCCTGGGACGGAGCAACAGAAGTGTCGATTTTCGCGATCACATTGCTGCCGCCGCGGGTGCTGGAGGCTGCCGGAAGGTAGCGCTGGACCAGGCTGGTCATCTGGGCGTTGCGGCGGGCGCCGGAGGTAGCGCCGAGAACGACGGCGACGATCGAGCGTCCGCCGAGCTCCGCGGAGGTCGCAAGGTTATAGCCAGCCGCACGGGTATATCCCGTTTTGATTCCGTCGACGCCGCGGACCTGGCCGAGCAGACGATTGTGATTGCCGATGGTCTGTTTGCCGAAGCGGAAGCTGCGGGTGGAGAAATAGCCGTAATACTGGGGGAAATGCTGGCGAAGGGCGATGCTGAGACGGGCCTGGTCACGCGCCGTTGTCATCTGCGCCGTGTTCGGCAGGCCATGAGCATTGCGATAGGTCGTCTTCGTCATTCCCAGATTGCGTGCCTTGGCGGTCATCATCTGCGCGAAGCGCTGCTCCGAGCCGCCGATATACTCAGCAAGCGCTGTTGCCACGTCGTTGGCCGAACGGGTCACCAGCGACAGGATGGCTTGCTCGACCGTAATGCTGCGCCCTTTGCCGACGCCGAGTTTGGAAGGGGGCTCCTTCGCGGCATTGGCGGAGAAGGGCACCTTGCTGCTGAGCGAGATCCGGCCGGCTTCGAGCGCTTCGAAGACCATGTAGAGGGTCATCATCTTGGTCAACGAGGCGGGATACCGCAAGCTGTCGGCATTTTCACCGTACAGGACCTTGCCCGTCTTGGCGTCGATCACGATCCCGGCATACTTGGGATTGGCATGGGCCACGCTGGAGACGGCGACCGTTGTCACGATGACCGCAACTGCTGCGACGACGAACCGACGAAAGGCGGCGGCGAAGTTGAAGCTTCCCAGAACTTTGTGCACCACGATACTCTTTAATCTCATAATTGACGACCGGACGCTCTCCCCCAATCGCGACCATCTTGATCGACCCTACGGAATGAGCCTTACCAAGAGGTTTATGATGAACGGGTGGTTGACGCTTTCGGTGGATTTTTAAGCGTCACGGGAGCAGAAGCCGCGCGACTGCGGTCCTCGACATAATCACGCACGGCGATGTCTATCGCCTGCCAGTCTTGGAGCAGCCGGCTCGAGAAGCGATAGAGAACGGTTAGGTCCTCGCCGACATGGATATCGCGCTGGCAATCGCTGCTTCCGGTGCTCTCGGGCATGTCTGACAATATGCAACGGATGGCATAGGCTTCTCCCCCCGGTAATGTGCCGGTGAGGAGGCTTTCACCCTCGTATCCAGGTGCGCTCCGAAAGTGGTGGATGGTGAGCCCGGCGGGTCCGGCCGTCGAGCCCGGCTCGAGCAGGTGCCTGTAGATCGGCTCTACCCGCCCGGACATGTCTCGCGACATCGTGCTCTGAGACATCTGCAGGAAGATCAGCGAATGCGAAAGGCTGAGATCGTCGAACCGGCGACGCTGCGCGACCGAATAACCGGTGAGCTCCGGCCAGAGAAGGTAGAGATCGACGCGCTCCGCGCTTCCGGATTGGCGCTGCGGTTCGAAGCGGATCGTGTTCGCGGTCAGGGAAAGCCGATCGCGCCCAATGGTGATGTCGAGGATCTCGCTGTCTTCGGTATGGCCCGCGAGGGAGAGGCGCTCACCATAGGCGCGACCGAACCAGCTGATCGCAACCGAAGCGGCCGCGAGGATCAGAACGGAAAGCGTGACGACGACCAGAAAGCGCGTCGAAATCAGCGGCGCATGTTCGTCCTCTGCTTCCATTCCGCTTGTCCCGGCTTGCATGTCGGCTCCATCGCTAGGCGGAGCCCCATTTGTCGGGGATCTCGCCGCTGACAAGACTTCGGCGAGTATGGTTAATTTGCGGTTAAGTGGCATATGCCCGGGCCAGCATCAGGCAAAAAGAGAGCCGGTCCCGGTTGGACGGGACCGGCTCATTGGCTCCGGTCGGGGGACGGGTAGGCGGGGACAGACCGGGCCAGAAAAGTTGAGCGGCGTGGCCTTTACTGGGACACGCTGCCGACAGCGCCTGCACGCCCATCCTGGAGCTTCACCCAGCGGCTGGGTTGGCTGGAGGACTGACGCTTCAGGTAGGTGTATTCGGTCTCGGACCACAGCAGCACCTTGTTGCGCATGTTGTCGAGAATGAAGTCGCCGTGATCCGTGCGGATGGTCAGGACCGCATGGCCCTCTCCGTTCGGCTGCAGCACAACGGTCAGCAGAAGATCAGCGGGGTCAACGCCGCGGTCAATCAGCATCTTGCGCTTGAGCAGGGCGAAATCTTCGCAGTCTCCGACGCTCCGCGGATAGGTCCAGCGTTCCTCCACGCCGTAGATCTCCATGTCGGTGAGCGGTGTGATCGAGCTGTTGACGGTGTAATTCACCTCAAGAATGCTCTTCCACAGTGTCTCGGTCAGCTGCATCGGGCCATTGTCGGCCTGGTTTCCTGCGCATTCGCCGGCATAGGTCTGGCAGAATTCATAATGGCCAATGGGCGGATTTGCCTTGCCCACGACCTGCATGTTGGCCGGCATTGCCGAGACCTGAACGGCCAATGCGCCAGCGATGGCGACGGCCAGAGTTCCAATACCCAGAGTTTTCTTTGTTGTCATTGGTTGTCTCCTGGTGATGGAGAAAGCAATGACAGAGAAAATTTGATGCGCCGCCAAGAATAGAGATAAGATAAGCGACAAAATAGTCGAAAATGAAAATCTATATTGAGATATATTTGATTTTTATTTGATTATCTTTTTCGGAAAATTCGCGTCAATTTCAATTCAAATTCGAACAATTCCACCGCTACAGGGCAGGGAAGTTCGAGGAAAATGTAACAAATACAATGGCATATTTTTCGAGATGCCTGTGGCGCCAGCGGCTGTACGGATGTTCTGCCGGGACCTGTGGGGACGAAGAATAGCGAGGCGTGTTGAGTGAGTCTGCCGGCTGTAGCAGTCGGCATGGCTTGTGGCCGTGTGGAGGGTCGAATTTTTTTCAGGAATTTTTTGTGCCGCTCTGGCACGCATCTGGGCGCAGGACATGAAAAAGGCGCCTCGCATGTCTTGCGGGCGCCTGAATTCGGGTTGGTTTGACCTGGCCTAGAGGAATTCCGTCAGCGCTTCCCGTGACTGCAGCGACAGGAACTCGATCGCCACGCCTTCCATGAAGTGACGCACGACGCGTCCGCGCATGTTGCCGAGGCGGACGGCGGTCCCGATCGGCGGGCGGATGTCGATGTCGACGGCCGCACCCGAAAGCGAAAGGTCCATGAGGCGGCATGGATAGACCTTGCCATCTTCGAGCGTGAGTTCGGTTCTGGTTTGGCGTGGTGTGAGACGATCGTGGCGACGGTCTTCCGGCAGGCCCAATTCATGTTTGTTGGCGATCCAGGTCAGCTGCGCTGCGAGTTTTTCGCGCTTGCGGACGGTCGCATTGATCGTGATGACGAAGCCGTCCTCGGTCAACTTAACCACCGTGCCCTCGATGCGGCCGAGGTGATCGATATAGGCAACGATGCGCTCGTTCGGGCGCGGCATGCCGGCACAGGCAAAGCGAACGTCGCCCGGCGACATGTCGACGACCTTGCAGACATACTCTTCGTACGTGGCGAGCATGAGCCTGCCCTGCAGGCTGACGGCGACGCGCTGAAAGGCACGTTGCTGTCCCGGCGAGGCGATCGTGGAGCTCTGGCTTGCCTGCGGCGAGTACATCATGAGAAATCTGTTCGTTCCTTTGTTCCTCGACAGTAGTGGGTGAGCCGTTAATATTGTGTTTGCTCTCTGCCTCGCCTTTTCACGACGGAACGCAATTCGCGCCCCGGTTAAGGTTAAGAAGTCCTTTCATTTGTTTCATTGGAAGAAAGCTGGCATCACGATTGCAGCACACGCGAAGGCAAGCCTTCGGCACCACCTCCAGTCGGCGCAACGATCTGCCTCGCGCCTGCAAGGCCACTCGGTTTTCCGAGCGGCCTTTTTTTTATCGGCTGCCTGCATTACCTCATGAAACAGAGAAACAGGAGCGCCACATGCAGGACGATTCGGGATCGCGGGACAACGAGCGCCCGCACGACGAACTGCCTGCTTTTGAAACAAGGCCAACGTCTTCCGACAATCCGCCGATTTTCAACATCCCCACCGGTGTGCTGGCCGCCCTTGGTCTCGTGATCGGGATCTATGTCCTGCAGGACTTTATCCTGTCCGAAAGTCTCAACCGATGGATCGCCGTCGAATTCGGCTTCTCGCCCATTCGCTACCTCTATCCGTTCACCGAGCAGTCCCTGGCTTGGCTATGGACCCCTGTGTCCTACTCCTTGCTGCACGGCAGTTTCGAGCATCTGGCCTTCAATAGCCTGTGGCTTGCAGCTTTCGGCACGCCGGTCTGCCGCAGGATAGGCGAGACACGCTTTGTGCTGTTCTGGATCGTTTCATCCGTAGCGGCCGCGGGACTTCATGCGATCGTCAATTGGGGAGAGCCGTCCTTGATGGTCGGCGCTTCAGGTGTGATTTCGGCCCTTATGGGCGCGGCCTGCCGATTTGCCTTCGGCGATCGCCAGCGTGTCCATTCCCGCCTGTCGGGCCGCGAACCGCCGCTCTTGAGCGTCGGCCAGGCGCTCACGGACCGGACGGTGCGGGTCTTCATCATCGTCTGGTTCCTCGGCAATGTCGCAATCGCCTTCGGTCTGCCGATGATGGGTTCCGATTCGGCCGCGATCGCCTGGGATGCCCATATCGGCGGCTTCCTGCTCGGCTTCTTCTGCTTTGCGCTCTTCGATCCCCATGGCCGCAAGGCCGGGTGAGATCCGCTTATTGCATTCTCCTTGAATAAAGGGCACCCTTTTGATCGGCAGTCCACGAAGATTGGACCGCCGACCCAGTGTTCTATGCGAGGAGGAACGCATGAGTGCATCTGCGAGAAGCATACTCGAGCAAAAGGGACGCAACGTCATCACGATCAATCCGACGGTGACGTTGGGCGAGGCCGCCCACGTGCTGGAGGAAAACAAGATCGGCGCCGTTGTTGTGGTCGGCATGGAAAACCGCATCGTCGGCATCTTCACCGAGCGCGACGTGGTGCGTGCGATCGGCTCCGAAGGCAAGGACGCCTTTGATCAGCCGGTATCGGCTTTCATGACAGCCAATGTCTATCGTTGCCGCGAGGAAACCGGGGTCAACGAACTCATGGAAATGATGTCGACCCGTCGTTTCCGCCATGTTCCCGTCGAGGACAATGGCAAGCTGAGCGGCATCATTTCAATTGGTGACGTAGTAAAATCGCGCATCCGTGAGATCGAACAGGAAGCCGAGCACATCAAGGCTTATATCGCGGGCTGAAGGCCTGCAGATCAAGCAAGTCGATGACCGCGCTGGAGTGCGGTCATCGTAGAACTGCTTCCTGCATGCGGCGGATTTCGGTGACGCGGGCTTTAGTTTCTTCGTATCCTCGCTCGATCGCTTCTCCCGCGCGATGAAACTCGGACAATCCAATGTCGTTCAGCCGCGGGTGAAGCGCGAGATCAGGCGGATCGCCGGCAAGCCTTGCCCGTGAGATACGGTCCTGAATGATGTTGAAGGCCTGGACCATGACGCCAGTCAGTCCGACTTTGTTCGGTGCGCGGCCGGTTTCGACATAGTCCGGATCCGGGTTGCTGGCCTTGTGCTTGACCACAGCGGAGCGACCGAAGACGTCGTAGTGAAGATTGACCGCCATCACCAGCGGCTGCTCATAGGCACGGCAGACGGAGACCGGCACCGGATTGACCAGCGCGCCGTCGATTAGGGTCCGATTGTTGCATCGGACCGGCTCGAAGATGCCCGGCAGCGCATAGGATGCACGCAGCGCTGTGATCAGGCTGCCACCATCGATCCAGACTTCGTGGCCACTGTTGAGCTCCGAGGCCACGGCCACGAAAGGTTTCGGAAGTTGCTCGACCGTCAGTCCTTCGAGATGCTCCTGCATGCGCTTGGTGAGCCGCATGCCCCCGAGCAATCCGCCACCGCCGATCGTCAGGTCGAGCAGAGATGCGATGCGTCGCATGGTCAATGACCGCGCGAAGGCTTCCAGTTCATCGAGCTTTCCGGCGAGATAGCATCCACCGACCAGGGCACCGATCGAGGTGCCGGCGATCATGCCAACCTCTATGCCTTCCTCGTCGAGGGCTCTCAGGACCCCGATATGGGCCCAGCCCCGCGCGGCGCCGCCACCCAGCGCCAGCGCGACCTTGGCGCGCGTCTTCTTCTCAGGCTGATTGGGACCGCCCTGCATGGGCACGCCCTCCTTCGCCGTCTGGGCAACGCTCGTTGCCGAATGTGACATCATGCTCCAGTTCAGCATCTCCAAACCCCACTCGCTGAACACTCCGGATCACATTAGGACATCGTCTGCTTACGAATTCGTTATGCGTAAACCGTTTGATCAGCCGCCATAGATTTCCGAGGGGTCGAAATGACGATGATCGTCGGAGACGGTCAGCACGGGTCGCCCGCCGTCGAGAGTTGCGGATCGGTAAAAACAGGAGCGACGCCCGGTGTGGCAGGTGGCATCATGCCCCGCGACCTCGACCTTCAGCCAGATCGCATCCTGATCGCAATCCACACGGATTTCCTTGACCGTTTGCAGGTTTCCGGAGCTTTCGCCCTTTTTCCAGATCTTGGCGCGAGACCGGCTGTAGTAGTGACCGATCCCGGTTTGAAGCGTGAGTGCAATAGCCTCCGCATTCATGTGCGCGACCATCAGAAGTTCGCCGTCGCGTGCATCCGTCACCACGGCTGTTACCAGTCCGTGCTCATCGAATTTCGGCGTGAAGGCGAGGCCCTCCTCGAGCAGCGACTTGTCGGAGGAGGGCGCATCGAAGGTGATGGATGACATGGGGCGTGAACTCAGCGGTTCCGGACCATGGACATGAAGCGCGCCTGTTCGGCCGCATTGTCCTTGAAGGCGCCGGTGAAGGTGGTGGTGAGGGTCGTGGATCCTGTCTTCTGGATACCGCGCATGGCCATGCACATGTGTTCGGCCTCGATGAACACGGCGACACCGCGGGGCTGCAGGCCCTCGTCGATTGCCTGGGCAATCTGCGCCGTCATGTTTTCCTGCGTCTGCAGGCGCCGCGCAAAGACATCGACGACGCGAGCAATCTTGGACAATCCCAATACGCGGCCCTTCGGCAGATAGGCGACATGCGCCTTGCCCATGACGGGCAGCATGTGGTGTTCGCAATGCGAGAAGAAGGAGATATCGCGCACCAGGACCATGTCGTCATAGCCGCCGACTTCCTCGAAGGTGCGACCGAGCACCTCGTCGATGTCGGTTTCATAGCCAGCAAACAGTTCAGAATAAGCCTTGGCGACGCGCGCCGGCGTATCCAGCAGGCCCTCCCGCTCCGGGTCGTCGCCGGCCCACAGCAGCAATGTGCGAACAGCCTGCTCGGCCTCTTCGCGCGTCGGGCGCGGCGCTTCCGCGGTCAGTTTCGTGACGATGGCGTCCATGGCCTTGGTCTCCCGGTCCCGCTCGAGACGGGCCGCTGGTTTGGCTTTGCCGGATTGTAAAGGCGTAATGCGGCTCATAATGCAAGTCCGTTGTCGCGATTGACGGTCAGAAGATCAAAGCCCCCGGGTGCTTGCGTTTGTCCTGCGCCCGTCACTTCGATATAAGGGGCATTGAATTCGATATAAAGGCTGCAGCTGCGACACGATGACTGCGGCATTACCGCAGCCAATCCCTATATACGGGAAAGACGCTGGAGCGGATTGACCATGGACGACATCTACAACACTAAGATCCTCGAATTTGCCGGCAACATCAGCCGTATCGGCACGCTCGGCGATGCGCAGGCCGTCTCCGAGAAGCACTCGAAGCTTTGCGGCTCGCGCGTGAAGGTTTATCTGAATGTCGAGAATGGGACCGTAACCGATTTCGCCCACGAGGTGAAAGCCTGCGCACTCGGGCAGGCATCCTCTGGCATCATGGCACGTCATGTGGTCGGCGCAACGGCGGAGGAACTCCGCAAGGCAAGGCTCGATATGCTCGCCATGCTGAAAGAAGACGGTGAGGGACCGGCCGGCCGCTTCGAGGACATGCGCTTTCTCAAGCCCGTGCGCGACTACAAAGCCCGGCACGCCTCGACCATGCTGACATTTGACGCCGTGGTGGACTGTCTCGATCAGATCGAACGACAGGCCGAAACGGCCCGCGCCAGCTGACCACATGTGCGAGGCTCCGGGATGCGGCGACGGGAAGTCGCCAGGCGGCAGACGCGGTCGAAACTTTTCCGGTACGTTTCCGAAGACACCGGACCGGCTGGCGGGCATGGCGCTGATCCGCTTCTATCAATTGACCCTTTCCAGTGTGATCGGCAGTTCGTGTCGGCACACGCCGACCTGCTCCGAATATGGATATGAAGCGATCGCGCGCCATGGCCTGTGGTCTGGTGGATGGCTCACTTTGTTTCGCGTAGCGCGATGCGGGCCGGGCGGGACATGGGGTTTCGATCCGGTGCCTCCACGTCTCGACGACGAGTACGTTTGGTGGGCGCCCTGGCGGTTCTGGCGGATCGGTGACAAGCGAGGCGGGCTGAACGCGGGAAGCCCGGCACCGGCCTTTGACCCGCGTCAGAAGGTCATCGACTATCACGCTGCCATCAATGCTCTGGATTTCGACCGGATCGAGAGCTTTTTCGTGGAACACGCGGTCTACATTTCGGGCGGAACCGGGAATACAATCGGCCGTGAAGCTATTATGAGCGCGTTCCGGGAGTATTTTGAGATGTTTCCGGATCAGGTGGCCTGGGACGATGTCGTGGAGCCGGCCGGCGCCTGTGCGGCGCGTTCCGCCTGGAACCTGAAAGCGACGAATGCCAGAAGCGGGGAAATTGTCGAGCGCCGTGGTCTGGAAACGGTGGAGTTCGACAAGCACGGCGGTATCATACGCGTTGTTGTCGAAGATCGCTGAATAAGGCCGATGCGCGCATCCGTCCACAGATACGGAATCGACGAGGTGACGGCAGCGAGCTGTCGCCATGCCTATCCGGATGTCCTTGGACATGTCCTGCGCAGGCTGTCGCAGGCGGCGCGCGACGTGAGCAAAATCCTTTACTCAAAAGCGCTTTCGTCCTATGGAGCGCCGGTAAATCGCGGGTTCTAACCCGCCCCTTTCACCACCCGCATTCGTTGGCGGGACTGGATCAGGAGACATAGCATGTCCGCTTCCGTATCTCTCACTTTCCCCGATGGCTCCATTCGCGAATACGCCCCCGGCACGACCGGCGGCCAGGTCGCCGAATCGATTTCCAAGTCGCTCGCCAAGAAGGCTGTCGCCATTGCGCTCGACGGCACTGTGCGCGACCTGTCCGACCCCGTCATCGACGGCCGGATCGAGATCGTCACCCGCACTGACCCACGTGCTCAGGAACTCATTCGCCATGACGCCGCACACGTGATGGCCGAGGCTGTCCAGGAGCTTTGGCCCGGCACCCAGGTGACCATCGGCCCGGTGATCGAGAACGGTTTCTATTACGACTTCGCCAAGGCCGAGCCCTTCACGCCGGATGATCTGCCGAAGATCGAAAAGCGGATGAAGGAGATCATCCAGCGCAACAAGCCCTTTACCAAGGAAGTCTGGTCGCGCGACAAGGCGAAGGAAGTCTTTGCCGCGAAGGGCGAGGCCTACAAGGTCGAGCTGGTCGACGCGATCCCGGAAGACCAGGATCTGAAGATCTATTATCAGGGCGACTGGTTCGACCTGTGCCGTGGGCCGCACATGGCGTCGACCGGGCAGATCGGCATGGCCTTCAAGCTGATGAAGGTTGCCGGTGCCTACTGGCGCGGCGACAGCAACAACACGATGCTGAGCCGCATCTATGGTACCGCCTTTGCCGAACAGGAAGAGCTGGACCGCTACCTGCACATCCTGGCCGAAGCCGAAAAGCGCGACCACCGCAAGCTCGGCCGCGAAATGGATCTCTTCCATTTCCAGGAAGAAGGTCCGGGCGTCGTCTTCTGGCACGGCAAGGGCTGGCGCATGTTCCAGACGCTCACCTCCTATATGCGTCGCCGTCTCGAAGGCACCTATGAGGAAGTCAACGCGCCACAGGTGCTCGACAAGTCGCTCTGGGAGACCTCGGGTCACTGGGGCTGGTATCAGGAGAACATGTTCGCCGTGAAATCGGCGCATGCCTTCACCCATCCCGATGACGAGGAGGCCGATCAGAAGGTCTTCGCGCTGAAGCCTATGAACTGCCCGGGTCACGTGCAGATCTTCAAGCATGGCCTGAAGTCCTATCGCGAACTGCCGGTCCGACTCGCCGAATTCGGCAATGTGCACCGCTACGAAGCCTCCGGCGCGCTGCACGGCCTGATGCGCGTGCGCGGCTTCACCCAGGACGACGCGCATGTCTTCTGCACGGAAGAGCAGATGGCAGCCGAATGCCTGCGCATCAATGACCTCATCCTCTCGGTCTACGAGGACTTCGGTTTTGACGAGATCGTCGTGAAGCTCTCGACCCGTCCGGAGAAGCGAGTCGGTTCCGACGAGCTATGGGATCGCGCCGAAAGCGTCATGATGGACGTCTTGAAGCAGATCGAGGAGCAGTCGGGCGGTCGCATCAAGACCGGCATCCTGCCGGGCGAGGGTGCTTTCTATGGCCCGAAGTTCGAATACACCCTGCGCGACGCGATCGGTCGCGAATGGCAATGCGGCACGACCCAGGTCGACTTCAACCTGCCGGAACGCTTTGGTGCTTTCTACATCGACCAGAACTCGGAAAAGGTTCAGCCGGTCATGATCCACCGCGCCATCTGCGGCTCGATGGAACGCTTCCTCGGCATCCTGATCGAGAACTTCGCCGGCCATATGCCGCTGTGGTTCGCGCCGCTGCAGGTGGTCGTCGCGACGATCACTTCGGATGCCGACGACTATGGTCGCGAAGTCGCCGAGCAGCTTCGGGAAGCCGGCCTCCAGGTCCAGACCGATTTCCGCAACGAAAAGATCAACTACAAGGTCCGCGAACATTCGGTGACCAAGGTGCCGGTGATCATCGTCTGCGGTAAGCGCGAGGCGGAGGAAAAGACCGTCAACATCCGTCGCCTCGGTTCGCAGGAACAGGTGTCGATGGCGCTGACGGAAGCGGTCGCCGTGTTGTCCGGTGAAGCTACTCCACCGGACGTCAAGCGCAAGCTGGCGAACCGCAAGATCTGAAAATAGAAGGCGTCTGGCAGCGTGTCGCAACGCTGTCAGACGGCTGTCATCGAATTGGCATATGACGGAATGATGATCCTCCGCGCGATTGGAGCCTTCCCGTGAAGTTCAAAGAACTGTCCTATGCCAACGAGCGCGACCCGAAGCTCAAGCGCTGGTTCATTCGATCGATCGAAGGCCTCTCTGGCCGCGACCGTTTCACCCGCCTCTACGAGATCTGGCGCAATGACATCGTCGGCAAGACCGACCGCGTCTTCGGCAAGATGCTCGATCTGATCAATGTCGAGCTCAAGGTGGAGGGCACCTGGCCTCCTCAGAGCCTTCCCGATGGACCGATTGTCATCGTCGCCAATCATCCCTTCGGCATCGGTGACGGTATAGCTGTGCTCGCAATCGCCGAGCAGCTTGGTCGTCCTTTCCGGGTGCTGATCAACAACGAACTGCTGAAAGTGCCGGAAATGGCGCCGTATTCGCTGCCGGTGTCCTTCGAGGAGACCAAGGAGGCGCTTGCCCTCAACATGCAGACACGCCACGAGGCGCTCCGGCTTCTCAAGGACGGTGTGACCGTGGTGATTTTCCCCGCGGGCGGCGTCGCCACCGCGAAGAAGGGTTTTGGCCGCGCCGAAGACCTGCCCTGGAAGATGTTCCCCGCAAAGCTCATCCAGGCCGCCAAGGCCAATGTCGTGCCTGTCTATTTCGAGGGCCAGAATGGCCGGCTATTCCATCTCGCCAGCAAGATTTCGCTGACATTGCGCATCTCGCTTCTGATCCGCGAGTTCCGCCGGCTGTCCGGCTCGACGATTCAAGCCAGTGTCGGCAGGATGATCCCTTGGGAAGAGCTGAGCAGCCACGCCGACCGCAAGGATCTGCTGGCGCGTCTCTTTGGTGCTGTCTTCGACATGGCACCTGCAGAGCGCCGAAAATTCCGCCGCGCGGCCTGACGGATCAGGACTGGTTGAGCATCAGCTCGACATCCATGTTGGTGCCGGCCTTCACTTCGAAGTCCTTCTGGAAGATCTTGTCCTTGTTGCGGGCGACCGCCGTATACTGGCCTTCCGCCAGAACCATGACGGGGAAGGCGCTGACGCTTTCCGCGACGATGTCACCGCCGGAGGTCAGGATGGACCACGCCGTATCGGCGATGGCTTCCCCGCCTTCTTCCGAAACGAGCTTGAGCCCCACTTGAGAGGCACGGTGCTGCATCGTGGCTTCCGTGAGCTCCCCGGCGTCCACGGTGATGTCCGCGCGCACGACGGCATTGATCGACCCGTATTCCGAGACGACATGATAGGTGCCGGCATTCAACCGGACGATGGTGTTCGGCTTGACGTCGGCCAGGACCAGGCCCCGCTCGCCATCTTCGCGTATATCGGTGGAATAGATGTCGAAGCTGAGCTGCTTGTCGGGAATATGCGTGTCGGTTCCCGAGATGGCATTGAGCGACATGCCGCCGGCATCGAGCACTAGGACTTGGTCGGCGACATCACCTTCGACGGGAATGTTGAGTTTCTTGGTGGCGCCGGCACGTCCGAAAGAAACGTTGACGAAATAGTCGCCCGGTGCCAGCTGAAAGGCGGCACTTCCGCCTTCAGCGCTGGCCAGAAGCGGAAGCTTGCCGTCCACGTCGGGGATCGGGCTGAAGACACGCCAGGACAATCCGTGCTGCATCGGCTGGCCCTCATCCGTCAGCTTTGCGTCGAGCTTTACGTTGCGGCCTTGGGTGGGCGTGGTGATGTTGCTAAGGCCAGGCGCCGAGAAAGCCTTGAGCTTCGGCATCTTGGTGGAGCCGTTGAGCTGCTTGAATGTTTCGAAGGCTTCCTGTGCATGAATCGGCAGCGCGCCAGCCAAGGCAATAAAGAGCCCGAGCAGCAGCCGGCTGAAACCGAGTTGAGGAAACATGCGATGCACTGTGTGTTGACTTCCTTACCAATGCCAGCAACTTCAAACCGAACCACATGGCAATTTCAAGACCTGCCGACCCCGCCAAGGCCTATGAAGGTATCAAGAAAATGAAAAAAGACTTGAAGCTGCTCGATTATCTCGCAGTTCGCCGCTCCGTACCCGCATTTCAGATGTGTGAGCCAGGTCCGGACAAGGGGGAGATCGAGTCGATTCTGTCGCTTGCTGTCCGTGTTCCCGACCACGGCAAGATCGCGCCCTGGCGTTTCGTTGTCTATCGCGGGCAGGAGCGTGCGCGCATCAGCGAGGAATTGCTGAAGCTGGCCCTGGAGAAGAACCCGGCCCTGTCCGAAGAGATGATCCAGGTCGAGCGCACCCGGTTTACGCGCGCGCCAGTCGTCATCGGCGTCATTTCGACCGCAGCACCGCATGCGAAAATACCGGAATGGGAACAGGTCATGTCGGCCGGTGCCGTCTGCCTCAACCTTCTCATGGCTGCCAATGCCCATGGCTACGTCTCGAACTGGCTGAGCGAATGGTTCGCCTTCGATGAACGCGCCCATCCGCTCCTCGGCGTCAATCCAGGCGAGAAGGTCGCCGGCTTCATCCATATTGGCTCCACCGATTTCCCGATCGTCGAGCGCCCACGTCCGGCTCTGGCGGACGTCGTGTCATGGCAGGGCGGCGAGGATTGATGTTTTACGACACCGAATCGAATGCCCACGGCATGGCGCATGATCCCTTCAAGGCGATCGTGGCGCCTCGCCCCATTGGCTGGATCGGCAGCAAGGGCAGGGACGGCAGCCTCAACCTGTCGCCCTATTCCTTCTTCAACGCTGTCGGTGACCGGCCGAAGATGGTGATGTTTTCGTCGAGCGGCCGCAAGGACAGCCTGCGCAATGTCGAGGAGACCGGCGTGTTCACGGCAAGTTTCGTCAGCCGGTCGCTTCTCGACCAGATGAATGCCTCCTCGGCCGCCGTTCCCTATGAGGAAGACGAATTCGCCTTGGCGGGCCTCACCGCAGCGATGGGCCAGTTGGTCGATGCGCCCTACGTAGGGCAGGCGGCGGCCGCTCTGGAATGCCGGGTGACGAAGGTCCTGACATTGCAGGACATGGAGGGCAACGCTACGGACAGCCACGTCGTCTTTGGACAGGTGGTCGGTATCCATGTTGCCGACGCGATGATCCGCGACGGACGTTTTGATCTTGCCTTTGCCGACCCGATCATGCGGCTGGGTTACATGGACTATGCCGGCATCGGGCCGGTGTTCGAACTAAAGCGACCAGGCCAGCGGAGCTAGGGGCAACCCGGACCATCGGGCGAGGAAGAATGGGCCGAAATCAGGTCTCGCCAAAGAGGTTAATGAACGTGGTGAACGTTTCTTAAACACTTTGAACCTAGTGTCTCAGGCACCGAATGCATCGGGTGTACACAGGTGGCGAGTGGGTTCGACTTTGATCGTTGCAGCTTTTCTCAGATGGGTCGAAACGGCGAAGACGCAGGAGCGCGCCCGTGCGGCAAATGCCCTGGCGCGAGCCTATCTCAAGTCTGACATGGCCCCGGAAGAGCGCCAGTCCGCCCAGATGGCGATGACCTACCTGCTCGATGATCCGTCGCCTCAGGTTCGCCAAGCATTGGCAGACGTGCTGGCACGCGAGGCAAGGGCACCCCGCGCTCTCATGGTGTCACTTGCGGAAGACCAACCCGAGATCGCGTCCGCCGTCATTCTTCACTCGCCGGTCCTGTCCGATGCCGATCTGGTGGATATCGCTGGACGCGGAACGATCGAGACCCGCGCGCTGATCGCTGCCCGCACCGAGGTGAGTGTTGGTGTTGCTGCGGCGCTTGCCGAGATCGGTGACGCTGCCGAACTGGAAGTTCTCCTCGAAAATCCCGGCGCCCGGTTCACACGGTTCACGCTCCGGCGCATCGCCGAACGCCACGGCCATTGTGAAGGCATTCGGGCCCGCCTCCTCGATCGGGACGACCTGAGTAGCGGCGTGCGCCAGCTCCTCGTTCAGTTCGTCACGGAAGCCCTGGCGGTCTCGGGCCTCGTCATCGGCGCCATCGGCAGCCGACGGATCGAGCGCATCGCCCGTGAGGCCGGAGACTGCGCGACGATTGCGCTTCTGGCCGACGTCCGTGGTGAGGAACTGTCACGCCTCACCGATCAGCTGCGGGTCGCGGGCCGCCTGACGCCTGCCTTTCTAATGCACGCGCTCTGCGCCGGCCGTACCGATTTCTTCTCTGCCGCAATCGTAGCGATTTCCGGGTTGGAAGAACGCCGTGTCCGTTCCATCCTTGCGACGGGTCGCTTCCATGCCGTGCGCGCGCTCCTGGAATCGGCCGGTCTAGACCGCGATGTCAGCCCACTCTTCGTCGATGCCGTGATGCTCTGGCGCAGTCTCATCCAGTCGGCCGATGCGATCGAGCTGGACCATATCGCTCGTCGTCTTGTGGTGCGTTACCGCAGCGAGCACACTCTCACCGACGCTGCGCGCGCCCTCATCGACATGGTGGAACGGGTGGCGATTGCGGAAGAGCGTCGCCTTGCGCGCGACTATGCGAGCGGCTTTGCGCTTGCAGCGGCGTGAGCGCTTCAGGGGACGATCTTTTTGGCAACCCAGGAATAGCTGTCCGACACCACGTGGATCGGCTTCTCGAAGATCATCTTGATCTGGGCTGTGCCCGGCAAGACTTGCCGGACCGCATCGATGGCCCTGTCTTTCAACGTTCTGTGCTGTTCTTCGCTGGGCATGGCAGTTTGTGCCTCGGGATCCGCAAGCGTCTGGTTTGACGCAGCGATGGCCTCGGCAATTTCGGGTGGCGGTGTCTGGCACACGGCAACGGCGGTGGGGTAGCCGATATTTGTGTAGCGGCCCAGGATCTCTTCCGACGCCGCGTCACACAATTCGATCGAAACGAATCGTTCTACCGGCGTTTCGACGAATTCGCATTGGCTGACGCTGTCATCGCATCCGAGAATCGTCATCATGATCAAGGCGGTCTTCATTCACGGGACTCCGGGGGCAGCTGGCAGCGGGGGAGACGAAACAAAAGGAATGGAGCCAAAGCAAGGCATGCGGGCGCCTAACGTCAGCCTGCATGCAGGACCCGTCGACGGCGAATGCCGGGTTGTCGATGCGCAAGGCATCAGCGGGACCGCGTCACCCTGCCGATGTCCGGCGCGGTTCGGCTTCGGATTCGGCCGCGAGGTCGAGTTCACTCTGGGCCTCGAGCGGAGGCAGTTCGTCCGACAATTCGACCTCGCGGATCCATTCGCGCCAGATCGAGACAAGCAGCGCCATCAGAACCGGGCCGATGAAGAGGCCGAGAAAGCCCATTGTCTTCACGCCACCGACCAGGCCGAAGAAGGTCGGGAGGAAGGGCAGCTTGATCGGCCCGCCGACAAGGCGCGGGCGCACCGTTTTGTCGACGATGAAGAGTTCGACCGATCCCCAGATGAAGAGAGCCACGCCCGGAATCGTCGCACCGCTTGCCACGAGATAGATCGAGACGAGTGTGAAGGCGAGCGGCGCACCGCCGGGGATCAGTGCCATCACGCCGGTGATGACCCCCAGCGTCACGGGGGAGGGAACACCGGCGAGCCAGTAGGCAATGCCGAGAATGATGCCTTCTCCGATCGCGATCAACGTCATGCCGGTGACCGTCGAGCTGATCGTGGCGGGAACCACGCGCGAAATGCGTTCCCACCGATTGGGCAGGATGCGTTCGCCAAGCAGGTCCAGCTGGCGCGCAAAATTGGCACCGTCGCGATAGACGAAGAACAGCGCGATCAGCATGAAGAGCAGGGTCAGCAACAAATGGAAGAGCCCGTCGCCGGCCGCGATCACGGCGCGGTAGATATTGCCGATATTGGCACCGCTGACGATCTGGATGAGCTCCCCGATCGCGCCAGGCTGGCCGATATGCTCGTTCCATTTGCCCGCGAGCCATTCCCCTATACGAGGAAGGGCCGAGATCCAGGCCGGTGGCGGCGCGCCCGTTGTGTTCGCCTCGACAGCCCAGGTGATCCATTGACGGATTTCCTCGACCGCATAGGAGATCGCAATGCCGATAGGCACGATCAGGAAGGTGAGGATGAAGAGAAGCGCCAGCGTGGCACCGAGCGTCGTATTGCCGCCGATCCGGTCCAGCAGCCGCCGGTAGAGCGGCCAGCTGGCGAAGGCGATAACCAGCGATGCCAGCACCGGCACCAGGAAGCCGTGAAAGAAGTAGATGGCCGCAATGCCGATCAGCACGAGCAGCCAGCGCGCCACGGAGATCGGGGTGATGAGCGCGATGCGATTGGCCGTTGCCTGACCGAGCCAACGTGGCCCTTTCGACGGGGTCTGAATATCAGCCTGGCTCACAATCTGAGGTGTCCCGTTAAAACTGCCCTGCATATGGAGCATTCCTGGTCGGGAAACAAGCGGGACACCATCGTCTCATGGCTACCCCGCGTCAGATGTCCAGGTTTTCTGCGAAGGCCGCCCGCTCTTGGATGAAGCGGAAACGGGCTTCCGGCTTGGTGCCCATCAGCGCATCCACAGCATCGCGCGTCCCCTCGAAATCGACATCGTCAATACCGACGCGCAACAGCGTGCGCTTGGCCGGATCCATGGTCGTTTCCTTGAGCTGCGCCGGCATCATTTCACCGAGGCCTTTGAACCGTCCCATTTCGACTTTCTTCCCCTTGAACACCGTTTCCATGAGCTCCGCGCGGTGAACATCGTCACGGGCATAGACGGTCTTCGCCCCCTGGCGAATGACGTAGAGCGGCGGCACGGCGAGATAGAGGTGATTGCCGCGGATCAGCTCCGGCATTTCCTGGTAGAAGAAGGTGATCAGCAGCGAGGCGATATGCGCTCCGTCGACGTCAGCATCGGTCATGACGATGATGCGCTCGTAGCGCAGGTCTTCGTCGCGATACTTCGTCCTGGTACCACAGCCGAGCGCCTGGATGAGATCGGCGATCTGCTGGTTGGCCATCAGTTTTTCGCGGCTCGCCGAGCCGACATTGAGGATCTTGCCGCGCAGCGGCAGGATCGCCTGATTGGAGCGGTTGCGGGCCTGCTTGGCCGAGCCACCGGCCGAGTCACCTTCGACGATGAAGAGTTCGGCACCTTCGGCCGTATTCTGCGAGCAGTCGGCAAGCTTGCCCGGCAGGCGCAGTTTGCGCACGGCAGTCTTGCGGTTGACTTCCTTCTCCTTGCGGCGACGCAGGCGCTCCTCGCAGCGCTCGATGACCCAGTCGAGCAGCTTGGCCGCTTCATTGGGATTGTCGGCGAGATAGTGGTCGAAGGGATCGCGCAGCGCGTTCTCGACGATGCGCTGGGCCTCGACGGTCGCGAGCTTGTCCTTGGTTTGGCCAACGAATTCCGGTTCGCGGATGAAGACCGAGAGCATGCCGACCGCCGAAATCATCACGTCGTCAGTGGTGATCTCGCGAGCCCGCTTGTTCTGCGTCAGTTCGGCATAGTTCTTGAGGCCCTTGGTCAGCGCGATGCGCAGACCAGCCTCATGCGTGCCGCCTTCGGGTGTCGGGATGGTGTTGCAATAGGAATGCAGCGCCGGATCGCCACCATACCAGGTCACGGCCCATTCCATCGCACCATGGCCGCCGGTCTTTTCGGTCTTGCCGGCGAAGATTTCGCGGGTGACGGTGAATTCCTTGCCGAGCGTAGCGGCCAGGTAATCTTTCAAGCCACCGGGGAAGTGGAAGACGGCCTTTTCCGGAATGTCGCCACCCTCGGGCACCATTCCAGGATCGCAGGACCAGCGGATTTCGACACCGCCGAAGAGATAGGCTTTGGACCGCGCCATGCGGAAGATCCGGCCTGGATCGAACTTCGCATGCTCACCGAAGATTTGCGGGTCAGGATGGAAGCGCACGCGCGTCCCGCGTCGATTGTGTACTTCACCGAGTTCTTCGAGCCCGCCCTGCGGCACGCCGCGCGAGAAGGTCTGGCGATAGAGCTTGCGATTGCGTGCGACTTCGACCTCGAGCAGATCGGACAGCGCATTGACGACGGAGACGCCGACGCCGTGCAGACCGCCTGAGGTCTCATAGGCCTTGCCGTCGAACTTACCGCCGGCATGCAGCTTGGTCATGATCACTTCGAGCGTCGACTTGCCCGGTACCTGCGGATGCAGTTCGACCGGGATGCCCCGGCCGTTGTCGGTGACTGTCAGGAAGCCCTGCGTGTCGAGGTGCACGTCGATGAAATTGGCATGCCCGGCCACCGCTTCGTCCATCGAGTTGTCGATGACTTCGGCAAACAGGTGATGCAGCGCCTTTTCGTCCGTGCCGCCGATATACATGCCCGGACGCATGCGCACCGGCTCGAGACCTTCGAGAACGCGGATCGACGAGGCGCCGTATTCGTCGCCAGAGGAAGTCGTCGGCATCGCGGCCGGTGAGACCGGCGCCGCTGCTGGCTGGGAGGCCGGGGCGGGGGGCGCAGTGGTCACGGGGTCTGCCTCGACCTTCTGGGCGAGCGGCATGCCGGAAAAGAGATCGTTGTCGTCCATGGCGTCGTTCGATACTCTGTTGCTGTTTGATGCCGGGTCTGCGGCACCTTCAGAAAGCCGCCACACCAGGCCTGTCGCATCTGCGAATCGGTCGGATTGTGCCAGAAAGGCAGGGCAGGCGCGAAGGGCCATAGAGCCGGCGCATGTTGAATTCGGGCCAGCTTTGCGTGGCGCATTTCGCGAAGGCAAGCGTGAGCCGAGAGGAAACCCATCTTCCATGCAGATGTCCACAGCTCATTTCCGCACTGCGGCGATTTCCTGCGTTCTCTTTCCGTTTCTGTTTCTGACGAGTGCCCGTGCCGAGGCGGTTGGCCCCTTCAAGGACGACCTCTTCTCGGCCCAGAACGTGATGGAGACCCGCGATAGCGGCGACTTCACGATCGTCGACTATGACGAGTTGCGCGATATCAATGGCCGCGACAGCATTCCGGAACGCCGGGTGAAGGATCGTTATGTCTCGCTGAAGGTGCGGCGGGTGCAGGAGAACCAGACCCTTGACCTCGCGACGGGGCCGATGGAGGTCGGTCGCGTTGGTCGTGATCAGGGGCAGGCCTTCACCGTGATCTTCATTCACGGCAGGGGCGGGGACCGGCGCTTGGGTCTCAATGACATCAGCTTCGGTGGCAACTTCAACCGGCTGAAGAACCTCGCCGCCGAAAACGGCGGCACCTACTACGCGCCGTCCGTCAGAAGTTTCGATGAGCAAGGCGTGGCCAACGTGGCCGCCCTGATCGCCCATGCCGCTGCGCAGTCAGCGGGCAGACCCGTGGTGCTTGCCTGCGCATCGATGGGCAGCTTCATCTGCTGGGGCATTTCCAGGGATCCGGCGGCGGTGGCAAATCTTTCCGGCATGGCGGTTCTCGGTGGCGCGCCGGATCCGGCACTTGCACGGAGCGCGGCCGCCAAGGCGAAGTTGCCGATCTGGTTCACGCACGGCAGTCGGGACAGCGTTTATGCGGCCAATGACCAGATCGACATCTATCGGAAGCTCCACTCCGCCGGTCAGCCTGTTCGTTTCACCCTGTATGAGACTGGCTCGCACGGCACGCCGGTGCGCATGACCGACTGGCGCGCGATGCTCAATTGGCTGGTTCGGTGAGCTCGATTGTCGTAATCTGCGTCCACGGCGGCGTTGGAGTTTGGCTTCCGCTTTGCCGCTTGTCTGGGCATGCCCCGTTCGCATTTTCACCATGGCGCCTGATAAAACAGCCAAATTCGTGTCACAATCTTTCCTTGCTCGCTCAGATTTGCTACTTCGCAGGAGCGAAATAGGGGTATTGACGACATGACACCGGATGTTCGTCCGCTGGTTGCGGGCAATTGGAAGATGAACGGCACGCGGGCTTCCCTCGATCAGATCAAGGCCATGGCCGAAGGCGTTCAGGGACCGCTCTCCGAAAAGGTCGAAAGCCTGATCTGCCCGCCGGCCACTCTGCTCTACGTTGCGACCGCGCTTTGCACGGACAGCCCCCTGCAGATCGGTGCCCAGGATTGCCACCAGAACGCATCTGGCGCGCATACCGGTGATATATCGGCCGAGATGATTGCGGACTGCTTCGGCACGCATGTGATCGTCGGCCATTCCGAGCGCCGCACGGATCACGCTGAAACGGATCATCTGGTGCGCGCCAAGGCGGAAGCAGCCTATGCCGCCGATCTGACGGCCGTCATCTGCATCGGCGAGACCGCTGACGAGCGCAAGTCCGGCCAGACGCTCGACATCCTGAAGCGCCAGCTCGCCGGCTCGGTTCCCGACGGCGCCAAGGCCGAACGCACCGTGATCGCCTATGAACCGGTCTGGGCGATTGGTACGGGCCTGACGCCGACCACCGCCGATGTCGCCGAAACCCACGCCTTCCTGCGCGCCGAGCTGGTCAAGCGCTTCGGCGCCGAAGGCAAGCTGATGCGTATTCTCTATGGTGGGTCGGTGAAGCCCTCCAATGCCCGGGAACTAATGGGCGTCGAGAATGTCGATGGTGCCCTGATCGGTGGTGCGAGCTTGAAGGCCGCAGATTTCCTCGCCATATACCGGGTCTACGAGGACCTCACCGCCTGAAGGGCAAAGCCCTGAAATGCGGGAGAGGGGGTTTCAATGCCCGTTCCTCTCATGTAAAGAGCCGCCAACCTCATTGATTTTGCCCCAATTGGGCAGGATGGACATCCCATGCAGACCGTATTGCTCGTTATCTATCTCATGGTCGTCGTCGCTCTGATCGGCGTCGTCCTTATCCAGCGGTCGGAAGGCGGCGGTCTCGGCATCGGCGGCGGATCTGGCTTCATGTCGGCGCGCGGCACGGCCAATGCCCTGACCCGCACGACGGCGATCCTGGCGACACTCTTTTTTGTCATCTCGCTGGCACTTGGCATCCTCGCCCGTTACGAATCCCGCCCGACCGACATTCTAGATCGCATCCCGGCCGGCAACGGCACGACCCAGGGCGGCGGTAGCGTTCTCGACCAGCTCCCGGGTGCAGCACCCGCACAGCCCTCGACGACGGCTCCTGCCGCATCCACGCCGGCGGCACCCGCAACCACGCCTGCCGCTCCGGCGACGCCGGCGCCGGCTGCTGACCCCAACGCCGTTCCGAACAACTGATCGGAACGAGACCCATCACTCCGGCGGGCTCCAGGGTCCGCCGGTTTTCTTTTGTCTGAATTCCGCCTCCGCACGAAAAATGTGGGACAAGCCCGATTGGGGCTGGCGGAATCGAATCTGAAACGGTATCCGGTGAAGCCCATGGCGCGATATGTATTCATCACTGGCGGCGTGGTTTCCTCTCTCGGTAAAGGAATTGCGGCCGCAGCTCTCGGGGCATTGTTGCAGGCACGGGGTTACCGTGTGCGCTTGCGCAAGCTGGACCCCTATCTCAACGTTGACCCGGGCACCATGAGCCCGACTCAGCACGGCGAAGTCTTCGTTACCGATGACGGTGCCGAGACCGACCTCGACCTCGGCCACTATGAGCGGTTTACCGGACGCTCGGCTACCAAGACCGACAACATCACCACCGGTCGCATCTACAAGAACATCATCGACAAGGAACGTCGCGGAGATTATCTCGGCGCGACCGTTCAGGTCATTCCGCACGTCACGAACGAGATCAAGGATTTCGTCATCGAGGGCAATGACGACTACGATTTCGTCATCTGCGAGATCGGCGGCACCGTCGGCGACATCGAAGCCATGCCCTTTATGGAAGCGATCCGTCAGCTCGGCAACGACCTGCCGCGCGGCACTGCCGTCTATGTCCACCTGACCCTGATGCCCTATATCCCGGCAGCCGGCGAACTGAAGACCAAGCCGACGCAGCATTCCGTCAAGGAACTGCAGGCGCTGGGTATTCATCCCGACATCCTGCTCGTTCGCGCGGACCGCGAGATCCCGCAGGCCGAGCGCCGCAAGTTGTCGCTGTTCTGCAACGTGCGTGAAAGCGCCGTGATCCAGGCCCTCGACGTCGCCAACATCTACGACGTCCCGATGGCCTATCACAAGGAAGGCCTCGACAACGAGGTTCTGGCGGCCTTCGGCATCGAGCCAGCACCGAAGCCGCGCCTGGATGCCTGGGAAGAGGTCTGCAACCGCATCCGCACGCCGGAAGGCGAAGTGACAATCGCGATCGTCGGCAAGTACACCGGCCTCAAAGACGCCTACAAGTCCCTGATCGAAGCCCTGTATCACGGCGGCATCGCCAACCGGGTCAAGGTCAAGCTGGAGTGGATCGAGTCCGAGATCTTCGAAAAGGAAGATCCATCGCCATGGCTTGAAAAGGTCAACGGCATCCTCGTGCCCGGCGGCTTCGGCGAGCGTGGCTCGGAAGGCAAGATCCTGGCCGCCCAGTTCGCCCGCGAGCGCAAGGTTCCGTATTTCGGTATCTGCTTCGGCATGCAAATGGCCGTCGTTGAAGCCGCTCGTAACCTCGCCGGCATCGAGAACGCATCGTCGACCGAATTCGGCAAGACCGAAGAGCCGGTCGTCGGTCTGATGACGGAATGGATGAAGGGCAACGAGCTCGAGAAGCGTTCGGCAGTGGGCGATCTCGGCGGCACCATGCGCCTCGGCGCCTACAAGGCGTCGTTGAAGAAGGGCACCAAGATTTCCGAGATCTACGACTCTCAGGATATCTCTGAACGCCATCGCCATCGCTACGAAGTCAACGTCGACTACAAGGATCGCCTGGAATCCTGCGGTCTCGTCTTCTCCGGCATGTCGCCGGACGGCCTTCTGCCGGAAACGGTTGAGTACCCCGACCATCCGTGGTTCATCGGCGTGCAGTACCATCCGGAACTGAAGTCGCGCCCTCTCGACCCGCATCCGCTCTTTGCGAGCTTCATCGGTGCGGCACTGGAACAGAGCCGCCTCGTCTGAGGACGAATTGCAGACAGACCTACAGAGACCCGGCCATGTGCCGGGTCTTCTGATTCTGGGATATTGCTCGGAGTAGGTCGGACCCGTCGTTATGGACGCAGCAAGAGGACTGGCACGGTGTCACCGGCCTCGACTGCCGGCGCGTTGGGCGGACGCACGATCAGGCAGTCTGACTGCGAAAAGATCCGCATCATCGAGGAATCCTGCTTGCCGAAGCTCTCGACGGTAGGAATCTCGCCCGCACCAGCAACCAGTCGTGCGCGCACATAGTCCTGACGCTTGTCGTTGGCGGGCAGTGCCTTGCTTGACCGGGCCATAGCCATGCGCCGCCGCGGCCGTTGATGCCCGAGGTGGCAGAGCAGCGGTTCCAGGAAGAGAAGCCCGCAGACGAGACTGGAGATGGGATTTCCGGGCAGGCCCATCACCTGCATCTCGCCAAGGCGTCCCACCATCAGCGGCTTGCCGGGGCGCATGGCGATGCGCCAGAAATTGAGCTCCATGCCCGCCGAAACGAGCGTCGACTGGACGAGGTCATGATCCCCGACAGAGGCACCGCCGAGCGTCACGAGAACATCGACACCGCTCCGGCGCACGCTTTCGACTGCCTGAAGCAGGAGACCGCGGTCGTCGGGCACGATCCCCAAGTCGATGACCTCGGCACCGTTATCGCGCGCCAGTGCGGCTATACCGAAGCTGTTGGAGCCGATGATCTGGCTGGGACGGGGAGCGTCGCCGGGCGAGACCAGTTCGTCGCCGGTCGCAAGGATCGCGATTCTCGGGCGACGAAAGACCGGCAATGTCGCGTGGTTCATGGCCGCCGCGAGCGTCAGATGGCTGAAGTCGAGACGAGTACCGGCGGCAAGTCCTATGTCACCCTCGGCGAAATCCTGTCCACGTGGGCGGATATGTCGCCCCAAGGTAACCGGAAACGTCGTGCGGATCTGGCCATCGTCTGGTCTTTCTGTATCTTCCTGAAGCAGGACGCTGTCGGCACCATCAGGAACAGGCGCCCCCGTGAAGATGCGCACGGTCTCGCCAGGGCCAACCTGGCCTGAATATCCATGCCCGGCTGCCGACTCGCCAATGACGGTCAGTACCGATCCGATCTCGGCGGCATCGGCCGCACGAAGCGCATAACCGTCCATGGCCGAGGCGTCGAAGGGAGGCTGGGTGAGGCGGGCGGCGAGATCGGCGGCCAGTACCCGGCCATTGGCCTCATGCAGGGATACCGCTTCTGTCTCGGCAATCGGCAGGGCTGCGGCCAGAAGCCGCGCCAGCGCTTCTTCCACCGGCAAAAGCGACATCAGCCACGCTCCGGATGGCGGAAGTCGCCAGACTTGCCGCCACTCTTTTCCATGACGCGAATGCCGCCGATTTCCATCGTCTTGTCGACGGCTTTCGCCATGTCGTAGATCGTCAGGCAGGTCACAGACACAGCCGTCAGCGCTTCCATCTCGACACCCGTCTTGCCGGTCAGCTTTACGGTCGCTTCGACCCGCAGACCCGGAAGATCAGGATCCTCGGAAATGTCGACGCTGACCTTCGACAGCATCAGCGGGTGGCAGAGCGGAATGAGATTGGACGTCTGCTTGGCCGCCATGATCCCGGCGATGCGGGCCGTGCCGATCACGTCGCCCTTCTTGGCGTTGCCCTCGTGGATGGTCGAAAGCGTCTCTGGCTTCATCTTGACGAAGCCCTCGGCGACTGCAACACGAACCGTGTCGCCCTTGGCCGAGACATCGACCATATGCGCTTCGCCGGATGCGCCGATATGGGTCAGTCCGCTGGTTTCGCTCGTCATTCCGCCGCCAGAGCGCCGGTCTTGCCGGTCAGCAGCAGGCGGGTGGCCGCAGCGACTTCATCCTTCCGCATCAGACTCTCGCCGACAAGGAAGGTGCTGATTCCGGACTTCGCCAGTCGCTGGCAGTCTTCATAGGTGAAGATGCCGCTTTCACCGACCAGCAGTCGATCCGCTGGCACCATGGCCGCCAGCTCTTCGCTGACGGCAAGGCTGACTTCGAAGGTCCTGAGATCGCGGTTGTTTACGCCCACCAGCGGTGACTTCAGCTTCAGCGCGCGCTGCATCTCCTCAGCATCATGCACCTCGACCAGCACGTCCATGCCCAGTTCGAAGGCGAGGCCTTCAAGATCGGCGGCTTCACCGTCTGACAGCGACGCCATGATCAACAGGATGCAGTCGCCGCCCCAGGCTCGCGCTTCATAGACCTGATAGGCGTCAAACATGAAATCCTTGCGCAGAGCTGGCAGGCTGCAAGCCCTGCGGGCTGCCGTCAGGAATTCCGGCGCGCCCTGGAAGCTCGGCGTGTCCGTGAGCACCGAGAGGCAGGCCGCACCGCCGGCCTCGTAAGCCGCCGCCAGTGCCGGCGGATCGAAATCCGGGCGGATCAGTCCCTTGGACGGGCTCGCCTTCTTGATCTCGGCGATCAGCCCGAAACGGCCTTCGTCACGGGCGCGAACCAGCGCTCGGTAAAAGCCGCGCGGCACGTCCGCGTTTGCCGCGATCCGGTCCTTGAGTTCGGAAAGCGAAACGTTTGCCTTTGCGGCAGCGATTTCTTCCCGCTTGTATGTCTCGATGCGCTTCAGGATATCGGTCATGGTGTCAAGCTTAGCCCGAAGTGGCAGAGTTGGAAATGGTGATCAGCGTTTCGAGCGCACGGGCGGCACTGCCAGTGTCGAGCGACTGACTGGCGAGGTGCATGCCCTCGGTCACATCCTTCGCCCTGCCGGCCACGATCAGCGACGCGGCCGCATTGCACAGGGCAACGTCACGATAGGGCGTCCTCGCCCCACCGAGGACGTCTCGAAGCGCGGCGGCATTGACCTCGCCGTCGCCGCCGCGAATGGCGTCCAGCGACACGGTTTCGACACCGAAGTCATCGGGTGTCAGCTCGAAGCTGCGGATTTCGCCATCCTTGAGTTCGGCCACATGGCTTGGACCGGTGGTGGTGATTTCATCCAGACCGCTGCCATGGACGACCCAGGCGCTGGTCAATCCGAGGTCACGCAGGGCTTCGGCGCCGGGAATCAGCCATTCCGGCGAATAGACGCCGAAGAGCTGCTTTTTGACCCGTGCCGGGCTCGAAAGCGGGCCGACGATATTGAAGATCGTGCGGGCCCCGAGTTCGACGCGCGCAGGGCCGACATGGCGCATGGCCGGATGATGCAACTGGGCGAACATGAAGCCGATCCCGGCCTCGCGAATGCAGCGCGAAATGAGATCCGGCTCGATGTCGAGCTTGACGCCGAGCTGCGAGAGCGCATCGGCGGTGCCGGACTTCGAGCTGAGCGCGCGGTTGCCATGCTTGGCGACCGGTACGCCTGCACCGGCAACGATCAGTGCCGCGAGCGTCGAAATATTGTACGTGTTGGTGCCGTCACCGCCGGTTCCGACGATGTCGATCGCATCGGCTGGTGCTTCCACCGGCACCATCTTCTGCCGCATGATCGACACGGCGCCGGCGATCTCGTCGACCGTCTCGCCACGGACCCGAAGGCCCATCAGGAAGCCGCCAACCTGGGCCATGCTGGCTTCGCCCGACATCAGGATTTCGAACGCATCGCTCGCCTCCTGCCGTGTGAGCGGCTGGCGCGTGGCAATCTTGGCGATGAAGGGTTTCAACCCGGACATGTGACAGCTCCCCCGATGACCCGCGTTTATCGAACGATGGCTTGCTGGGCCAGCGCCTGATTGAAGGTCACGCCATATTCCGCCTGCAGCTGGCTCACCATCTGGTCGAGAATGTCGTCACCGGCAGCATTGGCGAGCTGGCCGATCTGTTCATCCTCGTTCAGCGGCACGCCGGCAGTCGGCTGGTCGCGCACTTCCGTCACCGTCAGCAGGATCTGCGTCGAGGGATCGCCACCCGATGCTGTCGCAACCGTGCCCTGCGGGCCGGAAAAGGCAGCCGTGATGGCCGTGGCACCTAGAACCGCGTCTTCGCTGCGGCGGGTAATACCAGCCTTGCTTTCGACAGCGAGACCGAGCTCGGTCGCGATATCCTCCAGCTTGCCGCCATCTGCGATCCGCTTGCGCAGGCTTTCGGCCAATGCGCCGAGCGCGATGCGCTGCTGCTCGGCCGTCCAGTCGGCCACGGCCTTTTCGCGCACTTCGGCAAGTTCCCGGTCGCGTTCCGCCTTGATATCGGTCACATCGAACCAGATGAAGCCATTGCTGCCGAGATTGACCGGAAGCGCCTCGACACCGATGTCGGTGCGGAACACCTCAGTCAGCAGCTTGTCGCGCTCGGGAATGCCCGCAATCTCCGTCTCGCGGTTGTCGAGGCCGCGGCGGTCGATATCGGTGACGGTCGCGGTCGTCAGCTTGAGCTGGTCCGCAGCTTCCTTCAGCGTCGAGCCGCCGGCACGCAGGTCTTCGAACTGGTCATGCACGGCCGTGATGTCGGCAATGGCGGCGGATTCGGCGAGCGCGGCGCGGATCTCGTCCTTCACTTCGTCCAGACTCTGGGTGCGCCCGTCCTTGATGTTGGTGATGCGCAGGATGACAGGCCCGAGGGCGCCGTCCACGACCGGCGTCGTGCCGCCCTCTGCTGTAACGGCAAAAGCAGCGTCCGCAAGTGCGGGATCGGGCAGGCGGTCACGGGTGAAGTCGCCCAGCAGCACGTCGCCCGCGGTCTTGCCCTGATCGGCGACCAACTGGTCGAAGCTCGTGCCGTTCTGCAGTTCGGTCAGCGCGGCATCGGCCATCTCGCGGCTCTCGAAGGACAGCTGTTCGATGGTGCGCGTGCCAGCGATTTCATACGTCGCCTTGCGGCGCTCGTAGTCCTCGCGGATCTGCTCGTCGGTGATAGCGGATGTGTCGGCGATGTCGGACGGCTCGAGCTTCACATAGGTGAAGCTGCGATATTCCGGTGCGCGGTAGCCGGACTTGGTGGTTTCGAACCAGGCGGCGAGCGTCGCATCATCAGGTGCCTTGACCGGCTCGATATTGGCATTGGTCAGCAAGAGATAATTGATGTCGCGGTTCTCGTAGCGATACGTCTTGATTGCATCGATTAGAACTTTCGGGGCGACGAAGCCGTCTGCAGTGGCGTCGACGATCTGGCTGCGGATCGCAACCTTCGAACGCTCTTGGATATAGTCGTCTTCACGCAGGCCGGCATTGCGCAAGCGCGACGAGAATAGGCCGCGATCGAAGCTGCCGGCTGCGTTCTTGAAGGCCGGATCATCGGCGATCAGCTGTGCCAGGCGATCCTGCGATAGGCCAAGGTTCATGTCTGCGGCCAACTGGTCCAGCGCCGCACCGGCGGCGAGCTGCGAGAAAACCTGCGACTCGATGCCGAAGGCCCGGGCCTGCTCGGTGGTCAGCTGCATGCCGAAACGGCTGCTCATGTCCGCCACCTGTCGCTGATAGGCGAAGGCGAAATCAGCAGATGAAACGCTCTGGTCCCCCACGGCGACAACGGTGTCGGACGTGTTGCTGAACAGCGATGCCGATACGCCCCAGACACCGAAGGAAAGGACGAGCAGCAGAAGCAGGATCTTGGCAAACAGGGTTTGGGAAGCTTTTCGCAGAATGACGAGCATCGGGACGCATGAACCTCATAGTAAATCTTCGTCCGGGACGAAGCAGGTTGACTTCCTTAGAACAAAGCTTTCGGGAAATGAAGGCATGCGGCCGCGAAATGCGCAGCCATCACGCGGAGTTTGACCGCTTTGGGGTCCGGGGCCGACAGGCCTCCAGCCAAAACGGAAGAAGGCCGGACAAATGCCGGCCTTCTGGATCGTAATCAGTTTTGAGCTTTCAGCGCTCCGAGAGAGCCTTGTAGTCACGCTGCGGTTCGCCTGTATAAAGCTGACGCGGGCGGCCGATGCGCTGCTGCGGATCTTCGATCATCTCGTTCCATTGGGCGATCCAGCCGACGGTGCGGGCAAGAGCGAACAGAACGGTGAACATGGTCGTCGGGAAGCCGAGTGCGCGAAGCGTGATACCCGAATAGAAGTCGACATTCGGATAGAGCTTCTTCTCGATGAAGTAGGGGTCGTTGAGCGCGATCTTCTCGAGCTCGAGCGCCACCTTCATCAGCGGATCGTCGGCGTGACCAGTCGCCTCGAGGACCTCGTACATGGTCTTCTGCATGATCTTGGCGCGCGGGTCGTAGTTCTTGTAGACCCGGTGGCCGAAGCCCATGAGACGGAACGGATCGTTCTTGTCCTTGGCCTTGGCAATATATTCGGGGATGCGGTCGACCGAGCCGATTTCCATCAGCATGTTGAGCGCGGCCTCGTTCGCGCCACCATGCGCCGGACCCCAGAGGCAGGCGATGCCGGCTGCGATGCAGGCAAACGGATTGGCACCCGACGAGCCGGCGAGTCGCACGGTCGAGGTCGAGGCATTCTGCTCGTGATCGGCATGCAGGATGAAGATGCGGTCCATGGCGCGCGCCAGTACCGGGTTCACCTGATACTCTTCGCAGGGAACGGCAAAGCACATGCGCAGGAAGTTTGACGCATAGTCGAGATCGTTCTTCGGATAAACGAAGGGCTGGCCGATGTGATACTTGTAGGCCATGGCAGCGATCGTCGGCATCTTTGCGATCATGCGCAACGAAGCGACCATGCGCTGATGCGGATCGGTGATGTCGGTCGAGTCGTGATAGAAGGCGGAGAGCGCGCCGACCGTGCCGACCATGACGGCCATCGGATGTGCGTCACGGCGATAGCCCGAGAAGAACTTGCTCATCTGCTCGTGCACCATGGTGTGGTGCGTGACGCGGTAGTCGAAATCCTTCTTCTGGGCAGCCGTCGGCAGTTCGCCGTAGAGCAGCAGGTAGCAGACTTCCAGGAAGTCGCCTTTTTCAGCGAGCTGCTCGATCGGATAGCCGCGATGCAGAAGCGTGCCTTCGTCGCCATCGATGTAGGTGATCTTGGATTCGCAGGACGCCGTTGACGTGAAGCCCGGATCGTAGGTGAACGTGCCCGTGTGCTTGTAAAGGGCGGCGATGTCGATGACGTCAGGGCCGATCGTGCCGGCCTTGACGCTCAGGTCGACAGTCTTGTCCCCGAGTTTCAATGAAGCGCTTTTGTCCGTCATGCTGATCCTCCGGTATTGGCGGGAAGGCGTCCTTAAAAAGCCGCCATCGGTTAAGCGTGTCGATGTAGCTATATGATACCGAAGTTAATGCCAAGCTATCCAAAGGGCAAATTGTGCATCGCGAAAACGGCAACAATCGAACCGATCGGTTCTAATCGTTTGAAGCTCGGATAGGCCGTAGAATCGTTGCCTGCTGCAAGCTTTGATTGTTCTCGATTTTGCCTTATCCTGCCTGCGGATGGGGTAAAGCCGACCGGGCGGGCGCAATGGTCGAAGTGGCGGCAAAGCAGGGGGATACGGTCGTTCGGTCCGGGGAAATGCCGGCGCCTCCCGCCGTGCTTCCTTCACGGCAGAGACTGCCTGCGTCACGACCGACAGCCGACGGTGTCAAGGTCCGGATTTACGCTGCGCTGCGACGCATCCTTGCTGATTGCCGCGACTACGTCGTCGAGGAAATCCGTTACGGGCATCTGTTTCTTTTTGTACCGGTTTGCCTCGGAAGCGGCGCCGCAATCTGGTTTGCCGTGCCGAGCCCGCCGGCGGTCGTGGTCCTCGTTTCATTCGTCGGCATCCTCCTCGGCGCGCTGTCCCGTTGTGTCCGGGGAACCGTATCCCATGTGATTCTCTGGGCTGCCTGCCTGACCGCGATCGGCATGCTGCTTGCAGCGTGGGAGACGAGACGAAATTCCACCGTGATCCTGGACCAACCCCTCGTCACGACCGTGACCGGCATTGTCGAGCGCCGGGAACAGGGAGCAGCCGGCGAATGGCGATATACGCTGAGGGTGGCGTCTACCATCGATCCCATCATACGACGACCGCCGGAGGGGGTGACCCTCCTGGCGCGCAGCAAACACGCACCGGTCGCGATCGGCGGCGCGCTGAGCGGGCGTGCGCGACTGTCGCCGCCCTCAGGCCCCGCACTTCCCGGGCTGAACGACTTCGCCTTCCAGAGCTATTTTTCCGGCATCGGCGCTGTCGGTTTCTTTCTCGGGCCTCCGCAGGCGGTCTCGGCTGAAGGGCTTGGCGCCACCGGCCTCGGAACACGCTTCGATGCGGCCTTGTTTTCCCTCCGGGACCGCATTTCGAACCGCATCCGGTCCATCCTGCCGGGAGATCCGGGTGCATTCGCAGCCTCGATCATCACGGGAGAGCGCCGATCCATGTCGGAAGAGGCAACCGAGGCGCTCAGGGTCTCGGGTCTCGCCCATATCACGGCCATCTCCGGCCTCAACATGGCGCTTGCCGCCGGCATCTTCTTTGTCGGCCTGCGTGGCCTTCTGAGCCTCGTCCCCGCACTTGCGCAGCGCTATCCGATCAAGAAGATCGCGGCCGTGGGCGCCCTGCTCGCCACGACCGGATATGTGCTGATTTCCGGCTACCAGGTCTCGGCCCTGAGGGCCTATCTGATGACTGCCATCATGCTGATCGCGGTCCTCTTCGACCGTCCGGCCGTCAGCCTGCGCAATCTGGCTCTGGCAGCCACTGCTATCCTCGCCGTCCAGCCGTCGGCCGTCATGGGGCCGAGTTTCCAGATGTCCTTTGCCGCGACCGCAGCCCTGATCGCCGGCTATGCCGGCTGGCGATCGCGGCCGAGGGCCATCCTGCCGCCCGCGCGCTCACTCGGACTGCGCATTGCGGCCGGCGGCGCAAAACTTGTCGGTGGCACGCTCGGCACATCCCTGATCGGCGGACTGGCGACCGCGATCTTTGCCATCACCCATTTCCACCGTCTGTCGACCCATGGGCTCGAAGCCAATCTTGCCGCCATGCCCTTGATCTCGCTCGTCGTCATGCCGGCGGGCTTCATTGCCATGCTGCTGATGCCCTTAGGCCTTGATGGCCCCTTCTTCTGGATCATGGGGCAGGGGCTGGAACTGGTGCTCTCTGTCGCCTACGCGGTCGCGGGCTGGGGCGGTGGCTATGTTTTTCCGCGCCTTCCGGACTGGTTCATGATTGGCACGATCACCGGCATGCTGCTCCTCACGCTGATGCGCAGCAGGCTTCGACACATCGGCACGGCGGTGATTGCGCTGACGCTGACGGCGACATGGTTTGCGCCGAGGGAGCAAGCCGGCGATTTGATGATCAGCGAAGATGCTCGCCTGGTCGCCCTCTGGACCGGGCAGGGCGAGGAGCGAATACTCGCAACCAATAGAAACCGGCCACCGGACTTCATCTTCGAACAGTGGCGCCCGGTACTGGGTGTGGAGACCGTCAGTCCGCCAAGCCGGCTTGCGATTGGAGAGCTGCCCACTGCACCGGACTGGCGGACTGGGGAGACGTGGAATGTGACGCAGCGATCGGCTGCCGAAACCCTTCTCGATCAACTGACCGAATCGGCCGCGACGGATCGGTTCACCTGCATCAAGCAGGCCTGTGTGGTCAGATTGGAATCGGGAAAATTGCTGATGACCCTAGACCGACCTGATCTGGTCGGGTCCGCATGCGACCGTGCCGACATCGTGGTGCTCGCGGCGCGGACGCGTTTGACCAGATGTCGCTCAGGTTCAGTCCTCTACTCGCAGAGCAGTCTGAGAGCCACCGGCGCTATCGAAATCTCGGCTCTCGCGGGCGCTCCGCACGACATGAAGGTCAGATCAGCATTCGAGGGAAGGCCGAGGCCCTGGACAGCGCACCGCCTCTACGACTGGCGTACGGAGACAGCCGCCACAGACCATACCCTATCCCGACAGCCAAGACGTCCAACGGCTCAAGAAACGCTATCGCTTGAGGCGGATGCTCAGTGATAGCGGCGGATGAGGCCGACCAGCTTGCCCTGGATCTTGACGCGATCCGGCGGAAAGATGCGCGTCTCGTAAGCCGGGTTAGCGGCTTCCAGCGCGATCGACGCGCCTCGGCGACGGAAGCGCTTCAACGTGGCTTCCTCGTCGTCGACGAGCGCGACGATGATATCGCCGGGATTGGCGTTCGAGGCGTTACGGATGATGACCGTGTCGCCGTCGAGGATCCCGGCCTCGATCATCGAGTCGCCCTTGACCTCGAGCGCGTAATGATCGCCTGCCCCGATCATCTCGGCGGGCACGGTGATGTCATGCGTGTTGTTCTGAATGGCCGAGATCGGCACACCGGCCGCAATCCGCCCCATGACAGGGACAGAAACCGAAGAATTGTTGTCCTCGGCCGGTGGCTTGCTGAGGCTTGGCGGCGGCGTTTTACCGAGGCTGCCCTCGATTACGCTCGGCGCAAAGCCACGACGTGGCTGCAGGCTCGGCGTATAGGCCTCTGGCAGCTTGATCACTTCCAGTGCGCGGGCCCGGTTCGGCAAGCGGCGAATGAAGCCGCGCTCCTCAAGCGCCGTGATCAGGCGGTGGATGCCGGATTTCGATGCGAGGTCCAGCGCATCCTTCATCTCGTCGAAGGACGGCGGGACACCCGATTCCTTCATCCGTTCATGGATGAAAAGAAGCAGTTCCTGTTGCTTGCGCGTCAGCATGTGTGATGCCCCTAGGGTGAAACAAATCCAGAACAGACACTATATGTTCCATTTGTGTTCCGCAAGGGGATAAATTTCCGTGAAGAGCCGGTGAGAAAATGCGATAGCCGACGAGATATCCTCGCGGAGGCAATCGGGCGGCGTGTTTGCTTGACACCAGATCTGCTCGGCGAGGAATAGCTCAGCCTCAGCGAGAGGATTCACATGCTCAAAGATATCGAAAAGATCGTTCTGGGAAAGCAGCCTTCCGACCTCACATCCGCGGAGAAGAAGGTCGTTGTCCGGGCGCGTGAACGTCGCACGGTTTCAACCAATGCCGGCGAAGACTTCCTGGCTGGTGCCACCTTCGGTCAGCGGCTTGCCGATGGCATCGCCCGGATCGGTGGGTCCTGGGCTTTCATCATCGGGTTCATGCTCTTCCTCGTCGCCTGGGTGCTCCTCAACACGGTGCTTCTCGCGACGCGGGCGCTCGATCCCTATCCCTTCATCTTTTTGAACCTCATATTGTCCATGCTGGCCGCCATCCAGGCACCGATCATCATGATGAGCCAGAACCGTCAGACAGAACGCGATCGTTTCATGGCGGCCAAGGACTACGAGATCAATCTGAAGGCCGAGATCGAGGTTCTGGCCCTGCATCACAAGATCGACGAGCAGGTTTTGAAGGAGCTGCGAGAATCGCGTCAGGAAATCGCTGCGCTGCGCCAGGCGATCGGCGCCCTTTCAAGCCGGTCTGACAAACCCTAAATTCTGATCAAAGAACCCGAGAGCTTTCATGTCCCATACTGTGTTTACGCCGCGTGCCGTCGATCACCTTGTGCTCCCCGTGGTCGATCTTGAGGCCGGCCGCGAAAGGCTGAGTCGCCTGGGCTTCACGGTTGCCGCCGACGCCCGTCATCCGTTCGGCACCGAGAATGCCTGTGTGTTCTTTCCCGATGACACCTATCTGGAACCGCTTGCCGTTGGCAGCCGCGAGGACTGTCTGGAGGCGCAGCGCAAGGGCAATGTCTTCGTCGCCCGCGATCAGGCATTTCGCTTTCGTCGCGGGGAGGGACTGTCGGCGATCGTTGTGAAGTCCGATGATGCGACGGCAGACGATGAGCGCTATCGCGACGAGGGGCAGAGCGCTGGCCCCTTGCTGGAATTTTCGCGTCAATTCCAGTTTCCGGACGGCCGAACGGCGGAGGGGACCTTCCGTCTCGCCTTTGCGGCCGACCTGCGGGCGCCCGATTTCTTCGCCTTTGCCTGCGAACGCGTGAACCCGATTCCGGCGGATCGTGGCGCCTTGGTCGTCCATGCCAATGGTGCCGCCGGTCTCGGACGAATCGTTCTGGTCGAGGAAAACCCGAGTGATTTCCAGTATCTTCTGGAAATGGTGCTCGACCAACGGGACGTCACGGCCCATTCCTTCGGCATTTCTTTCCACACCGCTAATGCTTCCGTCGACGTCCTGACGCCGGAGGGGTTTGTGGCACACTACGGTTCCAGCTTCGCCTTGTCGGAACGCGGCCTCCAGGGTGCGGCGGTGGTCATCTCCACCGCTGATCTTGGCGTGACAGAAGCCTGCCTCGCTGCTAATGGCGTCCACTATCACAAAACGGGCGCGCGCCTCGTTGTCGCGCCGGAAAAGGGGCAAGGCGTGACCTTCGCCTTCGAGGAGTTGAAATGAGCGTTTCTCCCAATTCGGAAGTCGTGGTCGGCGAAGGTGCGGGCAAGGCCGTTTTCTCGCAGAAGGGCCGTTTTGCCCTGATCGCAGGTCCCTGCCAGATGGAAAGCCGCGACCACGCCTTCATGATCGCCGGCCAGCTCGTCGAGCTCTGCCGCGAACTCGGCCTCGGCCTCGTCTACAAATCTTCCTTCGACAAGGCGAACCGCACCTCGCTGTCCGCCGAACGCGGGATCGGCCTGGAAACGGCAATGGAAGTCTTCGCCGACATCAAAAAGGAATTCGGCGTCCCGGTTCTCACCGATATTCACACGGAAGAACAGTGCGCGGCCGTTGCCCCGACTGTGGACGTCCTGCAGATCCCCGCTTTCCTCTGCCGCCAGACCGACCTACTTGTTGCAGCGGCGAAGACCGGCCGTGCCATCAACGTCAAGAAAGGCCAGTTCCTGGCCCCTTGGGACATGAAGAACGTCCTGAACAAGATCACTGGTTCCGGCAATCCGAACGTGCTTCTCTGCGAACGCGGCGCCTCCTTCGGCTACAACACGCTCGTCTCCGACATGCGCTCACTGCCGATTATGGCCGCCATGGGTGCGCCTGTCGTCTTTGACGCTACCCACTCGGTGCAGCAGCCAGGCGGACAGGGTGGTTCCTCCGGGGGGCAGCGCGAATTCGTTGAGACCCTCGCCCGCGCGGCGGTCGCAGTCGGCGTCGGCGGTCTTTTCATCGAGACTCACCAGGATCCCGACAATGCCCCTTCTGACGGTCCGAACATGGTGAAGATCACAGACATGCGTCGGCTGCTGGAAAAACTCATCGCCTTCGACGAGATCGCCAAAGCATCTTGACCGGCCTCTCGCGGCACTTCAATCGGTTGAACCGGAAGCGCCGCAGGCAGTCGCAGTTTAAATCGATTAGATTTCGCCTGTTCTGCGTCCTATCCGTCATTGTATTTTCCCGATCATCGGATAAGAGAGGATGACTCACAGGCAGATCCGAGGGCTCCACGTCCGGCGGTCGGCCGCCGAGCCTTGTCCAATTTCCGTCACCAGGGAGCGAACATGACCGCCATCACCGACATCATCGGCCGCGAAATTCTCGACAGCCGCGGCAACCCGACCGTCGAAGTCGACGTCTATCTCGAAGACGGCAGCATGGGCCGTGCGGCTGTTCCCTCGGGCGCCTCGACCGGTGCGCATGAAGCCGTCGAACTGCGCGACGGTGGCTCGCGCTACCTCGGCAAGGGCGTCGAAAAGGCGGTCGAAGCCGTCAACGGCGAGATCTATGATGCGATCGGCGGCCATGATGCTGAAAACCAGATCCAGATCGACAACCTGATGATCCAGCTCGATGGCACGCCGAACAAGGCGCGTCTCGGTGCCAACGCGATCCTCGGCGTCTCGCTCGCCGTCGCCAAGGCTGCAGCCCAGTCCTCCGGCCTGCCGCTCTACCGTTATGTCGGCGGCCCGAACGCCCATGTCCTGCCGGTGCCGATGATGAACATCATCAACGGCGGCGCCCATGCCGACAACCCGATCGACTTCCAGGAATTCATGATCGTGCCGGTTGGCGCCGACACCATCCGCGACGCCGTTCGCATGGGCTCGGAAGTCTTCCATACGCTCAAGAAGCAGCTCGCTGCCGACGGCCACAACACCAATGTCGGTGACGAAGGTGGTTTTGCTCCCGGTCTCGCATCCGCTCCGGCCGCCCTCGACTTCATCATGAAATCGATCGAAAAGGCCGGCTACCGTCCGGGCGAAGACATGCACATCGCACTCGACTGCGCCTCGACCGAATTCTTCAAGGACGGCAAGTACGTGCTCGAAGGCGAAGGTCGCACGCTTGAGCCGGAAGCCATGGCCGAGTATCTGGCCGAGCTAGCTGCCAAATACCCGATCTTCTCGATCGAAGACGGCATGGCCGAAGACGACTGGGATGGTTGGAAGTCGCTGACCGACAAGGTCGGCAAGAAGATCCAGCTTGTCGGCGACGATCTTTTCGTCACCAATTCGGCCCGCCTGCGCGACGGCATCAAGATGGGCGTCGCCAACTCCATCCTGGTCAAGGTTAACCAGATCGGCTCGCTGTCGGAAACCCTCGACGCCGTTTCGACCGCACACCGCGCCGCCTACACAGCCGTCATGTCGCACCGCTCGGGCGAAACCGAGGACTCGACGATCGCCGATCTCGCGGTTGCCACCAACTGCGGTCAGATCAAGACGGGTTCGCTCGCCCGTTCGGACCGCACCGCCAAGTACAACCAGCTCATCCGCATCGAGGAAGAGCTCGGCCCGCAGGCCGTCTACGCAGGCGCCTCGATCCTGCGCGGCTAATCCCGTTCGATCCGTCTTCGAAGCCCGTGCCGGTCACCCCGGCGCGGGCTTTTTCTTTTGCCGCCGAACAGGGTCAACCATCGGTTAAGACATGCCCGCTAATCTGAACACTAGTTTCGCGTTTCAGGGCATTTGTCGGCATGTGGACCAGACATCACAAGAAAAAGAAATACGGTCGTCTCATTCTTCCCGCCGTGACAATCGCTTTCCTGTCCTATTTCGGCTACCATTCTATCCATGGTGATTATGGCCTGAGGGCTGGCCAGCAGTTTGAGCGCATTCGTCTGGAGCGCGCGGCCGAACTTGAGAAGCTGGTGGCGCAGCGCAGTGTGCTGGAAAAGGAAGTGAGTCTGCTGAGTGACGGCTCGCTGGACGAAGACATCATCGATGAAAAGGCGCGCTATCAGCTCAACATGTCGCGCCCGGATGAAATCGTGATCTTCAACACCTATTTCTGATTAACTTGAATTCAGTTAATCGTAAATTATCTAGTCATTACAGTTGCTTGCGGCGAATGTGAGCCATGCATTTATGGCATTGCGGGCGCCCGCTTTCTTGCCTATTCTACGCCCAACTTTGGACCATAATAACCCATGGGAGGGATGCATGGCGCCTCGCAAGCCAGCAGCTGCGAACGGTCGGAAGTCTTCCGCCAAATCGGCCGGCAAAGAATTCACCGGGAAGAACTCACCTGAATTTGGAGCAGACGAAGAGCTTCACGCCTATCGTGAAATGCTTCTGATCCGCCGTTTCGAAGAGAAGGCCGGCCAGCTTTACGGCATGGGCTTTATCGGGGGCTTCTGTCACCTTTACATCGGCCAGGAAGCTGTCGTTGTCGGCATGCAGATGGCGCAGAAGGAAGGTGATCAGGTCATCACCGCCTATCGCGACCACGGACACATGCTCGCAGCGGGCCTCAGCGCTCGCGGCGTCATGGCCGAGCTCACGGGTCGCCGCAGCGGCCTGTCGAAGGGCAAGGGCGGCTCCATGCACATGTTCTCGAAAGAGAAGCATTTCTATGGTGGCCACGGCATTGTCGGTGCGCAGGTTTCGCTTGGCACCGGTCTTGCGTTCGCCAACAAGTATCGCGGCAATGACAATGTCGCTGTCGCCTATTTCGGCGACGGCGCTGCAAACCAGGGCCAGGTCTACGAGAGCTTCAACATGGCTGCCCTTTGGCAGCTGCCGATCATCTACATCGTCGAGAACAACCGTTACGCCATGGGCACCTCGACGGCCCGCGCCACGGCCCAGTCGAACTACTCGCTGCGTGGCTCCGGCTTCGGCATCCCTGGCGTCCAGGTTGACGGCATGGATGTGCGCGCGGTGAAGGCTGCCGCCGATGAGGCGCTCGAGCATTGCCGTTCCGGCAAGGGTCCGATCATTCTTGAAATGCTGACCTATCGCTATCGCGGCCACTCGATGTCCGACCCGGCGAAGTATCGCTCCAAGGAAGAAGTTCAGAAGATGCGGTCGGAGCAGGATCCGATCGAGCAGGTCAAGGCCCGTCTCCTCGAGAATGGCTGGGCCTCAGAAGACCAGCTGAAGGCGATCGACAAGGACGTTCGCGACATCGTCGCTGACAGTGCCGATTTCGCCCAGGCCGATCCGGAGCCGGATGTTTCCGAGCTCTACACCGACATTCTTCTGTAATCGGGGAGGGAACCCATGCCGATCGAAATTTTGATGCCCGCCCTTTCTCCGACAATGGAAGAAGGCACGCTTTCCAAGTGGATCAAGCAGGAAGGCGACACCGTGAAGTCTGGCGACGTGATCGCCGAGATCGAGACCGACAAGGCGACCATGGAAGTGGAAGCCGTCGATGAAGGCGTGCTTGGCAAGCTGCTGATTGCGGCCGGCACCGAGAACGTCAAGGTCAACACGCCGATCGCCGTTCTGCTGCAGGATGGTGAAAGCGCCGATGCGGCACCCGCTCCAAAGGCAGCACCTGCTGCTGCCGAGCCGGTATCCGCGCCGGCTGCCGAGGCACCTGCTGCTGCTGCCGTTCCGGCCGCTCCGAAGGTTGAAGTCGCTGCCGATCCGGACGTTCCGGCTGGCACCGAAATGGTGATGATGACGGTGCGTGAAGCGCTGCGCGAAGCCATGGCCGAGGAAATGCGCGCCAACCCTGACGTCTTCATCATGGGTGAGGAAGTCGCCGAATATCAGGGCGCCTACAAGATCACGCAGGGTCTTCTGCAGGAATTCGGCGCCAAGCGCGTCGTCGACACCCCGATCACCGAGCATGGCTTTGCTGGTCTCGGCGTCGGTGCGGCGATGGCCGGCCTGAAGCCGATCGTCGAATTCATGACCTTCAACTTCGCCATGCAGGCAATCGACCACATCATCAACTCGGCTGCCAAGACGCTCTACATGTCCGGCGGCCAGATGGGGGCGCCGATCGTCTTCCGCGGCCCGAACGGTGCAGCAGCCCGCGTTGGCGCCCAGCACAGCCAGGACTACGCGGCCTGGTACAGCCAGATCCCGGGTCTGAAGGTCGTCATGCCTTACACGGCAGCCGACGCCAAGGGCCTGCTGAAGGCTGCTATCCGCGATCCGAACCCGGTCATCTTCCTGGAAAACGAAATCCTTTACGGTCACTCCTTCGAAGTGCCGAAGATGGATGACTTCGTCCTGCCGATCGGCAAGGCGCGCATCCATAAGTCCGGTAAGGATGCGACCATCGTTTCCTTCGGTATCGGCATGACCTATTCGGTCAAGGCCGTCGAGGAGCTCGCGAAGGAAGGCATTGACGTCGAGCTGATCGACCTCAGAACCATCCGCCCGATGGATCTGCCGACCGTCATCGAATCCGTCAAGAAGACCGGCCGCCTGGTGACCGTCGAGGAAGGCTATCCGCAGTCCTCCGTCGGCACCGAAATTGCGACCCGCGTCATGCAGCAGGCCTTCGACTATCTCGATGCGCCGATCCTGACGATCGCCGGCAAGGATGTTCCGATGCCTTACGCAGCCAATCTTGAAAAGCTGGCGCTGCCGAGCGTTGCCGAAGTCGTTCAGGCCGTCAAAACCGTCTGCTACAAGTAAGGGGGCAAGGTCATGCCGATCAATATCACCATGCCGGCCCTGTCTCCGACGATGGAAGAGGGCAATCTGGCCAAGTGGCTGGTCAAGGAAGGCGACAAGGTCAAGTCCGGCGACGTGATCGCCGAGATCGAGACAGACAAGGCGACCATGGAAGTGGAAGCTGTCGATGAAGGCATCGTCGCAAAGATCGTTGTTCCCGCCGGCACAGAGGCCGTCAAGGTCAACGCATTGATCGCGATCCTCGCCGAAGAAGGCGAGGACGTGGCAGCCGCCGCCGCAGGAGGCGGATCTGCCGCACCGAAGGCTGAGGCGGCTCCTGCCCCTAAGGCTGAAGCAGCACCGGCGCCTGCCGCGGCTCCAGCTGCAGCACCGGCTCCCGCAGCCAGTTCGGCTGCTGCGGCGGCATCGACCGGTGAGCGCGTCTTCGCCTCGCCGCTCGCGCGTCGCCTTGCCAAGGAAGCCGGTCTCGACTTGAAGGCTGTCTCGGGCTCCGGTCCGAAGGGCCGCGTCGTGAAGAGCGATGTCGAAAAGGCCGTCAGCACCGGTGGTTCAAAGGCTGCCCCGGCTCCGGCCGCTGCTGCGTCAACTGCCGCACCGGCCCCGGTTCTGGCCAAGGGTGCGTCGGAAGAAGCCGTTCTCAAGAACTTCGCCGAAGGCTCCTACGAGCTCGTGCCGCATGACGGCATGCGCAAGACGATCGCCAAGCGCCTGCAGGAATCCAAGCAGACCATTCCGCACTTCTACGTCTCCGTGGATTGCGAACTGGATTCCCTGATGGCACTTCGTGCCCAGCTGAACGCCGCTGCCCCTGAAAAAGACGGCAAGCCGGCCTACAAGCTTTCGGTCAACGACATGGTGATCAAGGCCTTGGCCCTCGCTCTGCGCGACGTGCCGGATGCCAACGTCTCCTGGACCGACACCAACATGGTCAAGCACAAGCATGCCGATGTCGGCGTGGCGGTCTCGATCCCCGGCGGCCTGATCACTCCGATCATTCGCAAGGCCGAGGAAAAGAGCCTGTCCACCATCTCCAACGAGATGAAGGACCTCGGCAAGCGCGCCAAGGACCGCAAGCTGAAGCCCGAGGAATACCAGGGCGGCACGACTGCCGTGTCCAACATGGGTATGATGGGTGTGAAGAGCTTCTCGGCCGTGGTTAACCCGCCGCATGCAACGATCCTCGCGGTCGGCGCCGGCGAAGAGCGGGTCGTGGTGAAAAAGGGCGAGATGAAGGTGGCGACTGTCATGACCGTGACGCTCTCGACCGACCATCGCTGCGTCGATGGCGCGCTCGGTGCCGAGCTGCTCGGTGCCTTCAAGCGCTATATCGAAAATCCGATGGGCATGCTGGTCTGATCCGGGGAGCGGTTAAGATGAAGACCGTTCTTGCCTATGGCGATAGCCTGACATGGGGATATGACCCGGTGAACCTGGGTCGTCATTCCTACGAAGACCGGTGGACGAGCGTCTTGCAGAAGGCGCTCGGTCACGGGGTCCGGGTAATTGCCGAAGGCCTGAACGGCCGCACCACGGCTTATGACGACCATCTGGCGGATTGCGAACGTAATGGCGTGAAGCTGTTGCCGAGCATCCTGGAAACACACAAGCCGCTCGATCTGGTGATCTTTCTGCTCGGCACCAACGACATGAAGCGCGGTATTGGCGGCTCAGCGATCGCGGCCACCAAGGGTGTTGACCGGCTGATCAAGCTGGTTCGCCACCATGACTGGGGCTTCGGCTATGACGGCCCGGACATCCTGCTTGTTTCGCCGCCGCCGATCTGTGACACCGCGAACGTGCATTTCGCCGCCATGTTCAAGGGTGGACTGGAAGAGTCGGCCATGCTGGCGAGCTATTACAGTGATCTCGCCGACGAGACCGGCTGCGGCTTTTTCGATGCCGGATCCGTCGCGAAGACCACACCACTCGACGGCATCCATCTCGATGCTGAAAACACGCGCGCCATCGGACGCGGCGTTGAGCCGATTGTCCGGATGATGCTCGGGCTGTGAAGAAAACACGGCGTCCTGAACTCTCCGTCAGGGCGCGTTGATCAAAATCAAGGAGGTCTTGTGCGCCGCGTCTAACCTGAACCCATCAACCCCGACAGAGGAGATGGGATCATGTCGAACACACCGCACGAACTGGCAGTGGAATTCCCGGAATACGTCGCGCTGATGCGTCATCTGAAGGAAACGGATGGTCATTTCGCGAGATTGTTCGAGACCTATCACGATGTGAACCGGGCCATCCACCGCGCCGAAACAGACGTCGAGCCTGCAGACGACTTCCACATCGTGGAAATGCGCAAGAAGCGGATGCAGCTCAAGGATGAAATCTACGGGATGCTGGTTCGTCACGAACCGGAGGCCGAGACACCCGCAGCCTGAGGGTCTCGCTTCCAATCCCCAAACGAGCCTCCGTTCCAGCGGAGGCCCGCATGATAACGAGGAGTGGAAGCGCCCATGTCGAATGCTTACGACGTCATCATCATCGGCTCCGGCCCCGGCGGCTACATCGCCGCTATCCGCGCAGCCCAGCTCGGCATGAAGGTCGCGGTGGTCGAGCGCGAGCATCTAGCCGGCATCTGCTCCAACTGGGGCTGCATCCCGACCAAGGCACTGCTGCGCTCCGCCGACGTGATGCACACCGCGACCCATGCCAAGGACTACGGCCTGACACTGGAAGGCTCGATCAAGCCTGACATCAAGGCCATCGTCGCGCGCTCGCGCGGCATCGCCCATCGCATGAACAACGGTGTCGGCTTCCTGTTCAAGAAGAACAAGGTCGACATCATCTGGGGTGAAGCCAAGATCACCAAGCCCGGCGAGATCGTCGTCGGCAAGCCAACCAAGAAGGCTGTCGAGCCGATGGGCCCGGTACCGAAGAACACGCTGGGCGAGGGCACCTACACCGCCAAGCACATCATCGTCGCCACCGGCGCCCGTCCGCGCGCGCTGCCGGGCATCGAGCCGGACGGCAAGCTCATCTGGACTTATTTCGAGGCGATGAAGCCGGAGGAAATGCCGAAGTCTTTGCTGGTCATGGGCTCGGGCGCGATCGGCATCGAATTCGCCAGCTTCTACCGCACCATGGGCGTCGACGTGACCGTCGTGGAAATCATGAAGCAGGTCATGCCGGTCGAAGACGAGGAAATCTCGGCCTTCGCCAAGAAGATTTTCGACAAGCAGGGCATGAAGATCCTCCTGGAGGCCAAGGTTGCCAAGGTCGAGAAGGGTGCGCATTCCGTCACCGCAACGATCGAGAAGAAGGATGGCTCGGTCGAGAAGATCACCGCCGACCGGATGATCTCGGCTGTCGGCGTGCAGGCCAATATCGAAGGCATCGGTCTCGAAGCCGTCGGCGTAAAGACCGATCGCGGCTTCATCGTCATCGATGGCTACGGCAAGACCAATGTGCCGGGCATCTATGCGATCGGCGATGTGGCCGGCCCGCCGATGCTGGCTCACAAGGCCGAGCACGAGGCCGTGATCTGCGTCGAGAAGATCGCTGGCGTGCCGAATGTGCATCCGATGGACAAGAACAAGATCCCGGGCTGCACCTATTGCCACCCTCAGGTCGCCTCCGTCGGCGTGACCGAAGCGAAAGCCAAGGCCGAGGGACGCGAGATCCGCGTCGGCCGCTTCACCTTCGCCGCGAACGGCAAGGCGGTGGCGCTTGGCGAGGACCAGGGCATGGTCAAGACGATCTTCGACAAGAAGACCGGCGAACTGATCGGCGCCCACATGGTCGGCGCGGAAGTCACCGAACTGATCCAGGGCTTCGTCGTCGCAATGAACCTCGAGACCACGGAAGAAGACCTGATGCACACCATCTTCCCGCATCCGACGATTTCGGAGACGATGAAGGAAAGCGTGCTGGACGCCTATGGCAAGGTGTTGAACGCCTGAAGTCAGGTTGTGAAATGGAACCTCGCCGCCTATATGGGCGGCAGGTTCCAACCGAACATTCGAAAAGGATTGCGTCGTGGCAGGGTTTGAAGTCGGTATTCTCGCAACCATCTTCTTCGGCGGTCTCGCCGGTTGGCTCGCTGGCAAACTGATGGACATGCGCTTCGGCGTCATCATGAACATCATCATCGGGATCATCGGCGCGGTGATCGCAGCGGCAATCTTCCGCCGTCTGGGCATCTTTGTCGCGGGCGACTGGCTCGGCTATCTGATCACCAGTTTCGTCGGCGCAAGCATCCTTCTCTTCATCGCCAAGCTCGTCAGGCGGTAAACAAAAAGGCCGCACGCGCTGCGGCACAGGGTTTTCATCATGGTCACCATTCTCGACAGGACGAACCTCGTTCCGGCACCCACCGACGAAAAGCGCGTCCGCCACCCGGAAAAGGCGCACAAGCCCGACACGGAAGTGCTGCGCAAGCCGGAATGGATCCGCGTCAAGGCGCCGACCTCCAAGGGCTATCACGAGACCCGCGAACTCGTCCGTTCCCACAAGCTGGTGACGGTCTGCGAGGAAGCCGGCTGCCCGAATATCGGCGAGTGCTGGGACAAGAAGCACGCGACCTTCATGATCATGGGCGAGATCTGTACCCGCGCCTGCGCCTTCTGCAATGTCGCGACCGGCAAGCCCAATGCACTCGATCTGGACGAACCTGATAACGTTGCCAAGGCCGTCCGCCAGATGGGCCTGCAGCACGTTGTCATCACCTCCGTCGACCGTGACGACCTGGCCGATGGCGGTGCCGAACATTTCGAGAAGGTGATCTGGGCCATCCGCGCCGCGTCGCCGCAGACGACGATCGAGATCCTCACCCCGGACTTCCTGAAAAAGCCCGGTGCATTGGAACGCGTCGTCGCCGCCAAGCCCGACGTCTTCAACCACAATATGGAAACCGTTCCCGGCAACTATCTGACAGTCCGCCCAGGCGCGCGCTATTTCCACTCTGTGCGCCTGCTGCAGCGGGTGAAGGAACTCGACCCGACCATGTTCACCAAGTCCGGCATCATGGTCGGCCTCGGAGAAGAGCGCAACGAAGTGCTGCAACTGATGGACGACCTGCGCACAGCAGACGTCGACTTTCTGACCATCGGCCAATATCTCCAGCCGACCCGCAAGCACCACAAGGTCGAGCGCTTCGTCACGCCGGAAGAGTTCAAGTCCTACGAGGATATCGCCTATACCAAGGGCTTCCTGATGGTGTCCTCAAGCCCGCTGACCCGGTCCTCGCACCATGCCGGTGATGACTTTGCGAGGTTGAAGGCGGCTCGGGAGAAGATGGTGGCCAGGGGGTGACAGCCAGATCTTGCACTGTCAGAAAATGCCATGACGGGTTAAACCTCATGCACGTCAGGAGTGTGCAGCGATGGTTTGTTACGTTGATTTGTCTGAGGATGCCGCTGAGCTTTTGAACCGAGCGAGGCGCATCTGTGTCATCGGCTCATCAGGAGCCGGAAAGAGCACGTATTCCAAGTGCCTCGCATCCTCGCTCAATCTCAACTACGTGTCGCTGGACAGGGATGTGCGCTGGCTGCCCGGTTGGCAGGAACGGAGCAGGCAAGAGCAGCGTCAACGCTTGAGTGCATTGGTCGCCGGCGAGGCCTGGGTCATAGACGGTAGCGGTTCGTCGTCATTTGACATAAGGCTGCCGCGCACCGACCTCATTATTTGGCTGCGGCTTTCCAGATGGAAATGCATGCTGGGCGTGGTGAAAAGAGTCGCGCGTTACAAAGGTACCGTCAGGCCAGATATGGCAGAAGGGTGCCCTGAACCGTTACCCGATCGCGACTTCCTTTCCTACATCTGGAACTTCGAGCGCCGCTTCGCCCCGCGCATCATAGAGGAAATCGATCGTCACGGCCCGTCCGTACCCGTCATAACCCTGAAATCCCATGGCGAAATGGCGCACCTGCTTGATCTCGCGGGACTTCCTCATTAAGTCCGGCTTCATGCCACAATTCGAAACCCGCCGCCCCGTCAAGCACTCGCCCGACCGCATGTATGCTCTCGTCGCCGACATCGAGCGCTATCCGGAATTTCTGCCGCTTTGCGAAGCGCTGACCATTCGCTCGCGCCGCGAACGCGATGGCAAGGAATTGCTGCTCGCTGACATGACGGTGGGCTACAAGGCAATCCGCGAGACCTTCACGACGCAGGTCCTGCTGACGCCCTCCGAGCGCACCATTGATGTCAAATACATCGAGGGTCCGTTCAAGTACCTCGACAATCGCTGGCGCTTCGAAGAAACAGCGGATGGCGGTTGCTCCGTGCATTTCTACATCGACTACGAGTTCAAGAACCGCATCCTCGGCGCCCTGATGGGCTCGATGTTCGACCGTGCCTTCCGCATGTTCTCGGAAGCCTTCGAGGCCCGCGCCGACAAGATCTATGCCGGCGCCTGAACGGCAGCCGCCAGCATTTCAAGGGCAGTTCTGACTGTCGCTATCCGCACCTGATCGCGGCCGATCTCGCCGTAGGGCATCTCCCGGTGATCGATGAGACCTGAGCGCGTCGTTAAGGCGAGATGGACGAGCCCAACCGGCTTCTCCGCCGAGCCGCCGCCCGGACCGGCAATACCCGTGACGGCGACCGCGACCTCTGCGCCGGAGCGCATGAGTGCGCCATGGGCCATCTGCAGCGCGGTTTCGCGAGACACGGCACCAAAGGTCTGGAGTGTCGTCGCCGAAACACCGATCAGATCCATTTTCGCCTGGTTGGTATAAGTGACGAAGCCCCGGTCGACGACAGCGGAGGAACCGGCGATCTCTGTGAGCGCGCCGGCAATCAAGCCGCCAGTGCAGGACTCGGCCGTCGCGATCATCCAGCCCCGGTCACGATAGGCAGCGATGATCGCCGCGGACGTCGCTTCGATATCGGCCGGATAAACTCCCATCAAGCCTCTCCACGGAAGACAACCGTCGCTGTCGCGATCGCAGCGATCCCCTCGCGGCGCCCGACAAAGCCGATCGTCTCGTTTGTTGTCGCCTTCACCGAACAGCGGTCGAGTGTGATGCCGAGAAGTTCCGAGAGCTTTTCCCGCATGGCCTGGCGATGCGGCCCGATTTTAGGTGCTTCGGCAATAAGCGAAATATCTGCGTTCATGATGGTGCCGCCGGCCTCGCGCACGATCTTGGCGGCATGTTCCAGGAAGATGCGCGAAGCAGCACCCTTCCACTGCATGTCCGAAGGCGGAAAATGGTCGCCGATATCGCCCGCGCCACAGGTTGCGAGCAGAGCATCGGTCAGCGCATGCAGCGCGACGTCGGCATCGGAGTGCCCCTTCAGTGTCTGGTCGTGCGGAATGAAGATGCCGCACAGCGTCACGCCATCGCCGGGCTCAAGCTGATGCACGTCATAGCCGTTTCCGGTTCGCACGTCGGGCAGCGCGGTGCCACGGAGTTTTTCGTCGGCCATGGCGATATCTCTCTGGACGGTCAGTTTTACATTTTCGATCGCGCCTTCGATCAGATGAACCGGAATGCCGGCCCATTCTGCGATCGATGCATCGTCGGTGAAATCCGCCGCCTCCTCGTTTGCTGCCCGCTCGTGGGCCGCAAGGATGGTTGCGTAGTGAAAACTCTGCGGTGTCTGAGCGGCGAACAGATCCTTGCGCGGAACGGTCCCCGTCACGACCCCGGATGCATCGCCCCGCTTGATTGTATCCGACACCGGGAGGGCAGGCAGTACCGCTGGCTTGCCAGCCGCGAGTTCGGCGGCGATCCGCGCGAGCAGGCCCCCGTCCGCAAAAGGGCGGACCCCATCATGGATCATGACATGCTCGATACTGCGCTCCCGAAGTGCGCGCAATCCGTTGAGAACCGATACCTGCCTGGTCGCGCCGCCCGTGACGATGGCGAGACGTTCCCGCCCCGGCAAGTCGGCGATGGCTGCGTCCAATAATGATCGGTCCTCAGGATGGACGACGACGACGATCGGACCACATTTGGGTCGGACGAGAAAAAGCCGCAGCGTGTGCCAGATCACGGGCTTGCCGCCGATCCGGCGATACTGTTTGGGTCCTTCGACCGAGGTGCCGGCGCGCTCTCCACGGCCGGCCGCAACCACAACGACCCCGATTGTTCCGCTCAGCTCTTGCTCCATCGCCCCGCCTGGTCCATGACACATTTTCTTCGCACCCGTGCTCTATCGGCTCAGGATCGCCTTTTCCAGCATTTGCACGATTTTTTATCGATGGGTGAGCTTTGCCTCTTGGCAAGCCAGTGCCGACTGTCTAAAAATAATGCAAATGCGCTCGCTGCCTGAAAGATAATCAGTTGGTTTCTGTTGCTTTGCACACGCCGTTTTGCATCGGCTCGGTTTCTGTCCGGAACCGGATTGTGCTTGCGCCGATGTCCGGCGTGACGGACCTGCCATTCCGTCAGTTGGCTTTCCGTTTCGGGGCTGGCCTCGTCGTCACCGAGATGGTGGCAAGCCGCGAGCTGGTATTCAATGCCGCCGAAAGCTGGTCGCGCCTGAAAGGTGCGGGGCTGACACCACATATGGTGCAACTCGCCGGGCGCGAAGCCAAGTGGCTGGTGGAAGCCGCCATCATCGCCGAGGCCAATGGTGCCGATATCGTCGACATCAACATGGGATGTCCGGCAAAGAAGGTGATCGGCGGTTATGCCGGATCGGCCTTGATGCGTGAGCCGGATCACGCTCTCTCGCTGATCGAGGCAACGGTGAAAGCGGTCAAGATCCCGGTCACGGTGAAGATGCGCCTCGGCTGGGACGAGGCGTCGATCAACGCGCCCGAGATTGCCGCTCGCGCCGAAGCAGCCGGTGTTCAGTTGATTACGGTGCACGGACGCACGCGCATGCAATTCTATGAAGGGCGTGCGAATTGGGACGCAATCGCTGCCGTTCGCGACGCGATCCGCATTCCCCTGATTGCCAATGGCGATGTCGAAACGGTCGAGGATGCCGACGAAATCCTGCGCCGGTCAGGCGCCGATGCCGTGATGGTGGGCCGTTCCTGTCAAGGCAGGCCTTGGCATGCCGGTGTGCTGGCGGGGCATTCTGGGCCTGAAAGGGAAGCGATCCCCGATCTCGTCATCGAACACTACAGGATGATGTTGGAGCACTACGGCGCCGATGTCGGCGTTCGGCATGCGCGCAAGCATCTGGGCTGGTATCTCGATCGCCACGCATCCGATCTTGCGAGCGAAACCAAGGCCGCAATTATGACGTCCAAAGACGCTGACTTCGTTGCCGATGCCATGCAGCAGGCGCTGTCGGCTAGCCGTGGCATCACCACCACACAGGAGGCCGCATGACGGCGAACGACAAGGGCGGTGGCCTCGCCATGGCTGTGCTCAACGCCATCCAGAACCCTGTGGTGATGGTGGATGCCAATGGTCATATTGCCTTCGCCAACTGGGAGGCCGAGGCCTTCTTTGGCGCGAGCGCCACACATCTCGCTCGCTACAGAATATCGACCTTCATTCCCTTCGGCAGTCCGCTTCTGTCGCTCATCGAGCAGGTGCGCGAGCGTCGTGCGCCCGTCAATGAATATCGCGTCGACCTGAGCTCCCCGCGTCTCGGCCAGGAAAAGCTCGTCGACCTCTATGTCGCGCCTGTGCTCAGCCAGCCGGGCAATGTGGTCGTGGTCTTTCAGGAACGCTCCATGGCCGACAAGATCGACCGCCAACTTACCCACCGCGCCGCAGCCCGCTCTGTCACGGGTCTCGCCTCGATGCTGGCGCATGAGATAAAAAACCCGCTTTCGGGGATTCGCGGTGCGGCCCAATTGCTGGAGACAGCGGTCACCGACGAAGATCGGGCGCTGACGCGCCTCATCTGCGACGAAACGGATCGAATCGTCTCGCTGGTCGATCGCATGGAAGTCTTTTCAGACGAGCGGCCGGTCGACAGACAGTCCATCAACATCCATTCGGTGCTCGATCAGGTAAAGGCCGTCGCCAAGGCGGGTTTCGCCCGCAACATGCGGATCACCGAAAACTATGACCCCTCGCTGCCGCCAGTCTTTGCCAATCGCGATCAGTTGGTGCAGGTTTTTCTCAACCTGGTGAAGAATGCCGCTGAAGCCATCGGCGAGCGCTCCGATGGCGAAATCCAGCTGACGACCGCCTACCGTCCCGGCATCCGCCTGTCCGTCGCCGGTTCCCGCGAGAAGATCTCATTGCCGCTCGAATTCTGCGTCCATGACAATGGCCCCGGCGTGCCATCGGATCTGCTGCCGCATCTCTTCGATCCCTTCATCACGACAAAGACGAACGGATCCGGCTTGGGCCTGGCGTTGGTCGCGAAGATCATCGGCGCCCATGGGGGCATCGTCGAATGCGACAGCCAGACCAACCGCACCACTTTCCGGGTCCTCATGCCCATGTCGAAAGAGACGGCGCTTGACGATGCGCCTCTTGCCAAATCCACGGGAACGAACTGATGACGGCCACGATCCTTGTTGCAGATGACGATGCTGCGATCCGCACGGTGCTGAACCAGGCGCTCAGCCGCGCGGGTTACGACGTCAGGATCACTTCGAACGCCGCCACGCTCTGGCGCTGGATTTCGGCTGGCGAGGGCGATCTGGTGGTGACCGACGTGATCATGCCGGACGAAAACGCCTTCGACCTGCTGCCACGCATCAAGAAGGCGCGTCCCGACCTGCCAGTCCTCGTCATGAGCGCGCAGAACACCTTCATGACGGCGATCAAGGCCTCGGAAAAGGGCGCCTATGATTATCTGCCGAAGCCCTTCGATCTCACCGAACTGATCGCCATCATCGGACGCGCACTGTCGGAGCCGAAGAAGCGCCCGGCACGTCTCGACGACGACATGCAGGACGGCATGCCGCTCGTCGGCCGCTCGGCCGCCATGCAGGAAATCTACCGCGTGCTCGCCCGCCTCATGCAGACGGACCTGACGCTGATGATCACCGGCGAATCCGGCACCGGCAAGGAACTGGTCGCCAAAGCGCTGCACGACTACGGCAAGCGCCGCAACGGCCCCTTCGTCGCGATCAACATGGCCGCCATCCCGCGTGACCTGATCGAATCGGAACTGTTTGGCCACGAAAAGGGTGCCTTTACCGGCGCCCAGACCCGCTCCACCGGTCGCTTCGAGCAGGCCGAGGGCGGCACGCTCTTCCTCGATGAAATCGGCGACATGCCGATGGATGCCCAGACCCGCCTTCTGCGCGTGCTGCAGCAGGGCGAATACACCACCGTCGGCGGCCGCACGCCGATCCGAACGGATGTGCGCATTGTGGCCGCGACCAACAAGGACCTGAAGCAGTCGATCAACCAGGGCCTCTTCCGCGAAGACCTCTACTATCGCCTCAACGTGGTTCCTCTGCGCCTGCCGCCGCTGCGCGACCGCGCTGAGGACATTCCGGATCTCGTGCGCCATTTCATCCAGCAGGGTGAAAAGGAAGGTCTCGACGCCAAGCGCTTCGATCACGAAGCCCTGGAAGTGATGAAGTCCTATGCCTGGCCGGGCAACGTGCGCGAACTGGAAAACGTCGTGCGTCGCCTCATGGCACTCTATCCACAGGACGTGATCGCGCGTGAAATCGTCGATCAGGAACTCCGATCGGATGTGGCCGACAGCCCGATCGCCAAGGTCGGTATGCCGGCGGGTACGATGACCATTTCCCAGGCCGTCGAAGAGAACATGCGCACCTATTTCTCCTCCTTCGGTGACGCACTTCCACCGTCGGGCCTTTACGATCGCGTGCTGACCGAGATGGAATATCCGCTGATCCTTGCCGCCCTGACCGCCACGCGAGGCAATCAGATCAAGGCGGCCGATCTGCTCGGTCTCAACCGCAATACCTTGCGCAAGAAGATCCGCGAACTTGGTGTCTCCGTCTACAGAAGCTCCCGTTCCGCTTGACACGGGTGGAACCCCCGTTGCATTTTCGCCACATTGCGTTGCTCAAAAGACACGTTGCCTCCTGACCGGATTCGTTTGGCGTCCGGTTGCGGCACGTGAGAGCCTTGCAGCGAAAGGCAGATGTCAGCCGTGACGGCTGTCGAATGAATGAGATCCGATTTCGCGGATCCGGGGATATGATGGCACGCGTCAGGAACACCTCCGCAGCGGATGGCGATACGGCACTGGCACATGATCGGCGCGCATCCTTTGCGCTGCCCGGTCTGTTGCTGGCTGGCGGCGCCTTGCTCTGCGCATCCCTGACCCTGCCGATCCTGCTCGGCCTGACGCGGATCGAGCCGACATCGCAGGTTCTCGTCGCCTCGGCGGTCGTCAACTCGCTTTTCATCGTCGGCTTGATGTTCCTGATCGGTCGCGAGGTCTTGCGTCTGTTCAAGGCCCGCCATCGCGGGCGAGCTGCAGCACGCCTGCATGTGCGGATCGTGACCCTCTTCTCGGTGATTGCGATCACGCCTGCGATTCTGGTCGCAATCTTCGCGTCGATCACGCTGAATGTCGGCCTGGATCGCTGGTTTTCAATAAGGACCCAGTCGATCGTCTCCTCGTCGATGAACGTCGCCCAGGCCTATATGCTGGAAAATGCCAGCTATCTGCAGGGCCAGACGATCTCGATGGCAAACGACCTCGAGAGGAACCGCGCGCTTTTCTATCTGGACCGTAACGGCTTCGTCGAGCTCATGACCCGCCAGGCGCGGGGGCGTGGCATGCTAGGCGCCTTCCTCGTGCGCGAAGATGGTTCCGCCATCACTCAGGCCGACATCGACACGGAAAAGCCACTGCCGGCTATCCCACGCGATGCGCTGGTCAGTGCGGCCGGCGGTCAGCCGACGCTCATCCCACCGGGTATTACCAATCTCGTCGGCGCTATCATCAAGCTCGACAGTCTGTCCGGGACCTTCCTCTACACGATCCGCGCCGTCGATCCGAAGGTCATGCAGGCCATGCGCCTGATGGAGGAGAACACTGCTGAGTATCAGGCCATGGAGGATGGCCGCACGACGCTGCAGATTGCCTTTGCCATTCTTTACCTGGGCTTTGCACTGATCGTTCTGCTGGCAGCCATCTGGACCGCGATCGCCGTCGCCGACCGGATCGTCCGGCCGATCCGGCTGCTGATCGGGGCCGCAGACAGCATTGCGTCGGGTAACCTCAATGTGCTGGTGCCGGTTCGCGCCGCCGATGGCGATGTCGGCAGCCTGTCCAGAACGTTCAACAAGATGGTGTCCCAGATCCGATCTCAGCGAGACGAGATCCTGGAGGCCAAGGACGAGGTCGATGATCGCCGCCGCTTCATCGAGGCGGTGCTCTCGGGTGTGACGGCTGCGGTCATCGGTGTCGAGGATGACGGCATCATCACCATCGCCAATCCGTCGGCCGAATACTTTCTCGCACTGCCGTCAGACCAGCTGATGGGCCAGAAGCTCGCGCTTGTAGCCCCGGAGGTGGACCGGGTCCTGGCCGAGGCGGCCGTGCGGCACCGTGGCGAGTATCGCGAGCAGATCAACATGATCCGGGGCGGCAAGGAGCGCACGCTGAACGTCCAGGTCACGCGCGAGGAGACCCGCGGTTCGGTCGATTCCTATGTGATCACGCTGGACGACATCACCGACCTCGTTGTTGCCCAGCGCTCGACCGCATGGGCAGACGTGGCCCGCCGAATCGCCCATGAGATCAAGAACCCGTTGACCCCGATCCAGCTTTCGGCGGAGCGGCTGAAGCGCCGCTACGGCAAGCAGATCGCCGAAGACGACAAGGCGGTCTTCAATCAATGCACGGACACGATCGTTCGTCAGGTCGAGGATATCGGCCGCATGGTCGACGAGTTCTCTGCCTTCGCCCGCATGCCGAAGCCGACGAAACAGCGCTCGGATCTGCGCGAGATCCTGACAGATGCCGTGTTCGTGCGTGAGATCGGCAGCGCTGAGGTGGAATTCCAGCGCGAGTTCGGCGACGAGCCGCTCGAAGGCAGTTTCGACGCGCGCATGCTGGCTCAAGCCGTGGGCAATATCGTCAAGAATGCCGTCGAGTCGATCGAGGCGGTTCCCAAGGAAGAACTGGACGGCAAGGGCAAGATCATGGTCCGCTCGTCCTTCGATCGCGAGCAGGATCGCTTCATCGTTGATGTGATCGACAATGGTCGCGGCCTGCCAAGCGAGAACCGTCACCGGATTCTCGAACCCTATATGACGATGCGTGAGAAGGGCACAGGCCTTGGCCTCGCCATCGTCAAGAAGATCATTGAAGAACATGGCGGACAGCTGGAACTGCATGATGCGCCGGCCGATTTCGACCGGGGTAGGGGTGCGATGATAAGAATCATCCTGCCGCGAACCGAAGCGCCCGCCATCGAGACTGAAAGCGATAAGGAAATGGTCCATGGCCTCTGATATTCTGGTAGTCGACGACGAAGAGGACATTCGCGAGATCGTCTCCGGCATATTGAGCGACGAGGGACACGAGACCCGTACCGCCCATGATGCCGACAGCGCACTCGCCGCAATCTCGGATCGCGTGCCACGCCTGATCTTTCTCGACATCTGGATGCAGGGCAGCCGCCTGGATGGCCTCGCGTTGCTCGATGAAATTAAGGCCCGCCATCCCGATCTTCCGGTTGTGATGATCTCCGGTCACGGCAATATTGAAACAGCCGTCTCCGCGATCAAGCGCGGTGCATTCGACTTCATCGAAAAGCCTTTCAAGGCCGATCGCCTGATCCTGATCGCGGAACGTGCGCTGGAAAACTCGAAGCTGAAGCGCGAGGTCTCGGATCTGAAGCGGCGCACGGGTGACGCGATCGAATTGATCGGCACCTCGGTCGCCGTCTCTCAATTGCGCCAGACGATCGAGAAGGTTGCGCCGACCAACAGCCGCATCATGATCTTCGGGCCTTCCGGTTCCGGCAAGGAACTGGTGGCGCGCATGATCCACAAGCGGTCATCCCGTTCGGGCGGGCCGTTCATTTCCTTGAATGCGGCCGCGATCACGCCTGACCGGATGGAAATGGCGCTGTTCGGTACCGAAGGCACGCCTGGCCAGCCTCGCCGCATCGGTGCGCTGGAAGAAGCCCATCGCGGCATTCTCTATCTTGACGAGATCGGTGAAATGCCGCGCGAGACGCAGAACAAGATCCTGCGCGTGCTCGTCGAACAGCAGTTCGAGCGAATCGGTGGCTCCAAGCGGGTGAAGGTCGATGTGCGCATCATCTCGTCGAGCGCCTATAATCTCGAAAGCCTGATTGCCGAAGGTCGCTTCCGCGAAGACCTGTTCCATCGTCTGGCTGTCGTGCCGGTCAAGGTGCCGGCGCTCGCCGAGCGGCGGGAGGACATCCCGTTCCTGGTCGACATGTTCATGCGGCAGATTTCGGAACAGGCAGGCATCCGGCAGCGCAAGATCGGCGAGGACGCCATGGCCGTCCTGCAGGCCAATGATTGGCCGGGCAATATCCGTCAACTGCGCAACAACATGGAACGCCTGATGATCCTTGCCCAGGGTGACAGCCCCGAGTCGCCGATCACCGCGGAAATGCTGCCGCAGGATCTCTCGGACATGTTGCCGAAGGTGTCTGCCCGCAACGACACGCATATCATGACGCTGCCCCTGCGCGAGGCGCGCGAAATGTTCGAGCGGGACTACCTGATTGCCCAGATCAACCGCTTCGGCGGCAACATTTCGCGCACGGCGGAATTTGTCGGCATGGAGCGCTCGGCGCTCCATCGCAAACTGAAATCGCTTGGCGTATAAGCGGGCGAAGCGTAACCGGTTGAAAGCCGATCCTGGGGCGGGAAGCATTTCATGAAAGTCATCATCTGCGGCGCAGGCCAGGTCGGTTACGGCATCGCCGAGCGCCTCTCCCAGGAGGGCAACGACGTGTCCGTGATCGATACGTCTGCCTCGCTCGTCTCGCATATCACCGAGACGCTCGATGTGAGTGGTTATGTCGGCCACGGCGCGCATCCCGACGTGCTCGCGCGCGCGGGCGCCGACCAGGCCGAAATGCTGATTGCCGTCACCCTCTATGACGAAATCAACATGACCGCCTGTCAGGTCGCCCATTCGCTGTTCAACGTGCCGACCAAGATCGCCCGTATTCGCTCGCAGAATTATTTGCGGCCGGAATATTCCGATCTCTTCAGCCGGGACAATCTGCCGATCGACGTGACGATCTCGCCCGAGATCGAAGTCGGCAAGATGGTTCTGCGGCGCATTTCCTTCCCCGGCGCCACCGATATCGTCCGTTTCGCCGACGATCACATTGCCATGCTTGCCATCGAATGCATGGAGGACTGCCCGGTCGTGGATACGCCGCTTAATCAGCTGAGCGAGCTCTTCCCGGATCTGATGGCCACTGTCTGCGCCATCTGGCGAAACGGCCGCCTGAATGTGGCGCGCTCGCAGGATCATCTTCTGGTCGGCGACCTCGCCTACGTCATCTGCCAGCGCGATCATGCCCGCCGCACGCTCGGTCTCTTCGGTCACGAGGAGCAGGAAGCGGGCCGGATCGTCATCGCCGGCGGTGGCAATATCGGCTATTACGTCGCCCGCGCCATCGAAGAGATGCAGCCGAAAACGCGCCTCAAGATCATCGAAAACGACCGCGAACGTGCGCTCGCCGTTTCCGATCAGTTGAAGGAAGGGATTGTCCTGCATGGATCGGCGCTTGACCAGAACATCCTGCAGCAAGCCGATATCCACGACGCCGACCTGATGGTGACGCTGACCAACAACGACCAGACGAATATTCTGAGCGCGGCCATGGCCAAGCGTCTCGGCTGCAAGTCCGGCATGGCACTCATCAACAGCCCATCCTTCCATGATCTTGCGACCTCGATCGGCATCGATGCCCATATCAACCCGCGTGCCGTGACCATCTCCCGCGTGCTGCAACATGTCCGCAAGGGCCGTATTCGCGCCGTCTATGCGGTCCAAAAGGGCAAGGCCGAAGTGATCGAGGCGGAAGCGCTCGAAACCTCGCCGCTCGTCGGCAAGCCCTTCCGGGAGCTTGAGCTGCCCTCCGGGCTGCGCATCGGCGCCATCCTGCGCGACAAAACGGTCATCCGCCCGGATGGTGACACCAGGATCAAGGCCAAGGACCGCGTGGTTCTTTTCGCCGCCGCCGAGGCGGTGCGCCACGTCGAGCAACTTTTCCGCGTTTCGATCCAGTATTTCTGAAGGTTACCATCCCCATGCCCCGCATCGCCTATGTCAATGGCCGCTACCTGCCGCATTCGGAGGCGGGTGTTCATATCGAGGATCGTGGCTACCAGTTTGCAGATGGTGTCTATGAGGTCTGCGAGATCCGCCACGGCATGATCGTGGATCTCACCCGTCACCTCGAACGCCTCGACCGGTCATTGTCGGAACTCGCGATCAGGAGACCGATGAGCCGCGCGGCGCTGACACAGGTCATCCGCGAAGTTGCCCGGCGCAATCGGGTGAAGAATGGCCTTTTCTATCTCCAGGTCACACGTGGCGTCGCCCGCCGCGACCATGTCTACCCCTCGGCCGACATTGAGCCGAGCCTCGTGATCACTGCCAAGATCACCGATCCGGCTGTCATCGCCAGGAAGAACGAGACAGGTCTCAAGGCGATCACCCTGCCGGACAATCGCTGGGACCGGGTCGACATCAAGACGGTCGGTCTTCTCCCCAACGCGATGGCTCGGCAGGCGGCGAAGGAACAGGGTGCCCAGGAAGCGATCTATGTCGATGCCCGCGGTATGGTGACCGAGGGAGCGGCGACCAATGTCTGGATTGTCGACAAGAATGGCGTGCTGGTCACGCGCCCGGCCGAACACGGTATCCTGCGCGGGATCACCCGCACCGGCCTGATGGATGTGACCGAAAAACTCGGAATCAGGGTTGAGGAGCGCGAGTTCTCGCGCGACGAGATGCTGTCGGCCCGGGAAGTCTTCATCACGGCTGCGACCAGCATCTGTTTTCCGATCGTCGAAATCGATGGCCAGTCGATCGGAAACGGTCATCCCGGCGCCATGGCCGAGCGCATCCGTACGTCTTTTTTCGACGTTGCGGAAAAGACGGTGATTTGATACCACCTCTTTTCGGCGGAGGGGCGAGGGGCCAATTCCCAAAGCATACCTGCTGTCAAACAATAATCACACCGGTCGACAAAAGACCGGCAAGAAAGAAAGAAGCGGCGCCATGGCGGAACGTTCTCAGAACCTGCAGGATCTCTTCCTCAATACCGTTCGCAAGCAGAAGATTTCGCTGACGATCTTCCTGATCAACGGCGTGAAGCTGACCGGTGTTGTGACATCCTTCGACAATTTCTGTGTTCTCCTGCGTCGCGACGGCCATTCCCAGTTGGTCTATAAGCACGCCATCTCGACCATTATGCCCGGTCAGCCGATGACGATGTTCGAAAACGACGACGCCGCTTCCGGACAGGACTGAAATCATCACCAGCCGCGACACAAAAAACGATTCGATCATCCCGGAGGACGAAAAGCACCGGGATGACATGCGGGCGCTCGTACTTGTGCCCGTGTTGAAGCAGGGAAGGTCCCAGCCTCTACCGGAAGGCGCGCCGCCAGCCCCGAGCCGCTCGAATGAAGCGCGTCTCGAAGAGGCGATAGGCCTTGCCCGCGCCATCGATCTCACCATCGTGCAGGGGCTGATCGTGACTGTGAGCCAGCCTCGCCCTGCGACCCTGCTCGGCACTGGCAAGATCGCCGAAGTGACGGCGCTGCTCGACGAGCACGATGCGGGCCTCGTCATCGTCGATCACCCGCTGACACCGGTTCAGCAGCGTAATCTGGAAAAGGCCTGGAACGCGAAGGTCATCGACCGCACGGGTCTGATCCTCGAAATCTTCGGCCGCCGGGCTTCGACCAAGGAAGGCACGCTGCAGGTCGAACTGGCGCATCTGAACTACCAGAAGGGCCGCCTGGTCCGCTCTTGGACCCACCTTGAACGTCAGCGCGGTGGTGCAGGCTTCATGGGTGGTCCGGGTGAAACCCAGATCGAAGCCGACCGCCGACAGTTGCAGGACAAGATCATCAAGCTCGAGCGTGAGCTCGAACAGGTCGTCCGCACTCGCCAGCTGCACCGCGCCAAGCGACGCAAGGTCCCGCATCCGATCGTGGCTCTGGTCGGATATACGAATGCCGGCAAGTCGACCCTCTTCAACCGCATTACCGGTGCGGGTGTATTGGCCGAAGACATGCTGTTTGCCACGCTTGATCCGACACTGCGCCGGATGAAGCTGCCGCATGGTCGCACGGTCATCATGTCGGATACCGTCGGTTTCATTTCCGACCTGCCGACCCACCTCGTCGCAGCATTCCGCGCGACATTGGAAGAAGTATTGGAGGCGGATCTGATCCTGCATGTCCGCGACATGTCGGACCCGGACAATGGCGCGCAGTCGGCGGACGTCCTGCGCATTCTCGACGATCTAGGCATCGACGAGAAGGAACGCTCCGAGCGCATCATCGAGATCTGGAACAAGATCGATCGCCTCGATCCGGAGAACCACGACGGCCTCCTCCAGAAAGCGGCCGGCCGCGAGAATGTCCTGCCTGTCTCGGCCATCAGCGGCGAGGGGGTCGACACCCTGCTCGACGTCATCTCGCAACGCCTCTCTGGTGTCCTGACTGAAGCGACGATCACGATTCCTGCCGACAAGCATGCCGTGATCTCCTGGCTCTATGAAAATGCGGTGGTCAGTGGCCGCGAGGACCACGAGGATGGCAGCGTCAGCGTGGACGTGCGCCTCACGGACCGCCAGGCCGATGAGCTAGAGCGCAAGCTCGGCGGCAGGAAGTCGACCGACAAGGAAGACTGGGAGCGCTGAAGCACGGCAAGCCTGCCCGGTCCTTCCCGTCGGACCTGGGTAAATCTGCCCGAAAAGTCGACTCGCTGCCTGTCTGCGGTTACATTCCCGTGGAGCGATGCCGAGCAGACGACATGGACGACACACAAGGAACGATCGACGACTTCTTCGAGAAGGCCGACCGCTGGCCGGCAGAACTCGCGGCTCTGCGAACTATTCTTCGCGACTGTGGCCTTGTCGAAGTCTGGAAGTGGAGTTCGCCCGTCTACACGCTCGATGGTGGGAATGTCGCGATCCTCTGGGGCTTCAAGGACAATGCGACACTCGGCTTCTTCAAGGGAGTCCTGCTCCAGGACAAGGATAAGCTACTCGTCGCCCCCGGCGAGAATTCCCGCTCCTCCCGCATCTTCAAATTCACCAGTCTCGAACAGATCGATGCGATCAAGGACACCATCCGCGCCTATGTGCTCGAGGCGATGGAGCTTGAAAGGTCAGGCGCCAGGGTCGACCTGCCAAAGGACGATATAGTCTATCCGGATGAACTCGTGGCGAGGCTCAATGACGACCCCGAACTCTCCGAAGCATTCCAGGCGCTGACGCCTGGACGCAGGCGCGGCTATGCTCTCTATTTCGCTCAGCCGAAACAATCTGCCACTCGGGTCGGGCGGATCGAGAAATTGCGGGATAAGATCCTGGCCGGCAAAGGACTGCAGGACAGGTGAGGAGTTTGCAGGTTTCCGCTGCGAACTCTTAGACCTTGCCCTTGGCAGCCTGCCAAAGCTCCTCCATCCGCTCCAGAGACGCCTCCTGCAACGTCTCACCTGATGCTTGAAGCGAGGTCTCTATATAGCTGAATCGATTGCGAAACTTTGTATTGGTTCCTCGCAGCGCCTGCTCGGGTTCGGCGCCAATATGCCGACCGATATTGACCAGCGCGAAAATGAGGTCGCCCAGTTCGTCCTTGACCTTCTCCGGAGTGTTTTCGGCCAGCGCCTCACGCAATTCGCCGATCTCCTCCTCGATCTTGTCGAGGATGGGCGCAGCCTCCGACCAGTCGAAACCGACCTTGGCCGCACGCTCCTGAAGCTTCAAGGCTTCTGTGAGTGCCGGGAAGGATCGCTGTACCGAGCCGAGATAGCCGGTGTCGGGATCGGCAGCCGAGCCGCGGGCCGCGCGGCGTGCGAGACGTTCCGCCTTCTCCCGTTGCTTGATCGCGTCCCACTGTGCCTTGACCGCCTCCGGCGTATCGGCATCGGATCGCTCAAACACATGCGGATGCCGCCGGATCATCTTGCGCGTGATGGCTTCAACGATGTCACCGAAACTGAACTGTCCGGCCTCTTCTGCAATCCGGGCATGGAAGACCACCTGCAACAAGAGATCGCCCAACTCCTCGCAGAGATCATCCGGATCCTTGCGTTCGATCGCGTCAGCGACCTCATAGGCCTCCTCGATCGTATAGGGCTTGATCGTCTCGAATGTCTGGACGATGTCCCAGGGGCAACCCGTCTCTGGCTGGCGGAGCGCCGCCATGATCTCGAGCAGGCGATTGATGTCGGTGGAGGCTTCCATTCTGATCCCGTGTGGCACGCTCAGTTGAGCGGAATGTGGTTGTCGCCCTTGGACGACTGGTAGAGCTCAGAGAGCCGATCGTATTGCGCCTTGATCCGGCTGACCTGTTCGAACAGGGCCGGGCGATCGGCGTCGCTGGCGGAGGCGACCATCTCGATCATCGCATGGCTGAGCCAGAAGGCGTTCTGGCGGCGGTATCCGCCAGGCTCCAGTCCGAAGACTTCCTTGAGGATCTTCAGGTCATGCGGGATGGCGAAGGCGTCGCGGCTGTCTTCATGGCTGAAGAAGTAGTAGAAATTGTCGAAGCCCGCCCAGGTGATCGCCGACATGCACATCGTGCAAGGTTCGTGAGTCGAGAGGAAGATCAGGTTCTTGGTGTCGGGCCGCTCGCCCTGTTCGTAAAAGCGCTTCAGCGTATGCACCTCGCCATGCCAGAGCGGGTTTTCCAGCTCGTTGTTGGTCTCGGCCAGCACCAGCGACAGGTCAGACTTGCGCAGGATGGCTGCGCCGAACACCTTGTTGCCGGCGGCCACGCCACGGGCGGTCAGGGGCAGGATGTCGTGTTCGATCACGTCGAGAAGTCGACGGGTAAGTTCCGGTGTGGTCAAGGTGGCGCTCCGCAGTCTTGTGCAATGCGATCCTAGCGCTTGCACAGGAACCGCCGAAAGGGAAATGATGCTCTGTCTCCAACTTTTTGGCGCGCGCGATAGCTGTAGCCTTGGCGAGCGATCGGTTTGGGCGAAACTCGGTGCATTTTGCTCGCAACGGCGGAGGCACTAGGACAGAAATACGCAAGGTGCAGGGCGAAGGAATTTCTGTTTCTTCAATTGTTAAAGACAAAACGCGATAGTGCGGCACTCTGGCAGCGGATGATTCATGGCACAGCAGGACAAACAGCTTTCGGTCTTTCCGGCTTTCTTCAAGGTCGAGAATGAGGTCACCGCCGTTTTTGGAAACGGCGACGAGGCTTATGCGAAGGTGCGCCTGCTGAAGAATACCGAAGCCCGCATCGTCGCCTACACGGATGTCCCTGAAGAGGATTACGCAGCCTTCCTCGCCCAGCACGGCATCGAGCAGGTGGCTTTGCCCTTCGAGCCCTCCCAGGTGGATGGCGCGCGCCTTGTGTTCGCTGCAACGGGTGAGGGCGCTCTCGACCGTCGGATCGTGGCCGCCGCACGTGCAGCTCGCATTCCGGCCAATGCAGTCGACCAGCCCGAGTATTGCGATTTCTACACACCCGCCCTCGTCAATCGTGCCCCGATCGCCGTAGCCATCGGAACTGAAGGCGTGGGTCCGGTGCTCGCCCAGATGATCCGCGCCGATATCGACCGTCTGCTGCCGCGTTCGCTCGGCAAGCTCGGTCGTCTCGCCAATTCTTATCGCCGTGCTGTCGACCGCTTCGTGCCCCGCGGCGCACCCCGTCGACTGTTCTGGCGCGATTTCTTCAAGGGCAAGGTCGCAGACCATGTCGAATCCGACCAGATCAGCCTCGCACGCCGCGAAGCAACCCGTCTTCTGAAGGGTGTCGCCGCTGACCGCGTGGAGGGCCGTGTGTTCCTAGTCGGTGCCGGCCCGGGCGCCGAGGACCTTCTGACGCTGCGCGCCCATCGCCTGATGATGGAATGTGACGTCATCGTCTATGATGCGCTCGTCCCGCGTGAAGTGGTCGACATGGGCCGCCGCGATGCTGAGCGCATTCCCGTTGGCAAGCGCAAGGGCTGCCATTCGAAGTCGCAAGAGCAGATCAACGCGCTCCTCGTCGAACTCGGCCGCGCCGGCAAGCGCGTAGTCCGCCTGAAATCGGGCGATCCCTTGGTATTCGGCCGTGCCGGGGAGGAAATGGCTGCGCTTCGTGACGTAGGCATCGCTTATGAAATCGTCCCGGGCGTCACCTCGGCGCTGGCCGCGGCAGCCGACTTCGAGCTCCCCTTGACGTTGCGTGGCGTTTCTTCGTCGCTGGTCTTCACGACCGGCCACGATCTTCAGGGTAACGTACTGCCGGACTGGGCGCGTCTCGCTCTGTCGGGCGCAACCGTCGCAGTCTATATGGGCCGCACGGTCGCCGCCTCTGTCGCCGAACGTTTGATGGCAGGTGGACTTGCCGAGGACACGACTGTCGCAGTCGTCGAGAATGCCGGGCGCCGTGACAGCCGTCTGCTGCACGGCACGCTCAAGGAACTGCCAGGCTTGGAGGCTCGTACCGAGCTGACCGGCCCGGTCATGGTCATCATCGGCGACGCCGTCGCCGGCGCCGATTTCAGCCGTTCCGAGCCGCTTGGCGCGCTGGCACCGGCCGAACCACAACTTGCAAGGATTTGAGGATGGTAGACAAGGTTCTCACAGCAAACCGCCTGACCGACGGCATCGCCGTCTGGCTGGACGCCAGCGGCCAGTGGACCGAGCGTCTGCAGGAAGCCTTCGTCGCGCGCCATGCCGAGGCTGTCGAAGCCCTCGAGGCCGCCGGGAAACAGGCTTTCGCCAGCAATCTCGTCGTTGACGTCAACGTCATCGAAATCGAGGAAAAAGACGGCAAGCTGCGGCCGCTGCGTCTGCGCGAGCGTATCCGGGCTGAAGGCCCCACCATTGCATATGCAGAGGGTCACGGTTATGCCGACCCGGCATTCATCGCGGCTTGAGGCCTGAGGTAAGACATGTATCGTTATGACGAATTCGACCACGCTTTTGTGTCGGCGCGCGTAGAACAGTTCCGAGACCAGGTGGCGCGCCGCCTGTCGGGTGAGCTTGCCGAAGACGCCTTCAAGCCGCTTCGCCTCATGAACGGCGTCTATCTGCAGCTGCACGCCTATATGTTGCGGGTCGCCATTCCCTATGGCACGCTGAATTCCAGGCAGATGCGCATGCTGGCCCATATCGCCCGCAAGTACGACCGTGGCTATGGTCACTTCACCACCCGCCAGAACATCCAGTACAACTGGCCGAAGCTCTCGGACACGCCGGCTATTCTGGAAGATCTCGCAAGCGTCGAGATGCACGCCATCCAGACATCGGGCAACTGCATCCGCAACGTGACGGCCGACCATTTCGCCGGCGCTGCCGCCGACGAAGTCGCCGATCCGCGCCCCTATGCCGAGATCCTCCGCCAGTGGTCCTCGCTGCACCCGGAATTCAGCTTCCTGCCGCGCAAGTTCAAGATCGCCGTCACCGGCGCCGACAAGGATCGTGCGGCGATCCAGGTGCATGACATCGGCTTGCAACTGAAGAAGAACGAGGCCGGCGAACTCGGCTTTGCCGTCTATGTCGGCGGTGGCCAGGGCCGCACGCCGCTGATCGCCAAGAAGATCAACGATTTCCTGCCGGAAGCCGATCTTCTGACCTACATCACTGCGATCGTGCGCGTGTACAATTTGCATGGCCGCCGTGACAACAAGTACAAGGCGCGCATCAAGATCCTCGTCCACGAGACCGGTGTCGAAGAACTGACGCGTCAGGTGAACGCTGAATTCGCAGAAATTCAGGACAGCGAACTGAAGCTGCCGGAAGGCGATATCCGCGCCATCGAAACCTACTTCGCCCCGCCGGCGCTGACCGCTCGTCCCGACGGCTGGGAAGCACTGGCCCGTGCACAGAAAGCCGATCCCGCCTTCGCCGCCTGGGTTCGCCACAACGTCCAGGAACACCGCCACCCCGACCACGCCATGGTGACGATCTCGCTCAAGCCGATCGGCGGCACGCCGGGCGACGCCTCGGATGCGCAGATGGATCTGGTGGCAGACCTCGCCGAGCACTACGCCTTCGACGAGATCCGCGTCAGCCACGAGCAGAACCTGATCCTGCCACATGTGGCCAAGGGCGATCTCTATCCGCTCTATCAGGCGCTGGAAAAGGCAGGGCTGGCGACAGCCAATTCCAACCTGATCACCGACATGATTGCCTGTCCCGGCTTGGACTACTGCGCGCTCGCCAATGCGCGCTCCATTCCGGTTGCTCAGGAGATTTCGACCCGCTTCGGCTCGCAGGCCCGGCAGGAGGAGATCGGCGAACTGAAGATCAAGATCTCCGGCTGCATCAATGCCTGCGGCCACCACCATGTTGGCCATATCGGCCTGCTGGGTGTCGAGAAGAAGGGCGCTGAACTCTATCAGATCACGCTCGGCGGTTCCGGTGACGAGAACTCCTCGATTGGCGAGATCATCGGTCGCGGCTTCGAGCCCGAAAAGGTGACGGACGCGGTTGAGACCATCGTCGACACCTATATTGGCCTGCGCCTAGACCCCAAGGAAACCTTCCTCGAAGCCTATCGCCGCGTCGGCCCGAAGCCGTTCAAGGACGCGCTGTATGGCAACGCTGCCGTCGAAGCCGCCTGAAACTGGAAAACACATGACCAAGATCTGGAAAGAAACCGGTTTCGTCGACAGCGACATCTGGGTGACCGAGACCGAAGAGCGGACGGCGGGTGAGGGCGAAAAGGCTCTTCTCCCGCTCGAAGCCTTCCTCGAAGCCGTGGCAGATACCAATGACATCGGCCTCGGGGTGCTCGTCGCGCCGGCTGACGACGTGAAGAAGCTTGAGCCGCATCTCGACCGTATCGCTTTGATCGCTGTCGCCTTCCCGGCCTTCAATGATGGCCGTGGCTTCAGCCATGCAACGCTTCTGCGCGAACGTCTGGCTTACACCGGCGAGCTCCGCGCCGTCGGCGACGTGCTGATCGATCAGGTGCCGCTGATGCTACGCACCGGCTTCGACAGCTTCGCCGTCACCAATCCGGTGGCCCAGCGCAGGCTGGCTGAGAACTGTCTCACGGGCGTTGCCCAGCGTTACCAGCCGACCGCTCGGGAGTCCCAGGCAGTCGATGGTTTCAGCTGGCGTCGCCTTGGCTCCACCGGCGCCTGAGACTTGTAAAAATCGCTATGTGTGGGCGGCGAATTGACCTCGGTCAAGGATGCCGCCTTTGCCTTAATGGATATCTCGGCTGCGAAATCTGCATGCCGGCTGAATTGTGGAATGGGACGGTCTGGATTATAGGCTCTTCCCAATCGCCAGAACGATAGGACCGACAGCCTATGAATGCACCTGTGAAGACCGACAATGCCGAACTGATCGTGCCCGAAGGCGTATTCGCCGAGACGGTGCTGAGCGTCACGCATTACACCGACCATCTCTTCCGCTTCCGTATGACGCGTCCGGCCGGCTTCCGCTTCCGCTCGGGCGAATTCGCCATGATCGGCCTGATGGTCGAGGGAAAGCCGATCTACCGCGCCTATTCGATCGCCAGCCCGTCCTGGGACGAAGAACTTGAATTCTTCTCGATCAAGGTTCCGAACGGCCCGCTCACCCAGCACCTGCAGCGCATCCAGCCGGGCGACAAGGTCCTGATGCGTAAGAAGCCGACTGGTACGCTGGTGCTCGACGCGTTGACGCCGGGCAAGCGCCTCTACATGTTCTCGACCGGCACCGGCATAGCTCCCTTTGCGAGCCTGATCCGCGATCCCGAGACCTATGAGAAGTTCGAGGAAGTCATCCTCACCCACACCTGCCGCGACGTCGCCGAGCTGAAATACGGCTTCGACCTCGTGGACGAAATCAAGAACCACGAATTCCTCGCCGAGCTCGTCGGCGACAAGCTCAAGCACTATGCGACGGTCACCCGCGAGGACTATCCCTTCAAGGGCCGCATTACCGATCTGATCGAGAACGGCAAGATGTTCACCGATCTCGGCGTGCCTCCGTTGGATCCCGCCATCGATCGCGGGATGATCTGCGGTTCAACGGCAATGCTCAAGGACACCAAGGCGCTCCTGGAAAAAGCTGGCCTGACCGAAGGCGCCAACAACAAGCCGGCCGAATTCGTCATCGAACGCGCCTTCGTCGGCTAAACATTATCGCATTCTGGAACAAAAAAGGGCGCCCACAGGCGCCCCTTTTTCATTTTGCTCTCTGGCAGAAATCAGTTGCCGCGGCGACGCGGCCGGCGGCTGCTTTCCTGTGCGCCACTCTCGTCGGCGGTCTTGTTGCGCAGCGGGCCGATGCGATCGACGATCACGTCCAGCGTCGGGCGCGGACCGGGCGTATAGTTGTCGAGCGCGTGGCGCATCGCAGCCAGATGGTCGCAGGACGTGCCACAGCAGCCGCCAATGATCTTCGCACCGGCATCACGAGCGAGGCGGGCATAATCCGCCATCAGCGGCGGCGTGCCAGAGTAGAAGATCTCGGTTCCGCGGAATTCCGGAATGCCGCAATTGCCCTTGACGATCACCACGGCCTCAGGGTCCGCTCCGGTCATGTCGAGCAGGCTCTGCAGGATGTCCGAGGCGCCGACGCCGCAATTTGCGCCGACGGCCAGCGGTCCGGAGCCGACATCGGGCGCCACGCCATGGATGTCCTTCGGATGCAGCCCCATCATGGTTTTGCCGGCCGTATCGAACGAGCCGGTAAAGGTGTAAGGCATGCCGACCTTGACGGCAGCTTCGGCAGCGGCTCGGATCTCATCCGGCGACGACATGGTCTCGATCCAGGCGACATCGGCCCCACCGGCCTTGAGGCCCTCCATCTGCTCGACGAAGGCCGCGACCGCATCCTCGTAAGACATGGCACCGAGCGGGATCAGCAACTCGCCGGTCGGACCGACGGAACCCGCGACGATCACCTTGCGGGGAGCCTTGTCGGCAACCGAGCGGGCGATTTCAGCGGCCTTCTTGTTTAGTTCATGCACCCGATCCTGGGCATGGTGCAGCTTCAGGCGATGGCGCGTGCCGCCGAAGGAATTGGTGAGGATGATATCGGCACCGGCATCGACGAAATCCTGGTGGAGCTTGACGATCTTTTCCGGCTGCGCCTCATTCCACAGTTCCGGTGCTTCGCCGGCCTCGAGCCCTTGCGCGAAGAGATTGGTCCCGGTGGCGCCATCAGCGAGCAACACACCCTTTTCAGCCAGAAGTTCGGAAAGCGGATTGGACGGGGTTGCCATGGCGGTTCCTCTCATTGTCATGCTGACCATATAAAGAAGTCTTTATATGGTTTCAATCTCCAAAACGACGACGGCCCCGCAAAGGGCGGGGCCGTCGAGCCGCATCTCCTTGGTCAGGAGCGGAGTGACCGCTACTCGGCAGCCAGTTTGTTGTCGTCGTGGCTCTTTGGCGTAACCATGGCAGAGATGATCTGCTGCAGGTCCGCGCGGCCGATCGGCATTCCGGCGTCGTCTGTGACGGTGATGCTCGACTGGCGGGCATCCGTCATGATGCGGGCGGCCGCTTCGAGCACTGTGCTGCCGGGGAGGGCGATACTGTCCCCCGCGCCTGTGGCTGGACCCATGATCGTGTCCAGGCGGATGACTCGGCCACGATTCACTTCCTTGACGAAGGCAGAAATATAGTCGTCCGCCGGCTGCAGCACGATCTCCTGGCCCGATCCCTGCTGGACAACTTCGCCATCTCGCAGGATCGCGATCCGGTCGCCGAGACGCAGCGCCTCGTCGAGGTCGTGGGTGATGAAGACGACAGTCTTCTTCAGTTCCTGCTGCAGATCGAGAAGCACGGTCTGCATGTCGACTCGGATCAAGGGATCGAGCGCCGAATAGGCTTCGTCCATCAGCAGGATGTCGGCATCGTTGGAGAGCGCTCGGGCTAGCCCCACACGCTGCTGCATGCCGCCCGAAAGCTGGTTTGGGTAATGGCTCTCAAAGCCGGAGAGACCGACACGGGCGATCCAGCGTCGCCCCGTTTCCTCGCTCTTTGCCCGCGGAATGCCTTGGATATCCAAACCGTAGATGGTGTTTTCCAGGACGGTGCGATGCGGCAGAAGAGCAAATTTCTGGAACACCATCGCCGTTTTGTGGCGACGGAATTCCCGCAGTTCCAGCGGGCTCATCCGACAGACATCGACGCCGTCATAGAGCACTTCGCCAGCGGTCGGTTCGATCAGGCGATTGATGTGCCGGATCAACGTCGACTTGCCGGACCCCGACAGGCCCATGACGACGGTGATGCCGCCGCCCGGCATGTGGATGTTAATATCCTTCAGGCCGAGCACATGGCCATGCTTTTCATTAAGATCCGCCTTTGAGAGCCCGGATTTCACCTGGTCGATGAACGCCGTGCCGTTCGGGCCGAAGATCTTGTAGAGATTGCGGATGTCGATGTCGTGACTAGCCATGGACCACCTCCGTATGGCGCTGAAGACGCTTGCCATAGGCCTGGCTGGCGCGGTCGAAGATGATGGCGATCGCAACGAGCGCGAAGCCGTTGAGAAAGCCAATTGTCAGGAACTGGTTGGAAATCGCCTGCAGCACGTTCTTGCCGAGACCGCCAACGCCGATCATGGAGGCCACCACGACCATGGCGAGCGACATCATGATGGTCTGATTGATGCCGGCCATGACGGTCGGCAGCGCCAGCGGGATCTGCACGTTCATCAGTTTCTGGCCCGGCGAGGACCCGAAGGCATCGGCTGCTTCCAGGACCTCCCGGTCGACGAGCCGGATGCCGAGATTGGTGAGGCGGATCATCGGCGGCACGGCATAGATCACGACCGCGATCACGCCTGGCACCTTGCCGATGCCGAAGACCATGACGACGGGAATGAGATAGACGAAGCTCGGCAGCGTCTGCATCACGTCCAGGATCGGATTGACCAGAGACTGGGCACGATCAGAACGCGCCATCATGATGCCGATCGGAATACCGATGACGATCGCGAGCAGTGTCGAGACGGTGACGATCGCGAGCGTGATCATCGTGTCTTCCCAGAGCCCGACGAACCCGATGAACAGCATGCCGATGACGGTGATCGCGACGATCCGGATGTTGCGGCTCGTCAGATAGACGATGAGCACCATGACGGCCAGGAAGACGAACCAGGGGGTCGTGACGAACAATGCCTCGAGCCAGTTCAGGAACAACTGCAGCGGATGCGTCACGGCGTCGATCACGCTGCCATAGGCGCGCACGAAGCCCTTGAAACTGTCGTCGATACTCTTGCGCGCGACGCGCATGAGACCGTCGTCGATCTCCGGAAACGTGCACAGCAGTTCCGGCAGGTAATTGCATAAAGTCGAAGCCATCTCGTTCCCCTTATCGACCCCCGCAATTATGGCGCATGTCGCGCTGCGATGGGCCCTGACGGCGATGCCATGTTCCCGAGGTGAGAGGCTAATCGAGTTCCGAAAGGGACTTCATGCCGTCTGCGACGTCGGGAGTCGTATGAATGGCGGATGCGGCATGCCGCTTCGCAGAAAGCGCGGCGGGCGAAAGCCCGCCGCATGGTCGCAAGCAAGGCTCGGCTCAGAGAGCGGCCTTGACCTTCTCGGCAACCTCGGGAGCGACCCAGGTGGTCCACATGTCCGGATAGGTTTCGAGGAAGTGCTTGGCGCCGTCTTCGTTGGTGCCCTGGTTTTCTTCCATCCAGGCGAGAACCTTGCCGACCGTCGCGTTGTCCCACTTGCGGGTCTTAACGTAGTCCATGGCAACGCCAGCCTTTTCAGCAAAGCCCTTGGTCACCACGGTGTAGACGTCGGAGACCGGATAGGCGTTTACCTTCGGATCCGGGCAGTCCGGAACGGCGGTGCACGCATCCCAGGAAGCCTTGTCATGCTCGACGCCGAAAGAGAGCTTGACCATCTCGTACTTGCCGAGGATCGCGGTCGGAGCCCAGTAGTAGCCGAGCCAGCCCTTCTTGTTCTCGAAGGCATTGGCGATCGAGCCGTCGAGGCCGGCAGCCGAGCCAGTATCGATCAGTTCGAAGCCCTTTTCCTTTGCGCCGATCGCGCGATAGAGGTTGGCGGTCGAGACCTGGCAGTTCCAGCCTGACGGGCAGTTCGTCACGGCAGCCTTGGTCGGATCTTCTGGCGCCGGGAAGAGTTCCGGATGCTTCAAAGCGTCTTCGACGGTCTTGATGTCAGGATTGGCATCGGCGATGAACTTCGGGATCCACCAGCCTTCGACGCCGCCGTCGGAGAGCAGCGGAGCCGCCTGGATCAGGCGACCGTCGGCGATAGCTTCGTCGAGGGCGGTGCGCACGGCATTGACCCAGAATTCCGGAGCCATGTCCGGCTGGCCCTTTTCGTTCATCGAAGCGAATGTCGGCATGGTGTCACCGGTGACCACGGTCACGGCACAGCCATAGCCGCTTTCCAGGATGATCTTGTCGACATAGGCAGCGACCCCGGCCGAGGCCCAGTTCATTTCTGCGATGGAGACATCGCCGCATTCGGCAGCCTGGGCGGACCCGGCAACTGCGTACAGACCCGCGGCGAGAAGTGTGGAAGCGAGGAGCTTCTTCATGGAGTTAAGACCTCCCAGTCTTAATGTGCAGCGTTCATCGGGAAGGGCAGAGGCGGATACTGCGGACCGCTCTGCCAATTGTGTCTTCACTGTGGATGGGCGGCCAGAACGCGTCGAACCGGTGCGACATCCAGCGGACCGGGTCTTGTCATGGAGAGCGATATGCCCTGTCGACCGCGTGTCACGATCAACAGCCTACGTCTTTGGTATCGAAAATCAACCTCCCGAACGGAGAGCATGTTCCGAGGGCGCGTACACCAAGTCATTGGTGCGACTGATTTTGCCGCATTTTGGCTGTTAGGTGAGGTCAGGTCGCTCAAGAGACGGGCAGTTGAATTCGCCACAACACAGTGGGGGAGGTTTGCCGTCCCGCATGAGACCTCAAATGTCCCAGATGCGGCAATTTTGACAGCATGCGGCCGGCTCAGTAGACGCAAAAAAATAATAAAAAAATGTCTCGCAAGGGTGCCGCTAACGATGCGGTAACGCTTGTACCGATAAATGGACCGGCCGACGGGTAACCGTCGGTTGCGCCCCGGATCGAGTATTGCGTCCCGGGGCGTTTTCTTTTGGTGGCATTGGTCGTCGGTCAAAGTGCCGCATTTGGCAATCGCCCGTGCAGCGAGCGTATCCCGATCAGGCCTTCTTCAAGCCGACAGTGATGCGCGGATCGCGCACTTCCCAGCGGGCAATCGGGTTGCGCTGCGGCGCCCGGCCGTTCCAGGCTATGGCAAGACTATTGCGGTTCTGCAGGATGTAGAGCATGGGTGTTTCCTAGATTGCCGCGCCTCTTCGAGCGCTGGTTTCGAGGCGCAGATAATCATTCCTCTGCCCGCGCACCAGAGCGCAAACCGTCACCGTGTGTCGCAAATGGCAAACCGGCGGAGAAAAGCCCGCGACAGGCTGCCGCAGTGTCGCATTTGCGGTAACCTTCGTGGCGAGATCGCGGCAAAACCTTGCAAAACAGGCGTCAGGCGCCGCGGCGGAAACAGGACAGGATGCGATGGCACGGACGATCATGTTGCAGGGAACAGGATCGGATGTCGGAAAGACGATACTCGTTGCAGGACTGTGCCGGCTGGCATCGAATCGCGGCCTGAAGGTGGCGCCGTTCAAGCCGCAGAACATGTCGAACAATGCCGCCGTCTCCGACGACGGGGGTGAGATCGGGCGGGCCCAATGGCTGCAGGCACTCGCCGCCAGAACGCCCTCATCCGTGCACATGAACCCGGTCCTACTGAAGCCGCAAAGCGAAACCGGCAGCCAGATCATCGTGCAGGGCAAGGTCTTCGGCCAGGCGAAAGGGAGAGACTATCAGCGGCTCAAGCCGCAGCTCCTCGGCGCCGTCATGGACAGTTTCGAACGGGTGAGCGAGGGCAGGGATCTGGTCATCGTCGAAGGGGCGGGTTCCCCGGCCGAGATCAACCTGCGGGCAGGAGACATTGCCAACATGGGCTTCGCCACGCGGGCGGGTGTGCCTGTCGTACTCGTCGGCGACATCGACCGGGGCGGGGTGATCGCCTCGCTGGTGGGAACGCACACGATCCTGCCGGAGGAGGATCGCAACCAGATCGCCGGCTACATCATCAATAAGTTCCGCGGTGACCTGACCCTGTTCGATGAGGGAATTGCGGCGATCGAAGCCTTCACCGGCTGGCCCTGTTTCGGCATCGTGCCCTGGCTGAAGGCAGCGGGACGCCTGCCGGCCGAGGATTCCGTCGTGCTCGAGCGACTGGTCAAGGGAGGTGGCGGTGCGTTGAAAGTCGCGGTGCCTGTGCTCTCGCGCATCGCCAATTTCGATGATCTCGATCCTCTCGCCGCCGAACCGGACGTCGACCTGGTTTTCGTTCGCGCCGGTGATCGACTGCCCGTCGATGCCGGACTTGTCGTCCTGCCGGGGTCGAAATCGACGATTGCCGATTTGGAGGAGTTTCGGTCGCATGGCTGGGACAGAGACCTCACCATGCATGTCCGCCGCGGCGGCCGCGTCATCGGAATTTGTGGCGGATACCAGATGCTTGGCCGCAGCGTGGCCGATCCGCTCGGATTGGAAGGCCACTCTCGGACAGTCCAAGGCCTTGGGCTGCTGGACGTGGAAACCGTGATGGCGTCTGAAAAGACGGTGCGCAACAGCAAGGCCCATTCGCTGGAACACGACGTTCCGTTGTCCGGCTACGAGATCCACCTCGGTGTGTCCGATGGCCCGGACACCCTGCGCGCGCCCATCTCAATCGACGGTCGGGCCGACGGCGCAGCTTCTGCCGACGGCCGGGTGGTCGGGACCTATCTGCATGGCTTGTTTTCCAGCGATCTCTATCGCCAGCGCCTGCTCGCGGGCTTTGGGATAGAAGGTGGCGGGCGCAGCTATCGCGATATGGTCGATGAAGCGCTGGACGACCTCGCCTCGGAACTGGAACAGCGCCTGTCTCGCCAATGGCTAGACGAGTTGCTCGGCTGAAAGGCCGGCATATTTTTCCTGCGAGGCGAAATATTACTGTTCTTGGCTGACGTCCATCGGTGAAGCCATGAGTTCACCGCCACCCAACGAATTGTTGGAATACTTGAAAGCGAGAATGCTGAGCACCGAGGCGACCAGCAGGATGAAGATGTAACGCATTGTTTTTTACTCCTGCCTGACGATCGACAACGAGATTGCGGCGAAAGCAGTTCCGACAACATGGTAATCAGCCAGGATATACAAATGAAGGTTCGGCGCAGTTGCTGATCGGCAACAGTCCTTCGCCTCGACCCGTCAGCCGGTCGCCACTTCCGCCGGCGATGCGGTCAAACGCCCGGTCCCGAGCGAATTGTCGGAATGTTTGATCGCAAGAATGCTGATCACCGCCGCTACCATCAAGAAGACCATCACGCGCATGAGCTACCCCTAGCCTGAGCATGGCCCAGATTAGGACAGTGCGATTGGCGATCAGCTAAATCGATCGTTAGAATGTGAGTGATGTCGAAGAAAGAGGGTGTTGGGCGTCCACGTGCAACGCCCCTTCTATTGAGACCTGACCCGCGAATGCGGGTCAGGTCGAGGCTTTCGCTTAGCGCGAGGCGCTGAGGCGCAGCAATCGGCAGAGTTCCACCAACGCGGGATCATAGGCTGAAGAAGTGATGCCGCCGCAACGCTTGATCAGTCGCTGGCGGTCGGCGGACGACATGTCACGAAGTGCCTGGCGCTGCGGACCCGTCAGTCCACCCGAATCAGGATTGCTGGCGGCTCCACCCGGTTCCGTGGGCCGGCCAAGCCCGAGGTCGACATTGACCCCTGTGCCGGAGCCGCCGATGTCGGCGTCGACGGAAGCGTTGAGGCCACCCTCTCCACCCACGCCTGCTTCGACGTCTGCTGAAAGGCCGCGCCCCGCGTTGACATTGGCCGACGCGTTGATGCCACGCGAACCACCGACAGAGGCGTCGACATCGGCGACGCCGCGGCTTCCGCCGACATTGGCATTTGCATTGACCCCGTTTCGTCCACCGACGGATGCATCGACCCCGACCCCGTCCGATGTGTCGACATCAACGGAGACCCCCCTAGAGCCACCTATGCTGATCCCTTCCGCCGCTGCGGACAGGGGCATCGAAAAAGCGACGGCGCCCGAGAGCAGAGCGATTCTCACAGTGTTACGCATGATAGTCCTCCTCTGAAAGCGCCGGGCAACCGCGCCCGACAGGAGATACAACCGGAAGCAGGCGTGCCGGTTGCCGAGAAGGCAGAAAACATGGCGATCATGCCAAACGAAACGTGAAGGGGGCCGCGGCAAACGTACAACTAGGAGACGTCTGGTGGCAGTGAAGAGCCGGCAGTTCGGGATTTGGAAAGTGGTGAGAGCGCAGGGATTCGAACCCTGGACCTACTGATTAAAAGTCAGTTGCTCTACCGGCTGAGCTACGCTCTCCCGTGCGGATTTTGCGCCGCCTCAAGAAGTGCGCGGAACATATGCAGGTGACCCCGATGGGTCAACCGCAAAAATGCAGTTTGCCGAGCAAAAATCGGTGTCTTTGTCGCAGTCTACGCAATGGTGATTGGCAAGCACCGGGTTGGGGGATTAGGAAGAGCCCGGTTCGGGTTCCGGAGTTGATCGTGTCGATTGCCGATATTTCCTTTTTCAGCGCGCTTCTGGCCGGAGCCCTGTCCTTTCTGTCGCCCTGCGTGCTGCCGCTCGTGCCGCCATATCTCTGTTACATGGCGGGTATTTCGGTCGATCAGTTCCGCGATGGCGCGCAGGCCGAAAACGCTGCCGCCCGGCGGACTGTGCTGTTGACCTCTCTGGTTTTTACTCTCGGCTTTGCCACCGTCTTCGTCTCGCTCGGTGCCGGCGCCTCCACCATCGGTGGCCTCTTGCGTCAACACATGGATCTGCTCTCCAAGATCGGCGGCGCCATCATCATCGTGATGGGTTTGAATTTTCTCGGCGTCTTCCGCCTAGGCCTGCTGTCGTCGGAATACAGGTTCGCCGGCGGCGGGAAACCGGCGACGTTGTCGGGCGCCTATGTCATGGGCCTCGCCTTTGCCTTTGGCTGGACGCCTTGTATCGGGCCGGTCCTCGGGGCGATCCTCGGCGTCGCGGCTTCGAAGGAGACCGTCGGTGATGGCGCGCTTCTGCTCGCGATCTATTCACTCGGCCTTGCCGTGCCCTTCTGGATCGCAGCCGGTTTCTCCGGCGCCTTCATGCGTTTCCTCACCCGCTTCCGCCGTCATCTCGGTCTAGTGGAAAAGGCAATGGGCGCGCTTCTCGTGCTGACTGGCCTTGCTTTCATCTTCGGTTATGTCTCAGACATGGCGATCTGGTTCCAGCAGACCTTTCCAATCCTCTCGCAAATCGGCTAAGTCCGGACCGGGCGCAGGTTCGCGTTCTGGAGGAGAGAGCGATGGCGGACATTATTGCGCTTGTGCTGCCGTTCTTCGGCCTGATCCTGATCGGCTATGTCTCGGGCAAGCTCGGCGATCATTCCGCTCAGGCGCTCGGCTGGCTGAACTTTTTCGTCATTTACGTTTCGCTGCCAGCGCTCTTCTTCAAGCTTGTCTCGCGCACGCCGATCGAGGAACTCACGCGAATCGACTTCATCGCCGCCTGCCTTGCTGCAACCTATTCCATCTTCATCCTGGTTTTCGTCATCGGCCGCTATGTGCGCGGTAATAACATCGCCGAATCCACGGTCCAGGCGCTTGCCGGCGCCTATGGCAACATCGGCTACATGGGGCCGGGCCTGTCACTGCTCGCCTTCGGCGAGAAGGCGGCCGTCCCGGTGGCACTTGTCTTCTGCTTCGAGAACGCGGTGCATTTCATGGTCGCGCCCGCCATGATGGCCTTTGCCGGGGGCGACAAGCGGCCGCCCGCGCAGCTCGCCCTCGATGTCGTCAGGAAGATCCTGACGCATCCCTTCATCATCGCCACCTTGGTCGGTTTCCTCGCCGCGGCCCTGGCCTTCGAGCCGCCGCTCGCGCTCCAGCGCCTAATCGACTATCTGGCCCAGGCGGCTGCGCCGTGCGCTTTGTTTGCCATGGGCGTCACGCTGGCGCTTCGCCCTTTGAAGCGCATCCCTGCCGAGATCGGCTACATCGTGCCGATCAAGCTCGTCCTGCATCCGATCCTGGTCTATGTCGTCCTGAGCTTCTTCGGCAACTTCGACCCGCTTTGGGTCTATACGGCGATCCTGCTCGCCTCCTTGCCGACAGCGACCAATGTCTTCGTCATCGGCCAGCAATACGGAGTCTGGCAGGAGCGGGCCTCCGCCACCATCCTGATCACGACCGTCATCTCCGTCTTTTCGGTCTCGGCGCTGCTGTTTGCGATCACCAGCGGCGTCTTACCGCCCGACCTTTTTCCGTAGGAGCGACGGCAGGTTCTTCAGGCCGCGCCCCGGCGCCACACCTTCCTGCATCACGAGATTGCGCAGCGGACCGAGGCTCGCCAGAACTTGCAGTCCGGCTGCCCTCAACATCTGCACGGGAAGCAGGTCCGACAGCAGCGAGCGGTTGAGCAGGTCGACGCTCGCCGTGCGGCTTGCTATATCGAGCCGGCGCTTGCGGTCGAACCGGTCGCCACTGTCTGCGGCAATCGGTACAGAACCGCGGTCGATGAGGATGTCTTCCAGAGCCGCGATGTCACGCAGGCTGAGGTTGAGGCCTTGCGCACCGATCGGTGGGAAGGCGTGACCGGCTTCGCCGACGAAGGCTGCGCGCCCCTTGCCGTAGCGCGTGGCCGTCATGCCCGAGAGTGGCCAGGCCTGCACACCGTCCTCCACGCGCACCTTGCCGAGCATCGAGTGCATGCGGATTTCCACTTCGGCCGAAAGCTGCTCGGCAGAGAGCGACGTCAACCGTTCGGCTTCCGGCGGTGCCACCACCCAGACAAGGCTCGAACGCTGGCCGGGCAGGGGGACCTGCGTGAACGGCCCCGATTCGGTGTGGAATTCCGTCGATATGTTCTGATGCGGCAGGGTATGGGCAAAATTCATCACCACGGCCGTCTGCGGATAGGACCAGGTCTTCACGCCGACGCCAGCGCTTTCGCGTGTGCTGGATCGCCGCCCATCGGCGCCGATCGCAAAGGCGGCCTCAACAAACTCGCCACCGGAAAGCCCGACCGTCACGCCGTCCGTACCGAAATGGATCGTGTCAGCAGCGCTTGTGTTGCGGGTGATCAACGTTTCAGCGGCCACAGCCTTCGACAACGTCTCCAGCAGTGCCGAATTGGGAATATTGTAGCCGAAGGCCTCCAACCCGATCTCGGCGCTGCGGAAGGCGACCGTCGGCGCGCGCAGGAGCCGGTTCGTCCCGTCGATGATCTGCATGACCTGAAGGGGAGCCGTTCTGCCCCGCAGTTCCTGCCACAGGCCCAGGCGCTCCATCATCGCAAGCGACTGATCCATGAGCGCCGTGGTCCTCCGATCCGAACCGTCGGGCGCAGGACCCACGAGCACGACCTTACGCCCACCCCGTGCCATGGCAATGGCGGCGATCTGGCCGGCGGGGCCCGCTCCGATCACGGCGATGTCGAATTCGTGGCTCATTGTCGGATCCCTCGATGGCATTTCCCGATGATATCTAGTTCCACGCTGCCATAAAATCCATGGGCCCAATTGGCGCAGCCGACGCGATGTCGACAGTCGAAATGCTGGCATAGAGCGCCGCTCGTGTTGCAAACGCCGTCATTTCATCCGATACCGTTTCCTCCGAAGTGCCGCCGACTGGAGCAGGGATGAAGATCTTCAATTACAAGCGGGTACCCTATGCCGAGATCCGTGCCTTCTCGGTCCATATCCTGACCGCTTCCGGATCCTTCCTCGCATTCCTCGGCGTCGTCGCCGCCGCCGAGCGGCGTTTCGTCGACATGTTCTGGTGGCTGGGCCTGGCGCTTCTGGTCGATGGCATTGACGGTCCTATCGCCCGCAAGGTCCGCGTCAAGGAAGTCCTGCCAAACTGGTCCGGCGACACGCTGGACAACATCATCGACTATGTCACCTATGTGCTGCTACCGGCCTTTGCGCTTTACCAGAGCGGCATGATCGGCGAGCCCTGGTCCTTCGTCGCTGCCGGTCTGATCGTCGTATCGAGCGCGATCTACTATGCCGACATGGGCATGAAGACGGACGAATACTTCTTCTCCGGCTTCCCGGTCGTCTGGAACATGGTGATCTTCACCCTCTTCGTCATCGATGCCAGCGCAACGACGGCCCTCGTCGTTGTCCTCGTCTCCGTCTTCCTCACTTTCCTGCCGATCTATTTCCTGCACCCCGTCCGCGTTAAGCGCATGCGCAGCTTCAACATGGCTGTGTTCCTGCTCTGGTGTGCCTTCGGCGGCTATGCACTTCTTCTGCATTTCCAGTCGCCTGCCTGGGTAGTTTGGGGCATGATCCTGACCGGAATCTATCTCTATGTGATCGGCGGCATACTGCAGTTTTTCCCGGGACTTGGGCGGCGGGGCTGACGCCTCGCAGCAATGGCTGGGCAAAACCAAAAAAAACTTTTGCCTATATATTGTGCGCTGCCACAAACCGGTTATGAATTGAGCGATGGACCGGGCGGAAGACCTGGCCTTGACGCATGAGAGTGCAAGGGGGACCTGTGCCGCAACAATCGCCCGAGGGTGACAAGCCGCTATTGACCGTGCGGGGCCTCACGAAACTGTTCGGCAGTTTCAAGGCTTGCGATGGCATCGATCTCGATATCGGCCATGGCGAGATCCATGCACTTCTCGGTGAAAACGGCGCCGGAAAGTCGACCCTCGTCAAGATGCTCTTCGGCATTCTCGCCCCATCCGCCGGCACGATAGGCTGGGAAGGCATGGATCGTGTGATCCCCAATCCCGCCGCTGCGCGCCGCCTCGGCATCGGTATGGTTTTCCAGCATTTTTCGCTGTTTGAGGCTTTGACGGTCGCCGAAAATATCGCGCTTTCTCTCGACGAAAAGATTTCGATTTCCGACCTCGCGAAGAAGGCAGCGGAACTGTCTGTCGCCTATGGGCTCCCGCTGGATCCGTATGCCCATGTGGCCGATCTCTCGGTCGGCGAGCGCCAGCGCATCGAAATCGTCCGCGCGCTTTTGCAGAATCCCAAGCTTATCATCCTCGACGAGCCGACGTCGGTGCTGACGCCGCAGGAAGCCGACAGACTGTTCGAAACGCTGTTCAAGTTGAAGGCGGAAGGACGCTCGGTTCTCTATATCAGCCACCGGCTCGAAGAGGTGCAGCGCATCTGCGACCGCGCCACAGTGCTGCGCCACGGCAAGGTGACGGGCGCTTGCGATCCGCGCCAGGAAACACCCGCTTCGCTTGCCCGCATGATGGTTGGCGCAGATGTCGCCGGCGTTGAAAAGGTCGAGCCGCCGACAGAAAGTGCTGTGCAGCTCCAGGTGACGGATCTGTCGGTCAGCCCGCGCACGCCCTTTGCCATGCCACTGAAGACAGTGTCCATGACCGTCAAGGCTGGCGAGATCCTCGCCATCGCGGGTGTTGCCGGCAATGGACAGAGCGAACTCTTCGATGCCTTGTCCGGCGAATATCCGGTCCACAATCCCGATGCGATCCGCCTGCGCGGTAAATCCGTCGGTCGCCTAGGCATCAACGAGCGTCGTCTGCTCGGCGCCGGCTTCGTGCCCGAGGAGCGCCACGGCCATGCGGCCATCCCGGCCATGAGCCTTTCCGAAAATCTCTTTCTGTCCCGCAATGCCTCTGATCGCGCTGCCTATCTCTCGGGCGGCAAGCTTGGTCTCATCCGCCATGGCCTCGTCCAGCAGGCGGCGCGCCGCATTTCCGAGATGATGGATGTGCGCAAGAGCGGTGATGATCCTTCCGCCGGCTCGCTTTCGGGTGGCAATCTGCAGAAATTCATCGTCGGTCGGGAACTCGACCGCCAGCCGTCGATCCTTGTCGTCAACCAGCCGACCTGGGGTGTCGATGCGGGTGCCGCCAGCCGCATCCGACAGGCGCTGGTCGACCTCGCCAAGAGTGGCTCGGCTGTCGTCGTCATAAGCCAGGATCTCGACGAGATCTTCGAAGTTGCGACATCGATTGCCGCCATCTCGGAAGGCAGACTGTCTGCTGCCTATCCCGCGTCGACAATGACCCGCGAGCGCATCGGTATCCTCATGGGTGGCGTTCATGGCCTTCAGACTGCCCCGGAGGCCGCGCATGCGCATTGAACTCGAGCGCCGTTCGCGCCAATCAAATCTTTTCGCGATCGTGTCTCCGCTTCTGGCGCTGGCACTTACCGTGGTTTTCGGCGGCATCATGTTCGCGCTGCTCGGCAAGGATCCCGTTTCTGCGCTTTACAGCTTCTTCATTGAGCCGCTGCTTGAGGTCTGGTCCTTGCATGAACTCGCGGTCAAGGCGGCACCGTTGATCCTGATCGGCGTCGGTCTTTCTGTCTGTTATCGCTCGAACAATTGGAACATCGGCGCAGAAGGGCAATTCATCGCCGGCGCGATCGTCGGCTCCATTCTGCCGATCACCTTCTACGAGTGGACTTCGCCGCTGCTTCTGCCGCTGATGCTGGTCATGGGTGCGATCGGTGGTGCTGCCTATGCCGCAATCCCGGCGCTGCTCAAGACCCGATTCAACACCAACGAGATCCTGACCAGCCTGATGCTGGTTTATATCGCGCAATTGCTGCTCGACTGGTTGACCCGCGGCATCTGGAAGGATCCCGCCGGCTATAATTTCCCGCAGTCCCGGTCCTTCGTCTCGGAGGCCGTGCTGCCGGAAATCCTGTCGTCCGGACGCGCGCATCTCGGCATCGTCTTCGCGCTGGTGGCGGCCGTCGCCGTCTGGTTCATGATGCGCTACACGCTGAAGGGGTTTCAAGTCGTCGTGCTCGGCCAGTCGGAGCGGGCAGGGCGCTTTGCCGGCTTCTCGTCCCGCAAGATGGTCTGGTTCTCGATGATGTTTTCCGGCGCGCTCGCAGGGCTGGCCGGCATCTCGGAAGTATCCGGCTCCATTGGTCACCTCCAGCCAACGATCTCGCCGGGTTATGGTTTTACCGCCATCATCGTCGCCTTTCTCGGCCGCCTTAATCCGCTCGGCATCATCGCTTCCGGTTTCGTGCTGGCGCTGACTTATCTCGGCGGCGAGGGCGCGCAACTGTCGATCGGCGTCTCTGACAAGGTGACGCGCGTCTTCCAGGGCTTGCTGCTGTTCTTCGTCCTCTCCTGCGACACGCTCATCCTCTACAAGGTGCGCCTCGTCTTCGATCGTGCCCGCAATGCCGCGACGAAGGGTGCTTGATCATGTTTGAAGCCATCCTTCTCACCATCATCACCGCCTCGACACCGCTGGTCATCGCAGCCATGGGTGAACTGGTAACCGAACGTTCGGGCGTGCTCAATCTCGGCGTCGAGGGCATGATGATCATCGGCGCCGTCTGCGCCTTCATCGCCACCAACCTGACCGGATCGCCCTATATCGGCCTTCTCGCAGGCGTCGCAACGGGTGCTGCCTTCTCCCTGCTTTTCGGCTTCCTGACGCTCACCCTTGTTGCCAATCAGGTCGGGACCGGTCTGGCGCTGACGATTCTCGGCCTCGGCGTGTCCGGCATGGTCGGCGAAGGCGTGGTCGGCGTCCCCGGCGTCAAGATGCAGCCGATCGTCATCCCGCTTCTGTCGGACATTCCGGTTCTCGGTCCGATCCTGTTCGCGCAGGATCTGTTCTTCTACCTCTCCATCCTCCTGGTGGCCGGTGTGAACTGGTACCTGTTCAAGAGCCGCTCCGGCTTGAAGCTCCGCGCCATCGGCGATAGCCACGGATCGGCGCATACGCTGGGGCTTCCTGTCATCCGCACACGTTACCTCGCCGTGATGTTCGGCGGCGCCTGTGCCGGTCTCGCCGGCGCCCAGCTGTCGCTGGTCTACACACCGCAATGGGTGGAGAATATGTCGGCCGGTCGCGGGTGGATTGCGCTGGCACTCGTGGTCTTCGCCGCCTGGCGGCCCTGGCGGCTCCTGGCAGGTGGCTATCTCTTCGGCGCCGTTACCATCGGCCAGCTTCACGCCCAAGCGCTCGGCATCGGCCTGCCGTCACAGTTTCTGTCCGCATTGCCTTATGCGGCGACCATTGTCGTGCTGATCATCATCTCGCATAATCGGCGCACGACGCTGATCAATACGCCGGCCTGCCTCGGCAAACCGTTCGTGCCGGATAGATAAAGAAAACAAAAGCTTCAACCAAACCAACAGGGGTAAATCATGAAGAACATCCTCCTCGCTCTTGCCGCTTCGGCAGCCGCCATCGTCGGCGTCGTGGCGCCGGCAGCAGCCCAGGACAAGACGAAGGTCTGCTTCGTTCACGTCGGCTCGAAGACCGACGGTGGCTGGACCCAGGCCCACGACATCGGCCGTCAGCAGCTGCAGGAGCATTTCGGCGAAAAGATCGAAACGCCTTACCTCGAAAACGTTCCGGAAGGCCCGGATGCCGAGCGCGCCATTGAGCGTATGGCTCGTTCCGGCTGCGCGATCATCTTCACCACCTCCTTCGGCTTCATGGACGCCACTCTCAAGGTCGCCGAGAAGTTCCCGGACGTGAAGTTCGAGCACGCGACCGGCTACAAGACCGCCGCCAATGTCGCGACCTACAATTCGCGTTTCTATGAAGGCCGCTTCATCAACGGTCAGATCGCCGGCAAGATGTCGAAGACCGGCGTCGCCGGATACATCGCCTCCTTCCCGATCCCGGAAGTCGTCGCCGGCATTAACGCCTTCCTGCACGGCGCCCGGACGGTCAACCCAGAATTCAAGCTGAAGGTCATCTGGGTCAACACCTGGTTCGACCCCGGCAAGGAAGCCGACGCTGCCAAGGCGCTGTTCGACCAGGGCGTCGACGTGCTGACCCAGCACACCGACACCACGGCTCCGATGCAGGTCGCCGAAGAGCGTGGCCTCAAGGCTTTTGGCCAGGCCTCCGACATGATCGCTGCCGGCCCGACCGCGCAGCTCAGTGCCATCGTCGACACCTGGGCGCCCTACTACATCAAGCGCACCCAGGCTGTTCTCGACGGCACCTGGGCCTCGGCCCAGACCTTCGACGGACTGAAGGACGGCATCCTGTCCATGGCGCCATACACCAACATGCCTGACGACGTGAAGGCAATGGCGATGGACACCGAAGCCAAGATCAAGTCCGGCGAACTGAAGCCCTTCTCCGGCCCGATCAACAAGCAGGACGGTTCGGCCTGGCTGAAGGAAGGTGAGTCTGCAGATGACGGCACCATCCTCGGCATGAACTTCTACATCGAAGGTGTTGACGACAAGCTGCCGCAGTAAAACCTCAGCCAAAATCAAATTGGAAAGGGCGCTTCAGGCGCCCTTTCTTGATTAGGTTCCTCAAAAAATCCGAAAATGCTCACATATCGACTTCACCCGCATTGGCCTTTCGTATAACAAGCCGGGCCACGGTGACGGGATGTGAGGCGGAATGCGCAAGGAAGATGTTCGGGATCTGAGGGTTGTTGCCAATCTTCGGACCAGCCATGCCAAAGTGGTGGAGCAGTTGGGCCTTGCGATCGTCGGCGGACGCTTCGCCATTGGTGAGCCTTTGCCCGGCGACAGCGAACTCGAGGCGGAGTTGGATGTCTCCCGTTCTGTCTTGCGCGAGGCGATGAAGACGCTGACGGCCAAGGGTCTGGTCGTGGCGAAGTCCCGGGTGGGCACGCGCGTGACTGACCGCTGCCACTGGAATCTCATCGACGAAGACGTGCTGCGTTGGCACTTCAGGTCCGGGGTCACTCGCGAATTCATCGACCATCTCTACGATATCAGATTGGTGCTGGAGCCGGCTTCTGCTGCCTTTGCAGCCTTGCGGGCAACGCCTGAGGACTGCGCTGAACTCAGGCACTATGCCAATCTCCTTGGCTCGAACGAACTCGACTGGCAGGGGCAGGTGGAGGCCGATCTGCGCTTTCACGTGCTCCTGACCATCGTCGGTGCCAATCCATTTCTCGAAAGCATGGTCGGCTTCATCAAGGCGTCGCTCGACGGCGCGTTCACGATGGCCTTTGATCCGCAACTAGCCGGACGCGGAGAAGCGATCACGGAACTGCATCTCGCGATCGTGGACGCAATCGAAAAACGCGATAGGGAGGCGGCACGTGACGCAACCCACAAGGCCATCCAGCAGGGCAGAGCTGCCGCTCTGAAGGCCGTTGAAACGTCCACACGTCGAGCCTGAGAGAGCGGCGCACTTGCAGCCAGTCGTCTCGGGCGCTAGTGAGAATCGCTATTCTCATGCCTGGAGCCTTCCATGAACCGCACCTGCCTCGCCATCGTCCTCGCCGCCGGCGACAGCACCCGCATGAAGTCGTCGATGTCCAAGGTGCTCCACCCCGTTGGCGGCCGCCCGATGATTGCCCATGTCATGGCCTCCATCGCCGCGTCTGGCGTCACGGATGTTGCGCTGGTGCTGGGACGCGATGCTGAGAAGGTGGAAAAGGCAGCGACCATCGGCGGAGTGAATGTCGAAAGCGTCCTGCAAACCGAGCGCCTCGGCACCGGCCATGCCGTGCTCATGGCCCGCGATGCCATTGCCCGCGGTTACGATGACATTCTGGTCGCCTATGGCGACGTGCCTCTGATCACCGCTGCACCGCTCAGGGCCGCCCGTGAAGCGCTGGCCGATGGTGCGGACGTCGCGGTCATTGGCTTCCATACGGAGAATCCGACAGGTTATGGCCGTTTGTTGGTTGAAAACGGCGAGTTGATTGCGATCCGAGAAGAAAAGGACGCAACCGAGGCCGAGCGTGCCGTCACCTGGTGCAACAGCGGCCTCATGGCAATCAACGGCCAGAAGGCGCTCGATCTCCTGAGCCGGATTGGCAACCAGAACGCCAAGAGCGAATACTACCTGACTGACCTCGTCGAGATCGCCCGTACGCTCGGCGGCAAGGCCGTGGCCGTCGATGCGCCGGAAAGCGAATTGACCGGTTGCAACAACCGCGCCGAACTCGCCGTCATCGAGCGCCTCTGGCAGGAGCGCCGCCGCCACGAGTTGATGGTATCGGGCGTGACCATGATCGCACCGGAGACAGTCTTCCTCAGCCACGACACGGTCATCGGTCAGGATGCCCTTATCGAGCCGAATGTCGTCTTCGGCCCCGGTGTCACCGTAGAGGGCGGCGCCGTCATCCATGCCTTCTCGCACCTCGAAGGCGCCCATGTGTCAGCCGGCGCCACCGTCGGCCCCTTTGCCCGTCTGCGGCCGGGCGCTAACCTCGCCGAAGGCTCGAAGGTCGGCAATTTCTGCGAAGTAAAGAAGGCCGAGATCGGCCGTGGCGCCAAGGTCAACCACCTCACCTACATCGGCGACGCCGTGGTGGGTGCCGAAACCAATATCGGCGCCGGCACGATCACCTGCAACTATGATGGCGTGAACAAGCACGAGACCCGGATCGGGGCAGGGGCGTTTATCGGCTCCAATTCATCTCTCGTAGCCCCCGTCTCGATTGGCGATGGCGCCCTCATAGCCTCGGGCAGCGTGATCACCGAGGATGTGCCTGCCGACACGCTCGCCTTCGGTCGTGCGCGCCAGGAGATGAAGCCTGGTCGCGCCGCCGTCATCCGCGAGCGCAATCTGGCCATCAAGGCCGCTAAAAAGTCCGGCAAGTAACAGTGCCAAACCAAACTTCACCGCTTGTAATGCTGCGTTGCATTACGAGACGAAACGCAATTTGACCTCGGGTGCGATTGCCTATTGCGGCGGAACCGCTAGGAACAGTCCGCGTGAGGGATATGAAACGGAGAATTGCATGTGCGGCATCGTCGGCATCGTCGGTAACAAGCCGGTAGCGGAGCGTCTCGTCGACGCCTTGAAGCGGCTCGAATATCGCGGCTATGATTCTGCCGGCGTCGCCACCATCAACGACGGCAAGCTCGATCGCCGTCGCGCCGAAGGCAAGCTCTTCAATCTCGAGACCAAGCTCGCAGGCGAACCGCTCCCAGGCAATATCGGGATCGCGCATACCCGCTGGGCAACCCATGGCGTGCCGAACGAAACGAACGCCCATCCGCATTTCGTCGATGGCGTCGCCGTCGTCCACAACGGCATCATCGAGAATTTCTCCGAGATCAAGGAAGAGCTCGCGGCCGAAGGTGCCGTCTTCACCACGCAGACGGACACCGAAGTCGTCGCCCAGCTCTTGGCCAAGTATCGCCGCCAGGGTCTTGGCCGCCGCGAAGCCATGCACGAGATGCTGCGCCATGTGACCGGAGCCTATGCGCTCGCCGTCATCTTCCAAGACGATCCCTCGACGATCATGGCTGCCCGCTCCGGCCCGCCGCTCGCGATCGGCTTCGGCGACGGTGAGATGTTCCTCGGCTCCGACGCGATTGCGCTCTCTCCTTTCACCAATCGCATCGCCTATCTCCATGATGGCGACTGGGCGATCCTTGGCAAACAGGGCGCCCATATCTTCGACATCGACGGCAATCCGGTCGATCGTCCGGTACAGATCTCCTCCGCCTCCGCCTACATGATCGACAAGGGCAACCATCGTCACTTCATGGAAAAGGAGATCTACGAGCAGCCGGAAGTAATCTCCCACGCGCTGTCACACTACGTCGACTTCGCCAACCACACTGTCCGCGACGCTGCGAACGAGATCGATTTCGCCAACCTGCGCGGTCTTGCCATCTCGGCCTGCGGCACCGCCTATCTGGCTGGCCTCGTCGGCAAATACTGGTTCGAGCGTTATGCCCGCCTGCCTGTCGAGATCGATGTCGCCTCGGAATTCCGCTACCGCGAAATGCCACTGTCGGCAGATCAGGCGGCCCTCTTCATCTCTCAATCAGGTGAAACAGCCGACACGCTCGCATCGCTGCGCTACTGCCGCGACAATGGGCTGACGATCGGTGCGGTGGTAAACGTCAAGGAATCGACGATCGCCCGCGAATCGGATGCCGTCTTCCCGATCCTCGCCGGACCCGAAATCGGCGTTGCCTCCACCAAGGCCTTCACCTGCCAGCTCGCTGTGCTCGCTTCGCTCGCGCTCGCCGCCGGCCGTGCCCGTGGCACGCTGACAGAAACTGAAGAAAAGCAGCTCGTGAAGAGCCTGGCTGAAATGCCACGCATCATGAGCCAGGTCCTGAATGCCGTTCAGCCGCAGATCGAAGCTTTGTCCCGTGACCTCTCGAAGTTCAAGGACGTGCTCTATCTTGGCCGTGGTACCAGCTATCCGCTGGCGCTCGAAGGCGCGCTAAAGCTTAAGGAAATCTCCTACATCCACGCCGAAGGTTATGCCGCCGGCGAACTGAAGCACGGCCCGATCGCCCTGATCGACGAAAACATGCCTGTGATCGTGATTGCCCCCTTCGACCGCTTCTTTGAAAAGACCGTGTCGAACATGCAGGAAGTGGCAGCCCGCGGCGGCCGAATCATCTTCATCACCGACGACAAGGGCGCCGCCGCCTCCAAACTCCCGACCATGGCGACGATCGTTCTGCCCGTGGTCGCAGAGATCGTCTCGCCGATGATCTATTCGATCCCGATCCAGCTGCTCGCCTATCACACGGCGGTCTTCATGGGCACGGACGTCGACCAGCCGCGCAATCTCGCCAAGTCCGTCACGGTCGAGTGATCCCGGATCGGGGCAGGCCGCTGCCCCAATTCTTGCTCTTGCGCCCCAGGTGTCACTCCGGCATTGTCCGCAGCGTTACGGCGCTGCACAATGACGGTGGGCATGACCGAAGGTTCTGACAGGATTTCGATGGCGACGCGGCTCAGGAACAACTTCCTGACCGGTTTGATCATTTGCGCGCCTATGGCGATCACCATCTACCTGACCTGGACTTTCATCCGCTGGGCCGACAGCTGGGTAAAGCCCTATCTGCCGGATCGCTACAATCCGGAAGCCTATCTGAAGTTCGCCGTGCCCGGCACCGGACTTCTCATCGCAATCCTCTTCATCACGCTTGTCGGCTTCCTGGGCCGAAACCTAATCGGCCGCTCGATCGTCTCCTACAGCGAAAACATCCTCAACCGGATGCCGCTGGTGCGCACCGTCTACAAGAGCACCAAGCAGATCTTCGAGACGGTGCTGAAGGAACAGGGCAATTCGTTCAAGAAAGTCGGCCTGATCGAGTTTCCGCGCGCCGGAACCTGGGCACTGGTCTTCATCTCGACGGATGCCAAGGGCGAGATTGCCGCCAGGCTTAATCAGGACGGCGAGGAAATGGTTGCCGTGTTCCTGGCACCGACGCCTGTGCCGACTGCAGGGTTCCTGATGTTCGTGCCGCGCAGCAAGCTGATGCTGCTCGACATGAGCCCGGAAGAGGGGGTTAAGCTCTTGATCTCCGCCGGTCTCGTCACGCCGGACTACACGCCGACGGCTGCAGACGCCATGGCTGCTTTCGCGGACCTCCCAACCGAAGAGACTATAGAGCCGCCCAAGCGTGCCGGCCGTTCATGAACACGTCTTTCGTCACCCTGCATGCAGGAAACGGATCGCTTCGTCGCGGCGATGCAGGTAGAGCAGCGTCCTGACAGCTTCTCCCCGCTCGCTGGTCAGTTCCGGGTCCCGATCCAGGAGATAGGCCGCATCCTTGCGGGCGATCTCCAGAAGATCACCGTGGTGCTCAAGGCTCGCGATCTTGAAGCCAGGCGTGCCCGACTGGCGCGTGCCCAAAAGCTCGCCTTCGCCCCGGAGCTTCAGATCCTCCTCCGCGATCAGGAAGCCGTCTTCCGAATCGCGCAGGATCGACAGCCGCGCCTTGCCGGTCTCGCCGAGCGGGCCCTTGTAGAGCAGGATGCAGCTCGACGCCTCGTCACCACGGCCCACGCGACCGCGCAGCTGGTGCAACTGGGCCAGACCAAAGCGTTCGGCGTGTTCGATGACCATGATCGTCGCATCGGGCACGTCGACACCGACCTCGACCACCGTGGTAGCCACCAGCAGTCGCGTCTCGCCGTTCTTGAAGGCAAGCATGGCCGCATCCTTCTCCGGTCCGGCCATGCGACCATGCACCAACCCGATCGGCGCCTTGATGAACTGGGCCAGCACCGCTTGCCGCTCCTCGGCCGACATCAGCTCGCTTTCTTCGGTTTCCTCGACAAGCGGGCAGATCCAATACGCCTTCTTACCCTCCGCGATCGCGGCTCTCAGACGCTCTATGACGTCAGGCACGCGCTCGGTTGGGACGGTCACCGTCTGGATCGGTTTGCGGCCCGCCGGTTTTTCCGTGAGCTTGGAGACGTCCATGTCACCGAAGGCAGCCAGCACCAGCGTACGCGGGATCGGCGTCGCGGTCATGACCAGCATATGCGGCGAGATGCCCTTGGAGGTCAGCCGCAGGCGCTGGTGCACGCCGAAGCGATGCTGTTCGTCGACCACGGCGAGTGTCAGGTTCTTGTAGCTGACGGCATCCTGGAAGAGCGCATGCGTGCCGATGACGATCTGCGCTTCGCCGGATGCAATGCGCTCCAGGATCGCCTCGCGCTCCTTGCCCTTGGTGCGCCCGGTCAGGACCTCGATCTTCAGGCCAGCCGGCGCGCCGAGCTTGGCGAGCGTCGAATGATGCTGCCGCGCCAGGATTTCCGTCGGCGCCATCAACACGGCTTGCCCACCCGCCTCGACAGCGGCTGCCATCGCAAACAGCGCCACCAGCGTCTTGCCGGCGCCGACGTCACCCTGCACGAGCCGCAGCATGCGCTGGTCCGTCGCCATGTCCTTCAGGATATCGTCGATCGCCGCCACCTGGCTGTTGGTGGGCGTGAAGGGCAGGGCAGCGCGGATCCTGCCGCTGAGTTCGCCCGTAGGCTTGATCGGCACGCCCGGCACGCGTCTCAGCTTCTGCCGCACCAAGGCGAGAGACACCTGGCCGGCGAGAAATTCGTCATAGGCGAGCCGTCGCCGTGCGGGTGCCTGCGGGTCGATGTCTTTTTCGTCGCGCGGATTGTGGAGCGCGACCAGACAGTCGCGCACGCTGGCAAATCCCTGTTTCATCGCCAGCGCCGCATCCGCCCATTCCGGCAGATCCGGCATGCGCTCGACGGCAGCCTCCACTGCCTTGCGCAGCACTTTCGGTCCAAGCCCCGCCGTCAGCGGGTAGACCGGCTCGACCAGCGGCAGGTTCTCCGCCTCGCTCGCCTTCACCATCAGGTCCGGATGCACCATCGAGGGCCGGCCGTTGAACCAGTCGACCTTGCCCGAGACCATGACGATTTCGTCAACGGGCAACGCCTTTTCCAGCCAGTTGCCCTTGACCCGGAAGAAGGTGAGCGCCAGTTCCCCCGTCTCGTCATGCAGAAAGATGCGGTAGGGCATGTTGTTCTTGCCCGGCGGGGGCGGCATGTGGCGGTCGACGCGTCCGGTGATGGTCACCAACGAACCCTGCTGCGCATAGGCGATGCCCGGCTGGTGGCGCCGGTCGATCAGTCGGTGTGGCGCAAGGAAGAGCAGGTCGACCACCCGTGTATCATCGGCGTCCTCGCGCCCGAGCAGTGTGGCGAGAAGCTGGGCGAGCTTGGGACCCACTCCGCTGAGCGAGGCGACGGAGGCAAAGAGGGGATCGAGAAGATTGGGACGCATGATGCCGGCAAAATGCCTCGCAAATTGCCCCTTTGGCAAGCTGACATTTGCCGGTTGCTGCTCTATAGAAGCGCCAAGAATTGGAAGGATGCCGACATGACTGGATTGGTGAAAAGCAGTGCCGACCTCGATCCGCGCCGTCGTCGCATCCTGTTTCGCTGCTGGCATCGCGGCATCCGCGAGATGGACCTGATGCTCGGCCAGTTCTGCGAGGCCCATATCGCCGAGCTCTCCGATGACGAACTCGACGAGTTGGAGCGCATCATGGTGGAGGAGGACAACGACCTCGTCCGCTACATCACGGGCGCCGATCCTGTCCCAGCCCATCTCCAGACGCCGCTTTTCGAACGCATTGCCGCCCTCCGGCCGGATTTCTCGCCGGTCACGGGCGTTGAAACCGCTGCAAAGTAACCGCTGATGTCCCTGATCGATGTGAAGCGGATTGTCGCTGCGCAATCCGCCCTGACGCTCTCCCATGTGCCCGACGGAATGGATGCCTTCATCCTGGCTGAACTCGCACGTGCGGGCAAACCCGTCGCCTATGTCGTCTCCGACGGCCAGCGGCTGCAGAACCTCGAACAGACCCTGAGCTTCACAGCGCCCGACATCCCGGTCCTCAGCCTGCCGGCCTGGGATTGTCTTCCGTACGACCGCGTCTCACCATCGGCAGACGTCTCCGCCCGCCGTTTGTCAGCACTCTCGGGCCTGATTGCGCTCTATCTCAATCCGCACCCGGCGATCGTTCTCGTCACGGTCAATGCCATGCTGCAGAAAGTGGCACCGGCGGATGTGATCGACAGCCTTGGCTTTTCGGCAAAGCCCGGCAATCAGGTGCGCATGGATGACATCGCCGCCCGTCTGGAGCGCAACGGCTTCGATCGTGTTGCAACCGTGCGGGAAGTCGGCGAGTTCGCCGTGCGCGGCGGCATCCTCGACGTTTTTGTCCCCGGTGCGGAAGAGCCGGTGCGCCTCGATTTCTTCGGCGATACGCTCGAATCGATCCGCTCCTTCGATCCGGCAAGCCAGCGCACCATCGGCCAGATCCGCTCGCTTGATCTCAACCCGATGAGCGAGGTGACGCTGACGCCGGAAAGCATCAGCCGCTTTCGCAAGAACTACCTGTCGCTTTTCGGTGCCGCCACCCGCGATGACGCGCTTTATGCCGCTGTCTCCGAGGGCCGACGCTATGCCGGCATGGAACATTGGCTGCCAATGTTCTACGACAAGCTGGAGACCACCTTCGACTATCTCAGAGGCTTCCGTCTGGTCACCGACCATACTGTCCGCGAGGCAGCCGAAGAACGCGCCAAGCTGATCCGCGACTACTACGAGGCGCGCCTCAACTCGGCGACCCCCGGCAAGGGCCATCTCGCCCAGGGCACGCCTTACAAGCCGGTGCCGCCGGAGCGGCTCTATCTCGGCGCTGGCGAATTCGGCGCGAACCTCGATGCCTTCGACCCGATCCGCATCACCCCCTTTGCCGAACACGGTGGCGAAAGCCGTTTGGTCATCGAGGTCGATGCCCGTCCGACGCCGCGTTGGGCCAAGTCTGCCAATGAGGCCAGCAGCGAAGAGAACAATCGTACCAACGTCTTCGGCCAGGCTGTCACCTATATCGCCGACAAGCGCGCGACCGGCGCCAAGGTCATCGTTTCCGGCTGGTCGGAAGGCTCGCTCGACCGCCTGCTGCAGGTACTGAACGAACATGGCCTGGAACGGCTCGTGCCCGTCGCTGCCCTGAAAGACGTCGACAAGCTGAAGAAGGGGGAGGCGGGCACCGCCGTCCTTAGTCTCGAAGGCGGCTTCGAAACCTCTGGCCTCGTCGTCATCGGCGAGCAGGACATCCTCGGCGACCGCATGGTCCGCCGCTCCAAGCGCCGCAAGCGCGCCGCCGACTTCATCTCGGAAGTCGCCGGCATCGACGAGGGCTCGATCGTCGTGCATGCCGAACACGGCATCGGCCGTTTCGTCGGCCTGCGCACCATCGAGGCCGCCGGTGCCCCGCATGCCTGCCTCGAACTACGCTATGCCGACGACGCCAAGCTCTTCCTGCCGGTCGAAAACATCGATCTGCTCTCGCGTTATGGCGGCGAGGCAACCGAAGTCCAACTCGACAAGCTCGGTGGCGGCGCCTGGCAGATGCGCAAGGCCAAGCTCAAGAAGCGGCTCCTCGATATGGCAGGAGCGCTGATCAAGATCGCCGCCGAGCGCATGACCCGGTCTGCACCGGTCCTGACCACCCAGGAAGGTCTCTACGACGAGTTCGCCGCCCGTTTCCCCTATGACGAGACGGAAGACCAGGAAACCGCGATCGAATCCGTCCGCTCCGACCTTGGCGCCGGCCGCCCCATGGACCGCCTCGTCTGCGGCGACGTCGGTTTCGGCAAGACGGAAGTGGCGTTGCGCGCAGCCTTCATCGCGGCCATGAACGGCATCCAGGTCGCCGTCGTTGTGCCGACAACGCTGCTGGCCCGCCAGCATTTCAAGACCTTTTCCGAACGCTTCCGCGGCTTGCCGATCCGGATCCAGCAGGCCTCGCGCCTCGTCGGCACGAAAGAGCTGAACCTCGTCAAGAAGGAAGTGGCCGAGGGCAAGACTGACATCGTTGTCGGCACCCATGCGCTGCTCGGCACGGGCGTCAACTTCGCCAATCTCGGCCTGCTGATCATCGACGAGGAGCAGCATTTCGGTGTCAAGCACAAGGAGCGGCTGAAGGAGCTGAAATCGGACGTCCATGTCCTGACGCTCTCGGCGACACCCATTCCGCGCACCCTGCAGCTCGCCATGACCGGCGTGCGCGAACTCTCGCTGATCACCACGCCACCGGTCGACCGCATGGCGGTGCGAACCTTTATCTCGCCCTTCGATCCGCTTGTTATCCGCGAGACCCTGATGCGCGAACACTATCGCGGCGGCCAGAGTTTCTACGTCTGCCCGCGTCTGGCCGATCTCGCGGACGTGAAAAGCTTCCTCGACGAGAACGTCCCCGAGCTCAAGGTCGCCATCGCTCACGGCCAGATGGCGGCCGGCGAACTCGAAGACATCATGAACGCATTCTATGACGGCCGTTACGATGTGCTGCTGTCGACGACCATCGTCGAATCCGGCCTCGACGTGCCCACGGCCAACACGCTGATCGTCCACCGCGCCGACATGTTCGGTCTGGCCCAGCTCTACCAGATCCGCGGCCGCGTCGGCCGCTCCAAGGTCCGCGCCTTCGCGCTCCTCACGCTCCCGGTCAACAAGGTACTGACTGCAGGAGCCGAACGCCGCCTGAAGGTCCTGCAGTCGCTCGACACACTCGGCGCCGGCTTCCAGCTCGCCAGCCACGACCTCGACATCCGCGGTGCCGGCAATCTTTTGGGCGAGGAACAGTCCGGCCATATCAAGGAAGTCGGTTTCGAACTCTACCAGCAGATGCTGGAAGAGGCTGTCGCCGAGGTGAAGGGCATCGACGAAGTCGTAGACACCGGCTGGTCGCCGCAGATCCAGGTCGGCACCTCCGTCATGATCCCGGAGAACTATGTGCCGGACCTTCATCTGCGCATGGCGCTTTATCGCCGCCTCGGCGAACTCGACGATCTCCGCGAGATCGACGGCTTCGGCGCCGAACTGATCGACCGCTTCGGCCCCATGCCGACCGAAGTCCAGCACTTGCTGAAGGTCGTCTACATCAAGGCGCTCTGCCGCACGGCCAATGTCGAGAAACTGGAAGCCGGCCCCAAGGGCGTCGTGGTCCAGTTTCGTGGCAAGCAGTTCCCCAATCCGGCAGCGCTCGTCGGCTACATTGCCAAACAGGGCAGCATGGCCAAGATCCGGCCGGACCACTCGGTATTCCTGACCCGCGATCTGCCGACGCCGGAAAAGCGGCTGTCGGGCGCGGCGGTCGTGATGACGCAACTGGCGGAACTGGCGAAGGCGAGCTGACGAGCGGGGATCGTGGACCTCGTTGGCTGCTCCGTCAGGCCTCGCCCTGTTCCGGCTTGATCGCCAGCGCCGCATCCGACTTGCCGGCCACCGGCGGCGGGAGCGGTGTGTCGCGCTTACGCTCGCGGATCAGCGTCAGGAGCCCGGAGCTTACGATCAGCACGATGCCGATGCCCATGGGCCAGTCGACCTTGTCGCCAAAGACCAGGTAGCCGAGCAGGATGGCCCAGAGCATCTGGCTGTACTGGATCGGCCCGACGATCGCGGCCGGGATGTAAAAAGAGGCCAGCATCATCAACACATTGCCGACGGCCGCCAGAAGACCGAAGGCGGCGAGCAGCATGAGGTCATGGCTCCCGGGCACCTGGAAGTCCGGCAGCGAAAAGACGGCGCAGATCACTACGCTGCCGAGCAGGCCGGCACCATAGAGCGAGATGTTCTTCTCCTGTGGCCCCATGGCCCGGAAGATGATGATCGTGACGGCACCGGCAAAGCCCGACATCATCGCGGCGAGATGTCCGACCTCCAGTTCGCGGAAACCGGGCCTCAGGACCACCAGAACGCCGAGGAACCCGATCAGAACCGCCACCCAGCGCTTCAGGCCCACCTGCTCCTTGAGGAAGATCACCGACATGATTGTCGCGAAACTCGGCAGCAGGAAGATGAGGCAGAAGGCCTCCGCCATCGAGAGCTGGGTAAAGGCGATGATGCTACCGACCGTACCGACAGCGGAACAGACGAAGCGCAGACCCCAGAGCGGCCAGTTTGTGCTACGCACCAGATCCGTATAGCGATCGCCGCGTTTCATCAGGAAGGGGATGGCGAAAAAGCCGAACAGGCTGCCGATGAAACCGGCCTCGAAGGCCGGCACGCGCCCCTCCACGAGTTTCACGGCGGCATCGCTGAAGGAATAGGCGGCAAAGCAGATAAAGGCGAAGAGGACGCCCTTGAAGGTGGTGTCGGCGGACAAGGTGATGATCCCGGGGAGGAGGTAACCTCACCGGGATACGAGTGTTCGCGCTATCCGTCAATTCAGATTGCGCAGCGCCTCGGCCTTCGCCTTGGCGATTTCGCGCAACGCATTGGCAAGTTCCGCCGGCGGCTGGGCGCCGCTTACGGCATATTGCTGATCGAAGATGAAGAAGGGCACGCCGTTGACCCCCATCTGCTTGGCAGCCTCGACCTCGGAGAGGACATGTTGAACATCGGCATCACCTGACAGCAGCGATTCGATCACAGGACGCGAAAGTCCGGCCTCGGTCGCAATGTCGAGTAGCACGGCCGCGTCACCGATATTGCGGCCCTGTTCGAAGTTCGCCTTGAAAAGCAAGTCGACCACCCGGGTCTGCGTCTCCCGGCTTTCCTGGCCTGCCCAATGGATAAGCCTGTGGGCGTCGAGCGTGTTTGGACCGACCTTGATTGCTTGGAAATCGAAGGCGATGCCGACCTCGGCGCCGAGTGCCTTCAGCTGAGCATGGGCCTGGTCCATCCTGTCCTTGCCGCCGAGCTTCTTCGCCAGTTCGACCTGATGGTCGACGCCTTCAGGCGGATAATCGGGGTTGAGTTGATACGGGCGCCAGTTGATGTCGACACTGACCTCGTCCTGCACCTCGGCAATCGCGAGCTCCAGCCGGGCCTTGCCGAGATAGCACCAGGGGCAGACCACGTCCGATACGAGGTCGATGGTGATGCGGTCCATGAGGGTGTCCTTTCCTGGCAGAGATATGCCTGTCACTTAAAGCAAAGCGGGCCGGAGACAAGCTCCGGCCCGAAAACACAGCGTCAAACGCTCAGAGCTTACTGATCGCGCGCATCGAACCATGTCGGACGCTGGTATCCATAGAGCGGAGCCGTTTCTGGTCGTCCGATATGCTTCCAGCGCGCCACCCACTGTTCACCGATATGGTAGAGCGGCACGACATAATGCCCGGCAACGAGCAGCCGGTCATAGGCCCGCACGGCCGCCTGGAAATCGGCCGGCTCTCGCGCCTGCAACAGGGCCTCCATCATCCGGTCGATGTCGGGATCGGCGACACCGGCATAGTTGAAGCTGCCCTGAGCATCCCTGGATTCCGATCCCCAGCGATTAACTTGCTCGGCACCCGGTGAGAGCGACGAGGTGTAGGACTTGATGATCATGTCGTAGTCGAAGCTGTTGGATCGCGCCTGATACTGGGCGTCATCCACTGTCCGGATCGCCATATCGACGCCGATGAGTTTCAATGTCCGCTGGAAGGCGAGTGCCATTTTCTCCTGGCCCTCGTTCTGCGTCATCACTTCGAACGCAACCGGTTTGCCTCTGGCATCGAGCATCTTGCCGCCCTGGATCTTGTAACCGGCCTCGCCGAAGAGCTTGACCGCCTTGCCAAGTGCCTTGCGATCGCCCCCCGATCCGTCGGTGGCCGACTGGATATAAGTGCCGGCTAGGATCTCCGGCGACAGCTTGTCCTTGGCGGGACCAAGCAGGGCCAGCTCTTTGTCGTCTGCCGCATTGCCGTAAGCGCCGAGCGCCGAGTTCTGCCAATAACTCTGGGTGCGTGTAAAGGCGCCACCATAGAGCGTCTTGTTCAACCACTCGAAATCGAAGGCCGTGTTGATTGCCTCGCGCACCTTCACGTCGGCGAAGATCGGACGTCGGGTATTGAACACGAAGCCGAGCATGCCGGAGGGCAGGCCCGGCTTGAAAGCCTCCTTCACCACATCACCATTCTGCGCTGCCGGAAAGTCATAGGCGCGCTGCCAGTGATTGGAATCACCGTCTGGATAGATGTCGATCTCTCCCTTCTTGAAAGCTTCGAACAGCGTCGCTTCCTGGAGGAAATAGGTGACCGTGATCTCGTCGTAATTGTCGAATCCGACCTTCGACGGGAGATCCTTGCCCCAGTATTCAGTGTCGCGCACCCAGGTGACCTTCTCGCCCGGCCTCAGCTCCTTGATCTCATAGGGGCCGGATCCAACAGGAATGGCGAGCCCACCTTGGTCGAAAGTGGCAGGATCGATCGCATGTTTGGGCAGGATCGGTGTCGCCGAGGCAAAGATCAGCGGTGTCTCGCGATTGGCTTTTTCGTTGAAGGTGAACTTCACGCCATGCTCGCCGACCTTCTCCATCTTGGAAACCGCGTTGAGACGGCCGTTGAAGGGCGGGCGTCCCTTGTCGCGCAGGAGTTCGAAGGTGAAGATCACGTCTTCGGGCGTGACGGACTTGCCATCGTTCCACTTTGCCTTCGGATTGATGTTGAACTGCACATAGGTTCGGTCGGCATCCCATTCGACGGTCTCGGCGAGCAATCCGTAGAGCGTGAAAGGCTCGTCTGCAGAACGGGTCATCAGTGGTTCGTACAGCAGGTTGCCGAACTCCGGATCCCACACACCGCGCGCCGTGGTCCGCATGCCCTTGAGCACGAAAGGGTTCAGCGCATCGAATGTGCCGACGACACCATAATTTACCCTGCCACCCTTTTTAACATCCGGCTTCACATAGGGAAAATGTGTGTAGCCGGAGGAGAGGGCAGGTTCCCCATGCATGGCGATTCCGTGCATGGGCTCAGCCTGGACGGTGGTCACAAGTGGCAGCAGGCAAAGGCTGAAGAAGAGACGGCGCAAGATCTTGGTCCTCCCCGGTATGGAATCTGCAAATCGCGCGGAAGCTAGCACAGTCACCATAAAACCAACACAAGCAGGTGGGATTTAGGCGGGGTGAGTCGATCCAGTGTCAAAGAAACGCTGGATATTCTGGCCGCCACAATGTAACAGGTGAGCCAGATCGCCGGGTCATGTATTTGCCTCATTTGAACGACAGGTGAGGGCACACACGACCGGTGAATGACGCGGCATCGAAGTCCGCGCGACAGGGGTTTTCAGGAGACGGAATACGTATGATGTTCAAACTTAGCAACGCAACGCGGACGGCTGTGTCTGCACTCGCATTGTCCTTCGCAGCTACCGCCATGCCGGTTGTCGCGCAGGCGCAGGAAGCCGCAGCCGCTCCCTCCGAGGCGAAGTGGTTCAAGACCTGCGCCAAGCAGGAAGAATCGGACGTCTGCGTCGTCCAGAACCAGCTCGTTGCCGCCAATGGCCAGCTGATCACGGCCGTCGGCCTGATCACGGTCGAAGGCAAGGTCAACCGCAAGCTGCTGCAGGTCACCGTACCTTCCGCGCGTCTCATCCCGCCGGGCGTTCTGATGCAGATCGATGGCGCCAAGGGCACCAAGCTCGACTACGCTGTCTGCTTGCCCGACCGCTGCACGGCTGAAATCCCGCTGACGGATGCAATCATCGACAGCCTGAAGAAGGGTGGCGAGGTCGTCTTCACCTCGATCAACTTCCGCCGCGCGCCGAACCCGATCAAGATCCCGCTGACCGGCTTCACCGGCGCCTTCGATGGCGAAGCGATGTCGCAGTCGCAGGCCGAAGAGCGCCAGCGTCTCCTGCAGGAAGCCATGCAGAAGAAGCAGGAAGAGCGCAACAAGGCGATCACCGACGCCCAGAACGCTGCCAAGCAGGGCAACTGATCCGCTTCTAGGCAATGAATAGCAAGAAGCCCGCGTCGTGAGACGCGGGCTTTTTTGCTTTGTGGTATCAGATGTATGTCAGTGCGCGAAGTTCATCTTCGGCTTGTAGTGGCCGCTCTGCTGCGGCTCGAAAATCTGCTGGATTTGCGGATTGCGCAGCGGCTCCTGGCTCTGGTCGCGCTCGAGGTTCTGCTCGGACACATAGGCCACATATTCCGTCTCGGAATTCTCCGCGAGCAGATGATAGAAGGGCTGGTCCTTGTGCGGCCGAACTTCGGCCGGGATCGCATTCCACCACTCCTCGGAATTCGCAAACTCCGGGTCAACATCGAAGATGACGCCGCGGAACGGAAAGAACTTGTGCCGTACGACGTCCCCGATACCAAATTTAGCGCTTCGTTGTTTCATGGCTTGACTTCCTTTCAATGTCTTATTTGGGAAGAAAGCCCGGCAAAATCAAGGGATGGTATTTGGCATCCCTTGTACCTGCGACACCTAGCCCGTTTTTCGACCGGGCGCGGTCGCAAGAACGAGGCCGCCAGTCACCAGCACGATGCCGACCGCATGATAGTGCTCGAAGCGCTCTCCCAGGAAGACGACAGCCATCAGGATCGACATGGGCGGCATCAGGTAAAGCGTCATACCTGCAATGCCCGGCCCGAACACCTGCACCGCGTGTTGAAAGCAATAGAAGGCGGCCAGCGAGGCGAAGAGGATGATACCCGCGAGCTTGGCAAACTCAATGCCCGTATCCGGCAGAAGCCCGCCGCCGGCGATCTCGATCAGACCGGGCGGTACCAGCACGATCGCGCCTGAAAGTGCCAGCAGAGCAAACAGCGGGAGCGGGGGCATCTCGCGCACGGACGGACGCCGCAACAGCAGCGAATAGGCAGCAAAGGCAATGGCCGCCACCAGGATCGCCAGATCCCCGATGTTGAAGGTGAGCTTCAGCAGCGCCTCCGGATGTCCTTTCAGTACGATTGCCACGACCCCGGCAAAGGCAATCACCATGCCCCCCATTTCCCGCCGCGTGATCGCGCGCTTTTGAAACAGCCACTGGGACAGGATGATGAACAGCGACGATGTCGTGTAGATCAGCGTCGCATTGGAGGCGGTGGTCAGCGTCAGTGCCCAATAGACCACGCCGCCACAGATGCCCATGCCCAGAATGCCAAGTGTCAGCCAGAGTGCCGTATGACGCCGCACGAAGGTGAGGCAGGCCTGCCGTTCCTGCCAGATGAAGGGCGACATCAGGATCGCAGCCCCTACCCAGCGCAGCAGTGCGGTGGTGAATGGCCCGACCTCGCCGGTGATGCCACGCCCGAAGATCAGGTTCGAAGAGAAGAACACCGGCGCCAGCAGGAAGAGCGTCCAGTCATAGAGGCGCGGCGAGGGCGATTGCTGGGAGGCCGGCATGGAAAACCGTGACAACAGAGGAGGGATGACCACTGCTAGCGCGACAGTACTCGGGGCGAAAGCGCGATTGCCAACAATTGGTGCCATTCGAAACGAAAAACGCCGGCGGAGCGATCCGCCGGCGTCTGATGAGCAACCCGAAAATCAGGCCGAGTAGTACATGTCGAATTCGACCGGATGCGGGGTCATTTCGAAGCGCATGACTTCCTGCATCTTCAGTTCGATGAACGAATCGATCTGGTCGTCGTCGAACACGCCGCCGGCGGTCAGGTACTTGCGATCCTTATCCAGGCTTTCGAGCGCCTCACGCAGCGAACCGCAGACGGTCGGGATCTTCTTCAGTTCCTTCGGCGGCAGGTCGTAGAGATCCTTGTCCATGGCCTTGCCCGGATGGATCTTGTTCTTGATACCGTCGAGACCGGCCATCAGCATGGCGGCGAAAGCGAGGTAGGGGTTCGCGGTCGGATCCGGGAAGCGGACTTCGACGCGCTTGGCCTTCGGGTTGGAGCCGAAGGGAATGCGGCACGAAGCCGAACGGTTGCGGGCCGAATAGGCGAGCAGGACCGGCGCTTCATAACCCGGGACCAGACGCTTGTAGGAGTTGGTCGACGGGTTGGAGAAAGCGTTGATCGACTTGGCATGCTTGATGATGCCGCCGATGAAGAACAGGCAGCTTTCCGAGAGACCTGCATATTCGTCGCCGGCGAAGGTCGGCTTGCCGTCCTTCCAGATCGACATGTGCACGTGCATGCCCGAGCCGTTGTCACCGAAGATCGGCTTCGGCATGAAGGTCGCCGTCTTGCCATAGGCATTGGCAACCTGGTGCACGACATACTTGTAGATCTGCATCTTGTCGGCGTTGCGCACCAGCGCGTCGAACTTGATGCCAAGCTCGTGCTGGGCCGCCGCCACTTCGTGGTGATGCTTTTCGACGACGACCCCCATTTCGCCGAGAACCGTCAGCATTTCGGAGCGCATGTCCTGCAGGCTGTCGATCGGCGGAACCGGGAAATAGCCGCCCTTGACGCGCGGACGGTGACCGAGGTTGCCGGTCTCGTAATCGGTGTCGTCGTTCGACGGCAGTTCGGTCGAGTCGAGCTTGAAGCCGGTGTTGTACGGGTCGGCCTTGTACTTGACGTCGTCGAAGACGAAGAATTCGGCTTCCGGACCGACGAAGACCGTGTCGCCGATGCCGGAGGCCTTCAGATAGGCTTCGGCCTTCTTGGCTGTGCCGCGCGGATCGCGGTTATAGGCTTCGCCGGAGACCGGATCGAGGATGTCGCAGAGGATGACCATCGTCGACTGGGCGAAGAAGGGGTCCATGTGCACGGTGGCCGGATCCGGCATCAGCACCATGTCGGACTCGTTGATGGCCTTCCAGCCGGCGATCGAGGAGCCGTCGAACATGACGCCATCGGCGAACATGTCTTCGTCGACGCAGACAATGTCCATCGTGACGTGCTGCAGCTTGCCCTTCGGGTCCGTGAAGCGCAGGTCGACGAACTTGACGTCGTTGTCCTTGATCTGTTTGAGGATATCGTTTGCGGTCGTCATATTTTTATGTTCCTCGCGTGAGCTGACGATTTAAACCCGACCTCCCTAGGTGCCGGGTCCGATTAGATGGCGTCGATACCGGTTTCGCCGGTTCTGATGCGGACGACTTCTTCGACGTTCGAAACGAAGATTTTGCCGTCGCCGATGCGGCCCGTCTGGGCTGCATTGCGGATGGCGTCGATGACGGCCTCCACGTTTTCGTCGGCCAGTACCACTTCGACCTTCACCTTGGGCAGGAAGTCCACGACATATTCGGCGCCGCGATAGAGCTCGGTATGGCCCTTCTGGCGACCGAAGCCCTTGGCTTCCGTCACGGTGATACCTTGCAAGCCGACTTCCTGAAGGGCTTCCTTCACTTCGTCGAGCTTGAAAGGCTTGATGATCGCTTCGATCTTTTTCATGAGAAAATTTCTCTCCGCTTCCTCAGTAAAGCAGGATGAGCCCCGCTCGCCGGGTTGAATGCATGGAATGTGCCAGATTTTTGCGAATTCGATGCAAAAAAGCCTGCTTCCTCCGTCCGACAGCGCAAATCTCCTGCAAAACGAGTGGAAAAGCCAGCCCGAATTGCTCGAAATTACGCTTGCAGCCAATCTTTTTTCGAAAGCACCTGTTGTCGTAACCGACTGTGAGGACTGCACAAAATACAAACAGAATGCACACAAAAAGGGCACTTGCCGTATAAATACACACTTCGTCTCTGCCCAAAATCGTGCAGCTTTGCTCCTGTGGTGATTTCTGCTCTATAGAGAAACATGAGCCTTCCTGAGCCAGAGATATTGCTGACCCCGACCGAGATGTCGCGCGTCGATGCCGCAGCCATCCACTCCGGCATCAGCGGTTTTGCGCTCATGCTGCGGGCAGGCGAGGCGGTTGCTGCCTGTGCCCTGCGCCGCTATCCGGCGGCGCGTCGGTTCACGGTCCTCTGCGGTCCGGGCAACAATGGTGGCGATGGCTACGTGGTCGCCGCTGCGCTAATGCGGAGCGGCGCCGATGTGCGAGTCCTCGCCCTGGGCGATCCCGAAAAACTGAGGGGTGACGCCAGGATTGCCCGGGCGGCATGGTCGGGCACCATCGAAAACCTGGAAGCCTATACACCACTGGCGGGGGAAGTGGTGATCGACGCCTTGTTCGGAGCGGGCTTGGCGCGTGATGTGCCTGAGATCGTACAGTCGTTGATCGCGACCGTGACGGAGACCCGGACACCGGTGCTTTCAGTCGATCTGCCCTCGGGCATCGATGGGGCGACGGGGAAAACACGGGGCGCAGCCTTCCGAGCAGAGCGCAGCGTCACTTTCGTCACGCGAAAGCCGGGTCACGTGCTCCTGCCGGGCCGCAGCCACTGCGGCGCAATCGAAGTCTTCGATATCGGCATTCCGCAGAGGATCGTTTCCGCAGAGGCCGGAAAACTCTGGATCAACGGCCCGGCAATATTCCAGGCATCACTACGCCCTCCATCGGCCGAAGATCACAAATATCGCCGCGGCCACCTGACGGTTTTCTCCGGTCCGGCAATTTCGACCGGCGCTGCCCGCTTGTCGGCCGGCGCGGCCCTCAAAGCCGGCGCAGGCCTCGTCACGCTGGCCTCGCCGGGAGATGCGCTGGCTGCCAACGAGGCCCATCTGACGGCCGTGATGCTGGCGCCGGTCGACACGCTGGCCGATGTCGAGACATGGCTGAGCGACCAACGCCACAACGCATTCGTCCTGGGGCCAGGTTTCGGCGACCGGGACAAGGCGCGGAGCTATGGTCTGGCAGTCGCACGGAATCGACGGAACCTGGTGCTGGATGCCGATGGCATCTCTGCCTTCACCGGCGAGGCCAGCGCATTGCGTGATGCCTTTGCAGGCTCGCCGGGCCAACTCGTGATAACCCCGCACGAAGGTGAATTTGCCCGGCTATTTCCGGAAATCGCCAAATCGGAAGAAGGCAAGGTCGGAAAGGCTCGCGCGGCAGCAATCGCCATCGGCGGCATCGTCGTCTACAAGGGCGCAGACACCGTGATCGCGTGCCCCGACGGTCGTGCCGCGATCGAGGAGGAGGCCCCGGCCACGCTTGCCACCGCCGGCTCGGGCGATGTACTCGCAGGCATCATTGGCGCCAATCTCGCCAATGGTATGCCGGCCTTCGAAGCGGCCTGCGCCGGCGTGCATCAGCACGGCCAGGCGGCCTTGAGAGCAGGGCGAGGCATGACGGCAAGAGATCTCGCATCTCATGTGCGATCGGACTGACTATCCGTCCGATGTCTAAAGCTCCGCCGGCTGCACCAAGCGGCTGCGCCGCAGCAGCCCTTCGCCTTCCAGGAGCGGATAAGCGATCGAAACGAAGAGAGAATTGATCTCCTTCAGATCCCGCATCGTGTCGATATGCAGGGAGCTCGATTCGAAGCTGGCCGCATTGCCCTGCCGCAAGCGCTGCAAATGGCTTTCCTCGCTGGTCTTCACCAGGTTCCGGATCGCCTCCTTGCGGGCAACGAGCTGGCGCGCATGGCCGATGTCCCGGTTGACCAGCAGGTTGAAGGCGAGATGGGCGTTCTGCACGACCTCGTCATGCATGGCACAGAGTTCGGCCCAGCCTTCGGCGGAGAAGCCGACATTGCGCTCGTTCTTCTTGCGTGCCCGCGTCAGCATGTTCTGCGAGATGATGTCGGCGGCCTGCTCGATCTTGATCGTCGCGCCCAGCAGGTTCTGGCATTGGGCCGCAGAGCCCTGATCGAGCGCCGTCTGGGATATCCGGGCGAGATAGAACTTGATGTCGCGATGGATCGTGTCGATCTGGTCGTCGAGCGCCTCGATCCGCTGCGTCTTTTTCGCGTCCCAACGCTCGTAGAGCTCGAATATGCCATTGAGCATGATTTCGGTCTTGTCACAGACCGTCAGGACCTCGCGCGTCGCATTGGATATCGCCTGCTGCGGATTGGTCAGGTCCATCACGTTCAGCGCCGAGAAGCGGTCGTCGTTGGCGGCCCTTTCTTCCGATCCCTCCAGCATCCGTTCCAGCATCGCCGCGACCAGGCCGGCAAATGGCAGTCCGAGCACGAGAACGGCGCCATTCATCGCCAGATGTACCAGGACGACGGAATCGCCAGGATGAGCGGAGAAGACGGAAGGACTGAGCGCAAAGACGAACTGCGCGGCAAGCGCAATCAAGGTCATCAACCCGCGGATGATGACATTGCCGAGCGGCACGATCCTCGCATTCGCCTCGGCATCCTTGGTGAGCAGGGCCGCAATGATCGCGGCGCCGAAATTGATACCCAGCACCAGCGGGATGATCAGCGCACCGGGCAGGAGGTCCTGGTCGGCAAGTGATGCGACCAGAAGAACGGCCGCCACGCTCGAATGAAAAGCCCAGGCGAGCAGGGCGGCGAGTACGAAAGCACTGATCCAGTCGCTGGCGAGATAATTGAACAGGACGGGCAGTATGCGGCTTTCGCGCAGTGGCTCGGATGCCTCGCCGATCAGACGCAACGATAACAGAAGCAGGCCGAGACCGAAGAGGATACGGCCGATCTGCCGCCAGCCCCGCGCCTCGGAAGCGCGGAATGCGACGGTCCCCGCGAGCAGCAAGACCGGCACGAGCAGCGAGAGATCGTAGCGCAGAATGCGCACGACGAAGGCGGACCCGAAATCCGCGCCGAGCAGCGTCGCGACCCCGATCGCCGGCACGACATAGCCGGCCGCCGAAAACGAGGCGACGATGAGGGCGACCGCCGTCGCACTCTGCAGCGCCACCGCAAACAGGAAGCCGGCAAAGGCCGCCGAGAATCGATTGCCGACGGCATGCCGAAGCTTGTCCTTCAAGACGCCGCCATAAGCGCGTTCGATCCCCGTGCGCACCATGCGGGTCGCCCAGAGAAGCAGCGCGACTGCGCCGGCGAGATGAATGAAGACGGCGATGCCCGACATGGAAGTGCCCCGAACTCTCGAAGTCTGGACGCGCACGTCCAAAGAGGGAAGCATGCCGGTCCAGAGCGTGGTCGCGACCGCGACTCTGCGACCGAGCCTAGTCCAGTTTCGCCAATGTCACAAATTGATGACGATCAGGCGCGGCAGGGCGTCATGCCACCCTTTTCTGCAATTCCATCGCGCCCTTTGGTGCATTCACCTTGCCCCCCGAGATGAAGAAGGCAAAGACGTCGCGTGGGCTCTGCTCCGCAGGTTTGTCTCCCGCAACCAGCGTGAGGTCCGGAGGTGTGACACCTGCGGAATAAGTCTTGAACCTGGTAGCCCAGGCGTCCAGATCTTTAGTTGGATAGCAGGTCGGTGTCTCGTCCGTGCCCTTCTGCAGACGGGCATAGACAAAATCCGCCGTCGGATCGGCAAACATCGGGTAATCGTGATGGTCGGCACAGACGGCCGCCACCCCATGCCGCCGCAGCATGTCGATGAATTCCGGAACCTGGAAACTGTCATGCCGGGGCTCGACGACATGGCGAAGCGGCAACCCGTTCAACGTCTTCGGCAACAGGTCGAGAAAGGCTCCGAAATCCTCGGCGTCGAACTTTTTCGTACCCATGAATTGCCACAGGATCGGCCCCAGATGTGATCCGAGCTCTTCGATACCCTGATGCAGGAACTTCTCCACCGACGGCCCGGCTTCGGCCAGGATCTTGCGGTTCGTGCAGAACCGGCTTGCCTTGAGCGAAAAGACGAAATCCTCCGGCACTTCCGCAGCCCATTTGGCAAAGGTCGCCGGCTTCTGGCTGGAATAATAGGTGCCGTTCACCTCGATCGCGGTCAGCTGCCGGCTGGCATATTCCAGCTGCCGTTTCTTCGGCAGATCTGTCGGATAAAAACTGTCGTCCCAGGGATCGAAGGTCCAGCCGCCGATGCCGGTGCGGATAATGCCGGATTTGGTCATGAAATGCCTCTTGCTTGATAGGGTTAGGTAATTGGCTAAATCAAAAACAAACCGTGCATACGGCAGACCATCTTCTCTCCCTGGAGCGGCGGATCACTCCGCCGCCTGCACCTTCTTCACCGGCCGCCGCTGCAGCAACTCCTTGAGGAACTGCCCCGTATAGGAGGCCTCGACCTTCACCACCTCTTCCGGCGTGCCCTGGGCCACGATCTGGCCGCCGCCGTCGCCGCCTTCCGGACCGAAGTCGAGAATGTAGTCTGCCGTCTTGATGACCTCGAGATTATGTTCGATAACGACAACGGAATTGCCCTGGTTGACCAGTTCCTGCAGCATTTCCAGGAGCTTGGCGACGTCGTGGAAATGCAGGCCGGTGGTCGGCTCATCGAGGATGTAAAGCGTGCGGCCGGTCGACCGCTTCGACAGTTCCTTGGCGAGCTTGACGCGCTGCGCCTCGCCACCTGACAGCGTGTTCGCCTGCTGGCCGACTTTGATATAGCCGAGACCGACATCGAACAGCGCCTGCAGCTTGTCGCGCACCGCCGGCACCGCCTGGAAGAACTCCACGCCTTCCTCGACCGTCATGTCGAGCACGTCGGCGATCGACTTGCCCTTGAAGGTCACGTCCAGCGTCTCTCTGTTGTAGCGCTTGCCGTGACAGACGTCGCAGGTGACGTATACGTCGGGCAGGAAGTGCATCTCGATCTTGATCACGCCGTCCCCCTGGCAGGCCTCGCAGCGGCCGCCCTTGACGTTGAACGAGAAACGGCCGGCCTGATAACCCCGCGCCTTGGCTTCCGGCAGACCGGTAAACCAGTCGCGGATCGGCGTGAAAGCACCCGTATAGGTCGCTGGATTGGACCGTGGTGTGCGCCCGATCGGCGACTGGTCGATGTCGATCACCTTGTCGATGAATTCGAAACCGTCGATACGCTCATGTTCGGCCGGGTTTTCGCGGGCACCCATGACGCGGCGCGCAGCCGCCTTGTAGAGCGTCTCGATGAGGAAGGTCGACTTGCCGCCACCGGAGACACCCGTCACTGCCGTGAACACGCCGAGCGGGATCGAGGCCGTGACATTCTTCAGGTTGTTGCCCTTCGCGCCGACGACCTTGATCTGCTGGCCCTTCTTTGGCTTGCGCCGCTGCGCCGGAACACTGACGCCCATTTCGCCCGTCAGGTACTTGCCCGTCAGCGATTTTGGATGCGCCATGATGTCCTGCGGCGACCCTTGCGCGATCACCTGGCCGCCATGGATGCCGGCCGCCGGCCCGATGTCGACGACGTAATCCGCCGTCAGGATCGCATCCTCGTCATGCTCGACGACGATGACCGTATTGCCGATGTCACGCAGGTGTTTCAGCGTGTCAAGCAGTCGCGCATTGTCGCGCTGGTGCAGGCCGATAGACGGCTCGTCCAGCACATAGAGCACGCCGGTCAGGCCGGAACCGATCTGCGATGCCAGACGAATGCGCTGGCTCTCGCCACCCGACAGCGTGCCGGAATTGCGCGACATGGAGAGATAGTCGAGACCGACATCATTGAGGAAGCGCAGGCGCTCGCGGATTTCCTTGAGCACACGGACAGCGATCTCGTTCTGCTTGTCGGTAAGCTTGGCCGGCAGGTCTTCGAACCAGGAGCCCGCATTGCGGATCGCCATGTTCGTCACCTGACCGATATGCAAACCGTTGATCTTGACAGCCAGCGCCTCGGGTTTCAGGCGAAAACCGTTGCAGGCCGGGCAGGGGGCCGCCGACATGAAGCGCTCGATCTCCTCGCGCGCCCAGGCGCTGTCGGTCTCTTTCCAGCGCCGCTCGAGGTTCGGCACGATACCTTCGAAGGTCTTGGTCGTGGTGTAGGAGCGGGCACCATCGGCATAATGGAAATCGATCTTTTCCTCGGTCCCGTGCAGGATCGCCTTTTGCGCCGCATCCGAAAGATCCGACCATTTTGACGTGAGCTTAAAGCCGAAGGCCTTGCCGAGCGCCTCGAGCGTCTGGTTGTAGTAAGGCGAGCTGGACTTGGCCCAAGGCGCGATCGCCCCGTCATTCAGCTTGCGATGCACTTCCGGAACGATCAGCGCCTCGTCGATCTTCTGCTGGCTTCCGAGACCATCGCAGGTCGGGCAGGCGCCGAAGGGGTTGTTGAAGGAGAACAGGCGCGGCTCGATTTCCGGAATGGTGAAGCCGGAGACCGGGCAGGCGAACTTTTCCGAAAACAGCACACGCTCATGTGTCTCGTTCAGCGACTTGTTGGCTGAGCCACCGGCCGAAGTCTCTTCCGGCGGCAGCGGCTTGTCAGCGAATTCGGCGACCGCCAGCCCGTCGGCGAGCCTCAGGCAAGTCTCCAGACTGTCCGCCAGGCGGCTCGCGATGTCAGGCCGCACCACGACACGGTCGACGACCACGTCGATGTCGTGCTTGTATTTCTTGTCGAGCGTCGGTGCTTCCGCGATCTCGTAGAACTGCCCGTCGATCTTGACGCGCTGGAACCCCTTCTTCATCAGCTCGGCGAGTTCCTTTTTATACTCGCCCTTTCGTCCCCGGATCATCGGCGCGAGGATATAGAGGCGGGTGCCTTCATCAAGCGCCAGGACCCGGTCGACCATCTGGCTGACCGTTTGGCTCTCGATCGGCAGGCCCGTCGCCGGTGAATAGGGCACTCCGACGCGGGCAAACAGCAGGCGCATATAGTCATAGATCTCGGTGACCGTGCCGACCGTCGAGCGCGGATTGCGCGAGGTCGTCTTCTGCTCGATCGAGATTGCCGGCGACAGACCCTCGATCTGGTCGACGTCAGGCTTCTGCATCATTTCGAGAAACTGGCGCGCATAGGCCGACAGGCTCTCGACATAACGACGCTGCCCTTCGGCATAGATCGTGTCGAAGGCAAGCGACGACTTGCCGGAGCCGGAAAGCCCCGTCATCACGATCAGGCTGTTGCGCGGCAGATCGAGGTCGATGCCCTTAAGATTATGCTCGCGCGCGCCACGGATGGAAATGGTCTTGAGTTCGCTCATGTCAGGCTCTGATCGGCAAAGGGAAGGGGACTGTTCCTCGGAGAACTGTCCTTATGTAGTCAACGAAGCTCCCGAGTCGAGGCGCAAGGCGCCACCACGGCGGAATTTCGATTCTGTTGACAGGATCATAGAGAAATACTAGAACAAATAAAGAACATTTTCGCTGTGGATTTAAGACCGTCACCGCCCAATCGCTGAAGCGGATGGGATAAGGTGGCATTTGATTGGATTTTGAACGCCGCGGCGGCGCGGCAGTAAGGTGAGTGTCATGGCTGGTAGCGTCAACAAGGTCATTCTGATCGGCAATCTCGGAGCCGATCCCGAAATTCGCCGGACCCAGGACGGCCGGCCGATCGCCAATCTGCGCATCGCGACCTCGGAAAGCTGGCGCGACAAGAACAGCGGCGAGCGCAAGGAAAAGACCGAATGGCATTCGGTCGTCATCTTCAACGAGGGCCTTTGCAAAGTCGCCGAACAGTATCTGAAGAAGGGCTCGACCGTTTACGTCGAAGGCCAGTTGCAGACCCGCAAGTGGCAGGACCAGACGGGCGCCGACCGTTACTCGACGGAAGTGGTCCTTCAAGGCTTCAACGGCAACCTGACCATGCTCGGCGGTCGTGGTGATGGCGCAGGTGGCGCGCGCGGCGGCAATGACTTCGGCGGTGCCGACTACGGTGGCGGCGGCGGTGGTTACGACGGCGGCTACAGCGCCCCGGCACCGTCGCGTGGCGGCGCCTCCGGTGGTGCAAGCCGCGGAGGCAGCGCCCCTTCCGGCGGCTTTTCGCGCGATCTCGACGACGACATCCCGTTCTGATCCGGCGGAAGCCACCGAAAGAAGCCACACTTGGATTTTCTGAACGCTCTGCTCATGCAGGGCGTTCGTCGTTTCGGGAAGGGAGATCCGCGGCTAGCCGCTTAAGTCGTCCCGCAATCGCTTCAGATCGGCCTCGATCGGCAAAGCCTTTTCGGCACGCGACAGTGCAAGCGCGGCCTGACGGCGGGCTGCAGTGCGGAAATCGGCTCCTCCCAGGCGGGCCAGCGCCGCAAGGCTTTTCTGCAGGCGAAGCTGAACTTCGACCTGGGCTGCGCCATCGCGAGCAATGGTCATGAAGGCGTCTTCGAAGAGGTCCTCAGCCGTCAAGGCCGGGACGAAGACGCGGGGAAATTGCGGTTCCTGTTGCTCGATCGGTTCGGCCCATCTGCTGAGCAGCCGGGTGGCGCGCCCGATGACATCGATGGCGGTGCCCGGATCATTGACGGCCGGAGACAAGGCGCGCTGCGCGGTCTCGCTGAGCACGACCAGTCCGAAGCGTGGGTCCTGATCGAAGTCGCGCTCATTGCCGATGGTGACGGCGCGTCGCAGCGCATCTTCCGGTGCGAGCGCATCATCTTTCACAGCAAGGGACGAGGCGAGATAGGCGACCACGCTGTCCGGATAGACAAATGCACCGGGATTGACGAGCATGTGGATGTCACTATCGATCCGTTCAGCAAGCGTGGAGAGTGCCTGCATGTCGATGTGCTGGACGTAACCGATCGCACCAGCCATCACCGGCGTCATGCCCCTCAAATCCGCGCCCTTCCTGTCCGGCAATGGATTGCCGCCCAGATAAGGGTTTTGCCGCCGCGCCTCGATCGCCCCCTCCGCCGCGTCCTCCACCCGGCTTGTCGTCTCGCCGACACGCCCGAGCGTGGTCAGGTGATCGATCCAGCGCAGCAATTGGAAGACGATGAGTGCGATGACCCCGATCGTGACCACGAAAAGGATCACCCGCCCCCTGTCGCCATAGGCGCCGGTCTGCAGCACCACGATCCCGACGATGCCGTAGAGAAAGGACCCCACGAAGGTCGAGAGTACGTTCTGCGTGACGGTATCTTCGATCAGGAGCTTGGTCGCGCGGGGCGTGACATTGCTGGTCGCTGAACCATAGGCCGAGGTCATTGCGCTCAGCGAAAAGGTCGTCACGGCCAGCATGCTGGAGGCGATGATGTTGAGGATCGTGTCGACCGAGTCGGCCTTGATCGATCCCGGGATATCGAAGGGCACAAATCGTTCGGCGACAGTCGCCAGCACCGCGGCCAGCACCCCGATTGCCCCGATCGCGGATGCCCTGACCCAAAGTCGCCGACTGAATTGCTTCAGGACGAATTGCCAGCGACTGAAAACGGCTTGTTGTGACATGACGGGCTCCTCAGCCCGCGAAGGCAGACTTCACTCCATCAACGACGAACTGCACCGAAAGTGCCGCAAGAAGCACGCCGAGAAGGCGCGTCAGCAACGCACGGCCGGTCACGCCAAGGAAGCGGTTGAGCCGTTCGGCGAGATAGAGCGAGACGTAGACGAGGCCCAGCACCACGCCGATGACCGCAATCAGCTGCAATTTGCCGATCCATCCGTCCATCGTACCCGAGATCAGCACCGTCGCCGAAATCGCGCCTGGTCCCGCGATTAGCGGAATGGCCAGCGGGAAAACGGCGAGGTTGTGGATATGATCCTTGGTGATCGCGTCATCCGTCGTCTTTTCCTTCCGCTCATTGCGCTTCTCGAAGATCATCTCGAAGGCGATCGCAAACAGCATCAGGCCGCCGGCGATGCGGAACGCGCCCATGGATATGCCGAGTGCGCCGAGGATGGTGGCGCCGAACAGGGCAAAGACCGTCAGGATGGCAAAACCCATGACCGATCCGCGTACGGCGACCTGCTGGCGCTGGGCCCGAGTCATGCCTTGGGTGAGGCCGAGGAAGAGGGGAGCGAGCCCCGGCGGATCGACGGTGACCAGCAGGGTCGTCAGCGCGCTGATCATCGTGTCTGTCATCGCCATGGTGTATCTTTCTCCTGTCCAGACCTTCATAAAGCCGAAGCCTTGGTGGCCTTGCAAGGCTGGCCCCCAAGATATTGACGATAATGCCTTTCCCCAGCCGCAAAAGCCTGTTTATAACCGGCCTCGAAATTGGCGCGCGCGCGCGTGTTCCGCTATAAATTTCCCAGTGATTCCGAACAGAGATCGTGACCTGATTTGACTGAGCAAAGCACTCCCGGCGGCGGCAAGTTCCCGCAAGGCATCGAGCCTATTTCCATCATGGAGGAAATGCAGCGGTCCTATCTCGATTACGCGATGAGCGTGATCGTGAGCCGCGCACTTCCCGACGTGCGTGACGGGCTCAAGCCCGTGCACCGCCGTATCCTCTACGGCATGAATGAGCTCGGGCTCGACTGGAACAAGAAATACGTCAAGAGCGCCCGCGTCACCGGTGACGTCATGGGTAAGTATCACCCGCACGGCGACTCCGCGATCTACGACGCGCTGGCCCGCATGGCCCAGCCGTGGTCGCTGCGCATGCCCCTCATCGACGGCCAGGGCAACTTCGGCTCCGTCGACGGCGACCCGCCGGCCGCCCAGCGTTACACGGAATGCCGTCTGGAGAAGGTGTCGCACGCGCTGCTCGACGACCTCGACAAGGAGACGGTCGACTTCCGCGACAACTATGACGGCACCATGTCGGAACCCGTCGTGGTTCCCGCCAAGTTCCCGAACCTCCTCGTCAATGGTGCCGGCGGTATCGCGGTCGGCATGGCCACCAACATCCCCCCGCACAATCTGGTCGAAGTGCTGGACGGCTGCACGGCGCTGATCGACAATCCGGCGATCGAGCTTCCGGAACTGATGCAGATCATTCCGGGTCCCGACTTCCCGACCGGCTCCATGATCCTCGGCCGCTCAGGCATCCGGTCTGCCTACGAGACGGGCAGGGGCTCCGTCGTCCAGCGCGGCGTCGCCCGTGTCGAGCCCATGCGCGGTGATCGCGAGCAAATCATCATCACCGAGATCCCTTACCAGGTGAACAAGTCGACGATGATCGAGAAGATGGCCGAACTCGTGCGCGAAAAGCGCATCGAGGGCATCTCGGACCTGCGCGACGAATCCGACCGCGACGGCTACCGCGTCGTCATCGAGTTGAAGCGCGACGCCAATGCCGATGTCATCCTGAACCAGCTTTATCGTTACACCCCGCTGCAGACCTCCTTCGGCTGCAACATGGTGGCGCTGAACGGCGGCAAGCCGGAGCAGCTGACACTGCTCGACATGCTGCGCGCCTTCGTCAATTTCCGCGAAGAAGTCGTCAGCCGCCGCACCAAGTATCTGCTGCGCAAGGCACGTGATCGCGCCCATGTCTTGGTCGGTCTCGCGATTGCGGTTGCCAATATCGATGAAGTCATTGCGCTGATCCGCAAGGCGCCGGATCCGGCAACCGCGCGCGAACAGCTGATGACGCGCCGCTGGCCGGCCCATGATGTGGAATCGCTGATCCGCTTGATCGACGATCCGCGCCACCGGATCAACGAGGATCTCACCTACAATCTGTCGGAAGAGCAGGCCCGCGCCATTCTCGAGCTGCGTCTCGCGCGCCTGACGGCGCTCGGGCGTGACGAAATCGACGAAGAGTTGAACAAGATCGGTGCCGAGATCTCTGATTATCTCGACATTCTCTCGTCGCGCGTCCGCATCCAGCAAATCATCAAGGACGAATTCACCGCGATCCGCGACGAATTTGGCACGCCGCGCCGCACCCAGATCGTCGATGGCGGTCCTGACATGGACGACGAGGATCTGATCGCCCGCGAGGACATGGTCGTCACCGTTTCGCATGCCGGTTATATCAAGCGCGTGCCGCTGACGACCTACCGTGCCCAGCGCCGCGGCGGCAAGGGTCGCTCCGGCATGGCGATGAAGGACGAGGATTTCGCAACCCGTCTCTTCGTGGCCAATACCCATACGCCCGTGCTGTTCTTCTCCTCGCGCGGCATCGTCTACAAGGAAAAGGTCTGGCGTCTGCCGATTGGTACGCCGACTTCGCGCGGCAAGGCGATGATCAACATGTTCCCGCTGGAGCCCGGCGAGCGCATCACATCGATCATGCCGCTGCCCGAGGACGAGGCAAGCTGGGGCAATCTCGACGTCATGTTCTCGACCACCCGTGGCACGGTTCGCCGCAACAAGTTGTCGGACTTCATCCAGGTCAACCGCAACGGCAAGATCGCGATGAAGCTCGAGGAAGAGGGCGACCAGATCCTCGGCGTCGAGACCTGCACGGAGCATGACGACGTGCTGTTGACCACCGCACTCGGCCAGGCGATCCGATTCCCGGTCGATGAAGTCCGCGTCTTTGCCGGCCGCAATTCGATTGGTGTCCGTGGTCTGACACTGGCCGATGGCGACCGCTTGATCTCCATGACCATTCTCGCTCATGTCGATGCCGAACCCTGGCAGCGCGCGGCCTATCTCAAGCGCTCGGCTGTTGAACGTCGCGCCATGGGCGTCGACGAGGAAGACATTGCGCTGGTCGGCGAGGAAGTCACCGAAGAGGGCCAGCTCGATGAGGCGACTTATGAGATGATGAAGAGGCGCGAGCAGTTTGTGCTCACGGTCTCGGAAAAGGGCTACGGCAAGCGCTCGTCCTCCTACGACTTCCGCACGTCCGGCCGTGGCGGCAAGGGCATCCGTGCTACCGACACGTCAAAGACGACGGAAATCGGCGAACTGGTTGCCGCCTTCCCCGTCGAAGAAACGGACCAGCTCATGCTGGTTTCAGACGGAGGTCAGTTGATCCGCGTGCCGGTCAACGGCATCAGGATCGCTAGCCGCGCGACCAAGGGCGTGACGATCTTCTCCACCGCCAAGGACGAGAAGGTCGTCTCCGTCGAGCGCATCACCGAGCCGGAATCGGATGACGAAGTCATCGAGGCTGCGGAAGGCGTCGAAGGCGAGGGCACGGCTGCACCGATCGCAGATGCCGGCAGCGAAACCCCGATGGAATGATCGAGAGCCGGCCTGAAAGGGCCGGCTTCAAGCAGCCGAATGACAAACGAAAAGCCCGCCGGACTTGGTCCGAGCGGGCTTTTTGCTGGAGGTCTGCATCAAGTTCGATGCGGTCTTCATTGGGCCGGCGTGTGGATCCACCGACTGTGACCGCTTGGGATCGGTCTCAGAATGCCTTGCGGCGTTCCATCATGGCCCGGAAATCATCGTCTTCGCGCTTCAAAGCCGCAATCGCCGAAACGACAGAGGCTACAAACATGCCGCTGATCAGAGCAGCAAGAACCGACAGGGTGACAAACATGGCGTTTCCTTTCTTTCTGAGCGACGTGTTGCGTTTCTAGCGGCGAAGTTCCGTTGTCCGATTAATGGCCGAAGCTGTGGTATCGGGCCGTCATCGGCGGGCCGTAGAAAGCAGCGTCGCTGCTGTCCTTGATGTAGAAGGTCGCAGAAGTTGCAACCATGGCAGTCATCATCATCATCCACACGAGGTTGATCAGGGTAACTTTGTCATGCATTGCTTTAGTCCTTTGAATGCCGGCATTCGCAGCCGTAAAATGTTTGCGTGCGAAAATAGTTCCCGCACAGTGTAGGAAGATGTTTACCAACGCCCCCCTGAAGTCCTCTTGAACACGCCGTTCATCTCCCGTTCATCTTCGCGAACCATTTGCGACGCCTCCATCTGATCGCGTACGACCATCAGACCCAGTTCGACGAGAAGCGATGCGACGATGGCGGAGGCGATCAGTAGGACCAGCATGGGAACGACCTTGAAAATAGTGTGTTCGAGTGACGCTGCATTCTTAAGGGGCTGCGCCTGAAACGGTCTTGAATGGCGCATTCATCTGCGGTTCAGCGCCGGAAACGGGCTTCTTGGAAGCGAAAACGTGAGGCATGCATGGTCGGACAGTGCTTGCGATATCGGCTCTTCCGTGACAAAAGGCGGGCGAAACCAAACGACGGGTTTACATGGCGACGGCATTCTATCCAGGCTCCTTCGATCCGATGACCAACGGGCACCTCGACGTGCTCGTGCAGGCGTTGAACATCGTCGATCGCCTCGTGGTCGCGATCGGCACGCATCCCGGAAAGACGCCGCTTTTTACCTATGAAGAACGCGCCGATCTGATCCGCGCCTCACTGGCTGAGATCCTGCCGGGCCGGGCAGGGGATCTCGATGTCGTCTCCTTCGCCGATCTCGCCGTGGATGCCGCCCGACGCCATGGCGCAGGCATCATGGTGCGCGGCCTGCGCGACGGCACGGATTTCGACTACGAAATGCAGCTTGCCGGGATGAATGCCCGCATGGCGCCTGAAATTCAGACCGTTTTCCTGCCGGCAGCGACCGCCTCGCGGCCCATAACCGCCACATTGGTTCGTCAGATCGCGGCCATGGGTGGGGATGTCGCCCCCTTCGTGCCGGCCCCAGTGCTGGCCGCACTCAATTCCAGACACGGCCGCTGAGCCGCATATATCGATAAAGGGAGTGATCATGAAGCTCGTCCAACTCGCAACCGCAATTCTGCTGGCCGTCGCCGGCTTCGGTTCCGCCCAGGCACAGTCCAACGAGGACTTCCTCACCATCCAGCTCAAGGACGGCCCGGTCGTCATCCAGCTCATGCCTGACGTTGCACCGAAGCATGTCGCCCAGATCAAGGACCTCGCCGCCAAGGGCGAATATGACAACGTCGCCTTCCACCGCGTCATCGAAGGCTTTATGGCCCAGACCGGCGACGTGCAGTTTGGCGACATGGAAAACGGTTTCGAGCCGGGTCGTGCCGGTACCGGCGGCTCGAGCCTGCCCGATATCGAAGCTGAGTTTTCAAGCGTGCCCTTCGAGCGCGGCACGGTCGGCATGGCGCGCAGCCAGGACCCGAACTCCGCCAATTCGCAGTTCTTCATCATGTTCGCCGAGGGCGGCTTCCTGAACGGCCAGTACACGGTCGTCGGCAAGGTCGTGTCCGGCATGGAATATGTCGATAAGATCAAGCGCGGCGAAGGCGGCAACGGCGAAGTCAGCGATCCAGACCGCATGGTCAAGGTCACCGTCGGTCGCAACTGATATCTACCGGGCTCAAAAGCCCCAACCAAGGAGAAACACCATGGCCGAGATCAAGGATCCGGAAAACACCATCCTGATGGAAACCACCAAGGGCAAGGTCGTCATCGCGCTCTTCCCGGATCTGGCCCCCGGCCATGTCGCCCGCATCAAGGAACTGTCGCGCGAAGGCGCCTATGATGGCGTCGTCTTCCACCGCGTCATCCCCGACTTCATGGCCCAGACCGGCGACGTGAAGTTCGGCAAGAAGGGCGGCTCGGACTTCAACCCGGGTCGTGCCGGCATGGGCGGTTCCGACAAACCGGACCTGAAGGCTGAATTCTCGGCCACGCCGCATGTGCGCGGCACCTGCTCGATGGCCCGCTCGCAGAGCCCGAACTCTGCCAATTCGCAGTTCTTCGTCTGCTTCACCGATGCCCCGTGGCTCAACAAGCAGTATTCAGTCTGGGGCCAGGTCATCGAAGGCATGGACATCATCGATCTTATCAAGAAGGGCGAGCCCGTCAGCGATCCGGACTCGATCGTCTCGATGAAGGTTGCCGCCGACGCCTGATCGGCTTAAAGCCACACCAAGCCCGCCTCGGTGCAACGGCACCCGGGCGGGTTTTCGCGTTTAGCCCTGCCATACAAGACCGAACGAACACATGCGTGTAGATCTCTTCGACTTCGAGCTGCCGGACGACAACATCGCGCTGAGGCCATCGAGCCCGCGCGACCATGCCCGTTTTCTGGTGGTGCGCCCGACTGCCGACCCAGTTCTCGAAGACCACCATGTCTACGACCTTCCATCTTTTCTGAAGCCCGGCGACGCGCTCGTCTTCAACGACACCAAGGTCATTCCCGCCCAGCTCGAAGGCATCCGCCACCGGGACGGCGCCGAGGAGATTGCCGTCTCCTGCACGCTGCACATGCGCGTCGGTGCCTCCAGGTGGAAGGCCTTTGCCAAGCCCGGCAAGCGCATCAAGCAGGGCGATCGTATCGACTTCGGAGCAGGGCAGGGCGAAAGCGCCACCTGCCTCACGGGTTCCCTCGTCGCAACCGTCGCTGAAAAGGGCGAGGCGGGCGAAATCACCCTCGCCTTTGACCTTTCAGGCCCCGATCTCGACCAGGCGATCGCCACCGTCGGCCATATCCCGCTACCGCCCTATATCGCTGCCAAGCGACCGGAAGACGGACAGGACCGCACGGACTATCAGACGATCTATGCCCGCGAGGAAGGTGCCGTAGCTGCCCCGACCGCCGGCCTGCATTTCACACCTGACCTCTTCGAGAAACTCGACGCCGCTGGCGTGGAGCGCCATTTCGTCACCCTGCATGTCGGCGCCGGCACCTTTCTGCCCGTCAAGGCGGACGATACTGCCGAGCACAAGATGCACGAGGAGATCGGCTATATCTCCCCCTCGACGGCCGCCGCGCTCAATGCCGTGCGCGCCCGCGGCAACCGCATCATCGCCGTCGGCACCACCTCGCTGCGCCTGCTTGAAAGTGCTGCTGAAGACAATGGCCACATCCCCGCCTGGTCGGGTGCCACCGGCATCTTCATCACGCCCGGCTACCGCTTCAAGGCGGTGGACATGCTGATGACCAATTTCCACCTGCCCAAATCCACGCTCTTCATGCTGGTTTCCGCCTTCGCCGGCCTCGACACGATGCGCAGCGCCTACGCGCATGCCATCGAGACCGGCTACCGCTTCTATTCCTACGGCGATTCCAGCCTGCTCTTCCGGAAAGACGACTGACCGATGACCGAGAATTTCACGTTCAATCTGAAGGCCACCAGCGGTAAAGCCCGCCTCGGCGAGATTACTATGCCGCGCGGCACGATCCGCACGCCGGCCTTCATGCCGGTCGGCACCGTCGGAACGGTCAAGGCCATGTATCTCGACCAGGTCAAGGAAGGCGGCGCCGACATCATCCTCGGCAACACCTACCATCTGATGCTGCGCCCCGGCCCCGAACGCGTCGCCCGCCTCGGCGGCCTGCATGAACTGATCCGCTGGCCGGGCCCGATCCTCACGGATTCCGGCGGCTTCCAGGTCATGTCGCTCTCGGGCCTGCGCAAGCTCGACGAGCAGGGCGTCACCTTCAAGAGCCATGTCGACGGTTCGCTCCACCACATGTCGCCGGAACGCTCGATCGAGATCCAGGGCCTGCTCGACAGTGACATACAGATGCAGCTCGACGAATGCGTGGCGCTGCCCAATGAGCCGCGCGAGATCGAGCGCGCCATGGAGCTGTCTCTGCGCTGGGCCGAGCGTTGCCGCGTCGCCTTCGGCAATCAGCCCGGCAAGGCCATGTTCGGCATCGTCCAGGGTGGCGACCAGCCGAACCTGCGCATCCGCTCGGCCGAAGGCCTAAAGCAACTCGACCTCAAGGGCTATTCCATCGGCGGCCTTGCCGTCGGCGAACCGCAGCATGTCATGCTGGAAATGCTCGGCATCACGCTACCGGTCTTGCCGGTCGAGAAGCCGCGTTACCTCATGGGCGTCGGCACACCCGATGATATGCTGAAATCGGTCGCCGAAGGCATCGACATGTTCGACTGCGTCATGCCGACCCGCTCCGGCCGCCATGGTCTGGCCTTCACCAGGCGCGGCAAGGTCAATATCCGCAACGCCCGCCACGCCGAAGACATGCGCCCACTCGACGAACAATCGTGCTGCCCGGCGACCCGCGATTACTCGCGCGCCTATTTGCACCATCTCGTGCGCTCCAACGAAGCGCTCGGCGGCATGCTGCTCTCGTGGAACAACCTCAGCTATTATCAGGAACTGATGCAGGGCATCCGCCAGGCGATCGCCGAGGACCGCTTCGAGGACTTCAAGGCCGAGACCATCGAGACTTGGGCACGCGGCGACATCGACCCGGTTTAATCGACACGGTCTAAGCAACGGCAAAGGGCAGGGCGGCAATACCGCCCACCCTATCAGTTCCATCAGATGCCCTGGCTGTTGGTCTCGCGCATCATGCGCACGCCGTTGATGGCAAACTGCCCGTCGCGCTGTCGCTTCAACTCGTAATACACCGCCCAGTCCTTGCCATCGGGTGCTGAAATCAGGACCTCCTGATAGGCGACCGTGCCGTCGGGCGAGACCTGATTGCGGCCGAAGGCGTAATTGCCCGGTCGATAGACCGGCGCGTAGCTCTTCTTGACCATTTCGAAGAAGCGTTCGGCATTGGGAAACACCGACTTGATCTCCGGCGACGCAAACGAATAGGCGGTCGTCGCATCATTGTTGAGGAAGGCGGTGATCTGTTGTTCGATAACATCCTTGGCAAGCCCGGCCGCAGCCGTGCTTGCCGTCTGCTGGGCGAGGGCCGGGGCGGTAAAGATGCCGGCCATGAGAACGAGGGCAATTCCAATTCGCATGCGCATCATCATCCCCTTGTTTCAGGAAGTCCGAAATATGAGGATAGGACGATTCTTTCGATCGGAAAGACCCTGTGACCGTTTGATGTCAGAAATCGCGATATCGTGAGCGGAAGCTTTGCTCAAAGACGACAGAGGCGGACATGGTCCCCGCCGTCCCTTGCCGAAGCCTCAAATATCGCTAGAAGGCTATCATGCCTTCGAAACCGCAGCGGATCCCGTGAGCATGCGTCTCTTCCTTGGATCCGATTTCCACGTTGATTACCGGCAGAACCTGGATTGGCTGCGCGCTCTCTCGCGCGCCGACTTCACCGACGACGTTCTGATTGTCGCCGGAGATCTCTCCGACGAACTTGATCTCGTCAAAGCCTGTTTCGACACTTTGGCACCGCGTTACGCGAAGCTTCTCTTTCTGCCCGGCAATCACGATCTCTGGACGGCGAGAAGCGGGAAGGGGCCGTCCTTCGAGAAATTCGAGACACTGAACAGCCTCTGCCGAGACTATGGAATCGAAACCGGACCCATGGCCCTTGGCAAAACCCTGATCGTCCCGCTGCTCGCCTGGTATGATTATTCCTTCGGCGAACCAGGCCCCACCATCCGCCGCGGCTGGATGGATTTCTACAAGTGCAATTGGCAAGGCCTTACACCGGCCGAAGTCGCGGCCCGCTTCGACGCCATGAATGTCATTCCGGACACCGCAGGCTTCGACGCCGTCTACAGCGTTTCGCATTTCGTGCCGCGCATCGACCTGATGCCGGCGCGCTATCCGGAAAAGCACAAGGCGCTGTTTCCGGTGCTCGGCACGGACCGCCTCGAAGCCCAGATCCGTCGCCTGGGATCATCCAGGCACTTTTACGGGCACAGCCATCTGAACCGCAACAAGGAGATCGACGGCGTGACTTACATCAACAGCGCCTTCGGCTATCCCAAGGAAACCGAGATCTCGGCCAAGACGATCCTGCATGTCGCAGATCTCTGAGAGCCGGGGGAGCCTCAAAGCGAGCGCCATTAGCACACATGGAAAGATCGCATAAGATAGATTATGGAACCGAAGGATATGACTGAAAGTATGGAAAAGCGCCAGTTCAGGCATTCCCGAGGTCGGCACAGACAACAAGGCCTCTTGCATTTCCGGTTGCACCGGAGAACCATCGAGATGTTGTGAGCATGAGATTGCCTATCCATTCGTCCACTGAGAACCAGACCTTGCAAGCGCTCAACCTGCGCCGCCTTCGCGCTCAAGATGCCTCTGCCTTTAAAGATATCCGACTTGAAGGTCTCCGTCTTCATCCGGTTGCTTTTGGCGCATCCTTCGCCGAGGAACAGTCCCAGGCTCTCGAGCGCTTTGCAGACAGGCTTGAGAACGGACATGTCATGGCCGCTGTCGCGGATGATGCCATTGCCGGCGTCGTTGGCCTTGCATGCTCCCGCGCCGAAAAGACCAGACATATCGGGCTGATCTGGGGTCTCTATGTCCGTCCATCCTGGCGTCGCTCGGGCGTCGCAAGACGTCTGCTCGAGACCGTGATATCGGACGCAATGCACATGCATCCACAGGACTGGCTGCCCGATCTGCGTTCGCTACGCATCTGTGTCGAGGCCAACAACAGAGCGGCGATCGAACTTTACGAAGCCCTCGGCTTCAGCGCATGGGCCGTCGAAAAACAGGCTCTCCGGGTCGGTGACCACTTCCACGACGAGATCCATATGCGTCTCGATTTCGTGCCGCAGAACCGATGAAAAGCGCCCTATTCTGCCGCAATCATAATATGAAATAAATCAAATATCTAATTCGAATTCCATGATAAATTGATCATAGCCTGGCTCAACATGCGGCGGCGTCTCGCCCATTACGGTCTCATAGTCGAGCGGCGTATGCATATGCGTCAGCACCGCATGAACAGGCGCGATCCGCTCGATCCATCCCAGCGCCTGTTCAAGCGACAGGTGGCTCGGATGCGGCCGATACTGCAGCGCGTCAATGTAAAGCAGGTCTAGTCCAGACAGTTTGGCAACCGTCTCCGCGGGGAAGTCAGAGACATCGCAGCAGTAGGCAACATTGCCGATCCGAAGACCGATCGACACGATATCACCATGCTCCTGCATGAGCGGCATCATCGTGATCGGACCGCCAGCCCCTTCAACGATGATCGGCTTATCCATATGCTCGATGACATGCGGTGCCACGATCGGCGGATAGCTGCTGCCGGCAGGCGTCTTCAGGCAATAGCCGAAGCCTTCCTCGATCCGGGCCATCGTATACGGTTCCGCATAAATCGGGATCCGGTTCTTTTGGGTGATGAAATATCCTCTGAGATCATCGATGCCATGCAGATGGTCGGCATGCGCATGGCTGTAGACGACGGCATCGAGATGCTCGACCCTTGAACGGACCATCTGTTCACGAAAATCCGGGCCGGTATCGACGACGACGACCGTCTTGCCGCCATCAGTTGCGATCTGCTCGATCAGGAAGGATGCGCGGGTCCGGCGGTTGCGCGGATTGGCGGGGTCGCAATTGCCCCAGTCGCCATTGATCCGGGGCACGCCCGGTGACGACGAACAACCGAGCAGCGTGAACCGGCGCGTGACGTTCATCGAAGCTCCCTTAGCTGAGCCGTGGCATCTTGGAGAAGCATCGAAAGGCATTCTCTGTCGTGATGTCTGCCATCTCGGCGTAGCTCACGCCCTTCACTTCGGCCAGAACCTCCGCCGTGTTCACCACATAGGACGGCTCGTTGCGTTTGCCACGCCAGCGCTTGGGCGCCAGATACGGCGCGTCGGTCTCGACCAGCAGCCGGTCCATCGGAACGCTCTTGGCGATCTCGCGCAGCTCTTCCGATTTCGGAAAGGTCACGATGCCGGAGAAGGAGACGTAGCCGCCGAGTGCCACGCCGGTATCGGCAAGCGCCTGGCCGGAGGAGAAGCAGTGCAGAATAAAGGGGAAGGCGCCCTTCCCTGTTTCTTCTGTCAGGATTGCAGCCATATCGTCATCCGCGCTGCGGCTATGGATGACGAGCGGAAGCCCCGTTCGCCGCGCCGCCTCGATGTGGCGGATCAGGCCCGTCTTCTGATCCTCGGGCGTCTGCGTGTCATAGAAATAGTCGAGCCCGGCCTCGCCGATCGCCACGATCTTCTCGTGGCTTTCCGCTAGCCGCACCAGCTCGTCCGCCGTCACATCCAGCTCGTCGCCGGCATTGTTCGGATGGGTTCCAACTGAGCAGAACACGCTCGGATAGCGCTCGGTCAGCGCCAGCAATGTCTCGAGCTTGCGGACCCGCGTCGAGATCGTCACCATTTGGCTGACGCCCGCCTGATGAGCCCGCGTGACCAGTTCGTCACGCTCTGCGTCGAAATCGGCGAAGTCCAGATGGCAATGGGTATCGATCAGCATCGTCTCACGCCTTGCCCGCGTCCGGGGCGACGTAGCGCGGATAGACCGGCGACGGTGCCGGCAGCTCTGTGCCGGGCGTCAGACGGCCGGCTGTACCCAGCTTGGCAAACACGCGGTCTTCGTTCGCCACAGCCACCAGATCGAGGATCTTGGCCGAAGAGGCCGGCATGATCGGCTGGAACAGGATGGCGATCTGGCGCACAACTTCGGCCGTCACATAGAGCACAGTGCCCATGCGCGCCTCGTCGGTCTTCTTCAGCACCCACGGCGCCTGCGCCGCGAAATAGCGGTCGGCTTCGTTGACGATGTTGATGATGGCGGCCACCGCCTTGTGGATCTGCTGGCGGCCCATTTCCTCGCGGCAAATCGCAATGGCGTCGTCAGCCACCTTGAGGATCGCCTCGTCTTCAGCCGTCAGCGCGCCGGGTGTCGGCACCCTGCCCTCGCAGTTCTTGTTGATCATCGAGAGCGAGCGGGACGCCAGATTGCCGATCCCGTTTGCGAGGTCGGCATTGATGCGGGTCGCGATCCCCTCTTCCGAATAGCTGCCGTCCTGGCCGAAGGACACTTCGCGCAGGAAGAAATAGCGCACCTGATCCAGGCCGAAATGCGCAACGAGATCCACCGGGTCGACGACATTGCCAACCGACTTCGACATTTTCTCGCCCTTGTTGAGCAGGAAGCCGTGCGCATAGACGCGCTTAGGCAACGGTAGGCCCGCCGACATGAGGAAGGCTGGCCAGTAGACGGCGTGGAAGCGGATGATGTCCTTGCCGATGATATGCACGTCGGCCGGCCAGTATTTCGCAAGTGGACCGTTCTCGTCTTCGACATAGCCGGTTGCGGTGATGTAATTGGTCAGCGCGTCGACCCAGACATACATGACATGCTTGTCGTCGCCCGGCACCTTGATGCCCCAGTCGAAGGTCGTGCGCGAGATCGAAAGGTCCTTGAGGCCCGACTTGACGAAGGAGATCACTTCGTTGCGGCGCTCGTTCGGACCGATGAAATCAGGCTGATCCTCATAAAGCTTCAGAAGCTTGTCTTCATAGGCCGAGAGCTTGAAGAAATAGCTTTCCTCTTCCACCCATTCGACCGGCGCACCCTGAGGTCCATAGCGCACGCCATCGGCACGCAGTTCGGTTTCCTCTTCCTGGAAGTAGGCCTCGTCGCGCACGGAGTACCAGCCGGCATAGCCACCCTTGTAGATGTCGCCGTTCTTCTCCATCCGGCGCCAGACTTCCTGCACCGTCTGATGGTGCCGCTGTTCGGTCGTGCGGATGAAATCATCGTTCGATGCATTAAGAAGCTTGCCCATCTCACAGAATTCATTCGAATTACGCTCCGCGAGCGCCTCGGGCGAAATGCCTTCGGCGCGCGCCGTCTGCTGCATCTTCTGCCCGTGTTCGTCTGTACCCGTCAGGAAGAACACGTCCTTGCCGTCGAGCCGCTGGAACCGCGCCATGGCGTCGGTCGCGATCAGCTCATAGGCATGGCCGATGTGCGGCTTGCCGTTCGGATAAGAGATGGCAGTGGTGATGTAGAAGGGATCGCTCATGGCTTCTTGTTGTCTTTTCGTCGGTTGCGATGTCACGGGCCGGACGATGGCGGCGCATAAAGGCCGGCCATGAACGGCAAAAACAATTGGGGTCGAACGCTCTTAAAGCATTCCGTAGCCTTTAGGAACATCCGTTTTGCTGCAGCGCCACGAAGAGACCAGTTCGCATACGGATCAGCGTACGATCGCCGCCAGCACGTCGAGGATCGTCTGCTTGCGATCAAGGTTATACGCCGAGGCCACACCCAGCTGCTGGTTGATGACGGAGGAAAGCCGGGCGTAGTGCTCGGCGGCGCCGAGATCGCCCGCCATCGCAAGCGTTCGCGCCGTCTCCGCCAGGTGGTCGCCCAGATGTTCGGTGAAGAAACCGAAGGCGACTTCGCTGTCCTTGCCCGACAATGCATCGGCGATCTTGAACATCATTCGCCTTTGCGCAGGTCCCGAGGCGGCAAGCATCTGCTCGAAGGCTTCCAGAATATCGGCCCCACCATAATTCACCAGCTTCAGCGCCCGCGCCACGCTGCCCTTGGCAAGCGAGAGAACCGTCTCCCGCTTCTCCGCAGGAATCGAGAGCCCGAGCTGCCCCAGCGCCTGATCCATCGCCGGCGGTGACAATTCCTGCAGCTTCAGCGGCAGGCAGCGCGACCGGATGGTCGGCAAGAGCTTCCCGGGCGCATGGGAGAGCACCAGGAACATCGCCCGCTTCGGCGGCTCCTCGAGGATCTTCAGAATGGCGTTGGCCGCGTTGCGGTTCAGATCGTCGGCCGGATCGATGATCACGATGCGCCAATTGCCCGTGCCCGATGTTTGGCTGAAGAAATGGCCTGCCTTGCGCACTTCATCGACAGTGATCGCCGTCCGCACACGCCCGGTCTTCTCGTCCACCGGACGCGCCAGATGCAGGAGATTGTGGCTGGCACCAGACGCGAGCTGCCGGGTGACAGGATGTTGCGGATCCGGATCGGCAATCACCTCCGGCGCGGTCGCCGGCTCCGGATGGCGCAGAATGTGGTTGGCGAAGCGAAAGGCGAGCGTGGCTTTCCCGATCCCCTCGGGCCCCTCGATCAGGACCGCATGGTGCCCCTTGCCCGACCGGTAGCTTCGCGCCAGAAACTCTTCCGCGTCTTCGTGACCGAAAAGCCTGACATTGCTGACCGGTGCGATCGCCCCGTCGAGAAGCCCTGCCCTCTCGTCGCTCATGACCGCGCCGCCTGCCCGCTGTCGCCGGAGGCTCGCCCGGCCATCACCCGCGTGACTTCCGACAGGATGTCGCGCGCGATGTCCTCCACATCGAGCGAGCCATCCACCACGCGGCAACGCTCCGGCTCGCGCGCGGCAATGTCGAGAAAACCCTGGCGACGCTTTTCGTGGATTTCGAGCTTTTCCTTCTCGAAGCGGTCGGGACTTGCCCCCTCCGCCGATGCCCCCGCCCTCCGGCGCGCCCGCTGCAGGCCCTCGTCCGCCGCAAGGTCCAGCACCAGCGTCACATCAGGCATGGTGGACCCGATCGACACGCGCTCCAGCGCCGCCATCAACGGCGGTTCGATATTGCCGGTCACACCCTGATAGACGCGGGACGAGTCGACGAAGCGGTCGCAGAGCACGATCTCCCCCCGCGCAAGCGCCGGCCGGATCACACAGTCCAGATGATCGGCCCGGGCCGCCGCGAAGAGCAGAGCCTCCATGCGCACGCCGAAAGGTTCGGCCGCACCCGAAAGCAGCACGTGGCGCAAGGCTTCGGCCCCGGCAGAGCCACCCGGCTCGCGCGTCGTCACGACCGTGTGGCCGTCCGCGCGCAAGGCTTCCGTAAGCAGGCGGATCTGGGTCGATTTCCCGGCCCCCTCGCCTCCCTCGAAAGTCACGAACAATCCGCGCGCCGTCGTCAATGCCTTGCCTACTTCCCGCCTGCGGCCTTACCGATTTCGCCCTTCTGGGCCAGCCTACGGCTCTAAACGAAGATGGTGCCTTGCGAAACCGCGAAGACGCGTCAAGGCCCAAGTTTTCCGTCAGAGCCAGAAGAACAGGAGCTCGATCACCGCATCCCAGGCTCGCTGACGCAGCGTCCCCACCTCGACGGCTTGAGCGCTCTTGAGCGGCACACTGACTAGCGGACGGTCACCTGACAGGATATTGAGTGTTGCCACCTCGAGGTCGGCCACGACCGGTGGATTGAGCGGCCAGCGATAGACGATCCGCGCCTGCAGCCGCTCCGGATTGTTGATCGGCACATAGACCTCGACCGGCTTATCCGCCACCAGCGGCACCTTGGACTGCGCGCCGCCATAGACGCTTGCCTCACCGATCACCTCGCCCGACTGGAACAGTGTGCGCATCTCGAAACTGTCGAAACCCCAGTTGAGCAGTCTCGACGCTTCCTCTGTGCGCTCCTTGTCGGTCGCCGCTCCGCCGAGACCCAGGAACAACCGCCGTCCGTCCCGCTCCATCGAGGCGACGAGTGCAAAGCCGCTGCCCTCGGCAAAGCCCGTCCCGAGCCCGTCCGCCCCGAAGGTCAGAAGCGGATTGCGATTGCGCTGCAGGATCTTGTTCCACTCGAATTCAGGCAGGCTGAAGGTCCGGTAGAGTTCCGGATAGGTCTCGACAAGATGCCGAGACAGCTTCACGAGGTCGAGAAGTGTCGAGCGATTGTCCGGATGCGGCAAACCTGTCGCATTGCCGAAGCGGCTGTCCGTCAGCCCGAGCTCGGCGGCCCGCGCATTCATCCGCTCGACGAATTTCGCTTCGGAACCTTCCATACCCTCCGCAATGATCAGGCAGCCGTCATTGGCCGTCTGCACCGCGATCCCCTTGATCAGATCACCCACCGGTACTTGGCTCTTCACCGCGGCAAACATGGTGGACGTCCGGGACGGCGCGCCGCCCGTGCGCCAGGCATATTCCGACACCGGATAGATCGTATCCGGCCGGATCTCGCCCTTTGTCAGGGCATCGAACACCACTTCCAAGGTCATCAACTTGGCAAGCGACGCCGGCGCAAAACTCTGGCGTTCGTTCTTGGCGAGCAGCACGGTGCCGGTCGATGCCTCGACCAGATAGACCTGCCCCGCCTTGGTCTCGATCAACTGCGGAGCGGGAACCGCCTGCGCCAGTGCGCCGGGTATGCCCGGACCGGTCGAGACAAGTGCTGCAAGCAGCAGAAGGAGGGGGAAGAAACGACGCATGATCACACTTCGGCTACGGGGCTGAGGCCCACTCTCGGCCGCGGCCGCAGCGACGTCACCGCCCCTTGGAGAGCTTGATGCCGCCCTTTGCGACCGAGGAGAGAATCGAGCGCTCGGTGAGGCCGTCATTGCGCACGAGAATGGCGTCGAAGGCAAGCGCGCCGGCGGCTGGCTGCTCGTCGACATAGGCAGCGGCATAGCCGGAACCGTCATAGCCGTCGATATGATGCGGCCGCGGCATCGGCGTCGGACCGTAGTCCGGAAGTGCTGCAAAGCTTTCGCCAGAAACCACGCCGGCGCCCGCACTACCCTGCATCAGAAGCTGCGCATCGAGCGTCTGCGGAGCTGACCCCCCGCTTGGCGTCGAGCCGGCGAGAGCCGTCTGGTAGGTGGTCGTAACAGGGGGCTGATACTCCGGCACCGTTGCTTCGTTCGAAGCCACCATCACGCCGGAAGCGATCTGCCCGCCGGGATCGATAACCGGGCCGCGCTGACCCTTCTTGATATACGAGGCCATGAGATAGGGCATGTCGTGCCCGTCCATGCGTGCCGGACCGATATACTGCACCCGCACTTCACCCGTGCCGCTATGCTTCATGTCCAGCATATCGGCCGTCTTGCGCGAGAGATCGATGATCCGGCCCTTGTGGAACGGACCGCGGTCATTGATGCGCACGACGACGGAACTGCCGGTGTTCAGATTGGTAACCCGCGCATAGCTCGGTAGAGGCAGGGTCGGATGGGCGGCCGACAGGTGTTCCTTGTCGTAGAGCTCGCCATTCGCCGTCATCCGCCCATGGAAGGCATCGCCATACCAGGAGGCGACGCCGACCTTGTCATAGCCGGGGTTTTCCTTCGGCACGAAGGTCTTGCCCTTCACAACATAGGGCTTGCCGACCATGTAGCGCCCGCCGCCCTTGGGCACCGGTCCACTCGCCACCAACCGAGGGCTCGCTTTCACACCATAGATCGATTCGGCGAAATACTCCTTCGATCGTTTCGGCTTCTCGGCCGTCTTGGTCGTCGAACAGGACGCTGTGAATGCACACAGCAGAACCAGCCCGAACCACTTCCCCGAATTGGCCAGGCGGCCGCGCATCGAAAATTGCATCTGTCCCACTTCAGATCAGCGGGGCATGCTGACATCGCGCCCCATCTGCGAGGCCCCCATGCCCCGCTCACTTGCGCGCAATAAAGCCTGTGCAAAAATGGCCAAAATGGGAAAAGTCACAATTTGAACGATCCGAGGCGTCGCCCATCTGATTTCATGGTTAGCGCAGGGTTAATCCGCCGTAAAAACTGAACGGCTCCATCCGGCATGGAAACCGAGACCATGGGACCAAAATCCATCCTGCAAGTTGACACAATCACCCTTGCCAAGTCTGATCGCTTTGCGCATAACGCACCCGTCCGGAAGAGTGTCCGAGTGGTTTAAGGAACCGGTCTTGAAAACCGGCGTGCGGGAGACCGTACCGTGGGTTCGAATCCCACCTCTTCCGCCACTGGCCTCTGTGTCCCCACCGACAACAGGAGAGGAACTCCAGTGACAGCTGCCGAAACAAGCCTGAAGATCATTCGTGCCGAGACCGGCTCTGCCTCAGCGCCTCAGGAATATTTCACCGGTCACGTCCAGATGTGGGGCCGTTACCAGGGCGAAGCTCCGGCGCGAATTGGCGGCGTCACCGTATCCTTCGCAGCCGGCGCTCGGACGGCCTGGCATACGCATCCGCTCGGACAGACCCTGTTCATCGCCAGCGGTCGCGGCTGGGTCCAGCAGGAAGGCGAGCCAGTCCAGGAAGTCGGTCCTGGCGATGTGGTCTGGATCCCGCCCCTGATCCGCCATTGGCACGGCGCTGTGGCTAGTGAGCCGATGACGCATTTCGCGGTCGCGGAGGCTCTGGACGGCAGTTCGGTCACCTGGATGGAAAAGGTCTCCGACGAGGATTACCGCATGGGCCTTCAAACGTAGAAAAGAGACTGCGCGCGGAGCCCTGTCGCCAGCTCGGGGCGGCAGTACCGCGTTGGAGACCAGCGGTCGCTTTCCCGACAGCCTTCATTTTGCCCGCTTCTTAAGGGCTTGTTAAGAATTCATTCCTGTCGGAGGTCTCTATGGCGCTTGGCGCATCGCATCGCTTGCAGGACGGCGTCCTCGCCGTCGAAACCATGACGCGCTTCGCGCTTGCTGTCCTGGCCCTCGCCTCTGGCGTCTACACCTATCTCGGCGTTCGTAGCCTCTTGGACGGCTCACCGACCGCGGTCTTCTTCGCCGCCATCATCTATGCGGCCTCGGTCTCGGTGGCGATCTATGCCTTCTGGTCCTACATGGCCCGCTTTTATCCGCATGTCACGGGTGCTGCGGCGCGCGGAGCCATGATCGGCGTTATGGCGCTCGGCTGCGCCATGATCATCGCCATGTCCAGCTGGCTCAATGCGGCCGCACTTGCCGGGTCCGCGGCGCTCGAACAGCATCTGGCCGAGACCGTGCAGGATTACACGGCCGACCTCGACCAGGCCCATCAGAACGCGCTCGCGGCCCAAAGCCTGCTTCCCGACATCCAGCGGACATCGGAACGCTTTTCGAGGCTGGCCGAGGACGAGCGCCAGAACGGAGCCCTGACGGGCACCACGGGTTCCGGTAGCGTTGTCCAGCTTCTGTCGCAGATGTCCTCGCAGCTCAACGAACTTGAGACCGGCATCACCGCTTCTCGTGAACGGGTCACGACACTCTTCGACCAGGGGCGGGCCCATCTGGCGACCATGCGCACTCTGGTCTCGGCGCCAGGCGCCGTGGCACCCCGCAGCGACGAATTCTCGGCAGAGGTCGTGGCGCTGTCAGGCGTCATCACTTCGCTGGAGCAGACCTCGATCGCGCCCTCGGTCAAGCGCGCGGCCGAAGATCTGTCGCTCGGCTTCATCGCGCCGGTGGCCGACGGCCAGGCGGCCGATCTCGCCGACCGCCAGGACCAGGTGATGCAGACGATCCGCGCTTCGGTCTCCGCCCAGTCGCAGGTTCTGTCCCAGGCCGCCGACGATATCCTTGCCCGCGAGCCGGTGGCGGAGCGCCGCTTCGTGCCCCTGTCATCGGCGGAAGCCGTCCTGCGCTATGCCGCCGATTTCATCCCGGCCTGGGCCGGCGCGATCTCCATCGACCTGCTTCCCGCCGTTCTCGTCTTCATCCTGACGGTCGTTCACGGAGCAATTCGGCGGCAGGAGGAGCGCCTGCCGTTTGCACAGCGGATCACCGCAGCCGAACTTCTGGAGGCACTCGAGGTGCAGCGTGCGCTCGGCCGTCAGGGCATCGACGTGGAACAGGCCTTGCGGACAGCGGAAACGGAAGACGAGCGGGAACGTGCGGAGTCCAACATCACGAGCCTCGACATGGCGGCGAAGGCGCCGCGAAAGGGGCCGCCGGCGTGAAGCCCTCCTCGCTCGCCCTGCGTCTGAAGACGGCCGTTCTCACGGCCGATGACGGCCTGCTGATGCGTGGCGCCTTCTTCGGGCTACTTGCGGCAGCGGGCGCATTCCTGTTCATCGACCTGCGCGAAATGAGCCTGGCCAATGCGGCACTTCCCGGCCATGATCCGATGACGACGGACGCGCCGGTTCTTCCGCCAGCCCTGACCGACGGCGTACCCGATGCACCGCCGGTGGAACCGGGCACGTCTCAGGACATTCTCCGTCAGGCCATGCGTTTCGAACTCCTGCCCGGTGGCATGCTGAAGGCGGAAGGATCGATCGATCTGGGGTCGGCCGACCGCTTCGCCGAGGAAATCGCGGCACGCGGGGAGTATGTGAAGGCGGTGACGCTGAATTCGCCGGGCGGCTCCGTAGAGGATGCCTTGGCCATGTCGAAACTGATCCGGGAAAAGGGCCTGAACACCCGGGTTGCGACCAAAGCGCTCTGCGCATCCTCCTGCCCCCTCATCTTCGCAGGCGGGGTGGCGCGCGAGGCTGAACAAAACGCCATCGTCGGTGTGCATCAGGTCTTCAATGCCGGCCAGGAGCGCCCTTCTCCCGAACAGGCCATGTCGGCGGCCCAGAGCACCACGGCCCGCATTGCCCGGCATCTGGACGAGATGGGAATCAGCGACGGCCTCTGGATCAACGCCCTCGAAACGCCCCCGGACCGGCTCTACTACCTGACACCGAAGGAAATGACCGAGTTTAAGCTGATCACTACCCCGGTGACGGCGGCAAAGCAGGCCGATTAGTCCGGATAGCCTTCACGCGTTCATGAACGCAGGGACCGCGCGACACCTTGAGCCCCCGATTTTCCATCACGATGGCGCGACCTGGCCGCGATCTCCCAACCTTACCAATCTTTCACTGTCCTTTCTCCGTCGAACCTCTATCTCCATGCCGATGGAACCTCGATGCCCATTGACCCGGATCAACGGCGATGGGCCGGTTCTGGTCCAGATTGCCGACCCTTGCATGAGTGCGACGGAGCAGACGTGAACAAAGACGCAAAGCCTGAAACCTCTTCCGAAATGGAGGAACTGAAGACGATCCTGGCGGCCGCGAGCCGGCCTAGGGCCCGCTGGGGTCTGCGTTTTCTCGGACTGGCGGCCCTCGTCGGCCTCGCCTATGGCGCCTATCTCTGGACGGCCGGCGGCACCACCGTCAGTTACACGACATCGGAGTTGAAACCCGGCGACCTGACGGTCCTGGTGACGGCCACCGGCTCGGTCGAGCCGACGGTCCAGGTCGACGTCTCCTCGGAACAGTCGGGCACGGTCCGCGAAGTATTGGTCGACTTCAACAGCGAAGTGAAGATGGGCGACGTGCTGGCCCGCCTCGATACGGACAAGCTGAGTGCGGACCTGAAGGCCAAGGAAGCGGCCCTCGCCTCTGCCCGCGCCTCCGTCTCGAAAGCCCGCGCTGACGAAGATTCGGCCAAGGCCAAGCTCGATCGCCTGACCACGCTGGTCTCGAGCCGTGTTTCCACTCAGCAGGATCTCGATACCGCCGAATACACCTTCCAGGCCGCAGAAGCCGCACGACAAAGCGCCGAAGCCGACGTGATCTCGGCAGAAGCTGCCCTCGAGCAGGCAAAACTCTCCGTATCGAAGGCGACGATCGTCTCCCCGATCGATGGCATCGTGCTCTCCCGCGATGTCGACACAGGGGCAACCGTTGCCGCCTCGCTTGAGGCCCCGACCCTCTTCACCCTCGCCGGTGACCTGCGCCAGATGGAGTTGCAGGTCTCGATCGACGAGGCTGATGTCGGCCAGGTCGCCGTCGGCCAGGCTGCGACCTTCACGGTCGATGCCTTCCCGGAAAAGCGTTTCCCCGCAAAGATCACCTCGATCCGCTACGCCGCCGAAACCGTCAGCGACGTCGTCACCTACAAGGGCATCCTCTCGGTTGCTAATGACGATCTTCTCCTGCGCCAGGGCATGACCGCAACCGCAGACATCGTCGTCCAGTCAGTCGAAAACGGGCTTCTCATCCCCAACGCCGCCTTGCGTTATTCCCCACCGGGGACCACCACGGCAGAAACCACCGGCGGCGGCAGCGGCGTCTTCAGCCTCTTCCGCCCGCCCCGCGAAACACCGCAGAGCCCACCTGAACCCGAAGGCAGCGAGCGCACCATTTGGCTCCTGCGCGACGCCCAGCCGGTTGCAGTCAACATCGAGATAGGCGCCTCGGACGGTCAGAACACCGTCGTCGTCAAGGGCGAGGTGAAGGAGGGCGACCGGGTCATCACCGACCAGACCGTCCGCAACGGCTGAAGGCGCATCCCATGGCCACCGCCCCGCTCATCGAGTTTCGCCAGATCTCCCGCATCTATGGACGCGGCGAGGCGACCATCCGTGCCCTCGACCACGTCGACCTGACGATCGACAGGCACGAATTCGTCGCGATCATGGGCCCCTCCGGCTCCGGCAAGTCGACCGCCATGAACATTCTCGGCTGCCTCGACGTGCCGAGTTCCGGCCGCTATCTCTTCCAGGGCATCGACACGACAGGCTTCGACCGAGCGCAATACACGCTGCTGCGCCGTCACATGCTGGGTTTCGTCTTCCAGGGCTTCAACCTGCTCGCCCGCACCTCCGCCGTCGAAAATGTCGAACTGCCGCTGGTCTATCGCGGCATGGACACCCGTGAGCGACGCGCCCGGGCGATGAAGGCGCTCGCCCAGGTCGGCCTTGCCGGCCGCGAGAACCACACGACCCAGGAACTGTCCGGCGGTCAGCAGCAGCGCGTCGCCATTGCCCGCGCCATCGTCACCAGCCCATCCGTCCTGCTTGCCGACGAACCGACCGGCAATCTCGACACCAGGACGAGCCGCGAGATCATGGACCTGATCACCGGCCTCAACCGCGACCACGGCATCACGGTGATCATGGTCACACATGAAGACGACATCGCCGCCTATGCGAAGCGGACCCTGCGCTTTGTCGACGGCCATATCCAGTCCGACAGCGGAATCGAAGAGGCGCGTGCCCATGTTCGGTGAAACCCTCAAACTCGCGCTGCGCGCCATCAGCCGCAACCTGTTGCGCTCCTTCCTCACCGTGCTCGGCGTCGTCATCGGCGTCGCCGCCGTCATCGCCATGGTAACGATCGGCAATGGCACGACAGCCCAGGTGACGAGCGAGATCTCCAAGCTCGGCACCAATCTCCTCTTTGTCCGCCCCGGCCAGTTCGGCCCCGGACGTGCAGGTACCGACGCGAAGAAGTTCACCATTCGCGACATCGAGGCGATCCGCGACCAGGTCCCGGGCCTGCGCGCCGTCGCCGCCATCAATCAGTCCAGCCAGACGGTCATAGCTGGCGGCCAGAGTCGCCAGACGACGATCGTCGGATCGGGCGACGACTATCTCGTCGCACAGAACTGGGAACTCGCCTCAGGCCGCACCTTCCTCGCCTCCGAAGAACGCGGCGGCCAGGCCGTTTGCATCCTCGGCGAGACCGTCCGTTCCAAGCTCTTTGGTTCGACCCCTGCCCTCGACCAGACGATCAGGGTCGGTAATGTCGCCTGCCAGGTGATCGGCATCCTGGCGAAGAAGGGTCAGAGCGGCATGGGCAGCGACCAGGACGATGTCGTGATGATGCCGCTCAAGGTCTTCCAGCGCCGTATCGGCGGCTCGACGGATGTGTCGAGCATGATGCTCTCGGCGCAGGACGGCGTTTCCACCGCGAAGGTGCAGGCCGATGTCGAGCGCCTGTTGCGCGAGCGCCGCAAGATCGTCTCGGGTCGTGACGACGACTTCACCGTCAACGACATGACTCAGATGGCGGCCACACTGACCGGGACGACCACCCTGATGACCGGTCTGCTCGGCGCAGTCGCCGCCGTCTCGCTGCTCGTCGGCGGCATCGGCATCATGAACATCATGCTGGTCTCGGTCACCGAGCGCACCCGCGAGATCGGCATCCGGCTGGCGATCGGCGCCGTCGAGCGACAGGTCCTGATGCAGTTCCTGGTCGAAGCCGTCACGCTCTCCGTCTTCGGCGGCGTGGTCGGCATCGCGCTCGGACTCGCCATCGCCTATTTCGCGGTCTCCTTGTTGTCGGTCCCCTTCGTCGCGAGCCCCTCGATCATCCTCCTCGCCTTCGCCTTTTCGGCCGCCATCGGCATGGTCTTCGGTTATTTCCCGGCCCGCCGCGCCGCCCAGATGAACCCGATAGACGCTCTGCGACACGAATAAGCCGGCCTTCCGGCCGCGCGACAAGCCTCGGGCAAACTTGGCGTGGTGTAGTTTATCCTAATGGATGCGGGCTATCCCGTTTCCGAGAGCACTGACCATGTGAGGAGTAAGCCCATGTCAGCCTTTCCGGATCGCGACACTGTCGCCGCCAAGATTGCCTCGATGCAGGAGCCGGACCAGGCCTTCCTGAAGCTCATCTTCGAAAATACGGCCCAGGACGAGGCCCTGCTCGAAGGCCTCAGCCTTTATCTCGACATCGCATCCGAAAGCCGCTTTCTCAATTCGCTGAAGCTCGAGCGCAACGGCGAATGGATCGGCAGCCATGCGCCTGCCCGCCTGCAGATCCGCCTGATGGAAGTCGCCCGATCCAGCCAGCATCCGGCCTTCGCCGCTTTCCGCTCCGGCCTGTCCCAGTCCGGCGGTCTCGAACGCGCCTATCCGAAGGCGGCCGTCTGATCCTCACTGAGGGATGGGCATGCTGACCGAAAGGATCGGTCCCATCGGGAAGAGCCGGTCCATTCGGTTGGTCTCGGCGACGAAGACGCTCGATATCGTCCCGTCGAGATAAAGCGCATTGGCGCAGCCCAACCGGTCGCGGAAGAGAGCGGCGAAGTCGTAAAACCGCACCGGCACCTTCGACACGACCATATGCACATGGCCCGCTGCATCCACGCCGACGCCGTTGCGGATCTTGAAACTGTCGCTATCGGCCAGAAAACGCGGGTGCAGCTTGCCGTCGATGACAAGCATCGGCCCGGATTGCGTTCCGAAATCCGGCGTGACTCCTCGGGCAACGAATGCCTTCGTCTCCATCACCTCGGCCTTGCCGTCCTTTATCAGGAATACCCCGTTCGGCAGCAGGTGAAAATTTCCCCAGCCACCGCCGGTCACGGCCGGCTTCAGCGCCTTGCCATATCCGGCAAAGTAGCCGACAGGCGAAAGATCGTCGTGATACATTCCGGCGTTCATGGCGAAAAGCAGCACGCGCCGCTCGGCCCAGAGTCGCTGCCGGAGCGTCACGAAGCCACCATAGGGCTTTCCTTCCGGCCCGCCGAGATGCAGTCTGATATCTTCCCGACTAGGATCGAAGCGGCAGGCGAGATAGTTGGCCGCCCCCTCACGCATCTCCTCGCATGCGGCATGCGCCAGCGACGGCAGGAACAAGGTGGCCAGGAAGCCGAGGATGGTAAGATACTTTCGCACGCAGCGCCCTTTCGATGGCACCGTTCCTTGGCCATGATTCCCGGCTTTGTGAAGGCACGCACAAGGATTTCAGACAGGCAGCGTCAGCGCCTGCATGTGAAAATGCAGCTGCGCCTCCGGATATCGATAGTCGACCCCGACGGGACAGGCATTGCGCGCCAGACAACCTGAAACCATGCAGCCACCCTGCCCCACCGGCGTGGCGAGGTGACCCCGACAGCGCGCGACATCAAAGCCGTTTGCGGAGATGGCAGCGACGGGACACGCCGACAGGCAGGGCTTGTCGAAACACCGATCGCACGCATGCTCTCCGGCCGTTCGAACAGCGTCGATGTCTTCGCTCCATTTAGGAAACAGCAGCGCCCCGCGATAGCTGTGCCAAAGGCCGAAATGGGGATGGATCAAGATGCCGAGCGGCGACGCCTTCAAGCCTTCCGCCTGCATCGCCCAGGACTGAAACGGTCGGTAAGGCGGCTCTGACGGATAACAGGCCGAAGCCCCGAATTTCCTTGCGACCGCATCGATCACGATCTTCGACCAACGATCCAGCGGATCGGATCCGCCACCATCTGGCTGCGTCTCGCGCCAGCCGCTGAAGAGCGGCCACATCACCCCGCCCGTGACACCAACGAGCACGACGGCGGATGCCGGCAGACCATCGGCAGTCAATGGTGCTGTCTCCCCGTCCTCGAAACGAACTGCGCCGCGGCACGAAAGCCCGAACGCATCGAGCCGCGTTTCAAGAGCGGTCAAAATGCCCGAAGGGCCGCTCATCGCGGCCCCTCGATCTTGTAATGGGGTCGCCAGACCTCCTCCTGGATCATGTCGGCGACCTTGTTGGCTCCGCCTTGCTCCCTGGCAACGGGACCCTTTCAAGTGAAGGCGTCAGGCATCGAATCCTTGCGGCCAGCGATGAAAGACAGCAGCGCCTCGTCAATGGCAGGATCAAGCGGCGGCGCCTCGTAACTGTCCAGCCAGGACCGGCAGAGCGCATTGGCCCGGTCCTCGATGCGCTTGCGCCCCTCGATTTCCCACTGCTCGAACGAGTTGTTGTCAGCCAGCGCCGACCGGTAAAAGGCCGACTGGAAGTTCGCCTGCGTATGCGCGCAACCGAGATAATGTGCACCAGGCCCCACTTCCCGGATCGCATCCATAGCCTGCCCGCTTTCGGTGAGGTCGACGCCCTGTGCCATCTTCTGCATCATGCCGAGCTGGTCCTGGTCGATCATGAACTTCTCGTAGCAGGCAGCAAGCCCGCCTTCGAGCCAACCGGCCGCATGCAGCACGAAGTTGGCACCGGCAAGCAGCGTCATGTTGAGCGTATTGGCGCTCTCATGGGCCGCCTGCGCATCCGGAACCTTGGAGGCACAGAGCGATCCACCGGTACGGAAGGGCAGACCCATGCGCCGCGCCAGCTGGGCAGCGCCATACGAAACCAAGGCCGGTTCCGGCGTGCCGAAGGTCGGCGCACCCGATTGCATCGAGATCGAGGCGGCAAACGTGCCGAACAGCACCGGTGCACCCTTGCGGATCAGCTGGGTGAAAGACGCACCCGCCAAGACTTCGGCGAGGATCTGCGTCAGCGTGCCCGCGACCGTGACCGGGCTCATCGCGCCGGACAGGATGAAGGGCGAGACGACGGATGCCTGGCCGTGACGCGCATAAACCTTCGACGCCCCGAGCATGGTCTCGTCGAAGACCATAGGCGAGTTGGCGTTGATCAGGTTCAGCATGACGCAATTGTTTTCGACGAAGTCGTCGCCGAAAACCAGTTTCGCCATGGCGATTGAGTCTTCAGCCCGTTCCGGTGCCGTGACCGAGCCCATGAACGGCTTGTCGGAATATTTGATATGGCTGTAGACCATGTCGAGATGGCGCTTGTTGACCGGGATGTCGACCGGCTCGCAGACCGTGCCACCTGACGAATGCATCGACGGCGCCATATAGGCGAGCTTCACGAAATTGCGGAAATCCTCGATCGTCGCATAACGCCTGTTACCATCGAGGTCGCGCACGAAGGGTGGGCCGTAAACCGGCGCAAAAACGGTGGCATTGCCGCCGATACGCACGCTACGCTCGGGGTTGCGCGCGTGCCAGGTGAATTCAGAAGGTGCCGTCTTCAGGAGCTCTCGGCAGAGACCCTTGGGAAAATGCACCCGCTGGCCCTTCACGTCTGCGCCAGCCTCTTTCCAGAGCTCAAGCGCCTCGGCGTCGTCGCGGAATTCGATCCCGATTTCCTCGAGCACGGTGTCGGCATTCCGCTCGATCAGTTGCAGGCCTTCCTCGTCGAGCACGTTGTAAGGCTGGATCTTGCGGCTGATATAGGGCATGGCCGGACCGGCACCTCCGCCGCTCCGCGATGCACGGCGCGCCGCAGCTCCGCGTCCCTCGCCGCGAGAACGACGTCCGGCACCCGCTTCTTCGATGATCTCATCCATGTCTGCTTCCTCGCTCGAGCGCTCATCCGCGCTGCTTCTCTCCTCCATTATGCTATTCCAATCCGCATGTGAAACCATCCTTTATGCGCCAACGACTTGCGTCTCACAGACATCGTATTTCTGACGGCTAGTCTCACACCGTCGCTTTTCACTGCCGCGGCGTCGTAATCGAAAAGAGTTTTTCACGAACTTGAGGTTTAACTTTCGATCGGGCAGTCTCTTGCCCGGCGCGACCGGAATCGCGTTGAAAAAGAAGCGGGAAACACCACCATGGCCGAAGATGACATCATTCTTTCCGAACTCTCCGATGAAGAGCTCGTGCAGCAGATGCATGATGACCTCTATGACGGCCTGAAGGAGGAGATCGAGGAAGCGACCAACATCCTGCTCGAGCGTGGCTGGGCGCCCTATGACGTCCTGACCCAGGCTCTCGTCGAAGGCATGCGCATCGTCGGCGTCGATTTCCGCGACGGCATTCTTTTCGTGCCCGAAGTTCTGCTCTCTGCCAATGCCATGAAGGCCGGCATGACGATCCTGCGTCCGCTTCTGGCCGCAACCGGCGCCCCGAAACAGGGCAAGATGGTCATCGGCACAGTGAAGGGCGACATTCACGACATCGGCAAGAACCTCGTCGGGATGATGATGGAAGGCGCTGGCTTCGATGTCATTGATCTCGGCATCAACAATCCGGTCGAAAACTATCTGGAAGCGCTCGAACGCGAAAAGCCAGATATCCTCGGCATGTCGGCGCTGCTCACCACCACCATGCCCTACATGAAGGTCGTCATCGACACGATGAAGGAAAAGGGCATTCGCGACGATTACGTCGTGCTCGTCGGCGGCGCGCCGCTCAACGAGGAATTCGGCAAGGCTGTGGGTGCGGATGCCTATTGTCGCGATGCAGCCGTCGCCGTGGAAACGGCCAAGGAATTCATCAGCCGCAAGCACAACAGCATGGGCGCTCGCGCCTGAGGCTGAAATGAGGCTGAAAACGGCGAAGCCGGCCCTTTAGAGGCCGGCTCCAGCGTAGAACTCGCCCTGAGGGGACGTTGCCATGGTTTGCCAGGCAACATGCCCTCCGGCATACAGGATGGCCGCCAGCATATAGATGGCACTGGCCTTTGCGATGGTCGTGAGCGTCATGCTCCCTCTCCTGATATAGCTGCGCTCAGAGCGGTGTCCCCCGCGCGATTGCAATTAGCGAGAGGCGGCGGAGTCGACGTTGTTCGCAGCGTTCTGCGTCGCGTCAACGGTATTGGCGGCATCCTGGCCAACGCCGCGGATCGTATTGCCGCAAGACGACAGTGCGAAGACGGTGAGAACGAGGGCTGCGCCGACTGTCAGTTTTTTCGCCATCATGTGAATGTACCTTCTGTCTGGTAACGAGTGGATTGCGATGGAACAACGCACGAAATCGGAAAAGGTTCACGTGATCGCATGCGGTGCGATCGCGCGTGAGATTCTGGCCGTGAAAGCCCTCAACGGGCTTGATCATCTGACGCTCGAATGCCTGCCGGCCATCTGGCATGTCTGGCCAGACCGCATCGCACCGGCGCTCCGCGAAAAAATCGCGGAAGCCCGCGCCTCTGGCCATGAAAACATCTTCATCGGCTATGCGGAATGCGGCACGCAGGGTGAAGTCGACAAGATCTGTCGCGAGGAAGGCATCGAGCGGCTCTCGGGGGCCCATTGCTATGCCTTCTTTTCCGGCACGGAAAAATTCCTCGCCGAATGCGAGACGGAATTCACGGCCTTCTATCTGACCGACCTGATCACCCGCCAGTTCGAGGCCTTCGTCATCGAGCCCCTGAAGCTCGATCGCCATCCCGAACTGCGCGACATGGTCTTCGGCAACTATACGAAGATCGTCTATCTCGCCCAGACCGAGGACGCCGAACTCCAGGCCAAGGCAAAATGGGCGGCCGACTATTTGAAGCTCGATTACGAATACCGCTTCACCGGCTATGGCGACCTTCAGCCGGAGTTGGTCGCCGCCGCGCGTGCCCACGCACCGGCCGCCTGATACTTGGGCGGTTCGGAATGAGCGGCCTCAGTTGACCGAGTTGGCGACGCTGCGCCCCGCATCCTGCGTCGCGTCTACGGCATTGCCGAGATCGTTGCCAATCCCGCGGATCGTGTTGCCGCAAGAGGTAGTGCCAAGCGTCACCGCCAAGAGCATGGCCACGACACCTGCAGAGCGTTGAAAAGCGACAGTCATCCTGATTCCCCGTTTGATCGAGACAAGGCGATCTAGGTGACAAGTACATGCGGAAAAATCAAGGCAACGGCTTAAGTCGGTTTTTGGTTGGCTGCCGCAGTCTTCACCATCTTTTCACCATCAGCGAAACACCGTGCCCGCCCCGCATCCGCTTTAATGTCCCTGTAATGTCCCCCTGCGACACTGATCGTCAGGTCAACAAAAACCAAGAGAATCAGGAATGACCGACAGGGCGGAAACATGGGTGGCGGGTCTCGTCACCGCGCGTGAACATCATCATCCCGAAAACCTCTCGGACCTTCTGGTCCGCCTGGCCCGCACCACTGATCGCAAGGTGACGATCCGCGACATCGCGATTGCTCTGCAGGACCGGTCCTTCGGCGCCTTTCTTCTCGTCTTCGCCCTTCCCAATCTCGTGCCCATGCCGCCGGGCGCCACCTTCATTCTGGGACTCCCTCTGATCTTCGTCGCCTGGCAGATGATGGCCTCCGCCGGTGGGCGCGTCTACTTCCCCCGCGTCGTCAACGACTATGGTGTCGAGCCGCAGACCTTCGAGGCGATCGTCAAGCGGCTGGTTCCCTGGATGCGCTGGGCCGAAAGACTGGTCATCCCGCGCTTCTGGCTGTTCGAAAGCCGCTTCGCAGAACGCGTCATCGGCTTCTTCGCTCTGATCCTCGCCATCGTCGTCTTCCTGCCCATCCCGCTCGGCAACTGGCCACCGGCCTTTGCCCTTGCCGTCCTCGGCTTTGCCCATTCCCAGCGTGACGGCCTGGGCGTCGTCGTCGGCTGCCTGATCGGTCTGCTCTCCCTCGCAGTCGCCGGTTTCGTCGTCTACACCGCCCTCGCCGTTGCCGCGCTCGTCGTCTAATGCCGGGAACTGCACCTGAATTGTCACGCCGTACGGTGGTCGTCATGACCGCGGGCGGCCTCAATCCGACAATCGTCGTCCAACACCTCGCCAAAAGCGGCCTCGACGTCCACATCGTCCTGGAAAATCCCGAAGGTAAGGGCGAGATCACGCGCCGCAGAGCAAAAAAACTCGGCTGGGTCGAAGCCGTCGGCCAACTCGGCACCATGATCGCCGCCCGCGTCTTGCGCCGCCTCGCCGACCGCCGTGTCGGTCAACTGCTCAGCCGCCACGGCCTCGACCGTGTCCTGCCGGAGACTGTTCCCATCCACCCGGTGACCTCGATCAACGCAGCGGAAACCACCGACCTCGTCGACCAGATCCAACCCGGTGCGATCCTGCTCGTCTCGACCCGTCTCATGTCGGCGCGCCAGCTCGCGGCCATGCCCTGCCCCGTAATCAACCTGCATGCCGGCATCAACCCGAATTACCGCGGCCAGATGGGCGGCTACTGGTCATTGCGCGAAAACGACGCCCAAAACTTCGGCGCCACCCTCCATCTCGTCGATGCCGGCACCGATACCGGCGGCACGCTCTACGAAGTCCGCACCCGGCCCGAGCGCACCGACTTCATCTCGACCTATCCGCTGCTGCTGACGATTTCCGCCCTGGAAATCACCCTGCGCTCGGTGGAAGATGCGCTCGAGGCCAGCCTGTCTCCGCAGGTCCCGCAAGGCCCGTCCGCCCTCCGTTTCCCTCCCACGCTCTGGTCCTGGATCTGGTGCGGCATCACCCGCCGAATCTGGTAAAAACCGGCAGAGACAGACGAGAGTCGTTTTTGGCGACGAGCGACGTCGTGAAAAGCGCAGTCCGGCGAATGCCCCCCGTGCATTCTGGCGTCAAAGGGAGTGAGTGGCATGGCAGACAAGATCGTCGTTTACTGGCGGGATATTCCAGCCCAGGTGATCGTCAAACAGGGGCGGAAATCGGCCAAGCGCGAGCTCTCGCTGCGCTTCACCGAGGCGATCGACATGGCGGCGATGCGCTCGGGCACGGCTGAAACCGACGCCTATCTCGCCGACTGGCGCAAGGCCGATCCGGTCCCGGTCGGTGACGACATGGAAGCCGAAGCCGAAGCGGCCGCAGCCGAAATCGAGGCAGCCTACGACAAGGCCCGCCTCGTCGCCCTCGTGCATGCCGGAGGCCGCGACAATGGGTGAACCCAAACTCGTCGATCCCGGCCCACCGAAAAAAGGCAATGCCGCCCCGGCAGCCAAGGCAAAGACCGGCGCATTTACGCCAGCCGGCGTCTCGCCCAATCGCCGCGCCCGCCGCTCCTATACGATCCGCCTCTGGGCCGTGCGCAATTCTCGCCTGCTTGAATGGGTCTATCGTAACTTCGCCAGCGCCTTTCTCTTCCTCCATCCGCTTTGGAAGGCGCTCGGCTACAACAGGGTCGAGACCCCGGTCACCTTCGTCGAACGCAATGTGAAGGGCCTGCTTTTCGACTGTCGCATGTGCGGCCAGTGCGTCCTGTCCTCCACCGGCATGTCCTGCCCGATGAACTGTCCCAAGCAGCTGCGCAACGGCCCCTGCGGCGGCGTGCGTGCCAATGGCAATTGCGAGGTCGAGCCCGACATGCCCTGCGTCTGGGTCCAGGCCTGGAACGGTTCGCGCAACATGGTCAAAGGTGACGCGATCCTGAAGGTGCAGAAGCCGGTTAACCAGTCGCTGCGCGAGACATCCTCCTGGCTCCGCGTCACGGCAGAATCCGCCGCAGAGCGGGAAAAGAATTCGGCAAAGGAAGCCTGATCCATGGCCCATATCGACGAAAACCCGCTGGGCCCGCATCTGCCGCTCGATCCCCTGCCCGGCCATTCCTCCCTCGGTCGCCTGGAACGCGTTCTCCGCCGCGGCGAATTCGCCGTGACCGCCGAACTGAACCCGCCCGACAGCGCCGACCCGGAAGACGTCTATGAGCGCGCGAAAATCTTCGACGGCTGGGTCGACGGCATCAACGCGGTCGACGCATCAGGTGCCAATTGCCACATGTCTTCCGTCGGCATCTGCGCCCTTCTGACCCGCATGGGTTACGCGCCCATCATGCAGATCGCCTGCCGCGACAAGAACCGCATCGCCATCCAGGGCGACGTGCTGGGGGCCGCCGCCATGGGCGTCGCCAACATCATGTGCCTGACCGGAGACGGCGTTCAGGCCGGCGACCAGCCAGGCGCCAAGCCAGTATTCGACCTAGACTGCATGTCGCTTCTGGAAACCGTCCGCACCATGCGCGACGAGGCAAAATTCCTCTCCGGCCGCAAGCTGACGACCCCGCCCAAGGTTTTCCTCGGCGCCGCCATCAACCCCTTCGCCCCTCCTTATGATTTCCGCCCCTATCGCCTGGGCAAGAAGATCGAGGCCGGCGCCCAGTTCGTCCAGAGCCAGTATTGCTTCGACGTACCGATGTTCCGCGATTACATGGCAAAGGTCCGCGATCTCGGCTTCCACGAGAAATGCTACATCCTAGTCGGCGTCGGCCCGCTCGCCTCAGCCAAGACCGCCAAGTGGATCCGCTCCAACGTGCCCGGCATCCATATCCCTGACCATGTGATCGCCCGCCTCGAAGGCGCACAGGACCAGAAAAAGGAAGGCAAGCAGCTCTGCATCGACATCATCAATGAGGTGAAGGAGATCGAGGGCGTCTCCGGCGTGCATGTCATGGCCTATCGCCAGGAGGAATATGTCGCTGAGATCGTGCATGAATCCGGCGTGCTGAAGGGCCGCCAGCCATGGAAGCGCGAGCATGCCCGTGCCGACGACATCGCCGCGCACCGCATGCGCGAGATCGGCGCGGATCCCGTCCAGGACCAGCAGGAACTTGCCGGCCGCGCCGCCCACCCGCAGCCGCACTGAGCAGCACTTCTTGATTTTCCCCGGCACTTGCCGGCACATCCCATTCTCGCCGCGCAACAGCCGGCATCGACCGGAGGACTGAAATGACCCGCACCATCGTCGCATCCGCTACCAAGGAAATCATCATCGGCTTCGACCAGCCTTTCTGCGTGATCGGCGAGCGCATCAACCCGACGGGCCGCAAGAAACTCGCCGCCGAGATGATCGAGGGCAATTTCGACACCGTCATCAAGGATGCGCTGGAACAGGTTGCAGCCGGCGCCACCATGCTCGACGTCAATGCTGGCGTCACCTCGGTCAACCCGAACGAGACCGAGCCGGCTTTGCTGGTCAAGACCATGGAGATCGTCCAGGGTCTGGTCGATGTGCCCCTGTCGATCGACAGTTCCGTCACCGCCGCCATCGAGGCAGCACTCAAGGTCGCCAAGGGCCGCCCGCTGGTCAATTCCGTCACCGGCGAGGAAGAAAAGCTCGAAGCCATCCTGCCGCTCTGCGCCAAGTATAACGTCCCCGTCGTCGCCATCTCCAACGATGAGTCAGGCATTTCCCAGGACCCGGACGTCCGCTTCGCTGTCGCCAAGAAGATCGTCGAGCGCGCCATGGATTACGGCATCAAGCCGCATGACATCGTCGTCGACCCCTTGGTCATGCCGATCGGCGCCATCGGTTCCGCCGGCCTGCAGGTCTTCGCCCTGATCCGCCGCCTGCGGGAGGAACTCAAGGTCAACACCACCTGCGGCCTCTCCAACATCTCCTTCGGCCTGCCCCATCGCCACGGCATCAATGCCGGCTTCATCCCGATGGTCATTGGCGCCGGCATGACCTCCGCCATCATGAACCCCTGCCGCCCACAGGAAATGGAAGCCGTCCGCGCCGCCAACGTGCTCAATGGCACCGACGAGAACTGCTACAACTGGATCAAGACCTACCGAGACTACAAACCGGCGGAAGGCGGCGGCCACGCATCTCCTGCCGCCTCCCCCGCCTCTGCCTCGACCGGCGGCGGCCGCCGCGGTGGCCGTGCAGCGCGTGTCGGTGGCGGCGCGCCGACGGAGTAACAGCACAAACCCTGCCGTTTTACATTTGCCTATACAAACGTGTAGTATGGAGACATGAAGCGATCGATTTCCGGCTTTGATTGGGACAGCGGCAACTGGCCGAAATGTGCGAGGCACGGCCTGACGAAACCGGAAATCGAGCAGGTGTTCATGAGAACGCCTTCCGTCCACCCCGACCCGACTGTCGGAGAAGACCGGAAGCGCGCCATCGGAACCACTGCGGAAGGCAGATACGTTTTCGTTGTCTTCACCTTGCGCGAAAGCGAGCTCGGAATTCTCATCCGACCGATTAGCGCACGTTACATGCACGAACGGGAGATCAGGCGCTATGAGCAACGGTAAGGGCAAGCAGATGCCGGTTCTGCATTCCGACGCGGAGGCCGAAGCCTTCGTCGAGAAAGCAGACCTTTCCGAATACGACCTGTCCGGCTTCAAACCCGTCCAGTTCGAGTTCGAGAAGAAGTCCGCACAACTGAACATGAGACTGCCGGAAGCCCTGCTTTCGGCGATCAAGGCAAAGGCTCAGGAAAGGGGTATTCCCTACACCCGCCTGATCCGCGAAGCGCTCGAAAAGACGGTGGCCAAGTAAGGCCGAAGCAGACAGTCATGCCCCGGGGAATACCCCAGATTTCGAAAGACCAGAATGACAGACGCCGCTGATCCCCTCGTCCTCTTCATGCCCTCCGGCAAGCGTGGCCGTTTCCCCGTCGGCACCTCCGTGCTCGAAGCCGCACGCACGCTCGGCGTTTATGTCGAAAGTGTCTGCGGCGGCCGCGCCACCTGCGGGCGCTGCCAGATCGAGGTCCAGGAAGGCCAATTCGCCAAGCACGGCATCACCTCCTCCAACGACCACATCTCGCCCGTCGGGCCGAAGGAGAAGCGCTACGCCGAGGTCCGCACCATCCCGGCAGGACGGCGCCTGTCCTGCTCGGCCCAGATCCTCGGCGACCTCGTCGTCGACGTGCCGCCGGATACCGTGGTCAATGCCCAGGTCATCCGTAAGGCCGCGACCGACCGCACCTTCCCGCGCAATCCGGCCATCCAGTTGTGTTACGTCGAGGTCGATGAACCCGACATGCACAAGCCGCTCGGCGATCTCGACCGCCTGAACGTGATGCTGGAAAAGGACTGGGGCCTCAAGAACATCCTGGTTGCCCAGCATCTCCTCCCCGAGGTCCAGAAGACGCTCCGCAAGGGCAATTGGGGCGTCACCGCCGCCATCCACCGCGATTTGGAAACCTCTCGCCCGAACATGATCGCGCTCTGGCCCGGTCTGCACAACGAGGCCTATGGCATCGCCTGCGACATCGGCTCGACGACGATCGCTATGCATCTCGTCTCGCTTCTCTCGGGCCGCGTCATCGCCTCCTCCGGCACATCAAACCCGCAGATCCGCTTCGGCGAGGATCTGATGAGCCGCGTCTCCTATGTGATGATGAACCCGGATGGTCGCGAGGCCATGACCAAGGCCGTGCGCCAGGCGATCAACGAGCTGACGGTCAAGGTCTGCGCGGAAGCCGGCGTCGACCCGAACGACATTCTCGATGCCGTCTTTGTCGCCAATCCGATCATGCACCATCTCTTCCTCGGCATCGACCCGACCGAGCTCGGCCAGGCGCCCTTTGCGCTCGCCGTATCCGGCGCGATCCACACCTGGTCGCGCGAAATCGATCTCGCCATCAATCATGGCGCCCGCATCTACTGCCTGCCCTGCATTGCCGGCCATGTCGGCGCAGATGCCGCCGGCGCCACGCTCTCGGAAGGCCCGCATCGCCAGGACAAGATGATGCTGCTCGTCGACGTCGGCACCAATGCCGAGATCGTGCTCGGTAACCGTGAACGCACGGTTGCCGCCTCATCGCCGACAGGGCCTGCCTTCGAAGGCGCTGAAATCTCCTGCGGCCAGCGCGCCGCCCCCGGCGCCATCGAACGCGTCCGCATCGACCCTGTTACCCTCGAACCCCGCTTCAAGGTCATCGGCGTTGAGCAGTGGTCCGACGAAGAAGGCTTTACTGAAGCCGCGGAAAAGACAGGCATCACAGGCATTTGCGGCTCGGCCATCATCGAAGTCGTCGCCGAAATGTATCTCTCCGGCGTGATCTCCACCGACGGCGTCGTCGACGGCGGCATGGCCGCGAAAAGCCACCGCATCCTCGAAAACGGCCGCACCTTCTCTTATCTCCTGCATGACGGTGCCCAGAAGATCACGGTCACCCAGAACGACGTCCGCGCCATCCAGCTCGCCAAGGCCGCCCTTTATGCCGGCATCAAGCTCCTGATGGAAAAGCTCAATATCGACACCGTCGACACCATCCGCTTCGCCGGCGCATTCGGCTCCTTCATCGATCCGAAATACGCGATGGTCTTGGGCCTCATCCCCGATTGCGAACTCTCGGAAGTCAAAGCCGTCGGCAACGCCGCCGGCACCGGCGCCCTGATGGCCCTCCTCAACCGCGACTACCGTCGCGAAATCGAGGAAACCGTCACCCGCATTGAGAAGATCGAAACGGCGCTGGAGCCGCATTTCCAGCAGCTCTTCATCGACGCCATGGCGCTGCCGAACAAGGTCGATCCGTTCCCGAAACTCTCGGCGGCCGTGACGCTGCCGGAGCGGAAGCTGCTCTCGGAAGGTGACGGCGAAGGTGGCGGTCGTAGAAGACGGCGGTCGAGGGATTAACCGCCACCATCGACTGGGGCTGGAATAGTATCGACAGGAATTACGAGTTTTTTCTCTCATGAGGGGAGCTTGTTACCGTGTGGCGCGTTCAGCGTGCTCGGTATCATGGGGCCATCCATTTATGTTCATAGAGTTCTTCGCAGACTACCAGGCGCAGGTTGCACTGGGGCTGGTCGTCCTGCTGTTCGCGTTTTTCGTCTGGGAGAAATACCCGGCCGAGGTCACGGCCGCCGCCGGTGCCGCCCTCTTCATCGTGCTCGGCTTCGTGCCGACCGACAAGGCGATGGCCGTCTTCTCCAATTCCGCCCCCCTGACGATCGCCGCCATGTTTGTACTGACAGGTGCCCTTGTCCGGACCGGCGTCCTCGAGCGCGTGGCGGGCCTCGTACTGGAGCGCTCCAAGACCTATCCGAGGTTCGCTCTCGGCGTCTTCCTGTTGACGGCGCTGATCGCCTCCGCCTTCATGAACAACACGCCCGTGGTGCTCGTGCTGATCCCGATCGTGATCCGGCTTGCCGCCGCTCTTGATATCGCCTCCACCCGGCTTCTCATTCCCGTCTCCTATGCTGCCATTCTCGGCGGCACGCTGACCCTGATCGGCACCTCCACCAGCCTGCTCGTCGATGGCGTCGCCCGAGGCCAGGGTCTCGAACCCTTCTCCCTGTTCGAGATCACACCGGTCGGCCTCGCGACTGCCGCCACCGGCATCCTCACCATGCTCGTGCTCGGCAAGTTCCTGCTCCCGGATCGGCGCGACGAGGGCGGCGAACTCGATAACCAGAACGATGCTGAATATCTGTCGGAACTCACCGTGCTTGCCGATGGTCCCTTCACCGAAAAGCCGGTCGGGGAAATCGCCGAATTCAAGCAGCCGGGTCTACGCATCACCGGCATCCGCTCGAATGGCGAAATGTTCCGCAAGGACGTCAACGCGCTGACGCTGAAGAAGGGCGACAGCCTGATCGTGCTTGCCAAATCTGCCGACCTGCTCACCCTGAACAATCTCGATGGCCTGCGGGTCGGCCAGCGCCGGGGCATGTCAGGAGAAGGCGAACGCTCGATCGTCGAAGCCGTCGTGGCGCCCGGACGCTTCTCGCACGGGATCCGCCTCTCCAGCCTCTCGCTCGGCCGTCGCTTCGGCGTGCGCATCCTTGGCGCCCACAGGCACAAACACGTGCCCGGCCCGGATCTGGGCAATGTCCGTCTGCGCCCGGCGGACAAGCTCCTCCTCGAAGGCACGCCGGAGGCACTCGACGAACTCTCGCATGAAAGCGAGCTCGTCTCCGTCACCCGCTCGACCGCCCGCGCCTTCCGCCCGACCAAGGCGCCGCTGGCATTGCTCGCGCTTGGCCTCGTGATCGTTCTCGCGGCGCTCGACGTCATGGACATCGGCATCCTCGCCATGATCGCCGTTCCCGCCATCCTCATCCTGCGCTGCATCGATGCGGACGAAGCCTGGGGATCGATCGAGGGCGGCATCCTGATTTTGATCTTCTCCATGCTGATCGTCGGCCAGGGCCTGCAGGAGACCGGTGCCGTCACGCTCGTCGTCGACACCGCCATGCCGCTGATGTCGACCGTCTCGCCCTTCGTGGTTCTGCTCCTCGTCTACGCGCTGTCCTCGACGCTGACCGAATGCGTCACCAATAACGCCGTCGCCGTCATCCTCACCCCGATCGTCATCGGCCTCGGCCAACAGCTCGGCATCGAACCCCGCGGTCTTGTCGTCGCTGTCATGTTCGGCGCCAGCGCCAGCTTTGCGACCCCGATCGGCTACCAGACCAACACACTGGTCTACGGCGCCGGCAACTACCGCTTCAGCGACTTCGTCAAGATTGGCCTGCCGATGAACATCATCGTCGGCTTCGTCACCTGCTACGCGATCTATCTGTATTACGGGGTGTGAGTACGGTCTGGGACCAGAGCGCGACCACTTTTGGAGCTCCGTGGCATCTGGTTATCCTGTCCGACGCCACCTTGGCATGCGGTTCAACGTTCCGGCCATTCCCATGCCGGAATATCGATGTTTTGGACGATCGTTTCGCCATTCTCCTTCTCCAAGGCCAGCATATGCGCGCCATGATGGGCGAGCGCCTCGACGAGTGCTTTGGCGTGGCTGACGACGATCAGCTGGCTGCGCTCGCTTGCCGCTGCGATCATGCGGGCCAGCGGTTCAAGCAAGCTTGGATGCAGACTGCCTTCAGGCTCGTTCAGCACCATCAACTCCGGAGGGCGCGGTGTGTGGAGTGCCGTGGCAAGTGCGATATACCGCAACGTCCCGTCCGACAGTTCTGAGGCGTCAAGAGCGCGGTGAAGCCCGCTTTGGCGCATGGACAGGCGAAACAGGCCATTCGCGACATTGATCTCAATCGAAGAGCCAGGAAAGGCGTCCTCGATCGCTCCGTCGAAGGCTGGTCCATTGCCGATCTCACGCACGGTCTGAATGGCCGGAGCGAGATCGGAACCATCTGATGCCAGTGCGACCGTGCGCGTACCAATCCGGGGAATCCGCGATGGAGCGTCGCGATCAATGCGGAAGTGATCGTAGAAGCGCCATGCTTTCATCCGCTCACGCAGAAAGAGCAACTCAACCGCGTTGCTCGGATCAGCCGCGCGCATCATCATGGTCTCGAAGGGAGCAAGGTCGGTCACGACGGGTCGCAGGCGCCCACTCTTATCCTGCACAAGAACGGATGAATTGCCCCGGCGGGCGATAGCATTATGCCTCGACAGCCTCTCTCCGGCCCAGACGGCTTCCGCCTTCACGACCGGATCGTCACCAAAGAGAGACGCCTCCTCTCGGCTCGCACCAGGACCCGGGATGGGAAGCCCCAGATCGATGGCATAACCGTAGTCCTCCGACGCGAAACCGAGGCGAAGCGACACCGGGCCGCGCCCGACATTGCCCAGCATCGGTGATCGTCCCGAACGCATGGCGCTCGAATAGCCGGCACCACCTGCCCACATCGTCGATCGCAAGCCTCCCTCGGCGGCCAGAGAAGCAATCGCTTGTCCCTGGGCGACATCGGCGAGGAGACGCAGGGAGCGATAAAGGCTGGACTTCCCGCTCCCGTTCGCGCCGGTGACCACATTCAACCGTTCAAGCGGGAGTACGAGACTGCGAATTGAACGGTAGCCGGATACAGCAAGGGTAATAAGTGCCATTCTTTCTTCACTTCAGGGCCGAGAGAGACTCACGAAACGACAACGTCAGATCGATCCGAGGTAGTACCCGATGACCTCCTCCAATTCGGTTTCCTCATAGCCGAAATGGGAGCGCACGACCTCTTCCAGTTTTCGGAACGTGTTGCCGGCCTGAATGAAATTTGCCTCCGACGGGACTTCCGCCAATGCGTCTGCCGCACGAGAAAGGCGGATAATCAACTCGTGGACGACCGCGTGCTCCGCCTTGAGTTTCGCTACAATATCGCGAAACCGGCCGCCTCCCGCAGCCTCGATCCGCGGAAACATGTCGGCACTTTCAATGTCGTGGTGAAACTTGAGCACGTGGCATTCACGGCCGCAAAGCGATCCGAACGCCGAAAAATTCTCGGCCATATCAAGTGAAAGCACCAACTGCTTCAGGTGCTCAGGCGGAGCGTCCCGCGCTTCGATCCGGGCGAGGATCGCGCCGATTTGGCCCATTTCCCTTAAGTGGTGACTGTGGATTGCGGCGAGTTGTCGGCCTTGGCGACGGTGCATGGCGGTTGCCTGGGGCACCGGCGGGGCCTTCGGTCGGGCGGCCTCATCTAAACTCAGGTCATCGAGCAGTTGGGTCGAAAGATCAGTCATGAAGCTTGATATCGGCGTATTCCAAGTCAAGTCAACGAAGTCGCTCTGGACCGAGATCGGAGAATCCCCTCACCCCAGAATCCCGGGCGCCGCCTCGACCATCTTGGCCAATGCTTCCGGCTTTGCTCCACGAACCGGGGCAAAATAGTTCACCTTCAAATCCTTGAAGCCGCAGAAGCCGAGGATCTGGCGCCTGAGCAGTTTCACCCAGCCATTGCCGTATATCCACTTGAGGAAGATGGTCGGCGTGTCGGAGGTGATCACGATACGGGCTTTGCGACCGGCGAGCAGTGGCTTCGGCAGCGACTTGCCCTCGATGTACTGAAAGCCGAAGCCGGGCAGCAGCACGCGGTCGAAGAGGCCCTTGAGTTGCGCCGGCGCCGATCCCCACCAGAGCGGATGCACGATCACCAGCCTGTCGCACCAGGTCAGATCCTCCGCAAAGGCCTTGAGATCCGGCTCCCATTCCATCCGGGCTCGGTAGCCCTGCTTGAGGTTGCCGTCGAAATCGAGGTCCTCGAGATGCACCAGCCGAACAGTCTGGCCCTGCTCGCGGGCGGAGGCGGCGATCCGCTCCGCCATTGCGCCGCACAGCGTGTCCCGCGCCGGATTGCCATTCAGGACGAGAAGCCGCGAGGGCTGGGCATCGCGTGACAGGAAGGACATGCGTTATCTCCTTGTATTTGACCGCGGTCATTTTATGTTGGATAAATTGACCCCGGTCAAGATAATTTTGGCGTAGGCTCGTCCAAAAGGAATCGCGCATGAAACTTCGCCAGTCCCGCAGCCGCCAGACCCGAGACCAGATCCTGGGCGCCGCGCGAGAGCTTTTCGGGCGCCAAGGGTACGAGCCAACCAGCATCGACCAGGTCGCAAGCGCCGCAAAGGTTGCGAAGTCGAGCGTCTTTGCCCATTTCGGCGACAAGGCCAATCTTCTGGCAGCGCTCGGGCTGGCCGAGATCGAAAAGCTGGCCGAAGCCGGAAGATCGGAAATCGCAAGGGTAGACGACTGTCCGCTGGCTGAGCGGCTCAGCGCCCTCCTCTCGCCCTGGCTTTCTTACTTTTGTCGCGAACACGCCTTTGCCGGCCTCTATCTCAGCCAGTCCGCCCTCACCCGCGGCCCCCATACGGACGCCTTCCTCGACCTCTGCCGCACGCTGGAAGATCAGATCGCCGAACTCTTCCGCAGTCCCTCGCACGGTTCACACTCCGACGAGCGGGCACTATTGCTCGCGCGCGGCGTCCAGGCCCTGTTTCACGAGGTCATCGTCTTCGAGATCTCCGGCTGGATCACGCCGCCGCAAACCGCCGAGAGCATGCTCAGCCAGTTCCTCGACATCTGGATCGCGGGCGCAGAACACACCGCCACGCGGTCAGGCACGGCCTGACGGCAGCCTCGGTTGAGCGTCACCCAAGCGAACTCAGAAACCGCCGCGCGCCGTCGGCCATGACCTCGGGCGGAAACCCGGAAAAGCCGATCACCAGACCGCGCCGCGCAGGCACGCCAAGATAGAGCGGCGAAAGCGCCTTGGCGCCAAAGCCGGTCTCTTTCGCCCGTTTTGCGAGAGATACGTCGTCGGTGCCGGGCGGTAGCTCCGCCACCAGATGCAGCCCCTGCTCCGGCGTCGAAACCGCGAATGGCCCCTCGTGCAACGCCTCGACCAGCGCATCCCGCGCCGCCTTGACCCGCTTGCGCGCCCGCTTGATATGCGCCGAAAAATGCCCGTCACGCAGAAACTCCGTCAGCGCATCCTCCGCCAGCGTCGAGGGAAAGCGATCGGTTAGCCGGCGAATGGTCAGCATCCGCTCACGCAAATGCCTGGGAACCACGAGATAGCCGATCCGGAAACCCGGAAGCAGCGTCTTGGAAAAGGTGCCGAGATAGATGACCTGCCCCTCGCCACCCATGCCTTGAAGTGCGCTGAGCGGCGGCCCGGCGAAGCGGAATTCGCTGTCGTAATCGTCCTCGAGGATATAGGCACCCGCTTGCCTCGCCCAGTCGATCAGGGCCAGCCGCCGCGCCATGGAGAGCGTGACCCCGAGCGGATACTGGTGCGACGGCGTCACATAGACCGCCTTGGCATCCGGCTGCGCCGCGACACCCGCCGCTACATCGATGCCCTCGCCATCGACCGGAACGGCCGTGACCGAGAGGCCCGTGCCCTCGAACAGTTCACGCGCCGCGGCATAACACGGGTCCTCCAGCCAGACGGGATCACCGGGCTTGAGCAGCGCCCGGACCGCCAGATCCAGCCCCTGCTGCGTGCCCGCCGTCATGATCACCTGGTCCGGCTCGCAGACCACCCCGCGCGCGGCCTTCAGGTACGCTGCCACCTCGACCCGCAGCGCGAGGCTGCCCGCTGGATCATTGTAATGAAAATGCCGCAGCGACGGTTTGGCCAGGTGCCGGTTCATCAGCATGCGGAAAATCCGGAGCGACGTCTCGTCCGCCGTCGAGCATCCGAGCGCCCCGGGCAAGGGTGCCCGCGCCTCTTGCTCCATGATCGCCGGGGAAACCGCCGGCGCCGCCTGCACCAGCGGCACCGCCTCGGCCACATAAGTCCCCGCCCCGACTCGCGCTTCCGCGAACCCGTCCGCCACAAGCATCTCATAGGCCGCAACAGCCGCCCCGCGCGACACACCAAACCGCTTGGCGATATCACGCGTCGTCGGCAGCTTGTCGCCGGGCATCATCTGCCCGCTCTCGATCAAGCCCCGCAGAGAACGATAGAGCGCCAGCCGCCGCGGCCCTTGGGCGGGCAGCATCGGGGTGCTGGCTGACCAGTCGGAATTGGTTCGGAGTTTTAGCGTCATTGTGGATCTTCTTCTGACCAATTGATCACCCTATCCCTGCCGCATCAGCCGTCAGGAGGCAAGCATGAACGAGAGACCCGAGCCCGAAACCTTCCCCGTCACCCCGCGCAACCGGGCCAAGCGCCTGCACGAGCGCGCGGCTTACGATCGAGACGCCGTCTATGCCGTGCTTGATGCCGCCCTCCTCTGCCATGTCGCCTATGTTATCGACGGCCAGCCCTATTGCACGCCGACCATCCACTGGCGCGATGGCGACTGGTTGTTCTGGCACGGGTCCTCGGCCAGCCGCATGCTGAAGAGCCAGAAGACAGGCATCCCCGTCTGCCTTACCGTCGCCCATCTCGACGGCCTGGTGCTCGCCCGCTCCGGCTTCCACCACTCCGCCAATTACCGCTCCGCCATGTGTTTCGGCACCGCCCATATCATCGACGACCCGGAAGAGAAGGCGGAAGCCCTGAAGGCCGTCGTCGACCGCTTCTATCCAGGCCGCACGGACGTGCTGCGCGACAACGATCCCCAGGAAGCCAAGGGCACCATGGTCATCGGCATGCGCATCGAGGAAGCCTCCGCCAAGATCCGCTCCGGCGGCGTCTCCGACGACCCGGCGGACGTCGACGCACCGGTCTGGGCCGGCGTCATCCCTGTCGAAACGCATCTCCGCGCGCCCGAAATCTGCCCCAAGGTCCCGGAAAGCGTGACCTTCCCCAATCACCTCGCCCATTTCAAGGAAGGCCGCCGCCTCGACGAGGTCTTGACGGAGAGCCAGGCGCTCTACGAAAAGCAGGGCTGAACAGAGCCTCCACCTGCGGGGCCGCCATGTATGGGAGGCCCTGCATGAAAACCCTCTACGTCGTCACCCATCCGCAATCGGTCCATCATGTCGAAGGAAAGGTCAGTGGCTGGTACGACACAGATCTCACCGATCTCGGCCGCCGGCAGGCATCCGCCATCGCCGCGCGCCTGGCCGAGCTTTGCGCCGGCCGAGCATCCGGCCTCATTTCGTCGGACCTGCTCCGCTGCAGCCAGACCGCCGAGATCATCGGCCGCCAGCTGCAGCTGACGCCTCGCCTGACGCCGGACCTGCGTGAAATGAGCTATGGTGTCGCGGAAGGAAAGCCACAAGCCTGGCTCGACAGTCGCCGCCTGCCGGTCCCCGAAGAGGGCGGCCTGGACGACAACGGCGGAATCGAGAGCGCGGAAACACGTCGCCAGACCGGTACCCGCATCTACCGCGCCATGGACGCGATCCTCGCCGATCCGGCCGACTGCAAAATCCTGGTCACCCACGGATTCGCCCTCACCTTCGTCATCGCCCGGTGGATCGGCATGCCGATCGAAAGCCTCGGCCGGGTCAACTTCCCCGTCGCCTCAGGCAGCATCACCCAACTTGCCGAAAATACCTTCTGGAGTAGCCGCGCAGTGATCTCCCTCGGCGATACCGCGCATCTCGCCGCCATCTCCTGACGGCCTAAGGCGCCTGGATCCATCCCTCGAGCTTCGCCCGCTGCGCCTCCGAAAACGCATGCGACTTGCGCGTCGCCTGGTCGAACTGCACCACCACCGTCTCGGCCGACGCACAGAGCCTGCCCGCCTGAAACACCGCCTGTTGCATGGTGACCGAGGAGCGCCCGACCCTGACCACCCGCGTGCCGATCTCGACCGTGCCGGGCCACAAAATTTCGGCTACATAGTCGATGTTGAGCTTTGCGAGCACAAAGGAATAGCCCTCATCGAGCAGCGGATCCTCCGGATTGTAGATCAGCTCCACGCGGCCCGTTTCCATGAAGGTGGCAAAGACCGCATTGTTGACATGGCCCTGCCGGTCCGTGTCGCCATAACGCAGTTTGTCGTAAGACTGGCCCACAAAATCCTCGAGCCTCAGAGCCTTCGTCTCATCCACCATGCGCACGCAGTTCCCATTGCAAGCCGATCAATTCGGCATTTCCCGAATTACAGAAATCGCCAATCTCTTACCGATCGCGTCGACTTACGCCGCCATGCCGATCATCTCGGAAAAGGCATAACGCACGCTGTCCGCCACGGCCCGGATCGTCTCCGACGTCTCCTTGCCGGTCAAAAGTCGAACCTCGAACGATCCCAGCTCCGGCAGGCCGTGCTTGGAGCCCAGCGCCGTCATGTCGTCGGTGAGGTAGCTGCGCGGAAGCGGCGCCACCGCCAGATCCGCGATCACGGCCGCACGCTGCGCCATCGTATGGGCCGAAAGATAGGCGATCCGGTACGGCCGCTTGTCCTTGTCGAGCCTCGCCAGCGCATCCGCCCGCCAGCAGCAGCCGTCCTCCCAGATCGAGACGGGCAGCGGATCGCGCAAATGCGCCGTGCCGCATTTGGCGCCCGCCCAGACCAGTTGCTCCTGATGGATCACCTCGCCCTCATGCACCACCTGGCCCGGCGCGCAATTGACCAGCGTCAGGTCCAGCCGCTGTTCGGCGAGCCGGCGTCTCAGCGCGCCCGATGTGTCGACCGTCAGATCCACCATGATCAACGGATAAAGCTCGGCAAAGCGCCTGAGAATCGTCGGCATGAAGCGTTCGCCGATATCGTCGGGCGCGCCCAGCCGCACGACCCCCTTCATCTCCGGCATGCGGAAACGCCCCACCGCCTCGTTCGACAAGGCCAGCATGCGCCGCGCATAGGGCAGAAGCACCTCGCCGCCCTCGGTCAGCGTCACCGAGCGCGCGTCGCGCAGGAAGAGCGTCACGTTCAGCTGCTCCTCGAGCTTCTTGATCTGCATCGAGACCGCCGAGGGCGTGCGGTAGACCCGGTCGGCGGCGGTTGTGAAACTGCCGGTCTCGGCGATCGCCACGAAGGTCCGGAGAACGTCGTTGTCGAGAAGCGGAAGCGGCTGGCGCAGCATGAGAGTCATGAGGATTGACCTTCAACAAAATTGAACTTGAAGACGATACTATTGCGTTTGATTGAATGTCAATCGGGGCGCATCCTCTTCTCACACCCGGAAAAGGAGGATTGCAGCCATGACACCGACAGCCTTCCAGACCTTGCGCGACACTGTCGCAAACCTGATGGCGAAATCCCGTCACCAGACCACCCGTGAAGCGACCCGCCGCACGCTGGCCCCGCTCGGCCCCGCACTGCGCGACGATCTCGGCCTCACCCGCCACCGTCAACACATCACGCTTCAGAATGATAGGCATAAGGAACATTCGTTTGATTGATGAATGAGAAAGCGCGAAAGTCCAACCCGGCCCCCACCCTCAAACTGTAAGCAAGGGATGACCAGGGCGCCGCCGAACCCGAAAGGATCAAGACCATGACCATGGTTTGCTGCGATACCGAGATGACCCGCACTGCCCGTTCCGCGCCGACGTTGGCTGCGATGGCGAAGCTTGCCGCAGGCAGCCTCGCGTCGCACATGAACGGTCTTGCCAGATCCTATGCCGATCGACGCCGGATGAAGCGCGATGCCGCAGCGCTGGCCGCCATGCCCGACGATCTGCGCAAGGACCTCGGCTGGCCTGCAGGCGACATGCATCGTTGAACGCCCCGCTTGAAGCCCGCCGACGCGACGCGGCCGCCCGACCGCGTCGCAAACGGGGCATCGAGCCATGCGGCGCCGCTCCATCGCCCTGCCTCCCGAAGCGCAAGCTTTTCAACCACCTGTAGGCCCCGCGCGCTCGACCGCCCGTTTCCCGACGTCGCAAGCTGCCAAATGCCGAAAAATGTCGCCCTTTAGCGAAAGCGAATGCTTCCACGGCGCGCGATTTGATGACAATGTCGTAAAACGACTATCGCGCCGACGAATTCAGGCGGAGCATGCCGGCAAAACAAGGGAACGGCAGCAAGGACACCGGGCACCATCATGAGCAAGATACAGCCGCAGACCAAGAAGCGCACCATCGTCTTCTTTCTCGTCCCGCATTTCACCCTTCTGCCCTTTGCCGGCGCCATCGAGACGCTGCGCATCGCCAACCGCATGCTGGGCTACGCCGCCTACGAATGGCGCCTCGCCTCGGTCGATGGTCAGAAGGTTTACTCCTCCTCCGGCATCGGCATCGAGGTCAACGGTTCGCTGGCAGACGAGCGCCGCTATCTCGGCGGCGAAAACCGCCCGAATATGGCGATCGTCTGTTCCGGCATCTATGTCGAGGAGTTCAACAACAAGTCGGTCAATGCCTGGCTGCGCGAAGCCTATAACCGCAATGTGGCAGTCGGCTCGCTCTGCACCGGCGCCCATGTGCTGGCCCAGGCCGGCCTGCTGAATGGCAAGCGCTGTGCAATCCACTGGGAAAACCTGCCCGGCTTTTCTGAGACCTTCCCACAGGCCGAAGTCTATGCCGACCTCTACGAAGTCGACGGCAATCTCTACACCTGTGCGGGTGGTACCGCCTCGCTCGACATGATGCTGAACCTGATCGGCCAGGATTTTGGCGAAGGCCTCGTCAACCGCGTCTGCGAACAGCACCTGACCGACCGCGTCCGCTCCGCCAACGACCGTCAGCGCCTGCCGCTGCGCGCCCGCCTCGGCGTGCAGAATTCCAAGGTGCTGCAGATCATCGAGCTGATGGAAGCCAATCTCGCAGAACCGCTGTCGCTCCTCGAAATCGCCGACGACGCCGGCCTCTCGCGCCGCCAGATCGAGCGCCTGTTCAGACAGGAAATGGGCCGCTCCCCCGCCCGCTACTACCTCGAAATCCGCCTCGACCGCGCCCGCCACCTGCTGGTCCAGTCCTCCATGCCCGTCGTCGAAGTCGCCGTCGCCTGCGGCTTCGTCTCCGCCTCCCACTTCTCCAAGTGTTACCGCGAACTCTACAACCGCTCCCCCCAGCAGGAGCGCGCGGAGCGGAAGCTGACCATGTCGAGCAATCGGACGGGGGTGGTGGTTTAAGCCATCGGCGACGCACAACGGACGCGCCCAGGTTAAGCCCTCCCCTTGTGGGGAGGGTTTAGGAGGGGATTTCCCCGGGCACCCACATCTACCCCATTGATTGGGAGCCCCCGCAGGCCACATCACCCCTCATCCTGAGCGGCCCGCGCAAGCGCGCCTCGAAGGACGAAGGCCAGACCGATGACGCCACCCACCCGCGTCCTTCGAGGGTCGCTTCCGCTTCCACGTTAGGATGAGGGCTGGCCCTGCGCCTCGTATCGACCGACTCATCCGGTCGTTAGCGCGAGGGGATCTCTAGTATCTTCCCCCCTCACCCCACCAAACTCCAGAAAAACCGCGCCGACACAAATAGCAGGAACACGGCAAAGCCCATCTCCAGCTGCCGCTTGTTCAGCCGGTGCGCCAGCTGCGCGCCATAGGGCGTAACCAGCATGGCGATCGGAAAGATCACCGCAAAGGCGATCCAGTTGACGAAGCCGGTCGAAAACGGCGGCAGGCCGGCTTCGCCCCAGCCGGCATAGATGAAGCCGAAAAAGGCCGGGATCGAGATCAGCACGCCGACGCCCGACGACGTCGCCACCGCCTGGTGGATCGGCCGGCCGAAGAGAGTCATGAAGGTGTTGTTGAACACCCCGCCGCCGACCCCCATCAGGCCGGAAAACAGCCCGATCGCAGACCCAGTGAGAAAGCGCCAGGGCTCGCCCGGCAGTTCCGTGCCCAGATGCAGGCGGTTGGAGAGAAACAGCATGCGCGCCGCCAGCACCAGGCCCATGACCGCGAAGAACAGCCGCAGGCCCTCGCTCGACACATAGGCAGCGACAACGGTGGCGGCGAGCGCCCCGAGCGGCACGGCAACAACCCAGCGTTTCAGGAGATCGACATCGACAGCACCCCGCACCCGATGCGCCCGATAGGACCGGATCGAGGTCGGCACGATCAGCGCCGTCGAGGTTCCCACAGCGAGATGCATGATCACCTCCTCCGGGATCCCGGCATAACCGAAGACCTGGTAGAAGACCGGCACCAGAACGGCCCCCCCGCCGATCCCGAACACGCCGGCCAAGAGCCCCGCCACGGCGCCGGCGGCCGCCAGCATTACGGCAAACATCACGATATCGGCGATCGGCGGCATGGGGCACTCCGGGAGTTGTCACCGTCCAGTCGGACGGGTTTCGAGGCGGCAGGATCTGGCGGCAGTCCATCCGTCCCGATCCGAAATCGCTGGGGAGTAGCCGACACCCGCAACCCTCTAGGCCTTGAAAGACCCGCCCGCAAGCGCGCCTTCGCCCATCTCGGTACGCCTCCGCAGCGCGACGCAGTTCGCCGCCGCGCGACGGCAACGCCGCAAAGTCAGACCCTTCAAGATTTAGGCATTTCGCGAATTGGCTGATTGAGCAATCGCTGACCTCAGCGGCAGTTGCTCTTGTCGAGATAAAGCGAACAATCCTTGCCCGCCGGCGCCTGCGCGGCTGCCGCCACACGCCGGTTCGACACCGGAACCGGATCCTCCATGCCCGAATTGCCGCTGTCCACCGAAAGCGGCAGGATCCCGCCCTCCTCCGGCATCTGCTCGGCCACCTGGGTCTCCTCAGCAACCGGCGCCACCGCGCCCGGCCCCGTCACGATCTGCGTCGGCTCGTCGAAGCCGATGCCATCGACGACAGGCTGGCTGGTATTGCCCTCGGCGATCGCCATCGCCCCGTCCTGGGTGACGAGCTGCGGCTGCACCCCGACCGGGCTCGCCGCATCCGCATAGGTCACGTCCGACACGCCCGGCGCCGCGCCGATCCCGAGTTCGCTATCGATATTGACGCCGCCTTCGGGGATCGCCATGGCGCTCATCGACTGGCCCTGACCGTCGTCGACAGCCACGGGCTCCGCCGCCGCCATCATCGGCGCGGCCGACGGCGCTTCGGCCTCGGCAAGATCAGGTGTGTCGAGATAGTCGAGACCTTCGCTGCCGGCATTCTGGGCACCCGCTGGCGGCGCATAGGCTGCAGCCTCCGCCCGGGGATCGCCGACGCGCCCGACGATCACTCGCCCGTCTTTGCTGCGATCCACCTTGCCGATCAGCTGGTCACCCGCCCTCGGCCCTCCGACATCGGCAAAGGGAACGCGGTCGCTGCCGGAGCAACCGGCAAGCAGCAAAGCCGAAAATGCGGCCACCGTCATGCGGCGGCCAAGGGACGAAAACACAGAACTCATTTCACCCTCGATGGCCCCTTATGGGACAACTTCAGGCAGCATAGGGCTTTCCGGCTTAACGTGCCATGAATGAAAACTGCCAGGAATCCAGGGCAAAAACTAAGGGCCGACGGATCGCTCCACCGGCCCTCATCTGTTCGTCTGTTCTGACGCTTACGCCGCCCGGCGATGGCCTGTGGCCTGCTGGGCATTGACCTTCAGGCGCGAGAGCAGCTGGCGCAGATTGTAGCTCTCCTCCGCCAGCGACTGGCCGGCGGCGGATGTCTCCTCGACCATGGCCGCATTCTGCTGGGTCATCTGGTCCATGTGGTTGACCGAGGTGTTGATCTCTGCCAGCCCCGTCGCCTGTTCCTTGGCAGCGGTCGCGATCGTGTTGACGCTCTCGTTGACGCGGTTGACCAGCGCCTCGATCTCGATCAGCGCCTCGCCGGTCGAACGCACCAGGCCCACACCGGTGTCGACTTCCGCGGCCGACGCGCTGATCAGCGTCTTGATCTCCTTCGCGGCATTGGCCGAGCGCTGGGCGAGTTCCCGCACCTCCTGCGCCACGACAGCAAAGCCGCGACCCGCTTCCCCGGCACGCGCCGCCTCGACGCCGGCATTCAGCGCGAGCAGGTTGGTCTGAAAGGCGATTTCGTCAATCACGGAAATGATCTGGCTGATCTTCTGCGACGAGCCCTCGATCCGGCCCATGGCATCGACGGCATTGCGCACGATCTCGCCGGAGCGATTGGCACTCGACTTGGTCTCGGCCACCATCTGGCGCGCTTCGTTCGCCCGTTCCGCCGCCGTGCGCACGGTCGCGGTGATCTCGTCCAGCGCCGCCGCCGTCTCTTCGAGGGCCGCCGCCTGCTGCTCGGTGCGCTTCGACAGGTTGTTCGTCGCCTCGCTGATATTGCCGGCCGAGGACGTGACCACGTCGCTCGTCTGGTTGATCGCCGCGATCACGCCGCCGAGCGAATCCACCGCGCGGTTGAAGTCATCCCGCAGCTTTTCATATTCCGAGCCAATGACGCCGATCTGCACCGTGAGATCACCCTCGGCCAGTCGCTCCAGTGCCGAACCCAGCGCGTTGATCGCGTGGTTCTGCCGCTCGGAAGATGTGCGCAGGTTCAGCTCGTTGCGTTCGCGTTCGCCGTTCAGGCTCGCCTGCTGCTCGACTTCACGATCGCGCAGCTCGATACGTTCGCGCACGCTGTCGCGCAGCACCACCAGCGTCTGCGCCATGCCACCGATTTCGTCGCGACGGCGGGTATCGGCGATCTCCATGTCCACCTTCTCTTCGGCGATATCCCGCATCGAATCCTTCAGGCGGTTGATCGGCTTCACCACGCTGCGCACCACGAGATAGGCGCAGATCAGCTTGCCGATCAGCGCGAGCGCGATCAGCGCACCATACTGCATTGCCGTCTGGCGGAAGAGTGCGGCCAGGTCGTCGGAATAGACGCCCGTGCCGACGACCCAGCCCCAGGGCTCGAAGCCGATGACATGCGACAGCTTCTCGACCGGCTCCTCGAAGCCTGGCTTCGGCCAGTAGTAGTCGACGAAGCCTTCCTTGTTTGCCTTGACCGTGTTGACGAACTCGACGAATAGGTGCTTGCCGTTCGGATCCTTGTTCTGGCTCAGGTCCTTGCCGTTCAGTTCTGGCTTGATCGGATGCATGACCATGGCCGGCTGCATGTCGTTGATCCACATGTAGCCGTCAGGCTGATAGCGCATGGCGCCGATCACGTCCTTGGCCCGCTCCTGCGCCTCCTCGCGCGTCAGCGTGCCCTCCAGCTCCATCTTGTGATACTTGTCGAGGATCGCGACAGCATTGTCATTGATCTGCGCGAGACCGACGCGCCGTTCTTCCACCAGCATGTCATAGGATTGAAACAGACTGTAGGTCAGCGCACCCACCAGAACGGCCAGAGCCAGCGCGACCAGTGCATAAAGTCGCACAGACAGAGACACGGATTTCATATTGCCCACCCCCAAATTGGTTCGAATGCTAAAATTTGATATTTATCAGTTCTAATTTCCGTAAATGCTGCCCTATGAATTCTAAGGGGTGTCTTTTAACCCATTAAAATTAGTAGTGGCGAATGAGGGCGTCCCATAGCTTCTAGTCTGCAGGAGCCTCAGAAGAGAGTCGGCGATCACCATGGAAAAGACGCAAGCACCCAACGGAGAGCTGACGCTGAGGACCCTCGCCATGCCGGCCGATGCCAATGCCGCCGGCGACATCTTCGGCGGCTGGGTCATGGCACAGATGGACCTCGCCTGCGGCATCCGGGCGGCCGAGCGCGCCCGCGGCCGCGTCGTCACCGCCGCAGTCCAGGAAATGGCCTTCGCCATGCCGGTCAAGATCGGCGACACGCTCTGCGTCTACACGGAAGTTTCCCGAGTCGGCCGCACGTCCATGACGCTGAAGGTCGAGACCTGGGCCCAGCGCTACCTCACGCATGTGATGGAAAAGGTCACCGAAGCGACCTTCGTCATGGTCGCGCTGGATGCTGAAGGCAAGCCGACACCGGTTCCGCCCCTATAAGGAACCGGATCCCGTCTGTCCCGACGCCATCTGCAGGAAAAACTGCTCCGTGGCCGTATCTGCCGGAAAGAACATCTCGATCTTGATATCGGCAAGCGCGATGTCTTCAGCCGTACCGAACTGGGTAATGGTCGAGAACATCGGAAAGACATCGTCCGCAAACCGGAACTGTACGGGCACGACCGGCGGCAGATCGCCATGGTCCGCATGGGAATTGATTGCCGCTTCCCGCGCCAGGCTGGCCGCCGCCTCTTCCAGTACGGCATCCCCGCCCAGATGCGCGGCTTCCAGCCGGAATCGGGAGGAAAGATGGGCAGCCACCTCACCCCAGTTCTCGACGAGCGCGGCCCCTTGCCCGGGCCGCAGAAGAAACTCGATGAAGCTGTCGCCGTCGGAAAGACCGAAGCCGGCCAGCATGGACCGGCCGCTGTCATTGGCGTCGAGAATGATCCAGTGCCGGTCGAAGACGAAGGCAGGATAAGGCTGATGCCCCTTGATCATGTGTGCGATCGCCCGGCGCACCGGCGCAAGTGCATCGTCGTTGAAACTCCGCCTCCCATAGGCCGGCCGGAACCCGGCGGCATCCAGCATGAGATTGCGCTCCGCCCTCGGCATGTCGAGTGCCTCGCCGAGCCGGAGCACCATCGTGCGGCTGGGTCGCGCGCGCCCTGTCTCCAGGAAGGCGATGTGGCGCGCCGAGACATCCGCCTCCAGCGCCAGCTGCAACTGGCTCATCCGCCGGTGGCCTCGCCAGATCTTCAACTGCCGTGCGAATTCGAGCGCCATCGGAACCTCCAGGAGGTCCGTCATGCCATGGAACGCGAAAGCCGTCACTTACCTCCCGGGTAATTGAGCGCAATACCCGACCGCCGGATGATGGCGATGCTCAAACCAAGGGAGACATCGAATGACATCCACATCCTCCGCATCCTGGCTCAAGTTGATGAGCCTGTTCATCGTGGCCCTCGGGCTGCTGGTCGCGCTGGGCGCCCATCCGTCGACCGCCTGGCCGGCGACCTTGTTGATCGATATCGTCTTTTGGCCTTTCGATGACATGCAAAGGCTCGATTCACAGACCGCCCGGTTGCTTGCCGCGATCGGCGGCGGCGTCATGGTCGGCTGGGGCGTCATGCTGTGGCTTGTCATTGAGCGGCTCATGCCGGCCAATCCAGCCCTGGCGCGCCTGCTGCTGATCGAGTCGACACTCGCCTGGTTCCTGGTCGACAGCACCGGATCCTTCGTCTCGGGCGCTATCGTTAATGTCCTGCTCAACACCGTCCTGATGCTGGCCATCGTTCTGCCGGCATGGCGCATCGAACCGGATGCAATCACATCGACGAGTTGACGGATATATGTCGGGGTCAAGCGACGGGCGCGAAATCCAGCGCCCGTCGCTGCTTTATCCGCGAAACACGAAGGCGGCCCCGGCGGCAATCAGGGCGAAGCCGATTGCATGATTGATCGTCAGGCTCTCTTTCAGGAAAAAGACCGAGAAGCCGGCGAAGACGATCAGCGTGATCACCTCCTGCATCGTCTTGAGCTGTGCGGCGGAATAGACCTCCGAACCGATGCGATTGGCCGGCACGGCAAGACAATATTCGAAGAAGGCAATGCCCCAACTGGCGACGATGGCAATCCACAAGGCCGAAGTCTTGTATTTGAGATGCCCATACCAGGCGAAGGTCATGAAGACGTTGGAAAGTGTGAGGAGCAGAATTGGCCAGAGAGAGGCGGGGGACAGGCTCGGCATGGAGAACTCATGATCTGGGAGGATGGCGGCGGGAACGGCCGGCGAGTCACTGCCGTCCGTTGCCCGCACTCTACCAAATTCTATGGATCATGGCGCTGCAGAGTTTTGCGCGCCCAGCATGCGAAAATAGCATGCCTCGCCACAACCTGAGGGATGCTCACCTATGGCGGCAATCGGCTCGATTTTCGCCCGGAGCGGGCCGAGGTCCCTCCTCTGCGACCAGCAAAAAGTCGCTGATGATTTCTAGTTAAATTGCGCAAAGACGCCGTAACATCCCGTTAAGTCGCTCATGTTATTGAGTATTTGTTGCGATAGGTATGGGCTTTGTATTATGTGGTTGAGTGAGAGCCGAAGCGGCGACATCATGCCGGCAGTGCTGCAAGCCAAGGTGGCGGACGTTGCCGACGGTTACCAGTCCACACTCGCACTCAACCTGATCACCCTCTCCGTCTGCATCCTGATCCTCTACATGCAGCAGGAGGCAAACGCTGCCAGCTTGGCCTGGTACGGTATTGCCGTCGTGATCGTCGCTGTCCGAAGCTATGCGATGAAAGCGCTGTCACGACGTGGCCTTCTCGTTCAAGCCCCACGGTTTTCCCTCACCATACTGTCCCTCGGCGCCCTGGCGCTCGGCACGGTCTGGGCAGCCCTTCCATGGGCCGTCACCCGCTTCGAACCTCTCGGGCAGCATGCGTCACTGTTCCTCATCATGGGCGGCATGGCCGCCGGATCCGTCGTCAAGCAGATCGGCAACACCCCGCTGGCGCTGAACTATTCGATCCCGATCCTCATTTCGCTGATGGTCAGCCTCATCGGACTGTGGCGTCCCAATGAAGTTCTGATCGGACTCTGCCTGTCGCTGATGATCCTCATCTTCATCCGCCGCAGCCTCTGGGCGGAGCGAATGTTCGTCAACAGCCAAGTCGCGCGCCACGAAGCGACGGCCCTCGCCGACAGCCTGACACGGGCCAACAGCGACATACTGCGCCAGAACACGCGCCTGGAAGCGCTCGCCAATCGCGATACACTGACGGGGCTCGCCAACCGGGTTTTCTTCCACGGGCGTCTGGCGGGTGATATCGCCCGCGCCCGGGTCGTCGATGAAGACGTCGCCCTGCTCATCTTCGACGTTGAGCGCTTCCAGTCCATCAATGACACGCTGGGCCACAGCGCCGGTGACGCCCTGCTTCGCGAGATCGCCGCGCGTCTGTCTTCGATCATCGAGGACGGCAGCCTGATTGCCCGTCTCGGCGGCGACGAGTTTGCCGTCATCGTCAGCGGCCAGGATGCGCTCAACCGCGCCCGTGCCCATGCGGCTTCCGTCCTGGAAGCAAGCCGCCAGCCGATCCACTGGCACCAGCGCCAAACCGTCATCGGCCTCAGCGTCGGCCTCGCCGCCTATCCGGATCATGCCAGCAATGCCGAGGAACTGCTCGCCTGCGCCGATATGGCCCTTTACGACGCCAAGCGCAGCGACCGCCGACAGCTCCGCGAATTCGATCCGGATTTGCGCAAGAATGCCGAGCGGCGCCGCATAATTGAACAGGATCTCGAGCGCGCCATCGAGACGGGCGCGATCGGCGCCTGGTTTCAGCCTCAGGTCGATCTCGTTACCCGCCGCATCACCGGCTTCGAAGCCCTGGCCCGCTGGCAGCATCCGCAACTCGGCTTCGTATCGCCGCCCGAGATCGTCAATGCCGCCCGCGCCGTGCACCTCTCGGAACAGTTCACCGCCCGCATCGCCCGCGACGCCTGCCTTCTTGTCCGCCGTCTGCCGGAACTGGGCCTGCCCGATGTTACCGTGGCGCTCAACGTCTCGCCGCGCGAATTCGCGCTCTACTCCGTCGCCTGCATGCTGCACCGCGTGACCACCGAGCACGGCGTCCATCCGTCATCGCTCGAGGTCGAGATCACCGAGGAAGCCATCCTGGACCCGGCCCTGGCCGACGCCCAGCTGAAGCAGATGGAAGAGGCGGGCTACAAGCTCGCCGTCGACGATTTCGGCATGGGCCACTCCTCCCTTGCCTACTTGATCGGCCTCAAGGTCGACCGGTTGAAGATCGACCGCAGCTTCGTCAAGGACGTCGCCCGCAGCGAAACCAACCAGAAACTGATCTCCGCGATGGTCAGCCTCGGCCAGTCCCTGTCGCTGGAGATCGTCGTAGAAGGCGTCGAGACCCCGGAAGACGCCGCCATCCTCGCCCGCCTCGGCTGCGGCACCGCCCAGGGCTACCTCTTCGCCCGCCCCATGCCGCCGAGCGCCCTCGCCCCCTGGATCGCCGACCACCAGCCCACCGCCAATCTCAAGCGCAAGAGCAAGTCCAAGCATCTGTCGGTGGCGTGAGAAGTCCGGCTATGGTGCTTTGAAAAGGCCGAACTGGCACGACCCGCCACTGCGCGCTCCACCACGTCTACTGACGTCGCCCACCCTCCTGCCACAACGCTGGCAACAACCTCCTCCAGCCGTTGCGTTTTCGTTCCAATTCTCCCCCGCCGCCTCTTCCCTTTGCCGCCGCCCTTCTCCATATTCCGGGCATGGCCAAATCTCCCAAATCCTCCGCCCCCTCTGATCGTTTCGAGGAAGCCCCGCAAGCCCCGTTCGAAGGCGCGCCCCTGTCGGGCTCCGTCTCCGACTGGGTGAAGCAGTTGGAGGCCGAGGCGGAAGCGTCCACAGTCGAAAGCCAGCGTGAGCTCGCGTCGAAAGCCGGCAAGCACCGCAAGAAGATCGAGATCGAAGCCCGCCGCCATGCGGAAAAGGTGGCGCTGGAAAAGGCGAAGCCGACCACTGCCAAGAACACCACCTCGACCAAGACCTCCCGCGGCGTCTCCATCGGCGCCTCCAACGACCCGAAGACCCGCGCCGCCGCCGGGTTGAACCCGATCGCCGGCATGGACGTTTCGCTGGAGGAAGCCGAATCCCTCGCCACCGGCGCCGTCACGGCCACCGTCGAAGCCCTCTCCGCCCTGATCGAAAGCGGCAACCCGCTGTTCAAGAACGGCGAACTCTGGATGCCGCACCGCCCGGCCCGGCCGCAAAAGTCCGAAGGCGGCGTGCCGATCCGCATGGCCTCCGATTTCGAACCCGCCGGCGACCAGCCGACCGCCATCAAGGACCTCGTCGAGGGCCTGACCAACAACGACCGCACCCAGGTCCTGCTCGGCGTCACCGGCTCGGGAAAAACCTTCACCATGGCCAAGGTGATCGAGGCCACCCAGCGCCCGGCCGTCATCCTCGCGCCGAACAAGACGCTCGCCGCCCAGCTCTATTCCGAGTTCAAGAACTTCTTCCCCGACAACGCGGTCGAATATTTCGTCTCCTATTACGACTACTACCAGCCGGAAGCCTATGTGCCGCGCTCGGATACCTTCATCGAGAAGGAATCGTCGATCAACGAACAGATTGACCGCATGCGCCACGCCGCCACCCGCGCCATCCTCGAGCGTGACGACTGCATCATCGTCGCCTCCGTTTCCTGCATCTATGGTATCGGCTCGGTCGAAACCTACACCGCCATGACCTTCCAGATGTCGGTCGGCGACCGCATCGACCAGCGCCAGCTCCTCGCCGACCTCGTCGCCCAGCAATACAAGCGCCAGGACATCAACTTCGTCCGCGGCTCGTTCCGGGTGCGTGGCGACACGATCGAACTTTTCCCCGCCCACCTGGAGGATGCCGCCTGGCGCATCACCCTGTTCGGCGACGAGATCGAGAGCATCACCGAATTCGACCCGCTCACCGGCAAGAAGACCGGCGACATGAAGTCGGTCAAGATCTACGCCAACAGCCACTATGTCACGCCGCGCCCGGCCCTCAACGGCGCCATCAAGTCGATCAAGGAGGAGCTGAAAATGCGCCTCGCCGAGCTCGAAAAGGGCGGCCGCCTGCTCGAAGCCCAGCGCCTCGAACAGCGGACGAAATACGACATCGAAATGCTCGAAGCCACCGGCTCCTGCGCCGGCATCGAGAACTATTCGCGTTACCTCACCGGCCGCAAACCCGGCGAGCCACCGCCGACCCTCTTCGAATACATCCCCGACAACGCCCTGCTCTTCATCGACGAAAGCCACGTCTCCGTCTCCCAGATCGGCGGCATGTATCGCGGCGACTTCCGCCGCAAGGCGACGCTGGCCGAATACGGCTTCCGCCTGCCCTCCTGCATGGACAACCGCCCGCTCCGTTTCGAGGAATGGGACGCCATGCGCCCCCAGACCGTCGCCGTCTCCGCCACCCCCGGCAGCTGGGAAATGGAAGAAGCCGGCGGCGTCTTCGCCGAACAGGTCATCCGACCCACCGGCCTCATCGACCCGCCGGTCGAAATCCGCCCGGCGAAATCCCAGGTCGACGACGTGCTCGGCGAGATCCGCGAGACCGCCCAGAAGGGCTACCGCACCCTCGTCACCGTGCTCACCAAGCGCATGGCCGAAGACCTCACCGAATACCTGCATGAACAGGGCGTGCGCGTCCGCTACATGCACTCGGACATCGATACGCTGGAGCGCATCGAGATCATCCGCGATCTCCGCCTCGGCGCCTTCGACGTGCTCGTCGGCATCAACCTCTTGCGCGAAGGCCTCGACATCCCCGAATGCGGCTTCGTCGCCATCCTCGATGCCGACAAGGAAGGCTTCCTGCGTTCGGAAACCTCGCTGGTCCAGACCATCGGCCGCGCCGCGCGAAACGTCGACGGCAAGGTCATCCTCTATGCCGACCAGATCACCGGCTCGATGAAGCGCGCCATGGACGAGACGTCCCGCCGCCGCGAAAAGCAGATGGCCTACAACACCGAACACGGCATCACCCCGGAATCGGTCAAGGCTCGCATCTCCGACATCCTTGATAGCGTCTACGAGCGCGACCACGTCCGCGCCGACATCTCCGGCGTCTCTGGCAAGGGCTTCGCCGATGGCGGCCACCTCGTCGGCAACAACCTCCAGGCCCATCTCAACGCGCTTGAAAAAGACATGCGCAACGCCGCCGCCGACCTCGACTTCGAAAAGGCCGCCCGCCTGCGCGACGAGATCAAACGCCTCAAGGCCGTCGAACTCGCCGCCATGGACGACCCGATCGCAAGGCAAGAGGCGTCGAGCGCCGAAGGCGCGAGAGGGAAAAACTTGGCGCCGCCCCCTCCGTCGTCATCCTCGGGCTTGACCCGAGGACCCAAAACCGACGGCGACACCCAACCCCGCATCTCCACCTCCGGCCGCAACAAGTCGGGCGCCCCGGAAGGCAAGGGCAGCTATTTCTCCAAACCCCATATCGACGACATGGGCCCCGGCACCGACGGCGCCGTGCCCATGCCGAAATCCGGCCCGGAAAGCTCCTATTTCCGCAAGAACACCCTTGACGAAATGACCGTCGGCCGCACCGAAAAGCCTGTCACCGGCAAGCTGCCGGAGAAGCCGAAGCCCGCCTCTCCCCCCAACTCTCAAATCGCGGGAGAGGATAGTTCGCCCCAAGAGGCGAAGCCGATTGGCGAGGCGAACTTAATGAGGAGGTCCGACGACCCCCGCCCGATCATCCGCGCCCGCTCCGGCGCCGGCTCCTACGAGGACCCGGGCGACGGCAAGCGTAAGCCCAGGACGAAGGGCAAGACCGGGCGACCGGGGCGCTAGGTCATCTCCCCCCCCTTGCGGGGGAGAACGGAATTTCAGCATATTAGCGTAGCTAAGTGGTAGAAATTCCAAGAGAGGGGCAAAACGGCCACCATGCAAGAGCTGGCAACCCTGCTCTCAGATATCCTTAGTTACATGACCGTCGGCTGGCGCAGCCGGTCTCGCAGCATCCGATGGATGGTGCGGGGGTGTGAAGGCGGTGCTGGCGGTCGGGTTGGGATGGGCTGTGGAGGATTTAAGTGTGCCCATTCTAGATCATTGAATACCTATCAGGCGGCGCCTTCCTCTTCCAAAGAAGAAGTGGCACATTTTCATCGGTAAATTCTTCAATAGAAGCAAGATCTTTTCTATAGTTTTCAAATTGCCAGTGTGCAAAATTGAAGCACTCTTCTAAGGTCAGGAAGGCATTGTCGTCAGATCCAAGCTTGCAGACCGTTAAAAACACTTGATCAAAATAATCGTGAGCGTTCTCAACTAACATAGCTGTATATTCTGGCGTATTTCCAGAGTGGACGATCGAGTTTCTCGTTCGATATATACGCCTTATTTGCCACGAAACACGCTTCTGATGGCGATCAAGATAGTTGGAGGCTTTTTTGGGATCCGAAAAATTGTTATAAATTTCATTTACCCGAAAGCGAAGCAATTCGAAATTTCCCATTTTTGGGAGAATTTCTTCTAGTAAATGATGGTTTTTCTCCAGTACCACGAGGTGAGCTACACGCTCTACCGGCCCCAATCCCTTGGGGAGATCAAGCTTGCTAAGGGTTGCTCTTGTTTGCCACCGATTCCAACGGAAGAGGTCGAATGTCAGTCGTTCAAATATCCGATGAAAGTAATTTAATCCAATAAACGGCGAGATTCCATCTACAACGGATTCAATCTTCGTTTTCCGCCTATTACTGGGAGATATTGTCTCAAGGCTAATCCAAATATTCAACAACTGGTTTTCGAGTATCCCAGCGGATACACTCATCCCGTGAAAGTCCACCAACCTGAAAAATTTCGCGCGATCTGGACCATGCGGAAGCTTCAGAACCCGAAGCATCTCTTCGAATTTCTTTCCGGCTTTAGATGGACGATGATCGTTGACAAATTGCATCCGGTTGCGAGTGCGTGAAACCTTTCTGATGCCGTCCACGCAACATTGCTCGACAAGCGCTTCCTTACTCAATTCATAGGACTCTTTGTGGTGAAATATACGAAACAAGTCGTGTAATCGCGAGATAGAATCTTCAGCCTTTGAGACCGCGGTGACCGCATCCATGGCGTTAATTTTGTCCACGATTACAAATTTTTGCCCGTCCTCCAACTTCCCAAACCGAGTAATATCAGAGTATAATTTAAATACTTCCGGAACAGAATCATCGATAGATATGTTAAATGACTCAAATTCATCTTTCCCTAAGATCTCTGCAACACTCTTAATCTTAAAGAGAATCTTGAATTTATGGTGATGGGGGAATATCAGCCGAAAGAAACCCTTAATCTGAGATATTTCGGTGATGGCTTCGCCAAGGTAGAAATACTCAGCACACATGTTGTAAATGTGAGACGAATCAACACCAAGATTGACAAGGGTAGTGACGAGCTCCCTAGAGAGGAAGACTATATCCTTCCGTTTCCCTGATTTAATTGAATCGAAAATCAACTCCATACATCTGACGGAATATATATTTGGATTTATGTCTCGCTTTAGCACCGATAGTCGTGAAAATACATCATCGTAATTTTCTCGATCGTAGCATATGTATTTATCAAGAGGCATATTTATTAAGGATGAGACCACAGGATTGCCCCTCAGTCGCGCTTCCATCTCATCAAGTATGGGATTCAAAGTATATTGGTTTAGGCCTGCATCCTGCAAAATCTCAATCTGTTTCATTGCCTCCTGTATCAGGTAAGGTGCGTTGGTTGTGGGCGCCTTATAGCTGTCCAAAGAGTAATCGAATGTTAGCTCTTCGATAACCTGAGCGAAGAATAGAAGATGTTTCGTTTGTTCGACATTCTTCCAATTGTCAGTATTCCTGAGTTTCAAAGTGCCCCCCCTCTGTGGTAGCCGATGGTGCTTCCTCACCTTCATCGTGCAGCAATGGCCATCTACACGCAACTGAAACGAGAAGATCACAAAGAGGAGTATGGCCAAACAGCGCCTACTCGTCAGACAGTGAGGTTGTAACTGGTGCCCAAAACAGCCTCAATTGGCTCAGTCGATGGGGGATCAACTTCAGAGATTTCCTAACAAAATCAGAGCCGGGCATATTCTTTTCATCCCCCGCCATTCTTCCTCCCATAGACTCCTCCACGTCCCGTCCTCGGATATACGTGGCGATCCGATGTCATAAGAGGCGGAGGAAAAAGAGCCCCCAGGGCTGAGCCCCCCACCTCCCCCCAACCTCCGAAGTATGGAAGATCGAAGGCTCATGTGAGCGCAAGCCGTCTAAACGTCAGATTTTCC
>UBNV01000002.1 GCA_900466945.1 Hyphomicrobiales bacterium
CCTCCAAACCGACCTGACCGCCGCCCTCCGCCCCCTACTCACCGAACTCCACCAATCCCCGGACATCTTCCAGACCTGGGACGTCCATCTGGAGCTTGTCGCGGCCGGCGGCCTCGTGGTGGTGAAGTCGAAGCGGGCCAAGGGCGTGGTCGACAGCCTGTTCTGGGGCCGCGCGCCGGGCTCGACCGAGAACAAGCAACTGCCGGAAGCGACCGCCTTTGCCGCGACCGACCGGTTCCTCGGCCTCGGCGCCCATCTCGCTCTGTCGGATGCGCTTCCCGCAGGCGCCGTGCTCGACGAGGCCTTTCCCCATTGTGCGGTGAAACTCGCCTATCGCAAGAAGGGCGCCCCGAAGGCGAGGTCGCTGTCGATGATCTTCATCGGCTTCAACGACGAGGCAGAGGCGCTTGGCCATGCCGAGCGTTCAGGCGCCACCCTGCCGCTGGTCACATCCAGGCCGCTGATGGGCGAGCGCCTGCACGAATGGCGCTGAAACACTCTCTCTTTGCCTGAGACAAGGGAACTTTTGGGCGTCCACGGGCTTTCTCCGGCACGACAACGAAGGAGTTCCCCCCATGTCCGCCAAGTTCCTGCGCGCAGCCCTGGTCACCACGCTTGCCCTCGCCGGCCTTCCGCTCGCCGCCCCGTTTGCAGCCACTGCCTCGGCGCAGGGTATCGAGCTCCGGATCGGCCCGGATGGCGTTCGCCCCGTCATCCGTGACCGCGATCTCGACCGCCGCGACCGAAATCGTGGTTGCAGCCCGCGCGAAGCCCGTGCCGCCGCGGCCCAGGAAGGTCTGCGCCGCGCCGAAGTGGTGCGCGTCACCGATCGCAGCGTAACCGTGCGCGGCTTCACCCGCCGCGGTGGTCCCGAGCAAATCCGCTTCGCCAATCGCCGCGGCTGCCCGATCATCTGATCGGCCGCCCTTAGGCCTAAATACGAAAAAGCCGCCGGATCGCTCCGGCGGCTTTTTCACGTCAATCTCAGGCAAGCGCCTCAACCGATGTCGGCGTGGCTCTCGATGATCCGGCCGACGAGGCCATAGGTGACGGCGTCTTCGGCGGAAAGCCAGTAGTCGCGGTCGATGTCCTTGGCGATCTTCTCCTGGCTCTGGCCGGTGGCCTTGGCGTAGATCTTGATCAGGCGCTCGTTCATCTTGATGATTTCGCGGGCCTGGATCTCGATGTCGGAAGCCATGCCGCGGGTGCCGCCAGACGGCTGGTGCATCAGGAAGCGGGTGTTCGGCAGGGCCAGACGGCGTTCCTTCGGAACCGCCACGAAAATCAGCGAGCCGGCAGAGGCCGCCCAGCCGGTCGCGATGATCCAGACCTTCGGCTTGATGAACTTGATCATGTCGTGGATCGCGTCACCGGCTTCGACATGGCCGCCCGGCGAGCAGACGAATACGCGAATGTCCTCGTCGGAGGCAGCGGCAAGCGCAACAAGCTGCGTGCAGACCTTCTGCGCCAGCTCCATGGTGATTCCGCCATAGATGAAGATCGAACGCGACTTGAAGAGGTTCGCTTCCGTTTCCTTGCCGATCGGCAGTTCCTTGCTCTTGTCGTCTTCGTCTTCGTTCATCACAGGGGATAGTCCTTCTTGCGTTTGGCTCATCCGCACATAGTGCGTCTGCAGGCTTAAGACAATGCGGGAAAAAGACAAGCACGGAAGCGATGAACAGGAGGTTGATACGAGGCTTTGACGTGGAGAGTTCGACGCTCCCGTTCAACACGCGTTCTTAATATACGGTTGCTAGGCTCTCCGACGAAGGAGACGCCATGACCGAGACCATCCGGCTTGCCGAACTGATCGAGGCGCTCAGCCACGCGCTCGACATGACCGAGGGACAGCCCGCCGGCCATTGCGTCCGCTGCTGCTTCATCGGAACGCGAATCGGCCGCGCGCTCGGCCTTGGCGAAGAGGCGCTCCGCGATCTCTACTACACCCTGCTCTTGAAGGATCTCGGCTGCTCATCCAACGCCGCCCGCATCTGCGAACTCTATCTGGCCGATGACCTGAAGTTCAAACACGACTTCAAGCTGGTCGATGGCTCCTTCCCGCAGATCCTCAAATTCGTGTTGTCGCATACCGGCATGGAAGCGGGCCTCGCCGAACGCTTCCGCGGCATTCTCAACATCTTCAAGAATGGCGGGGAAATCTCCACCAGCCTCATCCAGACCCGCTGCCAGCGCGGCGCGGAGATCGCCCGGCAGATGCGTTTTTCCGAAGAGGTTGCCCGCGGGATTCTCGATCTCGACGAACATGTCGATGGCGGTGGCCAGCCGCAGGGATTGAGAGGTGCGGAAATCCATCTCTTTGCCCGCATTGCGCTCATGGCCCAGGTCATCGACGTCTTCTTCGTCCACGAAGGCGGCGAGGCAGCCTTGAAGGAAGTACGCAAGCGCGCCGGCAGCTGGTTCGATCCCGAACTCGTCGCCCTCTTCGAAACGCTCGCCACACCCGTCTTCTTCGCCGAACTCGGCTCTGACAATCTGGAAGCCTATGTACTGGCCATGGAGCCCGGCCGCCAGGCCGTGATGGCCGATGAGGATTACCTCGACGATATCGCCGCCGGCTTTGCCCGCGTCATCGATGCCAAGAGCCCCTATACGTCGGGCCATAGCGACCGCGTCGCCCTGTTCACCGACTTGATCGCCGAAGAACTCTCCATGCCGCTCCCCGAGCGCCGCCGCCTCAAACGTGCTGCCCTTTTGCACGACATCGGCAAGCTCGGCGTCTCCAACAGCGTGCTCGACAAGCCCGGTCACCTCGAGGGCGAGGAATGGGAGCAGATGAAGCGCCATGCCGAATTCTCCGAAACGATCCTGTCGCGCATCGAAGCCTTTTCTGATCTCGCCCTGATCGGCGGCGCCCATCACGAAAAGCTCGATGGCTCCGGCTATCCGCGCGGGCTGAAGGGTGACGATATTTCGTTTGAGACGCGGATAGTTGCGACCGCCGATGTCTTCGATGCTCTGACCGCCGACCGCCCCTACCGCGCCGCCATGCCGGTCGAAAAGGCGCTCTCCATTCTCTGGGAGGGAGCGGGTCGTCATCACGATGAAACCTGCATCGCAGCGCTGGAGCGGGCCCTTGCACGCGCGGATCTGAAGGCGGCGTGACAGGCGTTGAACGACTTAGCGAATTAGCTTTTCACCTTATGGCGCTCTATCCGACTGCAATCCGGGCACGGCCCGATACGTGAAGAGGTCCACGCCCCCTTGAGGCGCCTGCTCGTGCAGAGCCACCGTCGCGACACTAGAGGAGCGCTGCCATTCGGCAACGATTTCCACCCCGCCATTGCGCGAGGGTTGCAGGTGGCCTCGCCAATGCGTCTCGGCCATGCAATCGGCAACCCCGTTGCGCCACCGGACCTCGAAGGCGATCGAGTCGCCCTCTATCCTTCCGTTCAGGGGATAGGGAATCCCGCGACAGCCCTTGCCCGGCGAATTGTTGACGAGGTAGCCCTGCACCAACCCATCCGCACCGACATCGAGCACCATCACGGACCCATGACGCGAAACCCAGCTGGAGCTACCGGAAACGAAATGCGCAGACACGGGCCCCAGGCTCACGGGCGCGGCGAATAGCAGCGTTGGGCAGAGTATTGGACCCAAAAGGAATGCCGCAACTTTCATGCCACCCTCCCCGAATATTCTGCTATACTACTTCAACATATAGTTGATTAAACCTTTCTGAACGGAAGGCTGCCGTGCGCAATTATTCCGTGTACGACCTAGCGTGCGATCCGCGTCGACAGGATGATGGACGACAGCGTGCGCTCCACCCCCGACAAGTCCCCGATCCTGTCGATGATCCGGTCGAGTTCCGAGATTGAAGGGGCAGCCACGATGGCGATCAGGTCATATGGTCCATTCACAGAGTAGAGCGCTGACACCTCGCGGATCGCGTCCAGCTCACCCGTGACAGCTGCCAGCGCCTTGGGCGCAATCGTGATCATCACATGTGCCCGAATCAGCCCGCTCTGATAGCCGTCCGACAGCCGGACCTGATAGCCGGCAATCACCCCCTGCCCCTCCAGCCGCTCCAGCCGCGCCTGCACCGTGGTGCGTGACAGATCGAGCCGCCGCGCCAGTTGCGCCACCGGCATGCGGGCATTTTCCGAGAGCAGGGACAGCAGCTCCCGATCCTTGTCGCTCAACAACATTTCGCGCATTCCATTCGTCGATATGACCAGATCTATACCGCATTACGCTCATATCGTCACTTGGAATCGACATCTCCCGGCGCCACACTGATGTGATCAATGACACCAGGTCCGTCTTGAACGGGCCCTCATGCATGCGAGGGGCACTACCATGAAAAACGTCACCATCATTGGCGCCGGCAAGATCGGCGGTGCGATTGCCCGCATGCTGGCGGAGACCGGCGACTACAAGGTCACGGTGGCCGACCGCAGCACCGACCAGCTCTCCAAGCTCGACGCCCACGCCGCCGTCACCGCTGCCGAAGTCGATATCACCGATGCCAGCGCCCTCGACGCCCTGCTTGCCGGCCAGTTCGCCGTCCTCTCGGCCGCCCCCTTCCACCTGACCGGCGCGATAGCCGAAAGTGCCGCCCGCACCGCCACCCACTATCTCGACCTGACTGAAGACGTGGCCACCACCCGGAAGGTGGAAGAGCTCGCCCGCGGCGCACGCTCCGCCTTCATCCCGCAATGCGGCCTGGCACCGGGCTTCATCTCGATCGTCGCCCATGATCTCACCAAGCATTTCGATACGCTGGATACGGTCCGCATGCGCGTCGGCGCCCTGCCGCAATACCCGTCCAATGCGCTGAACTACAATCTCACCTGGTCGACCGACGGGCTGATCAACGAATACATCGAGCCCTGCGAGGCGATCGTCGAGGGCAAGCTGATCACCGTGCCGGCTATGGAAGAGCGCGAGGAATTCTCCCTCGACGGCGTCACCTACGAGGCCTTCAACACCTCGGGTGGCCTCGGCACGCTGGCAAAGACGCTGGACGGCCGGGTGCGCACGATGAACTACCGCACCATCCGCTATCCGGGCCACCAGGCGATCATCAAGGCGCTGCTCAACGACTTCAACCTGAAGAACCGTCGAGACGTGCTGAAGGACCTGTTCGAAAACGCCCTGCCCGCCACCATGCAGGACGTCGTCGTCATCTTCGTCACCGTCTGCGGCTGGAAGGATGGCCGCTACCTGCAGGAAACCTATGCCAACAAGGTCTATGCCGGCGTCGTCGCGGGAAAGAAGATGAGCGCCATCCAGATCACCACGGCGGCCGGCATCTGCACGGTGCTTGATCTGCTGGCCGACGGCACCCTGCCGCAGGCTGGTTTCGTGCGCCAGGAAGAGATCGGCCTTCCCGCCTTCCTTGCCAATCGCTTCGGCCGCGTTTATGACCCCGAGCTGATGAAGGTCGCCAAGGCGGGCTGACCGGACCGGGCTGAACGGCCGATGTGAGGATTCTCCGGGGGGAGGAAGGACCGAACGGTCCTTCAGGAACGGCCGGCCGGCAACGGCTGGCCGTTCCCTTTTGTCCGTCAAACACAAGTGTGATGCCGGGTGGCTCGCCTAACGCCGCCTTAAGCATGCCTCGACACTGTTTCTTTTCGATCGCGATGTTAGAATGTACTGAATTGAGCCTTCGCGCGGGAGCGTCGGGGTTCAATCCAGGGCATGGAAGTGCTGACGGGCGGGGTATGATCGGCAGGGGCAGCGAAGAGCAGAAGACCACGAGGGTGATCCGCGCCTATCAGGCTGCCACCCTCGCGGTTGCGCTTTTCTCGACGGTCTGGACCGTGATCTTTGCCGTCAATGGCCTGACCGCCGTCGCAATCGCCGAGAGCTTTCCGGTCACCATTGCGCTAGTCTGCTTCGTCCTCGTCAGCCAGGGCAAGTTCGGCATCGTCAATCTGGTCGTTCAGATCTCCTTCCTCCTGTTCATCATCTGCTTTTCCCTGATGTTCGACGTGCCGGAGCCCGGCTCGCCGCGCGTGACCCACCTCTTCCTGCCGGTGCTCGGCATGCTGGGTTACCTCAACCACCTGCGCCGCCCGTCGCGCCTGCAACTGGCCATCATCGCGGCAAGCCTCGTCGCCTTCGTCGTCCTTCACGCAGCAGACTTGCGCCTGGCCGTCGCCGAGCCCCTGCCAGCCGAACTGCGCGCCATCGGCATCTGGATGAATCCGGCCATTGCCGCCCTCGTCTTCTGCAGCACGGTCTATATCCTTCAGAAGCGCCTCTCGGCCCCCAGCGGCACGGCGCGTGATCTCGTCCGAGCCATGCGGCGCCGTGAGCTGACGCTCGCCTACCAGCCGCAGGTCGATCGCGACGGCAAGGTGGTCGGGGCCGAGGCGCTGTTGCGCTGGACCCATCCCACCAGGGGTGCGATTTCGCCTGCGAGCTTCATTCCTGCGGCGGAAGAAGTGGGGCTGATGCCGATCATCGGCGGCTTCGTGCTCGAAGAGGCGCTGGCCACCCTCGCTCGCTGGCAGACGGATCCGGACCGTGCCACGCTCACCCTCTCGGTCAATGTCAGCGCCAGCCAGTTCAACGAGAGCGATTTTTGCGCCACGGTCCGGGATCTCTTGTCACGCCACGCCATCGATCCGACCCGTCTCCAACTGGAGCTCACCGAAAGCGTCTTGATCGCAGGGCTGGAGCCGGTCGCCGAAAAGATGGCGGAGCTGACGGCGCTCGGCATCACCTTCTCGCTCGACGATTTCGGCACCGGCTTTTCGTCGCTCGCCTATCTGCGCAGCCTGCCGGTGGCGGAGTTGAAGATCGACCGCAGCTTCGTTGCCAGCATCACCGAAAGCGAGCGCGACGCCGCCCTCGTCCGCTCGATCCGGGCGCTCGCCCGGGATCTCGGTCTGCGCACCGTCGCCGAAGGGGTGGAAACGCCGGTGCAACACGCCTTCCTCTACGAGGTCGGCTGCGACGTCTTTCAAGGCTGGCACTTCGGCCGGCCCATGCCGCTCACCGAATTCGAGGCATCCCTGTCGGCCTCATCCTGGCCGACTGCCGCCGTCGAAAATTCGCGGCCAGCCCGCCTCGCCGCCGGCTGATCGGCCCGTCCCGGCTCAGCCGATCCGGCCGAGCAACTTCAGCATCCAGTCCGCCAGGCGGCCATACGGCGGATACAGCAGCTTCACGCCTGAGATCGCCGACTGTTTCAGCACCGGCTTCTCCTTGCTCAGCGCGAGGAACCCGGCCTCGCCATGATAAGCGCCGTAGCCGGAAGCCCCGACGCCGCCGAAGGGCAGATCGTCCTGGGCGAGATGCAGAAGTGTGTCGTTGACCGTCACGCCGCCGGCGATCGTGCCGGTCAAGACCCGCTCCTGCGCTGCCTTGTCTTCGCCGAACCAGTAGAGCGCGAGCGGCCGGTCGCGCCGGTTGATATAGGCGATCGCCTCGTCCAGCGTATCGTATGGCACGATCGGCAGGATCGGCCCGAAGATCTCCTCGCGCATGACGGCCGTCTCGTCCGGCGCGCCGATCAAGGCAACTGGCGAAAACATGCGCCGTTCAGGATCATGGGAACCGCCAAGCTCAAGCACTTCGGCCCCCTTGTCGCGGGCCTCCTCGACGAGGCGGATCAACCGGGCATAGTGGCGCGGGCTGATGATCGAGGTGTAATCGGCATTGACAGGCAGGCCGGGATACTGCCGCCCCACTTCCGCCTTCACGGCAGACAAGAAATCGGCGACCCGGCCGCGCGGCACCAGCGCATAATCCGGCGCGACGCAGGTCTGGCCGGAATTGAGCAGCTTGCCCCAGACGAGGCGCGGCACGGCCTTGTCGAATTGCGCGGAGAGATCGAGGATGGCAGGTGACTTGCCGCCGAGCTCGAGCGTCACAGGCGTCAGGTTCTTCGCCGCTGCTTCCGCCACCTTGCGGCCGACAGCGGTGGAGCCGGTGAAAACAAGGTGATCGAACGGCGCGGCGGTGAAGGCAGCGGCGACATCGGGACCGCCGGTGACGACGGCCACCTCGTCCTCGGCAAAGGTCTCGGCGATCGCCTGCGCCAGCGCCTGCGCATAGGCAGGCGTCAGTTCCGAGGGTTTGAGCATCGCCCGATTACCGGCGGCAAGCGCCCCGATCAGCGGCGACAGCACAAGATTGAGGGGATAATTCCAGGGCCCAACGATCCCAACCACGCCGAGCGGCTGACGCAGGATGACGGCCGAGGCGGGTTTGCCCGTCCAGGCGAGTGACACGCGTTGCGGGCGCATCCAGGCTCTCAACTGGCGGCGCGCATGGCGGATCGCGGCCCGCACCGGCACGATGTCGGTCAGTGTGGTGACCACCGCCGGCCGATTGCCGAAGTCCTGCGAGATCGCGGCGACGAAACGGTCCTGCCAGCCCTCGACCATGCGATCGAGCCTCGCCAGGCGATCGTCGCGGGTGGCATGATCCGGCGTAACGTCGCTGGCCCAAGCCGCCTTTTGCGCGGCGAGCAGGGCAGCGATACGTGTCTCGGACTCCGCGACGCCGGCTGACGTCTCGTCCGTCCTTGCTGCAACCTGTCCGTCCATGTCCGTTTCCTCGCGTTTTTCTTCTCATCCAATGTGGGCAGTTTACGGCGGTTTGTTCAAGGGAGAACAAATTGTTTTTGGCTGGGACATCTCCCTCCTTGCGGGGGAGATGAGACCTCGCAAGCTTCGCGACCGGTCAGATTTTCATCCTCCGGGTGGTAAAAATTTGTCTCGGACGAGGCGCCAGAAGCAACCTGTCTAAGTAAGTATATGTGGCTCCTTCCGGCGCCCCGTTCGGCGTCTATTCCCGCTGCATGCGTCTCTCTGGCAAGGCGGCGACGGGCGTCGGGACCGAAGTCCGACGTTCGACCGGGCGTAGGGTCCGGCTTGGCAGAGTCCTCCCGAGGGAGTTTCTGCCAGAGCCTGGCCGGTGGCCCGGGAGGTTCCCGCCGGATGGTGCACCAATCCGGCCAGGACCCTCGCCCGGGGGATGATCGTCTGGCCATGTGCGGCCCGGCTCTCATACCCGCCGTTTGTTTCGCCCCGCTGTCTGGATGTTCGCGACAGCGTGGGCGCCTTGTCTGTGTGCCTCTGAGGCACGTCCTTCCGATCGTGGGTTTCAGGCGTCCGGCATCCGACCGTCCACCGTCACTTCCACCCCCTCGTCCGGAGGGAGACCGTTGCAGCGGGCCGGGGATTTGTGCCTGCGACAGCACGCCACCCCGGCGCCGGCCCCGCCTCGCCTGACATCGCATCGTCAGGTGTATCCGAGGGCAGGACGGGACGAGTGTAAGGGGGTGGAAATGGTGGGGGATGAAAAAACATGCCCGACATTGATTTCGTTGGGAAATGTCTTGAGTTCATCCCCCTCGCTCTATTGAAATTGAGGGGTTTGTAGCGGTTAGCGTCGGATCATTCTGCCGACCGCGATCAGCATGCAGGCGCCGATAAAGCCGATGATCAGATAGGCGATTGCCCCGCCGAAGGCCACGTTGAACACAGCGGCCAGGATGAAATTCAGGGCGATGGCGCCCACGATACCCAGCAGAATGTTCATGACAAGCCCCATATTGCTGCGCATGAACCGCTCCGCCAGCCAACCTGCGAGGCCGCCGATCAAGATTGCGCCAAGTATACCTACGCCGTTCAGATCCATCGTCTTCTCTCCATCATCGTTCGAATGATGGAACAATGGATTCTGTCAATAAATGTTCCATGCTAGACGGCTCTCCTTCATGCGCTTGGGAGAAGCGGGAGCGCGCCGCTGGCTCCGAAATTCTCGGCTCTTGCCCCTCACCCTACCCTCGCCCCGCAGGCGGGGAGAGGGAGGCGCAAGCGGTGGCCGTCGTGGCCGTCTCCCTGCCTGCGAGAAGGTGCCCCGAAAGGGGCGGAGGCCGCAAGCGCGGCGCTCATCTCCCTCCTTGCGGGGGAGAAGCGAAATCGAGGAATTGGCCCGATCAGGGCCAAACCTCAGATTTCGCAAGAGAGGGGCTCGGTGAGGTCTTCGTCCCCGGAACCGTGCCCCTCTCCAGGAAAATCTGAAGTTTAGGCGGCTTGCGCACGCCTAAGCCTTCGATTTTCCGTCCTCCCCCGCTTGGGGGGGAGGTAACGAAAAAACCCGCCGGCCTCTCGACCGACGGGTCCATAACTCTTTGAGCTAACCGCCCCACCCTCAGCTGCGCGGCTTCAAATTCTCCGGATCATACAGCGGCTTATACCCCACCGCCGCAACCTCGACCGGATAGGTCTCGGCGAAATACTCGACATTGAGCTTCCGCCCCACTTCGCAATACTCTGCCGGCAGATAGGCGAGCGCGATGTTCTTCCCGATGGTCGGGCCATAGGCCACCGACGTCGTGTAGGAGCGACGGCCAAGCGCGTCGATAAGTACCTCGCCGGTATCAGGGTCCATGACTGGCATGGAGCCGACCGGGTAGCGGGCCACACCCGACTTGTCGACATTGTCGGTCATCACGAGCGTGCAGAGCATGGCGGGCTGTTTATCGCGGGCCTTGTATTCAAGATGCTTGGCCTTGCCGCGGAAATCGGCTTCCTTGACCTTGGGACGCGCCAGATCGGCCTCGATCAGGTTGTATTGGGTCAAGAGATCGCCGTTCTGCAGGCGCAGGCTCTTTTCCATGCGGCGCGAGTTGGCATAGGTCTCGACGCCGAAGGCCATGACGCCTGTGGCCCGGAGCGCATCCCAGACAGCGAGGCCGTCTTCGTATTTCATGTGCAGTTCCCAGCCCTGCTCGCCAACATAGGAGATGCGGAAGGCGGTGACGGACTTGCCGGCGATCTCGATCTGCTTGATCGCGGCGAAGGGGAAGTTTTCCGGATCAAGGCCGGCGGGATCGGCCACGGCCTTTTTCAGCGTCACACGGGCGTTCGGGCCCCAGATGCCGATGGTGATGTACTTCTCCGAGGTGTCTGTGATGGTGACATCGAGGCCGCGATCCTGGGCGACGCGCTTCATGTAGTGGAAGTCGCGCGGGCCGGCGTCTGCCCCGTTGACCAGACGGCAGCGGTCGGCAAGGCGGAAGACGGTGAAGTCGGCGCGGACCATGCCCTCGTCGTCGAGGAAGTGGGTGTAGATGCCCTTGCCGATATTGGCGTCGCCGCCGATCTTGGCAGCGCAGAGCCATTCGAGCAGCTCGACATGATCAGGGCCTTCGATGTCGACCATGTGGAAGTGGCTGAGGTTGACGATGCCGCAATCCTCGCTCATCGCCAGATGTTCGGCATTCGAGACGCGCCAGAAGTGTCTGTTATCCCATTCGTTTTCCCGAACCGGAACGCGATCGCCGTATTTCTCCAGCAGGTGCTCGTTGGCGGCGTAGCCATGCGCACGCTCCCAGCCGCCGAGTTCCATGAAGTGGCCGCCGAGCTCGACTTCGCGTTCATACATCGGCGAGCGCTTGGCGCCGCGACCGGAGGCATAGGGTTCGCGGGTGTGTACGGCCGGGAAGTAGATCTTCTGGGCGGCCTCATAGCAGCGGCCGGCGATGAAGTCTTCGGTCAGCTGGTGCGGGTAGAAGCGGGCGTAGTCGATCGAATTGTGGTCGATTTCCGTACGACCATCCGTCATCCAGTCGGCAATCAGCTTGCCATAGCCGGGGCCGTCCTTGACCCAGATGGCGACGCAATACCAGAGGCCGCGGACCTTCTGGCTTTCGCCGCAGGACGGGCCGCCGGCAGCGGAGACCTGCAGCAGGCCGTTGAAGCTATGGCTTTCGTTATAGCCGAGTTCGCCGAGGATCGGGGTGAGCTCCATGGCGCGCTCGAGCGGCTCGAGGATCTGCTCCATTTCGAGGTCGCGCTGCGAGGGCGAGAGGCGTGCCTCGTGCTTTTCGAGCAGTTCGCGCGGATGGCACATGCGCGGATTGTGCTGCTCGTAGTAACCCCATTCGATCTGGCCGCCTTCAGACGTCTTCGGGTCGCCGGTGTCGCGCATGTAAGCCGAGTTGCCCTGGTCGCGCAGCAGCGGATAGCCGATGTCCTTGCCTGTGCCTTCGAACTCGTTATACGGACCGAAGAAGGTAAGCGGATGGTCGACCGGCATGACGGGCAGGTCTTCGCCGACCATTTCGGCAATCAGTCGACCCCAGAGGCCGGCGCAGACTACGACGTGATCGGCCATGATCGTGCCGCGATGGGTGACGACGCCCTTGATCCGGCCGCCTTCGACGATCAGCGACTGAGCCGGCGTATTGCCGAACATCTGCAGCTTGCCGGACTTTTCAGCCGCATCGACGAGCTTGCCGGCAACGGTCTGGGAGCGCGGAATGACGAGGCCGGCATCCGGATCGAACATGCCGCCCATGACCTGATCTTCCTCGATCAGCGGGAAGAGCTTCTTGATTTCGGCCGGAGAGACGTAATGCGCGCGGGTGCCAAACGCCTTGGCGGAGGAGAGCTTGCGCTTGATCTCTTCCATCCAGGTATCGTCGCCGGTGCGGGCGACTTCGAGACCGCCGATGCGGGCGTAGTGGCCCATCTTCTCGAAGAAATCGATGGAATATTGCGTCGTCCAGACCGAGAGATAGTCGTGGGAGGTGGTGTAGCAGAAGTCCGAGGCATGCGCCGTCGAGCCGATGTCAGTCGGAATGCCCGACTTGTCGATGCCGACGATGTCGTCCCAGCCGCGCTCGATGAGATGATGGGCGATCGACGCGCCGACGATGCCGCCTAGACCGATGATGACGACTTTCGCCTTGGTCGGAAACTCTGCCATAGCCTTGTGAACCCTGATGTCTGGGAGTGAATGATGTGGCGCCGATCTTAAAAGCCCGCACGGGGCATTTGCAGCCTGTCTGCGACATTCTGCAAGAGACCCACGACCACTTGTCCACGCCCTGATCCGCCGGATCGCGGCGAGAGGGTGGCTTTGCATGCCGCAGAGAGAACGAAAAAGGGCGCCGGTTATCACCGACGCCCGTCTTCTCCGTTGCCTCATGGCGCTTTTGCGTCACGCAGCGATGTTGCGATCCGTCAAAGGCGGATGGTGCCGTTGTCCTCGCCGTCCCAATACTGAACTGTATCAGCATGGACCTTGATCAGAACCAGGCCTGGCGTCGCAGTGCCCTCGGGAAACCAGCGATCGAGATCGGAATTCCAGTGGGCTTCAAAGACGGCCTGATCGGCGATTAGGCTCGCGCGGCCCTCAGCCGTAATGAAGATGCCGGGCTTGCCGAGCAGGCTGGGCGGGGCGGTGAAGCTGAGCGTTACGGTGGAATCGGCGGTGAGTTCGCGGATCTTGCGCGTGTCGGTATAGGAAAAGAAATAGCTGTCGCCATCATATTCGACGTCGCCATTGTTGCTCATCGGCCGACCGGCGATCGCGCCGTCTTCCGCCCGGGTGAGCATCATGCAAAAATCGATCTTCTGCATCTTCTTGGCAAGTTCGGGAAGAGTGAGTGTCATGGGTGCCTCCGGCTTCTGATGTCCGGGACAAGCCCGAAGGCGACCATTTGTTCCGGTGTGGAAGGTGCCGCCCGCAATCGTCGGGATAGGCCGATAAGCCGGTGGATCGCCATTTTGCGGCCTATCTTCAGCCTCAGTTGGATCAATCTTTGCCGATAGGCGTTGTTCCACGCTGCCTGAGAAGCCGAAAACGGCCACCCCTCCCCGGCAGCCGAACATGGAAGGAGAATTGCCATGAAGAAAATGCTCATCCTGAGCCTCGCCGCCCTGCCCGTCTTCACGAGCGCCGGCATCACCGCAGCGGCCGACATGACGGCTGCAGCCCCCGCTCCCATCGCCATCGAGAGCGACCGCGTCGGTGGTGTGCGCATCGGTTACCTGGATTGCCAGATCGGTGGTGGCCTCGGCTACGTGCTCGGCTCTGCCAAGACCGCAGACTGCGCCTTCACCTCCGTCATCGACGGCGAACCGCTCGACACCTACACCGGCTCAATCAAGAAGTTCGGCGTCGACCTCGGCTTCACCACCAAGAGCCGCGTGATCTGGGCCGTCTTTGCCCCGACCGCCGGTTACCACAAGGGCTCGCTCGGCGGTCTCTATGGCGGTGCGACCGCGGAAGCGACCGTCGGCGCCGGCATTGGCGCCAACGTCCTCTTCGGCGGCACGTCGGGCTCGATCCATCTGCAGCCGGTGAGCGTGTCCGGCCAGATCGGCCTCAACGTCGCGGCCACCGGCACATCGATGACGCTGCAGCCGTCGGCGATCTGATCGGCAGCTACCAATTCAGACTGAAGAAAAGGCGCCTCGCAAGGGGCGCCTTTTTTGATGTACGGGAGTTTGACCACAGGCGTCGGCGTCAGGCCTCCGCTTCCAGAAACCCGCCCGACTGCCGCGCCCAGAGGCCGGCATAGTGGCCGCCGAGCGCAAGCAGCTCGGCATGCGTGCCCTGCTCGACGATCCGGCCCTTGTCGAGGATGACGAGGCGATCCATGGCGGCGATCGTCGAGAGGCGGTGGGCGATCGCGATGACCGTGCGGTCCTGCATCAGGCCTTCGAGGCTGGTCTGGATCGCCTGCTCGACCTCGGAATCGAGCGCCGAGGTCGCCTCGTCGAGGATGAGGATCGGCGCGTTCTTGAGGATGACGCGGGCAATTGCGATGCGCTGGCGCTGGCCGCCGGAGAGTTTGACCCCGCGCTCGCCGACATGCGCATCGAAGCCGGTGCGGGCGTTCCAGTCGGACAACTGCTCGATGAACTCGACCGCATGTGCCTGGCGTGCTGCTTCGATCACCTCGTCACGGCTCGCAGAACGGCGGCCATAGGCGATGTTGTCGTGGATCGAGCGATGCAGCAGCGAGGTGTCCTGCGTGACGACCGAAATATGCTGGCGGATGCTCGCCTGCGTGGTGTGAGCGACGTCTTGACCGTCGATGGTGATACGGCCCGATTTGAGATCGTAGAAGCGGAGCAGCAGGTTCATCAGCGTCGACTTGCCCGCACCTGAGCGGCCAACGAGACCGATCCGTTCGCCGGGTTTGATGTCGAGCGAGAGGTTCTCGATGATCCCGCCCTTGCGGCCATAGTGGAACGAAACGTCGTCGAAGCGGATCGCGCCCTGGGTGACCACCAGCGGTCGGGCGGCGGGCGTGTCGGTGAGGCCGATCGGCTTGGCGATCGTTTCCATCGCCTCATGCACCGTGCCGACCTGGTCGGAGATCTGGGTGATTTCCTGCGCCACGCGGGCGGATGTGCCGGAGATCTGCAGCGTCATCGGCAGGACCATGGCCACCACATCGATCCCGATGGCGCCATCGACCCAGAGCTGCACGGCAACCCAGGTGGTGCCGGCGATCAGCAGGCCCGAGAGGATCGCGAGCCCGATGGAGAAGAGCGACAACCAGCGATGCTGGGTGATCATCCGGCCGGTATGTTTATCGACACTTTCGCGCACAAAGGCATCCTCCTCCTCCGGCCGGGCGAAGAGCTTCACCGTCATGATATTGGTGTAGCTGTCGACAATGCGGCCGACCATTTCCGAGCGCGCATAGGCAATCGCCTTGGAGCCGCGGCGGATCTGCGGCACGATCAGGATGAGAAAGCCGATATAGGCGATCGTCCACAGCGCCACCGGCAGCACCAGCCACCAGCTGGCGGCGGCCAGAAAGGCCGACGTGATGACGCCAAGCGCTGCGAGATACCAGACGACCGAGATGATCGAGACAACCGAGCTTCGAAGCGTGTGGCCGATTTCCAGGATGCGAGAGCCGATGCGCCCGGCGAAATCATTCTGGAAGAAGGAGATGTTCTGGCGGATGACATGCCAGTGGCTCTGCCAGCGCACCATGTTGGTGACGCCAGGCGCGATCGACTGGTTGAGCACCAGCCCCTGCAGCGTGGTGACCAGCGGGCGGATGACAAGGACCAGGACGATCAACCCGAAGATCAGGCCGGAAGCTTCGGAAAACACCTGTTCTTTCGGCGTCGATGTCAGCACCTCCACGAGGCGCCCCATCAGCACCGGGATCGCCGCATCGGCAATGGCGACGAGCAGGCTGGCGAGCAGAAGCGCGATGAACAGCCCCTTCGCCTGGCGGATGAAAAACCAGTAGAAATTCAGAAGCCCTTCCGGTGGATCGCCCGGGGTCTCGCGGGCGGTAGGAATGATGATGGTCTCGAAATAGCGCAGCATGAAAATGTCTCTGAAAAGGAAAGCCGCCACGGCGAGGGAGACCGGGAGACTCAAGGGAATGGCAAGGCAGGATAACCTCTTACCATCCGACGCCGCCAATGGGACAATTTCGCGACGGCAGAGCTACCGGAATCATCCGACAGACCCCGAATTCGTCGCCGCCGAAGCTCTAGAGCCGGTCGCGCACCAGCTTGCGGATCCGCTCCGCCACATCCGGATCGACGGGCGTATATACCATGAGGTTCAGATCGACCCGGCCATCGACGGCGAAGGCGGAGTATTCGAGGTCGATCGTGCCGAGAAGCGGATGGACCAAACGCTTGGCCCCTTCCCCCGGCGCGCTGATTTCGTTCTCGGCCCAGATCCGGCGAAAATCGGCGCTCGCCTCGGACAATTCCTCCACGAGTTCGCCGATCTGCGACACGGCTCCGGCCCGCGCGGCATCGGCACGGAAGGCGGCGATGGAAAAGCGCGCAATCGCCTCCCAGTCGTGCTGCTTGGCACGGATCTCGGGATTGCGAAACAAATAGCGCAGCATGTTGCGCTCGCCCGGCGGCAGCTTGCCGTAATCGGAGAGAACGATGGTGGCGGCGCGGTTCCAGGCGACGACGTCCCAGGTGGCCGTCTTCACGATCGCAGGACAGGTATCCAGCCGGTCGATGAAACGCTGGAGCCGCGGACTGACACCGTCGATCGAAGTGTAGCGCGCCTCGGGTGGCCGCCCCAGCCCCAGCATGAACAGGTGCTCGCGCTCCGCCTCCGTCAAAAGCATGGCCCGGGCGATGCGGTTGAGCACATCGGCCGAGGGCGCGCCGCCGCGTCCCTGTTCGAGCCATGTATACCAGGTCGGGCTGATATTGGCGCGCTGCGCCACTTCTTCGCGCCGAAGGCCGGGCGTGCGGCGCCGTCCGGCGAGACCGAAGGTCGCCGGATCCAGCCGTGTCCGGCGGTCGCGGAGGAAGGTTGCAAGTGTCGACGCGGCCATCGGTCAATCCTGAGGCTGGCACAGATTATACCATGATAAAGTCACTACTTTAACAGGATAACAGATCTGCCATGTCTTGTCCCGTCCAACGAAAAGGAAACAGGCATGGAAATCTTCGTCACCGGGGCCACAGGCTTTATCGGCTCGGCACTCATTCCCGAATTGCTCGCCGCCGGCCACCAGGTCGTCGGCCTGACACGCTCTGCTGAAGGCGCCGAGACGCTCTTGAACGCGGGCGCCACCGCCCATGAAGGCACATTGGAGGACACGGCCAGCCTCACCCGCGGCGCCGAACGGGCCGATGCGGTAATCCACCTCGCCTTCGACCATGATTTTTCGAACTACCAGGACAATTGCCGCAAGGATGCTGCAGCGATTGCGGCGCTTGGCAAGGCGCTTGCCGGTTCGGATCGTCCCATGCTCATCACCTCGGCGATCGGCATGGGCATTGCCGCGCCTGGCGAACTGTCACGCGAAGATGTTCTCGACCTGGGGCATGGAAACCCGCGCATCGCTTCCGAACGCGCCGGACAGGAACTGCTGGATCAAGGGGTGAACCTGTCGACCGTGCGCCTGTCGCAAATCCACGACAGGCGCCGGCAAGGTCTGGTGAGCTACCTGATCGACATCGCGCGCGCCAGAGGACATGCGGCCTATGTCGGAGAGGGAGACGTCCGCTGGTCGGCCTGCCATTTGGGCGATGCCGCCCGGCTCTTTCGCATGGCGCTCGACAGGGCAGAACGCGGCGCACGCTATCACGCCGTCGACGAGGAAGGGGTCAGCTTACGCGCCATCGCAGAGGCGATCGGAGACCGCTTCGGCCTTCCGGTAAAGGGCGTGACTTCCCAAGACGCCGAAAGACATCTGGGGGCGATGGCAGCCTTTGCCACATTCGACATGCCCGCATCGTCATCCCTCACGCAGAACACGCTGGGCTGGAGGCCCGCTGGCCCTGGATTGCGGGAGGATATCAGGGCGATCGACAAGGACTGAAGCGCAACGCGTCGCTCCCTTCACGTCCCGCAGAAGGTCCGCGCCACGCGCTGCTCGGGCGTCGGGGGAACGCGCAAATCGGCGGTGTCGGGATCCTCGACGTAAGGAGTGGCCAGCGCATCGACCAGACGCTGGAAGAAGGAGAAATCGCCGTAGATCGCTGCGGCGATCGCTTCCTCGATCCGGTGGTTGCGGGCAATGAGCGCCGGATTGACCGCCTCCATCTGAGCCTGACGCTCGGCAGGCGTCCGGCTGTCGGACGTCCGGGCACTCCAGCGTGTGAGCCAATCGGCCAAACCGGGCGGTGACACTATGAAGTGGTCGAGCAATGTCTCGACGGCCGCACCGCCGGCGACTTTGGAGAGACTGCGGAAGGTGAGCGTGAAATCCGCCTCACCCTGATGCATCAATTCAAGGAAGTCGCTGACCAGCTGGCGGTCATCCTCCGCCTCGCCCGCCACGCCAAGCTTTGCCTTGAACTGCATCAGCCAAGCCTCCTGGAAGACGTCGCCGAAGGCCTTCAGCACACCGTTGGCCGCTTCGATCGCTTTTTCCTCGTCCGCATCGAGAAGCGGAAGCAGGCATTCGGCAAACCGGGCGATGTTCCACTGGCCGATGCCGGGCTGGTTGGCATAGGCATAGCGGCCGCGCTGGTCGATCGAGGAGAAGACCTTGCGTGGATCATATTCGTCGAGAAAGGCGCAAGGGCCGAAATCGATGGTCTCGCATGAGATCGCCATGTTGTCGGTGTTCATCACACCATGGATGAAACCGATCGACAGCCAGCGAGCAATCAGCCTCGCCTGCCGTTCGGCGACCATGGTCAGCATGGCGAGATAGGGGGTTTCGGCGTCGCGCGCTTCCGGGTAGTGCCGGTCGATGACGTAATTAGCCAGCGTCTGTACGGCCTGCTCGTCGCCCTGGGCCGCGAAGAACTGAAAGGTGCCGACGCGGATATGGCTGGCGGCAACACGGGTGAGCACGGCGCCCGGCATCATCGTTTCGCGCACCACCTGTTCGCCGGACGCGACGGCGGCCAGCGCCCGGGTCGAGGGAACGCCGAGGGCCGCGAAAGCTTCGGACACGATATATTCGCGCAGGACAGGGCCAAGCGCCGCCATGCCGTCGCCATTGCGCGAAAAGGCGGTGGGGCCTGAGCCCTTCAGCTGGATATCGCGACGGTTGCCGTCACGGTCGATGACCTCGCCGAGAAGCAGCGCCCGCCCGTCGCCGAGCTGCGGGTTGAAATGTCCGAACTGATGGCCGGCATAGGCCTGCGCCAGTGGCTCAGCGCCGACAGGGATGACCTGACCCGACAACACCTGCGCCAAGCGCGCGTCGCTTGCGCCCTCCACATCGAGCCCGAGCTCTTCGGCGAGCGTCTGATTGAAGCGGATGAGCACGGGCGCGCGAGCGGCGGCGGGTCTCGCCGGCCGATGGAAGGTCTGCGGCAGGCGGGCATAGCTGTTGTCGAAAGAAAACAAGAAGACACTCCCTGTGCGGCAAAGGGCCGGACATGTGTTGGGTTCGACCCCAGATATGGGATCATCAGGTGACGAGACAAGCTGAACTGCAGCTCAGCTCAGGGGTTCCTGCCCGGTTTTGGCCTGCCGTTCCACCGCAAGCGGTACACGGGGCAGCAATGGCGCATCGAGACCGGCAAAGGGATCGGCCCAGGCGGGCAGTGCCACGATCCTGTCGTTCCACGCGGACAAGGCGGGATATTCGGCAAGCGGCAGGCCAGCGACATCGTTATAGGGCAGAAAGCTCGCTAGGCGAAAATCGGCATAGGACAGCCCGCTTTCCAGCAGAAAGGGACGCGCGGAAAACTCGGCCTCAAGAATGGCGGCGGCATGGCGGAAACCTCGAAGCCCCTCCTCCACCTTGGTCAAGTCCACCGGCCCGATCCCGTAGCGTTGTTTGGTCCCGTATTCGAAATGCACCATGTCGCATGCCTGCACGAAATTTGCCTTGCCCCAGCTCAGCCACCGGATCATGTCCGGCTCGTCCTCGTCGGTGCGCCAGAAATCGTGGCCGGACAACCGCGACAGCCGGCAGGCGATCGCATCCGCCTCCCAGAGGCTGCGCCGTCCCTCTTCTTCGAGGATCGGGATCGAGAGACTGGGATTGAGCGGTCGATACTTCTGCGCCTGCCCGGGCGAAAAGGGTGAGGCAAAGATGAACTGGACGGGTGAACCGAGATGGCGGGCGACGGCAACGGCCAGCCGGGGATTGGGGTTGCGACTGTAGTGCAGCTTCATGACGATCCTCCGGCTCCCGAGCTTTACGGCGTCAACTGCCGTAGGCCTCATCCAACGGCAGGGAGCCATGGAAACCACGAGCGGTCCAGCGTCCGGAGAGGTAAATCCTCGAATTTGAGCATGCGTCAAGCGCCGATGCGCCCGGCAGTGCCTTGCAGGACGACATGCGCTGGCAGTACGATCCATGACCATGAAGGGGCCGACCGGCCACCAACACGCAATGCCCGCGAGACAAGCATGTACCCCGCCCGAACACTGATCGCCCTTCTGCTCTTGCTGGTCATCCTCGCCGGCTGCACGACGACCGAGGACGCCAACCGTGCGCTCCAATCACGCTGGATCGGCCAGCCCGTCGAGCGCTTCTTTGTGGCCTATGGCCCGCCGATTGACGAGTATCCGCTGTCGACGGGCAAGATCTACACCTGGCGTGGCGGCGACAAGACACGTTACATTCCGCCGGTCTACACCCAGTACGAACCGGCCCGCACGATCGTGCGCACCGAAACCCGCCAGAACGGCTCTGGCCAGACTGTCACCCAGACCCGCGTCATTACCCGAGACCCCTTCTGGGAGCCCGAACTGATCACGCCCGGTCGCTACGAACAGCTCTTCTGCGAATTGCAGATCAACACCGACAAGGGCGGGGTGATTTCCACGATCCGGGCCAGCAACGACACCACCGGCAACGGCTTCAGCCTGTCGCGATGCGCAGAGGTTCTGGGTGTTGAGAAACAGTGAGCGGCAGACCTTCGCTGCCGCCGCTGTCTCGCCGGTGCACGCCTGTCCCCCAAGCGTCACACCCTGCCGCAGACGCCATCGCCCACCCCCGTCATTCGACGTAGGTTTGCGCGATCCTTTGTCGTGGACATCGGCGGACGGGTTACGCTAGGCTCAGTGATGGTTTAAGGGGACGATCGGCGGGACCGAATTCCGGCCGCCTTGAGTCGACCAAATAGAGGGACGAAAAATACATGTTGAAGCGCATTTCACTCACCACCGCCCTGTTTTCGCTGGCGGCAGCACCCGCCTTTGCCCATCTCGATCCGGAAGCGCACGGCTCGCTGATGGCCGGCATCTCGCACCCGCTCTTCGGCGCCGACCACATCCTGGCCATGGTCGCCGTGGGGGTCTGGGCAAGCCAGATCGGTGGCCGCGCGCTGTGGGCGGTCCCGGCCGCCTTCGTCTCGATGATGGCCGTCGGCTTCGGCCTCGCAGTCGCCGGCGTCGCCCTACCCTTCGTCGAACCAGCGATCCTCGCTTCGGTCATCGGACTCGGCCTGCTGGTCGCTGCCGCCGTCCGCCTGCCGGTCGCGGCCTCCGCGGCCGTCGTCGGCGTCTTCGCCCTCTTCCACGGCCATGCCCATGGTGGTGAGCTCGGCGCGGCCGGCGCGATGCAGTTCGGCCTCGGCTTCCTGATCGCAACCGCGGCGCTTCATGGCGCGGGCGTGGCGCTTGGCCTCGGCGTCACCCGCTTCGGCCCCGTCGTCGCCCGCCTGCTCGGCCTTGCAACCGTTGTCGGGGGCGCGGCGATCGCCTTCGGCTGAGCCGCCCGTCCACAACGAACAGCCTGCATTTTCAGACCGCCCCGAAGACCGGCCTCGACCGGAACCTTCGGGGCGGTCTTCTCGTTTCCGATGCCCGAGCACACGCGATCAGGGGGATACGCGGTGAACTCTTGAGTAATTTTTTCTCAATTGCACAAAATTTTCGCTCTTTTCTCTCATCCAATGCGCGCTCTTATCTGCGATGAAAGCGGTCTCCCAAGACACGGCCTGAACCGGGCCGCCGCATGAAAGGAATATCCCATGAGCTGGCTCAAGACATTTGCTGCCGCCACCCTCCTCCAGACCCTCGTGCTTGGTCCCGCCATGGCCGGCGAGAACCTCGACCAGATCAAATCAGCCGGCGTCATCAAGATCGGCACCGAAGGCACCTATGCGCCCTTCACCTTCCACAATGCCGACAACAAGCTTGTCGGCTTCGACGTCGAGATCGGTGAAGCCGTTGCCGCGAAGCTCGGCGTCAAGGCCGAATTCGTCGAAGGCAAGTGGGACGGCCTGATCGCCGGCCTCGATGCCAACCGCTACGATGCGGTCATCAACCAGGTCGGCATCACCGAGGCTCGCAAGCAGAAATATGACTTCTCCGATCCCTACATCGTTTCAAAGGCCGTCTTGATCGTCAAGGACGGCAATGACGAGATCAAGAGCTTCGAGGATCTGAAGGGCAAGAAGTCGGCGCAGTCGCTGTCCAGCAACTTCGGCAAGATCGCCGAGGAAGCCGGCGCAGAGCTCGTCGGCACCGACGGCTTCGACCAGTCGATCCAGCTGGTGCTGACCGGCCGCGCCGATGCGACCATCAACGACAGCCTCTCCTTCCTCGACTTCAAGAAGCAGAAGCCCGACGCGCCGGTGAAGATTGCCGCCGAAAAGGCCGAAGCCGATGCCTCCGGCATCATCGTCCGCAAGGGCGATCCGGAACTGGTGGCCGCGATCAACCAGGCACTCGCCGCCATCAAGGCCGACGGCACCTACCAGAAGATCGCCGACACCTATTTCGGCCAGGACGTCTCGAAGTAAATCCTCGTCCTCCCTCTGAATGGGGCGTGGAGGAGAATGCCTCGGGCGACTTGCCTGTCGCCCCGCTCGTCGTAAGTCTATAGTCCGGAACGCAGCAGAGACACCCGCCGTCTCTGCTGCGGTTCCGTTTCAGTCCCCGTCTCAAGGACGATTCCATGCCGCACTGGCTCCAACTGATGCTCGATTCGCTGCCGACCCTGCTGTGGGCCGGGGTGAAGTTCACCATTCCCCTCACCTTGCTTTCCTTCGCCTTCGGGCTGTCGCTCGGTCTGCTGACCGCTGTGACGCGGTTGTTTGCGGCGAAACCTCTGGTGTTGGTGGCACGCTTTTATGTCTGGGTCATCCGGGGCACGCCGCTGCTCGTGCAGCTCTTCGTCATCTTCTATGGTCTTCCGAGCATCGGTATCCTGCTCGACGCCTTCCCGGCAGCATTGATCGGCTTTACGCTGAACGTCGGGGCCTACTCGTCCGAGATCATCCGCGCGGCGATTTCCTCCGTGCCCAAGGGCCAGTGGGAAGCGGCCTATTCGACCGGCATGACCTGGGGCCAGGCCATGCGTCGCACCATCCTGCCGCAGGCCGGTCGCGTCGCCGTGCCGCCGCTGTCGAACACCTTCATCTCCCTGGTGAAGGACACCTCGCTGGCCGCCGCCATCACCGTGCCGGAGCTTTTCCAGTCCGCCCAGCGCATCGTCGCCACCACCTATGAACCGCTGATCCTCTATATCGAGGCGGCATTGATCTATCTGGCGCTGAGCTCCGTCCTGTCGAACCTGCAATCGCGGCTGGAGACACGTTTCGGCCGTTATGGCGGCATGCTGGAGTCCAACCAATGATCACGCTGTCCCATATCGTGAAGCGCTTCGGCGAAGCGACCATCCTCAACGACATTTCGCTGGCCTTCCCCGAAGGCAGCGTGACAGCCCTCGTCGGCCCCTCCGGTGGAGGAAAAAGCACGCTTCTGCGCTCGATCAACCTTCTCGAACAGCCGACCTCCGGCGCCGTTCAGATCGGCGAGCATCGGGTCGACTTCGCACCCGGTCGCAAGGTGCCCTTCACTGAGATCCAGAAGATCCGCTATGAGACCGGCATGGTCTTCCAGAACTTCCAGCTTTTCCCGCATCGCACCGCGATCGAGAATGTCATGGAAGGCCTGGTCACCGTGCAGAAATGGTCGCGCGAGAAGGCGCGCGACCGTGCGGTCGAGCTTCTGGAAAAAGTCGGCATGGGCCACAAGATCGAAGCCTGGCCGGCCGAACTGTCTGGCGGCCAGCAGCAGCGCGTGGCGATCGCCCGCGCCCTTGCCCCCTCGCCCAAGGTCCTGCTCTGCGACGAGCCGACCTCGGCGCTCGATCCGGAACTGGCCGGCGAAGTGGTGGATGTCCTGGGCAAGCTCGCCTCCGAGGGCACGACCATGGTCATGGCCACCCACGACCTTCGGCTGGCTTCGAAGATATCCAATCAGGTGGTGTTCCTGGAGGCGGGACAGGTGGTCGAGACCGGCACCGCCGACCAGATTTTCCGCACCCCGCAACGCGAACGCACGAAGCGCTTCGTCTCATCCATCAGCGCGGCACAGACGCTTTGAACAAGAGCCGACAAGCCGCCCGATTGAGGGCGGCTCACGTCGGCCTTCGAACCTTCACAGATCAGGATCGGTGACGAAAGGCATGATGTCGACGCCATCGCCGGGGAAGACGGTGATATGCGGATGGTCTTCGAAGAGCCGTGCCGCCGCCTCCGCCGTCTCGGCTTCCACGATGAGGTAACCGCAGATCGCATTTGCCGCGGGTGCAGTGCCCTTGCGCGTCACCCGCGTGGTCTTTCCCACCATGCCGCCCCGATTGAGGATATGAGCCGCGTTGCGCTCTTCCCATTCCATCCACTTTGGAATGCCCTCGGCGTCGATCGCATCCTGCTCAGCCTTAGGCAGACTGCGGAAACGCGCGAAGTCCTCGTGCTTCATCGTGTAGACAGCAAGATATTTCGGCATGCGGAGGTCTCCGGACCATGATGGCAAAGCGGAAGCTAGCGCTTCGGGAGACCGAAGTCACCCGAGGCCATTCGATCACCCGCGGCCGCGATAGGTGGCGACACCCTGCTCCGGCAGCCAGACGCCCTTCGGCGGCTCGCCGGTCTGCCAGAAGACGTCGATCGGGATGCCCCCGCGCGGATACCAGTAAGCGCCGATCCTGAGCCACTTCGGATCGAGCAGTTCGAGGATGCGCTTGGCGATATAGACCGAGCAATCCTCGTGGAAAGCGCCGTGATTGCGGAAGGCGAAGAGGAAGAGCTTCAGCGACTTCGATTCAACCAGCCAGTCGCCGGGAATGTAATCGATGACGATATGGGCGAAATCCGGCTGTCCGGTCATCGGGCAGAGCGAGGTAAATTCGGGCGCGGTGAAACGCACGACGTAATCGGTGCCGACATTGCCGTTCGGCACACGCTCCATCACCGCGGCTTCAGGGCTGGTCGGCGCATCCACGCTCTGGCCGAGCTGCGTCAGCCCGGAAACATCGGTCTTGCTCATGAAATTTCTCCTGATGTGTAAGGCAGCCTCAGAGCTGCACGCCGGCGCCATGCGCCATTTCGTTTTCCGGCTCGACATGAATGGTGACCCGCGTGCCGGGAAGCGCATTGTGAACCGCCATTTCCAGCCGGTCGCAGATCACATGCGCATCGCGCACCGTCATCTTCGACGGCACGACCAGATCGAAGGCGACGAAGGTGGCAGCCCCCGCCCTTCGCGAGCGCAGGTAATGCACCCCGAGCGAACCCTCGGAATTCTCCTTGATCGCTTGCTTGATCGCCTCCGCCTCTTCCGGCGACACGGCAATATCCATCAGCCCGGCAACGGATTGCGCGATCACCTTCCAGCCCTGCCAGATGATGTTGAGGGCGACGAGGATGGCGAGCACCGGATCGAGGATGGCATACCCTGTGACAAGGACGAGAATGAGGCCGATGATGACGCCGATCGAGGTCACGACATCGGACATGATATGCTGTCCATCCGCCGACAGCGCCGGCGAACGGTGGCTGCGACCGACCCGGATCAGCAGCGCTGCCCAAGCCGCGTTGATGACCGCTGCAAATGCGTTGACCGCGAGGCCCAGGAACGGCGCCTCCGGCAGCGTCGGGTTCTGCAGCGCCGGCACCGCCTCGCGGATGATGAGCAGCGCCGCCACCACGATCAGCACGCCCTCAAGCACGGCCGAGAGATATTCCGCTTTGTGGTGGCCGTAAGGATGGTCGTCATCAGCCGGCTTTTGCGCGTAGCGAATGACAAAATAGGCAATGAAGGCGGCGATCACGTTGACGGTCGATTCCAGTCCGTCGGACAGGAGCGCGACCGAACCCGTGACCCACCAGGCGAGAAGCTTCAGCCCCATGACACCGAAGGCGAGCGGAATGCCCCAGAAGGCAATGCGCCGCACCAGATTGTCTTCCTTCGCCACCATGGCCTTCTTCCCTGCAGATGCGAGTGAATTGCAGACGCAATCCTCAAAACGACAAAACCGCCCGGCAAAGCGGGCGGTTCGTTTGAATGTCGGCAGTGTAATGGCGAAGGGTTAAGGCGAGGTCAAGGCGGAAGATGGGGTTTGCACTGGTGGCGGAAATGCGGAGCGAGGCATTGTGCCGCCACCTGCACACCTCATGGCGTGCAACCATTGCTATCCGCAATGGTCTCTCCTCCTCACGCGCCCCCCCCGATCAAACCCGACGCAAAATTCCAGAGTCGATCCGCATTGCCATTGTCGACGGCATAGGCGGGCACGCCATCAGGAAAGGTCTCCGGCCGCGCCTGGCGGACGGGCGCCTCACTACAATTGTCGAAATAGCGTCCGCTCACTCCCTCCATCAGGGGAGACGCTGCCAGAAGCACGGAGGTCGCCGCACCTTGCGCGGGGGTCTTGCGAAGATGCTCCGGCGTCACGAGGCCGCCGGTGTGGCGCTGCAGGTTTGTCGCAATGGCACCGGGATTGAGCGCGTTGGCCACGATACCGTCATCGACCCAGCGATCGGCGATCCCGACAGAAAGCAAAATGCAGGCTGTCTTGGATTGCGCATAGGCGAGCAGCGGATTGTAGGGAATGAACTGGAAATGCGGATCATCCCAGAAGATCGGCCCGAACAGGGTGCCTGAAGACGCGACGCTCACGACCCTCGCACCCTTGGCTTGCGCCAGATGACGCCGAAGGCCCAGCGTCAGCGCGAAATGCCCGAGATAATTCGTCGCGAACTGCATCTCAAAACCAGCCGACGTTCGCTCGAGCGTGGGCAAGGCCATGATGCAAGCATTGTTGATTAGGGCATCGACGGGACCGCTCCAGGCCTCAACGAAGCGGTGCACGGATTGCAGATCGCCGAGATCGAGCCGGCGAACGAATATGGCCGGGTTGCCGGTCTCCTCACGCAAAACTCGAGCCACCGCCTCGGCGGCATCGGGACGCCTCGCGGCAATCGTAATTTGAGCACCGGCGGCGGCCAGCGCACGCGTTGTTTCCGTGCCGATGCCGCTTGCTCCACCAGTGACGATGATCGTCTTGCCATGCAGATCGACACCATCAAGCACCTAGGCGGCGGTGGATGAAAAACCGAATTCTGTTTCAATGGGCATTTTTGGCTTCTCTCTTTGGATTTCACTTGCACCACAGATAGAACGCCGCCACTGTCCTGATAATATGGACGCAGCCGCACAGACAAATGAGTCATTCAGGACAGTGTCCGCCCTGCCGCCGGCCGAGCTGGCGGCTTTCCTCGCTGTGGCGCAATATGGCGGCTTCCGGATTGCCGGCCGAAATACCGGCCTGAGTTCCTCGGCTGTGAGCCATGCGGTGGCGAGCCTGGAGACCCGCCTGTCCGTCCAGTTGTTCCGGCGAACGACACGCAGCGTCTCGCTGACTGAGGCCGGACGGACATTTTTCGAACGCGTGGCGCCAGCCGTGGCAGAGATCGCCAAAGCAGTCAGCGAACTCGGAGACTATGCGCATCGACCGACCGGAATGCTGCGCATCAATGCGGACGCGACGGCGGCAGAACAGGTGCTTGAGCCCCTCATTCTGGACTTCATCAAGGCCTATCCGGACATGCGGGTGGAGATCGTCTCAGAACGCCGCCTCGTCGACATCGCCGAGGACGGTTTCGATTGTGGCATCCGCACTGCGGCCCTGGTACCGAGTGACATGGTCTCTGTTCCAATCGGTCCGATGCAGCAGCACATCGTTGTCGGCTCACCCGCCTATCTGGCAGACAGTGCCGCATTGAAATCGCCGGCTGACTTGGCTCGGCACAGGTGCATACAGCTGCGCATGCCAAGCGGCGTTCCCTATCGCTGGGAGTTCCAGGCGAAGGGCGAAGTTGTGACCGTCGAAACCCATGGCGGGTTGGTCCTGGACAATTCCCGCCTGATCATGGCGGCGGCGATCGCAGGCTTCGGCCTGGGCTACATCACGCGCTGGATGGCTGGCCCGGCTCTCGCGGCAGGCGCGCTGCAGCAGGTGCTGACCGACTGGACACCAGCCTATCCCGGTCTCTGCCTCTACTATCCCAAACACCGCCACATGAGCGTAGGCATGCGGGCGTTTCTGGCCTTTGCCCGGAGGCAGTCGTCGAACGGACCGCCAGCGCAAGAGCCGTGACGACCCTGCCGCTCGCGGGCTATGCCGTCTCTTAATCGGCAGCGGGGCGCCGAAGCGCCCCACCCTATCCCCTCATGCCGCCTTCACCCTCTTCCGTTTCGCCAGCTTCTCCACCACATTCTCGATCATCCGCATGCCGGCGTCGCCGCCGAGTGTCATGATCGATTCCGGGTGGAATTGGACGGCTGCGACCGGTTCTCGCGTGTGTTCGATGCCCATGATCGTGCCGTCTTCACTCTCTGCGGTGATCATGAAATCACGGTGCAGCGTCGCCGGATCGGCGAAGATCGAGTGGTAGCGACCGACCGTGACTTCCTTGCCCAGACCTTCGAAGACGAGGCCAGCTTCCAGAACCCGGATGCGCGACGGCTTGCCGTGCATGGGCACAGCCAGCTGACGCAGGTCGCCGCCATAGGCTTCGGCCAGCGCCTGCAGGCCGAGGCAGACGCCAAAGATCGGCAATTCGCGCGCCCGCGCTTTCTTGATCGTCGCCTTGCAGTCGAAATCCGAAGGTGAACCCGGGCCAGGCGACAGCACCACGAGATCCGGATTGAGACGGTCGAAGATCTCCTCCGGCACCGGCGTGCGCACGGTGTTCACCGTCGCTCCGGTCTGGCGGAAATAATTGGCCAGCGTGTGGACGAAACTATCCTCGTGATCAACCAAAAGGATGTTCACGCCCTCACCCACCCGCGCGACGCCGCGCTTGGACTTCGGATCGGACTTGGCGTCGCGGATGGCGGCGATCATGGCGGAGGCCTTCAGTTCGGTTTCGGCTTCTTCTTCATGCGGGTCGCTGTCGTTGAGCAATGTGGCACCGGCGCGCACTTCGGCAATGCCGTCCTTGATGCGAACGGTGCGGAGCGTCAGGCCCGTGTTCATGTCACCGTTGAAGCCGACCATGCCGATTGCCCCACCATACCAGGCGCGCGGGCTCTTCTCGTGTTTCTCGATGAAGCGCATGGCCCAGAGCTTTGGCGCACCTGTCACGGTGACGGCCCAAGCATGGGAGAGGAAGCCGTCAAAGGCATCCATGCCGTCGCGCAGGCGACCCTCGATGTGATCGACGGTGTGGATGAGGCGCGAATACATTTCGATCTGGCGGCGGCCGATCACCTTGACCGAGCCCGGCTCGCAGACGCGGCTCTTGTCGTTGCGGTCGACGTCGGAGCACATGGTGAGCTCGCTCTCGTCCTTCTTGGAGTTCAAGAGTTTCAGGATCTGCGCCGAATCCTCGATCGGGTCGGCGCCGCGGCGGATCGTGCCGGAGATCGGGCAGGTCTCGATGCGGCGGCCGTTCACCCGCACGAACATTTCCGGCGAGGCGCCGACGAGATATTCCTGGTTTCCAAGATTGATGAAGAAGGAATAGGGCGAGGGATTGATTTCCTTTAGCCGCTTGGAGATCTGCGACGGCTTCGAGTCACAGCGCTCCATGAACTTCTGGCCGGGAACGACCTCGAACAGGTCGCCCTTGCGGAAGCTCTCCTTGGCCTTGGTCACCAGTTCGGCATATTCGCCCGGACGGTGATCGCCGCGTGGCGGGATCGTATCGACGTGCTTGAATGGCTCAGGCGCGATCTCTTCCAACTGGCCGACAGTCGTTACATCGCCCTTGGTGAAGTCGTAGCGGTCGATCCAGGCCTTGGCAGAATAGTGGTCGACGACCAGGATCTCGTCGGGGAGAAAAAGCACCATGTCGCGCTGGTCATCGGGACGGACAAGCTTCAGGTCGATGGCGTCGAACTGGAAGGCAAGGTCGTAGCCGAAGGCGCCGAACAGGCCGATGGCAGCATCTTCTTCCGAATAGAACAGTCCGGTGATGGCGCGCAGCACAGTGAAGACCGTCGGCATCTTCGAGCGCTCTTCCTCGGTGAAGACGCGTGACGGAAGCTTGACGTCGAGATCGAGACGCGTGGCGGTGCGCTCACCCAGAGCCAGATCCTCGACGGAGGCAAGCGCCTCGACGATCATGGTGAGCAGCGCTTCGCCGCGGCCGTTATAGGCTTCGATCCAGACCTTGCGGCCGAAGGAGGAAATGCCGAGCGGCGGATCGACGATCGCGGTGTCCCAGCGGGTATAGCGACCGGGATATTCGTAGTTCGAGGAAAAGACGGCACCACGCCGCTCGTCGAGCTTGTCGACATAGCTGGAAACGGCATCGGCATAGGGCGTCGGGCGGCGCTTGCGCGAAACGGTCACACCGCCGCGCGTCTGATAGGCTTCCGAGCCGTCTTCCTGCAAAATCGTCGACATGTCTGTCCTTTTCCGTTCTTCGAGGCCCTCTCCCGGCGCCTTGAATACAAAAAAGCCGCCTCAGGAGATTTTCCGGGCGGCTTTGGGGTCAATCGTCTGAAGACATGACTGGTCAAGGCCGCGTCAGCGTGCCCACCACCATGCAAAGGTCTTCGATACGATCTTCATGGCGAAATGCATAGCGTGAGGCCCGCGCCTTAGCAAGAGCGTTTTGCCATGCTCGAGTGATGAACTTTTCGGCGGCTCGCGCCTTTTTGACCCAGGGACTGGGGAACAGGGAGACGAGATGACGAAGACGAAATCGCGGGTCGCAATCGGCCTCATTCTCGCCTGGCCACTCGCAACCGGGCTGAGTTTACCGGCGCGCGGCCCCTTGCCCAAGGCCCGGCCGGAGATCGCCGCGCCGGCGCAGGGACCGGAGGTGGAAGCCGCCGACAGTAGGGTCGCGGACGAACCAGCGGCCGTTCCGACCCCGCAGAAAAAGCCGGCGCCCCCGACCGAGCAGGGTGCGGGTGAGAGCCCCGAGCCCGGCAAGTCCGAGGCATCGGACAGGCAAGCGGAGGAGGAGGACACAGACGTTGCGGATGAGCCGCAAAACCAGTCGAAGACAAAGGAAACGAGGGACGCCGAGAAAGACAAGGCTGGCGACGAGACAAAGCAGGCCGACGACCCGGAGAAGGAAGTCGCCCCGGTCGATCCGCCGCCGCCGGCCGAAGACCCGAAGGCGCTGGCCGCCTGCCTCGCTGATCTCAAGGCGATCGGCGCGAGCTTCGACACCGACCCAGCCATCGACGACGCAGGCGGCTGCGGCATCTCGGCTCCCATCACGCTGAAGAAGGTCCTGCCCGACGTCACCCTGGAGCCGGAAGCCACGATCCGCTGCGATACCGCGCTGCAGCTGGCGCGCATGACCCGGGACATGCTGAAGCCCGCGGCCGAAGCCGCCTATCCCGACAGAAAAGCCTTCACCGGAATCCGCCAGGCCTCGGGCTATGTCTGCCGCAATCGCAACAGCGCCGAGACGGGCAAGGTCTCCGAACACGCCTATGGCAATGCGATCGACATTGCGGGGCTGCGCTTCGGCGATGTGGAGGAGCCAGTGATGATCGCCAAGCAGGATGATGGCACTGCGCAAGCCGCCTTCCAGCGCGCCTTCAACGCATTCGCCTGCCTCTATTTCACAACCGTGCTTTCGCCCGGCAGCGACCCCACGCATCAGGACCACATGCATCTCGACGTGATCGAGCGGAAGAGCGGTTTTCGCTATTGCCGATGACCGATGCGACAAAGGGCGGCGCATCGCTGCGCCGCCCTGTCATGCGTGAACGCTCGTGTCAGAACTTTTGCGTGAGCGAGATTTTGAAGGTCCGGCCGGGCTCGGAATAGAATTCGCGAGCCTGGGCAGACGAGTTCGTACGCACCGAGGCATAGTCGTAATAGGTCTTGTCGAAGACGTTGTAGATCCCGGCAGTGATCCGCATGCCGTTGAGCTGTTCCGGTTCCCACCAGGCGTTGAGATCGACGACGCCGTAGCCCTCCGTCTCGAAGTAGTTGGTGCCCGACGCGCCCTTGTTGTCGTCGTCGCGGGAGGCGCCAACGCCGATGAAGTCTGCGCCGACGCCCCAGAACTCCGTGTCGTAGCCGACGCTCGCAACAGCCTTGATCGGGGCGACAGAGCGGAGGAAAGTGTCGTTCTCCAGATCGTTGCCTTTGGCATAGGCAAGCCCAGCGCTGATCCGGAAACCATTGTCGAAGCGTTTGTGGGCGCCGAGCTCGATCCCGTATATTTCGGCATCGGAGATGTTGAGGTACTGCGAAATGCCGGCGGGATAACTGGCCAGCGAATAGCCGAGCGCGGCGGCTTCAGCGGAGGTCAGACCACGGGCGTCGATGAAGTTCTTGTAGCGATTGTAGAACATCGAGACGCGTGCGCCCATGTCCTCGTCACCAAGCTTGGCGCCGACTTCGAAGCCGTTGCTGGTTTCGGATTCGAGATCCGGATTGCCAAGCCGCAGATAGGTGCCAGCCCCGCCATAAGAGCTGTAGAGCTCCGAGGATGTCGGTGCACGGAAGCCCATGGCCCACTGGCCGAAGATTTCGACATCCTGCGAGAAGGCATAGCTTGCCCGCAGCTTCGGCGAGATCGCCATGTCCTCGAAACCATCAGGCAGGGAGGGATTGCTGTAGTTGCGATCGAAGGCATCGGTCATGACCGGTTCGTGGCGGATCCAGTCGAAGCGCAGGCCGGGCGTCAGCGTAAGACCAGTGTCGGCAACGGCAAAGTCGTCGTCCAGATAGAGGCCGATGCGCTTGCTCTCGACTTTTGGCGTGTCGGCCTGGTTCGTATGCAGGAAAGAGCACGTGTGGAACGGCGGCAGAGGTCCGGCCGGGCAATTGTCATATCCCGACGAATATTGTTCCGAAGTGCCTGACGCGATGTCGAAGCCGAAGGTAAAGGTGTGCTGAAGCGGACCGGTCGTCAGCTCTTTCTGAAGCGCGCCGACGAGCCCGATCGCACGTTCGGTATTGTCGTTTTCCCGTCCGATCTCGCCGATGACGGAGGTGGAGCGGTAGCCGGTATAGCCCTCCATCGTCCGGTTCTTCTGCCAGTAGAGCGATGCCCAGGCATTGGAAACCGGTGCATCTTCCGACTCCGCTTCGAATTCATAGTCGAGCGAAACACGGTCACGCTCGGTGTCCTTCTGGGTGAAGTAGTCGTCTTCACGGTAGTTGCCGGCAACCGACTGGCTGTTCTTGGCGTTGGTGTCGCGGTCGCGGCGGAAGCGTTCGGCGGTCAGGCCGATCATGTGGCCGCCTTCCAAATCCTGGCGCAGTTTGAAGAGCAGGTTGTGCTGATCATAGTCGGAAGGGTTGGCCTCCGTGCGGGTCGCACCGAGTTCGTCAATATCTCCGTTGGTGTCGCGCTCATGGCCCCTCTTGTAGCCACCCTGGAAGAGCACCGAGGTGTTCTCGACTTTGCGAGCGCCCGCAATGGAGGTTTCGAAGCTGCGATCGGCGCTGTCGTAGGTCGTCTTCACGACGGCGCCCCAGTCCCTGTCCGGCCGGATCAGGTCGTCTGCGGTCAAGGTCCTCAGACCAAGGACACCCCCGAGTGCACCGCTGCCGGCACGGCTGGAATCCGCGCCGCGCATGACGTCGACCGCCGAGAGAGAGCCGAAGCTGAACGAATCGACGCCGCCGCTCGCGCTGCGTGTCGCGTCGAAGATGTAGGGCACCGGGATGCCGTCGACGGTCGTTAGAACGCGACTGCCCTCGAGACCACGAATGTTGACGGCACCGGTGCTCCGGTTGAAGTTCACCCCCGGCTCCGCCACGCGACCGAGATCTTCGATGCTGGTGATCTGCTTCGCCTCGATCTCCTCCGCAGTCGTCTCTGTGGCGAGCGGCGTATCCGCCACAGATCCGGCCGGAACGCGTTTCCCCTTCACCACGATCGTCTGCAGCTGCGTCTCGTCCTGGCTTGCCGTCGTGGCGTCCTGGGCGTGCGCGGGGAGGATGGCGGAGACTGCCACGAGTGCGGTGCAGGCGAGCAGAAGGAGTCTGGCGGACGGGGAGCCCATGCGAATGTCCTTTCATAAGGCCAGTAGAGATCTATCCCGCACCCTGAAAGCGGGTGCAGGCTGGCCGAACGTGATTGCGTCAAAACCGGGGCGGCGCTGAATTTTCGCCGCAATCACGCCCTATAAAACATGATTAGTCGAGTCAACATATAAAACATGATTCTTTTAATCATGATTTGTGATAGCCATCACCGTGACGGAAATATCACGGTATCTTGGTGAGCGGTGCGGCGGCTAGAATAGCCCCTCGATCGCACCCGAACGGTCGAGCCTGATCTTCTCCGAGGACGGCAGACGCGGAAGCCCCGGCATGGTCATGATCTCGCCGGTGATCGCGACGACGAAGCCTGCGCCGGCGGAAAGCCGGACCTCACGCACATGCACTTCATGCCCCTCGGGCGCCCCGCGTCGCGTCGGATCGGTCGAGAAGGAATACTGCGTCTTCGCCATGCAGACCGGGAGGTGGCCATAGCCCTGCCGCTCCCAGTCGGCCAACTGATCGCGCACCGCTTTTTCGGCCGTCACCTCGCCTGCCCGGTAGATCTCGGTCGCGATCCGCTCGATCTTGGAGAAGAGCGGCATGGCATCCGGATAGAGCGGATGGAAATTCGATGGGCTGTCGGCGATGCGCACGACGGCTTCGGCGAGAGCCGTGATGCCTGCAGAACCGTCCGCCCAGTGTCGACACACAACGGCTTCGGCGCCGACCCCAGTCGCGACCGCCTTGACGGCGGCGATTTCGGCTTCGGTATCACTGGTGAAGTGGTTCACCGCGACGATCGCAGGCACCCCGAACTTGGCGAGGTTTTCCAGATGCCGCGCGAGATTGACCGCACCGCGCTCGACGGCAGCGACGTCTTCGCGGCCGAGATCCTCCTTGGCGACGCCGCCATTCATCTTGAGCGCCCGGACGGTCGCGACGATGACCACGGCAGACGGTGTGAGCCCGGCCTTGCGGCATTTGATGTCGAAGAATTTCTCCGCCCCGAGATCGGCCCCGAAGCCGGCTTCGGTCACGACATAATCGCCGAGCTTCAGCGCCGTCTTCGTCGCCACTACCGAATTACAGCCATGCGCGATATTGGCGAAGGGCCCGCCATGCACCAGCGCCGGATTGTTTTCCAGCGTCTGCACAAGGTTCGGCTGCATCGCTTCTTTCAGCAGCACCGCCATGGCGCCATCGGCTTTCAGGTCGCGGGCGAAGACCGGCGTCTTGTCGCGGCGATAACCGATGATGATGCCGCCCAACCGCCGCTCCAGGTCCTCGAGATCGGTCGCCAGGCAAAGGATCGCCATGACCTCAGAGGCGACCGTGATGTCGAAGCCGGCTTCTCGTGGATAGCCGTTCGAGGCGCCGCCGAGCGAGGTGACGACCTGGCGCAGCGCCCGGTCGTTCATGTCGAGCACACGCCGCCAAGTGATGCGGCGCGTATCGATATTGAGATCGTTACCCCAGTAGATGTGGTTGTCGATCAGCGCGGACAACAAGTTGTGGGCAGAGGTGATGGCGTGGAAGTCGCCGGTGAAATGGAGATTGATGTCCTCCATCGGCACGACCTGCGCATAACCACCTCCCGCCGCCCCGCCCTTCACGCCGAAACACGGCCCGAGCGACGGTTCGCGGATGCAGATGACGGCCTTCTTGCCGATCCGGTTCAGCCCGTCACCGAGGCCGACCGTGGTCGTCGTCTTGCCCTCGCCAGCCGGGGTCGGGTTGATCGCGGTCACCAGGATCAGCTTGCCATCCGGCCGGTCGGCAAGTCCCTTGATGAAGGAGGCAGAAATCTTCGCCTTGTCGTGGCCGTAGGGGATGAGGCTTTCGGAGGGAATGCCGAGCTTGCAGCCGATTTCCTGGATCGGCCGCTTCTTGGCCGCACGCGCGATGTCGATGTCGGATGGCACTGTCATGATATCCCCTGCCCATTTTGTTTGCGGAGAAGATCCAATGGCTGAGCCCGACTGGCAAGCAGGCCAATCACATTATTTTTGACAGCGCCCGGCGCGGTATCTGTAGCAGCCCTGATCAATTCCTCTTGTTCCGCCACGGCGCCATGGTCTATTTGCGCTGCAACAATCCTGCCGAGAGGGCCCGTTGATGAAATCGCTGGAACTGCTGATCGAGAAAATCATCCTGTCGAGCCGCTGGATCCTGGTCGTCTTTTATCTCGGCCTGGTGGCGGCGCTTGCCGTCTATGCCGTTTCCTTCGGCTACAAATTCCTCAAGATCGCCCAGAATGTCTTTGTCTACGAGGATTTCGAGATGATCCTCGCCATGCTGGCTCTGATCGATGCGGCCCTTGTGGCGAGCCTGATCGTCATGGTGATGATCTCCGGCTACGAGAACTTCGTCAGCCGCTTCGACGAGGCGGACGACCAGGTCTCCTTCCTCGGCAAACTCGATTCCGGCAGCCTGAAGATCAAGGTCGCCTCTTCCATCGTCGCGATCTCCTCGATCCATCTTCTGCAGGTGTTCCTGAACGCTAACCAGTATACAGACGGCAAGCTGATGTGGCTGACCATCATCCACCTCGCCTTCGTCGTCTCGGCGGTCATGCTCGGCTACCTGGAAGTGATGATGAACGGCAAGAAGAAGGCCAGCGACGCCGACAAGATCTGAGATCGCGGCCGCTGCGGCCGTGTTGAAAGCTCCATTCCGGGAGAGACCACTCTCCCGGAACCCTGGTCGGCGCACCTCGCGTCAGATGCCCTGCCCGCCCGAGACTTCGATCCTCTGGGCATTGACCCAGCGATTGCTTTCCGAAAGCAGGCTCGCGATCATCGGACCGATGTCATCCGGAAGCCCGACCCGGCCGAGCGCCGTCAGTTTGGCAAAATACGAATTGAAGTCCGGCGTGTCGCGAACGGCGCCGCCGAAGAAGTCGGTTTCGATCGCGCCGGGCGCCACGGCATTGACCGCGATCCCGCGCGCGCCGAGTTCCTTGGCCATGTAGACCGTGAGGACCTCGACTGCGCCCTTGACCGCCGCATAGGCCGACCAACCGGGCGCCGAGACGCGGGTCAGGCCCGACGAGAGGTTGACGATTCGCCCCCCTTCGGCAATCAACGGCAAGAGCGCCTGGGTGAGGAAGAAAACGCCCTTGAAATGCACGTTCACCAGCGCATCGAACTGCGCTTCGGTGGTCTCCGCAAAGGCGGCGACATCGCCGTGGCCGGCATTGTTGACAAGGTGATCGAAGCTGACGCGCTGCCACGTTTTGCGAAGCGCTTGTTTCACTTCGGCTGCAAAGGCCGCAAAGCTTCCGACATCCCCGGCGTCGAGCCTCAGGGCAACCGCCTTGCGGCCAAGCGCTTCGATCTCGCCGACCAGTTCCTGTGCTGCATCTGCGCGGCTTTGGTAGGTGATGATGACATCGCCTCCGGTTCGGGCGATGTTGAGGGCCGTGTTGCGGCCGAGTCCACGGCTGCCGCCGGTGACGAGTGCGATCTTTGTCATGGGAAACTCCTGTTGTCTGCGGCAGGAGTCATAGCCCCGTGGCACGATGGCCGTCGTTGCCGAAACCGGGGCAATGCTTGCCTATTCCTCCAGACTGGTTCCGCAGCCGCAGCACTTCGGCTAACGTGCCGCCATGACCGACACGAACCTTCGAAGCTCTCTCCTGGAAGCCGCGCTCAGCCACGCCGAGAAAGATGCTCCGTCTTCAAATCAGACCGACACCGGCATTCCGGGACTGTCCGTCGTCTGCGCGACCGCACCGGGCGATCTCGACTGCGCCGTCTCGCGGCCGCTTGCTTGCCTCGTCCTGCAGGGCGGCAAGCAGGTGACGATGGGAACGCGGACCTTCGTCTTCGGCGCCGGCGATACGCTGCTGATCACCGCCGATGTGCCGACGGTAAGCCAGATCATCGGGGCGAGCGAAACGGAACCCTATGTCTCGGTGGTGCTTGAGCTGGACCCGACCGTAATTGCCGAACTCTCTTTGCAGATGCACCAGACACCGGTCTCCGCGCCGCCCGTCCGCGTCGATCCAACCGAAACCGACGTCGCGGATGCAGCGCTGCGACTGATGCAGCTCCTTGACCGGCCGGCCTCGCTGCCGGTCCTCCAGGCGCAACGCATAAGGGAGTTTCACTACTGGCTTCTGGCCGGCAGGCACGGCCCTGAAATCCGTCGTCTCGGCTGGCCCGACGGTCACAGCCAGAGGGTTGCGCGCACGGTCGCGGTCCTCAGGGCAGACTATGCGAGACCCTTGCGCGTCCAGCAACTGGCCGCCGTCGCCGGCATGAGCCCGTCATCCTTTCACCAGCATTTCCGCGCGGTGACCTCGCTGTCACCGCTGCAGTTTCAAAAACAGATGCGCCTGATCGAGGCACGCCGACTGATGATATCGGAAGGACTGACCGCCAGCAGCGCCGCCTTTGCGGTCGGGTACGAGAGCGCCTCGCACTTCAATCGCGAATATGGACGCCTGTTCGGCGTGCCACCGGCCCGCGATGCCGAAATGGTGAGGCAACGGGCCGATGACGCCATGGTTTGAGGCGAGAGAAGCCGTCGGCGGTTTGCGCCGACGGCTGTACCGCGCTCAGCCCTCGCCGATCGCAATCAGGCTGGCATTGCCGCCGGCAGCGGCCGTGTTGACCGAGATCACCTGCTCGACGGCAAAGCGGCTGAGATAGGCGGGCCCGCCCGCCTTGAAGCCGGTACCGGACATGCCGGAACCGCCGAAGGGCTGGGTGCCCACGACGGCGCCGATCATGTTGCGGTTGACGTAGATATTGCCGGTGTCGAGCGCTTCGGTAACCTTGCGGATCGTCGCTTCGATGCGGCTGTGCACGCCGAGCGTCAGGCCATAGCCGGTGGCGTCGATCGAAGCGATGACCTGATCGAGAGCCTTGGCCTTCCAGCGCACGACATGCAGCACGGGACCGAAGATTTCCTTCGTCAGCGCCTCGGGACGATCAAGCTCGACGATATGCGGGGCGAAGAAATTGCCCGTCGCCGGCACCTTGCCGGCATAACGCACCTTCTGGCTCCGCTTCATCTCGGCGATATGAGCCTCCAGCATCGCCTTCTGCTTTTCGTCGATGACGGGGCCGATATCGGTGGTGATTTCGAGCGGATTGCCGAGGTTCAGCTCACGCGCCGCGCCCTCGATCATCTCCAGCATGCCGTCGGCGATGTCCTCCTGCAGATAGAGGATCCTGAGCGCCGAGCAGCGCTGGCCGGCCGAGCGGAAGGCCGAGAGAACGACGTCATCGGCCACCTGTTCCGCCAGTGCCGTCGCATCAACGATCATCGCGTTCAGGCCACCGGTTTCGGCAATCAGCGGCACGATCGGGCCATCCTTGGCAGCAAGCGTCCGGTTGATCGCCTGGGCGGTGCCGGTCGAACCGGTAAAGGCAATACCGGCAAGCTTCGGATGAGCGGCGATCGCGGCACCGACGTCGCCGGCTCCGGGCAGCAGCATCAGCACGTCTTCGGGCACGCCGGCCTTGTGGAACATCCTGACCGCTTCGAACGCGATCAGCGGCGTCTGCGGCGCGGGCTTGGCGACAACGGCATTGCCGGCGACGAGCGCTGCCGAGACCTGGCCCAGGAAGATCGCCAGCGGAAAGTTCCACGGTGAGATGCAGGCGAAGACGCCGCGGCCGCGCCAGGCGAGACGGTTGAGCTCGCCGGTCGGGCCAGGCATGACCTCGGCCTCGCCGAACTGCCGGCGCGCTTCGGATGCGTAATAGCGGCAGAAATCGACCGCCTCGCGGATTTCGGCAACACCGTCATCCAGGGTCTTGCCGGCTTCGAGGGCCAGCAGCGACAAGAGCCGGTCGCGATCGGCTTCCATCAGGTCGGCCATCTTGTCGAGGGTCGCGGCGCGCTCCTCGACGGAGACCCGCGACCAGCGGGCAAAACCTTGGCGGCCGGCCGCGAAGGCGCGGTCGACATCGGCGGGCGTGGCATTGCGCACGGTGCCGACCTTGCGGGAGCGATCCGCCGGCGAAAGAACCGGCTCGTCGCTCGTCGCACCTGTCCCACCGGGCACCAGCGGACGGGCGGCGATTTCCGACAACGGAACGGCGATGCGGGCCATCAGCCGTTCAAGATTGTCTCGATGGCCGAATTCGAAGCCGGCGCTGTTCTTCCGCTCGCCGTAGATCCCCAAGGGCATGGGGATCTGGCTGTGACGGGCGCTCTGGCCATTACCGATGCCAAGCTTCTCCGTCGGTCGCTCGAGCAGCGCCTTGACCGGAATGTTCTTGTCCCCGGCGACGGCAACGAAGGAGGAGTTCGCACCGTTTTCCAGCAGGCGCCGGACGAGATAGGCGAGCAGGTCGCGGTAACCACCGACGGGCGCATAGATGCGGCATGCGATCCGGTCATTGCCCGAAAGCAGCGTGTCGTAGAGCGCTTCGCCCATGCCATGCAGGCGCTGGAATTCGAAGCCGGTGCGGTCAGTGCCGGCCAGTTCGATGATCGTCGAGACGGTGAGCGCGTTATGGGTGGCGAATTGCGGGAAGATGCGGGCGCGCTTCTCCATCATCTTGGCTGCACAATGCAGATAGGCGAGATCGGTCGCCGGCTTGCGGGTCCAGACCGGGTAATCGTCGAGGCCGCGCTCCTGGGCGCGCTTCACTTCCGTGTCCCAATAGGCGCCCTTTACCAAGCGCACCATCATCCGCCGGCCATATTGCTGGCAGAGGTTGTCGATGTAGTCGATCACCTGGGGCGACCGCTTCTGATAGGCCTGGATGGCGAGGCCGAAACCGTCCCAGCCGGCGAGTGACGGATCGGCAAAGACGGCGGCGATCACGTCAAGCGAGAGCTCCAGGCGGTCGGCCTCTTCGGCATCGACGGTGAAGTTCAGCTGATGCGCCTTGGCCATCTGCGCGAGCTTCAGGAGGTCGGGCACGAGTTCGCGCATGACGCGGTCACGATGGGTCGCAAGATAACGGGGATGCAGCGCCGAGAGCTTGACGGAGATGCCCATGCGGTTCGGCAGCTGCTGGCTCTTGCCATGTTTTGCCATATGCGCGCCGATCGCTTCGATCGCGCTGGCATAGGACTGGAAATAGCGCTTGGCATCTTCTGCCGTGCGAGCGCCCTCGCCCAGCATGTCGAAGGAATGGCGATAGCCGCGCTCCTCGCTCTTTGCCGCACGCGACAGCGCGTCCTTGATGGTTTCGCCGAGCACGAAGTGATGGCCGAGAAAACGCATGGCCTGCTTGGTGGCGGAGCGAACCGTCGGCAGGCCGAGCCGCTTGACCAGGCCGCGCATGACACCTTCCGGCGTCTCGCCCGGGCGGATGACGCGGGCCGAGAGACCAAGTGCCCAGGCCGAGGCCGAGACGAACCAGCTATCGCCATGCGCCTCGTGTTCGCTCCAGCCGCCCTCTTTGAGTTTGTCCTCGATGAGGCGATCCTGGGTCAACGCATCCGGCACACGCAAGAGCGCTTCGGCCAGCACCATCAGCGCCAGACCTTCGCGGGTCGACAGACCATATTCGCGCAGGAAATCTTCTACGCCGCCGACCGAGCCGGAATTGTCTCTGATGGCATTGATATAGGTCGTGGCGCGGCGGTCGATCGCACCGTTCTGGCTTTCGGAGAGCGAAAGCCGCGCGGCGAAGTTGCGGATGAGCTGGTCGTCGTCGCCGGCGTAAGGGGCTTCGAAACGCGGAAAATCGGTCGTGGCTGTCTTGATCATTATCACCTCCGTGGTATCCGCAACATATCGTCGGCTTTGACGTGTTTCCCACTATTTTTGGCCAACGCTTATGGCATAATCACTGCCAGATTGGAGATCTGCAGAGAATGAGCAAGGAAATCGACCGCCTCGACCGAAAGATCCTACGCGCCCTTCAGGCCGAGGGTAGGCTGACCAATATCGAGCTCGCCGAGCGCGTGAACCTGTCCCCGACGGCGACCGCCGAGAGGGTACGCCGACTGACCCGCGAAGGCTATATCACCGGCTACATGGCGATGCTCTCACCACAGAAACTCGGTCGCAACCTCCTCGTCTTCATCGAAGTGAAGCTGGATCGCACCACGGCCGACGTCTTCGACACCTTTGCCGCGGCCGTGAAGCGTTCGGATGACGTGATGGAATGCCACATGGTGGCAGGCGGCTTCGACTACCTCGTCAAGGCCCGTGTAGCCGGCATGGAAGCCTATCGGCAGTTCCTGTCGGAAGTGATTCTGCCCCTGCCCGGAGTGCGCGAAACCCACACCTATGCGGTCATGGAAGAGGTCAAGGCCGTGTCCGCCCTCCCCGTGTGAAGAACGCGGTAACAGGCCTTTGCCATTTTGAGTGGCAGCGGTGAGAAATTAGTCATATTAATAGTGAAAACCCTCGAAAAACTGCTAGCTTTTCGCCCGGGCTGATATATTGAACATAAACTTCCGCTTGGTTGTCAACTTTCGAAATTGATAAGATGTTGTCAGAACGACAGACGCTCTTGAGTGAGGGTATCGGGAGCAGTCAGAGCCGCAGCGAGCTTATGGAAGGCTGGCGTCACGCGGCGCGAGAATACGGCCTCGACCATGTCACCCTGTCGGTGGCCCCGACAGCGCAGGACCGCCACGTCGGTCCGCTGGTCCGCGAAACGACGCTGCCGATGGAGTTCTGCCGCGAATTCGATCGCCTCGAATTCCTGCGTCATTGCCCGACGGTGCCGCATATCGCCCGGTCGATCATGCACAACACCTGGTCGCTCGGCCCCGACGGCAAATCTCCCGATTTCGACTGCCCGCGGGAATTCAGCGACCTGATGCGCCGCTTCGACCTGATGATGGGTATCCTTTTCTCGGTCACCTCCGTCGACGGACACCGCTACGTGGTGCGCTATGACGGCAATCGCTCGCCGCTGGCCCAGCCCGAGATCAACGAGCTCTCCATGCTGAGCATCCAGGCTTTCGACGTTTTCGATCGCCTGCGCCGCACCGCGAGCAATACCAACGTGCTCTCGGCCCGCGAACTCGAGGTCGTCCGCTGGACCGCCCAAGGCAAGACTTCGCTCGAAATCGGCCAGATCCTGTCCCTCTCCGATCACACGGTCAATGCCTACATGACCAATGCCATTCGCAAGCTCGACTGCGTCAACCGCACCCAGCTGGTCGCCAAGGCGATCCGGATGAAGATCATCAGCTGAGGCGACGAGCGGTGGGCGGCGGTCAATAGAGCGTCTGCCGATAATCAGCCTCGAGGCTCTCGTCCATCTTGCGCATTTCCGCCGGATCAGCGGGCGCACCTGTCGTGTCGTCGAGGATCATCTGCATCAGCGACGGCATTTCGCCGCGATCCTGCCGGTGCGCTGGATCCCAGAGATGCGAGCGCCGGAACGCCTTGGCGCAATGCAGGAAGACCTCCTCCACGGCAACCACGATCGCAAGCCTCGGCCGTCTTTCGTTGACGGCCATCCTATCCAGAAGATCCGGTTGCGTCGTCAGCGTCGCCCGGCCGTTGACCCTCAGCGTCTCGTCATAACCCGGGATCAGGAAGAGCAAGCCTACCGAGGGGTTTGCGACGATGTTGGCGAGCGTGTCGAGCCGGTTGTTGCCCGGCCGATCGGGGACGGCGAGCGTCCGGTCATCAAGCACGCTGACGAAACCGGGCGCATCGCCCCGCGGGCTGACATCAGCCCTGCCCTCAGGCCCCTGTGTGCCGATGCACAGAAAAGGCGAGCGCCGGATGAAGGCCAGCGCATTGCCGCTGAGTGTCGACCGCTCCTTTTGCAGCGCGAGCGCATGGGTCGCCTCGTAAAGCTCACGCAGCGCGATATCGTCGGCAACGACGAATTCCGGATTGAGTTCGAACTTGGACATTGTCGCTGCGCCTCCCACGCCTCGCTTTGCGCCTCTGGCGCAGGTGCGACCTCCTGCATGAGGTACGTACCTCATGATAGTCATTATAGCATTGGTGACGGTGGGACAAGAGGAAGAGGCAAGCCGGTGAATACACGCGCCAAGCTGGCACGCCCCGCCGGCTGAGGTGCGGCTGGGGCGTGACGAGCGTTCTGAAGGTCAGCGATCGAGAATGGACTGGATCTCGACCATGTTGGAGCGCACCCGCAGGATGTAGAAGCCCATGGTGGCGAGATGGGTCGGCATGATCCAGCCGTCCTCGCGTCCGTTGGAGATGATCGCCGGCTGGATGCGAAGCGCACCCTGAAGCTGGCGCTCCATCTCACCCCAGATGGCGGTCAGGTTGCGTTCGCGGATGACACCGCTGAAATCGGCGCGGGTCGCCTGCAGCAGGGCATATTGCGCGTAGAGCTGGCCGTAGGCGAACCAGAAGCGGTCGTCGGCGCGGGTGTCGAACCAGCCGGCATTGAACTCTTCCGAGCGGCGACGCAGGATGTCGGAGGTATTGCCGAGATCGCTCGCCATCCCGTCCAGGAGCTGCAGCAGATTGTCGGAACGCGTGTCGAAGATCGCATCGCAGCTGGCGAGCGACGTGTTGAAGCGGTTCCAGCTTTCGACCGCCGCGCGGTAATAGCTCGGGGTCGGCGTCTTGAAGCCGAAGGGGTCGGTGCCGAAATACCAGGTGCTCTCGTCGAACTGGATGTTGCCGCGCGCATCCTGCAAGTCGTTGTTGATGCCGGATGTGCCGCGGACGCGACCGAGATTGTCGGCGAGCTGGATGCCGGTGCGGCGCACGACCTGGTTCACCCCACGCTGGAAGGACGCCTTGTTGTCCATGAAAGGCGTGTTGTCCCAGTCGAGGCCGAAGAGACCCAGCTTGTAGAGGAGCGTCGAGGAGACCCAGATGTTCTGATTGACATTCTGGTCCGTCAGCGCCGCGCTGATCGCGACGACGGCGGAATCCTGGCAGCGATTGGCCTCGCCGGGCAGCGGATTGCCGGCCGGGACCGCGCGCCCATCGAACTTGTAGGCCTGGACGAAGGCGGGATCGAAGCCGTGCCAGATCTGGGTGCGATAGATGAACTGGCCGTAGAAGATCACCAGCAGGACGAGGATGGCGAGGATCGGGCCCCGGATGATCCAGCTGCGTTCACGATACCAGCCATGGGCAGCGAGGAAGGGCCAGAGCAGCCACGCGACCACCATGCCGATGCCGCGCCCGATGGCGGCAAAGACGCGCTGGAAAAACGCGATGATCGGATCAAGCATGGTCATCTCCTAGTCCATAAAGGCGTTTGCGGAAGGCGGCCTTGTCCTTCAAGTAAGTGTCGGACAGGCGGGATACAACATAATCGCGATAGGCTTCCGGGTACCGCTCATAGGCGCGGTAGAATCCCTGCTTGTCGAAGACGAAGCGCGAGACGAAATCTTCGGGCGTGAGATGCGCGATCAGCCGGTTCGTGAGCCACTGGTCGGGATGATCAGGCTCGGCGCGCACCAGCCAGAGCCGAAGCATCGGGTCGATATCCGCCAACCTCAGATTCCCGGAGCGTAACAGCGTGCGCTGGGATTCCTGGAGCAGCGGATAGACCCCGCGCTCATTGATCGCCTTGGCATTGCGATGCAGGAAGGTCTGCATCCACACGGCGTCGATGCGGGTAAGATCCGGCACCGGGTCGAGGGTGGCCGCCACCGACAGCAGCGCCATTTCCAACCGATGGGCAAACAGACCTGAACTCTCGACCCAGCTCGCCCGCGGCAGCTCGAGACGGTTCGTGCGCGCCAGGAAGTCGCCGACCTGTGCGGCGTCATGGATCGAGATATAGCTGACCTGCCAGGGCCGCGACCGGCGGAAACCGGGGGCATCCGGATCGCAGATGACGGTGGTGATCTTCCCGTCGACAAAGACGAAGACACCGCCGAAATGATCGGCCCAGAAGGCGTCGTGGCGGAAGACGAGTTTATCCGGCACCAGCGTATTCTGGCGGATGTCGCCAGTCTCTTTGGCAAGCGCCACCATGCGCTCCAGCATCGCGTCGTCGCGCCAGGCATCCGGGCTCGTGACCAGCGCATCGCAGAGCTGCCTGAGTTGCCCCGCCTTGCCGAGCAGGTCTTCGGCCGAGAGCACCTTGAACGTGACCTCGTTGATCGACAGCAGATCGTCGAGCGTCTTCACCTCGGAGACACTATCCTCGATCTCGCCATAAAGCGTGTCCTTCAGCGTGATCGCATTGATGGCGCGGGCATTGGCCGCGAAGAATTCATGCATCAATCCGGCGGTGTTAGAAAAACTCGTATGCACCACCGGCAGATTGTCCTGTTCCGGCGTGAGAATGATGAAGCGTCGGTTGACCTTGAGTGGATCGAGATAATCCGGGTCGCCGAGCTCGGCCGCCACCTGCGGCGAAAAGCCGGTGATGTCGATGTCGAATTCGGTGAGCTTGGTCGCCGGCAGCCCGAAGGCGACCAGCGCCTTGTTGTAGCGGGCGACGAGATGCGGCTCGCGAATAGGCAGCAGGCGGCCATAGATGAGTTCGGCTTCGAGGAGGCGATTCATGGCTTCACCAATTTCCCTCCCCCTTCATCCGCTCGATCTCGCCGATCGCCCGCTCGCGCTGGCGCTCACGGCGGATGATCTCCGTAACAGCCGCATCATCGGACTTGTCGGCATAGCGGAACTCTGAGTCGGCGTAGCGGTTAATCTCTTGCAGGATCATCTCCATCGTCACCGGGCCGCGCAGCTCCGATATCATCGCCTTCTTCTCGTCGTAGCTCTTGTGGACGAAAGCGTCAGGCTTTTCGAACCAGGCGTCAGGCAGTTCTACATCCATCGCCCGCATCTTGATCGCATCGGTGATGTTCTTGATAGCGCGGCCGGTGAAGCGCGGCTCGGCGAGCTTGATCGCGTGCAGATAGGCGCCGATATCGGCCAGCGTCTCGATTTTGCCCTCGGCCTTCTCGTAGCGTTCCCAGACAGCGACGAGACCGTCTTCCTTGGGGCGGTCATGCTCGCCATAGGAGCGGCTAACCGCTTTCTGGATCTCCTGTCCGGCGAACAGCTGGTGTTCGCCCTGCGGGATCTGGTGGTTCTTGCCGACCAGCAGCGAGAAGATGTCGATATAGTCCTCCCGCGTCTGCGGCCCGTCGACCAACCAGCGGGCGCCTGCGCGCTGGCGAAGCGCATCGTCGACATTTTCAGGGTAGTTCGAAAACATGCCGAAGGTGGCATTGCCTCGCACTACGGTCGAGGCACCGGCAAAGCTTTCCATCAGAACGGCCGTCACCTCGTGCTGGCCAGCCGACGCACGGTCATCCGAGCGTTTCGCCGTCACCTGGTCGACATCGTCGATCGTGCCGAAGCCGATGACGCGCGGGTTGAGCACATTGTTAACGAAGGTTTTGCAGTTCTGGCCCGACTTGCCCTGATAGGACGAGATCTGGTCGACGCCGAAATTCTCGTAGTGGAAGGCATAACCCGCCATCTGGCAGTAATCGTTGAGGAGCCCCGCCAGCATCTGGATCAGGATCGTCTTGCCGGTGCCCGGCATGCCGTCGCCAATGAAGGTGAAGAGGAAGCCGCCGAGATCGACGAAGGGGTTCATCTGTCGGTCGAAATCATAGGCCATCAGCATCTTGGCAAGCTTCAGCGCCTGATATTTGGCGATGTGGTTGCCGATGATCTCTTCCGGCTTCTTGAAGCTCATCGTGAGCGGCTTCGACTTGACGCCCGGCACGGCGTCGAAACCGTCGAGCGTGAAATCGTCCTGATCGACGCGGATATGCGCGTTTTCGAAGACGCCGAGATGCTCGAAGCGGGCCTTGCGGGTGAGAAGCCCGTCGAGAGCGAGATCGGCGAGACCACGGACCCGGCCGATTAGCGTCGTATCGTCGCCCGCCCCCTGCACAGCCGTATCGATGCCGGCCACCATGCTTTTCAGCGCATCCTGGGCGGTGTCGAACAGGAAGTCCGGCGCCCGGATCCCGTCAATCTGTTCGCCTTCGCCAGCCACGGTAGACTTGAGATAGGCGGCAAAGGCAAAAGCGGCGACATAGGCCTGCGAGGCTAGCAGCGCCTTGAAGCGGGCGGCCTCCTCCCCCTGCAGCGGCGCCGAGATGTTACGCGCCTGCAAAGGCTCAAGCTCGCTCTGGCGGGCAAAGACGTCGGAGATTGCCAGCGCCACCTGCACGCCGCGCCGCACGCGGTAGAGCACCGTATGCTGGGCAGGCGTCAGCAGCGGATCGGCGGTGCCGGTCGCCTGGATACTCTTGGCAAGTTCGATCTCTCGGGTGCGGCGCAAGGACCCGGTCGATACCGTCGAGACGAAGCGCCGCCCGGTGCCGGCGATTGGGGCACCTGAGGCACCCTCGCCCTGAGCGAGTACCACGACGCGCGTCACCAACCCCTGGGCGACGGCCAGATGTTTGGCGATGTCTTCTTCCCGCAGCGTGGTCAGCCCTGCCGTCAGTTCACTCATTCTCAGACCTCGCTCACGACCTGGTTGCCGGAAATCACATGCACTTTGAAATTGCCAAAGATCGGCTTGATCTCGCCGGCCGCATAAAGCGCCTGATAGGCATCATGCGGCACCAGCGCGTGTTTCTCGTAAGTCGAGACACCCATGCGCGCGGCTTCGAGATCATGTGTCTCGATGTGGAACTCCTGCGATGCCGGCGTCGAGGAGAAGAAGCCCTTCACCGCCGGCTGCTCGCGCTTGGAAAACACTTCCTGCACCGTCCAGGTCATCACCCAGGCGTTCTCAGGCTTGCGCACCCGGTCGAGGATTTCGGTCACCCGGCCGGAATTGTCGGTGAGCCCCGTCGAATAGAGCGGCCCGAGCACGACGCGCCGCACCGACTTCGGATGCAGGGTCGGGAAATCACGGTCCATATTGGTGGCGATGGTGGCCGGTGTCAGCGAGAAGGCGGAGTTCTTCGCGCAAAAATCGTCGAATGTGCGGGCCAGTTCCGGATTGAGCAGCCCGCCGACAGGAAGCGGTATCTCCACGGCATCATTCAGCTTGCCGTCTTCCGAGACCAAGATCTTTGCGACGTTTTCCGAGGAATCCTCGATTGTCGCCAGATAAATCATCGGCAGCGTGCTCACCCCGTCAAACGCCGCCCAGGTAACCAGATAGGACGGTCGGCGCGACTGCGGGTTCACGCTGACGGCGACCGTGGTCGGCAGCACGAAGGGCGAGAAGATCTCGCCCATACTGACCTGTTCCAGATAGAGCCGCTCAGCGATCTGCTGCTGGAGCGCTGCAGGAAACTCCTTCTGCCGCAGAATGAAATCGACCATCTCCTCACGCAGCTTGCCGAGATCGGGAATGGTGGAGAGCCGCCCGGTAGCGCCCGCGCGATCGTTTTCCAGCTCCAGCACGTTCTGGAAGATCGGAAAGCCGCTCTCAGCCTGGGCAATTCTGAACTGGCCGGCAAAGCCGATGCGGTTTTGCCAGGAGGTGAAGGAGTTCCTCAACCGGTCGAGATAGGGCAACAGATAAAGCGTCGGCGGGCCTTTGTCGCCGAAGCGGCGATGGGACTGGCCGAAGAACTGTTCGAGCCCTGACAGCGCCGAGGCCATGGTGGTGAAATAGTGCAGGACGGCAGTGTTGCGATCGACGGCGTTCATGCCCCTCCCCCCATCGAAGCGACCGCGCACCGCGAAAGCGGCACGCGGCCGGATAGCCGCGTCCAGGTCAACGGCAGGCTCAACGACATGCTCAAGGCTTCACGTAATTGGCCGCATTGTGCTTGTCGAGAACGGACTGGAAGCGCCGGGCGAAGGCCTCGTCGGCGAGCTTCTTGCGGCGCTGGATGTCCTGCGTCGAGAGCATATTCTTCTCGTGCAGTTCCAAGAGATCACCGATATGCCTCTGGGCAGCCGCACCGATGCCGGCCATGGTCTCTTCGGCCGCCGTATCCACCTGGGAGCCCAGCGTGTTGATCCGGTGGGCGACATCCTGCTGGGCGGCGGTCTTCAGCGAATCTTCGAGCGCCTTGTAGAGGACGATGCGCTGTTCGGTGTCGATGGTCAGCTTGTTGATCAGCGTGTTCTGCGCGGCGATCTGGTTGTTCAAGCTGTCGACAAAGGTCTGGAACATCGAGGTGTAGCGTTCCAGCGTCTGGCTTTCGGCGAGCAGTTCCTGTTCGCGGGCCTGTGCCTGATTGTAGTCCGTCGCAAGCTTCGAGCGTTCGGCTTCGAGATCCGTACGTTCCGACGTGTCGGTCGAGGCGGCGATCTTGTTTTCGATGTCGAGCAGCGCCGGATTGAGCGTTTCGATGCGCTTCTGGGTCTCTTCCAGATTGGCGATCGTCTGCTTGCGCCGCTCGATCACCTGTACGAGGCTCGCCTCGGAGGTCTTGTAGCGTTCTTCGAGAACCGTCTTCTGTTCCTTCAGGATGCCGACGATGCTGTCGGACTTGGCGAGCAGTTCCTGCAGATTGCCGGCGAGCGACATGTTGCGGACGCGCTCGGTGCGCATGCGCTGCGCCCTCTGCTTGGAAAAGACGCCGATGAACTTTTCCATCCCGGAAAAGCTCTTCATGCTCTCGAATTCCGCACCGAAGACATTCGTCGCGTCTTCCAGCCCGATGATGAGGTCGGCGATGTTCGCCTCCATTACCTTCTGCTGGCTGAGCACATCCGAGATCCGGGCGTTTTCGATGTCGAAGTCCTGGCCGACGAGCTTGCTGTCGCTCTTGGCGAGCGTATCCAGCACGGTTCCGGATTGCTCGATCTTGCCGCGCATCTCCGACACGATCTTGCGCGTCTTCTCGATCTCGCTGTCAAAGGATTGCAAAGTCGCCATGTTCTCTCCCTGTCCCTCAAGCCGGCGGCGAGCCGGACTCATTGCTTGCCACCATAGCGCGTTTCCCCGTGCAGGAAAGTATCGCATCGCACAGGAACTGTTGCCTTCACCCGATATGGATGGCCGCTACGGCAACACAAGAGGCGCTAGCAGAGAAATGCGACAGCCGAGAAACGGCGGCCGCATCAGGGGATGCGCTCGAGATCACTGCCCGCCGGCAGAGGGATCCTTGAGATAAGCGATGATGTTGACGAGATCCTCATCCTTCTTCACGCCGGCATAGGCCATCTTCGTGCCCTTCACGACGGCCTTCGGTGCCTTGAGATAGGTCGAAAGCGTCGCCTCGTCCCAGACCTTGCCCTGGCCGAATTCGGTCATGGCCGGCGAATACTTGTAGTCGGCGATCGATGCGACCGGGCGGCCTACGATCCCCTGCAGATGCGGGCCGACCTTATTTTTTGCCTCGATCGCGATGTGACAGGCCTGACAGGCTTTGAACGCCTTGGCGCCGGCCACCGGATCACCATCGGCAAGGGCCGGAAGCGGTGCTGCGGCAAGCGCCAGCAACATGAGAATGGGAGAGGTCTTCATCGAAACTCCTGTGTGTCCAACAGTCGGCGGCAGCTGCGCCGCCCGTATCGCATCACCTGTTCGCACGGTAGGCAAGCCGACGCTTTGACGCGCATCAAGATCCCGAACTTTTTTTTCGAATGCCTGTGTTCCCTGCCCATAAGGGGGCGCAGGTCGCAAACAGGGCCGCTCTCGCGACGCAAACACGCGGGCATCCTTGCAATTCTCCGGTATTGAATGTTGACTTGGGAACATCAAAAAAAACCGGGAGCCTGCCAATGACGTATCTTTCCTCTTATCGCCGTACACTCGTGGCCGCCGTATCGCTCATCGCCGTGTCGGCGGTGCCGCTCGCAGCACAGGAAGCCGAGAGCTGCTCCACCGTCCGCTTCTCGGATGTCGGCTGGACCGACATCACCGCCACGACCGCCACTGCCTCCGTCATCCTCAAGGCTCTCGGCTACGAGCCGACGACCACGGTCCTCTCCGTCCCGGTCACCTATTCCTCGCTGAAGAACAAGGACATCGACGTTTTCCTCGGCAACTGGATGCCGACGATGGAAGCCGACATCGCTCCCTACCGCGAAGACAAGTCGGTCGAGATCTTCGGACCGAACCTCGAAGGCGCGAAATATACGCTCGCCACCAATGCCAAGGGCGCAGAGCTCGGCATCAAGGACTTCGCCGACATCGCCAAGAACAAGGGTGCGCTCGAAGGCAAGATCTACGGCATCGAGCCCGGCAATGACGGCAACCGCCTGATCCTCGACATGATCGACGGCAACAAGTTCGAACTCGGCGACTTCGAAGTGGTCGAATCCTCCGAACAGGGCATGCTGGCTCAGGTCGCACGTTCCGAAAAGGATGGTGCGCCGGTCGTATTCCTCGGCTGGGAACCGCATCCGATGAACGCCAACTTCAAGCTGACCTATCTGTCGGGCGGCGATGACGTTTTCGGACCGAACTTCGGTGGTGCGACCATCTTCACCAACACCCGCGCCGGCTACACGACCGAATGCCCGAATGTCGGCAAGTTCGTCACCAATCTCAAGTTCTCGCTCCAGATGGAAAACGAGATCATGGGCAAGATTCTCAACGACGGCCAGGATGCCGAAGCGGCAGCCGGCGACTGGCTGAAGGCCAATCCGGCTGCTGTCGAGCCCTGGCTCGCCGGCGTCACCACCAAGGATGGCGGCGACGGCCTCGCAGCGGTGAAGACGGCGCTCGGCCTCTGATCCCTGTCCATCGATCGTGGAACCGCGCGACCGGAAGGGGGATCCGGCCGCGCGGCCTCCCAGGCATTGAACCTGTGGCCAATCGGGGACAACCATGGAATTTCTGACCGACAACAAGCTGCCCATCGGGCCCTTGTCTAAAAGCTTCGTCGACTGGCTGACGGCCAATGTCGATTTCGTATTCGACTTCATCGCAACGATCTTGAGCGCGTCGATCGACGCCATGCTCTTCGTGCTGCAGGCGCCCTTTCTCGACGACACCGCGCTCGAGGGCTTCTACCCGCTTTTCATGATCCTCGTGTTCTCGCTGATCGCCTGGGTGATGCGGCGTTCACTCGGCGTCACCCTGTTCACCTTCCTGGGGCTCCTGCTGATCTATAACCAGGGCTACTGGAAGGAAACGATGGAGACGCTGGCCCTTGTTCTGGCAGCGACCGGTGTCTGCATGGTCATCGGCGTGCCGATCGGGATTGCCTGTGCACGGCGTCCCTGGCTCTATGCAGCCGTTCGTCCTGTGCTCGACCTGATGCAGACGATCCCCACCTTCGTCTACCTCATTCCGGCGCTCATCCTCTTCGGCCTCGGCATGGTGCCCGGCCTGATCGCCACCGTGATCTTCGCGATAGCAGCGCCGATCCGGCTGACACGCCTCGGCATCATCTCCACCCCGCCGTCACTGGTGGAAGCGGCCGTCGCCTTCGGCGCGACCCCGATGCAGGTGCTGCGCAAGGTCGAACTGCCTTTTGCCACGCCGCAGATCATGGCGGGCCTCACCCAGACGATCATGCTCTCGCTGTCCATGGTCGTCATTGCGGCACTGGTCGGCGCAAGCGGCCTCGGCGTTCCCGTTGTTCGGGCGCTCAACACCGTCAACATCGCCCGGGGTTTTGAGGCAGGTCTCTGCATCGTCATCCTCGCCATCATCCTCGACCGCATCTTCCGCATTCCCGGAGAAGACACATGACCGACGCCGTCATCTTCGACAATGTCGACATCGTCTTCGGCGACGATCCCAAGCGCGCCCTCGACATGGTCGATCAGGGCAAGACACGTGACGAAATCGGCGCAGCCACGGGCCTCGTGCTCGGCGTGGCCGGAGCCTCGCTCAGTGTCAAGGAAGGCGAGATTCTCGTCCTCATGGGCTTGTCCGGCTCGGGCAAGTCCACGCTGCTCCGTGCGGTCAACGCGCTCGCCCCTGTCGTCCGCGGCAGTGTAAGCGTCAAAACGGAGAATGGCTATGTCGACCCGTACAAGTCCTCGGCCCAGGTGCTGCGCGACCTGCGCATGCACACGGTCTCCATGGTCTTCCAGCAGTTCGGCCTCCTGCCCTGGCGCACGGTTGCTGACAATGTCGGCTTCGGTCTCGAACTGGCCGGCGTTCCGGAAGCTGAACGCAAGGAGAGGGTCGCGACCCAGCTTGAGCTGGTCAACCTGTCGTCCTGGGCCGAGCGCCGCGTCAACGAGCTCTCCGGCGGCATGCAGCAGCGTGTGGGCCTGGCCCGCGCCTTTGCGACAGGCGCGCCGATCCTCCTAATGGACGAGCCCTTCTCGGCGCTCGACCCCCTGATCCGCACGCGCCTGCAGGACGAACTCCTGGAATTCCAGGCAAGGCTCAAGAAGACGATCCTCTTCGTCAGCCACGATCTCGACGAGGCCTTCCGCATCGGCAATCGCATCGCCATCATGGAAGGCGGCCGCATCATCCAGTGCGGCACACCGCAGGAGATCGTCCAGAACCCGACAAACCAGTATGTCGCCGATTTCGTGCAGAACATGAACCCGATCAACATGCTGGTCGCATCCGACGTGATGCGCCCGGGCACCGGTGGACAGCAGAGCCAGGTGACCGGAACCACGGCACCGAAGACCCCTCTGGTGGAGGTGTTGGATGCACTGGCGCGTCAACCGGGCACGATCGGGGTCGTTGACAATGGCGCCGTGATCGGCACGATCGATGCTCAGGATGTGGTGAGCGGATTGACCAAGCACCGTCGCAAGGCGTGACAAAGCCTGCACGCATCCCTTCCACGATGCATGCAGGAGCCACCACATGAACGACAAGCCCCAGGTCATCAGGGACACGGACGACGATGCGCGCCGCCAGGCGCGCATTCTGCTGAGAGGTGCACGGTTTGCAGCGATCGGCGTGATTGATCCGGAAACGGGCTTCCCCTCCGTCAGCCGTGTCCTCCTCGGCATGGACAGCGACGGCGCCGCCGTGATTCTCGTCTCCGGCCTTTCTGCCCATACGACCGCCCTCCTCGCCGATCCCCGCGCCTCGCTTCTGACCGGAGAACCGGCCAAGGGCGACCCGCTCGCCCATCCGCGGCTGACGCTGCAATGCACCGCCGAAAGTGTCGAACGCGACAGCGAGACCCATCTCAGACTGCGGACACGCTTTCTCGCCCGCCATCCGAAATCCCAGCTCTATATCGATTTCCCCGACTTCCGGTTCTTCCGCTTGCAGCCTGAACGGGCAAGCCTCAATGGCGGTTTTGGCCGTGCCTATCATTTGAGCAGCCAGGACTTTTTCATCCCGAAAATGGACGCGGGATTCTTTCCGGACGAGCAGGCATTACTGCGAGAATTAGGGGGGAGCCATCCCGATCTGGCGCTCCGCCTCGCAGCGAAGTTTCATGGGGCATCAGAGGGCGATTGGCGCATATCGGCCGTAGATTCGCACGGTTTGGATATATCTTTCAAAGACTTACTAATTCGACACGAATTTGTGACGCCCATCACAAAAGCACAGCATCTGCTATTAGAGTTACCTAAATCAGTATACGCAGTACCTTAAATTTAGGCATATACAATTTTGATGATGCTGGTAGAGTTTGGCCTCTAGTTAAGTGATGGTTTTTCAACGACTGCCGCTCCCCCAGGGCACTCGACCTAAGAAAGTTGAACTGAGATGAAAACAAAAGCATTGTCCGAACAGTCGACCGTCGCAGCTGGTTTGCTCTCCGCCATGGCAAACCCGAAGCGACTGATGATCCTCTGCAGCCTCGTCGAGGGTGAGGTTCCGGTCGGCGTTCTGGCGACCCAGGTGGGCCTGAGCCAGTCGGCTCTGTCGCAGCACCTGTCGAAGCTTCGCGCGCAAAAGCTGGTGAAGACCCGCCGCGACGCGCAGACGATCTACTATTCCTCGACTTCCGAGTCGGTGATCAAGATTCTCTCTACGCTCGAGAGCATCTATTGCGCCCCGGCAGCGAGCAAGTCGGCCGCTTGATGACAGCGCTCCCAGAGGAGTGCTGATCGGAGACGGGAGGGATGGGCACGGCACTCGCTTACGCGGGTGAACCCTTTGGTGAGCTTTGAACTTCGAAGCCCTGGTCGGCATATGCCGCCAGGGCTTCTCTCATTTTCGTCATGCCCCCCGGGGCTGGACGCGCATGTGGCTGCGGCATCCCATCAACCGAATTCAGCGATCCATGACCTTTGTTGATCGGCTCTGCCGGTGGCTTGACCATGCCTTGCGCCCTGTTAACGTGACGACGCAATCAACGGATTTCGGCCTCAGCGGCCGACAGCCGGGAGAGTGGCCGCCCGCGACCAAAAGGCCATGGAGAAGATGATGTCTAACCGCCTGAATTCCACGCCGAACGACCTGCGCGCCTTCTGGATGCCGTTCACCGCGAACCGTCAGTTCAAGAAGGAGCCGCGCCTCTTCGTCGGCGCCAAGGACATGCACTACACCACCCATGACGGCCGCCAGGTGCTCGACGGCACCGCCGGCCTCTGGTGTGTGAACGCCGGTCACTGCCGCCCGCTGATCACCGAAGCGATCCGCGAACAGGCCGGTGAACTTGATTATGCACCAGCCTTCCAGCTCGGCCACCCCAAGGCCTTCGAGCTCGCCAACCGCCTGATCGACATCGCGCCCGACAATATGGCGCATGTGCTCTACACCAATTCCGGCTCGGAATCGGTCGAGACGGCACTCAAGGTGGCGCTCGCTTACCAGCGCGTGAAGGGCCAAGGATCGCGCACCCGCCTGATCGGCCGCGAGCGCGGCTATCACGGCGTCAATTTCGGCGGCATCTCCGTCGGCGGCATCGTCTCCAACCGCAAGATGTTCGGCACGCTGCTGACCGGCGTCGACCACATGCCGCATACCCACCAGCCGGGCAAGAACGCCTTTACCAAGGGCATGCCCGAGCATGGCGGCGATCTGGCCGATGAGCTGGAGCGCATCGTCACGTTGCATGATGCCTCGACCATCGCTGCCGTCATCGTCGAACCGGTTGCCGGCTCCACCGGGGTGCTGATCCCGCCGAAGGGTTATCTGCAGCGCCTGCGCGAGATCTGCACCAAACACGGCATCCTATTGATCTTCGATGAAGTCATCACCGGTTTCGGCCGCCTCGGCGCGCCCTTTGCCTCGCAGTATTTCGACGTCAAGCCGGATATCATGGTGACCGCCAAGGGCTTGACCAATGGCGTCATTCCGATGGGCGCGGTCTTCGTCACCGCCGAAATCCACGATGCCTTCATGCAGGGCCCGGATCACATGATCGAATTCTTCCATGGCTACACCTATTCCGGCAACCCGATCGCCTCTGCCGCAGCACTCGGCACCCTCGACACCTATCGCGACGAGAACCTGCTGACACGTGCCGCCGAACTCGCGCCCTACTGGGAAGAGAAGCTCCATTCGCTGCGCGATTGCCCCAATGTCATCGACATCAGAAATCTCGGCCTCATCGGCGCGATCGAACTGAAGCCCATCGACGGTGAACCGACGAAGCGCGCCTTCAACGCCTTCCTGAATGCCTATAACGATGGCCTCTTGATCCGCACGACCGGCGACATCATTGCTCTCTCGCCGCCGCTGATCATCTCCCACGAAGAGATCGACGAACTCTTCGACAAGCTCCGCAAGGTGCTGATGAACAACATCTGAGGCCTGCACCGCAGTCCTGTCGGAGAGCGGCCCTTCGGGGCCGCTTTTTTGTTGGAGCTTGCGCGAAGCTGACTGCGCGGATTCGGGCCTGCTTGTCGGCGGATCGACCATCCCGTATCTTCGAGAGAATCGCACGTTCGATCCCGGCGCAGATGACCGCGAAAGGCTCGACCGACGACTGAAAGCCCATCCGGCAACGTCACATCCGACATCAGGTCGCACGTGCCGCAATCGGATCAGGTCCCGGGAGGATTTCCGTGGTCGACCTCTTCAAGCGCATGTTCGGTAAAGACGCGTCCCCAGCCTTCATCCCGGCAGAGCCAGAACCCGCGACAAGGGCTGCCGCCCGCGCCGACGACGCGCGCCTCGCCGCCCGCCGCGCCCAGATTGCCAACGATCTGATCGAACTCCAGCAGATCGCCATGGCGGAACTCGCCCTGCGCCGGGAACAAGATGCCGCCGCAGCCAAGGCAGGCTTCGAGGCCGACGAGAGCCTTGGCGGACGCATCCTGACCGTCTGACGCGGAATCAATAACCCCTCTCCGCGATCAGGCTGTGGCGTGATTACGCATCACGGCTTCAGGTCTTTTGCCGCCCCTTGTTTTTGTCTAAAGCAATCATGGGGAGCAACAAAAGAACCCGAATGGCGCCGAAACCGACAGAGATCGGTCGCGTCGACCCAAGGAGCAGGACATGAAATTCCATCTTCTCGCAGGCGCGGCCCTGGCCGCGCTGATCGCCGCAGCCCCCGCCGCCCGCGCAGACATCGTGCTCGGTCTCATGGCACCGCTGACCGGCCCTCTCGCCGCCGTCGGCGCCCAGGTGAAGAACGGTGCCGAGACCGCGATCGAGGAAATCAACAAGAAGGGCGGCATCAACGGCGAACAGGTTTCGCTCAAGGTCACCGACGATGCCGGCGAGCCGAAGCAGGGCGTCTCGGCCGCCAACCAGCTGGTCGGTGAAGGCGTGATGTTTGTCGTCGGCCCGGTGACGTCCGGCGTCGCCGTTCCGGCCTCCGACGTCTTTGCGGAAAACGGCGCCCTGATGGTCACCCCGACCGCAACCGCACCCGATCTCACAGCCCGCGGTCTCACCACGGTGCTGCGCACCTGCGGTCGTGACGACCAGCAGGCGGAAGTGGCAGCCGCTTACGTTCTAGCCAACTTCAAGGGCAAGAAGGTGGCGATCCTCAACGACAAGGGCCAGTACGGCAAGGGCCTCGCCGACGCCTTCAAGGCGACGCTGAACGCTGCCGGCATCCAGGAAGTCTTCAACGACGCACTCACCCCGGGCGAGAAGGACTTCAGCGCGCTCACCACCCGCCTCAAAGCCGAAGGCGTCGAAGTGATCTATTTCGGCGGCTATTATCCGGAAGCCGGCCTGCTCTCGCGCCAGCTGAAGGACATCGGCGTCCAGGCGACGCTCATCGGCGGCGACGGGTTGTCGAGCACCGAATTCGCCACCATCGGCGGCGAAGCAGCCAATGGCGTCATCTTCACCAATGCGGCTGACGCACTGAAGAACGAAGACAGCAAGGCGGCAGCGGCAGCGCTCGCCGCCAAGAACATCCCGGCCGAGGCCTTCACGTTGAACGCCTATGCCGCCGTCGAAGTCCTCGCCGCCGGCATCGCCAAGGCAGGCAGCAAGGACGACGCCGAGGCAGTCGCAGCCGCCCTCAAGGATGGCTCGGAAATCCCGACCGCCATCGGCAAGCTCACCTATGGCGAAACCGGCGACCTGACCTCGCAGAGCTTCTCGCTCTACAAGTGGGATGGCGGCAAGACAGTCGCGGTCGAGTAAGGCTCGACGCGTGCAAAGCTTGAGAAGGCGGCCGGTGACGGTCGCCTTTTTTGTTTGGACAGCCGGGGTAGACGATGAGCCCTCAGCCTCAGATGGGAGCGCACGCGGCCCCTATACGGAGAGGGTGGTGCTGGGGCCGCGGCCTGGGTCCTTCGAGCCTGCTACAACAGGCACCTCAGGACAAGGGAACACGCCACCGCTCACTCCGCATATATCATCTTACGCGACATGCCACCGTCGAGCGTCAAAACCTCGCCTGTGACGAAGCCGGCGCCGGCCAGATACAGCACCGCCTTCGCGACGTCCTCAGGCCGGCCGGCCCGGCCGACAGGGTGCTGGTCGTGGTCTACTGGCCTCAGATCCGTTTCCTTCGTGATCCAGCCGGGCGCGATCCCGTTCACCCGGATCTTCGGTCCGAGGCTGACGGCGAGAGCATGGGTGAGGCCGAAGAGACCGCCCTTTGACGCGGCATAGGCTTCCGTATTCTTTTCCGACATGAAGGCGCGGGTCGACAACATGTTGATGATCGAAGCCCCCTCACCCATCAGCGGCGCAGCTGCCCGCGTCATCAGGAAGGCTGCAGTCAGATGGCTGTCCGTCACCTTGCGCCATTCGTCGAGCGAAAGCTCCATGATCGGCCCAAGGTCCGGACTGGCAATGCCGGCATTGTTGACGAGGAGATCAACGCTATCCCAGCCGAGTTCGACAAAGGCCCTCCCGACCGCCGCCTCGTCGGAGACATCGCAGACGATCGACCGGATGCCGGCCGGCGCCTCCCGGATATCGAAGGAGGCCACCTCGTAATCGGCCATTTGGAGGGCAGTGCAGAGTTCCGCGCCGATGAGGCCGGCGCCACCAGTGACGATTGCGTGTTTCATGAAGCCTTCAACGGTGGTGGATCGGGAAAGTTTCTCTGATCGGATCGGCTGTCAGAGCAATCGGTCCCGAAACTCCCGCGCCGGCAGCCAGCAGCTGTCGCGTTTGCCGAATATGCGGTAGCGGTTGCGCGCGATCATCCGATAGAGTGGATCGCGGATGAAACGCGGCACCAGCCGGAAGATGGAAAACGCTTTCCAGGGCCAGCCGAGTCCGGCATAGATCGATAGCACCGCATCGCTGTCGCGTTGCATGCTGTCGCCATGGACCACGATCATCGTGTCGGGATTGGCGGGGTCGATGCCGAAACGGCGATAGATCGCTGAACCGACCTCTCCTTGCATCGAGGCAAGGCGGAAGCGCTTTTTGTGGTCCTGCGTCAGCACGAATTGCGCATTGGCCGAACACAGAATGCATTCGGCATCGAAAAGGATGATCGGGCCGGTGGCTTCGGATTGTGTCTCCATGGCAGGAAGCTAAGCCAGGCCGCCACCCGCTTCAATGGGACAAAGCGTCCTTCGACCCTGCCGCCTTGCGCCGATAGGGCAAGAGGAAGAGATAAATGCCGGTGGCGAGCAGCGGCAGGAGCGGCACCAGCGCCAGAAAACCGATCCATTGCGGCGAGCCCGGGATCATCATCGCGACGATATTGGCGATGACGGCCAGCGTGAAGGCAAGCGAGAGCACGCGATGCCATTGGCGTATGCGGTGACTGACGGACATGGCAATGCCTTTCTTTCAAAACAGTGACACGGAAAACGAGGGTGACGGGTCTCAGGCGAGCCGGTCGAGGACGGCTTCGAGGCCGTCGAAGTAACGCGGCCAGCCCATCTTGGCGCCGCCATAATATTGCGGCTGGTCGCGCTGAAAACCGGTCTGCTCCATCCGAAGCAACGTTCCATCGCCGCTCGGGGTGAGCGTCCAGGTGACGAGGCTTTTCAGTGCGCCGGCGTTCCAGCTGTAGGCGAGGCACCGGGCCGGCTCGACCACCTGCACCTCGCATTCGACGGCGCCCCAGTCGGCGCTGAGCGTGAACCGGTGACCGACCTCGGGCGCGAAGGCATTCTGCATCAGCCAGTCGGCGATGAGCTCCGGCTGGGTCAGCGCCCGCCAGATCTTCTCGGGCGCATGGCGGAATTCCCGTTCGACGGTCACGGAAAGGGGTGGCGTGCTGCGGTCGGTCATTGGTCCATCCTGTCGAGGAGATCATCAAGGGCATCGAAACGGGCGTCCCAGAAGCCTTCCATCAGCCGTGCCCAGGCATTGAGCGGATCGAGCGCCTGAGGGCGCACGCGGTAATGGCTCTGGCGGCCACTCACGCGGTCCTCCACGAGGCCTGCGCGCTTGAGGACGGCGAGATGCTTGGAGACGGCGGGCTGCGAGACGCCGGCACCGGCGGTCAGCCCGCCGACGGTTTGCGCGCCGTCGCGGCAGAGCCGCTCGAACAGCCTCCGCCGGGTCGGATCGGCAAGGGCCGCAAACAGGCTGTCGGTCGAGGTGTCCATGCAAATCCCATAACTCTATGGCTATGGTTTTTCTATAACCGCGGAGTTATCGGATTATCAACCGGCCGCGTCCTCTCGGCTGCCTCGTGCGCCCGTGACAGCTGCAACCGCCGTGTTAGACTGCGATCTGATGGCGGACGGAGAGAATGGATATGAAGAAGGGATACAAGGACCTGCTGGCGGAAGCAGAGGCACTGGTCGAGGCGGTGAACCCATCTGAGGCGGCCCGCCTTCATGCCCGCGATGACGTTGTTTTCGTTGACCTGCGAGATCCGCGGGAGCGGGAGCGCGAAGGCACGATTCCGAACGCCTTTTCCTGTCCGCGCGGCATGCTGGAATTCTGGATCGACCCGGAAAGCCCCTATCACAAGCCGATCTTTGCAGAGGACAAAACCTTCCTCTTCTTCTGTGCCAGCGGCTGGCGCTCCGCGCTCGCCACCAGGACGGCCCTGGACATGGGCCTCGAAAACGTCAGCCATATCTCGGGCGGTTTCACTGCCTGGCGTGACGCCGGACTGCCAGTGGATGCGGTGATGGCTAAGGTCAAGCCGTAGCCATCGACCAGCATGTCGAGGCCATCGCGCGGTCGACACCCGGCGCCCTCAGCAACCAGCACTTGAACAGCCAAAAAAACGCCCCATCTAGAAGTGTGACAGTCGCACGACTGCACCCGGCGCATGATGCACACCTGGTCCGGTCGATGAGTGCAACAGTCCGCTGGCACTGTGTCGATGACATCAGGTCGTCGACCCCGGGCCTCGGGCCGGTCTCGTCAGGAGACAGTCATGGTCGAACGGATCAACCGCATTTCCCGCAGTGACGCCAGCGCCCCGACGGATGTCGGCCACACCCTGAACATAGGCTCGGACGCCGAAAACGCCTGGGTCGCTGCCCGCCAGTTGCAAATCAACCACGACATCGAAGAACGCCAGAGAAAGATGCTGGAAGAGAAGGAAAGGCGCGGGACGCTCGACGACGAGCAGGCGACGGACGATCCCGATACGCCATCCAGGCAGTGGGTGGGAGCGACCGGCACGGATGTCCCGACGGAAGGCGAGGCAGACGAACCGCGCCTGTCCGGCGAAAGCGAGCGCATCGGCACCCAGAACTTCGACGAGGACACCCCCTTTGGCAATCGTGTCGCGATCGTCTGACGCAGTCCTTCCAGCATCTGAAGCCGCCCCGACACATCCGCGTCGCACTTTGCCGGCAATCACTCTAGAGTGCCGCCAAACAGACGAGGACCACCATGCCACAGACGATTCGCATCGAAAACGCAGACCTCATCGTCGAGGTGTCCACGCTCGGCGCCGAGATGCAGTCGCTGAAGACGACCGATGGTCGCGACTGGCTGTGGAATGGCGACACGGCCTGGTGGACGGGGCGCTCGCCGATCCTGTTTCCGATCGTCGGCAAGGCGCCCGGCGACAGGCTGGCGGTGAATGGGCAGATCTATCCCATGGCCCAGCACGGCATCGCACGACGCCGCGAGTTCAGCCTCGTCGAGCAGACCTCGAATGCCTGCCGCCATGAACTCGCCTCGAACGCGGAGACGCGAGCAGTCTATCCCTTCGATTTCCACTTGGCGCTGGAGCACCGCCTGGAAGGCCGCGAGCTGTCGGTGACGGCAACTGTCGAGAACATCGGCGACACACCCCTTCCCTTCGGCATCGGCTTCCACCCTGCCTTTCTCTGGCCGCTCCCGGGCGCGGAGAACAAGCGTCATGCGGTGATACTCGACAACGGGGGCGAACCCGGCGTGGTGCAACTCGAAGACGGTCTGATCGGCAGGACGCTGCCGACCTCTCCCTTCACCGCGGGCCGCCTCGACCTTGCGCATTCCCTCTTCGACAACGACGCGCTGATTTTCCCGGAGGGCGCCGGCACAGGCCTCACCTTCGGCGCCGATGGCGGCCCCAGGCTTTCCTTCACCTTTACGAACCTGCCCAATATCGCGCTCTGGCAAAAACCCGGTGCGCCTTTCCTCTGCATCGAACCCTGGCACGGTATGGCGGCCCATGCCGGCGGCACGGCGGAACTTGTCGAACGGCCCTATACGGTCGCGTTGGCAGCGGGGGATGAAATGCGGTTCGGATTCACGGTCGAGATCTCCGGCTGAGGGCGCCTGTCGCGCCTATGCGCAGTGATCACTTGCCGACGCGCTGCCTTCCGGTACTCTTCCTATGTGGACACCACTTGGAGAGGGATGAAACCGATGTGCAATCATTGCGTGATGGAGAATGTGAAGCAGAGCATGCTGTCGCGGCGCTCCCTGTTCAAGGGTATGGCCTTCGCGGGCGCAGCGGTTGCGACCGGTGGCATCGCGAGGCCTGTTCTGGCGCAACAGAGCCCGAACAAGGTGATCGACCTGACCCATGCCTATGACGGGTCCTTTCCGACCTTCGACGGCAAGCCGGGCATCGAATATGAATGGGCCGTGGAATTCGCCGGCAATGGCTACCAGCTGCACAAGCTGACGATCTTCGAACATACGGGCACGCATATCGATGCGCCGCTGCATTTCAGCGCCGACGGCAAGGGTGTCGACGAGATCGAGCCGGCACAACTGGTGGCACCGCTTGCCATCATCGACATCACCGACCGAGCGAAGGAAGATCCCAATGCAATGGTCGAAGCGTCAGATGTCGAGACCTGGATCAGCGCCAATGGCGAGATTCCGGCCGGCTCCGTCGTTGCACTGCGTTCAGGCTGGGCGCGAAAGGTCACCGACCCCGCCTTCCGCAACGACGGCGAAGGCAAGTTTGCCTTCCCGGGCTTTGCAAAGTCGGCGACCGACCTGCTCGCCACGCTCGACGTCGCCGCGATTGGCGTCGACACGCTCTCGCTCGATCCGGGCAATTCGGCCGATTTCGCCGTACATACGAGCTGGCTGCCGGGCGGACGTTACGGCATCGAATGCCTGAACAATCTGGAGGAACTGCCGGTCAAGGGCGCGACCATCATCGTTGGCGCCCCCAAGCACAAGGGCGGCACCGGCGGCCCGGCCCGCGTGCTGGCGCTGGTGTGAGGCAGGGCGTCTGATGGCGGTTCTCCCCCTGTTGAGTGATGAGGAGGCGAGCGCAGAAGCGCTCGCCGTCTTCAACGACATCCGCGAGAAACGCGGGACCGATTACGTCAACAACTTCTGGCGGGCGCTGGCCCATGATCCGGACGAGCTGAAATCCGTCTGGGAGCGTTTGCAGACGGTGATGGCACCGGGGACGCTTGATCCCCTGATCAAGGAGCTCATCTACATCGCGGTGTCGGCGACAAATGGCTGCGCTTATTGCGTCCACAGCCACACCGCCTCGGCGAAGGCCAAGGGGCTTACGCCTGAAATGCATGCCGAACTGTTGCAGGTGATTGCCATGGCGAGCCGGACCAATGCATTGGCGATGGCGCTCGGCGTGCCGGTCGACGAACGCTTCGAGGCAGGGCCGCCGAAGCTAAGCGGTGAATACACATAGCAGCGCATGCGTTCATCCCACCGTTTCCCTTCGCCTCTGCCAGTCGTTAAAGTGGGGTTGGAACAACAGAATCGGAGACGCCCGCATGACCGACCTCGAACGCCGCATCGACCAGGGCTCGGGACGCGAGCCGGCGGACATCGTCTTGAAAGGCGGGCGCTTCTTCGATCTGGTCACCGGCGAACTTGTTGCCTCCGACATCGCCATCTGCGGCGAGACAATCATCGGCACGGTCGAGGCTTACGAGGGCCGCGAGGTGATAGACATCACCGGCAAGATCGTCGTGCCCGGCTTCATCGATACCCATCTGCACATCGAAAGTTCGCTCGTCACGCCGCATGAATTTGACCGCTGCGTGCTGCCCTATGGCGTGACGACCGTGATCTGCGACCCGCATGAGATTGCCAATGTGCTGGGCACCGAAGGCATCCAGTTCTTCCTCGATTCGGCCGAAGAGACGATCATGGACATCCGCGTCCAACTCTCATCCTGCGTGCCGGCGACGCATCTGGAAACCTCCGGCGCCGATCTGCCCATCGAGCGTCTCCTGCCCTTCCGCGATCATCCCAACGTCATCGGTCTTGCCGAGTTCATGAATTTCCCCGGCGTGATCCACAAGGATCCGATCTGCATGGCCAAGCTCGAAGCATTTCAGGACGGCCATATCGACGGCCATTCGCCGCTGCTCTCCGGCCGCGACCTGAACGGCTATCTCTCTGCCCGCATCCGCACTGACCATGAATGCACGAGTGCGACGGAAGCCATGGAGAAGATCCGCAAGGGCATGCATATTCTTGTTCGCGAGGGCTCGGTATCGAAGGACCTGCACGCCCTGATGCCGATCCTGACCGAGCGGCTGTCGCCTTTCCTCGCTCTGTGCACCGATGACCGCAACCCGCTCGACATCGCCGAACAGGGCCACCTCGACTACATGATCCGCGAGGCGATCAGAAACGGCGTCGAGCCGCTGGCCATCTACCGCGCCGCTTCAATTTCCGCTGCCCGCGCCTTTGGTCTGCGCGACCGCGGCCTCGTGGCGCCGGGCTGGCGGGCCGATCTCGTCGTCGTCGACAGCCTCGAAAACTGCAAGGCAGAAATGGTCTTTTCCGCAGGCCGTCGCGTAACCGACGAACTCTTCGCCACCCGCAATCCGGTCGCCCCCGTCGGTCTCGACAGCGTCAAGGCGAGGGTGGTGAAGGCTGCGGATTTCGGCGTGCCGGTGGCGGAAGGCGAGACACCCGTGATCGGCGTCATGCCCGGCAAGATCATCACTGAACACCGCCGCTTCCGCCTGCCGACCTCCGGCAACCAGACCTCCGTCGATCTCGCAAACGACGTCATCAAGGTCGCTGTCATCGAGCGCCACGGCAAGAACGGCAACCACGCCAATGGCTTCGTCCAGGGTTTCGGCCTGAAGAAAGGCGCGATCGCCTCCACCGTCGGCCATGACAGCCACAACATCTGCGTCGTGGGCGTGTCGGAAGAGGACATGGCATTGGCCGCCAACCGGCTCGGCGAAATCAAGGGCGGCTTCGTGGTGGTGGAAAACGGAAAGGTGACCGGCGAAATCCCCCTGCCCGTGGCCGGCCTGATGAGCCTGGAACCCTATGAAAGCGTGCGCGACACGCTGCATCACTTGAGACAAGCCGCCTATGCCCTTGGCACGACTCTGGAAGAACCCTTCCTGCAAGTCGCCTTCCTGCCGCTTCCGGTCATCCCGCATCTGAAAATTTCCGACAAGGGCATGGTGGATGTCGACAAGTTCCGGCTGATCGGGTGAGGATTGGCAGAGGGCATCGGCAAGCCGGAGCCGCTGAAGGAAGCGCTGAAAGGCATGTGGTCGCGCAGCATCACTCGGGAACACCGACTGATCCACGTCGTTGTCGGCACAGGTGGAACACAGACACGGGTCATCCTGAAATGCCATTACCACGACTGAAGAGGCCGCATGGCATCCGAGACTGACTATCCAAAGTCCCTTCGGCTCCGCCTCGCGCGCCTCTATTACGGTCGCGACACGGCGGCGATCCGCTTCCAGTTTGCGCTGATGGTGATCGATCTTGCGATCATCGGCTTCTTCCTAGCCGGCCCCTATCTGCGGGATCGACCGAGTTACCTGATCCTCGATTATGCCATTGCGGCCTGGATCGCGGTGGAACTCGTTGCCCAATGGTCGGCGCATTATTCAACGCGGCGCTTTCTGGCGCGGCCAATGACCTGGGTCGACATTTTCGTTCTGGGAACGCTGCTCTTCCCGCAATGGCTGTTCAACTTCGCCTTCCTGCGCGTTGCCCGCATTTGGGCAGTAGCGCAGCGCCCGGTATTCAAGCTGATGTTGAATCGTCTGGGCTTGAAAGAGCAGACCGACGTCGTCACCGCCTTCATCAACCTCTTCGTCTTCCTCTTCCTGGTGACGGGCTTCGTCTACACTTTCTTCTTCTATCGCGAGGATCCCGGCACCGGCTTCATCGACGCGCTCTATTTTACCGTGGCGACGGTGACCACGACGGGCTTCGGCGACATCACGCTTCCCGGCACCTTCGGCAAGCTCACCTCGATCGTCACCATGATCGTCGGCATTTCGCTCTTCGTCCGGCTCGCCCAGGCGATCGTCCGGCCCCACAAGGTCAGCTTCCCCTGCCCCGAGTGCGGATTGCAGCGCCACGACGTGGATGCCGTTCACTGTAAGGCCTGTGGACACATACTGAACATCCCGGACGACGGCGCGGTCTGACCGTTCAGAGCGGTCGGCGGAAATAGACGACTCGCTGGGTCTCATCGAAGCCGAGGGCTGCATGCATGGCATGCGAGATCGTGTTGTCGAGACCGGCATCGGAGGCGAGTTCGCTGAGGCCGTTCGACCGCGCCCAATCGCACACGGCCGAAACGAGCAGCCCCGCGACGCCCATCCGGCGTGCGGATGGTGCAACGATGATGCCTTCAAGGAAGGCGACGGGCGATGTCTTGCAGCCGTTGACATAGTCGGAGCGGATACTCGCCTCCGCAAGTCCGATGGCACGACCGTCAGGATCGAAACAGAGGAAGGCGACGAGCCGCTCCGGCTGCTTGAGCGCCTCGGCGATTTCCGCCCGATGACCATCGAGCGCAAGCTCTGGCCAGAGCGCGTGGCGCAAGGACGCCCAGGCATCGAGATCCCCGGGCTCGGCCCTGCGCAGCACAAGCCCGGTCACGAGACCCTCGCACAGATGCCGTCGAGCGGCCCGAGCCTGATCTCGCCATCGACCACCGTGCCGCTTAGGCCGGGCATGGACAGGATCTCGTGTACGGCATGCCCGTTCGGCACCGTCAACTCCTGCGGCCCGCGCCGCAGGTTGAAGACGAAGAGAAGACGTTCGTGGCCATGTGTCCGGACGAAAGCAAGCACGTCTTCATTGGTCGCGACGAAATGCATGTCCCCGTCGAGCAGTGCCTCGTGCTGTTTGCGGAAGGCGAGCGTGGCACGGTAATGCGCAAGCACAGAGCCCGAGTCCTTCTCCTGAGTATCGACAGCCAGCGACTGGTGTTCGACCGACACCGGCAGCCAGGGTTTCCCGGTGGAGAAGCCGGCCTGCTTCTTGCCCTTTTCCCAGACCATCGGCGTCCGACATCCGTCGCGCCCCTTGAAGGCCGGCCAGAAGCGGATGCCGTAGGGGTCGCGCAGGTCTTCGAAGGAAAGCTCCGCTTCAGGCAATCCCAGCTCCTCACCCTGATAGAGGCAGATCGAGCCGCGCAGGCTTGATAGCACCGAGATCGCGAGCTTGGCGACGCCAGTCCGTTCTTCCGCCCGATGCATGAAACGGCTGACATGGCGCGTCACGTCATGATTGGAAAACGCCCAGCAGACCCATCCGTCCTTCACCTGTTTCTGGAAGCTGTCGACGCAGTGACGGATATGGCTAGGCGTGAAATCCGGCCCCAGAAGGTCGAATGTGTAGCACATGTGCAGCTTGTCGCCGCCGGACGTATAGGCCGCCACCGTCTTCAGCGAGCGTGCCCCGTCACCCACTTCGCCGACGGTGGTACGGTCGGGATACTGGTCGAGCAGCGCCCGGAACCGCTTGAGGAACTCGATATTCTCCGGCTGGGTCTTGTCGAAGAGATGGCTCTGCATGCCGTAAGGATTGACGTCGGGCGCATCGAGCCCCGCATCCTCGCTGTCGGGCACATGGGGCGGATTGTCCCTCAGCTCCTTGTCGTGGAAATAGTAGTTCACCGTGTCGAGCCGGAAACCGTCGACACCGCGGTCGAGCCAGAACTTCACCGCGTCCAGCACCGCGTTCTGGACTTCGCGATTGTGGAAGTTGAGGTCTGGCTGCGAGGCGAGGAAGTTGTGCATGTAATACTGCTTGCGTACCCCGTCCCATTCCCAGGCCGGACCACCGAAGACGGAGAGCCAATTGTTCGGCGCGGTACCATCGGGCTTGGCGGCGGCCCAGACGAACCAGTCGGCTTTCGCATTATCCCGGCTGGTCCGGCTCTCCTTGAACCAGGGATGCTGGTCCGACGTGTGTGAAATTACCTGGTCGATGATCACCTTCAGCCCCAGCCGCTTCGCCTCCGTCATCATCGCATCAAAATCGGCGAGCGTCCCGAACATCGGATCGACATCGCAGTAATCGGAGACGTCGTAGCCCATGTCGGCCTGGGGCGAGGTGAAGAAGGGCGAGAGCCAGATCGCGTCCACCCCAAGGGCCGCGATGTAGGGCAGCCGCTGGATGATCCCCTTGATGTCGCCGATCCCGTCACCATCCGTATCCTGGAAGGACCGGGGATAGACCTGATAGATCACCGCACCTCGCCACCAGTCTGCAGTCTTGGAAGGTGTAGCTTTGGCGGGAGATTTGGTCATGGGCGGGTCCTTCGGCGGGAATCGATGTCGACAGGCGTCATCCCCTAGGCAACCGACTTGTGCCGGCAATGTCAAACGTCCTCGAAGAGGACTGACATGAAGCTGTAATGTTCCCCACCCATAAGGCGCACAGAGCTTGTGAAGCAGAATCGCCGCTCCGGCGGCCGTTCGGATGAGGGCGGGCGCGCCATGCCGAAACTGACCATCGTCACCGATGCCTGGCACCCACAGGTGAATGGTGTCGTCCGCTCGATCGAGACCACCAATCGCGAACTGAAGAAACTCGGCGTCGAGGTCTCGATGATCACGCCCGAGCAGTTCCGCAGCGTGCCCATGCCGACCTATCCGGAGATTCGCCTGTCGCTCGCCCTTCCCGGCCGCATAGGTCGCATGATCGAGGAACAGCAGCCGGACTATGTGCACATCGCGACAGAGGGACCGCTCGGCCTGATGGCCCGGCACTGGTGCCTGCGCAACAAGCGCCCCTTCTCCACCACCTATCACACCCGCTTCCCGGAATATGTGGCGGCCCGCCTGCCCGTGCCGCTCGCCTGGCTCTATGCCTTCGTGCGCTGGTTCCACAATCGCGGCGGCGCCTGCATGGTGGCGACCGAGAGCCTGCGGCGGGAACTGGCGGGCCGTGGCATCAACAACCTCTGCCTCTGGAGCCGCGGCATCGACACCGCGCATTTCCACCCGCGCGAAAAGTCGGAGAAACCCTTCGGCCTGCCGCGCCCGATCTTTATGACAGTGGGCCGTGTGGCAGTCGAAAAGAACCTGCCGGCATTCCTCGATCTCGATCTGCCCGGCTCGAAGGTGGTGGTGGGCGATGGTCCGGCTCGGGAAGAATTGCAGGCGCGGTACCCCGGCGTGCACTTTACCGGGGTGAAACATGGTGAGGACCTGGCCCGTGCTTATGCCGAAGCCGATGTCTTCGTCTTCCCGTCGAAGACGGATACCTTCGGCAACACCATCCTTGAGGCGCTCGCCTCGGGCGTGCCTGTCGCCGGCTACCCTGTGACCGGCCCGATCGACATCATTCCGGCCGGCTCAAATGCCGGCGCACTCGACCACGATCTGCAGATCGCCTGCATCGCGGCCCTCCAGGCCTCGCCGGCGTCGGCCCGCAGGCTGGCCGAAACCTATTCATGGGAAGCGGCGACAGAACAATTCTTCGACAATGTCGTGGAAGCAAAGGAGCAGCGCCGCAAGCGTGGCTTGCGGCAGCGCTTCGGCACCCGCCCGGCAGAGCTGGACACCCACGGGCGCCCTGCCACAGAGTAAGCCGCCGGTATCAGCGGCGGCGCTTACGGCCCTCGAACGGATTTTCACCCGCCTTGAAATGAATGCGAATCGGCACGCCCGGCATGTCGAAATCGGCGCGCAGACCATTGGTCAGGTAACGCACATAGCTTTCCGGCAGGGAATCGGGACGCGTGCAGGAGATCATGAAGGCCGGCGGGCGGGCCTTGACCTGCGTCATGTATTTCAGCTTCAGGCGGCGACCGGAAACGGCCGGTGGCGGATGCTGGGTCGTCACGGCATCGAGCCAGCGATTGAGCTTGGCCGTCGAAATGCGCTTGTTCCACACCTTGTCGGTGTCGATGATGTTCTGCATGAGCTTTTCCAGCCCATAGCCCGTCTGGCCCGACATCGGCACGGCGCGAATACCGCGCGCCTGCGGCAGAAGCCGCTCGGTCTTCTCGCGCAGTTCCGTCAACAAGGCCTGCGGGTCGTCGACGAGATCCCACTTGTTGAACGCAAGCACCGCAGCGCGGCCCTCGCGCAGGCAGAGATCGACGATCTGCAGATCCTGCTTTTCGAAGGGAATGGTCGCATCGAAGACGATGACCACCGTTTCGGCAAAGCGGATGGCGCGCAGCGCATCGGCGACAGAGAGCTTTTCGAGCTTCTCCTGCACGCGCGCCTTCTTGCGCATGCCGGCGGTGTCGAACATCTTGATGGTCCGGCCGCGCCAGTCCCACTCGACCGAAATCGAATCGCGCGTAATGCCGGCCTCGGGGCCTGTCAGCAGACGGTCTTCGCCGAGGAAACGGTTAATCAGCGTCGACTTGCCGGCGTTCGGGCGCCCGACAATCGCCACACGCAGCGGCTTGGTCTCGTCATATTCAGGTTCGGCCTCGTCTTCCTCGCCTTCGAGGTCGCCGTCCTCGGGAAGAAGGACATCCGTCTCGGCAACGTCCTCTTCCTCAGGGAAGGCACGCTCCTCGCCGATGGCCTCGACGATCGCGTCGCGCAGGTCGATCATGCCCTGGCCATGTTCGGCCGAGATCGGCACCGGCTCGCCGAGACCGAGCGTATAGGCATCGTAGAAGCCCGCATCCGAGCCACGTGCTTCCGACTTGTTGGCGACCAGCACCACGGGCCGGCCACGACGGCGCAGCATTTCGGCAAGCGTCTGATCGACGGGCGTCAAGCCGAACTTGGCATCGACGACGAAGAGCGTCAGATCGGCCTCGTCGATGGCCATCTCCGTCTGCGCGCGCATGCGGCCTTGCAACGTCTCCGGCCCTGCCTCTTCGAGACCGGCCGTATCGATGATGGTGAAGCGCAGGTCCACGAGCTTGGCCTCGCCCGGACGGCGGTCACGGGTCACACCCGGGGTGTCGTCGACCAGCGCTAGCTTCTTCCCGACGAGGCGGTTGAAGAGCGTGGACTTGCCGACATTTGGGCGCCCGACGATGGCGACTGTGAAACTCATGGGAACGCTAGCTTTCCGGCCTTTGAGGCCTTGTTGTTGTTACGGCGCCTTGCCGGATGCCTTGATGTTGTCGAGCATCATCTGGGCCCGATTGGCGACATTGCGCGGGGCTTCCGCGTCTTCGGTTACCTGTTCGAACCACTCGCGGGCACGGGGCATGTCGCCGGCCTTGTAGGCGGCGAGACCGAGAGCTTCGCGGGCGGCGTGACGCATGGCATTGGTCGGTGTCGCCATGGCCTCGACCATGGCCGAGACGTCTTCGTATGAGCCGGTGTCGACGAGCAGCCAGGCGGCGCGAACCTTGGCCGTGTTGCGCACGGCTTCCGGGATCGCGGCATCGTCGCCGATCGTCTTGAACGATGCAATGGCGCCGGCCGGATCACCCTTTTCGGCGAGAACCGAAGCGGCACGGAAACGTGCGAGGATGCCATAGGCACCGTAACCTTCCTGTTCCAGTGCCTGGAGGGCGGCTTCCGCCTCGTCGCGCTTGCCCTGGTCGGCGAGCGTGAGTGCCGCCAGGAACTTGTCGCCGGCATCCGAGGCCTGGGTCGAGTCCCAGTGGGTCCAGAGCCGATGGCCCGCCGTGCCGAGAACGATCACCACGGCGGCACCTATGATGAAGCGGCTGTAGCGCTTCCAGGCATTGCGCACCTGGTCGGAGCGGAGCTCCTCGTTCACTTCGCGGATAAAGCTGTCGTTCTGATCAACCATTCATACCCCCGGACAATGCCGGCCTTTCGATACAGTCTCATGCGTGAGCGGCCTTCTAGCCGATTTTTGCCCGCTTGTAAGGGGAAAACCGCGAAAAGCCCTGAGTGCTCACATGGCGAGCGGTGCAACCCCGATCAACAGTTTGTGCAGCCAAAGGAGGAACACGGCCCAAAGAACGATGCCGCCGACAACGGCCATGGCGTCGTAGCGCGCCGAAACGAAGGCGCGCGGCATGATATCGCCCGCCCGTTGGCGACGCTTGTAGTTGATCCGAAGCACCACGCCCCAGGCGAGGAAGGCGACGAAGAGCAGCATCGAGGCGAGGTCGCCATTGGCGAGCAGATGGGCCAAAGCCCAGATCTTCACCGAAAGAACCATCGGATGTTTGGTCTTCACCGCGATATGGCCAGCCGGGATCAGGCTGGCGACCAGACAGATCATCGCAAACAGCATGAGCGTGGTCGTCAGGTGGTTCATGCCCGCGGGCGGGAACCAGAGATTGATGACGGGCGCTTGCGCATAACCCCAGATCAGGAAGACGAGGGTAACGAGGCTGAGAACCGAATAGAGCCCCTTCCAGCCGTTCTCACCGAACTTCTCGATCATCGAGAGACGGAAGCCGGGAGCGATCACACGCAGGAGATGAACACCGAGGAAGAGGATGAGACCGAGGATCAGAAACGTCATGGAGGGTACCCTTTCGAGGAACAGGACCTAGGCATACTGGTCTGCGTCCCGAAGTTAAAGGGCGTTCAAAGCTTCGCCGCATTTGGATGGGACGGGAAGGCCCCGAAATGAGCATGAGTCCCCGATGATGTTGCGTTGGTCCGCCGCCCTTTTCCTGTCGCTTGCAACCTGCGCCTCGGCCTCCGGCCCAAACGCACCTGCGACGAAGGGCCCGGGCGAGGACAGGCCGAAACAACTGCTGCTCGTGTCCTTCGACGGCGCGCATGACGTGAGGCTCTGGGCCCGCAGCCGCGACATCGCCAAGCGCACCGATGCCCATTTCACCTATTTCCTCTCCTGCACCACATTGATCCCGCGCGCTAGGGCGGGCGATTACAAGGCGCCCGGCATCAAGGCAGGCCGCTCGAACATCGGATTTGCGGCAAGCGTCGACGACGTCTCTGTCAGGCTCGACCACATCTGGAATGCCAGAAGCGAAGGCCATGAGATCGCCAGCCACACCTGTGGCCACTTCGACGGAAAAGACTGGACGAAGGCGCAGTGGCTCACGGAGTTCGAGGCCTTCGACCGTGTGCTCGCCAATGCCTGGAAAGACAATGGCCTCGCCGATCGCGAGCCTGAAGGCTGGGCGGACTTCGTCAGACACGACATCACCGGCTTTCGCGCGCCCTATCTTTCCGCCCCCGACAGTCTCTTCGAAGCAGAGCGCGAACACGGCTTCCGCTACGATGCGAGCGTCGTCACCCACGATCCGGCCCTTCCGGTGAACAAGCGTGGGCTCGCGCGCTTCGGCCTGCCGCTGATCCCGGAAGGGCCGAAGGAACGACGCATCATCGCCATGGACTACAATCTCTTCATCCGCCATTCGGCCGGCATCGACCATCCGTCGAACGGCGATGAATTCGCGGAGCGCAGCTATGCCGCGTTCAAGAACGCCTTCGAGACCCAGTACCACGGCGACCGCATGCCTCTGCAGATCGGTCTGCACTTCGTCACCATGAACGGCGGTGCCTATTGGGCAGCGATGGAACGACTGGTGGCGGAAGTTTGCCCCCTGCCGGACGTCGCCTGTGTCACCTATTCGGAAGCGTTGGACATGCTGGACGAGCGGGATGATGCCAAGGTGACGCCCGGCGCGATGTGATCGCATGCCGCATTTACTTGCGCATCGCGACACCCGATATGAGCGGGCGAAACCTCGGGGTAATCCATGAAGATCCTTTTCCTTCTCGCCTGCGCCTGCGTCATCGCCGCGACGATCGGCGCCGTCGCCATCGGCCTCTCCCTCTTCACCCAGCCGGAAGCCTATGCAGGTCTCCAGGATGGCCTGAGATCGTCCGTTGAGATGGCGGCGCGGCACGCCTGACACCCCGCCAGAATTATCTGAAAGAGAAAGGCCGCGCTGGTTTCCCGACGCGGCCTTTTGTTCTGGCGTTCGATGTCTCATCGCCTCAGTAAGGGCGATCCGCCGCCAACTCGCCTGCAACAGCCTCGCGCTCCAGATAACGCTGGTCGATCGCCGGTAGCGGGTCGCCGTCGATGGCAGCTTCGAAAGCTGCAAGACGCTTGTGGATCGACAGGAGCTCGATGATCGTCGACCAGTAGCTGACGAGATACTGGAAGCTGTCCGTCACCTGGCCGAAGGCGGTCGCGATCTGTTGCCAGAGGCCCATGGTGATCTTGCCGGCAACGATGGTCGGAATGAGGATGAAGGTGAGGAAGATCGCGTCGAGCTGACCGTACGTGTACCGGGCGACGTTGAAATAGGTGTAGTGCCAGTACATGCGGAAATAGTTGCGCCGGACATTGGAGAAGAGCTCCCGCACTGTCACCGGCTCGGCACGATCCGCATTGTCCTCGCCGTAGACGAGCTCCTTGCGGAAAGCGGCTTCGACCCGCTGGTTCCTGAAGTTGAGGCCCGGCAGCTTGATGCCGGCGACCATGAGCAGGATCGTGCCGAAGGCGGACCAGAAGATGGCGAGCCAGAACAGCGCATGTGGCACCGCGCCGATGATCGGCAACTCGCTGACATTCTCCGACATGCGGAAGAGGATGGGCAGGAAGACGACCAGAGTCATGACGGAGTTGATCAGCGCGACGCCAAGGCCTTCGAGGATGTTGGCGAAGCGCATCGTGTCTTCCTGCACACGCTGCGAGGCACCTTCGATATGGCGCAGCTTGTCCCACTTGGACAGGTAGAAGTCGTTCATCGCATTGCGCCAGCGGAAGACGTAGTGGTTCGTGAAAAACGCCGTCAGGACCGAAAGCGTGACGCCGACCATGCCGATCTCGAGAAAGCGCAGCTGCAATTCGTAGAGCTGGCCGGCGGTGACCGTGCCGTCGCCGTTCAATGCCTTCTGGAAGAGGTCGAAGAAGGGGCCACGCCAGTTGTTGACCGCCACCGAGATCTGCACGCTGAAATAGGCAATGAAGATGATGAAGGCCGAACCCCAGATGGACCAGTTGGTCCAGGGGTGATCCGTGGCGATCAACTGCCATGCGACGCCGAAGATCAGCACGAAGATCGTGAAGTAGAGATAGAACCAGAGATTGTCGGGTGTGAAGAAGAAGGCGAGCCCGACAGGTGGCTGCTGCCCTTCAGCCAGCGGCGGCATGCCGAGGGCGGCACCGATCTGTGGGCCGACGGTATACCAGACGATGATGCAGACGAGCGTCCAGAGCGCGGCGGAGGTGAAGAAGAGCTTGGGCCGCGGGAAGAAGGAATGGAACACGGGGCGGACTTTCTTCGCGAAAGAAGTAATGGGGACATGCTGTTTCGCGGGAAACTAGGGCAGAACTGTGGGTGCAGCAATGGCCGTATCGACGGGTTACGATAATGTAATGGACGGTGCACAGAGAACTGTGATGCAGCCCCTGTTGCTCGCCTGCTCAGGGGATGCGGCGAGTGACCGGCAGGACGACCAACGCGGCGGCGAATAGCATGAGAGCTGCGACGACTGTCGGCGCGGTGAAACTGCCGGTTCTCTCCGCCATCACACCGGCGACCAGCGGGCCGAGGATCTGTCCCACCCCGAAGGCTGCCGTCATGAAGGCGAGCGCCCGCCTCGGGCTTTGGGGTGCCAATAGCCGGCCGATCCTGAGGCCATAAGCCGTGATCATCAAAAAGGTCGCACCAAGCAGCACCCCGCCGACCAGCGGCGCGAAAGGCAGAGGCAGAATGACGGAGGCAAGCACGCCCACAGCCTCGATGAGCAGACCCGTGACAAAGACCGCCGCCAGCCCGAAGCGCCGCATGAACGGCCGCCAGACGATCAGCGAGACGGCGGCAGCGAGACCGGCGAGGAACCAGCTGAAGAACTCGACCATGGGGCCCGCATCGCCCAGTCGCGCCATCGTCACGACGAAGGTCGCGGTGATCACATAGCCGAAGCCGAAAAGGCCATAGGCAAGGGTGACCAGCACCAGCGGCAGCTTCCATTGAACCGGCGGCTCGACGACGGCCTGCGCTTGACCCGACGGCTTGGCCGGCAGAAGCCGCCAGACGGCACCCGCGATCACTAGACTGACGGCAGCTCCGGCGAACCACTCCAGACGCCAGCCGGGCATGCTCCCGCCGGAGGAGGCGTCGATCAACAGCACGACGAGCGAGGACAACGCGATCCCGGCTCCAACCCCGCCGAAATGCGCCGACTGCACATGATCATTGCTACGTGCCGCCGCATGCCCGAGCACGATCGCCGACAGGAAAATGAGAGCAAAGGCGCTGGCGACCCCGGCGGCGAAGCGGATGGCGATAAAGATCGAGAGCGAAGATGACAGTCCCATGGCAAGCTGGAGCAGCGCGGTCAGAACCAGCGCGGCTAGGGCCACCGACCGCTCCCGTCCCGCGGCCCAGCCATAGGCACCCAGCACAGCGCCGACCAGATATCCGGCGAAATTTCCAGCAGCGATCAGGCCGGCATCGGCGGAAGAAAGCGGTAGTCCGGCCAGCATGCCGGGAAGGATGGGTGTGAAAGAGAACCGCCCGAAGCCCATGGCCGACGCCATGCCGAGCGCGCCCGCGAGCCCTGTGGAGACCAGATCGGCATTCTTGGTCGTCATTGCTGTCATCGCGCGCTTATCGCATCGCAGCACAGGCCAGACAAACGACAAAAAATGATTGGCGGCTTCACTGTTCATGATGGGACGAGCATTTTCGGCCTGGGTCGGCGCGAAGGCTTGGAAAACGCTCCGCTTGCCTCCTGAGCAAAAATCGCTACGGAGGGACAAAGCTTTTTCAGGAGTGCCCCATGAGCGACCTCAGCCTGCAGCAGGCCATCGACAACATCTACACCTCGATCAACAACGACAACGAGGAGATCGACCTTCACATCGCAGCCCTGAAGGCAGCCATGGCCAAGGAAGGGGTGAAGGAAGCCGTGTTCGAGCCGTCGAAGCTCGCCCAGTCGAACCGCCAGGGCCGCAAGATCATGCAGTCCTATTTCAAGAAAAAGGGCGTCGCAGTCGCCTTCTCGAAGTCCGAGTAAGCCGGAACAAAAGCTAAGGCGCTCGCCTTACTCGGCAAGCGTCAGGACCAGCGGGCCGTTTTTGGTGACCACGATCGTATGCTCAAACTGCACGGTCGGCGCACGCGGTTCGCTGTAGAGCGTCCAGTTATCCTTGTCGCCATCCTCGGCCCATTGGCCACCGAGCGATAGAAACGGCTCGACGGTGAAGACAAGCCCCTCCTCCATCATCCGCGTCTCATCCGGATCCGGCCAGGTCGAAAGCTCTGTTGGTTCCTCGTGCAAAGAGCGGCCGACGCCGTGGCTGGCGAGATTGGTGATCAGCGTATAGCGGTTCTTGCGGGCGAAGGCGCCGATCGAATTGCCGATGTCGGAGAGCGGCCGGCCGGTCTTGACCTGGTTCAGGCCCACCCACAGCGCGCGCTTGCCGTCGCGCAGCAGCCGTTCCTGCTTGGGCGTGCCTGGCGGCACGATGAAGGACGAACCCGTATCGCCGAAGTAACCCAGCTTTTCCGCTGACACGTCGATATTGACGAGGTCGCCGGCCTTGATCACCCGGTCACCGGGGATCCCGTGCGCGATTTCCTCGTTGACCGAGATGCAGGTGGCGCCGGGAAACTTGTAGCAGAGCTCAGGCGCCGACTGCGCGCCATTGTCTTCCAATACCTTGCGGCCGATCAGATCGAGCTCGCGAGTCGTGATCCCCGGCTCTAGCGCCGCCGCCATGACCTTGACCGCCGTAGCGCAGATGCGCCCGATGTCTTTCAGATGGACGAGGTCCTCTTCGGTTTCGACGATCATGCTGGTCCTTCGATGCTGCTTCGGCTGGAGCTTTCGTGCTTAGGCAGCCGAAGCCTTCTCCGTCAACGCTTTCCGAACCAGCGGCGCGACTTTTGTTCCGTAAAGCTCGATCCCGCGCATGATCTCGATATGCGGCATAGGCCCGATCGCCATCTGCAACAGGAAGCGGTCGTTCTTGAAGATATCGTGCATGGCGACAATCTTGTTTGCCACCGTTTCCGGATCGCCGACGAAGAGCGCGCCGCGCGGACCGCGCGAGGCATCGAATTGCGCCCGGTTCGTCGGCCCCCAGCCGCGCTCGCGACCGATCCGGTCCATCACGACAGCCTGCGGCGCGTAGAAGATGTCGGCCGCCGACTGCACCGTGTCATGGATGAAGCCATGCACATTGATTGAGGTCTTGAGGGTCGAGGGATCGACACCGGCCTTGGCGGCACTCTGGCGATAGAGATCGAAGAAAGGCGCAAAGCGATGCGGCTCGCCGCCGATGATGGCGAGCGCCAGCGGCAGACCGAGATAACCGGCGCGCGCTGCAGACTGGGGCGTGCCACCGATCGCGATCCACAACGGCAGCAGATCCTGCAGCGGACGCGGATAGACACCGCGACCCTGGATCGGCTTACGGGTCTGGCCTTCCCAGGTCACCACCTCGTTCTCGCGGATCTCCATCAGCAGCTGCAGCTTCTCGGCAAACAGCAGGTCATAGTCCTCTAGGTCATATCCGAAGAGCGGGAAGCTCTCGATGAAGGAGCCACGGCCAACCATCAGCTCGACACGACCGCTGGAGAGCAGGTCAACCGTTGCATATTGCTGGAAGACGCGCACCGGATCGTCGGAGGAAAGCACCGAGACGGCGCTGGTCAGCCGGATATTCTTGGTCTGCACCGCAGCGGCGGCCAGGATCGTAGCCGGCGACGAGGCCATGTAATCAGGGCGGTGATGTTCGCCGAGACCGAAGACATCGAGGCCGACCTCGTCCGCCAGCTTGATCTCGGCCAGCAGCTCGTCGACGCGGCGCTTGGCTTCCGCGCCCTTGTTGGTCGCATTCGGGTCGACGTCGGCGAAGGTATAAAGGCCGAGTTCCATGGCAAGACTCCTGATCACGTGTGTTGGCCCTGACATAGAGATTTAGAGCTGCAGACAAAAGAGGCAGAGCGGAAACAGTGTGTCACGGGGCGCAACGCTTGGATGGAGGTGCCCGGCCCGCTGCGGCAAAACGCCGTTGCGCCGGAACTTCTTTTGAGACTAACCTTTGATTTCGCGGGTGCAACAAAACACCCGCCATCCATCGGCATCCGTCGAGAAGGAAAATTCAGATGAAAAGAACAGTTGTCGTCACCGGCTCCACCAGCGGCATTGGCCTGGGCATCGCCCGCGCCTTTGCGGCGGAAGGCGCCAATGTCGTGATCAATGGCTTTGGCGATGCAGCCGAAATCGAAAAGGTCCGCCAGTCGCTGGAAACATCAGGCGGCAAGGCGCTTTATCACGGCTCCGACATGTCGAAACCAGCCGAGATCGCCGACCTCATCGCGACTTCCGAGCGCGAGTTCGGCTCAATCGACGTGCTCGTCAACAATGCCGGCATCCAGCATGTCGCGCCGGTCGAGGATTTCCCGATTGAGAAATGGGACCTGATTATCGCGATCAACATGTCGAGCGCCTTCCACACGATTCGCGCCGCCATTCCCGGCATGAAGGCGAGGAAGAAGGGCCGCATCATCAACATCGCCTCGGCCCATGGCCTCGTCGCCTCGCCCTTCAAGTCGGCCTATGTGACTGCCAAACACGGCGTGCTAGGCCTCACCAAGACGGTGGCGCTGGAGACCGCCAAGGACGGCATCACCGTCAATGCGATCTGCCCCGGTTACGTGCTGACCCCGCTGGTCGAAAAGCAGATCCCGGACACTGCAAAGGCGCGCGGGATCTCCGAGGACCAGGTGAAGAACGACGTCATGCTGCATTTGCAGGCGACGAAGGAATTCGTCGAGGTGGACCAGGTGGCAGCGCTCGCCATCTATCTCGCGAGCGACGCGGCCGCTCAGGTCACCGGCACATCGATCTCGATTGATGGGGGCTGGACAGCACAATAAACTTGAAAGATTGAGCTGCGCCGCCCACCATCGACAAAATGGGCGACGCAGCAGCCGTCCGGCAGACGGACACCGAGGGGGACACGACCGATCCATGGCAGACAGCATACGTTTCATTCTGAACGGCGAAGACATCGCCCTTGCTAGCCTCGATCCGACAGAGACGCTGCTCGACTTCCTGCGCCTGAAACGCCGGCTGACGGGCTCCAAGGAAGGCTGCGCGGAGGGCGATTGCGGCGCCTGCACGGTGCTGGTCGGGCGGCTGGTCGGCGGTAAGCTGCACTATGAAACGGTCAATGCGTGCATCCGCTTTGTCGGCTCTCTGAATGGCACCCATGTGGTGACCGTCGAGCACCTGGCCGCAAAGGATGGAACGCTGCACCCAGTGCAGCAGGCCATGGTCGACTGTCATGGCTCGCAATGCGGCTTCTGCACGCCCGGCTTCGTCATGTCGCTTTATGGTCTGTGGATGACCTCGGAGAACTCCAGCCGTGCCGAGATCGAGCGCGCCCTGCAGGGCAATCTTTGTCGGTGCACGGGGTATGAGCCGATCGTCAAGGCTGCCGAACAGGTTGCTCATGTCAGACCCTCTGCCCTCTTCGACCCGCTGGAACGCGAGCGCGCCAATATCGTTGCGCGGCTGGAAGAGCTTGCCACCCGCGAGACGATCGCGATCACAGGTCCCGATGGCCGCATGCTGGTCGTCCCCAGTAATGTCGAGGCCCTGGCCGAAGCCTTGGCCGCCCATCCCAAGGCAACCGTGGTTGCCGGCGCCACCGATGTCGGGCTCTGGGTCACCAAGCAGATGCGCGTGCTCGACCCTGTTATCTTCATCAACCATCTGGCAGACCTGCAGACGATCGCCGTGACGCCAGAGGGCATCACGCTCGGCGCCGGCGTCAGCTACACCAGCGCCCTCGAGGTTCTACGCCAAGAAATCCCCGCCTTCGGTCGCCTGATCGAGCGCATCGGCGGCCAGCAGGTGCGCAATATGGGCACGATCGGCGGCAATGTCGCGAACGGCTCGCCGATCGGCGACAGCCCGCCGGCCCTGATCGCGCTCTCTGCCACCGTTACGCTGCGCTCCGCTTCCGGCACCCGCACCATGCCGCTCGAGGACTTCTTCATCGACTACGGCAAGCAGGACCGCCAGCCGGGCGAATTCGTGGAGAGCCTTTTCGTGCCGCGCCCGAAAGCAGGCAGCCACTTTGCCGTCTACAAGATCACCAAGCGCCGCGACGAGGACATTTCGGCCCTCTGCGGCGCCTTCCATCTGGAAACGGATGCGGCTGGCATCGTCACCCATATCCGCATTGCCTTCGGCGGCATGGCGGCCACCCCAAAACGCGCCCGATCGGTCGAGGCAGCACTCTACGGCAAGCCCTTCACGCAAGCCACGGTGGAAGCCGCCCGCGACGCCTTCGATCTCGACTACAAGCCGCTCACCGACTGGCGCGCCACGGCGGAATACCGCCAGCTGACGGCAAAGAACCTGCTGACGCGGTTCTTCCTGGAAGTGTCGGGTACGCCGCAGGAACTGCAGCGCTTTGCGGTGGAGGAGGCGTGATCATGGATAAGGCGACCTACGAGACGACGAAATACATCAAGGGACCGATGCACCAGTCGCTGCGGCATGATTCAGCGCACAAGCATGTCGCCGGAAGTGCCGAATATATCGACGATATTCCAGAACCCGCAGGCCTGCTGCATGGCGCGCTCGGCATGGCGGACCGCGCCCATGCAGAGATCCTGTCGATCGACCTCTCGGCCGTCAAGGCCTATCCGGGCGTTATCGACGTGCTGACTGCCGACGACATCACCGGCGTCAACGACGTCTCCTCCGGCGGCCGCCACGACGAGCCGCTGATTGCGACGGACAAAATCGAATTCCACGGCCAGACCATTTTCGCCGTCATCGCGGAGACCCGCGACGCGGCCCGCAAGGCCGCCCGCCTCGCCAAGGTCGAGTATCGCGACCTACCCTTCTGGACCGACATCGACGGCGCACTCGACAATGGCAGCCCGCTCGTGACGCCCGGCATGACACTGAAGCGCGGCACGCCGGAGACCGAACTCGACAAGGCGGCCCACCGCATCAAAAACTCGATGCGCATCGGTGGTCAGGAGCATTTCTATCTTGAAAGCCATATCGCGCTCGCCATTCCCGGCGAGGACGACGACGTCACCGTCTGGTCGTCGACCCAGCATCCTTCGGAAATCCAGCACATCGTCGGCCACGTACTCGACATCCCCTCCAATGCCATCACCGTCAACACGCGGCGCATGGGCGGCGGCTTTGGCGGCAAGGAGACGCAAGGCAACCAGTTTGCGGCGCTCGCAGCCCTCGCCGCCAAGAAGCTGAAGCGCGCCGTCAAATTCCGCCCGGACCGCGACGAGGACATAGGCGTCACGGGAAAACGCCACGACTTCAAAATGGATTTCGATGTCGGTTTCGATGGTGACGGCCGCATCCATGCGATCGAGGCCAATTTCGCCGCCCGCTGCGGCTACTCGTCCGACCTCTCCGGCCCGGTCACCGACCGCGCCCTCTTCCATGCAGACTCAAGCTATTTCTATCCGCATGTGAAGCTGACCTCGCAGCCCTTGAAGACCCACACCGTCTCCAACACCGCCTATCGTGGCTTCGGCGGGCCACAGGGCATGCTCGGCGCCGAACGGGTGATCGAGGAGATTGCCTATGCGCTGGGCAAGGACCCGCTCGAGGTCCGCAAGGCCAATTTCTATGGCGAGAAGGGCTCCGGCCGCGACGTAACCCCCTACCACCAGCAGGTGGAAGACAACATCATCCTGAAGGTCGTCGAGGAACTCGAAACCTCCTGCGACTACCAGGCGCGCCGCCAGGCGATCATCGACTTCAACAAGACGAGCCCGGTCATCAAGAAAGGCATTGCCCTCACCCCGGTAAAATTCGGCATCTCCTTCACCATGACCGCCTTCAACCAGGCAGGCGCACTTGTCCATATCTACCAGGACGGCTCGATCCATCTGAACCATGGCGGTACCGAAATGGGCCAGGGCCTCTACACCAAGGTCGCCCAAGTCGTCGCCGACTGTTTCCAGGTCGATGTCGACACGGTGAAGATTACCGCAACCACGACCGCCAAGGTGCCGAACACCTCGGCGACGGCCGCCTCTTCCGGATCGGATTTGAACGGCATGGCAGCCTTCGATGCCGCCCGCCAGATCAAGGAACGGCTGGTCGCCTTTGCTGCTGAAAAGTATGGCGTCCCAGCCTCCGAGGTCGAGTTCCTGCCCAACCGGGTGCGGGTTGGCGAGCAGATCTTCACCTTCGGCGACTTCGTCAAACAGGCCTATTTCGCCCGCGTCCAGCTCTCGGCAGCCGGCTTTTACAAGACGCCGAAGATTCATTGGGACCGGGCCGCCGGTCGCGGCACGCCCTTCTACTACTACGCCTATGGCGCGGCCTGCACGGAAGTCTCGATCGACACGCTAACGGGCGAGTATCTGATGGACCGCACCGATATTCTCCACGATGTCGGCAGGTCGCTCAACCCGGCCATCGACATCGGCCAGATCGAAGGCGGCTTCGTCCAGGGCATGGGCTGGCTGACGACGGAAGAACTCTGGTGGGACGGCAAGGGTCGCTTACGCACCCACGCCCCCTCCACTTACAAGATCCCGCTCGCCGCCGACCGGCCGAAGATTCTCAACACGCGACTGGTTCCCTGGTCTGAGAACACAGAGCCGACAATCGGCCGCTCCAAGGCCGTTGGCGAGCCGCCCTTCATGCTGGCGATCTCGGTTCTGGAGGCCCTGTCGATGGCGGTGGGGTCGGTCGCGGATTACCGGGTTTGCCCACGGCTCGACTCCCCGGCCACGCCGGAGCGAGTGTTGATGGCGGTGGAAAGGCTGAAACGAGCCTGAAGTTCAGCGTGTCGCGGACCGCAACAGAAAGAACATGGCCGCCAGGATCAGAATCGGAAGCACGAGCAGCTTGACCAGATAGGCGGTCGCGATGCCGATGGAGGCGGTGAACAGGTCCGTCGAGATTGCGACCCCGTCCCGGATGATCTGCGCATTGGCCGCCGCCGTGGCCGCCATGTCGGAGGCTGCCTGTAAGGTGCCGGTGAAAGCCGTACCGAGACGGTCGAACATGCCGTCTTCCGGCAGGATCCGGTCTGTGGGTGGCAGGGCGCCGGCAGTTCCAGCGGCCTTCTCGTCAAGACCTGCAAGAGCATGCACGCCCCGCATGCGATCAAAAACATCCGTCGCATCGGTCCAGGCCCGGTCTGTGATCGCGTCCCCGGCATAGAAAGCGATGGTGTAGGAGGCGGGCAGCAGAACCGCGCCGAGAACACCCAGCACAATCACCGACCGCGTCAGGCGCTCCAGCATCGGTGGCACGCGCCGGGCGGTCAGCGTCATGCCGGCGCAAAATAAAGCGCAGGCTCCAAGCCCGATGGAGCCGACCTTCGCGACGGGGACCAAGACCAGCGACAGGATGCCGGACACGATGGCGAGCCCGAACAGCAGATCGACCATACGCTCGATCGTGTTGATCACCGGCTGGAGCAATTGTCCTGGACTGGCGGTAACGGAAGCCACGCCGACGCTGCCGGAAACATCGGCGTCGCGGGCCACACTCATCACCGAGTTCGCAACACGCAACGTCGTGTAGAGCGCGCCGCTGCCGAGTGTGACATCACGGCTGAAGCGGGCGGCGATATCCGCCAGCGGATTGACGAGGAAAAGCGCCCCGGCGAAAGTCGCCACGAGCAGCCAAACGATCAAGCCTTTGGTTCTGGTCATTCCCGCTCCTGAGCTTGCTGCGCGAAACCATAACACGAGAAGCATGTGACTGGCGCGGTCAAACCTTGGGGGAATAAACCTCAAGCCGGCTGTCCAGTTCCCGGTGATGAATGCTAGGATCGCGCCATCATGACCGTCACCACCCTCCCTGCCTTCATCGCCGCCCATCCTGATGCTGTCCTCGTCGAGGTCGCAGAGACAAAGGGCTCGACCCCGCGGGAGGCCGGCACGATGATGGTGGTGTCCGAACATGCCCTCTGGGGTACGATCGGCGGAGGGCATCTGGAATTCATGGCGATTGAACACGCCCGCAAGCATCTTGCGGGCGAGAACGTACCGGTTTCGCTGGATGTGCCGCTTGGCCCGGAAATCGGTCAATGCTGCGGCGGTCGCACACTCCTGTCGTTCCGTATCATCGATCAAACGGTGGAAGAGGAATTGCGCCGCCGCCTGCAGGACGAACGTGCAGCCTTCTCCCAGGTGATGATATTCGGCGCCGGTCATGTCGGCCTGGCTCTGGCCCGGGCGCTTGCCCCCCTGCCGCTGGCCGTCACCCTGATCGACTCGCGCCCTGAGATCGACGGCACGCCGCCCAAGGGCGTCACCTTCCGCCGGGTTGCCATGCCCGAGGTCGAGGTGGCGCGGGCAAAACCGGGTGCAGCGGTGGTCATCCTCACGCATGACCATGCATTGGATTTCCTGATCGCGAAAGAAGCCCTCGCCCGCGCTGAGCTCGCCTATGTCGGCATGATCGGGTCAAAGACCAAACGCGCCACCTTCGCCTCTTTCCTTGAGCGGGAGGGCGCGACCCGCGCGAGCATGGACAGGCTGACGCTACCGATCGGTGGCAGCACGGTGAAGGACAAACGCCCGGCCGTGATTGCGGCCATGGTGGCAGCCGAACTGTTGGGTCTGTTGCTCGGCGCGCAAAGTTGAATCAATCTCTCAGGCGCTGGAATCTGCTCCCCAGCAGATCATTGCAGAACATTGAAATGATGAGATTTCCTCAGAACGGCCCCGGGCGGAGATAGTCTGTCAACCCGCCGCGACGCCGCCAAATGTCGCCGCGTGGATCGAACGCGGAGGCCCGGTTCTCAATCCCGATGTCTTTCAGGAGATCGTCGGGGACATCATCGATATGGGTCAGACGCTGACGTCGACGCGATCGGGACAGCCCGGAGCAAAGCAGCGACACAAGCCTGTCGAACGGCAAAATTCTACTGATCGCGGACACCATGTCTGCCTCCACGCGGGTTCAATCTATCGGTTTCTGATGTCCCGATTGTGCCCGCGGTTGCAGCGGCAATCCAATTCAATTACGCTTGCCATGCATAAAGAGGCCTTATCCATGAAACTGTCGAAACGGCTGCCGCTCAATGCGCTCCGGGTCTTCGAAGCCGTTGCCCGACTGGAGAGTTTTACCCGTGCCGGCGAAGAGCTTGGCATGAGCCAGACGGCGGTGAGCTACCAGATCAAGCTACTGGAAGGGCATGTCGGCGAGGCGCTTTTCCTGCGCAAGCCGCGACGGATTTCTCTGAGCGAAGCCGGCGAGCGGCTTTTGCCGAAGGTGGCCGAAGGCTTCGAGCTGTTGCGCGAGGCGCTGGCTGATCTGCGCAACACGGCGGACGGCACCCTGATCCTCCACGCCACCGCAACCTTTGCCTCGCAATGGCTGGCGCGTCACCTCGGCCTCTTCCAGTTGCGCAATCCGGGCATCGCCGTGCGGCTGGAAACGTCGCAGGAAGTCATCGATTTCAGCCGCACGCAGGCCGATCTCGCCATCCGCACCGGCACGGGGAATTGGCCCGGCCTGCGCGCCCATTTCGTCATGCGCAACCACTTCACCCCGATGCTGAGCCCCCAGCTTGCAGAAAGTGTCGGCGGCATCCACGAACCGCTCGATCTTCTGAAACTGCGCATCATCGATCCGGCCGATCCCTGGTGGCGGATCTGGTTCACGGCGGCCGGTCATCCGGATGCGGCGCTCGATACCTATCCGCGCAGCAGGCTGGGCGCCCAGTCTTTCGAGGCGGCGGCCGCCGTCGCCGGCCATGGGATCGCCATCCTGCGCCCGGAATTTTATCCTGAAGAGGTCGCTTCGGGCCGGCTGATCCAGCCGTTCGATCTCACCTGCGAGGACGGATCACACTATTGGCTGGTTTACCCGGAGACCCGCCGCAATGCCGGGAAGATTCGCGCCTTTCGCGATTTCCTGCGTGCTTCGCTGCCCAGCTTCGAGGCAACGCCACCGCCCGCCGCGGGATAACGACCTGCCGTGCCGCGTGGGATGAGCAGGCCGGCGTGCAGCAATCCAAAGCGGCGCAGAAAACTTCCCGTGCAGCTTTTGCTGCAGCGCTTCCTTTGCCCTTTCCTTCGCGCCGAATTTTTCGCAATGTCGGACAAAATGGGGAACATGAAAGACTTGGCAAATGTATGAATACGCGATCGCCTGGGAATGGCTGTCCTTCGCCGTGCGCTGGCTGCATGTGATCACGGCCATTGCCTGGATCGGTTCGTCCTTCTATTTCATCGCGCTGGATCTTGGCCTCGTGAAGCGTCCCGGCCTGCCCGTCGGCGCCTATGGCGAGGAATGGCAGGTGCATGGCGGCGGCTTCTACCATATCCAGAAGTATCTGGTCGCACCCGCCTCGATGCCCGAGCACCTGACCTGGTTCAAATGGGAAAGCTACGCCACCTGGCTCTCTGGTTTCGCCATGCTGGCCGTAGTCTACTATGGCGGCGCCGATCTCTTCCTCATCGACCGCACGGTCCTCAATATCGAACCATGGCAGGCCATTGCCCTGTCGGTGGGGTCGCTGGCCGTCGGCTGGATCCTGTACGACCTGCTCTGCAAGTCGCCGCTGGGTAAGAACACCTGGGGTCTGATGGCGCTCTTGTATATCGTGCTGATCGCCGTGGCCTGGGGCTATACGCAGATCTTCACCGGCCGCGCCGCCTTCCTGCATCTGGGCGCCTTCACGGCCACCATCATGTCAGCCAACGTCTTCTTCATCATCATCCCCAACCAGAAGATCGTCGTCGCCGACCTGATCGCCGGCCGCACGCCCGACCCCAAATACGGCGTGATCGCCAAGCAGCGCTCGCTGCACAACAACTACCTGACCCTGCCCGTCATTTTCTTCATGCTGTCGAACCACTATCCGCTGGCCTTTGCGACAGAGTTCAACTGGCTCATCGCAGCCCTGGTCTTCCTGATGGGCGTCACCATCCGCCACTGGTTCAACACCACCCATGCCCGCAAGGGTAAGCCGACCTGGACCTGGCTGGTCACGGTGCTCATCTTCATCGTCATCATGTGGCTCTCGACGGTGCCGAAGGTGCTGACGGGCGAGGAAGAACAGATGTCCCTATCCGCCCGTGAACAGACCTTTGTGCAGAACGGCCATTTCGAAGCGGTGCGCGATGTCGTACAGGGGCGCTGCTCCATGTGCCATGCAGCCGATCCCGTCTGGGAAGGCATTGTGCGGGCGCCGAAGAACGTGAAGCTTGAGACGGACGGCGAGATCGCCGCCCATGCCCGTGAAATCTACCTCCAGGCCGGCCGCAGCCATGCCATGCCGCCCGGAAACATCACCGAAATCTCACCCGAAGAGCGCAAGCTGCTCGTCGCCTGGTATGAGACGACGGTCGAAAGCAAGTGATGACAACAGAGACCCTGATCCGCGGCCGCCTGCTCTCCTTCCGTCGTGCCCCCGAGCATGCCGGCGATCGGGAAAGCTATCTCTATGAAGAGGATGGCGCGCTGCTGGTCCGCAACGGCAAGATCGCAGCCGTCGGAGCCTACGGCGAGGTGAAGCCGAAGGCTGGTGCCGAGGCTGCAGAGATCGACCATCGCCCACATCTGATCCTGCCCGGCCTGATCGACTGCCATGTGCATTTCCCGCAGATGCAGGTGATCGCCTCCTATGCCGCCAATCTGCTGGAATGGCTCAACACCTATACCTTCCCCGAGGAATGCCGCTTCGTCGAGACGGCCCATGCCGAGCGGATCGCCACCCAGTTCTTCGACGAATTCCTGCGCCAGGGTACGACGACGGCGGTCGCCTATTGCTCGGTGCACAAGGCCTCCGCCGACGCCTTCTTTGCCGAGAGCCTGAAGCGCGGCACGCTGATGATCGGCGGCAAGGTGATGATGGACCGCAACGCCCCGCAGGGACTGCTCGACACGCCGCAGCTCGGTTATGACGAGACCCGCGCGGTGATCGAACAATGGCACGGCAAGGGCCGCAACCACGTCGCCATCACCCCGCGCTTTGCCATTACCTCGACACCCGAACAGATGGCGATGACGCAGAAGCTGGCGGAAGAATTCCCAGACCTGCATATCCAGACGCATCTCTCGGAAAACCACGACGAGATCCGCTTCACCTGCGAACTCTATCCTGAAGCCACCGACTATACTGATATCTATGCCCGTTATGGCCTGCTGCGGAAAAAGGCGCTGTTTGGCCATGCCATCCACCTCTCGGAGCGCGAGGCCGATGCCATGGCGGAAAGCGGCGCGGTCGCCGTCCACTGCCCGACCTCAAACCTCTTCCTCGGCTCCGGCCTCTTCCCGCTGAAGGCGATCAAGCGGCACGAAAAGCCGGTGACCGTCGCGGTCGCCACCGATATCGGCGGTGGCTCCAGCTATTCCATGTTCAAGACCATGGACGAGGCCTACAAGATCCAGCAGCTGCTGGGCGAAAGGATGAACCCGCTCGAAAGCTTCTACCACATGACGCTCGGCAACGCGGTCGCACTCGACCTCGCCGACAGGATCGGCACGCTGGACGCGGGCACGGATGCCGATATCGTGGTGCTCAATGCGGCCGCGACCCCGGCCATGCGGCTCAGGATGGAGACTGTGACCTCGTTGTCCGAAGAGCTGTTCCTGCTGCAGACCCTCGGCGACGATCGTTCGGTGGTCGAAACCTATGTGGCAGGCAAGGCGTCGAAACCGAGGGCAGAGGCGTGAGGATCCCATGAGCGAAAGCGGCTATTCCGGCACCCCTCTTCCGAAGAAACTCGGACTGAAACCGGAATATTCCGCTCTCTTCGTCGGCCTGCCGGAACACCTGCAGCATCTTGTCATTGACCTGCCCAAGGCTGATCAAGCCTCATCGCTCGAAGAGGCGGTTGCAAGCCAGCTCGACTACCTTCACGTCTTCGAGACGGATCGCGCCCGCCTCGAAGACCACGCCCTACGCCTGAAAGCCATGCTGAAACCTGCGGGCATGCTGTGGATCTCCTGGCCGAAGAAGGCATCGAAAGTCTCGACCACGGTCACCGAGGACGTGCTGCGCACCATCCTCCTGCCGACGGGCCTTGTCGATGTGAAGGTCTGCGCCGTCGATGAGGTCTGGTCCGGTCTCAAATTGATGATCCGCAAGGACATGCGCGGATAATTGGGGATGCTGACTCATGCTTGCCACCAACCTCGCCCTCGGCACCCTGATGATCTCGTTGACGGTGGTCATCCACACCTTCGGCCTGATGGGCGTGACCCATGTCATGAGTTGGGTGACGGATCGCATCCGGCTGCATGGCCACCGCAGCCGCATGCTCGCCATGAACACGGTCGTCATCGGCGTCTTCGCCGTACTGACCGCCGAAGTCTGGCTCTGGGCGGCGAGCTTCACGCTGATCGGCGTTGTCGATGATTTCGAAACGGCCCTCTATTTCTCGACCATCACCTTCTCCACCGTCGGCTATGGCGATGTCGTGCCCCATCCGGAATGGCGCATGTTGGCAGCGCTCGAAGGGGTCAACGGCTTCCTGTTGATCGGTTGGTCGACCGCCTATCTGATCGCCGCCGGCATGCGGGTCGGGCCGTTCAAATCGGGAGAACACTTCTGAAGGACCTAAGAGGTAAAATTATCTTACCTCTTTCACGCTCCCCCTGTTCACAGCCGACCGAATGGCATGATATGCCGAGACAAAGACATTGGCGGAGAGAGAGAAAATGGGGCCGATCCTTGAAATTTCCGATCTGAAGAAGCTCGCTCGCAAGCGCGTGCCAAAACTCTTCTTCGACTATGCCGACAGCGGCTCCTATACCGAGAGCACCTACCGGGCGAACGAGAGCGATTTCTCGAAGATCAAGCTGCGTCAGCGCGTGCTCGTCGACATGAGCGGGCGCACGCTGGAAACGACGATGATCGGCGAGAAGGTGAAGATGCCGGTGGCGCTGTCCCCGACCGGTCTCACCGGCATGCAGCATGCCGATGGCGAAATGCTGGCGGCAAAGGCCGCTGAAGAATTCGGCGTGCCCTTCACCCTCTCGACCATGAGCATCTGCTCGATCGAGGACGTCGCGTCGGTCACCAAGCGGCCCTTCTGGTTCCAGCTCTATGTCATGCGCGACCGGGACTTCGTCATCAACCTGATCGAGCGCGCCCGTGCGGCCGGTTGCTCCGCGCTCGTCCTGACGGCCGACCTACAGCTGCTCGGCCAGCGCCACAAGGACATCCGCAACAGCCTCGCCGCGCCGCCGAAGCTGACGCCGAAGCACCTCTATCAGATGGCGATCCGTCCGCGCTGGTGCTGGCACATGCTGCAGACCAACCGCCGGACCTTCCGCAACATTCACGGTCACGCCAAGAACGTCACCGACCTCTCCTCGCTTCACTCCTGGACGGCGGAACAATTCGACCCGAAACTCTCCTGGGCCGATGTCGAATGGATCAAGAAGCAATGGGGCGGCAAGCTGATCATCAAGGGTATCCTCGACGTTGAGGACGCCCGCATGGCCGCCGAGACCGGCGCTGACGCGATCATCGTTTCCAACCATGGCGGCCGCCAGCTCGACGGCGCCCATTCCTCAATCTCAATGCTGCCGAAGATCGTCGATGCCGTTGGCGACAAGATCGAAGTGCATGTGGATGGCGGCATCCGCTCCGGCCAGGACGTGCTGAAGGCGATCGCCCTCGGCGCCAAGGGCACCTATATCGGCCGCCCCTTCCTCTATGGCCTCGGCGCCATGGGCCAGAAGGGCGTTGCCAAAGCGCTGGAGATCATCGCCAAGGAGATGGACGTCACAATGGCGCTCTGCGGCAAGCGGCAACTGGCGGATGTCGACCGGGGCATCATTGCGGAAAGCCCGTTCTGAGCCGCCGGCAGATCGACAGCCGCGCAACCGCCCGCAACTTCTGGCACGCAAGTTGACAAACCGCGCTCGGTTGACGAGTAATTCTACGAGGATACCATCTTCCCGCGAAATGAATTCGCGGGGGACGCAACCATGACACGCACCATCATCGATACGCCCTACAGTGTGAAGACCCGAGCGCATTCACTGGCCGCTCTCGGCATCCGCTGCGTGATCCGCTACTACAACCGACAGAACAGTCAGACCTTTCCCGACAAGCGTCTGACCAGGGTGGAAGCCGAGGCCATTGACGAGGCCGGCATGGCCATCGCGGTCGTCTTCCAGCAAAATCATCGGCTGATCACGGATTTCTCCCGCGAATGGGCAGACAAGGATGCAGCCGCCGCGCTGGCATGTGCCATGGATGTCCGCCAGCCGAAAGGCAGCACGATCTATGTCGCCGTCGATCACGACTTCGTCGCAGCCGTGGATCTCGCCACGATCACCGCCTATTTCGAGCAGGTCGGCAGTGCACTGAGGAAAGAGGGTTTCAGGATTGGCGCCTACGCCTCCGGCCGCGTTGCGGGACACCTGAAGACGCGAGACATGATCGAAGATGTCTGGCTCGCCCGCCCCCTTGGCTGGTCCGGCAGCCGTGACTACCTCAGGGACGGCGCCTGGAACCTCTATCAGGATGCGGTCGGGCTGAGGATCGACGGCCTGGATTGCGACAGCAACATCACGCCATCCGGCCGACCGGATTTCGGGCAGTTCACGCTCGGCATGCCGAGGGCCATGCCGCTGGCGCAGGGCCTGGACACAGGTCCAACGCCCAGCCTCTACGAGGTCGACGCCCGCGGCAGCCTCAACCTGCGTGGGGGACCATCACTCGACTATCCGGTGATCCGCACGCTCCCTCCCGGGACCCAACTCTACGGCCTGCGGCGGAACGGAGACTGGCTCCTGGTCGATCTGGAGGGGGACGGCCGCCCCGACGGCTTCGTCTCGCTGAGCTATCTCTTCGACGTGACCGGACAAACCGCCAACCTCCCTGTCGCGGGGATGCAGGCGATCGACATCGCCTATCGGGAATATGAGATGCAGGTGACCAAGCTGGGCGGCCCCGGTACAAACCCGCGCATCGAACTCTATTATCGCAGGCTCGACGGCAAGCCGCTTGGCCATGACGATGACGAGGTGGCCTGGTGCTCCTACTTCATCAATTTCTGCTTCTCCGAACTGGGTCAGAGCGGATCCGGCCGTGCCAATGCGCGCTCTTGGCTTGACTGGGGCCGACCGGTCTCCGGACCACCGCGTCGCGGCGATGTCGTGGTACTCTGGCGGCAAAGTCGCGACAGTTGGAAGGGCCATGTCGGATTCTTCGCCGGCCATGACGGCGACAACTGGCTGCTGCTTGGCGGCAATCAGGACGACGCGGTATCGATCATGGCCTTCGCCCCCGACAGGGTCCTTGGCGTTCGACGACTGTGACCCTGCTCAAGCGATCCAGCCGCTCGACAACGCGCTGACCCAATCCATCATGCCATGGCGGCGCGCAAGTTCTGCCATGGCAAGATTGTCATAGCGCACCTGGCGAAAGCTCGGCTGCCAGCCGCGCGGGCTTTTCTCCAGAATAGCATAGCTGGCGAACGGCGTGCCGGCCTGGGCCTTGTGATAAACGGGCACGTCATAGTCGAAGCCGGGGCAGCCGACGCTGCCGGGATTGACGATCAGGCGGCCGTCCGAGAGCTGAACCGCACGCGGGATATGGCTGTGACCGCAGAGAATGAGTGGCGCGTCGATACCCTCTGCCAGCGCCTCGATCTCGGCAAGCGGCTTCAGATGGAAGATGCCGTCTGCCGACAGCGTCTCCGTCCAATAGGTGTTGTCGTCCTGCGGCGTCGCATGGCAGAGAAACACCTCGTCGCCGATGCGCGCCGTTTCCGGAAGGCCGCGGATCCAGTCGAGGTGGGCGGCAGACAATTGCGGATAGCTCGGCTTCTCCCAGTCGCCCATCGCCTCGAAAGGTCGATCGATCAGGGCCCGATCGTGATTTCCCCTGACCGTCAGCGCATTGAGCGGCATCAGCAGATCCGCCGTCAGGCCCGCCTCAAGCGGCCCGGAAAAACTATCCCCGAGGTTGACGATCTGATCGATCCCCTGTGCCCGGATATCGGCAATGACAGCCTCGAGCGCCAGATGGTTGCCGTGGATGTCGGCGATCGCGGCAAAACGCATGCTCAGCTGCCCCGATAGGTCGAATAGCCGTAAGGCGAAAGCAGCAGCGGAACATGGTAATGCGTGGTCGTGTCGGAAATGCCGAAGCGGATCGGGATCACGTCGAGGAAGGGCGGATCCGTGAGCGTGGCTCCCGTCCCCTTCAGATAGTCACCGGCATGAAAGAGCAGTTCATACTGCCCGACTTGGAACTCATCCGCTACGAGCATCGGCCCGCCATCGACGCGGCCATCGTCATTGGTGAAGACGGTCTTGATCAGCTGCGCCTCCTCGCCATTCATCCGCATTAGCTGGATGCGCAGCCCCTGGGCGGGTTTGCCGAGAGCGGTGTCGAGCACATGGGTGGTGAGGCCGGTCATATCAGGGGCTCCCGAATCACAAAGGGGGCATCGAAGAAGAACTCTTCAAGATTGTTGCCGGGTCCGTCGCGATCCACAACCAGGAAATCGCAGACTGCACCGATCGCCATCAAGGGATGGTGCCAGGTGTTGCGGCGATAATTCACGCCCTGATGTGGAGCAGCGAGGAACACCTGCGGTTCGCCGGGCTTGCCGTCTTCATCCGGAGAAACGGCAACAAGGAACGGCCATCCGGAGAGCGGCGAGAAACTCTGGCTGCCGAAGGGGTGGCGCTCCATCATGCCGATCTCATAGGGAAAGGCGCGCGGCTGGCCGCGAAAGATATTGACGATCACCCGGGCCCCCTCACCCGCAATCTCCGGTGAAAACAGAGCGTGAAAGCGCTCGGTGGTGCCGCCATTGATCAGCCGCATGGTCGAGGGATCTGCCTCGATGACCTCGCCAAAGGGCGCAAATGCTTGGGCCGTCAGGGGACGGATGGAGAGTTCGATGGGCAAAGGGGTTATTCTCCCTGGATATGCGGATGGCGGAGTTGGTTGATCTGGCGGACCAGCTTCGGAAGATCAGATTGAACCGTATCCCAGATAATCCGCCAATCCAGCCGGTCATATTCATGGACCACAAGATTGCGGAGCCCCCGCATCTTGGCCCAGGCAACGTCCGGCTGCTCGGAGGCAATGTCCGGAAACAGCGTCTGGATGCGCGCTGCAGCCGTGGCGATCAGCACAAAGGTCATGGCCACGGCGCGCTGGCGCAACAGGTCCGACTTGAACTCCGCGAAGCCTATCCCATCGAGGAAGCCAATGGCCTCACGTGCCGCATCTTCCATGTCGATAAGATTGTCGAGCAGGCGCTCCGCCGGCGTCATATGGCCCTAGCCTCGGACAAAATTCGATCACGCATGCGCTCTTTCAAGCCGCCTGACGTCACGACATCCACCCGGCAAGGCAAGAGATCCTCCATCTCCGCCTGCAGCCCACCGAGATCAAACAGGGTCATGCCTGGAAGTCCATCGACGAGTATGTCCAGGTCACTGTCCGGCCCATCCTCGCCGCGCGCGACAGAGCCAAAGACACGCGGGTTCGTCGCCTTGTGACGAGCGGTCACTTCGCGAATGGCCTGCCTGTTCTTCTCCAGCACTTCGGACGGTCGCATGCCCCATCTCCTCGGTTGCAATCATAGAACAAACGCGAGGCGCGAGAAAGCGCCGGAGCGAGACCCCTCAAACGAGAACAGCGCCGGTGTTCCCACCGGCGCTGCCTATCTCACGTCTCAGCCTGAACTCAGGCGGCGTTCTTGGCGTAATCGGCCGTTGGCACTTCGGCGATCGTCTT
>UBNV01000036.1 GCA_900466945.1 Hyphomicrobiales bacterium
CGGTGTTCGACGTCGTCGTCTCCGCGAGCCAGGAAGTCCGCTCGGGCATCGTCTACGCAACGATGATCATCGTGCTCGTTTTCGTGCCTCTGTTTGCGCTCTCGGGTATCGAGGGACGGCTCTTCGCGCCGCTCGGCCAGGCCTACATCATCTCCATCCTCGCTTCTCTCGTGGTCTCGATCACGCTGACCCCCGTCATGGCCTATTACATGCTGCCGGGCCTGAAACGTCTTGATGAGCATGAGGGCGTGGTTGTGCGGGTTCTCAAACGAGACAACCGTCGGCTGCTCGACTGGTCATTCCGCCATCCGAATATCTTGATGTCGACCGTGGTCGCGGGCGTCGTGGCAGCGGTTCTGTTTGCCACCCAATTGCCGCGCTCCTTCCTGCCACCTTTCAACGAAGGGACACTGACGATCAGCATGCTCTTCAACCCCGGCATCTCGCTTGCCGAGAGCCATCGGGTCGGTCTGATTGCTGAGCGGTTGATCATGGAAGTGCCCGAGGTGGAGCAGGTCGGTCGCCGCACCGGACGCGCCGAGCTCGATGAACATGCAGAGGGTGTCCACTCATCCGAGATTGAAGTGGCGCTCGCTGCAGACGGTCGGTCCAAGGACGAGATCATTGCCGATATCCGCTCGCGGCTCTCGGTTCTGCCCGTTGCCACCAATGTCGGCCAGCCGATCTCGCATCGCCTCGATCATATGCTGTCGGGCGTGCGGGCCCAGATCGCACTCAAGATCTTCGGCGAAGATCTCGACAGCATTCGGGGCTTTGCCGAGGAGTTTCGTGGCAAGCTGGCTGAGATCCCGGGGATCGTCGACCTGCAGGTGGAAAAGCAGGTGCGCATCCCGCATCTCGAAGTGATTGTCGATTACCGCCGGGCTGCCCTCTACGGCATTCAGCCGGCGGCCGTCACCGAGCAGCTTGAGCGCCTGTCGAACGGGACGATCGTGTCCCGCATCGTCGACGGCAACAAGCGGTTCGATGTCGTGTTGCGGCTTGAGGATGATATCCGCAGCACCAAGGGGCTTTCGGATCTCCTCATCGAGACACCTGCGGGCTGGACCCCCGTCAGCCAGATCGCAGAGGTCCGCGAGACGGATGGTCCCAACCAGATCCTGCGCGAAAACGGCAAGCGTCGCGTCGTAGTGCTTGCGAACACGGACGGCGAAGCCGACATGGCAACGGTCATTGCCGAGATCCGCAAGGTGATCGCAAGCTCCACGCTTCCGCCCGGCTTCTTCGTCAGCCTGGAAGGCACCTTCCAGGCGCAGGAGGAATCGATGAAAACCATCGGCCTCCTCTCCATCATCTCGCTGGCAATGGTGTTTGCGATCCTTTATTCCCGCTATCGCTCGGTGCTCTTCGTCTCGATCATCATGGCGAGCGTGCCGCTTGCGTTGATCGGCTCGGTCACCGCGCTCTGGATTGCCGGCCAGCCACTCTCAGTCGCATCGATGATCGGCTTCATTACGCTGACGGGCATTTCGACCCGAAACGGCATTTTGAAGATCAGCCACTACATCAACCTCGCGATCCAGGAAGACCTGCCGTTCGGCAAGCAGCTCGTCATACGGGGCTCGCTTGAGCGTCTGACCCCCGTCTTGATGACGGCCCTGTCGGCGGGTGTCGCCCTGATCCCGCTGATGATCGATGCGACAGCACCCGGCAAGGAAATCCTCCACCCGGTCGCGATCACGATCTTCGGGGGATTGGTGACAGCGACCGTACTCGACACGCTTCTCACACCGACGCTGTTCCTGAAATACGGCCGCAAGCCACTGGAGCGCCTCGTCGAGCAGGCTCGCAGTCACGCGAGTGGTGCGCAACAATCCGCTGGAACGCCCAATGAAACAATCGAAGCCTTTTAAGTCCTACCAGGAGAACTCCATGCGCCGCAGTCTGCTTGCCCTGTCCCTTATCGCCGTCATGACGGCTCTTCCCGCTCATGCACATGCACCACGCCCGGGTCCAAACGGCGGCCTCAAGGTGGATGCCGGGGCAAACCATCATGTCGAACTGGTTGCCACCGGGACGACGGAAGTGACGATCTACCTCTTCGATGCGGCCGACCAGCCCGTTTCGGCAACCGGTCACTCGGGCAATGCAATCCTTCTGATCGATGGCGCTGTTCGTCGGTTTGCGCTGTCTGCTGCTGATGGCAACCGCCTCACAGGGACTTCGCTCGTTCCGGTCAATCCGGGTGTCAAGGGTGCGATCCAGGTGATCACCCCAGACGGGACCACCGCGCAGGGAAAGTTCTGATCTGGAAAGCTTGCAAGGGAGGGATTGGCAGGGTCCTTGACTTGCGGCAATGTTGTAATGCCATCGCTTGCCAAGATTAGGTCATCGACTTGCGGGAGGCCTTATGGGCATCTCCCGTCTTTGTTGAGGGGCTAACCGAAGTTCGCAGGAGAAAGTATGAAACGCAGAAATTTCTTGGCTTTGGCCGCCACCGTCGCTCTGACACCCTCCGCGGGCTTCGCCGCGGTGCCGTCGGTGATCCTGCATAAAGATCCCAATTGTGGCTGCTGTTCGTCATGGGGCGATGCCTTTACCAAGGTGGGCTTCTCAGTTCGCACTGTTGAAGAACCGGACATGAATCAGGTCAAGGAACGCCTAAGGGTTCCGGCTTCCATTCGAGCCTGCCACACAGCCGAAATAGAAGGCTATTTCATCGAGGGACATGTGCCGATCGATGCGGTGAGAAAGCTTCTCGATGAACGGCCTCCGCTCGCCGGGCTCGCAGTCGCAGGAATGCCATTGGGTTCGCTCGGCATGGGCGGTTCGCCGGAACCCTACGACGTCATGGCAATTCCGCGCGATGGCG
>UBNV01000006.1:0-633673 GCA_900466945.1 Hyphomicrobiales bacterium
CACCTCCCCCTTGAGGGGGGAGGTCGCCGCGAAGCGGCGGGTGGGGGTGACCACTGGCTGGATGCGGATGATCCCATTGTCCGCCGCCTGATCCCCCGCCATTTTGCACGCATCCATGGATGACTTTTGCTGCGCGGCTTGCTAAGTCCGCCGCAGCCTTCTGCAACAAGCGAAAAAGTCTCAATCGATGCCCGATCTCCTGCTCGAACTCCGCTCCGAAGAAATCCCGGCCCGCATGCAGCGCAAGGCGGCTGGCGATCTGAAGAAGATGGTCACCGATGCGCTTGTCGATGCGGGTCTGACTTATGAGGGTGCGCGCGAATACTGGACGCCGCGCCGCCTGACGCTGGATATCCGTGGCCTCACGGCCCGCTCGGCCGATATCAAGGAAGAGAAAAAGGGCCCGAGCGTTTCCGCCCCTCAGGGCGCCATCGACGGCTTCCTGCGCGGCGCGGGCCTCACCTCGATCGACCAGGCCATCGTCAAGACCGATCCGAAGAAGGGCGATTTCTATGTCGCCTACATGGAAAAGCCCGGTCGTGCGGCAGAAGAGATCATCGCCGATGTCATGCCCGGCATCATCAGGGCCTTCCCCTGGCCCAAATCGATGCGCTCCGGTTTTGCCTCCATGCCCAAGGCCTCCGGCTATGGCGGCATCGAGGGCAAGGGCATGGAAAGCCTGCGCTGGGTGCGCCCGCTGCAGTCCATCGTCTGCACCTTCGGCCCCGAGCATGACGAAGTCCAGGTCATCCCCTTCGAGATCGATGGTATCGTTGCCTCGAACGTCACCTATGGCCACCGCTTCCATGCGCCTGAGGCCATCACCGTCAAGCGCTTCGACGACTACGTTTCGAGCCTGGAACGCGCCAAGGTCATCCTCGATGCCGAGCGCCGCAAGGACATGATCCTGCACGACGCCCGCGACATCGCCTTTGCCAACGGCCTCGACCTGGTCGAGGACGAAGGCCTGCTGGAGGAAGTCTCCGGCCTCGTCGAATGGCCGCAGGTTCTGCTCGGTACGTTTGAAGAGGATTACCTCTCGATCCCGGCAGAGATCATCCGCCTGACGATCAAGACCAACCAGAAGTGTTTTGTCGTCCGCCCACAAGGCGAGACCGACAAGCTCTCCAACCATTTCATCCTGATTTCCAACATCCAGGCCACCGATGGCGGCAAGGAGATCATGCATGGCAATGGCAAGGTCGTGCGCGCCCGCCTGTCGGATGCGCTGCATTTCTGGAAACGCGACCAGGGCGACCTGCCGGACCTCGACATGCTGAAGGCCTCTGCCACGAAGTTCGACCTGGATCTCAAGAAGCCGCTCGACCAGCGCATGGCCAAGCTCGATGCGCTGAACGTTACCTTCCACGCCAAGCTCGGCACGCAGGGCGAGCGCGTGGCGCGTATGCTTGGAAAGGTCAACGATCTCGTTGACGTGACCAAAGTTGATGGCGCCATCGCAAGGAGAGCTGCCGTCCTCGCGAAAGCGGACTTGCGAACCGAAGCAGTCGGCGAGTTCCCCGAACTTCAGGGCGCCATGGGGCGTAAGTATGCCCTCTTGCAGAATGAGGATGTTACAGTTGCGGCCGCCATCGAGGACCACTGGAAGCCGAATGGCCCCTCAGATCGCCTGCCGGAAGACAAGGTCGGCCTGACGGTTGCCCTCGCCGATAAGCTCGACACGCTCGTTGGATTCTGGGCGATCGACGAAAAGCCCACTGGCTCGAAGGATCCTTATGCGCTGCGACGTGCAGCATTGGGTGTTGTTCGCATGATCCTTGAGAGGAGCCTCCGTGTGAACCTGATCGGGCAGTTGGCTGGTGGTCTCCAACTCTACAGAAACCAGAAGGGCCAGTCGTTCGGTTCAGACGATGCGATCCCCGATCTCCTCTCCTTCTTCCACGACCGCCTGAAGGTCTATCTGCGCGATCAGGGCGCCCGCCACGACATCATCGATGCCGTGCTGACGCCGGAGGCTGACGACCTGCTGATGGTCGCCCGCAAGGCCGAAGCCTTGACCGCCTTCATCACCTCGGAGGACGGGCTGAACCTCTTGGCCGGCACCAAACGCGCCACCCAACTTTTGGCTGCCGAAGAGAAGAAGGGCACCGTCGTCGCCGATGGCGTCTCGGAAGCGCTGCTGACGCTCGACGCGGAAAAGTCCCTCTTCGCCGCCATCCAGTCCGCCTCTAAATCGGCAGCCGAAGCTGTGACATCGGAAGACTTCCGCTCCGCCATGCAGGCGCTCTCGACGCTGCGCGGCCCGGTCGACACGTTCTTCGAGGACGTCCTGGTCAACGACGAGGACTCCGCCATCCGCGCCAACCGACTGGCACTGCTCAAGGCCATCCGCGAGGCGACGGCCACGGTCGCAGACTTCTCCAAGATCACGGGCTGATGATTTGAGACCCCGCTTCGGCGGGGTCTTTCGTTTCCAGTGACCTGTTTTCTGACCTTGGTGTCTTGTGTTATCCTGGGCACGAAGAGACGCGGAGCCATCCGCATGACCAAGCCCGTCCAGGTAACCATCACTGACCCCTATGACAGCTTCATCGACGCTCAACTCGAAAGCGGTGAGTTCAACTCGGCGCAAGAAGTGGTCGAGGCGGGTCTGCGGCTTCTGAAGGAAGAGCAGGCCAGGGTGGAATGGCTGCGCAATGCGCTGATCGAAGGGGAGAACAGCGGGGCGGCGCGCTCGGTAGAGCGCGATGAATTCAAGGCACGCATGCGCGAGAAATACATGCGATGACCGACTACCGTTTGCGTCCCTCTGCCGAAGAGGACATAGATGCGATCTGTAATTATACGTGCCGCTCACGGTCTGAAGCGCAGGCGGATCGATACATTGACGATTTGTTCGACCCGTTCGAACGCCTAAGTCTGACGCCGCAACTGGGACAGAAAGCCTTCGTGGTCGCAACTGACTACAGGCGGCTCCGCGTCAATCACCACCTGATCTTCTATCGGGAGGTGGAAGCCGACGGCATCGAAGTCGTCCGCATCATTGACGAACGGGCTGACCTTGCGAACAAACTGGACGAATGACCTCCATGTCCCCTAAGATCCTTATCAGCGCCTGCCTCCTCGGCCGCCCCGTTCGCTACGACGGCAGGGGCAAGCCGCTGCACGATCCGCTGATCGAGCGCTGGAAGACCGAGGACCGTCTCGTCGGCTTCTGTCCAGAGCAGGCCGGTGGCCTTCCAACGCCGCGCCCGCCCGCCGAAATCGAGGGCGGCATGAACGGCGACGATGTCCTTGCCGGTCGGGCCCGGGTGCTAGAAGTGACAGGCGGTGACGTCACCGCGGAATTCATCGAGGGTGGCCGCCAGACCGTAGCCTTCGCCCGCGCGCAGGATTGTCGTTTCGCACTCCTCATCGATGGAAGCCCGTCCTGCGGCTCCGGCTTCATCTATGACGGCTCCTTCTCCGGCACCCGCCATCCCGGCTTCGGCGTCACGGCGGCCTTGATGCGCCAAGCCGGTATCGAAGTCTTCTCGAACCAACAACTCGACAGGCTCGCAGCCCGGGTGGACTGTACCGCCTGAAAAGCAAAAGGCCGTCGGATTGCTCCGACGGCCCCAAATCTCTGATGTCGTCCAGGCTCAGCTTGCCATGCGATACTGCTGCTGGCCGGCCCCCGACTGGCTGGTCTTGAAGCTCCGGATCAGATCCAGAAGGTCGCCCGTGTCGTTGGCGAGAACCTCGGCGGAAGCTGTGGTCTCTTCGGCCATGGCCGCGTTCTGCTGGGTCGCCGTATCGAGCTGGTTGACCGCGGACGAGATAGACCGAAGTGTCGTGTCCTGCTCCTGGGCGCTGTGCGAGATCTTCGAGACGATATCGTTGGCGCTGGCGATCTGGTCGGAGATGCGCTTCAGCGCCTCACCGGTCTGGCCGACCAGCTGCACGCCCTGTTCGACCTGGGCCGACGAGCGGGCGATCTGATCCTTGATCTCCTTGGCGGCCGCTGCCGAGCGCTGGGCAAGTTCACGCACTTCCTGAGCGACGACGGCAAAACCCTTGCCGCTTTCGCCGGCACGAGCCGCTTCGACGCCGGCGTTCAGCGCCAGAAGATTGGTCTGGAAGGCGATTTCGTCGATCACGCCGATGATCTTGGTGATCTCGGCGGAGGACTGTTCGATGCCACTCATCGCGTTGATCGCCTTGGTGACAATCTCGTCGCTCTGGCGGGCCTCGGCGCTGACGGAGCCGACGCGGTTGGCCGCTTCACGCGCACCGTCAGCCGTCTGGCGTACAGCGACGGTAAGTTCGTCCAGCGCTGCCGAGGTCTCTTCGAGATTGGCTGCCTGACGCTCGGTCCGGGTGGCAAGCTCGCCGGAGGCGCGGCGGATCTCTTCCTTCGAGACGGCGATGTCATTGCCCTTCAGATTGACGCGGGCCATGGCTTCTTCGAGGCGGGCGAGCGCCTCATTGAAGTTGTCGCGCAGGCCGGCATATTTAGGGCCGAGGTCGGCACAGCGCACGGTCAGGTCGCCGTCGGCGAGTTTCTCGAGCGACTGGCCGATGGTGGAGACGACATGCGCCTGCTGGCGGGCTTCGGAAAGTTGCGCCTCGGCATTCTGGCTGCGCTCGCCGTCGAGCTCGCGCTGCTGTTCTTCCTGACGTGCAGCCAGCGCATGACGTTCGCGCACCTTGTCCTGCAGGCTCTTGGTCGCCTTCGCCATCATGCCGATCTCGTTACCCATGTCCGTATGCGGAATGGCGATATCGACATTTTCGTCGGCAACTGCTTCCAGCGCATCATGAATGTCCTTGAGAGGCTTGGTGATGTTGCGAATGACGAAGAATGCGGCGATCAGGGCGAGGACGAAGATGCCGGCAGACCAGCTGATGGTCTTGATCACGCTGGAGCGGATCTCAGCCTTCAGGTCGTCGGTGTAGAGACCCGTGACGATGACGATTTTCCAGGGTTCGAAGGCCTTGCCATAGGATGCCTTTGGATAGGACCGGTCTTCCGGATCCTTGCCAGGCTTCGGGCCGATGAACTCGACGAAGCCGCCGCCCAGCTGGCCGAGACGGACAAGTTCGTCGCGATAGGCAAATCCGTTTGCATCGGGTTTGCCCTTGTTGCTTTTGCCGACATCCTTCGAAGTGGGGTGAAAGATCATCACCACGTCGTAGTCGTAGCCAAAGAAGTAGCCGTCCGGCTCGAATCTCATCTTGTTCAGCAAGTCATAGGCGCGAGTCTTCGCTTCCTCGACGCTGAATTCGCCGGCCACTGCGCGGTCGTTGTAGTCCTTCAGGACTGATATGGCCGACTCGACCTGGCTTCTCAGGAGTTCGTAGCGCTGTCCATAGATGGTTTCGGTGGAGGAGCGGACCTGGAAAAACGTGGCTGCCGCAAAGGCGGCCATCAGTCCACCGATCAGCATGATGAGCTGAAGTGAAATCCTGAGATTCTTCATGGCGAGGGAAGCTTTCGTCTGTCGAGCGGTTCGTGCGCGGGGGAGGGGCAGGCGAACGAGATCGGCACCTCATGTGTCGACGGATTACGACAGAGTTTCATCGCCAAAGATTGAGATGGCTTTAAGCACCTGAATATATGGAGCTATGAGAATATACTGGTAAAATTTGTGGGTACGGCATAACGCCCGGGACTGGGCCGGGCGTTATGTCCGTGTCGACCACGAGAAACCGCCGCGCCCGGATCGTTTGGCGGGCGGATGGGAAAGAGATCAGTTCAGGCGAAGTTCGAAACCGGCCAGCGCCGGGGCGGGCTTATCGTCTTGTGGCGCATCGACTGCGGCCGTCGTTGCGCCATGATCGATCTCGTTCGGAGCAGGCAAGGCACCGGCGACGATGGTAGACCCGTCGGTCGCCCAGCCCGAAGCGGATGTATAAACCACGACAGGCGATCCGCCGAGCCAGCTTTCGACCCGCTTCAGCTTCTTCTCACCATTGACATCGACCACTTCGGCCGTCTGGCTGCCGGAGGGGACAGTCGGCACCTGGTAATCTAACTTGGATGCCTTCACGACCGGTGCCGGGCAATGGGCACAGTCGATCTCGAGCACGCTCGGCTGGCTCGCCGCCATTCCGGTGACGATCGAGATCGATCCCGCCAGGACCGGCGTGGCGATCATGGAAGTGGCAAGGATCATGGCTGTCGAAGCGATACGGCGCATCACGTTTTCCCCGATTGTTGGGATGAACGTTAGCAAGCGTTTCTTTCGATCCGGTCAGGAGCTTTGGTAAAATTTGAACGAACGGCCGTTTTTCACTCCCGAAGCGCGCTGCGGTCGGAAATCAGGACTTTTCGCGCGCAATCGCCTGCCAGCCGATGTCTCGGCGGCAGAAGCCGTTCTCCCACTCGACCGCATCGACGAGTGTATAGGCAGAAGCCTGCGCTTGGCCCACCGTCGCGCCACGCGCGGTGGCATTCAGCACACGCCCGCCGGTCGCAACAAGCTGGCCGTCCTTGATCGTCGTTCCCGCATGGAAAACCTTGGCGCCATCGCCGGCTGCCGGCAGGGCAACGATCGGCGTCGCTTTCTCATAGGCGGAAGGATAGCCCTTCGAGGCCAGTACCACGGTCAAGGCAGGATCCTCGCTCCATTCAGCCGAAACCTGATCCAGCGTTCCGGTCGCGGAGGCGTAGAGGATCGGCAACAGATCGCTCTTCAGCCGCATCATCAGCACCTGGCATTCCGGATCGCCGAAGCGGACATTGTATTCGATCAGCTCCGGACCCTTGGCCGTGATCATCAGCCCGGCAAAGAACACGCCTTGGAAGGGATGCCCCATCTCGGCCATGCCGCGCATGGTCGGCTCGATGATCTCCTTCATCGTCCGCTCGACCATCTCAGGTGTCATGACCGGTGCCGGGGAGTATGCACCCATGCCACCAGTGTTCGGGCCTGTATCGCCGTCGCCCACACGCTTGTGGTCCTGGGCGGTCGCAAGCGGCAGAAGCGACTTGCCGTCGGAGAGGCAGAAGAAGCTCGCCTCCTCGCCATCAAGGAAGGCTTCGACCACAACTTCCGCACCGGCGGCACCGAACGCGCCCTCGAAGCAATCGTCGATCGCGGCCAGCGCCTCATCGAGCTTCATGGCAACGGTCACGCCCTTGCCGGCAGCAAGACCATCGGCCTTGATGACAATAGGTGCGCCCTGTTCGCGCACATAGGCTTTTGCCTTCGGCGCATTGTTGAAACGCTGATAGGCGCCGGTCGGAATGTTGAAGCGGGCGCAGACATCCTTGGTGAAGCCCTTGGAGCCCTCGAGCTGGGCAGCGGCTGCAGACGGTCCGAAGACCGCAAAGCCCGCCTCGCGCAGCCGGTCGGCAATGCCGGCCACCAGCGGCGCTTCCGGTCCGACGACGACGAAGTCGATGGCCTTGTCCTTGCAGAACTGCACGACGGCCGCGTGATCCTCGGTATCGAGCGAAACAAGCTCTGCCTCTTCCCCAATGCCGGGATTGCCGGGTGCCCCATAGAGCTTGCTCAGAAGCGGGGACTGGGCAATCTTCCAGGCCAGCGCATGTTCGCGTCCACCCGATCCGATCAACAAAACCTTCATCACCAGCCTCCAGTGCCACAAGGGAATGCCCGGCGGTTAAGGGGGAAGGGGGCAAAGGTCAAGCCGAATTGACCTTCAAGGGCCGTGCTTTCCTGTGAAGTGGGCCGCGTGCCCGTTGCCTTGCCGCATTCGCCCGCTATGGTCCGCCGCTTACCAGATCAGACGGATGACCCATGGCCGACGACATCAGATCCATTGCCGCCCTTATCGCCACCGAGATCAACGCCCGGCCCGACCAGGTTATATCGGCCGTTGGCCTGCTGGACGAGGGTGCCACGGTTCCCTTCATCGCCCGCTACCGTAAGGAAGTGACCGGCGGTCTCGACGATACCCAGCTGCGCAATCTCGCTGAACGGCTGATCTATCTGCGCGAGCTTGCCGCCCGCCGCAAATCGATTTTCGAGAGCATCGACGGCCAGGGCAAGATGACCGATGAACTTGCCCGCAAGATCGCCCAGGTCACCACCAAGGCCGAGCTGGAAGACCTCTACCTGCCCTATAAGCCGAAGCGCCGCACCCGCGCCGAGATCGCCCGCGAAAAGGGGCTTGAGCCGTTGGCCGACGCCATCCTTGCCGACCGCACGAGCGACCCCCAGAAGCTGGCCGCAGCCTATATCACCGAAGAAGTCCTCGACGTGAAGGCCGCCCTCGAAGGTGCCCGCGACATCGTGGCCGAGCAGATCTCGGAAAATGCCGATCTCATCGGCCGCCTGCGCAACGACATGAAAGATCGCGCGATCCTCTATTCGAAGCTCGTCGACGGCAAGGCCGAGGCCGGCGCGAAATTCTCCGACTATTTCGACCATTTCGAACGCTGGGCAACGGTCCCCGGCCACCGGGCGCTCGCCATGCTGCGCGGCTGGAACGAGGAATTCCTGTCGCTCTCGATCGAAGTCGACCGCGACGATACATCCCCGATCAAGACCAGCCAGCGCATGATCGCCAACGCCTACCAGGTTGCGGCCAAGGGCCCTGCCGACCAGTGGCTCTTGGAGGTCGCCGGCTGGACCTGGCGCGTCAAGCTCTCGGTCTCTCTCTCGCTCGATCTGATGCGCGAACTGCGCGAGCGCGCCGAGGAAGAAGCAATCCACGTCTTCGCCCGCAACCTGAAGGACCTGCTGCTCGCCGCCCCAGCCGGCTCCCGCCCGACCATGGGCCTCGATCCGGGCATCCGCACCGGCGTCAAGGTTGCCGTCATCGACGGCACCGGCAAGGTGGTCGAGACGACGACCGTCTATCCTTTCCAGCCACGAAACGACATCCGCGGCAGCCAGACCGAACTCGCAAGCCTAATCCGCAAGCACAACATCGAGCTGATCTCGATCGGCAATGGCACTGGCAGCCGCGAGACGGAAAAGCTGGTGGCTGACATGCTCGCCCAGTTCCCGGCAACCGCGCCGAAGCCGACCAAGGTCATCGTCTCGGAAGCCGGTGCCTCGGTCTATTCGGCCTCGGAAACGGCCGCCAAGGAGTTCCCCAATCTCGACGTTTCCCTGCGTGGCGCCGTATCGATTGCGCGGCGCCTACAGGATCCGCTCGCCGAACTCGTCAAGATCGAACCGAAGTCGATCGGCGTCGGCCAGTATCAGCATGACGTCGACCAGGGCCGTCTCGGGCGCTCGCTGGATGCCGTCGTCGAAGACGCGGTGAATGCCGTCGGTGTCGACGTGAATACGGCCTCGGCCCCGCTGCTCGCCCGCGTCTCCGGTCTCGGCAAGACGACAGCGGAAGCCATTGTCGCCCATCGCGACGAGACCGGCCCGTTTGCCAGCCGCAAGGATCTCCTGAAAGTGCCGCGTCTCGGCGCCCGCACGTTTGAGCAATGCGCCGGCTTCCTGCGCATCCCGAACGGCAAGGAACCGCTCGACGCCTGCTCGGTCCACCCGGAAGCCTACGGTGTGGCAAAGAAGATCGTCGCCGCCTGCGGTCGCGACCTGCGCGCCCTCATGGGCGACAGCGCGACCCTGAAGAGCCTCGATCCCAAGCGTTTCATCGACGAGCAGTTCGGCCTGCCGACGGTGAAGGACATCCTCGCCGAACTCGAAAAGCCCGGCCGCGACCCACGTCCGAGCTTCAAGACCGCGACATTCGCGGAAGGGATCGACGAGATCACCGATCTGAAGATCGGCATGACGCTCGAAGGCACCGTCACCAACGTCGCCGCCTTCGGCGCCTTCGTCGATATCGGCGTGCATCAGGATGGCCTGGTCCACGTCTCGCAGCTCGCCGATCGTTTCGTCAAGGATCCGCATGAGGTGGTGAAAGCCGGCGACGTGGTGAAGGTCCGCGTCGTCGAGGTCGACGTCAAGCGCAAGCGCATCGCGCTTACCATGCGGAAAGATGGCGGTGAGGCGCAACAGCCCTCGATGCGCGGAGACGCCCGCGGCAATGCCAATGCGATGAAACATTCGAATGCCCGCCCGGCAAAGCCGGAGCAGCCCGCGATAGGTGGCCTGGGTGCGGCACTGGCCGAAGCCATGCGCAAGAAATAAACCGAAAAGGAAACAGGCCGGAGCTCATCACCCCGGCCTGCCCATCGCCCCCGAAAAGCGCCTCTCAATGGGAGGCTGCGCATTCCTTGCAGAATGGCGTATGCGGGACGGCCTTCAATCTTTCGACCGAAATCGGCTCCCCGCATGTGACGCATTGACCATACCGTCCCTTGGCGATCCGGTCCAGAGCGGCATCGATCGCTCGCAATTCCTCTTCTCCAACCTGGCCGAATTCCTCCAGTACTTCGTCGTTTTCAGCCTCGGTCGCGCGCTCGGCGCTGTCGGCGCTTTTCAGCGTGCCGAGGTCCGTGTCGATCTTCTTCAGACGCCGCTCGATTTCGGCCTGCCGGGCGAGCAGGATGCGTTCGAAATGGGCGGTATCCATTGGCTGTGCAGGGTTCTGCATGATCTCACCTGTCGACCAGAACGGAAATCTTCGAATGGCGCACCACCCGGTCGGCCGTGGCGCCGATGAAGTAGTTGGAGAAGTCCGGTACATGCGAGCCGACGATGATCAGGTCGGCCTTGTGCTCCTCGGCCGTTGCCAGGATCTCTCGAGCCGGCGCACCGGAGCGGATCTCGATGTGAGCCGTCACTCCGGTCTTCTCTTTGAGTTCGACGAGCTTGGCCTTGGCATCGGTGATCGCGCCTTCGATCAGATCGACGGGGACGTCGATGGCGAGATAACCGGGAATATCCTCGATGATGGTCAGGAGCACGATCTCACCGCCTGCGTCGAGCAGGGACTTGGCCTTGGTCAGGATCCGCTCGCCGATAGTGGTGGCAGCCGGATCGACGGGAACGATGATCTTCTTGTACATCTTGCTCTCCATTGTCACCCCAAGGGGGTTTGCTCTTATGCAAGAGAGAATGCGTCTGCGCAGGGATGACTGCATTGATCAGGATCAACTTTGAGACCGCACGCATCGTCAATCAATGTCGAACGATCTTTCGAGGAAATGCGATCTTTTGTGAACGACGTTTCTGCGCCATATCAGGGGAAATCGCCGTCCCAGGCAGGAGAACATCCAATGACCACCTTGAACAAAGAAGCCGAATCCTTCGCCCTCAGCCGTCCCGTGCATGTCGGACGCGCCCATCTCGTCGTGCGCGATCTCGACACCATGTCCCGATTCTACAGTGAGGCGCTCGGGCTGAAGCGCTTCGAACAGAGTGCGAGCGGTGTCGAACTCGGCGCCGGTGACCGGGTCCTTCTGACCCTGACGACGCGCGGAGATGCTGCCCCTGCTCCCCGCAATGCCGCAGGCCTTTTCCACAACGCCTTCCTCATGCCGGATCGCGCCGAACTCGCCCACTGGCTTGCCCATGCCGCCCGTCTCGGCCTGCAATTCGAAGGTGCTAGCGACCATCTGGTGAGCGAGGCAATCTACCTGTCGGACCCTGAAGGCAACGGCATTGAGGTCTATCGCGACCGCAAGCCGGAGGAATGGACCTACCACGCCGATGGGACAGTGGAGATGGCAACCAACCGCCTCGACCTCCAGGCGCTTTACGACGCCGCCGCTAAGACGCCCTGGACCGGCATGTCACCAGAGGCCGCTCTCGGCCACATCCACCTGCAGGTCGGCAGCGTGCCGGAGGCAGACCGCTTCTACGAGGGCGTGCTCGGGTTGAAAAAGATGGCGAGCTATCCCGGCGCCAGCTTCTTCGCCTCCGGCAGCTATCACCACCATGTCGCCGCCAATGTCTGGAACAGCCGCAATGCTCCGGCAAGAACTGCCGCGATGACAGGTCTGCAAGACTATGCGCTCGCCTTTAAAGACCGCGAGACGCTCGACAAGGTTCTGGCAACGCTTGAAGGTCTGGAGATCAGGGTCGAGCGCAGTGCCGAAGGCCATCGGCTGACCGATCCCTGGGGGATCGGCATCACGCTGGTGGCGGGTTCCGCCTGATCTGAACGGGGCGCGGCCCAGGTGTCTGCGCCCCCATTGTTTCCCGGTGGAACGGAAATTGTTCCCGAGCGTTGAGAGGCATCTCGAAGGGGGAACAACGTAATGATGAAGTCACGCCAGCGCTGCAGGCTCGCATCGGAGATATGCCGGTGAACCTCGAGGTTACGCATCGGCAAAAGCCGACCCGCAAGGTCCGTTTCCAGAAGACGGGCCTTGATTACGTCGTATCCTGGAGCGTGATAGGTCTATTCGCGATCTTCGCTCTGATATCGCTGCATCTCGCCTCCTTCGTTCTCATCCCGCTTACGATGGCAGTCGTGGTCGGGCTCATCCTGGGGCTCGCCGCCGACCGCCTCGGAAGGCTGGGGTCGCCACCGATGCTGACGGCCATCATCCTCTCCAGCCTGTTCATGGTCATTCTCGTGTTTCTCGTCAGCATCATCTGGTCGCCGATCAGCATGCTCATCGAAACCGGCCCGGATATGGTCAATCGTGCCATAGAGTACCTGCAGCAGATCTCCTGGCTCGAGGGACCGATGCGGGTGCTGTCGCGCGGCCCTGACTCCATGGAAGCCATGCTGGAAAACTCCGGTACGATCCTGTCGACGGTGGCGACCGGCGTAACACCGGCGCTTGTCCAGGTCTTCATCTTCATCGCAAGCCTCCTCCTCTTCCTGTCGTCCCGCCTGGCACTTCGTCGCGCTCTCATCCGCACCTTTTCCCATCGGGATCGGCGCTTGAAGGCGATCCGGATGCTGAACGAAGTTGAGGAGTCACTGGGCTACTATTTCGCCACTGCCGTCATCGTTTACGGCATGTTCGGCGTGGTGGCTGGCCTCGTCGCCTGGTTCGGCGGCCTGGGCAATCCAGCACTCTGGGGTGTCGCAGCGTTTCTCCTGAGCTTCATCCCCTTCCTCGGCATCGCTATGGTGACCGGTGCCATGGCCGTCAGCGGTCTGCTGGTTCATGAAGGCGTGCTGTTCGGTCTCATGCCGGCCTTCATCTTCTTTGTGCTGGACGGGTTGTTCGAAAACCTGCTGATCCCGGCTGTCATGGGCAAACGCTTGGAAATGAACGCATTCCTCCTGTTCATCGCCATCGTTTTCTGGACCTGGCTGTGGGGTGCCGTCGGCGCCATGCTCGCCGTGCCGCTGACACTGATCTGCATGACGCTTTACTCCGGATTGGTGCCCCAGACGAAGATCCAGCCCAATCTACCGGGCTGAGCATCTGTCATCCGGTCGTCATGGCCCATCCTTATGGCTCCGCTCGAAACAATGAGCGGTGCCATAAATGACGATCGAAATCCCCCACCTGACGCTCGGCATCATTGCCGATCCCCAATATGCCGAGCTCGACCCGAACCCGCGATTGAACCGTCATTTCCGCCAATCGCTGCCCAAGCTTCGCCAGGCGGTCGCCCATTTCAACACCCAGGCTCTGGATGCGGTCGTCGTGCTGGGAGATCTCATCGACCGTGACTGGGCAAACTTGGCGCCGGTCCTCGATATTCTCGAAACGCTCCACGCACCGCGCATCCTTCTGCCCGGCAATCACGATTTCCTGGTCGATCCTGACCGGTTGACCGAGGTCCATGCCGCCCTTAGCATGCCTGCGCCCTATCACGAGGTGCGGATAAACGGCCTGCGACTGCTCGTCACCGATGGCAACGAGATTTCCCTGTTCGCGCCGCCGATCGGCGACGCCAGGCGGGCGGAGGCAGAGCAGCGGTTGGCGGCCATGAGGGCTGACAATGCGCCGAATGCCAATGAGTGGAACGCCGGCATCTCCGACGCTCAGGCCGGCTGGATCGCCGAGCGACTGTCAGCGGCCGAGGCGGCCGGTGAGCAGGTGATCCTGCTCGGGCACTATCCGATCCACCCGTCATCCGATCATGCCCTCTGGGGTGCCGAGGGCCTCACCGATCTGATCGCTTCGTCTCCGGCGGCAATCGCCTATCTCTGTGGTCACGATCACCGCGGCAATTGGGCAGAACGCGACGGTGTTCACTTCGTCAATTTCTGCGGCATGGTCGACACCGAGCATGACAATGCCTTCGCGGTCCTCTCGGTTTTCGAGGATCGGATAGAGATCGCGGGACAGGGGCGGGAACCAAGCCGACAGCTTGCCTTCGCCTCGTCCAAGTCTGTCAGAACTGGACATTTCTGACAGAACGCTGACAGCAACCTGACGCAAATTCGTCATAGATATCCGAAAGTTGCTCCAGACGGGCTGCATCACTCCTTTGTGACTTCATTCGGCAGTTGCGAGACTGCAAACATGGCGCGCCCGCTAACGATCGCCGGTACGCCGGCCGAGCACTTGGAGAAAATCGGATGAAGTTGAAAGTCGTTCTGTCCGCCGTGACGGCGATCTGTCTTGGCGTGTCTGCAGCCATTGCCGCAGGCGAACCGCAAGTTGTCCGTCAGGAAGAGATGAAGAAGGTCGGCGGCGCGATGGGTGCCCTCGGCGCCATCGCCAAGGGTGAGAAACCCTATGATGCGGCAGCCGTGACGGCTGCGCTCACCACCCTGGTCGAGGTCAGCAAGACCTTCCCTGATCACTTCCCCGCCGGCAGCGAGACCGGCATGGAGTCAGAGGCCGCACCGGCGATTTGGCAGAACATGGACGACTTCAAGGCCAAGGCCGCCAAGCTGACCGCCGCTGCCGAAGCGCAGCTTGCATCCATGCCAGCCGACCAGGCTGGCGTCGGAGCTGCCATGCAGGCCATCGGCGGCACCTGTGGCGATTGCCACCAGACCTACCGCCTGAAGAAGTAAGACCCTCCCGGCGGGCGACATCCGGCAAACTGGATCGCCCGCCGTATTGCGCTCCGCCGGGCGCAGCATTGAGATGATGGAGGCCGGGATGGCATCGACTTGGGTCAAGGGATTGGGCGCGCTTGCCGTGCTCGGAGCGGCCGGTTTCGGCGCTTTCCTTTTTGTCACGGCCCCGGATAGCCAGGATCCGTCGGTCTGGGCCGATCTCGGCGAGCCTGATCTGGCCCATGGACGCGAGGTCTTCTTCGCCGGCGGTTGCACAAGCTGTCACGCACCGGCTGGCGCCACGGGCGATGCGCGACTGATCCTTTCCGGGGGCGCGCCGCTGAAGAGCGATTTCGGCACCTTCCACGCTCCTAACATTTCCAGCCACCCGGAAGCCGGGATCGGCGCCTGGACGCTCGCAGAATTCGGCGATGCGATGACCCGCGGGGTGGGCCGCGAGGGTGAACACCTCTATCCGTCCTTCCCCTATGGCTCCTACGCACGCATGACGACCAAGGACATCAACGACCTCTACGGCTTCATGAAGACGCTGCCAGCAAGCGATGTCGTGGCGCCGGCCCATGAGCTCGGCTTCCCTTTCAACCAGCGCCTGGTGCTGGGTGGTTGGAAATTTCTCTTTTTCACAGATGCGCCCCGGGTCGAACTGGCTGACGCCTCCGACATGGTCAAGCGTGGCCAGTATCTCGTGGAAGGCCCCGGCCATTGCGGCGAATGCCACACGCCGCGCAATGCCTTTGGTGGCTTCGAGACCGGCCGCTGGCTGGCCGGTGGCCCGAATCCGGAAGGCGAGGGCACGATCCCCAACATCACGCCGGGGTCGAAGAGCATGGGCTCGTGGAGCGAAGGCGATATCGTCACCTATCTGGAGACCGGCTTCACACCCGATTATGACAGCGTCGGCGGCTCAATGGTCGAGGTGCAGAAGAACATGGCGGAGCTGACCGCCGCCGATCGCGAGGCGATTGCCGCCTATCTGAAGGCCGTGCCCGCGATCGAATGATCGCCTCGGCCCAGTTCAGCATCGCGCAAGCCTTGGCTGTCATCTTTCCGTCGTCGACATGACATCGGAGGGGATATGAGCATTGAACGCCGGCGGATGGAGAATGCGCTCCGGTCCCTGCTCGACAACTATCCCGATCCCGCCTTGCATCGCTGGGTGCACGAGACTGTCGGCGCCTTCGAAAAACGCCTCTCCGCCATCGTCGATCCGCGCGAGCGCGATCACGCCCAGCAGGCAGCCCTGATCCTGATCAAGACGACATTGCAGAAGTGGTCGGAAAATCCGCCCGTCAGGCACTGACGCGGGGCATTCTATTCAACGCCGATGTTCTGCGGCAAAAGCTGCCAGCTCCGCCTCGGCCTCTGGCCCATAGAGATGCAGCGCCTTCAGTATCTCGATAGTAAATGTGTCGGGCGACGATCCCGCTGCCGTGACAATCTTCCGATCGCCCACTGCCTGCGGCTGGTCGATGTAAGGGGCCGCGCCACCATAGCCGGGATGCTTCTGGTGCGAGGCGAGTGAATTGCCGGTATGCGCCACACCATCCAGCACGCCGGTCGCCGCAAGCGCGCTGGCGGCCGCGCAGATCCCGCCCAGCACCTTGCCCTTGTCGCGGAATTCAGTCGCAAGCGCGGTGAAGTCGAACGCCACACCCTTTTCCCAGGCATAGCCGCCGGGAATGATCAATGCGTCGAACTGTTCGGCATCGATCGCATCAAGGCCGATGTCGGGCGTCACCTTTAGGCCACCCATCGAGACCACAGGCTTTCCATCCGGGCTCGCCGTCACGACCTCGCAGTCGAGCCAGTATCGCGTGGCGGCCATCAGGAGCGCAGGCTCCCAGTCGGCATAGTCGTTCTGAAGGGCAATCACGATGCGGGCCATGATAGGTTTTCTCGCGTCTCTCAGGTAAGGCTCAGCTAAGCGCCTGGAGGTAACGCATGCCGGTGACCGGGCGCGAGATGAAATCCATGTTCTCGTAGAAGCGATGGGCGGCGAAATTGCCGGTGGCAGCCGAGACCGAGAGGAAGTCGCAGCCGGCGGCGCGCGCGATCTGGCGGGCCCGATCGACGAGATGCTGGCCGATGCCGTTGCCACGCTGGCCGTCGCGCACGAAGAGATGATGCAGCTCCATGCCCCGCTTGCCTTCCTGCGCCTTGTAGAGCGGCACGAGGATGGCGTAGCCGATCAGGCCTTCTTCACCGCTGTCGGCAACCAGCGCCTGGATCCAGGGCATCGGCCCGAACAGGTCGCGCTCCAGCACTTCAGGCGTCATGGCCGAGGCATCGCCGTGATGCTGGGCGAGCGCCAAAATCATCGCGTTGAGTTCCGGTAGGTCGCGCGGCTTGGCATGGCGGATGGCCACGATCGGCGGACGGGGGAGGGTCAGGTCTGTATCTTCGGTCATGTTGCTTTCCCTTGGTCTCATTTCGTGCCGTCAGGGGGAAAGTCGTCCGGAAAACAACAAGGCCGCCTGACGGCGGCCTGTTGACAATGTGATCTTGTCGGGCCGCCGGTTACCGGTAGGCCCAAAAATACGTGCAGGTGATGTTTGCGCGGATATTGATCATGGCGGCTGTGATGCGCCGAATTGAATCGATTGTCAACGGGGGATCTTTTCGGTGGAAGCGTGATGGAGTATGCTCCATCAGATCGCGCGAGACGAAGATGGCCTAGGCGACGTTGATCCGCAGGATGCGCAGTTTCGTGCGGGACGAGGACTTCGTCGAGGTCCTGATCTGGCATGTGCCGTTTGCTGTCCGTGGAAGCCTGCACGCATTCAAATACAGCCCGGCGCTTGTCTCGAACGGCGAGTGTGTTCTCAGATATGACAATGAGGCCGGCAAGGGTGATCATAGGCACTTAGGAGCGACCGAAGCGCCCTATGTGTTTTCCGGGATCGATACGCTGATTGCAGACTTTCTTGCGGATGTGGAAGGATGGTTGAATGGCAACCTTGAAGGTGAAGATCGAAAGCCTGGATCAGACGATGGCGACAGTCGCTGACGCCATGAAGGCCGCGACCGGGCAAATGCCACTTAACGGGGAGTTCAGTCTGAGCTTTCCGTCCTGGGAAACCATGCACCGAGTGCTGACGCCCAAGCGGCTGGAGATCGTCAGGGTCATGACGGGGCAAGGTCCGTTGTCCATGCGCGAAGTCGCCCGCCGTGTCGGTCGAGACTTCAAAGCCGTCCATGCCGATATCGACACCCTCGTAAAAAGCGGCGTGATCGACAAGGCAGACAGTGGCGTTGTCTTCCCCTATGACCGGATCCACTTCGACTTCGAAATTCAGTCCGCCGCGTGACCCCACCGATCAGGGCGCGATAGGCAGCGCCTCCGGCGTTCTCCCTCAATGCTCCTGCTCGCATAACCCGTGATCGGACAACGCCCGGATCACATAACAATCCCCTACCGTATGGCATTCGCCATGCGAGACGATCCGGGCGAGCTCCGCTTCCAGCTTCTTCAGCCGCGCGATCTTCTCCCTGACATCGTCGAGCTGCTCTCGCGCGATGTGATCCGCCCGCTCGCAGGGCTCCTCAGGATGTCGGCTTAGTGTCAGCAACTCCCGGATCGCATCAATCGGAAAGCCGAGATCGCGTGCATGGCGGATGAAGGTCAGCCGGTCGAGCTCCCTCTTTTCGTAGCGCCGCTGATTGCCTTCAGTTCTATCCGGCGCCGAAATCAGGCCCATCTGCTCGTAATAGCGGATGGTCGGCACCTTCACGCCGGCTCGCTTGGAAAGATCGCCGATTGAATACATGAAAAAAACCTCTTGAACCTCTAGTCACTAGAGATCCTAAGGTCGATGCGTGACCACATCAAGACCTGAAGGAAAACTGAAATGAGTGCTGCCTGCGGCCATGACCACGCCCCTTTCGACGGTATGTCCGACATCTATAAACGCCGGCTCTGGATGGTGATCGCCATCAATGCCGCCATGTTCGCCGTCGAAATGACAGCGGGCCAGCTGGCGCGCTCCCAGGCACTTCAGGCCGATGCGCTGGATTTCTTCGCCGATGCCGTGACCTACGGCATTTCGCTCGCCGTCATCGGTGCCTCGCTAAAAACCCGCAGCATCGCCGCCGCGGGCAAGGGCGTCAGCCTCTTCCTGATGGGGCTCTGGGTCTTCGGCTCTACCGTCTGGCGGGTCTTCTACGGCGGCGTGCCCGAAGCGCCGGTCATGGGTGTCATCGGCTTCCTGGCACTCGCCGCGAATGTTGCAAGCGTGCTCTTGCTGATGTCCTACAAGGACGGCGATGCGAACGTGCGATCCGTCTGGCTCTGCTCGCGCAATGATGCGATCGGCAATGTCATCGTCATGATTGCCGCCGTCGGTGTCTGGGGCACAGCCACTGCCTGGCCCGATCTGATCGTCGCCGGCATCATGGCGGGTCTGTTCCTCAGTTCCTCCGTCCAGATCCTCTCCCAGAGCCTTGCCGAATGGCGCGCCGGCCAGCCCGTCACTCTGCCCTCGTCCTGCTGCGGTGCCGGCGAAACCAGTCATGGACATGGTCACGAGGGTCACGCCCACGCTGACGATGAGGCTTCAGAGCACAGGCATGCCTGAAAACTGAAGGCTGAACGCAAGAAGGCCGGCCTGGCATCATGCCGGCCGGCCTTCTTGACCGCATCGTCTAATCAGAATTCCTGATAGGCCGAAGGGGGTATTTCGTATTCCCGGTAAGCCGCCTCGACCGCCTGGATGCGCGAAGTTTCCTCGAGCCGGCTGCGGTTTTGGTTCGCGCCGATCTCGACCGCCGCCTTGCGCGATCCTTCCACGGTCCACAGTGCAGAGGCGAGCTGGTTCGACAGGAGGGTGCTGGAGAAAGTGCTGGCACCGCTCGCGCGGGGCGCGCTGGTATTGGACGTTTCGGGGGCGACGTCCTCCGCGCCGGCCGTGTTCGGCACGTATCGGCTTTGGTAGGAGTAGCCGCTTAGGCCGCTTTCGATCCTCATGGCGGACACCTCGGTTAAAGAATTAACCTTTTGTTAACCTTTCAACCTTGCGCGAAGCTTGCGTCCCGCATTGCGTCATGACGATTGGCCCTTGCGAAACGGCGCGAGTGAAAGTACGCGCGCCGAATCATGATCTTCAGGCATCACTGTTTCAGGCATCGTCGAAGCAATGCCCAAAACACACCCGTTATTGCTTGGAGAATGTGATCGGCGTCACCGCCTCACATCTTCCCCGCCACCTTGATCGCATAGGCATATTCAAACGCGATTTCCTCCAGGCGCTGGAAACGGCCCGACTTGCCGCCATGGCCGGCGGCCATGTTGGTCTTTAAGAGGAACGGCCCGGCATCGGGAGCGGTGGCGCGCAGCCGCGCGATCCACTTGGTGGGCTCCCAATAGGTGACGCGCGGGTCGGTAAGGCCGGACAGTGCGATGATCGGCGGATAGGCCTTGGCCTCGACGTTGTCGTAAGGGCTATAGGCCGCGATCCAGCGATATTCCTCTTCCGACTCGATCGGGTTGCCCCATTCCGGCCATTCCGGCGGGGTGAGCGGCAGCGTGTCGTCGAGCATCGTGTTCAAGACATCAACGAAGGGCACAGCGGCGATGATGCCGGCGAATTTTTCCGGTGCCATATTGGCGACGGCGCCCATCAGCATGCCGCCGGCCGATCCGCCTTCGGCGATGATCCGGTCGTATGCGGTGAAGCCCTCCTTCACCAGATGGTCGGCTGCCGAGATGAAGTCCTTGAAGGTGTTGACCTTCTTCTCCATCTTGCCGTCTTCGTACCAGGAAAAGCCCTTGTCCTTGCCGCCGCGGATATGGGCGATGGCATAGACGAAGCCCCGGTCCACCAGGGAGAGGCAATTGGTGTTGAAGCCAGCGGGAATGGTGATGCCATATGCGCCATAGCCATAGAGCAGGCAGGGCGCGGAGCCGTCGAGCTTGGTGTCTTTCCGATAGAGCAGGGTGACCGGCACCTTCTCGCCGTCATGCGCCTCGGCAAACACCCGGCGGGTGACGTAGTCCTCCGGCTTGTGACCGGATGGCACTTCCTGGGTTTTCAAAAGCGTGCGCTCGCGCGTCGCCATATTGTAGTCGAAGAGCTGGGAAGGCGTCGTCATCGAGGAATAGGAGAAGCGAATAACATCGGTCTCGTATTCGGCAGCGCCCTGCAAGCCCAGCGAATAGGCTTCTTCGGCAAAGGCGATCGAGTGCTCTTCGCCTGACTTCCGGTCGCGGATCATGATGACCGGCAGACCTTCGCGGCGCTCCAGCCAGACCAGATGGCGGGCAAACGCCATGTGGTTGAGGATCAGCCGACCCGGTTCGTGCGGCACGACCTCTTTCCAGTTCTCCCTGCCAGGAGCCGTTACCGGCGCCTCGACGATCTTGAAGTCCTTGGCATCGTCGGCATTGGTCAGGATGTAGAAGACGTCGCCGCCTTCTGTCATCGAATATTCGACGCCTTCCTCGCGCTCGGCGACCAGAATAGGCTCAGCGGTGAGATCCTTGGTCGAAAGCAGACGATATTCCGAGGTCTCGTGATCATGGATGTCGATGAAGATGAAATCGTCCAGCAGCGAGCCGCCGACGCCCATGAAGAAGCCCGGATCCTTCTCCTCGTAAACGAGGCGATCTGAGGATTGCGGCTGGCCCACGATATGGTGGAAGACCTTGGAAGGACGGTGGTTCTCGTCCTGCAGCGTATAAAAGAAGCTCTTGCCATCAGGCGCCCAGACGCCACCGCCTGCAGTATTCTCCAGAACGTCGTCCAGATCCTGCTTGGTGGCGAGGTCGCGGATGCGCAGCGTGTAATATTCCGAGCCCTTGTCGTCATAGCCCCAGATGCCGAAGGCATGGTCGGTCGTGTGATCGATGCCCGACAGGCGGAAATAGTCCTTGCCAACAGCCTCCTTGTCGCCATCGAGCAGCAGGTCGCGCAGACCCTCGTTCTTCGGGTCGCCGTCGCGCGGGATGCGGAAGTAGCGCGGCTGCTCGCCGCCGGTGACGAAGGCCGAACCATAGGCGAAGGGGCCATCCTTCATCGGGATCGACGAGTCGTCTTCCTTTATGCGGCCCTTCATTTCGGCAAAGAGCACCTTCTGCAGCTCTTTGGTGTCCGACATCGCCGCTTCCATATAGCCGTTCTCGGCTTCCAGGTATGAGCGGATTTCCGGGTCGAGGATCGAGGTGTCCTTGAACATCTGCTGCCAGTTGTCGGCGCGCATCCAAGCATAATCATCCGTCCGGGTGATCCCGTGGCGGGTGTCGGAGGCGGGCTTCTTGGCGACGGCGGGCGGGGAGGGCAGGTTCTTGAAGACGGACAAGGGAAATCCTTCCGGGAATGGGAACATTCAGCTCATCGAGAGATAGAGAGGCGAGGGGCCGCGATCAAGCGGCCCACAAGGAGGGAGGCGGTGCGTGCCGCTCAGCCGTCCGTGCCGGCCGTCGACTTTGCCCAGTCCATATAGAGCTCCAGCGCCTTGCGGGTGACAGGCCCTTCCTGGAACTGCGCGTCGTCTAGGCGCGTCACCGGCACGACCTTGGAATAATTGCCGGTCTGGAAGATTTCGTCGGCATTCATGAAGTCTTCGACCGAAAGGGTTGCCTCGCGCACCTCGAAGCCCGCCTCGCGCAGCAGCCCCATGATGCGGGCGCGGGTGATGCCGGCAAGGAAGGTGCGGTTGGCAGCGGGCGTATAGACGACGCCGTCCTTGACCATGAAGACGTTGGAGGATGCCGTCTCCACCACATTGCCGTTCATGTCGCGCACCAGCGCATTGTCGAATCCGCGCTTGCGCGCGTCGATGATCATGCGGCCGGAATTCGGATAGAGGCTGCCTGTCTTGGCATCGGTCATCGCACACTCCGGCGTTGGGCGGCGGAAGGGTGATAGCGTCAGCGAGGAAGGCTTTGCGGTATGCATCGGCGCTTCGAACAGGCAGAGCGCAAACCGGGTCGAGTCCGGATCGGCCGCAACCACCGAACCCATCTGGCCATGTTCGGCCCAATACATCGGCTTGATATAGATTGCCGTCTTGCCGTCGAACTTCGCGATGCCCTCCCAGGCGAGGCGCTCGATCTCTTCCGCCGCCATGACCGCCTTCATGCCCATGTTCTCGGCCGAGCGGTTGACGCGCTGGCAATGCAGGTCGAGATCGGGCGCGATGCCGTCGAACCAGCGCGCCCCGTCAAACACCGTCGATCCCAGCCACATGGCATGCGACGCAGGGCCGATCAGCGGCGGATTGCCGGTAAACCAGTCTCCATCGACATAGGTGAAGGTGGGGGTGCGGGCGGATGTATCAACGGCCATGAAGGTCTCCTTTTGTAATCGCCCTGCAGGAAAGGCGCAGCCGGCGACAAGGTCAAGACGAAAGAAACAAATCCGGGACGCTGATCGCCAATACGCACGTAAAGTACAGATTCCGTCGTGGATTCAGAAGCTTGAGTTATGGACTGATCAACGAAGCTGATGCACGAGCGAGACTCGGAGTTGGCAGATCGGACGTGGTTAAAGATCCCGTAACAGATTCCTGAAATATTGAACGAAGTTGAGATCGCGATCTGCGGGTCATGTGTTCTGCGTTTTCTTGGGGGTCATCATGAACAAGGTGCGTCTCGTCGCCCTTCTTGCCGCGTCGACTGTGGTTATATCTTCGCCAGTCCACGCTGAAGGTTTCTTCTCCGGCAACTGGTATGTGACGCTCGGTGGCGCAGGCATTTCGGCCCCGAGCTTCGAAGGCGCCAAGGACAACAAGTTCTTCTTCTCGCCGATCATCTCGGTCGGTCGTGGCGGCACCCCGCGCTTTTCCTCGCGCAACGACAATCCGAGCTTCGCGATCTACGACACGGACGTGCTGCGCGCCGGTATCGTCGGCAAGTTCGTGCGCGGCCGTGACGCGGGTGACGATGACGCCCTGATCGGCCTTTCCGAAGTCGACTGGGGCGGCGAGCTCGGTGGTTTCGCCGATGTCTATGTCACCGACTGGATACGCGCCCGCGCCGAACTGCGCCAGGGCATTCGCGCCCATGACGGTCTCGTCGCCGATATCGCTGTCGATGCCTTCACCGATATCGCCCCCAATCTGCGCGTCTCTGCCGGCCCGCGCATGACCTTTGCCACCAGCGGCTATACGGACGCGTATTACGGCGTGAACGCTGTGGAATCCGCTGCCTCCGGCCTCAGCCAGTATGATCCCGATGGCGGCATCACCTCTTATGGTGCCGGCGGAGCGATCACTTGGGATGCCACAGACAAGATCTCGATGAGCGCGTTCACCGAATACAAGCGGCTCGCCGGCCCCGTCGCCGATTCGAGCCTCGTCGAAGACCGAGGATCCAAGAACCAGCTTATGTTCGGCGTCTCCGCCAGCTACAAGTTCGGCGTCAGCTTCGACTGACGAAAAGCCGCAGCCGATTTTCAGGATGCGAAGGCGCGGGCGGTTTTCATGGAACCGCCCATGCTCTATCAACAGGAACATGAGCACCGCCGATCCTGATATCGATCGCGTCATCGACGCGCCCTCCGACAACTTCGTCTATCGCATCCTGCCGCGATGGCTGTGGCCGCATGCCCAGCTCGCCCGCTGGGATCGACCCATCGGCTGGCAGCTCCTGATGTGGCCTTGTTTCTGGTCCTCCGCACTGGCCGCGAATGCACTGGCGGCGGAAGGCCAGCTGAATGCCTTCCTTTTTGTCTTCCATCTCGTGCTCTTCTTCATCGGATCGGTCGCCATGCGCGGCGCCGGCTGCACCTATAACGACCTCATCGACCACGACATCGACAACATGGTCGCCCGCACGCGCTCTCGCCCTCTGCCGTCGGGCCGCATCTCGCGCCGCAACGCCAAGATCTTTATGGTCGTGCAGTCGCTGGTCGGCCTTGCGGTGCTGCTCTGCTTCAACGGCTTCTCGATCCTCCTTGGCATTCTGTCGCTCGCAGTCGTTGCGATCTATCCCTTCGCCAAGCGGTTCACTGACTGGCCGCAATTCTTCCTCGGGCTCGCTTTTTCCTGGGGCGGCCTTATGGGCTGGGCAGGCCTGCACGGCAATCTATCCCTTGCAGCAATTCTGCTCTATGTCGGTGCTGTCGCCTGGACGATCGGCTACGACACCATCTATGCCCATCAGGACCGGGAAGACGACGCGCTCGTCGGCGTCCGCTCCACCGCCCGGCTCTTCGACCGCGACACCAAGATCTGGCTGACCGGCCTCTACGGCCTCACACTCGTCCTGCTATTGTCCGCTTTTCTGGTAGCCGGTACGGCTTTCCCGGCCATCATCGGCCTGCTCGTAGCAGCCGGCCTGTTCGCCTGGCAGATCAAGGTGCTCGACATCGATGACGGTGCCCAGTGTCTCGCGCTGTTCAAGTCGAATAATCGTGTCGGTCTGATTATCTTTGTCGGCCTCGCGCTGGCTATTCCCTTCTCCTGAAGCCCCTTCGCCCGGCTCTGAGGCCGACTGAAATCCTGCGCCGTTTCGAAACGATTGCGCCGCACGGTTCGGTAAAAGAAGAGGCCCGGAAGTCGCCTTCCGGGCCTTGTCTCTGTCCAGTCTTGGGACGAAATCAGTTGCGGGCGATGATTTCCTTTCCGGAAATCTTCATGGTTACACCCAGCTTGCCGGTGGTGCGGCGCACGAGGAATCGCGGGCGGCGCTCGGCGAAATAGGAATGGCGGCGACGCGGCTGCGTCTCCTTGGTGCGCACTTCGCCGAGATGGTCCTCGAGCGGGCGGGCAACGCCATCGGCTTCGACCATGAGCATGGGAATGCGGAAGGCATCCGCCCAACCGCGCCAGTCGGCCGCGATGTCGCAGAGATCATGGGCGACAAGCAGTGGGATGCACAGATCCGGGTCGTCGTGATGCAGTTCCAGCGTCACCGTGACTTCGCCATTGCCATGGTCGATGGCGCGAGCGGCAACGCCCTTGAAGGCGCGGGCCGGAAGGGCGAAGGAGAGCGGAAGTCCGCTGCCGGGGAGGATCTTGCGCAGGACCGCGCCGCGTTCGTCGATGGTGATCGTGACGTCACCAAGGGCGCCGCGCAGAGCATAGGTCACCTGCTGGGGGAACCGCGAGGGATCCAGACGCAGAGTGGCGCCGGCCCATGCTGGCTTCAAAACCGTGTTCGTCATCTTCATGCTACCCTTGTTTTACCCGAGAGCGCGTCATGTGCTCGTCTGTTGGGACTTTTCGTCCTCTGTGGGTTGGAACATAGCCAGCCGCTGTTCGAGACAGCTTAAAAATCGCGGTAAAAAAAACCTTGCGGCGTCAAATGGTTAGTTTTGTCGTACCAGCTAGGGTTTCAAAATGGTGAAGCTTTGGCCGGTCCTGTTTCAGGACGGAACGATCATGCCATGGCTCAGGGTGATCCTGCGGAAACACCCGTCGGTCGACCCTTTGCTTCTTCACGATTTCATAAAGCTTGAGGCAAGGATTTTGCGCCATAGTGTGATTCGCGCGCCTTCCGTACTGCATGGGAATCCCGATGGTCTCGACCTATCTGAGCTACAATCTCGTCAATCGCGACATCAAGGCGAGCCTTGAACGGACCGTGTCCGATCCGCTCGTGGCGCGCCAGACGGAGTACTTCAAGGAGAACATTTCGAAGGTTTCGACGCTCGAGGAATTTCTCGACGACTACCAGCTCTATTCCTATGCGATGAAGGCCCATGGTCTCGAAGAGATGACCTATGCGAAGGCCTTCATGAAGAAGGTGCTGGAGAGCGACCTTTCGGATGACGAGAGCTTCGCCAACCAGCTGACCGACGAGCGCTACCGCAATTTTGCCGCCTCGTTCCAGTTCTCGGCCGAGAAGACCGATCTGCAGACAGATTCCCAGCAGACCATCCTTCTTGAGAAGTACGAGGCCTCGCTCACCGCGCAGAGCGACACGCTGGAAGCGGAAGCCTTCTACTACGAGGCGATGATCGACAAGGTCACCAATGTCAGCGGCCTCGTCAACAACAGCCGCCTGATGACATTCGCACTCGACGCCTATGGCATCGATGGCACCTATTACACGAAGGATCATCTCACCCAGATCCTGACCAGCGACACGTCCGACCCGGACAGCTACGTCAACCAGATGGTTGCCAATGGTGCGGCCAATGCGTCGAGTTTCCTCAAGCTCGCCCAGGCCTTCGACTTCAACACCGATGGATCGCTTTCGGGTGCGACCGCCCAGACGGCCGCCCAGAAGGAAGCGACCGTCTCGCTCTATGTCGATGAAGAGCAGATCTACGTCACCGACTATTATCGCCAGCGCGAGCGCGCCTATTACGAGCAGAAGATCTCGACCATCACCACGGTCGATGAACTGACTGCCGATACGCGCCTGTTCAATTACGTGAAGACGGCGTTCGAACTCGGCTCCATGGGGGCATCGACCTTCAAGTCTATCGTGACCAGCGACACCTCTGACCCTAATAGCTATGCCGCAACCAATGGCGGTGACGCCTGGGTGGCCATTGCCGGCAAGTTCAACTTTGCCAGCGACGGCACGGTTGAATCCGGAATGACTGCGCAGGGATCGACCCAGCTCGCATCGACGCATTCGGGCTTTTCGACTTACTACGACGATGCCGACCAGGAGCGAAAAGATGCTCTGACCGAATTGTTCAAGACCAATATCTCCGAAGCCGAAAACGTCGATGATCTGCTGTCCGACACGACGATGCGTCTCGTTCTGCAACGTACTTTCGGCTATGAGGCCAACGAATTCTCGGTGCGTGAGCTGAGGCAGGCGCTGACCAGCGATTTCACCGACCCGAACAGCTTCGCCAACAAGTCGAAGGACAGCCGTCTGATCGACATGTCGAAGCTCTTCAACTTCGACAGCCAAGGCAATGCCGCCGTGCCTTTGCAGGCCCACAATTCGCTGACGGCAACGATGATCGCCAAGCAGTATGTGATCAACGAGGTTCGCTTCCTGGAGGATCCGGAAAGAACCGAGGTCCGGAAAACGGCGACAGAGAAGGCGGAAAACTACCAGGAGAAAATCCAGTCGATCGACACGGCTAGCAAGTTGCTGGCGGATCGCGAGGTTCTGGATGTCGTCATCGGGGCTTATGGGTTCGACCCGGCAGAAGTGACCGACGACTTCCTCAAGCAGGCCTTCGCCTCAGATCTTTCCGATCCGAAAAGCTTCGTCAACCAGCAGGCCGACAGTCGCTGGGCCGAACTCGTTGCCTCATTCAACTTCGACGCGGAGGGCAACCTCACGCGCCAGACGATCGGCACCGTCCAGCAGCGCGGCGAAACCATGGAGACGGTCAACAAATACCTGCGCCAGACACTGGAAGAGACCGAAGGCGAGAGCAATGAGGCGGTCCGCCTCGCGCTCTATTTCCAGCGCACGGCACCGAGCATTACCGATGCCTATGGCCTCATTGCCGACGACGCGCTGATGGCCGTCTTCCGCACGACATTCGGCTATTCCGACGAATTCTCCAACATGGATGTCGACCAGCAGGCCCGCATCATCGGGGAAAACATGGAACTTTCAGACCTCCAGGACCCGGCCAAGCTCGAACGGTTCCTGCAGCGCTATTCGGCCATGTATGACACCGAGAACGCCAGTTTCGACAATCCCGCCATCTCCATCCTGAGCGGTGGAAGCGCCGGCATCTCGGCAGATCTTCTGTTCAGCCTGGCGCAGTTGAAAGCATGATCCTCGCCTTCCACGAACCCGCCGCTTGCCGGCGGGTTTCTTTTTGACTATCGATATATCCATTAGGATATATCGACTGGAAGCCGCCTCATGATCAGGACGTTCAAGACCGCCGTATGCACCTGGACGGCAATGGCAGCCATGGCCCTCTCCGCCATCGCCGCCCCGGCAGCCCGGGCCGACGAGCCGGTCACGATCTTTGCCGCAGCCAGCCTCAAGGAGAGCGTCGAGGCAGTCGCCGCGTCCTGGAAGGCGGCCGGCGGCACGGACGTCAGGCTGTCCTTTGCGGGAAGTTCAGCGCTCGCCAGGCAAATCGAGGAGGGCGCGCCGGCGGATGTCTTTATCTCGGCGGACCTCAAGTGGATGGATCATCTCGACAAGGCGGGACGTATCAAGGCCGAGACCCGCGTCGACCTTCTCGGCAATCGGATCGTGCTCGTCGCGCCGAGGGATTCGGCGGCGACCGTTCGCATCTCCGAGAATTTTCCGCTTGCCGCGCTGCTTGGCAATGAACGTCTGGCCATGGCCAATGTCGATGCTGTCCCCGCCGGCAGCTATGGCAAGGCGGCACTCCTAAGTCTCGGCGTCTGGGAGAGTGTGAGGGAGAAGGTGGCCCAGGCGGAAAATGTCCGCGCCGCCCTGCTTCTGGTATCCAGGGCCGAGGCTCCGCTCGGCATCGTCTACGAGACGGATGCGAAGGTCGACCCTTCGGTCAAGATCCTCGATCGGTTTCCCGAAACGAGCCATCCCGCCGTCGTCTATCCGGCGGCGCTGACGACCGATGGACAAAACCCGCGCGCAGCAGAATTCCTGGCTTACTTGCAGGGGCCAGACGCCCATGCCATCTTCACGGCAGCCGGCTTCACCGTGCTTGCCAAAACCAATTGAGCCGGCCTCAACCATGCATCCGAAATGCCTCATTTGACCCTAACGGCCGAAGAATGGACCGCGATGCTTCTCAGCTTGAAGGTGGCGGCCGTTGCTGTTGCCTTTTCGCTGCCGCTGGGGCTCCTGATCGCCTGGATGCTGTCTCGCCGTGAGTTCTGGGGCAAGTCTCTGCTGAACGGCCTCGTCCACCTGCCGCTGATCCTGCCGCCGGTCGTGACGGGTTATCTCTTGCTGATCACATTCGGTCGCCGCGGCACCGCCGGTGCCTTTCTTGAACAGACTTTCGGCCTCGTCTTCTCCTTCCGCTGGACCGGTGCCGCGCTGGCCGCCGCCGTCATGGGCTTCCCGCTGCTTGTCCGCTCCATCCGTCTGTCGCTCGACGCGGTCGACCGCAGGCTGGAAGCCGCAGCTGCAACGCTCGGCGCGCCGCCGCCTTATGTGTTCTTCACCGTCACCCTGCCGCTCATCCTGCCCGGCATCGCTGCCGGCGCCATTCTGGCCTTCGCCAAGTCCATGGGCGAGTTCGGCGCCACCATCACCTTCGTCTCCAACATTCCCGGCGAAACTCAGACGCTCGCCTCGGCGATCTACACCTATACGCAGGTGCCCGGCGGTGACCTCGCTGCCGTGCGCCTCACCCTGATTTCCATCGTCCTCTCGCTCGGCGCCCTGATCGCCTCTGAATTCCTCTCCCGGCGCATCGCCGCCCGCGTCGGAGCCACCTGATGCTCGACCTTTCGATCCATCATCGTCAGGGCGATTTCATGCTTCACGCCGACCTGAGTGTGGGGGAAGGCCTCACCGCCCTCTTCGGCGCGTCCGGTTCGGGCAAGACGACGCTGATCAACCTCGTCGCCGGCCTTATTCGCCCTGAGCAGGGACATATCCGCTTTAACGGCGAGACCTGGAGCGACGGATCCATGTTCCTTGCGCCGCATCGCCGGCGCATCGGTTATGTCTTCCAGGAGGGCCGTCTTTTCCCGCATATGACGGTGCTGCAGAACCTGCGCTACGGCGAACGCTTGCTGCCGCGGGCCGAACGCCGCGAGGATCTCGACCGTATCTCTTCCCTTCTTGGCATCACCGACCTGCTCGCTCGCCGTCCGATCCATCTTTCCGGCGGCGAAAAACAGCGCGTGGCGCTCGGCCGTGCCCTGATGGCGAGCCCGAAACTGCTCCTGATGGACGAGCCGCTGTCAGCGCTGGACAGCGGCCTCAAGGCGCAGATCCTGCCCTATATTGAGCGCATTCGTGACGATTTCGGCGTGCCGATCCTCTATGTCAGCCATTCCGTCGAGGAGGTGGCGCGGCTCGCGACGTCGGTCGTGACGTTCGACAGGGGAAAGGCGAGTGCCGTCGGTCGCCCCGACGAAGCGCTGGCCGCCGTCATGCATGCATCCGGTGACCTACCGGCCGGCAATTTCATCGAGGCTGAGATCTCCGGCCACCATGTGGAAGACGGCCTGACCGAGGCGCGATCAAACGCCGGGCCGCTTCTCCTGCGCCGGACGCACCTTGCCGTCGGTACCCGGGTCCGTGTCTTCGTTCCTGTTTCCGACATCGTCGTCGCAACAGAACCGACCGAGGGCCTTTCGGCGCTGAACCGCCTGTCTGGCCATCTGATCACGGTCGAGGAGGGAAAAGGTCGCAGTGTGATCCTGACCGTGGACTGTCATGGTCAGCACCTGGCGGCTGAGGTGACGCGGCGCTCCTTGCGCCACCTGGCACTGGAACCCGGCAAGCCTGTCCATCTACTGTTCAAGACGGTGTCCATCGCTTCCGAGGGCATGTACCGGGAAATCAAGGATTGAGCTCTGGCGCGCAGGCGTCAGCCGTCGTCGTCGCTCTTCTGTCCTGCGGGAACGAAGTCTACCGCCTCGACACGCGTCAGCCAGTCGAGATCCGATGCAAGCGCCTTGCGGCTTTCCGCATCCATTCGCCTGCAGGCGGCGAGCAACGTCTCCCCGAAGGACGTCAGTCCCGCGCCGCCACCACTCTTTCCCCCGTGGCGGGTGAAGATGGACGGCTCCCGGAACATGTGGTTGATCTCGTCCGCCAGCAGCCATGCCCGTCGATAGGACATGCCCATCGCGGCCCCCGCTGCCCGGATCGAGCCGTGTTGCTCGATCGACTCGAGCAACTGCGCCTTGCCGGGGCCCAGCCGCGCGCCGTTGGAAAGATCGATCCTGAACGAAAGGCGAGGGGCGCCGGTCATGGCTTCAGCCGATCACCTTGCCGGGGTTCATGATGCCGGCGGGATCGAAGGCCTGCTTGATACGCCGCATGAGCTCCGTCTCGATTGCCGGTCGGCTGGCCACCAGCTCGTCGCGTTTCAGTTGGCCGACCCCATGCTCCGCCGAAATCGATCCTGTATGTCGATGCACGACAGCATGCACCACGGCATTCACCTCGCGCCAGCGGGCTATGAACGCGGCCTTGTCGACGCCGACAGGCTGGCTGATATTGTAGTGGATATTGCCGTCGCCGAGATGGCCGAAGGCGCAGATCCGGGCATCCGGCATCAATGCGTAAACGGCCGCATCGGCCTCGGCCAGGAATGCCGGAATGCGCGAGACCGGCACCGACACGTCGTGCTTGATCGACCCGCCCTCCGGCTTCTGCGCCTCCGACATGCTTTCGCGCAGATGCCAGAAGGCATCCTGCTGGGCGATCGAGCTGGCAATGGCCGCATCCGCGACGAGTTCGCTTTCAAAGGCTTCGGCGAGCAGTTCCTGCATCATCGCCTCCGCCGTCTCGGCCGAGTCCGATGTCGAGATGTCGACGAGCGCATACCAGGGATGGATGGAGGTGAGGGGATCACGCACGCCGGGGATATGCTTCGTGGTGAACTCGATACCAATGCGCGGCATCAGTTCGAAGCCGGTCAGCGCCGCGCCAAATCGCTGCGAAGCCTTCTCGAAGAGCACCAACGCCGCTTCCGGCGAGGCGAGCCCGACATAGGCGACCTGCCTCCCGCGGGGACGCGGCACCATCTTCAGCACCGCCCCGGTGATCACGCCGAGCGTGCCCTCGGCGCCGATGAAGAGATCGCGCAGGTCGTAGCCGCTATTGTCCTTCTTCAGCCGTCTGAGGCCGTCCCAGATTTCGCCGGTGGGCAGAACGACTTCGAGCCCCAGGCAGAGCTGTCGCATATTGCCATAGGCGAGCACCGCTGTGCCCCCGGCATTGGTCGCAAGATTGCCGCCAATCCGGCAGGAACCTTCCGAACCGAGCGAGAGCGGGAAAAGCCGGTCATGCGCTTCGGCCGCCTTCTGCACGTCGGCCAGGATCGCGCCGCCGTCGGCCACGATCACGTCGGCGACCGCATCGATCTGGCGAATCTTGTTCATTCGCTCCAGCGACAGCAGCACGTCACCGCTGTCTTCGCGGGGTACCTGCCCACCGACGAGGCCCGTGCGGCCGCTCACCGGTACGATCGGCGTACCGGTCTCGGAGGCGAGCTTCAGGATGGCGGAGACTTCCTGTGTCGAGCCGGGTTTCAGCACCAACGGCGAGGAACCGTGATAAAGGCCACGGTTTTCTGTGAGATAGGGCCTGATGTCCTCTTGCGATGTGAGGGCGTTCGCCTCTCCTACGATGTCGACGAAGGCGCGCAGGCGCTCGGCAAGGCTCATGGTCACGGTCATCTCAGTCATCCCTCCGTCCCGCGGGGTGCCGCCGCCCGCATCAGCCGGTCGTTGATCGCTTCGCCCAGGCCCTCGTCCGGGATCGGAGCCACGGCAATGCCCGTCGCCCCGCTCGCATCCGCGCGCTTCAGGAAGTCGAAGAGATTGCTGGCCGCCTCGGCAAGGTCACCATCGGGGCTGAGGTTGAACACGGCCGTCGCGGTCGATGCCCCGGATATGTCGCCTGTCCCGAAGGCGATCAAGGCTTCCTTGCTCGACACCCTTGCCGCATTCAGTCGCACCGAAGCATCAGGCGCATAATGCGAGGCGAGCATGCCCGGCGCTTCGATCGCTGCCGTCCCGGAAGCTTTGGGTCGCTGCACGGTCTTGCCCGTCACCGCTTCGATCGCGTCTGCCTCGACACCGCCGGGTCGAAGCAGTCGGATCTCGCCGTCCTCGACCTTCACGATGGTCGATTCCACCCCGACGGGGCAGGGGCCACCATCGACGATGACCTCGATCTTCTCTCCAAGATCCGCCTCGACATGCTGAGCTGTCGTCGGGCTGATGCGCCCCGATGAGTTGGCGCTCGGCGCGGCCAGCGGCCGTCCAAGGCTTTGGATGAGCTCTGCCGTAAACCCGACCGGCACGCGAATGCCGACCGTATCGAGGCCCGCTGTCGCCAGCGGGTGAATGCCGGCGTTCTCCTTGAGTGGCAGAACGAGCGTGAGCGGCCCCGGCCAGAAGGCCTCGGCCAACTTGCGGGAGATCGGGTCGAACACGGCATAACGCTCCGCCATGGACAGATCTGCCATGTGGCAGATCAGCGGATTGAAGCGAGGGCGCCCCTTGGTCTCGTAGATAGAGGTGATCGCGCTGGCATGCGTCGCATCTGCGGCGAGCCCGTAGACGGTTTCAGTCGGTATGGCGACGGGCCGGTGGCGCAAGAGCACCTCGGTGGCCACTGCAATGGCCTCCGCCTTGTCCGTATCGGTTGCGATCGGGATGATCCGCGCCATGTCTCCGAGCCTTCCAGTCTGCCTCAGCCCGTGCATATCCCGAGCAGGCCGGGTCGGCAAACCACTTTTTCCACTCCGGAAGACCCCGATTCTACCCTATTTTTTGATGGGACGCGCAATCCGTTCAATTTTTAAGTACCGACGTAACCGAAAGAAAGAATTGTTCGCCTAGGGTCTAACCAAGAGACGGGAAAGCCTCATTCGGGGAATTGGACAGATGCAGCAAGTCAAGAATCCTGCCGCCAGCATTGCGCTCCGCGTTGCGACCGCCATGCACCAGATGGGCATCGACGGCCTGCCGCGCAATTACGAACTCGTCTACGAAGCCTATTCCGGCAGCAATCCGGAGCTTGTGCGTGAGTTCATAGCGCTCGGCAAGGTCAAGACCCAGGAGGCTCTGGACGAACTCGGCCGAAAATATCTGCCGCATCACCATGAAGACGGGCTGCTGAGCCGCCAGAATGGCCAGGTTCGTGCCGAGATGAGCAATTTCATCAGCCTGCTGAACGAGGAAAAGATCTCGCTTTCCGATTATGGTCGCGTCATCGGCCACGCCTCGAAGACCATCCTGACCGAGGCCGATCTCGAGGGAACGCCGCTCGGCCAGTCGATCAAGATGCTGAAGGCAGCCACGGAGCGGCGGGCTCATCAGAACAGCAATGTCGTGCGCGCCGTTGTCGACAAGACAGCCGCCCTTGCCGATCTCCAGCGCGAGGCGGAAGAGGCCGAAGCCGCGAAGTTCGTCGATTCGGTCACCCGCCTTGCCAGCCGCCGCGCCTTCAACAAGGCTGTCGCCAAGATCTATGTGAACCCCGAAATGCCGGTGCTGTGCGGCGTCGCGATCGGCGAAATCGACGACTATGTGCGCATCCAGGAACAGATGGGACCGGCCGTGGCCGAACGTTTCCTGATGCAGGTTGCCAAGGTTTTGGAAGCCGTGTCCGGCGGCGGCGATCTCGCCTGCCGCTTCGATGCCGGCCGCTTCGGCCTGCTGCTCTACACCTCCGACCAGGAGGAAATCAGCCGCGTGGTCGATCTCGTCCGCGCCAAGCTGAAGGCCACCAATTTCGTCGGCTCGTCGAGCGGCGCCCGCGTCGGTCAGCTCACCATGTCCTTTGGCATCTGCTATTCCGAACAGGCCCCGAACGCCTTCGACTTCACCAACTACGCCGAAAAGGCGCTTGCCACCTCGAAGGCAGCCGGCGGAGATACGGTGACGATCTACGGTGCGAGCGATTATGTCTCGAAGGATTGGCTGCTTTACAAGAAGAAGCCGGTCGGCGGTTTCGGCGCCTGAGCGCCGACACCTCTTCTCTCATAGCTTGGTGATGATCTTCCGGAGCTCGGCGTTTCTCGCGCCGAGCATCAGCACGTTGCGCAGAGCCTCCTTGGGATCAATGGTCTGGAACAGGAGGCCATTGTCTCGGATCGACCGGTCGATGGTCATCACCTTGTTTTCCGCCTCCGGCTTGATCGCCACGGCAAAATACATCCGCCCGTAATTCTGCTTGATGTGATCGAAGAAGAGCTCGCCGCCGCCGAGTTCGGCAAAGAAGTTGGCGATGTAGAAGGCCCATTTGACATCGGCATACTGTGCGAAGTTTGTCCGCGCCGCCGTCACGTGACAGTAGCCCAGATGCGGACTGTCGCTCAGCGTGCGATGGAAAATGATCTTCGGGAACTTGATCGAGTGATGAAAGCCGTTGATCCGGTCATGGGTCGTCTCGGCGGCCCGTTCCAGCCGGCGGCCCGTGCGCGCGGCCACTTCCTCATAGGTGAGGTAGCGGCGCTCGTCGGGCAGCCAGTCCTCGCGGTTGCGCGATATCCGGCCTGTCCTCAGGAACTCGGAATGGATGGCCTTGGAGGAGGGCGGCGCTTTCGTTTCCGTTTTGGGAGCCGCGTAGTATCTGAGTTTCTGCATCTTGACGCTCTGACGTACCCGGACTGATTGCTTGAGCTTAGCGCAGCATGGTTAATCATGATTTGATGGTAATCTACTCGATCGAGGTTTCGCGAGGCTTGCCGCAACGCAAATCTTGGGAATTGATTTCGGTCGTCCATTTGCGCCATGTTTTTCCGGAGCAAAACTGTCGCGTTACTGCAGATCGCGGAAAACAATAGAGAATTTCCAGTATTCCTGCCGCTTTGGCGACTTAGTCCGATGTCGCAAACGATTTCAGCTGTGTCGTTCCGCAGTGCAGCGCGTGGCCGCGCCGTATGGTTAGATGGTTTCAAGCTCGAGGTGCCGCCCTGCTAGGGAGGGTGGGAAATCGGGAAGCCGGTCAAAATCCGGCGCTGCCCCCGCAACGGTGGTGGAGAATGCGTTTTGGCAAAAGGCCACTGGGGGCGACCCTGGGAAGGCGCCGACGCGGTCCGCGAATGGACCACTCCTGAGCCCGGAAACCAGCCTCGGCAGACGGACATTTGAGGTTGCGGAGGGCGACCGGAGATAGCCATGCAGACCGCCTTCCCAGGGCGATGGCAGGCTGTGCTCTCTTCTCCCCCGAGTTTTGACAACGAGGACGACATGGACCTGCAGGCCAATGTACTGCGACAGCTGAAGAACCGCCGCGAAGGCTTCTCGCTCGAACAGCCCTTTTATATCGACCAGGATTACTTCAAGCTCGACATGGAGACGATCTGGTATCGCGACTGGCTGTTCATGGGCCATGACTGCGAAATCCCGCGCGCCGGCAACTATTTCACCGTCCAGATCGGCGATTACCCCGTTGTCATCGTGCGCGGCAAGGATCAGGTGATCCGCGCCTTCCACAACACCTGCCGCCATCGCGGCCACCGCGTTTGCACCAAGGACAAGGGTGCCGCTGCCAAGCTCGTCTGCCCCTATCACAACTGGACCTATGACCTTGATGGCTCGCTGGTCTTCGCCCGCCAGATGGGCGAGAATTTCGACAAGGCCGATTTCGGCCTGAAGACCGTCCATTGCGAAAGCGTCGGCGGCTACATCTTCGTCTGCCTCGCCAACGAAGCCCCCGATTTCGCCCCCATGCGCGCCTCGATCGAGCCATACCTTGCGCCCCACCGCCTGTGGGAGGCCAAGGTCGCCCACAAGACGACGATCATCGAGAAGGGCAACTGGAAGCTCGTCTGGGAAAACAACCGCGAATGCTACCACTGCGCCAGCAACCATCCGGAACTCTGCCGCACCTATCCGGAAGCCCCGACGGCGACCGGCGTCCAGGGTGCCGGTGACGATCCCTTCATCGCCGAACACTGGGCGCGCTGCGAAGCCGCCGGCCTGCCATCCGAGTTCAAGATGGATCCGACCGGCCAGTTCCGCACCGCCCGCATGCCGCTGATCCAGGATGCCGAGAGCTACACCATGTCCGGCAAACGCGCCGTGAAGAAGCCGCTCTCCGCCGACGTGCCGATCAGCCACATCGGGACCATGCTGCTTTTCCACTACCCGACGACCTGGAACCACATCCTCGGCGACCACGCGATTTCCTTCCGCGTCCTGCCGCTTTCGGCTGAGGAAACCGCGGTCACGACCACCTGGCTGGTCAACAAGGATGCCGTCGAGGGGGTCGATTACGATCTCGAAGAGCTCACCCATGTCTGGAACATGACCAACGACCAGGACCGTTCGATCGTCGAGGAAAACGCCTTCGGCATCCGCTCGCCGGCCTATGAACCCGGTCCCTATTCCGTCGATCACGAAGGTGGCGTCATGCAGTTCGTCGAGTGGTACACCAACTTCATGATGGGCCGCCTGCAGGGCGACAAGGCCCGCCTCTCGGCGGTGGCGTAAGATGAACATTGCCGTCACTCAGTATCGCCATGTCGACGAGATGCGCCCCTGGTCCGATCGGGAAGATCTCTTGGAATGCGTCGCCGTCACGCCGGAAGCCGCCGACGTGATGACCTTCACCTTCAAGCCAAACAAGCCGAACCTGTGGTTCCGATACATGCCGGGCCAGTTCGTGACACTTGAGATCCCCGTCGGTCCCGAGCCGGTCATGCGTACCTACACGCTCTCCTCCAGCCCTTCGCGCCCCTATACGGTCGCGGTGACGGTCAAGGCGCAGAAGGACTCAATCGGCACGCGCTGGATGTTCGACAACCTGAAGCCCGGCATGGCACTCAAGGCCTTCGGGCCGCTCGGCGACTTCTCCTATGCGAAGTATCCGGGCAAGAAGTATCTCTTCATCTCCGCCGGCTCCGGCATCACGCCGATGATGTCGATGACCCGCGATCTGAGCGATCGCGCTCCCGACAGCGACATCACCTTCCTGAACTGCGCGCGCTCGCCCGATGACATCATCTTCCGCTGGGAGCTGGAGGCGAAGGCGCGCGACATGCCGAACTTCCAGCTCGGTTTCATCATCGAGCAACTGGGTCGCGGCCAGCTCTGGTCAGGCCTGAAGGGCCGCATCGACAAGGCGAAGATCGCGCTTCTGGCACCGGATTTCCTTGACCGCACCGTCTTCTGCTGCGGCCCCGCGCCGTTCATGGCAACGGTCCGCGAGGCGCTCGAAGGTGCCGGCTTCGACATGAAGCAGTATCACGAAGAAGCCTTCCAGCCGGTCAAGCCGGAGCCGATGGTGGTGGTCGCCGATCACGGCGATGGCGAGCAGGCGACCAGGGTCATCTTTGCCATGACCGGCAAGGACGGCCTCTGTGCACCCGGCCATACCGTGCTTCAGGCGGCACGCGCGGCGGGTGTGCGCATCGGAGCGGCCTGTGAATCCGGCCTCTGCGGCACCTGCAAGGTGATGAAACTCTCCGGCGAGGTCGAGATGGACCACAATGGGGGCATCCTCGACGACGAAATCGAAGAAGGCTACATCCTCGCCTGCTGTTCGCGGCCGAAGGGCGATATCGAGATCGAGGCCTGAGAATTCGCCCGGTTTGCGCCCGGACTTGGTCGTGATCATTCTGGAAAGGCGGTGCCAATGGCGCCGCCTTTGCGCGTTCGGCTCGGAACAAAGTTCGGCGTCGTCCGTTGACCGGCACTTGCGCGCGGGATTGCTCACGGAAGCGTTACGCGCGGAACGCGAGCCATGAACAGCGTGTTAATTTTGAGTTCAGGCTGGCCCCGTTAACTTGGTTTTCAAGGTCGAGGACCGGGGTCCCCCCGCTTCGGTCGACCCGAGGAAACACGCAGGGAGAAACATCATGAAGAGCGTATTTAAGACGACTGCCGTCGCAGCTCTCGCATCGATCATCGCCATCACAGGCATGATCCCGGCCCAGGCTCAGGTCATCCGCCCGGCTGCACCGATCGCGGCCACGACAGATGCAACCACTGTGCAGTATCGAGATCGCTACGAGCGTCGCTTCGACCGTCGCGTTGAACGCCGTATCGATCGCCGGATCGATCGTTATGAGCGCGCCCGCTACTGGAACGGCCATCGCGGCTATCGCGACCGCCGTGCGGGTCACCGTTACCACAATGGCTACTGGTATCCGCTCGCAGCCTTCGCAGCCGGCGCGATCATTGGCGGTGCGATTGCCCAGCCGCGTCCGGTAGCTCCGCGCGCAGCCGGTCTCAACCCGCAGCACTACAGCTGGTGCCAGAACCGCTATCGGTCCTACGACAGCTATTCGAACACCTTCCAGCCGTATAATGGTCCTCGCCAGCAGTGCCTGTCGCCCTACTATTGATCGACAGCACCCGCTGATCCGGCTTCCTTGTGAAGGCGGAACGGATTAACTTCGAGCCGCCCCGGCCTTTGCCGCGGGCGGCTTTTTCATCTCCCTGATCCGCCTGTTTCCTAACGGCAAAATCGCCGCGTTAACCATTTGTTAACCAAATCGGCAGTACTTCTTTCATCAACGATTTGTTTACGTAGATGACCAAAGTGCTAACCGAACCCCGCTCCATCCGCATCAAGGGAAGATCCTTCCTGGCCGTCGTCCTGACGCCGGATCCGCCGTTCGACGACTGGCTTGTCCGGCTCGACGATCTCGCGGCCCGTTCGGCCGGTTTCTTCCTCGGTCGTCCCGTCGTGCTCGACGTGTCCGATATCGAGATCGATCGCGCGCAGCTGAAGGTCCTGATCGCCGAACTGGCCGCCCGCAACGTCTCGATCATGGGCATCGAGGGCGGTCGTCCTTCGCTCGTCGAGCCAGGCATGCCGCCGCAGTTGAAGGGTGGCAAGCCGGCCGCGGACTACGAAGTGCCGCGCGAAGATGCGCCTCAAGCCTCGGCCGCCAAGCCGAAGAGCAAGGCGGAGAAGCAGTCCGTCGAGCAGGCAGCGCCGCAGGTGACAGTGCAGCAGAGCCCGGTTTCGGCTCCGTCCATGATCGTGCGCGAAACAATCCGCTCCGGTCAGTCGGTCATCTACGCGCAGGGTGATGTCACGGTCATCGGTTCGGTCCAGTCGGGCGCCGAAGTGATCGCCGGAGGCTCCGTCCATATCTACGGCGCGCTACGCGGCAGGGCGCTTGCCGGATGCGTTGGCAATGCCGACGCAAGGATCTTCTGTCGTAAGTTCGAATCCGAACTGGTTGCGATCGACGGTGTCTACGCGATGACCGACGACATGGATCCAGAACTGAAGGGGCATCCCGTCCAGCTTTGGCTGGAGGGGGATGCGATCATGACAGAAAGAATGACATGAACTTGAGCGGGGATAGACAGGAGAACAACATGGGCAAGGTGATTGTTGTGACATCGGGCAAGGGAGGCGTCGGCAAGACGACGTCGACAGCCGCTCTCGGTGCCGCGCTCGCGCAGCGCAACGAAAAGGTCGTGGTCGTCGATTTCGACGTCGGTCTTCGCAATCTCGATCTGGTAATGGGCGCCGAGCGCCGCGTCGTCTACGATCTGGTCAACGTCATCCAGGGCGACGCCAAGCTGCCTCAGGCGCTGATCCGCGACAAGCGGCTGGAAACCTTGTTCCTGCTTCCTGCCTCGCAGACCCGCGACAAGGACAACCTGACCGCCGAAGGCGTCGAGCAGGTCATCAACGAGCTGAAGAAATATTTCGACTGGATCATCTGCGATAGCCCGGCCGGCATTGAACGCGGCGCGACTCTCGCCATGCGCCACGCTGACATGGCGGTCGTCGTCACCAACCCGGAAGTCTCCTCGGTGCGTGACTCCGATCGCATCATCGGTTTGCTCGATTCCAAGACCCTCAAGGCCGAGCGCGGCGAGCGCATGGAGAAGTTCCTCCTGCTCACCCGCTATGATGCCGCCCGCGCCCAGCGCGGCGACATGCTTAAGGTCGACGACGTGCTCGAGATCCTGTCGATCCCGCTGCTCGGCATCATTCCGGAAAGCATGGATGTGCTTCGTGCCTCCAACATCGGCGCTCCGGTCACGCTGGCTGACGCCCGCAGCGCGCCGGCACTCGCTTACTTCGACGCCGCTCGCCGTCTCGCTGGCGAGACCGTTCCGATCACCATTCCTGGCGAGAAGCGTGGTCTCTTCGACAAGATTTTCGCGCGGAGGGCCGCATGAGCATTTTCTCCCTGTTCCGCAAGCAGCGTTCCGCCCCGATGGCGCGCGAGCGACTGCAGGTCCTGCTCGCCCATGAACGGGCCTCGCTCGAAAGCGATTTGGTCGCCATCCTGCGCGAGGAGATCCTCGCCGTGATCGCCAAGCATGTCGAATTCGATCGCGACAAGGTGCAGATCAAGATGGACCGCGACGAAGACGTCTCGATCCTGGAGATCGACGTCGAGATCCCGCGCAACGCCCAGCGCCTCGCCGCCTGATCTAGCCATCGTCTGAAATGAGAAAGGCCGCCGCCGGTATCCCCGGTCGGCGGCCTTTTCGTGTGCTGAAAGGGCAGGGCGGTCTCCCGCCCTGCGCCATCCCGAGATCAGCCGATCAGCGCATTGTCGTCATGCTTGACGGCAACGATCGTCGACCGCGGCAGCTTGCCTTCGCCATCCGGGAACGGAGCGGAGGGATGCTGGATGCCGACGAACATGGTGCGCTTGTCGGAAGACCAGGTCATTCCGGTCACTTCGCCGCCCTTCGGGCCGGTGAGGAAGCGCTCGATGCGGCCCGTTGCCGGATCGCCCGCGAGCATCTGGTTGTTGCCCTGGCCGACGAAATCGCCTTCGTTCGAATCTTCACCGTCCGTCTGGATCCACAGCAGGCCTGTCGAATCGAACATCATGCCGTCGGGCGAGTTGAACATGTTGCCGGAATTGATGTTGGACGAGCCGGCATACGGACCGTCCTTGTGCACATCGGGATTGCCGGCCATGACGAACAGGTCCCACTTGAACTTGCCGTCGGCATGGTCGTCATTCTCAGGATACCAGCGCACGATCTGCCCGAACTCGTTGCCTTCGCGAGGGTTGACGGCATTGATGTCCATCACGTCACCACCGGCATTCGTCCGCATCTTGCCGTCTTTCAGAACGGCGCGGTTCGAATTGTTGGTGAGCGCGCAATAGGCTTCGATGGCAACCGGGTTGACCGCGACCCATTCCGGACGGTCCATGGTGGTGGCACCGACCTTGGAAGCGGCCTGACGGGTGAAGACGCAGATCTCGTCCATCTTCATGCCGGTCGTTTCTTCCGTCAGTGCCAGCCATTCGCCGGTGCCTTCGTCGGAGAACTTGGCGACGTAGAGCATGCCCTCGTCGAGCAGCTTGGACGTATCACCACCAGGTACGTAGATGCCGTTGGAGACATACTTGTAGAGGAACTCGCCACGCTCATCGTCGCCCATATAGACGACCACGCGGCCGTCACGGGCCACGACCACGGCGGCGTTCTCATGCTTGATGCGGCCGAGTGCCGTGCGCTTCATCGGAGTGGAGGACGCATCCGACGGGTCGATCTCAACGACGTAACCGGCGCGACGCGGCTCGTTCGGGTTCTTCGAAACGTCGAAGCGCTCGTCGAACTTCTCGTAGCCGTAACGCGTCTCGGCCACGATGCCGTAACGCTTGTAATCTTCGGGCATTTCGAACGCGGCATCGGTCGAGCCAAAATAGCCGTTGAAGTTCTCTTCGCAGGTCAGATACGTACCCCACGGCGTCTTGCCGGCGCCGCAGTTGTTGAAGGTCCCGAGACAGTCGACACCGGCAGGATCAGCAGCGGTCTTGACCAGTTCAGAGCCTGCGGCCGGACCCGACAGCTTCATCGGCGTGTTGTGATGGATGCGGCGGTTGAACGGGCTGTCCACAACGATCTGCCAGCCGTCGGCACCTTCGGTCACTTCCATGACGGTGACGCCCTGCATGTTCTGCAGGATCTTCACGTCGTCCATCGACTGCGGCATGCCTTCCGGCGCGTGCGGCAGGTTGGTTTCATTGTTGACGTATTCGTGGTTGACCGCGATCACCTGATGCGTGCCGACCATGAAGCTTTCCATGCCGTCGGTGTTTTCACCGAAGACCTTGTCCGAATTTTCGAGCGATACACCCTTCATCGGATCGATGTCGGACGCGGTGGAAAACAGCGGCTGACCCCACTTGGCAAGCGGCTTCCAGCTATAACCTTCCGGCACATGCACGGTCGCGTCCGTCTGGGCCGCGATCGGCTTGAACGGGAAGCGCGAGGCGGCTTCCTGCGCGACGGCCGAGGTCGAAGACATCAGGTTGCCCACGGAGCCCATGGCGGCAGCGGCAGAGCCCATGGCCAGAATGCCAAGGAAGCCACGACGCGATACGGCACGTTCGACCACGCGGTCGAAATCCGTCACGGCCGGCGGCGGATTGTGCAGTTCGTCCCATTCGTCCCAGGAAAGGTGATTGGTGTTGGTCTCGGTCATCGCGAAGCCTCATTTGGGTTGAAGTCGTCCTTCGGACTAGCCAGCACGGGTAACAGTGATGTGACGAAATCAGGGCCACGCAGTGGTTCGCAACACGCTCATGTTCGCTGATTCTGTCCTGTATCGGAATTTACCGATTTAAGTCCTTGATCCCGTTCGCGCTCCGATTGACTGTTGACCGTAGTGCCGCCGGTCGGGTTTCCCCGTCCTCACGCAACATTGTCCAGGCCTCGTTCGGTCGCTTCTCACGTCTGCGGCGACCGGTGGACGAGACCTCCTGCCGCATCCAAAAGATTTGACGTTTACGTAAAAATCAATTAGCCAGAAGGAAGATGTGCCGCGCTTCCTGGGTGGAGACTGGGCGTGGCCAAGAGCATACGCCAGTTGGAGGAGAACGTCATGTACAAGGCACCCGTAGAAGAGATCGCGTTCACCCTGAAGCACGTCGCGGGCCTGACCAAGGCCATCGATGACGGCAAGCTGGGCGACTTGAGCGACGACCTCGTCGATGCCATCCTCTCCGAAGCCGGCCGTTTTGCCAGTGATGAAGTCGCCCCGCTCGCCGAGATCGGCGACAGACAGGGCGCCCGCATGGTCGACGGCAAGGTGATCGTGCCCGACGGCTGGGACAATCTCTACCGTGCCTGGGCCGAAGGCGGCTGGAATTCGCTAACCGCGTCGGAAGATTTCGGCGGGCAGGGGCTTCCCCACATGCTGAATGTGGCCGCTCTCGAAATGTGGAACTCCGGCTCCATGGGCTTTGCGCTCGGACCGACGCTCACCATGGGCGCCGTCGATGCCGTCACCGCCCACGGCTCCGAGGAGTTGAAGGCAAAGTATCTGCCCAAGATGGTCTCCGGCGAATGGACCGGCACCATGAACCTCACCGAGCCCCATGCCGGTTCGGATCTCGGCGTCATGAAGTCCCGCGCCGAGCGCCGCGACGACGGCACCTACCGCATCTTCGGCCAGAAGATCTACATCACCTGGGGCGAACACGAGATCACCGAGAACATCATCCATCTGGTTCTCGCCCGTCTGCCCGATGCGCCCGCCGGCACGCGCGGCATCTCGCTCTTCCTCGTGCCCAAATACCTTGTGAACGACGACGGCTCGATCGGCGCCCGCAACGATCTCCACTGCCATTCGCTCGAGCACAAGCTCGGCATCCACGGCTCGCCGACCTGCACCATGATCTATGGCGACGGCAAGTATGGCGATGAAGCCGGCGCGATCGGCTGGCTGATTGGCGAGGAGAACAAGGGCCTCGCCTGCATGTTCACCATGATGAACAATGCCCGCCTCGCTGTCGGCATGCAGGGTGTCGCGATCTGCGAAGCCGCCACCCAGAAGGCCGTGCAATACGCCAAGGACCGCACGCAAGGCAAAGCTCCCGGCTGGACCGGCTCCGGCATGTCGCCGATCATCGAGCATCCGGATGTCGCCCGCATGTTGGTGACGATGAAGGCGCTGACTCAAGGCTCGCGCGCCATCTGCTATGTCTGCGCACACGCAACCGACATGAGCCATCATGCTGACGGCGACGAGGCACGCCATTGGGCCGAGCGCGCAGCCTTGCTCACCCCGATCGCCAAGTCCTTCGCCACCGACGCCGGCGTCGATGTCGCCTCGCTCGGCATCCAGACCCATGGCGGCATGGGCTTCATCGAGGAAACCGGTGCCGCTCGCTACTGGCGCGACAGCCGCATCGCTCCGATCTATGAGGGCACCAACGGCATCCAGGCCGCCGACCTCGTCACCCGCAAGCTGCCGCTGTCGAACGGCAACCACGTCCGCGGCTACATCACCGAGCTGAAGCAGGTGGTGAACGCCGTGCGCGCCTCCAATCTTGAAGGCTTCGGCGACACCGCCGCCCGCCTCGACGCGAGCCTGTCGGATCTCGAAGATGCCACCGAATGGTTGCTCTCGCAGCTCGCCGCAGGCAACGCATCTGCGGCGCTCGCAGGGGCGACACCCTACCAGCGCCTTTTCGGCCTCGCTCTGACCGGCGTCTACCTCGCCAAGGGCGCGCTTGCCGACGAAGACCATGGCCGCGACAACCGCCTGGCGTTGTGCCGCTTCGCCGCCGAGAACATGGTCGCCGAGACTGCGGCGCTGAAGGACCGTGTCGTCAACGGTGCAGCGAGCCTGGAAGCGGCACGCGCGCTGTTTGCCTGATCTCACACCTCCCCCTTGAGGGGGAGGTTGCCGCAAAGCGGCGGGTGGGGTTGACCCTGCCAGAACCAGTATATGTCGTTGTTCACCCCACCCCGGAGCTGCGCTCCGACCCTCCCCCTCAAGGGGAGGGTGGGGCCACCCGAGGAAGCCGAGATGACCGACCACATTGAGATCACCCGCCCCGAGGCCAATCCCGGCGTCCTCGTCCTGCGCTTCAACCGGCCGGACAAGAAGAACGCGATCACGCAAGCCATGTACCAGAAGCTGACCGCAGGTCTGCTGGAGGGCGAGCAGGACGACGCGATCCGCGCCATCGCCTTCCTCGGCACCGAAGGCTGTTTTTCCGCCGGCAACGACATGGCCGATTTCCTTGGCTTCGCCATGGCCGGCGCCGTCGGCGAACCCGCCGCATTCGGCCTGTTGAAGGCGCTCACCGAAGTCACCAAGCCGCTTGTGTCAGGCGTCGATGGTCTGGCGATCGGCATCGGCACGACACTGCACATGCATTGTGACCTGACGGTCGCCTCCGACCGCAGCCTGTTCAAGACGCCCTTCGTCGATCTGGCGCTCGTGCCCGAAGCCGCGTCCAGCCTGATCGCCCCGCGCATCATGGGCCATCAGCGCGCTTTTGCCATGCTTGCCGCAAGCGAAGGCTTCTCCGCCGAACAGGCTCGTGAGGCCGGCCTCATCTGGAAGGTGGTCTCGCCCGAACAGGTCGAGACTGAGACCCTGAAAATCGCCTCCTCTCTCGCCTCCAAGCCCCCGGCCGCCATGAAGATCGCCCGCGCGCTGGTCAAGGGCAGCCCGGACGAGGTTCGCACCCGCATGCAGGAGGAGCTCGTGCATTTCGTCGCTCAATTGAAGAGTGCGGAAGCACGCGCCGCCTTCGAAGCCTTCATGAAGGGACGCTGAGGCGATTGCCCGTCAGAAAAACTGCTGGCGATGCTCGCGAACGACCGTCTCGATGACATCAAGTGGCGGGGCCTCGTCCGGATGAACAGGTGAGTCCGCCGCAAGCACGATGGCGGCTTTCCAGAGAGCCCAGGCACGGGCCCGCGCCCAACAGGCGTCGTCGGCAGTGACGACATCACGGAAACGAGCGCGGCTTTCCGCGTCGAAAAACAGCCAGCTGATCACGAGGTCGCACGCGGGATCGCCGACGGCCGAGGATCCGAAGTCGATGACCGCAGAGAGCCGCCCGTCCTGTAGAAGCAGATTGCCGACCGCGATATCACCGTGGAGCCAGGAGGGCGTGCCGTGGAAGGCCATTGCATTGGCCTGGTCGAGCACGCCAATAGCACCCTCAACGTCGATCCTTCCGGCGATCCTTGCAAGAGCGGCCCGGGCTTCTCCGCCGTAGATGGCGATGAGGTCACCGCCACGATGGAAGTTGAGCGCTCCGGGCGGTGGACCGCCGGCGCTGTCTATAGTCCAGAGGGACCTGAGAAAGCCTCCGAGATCACCCGCGAGACGCACAAGGTCGAGTGCCGCCTGCCGGCCCGGAGGTTTTCCCGGGATCCACTCGTAGATCGACCAGAGCCAGGGATAGTCGGCATCCGGCTCACCGAGTGCGATGGGCCGCGGGATGGCGAGCGGAAGATGCGGAGCAAGTCGAGGCAACCATTCGACCTCTTTTGCCGCCTGTTCGGCATAGGCGGCATCCGTCGGTAGCCGCACCTTGAAATCCGAGCCGAGGCGAAATGTCCAGTTGTCCCACCCATCCTCTTCGAGAGGCTGGATGTCGAGATGCGCGAACTGCGGAAACTGGCCAAGCAGGAGGCGCCGGACCAGGGTCGCGTCGACGTCGTGTTTTCCAGCTTTCAGCTTGTCGCTTCGCTTCATTCTATCCCTCGTTCGGTCGCAATTGCCGCTTGGCGCCTCAACCGGTGAAAGGTGTCTGAGATCCCGCGTGGCTTGCCGTTTCCAGTATGTGAGGCCTACTTATTTTTTGGACTTCGCTTAAGTACCCATTAAATTCTGCTGGCTAATTGTGTGGAAGCGGCAAATCCACCGCTTCCACACCATGATGGTGCTGTGATCCCCCAATGCCCCATGACGTCCCGCGCCCCGTGGCTGCGAGAGATTTTGCAGGACCTTATCCGTGAAGACCAGTTCCAACCTGATGACCAAGATCCTGGTCGTCGCCTCCCTCGTGGTGGTCGCCGCCCTCTCCGGTTTCTCCTTCTACATCGATAGCCTGCAGCGCGACGCGACGAGCGCCGCCGTCAAGAGCGAGATCGATAGCTCCGGTCTCCAGGCCTCGCAGAGCATCGCCAATTGGCTCGGCGCCCGCGTCATGCTGACCGAGCTCGCCGGAAACGCCGCCGCCAAGGCGCCCGATGCCGCTGCCATTACGTCTGCTTTCGACAATCCGGTCCTGATCCGCGAATTCATGTCGACCTATGTCGGCGACGAGCAGGGTGTCTTCACCAGCGTGCCGAACCAGCCGCTGCCGGAAGGCTACGATCCGCGCAAGCGCCCGTGGTACCAGGACGCCGTCAAGGCTGACAAGATGGTGTTGACCGACCCCTATGCCGACGCCTCGACCGGCAACCTGATCATCAGCGCCGCGATCCCGGTCAAGAAGGACGGCAAGCTCTACGGCGTCGCAGCCTCCGATTTTTCCCTGACCTCGCTGGTCGCCATGGTCAACTCCGTCGACATGGGCGGCAAGGGCTCTGCCTTCCTCGTCAAGCAGGATGGCACGATCCTCGTTCACCGTGACGGCAATCTCGTCACCAAGACGCTGAAGGATGCTTTCCCGAACCAGACACCCGCAGTTGGCGCCGGCATCACGGAAACCACCTTCGCCGATGCCAATGTCCTCGTCTCCTTCCTGCCGATCAAGGGCCTGCCGCGTGACGACTGGTATCTCGGCGTCCAGATCGACCGCGATCTCGCCTTCGCCGCGATCGGCGAGTTCCGAACCGCGGCCGCTGTCGCGACCCTCGTCGGCGTTGTCGCCATGATCGGCGTGCTCGCCATGCTGCTGTCGCGCCTCGTCGTCCGCCCGGTTGTCGACATGACCGGCGTCATGGGCAAGCTCGCCGGTGGTGATGTCTCGGCCGAGATTCCGGGAACGGCTCGCAAGGACGAAATCGGCCAGATGGCCGCTGCCGTTGCCGTCTTCCGCGACAACATCATCGAGCGCGGCCGCCTCGCCCGCGAAGCGGATGAAACCCGCACCATGACCGAGCAGGAGCGCCGCGAGCGTGAAGCCGCAAGGACGCGCGAAGCCGAGCAGGTCTCCATCGCGGTCCATTCGCTGGCCGATGGCCTCGGCCGCCTCGCCAACGGCGACCTCGTCTCGCGCATCGAGACCCCGTTCGCCGGCGACCTCGATCGCCTGCGCGTCGACTTCAACGCCTCCGTCGACAAGCTGCATGACGCGCTCGCCACCGTCGGTCGCAACGCGCGCGCCATTGATGGCGGTGCCACCGAAATCCGCCACTCCGCCGACAATCTTGCCCGCCGCACCGAGCAGCAGGCAGCGTCGGTCGAAGAAACGGCCGCCGCACTGGAAGAGATCACCACCACCGTCAAGGACAGTGCCCGCCGCGCCGAGGAAGTCGGCCAGCTCGTCACCCGCGCCCGCGCCGGTGCCGAAAAGTCCGGCGAGATCGTCGAAAAGGCCGTCGGTGCCATGCAGGGCATCGAGAAGTCCTCGGGCGAGATCTCCAACATCATCGGCGTGATCGACGAAATCGCCTTCCAGACCAACCTGCTTGCCTTGAACGCCGGTGTTGAAGCCGCGCGCGCCGGTGAAGCCGGCAAGGGCTTTGCCGTCGTTGCCCAGGAAGTCCGCGAACTTGCCCAGCGCTCGGCCAATGCCGCCAAGGAAATCAAGGCCCTGATCAGCGCCTCGGGCGACCAAGTCAAGGTCGGCGTCGAACTCGTCAACGAGACCGGCAAGGCGCTCGACGTCATCGTCCGCGAGGTTCAGGAGATCAATGGCCACGTCAACGCCATCGTGACAGCCTCGCGCGAACAGTCGACCGGCCTGCAGGAGATCAACACCGCCGTCAATACCATGGACCAGGGCACCCAGCAGAACGCCGCCATGGTCGAGGAACAGACGGCGGCAAGCCACGGTCTTGCCCAGGAGGCAGCGGCCCTCACGGCACTGCTCAACCAGTTCCGCATCGACGATCGTGCGTCCGGCATGTCTTCCGCCCATCTCCGCGCGGCCTGACAGAATCGCATCTCGCGAAACCATGAACGGCGCCCTCGTGGCGCCGTTTTCCGTTTCCGTATTCAGGATTGGTTCAGCCTGCGTTCAGTCTTTGCCGCTAGTGTCTGCAACCATTCACCGACTACGAAGTTCGTGTCGTCACCACGGGATCGTTGCGAAGGCGGTCGGGATTTTCGAAAAACCCTCAGAGGTCGTTATGTTGCGTTTATTTTGTGTCGCACTCAGCCTTTTCCTCAGCGTTACCGTATCGGTTGCCGATACCGTACCGGCTGCCGGTACCAAGTCGATCGGTGGCGCAGCCATTTTCCAGATCAATGATTCTAACGACGTAATCAGCGAAACCCAGAACACGCCCAGGCAGTCGAACCGCGTGCGGCCGCAGCGCTATGTCTGCGTGGTCGACCAGTCCGGCAGCGTCGGCGGTGGCGGGCAGGTTTCCTGCCCGGCCAAGTCAGGGCGCGTGGGCGGTCGGTGCCGCTGCGCCAATGTCACCGGCTCCGGCACGCTTCTGACGTACTGAGCCCTGACCCGCGCCAGTTGGTCCGTCGTCTCTCTCTTTTCGCTTCGGGGAACCGTCGCGAGCGTCACCCGTTCCTCGTTGGCAACAACAAATGAAAGGTGATGCAATGCCCCGTATCAAAACCCGCGAAGGTGTCGAGCTCTATGTCAAGGACTGGGGCGAGGGCCGGCCGGTCGTCATGCTTCATGGCTGGCCTCTGACTGCCGACACTTTCGACGATCTGTCCAAGGCGATCGCCGACGCGGGCATGCGCGCCATTTCCTATGACCGTCGTGGCTTCGGCCGCTCCGAGCAACCCTTCGAGGGCTACGACTACGACACGCTGTCGGACGAGCTCGCCGACGTTCTCAGCTGGGCCGGCGCGACCGATGCAACGGTCCTCGGCTTCTCTATGGGCGGCGGTGAAGTGGCCCGCTACATGTCGCGCCACGGCGGTGCCAACCTGCGCTCGGCTGTGCTCGTGGCATCGGTCGTCCCTTACATGCTGAAGACGGACGACAATCCGCACGGCACACCGCAGTCGACCTTCGACGAGATGACCAAGGGCATGGTCGAAGACCGCGCGCATTTCTTCGCGAGCTTCTTTAAGGACTTCTTCGGCGTGGCCATGTTCGACAAGGCGGTCAGCGACGAGATGCTGGAATGGGCCGAACGACAGGCGATGATGGCGGGGCTGGAGCCAACGCTCGCCTGCGCAAAGGCATTCGCGACGACGGACTTCCGCCCGGATCTCGCCAGCTTCAACGTGCCCACTCTGATCATTCACGGTACGGACGACAAGACTGTGCCGATTGATGCCGCCGGTCGGGCGGCCGCAGCCGGGATCAGCCAGTCGACGTTGATCGAGTATGAGGGAGCGCCACACGGGCTCTTCGCCACGCACAAGCAGCGCTTCATCGACAACGTGCTCGATTTCCTGCGTCGCTGAATGAACGAGGGCCTCCCCGGTTGTTCCGGGGAGGCCCTGTCCTACACGGCCAGTCAGCTTCCGATCGGGTTGATCTCATCGACGAAACGCAAGAGGTCGGCCATGGTGAAATGGCCGGGCGCAGCACTCGGCAGATGTGGAACCCAGTTCGCCTGCCGCCACAGGAAGGAATCGTGATCGCCGTGCACGAGACCCAGAAAAGTCTCGGCCACGATCGTCGATCCCATTGGTCCGAGCCTCAGCCCTTTGTGATGGTGCTCGGCTTCTTTCAGGACGTAGTACCAGAGCGGCGTCTTCTTGTGGAAACCATGCTTGGCAGCGATCACACCATCTGTTCCCGTCGCGATTTCTGACGGTTTCAGCGGCACGATCCCCATGGCCCGACAGACGTCCTGACCGGACGGCAGTCCGATCTGTACGCCGCGCTTGAGGTTTCGGAAGGGCAGCACGAAGTCACGCGCGGCGGTCTTGTCCGTCTCCGGTCGCAGGCCCGGCAATGTATGCAGTTCCGGCACGATGAAGGGATCGAGCCGTCGCGACGCATTGAGCACGAAATTGGGCTCGGGTGGTGTGTCGAGATCGAAGAAGCGCCGCCAATCGATGATCCAGTTCGACGGCAGATCACGTAGAGGCCCCGGACCGCCACCTGTGTTTACCGCACCTTGGTCGACGAGTTCACCGACGATCTGCCCGGACTTGCCCGTGAAATTGAAAAGAAGCTTCAGCGTCCCGTCCACGAAGGCGTCGGGGCCGGGATTGAACACCCGGTTGTGGTTGTAGCTCTGTCTTACCATGGAATGTCCGAGCCGATAGGCGGCGGCTGCGAATTCCGCTGGCATGTAGGGGCGGCTGCGGAATCGGTAGAAACGGCGGCCGTTCTGCTTGATCTTGCGGACGAGCCCCGGCTCCGTGAGGCGCTCGACGAAATCGAATAGCACGATCCACTGATAGTGCCAGGTCACGATGCGCCGTGCCTCGCGAAACAGAGCCGACCCCTTCAGGCTCGGTTGAGAGGCTTCGAGGCTCTCGACCACCTTGTTGTGAAACTTCAGCATCAGCAGGTGGAATTGCGCCACCAGCAGGTTCTCGTCATTGCGCTCGTCGAAAATCAGAGCATGCCCGACCTGATTGCGCGGCAGGTCGTTCTTGAAACCCGGAATGGTATTCCCGGCCTTGTCCGGTGATTCCGACGTCTTGCCGATCAGGAATTTTTCGATGACGCGATGGGTCGTCGGATCCCGGGCGTAGAGATAGGGATGAATGCCGGGTCCGTCCCCGTAGAGGGAATCCAGATCCAGCGCCGGCGTCCGGAAATTGCTGGTCGCCAGCGGGTCTGCCTGCTGCTGCTCGAGCGGTGTCGTGTCGAGCGTGATGTCGTGATCGACGAATTGCCCGAGATAAGTGAAGCCGGCGGGAATATTGGGATTGTCGCCCGCAGGATCGGTGTTCCCCTGCGCATCGACCTTGTCTTTCATCGCTTCGGCAAGCTCGAAGAGATCGTCTTCATCTGCCTCCATCGCTGTGAGCGTTGGAAACATGCGTCCGAATTTTCCAGGGTCAGCATTACCGGCAAGCGCCTGCAACGCGGCACGGTTCATCCCACGGACGCCGTGTCCGTGCATCGCAACTTCTGACATGAGATTCCTCCATACGACCACGAGGGTCGGCAAAAATCTGCACTGGAGATCAAAAGATCGCACAATATCGTTAAACGAGCAATAGCTTTATAAGAAATATCTTTGGTTGCATTTTAACTAAGTATTAGCGAGGGGGTAAACCCGCAATCAACCATCCTCCACGACGTCGTCGTAGAGGATGTGTTGTTTCGATCATCCCTTGCTGAGTGTCGCAACCGCCTCGACATGCGGCGACCAGAGGAACTGGTCGATCGGTGTCACCTTGTCGACGCGGTAGCCGCCGGCGATCAGGATCGACAGGTCGCGGGCAAGCGTCAGCGGATTGCAGCTGATCGCGACGATCTTCTTCACTTGGCTTCTCGCCAGTTCCGCACACTGTGCCTCGGCGCCTGCACGCGGCGGGTCAAAGACGACAGCGTCGAAGCCCTTGAATTCGGAGGTCATCAGAGGGCGACGGAAGAGGTCGCGCCGCTCCGCCGTCACGGGCTTCAGGCCCTGCGTGTTGCGAGCGGCAAAATCGAGCGACTTCACCGCCTTCTCGTCGGATTCGACCGCAAGCACGGAGGATGTGCGGGCGAGTCTTAGCGCGAAGGTCCCGACGCCGGAAAACAGATCCACGACCTTCTTCGCCTTGCCGATATGGGCGATGGCCAGAGCCGCCATGTGCTCCTCGGCCTCGTGCGTCGCTTGGGTAAAGCCGCCGGGCGGCAGGACCACGCGGGCACCGGCAAAGTCGAGCAGCGGCTTGTGCGGCTCGATGACGATCTCGCCATTGGCCGAAACGCGGGCGATGCCCTTGAGCTTGATCACGGCATTGGTGACCGCGCGCCGTTCCTGATCACCGAGCCCGCCGCGCAGACCATCCAGTGAGATGTCGAGACCGGTCGTGGTCTCTGTGACGGTGACACGGAAGTGCTCGGCACCACAGGCATTGGCGATGATCTTGATCGCGTCTATCCGGGAGATCAGCCCGTCCGACGCGATGGGACATTCCTCGACCGGCACGACGTGATGCGTCTCCGCCTGCATGAAGCCCATGACGAGGCCCGTTTCCCGCCGCCGGACGGTGAAGACAAGGCGTCGGCGTTGGTGTGGGTGGGCTTCGAAGATATCGCCGACCGGCGCCTCGATCCCCTTTGACTTCAACGCATCCATCAGCACCTGCCGCTTGAAGGCATTGTAGGCGGGCTTGGCCATATGCTGCAGCGAGCAACCGCCGCATACACCACCGACGCCATCAGGGCCGAAATGCTTGCACGGGGGCTGAACGCGATCGGGCGAGGTGGTGGCAAAGGACATGATCGTGCCCTCGTTCTTCACGCGCGCGATGGCAACGGTCTCTCCCGGCAGTGCGAAGGGCACGAAGACCGGACCATCGGCACCATGAGCCACCCCGTCGCCCTTGGCGCCAAGGCTGGAAATCGTGACGGTTTCGGCGCTCATGCTGCGTCCTCTTCGTCGTCCTGATCGTCGTCGTCCTCATCGGCATCGAGAGGCTTTAACCCGGCGAGCAGGAATTCTTCATTGCCGTCGCCACCGGCGATCGGAGAGGGGATGAGGCCGAGGCTCGTCCAGCCCATGTCTTCCGTCAGCCAGCGTTCCAGCTCGGCAGCCACCAGCGGCGCCGTTTCCGGTTCTTTGAGCAGGCCCGCCTTGCTGATCGCCTCTCGACCCGCCTCGAACTGTGGCTTCACAAGCAGCAGGCAATGGGCGCCCGGCTCTGCTTGTTCGAGGGCCGGCGCCAGCGCCAGCTTCAACGAGATGAAGGAGACGTCGGAGACGAGGAAGTCGAAAGGCTGATCGTCGTAATCGTCGGGCTCCAGATAACGCGCGTTCAGCCCTTCCAGATTGGTCACGCGCGGATCGCTCAGAAGCCTGGGATGCATCTGGTCGTGGCCGACATCAATGGCGGTGACATGGGCGGCACCCCGCTTCAGGAGGACCTCGGTGAAGCCTCCGGTCGACGCGCCGATATCCAGGCAATGACAACCCTCCGGCGAGAGGCCGAAATGGTCGAGGGCGGCGTCGAGCTTGAGCGCCGCGCGCGAGACGTAATCCTGTGCCGGATCATCGATATCGAACTGGTGTGTGGCGGCAAAAACGAGGCTGGGTTTCGCCACTACCTTGCCGTCCACCTTCACCGTGCCACGCTGAATGGCGTCACGGGAGCGGGACCGGCTGGCGAAAAGGCCTAGGGCGACCAGGAGCTGGTCGAGGCGCTGGGGTTCAGGGAGCTTTTTCATGCCCCGTCAATGATGCTTGTGGCCGCGGCACGCAAGTGTTTTTCGTGGCCTGCAGGCAAAGAGCAAGCCTGACCATTGTCGCGGTAGGCACACGAAGAATGCAGTTGCGCGTTTCATCCATTCAGAGTTTCATTAGTGATGCATTAAGCAATCTATTCTAATGTTCACTGGCCGGCGCGATGCGATCCTCCCTCCCAAGCAGCGCGCTCCGACACGAGACTGCAGGCCGTCCTCCTCCTCAAGGTCTGCAGAGAATGGAAGCCCCCCGGTTTCGGGCCCGGGGGGCTTCGTTCGTTTTCGAGGTGCTACAATAAGTGGTGTTCAGCGGGATCCCACAATCGAAAAAGACTAAAGTATTGAGCAATTGTTCACGAGGCACTGCAAATATTTGCCTGTTTTAGGCATTCGTTAATGCGGCAGGCCTAACATCCCATCAAGTTCGCGTGATTGAACTGGGCTGGGGCAAACGACGATCACGGCAGGCGCAGGACTGAAGCAGTACCGATGGGGGACCTCCGCCGGACAATGCTTTCGGCCGCCTGCCGATACCTGATCCGATCGATGCCGAGGCTCGATGGAAGCCGGTGAAACTACCCTCTCTCAACACATTACGACGGACTGCCCAAGCGCAGACCGAAGGCACAACATCGTCTGGAAGCACCATGACAATACTGAACAATCTCGGCACTCTGACGAAGATGATCGCAGCATTTGCACTGGTCATCGTCATCAGCATCATCGTGAATATACTGAGCTGGTCGTCGCTGGCCTATCAGCAGACCGCAAACGGTTGGACCGTGCATACCTATGAAGTGCTGGAAAAGGTCGATGCCGTCGTCGCAGCCATGGTCGATCGGGAGACCGGTGTGCGTGGTTACCTCCTCTCCGGCGACGAGGCTTTCCTGGCGCCCTACGAGGCTGGCTCCAAGCATTACAAGGAGGCCTTCGACGAGGTTGTTCAGCTCACCTCCGACAACGCGACTCAGCAGCAACGTCTCAAAGATCTGAACACGCTGGTAGATGGTTGGGCCACGGAGGTCGCAGCACAAGAGATCGCCCTGATGAAGGATCCTGCCACTGTCGAGCAGGCGCGCGCGATGGAAATCGGCGGCGCTGGCAAGAAGTGGATGGATGGCATTCGTGCCAAGGCCCAGGAGATCGCGGCCGATGAGGCAGGTCTGCTGGTGACCAGAGCCGAGGATGCCGCGAATGCGGCTGACCAGGCACGTATGACCCTGATCCAGGGTGCTGCGGCAACGGTAGTCGCTGTCGTCATCATCCTCTTCCTGCTGCAAAAGACCCTCATCTCCCCGCTGCTTGGAATGTCTGGCGCAATGCGCAAGCTGGCCGAGGGCGACACCGCGAGTGCTGTCCCGGGTATGGGGCGTCGGGATGAAGTCGGCCAGATGGCCGAGGCCGTGGAAGTATTCCGCCAGAATGCGATCACCGCACGCAAGCTCGAGGAAGAGGCTGAAGCCAGCCGCGGAGAGACCGAGGCAACACGCCTGGCCAATCAAAAGCGCATGGAGCAGGAAGCCGAGAAACTTCGGTTTGCCACCAGCACGCTCGGCGCCGGCCTGAAACGGCTGGCTGAGGGCGATGTTTCCTTCCAGCTCAACGAAGCTTTCTCGGCAGAGTATGAATCACTGCGCCAGGATTTCAACGCATCGCTCGAGCAGCTCGGCACGACCCTGTCGTCTGTGATGGTTTCCGTCGAAAACATCGACAACGGCACTCGCGAGATCTCCTCGGGCGCAAATGATCTGTCCAAGCGTACCGAACAGCAGGCCGCAGCGCTCGAAGAGACGGCTGCCGCCCTCGACGAGATCACCGTCAACGTCTCGACCTCGTCGAAGCGTACCGACGAAGCCCGGACGGTCGCCATCCTGGCCAACCAGAATGCAGTCAAGTCGGCTGAGGTCGTCTCCAATGCGGAAGAGGCCATGCGCCGCATCGAGGAGAGCTCGCAGCAGATATCCAACATCATCGGGGTCATCGACGAGATCGCTTTCCAGACCAATCTTCTCGCGCTGAATGCCGGCGTCGAGGCAGCCCGAGCTGGTGAAGCGGGCAAGGGCTTTGCCGTCGTTGCCCAGGAAGTTCGCGAACTTGCCCAGCGTTCCGCGAACGCTGCCAAGGAAATCAAGGGTCTGATCCAGAACTCCTCGACCGAAGTCGGCAATGGCGTCCAGCTCGTTCGGGACACCGGTGTCGCGCTGAAGGCGATCGGGGATTACGTCTCGCAGATCAACCAGCTGATGGATGCGATTGCCACCTCCGCGCGCGAACAGTCGACCGGTCTCGCTGAGGTCAACACGGCCGTCAACCAGATGGACCAGACCACGCAGCAGAACGCGGCCATGGTTGAACAGTCGACGGCAGCCTCTGCGGCACTGGCTCAGGAATCCACCCGCCTGCGCTCCCTCGTCAGCCAGTTCACCCTGTCGGGTCGGGTTACGGCACCCGCCTCGATGGAGCGCCGGCCCGCGGCCACGCAGACGCCGGTCCGACGCGCACCCGCAGTGCAGGGCAATCTCGCCGTCAAGGAGGAGTGGAGCGAGTTCTGATCGCACCACGCTTCGCCTGAAACCAGAACGCCCCTGCCGGATTGAACCCGCAGGGGCGTTTTTTATGTCACGAGCATGAAATTCTGCTCTCAGCGAACGTAGCGATAGAGCCAGTCGCGGATGTCTTCCGGCAGGGCGACGGGTTCGCTGCTCTCGGCGCTGCGGGCCGTCCAGGTCAGATCGATCTCGGCAACCGTCTGGCCATCCTTTTCCATCGCCACTTCAAAACCCACCGATTTGCCGCCGATCTTGTCGACCTGCACCGTCATGCGCACCTCGTCTTCGAAGCGGAGAGGCTGGTGCAGGCGGATTTCGAATTTCGTCGGACTGTAGACCGGCTCATCTTCGAGCGGCGGACGGTAGCGCCAGAAGTGGCGCACCGCTTCTTCGGCATGAACGACATAGGCGGCAGGCCGCATTTCGCCCGTCGGACCGATGTCGCGATAGGCGACAACAAGCGCGCTCACCTCCACCCGTTCCATCTCGTCCATGCTCTCTCCCGGAATTATCCTGCCCTGACGGCATCTAACGGCATAGTAGCCGGCTTCACAAGGTCTGCGGCACAGCCCTGCCGGGCTGGAGTGCGCAGTGGCCTGGGTAAAACCGGGATGCGAGGTGGAAGATGACGGCCGAGCGCATTATGTTCGGCCCGACCCAGGAAGGATGCCCATGGCCACCCGTCTTTACGAGAACCCGATCTTCCTCGAACACAACACGCCAGAAGGGCACCCCGAAAGGGCAGACCGGCTGCGTTCGCTCAACATAGCGCTGGAACATCCGAATTTTGCCCGGCTGGAACGCATCGAGGCGACCCAGGCGAACGAGGATGCGGTGACACTCGCCCATCCCGAGGAGCATCTCTTCGCCGTGATGCGCCAGATCCCCGAGGAAGAGGATCGCATCAACCAGCTCGAGGCGGACACCTATGCCTCGCAGAAGAGCCTGCAGGTGGCATTGACGGCAATCGGCGGCGCGATCGCCGCGGTCGACGACGTCATGACCGGCAAGGCCGACAACGCCTTCGTCGCTGGCCGTCCGCCGGGCCACCACGCGGAAAAGTCGAAGGCCATGGGCTTCTGCCTGTTCAACACGGTGGCGATCGCCGCCCGTCATGTGCAGAAGACCTACGGCGTCGAGCGCGTCGCGATCGTCGACTGGGACGTGCACCACGGAAACGGCACCCAGGACATCTTCTGGGACGATCCCTCGGTGCTCTTCTGCTCCACCCACCAGATGCCACTCTATCCTTATACAGGCGCCAAGGACGAGACAGGCACGCATCGCAACATCGTCAATGCGCCGCTCTCGCCCAATGTCGGCTCGGATCATTTCCGCGAAGCCTTCAAAAGCCGCGTTCTGCCGGCTCTCAATGATTTCTCGCCCGACTTCATCCTGATCTCCGCCGGCTTCGACGCGCATCACCGCGATCCGCTGGCGCAGATTAATCTGGTCGGCGAGGATTTCGACTGGGCAACGGGCAGGCTCTTGGAAGTGGCCGACCGTTTCGCCCATAACCGGGTCGTCAGCCTGCTTGAAGGCGGCTATGATCTAGAAGGCCTCGCCGAATCGGCAGGCTTGCACATTCTGAGACTGATGAAGGGTTGAGTATGTCCGACGCCACTGTTCCCGCCGATCTCACCGGCATTTCCTTCGAAAAGGCCGTGGCCGAGCTCGAAAGCATCGTGGCGCGGCTGGAACGCGGTGATGTGGCGCTCGACGAATCCATCGCCATCTACGAGCGCGGAGAGCTTCTGAAGAAGCACTGCGAGCAGCTGCTCTCCGCTGCCGAAAACCGCATCGAAAAGATCCGCCTCGACCGCGCCGGCAAGCCGACCGGTACCGAACCGCTCGACGGCGCGTGATCGGCAGGCGGCGACTGGACCTCTGATTTCCTGGGGTTGGATCCCGCATGGCAGAATGGCCCCTTTCGGGGCCATTCGTCGTTTTCGGTGTCTTGAAATCCGGGCTTACTCGGCCGGGTTCCTGGCTTCCACGGCCTTGGACCCGCCGGTCTTCCACAGCGAGTAGCCAACGCCCACGCCGAGGATGAGGAAGGTTATGCCGAGCGACCACTCCGGGGGGAACTTCTCCCAGCCCATGCCCCAAGCGATGAAGATCTTCGAGCCGATGAAGATCAACAGGACCGACAGCGCATACTTCAAGTAGGCAAAGCGGTGCAGGATGGCATCCAGCGCAAAATAGAGCGCGCGCAGGCCGAGGATCGCGAAGATGTTCGAGGTGTAGACGATATAGGGATCCGTCGTGATCGTGAACACCGCCGGCACCGAGTCGACTGCAAACACGAGGTCCGCGATCTCAATCATGACCAGCGCGAGCAGGAGCGGCGTGGCGAAACGCCTGATCTTGCCGGTGACCGGATCCGGCTTCTTCACGAAGAAGTCGTGCCCATGCGTTTCTTCCGTCACGTTCAACCGGCGCTTGAGGAAGCGGATGAGCGCATTGTCCTCGATCTTGTGCTCCTTGTCGGCAACGAACAGCATTTTGATGCCCGTCAGGATCAGGAAGCCGGCAAAGAAATAGAGCACCCAGTGATACTGGTCGACAATCGTGGCGCCGAGGCCGATCATGATGCCGCGCAACAAGATCACGCCGAGAATGCCCCAGAACAGCACCCGGTGCTGATATTCGCGCGGGATGGCGAAGAAGCTGAAGATCAGCGCAATGACGAAGATATTGTCCATCGCCAGCGTCTTTTCGACCACGAATGCGGTCAGATACTGGGCGGTCGCGGTCGTATCCATCTGCCAGTAGATGAAGCCGGAGAAGAGCACGCCCAGCGTGATGTACATGGCCGAAAGCTTCAAACTTTCGGCGATGCCGATTTCATGGTCCTTCTTGTTGAGGACGCCGAGATCGAAAGCCAGAAGTGCCACGACCAGCGAGAGGAAGAGCAACCACATCCAGAGTGGCTTGCCGAGAAAGAGTATGAGGAGGAGTTCCACGTGTCTGACCTCTGTTGCATTGACCGGTGCTCGATGCAACGCGCGCACGGTCTCGCTGAAGAGAGGTCCGGTCCGGGCATGACATCGAGCGTGCTCGATGCGGTCCGACATCGCGAGGAAGATATCCATCGCCAGAGGGGCCCGGTCCGCCGACAGCAATTGGGGTGAGGACGGCAATCTTTCAAGTCTGGCATTCGGGAAAAGGGCGCGGAATTGACATCATCGCCCCGCCTTCAATTGGCGCTCGGGAGCGCGCGGCGTTCCCGGTCGGACCTTAGACAATCGTTATAACTGTGAATTAGATGATTGACGCTCCCGTCCCGTCCCACCATGATGTCGCAATTGCGAACATTGTTTGGGAGGACAATCATGCATTTTTCAAGACTTAGCACCTTGGCCGCAGCCACTTTGGCCGCATCTGTCGCATTTGGCGCATCGTCGGTCAGGGCTGAGCAGTTCGTTAACGTGCTGACCGGCGGGACGTCGGGTGTCTACTATCCGCTGGGCGTCGCCCTGTCGAAGATCTACGGCGACAAGATCCCGGATGTCCGCACCCAGGTGCAGGCGACCAAGGCCTCGGTGGAAAACCTCAATCTGTTGCAGCAGGGCAAGGGCGAGATCGGCTTCTCGCTCGGAGACAGCGTCAAGCTCGCGGCGGAAGGCAATGCCGATGCCGGCTTCAAGGCGCCGCTCGACAAGCTGCGCGGCATCGCCGCCATCTATCCGAACTATATCCAGATCGTCGCAACGAAGGATTCGGGCGTGACGTCGCTGGCAGATCTCAAGGGCAAGAGCCTGTCGGTCGGCGCGCCGAAATCCGGCACCGAACTCAACGCCCGTGCCATCCTGAACGCCGCGAGCATGAGTTATGATGATCTCGGCAAGACCGAATACCTGCCCTTTGCCGAATCGGTCGAGCTGATCAAGAACCGCCAGCTCGACGCGACCCTCCAGTCTGCCGGCCTCGGCGTCGCATCGCTGAAGGACCTGTCTACCTCGCTTGCGGTCTCGCTCGTCGCGGTTCCAGCGGAAGTCGCGACTGCGCTTGGCGCCCCTTACATCGCCGCGACCATTCCTGCGGGCACCTATGAGGGCCAGACGGAAGACGTGCCGACGGTCGCCGTCGTCAACTTCCTGGTCACCCATTCGGACGTCTCCGACGACCTCGCCTACGAGATGACCAAGCAGCTCTTCGAGAACCTGCCCGACATGCAGGCGGCTCACAATGCTGCCAAGGACATCAAGCTGGAGGATGCCACCAAGGGCATGCCGATCCCGCTGCATCCGGGCGCCGAGCGCTATTACAAGGAAAAGGGTATGCTGTGAGGCTTAAACGCTTCTGAAGCTCCATGAAAGGACCGGGCGGCCACCATGCCGCCCGGTCCTTTGCCCCTAGGCTTATTCCTTCGGACGGACACCCATGAGCGCCAACACCGCGGACCAGACTCTGTCGCATGAACCGAACACCCATGAGCAGCACTTCCCGGCAACCGCCGAGGGAAAGCTGCTCTACGGCATCGCCGTCGCCTTCTCGCTCTTCCAGATTGCCACGGCGGCACATCTCATCGACCTGCCGAGCCAGCTCGTCCGCTCCACCCATGTCGCGTTCCTGCTTCTGCTCGGTTTTCCGCTGGTTGCTGCCAATCTCCGCAGGGGTGCCCTGTATACGGCCGGCGCCTGGACGCTGGCCACGCTCGGCGTCGCCGTGGCGGTCTATCAGTTCGTCGAATATGAGCCGCTGATCCTGCGCGCCGGCGATCTCGTTCCGCTCGACCTCTATGTCGGCATCATCGCCATCGCCACCGTCTTCATCGGTGCCTGGGTCATCATGGGGCCGGCCCTGCCGATCATTTCTGGCCTGTTTCTCGCCTATTGTTTCTTTGGCGAATATCTTCCGTCGCCGCTCAATCACCGAGGCTATGACTATTCCCAGGTGATCGACCACATGGCCTATGGCACCGAGGGCATCTACGGCGTCCCGACCTATGTGTCGTCTTCTTACATCTTCCTCTTCATCCTGTTCGGTTCCTTCCTGGAGCGAGCAGGCATGATCAAGCTCTTCACCGATGTTTCCCTCGGGCTTGTCGGCCACAAGCGCGGCGGCCCGGCCAAGGTCTCGGTCATATCCTCAGGCCTGATGGGCACGATCTCCGGCTCGGGCGTCGCCAATGTCGTGACGACAGGTCAGTTCACCATCCCGCTAATGAAGCGCTTTGGCTATAGGCCTGCCTTCGCCGGCGGTGTCGAGGCGACCGCCTCGATGGGTGGCCAGATCATGCCCCCCGTCATGGGCGCCGTCGCCTTCATCATGGCCGAGACGCTCGGCGTCGAATATGCCGAGATCGTCAAGGCAGCCCTGATCCCGGCCATTCTCTATTTCGCCTCTGTTTTCTGGATGGTGCATCTGGAGGCCGGCAAGCGCGGTCTGAGCGGCCTCGACCCCAAGGATCTGCCGTCGCCAATCGCGGCTATCCGCCAGCAATGGTATCTGTTGCTGCCACTCGGCGCTCTTGTCTGGTTGCTTTTCTCCGGCTACACGCCGCTTTTTGCGGGAACGGCCGGTCTGGCGCTCACCATGCTGCTCATTCTCGGCAGCTCGATTGCCATTGGCATGTCCAATACGGCCGTGCGCACCATCTTCTGGATCGGCATCGGCCTCGCCGGTGCCTCCTTCTTCCAGTATGGCTTCCGCGCCGTGCTGATTGCAATCCTGATCCTGATCGCCTGGAATTTCATGGTGAAGGGCGGTCGCGCAGCCCTGAAGCTCAGCGTCGACAGCCTGGCGGATGGCGCAAAGACGGCGCTGCCGGTGGGCATCGCCTGTGCCGTGGTTGGCATCATCGTCGGCACCATGACGCTGACGGGTGCGGCCAACACTTTCGGCCAGTTCGTCGTCGCCGTCGGCCAGCACAGCCTCTTCCTGTCGCTGATCCTCACCATGCTCACCTGCATCCTGCTTGGCATGGGCATTCCGACCATCCCGAACTACATCATCACCTCCTCGATCGCCGGCCCAGCACTGCTCGAACTCGGCGTGCCGCTGATCGTCAGCCACATGTTTGTCTTCTATTTTGGCATTCTGGCCGACCTGACGCCGCCGGTGGCACTGGCCTGTTTCGCCGCCGCCCCGATCGCAAGGGAATCCGGCCTGCGCATCTCCTTCGAGGCGGTGAAGGTAGCCGCCGCCGGCTTCGTCATTCCCTTCATGGCGGTCTATACGCCAGCGCTGATGCTGCAGGACGGAGGCCCGCTCGCGGCTGCCATCGGCTATCCGCTGGCCGTCGTCTATATCGTGATCAAGGCCAGCCTTTCGATCGGCCTCTGGGGCGTCGCCGTCATCGGTTACCTCAATTGCCCGCTGCCGCTGATGCATCGCCTGATAGCCGCTGCTGCCGCTTTCTTCCTCGTGGCGGCCCTGCCGATCACCGACGAGATCGGCGGAGCACTCGTCCTGCTCTTTGCCCTCCTGGTCTGGAAATTCCCCGGCAAGGCAACCGGGGCCATCGCCACGACACCGCCCAAGACAGAGACGTCATGAGCCTCTGCATCGCCATCGCCGCGACGGTGCTGACGATTCCGGCGACAACATTCTCCCTGTCATGGGTTCATTCGGTCGAGAAGGTCGAGTGGCGGGAGGAATGGGCGGTGACGCATGCCGGGCTCGAGCTCCGGCAGGCAAGCGTCAAGGGATCCGGCGCCGGCATGGAGCCGGGCGAGGGGGCGGTGCTCGACGACGGCTGGTGGCGCTGGAAGCCATCGCTTGCGCCCATTCCCGAACTGCGGCTCGCTTCATCCGGTGCGACATCCGGCGGCTGGACGCTCTGCCATTCAGATGGTTGCATGATGCTCGGGGCCTTGCCGGGTGATGACGCGGTCCTGTCTGCCTGCGAACCGGGCAAGGGCCGTGTCGAGCCGTCCCGCTGAGAACACAGCGTCACCGGAAGCATGCGTGATCCATCCTGTCATCGTCAAAGAGACCTGCTAGTCTGCCCGGATAGAACGAAGAGGTTTCCCATGTCCTTCTTTCCCGGCAATGACCCAGTCCCCGGTGACGCCTTTGCCTGCGACGCCATCGAACACCTTATCATCCCCCGCTCCAGCGACATTGGCGGTTTTTCCGTGCGCCGGGCGCTGCCCTCGGTCCGCCGCCGCCTTGTCGGTCCCTTCATCTTCTTCGATCGCATGGGACCGGCGATCCTGAAGGCGGATGAGGCGATGGATGTGCGCCCGCATCCGCATATCGGGCTTTCCACCGTCACCTATCTCTTCGACGGCGAGATCAAGCATCGCGACAGCCTTGGCACCGAACTGGTCATCTCACCCGGCGACATCAACCTGATGACGGCAGGCCGCGGCATCGTGCATTCGGAGCGCACGCCGGAAAACCTGCGCGGCCATCCGCTTTCCATGTCGGGCCTCCAGACCTGGATCGCCTTGCCGGATCAGATGGAAGAGATCGATCCGGCATTTGCCCATACTGCAAAGACCGCATTGCCGACCTTCAACGACCGTGGCGCCTCCGGGCGTGTGGTGATCGGGGCGATGGGCGGCCTGCACTCGCCGGTGAAGACCTTTTCCGAAACGCTTTATGTCGACCTGACGCTCGAAGCCGGCACCCGCTTCCCCTTCGACGCAAGCCAGGAGGAGCGCGCGCTGTATATTCTTTCGGGCGAGATCGAGATTGCCGGTGACCGCTTTGCGCAGGATCAGCTGCTGGTCCTCCGCCCCGGCGACGAGATCACGCTGATCGGCGGCGCGACCGGTTGTCACGTCATGTTGTTCGGCGGGGCGGCCATGGAAACGAAGAAACATATCTGGTGGAACTTTGTTTCCTCCTCCAAGGAGCGCATCGAACAGGCCAAGGAAGAGTGGAGAACCGGCCGTTTCGACATCGTTCCGGGGGACGAAGAAGAGTTCGTGCCTTTGCCGGAGGGCCGTTGACGTCTATATAACAGCGTGGTGTCTGATATTTGCCCAGTTCGTCTTGGGATGCTATCGCGCACCCAAACGAGTTGAAGAGGCAAGAGCCCGTGACATCCATGCCCGATACGCCGCTGCTGGACAAGGTCGAATTCCCGAGAGATCTGAAGGCCATCGAGGACCGCGATCTGCCGCAGCTGGCGCGCGAAGTGCGCGACGAGATGATCGATGCCGTGTCGAAGACGGGTGGGCATCTGGGGGCCGGCCTCGGGGTCGTTGAGCTGACAATCGCGATTCACAAGGTCTTCGAGACGCCCAGCGATCGGCTGATCTTCGATGTTGGCCACCAGTGTTATCCGCACAAGATCCTGACCGGCCGCCGCGAGCGGATCCGCACACTCCGCCAGGAAGACGGCCTCTCTGGCTTCACCAAGCGCGCCGAGAGTGAATACGATCCCTTCGGCGCCGCCCACTCGTCCACCTCGATTTCCGCCGGTCTCGGCATGGCGGTTGCCGCCGAACTGTCGAAGACCGACCGCAAGGTAATCGCCGTGATCGGCGACGGCGCCATGTCAGCCGGCATGGCCTATGAGGCGCTGAACAATGCAGGCGCCCTCGATGCCCGGCTGATCGTCATCCTCAACGACAACGACATGTCGATCGCCCCGCCGACCGGCGCGATGAGCGCCTATCTCGCGCGCCTGGCATCCGGCCGCAGTTATATGGGCTTCCGTGAGTTCGGCAAGAAACTGACCGCCTATCTCGGCAAGACCGTCGACCGCGCGATCACCCGCGCCGTCGAGCATGCCCGTGGTTATGTCACCGGCGGCACCATGTTCGAGGAACTCGGTTTCTACCATATCGGCCCGATCGACGGTCATTCCTTCGACCACCTGCTGCCCGTGCTGCGCAATGTTCGTGACAATGCCAAGGGCCCGGTGCTGATCCATGTCGTGACCCAGAAGGGCAAGGGCTATGCGCCCGCCGAAGCCGCTGCCGACAAGTATCACGGCGTCAACAAGTTCGACGTCATCACCGGCACCCAGGCCAAGGCAAAGCCGAATGCGCCGGCCTACACCGCCGTCTTCGCCGATGCTCTGGTCGAGGAAGCCCGCCACGACGAAAAGATCGTCGGTATCACCGCCGCCATGCCGTCTGGCACCGGCCTTGACAAGCTACAGTCGCTCTTCCCCGAGCGCACCTTCGATGTCGGCATCGCCGAACAACATGCGGTGACCTTTGCTGCCGGTCTCGCTGCCGAAGGCTTCAAGCCCTTCTGCGCGCTCTATTCGACCTTCCTGCAGCGCGGCTACGACCAGGTCGTGCATGACGTCGGCATCCAGGGTCTGCCCGTCCGCTTCCCGATCGACCGCGCCGGCTTCGTCGGCGCCGACGGCCCGACCCACGCCGGCTCCTTCGACACCGGTTTCCTCGCCGCACTCCCGGGTTTCGTGGTCATGGCCGCTGCCGACGAGGCAGAACTGAAGCATATGGTCCGCACGGCCGCTGCTTACGACGAAGGCCCGATCTCCTTCCGCTATCCGCGCGGCGAGGGTGTGGGCGTTCCCATGCCTGAGCGCGGCGAGATCCTCGAAATCGGTAAGGGCCGCATCGTCAAGCAGGGCTCCAAGGTCGCACTCCTCTCCTTCGGCACGCGCCTGGCCGACTGTCTGCTGGCCGCCGAAGACCTCGACGCTGCAGGCCTCTCGACCACCGTCGCCGACGCCCGTTTTGCCAAGCCCCTCGACCACGACCTGATCCGCCAGCTCGCCCGCCACCATGCGGTGGTCGTTACCGTCGAAGAGGGCGCGGTCGGCGGTTTCGGCAGCCATGTCATGCATTTCCTCGTCAACGAGGGCCTGCTCGACAACGGCCTCAAGGTCCGCTCGCTGGTGCTGCCCGATGTCTGGATGGACCAAGCCAAACCCGAAACCATGTATGCCAAGGCCGGCCTCGACGCCGCCGGCATCTTGAAGACGGTGTTTGCAGCGCTTGGTCAGGACGTGCCGGGTGTGATTGCGGCGGGTTGAGGTTAAACACTCTCGCCTGACCGTCTCTGGACTTCCCCCGATCCCCCCGCTAGACCGGGCCTTCGATCAGCAGACCCTCATGAGGGTCTCGGAGGCTCCATGCACACGGCACACACCACGGATATCGCACCCGACTTCGCGCCCGACTGGGCGGCGATCGCGGTCGTCATCCTTGGGGTCACCGCCTTTGCTGTGGGGCAGGGGCTCACCTATCCGCTGATCGCGCTGATCCTCGAAAGCCGGGGTGTCTCCTCCAGCATGGCGGGCCTGAACGCCTCGGTGTTTGCGCTGGGTCTTGCCTCATCGACGCTGCTGATCGGCAAGCTGACGCAGCTGGTGCGCGGCGACCGGCTGATCGTCGCCTCGCTGCTCGGCGTCTCCGTCTGTCTCGCCACCTTCTCGGCCTTCGACCAGCTCTGGATCTGGTTCGTCGCCCGCTTCCTGCTCGGCTTCTGCACCAGCATCATCTATACCGTCTCCGAAGCCTGGCTGAACACCGCCTGTCCGGATCGCCTGCGCGGCCGTGTCTCCGGCGCTTATAGCGCCGGCATGTGCGCAGGCTTTGCCGCAGGCCCGCTTGCGATCCCGCTTGTCGGCATCGAGGACGGCTTTGCCTTTGCACTGACGGCGGCCTATGTCGCGCTCGTTGCCTTTGCCTCCGTCATGCTCGGCCGTTATGCCAAGACCAAGCCAGAAGCCTCCGAAGCCGGCGGGCTGATCACCTTCGTCAGGATGGCGCCGGTTCTGACGCTGATGGTCGTCGCCTTCGGTTTTTCGGATATCGCGGCGATCTCGATGATCCCGCTCTATTTCGTCGAGCGTGGCTACAGCCAGAATTTTGCGGCCTTCGTCGTCACCATGGTGGCCCTGCCAACCGCGCTCGCCCAGCCCTTTGTCGGCTGGCTGCTCGACCGGCTATCGAGGCCAGCGATCGCCGTTTCCGGCTCGCTCATCACGGCCGCCGCCTTCCTCGTTTTGCCTTTCATCACGTCCCAGGCAGCCCTGCTCATCACCATCTCGATCCTCGGTGCGGCGAGCTTCTCGCTTTACACGGCAGCCCTGACCCTGCTCGGCGAACGCTTCCGCGGCGGTCTGCTCGTTTCGGGTGCCGCCGTCTTCGCGCTGGCCTATGCCATCGGCAGTGCGGCCGGCTCCGGCACGACGGGCCTCACCATGGATGTCGTTTCGGTCGATGCCGGCCCTGTCTTCGTTGGCCTTCTCATGCTGGTCTTCACAGGCTTCTTCGCGTTCAACCTGATGCGCCTGCGCGCAGCGAAGCGCTGAACCCATGCTGGAAACCTCGCCTCCCGAGATCTTCGACTGCCAGGCCTGCGGCGCCTGTTGCGCCTACTCCGCCGACTGGCCGCGATTCTCCCTGGAAAGCGACGAGGAACTTGCCGCCATTCCCGCGGCGATGATCGCCAAGGACGAGAGCGGCATGAAGTTCGAGAATGGCCGCTGTGCGGCGCTGACCGGCGAGGTGGGAAAACATGTCGGCTGCGCAGTCTATCTGGTGCGCCCGCATGTCTGCCGCACCTGCATGCCCGGCGACGAGGAATGCAAGATTGCTCGCGCCGAATTCGGCTTCAGCCTCGTAGGCCTCCCGGAGCCGGACGCCTACGAGGACTGATGCATCAGGGGATAGCGATCGTCACCTGGTCTGCCGGCAATTCCCCACCGATTTCCGCCGTCTGGCTCTTCTTGTCATAGACGCAGATCGCACTCACGGTGGCATCCGCGCCGGCTGCCTTACCTGAGAGGATGGCGACGCCGTAGCTCTCGGTGCCGAACGGATCGACCACCACCTTCGGCTGTTCGATCAGGCCCTCAGCCAGCGTCGTGCACTTCGTCGTGACGTCCTGCCGGAAGGCGTCCCAGGCGTCGTTGGAAGAAGCCAGTGCGGGTGCCGCAAGGCTGGCCGATGTGAGGAGGAGAGTGGCGAGATGGATGGCAATACGTGTCATGGGTCACCAGGGTCGAGAAAAGGGGTTATGCCCGAGGATCGAGCTGAAAGGAGGATGCGGCATATCCGGAATCGGACGATATTTCTTTCTGCCAGAAATCAGATTTTAAAAAGGCGAAGGTTGCCTGCGGCATGTTCCGCACCTATGTTCCCGTCACCTGCCAAAACGCAATCCATTTGCCAAAAGGAGATCTCACCATGGCCTTCGAATTGCCCGCCCTACCGTACGCCTACGACTCGCTGGCACCGTTCATGTCGGCTGAAACGCTCGAGTTTCACCACGACAAGCACCACCAGGCCTATGTGACCAACGGGAACAATCTCCTTAAGGATTCTGGCCTGGAAGGTCTCTCGCTCGAAGAGATCGTCAAGCAGTCCTATGGCAAGAACGCCGGCCTCTTCAACAATGCCGGCCAGCATTACAACCACATCCACTTCTGGAACTGGATGAAGAAGGATGGCGGCGGCAACAAGCTGCCCGGCAAGCTGCAGGCGGCTGTCGACAGCGATCTCGGCGGTTATGACAAGTTCAAGGCCGATTTCGTAGCAGCTGGCACCACGCAGTTCGGCTCCGGCTGGGCCTGGCTCTCCGTCAAGGATGGCAAGCTCGAAATCTCCAAGACCCCGAACGGCGAAAGCCCGCTGATCCACGGCGCATCCCCGATCCTCGGCGTCGATGTCTGGGAACACTCCTACTACATCGACTACCGCAATGCCCGTCCGAAGTATCTCGAAGCCTTCGTCGACAGCCTGATCAACTGGGACTACGTGGCTGAAATGTACGAAGCCGCGACGAAGTAATCCTTCCGCAGCTTCAGGCTTCCGACGCCCGGTGCTTTGCACCGGGCGTTTTTCGTTTCCAATGTTCCCACGACTTTCTGCGAATGGAACCATCCGGCATTCGCAACGTTTCCTCGGCAACACCACGAACAACGGAAAGGGTATCACCATGGCGTCTTCCAACCTCCAGGCAGAACTTCGTGAACTGCGCGAACAGATGAATGATCTCAAGGACATGATCAGCCGCGAAGCAGGCCGCAGCAGCCGCAGCATGCGCAACCGCGCTTCCGAAGCGCTAGACGAAGCAGGCCGCGCGGCCTCGTCCGTCACTGGCTACGACCGCGATGACATCCGCAACCGCGCGTCTGACGTCGTCAACGGTGCCTCCCGCACGGCCCATGTCGTGGCTGACTACGCCCGCGAAGGCGCAGATACCGTCGCTGGCGTCGTGCGCCGTCATCCGGCTGCCGCCACCTCCGCCGGCCTGATCACGCTCGGTATCGTCGGCGGTGTCGTCGGTTATCTTCTTGCAAACTCCACCCCGCCGGCCCGTGACAGCCGCTGGCGCTGGAACTGAGACCAGCCATGGTCAAGGTGACCTATCACGTCGTGGAGCATGACGAAGGTTATGCCTACCGTTTGGGCAACGTCTATTCGGAACCCTTTCCGACGCACGACGAAGCCGTGGCTGCGGCCCGCAAGGCGGCCGGCGCCCAGCAGCTTGCCGATGGCGACGCCGAAATCAGCTGGCAGGACGCCGAAGGCGAATGGCATCACGAACATGCGGACGGTGCGGACCGCCCCATGACGGACGTTGTCGACGATGTCGAGGACGACCGGTAAGCCTGACTGTTTCGAGTTCAGGCAAAGGAAAGCCCGTAGCGCAAGCTGCGGGCTTTCTCATTTTTATGTGCCGGAAATGACGCCTGTCAGGCGGCCCGGCGATGACTGTCGCTTGTCGATGGCAGCTTGAAACGCTGGATCATCTGGCTGAGCGAGCCAGCCTCTGTGGCAAGTCTGTTGGCTTCGTTGCTCGACTGTTCGGACACCTGCGCATTCTGCTGGGTGACGATGTCGAGTGTGTCAACCGCCCCGCCTATATCGCGCAGATTGCTCGCCTGATCCTGGGTGAAGTCGGCGATAGCATCCATGTGCTCGTTCATTGTCTGGATGAGCGCACCGATTTCGAGCAAGGTCTCGCCTGTGCCATGCACGAGGCGCACGCCGTTCTCCACCTGAGACGTAGAGTTCTGGATCAGTGTCTTGATCTCCTTCGCCGCATTCGCCGAGCGCTGGGCGAGCTCGCGGACTTCCTGGGCCACCACGGCAAAACCCTTGCCGGCTTCGCCAGCACGGGCGGCCTCGACACCGGCATTCAGTGCCAGGAGATTGGTCTGGAAGGCAATCTCGTCAATCACGCCAATGATGTTGGAGATCTGCTGGGCGCTTTCCTCGATGCGATGCATCGCCTCTTCCGCCTCGGTCACCACCTTGCCGGAGGTGAGCGCGCTGCCATTGGCCTTCTTGGCAACGGTCTGCGCTTCCGCCACCCTCTGGTTGGCGGCAGCGACGGTCGCGTTGATTTCCTTCAGTGATGCGGCAGTCTGCTCGAGCGATGCCGCCTGGCTTTCGGTTCGGCGGGCGAGGTCTCGTGCGCCACCGGCGATGGTCGCGCTACCACCATCGATAATGCCTGCCGTCTGGCGGATCATGTCCATCGTGGCTGCAAGTTCTCGAACAGAGGAGTTGAAGTCATGCCGCAGCGCCTCGAAGCTCTCGGCAAAGGGCTGCTCGATCTGGAAGGCGAGATCGCCGGTCGCCAGACGACGAAGCCCCCCGGCAAGGCCGGCCGTGGCCACACGCAGCCGTTCGGCAGCCTCGTCTTCGGCGCGGCGCTCGACTTCGAGACGGTGCGCTTCGGCCTTTTGCCGGGCCTGGTCCGCTTCGGATTCCAAGGCTTTGTTGCGTCGCAGATTGTCACGGAAGACTTCGAGCGCTCGGGCCATGATACCAAGCTCGTCGCGCCGCTCGCGGTTTTCGATCTCGATGTCGAGGTGACCGCCGGCAAGTTTTTCCGTCGCCTGGGTCAGGTTGCGAAGCGGGTTGATGGCCGTGATGCGCAGCATGGCGACCACGAGTGCGATCATCAGGCCAATCGCGCCGGCGCCCATCCACACGCGCGTCCAGACATTGTCGCGCCAGGCGGCGAGTTCCGGGGCCAGATTAACCTCGGCGCTGTAGACGCCGATGACCTCTCCCGGCTGGATATTCATCTGTGCGGTATGACACGCCGCGCACTTCTCGTCCGAAGCGCTGCCCTGTCCCAGCACGACCGGGCGGGTCATTCGGAAAGTCTCGCCTTCGAGACTGTTGAGCGTCTGCAGCTTGTCGATTGTCTGTTGGTCGAGCGCATCACGGGGGCTCTCGAACTCGGTCTCTCCCTGCGCCCTCTGGAAGTCGATGACCTTCGGGCCCATCACCAGCCAGATCTTGACGCTGCCGCCGGCATTGGAGAATTGCTCCATCGTACCATCGAGCGTCTCGATTGCCGGATCGTCCTCGCCGACTTCCTTGCGGTTCAGCATGGCCTGCGTATGCACCGACTCGAGCATATCGAGTGCAGCGTCGCCGCGCATGGCCGCCTTGTCCGTCAGGCTCAGCCGCTCGGCGGAAATTTCATAGGCTGCGGTGCCTGCCTGTATGGCGGCCACCGCGATCCCGATCCCGAGCACCATCTGCACCGAGAGCGGTATTTTCTTCAACGTATTCAGCATGTTTTGTCCCATCCCCACGGCCGCTGGTACGGCCCCGTCAATCGCGGCAGGATGGCGAGATATCGTTAATTCTTTGATCAAGAACCGCTAAATTTTGCAGTATTTCTTAAACCCTTATTGAGGATAACGGCGGAGTTGCGGGAGAGGGCCGGGCTGTGCAGCCCGGCCCTGAGCTCAGAATTCCGTCAGTCCTGTTTTGCCGGTTCGGCGGGTGCCGCAGAACCCATGCCGATGCCGCGGCCGAGTCGGAACTGGGCAAGCAGCGTGTTGAGCGGATCTGCTTCTGCCGCCAGTGTATGCGAGGCAGCCGTCTGCTCCTCGACTCGATCTCGGTCATGGCCGAGACGGCATTATTCTCCTGTCCCAGAACGCAAAAATGCCACCGCGGAGGTGGCATCTTCTGGCTTGAAACGAGGGATCGGGCGCTTATGCCCGGGCCGGCAACAACGGATAACCGACGAGCACGGCGCGCGCCGCAAGTGTCGCGATCGCAGCCTTCACCAGGTCGCCAGGAATGAAGGCGAGCGAGCCGGTCAGCACGGCGGGGAAGGGCGTACCAGCCACTATCGACAGCCACGGCATGCCGCAGAGATAGACGACGCCAATGCCGCCGACCACGCTTGCGATAAAGAAACCGGCCATCTGCTTGGCAGCCGTCTGGCCCTCGCGGACCAGCTTTTCGGCGAGCAGGCCGGTGACGAAAGTGCCAATGATCCAGCCGAAGATGTAACCGCCGGTCGGGCCCATCAGCACGTTGAGGCCGCCGCGACCACCCGACAGGACGGGCAGGCCGACGGCGACGAGCACGACGAGCAATGCATAGGCGAGCGCCCCCCGCTTGGCGCCGATGATGCAGCCGGCCAGCATGACGCCCATCGACTGCGCCGTGATCGGCACAGGCAGGAGCGGGATGGGCACGGGCGGCAGGAAGCCGAGCACGATGATGATGGCGGTGAAAAGGGCGGCGAGCACGAGGTCTCTGGTGGTCATCAAGGGGTCCCCCAAAATCTGAAGGGCTTTTTACTGACCCCGAATTCCTCGCGCGTCAATCGCCTCCGCGATGCGATCCGCATCCTTCAGCGTCGAAATGATCAGCGGGCCGAGCATGCGCGACAGCTTGATCGGAATGCCGCGCGCAGCATGTGCCTCCTTCAGCGCTTCGTAGCGCTGGGCGATCTCGGGTACGAAACGCAGCACCAGCCCCAGCGCCAACCCGAGATCGGCCGCCTTCATGAGGCCCAGACGTTCCAGCGGCCGGGCGAGATCGGTGACGGCGGCCATGAAGTCGGCAATCGTCGTGGAGGCCGTAACGGCCGCAGCGAGGAAGAGGATGGCGACGAGCCGAAGCGTCGTGACGAGCGTCTCTTCCGGCGAAAGAAGGAGAAGATTGACCGCGGCGAGAAAGGCAATGGTGAAGAGCACGGGCTTCAGGCGCCGCAATCCTTCCGACAAGCCGACACCGGTCGAGAGATAGAGGAAGCCCGTCAGGACGAGCGCGGCAGTGAGCGCTAGCGGCTGCGCAATCAGATAAAGCGTGAGTCCGAAGACCATCAGCCCGAAGAGCTTCGGCTTGACCGGTATGCGATGCAGCAGGCTTTGGCCCTCCACATGCAGGCTCGTCAGCATCCGGCAATCTCCCGGTAGCGTGCGACCGCGTCCTGTCCCCCACCATCGAAAACGAGGGCGCCCTCATGGAAGACCAGGACCCGGGAAAAGTCGGCGCCGAGCTCGAGGTCGTGGCTGATGACGATCGCCTGCTCGCCAAGCCCCTCGATCGCCGCCTTTACCTTCGCGCGGTTCTTCAGATCCAGCTGGTTCGTCGGCTCGTCGAAGATGACCACCTCGGGTCGGTTGACTGAGACTGCGGCAAGTGCTGCGAGCTGCAGCTCCCCGCCGGACAGTTCGTGCGGCCGCCGCGCGGCGAGATCGCCGATACCGAAGCGGGCAAGGGCGTCCTCCACCAGCCGCTCGACCTCGGTCGCGGGCAGTCCCCGCGATTTCGGCCCGAGTGCGATGTCCTCGCGGATGACAGGCAGGATGATCTGATGCCCGGGATTCTGGAAGATGAACCCCGTCTTCGCCCGCGCCGCTTTCTCGTCCGCCACGGTGTCGAGGCCATCCAGCGTGACAGTGCCGGCGGTGGGTTTGGCAAGCCCCGCGATCAGCCGCGCGAAACTCGTCTTGCCGGAACCATTGAGCCCGATCACGCCGATGCGCAGTTCGGTGAGCGACAGCGAGAGCGGCTGCAAGGCCACGCGGTCGCCGAAGCGCAGTTCGGCCTGGTCGAAACGGATGTGCAAGGCGGGTGATCTCCTGACGGCGTTTGGTGATGCTATAGACCGGCAAAGGGGGTAGTGCCAGATGCACGGCATGCTGTCCTCGAAGAGGATGATAGCGTGCCAGAGACGAACGCAGTGCGGGCAATCTGAAACGTAAGATTTCCATCATTGAACAAACCGCGAACATGTCCTAGCCTCCCTTCATGTCGATTCCCGTCCCCAACACGCTGGCGCGAAAAATCTTCCTCGAGCGGCAGGGCCTGTCCCGCTCCCCGACGAAGGCGTTGGGGCGTCAGGGCCTCTATGACCTGATTCACGACCTTGGCTTCGTGCAGGTCGACAGCATCCAGTGGGTCGAGCGTGCTCACCATCAGATCCTCTTCTCCCGCAATCAGACATATCGACCGAAAGACCTCGCCCATCTGGCCGAGAAGGACCGTTCGCTCTTCGAGCACTGGACGCATGACGCTTCAATCATCCCGTCCGCTTTCTTCCCCTATTGGAAACACCGCTTTGTCCGCCGCGAGGAACGGATCCGGCAAAACTGGGCAAGATGGCAGGGGGAAGGATTCGATCAGGCCTTCGAGGAAACCTATGCCCGCATCCGCGATCATGGCCCGGTCATGGCGCGTGACGTAAAGGCCGAGGACCACAAGTCCGGCGGTTGGTGGAACTGGCATCCCTCCAAGACCGCGCTCGAATTCCTCTGGCACACCGGCAAGCTGGCGATTGCGCGCCGCGAGGGATTTCAGAAGGTCTATGACCTCGCCGAGCGGGTCATTCCCGCCGAGCACCATGCCCCGGAGGTCGAGCACGAAGCCTTCGTCGACTGGGCCTGCCGTGCGGCGCTCACCCGCCTCGGCTTCGCCACCTCGGGCGAGATCGCCGCCTTCTTCGACATTGTCACACCGGACGAGGCCAAGGCCTGGGTCATCGCGCATCGCGACGAGTTGCAGGACGTATTGATCGAAACCGTGGACGGCAAGCCACGCGCCTCCGCGGCCTTTGCCGACAGGATCGCGGCGCTCCTAGACGCCCCCGAGCCGCCCGCCCGCATCCGCGTGCTCTCGCCCTTCGATCCGCTGATCCGCGACCGCAACCGCACCGAACGTCTCTTCGGCTTCTTCTACCGCATCGAGGTCTTCGTGCCCGAGCCCAAACGGCAATACGGCTATTACGTCTTCCCGCTGCTGGAAGGCGACCGCCTCATCGGCCGCATCGACATGAAGGCGGAGCGCAAGGAGGGCGTGCTCGACGTGCGCCGCCTCTGGCTGGAACCCGGCGTGAAACCGAGTGCCGGTCGGCTGGAAAAACTGGAGGCCGAACTCCAGCGTGTCGCCCGCTTCGCTGGCATGGAGACCGTCCGCCTCCAGCCCGGCTGGCTCGGCTGACCGAAGACAAACACAATGGACAGAAAGACCAGAGACGTGACCGACAACAGCGCCTACCGCATTAAACCCCGCGTGCCCGCCGTCGATGACTACATGCGTCTGCGGCTGGAATCAGGTCTCACGCCCTTTTCCCGCGAAGCGGCAGAAAAGGGACTGCCGAACTCGATCTTCGGCGTTTGCCTGATGCTGGGTGACGAAACCATCGGCATGGGCCGCATCATCGGCGATGGTGGCTGCTTCTTCCAGGTCGCCGACATTGCCATACTCCCGGCCCATCAGGGCAGGGGATTGGCCAAGCTTATCATGACAGCCCTGTCCGATTTCATCGCAACCCTGCCGAAGACCGCCTATGTCAGCCTGATCGCGGATGTGCCGGCTAACCGCCTCTATGCCCAGTTCGGCTTCGACGAAACTGCTCCCCGCTCGGTGGGAATGGCGCGCAGGGTGATCTGATTTCAGACTTGTAAAGCCCATCAAATGATATATATTTAACGTGTCATTTGATGGAGAGTACTATGCTCAGTTCGGCTGAAAGATCCCTGGCTCAGGCCATGCCTTCGCCGGGGTTCGCTGATGAAGCCGACCGCAAGCGGCTGTCGGCCACGGCACTCAAGGCTTTCCGACGCATCGTGGCTCATTGGGATCTGACCAGCCAGCAGGCGGCAGCCCTGCTCGGAGTCTCCGTCAGCACCTGGGAGCGTCTGAAGCCGGAGAGCGTGACGAAGACGCTGAGCCAGGACCAGATGACCCGGATTTCGGCGCTGACAGGCATCTACAAGGCGCTGCATCTGCTCTTCATCGACGCCATGGCCGACCGTTGGCCGATGCTCGAAAACACCGGCCCGCTCTTCGATCGCCGCACCCCAGTCGCCGCCATGATCGAAGGCGGGATCCCGCATATGCTGGAAGTGCGCCGCTATCTCGATGCGGTGCGCGGGGGCCTTTGAGTGGCAATCGCTGATCTTCCGGTGTCGACTGTCGCCCATCCCCGTACTGTGCGGCTTGTGTCGACCGCGCGGCTGCGGCCGCCCGTGCTGGCCCCGCTGGCCGATAGTGCCGCGGAACTGGCCGAACTCGCGGAGATCGAGGCGGCCACGTCGAGCCGCATGCAGGCCCAGGCGACCGGCATATCCGGCCTGTCCGCCAGGGAACTCGTCTACGACGTGCCGCATGCACATTTCATCAATGCGAGCTTCGCCTATGCCAAGCCTCGCGAGCCCAACCGCTTCAACGGCGAGACGCGTGGCGCCTGGTATGCGGCACTCTCGGTCGAGACCTGCCTTGCAGAGATAACCTTCCACATGACCGAATTCCTTGCCCGCACGGGCGTCTATGAAGCGGTGGCGGACTATGCGGAAATGCTGTGCAGCGTTTCGGGAGAGTTTCTCGACCTGAGGGCGAAACCTGCCCATCCGGCTCTTTCGCCGGACAAGTCGGTCGGCTATCCGGAGGGCAACCGCCTCGCGCTCGAAGCCCGACGCGCGGGGCTCAACGGTATCATCTACCCCTCCGTCCGCCATCAAGGCGGCACCTGCTTCGCCATCCTGCGCCCCGCCGCTGTCCAGTCCGTTCGCCAGGGCGATGTCTGGCGGTTGACTTGGGCGGGAAGGCCGGAGCCGATGATTGAGGGGCCGCTTGCCGGTTGATGTCGAGCGAGGGCTCCTCTCGCTCCGGCGGGCAATGAGAACCTACTGGAAGAGCCGCAGCAGGATGTCCGGCTGCGTGTTGGCCATCGACAGCGCCTGCGTCGCCATCTGTTGCTGCGTTTCGAGCGCTTTCGATCGGGTCGCGGCCTCGTGCATGTCCGCATCGACGAGACGACCGATGCCTTGATCGGTGGCATCCCGCAAATCAGCCACGAACTCCGTCTGCATTTCGATCCGGCTGACGAGTGCACCCAGCCTGGCACCGGCGTCGGCCATGGCGCCGAGCATCATTTCCAGAACGCTGACCATCTCGTCTATGTCCTGCTCGGTGGTGTCCGCAGTCAGGATCATGTCTTCATGAATGTCGTGGTTCTTTCCGCTCAGCAACACCCACTCGGTCGTCAAACCGAGTTCGCGAGCGAACTCCACATTGGTCAGAATACCGTTGTGATAGTTCTCGTCGATGAGATGGTTCGTGCCCCACTGATTGCTCATGTCGTAAGTGAGGGTCTGCAACGATACGGAATTGACCGTCCGCGTGAACGAGCCGACCACCTGCTTGTCGGCATCATCAGTGTCGTCGATCCTGTGCAGCCAGTTCTGGCCGGAAAAGCTCGCGGACTCGACGATCGAATAGATCTGACCCTTGAGTTGTTCGAGCTCCTCGTTGATCTTCAGCTTGTCGACGCTGGCTTCCCGGGCCGTGACCAGCTTCGCCTTGATCTCCATCACCACCTCGATGGCGGCACTCATCCCGGTATAAGCGGTGTCGACCGCAGCTGCCCCTAGTCCAAGCGCATCCTGGACGGCCGACAGCGCCTTGCTGTCGGATCGCATCGTCGTGCCGATCGACCAGTAAGCCGCGTCGTCCGAGGCTTGCTGAACGCGCAGCCCCGACGATACCTGCCTCTGATTGGTCGAGAGTTCCTGGGAAATCTGACGGAGATTGGCCAGCGCGGAAATCGCGCCATGGTTGGTGAGCAAACTGGTCATTATGAACGAAAACACCCGAATGGTTACATCGGACACTTTCGTCGGGAATGGTTACCCGAACCTTTACGAACGCAACCCCTCCGAGAATATTTGTCAGACGATTTCCGTCGCAGAGATCTGGATCCCGAAGCCTTCCAGGCCGACATAGTGGCGCTCGCGCGACGAAAAGAGCCGGATCGAGGTGACGCCGAGATCCTTGAGGATTTGTGCGCCGAGCCCGATCTCCAGCCATTCGCTCTCGCGGGCCTGGGCTTCCTGATGGCCTTCCCGGTCATGTTTGCCGGTGCGTGCGGTGGTCGAAACGCCGACGCCGACCGAGCCCTCGCGCAAATAGACGATGACGCCGCGGCCCTTCTCCGAAATCCGTTTCATGATGCCGTCGATCTGGCGGTCGGTGCCGAAGACGTCACGGCCGACATCTTCCAGATGGAGGCGCACGGGAATGTCTTCTCCGTCCCTGATATCGCCGAACACGACTGCCAGGTGCTGCATGGGATCCCAGGGCAGGGAATAGGCATAGGCCTTGGCCGCGCCATAGGGCGTCTGGACGTCGAATTTCGACTTGAGCTCGATCAGCATTTCTTTGCGCTGGCGATAGGCAATGAGGTCGGCGACCGAAACCTGCTTCAGCTTGTGCTGTTCGGCAAACGCCGCCACCTGCGGGCCGCGCATCACGGTGCCGTCGTCATTGACCAGTTCCGAGATCACGCCGATCGGCGGCAGGCCCGCCATGTTGCAGAGATCGACGGCCGCTTCCGTATGACCGGACCGCATCAACACGCCGCCTTCGCGAGACACCAGCGGGAAGATGTGCCCCGGGCGGACGAAATCGACGGCGCCGACATTCGGATTGGCGAGATTGCGCACCGTCAGCGTCCGGTCGTCAGCCGAAATTCCGGTCGTCGTGCCATGCTTGAAATCGACCGATACGGTGAAGGCCGTCGTATGCGCACTGTCATTCTCGGCGACCATGGCCGAAAGGTTCAGCCGCTTGGCCTCTTCCTTCGGCATCGGCGCGCAGACAATGCCCGACGTGTGGCGCACGATGAAGGCCATTTTCTCGGACGTGCAATGAACCGCAGCGACGATCAGGTCGCCCTCGTTCTCGCGTCCGTCATCGTCCATGACCACGACGATTTCACCAGCTTCGAAGGCCCGGATTGCCTCGACGACACGCTTCTGGTCATAGCTCATGGGGTAGTCCTCACCTTGTCCGGCCGTTCTGGCCACGGTCTCTTAGAATATGGTCGAGAATGATGCAGGCGAGCATCGCTTCGCCGACAGGAACGGCGCGAATGCCGACGCACGGGTCGTGACGTCCCTTGGTCCGCACGTCCACCTCGTTGCCATCAGCATCAATCGAACGCTTCTCCGTCAGGATCGACGAAGTTGGCTTGATCGCGAAACGCGCAACGATTGGCTCGCCGGTCGAAATGCCACCCAGAATGCCGCCGGCATGGTTCGACAGGAAGACCGGCTTGCCATCGGCCCCAATCCGCATCTCGTCGGCATTTTCTTCGCCGGTGATCTCGGCGGCCTCAAAGCCGTTGCCGATCTCGACGCCCTTGACCGCGTTTATCGACATCAGCCCGGAGGCAATGTCCTGGTCGAGCTTGCCGTAAACCGGTGCCCCGATCCCGGCCGGCACGCCTTCAGCCACGACTTCGATCACGGCGCCGACGGAAGAACCGGCCTTGCGGATGCCGTCGAGATATTCTTCGAACACCGGGACCATGGCGGCATCCGGGCAGAAGAACGGGTTCTGGTCGACCTGCGCCCAGTCCCAGTTGTCGCGGTTGATCTTGTGCGTGCCGATCTGCACCAGTGCGCCACGAATGGTGACGTCGGGCATGGCAAGCCGTGCGAGAGCCCCGGCTGCCACGCGGGCCGCCGTCTCGCGCGCAGACGAGCGCCCGCCACCGCGATAGTCGCGGATCCCGTATTTCAGATCATAGGTATAGTCGGCATGGCCGGGGCGATAACGCTTGGCGATGTCGCCGTAATCCTTCGAGCGCTGGTCGGTATTCTCGATGAAGAGGGACACGGGCGTGCCCGTCGTGATCATCGTGCCGTCTTCCTGCGGCATGACGCCGGAGAGCACCTTCACGATGTCGTCTTCACGCCGCTGCGTCACGAAACGCGACTGGCCCGGCTTGCGCTTGTCCATGAAGGCCTGCAGGTCCTCTTGGGCGAAACGGATGCCCGGAGGGCAGCCGTCGACGACCGCGCCGAGCGCCGGTCCGTGGCTTTCGCCCCAGGTGGTGACGCGGAAGAGATGACCGAAGGTGTTGTGCGACATGCCTGAGCTACCATTCCATTCTCGCCATCCGGAACGTCTCCCGTCTGGCCCTGCCTTGGATGGGGTCACTCATAGAGCAAATCCGCAATTTCTGTGAAGCGCTTTTGCGCCCCTTGCCGCTGTTTTGCGACAACACAGTGTCACCGAATGCGCGATGGTCCGTTCTCCTGCCGCTCACGAGGCCTTGCGTTGCGGCAGGTGATCGACGAAGCGGGTGAAATCGTCGAAGGAAAGTGGCTTTGCGAAGGCATAGCCCTGCAGATAGTCGCAGCCGAGCTGCCGCAGAATACCAGCATGTTCATGCGTCTCCACGCCTTCCGCCACGGTCTCGATTCCGAGCGAACGGGCGATCTCGACGATATTGCGCACCAGACTGCGTTCCTGCGGCTTTACCGTGACGGGAAGCACGAGCTGGCGGTCGATCTTCAACCGCTTCGGTTTCAGCTTCAAAAGACTGACGATCGAAGTGTGGCCAGTGCCGAAATCGTCGATCTCGATGTCGATGCCCAGCGACTTGATCTTGTCGATATTGTCGGAGGCAAGCGTGTCGCTTTCGTCGAGGAAGATCGATTCCACCAGTTCGAAACAGATCGAGCCTGGATTGATCGCAAGCCCCTTCAACTGGTCGATGAGGTGGTCGTCATGCAGCCGCTTGGATGACACGTTCACCGAAATGCGTGGCACCTGCATACCGAGTGCCGTCCAGCGCATCTGGTCCTTCAGCGCCGTCTGCAGCACCAGTTCGTCGATGCGGGCCATCACGTTCAGGTCTTCCGCGACTTTGAGGAAATTGCCGGAGGCCAGGATGCCACGATCTGGATGACGCCAGCGGATCAGGGCCTCGGCACCGCAGAGCTGCATGCTGGATGCCTCGAACTGCGGCTGGTAGTAGACGACGAACTCGTCCCGGTCGAAGCCAGCGAGAATGTCATCGGCCATGCGCTTCTTGGCGACGATGTTGGCCTGCAGGTCAGGCGTGAAGAACTCGTAGCAGTTCCGGCCCTTTTCCTTGGCCTGGTACAGCGCAATGTCTGCATTGATCAGGATCTTGCGCGCATCGGGCGAGGGGCCCTGCGCCTGCGCAATGCCAATCGACACGCCGCAGCGGCAGTCGAAACCCTCAAAGTCGAGCGGCAGGCGCATTTCCTCGATGATCTTGTTGGCAAGTGTCGCCAGTTCCTCGACGGTAGTCTGGCGGCGAGCCAGTACGACGAATTCGTCGCCGCCGATACGGGCGACCAGATCGCCGCGCGGCACGTGTTTCATCAGGATGCGCGAGGCATGGACCAGCATGGCGTCCCCGGCCGCATGGCCGAGTGTGTCGTTGATTTCCTTGAAGCGGTCGAGATCGAGGTGGAGGATCGCGAAGCGCGTCGCCTGCCGATCGCCACTGCGCCCCAGCGCATCGAGCTCGAGATCGAGCTTGCGCCTGTTGGCCAGCGAGGTGAGGGGATCATGCAGCGCGTTGAATTCGATGCGGTTCTTGGCGAGCTCCAGCTCGATGTTGCGCATGTCGGCTTCCGCCTTGGCATTGCGCAGCTGCTCGGCGAGCAGCGCATCTGTAGTGACGTCGAAAGCAATGCCGATCAGCTTTTTCTTGCCGTCGCGACCGACATGCGGCTGCCCGACGGAGCGGATGTAGCGCATCTCGCCGTTCTGCAGCACCACGCGCTGGGTCGTGTTGATGATCTGGTCGAGTGTCACGGCGCGCTTTGTCGCCAGTTGGATATCGCCGCGGTCGTCGGGATGAATGCGCGAAAGCCAGACGTGTTCGGAGACCGCCTTGTCGGTGAACGGTACGCCATAGAGCTGGTGCATGCGCTCATCCCAGATGGCGGTCTTGGTCACGGGGTCACCTTCCCACGTGCCGCAATTGTACGAGCCGAGCGCAAGGTCCAGCCGCTGAGAGGCCTCCGCCAGCTGATGTTCACGGCTCGACAGCTCCTCGAGCGCGAGTTCGAGCTCGGCATTCTTGATGTCGCTGTTTTCCTTCGCCTTGCTGAGCGACTGGGTGAGCAGCGTATCGGTGGTGACGTCGCAGACGATGCCGGTGATGCTGCCGTCGTGTGTGCGTGCGCCGACAGAGCGCAGGTAGCGGAAGCTCTGGTCCGACAGAGGGACCCGGTAATTGATGTCCCAGTGGTCGGCCGTCGCGGCAACGACGCAATCGAAGTAGAGCTGCTCGCCCTTGCCGATATCGTCGGCGTGCAGCGAGGCGAACCAGTCGGCCAGCCTGTCCTCGTCGTCGACAAGGCTCGCGGGCAGGCCATGCAGACCGGCACTGCGGCTGTCCCAGATCAGCGCATGAGATGTCGCATCGACTTCCCAGATGCCGATATTCGATGTTTCGAGCGCCAGCTGGAAGCGTTGTGACAATTCGAGCAGTCGCTGTTCGCGCGCCCGCAGGCGAGCGATATTGTGGTTGCGCTCGCTGAGCAGGAAGACGGCGAGCAGCACGGAGATCATCATCGCGATGACACCGGCCAGCACAAGCAAGCGGCTCGGCAAGAGACGGTTCATCGCCCCGTCCCAGCCGTCGGCTGGAACGCCGTAGATCTGGAACGCAAGGCCTCCGCCGGAGACTGCAAGCGTCACCGGGTTTTCGTTGAAGATCGTGGGGTCGCCGAAAACGAGAGTTCCGCCTTGGACCGACGGCAATGTAACCGCCAGCTTCGTGTGGTCATGTTCTTCATGCTCCGGCAATTCATCTTCCGACAGAAGTGCATGCTCGTTGAAGAACCTGTCGCCGTTGATCGTGACGATGAGGGAGATCCAGCCCTTTTGAGCCTGCCAGGGCATGGGCGGCACGGGAATATCTATAACGAACATTCGCTCGTTCTGGCTGAGCGTCGGCGTGAATGCCATGCGCCCCGGATCGCTCAGTGGCTCGAAGCGGATCGACCGGATATGCGAATTGTCCTTCAGCATGCGCGCGATCGTACGGTTGATTTCGGATGGCGAGATCATGCTGTCGTCGGCGATATCGTCGGCCATGGCGAGCGCCAGATCCGTATCGCGCAGGATCTGCGTCTCGATCTCGGACTTCACGTGCCGCAACCGGTCGAGCACGGTGTGTTCGATCCGGCCGCGTTCGCTGAGTGCCGTCTGTCTGTCGATCATCAGCCCCGCAGAGACGATCACGACACTCAGCACGGCGCCTCCGATCAGCCAGAGCATGCCGTTGCCCCATCTGCTCGCGGCACGCGGGTCCCTCGTCAAGTCGCGCAAGTGTAAGTATCCCCTGATCACCTATTCGGCTAAGTCTATGCGCCGCCGGTTAATTTAGGATTTCAGGAGACGCAGGCATTTCGACTCGCCTTACTCTTGAGCGAATGGAGGCTTTGCGCGAAATACCACCGAAAACGGTCAGGATAACCTGTTCACGCGGCTTGATCCTGCCCGCCGTTCGGGTCCACACTCTCATCGAATTGTCATCATCGCGGGCGAATTCCGCCACATTCGGGAGGCTAGTTTGCAGAGGTTGTCAGCAGTGATTTTGTCCAGGGTGGTTCAAATGCGTGTCGTGATCTCTTTGCTTCTTGCAACGGCAAGCTTCCTGTCTCCGGTTGCTGTTCTCGCCGGCAGTGCCGACGTCGAAGCGACCATCCAGGATGTGAACATCGATGGCATGAGCCTGGTGCTCGACGATGGCAAGACCTATGCGGTTCCTGCCGAGTTCAACTTCGAGGGCCTCGAGCCCGGCCAGAAGGTCATCGTCTTCTACACGGAAGTGGACGGCAAGCGCGTCGTCGACGATCTGGAAGTCTTGCAGTGATGGAAATCAGGGCCGCCTGCATGGGGTGGCCCGGTTTAGCGATCAGAGCCAGCCGATCGACTTCTGATCGCGATCGATCTTGAGGATCCTGTCCTGCGGAATGTTCATCTCGCAGGCCTCGTCTTCGCTGACCTCGGCGATCAGGCGGAAGCAGCTTCGGATCACCCCGCCATGGCTGACGCAGACGGTCGGCCGTTCGACCGACTTCAGCCACGCACCAATCCGCCAGGACAGGATTTCATAACTTTCGGCGTCGTCGCCGGGGGGAATGAAGCCCCATTTCTGTCTTGCTCTTTCTTCAACCCTCTCCGGCGAGACTTGAGCAAGCTCCGGCAGGGTCGAGCCCTCCCAATCGCCGAACGAAAGCTCTTTCAGCCGCTCGTCGATCGTGTAGTCACCGGGGGGAAGGCCCATGGCCGCCCTGACACGCTCCATGGTGTCGCGGGTGCGCCCGAGCGGTGAGCTCACAAAATCGAAATTCCTTGCGCTGGCGCCGAGGATTTGCGCGAGCTTCTGTCCATTTTCTGTGGCCTGCTGGCGGCCGATGTCGTTGAGGCCGATATCCTTCTGCCCCTGCATGCGACCTTCGGCGTTCCAGTCGGTCTGGCCGTGACGGATCATGTAGATGAGCACGGCGCAGTCTCCGATGTCAGTCCTTGCCGAGCACGATGTCGGGCGCGTCCACCGACTTCATGCCAACCGTGTGATAGCCGCAATCGACGTGGTGCACTTCGCCCGAAACGCCTGTCGATAGGTCCGACAGGAGGTACATGCCCGACTGGCCCACCTCGTCCGTGGTGACATTGCGCTTTAGCGGCGAGTGATACTCGTTCCACTTTAGAATATAGCGGAAGTCGCCGATGCCGGAAGCGGCGAGCGTCTTGATCGGGCCGGCCGAGATCGCGTTGACGCGAATGCCGCGCCCGCCCATGTCGACGGCGAGGTAACGCACGGAGGCCTCGAGGGCTGCCTTGGCGACGCCCATGACGTTGTAGTGCGGCATGACCTTTTCGGCGCCGTAATAGGTGAGCGTCAAAAGCGAGCCGCCATCGTTCATGATCTTTTCGGCGCGGGCGGCAACGGCTGTGAACGAATAGACGGAGATGTCCATCGTGCGGGCAAAGTTGTCGCGGCTCGTCTCGATATAGCGTCCGGTCAGCTCGTCCTTGTCGGAGAAGGCAATCGCATGCACGACGAAGTCAATCTTGCCCCAATGCGTCTCAAGATTGCTGAAGACGGCATCGATGCTGTCGAGATTGGTCACGTCGCAGTCGCCGGCGAGGAAGGCATCCAGTTCCTTGGCCAGGGGCTCGACCCGCTTCTTCAGCGCGTCCCCTTGCCAGGTGAGGGCAATCTCGGCACCCTGGTCGCGACAGGCCTTTGCAATGCCCCAGGCGATGGAGCGATTGTTGGCGACACCCATGATGACGCCGCGCTTGCCTGCCATGAGGCCGGAACCTTGAACCATATCGAGACCCTTTGAGACTTTCGTTGGTGGAGCCTATGGCATAGGCTGTTCCACCGTTCAAGATTGCAGCCCGACATCGATGCATCCGTGCCCCGACAATTCATGCCGGTGCCTGAAATCCTTCATATGTCAGGTTAAAGTGCCGCCGCAGGCCCCGCGTTCTTGCTCGTCGGTGCCGCGCGTCCGTCCTTGTCTGCAGGTGCCGAGACACCGGCCGACGACGCGCTCGGGTCGGGTCTCTAAGGCGCCAAGCCTCAGATATAGAGCCCTTCGCGCATCAGGCGCATGAGGTCGGTCACCTTCTCGTCGGGCTTTTCCCACAGCATCACACGCAATTCCACGACGAGCGCGCCGCGGGCGCCATCGCCATTGGGCAGGCCCAGATCTTCGATTCGGATCATCTGATCGGAGTTGGACCAGGCGGGAACGCTGACGGGCACCATCGTGCCATCAGGTCCTTCGACCTGCGTCTCGCAGCCGAGTACGGCATTCTCCAGCGTGATCGGCAGAACGGTCCGGATGTCAAACTGGTCGACAATGAAACGTTCGGCGCGGAGCACCTTGATGGTCACCGCTACGTCACCGCGCTGCAGCCCCTGGAACTTCAGCCCCTGGTTCTTCAGGCGCACAACATGGCCCTCGGTCACGCCGTCAAGCGGCACGCGCACTTCGCGCCCGTCATTGAGCGTGATCGGCACGGATTTCTGTTCGAGCAGATCGGCGATCGCGACCACGGCCTCGGCGAAAATATCTGGCGCCTTTTCCGGCAGCGGAGGAGGCGCGCCCCGCAGGCGCCGCACCAGCGAGCTCAAAAGTTCGATCGGCGCCAGCAGCGGAGAAGCGGCCGGCTTCAGGGGCATGCCCTCTGCGAGCTCGGCGGCCTCCTGTTCCCGACGCAGGCTCTCGGCGGCAGCTGCAGCCTCCGGGCTGTCGCCGAAGATTCGCGATGCTGCTTCTTCGGGGCCGGATGCAGTTCCACCGACAGATGCCGTCGGACCGGTGGTCGTGCCGGCCGTCGAGCCGCCGGCGGCACCGCCGTTCGAAGCACGGGATGTCGCCTTGTCCGCACCGGCTCCAGCCGCAGCGGCGTCTGCCGGTTCGTCCTTCACACCCGCGCTGGCGTTAGGCTGAGCCTGGGCCTGCGTCTTGGCTTTGGCGTCTGCCGCCTGTTCCTTCGCGGCTTTCATCTTGGCAGCCTGGGCGGCGTCCGCCTTGGCCTTCTCCGCCTCCGCGCGCGCCAGTTCCTCCAGAACCCGCTCGGCATTCGCCTTTGCCTGCTTGGCCTTTTCGGCAGCCTCCCGGGCCGCGTTGCGTTGCTGCATGATCGTCTGTTCGCGTTCCAAGGCTTCGACCTTCATGCGTTGTTGGTCATACCGGCTTCGCTTGGCCGGATCCTTCAGCACCTCATAGGCACGGCCCATTTCCGCAAAGCGGTTATGCGCATGCGGGTCGTCCCGGTTCTGGTCCGGGTGCACGGATTTCGCCTTCGTGCGCCACGCCGCCTTGATTTCGTCTGCGCCGGCATCGCGCTTCACGCCGAGTATCGAATAGAAATCACGCATCGAGGACACCAACACACCTCATGCAGCAGGACCCGCTCATGGCGCCCCGTCCGCGAAACTCTTATGCCGTCCCGCCGGATTCATGCGGGTACGGGATCTACAATCTCGGAAAGCGTCGCACGGGAACTGCTAATCGAACGTTACGCAGCACGTTGAGGCGGAGGCCTATTTCTTCCGGTTTGCTTAAGCAATTCTTTCGAATGCGACTGAAATCGATCCGGCCTTCACGATTGGCGGTCGAAATTCATCAGCTGCCAATTGCCGGTGCCCGCCGTGCAGGTCTTGCCCGAGAAATAGGCGATGCCTTCATAGGAATGGCGGGTGGTCGAGAAGTTGCGGCAGATCACGCCATTGCCCTTCTCTTCCTGGATCGCCGTCACCACGCCGGCGCTACCGGTCGTCGCATTGGCCCAGGGAAGCGGCTTGCCTTCCGTCTTGGAAAGATCGGCGGATGACACGGCACTCTGCACCGTCAACTCGTCGGAATGGCTGGTCGGATTGCCGGTCTTGGTGACGGTTGCCGTGGAAATCGAACTGTCGACGGTGTCGGAGCCGAACAAGTCCATGCTGCCACCGAAGCATCCGCTGAGCGGAAGTGTCGCAGCGATGACCAGGAAGATCGAGCTTCTACGCATGCACCAACCCTTTGTACGCTCGACCGACTTTGCTATGTCTTTCAACGGGCCTAGGATCCAGTGCTTCGTCATCCGCGGCCAATATGCATATCGGGAGCATTTTACACAATATGTCAGATATCGGGTTAACAACTGGTGACTTCACGGAAGAGAGCGAACCCTTTGCCCTCTTCGCGACTTGGCTGAAGGACGCCGAAGCCTCGGAGATCAACGATCCCAATGCGGTGGCGCTCGCCACCGTAGATGCGGATGGCCTGCCGAATGTGCGTATGGTGCTGCTCAAGGGGTTCGACGTCAGGGGATTTGTCTTCTACACGAATTTCGAGAGCCAGAAGGGACAGGAAATTCTCGGCCAGAAAAAGGCAGCCATGTGTTTTCACTGGAAATCGCTGCGCCGTCAGATCCGCGTGCGGGGTGAGGTCGAAGTCGTTTCCGATGCCGAGGCCGACGAATATTACCAGTCTCGCCCGCTCGGCAGCCGGATCGGCGCCTGGGCGTCGAAACAGTCTCGCCCGCTCGAAGGCCGTTTCGCGCTGGAAAAGGCGGTGGCCGAATACACGGCAAAATACGCGTTGGGCAACGTCCCGCGCCCGCCGCATTGGTCCGGCTTCCGCATCATCCCGAGTTCGATCGAATTCTGGCACGACCGCAAGTTCCGGCTGCACGACCGCATCGAGTTTCGCCGTGACGGCGACGGCTGGTCGAAAGTCCGGATGTATCCCTGAGGGGAGGGCGCTCAGCCGCCGGCAAGCCTCGAAGGCAACCCCGAGGCCAGCGCCTCCACATAGCGACGTTTTTGGTAGAGCCCGTTGAGGGAGATCCGCGGCAAAAGCTGCGGGTTCTCCAATGACGCCGGAGTCAATGTACCCGGTCGCGTGGTCACCGAAAGCTTGAATCCGGCCCAGTCGGCATAACCCGCCGTGCGGATCGTGGCGCTGCGGGCATCGCCGTAGGGATAGGCAAATGTCACCGGTCTGCTGCCGGTGATCTGGGCCACGTAGTCGGCGCTCTCGTTATACTCGTTCAGCAGCTCTTCGTTGTTCAGTTCGGCAAGGCCCCGATGGCTCACCGTATGGGCGCCGTAGGAGACGATCGGATGGCGGGCGAGCGCCGTCAGTTCATCGCGATCCATCACGGCTTCGGAGACCAGCGCATGCGGGTTGATCCCGGTTGCATTCGCAACCGCATTGAGCTGCGCCACACCCTTGGCCTCGTCCCCCGCCATCAGGCAGCGCGCCACGGCGTCGAAGGCTTCTGTCTTGGCGCGTATCGTGCCGCAATCCATGTCGATCCTGCCGGCCGGCAGGCAGAGAGCCACGCGGCTGCGCGCCGCAATCAGGGCAGCCAGCGTCTCCCACCACATGCTGTGGCTCCGTTCCGAAAGTCCCTTGCAGACGAAGATGGTAAAGGGCACGCCGTGCCGCTCGAAGACCGGCAAGGCATGGTCGCGATTGTTGCGGAACCCGTCATCCAGGGTGAAGACCGCGAAGGGCGCCGACCCCTCCGGCTCAGACAGCGCGGCCGGCACGTCTTCCAGCCGCAGGAAACGATAACCTCGCGCGGCGAGCGTCCGGATCGCCCCATCGAGAAATTCCGGCGTGATGGCGAGATGCCGGTTCGGGTCGAAGCTATCGGGCTTATCCGGGCGAACATGATGCAGCGTGAAGATTACGCCGCGCCCTTTCAGGTCTCGGGCCAGCCCCAGCCGCGACAGGAGAAACGACGCCTCCAGCCCGGCGGTGATCACCGCCCGTTTCACCCGCTGTTTCAACCGCCCCGCCATAGCCTTGCCTGACAAATCACTCTTACAATTGCCGGCAGGCTAGCCCGGAACCCTTAAACTAGCTTCAACACTTCACCTCAACTTACGCAGAAGGCGGCAAAACGCCCGCAGCAAGTCTTGTAGAACGCCTGGCCAGCAGCACCGCCGGGATCGTCCACAGGACGGGAATCACGAAGGTCGCGGCAAATGCGGTGTTCGTCGTCTCACCGATTGATGCCTCGGCGAGGCCGAGGCTGTTCCCGGTAAGTCCGGCAAAGGCCGCCCCTATTGCGAAGCCTGCCGATTGCAGCGTCGGGATCAGGCCCGAGGTCTTGTCGCGCTCTCCGGCTGCGCTTGTCTCCATCAGCATCTGGCTGAGGAATGCCCAGCTCGCGCCGAAGGCCGCACCCACCACGATTTGGCCGACGATGAGAAGCGTCAGCGAGCCCTGATGAAACCCGAGCGCTACCAGCAGCATCCCGCCGCCTTGCAAGATAGGTCCTGCCTCGATCGAACGCCGACGCGCCGATCCTGCTCCGATATAAGCGACGAGAACCGCGACAAGGCTCCAGCTCATCGCCATGACGGCCCCCAGGCCGCCCGCCGCCATCGGGCCGAAGCCGAAGCTGCGCTGCAGGCCGAAGACGAAATAGACGCTGCTTGTCGCCTGAGCGACCGGCATCAGGAGGACCAGCCAGAGACCTGTGCCAACCGTGGAATTGAAGCCGAAGGCGCTGTGCGGCATCAGGCTGGACGGAGAGAGACGGTCCCTCACGACGCTGAGGGCGAGCAGGGCGAGACCCGCGAAAACCAGGGCAGCCGACACCAAGGCCGGCCCTACAATGCCGGAGTAAAGGACCATCAGCATGCCGAGCGACAAGAGCACGAGCGGGAATATCGGCATCCTCGATCGCTCGAACATCTCTTCACGTCTGGTGGCCGTGAAGACGGCAAGCACGATGAAGATGAGACCGAAGGGCACGTTGATCAGGAAGGCCATGCGCCAGGAGGAACTTTCAGCCAGCCACCCGGCCGCAAATGGGCCACCGAAGGAGGCGCAGGTCCAGACCAGGGCTTCGACCCCGAAGACCTTGGGCACCAGCCGGGCAGGAAAGAGCGCCGGGATCAGCGCATAGCAGATCGCCGCCACGACGCCTTCGCCCAGCCCCTGTCCCACCCGGCCCACAAGCACCTGCTCCATGGACGTCGCCATGGCGGCAACCACCGTGCCGGCGATGAAGAGGAGGGTGGCCACGATCAGCACCCGCCGGGCGCCAAAACGCTGCTTCAATTGGGCTGCCGTCACCCCGGCGACGATCGAGCCGATCAGGTAGAGCGAGACCGACCAGGCGATGAGGTGGCCGCCGCCGATCTCCGCGATTGCACTCGGCAAGACGGTCGAGACGAAGAAGCCATTGAACGCAAAGAGCGCCACACCCATGCTCAGCATCAGGGTCGTGGCGAGATGGGCGGGCTGCAGAAGATCGAGCCAGCGGCCGTCATCCCCACTCGCCGAAGCTGCTTCTCCCGTGCCGTCTGCTTCTAATGTGGGTTCGACGGCAAGGCTCTCGGTCGCGGTATCGGTCATGAAGGAACTCTCTCTGCGGAATGCGATAGAATGCGATTTCGAGCCATGCTACAACCTCAACCGAAGTTCAGGTAAAGCCATGGCGCAACAAAAAATGCATCTGACCGTCGGAGACGTTGCCCGCCGAAGCGGGCTGGCGGTTTCGGCCATTCATTTCTACGAGCGCAAGGGCCTGATCTCTGCCGACCGGACCGGTGGAAACCAGCGCCGCTACAGTCGCGATGTGCTTCGCCGTCTGGCGCTGATCCAGGCAGCACAGGAGGTGGGTCTGCCGCTGTCGGAGGTCGCAGACGCCTTGTCGGCCCTTCCGGCAGGGCGAACGCCAACGCCCGAAGACTGGCGCCATATCGCCACCGGATGGGCCGAAAAACTCGATGCCCGCATTCGCATTCTCCAGCGCCTGCGCACCAATCTCGACGGCTGCATCGGCTGTGGGTGCCTGTCGATGCAGCGCTGCCAGCTGGTCAATCCGTCGGACAGCCTGGCCGAGGAGGGCACGGGCGCCGTCTCACTCACCCGGTGAGCGGCGGTGGTCGCAGCAGTGCCACTGCGAGCTTTCGCCCTGTGGATTAACCCTCCATTCACCATAACCGGGTGACCTTCTGTGGACTGATGGTTGCATTTGATTCCGATCGGCTGATTGTCGCCCCATTCTTGCCATAGGGGCTCAGGCACAGAACGGCGGATCGATCGAATCGAACCAGCCCCTGTCAGCATTGAAATCCGGGCCGCATTGGAGTTTTCATGAGCAAGTTGCTGATCGCGTTATCGTTTTGCGTGGCGATCCTCTCCCTCTCGACAGCAGCCCATGCCGGCAGTGCCCAACTTCTCCTCGATGCCCGAACCGGTGAGGTCCTGGCATCCGAAAATCCCGACGAGCTCAATCATCCGGCCTCGCTGACCAAGATGATGTCGGTCTACATGGTCCTGGACGCGATCAAGGCCGGCAAGCTCAGCTGGGACAGCCCTGTTCCCTTTTCGAAACATGCCGCCTCCCGACCGCCGACAAAGCTTTTCGTCAAGGCAGGCGATACGATCACGGTGCGCGAAGCCGTGCTCGCCATGATCGTCAAGTCGGCCAATGATGCGGCTGCTGCAGTCGGCGAGAAGATCGGCGGCAGCGAAGAAGGCTTTGCCGCCCTGATGACGCGCAAGGCGCGCTCGCTCGGCATGATGAACACCACATTCTTCAACGCATCGGGGCTACCGCATGCGCAGCAGTTCACCACGGCCCGTGACATGTCGACCCTCGGCGTCGCCCTGATGCGTGACTTCCCGAAGGACTACGAACTCTTCGCCACCAAGAGCTTCAAGTTTCGCGGCAAGACGATCACCGGCCACAACAATCTGATGTACCGCTACAAGGGCATGGACGGCATCAAGACCGGCTATACCAATGCCTCCGGCTTCAACCTCGTCAGCGCCGTCGAACTGAATGGCCGCCGCGTCGTCGGCGTCGTGCTCGGAGGCCGCACGGCCGCGAGCCGCGACAAGATCATGGAGCGGCTGATCGACGCCAACATCAAGAAGGCCTCATCCGGCCAGCAATTGCTGGTGTCACGCTCGACCGGCGTGCAGATGGACCTCGCCCGTCTCGGCGACGGGGTTCCTGTTCCGGCGTCCCGCCAGTCGGCACTGGCAGCCGTCCAGGGCATGGCCGGCGCAACAGGTGCATCGGCGCCAGGCACCGCCTCGGCCTATGCCCCGTCTACCGCCGCTTCCGCCGAACTGGTCGCCAACCCCGCCACCCGCTTCGCCCCGGTCGATCCGCAGCATACGGCAAGCACGCCCCAGATTTCCGCCGAGCGCCACTGGCAGATCCAGATCGCTGCCGCGACGTCAGCCCAGGCCGCCATGGATCTTCTCGCCCAGGCCCGCCAGAAGGTCGGCACCCCGCTGCAGGGCCTCGACACCTACACGGAAATGGTCACCCGCAACGGCATGACCTTCTACCGCGCCCGCTTCACCGGTTTCGAGACCAAGGAAGAAGCCCGCATCGCCTGCGACAAGCTCGTGCGCCAGCGCTACGACTGTGTGCTGATGCCGGCGCGGGGGTGAGTGGTTCTATTCGGGCTACGGCAGTCTCTGTGAGAAGGTTGTTTCAGACTACGGTGCGAGATTCTGCATCCCCAGATCCTCGAATAGCCTCAGCAGATAGCCATCCGGATCGGGGACAACGAATTGCCGATTGCCAACCTCGTGATCGTCGCGCCGATAATGGGCCGAAACTGAGGCACGCGGATCTGCAGGTTAAGTCCCCGATCGAATGGTCGATCCAGCGGCGCTTCCACCAATTCGGACGTCCGGCCGAGCCCGATCTGCGATCATCAGTTGCGCATCGCCTAGCGTGAGGAAGCTGAAACCTTTCTCTGGTCGCTCGTAGGCAATCTCGAATCCGATCAGATCGAGTTAGAAGGCGCGGCTCGTCCACCAGTCGCTGACGGCGAGTTCGGGGACGAGCGCGTTCTCCTTTAAGCCTTCGTACCGCCCACCGTGATCTGGTCCATTCTCAGATGTGGCTGGCCGACGCCGACGGGCACCCACTGGCCGGCCTTGCCGCAATTGCCAATGCCGGTGTCGAGCTTGGTATCGTTGCCGATCATCGAGATCCGGCGCATGGCATCCGGCCCGTTGCCGATCAGCATGGCGCCCTTGACCGGCGCGCCGATCTTCCCGTTTTCGATGAGGAAGGCCTCGGTGCAGCCGAAGACGAACTTGCCCGAGGTGATGTCCACCTGGCCGCCGCCGAAGGAGACGGCATAGATGCCCTTCTTGACGGAGGCAATGATCTCTTCCGGGCTCTTGTCGCCCGAAAGCATGTAGGTGTTTGTCATGCGCGGCATGGGCTGGTGGGCGTAGCCCTGGCGGCGGCCATTGCCGGTCGCCTTCATGCCCATCAGGCGGGCGTTCTGCCGGTCCTGCATATAGCCGACCAGCTTTCCGTTCTCGATCAACACGTTATAGGCCGACGGCGTGCCCTCGTCGTCGATGGTGATCGACCCGCGCCGGTCGTTGATCGTGCCGTCGTCGACAACGGTGACGCCGGGGGCGGCGACCATTTCGCCCATCAGGCCGGCAAAGGCGGAAGTCTTCTTGCGGTTGAAGTCTCCTTCCAGCCCGTGGCCGACGGCCTCGTGCAGCATGACGCCCGGCCAGCCATTGCCGAGCACGATGTCCATGGTGCCGGCCGGCGCTTCCTGAGCCTCGAGATTGACGAGCGCCTGGCGCAGTGCCTCGTCGGCCCCGCGCTGCCAGCTCTCCTGTGTCAGAAACTCGTTGAAGCCCATGCGGCCGCCGACCCCGAAGGAGCCACTTTCCTGGCGGTCGCCATCACCGGTCACGACGGAGATGTTGATCCGCGTCATCGGCCTGGTATCGCGCACCCGGTGCCCATCGGCGCGCAGGATCTCGACCACTTGCCAGCTCGCACCGACGGTCGCCGTCACCTGCCGCACCTTGGGGTCCTTGTCGCGCAGATAGGCGTCGATTTCCGAGAGCAGCTTGACCTTTTCCTCGAAGGTCGGCGAGCCGATCGGATTGCCGTCGCCATAGAGCTTGGCATTGGTCCGCTGGGGGGCGGTGGCGTAGGAGCCGGAATAGCCATGGGTAACCGCACCAACGGCGTCTGCCGCGCGGGAGAGGGCGGCAAGCGACAATTCGCCGGAATGGGCATAGCCGACCGCTTCGTCGGCGACGGCGCGCAGACCGAAGCCCTGGTCGGTGTTGAAGGAGCCTCCCTTGAGGCGACCATTGTCAAAGGTGAGCGATTCCGCCTGCGCATGCTCGACGAAGAGCTCTCCATCGTCGGCGCCCTGGAGTGCATCGGCGACGCACCGCGTCAGCGTGCCTTCGTCGCAGTCGAAGAGGGAGAGAAGGTCCTGGGTCATGCATGTCTCCTTGGGCGCTAAGTCTTGCATGTAAGGGCGCAACGAAAGAGGGGCAAGCCCGCCGGACTTGCCCCCTTCTATAATGTCATCACGATCCGGCGACCTAGCCTTCAGGGCAGCTTGTCGTAGCCTTCGCCGAAGCCGGCGAGCTCGATCGGAATGCCGACGCGATCCTGGTCGGCGGATTCGCGCAACGCGAAGACCGCCGCCTTGCCGGCCCGCAGGATCTTCATCAGTTCCTCGTCGATCTCGACCTCGACGTAGCATCCTTCGGAGAAGCAGCGAGTGAAATAGGCCCGGCCGATATTGTTGCCGTCGACGAAGAGCTCCATGCCATCCTTCAGGAGGACGCCAAGCGGGGCCAGAATGCGCAAGATGCGGGCCTGTCGGTCGGCCGTCTTCAAGACGACGACGGAGAGGCCGACCTCCGGCCGGTCGTCGGCGATGACGTTCTGCATCAGGGCGCACTGTTCTTCGGTCGCACCGGCCGGCTTGTCGCAGATGACAGACCAGGCACCGTGGTTGGAGCGCACAGAGCCTGGCTGTTGCTGGGGTTGCTGGCTCTGCGCCGGTGTCGCGAGAGCGGCGATCAGCACCGCGCTCGCGGTCAGGCTGGACCAGGCAAGTCTTGGCAGACCCATGAAAACCTCTGGAAAACGAATCATTGCCGACATTCTTGTCGTCGGGGTGCGCAAATGGGAAGCCCCGACACCTGTTTTAAGGCCGACTGCGGCATAATTGGGACTGCATTTTTCCAGTGGGAGCGCAATCATGCGTCCGTTCCGGCCCCATCAGGGCAAAGCCTGTGTATGACGGCGACATCTATTTGATGAAGCGCAAAAATGCCGCACCGGCTTTCGCGCGGGCGTATTGCGATTGCGGCCAATCTGTGATTTGAAACGGCGACACTAGCATGATTTTTGCGCTATGGTTTGATGTGGATCAAGCGCTTGTGGGAGACCAAACCGTGATGAAGAGAACCTATGCAGCCTTGGCCGCTCTGGCCTGTCTGCTTTTCGCTTCTGTAGGCTTCGCCGATCAGCCGAAGCCGTGGCAGATGGGCATGCAGGAACCAGCCACCTCCATCATGGAGTTCAACAGCTGGTTTGAGCAGTACACCCTGTGGTTCATCGTTCCGATCACCATCTTCGTTCTGATTCTTCTGATCCTCGTGGTCGTCAAGTTCCGCGCTGCCGCCAATCCGGTGCCGTCGAAGACGAGCCACAACACGGCGATCGAGATCGTCTGGACGGTCGCTCCGGTCCTCATCCTCTTCGCCATTGCGATCCCGTCGTTCAACCTGCTGACCTACCAGCTGAAGATGCCGGAAAACCCTGACATCACCATCAAGGCAACCGCGACGCAGTGGCTCTGGTCCTATGAATACGAGGGCGAGCAGGCCGTTTCCTTCGACAGCTATCTGCTGAAGGACACCGACCGCGCCGCTGCCGGCAAGGAAGATGTTGCCCGCTATCCGCGCCTTCTCGCAGTGGACAACGAAGTCGTCGTGCCAGTCGGCAAGACCGTCCGTCTTCTCGTTACGGCTGCCCCGACCGATGTCATCCATGCCTTCGCCATGCCCGCCTTCGGCATCAAGATCGACGCCATCCCGGGCCGTCTGAACGAAACCTGGTTCCAGGCCGACCGTGAAGGTCTCTATTACGGCCAGTGTTCCGAGCTCTGTGGCAAGGACCACGCCTTCATGCCGATCGCGATCCGCGTCGTCTCCGATGCGCAGTATGCGACCTGGCTGCAGGCTGCCACCTCCGATCTGTCGGGCGCCAATCGCGCTCTCATGGCTGCTGTCGATGGCGCTCCCGCCGCCGTCCAGACAGCTGAAAACATCACGAACTGAGAGGAGTGAGGCCAATGGCTGGCTCTGTTGCCCACGACGAACACGCACATCATGACCATAAGCCGGGCTTCTTCGCCCGCTGGTTCCTGTCGACCAACCACAAGGACATCGGCACGCTCTACCTGATCTTCGCGATCATGGCAGGCATCGTCGGTGGTGCCCTCTCGGTTGCCATGCGCATGGAGCTCCAGGACCCGGGCATCCAGATCTTCCATGGTCTGGCATCCATGGTCTACGGCTTCGAAGGCGATGCTGCCATCGACGGCGGCAAGCACATGTACAACGTCTTCACGACGGCCCACGCCCTCATCATGATCTTCTTCATGGTCATGCCGGCGCTGATCGGCGGTTTTGCCAACTGGATGATCCCGATCATGATCGGCGCTCCTGACATGGCCTTCCCGCGCCTCAACAACATCTCCTTCTGGCTGATCGTCCCGGCCTTCCTGTTGCTCGTCCTCTCGATGTTCGTCGAAGGTCCGGCAGGCGCCTATGGCGTCGGTGGTGGCTGGACGCTCTATCCGCCGCTCGCGACCTCGGGCCAGCCCGGCCCAGCGGTTGACCTTGCGATCTTCGCGCTCCACGTCTCCGGCGCGTCCTCAATCCTCGGTGCAATCAACTTCATCACCACGATCCTCAACATGCGCGCGCCGGGCATGACGATCCACAAGATGCCGCTCTTTGCCTGGGCCGTTCTGGTCACAGCCTTCCTTCTTCTGCTGTCGCTCCCGGTTCTCGCCGGCGGCATCACCATGCTTCTGACCGACCGCAACTTCGGCACGACCTTCTTCTCGCCTGAAGGCGGTGGTGACCCGATCCTCTATCAGCACCTGTTCTGGTTCTTCGGTCACCCGGAAGTCTACATCCTGATCCTGCCCGGTTTCGGCATCGTCAGCCACATCATCTCGACCTTCTCGAAGAAGCCGGTCTTCGGTTATCTCGGCATGGCCTATGCCATGGTCGGCATCGGTGCCGTCGGCTTCGTCGTCTGGGCACACCACATGTATACGGTCGGCCTGTCCCTGCAGGCGCAGCGTTACTTCCTCTTCGCAACCATGGTTATCGCGGTGCCGACCGGCATCAAGATCTTCTCCTGGATCGCGACGATGTGGGGTGGCTCACTGACCTTCAAGACCCCGATGGTCTGGGCGATCGGCTTCATCTTCCTGTTCACCGTCGGTGGCGTCACGGGCGTTCAGCTCGCCAATGCCGGCCTCGACCGCTCGCTGCATGACACCTATTACGTCGTGGCCCACTTCCACTACGTTCTGTCGCTCGGCGCCGTCTTCGCGATCTTTGCCGGCTGGTACTACTGGTTCCCGAAGATGACGGGCTACATGTACAACGAGTTTGTCGGACAGCTGCACTTCTGGATCATGTTCATCGGCGTCAATCTGGTGTTCTTCCCGCAGCACTTCCTCGGCCTCGCCGGCATGCCGCGCCGCTACATCGACTATCCAGATGCCTATGCCGGCTGGAACCTGGTCTCGTCGATAGGCTCCTACATCTCGGCCTTCGCGGTCTTCGTCTTCCTCTACGGCGTCTTCGAAGCTTTCGCCAAGAAGCGCATCGCCGGGGACAACCCCTGGGGTGAAGGCGCGACCACGCTGGAATGGCAGCTGTCTTCGCCGCCGCCGTATCACCAGTGGGAACAGCTGCCCAAGGTCAAGTAAGCCACCAAGGGCTCACTGAGAAACGTTCGGGCGCCGCGGTCCAGAGGATCGCGGCGCCCGACCAAACAGCAAGCAAGACGGAATTCGACAGTATGACGGTCATCGACAACAGCGGCGTTTTCGGCCTGGACGGCGAGGTGCGCCTCTCCGAAGCCGGACCCCGCGATTTCTTCGCGCTCCTGAAGCCGCGTGTGATGTCGCTGGTCGTCTTCACGGCGCTGGCGGGCCTGCTGCTCGCGCCGGGCGAGATCAACCCGGTCCTCGGTTTCATCGCGATCCTCTGCATCGCGGTCGGCGCCGGCGCCTCTGGCGCACTCAACATGTGGTACGATGCCGACATCGACGCCATCATGACGCGCACGGCGACCCGCCCGGTTCCGGCTGGCCGCGTCACACCGCATGAGGCGCTCGCCTTCGGCCTCGTTCTCTCGGTCTTTTCGGTCGGCATTCTCGGCCTTGCGGTCAACTGGTTCGCGGCCGGCCTTCTCGCCTTCACGATCTTTTTCTATGCCGTCGTCTATACGATGTGGCTGAAGCGCTCGACCCCGCAGAACATCGTCATCGGCGGTGCGGCCGGCGCCTTCCCGCCCATGGTCGGCTGGGCCTGCGTCACCGGTGGCGTCGCGCTCGACAGCGTCATCATGTTCATGATCATCTTCCTCTGGACGCCGGCGCATTTCTGGGCGCTGGCTCTGTTCAAGATGAAGGATTACGGCGCCGTCGGCGTGCCCATGATGCCGAACGTGGCTGGCATACCCTCTACCAAGCGCCAGATCGCCGTTTATGCCGTCCTGACCGCCGTTACGGGTGTCCTGCCGACCTTCACGGGTCTCGCCTCGATCGGCTACGGCATCTTCGCCGGCCTGCTCGGTGCCTATTTCGTGCACTGTTCCATCGCCGTCTGGCGCATGGCCGACGGCGACGAGAAGATGGTGCCGGCCAAGAAGCTCTTCGCCTATTCGATCTTCTATCTCTTCGCGATCTTCGCGGCCCTGATGATCGATTTCTACCTCGCGCCATTTGTCGGCTCGCTCGGAGGTGCACTGTGATCGAAACCGTTCAACTCAACGACAAGCAGCGCAAGTCGCGCCGTGGTCGCAACATCGCACTCGGCGTGGTACTCGCCGCACTGGTCGTGATTTTCTATGTCGTGACCATCATCAAGATCGGCAACGTGGGCTGACGAGGCAGAGATCGTGACCGAATCGAACGACCATATCCAGCAATCCAGCCGCCGCAATCTCGGCGTGGCGAGCGCCTGCGTCGTTTTCGTCGGCGCCATGGTCGGCATGGCCTATGCGGCGGTGCCGCTATACCAGCTTTTCTGTCAGGTCACCGGTTACGGCGGCACGACCCAGCGCGTCGAGCAGGTCTCGGACGTCGTCCTCGATCGCACCATCAATGTCACCTTCGACGCCAATGCCTCTCCCGGCCTGAACTGGGATTTCAAGGCAATCGACAAGAAGGTGACGCCGAGGATCGGCGAGACCGTACAGATTACCTACACCGCGACGAACAACTCGCCGCATCCGGTCACCGGCGAGGCGATCTTCAACGTCACGCCTGGCGAGGCTGGCGCCTACTTCAACAAGGTCCAGTGCTTCTGCTTCACCGAGACCACGTTGCAGCCGGGTGAGACACTCGAAATGCCGGTCGTCTTTTTCGTCGACCCCGCCATCGTCGAGGCGGAGGAGACAAAGGGCATCGGAACGATTACCCTGTCCTACACTTTCTACCCGCGCGCTGATCAGGAGCCGGTGGCCGCTTTGTCGGTCGGGGAAGACAAGGAACAGCCAAAACTGTGAGAGGGCTCCGGTTCGCCGGAACTCGTAATGAAATTGACATTCGGGGATTGCTGAAATGGCCGAAGCGCACCAGAAGAATCACGACTACCACATCATCGATCCGAGCCCATGGCCGCTGCTGGCCTCGATCGGCGCCTTCATGCTGACCTTCGGCGGCGTCGGATACATGCGCTACCTGAATGGCGGCTCGCTCAACCTGTTCGGGCTCAACTTCGCCAGCCCGTGGCTCTTCTTCATCGGCCTCGCCATTGTGCTCTTCACGATGTTTGCCTGGTGGGCCGACACGATCAAGGAAGCGCATGGCGGTCATCACACCCGCGTGGTGTCGTTGCACCTGCGCTACGGCATGATCATGTTCATCGCGTCTGAAGTGATGTTCTTCGTCGCCTGGTTCTGGGCCTTCTTCGATGCCAGCCTTTTCGCTAACGAAGCGATCCAGGCCAGCCGCGTCGGCTTCACCGGGGGCACCTGGCCGCCGCAGGGCATCGAGGTCGTCGATCCCTGGCACCTGCCGCTCTACAACACCGTCATCCTGCTGCTGTCTGGCACCTGCGTGACCTGGGCGCACCATGCAATGCTGCACAACGACCGCAAGGGCCTGATCTCCGGCCTGGTCCTGACGGTCCTGCTCGGCGTCCTGTTCTCCTTCGTGCAGGCTTACGAGTACATGCACTCGCCGTTCGACTTCAAGAATTCCATCTACGGCGCGACCTTCTTCATGGCGACCGGCTTCCACGGCTTCCACGTTCTGGTCGGTACGATCTTCCTGATCGTCTGCCTGTTCCGTTCGCTTGCCGGCCACTTCACCCCGCAGCAGCATTTCGGCTTCGAAGCTGCCGCCTGGTACTGGCACTTTGTCGACGTCGTCTGGCTGTTCCTCTTCTTCGCCATTTACATCTGGGGCGACTGGGGTGCACCGCTCGCCCATTGATCCGGGCAGGTTTCGAGCAAAGGGCGGCGCAAGCCGCCCTTTGTGCTTTCCGGGATGCGACGATCCGGCACTGTGAGGGAACCCTCGCATGCGCTAAGGGTTGGCGGGGATATGGAATTCCTTCGAGGAGAGGTCCGATGACCGAAGACAACGCAAAATTTCCGCCGGTGGATCCGGTCAAGGCCGCACTCGGTGCGTCCTGCCCGCGCTGCGGCAATGGCAAGCTCTTCGACGGCTTCACCAAGCCGAAGGCGCGCTGCAATTCCTGCGGACTGGACCTGTCCTGGGTCGACGCGGGCGATGGCCCGGCGATCTTCGTCATCCTCTTGGCCGATCTTCTGGTCGTTGGCTTTGCCGTCTGGGTGGAACTTACCTACCAGCCCTCGATGTGGCTCCACATCCTCGTCTTCGCGCCGCTCGGCGTGGCTTTGACCCTGTGGCTCATGCGCTTCCTGAAGGCGCTGCTGATCGCCCTGCAGTACAAGCACAATGCCTCTCCGGGGGTGATCGACCGTGGCTGATACACGGATGGGCGAGGAGACCGGGACGGGTCGCCGCACATGGCGCTTCTGGGCTGCTTTGGTGCTCGTCCCCGTAGCGCTCGCCATCCTCGTGTCGCTGGGCACCTGGCAGGTCAACCGTTTGCACTGGAAGGAAGCCCTGCTTGCCGACATACAGGAACGCAGCACTGCCGCCCCCGTCGATGTCGTCGAGCTGGAACGCCTGCTGACAGCAGGAGAAGCGGTCGACTACCGCCATGCAACGGCAACCGGTCGCTACCTGAACGACAAGGAACGCCACTTCCTCGCGACCTTCCAGGGACAGTCCGGCTTTTACCTCTACACACCACTCGAGCTTGCAGACGGGCGCTATCTCTTCGTCAACCGGGGCTTCGTCCCATATGACCGCAAGGACCCGACGACCCGACCTGAAAGCCTGATTGAGGGGGAGCAGACGGTAACGGGTCTCGGCCGGGCTGAACTCACGGAAAAGCCGTCGTCGCTCGTGCCGGACAATGACGAGGCGGCAAACATCTTCTACTGGAAAGACCGCACGCGCATGGCGGCGTCTGTCGACCTGCCGGCCGAGCGTGTCCTGCCCTTTTTCCTGGACGCCGATTCGACGCCGGTCGCAGGCGGTCTGCCCAAGGGAGGCGTGACTCAGATCGACCTGCCCAACAACCACCTGCAATATGTCGTCACTTGGTACGGCCTTGCGTTTGCCCTGGTCGCGGTGGTGCTTGCAGGCGTGATCCGTCGGAAATCCCGATAGAGGCACGGAAGTTTTTCCGCTAGAAGATGCGCATGAAGACGGCGAACAGACCGCCGTGTCGAGGAAACTGCATGTCCTATCTCGCCTCCACGCTGGTGGCGCTCGTCGCGCTCGAACACATCTACATCCTGATCCTCGAGATGTTTCTCTGGACGACCCCGACCGGCCGCCGCGCCTTCGGCATGAAGCCGGAACAGGCGGAAGCAACCAAGGTCATGGCGGCGAACCAGGGCCTCTACAACGGCTTCCTGGCCGCGGGGCTGATCTGGGGCTTGCTGCACCCGGATGTTGCCGTCGGCTATCAAATTCAGTTGTTTTTCCTTGGCTGCGTGCTGGTCGCCGGCCTATATGGAGGTGCAACGGCCTCGCGGAAGATCTTCGTCATTCAGGCGCTTCCCGCCGCACTCGCCCTTATCGCTGTCCTGATTGCCGGTTGACCCGATGAACATGCACATGAACCGCCCCCCATTGACGATAAGGCTCTGCGGCCCGCGCGGCTTCTGCGCCGGTGTCGACCGTGCCATCCAGATCGTCGTGCTCGCGCTCAAGCGCTACGGGGCACCGGTTTATGTCCGCCACGAAATCGTCCACAACCGCTATGTTGTCGAAGGCTTGGAAGCCAAGGGCGCGATCTTCGTCGAAGAGCTCGACGAAATCCCCGCCGAACACCGCCAGCAGCCGGTCGTCTTCTCCGCCCATGGCGTGCCGAAATCGGTGCCCGAGGATGCGACGAGCCGCAACCTCTTCTATCTCGATGCGACGTGCCCGCTGGTGTCCAAGGTCCACAAACAGGCCATGCGCCACCAGCGTCTCGGTCGCCACGTCATCCTGATCGGCCATGCCGGCCATCCGGAGGTTATCGGCACCATGGGCCAGCTGCCCGATGGATCCGTCTCCCTGGTCGAGACCGTCGAGGACGCCGACGCCTACCAGCCGGCTGACGCAGATAATCTCGGTTACGTCACCCAGACCACGCTTTCGGTCGATGACACGGCCGGCGTCATCGCCCGCCTCATGCAGCGTTTCCCGAACCTCACGGCACCGTCGGCGGATTCGATCTGCTACGCGACGACCAACCGCCAGGAAGCGGTCAAACACGCAGCGCCCGGCTGCGACCTCTTCATCGTCGTCGGTGCACCCAATTCGTCCAACTCCAAGCGCCTCGTCGAGGTGGCCCTGAGGGCAGGGGCCACCCGCTCGCTGCTCGTCCAGCGCGCCTCCGAGATTGACTGGGACTACGTCGGTGAAATCGGCACGCTCGGCATTTCCGCCGGCGCCTCCGCGCCCGAGGTCATCGTCGACGAAATCATCGACGCCTTCCGCGAGCGGTTCGACGCTAAGGTGGAGCTTGCGATCACGGCGGAAGAAAACGAGCATTTCCTCGTCAACCGCGAACTGCGCGATGTCGAACTGACCCGCGAGGACATGGCCTGGGTCAACGGCTGACCGGCGGGCCGCGCGGCGGTCTCAGCGCTCCATTGCCAAGTCTGTCAGGGACGAGGCGTCAGCGGGTTTGAGACTAGCGATCGCATCCGCTTTGCGCATCGGGCGCCCATAAAGGTAGCCCTGACCCTCCTGACAACCGATGTCCTGCAGGACTGCTTCCTGCTCGGCCGTCTCAATGCCTTCCGCGACTGTACGCAGTCCCATCTCACGGCTCATGGCGACGAGCGCGCGGGTTATGGCTGCGTCCGACGGACTCTTGCGGATATCCCGGACGAAGCCCCGATCGATCTTCAGTGTCGTCAGCGGATAGCGTTGCAAAGAACTGAGCGAAGCAAAGCCGGTTCCAAAATCATCGAAGGCGACGCCGACCCCGATGTCGCGAACGGCCCGCAACGTCTGAAGGCTCGTCTCTTCATCATTGAGCGCGACTTCCTCGGTTACTTCCAGTTCGAGGCACTCGGAGGCCAGGCCGTGACGCTCCAGCGCCTCGGCGACTTTGTCGCAGAGATGGGGTGAGCGGAACTGCTGAGCGAAGAGGTTGACGGCGATCCGGTACGTCCCGTCCTTCCCGTTGATTTCTGCTGCCATCCGGCAGGCCTCATCGAGTGTCCACCAGCCGATCTCGGTGGCAAGCGCACTCTGTTCCAGCGACGGCAGGAAGACGCCTGGCAACAGAAGGCCCTGCTCCGGATGGTTCCATCTGATGAGGGCCTCGAAGCCGACGACACGCCGGCTCGCAAGCTCGACCTGAGGCTGATAATAGAGTTCGAGTTCCCCGCGGTGAAGCGCGCACCGCAGACGGTCGCGCATCTGGCGTTTCGCCTGACTCTCGTTGCGCATGGATGCTTCGAAGAAACGATAGGCGCGCCCGCCTGCCGCCTTTGCCCGATAAAGCGCGAAATCGGCGGAAGCCAGCAATTCCTCCGCTTCGCCCCCATGCAGCGGCGCGATCGCGATTCCGATGCTGGCGCCGAGTTCCAAGTCCAGCCCACCCAGGCTGAAGGGTTTACGGAAGGCATCGAGTATGCACGAGGCCTGCTTCTGGGCGATCATCGGGTCGCCGATGTCGTTGAGCAATACGCCGAACTCGTCGCCGCCGAGACGGCCGATGGCAGCCTTGTCGCCGAGCATGTAGGGAAGCCGCACACCGACGGCCTGAAGCAGGCTGTCGCCGACGGCATGACCATGGGTATCGTTGACATCCTTGAAGCCGTCGAGGTCCAGGAGCAGCAGCGTGCAGGGGCTGGCCACGGAGAGCTTGTCGCCGAGCACAGTCATAAATTCGTGGCGGTTCTGCAGACCCGTGAGGGTGTCGTGTGAAGCAAGACGCATGAGGCGGACGTCACGCTCGCGTCGCTCCGAAATATCGCGGATCGTGGCGCCTGCCCAGAATGCGCCGTCGTCGGTCCAGGTCGCGAGCGTGATCTCTATCGGAAACTCGCTTCCGTCCCGCTTGAGCGCGCAGACCTCGACGGCCTTGCCGGCAAGACCGGGTTTGGCGCCGGCCGCGACATTCGCCATGCCGGCGGTGTGGGCACCCCGCATGCGCTCGGGAATGATGAGGGTGATCGGCTGGCCCAGAACGTCACCTTGCTGATAGCCGAACATGTCGCAGAAGGCCGGATTGGCAAAGCGAATGGCACCACCGCCGTCAACGACAATGAGGGCATGGCTCATGGCAGCGGCAAAATCGTGCGCCATCTTGGCGGTTTCGGGCAGATCCATAGTGGCGCATCCCCATCATCGTTGCAGGAAAGGCTAACGATATAGAATTAGGGAAGCGTAAAATTCTGGCAGTCTCTGACACCTGCGATTGAGCAATGCGCGCTGCGTGTGTACGTGTCGCAATGAGGAGCTCGGAAGTCATTGCCGCTTCGAGGGCAGACGGGTGGTACGCGGTGTCCACAAAGGGCAGCCACGTGCAGTTTAAACATCACACCAAGCCGGGGCCGCGTGACGGTCCCGCATCCCGACAAAGATCTGCCGATCAGCATTCTCAAGAGCATTGAAAAGCAGTCTGCACTGAAGCTGAGGTGATCACGTGCACAATTTCATTGGCTTCATTCACAAGGAACGCGACAGCGATTTTGGCGTATCCTTTCCGGATTTTCCGGATGTGGTGACGGCTGGCACGGATCTGGACGACGCCCGACGCATGGCCGAGGAAGCCTTGACCTTCCATGTCGGATCCGGACAACAAGGATGCCGTCGCCGTTCTGATCCCGCTCAGAAGCCTGGCAAGAAAGGCGGTCCGCGTGAACATCACACTGACCGAAGACCTCCTGCGTGCCATTGATGCCCATGCCGAGGCGCACGGTCTGACACGCTCTGGTTTCTTGGCTCAAGCTGCCGACGGCGTCAGCCTTGCCATTTCCTGTGCCTCATGTCGTTGCGGGACTGGCAACCTGGCGCTGCCCATTATAGGACTGCTGTCATCCCCGAAGCGGCACGGAACCTCAAAGCTGTGGCAGTCTATACCGACATCAACGAACACGACCTCAAGGCCTTTCTCGCGCAATATGACGTGGGCGAACTTCTGTCCTACAAGGGCATTGCCGAAGGCGTTGAGAATTCCAACTTTCTGCTCCACACCTCGAAGTCCCCGCTGATCCTGACGCTCTACGAAAAGCGCGTCGAGAAATCAGACCTGCCTTTCTTCCTCGGCCTCATGCATCATCTCTCCGAGCGCGGGCTCAATTGCCCACTGCCTTTGCCGCGCCACGACGGCGAACTGCTCGGCGAACTCTCCGGCCGTCCGGCGGCCCTCATCTCCTTCCTGGAAGGCATGTGGCTGCGCAAGCCCGAGGCGCAGCATTGCCGCGAAGTGGGCGCGGCCCTCGCCAAGATGCACATCGCCGGCGAAGGTTTCGAGCTGACGCGGCCGAACGCGCTCTCGCTCGATGGCTGGCAGATCCTCTGGGCCAAGTCCGAGGCCCGGGCCGACGAAGTGGAGGAGGGACTGGAGGCTGAGATCGGCGCCGAGCTCGATGTTCTCGCCACCCACTGGCCGAAGGACCTGCCGGCAGGCGTCATCCATGCCGACCTCTTCCCCGACAACGTCTTCTTCCTGGGGGATCGGTTGTCCGGCCTCATCGACTTCTACTTTGCCTGCAACGACCTCTTGGTCTACGACCTCTCGATCTGCCTGAATTCCTGGTGTTTCGAAAAGGATGGCGCCTACAACATCACCAAGGGCAAGGCGATGATCGAGGGCTACCAGTCGGTGCGCCCGCTTTCTGCAGCCGAAATCGAGGCCCTGCCGATCCTCTGCCGCGGATCCGCGCTGCGCTTCTTCCTCACCCGTCTCTACGACTGGCTGACGACGCCGGCAGGCGCCTTGGTGGTGAAGAAGGACCCGCTCGAGTATTTGAAGAAGCTGCGCTTCCACCGCGCCGTCACCAATGCCTCCGAATACGGACTGATTGCATGAAACATGTCGAGATCTATACAGACGGCGCCTGCTCCGGCAATCCCGGCCCCGGCGGCTGGGGTGCCGTTCTGCGTTATGGAGAGACCGAGAAGGAACTCTTCGGCGGCGAGGCAGACACCACCAACAACCGCATGGAACTGCTCGCCACCATCACGGCGCTCAACGCGTTGAAGGACGCCTGCGAGGTCGATCTTTACACCGACAGCAAATATGTCATGGACGGCATTTCCAAGTGGATCTTCGGCTGGAAGAAGAACGGCTGGAAGACCGCCGACAAGAAGCCGGTGAAAAACGGCGAACTCTGGCAGGCGCTGGACACCGCCAACCAGCGCCACAAAGTGAAATGGCACTGGGTCAAGGGCCATGCCGGCCACCCGGAAAACGAACGCGCCGACGAGCTTGCCCGCCGCGGCATGGAGCCTTTCAAGACGTCGGGTTTTGGGCGGTCGCTTCTGGTGAAATGACGGTGACGGAACAAGGTTGCACAGCCGTCGCCCCCCTTGCCCTTTCCCCCTTTCCCCCTATGCTCCCGTCAAAACCAAACTGATGGGAGACATCCATGATCCAGCACTGCGTATTCCTGCGCTTCAAGGCGGCTGTCCAAGATGCCGAGAAGCAGGCGATCTATGCGGCGATTGCCGATTTGAAGGACGTGGTGCCGGGCATGCTGGAGGTGAAGTCGGGGCCGAACGTCTCGCCGGAGGGCCTGAGCGGCGGCTATAACGACGGTTTTGTCGTCACCTTCGAGGACGAAATGGTGCGCGACTATTACCTCAAGCATCCGAAGCATGTGGAAGTCGGCGAGCGCATCGTCAGCGCCACGGATGGCGGTCTGGCTGGCATCCTCGTCTTCGATCTCGCCCACTGAAAACGCGAAAGGCCCGGTTTCCCGGGCCTCCTTGTCAGATATACGCCGAGCGCCTCAGGCGCCGAGCTGCTCGATCATCGTGGCCGCCGACGATACGGTCGCCTGGCCGGGATTTTCCTCGATATTGAGGCTCTTCACCACGCCGTCCTCGACCAGCATGGAATAGCGCTTGGAGCGCAGGCCGAGGCTTCCGGCAGAAAGATCGGCGTCGAGGCCGAGTGCCTTGGTGAAGGCCGCATTCCAGTCGGCGAGGAAGTGGATCTTGCCCATGCCGCCCGAATGCTGCGCCCAGGCGCCCATGACGTGCCAGTCGTTGACCGCGATGACGGCAATATCGTCGACGCCACGCGCCATCAGCGCATCACGGTTCTCAAGATAGCCGGGCAGGTGGTTCAGCGTGCAGGTCGGGGTGAATGCACCGGGGACGGCGAAGACGACCACCTTCTTGCCGGCGAACAGGTCTTCGGTGGAGATTTCCACCGGACCGTCCACGGTCTTTTCCTTGAAAGTGGCCTGAGGCAGCTTGTCGCCGATGGCTATGGTCATGAATGTCGTCCTCGCTCGCGTTGCGCCCCCCGGAACCCCTCCGTGCGGCAATCGACGCGAATATAGGAGCAGGTCAGTCGAAGGCAAGCGTGGTTTCCATGGCGCGATCGCCGCTGACGATAAGCATGCCCCAAGTCTTGCCCGCCAGCTTGTATTTCTTCGGAAGTTTCCCGATTGGCACGGACAGGATCGTCTCGCCGCCTTCGCCCGCCGAAGCATGCGCCTTGACGAAGACATGGCCGCTCGGCCCGCTGATGAAGACCTCAGGCGCCGACGTGCCCTCGGGAATCATGGCCCGCACCACGAGCTCCTTGCCGTCGGGGCTCATGGTGTGTCCCACGACGTGAAAATCCTCGGAAGGGCCGGGTGGGATCTGTGCCAGCGCCGAGGCAACGAGGGCCGTCTCGACCGCATTGCTCGCGCCTTCGGTATCCGGCGGCACGGTGAGATCGGCCTGGAACGGAATGCAGATATTCTGGCACACGCCGACAAATGCGTTGATCGTCACGCCGGTCGTATCCGGCGCATTCCTGAGCGTCATCGGCAGGGTCACAGGATGGTCATAACCGACATCGACCATGTCGCCGCTCATCAGAACCTTGGGCACGGGAAACCCGATCGCGTCGACGCTGAAGGATGCCCCGGGCGCGGGCTTGATTGTCGGTGGAATGCCGACATCGCCCGGCTCCTTCCAATAGGTGATCCAGCCCGGTTTCGGCTCGATCACCAGCGCGCCGTGACGCAGGCCGTCTGCATCCTCTGGCAGAAGGATGAGCCGCATCCGGCCCCCTTCGTTCACCGCCCATTCGCTGCTCGCGGCCATCAGCGGCCAGGCCGACAGGAGAAAACACAGGCCGACGGCTGCCGCGAACGGCGCCAATGGACCACGAAAGAGCGCATGCAACAGGCGGGAATAAGTCATGTCTGTTTCTGTTCTGGAGATCATTCACCCGGCTCTAGAAGATCGCCGTGACCTTGGCCAGTCACGCTTGCTTCATGCTCATCATTTTGGGTTGATCACAATCCGCTTCTGCCCCATCTTGAATGAGAGACCACGTCTGAACCACGCATGAAGCCGATTGCCCACGTGGCAAACCAGGGAGGCGGGCATGGCATTGTCGTCGAAAACCAGTCTGAGAGAGCGCGGTTTCCTGGATGGTAACCTGCTGATCGCCATGCCCGGCATGGCGGACGGCAATTTTGCCCGAGCCGTCGTGTATATCTGCGCCCATTCGGATGCCGGGGCCATGGGCTTCATCATCAACCGCTCGCAATCGGTGACCTTTGCCGACCTGTTGCTGCATCTGGAACTGATCGACCGCAACGATGCCATCATGCTGCCCGACCACGCCCGCCATTTCCCCATCCAGTGCGGCGGCCCGGTCGAGCAAAACCGTGGCTTCGTGCTGCATTCCGACGATTACCTCTCCGACAGCTCCATCCCCGTCAGCGACGACATCTCGCTGACTGCGACCCTCGACATCGTCCGCGCCATTTCCGACGGCAGAGGCCCTCGCCACGCAACCATGCTGCTCGGTTACGCAGGCTGGGGCCCGGGCCAGCTGGAAGAGGAAATTGCCCAGAACGGCTGGCTCCATTGCGCGGCCACCGAAAGCCTGATCTTCGACCGTTGCCTGGACAACAAATACGACCGGGCGCTTGCCCTGATGGGCATCAACCCGGCCATGCTGTCGATGGATGCCGGGCACGCTTGAGCCGGTAAATCCGATCGCTGTGCATATTCCGCTTGCAAGCGCAGTGGGCGCGGTCATTGTTTTTGTGCTGGACCACCAGGTTCGGCACAAGCGAGGCCCATCCCATGCCTACCACCGACATCCTCATCGCCTTCTTCATCACCACCGCCGTCTTCGCCTTCGTTCCAGGCCCAGCCATGCTCTATGTCGCGGCCCGCACGCTGGCTGCGGATCGTCGCGCAGGTCTGATGGCGACACTGGGCATTCATGTCGGCTGCTATGTGCACGTGGCAGCCGCTGCAGTGGGTCTGTCGGTTCTCTTCCATCTGGTGCCAACGCTCTATCTGGCGGTCAAGCTCGTCGGCGCTGCCTATCTCATCTACCTCGGTATACGCATGTTCCGTGCCGCTCGATCGCAGGGGGCCGGTGAAGAGATGACGGCTGCACCGAAAACCGGACGGCGGGCCTTCGTGGAAAGCATGCTGGTCGAAGTGCTCAATCCGAAGACGGCGATTTTCTTCCTCGCCTTCCTGCCGCAGTTCATCGATCAGGCCGCAGCCTTTCCGATCTGGCTGCAGTTCGTCATCCTCGGCACGGCGGTCAACGCGATGTTCACGGTTGCCGACATCGCCTGCGTAATGGCGGCGAGCATGGTCACCAAACGTTTGGCGCGGGTCTCATCCCTGCAACGCAATCTGCAAAGGGCAGGGGGTGCGGTCCTTGTCGGTCTCGGTCTCCATGTCGCGCTTCAGCGCACGTGAAGACCTGCCGCCTCACGCCCGTTTCATCAGCGGAAACCGCTCCTTGAGCAACCTCAGCACCGATTCCGAGCCGAGCGGTGGGCCGAACAGATAGCTCTGGCCGAAGTCGCAGCCCATCATGGCGAGGTCGGCGGCGTCCTGGTCGGTCTGGATGCCCTCGGCCACCACCTGCATGTCGAGCCCGCGCGCCATCGAGACGACGGAGCGCAAGAGGACGGATCTCTTGTCCGACTGGTCGCAGACCAGCGCCTTGTCGAGCTTGATCGTGTCGAAGGGGAAGCGGGTGAGATAGGCGAGCGACGAATATCCAGTGCCGAAATCGTCGAGCGCAAGGCTGATCCCGGTGTCCTTGAGCTTTTCCAGCATCAGGCGCGCCTGTTCCGGGTTTTCCATGACGACGCTCTCGGTCAGTTCGAGCTTGATCCGTTTCGGATCGCACTGTGTCTTCACCAGCAGTGCGCGCACGTCATTGTAGATTTCGCTGGAGATCAGCTGGGCGGAAGAGAGGTTGACCGAGACGAAGATCGGCAATTCGCCGGTCTGACGCTCCCAGTCCATCAGGTCGGTGGCTGCCCGCTCCAGCGAGAACATGCCGAGTGGCTCGATGAGATCGGACATTTCCGCGATCGGAATGAATTCGGTCGGCGAAATCGTGCCGCGCTTGGGGTGGTCCCAGCGCATCAGCGCCTCGAAGCCGGCGATTTCCCCATTGGCGAGCTTGACGATCGGCTGGTAGGCCATCGACAGCTCCTTGCGCTCGATGGCGCGGCGCAGATCCGTTTCCAGCTGGAGGCGGTCGGTGCTGACGGTGCGGAAGGCGGGGCGGAAGGGCTCGACGCGATTGCCGCCGGCGCGTTTCGCTCTGAACATGGCAAGCTCGGCATCGGCGAGCAGGCTCGCCGAGCTTTCCTGCTGGTCCACCCAGGAGACGAGGCCGATCGAGGCCGTCAGGTTGATTTCCCGGTTGGCGAAATTGAGCGGCACCATGATCGCCTTGGACACGGCGTCGGCAAAGTCGGCGATCTTGCCCGGATCCTTCTCGGAGACAAGGATCAGGCCGAATTCGTCGCCGGAAAGCCGCGCCAACGTGTCCTGTGGCTTCAACAGCCGGCGCAAACGCCGCGTGATCGCAATCAGGATATTGTCGCCGGCAGCGATCCCAAGCGCATCGTTGACCTGCTTGTAGCGGTCGATGTCGATCGCAAGCACGGTGGGGCGCACGTTGTCGGTTGTCGAGGCAAGCGACAGGATCGCCTGCAGCCGATCTAGGAAGACCTCGCGATTCGGAAGTCCAGTCAGATTGTCGTGCATGGCGTCGACCAGTAGCCGGTCGATCGAGTTCTTCTGCTCGGTCACGTCGATGATCGTGCCGACGCAGCGGATGACCTCGCCGTTCGAGCCGAGCACGGGCCGCGCCCGGATCTTCAGCCAGTGGAAGTGGCCATCCTCGGCGCGAATGCGGAATTCGTGGCTGAGGCGTCCCTTGCGATGTTCCAAGAGCACGTCAAGCGTGGCGCGGAAGCGGTCACGGTCGTCAGGGTGGAGGCGTGGCAGCCAGTTGCGCGCCGGACCATGCATGGTGCCCGGCGACAGGCCGAGACGTATCGAGACATCGGGGCTCGTCACGACGCGGTCGCGGGCCACGTCCCAGTCCCAGACGGTATCGCCGGAACCGGTCAGCGCCAGCGACTGGCGCTCGAGATCGGAGAACAGGCCCTGCTGATAGGCACCGCCGGCGAAGGCGTGCTGCATGACCGTAAACCCGATCAGGAGAACGATGAGAACGAGGCCGCCACCGAGCGCCGGCTGGATGATGTCGTTGTCGAGCTGGCCGGTGACCGTCATCCAGCCGGCGAACAGCCAGACGAGGATCAGCACCCAAGTCGGCACCAGGAGAACCGCTCGGTCGTAACGGTTGAAGCCGAGGTAGACGATCAAGCCGATACCGACAACGCCCGTGAGCGCGAAGGAAACGCGCGCAATGCCGGCGGCGATCGAGGGGTCGAAGATCGCCACGCCGAAGAGAACCGTGAGCCCCAGCATCCAGGCGAGCGTTGCATAACCCAGATGCACGTGCCAGCGGTTGAGGTTGAGATAGGTGAAGAGGAAGATGACGAGCGAGGAGGCGAGCGCCACTTCCGCTCCCGCGCGCCATATTCGAATGTCGGACGAGGTCAGCGTGATCAGCTTTTCCAGGAAGCCGAAGTCGACGCAGATATAGGCGAGCACCGCCCAGGCGAGCGCGGCCGCCGCCGGCAGCATGGACGTGCCCTTGACGACAAAGAGGATGGTAAGGAAGACCGCAAGCAGCCCGGCAATGCCGAGCACGATGCCGCGATAGAGCGTAAACGCGTTGACCGTGTCCTTGTAGGCGTCCGGCTCCCACAGATAGATCTGCGGCAGTTCCGGTGTCGCGAGCTCGGCGACGAAGGTGATCACGGTGCCGGGGTTGAGCGTGATACGGAAGACGTCGGCATCCGGGCTCGGCACGCGGTCGAGCGCAAAGCCTTCCGATGGCGTGATCGCCATGATCCGCTGCGAACCGAGATCCGGCCAGAACATCTTGGAGCCGGAAAGGCGAAAATGCGGCGCGACGATCACGCGCTCCAGCTGTTCTTCAGAGACGTTGGCAAGCGCGAAGACCGCCCAGTCGCCCTGGTGCTCCGGTGAACTCGACCGCACCTCGATGCGCCGGCGGATCCCATCGGCACCGGCGGCGGTCGAAACCTGGAAGGCCTCGCCCTGGTTCGTGTAGATCTCCGTCGTCGCGGTCAGGTCCAGCGCATTGTCGTCCCGGGCGATCTTGACCGGTTCCACGGCAAGCGCCGCCGAGGCAACAAGCGCAGCGAACAGTGCAACGACCGCAGCCAGCCATAGGGCAGCGCGGCGAGGCACGGCGCGCGAAAGGGGTTCGGTTTTGGTCATGAGGACGTCTTGCCGTTCCGCGCCTTGGGGGCGCCGATCCGGGAGAACAGCAGATGATCGCGCCATTCCCCGTTGATTTTCAGATAGTCGCGCAAAAGACCTTCCCGCTCAAATCCCGTTTTTTCGAGTAGCCTCAGGCTGTTGACGTTGTCCGGAATACAGGCTGCCTCGATACGGTGCAACTCGAGCGGCCCGAAGATGTAGGGAATAGCCAGCTGAAGTGCGGCAAACATGTGGCCTTGGCGCGAATGGCGCTCGCCCATCCAGTAGCCGATCATGCAGCTCTGCGCGGCACCGCGGCGGATGAGGCCGACGGTAAGCCCGCCCAGCAAGGTGTTTTCCTCGCGGTCGAAGAGGAAGAAGGGCACCGCAAGGCCCGAGTGAAATTCCTGTTCATTACGCAGCACGCGCTGCCGAAAGGCCCGCTCGGTCAGTTCGTCGGGGCGCCAGATGGGTTCCCAGGGTTGCAGAAAGGCGCGGCTTTCGCGGCGAAGCTGGTGCCATGGCTCGAAATCACGGAACCGCGGCAGGCGAAGCATGTGCCGTTCGCCGTGGAGCTCCGGCATGTCCGACTGCCGGGACAGAAACCGAAAGACCGAGCGCGTCATCGTCAATCCCCGAGCGAAATCCGGCGGAGGGCTCGGCCGGTCGAATTCAGCGTCCGCGTTAGTCAGCCGACGGCCTTGCGGACGCCTTCTGGCAGCGTGTTGAGAGCGCCCCTGATATCGTCGAGCGGAACGAGATGATCGACAGGGCCGATCGCGGAAAGCGTCGGCGTGGTGTCGAAGAACAGGCGTCCGGCGAGATCGGTCAAGCGTTCGGTGGTAATGCCGGCAAGCCGTTCCATCATTTCCTGGTTCGGAATAGTCCGACCATAGAGCATCATCTGGCGGGCGATCTGACCGGCGCGAGCAGCCGGGCTTTCCTGGCCCATCAGCAACTGCGCGCGGATCTGCGCCCGCGAGCGCTCGATTTCCTGCTGGTCAATGTGGTCGGAGACCTTGCGCAGTTCGTCGATGATCACGGGCACCAGTTCAGGCAGGTTTTCGCCACCGGTCGCGGCATGGATGCCGAAGATGCCGGTATCGGAAAAGCCCCAGTGGAAGGCGTAGACGGAGTAGCACAGGCCACGGATTTCGCGCACTTCCTGGAACAGCCGAGACGACATGCCGCCGCCGAGGATATTGGCGAGGATCTGCGAACAGTAGAAGTCCCGCATGTGATAGGCCTTGCCCTCGAAGCCGAGCAGGACCTGTGTGTCCATCAGGTCGCGCTCTTCGCGCGACTCGCCGCCCGTATAGCGAGCGACATCCATGACCGGGGTCGCAGACGGCTTTGTCGGCAAGGAGGCGAAGCGCTGCTCCACCTGCTTGACGAAGGCGTCGTGATCGACCCGGCCGGCGGCGACGACGAACATGCGGTCGGTCGTGTAATTGCGTGACAGATAGGCGCGGATCTGGTCGCTCGAGAAGGACTTCACCGTTTCTGGTGTGCCGAGGATGCTGCGCCCGATGGTCTGGCCGCGATAGGCCTGCTCCGAAAAGCGGTCGAAGACCACGTCGTCTGGCGTGTCGTCGGCCGCGCCGATCTCCTGCAGGATGACGTGCTTCTCGCGCTCCAGTTCCTCTTCGTCGAAGACGCTGTCGGTCAGGATGTCAGCGAGGATATCGACCGCGAGCGGGACATTGTCCTTCAACACGCGGGCGTAATAGGAGGTCGTCTCGGTCGACGTCGCGGCGTTGACTTCACCGCCGACATTCTCGATTTCTTCCGCGATCTGGCGGGCGCTACGCTTGTTCGTGCCCTTGAACGCCATGTGCTCGAGCAGATGTGCGATGCCATGCTCGGCTTCCGTCTCGTTGCGCGATCCGGATTTGATCCAGGTTCCGAGTGCCACGCTTTCCAGATGTGGCATGTTCTCGGTTACGACAGTCAAACCCGATGGAAGCCGGGTGCACTCAACATTCATGGTTCGTCTTTCCGCACTTCCTACCTGACTGCTCGCGCATGATGACTGACAAAGCTCTCGACGGCTTTGAGTTCCGCGGGCAGGACTTCGAAGCGCTCCTCCCTGTCCATCAGATCAGCAAGCCACGCCGGAAGCGCGGGGTCAATACCGGAGGCCGATTTTACTGCCGCCGGGAACTTGGCCGGATGGGCCGTGGCCAGCACCACCATAGGGCTTTGCGGCTTCTCGAATTTCTTCGCCACATGCACGCCGACGGCGGTATGCGGGTCGAGAAGATAGCCGGTCTCGTCGAGAACGGCGCGGATCGTCTTCGCCACTTCCTTCTGCGTCGCGCGCCCGGCGCGAAAATCCTTGCGGATGAACTTGAGTGCTTCCGGCTTGATCTCGAAGGCGCCGGACTGCTTCAGCCCTTCCATCGACGAGCGGATGGCGGATGCATCGCGATCATAGGCTTCGAACAGCAGGCGTTCGAAGTTGGAGGATATCTGGATGTCCATCGACGGCGATGTGGTGGCCGAAACGCCCTTCATCTCGTAGCGCCCGGTCTTCATCGTGCGAGCCAGGATGTCGTTGTCGTTTGTGGCGACGACCAGCTTGTCGATCGGCAGGCCCATCTTCTTGGCGACATAACCGGCGAAGATATCGCCGAAATTGCCGGTTGGCACCGTGAAGGACACCTTGCGGTCGGGTGCGCCGAGCGCCACGGCCGAGGTGAAGTAGTAGACCACCTGCGCCATGATACGGGCCCAGTTGATCGAATTCACGCCCGAAAGCCCGACGCGGTCGCGGAAGGGGCCATCGTTGAACATCGCCTTCACCAGGTTCTGGCAGTCGTCGAAATTGCCCTCGACGGCGATGGCATGCACGTTTTCGTCCGTCGACGAGGTCATCTGGCGCTGCTGGACAGGCGAGACCTTGCCATGCGGAAAGAGAATGAAGATGTCGGTCCGCGCGCGGCCGGCAAAGGCGTCGATCGCCGCACCGCCTGTATCGCCCGAGGTCGCGCCGACGATGGTCGCCCGTTCGCCGCGCTTCTCGAGCACATGGTCCATCAGCCGGGCGATCAACTGCATCGCCACGTCCTTGAAGGCGAGCGTCGTGCCGTGAAAGAGTTCGAGCACGAAGGAATTCGGCCCGGTCTGCACGAGCGGCGCTACAGCCGGATGCTTGAAGGTCGCATAGGCCTCGTCGATCATCGTGCGGAAGGTCTGGGGCTCGATCTCGCCATTGGTAAAGGGCAGCAGAACCTCGAAGGCGACGTCTTCGTAAGACTTGCCGCGCAAGCCCCGGATCGCTTTCTTAGACATCTGCGGCCATTCGCGCGGAACGTAAAGTCCACCGTCGCGGGCAAGGCCTGCCAGAAGTGCGTCACAAAAGCCGAGGCTCGGGGCCTCGCCGCGGGTCGAAACATATTCCACGTCGCTTATCCCTATAGTTCAAATGATCGGAGCCGAAGCGCCGTCAAACCTATGGCGTTTCCGATAAAGAGGTTTGCCCGTTTGCGCCAGTGCGCCGGCCAGGATTTCGCAAGCCCGGCAATCGTCTGTGGCCTTGGCCACGCCACCCTGTGGTCCGGCTGTTGCGGGGCAATCGAATTTTGACCAAATTGCCGGCTACCCAATCGATTTTTCTCGTGGCCGCTGGTATAGACCATCCGCGAGGGCGCTGAAAAGCCTCAAGTTTGACTGTTTTTCGGCTGTTTGGCCGAGCATGCGGAAGGTGAAGTCTCGTGTCTGTAAACGTGTCGCGCGGTGTTGTCGCCGTTTCGCTGATGATGGTTCTCTCGGGTTGCAATGCCGGCAGCCTCGGCAGCAGTCTCGGCCTTTCCTCGTCCGAACCCGCAGCCGCGGCGCCTGCGGCCACGCCCGCGGTCGCTACCGATCAGCAGGCTTTCGTCCAGGGCTTCTGCCCGCAGATTTCGCTGACTGACGGCACGGCCTTTTATCGTTCCTATGTCCGCGGCAAGGACGGCGATGCCGAACAGGTCGTCTTCCAAGCGTCTCTTGCCGATTCGACCCGTTCCTGCGCCCGCACGGACACCACGCTGACTGTCAATGCGTTGATCCAGGGCCGCTTGATCTCTGGTCCCCAGGGCAAGGCCGGCACGATCAATCTGCCGGTCCGCGTCACGGTCATCGACGGTGGCCAGGAAGTGTCCAACGAACTCGAACAGTATCCGGTCACGATCGCCGACGTGAACACGCCGGTCCAGTTCGTCTACAGCCGCGCCGTCACGATCCCCGGCAATGTCTCCGGCATGACCCGCGTCTATATTGGCTTCGAACAGCCAAAGAAGAAGTAAGTTCCGGAGGAGGGCGCCGGGTTCGCTTTCCGGCGCCTATCCCCGCCGCGTCAACACCACCAGATAGCGTGTCGCCCTGTCACTGCCGTTGACGAAGACGCAGTCTTCAGGCGCGCCGAGCTGCAGGCAGTCGCCGGCCGAAAGCTTGTGGCTCTTTCGCCCCTCGACGAAGTCGAGTTCCCCCTCCAGGACATGGATCTGCTGGTGCTGGAAGCTGAAGGCGGAGGCCGGGTAGGGGACACGCACACCCGCCGGCAAGACCACCTCGATCAGTTCGAGTTGTCCGCCATTGGCGGGTGAGAGTGTGCGGCGCGAATAGCCCGTCTCAGGATCGATCCAGACCGGCTGGTCGCTCCGTTTGGCTACTCGGTCACCCTCGCGTTCCGCCATGGCGAGCAGCACCGAAAGCGGCAACCCGAAGGCGCCCGACAGCCGCCCGAGCACGGAGGCCGTCGGGCTCGCCTCGCAGCGCTCCACCTTGCTGATCATCGCCTTGGAAACACCCGCGCGCGCCGATAGCTCGGCCAGCGACCATGACCTGATGTCGCGTTCCGCCCGAATGCGCGCCGCAATCGCCCGCGCCTGACGTCCCTCGTCATAGCCTTCAGCCAGTCTTGTGGTCCCGGTCATTTGCGCCCTTGCCAATACGGTTCCGCGCGTCTTCTATAGTGGACGAAAGAATACGATAGAGGATGCGGCATTGACAAGTGGTGGGCTTGTCTTGCCATGGCTGGGGGAACCGACATGACACGCGAGATCCGTTTCAACGCATTCGACATGAACTGCATCGGGCATATCCAGCAGGGCCTTTGGTCCCATCCGCGCGACCGCTCGATGGAATACAACAGCCTCGCGTACTGGACGGAATATGCCAAGCGCCTGGAAGCTGGCCTTTTCGACGGCATTTTTCTCGCCGATGTCGTCGGCATCTACGACGTCCTGAGCGGCAGCCCGGCGCCGGCCCTGCGCGGTGCCGTGCAAGTGCCGGTTAACGACCCGATGATGCTGGTTCCGGCCATGGCGTCCGTTACAAGCCATCTCGGCTTCGGTGTCACCGCCAATCTCACCTACGAACAGCCCTTCCTCTTTGCCCGCCGCATGGCGACGCTGGACCATCTGACCGGAGGCCGCATGGGCTGGAACATCGTCACCGGTTATCTCGACAGCGCCGCGCGCGCGATCGGCCTCGATGGTCAGATGGCCCATGACGACCGCTACGATCTCGCCGACGAATACATGGAAGTGGTCTACAAGCTCTGGGAGGCCAGCTGGGAGGATGCCGCCGTCGTCGCCGACAAGGCCGCGCAAATCTATGCGGATCCCTCCCGCGTCCACCCCGTCCACCATCATGGAAAACAATACAAGGTGGACGCCTATCACCTCTGCGAACCCTCGCCGCAACGCACGCCCGTGCTCTATCAGGCAGGCTCCTCGCCGCGCGGGCGCCAATTTGCCGCGACCCATGCCGAATGCGTGTTCGTCAACGGCCAGAAGAAGGAGGGCGTGCGCGAGATCGTCACCGATATCAGGGCAAGGGCTGAAGGCTTCGGCAGAAAGGGAGACGACATCAAGCTCTTCCTCGGCGCCACCATCGTCACTGGCCGTACCGAAAAGGAGGCGCAGGATAAGTTCGAGGGCTACAAGCGCTACGTGAGTTCAGAGGCGGCACTCACCCATGCAGCCGCTTCCATGGGCATCGACTTCGACAAGTTCGACATGGACGAACCCGTGGAGACCGGCAAGAGCCAGGCGATCACCTCCAACATCAAGGCCATGGACCGCGCGGCCGGTCCTCAATGGACCAAGCGCAAGCTGATCGACCAGATGGTGCTTGGCAGCCGCCAGCCGCCGCTGGTCGCCTCGGCGGATCGGGTGGTCGAATGGCTGGTCGACTGGGTCGAAGACACCGGCGTCGACGGCTTCAATCTCTCCCGCACGGTCGTGCCGGAATGCTTCGACGATATCATAGAACTCGTCATCCCGCGCCTGCAGGAACGCGGTCTCTACAAGACGGAATATCGTGACGGACCGCTACGCGAAAAGCTCTTTGGGCAGCCCAGGCTGACGGAGCGCCACATCGCTTCAACCCACCGGCAACGATAGGGCAGAGATCTCCTTCTTTCCGCTTGTGTAAGCTGTTGGTCCCGACCAGCCGGTCGCCTTGCTCACCCCGCCGCGGGAATGATAGCCTGCCGCCCGATGAGGGGACATGGAAGCCATCCGCGACAGATGGATCCCGGGGAGGTCTGATTGAAAATCGCAGTCGTGAGAAACCCCATTGCGGGAGGCCATTCTGGCCAGAAGCAATGGGCGCCATTGCTCGCCGCCTTCCGCACCCGTTTTCCGGACCTGGAGATCCATGAGAGCCGCTCTAGCGGCGATGCCCGCAAGCTTGCCTGCGAATTGGCCGTCGGCCCCTACGATCTCCTTCTCGTCGCCGGCGGCGATGGCACGATCAGCGACGTTGTCGATGGCGTGCTGAGTTCTTCCCGCCCCGACATGCCGCTCGCCTTCCTGCCGATCGGCACGGGGTGCGATTTCATCCGAAACTTCAACCTGCCGACGGATCCGGCGGCCCTCGTCGAGCACATCGCAAACGCCCCTCTGCGCCGAATCGACGCCGGTTTGCTAATGTATCTTGATGCAGCCGGCACCGAGCAGCGCCGCCACTTCGCCAACATCACCAGTGTCGGCATTTCCGGCGAGATCGTCGATGCCGTCAACGCACCCGGCCGGGCGCGCCTCTTGAACGGCCCGCTGCGTTTTCTCGTCCATTCAGCGCTCGCCATCCTGCGCTACCGACCTTATGATTTCGAGGTGCTGGTCGACGGCATGCTGGTGCATCAGGGCCGGCTGGCGCTCGTGGCGATCGCCAACGGCGCATGGTTCGGCGGCGGCATGCACATCACACCAGAGGCTGATATCGCCGATGGCAGGTTCGAGGTGGCGGTGATGCGCGAGGAGAAGGTGCTCGGCCTGCTGAATTTGCTGGGCCGCCTGCACAAGGCCGGCCATGTCGGCCATCCGCTCCTCAGCTTTCACAAGGCAAGTCGCGTGGAGGTCAGGCCGCGGGATCCGTCACGGTTCCCGGTCGATGTCGACGGAGAAACCCCGATCCGGGGCGGCTTCGTCGCCGAAATCCTGCCCGGGGCGCTGACGGTCAGGACGTGATCGAAAAGGCCGGCTCGGCTCAGAACACGCCTTCCCATTCCGCCATGGCGGCAATCACGCCCGGCAGGTCCTGCATGCGAGCGATGACCGTTTCAGCACCCGCATCGGTCAGCTTGTCGGCATGCGAGGGATAGGTATGCGACGCGCCAGTGAAGCCGACCACGCGCATTCCGGCCTCGCGGGCCGCATGCACGCCATGAACGGAATCCTCGACCACGATGCACTTGGCCGGGCTGACGCCGAATTGTGCTGCGCCGTGCAGGAAGATATCCGGCTTCGGCTTGACCCTGTCCGCACCGAGATCCTTGGCCGAATAGATATGCGGCGCAAAGTATTCCTTGAGCCCGACCTTGCTCAGCATCATGTCGAGGCGTTGCGAAGAGGAATTCGAGCAGATGCAGCGCGGACCGGCGATGCGCGATAGCGCATAAGCCACACCCTCGATTGCCTTGACTTCACGCGCGAGCCGCTGGTCGAGCAACTGTTCCGACTTGTCGATCAGGCTCGCCGACAGGGGAATGTCGACCTCCTTTTCGATCGACAGCAGGATGTTCTTCCAGGTCATGCCGGCAAAACGTTCGCCCATTTCCTCGACCGAGATGGGATAGCCCGCTTCGGTCAGCAGCTTGGATTCGACCTTGGCCGCGATGATCTCGGAATCGACGAGCACGCCGTCGCAGTCGAAAAGGGTGAGGTCGAAGCCGCTCATGGAAACATCCGTCATGTGGTCCAGGGAAGGTCGCTCCCTACACGATCGGGAGGGCGAGGACAATCGCATGTCATGCATGGCTGTCCTGTTGGCAGATCGGAGATCTGAAGGCGAAGGCTCAAGCCTCGGCCATAGCGAGCAAGACCGCTTCGAAATCCTGGGGGTAGCGCTTCAGCCCACCCGCCTTTTCCATCATGTCCGCAAGCCAGATCCCATCGGCGGCGAGCCGTACGGCAACGAGTCTCGGATCACCGTCCGTCTGGGCATGCCGCGCCATGCGGTCGTCGAGCCAGGCCGACCAGAGTGAACGCAGCGCAGGCTCCGAGACGATGGCAACGGAAAGGGCGCCCCAGAGGCTCCGCTCGCCGAGTAGTCGATCCGAGAAGCAGGCCCGCACATAGGCTCGTGTAAAACGCCCGCGCGACGCGGGATCTCCGGCCAGCGTCCGATCGATCTCCTGATCCATCTTATCGAGCAAATCCGAAAAGACGGCGGCAAGCAGCGCCTGTTTGCTGTCGAAATGATGCAGCAAGCCGCCCTTGGTAACACCGGCCCGTGTCGCCACCGCCTGGATGGTGATGGCCGCTGCCCCGTCTTCCGCCGCAATCTGGGCCGCGCAATCGAGCAGGGCACGGCGCACCTGCTCGGGCTGCTTCTTGCGATGATAGCCGGAGGATGCGCCGTCTAAGGGTGAGGGAGCGCCCGCCATCAGTGCGACACCGTGCTGGAGAGGGTGTTCATCACGATCACGCCCGTGACGATCAACGCGATGCCGGCAAGCGCTGCAAGATCTAGGCTCTGCTTCAGATAAAAGACGCTGATCAGCGCCGTCAACACGATGCCCAGCCCGCCCCACATCGCATAGGCGATGCCGAGTGGCATGCCCTTCAGCGCCTGGGACAGGAGATAGAAGGACGCGACATAGAACATGACCATGCCCGCCGTCGGCAAAAGCTTGGTGAACTGGGCCGATTTCTGCAACAGCGTGGTGCCGATGACTTCGAGCACGATCGCGGCGGCAAGCGCGCCGTAGGCGGTGAGGGCGGGGGACATGGTCGAAGCTCCAAGAACGAGAGTGGAAAAACATACCGTATGGTCGGTTTCTTTTCAAGGTGCTCGTTGTCTGCTATCTGCCTCTCACTCAGGCAGGGGGAATTGTACCAGAAACTGCCGCTCGCCTTCCGGCGAAAACCGGATGATCCGGCTGTCTTCCACGCGCCGCGCATGGCCTCGATCCAGAAAATGCGAGAGAAGCGCCGCCCCGAGCGTACCGGCCAAATGCGTGCGCCGCTCGCTCCAGTCCAGGCAGGCGCGGCAGAGTGGCCGCCGTTTGGCCCGAAGGCTGCCAATGTCGAGCCCTCGGTCTCGCAGCAGGCTCTCCCCTTCAAGCGTCAGTGTCAGTGCCTCGTCCTCCGCCCGGATCGCCCCTTGCGCCACCAGACTGTCCAGCATGCGCACTCCATAGTCTCCGGCGAGGTGATCATAACAGATCCGCGCCTTGCGCAGTTCCGGCTCCTTCGGCCCGGTGCGGTGGCGAAGGTGCCCTCGACTTGCCGAAAAGCTCATCAGGCTCTCGATCATCGCGCCGACATGGCCATCGGCCAGAGCGAAATAGCGATGCCGCCCCTGCTTGCGCTGGGAGAGCAGTCCGCCCTCTTCGAGTTTCGACAGATGTGAGCTTGCCGTCTGCAGCGTCACCCCGGCCGCCCCCGCCAGTTCCGTCGCCGTCAATGCCTTGCCACCGATGAGCGCAAGCAGCATGTTCGAGCGTGCCGGATCGCCGATCAGCGACGCGATGCGTGCAATGTCGGGTCCTTCCGCCATCGTGATCTCCGTGTTTACTCGCCACAGTCTCTGTCGCCAGTGTAGCGAATGCTTCGGTCCCGGTCGAACTGTCGAGGGTGAAAAAGCGCCGGCAAAACTTCGACCCTGATCGAAGCATCACGCATTCCGATCATGGCAAGACCCACCTCGCAAGAAACGAGGAACCATCATGATCACCTGCATCATCCGCTATCGCATCGATCCCTTCGGCCGCGACGACTTCGCAACTTACGCCCGCAACTGGGGCGAGGCTATCCCGCGCTGCGGCGCCGATCTCGTCGGCTATTTCGCTCCCCATGAGGGGTCGGCGACGACGGCCTACGGCATCTACAACATAGAAAACCTCGCCGCCTACGAGGCCTATCGAGCAAGGCTGGCCGCCGATCCTCTCGGCAAGGCCAATTACGAATTCGCGAAGAACGCCCGCTTCATCCTGGAGGAGGATCGGCTCTTCCTGAACAACGTCTCCAACCCGGCATCGTCGAAGGTGCAGCCATGATCGCCGTTATCTTCGAGGTGACGCCCTTCATGGGCGAGCGTCACCGCTACCTCGATCTCGCCGGCGAGCTGCGCGCTCAGCTGGAAGCCGCCGACGGTTTCGTCTCCGTCGAGCGCTTCGAGAGCCTGACGACGCGCGGCAAGCTCTTGTCGCTTTCCTTCTGGCGCGACGAGGAGGCGGTTCGCCGCTGGCGCGAAACCGAAGAACACCGCGCGGCCCAAACGGCCGGCCGCGGCGGCGTCTTCGCCGCCTATCGCCTGCGCGTCGCCGAGGTCTTGCGCGACTACGGCCTTAACGATCGCACCGAAGCGCCGGAGGATAGCCGGGCGCGGCATGGATGAGGGGGAAGGCTTTGGCAGAGGGCTGCGACCCTCGCCTCCCTCGACAAGCCGCCGCCTGCTGACTATGCAGGAAACCATGCCGAAAAAGCCCGAAGATTCTCCCGAGGACACCATAGCGAGCCGCATAAGTCGCGCGCTGGCGGAGCGCATCATCCATGGTGAACTCGTGCCCGGATCGCGCCTCGCCCAGGACCATATTGCGGAAGAATTCGGCGCAAGCCATGTCCCCGTGCGCGAGGCCTTCCGCCGGCTGGAGGCGCAAGGCCTCGTCGTCAGCATTCCCCGTCGCGGCGTGCGCGTCGCAAGCTTCGACCTGAAGCAGGTGCGTGAAGTCGCCGAAATGCGCGCCGCCCTCGAAGTGCTGGCGCTGCGCCATGCAGCCCCTAACCTCACGCCCGAGGTGCTCGCCGCTGCCGAAGAGGCCGCCGCCGATGCCGACGCCGCCCGGGACGTGCAGACCTGGGAGGAAGCCAACCGCCGCTTCCACCGTCTGATTGTCTCCACCTGCGCCATGCCGCGCCTTCTCTCCGTGATCGACGACCTCCACGCCGTCTCCGCCCGCTTCCTCTTCGTCGCCTGGCGCGCCACCTGGGAAGCCCGCACGGACCACGACCACCGCGCCATTCTCGAAGCCCTGAAATCCGGCGATGCGGCGGAAGCCGCCCGCATCCTCGAGCGCCATGTCCAGTGGATCGGCCGTGCCCCCATGCCGGTGCCGGGCCGCGCCGAGACCGAGGGATTTGCCATCGTCGGGTAATGGCCCATCTGTCTCTTGAAGGGTAGGCGCCCCCACCAGTCACCTGCCCTCATCCTGAGGTGTGAACAGGCGAGCCTTGGAAGGGCGGGAGATGATCTCTGTGGTCAAGCCATTCGAAGCCTGTTGGATCCGACACATGCGGCTCAGGGAAAGGACCGTCCAGATAAACCGATAAACTATAGATAAAATCTCCAGATGGCTGCGAACCAAGTCACGTTGGCGGAAGAAGCTACGCCGAATTCTCGAAATTCGTCTTGGCAGTCTCCGATTTCATAGATAAAAGATTCGGCGCCATATAAAATTATCTATAAAATGGAGATTGCCCATGACGTCCATTCTCGCGCCCGCCGCCCGCAGCTTCGATCCACTCGGCATATCCGGCCGTTCGCTTCCCATGCAGGCCACTCTTCTCCTCTTCGGCACGGGTGTGCTCGCACTCGCCTCGCAGATATCAGTGCCCATGGTGCCGGTACCGATCACTCTGCAGACCTTTGCGCTGACCATGATCGGCGTGCTCTATGGCTGGCGCCTGGGTGCCCTGACCGTGCTTGCCTGGCTGGGTGAGGCGATGATGGGGCTTCCTGTTCTCGCCAATGGCGGTGGCGGTCTCGCCCCCTTCGTCGGCCCGACGGCAGGCTACCTCGTCTCCTTCCCGATCATCGCGGCCCTTGCCGGCTACCTTGCCGAAAAGGGCTGGACGGGTGAGCGCGTGCTCAAAAGCTTTGTCGCGCATCTCTCTGCCAACGTTCTGTGCCTCGTCATCGGCGGCGCCTGGCTCGCTTGGCTCATCGGTGCCGAAAAAGGCCTGGCGCTGGGCGTCACACCCTTTGTCCTGGGTGCTGTGCTCAAATCCGCGCTTGCCGCTGCTCTGCTGATGGCGCTTGCACGCGGCAAGGCAAAACCGCTCGACCTCTGAGACCTGAAATCCGACAGATACAAAGCATGACCGTCCGGCTCCGCGCCCACCACCTGCTCTGCATGCTGACTTATGTCGGTAAGGGCTATTCTCCCGCCTTCGTGGAAAACTACGAGGCGATTGCCGCCCGTCTGTCGGCGGGCGAGGAGATCGAGCTTGTGGCGGGGCCGGACGATATCTGCGGCCCTCTCTCCGCCGATCCCGAGGCCCATTGCCACTGGGAAAGCGTCGTCGATCGCGATCTGGCGGCAGCGGACGCTGTCGCCCGCCTGCTCGGCAGCCCGGTTTCGCCGGGCGTCCGTATCGCACCGACCGCCGCACTGCTCTCCCGCCTCAGAGAGACCTTCGCCGCAGGCGTGATCCGCACGGCTTGTTCGGGCTGCGAATGGTCGGAGCTTTGCGATGGCGTCGCCGGCGGCGGCTTTGCCGGTGTGCGGGTCCTGCCTTCGCGCCGGCCTTAGGTCACAGTTCGCGCAGTGCCGCGATCGGCCCTTTCACCCGCACGACGAGACCGGTCGGCGCATAAGTGATGCTCGCCTGGCCGCTGATATAGCCGACCAGGGCCTTCTCGATCATACGTGAACCGAAGCCTTTGCGGACCGGCACCACCACGGTCGGCCCACCGCTTTCGCTCCACAGAAAGTGCAGCTCCGGTGCACCATCCTCAGGCTCCACGGACCAGGAGATCGCAATCTTGCCCTCGGCATTCGAGAGCGCGCCGTATTTCACCGCATTGGTCATCAACTCATGCAGCGTAAGCGCAAAGGCGATGCTGCTTTTGGAAGAGAGTTGCACGTCCGGCCCGCTTACGTCGATACGACCGGGGTCCTGGGTCGAGATGACCGACTCGATGAGCTGCAGAAGCGTCGTCGATACCTGGTTGCGGCTGATGAACAGATCCTGTGCGTGGCTGAGGGCATGCAGCCGCTCCAGAAAGGCAACCCTCGAGGTCGCCATGTCGCTATCGTTGCGCAGCGTCTGGTTGGCGAGCGACTGCACGAGCGCCAGAATGTTCTTAATCCGATGCGAGAGTTCGTTGCGCAGCAGTTCCTGCTCGGTCTCGAAGTTCTTGATAGCCGTGATGTCGCGCGAAATCGACAGAATGCTCTCGACGCTGCCGTCTTCCCCAAAGATCGGGCTGACCTTCACGTCCCAGAAGCGCCGGTTTCCCTTTGCCGTCTCGGCAAAGCCAGTGAAGCGGGAGTCTCGACCCTCGCGTGCCGCCTCGATGGCGGCCAGGGCCGCGACATTGCCCTCGTCGCGCCAGAAATCTGGCCAGGGGCAGCCCTTGATGGTGCCGAAATCTTCGACCTCCATCACGCGCTGTCCGCCGTCCGTCATGTACTGCATGCTGCCGTCCAGGGCGATGATCTTGATGCAGTCATCCGATGAGGCCAAAGCAGCCTGTACGAAGCGATGATGGTGAATTTCTGTAGAGGACATCTTCATCCGGTATGCGTTACAAGGGCCATGCTTGATACCGCAGCTTGCGCCGACCGCATCTGTCAGCAGCGCCCAGCTGGCGTCTGCTCGGTCCGCTTTCTCTTCAATTCGATCTGTATAGCCCGTAATGCCGTCCCATGACAGAGCAAGTTATCTCTGGCATCTTTGTTGCCGGGAGGCCCTTCCATGATCACTCTCGATACCCTGCGCCAGATCATCCTCGCCCTGCCAACGACAGAGGAAACGACCTCGTGGAATGCCGTGTCCTTCAAGGTCAACGGCAAGGCCATGCTGTTCTGGAACCCGACCCATGAATGCCCGGTGTTTAAAGTACCCTATGAAGAGCGCGACCACCTGATCGAGATGGATCCCGACACCTTCTTCACCACCGACCACCACAGGCCGCATCCTCTGGTCCTTGCGCGCCCGGATCGTCTCGATCCCGAATGGGCGCGGGAAAACCTCACCCGCGTATGGCGGACGCAGGCGAAGAAGGCGGTGGTGAAGGCATGGGATGCGGGACGGTAGCTGTCCTCTTCTCCCCCGCTAAGGAAAGGAGCGCACCTGAGGCACAGCCTCGATTGACCTCGGCCAAGCAAGATGTCGACTTACATCACTATTTGGGTGCGCATGACGGCTATGCCGGTATGTGGCGCCCTCCACCATCCCACCCCCGCACAAAATCTCACGCCCTCTTCACCCTTCAGTAACCAACTTCGGTAACCATAGCCTCACATCCCGTGCTGCGTCAGCGTAAGAGTGAGTAACCAATGGCTTCTGTATTTCCGATTGCCGAACTCCGCCGTTCGTCCGACCCGCTCGCCTGGGTCGACAGCATCATCAAGGGCGATTGCGTCTCCGCTCTTGAGGCCCTTCCCGACAAATCCGTCGACGTCATCTTCGCCGATCCGCCGTACAACCTGCAGCTCGGCGGCGCGCTGCATCGCCCGGATCAGAGCCTCGTCGATGCCTGCGACGACGAATGGGACCAGTTCGCCTCGTTCGAAGCCTATGACGCCTTCACCCGTGCCTGGCTGCTTGCCTGCCGCCGCGTGCTGAAGCCGACCGGCACGATCTGGGTCATCGGCTCCTACCACAACATCTTCCGCGTCGGCGCGACGCTGCAGGATCTCAACTTCTGGATCCTCAACGACATCGTCTGGCGCAAGACCAACCCGATGCCGAATTTCAAGGGCCGTCGTTTCCAGAACGCCCATGAAACCATGATCTGGGCCTCGCCCGATCCGAAGGCCAAGGGTTACACCTTCAATTACGATGCTATGAAAGCGTCGAACGACGACGTCCAGATGCGCTCCGACTGGCTCTTCCCGATCTGCTCGGGCGGCGAGCGGCTGAAGGGCGACGACGGCAAGAAGGTCCATCCGACCCAGAAGCCGGAAGCGCTGCTTGCCCGCGTCATCATGGCATCGACCAAACCGGGTGACATCGTGCTCGATCCCTTCTTCGGCTCCGGCACGACTGGGGCCGTTGCCAAGCGCCTCGGCCGTCATTTCGTCGGCATCGAGCGCGAGCAGGATTATATCGACGCAGCCTCCGCCCGCATCGCCGCCGTCGAGCCGTTGGGGAAGGTCGAGCTGACCGTCCTGACCGGCAAGAAGGCCGAACCCCGGGTCGCCTTCAACGTGCTCCTGGAAGCAGGCCTCGTGAAGCCCGGTCAGGTCCTGACCGATGCCAAGCGCCGCCACTCGGCCATCATTCGCGCCGACGGCACTCTGACGGCAAACGGCGAAGCCGGCTCCATCCACCGCGTCGGCGCCCGCGTTCAGGGTATGGATGCCTGCAACGGCTGGACCTTCTGGCATGTCGAAGAGAAGGGCGCGCTGAAGCCGATCGACGATCTGCGCTCGGTGATCCGCAGCCGTATGGGCGGCCTGGAATAGGCTGTTTCGATCCATCACGGACTGGCGCGTCTCCGCGCGCCGGTACACCCAAGACAAAATGTTAGAATAACATCATATACTTGTGATCAGCTTCGAGCAAGTCGAAGCTCTTAATCGAGCTGAATTCGATCTTTCGGGGTCGATCTGGCGCGGGCAGGGGTCCGCCAACCCCACCCGCGCCAGTGCCTCAATCTCAGGCCTTTACGCCAAGCGCGCCGAGATCTGCCTTCAGCTTTTCCGCCCCGGTGAAATGCACAGCCTGCCATCCGGCAGCGCGCGCCCCTTCGACATTCGGCAGGCTGTCGTCGATGAACACCGAATGCGCCGGCGAGAGCTCGAAATCCGCGGCATGCCGCTCATAGATCGCCACATCAGGCTTGATCAGGCCGACCTCGCCAGAGACGGTGACCCCGCGCGGCAAGTTGAGGAACGGATACATCTGCCGCGCTTCGGAAAACGTGTCGGCGGCGAAATTGGTCAGCATGGTCACGTCGCGGCCGGCATCGATCAGCCCGGTCATGATCGCGACGCTGTCGTCATAGGCATGCGGCACCATCTCGGCCCAGTGTTTCCGGAACGCGCGGATATGCACTTCTTTTTCAGGAAACTGCTCGATCAGCAGCGCCTCTGCATCGGCCCAGCTGCGGCCGCGATCCTGTTCGATGTTCCAGTCGTGGGTGCAGACCCGCGCGAAGAAATCCGCCCGCTCCTGCGGGTCGGGAATGATCCGCGAGAACGGCAGGTTCGGATCGTAATGGATCAGCACCTTGCCGATGTCGAAGACGATATGGCGGATTTCGGTCATGTCTTAGCCCTTGAGTGTTGAAAAGGCGGTTGGAATAGCCGCCGCAATTGCCTTCTTCATGACAGTCGGCAGCGCTTGTCCATCAAGTTCGGTGACGGGTACCCAGAAACCGTGATGATCAGGTGGCGTGTCGATCGGTCCGGTGTGGAAGATCGAGAGCCGGAGCTCGAAATGTGTGAAGACATGGGAGATGCTGCCGGCTGCCTCCCAGTCGGCCGGGAAGGGCGCGGCCTCCTCGCCGGTCTCCCCGTCCTGCCGCGATGTCCACTCGGTTGTCGGCACTTCCGTCATGCCGCCCAGCAAGCCGCTCTCCACCCGCTTGCGCAGAAGAAGTCGCCCGTCACGATCCACCGCAATGAAGGCAGCGCCCAGCCGCACCGGCTTTGCCTTCTTCGCTGCCTTCACTGGAAAGCGCTCCGGCTCGTCGGTGGCGAGCGCCACGCAGATATGATTGAACGGACAGAGCGCGCAGGCCGGCCGTTTCGGCGTGCAGATCGTAGCACCCAGATCCATCATCGCCTGGGCAAAATCCCCGGGTCGGTCCGTCGGCGTAAGCTCGGCCACCTTCGCCTTCATTGCGGGCTTGGACCCGGGAAGGGGCGCGTCGATCGCAAAGAGCCGCGATATCACCCGCTCGACATTGCCGTCCATCACGGCCGAGGGCCGATTGAAGGCGATCGCGGCAACGGCAGCAGACGTATAGTCGCCGATACCGGGCAGGGCTCTGAGGCCCTCTTCCGTATCGGGAAAGGCACCGCCATGCTCGAAGGCGACGGCCTCCGCGCATTTCTTCAGGTTGCGGGCGCGGGCGTAATAGCCGAGCCCCGCCCAGGCGGCCATGACATCCTCGTTCGGCGCTTCCGCAAGATCCGTGACCGTCGGCCAGCGCGCGATGAACTTCGCAAAATAGGCCTTCACCGCCGCAACCGTCGTCTGCTGCAGCATCACTTCCGACATCCAGATGTGGTAGGGATCGGGCTTCACGCCCCGTTTCGCTGCGGCTGGAGAGATCCGCCAGGGAAGCTCCCTGTGATGCAGGTCATACCAGGCGAGAAGGACAGCGCTCATTTCTTGCTTCATTGGTTGAACGGCAACCCCGATGCGGTTAGACCGGGCGCGGACGGTGAAGGCCCGTCAGTGATGCTCCGGAGACCCCATGCAGCTACAGTCCCCCGCCCTCGGGCGCAATACGATATTGGCTCTCTTCGCCATTCTGAGCCTGTCGGCCATGGACAATGCCGTGCTGCATCTGACCTTCATTGCCACTGCAAGCATTGCGCTGATCTATATGGTAGCGGGAGCTTTGAAGCCGAGATTGGACGGTGCCATCGGCTTGTTCGCCACTCTCTCGGCCATCTACTTCTTCGTTCAGTTGGTCTATTATCTCCTCCATTACGGGACTTATTTCCCGAAGACCGGCAATGAGTGGAGCCAACCGCTCAAGCACATCATCTTCCTGCTGCCGTTCTTCGTCGCCGCACGGCTGGCTGTGGTGCCCGGCGAAAACCTCCTACGTACGGTCTGGATCTCTTCGGCAGCCTGGGGCCTCGTCACGCTTCCCTTCGTGCTTTATCAGGGGCTCGTCCTCGACATGCGGGCAGAAGCTGGAACCGGCAACGCAATTCCCTTTGCGGCGATGGGGGCGATCTTCTCCAGCTTCGCTCTCCTGGGGCTTAATGATCCCGACAAGCGCTACAGATGGTTGGCTGCCGCAGGCTTCTGCGCAGGCTTTCTCTGCGTTCTTTTTTCTCAGACGAAGAGCATCCTGCCGGTGCCGATTATCGGGCTTGCGCTCTTCTGGCTGTTCTTTCTCCGCAGCCGCATGACCATCTGGCAACTCTGCGCCGTCGTTGTGGGTGTTCTGGTTCTGGCCGGATTGGGCGTCTATGTCTCCGACAGCTGGCACCGCTTTGCCGATCTCTGGGCCGTCTATGTCGAGCAGGATAGCACCGCAGCGCTCGGCAATTCCTACACGCAGCGGCTGACCATGTGGTCGCATGGGCTCGAAGGCGTCCTGGAGGCACCCGTCGCCGGTCATGGCTTCCAGAACCGGCGCCATTTCATCGGCCTCCTGGGCTACGACTACAATCACTGGCACAACGGCTTCATCACCGCCGCCTTCGACAATGGCATTCCCGGCCTCGTGATCATGGTCTTGCTGCTTCTGTCTCCCCTTTGGTTTGCCTGGCGCTGTCAGTCGGATGGATTGTACCGCCCGCGCTTGTTCATGGCGATCATGCTGGTCTTCGTGTATGTATGGGGTGGCATGGTGAACCAGATCTTCGGCCATGCCATCTACAACGCCCTTTTCCTCTGGGTCGGGCTGGTGATTGCCGTATCGGCCACGCCGAAAGCGAGTGACGATGTCGAAGGATCAGCCTAGCCGCTACGGCGCGAACCAGATCGCCGAGATCGCCAATGGGATCGTCGATCCCGTACTGGCGCGGCGTGCCGGCATCAACACGGCTCTCCTCGGCTCGTGGGAGGACATCGTCGGTGAGAATTTTGCCGATTGCACCCGGCCCGAAAAGATCGCCTGGCCGCGCCGCTCCGATCTGCCGGAGGATGGAGGCCACCGCCCGGGTGTGTTGACGATCGCCTGCGAAGGAGCCCGCGCGCTCTTCCTGTCCCACGCCCAGGGCGAGCTGATCGCCCGCATCAACGGCTTTTTCGGTTATCCCGCGATCGGCCAGATCCGCATCGTCCAGAAGCCCGTCTCGGTCGCGAGCGTCAGGCCCCGCATCCGCAAGCTTGAAGGCGAAAAGGCAAAGCGCTTGGAAGCCATGATGGAGGGGATCGAGGACGGGAATCTCCGCCGCGCTGTCGAGCGTCTGGGTACGGCCGTGCTACAGGCAAAGCGCAAATAAGCTGTCAGACATCTGGCCCCATTGATTGGGATCGCTTCTTCTCGATCCTTCCGCCTGATCTTGACACCTGATCCGGCCAAGTTTGGGCCGATCGCCGCGATCGCGTTGATCCCCGTCTGAGGCGGGTCTACCAGTCGTCGAGCCGGGGCGTGCCACCTTCGGCCGCCAACGCCTTTCAAGCCTCAGGACGCCCCCTTGAACATCCACAATCCCGCTCCCGTTCCGGAATGCGAGGCCGCAATCGGTCGCAAGGAAAGTTCGGAAGCGCGGCGATTGCTGTTCCCGACAAAGCTCCAGCCGGTCGTGGCGCCGCTGCTCTTCGCCATCATCGCGGGCATCGATGGCCTTGGCACCAGCATCTCCTTTGCCGCCCTGATCTTCGCCGGTCCGCTGGCGGCAGGTTTCGGCATGGGTGTTGGAGTCATTCTCCTGTCCAGCATCCTGCTGGCGCTCTGGACCGCGCTTCGTAGCCGCTATCCTTCGAGCATCGGCCAGGTGCAGGAGGCGAGCATCGCCATTCTCGCCACCGCCATCGCAATGGCGGCGGCGCAACTGGAATTTGCCCCGGAAGAGGTGAGGGTCGCAACCGCCTTCGCCATTCTGGGTTCAAGCGCCGTGGTCACGGGCGCTGTCTTCTGGATCTTCGGGTTTTGCCGCTTCGGCCGCCTCGTGCGGTTCATGCCCTATCCGGTCGTTGCCGGGTTTCTCGCAGGCTCCGGCTGGCTGCTGATCCAGGGCGCCGTGATGATGATCGTCGGTGACCGCGCCATCGTCGACCTCCTGATCCGTCCCGAAGGACAGCAGGCGCTGGCCAATCTCTACGTCGCCGTGGTCTTCGCGGTCGTGATGGTCTTTGCTCTGAGGCGTTCGACAAGCCCGCTCACCATGCCGCTGGTCCTGCTCGGCGGCGGTCTCCTCTTCTATGTCATGCTGGCCGTCATCGGCGTCGACAGCGGAGAGGCGCGGGCCACGCACTGGCTGCCTGAACTAGCGTCCGACCAAGGCTTCGCCCTGCCACAGCCCGGACAAGTCGTCATGATGGCCGACTGGACCGTGGTCCTCCAGGCATTACCCGCGATCATCTCCGTGGCGCTTCTTGGCATGGTCGGCCTCCTGCTCAACACCAGCGGTCTGGAAGTCGCTACGCGCCAGGAGATCGATGCGGACGCGGAACTGCGTACCACCGGTATTGCCAACATGGTTGCCGGAGGCTTCGGCGGCGCGCCGGGTTTCACCGGGTTGTCCATGACCCTGCTCGCCAACCGCATGGGCGCCAGGGCGCGATCCGTCGGCATCGCAACCGCATTCATGCTTGCGCTGATGCTGCCCTTTGCCGAACAACTCGCCGGAGCCATGCCGACCTTTGTCGCCGCCGGCTTGATGATTGCGCTCGGTGTCGAACTGATCCACGACTGGCTCTGGCGCACACGCCGGCAGTTGCCGCGAATGGAATGGCTCGTCGTCCTCGCCATCCCCGTCGGCATGGCCGCCTTCGGCTTCATGGGCGGCATGGCGCTGGGACTCGGGCTCTCGATCGTCTCCTTCGTCTACAATTACGCCCGCCTCTCGGTCATCCGGTTTAATACCTCGCTGCGCGAGCGCAAAAGCAGCATCGATCGCCCGACTGCTGAAAACAGCCTGATCGAGCTCGAAGGTGAGCAGGTCCAGGTGCTCGAACTGCAGGAATTTCTGTTTTTCGGCACTGCGGACCAGGTGATCGACGCGGTGCGCCAGCGTCTTCAGGACCGTAGCCGTCTGTCGCTGCGCTTCGTGGTGATCGACTTCGGCCGGGTAAGCGGCATCGATGCCGCCGCTGCCGCCACCTTCGTGAAACTGCGCAACCTGCTCACCGGCAGCGCTGTCGAACTCGTCTTCAGCAGCCTCCCGGCCGACATCCGGCAGGCTCTGGACCGGAATGGCATCGATTTCTCCGCCGATCCGATGGTGGCAATCGAACGCGATCTCGACCATGCGCTGGAGCGTTGCGAGGAGAGATTGCTCTCCTCGATCCGCCGCGAAGAAACCTGGCAGGATGTCGAAGGCTACCTGGCGCGGACGATTGGCCCGAGCGCGCGGCTCAAGGACCTGGTCGCGTCCATGCACGAAATCCGTCTGCAGCCAGGCGATCGCTTCATCCGGTCAGGTGAAGCCGACGACGACCTCTTCCTCCTTTGGACCGGCCGCGCCAAGGTGGAGGCCGTGCTCGCCAGCGGCAAGCGCCTGCGCCTGCGAACGGTCAAGCCTGGCGTGGTGCTCGGCGAAATCGCGATCTATCGCGGCGGCCCGCGCACCGCCGATGTCGTGGCCGAAGTCCCATCCACCGTCTATCGGCTCGCCCGCCAGCAATTGCGGTATCTCGAACAGACCGACCCCGAACTCGCGCTATTGGTCCACCGCCTCTGCGCCACGACACTCGCCGAACGTCTGACGATCGCAAACCGTATCGTCCAGGCGCTACATGAGTGAGAGGAATTATTTGCTGCTTGCCGTGAACACGCCGTCCCAGCCTTCCGGCGCAGTCTCGGGAAGTTCCGCAAGCCGCTCGGCGTAGAGCGCATGCGCGCCGGACAGGGCATTTTCCGGCATTGCCAGCAGCGTCTGCAACCTCTCCCATGCCACGCCCAGATCGCCCGCCTGCCATGCGGCGATGAATTCGTCGTGACACTCGAGCAGTTCGCGGACCTGTCCAGAGACTTCGCCAGCCACGCCCACCAGCGCGTACAGTGTCACCGGCGCCTGACGCCCGACCACGCGCACGCGGTCTATCTCGGCAAACAGCAGGCCCGTCGTCCGCGCCCGAACCGCCTCGGTCACCAGGATCGAGACGTCGTAGCGCTTGCTCATGCCCTCGACACGGGAAGCGAGATTGACGCTGTCGCCGAGGCAGGAATAGCTGAAGCGCTGGTAGGAGCCGAGATTGCCGACACAGGCCATGCCGGTATTGAGCCCGATGCCGATCTTCAGCGCCATGCCGCTCTCGCGATTCAGCCGTTCCAGTGCTGAGACCATATCGAGCGCGGCAAGGCAGGCCTTCTGCGGATGGTCAGCGATGTCGAGCGGCGCGTTCCAGAAGGCCATGACCGCATCGCCGATATACTTGTCGATCGTCGCCTCGCGCTTCAGGAGCACGTCGGTCATCGGCGTCAAAAAATTGTTGAGAAGCCCCGTGAGCGCTGTCGGAGACAGTTTCTCCGAGAGCGTGGTAAAGCTGCGGATGTCGGAAAAAAGAATGGTGAGCTCCCGGTCCTCGCCGCCCAGCGTGAGGCCATCAGGATTTTCCGAGAGCCGTTCGACCAGTGTCGGCGAGAGATAACGGCCGAAGCTCTCACGCACGAAACGCTTTTCGCGATGTGTCAGCATCAGCAGCACGGGTAGGGCCGTCAGCAGCACCGCGCCGAGCACAGCCATTGGCAACAGCGGATCAAAGAGCGTCAGCGCTCTCGCAAAGGCGAGCCACGATCCACCGGCAACAAGAGCTACCAGCAGAAGCGCGGTCATGACCGAAAGGGCAGGGGTTGCGGTTGCGAGCACCAGAAGCAGCACAAGACCCGCGACTACAGCTGCAGCCCGCTCCGCGCCGATCATCCAGTCCGGCCTATGCAGGAAGACGGCATTCGCGATCTGATCGATGATCTCCGCATGCACTTTCACGCCGGCCATCGCCGGATCGACAGGCGTCGCCACGATATCGCGCAGGCCCACAGCACTCGTGCCCACCAGCAGGATGCGCCCCTGGATTTGGCCCAGCAGCGCGGCAGCCTTGGCCGGATCTAGGAGATCGGCTGCCGAAATCACCGGCATGTTCGGCAGGCCGGAATAGTAGATCCAGATCTCGCCATCGGCGGACAGCGGCACGTCGAGCGCGCCGACCCTCATGTCTGTGATAGCCGCGCCTTCTTCGGTGCCCGCCGAGCGCAGGACGAAGGAGCCCGCCTGTTGTGCGATCCGGAGCGTCTCGATCGACAGTGCAGGATAGAGTTTGCCACCGCTTTTCGAGACGAGCGGGAAGGTCCGGATGATGTTGTCGGCCGTCGGCGGGAAGGAAAAATAGCCCATCGCGGACGCGCGCTCGGTGAGTTCGGGCAGGTTCGAAAGAGCGCCCGAATAGGAGAGAAGGCGCGCGCGCGGATCGGGGCCGACAAAGGAGAAGCCGGCTTTCGGTTCGGGTGCGGCGACTGACGTCTCGTTGGTGAGCGCAATCCCGAGCGCCACGGCATTCGAGGCAATGGCATCAGCCAGCAAGACGTCCGGATCCGGCAGATCGAGACCGGTCTCGATCGCAATCCCCTGACGCCGCATCTCCTCGACGAGGCGCGCCGGTGCCGTTCTATCCGCTTCTGAAAACACGATGTCGAAGCCAATGGCAGCCGCCCCGAGCTCGCCCGCCTGCGTCACGATCTCCGCCACCTTCCGCCGCGACCAGGGCCATTGCCCGAGCTTGCCGATCGAGGCCTCGTCGATATCGATGACAGCCACCGGGGGATCGCTCGCCGCGCGCGGTTTGATGACCTGATAAGCGTCGAATACCAGCGCCGTCAGCCGGAAGGCTTGTGGCGCGAGCGCAGTATGGGCGGTGAGAACGGCGACGATCGCGGCCGCGCCGACAAGCAGCACGCGGAGCTTGCGACGTTGCGACGACGACAGGCGCCGCGGCGGCGCGCGGGGCGGCGCCGTCGTCTGGCGCCCCTGTGCAGAAGCTGTCACTGAGCGACGCCCGTGGTGCTCCCGGCGAAGATGCCGGTCGACGACCAAGTGCCATCCGTTGCCGTGAAGTTGCCCATGATGCCCTTCACCGGGTCCGTGCCGTTGGAGGCGAAGGCGCCGGTGACGCTTGTCGCAATACCGCTGCTGGAATTGCCGCTGAAAGTGGCCGTACCGCTGCCGAAGCTGACATCGGCGCTGAAGTTCTTGCTGTCATAGCCGGAGACCGCAACGGTGCCGGTTCGGGTGCCGAAGTCCATCGTCGAGGTCATCGCCCCGGTGGCGATGTATTGCGCGCTGCCGTTCACGACCGTGCCGACGGCATTGCCGTTATAGGTCGCGGTGCCCGAGTTCGGGATCGCGCTGTTCTCCGGCTGCTTGCCGATGATCCAGTTGCCGAGATGGACGGTGTAGTTGATTTCGCCATAGACATTGCGGCCCCACCAGCCCCAGGTCATGAACTCGCAGGCATTGCAGATCGCGGCGCTGTCGCCATTGTCGAAGATCTTGGCCGGCACGACGGCAGATGAGACCATGTAGGAGCCGTCTTTGGAACTGGTGCCGGCAATCAGATGGTCGGAGAGATAGCTTTTATCCGCGTCGTCGTAAAACTCGGCGAAGTAGCTGCCGCTGCCGGTGCTGATGCTGCCCTCGAAGGTGCCCTTTGCAGCGTCGAAGGTGAGGTCGGCACTGCCGCGCGTCGCCGTGCTGCTGCCCCAGGCCGTCACGACACCCGACGAAAACCCTGTCATGGTCTCTTCGCCGAAGGTTCGGCTGGAGGCGGTCGTCACCGCATCATCGCGGCTCGCCACGTGGACCTGCTCATATCCCTCGAATTCGGGTGTTTCATAGTCGAAGCCCGTATCCCCGATCGTGCCGGACGCGATGACCAGATATTCCCCGTCGGCGCCGAAGAAATGATCTTTGCCCGCCGTCGATCCGATGGTCGCAGCCTTGCCCTGTCCATTGGTCGCGCCGCCGATCGCACTCTCACGGCTCGATCCGGCGGTCGAGGCCACGAGGCCATAGCCACCACCTGAAACCAGCTCAAAACTGCCGCTCAGGATGTTGATGGCGCTCGTCTGCCCCGCACCGGAGCCGTTGATGACGAGGGAAGCCTGCAGCGCGCGGCCCACGACACCACCGCTCGCATCGCTCACGCCGCCGACCAGAAGGTCGCTGACCACCGCTTCGCCGTTGTCGACGAAGCTGCCGGTGAAGGGGATCGTCTGACCGTCGCCGTTCATCAGCGCGGCCAGAAGGTCCGGCTCCAGGACGTAGGAGAGGATGTCCTCGGTCGAAAGCGTTTCCTGCGCATCGGCAGGCGTGCCGCCAACCACGTAGAAAGCTTGGGGATCGGCGCTGTCGGCACTCAGCATGTAGGTGAAGAAACCACCGCTCCCGGTATAGGCCGTCCCGCTGACTGCCGTTCCGTTGACCTCGCCCGTGACGGTCTGCTCCGTCAGCACGGTGGTCGATGAGAGGGCGGGCAATATGAAGTCGTTGCCCGCGCCGTCGGTGCCCGTCAGGGTACCATCGGCATTGCGGGTCAGCGTGCCGCTCGACTGATCCAGCCGGACCCCATCCGCGCCATCTCCCGAGCCAGCGCTTTCTGCGCTTATGCCAGCGGGTGACAGCACGGAAACGGCGATCCCGTCGTCAGCGTCACCGTCGCCATCCCCGTCGCCATCCCCGTCTGCGCCATCGTCAGGCACTTGCGGCCGCAGGCCCACATCCCGCTGGGAGTCCCCCGCCAGGTTCTCGACCGGCGTCGTCACGACCGGCCGTGGCTGCGGCACGGGTATCGTGTTTTCCGATGGCAATTGCGCCGAATTGCTTCTGGCGACCGTACTCGTGGCGACTGTCTGGTCTGTCGGCCTGTTTCTAGCACCCCCGCTCTCGCCGGGACGGCCGGCGAGGAATTGCTGCAAGCCGCTCACCCATTGCGGCGGCGTCCGCTGGATGCGCGGCTGACCGTCCCCGGCGACGATCGAGAAGCCCTGTTTGAACAGGCGCTGCGGCGAACCGTTGCCGCTAAGCTGCACTTCCTTGCCATAGACCAGCGTCATATGCGGCGGCAGCGGCTGCCCATCGCGCGTCTGGCCATTGAGATTGATGTCGACCACGGCGCCACGAATGCCGGCCGTGCCGATCGGCGTGTTGATCTTTACATTGCCGCTCGCCTTGGAAGCCTTGCCGCCGATGAAGCGCAGCGCCCCCTTGGTCATGGTGGCGGCAAGCGAGGCTGTGTTCTTCTCCGGATCATAGACAAAGCTGTCGATCACCACGGAGGAATTCGGCCCGACGGTGAAGGATGTCCCGTCGGCGAGCAGGATCTGCACCAGGCCTTCGTTGCTCGTCTCGATCCGGTGATTGCGGATGACGGGGTCGCCGAGCGAGATCAGCCTTGGCTTGCCGGCGCCATCGAAGGCGGTCGCCCTCGGATTGACGGCAGCGGTCACGCCCGCGATGTCAGCTTCCGCCAGCGCCGGAGACGTCGCAAGCAGGAGCAGCGCAGCAGAGGCGCAGAGCAGGGCATGATGTCTGTTTGTCTTCATCGTGATGCTCCTAAAAGGCTGCCTGGATGCCGATCGATAGCGAAATATTGTCGAAGGCCTTGATGTCGTAGTTCGACCAGACCTTGCGGTAACCGGCCTCGGTTACCAGGGCCACGCGCTCGTTGAACGGCGTGATTTGGCGAAGGTTGAGGCTGACGTCCGTATCGCGTTGGCTTTTGCCCGCATTGATCATGGTGTCGGGTTCGTCATAGCCACGGCCCGCAATGGCCGCTTCAAGCCCGATGATCCAGGCTGGCCCATCGCCGATCAACGCCGCATATCGATAGGTGCCGGAAATCGCGCCGCCGACTTCAGTGGAGGAGAGATAACCCGTCTCCGCATCGCGCCGCGTCGCGAACAGCCGGCCGGTGAGACTGAAGTCCTCGCTCATATTGTGCGTCCAGGAGGCTTGCGCATCGAAACGGTTGCCGGTCTGCAATTCGGCGGTCTGGCGCGACTTGGTGTTGGAGTAATCCTCGTATCGGTATTGCAGGCTGGTCGAGAGACTGTCGACCGGTGTCACCTGCCAGTCGAAGTTGGTCGAGATCCCGGCAGAGGCGAGATAGCGGTCACCCTCGATCAAGACGCCACTGGTCAAGAGCATGACGGAGACCGACCGGTCGTCCAGTCCGAAGCGGCCGAGATCGAAGACAGGCCCGGCATAGGCTTCGGCGGCTGCCGTGTTCAGCGTGTCGCGGTCGCGGTATCCTGCCGCATAGCCGGAGATGCCGGCTTCCAGCGAGAGCCCCTGGATATCGGTGTCGTGGCGATAGCGCAGTCCGCCATTGACGAAGGCATTGAAGTCTTCTCCCGCGACGCTCAGATCATCCAGCGTGTAGGAGAGACCGTTGAGCGTGACGGTGGAATTGGAGGGACCGGCATTGGCATTGCTCTGATAGCGCAGCCCGGTCCGGATCATGCCCGAAAGCTGCGACGGTGCACCCTTCTGGTCGATCGCCGCGAGATACTGGTCGACCTTGGTCGACACTTCCAGCGGCACGTCGCCGCTAGCCTTGGCCCCATCGAAATACTGCCGTGCCGTCTCATAGGCGCCGAGCCGATAATAGAGCACACCGAGTTCGAGCTGCAGTCGCGGCAGGCCCGGCGCATAGATCAGCATGCGCTCCAGCGTCGAGATCGCACCCTCGAGATCGCCCGTCTGAGACGAAAGAGCCGCATATTCGAAGGCCGTGTCGAGATCATCCGGGGCGGCCATCATCCGCTCGAAGAGATCTTTCCGCTGGGCCTCGATCGCTGCCAGCGAGGCGCGGCCGGTTCGCGGCGCGACGTTCTGCGGTGGCTGGGCGTTGGCCGGCATGGCCAGGCAAAGCGCGGCCACGGCAAGACTCGACTTGTATGCGGCGAGAGAAAACCCGCCCCGGCTCTTCGGCAATACCATATGAAAACAAACTCAAATAATGAACGGTTGAAAATCTTTACGGTAAGGCAAGCTCTTGTTTGAAGACGAGAAATGCGCTCTACCCGGCCAAGTTTGGTGGTTTTGCTGACGCTGCCCGGTCGAGGCTTCGATAATAATCCGCCGGGATGCCCTCTGGCAATGCGCAGAGCCGATGCCTCCCCAACGACGTATACAGCCAGCAGAAGCACAAATCGAGCCTCATGATTGGGTACGAAAGACCGCCGATCCCCGCACTGTCCGGGTAAGTGGCACCAAAAGGTCACGGAACTTTGATTTTTCCGGGGGGAGCCTGCCTTGTTTGCCGCCTTTTGCCGTTATAACGGTGGAGCCATCCAAGACCCTTGCAAGCAGGTAACTGACCTATGTCGACTTCCGAACTCTCGATCACCAAGCGCCGTTTGCTCGGCGGCATCGCCATCGCCGCCGTCGGCATCGCGCTCACCGCATGCAGCGACGCTGAAGACAAGGCCGCCAGCGCTGAACCGAAGCCGGCCGTCAGCAACGAGACCACGGCCTCGACCACCTCTGCCGAGATCCCGACCGCCGACCGCGATGTCGATATGGAAGCGGCCCTGAAGCCGGGATCGCTCAAGGAAATGGCACTCGGCGATCCGAACGCGCCGGTCAAGGTGATCGAATACATGTCGATGACCTGCCCACATTGCGCAAATTTCCATGAAAACACCTTCGAGGCGATCAAGACCAAGTATGTCGACACCGGAAAGGTCTATTTCGTGCTCCGCGAATTCCCGTTCCCTCAGGACACCGCCTCGCTCGCGGCCTTCATGCTGGCCCGTTGCACGACCGAAGACAAGTTCTTCCCCTTCGTCTCCATGCTGCTCAAGCAGCAGCGCACCTGGGCTGCTCCGACGGATGGCGACGTCCGTGGCGCCATGCTGCAGCTTTCCAAGCTCGGTGGTTTTACACAGGAGACCTTCGACGCCTGCTTGACGAACGCCCAGCTTGCCGGTGATGTGTCGAAAGTCCGCGATCGCGGTGCTGAGGAATTCGGAGTTCAGTCGACCCCGACCTTCCTGATCAATGGCAAGGCCTATTCGGGGGACATGTCGGTTGACTCCATGTCGGCCCTCATCGACAGCCTGCTCTGATCGACGTTCCGTTCTGACAACGGGCGCCGGGGAAACCCGTGCGCCCGTTTTTCATGCACTGGCGCGGGGCATGGCACGATGAAATTCAACCGCCTCCGCGTCGTTGGCTTCAAGTCCTTCGTCGAACCCTCCGATTTCATCATCGAGCGCGGCCTGACTGGCATTGTCGGGCCAAATGGCTGCGGCAAGTCGAACCTGGTCGAAGCGCTTCGCTGGGTGATGGGTGAGAATTCCTACAAGAACATGCGCGCGTCCGGCATGGACGACGTAATCTTCTCCGGCTCCGGCAACCGCCCGGCGCGCAACTCGGCGGAAGTCGGGCTTTATCTCGACAATTCCGATCGCACCGCACCCGCCGCCTTCAACGATGCCGACGAGATCCAGGTGACGCGTCGCATCGAGCGCGGCAATGGCTCGGTCTATCGCATCAACGGCAAGGAAGCGCGCGCCAAGGATGTGCAGCTTCTCTTCGCCGATGCCTCGACCGGCGCCCGCTCGCCCTCGATGGTCGGCCAGGGCCGCATCGGCGAGCTGATCCAGGCCAAGCCCCAGGCCCGCCGGCAATTGCTGGAAGAGGCCGCCGGCATTTCCGGCCTGCATTCGCGTCGCCACGAGGCGGAACTCAGGCTGCGTGCCGCCGAGACCAATCTCGAGCGCCTGGAAGACATCACCACCCAGCTCGAAAGCCAGATCGAGAGCCTGAAACGCCAGGCCCGCCAGGCCAACCGCTTCAAGCAGTTGTCGGCCGAAATCCGCGGGCACGAGGCCATGCTCCTGCATATCCGCTGGGCACAGGCAAAACAGGCCGAAGGTGAGGCCGAAAGCGCCCTGAACCAGACCATGTCCACGGTCGCCGAAAAGGCGAACCACCAGATGGAGGCGGCAAAGCTCCAGGCTGTGGCGAGCCTCAAGATGCCGGAACTGCGCGAGGAGGAGGCGAAATGCGCCGCAGCCCTCCAGCGCCTGCAGATCGCCCGCAGCCAGCTGGACGAGGAAGCAAGCCGGATCCTGCGCCGCCGCGACGAGCTCACCCGCCGTCTCGCCCAGCTCGACGAGGATATCCGCCGCGAGGAGCGTCTCGTCTCGGAGAATGCCGAGGTCATCAATCGCCTGGCCGAGGAAGAGGCCGAGCTCGAGGAAATCCTCGCCGATGCCGGACGTTTTGCAGAAGAGGCGAAGGAAGCCTTCGATACGACTGCCGCAACCCTTACCGACAGCGAGCGTGATTTCACCCGCCTGACCGCCGAGCGCGCCGAGGCCGCTGCCGGCCGCAACCAACTCGAACGCGCCATCCGCGATCTCGCCGAGCGCCGCGCCCGCCTTGAGCGCCAGGTGTCGGAAGCCTCCCGCGAACTCTCTGAGATTTCAGACCGGATCGCCGCTCTCCCCGATCCGGACGAGAAGCGCGAAATGGTCGAGATCGCCGAGCAGGCGGTGGCCGATGCCGAAAGTGCCGCCATGGAGGCAGAAGCAGCGCTCACCGAAGCGCGCCGCACCGAAAGCCATCTGCGCCAGCCGCTCGAAGCGGCCCGCGCCCGCGTCAACGGTCTGGAGACTGAAGCCCGCACCATCGCCCGTATCCTGGCCTCAACGACCACCGGCGACTTCCCGCCTGTCGCCGACGACCTCTCCGTCGATCGCGGCTACGAAACTGCCCTCGGCGCTGCCCTCGGTGACGACCTCGACAGCGCACTCGACCAATCTGCCCCGGCCCATTGGCATGGCAATGGCGATGGGGCAGGGGATCCGAGCCTGCCATCCGGCGCAAAGCCGCTGATCGCCCATGTCCGCGCACCCGCAGCACTTACCCGTGCGCTCCGCCAGATCGGCGTCGTCGAAGAAGTCGACGCACTTGGCCTCATGTCGAAGCTCGCCCCCGGCCAGCGCATCGTGACTCGTGATGGCGCCGTCTATCGCTGGGACGGCCATGTCACGGGCGCCGATGCCCCAAGTGCCGCAGCCCTACGCCTTGCCCAGAAGAATCGCCTGGCCGAAATCGAGTTCGAGACCGAGGAAGCCCGCGACCAGATGGTCGAGGCAGAGGATCGCCTGGCCGAAGCCGCAGACGCCATCCGCACCGAAGAGGCCCGCCTCACCGACGCCCGTGACCGTAGCCGCCTGACGGTCCGAAGCCTTGCAGAAGCGCGCGATGCACTCGCTCAGGCCGAACGTGCTTCAGGCGATCTCATCCGCCGCCGCGAGGTGATCGAGGAGGCGGTCAACGGTCTGAAAGCGCAGATCGAGGAGATCGTCGAGCAGGAAGAAACCGCCCGAATCGAGATGGAAGAGACGCCCGATCTCTCCGCTCTCGACGCCCGCCTGCGCGAGGCAGAATCCGTTGTCGCCCGCGATCGTGGCCTGCTCGCCGAAGCCCGCGCCCGCTTCGAAGGTCTTGCCCGCGAAGACGAGATGCGCCGCCGCCGCATCCTCTCGATCCGCCAGGAAAAGCAGAACTGGCAGAGCCGGGCAAAATCCGCTGAGGAGCATATCGCGACGCTGCGCGAGCGCGAGGCGGAAGCCCGCGAGGAAATCACCGATCTCGAAATGGCGCCCGACGAATTCGAGGACAAGCGCCGCAACCTGATGAACGCCCTAGACAAGGCCGAGAAGGATCGCCGCGACGCCGCCGATCGCCTGATCGAGGCCGAGACCCGCCAGCGCGAGGCTGACCAGAAGGCGGCAGCCGCCTTGGCCGAACTCGCTGAAAGCAGAGAAAAGCGCGGCCGCGCCGAAGAGCGCCTCGTCTCCGCCCGCGAATGGCGTGTCGATGCCGAGGCCCGCATTGCCGAAGCCCTCAACGTTCCCCCGCACGAGGCCTTCCGCCTGACGGGTCTGAAGGATCCCTCGCAGATCGGCGATCTGCGCGAGGTCGAGCGCAATGTCGACCGGCTAAAGATGGAGCGCGAGCGCCTGGGCGCCGTCAACCTGCGCGCCGAGGAAGAGCAGAAGGAACTGTCCGACAAGCTCGCCGCCATGATCAAGGAGCGCGACGACATCATCGATGCGATCCGCAAGTTGCGCGGCGCGATCCAGAGCCTCAACCGCGAAGGCCGCGAACGCCTGATCGCCGCCTTCGATGTCGTCAACGCCCAGTTCCAGCGCCTCTTCACCCACCTCTTCAACGGCGGCACGGCCGAACTGCAGCTGATCGAAAGCGACGACCCGCTCGAAGCCGGCCTCGAAATCCTCGCCCGTCCGCCCGGCAAGAAGCCGCAAACCATGACGCTGCTCTCAGGCGGCGAACAGGCGCTGACCGCCATGGCCCTGATCTTTGCCGTTTTCCTGACGAACCCCGCGCCGATCTGCGTGCTCGACGAAGTCGACGCACCGCTCGACGACCACAATGTCGAGCGCTACTGCAATCTGATGGACGAAATGGCCGCCTCCACCGAGACCCGCTTCGTCATCATCACCCACAACCCCATCACGATGGCCCGCATGAACCGCCTCTTCGGCGTCACCATGGCGGAGCAAGGTGTGAGCCAACTCGTCTCCGTCGACCTGCAGACGGCGGAGGCGCTGCGCGAGAGGGATCTGGTGTGAGGCGACTCCTGATCACGTTTGGCGTGTTGGCTGCCATGAGCGCCACCCCCCTCCACGCCCAGACGGCCTCCACCTCGCTCGCCGGCAACTACCTGCCGAGTGTGCTCGCCACGTCCCCGGTCCATCGCGACAGTCTGATGGAGATGATCAAGGGCAAGCCCGGTCTGCCCTTCTGGGTGCGCGCGCTGGTCCGCCAACCGCGTTACGTGGCGCTCGCTTCCGAGGAGGTGAAGGTCATGGACAGGCGCATGCAGCTCTTCCGCGCCTGCGAGCCGCGCACCTGCGAAACCAGCTGGATCCGGGTCCTCTATTCCGAGGACGGCAAGCGTGCGTTGCTTTACGTCTCCGACGCCAAACTCGGCATCAAGATCTTCGGCGATCCGACGCCGGAAGAGCTGACCTTCCTCACCCGCTAAAGGCTCAAGCCGCCAACTTCTCCCGCCGAGCCGGTCCGACCGGCAGCGCGCCGCTCGCGAGGATCGAACCGAGCACCAAGGGCAGGCAGACCAAGTAAGCGTTGCGGATGCCGAAGGCTTCGGCGACGAAGCCGAGCAGCGGGGGGCCGAGGAAGAAGACCACGAAGGCCATCTGCGCGATCGCCGCGACATTGATGACCGCCGGCCGATCGGTGCGCTGGGCTGCGGCCGAGACCGCCATCGGATAGACTGCGCTGCAGCCGGCGCCCATCAGCGCAAAGCCGATCAGTGCCAGCGTGGGGGAGGGTGCAAGCCAGGCCATGGCGATGCCGAGAGCCGCAACCGTCAACAACACCCGCCCGACGAGCCTTGCCCCATAGCGATCCACCACCGGGTCGACAGTAAGCCGCGCCAGCGCCATGAAGAAGGCAAACAGCGTAAGCCCCGAACCCGAGATGAACGGCGAGACGTCGAAGACCTCTTCCATGTAGATCGTCGACCAGTCGATTCCCGCACCTTCAATCAGGAAGGCCGAGGTGCCGATGATGCATAGCGGCAGGAGAGCCAGCGTCGGCAGAGCAAAATGCGGTGCCTTGTCCTCGGCTCCGGCGGTGGTGAGCACAGGCGCATTCTTCATGCCCGCGATCGTGATTGCGCCGATGATGAACATCAGCCCGAGCAGGACATGCATATGCACCTGCATCGTCACGCCCGCCTGCCGGACCAGCGAGGCGGTCACGGCAGTGACGAAGAAACCGAGGCTCCAGCAGCCATGCGCGCGGTTCATGATGCCGAAACCCGCCTGCGCCTCGATCCGCCCGATCTCGACATTGAGGCAGATCTCCAGCGCGCCGGCGAGAAGTCCGACGGCAAAGAGCGTGGCAAAGACGAAGGGCGCGGACGGCAGAAGCGAGACAACGGACAAGAGCGCCATCACGCCGAGCAGCGAGATGGCCAGCGTCGTGCGCGAGCCGAGTCGGACGATCAGCGGCGAAGAGAGCGTGAGCGAAATCAGCGAGCCGATCGCCATGCCGATCAGCGTCAGCCCCAGCTCCGCCTTGTTGACCGAAAGCTGCACCTGCAGGTCTGGCAGCCGCGAGAACAGCGACCCCGTCGACATGGCGAAGAGAAAGAAGGCGATATAGACGCGGTACTGTGGCTGGAAATGCATCGGGGAGACTCGATTTGTCTGATGACCAGTCAACGGCGTGCCAGCATTCGTCCGGCAAGTCCAGTGATGCGCGCCGCCGATCGGTTCGCCCCCGGAAAAGGCCTTTTGTCGGCCCCATACGCACCGTCATCCTCGGCCTTGTGCCGAGGATCTGCCAAGGATGGTCATAAATGGGAGGCCCAAGGGAGGGTTCTAAAGGTCGAGCAAATGGCAGCGGCAGTAGATCCTCAGGACAAGCCCGAGGATGACGAAAGAGGGGTGACCTTTTGAAACGAAAATGCCGGAAGCAAGGCTCCCGGCACAATCCTGTTCGCTGCTGGCGACTGCCTGATCGCTCACCCAGCCGAATTGATCTGCCGCGCCACCATGTCATGGTTGAGCCAGAGCACCGGCGCCGACGGGTTCGCAACCTCGCCAAAGATCAGCGCGCCGGTCGCCTCGACCACGAGCACGCTCAGATAGTCCGAGATCAGCGCCTTGCCGTCCTTGTGCATCTGGGCAATCTCGGCCGAGGTGCCGATGGTGATGTCCGACTGGCCCTGGCTGTTGGGCATCGGCCATTTGTTGAAGTCGTAGAACGGGATCATCACGTCGCTCGCCTGGAAGTCGGCGATCTTTTGCAGAACGTCATCGACCGTCGCGCCCTCGACCAGAAGCGCTTCGCAATCGGCCCAGACTTTCTCTGCCCGCGCGCCGCCGTTTTCCTTCTTCAAGGCCTTCAAGAGCGGCAGAAGCGGCAGCTCGATGCCGGCGAAGACGTCGGACGAATTGGTGCGGATCTCGGGGCAGTTGAAGACGGTCGCCTTGATGCCGGCGGCAAAAGCTTCTTCGGCAATCGCCTCGAGCTTCATCTTGGCATAGCCCTGGGTGTAGTTCGTATAGGTCTGCCAGCGGTATTCGTCGCCGATCAGGATGCCCGTGCCGTGATAGCCATAGGCAGAGTAGCGCACCTGGCCGCCGCTCTTTTCGATGCGGGCGCGGATCGCCGCACTGCCTTCGATCAGATGGCGGAAAGTGTTGGCCGAAACTTCGTCGAAGTTCTGCAGGATCAGTTTGCCGAGATCGCTGTCGAGCAGCACCTGCGAGGACATGTGGCGCGCCCCGCGGCCCTTGTAGATGCGGTTGGCAAGAACGAGGAAGACCTTGGCCTTCGGAATGCCGCCCGCCATCGTGTGGGCGAAGTGCACGTTTTTGCCATCGGCAATCATGCCTTCGAGCTCCGCCATGATCTTGGCGACCGCATCCTGGAAGCGCGACACGCCAACCTGGCGGCACTTCTCGATATGCGCCCAGTCGAGCTTTTCCGTTTCCCAGTTTTCCAGCGTCAACGAAGACAGAAGGTCCGTCGGTGTCGGCTCGCCTTCAGGCGAGTCGAGATCGAAGCCGGCCATGGCGGGAATGTTGATGATCCGGCCACCGAGATTGGCCTCGGCCTGGGCCAGTTCGTCTTCGGTCAGCGGGCGGAGTTTGTTGTTCTCGTCGCGGCGGCCAACGGTGATCCCGATGATCTCCATGCCGGCCTTCTTGGCCTGGTCGAGCAGGCCCGTGACATAGCCTCGACCGAACAATTCGCCGAACAGAACGAAGACGTCGCCCTTGCGGTAAAGGTCGTTCTGCGGGATCTCAGTCAGGGAAACCGGGCTGGTCAGGGTCATTTTTGATTCCGGATTACAATTTACTAGAATGCCACCTAGCAAACGCTGGCCCCGAGCGCATCACCCTCGATTGATTTGTCTGGTCATTTTCCGTGACCGTTCATTGCATTGCGTGATGAGCTGTTACATTTGACCAGAGGTTTCGCTGCGGCCGCACCCCTCGGCCCCAGGCCATTTGCGACATGCCGTGGCGCGGGCTCTCCGCTCACACTCAGTCAAGCCGCCGTGACCGCTTTCGTCCTCGACTGCCGCAATTATGATGCATTGCAGCATAATCTTGATAAGGTGACGTTTCCAATCCGTCACATTTGCTGTAAACGGTGGAAAATAAAGCCTGTTTGGGTGGAGAGGGCAATGCGCAAGTGGGTTTACACCTTCGGCGGAGGAGAGGCCGAGGGGAGTAGGACCGAGATCGATCAGCTGGGAGGAAAGGGGGCCAATCTCGCCGAAATGGCTGCGCTTGGCCTGCCGGTACCGCCCGGCCTCACGATCGTGTCAGATGCTTGCGGCATCTATTACGAGAGCGGCAAGACACTGCCCGATGACCTGAAGGCCCAGGTTCTCCACGGTATCCAGGGCATCGAGACGGCCACCGGCCGCGCCTTCGGCGACACCAGCCATCCCCTGTTGCTCTCCGTCCGCTCCGGCTCGCGCACCTCCATGCCCGGCATGATGGACACCGTTCTCAATCTCGGCCTCAACGACCACACCGTCGAAGCGCTCGGCCACCACTCGGGCGATGCCCGCTTCGCCTGGGACAGCTATCGCCGCTTCATCCAGATGTATGGCGATGTCGTCATGGGCCTCGACCACGAGATTTTCGAGGAAATCTTCGAAGACGAGAAGGGCCGCCTTGGCCACGAACTGGACACCGATCTCTCCGCCGTCGAGCTGCAGCACATCGTATCGCTCTACAAGGAACTGCTGGAACAGGACCTCGGCAGGCCTTTTCCACAGGACCCGCATGTGCAGCTCTGGGGCGCGATCGGCGCTGTCTTCTCCAGCTGGATGAACCCGCGGGCGCAAACCTATCGCATGCTGCATTCGATCCCCGGCGAATGGGGCACGGCCGTCACCGTGCAGACCATGGTCTTCGGCAATCTCGGCTCGACCTCCGCCACCGGCGTTGCCTTCACCCGCAACCCCTCGACCGGCGCCAAGGAACTCTACGGCGAATTCCTCGTCAATGCGCAGGGCGAGGACGTGGTGGCCGGCATCCGCACGCCGCAATCGATCACCGAGGCCGCCCGCATCGACAGTGGCTCCGACAAGCCCTCGCTGGAAAAGCTGATGCCGGAGGCCTTCGCCGAATTCACCGTGATCTGCGACCGGCTGGAAGCCCACTATCGCGACATGCAGGATCTCGAATTCACCATCGAGCGCGGCAAGCTCTGGATGCTGCAGGCCCGCTCGGGCAAACGCACCACCAAGGCCGCGATGAAGATCGCCGTCGACATGGTCGCCGAAGGCCTGATCACCGAGCAGGAAGCGGTGATGCGCATCGAGCCCTCCTCGCTCGACCAGCTCTTGCACCCGACCATCGACCCGCGCGTCGCCCGCCATGTCATCGGCTCGGGCCTTCCCGCCTCGCCGGGAGCGGCGACCGGTGCAATCGTGTTTACGGCCGAGGAAGCAGTCGAAGCCGAAAGCGAAGGCCGCAAGGTCATCCTGGTCCGCGTCGAGACCAGCCCCGAAGACATCCACGGCATGCATGCAGCCCAAGGCATCCTGACGACCCGCGGCGGCATGACAAGCCACGCGGCCGTCGTCGCCCGTGGCATGGGCATCCCTTGCGTCTCCGGCGCCGGCACCATGCGCGTTGATCTCCGCAACGAAAAGCTCATCGGCCTCGGCGTGACGCTGACGAAGGGCGACATCGTCACCATCGACGGCTCATCCGGCCAGGTGCTGAAGGGCGAAGTGCCCATGCTGCAGCCGGAACTGTCGGGCGATTTCGCCCAGCTGATGGTCTGGGCCGACGCCGCCCGCCGTATGACGGTGCGCACCAATGCCGATACTCCGGGCGATGCCCGCGCCGCCCGTTCTTTCGGCGCCGAAGGCATTGGCCTCTGCCGCACCGAACACATGTTCTTCGAGGGCGAGCGCATCCATGTCATGCGCGAGATGATCCTGGCCGAAGACGAGGCCGGCCGTCGTGCCGCCCTCGACAAGCTCTTGCCCATGCAGCGCTCCGATTTCACCGAGCTCTTCACCATCATGCACGGGCTTCCCGTCACCATCCGCATGCTCGACCCGCCGCTGCATGAATTCCTGCCGAAGTCCGACGAGGAAATCGAGGAAGTGGCCAACGCCATGGGCCTCGAACCCGGCTTCATGCGCCGCCGCATAGACGCCCTGCACGAGTTCAACCCGATGCTCGGCCATCGCGGCTGCCGCCTCGCCATCTCCTATCCCGAGATCGCCGAAATGCAGGCCCGCGCCATCTTCGAGGCAGCCGTTGCCGCCGCCCGCGAGACGGGTGCCCCGGTCGTGCCGGAAATCATGGTGCCGCTCGTCGGCCTGCGCTCCGAGCTCGATTATGTGAAGGCCGTCATCGACCGCGTTGCCACCGAAGTCATGGGCGAAGCGGAACTCGAGATCTCCTATCTCGTCGGCACGATGATCGAGCTGCCCCGCGCCGCGATCCGCGCCCATATCATCGCCGAAGCCGCCGAATTCTTCTCCTTCGGCACCAACGACCTGACCCAGACCACCTTCGGCATGTCCCGCGACGACGCCGCCCGCTTCATCCCGACCTACCAAAAGAAGGGCATCATCATCCAGGACCCCTTCGTCTCGCTCGATTTCGACGGCGTCGGCGAACTCATCCGCATCGCCTCCGAACGCGGCCGCAAGACGCGGCCAGACATGAAACTCGGCATTTGCGGCGAACACGGCGGCGACCCGACCTCGATCCACTTCTGCGAGGATGTCGGGCTGGATTATGTCTCGTGTTCGCCGTTTCGTGTGCCGATTGCCAGGCTGTCGGCGGCCCAGGCGGCGATCAAGGCGCGGGGGTGAGAGTCCTTCAGCAGCTTGGAGATATTCGACATCGTTGCAAGGGCGACTGTACAAGCGTTTCTCATTGCTGGCTGACAACAAAAAATCCCCACCCATGTCACATTGACCATTCCCCGCTCGTCATGATGTCGTACCCAACAGAAGGAAACGACATCATGACTGAAACACTCGATCCTTTCGCGGCCGCCCCCACCCTGATGAAGAAGTGGATGGCCGTCTCGACCGACATCGCCGCAAGCCTTGAGCCGAGCCTCATCGAACTCGTCAAGATCCGCTCGTCCCAGATCAATGCCTGCGCCAATTGCATCAACATGCACACGGCCGAAGCCCGGGCCAAGGGCGAGACGGAGCAACGCATCTATCTGCTCTCCGCCTGGCGCGAGGCGCCGTGTTATTCGGAGCGCGAACGGGCAGCGCTCGCCTGGACCGAAGCACTCACCACACTTGCCACCGGCCATCCGCAGGAGACGGCGCGCCAGGATCTGCAGGCCGCCTTCACCGAGGAGGAGCAGGTGAAGCTGACGCTGATGATCAATGTGATCAATGGCTGGAACAGGCTGGCCGTCGGCTTCGGCCTCTGGATCGACACGCCTGCCACCCGGGCTCAGGGAGTGGCCGCCTGATGTTGCCCTCCGAGCATAGAGAGGCGGCGGCGAGTTTCGATCCCCTGAGGCGCAAGCTGATGCGGCTCGCCTATCGCATGCTGGGCTCGGTCACGGATGCCGAAGACATGCTGCAGGAGGCCTTCATCCGCTGGATGAGGGCCGATCGCCGCGAGATCCGCGAACCCGAGGCGTTTCTGCGCCGCGTCGTCACAAGGCTTTGCCTCGACCAGCTGAAATCGGCCCGCCTTAAGCGCGAGACCTATATCGGCCCCTGGCTGCCGGAACCCGTGGTCGATGACGAGGACGAGCCCGAGGATGTCACCCTGCCGCTGATGCTGGCGCTGGAGCGGCTGTCCCCGCTGGAGAGAGCGGCCCTGCTGCTGCACGATGTCTTCGGTCAGCCCTTCGAGGAGATCGCCGAGACCCTGGACCGCGACGTTGCCGCCTGCCGCCAGCTGGCAGCAAGGGCACGCCGCAACGTGCGGAAAGCGCGAACCCGCTACACGGTCGACGCCAAGCGCGGGCTGGAGATGGCGGAGGCCTTTTTCAATGCGTCGCGCAGTGGCGACATGACGACGCTTTCGGCCATGCTCGCGGCCGATGTCGGCCTGCATTCGGATGGCGGCGGCAAGCGGCCGGCAGCGATCACGCCGATCCTTGGCCACGAAGCGGTGATGAAGGTTCATGCCTATCTTTCGGCAAAGATCTGGCCTGAAGGTTCCGCGCTTCTTCGTGTCGGCCTCATCAACGGCCTGCCGGGCTTTGTCACCCTGGAGGCCGACGGCGAGTTGCAGACGACGGCGCTGGAGATCGAGGATGGCGCAATCATCGCCATCTACATCATGCGCAACCCCGACAAACTCAGGCATCTGCACTGAGGGAAGGGGAGAGCGGCGGCTTCACCGCACTCCCGCTGCCGCCAGCCTTATCTCGCCAGGGCCACGGCATCTGCGCCGGCCGGAATGCGCAGCGGCGAAGCGACATCCGTTGCCGCCTGCCAGACGGCTTCGGCGACGTCGGAAGCCTGCGTCACCTCTGCCTCGCTTTCTTGCGCCCAGGCATCGAAGGCCGCCTTCACCACCGGCAGATAGGGCTCGGGAAAGCCGCCTTGCTGCTGGATCCGGGCGCGGGCCGTGTCCCCGAAGCCGGTGGTCGGCGCGCGACCGGGCAGGACGATGCGAACCCGGATGTCGAAGGCCGCAAGCTCCAGCGCGGAAACCTCCGTCAGCGCATTCAGCGCTGCCTTGCTCGCCGTATAGGCCGAAAGCAGTGGCAGCGGCTTCAGCGTCACGCTGGAGGAGACGTTGACAATCACACCAGCGCGCCGTTCCCGCATCTGCGGCAGGACCGCCTGCATCATTCCGACCGGGCCGAACAGGTTGGTCTCGAACAGGGCACGCATTGTCTCCATCGGCGTGCCTTCCACCGCATTCATCCAGCCGATGCCAGCATTGTTGACGAGAACGTCGATTGGCCCCGCCTGTTCGACGGCGGCTTTGATGCTGTCCGGATCGGTGACATCCAGCTTGACCACCTGCAGTCTGTCGGAGGCGGCGAGCAGGTCCTCGCGGGGGCTGCGCATGCCGGCCACCACGCGCCAGCCCTTCGAGAGGAAGACTTTCGCCGTCTCGAGCCCGAAGCCCGCCGAAGCGCCTGTGATCAGTACTGTGTTCATGTGTCGTCTCCTGTCCTTGATGGGATGGCCGGAGACTAGATCGTAGCGGTGATATCCTCTATAACAGATCGTGCAGTATTCATTATCAGGAGTGTCGTTTGGCCGATCCCTTCAGTGATCCCCTGGGTGAAATCGTCTCCCTGCTCAGGCCCCGTGCCGGTTTTGCCAAGGTGGCGAGCGGCGCCGGCCACTGGCGCGTGACGCGGGAACTGGATGGCGAGCCCTTTTATTGCGTCGTGCTCGACGGCGCGGCCCGCATGACCGTCGACGGCCATCCGACCGTGCGATTGCAGGCCGGCGATTTTGTCCTCGTCCCCTCGCTCTTCCACTTCGCGATGGAGAGTATGGAAATGGAGGGAGCGGCTGATGGCATGGTGACCAACGATCCCTCGCTCGCAACGCCTCTGCCCGGCGAGATCCGCCATGGCGATCCGGAAGGGCCGGCCAATGCGAGGCTTCTGGTCGGACATTTCCATTTCGGCTCGCCGGATGCGCGCCTGCTCATCCAGCTCCTGCCGCGCTTCCTGCATCTGCGCGGGGCGGAGCGGCTGTCCGCTTTGGTCCGGCTGCTAACCGACGAGACACGGGCGGTCCGCCCGGCGCGCGACATGATCCTCGCCCGCCTGCTCGACGTGATCCTGCTGGAGGCCCTGCGCGCAGCGCCGGACGAAACCGCGCCCGGCGAAGCGCCGCCGGCGGGCATCCTGCGGGGCCTGGCAGATGAACGCCTGGCGCTCAGCCTGCGCTGCCTGCATGCCGATCCCGCCCGCGACTGGACCATCGAAAGCCTCGCCCGCGAGGCGGCTCTCTCCCGTTCCGCCTTCTACAAGCGCTTCCGCCTCGCTCTCGGCATGCCGCCGATGGAATATCTGACCGCCTGGCGCATGGCGCTCGCCAAGACCTATCTCGATCAGGAGGATCTGGGCATGGAGGAGATCGCAGGCAGGGTCGGTTATGGCTCGGCCAGCGCGTTTTCCACCGCCTTCACCCGTTTCGTCGGCGTGCCGCCCTCGCGCTATGGCATGGAGAAAGGGCAGGATAGAGCTGCCACCATAGCCGCCTGACGTCCCCCCGTGTCCTGATGTCTCAAGCCGCAGCCGTTCTGGAAAACCGCCCCGGTGGCACGCCCACATGCCGGCTGAAGGCCGTGCTGAACGTGCTGGCCGAGCCATAACCGATCTTCTCGGCCACCGCATCCAGGCTCAAGTCTTGCCGCTGCAGCAGGTCTTTCGCCAGCGCCATGCGCCACGTCATCAGATATTCCATCGGCCGCATGCCGACGGTGTGGCGAAAGCGGTCGAAGAAGGCCGAGCGTGACATGGCCGCCAGTCGTGCCAGCGCCTCTACCGTCCAGGGGCGATCGACTTCGGCATGCATGGACTGGAGCGCAAGCGCGATGCGCGGCTCGGCCAGCCCGCGCAACAGGCCGGGCGGAGCCTCGTCAGTCGGCACGCTGCGCAACGCCTCGATCAGCAGGATCTCGGCATAGCGTTCCAGGATGAGATCGCGCCCGACATCTGCGCGCCGCGCCTCGTCCCCGAGCAGGTGAACGAGTTGCGTCAGCCGGGTGGCGCCACGCACATGGATCATCCGCGGCAGAAGCGAAACGAACAGCGAGGCATCGGGTGCATCGAAGGAGAAATAGCCGCCGAACTGCCGCATGTCAGGCTCGCCATCCGGCCGCCCATGGCGTTTCTCGCCGTCGGGTGCCGAAACCATGGTCAGCGGATCGATCGAGACGGGCGGCGCAGGCTCGATGCTGCCCATGATGAAGGCGGGCGTTGCCGGCAGCAGCAGAAAATCCCCCTCTTCGAGAATGACGGGCTCCTCACCATCGATCGCGAACCGACAGCGCCCTTTCGTGATGGCGCAGAAACCGGGCTGGCCGAAGGCGGCGTAGCGAACTGCCCAGCGACCGGCCCCACTAATGCCCTTGGAAAAGACGGTGCGCGGTTTCAGAAGCGCGATGACATCGGAGAGCGGATCACGCATCTGGACTATCTCGAATGAAATACGGACTTATGGTTGATGATAGTCCAGCGTAGCGTGGCTAAACCTTGGGCGTCAACAGCAAACGCCTCCAACAAAACGTCTCGGGAGTTTTCCATGCCGACCATTCTCATCACCGGCTGCTCGTCGGGCTACGGCCAGCATATCGCCCAATATTTCCTCGACCGTGGCTGGACCGTGATCGCCACCATGCGCGCGCCCCGCCAGGACATCTTCGCCCCCTCGGACCGCCTGCGCATCCTGCCGCTCGACGTGACGAAGGCCGACAGCATCCGCGCCGCCCTTGAGGCAGCTGGCCCGATCGATGCTCTGGTCAACAATGCCGGCATCGGCGTGGTCGGTGCCTTCGAGGCAACGCCGATGGAGCATATCCGCAAGGTCTTCGAGACCAACACCTTCGGCACCATGGCCATGACCCAGGCGGCGATTCCCGGCATGCGCGAACGGGGCGCTGGCATCATCGTCAACGTCACCTCGAGCGTCACGCTCACGCCGATGCCGCTGGCTGCCGCCTATACGGCGAGCAAGCAGGCGATCCAGGGTTTCACCCAGTCGCTTGCCCATGAACTCGCCGCCTTCGGCATCGCCACCAAACTGGTCGAGCCGGGTTATGCGCCCACCACCCGTTTTGCCGCCAATACCGATATCAATGTCATGGATCTGCTTCCCGGTGCCTATCTCGATTTCGCCCGCCCGATCTTCGAGGCCTTTGCGTCCCCAACGGTCGTCACCCGCGAAAGCGATGTCGCCGAAGCCGTCTGGCAGGCTGTGACGGACGGTACGACGCAACAGCGCTATCCGGCAGGGGCAGATGCTGTCGCGCTCGCAACGGCTGCGTGATCGGGCGACTTGGCTCCGCAATCGGACCTGTGGCAATTGCCGCAGGCTCCGACCCGGGTATAAATCGGGATGCGTCGCATCCTGCGCCGCCCACCCGGAGTTAACAATGCCCGGCTATTCCGCCCGTCCGCCCGCCATCCCGACTGTTGTGCTTGATGATGCCGTCACCCGCATCACCCGCTGGGATTTCGAACCTGGTGCCGCGACCGGCCACCATACCCATGGCCTGGGTTATGTCGTCGTGCCGATGACCGATTGCCACTTCCTGATCGAGGATGCCTCGGGAGAACGACGCGTCACAGCCAAAGCCGGCGAGGCCTATCGCCGCGATGCCGGAGTCGAGCACAATGTCATCAATGGCGGCGACCAGCCGATGAGCTTCATCGAGATCGAGTATAAATGAGCGCAGACGACGACCAGGCGGCGCCACGCTTCGTCACCGATTTTGATCCGCAGCATGGCGTGGCGGTGCCGGTGGCGGTGGGTGTCCAACGCCTCACGGCGCCTAATCCCGGTCCGTTTACCTTCCACGGCACCAATACCTATATCGTCGGGCAAAAATCCGTCTGCGTCATCGATCCCGGCCCTGAGAATGATGCGCATTTCGAAGCCCTGATGGCTGCACTTGAGGGCAGGGACGTTACCCACATCGCCGTCAGCCACACCCACCGCGACCATTCCCCGCTCGCCCGCCGCCTGAAGCAGAGTACCGGCGCTGTCATCGTCGCAGAAGGCCCGCATCGCCCGTCGCGCCCTTTGTTCGAGGGCGAGATGAACCCGTTTGCCGAAAGCTCTGATACGGATTTCGTCCCCGATATTGCCCTAGCCGATGGTCAGACCGTCGACGGCGACGGCTGGAAACTCACCGCCGTCCACACCCCCGGCCACACTGCTAATCATTCGGCCCTCGCCCTCGAAGACACCGGCATCCTGTTTTCCGCCGACCATGTGATGGCCTGGGCCACCTCGATCGTCGCCCCCCCGGATGGCGCCATGAGTGACTACATGGCCTCGCTCGACCGGTTGCTCGCGCGCGACGACCGGCTCTATCTGCCCGGTCATGGCGGCGAGGTCACCGAGCCCCAGGCCTTCGTCCGGGCCCTGCGCACCCATCGCCGCATGCGTGAACGCGCCGTGCTGGAGCGGATCGTCAAGGGCGACCGGTTGATCGCCGACATGGTGAAGGTCATCTACGCCTCGACCGACCCGCGCCTGCATGGCGCAGCCGCATTGTCCGTGCTCGCCCATATCGAGGATCTCGTGGAGAAAGGACTGATCGCAACGGACGGCCCACCGAAGCTTTCAGGCGAATATCGACCGGGCTGAGGTGACGAGGCCGATGGGCACCAAGCGCCTGCCTCAGTTCCCTGCAATCCCCAGAAGCTCCGCGTCCAGCGCGTGCAGGAAATCCTCGGCGATCCGGTCGCTGATCCCCAGGTCATGCGGGCCGTAGCGCGAGGCCACGCGCATGTCGACCAGCGTCATTTCCGCCTCTTCGCGCAGCCGAACGACTGCGTCGAAGGGCAGGCCGAACACCAGCGTCCGGGTCGAAAACTGCAACCGCGCCGTGCCCACCGGTTCGCCATCGTCCGTCGGCACGAGCAGGCTCGGCTCCGGCCGCGCGGTGGGCAGCGGCCCGCTTTCCGGCAGTCCCTCTTCGGCTTCGGTGCCGGCGGTGCCCTCAGCCGTTGCGTCCGGTTCTGTCGGGTCTTCCGTGGTCGAGCGAAGCTCGAGCGCCGGTAGGCCGTATTCCTCACCGCGGCTTGCCGTCACCACCAGCCGGTTCGCGGTTGCCACCTTGCGCACCGCCTCGTAGACGCGGTCAATCGCGCCTTCGTAGCGCCGGCCATTCAGCCCCGGATAGGCGGCAAGCTGTGCTGCGTCGGCATTCTCGGGCAGGGCAGGGCGCGGCAGCAGATGCTGGTCCGCCTCCGGCTCGGAAACCCAGGCCGGCCGATCCGCAAGATCGGTCGCGACCTCGTTGAGGGGCGGCTTGTTGACATAGAGATAGTAGCCGTAACCCGGTAACGCGAGCGGCAGGGCGGCATAGATCATCGCCCAGGCAGCGGCCACACCGCCCAGCGCCCCGATTTGCCAGAGCCGGATAAGTCCCAGAAGCGCAAGCGGTATCGAAAGTGCCGCCGGCACGGCGCATGCCAGCACCAGCAGTACGAAGTCCGGCGTGGAAAGTGGCCCGAAACGATGCGCCACCACCACCACGACCAGCATGACCAGCGAGAAAAGCGCCATCCGCCGCGCGAGAAAGGCGGAACGGGACACCGGACGGTCATAGCGGACATGCATGCGGATCTACCGGAATCAGGAGGCGTTTCGCCCATGGTTGTAACGGCTCGCGCCGGGGGCGTCGACAGGCAAAGCTTGGCAGCAGTCGCTAGGGTTGATCAGAGCGTCCTCCGCCGAGCAACGGATTTTCGCCGAGTTCCGGCAGGGGCATGTCTTCCTCGGGTGGCGTGCCGCTAAAACCATCGGGTGCCTCCGTCAGCCCTTCCTCGACGGTCGGGTCGAGCGGTGCCAGAGCCGGTGCATCGAGGCTCGTGCCGCCGTCGGGCTGCGTGGGGTCGGCCAATGGCGGGGCCAGTGGCGGCGCATCGGGGCTGAGCGGCACGTAGAGCGAGACGGTGACGATGACGGCGATCACCATCAGCCAGGAACCGATGATACGGGCGGGAATGGTGAGCCAGGCCCCCCGGAAGGGCCGCAGCAACAGGCCCGGCACGGTGAGGATCCACAGCGCGCCCAGGACGGCGGAAAAGGCGAATTCCTTGATGCCGATGCCGAAATCGTCGAGCCCTATGAAGAGCGATAGCGAGAAGCCGACCACGAGGCTGGCAACAGGCGCCGCATAGCGTCGCAGACGGGTCGGAAGCCAGAGTACGAGGCCGGCGAGCATGACGGCCACCGGCGCGATCAGGAACAATTCGTGGCCCAACGGGCTCTGCAGGATCACGTGGAAGATCGGATCGAAGAAGAGAAGCATTGGCGCGACGACGCCGACAAAGGCGCCCACGATCGAAAGCACCTCGCTTCTGCGCTCCGCGAGAGCGATCGCGACCGACAGCCCGAGCATGGCGAGCACGAGATCGTATATCGACAGCGTGAAGAGGTAGCCGAGTTCGAAGAAGGCGAATTCGTGCGGAATGACGAGCGAGGCCGCAACGATCGCTACACCGAGGAGAAAGGCGAGAAAGGCCCAGCGGAACGCCGGGGTCTGGACGCCCGCCTTGAAACGCTCGGAGGCCGTCTTGCCCTGAAGGACCGAGCCGGGGGCAATCGCCGGGCGGCTCGGCGCCAGAGATGTCGTCCGAACCGCATCGCCCTGAGCGTGATGCGACCCCTCGATCACGGCGCGGCCGTGTTTCGCTCTGCCCCGCCCTGTCTTTTTTCCCGGCTGCTTCTTCATGCCCGTACCTGCCACTGGCGCCGCAAGGCGCGTTGGCAAGAGCCTATTCCACAAGAGGCGCGATTTGTCACTTCAGCTTGCCGTATCTCGTCGCAAGACAAGCGGGCTCCGAACGGGTGGGCCGGTGAAGCCCGTCGCAGTGTCCCAAACGAAAGAGACCCGGCAGTCGCCTGCCGGGTCTTCCTTGTCTAATCAGTCTGATGGACGTGACGTCCTCAGGCCGCGCGGCGCTGGTGGCGGCCTTCCTCGACCTCTTCCACGATCTTCGCGACGAAGGCATCGAGATCATCGGGCTTGCGCGACGTGATGATGCCCTGATCCGTGACCACGGCCTCGTCGCGCCAGTCCGCACCGGCATTGATCATGTCGGTCTTGATCGACGAGAACGAGGTCGCCTTGCGGCCCTTGACACCGCCGGCTTCGATCAGCAGCCACGGACCATGGCAGATCGCCGCGACGGTCTTGCCGGAATGGAGGAAGGTCTTCACCAGATCCACGGCCTTTTGCTCCTTGCGCAGGAGGTCCGGGTTGATCTGGCCGCCGGGCAGCACCAGCGCGTCGAAGTCATCGATTTTGACCTCTTCAAGCGTCAGGTCGACATCGACGGTGTCGCCCCAGTTCTTCTCGTCCCAGCTCTTGATTGGCGCCTTTTCGAGCGAGGCGATCCTCACCGTGGCACCCTTGGCCGTGAGCTGTTCCAGCGGCACGCGCAGCTCGGAGCGCTCGTAGCCATGGGTGGCGAGAATGAGGATTCGGGCGGAATTAATGGAAGGCATGGGATGTCCTTTCGTTTCTCTTTGCCTTGGGGATGAGAAGGAAACGGAGAGACCGCAGCATCGTTCCGATAAAAACTTTGGCGCTCCCGTGACAACAGGTGTTGCCGCCCGGCTTTCGCTTTGCTAATCAGGCCGCGATTTGCAACGCCGCCCGCGGCCTCGCAATCCTGTTGGGGCGTCGCCAAGCGGTAAGGCATCGGTTTTTGGTACCGACATTCCCAGGTTCGAATCCTGGCGCCCCAGCCACAATCCTTTTCTCCGTTCCGGAGGCACAAGGCCTCACTCCACCCACGGCAATGTCCCCCTCGGCAGCCGTCGGCTGGCCAGTGTAGCGATGGCCGCGAGCGCCAGCACCAGCAGGGTGGACAAGACCGCGACGGCGGCGGCGGCGGTGGAATTGCCTTCATATTGCAGGGCAAAGATCATCACCCCGATCGTCTCATTGCCCGACGACCAGAGAAGCGCAGACAGCGTCAGCTCGTTAAGCGCTGTCATCACCACCAGGATCGCGCCGGCGGCGGCCGCTGGCAGGATGCCGGGCAGGAAGATCGACAGGATACGCCGCGAGAGGCCCGCACCTGTTACACGCGCGGCTTCGTCCAGCGAAGGGTCTGCCGATTGCGCGGCGGCAGCGACCGGGCGGAGAACCAGCGGCAGGAAACGGGCGAGATAGGCGATGACGAGGATCGCCATTGTCCCGTAGATCGAGACGCCGATCAGCGGCAGAGGTTTCAGGAAGGCGAGGATCATGCCGAGCGCCACGACCGTGCCCGGAACGACCCAGGGCGCCTCGATAACGATGTCGAGAAAGCGCAGCACGGGATTGGCGCGACGCGTGGACAGAAAGGCCAGCGGCACGGCCACGAGCATCGAGATGACGGCGGTGATCGCGGCAAGCAGCAGCGAATTGGCAAAGGCCCGCCGCACGATCGCATTGTCGAGCACGGAGCGGAACTGGTCGAGGCTGACGGTGTCCGGCCCGAAGGCGACCCCGATCGCCGGCAGGAGCGCGGTCATGCTGAGTGCCGCGAGCGGCACCAGCGACAGGATCAGCACCAAGATCCACAACAGGATTTCGACAAGAGGTGCTGTACGTCGCGGCACGAAGGGTGCTCCGGCCGGCAGCGGCACGGCGATGCGGGTCGTGACGACATTGCGCAGGAGGATGGCAATGGCCGCCATCGCAGCGAGCACGAGCGCCAGTATCGCCACCTGGCCGGCAGCGGCCGGGCCAAAGCCGTTGAGCCGCTGATAGATCAGCGTCGTCAGGACCGAAACGCGACCGGGAATGCCGAGCAGCGCGGGTACGCCGAAATTGCCGATGGCGGCCGTGAAGGCGATCAGGCTGCCGGCCAGCACCGAGGGCATGACGATCGGGAGCACGATGCCGCGCCCGATCCGGCCCGGCGGAATGCCGAGGATGCGGGCGGCCTCGACGAGATCGGCAGGCAGCGCCCTGAGTGCGGCGCGCACCGCGACGAAGACAAGCGGCATATGCTCGATGCCCATGACGAGCGCGATCCCGCCGGTCGAATAGAGCGGATTGGTCGAGCCTGGTGCTGGCGCAAGTCCGAGCGGTTTCAGGATCGGCGATTGCGCGCCGAAAAGCTCGATCCAGGCGAGCGCCATGGTCTGCGGCGGCACGATCAGCGGCATCAGGATGAGAAAGGTCAGTGCCGCCCGGCTCCTGAGCTTCAATAGGCTGACGGCAAACGCGAGGGAAACCCCGAGCAGGGTGGAGACGGCGACGGAGAGCAGCGAAGTCTGCAGCGTGCCGGAGAGGGCGCGGAGCGTCGCACGGCTGGTGAGCGTGGCGAACATCAGCCCGACCGGCGTGCCGTCCTCGCCGGGCTGGAAGGCGCTGGCGAACAGCCGGGCAAGGGGCCAGAGCGTGGTCAAGGCAACGTAGAGAAGCAGAAGGGAGACGAGCAGATGCTCGCCTCCCGAAGCACGCTGGCCCATGCGACGTCCGGCCATTGCGGGGCTGCGCATGGAGAAATCAGCCGCCGAAGAGTTCGGCGAACTTTTCCTTGTTCTCGGTGTCGGCCTTCAGCATGGCATCGCTGTCGGCGGGCAGGATCTTCAGCGTCGAAAGCGCCGGATAGCCTTCCGGCTGGGCGACATCGGGCAGGATCGGGAAATAGCCCTGCGCGGTCGCCTGCTCCTGGGAAGCCTTGGAGAGCTGCCAGGCGACGAAAGTCTTGGCGGCCTCGACCGCATCCGACCCCTTGAGGACCGCGACCGGCTGGGTGATCGAGCTGACGCCCTCGGCCGGGAAGACGAAGTCGACGGGCGAACCCTTCTTCTTGGCATTCAGCGCCATGTATTCGATGATGATGCCATAGGCCTTCTCGCCGCGGGCGACGGCTTCGATGACCGTGCCATTGCCCTGGCCGGCAACGGCTCCGGCCTCTGCCAGTTTCTCGTAATAGGCCCAGCCGAAGTCCGGCTGCTGTGCCATCGTGCCGACATGGATGACGGCGGCGCCCGAATAGAGCGGGCTCGGCATGATCAGGCTTTTCGCCGCATCGGCTGCGAGCAGGTCGTTCCAGCTCGTGGGCGCGGTCTTCACCAGATCGGTGTTGTAGACGATGCCTGTTGTGATCACCTTGGTGCCGAAGAAGGTCTTGTCGGCATCGATGAAGGCCGGGTCGACGCCCTCGACCGGGGCGTCTGTGAAGGCGAGCAGGCGGTCGTCGTTCTTCAGCTGGGTCATCGCCACCGTGTCGGCGATCAGGATCACGTCGGCCGGGCTGTTGCCGGCTGTATATTCGGCCTGCAGCTTGGCCATGACTTCGGTCGTGCCGGAGCGGAACAGCTCGACCTTGATCTCCGGATGGTCGGCATTGAAAGCTTCGATGACCTGGGTCATCTGGTCCTGCGGCTGCGAGGTGTAGACGGTGATCGTGTCTTCGGCAGCAGCCTGGAAGGCGAGACCGGCAAGGATCGTGGTGGCGACGAGTGTGCGGATCAACATGGAAACCTCGTTGACAAGGGCGGGGTGCGGTAAAGGCGATCCCGGCCCGGACGATGGGGGAAGAGGCTGCCGAATGGGCAGATGCGGATTTCGCCTAGCGCAGCGAGATGACGGCCGGACGACAGGCCGATGATCTTCCCGTGACATCGGGGGCACCATCGCCTGAGCCACCGTGACCGGTCCCGCCATCGCCGATCACCCAGCCGCCGGTGAAGGCAAGTTCGATCGGCGTTCCCGGCGCCAACCGCTCGGGAAGTGACAGGCTGACGACGTCTCCGTCGATCTCGGTCGGCAGGCAATGGCTCAGGAAGGCGCCGTTCTGGAAGACCTGGCAGGCGAGCTCCGTCTTCAGCTGCCCGCCTTCGGGCACGCGCCGGAGATCGGACGAATGGAATGCGAGCCAGCCGTAACCGACGGGCGCATCCCCCGGCATGTCGAGAAGTTGCTGTCCAAGCATCACCCGGATCCGTCCGCCCTCGGACTTGACCACTTTGACCGGCAGGGTCCGTCCCCGCCCGATGAAGCGGGCGACCATGGGCGAGGCGGGCCGGCGATAGAGCTCTTCCGGCGTGCCGAGCTGCTCCAGCCGGCCGCGATCCATGACGGCGACATGGGTTGCGACAGCCATGGCCTCGTCCTGGTCGTGGGTGACGAAGACGAAAGTGGCGCCGGTCAGGCTGTGGATGCGGCGGAATTCGGTGAGCATGGTTTCGCGCAGATGCGCGTCGAGATTGGCAAGCGGTTCGTCGAGCAGGATGAGCTTCGGCCGCGTGGCGAGCGAACGGGCGAGCGCCACCCGCTGGCGCTGGCCGCCGGACAGTTCGTGCGGGCGGCGATCGCCGAGGCCGCGCAATCCGACGACGTCGAGAACCTCGTCGATCCGCGCCGCGCGTTCCTGGGCGGTGAGCCGCGCCACCTTGAGCCCGAATTCGATATTGCCGCGCACGCTCATCGTCGGCCAGAGCGCATAGGACTGGAAGACCATGCCGATCCGCCGCCGCTCCGGTGGTACGAAGGCTGTCTCTCCTGCCATCACATCGTCGTCGAAACGGATCTCCCCGTCATCGGGCACCTCGAGCCCCGCGATCAGCCGCAGAAGCGTCGTCTTGCCGCAACCGGACGGTCCGAGAAGGGCGAGAAAGGCACCATCGGGAATGGCGAGCGACACGGCGTCCAGCGCCTGGAAGCGGTCGAAGCGTTTCGAAACGGCTGTGAGCGTCAGGCGCGGCAAGGCTGTATTCTCCCGATCATCCGGCTCCCATGCCATGCGGAGATGACGTCAGGATGAAGCCGCGCACGACCCGGACCTACCGTCATCCGGTGCAATTTCTCTCCGTCAGGGCTCAAAGCAATATACTTGACCAAAAGAGTTATGTATTGCATGACGACGCGGAACAGAGACTGTGCGGCCCATCGTGCCGCACCGTCAATCCCAAGCACATGGAGCCCTATCCGGAGGTTTTTCATGGCCTTTCGTCCCCGCATGCAGGCACAGACGCGCGCTTACCGCACGCTGCGGCCCTTGTGCGTGCGCACCTGGCCGGGGGTCGTCGCGGATGTCTGGCATGTCGAGAGCGGTGCCGGTGCCGGCGGCTTCTACCTTTCGCCCGATCCCCGCCTCGTCGTCCTTCTCGGCACGCCGCCGCAGAGCCTGTCGCTCAAGACCAGCGAAACCGGCACCGTCGTGTCCCCCGTCTCCATGGTTTATGTTCCGGCCGGCCAGCCCCTCTGGAGTGCCATGAGCGCCGGGGAGCGGTTTTCCCATCTCGATTTGCACCTTGAGGCGGGGCCGCTGCAGCAACGTCTGGCTGGTCTCATCCCGCGCGGAAAACTGTCAGAGACGGTCATCCTCGCCGGCGACGCCGATGCGCCGGGAGCCCGGACTCTTGCCCGTATGGTGGCGGACGAAGTGGAGCGGCCCTCGCGCCCGACCATGATGCTGGATGGTCTTCTTTCCGCCATGCTGGCAGAGGTCCTGAACCTGTCCAGCGAGGGGGCGGCGCATAGCGGCGGCCTGTCTCCCAGACAGATAGCGGCAGTGAAGCGGCATGTGGCCGATGCCTTTCCCCGGCGGGTCAGCGTGGCCGAGCTGGCGCAACTATGCGGCCTGTCCGAAAGCTGGTTCAGCCGCGCCTTCGCTCGCAGCACCGGCGAGACGCCGCAACGCTGGATCGCCCGCCATCGTCTCGAGGCGGCGATGGAGTTGATGCTGACCACGGATCGCGGGCTGGCGGACATCGCCGATGCGACCGGCTTTGCCGACCAGGCTCATCTCACCCGCATCTTCCGGGCGTCACAAGGCTTGCCGCCGTCAAAGTGGCGGCGCATGCGCATCGGGCAAGACCGGGGAAAATAAGGCGAAACTGCGAAATTGGGACAGATCCGATCAAATCGCGGGGCTTTCGTTCAAGCGTCGCTAACAAACAAGACTTATTCAGTCATGAATTATTCACGTCTTGTCGGATGGACCATGAACACCAGGATCGCCCTATTCGCCGGAGCCAGTCTCCTTGCCCTTCAAGCTGCCGCTGTCGCGCAGGATGGCGCGACGACCGAGCTCACCGAAATCGTCGTGTCGGGTGAGGGGGAACCGACCGCACCCACGGAAGGCTATGTCGCCAAGGCGGCCGCCGCAGGCACCAAGACGGCAACGCCGGTCCTCGAAACGCAGCGCTCGGTCTCGGTCGTCACACGCGACGAGATCGAGGATCGCGGCGCTCAGACGCTCGGTCAGGCGCTGTCGACCACGGCCGGGCTGGTTGGCGAGCCCTATGGTGGCGATCCGCGCTTCGACAGCCCGGTCCTGCGCGGTTTCGACATGCGCAACGCCCAGTATCTGAACGGCCTGCGGTTGATGCGCTCGTCGGGTGCGCCGTCCTATGACATCTACGGGCTGGAGCGGGTGGAAGTGCTGAAAGGCCCGGCATCGAGCCTCTACGGCTCCGGCACGCCGGCCGGTGTCATCAACATGGTCCAGAAACATGCCCAGTTCAAGGATGCCTATGAGGCCGGCACCGGCTTCTCGCTGGATGGCGACAAGGAGGTCTTCCTCGACGCCAACAAGGTGTTTTCCGATACGCTGGCGACCCGGTTCACCGGCAAGCTGAGCGATACAGAGGAAGACATCGACGAACTGACCAACAAGCGCGGCTATCTCGGTCTCGCCACCCGCTGGTCGCCGACCGACGGGACCACCGTGGATTTCCTCGCCTCCTACCAGAAGGACTCGCCGATCACGCCGGCGGGCATTCCCTTCGACCTCACGGGCCAGGGCAACGACGACAGCCTTCGCGATCTCTATATCGGCGATCCCGCGATCGACGAATCCGACCGTCGCATGAGCAATATCGGCTACGAGCTGCACCATGAATTCGACAACGGCTGGGCGCTCGACCAGTCCGCCCGTTTCCAAAAATTCGACTGGGATTACACCGGCTTCTACGTTTCCGGCTTCACGGCGCCCTCGACGGTCAATCGCGGTGTGATCTTCCAGGACGAGGACACCTGGACGGCGAATCTCGACACGCGTTTTTCTGGCGAAGTCGATACCGGTCCCGTCAGCCACAAGCTGCTGTTTGGTCTCGACCTGCGCAAGTACGACGACAACACGACGACGGAATTTGCCACGTCCTCGGCGCTCGACATCACGAGCCCGACGTCCGCGACCGTCGGCGCGCCCTGGTATACGCTGACCGAAGACCTTACGCTCGAACAGGTCGGCATATATGCGCAGGACGAGCTGGCGATCGACAACTGGCGCGCAACGCTCGGGCTGCGCCACGACTGGGCCGACCAGCAGGGCACCTCTACCAACAACTTCTCCGGCACCGAAATCATCGACCAGAGTGACAGCGCCACAACCGGCAATGTCGGGCTCTCCTACCTCTTCGACAGCGGGTTCGCGCCCTATGTCAGCTACGCCACCTCCTTCGATCCCGAGATCGGGACGGACATCGGCGGCAATGTGTTGAAGCCCACCACCGGCGAGCAGTGGGAAATCGGGGTGAAGTACCAGCCGACATCCTTCGACGGCCTGTTCTCGATCGCCCTCTACGACCTCACCCAGGACAATGTCAGCGTCACGGTCACCGAGGGCGCCGTCACCGGCACGCGTCAGATCGGCCAGGTGAAGTCGCGCGGTATCGAGGTCGAGGGGGCCGCCGAGATTGCCATGGGCTGGAGCGTCAAGGCCGCCTATAGCTACAACGACGCTGAACAGGTCGGCACCAACGACGGCAAGATGCCGGCCAACATGCCGCGCCACTCGGGCAGCGTCTGGCTGGCTTACGACTTTGCCGAGGACACGGCGCTGGCCGGCCTCTCGGTGGCCGGCGGGATCCGCTACATCGGCGAGCGCTTCGGCGACAATGCCAACACCTACGAACTGGATCCCGTGGCTCTGGTCGACCTCGCCGCGAAATACAAGGTCACGGACAAGGCGACGCTCGCCGTCAACCTCAACAACCTGACCGACGAGACCTATGTCGCCAATTGCGGTTCCTTCGGCTGCTACTATGGCTCGGGCCGCTCGGTCATGGGAACCCTGACCGTCCGGTGGTAGTGTTTGACCGACCATATGGCCGGCGCGCCCTTTTGAAGCTGTTCGCTGCGACAGGGCTCGCCGGTGTTTCCCTTCCTATGCATGCCGCGACCGTGGCGCCATCAGACGCCGCAGGTCTGCGTCTGGCGGCGATCGACTGGGCCATGCTGGAAACCGCCTGGGCGATTGGCCACATACCGGTCGCGGGCACCGAACTCATACGCTTCCGCGTCGAAAGTCCCGAGATTCTGCTTCCGAAAGAGACGCTTGATCTCGGCCTGCGTGGCACGCCCAATTTCGAGCAGCTGCGGTTTGCGGCCCCGGACCTGATCCTGTCGTCGCCCTTCTACACGAGGCACGAGGACGCGCTGACGACCGTCGCGCCGGTCTTCAGCCTGCCGTTTTTTGTTCGCGGCGAGCCGTCCCTGCCGCATGCGCTGGACGCGATCGAGGCGCTTGCCGAGCGATTGGGCGACCCGGCGTCCGGACATCGCGCGCGCCAAAACGCCGAGACGCAGTTCGACCGGATCGCTGCCCGGCTGAAACCGCATGCCGACCGGCCGGTGATGCTGATCGATTTCGGCGATGCCCGCCATTTCCGCGCCTTCGGCTTCGACAGCCTCTACGGATCGACGCTCACGCGCCTCGGCCTTGCCAATGCCTGGCAGGACGGGACGCAATTCTCCTTCGCCGCGCCCGTGCCTCTCGACCGTCTCGCGGATATGCCAGACGCCAGCTTCGTCATCGTCAGCCCGGTGCCGCTCGAAGCGCGGGCGCAATTGCAGCGCTCGGTCCTGTGGAATGCGCTCCCACAGGTCAGGGCCGGCCGCGTCCATCAACTGTTCGCCACCAATGCCTTCGGTGGCGTGCCCTCGGCGCTCGCCTTTGCCGAAGGTCTCGCCGAGGCTCTGGCGACAGCATGAAATCCTTGCCCATCCTCCTCCTGATGGCCGGCGCTCTGCTTTGGTTTCTCGCGGCAAACGCGCTGCTGCCCGTCCATGCCTGGCCAGACGCATTCTTTCCCGCAAGCGAGCGCACGATTGAACAGATCCGCCTCGTCTATGGCCTCATGCCGCGCGCCGTCGTGGCGGTGCTGGTCGGCGCGGCGCTGGGGCTGGCAGGCAGCCTGCTGCAGCGCCTGCTGCGCAATCCGCTCGCCGATCCGACGGTGCTCGGTGTGTCGGCCGGGGCGCAACTGGCGCTTGTCGGCGCCACCCTCTTTGCGCCGGCGCTCCTCGCCCCCGGCCGGCTTCCGGTCGCACTCGCAGGCGCGGCCGTTTCCGCCGCACTGGTTTTCCTCATCGGCCAGAGACGCGGTTTCGAACCGGCCCGCCTTGTCGTGGTCGGCCTGTTGACGGGGCTCATGGCCTCGAGCCTCGCTACGGCGCTCACGCTCGCCCATGGCCAGTATCTCCTGTCGCTGGTGATCTGGAACGGCGGCTCCCTGGTTCAGCAGGACTGGTCTGCCGTTACCCGCCTCTCGGTCGTTCTGTGTCTCAGCCTCGTCGTCGCGCTGGCTCTGCTGCGGCCGATGCAATTGCTGTCGATCGGTGGAGAGACGGCCGCCGCGCTCGGCATGCGGGTTGGCTTGATCCGTGCCATGGTCATCGCCGTTGCCGTCCTTCTGACCGCCATGGTCTCGGCCGAAGTCGGCCTCATCGGCTTCATCGGCCTGGCCGCCCCGACGGTGGTCAGAGCAATCGGCTTTCGCCACGAGGCATCGCGAATGATCGCCTGCATGGTGGCGGGTGGTGGCCTGCTTCTCCTTTGCGACAGCGGCGTCCTGCTGCTCGACAAGGCTGTCGGCGAGATGTTCCCGGTCGGGGCCGTCACAGGGTTGATCGGCGGGCCGCTGATGCTCTGGCTCTTGCCGAGGCTTTCCGGGCGCACGCCGCCTGCTGGCGTGGCAGCAGGCGAAACGCGGCAAATCGGCTCGGCCTGGCGGCCAGTGGCGGTGCTAGTGGCGCTGCTGTTTGCCGGCTCGCTTCTGGGACTCGTGCTCGGCCGTGGGCCTGATGGCTGGACCTTCCTCGACACCGACCAGGTCTCCGCCTTCCTGCCCCTGCGCCTGCCACGATTGCTCGCCGCGATTGCCGCCGGCGCGCTTCTGGCCGGTGCGGGTGCCGTTCTGCAAAGAACGACCTCCAATCCGCTCGCCTCTCCGGAAGTCATGGGCGTGTCCTCAGGTGCGGCGCTCGGCTTTGGCCTTGCGGTTTTCCTTATCCCAGCACCGGATGCCTTGACGCTCCTGCTCGCGGCTGGCCTCGGCGGAGCCGTGGTGCTGGCTGTCGTCGCGCGGGTCGCGGTCAGAACCGGGATGCCGACGGACCGCATCCTGCTGACGGGTCTGGCCATCAGTGCGCTTGCCACAGCGGTGCTCTCGGCCATGATGTCCAGCGGCGACGCGAGGGCCTGGGTCATCCTCACCTGGCTCTCGGGATCGACCTCTATGGTCGGTATGACGCAGGCTGTCGTGCTGCTGGTCCTAACCGCGTTGCTTCTCCTCTTCTGTGTTCTCGCTGCGCGCTGGCTGACCATCCTGCCGCTCGGGGCCGAGATCGCCGGCGCGCTCGGCCTGTCGCGCCTTGCCCGGGTGAGCCTCTTCCTCGCCGCCGGCATCGCGACGGGAACGGCGACCGTGCTGGTCGGCCCGGTCAGTTTCGTCGGGCTCATGGCGCCCCATCTCTCCCGCGCGCTCGGCCTCACCACGGCAGGCGGATTTGCCGCCGGTTCCATGCTGATCGGCGCCTTCCTGATGATGCTGGCAGATGCCGGTTCGCGTCTTGCCGCCTTCCCCTACGAACTGCCGCTCGGCCTGTTCGCCACCCTGATCGGGGCACCCTGGCTCCTGCTTCATCTGACGAGACGGACGCGATGACACCCCTGTTCGAAATCCGAAACCTCACCATCGAGCTCGGCACCCGCGCAACCTCGCGCCGGGTGATCGAAAACCTCGACCTCGACATCCCGGCTGGTCGCACGGTGGCCCTGATCGGTCATAACGGTTCGGGCAAGTCGACGCTTCTGAAGGTGCTCGCCCGCCAGATCGGGAGAACCTCCGGCGAGATCGTCACCATGGGCCGGCCGCAGGACGGCTGGTCCGCGCGCGACCACGCCCGCGCACTCGCCTACCTGCCGCAATACACCCCCGCCGCCGAGGGCATGACGGTGCGCCAACTTGTGGCGCTCGGCCGCTACCCCTGGCATGGTGCGCTCGGCCGCCCGACGGCTGCAGACAGAGAGGCCGTCGAAGCCGCGATCACCGAATGCGGCCTGTCGGACTACGAGAGCCGCCTCGTCGATACCCTGTCGGGCGGCGAGCGCCAGCGCGCCTGGCTCGCCATGCTGCTCGCTCAAGGTGCGAAGGCGCTGCTCCTCGACGAGCCGATCTCGGCCCTCGACATCGCCCACCAGATCGAGGTCATGAGCCTCGTGCATCGCCTGTCGGAGGCGGGTCGCTCGGTCGTGGTTGTCCTGCACGACGTCAATCTGGCCGCCCGTTTTGCCGATCACATCATCGCCTTGAAAAGCGGAAAGGTTGTGCTGAACGGCACGTCGGAAGACTTGATGCAACCGGATGCCTTGTCACGGGTCTACGGTCTTGCCATGGATGTGGTGACACGTCCCGGCCGCTCGCCGCTCGCCAGCGCCCTTTGAGGGTGCAGTGGACAATTGCAGGATCATCGCATGTTGAAACAGTTCTTTGCCTATTATCGCCCGTGGAAGGGCCTCTTCTGGCTCGATTTTTCCTGTGCCGTCGTGTCCGGACTGCTGGAGCTTGCCTTCCCGCTTGCCGTCACCGCCTTCATCGACAGGCTGCTGCCGACCGGCAACTGGACGCTGACACTGATGGCGGCTGCCGGCCTGCTCGCCATCTATCTCGTCAATGCCGCCCTGATGGCGATCGTCATCTATTGGGGCCACAAGCTCGGCATCAACATCGAGACCTCGATGCGCGCCAAGGCCTTCGAGCATCTGACGACGCTCTCCTGGCGCTGGTATGACACGGCCCGCACCGGCAAGCTCGTCGCCCGCGTGACACGCGACCTCGAAGAAGTCGGCGAAGTCGCCCATCACGGCCCCGAGGATCTCTTCATCGCGATCATGACCTTTGTCGGCGCCTTTTTCCTGATGCTCAACCTGCATGTGGAGCTCGCCCTCGTCACGGCACTCATCGTGCCGGGCACGGTCGCCATCGTCTCCATCTATGGCGGCCGCATGACCCGCACCTGGCAGGAGATCTATGGCCGCATCGGCGCCTTCAACGTTCGGCTAGAAGAGACGATCGGCGGCATCCGCGTGGTCCAGGCCTATGCCAACGAGGGCCATGAGCGGCAGCTGTTTGCAAAGGACAATGCCCGTTACCGCCGGACCAAGCTCGACGCCTACCGGGTCATGGCAGCGTCTTCCTCGCTGCATTACATGGGCATGCGCGCCGTCCAGGTGGTGATCATGGTGATCGGCTCCGGCTATGTGCTCTCGGGCTCCATGTCGACCGGCAGCTTCGTCGGCTTTCTGCTTCTGGTGGGCGTCTTCTTCCGTCCGCTCGACAAGATCACCGCCGTCATCGAGACCTATCCGCGCGGCATTGCCGGCTTCCGCCGTTATCTCGACCTGCTCGCTACGGAACCCGAGATTACGGACAGTCACAATGCACGCCCGGTGTCCACGCTCAGCGGTGACATCCGCTTCTCGGATGTCACGTTCGCCTTCACGCCGGGTCGCCCCGTGCTGCACGACGTCTCGCTGCATGTGAAGCCGGGTGAAACCGTAGCTTTCGTCGGCGAATCCGGTGCCGGAAAGTCGACCCTGCTGTCGCTCCTGCCGCGGTTCTACGAGCCGACGTCGGGCACGATCACCATCGACGACATGACGCTGTCGGAGATGACCGTGGAAAGCCTGCGTCGCCAGATCGGTCTTGTCTCCCAGGACGTCTTCCTCTTCGGCGGCACGCTCCGGGAAAACATCATCTATGGCCGCCTCGGCGCCACCGATGACGATATCATGGAAGCCTGTCGGCGCGCCCAGCTCTCCACCATGCTGGAGAACCTGCCCGAGGGACTCGACACGATCGTCGGCGAACGCGGCATCATGCTGTCGGGCGGCCAGAAGCAGCGCGTGGCGATTGCCCGAGCCTTTCTCAAGGATCCGCCGATCCTGCTGCTCGACGAGGCCACCTCGGCGCTCGACAGCACCACCGAGCGGGAGATCCAGTCGGCTCTGGAAGACCTGTCGAAGGGCCGCACGACACTGGTCGTCGCCCATCGGCTCGGCACGATCCGCAATGCCGACCGCATCGTCGTCATGCAGCAGGGCCGCATCGTCGAGGTCGGGACGCATGCCGAATTGCTGGAGCGGGCAGGGGCCTATGCGAAGCTCGCTGCCTGACGTGGCGAAGGTGGGCATCCGCGCCAGACGCGTCAGCTCCAATAGGCAGCAGCTGTAAACTGGCTCTTGGCCAAGCCCAAGGCGACCAAGTGGCCGCGCGCGGCCCGAGCGCTCTCGGCGCCGGCGGCGAACCACACATAGGCGCCCTCCGGGATCACGGTCGCTGTCAGCGCTGCGACCAGATCCTCAGTGCGTGACACGCGTGGATCCGCTGTGAGTTCGCCGAGATCCTCCGTCGACGCGGAAAGAACAGCCGAGACCTCGCCCTCGGCAAGCGCCAGCATGCGGGCAATAGCAGGCAGCGCTGTCTCGTCGCCAAATAGGAAGAGCGGCGAGCCGGAAGGGCACCATCCGCCGCCGGGACCCATGATGCCGACCGTCTGGCCGGCGGGGTTTGTCGCCACCCAGTCGCAGGTCGGGCTGCCGGCATGGTGGAAAATGTCGAAATCCAGCCAGTCCTTGTCCTGCGCAACCACGGTATAAACAGGCTTGTGGATCTTCCGTTCGGGCCAGACGGTGCGGCCGGTGCGGGAAACCCTCGGCCACTCGGGAGCCGCAGGATCTTCCGGCAGGAGCAGACGGAAATGCAGGCTGCCGGTCGCAAACCGGGCCGCTTCCTCGCCCCGCAGCCGCACCCGGGTGAAACCGGGCGAACGCCGCGTGGCGGAAACAACCTGCATCAGGGCCAGCCCCGGCGCCAGTGCGCCCTCGTTCACTTCGTTCCATTCAATCGTGAAGCCGCCATCCTCGAAGACTTCTGCGAGATTGCTTTGCAACGTTAACAACAACCGCCGCTCGGCACTTTCCAGCTCCACTGCGGCGCAATCGCCGTCGAGCCGGCGAAAGACGGCCGTGCTGCTCCAGATCGAGAAGCGTTTTTCCTCGTCTCCGCCCGACAGCGGGATCCCGAGGCGGCTCGCATGCTCGCCGATCAACGCGAATGCTGCTGCCTGCTGTCCAGCAATGGATCCGACCAACCGATGCGTCATGTCACTTTCCCCGCGATATCGCACGCGTCTGGTTTATAAACATGATAGATAATGTCAAGATTTTATCGCAGGTGAGGGTATCCGCCCCCGCGTCGGGAGCCGCGTCCCTGCGGTCTATTGCAGTCGAGTCGAATCGAACTCAGGACCGCCAAGGCGCAACGGGCAGCATTTGCCTCTGAAATCGGGTTTTTCAGCTATTTTGAGCTATGAATTTTCCCATTCGCGGCGCGCCACGCCGTATTCGTTTCTTTATTTTGTTCCAAAGCCGGCTACTCTTGAAAACTAAGGGGATTCTTCTATGGGGACTGCATGGCACATCTTGCCGAAGGTGAGATCGCAATACCGCGCATCGCGCGCATCGAATGGCCGACCGTCGCATTGGCCTTTCTGATCTACGGGGGCTTCCTTGGCCTCACTTGGTTCTGGCGCGACATTCCAATCTGGATCCTTGTGCCACTTGGCGCCTGGCTGATCGCCTGGCATGGCTCGCTGCAACATGAAGTGATCCACAATCATCCGACCCGCCATGTCTGGATCAACGATGCGATCGGCGTTCCGCCAATCTCGCTCTGGCTGCCCTATCACGTCTACAAGCAGAGCCATCTCGCCCATCACCGGGACGAGCATCTGACCGATCCGATCGAGGATCCGGAATCCTATTATTTCACCAGCAAGGATTGGGATCGCTTCGGCTGGTTCGGCCGCACGCTGCGCGAATTCAACCTGACGCTTGCCGGTCGTCTCACCGTCGGACCTGCCATCATCCTCGGCTCGTTCCTCTGGCACGAGGCCGTGAAGGTGATCCGCGGCGAGGGCGACAGCCGCCGTCTCTGGGCGGGCCATGGTCTGGGGGTGGCGATCGTGCTCTGGTGGGTGCTCGTTGTCTGCGACATGCCCTTCCTGCTTTTCTTCTTCGGCTTCATCTATTGCGGCACGGCACTGTCGCGCCTGCGCTCCTATGCCGAACACCGTTTCGCCGATGACCACGAGGAGCGCACGGCGATCGTCGAGAAGACCCCGCTGTTCGGTCTTCTCTTCCTCTACAACAACCTGCATGTCCTGCACCACCGCGTGCCGGCGCTGCCCTGGTACATGCTGCCCCGGTCTTACGAGAAACATCGCGATTTCCTCGTGCGGCTGAATGGCGGCTTGGTCTATCGCGGCTATTCCGATGTCGCCCGCCGTTATTTCTTCCGTAAGCACGACCGCCCGACCCATCCGAGGCATTCCTGAGCGGGGCGGGGGAGAAGAGGCTTGCCAGCCTTGCCATGTATGTTGCCCCGTCCGTGGTGGTGGAGGCGCAGCGTGTTCTATGGGCATACCTTCGGGACCACTTGCGCAGTGCCGGCCTGACGGGCGTGCCCGAGGCTCCCGACGAGCAGACGGCCCATCACGACGCCTGGCTCGATCCGCGCCTGCTTCTGGCCCAGACCTGCGGCTTCCCCTTCGTCAAGCGCCTGCGTGGCCGGGTCCGTCTCGTTGCCACGCCGGTCTATGAGGCGCCGGGCTGTGAAGGGCCGACCATGTGCAGCGTCATTGTCGTTCGCGAAGAGAACTCCCCGCCGAGCCTTGCCGCCTGCGCGGGCTTGGCTGTCGCAATCAACGAGACGGGCAGCAATTCCGGCTATAATCTCCTGCGTGCGGCCGTCGCCCCCCATGCGGGTGGCAAACCCTTTTTCTCAAGTGTCGTGGAAACCGGCGGCCATCTGGCCAGCATGGAGGCCGTGTCTGCGGGCAGGGCCGATCTGGCTGCGATCGACTGCATCACCTACGACCTGCTGCGTCGCCACGCGCCGGAGCGGCTTGCAGGGCTCTCCATCCTCGAGCGAACCCCCTCCGGTCCCAATCTACCCTTCATCACCCGGCTTTCAGCGAGCGACGGTGAAGTCGCTTCCATTCGGAACGCCCTGATGGCTGCGGTTGCGACACCGGAACTCGCCGAGGCGCGTGCGATCCTTGGCCTCACCGACGTCGTGGTGCTGGAGGAAAGCGCCTATGATCTGCTGCTCGACCACGAACGGGCGGCGATTGCTGCGGGCTATCCAGATCTGCCATAACGAGGTCGCTCAGGCGGAGGCAAGTTGGGTGGCGCTGGCCTTGTTGCCCGCCTCAAAGACACGATTTCGGCCGGCGGACTTCGCGGCATAAAGCGCCCTGTCCGCCCTTGCGATGGCCGCATGTGGATCTCTCTCACCGTCGCGGACAAAGTCGATGCCGATGCTGACCGTCACGGCGTGGGTCAGGCCGAAGAAACGCCAGTCCTTCTCGCACACTGTTTGCCGCACCCGTTCTCCCGCGATGAGTGCTTCCGGCAATTTCCGTCCCGGCAGGAAGACAACGAATTCCTCCCCGCCGAAACGCGCGGTCACGGCATCATCGCCGCTCACCTGGCGCATAATGTCGGCCACGGCCGCAATGACGGCATCGCCGGCGGCATGGCCGAGCGTGTCGTTGATCTGCTTGAAATGGTCTATGTCGCAGACCAATACGGCCCCCTCCACCGTTCCATCACCGCCAAGGGCCGCCTCGAAGCCACGCCGATTGAAGAGGCTGGTCAGCGGGTCAAGTTCGGCCGCCTCGCGATGTCGCTCAAGCGCCGCCACGCCGGTCGCCACCAGTGCCGAGAAGGGAAAGGCCATGCAGATGGTGATCGTCGTGACGTGAACCGCGAGATTATAGGCTGAATCGACGAAGTCTGAAAAATTGTCGCTACCATCGGTGTGAAAGAAGAAATAGACGGCCCGCGCGACAGTATCCACGAAGACGAGGCCTATGGAGGCGACAAGCCATCTGTCCGCGTTGCGTCTGGCCTTGGAGAAGGCAGAGACGAGCGCCATACCGACCAGGCAGGCAAAGCCGATATCGGTGAGGAAAAGCTGGTAGCGAAGGCTTTGCAGTCCGAAGACGAAATACCCGAGCAGCAGCGTATAGGTGATGACGAACCACTGCCTTTCACGGTCGTATGACCGCGCCTGGAAGTGCTCGAACACGGCGCTGCTGTAACAATAGGCTGCACCGATGAAGATCATCCCCGAAGTGAAGGCGTCAAAGGTCGGCTCGATCGGGAAGGTTGACAGAGAAAATCCGAGTGCAGTCTGGGCGAAGCCGGCACCCCACTGCCAGTTGGTGACGATCTTCTGCTGCCATAGAACGAGGAAGGTCAATGCAACCAGCCCGAACAGCACAGGCGGAACATAAACGATGATCGAACTGGACCCCATGCGAGCGGCCTGAATCACTGGTTTCAATTAAAACCGTTTTCAGCGGACATGGTTAAATATAACTGAATATGCTGAAAAATTTTTAGAATTTGTGATTGCTATCACCCTCGCGAGACGGCCTGTGTGTGTTGGCGAGAATAGCGCGGGATCAGGGTTGGCGCTGCCCGTCCTGGGGCGCGTCAAAGTCCTGAAACAGCGAATTCGAAGATTGCAAGATACGACCTGTGGCTGTAGCTCTATGAGATCATTTTGATTCCCGCATTGAGTTTATGCCCCGCGAAACGCTACAGCGCCCGCAACACGGTCCATCTGATCGCCATGATGATCGCCGTGCATGTCGATCGCTCGGCTCTGCAATAGCGGCGACCGGTCGCCGTCAACGGAACAGCTGGACCAGCGTGTCGGGCGTGCAATTGGCGATCGAAAGTGTCTGTACCGCAAGTTGCTGCTGTGTCTGCAGCGCCTTCATCCGGGACGATTCCGCATTCATGTCGGCATCGACAGCCGGCCGATCCCGGTGTCGACGGCGCCGATTTTCTTTTACCGTTGGGGGCGGCCGGCAGGCCCCACTCTGCCTCAGAGCTTCACCTTGACCGGTCGCCAGACGATGGTTTCCGGCGTGCGGTCATAGGGATTGTCCATGATCGTCACCTTGCAGTTTCGCGTGTCGCAATGCTTGCAGCGGAACTTGAGCGAGAAGGGATCGCGGCCGTGACCGTAGAAGGTGGCGAGGTCCTTCGCCATGAAGCGACCCTGGTTCTGGCATTCGCGACAAGTGGCGACCACCAGCATGTTGTGTCGAAGGGCCTTTCCGAGGGTGTCGATTGTCTGTGTCATATCCATGATCTTGAACAAAACAAGAACATCGTCAAGTGCTGACATGATCACGAAACGCTGGAGGCGTTGGATTTCAAGGCTTTTCACAGGTTTCGGAACAAGCTGCGCGGTCTTTCGACGCCCCTGCTAGGTCACTGAAAATTAACCATAAATTCTGCGGCTTGTAAGCCAACTGTTAACCTTGATCTCTCTATAAAGAATGCGCTTCCACCAAGGTAATGCGTCGCGAAGCGCTCGGTTTCTGTATTGCGTATCGGGGGAGAGCGTCATCCACGGCGCTCTCCCGTTTACGCCATCGACCGCGCGTCCCAAGGGCATGAGGCCCCATGGCGAGATCATCTCGATCCGCCGGCTGGAAGTGATCCCAATCCGATTTGACGACATGAGAAAGCCTCCACGCCGTATCGGCGGGAGGCTTTCGATTTTATCCGGTCGTGGCTTGGATGGCGGGCAATCAGCTGGCCGTCAGGAACTCCGCGCAATAGCTCTTGCCGCCATTGGTGCCGGGACGATCGACGACGGTGCGCACGCCGCGGATGATGTAGTCGGACGACACGGTCAGCTGCACCTCGCAGCGCAGATATTCGGTGCGCGCGCGGGTTAGCATCTTGCCCCTCTTGCCGTCGAGATCCTCATACGTCGCCGGTACGACGCGGGTGTTGAAGCCACCGCGCCAGGTGTAAAGCGTCGAGGAACCGGAAGCGGCATCCGAGACCGGCGGGCCGAATTTGGCGAAGAAGGCGCCGGCCTGCTGGCCGCTCCAGCGCGCTTCGATCTCGTTTTTCGGGACCCCGCCTGTCGTCGTGCAGCCAGCAGCCGCAAGGCAGAACACTGCGATCAGTCCTGTAGTCGTGCTTTTCAGCAAAGTCATTGTCACTGTCCCTCGAACCCCATGAAGGTCTGTGCGGCGCCATGGTCGCCATGCCACCTGCCGCACATGGCCCACGACTGCTTTACTGCGAAATGCGCGGCCGTGAAACGGAGGCGAGATGGTTACGCGCGCAATTTTCCGACCGGTGTCTTCTCGGCAACGGCCACTGCGGCGCGCATCGCTCCCACACCATGCCATGCCCGCCCGGGCGGTCCTCTCTCTCGGCTGGACGCTTGCCCATAGGGAAATGATATCAAAGGGATAACCAGAGCCGTCACGAAATCTTCAACTTTCTCGCCGCTTTTTTCGTTTCCCTGCTTGTACAACGAAAATCACTGGTCTATAGAAGCGCCGCTGGTCACGGAGTGTAGCGCAGCCTGGTAGCGCACCACGTTCGGGACGTGGGGGTCGGATGTTCGAATCATCTCACTCCGACCAGCTTGAAATCCCGACCAATCCCCTGTTCCGAAATGATATTTATTCTCTCGAGAGAGAGACGCCGCCGTTGGCGGTTCGCAAGCGCATCGGCTTCGGCCGCGCCGAGCAATGGTATCCAATGCAAACGGTGGTAGTGGATACACATCCTTCGACGGCTCTTGTTTCTGTGATCAATGCCCGCAAGCCGTTGCTGCAGCAGGAAGATTAGGCTATCTTGAATTGCAGTGGGGCGGCGAACGGTTGGCAAGAGCACAACCGACTGATCCATCGAAAATTGTGATCAGGCCGGTCAGGTGGGCATGAATCCAGGAACGAGAAAGCGGCGGCAGCGTCAGGACAAGGTCACACTGTCGGATGTCGCGCAAAGCGCCGGTGTCAGTGCGATCACGGTTTCGCGGGCGTTGCGCGATCCGGAGAAGGTCTCGCCCCATCTGCGCGACACGATCCTCAAGGTCGTCGAAGAAATGGGCTACGTGCCCGATCTCGCAGCTCGCGCTCTGGCCAGCAAGAACAGCGGCCTTGTCGGCGTCATTTCCCCAGGGCTCGCCAGTCACGTCTTTGTCGCCGTCATCCGGGGCATAGAGGACCGCGTTCGCTCTTCCGATCTGCGCATTCAGTATGCGAGTTCCGACAGCGACAGCGAGGATCAGCTCCGGCAATTGCGCTTCTTCGTCTCGCAAAATCCCGCAGGGCTCATCCATGTCGGCCAGCTGCCGGATCCGGCCATCGACGAGCTTCTCCGGCGTGCGCCATGCCCTGTCGTGGAAATCATGGATATCAGCCGGCCGCCGTCGGACATGGTGATCGGCATCGACCACCGTCTGGCGGCCGAGGCGGCCACACGCCATCTGGTCGCGCGGGGCTATCGCCGGATTGCCATGCTCGGCAATGGTTCGGATTTTCGCGCCCGCCGGCGACTGGAAGGATATCAGGCGGTTCTGGAGGAGGCCGGACTGTTCGATCCGGCGCTTGTCCTGTCCGTCGATACCCATAGCAGCGTCGGCCTCGGTTGCCATCTCCTCGACCGGCTGAAGAGCGAAACGCCGGATGCCGATGCCGCCTTCTGCCAGAACGACGACATAGCGCTCGGTGCGCTGTTCGAATGTCAGCGCCGTGGATTGTCCGTGCCGAAAGACTTCGGCATCTGCGGCTTCAACGACCTCGAATATGCGGGCTTCGCCTTCCCCGCCATCACCTCGGTGCGCGTCCCCCGCTACGAGATCGGTTACCGCGCCGCCGACATGATCATCCGTGCCGCCGGTACCGGCATGCCGCCACCGAATGTCGTCGATCTTGGCTTCCAGCTCGTTCAGCGTGGCTCGACGGCGCGCGAAGGCTGACGGCGGCGCTCGCCCGAGACATTGAGAACCGACCAGCTATCACACGGTGGCGGAAACGTCCGGCTGCGCGATGTCGAGTGCTTTCAGGAAAGCATCAAGGTCGGGCAGGTAGGTAACTCCCTCCGTGGATGTGATCGCCTCATAGGCCGGACCGCCCACCCAGATGTCTATCCCGGGGGCGAGTTCCGCTCTGAGTTCGCGCAGATGGCGCGCGAAAGACGAGCGGCGGCCGGCCAGCGCACTCAGGCAGACACACCGCGCCCCCCGACGGTGGGCGGCATCTGCGATTTCGTCAGCCGGCAGGCTCGCACCGAGGAAAAGCGCATTCCAGCCCTTAAGACGTGCGAGCAGGGTGACGACGAGTGCGCCAACATCATGTTCCTCTCGTTCCGGCGTCGTCGCAACCAGCCGCAACGCATTGCTCGCAGCAGGGGGGCACCGGTCGAAAAGCCTGCCTAGGATCCGTTTGATCTTGGCCGTGGCCATGTGCTCGGCTGCGACCGTCACTTGGCCCGATTCCCAGAGCGTCCCGATCTCGCGCATCAATGGCACGGCGGTGGCGCGGACGAAGCGTTCGGGGTCTTCGGCATCCGCCCGTGCCTGGAGCAATGCATGCAAACGATCGCTGTCCAAAGCCTGCACGGCTGCCAGGATCTCTGTCAGCGACTGTCGCGCTTTGAGCTCCTCCTCGACCCGGCTCAATTCGTCGATCGACAACGGCACCAGTGACCCGATCCGGTGACCACCGTCGCTGCAAGACTTCAAGAGCCGCAGCCGCTCAACCTGTTCGGGCGTGTAAAAGCGTCGGCCCGTGTCCGTGCGTTCGGCGGGTAAAAGGTCATAGCGGCGTTCCCAGGCATGGAGCAGGAGCTTTGTGAGCCCGCTCGTGGAAAGCGCATCGGAAAGTCCGATGAGTGCACCATCATCCCTCTGCCTGTTTCGCACCATGCAACCCCAGCCTGATTTGCCCGCATATATTAGCGCTCCAATTCAGGAAGGGAAGCGGGCCGAACTTGCCGGCCGAAAACAGAAACGGCCCGCACAAGGCGGGCCGCTTCTGGTCACGTGGTGATATCGTGTCAGCCGTCGATGTCGTCGAGCAGCTCGCGCGCGGCGGCCGTGGTCACGCGGCGGGTTTCCACCTCGTCACGGCGGCTGGCGAGCAGTTCGGTGGCGAGCAACTGTTCGGCGAGATCGGCCGGCAGCGAGAGGATGACACGGCCGTCATGTGCATTCAGACCGCCGAGTTCGGTGCGCTTGGCGGTGATCATGCCGCCGGCGACCGTGTTGTTGGTATCCGGGTCGATCAGAATGAAGGCGCCGGTGCCGCGGTTTAGCTCGTAAGGGTCGAAGATCGCGGTTTCGTCGAAGGCCAGATGCACCTTGCCGATCGCGTTCATCTGCAGCATCTCCGCCGACTGCCACTTGCCGGACTTGAGATCCAGCTGCTGAACCGGCTGCACCTGCACGCGCTGGCGGCGCGAACCGGCCTTCAGCCAGTAACGCTTGCCGGGCACGATGCCGTCGGGCTGCAGCGCCACGAGCTGCGCGTCGAAGGCAAGGCCCGTCTGCGGCTGGGCATCGAGGGAGACGATCATGTCGCCCCGCGCCACGTCCACCTGGCGGTCGAGCACGAGCGTGATCGCATCACCGGCAACGGCTGCGTTACGAACCAGGTCGAAGGTGACGATCTGCTTGACGTTCGCCACCTGGCCGGACGGCAGGATCGCGACGCTATCGCCGGGCTTCACCGCACCGCCCGCAACCGTGCCCTGATACCCGCGAAAACTTTCGCCGGGGCGCGAGACGCGCTGGACGGGCAGGCGGAAACCGGTCGACTGGCCAGAGCGCAGCGTCGCCAGCTCCAGCGCCTCGACCAGCGTCGGACCTTCGTACCAGGGGATGACCGCTTGACCGGAATAGACGACGTTTTCGCCCTTCAGCGCCGACATCGGGATGGCAGTGACCTGACGCACGCCGAGCGATAGCGCGAGTGCCTTGAAATCGGTGCTGATCTGGTCGAACACGGCGCGGTCATAAGCCACGAGATCGAACTTGTTGACCGCCAATACGAACTGCTTGATGCCCATCAGCGAGGCGATGGTGGCGTGGCGGCGGGTCTGCTCGAGCAGGCCGGCACGGGCGTCGACCAGCAGGATGGCCAGATCCGCCGTCGAGGCGCCGGTCGCCATGTTGCGGGTATACTGCTCGTGGCCGGGCGTATCGGCAACGATGAAGGAGCGGCGGTCGGTGGCGAAATAGCGATAGGCGACATCGATGGTGATGCCCTGTTCGCGCTCGGCCTGCAGACCGTCGAGCAGAAGCGCGAAATCGGGCAGGCCGAGATCGTTCTGTTGCCCGGAATCACGGCGAAGCGTGGCGGCCTGGTCTTCCTTGACCGCCTTGGTGTCCCAGAGCAGGCGACCGATCAGCGTCGATTTGCCGTCATCGACGGAACCGCAGGTGATCAGGCGCAAAGGGCGGGAATCGCGGGCGATGGGTGCGGCTTCGCTGTGGGACGCTTCTAGGATCTCGGAGGCGAGGGCGGTATTGGCTTGGGCGGTCATTTCAGAAATATCCTTCGCGCTTCTTCTTTTCCATCGAGCCGGCCTGGTCGCGGTCGATGGCGCGGCCCTGGCGTTCGGAGACGGTGGCGATTTCGAGTTCGGCAATGACCGCATCGAGCGTGGTCGCCTGCGAGCGTATGCCGCCGGTCAGCGGCCAGCAGCCGAGGGTGCGGAAGCGCAGCATGCCTTCCTGGATCTGTTCGCCGGGAAGCGGCTCGAAGCGCGGATCTTCTGCCCACATCAGCATGCCGTCGCGCTCCACATACTTTTGGCGCTTGGCGTAGTAGAGCGGCGGCAGTTCGATGTTTTCGGCCTGGATGTAACGCCAGATGTCGACTTCGGTCCAGTTCGACAGCGGAAACGCGCGTACGCTCTCGCCGCGGCGAACCATGCCGTTATAGATGTTCCAGAGTTCCGGACGCTGGTTGCGCGGATCCCATTTGTGGTCGGGCGTGCGGAAGGAATAGATGCGCTCCTTGGCGCGGGAAGCCTCTTCGTCGCGGCGCGCGCCGCCGAAGGCCGCATCATACTTGCCGGCGTCGAGCGCCTGGCGAAGCGCTTCCGTCTTCATCACGTCGGTGTGGTAGGACGAGCCATGCGTGAAGGGGCCGATGCCCTCGGCTGCACCGCGCGGATTGGTGTGCACGATCAGATCCAGATCGTACTTCTCCGCCGTCGCGTCACGAAACGCGATCATCTCGGGGAATTTCCAGCCCGTGTCGACATGCAGAAGCGGGAAGGGCACACGGCCGGGGAAGAAGGCCTTGCGCGCGAGATGCAGCAGCACAGACGAATCCTTGCCGATCGAATAGAGCATGACCGGCTTCTCGAACTCGGCCGCCACTTCGCGGAAGATGTAGATCGCTTCGTTTTCCAGCGCCTTCAGATGCGGATCGAGCGGCGGCTTGGTCACGGGATCCTTGGAATGCGGATCGAATTCGGATGTGTGTACGTGCATGGTCTTCTTTTCTTTCACTGGGCTTGTCGCCCGAAATCTCTGTCTTCCAATACGCCTGATCCGCAGGTGAAGCGTCAGGCCGGCGTCGGGATTGCCGATGAAGCCGCCTCCGGCACATGCAGCCCGCATTCGCGCTTTTCGTCATTTTCCCACCACCAACGGCCAGCGCGTTCCGGCTCGCCGGGCTTGATGGCCCGGGTGCAGGGCTCGCAGCCGATCGAGGGGTAGCCCTTCTTGTGCAGCGGATTGGTCGGCACGCTCTCGGCCTCGACATAGGCATTGATGTCGTCGAGAGACCAGTCGGCCAGCGGGTTCACCTTGATGAGGTCGCGCTCGGCGTCGTATTCGGCAAAGGGGGTGGCCGCGCGGTTGCCGGACTGCGAGCGGCGCAAGCCCGTGATCCAGAAGCGGGCGCCGGACAGCGCCTCGGCCAGCGGAACCAGCTTGCGCACATGACAGCAGGCATGCCGCGCTTCGACGCTCTCGTAAAAGCCGTTCAATCCATACTTGGCCGCATAGGCGTCGATATCATCCTGCTTGGGATGAAACCTCTGGATCGTGATGCCGAAACGGTCTTCCGTCTCGGCAATCAGGTTGACCGTCTCCTGAAAAAGGCGGCCGGTCTCGAGCGTCGAGACGTCGATCGGAAGCCCGGCAAGGCCGATTGCCGCCGTGATCACCTGATCCTCGATGCCGAGCGACGTGGTGAAAACGGCGCGGCCTTCGAGCGCGGCGACGATGCGCAGGCGGTCGGTGAGGTCTGCGGATGCCAGTTGCTGGTCCAGTGTGCCGGCCAGGTCTGCGGAGGTGTTAGCGGTCATCATGTGGTTCCTGCTCAGTCTCACCATTATCCGGCAAGAGCAGGAGCACGGACAGAAATCGACGTTCGCCGAGCTGCAGACAAAGAGCAAATATCTCTCTCGCACGCGCTTATCGCGGCAATTCGTCCCGCGCCTCTGAAATGAGCCGTGGAACAGCAGGTCGAATTGCGCTATGGCCGGGTCCAGGATTTTGGGACGGTTCTGGCAGACGCTGACGATCGATGATCACACAGAAAGCCAAATATGCGCTGAGGGCGCTGACGCTTCTCGCCCGCGCCGAGCCGGGTGAGCCGATCCAGATTCCCGACATTGCCGATCGCCAGAAGATCCCGAAGAAATTCCTCGAACAGATCATGCTCGACCTGAAACGCGGCGGCATGGTCGAAAGTCGCCGGGGTAAACAGGGCGGCTACCTGCTGCTCAGACCGGCAAGCGACATCACCTATGGCGAGGTTTTGCGACTGATCGACGGCCCGGTGGCACCCTTGCCCTGTCTGTCGCTCACGGCCTATCGCCGCTGCGAGGATTGCGACGGCGAGACGGAGTGCGAGATCCGCCGCGTCTTTGCGCGTGTCGCCGATGAGACGCGCGCTGTGCTTCTCTCGACCAGCCTGGCAGATGCGGCCACTGGCACGGGTGAAAGCACCCACTGATCCGATATATACCGGCTGACTTCCTGCCCCTAAAAACGCAAAAAGGCCCCGGGGCCGAAGCCCCGAGGCCCACCACGCACCCTTGGATTAGGAGGCGTTGGAAACCGTGCGGTTGACGAGGGTCACCGACTTGTCGGCATTGACCTTGTAGATCTCGCGAACATCGCGGCCGTCACCGTTGGCAAAGGTGTGGAAGAAGGTCGAACCGGCCGGTGCCTTTTCCAGCTGAACATTGGCGTTGTCATAGGTGATCGAGCCCGGGATCGGCTGGACGGATGCGAAAGCGGCCGAGCCGGCTGCGAGGGTGATGAGGGCTGCAGAGAGAATGGTCTTCATGATCGTGTTCCTTTGTGCGTTGGGTTGGCGGCGGCTCAGTGTCAGGGGGGAGGGGCCGAGCCAGCCGCCGGGGTCTTGTTTGCGTCTTGGGAGGCGCGTTCGTTCAGGCGCTTCGTATTAAGAAGCGTTCGAGACAGTGCGGTTAACCAGGGTCACCGACTTGTCGGCATTGACCTTGTAGATCTCGCGAACGTCGCGGCCGTCACCATTGGAGAACGTGTGGAAGAAGGTCGAACCGGCAGGTGCCTTTTCCAGCTGAACATTGGCGTTGTCATAGGTGATCGAGCCCGGGATCGGCTGGACGGCGGCGAAAGCGGCCGAACCGGCTGCGAGGGTGATGAGGGCTGCAGAGATGATGGTCTTCATGGTGATATTCCTTTGTGTAGCGTTTGGGTTGGCGGCGACCCGGTTTGGGGCGGGGGAGAGGGGAACCGGGCCGGCCGCCGAAGGGTGCGTCTTGGGAGGCGCGTTGATTACGAAGCGTTGGAAACCGTGCGGTTGACGAGGGTCACCGACTTGTCGGCATTGACCTTGTAGACTTCGCGAACGTCGCGGCCGTCACCGTTGGCAAACGTGTGGAAGAAGGTCGAACCGGCCGGAGCCTTTTCCAGCATGACGTTGGCGTTGTCATAGGTGATCGAGCCCGGGATCGGCTGAACGGAGGCGAAAGCGGCCGAACCGGCTGCGAGCGAGATCAGGGCGGCGGAGATGATGGTCTTCATGGTCGTGTTCCTTTGTGCGTTGGGTGTGGCGGCGGCTCGGGGCGGTGGAGAGGGCCGAGCCTGCCGCTGGAGGTCTTCTTGCGTCTTCAAGAGGCGCGTTAGTTCAGACGCTTCGGATTAAGAAGCGTTGGAAACCGTGCGGTTGACGAGGGTCACCGACTTGTCGGCATTGACCTTGTAGACTTCGCGAACATCGCGGCCGTCACCGTTGGAGAAGGTGTGGAAGAAGGTCGAACCGGCAGGTGCCTTTTCCAGCTGAACATTGGCGTTGTCATAGGTGATCGAGCCCGGGATCGGCTGGACGGCGGCGAAAGCGGCCGAACCGGCTGCGAGAGAGATGAGGGCTGCAGAGATGATGGTCTTCATGGTCTTGTTTCCTTATCTTGGATTGAGAGACACGATTTGTGTTCAGCTCAGGATTGTGGTTGTGGGTATGATCAGTCTGTATTCTCGGTCGTCAGTCCTGGTGGTCAGTCCCGGTCGTCTGGGCGTTCAGTCGCTGTTTGAGACGGAACGCGAGACGATGGAGACGGACCGGTCTGCATTCACCTTGTAGATCTCGTGGACTTCAGAGCCGTTGAGATGGAAGGTGTGGAAGAAGTTCGAACCGGCCGGTGCCTGTTCGAGCCTTGGCTGCGCACCGCCATAGGTGATGGAGCCTGGGACGGGCTCTACCGCGAAAGCGGCGGATGTTCCGGCGATGCCGGCGAGAGTGGCGAGGAGTGCTGCTGCTAGGATCTTCATCGTCGTGTACCTTGGAAGCTTGTTCGATCGAACTGTGCGGTTCGATGATGTAGATTTGGCGCAGAACGATGGGAATTACAATACCCCATTGCGCACAATCGAACTGATTGGTTCGGTTGATGTACCCGGTATCAAGATTGGCACTTGAAATTCGGAGTGAGTTAAATCAACGGCTTAGTCTGTCTTTTTGCCGTCATTTAACTATGACATAGAACGATTATTTTTTATTTCTTTCACCCTTTTGTGACTGCTGCTTGAGGGCTTTCGGGGCTGGCGGAGGCTTTTCACTCGTGCTTGGACAGGCGACTGCGCCCGTCAACTGGCCCCGTCCCTGTACTCAGAAGCCTGCTTGCGATCCCGCCCAAGAGCCAGCCAAGACCCGCCTATGACTCCGCGATGCGGCATCCAGACTTTCTGCCGAAGCCGCTCTCCGCGGAAGCTTTCACCAAAACCACGCAGCTGGGCAGCATGTCTGTCGCGTCTGCGGTGGGGGCACGGGAAACGCTTTTGCGAACTGCCTTCCCTGCGTTGACTAAGACGACTTGTGAGGTAGTCTTAAATCGTTAACGCCAGAGAGGAGGCACAGACATGAAGTGCATTGGGAAAAATCTTGCGGCGTTTCTCGTCGGACTGAGCCTGTCCACTGGCCTCGTGCTGCCAGCGGGCGCCGCGGAGCTCCTGAACGTCTCCTATGATCCGACGCGCGAACTCTACGCCGAGTTCAACACCACCTTCACCGAACACTGGAAACAGGAGACGGGCGAGACGCTGACGATCAGCCAGTCGCATGGCGGATCCGGCCGCCAGGCCCGCGCCGTGATGGAAGGCCTCGAGGCCGATGTCGTCACACTCGCCCTGCAGAGCGACATCGACATCATCTCCGAGCGGGCAAAGCTGATCGCGCCTGACTGGCGCACGCGCCTGCCCAACAACTCGTCCCCCTATACCTCGACCATCGTCTTCCTGGTGCGCAAGGGCAATCCGAAGGGCATCCAGGATTGGGGCGATCTGGTGAAGGGCGACGTGCAGATCGTCACGCCCAATCCGAAGACCTCGGGCGGTGCGCGCTGGAACTATCTCGCCGCCTGGGCCTGGGCCAACAAGGAATTCGGCGGCGACCAGCAGAAGATCCGCGATTACATCGCTGAGATCTACCGCCGCGCGCCTGTGCTGGATACCGGCGCCCGCGGCTCCCTTACGAGCTTTGCCCAGCGCGAAATCGGCGACGTGCTGATTTCCTGGGAAAACGAGGCCTATCTCGCCGGCAAGGAATTCGGCGCCGACCAGTTCGACATCGTCACTCCCTCGCTGTCGATCCTCGCCGAACCGCCGGTCGCTGTCGTCGACGTCAATGTCGACAAGAAGGGCACCCGCAAACAGGCGGAAGCCTATCTGAACTACCTCTATTCGGCAGAAGGCCAGGCGCTAGCCGCCAAGCACTTCTATCGCCCCTCGCGTCCGGACCTCGTGCCCGCAGGCTCCGGCCCGGAACTGCCCAAGCTCGATCTCATCACCATCGACGATCCGCTCTTTGGCGGCTGGGCAAAGGCACAGCCGGAGCATTTCGGCGAAGGCGGCGTCTTCGACCAGATCTACCGCCCCTGACGGGCGGCTCCTCCCAAGGGTCAGGAAGGCGGCTTCGCAAGGGCCGCCTTCTCTGTTTGTAGATGAAGCGAAGCGGCGGCCCCTTGCTCGCCATCCGTCGCCCGTCGTTGCGCCGCAGCACATTTTCCGCTAGAAAAATCATCCGCATGGACCCGGTGCAAATCCGGGTGGCTCTTCTGGCCGCCGATCCGCCAGACAACACAGCAACGCAACCATCTTATTTTCCTGGCCCGAGACCCTCTCGGACCGTTGCAACAACTGTGAAAAATCAACAATGCAAAGCCTTATCAATTACCGCCGCGAGTGGTTCTCCAACATCCGTGGCGACATCCTCTCGGGCATCGTCGTGGCACTCGCCCTCATCCCCGAGGCCATCGGCTTTTCCGTCATCGCTGGAGTCGATCCCAAGGTCGGCCTTTACGCCTCCTTCGCCATCGCCTGCGTCGCCGCCTTTGTCGGCGGTCGCCCCGGCATGATCTCGGCAGCGACGGCTGCCACCGCCGTGATCATGGTGACGCTGGTCAAGGAACACGGCCTACAATACCTCTTCGCCGCCACGATCCTAATGGGCCTCATCCAGATCCTTGCCGGCTTCCTGAAGCTTGGCCGCGTCATGCGCTTCGTCTCCCGCTCAGTCATCACGGGCTTCGTCAACGCGCTCGCCATCCTCATCTTCATGGCGCAGTTGCCCGAACTCATCGGCGTGCCGGGGCTCACCTATGCCATGATCGCCGGTGGCCTTGGGATCATCTACCTCTTCCCCTATGTGACAAAGGCCATCCCGTCGCCGCTCGTCGCCATCGCCGTGCTCACCACGCTTGCCTGGTGGACGGGCATGGACCTGCGCACCGTCGGTGACCTCGGCGAATTGCCCTCGACACTGCCCGTCTTCCTGCTGCCGGATGTGCCGCTCACGCTTGAGACGCTGCAGATCATCCTGCCCTACTCGATCACGCTCGCCGCCGTCGGCCTGCTGGAATCGCTGCTGACCGCCCAGATCGTCGACGACATGACGGATACGCCGAGCAACAAGAGCCAGGAATGCATTGGCCAGGGCACGGGCAACATCGCCTCCGCCCTGATCGGCGGCATGGGCGGCTGCGCCATGATCGGCCAGTCTGTCATCAACGTCACCTCGGGTGGCCGGGGGCGCCTGTCGGCCTTCGTCGCCGGCGCCTTCCTGCTCTTCCTCATCGTGGTGCTCGATGATCTCGTCCGCATCATCCCGATGGCAGCCCTCGTTGCCGTCATGATCATGGTCTCGATCGGCACCTTCTCCTGGCGCTCGATCCTGGATGTCAGGCGCAATCCCTGGCAGTCCTCCGTCGTCATGCTGGCAACCGTCGTCACGGTCGTGGCCACCCATGACCTCGCCAAGGGCGTCATCGTGGGCGTGCTCCTCTCCGGCATATTCTTCGCCGGCAAGGTGGCAAAACTCTTTCGCGTCACCCGCCATGCCGAGCACGCATCCGGCACCGTCACCTACCGCGTCACCGGCCAGATCTTCTTCGCTTCGGCCGAGAGCTTCATCCACGCCTTCGACTTCTCGGATACAGCGAACAAGGTGGTCATCGACGTCACCGCCGCCCATATCTGGGACATCACCGCCGTCGGCGCGCTGGACAAGATCGTGTTGAAATACCGCAAGGCCGGCATCGAGGTCGAAGTTCTCGGCTTCAACGCGGCGAGCGCCGACATGGTCGACCGCTTCGCCTTGCACGACAAGGACGAGCGGCTCGCAGCCAGCGCTGCCTTGCACTGAGAAGAGGGCAGGGGCGCCCGCAAACCTGCGCCCTTGTCCCGCTTCACCTTGCGATCAAGCAAAGGTGAGGTCGCAAAACCGGGTTCGCGCACTACCCTTGAGGTTAGGTGTGAACCAATCCGGAGAACGATCATGAACCGCTCAATCACCCTGTCTGCCCTGGCAGGCATCGCCCTCTCTGCCGGTGCCGCCATGGCCCATCACGGCTGGTCCTGGGCCGAGGCCGACCAGATCGACCTGACAGGAACGATCACGTCCATCTCCTTTGCCCCGCCGCATCCGACGCTGGAACTCGACACGGCCGAGGGTGCCTGGCGCATCGAGCTGGGCAATCCGAACCAGACCCAGCGCTCCGGCTTTGTCGAGGGCGTGGTCGCGGTCGGGAATGAGATCACTGTGCGCGGCAATCGGTCTCTCGATCCGAATGAAAAGCGCCTGAAGGCTGTCCGTGTCACGGTGGCGGGCAAGAACTACGACATCTATCCCAGCCGCATCGTAACGAACTGACGGCATGGAATGGCTGGCAACCCTTGCGGCACCTGTGGGCCAGACCCTCATTCGCTGGCCCATGCTCTACATCTTTGCCAATGCCAGCCATATTCTTTCATTGGCCATGCTGATCGGCGCGAGCGTCCTCCTCGACCTGCGCCTCCTCGGCGGCCTCTCTCGCCTGCCGCTCATTGAGATCACGCAAGTCCTGTCACGCGTCGCCGCACTCGCTCTGGGCGCGACCATCTTCACCGGGTTGCTGCTCTTTTCCGTGCGCCCGCTTGAATATGCTGCAAACACGGCCTTCCAGATCAAGATCGGCCTCGTCCTCGTCGGCACACTCAACGCAATCGCCGTGCACGCATCCAGACATTGGGTCGGCATGCACAGGTGCGCACCGCCCTCCCTGGCAATACGGCTTGCCGCCTGCGCGTCGCTCGTCATCTGGATCGCAACCCTGCTCGCCGGGCGCTGGATCGGCTTCCTCTAGCGGCCGTCATCGACATGCGAGTGAGATTTCCCCCGAAAATGACGATTGTCACCCAATTGCGCTTCTAGATAGCAGTGCTACTCTCCTCGAGTTGTTTCGGGGGATTTCAACATGCCACAATTATCTGTCTGGTATTTCCGCACGGCCATCCTGTTCCTGATCGCCGGCATCTGTCTCGGTCTCTACATGTCGATCACGCACCAGTTCGAGGCGACGGGTGCCCATGCGCACATCAACCTGCTCGGCTGGGTGACGATGGCGATCTTCGGCATCTACTATGCGCTCAACCCTGTCCAGGCCGCGAGCCGAGTCGCCAAGATCCAGTACATGCTCTACACGATCGGCATCCTGGTCATGGCGCCTTCGCTCTTCCTGATGCTGACCGGCAATCCGGCGCTGGAGCCCGTCGTCGCGGTCTCCTCGCTGGTGACCTTCGCCGGGGTATTGTTGTTCGCCGTGATCCTGTTCACCCGCAAGGCGTGAGGGAAGGCGGCCCATTCGGGCTGCCACTTTCCCGTGTCCGTTCATCACCGGTCTGGAACAGCTCATTCCTGCAGTGACTGTTCCAGCGCCTTCTCTGCGAGTCGCGCGATCGCCGTAAGCCGGTCGAGCGAAAGGCCCGACCGTGCCTTTGCGGACATTCCGGCCATGGTCGCACCCATGAAATCCGTCACGTCATCGGCCTTGTCTGGATAGCGTGCGGCAATATAGGTGCGGATCACCTCCTCGGCGCCCCGCTGAAAGACACAAGCCGCTGCCCGTGCCTCCGGGTCGTCCGACCGTGCGCCTTCTACCACCAGGCATCCGGTCGCCTCGGGATTGTCAGCGTAGCGGCGGGCGGCCTCCTCGAGCACGGCACCGAGGCAAGCCGCCACTGCTTTGTCGGGACGGAGGAGATCGGCAAGCGGTATTGCACCGGTTGCCGCGTAGCGGTCCAGAACCCGCCCATACAGTCCCATCTTGTTGCCAAAGGCGGCATAGAAGCTCGGCGGATTGATGCCGAGCGCCGCCGCAATCTCCGCCACGCCGACCGCATCATAGCCGCGGGCATGGAAGAGTTGCTGCGCAATAGCCACACCTTCGTCGGGATCAAAGCGACGCGGTCTTCCCCGTGTCTGCACCTTTTTTGTATCGATCATTACAAAAAAACCTTGAAGCTAAGAATTCAGTATTTATGTAGCGCTCGTTACGTAAACTCTCAAGGAGCAGAAATGTCCAATTTTCAAGGAAAATCCGTATTGGTGGTTGGCGGCAGTCGCGGAATAGGTGCGGCTATTGTCCGGCGGTTTGCGAACGATGGCGCAAACGTCACCTTCACCTATGCCGGATCCCAGGCTGCGGCCGAACAACTGGCGTCGGAGACCGGAAGCATCGCAGTCGTAACCGACAGTGCGGACCGCGATGCCGTAATTGCCAGGGTACGAGACAGCGGCCCGCTCGACATCCTCGTCGTCAACTCCGGCATCGCACTCTTTGGCGACGCGCTGAAACAGGATGTCGATGCCATCGACCGGCTGTTCCAGATCAACATCCAGACGCCATACCACGCTTCGGTGGAGGCCGCGCGGCACATGCCGGACGGGGGGCGCATTATCGTCATGGGCTCCGTGAACGGCGATCGCATGCCGGTCCCGGGCATGGCATCTTACGCGGTCAGCAAGTCTGCCCTGCAGGGACTTGCCAGGGGGCTGGCGCGCGACTTCGGTCCGCGCGGCATTACTATCAATGTGGTCCAGCCGGGGCCGATCGACACCGATGCCAATCCTGAGGATGGCCCGATGAAAGACCTGATGCACAGCTTCATGGCGATCAAGCGCCACGGGCGGCCGGAAGAGGTCGCGGGCATGGTTGCCTGGCTTGCAGGCCCGGAAGCCAGCTTCGTGACGGGCGCGATGCACACGATCGACGGTGCCTTCGGCGCCTGACGGACCGTTACCGAGCGGCGTCACGTCCGGCGCCGCCCGGTTGAATAGACGTCACTTCCCAAACGAAGTCGTCGCTATACTGGCTTCCACCGCGCCAGTGCCTCCAGCCCGATAGGCGTCAACCCGTAAACACCGCGTTCCACCCGCTCGAACCAGCCATAGACATTCCCCTGCAAGATCTTGGCCGCCTCCGGCACCTGGGCCCGGATTTCCCGCACCTTGAGCGGCCCCGCTGCCAGAGCGGAGGCGCATCCGAGTGCCTGCTGGCGGTAGGCCGTCATGAGCGGTGTCCTCGTGCTGCCACCGACGGCCGGATCGCCCTCGCGCCGCTGGTGCTCGCGCATCAGGCGCGATCGCCTTTTCGGATTGGTCCTCGGCATGGGCGTCACCGAACCGACGATGACGCTCACCTCGCCGGCATCTGAAATGCCGAGCATGCCGATCCCCAGCCGCCGGCAGAGATCGCGGTAGCGTTTGTCGCTCTCGCGCCCCTTGCCCTTGGCCGAGATGCGCCCCGCGATCCAGACCTCGTCGGCGGCCGCCGCACGATCGACCGCCTGCAGGATGAGTTCGAGATTGAAACTGAGCTTAAGCTCACAGATCACGACAACCGGCGGATCCTGATCGCTGAGCCCCACGAGATCGCATCCGCCGATCTCGCCCTTCACGGTGTAACCCGCCTGTTCGAGGAAAGCTTTGACGGGCAGGTAAAGGGAAGTTTCCATGGATCTGAGGCAAGGTTCGAGGGAAGACGCGGCCACGACTACAGTGGAACGTCGGCGCCGGACAGCCCAAATCGTTTGAGCCTGACCGCAGGAACGGATGTGGTCTCCTGATCCGGCCAGGGTGATGTCAGACGAAGAGGACGATCATGAGCCAGATCGTTGCGGTGGCGCGGATGATGAGCCTCGCCAGGCCATCGACCGCTTCGGCACCCGCCCACACGCAGTGCCACATGAAAGCATTATACGGCAGCGGTAGCAGGAAGACGACGACGACAAGCCAGATCGGAGCCTCGGAGGCCGCCAGTAACAGTGACGCGGCAAGGCAGGCGAAGCTCGCCGCCGTGCCGATTGCGATCATGTCGCGCCAGTACAGTGTCCGGAGAGGCACTCGGCTGGCCAGCCTGTCGGTGAAAAACTTCACGTTACCTGCCTCGAACTGCAGCCACGGACACATATCTGCAATGCCTATACCGGGTCCGGCCCACCGGACAATCGGAATCTCGAAACGTCGCCCCGGGGAGTCCATGCCGGAATTTAATATTCTTGAGCCGCCAGGCTTCGACCTCGTACCCACCTGGCAGTGGCTCCTGGCCACCTGGTTCGGAGCGGGGCTGGTTGTTCCCTTCAGGGCAGGGCTGGCGGTCTTCGCCCTCATGCCGCTGCTGCTGGTGTCGATCAAGCTGCCGAGGCTTGTGGTGCCGGTGCTGGCCATCACCATCTTCGCCCTCGGCGTTTACGTCTCGTCGGCGATCGATCTGGCGACGGAGGTAAAGGACGACCGCCGAATCGTCATCGACGAAGTGGCGGCCTTCCTGATCGGGGCATCCCTCATTCTACAGGCCGGCTGGAAAATGCTGTTGCCCTTTGCCGCACTTTTCCTGTTCCTCGACAGGCTGAAACCCTGGCCTATGGCCTATGTCGAGCAAGTGCCGTCTGGCCTGGGCGTGATGCTGGACGATCTGGTCCCAGCCCTGCTGGTCGGCATTCTCTTTGCCGCGGTCCAGCATGTCTGGAACCGCCGATCGGCTTGATCCCGACCGGCGGATTCGAAAAACGGGTGAACCGGATCAGGTCTCGATCCGCTGCACGAGCAGCTTGTCCACTCGGCGTCCGTCCATGTCGATCACCTCGAAGGACCAACCCTTCGCGGTGAACTTCTCGCCAAGAGACGGCAAACGCTTGATCTCGTCGATGACGAAGCCGGCCACGGTTTCATAGTCCGGGTCGCCCTCGATCGGGAAGTTCATCTCGTCGGCGAACTCGTCGATCGGCATCCAGCCGGCCACGAGGAAGGATCCGTCCTCGCGTTCGACGATCGGCGGTTCCTCGCCATCCTCCTCCTGGAAGACGCCGGTAATGGCTTCGAGAACGTCACCTGAGGTCACGATCCCTTCGAAATGACCGTATTCGTCATAGACGAGAACCATGTGCGCCGGCGAGCGACGCAGCGACTGGATCACATTTATCGCCCCGGTTCGGTCCGACACGACGGGCGCATCCCGCATCAGGGCGCGAATGTCGAGATCGGTGCCCTGCAGGAAGGCGTCCAGCGCGTCCTTGACGAAGACGACGCCGAGGATTTCGTCCGAGGATCCGTTGCGGACGGGGAGGCGCGACCGCTGCGAATTGCGCAACTGTTCCCGGATCGTGGCAAAATCGTTCTGGATGTCGATGACCTCGACGTCGCGCCGCGGCGTCATCAGGCCGCGTGCGGTGCGGTCCGCGAGGCGCATGACGCCAGAGATCATTTCGGATTCTTCTTCCTCGATGACGCCTGCGCTGTGCGCTTCGGCAAGAACGGTTCTGATTTCCTCGTCGGTCATCTTCTCGTCGGTTTCGCCCTTCTGGCCCAAGAGGGCGAGAACGCCCTTGCCGGAAGCATTGAGCAGCCAGACCAGCGGCAGAGCGACCCTGGAGAGCATGAACATGGCCGGCGCGACCTTGGCCGCGACAGCCTCGGGAGCGCGAAGCGCGATCTGCTTCGGAACGAGCTCGCCGACGATCAGCGACAGATAGGTGATGGCAACGACGACCGATCCGACACCCAGACCGTCGGAAAGGGCTTCAGACAGGCCCTGAGTCTCCAACCAGCCGGCAAGGCGGGCACCAAGCGTCGCCCCTGAAAAGGCGCCGGACAGCACGCCGACAAGGGTGATGCCGATTTGCACGGTGGAAAGAAAGCGGCCCGGGTCATCGGCAAGCCTGATGGCGATTGCAGCGCCCCGATTGCCTTGATCGGCAAGGAGCTTGAGACGGACGGGGCGGGAGGAGACAACGGCGAGTTCGGACATGGCCAGAACGCCGTTCACGAGCGTTAGAAAGATAACGATGGAGATTTCGGTTAACACGAGAGGTCCATTGGTTACGTCGGGACGCGGTCGAGCAGGATGCTCGGCGATCCGGGATGCCGATAAGCCGGCCAGTCCCTCCGTTCCGCCTTCACGCGCAATAGCGTGCGGCAGGAGGACGTCGACACGCCTTGATATATGGGAAGAGTCCCGGTCCTGCAAACTGCAGATTTGTGACCAGCGGGAAACGGGTGGCTACAAAACGCGCTCGCCTGCATCCTGCAGATAGGAAAACACCGGAGGCCCACATGCAGACCGACCGCAGATCAACGACAGTACAGACACCTACGGAGGCGCAGTGGCAGGCGATCCGCAGCCGTGACACGGCCATGGACGGTCGCTTCTTCTATGGCGTCCTCTCCACCCGCATCGTCTGTCGCCCCTCCTGCGCCGCGCGCCCGGCGCGGCCGGAAAATGTCGTCTGTCATCAAATAGTGGAGCAGGCGAGGGCCGCCGGCTTCCGCCCCTGCCTGCGCTGTCGGCCCGACCGCCCAGAGACCTGGTGAGGGCTCGGGCCGATCCCTTCGTTTACACCAGGAAGATCGAGATGATCGGAAATGCCGTCAAGAGCACGATCCGCAGAAGGTCGGCCGTGACGAAGGGAACGATGCCCTTGTAGGTTTCGCGGATCGGCACGTCGCGTGACATGGCCGATATGATGAAGAGATTGAGCCCCACCGGTGGCGTTATCATGCCGATTTCGGCCACCATCAGCACCAGGATGCCGAACCAGATGGCAAAATGCTCCGGGCTCATGCCGAAATCCATGGCCGTCACGATCGGGAAGAAGATCGGGATGGTGAGCACGATCATGGACAGCGAATCCATGATGCAGCCGAAGATGATGTAGAGGATCAGGATGATGATCAGCACGGTCATCGGGGCATAACCCTGCGCCGTCACCCATTCCGCACCCACCTGCGGCAGACGGGAGAAGGCGAGGAAGGAGTTGAACACCGAGGCGCCGAGGATGATGAAGAAGATCATGCCCGTCGAGACGGCCGTCTCCTTGAAGCAGTCGAACAGCGACTTGCGGTCGAGCCCGCCATTCACCCAGGCAACGAGGCCGGCACCCGCAGCTCCGATGGCGGCCGCCTGGGTGGGGGTGAACCAGCCGAGATAGATGCCGCCGACAACCATGAAGAAGATCGCAACGACCGGCCAGACCGCAACCAGCGCCGGCACGCGGTCGCGCCAGGGCATGCGCGGTGCCTGACCTGCACTCTCGGGCCTCAGGCGGACATAGATCGCGATCACCGCGAGATAGGACATCGCCGCGATGATGCCCGGCACGAAGGCCGCGAGGAAGAGCTTGGCAATGTTCTGCTCGGCGAGGATTGCATAGATCACCAGAACCACCGACGGCGGGATCAGGATTCCGAGTGTGCCTCCGGCTGCCAGCGTCGCTGTCGCAAGCCCGCCGTCATAGCCGTTGCGCTTCAGTTCCGGCAGCGCCACCTGGGCCATGGTCGCAGCCGTTGCCAGCGAGGAGCCGCAGATCGAGCCGAAGCCGGCACAGGCGCCGACGGCCGCCATCGCGACGCCGCCCTTGCGGTGACCGAGAAAGGCTGCGGCTGCATTGAACAGCGCCTGGCTCATGCCGCCGCGGGCAGCAAACTGGCCCATCAGCAGGAAGAGCGGGATGATCGACAGCGAATAATTGACATTCGTGTTCCAGGCGACGGCCTTCAGCTGCGCGAGGATCGGGGTCCATTTGCCAAGCACGAGGAAAGTGCCGACGAGGCCGGTTCCCAGCATGGCAGCGCCGATCGGCACGCGCAGAAAAATGAGGAGGATCAGGACCGGGAAGGACCATAGGCCGATTTCAATACTGCTCATCAATGTGCCCCCAACGCGGCAATGATCGTCTTGCCCCGGCGGATGTCGCGAATGTCTGCGGCAATCACATAGAGGGAGACGAGAAGATTGGCGACGAGGATCGCAAGCGCGATGGCAAAGCCCCACCAGACGGGCAGGATCAGGAGAGGCGTGGTTTCGCCGTTCTCGAACTTGTCCATCGTTCCGATCGCGTGGCGCCATGTGATCAACGCCATCAGCACGGCGATGATGATGTCGCCGATCAGTTGGGTCCAGTTCATGGCCTTTGGCCCGAAGGCGGAGATCAGGATGTCGACGCCGACATGGCCGCGCTTCAACTGGCAGAAGGGCAGAAAGGCAAAAACGCCGAGCCCGCAGAGCGCCTCGACGACTTCGATTTCACCGGGCAGCGGCCGGATGACGATGGCACCGATGATCGACGCTGCGGTCAGTGCGCAGGCCAGCACAAGGCAAAAGCCGCCGAAGACGACGAGACCGGTCGCAAGGGCATTGCAGACCCGCTCCAATCTGTCGAAGCTGGTTGAGGTGGCTGTCGCCATGGGGAAAATCCTCGGAGTCGATGACAAAAAGTCCGGGCGCCTTCCGACAGAACGCCCGGACAAGTTTGGGAGCTTACTTGGCGTTCGCCTGGATCAGGGCGAGGGCGTCGTTGTAGAGGGTCGTGCCGTCCAGGCCCTTGCCGTCCATTTCGGCGATCCAAGCCTTGGTTACGGCCTCGCCTGCCGCTTTCCAGCGCGCGGTTTCGGCCTCGTCCAGGGTGATCGTGGTGTTGCCGGCCTTGTCGGCGATATCCTTGCCGCGGATGTCGCCTGCGTCCATGGCCTGGCCGAAGAGCCTGGCGAGTTCCTTGCCCGAATTGGCGTCGATGACCTTTTTCAGGTCGTCAGGCATGGCGTCGTAGCTGTCCTTGTTCATCGCGAAGAAGAACGTGCCGGTGTAGAGGCCGGTCGAGCCGGAAAATGCCGTGTGGTTCGGTGCGAGTTCGGCGATCTTGATCGCCGGCGTCACTTCCCACGGCACGACCGAGCCGTCGATGACGCTCTTCGACAGGCTTTCCGGCACCGCCGTTACCGGCATGCCGACGGCTGATGCGCCCATGGCTTCGAGCATCTGGTTGACCACCTTGGATGTACCGCGCAGCTTCAGGCCCTGCATGTCTTCGAGCTTGGCGACTGGCTTCGAGGCGATCGTGTGGATCAGGCCGGGTCCATGTGTGTGAACGGCCAGCACGTGATAGTCGGCCAGCTCGTCCTTCAGGTGCTTTTCATAATAGTCCTGGAAAGCGAGCGAGGTCGCTTCCGCCGTCGTCACCATGAAGGGCAGCTCGAAGGCTTCCGACTTGGGGAAGCGGCCCGGCGTATAACCGAAAAGGGTCCAGGTGAGATCGACGACACCGTCCTTGACCTGGTCGACGAGGTCGGCCGGCTTGCCGCCCAGCTGCATGGCCGGGTAGAGCTCGACTTCAATTCGGCCACCGGAATCAGCCTTGATCTTGTCGGCCCAGGGTTGCAGGACCTTGGCCGGGATTGTCGCCTGCGGCGGCAACATCTGGTGCAGTTTCAGGGTGACGTCGGCGGCAAAGCTTACGGTCGCAGAAAGCGACATGACCAGTCCGGATAGTCCGGCGATGAGAAACGGGCGCAACATGATTTCCTCCCATGTCTTGTTGAGCGCGGGGAACCTGCCGACCTGAGATCCTGCTGCGATCCGAACACATGACCGTGAGGTCATGCAAAGACCGCAACATGGGACTCCTCACTCCCGTCCGGCAAACTCTCCCTTGATGGTTATGCTTACAGATGGCTTCGTCGCATGCAAATAATCTTCTGGCGGTCATGCATAACCAAACCTGTATGATTGTGCCTGCCGTACCTCCAATTTCGTCTCTGCTTTCGTGCCATCCGACGCAGGCATGGAACGGGGGAGCTTGGCGGGGGCCGAGCACCCGGCTATAGCTCGCCCGATCCGCTCATGACGAGCGGAATACCGGTTGTCGCATATCGAGGATGGGTCGGAAATGAGTTTCACCACGCCAGGATCTTCCGGCATGTCCAGGACCTTGTCCATCACCATTTGCCTGGTCGCAGCTGGCCTCCTGTCGGGCTGTGCTGGACGCCCGGGACCGGAGACCCTCGGTACCGTCGCCCTCGGTGACTTCCAGCCGACACGGGTCGAGACCCTGTACACGGTTACCACCCGCGATCGGGCAGAGCCGGGGAAAAATGTCTTCACCACGGACAAAACCCGCGAACCCAATTATGCGAGTTTCGACGTCTCCATTCCCCCGACCCATGTGGCGGCCGCGATCGAATGGCCGAAGCCGGGCCGCAAGGTCGATCCGAAGACCGATTTCGCCGTCGTCTCTCAATCCGTGCTCGACCGCGAGGCCCTCCTGCAGGCGGTCCGCAGGCGCGAGTCTGCGGCTCCCGTCGTCTTCGTCCACGGCTACAACTACAATTTCCAGGAATCGCTCTTCCGGTTGGCCCAGCTGAAGACGGACAGCAATATCGATGGCACGCCGGTGCTCTTCTCCTGGCCGTCTCTTGCCGCCCTGCCAGCCTATGTGGCCGACAAGGAATCCGCCACCTATTCGCGCGACGCGCTGGCCGACCTTCTGTCCGACATGGTGCGGGCGCGAAAGGGCGAGGTCGATGTCTTCGCCCATTCCATGGGCGGATGGCTGACGGTCGAGGCGCTTCGACAGCTCAGGCTGGAAGGCAAGGGCGACGTGCTCGACCGCTTGCGGGTGATCATGGCAGCCCCCGATATCGACGAGGACGTCTTCACCGCCCAGCTCGATGTCATCGGTCGCATGCGCACCCCCATCACCATCCTCGTTGCGCCCGACGATCGCGCCCTCCAGGTGTCGAGCATCCTCGGAGCCGGCACCCAGAGGGTCGGTGCCCTCGATGCCCGAAGCCCGGAAGTCGAGGAAGCCGCGAAGCGCTACGGAATCACGATCGTCGACATCTCCTCGCTGGAATCGATCGACGCGACCAACCACAATCGCTTCTTCGACGTGAAGCAACTGGCCGCCGCATTGAACAAGCCGGCAGCCGTCGCAACCCTTGGCGATGCCGGAGCCTTCGTGCTGGATGCCGCCGCCCAGACCGTGTCTAGCCCCTTCTCGCTGGCCGCGACTGTTCTGCGCCAGCGATGATTCGGCTGGTCCTGGCGATCGACGGGCTGGCGACACTGGCTATTCCTGCAGGGCTGGCTTGCGTTTCGTCAGCTTGACTGGAGAAGAATTCGGGTGTCTTGCGCAATTCATGCGCGGCATTACCGAAGCGTTTACCCGTTGGTGGCACAAGCTTCGGTAATTGCGAATGCGCTAATAAGCGTCAGATCCTCTTCATCCTGTGGTCCGTTTCATGGCTTCTCCTTCGTCCGGTGCCGATCCGGCGGCGCTCGCGCCCGCCGCTGATCTCCCCAAGCCGCTGTCGCATGTGGCAATCTCGCTGATTCCGCGTCTTCTTCTCCGCCTGCCGCCGACGGGGCTGGTGCTGGGCGCCGTCGCCATGCTTGCCCTGCTGGGCCCGATCCTTGCAGAGGAGAGCGCATTCCGATTCGGCTGGAGCCTCGTCATGGCGCGTCAGGGCATCGATGCGACCGAAGGCACGCTGGGCCTGTCGATGGTGCTCGGTGTCATTGCGTCGCGCGGTCTGGTGCGCATGCCGCGTCGGCGTCAGAAGGACGGATCGGGGAAAGGGGATCTGGCCCGCGCCATCGCTCTCCTGCCCGAGCAGGACAACGCCAGCGCCGGCCTCGTCCGCCTTGGCGACAAACGCATCCTGATGTCCGACTGCGGCCAGGGTTTCGTCATGTACGCGCGTCGGGGCCGCTCGCTTGTGGCGCTGTTCGACCCTGTCGGGCCGAAACATCTCTGGGCGCCACTCGTGGAAAAATTCATCGACGAGGCGCGCCGCACCCGCAGCCGTCCCGTCTTCTATCAGGTCTCTGCCGATTTCCTGCCGGTTGCCGTCGAGTTGCGCCTCCAAGCGCTGAAGCTCGGTGAGCAGGCCGTCGTCGATCTCACCCGTTTCAGCCTTGCCGGTGGAGACTGGTTGAAGCTCAGGCGCTCGATCAACCGTGCCGAACGGGATGGGCTTTGCTTCGAACTCGTCCCGTCGGGTTCGGTGCCGCCGCTGCTTGATGAGCTCCGATTTGTCTCCGAAACCTGGCTTTCCGCACACAAGGCCGGCGAAAAGGGCTTCTCGCTCGGAACCTTCGAGCCGGACTATGTCGCCTCCGGGCCGGTCGCGGTGATCCGTCTCGAAGGTCGGATCGTCGCCTTTGCCACCCTGATGACCGCGTCATCGGAAGGCGATGCCTTCATCGACCTGATGCGCCATGTGCAGGGCGTTCATCGCGGCCTGATGGACCTGCTCTTCGTGAAGATCATGGAGGCGTTGAAGGCCGAAGGGTTCCGGACACTCAATCTCGGCATGGCCCCGCTCGCCGGGCTCGCCGTCCATCGCCGTGCGCCCGCCTGGAACCATGTCGCCCGCCAGATCTTCGAACACGGCGAACGCTTCTACAACTTCCGTGGCGTGCGCGCCTTCAAGGAGAAATTCGACCCCGAATGGCAGCCTCGCTATCTGGCTGTCGCCGGCCAGGGCCTCCCGATTCTGTCTCTGATCGACGTGACGCTGCTGATCGGCGGCGGGCTGAAGGGCCTGATGCGCAAATGATGGGAATAGGGGCAAAGATCGCGAATTGCAGCAGCCTGCGCGGGCTGCTGGCGTCAGGCCTTCTCGTTCTTCCGGTTCTGGCCGCGGCCCCTCCAGCGACGGCGACGAGCAATGGTATCGTGAGCCTGCCCCAGGATCACATGTCCGCCCCGGATGACGACAGCATGTCCGGTGTCGTCGTGCTGATCTCCGATGCCAATGGCTGGGATATGGCCGAGCAGGCCGCGCTCGAAACCGTGGTGGTCGGCGGCGCGATCGGCGTCGGCGTCGATCTGCGCACCTGGCGGGCGGCACTTTCGCGCGAGACGGAGCGGGACTGCCTCTTCCTGCCCGCCGATATCGAACGCCTGAGCCGTCAACTGCATCGCAGCCACACCGCGGATTTCTATCGGCCGCCGCGCATCATCGGTTTCGGTGAAGGCGGGGCGCTGGCACTCGCCATCGCCGCCCAGACCCCGAACGGCAGCTTCGCCGAGACGATCGGCGAGACCGTCGCCATTGATCCGACCGAGGACGTTGCTTTGCCGAAGCCGCTCTGCACCGCGGCGCCCCGCCTGGAGACGTCCACCGGCGTCGCCTATGGTTTGGCCGCCGGCAACTTGCCCAATCCCGTTCGCATCGTGTTTTCCTCGGTGGCAAAGCCTGGCGCGCGCGCCCATGCCGCGTCGCTTCAGGCCACCCACGCGGATGTGGTGATTGCCGAAGGGGCGGGCGGCCCCGCGCGCGTCCTATCCTCGGAGGCGGCGGGCCTCGCCGAACGTCTGACCCCTGATGGTGCAGCCCTCGACCTGCCGCTGGTGGAAGGCCTGGTGACGCCGACCCGCGATACGGTTGCGATCTTCTACTCTGGTGACGGTGGTTGGCGCGATATCGATCAGCGCATCGCAGACAGGCTGAACGAAAAGGGCGTGCCCGTCGTCGGCGTCGATGCCCTGCGCTACTTCTGGAGCGAGAAGGCGCCTGAGACGACGGCCGCCGATCTCTCGGCCATCATCTCCCACTACAGGAAGCGCCTCGGCGTCTCGAGGGTGGTGCTGATCGGCTATTCCTTCGGGGCCAATCTCCTGCCGAAAGTCTACGCCCGACTGCCCGAATCCGACCGCAGCGCCGTGACACTACTCTCGCTTCTGGCGCTCTCCCGCCAAGCCGATTTCGAGATCGCCGTCTCCGGCTGGCTGGGTGCGGCAGGAGCCGGCAAACATGGCGACCCCATCGATCATCTCGCCAGTGTCGAGGCTGCCAAGATCCAGTGCGTCTATGGCCTCGATGAGGAAGCCAGCGCTTGCCCGGCACTCGAATCCCGCGTCAAGGACGGCATCGAACTCATCGCCCGCCCCGGCGGCCATCACTTCGACGAGAATTACGAGTTGGTGGCCGATCGCATCCTGGCGCGAGTAACGCCAACTCGTGCCGCCGATTGAAGTTCCTACCGGTCGCTGACTTCCCAGCGCGGGTTGATCCACGGTTCCTGATTGCTGCGGGGCAGGGGTTGCTTGCCGAGAATATGATCGGCCGCCTTCTCGCCCGTCATGATCGATGGGCCGTTGAGATTGCCATAGGTCAGCTTCGGGAAGATGGATGAGTCCGCCACGCGTAGGCCTTCCACCCCGATCACCCGGCATTCCGGATCCACGACCGCCATTGGATCGTCCTTCGATCCCATCTTCGATGTGCCACAAGGATGATAGGCGCTCTCCAGATGTTCCCGCAGGAAGGCATCGATCTGGTCGTCCGTCTGCACCCCTTCGCCCGGCTGGATTTCCGGACCGCGGAAGGCATCGAAGGCTTTCTGCCCGAAGATCTCGCGGGTCAGGCGCACGCAGTGGCGGAATTTCACCCAGTCTTCCTCATGGCTCATGTAGTTGAACTTGATCACCGGATCCGCCATCGGATCGGGCGAGGCAAGGGTCACCGAGCCGCGTGATTTTGAATGATTGTAGCCGACATGGACCTGGAAGCCGTGGCTCTTGGCGGCCGCCTTTCCGTCATAGGAGATGGCGACGGGCAGAAAGTGGAACTGGATGTCCGGCTGCCTGACTCCCGGCGCCGAGCGCACGAAGGCGCAAGATTCGAACTGGTTCGAGCCGCCGAGCCCGCGGCCGGAAAACAGCCACTGCGCGCCGGCCACCCCCTGCCAGAACCAGGGCAGCCAGGAATAGAGCGAGACGGGTTTGAGAGAGACCTGCTGAAAGTAGAATTCCATATGGTCCATCAGATTGGCGCCCACGCCCGGGCGATCGACTTTCACCTCGATACCCATCGCCTTCAGATGCGCAGCCGGGCCGATGCCAGACAGCATCAAGAGCTTCGGTGAGTTGAAGGAGGAGGCCGAAACGATCACCTCGCGATTGGCCTTCACCACCTCGGTCTTGCCATTGCGTTCGATCTCGACGCCGACGGCACGGCCGTTCTCGATCACGATCTTGCGGGCAAAGCAGCGCACCAATTCGACATTGCCGCGCTTCATCGCCGGCTTGAGATATGCATTGGCGGCCGACCAGCGGCGCGAACGCCAGATGGTCTGCTCCATCAGTCCGAAGCCTTCCTGCTTCTCGCCGTTGTAGTCCTCCGTCGTCTCGAAACCGGCCTGCTTGCCCGCTTCGACAAAGGCGCGCACCAAGGGGTTCTTCGCCGGCCCGCGCTGGACATGCAGCGGCCCATCCGTTCCGCGCCAGCCCTCCTGGCCGCCATGCGAGTTCTCCATCCGCTTGAAATAGGGAAGCACGTCGGCATAACCCCAGCCTTTGGCCCCGCTTTCCTCCCAACCGTCGAAATCCTCGGCCGACCCGCGCACATAGACCATGCCGTTGATCGAGGACGAGCCGCCGATCACCTTTCCGCGCGGTGCGGTGATCCGTCGGTTGTTGAGGTTCGGCTCGGGCTCGGACAGATAACCCCAATTGTAGCGCTTCATGCTCATCGGCCAGGCGAGTGCCGCCGGCATCTGGATGAACGGCCCGATATCCGACCCGCCATATTCCAGCACCATGACGCTGTGCTTGCCGTCCTCGGAGAGACGGTATGCCATGGCCGAACCGGCAGAGCCGGAACCGATGATGATGAAGTCTGCCTGGTTCATTGCGGTAAAAATCCCAGCCTCGGAATTGTGGTAAAGTCCCCGACCTCCCCCGCAGGGGAGGTTTCGTGACGTCAGATCAATACGGCGCCTCGCACTTGCCCATGCCGACATAAACAGTCTTCAGCTCGGAATAATGCTCCAAAGCGGCTGCCGAATTCTCGCGGCCGAAGCCGGATTGCTTCGAACCGCCGAAGGGGATCTCGACCGGGCAGAGATTATAGGTGTTGATCCACAGCGTTCCCGCCTCCAGCTGATCGACCACGCGGTGCGCACGCGAGAAATCGGCAGTGAACACACCGGCGGACAGGCCGAATTCGGTGGCATTCGCCCGCGCAATCACCTCTGCCTCGTCCTCGAAATCGAGCACGCACATGACAGGCCCGAAAATTTCCTCCCGCGCGATCGTCATGTCATCGGTGACATCGGCAAAGACGGTCGGCTGGATGTAGAAGCCTTCGCCGGTGACGCTGTTCGGAATGCCGCCGCCGGTGATGAGCGTCGCACCTTCCGCCTTGCCCTTGTCGATATAGGAGAGGACCTTCTCGCGCTGGGCGAGGGAGACCATCGGCCCCATCTGGGTGGCCTCGTCCTGCGGATCGCCGATCAGGATCGCTTCCGTGCGGGCCTTCAGCCGCGCGAGAAACGTCTCCTTGATTGCCGTGTGCACGAAGACGCGCGTGCCGTTCGAGCAGACCTGGCCGGTCGAATAGAAATTGCCGAGCATGGCGCCGGAGATCGCACTGTCGATATCGGCATCGTCGAAGACGACGATCGGCGACTTTCCGCCGAGTTCCATCGTCACGTGCTTGAGCTGGCTGGCAGCCGCCCCCGCCACCTTGCGGCCGGTCGGCACGGAGCCGGTCAGCGACACCTTGGCAACTTCGGGATGGCTGACAAGCAGCGGCCCGGTCTCGCGATCCCCCTGGATGACATTATAGACGCCCTTCGGCGCGCCGGCCTCGATCAGGATCTCGGCGATTTTCAACGCACCGAGTGGGGTCACTTCCGACGGCTTGAACACCATGGCATTGCCGGCGGCGAGCGCCGGCGCCCCCTTCCAGCAGGCGATCTGCTGCGGATAGTTCCAGGCGCCGATGCCGACGACCACGCCGAGCGGCACGCGCTTGGTATAGGCCCAGTCGCCACCCAGCGGGATCTGGCTACCGTTCATCGCGGTCGCGATGATGCCGCCGAAGAATTCGAAACTGTCGGCACCCGAGGTGGGGTCAGCGACGATCGTCTCCTGGATCGGCTTGCCGGTGTCGAGCGTCTCGAGTTCGGAAAGCTCGCGATTGCGCTCGCGCATGATTTCGGCGGCCTTTTTCAACACGCGTCCACGTGCCGCCGGGCTCCAGGACGCCCATTCCTTCTGCGCCCGCTTGGCCGACGCAATCGCCTTCTCGACAATCGCAGGCGTCGCCGCATGCAGTCGGGCGATCACTTCGCCCGTGGCGGGATAGATGCTCTCGATGACGGTGCCGTCGGTATCCTCGACATACTCCCCGTCAATGAAGTGGGAGGCTTGCGGTTGAGCTTTCATGTCCTGTCTCCAGACGGGTGTTCGGTTTTGCTAGTCATCAATAGGGGGCCCTCGCCGGGCTAACCTTCGCCTCCCCATCTCCCGCCTGCGGGGAGAGGGTAGGGTAAGGGGCAATTGTTTCGGCGGCGACGGCTTGCAGCTGCCCCGCAACATAATCCTCGACCAATGCGACAGAGGCATCAATCGAGAGTGGCGCTGCCTTGAGAGATTGACGGATATAAAGCCCGTCGATCATAGCGGCTGCGCCGTCTGCAATGCGGCTTGCGTCGGCCGACCCACACAGCGGCTTCAGCCCCGAGATCAGGTTCGAATGCAGCCGCCGTGCATAGACGACGAGCAGTCGACGCACCTCTTCCGATCGTTGGGCCTCGGAGTAAAAGGCGAGCCAGGCGGCGACCACCTCTGGCGCAAACTGGTCGGCATTAAACGAGATGCGGATCACGGCCGAAATCCGCTCGCGCGGCGTCTCAGCCGCTGCCAGTGCCGCTACCGCATCGGCACGCAGCTGACGCAGAAGCGAACGGATCGTCTCGATCAGCAACTGGTCCTTCGAGCCGAAATAGTGATGCGCCAGCGCGGCAGACACACCGGCCTCGCGCGCGATCTCCAACATGGTCACCGTCAGCGAGCCGTGATGGCCGATCGTCTTCAACGCGGCATCAACAAGCGCCTTGCGGCGCACCGGCTCCATTCCGACCTTCGGCATGCCCCATCTCCGTTATCTGACACAAGATAAGTTTGATTGACTGATCAATCAATGAAAATCTGCGCGGGATTGACATCGCACGCGACACTTAACGGTAAAGCGCCGGCAAATCCTGGATTGGCGAGACACCGGTCGTATCGTCGCCTGGCCCCCGCAAATGCCTGCAGAGACTGCCGTCCCGCCCGCTGAGACAGCGCGCAAGCGCCGACATGTAACGGGCAATGACATCAAACTTTCATACCACTGTCACACTACGGAAAGCCTTTGTTGACGATTGCTCGCGCACATTTCCGCCCATAAAAACAAATGCATACTGGAGTACTGCGTATGGGTGCGGGGGTCGCGGAAGATTTGGGCGCGCTGCGGCGTTTTGCCAGTGACCAGCTTGTCACGCTTGCCAAGCTCGTGGTCGAAAATGCCTTCCAGCCCATCGTTGAAGTCGGCACCGGCGCCGTCTTCGGCCATGAAAGCCTGATGCGCGGCCACGACCGTATCGGCTTTGAGAGCCCGCTCGATCTGCTCGACCAGGCGGCCGCGACCGGCCAGCTCTTGGCCCTCGAACAGATGGTCGCCAGCCGCGCGCTCGCCAAGTTCGCGACGCTTCCCGATTGCGCCGGCGCCACGCTTTTTCTCAATCTCGACGTCCGCCTCATCCCCGACGGTAACGCCTTGGTCGACACGCTGCTCGACCAGCTGCGCAAGGCCCATGTGCCGCCGTCCTCCGTCTGTTTCGAGCTCTCCGAGCGTTTCGACAACACCCGCGTTCCGGAATTCGCAGCCCTGGTCGAGCGCCTGCGCCGCTCCGGCTTCAAGCTTGCCATCGATGATTTCGGCGTTGGCCATGGCGAGATGAAGCTGCTCTGCGACTATCCCGTCGACTATGTGAAGATCGACCGCCATTTTATCGCCGGCCTCGACAGCAATCCGCGCAAGCGCCACCTCGTCAAGAACATCGTCAATTTCTGCCATGTGCTCGGTGTGCGCGTCATTGCTGAAGGCATCGAGACGGAAGGTGAATTCCTCGCCTGCCGCGAATTCGGCGTCGATCTCGTCCAGGGCTGGTACATCTCCCGTCCCAGCACCATCGTCTCGGAGCTGAAGAGCGCCTTTCCCCATCTCCAGGATGTCGGCAAGGCCCGCCGCGCCACCCAGTCGCTCGACGAGATCCTGATCCGCAAGCAGATCGAGACGCTGCCGACCGTCTACGAACACGAGAACATCGACCACGTCTTCGATCTCTTCCGCCGCAATCCCGGCCAGTCCTTCTTCCCGGTCCTGAACGCCAACGGCGAACCGCGAGGCATCATCAATGAGCGGCATCTGAAGGAATACATCTACCAGCCCTTCGGTCGCGATCTCCTGAAGAACAAGCTCTACGAGCGCTCCATCTCCCACTTCGTCGACCGTGCCCCGATCGTCGGTCTGGATGCCGATGCCGAGCGGCTGATGACGATGTTTGCCAATATGGAAGGCTCCGACTGCGTCATTCTGACGGAAAACATGCGTTATGCCGGTGTCGTCTCCGCCGCATCGCTGATCCGCATCATGAGCGAGAAACAGCTGAAGACTGCCCAGGACCAGAACCCGCTGACGAGCCTGCCCGGCAATCGCGCCATCCGCGATTTCATGCGCACGGCGGCGCTGGATGGCGATGGCGCCCGCTTCTTCTGCTACTGCGATTTCGACCACTTCAAGCCGTTCAACGACCATTACGGCTTCCATCAGGGCGACCATGCCATCTCGCTTTTCGCCGCGCTGCTACGCCGCTATTTCTTCTCCGAAGGCGATTTCCTCGGTCATGTCGGCGGTGATGACTTTTTCATCGGCGTCAGCGACTGGACCCGCGAGGAACTGACCGAAATCCTCGACCGCCTGCTGTCGGACTTCCACGACGACGTCATCGACCTCTATTCCGAAGCCGACCGCCAGACCGGCCACATCAAGGGCCTCGACCGCCAGGGCCTGGAACGGGAGTTTCCCCTGATGCGCTGCTCTATCGGCGTGCTCGAACTGCCCACCGGCCTCGTCATCGATGACGTCAACCGCATCAGCGGCGAGATCGCCGAGCTGAAGAAGCAGGCGAAGGAAAGTCCCGAAGGCGTGGTGATCGGCGTGTCGGGCGATCAATAAGCCAAGTCGTCCGCCGGCCCCGCCGCTTGAACCTGCCGTCTCATCCTTCATGATATCGCAGGTGTCGACAGCGCGGCGCCCAGACCGTGAATGAGGGACGAATGTTTTGGTGGCCACGGAGCCTGCCGACCAGGCCGAGATCCAGCGCCTTCTGGACCTGTCGGACTCCGTCGCTGCGCGCCTTTATCCCGGCGCTTTCCGCCAGCCGATCAAGGCCGACACCCTTGCTCGCCCTGGCGTTGCCCTTTTCGTCGCCCGCGACCAGACAGCACGTGCACTCGGGTTTGCCGCGCTCCTCGATCTGACCGACGGCACCGCCGAGATCAAGCGCATGATCGTCGATCCCGATTGTGCGGGGCAGGGCGTCGGTCGCAGCCTCCTCCTGGCGATCCTCCAAGCGGCGAGAGAGCGAGGCTTCACCGCCGTGCTGCTCGAAGTCGGCATCCGCAATATCGAAGCGCGCCGGCTGTATCAAAGCATAGGTTTCCGCGATCGCGGCCATTTCGGCAGCTACAAACATACACCCATCGCCACCTTCATGCAGATCGACCTCTAGGATCCGGCGCATCTCCCGATACCATTTGTCACGTCGGACAAAGGGCCTCCTTTTCATCGCAATTCAGAGGCTCTATGCCTCGCTTCAGCATTTGCATCCGAGGAGCTTCCCCATGTCACTGCCCGCCACCATGCGCCATGTCGACCTGCCCACCCATGGCGGCCCGGAGGTCATGCGCCTCGTCGAGGGGCCACTGCCGGTCCCGCGCATGGGCGAAGTGCTGGTGAAGGTCGAGGCGGCGGGCGTCAACCGGCCGGATGTTGCCCAGCGCCAGGGCGCCTATCCGCCGCCGAAGGATGCAAGCCCGATCCTCGGCCTGGAGATCGCAGGCGAGATCGTAGCACTTGGCGAAGGTGTCACCGACTTTCAGATCGGCGATCACATATGCGCACTCGCCAATGGCGGCGGGTATGCCGAATATTGCTGCGTGCCCGCCACCCAGGCCCTGCCATTCCCCAAGGGCTATGACGCCGTGAAGGCCGCAGCCCTGCCCGAGACCTTCTTCACCGTCTGGGCCAATCTCTTCCAGATGGCGGGCCTCACCGAAGGTGAGACCGTGCTCATCCATGGCGGCTCCTCGGGCATCGGTACTACCGCCATTCAGCTGGCAAAGGCCTTCGGCGCCAAGGTCTACACCACCGCCGGCTCGGCCGAAAAATGCGCCGCCTGTATGGATCTGGGTGCTGCAAGGGCGATCAATTACAAGCGCGAAGACTTCGTCGAGATCGTCAAGGAAGAGACCCAAGGCAAGGGCGTCGATGTCATCCTCGACATGATCGGGGCTGCCTATTTTGATAGAAACCTGCAGGTCCTCGCCAAGGACGGCTGCCTCTCGATCATCGCCTTCCTCGGCGGCTCCACGGTCGAAAAGGCGAGCCTCGCCCCGATCATGACCAAGCGCCTGACCGTCACCGGCTCCACCATGCGCCCGCGCACGGCCGAGGAGAAACGCGCCATCCGCGACGACCTGATGACGCAGGTCTGGCCCCGCCTGGAGCGCGGCGACGTCGCCCCGGTCATCCATACGGTGCTGCCGTTCGAGGACGTGGTCGACGCACACCGGCTGATGGAGAGCTCGGCGCATATCGGCAAGATCGTGCTGAAACTGGGCTGAAATGACGTAGAGGTCAGGTGACGGGGACCTGCAGTCCTGTACCCCGGTCCCCGATATCACCGACGCTGCTCATATCGAAAGCAGGTCTTCCTGCTCGCAAGAAGAGACCCGCGGTCACTTCTCGCTGGCAGGCAGCGACCGGGCCGTCAGCTTGTTGCCGTCTGGGTCTCGCATATAGGCAACGAAAGACCCGTCCGGACGCTCCGTGGGCGGTGTCTCGATCGAGGTGCCGCCATGCGCTGTGCCTTGGTCATGCCAGGCTTGAACCCGTTCCGGGCTCTCGGCGAGAAGGCCGATCGTGCCGCCATTCGCCGAAGTTGCCGGATTGCCGTCGATCGGTTTCGTGATCATCAGTCGTCCGCCATTGTGTTTATAGATGAGCCGGCCTCTCGGATCCGTCTCGCCGGGCTTTCCGCCCAGAGCAACAAAGGTGGCATCATAGAAGCGTTTTGAGCGCTCCAGATCGTTGCTTCCGATCATGATGTGCGTGAACATGTTTCGTCTCCTGAAATCTAGGGATTCTGAAAGTCTGATCCGGCTGGGTATTGGCGGTAATCAAACCCGCCACGGCTTTGCGCCAGATCTGGCCCGAGCCATCAAGACACACTCACCGGCTTTGACCTCAGCCGGCTGGCCGTTGCCGGATCGGCGCGGCGGCACAGGCGGGGCGGCAGTCCCTTCATGATCAGTTCGGCATCGGCAACGGCCATGGATCCGAGCGCATAGAAGGCGTCCCGCGTGCCGCCGGTTCGATGCGCGGAGAGCAGAATGCCGGACGCTTGGCGCACGGGATCGTCCGTCGCCACAGGCTCCTCCGGAAACACGTCTGTCGCCACCTTGATATGGCCGGATTGGGCCGCCTCGATCATCGCCGGAAAATCGACGACGGCAGCCCGGCTCATCAGCAGAAACGCCGCGCCGGGCTTCATCATCGCGAACTCTCGTTTTCCAATGAAGCCCTCGTTCTCGCTGGTGACGCTTGCAAAAACGAAGACCACCTGGCTTTCACGGAGCACCTCGTCGAGTGTCGACGGTTCGCAATCCTGGCCTTCGATGATCTCGCTCGGAAGCCAGGGGTCGAAAACGCGGACCCTGTTTTTGAATGGCCGAATGAGGTCGCGAAACGCATTTCCGAGATCGCCGAAACCGATGATCCCGACGGGCGCGCCGGCAAAACGGAAGGTGTTGGCATTGCCCTCCAGCCCATAGCGCTCGACACCTTGGCGAAAATCGCGATCCGCCGCGGTGATCCCCCGGGCGAGATCGAGGGCCATGGCAAGGGCCGCCTCCGCCACCGGTGACGCGAAGGCAGACGCCGGCGTGATCACCCAGATCCCGCGTTCGACGCAGGCCTGATAGTCGATGTTCGGCAGGAAATTCGATTCGACGTTGATGATGGCCTTCAGCTTGGGTGCCCTGTCCAGGCGCTCTCTCGGCATGTCGGTCTGGCCGAAAATCAGCACCGTTTCGGGGAGATGCCGCTCGACCTCTTCGGCCGGCATTGCTCGGTCCTCCGACACGATGACCTCGCCCAGCGCCTCGAGCCGGGCCCTGACCGAGGGTTCCATGATCAGGTCGAGTGTCCTGGGCAATGGATCGACCAGAATGATGTTGCGGCTCAATGTGTCCTCCCCTTGAACTCCGCGTGAGACACGCCGGAGGGCTTGTTCAAATTCCCGAGCCGTCCAGTTCCTTTTCGTCCTCGCCCTCCCATGCCGGCGGTCGCACCATCGCATCCATATCGACCCCCGGCAGCGGCATCCAGCATTTCAGTTCCGGCTCCGCATAGGCGACGATCAGGCCCGGCGTCGAATCCGAGGAGCGCCAGCCGTCGGCTCCGAAGCGGTCGCCGTTGGACCAGTAGACGAGATCGACCGCTCCCGGCCCCTGTTCGGAGGCGCGGATGGTCACGAGAATGCGGCTTCCGTCGCGCGGTGCCGTGCGCATGTTTCGCCAGCGGATGGATTCTTCCATGGATGTTCCTCCCATTGCAGGAGGGAGTTTCACCGTCGAAGGCTGGGCGGTCAACACGCAAAGAACCACTGCGATGAAACTGCGGCGTTGTCGGGAATGAAATAGCAGGGAGGACGGGCGCGCGAATTATGCGCTCACGCCGCTGCAATGCAACACAATTATCCCAACAAAACGTCACATAACGTGCCTTGCCGAATCCCCTGGGCCACCCTACCTTTTCAGTTATCGGCAACGTAACGAAAGGAAGGTGATCCAATGTCTAATGAGATTTCGGTCTGCGTGTGTGACTTTGGAAAGGGTGCGGTTTTGACGGGGCGGCCCTCGGCCTGACCCAGCCTTCCTTCGGATGGTCTTCCATCCGGGTCCAGACAAAGGACTAAAGCTCATGGGAGCCACCCTCGCGGGTGGCTCTTTTGATTCATGGGTTTGGCATTGAGGGTAGGATGCTCAGAGCCCGATCGTGCCGAAGCCCGGCACCTTGATGCCCGGCCGGACGATGTCGATGCCGGCCACAAGGCCCAGGAAATTTACTTCAAGCCCGCTGCGGACCCCGACCGACAGCCCGGCCAGGCCGCCGAGGCTCAAATGCAGATCGCGTCCGTCCTTGTCGAGATGGTAGAAGGCGCCGCCGGCGAGATAGTCGCGGCCGACGGCATCGGCCGGTAGCACCGCGCCCAGTTCCGGCACTTCGCGCAGCACATGTGCAACGAAGGTATTCGAGTTCGGCCCCGGATAGATCCTGTAGCCGCCCGGCTGGCCATATTGGTAGCCGGCGATTGCCGCTTCAACCATCGGGATCAGCCGCTTGGCCTCGTCGCCCTTGACCTCCGCCACCAGCCGCGGCGGGTTGGAATACCAGAAAGCATCGGGTGCCCGGTGATTGCGCCGGATCGGCGAACCCCAGCCCACCTTGTCGTAACGCTGATAGGCGCCGTTCTCGTCCTTGGTGACGATCCAGGCATGGCTGGCAATCGCGCCCTTCAGGCCGCCGGTCATCGCCGAGAAGACATAGATCGCCGCTTCGGGGCTCTCTTCTGCCGAAGGCAGGAGGCCAGACGAGCCCCATTTCGCCGAGCTCCAGCCGTCCGGATGCTCGCGCGTCGCCCAGAGTCCGGCGGAAACGAGGGTCGGCAGGACAAAGACGAGCAGGATGACGGAAACGATGCGCAGCAGAAATTTCAATCCGGACCTCGAAGAAGGGGATAAGGCATGCTTTAACAAGCAACAGACAATATTGGCATTTTGAGGCAGAGCATGGAAAATCCGATCACGGTCGAGGTCACGCGCGGTCAACTCGTCGAGAGCCGCCATCGCGGTCAGGCGATCGTGGTGGATGCCGAGGGCAAAACCGTCTTTTCCGCCGGTGACGTCGATGCCGGCGTCTTCCCGCGCTCCGCCTGCAAGGCCATGCAGGCCTTGCCGCTGGTCGAAAGCGGCGCGGCTGACGCCTATGGCTTCGGCAACCGCGAACTCGCGCTCGCCTGTGCCTCCCATTCCGGCGAGCCGGAGCATGTCGCAACCGCTGCTGCCATGCTGAAGTCTGCGGGTCGTGACGAAAGCGTGCTCGAATGCGGCGCCCACTGGTCCTCGCACCAGGCCGTCCTGATCGATCAGGCCCGCACGCTGGAAAAGCCGTCGGCACTCCACAACAATTGCTCCGGCAAACATTCCGGTTTCGTCTGCACCTGCTGCCACACCGGCGAAGATCCACGCGGTTATGCCGGCTTCGATCATCCGCTGCAGCAGGCGATCCGCGCCATCATGGCGGACCTGACCGGTGCCGTGCTCTCGAGAGATAATTGCGGCACCGACGGCTGTTCCATCCCGACCTATGCCGTGCCGCTCACGGGCCTCGCACGCGGCTTCGGCAAGCTCGCGACGGGCAAGGGGCTCGAGCCCATCCGCGCCGCAGCCGCTCGCCGCCTGATCACCGCCTGCATGGCCGAACCCTTTTATGTCGCTGGCACCAAGCGCTTCTGCACGAAGCTCATGCAGGTGGCACCCGGCAAGATCTTCGCCAAGACCGGCGCCGAAGGCGTCTTCTGCGCGCTTCTGCCGGACAAGGGTCTTTCTTTCGCGGTCAAGGCAGAGGATGGCGCCACGCGCGCCGCCGAAGCCATGATCGCAGCTTTGCTTGCCCGCCATTTTGAGGAAGGAAGCGAAGAGCAGGCCGCGCTGATGGCGTTGTCCCACCACGGCATGACCAACTGGAACGGGCTGCATGTCGGTAGGATCAGGGTCACTGACGTGCTGTTTGCCTGAGCGGCCGGTTTGGCTTCGCGACGGGTTGCAGGAAGTCCTCCCTGCCTCAAGGGAGGTTTAACCCTTGTCCGGTAGACTGGCGCCCGACCCATCGCGCAACCGACGAGGCCGATCACCATGGATGCTTCGATGAGAGGCCTGAACCGGAGCCCCGGTGCACTCGCTGCCCGTGACGCGGCCGTGCTCGTCGAGCATGACGGCCGTCTCCTCGAACTCGAATGCTGCGAAACACTTGATGAAATCGATGCCCTGCAGGCGGTCTGGCAGGCGCTGGAGCGCCGGTGCCCGGAGCCCTTCACCTATTTCCAGGGCTTCGACTGGTGCCGGAACTGGTGCCGGGCCTTTCTGTCGGGTGAAAACGGTGATCAGCTGCGTCCCAGGGTCTACGTCCTCAGGGATGGCCCCGATTGCCTGATGATCTGGCCGCTGATGGCGCGCCGGGTGAGCCCCGCCATCACGATCCTGGTGCCCCTGACGGCGCCGATGAACCAATACGCCACCTTGCTCCATGACCCCGAGCGCTTCGATCTGGCCCTCGGCCGGGCCGTCTTCGACGAGATTCGCAAGCACGGCGCCGGTGACGCCATCTGCCTCGATCACGTGCCGCAATCCGCGCTGCTCGCTCGCATCCTCAAAGGCCGCGGCTCCGCGCCGGAAGGCCTGCAGCAGTCCTCCATCCTCGATCTGACCGGCATCTCCGATTGGGAAAGCCACCATGCAGGCCTCCCGAAGAAACAACGCCTGCAGCGCAACAGCCGCCGCAACAGGCTGGAGAAACTGGGCGCCCTCGACTATCAGGTCTATCCGGCTGGCAGCCCGGCTTATGCCGAGCATATCGGCCATTGCATCGCCATGAAACAGGACTGGCTGAGGGGCACCGGACGTCTCGGCCGCGATCTCTTCGATCCGCGCTTCGCCGCCTTCCTGCGGGATCTCGGTGGCACGGCCGGCGAGGACGAAGGCGGGGTTTTCCTGCATGCCCTGACGCTCGATGGCGTGCCGATCGCCATGGAGCTCGGCATGCGGTTCCGGAAGGATTATTACTGCTTCCTCGGGGCCATCGATCTCGCCTATCAAAAATTCTCGCCCGGCAAGGTGCAGATGGAAAATGCCCAGCGCTGGGCGATCGAGACAGGCATAAGCCGCTTCGACTTCCTCAATGATCCCTCCACCTACAAGTCGAGCTGGACCAACACGACTGCGCCGCTCACCGCCTGCTACATCCCCTTCACCAGCCTCGGTCAGCTCTATTGCCGCCACTGGATGGCCGGCCTTCGACCGCGCCTGCGTGCGGTGTATGATGGCATCGGCCCGGCCTGGCGCAGCCGCCTTCGCGGCGTGATCGATGTGGTCCAGCGATTTGCCGGACGCAATGCCGGCAGCATGAGCCTCGTGCTGTGCTGCATTCCATGATCGGCAAGCTTCACCGCAAGATCCTCGATCTCATCGGCGATCCCGGCCTGCGGGGTGCGCTCACCAGCATTTCCGTGCGCATCGCCGCCGCCTTTGTCGGGCTCGGACTGCAGATCCTGCTCGCCCGCCTCATGGCGCTCGAGGACTACGGCATCTATGTCATCCTCTGGACCTGGACCAGTGTCGTCGGCCAGGTCGGCGTGCTCGGTTTCTACGATTCCGCCGCCCGCTTCATTCCGCGTTATGGGCGGCGCGAGAAACATGCCCATCTCGCCGGTTACCTCTCGACCGGTTTCCGCGTCGTCGTGACAGGTTCATGCCTTCTGGCGGCCGCAGCGCTCGTCTTTCTCGCCGTCCTGCCCGGCCTCGTCGATCCGGCCTTCCTGTTGCCACTCGGTGTGCTCGCCCTCGGCTTTCCGATCCTGTCGCTCGAATCCTATCTCACCGGCGTCTTCAGAGGGTTCGGCTGGTATGCACTCTCCACCATTCCGGGCTTCATCCTGCGGCCGGTGCTGATCATGCTCGGCGTCGGCCTTGCCCGGGCGGCGGGCCTTCCCCTCGATGCCATCACAGTGCTCGCTGTCGTCGTCTTCGCCTCCATCGTCGTTCTGCTCGTCCAGGCACTCCTCCTGCGCGCGCGCCTGCCAAAAACGGAACGCGTCGTCACGACTCCACAGCGCCGTCGCTTCTGGCTGCTCGCCTCCGTCCTGATGATGCCGGCCATGACGGCCGAGGAGCTCTTCGTCTGGATCGACGTGCTGATCCTCGGCTTCCTCGTCGCCCCTGACGACGCCTCGCTCTATTTTGCCGCCCAGCGCTCGCTGTCGCTGGCAGCCTTCGTGCAATACGGTTTCATGCTGGTCGCCGCCCGCGGCTTTTCGCTCTCGCTCGCCTCGGCCGACCGGGCAGGGCTGCAGGCCCGGATTACCCGCTCCACCAATGCCACCTTCTGGCTCACCATTCCCTCTGTCGCGCTGACGCTCGTTGCCGGCTATCCCTTGCTCGCCCTGTTCGGCCCGGAATTCCTCGCCGCCTATCCTTGCCTCGCTTTGCTTGGCCTCGCCTACGTCATCCGCGCCGCGACCGGCCAGGCCGCCGAACTGCTGGTCGTCCAGGGCCGCTATCGCCTGAGCTTGCTCATCGTCTCCATCTCGGTGGTGACCTGTCTCCTGTTGATGCTGCTGCTCGTTCCCCTGTGGGGCATCGTCGGTGCTGCCGCCGCCATGGTCCTCGTCCAGATGCTGCGCCTCGCCGTGGTGACATGGCTCGTGCATCGCCAGACCGGATACTGGGTGCTGGTGCGCCCGTTCACGCGCTTGGCGCAGGAGGCATGATCCTCGGGATCTCAGTTGGGATCTCGAGCGTCTGAAGCCTCAGGCCGGGATCACATTGGCGCCCCATGCCCTGTAGCCGTCGAGCACCGCATCCTCGACCTCCGGCACCACGATCATCCCTGTGAGTTCCGCGATGGAGGCAATGCCGAAAGGCGAGACGCTGTCGAGTTTGTCCAGCGTCAGAGGACAATAGGTCGCGAGGCTCCGCTCCAGGATCCGCCGCTTGATCGCCGCCTCTTCGAAATCCCCTGTCGTCAGGCCGTCGGTCGCATGCACGGCCGTTGCGCCGAGGAAAAAGACATCCGGCCGCAAGCGCTCTATCGCGGCAAGCGCCGTCGGTCCGACCGCAACCATCGAATGTTTGTAGACCCGACCGCCGATCAGCACGACCTCCACGGCTGTATGGCCTTCCAGTTCGGAAGCGATTGTCGGTGCATGGGTGACCACGGTGAGAACCATGTCCCGGGGGATCTGTCGCACGATCTCCGCCGTCGTTGTGCCACCGTCGAGAAACACCACCTGACCGGGCGACATCAACCGAACGGCCGCCGCGGCCAGCCGCCGTTTCTCCTCGGTCGCCAGCCCGCGCCGCACGGAGAGCGCGGGCAGGGGCGCTGCAACCGGCAATGCCCCACCATGCACGCGTTTCAGAAGCCCAGCCGAGGCCATGTCGCGCATGTCGCGTCGGATCGTGTCTTCCGACACGCTCCAGAGGCGCGCGAGTTCGCCGGCGACTGCCCGGCCGTCACGCTTCAACACGTCGAGGATCTGCCGCCGTCTCTGTTCTGTCAGCACGTTTCTACCCGAATATTCACGATATCGCGTGATGATAACGCAAATGATTCGACAATCCAGAAGAATCGTGCGGAAATGTGCATGTTTCCGCATGAGGCGGACAAACCATGGAGAATGACATGCTGATATTGATTGCCGGTCCCTATCGTTCGGGCACCGGAGACGACCCTCAGAAGATGGCGGCCAATCTCAAGGTGCTGGAAGCACCATCGCACGCCCTGTTCAAAGCGGGCCATGTGCCGATGATCGGCGAATGGGTGGCCCTGCCGATCTGGCATGCAGCGGGAGGAAAGACGGTCGGCGATGATCTCTACGAGGAAATCTTCCACCCGGTCGCGGGCCGTTTGCTGCAACTCTGCGAAGGCGTCCTGCGCCTTCCCGGCGCCTCCAAGGGCGCCGACAACGACGTCCGCATCGCCACCGAACGCGGAATTCCGGTCTGGTACCGGCTCGAAGATGTGCCGGGCTGCGGGTGAGGGTGCAAGGCCAAACCAATGGCCGAAACAACGGGCAAAAATTGAGAAACCCTACTACATGGGTTCCCATCTTGCGTGGTCACCGTTCTTCGCAAGCATGGCATGCGGCTCGTCATCTACACGGCAGATCACGAGCCGCCGCATGTGCACATCTATGGTGATGGTGAAGCCCGTATCGACATTGTGACATTGAAGGTGATGACACAAGGCAGGCTCTCGGATCAGGACGTCCGAAAGGCTGTCTAGCACGCAGCAGGCGCTCTTCCTCCCAATGTGGAGCCAGTATCATGGTTGAAGTCACGGACGCCGGATGACAGTGCGCCAAGGCCCGCCGGGCGGCGGAGCGGGCGGGGCGACCGGTTCCGGTCGCCGTGCGTTTCGATCGCGAAACCAAGCGGATCGTCGTCGATTTCGCCAACGGCGCGACCTTCCTCGTGCCGGCACGTGCGCTTGAAGGCCTTGAGCAGGCGCCTTCCGATGAACTGGCCGAAGTCGAACTGCTCGGTGAAATCGGCCTCCACTGGGAAACGCTCGATGTGGACTACACCATCCAGGGCCTGATGGCCGGCATCTTCGGCTCCCGCGCCTTTATCGAGGCCCAGCGCCGGGGAGGGCAGTCGCGTTCCGCGGCCAAGGCCGCTGCCAGCCGCGCCAGAGGTGGCCGACCGAAAAAGACGATCGGCTGAGCAGTCCGTCGACTTTCGCCCCCTTACTCCACCTCCGCCAACCGCTTCTCCCACATCGCCCTGAAGCCCGGGCGGGACTGGATGCGGGTTAGCCATGCCGCCGTCTTCGGATGGGCGTCGAACAGCGGCTGGTAGGCCTGGGCATAGCGCACCATCTCGCCGAGATTGATGTCGGCAACGGTGAAGCGGTCGCCGACGGCGTAGTCATGGGTGGCAAAATGCTTCTCCAGCACGCCGAAGGGGCGGGCAAGAATGCGGGCGACAACCTTGGCTTCCGCCTGGCCCGCCTCGGAGGCAAGGCGCCCCTCGCCATTGGCCATAGAGATCTTCAAGGCCTCGGTCTCGATCGACGTGGCACCGAACAGCGTCCACTGCAGCATCAGCGCATCTTCCGCCGCATCCTTCGGGGCGAGCGGTCCGCCAGACTTCTTGGCCACGTAGATGGTTTGCGCAAGCGACTCGTTGAGCACGAGCCCGTCGTCGTCGATCGTCGGGATGCTGCCCATCGGGTTGACCGCCAAAAATTCCGGCGAACGGGTGTTGAGCCTTGCGTCCGGGGCCATCGGATCTTTGAGCTTGTAGGCCTGCAGCACCGGCACCAGCTCGAAAGGGGTGCCCAGTTCTTCCATCAGCCAGAGAATGCGCGTGGCGCGTGATTTGTAGACGCCGTAGATCTTCAGCATGCCGGTCTCCCTTGAATGGTGCGCCGGAGGCTATCCCGCGTCAGGCGCCCAGAAAAGCCGTTCATGCTGATGTGGTCGATGAAATTTCCTGATGATTGCCGACGATTGACAGCAGTCGCATGTCGCGCGTATTTCTGCCGCTCCAGGGTCTGCAGTTCACCCAGGCGTCACCGCCCCGATGAGGGGAGCTAAACCTGCCTTTCTCTTGTCGACGTCAGCTCGTTTTCCCGTGCCCCGTCGGAAGTCGGTGACCACCGGCCTTGTTGGTCGCTTGCGCGACCGGGCACGACCTGGAGACATGAGATGTCAAGGACGACACATGCCTATGCGGCGCCCGATCTGTCGGCGCTGGCGAAAAACCTCAAGCGCGAACTGGAGGCGCGGGCGGATCTGCCCGGCCATGTCGAGCTTCTGAACATGCTGACGCGCGCCGTCGGCTATCGCAATTACCAGCATTTCAAGGCGAGCCGCGGGGCGGAAGAGCGTCTCGCCAATCCGCCTGTGTCAGTATCCGAGCCTGCAGTCGATTACCGCCGTGTCGAGCTCACCGCCCGCTGCTTTGCCGGCACCGATGTTCTCGTCCGCTGGCCCGGCAAGTTCAACCAGCAGCAACTGGCGCTCTGGGGGCTCTGGTCCTTCCTGCCGGCCGGGGAGGAGGCGCCCGAGAAGGCGGTCAATGCGGTGCTGATGCGCCACAATGGCTTCGGCGACCATGTCCTGATCCGGCGCGAGCTGGTCAACATGGGTCTTTTGACCCGCACACCGGACTGCCGTCTCTATCGTCGGGTGGAGAAGCGGCCGCCGCCGGAGGCGCGAGAACTGATCCGGCTGATCACAAGCCGGCGCCGCGTAAGCTGAGAGGTGAAGTCGGGACGCGTCAGGCTTCGCCCGTCGCGTCTCAGCCGGCCTTATCGAGCACCAGCCGTTCGCGCTCCCTGAGGATGCGTGTCCATTCGAGGTGGAAATTGCTGACCTCGAGCATTTCGCGCACGCTGTCCCTGTCGACGGGGCGGGAGAAGAAATATCCCTGGCCTGCCTTGCAGTCGAGGGAGAGCAGATGCTCGGCCTGCGCCTGTTCCTCGATGCCCTCCGCCACGACCCAGATGTCGAGGCCCCGAGCGATGTCGAGCAGACCCCGCGTGATCACGCTGCCACTGCCAGCATCCGCCAGGCGGCGCACGAAACATTTGTCGATCTTGATGATGTCGACAGGCACGGTCAGCAGATGGGTGAGCGACGCAAAGCCCGTGCCGAAATCGTCGAGTGCCACCTTGATGCCCGCTTCGCGCATCGCGTGGATCTCTTCGGCGACGACATTGTCCTTTTGGCCGAGATAGACGGATTCCGTAACTTCGGCCACGACATAGTCCGGAGAAAGTCCGGCGCGACCGAAGGAATCGACGATACGCTGCGTCAGCCCGCCGCGATGGAAGTCGGCAGCCGTGAGGTTCAGCCCGACGCGGGAAAATTCGAGACCTTCACGATGCCAGTCGCCAGCCGCAGACGAGATTCGTTCCAGCATGCGTTCGGTGATCTCGATGGCCACATGGGCGTCCTTCATCGCCTCGTGAAAATGCGCAGCAGCAATAAGGCGGCCGTCCGGCATTTTCATCCGGCAGAGCGCTTCAAAGCCCATGATGCGCCCGGTGGAAAGTTCGATCACCGGCTGGAAATGCGCATCGATCCGGTCGTCGCGCAGCGCCTGGTCGACCTCCTGAACCGAGCGGAAACGCTTGGCGATCGCGGTGCCGAGGCCCGGCTGATATTCGAGGTAACGTCCGCGGGCCCGTTCCTTGGCGTGATAGAGCGCGTAGTCGGCGTTCTGTCGCACCTGTTGCGGGCTCCGCTCCACGCCGGCCCGGGCACCACCCAGTGTCGCGGCCGGATAGATGAGGTGGCCGGCGCAATCGGCCGGTTCCTTGATGCGGGAAATCAGCCGCTCGGCAAGAGCCGCCGGATCGATTGTCGCGATACAGGGCACCAGCACGGCAAATTCGTCCCCACCGAGCCGGAAGGCCATGCCAGGTGCTGCTTCCTGCTTCATGCGTTCCGCCACGATCCGGATCAGGTCGTCGCCGGCGCCGTGGCCGAACGTGTCGTTGACCATCTTCAGATTGTCGAGATCGACCAGCATCAGGGCCCAGTCTGGCTCGCGCCGGGAAACCTCTGATATCACCTCGTTGAACCGGCTGCGATTGGGCAGCCCCGTCAGCCCGTCGGTATCGGCCATGCGCCGCCGTTCGGCCATGCGCTGGTCGCGTTCCATCGCAATCGCACAGAGATGCACGCAGGCATTGACGATCTGCCGCTCCTGTTCTGAAGGACCCCGCGTCGTGCGGTAGTAGAAGGCAAACGTTCCCAGCACTTTGCCGGAGCCGATGATCGGCGTCGACCAGCAGGCCCTCAGCCCGAGTGGTAGGGCCAGTTGCTTGTAGGGCTGCCAGTATTCATGCGCATCGATGTCTTCGACCAGAACCGGTTCGCCGTAGAAGGCGGCCGTGCCGCAGGATCCGACCCCGTGGCCGATGGTGATGCCGTCAATGGCGGATGTGTATTCGAACGGAAGGGAAGGACCGGCCAGGTGGCGCAAGCGCCGCTCCTCGTCGAGCAGCAGCACAGAGCAGACGATGTCGTCCGTCATCGTCTCCACTTCTCGGCACAGATAATCCACGGTCTCCGCCAACGACTGCCCTGTCGCGATCTTCTCGAGGATGATGTTCTGCAAGGTTAGAAGCATGGGGCCCGCGACATGTTGACTGCCGCAGATTAGATCAGGGGAGACTTAAATAGAAATTACGACCATTCGGAAGCTTTGATGTTGGTTTCCGGATTGTTAATCAAATCACCCGGGTCGTCCCGATGTCAGCCACCTACCAAGCGGTTCCCGGAAAGCGTCAGATGCGGGAAGGACGTATCCCCGTCATCGAGGGGATCGCCCACTCGGTCGTTCCAGCGATATCCGACGATCGCGCCGCCGGTGGCGCCATCGACGATGTTGCCGCGGATGAGGGTCTCGCCGGAGCCTTCCACCACGCTCACACGCATGCCTTGGGGGCTGCCACGCAGGATGTTGTCGCTGACGATGACATTGCGCAGATAGGGTCCCCAGCCGATCGCGAGCGCCGCCGTTTCGGCTCCGTCCACCTGATTTGCGGTCACCAGCGTGTCGGCCTCGACCGAAATCCCGAAACCGAAGCCGCTGACGGTCGGCACATAGGGTCCCTTGTTGACGATCCCCCGGACAATGTTGTTGCTCACGGTCGATAACCGCCCGCCATGGTCGAAATTGGCCACCGAGATCCCGATCGCGGCCCCGTCGATCAGATTGCCCTCGATCAGCGCGCCCGCGAATTCGAACTCGGCATAGATGGCCGTCTCGCCGGAGCGGAAGGCCTGGTTGCCGCTGATCGTGATGTTGGATGCGGAATTGGCGCGGATCGCGGAGAAAGCGCAGTCGGAGACGTGATTGCCCGACACGAGCACATTATCTGCCCGGAAGATATTGATGCCGTTGCCATATTGACCGGTGCCGCCATTCGTCGCCGCGATCCGTGCCACGCGGTTGCCGGAAATGACGGTCCCATCTTCGCCTTTCGTCCAGCGATGCACGAGAATGCCGCCATTGCCGCAGTCGAAGATCTCGTTGTCACGCAGGGTGAAGGCCTTGCCTTCGATAGCCCAGATCCCGGCCTCGGCCGCACCCGTGATCCGGCAGTTTTCGATCCGTCCGCCCGATCGTGCCAGATGGATCCCGCATTTGCGGCTTCCGACGATCGCGCAGTCATCGATTGTCACATCGCCGACACTGCGAAAGGCGAGAAGCCCCTCGGTATAGTCCGCAAGCCAGCGGTTGGCGCCGTCGAAGGTGATGCCGGACAGGCTGACGCCGCGCACATCCTGGGCTGCGATCAGATGCCCGTCGCCGCGGTAGACGAGCCGGGTCAGCCCCGGCACGCCGGAGATACGGCTGCCATCGCGCAATTCGAGATTGGCCACTTCATAGGTGCCGGCCGGAAGAAAGACGGGCTGGCCGACCGCCGCCGCCCTGTCGATCAGATCCTGCAGCTTGCGGCTCTGGTCATCCTCGGTTCCGGGCAGGATGCCGGCCTCTGCCGCATCGAACCCGCCGCGCAGCTCCGCCATGGCGAGCGTCTGCGCCCGCGGCGCACGGATGCCGCCGGGCAGGCCCGCAGTCGCGAGCAGCCCACCCAGTCCGACAATGACCGCGCGTCGAGAAGGCATCCAGGTTTTCCTGTCCGAATCCTGAGCCGGACCTTGGCCGAACGGGGCCGGGGCGGCAAGAACAGGCTTAAAACAGTGTTAACGCCTCAAATGAAGATCTTCGCCTTTCGTCTAGGCATTTCCTTGCAAGCAATTGAGCCAGATCAAGGAAACCTGTCCTGACGCGCCTAAGGTGATCCTCGAAAGACATGGACCACGAAGGAAAACGCTCATGTTTCGTCTCGCTGCCGTCCTCTATATTCTCGTCGCCAGCGCCGTCGGCGGTGCGGCGGTGATTGCGGTTCTGTCGCTCGAGATGCGTGAGGGTTGGCAGATCGCCGCCGCCTTTGCAGCGGGCCTGGTGATCTCGATCCCGATAGCCGCCGTGCTGGGCAAGAAGATCTACAACGCCCTGCAAGGTCCAAAGCCCGTCTGAACCATTCCCTTCGGCGTGGGACGCAAACCCTTTCTGTCCTGGCGGAGCGGAAAGGGCGGTGGATACCAGTCCCATGACGACCGGCCGGCATTTTCTCGGGGGAGGGAATGCCGGTCGGGTCAATTCTGTCGCCTGCCGTTTTTGCCTATCGGCTTTCGTCCTGTTCGAACCGGTCGAACTGCGCCTCGAGACCTTCGGTAAAGCGCATATAGAGCCGCCCGAAGGCCTCCACGTCTTCGGCCGACCATCCGGACGTGGCCTCCCTGATTGTCTCGCGCTTGATCGCCTCGATCTCGTCCAGCACCTTGCGGCCCGCATCGGTCACGCGCACCAGGCTGCGGCGTCCGTCCTCCTGAGAGGCGGCACGCTCCAGCAGTCCCTGCTTCACCAGATCCGCCACGATCCGGCTGCCGCGCGAGGGGTCGATCCGGAGCTGCTCGGCGATCGTGCCGACTGTCACCTCCTGCTGGCTGCCGATCCGCTTGATCACGCCGATCGCGTCGATATCGGAGAGCTCGAGCCCCGTCTCCATGCGTTTCAGCGCCATACGGCCGATGAAACGGCGGCCAATCAGCAGCCGCATGCGTGTCATCGCCTGGCCAATGGCGGCAAGTGGCGCCCCGCCCGAAAGGGGCGTGGTCTCGGATTGGTTTTCATGGCTCTGGGCCGAAGATTTGGGGTGCGAAGCTGGCGTCATGCCAAAAACAATAGCAGAGGCGCCCGGCCGCGAAAAGCAAAATAGATGCCATCAGCAAATATGTGCTATTGACATATAAATGCGAGAGGCACATTTTGCGGTCAGACAGGAGCCTCGATCCATGACCAAGCACAGCACGGCCGCCCCCTCCGGCCCCGACCCCCGTTTCGAACCGCACCCCACACCTGCAGCCGCGGGCAGGGGGCCCGCCAGCCTCGACAACACGCCGCTGGTCACCGATCCCAGGCTCCGCCTCTTCGTCTATCTCCTGCTGATGTCGGCCATGTTCATGGCAACCCTCGACAACCAGATCGTCTCGACCGCGCTGCCGACCATCGTCGGCGAGTTCGGCGAACTGGAGCGTTTCGGCTGGGTCGGCTCCGCCTATCTGCTAACCACCAGCGCCGTCATGCCGCTCTACGGCAAGCTCGGCGATCTCTTCGGCCGCAAATATGTAATCATGGCCGCCATCGCCATCTTCACGGCAGGCTCGCTGGTCTGCGGCCTCGCCGTCTCCATGGACACGCTGATCGCCGCCCGCGTCCTGCAGGCGCTCGGCGGCGGCGGCATCATGGTCTCGATCTTCTCGATCAATGCCGATCTTTTCGAGCCGCGCGAGCGGGCCCGCTATCAGAGCTATTCCAGCCTCGTGCTGATGGCCTCGGGCGCGCTCGGCCCGGTTCTCGGCGGCACGCTGTCGGATCTGTTCGGCTGGCGCTCGATCTTCTTGGTCAACCTGCCGATCGGCATCGCCGTCCTGATCGGTCTTGCCTTCCTGCTGCCCTATCGGAAGCCAAACAGAAAGCCGAAGATCGACTATGCCGGTGCGATCCTGCTCGCCGGCGCCGTCGCCTCCATCGTCTTTTGGGCCGATAGCGGCCAGATCTTCGGCTCCTTGATCGCCTGGCAAAGCCTCGCCGTCGTCGCCTTCGGTGCCCTCTGCGCCACAGGCTGGGTCCTGGTCGAGCGCCGCGCGCCCGAACCCGTCGTGCCGCTGTCGCTCTTCTCCAAGCCCACCATCAATCTGCTGCTGATCATCTCGATCGTCTCGGGTGCCATCGGCATCGGCTCGGTCAACTATATCGCGCTCTTCCTCCAGACGACGACTGGCCTCTCGCCCTCCATGGCCGGCCTGCTCTTCGTCGCGACAACAGGCGGCATCGCCATCGGCTCCATCGCCGCCGGTCGCCTGATCGCGAAAAGCGGCCGCTACAAGCCCTTCTCGATTGCCTCGGCAGCGCTGGGTGTCGTCAGTCTCGGCATCTTCTCCTTCATGCATGCCGGGACGCCCTTGATCTTCATCGCGCTGGTCATGCTGCTGCAGGGTTTCGGCGTCGGCATCGGTCAACAGGTGCCCGTCATCGGCGTGCAGAATGCCGCCTCCCGCGCCGATGTCGGAGCCGCCACTGGAACCGTCACGCTCACCCGCATGGGCGGCGCGGCAATCGCGATCTCGATCTACGGCGCCATCGTCAGTTCGGGTCTCACCCATGTCCGGATCGCACTGCCCGGCGGCGTCGATTTCCGCAACCTCACCCCCGAAGGGCTCGCCGCCCTGCCGGAGGCCGCCCGCGCCCTCGTCGCCAACGCTTACTCCGACGCCTTCGTGCCGCTCTTCCTGACCGCCTCGGGCATGATGGTCATCGGCCTGATCTGCGCACTTCTCCTGCCGAACATCCGCCTGCCGCGCGAAGGCGAGGGAAAGACGGCATGACGCGTTGCTGTCATGGCGAAGCTTGCCCCGCCATAAGCTTCGCGCCAGCCGCGGCTGACAGGGTGCGCCCAGTGATGTCAGTGAATCGGTGCAGCATGTCCAAGCCTTTCCCGTCCGGTCGGACCGCCACAGCCTCTCTCCTGTCGAAGCGGCTTCTGTCGCTGGGGCTCGGCACGGCGCTGGTCGGATCGCTCTCGGGCTGCATCCTGATGACCGACACCAGCCGCATGAACATCGACGTCTTCCAGGACGAGGTCGCGCCCGTCTGGTACGACCCGGCGCGCACGCCGCCCGCCGCCGACCAGACAGCACCGCAGAAACGCGATCTGTATCGCACCCAGTTTCACCAGACCTATGGCCTGCCGGTCACCAATCCGCTGCATCGCACCATGTATGGCTTGATCGTTGACGACGGCCATACCCTGCCGCCGATCCCGCTCGACCGCGTGCGGTCCGACATGCTGCGCCAAGAGGTGACCTACCAGACGGTGGAGGCCCCCGGCACCATCGTCGTCGACACCAAGGCGCATTACCTCTATCTCGTCCAGCCGGGTGGCAAGGCGGTCCGCTACGGCGTCGGCCTCGGCCGCGACGGTTATGCCTGGTCGGGCAGGGGTGTCATCCAGCGCAAGGCCAAATGGCCGCACTGGACCCCGACCGATGGCATGGTTGAGGAGAATCCCAATCTGCGCCCTGTTTCTGCCGCGCGCGGCGGTCTGGTCGCCGGCCTCAACAATCCGCTCGGTGCCCGCGCGCTCTACATCTATCAGGACGGCAAGGACACGCTCTACCGCGTCCACGGCACGCCAGACTGGCAGTCGGTCGGCAAGGCGACGTCCTCGGGATGCGTGCGCATGTTCAATCAGGACGTCATCGATCTCTTCGATCGCGTGCCCGACAACACCCCGATTGTTGTCATTTAGCGACACTCATTTGCGACTATGACCCTCTCTCCAAAACGTGAGAGGGGGTCGGCGTTGCATTAAGGGTACCTTTGCTGTTTGCATCGCATCATCGCGGAACAAAGCGCACCTCCCAGCGTCTTTTACCCGCAGCGCTGCCACAGGATATTTGTAACCTATATGTCTTCAATACCTCACCTGACACGCCGTTCGCTTCTGTCGCTGACAGGCCTCGGCGCCGCCTCGCTGCTCGCAAGCTGCTCAACCTCCCGCCCGCTGCCACCAGGCGTTCGCCTCGATGGTCCCGTCGTACCCGCCGCGCCCTCGGGCCGCACGCCTGAACTCGATGCGATGTACGGCGAAGTTTATGACGGCGGCTTTGTGATTCCGGCCGTGCCATACTGGCGCATCCCGGAACGCTTCTATCGCCAGCAGGTCATCGACCCCACAGGCGAAGCCCCCGGCACCGTCGTCGTCGATACGCCCAACCGCTTCCTCTACCTCGTCGAGCGCGGCGGCACCGCCATGCGCTACGGCGTCGGCATCGGCCGTGACGGTTTCTCCTGGGGCGGCGCCGGCGTCATCCAGTGGCGCCAGAAATGGCCGAAATGGACCCCGCCGGACGAAATGATCGCCCGCCAGCCGGAACTCGAGATCTATTCCGTGCGCAACGGCGGCAAGCCCGGCGGCATTGACAATCCGCTCGGTGCCCGCGCGCTCTACATCTTCCAGAACGGTGAAGACACACTCTACCGCCTGCACGGTTCGCCGGAATGGAATTCCATCGGCAAGGCCGTCTCGTCGGGCTGCGTGCGCCTGATGAACCAGGACATCATCGACCTCTACGAGCGCGTGCCCAACAAGGCGAAGATTGTCGTCCGCCAGTAACGGCTGGGCGACCTCGGTCGCGTCGCAATCGAATCACGATACAAAGAGGCCCCGCCAGCGATGGCGGGGCCTTTCTGCATCTCGGATCCGGCGTTGGAATCAGGCCGCCTCGAGTGCCTTCTCGATCGCCTCCACAGAGTGGCCGGTTAGGTCCTTGTCCAGTTCGCCGATCAGAACGGCCGAAAGCTGCTTGTGATAGCCCTTGCGCATCTCGCCCAGCGTCCGCGGGGCGGCGATGATGACGAGGTTCTTGATCTTGCCGTCCAGTACGTGGCGGTTCAGCATGTCGGTGATACCGCTGCCGAAACCATCCTCTTCCTGCTGGCTGTCGTCAGGATTGGCAGCACTGCTGGAATGGCGGGCGCCGGAGGCGATCTTCGAGCTGTCGATCTCTTCTGCAGGCATGGCCTTCAGCTTCACGTTCAGCGCGTTGCCCTCGTTCTGGAAGAGGCTCAGCTTCTCGCCGTCGGCGACGGCAATGACGGTGTTCTGGGGCAATTGCATGAAAATTCTCCTTGATGGTCTGTGCGACGTCCACCGAAGGTGGCGTTGCCGCAGGTGACCGGACGACAACCCCTCGGGCGGGTCATCGGTTCCTCGTCGCAGGTCACGTTTCTCACGGAATGCCGATATGGCCTCCCATCTCAGCCCCGACAGCGAAACGGGCTGAAAGAACTCGCGGCCCCGGCATTCATGGTGGCGATGGTCAGCCCGTTGGCGACCTCGATGTCATCATCGGTCTCCGGACAGGCATCGATGTCGGCCAGGCAACCGCTGTCGATGAATTCCCGGTTCCGGGCCAGAAAAAGGTCGGAGACGCCGTCGCGCCCGATATGATCGAGGATTTCGCCGAGAGCCTTGGCATAGACGTCGCATTTCTTCCGTTGCCAGTCCGACCGCCCCTCCGCCGTCGTGCCGGCCTCTTGCGCCCATGCCGGCGCCCCGATGATCGTCACGGAGACGACACCTGCCGTCAAAAAAGAAAGGGTGAGGCCGAGGCGGATCAATGCGCTGCCCGACCTCGCGCCACCCGTTTTTATAAGGGATGTCATCGCCCGTATTCCGCAAAGATCGCGGCGCCGATTTCGGCAATCGCAGCATCCCGCACCTTCAGCGGATGCTTGCGTCCGTCCATATAGATCGCGACGACAAGCGGCGCACCCTCGGGCGGGCGCAGCAGCGCGATCACGCCGCGCGTGCCGTGCCCACCGGCACCGCTGCGATCGGCGATCGCCCAGCCCTTCGGCAGCCCCGCGCGCAGCAATCCGCCCGCGACGGCATTCGCCGCCATCCAGGCTTCCAGCTGGTCCCGGGCCTTCGGCTCGAGCGCACGGTCGAGCAGCAGCCGTCCAACTGTCTCTGCCATCGCCTGCGGTGTCGTCGTGTCACGCGGATCGCCGGGTGTCGCCTCGTTGAGTTCCGGTTCGTATCGATCGAGCCGTGTCGTGTCGTCGCCGATGCCCCGAAGAAACGTCGTGACGGCAGCCGGCCCGCCGATCGCTTTCAAAATGGCATTGGCTGCGGCATTGTCGCTGGTTCTGAGCGTGATCTCGCAGAGTGCCCGCGTCGAAAGGCCCGTCCCCACGCGCTTTTCGGTGACAGGCGAATGCGGCCTCAGATCTGCCTTGGAGATGCGGGTTTGCTTGTCGAGAACGGATGGGCCGGCAGAGAGCGCCGCGGCACAGGCGAGCGCCTTGAAGGTGCTGGCCATGGCGAAGCGCTCGTTGGCGCGATAGCGGCGCACCTCGCCGCTGCCTGTATCGAGAACTGCAAAGCCGACGCGCATGCCAAGCTCGGTCTCCACGCGCTGGGCGGCGACGGTCACCGGATCGGCGTCTCTCGCATGTGCGGGCGGGAGCCCGGGCGCGAACGGAAGAGCGGGAAGGATGAGGGCGATCAGCCGGGCAGCGATGCGGGGCACGGCGGAGGGTGGGGTGTTTCTCATGCGGTTCTCCCTGATGCGTCCCTCAAATCGAAGGCGAAAAAGGCGAGAGCGAGGCGCAGCGCTTTTATCCCGTCTTGAGAGTCGGGCAGGTTCGCCGGCTGAACCCTTTGCGTCGTCGGTAAAGCGGCGGCCTCCTGGTCGAGGCCGCCCTTATTCTTCCGGAATGGTCTCGAGATGGCCCTTCAGCCGCTTCAGGCTGTCGCGCAGGCTTTCGATCTCGGCGATGTCGCAGCCCGTCAGATTGCCAATGGACGCGAAAACCTCCAGCGCCCGGTCCTTCAGCGCCCGGCCTTCGTCTGTAAGCGTGATGAAGACCACGCGTTCGTCGGCGGCATCCCGGCGGCGGGCGACATACTGGACCTGTTCGAGCCGCTTGAGCAGGGGAGAGAGCGTGCCGGAATCGAGCCCGACCTTTTCGCCGAGCACCTTCACCGAGAGATCGTCTTCCTCCCACAGTGCCATCATCACCACATATTGCGGATAGGTAAGGCCGAGCGGCGAGAGCAGCGGCTTGTAGGCGCGTGTAAAGGCATGTGCTGCGCCGTAGAGCGCAAAGCACAGCTGCTTGTCCAGCCTCAGTTCCTTTTCGAGTGTTTCGTCGGTCATGGCCCTTGATGAACCCCTTTCGGCATCTATTGTTTCCACAGTGGCCAAAACTGGCGCACATTTCAATGTGCAAAAAACAATTGCACACAAATCAATTGTGCCCTATATAGGTCACCACCAACCCGCAAACAAGGAGAACACCCATGGCAATCCTCTACACCGCACACGGTCATGCCACCGGCGGCCGCTCTGGCCACGGCGTATCCGATGACGGCGTACTTGATGTGACGCTCACCACGCCGAAAGAACTCGGTGGCGATGGCGCGACCGGCACCAACCCGGAACAGCTCTTTGCCGTCGGTTACTCCGCCTGCTTCCTGGGCGCCTTGAAGGCTGTCGCTCGCAAGGAAAAGATCACGATTCCGGAAGATGCCAAGGTCCACGCCGAAGTCGGCATCGGCCCGCGTGAGGACGGCGGTGGTTTCGGCATCGAGGTGAAGCTCAGCGTCGAGGTCCCCGGTATCGACCGCGAAACCGTCGAGCGTCTCGCGGCCGCAGCCCATATCGTCTGCCCCTACAGCCACGCCATGCGCACCTCGACCGAAGTTCCGGTCACGGTTCTCTGATCGCCTGATTTTCAGCAGATCCACCGTCAGAAGGCCGGCCTCGCGCCGGCCTTTTTGCGTCAGCCGCGCAGCCGGAGATCGGGACGATCCGAGCGAGCCTTGCAGATTGCGATCCGACCATTTGCCGTTTCCCAGCCCGTAAAGTTTATGCGCTAGCCTCTGGTGATCGGTTCAGACCTGCCGTCAGCGCACATCCGCCGCGGCAAAATGCGCCATCTGGTCCGCATGGGCTTTGAGAAAGGCCGGTCTTGCGGTGGCCCGGGCGACATAGGCTTGGCAAGCAGGGTACTCGCCAAGACCATCGAGCCGCCCGACGAGCCGCAGCACATCCGCCATGGCGATGTCGGCGACGGAGAACGACCCGGCCAGCCAGTCCCCGGTCGTAAGCACCGCTTCCATGCGCGAGAGCCGTGCGGAGAGAAACCCGACCAGGGCTTGCGGGATGCCGCCTTCCGGCTTGGAAAAGGTCAGGATCGACCAGGGCATGCTGGCCGCCTCGACGGAGTTGAGGGCTGCAAACAGCCATTCCGTCACCTTGGCCCGTCCAGCCGGGTCGCCCGGCATCAGCCGATCGCTCTTGGCGCCCAGATAGAGCAGGATCGCGCCAGTCTCGAAGATGGAAAGGTCGCCATCGGTCAGCCAGGGTACCTGCGCGAAGGGCTGATGCGCGAGATGCTCCGCCTCGCGCTGGCGAAAGGGCGTGCTGGCCACCTGATAGGGCAGGCCGGCTTCTTCCAGCGCCCAGCGTATCCTGAGGTCGCGCACATAGCCCCGTGGCAGGTCCGGCACCCAGTCGTAGGTCGTCAGCGTGATGGTCGTCATGAAGGCCCTGCCTTGCTGCGTTGAACGGAAAGAGGGAGGTGAAACGGATCGCGACAGCGCCCGAAGCGGGGGGGAGGGGTGGAATCACATGCTGACCTCGATCAGCCCCTGGCGCAGCATGCCGGCATCGCTCTGCATGCCGGCTTCGATTTCGCCATGCACCTCTTTCCAGATCGGCACGGCGCTCAACAGAGCCGCGGAACCCTCCGCGGTCAGCCTCAGCCGCTTGCCGCGACGGTCCTTCGGGTCGGGCTCGATTGATACCCAGCCACGAGCGGAAAGCGGCTTCAGCGCAGCAGTCAGCGTGGTGCGATCCATGGCCAGAAGTCTGGCAACTGGCCCCATCGGCGGCGGCTCTGGGCGGTTCAATGCCATCATCAGCGAGAACTGCTGATTGGTCAGTCCAACTGGCTTGAGTGCCAGATCGAAGCGCCGGGCCAAAGCGCGGGCTGCGCGCTGCGCATGCAGGCAAAGGCAGGTGTCTTTGACATGAAGGGTGGTGGAATAGGGAATCAGTGGCCCGTTTGACATGGAATAAATATGTTGATATCAACCTAAATGTCAAGAGGAGGAGTGATAAGATGGAACATTCGATTGTTTCGCGAGAGGAGTGGCTCGAAGCCCGCAAGGCCCTTCTGCAGCAGGAAAAGGAACTGACCCGGCAGCGCGACCGGGTGAATGCGGAGCGGCAGTCGCTTCCCTGGGTCAAGGTTGACAAGGACTATCGGTTCCAGGCGCCATCAGGCGAAAAGACGCTCGCCGAGCTCTTCGAGGGCCGCAGCCAGCTGATGATTTACCACTTCATGTTCGGCCCCGATTGGGATGCCGGCTGCCCCGGCTGCTCCTTCTTCGGCGACCACATCGACGGCATGCTCCCGCACTTGAACAATCACGACGTCACCTTCGTCTGCGTCTCGCGCGCGCCGCTCGACAAGATCGAGGCCTACAGGCGCCGCATGAACTGGCATTTCCCCTGGGTCTCCTCCTTCGGCAGCGAGTTCAACTATGACTTCCACGTCTCCTTTACGCCGGAACAACTGGCCTCAGGCACGGTCCGCTATAATTTCCGCGACACCCCGCGCGAGCAGGCGCATGACGAGCTTCCCGGCCTCTCCGCCTTCTACAGGAACGAGAAAGGCGATATCTTCCATACCTATTCGCAGTATGCGCGCGGCGGCGAGGAGGCCCTCGGCACGCTGATGATCCTCGACCACGCGCCGCTCGGTCGCAACGAGACCGGCACGCTGAGCTTCGTCAAGCGCAAGGACGAATATGCCGCCAAGCCGGTCGAAACGGCCGGTTGCTGCCACTGAAGGAGGATAGACCATGGAATTTCCCAAACCCACGGAACATCACCGCGTCCTCGACCGCCTCGTCGGCGACTGGCTCTATGTCAGCTCGACAGGACACGAGGCTTATGATCCGGAAGACCCCCTCAAGCGCTGGACCGAGAAGGTCCGGCCCGTCGGCGATTTCTGGGTCATGGCGGAAGGGGAGGGTGGCATGGGCGACGGCACGCGCTCTTCGATGATCATGACGCTCGGCTACGATCCGCGCCTCGGCCACTATGTCGGGACCTGGGTGGGCTCGATGATGGACAAGCTCTGGGTCTACAAGGGTTGGCTGGAAGATGATGGCCAGACGCTCGTGCTCGAGGCCGAGGGGCCGAGCATGGAGGACCCCTCCCGCAACGAGATTTATCGTGATGTCATCCACTTCATCGATGATGACACCAGGACCTTCTCCGGCAGTGTCCGCAAGCCGGATGGCAGCTTCCACACTTTCATGACGAGCGAATCGAAACGCGTCGGCTGACGCCTGGAAACGTGAAAAGAGAGGGATTGCGCATGCACGGGACATTCATTTGGCACGAGCTCATGACCCCGGATCCGGCTGCGGCCAAGGCCTTTTACGGCCGGCTACTCGGCTGGGAGCCTACCGATATGCCAATGGAAGGCTTCACCTACACCTCGTTCGCAGTGCCTGGATTTCCCTTCGGCGTGGCCGGCATGATGGCGCTGACCGAGGAGTTGAAGGGGCAGGGTATCCCGCCCAACTGGACCGGCTACATCGCCGTCGACGACGTCGACAAAACGGCGGCGGACTATCAGAGCGATGGCGGTATGATCTGCCGTCCCCCGGAAGATATCCCCGGTGTCGGCCGATTCGCCGTCGTCGCCGATCCGCAAGGTGCGGTCGTCTGCATCATGACCCCGATGATGGAAGACAGGAGTACCGGCACCTGGCCCACGCCCGGCAGCACCGGCACCGTCGGCTGGAACGAGCTGATGGCCGGCGACTGGGAAAAGGTCTGGGACTTCTACGCCGCGCGCTTCGGCTGGGAAAAGGACATGGCCGTCGACATGGATGCCATGGGCATCTACCAGACCTTCAAGTTAGGCGACCGCGGCATCGGCGGCATGATGACCAAGCGGCCGGAAATGCCCATGCCCTATTGGGGCTTCTACTTCATCGTGCCTGCGATCGATTCGGCGATCGAGAAGGTGAAATCGCTCGGCGGTCAGCTGCTGATGGGGCCGCATCAGGTTCCCGGTGGCTCCTGGATCGCCGCCTGCCAGGATCCGCAAGGGGCGTATTTCAACCTGACGTCGGCCACGAAATGACGCACAAAGGCCGGAGTGGCGCACTGCCGCTCCGGCCTTTGTCGAATTCTGCTTCATGGCTCGTGTGCGCTGGCCTCAGCCGCGCTTCACGGCCTTTTTCACGGCACGCTTCTTCGGTGCGGGCGCGTTTTCGGCCTCGACCGCCTCGCGCTGCATGCGCAGGGCCTTCAGGGCTTCGGTCTTGCGTTCGCGCGCCGTTGCTTCCGCTGCGATCAGCGAGCGGGCGACGCTGTCGGTTGTCGCAGCCTTGTCCTGCGGCGAAACCTTCTCGGGCTTGAAAAATGCGTCTTTGGTGGCATTCATGTCGGGGTCCTTCCTGCAGCCTGGCTGCCTGTCTCGGCATGGGGGTGAGGTCCGGCGGCCCTGGCCCGATGGAATGGCCTGATGACCTAGGCCGATGACCGAGGAAAGGCCGCTGGCCTTCCTCCTGGTCGGACATCCGCGCGCCCTGGGGCGCACGGAGGTGGTCGTGTCAGCGTGCGCCGCGAACGGCAGCCTTCTTAGGAGCCGGAAGCAGGCCTTCGCGCTGCATCTTCTTCTTCAGCACGCGGAGCGCCTGGTCGACATTGTTGTCACGAACGAGAACTTGCACGGTCGTTTCCTTTCCGGGCGTGGAGCCCGATTTATCTTGTGTTTCGAAAAAGGGGATACTGCAGGCTAACGCGCCACGCCCCGGCGAAGATCCCGAAAAAATCGGGTTTGGCCCATCGCATACAGCAGTTGCGTCAGGCCAACAATAAAAAAGGCCGGGCGAAACCCGACCTTCCATCGCCACTCAGCCCCCTCTGCGGAATATCCGTGATCAGCGGGGGCGAGCGACAAATCCTTAAGCGGCGCGCAGGTTGTCGGCCGAGCTCTTGCCCGAACGCTTGTCCTGAACGATGTCGTAGCCGATCTTCTGGCCTTCGACGAGATCGCGCATGCCGGCGCGCTGAACGGCAGAGATGTGGACGAACACGTCGGCAGAGCCTTCATCCGGCTGAATGAAGCCAAAACCCTTGGTGCTGTTGAACCACTTTACGGTACCTGTGTTCATAACGATTTCCTTTCAATCGTTGGGCGTGCCGCCGAGACATTCGACGGCTGGTATATCGACGTTGAAGGAAATCTGGCGTGCGCCGGGGGCGCGTAGACAAAGTCGCTCGCAATCTTCGATGGCGGCAATATAGTGGGTGCGAACCGCGCTGACAAGCAAAAATGGCCGACTGCCGCCATTGTGGCGGCGATTGCCACTGTATGAGGCCTCAAAATGCCAGGAAAATCAGGGCTCGTCACGCGCCGCCGCCAATGGCTGCCGCAGCGAGGACGGCCTCAGATCGCCGCGCATTCATTCGCATTCTCTTAGCCAAATCTGCTGAAATCCGTCTCCGCAAGAGCCGTCGGCCGTTCCACGCAGAAACAGTACAACGATTCTTCACGCGCCCTTGATACGAGTGGCCCGGTCCGGCCACCCTGCCTTCGGGGCAGAGTGCCGACATGCGTCTTTCTCTCAGCAACGGGCATTTCCGATGAACAAGTTCCTCGCCGCAACGGCCATCCTTCTGATCTCCGCTACCGCATCGCTTGCCGGCAGCTTCACTTTCCCGGCCGACGAACCGGCCGCGACCGTTGAAATTCCGGATGACTGGCAGCCGACCGAAACCGACTACGGCATTGAAGGCAATTCGCCGGACGCCGGCACCTACATCTCCTTCGATATTGCCGGCGCCGAAGACATGGATCAGGTGATGACCGACGTCTTTGCGTTCCTCGAGGAAAACGGCGTCACCGCCGATCCGGCGAGCCAGAAGGAATCGAAGGACGAGCTGAACGGCATGACGTTCCAGACCATCGACTGGAAGGGTACCGACAAGGACGGCCCGGTTTCGATCGGCGTCGGCATCATCGGCCTTTCGGAAGAAAAGATTGCCATCGTCACCTATTGGGCCTCGACTGAAACCGAAGCGCAGAACCTGCCGGAAGTTGGCAAGATCCTCGCCACGCTGCAGCCGGCCGAATAAGGCCTGACGCGATTCGACCGACGGCAGACAAAGATGCGCCCCGTGCTCGAAAAAAGGCCGGGGCGCTTTTCGTTGCTTTAAGCACCGATATGCGCTGCTGGTCCGGTCGTTGGGATGGGGCCGGTGGCGGTGCTCACGATCGGCGAAATGCCGCAGCCGGCGCGGTGGCCGAGTTCCATGGCGACAAGCCGGCCGCGATCTGCTACGAGAGCGCACCCGTTCCTGGAGTGACGGGCGATCTCTAAGCCACGAAAGCCAGCCGACCATGACCATTGCTGTGGGCCTCTCCTTCGGAAGCCCCGTGTCGCGCGCCCCGATTTTGGGCGCATCCAGCCTCTCCGCCGCCATTCCCGATCACGACAACCTTTCGGAGGCTGGCCAGTGAGTGCTGCATTCGACTATCGCGACGATCAGATCCCCGAGGACGAGACCCCCGATGCAAAGGCTTGGCTGAAAATCGTCAATGCCTATCGCAAGCCCAACCTGACGCGCTCAAGCGTCGAGCTCGCCATCACCCTCGTTCCCTTCCTGGCTCTCTGGGCCGGTGCCTGGGCGAGCTTCCAGTTCGGCTTCTGGCCGGGGCTCGTCTTGGTCCTTCCGGCCGGGGCCTTCCTGTTGCGCCTTTTCATCATCCAGCACGATTGCGGTCATGGAGCTTTCTTCGCCCGCCGTTCGATCGACGACTGGACCGGACGTCTCCTCGGCGTGCTGACCTATACCCCTTACGACTACTGGCGCCGGGCGCATGCCGAGCATCATGCGACTGCCGGCAATCTCGAGGAACGCGGCGTGGGCGACATCACCACGCTGACGGTCGCCGAATACCGCGCGCTGTCGCCGCTCGGCCGCCTCGGCTATCGCCTCTATCGCAACCCGATCGTGCTCTTCGGCATCGGCCCGATCTGGGTCTTCCTCTTGAAGCAGCGTCTTCCCTTCGGCATGATGAAGGACGGGGCTTTGCCCTGGGTCTCGACCATGGCCACCAATGCCGGCATGGTCGCCGTCGCCGCGCTGATGATCTGGCTCGCTGGCCTCGATACCTTCCTCGTCGTGCATCTGCCCATCGTGCTGATCGCTGGCGCCCTTGGCATCTGGCTCTTCTACGTCCAGCACCAGTTCGAAGACACCCACTGGTCGAACCCTCCGGAATGGCAGTTCCAGCACGCTGCCCTGCATGGCGCGTCCCATTACGACTTGCCCTGGGGCCTGCGCTGGCTGACAGGTCATATCGGCGTGCACCACGTGCATCACCTGTCGAGCAAGATCCCCTTCTACCGCCTGCCGGAAGTCCTGCGCGACCATCCCGAACTGAAGACGATCAGCCGCATCACGCTGAGAGAAAGCTTCGCCTGCGTAAAGCTCGTCCTCTGGGACGAAGCCCGCGGCCGGCTCGTTTCGTTCCGCGAGGCGCGCCGCATGGTGGTGGCCGCCTGATCTCTGCACCACAGCTTCAAAACAGATACGCCCGTTGTTCGACCGAGCAGCGGGCGTTTCCTTATTGACGGTGCACAGCGGGGCCTTTCGTCAGCCTTTTGCACCGGTCTCCCATCCCGCCACCCACAGCTTGCGCAGCCGATCTCCCTCGCGGCGAAAATGCTCGCCCGTCGCCCGGCAATCCCTGACGCGATCAACGCGGAAATTGCGGATCCCGTCGCGCAGCTCGCACCAGCCGACGATGACAGCTGCTTCGGCATAATGGATCACCGCGATCGGCCGGATCCTGCGCGTCGTCCCGTCTTGCCGTTCGTTGACATAGTCGATGTCGAGTTTTTCCTCGTTGCGGATCGCCCGGCGGATCATCGAGAAGTCGACGGCCTCTGGCGCCTCCGCCACCCGTCCCCAGGCATAGAGCGAGCGCGACAGGATCGATTCGCGCAGCGGTGCAGGCAAGGCCGCCGCGATCTTGTCCAGCACGCGGGCGGAGGCATCGCGCAGCTCGCGGTCCGCCGTGCGTTTGGTCAGCGCCATGCCGAGCACGATCGCCTCGGTTTCTTCCGGCGTAAACATCAGCGGCGGCAGGTGAAAACCGGGGCGCAGGATATAGCCGATCCCGCGCTCACCCTCGATCGGCACGCGCATCGCCTGGAGTGCCGCGATATCGCGATAGATCGAGCGCTGCGTCACCTCCAGCTTTTCCGCGATCTGCTGCGCCGTTATCGGGTGGGCCGCAAGCCTCAAGGTCTGGATGATCTCGAACAGCCGGGACGCCTTGCGCATGGGTCAGACCTCATCTCAACTGACACACCTTTGTCAGTAGCCCTTGTCTAGAGCATCCTCAACGCATTGAAAACAGGCCTCTCCCTGCGGATGGCCTGTCTGATCGAGGAGATCCTACTGACATGACCTATGCCGAAAACCTCTGGCTTTTCACCCTGCTTCTCGCCGGCATCATCGTCGTGCCCGGCATGGACATGATCTTCGTTGTCGCGAATGGCCTGACGGGTGGCCGGCGCGCAGGCATTGCCGCAACCTCCGGCATCATGCTGGGCGGCGCCTTCCACACGCTCTTCGGCACGATCGCCGTAACGGCACTGTCGACCCTCGTTCCGCAACTTGCCGGCCCCATGCTGGTGATCGGAGCAGCCTACATGATCTGGATCGGTTACACGCTCGCCAAAAGCGCCATCGTCATCGACGGCATCGAGGCGTCGAACCTGCATCGAACGACCCGGATCTTCACCCAGGGGCTGATCACATGTCTCCTCAACCCGAAGGCCTGGTTGTTCATCCTCGCCGTCTATCCGCAGTTCATGCGCCCCGAATACGGCCCGTTCTGGCGCCAGGCGTTGATGATGGGCGCGCTGACGCTGCTGTTGCAGGGACTGATCTATGGCGGATTGGCCATCGCTGCGGCCAGGGGACGGGACGCGCTCGTCTCCAAGCCCGGGATCACCATCTGGATCGGCCGCGGCGCGGGCTGGTTGCTGGTGGCCGTCGCCACGTTGATGCTGGTCGAGGGATGGAGCAAATGGTGAGTTGAGAAAGGGGAGGGAGCTAGAGCCCGACCGCCTTGCGCAGCGCCTCGTTCATCCGAGATTGCCAGCCATCGCCGCCCGCCTTGAACCGGTCGATCACCTCCTGGTCGAGCCGGATGCTGATGGCTTTCTTCGGGCTCTCCGCTTTCGGCCGTCCGGCAAGCTTGCGATCAATTGAGGCGGCAAGATCGGGGAACACCTCGCGGAAGGGGCGAAATTCCTTCAACTTCTCTTCCGTCACTTCGGGGTTATCGCTGACATCGTCCCAATCGGCCTGCGTATAGCCGCGGCCCTCGCGAAAACCGGGCGACACTGACTTCGTTTTCTTCATCGCAATACCCTCCTCTCAGCCGGATTGGCGGCACGCATCGAAATCACGGAGGGTCCCTCCGTTCCGAGCCGCACGAAAATCACGGCAATCGTCCCGTCCGCCAGACGCCCGATTGCCTACAGCCGGCCTCGTTTTGCAGGGCGGATCAGCGCGCGCTGGAAAAATTCAAGCGACAGGTCGGCAAAATCCAGCCCGTGCTTGTCGATATTCGCCAGCCGCTTCGGTTCATCCCAGACGATGATCATATTTTATGTATATACGGAAATTCCGCAAGTCGGCACTCTACCTTTTAAGGGGGATTTCGCTCAGCCCCGCTGCGGCAGCAGGATGACGGCCGCCCCGACGAGGCAGATTGCAGCGCCGACAAGGTCGAAACGGTCGGGCCGCTGCCCCTCGGCAAGCCAAAGCCAGACGAGCGATGCGGCGATGTAAACCCCGCCATAGGCCGCATAGGCCCGACCCGCCGCCTCCGACGGGACCAGCGTCAGCAACCAGGCGAAGAGGGCGAGCGAAACGATCCCGGGCACGAGCCATAGGGACGAGCGGTCAAGCTTCAGCCAGGCCCAGAAGGCAAAACATCCAGCGATTTCGGCAAGGGCTGCGGAAGCGTAGATGAGGATGGTCATGGTTGCACCATGCCAAGCTGCCGGGCGAATGGAAAGGCCGGAGGACGGATCAGCCTGAACGGCCCTGCAGGTTCAGCACGTGACAGACGCGCGGCAGGAGGTCGGCCTCCTTCGGAAAACAGACGAAGAAACCCTGCACGCTGTCGAAGCCGAGCTGCACGGCGCTTTCCATCTGGTCCTCGTTCTCGACGCCGGCGGCCGTAACGATCAGACCGAGATCGTGTCCGAGTGCGATCACATGGCGCACGATCGCCTTGTCGACAGGATTGCTCAGCGCACTGCGCATCAGCGCGTGGTCGATCTTGAGGCGCCGGAAGCTGTGGTTCCTGAGCGCCGAGAGCCCGGCATGGGTGGCGCCGAAATTGTCCATGGCCAGCGCAAAGCCGCAATAATGCAGCGCCTCGAGCGCAAGGCTGACCGGCTTGGCGAGCGGGCCGTAGAAGGCAGGCTCCGCCACCTCGATCTCCAGCATCTCGGGCGTCAGGCCGAAATCCTGCACCATGTCGGTGAGGCGCAAGGCAAAATCCCCGGCACAGAGGTCGAAGGCGGTGGCATTGACGCTGATCCGCCCGAAATCATGCCCCTCCGCCCGCCAGCGGGCGGCCTGGCGCAGCGTGGTCGAGAGCACGAAGTCGCGGATCGACAGCGATAACATCGGATCGCGAAAAACGGAGCGGAAATCCTGCGCCACTGCCAGCCTGTCCGGACCCAGGCGCCAACGCAACAAGGTTTCGACGCTGTCCACTTCGCGCTGGTCGACGGAATAGATGGGTTGATAGGTGAGCTCGAAGCGACCGCGTTGCAGCGCGCGCTTTGCATTGTTGACCAGAACGATGTGATCCAGACTGCTGTCCAAGCTCCACCCCATGAACCCACGGGCCCTTGCCCGCGAATTGTATCCCTCCACTATATATATCAGGGATAGTTGCCCGGAAGTGAACAAAAATAGACCGCAGACGGTGAGCTTTTATCACTGAGTTCTTGTGTCGCGCTTAAAAACGCGGCCGTGACGCGCCTTGACCTGGGCGCGCCCTTCGCCTTTGCCTCTCAGGCCACCAGGGTCTGTGCGATCTTGAAACGCTTGGTGGTTTCACCCACCTTGTCGGCCGGTTTCTCGAAGTGGTGCACGAAGATCTCGACGGCTTCCAGCAGGCTCGTGGTCGTCATGAACCGCTTCCGGTGCTGTGTCTGGTGAGGCATGGCAATCTCGCCTAGCATGATGGCGATGTTGCGCTTCGGATCCTTTAGCTCGGCTTCGGGAAAACCGGTGCCGACTCCCCCATTCTGGTTCAGCTGAAAAAGCCCGAAGCTGCGTTCGCCGTTCAGGTTCTCCGCGGCGGGGTTCAAGCCGGATTCGGCGATCGCATTGGCGATGGCGGCAATCTGCTGGATTGCGCCAAAACCCGCGGCTGCGAAGCTCTCCGCAATGAGGCTCGCGATTGCTCTGCGCGAGGCTGGGATCTTGGGGGAGTTCAGGTTGATGCCTGCGACAGGCCGGGCAGGGCCGAAATTTGTCTCGAGCGAGGCGATCCTCTTGTCCACCTCCTGGCGCACATGTCCGCGGCTCGCCTCCAGCGCGGCCTCGAGCTGGCCCGCGGCGAGGCCGAGCGAGGTCTTGCCATCGGTGGAAAGCAACGGCTTGTCACGGCCGTCGAGATTGGCGGGATCGATCTTTTCCGCCTCGGCCACCTGCCGCGCTTGTGACAGGATCTCGGTGAGGTCGGTCCCGGGTTCCGTTATGGCAAGGGCAGCCGCGCCCGTCCCGAGCACCTGGGCGAGCAGCAGCTCGGCCATGCTGGGCTGCCGCGAAAGGGTCTCGGCGAGTGCCCTCTGCCGCGTCGAGGCCATCGCAGCGAATACCATCATCTGCGCACGCCACCGGGTAATATGTTCGGGCGAAAATTCGATTTTCCAGTCAGGCTGGACCGCATTCAGCGCCCATTCCTGTTTGGTGAAGCCGATCGGACCGAAACCTTGGTCGCCAGCGATAGCGACGCCGGAGACATTGCTCCTCAGCTGCGCGACCGCCATCAGATAGAAGGCGTTCACATCGAAGACGCCAGCCAGGTCGACACATTCCCAGGCAACGTCTTCGCGGCTCAGCGGGCCGAGAACATCCGACGTCTTGTTGATGGCGCCGTCGCTGACCCAGCCTTCCTGACCGGTTTCCTTCACCCTGATCTTCGTCCAGGGCAATGTGTTGTCGTCCAGCACTTCGACGACGGTTCCTTGCTTGAGCTCGGTTTCGGTCAATGGGCCGCCGGCGGTCTCTCTGAGTGTCCGGTCTGCAATCATGATAGGCATGGCATGTCCTCCTGATGACATTCCTTTTGCGGATCGATCAATTGTAGAACCAGGGCCGAAGCCGGAGCGGCGCTGTTCCCGGCGCGTGTCAGCGGGACTGGTCGCCTGCGTCTAAAGCATCACGGACGCCGCGTTCGGCACAGGTTTTCCCTGCCGCCAGGTCTGCCTCCTCGGTTAGCATTTCGATTTCGGAACTGTTGATGCCGGTCGCCTCCATGTCCGGTCGCAAGGCATTACGTCCCAGCAGGAATTGCCGGATCGCCTGATCCGTGGCCGGACCCGGCTTCCCGTCGTTCGGTACGCAGACGAGCGTCTGTACAAGCTTCAACCTCTCCGTCGTAATCAGTTCGCTGAAGCGGCTAATGGTCCGCCGAGGCGCTTGCGCCGGCAGCGACGTATTGACGTCCGTCGGCTCCTGCAGCGCTGCCGCCACGACCGGATCGCGCACGCTGCCGACCTGGATCTCGACGCTGCCACCCCCTGTTGCTAGCACCGGCACGGCCGCTGCGGCACTCACATGCTCGACGAGCGAGGCCTCGATCGTCGCCGGCAAGCAGAGATCGAGGTAGCCGCGAATATGGCCATAGGATTCGGCGGGAGTATCGATCTGGCTCCGCTGCTGGTCCACGCCCGTGCGATAGGCGCGCGACAGTTCGCTCACGAATGCTTTCGTCGTGGCCGGCGGCAATTGATAGAGATAGGTCCCGCTGACGATGTCGGTAAGGCTGGAGGCGAGCCCGAAGGCCTGTGCCACCACCGCCATGGAAAGCTGGGATGCCTCGGTGGCGAAAAGAATGGCATTCGTCGTCTGTCCGCCGACCGAAAGCGTGGAGCGGATCGCATCCTTGCGCCGGTTCAGCTTGAAGAGACGATCGAAATAGGCCGAGCAGGCGTCATCGACATAATTGAAACCGGCGAGCGTTACATCATACCACCCAAACGTCGCCCCGCCGTATCCGGCATCCTGCCGTAGCCCGTCGAGCACACCTCTACGATTGAGGCTGGACTTTTCGACGCTCGGTCCGCTCAGCACGGGTCCGATGCCGTCGGCAAGATCGACTGCACCGTTGCAGCCGGTCAGACTGAGCGAAAGAAGCGCAAATACCCAAGGCGCGCGCGGTCGCGTGACCGCTCGAAAATGAGCCATCATGTCCCCCAGGCGCAGGCGCCAACCTGCATCCTTCCGCGCTCATCCTGATAATGGGCGCCACCTGGAGTAGAGAATACATGAAGTTGCACGCAAGTAAATATTGCGTGTATAGTTGGCAGAAAAATTACCTGAGATTGCATCCGCGTGCAGGAGCGAGCGTCCTGCGGAACCGGCTGCTTTCCTCGCTTTACCGTCTCAGACTGCCGAGAATCCCGCGCACCAGCGCCCGCCCGACCGAAGTCGCGACCGAGCGTGCCGCACTTTTCATCGCCGCCTCGATCACGGTCTCGCGCTGGTACCCGGAGCTGCGTTTGGTCGTCGTGCGTCCGGAAGACGTCTCCGTCGGCTCGTCGCCAAAACCCGGAAGCGTCCAGCGACCGGCAGCGCTGTCGCCGCCGTCAGCCTTTTCCTCGGCCTCGCGTTTGGCCGCTTCCGCTTCGGCTGCCTTCTTGGCGCGTGCCGAGAGGATCTCGTAGGCCGATTCCGAGTCCAGATCGATGTCGTACTGGCCGGCGACCGGAGAGAGGTTCATCACCTTCTGCCGTGTGGAGTCGTCGATCGGCCCGACCTTGCCCGAAGGCGGGCGGATCAGCGTGCGCTCCACCATGGAGGGAATTCCCTTGGCTTCGAGCGTCGAGACCAGCGCCTCGCCGATGCCGAGCTGGGTGATCGTATCGGCGCAGTCGAAGGCCGGATTGGGTCGGAAGGTGTCGGCCGCCGTCCTCACCGCCTTCTGCTCGCGCGGGGTATAGGCGCGCAGCGCATGCTGCACCCGGTTGCCGAGCTGGGCGAGCACGGTTTCCGGCACGTCGAGCGGGTTCTGCGTGACGAAATAGACGCCGACCCCCTTGGAGCGGATCAGTCGCACCACCTGTTCCACCCGCTCGATCAGCACCTTCGGCGCATCGTTGAAGAGGAGATGCGCCTCGTCGAAGAAGAAGACCAGCTTCGGCTTGTCGAGATCACCCACCTCAGGCAGTTCCTCGAACAATTCCGAGAGCAGCCAGAGCAGGAAGGTCGCGTAAAGCCTGGGGTTCATCATCAGCTTGTCGGCAGCGAGGATCGAGATCGCGCCACGCCCGTCATTTGTCGTGCGCATGATGTCGGTGACCTTGAGCGCCGGCTCGCCGAAGAAATTCTCCGCCCCCTGCTGCTCGAGGATCAGAAGTCCGCGCTGCAGCGTGGCGATCGAGGCCTTGGAGATGAGGCCGAACTGGCTGGAAAGCTCGGTGGCATGCTCGGCCATATAGGTGAGCAGCGCCTGCAGATCCTTGAGGTCCATCAGCGGCAGCCCGCCTTCGTCGGCGATCTTGAAGGCGATGTTGAGCGCGCCTTCCTGGGCCTCCGAAGCATTCATCAGCCGCGAGAGAAGCAGCGGCCCCATCTCGGCGACGGTGGTGCGCACCCGGTGACCCTTTTCGCCATAGAGATCCCAGAAGATGACGGGGAATTCCGCTGGTGCGTAATCGGTAAAGCCGATCTGCTCCGCCCGCTGCGTGATCCAGTCCTTCGGCTCGCCCATGGCAGCAATGCCGGAGAGGTCGCCCTTGATGTCGGAGGCGAAGACCGGAACGCCGGCTTCGGAGAAACTCTCCGCCAGAACCTGCAGGGTGACGGTCTTGCCGGTGCCCGTGGCCCCGGTCACGATGCCGTGGCGGTTGCCGTATTTCAGCGCCAGATATTCGGCCTTGTTCAGGCTGTCGTCCGGGTTGCGGCTGGTGCCGAGATAGAGCGAACCTTCTTGCAGCATGCGGACGTTTCTCCCATTCGTCATCAGGACTTCAGCTTGCTCTTATAGGAGGACTATGGGACATCGACAACGGTTGGATGTGCCGCCATGATGCGGGCAATCCGGCTCCGGAATGGGCGGTCGGTCCATGCCATCGATCCCGGCAAATTTCGCGGGCTCGAGACCACCAGCGCTTGAGTTCGGAAAAAACATCCATTACGTTGACGTTAACGTCAAAAATCCCTGCAGGAGGACTCTGAAGATGAGCGAAATCGTCACCCGCATCGCCGAAAATGTCGGCATTTCCCAGGACAAGGCCGAAACGGCGCTCGGCATGATGCTCGGCTTCCTGCAGCGCGAAGCAGCCGACGGCCCGGTCGCCCGCATGATCGAAGCGATCCCGGGTGCCGCCGAACTCGTCGCCAAGCACAATGGCGAAGGCGCCGGCGGCGGCGGCCTGCTCGGCGGCCTGATGAGCGCCATCGGCGGCGGCGGCATTATGGGCCTCGGCCAGCAACTCATGGCCCAGGGCCTCGGCATGGGCGAGATCTCCACCCTCGCCAAGGAGACCATGGCAGTTGCCCGCGAATATGCTGGCGCCGACGTGGTCGACGAAGTCGTGGCGTCAGTTCCGGGCCTCAGCCAGTTCGTCTGAGCTACCTGACTCGCAGAAGAGAAGATCAACCGCCGGATGCAGATCCGGCGGTTTTTTCATGACGACGGCTAAGCGTGTGTTGTTCCATTCATGGAACATACCAACCCTGTCCTCACGCGGGCCAGGGTGAAAGTGCAGAACACCCACTATAGACCCCCTAAATCTTGGGTGCCCATGGTTTTCAGGGCCTGTGAGATTTTTCGAATTCAACCTTTTTTGGGTCTTTCTCATCGATTTCCCGTTTGACGTTTGTCATTTATGACAAAACACGTCCCGCCATTTAGCAGGCGTTAACATAACGCAGGTTTGATTGAGGCATATATCCACGCCTGGGGGCCAATATGCTGTCGAACTACCTGAACGCGAACAAGCTTGCAGATGACATGAAGGCGCTTTCCACGGCGCAGGCAATGATCTCGTTCGCGCCGGATGGTACTATCCTCCATGCCAACGAAAACTTCCTGAAGACCCTCGGCTATAGCCTCGAGGAGATCGTCGGCAAGCATCACCGCATCTTCTGCGAAGACGCGATCCGCAATTCTCCCGATTACCAGCGCTTCTGGTCAGAACTCGCCGCCGGTCGTTTCCAGAGCGGCCAGTTCCGCCGCCAGAGCAAGGCCGGCGACGATGTCTGGATCGAGGCGACCTATAATCCGGTCTTCAGCGGCGGCCGTGTGGTCCGCATCCTGAAGATCGCCTCCGACATTACGGCCAGCAAGATCGCCTCCCTGCATGATGGCAACCGGCTGCGGGCAATTGACCAGTCCCAGGCGATCATCGAGTTCGAGGTGGATGGCACCATCGTCCAGGCCAACGAGAATTTCCTCAAAGCCATGGGCTACGATCATGCCGAAATCGTCGGCAAGCATCACCGCATGTTCTGCGATCCCTCCTATGTCGATACTTCGGATTATGCCAAGTTCTGGGAACGCCTGCGCGCCGGCGAATTCATCGCTTCCAACTTCGTGCGCTACGGCAAGGGCGGTCGCGAGGTCTGGATCCAGGCGGCCTACACGCCGGTCTTCAATTCCCGCGGCAAGGTCTACAAGGTCATCAAGGTCGCTGCTGACATCAGCCCGCGCATGCGCGCCGTCAAGATCATCGGCGCCGCGATCAAGCGCCTTGCCGAAGGCGACCTGACGGTGCGCCTGAACGAACCGCTGGACTCGGTTCTCGAAGACACCCGCCTCGACGTCAACACGGCGGCAGAAGCGCTCGATCAGACCATGACTGGCATCGTGCGTGCCGCCCAGGCGCTGTCCGAAAACGCCGCCGTCATCAGCGACGTCTCCAACAGCATCGCTGCCAACGGTGAACGCCAGGCCGCAACGGTCGAGGAAACGGCCGCAGCCCTCGAAGAGATCAACCGCACGGTCAAGGACACGACCACCCGGACGCTCGCCACCACCCGCCTCGTCAGCGAGACCCGCGCCAATGCAGAAGCCTCGGGCACGGTCGTCACCCAGGCGACCACGGCCATGGACGAGATCGCCGGCTCCTCGCGCGAAATCGAAAACATCATCGGCGTGATCGACGAGATCGCCTTCCAGACCAATCTGCTGGCGCTGAATGCTGGCGTCGAGGCGGCAAGGGCAGGCGAGGCGGGCAAGGGTTTTGCGGTCGTCGCCCAGGAGGTCCGCGAGCTCGCCCAGCGCTCCGCCAGCGCCGCCAAGGACATCAAGGGGCTGATCGCAAAGTCCGCGAGTGCCGTGCGCCACGGCGTCGCTCTCGTCGACCAGACCGGCCATGCGCTTGAGTCGATCGTCAACCAGGTCCAGGAAATCGACGGCAATGTCGATGCCATCTCGACGGCGGCCCGCGACCAGGCGCAAGGGATTGGCGAAATCAACGGCTCGATCAACATGCTCGACAAGGTGACGCAGCAGAGTGCCGCGACCGTCGAGGAGGCAAGCGCCGCCGCCAATTCCCTCGCCGATGGCGCAAGAGACCTCTACGCGCTCGTCTCCCGCTTCCAGACCTCGGCGCTTCGGCCAGGCCAGGTGCGGCACGCGGTAGGCCGGGCCGCCTGACGGGCTCTCATCCCGCTGTCTGCTCCGGGGGCATTCTCTCTCCGGCATGGACGGAGACCTGCAATCACAAAAATGAAGACACGCGCCCGGTCAACCGCCGGGCGCATGTCTGTGTTCATTTCCGATCGGTTCCGGTCAGGAACGGGCAAGGTGACAGCGGCAATTCCATAAGGATGCAGTCATTCATCCAAGGATAGCATTGATGTTGCGCGCACATTTTTGACGTTTATCAATTCTGCTAATCCTGGATACGGAATTTAGTAAACATTAATATTCAGGTGATTAGGTATATTCGAGAAACCTCAAGAGGCACGAATATGCTGACGGATTACCTGCACGCCACCAAGCTTGCCGATGACATGAGAGCCCTCTCCAACGCACAGGCGATGATTTCCTTCTCGCCTGACGGTACCATCCTCGACGCCAACGAGAATTTCCTCAAGACGCTCGGCTATCGTCTCGATGAAATCGTTGGCAAACATCACCGCATCTTCTGCGAAGACGCGATCCGCCAGTCGCCGGATTACCAGCGCTTCTGGTCGGACCTTGCGGCCGGACGGGTCCAGGGTGGTCAGTTTCGACGCCAGAGCAAGGCCGGCGAGGATGTCTGGATCGAGGCGACCTACAACCCCGTCTTCCATGGCGGTCGCGTGGTCCGCGTCCTGAAGATCGCTTCCGACATCAGCGCGACCAAGTTTGTCGCCTTGCACGACAACAATAGGCTACGCGCGATCGACCAGTCCCAGGCGATCATCGAGTTCGATCCCAGCGGCTGCATCGTTGAGGCCAACGACAATTTTCTCAAGGCCATGGGTTATGAAAGAGCCGAGGTTATTGGCAAGCACCACCGCATCTTCTGCGATATGGCCTATGCGGAGACGTCGGACTACAGCCGTTTCTGGCAGGACTTGCGTGACGGCCAATTTTTGGCATCGAATTTCGTACGCTATGGCAAGGGCGGTCGTGAGGTCTGGATCCAGGCGGCCTACACCCCGGTCTTCGACACCCGCGGCAGGGTCTACCGGGTCATCAAGGTTGCAACGGACATCACGCCGCGAATGCAAGCGGTTAAGATCATCGGTGCGGCCATCAAGCGGCTGGCCGATGGCGACCTGACCATTCGTTTGACCGAGCCTCTGGATGCGGCCATGGACAAGACGCGGCTTGATATCAATATTGCCGCCGAGGCACTCGACCGGACATTGAGCGGCATCGTTCAGGCTGTACAGGCCCTGACGGCAAATGCCTCCGTCATCAACGATGTTGCCAATGGCATCGCCACCAATGGTGAACGCCAGGCAGCGACGGTCGAGGAGACCGCGGCTGCCCTCGAAGAGATCACCACCACGATCAAGGACACGACAAGGCGGACCCAGACCACCACGAAGCTGGTCGGCGAGACGCGCTCGAACGCAGAAGCATCCGGCCTTGTGGTCAAGCAGGCGACGTCCGCCATGGGCGAAATCGCCAGCTCGTCCCGCGAAATCGAAAACATCATCGGCGTCATCGACGAGATCGCCTTCCAGACCAACCTGCTCGCGCTGAATGCCGGCGTCGAGGCAGCCCGCGCAGGCGAGGCCGGCAAGGGTTTTGCCGTCGTTGCACAGGAAGTCCGGGAGCTTGCACAGCGATCTGCCAGTGCGGCCAAGGATATCAAGGGCTTGATCGCGAAGGCGTCCGAGGCCGTGCAACACGGCGTTGGCCTCGTCGACAAGACCGGTCACGCGCTGCAGTCCATTGTCGATCAGGTCCAGGAAATCGACGGCAATGTCGATGCGATCGCCATCGCAGCCCGCGAACAGGCCCAGGGCATCGGCGAGATCAACAGCGCCATCAACACCTTGGATAAGGTGACGCAACAGAGTGCTGCGACCGGCGAGGAAGCCAGCGCGACCGCCGCCTCGCTCGCCGAAAGCGCAAGGGAACTTTACACCATGGTCTCCCGCTTCCAGACCTCGGCCGCGAAGGGCGGGCAGTCGACAAGACAGATCGACCGGGCCGCCTGATAGGGTCGGAGGCCCGGCTTCAGGCTGGATGTACCTCGTGCGGCGTGGCAATCGCCACCCGCGACGGGGCTATGCGGAAATCCTTCGGCAGCATGCGGTGATGGGCCATCACCATCTGGCAGGCGCTGCGGGCGTCCTGGCGCAGGTCGTGATGGATGACGAAGGTCAGCTTTCCCTCTGCCAGCAGGGCCCGGTTGTCGGCGTCGAGGTCATGGGCGGCAAAGACATCGATCTTCCGCTTCTCCTCGGCAAAGGCCCTGAGGATCGCGCGGTTGCCGCCGCCGATCGAATAGACGGCGCGGATCGCGGGATCGGCGGTCAGTGCCGTCTTCACCTGCTGCTCGGTCGTGCGGTCCACCCCGAACCCTTCCGAGATCGTGACGGCGCCCAGATGTGGCGCATCCTTCCCGAGCGCCGCGCGAAAGCCGCGCTCGCGCTCCTCCTCGCCGGAAAAGCGCGCGCTTGACAGCGTCAGCAGCACCTTGCCCCCGGCCGGCCCGGCCATGCGCGCCATGAGATAGGCGGCCGTTGCCCCGGCCACGCGGTTGTCCATGCCGACATAACCCTGGCGCACCGGGGCGGGCAGGTCGGTCACCAGCGTCACCACGGGAATGCCGCTCGCCATCAGGTCCCCCGCCATCTCCGCAATCGCCGGTGTCGATGGCACTTTCAACACCACGCCATGACTGCCGCGCCGGCGAATGCGCGTAAGGATGGCAAGAAGATCCCGTTCCGCCATGGTCTCGGCCACATGGAAGCGAGCCGACAGCGAAGCGGGCCGCATGCCCGGCAGTTCCGCCTCGAAGGCGGCGCGCACGGCGTTCGAAAAACGCTGCGGCGTCTCCATGACGACGTCGATCACCAACCTCCGGCCGCCGATTTGCACCTCTCGATATTGCCGCTCCAGCTCGGCGATCGCCGCTTCGATGCGTAAGCCTGTCGTCTTCGCCACATGCCTGCGCCCATGCAACGCCCGATCGACGGTGGCGAGGCTGAGACCCGATTGCAGGGCGATTTCCTTGATCGGGAAGGGCGGGCGCATGGATGAGGCCTTGAGGTGTTTTTGAGGTGTCCGGCCGCTCATGTCTCGCCCGTCTCATGGCTATGGTCAAGACGGTTGAGGATTTCGGGAGGATATCATGGACCAGAGGACATTGACCGGCCTTCGCCGTGACAAGGTCTGGCTCGACAGCCAGGCCGGCGACGTCGGGGCTTTCCGAACGCTTGTTGGACAGAAGACCAATCCCGCCGACTGGCCCTTCGCCATCGGTGTCGAGAAGAACGTGCTGATCTATGACGGATCGAGAGTCCGCGAGCTCGCAGGCGAACCCGATGCCCGCCTCGAGCTGATGGCCGAATGGGTCGATGCCTTCTCGACCGGCCCCGGCGTCATCGTCATAAAGAACGCGATTGCCGACCTTTCAGTCGTGGACCGCGCGACCGAGGTCTTCAACGCCATCATCAAGGCCGAGAAGGAAGGCGGCAAGGCGGCCGCCGATCATTTCGCCAAGCCTGGCGCCAATGATCGCATCTGGAATTCGCTGCAGAAACATGCGCTCACCGACCCCGACAATTTCGCCCGCTATTTCGCCTCGGAAGCCATCGCCATGGCATCTGAAGCCTGGCTCGGCCGTGGCTATCAGATGACGGCCCAGATGAACCGGGTAAACCCCGGCGGCAAGGCGCAGGTCCCGCATCGCGACTATCATCTCGGCTTCATGTCGCCACAGCAGATGCAGGCCTATCCGGGCCACATCCACGCCGTCTCGCCACTGCTCACCCTGCAGGGCGCCGTTGCCCATTGCGACATGCCGGTCGAAAGCGGGCCGACGCTCTTCCTGCCCTATTCGCAAAGCTTCTTCGAAGGCTACCTCGCCTTCGGCCGGCCTGAATTCCAAGCGGTGTTCGCCGAGCACCATGTGCAGCTGCCCCTGTCAAAGGGCGATGCCGTCTTCTTCAATCCGGCTCTCATGCATGGCGCCGGCAACAATGTCTCTGATGACATCTGGCGCATGGCGAACCTGCTCCAGGTTTCCTCCGCCTTTGGCCGCGCCATGGAAAGTATCAACCGCGATGCCATGTCCAAGGCCGTCTATCCCACGCTTCTGGCCGCCCGCACATCGGGATCAATGACCTCTGCCCAGATCGCCAATGCAATCGCCGCGACGGCCGAGGGCTACGCCTTCCCGACCAATCTCGACAGCGATCCACCGGTCGGTGGCCTTGCGCCGAAGACGCAGAGCACCATGATGGCGGAAGCGCTGCAGGCAGGGATGGAGCCTGACGCCTTCGCAGCGCTCGTTGAGACACAGGCCGCCAAGCGCCATGCATGAGGATTGAAATGGGAAGATTGGACAAGAAGATCGCCGTCGTCACCGGCGGCACGCAAGGCTTGGGCGCGGAAGTCGCACGGCTCTTTGCCGAACGCGGCGCCGGCGGCCTCGTCATCTGCGGCCGCAGCCGCGACAAGGGCGAGGCCAAGGCGCGTGAGATCACGGAGCGCTATGGCATACCGGTGCATTTCGTCGCCGCCGATCTGGGCGAGGTTGCCGACTGCCGCCGGGTCATTGCGGCCGCCGACGAAAAATTCGGCCGCATCGACGCGCTCGTCAATGTCGCCGCCATCACCGATCGCGGCACCATTCTCGACACCGACGAGGCGTTGTTCGACCGCATGTTCGCGATCAACACCCGCGCGCCCTTCTTCCTCATCCAGGATGCGGTCAAGCTCATGCTGCGCGACGGCGTCGAGGGCACGATCGTCAACATCTCCTCCATGTCGGCGATGGCCGGCCAGCCCTTCATCGCCGCCTATTGCGCCTCCAAGGGCGCCCTCGACACGCTGACCCGCAACGTCGCCTTCGGCCTGTTGAAAAACCGCATCCGCTGCAATGCGCTGAACATCGGCTGGATGGCGAGCGATGGCGAGGATCGCATCCAGCGCGAATATCATGGCGCGCCGGCGGACTGGCTGACGGAGGCCGCTGCCCGCCAGCCCTTCGGCCGCCTCGTCGACCCGGCCGAGGTCGCCCGCGCTTGCGCCTATCTGTCGTCGGAGGAAAGCGGCTTGATGACCGGGGCCACGATCAATTTCGACCAGTCGATCTGGGGCGCCTATGAGGACAGCCCGCATCCGAAGGAAAAGATGAGCCTCTGAGGGGAGGCGAGGGAGGTCGGGGCACCCCCGACCCGGCCTCTCTCACGGGGGGCAGCGGATGCCGTAACGCGTCTCGTCGGCATTCCGGTGTCTGTGCCACAGGGTCGAAGGCCGGCCGCGAAGGTTACATCATAGCCGACCAGGGAACGAAGCACGGCCCAGCGCCGTTGTGACAGGCAACCAGAAAACTGCCTGCCTTGGAGGCCATCATGTCCGATAAAGATATTCATCGCCCAGACACCGCAGCCGATCAGGACACCCATCGCCCTTTGCGCGAAGACCGGGTGGAAAGTCATGTCGACGACGCAGCCGTCGATGGCATCAGTCACGATGCCGTCCGCGAAGCGGCCCGACTTGGGACCACGGACGCCTATCTGGTGGAACAGGACATGGAAGACATCGACCAGCGTCAGGGCGAGGATGGCCCGGATGGCCGCCCGTCACCGCTCGCCAATGCCGACAATCCGGAACGCTGAGGCATCTGTGCGCGACGCCAGCAATGTTCGTTCGCGCATGGCACCTTTGCCCGCATTAGGCGTTCTACCTCAGACCTCGAACAGGAGCACATCATGGCCCCCGAAATCGATTTTGCCGATTACACCGATTCTGACCTTGCGACCCTGCTTACCCGCGCCACGGCCGAACAGCAGGCCAGAAAGCTCGCCGCCGATCGCGAGCGCACAACGGATGAAGACGGAGTGCGTGGTCAGGACGTGAATGATCCCGGTCATGGCGCGATCACGACACCGACGCCGCATGCGGTGCGCGACGAGGCCCCGGGCGGTCTCCAGCCCGGCGCCCGCGTCGAAGGCACGGCCGTTCGGGATGCAGACGAAGTCGGCTCTGCCGAGCGCATCGAGGAAGCCGCCCGTCGCGTCGTCTGATTAACACGAACTTCGATGGCCCGCCCCCGGCCATCCGGCCGCCACGCATTGTCCCCCGGATGCGTGGCGGCCTTTTTTGTTTATGGGGCCAAGGGGCTGCAGATGGCGGCGCCCTATACTCCGGAATTGCCTTGCGCTGATGATTGCCAGACCGCCCGCGCCGGGCTAGTGCTCGGCTGTGATCACCGCTCTCGCCACCTATCTCGGACTTTTTCTCGCCGCCTTCCTCGCCGCGACCATCGTCCCGGCCCAATCGGAAGCCGTGCTTGTCGGCCTGATCCTCGCCGGCGACCAGCCGGTGCTTCTCCTGCTGCTCATTGCGACGACAGGAAATGTTCTGGGCTCGGTGGTCAACTGGCTGCTCGGCCGGTTCATCGAGCGGTTTCGGCACCGGTCCTGGTTTCCTGTATCAGAAGACAAGCTCGCTCGCGCCGAAGCCTGGTATCGCCGCTTCGGCCTTTGGTCGCTGCTTCTCTCCTGGGTCCCTGTGATCGGCGATCCCCTGACCGTCGTCGCCGGTGTCCTGCGCACACCTTTCCTCACATTTCTTCTCCTGGTCGCCATCGCCAAAGCCGGTCGCTATGCGGTGCTTGCTGCCGTCACGCTGCAGATCGGCGGCTGAGATCGAATTCCGTCTCGTGTCCCCGGTCCATAGTCCGCTAAATTTCGACCGAATGTTTTAGCGACATTGTCACGTCCCTCTATGTAGACTTATCGAGAGGAGCGACCGACCGTTGGTCGGCCAGACCCAACGGAGGAAACCCATGCAGATCACCAAGTTCGCCACGACAGCTTGTCTCGCCTTGACTCTCTCCGTCGTTCCTTTCGCTCTGGTGTCGGAGGGCAGTGATTTCGGCATGTCCGCGGCGCTGGCCAAGGGCGGCAACGGAGGTGGGAACGGTGGCGGAAATGGCGGTGGTAACGGAGGCGGAAATGGAGGCGGAAACGGGGGTGGCGGCAAGGGCCGCAGCGCCGAAACCCGCGAGGCGAAAAGCACCGACCGCGGCCAGTCAGCAAATCGTGCAGGCAGCAAGGGGAAGTCGGGCAACATCGTGACGGATACGCTCGCATCGATCACGGGCCAGAACCGCAAGCAGAAGACGGCAGACCTGAAGGACAGGCAAGTGGCCCGTCCGTCCGCGAAACAAGCACCACGCAAGCACTTCGATCCGGTGACCACGCTTGCCTCCGTGCCGAAGCCCAGGCCCGAACTGCGTCCGGCGAAGGCAGATCTCGCGGGGCTCAACTCGCTGAACCGCAACTACCGCGCCTATTTGAATACCGCCGACCCGCGGATGACCGCGATCCGCGATTATACACTCGCCTATGCCAATTATGAGTTGGTGAACGGGACGGATGCGATGCCAACCGATGTCGCACTCGACGACGAGGCACTACGCGCCGCACTCGCAGCCGCGGCCAAGCCGGGCACGGTGATCGACGACGCGACACTCGATTGGGCGAAGGATCTCCTCGGCGTCGGCCCCGCGACTGGCAAGATCGACGAAATCCGGGAAGAGCTTGCCGCAGCAGCCCCCGAAGAAACGGCCGTTGAGCCGGTGGTCGATCCCGTCGTTGATCCCCTGACAGATCCTGTCACCGACCCGGCGACCGATGTGGTGGATGCGCCCGTGCCAACGGACGAGCCGGTTGATGAGGCTGCGCTTCTTCCAGATACATCGGACACGGCAAGCGTGACGCCATAGGCGCACCTATGCGGTGATCTTCACCCCAGCTGCGAGGGCGGCCGAGATCAGCGCCTTGCGACCGTCCTCTTCCTTGGCCTTGCCCTGGGCGACGGCGGCCAGCACGAGCAGCGCCTTGTCCAGCACCTCGCTCTCTTCTTCCGGCCAGTCCTCGATCAGCGCCCAAGAGGCGCCGAGGGAACAATCGACCACGACATCCTCGCCCTCTTCGCCGATGCCGTGCAGGATCACGGGTTTGCTCCAGGTCTGGCTCATCTTTCGGGATTCCTCGTCTCTCATTGCCTCACCCTGCGGCGAAGCTCTATTCTTGCGTCTCCATAACCGAGAAAAACGCCGGTCGCCACGCTTTCGTGACGGGGCCGGTGGTCGGCTGAACAAGGCCTCGGCCCCGACATTCCGACACGGCTCCCGCGCGCCCGGCGCAGCTTGACTTTTCCTGCCTGCGGTCACATGTCTCCCGCATGGGCATCCCCTTGCGGATGCGCCGATCAAGAGGACCAGAAAGATGAACCCCGACAGTCGAAGTTCGACGTCAGACATTGGGCCAAAGGCCCGTCTCTAGTCCTGCAAACGCATGGGCGAGGCGGTCTTGAAGCCGCCGAAGGAGAGACCCATGCTGCGCCTGTTTTCCCGCGAAGCCGAACATCTCGTGCCCGTCGACAAGGACGTGCTCGTCACAGTCGCCGCTCCCATTTCACGCATGCCCACCCCGCATATGGCGGGCGCTGAGCCATCGACGGAAGAACCGCCGGTCGTCGAGCCCGCCGTCGCCCGCAAGTCTGGCCCGATCTGGTACGACCTCGTCAATCCCGAACCCGGCGAGATCCGCCTCGTCGAGGAGGCGCTCGGCCTCGATCTTCCGACCCGCGACGAGATGGAAGAAATCGAGCTCTCCGCCCGTCTCTATCAGGAGGATGGCGCCGAGTTCATGACCATGACGGCGCTCGCCGGTCTCGACGGTGATGATCCGGTCAAGACGCCGGTCACCTTCATCCTGAAGGCCTCGTCGCTCGTCACCATCCGCTATGCGGAACCGAAGCCCTTTGCCGCCTTCCTCGCCCGTGCTCGCCGCCCGAACGGCCTTGCCTGTGTCGGCGGTGAAACGGTGATGCTCGGCATTCTGGAAGCGATCATCGACCGCATGGCCGACGTCCTGGAGCGCGTGGGCAACGAGATCGACGGTGTATCCCGTGAGGTCTTTCGGGCAAAGAGCAGCGGCAATAAGGGACATGCCGGCGGCAAGGCCGGCACGAGCACGCGCGACCTGCAGGCCTTGATCGAGCAGATCGGCCGCAAGGGTGACCTCCTGACGGCAACCCGCGAAAGCCTCGTCTCTATCTCCCGCCTCGTCGCCTATCATGCTGCCCTCGAGGCGCCGGCCCGGAAAGGTGCCAAGGACACGCGCCAGAGGATCAAGCTCCTGCAGCGCGACGCGGGCTCGCTCGGCGACCATGCGCAGTTCCTGCAGGACAAGATCAACTTCCTGCTCGATGCGACACTGGGCCTGATCAATCTGGAGCAGAACCAGATCATCAAGATCTTCACCGTCGCCTCGGTCGCCTTCCTGCCGCCAACGCTCGTCGCGTCGATCTATGGCATGAACTTCGAGACCATGCCGGAACTGAGCTGGCAGATCGGCTATCCGATGGCGCTCGCCATCATGCTGCTCTCGGCGCTCCTGCCCTTCCTCGTCTTCAAGCGCAAGGGCTGGCTCTGACCTCTGTGGGGCCGGACAACGGCCGGCCCGCATCCTGCTCACGCCTTGACCGCGACAACGAAAAACCGCGGAAAGGCGAGCAGCCACCGTCCATCGGCCATCGGCGGATAGGCGCGCTCGATCCGCGCCAGATAGGCCGCCCGGAAAGCCGCGCGCTCGCCGGGCGCCACCGCCGTCAGATAGGGTCTCAGGCCTGTGCTCTCGACCCAGGCGACGATCGCCTCGGCATCCGCCATCGGGTGGTAGTAGACCGTGTGCCAGACATCGATCTTGGCCGTGAGCCCTTGCAGCCGTTGCAGGTAATCGGCCGGAGCGGGCAGACGGGGTCGCCGGATCTTCCCGCCGACAAAGACTTGCGACCAGGGCCCGTCCGCACCTGTCTCTTCCATCGCCACATGGCTGGGTTCGCCGAAATTGTCCGGCATCTGCATCGCGAGCACGCCGCCCGGCACGAGGCTCTCCTCCATAAGGCGGGCCATGACGTCGAGATGATCGGGAAGCCATTGGAGCACGGCATTGGCATAGAGCATGTCGACGGGCACCTCCGGCCGCCAAGACGCCAGATCCGCCTGGATGAACGGAATGCCCGGCAGGCGCGCACGCGCCTTGGCCAGCATGTCGTCGTCGCTGTCGAGCCCGGTCATGGCATCAGGGCCGAAACGCTCGACCAGCAGTTCCGTCGAATTGCCAGGTCCGCAGCCGAGATCCACCACGCGTCGCGCTTTGGTGATCGACACCCGCGCCAGGAGATCGCGTGCCGGCTGCGTCCGCTCGTCCTCGAACTTGAGATATTGCGTGGCGTTCCAGCCCATGGGTCCCTCCCGAAGGATTTGAGGTTGTAAAGCTGGCCTAGGCTTTCCGCGTCGCAGCAGCAAAGACCCGCCGCGCTTCCTCGATCTCGTCCCGGTGCTCTTCCGCCCAAATCCAAACGCCGCAAAAGGCTTCGCCGAGGCTTCGTCCGAGCGGGGTCAGTGTGTAATCGACATGCGGAGGGATGACGGGATGCACCGTGCGCTGCACCAGCCCGTCCTCTTCCATCTGGCGGACCGTTTGGGTCAGCATCTTCTGGCTGATTCCCCCGACCGTCCGGCCGAGCTGGGTGAAGCGCAGCGTGCCATGCTCCTCCAGCGCCTCCAGGATCAGCATGGTCCATTTGTCCGCCACCTTGGAGATGATGTCGCGCACCAGCGCCTCGATCTGCGGGTCGATGGTGGGCGGAACGATATTTTCAACGAGAGGATTCGCCTTGGACATCAGACACTCTCCTATTGGTATGTATAAATCTTTTCGGTGCCTACTTCGATATAGAGAGTATGGATCCTAGGTTTGGGAAGCACAACAGCAAAGAGGTTTTCCCATGCACATGACAGGCAATACCATCCTCATCACCGGCGGCGGCTCTGGCATCGGGGCAGCACTCGCTCATCGTTTCCACGACCTCGGCAACACCGTGATCGTCGCCGGACGCAGGCTCGACAGCCTTCAGGCCGTCGTCAGTGATCGGTCGAACATGCATGCCCTGCCGCTCGACATCGAAGACCCCGCCGCCATCGCGGCCTTTGCCGAAACACTGGTCTCCCGCTTCCCGGATGTGAACGTGCTGATCAACAACGCCGGCATCATGCGCTTCGAGGCGCTCGACCGGGCTCGCGATCTCACCGATGCGGAAGCGACGATCACCACCAATCTGCTCGGTCCGATCAGGCTCATCGATGCGCTGGTCGAGCATCTGGCAGCCCGTCCGAATGCGGCGATCGTCAACGTCTCCTCCGGCCTCGCCTTCGTGCCGCTAGTGGCAACGCCCACCTATTCGGCCACCAAGGCCGCGATCCACAGCTACTCGCAGAGCATGCGCGATGCGCTGTCCGGAAAGGTCGAAGTGATCGAGCTCGCGCCGCCCGCCGTCCAGACGGAACTCACGCCCGGCCAGTCGACCCGCGAGGGCTATATGCCGCTCGAGGCCTTCATTGACGAGGTCATGGGGCTTTTCGCAAAGCAGCCGACGCCGGCCGAGATCCTCGTCGAACGGGTCGGCTTCCTGCGCTCCGCGGAAGCGGAAAACCGTTTCGAGCAGACATTCACGGCCCTGAACGAGTTCGCCCGCAAGGCGCGGGAGGGCAGTGCGTCCAAAGCTTGAAGGACCGCAAACACCGTGCCGCGGCATCGCCCGCGGCACGGTCGCGGCTTAGTCGGATGCAAGGAGCCCGCTCAGCGTGCTCATCACCTCATCCGGCGGAAGATCCGCATATTCCTCCGGCGCGCCGGATCTGTTGATCCAGTGGCACACAAATCCGAAAGCCTTGGCGCCGGCGATGTCCCAGCGGTTCGACGACTGAAAGGCGATATCGGGACCGGCGATCCTGTAGGTCGAGGTGACGAGCGCGTAGGCCGCCGGTGCCGTCTTGTAGATCCGGAGCGGATGGACCGAGAAGATGTCGTCGAGCAGGTGTCCGATACCCGCCGCCTCGACCGCCTCCTCCAGCATCCGGGGCGTGCCGTTGGACAGGATCGCGACCTTCGCCCCTTTGTCCCGCAGCGCTGACAGCACCGCCGGCACTTCGGCAAAACAGTCGAGCCGCCGATAGGCCTCCATGAGTTCGGTCTTCAGTCCCCGTTCCACGGCCGGAAAGCGTTGAAGGCAGAAGTCGAGGGCATCTTCGGTGAGATCAGAGAAATCCCGGTATTGCCCCATCAGGCTCGTCACCCAGGTATATTCGAGCTGCTTCACCCGCCAGAGATCGGAAAAGGCCTGCGCGTCAGGCCCGATCGCTCCCGTATGCCGACGCACCGCCGCATGCACGTCGAAGAGTGTCCCATAGGCGTCGAAGACATAGGCCTTCGGCTCCGCGCCGGATTTGCGCTTGGTGTGCGATACGTCCTGCTGGTTCATGGCGTCCTCCCGGAGCGGAAGGGTAGGGCGCGCCATGACGGTGATCAAGTCGCCCGGCCGCGCTTTGGACCTTCAGCTCCGCCGCGCTTCCAGCCGCCGCCGGTCGCGCTCCACCATGTCGAAGCCGCGCGCCGTCAGCCGGAACTGCCGCTTCTGGAATTCTCCGCGGATCTCGATCAGCCCCTCTTGCTCGGCCTCGCCAAGCGTCTTCAAACTCGTGCCCTTCGGCGGCGTCTGCCACTCCCGGCCCTGCGCGGCATGCAGCAATACCATGATCTTGATCATCGGGGTCTCTCTCCGGACGAACCAATCTCCGCCTTCCCAGTCTCGGGTCGGGCTTCAGATCGGATGACGCGGGCACCGTTAATGGCCACCGGCGCGTCGAAAACTTGAATTGCGTGCTGCTATGCCTGAGCTTTATCCGGACGTCGATCCGAAAATGACAGTTCGACGACCATAACCTTCCCAGGCTCACACGTCGGAAGTCTCACCCACCCAGATCCTGGTCAATCTCCGTCAGCGCCCGGTCCACATGGCCCTCGAAGACCAGCGTCTCTTCCTCGGTGATGATGAGGATCTCCGGCGCACCTCGCACGCGGACGTGCTGCGACTGCGCCAGCCCCTCGTCGAGGCCGCGGGTGAGCAGGTCCATGAACCGCGTGCCCGGCCCGGTGATCGCAATCGGCATGGTTTCCTCGGCAAGGCTCAGCATGCGCGACAGTCCCTGGCCAAGCGCCAGCCCCGCCTGGCGGAAGGCATATTGCGAGGCGCGGTGGCCCTGGCGGGCGCGGCTCGCGATCTTTTCCATTTCCGCAAGCGGCACGAACTTTGCCGGGATCGTATCCGGCGGCACTTCGAAGGCCATGCGCAGGATGCCGTAGAAGCCGGCCGAGGCTTCGATGCAGCCGATCGCCCCGCAGCGGCAAAGCTTTCCGTCGTCAGCATGCAGCATATGGCCGAAATTCGGCGCCCGGATCTCGAGATCGCCATGCTGGTCGCGATACGCGATGCCGAGTCCGATCGAATGGCCGAGTGACAAGGTCGCGAGCGACACCAGCGGCGTGCCGCGGTTCTTCTCGAGCCGCAGCGCCAGCGCATGGGTGACGAGCAGGCTCTCGTTGAAGAGATGGATGCGGCTGCCGCGGAAATCGGAAAGGGCAGCCTGGAAGTCGAGCTCCTGATAGCCGAAGACCGGCGACCAGAGGAGCTTAGCCCCCTCGCGATCGACCAGCCCCTTGCTGGAGATCGAAATCGTCGAGATCGCCGAAGCGGGCAGGCGCGAGCGCTGGATGATCCTGGCGATGGCCGCGCGAAAGCCTTCGAGAAAACTCCGGGGTGATTCCGGCCCCTGTTCGCGGGCCTCTTCAAAACGGTCGATCATCGTGCCGCGATAATCGGCCAGTGAATACTGGACGGCATGCGAGGAAATGCGCACGGCGATCACATGGGCTGCGTCCCGCCGCCTGGCGAAAAGGGCGCGCGGCCGGCCGCGCTGGCCCGGATTGGCGACTTCGCGTCGCTCCAGCAATCCGTTTTTTTCGAGATGGGTGGTAATGGCGGAAACGGTCGCCGAGGAAAGCCCCGTTGCGGCTGAAAGATCGGTATGCGCCAGCGGTCCCTCTCGCCGCAGCACCTTCAGCACGAGCCCGTTGTTCTGGTGGCGAACAGCTTCTGTGCTCGCCCTCGGACTGGCTGTCATGATGGGTTTGTCGCCCGCTCTCGTATGGTCCACCGCATGCTCCTCCCAAAGCATTTGGTCACTGTCTTTGCAAGGCTCCTCCGGCCCGTGTTGACAGCGTGAGAATCTTCTGACAGTTATTTTCTCGACTGTCGAGAAAAACCATTGGACGGGGGTCCATGGGGTAAGGGCAGTTTTGCAGCGGGTCGTAGGTTGGGAGGTCTTCCGACGGTCCGCTATCACCTTGGGAGGTTTAAAATGAAATCCGTTATGAAGCTGATGGCAGCAACTGCCGTCATCGTGAGCCTGCATTCTGTTGCCAATGCCGAAGGTCTGACCGTCGGCGTCTCCTGGTCGAACTTCCAGGAAGAGCGTTGGAAGACGGACGAAGCCGCGATCAAGGCAGCGCTTGAAGCCGCCGGCAACAAGTACATCTCCGCCGACGCTCAGACGTCTGCCGCCAAGCAGCTGACCGACATCGAAAGCCTGATCGCACAGGGCGCAAACGCTCTGATCGTTCTGGCCCAGGATTCGGAAGCCATCGCTCCGGCCATCGAAAAGGCCACTGCCGAAGGTATCCCGGTCGTCGGTTACGACCGTCTGATCGAGAACCCGGACGCCTACTACGTCACGTTCGACAACAAGGAAGTGGGCCGCATGCAGGCTCGCGAAGTGTTTAAGGCGAAGCCGGAAGGCAACTACGTCTTCATCAAGGGCGCCTCGACCGACCCGAACTCCGACTTCCTCTATTCCGGCCAGATCGAAGTGCTGAAGGAAGCCATCGACTCGGGCAAGATCAAGAACGTCGGCGAAGCCTATACCGACGGCTGGAAGCCGGAAGCTGCTCAGAAGAACATGGAGCAGTTCCTGACCGCCAACAACAACGCGGTTGACGCCGTTGTTTCGTCCAACGACGGCATGGCCGGCGGTGTGGTTGCAGCTCTGGAAGCCCAGGGTCTCGCCGGCGCTGTTCCGGTCTCCGGTCAGGACGGCGACAAGGCGGCTCTGAACCGCGTTGCTCTCGGCACGCAGACCGTATCTGTCTGGAAGGACAGCCGCGAACTCGGCAAGAAGGCCGCTGAAATCGCCAACGAACTGGCCGCTGGTAAGTCGATGGACGAACTCGAAGGCACCGTGAAGTTCTCCGGCGGCCCGAAGGGCGTCGAAATGAACTCCTACTTCATCGCTCCGCTGCCGATCACCAAGGAAAACCTCGCCACCGTCATCGACGCTGGCTGGATCTCCAAGGAAGAGGCCTGCCAGGGTGTTGCCGCCGGTTCTGTTGCAGCCTGCAACTGATCGGCTTCGAGTGACTGAGCTGAAAGCTTGAGCCGAAACGCCGCAGCCTTTGCGCTGCGGCGTTTCGACTAATCGGGAGCATCGCGGCAGGAGGGTTTCGGTCGGCTTTAAGGGGCCGCCGTCTATCCCATCCGAAAGCTGCAGAAAAATGAGAGATGCCTCGATTCTGATGGCGGGCACGAAGCCCGAAAGCCCGCGCGAGACGCGTGCCCTTCGCAAGCCGACAAACGACTGGGGAGAATAATTCGTATGGCGGATCACAGCCTTGCCACACCCGCGCATGGAGCCCGGGCATCCAATGTTTCAGCGCTCAAGCGCTTCTTCCAGGCCACCGAGATCGACACGCGCCTGCTGGGCATGGTCATCGCGCTCGGCCTCATCTGGATCGGCTTCGACATCCTGTCGAACGGCCTCTTCCTCACCTCGCGCAACCTGTGGAACCTGTCGGTCCAGGCGGCTTCCGTGTCGGTCATGGCAACGGGCATGGTGCTGGTCATCGTCACCCGCAACATCGACCTCTCGGTAGGCTCGATCCTCGGTTTCGTCGGCATGATCATGGCGGTGCTTCAGGCCCGCATCCTGCCGCCGATCATCGGCTTCGAACATCCGATGATGTGGATCATCGCGCTGTCGGCCGGCATTCTCGTCGGCACGGCGATCGGCGCGCTGCATGGCGCGATCATCGCCTTCCTCGGCGTTCCCGCCTTCATCGTCACACTCGGCGGCCTGCTCGTCTGGCGCGGCGCAGCCTGGATGGTCACGTCAGGCGCCACCGTTGCCCCGATGGACACCACCTACCGCCTGATGGGCGGTGGCGCAGACGGCTCGATTGGCGTGACCGCGAGCTGGATCGTCGGCGCGGTCGCCTGCGTCATGATCGTGCTGTCGATCCTCAACACCCGCAAACAGCGCCGCCGCTTCGGCTTCCCGCTGCGTCCCCTCTGGGCCGAATATTTCCTCGTCGCCTCCGGCTGCATTGCCGTGCTCGGCGCCGTCTGGGTCGCCAACAGCTATTACATGCCGGTGAACCTGGCGAAGAAATATGCCGAAGCCAATGGCATCGCCTGGCCGGAAGGTGGTCTGCAGATCGGTCTTGGCATTGCCGTTCCGGTCCTGATCGCCATCGGCATCGCCATGGTCATGGCTTTCATCACCAACCGCACCCGCTTCGGCCGCTATGTCTTCGCGATCGGCGGCAATCCGGAAGCGGCCGAACTCGCCGGCATCAAGGTGAAGTGGGTGACCGTCAAGATGTTTGCGCTGATGGGGGCACTCTGCGCCATCGCCGCTGCCATCTCGACCGCCCGCCTCAACGCTGCGACCAATGCGCAGGGCACGCTCGACGAGCTCTACACCATCGCCGCAGCCGTCATCGGCGGCACCTCGCTTGCCGGCGGCGTCGGCACCATCGCCGGTGCCATGCTCGGCGCCATCGTCATGCAATCACTGAATTCGGGCATGGTTCTGCTCGGTCTCGACACACCGCTCCAGAGCATCGTCATCGGTATCGTGCTCGTCGTCGCGGTCTGGCTCGACACCGTCTACCGCGCCCGTGCGAAGTAAGGGGAGTTGAACTCATGTCGGAAAATCGTACCCCCCTCGTGGAAATGCGCAACGTTTCCATCTCCTTCGGCGGCATTCACGCCGTCGACGACGCCACGATCGACCTGTTTCCGGGCGAAGTCGTGGCCCTGCTCGGTCACAACGGTGCCGGCAAGTCGACCCTGATCAAGATCCTCTCCGGCGCCTACAAGCGCGACAACGGCGATATCCTGGTCCGCGGCGAGTTTGCAGATATCAACAATCCGCGCGACGCCAAGAAATACGGCATCGAGACGATCTACCAGACGCTTGCCGTCGCCGATAACGTCGATGCCGCCGCCAACCTCTATCTCGGCCGCGAGCTGCGCACCGCCTGGGGCACGCTCGATGACGTCGCGATGGAAGCCAAGGCCCGCGAAGTCATGGGGCGCCTGAACCCCAACTTCCAGCGCTTCAAGGAGCCGGTGAAGGCGCTTTCCGGCGGTCAGCGCCAGTCGGTGGCGATCGCCCGCGCGATCCTCTTCGACGCGCAGATCCTGATCATGGACGAGCCGACGGCCGCTTTGGGTCCGCAGGAAACCGCCCAGGTCGGCGAGCTGATCCAGCAGCTGAAGAAGGACGGCATCGGCATCTTCCTGATCAGCCACGACATCCACGACGTCTTCGACCTCGCCGACCGCGTCTTCGTCATGAAGAACGGCCGCGTGGTGGGCCATGCCCGCACCGAAGACGTCACCAAGGACGAAGTCTTGGGCATGATCATCCTCGGCAAGTGCCCTCCGGGAGCAGTTCCGGGACCGGGTGCCATGCAGACGGCGTGAGCCAAGAGGCAGTGAACTGAGACAGGCGAGGGGGCGTTAAGCTCCCTCGTTTGCGTTTGGGGCGCTGCTGATACACACCCCAAAGTCGGCAGCCTAACCGTTCACCTTTGGCGCTGAGGGCCCGCCAGTCCGAGAAAGACCAGCATCGCCTTATTGAGCCGTACGATATCCTCGTCATCCAGTCGCCCGACCCACTCACCGAGTATGGATTTCGAAACCGTCGTGATCTTGTCCACCATCAGCCGAGAGGGCTGCCGCAGGCCATTGCCAGTGGTCGGGAGAACCGGGAGCCTGAACAAAGGCGCTTCGGTCTCGTCGGAGGCGAAGGCGCATAGGGTGACCGACCCAGCCTGGTCAAAACTGTCGTCTTGCACGATGACCGCCGGGCGCGGTTTTCCGGCATAGTTATTGCCCCCGGCCACCGTCCAGATATCTCCGCGTCTCATTCATCGGTCCAGTCGGAAACCGCGTCGATGAAGTCTTGGTCGACCTTTGCCTGCTCGCTTTTGGCGACAGCCAGCGACTGCCGGCTGGCTTCCGCCTTGAAGGAGGGCGATCGGATGTCTGGCACCCAGATCTGGATGGGACGAAGTCCCTGCGCCCGCAGCCGCTGGCGATGCTCGGCGACCTTGATGCGTGACGACTTAGGCTTGGATGCCGATGTCATGTAAGGCTCCTACAAGCATGGTTACATGTAACCTATCACGTACATGCAAACACGCCAAGATATCCCAATATGCACTCTGCCCTTGGTCTTGCATGTCACACGCCTGTGGTCCGCCCGAACGCAAAGAACCGGGCACAAGGCCCGGTCCCGTCTGTTTTACGTCCGTATTCGCGTAAGCGCGGTGTCTTACAGCGTATAGGCGTAGTCCGCCGGCTGGAAGCGGTAGTGGTCACCATCGACGAAGATCCGGCCGAAGCTCGGGAAGGCGATGTGCGTGGCGGCGATCAGCATGTTGTCGGCCGAGACCATGTCGAAGATCCGGCGGCGGCTGGCGGCAGCCTGCGCGGGATCCATGTCGAAGGCGAACCCGACATCCGGCTTCACGGCATGGATCGCTGCATTGTGCACGGTATCACCAACGATCAGCATCTGGTCTGCACCTGAGGCGACGCGCAGGATGCTGTGACCCGGCGTATGTCCGGCAGACAGGATCATCTCGACGCCCGGGAAGATCTCGCCATCCTTGGCCAGACGCGTGCGCGCCTCATAAGGCTTCAGCGCCTTGCGAGCGAGGTCGAACATCGGCTTCAGGCCGTCAGGGGCGTTGGACAGGGCGCCGTCATCCAGCCAGAACCCGGCTTCCTTCTCGTGCAGAACGAGTTCAGCATTCGGGAAGAGGGCCGCACCATCCGCGCCAATCAAGCCGTCGGCGTGGTCGGGGTGGGTATGAGTCAGGATCACGGCATCGATCTGGTCGGGCGTGATGCCGGCGGCTGCCAGATTGGCGATCGTACGACCAAGCGTCGGTCCAAACATCTGATTGGCGCCAATCCCGGTGTCGACGAGATAGGTCTTCTCGCCGGAATTGATGACGAAGGCATTGACCGAGGTCGGCAGACTTTCGGTGAGGCCGGCCTGGTTGAGAATGCCGACGAGATCGGCCTTGTCGGCACCGGAGAAATTGTCGACCGAAAGTGGCGCATAGCCGTCAAGCAGGGCGGTGATTTCGAGGCTTCCGACCTTGCGGCGGTAGAAGCCCGGCGCCTGGACACCCGCAAGCGGTGCTGCGGCAAATGCCGAGGTGGAAAGAGCGGCGCCAAGGCCGGCGGCAGCCCCGGTCAACAGCAGGGAACGACGATTGATGAGCATGGAAGATCTCCCATTCGAGATAGAGTGGAGCACCATTTCCGTCGCACGGGTTCGCGCGCAATAGGTTGCACGAACATATCTGTCACGCGAGAGATTTGTGCACAAGTCGTAATGTGATCTAGTATGGTCGAACTTGCTTTGAGGTTGCCTCTGTCGCATGGCGCGTCTTATACCACCTGCCGATGACAGGATGCTGTCAACGCAAGCGGTGAAGAAGTCGGTCATGAGAATGGCGCTGCATCGCGATCGAAAGGGATTTCATGGCGGACAAGGATGACAAGGGCCTGGACCACCAGTTGTGCTTTGCCATCTATGCGACGTCGCTTGCCTTCACCCGTGCTTACCGCCCACTGCTCGAAGAACTCGACCTCACCTATCCGCAATATCTCGCCATGAGGCTGCTATGGGCCGAAGATGGCCTCACTGTCGGGCAGCTTGCAGAACGCCTGGCGCTGGAATCGGGCACGGTGACACCGCTGATCAAGCGATTGGAACAGGCAGGCCTGGTGACCCGGTGCCGCTCACGCATCGACGAGCGCCAGGTCAATGTTCATCTGACGGAGAAAGGTGTCGGCCTGAAGCCGGTCGCCGATCAACTGAACGATGACGTCAAAGGGCTGGTCGGACCGCGTTTCATCGACGATGCAGCCTTGATCGAGACACTACAGGCACTGCGCAAGGTGCTGGTCGGCGACAGCCACTGACCTGCGTTTTTCGCCGGGCTCATACGCCTCCGATTAAAGCCCCGATCGTCCCACCGACCAGAAGCACGATGCCGATGAGGAACGTCAGTGCCGCCCCCGGTCCGCGCGTCTTGGCATCAGCGTAATATTCGGCGGCGTAGAGCACACGCGCCGCCGTCCAGCCGAGGCCGAGCAGCCCGGCCAGCATGTCTGAAACGTAGAAACCGAAGATCCACAGCGCCGGCAGGAACAGAACAAGCTGCTCCACAGTGTTCTGCTGCACGCGAAAGACCCGCTCGAAATCGGCATTGCCGGTCGTCTTCGGCGCGTCGATGCCAAACTTCTTCCGCGCCTGCCCCACTTTCAGGAGGAACCAGCAATAGGTGAGCAGGGCAGCAAATGTAGCGAGGATGGTGAAACGCATGATTTTCTCGGCAACCATTTCGGCAGTAACCATTGATTGGTAGGCGGCGTGTCACGATAAGGCAAGCAAGCAAGGTTACAGTCGTGGTGTGATCGTGAAGAGCGCCATGCTTGTCCGCCGGGAGCTTTTCCGCCATCATTTATTACCATGCTTCGCGGGCTGAAATCGCAACAGACGACGAGAAACGAAGAGACGTCATGAGTACCGACCAGTTCAAGTTTGGCCGCGCCTACGACCTGCACGAGCTGGTCGCCGACGGGATCATCCATGGAATCGGTGTCGTCTTCGCGCTGGTCGGCGCAACCGCGCTCATCTTCTACGCCACCGTCTATTCCGACTATGCCAACATCGCCGCCAGCTGGATCTACGGCCTCGGCCTGATCATCTCGCTCGGCGTCTCCTTCACCTACAACATGTGGCCGCATTCCCGCGTGAAGTGGATCCTGCGCCGCTTCGATCATTCCGCGATCTTCATCCTGATTGCCTCGACCTACACGCCCTTCCTCGTCCAGGGCGCAGATCGCCCGATGATCCTGGCGCTGCTGATCGGCATCTGGATCACGGCGTTTACCGGCATCTGGCTGAAATTCCGCTTTCCCGGCCGCTACGACCGCCTCGCCATCCTGCTATATCTCGGCATGGGCTGGAGCGGCGCGCTGGCCATGGGCCCGATCTCGGAAATCATTCCGGGCGTGACGCTGACGCTGATCATCGTCGGCGGATGCATCTATTCCGCCGGCGTCGTCTTCCATGTCTGGGAACGCCTGCGCTTCCAGAATGCGATCTGGCACGCCTTCGTCGTGACAGCTGCCATCGTGCATTATTCGGCCGTGTTTACGGCGATCAGCCTGGGCTAACGGGCGCTAGGTTTTCAGCCGAACGTCATCCTCGGGCTCGTCCCGAGGATCTATTGAGTTCTGCTTCGGCCTCAACGCTTCCGCTCTGGTCCCACACATTCCACCGGCGGCAGATGCTCGGCACAAGGCCGAGCATGACGAGTGAGACGAAATCGCCTCAAATCTCCGTCAGCTTCGCCTGCTTTTCGAGGTGCTTGGCCACTTGGCCGGCGCCGATGCGGAAGCCCGCCAGCGTCACCGGAAAACTGAGCGCCAGCGAAGCACCAGCCAGCACCAGTGCCGCCGTCATGGGCGTCATGTCCATCTGGCCGGCCAGCATCTCAAGCTCTGCCCCGGTGATCCCGTTGATCATGACAACGCCGACGAGGATCAGCCCGCCAAGCAGAACGGCGACGACCGCGAGCAGGGCGCACAGCTTGAGGCTCAGACCCCAGTTCGGGCGTGCCTTCAGCCGCTCGGCCACGAAGCTGCCGGCAGATGAGCCGGCGGCCATCAACACGGCCACATTGCCGGCCGATGACAGGCTGTCGCCCCAGCCATAGCTGTCGAGCGCCAGCACCAGCAGATAGATGAAGATTTGCGCTGCGATGAAAACGAGGGTGTATCGGGTGAGGAGGCCGGGAAGAAGAGAGTTCATGCGCGCGTTTTCCGTCTGTGATGGTCTTGCCTTTAACCCCTTGTTGCCCGATGTCTCGACGCGGCGAAGTATCGCCCGTCACACTCCTGTTCCGCTTGGCGGTTTTTCCGCTGGAAAATGCAAAAGCCCGATCATGACCAATCCCATTCTGCGCGACGCCACCGAAGCCGACCTGCCGGCAATCCTCGACATCTACAATCACGCCGTTGCCGAGACCACCGCGATCTGGAACGAGACCCTGGTCGATCTCGGCAACCGAAAGGCCTGGTTCGAGGCCCGCCAGGCTCGCGGCTTTCCGATCCTTGTCACCGAAATCGACGGCCGCATCGCCGGCTACGCCTCCTATGGCGACTGGCGCGCCTTCGACGGCTTCCGCCAGTCGGTCGAGCACTCCGTCTATGTCGAGAAGGATTTTTACGGTCGCGGCCTCGGCAAGGCCCTGATGACGGCCCTGATCGAACGGGCGACACGGGGGGGCATCCACGTCATGATCGCCGCCATCGAAGCCGGCAACACCGGCTCCATCGCCCTCCACAGGAGCCTCGGCTTCCGCCTTGTCGGCACGCACCACGAAGTCGGCCAGAAATTCGGCCGTTGGCTGGACCTGACGATGATGGAGCTGAAGCTCGGGGAGTGAGGCTCCTGCCTTCAAGGGGGAGGTCGCCGCGACGCGGCAGGGGGGGCGGGAATCAGGTCTCACTAAATCCAGTGGAGCCGCGGGCTCGCACTTGACCCACCCTCTTTACAAACGCCGGGCCATCAGGATTTATCCTGTCTTTTGGCAGGAGACTTCAATGACCTTCGAAACCTGGCTCGCCTTCGCCGCCGCCTCCGCGTTGCTCTTGATCATTCCGGGACCGACCATCCTTCTGGTCGTATCCTATGCGCTGGGCCAGGGCTGGCGCAGCGCGCTGCCCGTCTCGATCGGCGTTGCGCTTGGCGATTTCACCGCAATGACGCTGTCCATGCTGGGCGTCGGCGCAATTCTGGCGGCGTCGGCCACGGTTTTCACGGCACTGAAATTGCTGGGCGCCGCCTATCTCGTCTATCTCGGCATCAAACTCTTCCGCGCTGGCGGCACGCTCAATGTCGAGCCGAAAACGGATGCCGCATCGACGGCAAGGATGATCGGTCACGCCTGGGTAGTCACCGCACTCAACCCGAAAAGCATCACCTTCTTCGTCGCCTTCCTGCCGCAGTTCCTCGACAGGCATGGCGACTTCTTGACCCAGATGGTGATCTTCGAGACCACCTTCTTGGTTCTCGCCTTTGCCAATGCCGCAGGCTATGCGCTCGTTGCCTCGCGCGCCCGCAGCCTGGTGCGCAGTCCCCGCGCAATCCGCATCTTCAATCGGACCGGGGGCACGCTTTTGATCGGGGCTGGTGTCGCCACCGCCTCGATGCGATCGGCCGCCTGACCGAGATTGCAAAAGGGCGGACCTGAGAAGGCCCGCCCCGGTTTTCGGTCGGATCAGATCAGCGCCAACAGCGCCTTCGCCGCCTCTTCCGACGAGGCCGGGTTCTGGCCGGTTACCAGCTTGCCGTCGGTCACGACAAACACGGCCCAGTCGGCGCCCTTTTCATAGCGGCCGCCGCGCTCCTGCAGCATGTTCTCCACGAGGAAGGGCACGACCTGGGTCAGGCCCACTGCTTCCTCCTCCGAATTGGTGAAGCCCGTCACCTTGCGGCCGTTGACCAGCGGCTGGCCGTTTTTGCCCTGGACGTGGCGCAACACGCCCGGCGCATGGCACACCGCGCCGATCGGCCGGTCCTTGGCCGCAAAAGCCTCGATTAGTGCGATGCTGTCCTTGTCTTCCGCCAGATCCCAGAGCGGACCATGGCCGCCAGGATAGAAGACTGCGTCGAAGTCATCCGGATCGATGTGTGACAGCGGCGTGGTCGAAGCGAGCAGCTGCTGCGCCGTCTGGTCGGCCTTGAACCGTTCCGTCGCTTCCGTCTGTGCGTCCGGCTCGTCGCTTTTCGGATCGAGCGGCGGCTGGCCGCCCTTCGGCGAGGCGAGCGTGATCTCGGCCCCGGCATCCTTGAGGACGTAATAGGGCGCTGCAAATTCCTCCAGCCAGAATCCGGTCTTCTTGCCGGTATCGCCGAGCTGGTCGTGAGAGGTCAGAACCATCAGGATTTTCATCTGTGTCATTCCTTCTTGTTTCAGTCTTGGGAGTAAAGTGGCAGTTGGTCATCCGGCCCGACGCGGATCACCCGCTTGCCGAAGCCTTCACCGCGCAACAGTCCGACAAAGGCGCGCGGCGCCTGTTCCAGCCCGTCGATCATCTCTTCGCGGTATTTGATCTTGCCGGCCTCCACCCAGCCGTTCATCTCCTTGGCGAATTCCGGATAGAGAGGGCCGAAATCGTCGAAGACGATGAAGCCGCGCAGGGTGATCCGCTTCTTGAGGAAAAGGCCCATCAGCCAGCCTAGCCGATCCGGTCCATCGGGCAGCGAGGTCGCGTTATACTGGGCGACCAGCCCGCAGAGCGGAATGCGCGCGCCGGTGTTGAGCAGGGGAGCTACGGCATCGAAGACCTTGCCGCCGACATTCTCGAAATAGATGTCGATGCCATCAGGCGTCGCGCGTTTCAGTCTTTCGGCGAAGTCGCCGGTTTTGTAGTCGATGCAGGCGTCGAAACCGAGCGTGTCGACCACATGGGCGCATTTCTCCGCCCCGCCGGCAATGCCGACGACGGTCAGCCCGAGGATCTTGCCGATCTGGCCGACGGTCGCGCCCACCGGCCCCGACGCACCACCGACGACCAGCGTCTCGCCGGCCTTCGGCTGGCCGATCTCCTTCAGGCCCGACCAGGCGGTGAAGCCCGGCATGCCGGTGACGCCGAGCGCCCAGGACGGATGGCTCGGATTGGCGCCGAGCTTCGTCACGCCCCGGCCGTCGGACAGCGCATAGTCCTGCCAGCCGGAGAACCCGACCACCCAGTCACCTTCGCTGAAGCCGTCAAGCTTCGAGGTCACGACGCGCGACACCGTCCCGCCGACCATGGTGGCGCCGATCTCGACGGGCGCCGCATAGGACGGCGCATCGCTCATCCGCCCGCGCATATAGGGATCGAGCGACAGGAAGACCGTGCGCAGCAACATCTGACCATCGCCGGGCTCGGGGACCTCAGTCGTCTCCAGCCTGAGCGTGCGGTCGTCGGGTTCGCCCTTGGGGCGCTCCGCCAGCACGAAGCGGCGATTGCTCGTGGTCGATTGCGGCATGGAATGTCTCCTGGCTTGCAAACCCCGTCGCTGGGCGAGGCCTTCTGGAAAGGGCGCCGTCTGCCGGCCAATCCTGCATGCGATGCAGGAGCCCGCGGCGCCGATCATGAACCAGTCAACGGCACCCGCCATCCGTTGTTCCACGACATTCTGTCGCGGTCATGACGGCAGGGCCATTGTCGACCTCCCTCCTCAGGGAAGGGGAGGGTTGAGGCCATGCCACGACGATCGGCGCGCACCGTTTCGAGGCCCCGTTCAGCGACACGCCGGCGACCCCGGACATGGTCGCGACGGCGCGCCGCCTTGTTGACCAGTTCATTGCTGATCTCGAAGCTCGCGAAATCGATGTGACAAGTGATATCGGGCACAGGGCCCTGGACGTTGCCCAGCAGTTCGGGAAGATCGTCAACCACGCGGCAAAGCTCAATCTGGGCGATTGTTTCAGCTATGCTTGCGCCACAGTCGCGAAGTCCAGGATCGCCTATAACGTCAATGATTTTGGCCACACAGATCTGGGTTGGTGAACTTCCAACCTCCCCTTGAAGGGAGACTGGACATGCTCACCGCGGATAGGCCGTGATCACTTCGAGAAACGCATCTCCATAGCGCTCCAGCTTCGCTTGCCCGATGCCGGAAATGCCGAGCATCTCATCCTCGTCCAAGGGGCGCTCGGTGGCGAGTGCGATCAGCGTCGTGTCGGGGAAGACGACATAGGGCGGCACGCCCTGTTCGCGGGCAAGCTCCATGCGCCTGGCCCTCAGTGCCTCGAACAGTTCCTGATCCGCCTGGTCGAGCCCCGCCTTGGCACTTGCCGCCCGCGCCGAAGACGAGCCCCGCGCCGCCTTGCCCGTCGTCGGACGGTCCTTGCGGAAACGCACCTCCACCTCGCGCTTGAACACGGCGCGTGCACTGTCCTCGAGTTTCAACGCGCCGAAGGCCGTATGGTCGACGCGCACGTAACCGGCCGCCAGCAGCTGGCGAAACACCGATTGCCAGGTCTTCGACGGCAAATCCTTGCCCACACCGAAGACCGGCATGTCGCAATGCCCGAAGCGCTGGGTCTTGTCGTTCTCGGTCCCGAGCAAGACGTCGATCAGATGCCCGGTGCCGAATCGCTCGCCGGTCCGATAGATCGCCGCCAGCGCCTTGATCGCCGCGTCCAGTCCGTCCCAGGTCTCGACGGGTTTGAGGCAGGTATCGCAATTGCCGCATCCGCCCGCATGGCTCTCGCCGAAATGCTTCAATATGGCCTGCCGCCGGCAGCCCGGCGTCTCGCAGATGGCGAGCAGCGCATTAAGCTTCGCCCGCTCCACCCGTTTGATCTCGTCGGCAGCCCCGCCCTCATCAATCATCCGCCCGCGCTGGATGACATCGGCCATGCCGTAGGCCATCCAGACTTCGGACGGCAGCCCGTCACGCCCCGCGCGGCCCGTTTCCTGGTAATAGGCCTCGACCGAACCCGGCAGATCAAGATGCGCCACATAGCGCACATTCGGCTTGTCGATGCCCATGCCGAAAGCGACGGTCGCGACGAGGCAGAGGTCTTCTTCCTTCAGAAAGGCATCCTGATTGGCATCCCGGACAGCCCGATCCATGCCGGCATGATAGGGCAGGGCGCGGATGCCCTGATCGTCCAGCCAGGTCGCGATCTCCTCGACCTTGGCGCGCGACAAACAATAGACGATGCCGCTCGACCCCTTGTGGCGCGACAGGAAGCGCAAGAGCTGCTGGCGCGGCTGGTCGCGCTCGACGATCTCATAGGCGATGTTCGGCCGGTCGAAGGAGGTGGTGAACACCTCCGCATCGTGTAAGCCAAGCCGCTCGATGATGTCTTCCCGCGTATGCGGGTCGGCAGTCGCGGTGAGCGCCAGCCGCGGCACGCCGGGAAAAAGGTCCGTGAGTTTGCCCAGCTCGCGATATTCCGGCCGGAAGTCATGCCCCCATTGCGAAACGCAATGTGCCTCGTCGATGGCAAAGAGCGCGATCTCCACGCCCTGCATCATCTCGACGAAACCCGGCGTCGCCGTCCGCTCGGGGGTCACATAGAGAAAGTCGAGTTCGCCGCGATCGAGTGCCCGGCGGATCTCGACATACTGCTCGCGCGACAGCGTCGAATTCAACGCCGCCGCCCGAACGCCCAAGCCTTTGAGCGCCTCGACCTGGTCGCGCATCAGCGCAATCAGCGGCGAGACGACAACGCCCACGCCCGCCCGGCAAAGCGCCGGCACCTGGAAACAGAGCGACTTGCCGGCTCCCGTCGGAAACAAGACGACGGCATCGCCACCCGAAACGACATGGGACACCACTTCCGCCTGGCGCCCACGAAAGGCCGGATAGCCATAGACGCGCTTCAACACGGCAAGCGGGCCTTCTTGGGCCTCGGCGGCGAAGAGCGGATCGGTGAGGGAGCGAGTCGGCATGTTCAGAGCTTTAGCCGACGAGGCAGGGCATGGCTACGGGCCGCTCAGGTTTCTCGGTGGAGAAGGCAAAGCCGGCCTTGTCAGACCCTCATCCTGGTGTGCCTCTTCACGCACTCCCAATGATCCGGATCCTCCCCGATGCCAACTCCCCTGAAACTCTACCTCGCCGGCCCCGAAGTCTTCCTGCCCGATGCCCGCGCCATCCTCGATGCCAAGGCAGACCTCACCCGCGTTTACGGCTTCGAGCCGATTTGCCCCGGCGACCTCACCATTCCGCCGGCTCCGACCAAACACCAGTTCGGTCTCAACATCTCCGAAGTCGACGAGGGCTTCATGAACCGGGCCGACGGCATCATCGCCAATCTCACGCCCTTTCGCGGCATCGCCGCCGATCCCGGCACCGTCTTCGAGCTCGGCTACATGTGCGGCGCCGGCAAGATCGTCGCCTGCTACACGAATGTCGCTGAAACGCATTATCAACGCACACTCGCCTGGTATGGCGGCGCGCTCAGTCGTGATGCCGAAGGCCGCATACGCGGCCCCGACGGCCATTCGCTGGAGGATTTCGACATGATCGAAAACCTCATGCTGCATGGCGGGGTAGTCCGTCGGGGTGGTCCGGTGGTCGTCCACGCGGCAGCTCCGGAGACACTCTGGACCGATCTGACCGCCTTCGAAGAGTGCTTGAAGGCGCTTTCGGAAAGAGTCTGAAATCAGCGGCTTGGCTCCGAGCCTTCAGCCGCCGTCACACGCCGGATCACCTGCCTGCGCAAAGCCTGAAGGATCGGTCGCCATGGCCGACACCATGTCCTGCGGTGCATCTGTGTCGGTGTGTTTCGCCGACCAGAGCACCATCGACACCAGCACCGGCGCCAGATCGGCCCCCTTGGCCGTCAGCCCGTAGACGAAGCGTCGCTTGTCCGACGGGTCGCGCCGCTTGTCGATGATGCCTGCGTCTTCGAGCTTTGCCAGCCGGTCCGAGAGCACGTTGGTGGCAATTCCTTCGCCGGCGGCGAGAAAACCGTTGTAGCCGGATATGCCCTTGAACATCAGGTCACGCACCACGAGCAGCGACCAGGCGTCGCCGAAGAGGTCGAGCGCAAGCGCGATCGGGCACAGGGAGCGGGCAGGGCGGTTCATGTCGGTTCCGGTCAAATCACTTGCAAATAGCAAGTTATCATGTTTCCATCACTCCGGGGAATGAAACTATGAGACCTTGGGGAGGTTTCGTCATGGGCAAGGCATTCTGGCTCGGCTTCGCCGCTTATCTTCTGCCGACTTTCCCGCTCGGTTACGTCTGGCACCTGAAGACTTTCGCACCCGTCTACCACCGCCTCGACATGTACCGCCCCGATGTCATCATCCCGCTTGGCCTCGCGTCGATGGTGATCCAGGGCCTGATCTTCTCCTTCGCCTATCCGCGCCTCTTCTCCACGGCACCGGCCGATACCTGGCGCAGCGCCGCTGCCGCGTTCCTCGTCTTTGGCCTTCTCGCCTTTTCCTTCGTGGTCCTGCCGGTCGCGGCGAAGTACCGCATGACCTCGGTCGGAGATTTCATGGCGCTGGAAACCACCTTCACCTTCCTGCAATTCGCCGTGGTCGCGCCGCTGATGGCGCTCGCCCACCGGCAGGTGATCTGAGGACATCGTAGGGCGGGAGAAAACTGGCCAGGGCTGCACCATCGTAGCCCTGGCAGTGTCGACTTTTCATTCACTCTTTACCGGGGAGGAGCCGTCACTCGATCGGCGTAAACACCATCGAATGCCCATTGATGCAGTAGCGCAGCCCGGTCGGCTTCGGGCCGTCGGGGAAGACATGGCCGAGATGCCCGCCGCAATTGGCGCAGCGGATTTCGGTGCGCACCATGCCGAACGCCGTGTCGCGGTGCTCGGTCACGGCATCGGGTTTCACCGGCTCGAAATAGCTCGGCCAGCCGCAGCCAGCGTCGAACTTGGTGTCGGAGACGAAGAGCGGCTCGTCGCAGGCCGCACAGCTATAGAGGCCTTTCTGAAAATTGTCCCAGTAGGGGCCGGTGAAGGCACGCTCCGTGCCGTGTTCACGCAGGATGCGATATTGCTCCGGCGTCAGCTGATCGCGCCATTCGGCGTCGGACTTGACGATCTTCGGGGCGGTGGTGGAAGCGGTCATGATGTTCTCCTTGGCGAGCACCGGGCGTGGCGAGCAGTGGAAAGCACGGCCCGGCTTTGGTTGCACTATAGATAGGGTGCCGGATACGGACCGGCAATTGTCTCTCCCGTGCTATTGGTCGCCAGAAGCAGGCTCCGCTTTCACCACGAACTGAAATACATGCGCCGTTTGTCGCCGAAACCTGGGTTGACGCCTCCGTGAACCGACAAGGTTCCGTTTTTGCTTGAGACGAAGGTTGGCTTGTCCTAACACGGTCCCACCTTGTATCGACGTATGATCGAGACCCGATGCGATACCCGATCCTTGCCTACGGGGAGATGGAATGCCTGAGATGACGAGCGACCTGACCTGGGTCGCCATGCTGTTGCCCTTCGCCGCCGCCCTCCTGGCGCCGTGGCTCACGGCGCGACTAGGGGCGAATGCCGCCTGGCTGCTGGCCTTGGCGCCCGCACTGGCCTTTGCGCATTTCGCCGGTTTTCTGCCCGAGATCGCCGCCGGCGAGCGGGTGACCGGCGGCTTCGCTTGGGTTCCCAGCATCAATCTCTCCTTCTCCTGGTTCCTCGACGGCCTGTCGCTCACCTTCGCGCTTTTGATCACCGGCATCGGTGCCCTGATCGTGCTTTATGCCGGCGGCTACATGAAGGGCCATCCGCAGCAGGGTCGCTTCATCGGCTTCATCCTGCTCTTCATGGGCGCCATGCTCGGCCTCGTCGTCTCCGACAGCTTCCTGATGCTCTTCGTCTTCTGGGAGCTCACCTCCATCACCTCCTTCCTGCTGATCGGTTTCGATCACACGCGTGAAGCCTCGCGCCGTGCGGCGTTGCAGGCGCTGGTGGTGACAGGCGGCGGCGGTCTCGTCCTGCTCGCCGGCATGATCTTCATCTGGAACATCACCGGCGTCAGCCAGCTCTCGCTGCTTCTCGCCACGGGCGATGCGCTCCGCGAAAGCCCTTTCTATCTGGCGGCCCTTTTCCTGGTCCTCGGCGGCGCCTTCACCAAGTCGGCCCAGTTTCCCTTCCATTTCTGGCTGCCCAATGCCATGGAGGCGCCGACCCCGGTCTCGGCCTATCTGCATTCCGCCACCATGGTAAAGGCCGGCGTCTATCTCCTGATGCGCCTTAACCCGGTCATGGGCGAAACCCCCGCCTGGGAAATCCTGCTGCCTTTCTTCGGTGGCATCACGCTTCTGGTCGGAGCGGTCCTCGCCGTGCGCCAGACGGATCTGAAGCTGATGCTGGCCTATACGACGGTCGCCTCGCTCGGCCTGCTCGTCATGCTCACCGGCTTTGACACGCCTTACGCGGTCGAGGCGGCGGTGCTCTATCTCGTCGCCCACTCGCTGTTCAAGGGCGGCCTCTTCATGGTCGCCGGCGCGATCGATCACGAATCCGGCACCCGCGACATCACCAAGCTCGGCGGCCTTGGCAAGCTGATGCCGATCACCTTTGCCGCAGCACTCCTCGCCGGCATATCCATGGCGGGGCTTCCGCCGCTCTTTGGCTTCCTCGCCAAGGAAGAGATCTACCATGCGCTGGCGGGCGCATCCCCCCGCGCCATCCTCTTCACGGCCGTGGCCGTCATCGGCAATGCGCTGATGTTCGTCATCGCCTTTGCCGTCGGCCTCAAGCCCTTCATCGGCCGGGAAGGCGACACGCCGAAACACGCCCATGAAGGTCCCGTCTTGCTCTGGCTCGGCCCGCTGACGCTCGCCGTCCTATCGCTCGCAGGCGCGCTCTTCTCCGGCATCGCCCACCGCTTCGTGTCCTCGCCCATGGCGAGCGCCGTGGATGGCGAGGCGCAGACCGTCACCATCGGCCTCATTCCCTCCATCGGCGTCGCGCTGGCGCTCTCGGTGCTCACCGTCATCATCGGCGTCGTGCTCTATCTCGGCCTCGACCGTCTCCGCGCCGCCGTCGACCGCCTCGTCACCGGGCTTACAATTAGCCCGGATCGCGGCTTCGACCATGTCATCAGCGGCCTCGTGCGGATATCGACCACGGTCACCCGCTTCGTCCAGAACGGCCGCCTCGAGACCTACATCACACTTTCCTTCATCTTCGTCGCGATCGTGCTGCTCGTTACACCTGTCGTCTATGGCGAGCTTCCGACCGGTCTCAGCTTGCCGTCGGAATTCGACTTCCACGAAATGGCGGTCCTCGCCATCGCCGTGATCGGCGTCATTGCCGTCTTGTCTGCCAAGGATCGCCTGACCGCCATCGTCTGCCTCGGCATCCAGGGTTTTGCCATCGCCGTCATCTTCCTGCTCTATGGTGCGCCGGATCTCTCCTTCACCCAGTTCATGGTCGAGACGCTGTCGGTCGTCATCCTGGCTCTGGTCATGACGCGCCTCCGGCTCTCGCCCTCGGATCACCGCCCCATGTCGGCCCGCCTGCTCGACGGCTCACTCGCCATTGCCTGCGGCGTCGGCTTCGGACTGATGCTCGCCGCCTCGACAGCCGGGCCCTTCGATGGCGCGCTCTCCGCCTTCTTTGCCGAACATTCCAAGATCATCGCCCATGGCGCCAATGTCGTGAACGTCATCATCGTTGACTTCCGCGGGGTCGATACGCTGGGTGAGATAGCCGTCGTCATGATCACCGGCCTCTCGATCCTCGCCCTCATCCGCATTCGTGTCGTCGGCGCCCCGGCAGCCCCTGTCCCGGCAGGCCCTGTCATGGCGGCGCCGGTGGAGGCCGCCGGCAAGGCCAAGCGTCCGGCCAAGACCAAAGGTGGAAAGCGCTCATGAACACCCTGATCTTCCGCACCTTCGCGCCCTTCCTGACGGCCTTGATGCTGGTCTTTTCGATCTTCGTCCTGCTGCGCGGCCACAACGAACCCGGTGGCGGCTTCATCGGTGGCCTGATCGGGGCTGCGGCCTTCGCCATGTATGGCATCGCCTTCGGCGTCCAGGCCGTGCGCCGCGCCATGGTCTTTCATCCGATGTCGATCGCCGGCTGTGGCCTCCTGGTCTCGACCCTCTCGGGCGTGATCTCGGCCCCTCTCGGCTATCCCTTCATGACCGGCGTGTGGATCTATCCGAGCCTCGCCGGCGTCGAAGTACCGCTCGCAACGGTGATCTCCTTCGACATCGGCGTCTATCTCGTGGTCGTCGGCACCTTCGCCTCGATTGCGCTCGCACTCGAAGAAAGGGATGACGGCTGATGGAAGTCATCTTCTCCCTCGTCGTCGGCATCTTCTTCGCCGCCGCCGTCTATCTCATGCTGTCGAAGAAGATCATCCGCATTCTGCTCGGCATCGTCCTGCTCGGCAATGCCGTCAACATGCTGCTCTTCACGGCCGGCCGCCTGACGCCCGCCATCCCGCCGATCATCCCCGGCGGCGTCGATGTGCTGCCGGCCGGCACCGCCAATCCGCTGCCGCAGGCCCTCATCCTGACGGCGATCGTTATTTCCTTCTCCTTCTTCTGTTTCCTGCTGGTGCTCACCTACCGCGCCTATCAGGACCTCGGCACCGACGACACGGGTGAAATGCGCGTCGCCGAGCCGCTGGACGATCCGTTGCCGCCGAGCGGCTACTGAGCAGGAGACACGAGGACCTCATGGCTGCCCCCACAACGACACCTGCCGACTACGCTAGCGCCTATGTGATGGAGCCGATGACGGCTGCCCACTGGCTGGCCGTCACGCCCATGGCGCTCTGCATCGCCTTCGGTGCCATCCTGATGATGATCCGCCACCGGACTCACTGGCATCCGCCCGTGGCGCTGGCCGGTCTGGCGCTGCTCGTCCTCAACAATGTCTACTTGCTGTCGAAGGTCATGGCCGATGGCCCGCTGACCATGATGATGGGCCGCTGGCTGCCGCCCTTCGGCATCGCCATCACGGTCGATCTCACCGGCGCGCTGCTGGCGCTCGCGGCTGCCATCGTCGCCTTCTGCGGCGCGCTCTACGCGCATGTCGAAATCAACAACAGTGGCCGCCGCTACGGCTTCTATCCGCTGCTGATGTTGCTCATGGCCGGCGTTTCCGGTGCCTTTCTCACGGGCGACATCTTCAACCTCTATGTCTGGTTCGAGGTCCTGCTGATCTCGTCCTTCGGCCTCCTGATTCTCGGCTCGGAGCGTGAACAGATCGATGGCGCGCTGAAATATGCCGTCCTGAACCTGATGGCGACGACGCTCTTCCTGATCGGCGTTGCCTATCTCTATGCCATATTCGGCACGCTCAACATGGCCGATATCGCCATGAAGGTCCCGGATTATGCCGGCACCGCGCCGCTGATGACACTCTCGGCGCTGTTCATCCTCGCCTTCTCGATGAAGGCCGCGGCCTTCCCGGTGAATTTCTGGCTGCCCGCCTCCTACCACACACCCCGTGTCGTGGTCTCGGCGCTCTTTGCCGGCCTGCTGACCAAGGTCGGCGTCTATGCGCTGCTGCGCGTCATGGTCATGCTCTTCCCCGTCGAGCGTGAAGCGCTGAGCCTCGTCATTGCCATCGTGGCGGCTCTCACCATGATTCTCGGCGCCATGGGCGCGCTCGCCCAAAACGACATCCGCCGTTTCCTCGGCTTCGTCGTCGTGGCCGGCATCGGCAACATGATGGTGGGCATCGCGATCGGCAGCAATCTCGCCGTGGGCGCCGCGATCTTCTACGCCCTGCATTCGATCCTGCTGATGACGGCCCTCTATCTCGTCGCTGGCGAGATCGCCCGCATCGGCGGTCATTTCCGCCTCGACCGCGTGGCCGGTCTCTGGAGCGCCGCACCGTTGTTCGGGGCCATCACCCTGGCGCTTTTCTTTGCCGCCAGCGGCTTGCCGCCCTTTTCCGGCTTCTGGCCGAAGGCGCTGTTGGTCAAGGCCTCGATCGATATCGGCGCCTGGTGGCTTGCCGCCTCCGTGCTCGTCTCCGGCTTCCTGACCACCATCGCCTTTGGCCGCGTCTTCCTCTTCGCCTTCTGGCGCCCTGCTGCGATGGAAGCGGAGCCGACGATGACGGCCACTCCGGTCGCTCCGATCGGAAACCAGGCCTGGCGTCTGGCACCGATCCTCATCCTCACCGGCTTCGTCGTCTGGTTCGGCTTCTTGCCCGATAGCCTGATTGTCCTGAGCCAGGATGCAGCCTCCGGCCTGCTTGATCCGACATCCTATATCCGCTCCGTCTTCCCTGAAGGAGGTGCCCGATGAGCCTTTATGCAATTAGCATCCTGATGGCGGTCATCTGGGCCACCGTCTCGGGCAGCTTCACGCTTCTCAACCTGATCTTCGGTTTCGTTCTGTCGATCCTGACGCTCTATCTGCTGCGCGAACGCTTTGTCGGGGCAGATTATACCAGCCGCGTGCGTCGCATCCTGTCGCTCGTCATGCTCTTCCTGGTCGAACTGGCGAAGTCCGCCTGGAAGGTCGCAACGCTCGTGCTCAGCCCGAACATGGATCTGAAGCCCGGCATCTTTGCCTATCCTCTGACGGTGAAAAGCGATTGGGAAATCTCGCTGCTCGCCAATCTGATCACGCTGACGCCCGGCACGCTCTCGGTCGATGTCTCAGAGGATCGCCAGACCCTCTATGTGCATGCGCTCGACTGCTCGGACATCGAGGCCGCCCGCCGTGACATCGCCGAAGGCTTCGAGAAGAAGATCATGGAGGCCTTTGCCTGATGACCCCTGAACTCATCGTCGAATACGCTTCCGTTACCGCCATCGCGATCCTGGTCGTTGCGTTGTTGCTCACGGTCTACCGCGCCGTGGTCGGCCCGACCCTGCCTGATCGCATCATCGCGCTCGACATGCTGGTCGGCATCGTGATCGGCTTCATCGCCGTCATCGCGCTCAGAACCGGCTATACGCTGTATATCGACATCGCCATCGCACTCGGCCTTGTCGGTTTCCTCGCGACTGTCGCCTTCGCCCGCTTCGTCCTGGCCCGTGGCCGTGTCGGGGAGGGGGAGGACGTTGAGTTCGGTCCCGCTCCGTTTCTGACCAGGGCTGCGGCCAAACCCGCCTCATCGAGGCCAGTGAAGACGGAGAAGACGGACAAGCCGCGCAAGGCAAGCAAACCGGCCGCACCACGCGGCAAGGAGACCAAATGATCTCGCTTCTCGCCGCTCTCGCCGTTGCCGTCCTGATGATCGGCGGCGCCCTGTTCTCGCTGGTTGCCGCGATTGGGGTCAACCGCCTGCCGGATCTCTACACCCGCATGCATGCGGCCTCCAAGGCCGGCACGGTCGGGTCTGGCCTGCTCCTGCTCGCCGTCGGCCTGCATGCGGCCGATGGCGCGACCTTTGGACGGGCGCTGGCGGGCATCGTCTTTTTCGTGCTGACGGCCCCGATTTCAGCCCATCTTCTCGCGCGCGCGGCCCACAAGGTCGGCTACAAACTGTCGTCTGTATCGGTACGTGACGATATGATGGGATAATTACGCCGCTGTTATTGCCGGTTGAATTTATGTTTCTAATGAAATCGCTGCTTTCGGTTGCAGTGCAAACTGAACTAACGTCGAATAAAAAAGATTTATACCCGTCATATCTAGTAGAAATATCAGGTGGACATTTGCAGCAAGAGTGATAATTCACTTTTGAGAGCGCTGATCTGTTGCGTTTGCGGTTTATATGCGAAGTTGAGTTTCGGGTATCGGCCTGCGCAAAGACCTGATCTTCGTCGTGACAGACGTTGCAGAAGGAGGGACGGTTTGGGGACCGTCTCTTGAAATTTGGTGATCTTCGTGGGGAACTTTCATCTTCCGTATCCGCTTGGCGCTACGGGAGGGATTTGAACTATTGTCTGCGCGGACGGCGGATCCGCGCGGGAATTGAACAGGAGATTTGAATGAGTGAAGTCCAACAGGGTCCCAGCCAGCAGTTGCTGGTGGAACTGACCGCCGATATCGTCTCGGCTTATGTCAGCAACCACATGGTCCAGGTCAGTGACCTGACAACCCTGATCGCCGATGTCCACCAGGCTCTAAACAGCACAGCGTCGCCAACCCCGGTGCCGGCTGTCGTCGAAAAGCCGAAGCCTCCGGTTCCGATCCGCAAGTCGATCGAGGACGACTATCTGATCTGCCTCGAGGATGGTCAGAAGTTCAAGTCGCTCAAGCGCCACCTGATGACCCATTACAACATGACCCCGGAAGAATATCGCGAGAAGTGGGGCCTGCCGGCCGACTATCCGATGGTCGCCCCGGCCTATGCCGAAGCGCGCTCGCGCCTCGCCAAGGAAATGGGTCTGGGCCAGCGCCGCAAGCGCGGCAAGTAAGCCCGGCACAGCCGCTTGCGGCATGCGGAAGACGAGGCCGGTCCTGCGACCGGCCTTTTTTGTGTTCTTGAATGGGAAAATAATCAGCATCCTCGGGTGAGGCGTTGTGGAAGTCTCGGGCCGGAAAAAGGAAATTTCGGCACCCCTAAATTCATGGGGTTCAAAAACCGGCCTTGTCTGCTAGTTTTGATAGGAAGAAAATCCTATTACGAGGTGCGCCGTGACCGTCGATCCTTCCTCTCCACCCCAAACGCCAAGCTTGCCGGCCGCACTCCCGCTCGAATGGGACGCCGGCGAGTCGGATGTCTCTTATCCGGACGGGACGAGCCTGCGGCCTCTCACCCCCGAACGGCGTCTTCTCTGCATGATCGTGCGCCAGCTGACGGAGGAACTGCTGCGCTCCACCGGTCTTGAGAGCGATCAGGATCCCGGTCGAAGGGCAACGAGCCATGTACGCCAGGTGGCGATGTATGTCTGCCATGTCGCCTATTCCATGCCCATGGGGGAGGTGGCGGAAGCCTTCGGTCGCGATCGCTCCACGGTCGGCCATGCCTGCCGCATGGTGGAAGACCGCCGCGACGACCGCGCCTATGACACCTTCGTCGCGATCGTCGAGCGCATGGCGAGCGCCGTGCACCTGCTCGCCGGCCGGCGCATCTGAGGGGAGGCGACACACGACGCAGGAGAAGAACATCGACCAGCCGCACGGCATCCGTCAGTCCGGAGGCGCCGAGGTACAAACGAAGGGTAGCGACGCCCTGCATACTCCTTCGCAACATGCGTCCAGCCAAAAGGCGTCGCGCGCAACCGCCATTTATGCGCCTCCCGGCAGCCTTTCCCGCGCCGAGCGTAAACAGATCCGCCAGATCCTCCGCCGCGCACTCACCGGTCCGCTTGCAAACCGACCCCATGGCGATCCTGTCTCCCCGTCGGACGTGGATCACGCGCTGGCTGAACCGGCAGGTCCGGACCCGGAACTCGTCGCCCGCCTGATTGCAGACGGTCTGCTCGCGTCTTCCCCCGAAGGCTTGATCGCCACCCCCGAAACGGCGGCCTGGCTACGCCGCGATCTCTGCGACCTGCCCGACGAGGCCCATTCAAGCCAGCATCGTCAGATTGCGCTCGAAACGCTGGTGACCCCCGCGGGGCGTCAGTCCGTGCGCCGCAACCTGCAGGAATCACCGCTCTTTCCACTTCTGCGCCTGAGGGAGAAAGATGGCCGCAGCTTCCTGTCGCAGGATGCCGTCTCCGCCGGCGAACGCCTTGCCGCCGACTTCGACTTCGCCGGCCTTCAGCCCCGGATCACGGCAAGCTGGGAGCCCCGGCTCTCGGCCCGCGCGAACGGCGCCCCGCCGCCTGCCGTGGAGCTTGCGGACAACAGGCTCGCCGCCCGAACCCGCATCGCCCGCGCCGTCGAGGCCATGGGCCCGGAACTCTCCGGCGTCGCACTCGATGTCTGCTGCTTCGGCAAAGGTCTGGAAACCGTCGAGCGCGAACGCCAGTGGCCCGCCCGATCCGCCAAGCTCATGCTGCGGGCCGCCCTTCTCGCGCTCGCCCGCCACTACGCCTCGCCGCCTTCCAGATCTCGCCCGCGCCATTGGGGCGAGGAGGATTTCCGCCCGAAGATGAGGTGAGGGCGCGCTCCCCGCTCACACCAGCCGGCGCGCAGCCTCCTCGCGGATGCGCTGGATCATCGAGCGCAGGCCGTTGGCGCGCTGGGCGGTCAGGTGTTCGAGCAGGCCGAGCTGTTTGAACAGGTCGAGCGCATCGAAGGCCACCACCTCCGAAGCTTTCTTGCCGGAATAGGCGGCAAGCACGATGGCCACGAGACCGCGCACGATGAAGGCGTCGCTGTCGCCACGAAACATCATGTCGGGATCGGCACCATTACCGGCCGAGACCGAGAGCCAGACCTGGCTCGCGCAGCCCTGCACCTTGTTGCCAGCCGTCTTCTCGTCGTCCGGCAGGTCGGGCAGCGCCTTGCCGAGTTCGATCACATAGCGCATCCGGTCCTCCCACTCATCGAGGAAACCGAAGTCGTCGATCATTGCGTTCAAGCTCGTCATGCTGCCCACCCGATGTTCAAGTCGGACCGATATAGTCCAGTCATCGGCGCATTTGAACCGCCTGCGGCAAGGAAATGGGAGCTGGGCAGAAGTCCGTCGATGCCCAGTGGCCGCAAAATGGAACTTTCGACAGCCTACCATCGTCAGCCCCCAAAAAGAAAAGCCGCGCAGCTTGCGCTACGCGGCCCGGCAAAATGCCGAATTCAGTGAGGGACAGGCAGACAGGCATCCGGTCCATGGCAGGCCCGGCTGCAAGGGGAGATGGGGCGGGCAACCGCCCCCGAATTCTTTATGTCACTGCCCGCAAGGCAGTGCTTGTAGCCGTTCGGCCGGTCAGGGCTTCGGTGGCTGGTAGGGCTGCGGCAGGTGTTTCGGCCGCGCCGTGGGCGTCACGGTGCCGGTGATGACGGGCATCTCGGCTTCGACGCTGGCAAGGCTTGGTGTCTCGACTTCCGGCTTGACGATCTCGACCACGCCACGCTTCGGCGCTCCGCTTTCGTCCGCCACGGCCGTGGTGCCATCGTCGGTGAACTGCTTGTCGAGCAGCTGATAGGCGACGAGTGCGCCTTCGCGGGCCCGCTGGCCGAGCGCCTGGAAGGTCGCGGCGCCCTTCTCGCAGACTTCGGGCTTCTCGACGCACAGCGAGGTCACATACTCATAGGCACCGCTCGCAGCGGCCACGGCCGCACCCATGTCGAAGCCGGCGCCGTCTCTCTCCTCGGCCGGCGGTGCCGCGAGGAAGGACAATGCAACCAGCGTCGCGGTGCAGTAGATACTACCCTTGATCAGAACCCACATGGTCTTCACCAAATCCCTGTTGCCCGGTCTTTGCCGGAACGATCCGGGTATTTCCCCGAACTCATGAATGCGACCCTAGGTTTGATTCGCGAAAATCGCTTTTCGAAACCCGGTCGGTTTTGAAGCGAATTCGACTAAAATTTGAGTGATCTCTCCGTATCGGGACACTTGCCTAAAAGTCTAGCTGATGCCGTTAAGCATAAATGTGGCGGTCGCCCGACAATCCACCGCTTCTCGCAGCAACGGGCCGACACAAATCTTAACGCCCATTCGAAAAGTTGAATGATTTCAGCGCTTACGCCCCGTTAACCATGTTTCGGAAAGCCTCATCCGCCTGTCCTGTTTCGGGTCAGATCGACCCGGGAAGGCCCGTTCTGAGCCTCTGCCTTATCTATTCCTTAAGCGCGTCCGGCCTATCGTCCGAGGATAAATCAGATGAACCGGTCGCGGATTTCTGGCGTGGTTGTATTGCGTAAATTGTCGGATGCACTGACGGGGACGATGGACGGGCTCTTTGCCCGGCTTCTGTCGCGTCATGCTGCCGGCCGGCCCGCAGGACGCGCCGAGATCGTCGCGCTGCGCAAGCTGACGCTCGCCCTCTCGCCGGCCTTCGTTGCCGTTCCCGTCGGGCTCACCCTGTTCCTCGGCACCGCCACCGGCCTGCCGATCGGCTTCGCGCTGGTGACCTCGCTCTATCTCATCGCTGCCGTCGCTCTCGTCTCCGGTCGCCGCCTCGGGGCCGCAAGCGCCGAAGCCCGCTTGCCGGCCGCCGAGCAGTTCGCCGCCGAGCCTTACGATTTCTGCCCGGGTCTCTTCCTGACCCTCGATCCGGCCGGCATCGTGCTGAATGCCGGCGGTCGCGACCGGCAGATGTTCCTATCCTTTCTGCGCGAACCTCTGTCGCGGCCTTTCGTCGAGCAGGTGCATGTCTCCGACCGGCTGGCCTTCGTCCAGTCTCTCGACGAATTGCGCCTCGGCGCCGATGTCGTCGTGACCGATCTGCGTCTCGACCGCCCGGTGATCGGCCTCGACCAGGCCCAGTTCCTCAATGTCCGCCTCGACATGACCGCCGTGCGCGCCGATGATGGATCGCTCGCTGCGGTCCGCGCCCAGATGCTCGACATCGCAGGCGAGATGGCGATACGCGATGCCGTTGCCCGCAAGGAAGAAGAGGCGAGTGCCGCCCACGAGATCAAGAGCCGTTTTCTGGCTGCCGTCAGTCACGAGATGCGCACGCCGCTCAATGCCATCCTCGGCTTTTCCGACATCCTCATCGGCGAATACTTCGGCAAGCTCGAAAACGATCGCCAGCGCGAATATGTCCAGCTGATCCGCCAGTCCGGCGCCCATCTGCTCTCGGTCGTCAACACCATGCTCGACATGTCGAAGATCGAGGCCGGCCGCTACGAACTCGTGCTCGAGAATGTCGATCTCGCCGCTTCGCTGACGGAATGCGAGCGCATGCTGTCACTGCAGGCCCAGACCAAGGGGCTGAAGCTCAGCAGCCGCCTGCCGAAGGGCTTGGGCGACATCACGGCCGATGGCCGCGCGCTGCGCCAGATCGTCATTAACCTGCTCGGCAATGCCATCAAGTTCACAGATGCCGGCGGCGCCGTTACCATCGATGCCTCAAGGACCGGCAACGAGGTGACCGTGAGCGTCAGCGACACAGGCATCGGCATCGCACCGGAAAAGATGGCGCTGATCGGCCGCCCGTTTACACAAGTGCAGAACGATCTCAATCGCAACTACGAGGGTTCCGGCCTGGGGCTTTCGCTGGTAAAGGGATTGACGGCCCTGCATGGCGGCACGTTCCGGATCGAAAGCCGGCCGGGCGAGGGCACCGTGGTCATGGTGACGCTGCCGGTCGACGGCTCGGGCGCCAGGTCCGTGGACGAGACGAACATGATCGAATTCCCGCCGCGTCTGGCTGCCGCGGGACACGAAAACAGGACGGGTGGGAAAGCGCCGGAGCATGACGAAGCGGAAGCGAAAATCGCCTGAGAAGAAAAAGGCGGGCAATGCGGCTCTCCTCGTTCTTTCCAAAGGCGGGGGCGCGCTGGTGCGCCTGGCTGGCCGCTATCCGCGCGCTGTCGGCGGCGTCTTCTGCTTCTCGCTGATCTTCGGCACCATCGCTGCCAATGCGCTCTGGTATCAGCCCGGCCAGCATCCATCGCCTTTCCTGCGCACCCGCAATGCCGAGGACTTCACCGCACTTGCCGGCGTGCCGCGCGCTCCGCTGCTCAGCGAGCAGGATCCCGAAACCGTCACCACCTTCCGCATCGAACGGGAGAAGACGACTGGCGAGGGCACTTCGGTCGAGACGGCTGCGGTTGAAGATGCGGCCCCGAAGCTCCCCGCCGCAGCGCTCCCTGCCGGCCTGCCAGCCAATGCCGAGGAAACAGGGGCTCTGATCCGCCGGGTTCAGGCGGAACTTCTGCGCCGCGGTCTCTATGACGGCGAGGCGGACGGCGTCATCGGCCCGCGCACTGAAACCGCGATAGCCGTCTTCCAGAAGACCGTCGGCATGGAGGCGAACGGCCTCGTCACCCCGGAACTGCTCGCAGCCCTCACTCTGGACCGCGGTGTCACCGCCGCCGTCCCCGCGCAACGCCCCGTCATGGAGAGCGATGCCGCCGGCGAGGACCCGGTCGCCGCCGCGATCCGCAGTGCCGACACGAAGCTCGTTACCGCCCCACGCCGCCCGGTCGTGCCGGTCCAGGCCCTGCCACCAAAGGCCGTCGAACCGGCCGCGCCGCCGCCGGTGCAGCAGGCCAATTTCGATCCCGGTCTCGTCATGGAAATCCAGCGTGGCCTCTCAAACATGGCCTACAAGAACATCACCATCGACGGCATTCCCGGCGACGACACCCGCACCGCCATCCGTCGCTTCGAGCGCCATTACCAGCTTCCGGAAACAGGCGAGCCGAGTGCCGCCGTCCTTAAGAAACTCAAGGCCATCGGCGCCCTCTGAGCCTTTCGTCTAGGCGAATTTTCACAATAGCTAAAGCAACCCATCATTAATCATACCAGCGCTATCCTTCTCCGATTGGAGGAGGATGAACCATGACAGCTGCGATGATCGCGCATCGAGACGACGACCCGCATTCCGGCGAGCCGCTTGCGGCACCGCGACCGGAGGCCGACGCCGCCACCCTGCGGGGCATCGTCCAGCGCTTGGCCGAAGAGGCCTCGACCCTCGGCGTCGACCTCGTCGATATCGCCGGCGCCATCCAGGACGTGGCCGGCATTTCCAAGCGCCACGCCATCACCTTCGACGGCATCACCCGCACCGCGCTCTCCATCGCCGAGACCAACAGGGACGTCGCTAACACCCTTCGCGAGACCGACCAGACGGCCGGCGAGGCCCGTCGCATGCTGACCGACAGCGCCACCCGACTGACCGGTGCCGTCGACAAGATAGACCACATGGTCTCCACGTCAGAGGAGATCGGCAGCGAGATCGGGTCTTTTTCCGTGTCGCTCGCCGAAGTCGACAAGGTTGCCGAGGAGATCGGTACGATCGCCCGCCAGACGAATCTTCTCGCGCTGAACGCTGCCATCGAGGCCGCCCGCGCAGGCGAGGCGGGCAAAGGCTTCGCCGTGGTCGCGGCAGAAGTCCGCGCTCTGGCGCTGCAGACATCACAAGCCACTGGTGCCATCCAGGAAACCCTCAATCAGATCCGTGTGAAGATCGTCAGCCTCACCGAGGCCGGCCGAGGCGCGACGGCGAGCGCCCGCGACGTACGCGAGACGTCCCAGGCGATGAACGCATCCTTCTCCGCCATGGAGCAGGTCATCACCCGCATTCTCGACGGCTCCTCGGCCATGGCCCAGACGACCGACCAGGTCGACCGCCAGTGTTCGGAATTCGTCGCGACATTGAGTGACATGTCGGCGGAGGTCCGCCAGTCCGACCATCACCTCCAGCAGACAGCCGGTCGTGTCGACAAGGTCGTTGCCTTGTCGGAAACCCTGATTCAGCTGACCGCGAGCGCCGGCATTCGAACCGCCGACAGCGACTGGATCGACACTGCCGTCGATGTCGCCGCCCGCATCTCCCAAGTGTTCCAGCAGGCCGTGGACAGCGGTAGGATCCGCCAGTCCGACCTCTTCGACCGCAACTACCGCCCGATCCCGGGCACCGATCCGGTGCAGATGACGACCGGCTTCACCGAATTCACCGACCAGGTCCTGCCAGGCATCCTGGAGCCGATCGCCGGTTCGTCAGAGCGTATCGGCTTTTGCGCCCCGGTCGATGAAAACGGCTATCTGCCCACCCACAACAAGAAATTCTCCGCGCCACAGCGCCCCGGCGATACCGTCTGGAACACCGCCAACTGCCGCAACCGCCGCATTTTCAACGACCGCGTTGGCCTTGCCGCCGGCCGTTCCACCGCACCCTTCCTCGTCCAGACCTATCGCCGCGACATGGGCGGCGGCAATTTCGTCCTGATGAAAGACATCTCCGCCCCGATCTTCGTTGCAGGTCGGCATTGGGGTGGGCTGAGGCTAGCTGTGAAGGTGTAGGGTGTCGCTTGACGCTCTACGCTGGCGGGCCTATCTCTCTGCATGAAGTCCCCGGCCCATCCGGGTGAGATTTCAATTGCCACGAGATCATCGAGCCCTTGGGCCTCAATGTAACTTCGGCCGCAGCTGTTCTGGGCGTCACCCGTGCTGCTCTGTCGGCACTGCTGAACCAGCGCGCGAGCCTGTCATCCGAGATGGCACTTCGCATCGAGAAGGCCTTCGGAATATCGATGGAGACGCTGATGCGCATGCAGAACAGCTTCGACATCGCAGTGGCGCGGCGCCGGTCGTCCGAAATCGTCGAGGCGCCATACAAGGCCGCCGTCTAGCCTGGACGGCATTCGTTAGGCACCGTGGCACCTCACCCTCGACGCCACCCCCACATTCCCCTAAGACCCCTTCATGCGCATCCGGTCCGACATTTTCGTCTCCGCACTCACGCGCCGCGTCTTCTCCGACGGCGGTTATGCAGCGGTCGTGCACAAGGGTTCGGACGCCTCGGGTGCCATCTTCGTGCGCCAGCGGTTCCGGGATGGGTTTGAGACGCTTTATGGGCCGGCACCCCAAGCCATGATCGATGACGAGACGCGCGACGACCGAATCTTCGAGCCGCGGCTGCAGCGCGCGGAACCGGAGGCGGTCGAGGCACTGATCGCCCGCGAGCGGAAGTTCGACAGTGACCTCTGGCTGGTCGAGATCGAGGTGGAAGATCTCGGGACCTATCTCACTCTGGCAGACGCAGCAGGCTGAGCGGCACTGCACCCTCCCGTGGAGGGGAGGGTCGGCGCAAAGCGCCAGGGCCCGAAGGCCACCGCCCGCGCGACCGTCTCCCGGTCCCTGCTTATACCTAACTCTTCAGATAGGCCCTACCGCTTGCGCGCCCTGAGCACCTGCCGCCCGTGTTCGTCTCCCACAGGCTGACGCTTGGCAGAGGCTTGGTTGGCGGCGGTCAGCTGGACCACCGGGGAAGCCGTCACCTTGTCGCGCGGTTCAACCGGCAATTCCTCGCCGGCAAAGGTGTAACGGTCGGCGCGGATCCAGCTGTCGATCCGGGCTTCCGCCTCGTCTGGGTCGAGGCCAAAGAACAGGTTTTCCGCCCGGCTCGCGCCGTTTTCACGCCGGGCGAGGTGCGGATAGATGTGTTCGAGCACGAAGATCGCCTCGCGGTCGTCCATCGCCACACCCGAAAGCGTGGTTGCAAGCTGCCGGCCGGAAATGTCGAGCAGGATGCGCTCGGCGAGCCACCGGCTGGAAGACAGGAGATCGGCAAGCGTGGTGGCGAAAAGGCTGCCGTCATGCGACCGCGCGAAGCGGACCAGGAGTGCCGTCTGCAGCGGCGTTGCCTGGCGCCGGCCGAGCCGATCGCTCGTCGCCGGGCGCTGCTGATAGGCCATGCGCTTGATCGTCTGGCGCAGCATTTCTTCGCGCGCCTGATCTGTTGGCGTCGCCTCGGTCGTGCTCGTCGTTGCCGGAACGTTCGCCGTCTCGCTGATGGTCACAGAATTTGTCGTCGCACCCGGCAGATCGACCATGGTGAGATCCGCCATTACCCTGTCGAAACTCGTCGGCTCGGCCGCCTCCTGCGGCTTGGCCGTTGTGGTTTCGATCTCCGACTTCTCCGGTCGCGGCGGCAGAGCGTGGCGCAGGGATACGAGCGCATCGATCACCGTCGGCGACAGCCGTTCGCGCTTGACGATGGCGCGCGCATGATCGGCGCCCTGCGTGCGGGCGATCATGATCAGCATGTCGTCCGACAGCGCCGGTGAGGCGGCGAGAAAGGGAGCGGCAATTGCGATCGGCTGGCTGGCGATGAAGGCGGCGACAGAGAGCGGCAGGCTCGGGCTCTGCGAAAGGGCAGCGACTGCTTCGCGGCGGGCCTCGACAGAGGATCCGGCAAAGAGCGGCTGGAACAGTTCGGCAAATTGTCGGAGTTCCGACTTGCCGGGGAAGGAGAGCGCCTGGAAACTCGTGACCGTGGCCATCAGAACGACATCCTTGTTCCGCGCGCCGGCCGGCCTTTCAAGCTCCCTGAACTGTTCGCTCACGACACACCACTCCAACGCAATACAGATGTGTGTGAGAATAGAACGAATTTGTTAGCAAGCTGTTAACTAACCTATGGCTTCCTGTGGACAGGCGGGTGGTCACAGCAGATGATTCGCCGCATGTTTCCGATATTAGGCATATGCGTACCCCGGCCGTGGGGTGATCCGCGACAGGGGCACGCGTCTGAGAAAGGCGCAGATGATCCCGGTGTGTGTGAGACTTTCCGCAGCATGAACCGGATGTGCCGGCCCTCTTAGCAGGAGGGCAGGGCGAGATGATTTTCTCGACCCTCTCGATCTTTCTTCTCGAAAGGAGACGAGCATGGCGGATATCATCAGGATTTCGGACCGGCTGAACCTCTCGCGCCGTTCGACACGCGCGCTGGGGGAAAAGGCGCAAATCCTCTTCTTCACCGGCATCCGCTACGAGCGGTTGGACCCCAATGCCATCTGGCCGCGGGTGGAACTGCCGACGCTGCCGGCCTTGCCCGCCCCACAGGGCCCCGTCTTCGGCCCGGGTCGCCGTCCCTGTTGAGACGCTGTTTCTTCCGCCTTTAGCCGATCGGGTATTCTGGGTGAAGGCTCAGCCATGTTCCTGTTCACCGTGAAGATCGATCGTCCTCATGATGTTGTGTGCACTCTGTCGACGAGTCTGGCGCTGTTCACGGAGTATCAATTACTTTTATAACATAAAATAAACTACAAAATTGCAGTATATCGGTGCATCGCCTCCAGGCCCGTTTCTGGTCCTGTCTCATGTGGAGCCACGGTAAAATTCAATGCTGGTGAAGATTGCCAAGGACCGCATTCGCAAGGGCATGTTCGTTGAAAGCGTCGCCTGTCCCAGCCGGGAATTTGCGCGACGCCGTTTCCTCGTCACGACCGATGCCGACCTCACCGCCATTCTGGCGACGTCCGCCAGCGAAGTGTCGATCAATATTCGCCTCGGCCTCGATCCGGACGGCCGCCCGCCTCAGGCGGCCACGACCAGGCGGGCCGCCGATCCGGTGCGCGTCGAAGCTGTCCGGCAGGAAGTTTCCCAATCGGCAAAGGCTCTGAAGGCGAGCCTCGGCGACCTGGTGGCCGGCGGTTCCCTCGACATGACCGGTCTCTCGCAGGCGGCCGAAGACAATGCCGGCATCTGGTCCGACAGCACGGTCATCGCGCTGGAAGTCACGCGTCTGAAGAGCAAGGACGAGACGACCTACATGCATTCGCTGGCCGTCAGCGGCATGATGACGCTTCTCGCCCGCTCCCTTGAGATGGATGAGGAAACCACCGGCATCCTCGGCGTCGCCGGCATGCTGCACGACATCGGCAAGCTGCTCATTCCAAGCGAGATCCTGACCAAGCCTGGCAAGCTCACGGAAGCGGAACGTCACGTCATCCGCAATCATCCCGAGGCCGGCTACCGTCTGCTCAAGACCTATCCGGAACTGCCGCCCGTCGTGCTCGACATCTGCCGCCTGCATCACGAGGCGCTGGATGGTTCCGGCTATCCGCTGGGTCTGAAGCAGAAGGATCTGAGCGTGCCAGTGCGGCTTTCCACTGTCTGCGATGTCTTCGAGGCACTGACCTCAGTCCGCCCCTACAAACGCCCCTGGTCGTCGACACAGGCTCTGGACTGGATGTTCGCGAGGCCGCAATTCTTCGATCGCAAGATGGTCATCCGGCTCGGCAGCGTGCTCGCGGACGCGCCGCTGCACTGACTTTCTGCCGCCTCAGCGCCCCGTGAACGGCAGGCATTCGGCTTCGGCGAGAAAAGCCTTGGCCTCAGGCTCGTAGCTTGCCTGCGGCGCGAGAACCCGCAGCACCACATATCCCTCCGTGCCCGGATGTTCGACGAGGATTGTCTCGGCGAGTGCTGCAATCGGCGTCTTCCTGAGCTGTGCGACCTGCACTGGCGTGGCCACCAGAACGTCGAGATCGCCCGCGACCGATGTGCGGTCGTTCATCGAAAAGACTTCGTTGGCATCCCTGTCATAAATCGCGACCGACCAGAAATCGACGCCGCCACCCAGCGCCACCAGCGAGAGTGGCTGCCGCTCGATGTCGAAATGGCAGACGGCGACACGCAGGTAAGGATCGATACTCGAAAGACCCACACTGTCCGGCGTTGCCGAAAGGGCATGGAAGACAAAGGGCACGCCTTCTGACGTGACGCGCGTAAAGGCGTCCCGGCCGGTAAAATGCGGCACGCCGAGAATGATGATGATATGCAGGAGGATGGCGCCGAAGATGCCGGTGATGACGGCATAGAGAAGCTTGTTCATTGGCCGCACCCGATCTGCTCGATCACCGGCATGGACAGCCCCGAAAGTCCCGTAGAGGCGGCAGCCGGTGTATCGAGCAGCGTCAGCACCAGCTGGAAGGCGCCCGTGTCGGGAATGGCGAGCCAGTTGCCGGCTTTCCCCGTGCGCGAGATCACGATGTCGAAGGACCCGTCGCGGCGTCTCAGAACAGTCTGCGAATTCTTAGCCACCGGCAGGTCCACGCCGGCATTGAGTGGCGTGCCGTCGGCATCCGCCGCGTAAAGCGTCCAGATCCGCGTTGTCGGCGTGCGTCCGCTCATCCGGTAGGAGCAGGTGCCCGTCAGCGTCAGTCCCTCGGCATCGCGAAACGCCGTGAATTGCAGCCCCTCCGCTGACCCGTAGAGCAGCCGCCCACCCTTGGCGCGATGCGCCTTGGCGTAGGGATCGGCCGAAGCCGTCTGCGCCGCGGGAAAGGCCCGCCATCCCGCCACCTCGATCGCGCCGAAACCGACCGAGGCATTCAGCATCGAAAGCGCCGACAGGATCCCGCCGCCAAAGGCGATGATCAGAGCGATGGCAACGATGAGCGGAACACGAAACACGGGCGGGACGAAACCTTGAGGAACAGGCGCAAGGGCGCCAGGCGATAGAGCCCGAGGGGTATCACTGATTCGGGGGTGAGGGAAGTTTGCCTCGGCCGCACGAACCATGCCCGGAGGTCAAAGTCGGCAGCGCGCGGACCTGCGGCGAAACGATGTGCAGCTTTGGTCGGCGTATTGTCCTCAGGCGCTTGCAGGTTCCCAAAGTTCCACCGGATTGCCCTCGGGATCATGAATACGCGCAAAACGCCCCACTTCGGAATCCCATTCCTCCCGTGTCTCGACTGCAATCCCGCTCGTCGTCAGCCTTGCGATGAAACCGTCGAGGTCATCAACGCGAAAATTGATCATCCACTGCTGCTCGGCACGGCCGAAATAATCGGTATCCTGGCGAAACGGCCCGAACAGCGTGGTACCTGCTTCTTGGTGCCATACGGATTTATGGAGATCGCCGACACCAAGATGTGTCTCGTACCATGCAGCAAGGGTGACGGGGTCCTTTGCCCGAAAAAACAGGCCGCCAATTCCAAGCACCTTCGGCATCACATACCCTCCTCACAACGGTTGCGGCTGCTGGACAGACAGTTCGATCGCCGAGCATTGAGACGCCCAGACGCAGTCCAGCAAGCTTACTGCAAAACGCCCGCCGCCAGCGCCCTTTGTATCCCGCGAACGTCCGTGCCCTTCTTCAAGGTCTTCGTCACTGGATCATTCGCACCCGACACCCAGATCTTCAATTCGCTGTCGAGATCGAATGTGCCGGCAGTTTCCACAGAAAAGCGGGTGATCGCCCGATAGGGCACGGACATGTAGTCCACCTTCGATCCGGTAATGCCCTGCACGTCGATCAGGATCAGCCGCTTGTCGGTGAAGACGAAGACGTCGCGGATCACCTTGAAAGCGAGCGAAACCTGCTCGCCGTCGATCAAGACGCCGTCGAGCCGTTTGGCGAGATCGCCCGGGTCAACGCTCGATCCATGGCCCAGAATTCCGTCGAACAGTCCCATCGTTTTCCTCCATCGATCCCGGATCAGAAATGGGGAGGGGGCGCGGAGCCGTCAAGCTCTGCTTGGCCCGTCCCCTTGACCGTCTTTCGGCTCAACCCACCCGTTCGTAGAACGCGTCGATCGTCGCCACTTCCAGCCCGAGCTTGGTCAGAGAGGCATGGACGCTCATATGCTTTTCGTCATGCAAGATGAACCAGTCGTCGAAGCCGAACCGGATCTTCGATCCGTCGGCTTGAGGAACGTCGCGGGAATATTGCCAGCGGAAGGCCGATCCTGCCTGGTCGCCCTCGGCGACCCCGTCGATCAGGGTTTCGCGGCCTTCGTAACGGTTTTCACTGCGCTTCAGGATTGTCCAAGAGAGCGAGTCGGAATGGCCGTCGTCGAAGAAATAGTCTTCCTTCAGCGTGAGCACATTGGCGGTGGCATCGAAGTGGCCGCGGGCGTCGATGGTGAAGCGGTTCTGGAAGCCGCCGAGCCGGCCAATGGTCACGCCCCAGCCGCGCAGCGTGCCGGAAAAGAATTCCTCCAGGATCAACCTGGGCTCTCTGTCTGCAAAATCATCGAGTTTCACGCGTCTCTCCTGGTTTGGGTGTGCCGGAAGAAACACGGGACGAGCGGCTTGGGTTCCTTGGAACTCGTGGCGCGTGAACGCCCCTCTTACCCTTTGGTCGCGTTCGCGCTATCTGGTCGTCAGACAACCCAATCTCGAGGAGGATCACCATGGGCAAGCGGATCGTATTTACCGGCGGCAGCGGCAAGGCGGGGCGCCATGTCGTGCCCTATCTGCTGGGCAAGGGCCACAAGGTCCTCAACGTCGACCGCGCCGTGCTCGATGTGCCGGGCGTGCACACGCTTTTGACCGACGTCACCGATCCGGGCGAAGTCTTCAACGCGCTCTCCTGCCACTTCGGCTATGACGGTTACGAAGAGGCGGGCGGCCCGAAGCCGGTGGATGCCGTCGTGCATTTCGCCGCCGTCCCCCGCATCCTGATGCATCCCGACAACAAGACCTTCGCCGAAAACACCGTCTCGACCTACAATGTCATCGAGGCCGCCGCCAAGCTCGGCATCAGGAAGGTGATCATCGCCTCGTCGGAAACCACCTATGGCGTCTGCTTTGCCGAAGGCGACAAGGACTACCACGCGTTTCCGCTGACCGAGGATTACGATACCGACCCGATGGACAGTTACGGCCTCTCCAAGGTGGTCAACGAAAAGACGGCCCGCGCCTTCGCCATGCGCTACGGCATCGATGTCTATGCACTGCGCATCGGCAATGTCATCGCCCCGGAAGACTACGCGGCATTCCCCGGCTATCTCGCCGATCCACCTTGCCGCAAGCGCAATGCCTGGTCCTATATCGACGCCCGCGACCTCGGCCAGATCGTCGATCTCTGTGTGGCGAAGGACGGGCTGGGCTTCCAGGTCTTCAATGCCGTCAATGACACGATCACGGCGACCGTGCCGACCCGCGAATTCCTGGCCAAATGGGCACCCAACACGCCGATCACGGGAGACCTCGACGGCTTCGCGGCCCCGCTTTGCAATGCCAAGATCCGCGAAGTCCTTGGCTTCAAGGAAGAGCACGACTGGCGCAAATACGTCGACGTCTGAGGACTTGGACCGGCATCGGCCGGCGCCTTTCCCGCGCGGAAGGCGCCGGCCTATGCGAATGAAGTTTGCAGGGCAAAACTGAAAAAAAGTCCCACGAATCGGGAGGTTTTTTATATATGAGGAATATAGAAAACCCCCCGATCCCCGGGGTGCGACCGCCGCGCCGCCAGAAGGTGACCTCTTGCCCACGAAGCGCATGGAAATTGCCAACTTTGCGCAGACCGAGACCCGCGGTCTGCATTTCGTCTCGTTCGATGTCGCAATGAATGGTTACGTCATCTCGACGGTCGATGCGCCGCTCCTGTCGGGGCGGATCCTCTGGTCTCATGCGGCCATTCATGGCTACGAAGACTTCGATGGCTGCGACAGGACGATGCTGGAGGCCGAGATCGGCAGGGCGCTCGGTGACGACGCCCCGCGTGCCGCTGGCAACACTGTCAGGCACTGATACAGCAAGATTTCAGGCGTTCCAGCGCGGCAGCAGATAGGTCGCCGCAATTGCCACGGCCAGCGAGCAGATCACGGCCAGCAGGAAGGCGATGGCGAACAGGCCGATGGCCTTGCCCGTGCCGATCGTCAGGTCCTGACGAAACCAGCGGATCTGCGCCTGGCCATACCACAGGATCGCCGCGGCAAGGGCCAGCAGGCCGAAGACGAGGCCCCGCTCGCGCGGCATGATCAGGAAATCCACGGTCAAGCCGATGAGGAAGACGAAGGGTGCCGCCACGTAGCACTGGCTGAAGAAGGGCGGTCGAAGCGTACGCCGCGTCACGCGGATGTTTCTGGCCACGAGAAGTGTCACCGCCATGGCCATCGGAAAGATCCCGAAGACGACACCGCGCGCAATCAGCAGGTTGGCGGTCGAGCTCGCGAGCTTGGTCTCGGGCGCGAAGCTGGGATCGACGGGAAAGGCGCCCGACAGCGCCTGCGACAAGAGCAGCGTGATCAGCAGGAAGAGCGGCGGGCTCACCGTGTCGTCATATTGCTCGTCGAGCTGGTCGTCGAGCTCGAGATCGGCATACCGCATCATGCTGAGCGGCCGGGTCAGCGCCCGCCAGAAGGTGAGGGGATAGAAGACCAGCCAGGACACCAGCTCGTAGAGCAGTTCCTCCAGCGACTTCAACAACCTCATGAAATCCATGCATCTTCCTCACATCGGCCACCCCGCCGGCACATCCTTGCCCGGCAAGCTTCACCATCAGACGATGCCAGCCGTGGCAGGACTGCGCAAGGCCACGTAACCCCCCCTTGAATGGAGAAGGCGCCGCAAGGCTACGGCTGGCGGTGAAACGGGTGCAAGCTGCCTTGGGGGGCACCCCACCCCGGTGTTGTGTACCGGCTCTCTCCCTCAAGGAGGAGTGACCACCCTTGAGAATCGTCTTGCCCCCTGCCAGTGTCACCCGGTCGCAACGCTCCGGAGCCCCGATGCTCGTACTCTTTCGCAAGACGCCGATCCTAGGCGCGCTTCTGGCGCAGGTCGTGGCACTGCCGGTCGTCGCGGCCGTCACGGCGCCGCTCTCGACCTCGGTCGAACGCCTGCCGCTGATCGGGCTCGCACTCCTCCTGCAAGGGCTGGTTGCCGCCTGCATCACGCGGATCCTGGGGCTCGCCCGCTGGTGGCTCCTCATTGCCTTCCTCTTCCCGCTCGCCATGGGCTCGGCGCTCCTCATCGGCAATCTGCCCGCCTGGCCCTTCGGCCTCGCCTTCCTTTTGCTGGCACTCGTCTTTTCCAACACGACCCGCGGCCGCATACCGCTCTACCTCACCAACACCGAGACAGCCTCGGTCCTGAAGGACCTCATGCGCGACCGCGGCGCGACCCGCATGCTCGACCTCGGCTGTGGGCTGGGCGGCGTGGTGCGGGCGCTGGACGGCGAGGGACGCACCGCCCGCGGCGTGGAAAATGCGCCGGCCGTCTATCTTGCAGCACGGCTGCTCTCGGCTCTCACCGGCCGGGGCGAGATCCGCCGCGGCGATCTCTGGAAGACGGATGTCGCGCAGGAAGACATGATCTACGCCTTCCTTTCGCCCGCCCCGATGGCCGCCCTCTGGCAGAAGCTCAAGACAGAGATGAAACCCGGCAGCCTCTTCGTCTCCAACAGTTTTCCCGTGCCGGATGTCGATCCGGACGAGATCTGGGAACTGCAGGACGGCCGCAAGACAAAACTGTTTCTGTATCCGATCGCGCAGAGGGATGGGGAGAGCAAGGAGTGAGGGTTTCTCACCCGGCCGTGGATAAGCCCGGCAGGGCAGAGATGCGGCTGCGCTCAGATATCAGGTCCTGCCTGCTGTAGACGCCGATCCTGCTGGCGGTACCAAACGAGCTAGCGCTTTCGTAGATCAGTCCGCTGGCGGCTATGACAAGTCGTGAAGGTCTTTGCCCAAGGCCGGCCCCAGTTGCCACTCGCGGAACTTTACCTCCAAACCCGAACGCTCGGGCGTGCAGCACATGGGGCCGACGAGATATCGATCCATCTTGGGGAACGGGCAGAGGCGGACCAGCGGCCAGGTCTGTGCATCGCCGGATGCCTGTATTCGCAGAACGCCGCTCTGGACGGTCACTCTGATCCAGAAATCCGATGGGTCGCCTTCATATCGCCCCGTCGCCCAGTCGGAGACGTCATTGGTCAGCACACTGCCGAGCAAGCCATATCCATCCGAGAACTCGATCCCGGTCTTGGCCCACCGTCTTTCGTTAAGCCTGACCATGAGGCCAGCCTGATCATAGAGATGTTGGAAATGCGCCTGGACCCGAACCTGAGCGGTGAAATCGCCGTCGACCTCGAAGGCGTAGAAGTGGCCGCTGTCGCGGACAAAGCCATAATGCGTCTGTCGCCAAAAATCCGTGTTTGCGTCGGTCGTGACGGAAAGTTCGATCTCCGAAGCTTCTGCCTTTGTGGGCTCATTGAGCCACCGTCCATTTTTCAGACTCTGCAACAGCGGCTCCTATGACACCAGCGGACTAATCTGGCCGCTTTCGGAGAGTGTTTATCCCCAAAGAACCCAATTGCCGTCAATGGGCAAGGCACCTTCCGCTTTGGCGCCAAAAGGAGACATGAGCTGCATTGAGGTTGGAGGCTGGAAAGGGGCCGGAAGGAGCCCAGCCGGGATGGGTTTCCCGATTGTACTAAGCTGACCTTCGTCGGCCTTTGATACGTGGGCAATTCCTACCCGTAGCTGCCGCTTCAAGGTTGAAGTTGATCTTCGAGTGGAGGCGTATCGAGTCCAATCAAGTAGTTTTTTGTCCATGTTTCAAAGTATTGGAAGACCCGACACATCCGTGTAGGTTGTGCGGAAAATGGTTCATGGTGAGGGCGGGATGAGGCTCAGCAAATTCAGGATCACGAACTACCGGAATATTTTGGATTCGGGTTGGATTACCACGACCAACATCACCGCGTTCGTCGGTCAGAATGAAGCAGGCAAGAGCAACTTGTTTGAAGCATTGTACTGCCTCAACCCGTACGTCAACGGCGCAACCTACGATGATGCTGAGGACTGGCCAGTCGATGACTGGAAGGGTCGGAAAGATGCGAAAGGTAAGCGCGTCTGTGAGGCATACTTCGCCTTGAGCGAAGAGGACATTATATCGCTGTTCAGTTTTGCCCGAATGCGAGATGAAGTTTCTGAAGGCGATGAAGCCGTTGTAGATGAAGAGGCTGACGCTCCCGAACTCCCTAATAATCTAAGCATCTTTGCGTGGAAGAGCTATGGGTTCAGGACTGGATTCTCGATCAAAAATTCCGACGATCTTGGGCTGGACGTCCAAAAAGTCTCTGATTGGGCTCAGTCTAACCTACCTAAATTCGTCTTGATCCAAGACTACAATTTTTCTGGTGCCCAGGTTGAACTGGATCAACTCAAGAGCCGTTGGGACAAAGTTGGCAGGGACAACCGGCACCTTCTATCGACGGAAGACCAGACGATTTTGATCGTCCTCGACCTCGCTCAAATTGATATCGACGATTTCGTTGAGAAGGGCACGACCGCCGACGGACGGACCATCCGTCAGTTCGACAAGCGCGCCGCATCAGCATATCTGACCCAGCAGTTCCAACGCCTCTGGACACAGAAGAAAGTCAAGTTCGACATCGACATAGACGGACCCACCCTAAATATTTTCGCAGAAGACGAGGCTATTGGTTTCCCCGTTCGCCTTTACCGCCGGTCAACTGGTTTCCGTTGGTACGTTTCATTCGCGTGGAAGTTTACGCACGCCAGCGACGGAGAATTCGAGAACTGTATCTTGCTTCTTGAAGAACCCGGGGTCCATCTTCACTATAGTGGTCAGCGTGATCTTCTGAGGGTCTTCGAAGGATTGTCCGAAAACAACACAATTCTCTACACGACCCACTTGGCATCAATGGTTGACCAGGCCAATCCAGAACGCGTCCGGATAGTCGAAAGTCGCGACAACCACCTTGCAATAAACCATGGTGTGGTAAGCACACAGGCCGCCCCTATGGCGGTTATTGAAGCCTCGTTGGGTCTGACATCCGATTTGTCGGGGATGCTCGGGAACAGAAAGGTCCTAATCGTCGAAGGCGGTACTGATGCGCTGATTTTGAACAAGCTTTCAGGCATCCTACGTGATGGTAGCAAGACGGGCCTTTCCGATCAGGTCTATCTTTGGCCCGCCGCCACATCAACTAAGGCACCGATGTATGCAGCATTTGCAATCGGTCAGAGATGGGATGCAGGCGTGCTATTGGACAGCGACGAGGCTGGCCTCGCCGCGAAGAAGAAGATCTCCGAAATGAATCTGAAGGAGCTTGCCGCAAGCGAAGGCTACGAATTCCGGGTCTTAATGTTGGGCACAGCATCGGGCATCAAGAAAACCGACGTCGCTATTGAAGACCTGTTCCCAGATGACTTCTTCCGCGAATGCGTGAACCGTGCCTATGGAATTGCAATTAGAAATGAGGACCTTCCGATTGATGGTTCGACTTTGATCTCTAAACGGGTCGAGACGGTCCTCAAGGAGCGTCATGGGAAGGATCTCGATAAGAAGCGAGTTTTATCGGAAATGCTGAAAGATTTCGATGGCTGGGCCAAGCTCTCAGATCTACCGAAGGGAACGGCGGCTTCCGCAGAAAAGCTATTCAAAGCGATCAACTCCGCGTTCATGCTCAATTAGAGGTGCGGGAGTTCGGATAGCGGCCAAGATCAGCCTTTCGCGCCCTCCATAGACCTTTGATCGCCCCCAGAATAACGGCAGCTTGACAGTTTGGGGGGAAATCCTGCGAACGTCCGGCATGACGGCGCGTAACCGCCTGGCAGCTATCTGTCCCCAATGACCGCAATGGGCCGAACTCCGCCATCCCGCGAACCGCAAAGAACTGACAGCAGGAACCGCCGACGCCCGAGGGGGCCCCAACAAAGCTGAAGTCAGCTTGGCTGCGACCTCGATCCCGGCAACATATCAGCTCCTCACGCCACCACCCGCTCTGCCTCGTCCTCGACGCTGACGCGCCACGCGTTGCGGCCGTCGGCCTTGGCGGCGTAGAGGGCGCGGTCGGCGATATCCAGTAGCCGGTCGAAGTCGCCGTCGGTCTCAATCGCACCACAGGCGGCGCCGACGCTGATCGTCACGTGTTTGTTGCGGTCGCCGGTGAAGGCATGGGCGATGCCGAGCTGGCGCACGGCGCGGCGCAGGCTTTCGGCGAGCGCGGGCGCCATGTCGGTGTCGGCGCCGGCGAAGATGGCGAGGAATTCCTCGCCGCCGTGGCGGGCGAGATGCGCCTCGATCGGCAGCGAGCGGCGCATGGCGCGCGCCACACGTTTCAGGCAGTCGTCGCCGGCCCCGTGTCCATAGGCGTCGTTATAGGCCTTGAAGTGATCGACATCGGCGACGAGCAGAACGACGCGTCTGGCCTGCTGCGGTACCTCGGTTCTCAGCCGGGCGAGTTCCATCTCGGTTCCGCGCCGATTGGCGAGCCTGGTCAAGGGGTCGGTGATGGAGAGCCGCGCGAGGTCCTTGTTCTGGCGTGACAGTTCCCGCTTCAGCGCCTCGTTTTCCTGCATCTGTTGATGGCTGGTCATCGCCTCCACTTCGAGCTGGTAGGAAACGAAGAGCGTCATGATCACGGTCGGCATGTAGACGGCCAGATGCTGGATCACATAACCGGGCGTCGAGCCCTCCAGGAACCAGATGAACGAATAGTTGAGGCAGAAGGTGAAGAGGCTCGCGCGCAGCGCGGGACGGAAGGGCGAGGCGGCGGCGATGGTGATCGCCATCTGAAAGGATGCGGCGGCATAATAATAGGTGAGCACGCCGGGGCTCGAACTCGACACCAGGATGACGCACCACGAGATGTTGGCGAGCAGGGCAACCAGGATGGCGGCGATTTCCTTGCGTTCGATCGGGTGGCGGCCATTGATGTAGAAAAGCAGGGCGATCGCGATCGGCAGCATCACGCCGAAGCGCAGCGTAGCCGACAGAAACGTGACGTCACCCAGCAACCACAGATCGAACAGGAAACAGGCAAGGTAGAAACATAAGACGCAGATCACGGCCGCGCGCAGCATGCGGCTGCGAAGGGGCGCACGATCTTCGAGAAAGGCCAGAATTTCGTCCGCGGTCATGCGGGGCCTTGCGGGAAGTCCGAGCCATCTCATCATGGATGTCCAATCACCGATTGAAAAAAGTCACCTTGGAAAACGCCGTGATCCTAGCTTCGGCCCCCTTAATTTGGGGTGAAGGCTCTGTGCCAATACGAGAAATCAGGGATGAACACAAACAGTATGGTTAGACGAAGGTAAAGGGCGGGCCGAGTTGGCCCCTCCGGAGATCGAACTCCGTTTCAATTCAGGATGGTATTCGAGGTGGGGCTGTGGACGAGCGGATTTGTGGCCGAATCGGCAAGGTGGATGCCGCAAGCGGCAGGTCGCGTCCTGGTCGGACGATAAGCCGGGAATTGTCTTAACGTGTGGTTGCGCCGGTGGTGGCTGGCTCGGCCGCGGCCTGCGCCGTGCCGGCGGGTGCGGAAAGCGCATCCGCCGCCTTCAGCCGCGCGGCGAGGTCACGGATCAGCCGTGTCGACTGGGCCGACAGCGAACGCGGCCGCACCATCGGCGGCAGCGCATCCGGATTGGCGGCATCGGCGACCTCAGGCTGGGCTTCCTTTTCCGGCATGGGCTGGTCCACGCCCGGAATGGCCTTCAGGTCGATGCCCTGATGGGCGTAATCCATCAGCTTTTTGAAGGTCATGGCCGGCAGCGAGCCGCCGGTCATGTTGTTGGTCGAGGTATAGTCGTCATTACCGAACCAGACGGCCGCCGTGTAATTGCCGGTATAGCCGACGAACCAGGCATCGCGATAAGCCTGGGTGGTACCGGTCTTGCCTCCGGTCAGTACCCCGTCGACCGCCGCGCGCCGCGCAGTCCCGATGTAGGGGATCTTCGTCATCATCTGGTTCATGTAGGACGCGGCCTGTTCGCTCAGGATCTGGGGGGCCGGGGCCGCGTCGCGGTCGAAGTCGTACAGCACGTCGCCGGCATAATTGCTGATCTGCGCAATGCCATGGCGGCGCGACGCCTTGCCGCCGGCCGGCAGCACGGCATAGGCCGTCGCCTGGTCCATCACGGTCACTTCCGCCGTGCCCAGCGGGATCGTCACATCCTTCTTGATCGGTGTCTCGACACCTAAGGCCTTGGTGGTCTGGATGATGGCATCGATGCCGAATTTTTCCTTGGCGAGCCGCACGGGGATCGTGTTGATCGATTTCGCCAGAGCGGTTTCCATGGTCACCCGGCCGGAATAGCTGCGGCCGTAATTCTGGGGGCTCCAATTGCCCCAGGAAATGGGCCCGTCGACCACGACGGTCTGCGGCGTATAGCCGTTCTCCATCGCCAGCGCATAGGTATACATCTTGAAAGAGGAGCCCGGCTGGCGCAGCGCCCGTGTTGCACGGTTGAACTGGCTTTCGCCATAGTCGCGCCCGCCGACCATGGCGCGCACGGCGCCGCCATTCTCGATCATGACGACGGCACCCTGCCGGACATTGTAGCTTTCGCCATATTCGCGCAGCGACGAGGCGACGGCCTCTTCTGCGGCCTGCTGCAGGCCGAGATCGATCGTGGTGCGCACGACGAGTGTGTGATCCTTGAACTTCGCGGCGATCCGCTGCACCTCCTCGAAGGCCCAGTCGAGGAAGAAGTCCGGTGCTTCCTTCTCGTTGCGGTCGATGACAGAGGCCGGGTTGCGCCGTGCTGCGACCACCTGGCCCTCGGTCATCAGCCCGCTCTGCACCATGTTGCTCAACACGTCGTTGGCGCGCGCACGCGCTGCCGGCAGGTTGACATGCGGTGCATATTTCGCCGGCGCCTTGAACAGGCCGGCCAGCATGGCAGCTTCCGCCAGCGTCACTTCCGTCAGCGTCTTGCCGAAGTAGAATTGCGAGGCCGCCGCCGCCCCGAACGTGCCGCCGCCCATATAGGCGCGGTCGAGATAAAGCGCCAGGATCTCCTTCTTGGAGAGGTTCGCCTCGAGCCAGAGCGCGAGATAGGCTTCCTTGATCTTGCGCTCGATGGAGCGCTCATTGGTGAGGAAGAGGTTCTTGGCGAGCTGCTGCGTCAGCGTCGAGCCGCCCTGGACCACTTCGCCGGCCTTGGCATTTTCGCTCATGGCGCGGGCGAGGCCGACGAAATCGATGCCGAAATGCTCGAAGAAGCGCCGGTCTTCGGTCGCGAGCACCGCCTTGATCAGATGATCCGGCAACTCATCGACCGGCACGGAATTCTCGTGGATGATGCCGCGATGGCCGATCGTGTTGCCGTAGCGATCGAGGAAGGTGACGGCGAAATTGTCGTGATTGTGCCAGTCCTGCTTGGTTTCCTCGAAGGCGGGCTGGGCGAGCGCCAAGAGCAGCACCATGCCGGCCGTGCCGAGCGTCATCGCTTCGCCGGCAAGCTCGAAGCCGAACTTCTTCAGGCCCCGGACGCGGAAGCGGCGGAAGAAGATGGTGATTTCTTCCCAGGCCTCGGTCAGGTCATAGCCGGCATTCCAGAGTGTGGAATCCAGCCAGCTGTCGATCTTCAGGAAGATGTGGCGCTTGAGCCTCGGCGCGGCTTCCCGCTTGCCGGCAGGCTCGCCGCGGTCCGCCCCCCGGTCCGCCCCAACGTCCTGATCGGCACCGCCGAGGCGCTCCATGGGCTCCAGATCGTCAGGCTTGTCGCTGTCGGCCACCGTGGCTTTTCCCGAAAACTTGTTGTCCGCTGCTTGACGCGCCCGCCGATAAGGATCAGGACCCATGCGGATTGCGGGCAGGTCGTCTTATCTGAGTGATGGGCGATTTGCCGCGAAAGGACAAGCGGTTTCGCGGGCCATGGTGAACCCGGCGCGGTCGGCCCTGAGCTTTTGGGCCGGGGCGTTGCAAGCCTGCCACCGGCCCTGGCCGGACGGCCACATGATCATGGGCAGAGATCCGCCGGCAGGTGCCGGATGTGCGTCTGCGAAACGACAGTCAGTTGAACGAGACGATGACCGAAGAACCCTTCTGGAAAACCAAGACGCTCGCCGAGATGAGCAATGCCGAGTGGGAAAGCCTCTGCGACGGCTGTGGCCTCTGTTGTCTCAACAAGCTCGAGGACTGGGACACCGGCGAGGTCGTCTTCACCTCGGTCGCCTGCCGCCTGCTCGACGGCGACAGCTGTCGCTGCTCCGACTACGAGAACCGCCAGGCGACCGTGCCCGACTGCATCCAGCTGACGCTCAAGGGACTGCGCGAAATTCAGTGGCTGCCGCCCACTTGCGGCTACCGCCTGATCGACGAGGGCCTCGACCTCTACTGGTGGCACCCGCTGGTCTCAGGTAGTCCCGAGACCGTCCACCAGGCGGGAATTTCCGCCCGCGGCCGCACGATCTCGGAAGAGGGCCTCGATGTCGAGGATCTCGAGGATTATGTGGTCGACTGGCCGATGCGCGTGGGCGAGGAGCGGCGGTAGGAAGTTCGGCGACTGGTTGTCACCCGATGCCGAGAAATACGGCGAGATTCCGCGTTACCGTCAGCATCGTCTCCTCGCGGATACGGCCAATCACCCGTCCGACACGCTCGCGCTTCACCGACATGGCCTTGTCTATCATAATCCAAGACGGCTGAACGGGGCCGTTCTCCGCGTCAGGTTCCAATTGCACGCGCGGAGCGGCGCCTCGATGGCTGTGCTCGTCACAAGAAGCACGGTCAGAGTTCCAGTGTCTGCAAAGCTGTCGTTCTGGACGATGATTGCGGGGCACGGCTTGCCGAAATCCCTGACACGGCCACGGTGACGATATCGCCGCGTCTCACGCCTACGGCTCTTGCGGAGTGGGTCGTTGTAGAGCGGAGCGTAGAGTCGCGACATAAAGGTCGCCAAGAAAATCTTCACCTCACCCCTTGACCCTCCCATGATGGGAAGGTCCATCTATCATGGCAGAGGTGACCGCCATGAACATGCAATCCAGGCCGGATGCGGCCAAGAACACCAATGAACCGATCCTTCTGTCCGTCGAGGGCATGACCTGCGCCTCCTGTGTGCGGCGGGTGGAAAAGGCCGCGGCATCAGTGCCAGGGGTCGCGGAAAGCGCGGTGAATTTTGCCACGGAGACGCTGTCGGTACGGCCGGGTCCCGGCTTTTCCGCCGGGGCTCTGCTCGCCGCGATCGATGAGGCCGGCTACGAGGCCAGGGCAGAGACGCTGGTGCTGGAGGTCGAGGACATGACCTGCGCATCCTGTGTCTCGCGCGTCGAGAAGGCGCTGAAGTCGGTGCCGTCGGTGGAGACGGCAAGCGTCAATCTGGCGACCGGGGAAGCGGTGGTGACGGTGCTCGGGGGCGTTTCGGCCTTGCCGGCGCTGACCGCCGCCGTCGCAAAGGTGGGTTATGTTGTCAGGCTTTCGGGCGTGGATGGCGCATCCGCTATCGCGGGCGACGAAAGCATCGGCGGCGAAGCATCCGCTCCCGCCGGGCCGGGATCTGCCGCTGGTGCGGCACCCGCTTCCGGACATTCCGCCGGTTCGGCGGGCGATACCCGTGAGGCACGGCGCGAGAAGGAAATTGCCGGACTGAGACGCGATTTCCTGATCGCGCTGGTGCTCACCCTGCCGCTGTTCATCGTCGAAATGGGCGCGCATCTCTATCCGCCGTTGCATCATGTGCTGATGGATGTTTTTCCCGGTAACTCGCTGTATCTCTTGCAGTTTGCCCTGGCGACGGCGGTGCTCGCCGGCCCCGGCCGGCGGTTTTACATGAAGGGCGTCCCGGCACTCTTCCGGCTTGCGCCTGACATGAATGCGCTCGTCGCGATCGGCACCGGGGCGGCCTATCTGTATTCGCTGGTGACCACGTTTGCGCCCGGCCTGCTGCCGGTGGAGGCGCGGCACGTCTATTATGAAGCCGCGACCGTCATCGTCTCGCTGATCCTGCTCGGGCGGTTGCTGGAAGCACGGGCCAAGGGCCGCACCGGGGCCGCGATCCGCAAGCTGGCGGGGCTTCAGGCGAAGACCGCGCGGGTCGAGCGCGAAGGCGCAACGCGGGACGTGCCGCTCGCCGACGTGAGACTGGGCGATGTCGTCGTGATCAGGCCGGGCGAGCGCATTCCGGTCGACGGACGGGTGATCGATGGAGCGAGCGCCGTCGACGAGGCGATGATTTCGGGCGAGCCGATCCCGGTCGAAAAGGGCGAAGGCGCCACCGTCATCGGCGGTACGGTCAACGGCTCCGGCTCCTTCCGCTTCGAGGCGACGGGCATCGGTGCCGACATGATGCTTTCGCGCATCATCCGCATGGTCCAGGAGGCGCAAGGGGCGAAGCTGCCGATCCAGAAACTGGTGGATGAAGTCACGGCCTGGTTCGTGCCTGCGGTCATCGCGATTGCCGCCGTTACCTTCCTCGTCTGGCTGATCCTCGGCCCTGAACCCGCCTATACCCATGGTCTGATCGCGGCCGTCGCCGTTCTGATCATTGCCTGCCCCTGCGCCATGGGGCTTGCCACGCCGACCTCGATCATGGTCGGCACGGGCCGCGCGGCCGAACTCGGCGTGCTCTTCCGCAAGGGCGAGGCGCTGCAGAGCCTTTCGCAGATCGACTGGGTGGTGATGGACAAGACCGGCACGATCACGGCCGGCAAGCCCGAGGTGACGGAAATCGTCACGGCAGAGGGTTTTGAGGAGAGTGAGGTGTTGAGGCTGACCGCGAGCCTCGAGGCGCGTTCGGAACATCCGCTGGCGGATGCGATCGTCCGGGCTGCCGAGGCCCGGGGGATCGCGCTTGCTGCTGTCGAGAATGTCGAGGCCGTGGCGGGTTTTGGCGTCACCGGCTTGGTCCAGGGGCGGCAGGTTGCGGCAGGCGCTGATAGGTTCATGGTGAAGCTTGGAGTGATGCCACAAGGTCTCTCCCCCCTTGTGGGGGAGATGCCCGGCAGGGCAGAGGGGGACTTGTCTAACTCCGACCTGCGCACCGCCGTCACCCGTCTCGCCGACGAAGGCGCAAGCCCGCTCTATATCGCCATCGACGGAAAACTCGCGGCGGCCATTGCGGTGGCCGATCCGATCAAGGCGACGAGTGCGCGGGCGATCGGGGCGCTCAAAGCCCGCGGGCTGAAGGTCATGATGGTGACCGGCGACAACAGGCGCACGGCAGAGGCCGTGGCGAGAAAGGCCGGCATCGATGCCGTTATCGCGGAAGTTCTGCCCGAGGGAAAGGTGAGCGCGATCAAGGACCTGCAGGCGAAAGCTGCGCGCGTCGCCTTCGTCGGCGACGGCATCAACGACGCGCCGGCGCTGGCAACGGCCGATGCCGGGATCGCCATCGGCACGGGCACGGATGTGGCGATCGAAAGCGCCGATGTCGTGCTGGTCAACGGCGACCTGATGGGCGCCTTGCATGCGATCGAACTGTCGGACCGGGTGATGGGCAATATTCGCCAGAACCTGTTCTGGGCCTTCGGCTACAATGTGGCGCTGATCCCGGTTGCGGCGGGCATTCTGTATCCGGTCTTCGGCATCACCTTTTCGCCTATGCTGGGGGCGGCGGCTATGGGGCTGTCCAGCGTCTTCGTGCTGACGAATGCGCTGCGGTTGAAGAAGGCGAGGGTGACGGAAACCGTCTCGCCCCTTGCGGGGGAGAAAGCAAACGGAGAACGAGACCATGACGATGAACATCGGTGAAGCCTCGCATGCCTCGGGCGTTTCGGCCAAGATGATCCGCTATTACGAGGAGATCGGGCTGATTGCGCCGGCGGGGCGCACGGCTTCCAATTACCGGGTTTATGACGCGGACAGCGTCAACCGGCTGCGTTTCGTGCGCCGGTCGCGCAGCCTCGGCTTTTCGCTGGAGGAGACGGAGCGGCTCTTGAAGCTGTGGGACGACAAGGAGCGGGCAAGCGCCGAGGTGAAGGCGCTGGCGCTTCATCATGTCGAGGAGCTGGAGGCGAAGATCGCCGAAATGCAGGCCATGCGGGATACGCTTTTCCATCTCGCCGACCGCTGCCAGGGAAACGACCGGCCGAATTGCCCGATCCTGGCCGATCTCGAAGGGCGGCCGGTGCGGCAAAACACCGCCGGGAGACCGGCAGACGAGGACTGCTGCGGGGATTGACCTTGCCCCCGTGGGAAGGATGACAATCTGCAGACGACGAGATGCGCGACGCGCGGCAAAGGAAGGACCATCATGATCGGACAGACCGTCTTCAAGATCGAGGACATGACCTGCGGCCATTGCGAAAAGACCGTGGTGAAGGCGCTGGCTGAGGTCCTGCCGGGGCGCGCGGTGACGATTGATCTCGCGGCCCGCAAGGCCTTTGTCGAGGGCGATGCGGCTCTCGCCGAACAGGCAATCCGCGAGGCGGGTTACACGCCGGTGCGGGAGGTGTGAGGCAATAGCCAGTAGCCGGTAACGTCGTGACAGGGCGGACAGACGGGCCGGAAGCCTGAGAAGGCGCCACGCGCGCCGGCCTGTGGCGGGACCGCGGCGGACGAACTTTTCTGCCGGATACAAGCATTTGGCCCGACTAAATTAGGGAAATATTTGTAAGCTACGCTGATGATTATTCGGATGCCGCGCTGTGGGGGCTGCGGCGGACGGGGAATGACGTGCGTGAGTGAAGCAGGAGCGGGCGCCGAGCGGATCGGCGCCAGTCGGAACGGCAAAGGCGGGACGGGGCAGAAAGGGCGGCTGGACTGGCTGCTGCGCATGCCGCCCGAGGTGGAACGCGCCCACGAGCGCGACTGCGGCAGCGAGCGGGTGAAACACCTGCGCCATGCCATCATCGTCGGCCTGATCGTCTACAATATCTACAATCTGACCAGTCTCTACCTAATGGCGGACATCCAGCCCTTCACGGTGGCGATGCGCCTCCTCGTGCTCCTGCCGGGTTCGCTGGCGATTTTCCTGCTCGTGCCGCGTGTGCCGCCGGCGATCCGCGAACTCCTGCTTTTGCAGGGCATGTTCGTCGCAAGCCTTCTGCCGCTTTATCTCCTCTACATCTCGCAATCGAGCTATGCGAGTTACACGCTGGGCGAACTGCCGCTCGTGCTTCTCTTCGGCAACATGCTGCTGGTGCTGAGGTTTCGGCTTGCGCTGGTCTTCACCACCGTCACCTGCCTGACGGCCCTCTGGGTGATCCACACCAAGCCGGGGCTGGACCAGAATCTCGTCTTTCCGTTGACCGTTCAGGTCGTGACCGGGCTCTTCTTCACGCTTTACGGCAACTGGCATTTCGAGCGGCAGCGCTGTCTGACCTATCTCGCGCAATATGACGCCGAGAACCGGGCGGACCGGGCCGAGCGCCGCGGCGAAGCGCTGCGCGACCTGACCCTCACCGACATGCTGACCGGCATCGCCAACCGAAGGCATCTCGACGAGACCCTGGACGCCTGGCTGGCCGGGGATCGGGACGTCTTGCTGATGATGGTCGATGTCGATCATTTCAAGGCCTTCAACGACCGCTTCGGCCATGTCGCCGGTGACGATTGCCTGCGTCGGATCGCCTCGGCGCTGCAGGCCTTTGCCGCCCGCCATGACGGTTTTGCCGCGCGCTATGGCGGGGAGGAATTCACCCTGCTCTTTGCCGTGGACACCGAGACCGGCGGGGCCTTTCTCGCCGACCGGCTGGTGCGCACGGTCCGCGAGCTTTCCATCCCGCATCCCGCCCGCCTCGACGGCCTGTCCGCCGTCACAGTCTCCGTCGGTTATGCAGGCACGAGGGAGAGCGGTGTACGCGAGGTGCGCGACCTTGTGACCCGGGCGGATTTGGCGCTGTATGAGGCGAAGAGCGCCGGGCGGAACAGGTCGAAGGCGGGGTGAAGGCCATCTCCACCTGTGTAGCGGGAGACGCAGGAGAATATAGGAAAATAATCCTTGACACCGTGACGGTCGTCGGATAGGTTTGTTGCATGATCGGAAAGCTGTGGCCGCGGGGCCTGAAGCGGGTCCGACAAGGTTTTCGAAGGTCCGCCATGCGGGCCTTTTTTCGTTTCGGAGGGTGCCATGCTGGAAGAGGATCCGCAGGCAATCGAGGCGCTGCCTGATATCATCGAGGTGAAGGCGGCAGGGGCGGGGGATCTGGAGACGCTGCTCCTTGAATTCACCACCGAGATGCGCGCCCAGTTCGACCTCTTCAGACGCTTGCGGGCCGCTGCCGAGAGCCTCATCGACGGGGCCGACGAGGGGCTGGCCAAGCAGGCGCGCGCCGATATCAAGGCGGCGACCGATGCGATTGCGCTGATCGTGCGCACGCTGGAAAAGATCGACGCGCTGTTGCGCCAGCTGGAACGCGACCGGCTCGACGCCGAGGAGCGGCAGCTGGAGGCGCGCGATCCGGACCTCTTGCGCAGTGAGGTCGAGGCGCTGATTGCGGCCCGCGTCGAGCGGGCGGTGGCCGAGCGACTGGAACAGGCGGTGACGGCGCGGAAGATCGAGGTTTCGGGGCTGGCCGAGGGGCGGGGGCCGCCTTAGCCTCGGGTAAGTTGATGCACCGGACCTCTGATCAGGCCGCCCTTTCGAGCTGCGCCAGCAGCGCATCGAGCTGGACGAACTGCTCGGGCATTGAGCCTTCCATGCCTATGCAGGCGTCGTCGAGTGCCTCCTTCGAGGGGTAGGCTTCATGCAGAACGAGGCGGGTGCCGCCGGGATCGTCCTGGAAGGTGACCCTGGTGATCGTGGTTTCGCCGCTTTCGTCATTGGTCCAGACAAGCCGGGCATTGGGCACGACCTCGACATAGTCTCCGAAGAAGGTCATGGCTTCCGACGGGTTATGGCCGAAGGTGACGCTGTAACGGCCGCCGACCCGCAGGTCCATCTGGCAGTCGAGGATCGGCACGCCCATGGATTGTGGTGCCCACCAGAGCTTGAAGAGCTCGGGTCGGGTCCAGGCGTCGAAGACGCGCTCGACGGGTGCGGCAAAGACCCTGGTTATGACGAGGTCCGTCTCCGATATGCGTTCGACCGAGGTCGGGCCGACAGTCTCAAGCTTGCCCATCGCGGGTCTCCTTGCGGGTGAGGGTTTCGATCACGCTGTCCAAGGCGTCGAAGCGGTCGTTCCAGACCTTTCGGCGCGCTTCAATCCAGATGGCAACGTCACCGAGGCCTTCCGCCTCGAGCCGGCAGACTCGGACGCGGCCCTGTTTCTCGGATGTTACCAGCCCGGCCTCTTCAAGCAGGGCCACATGTTTTTTCATGCCCGTGAGGCTCATACCGAAGCGGTCTGCCAGCTTCGTGATCGAGGCCTGCGAGCGGCCGAGTTCTTCCAGCACCCCGCGCCGGGTGGAATCGGAGAGAGCCGCAAAGGCAGCATCGAGACGGACGACAGATTGCTGAACCATTTGGTTCAGTGTTTAGCATGAGGTGCGGACGGAGGCAAGCGGCAGCAAGCGTGTGGGAGTTCTTAAGAGAACCGGACGGCAAGCGCCAACGGTCAGGTAAAGAAGCAAGCTGGTGGAGGGCTGCCGATGACGCCGAAATCGCTGGGCCGCTTGGGGCGAGATCGGCAGGAAGAGGGCCGGAAATCGGCCTTCGGCATCGCCGCCGATCTCGCGGGTGGGCTTGGCGCTGTTTCTGAAACGATGAATTTGGCGACGATGCATGGCACGGCGATCGCAGGAGGCATGTCTCTCGAAACGCGCAGGCGGGCCGGGTTCGCTGTCGATGACAATAGGGAAGCGTCCGACGAGATGGCAATTCGGTCCGGGTCTGATCGGCAAGCGCTCGACCTCTCGCAGCTTACCCCCTCCGATCTCGCCTTTCTCGCCCGCGACTGGCGGCTTTTGGCGCGGCCCGAGCAAATGCCGCCCGATGGAGACTGGCGCAACTGGCTGATCCTGGGCGGGCGCGGATCGGGCAAGACGCGGGCCGGCGCCGAATGGGTGCAGGCAAAGGTTCAGGCGGCGGGAAAGCGGACGGATCTCAGGATCGCGCTGGTGGCCGAAACGCTGGGCGATGCCCGCGAGGTGATGATCGACGGGGCCTCGGGACTGTCGCGGATCGCGCGGCGGATGCGGCCAGTGGTCGAGATTTCGCGGCGACGGCTGGTCTGGCCGAACGGGGCGATCGCGCAGATCTTTTCCTCGGAAGATCCCGAAAGCCTGCGCGGGCCGCAGTTTCATCTCGCCTGGTGCGACGAACTCGCCAAATGGAAACACGCCGACGAGACCTTCGACATGCTGCAGTTTGCGCTGCGTCTGGGCGATGATCCGCGCCAGGTGGTGACGACGACGCCACGGCCGGTGCCGCTGTTGAAACGGCTGATGGCGGACGAGGCGACCAGGCTGACGAAGATGGCGACGGCGGCGAATGCCGCGCATCTGGCGCCGGGATTTTTAGGCGCCCTTGAGGCCCGATATGGCGGAACAAGGCTCGGGCGGCAGGAGCTGGACGGCGAGCTGATCGAGGACCGGCCGGACGCCTTGTGGAAGCGCGCGCGGCTCGACGAGATCGTGGTGAAGCTGTCGGAACCGCTCAGCCGCATCGTCGTCGCGGTCGATCCGCCAGCGGGCGGTGTGTCCGCCTGTTGCGGCATTGTTGTTGCCGGATTGAAGGAGAATGGCCAGGCGGTGGTGCTGTCGGATTGTTCGGTCGAAGGTGTGGGTCCGGCCGGCTGGGCGCGGGCTGTGGTCGCCGCCTACCGGCGGTTCGAGGCGGACCGGGTCGTGGCCGAGGTCAACCAGGGCGGCGACATGGTGCGCGCCGTGCTCGAAGGCATCGAGGCGCGGCTGCCGGTGACGACGGTTCGGGCGACGCGCGGCAAGTTCTTGCGCGCCGAGCCGGTGGCGGCCTTGTACGAGCAGGGGCGGGTGGTTCATGCGGGGCGGTTTGTCGAGCTCGAGGATCAGATGTGTGATTTCGGGCCGGAGGGATTGTCGAACGGGCGCTCGCCGGATCGGCTCGATGCGCTGGTCTGGGCGCTGACGGCGCTGATGCTGGAGGGCGGCGGGGAGCCGCGGATCAGGGCGGTGTGATTGTGCCGACTGGACCGATCTCCTCACTTGCGAAATCTGAAGTTTAGGCGGCTGGCGCTGGCCTCAAGCCTTCGATTTCCCTTTCTCCCCCACATGGGGCGAGGGAGCGCGCGATTGCGGCAGATTTCGCAAGCGAGGGGATCAGTTCAGTCGGCAATCCCCGAAACGAAAAAACCGGCGCCCTTTCGGGCACCGGCTTCATAAGGCAATGCGGTGGATCGGTTTACTTCGCCGAAGTCGACGGCTGGGCCGGCTGGCGGACCTGGCGCCATTCGTTTTCGAGGCGCTGCAGGACATGGGCCGGGATGGTCGCCGGGGCTGCGGTCTTGGTCGAAATCGTGGTCTGCATGTCTTCCCTCCTCATGCTGGAAGTATCGGCTTCCAGAACGTCTGCATGAGCGGAAAGTTCCACAGTGTTAAACCTTTGTAAATGTGAACGGACAGAGCTCTAAACGATTGAAATTTCTTCAATCGTTTTAATTCCGAAGTTTTTTTCGAGGTGGTCATGCCCGAGCGTGCGACGGCGGCCGCGTCCTTCCCGACATCGAGGATTTCACCATGCGGATCGACCGGCGAATCGTCTTCGCGGGGCTGCGCAATGCCGTGTTCGGCGGGCGGCTGTCTCAGGGGCAGGTAGAGGGCGTGGAGGCGGTGCTGACGCGCTTCTCCGCCCGCGGCTGGGCCGATCCGCGCTGGCTGGCCTATATGCTGGCGACCGCGCATCACGAGACCGGCGGGACCATGCAGGCGGTGCGCGAGACCTTCGCTGCGACTGATGACGAGGCCGTTGCGCGGCTGGAACGGGCCTGGCGGGCGGGCAAGCTGCCCACCGTGCGGACGCCCTATTGGCGGCGCGATGCGGCCGGCCGCAGCTATTATGGTCGCGGCCTGGTGCAGATCACCCATCGCGAGAATTATGAGAAGATGAGCCGGGTGACCGGGCTCGATCTCGTGGCGGAACCGGATCTGGCGCTCAGACTCGACGTCGCCGCAACCATCCTGGTGGTTGGCATGACCGAGGGGCTGTTTTCGGGCGTGAGGCTTGCCGATGTCTTCGCAGGCACCAAGGCCGACTGGACCGGAGCGCGAAAGATCGTCAACGGCACGGACCGGGCGAAGAAGATCGCGGTGACGGCGAGGGCTTTCGATGCGGCGATCCGGGCGGGACTGGTGGTATGAGCGGTTGTGTGGGCGGTGATCGAGCGCATTGAGCGACGGGCATACCGATGCTATCCGCTTTTGCGCTGCAACAGGTCTGATAGGTGCCCCATGATCCGCCACATCGTCTTCTTCACGGTCAGTCCCGAGAATCTCGAGGCGGTGAGGGTGGGCTTGTCCATCCTCACCGAGATCCCGAGTGCTGCGCGGCTGGAGATCGGGACAAACGTGAAGACAGATGGGTTTCACCGGGGCATCGACCTCGTGGTCTATGGCGAGTTTGCCGACGAAGCGGCACTGGCCGCCTACAAGGCGCATCCGCTCTATGAGGAGAGCATCCGGCGTGTGAAGCCGCTGCGCGAGGAGCGGTTTGCGGCGGATTACGTGGTGGAAGAGGCGGTGACGGCGCGGGTGTGAAGGGTCAGCGGCTCTGGCGTCGGCGCAGTAAGAGGTAAAGCCCGGCCAGGACCGACACGCCGAGCAAAAACAGCCCGGCCTGATTGAAGAAACCGCTCGTGGCGGTGATGTCCATCATGGTGCTTCCTCAAGATCCGCGAGAAATGTCCGTGCCCACAAGTGCAATGTAACGCCGAATGCCGAAAATCCCAAGACGGCAAGCGGGCTGAGCGTTCTCGGTTCGGTGACGATTGCATTGATCGTCGGGGTCAGAACGCCGATGGCGACCATGGTCGTCCCGCATGTGTTCACAAAATTCGCTGTCAGCTTTTGCGTTTCGTTTCGGATCAGAATGTTGAGACTGTCTCTTGGCGCGCCCATCAAAGCTTCCCGATGTCTGAGATCCGGATTGCAACCTTGAGATGATGGCCGATGCCTGGCATCAAGCCAAGCGACCTGCTTCCTGATTACCCGCAGCTACAGCGAGGAACCCCATGAAACTCCCCTTCCGTCTGCCCTGGGTGCAAACCCCGGATCGCAACCCCGCGCCTGACGAAAAGGCGCTGCATCCACGCCCCGGAACGGCGCTGGCCCTGATCGCCGGCGAGGGCGAGGCGCGGTGGACGGGCAGGTCCTATGCAGCGCTTTCGCGGGAAGGCTTCATGAAGAACCCGGTGGCGCATCGCTGCGTGCGGCTGGTCTCGGAAGCGGCGGCCAGCATCGGTCTTCTCGCCTATCAGAGCGAGAATGAGCGGCCGGAGCATCCGGCGCTGGCGCTGCTGGCACGGCCGAACGGGGCGATGACCGGGGCGGATTTCCTCGAAGCGCTCTATGGCCAGCTGCTGCTCTCGGGCAATGCCTATGTCGAGGCGGTGGCCGTGGGGGCCGGTGGGGCGGCGGAGCTGCATCTGCTTCGCCCCGACCGGGTGAGTGTGGTGACAGGTGCGGACGGCTGGCCCTCGGCCTATGATTACCGCGCCGGAACGAGCGCGCGACGGATTGCGCTGGATGGGCTCCTGCATCTGAAGCTGTTTCATCCCCTCAACGATCACGAGGGCTTTGCGCCGCTCGCGGCAGCGCAGGTGGCACTTGATCTGCACAATGCGGCGGGGCGCTGGAACAAGGCGCTGCTCGACAATTCGGCAAGGCCTTCGGGCGCGCTGGTCTATCAGCCAAAGGAGGGCGGCAATCTCACGGCCGACCAGTATCAGCGGCTGAAGGTCGAGCTCGACGAGGGCTATTCCGGCCCGATGCGAGCGGGGCGACCGCTGCTGCTCGAGGGAGGGCTCGACTGGAAGTCGATGGGGCTCTCGCCAAAGGACATGGATTTCGTCGAAGCGAAGAATGGGGCGGCCCGGGACATCGCACTCGCCTTCGGCGTGCCGCCCATGCTGCTCGGCATTCCCGGCGACAATACCTATGCCAATTACCAGGAAGCCAACCGCGCCTTCTATCGGCTGACCGTACTGCCACTGGTGACGCGGACCGGGGCATCGCTTTCGGTGTTTCTGGGTGAGCTGACGGGTGAGGGGCTGCGGCTGGTGCCGGATCTCGACACGGTGGCGGGGCTGGCAGCGGAACGCGATGCGCTCTGGGCGAGAGTTGGCGCGGCTGGGTTTTTGACGGATGAGGAGAAGCGGGAGGCGGTGGGGTATTGAGGGGGGAGGCAAATGATTCCGCAGAAATCAAAAGCACGGGCCGCCTACAATGACGCGGCTTTTCGAATGCTGGGAACTATGCTGACGTTGAAGCGCGTTCTCGACGTCAAAACCCCTTTTGACTTCTGTAATGCACTTTACAGCGGGCGGATGGTTTTTCTGGGAGAGGGAAACCTTAGCTTCGCCTACGCTGTCGCTAGTCGTCTCGGAGGACGTGCATCTCGTGTGATTGCAACAACGTTCGAAGAAGGCGCCGTGCATGATGACGAAACTCAAGCAAACGCAACGAAGCTGCGATCTCTAGGCGCAAAAGTGCGTTTCGGAGTAGACGCGGGACGCTGCGACTCTGAATTCCTGCTCGGATCAGTTGATCTGGCAGTATTTCAGTTTCCGAATGTCGGTAGCAGGAGGCCGCTTTTCCGACGCAACCCCAACCATATTCTTGTGAAACGATTTCTGAAAAGCGTCCGCAATGTTCTGTCGAAAAACGGTCGGGTCGCGATTACAGTTGTAAACAGCAGTCACTATGACGGTGCATTCGCGATGGATGAAGTCGCAGCAAAGTCTGGTTTCGAGAAGCCCGTGGCGCACCCCTTCATCATGGAAGATTTTTCTGGATACAGCTATCGAAAAACGAAATTGGATGGCAAGCCAGCAATTGAGAATGATGATGAGTTTGTTACATTTGTGTTTAAGCCGAAGGTTCTTCGCTCATAGGCGTACTGCATGAATGGACTATTTTCACTGCCACCCGGCGCCGGTCTCATACCCGACTGGATCACCCCTGCGCAGGACGCCTCGCTTGCCGCCTTCCTTGATGCCGGTGAGTGGAGCGGCGAGCTCCGCCGGCGGGTGCGGCATTTCGGCTATCGTTATGACTACCGGGCGAGGAGCGCCACGCGTGACAGCCGGATCGGGCCGCTGCCGGAGACGCTGCAGGGATTGGCGGAGCGGATGGTGGCGGAGGGGCTTTTTGCCGCCGTGCCGGACCAGGTGATCGCCAACGAATATCTCCCCGGTCAGGGGATCAGTGCGCATGTGGATTGCGAGCGGTGTTTCGGCGACGTGGTGGCTTCGCTCAGTCTGCTCTCTGGCTGCGAGATGCGGTTTGCTTGCCTTGAAACCGGAGAGATACGGGCGGTGATGTTGCCGCCGCGCTCGTTGCTGGTGCTCGCCGGACCGGCGCGGAGCAACTGGACGCATGCGATCTTGGCGCGGCAGTCTGATGCGATCGACGGCGTGCGGGTGATGCGTGGACGGCGGGTGTCGCTGACGTTTCGGACCATGCGGTTTTGATGGCCGGTCCCGGACCTTTCGATCCGGGACAGAGTGATGCCATTCAGCAAGACAATCTCAGACCATTCAGTCCTTGCCGTCGCTGCCCGTTGACGGCGCCGGCGAGAGCAACAGTGGCGCGACAGCCAGACGGCGGCTGATCGAAGCGATCGCGGTTCGCCGCCCGCCATGCAGCCTGTGGCCGAGATCGGTCATGGCGGCTTCGAGTTTGATGTCGCAGGCTTTTGCGCCGGTGCGGCCGTAGAAGACGTAGGCGAGCGCGATCGACAGGGTCGCCATCAGGCCGGCGGCGATCAGCACGTCGGAGAGGAAATGCGCGCCGAAAGCGATGCGGTTGAGGGCGGTCAAGGCGGCAAACAGGCTGAGCAGGACGAAGACACAGCGGCGCCAGACGATCGGCACGAAGACGGCGAGCGGGATGAGGCAGACGACGACGGCGGCCTCGCCCGAGACGAAGGAGCGGTCGTCGAAGACATCGCCGCCGAGGCCCCAGGCATGCACGAACAGATCCTGGCCGCCGAATTCGACGATGCTTCGCGGGCGCGGGCGATCGAAGAAGGGTTTGAAAATGCCGTTCACCAGCAGTGCCGGGCCGAGCAGGAAGAGGCTGGCGAAATAGAGCGTGAAGCGCGGCGGAAAGAGCGACGGGCGTGACGGGTAGACCAGCTTCAGCACCAGGCCGAAGACGAGCACGATCGTGAGTGTCAGCGGGAAATATTGTCCGATGGCGCGGAAGGTATTGAGGGCTGTGATTCTGCCAGCGGGAAAGCCTACGCCCTCGACATAGAAGAGCCGGCTAAGCGCGATGTCGATCTGCGGAAAGGTGACGAAGACGGCAGAGAGCGTCAGCGTCACGAGCAGCGCCAGAAGCAGCGGTTTTTCCTGGACGGTGCCGCGCGGTGCGCGTGAAAGGTCCGAAACATAGGCCATGAATTTCCCCCGAAGTTCACCCGGGCGCACTAGAGCGACCTTGTGTGAAGCGGTGATGAAAACTCTGCAGGGATCCGAAGTTTGATGGATGGCGGTTCGGGACGAGCCGGATCGGGAGCAGCCGAAACGTCATTTCCGGGCTCGCCGGACAGCCGGAATCACTTTCTGAGGACAGCCCGCCAAGCGATTCTTCCGACTCGCCAAACAGGCGTCACTTCATCTGGAATGTGAAGAGGCCGGGCGGCGGCGCCGGGAAAAGAAGCTGCGCCGGCCGCGGCCTTTTGGGCGGGATCGTACCGGCCGGCGCACATCCTGAAGCTAATTGCGAAAGATGAACAAATGACTGATTTCGGCCATGACGGCGGGGTGACGTCCGCGCGGTTTATCGGTGCCATCGCGGGCTCCGCGATCTCGCTGGTCTACCTGCTTCCCAAACATCGCCGCGAGGCGGCCGTGCGCTTTCTGACCGGTCTCGCCTGTGGGCTGATTTTCGGCGGGCCGACGGGAGTCTGGGGTGCTGGTCGGCTCGGGATCGAAGGGCGCCTGTCGCCGGCGGAAGTCATGCTGGCGGGGGCGACCTTGGCGTCGTTTACCGCCTGGTGGGGGCTGGGCCTGCTGGTCCGGCTGACGGGGCGTGCGGGGGACAAGGTGGGTGGCTCTCCACCATCCCCTTGAGGGGGAGGGTCGGCAAGGCGCCGAAGGTTCAGCTTTAGCTTCGCTCCCCCTCATCCGCCCTTTGGGCACCGTCTCCCCGCCGGGGAGAAGAGGGAGAGACCCGCAGCCTCCGGCGCCATGTCCGCCGAGACTTTGTCAACATCACGAGGAGACGAGCCATGCAGGCTTTGGAAACGGCCGGTGCGCCGCGGTTTCGCTATGCCGGATTGACGCTGAAGGGGGTGGCCGGCGACGGGCGGTTTTCGGGGTATGCGAGCCTGTTCGGCGAGGTCGATCTCGGGCGGGATGCGATCGAGCCCGGCGCCTTTGCCGCGTCGCTGACAAAGCGCGGGGCGGGCGGTGTGCGCATGCTCTACCAGCATGATCCGGCCGAGGTGATCGGCCGCTGGACTGATATCCGCGAGGACGAGCGGGGGCTCTATGTCGAGGGCAAGCTCGCGACCGACGTGGCCCGTGCTCGAGAGGTGCATGCTCTGATGAAGGCGGGCGCGCTCGACGGGCTGTCGATCGGCTTTCGCGCGGTCAAGGCGAGGGCGGAGCGCAAGACCGGCGTTCGCCGCATCCTCGAGGCGGATCTCTGGGAGATTTCGGTGGTGACCTTTCCCATGCTGCCGACCGCCAGGGTCTCCAATGTCAAGCATCAGCGGTTCTACCGCGACAAGGAAACCGAGCTCGTCCGGCTGATGCGCCGGGCGGCACGGTCGATGGCGAACAATCACTTCACGAAAGGATGAGCGACATGGAAGACGCGATGACGGCAGATGAGGGCAAGACGGGCGAGGTGGGTCATGTGGTGCCCGGCCTGAAGGGCGGCAGGCCCGCAAGCGGCAGGGGGGCCAAACTCGCGCCGGAGGTGAAGGCGGCACCAGATACGGTGACATCGGCCTTCGCCGAATTCATGACGGCCTTCGAGGCGTTTAAGGAGGCCAATGACGAGCGGCTGGGCGAGATCGAGGAGAAGCTTTCAAGCGATGTCGTGACCCGCGACAAGGTAGAGCGGATCAACAAGGCGATCGACGACCAGAGCCGGCTGATCGACGAACTGGTACTGAAGAAGCGGCGACCGCCGCTGGCGCGCGCCGGCCGGGACGAGACAGCGCTTTCCGAGCACAAGGCGGCCTTCGAGGCCTATGTGCGCCGTGGTGACGACCAGGCGCTGCGCGACCTCGACCAGAAGGCGCTTTCGGCCGGCGTGTCCGGCGATGGCGGCTATCTCGTGCCACCGCAGGTGGACGAGGAGATCGGCCGCAGACTACGTGTGATCTCGCCAATCCGTTCGCTGGCGACGGTGCGACAGGTGTCTGGCGCTGTATTGAAGAAGCCGTTTGCGGCGACGGGCTTTGCCTCCGGCTGGGTGGCGGAGACGGCGGCGCGAACCCAGACCGGCACGCCGGAACTGTCGGAACTCGCCTTCCCGACCATGGAGCTCTACGCCATGCCGGCGGCGACGCAAGCGCTTCTCGACGATTCGGCCGTCGACATCGAGGCTTGGATCGCGGCGGAAGTCGACATCGCCTTTGCCGAACAGGAGGGCGAGGCCTTCGTTTCGGGCGACGGGGTTCTGAAGCCGAAGGGGTTCCTTAGCTATGATCAGGTCGAGGACGGGGCTTGGGAATGGGGCAAGATCGGCACCATCCCGACCGGAGCGGCGGGGGCTTTCGCGGCAAGCGGCGCGTCCGACGTGCTGATCAACGCGGTCTATGCACTGAAGGCCGGACACCGGCAGAACGGCACCTTCGTCATGAGCCGCCGCAGCCAGGGCGCGGTGCGCAAGCTGAAGGACGCCGACGGCAACTATCTCTGGGCGCCGCCGGCCCGCGCCGACGATCCCGCTTCGCTCATGGGTTTTCCGGTTGCCGAATCCGAGGACATGCCGGAGATCGCGGCCAATGCGACGGCGATCGCCTTTGGTGATTTCCGGGCGGGCTATCTGGTGGTCGACCGGGTGGGTGTGCGGGTGCTGCGCGATCCCTATTCGGCGAAACCTTATGTGCTGTTTTACACGACGAAGCGTGTGGGCGGCGGGGTGCAGGACTTCGAGGCGATCAAGCTGGTGAAGTTTGGGGTGTGAGGGGCGTTAGCCCCTATACGTCCGAAATTGACTGATGCCCCTCATCCGGCTGCCGCCACCTATTCCCCGCAGGCGGGGAGAAGGGCGAATGCGGCCGGCGGCGGTGCCTCCTTCTCCCCGTTCACGGGGAGAAGGTGCCCGAATGGCCGATGAGGGGCCTGCTTTCTCTGCAGGCATCCACATTTCCCAGATTCAAAGGAACCTCCCATGGCCATCATCGAACTCACTCCACCCGTCGTGGAGCCGCTGACGCTTGTCGAGATCAGGGCGCATCTGCGGCTGGATGGCGAGGAGGAGGACGGCCTTCTCCTGGCGCTTGCCACAGTGGCGCGCGAGCATCTGGAGCGGGAGACGGGCCTGGTGCTGGCGGAAAGGAATTTCCGGCTCTGCCTCGACGACTGGCCGGCAGATGGGATCGTCACGATCGCGCGTGGTCCGGTCCGGACTGTCGCTTCGGTGACGGTTTACGACGGCGAGGGTGAGCCACAGGCGGTCGATCTCGACGGGCATCTGCTGGATGGCGAAGCGCGGCCGGCAAGGCTCTGGCTGCGCGCGGTGCCGGAGCCCGGTCGGTCGATGAATGGCATCGAGGTGGAGTTTTCGGCCGGTTTCGGCGAGAGCGGCGCGGATGTGCCGCAGACGTTGAAGCGGGCCATGCTGCTGCATGTGGCGGCGATGTTTGCAGTGAGAGGCGTGGTGGCGCCGGACGCCCAGCCGGCGGTAATGCCGCCGGGTTATGACCGGCTGATTGCGCCCTTCTGCCGGCGGGGGCTGTGACCATGGCGATGATGGAGGTCGATGCCGGGCGGATGACGGCGCGGCTGGTGCTGCAACGGCCGGATGAAATTGAGGACGGCCAGGGCGGCGCGGTGACGGGTTTCGTCGACCTGGCCCGCGTCTGGGCGCTGATCGAGCCGCGAAGTTTTGCCGAAGCGGAAAAGGGGCCAGGGCTCGTCGCGACGGTGACGCATCATGTGACGGTGAGAGCGCGGGGCGATCTCGTGGCCGGTCAGCGGTTTCTAAAAGGGGCGCGGATCTTCGAGATCGAGGCGGTGCGCGACCCGGACGAGACGGGGCGGTTCCAGGTGGCGCTCTGCCGCGAGGTGACGAGATGACGGGCGGCGCACAAAACAAAACCGCGCTCGAAGCGACGGGTGTGCGGCTTGCCGAGATGCTGCGCCGCGCGCTGACGGATCGGATAACGCAGCGTCTGGACGGGCTGCCGAGGGGCGCCGCCGAGCGGGTAGACGCGGCCCGACAGGGCAATGCGCCAACGCCGACCGCGGAACAGGGAGCACAGAGATGACGAATGCAGTCAATGCCTTGCTGTCGGTGCTTCAACAGGCGGTGATGGCGGATGTGGCGCTGATGGTGGCGCTGGGGTCGCAGGGGATCAGTGATCGGACGGTCCGACCGCAGCGCTTTCCGGCGTTGGTGGTGGGAGCCGCTGAGGCGCGGGATTATTCGACCGGCGAGGCGGAGGGCAGTGAAATCCTGCTGACGCTGGAGGCCTGGAGTGCGGTGTCCCGACGCGAAGCGGAAGGGCTGGTGGCGGAAGTTCGAAGGGTGGCTGGCGGATTGCCGGAGGGGCTGGACGGGTTCCGACTGGTGAATTTTCGGCATCGCCGCACGGTCAGTCGGCGGGAGGTGAAGGCGGGACTGTTCGTGGCGGAGGCGGGATTTCGGGCGGTGGTGGAGTGAGGCGGGGTCGGCTCTCGGTGCGACCGCATCCTGAGGTGGCCGCGCGACGCGAGGGCCTCGAAGGATCTTTTCGCTCCGTAGGTGGCCTCGATCCTTCGAGGCCGGGCCTTGCCCGACACCTCATGATGAGGGGCTGATGGTGCTCGAGACTGTGCCCCGGCGTCCCCGCCTTGCAATCACCGCCAGTGCCACGATCGCCGCGAAACCCGTGGCGGCGAAGAGGGTGGCGAGCAGCAGGCCCGCATCGATGCCGGCGCGGTCGATGACGGCTGTCATCAGGACGGGGGCGGTGGCATTGGCGAGGTTTTGCGGCAGCGAGAGACGCGCCGACTGATGGGCGAAGCGGCTGGCGGAGAAGAAGGAAAGCGGCAGGGTGGCGCGCGCAAGCGTGGTGACGCCGGAGCCGAAGCCGTAGAGTGCGGTGAAGAGGAGCAGGCTGGACGGCGTGCCCGAGGAGAAGATCAGAAGCAGGGTCGAGCCCGTGAGCATGGCCATGCCGGCAAGGCCGGTTGTGATCGGCGAGGTGTGTTTGCCGAGCACCAGATCGAAGGCGCGGGCGGAGATGCCGAAGACGGCGCGCAACGATCCGAGCTGCAACGCAAGCGCCGGGGTGGCGCCCGACAGTTCGAGGATATGCAGGAGCTGTGGCGACAGTCCGAAGGTCATCAGGCTGGCCAGCGAGGTCGAGAGCGCGATCAGCAGGAAGGCGACGGTCGCCAGGCGGCGGCTGAGCTCGATGGGCTCGATCGCGTCGGCGGCACGGTCTTCGGCCGAGCGGGCGATCGCGATACGGCCGATGCCGAGATGCACGGGCAGCGCAATGACGAGCTGCGCGCCGGCGGCGGTAAAAAGCGTGCCGCGCCAGCCGAAGGCTTCGCCGGCCAGCGTCAGCAGTGGCCAGCAGACGGCCGAGGAGAGGCCGGTAAAGATCATCAGAATGCCGATGGCGCGACGGGAATCGCGCCCCTCGCGTTCGACGACGGCAGCGAAGGCCGGCACGGTGAGCGCGAACGAGCCGCCGACGCCGAGGATCAGCCAGGCTATTGCGTAGGTGAGAAGGCCGGTGGAAAGGGCCAGCATGGCAAGGCCTGATGCCATCAGGACGGAGCCCATGGCGAGGATCCTGGAGGCGCCGTGGCGGGCGATCATCCGGCCGGTCCAGGGGCCGAGAAAGGCCATGGTCAGCATCATCACGGTCAGCCCGGCAAAGGCGGTCTCATTCGCGATGCCGAGATCGGCCGCCATGGCGCGGCCGAACACTGCCGGCATTTCATAGGTCGTGCCCCAGCCGAGGATCTGCGAAACCGCGAGCGCGGCGACGAGGATGGTGCGGGGCATGTTCATGCGAAGGACTCGGGGAGAGAGATTTCTGGCGGCGGGGTGTTTGTTCTAGGCCGGTTGTGGCGCCAGCGATAGGGCGAAATCTTGGCGTGTGCTTGTTGGGCTTTCCCGGTTTGGCGCCCTCATGCTGAAGTGCCCGAGCCAGGCGAGGGCCTCGAAGCATCCGATTAGCAGGAGACCTCGGCCCTTCGAGGCCCGGCCTCAGCCGGGCACCTCAAGGTGAGGGACGCTTTGGTGGTGGCCCTACATCCTGCCCTTGAGGGAGGGGCGGTTCGCACCTCCCAGGTGATGCAGTCCGTCTGGTAGACGACGGGAGCTCGGTAAGCTCGCGCTAACTGAACTGTGCCCCTCTCTTGGAAAATCTGAAGTTTAGGCGGCTTGCGCTCGCCTAAGCCTTCGATTTTCCATTCTCCCCCACAAGGGGGGAGATGGGACGCCGCGGGCGCCGTGAATCGACAAGCAATCACACACATCACCAAAGGAGAGACGCCATGGGCGCGCAAAAGGGCAAGGACCTGTTGCTGAAGGTCGAAGACGGGGCGGGGTTCGTCACGGTGGCGGGCTTGAGGGCGAGGCGGCTGGCCTTCAATGCGCAGTCGGTGGATGTGACCAATAGCGAGAGCGCCGGGCGCTGGCGGGAGTTGTTGGAGGGAGCGGGTGTGCGGCGGGCTGGGCTGACCGGTTCGGGGCTGTTCAAGGATGCGGCTTCGGACGCGCTCGTAAGAGCTGCCTTCTTTGCCGGCTCGATCCTGAACTATCAGGTCGTGATCCCGGATTTCGGCACGGTGATGGCGCCGTTCCAGGTGACGGCGCTCGACTATGCCGGCAATCACGACGGCGAAGTGACCTTCGAGATCGCGCTGGAATCGGCTGGCGCCGTTTCCTTCGCAGCGCTGTGAGGCGGCCATGCGGGACTATTGCGGACATGAACGGGCCGAACCGGTGTCGGTCCATCGTGCCAACCGCCATCGCGGCGAGGTGGAGGCGGTCATCGATGGCGAGCGCCGCATTCTCTGCCTGACGCTGGGTGCACTCGCCGAACTGGAAACGGCCTTCGGGGCGGAGAGCTTGGCCGACTTGGCGACACGGTTTTCGACCGGCCGGCTGAAGAGCGCAGATCTCACGCGCATTCTCGCCTGCGGCCTGCGTGGTGGTGGCAACCGGCTGTCGGATGCCGATGTGGCGGAGATGGCGGTCGAGGGCGGCGTGGCAGGTGCGGCGAATGTGGTGGGCGAATTGCTGGCGGTGACCTTTGGTGTCGGCGCCGGACACGAGACGCGCGGGGAGGCTCTCGCTTCCCCTTGAGGGCCGCAGGCGGGCGAGATGTGCAGCCGTTTCCCTGGGAAATGGCGATGACGCTGGGTCTCTCCCGCCTGCGGCTTTTGCCTGAGGTGTTCTGGCGGCTGAGCCTGCCAGAGCTTTCGGCCATGGCTGGGGCGTTCGGTCATCCGGTCGGGCTGTCGCGGCGTGAGGTCGAGGCCTTGATGACGCGGTTTCCGGATTGAGGGCAAAACCACGCACGCGACAGCCCAATTTCCGGGAACTTCATCGCGAGGAGTTCCTCCTCAGCAGGGTCCCGAGAGGTTGGTTTGTATCTTGATGGGTGGCCTCGCCCTCCGAGACCGACCCGCATTTTTCAGGAAAGGCAAATCCCATGACCGATGACGATACTCTCGCACTTTCCGTCGATCTCGACGGTTCCCAGGCGCTCGCAGTGCTCGACGATCTCGAAAGCCGCTCAGCGAGTTTCGGCCGGGCGCTGACCTCGGCATTGCGCGGCGCAGCGACCGGGGGCAAGGGGCTGGAGGAGGTGTTGCGCAGCGTGGGGTCGCGGCTGACCGACATTGCCTTGTCAGCGGGTCTAAAGCCGCTGGAAACCCTGCTCGGCGACGCGGCGGGGAACTTGATCGGCGGGTTGACCTCTGGGCTTGGATCGGCGTTCGGTGCAGACATGACGGCGTTCGCCGCCGGCGGCGTGCCGGGGCGGGTGATGCCCTTCGCGGATGGCGGCGTGGTGGCGGCGCCGACCTATTTTCCGATGGCCGGCGGGACCGGCCTCATGGGCGAGGCGGGGGCGGAGGCCATCCTGCCCCTGAAGCGCGGCGCCGATGGGGCGCTTGGCGTGGCGGCGGAAGGTTCCGGTGCCGCGACCGTCATCCATTTCCAGGTGACGGCAAGCGATGCGGCGAGTTTTCAGCGGAGCGAGGGGCAGATCACAGCCATGCTGGCGCGTTCGGTCGGGCGCGGGCGGCGAGGGCTGTGAGAGGGGTCAGAATAGAGAGTAGGTTGCCCTTCATCCGGGCCATTGGGCCACCTTCCCCATCGGCGGGGAGAAGGAAAGGGCGGCTGGCGCGTTCCATGCATGCGGCCAAGGGACGTTTGTCCCCCAAGAGCAGGCCTCGATGTATCCCCGTTTCCACAAATTTCAGATCGGAGCCTGCCATGGCCTTTCATGAACAGCGTTTTCCGCTGCGGCTGTCGCTGACGACGAGCGGCGGTCCGGGGCGGCAGACGGATATCGTGTCGCTCTCCAACGGGCGCGAGGCGCGCAATCGGCGCTGGCGGTTTTCCAGGCGCCGGTATGATGTCGGGACTGCGGTCCGGTCGGTGGCGGATCTCTATGCGGTGCTGGAATTCTTCGAGGCGCGCGGTGGGCAGTTGCATGGGTTCCGCTTTCGCGATCCGGTGGATTGTTCGTCTGCGCGGCCGGGCGAGGCGGTGACGGTGCTCGACCAGTGGATCGGGACCGGCGACGGGGAGACCGCGACCTTCCAGCTCGTCAAGTCCTATGGCGACGGGGCGGCGATCGAGCGGCGGCCTGTTGTGAAGCCGGTGGCCGGCTCGGTGCGGATCGCGCTTGACGGGGTCGAGCAGATGGTGGGTTTCACCTGCGATGCGACGACCGGCATCGTCACCTTTGCAGGCAGCCATGTGCCTGCCGAGGGCAGCGAGATTCGGGCGGGCTTCGACTATGACGTGCCGGTGCGGTTCGACACCGACCGGATCGAGATCGATCTGGAGGCCTTCAGGGCTGGCCGCATTCCCTCCATTCCGCTGATCGAGGTGATGCCATGAGACGGCTCCCGGAAGCGCTGGCCGCGCATGTCGCCACGGGCGAGACGACGCTCTGCCGGGCCTGGCGGGTGACCTGCCGCGATGGTTTCAGGGTCGGCTTCACCGAGCACGACCAGACGCTGACATTCGACGGCACACAGTTCGAGCCGGGTAGCGGATTTGCGGCGACCGAGGCGAGTGTCGCAAGCGGGCTGGCAGCCCCGGGGGCTGAGGTTCGCGGTGGTTTTTCCAGTGTCGCGATCACGGAGGTGGATCTGGCCGCGGGGCGTTACGACGGCGCGCGGGTCGAGCTTTTCCTGGTCAACTGGCAGGCGGCGGAAGAGCAGCATGCGCTGATTTCGGTGCAGGAGATCGGCGAGGTCAGCCGCGCGGGGCCAGGTTTCTCGGCGGAGCTCAGGAGTTTTGCCCATCGCCTGCAGCAGCCGGAGGGGCGGATCTACAACCGCCGCTGCGATGTCGATCTGGGCGACGGCCGCTGCCGGGTGGACATGGGTGTGGCGAACCGCAGGCTGAACGGTTTCGTCGCCGAAGTGCTTTCGGCCGACCGGTTGACGGTGTCGGGGCTGCCGGCTTTGACGGAGGGGCATTTTCGGCTGGGGCATCTGCGCTTCGACGAGGGGCTGTTGTCCGGCAAGCGTCTGGCGATCGAGGAGAGCGGGGCGACAGTCGGCGGGATGGTGACGCTGCGGCTCTGGTTGCCGCTGGAGGCGAGGCCGTCGCCGGGGGACGCGGTGACGCTGACGGTCGGCTGCGACAAGAGCTTTTCCACCTGTCGAACGAAATTTGGCAATGTGTTGAATTTTCGAGGTTTCCCGCACATGCCGGGGAGCGACTTCGCTTATTCCTATGTAAGCGGTGACAGCACCCATGATGGCGGGGTCCTGTATGAGTGAGGTCGGCGTTTCTTCATCCGCCATGGTTTCTGCACGGGATCTTGCGGAAATAGCTGGAAGTGAGAGATGCGGGCGACGTTTAACAGCTCCCGCTCCAAACAGCTGAGCTGAGCCGTAGCCCCCGAGCTCTCTTCCATCATCATCGTTGCAGGGGAGCACGCCCATGTCCGTCAACGCGCGCGTCCAGGCGATTGCCGGGACCTGGATCGGCACGCCCTATCGGCATCAGGGGGCCATGAAGGGGGTCGGTTGCGATTGTCTGGGGCTCGTGCGCGGGATCTGGCGGGAGCTTTACGGGCAAGAGCCTGAAGCCGTGCCGGCCTATGCGCCCGATTGGGCGGAGCGGTCGGGCGAGGAGCGGCTGATGGCGGCGGCGGAGCGGCATTCGGAGAGAGCTTACCGGGCGATCTGGTGCTGTTTCGGTTCCGGCCGCATCTGGCAGCCAAACATGCAGGGATCCTGGCGTGTTTGCCTCGCGAGGATGCTGGCTGTGGGCGTGACGACGAGGACCAATGCGGGCGCAATGACCCGCGTCGGCCGCCCCCGGATGCCTTCATCCATGCCTATGAGCAATCGGCGGTGACGCTTTCGGCGCTGGTGCCGGGATGGCGACGCAGGATAGTCGGCATTTATCGATTTCCGGAGAGGGTCTGAGGATGGCGACGATTGTACTGCAGGCGGCGGGGGCTGCACTTGGATCGGTTTTCGGACCTGTCGGCGCGATCCTCGGGCGGGCGGCAGGGGCGCTGGCCGGCAGCATCATTGATCGTAGCCTCTTGGGTGACGCACGGGAGGTGAACGGCGCGCGTCTGTCTTCGGCGCGGCTTGCGGGTGCGAGCGAGGGCACGGCAATCCCGAGGCTCTATGGCACGGCAAGGCTCGGCGGCACGCTGATCTGGGCGACGCGCTTCGAGGAGGAGACGGTGACCGAGCGGACCGGCGGGAAATCTTCCGGCGGCACGCGCACGACGACCTATCGCTATTATGCCAATCTGGCGCTCGGGCTTTGCGAGGGGCCGATCGCGGGTGTGCGCCGCGTCTGGGCCGACGGGCGGGAACTCGACACGACCGAGATCGAGATGCGCGTCTATCGCGGCACGGAGAGCCAGCCGGTCGACCCGCTGATTTCAGCCAAGCAGGGAACCGGCCGGACGCCGGCCTGTCGCGGGCTGGCTTACATCGTCTTCGAGCGGCTGCCGCTCGATGATTTCGGCAATCGCATTCCCCTTTTGCAATTCGAGGTCATCCGGCCGGTGGGAGCACTGGAGGAAAAGATCCGGGCGGTGACGATCATTCCGGGCGCGACGGAACATGGCTACGCGACCGCGCGTATTTCGGACGCGCCGCGCGAGGGCGAGAAGCGCTGGCTGAACCGCAACACGCTCGTCGCTTCGACCGACTGGCAGGCCTCACTGGACGAACTGCAGGCGCTGTGCCCGAATCTTGAAAGCGTGGCGCTGGTCGTTGCCTGGTTCGGCACGGATCTGAGGGCGGGCAGTTGTCGGGTGCTGCCGGGTGTCGAGGTGGGCTTTCGCCGCGAGGAAAGCCGGCCCTGGAGCGTGGCGGGGATTTCGCGCGAGGACGCCTATGTGGTCTCGCGCCATGCCGGCGGGCCGGCCTATGGCGGATCGCCGAGCGACGAAAGCGTCATCGAAGCCATCCGGGACCTGAAGGCGCGCGGCTTGAAGGTAACGCTCTATCCCTTTGTTCTGATGGATATTTCGGACGGTAACGGGCTGCCCAATCCCTATGGCGTGTCGGAACAGGCGGCCTATCCTTGGCGGGGGCGGATCACGGCCTATCCGCTGAGTGCGGACAAGACGGCGGCAGCGCGGGCTCAGGTTTCGACCTTTGTCACGCGCAGCGAGGGCTACCGGCGGTTCATCCGGCACTATGCGACGCTGGCAGCATCCGCCGGCGGGGTGGATGGGTTTCTGCTGGGCTCGGAGCTCAAGGGGCTCACGACGCTGCGCGATGGGGCGAACGCCTTTCCCTTCGTCGAGGCGCTGGTGGCGTTGGCCGGCGAAGTGCGCGGCATTCTGGGTGGCGCGACGGCGATTTCCTATGGGGCGGACTGGAGCGAATATTTCGGCCACCAGCCTGCGGATGGATCGGGAGATGTCTTCTTCCATCTCGATCCACTGTGGGCGAGCCCCGATGTGTCGGCCGTCGGCATCGACAATTACATGCCGCTGGCCGACTGGCGGGACAAGGATCTGGAAGAGGAGAGCCCGGACGGGTTCACGGGCGCGGACGATGCGGAGGCTTTCGCCCGCATGCTGACGGCTGGCGAGGGCTATGACTGATTCTATGCCAGCGAGGCGGACCGGCAGGCGCGGGTTAGGACTCCGATCGCCGATGGCGCCTATGGCAAGCCCTGGGTCTATCGTTTCAAGGATCTCGAAAGCTGGTGGGGCAACCGGCATTACGACCGGATCGGCGGGGTGGAGCAGGCGAGCCCGACGGGCTGGACGCCGGAAATGAAACGCTTCTGGTTTACCGAACTCGGCTGCGGGGCGGTCGACAAGGGGGCGAACCAGCCGAATGTCTTCGTTGACGCAAAATCGGCGGAGAGCGGCCGGCCGCATTTCTCAGTGGGTGCGCGCAGCGACAGCCAGCAGCGGCGGTTTCTCGAGGCGCATCTCGATCACTGGCAGAGCGGGGATGTCCCGGAAGGCATGGTCGATCACGAGGGCATCTATGCCTGGACCTGGGATGCGCGGCCTTATCCGGCCTTTCCGCAGAATGCGGGGCTCTGGGCGGATGGGCTGAACTGGCGCACGGGGCACTGGCTGAACGGACGGCTGGGCACGGCGACGCTGGCCGATACCATCGGTGCGATCCTTCGGGATCACGGCTTTGAGAATTTTGACGTGTCGGAAGTGGGAGGCGATCTTGGTGGCTATGTGAAGGGGGACCTGACCTCGGCGCGTGACCTGATCGAGCCGCTGATCGAGCTGTTCCAGATCGACGTCATCGAGGACGGCGGGCGACTGACGTTTCGCACGCGTCCGACAGCGAGCCTGCCGGCCCGCGAGATCAACGTGCTGGCGGATCTGCCCGACCAGCCGCTCTGGAGCGAGACGCGTGGCCATGACAGCGACTTCGCCTCGGAAGCCTTGGTGACGTTTTACGATCCGGCGGCAGACTATGTCGAGGCTAGCGTGCGCTCGCGCAGGGTGGAGGCGGCGACCGAGAGGCAGCTTGCCCGCGATCTGCCGGCGGCCATGCCGGAGGAGACCGCACTGGCCGCTGCCGAAGGCTGGCTGCGTGACAACCGGCTGGCGCGGCGGACGCTGCAACTGGCCTTGGGGCCGGGCGAGATTGCGGTCGAGCCCGGCGATATGCTGCGGTTTCCCGACGGGCCGGAAGGGCGCTTCTTGGTGCAGGCGATCGAGGATGGCTTCGAGCGGCGACTGACGTTGCGCGCCTTTGCCGGCAAGGTCTCGGCGCCGGTGACGGTGGTCGAGCCGGGACGGGTGCCTGACGGAGGCGGGGCGGAGGGTTTTGCGCCGGTCGTCAGCTTTCTCGATCTGCCGAGGCTGGAGGCGGTGAGCCATCAGGGTGATGCGAGCGTGGCGGCTTTCGGCAGGCCCTGGCGCAGGCTTGCCGTGTCCAGTTCGCCGGAGGCGGAGGGCTATCGGCTGCGGCTGACGCTGGATCGGCCGGCGACGATGGGGCGGCTGGTGGAGCCACTCTCGCCGGGTCCTGTGGGGCGTTTCGATCCCGCCAACGCCGTGGTGGTCGAGCTGCTGGGCGGAGCCTTCGCATCCGCCAGCCGGACGGCTGTGCTGTCGGGGGCAAACCGGCTGGCGGTCTGGGCGCTGAATGGCGGCTGGGAGGTGATTGGTTTTGCCGAGGCGGAAGAAGTGGCGGCAGGGCGATGGCGTCTGTCCGGGCTGTTGCGCGGGCTGGGCGGGACCGAGGACGCGACGGCGGCCGGCGCCGGTGTCGGGGCGGATGTCGTGCTGCTGGATGCGGCAGTGCGGGCGCTAGGCTTGGCAAATGCCGAGCGCGGGGCGGCGCAGAACTGGATCCTGGAGCCCATGGGCCTGGTGACCGAGATGTCGGGGCCGTTTGTCTTCGACGGTGGCCTGCGGGCAGAGACGCCGCTTTCGCCGGTGCATGCGCGGGTTGTGCGGCTCGGTTCGGGAGATCTGCGGATTTCGTGGATCCGGCGCGGCCGCATCGAGGCCGATGCCTGGGCCGAAGGCGAGGTGCCGCTCGACGAGGCGCAGGAGCGCTATCGACTGGAGATTTTGGACGGGAGTGCAGTGCTGCGTTTGGTCGAGGTCGGCGTGGCGGGCTTTACCTATCCCGCGGCCGACGAACTGGCCGATTTCGGCGAGGCGCAGGCGACGCTTGGCATTCGCGTGCGCCAGCTTGGGCGGTTGGCGGCAGGCCTGCCGCTGAAAACGGTCATTGCCGTCAACGGATGAACAACGAAGAGGAGAAAGACATGCTGGATGTGAAACCCTGGTACCAGTCGAAGACCGTCTGGGGCGCGCTGATCGCCATTTCAGCCCCGCTGCTCGGTCGAGCCGGGCTGGAGGTGGGCGGGGCCGAACAGGCGCAAATCGCGGACGCTTTGACGACACTCGCCGGCACTGTCGGCGGGTTATTGGCGCTGTACGGACGGCTGACGGCGACGAAGGGGGTCGGTGGGTGAGGGGATCATTGAGATAGCCTCATTTCTTCCGTGCTCCCTTGGTATTCGATGGCCAACACCCAATGGGACATGAAGAAATGAAGATCGCTGTCGCCGGACTTATCTTCCCGGCTCTCACCGGCCATCCCCACAAGATTACCGAGCATTCATTTGCCATTCAGACGCCTTGCGGTACATAATTTGCCGAAGTGGACGTCATCCAAGAAGAAGCAGCAATGGCATCTTTCATGAAATACGCGGGCCTGGCGCTGGCCATGACCGTGGCGGCTTTGCCGGCGGGCGGGAGCGATGCCGTGGCAGCGGATTGCCGGGCGGCGGCGGCGCGCGTCGTGGCCGAGGTTGGCGGACAGTTGCTTTCCGTACGCGAATCGGGCGGTGAATGCGTGATCGTTGTGCTCGTTCCCGGCAATGGCAGCGAGCGACCGCGCAAGGTCACCATGCGGGTCGCCGAGTGAGCGGCCGCAGGGACTGAAGAGCTCTCCGCACCGAGGGGTGAACCGTATGCGCATTCTTGTCGTCGAAGACGATGTCAATCTGAACCGCCAGCTCGTCGAGGCCCTGCAGGAAGCGGGTTATGTTGTCGACAAGGCCTTCGATGGTGAGGAGGGGCATTTCCTCGGAGACACCGAACCCTATGACGCCGTCATCCTCGACATCGGCCTTCCCGAAATGGATGGCATTACAGTTCTCGAGAAGTGGCGCGCCGCGAGCCGGGTCATGCCGGTGCTGATCCTGACGGCCCGCGACCGCTGGTCGGACAAGGTGGCAGGCATCGATGCCGGTGCCGACGACTATGTGACGAAACCCTTCCATGTCGAGGAAGTGCTGGCCCGCATTCGCGCGCTGATCCGCCGTGCGGCCGGTCATGCCTCGTCCGAGATCGTCTGTGGGCCGGTGCGGCTCGACACCAAGAGCTCCAAGGCCACCGTCGACGGTCTGACTCTGAAGCTGACCTCGCATGAATACCGCCTCTTGTCCTATCTCATGCATCACATGGGCGAAGTGGTCTCTCGCACCGAACTGGTCGAACATCTCTACGACCAGGATTTCGATCGCGATTCCAACACGATCGAGGTCTTTGTCGGCCGTCTGCGCAAGAAGCTTGGCGTCGACATGATCGAGACGGTGCGCGGCCTCGGCTATCGAATGCAAGCCCCGGCGAAATGAGGATCCGCTCGCTCACTGCGCGCGTCCTGCTGCTTGCCACCCTCTGGTCGGCACTCGGTCTGGTGACGATCGCGGTGGCGATTTCCGCCCTCTACCGTCAGGGCGTCGAACGCGGCTTCAACAATCTCCTGCGTGCCCAGCTCTACAATGTCGTCAATTCCGTTTCGATCGGCGACGGCGACAGCCTTGCCGGCTCGCCGGCGCTTGGCGACCTCAGGTTTTCGCAGCCCGCGACCGGCTGGTACTGGCTGGTAGAGCCTCTCGGCAATTATGCGACGGCACCGCTTGCTTCCGCATCTCTTGGCGTGGCCAATCTCGCAGTGCCCGATGTCGAGGTGACACCCTTCGACCAGAATTACGAGCGCTATTACGAGATGACCGACGAGGTCGGCAACCAGATCCGTGTGGCCGAAACCGAGGTCGTGCTCGATGATCAGGGCAGGGCGGCGCGCTTCCGCGTATCCGGCAATCTGCAGGTCATCGAGGACGAAATCACCTTCTTCACCAGCCGGCTCTATACGGCGCTGGCCGTGGTCGGCATCGGTGGGCTGATCGTCAACGGCCTGGCCATTCTCTACGGCCTGAAACCGCTCGATCGCGCCCGCCGGGCGCTGGAGCGCATCCGCCGCGGCGAGGCCGAACGTATCGAGGGTGAGTTCCCGAGCGAGATCCTGCCGCTCGCCAACGAGATCAATGCGCTGATCGACAGCAACCGGCGCATCGTCGAGCGCGCGCGCATGCAGGTGGGCAATCTCGCCCATTCGCTGAAGACGCCGATCGCCGTCTTGCTCAACGAGGGCCGTACGCTCGACAAGAATCATGCCGAAGTCATTGCCTCCCAGGCCGAGGCCATGCAGGCGCAGGTGAGTTCCTACCTCAATCGCGCCCGCATCGCCGCCCAGCGCGACAGCGTGCTCGCCCGTACCGAGGCCCAGCCGGTCCTGGAGCGTCTCGTTCGTGTCATGCGCAAGCTGAACACGGAAGTGGCCTTCGAACTCGATGTGGCGCCGGATCTGACCTTTGCCATGGAACAGCAGGACGTCGAGGAAGTCGTCGGCAACCTGCTCGAAAACGCCGCCCGCTTCGCTCGCACCAAGGTGGTGACCCGTGCGGTCATGACGACGCGGGAGGACGACCTGACGGATGGACGGCGCGGCTGGATCGAGGTCGTGGTCGAGGACGACGGACCGGGCCTGGCACCCGAGCAGATCGGCGAGGCGCTGAAGCGCGGGCGAAGGCTCGACGAAAGCAAGCCCGGTACAGGGCTCGGCCTGTCGATCGTCAAGGAGATTTCCGGGGAATATCAGGGCACATTCGGGCTCTCTCGGGCAGGGATCGGTGGACTTCGCGCACAGTTGATCCTACCGGCTGTGACCAAGGACACTGCGTGATTGATTTTCCTGTGAAATTACATAGGTGTATAGGACGGCATTCGGCCGGCTGGCGGCAGGGTGCGCAAAAGCGTGGCAGACGCCGTTTGGCAATGACAATCGACGGGACTTGGATCGGTCTGATGGGTGTGATGCGCTTCGGGATACTGGCAGCCACGGGCCTCGTGTCGCTCGCCCTTGTGGGCTGCACCACCTCGAGCGGCGGCCGCACGGCCACCGCCAAGGCAAACTCCGCGGTCTATATCGCCGCGCTGCAAGGCGGCATCGTCTCCCGGGCGGGCGTCGAGTTGTCGCGCAGCGAAATGCAGCGGGCGCTGGAAGCCGAATATCGCGCGCTGGAAGCTGCCCCCGGTGGCCAGCCTGTGGCCTGGGCAGGTTCAAATGTGCGCGGCGAAGTGGTCGCGGCAGCGCCCTATCAGGTCGGCAAGCAGAATTGCCGCCAGTTCACCCACAAGGTGGTGAGCGCGGGCCGTGAATTGCAGGCGCGTGGGGCGGCCTGCCGCAATTCGAACGGGACCTGGACGCCGCTGAGCTGAGGTCACTGGCCCCAGCATTACCGACGAAGCCCAAACTTGATCTTCAAGTGATGGGCAAGGTCACTCTTCCCACTTGACTTGGGTCAAGGCCGGGCGGGTTATGGGGACCTAGAGAATTCTTGCGGCCAAACGCCTCAACTTTCCGTCAGGGGGTGTTTGACTGTTGGAATGCACCCGTCCTTGCCGTAATTGAGTTTCATGTTGTTCTGGATCATCTCCGCCCTGCTGACGGTCGTCGTTGCCGTCGTTCTGCTCTCTCCCCTGATGCGGGCTTCTGCCCGTGCGTCCCTCTATGACGAGGGCGAGGCGGCCGTTTACCGCGACCAGTTGCGCGAACTGGAGCGGGACAAGGCGGCAGGGCTAATTTCTGCTGATGACGCCGATTATGCACGCGCCGAAATCGGCCGCCGTCTGCTGGCGATCGCGGGGCGGGCAAAGACCGGCGGGGAGGCGGCCGAACCATCGGAAGCCTCCGCGGCCCGGTCTGGTGGGCGCCGGCGCCATACCTTCTCCCAGGCCTTCATTCTCCTCTGTCTTCCCGTCATCGGGCTTGCCGGCTATCTCGAAATTGGCAGCCCGGGATCGCCGGATTCTCCGCTCGCGGCGCGTATCGAAAATCCGGGTGATGATGTCGATTTGCTGGTTGCCAAAGTCGAGCAGCATCTCGCGAGCAATCCAGGCGACGGCAATGGCTGGAACGTGCTGGCGCCCGTCTATTTCCGCATTGGCCGCCTTGATGATGCCGAACTCGCCTACCGCAATGCGATCCGTATTCTCGGCCCCGATGCCGAGCGCATGAATGGCCTTGGTGAAACGCTTGTTCTGCGCAGTGACGGGATCGTTACTGCTGATGCGCAGATGGCCTTCCAGGCGGCCTTGAAGATCGAGCCGAACAATCCGCGCGCCGATTTCTACCTGGCGCTGGCGCTCGAACAGTCCGGTCGCCGGGCGGAGGCGCTCGCCGCCTTCCAGGATATCGCCAAGGCTTCGCCGCCGACCGCGCCCTGGATGCAGCTCGTCAACCAGCATATTGCGGCCAACAGCACCGGTGTTCCGCTGGCCAATGCGCCAGCCGTTTCGGCACAGTCGACGGCTCCCGCAGCACCGGGCAACCCCTCCGCAGATGACATTGCCAATGCACAACAGATGTCCGAGGCCGATCGCGGCGAGATGATCCGCGGCATGGTGGCGAGCCTTGATGCGCGGCTGAAGGAAGATCCCAACAATTTTGAAGGCTGGATGCGGCTTGTCCGATCCTATGCCCTGCTCAAGGACAAGGCACAGGCGGAAGTCGCGCTGAAGGACGGTCTCAAGGCCTTCCCGGCTGCGGGCGCCGAGGGGCAGCAGCTGATCGCCATGGCGAAGGAGCTCGGCCTTGATGTCGAAGAGGTGAGCCAATGACCCGCAAACAGAAACGTCTGGCAGTGATTGCAGGCGGCATGGGTTTCATCCTGACGGCCGTGCTTTTGATCATGTTCGCCTTCGGACAATCGATCGCTTACTTCTATGTGCCGGGTGATCTCGCCAAGGCCGACCTTCAGCCGGGCACCCGGATCCGTTTGGGCGGACTGGTGGAGACGGGCTCGGTGGTGCGGGGTGAGGGCTCGACGATCACCTTCACGGTCACGGATACCCTGAGCGAACTGCCAGTCACGTATACTGGCATCCTGCCCGACCTGTTCCGTGAGGGGCAGGGAGTGGTGGCGGAAGGGCGCTTTGAAGGCATCGACAAGGTCTTTGTTGCCGATACCGTGCTCGCCAAGCATGATGAGACCTATATGCCGAAGGATGTGGCCGATCGTCTGAAGGCGCAAGGGGTGGAGCTCAGCGGCAAGGAAGAGATCCAATGATCATCGAGCTTGGCCATTATGCCCTGGTGCTGGCACTCGCCACCTGTCTTGTCGTCTCCGTTCTGCCGGTCATTGGCGCCCGACGCGGGGACGCGGCGATGATGGCGGTTGCGACCACAGGCACCTATGCCCTCTTCCTGCTCGTCGCCTCTTCCTTTGCGGTTCTGACCTATGGCTATGTCGTCTCCGACTTTTCGGTGCAGAACGTCTTCCAGAATTCGCACTCTCTCAAGCCGATGATCTACAAGGTCTCCGGCGTCTGGGGAAATCATGAGGGCTCGATGCTGCTCTGGGTGCTGATCTTGACTCTGTTCAGCGCCATGGTGGCGTTCTTCGGCAGCAACCTGCCGGATCGGTTGAAGGCCAATGTGCTCTCGGTCCAGGCCTGGATCACCACGGCCTTCACGCTGTTCATCCTCCTGACCTCCAATCCCTTCATCCGCCTGTCGCCGATTCCGGCGGAGGGCCAGGACCTCAACCCGGTGCTGCAGGATGTCGGGCTGGCGATCCATCCGCCGCTGCTTTATCTCGGCTATGTCGGCTTTTCCGTCTGTTTCTCCTTCGCGATTGCCGCTCTGATGGACGGCCGCATCGATGCCGCCTGGGCACGCTGGGTGCGACCCTGGACGCTGGCGGCCTGGGTCTTCCTGACGGCCGGCATCTCGATGGGCTCCTACTGGGCCTACTACGAGCTTGGCTGGGGCGGCTGGTGGTTCTGGGATCCGGTCGAAAACGCCTCCTTCATGCCCTGGCTCGCGGGTACGGCGCTGCTGCATTCGGCGCTGGTCATGGAAAAGCGCGATGCCTTGAAGATCTGGACGGTGCTGCTCGCGATCATCGCCTTCTCGCTCTCGCTGCTCGGCACCTTCCTGGTGCGCTCGGGCGTGCTGACCTCGGTGCATGCCTTTGCCACCGACCCGACGCGCGGCGTCTTCATTCTCGGCATTCTCGTCATCTTCATCGGCGGGGCCTTCACCCTCTTTGCGCTGCGCGCGCCGATGCTGAAGGCCGGCGGTCTGTTCCAGCCGATCTCTCGTGAGGGTGCGCTTGTCCTCAACAACCTGATCCTGACGGTGTCCACGGCTTCGGTGCTGATCGGCACGCTCTATCCGCTGCTGCTGGAGACGCTGACGGGTGAGAAGATCTCGGTTGGTCCGCCCTTCTTCAACATCACCTTCGGGCTTCTGATGATCCCGCTTCTGCTGGCGGTGCCCTTCGGGCCATTCCTTGCGTGGAAGCGCGGCGATCTGCTCGGTGCGCTGCAGCGCCTCTACGTCGCGGCGGCACTCTCGCTCGTTCTCGGACTTGGCCTCTGGTACGCGCAAAATGGCGGCCCTGTCATGGCGGTGGCTGGCCTTGCGCTCGCCTTCTTCGTCATGGGTGGCGCGCTCTCCGATCTCTGGTACCGCGCCGGCTTCGGCAAGCATCCGCTCTCGACCGCCTGGAGCCGCCTCAAGGGCCTGCCGCGCTCGGCATTTGGGACGGCGCTCGCGCATTTCGGCATGGGTGTGACCGTGCTCGGCGTCGTGGCCGTCACCACCTTCGAGACGGAAACCGTGGTCGAGATGAAGCCCGGCATGACGGCGGAGGCCGGCGGTTATATCATCACATTCGACGGCATTCGCGCCGCGACGGGGCCGAACTATAGCGAGGACCAGGGGCATTTCACCATCCGCGAGGGGGGTGTCGAAGTGGCCGATGTCTGGTCCTCCAAGCGGCTCTATACGGCCCGGCAGATGCCGACGACGGAAGCCGGCATCGTCACCTTCGGCTTCAGTCAGCTCTATGTCTCGCTGGGTGACCCGATGGCCGATGGCGGCATCGTGGTGCGGGTCTGGTGGAAGCCCTGGATACTCTGCATCTGGTACGGCACGATCGTGATGATGGCGGGCGGTATCGTCTCGCTGTCGGACCGCAGGCTGCGCGTCGGAGCGCCGAAGCGCGCGAAGCCGTCGCTGGAGGCTGCGGAGTGAGCGCTGTGAAAAACACCTCCCCGACCCCTCCCCACAGGGGGGAGGGGCTTTGGCGCCGCGTGCTGCCTTTGACGACGAAGCGAGCGGCGTCCGCGCGTATTCTCCCCCCTTGTGGGGAAGATGGCCGGCAGGCCAGAGGGGGACTTCGGGCCGCATTCCTGATGCTGGTTTTTCTATTCACCCCCATCCACGCCTTCGCCGTGAACCCCGACGAGGTGCTTGCCGACCCCGCGCTCGAACAGCGAGCCCGGGCGCTGTCGGCCGAGCTGCGTTGCATGGTCTGCCAGAACCAGTCGATCGACGATTCCAACGCAGAACTTGCCCGCGACCTGCGGGTGGTGGTGCGGGAGCGGCTGGTGGGTGGTGACAGCGATGAGCAGGTGCTCGACTATGTCGTGTCGCGCTACGGAGAATTCGTGCTGTTGAAGCCGCGACTCAGCATGCGCACGATCGCCCTATGGGGCGCCCCGGCGGCGCTTGCGATCATCGGTCTGATCGTGGCGGTGGTCTACACGCGCAGGCGCGCCGTGCAACCGGTGGCGAAGTTGTCGCCGGACGAGGAAGCGCGGTTGGGGAAGTTGCTGGATCGGGAGTGATCAGGCAGGTCGGGAGGCTTCGTGCTGGGACCTGGTCCGTGGCGATGGACGTGCCGTGCTGTACCGAGCCGAGACTGTCTTTCGAACGTCCTGACCCGGCTCAGCCGACGGCCTCGAAGATGATCTTGGCGAAGGCGCCCGCGTCCGCATTGTTCCCGACTTCCAGCCTCGCCCCATGTCCTTCCGCAATGGCCTTCACCACCGTCAGACCCAGGCCGGAACCGCCCAGGCCGCGGCCGTTCATCGCTTCGCCTCGCCAGAACATGTCGAAGGACGAGTGCTGTACAGACGAAGGCAATCCCGGCCCACGGTCGCTGACAGAGATGAACGACCGCCCGACTTCATTCACGCCCGTGCGCACCTCGATTGGACCGAACTCTCCCGCGTATCGGCGCGAGTTTTCAAGTAGAGCGAGGAGAGCTTGCCGAAAGCGGGGAGGGTCGATCTTCGCAGGCGCAGGCAGAAGGTTCATCCGGCAGTCGACAGCGGTTCCTGCAGAGGTCTGAAACAGGCTCACCGTATCGGAAACGTGGAAAGCCAGATCCGTCGTCGTTGCCGCCGTCACGAAGTTGGCGGTGCCTGCCAGAGACAGCGTGTTGAGCTGGTCGACGACGCCGGACATGCTCTGTGTCTGCAACAGCAGCGCCCGGACGCGCTCTTCGCTCGCCTCGAGCACGCCGTCGGCCATCGCCTGCAGATTGCCTTGGAGGACGGTGAGCGGGGTCCGCAGTTCATGTGCGACGGCGCGTGAGTTGAATTTCAGGCGTGTTTCCAGCGCCAGCAACTCGCTGGCCATGCGATTGATCGTCGTTGCAAGTGTTTCGACCTCCTTCGTGGCTCCAGGCTCGACCTCCACCTGAAAATCGCCCCGTCGGATCTGTTCGGCGGCGGCGGTGAGGCGGCTCAGGGGCGCTACGATCCTGTAGGCGAGAAGCACACCTATGACACTGGTGAAGACGATCAGTGCGAAGCCGAAACCCAGCACACCCGCCACCGGCGCATCCTCGGTCATTTGTTCCAACGTTGGATAGAAGCCGACCAGTTCCGCCAGCGCTTTCGGATCGGGCATCTCTCCCTTGTTCAGGCTCGTCCAGGCAGATTTGGCATCTTCGGGAAGAATGTCGGTCGCAGCCAGTTCCGCATGGTCGGTGTACCAATCCACGGAAATGTAGAGCAGCGAAATCGTGATGATTTGCGTGATGGAGACGAGCGCCGCTGCAAGCATGGCCAGGGTGGGACGTCTAGACACTGGTCGACCTCGCAAATCTGTACCCTATTCCGCGAATCGTGGCGATGTATCCGCCTTGCCCGCAATCCGCCAGTTTTCGTCTCAGGTTGGCAATATGTGTATCGACGGTTCGATCGAGGGCATCGCTTTCGGGCATACAGGCGTCCAGCAACGATGCTCTTTCAAACGTCTTGAACGGCGACCGCACGAAACAAACCAGGAGACGAAATTCCGTGACCGTCAAAGGGAGTTCGACGCGCCCACTTTCTGTCGACACGATCGCGACGTGCGAATCCAGTTGAACTTCGATACCATCATGGCGGATCACTTCACCCCCGGCGATGCCGCGCGTCCGCTTCAGGACGGCGCCGACACGGGCGACAACCTCCTGAGGGTTGAATGGCTTCGTCACATAGTCGTCGGCACCGAGCTTGAGACCGAGCAGTTTGTCTGTGTCGTCATCCATCGCCGACACGAATATCACTGGCACGGGCGAACTGCCCCTGATCCGGGCCAGAAGCTCGAAGCCGTCGATATCCGGCAGACCGACATCGAGCACGACGAGATCCGGTCGCAACATCTGCAGATGTGCGAGCGCTGTCTGTCCTGTCGATGCTCTGACCGTTCGATATCCGGACCTGACAAGATAGCGCTCCAGCAGGAGCGCTATTTCCGCGTCGTCCTCAACCAGCAGGACGAGTGATGAAATCATGGTCTGGTTCACTGTGTTTGACCGGTCCTTCCCGAGCTCTCCGCCAAGTCTCGACATTCGAGCGCCAGAACCCGCTCCTCAACGAGGAACTGGGGATGCAATTAACAAACCTGAACAATCTTGGAAAAACAATTTCGAAACTGCCGGATGGCAAGGCGAATGACTCTCTTCCGCATGCGCTGATCCTGTTGGGCTTCGTCTCGATCTTCTTCGCATCCGTGCCGGAACTGGATCTGCTGACCAGTCGTCTTTTCTGGGATCCGATCAACGGATTTGAACATGCAGACAACCGTTTCCTGGTCGGATTCCGCGATATCAACCGATACCTGCCCTGGGCCGTGATCGGAGCTGCCGTGGCGCTTTTGATTGCGAATGCCATTCATAGCCGGGTGGCGCGCCATGCTCCACCGCACAAGTTGTTGTTCGTGATTCTGTTCTTTGCGGCCGGTCCGGGGCTCGGGGTTCACGTGGTGAAGACGATCGTCGGCCGGGCACGCCCGAGGGCACTCGAGGAGTTCGGCGGCAAGGCAATGTTCACGCCGCCCTGGGACCTCAGTGATCAGTGCATCCGCAATTGCTCGTTCATTTCGGGCGAAGCGGCCAGTGCATTCGCGCTCCTGACCCTCATCGTCTTTCTGAAGCTGAAACATGTCCCTGTCTATCTCGGCATGATGGGGATCGTGTGCGCAGCCTTCTCCTTCAACAGGGTCGTCTTTGGAGCGCACTTCCTCTCCGATGTCGTCATCGCGTGGAGTCTGATGTGGGTCTTGGCGGTCCTGCTCTGGAGAGGTTTCTCCCTCCACGCCGCGCAGATCGATGCGGTATTCTCCAAGCGATGACATCCTGGACCCGGAAGGAAAACACTTTGCTCGACGATGTGCGCGATCGGCGCCTTGCAGGCGCCGCTTCGGCCGGTTGCGGATTTGGCGCTCTAGCGCCAAGGAATTGATTCAATGCGTCTTTCGAGCTGGAGCTGCAAGCCTTGGACTTCAGTGTCAGGGATGTCGAGCGGCGATCTCCTCCCGCCGCCCAAAGATTACCAAGAATTCATCTGCCGTACAGTTCGCCGTAACCTGACAGGTCCTATATCTCTCGTCATCCACCGCTTCCCACCGCCGGGTTGTCCGGCGGCTCCAGTCAGAAGAACAGATGAAGGTAGATCCCATGTCCGAGAACAAAGGTCGTTCGCTGAAGTCGATCCTCAAGACCTCCACCACCGCTGGCCTCGCTGCCATGATGCTGGTGACGGCCGCCCCCTTCGCCGCTGTGCCGGCACTTGCAGCACCGGTCGAAGTGAATGCTCCGCAGGTTCCGAGCTTCGGCGATGTCGTACAGGCGGTTCTGCCCGCCGTCGTATCGGTCCGCGTCCAGTCGAATGTCCAGAACACCTCGACCGACGAAAGCAATTTTTCCTTCAATTTCGGTGGCCGCAGCTTCGAAGATCTGCCGGATGATCACCCGCTGAAGCGCTTCTTCCGTGAATTCGGCGGTCCCGGCATGGAAGGTGGTCCGCAGGAACGTGGCCCGCGTGCCGAACGTGGTCCGGGTCGCTTGCGGCCAACCGCTCAGGGCTCCGGCTTCTTCATCTCCGAAGACGGCTATATCGTCACCAACAACCACGTCATCGACGACGGCTCCGCCTTCACCATCGTGATGAACGACGGCAAGGAATATGACGCCAAGCTCGTGGGCAAGGACAGCCGTACCGACCTCGCGCTGCTGAAGGTCGACGAGCCCGATACGAAGTTCACCTATGTGAAGTTCGCCGATGACGAGAAGGTGCGCGTCGGTGACTGGGTCGTTGCTGTCGGCAACCCCTTCGGCCTCGGCGGCACCGTGACGGCCGGCATCATTTCCGCCCGTGGCCGCAACATCGGCTCCGGCCCCTATGACGACTACCTGCAGATCGACGCGGCCGTGAACCGCGGCAACTCGGGTGGTCCCGGCTTCAACCTGAACGGCGAAGTCGTCGGCATCAACACCGCGATCTTCTCGCCTTCGGGTGGCAATGTCGGCATCGCCTTTGCGATTCCGGCCTCGGTCGCGACCGATGTCATCGAAAAGCTCAAGGAAACCGGTACGGTCTCCCGCGGCTGGCTCGGCGTGCAGATCCAGCCGGTGACCCAGGACATCGCCGACAGTCTCGGCCTTGCCGAAGACAGTGGCGCCCTCGTTGTTGCCCCGCAGGCCGGTTCCCCCGGTGAAGCGGCCGGCATCAAGCAGGGTGACGTCGTGACGGCGGTCAATGGCGATCCGGTCAAGGATCCGCGTGACCTTGCTCGCCGCATCGCAGCCTATGCACCCGATACCACGGTCGACGTGTCGCTGTGGCGTGATGGCAAGGCGACCGAAGTGAAGGTCAAGCTCGGCGAACTGCCAGCGGACCAGGCAGCGAGCGCCGAGACGGAGAACAATGCTGCTCCGGCGCCTGAAGCGGAACAGGAACTGTCGAGCCTCGGCCTCTCGGTTCGTCCGGCCGACGGCGGCAACGGTCTTGCCATCGTCGATGTCGATCCCGACAGCGACGCGGCCGACAAGGGCCTGAAGTCCGGCGAGACGATCACCTCGGTGAACAACCAGGAAGTCTCGTCTGCAGCCGATGTGCAGAAGGTTCTCGACCAGGCCAAGAAGGACGGCCGCACCCGGGCGCTCTTCCAGGTCGAATCGGAAAATGGCAGCCGCTTCGTGGCTCTGCCGATCAACCAGGGCTGATTGTGATGTGACAAAGGGCGCCGGCGGTCGGAGACCGGCGGCGCCCTTTGTCGTTTCCGGCGGTCGGTGACCGTCTCGTGTCAGGAAAGGACGAAGCATGGGGATCGCGGAACAAGGACAGCCGAAGTCCGGCGAAACCGGCTATACGGTGGCGGATGCCGAGGCTAATGTCGCGCGCATGAAAATACTTGTCATCGAAGACGATCTGGAAGCCGCAGCCTATATGACCAAGGCCTTTCGCGAGGCCGGCATTGTCGCCGACCATGCGAGTGACGGCGAAAGTGGCCTCTTCATGGGCACCGAAAACACCTATGACGTGATGGTCGTGGACCGTATGCTGCCGCGCCGGGATGGCCTGTCGGTGATCAGCGAGCTGCGCAAGCGCGGAGTCGACACGCCCGTCCTCATCCTTTCCGCACTGGGCCAGGTGGACGACCGCGTCACGGGCCTGCGCGCCGGTGGCGACGACTATCTGCCGAAACCTTACGCCTTTTCCGAACTGCTCGCCCGGGTCGAGGTTCTCGGCCGCCGCAAGGGCAAGCCGGAGCAGGACATGGCCTACCGCGTCGGCGACCTCGAGCTCGACCGGCTCTCCCATGAGGTCAAGCGCGCGGGCAAGGAAATCCTGCTGCAGCCGCGCGAATTCCGCCTGCTCGAATATTTGATGAAGAATGCTGGCCAGGTGGTGACCCGCACCATGCTGCTCGAAAACGTCTGGGATTATCACTTCGACCCGCAGACCAATGTCATCGACGTGCATGTCTCGCGGCTGCGCTCGAAGATCGAGAAGGATTTCGACCGCCCGCTTTTGAAGACGGTGCGCGGTGCCGGCTACATGATCAAGGACGAAGGCTGACATGCGGCTGAAGTCCCGTCTCGGGGTGCTGGCCAAGTCCACGGCCGTCCGGCTTTCCGCGCTCTACATCATTCTTTTTGCGCTTTGCGCCGCCTTCCTCGTCTTTTACGTAACGGGGCTTGCCGAGCGTATTCTCAGCAATCAGACGCGTGAGGCGCTGAAGCAGGAGGTGACCGAGATCCAGGGCGCTTTCGAGCGCGGCGGGATCAACCAGCTGCTCCGGACAATGGAGCGTCGCGCCCGCCAGCCGGGCGCCAATCTCTATGTGATCGCGAGCCCCAACGGCGAGATTCTGGCCGGCAATGTCGCCTCCCTGCAGCCCGGCGTTTTCGACGCGGAGGGCTGGACCAATTTCCCCTTCCGCTACCAGCGCTATACCGACAGTGGCGGTGTGAAGCGCCATCTCGCGACCGGTCATGTCTTCGTCCTGGACAATGGCATCCGTGTGCTTGTCGGGCGCGACCTCGGCGAGCCGGGCAAGCTGCGGCTTCTCGTGCGCCAGGCGCTGATGGTGGCTCTGCTGATCATGGGGGTCGGCGCAGTCGTCATCTGGTTTGCGATCGGGCGCAATGCTTTGAAGCGCATCGACAGGGTCTCGGCGGCAAGCGAGAAGATCATGGCGGGCGACCTGTCGCAGCGTTTGCCGGTCTCGGGCTCCGGCGACGAGTTCGACCGTTTGTCATCCTCGCTGAACGGCATGCTGGGGCGGATCGAGCAGTTGAACGAGGGGTTGAAACAGGTTTCCGACAACATCGCGCACGACCTGAAGACGCCATTGACGCGCCTGCGCAACAAAGCGGCCGACGCGCTCGACGAAGACGATGCACAGGCGAAGAAAGCCGCCCTGGAAACGATCATCGCCGAATCCGACCAGTTGATCCGGACTTTCAACGCGCTGCTGATGATCTCACGTGTCGAGGCCGGATCGATTGCGGCCGAACTGACCGACATCGACATTTCCGCGATCGCCGCTGACAGCGCCGAGCTCTACGAGCCGGTGGCGGAGGAGGCGGGGCAGGTGATGGTCTGCGAGATCGCACCGGGACTTTCGGCCCGGGGCAATCGCGAACTCGTCGGCCAGGCGATCGCCAATCTGATCGACAATGCGATCAAGTATGGCAGTCAGGGTGATGCAGGATCCGAGATCCGGGTGCGCGTGTCGCGCGGGCACGAGGGCCTGGAGATTGCCGTTTCGGATCAAGGCCCTGGTATTGCCGAAGACAAGCGTGCCGAGGTGGTCAAGCGTTTCGTGCGGCTGGACAAGAGCCGGTCGAAACCGGGTACCGGCCTCGGCCTGTCGCTCGTCGAGGCGATCATGGCCCTGCATGGCGGGCGGCTTGTCCTTTCCGATACCCGCAGTCATCCGGACCATCCGGGCCTGACGGCTACCATGGTTTTTCCCGGGATGAAGCCGTAACCTGTTCGGGTTTGAGATTCGCAAGAAATCTCGGCCGGGACAGGAGACGCTGATGGGGAACGGCAGGACGAGCAGATTGTCCGAGGTGGCCGATGGAGTGATCCGTCCGCTGAACCAGGCGGAGCTGAAGGCGGCGACCAGCCTGTTGAAAGACCTGACGAAGCAGGAGCCGGCACTGACCGAGCATTTGTCGACGGAGGGACCGCTGCGGCAATTCGTGCTCTCGGCCTTCACGCTTTCGCCCTATCTGCGCGATGTTGCGAACCTCAAGCCATCTTTGCTGCTGGAGGCGGTCGCCTCTCCGCTTGAGCCGCAGCTCCTCGACGCAATCGACGAGGCCCGCACCGCCTGGCGGCCCGATGCATCCGGTGCATCACCTGCCGAGGCAGAAGTCATGGCGCGGCTTAGGCGGGCTAAGCGCAAGGTGGCCTTCCTGGCGGCTCTGGCCGATCTCGCCCGTGTCTTCACCGCCCGCGACACGACCGCATGGCTGAGCGCCGTGGCGGATGCGGCGGTGGCGGCGACCATCGATCATCTGCTGCTGGCGGGGCATGACGGCGGCAAGCTGACACTCAAGGACCGCGACAGCCCGGCCGAAGGCAGCGGACTGATCGTGCTCGGCATGGGCAAGCACGGCGCCCGTGAGCTCAACTATTCCTCCGACATCGACCTCGTCGTCTTCTACGATCCCGAAGCCGGCATTCTGAAGGACCCCGATGATGCGATGGAGACCTTTGGCCGGATGATGCGCCGCCTCGTGCGAATCCTGCAGGAGCGCACTGCCGACGGCTACGTCTTCCGCACCGATCTGCGGCTCCGGCCCGATCCGGGCTCGACTCCGCTTGCAGTCCCGGTCGAGGCGGCACTCATCTATTACGAGGGCAGGGGCCAGAACTGGGAGCGGGCGGCCTTCATCAAGGCGCGGCCCGTGGCGGGCGACCTGAAGGCAGGCGAGGGCTTCCTGAGGGAGCTCGTGCCCTTCGTCTTCCGAAAATATCTCGACTATGCGGCGATCGCCGACATCCACTCAATCAAGCGGCAGATCCATGTGCATAAGGGCCATGGTGCCATTGCGGTGAAGGGCCACAACGTCAAGCTCGGGCGCGGCGGCATTCGCGAGATCGAATTTTTCGCCCAGACCCAGCAGCTGATCGCCGGCGGCCGCATGCCAGACCTGCGCTGCCGTCCGACCGAGGAGGCGCTGAAGGCGCTCGCTTCAGCCCGCTGGATCGACGAGCACACGGCGGAGGAACTCACCGACTGCTACTGGTTCCTGCGCGATGTCGAGCACCGCATCCAGATGGTGCATGACGAGCAGACGCATGTTCTTCCCGAGACCGAGGCCGAGCTGAAGCGCATCGCCTTCATGCTGGGTTTCATCGACACGACGGCCTTCTCCCGCGCGCTGGAAACGGCGCTGAAGACGGTCGAAAAACGCTATGCCCGGCTGTTTGAAAAGGAAGAGGGCCTGTCGAGTTCGACCGGCAATCTCGTCTTTACCGGCCAGCAGGACGATCCGGATACATTGAAGACCCTGAAGAGCCTCGGCTTCGAGCGGCCGGAGGACATTTCCCGCGTCATCCGCACCTGGCATTACGGCCGCTATCGCGCGACGCAATCGGTCGAGGCCCGCGAGCGGTTGACCGAGATGACGCCGGATCTGTTGAAGGCCTTCGGCGAGAGCCGTCGCGCTGACGAGGCGCTGTTGCGCTTCGACAATTTCCTCTCGGGCCTTCCCGCCGGCATCCAGCTCTTCTCTCTGCTCGGCAACAATCCCGCCCTTCTCCACCGGATGGTCAACATCATGGCAGCCGCCCCGCGGCTTGCCGAAATCATCGCCGCGCGCCCGCACGTCTTCGACGGCATGCTGGACCCGGGCCTTCTGGTCGAACTTCCCACCCGCGACTATCTCGGCAAGCGCCTGAAGAGTTTTCTCTCCAGCGCCCGCCACTATGAAGAAATCCTCGACCGGCTGCGCATCTTCGCCGCCGAGCAGAGGTTCCTGATCGGTATTCGCTTGCTGACCGGATCGATCGGCGGCCCGCAAGCCGGTCACGCCTTCACCGATCTCGCCGGCCTTGTCATCGACGAAGCGCTGAAGGCGGTGGTGGCCGAGATGGAAGCCGCCCATGGCAAGATCCCCGGTGGTCGGGTGGCGCTCGCCGGAATGGGCAAACTCGGCTCCTTCGAGCTGACTGCGGGCTCGGATGTCGACCTGATCCTGCTCTACGAACATGACGACGAGGCGGCGGAATCGGACGGCGCGAAGCCCCTTGATCCGGTGCGCTATTTTACAAGACTGACCCAGCGCCTGATCGCCGCCCTTTCGGCGCCGACGGCCGAAGGCGTGCTCTACGAAGTCGACATGCGGCTTCGCCCATCCGGCAACAAGGGTCCGGTTGCGACGCGCCTCAGGTCCTTTGCCCGCTACCAGCGCGAAGAGGCATGGACCTGGGAGCACATGGCGCTCTCCAGGGCGCGCATGCTTTGCGGCGACCAGAGCCTGATGGAGGAGGCAGAAGGCATCGTTGAGGAAGTGCTGGCGGCCCCGCGGGATAAGGCGAAGACCACCAAGGACGTCCTCGAAATGCGGGCGCTGATCGAACAGGAGAAGCCGCCGAAGGACATCTGGGACGTCAAGCTCATTCCGGGTGGCCTTGTTGATATCGAGTTCATCGCGCAGTATCTGGCGCTCGTGGCCCCGGCCAAGGGGCTCCGCGTCCGCACCAACGAGCTTTCGACGGCGGATGCGTTGAAGGCCTTGGGTAAGCTCATCGACCCCAACGATCTCGACACGTGTCTGGCTGCCTTGAAGCTCTATACCGATCTGTCGCAGGTCATTCGGCTCTGCATCGATGGACCCTTCGATCCCGCAAACGTCCCGGCGGGTCTTACCGACCGCGTGGCACGCGCCGCTGACTGCCCTGATCTGAAGTCGACGGAAGCCGAGATCAAGCGGCTGTCAAAGGCTGTGCGCAAGGTGTTTTCGCGGGTGGTGGCTGGCTGACGCTGTTCTATGCGTCGCCTCGGCCGCTGATGAGCTTCAAGGGCTTCAGGCCGAAGCCGAGGAGCAGATTGAAGGTGGCGCGGTCGAGCAGGAAGACGAGCAGCGCCACCACCGGCCAGACGGCACAGGCGAGGATGAAGGCGGTGAACCAGTCGTCGATCGTCAGATGGGCAAGGGTCGCGGCGGCGAGCAGCGCGAGGGGCAAAGCGAGCGGCAGGACGACACGGCGCAGGATGCCGCTCAGCGCCAGATGTCCGCCGAAATCGAACAGTGATCGGAGAGCTGCAGCGACGGCCGCACCGACGATGCCGAATTGCATGGTGAGCAGGACGAGCACTCCGGCGAAAGGGATGAGCAGGCCGAGGTGAAGCTTGGCGATCAGGTCCGGCCTGTGCTGGCTGTGGATCAGCCAGTAGGGCGCGAAGATCAGCGAATTGAGCCAGATGGAGGTGACAAGGATTGTGGCGGGCACGCCTGCACGGTCGGCGAAGGCCTCGCCCAGCCAGAGGGTCAAGAGCGGATCCATCAGCAGGATCGTCGAGGCGCAGATGCCGCCATAGAGGAGGGCGGTGATGACGAGGACGCGGGCGCTGAGCGCCTTGGCTTCATCCGGCTTGGAACTGGCGAGCCGCGGGAAGATCGCCCGCGAGATGGCGCCGGGGATGATCTGGCTGCGCGAGATCAGGTTGAGCGGCACGGCGTAATAGGTGACGGCGGCGACGCCGAAGAAGCGGCCGACCATCAGCTGATCGAGCGAGCCGAGAATGGGGGTCAGCACCGACGAGATCGTCACCCAGCCGCCATAGGACAGAAGTTTGCGCGCCCGGTCCCTGTCGAAATCGGTGATCCGGATCGGTCCCTCGATCCGGTTGATGGCGACAAAGATGGCGAGCATCAGCAGCACACGGGCCAGCACGGCGCCAGGGATCACGGTGCCGAGATCGGGCGACACGAAGACGGCAAAGGCGAGCGGCAGGATCTGCGCGAAGATCGCACCAGAGACCTGGAGCACATTGGCGAGCGCGAAATTTTCGCGCGCCTCGATCGCGTCGATGCCGGCGCCATTGAGGATGACGAGCGGCAGAAGAAGCGCGATCCAGGGCATGGCCGCCTTGACTTCATCCTCGATCTCGACCGGCACCTGCACCACGCCGCCGACGATGTAGGAGCCGAGCAGATAAAGCAGGAAGGCGCCGAAGAAGGTCATTGACGCATTGATGGTGAAAGACGTCACGATGACGCGCGCACGTTCGCGCTGGGCGGAATGGTCGAGGCGGGCCAGTGCATTGATGGTGGCGGGGGCAAGGCCAAGCTCGAGAAAGCCGAGATAGCCGATCATTACCCAGATCAGCGAAATCACGCCGTAACGGGCATCGCCGACATAATCGATATAGACGGGGACGGTCAGGATCATCACCGGGATCGGCAACAGGGCGCCGATCAGGTTGATGATGAAATTGACATAGAGCCGATTGCGCGGCTTGCCTTCACTGGCCATTGCGGTCCCTGTTTGTCCCTCCGGCTTCTCGCCGGACTGTCCCGAGCCTGTCATGGCCCGGCGACCCTTACGGATGGGTAAGCTCGGCCTTCTATTCGGCGGGAAGGGTTACCAGCGGGTGAACGGCCCGCGATGCGGTCAGGCGCGGCGCTTGTGCCCTTGTGCAACGGTGATGTCGGGGATGCGGAGCGCCACAACCGTGCCCTGACCTTCGCGGGAGCGGATCTTCAAGGTGCCGCCATGCAGGCCGACGAGGGATCGGGAGATGGCAAGCCCAAGGCCCGAGCCGCCCTTGGACTTGGCATACTGGCTCTGCACCTGCTCGAACGGATTGCCGATCTTGCTGAGCGCGCTCTTCGGGATGCCGATACCAGTGTCTGAGATGGAGACGAGCACGGCACCCTGAACCTTGCGCGCCCGAAGAGCGATCTTACCTCCGTCGTCGGTGAATTTCACGGCATTGGAGAGGATGTTGAGCAGGATCTGCTTGATCGCACGACGATCGGCGATGAGGGAGAGGCTGGCTTCGACGCGCTGCTCGACAGTGATGTTCTTTTCTTCGGCCGGAATTGCGGTGAGGCGCATGCTCTCTTCGATCAGCGGGCAGAGATCGATCGTCTCGCAGCGGATCTTCATCTGGCCCGCCTCGATCTTCGACATGTCGAGGATGTCGTTGATGACGTTGAGGAGATGCTTGCCGCTTTCGTGGATGTCTTTTGCGTATTCCTCGTATTTCGGCGAGCCGACCGGGCCGAACATGCGAGCGAGCAGGATTTCCGAAAAGCCGAGGATGGCGTTTAGCGGCGTTCTGAGCTCGTGGCTCATATTGGCGAGGAATTCCGATTTCGCCTTGTTGGCAGCCTCGGCATTCTGTTTCTCGGCGATATACTTTTCGTTGGCGTCCGACAGTTCGGTCTTCTGGCGCTCGAGGATCTTCTGCGAGGCGGAGAGATCGCCGATCGTGGCCATCAGGCGGCGCTCCTGCTCGCGCAGGCGCTCCTGGTGACGCTTGAGGAGCGTGATGTCTGTTCCGACGGAGACGAGGCCACCGTCGCGGGTGCGGCGCTCGTTGATCTGCAGCCAGCGCTCGTCGGCGAGCTGGACTTCCGAGGTGCGCGAATTGGTGCCGTCGTCGGCGTCCGCAATGCGCCGCTGGATGATCGGCTTACCGGCGGCTGCGAGCACGAGGGAGCGCTCCTTGCCGGGCACGAGCACGGCGTCGGGCAGGCCGTAGACCTTCTGAAAATGGCCGTTCCAGGCCACCAGCTTGTCGTTCTTGTCCCAGAGCACGAAGGCTTCCGACGTACATTCGATTGCATCGGCGAGGCGCTGGTCGGCTTCGGCATAACGCTGGGCGAGACGATGCTGCTCCGTGACGTCCATGGCGATGCCGATGACATGCAGTTCGCCGGTATTGGTGGAGATGATCTGGGCGCGGGCACGCATCCAGACGTAGTGGCCCTGGGCGTGGCGCATGCGGAAGATCTGGTCGATATGGCGCGAGCTGCCACGGCCGACGGAGCGGGCGAGCGCATAGAGATTGCCGTCGTCGGGATGCATGAGGCGGGCCGCATCGGCAAAGGCGAGCGGCTGGGACGAGGGGGCAAGGCCCAGCATCTCGTACATCGACCGCGACCAGACGAGCTTGCGATTTTCGAGATCAAAATCCCAGAGGCCGCAGCGACCGCGGGCAAGCGCGGTTTCGACGCGCAGGTTGGATTCGAGGAAGGTGTCGTCCGCCTCACGTGCCCGCTTCACCTGGTAGAAATAGGCATAGAGGATGACGAAGAGGATGACGGTGATGCAGGTGAAGAGCGTCGTGTTGAGCGAAAGCTCGCGGCGCCAGAAATCGCCGACGGCCTGCAGCGTATGGGCCGTCACGATCATCGCGCCGTCGGTACCGATCGGCGTGAAGATCGCATGATGCGGCACGCCGTTGAGTTCGGTGTCGATGGCGCCGGTGCGGCTGCCGGACTGACGGAAGGTCATGACTTCAGGCAGGAGGCTCGACAGGGAGAGGCCGACCTGGGCCGTGGCCTCGGGAGACGCCGCAAACACCCGACCGGTCGGGTCGACGAGGAGCACGAATGCGCCATTGGCGAAATGTCCGCGGTCGAGGAAGGCAGAGAGGCGCTTCTCGGCCTCTGCGCGGTCGCGTGTTTCGAAGAGGGTGACCCGTTCGCCGAGCGCGGCATTGGCCGTTGCCGCGATCAGCGCCGTCGATTGGCGCACGGACACTTCCATGCGCTGGTACTCGTTCATGATCCCGATGGTACGGGCCAGCGCCACCACGGCGAGAAAGGCGAGGATGAGGATCGGAATGGCCCGGCGCAGGATCGTCTCGATCCGCCGCGAACGGGCGGTGCTTTGTCCCGGATTGGACGACGAAGCACCGAACAGCGCTTCCCCGATCCGTCCGAAAAATGCCCCCATGTCCGAGAATTTGAAGCGCAGCCGCTCATCGGCTGCGGTGACCCGCCGCGCGTCCAACATCGTCCCTGCCTCTGTCCCTCGTGTGATTCGAAGCGCCGCTCGCCCGAATCTGACGCCAAGGAATCATGGCCGATTCGCCTTGTCCAGAGCGGGTGGGTAAAGAAAATATTAACCCCTTGCTCCGACTCCGCTTTTTTATTGCAGGCCTGACAAGAGGCTGAATCTGATGGAAAATTAGCGGGTGATCGGAGCTTTGAAAAACACCTGTGGACGAAAAAAGGCGCCGGTGCTGCCGGCGCCTTTTGGGTCGAATAGGAGTTGTGATCAGCCCTTGAGAACGCGTTCTACGATGTCGCGGACATCCGTGGAAAGCGAAGCGGAAGCCTCGATGGACGAGAGCGCTGCACGGGCCTTGTCGGCACGGCCGGGCTCGAGCAGGCGCCAGGACCGGAGCGCGGTCAGCAGACGCGCGGCGAGCTGCGGATTACGCGGGTCGATCGCCAGGATCTGCTCGGCAAAGAAGTCGTAAGCTGCACCGTCTGCACGGTTGAAACCGGTCGCATTGCCGAAGGCGAAGGTGCCGACGAGCGAACGCACGCGGTTCGGATTGCTCGGGGCGAAATGCGGGCTCTGCATCAGAGCCTTGACCCGGTCCAGGCTTCCCGCGCCCGGGATCGTCGCCTGGATCGAGAACCACTTGTCGAGTACCAGCGCATTCGAGGCGAAGCGGGTTTCGAAGGCGGCCAGCGCCTCCTTTGCTTCTGGCGAATCCGGGAAGCGGTGGGCGAGAATGGTCAGTGCCTGTGACAGGTCCGTCATGTTGTCGGCCGTGGCAAACGCTACGGCCGCCAGCGCCGGCGAATCCTCGGCGATGGTCAGGAAGGAGAGCGCGATGTTCTTCAGCGCGCGCTTGCCGGCGCCACTGGCATCCGGCGTGAAGGGGCCGGAGGCCGAATGGGCGTCATGGAGTGCGCGGAAAACCTCGACGCCGGCTGTCGCAATGGCCGTCAACACGGCCTGGCGGCCGGCATGGATCGCATCCGGGTCGTTGTTGCCGCCCAGCTCGCGGGCGATGTCGGCTTCGCTCGGGAGCGTGAGCGCCTGGGCGCGGAAGGCGGGTTCCAGCGCCTCGTCGGCTGCGACGGCGAGCAGCACGTCGATGAAGGCCGGGCTCGTCGTGATCGCGGCCCCCTCGCGGGCGCTCCTGGCGGCATCCGTGAGCACGGGCAAGGCGAGATCGGTGATTGCCTGCCAGCGGGCGAAGAGGTCGCTGTCATGGCGGGCGATGTGGCCGAGATCTTCTGCGCTCTGCGGGAAATGCAGGGTGACCGGTGCCGAGAATCCGCGGTTCAGCGAGACGACCGGGCGGCTGCCGATACCGGTGAAGGTGAAAGTCTGCGCACGCTGGGTGAGGTGCAAGACCTCGCCGGTCACGTCGCCGCCGGAAATTGCGGAAGCGGTGGCTTCGGATCCGTTTTCGGAAATGAGTGCGAACCGCAGCGGGATGTGCATCGGCTCCTTGGCGCTCTGGCCAGGCGTGGCGGGGATCATCTGCTCCAGAGACAGGCTCAGCGTCTTGGCGCCCGCATCATAGGTGGAGGAGACGGTGATCTGCGGGGTGCCGGCCTGATGATACCAGAGCGAGAACTGGGTGAGATCACGGCCGCTTGCATCTTCGAAGCACTTGACGAAATCCTCGACGGTCGAGGCGTCGCCGTCATGGCGCTCGAAATAGAGGTCCATGCCCTTCTTGAAATCGTCGCGGCCGAGAATGGTCGCGATCATCCGGGTGACTTCCGAGCCCTTCTCATAGACTGTTGTCGTGTAGAAGTTGTTGATTTCGCGATATTTTGTCGGACGAACCGGATGGGCGAGCGGGCCAGCATCTTCCGGGAACTGCTCCGAACGCAGATGGCGGACTTCCGCGATGCGCTTGACGGCGCGCGAGCGCATGTCGGCGGAGAATTCGTGATCGCGGTAGACGGTGAGACCTTCCTTCAAGCAGAGCTGGAACCAGTCGCGGCAGGTGATGCGGTTGCCGGTCCAGTTGTGGAAGTATTCATGCGCGATGATCGCCTCGATATTCGCGTAATCCTGGTCGGTCGCGGTTTCTGGGTCTGCAAGCACATACTTGTCGTTGAAGATGTTGAGGCCCTTGTTCTCCATGGCCCCCATGTTGAAGTCGGAGACGGCGACGATCATGAAGATGTCGAGATCGTATTCGCGGCCGAAGACCTCTTCGTCCCACTTCATCGAGCGCTTCAGCGCATCCATGGCATAGGCCGCACGCGGCTCTTTGCCGTGTTCGACATAGATCTTCAGTGTGACTTCACGCTCCGACATGGTGACAAACGTGTCTTCGACCACGCCGAGATCACCGGCGACCAGGGCGAAGAGATAGGACGGCTTGGGATGCGGGTCGAACCAGGCGGCGAAATGCTTGTCCGGGCCGAAGCCGGCGCCGCCGAGAAAGTTGCCGTTCGACAGCAAGAGCGGATTGGCGGCCTTGTCGGCGATGATGTTGATCGTATAGACGGCGAGCACATCGGGGCGATCGGGGAAATAGGTAATCCGGCGGAAGCCCTCGGCCTCGCACTGGGTCGCATAGATTCCGTTGCTACGATAAAGCCCCATCAGCTGCGTATTGGCCTCCGGATTGATCATCGTCACCACGGTGATCTCGAAAGGCACGCTTTCCGGCAGGTCGCGGATCGTGAGGCTCTCGGGCGTCGCGGTATAGCGCGCCGGGTCCATCTCGATCTGGTCGAAGAGGAGGCTGGTCATGGTGAGATCGTCACCGTCAAGCACCAGAGGCGCGCTCGCATCGACGCCTTCGCGCCGATGGAAGATCAAACGGGCTTCCACCTTGGTTTCGGTCGGGTCCAGTTCGAAGGTCAGATCAACCCGTTCCAGAACGAAGTCGGTGGGGCGGTAGTCTGCCAGATGAACGATCCGGCCCGTATCTGTGCGCATAAATATGTCCTGGTCGCTGCGGGGTTGGCCACCAGAATGCGAGCAGGGAAAGCGCGCAGCCGAATGGGCTCAAGTTGCTGGCGATGATTGCAGCAATTTCTGAACGATTGTTAAAACGCGAGCTAATTTCGGCGATGCTCTTGGCGCGACAGTCAATTTTCTTCGTCGAACCCCGGCCGATCCGGGCCGAAATCCAAGAATAGTCAAACTGATCTTGCGTTAGACAGAGGGCAGGGCGTGGCGCAGACGTTGGTCACTTCAGCCGCAGCTGCTGGCGGAGTGCTTCGTCGCTCTCCATCGACTGGATAATCACGCCGGACCAGCCAAGCCCGTCATAGTCCTCGTAGCCGAGTGTTTTCGCGAACGCGACGATGGCGCCGCTCTGGTCATAGTAGCTGCCCTTGGCGAGCTGCTGCGGATTGTGGAGCGCAAAATGCGTGTAGATCCGCTCGGGCCGGGAGGAGGCGATCACCATGTTGCTGCCGTCGAGAAGCAGCACCTCGGTACGCTCGGCCATCTGTGGTGGCAGATTGGCTTCCTTTTCGACGATCGCCTGGCCTTGGGCCTTCCAGTCGAAATAGACACCGAGCGTGCCGACAAGTGCGCCGTCGCTGCGTCCGCCAGACCGGATGCCGGTGGCGTAGACGAGCACGTCGCGGCCGTCATGGAGGGCGCTGCGCTTCACGGTGTCGACGACATAGTCGTCGCCGCTCCGGCAATTGCGGGCCGTCTGGAACCAGCTTTCGCCAGAGAGATCCCGGTCGCGCAGGTTGCGATGGAAGCGCGGGTTGGCCGAGGCGACGACCCGGCCCTTCGCGTCGGTTATGACGAGATCAAGATAGACCGTGTAGAAGCGGTTGATCACGCCGAGACGGGAAGCGGCATGTTGGGCGCGTTCCAACGACGGCTGTTCGAGCGCTTCCCAGAGTGCACTGTCGGTTGCCCACCAGCGAACGTCGGCCGTGCGCTCGAAGAGATTGCGGACGATGAACTGAACGAGCGTCTGGGCGAGATCGACAAGGCGAACCCCTTCCATCTCGTCGACGAGATCATCGGCCATTTCCCGGCTCTGCCGGATACGGCCGAGCACGTTCTGCTGGAAGCGCTCGGCCGTCTCGCTGGCACCCTGCGCAAGCCGCTGAACTTCGTTGGCGACGACGGCAAAACCCTTGCCGGCTTCGCCTGCCCGCGCCGCTTCGATCAATGCATTGATGGCGAGAAGCCGGATCTGCCGGACGATGTGGGAATTTTCGGTGCTGAAGCGCTCGAGGTCCGCACCGATGCTTTCGGTGACGAGCCGCATGGTCCGGGGTGTGGCGCGGATCTCTGAAATGGAATTGGTGAGCTGATCGGACTGCGACATGGCGCGACACCCCGGTTGAAAAGTACCGTCTGAAAAGTGACACCGAAGTGCCCATTAATATGACTTATTCACAGGAAAGATAATTTCTCCGATTGAACGAGGCGTTAACGGCCTGGGGCGAAAAACCCCGTGATTTCGGACCATTTCTGGGGCGACCCGTGGCCGATCAGGGGTTGCGATGCGGCGGCGCGCGTGCATGCTGGAGATCCGCCGAGTCTCCGGTGACGCTTTCGCCGGTACACCTTCGCTGCCTCAGCGTGCAGCCTGTCTTAAGATTTCATCACCATGGCCTTTGCCGATCCAGATCCCCTCCGCGGCATTGTGCTGAAAGTCTGTTCGGTCACGGTCTTTGTTGCGATGCAGACCTGCATCAAGCTCGCCGGCGACGGTATTCCGTCGGGACAGATCACCTTCCACCGCTCGGCCTTCGCCATCCTGCCGATACTCGTCTATCTCGCCTGGCGTGGGGAATTGCGACAGGCCATGCAGACCGACAATCCGCTGGGCCATATTAAGCGCGGCCTGCTCGGCGTCTGCGCCATGGGGACCGGTTTCTACGGCTTGGTGCATCTGCCGCTGCCGGATGCGATTGCGATCGGCTATGCCATGCCACTGCTGGCGGTCGTCTTTGCGGCGGTCTTCCTGAAGGAGACCGTTCGGCTCTATCGCTGGACGGCGGTCGTGATCGGGCTGGTCGGTGTCTTGATCATCTCGCTCCCCAAGTTGTCGCTCTTCGGCGAGGAGGGCCTTGGCTCCGATGCGGCCTTGGGCGCGGTGGCCGTACTTACGGCGGCGATGCTCGGGGCAGGGGCCATGCTTCAGGTCCGCCAGCTCGTGCGCGAGGAGAAGACCTCGACCATCGTGCTCTTCTTTTCGCTGACGGCAGCACTGCTTTCGGCCGTCACCTGGTTCTTCGGCTGGGCGGACCTATCATGGTCGTCACTTGGCCTTCTGGCGCTTGCCGGCTTTTTTGGCGGGCTCGGCCAGATCTTTCTCACCGAAAGCTATCGCTACGCCGATGTCTCGACGATCGCGCCTTTCGAATACTGTTCGATCATCCTCGGCTCGATCGCCGCCTATATCCTGTTTTCCGAGGTGCCGACGATGACGACCCTGATCGGGGCGGCCATCGTCGTGGCGGCGGGAATCTTCATCATTTACCGCGAACACCAGCTCGGCCTCGAGCGCCGGGCGGCGCGCAAGGCATCCACCCCGCAGGGCTGAAACCTCAGCGGTCCGTGTCCGCGATCGGGGAGGCGTTGTCCGCGCCCTGCATGGGCACGACCGTCGCCTGGAAGTCGGCTTTTTCTTCCGGTGTCACTGTGTCCGGACGGCGTGTGATGCGCCAGGCGGCATAACCGGCATAGAGCGCGAAGGCGCAAGCCAGGAAGGCGATCAGAGCGCTCGGACCGAGCCCTTGCATCAGCGTGCCGGCCATCAGCGGTCCGGTGACGGTACCCATGCCGTAGAGGATCATGATGCCGCTCGACAGCGTCACATATTCGTCCGGCTCCGCCAGATCGTTCGCATGCGCGACATTGAGCGAATAGACCGGATAGAGCACCGTGCCGACGAAGAAGCCGGCGATATAGAGGGCCGTTGGATCCTCGGCGCCGAAGGCCAGCATCATGCCGCAGGCGCCGGCGCCGAAGAGACCGCATGCGATCATGACGAGACGACGATCCATGCGGTCGGAGACACGCCCGATCGGCACCTGCGAAATCGCCCCGCCTGCCAGGAAGGCCGCAAGCAGCGTGGCGCCCTGGGCGGTGTTCATGCCGATCGTCTGCGAATACACACCGCCGAGGCTGCCCCATGTGCCGGACAGCGCGCCCGAGAGAAGCGAGCCGAAGAAGGCGATCGGCGACCGGCGATAGAGACGCTTCAGGTCGAATCGCGCCTCGGCGATCGGGCTCGGCGATTGGGCGGTCGACAGCGCCACAGGGAAGAGCGCGAGCGAGAAGATCAGGGCGCAGACCATGAACAGGTCAGGTGCATTCACGTCGCCGAGCGGCACGATATACTGGCCGCCGATCGAGCCGACGAGGCATGTGACCATGTAGACGGAAAAGAGCGCGCCGCGGTTGTCGTTGGTCACGCGCTCGTTGAGCCAGCTCTCGATGAGCAGATAGGCGCCGGCAATGGCGAAGCCGGATAGGCCGCGGAAGATCATCCACGCCCACCACTCGACGACGAGCGCGCAGAGCAGGATCGATACGGTGAGCAGCGTGATCAGGGCTCCGAAAACCCGGACATGCCCGACGCGCCGCACGAAGATTGGCGTCACGACGCAGGACACCGTAAAGCCGAATGTGTAGCCGGTGGCGATGACGGAGATAATGAAGGTCGACCAGCCCTCGCTGAGCGACCGGATCGGCAACATGTAGCTCATCAAGCCGAAACCGGCCATCATCATGAGAGTGGATAGCATCAGGGTGGCGATGGATGCGAGACTGGACAGCATTGGGCCTCCCCCGAACTCTCTAAAATGAAATAGTGCCAGCAATGCCGCCCGTGTGAAATGTCGGATACGACGCCATGCGCCGCATTTGCGGGCGGTGCGGCTTGTTCTCGCATGGCAGATGGCAATAATTGATTGAAAGTCCGTAAGGATTTCGTTTACGCTGTTGATATTCCGGGAAAAGGCGGCTGAGCCAGCGGCCTCACACCCACCAAGGGAAGCGTATGGGGCAGAAGGGTTCAACACGACGGAGCACCGAGCACTCGCAAGAGTGGCCGACCATTGTGTGTTTTCGCCCCCATCCGGGATCCACCGGTAGCGCAGGGAGCGGAGCGCCATGACGCTTTCTGCCGCCGAGATCGTCGGCCACCCACAATTCGTCCCGGCGCTGCGTGCCTATTCAGCTCAGCTTCGTAGCCAGTTTGACCAGAGCCCGCGGCTGTCGCGCATGCTCGCCTCCCATCAGCGCTGGCTGCTCAGCCAAGCGGCGTTTGCCCTGCAGCTGGAATATGACCCTGCTCAGCCAGGCAGTGGTCTGACGACCACAAATCTGCGCGAGATCATCACCTCCAACAATGCGGCGAGCCGCAACACAGTGCTGAATTTCCTCGATCAACTCTTGAGCTACAAGTTCGTCCGCATTGTCGGAGACCCGAACAGGAGGCCCAAGCGCTACGAAGCGACGGAAATCCCGACAATGGCCATGCACCAATGGCTGCTGACCAATCTGGAGGTTCTCGACCAGTTGGACGGTGGCGACAGGGCGGCCACGCTCTCGGCGCAACCCCAACTCTTCCGGCTGATCCAGCCGCAGGTCGCCCGCCGTGCCTGCCTTCACCCGAGCTGGCTTGAACCGCCGCCGCGCGTTGCCCTCTTCCTCTGGACGGAGGCAGGCGGACTGGTCATGGACGAACTCGTCCGCCGCGCCATGGATCTGGCGCCGGACGGCGAAGGCTACAATATCGGCCGCATTGACGCGCGTCTGATGGCCGAGAATTTCATGATCTCGCGTACCCATCTGCAGCGGCTTTTCCGCCGGGCGGTGGAGACGGGCTGCCTTTACTGGCCCGACGGCGACCGTAACCACTGCATCCTGAGGCGTGACTTCCTCGACGAATACTGCGGCTGGCAGGCGATCAAGTTCTCAATCGTCGATTTTGCCTATGAAAGGATCTGCGGACCCGCACGCCTGGGAAAGTTTGATCCGCCGCTCGGCGCGGTGGGCAGGCTCTGAGCTGAGGAAGCTCCTTGCCGCAACGCAAAAGGCCCGCGTGACGCGGGCCTTGGCACATCATGCGTTAGATCTCGATGCGATCAGAAGCCGAGTGGCTGCAATGCACGCTGTTCGCCGCGCGCTTGTGCCAGCTGGCGCTTTCGGGCAGCAGCGGAAAGTTCTTCCGACGCGCTGACCGCGTGCCCGATCTGGTGCATGGCCTGACGCAGGCTGCGGACGGGGTGGAACGAAATGCTCATGGTCGTCTCCTCTGCTCTACATGCATATCGATTTCAATGGGTATATCTGTTCATGATTGAACTGATACCGCAATGCACAATGCGGAAGCCCTGATATGCGTTCCACGCAGATCGTTGAAATGAGCAACCCGACCGCGACGCGTCAAGCACGGAAATCGCCGAAGACCGAGGCTGGGCGAGCAATGCGTCCGGCCTGGCCGGAATGACGGGCACTCAACTGTTCGGCGCAGATGGCACTGGTTCCCCGATTGTAGGGGCTTGTCGTGCGGCCATGGTCGCCTGCGAGACGAAGCGTCTCGAACTTGCAGTGTATGGGGCGGGTGCGAAGGCTCACGGCGGATTTCCTTTAAAAGTGTCCCTCCCACTTTCATCCTCATATATCGCAGTGCAGCATAGATTCGGCAACGAACACAGCCGCGATCCTGCATTGCGCCATTTGCATGGCTGCCTTCATAATTTGTTTACGTTGATGATCTTTTAGCCGTTTTGCGGCGGATCCAGACGCTCTGAGAAGGCAAGCAGGTCCATCCAGGCCAGCGCCTTGCTCGCAGGCGCTGCTAGAAGTTCCTGCGGATGCAGTGTGGCCATGGCCTGGACCGCATGACCGCCGGCGCCGATCTCGCGCCATTTTCCCCGGAGAGCGTGTATCGTCCCGGTCTCGCCGAAGAAGAAACGCGCGGCGAAATTGCCGAGCACGAGCACGAGCCGGGGTTCGACGAGCGCGATCTGTCGCTCGATGAAGGGCCGGCAGATGGCGGTTTCCGGTGTCGACGGCATGCGATCGCCCGGCGGACGCCAGGGGATGACGGTGGAGATCAGGACGCTCTCGCGCGTCTGGCCGATGGCCGACAGCATCCGGTCGAGCAGAAGGCCGGCACGTCCGGAAAAGGCGAGGCCCTCGCGGTCGTCATCGGCATTCGGCATCGGCCCGATAACCATGATGCCGGATGTAGCGGTTCCCACGGCCGTGATCGTCGAGCGGGCAGACGTCTTCAGATTGCAGCTGGCAAAGCCCTCGATTGCAGTCTTCAGCTCGGCGAGCGACCGGGCACTTTCGGCCGCGAAACGGGCCTCGGCTACGGCATTTTCGTCAGGGATGGCCGGCAAGGCGGAGCCTTGGGACGGTTGCGCCCGTGCCGGCTGCCGCTCGGAAGGCGGTGCTCCGCGGGCCGGTGCGGTTCGGGAGGGTGCATTTTGTGCCGGTGCCTCGGCCGTCGGCCGCGTCATCTGCCGCGCCGACTTCTCTGCCTGGAACGCCGCAATCCGGTCCACCGGCTCTTCCTCCACGAGCCACTCGACGCCGGCTTCCGCATGAAATGCGAGAAGCGCTGCGAGCTCAGCGGGCGTCATGTCGGCGGCTTGGATCATGGGGCTGTTCTAGAGCCTTAAGGAGGCGGAAGGCAAATGGAAAGCTGGGATGCCTACAATGATCAGCCCTCATCCTGAGGCGGAAGCGATGCCCCTCATCCGCCCTTCGGGCACCTTCTCCCCGCAGGCGGGGAGAAGCCCGATACGGCCGCCGCGGCGCTCCTCCCTCTCCCGCTTGCGGGGAGAGGGCAGGGGGAGGGGCAGTGGCATGCGATGACGGCGCTCGTCTTCGGCGCCCTCATGAAGCTGACCTCACGCCACCCACTGCTCGATATCGTCGCGCTCGCCGATCAGCGAGAGCCCATGGGCGATGGAGACGAGTTCGCCGCCGGTTTCGATGCGGCTTGCGTCGAAGCGGCGGTGGAAGATGTCGCGCACGGCGGGCACGAAGGATGTGCCCCCGGTGAGGAAGATCTTGTCAATGGACCCGGCTTCCGTGTTGCTCGTGGACAGCACGTCGTCGAGGGCCTCTTCCATCCGGGCAAGATCTTCGGCGATCCAGCCTTCGAACTCGCGGCGTGTCACGCGCTTCTCGCCCGCCTTGCCGAGCGGGGCAAAGCGGAAATCCGCTTCTTCGGCATACGACAGGGCCATCTTGGTGGCCGAAACCGCCTGATAGAGCGGATAACCTTCGTCATGGTCGATGAGATCGATGAAGAGCTCCAGCTTCTCCGGCTCTTCGGCCTGGCGCACCAGCGATTTCAGATCGGCGAATTCCTTCAGCGTCTTGAAGACCGACAGCTGGTTCCAGCGCGAGAAGGCGAGATAATAGTTGCTGGGCACATCGAGAAGCTTGCCGAAGCTCTTGAACTGGCTGCCCTTCCCAATCTCCGGGGCGACCAGCTGGTCGATGATGCGGGCATCGAATTGGTCGCCGGCAATGCCGACGCCGGACTGGCCTATCGGGGTGGCCTTGAGCTTGCCGGCTTCAGTCGAGAAGCGGATCAGCGAGAAGTCGGTCGTGCCACCGCCGAAGTCGGCGACGAGCACAGTGGCATCCTGCTTGAGCGTACGGGCGAAGTAGAAGGCCGCCGCCACCGGTTCATAGACGTAATGGATTTCGGGAAAGCCGAGCCGGGTCAGCGCCTCGTTGTAGCGCGTGACGGCAAGGGCCGGATCGGGGCTGGCGCCGGCGAAATGCACGGGGCGGCCGGCAACGAGCCGTTTCGCACTTTTGGGCCAGTCCTCGCCGCCATAGGCCTGGAGCCGTTTCAGGAAGACCTCCATGAGATCTTCGAACTGGAAACGCCGGGCATGTACCAACGTGCCCTGGAAGAGGGCGGAGGCGGCGAAGGTCTTGATCGACTGCAGAAAACGACATTCGCCGGGATTGTCGATGAAGGTCCGGATGGCAGCCTGGCCCGCCTCGACCTTCAAGGCCCCGGCGCCGAGTTGGCGGTCCTTGAGGAAGGACAGCGCGGTGCGCATGCTGTCCGTGGTGCCGGCCGGCGAGGTAAATGAAACCGAGCGCGTCTCGTCTCCGCTTTCCGCAACGGCGATCACAGTATTGGTCGTGCCGAAATCGAGCCCCAGCGCCTGAGCCATGGCAATCGCTCCCTTGTTCGTGTGTTTGATGTCTGTGAGAGCCGGCGCACCAGCTTTGTCGGCGATGCCGAGAAACGAAAGAGGGCGCCTGATGCCACAGGGGGCGGGCGAGGGCAAGCGACCTTTTTGTGACGTTGGTGGGTCTGGCCGGTTGCCGAGCGGCGGCTTGTGCGGAGGGCGGCGGTCGGGCGGGTTTTGCGGCACTGGCGGTTCGGCTGCAGCCGGACTATGCTCGGCTCACTCCGGAGACCGTCCCATGTCGCCTTTGCGCCTCGTTCTGCATTGCCTTGCCGCCCTCGCCATCCTGATGGGCTTCATCTGGATCGGTCAGGGCTCCGGAAATTTCCCCTATCCGGCATCGAGTTTCATGATCGATCAGAGCCCGTGGATCCTCTACGGCGCGATCCTCGCCCTGTCCGGCCTGGCAGGGCTCGTGCTGCTGCGCCGTCGTTAATGCCCCAGCACCACGGGAAAAGGCCCGCCATGCGGCGAGCCTTGTTGGTTTCTGGCCGTGTGGTTACGCCTGCTGGTAGGCTCTCACCGCTTCGGCGACGTCGACAGGCTGGCGCTGCTGGTCGAGTGAGAAGTTGGTATTGGTCGACGCCTGCGGATCGTCGGTCCCGGAAAGGAGGCCGGCGATGATGCGGGCCTGAGAGACTTCGAGTGCCCTGTCTCGTCCGCGGCTGAGGCTTTGGTCGACCAGAACTGTCAAGCGCTCCTTGAACGCCGCACTGTCGCTCCGCCGCGCAACGGTCTCCCCGCGATAAGCGGCAAGAGCCGCAGCCTCGATCTCATCCTCGGCCGAGTTGCCGCGGTCGACGACAACAGGAGCCGTCGGGCGATCGCTGCCAGGCGGGGTGGGCGCGATGGAGGAGGCATCATCCTCGGCAACCGCATCGGCATCCTGATCGGCTTCACTCGCCGGCGGCATGGGGTCGATCGAGTTGTCAACCTGCGCGTCGGAGCCGGCATTTTCTTCGACGCTATCAGGCGCAGTCTCCGGATCTCCCTCGGCGACCACAGGCTCTTCAGCCTCCCCCACCGGCTCAGATCCGACTTCCGTCTCGGTGGCCGGGGCTTCCGGCTCCTCGGCGACGGTTTCTTCGGCGGGTGTCGGCTCATAGGTCCCGTCGTCGATGTCGCCGGGTGCCGTCGTTTCCGGCTCTTGGTAGGATGGTTCGGGTGTTTCGGACGTCGAAGGCGCGGATGTGGAGCCCGACGTGCTGTTACCGGATGACGATGCCGAGCCGGTGCTTGAGGAACCGGAGGACGAGGTGTTGTTGGTCCGGGATGGAGCCGGACCGAAAATTATTGGGGCGAGCATGATTGGCCATAAGGTTGGAGTTGCATTGCTGCGAAGGCTAATACAAGCAATCCATTGAATGACCGTCGCTTTCGCCGGTTTAGTTTGTGTCAAATGCCATTGGTTTTGGGCGGGGCTCAGACGTCCTGATAGAGGCGTGCGGCCATGGGGGACGCCTCGAGCGGATCGTACTCGTCGTCGAAGGTTTCGAGCTTGGTCAGGAAGTGGTCAATGATCCGGCCATAACTGGCGTTCCGAGAACGCGGGACGCGCGCGCGCTCTTCGACGACTGGCTCGAGATCGGGTATAAGAGCGGCAGGCTCGAGCGCCAGCAGCATCCGGTCTTCATGTCCGGCATCGGTCATCACGGGAACTCTCATCTCCCAGGTTACTCGCTTTGGAGTAAACCCGAGAGATTTCCAACCCGTTCAGTCGATCGCTCTCATTTTAGGCAAAGCGAATTTGGTTATCGGTTGTGGGCACCGGCATTTAGATCGAACGGGCCGCCCCGCCATCGACACGCAACATGGTGCCGGTGATGTAGCTTGCCTGGGCGGAGCACAGGAAGGCGCCGGCGGCGGCGAACTCCTCGACACGGCCGAGCCGCTGGGCCGGGATCGACTTGACCGAGGCGGCGCGCACCTCGTCGACGCTTCGGCCCGTGCGTTTGGCATTGGCACCGTCGAGCTCGTCGATCCGGTCCGTATGAATGCGCCCCGGAAGCAGCATGTTGGCAGTCACGCCATAGGAGGCGAGTTCCGACGCGAGCGTCTTGTTCCAGCCGACGAGTGCGCCGCGTAGGGTGTTAGAGAGTGCCAGATTGCTTATCGGTTCGAAGACGCCGGACGAGGCGACGGTCAGGACCCGGCCAAACCCTTGCGTCTTCATCAACGGCACCAGCGCATTGGTGAGCGTGATGACGCGCACAACCATGGACTGGAAGAAGTTGTAGAGCTTTTCGGCATCCATCTCCTCGACCGTGCCGGGCGTCGGGCCACCGGTATTGTTGACGAGGATGTCGATGCCGCCGAGCTTATGATGGACCGCATGCAGCATCTGGTCGACGAAGTGGGCGTCGGCGAGGTCGGCCACGACATAGTCCGCCTTGCCGCCGTCAGCAATGATGGCCTCGACATTGGCCTTCAGCCTGTCTTCCGTGCGGCCACAGATCAGCACATGCACACCTTCGGCCGCGAGTGCCTTGGCGATGCCGAGGCCGAGGCCGCGCGAGGCGGCGAGAACGAGGGCGCGTTTGCCGGAAATTCCGAGATCCATGGTTGGTCCTTGTCTGATGCAATGTGTTTGTGGGCAGTCTATCGGGCGCGCGACTGGATCGGAAGCCCGACCATCTGTGGATGAACGGTGATCAGAACGGGACCTTGCCCGGGTTGAAGAGCATGTCCGGATCGAGCATCGCCTTGAACTGCCGGGAAAGCGACTGTTTGACCGGATCGACATGGCTGAGATAGGCGGCGCGTTTGTCGAGGCCGACACCGTGTTCGGCGGAGAAGCTTCCGCCGGAGGCGTGAATACCGGCATAGACGGCGTCTTCCGCAAGCGCCTTCATGTCTGGGGGCAGGGGACCCGGCGCCGCGATGGCGATATGCAGATTGCCATCGGCGATATGGCCGTAGACATAGGCATCAAGGCCGTTGCCGATGGCTGCAAGGCCTGAGGTGAGGTCAGCCAGATAGGCATCGAGCGCCGACGGCGGCATCGAGACGTCGAAGGAGGGCGCATTGGGGAATTCCGCAAAATAGAAGCCCGAATCTTCGCGCAGGTTCCAGAAGCAACGCGCCTGATCGGAGGACTGGGCAACGATCCCGCCCTTGAGATCTGCTTCTTCCCAGAGTGCTGCAAGCTCTTCTTCCAGTAATGTCGTGGCCGCTTCCATCGTCTCACCGGAGACTTCGATCAGAAGCACGGCGGCATCGTCTTCAAGCCAGGAGAGATCGAAGCTCTTCAGGGCCGCATGATCGCGCACGTAGCGCGACCACATCATCTCGGCGACTTCGAGCAGGAGTGCCGGATGCCGGCGCAGCCGTGCGGCGACCTGCAGCGCACGGGCGGCATTCTCGACACCGAGAAGTGCCACGGCGCGATGCGGTCGGATCGGCTCGATCTTGATGACGACCCGGGTGACGAAGCCGAAGGCACCTTCTCCGCCGATGAAAAGCTGCTTGATGTCAGGGCCGGCGGAGACCTTTACCACGCGGGTCATATCCGAAAATACGTCGCCGGAAGGCAGCACGGCTTCCAGCCCGAGGATCTGGTGGCGCATTACTCCATTGCGGAAGGCGAGAATGCCGCCGGCATTGGTCGAGACCATGCCGCCGATGGTTGCCGACCCGCGCGAACCGAGATCGATGCCGGTGGTGAGGCCATGGGGTGCGAGCGCTGCCTGCAGGGCCTCCAGCGTAACGCCGGCTTCTACCTCGACGGTCTCTTCGTCGGCATGGATGGTAAGGATGCGATTGAGCCGGGTGCTGGACAGGAGAACTTCTCCGGCCCGACTTGCGCCGCCGCCGACGAGGCCGCTCAAGCCTCCCTGCGGGACGATGGCGACATGGTTCGCCCGGCACCAGGAAATCAGCGCGGCAGCCGCTTCTGTTGAAGCAGGCTGCGCCATCACGCCGGCGTTGAGGTTCGCCGGGTCTTCACCGGGATGCCGACCGGCGAGAGCGTCGGGGCCAAGGATCCGGAGGTCTCGATGCAGGCCGTCAAGCGCGCGGGCAAGGTCATGGGGCGAGAAGGTCGGGTGCGAAGACATGGGGCAAGCCTGATCTGTTTGCGCCTTCTTCGCCGTAAACCTTTGTCGCCGCAAGTCACCCCGCGGCCTTTCCTGATCTGTCGGTCCTCTCAGAGCTCCGCCGGAAAGCCGGGTGCCCGCAGGTCCGTACCGGTTGCGTCTTCCAGAAGTTTCACGACCTGCGACGACCAGGCATCACCGCCATAGGCTGACCGGGCGCGGATGAAGGTCTGCAGGGCGTGGGAGGCGAGGTCGAGCGGCACGCCAAACTCGCGGCCGAAGCCGAGTGCGAAGCCGAGATCCTTCACCGCGAGATCCATGGTGAAATTGATGTTGTAGCTGCCGTTCAGGATCACCTGGCCCTCGGTCTCGTGCACGAAACTGTTGCCCGAGGAGGCCTTGATAATGTTGAAGGCGTCGGTGAGGTCGATGCCGCCCTTCTTCGCCAGCATCAGCGCCTCGCCGGTCGCGATCAGGTGAATGAAGGCGAGCATGTTGGTGATCACCTTGATCACCGCTGCCTTCCCGAGCGGCCCGGCGCGGAAGATCTGCTTGCCCATGGCCTGGAAGGCCGGGAGGTGCAGATCGTAGAGATCCTCGTCGCCGCCGATGATCACGGTAATTTCGCCGGAGGCGGCGAGGTGCACGCCGCCGGTGACAGGGGACTCCAGCATGCGCACGCCGGCCTCTGCGGCGACCTTGCCGAGACGCAGGACTTCCTGCTCGTCGAGCGTGCTCATCTCGATCCAGGTGGCGCCGGGCTTCAAGCCTTTGAGGATGCCACGCTCGCCGGTCAGCACGCGCTCGCTGACTTTGGGCGAGGGCAGACAGGTGATGACGGCGTCGACGGCTTCGGCCACGGCTTGCGGATCGGCGGCGAACCGGGCCCCGGCGGCGACGAGCTCCTTGGCATTGTCGGGATCGAGATCATTGACCACGACGGTGAAGCCGGCCCTGACCAGACTGCCGGCGAGATGGCGGCCGAGATGACCAAGCCCGATGAAACCATATGTGAGTGCCATGTCGTCCTATCCCCTGATGGCGTTTTGGCAGAGACTGCGACAAAGCGGGACTTGCTTCAAAGGCAGATTTTGCCTTGCGACAGGATTTGACGCAGGCGGAACAGGGCGCCGCACTTTTCGTTGGAAGGGCGAGGAGCGTGTGTCGGCGAGGGTCTTTAGCCAACGCTGCGAAATCGTCGCATTGACCCTTACGTACACGTAAGATATTCTTCGCCTTCACACCGCCCTGCCGGAATTTGCGCCGTGGCGCGTCGCGCTTCGGCTCGACAATCCGGTTGGGTTTTGTCAAGGAGGAAGGCGGAACGCACCGCCTGGCGAGGAATGACGAATGAGCACCGAGATGGAACTGCCTGAACGCGAAAGCATGGAATTCGACGTCGTGATCGTGGGCGCAGGCCCGGCTGGTCTGTCGGCGGCGATCCGGCTGAAGCAGGTCAATCCGGACCTGACCGTCGTGGTGCTCGAAAAGGGCGCGGAAGTCGGTGCGCATATCCTGTCCGGTGCCGTGGTTGATCCCATCGGCGTTGACAAGCTGATCCCCGGCTGGCGCGAAGAGGCCGATCACCCGTTCAAGACGGAGGTCACCGATGACCAGTTCCTCTTCCTCGGGCCTGCTGGCTCTGTTCGTTTGCCGAATTTTCTGATGCCGCCGCTGATGAACAATCACGGCAACTACATCGTCTCCCTCGGCAATGTCTGTCGTTGGCTGGGCGCCCATGCGGAAGCGCTCGGCGTCGAGATCTATCCGGGCTTTGCAGCCTCCGAAGTGCTCTACAATGATCAGGGCGCGGTGATCGGCGTCGCGACCGGCGACATGGGCATCGAGAAGAACGGCGAGCCGGGTCCTGCCTACACCCGCGGCATGGAACTGCTCGGGAAATATGTGCTGATCGGCGAAGGCGTGCGCGGTTCGCTCGCCAAGCAACTGATCGCCAAGTTCGATCTCTCCCGTGAAAGCGATGTGCAGAAGTACGGCATCGGCCTCAAGGAGCTTTGGCAGGTCAAGCCCGAACACCACAAGCCGGGCCTCGTGCAGCACTCCTTCGGTTGGCCGCTCGGCATGAAGACGGGTGGCGGCTCCTTCCTCTACCATCTCGAAGACAACATGGTCGCCGTCGGCTTCGTCGTGCACCTGAACTACAAGAATCCCTATCTCTACCCCTTCGAGGAATTCCAGCGTTTCAAGACGCATCCGGCGATCGCCAAGACCTTCGAGGGCGGCAAGCGACTGTCCTATGGTGCCCGCGCCATTACTGAAGGCGGCTACCAGTCCGTGCCGAAGCTCTCCTTCCCGGGCGGCGCGCTCATCGGCTGTTCCGCCGGTCTCGTCAACGTGCCCCGCATCAAGGGCAGCCACAACGCTGTGCTCTCCGGCATGCTGGCGGCCGAAAAGATCGCCGCGGCCATCGCGGCCGGCCGCGCCAATGACGAGCCGATCGAGATCGAGAACGAATGGCGCTCGACCGATATCGGCAAGGATCTGAAGCGCGTGCGTAACGTCAAGCCGCTCTGGTCGAAGCTCGGCACGGCGCTCGGCGTCGGCCTCGGCGGCATCGACATGTGGATGAACCAGCTCCTCGGCTTCTCCTTCTTCGGCACATTGAAGCACGGCAAGACGGATGCCCAGTCGCTTGAGCCGGCAGCGCAGCACAAGCCGATCGCCTATCCGAAGCCGGACGGCGTGCTGACCTTCGATCGTCTGTCCTCAGTTTTCCTGTCAAACACTAACCACGAGGAAGACCAGCCGGTTCACCTCAAGGTGAAGGACATGGACCTGCAGAAGCGTTCCGAGCTCGGCATCTATGCCGGCCCGTCCACGCGTTACTGTCCGGCGGGCGTCTACGAATGGGTGGAGAAGGATGGCGAGGAAACCTTCGTCATCAACGCGCAGAACTGCGTCCACTGCAAGACCTGTGACATCAAGGACCCGAACCAGAACATCACCTGGGTGCCGCCACAAGGCGGCGAAGGACCGGTCTATCCGAACATGTAATGCTCGGGAGGCCGGGCCGCACGGGCCGCCGCGCAAAGTGGCCGGCGAGGGGCCGGTCCACCCGAACATGTGATCTTCATGGAAGGGCGGCCGATAGGCCGCCCTTTTCTCATTTGACGGCGGGTCAACTGAGCCTGGGTCTGCCCCATCTTCGCCATCTACCTTAACGACGACCCCAAGATTTAACCCGGCATTAACCATAAATTCCTAGGCTCCTTGGCAACGAATCGTATCCCGAGGACGCCTGAATCATGACCATTTCCCGCCGCGGTCTCCTGTTCGGCCTGCCGCTCTTCATCGCCGGCTGCCAGTCCGTTCCCAACCAGCAGGCCATGTATGGCGACGTGCCGGACGAGCCGCATCCGCTGAAGAAGGTGCCGATCGAGAAGATCAAGCCGGAGCTGCGCCGTCAGGAAGTGGCCTATGAAACGTCGCATCCGGCCGGAACCGTCGTCGTCGATACCCCGGCCCGGCGTCTCTACTACGTGCTCGGCAATGGTCGCGCCATGCGCTATGGCATCGGTGTCGGCCGCAACGGTTATGCGCTCGCCGGCAACGCCTATGTCGGCCGCAAGGCCGAATGGCCGACCTGGACGCCGACGCCCAACATGATCCGGCGCGATCCGGAAAAGAACCTGAAATATGCCGGCGGTCTGCCAGGTGGCCCAAACAATCCGCTCGGCGCCCGCGCCATGTATCTCTATCGCGGTGGCAACGACACGCTGTTCCGCCTGCACGGCACCAACCAGCCCTGGTCGATCGGCCAGGCCATGTCCTCCGGCTGCGTGCGCATGATGAACCATGACGTGATCGATCTTTACGAACGCGTGAAGGTCGGCTCCAAGGTCGTCGTCATGCAGGCCTGATCGGCCTGTCAATCGGATCTGTTTCGAGTGGCGTCGGTCCCGCGACCGGCGCCACGTCTTTTTGATCGGCCCGTGAAGATCTCTTCTCACGTCAACTCACGAGTGTGAAATCGGTCTTGTCGCCTCGCGACTTCGCCCCAATCTCCCCGCAATGAAACTTTCCGGCGCGTCTTTGCGTCGAAACTCTTGTTGACGCTGTGTCGACCAATACCGACCGCCTCGAGCCTTTTCGCTCGCACCGGCCAGGTTTAAGTGGGAACAGACGCGCCGGTCACGGTTGCGTCGAAGGTTTGAGAAGGGATTTTTTGCATGGCTCGCGATACGAATGCCGGAATGTCGGACCTCGGCGGTTGCCAGATCGAGGCAACCCTTCAGCTTCTCGATGGCAAGTGGAAGGGCGTCATCCTTCACCATCTCCTGCGCGACGAGGTTCTCCGCTTCAACGAAATCTGCAAGCGCCTGCCGACGATCACCCACCGCATGCTGTCGAAGCAGCTGAGGGACATGGAGCTGGCCGGGCTCGTCGCTCGCACTGTCTATCCGGTCGTGCCGCCGAGGGTCGATTATTCCCTGACCCCGCTCGGCCGAAGCCTCGAGCCGGTGCTCCAGGCCATCGGCCGCTGGGGCCAGGAAAACCTCGTCTCCGTCGAAGGCATGACCCTGAAGCCGAGCCGTCACCCGGTCGGCAGTGCCGCGATCATGCGCTCCGCCGCCTGAAGATCCCTGAAGATCGGTGTCGCAGGGCCGCCGCAGGCGCGACGGCCTCGCCGGTGTGCTCAGGCCGGAAAACCTTCGAGCACGATCTTGCCGCGTGCCCGGTTGCTCTCGATGATCTCATGCGCCTTGCGCAGGTTCTCGGAGGTGATCGGACCCAGCACCGTATCGAGTGTGGTGCGGATCTTACCCCCATCGATCATCTCAGCGACATGGGTCAGCAGCTTGTGCTGCTCGATCATGTCAGGCGTCTGGAACATCGGGCGCGAGAACATGAACTCCCAGTGCAGCGACACGACCTTCATCTTGAAGGCGAGAATGTCGAACCCTTCCGGAAAGTCGTCGATCAGGCAGATGCGACCCATCGGCGCGATGATCTCCGCCATGGCAAGCCGGTGCTGGCTGGAATGCGTGACCGAGAAGATGAAGGCGGGGGCGCCGATACCGAGCTTTGCATATTCCTGATCGAGCGGCTTGCTGTGGTCGATCACGTGATCGGCACCGAGTGATTTTGCCCACTCCGCGGTCTCGGGTCGCGAGGCGGTCGCGATGACCTTGAGGTCGGTCAGCGTCTTGGCGAGCTGGATGGCGATCGAGCCCACACCGCCCGCACCCCCGGTGATCAGGATCGCCCGTTCGGCACCCAGCACGGGATCGCTCACCTTCAGCCGGTCGAACAGCGCCTCATAGGCGGTGATGGCGGTCAGAGGCAGGGCGGCTGCCTCCGCAAAGCTGAGCGACTTCGGCTTGATGCCGACGATCCGTTCGTCGACAAGGTGGTATTCGGCATTGGTGCCGGGGCGGCCGATCGCGCCGGCATAGTAGACCTCGTCACCCGGCTTGAAGAGCGTCACGTCCGCCCCGACCGCCTTGACCACGCCAGCCGCGTCATAGCCGAGAATGCGGGCCTCGCCGGCTGCCGGCGTATGGTTGCGGCGAACCTTGGTGTCGACGGGATTGACCGAGACAGCCTTGATTTCGACCAGGAGGTCGTGCCCGGACGCCTCGGGCATCGGCAGGTCGAGATCAACCAGGGCGTCCTTTGAGGTGATGGGCTGGGGTGTGTAGAATCCAATGGCTCGCATGGGGAAACTCCTGTCTTGCGTTTGCACGCTGCCCATTAAGGACATAGATTGGCTTCGCGCAAGAATGCACATTTTGTGTTCGTAGGCACAGAAATGAACCTCGGTATCAGAAAGGATACTGTCAATGTCGCGACCACGCGCCAAGATGACCAACACGTTTCCAGGCTGCCCGGTCGAGACGACACTGAGCTTTCTCGACGGCAAATGGAAGGGCGTGATTCTCTATCATCTCCTGACCGGTGGCACGCTGCGCTTCAGCGAATTGCGCCGGAGGCTCCAGGCCGTGACCCAACGCATGCTGACCAAGCAGTTGCGCGAGCTGGAAGAGCAGGGACTTGTGATGCGCACCGTCTATCCGGTCGTGCCACCGCGCGTCGACTATGCGCTGACACCGCTCGGACAGAGCCTGCGCCCGGTCATCATGGTGCTGGAGCAGTGGGGCACCCGCCATGTCGAATGCCTGGATGGCGAGCGCCGCATGATCGAGCCCGATGCGGTCGCGGAGACGGCCTCAGCCGCGTGACGGCTGCTTTTCGAGCGCTACGGAAATCAGGAAGATGATCAGGCCGAAGGCCGAGAGCACCGCGCCGACGTAACCGGTGGCGCCGTAGCCATAGCCGGCGGCGATCACCAGGCCACCAAGCCAGGCACCGAGCGCGTTCGCGATGTTGAAGGCGGAATGATTGGTGGCGGCTGCCAGCGTCTGGGCATCGGCCGCGACATCCATAAGCCGAGTCTGCACGGCCGGGCAGGCGGCAAAGCCGCAGCCGGTGAGAAACACGCAGATGCAGAGCATGACCGGATTGTGGGCGGTCAGCGAGAAGACGGTCATCAGCACGATGTTGAAGGCGAGCATACCGCCGATCGTGCCCTTCAGCGAATAGTCCGCCATCCGGCTGCCGACGATGTTGCCGACATTCATGCCGATGCCGAAAAGAGCGAGAACCACGGCGACCATGCTGGCGGAGAGGCCGGCCGTATCGGTCACGGTCTTGGCGATATAGCTGAAGATCGCGAACATCCCGCCGAAGCCAACGGCTGCGACACCGAAGGACAGCCAGACCTGCAGGCGCCCGAAGGCCGAGAGCTCCCGGCGAATGCTGGCACCTTCGGCCACTTCGTCCTTCGGCAGGTAGAGCGCGATCAGCACCACGGTGATCGCCCCGATCGCCGCCACCAGGAAGAAGGCGGCGCGCCAGCTCATCATCTGGCCGAGGAAGGTGGCAATCGGCGTGCCGATCAGGGTGGCGATGGTGAGCCCCAGCATGACGCGGCCGACGGCACGCACCCGGCGATGCGGCGGCGCCATGGAGGCCGCAACCAGCGCCGCCACGCCGAAATAGGCGCCATGCGGAAGGCCGGTGACGAAGCGCAACAGGGTGAAGGTCGAGAATTCGGTTGCAAGTGCACTGGCGAAATTACCCACAGCGAAGAGCCCCATCAAAAGCAGGAGCAGCGTCTTGCGCGGGAGTTTTGCGGCCAGTGCCGCAATGATCGGCGCGCCGATGACGACGCCCAGCGCATAGGCGCTGATCACATGTCCGGCTTGGGGGACCGTCACGCCGTAGGTCTGCGCGACCTCGGGCAGCAGGCCCATGATGACGAATTCGCCGGTCCCGATACCGAAGCCACCGGCGGCGAGTGCAATTTCGATGAGGAGAATGGTGGTCGCCGTCAGCGTAAGCGTGTCGAGCCCACCCGTTTCGAGGGGCCGGTCCAAGGTCGAACAATCGGTCATGCAAACACCTGAGGCGCCGACGTGGGAGGGCGTGGCGCATATGCTTCGGGGGAAGCGGCGATGGAAGAAAGGCCATGTGGCCGGCTGAAAAGAGAATTGCTATTTATCATATCAGTGTGCACTGCGGCAAAGGCTTTTGCTCCCGGCCTTGAAAATTGCTCAAATGCTATCGATCTGTGCCTCAAGGAAACTTTTCACAGGCCGAGGCGTTTGCGCTTCGGCCCGCTTTGGGCCGCGAAAGGGCAAGATGAAGATCAGGGCGGTACTCAATCGCGACGGCGGGACCTTCAAGACCACCGATATGCAGGCCTATTGCGAAAGTGCCAACCGCGCCTTCGCAGCGAAAGGTCATGAGCTCGACTGCTCGGTCGTGGCCGGTGACGAGATCGTCGCAGCGCTGGAAAAGGCAGCCGCGGAGCCCGGTGTCGAGGCGGTTCTGGCCGGGGGCGGAGACGGGACAATCTCGACGGCTGCCGCGATCGCCTGGAAAGCCAAGCTGCCGCTGGGCGTCATCCCGGCTGGTACGATGAACCTGTTTGCCCGCTCGCTGAAGCTGCCCCTCGACATCTGGAAGGTGCTCGATGTGCTGGCCGAAGCGACGGTCGCGGACGTCGATATCGCGACCGCCAATGGCCGCCCCTTCGTGCACCAGTTCTCCGCCGGTCTGCATGCCCGCATGGTTCGCATGCGCAACCAGATGAATTTTGCTTCCCGTCTCGGCAAGATGCGGGCGAGCACCAGCGCTGCCTTCGGCGTCATGCTCGATCCGCCACGCTTCGAAGTCGTCTTCGACATCGACGGTGACGGCAGAAGCGACGAGCGACCGGTCTCGGCGATCTCGATTTCCAACAATCCGCTTGGCAACAATTCGCTGTTTTTTGCCGACCGGGTGGATACGGGCAAGCTTGGCGTCTACCTCGCCGATCCGCTGGAGCCGACCGGCGTAGGCAAGCTGGCCTTCGACATCATCCGGGGCAAGTTCAAGGACAATGAGGCCGTGACGGCCTCCACCGCTGAAAAGGTGCGCTTGCACTTCCCAAAGCATCGCAAGGGTGCGGCCTGTGTGCTCGACGGCGAGTTGCTGCGCATGCCGGCCGATGTGGAGATCAAGATCCATCCCGGCGAACTGAAGGTGCTCGTGCCCCCTCCGCAGCCTGTAGCATAAGGAAAAAGACGCCCGGAATGGCCGGGCGTCTGCGTTCGTTAGTGGCTGAAGGCCGCCGCGATCAGGTCGCGGGTATAGTCTTGCCGCGGCCGCCCGAAGATCTCTTCGGTCGCGCCCTCTTCGACGATTTTCCCGTTTTTCATGACGATCACATGGTCAGACATGGCCTTGATGACCGATAGGTCGTGGCTGATGAAGACGTAGGACAGGCCGTGTTTGTCCTGCAGGTCGCGCAACAGTTCGATCACCTGCCGCTGCACCGACCGGTCGAGCGCTGACGTCGGCTCGTCGAGGATGACCACCTTCGGCTTCAGGATCATCGAACGGGCAATGGCGATACGCTGACGCTGGCCGCCCGAGAATTCGTGCGGATAACGATTGCGCGCCGCGGGATCGAGGCCGACTTCCTTCAGGGCAGCGATGGCGCGTGCGTCCCGCTCAGCGCGGCTGAGATGGGGCTCGTGCACGTAGAGACCCTCGGTGATGATCTCGCCGACCGTCTGGCGCGGCGAGAGGGATCCGTAAGGGTCCTGGAACACCAGCTGCAGCTGCTTCCGGAAGGGGCGCATGCCGGCGCGGTCGAGCTTCGTGATATCGGCCGTCTCGAAGCGGAAGGCGCCGTCGGCTGCGAGCAACTTTAGGAGAGCCCGTCCGAGCGTCGACTTGCCCGAGCCGGACTCACCGACGATGCCGATGGTCTGGCCCTGGCGGAGCCGGACGCTGACCTGATCGACCGCCCTGAAAGTGCGGTTCGGACGCAGGAAGCCGCCGCTGCCGATGTCGAAATCGACGATGACATTGCGGCCTTCGAGCACGACCGGCGCATCCTCTGCCGGAGCCGGCTTGGTGCCGGAGGGTTCGGCGGCCAGCAGCATCTTGGTATACTCGTGCTGGGCATTGCCGAAGATTGCATCGCGGCTGCCCGTCTCAACAATCTCGCCCTTGCGCATGACGGCAACGCGGTCGGCCACATGCTTGACCACGCCGAGATCGTGGGTGATCAGCACGATCGCCATGCCGAAGCGCTTCTGCAGGTCGGCGAGAAGGTCGAGGATTTGCGCCTGGATGGTGACGTCGAGCGCGGTCGTCGGTTCATCCGCAATCAGCACGTCCGGCTCGTTGGCCAAGGCCATCGCGATCATCACGCGCTGGCGCTGGCCGCCGGACATTTCGTGCGGATAGCTGTCGATGCGGCGCTCGGGGTCGGGAATGCCGACGAGCTTCAAGAGTTCCAGTACACGGGCGCGCGCTTCCGTCTTGCTCATGCCGCGATGATGGATCAGCGGTTCGGCAATCTGCTTGCCGATCCGGTAAAGCGGATCGAGCGAGGTCATCGGCTCCTGGAAGATCATGGTGATCTTGGCGCCGCGCACCTTGTTCAGCTCGCCGACCGGAAGGCCGACGATGTTCCGGCCGCCATAGACGGCCGTGCCGGTGACGTCGCCGTTCTTGGCGAGCAGGCCCATGATACCCATCATCGTCTGGCTCTTGCCCGAGCCGCTCTCGCCGACGATGGCGAGCGTTTCGCCCTTCTTCACCGAAAAGCTGATGCCCTTGACCGCCTCGACAGTGCCGTCCGGTGTCGCGAACGTCACCTTGAGGTCGGAAACGTCGAGCACGGTTTCGTTGTTTGTCTTGTCGTCCATGCTCATCGGTCCTTCGGATCCAGTGCATCCCGCAGGCCGTCGCCCACGAAATTCAGCGAAAACAGTGTCGTCACGAAGAAGATCGCCGGGAAGATCAGGAGCCAGGGTGCGTTCTGCATGCTGGCGGCGCCTTCCGAGATCAGCGTGCCCCAGCTGGCGAGCGGCGCCTGAACACCGAGGCCGAGGAAGGACAGGAAGCTCTCGAGCAGGATGACCTTCGGCACGATGACGGTGACGAAGACGATGACCGGGCCGATCGTGTTCGGGATGATGTGGCGCCGAATGATCTGCCAGTCGGTCAGGCCCAGCGCTTCGGCAGCCCCGACGAATTCGCGGCGTTTGAGCGACAGCGTCTGGCCGCGCACGATGCGGGCCATTTCAAGCCATTCCACCGCCCCGATCACCAGGAAGATCAGGATCACCGATCTCCCGAAGAAGACCACGAGCACGACGACGAGGAAGACGAAGGGCAGCGAATAGAGGATCTCGACGATACGCATCATCACATTGTCGACGCGGCCACCGAGATAGCCCGAAGTCGCGCCGTAGACGACACCGATGCCGAGCGAGACGAGGCTGGCTGCAAGGCCCACGGCAAGCGAGATCTGACCGCCGAGCATGACGCGGACCAGAAGGTCGCGGCCGTTCGAATCTGTGCCGAAGGGAAAGGTCACCTGATCCACGGTTCCGGACACGGTAAGGCTCCGGCCGTCCGGCGCCTGTTCGACGACTTCCGAATTCTTGAATTCGTTGTTGCGGTCGAAATAGCGGATCGTGCGCGGATCGATTTCCTTTTCCGAGCTGATCACAGCGGTGAAGCGGCCATTCTCGACCGAGAAGCTGTCGAGGCTCACTCTCGCCCGCTGGGCGACACTTTCGGCGACCTCCTGAAGGGTCTCAGGGTCGGGCCGCGGCGAGAGGCTTGGCGGCACGCTGACATAGGAGGAGAAGACCTGATCGTAGCTGTGGGCCACGAAGAAGGGGCCGGCGAAGGAAAACAGCGTGATGAAGACCAGGAGCACGCAGCCGGTAATGGCAGCCTTGTTGCGGCGGAAGCGCATGAGGGCGAGCTGCGCCAGGCTGCGTCCGGCGATCTCGGCCTGGGGAGAAAGAGCGGTATCAGTCATTGCGAACCCTCGGATCGAGCAGGCCATAGGCGATGTCGACCAACAGGTTGAAGACGATCACGAACACGGCGACGAGGATGACGGTGCCCATGACGAGGGGATAGTCGCGGTTGAGCGCGCCGAGCACGAAGTAGCGGCCGACACCCGGAATGGTGAAGATCGTCTCGACAACGGCAGAGCCGGTGAGCAAGGCGGCAGCACAGGGCGCGAGGTAGGAGACGATCGGCAGCATTGCGCCGCGCATCGCATGGGTGACGACGACGACCCGCGAGGGCAGGCCGTAAGCGCGTGCCGTGCGGATATGGTCGGTATGCAGGGCCTCGATCATCGCGCCGCGGGTGAGGCGCGCGAAGACGGCGAGCTGCGGCAGCGCAAGCGCCGTAACCGGCAAGATCAGGAAGCGCAGTGATCCGTCGCCCCAACTGCCAGCGGGCAGCCAGTTGAGGATGACGGCGAAGAGCAGCGTCAACACCGGGCCGACGACGAAATTGGGGATGGTGACACCGATCGTCGCAAAGGACATGACAGCAAAATCGATCGTGCTGTTTTGCCGGAGCGCCGCGACCGTGCCGAGCAGGACGCCACCGATCAGCGCAACCAGGATTGCAATGCCGCCGAGCTGGATCGAATAGGGCAGGGCCTTACCCATCAGTTCGGAGACGGTGTTGTCCTTGTAGATGAAGCTTGGGCCGAGATCGCCTGTGACGGCATTGCCAATATAGCTCAGATACTGGCTGATCAGCGGCTGGTCGAGCTTGTAGGTGGCCATGATGTTGGCCATCGTCTGGGGTGGCAGAGGCCGTTCGAGATTGAAGGGGCCGCCGGGCGCAAAGCGCATCAGGAAGAATGAAATGGTGACGACGATAAAGATCGTCGGGACGGCGCTCATGAGCCGCCGGAGTACGAAGGATGTCATGTCCTGCTCCTGAAAGGACGACGCGCGACCATGGGCCGTGCGTCGTCCGGTCACGTGACGAGATTATTCAGCGACGCGCAGGAAGCGGCTGAGATGCTCGTTGGCGGCATTGTCCTGCCAGCCGCTGACGCGGTCGGAGACCAGCCACAGATTGGCCGTGCTCATCAGCGGAGCGATCGGCTGGTCCCGCATCAGCAGGACTTCGGCGTCATGCAGGATCTTCTTGCGGGCTTCGGCATCAGCCTCGGTATAGGACTTCGCCATCAGCGCGTCGAACTCCGGGTTGTTGTACTTGCCGTAGTTGAACGTGACGTTGGACGAGACGTTGAGCGCGAGGAAGTTCTCGGCATCCGCGTAGTCGGCGACCCAGCCGGCGCGCGCGACGTTGAAGACGCCGCCTTCCTGCAGGTAAGCATAGTGCGATGCGACATCGAGGTTCGTCATGGTAACGTTTGCGCCGAACGTGTTCTTCCACATGTCGGCAACGGCTGTCGCGACGCGCTCGTGGTTCGGGTTGGTGTTGTAGCGGATCTCGATGCTGAGCGGCTTGCCGCCTTCACCGTAACCGGCTTCCTTCATCAGCTCGAGCGCCTTGTCTTCGCGGTCGAGCTGGGACATTTCGGCAAAGTCAGCCTTGGCTGCCTGGTATCCGCCCAGACCATCCGGGACGAGCGAGTAGGTCGGCAACTGTGCACCGGAATAGATTTCCTCCGCGAGGAAGTCGCGGTCGACGGCCATGGACAGCGCCTGGCGGACGCGCACGTCGCTATAGGGCTCCTGACGGGTGTCGAAGACGTAGTAATAGGTCGAAGCGGAGGGCGAAACCCTGACCTGCTCGCCATAGCTCTCCTTCAGGCGGTCGATCTGGTCGGCCGAGAAGTTGTAGACGAGGTCCATTTCCTTGGCTTCGAAACGACGCACCGACGCGGCCTGGTCATCGATCGGGTAGAAGACGACCTTGTCGATCTGGGTGTTGGCGGCATCCCAGTGGTTTTCGTTCTTCACCACCACGAGGTTATCGTTCGGCACATGGCTTTCGAGCTTGTAGGCGCCGTTCGATACCATCACGCCCGGCTTGACGAAATCCTTGCCGTTCTTTTCGAGGCTTGCCTTGGAGACGGGAAGGGCTGTCTGGTGGGCAAGCAGTTCAAGGAAGAAGGGGGTCGCGCGCTCGAGCGTGACTTCCAACGTTTTCGCGTCGACGGCCTTTACGCCGATCTCTTCCAGCTTCGCTTCACCCTTGTTGGCCTTTTCGGCATTCTTGATCGGGTAAAGGATGTTGGCGTATTTGGCAGCGGTTTCCGGGTTCTGGACGCGCTGGATCGAGAAGACGAAATCTTCGGCCGTGACCGGAGTGCCGTCCGACCAGTTGGCATTTTCGCGGATCTTGAAGGTATAGACCGTGCCGTCGTCGGAGACGGTCCAGCTTTCGGCAGCACCCGGAACGATCTCGCCCTTGGCGTCGTAGATGGTCAGGCCTTCATAGAGATCCTTCAGGATGAAGGCTTCGATGTCGATAGACGTATTGGCCTGGTCGAGCGTCTGCGGCTCGCCGGAATTGCCGCGATGAAGGACGACTTCGGCGAGCGCCTGGCTCGCGCCGAACATCAAGGAGGTGAGGAGGAGAGAGGTGCCGAGAAGCCGGCGTGTCTGCATGGACATTGTTTTTGAACTCCCAGTTCACGTTAACGGAAACGGACAGAAGAGTATTCAAACAGAGGTGACAACCCGCATTTTTTAAGGCTACCCCAATTTTAGGGAGGAAAAATGAGAGCGCGCCTGTGACTTGGACCGAAGATTTCGTGTGACCGTTTTATGGCGAAATAAAATTATCGCGTCATTTACTGTGGAAAATGCGACAGGGGCGGCTCGGGAGCCGCCCCTGTCGCACGATAGGTAACCTTGGAAGCCGTTCGAGGGTTAGATCCGCGGCAGGTAGGTCTGATAGTCGAAGCTCGACACAGTGCGCAGATAGGCCATCGCCTCCTTGCGCTTGGTGTCGCCATAGATGCGCTGGTATTCGGCGCCGAAGATGTCCTTGATGAAGGCCGAGGCACGGAAGCGCTCGACGGCGGTCAGGAAATCATAGGTCAGCATGTCAGGGTTTTCGGGCGCACTGTCCGGCGTCGTGACCTGACCAGGATCGAGATCCTCGTCTAGGCCGAGCAGGATGCCGCCTAGGATGGCAGCGAGCAGCAGATGCGGATTGGCATCGGCGCCAGCGACCCGGTGCTCGATGCGGGCGGCGGGGCCATCCTTGTCGGGAATGCGCACGGCTGTGCCACGATTGCCGAAACCCCAGTCGATCTTGTCGGGCGCAAAGGAGCCCGGCTGGAATCGGCGATAGGAATTGGCAAAGGGCGCGAAGATCAGCTGCGCATCCTGCATCGACTTCAGCATGCCTGCGGTGATCGACTTCAGCTTCACCGGATCGCCGCCCTTGGCGTCGAGGATGTTCTTGCCGTCTTTGTCGATGATCGAGGCATGCACATGCAGGCCCGAGCCGGCGTGATCGCCATAGGGTTTGGCCATGCAGGTGGCCTTGAAGCCGTGGCGGCGGGCGGCGAAATCGACGACGCGCTTGAGATAGATGCAGTCGTCGGCGGCAGCCATCGGGTTGGGCTTGTGCAAGAGGTTGACCTCGAACTGGCCCGGGCCGAATTCGGCCGTCGTCGCATCGGCCGGCAGGCCCATGTGGTCGCAATATTCGCGGACGGTCTCGAGGAAGTCTTCCATCGCAGCCGTCGCGCGCATGTCGTAGAGCTGGTAGCCCTCGACCTCGCCATTCATGACCAACGCCTTCGGTGGCATCGGCACGCCGGTTTCGCGGAAATCCGGCTCCATCACGTAGAATTCGAGTTCGGTGGCAACAACAGGCGTCAGGCCCTTGTCCTCGAAACGTTTCATCACATTGGCGAGGATGGCGCGTGGGCAGACGAAGTGTGGCTCGCCGGACAGCGTATGCATGGTGGCGAGCACCTGTTTCGAACCGGCAGGCCCCCAGGGAAGCGTCGTCAGCGAATTCTTGTCCGGCATGCAGATGCCGTCGGGATCGCCGAGCGTCAGCGAGATCTTGGTGATGTCGTCATTGTCGTCGCCCCAGATGTCGAGCGATTGGGTCGAGGCCGGCAGGCGCACCGTATTCTTCCAGACCTTGTCCTCCGCTTTTAGCGGGATCATCTTGCCGCGCAGGTCGCCGTTCATGCCAACGAGCAAGACTTCGATGCGCGCGGAAGGGTCGGCTGCGGTCTGATCGGCGACCTCGGTCGGTGCTGTCATGGGAAAACTCTCGTTGGCTTTTGGGGCGGATTTGGCCGGAGGAACGCGGCAATCGGTGCCTTGCCAAACGCGTTTTGGACGGTCATGTTCGTAGCCGATAATGTTCCGCCTTTCAATGCGGGGTAGGGTCGCCACACGGACCATGTTTGGCCGTGAAAGCAAGAGCTTCCGCCCCGATCGAGGATCCGACACATGAACAAGCCAGTAACCGCCGTCTCCAACCTCGGTGCCATCGACGCTGCCCATCACCTTCATCCCTTCTCGGACATGAAGAAGCTGAACGCCGCCGGTACCAAGATCATCACACGGGCGGAGGGCGTGCATATCTGGGATTCGACCGGCAAGCAGTATCTCGACGCCTTTGCCGGCCTTTGGTGTGTCAATGTCGGCTATGGCCGCAAGTCGATCGCCGATGTCGTGCATGCGCAGATGCTGGAACTGCCCTATTACAACACTTTCTTCGGCACCACGACGCCGCCGACCACGCTGCTCGCCCAGAAGATCGCCGAAAAGACCGGCCCGAAGATCAACCGCGTCTTCTTCTCCAATTCCGGCTCGGAAGCGTCGGATACCTGGTTCCGCATGGCGCGCGTCTACTGGAAGGCGCTCGGCCACGAAACCAAGACACAGGTGATCGCCCGCAAGAACGCCTATCACGGCTCGACCGTCGCCGGCGCCTCGCTCGGCGGCATGAAATGGATGCACGAGCAGGGCAATCTGCCGATCGAGGGCATCCACCACATCAACCAGCCCTACTGGTATGCCGAGGGCGGGGAGCTGACCCCTGAGGATTTCGGCCTGAAGGTCGCCCGCGAGCTGGAAGAGAAGATCATCGAACTCGGCGAGGAGAATGTCGCCGCCTTCGTCGCCGAACCGATCCAGGGGGCCGGCGGCGTCATCGTGCCGCCCTCGACCTACTGGCCGGAGATCAAGCGCATCTGCGCCAAATATCAGATCCTGCTCGTCGCCGATGAAGTCATCTCGGGCTTTGGCCGTCTCGGCTCGTGGTTCGGCCACCAGCATTACGACTTCGAGCCCGACCTCGCGCCGATCGCCAAGGGTCTGTCCTCCGGCTATCTGCCGATCGGCGGTGTGTTGGTGTCTGACCGTGTGGCCGAAGTCATGATCAACGAACTCGGCGACTTCTATCACGGCTACACCTATTCCGGTCACCCGGTGGCCGCAGCAGCCGCGCTCGAAAACATCCGCATCATCGAGGAAGAGGGCCTGGTTGAACGCGTGCGCGACGACACCGGCCCCTATCTCGCTCAGGCACTCGCCTCGCTTACCGATCATGAGCTCGTCGGCGAAGCCGTCAGTGTCGGCCTGATGGGCGCCGTCCAGATCGCCGCCGACAAGGCCACCCGCCGCCGCTTCAAGAAGCCTGACGATACCGGGACCGGCGTGCGCAACCAGTGCGTCAACGCCGGCGTCGTGCTGCGCGCCACCGGCGACCGCATGCTGTTCTCTCCGCCGCTGATCATCTCACGTTCCGAGATCGACCAGGCGGTCGACACGCTGCGATCAGGCCTGGACTGGCTGAAGGACAATCGCGGCGAGGGGTGATCAGCAGGACGCCTCAAGGGCGCGCAGGCGCGTTTCGATGAAGGCGATCTCGTGTGCCTGGGCCGTCAACTCACGGGCAGCCTCGTAGCGCGTCCACGCCTCCTCCACTCGCCCCAGCCGCCGCAGCAGGTCTGCAGCGACGCTGTGTGCCGCCGCATAGCGTTGCATCGAAGGCTCGGCGAGCAGGATTTCGACCTCTTGGAGCCCAGCGGAAGGTCCCTCGACTTCGGCCAGCGCCACCGCCCGGTTCAACCGGACGACGGCTGAGGGGGAGGCCTCAAGCAGCAGGTCGTAGAGGCCGACGATGCGCCGCCAATCTGTCTCCGCCATGCTCGATGCCTGGGCGTGGCAGAGCGCGATCGAGGCCTGCAGCCCGTAGGCGCCGATCTCCCCAGTCGACATGATCCGGGACATCAGTTCTTCGCCCTCGGCGATCATGGCACGGTCCCAGAGATCGCGGTTCTGGTCTGCGAGCAGAACGAGATTACCTTCAGCGTCGAGCCTCGCATGCCGTCGCGACTGCTGGACAAGCATCAGCGCGAGAAGCCCGAGTGCCTCCGCATCCGGCAACATCGAGGCGACGAGGCGACCGAGATGAATCGCGTCCTCGCAAAGCCGCTCGGCGGCGCCCGCCCGCACATGCCCTTCGTTGAACAGCAGGTAGACGACGGCGAGAACCGTTTCCATGCGGCCTTCGAGCTCTTGCCCCTCGGGTACGACATACGGAATGTGCTGGTCGCGGATGCGGGACTTGGCCCGCACGATGCGCTGGGCGATGGTTGCCGGCAGGGTCAGAAAGGCGCGCGCGATCTCTTCCGTCGTCAGGCCGCAGACCTCGCGCAGGGAAAGCGCGATCCGGGCCTCTTCGGGAAGGGCCGGGTGGCAGCAGGTGAAGATCAGCCGCAGCATGTCGTCCTCGATCGTCACGGGCTCATCCTCCGTCTGCTGCGCGAGATCGGCGAGATAGGCGATGTCGTCCCGGTGCCGGTCGAGCAGGGCGCGTTTGCGCAGCCGGTCGATGGTCCGGAATCGGCCTGCCGAGACGAGCCAGGTTGTAGGGTTGCGCGGCATGCCTTTGGCCGGCCAGTCCCGCGATGCCTCCAGGAAAGCGTCGTGCAGGGCTTCCTCGGCGAGGTCGAAACTGCCCAACAGCCGGATCAGCGCGGCCCGGATGCGCGCCGCCGACTGTCGGTAGACCGTCTCGATCTGCTGCGCCGGATCCTGCACGCTGCCCCCCCCCCCTCAGGCTCCGTCGAGCGCCAATGTCCGCACCGGCCGGACTTCCACTGCGCTGTGCTGCAGCGAGGGAATGCCGGACGCGATCCGGATCGCGTCCTCAAGATCCTCGGCCTCCAGCAGATAGAAGCCGCCGATATGCTCCCGGCTTTCGGCGAAGGGGCCGTCATGCACCGTGATGCCCTTGGCCGAGCGCCGGATGGTCATCGCGCGTTCGGGCTCCTCCAGTGCTTCCGACACGATGTGGTGGCCGGACGCAGTAATGCCTTCGTCGAAGGCGAAATGATCGGCGACGATGCGGCGATGATCCGCCGCGGAGATGGCCGCAATGTCCGACGGATTGGTATGGATGAAACAGACAAAGCGCATCAGCGGGCCTCGTCGACTGGAGCCAGATCGGCATGTTCCGGGATGTCGCTCAACGCCCGGACCTCGATGCTGCCATAGCGGGCGATCGGGACCTGACTCGCGAGCTGCGTGGCTTCGGTGAAGTCGCGTGCCTCGATCAGCAGGAAGCCGCCGAGATGTTCACGGCTTTCCGTGAACGGTCCGTCGGTGGTGGTTAGCTTGCCTTGGCGGACCTTGAGAGTAAGCGCCGTATCCGGCGGGGCCAGAGGGGAAGCGAGCAGAAGATGGCCGCGTTCGGCGAGTTCGCGGTCATAGGCGAGCGATTGTCGATCGAGCTCGCGTTGTTCCGAAGGGCTCAAGGCGGCCATCACTTGCTCGTCGAGCCAGACCTGACACAGATATTTCATGCGGAAGACCTCCCTGTTTTCCGCCGGACGGTGGCGGAGACCAGCCTTGTCGAATTCACCTTCGCGAAATCGACAACGGAGCGCACGAAAAAAATCTGGGTAGCGTTGTCGATTGGGCACACAGCCGACCGACCAATGGCACACGCTCACCGGAGGTTGCCATGCATGTCGTCGAAGCCGCCCTGTTCGAAGCCCTGATACAAAGCCGGCGGCCGCTAGAGTCGCCCGCGGAATTGAAGACCGTCGACCGGTCCGAAATCCGTTGCAGGCATTCGCCCATGTCGCGCCTCTTGCGCATGGCTGCCTGGATGACGGGCCTGGCAACCCGCCTCCGTCATCCGGGCAAGCATCGGGTTCAGGGCATGAACTGACCGCCGTTAACGTCGATCGTCTGGCCAGTGATGTAGCCGGACAGCATCGACGATGCGAGGAAGAGGTAGGCGCCGACACAGTCTGTTGGCGTGCCAGTGCGCTTCAGCGGCACACTGCCGGCGACTTGGTCGAGCTGGCCGGGCAGGGCATATTTGTCCTGAAACGGTGTGGTGATGACTCCGGGTGCCACCGCATTGACGCGGATTTTGTATTTCCCGAATTCCAGCGCCATGCCCTTGGTGACAGCGGCGACGAAGGCTTTGGACGAGCCGTAGACGCCCGAGCCCGCCGTGCCACCAGTGCGGGCGGCGACCGAGGTCGTGTTGATGATGAAGCCCCCTTCGCGCTTGAGATGGCTGACAGCCGCTTGTGTGGTGGACAGCACCGAGCGGGCATTGACGTCCATCACCTTGTCATACTGCGCGTCGGTCATGTCTTCATAGAGCACTCGGGCGATCATGCTGCCGGCATTGTTGATCAGCCCGTCAAGCCGCCCGAAGGTTTTCGCTACATGGCCCACCGCTTCGGCCATGGCTTCGGACGAAGCCGCATCCGCCTTGACCAGCACGACGCTGCCACCACCGGCCTCGATGTCGCTCGCGATCGCATGGGCGGCTTCCGCGTTGGAATTGTAGTGTAATCCGACCATTGCGCCCTGGGCGGCGAAAGCCCGGGCCAGCGCCTCGCCGATGCCACTCGATGCGCCGGTGATGAGCACGGCCTTGCCGGCGAGATCGGGGATGGTGAGAGTGGTCATGGCGATGTCCTCCTGTTGTCGGACAAGTTTAGACCGGCCTTGAACCGTTTTGGCAAGGCCGGTTTTGCCATGGATCACGCAAGTTGCGTCAGGCCGGCTTCCAGTCGAAGGGCAAGGGCGCCTCGCGGAAGGCGAAGCGATCGAGGTGGCTTGACACCACACCCTTCATCCTTTCCAAGACTTCGGGTGAGTTTGCCTCGATCTCGACGGTGAGTGCCTGATCATCCGAGGCCATTACGGCCGTCGCCTCGGCGAACTTGACCACGCCCTTCTGTTCGCCAAGTTCCACTTCCAGCTTGTGCGACCAGTGTTTGCAGAGCTGCTGCAGATATTTCCAGCCGCTGTCGGTCGGAACGACCGCGATAGTCTTTGCCATTCTCAGAGCCTTTCGATCTTGCCGACCGCTTCGTCTAGGATGCGGGCGACTTCCAATTGCGTCTCGCGGGTCGTGCCTTCGCGGGACAGACAGTCGTGCAGGGCCTGCTTCAGATTGCCCATCGCGCGGCGGACGGGAGCGTTGTCCGTGCGTTCACTCACCTTGGCAAGTGCGGTCAGCCGACCCATGGCGACGGCCACTTCGTCGGCGCGCTCGGTGAGGTGCTGGCGACCGGCGTCGGTGATGGTCATCAGCTTGCGCGGTCCGTCGCTCTCGACTTCTTCGGCAAGGCCCATGTCGAGAAGCAGCGTCATCGTTGGGTAGACGACGCCCGGCGAGGGGGCATAGGCGCCGCCCGAGAGGCTTTCGATCTCGCGGATCAGGTCGTAGCCGTGGCGTGGCTGGTCTTCGATCAGCTTCAAGAGCACGAGCCGTAGCTCGCCGCCCTCAAACATGCGCCGACGCTCGCCGCCTCGGCCACGCGGGCCGCCGCCCATGGGCCCGCCGAAGGGGCCGCCGTGCCGCATGGCATGCATGGCTTCACGGAAGGCAAAAAAGGGATTGCCGCGTTCGCCGCGGCTAGAATTGCAATGTCTCATCATAATCTCCAGTTCGATTGGAATTGCATCTAAGATATATCTTAGAAAGATCGACGCAAGAGGGAGGCTACGGTTTTTTGTGGCCTGACTTGGCCATGGCTCCGCAAGCCTCGAAGGCCTAGAATGCGCTGGAGATTCGAGGAGAGCAGGCTGATGAGCGAAAAGCGGCACGAATACAGGGTCACGGTCACCTGGCAGGGCAATGCCGGGACAGGCACATCCGGTTACCGCGACTATGGACGCGACCACCTGATCTCGGCCGAGGGAAAGCCGAATATCCTTGGCTCCGCCGATCCTGCCTTTCGCGGAGATCCAGCCCGATGGAATCCGGAGGATCTCTTCCTCGCCTCACTCTCGGCCTGTCACAAGCTCTGGTACCTGCATTTCTGCGCCGTCTCCGGCGTGATCGTCGTGGCCTATGAGGACCAGGCCGAGGGTGTCATGGAGATGGATGACAATGGAACGGGCCGCTTCGTCGACGTCGTGCTTAAGCCCCGCGTGAGCATCAAGCGCGGCACTTTTCCTGAGATCGCGCTCGAACTGCATGAAGACGCGCACGAAAAATGCTTCATCGCCAATTCGGTGAATTTTTCGGTCAGGTGCGAGGCAGAGATTGTCGAGGTTTGAGCCTTGTCGGTCTCAAGGCCGGATCAGCACATAATGGAAGGTTGGCGCCATCTTCTGCGGATGTCCGGTAAAGGGTAGGGTGACCGCCTGCGAAGGCGGAAGGGCGACGTCGGCCCCAAGGCGTGATTTCGCCCATTCGATCAGGACGCCGGGCGCTGAAGGAGAGTCGCCACGCCAGATCAGCGCGATCGGTCCGCCTGCGGCGAGGTCGTTGGGCAGCTGAAGATTGGGGAACTGGGTCGATAGAACCGAAGCCTTAGGCCAATGCATCTTCAGGTTCCCGGCAGCCGCCCAGTCGGCTGTCACGATGATATCCGGATCCACCTCCTCCCGTTGCATGAAGGCTGCGCGAAACGCGCCGAAGGGTTGCTGGTAATGCGAGGTCGAGCGGGATCCGGCGATGAAGGTGGCAATCGGCAGCAGGGCAATGATGCCGAGGGCCACAGGCATAAGCCGTCGCAGGGGGAGGGCGGGATCGAGACCCTGGGCTTCGAGTTTCAATGCGATGTAGAGGGGCAGCATCTGCAAAAGGGGCAGCATCCAGCGATCGCGGAGCGTCGTGAAGGTCACCGCGAGGATCAGGAGGACCAGGATCAGCAGTATGGCAGTGAGGAAACTGCCGATGAACCGGCTTTCCACGGAGCTGGCTTTCCAGGCCTTCGGCGCATCCTTTCCGAAGGGGAGACCGATCGCGGCGAGTGCGGGGGCGGTGATCACCAGTGTAATCGCCAGAAGATTGCCGAGACCAATCGCGATCTCGCCAAGCCTGCCGGTGTCTCCCGCCTCTTCACCCATGCGGGCGACGGTCACGGAAGAGGCCACCGCCAGGTTCTCGATAAACCAAAGAGCATGTGGCAGGACGATGAGCGCGGCAATGGCCGCAGCAGCCAGGATGCGCCAGTCGAGAATGCGCGCCCTGCCGTCCGGATGGAGAAGGACGGCGACGCCGAGTGCTGGCAGGAACAGCGCGAAATTATACTTGGTCAGCATGCCGAGGCCGATGGCGGCGCCGAGCAGCAGGTAGTTTCGCAGGCTCGGAGAGCGGAGAACCATGATGGCGGCGATCATCATCAGGTTCAGCACCAACATGGTCGCCGTGGTGTGGGTCAGGTCACGCTGCGCCTGCCAGAACATCTGCGGAATGAGAAACAGGCCTAGAGTCGCAAGAACCGCGAAGGACGCGTTCTTCACCAGCATCCGCGCGAGCGCATAGTAGGTGGCGACGATCGCAAACAGCACGATCGATTTCAGCACGGCGAGCCCGACCAGGTAATCACCGGCAACGGTGAAAGTCAGCTGCTGGAGCCAGTTATAGAGCGGTGGCTGTGCGTCGTAGCCGGCAGTCAGCCACTGCGACAGCAGGACCTGCTGGGCCTCGTCTATGCGCAATCCGTCCGGCAGGAGAAGCCGGACGACGATCTGACTGGCGTAATAGAGCGCGAAGACCCACAGGATCGACGGCGCCAGGCGCGATATGCGCTCGCTCCAACCGGACAAGATCAGTCGCCCTTCCGGAATACCGTCCGCACGATGTAGTTCGGCTGCGCATCGTCACGGTAATAGGTCCTGGCGATCATCTCGGCGAGGATGCCGGTCGTGATCAGCTGGACGGAGGAGAGGAAGAGCATGAAGCCGAGGATCAGGAGCGGTCGGCCGCCGATGTCTTCGCCGAAGACGACCTTCTCGATGAACAGCCATAGGAGAATGAGCGCGCTCAAGAAACCGGTACCGAGGCCGAGCGAGCCGAAGAAGTGCCCGGGCCGTGCCTTGTAGCGCATGAAGAACATCACCGAGAGCAGGTCCAGGATCACCCGGAACGTACGGGAAATGCCGTATTTCGAGGTGCCGTGCTGGCGGGCGTGATGGGTCACTTCCATCTCGCCGATGCGCGAGCTCGGCACAACGCTCGCGACCCAGGCGGGGATGAAGCGGTGCATCTCGCCCATCAGCTTCACCTGCTTGATGACCGAGGCCCGGTAGATCTTCAGGCTGCAACCATAGTCATGCAGCTTCACGCCCGTGATGCGGCCGATCAGGTAATTAGCGCACCAGGACGGGATCTTCCGAAGTACGAGGCCGTCCTTGCGATTCTTCCGCCAGCCGACGAGCAGGTCGAGTTCGCGCTCTTCGAGCGCCTTGACCATCGCGGGAATGTCTTTCGGGTCGTTCTGCAGGTCGCCGTCAAGTGTGGCGATCAGCCGGCCGCGGGCCGTGTCGATGCCGGCCTGCATGGCGGCCGTCTGGCCGAAATTGCGCTGCAGTTCGACGATCTTGAGGTCGAGGCCGGGGCGCGAGAGATAGCCGCGCGCGGTCAGAAGCGTCCGATCCGCGCTGCCGTCATCGACCAGCACCAGTTCCCAGGTGCTGGGAAATGCCGCCATAGCTTCAACAATCCGCTCGATGAGCGGGCCGACGCTTTCTTCTTCGTTGAAAATTGGCACCACGAGGGACAGATCCGGGGCATCCGCCATCGGCTTGCTCTCCAGGCTCGATTCGATCATCGCACTCACGCAGAAACTCCATGTCGACCCGATGGTCCGCAACGGCCATTTCATGCTAAGGCCGGCCGGAGCCATCTGTGGGTGCACGACTATATGAAATCAAATCAGGATGCCAGCCAGGAGCGGTGGTTCCGGCGCAATCGCATGTGGCTCGTCACCGCGGGGACACTGGTCGTCTATGCGATTTTTCTGCAGGTCGCCTTCGGCATTCCGATACTCGCCGGGCAACTGGCGGCAATCGGCCTTGCGCCCCTCGCGGCTGCCCTGACGCTTCTGGTCATGACCTATGCGGTCCGCTGCTGGCGGGTCGCTGATTATTTCCCACGCGAGACACAAGGCCAGTTTCGCCGGCTTCTTCGACTGACACTGGTCCACAATCTGCTCAATGTCATGTTGCCCCTCCGCTCCGGCGAGGCGAGTTTTCCGCTTTTGATGCGCTCGGAATTCGGCATGCCGCTCGCCCGCGCCACGGCAGCCCTGCTGGTCATGCGTCTTCTGGATCTGCACGCCTTGATGGCGGCTGCCGGCATAGGGCTGGTGATCGCAAAGGGCTGGGCGCTGTCGGCCGTTCTCCTGTGGTCGGTTTTCCTGCTTGCGCCCCTCCCGCTGTTCATGCTGAAGGCCACAATCCTCAGATTGGCTCGTCGACTGCCGGCGCGTCTGCATGCCTTCATCGACGAAATCGAGCTTGGCCTGCCAGCAGGCCCTATCGCCTTCCTGCGGGCCTGGGGCGCCACCCTTCTGAACTGGGGGATCAAGGTCGTGGTCCTGGCCTGGGTGCTGCGCCTCATGGATGTCACGCCGCTTGCGGCAAGCTTCGGCGGCGCGCTTGGCGGTGAACTGTCCTCCGTCCTTCCGGTCCATGCGCCGGGCGGCGTCGGCACCTATCCCGCCGGCATCGTCGCCGGTGCCTTGTCCTTCGGCGCCGATGCATCGCCGGCAAATCTCGCAGCGATCGGCAAGGCGGCTGTGAATGCACACCTTCTGATCCTGATCTCCGCCTTCGTCGGAACGGGGATTGCCGTTCTGATCGCGCCCTCCAAGCGGTCGTGACCACAGAAGCGCGGTGCCGCGATCACTCTCGCAGCGCCGAGATCAGCGCGCGCAGCGCCGGCGGCGACTGGCGGCGGCTGGGGTGATAGAGGTGGAGGCCGGGGAAAGGAACGCACCAGGCGTCGAGCACCTGGATCAGCCGACCGTCCGCGATCTGGTCTGCTACCTCCTCCTCCATCATGTAGCCGAGAGCGGCGCCGGATCGCACCACGGCCGCCATCAGGGGGCCGTCATTGGCGATGAACTGGACGTTGGGGCGGATGTTGAACTCGCGGCCGTCCGCCTCCAGATCCCAAGCCATGATGGCCCCGGATCTGAGGCGAAAGCCGACGCAGACATGATCCTTGAGATCCGCCGGTGTCCTGGGCGGTGGGAACCGTTCAAAATAGACGGGTGTTCCGACGATGACGGTTCGAAGGGTAGGCCCGACGGGGACGGCGATCATGTCCTTGTCGACCGACATCTGAAACCGGATGCCGGCATCGAAGCCTTCGGCGACGATATCGGTCAGGCGATCCTCGACATTGATCTCAACCTTCACCTCGGGATGAGCGAGCAGGAAGTCTGGAATCTTCCGCAGAAGCACGGTCTGCGCCGCATATGTCGATGCCGTCACCCGCACCGTTCCCGAGACACTGTCACGCCAATTTGCGAGGGATGCCAGACCTTCCTCGATGCTGGCGAGTGCCGGGGAAACAGTCTCGAGCAGGCGCTCGCCGGCTTCCGTCGGGGCAACGCTGCGGGTGGTGCGCGCAAGCAGCCGCACGTCGAGCCGCGCCTCCAGATTGCGCATGGCATGGCTGAGCGCCGAGGGCGAAATGCCAAGCTTGGCGGCGGCGCGGGTAAAACTTCTCTCGCGGGCAACGGTGGCAAAGGCGAGCAGATCGTTGAGGTCGTTGCGTTCCATTCCTGCAAATTGCTCATAAGCGCATGCAAGGTGCAAGCCCTAATGCCTGCACCCGTTCCGCTCTATTTCCTTGTTGCAACGCGAACATGTCCCAAGGAGCAGACTTATGAACCTCACGCGATATCGCACACTCGGCCGCTCAGGCCTCGCCGTCAGTCCGCTGGCGCTGGGAACCATGACCTTCGGCGCCGCAGGCTGGGGTGCCGGCGAAGGCGTTTCCCGCAGCCTCTTCAACGCTTATGTGGAGGCCGGCGGCAATTTCATCGATACCGCCGACATCTATTCCGCGGGTCGCAGTGAAGAAATGCTCGGACGGTTCATGGTCGAAAGCGGTCTGCGCGACCGGCTCGTGATCGCGACAAAGTCAGGCTTTGCCCGCGGCGCCGGGGCCCCGCATCTCGGCGGCAATGGCCGAAAGAATATCCGCCAGTCGCTCGATGCTTCCCTCCAACGGCTGAAGACGGATTACATCGACATGTACTGGATGCATGTCTGGGATCGGACAACGCCGGTCGAGGAGGTGCTGGAGACGCTGGCCGGTGCCGTCCGCGCCGGGAAAATCCTCCACTACGGCTTTTCCAACACGCCAGCCTGGTACGTCTCCCGCCTGTCGACCCTGGCCGAGGCGCATGGTCTGCCGAGGCCGACCGGCCTTCAATATGGCTATTCCCTGGTCGATCGCGCAGCCGAGCTGGAACTCCTGCCCGCCGGTGAACAACTGGGCCTCGGATTGGTGCCCTGGAGCCCGCTTGCCGCAGGTCTTCTGACCGGAAAATACGGTCGGGAAATGCTGGCTGAGGCAGATCGCCTGCCGGGACTGCCGGTCGAGGCGGCTGAAGATGAGGCGGGACGATCCGAGGGTCGGCTTGCCGGTGACAATCCCTTCGGCGGCATGCTGTTCACCGAGCGCAATTTTGCGATCGTTGATGCGCTTCGCGGCGTGGCGGATGATATCGGGCGGTCGATGGCGGAAGTGGCGCTGGCCTGGGTTGTGCAGCGACCGGGTGTTTCATCCGTTCTGCTGGGGGCAAGCCGTCCCGAGCAACTGACGCAGAACCTGGCGTCGCTCGACGTGAAGCTGGATGGAGAACACCTGGCAAGGCTCGAGGCCGCGAGCGCGCTCCCGCTCCTCAATCCCTATTTCATCTTTCAGTTGCCCGTGGAGACGTTCTTCGGCGGACAGAAGGTTCGAGCCTGGCAGGCCTGAGCGAAAACGGGCGGCCCATGGGCCGCCCGGCTGACGTCGACTACTGGAACGCCGTCTCGAAAAAGCTTCTGAGCTTGCGCGAATGCAGCGCTTCGGTTGGCATGGCGCCGAGCTTTTCCAGCGCCCGGATGCCGATCTGCAGATGCTGGCTGACCTGCGTCTTGTAGAATGCCGTCGCCATGCCCGGCAGCTTCAGCTCACCATGCAGCGGCTTGTCGGAGACGCACAGCAGCGTGCCGTAGGGCACGCGGAAGCGGAAGCCGTTGGCGGCGATGGTCGCCGATTCCATGTCGAGCGCGATGGCACGCGCCTGGGAGAGGCGTTTCACCGGTCCACGCTGGTCGCGCAGTTCCCAGTTGCGGTTGTCGATGGTGGCGACCGTGCCGGTGCGCATGATGCGCTTCAGCTCGAAACCCTCGTAGCCGGTGATTTCCTCTACCGCGTCTTCGAGTGCCAGCTGCACTTCCGACAACGCCGGGATCGGCACCCAGACGGGCAGATCGTCGTCGAGAACATGGTCCTCGCGCATATAGGCATGCGCCAGCACATAGTCGCCGAGCCGCTGGCTGTTGCGCAAGCCGGCGCAATGGCCGAGCATCAGCCAGGCATGCGGGCGCAAGACCGCGATATGGTCGGTGATCGTCTTGGCGTTGGAGGGGCCGACGCCGATATTGACGACCGTGATGCCGCCATGCCCCTTCTTCTTCAGATGATAGGCCGGCATCTGCGGTAACCGTCCGAGTGCGACACCTTCGGTCGGTTCCGAATGGCCTGATGGCGTGATGATGTTGCCGGGCTCGACGAAAGCCGTGTATTCGCTGTTCGCGTCCGCCATCAGCTTGCGGGCATAGGCGCAGAACTCGTCCACGTAAAACTGGTAGTTCGTGAACAGCACGAAGTTCTGGAAATGGGACGCACTCGTCGCAGTATAGTGCGACAGTCGCGCCAGCGAATAGTCGATGCGCTGGGCGGTGAACGGCGCCAGCGGATGCGGCTCGCCGGGCAAGGGCTCGTATTCGCCATTGGCGATCTCGTCGTCGGTAACCGTGAGATCAGGCGTATCGAAGATATCGCGCAGCTGCATGTCAACGAGGCCGCCGGCAGACGCCTCGACATGTGCGCCTTCCGCAAAGGCAAAATGGAGCGGGATGGGCGTCGTCGATTCCGACACCGTGATCGGCACCTGGTGGTTGCGCATCAGGAGTGCCAGCTGTTCCTTGAGATAATGCCGGAAGAGCTTGGGCCGCGTGATGGTCGTCGTGTAGATGCCGGGCGAGGTGACATGGCCATAGGACAGGCGGCTGTCGATGTGGCCGAAGCTCGTGGTTTCGATGCTGACCTGCGGATAGAAGGCCCGGTAGCGGCCCTCGATCGCATCACCCTTGGCGAGCCCCGAAAAGGCTTCGATGAGAAAATTGGTATTGCGCTCGTAAAGCTCCGTCAGCGCATCGACGGCGGCCTTTGCATCGGTAAAGACCTGCGGCGCGAACGGCTCGGGGCTGATGGAATTTTGGGGCGCGGGGGACAAGATTCGTGTGTTCATGGCGCATTATAGGAGACGAAGTCTGACAAGCAAACGACGTCATGGTTCATGCGTCAGGATTTTTTCCAGGCACGGAATAGGCGGTCGACCGACGCCGGTTACCGATCAGAAGGTCGGGCGGCAGCTGTTGAGGCCAGTCGGGGTACAGCTTGCCACCATGCCCGAGGACAGGTGCCGAACGCCGGGCTGGTTGTTGACCACGAGCTGGGCGAATATGACGGCGAATACCGCCATGGTCAGCGAAATGATGGTGAAGCGTCTTGCCAGCGTTCCCATGTCCTAGCTCCTTTCCGATCCGATGGAGGAGTTCTAGCGGGCCGGCGCTGAACGCCGTCTGAGATACCGGTTCATCTGGCATTCAGAAGGGTTAACCGGAATTCAGTTGCGCCGTAGCGGGGACCTCTTTCCCTTTGCCGGCCTTCCGGCATAATCGAAGACGGCGGGCACCGTCCCGTCCGTCTTCCCTTCCGGAAATGGCCTCGCAAGTGGTGCACCGCCGCCATCCGATACGCTTCTCCGACAACCATGGTGACAGCCATGAACGACACCACACAGGCACCCGTCCGCTTCGGGCGTATCGCTGCCACACTGCCCGTCGCCGACATGGAACGCGCGACCGCATTCTATATTGGCGTGCTCGGCTTCGAGAATGTCTTCGAAAACGGCGATCCGGTCGGTTTCACCATCCTGGAGAAGGACGGCGCGGAACTGCACCTGACCTTGCAACCGGGGCACAAGGCGCCTGCCTTCAATGTAGCGCATATGATGGTCGGAAATGTCGACGCCCTGCATGCGCTGATCCAGCGCCAGGGGCTGCGCATCGTCAAACGGCTCCAGGACAAAGACTACGGCCTGAGGGCCTTCGTCTTCGAGGATCCGGACGGAAACCGGATCGACGTCGGCCAGCAGATCTGACAGGTCGTTGAACAGGAAAGGGGCGCCGGTTGCAGCCGGCGCCCCTTTCTCATCAACTGCGTCGACGGACTTAGAGCCGCGTCCAGGTCTGGCTTTTGCACAGGACCGCCAGCACGCAGCCCTTCATCTTCAGCGAATTGCCCGAAACCGTCCCGGATCCCGAATAGGTCTTGTCGTTCTCCGGATCCGTGATTTCGCCCTTGTAGCTGTCGCCGCTGCCGGCCATCTTGCCGATCTGCTTGCCGTTGTGCTGTCCGCTCTTCAGCGTCACGCAGAAGGCGCCGCCGCAGGGCGCGATCTGGGCGGTCGCACCGGAAGCTGTCTTCCAGTTGCCCTCGATGGGTTCGGCGGCCTGTGCCGAGAAGGCCGAAAGCGCGAATGCAGCCGCAATGATGATGGAACGCATGGTCTGATCTCTCCTCCCGAGATGATGATCTTCTCCCGCAGCCGAACACGGTCCTCTCCGAGCCGGTCAAGCGGTTAAGAAATATCTTACGCACACGTAAAGGTAAAAGCAATCCGCCGCGATTACGGAGCCGTGGAAAGCTGCCTGAGACTGCAAATGCATGGCTTTTCCAGATTGCCTTCGGAAAACGTGGTGAAAAATCGGTTGATTTGCCAGCATGAAACTTTCGTAAATTTCATCCAAAATTCCTTGGGTTGCAGGGGGTGTGATACTTAACGGAATCCGAAGTTTACGAAGCTTTTGTACTTTGTTTTCAGCAAATTAAGGATGCATTTTAAGCGAGTTTTGAAGACCGTTTGGCATAGTGAACCCATCAAACGAGCAGGGAAAAACCCCGCCAAACCCGACCGAAGCGAGAATGACCGGACAAAGAGCCGGCGCCGTTCCGGAAGGGCCCGCAAGGGAAAACAGGGACGCTTTAGAAACTAGGCAAACAGGGACAAAACCAATGGCACGCTTTGAAATGCACAATTCCGAAAATGCCACGATGGGTGGCGAAACCCGGGCCGACGTCTTCCGCGACATGGGCCTGATGTATGCGACCGGCCGCGGTTGCCCGATCGATCTCGTCTCGGCGCACAAGTGGCTGAACATCGCAGCGATCAAGGGCTGCGACCGCGCTGCCGAGCTGCGCGCCGATCTCGCCCAGACCATGAGCAAGGTCCAACTCGCCGAGGCGCTTCGTGCCGCCCGCGAATGGATGACCATGCACTGAGGAATTCCGGCCGCGACCGCGGCAGGAGAATCACAAGAATAACCCGAGTGGGGAACGTGGCGGGGACCTTTGGACGGGGCCAGGGCCAACACTTATCAAGACCGCGACCGGCAGGAACAAGGCCGGCGCGGTCTTCTTCATTGCGCGACGTCAGCGCAGGCTCGCGAGAACCTTTGGCAGCGCCTCCTCGAACAGGTCGAGATCTGCAGGCAGGCCTGCCGAAACCCGGATGCAGCGGTTGAGCGGCGCGACACCCGGCATGCGGATGAAGACGCCGTGCTCCATCAGGCCATCGACGATGGCGCGGGCGAAGAGGCCGTCGCGGCCGGTATCAACAGCGACGAAATTGGTCGCCGAGGGCAGGGGCGTCAGCCCGTTGGCCGTTGCGATCGCCGCGATCCGGTCGCGTGCTGCCTTGATCCGCCCCACGACATCGACGAGATAGTCCTGGTCGGCCAAAGCTGCGAGTGCGGCCTCCGTCGACAGGCGCGGCATTCCGAAATGATTGCGGATCTTGTCGAAGGCCGAGACGGTCCCGGCCGTTCCGAAGCCGTAGCCGACGCGGGCACCCGCCAGGCCATAAGCCTTTGAAAAAGTGCGGGTGCGGATGACATTCGGCAGGTCGATCAGGGCATCCGCCCCCGGGATTGAACCTTCAGGAGCCGTCTCGCTATAGGCCTCATCCAGAATGAGCATCGTGGTCGAGGGCAAGGCGCGGGCAAAGGCGGTGATGCTGCCCGCATCCCACCAGCTGCCCATCGGATTGTCGGGATTGGCGAAATAGACGAGTGGTGCTTCTTCTTGCCGGACAAGAGCCAGCAGAGCCTCGAGGTCCTCGCGGTCGTCGCGATAGGGAACTGTCACCAGGCGCCCGCCAAGACCGTTGACGTGGAAATTGAAGGTCGGATAGGCGCCGAGCGAGGTGACGACCGGCATGCCGGGCTCGATGACCAGACGCACGATGAGGCCCAGCAGGTCGTCGATGCCTTCCCCGATGACGAAATTCTCCGGTTTGAGGCCGAGGCGAGCCGCCAGCGCCGCCTTGAGCGCATGATTTTCCGGATCGTTGTATTTCCAGATCTCGCCCGCCTTCTCAGCGATCGTCGCGAGTACGGAAGGGGCGGGACCAAAGCCGCTTTCATTGGCGCCAATACGGGCGCGCACGGCAAGACCGCGTTGCCTCTCGATGGCTTCGGGACCGACAAATGGAACGGTTGAGGGAAGGGAGGCGGCAAGGGGTGTGAAGCGGGGAAAAGCGGTCATTGGGAAGCGGGGTCCGGCGGATCGAGTTCGATCTGCGCACAATAAGAAGCCCAGCTTTGGACGCAAGGCCGGATCCGGCTGGATCGGGCCCTTCCGACAGGCCTGGTGCTCAGCGGCCGAGGCGTGCTCCGTTGCCGTTCTGGAAGGGCTTGACCGGCGTGTTGACCGCTTCGCCGAGCATGAAGTCGGCGCGGACGATCCGGTGCAGCATGTGCTCGGAGATCGGGGCGATGAACTTGACCCCGACACGGTTGCCGTTGCGATAGGCTTCGGCACATCCGATCCGGTCGGCAAGGCCGACGATCTGCAGATAATAATGAGAGGAAAGGCCGATTGAGGTCGTCAGCTCGATCGCAGCACCGCCTTGCGAGATATCCACCACCTCACAGCTGCGGATCGTGATGCCGGTAAGGCCAGGGCGCACAGACATGATCTTGGCCGGCCGGCGAACATAGAAGCGCTCCCATTTGCGCTCGTACATCTCCGATCGAACTCCAGCCAGATGCGTCGCATTATCCATCGCCATGACCGGCTTCTCCCAACTCGTCTGCCTTGCACTCTGGATGTGAATATTTGCATTAGCATCAACAAGTTCGATCAAGTTTTACCAATGTCGAATATTCGATGTCGTGCCGTCCGGGCCTGTCACGGACAGAGAAGCCGGAACCGAATGTACCGGCCGGGCATGTCTGTGCGATGCCTGAAGGAAGGTCTGATGAATCAGTGGCTGGTTTCGAAGGACAGCCGAACGACATGGTGGAGGAACTCGGGATCGAGCAGCATGTTGAAACCGACCGTCAGCTTTTCGGCTTCACGGCGGATCAGCGTGCAGCCGATATCGTCATGGATGCCAAGGATCTCGAGAAAGAAATTCGGCGGTACAATGACATGGGGAGAGACGTCGAGTTCTGCGCCGTAGAGTGACACTGTGCGGATGAGGCAACGCTGTGACTTTGCCATGCTGAGGTGATGGCCGACGAACACGATCTTGCCGGGCCGTTCAATTCTGAACTTCTCGAAGACCTGGTCCCGAGGGATGTCAGATTTTGCGTCAGGTATCCTCTGCAAGGGCATATCACCCTCCTACCGCGTCAAGTTATGATGACAGCCTAGCGCATGCTCGTTACCAGATCATGCACACGACGGCTCGAATGCGAGCGACTTCCGATTTTCCCTTTACTGACAGCGCCTTCGCCCGAGATAACCTGTCCCATTTCGAACAAAAATGGCGGATCATGTCACCGACCGACAAGTCTTTTGGGGATCTGAGAGCGAGTCCGGGCATCGTTGGCGCAAGGCGGACAAACTTGACCGAAAATCGACACAAGGCTAGGCCTTGCTGCGCGGCATCGCTGTCGATCTACCGTCGGCGATTCCTAAAAGCAGGACATCGGGAGTGCAGCACGTGGCGGGACGATTGGTCATAGTCGGGGCAGGGCAGGCGGCTTTTGCGCTTGCCGCAAAGCTGCGGATGCTGAAGGATGCACGCCCGATCACCATGCTCGGAACCGAGCCGGTTCTGCCCTATCAGCGCCCACCACTCTCCAAGAAATACCTCCTCGGTGAGATGAGCTTCGATCGGCTGATGTTCAGGCCAGAAGCCTGGTATGCCGAAAATGATGTCGAGATCCGGCTGTCGACGCCGGTCGAGGCTGTCGACCGCGAGACAAGCAGCGTCCGCCTCTTCGACGGCACCGCAATCACCTATGAGACGCTTGCACTCGCAACCGGTGCTACGCCTCGCCGCCTGCCGCCTGCCATCGGTGGAGGTCTGGACGGTGTCTACACCGTGCGCGACAAGGTGGATGCCGATCGATTGGCCGAGGAAATGAAACCCGGGCACCGGCTGCTCATCGTCGGGGGTGGCTATATCGGGCTCGAAGCCGCCGCCGTCGCACGCAAGCTCGGTCTCGACGTGACGCTGATCGAGATGGCGGACCGCATCCTCGCCCGTGTCGCGGCCCGCGAAACGGCCGACGCGATCCGCGCGATCCACGAGGCAGAGGGCGTCTCGATCTGCGAAAAAACCGGTCTTACGCGGCTGATCGGCGACGAAGGACGCGTGAAGGCCGCAGAGCTTTCCGACGGTCGGGTGATCGATGTCGATATGGTGATCGTCGGCATCGGCGTCACACCGAACGATCGCCTGGCGGCAGATGCCGGGCTCGAGGTGCAGAACGGCATCGTCGTGGATGCGTTTGGTCGCACGAATGATCCTGCTGTCTTCGCCATGGGTGATTGCGCCGTTCAGGACTGGAAGGGGCAGAAAGTCCGTCTCGAATCCGTGCAGAATGCGGTCGACCAGGCCGAGGCCGTCGCAGCCCTGCTGGCTGGCGGCTCGGATCCCTATAGCCCGAAGCCCTGGTTCTGGTCCGATCAGTATGAGGTGAAACTGCAGATCGCGGGCTTCAATCTCGGATATGACGCGACGGTCGTCCGTCCCGGTGCCCGCGAGGGCAGCCTGTCGATCTGGTATTTCCGTGACGATGAATTCGTCGCTGTCGATGCAATCAATGACGCGAAAGCCTATGTGACGGGCAAGAAACTCCTGGAAACAGGTCGGCCGGTCGATCGGACTGCGATTGCGGATCCTGCGCTCGATCTCAAGAGCCTGATCGTCTGAGGATCGCTGAAGGGCCGGGCGATCGGGAGCGGAATGCCCAAGGCCGGCGAGATGCCGGCCGCGTCCATGTCAGCTTAAACGAGGGGCGAGCTCAGTTGGTGCCCATTCTTTCCAGCACTGGAACGCACATGTCGAGGTCGTGCGACGCCAGATGCGCATAGCGCATCGTCATGGTCAGTGTCTGGTGCCCGAGCCACATCTGGACGCGCCGGATATCGATCCCGCCCTGCACCAGGCGGGATGCGCAGGTATGGCGCAGCACATGCGGCACCACATCCTTGTCGTCGGCAAAACCGATCGCGTCCTTGGCATTGTGCCAGGCAACACGGAAGCGCTGCTGATCGATATCGGCAAAGGGTCCGGCATGGCGACGATCCGAAGACGCAATGGCGTCGGCCGCACGTTGTGTCAGAGGCACGGAACGTGAGCGCCCGGATTTGGTCACCCAGAATGTCACGCGGTTCTTGTGAATGTCGCCCCAGCGTAGGTTGAGCCCTTCGCTCAGACGCGCGCCGGAATCGACCAGGAAAAGGCAGAAACGGTAGTAAAGTTCGGAATGTGCCCGGATCTCGGAGAACAATGCAGCCTCCTCATCCCGGTCGAGAAAACGGATTCGTCCTGCTTTTTCCTTTTGTCGTTTGAATTCCGGCAGACTGTGAACGTCTCCCATTTTATACGCCTTTCGCAGCAGTTTGCTTAAGGCCGCCATCTTTCGATTGATGGTGGCATTGCTGTTACCGCGTTTGCGCATTTTGCCAATCAACTGGTCGAGCATCTCGTCCGAAAAAGCCGAAAAACTCGGAAAATCAAGGAGATCGTGAAGTTCTCCGATAAAATTCGTTACGTTATATTTGTGGCTGCCATTCATCCACAACAGGTCGCCATACTTGCCGAACAGTTCGCGCAAATTCGTTTCGCGCACCTCGTGCAGGACCGTTCCCTGACTGTATTGATAATGGACCGAATAATCGGGCACGCCTTTATAGACGTCAAAACCCTTCACGGCCGGCATTTCCACCTGCATGTATCCCCCAAATTTCCCTTTGGCGAGCACGCGAACGAGCTCACCGCCCGTCCCCACGGGCGTACATATCGTTATATCTTATAAAAAGTATAGTGCAGAACGGCACAAACTTTCCGGAGTGGCTCGCTTCGAGCCTGTCAAATGGTATCGATGGAACCTCTTTTCTCTTTATCCCGGCAGGAGCGGCCGGCGGCCTAAAACATTGAAATCAAAGCTAGCGGCCTATTCGTGGCCTCAAAGCCAAAGAGGGTCCGGCTTGTAAAAGCCGGACCCCACATTTTTTCGTTAATCCGATGTGGATTAGAACGAACGGGTCAGGCGAACGAAGCCGTTCCAGTTGCTGTCAGCGCCATCTTCGTCGTAGTAGCCGACGTCAGCCGAAGCCTTCAGGCCGGAAGCGAGCTGGTATTCGACGTAGAGGTCGGCAGCCCAGGCGTCGGCGGTCGTGAAGTCGACGTCACCGTAGTATACGACCTGCGGGGTGATCGAGAGCTTCTCGGTTGCCTTGAAGGTGTATGCGGCGCCAACAGTCCACTCGGAAGCGAAGTCGTAGCCGGTCGACTGGCCAGAAGCCCAGCCAGCAGCGATGCCGAGCGTGCCCGGGCCGATGTCTGCGGACAGAACGCCAGCGATGCCACCTTCTTCGTCGCCGAAGTCGTAGACAGCGTAGGCAGCGAGCGAAGCCGGGCCGATTGCTGCAGACAGGGTGCCCTGAACGCCAACTTCGTTGCCGGCAAAGTCGTCGGAGAGGTCGTCAACGCCGAGACCGACGGTGAAGGCATCAGACGTGTAGGTGTAGGAAATGGTGTTGAAGATGGCGTTGCCGAAGAACGCATCCGATTCACCAGCCAGACCCCAATCGTCAACCCAGGTCAGGTCGCGACCGACGAGGAAGCCGCCGACAGTGATGTAGGCCTGGTCGAGAACAACGTCAGCGCGTTCGTCAGCGAGTGCGCCGGCAGTGCCCTGAATGCGGATGTAGGAACCGATGGTGCCGATTTCCGAGTCATTCTTGGCTTCGAAGGCGAGACGGGCGCGAACTTCGCTGTCCCAGTCTTCTGCAGAATCTTCGCTAGCGTAGACGGTCGCACGAACTTCGCCCGAGATCTTCAGGCAGGTTTCGGTGCCGGGGATGTAGAAGTAGCCGGTGCCGAAGGCGTCGCAAACGCGAACGTATTCCATGGGCTCGGGCTCAGCAGCGACGATTGCGTCAGCAGCCTGGGCGCCGGAAACTACAGCGAGAGCTGCAGCGGAGCCGAGAAGAAGGCTCTTGATGTTCATTATTGACCTCCAGTCAAGTTTCGTATGGGTCTGGGTTAATTGGCTGAAGGACAGCATTCCCTGCCCCATCCCCGTCGGTTTCAGAAGACGGACGATCCACCGCCTCGCTTCCGAGGTTGAAAATACAAAACCCCGCCGGTCATGCAATCACCAATGAGCGGAATGTCGAAAAAGGGGCACCCCTTCCACGCAGCCTGTTGCTGAAAGGCCACAAAGTCGTGATCGGACCCCTCACTTCGTTTAGGTTTTGTTAAGAAAAGGCAAACAAAACCGACGCTTAAACAGAGGTGTTCACCCTGTATGATCTCGGTCCACCATCCATTCGCTTCCCGTTTTGGTACAGGATTCCGCAAAAAGTTGCAGTGCGGACCATATTTGTTCGCCCTCCGAGTGCACGACGTCTCAACCTGATTTTGAGCAATATCACTGAAATTGGACCGGAGATGGCCGGGGAAGTGACAGAATCATGCCCCGACAGTCGTGCGATTCGTATTCGGACTGGGGAGAGGCCGGTCATCACCACCAGGAATGTGCCGCGCTCTAAAATGTGCAGAGCCGAGAAAAGGCCTTGCATTCAGTGATTCAAGCAAATAATCAGGCGGCACCGGAGAGGTGGCCGAGTGGTCGAAGGCGCTCCCCTGCTAAGGGAGTATACGTCAAAAGCGTATCGAGGGTTCGAATCCCTTCCTCTCCGCCATCACGATGTTCCCTGACATTCTCGACACAGTTTCACACGGGGCTTTCGCACGCCTTGTTACACCAGCTCGCCTTCGCGCCTGGTGCGCCGGCGGCAGGCGCGAAATTTGCGGCTTCGAACGAGGCCCGCCTAGGAATTCCATCATTCGGAAAATGCCAATGAAGGCCAAGCGACTGTAAAGGCTTGATTATCCGTCCAGAGAGGCGCCGCGACCTCTATAATTGACTGGAGGTCAATAATGAACATCAAGAGCCTTCTTCTCGGCTCCGCTGCAGCTCTCGCTGTAGTTTCCGGCGCTCAGGCCGCTGACGCAATCGTCGCCGCCGAGCCCGAGCCCATGGAATACGTTCGCGTTTGCGACGCCTTCGGCACCGGCTACTTCTACATCCCCGGCACCGAAACCTGCCTCAAGATCTCTGGCGAAGTTCGCGTCGGCGTAAGCTTCAGCGAAGACCAGAACGACGAAGGCGACGATTGGGAATCTGGCGTCCGTGCACGCGTTGCATTCGAAGCCAAGAACGACTCGGAAATCGGGACCATCGGCTCGTACATCCGCTTCGAAGGCTACGGCGATGACGACTCGTCTGGTGACGCCAACACTGCCTTCCTCGATTCCGCCTACATCACCGTCGGTGGCTTCAAGATCGGTCATTTCTACACCTGGCTCGATGACGTTGGCACCGCTTCTGAAGGCGACGCCTTCATCTCCAACGCCAAGTTCAACTCTGCCAGCTACACCTACGCGTCTGACGCCTTCACCGTTGGTCTCGGTATCGACGATCTGAGCTCGGAAACTGTCAACGAGCCGGGCGCCGGCGTCGGCATCCAGGGCTTTGCTTCCGCTTCGCTCGGCGTAGCAACTCTCTCCATGTGGGCTGCTTACGACTTCGAAGCTGAAGAAGGCCTCGTCGTCGGCGAAGTGTCGGCTGAAATCGGCCCGGGCACCTTCGAACTCTACGCTGGCTACGCTTCTGACGCTTCGACCTACGCTGCCGTTGCTGAATGGACCGTTGGCGCTGCTTACGGCTTCAAGGCTACCGAAAAGCTGACGATCACCCCGTCGGTCAACTACTGGAACGACGTAGCATTCGTCGATGGCGACGACGCTTGGGGCGCAGGCCTTCTGGCTGAATACGCCCTGGCTTCTGGCCTGAAGGCTTCGGCAACCGTCGACTACTTCGACGTTGACTCGGCTGACGGCGAATGGTCTGGCTTCGTTCGCCTGACCCGTTCGTTCTAATTCGATCTCCAGATCGGATAAGGGAAGCCCGGCCTCGTGCCGGGCTTTCTGTTGTGGACGTCGAGGAAGCGGCGAAGAGCGTTCCGCTGGCTCTTTGCGCCAGCACGCCCCCGAGAAATCGGTCCTAGCGCTGCAAGAAGTCGCCAATCTCCTTTGCCAGCCCCGCGAGATGAAGCAGCGGCACATGGCCCTGGCCCTCGGCTTTGACCGCCACCGACCCCGGATGCCGCCGCGCCATCTCGTGCACCGTCTGGCGTGACAGCAGGCGGGAGTTTTCCCCATGCACGATCATCACGGGCTTTTCCCCGAACAACGCGAATTGCGGCCACAGATCAGGCAATCCCTGGCTGAGGTCGGCAGCCCGGAACTGCGCGGCAATGGCAGGATCGAAATCCGCCATCAGCGTTCCGTCCACGTCCCGATAGAGCGCCCGCGCCATGCCGGCCCAGTCCGCGCTGACAAGGGCCGGGAATTCCGTCCCATGCGTGGCCCGCAGGATGTCTGCTGCCTCGCTGAAGCTTTTCGGTGTGGGGCGGCTCCCGAGATAATCCTGGATCTGCCGCAGCCCCTCAACGTCTAGCACCGGGCCGATGTCGTTCAGGATCAGCCGCTCGATGCGCTCCAGATGACTGATCGCCAGCACATGCAGGATAAGCCCGCCGCGCGAGGTGCCGATGAAGGCGGCATTTTCGATCCGCAACTGGTCAAGCACGCTGATCACATCGCCGGCTTCGACGGGAATTGTGTATCGCTCCGCCTGCGGATCGCGGTCGGAGAGCCCTCGGCCGCGCGACGAGATCGCGACCACCCGCCGATTATAGGGCGCAGCCGCTAGATTGTGGGCGAGATCCTCGAAGTCGAGCAGATTGCGGGTCAGCCCCGGCAGGCAGACGACAGGTGTACCGGGACTGCCTTCACCATAGACGCGCACATGCAGCTTCAAGCCATCCGGCACGGTGATGAAACGGTCGATGCTGTCCGCCATGTGGCACTCCCTCGCTGAGATTTGCAAGCGAGCCTAGCCGAGGCAGAACGCCAGGTCATCCGTCAATCGAGGAGGGCGCGTGACCTACCGCCCGAAGCGCAGGTCGTGCACGATATCGGTCTTCTGGCCAAGCCGGCTCTTGTAGACCTGATAATTCTCCATCACCCGCATGACGTAATTGCGCGTCTCGGGGAAGGGGATGCGCTCGATCCAGTCGACCACTTCGTCGATCGACTTGCCGCGCGGGTCGCCGTAACGCTCGATCCACTCCGGCACTTTGCGCGGACCGGCATTATAGGCAATGAAGGTGAGGATATAGGAGCCGCCGAAGGCGTCGATCTGCTCACCGAGATAATGCGCGCCGAGCGTGGCGTTGAAGCCGGGATCCCGCGTCAGTTTGTCGGGCTGATAGGCGATGCCGTGCCGGGCAGCCACCCCCTTGGCGGTCGAGGGTAGAAGCTGCAATAGCCCGCGTGCATTGGCCGGCGAGACGGCGGCCGGGTTGAAAGCGCTTTCCTGCCGGGCGATCGCGTAGGCCAGCGCCTTGCCGGAACCGGCAATATTGGCGGAAGGCGGGATCACCCCGACAGGGAAGGCGAGCGCCGGCACATCGATCCCCCGCGCGTAAGCCGTCTTGCCGATCTGCAGCGACAATTGATGTCCGCCCTCGGACTTTTCCGCCCGGGCGCTGAGGAGCGCCAGTTCGCCGGGAGTGTCCAGCTGGTCGGCCAGCGCCCGGTAGAGGCTCTGGGCCCGCCACCCATGACCGGCCGCCTCGTAGCGGGCGATCGCCTGGATCGCCTCGCGCCCTTCGAAGCTCTGACGATCCGCGCTGCTCGGATGCGGATAGGGGATCTCGATGCCGGGCTTGTCGATGCGGGCGGCAGCGAGCTGGCCATAGAAGGTGCTGGAATGTTGTGCAGCGCGACTGAAATGCTCCGCCGCCTTGCCGTCATCGGCCGCTTCCGAAGCGCGGCCGAGCCAATACCAGGCGCGGCTGGCAGAAAGCGGGCGGTTCGAAACGTCGAGAATGCGAGCGAAGTGCCGGCTTGCGGTCTTGGCGTCGTTGAGGTCTCGCAGCGCATACCAGCCGGCATGGAATTCGGCGTCCGCGATATCGGTCGCCTCCGTCGCCACATGGCTTGAGACGATCCGATAGGCCTCGTGGTATTTGCCGAGATCGGCAAGCCCACGGGCGATGATGCGCTGCTCATCCCACCAGGCGCGGCCGTTGATGAGGGTTTTCCGGTCCCGCGGCATCTGCTCGAGAAGCCTAGCCGCCGCCTGATAGTCCTGTTTGCGGCGCAGGTTCTCGATGCGGATGAAGAGCAGGGCCGGGTCCTTCGACCAGGACTTGTCAACGGCAGAGATGAGCGCATCGACGTTCTTCGCACGCGAAATCAGCCCAGCCCAGGCCTTGTAGAGCGATTGCGCTTCGCCGAGCGTCGAGAACCGCTTCGCCTGACTCGCTCGCTCGCGATACATCAGATAGTCCATGCGCGCGCGGTGGTCGGCGGTGGTCAGCAGGCCGGCAAACTCGGCCATGATCTGGTCCTCCGCCGCTTCGTCCAGCGCATCGCCATGCCAGAGATTGCGGATCAGGCTTGCCGCCTTCGCCTTGTCACCCGAAGCCAGATGGGCGCGCGCGAGCAGCATCGTGCCTTCGGTCGTCTCGGGCGCGGTGTCGCCAAAGGCGGCGAGAACGGCAGAGGGCGCCGGGTTTTCGCGGAAAAGCGCCTTTTCCGAATTGGCGCGGAAGGATTTGAGCCCCGGCCAGCCGTTCAACTGCCGCTGGGCAGCGGCAATCTCGGTCGCCGGCACGTCGCGCAGGCCCGACATGGCGATCGACCAGGTCAGCATATGCCGGTCGAGGCTATCAGGCATACGGTTGCGGATGGCGATGGCCTCGGCGCCGTCGCGATCGGAGAGCGCGTCCAACCCGGCCTTCAGCTGCGGATTGACTGCTGCCAGCCGGTCACCACGCGGAATGGCGCCCGTCGTCTCGAAAGAGGGATGCATGGCCTTTGTCGGCGCAAAGCCGAGCGGCTTGATCGCCGGCACGGGAATGCTCTCGGGCGTTTGCCCATGCGCCGATAGCGGCAGCACGGCAAGGCCGAGGCCGAAAACAGAAGCTCTGAGAAAGGTCGTCTTCATCCACACACCGCAACCATAACACAACGCTGCCAGTAGGCGGAGAACGTGGTTAACAAAGCCTTGACGTGATCGATCACATTCTCTCGAACGAAGCCTAGGAAAAGCGTCACAAATCTCCCTTGCATGCGCTTGTCGCACCCGAAGGTGCGAAGTAATGTGCCCCGGATTTAGGTTCAGAATGCGGCCGAAGCGTGGATCTCGGCCCCGGGGAGTTCATTGCATGTATCAGGGATCCATTCCCGCACTCGTCACACCGTTCACAGATCAGGGCGCCGTCGACGAGCAAGCCTTCGCCGCCCATGTCGAATGGCAGATTTCCGAAGGCTCTTCCGGCCTCGTGCCCGTCGGCACCACGGGGGAATCGCCGACGCTGTCCCATGACGAACACAAGCGCGTGGTCGAACTCTGCGTCGAAGTGGCCGCCAAGCGCGTGCCCGTCATTGCCGGCGCTGGCTCCAACAACACGCTGGAAGCGATCGAACTTGCCCAGCATGCGGAGGCTGTCGGCGCCGATGCGCTGCTCGTCGTCACGCCTTATTACAACAAGCCGACCCAGAAGGGCCTGATCGCCCACTACAAGGCAATCGCCGAGGCCGTCTCGCTGCCGATCATCATCTACAACATCCCCGGCCGCTCGGTGATCGACATGTCGCCGGAGACGATGGGGGCGCTGGCGAAGGCGCACAAGAACATCGTCGGCGTCAAGGATGCGACCGGCAAGATCGAGCGCGTCTCCGAACAGCGCATCACCTGCGGCCCGGATTTCGTCCAGCTCTCCGGCGAGGACGCAACGGCGCTTGGCTTCAACGCCCACGGCGGCACCGGCTGCATTTCCGTCACCGCCAATGTCGCCCCGCGCCTCTCGGCCGAATTCCAGGCAGCCACGTTGGCTGGCGATTACGCCAAGGCGCTCACCTACCAGGACCGCCTGATGCCGCTGCACAAGGCGATCTTCCTGGAGCCCGGCCTCTGCGGCGCGAAATACGCGCTGAGCCGCACCCGCGGCATGAACCGCACCGTCCGCCTGCCGCTGATGGGAACGCTGGAAGCTTCGACGGAGGCCGCGATCGACGCGGCGCTGAAGCATGCGGGACTGTTGAATTGAGGGAATGAGAAAAGGCCGGCGGTGACGCCGGCCTTTTAGTTTCAGGGAGGGGCGGGCTCGGTCTGTGTTTGCCGGATACCCCCTGCAGGACCGCCCGCCATAGCCTCTCGTGACCCAAAGCGCACTCTGGATCCCTCGAATTTGGGCCACGCACGCGAGCTATCGACCCCGGATCCCCGGGGCAAATGCAGAAAAATGTGTTCCCTGATTGGAACGTCGAAGGCCCCGCAGGCGTATAGGCCGGGCGGGGAATGCACCATGGCAGGCTTCCGCCACGGCCGACGCGCCCGAAAAGACGCCAAATTGAGAGGAACGCAGATGACTGTCGTGCTTGCCACCGTGTGCAAAGATGGAGTGGTGCTGGGATCGGACTCTCAGATCACCGACAAAACACGGGGCATGACATATCCAGCCGAGAAGCTGCATCCGCTGGGCAAGGTCGCCGCCTGGGGCGGCAGTGGCGCGCGATCGGTGCTCACCGACGTGGAGCGCTGCTTCAATGACAACAGCGCCGCTATCCTCGAGGCACCGGATATTGGTCGAACACTGCAGGGACACGTGCTGCCAATCCTGCGCCATCACTACGAAACCTTCATTCCCGATGTACCGGGTGAAGAGGATGGAGGAACACCCTCCGCCTATGTCATGGCAGCCGGTTGGCGTGACGGTCAGCCCTGGATCATCGAGATCACGCCATCGGGGATGATTGGCCATTATGCCGATATCGGTTTCCATGCGATCGGCAGCGGAGCGCCGATGGCCCAGCAGGCTGGCTCGCTTCTCTCCCACTTCCACCTGACCGAACGCTCGACGCGCTTCGGTTGCGCCGCGGTCCTGCGGGTCCTGCAGGCACTCGATCTCACCTCGGCCAGTGTGGGAAAACCCTTCAGCCTCTGCCGGATCGACGCCGACGGCGCCCATCACCTGAGCGACGAAGAGATCAATGAGGTCTCGGACGTCGTGCGCCGCTGGGAAGCGGCCGAAAAGGCCGTGATCGGCGACATCTTCGATTGATGCTGGCAGAGGCCGGGTCAGCCGGCCTTTCTCTATTGGCGATAGATGGTCTTTGAGTAGACGGACAAACCCGCCTATTGAGGCTCACGTTCTCGGAACAAGCAGTAGCTTGCCCGTGGTCGAGCGGTTTTCCATGGCCGTATGGGCGGCTGCGGCATCTTCGATCGCATAGACGCTTCCGATATCGACCTTGATAGCCCCCTTCATCAACCAGTCGAACAGTTGCGCAGTATGGCTGCGCAAAAGTGCCGGCGTGTGGATGTGGTCGAAGAAAACCGCGAAACCGACCTTGATGCTTTTCGGCAGCCCGACCAGATCGACCGGCTCGGGGCCGCCCAGAACAGGGCCATACCAACAAAAGGTCCCGGAGCGGCGGAGCGCCGCGACCGAGCCTGCAAAAGTTTCCGGACCAGAGCCATCATAGACGACGTGCACACCCTCTCCAGCGGTCAGCCGCAACACCTCGTCCGAGAAGTTGCCACCGTCATCGACGATGACGTGATCCGCGCCCGCCGCACGCGCGGATTCGGTCTTGGAGGCGTTCGAAACGCGTCCGATCACCGTGCCGCCATGCAGCTTGATGATCTGGGTAAGCAACTGGCCCAGCCCACCGGCCGCGGCATGGACGAGCGCGATATCGCCCGGCTGAATGGGGTAGAAATCAGTCGCGAAATGGCTGGCCGTCAATCCCTGCATCATCAGCGCTGCGGCTTGCTGATCGTTGATCTGATCGGGCACGACGACCAGTGCGTCTGCCGCGATGACGACGCGCTCGGCATAACTGCCCGGTCCGTAAGCCCAGGCGACACGCTGACCGGGAACGAAATCGTGCACATCCGCGCCGATCGCGACAATACGGCCGGCGCCCTCCACGCCCAATATGTAGGGATACTCGATGGTGTGGCCGATAGTCCCGCGGCGCACGCCGATGTCGGAAAAATTGACGCCGGCCGCCGCGACCTCGACCAGCACCTGCCCCGCTCCCGCCACCGGCTCGGGCAGGTCGATCATCTCTAAGACTTCGGTGCCGCCGGGGCGGGTCATGACGATAGCTTTCATTCCGATAATTCCTTGGCCTTCATTTCATCAACTATCAAAAACAGGGCTCGGCAGCGCGGTCGCAATTGCATCGCGACGTTGAGGTTGAGCGCCTCAGTCTCAGGAAAGCCTTCCGAAGACAAAAGTTGCAATCGGAGTCACACTCATCCCGATATCGACATAACCTCGGGCTTCCATCATCGCCTTGAGGTCGGCCGGATCGCTTATCTCGCCTCCGCTTCGAAGCGTCCTCAGATTGGCCATGAGTGCCAGGAACGGATCCTCAGGAAGAGTATATACGCCGGCGACGAGATAGGCATTGCTGACCGAGGCGCGCGCGATGCGGTCAAGAGCAGCCTCAACGATCGGACGTTTCAGAAACATGGTCGGCAGCCAGGCCAGTGAGTACCTGTCGGTTTCGTCCAGTGCCGAGATATCGAGGTTGCGAACCGTCACGCGGTCCGCATAAGGGCTTTTGGCGATGTTTTGGCGGGCGAGGTCCAGCGCCGGCTCCCAGATGTCGATGCCGTCAACTTTGAGATCAGGGCAGCACCTTGCTGCTTCCAGTGCAATCCCCGCAACCCCGGTGCCGACGTCCAGAAATGTACCCTGAAACGTTTCCCGCAATTTCGGGTCCGTTTCCGCGATGGACTGAATGCGGGTGAAGACGCTCTTGGACGAACGGCCCATGGCCTGCATCGCAGCAGCATCCACAACCTCCCAGTTCGAACCCCGATCCGGGCTGCGAAAGAGTTCGCCGGCCTCGCTCAGCGCCATTTCAACCATGACCAGGGCAAGCGACATCTGCTCCTCATCGGCTTCATCCAGCACCTCGCCCAAGGCCATTCGTGCACCGAGTTCGATCTGCTCGCGAATGGCCGGCAGGACGGAACTGTCTGAGCGCAACTTGATGGAGGCGCCAACAAGGGCCAGCATTCTCGCGCATTTGGCAAGCTCCTGGATCCGCGGGATGAAGGTCTCGGACATTTCTTATGCCTCATGTGGATCGGTTGGCCAGTCGAATGAGGCCAGACCGGATCAGGCCTCATTCGGGGTGATCAGCAAACCTGCTTCTATTGCCGGATGGCGCTGAGTTGCTCTCGCGATGATCCTTGGCCGCATGCACGCGTGGTGCCTTGCGACCGAGTTGGATCGACAAAGTTGCGAGGCTCAGGATTTCGGTCGGGGAGACATGACCGAGTAGACATTCTCAAAAGGCGGGGGGCCAACCATCACCGAGCCACCATTTTTGGCTGTTTCCGCGATTTCGGCGAGATCGCTCCCATCACTCGCACCGATCATTCGGAAAGTTTCTTCCATGTTGCCGGGAGTGAAAATGATCAGCATGCGAACAAGGGCGTCGGAGAGATTGGCCCAGGTGTGAGGAGTACCCCTCTTCACCGTGACAGAATCTCCAGCTGACAACGTCAGGCTCTCGTTGCCATTGATGAGCTGAAGAGTCCCTTCGAGAACGATGAAGTGTTCTTCTTCATTGGCATGTGTGTGAACCGGCACACCGTTGCGTGACTCGACAGTCATTTCGATAATGGTGCAGCGACCCCCCATATCCTCCATGGAGGCTCGGACTGTGAAGTTTTCTCCGGGAGTAACTTCCCACCATTGATTTAGAGGAGTTCTGCTTCTGGGAGTGGCATTGATGTTCATGCGGATTGACCTTTGTTGAAAGAATGCCTGCGCGTCAGGTAGACCTGATTTGCAGGCTCCGCATTGTTTGCCGGTTACAGCTGCCCATCACCGGGTTTCGATTGTAACATCGGACTGGACGTTATGAGAGCCGAGACCCTGGTACGGAGTGCGGCGGGTCCACCGCTCGCGCAAGGTGCTCATCTCGACCCCACCTTTATTTCCCCCCCATCCTCCATTACATATCCATGACAACCGCCACGCCCCGCCCGGGCGCAGGCGACACACGACAAAATCCCGGGCGAAACGGAAGATGAGACCATGGCCCCCAGAGGCTCGCAGCGCACCGTCAACAAGATCGTCGCGGAAAACCGCAAGGCGCGCTTCAATTACGAGATTATCGACACCTACGAGGCGGGTCTGGTTTTGACCGGCACGGAGGTAAAGTCGCTGCGCGAGGGCAAGGCCAATATCGCCGAATCCTATGCCTCTGATGAGGGCGAGGAGATCTGGCTGATCAATTCACATCTGCCGGAATATCTGCAGGCGAACCGCTTCAATCACGAGCCGCGCCGCCGTCGCAAGCTTTTGCTCTCCAAGCGCGAGATCAACCGCCTGCGTTCCTCTATCAATCGCGAAGGCATGACGCTCGTGCCTTTGAAGATCTATTTCAACGAGAAGGGCAGGGCGAAGCTGGAGCTGGCGCTCGCCAAGGGCAAGAAGCTGCACGACAAGCGCGAGACCGAGAAGGAACGCGACTGGAACCGCCAGAAGCAGCGCCTGATGAAGACGGGCTGAGCCCGACGACCGGATTTCGAACGGCACCTGAGGCGTCTGCGCGGCTCGACTCAAACGCCAGGAAGCGCGCGAGTTCCGCTGGATCTTTGGGGCGAGATGGGCTGTATGGCTCCTGGTCGCTTCGGAAGTCACCCTCTGGTTTACTGGCTGCCACGTATCATCAGCAGACGGAATGCATGTTCGCGCGCCGGGGCGATGTGGCCGGCATTGTGCGTCTCGAGCCCTATGTCCTTCAGCCCGTGCGCATCGAGGTGTTGCAAGCGGTTGACCGGTCCCGAGCGGCTGCGGCGCAAGAGCCGCAAGGCAGCGGTCATCAGAGCCAACAGGCCGCCGCGCTTGCAGGCCTTCATGCCGGATGTGTCGAGCCCCTGATCCCTGGTCTGCATGCTGTCGATCCCTTTATGGCGTGGGAGAGCGGCCACGCGCCGCCGCTGCGGTCCATGATCGGGTGGAATGCGGCCTGATACGGGTGGTCAGTCCGTCGTCTGTCTGGAGCGCTCGGCTACAGGCATCGGGAGGGATTTCATGTTGCGGGTGTGCAACGCGGAAGTCTCGGCGGGGCCTGCGCTCGCCGATGGCAGGGACAAGGCCATCCGTCGCTCATGCTCGAGCAGCCAGCGCTTGCGCCAGAGCCCACCGCCATAGCCGGTCAGGCTGCCATCGGCGCCGATCACCCGGTGACAGGGAATGATGATGGCGATCTGGTTGGCGCCATTTGCGCGGGCCACGGCCCTAACGGCGCTCTTGCGCACAAGATCGGCGGCGATCCTGGAATAGCTGCGCGTCTCGCCGGCGGGGATCGAGCGCAGGGCCTGCCAGACGTCGCGCTCGAAGGTGCTGCCATGGCCCGCGAGCCTGACCGTGAAGCCGGTGTCCTCGCCATCGAAGTAGCGGGCAATCTCGTCCCTGGTCTGCTCGATGATTGGTGTCTTGCCCAGCATCACCCCCTGCTTCTGGCGTGCCTGAAGCCGCGTGATCTCGGAGGAGAGGGCAGGGCGATCGGTAAATTCGAGCAGATGCAGCGCATGCTCGTCGGCGATTGCGACCATCGTGCCGATCGGTGTCTCGAGGAAATCCGCCTTCAGCAGGGCCTGCCCGCGCAGGGCAGCCGGTGCCGTGCCGAGAAGCCGGGTGATCGCCGCGCGAAAACCGCTGCCGGAACCGTAACCTGCATCGAGCTGCGCCTCGATCACGCTCTCCCCGCCGGACAGGCTGTCGGCACCGCTGCTGAGGCGGCGCAGGCGCGCCATTTCCAGAAAGCGCATGCCGAAACGGCGATTGAAGGCCCGGCGCACCGTGGAAGGATCATGCCCGCGGGCAATCACGTCCTGCTCGCTCCAGCGTCGGCCCGGATCGGCCTCCAGGGCTTCGATGAGGCCGGTGACGACCGGATCGGCACCCCCGTGATGGAGCATCGGCCGGCAGCGCTTGCAGGGACGGAACCCGGCACCGAGGCAGGCGGCGATCGTGTCCTCGAAGATGCAGTTTTCCGATTTCGGCTTGCGGGCGCTGCAGGTCAGCCGGCAGAAGACCCGTGTGGAGGTCACGCAAACGAAGTGCAGGCCGTCATGGGCCGGATCGCGGCGGATGAGGGCGTCGTACAGGGTGTCGTGGTCGGGTTTTTCAAACAGCATGGCGGCACCTTAACCCGCCCCGTTGAAGCCTGCCGCCGAAAATCGGGCGCCGATTTTTTCGCGCCGATCAATCAGCCTCGATCGGCTGCCTCCCGCGGGAAGGCGGCGTGCGGGACAATCGCCTCAGTGCTCGTCTTCGCTCGCTGTTGCCGGTTCCGGGGTGCGCGGCGTGCCGCGTTCGGACGGATCGCGGCCGATTTCGGCCTTCAGCGTCATCAGGTCTATGAAATGGTCAGACTGGCGGCGCAGGTCGTCGGCGATCATTGGCGGCTGGGTGGCCATGGTCGACACGACCGAGACCTTGCGGCCCTTGCGCTGCAGCGCTTCCACCAGCGTGGTGAAATCGCCGTCGCCGGAGAAGAGCACGAGATGGTCGACCGTCTCGGACTGTTCCATCGCGTCGATGGCAAGCTCGATATCCATGTTGCCCTTGACCTTACGGCGGCCCATGGAGTCGGTGAATTCCTTCGCAGGCTTGGTCACGACCTTGTAGCCGTTGTAATCGAGCCAGTCGATCAACGGGCGGATCGAGGAATATTCCTGATCCTCGATGAGGGCGGTGTAGTAATAGGCGCGCAGCAGATAGCCGCGCTTCTGGAAGGCTTTTAGGAGCTTGCGGTAATCGATGTCGAAGCCGAGGCTCTTGGACGCGGCGTAAAGATTGGCGCCATCGATGAAGAGAGCTATTTTCTCGCGAGGGTCGAACATGTCGATATCCTTAAGTCAAATGTACATAGCAACGGCAATTGGCAATCAAAACAAGACCTTGCCCTTCAAGATATGATCACCGAAATTACATTATGAAATGATCATATAAAAATCTATCTAGGGCATCGCCTGCGGCAATCCAAGCAGCCTGCGGTTGAAATGTGGTGTAGATGGTCTCTTTTCCGCCCTCCATTTTTGGGCTTGGAGGGGTGCCAACACGAAAAACTTGAATTTGCCGTCCATTGCCTGTATCGCACCCGTCAATCCCACGCATTCAAGACCGCAAAGGACAGGCAATGGCCCGTGTCACCGTTGAAGATTGCATCGACAAAGTCGAGAACCGCTTCGAGCTCGTTCTGCTCGCAAGCCACCGTGCCCGCCAGATCTCCCAGGGCGCGCCGATCACCATCGATCGCGACAAGGACAAGAACCCGGTCGTGGCGCTGCGCGAAATCGCCGACGAGACGCTCTCGCCCGACGACCTGAAGGAAGATCTGATCCATTCGCTGCAGAAGCACGTCGAAGTCGACGAGCCTGAGCAGGAGCCGAGCTCCATGCTCGCCAACACCGGCACGGCCGGCAAGGGCGACGAAGAAGACGAACTGCCGGAAACCCTCACTTTCGACCAGATGTCGGAAGAGGAGCTTCTGGCCGGTATCGAAGGCCTGGTTCCGCCGGAAAAGAGCGACGATTACTAATCGTCAACAGATCGGACTTTAGTCTGTTTCTGACTGTATGATGATCGTGCGCCAGTCTCATCGACTGGCGCGCTTTTTCGTTTCTAGGAGACGACTGGAATGATGCGGCAATACGAGCTCGTGGAGCGGGTGCAGAAATACAAGCCCGACGCCAACGAAGCTCTGCTCAACAAGGCCTATGTCTATGCCATGCAGAAGCACGGCAAGCAGACACGCGCCAGCGGGGACCCCTATATCTCCCACCCGCTCGAAGTTGCCGCCATCCTCACCGACATGCATCTCGACGAATCGACGATTGCCGTCGCGCTTTTGCACGACACGATCGAGGATACGTCTGCGACCCGTGGCGAGATCGACGAATTGTTCGGCGAAGACATTGGCCGTCTCGTCGAAGGCCTCACCAAGATCAAGAAGCTCGACCTCGTCACGAAGAAGGCGAAGCAGGCGGAGAATCTGCGCAAGCTTCTGCTTGCCATTTCCGACGACGTGCGCGTCCTGCTGGTCAAGCTCGCCGACCGCCTGCACAACATGCGCACGCTCGAACACATGCGCGACGACAAGCGCGCCCGCATTTCCGAAGAGACGATGGAAATCTATGCGCCGCTTGCCGGCCGTATGGGCATGCAGGACATGCGCGACGAGCTGGAGGACCTCTCCTTCCGCTACATGAACCCGGAGGCCTACGAGACCGTCACCCAGCGTCTCGCGGAGCTTTCGACCCGCAACGAGGGCCTGATCACGAAGATCGAGGACGAGTTGCGCGATCTTCTGGTGGCGAACGGCCTCCTGACCCCCTCCGTCAAGGGCCGGCAGAAGAAGCCATATTCGGTCTTTCGCAAGATGCAGTCGAAGTCGCTCTCCTTCGAGCAGCTTTCCGACGTCTACGGCTTCCGCATTCTCGTCGACGACATTCCCGGCTGCTACCGCGCGCTCGGCATCGTGCATTCGCGCTGGCGCGTCGTACCCGGCCGCTTCAAGGACTATATTTCGACGCCGAAGCAGAACGACTACCGTTCGATCCACACCACGATCGTCGGCCCGTCGCGCCAGCGCATCGAGCTGCAGATCCGCACGCGCCGCATGCACGAGATCGCCGAATTCGGCATTGCCGCGCACACGCTCTACAAGGATGGCGAGAACGGCGAGGCGAACGAGCCGCTCCAGCGCGAGAGCAATGCCTATTCCTGGCTGCGCCACACGATCGAGGCGCTCGCCGAAGGCGACAATCCGGAAGAATTCCTGGAGCACACCAAGCTCGAACTCTTCCAGGACCAGGTCTTCTGCTTCACGCCGAAGGGCAAGCTGATCGCGCTGCCGCGCGGTGCGACCCCGATCGACTTCGCCTATGCCGTCCACACCAATGTCGGCGATACCTGTGTCGGCGCCAAGATCAACGGCTCGATCATGCCGCTCGTCACCCGCCTGTCGAATGGCGACGAAGTCGAGATCATCCGCTCCGGCGTGCAGGTGCCGCCCGCCGCCTGGGAAGAGATCGTCGTCACCGGCAAGGCCCGCGCCGCGATTCGCCGCGCCACCCGCATGGCCATCCGCAAACAATATGCTGGCCTTGGCCAGCGCATCCTGGAGCGCACCTTCGAGCGCGCCGGCAAGATCTTCTCCAAGGACACGCTGCGTCCGGCGCTGCATCGTTTGGGCCAGCGCGACGTGGAAGACGCGATCGCCTCCGTCGGCCGTGGCGAGACCTCCTCGCTCGACGTTCTCAGGGCCGTCTTCCCCGATTACCAGGACGAGCGCGTCACGGTGAAGCCGTCCTCGGATGACGGCTGGTTCGCCATGAACAGCGCCAATGGCATGGTCTTCAAGATCCCCGGTCCGGCCCATCCGAAGGGCGATGTGCCCACGGCGGGCGATGGTCCGGAACCGCTGCCGATTCGCGGCCTTTCGGGCAATGCCGAAGTTCATTTTGCCCCGGCCGGCGCCGTTCCCGGCGATCGCATCGTCGGCATCATGGAAGACGGCAAGGGTATCACCATCTATCCGATCCAGGCGTCCGCCCTCCAGCGCTTCGAAAACGAGCCGGAGCGCTGGATCGATGTGCGCTGGGATCTCGACGAAGCGAACAAGTCCCGCTTCGTCGCCCGCATCCTGATCAACGCGTTGAACGAGCCTGGCACGCTGGCAACCGTTGCACAGTGCGTCGCGCGCCTCGACATCAACATCCGCGTGCTCAACATGATCCGTATCGCCACCGACTTCACGGAAATGGGGATCGATCTGGAAGTTTGGGACCTGCGTCAGCTGAGCCAGCTTCTGAGCGAGTTGAAGGAACTGGACTGCATCTCGACAGTGAAGAGGGTCTATGACTGACCGGCATTTTGGCGAGGGCGGGAATAATCCGCCCCGCCGCTCGAAAGCCGGGCGTTCTGCCTCTCTTTTGATCACAATCCTGCCTAAATCGTAAACCTCGACCCGCTTGTTATGCGTTCGGCGCATGGCTGTCTTCGGTTCTTGTCTCTGGTGGATTGTGCGTCGCACCATTATCTTCGGGTCAACACATGAAGAGACTTAACCGAGGATAAAACGATGTTTACTCCGATCCGTAAATTCGCCCGCGCCCTCCGCGTCCCGACCGTTGCAGAGCGCGAAATGAACTACCTGAACGGCGCTCGCGATCTCGTTGACCTGGAATACCGCCAGCGCGAAATCGACCGTGGCATGTTCCGTCGCGGCTGATACGCCGAAAGACCAGATCTGGTCCTTGCTGTGACGCCGGTTCAATGCCGGCGTCTTTGCTTTTTGACTGACCGGCGGGCCTCTTTTCCTTGCCGAAACCATCCCGGATCAACTACATATCCCGCATGCTGTTTCGACGTCGCCAACCGGTTTCTTTTCTGACGAAGTTGCGTGAGCTTTTCTGGCCGCGTCGTGGCTTCCTCCGATCGTTTCATTATCTGAGCAAACGCATCCTGCGTCTGTCGGCAACGCCGCATGCCATTGCCGCGGGTGTCGTCGCCGGTGTTGTGTCCTCCTGGACGCCGTTCATCGGCCTTCATTTTCTCCTCGCCTTCGCAATCGCCTATCTCGTTGCGGGCAATATGGTGGCCGCCGCCTTGGGCACGGCTTTCGGCAATCCTTTGACATTCCCGTTCATCTGGGCCGCGACTTGGGAGGTTGGGCATCGGCTGATCGGCAATGGCCCGCCCGCCGGGGACAGCGTCGATCTGGAGCACAAGTTCTCCATCGGGGCGATCGAGAGCATGTGGCAGCCTATCCTGAAACCCATGCTCATCGGTGCGATCCCGCTTGCAGCCGTCAGTGGCGTGATTATGTATTGCGTGATTTATTTCACAGTGGCGAAGTTCCAGGCGCGGCGCCGGGAGCGGCTCGCCGAAAGGGCGCGTGCCCGGCTCTCCGAAGCTCTTCAGGGATCGAGCGTCTGACATGATCATAGGCATCGGCAGCGATCTCATCGATATCCGCCGGATCGAGAAATCGATCGAGAAATTCGGCGAGAAGTTCACCGCGCGTTGTTTCACGGAAGAGGAGCAGGCGCGCTCGAACGGCCGCAAGGACTGCGCCGCCTCCTATGCCAAGCGTTTCGCCGCCAAGGAAGCCATGGCCAAGGCGCTCGGCACCGGTATTGCCGAGGGGGTCTTCTGGAAGGAAATGGGTGTGGTCAACCTGCCGAATGGCAAACCCGGCCTCGAGCTGACCGGTGGGGCGGCAAAATGCCTCGAGCGCCTCCTGCCATCAGGGCATATCGCCCAGATCCATCTCACCATCACCGACGAATTTCCCTATGCCCAGGCATTCGTCATCGTCGAGGCCCTGCCGGAAAGCCGTTGATACCAAGTGTCGAAGATAGGAACCGATAGGATGGCTTCTTGCGGGTCTCTGGCTAGGCGCGGCGCGCTGGGCGATGCTGACGCATCGGCCAAGCGGCGCAACAACGCCAGGGCCCTGCAAGAAGCCACCTTTGGTCGGCTTCCCGCCCATTCTGGCGTCGTCGAGCTCCTTGACCGATGCGACAGCATCGCTCTTCGGATCTCTCCTAGCCAGAAAGGGCGGTCGAGCCGATCCTATGGGTTCCTATCTTCGACACTTGGTATGATTAAACTGGTCGCGCTGGTCGACGGGGCTACGCGGTTGCCGCGCTCGCCCGAACCGACTAGAGAGAGCAGGATTTTCGCAAGAAGGAAGAGATCCGCGTGAGCGAAGAAAAGAAGCAAAGTGCCCTCTGGGAAAACGTCAAGGTCATCATCCAGGCGCTGCTCCTGGCCATGGTGATCCGGACTGTGTTCTTTCAGCCCTTCACGATTCCATCAGGCTCGATGATGCCGACGCTGCTGGTCGGCGATTACATCTTCGTCAACAAGTTCTCCTATGGCTATTCGAAATATTCGCTGCCTTTCTCGCCGAACCTCTTCGAGGGGCGCATCTTCGCAAGCGAGCCGGAGCGTGGCGACATTGCCGTCTTCCGTTTCCCGCCGAACCCCAGCATCGACTATATCAAGCGCATCGTCGGCCTGCCGGGTGACCGCATCCAGGTGATCGGCGGCGTGCTGCAGGTGAATGGCCAGCCGGTGCCGAAGATCCAGGACGGTGTCTTCACCTCGGATTATCGCATGGATCCGGGCACCGACGTTCCGGTCTTCCGCGAGACGCTCGACAATGGCGTGAGCTATGACACGCTCGACCAGGCCCAGGGCACGCGCGGTGATGACACCCGCGAATTCATCGTGCCGGAAGGCCATTACTTCGCGATGGGCGACAACCGCGACAATTCGCTCGACAGCCGCTTCGACGTCGGCTTCGTGCCCGCCGAAAATCTGATCGGCAAGGCCTCGCTGATCTTCTTCTCGCTCGGCAACGACACCTCGTTCCGCGAAGTCTGGAAATGGCCGGCCAACATGCGTTGGGATCGCCTGTTCAAGGTGGTCGAATGACAGAGAAGGGCGTGGTTGGCGAAAAGGACTGGCAGCAGCTCGAAGCTGTGATCGGCCATAAATTCGCCGACCGCGACCGCTTGAAGCGGGCGCTGACGCATGCCAGCGCCCAGGTCTCCCGGGGCAAGAAGGGCGATTACGAACGGCTCGAGTTCTTAGGGGACCGGGTTCTTGGTCTCTGCGTCGCCGAAATGCTGTTTACGACCTTCCGTGATGCGACCGAGGGCGAACTTTCGGTTCGCTTCAACCAGCTGGTCAGCGCCGAGGCCTGTGCCTCAGTTGCTGACGAAATGGAGCTGCACCGCTTCATCCGCACCGGTTCGGACGTGAAGAAGATCACCGCGAAGAACATGTTGAACGTGCGCGCCGATGTGGTCGAGAGCCTGATCGCGGCGATCTATCTGGAAGCTGGATTGGAGGCCGCACGAGGCTTCATCCTGAAATACTGGAAGGGCCGCGCGGCCCATGCCGATGGCGCTCGCCGCGACGCCAAGACCGAATTGCAGGAATGGACGCATGCCCGGTTCGGCACGCCGCCCATTTACAAGGTTGCCGATCGCTCCGGACCGGATCATGATCCCCGCTTCACGGTGATCGTCGAGATCCCCGGCCTGAAGCCGGAAATCGGCATCGATCGTTCCAAGCGTGCCGCTGAGCAGGTGGCCGCAACCAAAATTCTCGAACGCGAAGGCGTCTGGGCAAAGCCCTCCGACGCCAACTGATTGGACACCATGACCGAAACTGAAAGCCATGACGGCGGCGAAGCCACCGTCGCCACCCCGACCCGATCCGGCTTCGTTGCCCTGATCGGCCCGACCAATGCCGGCAAGTCGACGCTGGTCAACCGCTTCGTCGGCGCCAAGGTGTCGATCGTCAGCCACAAGGTGCAGACGACCCGCGCTGTCATGCGCGGCATCGCGATCCACAAGAACGCACAGATCGTCTTCATGGACACGCCCGGCATCTTCAAGCCGCGCCGCAAGCTTGACCGCGCCATGGTGACGTCGGCCTGGGGCGGCGCCAAGGATGCCGACATCATTCTGCTCCTGATCGACAGCGAACGCGGCCTACGCGGTGACGCCGACGCGATCCTCGAAGCCCTGAAGGATGTGCCGCAGCCGAAGATCCTCGTCCTGAACAAGATCGACCGGGTCCGCCACGAGGACCTCTTCACGCTGGCTGAGAAGGCCAACGAAGCGGTCAAGTTCGATCGCACCTTCATGATCTCGGCAACGACAGGCTCAGGCTGCGACGACATCATGGATTATCTCGCCGAAACCTTCCCGGAAGGTCCCTGGTATTATCCGGAGGATCAGATCTCCGACCTGCCGATGCGCCAGCTCGCAGCCGAAATCACTCGCGAAAAGCTGTTCCTGCGCCTGCATCAGGAACTGCCCTATTCCTCGCATGTCGAGACGGAGAGCTGGGAAGAGCGCAAGGACGGCTCGGTGCGCATCGAACAGGTCATCTATGTCGAGCGCGACAGCCAGAAGAAGATCGTGCTCGGCAAGAACGGCGATGCGATCAAGGCAATCTCGACGGCCTCCCGCAAGGAGATGTCCGAAATCCTCGAGCAGCCGGTGCATCTCTTCCTGTTCGTGAAGGTGCGCGAGAACTGGGGCAATGACCCTGAGCGTTTCCGCGAAATGGGCCTCGAATTCCCACGCGACTGAACACAATTGCGCGAAGGGCGCTCAGCCCTTCGCCACCCGTCTGGCGACGAAGTCCGAAATCGTCGGTCCGATCAGGATGATCAGGATCAGCCGCATGGTTTGCAGCGCCATGATGAAGGACATGTCGACGGGCGTGGTCGCCGCAATGATCGCGATCGAATCGAGGCCGCCGGGGCTCGTTGCGAGATAGGCGGTCAGCGGGTCGATGCCATGCAACGACCAAAGCAGGAAGGCGAGACCGCCGCTGAACGCCATCAGCACCAGGATCGAGCCGACGATCTGGGGCAGGGCGCTTGCCGCGTGCCGCAGGATGCGTCGGGTGAACGAAAGCCCGATCCGCCAGCCAATCACCCCATAACCGAGCGCCAGCAGCCATTCGGGCAGCAGCAGCGTGATGTAGCCCATCACATGCAGGATCGTCGTGGCAATGAGCGGCAGGAGCATGGTCCCGGCCGGTATGCGAAGCCACGCGCCCACGGACGCAGCGGCGAGTGCTGCAGTCAGAGTCAGGCCGAGATCGAGCCAGTTCGTTTCCGGAAACCAGACGATTGCTTGCGCAGCCCCTCCCTCGATGTTGAACACGAAGGCCGCCATCAGCGAGGCGCCGGTCGCGACGAAGGCGACCCGCAGATACTGCATGAAGGCGACGAGCCTGGGATCGCCGCCATGCGCCTCGGCCATCAATACCATGGCGGAGGCCGCGCCCGCCGACGTTCCCCAGATGGCGGTGGTGCCGGGCAGGATCTCGGCTCTCGCCATGAAATAGCCGAGCAGGCTGCTCGCCGCGATGACTGCCAGCACCACCGACAGGAAGATCGGCCAGTCCTCGGCGACTGTCAAAAGCGTGCCGAGATCGATCGAGCGCGCAATGATGCAGCCGATCAGCGAATGGGCGAAGATGTAGGGGTAGCGATGGACGGAGAGCCGGGCGCCGTTCGTGGCCACGAGGATCGCTGCGACCATGGGGCCGAGCAGCAGGGCGCCTGGGATATGCGCCAGAAAGAGGCCGCCTGATATGGCAAATGACAGCACGAGAAGAATGGCCCAGCGGAGAATTGCCGGAAGCGGTGTCAGCAAGCCGGGCTGCGGCGGCGGGCTTTCCGCCGAGGCCGGCAAGGCGACAGCATCGGCAACGCCCTCCGGCTCGGCTTGCGTCAGCGTCTCGGGATCCTGGTCCGAAGCCATGAGCGTCTCCGTCCTTCGTCTGACATCCGTTTCCGGGAAAGTTCTGGACGAAAGCGTGATTTCATCAAATAAATGAGGCGCACCTCACAATCGAGTTTTATGAGAATGACCTCGCAAAAGTCAAGTTCGGCAGCACCCCAGCCGGCCCCAGCGCCGACCGCCAAGGAGCCGAAGCGCAAGCGCGGCATCGCCCGGGTGGCCAAGCTTCTCGACGCTGGTGCTGCCGTCTTCGCCGAGCAGGGCTACAAGGCCGCGACCATGACCGAGATCGCCGCGCGTGCCGGCGCGCCGATCGGCTCGCTCTACCAGTTCTTCCCCAACAAGGACGTTCTCGCCGATGCATTGATCGCCCGTTACGCGGAGCATGTCGAGGCGGCCCTCGATCGGATCAAGGCCGTGGCCCCCGAATTGGATGGAATGCAGCTCGGTGAGCAACTGCTCGATGTTCTCGTCGCCCATGCGACGGAGCGCAGTCTGGCGCTCAGCCTCCTCGATGCGCGGTGGGAACAGCCCGGCGTTCGTCCGGGAATCCTGCGGGAGAACCTGCGGCGGCGGATCGCTGAAATCCTCTGCATCTGGCAGCCGGATCTGGCTGAGGACCAAGCGCAACCGATGGCCGTGGTGCTCTTTCAGGCGATGAAGTCCCTGGTCCAATTGCATGAGGAAAAACGTTATCCCGGCAAGGCCGAGGCGATTGCGCAGTGGCGCGGCTGGGTCCAGCGTTATCTTGCCGAAATCTGATCCGCATGCCGAAATGCCTCGCGCCTCATGCCGCTCTGCGGTAAAACGCGACCATGCAATGGACAGACGAGGCGATCCTCTTAGGAGTGCGGCGGCATGGCGAAACAAGCGTCATTGCCGAGGTGATGACCCGCACGCGCGGCCGCCATCTCGGCATGGTGCGCTCCGGACGCTCGCGAACCATGCAGCCAGTTTTGCAGCCAGGAAACCGCCTTGAGGTCACCTGGCGCGCAAGGCTGGACGAACATCTGGGCGAGTTCCGGGTCGAGCCCCTGCTGCTCCGCGCAGGTCGCCTCATGGAAAGCGCGACCGGCGTTTACGGCGTGCAGGCGCTGGCCTCCCTTCTGCGTCTCTTGCCCGAGCGCGATCCCCACGCGCATTTGTTTGGCGCACTTGATGTGATTCTCGACCACTTGGAAGACCCCGCAACAGCGGGTGAACTCTTCGTGCGCTTCGAGCTGGCGCTTCTCAACGATCTCGGTTTCGGTCTGGACCTGGAGGAATGTGCGGCGACCGGTACCCGCAATGATCTGGCCTATGTCTCGCCGAAATCGGGCAGGGCGGTGAGCCGGGAGGCAGGGGCTCTCTGGGCTGACAAGATGCTGACGCTGCCGGACTTTCTGACCCCCGGTACGAACCGGGCGGCCGATCCGGAGACACTCGCCGACGCTTTCCGGCTAACGGCCTATTTCCTGGACCGACACGTCTATGTGCCGCGGGGGCTCGAGCCCGGCGCGGCACGCGAGGGATTTTGTCAGGCTGCGTTGAAGACCTTGCGATCGTTGGACGCGACCGGCGCGTTGGCTGCGCCGAAGAACACGGCCTGATCCTCAGGCGCGGATTTCGCCATGTGCTGGTGGATGGCCATCTGCAACTCGCCGACGCTGCGATAGACGCCGCCGTCCAGATCGATGACCGGATATTTGACGGCGATGAACTTGACCCTGTCGCCGTCGGGGATGGTGATTCCAACCGGAACCCCGGCATATTCGATAACTTGCTTCTTCATAACGAGTGTCCTCGCTCATGCACTGAAGGCACGGCGCTGTTTCAATAGTCGATTGTGGAATTCAGGCTTTGCGCTGCGTCACATTCGACAGGAGCAGGCGGAATGGCGTTTCACCATCACGAGGCACGAGGTCGTCTGCCAGGATCGGATGGCATCAAGAAATACAACTTGCATTTCGCTGACCTCCTTCTTTGGCTGCGGCCTCTGGACTTGAGGCCGTTCATGGTTCGTCGTCAGTGTCCGAACCAGCTCGCACAAAGTAGGTGCTGGCTCGGAATCCGTCAACGGGAGCGAGAAGAAAAATAAAATAATTTTCTGTGACAGTCGCTATTGGTTGAAAACATGGGAATTTTGATCCGGCACAGAAGAAATGCCGGAATATGATCTCAGTTAGGGCATAATTAAGCCGCGGCGATGGCCGGGCGTTCAACCGCTTTTTCGCTGATCGGCCAATGCACCACAGCCGCGAAGATCCCGAGCGCCACACCCAACCACCAGACCTGGTCATAGGTTCCGAACTGGTCGTAGAGATAGCCGCCCATCCAGACGCCGAGGAAAGAGCCGAGCTGGTGGGAGAGGAAGACGAGGCCTCCCAGCAGGCCGAGGTGTCGCGTGCCGAACATGATCGCGACGAGGCCATTGGTCGGCGGCACGGTGGAGAGCCAGAGGAGGCCCATCACCGCGGCGAAGATCACCACCGAAAGCGGCGTCTGCGGCAGGAGCAGGAAGAGTGTCACCGTGATCGAACGGCCGATATAGATATAGGCGAGGAAATAGGGCTTCGAATAACGCTGCCCGATCCAGCCGGCGGCCAGAGAGCCGATGATGTTGAAGAAGCCGATCAACGCCATGGCGATGACCGCATAGCTCGCTTCGATCCCGATATCGCCGAGATAGGCGGGGAAGTGGGCAGTGATGAAGGCGACCTGGAAGCCACAGACGAAGAAGCCGGTGGTGAGCAGGAGATAACTCTTGTGCGCGAAGGCTTCTCTCAACGCCTCGGCAATGGTCTGCTTATACTGGCCTCCCGACTGCGTGCCCGATTGGGCATTGCCGCGCAGCGGGAAGGCGAGCAGTGGCACCACCAGCATCATGACCGCGATGATGACAAGACTGTCCGACCAGCCGAAGGCCGAGATGAAGCCCTGACTGAGCGGCGCGAACAGGAACATGCCCGCCGACCCGGCAGCCGTCCCGATGCCGAATGCCATCGAGCGTTGCTCGGGCGTAACATTGCGCGCGAATGCCGAGAGGATGACGCTGAAGGAACCGGCGCCGATGGCGGTTCCGATCAGCACGCCGCCACCGATATGCAGCCAGATCGGAGCGCTGGCAAAGGCCATCATCAGCAGACCCGCGGCATAGAGAACGCCGGACATCACAAGGACCCGTCCGGTGCCGTATTTGTCCGCGAGCGCCCCGAAGAATGGCTGGCTCACACCCCAGAAGAGGTTCTGGAAGGCCATGGCAAGGCCGAAGGTCGAGCGATCCCAGCCTCGATCAGCCAGCATCGGCAGCTGGAAGAAACCCATCGCCGATCGCGGCCCGAAGGTCATCACCGCGATCAGCGATCCCGCGAGAATGATGAGCCAGGGCATGGCGGGACGGCTGGTGGTGGTCATCGGGGACTCTCCTGTTTCGATCACACATTAGTGCAGTCCACTAATGAGCAGAAACGCCTTTTGATGAACTGGCCATCAAGCGATTTGATGGATGTCAGGTGGGCTGGGGCATCGCCATCATGTGCGGCCCTCGCCCGGGTGTCCTTAAAGCCCCTCACCCTACCCTCTCCCCGCAAGCGGGGAGAGGGTAGGGTGAGGGGCAAAAGCCGCGAATACCGTTCAAAGCCGTAAGTCCAAACAACCTTACCGCTGCTTGATCGCCCAACTCTCGCGACTGCCAAGCACCGTCACGGCATCCCCGACCCGCACCAGACCCTCTCCCCTTGGCACCGCATTCCAGCCGAACAGCGGCCCCGGCACGCGGCGGTCGGCGGACATGCGGATGCGTCCCATGGCCGGCATCGGGCTGGCGCCCTCGCGCGAACCGGTCTTCTGGTCCTGGGTGGTCATGATGCAGCGCGGGCAGGGTTTGACGAAATCGAAGCGGATGCCGCCGATCTCGAGGCCAGACCAGGCATCCTCCGCCCACGGCTCGTCGCAGTCGACGACGATATTGGGGCGGAACCGGTCCATGCCGACTTCGCCTTCGCCGTGCCGGACCATGTCCTCGTTCAGGGCACGCAGCGAACCTGTCGTCGTGACAAGGATCTGGTAGCCGTCGGCAAAACCCATCGGCGAGCCTTCGCCCGCCCATTCCGCGCTCGCCTCGCGCCGGCTTTGGCCGTCGATAAAGACGAGTTTCACGGACCTCCCGAACCACTCCGAGAGTTTCTCGTTGATGCTGTCATGCGCGACGGCGGCGCTGACGATCGAGCGCCAGATCGCGACATCCATGCGATTGTCCGGCTGCGGTGGCGCGACCATCATCTCGCCCCCGTCATCCAGCCGAAGCGTCAGATAGGCCGCTGCCGGAAGGGCGGTGAGACGGGCAAGCTCCGGGAGTTCCCGCTGCGTAATGAAGTGGCCGGAGGGATCGACCAGCATCATACGCCGGTCTCCGGAAAGGCCCATGGCATCGATCCGCGCTTGCGGCAGCGCAATGCCGCGGGCGCTCTTGAACGGATAGATGAAGAGATCGGTGATCTGCATGCCGCACCTTCAGATTTCGTCGCGGAAAAGGGAGAGGAAAAGGCTGAGCCTTTCGTGCCGTTCTTTCGCGAGCTTGGCACCCGTCACGGTCTGGAACCCATCGGAAAGTTTTAGGAGCTTCGCCGGGAAATGATCTATCGCATAAGTCCTGTCGTCGAGTGGCCGATGCTCGGCGCCCGGATCGGCGGGATGATAGAGCCCGGAACCCATGCGGCCGGCGATGTAGAAGCAGCGCGCCACACCGACCATACCGATCGCATCCAGCCGGTCAGCGTCCTGCAGCATCTTCGCTTCCAGCGTTTCCGGTGGGATATTGGCTGAAAAGCTGTGCGTCAGGATCGCATGGGCGACCGCTGCGATCTTCGCTTCAGGCCAGCCGAGCCCGGCAAGGATGCCGCTCGCCTTTTCTGCCGCAAGCCGCGAGGCCTGCGACCGGAGCGGTGAGCTTTTCTCGACGGCGACGCAATCATGCAGCAGCACAGCAGCGGCGAGGATTTGAGGATTGCCCCCTTCGCCGGTCTGGATCTTCAGCGCATTCTTGAAGACCCGGTGGATATGGGCGAGGTCGTGCGAGCCGTCATCCCCCTCGGTCGCGTGATCAAGGAGATCGGCGGCAAGCGCCTCGTGGGGGGCGAAGTCGGCGGCAGTGAGAAGGGCGGTCAAGTGTGAGTCCCCGTTTCGGAAGGCCGCATCTAGCCTTGCGACCGCTTCCTGTTCAACCGCTCCTGATCAAATCCCCGTCGGTGCCTCGTCCTCGTCTACCCTCAGGTGCCGGTTGGACTTGCCGCTCAGGATCTTCTGGTAGAAGAGCCCGATGCCGATCAGCACGAAGCCGAGGCCGATGAAGGAAAGCGCTCGCAGAACGCCTTCGAGGTTCGCCATGTCGATCAGGAAGACCTTGGCGACCGTGAGCATCACGACGACGGCTGAAGCGATGCGCAGGCTTCTCGCATCGAAACGTGAGCCAAGCGCCAGAAGCCCGACGCCAATCGCGAGCCAGGCCACCGAATAGCTGTAGGTCTCCGCCTGCTCGAAACCTTTCCAATAGGGGATGAACTCGCCCTGCCAGAACCTCCGCACCGAAAGCGTCACCCAGGCAAAGCCGAGCACGGCGCCGGAAAGTGCCAGCAGGATCACATAGGGCAGGGGCCGCTTGTCCCGCGCATAAAAGGCGAGGCCCGCATAGGCGAGGCCGGGAAGCAGATAACCGATCAGCAGCAGGTTGATCAGCGGCCAGCTGCCGGTGCTCTCGCCGGTGAAATAGGGGTTGAGCGCGCCCAGATGCAGGCTCACCGTCTGGGCGATGGCAATCCCGCCTGCCACCATCGAGCCATAGCGGAAGACGGGGCTCGGCGATTTGAGATCAAGCGTCATCAGGATGCCCGAGAGCCCGACGACGAGCAGCGTGTAGATCGACTGCTCGCCAAGCGTCGGCGTCGACGAATCGAGTACGCCGCCATTCATGGCGTGGCGCACCAGGATGGCGATGGCGAGAAGGCCGAGAAGGCTGGCGAGTGCCTGCAATGCACTGCGCACCCGCTGGCCCGGCCAGTTGCGCATTTCATAGGCCGCGAAGAGGGCAAGCAGGGCGGGGATGCCGTAGCCCGGCAGCAACTGGTTGAGGACGGGCGTGCGCGAAAGCGCGGCCGGCCCCACCAAGGTCGGATCCCAGCCGATCCGGAAGAGCACGCCGACCAGCGACAGGACCATGATCCAGGGCAGGCCGCTCCAGGATCGCTTGCGTGTCGCTATGAGATAAGCAAAGCCGAGCAGGGCGAGCAGGATCGTGGTCACCACGCCGTCGGTGAGGCTGTGCAGGGCCAGCGCGAAGGCCGCGAAACTGCCCAGGAGCGGCACGTCGACGCCGCGCCTGAAACCAGGGACTGCACCCCGACGATCAAGGGTTTCGCAAGCCGCGAGCAGCACTGCGCCGAGGCCGATTGCGAAGAGCCCGTGCGCCCAGTCGCGGGCGTATACGCCGTAGAAGACGAAGCTGATCGTCGCGAGCAGCACCGGAAGGACGGATGTGACGGTGGCCCAGACCGTGGAAAACAAGGGATCGGCGGCAAAGCGCCGCCGGATCTGGGCGAGAGCCAGCAGGACGAAGACCGCGGCGAGACCGAGCAGAACGAGTTTGGCCGGGCCTCCGAGATCGACGACGACGCTCTCGTCGATGCCGAAGCCGAGCAACAGGACCTGCGCCTGCGCAATCAGCCCCGTCTTCACCACCGCGCCGATGAGAGCACCGACGCTCGCGATCGCTGACGGCCAGAAGGCGCCATTTCGGGCGCTGCCCGCTGCAGCAAGCGCCGCGATCAGGGCCGCGAAGGCAAAGAACGGCAAGTGATCCGCCGATCCGCGGTCGATCAGTACCAGCGCTGGGAGGAGGACGGCGAGCGACAGCGTGATGTCGAGGCCGAGCGGGCCGGACGCCATGCGACGGCCGAGCGCATCGAGGGAAAGCGAGGTCTCCGGTTCCGACCCGTCCTCACGCGTCGGCCCTGGCCAGACCAGCATCCAGGCGGCGATCATGGCGATCAGGGAGAGGGCAACAGGGGTGATGTCGGCCGAGTCTATGAGGGCGATGAGCGCCCAGATCCCGAGCAGTACCTGGGCGATTGACGGGACGATCAGCCAGCCCTTGAAGCGCGAAGCGAGCGAGGTCGCGACCTGTGCCACGGTCAGGTAGATGAACAAGGTCCAGAGGTTCGGCGCCGTCGTCGAAATGAGAAGTGGCGTCACCATCGAGCCCGCAAGCCCCAGCCCCGCCAATGCCTGCCCGTGCAGGAGCGAGAGGCCGAGCACAGCGAAGGCGGTGAGCGCCAGCAGGATAAAGGCAAGCGTCGGCCCGATGAAGTCGTAGATGCCATGTGCCGCATAAATCGCCCCAAAGAGGGAGACCGCGCCGGCCGCCGACAGGATGCCGGGCACCATGGCATTGGCATAAAGTGCTTCGACCTTCGGCAGCGCCTTGCGCCGGATCAGTTCACCGACGCCGATCAGCAGGAGGCCGAACAGAGCCGCCAGCGTCAGCCGCACCGCAGGGCCGAGCAATCCGCTCTCGATCGAGTAGCGGACGAGGAAGACGCCACCGAGCGCCAGCGCAAGACCGCCCGCCCAGACCGCCCAGCGCGCCCCAAGCAGGTTCTCGAAGCTTTCCGCCGGGGCTTTTGCGTGAACCTCCTGACGCGCAGCTGCGGGAAGCAGATCTGCTTCGCCCTCTGCAATGGAAGCCGGTTCGCTCTGTCGGGGTGCCCCATCGATACGCGGCTCTTCGTAAACGATCGGCGCGGCCGCATCGAGCGGCAGTGGCATCCGATCTGGAGCCGTTTCTGCAGTCTCGACAGCCGCGCTGTCCGATTCGCCGACTGAACCGCCGAGCCGGAAGAGCTTCTCCCTGACTTCGCCGAGTTCCTTCTCGAGGCGGTCGATCCGTTTGGTCGAGCCCCGGAGGGTGATGAAGAGAACGCCGATCAGGATCAGCGGCAGCAGTTCGAACATTGAGCCTCGCAGCACCTCGCTTAAGGAGGAGACAAACTAACGCTTTTCTCCGCAAGGGAAAGCGTCCTGCATCACGCAGCGCGGGACACGGGCAGCGACGAGGCGGAAGTTGTCGCAACCGATCTTGCAATCAAGGTCGAAACTTTCTACATCGGCACTACCGGCGATCGCCGGTTTTCTTTGGCGCTTGTTATGCTCTATCTGAGCATAATTAATGGAGGAGATGGCCATGGAAGCGCAGCACCTGCCGCAAACCCGTCCCGGAACCCGCACTGCAGCTGAACGTTTCGGCGTCTGGGAACGGCCGGATCTGACCTATACGCCCGCCGTCGCCAAGGAGACCGAGCATCTCTACCAGCGTGTCCGCGATTTCATCCCTGCGATCGAGTGGCCGGTCTTTGCGCCTTACATCCACGCCATCAACCGGCTGAAGAAGGAACGCGGCGCCGTCATCCTCGCGCATAACTACCAGACGCCGGAGATCTTCCACTGCGTCGCCGACATCAAGGGCGATTCGCTGCAGCTCGCCCGCGATGCGGTCAGCGTCGACGCCGAGATCATCGTCCAGTGCGGCGTCCACTTCATGGCCGAAACCTCCAAGCTCCTGAACCCGGAGAAGACGGTACTGATCCCGGATGGCCGCGCCGGTTGCTCGCTGTCGGAATCAATCACCGGTGCCGATGTCCGCCTGCTGCGCGAGCGTTATCCGGGCGTGCCCGTCGTCACCTACGTCAACACGTCCGCCGACGTGAAAGCCGAGACCGACATCTGCTGCACCTCGGCCAATGCCGTCGACGTGGTCAACAGCTTCGAGAGTGACACGGTGCTTTGCATCCCCGACGAATATCTGGCGATGAACGTCGCCAACCAGACGACGAAGAAGATCCTCACCTGGAAAGGGCATTGTGAAGTGCATGAGCGCTTCACGGCCGACGAACTCCTGGAATACAAGCGCGCCGATCCGCGCATCGAGATCGTCGCCCATCCGGAATGCCATCCGAGCGTGCTGGCGGTCTCCGATTTTGCCGGCTCGACCAAGGGCATGATCGACTACGTCAAGACGAAGCGTCCCGCCCGTGTGCTGCTCGTTACCGAATGCTCCATGGCCTCCAACATCCAGGTCGAACTGCCGGAGGTCGATTTCGTAAAACCGTGCAACCTCTGTCCGCACATGAAGCGCATCACCCTGCCGAAGATCCTCGACAGCCTGCTCTTCATGACGGAGGAAGTGACGGTCGATCCGGCGATCGCAGATCGCGCGCGACTTGCGGTCGAGCGGATGATCAATCTGAAGAATTGAAATACCGGCCGGCCGGGGAGGGCTGAATGGCGACCAATATCGAATCCATGCGGCCGCAATCCTGGCAGGGCATCGACGACATCGTCGTTGTCGGAGGCGGCCTGGCGGGGCTCTTCTGCGCGTTGAAGCTCGCGCCGCGCCCGGTCACGATCCTCGCCGCGGCCCCGATCGGGCAGGGCGCGTCCTCGGCCTGGGCCCAAGGCGGTATTGCAGCGGCCATGAGTCCCGGCGACAGCTTCGACAAACATCTGGCGGACACCGTTTCCGCCGGTGCCGGGCTGGTCGAGGAGAAAATGGCGCGGCTGATGATCTCCGAAGGGCCGGATCGCGTGCACGACCTGCTCGCCTATGGCGTGCCTTTCGACCGCGATCTGGAAGGGCATCTCCTGCTGTCGCGCGAGGCTGCCCATTCCGAGCGGCGCATCGTGCGCGTCGCGGGCGACCGGGCCGGCGGTGCGATCATGGAGGCCCTGATATCAGCCGTGCGCCGCACGCCCTCAATTCGGGTGATGGAAGGCTATGTCGTCGAGGAACTGATCGCCGAAGGCCGCTTCGTCTCGGGCGTCGTTGCGAGGCCCGATGCCGGACAGTCGAAGACCCGCGTCGCCTTTCCAGCCCGCGCCGTCGTGCTCTGCTCCGGTGGGGTCGGCCATCTCTACCAGGTGACCACCAATCCGGCCGAAGCGCGCGGGACCGGGGTCGGCATGGCCGCGAAAGCGGGTGCCATGATCGCCGATCCGGAATTCGTCCAGTTCCATCCGACAGCCATCGACATCGGCCAGGACCCGGCGCCACTCGCGACCGAGGCGCTCCGCGGCGACGGCGCGGTTCTCGTGAACAGGGCCGGCCATCGCTTCATGACCGATCTTCATGCCGATGCCGAACTCGCACCCCGTGACATTGTCGCGCGCGGTGTCTTCGCCGAAGTGGCGGCCGGTCGAGGCGCCTTCCTCGATTGCACCAAGGCGATCGGCAAGGATTTCGCCAAGCGTTTTCCGACCGTGCATGCCTCCTGCATCGCGGCCGGCATTGATCCCGCAACACAAGCCATCCCGGTCGTACCGGCCGTGCATTATCACATGGGCGGCGTGCTCGTGGATGCCGACGGGCGCACTTCGCTCGACGGGCTCTGGGCCGCCGGGGAAGTCACGTCCAGCGGCGTGCATGGTGCCAACCGGCTGGCCTCCAATTCGCTTCTGGAAGCCGTCGTCTTTGCCGGTCGCATAGCCGATTCGATCAAGGGCATGTTGCCGGAATCCGCTCTTTATGAATGGGGACAGACGGCCGGTGAAAACGACGACTTGGTGACCTTGGAAGACAGTCCTGAACTCTCCACCCTGAGGGGATTGATGAGCGCCCATGCCGGCGTCATCCGCGACGAGGCGGGCCTCAAGGTCCTGATCCGTGAACTGGTCGGGCTGGAGCGCAAGCGTCCGCGCGTGCGCTTCTCCAACATCGTCGCAACCGCCAAGCTGATCGCCGTCGGCGCCTATCTGCGCACGGAAAGTCGCGGCGCTCACATGCGCGCTGATCATCCGGCACCGAAAGAAGCCCTGTGCCATCGCACCTACCTGACGCTCAAGGATGCCAATCGCATCGCCGCCGAACTGGCCGGCTGAGGAGAACAAACCGATGACCACGAGCCTGCGCCCGCAACTCTCGCCGTTGATGATCGAGGATCTCGTTCGCAATGCCTTGCTGGAAGATCTCGGCCGTGCCGGTGACATCACCACCTATGCCACAATCGGTCCAGAATTGACCGCGACAGCGGAGCTCAACAGCCGCGAGCACGGCGTGGTCGCCGGCCTGCCGCTCGCCGAAGCGGCATTCAGGCTGATCGATCCGTCGGTTCGTTTCGATGCACTCGTCGTGGATGGGGATAAGGTTGCCCCGGGGCAAGCCATCGCCCGCGTCTCCGGCAACGCCCGCTCGGTGCTGTCGGCAGAGCGGGTAGGGCTGAACTTCCTGATGCACCTCTCGGGTGTCGCCTCGTACACGGCTCGTTTCGCCGCCGAGATCGCTCACACGAAGGCGCGCGTCACCTGCACGCGCAAGACCCTGCCGGGTCTGAGGTCGGTCGAGAAATACGCCGTCCGCCTCGGTGGCGGATCCAACCACCGCTTCGGCCTGGATGACGCGATCCTCATCAAGGACAATCATATCGCTGTCTCCGGTGGCGTCGCGTCCGCAATCGAGGCGGCCCGTGCCTATGCCGGCCATCTGGTGAAGATCGAGGTGGAGGTCGACGGCCTCGAACAGATGCGCGAAGCGCTCACCGCCCGCCCGGACGTCATTCTGCTCGACAATATGGGGCCCGACAAACTGCGCGAAGCCGTCGCGATCAACCGGCAGCACCATGGGTTGGCCGTGGAGGGCTATCCATCGGATGTCCGCCGTGTGGTGTTGGAAGCATCCGGCAACGTCAACATCCAGACCATCCGGGCGATCGCCGAGACCGGTGTCGATTACATCTCGACCTCAAAAATCACCATGGCGGCACCGACTCTGGACATCGGTCTCGATGTCGTGATCGGATAAGTCGGACAAAATCTGCACCTAGTTTTGCACTGCAGCAGTTCCTGGTAACATAAGTGTTCCCGAAAACTGATATAAGTCAATAAGTTGGCGTTATATGAGCAGATCCTTCGCTACTTATTACCCCTGATTCCTGGTTTTTGACCGTGAATTTCGAATCTCATAGCCCGGTGAGCAAGGTTTCGAGCGGGTAATTCGGGTGCGAAATCTGGGCGTTGATAGGTGAAGCATGGGGGTTTACATGCCGACGATGACTTTGTCGCCAGATAGCGCTAGCGATGAAAGAACTTCAATCGTGAATGCTTCGACATTGCAGGCCAGTGCGGCGATTGAACTTGCAGAACGCCAGACAGGGCTTTCCACGTCCGCGGAAACCGGGCCCGCGATGACCGAGGACGACACGGTTTGCGTCCTCGCGGTTCTCGCCGAAATGCAGCGCATCATCGACAGGCATCTGGAAAAGACGGGACAGACGCAGCCGAAGAGCTGACCTGTCGCCTCTACAGTCAAACTTGAGTGACGGCTGTGGCGGCAGTCGTGGCTCAGGCCTCCTTCGCCCGAGCGTCGACGAAGCGTTCGGGCAGGGCGACCATTTGCGGCGTGCCGTGATAGGTCACCTGCGGGAACGGGATGGAAATCCCGTTCTCGTCGAAGGACTTCTTCACTTTCTTGATCATTTCGCGTGAGGTCGGCCAGAAGTTCGAGGCCGCCGTCCAGTACCAGAGCGTGATCACCACGGCGCTGTCGCCCAACTGATCGACATGCGTGGAAATGGCGGGATCCTTGAGAATGCGCGTATCGGCTTCGGCATGATCGCGCATGATTTTCTCGGCCAGATCGATGTCGTCCTCGTAACCGATGCCGACCTTCAGCTCGAAGCGCCGGGTGGGCAAGCGGCTGAAATTGGTGATCGGGACGTTCCACAGCGTGGAGTTCGGTGCCAGGCGATAGAGGCCGTCCGGCGTCTTTAGTTCCGTGGCAAAGAGCCCGATCTCGACGATGGTCCCCGAGATGTTGCCCGTATCGATATATTCGCCCACACGAAAGGGACGCAGGACAAGAAGCATGATGCCGGCGGCAATGTTCTGCAGTGTACCCTGTAGCGCAAGCCCGATGGCCAGGCCCGCAGCACCCAGTGCCGCGATGATCGAGGCCGTCTGCACGCCGAATTGGCCAAGCACGGTGACAAAGACGAGGATCAGGGCGCCATAACGCACGACGGTCGCAAAGAAGCGCGCGAGCGTCTCGTCGAAGCCACGAATTTTCATCAGGCCCGTATGGGTCCAGCGGCTTAGAAGCGACGACAGCCACCAGCCGATGAAGAGAAGAAAGAGGGCCCCGACAATCGAGAAGGAATACTGGACGGCGAGCTGGCTCGCCTGCGCCAATGCCGCCTGTGTCGCGAGGATTGCCTCGTTCGTGTCTAAATCCATGCCGTCATGCTCCCTGGCTGTTGGTCTCTAGGGCTAGATGGGGCAGGTCGGGACGAGGTCAACCGCTGGTACGCCCACCGACCCTGAGGCCGGGCGCAGGCCGCTCCTCGAGCACCTTGCGACGGAACCGGAAGAGTGCGGCCGGTCGACCGCCCGTTGCGGATTGGGTGAAGCCCGTGGGTTCGACGAGTTCGGCACCATCGACGAGGCGTCTAAAATTCTGCTTGTGTACGTGCCGACCTGCGATTGCCTCGACTGTGCCTTGCAGGTCAGTGAGCGTGAATTCCGGCGGCATCAACTCGAAGATCACGGGTCGGTACTTGATCTTGCTGCGCAGCCGCGCAAGCGCAGTGGCCGCAATGCGGCGATGGTCGTGTCGCATCGCGCGGCCGAGTGTAGCAGTCGTCCGCCGTATGTCCGCGCGCCCGTCTTGAACGGCTTCCTCCACCAGACCGGCTTCATAGAGAAGTTCGTAACGCTCCAGCACGCGCTCCTCATCGAAAGGGAAATCGTCAAGGCCGAAGGCGAGTTTCAGGCGCGAGCGACGCGAGCCGGAGGCCGGCGAAGCTGCCTCATTTGCCCAGGCGGTCAGGGCCGGTAACACCACGGTGTCGAGCAGCATCGGACGCCCCTGCCGCCAGTCTTCCCACGGGAGATAACCATACCAGTCCCGCCACCGCGCGCCCGAGAGTTCCAGCTTCGCGTCGCGGTCGCTGTCGAGCCGTGTGAGTGCGAGATAGCCGACGGAGACGACATGCGGCCCCTGATCGCCGGGCATCTTGTGCCGCCCGCGGTCGCCGAAGGTGTAGAGCTGCTCGATATAGCCGAGTTCCAGCGCGGTCTGGGCCTCTACGGTGTGGCGCAGCGACATTTCCATCGTTCGGTGGCGGTTCGGATCGAAGGGGCCGAAGGGCAGGGCGTCGAGCGCATCGCCGTCTTCACCGACGACGAGCAGGCGCGGCGTACGGGCGTTGATCGCGACGATCGCGGCATTGAGGCCGATCTCGATCTCCGCCGGAGCCGTCATACCTTTGCTGGCTCGCTGAATGGGAGCGGGAGTGCAAAGGGCGTGTTGCCGTCGGCATCGGTGCCACGCCCGAGGGCCTTGACCGCCTTCGTGAACCGCCCGCTGCGCCCGAGCATGTCATCACCGATCTCGACCAGCCGCATATTCGGCGTGGCAAAGGGCGAGGCCTCGCGCAGCCGTCGTGCCAATGCATCGTCGTCGTCGTCGGGTGCGACGGCGAGGCTGGCGATCATCGCGGCCGCCGGCGAACGTGACACGCCCATCCAGCAATGCACGACAAGCGGAGAGGTCTGATCCCAGGAGCGGACGAACTCGATGATGGCCGAGACATGCGCTTCCTGGGGAGCGATCAGATCGCCTGTGCCTGCAAAACTGATGTCGTTCATCGCGAGCTTCAGATGTCGCTCGGCGCCGATCACCGCCGGCCGGTGGAAATCCTGGTTGGCGGCGAGCAGACTGATCATCTCGCGCGCCTTGTGGCGGACGGCCATCTCAGCAATGCGGGCAAGCGGCGAGACAACGATCAGGCTCATGCGCGTGCCCAGGTCGCGGATTGCCTGTCGGCTTCGATTTCCTCGAAGCGTTCGAGGAACTTGGCCTGTGCCTGATAGGCGGGCAGCGGCTCGATCAGGATCGTATCGCGGGTGAAGCCCTTGGGCTGGCCGAAGAACTTGCGGGCTTCGGCTTCCGCAAATCCCGCCAGGACCGTGGCTTCGAAATAGGCGGCGATCATGTCGGCCTTCTTGATCAGATCCTTGAGCGCGGCCTTCGGACGGGCCGGCAGGCCGAAGCGCAGATGCACGGCCGCTTCCAGCCGCTTCTCCACCACTTTGTAGCCGCCGCCGACGACCGCCTTGAACGGCGAGATCATGTCGCCGATGACATATTCCGGCGCATCGTGCAGCAGCGCCACCATCAGCTCGTCCGACGTGGCTTTCGGATTGCAGCGGCGAAAGATGTCCTCGACGATCAGGCTGTGCTGGGCGACAGAGAAGGCGTGATCGCCCGATGTCTGTCCGTTCCAGCGAGCTACACGGGCAAGGCCGTGCGCAATGTCGGTGATTTCCACGTCGAGTGGCGAAGGATCGAGCAGATCGAGCCGGCGGCCGGAGAGCATCCGCTGCCAGGCGCGGGCGGAGACGGGAGCCGGAGCGCCCATGTCACGCCTCCTCCGAGGCAGTCGGGAAGCTGAGCCCGCTCCAGCCGGGAAGGGCAAGGGCAACGGGCACGTCACCGGCTAGGATCGCTTCACCCGCATTGATGGCCTCACCTGCCTTGTCGATCCGCACGATCGCCAGCCCGCGATCACCGGCCACTGTGCCGAGCGCGCCGATCTGCTTACCGCCTATGGTAATCTCGGTCCCGCTGGCGGGCAGGGCCGTATCGGCCGAGACGATCACCACGCGGCGCCGGGCCGTCGAGCGGTGATGCATGCGCGAAACGACCTCCTGGCCGACATAACAGCCCTTTCGGAAGGAGACGCCGCCGGATTTGTCGAACAGCACATCATGTGGAAAGGCATCCTGCAGCGCGTAGTCGAAACCCGATTCGGGCACGCCATGGAGAATGCGCAGCGCGTCATAGCCTTCGCGATCACCGGCACCCTCGACATGACCCGGCTGGCGGCGCACGTCGGTTCCGGCAAGCGCGAATCGCTGATCGACAACGCCGTCGCCGGCATTGCCCCAGCTCACGGTCGACCCGTTCGCGACCTGCAACTCGACCGTGACGGCCGCGCGCAGCTTGTACATGCTCATACGCCTGACAAAGGCGTCGGCCTGGTCGGCGCGGATATCGACCAGGAAGCCGTCGCCGTCACGCGAAATCAGGAAGTCGAAGAAGATCTTGCCCTGTGGCGTCAGCAAGGCGCCCGGCCGCAGCTCGTTGTCAGCCAGTGCGCCGAGGTCGGTGGTGATGAGGTTCTGCAAAAAATGCTCCGCATCCGGACCGGCAATTCTGACGAAGGCTCGATCGGGCAGGAAGGCTGAAGGCATGATGGTCACCCGGCTGTTGCGCTACGCATTGAGTTAGGCGCTGCCACTCTAGACGACAAGCAGTCCTCGTCACAGCCCACAGTTTCAGCGCTCGCTCAGTCGCCGACGGTGAGGAACTTCCACCGGCCATCGGGGGTGATGCCGACGCGGAAAAAATTGTAGTTGCCGTATTCCTGCATCTCGGCGACGTCGCCTGCGGTGACGATACGCAGCAGTTCGACCTTCTCCTGCGGTGTGAGCAGTCCAAGCGACTTGCCGGCGAAATAGGGCCAGACATAGGTCTCCTCCGCTGCTCCCTTGTCGAGCTGGACAAAGCCGGTCGAGAGGATGTCGAGCAGGATGGCGAGGATTTCGATGCCGTCGCTGTCGCCGGAAACCGCCTTCAGTGCGTCGATCGGATCCTGCTCAGGATCCTGCAGCGGAACGCTCGTCTGGTCAGGCCCCGGGTTCATCAGTGGCTTGAGTTTCGAGATGTCACCGGTCTTGGCGGCCTCGATGATCAGCTCACGCATGCGCCGCACCGGCTCCGGCGCCTTCTCGATGTCGTAGATGACTTCGGCTGGCGGTGTCGCCGGCTCGACGCTCTCGACCTCGTCCGACTCGGTTCGCTTGATCAGCGGATCCGGATCCGGAATGACGGGAATGGAATCCTCGATCACATCCTGCTCGGCGCCGGGCAGGGGCTCGGCAGTGTCGGAGGGCGTGTCTGCGGAGGGCGGCGTGATGTCCTTGATGTCGGACAGCGCAAAGGCCGGCAGCGCCAGCATGGTGGAGGCGAGCATGAGCGTCAGCGCGCTCGTCAAGCAGAAGAGCCTGACCCGCGACGAGATCATCATTCTGTTCCTCGATTGCTGTTTACTGTAGCTGGCGCTCAGGCGAGAATTCGCCGGCAAGCAACCGGGCCTTGAGCGCGTCGAGAATGGCTTCCGCGCCATGTTCTCCGTGGATCCGGATGGTTTCGCGCATGGCGAGCGCAAAGGCTGCGTCCGCAATGATTTCGGGCTCGATTCCATCCGCCATGCCGTCCGCCCAGGCTTCGTTCTGGTATTCCAGCGCAGCCTGCATCTTTTCGTGCACGATCATCTCGTCGATTTCGTTGCGGCGCGGTTCCATGGGCATTCCTCAAAGCACTTACTCAGTCCTTAACGACCCTATCAGCCTTTTGCCAAAACGACACGGGGGCAGACCAAAAGAGGTGAATTATTCGTTAATTTCCGAAGCGTGCGGTAATTTCTGTGGCAAGTGTTGCCCCTTCGTTACGGTAATTCTGCTCTGCACGAACTGCGGCCGGTGTGCAAGAGGTGTAGACGGAGGCGAAGGAACGATACCCTCGGTTATAGGCCGCCGTCAGCCGCCCACGCCGCGGCGGCTCGTTCTTCGTCTCGGCATCGAGCAGGGCCTGCAGCGATTGCCGCCATTCCGGCTCGCCATCGGCCTTGCAGAGATTGCGCAGGTAATGCACCGCACCGATGATTTCCGACAGCCGTGCAAGCCGATCGTCATAGGGCGTCGACTTCTCCGCTTCGACAGGCGGGGGCACGGTGGTCACGCTGCCCTCCTGCGCCATGGACTGTCCGGCAAGCAGGGCCAGCAGGAGAAGCGCAGCGGTGCGATGGCCGCCTGATGTCATCCAGGTCATGTCTCGCTCCCGGTGCGCTGGTCTGGCGTGAGACGCAGGATGCAATCGCGCACGCTTTCGGGAATGGGAAGGTCGAGGATTTCCTCCGGCGAAAACCACCTAGCCTCGAGGGCATCACTCCGGGCCTCTGCACGATCCGCATCGTCGGCATCGACCTGGAAGACAGACAGCATGAAATGACTGCCGACGACCCCGACCTCGGGCTGCAGTTCCACCGTTTCGAACAGGCGTGGATTGCGACCCACGAGCCCGGTCTCCTCGAAGAGTTCGCGAAGTGCGGTCTCTTCGGGCGTCTCGCCCGGTTCGGCGCGGCCACCCGGGAAGGCATAGAGATCGGCGGCGGGCGGATTGCCGCGCCTGACAAGAAGATAGCGCCCGGCCCGTTCGACGATGGCGGAAGAGGCGAGGCGGGGCATGCTCATCAAACAGGAACTCCGGTCGAAGACGACACTGAATCGCGCGAAGCAGCGTGATCCGATTATCGCGGGCTTTGGGGTCCCCTGCAAGCACGGCATCACGCCTTGACCCGGCTCGGTCGGACTGCCATCTAAACCCTATGTGCGGACGTTTTGCCCTGACTGCGAGCCCGGAAGAAGTGCGCGAGATCCTCGGCCTGATGGAGCTCGAGGGTTTTCCGCCGCGCTACAATATCGCGCCGACCCAGCCGATCCTCGTTGCGGTCGCTTCGCCGCCGGCGGAGCCCGGATCGAATCGGCCGGATCGCATGGCGGTCCTGGTGCGCTGGGGCCTGATCCCGTCCTGGGTCAAGTATCCCAAGGAGTTCACGCTCCTGATCAATGCACGGTCCGAAACCGCAATCGAGAAGGCTTCCTTCCGCGCCGCCATGCGCCATCGGCGCATTCTGGTCCCGACCTCCGGCTTCTACGAGTGGCATAGGCCCTCGAAGGAAAGCGGCGAACCGCTTCAGGCCTATTGGATCCGCCCGAAAAACGGAGGCATCGTCTGCTTCGGCGGATTGATGGAAACTTACATGGCGACGGACGGATCCGAACTCGACACGGGCTGTATCCTGACTGTCGGGGCGAATCGGTCGATCGCGCAGATCCACGATCGCATGCCCGTGGTGATCCAGCCGCAGGACTTCACCCGCTGGCTCGACTGCCGCCAGGGTGAACCGCGCGATGTCGTTGATCTGATGCGCCCCGCCGACGAGGACTATTTCGAGGCGATCCCGGTTTCGGATCTCGTCAACAAGGTCGTCAATGTCGGTCCGGAACTCCAGGTGCCGGTAACGCCTGCCCCGAAAAAGCAAAAGCCCGCCTCGGACAAATCCGGCGACGGGCAGATGAGCCTGTTTTAGGGCAGTACAAGCAAAAACGTGGGACGGTTTTGCGTTCCAAATTGCTTCAAGACACAAGCTGGAAGAGTGCTTTCAGGCGAGCTTCGGGGTCGGCTTGCGCTTCAGCATCAGGGCTGCTGCCAGAACGGCCTTGAGGCCGAGCGGGCGGTAATTCAATGCCAGATTTTCTTGAGCCGGCTTCTGCTGCTCGGCTTCGGTGTGCGTCGTCATCGTCATGTTCCTCGGAGTGTTTCCTGACCAGGTATTTTTTTGTTCGCGGCTCTCTCTGCGGAGATCATGACAAAAGCGTGACCTGAACTGTGACTCAAATCAATTTTGAAGAAAAAGAGTAGAAACGGAGAGCCCCGCACAAGCTTTTCGGCCTGGCGGGGCTGGATTTTCCTCGAAAGCCTACGAAAAATCGACTCAGACGCCCCGATCGATCTCCGAAAGTCCCTTTTCGGCTGATTCTTCTCCGATCGTCAGCGTGCCATAGCGGCGATGCCAGTTGCGGGCACCAAACGGCAGCGAGCAGAGATAGAGAAGCACGCTCACGACCAGCACTTCCCAGGTGAAGCTCATCAGCAGCGCGACATAGAGCACGACGCCGAGAATCACTGGCAGCACGAAATCCCGGCGGATGTGGCTGGTCTCCGACTTGCCCGACCAGACGGGCAGGCGGCTGACGAGCAGATAGGCGATGACGATCGTGTAGGCCGTGCTGGCATAGGCAAAGGCGCCGACCGGTGCCACGCCGAGAAAGCCGAGATAGACAGGCAGGAGGACGAGGGCAGCCCCAGCAGGCGCCGGCACGCCGACGAAAAACTCCGACTGCCAAGGCGCCTTGGTCTCGCGCTCGTCCATCACGTTGAAGCGCGCAAGGCGAAGTCCGGCGGCGATGGCGTAGATGAGAGCGGCGATCCAACCGAGCGAGCGGGCCTGGTCGAGCACGAAGACATAGAGGACGAGAGCAGGCGCGACGCCGAAATTGATGATGTCGGCAAGCGAATCCATCTGGGCGCCGAACTTCGACGTCGCCTTCATCATGCGCGCGATGCGCCCGTCGATGCCGTCGAGAAAGGCCGCGGCCAGAACCATGGCGACCGCGAGTTCATAACGGTTCTCGAAGGCGAGGCGAACGCCGGTCAGGCCGGCGCAGATGGCAAGCACCGTGATCAGGTTCGGAATGATCAGCCGAAGCGGGATTTCGCGAAGCCGCGGCCCGCGCGCACTCGTATCGGTGCCGGATGCGGGTCGGGTCTCGGTCGTCGGGTTCGGGGCTTCCATCGACACTCTTCCTTAGCTGCGGCGACTGATCGTCGGCCCCTTGGTCGAGCCGAATTCGGCGATAACAGTCTCACCGGCAATAGCGGTCTGGCCGAGCGAGACGCGGGGCTCGAAACCGGCGGGCAGGAACACGTCGAGACGCGAGCCGAAGCGGATGAGACCGAAACGCTCGCCGGCATCCAGCGGCTCGTTCGGGTTGGTCCAGCAGATGATCCGGCGGGCGACGAGGCCGGCGATCTGCACGACACCGATCTGGCCGTGTCTGCTTTCGATGACGAGGCCATTGCGTTCGTTGTCGATACTGGCCTTGTCCAGTTCAGCGTTGAGGAACTGGCCTTCCTTGTAGGCGATCGTCGTCACGCGGCCGCGAACCGGCGCGCGGTTCACATGGCAGTTGAATACGTTCATGAAGACGGTGATGCGTAGCATCGGCTCATGGCCGAGATTGAGTTCTTCCGGCGGTATCGACATTTGCACCGAGGACACGCGGCCGTCGGCGGGGCTGATCACGATATCGTCGTCCTGCGGCGTAACGCGCTCGGGATCACGGAAGAAATAGGCGCACCACAAAGTCAGCACCATTCCGACCCAGAACAACGGGTCCCAGATCCAGCCGAGAACCAGCGAAGCAACGAAGAAGGCCGCGACGAAGGGATAGCCTTCCTTGTGCACGGGAACGATCGTCTTGCGGATGGTTTCGAACAGGTCCATTTGGGTCCTCGGTCTTTGCAATGTTTCGCCCGTGACTACCTTGAAAGCCGGACATGGGCAATGCCGACGGTCAAATCAAGCCGGCTTAAAGCACTTGTGACAATTCCCGTTTGGCCCAAAAAAAGGTCAGCTCGTTTCTTTTCCGTCGAGATTTTGTAAATAACTCCACCCTAAAAAAGGGGGATTAGATTTAAAGGGGATCCGGATTGGCACCTTCATGGCCGGCCCGGAAGAGGACCGCCATTGCAGCTCGCCAGAATACCAGTAACAGACAAAGACACGGCTCAGCTCGCAACCATTGCTTGGTACTCGGCCGGAAATCTGCCCCCGCCTTCCGCGATCGCCTCGCTCGCTCCCGCCATTGTCCGGACGCCGGATGCCTTGCAGGCCGTGTCCATCTGCTTCCTCGAGGCGGCGAGCCAAAATGCTATCGACGTCCTGCGTCTTACAAGGGCATCATGTGGTGACTCAATCTATATGGTCGCCGTGCCAGAAGCTGTGGGGGTGGAGTTTCAGGCCGAACTGTTCGAGGCGGGCGCCGACGACCTGCTCTTGGAGGAGGGGACCCATCACCTGCTGCGCTGTCTTCTGCGTGCCAAGCGTCATCTCACTCTGGTCCAGAGCCACGAGCAGCAGCGCGAAGTCCTGCAGGACCGACTGGACACCTGGCAGGACGGCCTCGATCACCTGCCCACGCCGATCTATCTCAAGGACGTCGGCGGCCGCTATCTCGGTTGCAACACGGCTTTCAGCCAGTTCGTCGGCGCCGAGCACGACCGCGTGATCGGGCAGACGCTCTCCGCTTTTCTGCCCGAGGACGTCGCAGAGGTGCACCGGCAATCCGATCTCGAAGTCATGCGAAAAGGTGGTGTGATCCGCGTTGAAACGGATGTCTGCATGCCTGAGACCGGCATGCGGCACATCATGTTGCACAAGGCCTGTGTGGCCTCCCGAGACGGAGGCTTGCGCGGTCTTGCTGGCTTGGTGCTCGACATCACCGAACGCAAGGAGCTGGAGGCCCGCCTGACAGCCGCCGCGGAGCGCGATCCTCTCACCAATGCCTATAACCGGCGCAAGTTCTTCCAGGTCGCGGCATCGGCGACGGAACAGGCCAACGAGCCCGAAGCCCGCTTTGCCGTCGCGGTCATCGACGTCGATCAGTTCAAGTCGATCAATGACGAATTGGGACATGGCGAGGGGGATGTGACCCTGTGCTCGATCGTCGACACGCTGCGCACCCATGAGGACGAGGGCGTGTTGGTGGCAAGGGCCGGCGGCGAGGAATTCTTCGCCTTCTTCTCGGGAGAAAACGCACGGCACGCCGCGGAGATCCTCGAACGCATGCGCAGCGATATCGCCCGCTATTGCCAGGTCTCCACTGGTGTCGGGGCGGCCGGTACGATCAGCATCGGTCTTGCCGACTTCGATCCCCGTGAGGAAAGCATCGATCACGCCCTTCGCCGTGCAGACCGGGCACTCTACCGTGCGAAACGCGATGGGCGAAACAGGCTTTACGAGGCGGACTAGAGCCCGCCTCGGTCTGATCAGATCGCCGGCGGACGACGCACGACAACGCCGAGCTCATCGCTCTCGCGCACCTGCCGAAGCTTTTCTTCTGCCTGGGTGGCTTCCCGCTGGCGGTTCCACATCGAAGCGTACAGGCCATTTTGCTCCAGGAGATCGGCATGGCTGCCGCGCTCGGCAATTTCCCCACCCTTCAAGACGATGATCTCGTCGGCCCCAACCACGGTCGAAAGACGGTGGGCAATGACGAGTGTGGTGCGGTTCTTCGAGACGATATCAAGTGCTGACTGGATCTCGTGTTCGGTCGTCGTGTCGAGAGCAGATGTCGCCTCGTCGAGAATGAGGATCGGCGGGGCCTTCAGCACGGTACGCGCAATCGCGACGCGCTGTTTTTCGCCGCCGGATAGCTTCAGGCCGCGTTCGCCGACCTTGGTCTCGAAGCCCTCCGGCAGGTCCTTGATGAAGTTCGAGATCTGCGCAATTTCTGCCGCCTGGACGATGTCGTCTTCCGCAGCACCCGGTCGGCCATAGCGGATGTTGTAGGCGATCGTGTCGTTGAACAGCACTGTATCCTGCGGGACCATGCCGATCGCGGCTCGGAGCGACTTCTGCGTGATGTCGCGCACGTCCTGACCATCGATGGTGATCGAGCCCTTCTGCACATCGTAGAAGCGATAGAGCAGGCGGGAAATGGTAGACTTGCCCGCCCCCGATGGACCGACGACGGCGACCGTCTTGCCAGCCGGCACTTCGAAGGACACGCCCTTGAGGATCGGCCGTTCGGGATCGTAGTGGAAATGCACGTCCTTGAAGGCAATGGCGCCCTGCGCGATGACCAGTGGCTTGGCATCGGGCCTGTCCACGACTTCGGCCTCGACTTCCAGCAGATCGAACATCTGCTCGATATCGGTCAGGCCCTGGCGGATTTCGCGGTAGACGAAGCCGATGAAGTTGAGCGGGATCGACAGCTGCATCAGCATGGCGTTGACGAAGACGAAATCGCCGATCGTCTGCTCGCCGCGCTGCACGGCAAGGGCCGACATGACCATGATGATTGCCGTGCCGATGCCGAAGATGAGGCCCTGGCCGAAGTTCAGCCAGCCGAGCGAGGTCCAGACCTGGGTCGCGGACTTCTCGTACTTCGCCATGGAGGCATCGAAGCGCTTCGCTTCCATCTCCTCGTTGCCGAAGTACTTGACCGTCTCGAAGTTGAGGAGCGAGTCGATCGCCTTGGTGTTGGCATCCGTGTCGCTGTCGTTCATCGCGCGACGGATGCCGATGCGCCAGTCGGAGGCCCGGATGGTGAACCAGATATAGGCCCAGACGGTGAAGGCGGTAACGCCGAGATAGGAGAAGCCGTAGGTCCACCAGAAGATCGCAGCGGTCAGGATGAATTCGATCAGGGTCGGGATCGAGTTGAGGATCGTGAAGCGCACAATCGTCTCGATACCCTTGGTGCCGCGCTCGATGATGCGCGAAAGGCCGCCTGTCTTGCGCTCCAGGTGGAAGCGCAGCGACAGCTGGTGCATGTGCACGAAAGTCTTGAAGGCGAGCTGCCGCACCGCATGTTGGCCGACGCTGGCAAACAGCGCATCGCGCAACTGGTTGAGGCCGACCTGCAGGATCCGGGTGAGATTGTAGAAGATGACGAGTGCTACGGCGCCGAGCAGGAAGGTCGGGAGAAGTCCCGCCATGTCGATGCGGCCGTCTAACGCATCAGTGGCCCATTTGAAGAAATAGGGAACGAGGATGAGGACAAATTTCGAGATGAGCAGGAAAACGGTCGCCCAGACCACCCGCATCTTGAGATCGAGCCGGTTCGCCGGCCACATATAGGGCCAGAGGTTGACGAGCGTCTGCATGGGGTTGCCGTCGTCGGCCGATACCGTTTTCTTCTTCGCCTCAGCCATCCCCGACCCTCTCGATTGCCTGCAGATCAAAAAGCGGCGACCCTTTTGGGATCGCCGCCGTCACTCACTTAGGTTTGCGCTTTCGCGAATACAATAACAGAACTGTGAAAGCTCAGTTCACCGGCTCGCCACGCAGCCGTTTGCGATGGAGCTCTTCGGAATTGGGAAGCGCTTCCCGCGGGACGGTGAAGATCTGGCCTGGCTCAATGCGGTCCGGATTGTTGATCGTGGTTTCGTTCGCGAGATAGATCGTGGTGTAACGCACGCCCTGGCCATAGACACGACGCGAGATCTGCCAGAGCGTATCGCCGCGACGGATGATCACGCTGTTGTCGCTCGGCGCAAGCGGCGCCTGCTGGATCGTCTTCGGCTCGGACGAATCGGAAGCGGCGGGCGCTGTGGTCCCGGCCTCCGTCGAGACGGCGGCCGACTGCGAGACAGTGACCGGTGTCTGCTCGGCCAGCAGCTCGCGGATCAGCGCGACCAGCTTCGGCAGAGCAGTGCCCAGTGCGTCCACGTCGCCGGTCGGAACCGCCTGTAGCAGAGCCAGTGCTTCCTTTGCCTTCGCCGACTGGGCATTGACGGATGCCGCGAACTCCGGAGCCGTGTTTGCGTCCGCGCGGAAGCCTGTGATCGACTGCAAACCGATTTCCGTCGCTGAGCGGGCTGCAGCCGCCTGTTCGAGCGCCGGCTTCTGACCATTGGCGAAGAGATTCTCGAGGATGGTCATCGCCTTGGTGAGCGAGATCCGCAGACGTTCGAACTCGACCTGATCCGGGCTTGCCGAGGTCGAGGCTGCAGGGTTGGGGGTCTGGGCGACGACGGAAACCTGCTCGCCTGCCGGACGCTCGAACGGAACCGAGGCGCGCACGACGACCTTGCCGGTCGCATCGAGCAGTTCGACTTCGACGATATGATTGCCGACTTCGAGCTTCATTTGCCCTTCGATGACGAAATTGCCGCCGGCATCGCTGGTGGCTTCTCCGATCAGGGCCTTGTCGGCATAACCACGAACGGTCGCACCGGCCGGGGCCTTGCCGGCGACAAAGATACGATCACCCTCAAGTTCGACGGCTGTGACCTGAACTTCGGTCGCCCCGGGCAGGGCGGGTTGAGTGTCGGTCGACGGCTGGTTCGCAGGTGCCGCAGCCGTCTCAGTACTGCCCGGGAGGGGCGGCGCCGAAGCCGCGAGTTCGCTGGCTGCTGCCGGCAGTTCGGGCAGGGTGACGCTTCCGGCAGGCGCTGTGGGGCGTGCCACGCGATCCGTGGTCGCAGCGGCCGTCTGGGTGCCGGCAGTCTCGGAACCAGGAAGTGTGATCATGCGGCTCGCTTCGCCCGGCTTCGACACCATGGCGAGCAATTCGCCCTTGCCACCTTCGGGCACCGAGATCGTCGCGACCTCTTCCGAAGTCACGACCTTGCCGTCCGGCGCCGTGGCGCGGATCTGCAGGGAGTGGTCGCCGGGTGCCAGGGGCTGATCTAGCACGGCTGCGAAGTCGCCGGTGGCATCGACCGTCTGCGAGGAAATGACCTGACCGCCATTGAGGATTTCGACCTTGGCACCGGCGACGGCATTGCCGGCGATGACGGTCGAACCATCCGGCTCGACACGCAGCACGTCGAAGCGCGGGGTCGTCGAGTCGGCGATTTCCGCCACCGGGGCAGGGGTGACCGGATTGCCGAGCAGTGCGTCCTTGATCGAGGCGAGCATGCCGGCAGCCTGTGCCGGGTCGGTTGGCAATTGCTGAAGAAGGGCAAGCGCGCGGGCCGCATCGGCCTGCACCGCCTTGATGCCGTCGGTCAGTGTGGCATCCAGTCCTTCTGGGATCTCGATCGACGCCAAGGCCTGGACCGCACCCTGCGCCAGCGTGCGTGCTGCAGTATAGGCTTCGATGCCGGGCGTGCGGCCGTCGGCGAAGAGCGCGGAAACGCCGTCGATCGCCTTCACGGCCTCGGCCTTCAGCCTGTCCATCTTCTGGCTTGCGGCGCTCGCCACGTCGGCCACGGCAGCTTCTGCTGTGGCGCCAGCCTGCTCGGCGGCCGATGTCGCTGCGTCGGCCCCTGCATTGACTGTCGGCGCGTCGGATGTCGGCGCATTGAGGCGCGGCATGATGACGAACACCATCAGCAGGCTGACAATGGCCAATACGAGCAACACCACCCAGAGGGCACGGTTCTTCATGTCTCAAGTCTCCCGGCGGAACAGCCGCCATATCCCTTGGAATTGCTAGCCTTAACCGCTTGTTTCGACAAGCGTCACGACCCTATTCCGGCCGGTCGGCCTCCGCTTTTCAGCCAATTTTGTTGACCTTGCGCGGATGAGCCTGTTTTTTGCCCCCTATGAGCGAAGAAAAATCCCCGATTCGATCCGTCTGCGTCTATTGCGGCTCCCAGCCAGGACGCGATCCCGCCTTCATGGAAGCTGGCCGGCTATTCGGCCGTGCGCTGGCAGAAAACAATCTCCGCCTCGTCTATGGCGGTGGAACCAAGGGCATCATGGGTGCGGTCGCTTCGGGCGTATTGTCCGCCGGCGGCCATGTGACCGGCATCATACCCGAGTTCCTCGTCGACATGGAAGCGACACGTCATTCGCTCGGCCAGTTGAACGAACTGATCATCACCAAGGACATGCACGAGCGCAAGCACGCCATGTTCGAGCGCTCTGACGCTTTCGTGACCCTTCCGGGAGGCATTGGTACCCTGGAGGAGATCGTCGAGATCATGACCTGGGGCCAGCTCGGCCGTCACGCCAAGCCGATGGTCTTTGCCAATGTAAATGATTTCTGGCAGCCGATGCTGGAACTGATCGACCACATGTCGGCATCGGGCTTCATCCACACGGCGCACCTCGTACGACCGCTGGTCATCGACCGGATCGAAGATATCGTGCCGGCCATCGAGCAGCGCTGGGCCGAGACCGGAGCGCCCGAAGGCGACCCGGAGACGATTTCCAAGCTGTGAGGCGAAAGGATCAGCGCTGCCGAAGCATCGGCAGCGTATAGATCACAAGGGCTGCCCAGATCAGCGGGAAGGCAATCGCCTTGGCCATGCTGAAGGGTTCGTGAAAGACGAAGACGGCAGTAATGAAGATCATCGATGGCGCGATGTATTGCATGATCCCGATCGTCGAAAGCCGAAGAAGCTTGGCGCCGTTGGCATAAAGGATCAGCGGCACCGCCGTCACAAGCCCCGCCGATGCCAGCAGAATGGTATCGGTCATGTTGCCCATCAGGAAATGCCCGCCGCCCTGCAGGTTGAGATAGACCAGATAGCCGAGCGCGATCGGTGACAGCAGCAGCACTTCCAGCAGGAAGCCCTGGTTCGGCCCGATCGGCAATGTCTTGCGGAACAAGGCATAGAAGCCCCAGGAGAAGGTGAGCGCCAGCGCCACCACCGGCAGGCGACCCGCTTCCACCGTCAGGATGATCACGGCGATGACGACGAGCGCCAAGGCCGCGATCTGTGTCCGCTTCAGCTTTTCCTTCAGCAGGACCGCGCCCATCAGGATCGAGAAAAGCGGATTGATGAAATAGCCGAGCGCCGTATCCAGCGCGTGGCCGGCGCCGATCGCCCAGACATAGATGCCCCAGTTGACGCTGATCAGCGTCGCGGTCACGGCGGCCATGCCAAGCATGCGCGGATTGCGGATCGCCTTCTTCAAGTCGTCTGTGCGCTTGAGAATGATCAGCAGCAGGCCGGCGACAGGGATCGACCAGAGAATGCGATGCGCGATCACTTCGGCCGGCGAGATATGCGCGAGCGCCTTCATGTAGAGCGGCAGGAAGCCCCAGAGCAGATAGGCGGAGAGCGCAAAGAGAAAGCCGTTCAGGCTGTCCTTGTTCTCGGCGGGGACGGAGGCGTCGGCCATGGGGTTTCCTGACTTTTGTTATGCTTTGGAAACGGGAATACGCCCGCAGGGTTGCAGGCACCAATTCATTTCGGTGAAGCATCGTTCAGCGGGCGCGATCAATGGCGTGCAACCGATCTGCTCCGCCGGCTCCAGCTTGTTCATCCGCTTTTGGCCGACCGCACACATGCAAGCGTCTGAAGCGGCGGCTCGAGGTTCGTGCGAACAGGCGGAAGCGCAGGCTCGAATCCGCGTTTCAGGAAACGCGCCCGTGCTTGGCGAGGTAGTCGAGCATCACGCGGATGCGCGCCGGCAGGTGGCCGCCTTGGCCGACATAGACGGCATGGAAGGGTTCGTTGAGCCGGGTGCGTGGGTCATCGAGCACAGTCACCAGCCGACCGGCCTTCAGGTCCTCGGCCACGGTGAACCGGGCAAGCTGCACGAGGCCGGCTCCGCGGATGGCGAAATGGCGGAGCGCTTCGCCGTCGCTCGCACTCACCCTGCCGACCACCGGCACCTGGGCAATCGTCTCGCCTTCCGGCGCCGACCACTCCCTCAGAGCCCGGACATAGCCGAAGCCGAGCCGGCTGTGCTTCTCAAGATCGGATGCCGTTTTCGGAATGCCATGGCGTGCCAGATAGGCGGGCGATGCGACGATTACCAGCGGTGTATCGCCGAGCTTGCGAGCCACCAGGCTGGAATCGCGCATGGCGCCGGCCCGGATGGCGATATCAGCCCGCTCTGCGAGCAGGTCGACGACCAGGTCCGTCTGGACGACTTCGACAGAAATGCCGGGATAGGTTTCCAGGAAATCCGCCAGCAGAGGCGCCAGGATATGAGTGCCATAGGCGGCGCTGGTATTGATGCGGATCAGGCCGCGCGGATCGTCGAGATTGGCGGCGCTGCGCTCGGCCTCCTCGATGTCAGCGAGGATGCGAACGGATCGCTCATAGAAGGACCGACCCTCCGGCGTCAGAAGCAGCTTTCGCGTGGTGCGATTGACGAGCCGCGTCCCTAGCCGCGCCTCCAGCCGCGCGACCAGTTTGCTGACGGCAGACGGCGTCATGCGCAGGAAGCGCGCGGCGACGGAAAATCCGCCCTGTTCGACCACCTGCACGAACACTTCCATTTCGCCGGAACGGTTGATGTCCTGCCTCGACATTGTGAATTCATTTCATGAATGTTGTGCTTCATGGCAGACTATTTCATCAGGCGTGGGCTGTCTATCTGAGGTGTATCCAAGTCAACAGGAACACACTTCCATGCCTCATGCTCTCTATGCCCTGACAGTCGGCGCCTTCGGCATCGGCGTCACTGAATTCGTCATCATGGGCCTACTCATCGATGTCAGCGCTGATCTCGGCGTCTCTATCGCTGCGGCCGGACTGCTCATTTCCGGCTATGCGCTGGGCGTCGTCTTCGGCGCGCCGATCCTGACAGCACTCTCCAGCCGCTGGCCGAGCAAGACCGTGCTGATCGCCCTGATGGTGATCTTCACCATCGGCAACATCGCCTGTGCCTTGGCACCCAATTACGAGACCCTGATGGCGGCGCGACTGCTTGCCGCTCTGTCGCATGGCACCTTCTTCGGCGTCGGCTCCGTCGTCGCGACAGGTCTTGTGGCGCCCGAGCGCCGCGCATCCGCGATCGCCATCATGTTCACCGGCTTGACGGTTGCCAATATCGCCGGCGTTCCCTTCGGGACCTGGCTCGGCCAGGAATACGGATGGCGCACGACATTCTGGGCCGTTGCCGTGGTGGGTATCGTTGCACTCGCCGTGCTTGCGATCTTCCTGCCTCGTCATGACAGCGAACTGGAGCCACAGAACTGGCGTTCGGATCTTGCCACCATGGGCCGGCCGCAGGTTCTGGCGGGTCTCGCGATCACCGTGCTCGGCTATGCCGGCGTCTTCACAGTTTTCACCTATATCGCGCCCGTGCTGACCCAGGTGACCGGATTTTCCGATGCTGCCGTCTCGCCGATCCTCCTCGTCTTCGGTGGCGGCCTTATCATCGGCAACCTCGTCGGCGGCAGGTTGGCAGACCGCAATCTCGACCGATCCATCTTGCTGACGCTGCTCGCCCTGAGCCTCTCGCTCCTGGTCATGGCTTTCGTCCTGCCGGAAAAGGGCTGGATGGTCGCCATGGTGGGCCTGGTCGGTGCTGCGGGATTTGCCACGGTCGCACCGCTTCAGATGCGGGTTCTCGAAAAGGCGGAAGGGGCAGGGCAAGCGCTCGCCTCCAGCTTCAACATCGCCGCCTTCAATCTCGGCAATGCCATCGGCGCCTGGGGCGGCGGTCTGGCCATCGACCACGGCCCGGGCCTATCCGCCCTGCCACTGGTGGCCGCTGCCTTCCCGATCGCAGCCCTGGTCCTGTTTTTCGCAGCCCAGCGCTACGAACACGGAGGTCAGCGCCGCGACCGGATCGCAGCCTGACTGGGAAGACGTCACTCAGCCGCGATCTGGCCCGCCATTTCGCGGTTCTTCATCAGCTTGTAGACGATCGAGTCCATCAGGGCCTGGAAAGAGGCGTCGATAATGTTCTCGGACACGCCGACCGTCCACCAGCGGGCACCAGTCGCATCGGTGGACTCGATCAGGACGCGTGTGATGGCCTCGGTGCCGCCGTTGAGGATGCGGACTTTGTAGTCCGCCAGTTCCAGGTCGAGAATTTCGGACTGGTATTTGCCGAGATCCTTGCGCAGCGCGATGTCGAGCGCATTGACAGGCCCGTCGCCTTCGGCGACCGACATCACGGTCTCGCCGTCGACCAGCACCCGCACGACGGCTTCTGAGACGGTCTTCAGCCGGCCATGGCTGTCGAAACGCCGTTCGACCATCACCCGGAAACTTTCGACCGCGAAGAAATCCGGGACGGTCCCGAGCGTCTTCAAGGCCAGAAGCTCGAAGCTCGCATCCGCACCCTCATAAGCATAACCGAGGGCTTCGCGCTCCTTGACGACCGAGATCAGCGTGTCGAGCTTCGGATCGTCCTTGGCAACCCGGATGCCGCGACGCTTCAACTCGTTGAGGAAGTTGGCCTTGCCGCCCTGATCGGAGACCATGACCTTGCGGAAATTGCCGACACTTTCCGGCTCCACATGTTCGTAGGTCTTCGGGTCCTTCAGAAGCGCCGAGGCGTGGATGCCGGCCTTGGTGGCAAAGGCCGAGCCGCCGACGTAAGGCGACTGGTGGTTGGGCGAGCGGTTGAGCAGCTCGTCGAAGGCGCGCGACAGGCGGGCGAGTCCGACGAGCTTTTCCCGGTCGATCGACGTTTCGAAGCGCGACGCATAGGTCTCCTTCAGACAGAGCGTCGGGATGATGGTGACGAGATCGGCATTGCCGCAGCGCTCGCCGATACCGTTCAGCGTGCCCTGGATCTGCCGCACGCCGGCCTCGACTGCGGCGAGCGAATTGGCGACCGCCTGACCGGTGTCGTTATGCGCGTGGATGCCGAGCGAAGAGCCGGGGATGCCGGAGGCAATCACGGCCGAGACGATGTCCCGGATTTCCGGCGGCTGCGTACCGCCATTGGTGTCGCAGAGCACGACCCAGCGCGCGCCGGCCTGATAGGCTTCCTGGGCGCAGGCGATGGCATAGTCAGGATTGGCCTTGTAGCCATCGAAGAAGTGTTCGCAGTCGACCATGGAAAGCTTGCCCGCTTCGACCACGGCCTTGACGCTGTCGCGGATGCTCTCGAGGTTTTCATCGTTGGTGCAGCCGAGCGCGACCTTCACATGATAGTCCCAGCTCTTGGCGACCAGACAGACGGCATCTGCCTTCGACTGGATGAGCTGGCTGAGGCCCGGATCGTTGGAGGCGGAGATGCCGGCGCGCTTGGTCATGCCGAAGGCGACGAAGCCGGCCTTTTGCGTGCGCTTCTTCGAAAAGAACGTCGTGTCCGTCGGGTTTGCCCCCGGATAGCCGCCCTCGACATAGTCGAAGCCAAAATCATCCAGCATCGCCGCGATCGCGATCTTGTCCTCGACGGAAAAATCGATCCCCGGCGTCTGCTGGCCGTCGCGGAGCGTCGTGTCGAACAGGGTGATCTTTTCAAGCGTCATGCTGTTGTCCTCAGGCAACTCGGTGATCTCACGTCCTCTCCCCACTGTTGGGGAGAGGACGTGAGGGGCATTCATCTATTTCAGTTCTTCCCCGCAAACCGATCCGTCGCGCGGATCAGCTGGTCGAGGATGCCAGGCTCGAGATAGGCATGACCTGCCCCCTCGATCAGGTGGAAATCCGCCTTCGGCCAGGCTTTGTGCAATTGCCAGGCATACTTGGCCGGGCAGGGCATGTCGTAGCGGCCATGGATGATCACGCCGGGAATATCTTTGAGCTTATAGGCATCGCGCAAGAGCTGACCTTCCTCCAGCCAGCCGGCATGGACGAAGAAGTGGTTTTCGATGCGGGCAAAGGCCAGTGCGAATTCCGGATCATAGAAGTGGTCGGAATAATCGGGGTTGGGCAGAAGTGTTATGGTCTCGCCTTCCCAGGTGCTCCAGGCAACGGCGCAGCGCAATTGTTCCTCGCGGTTGGTGCCCGTGAGGCGCCGGCGGTAGGCCGCCATCATCTCGTGGCGCTCGTTTTCCGGGATCGGGGCAATGAAGCGCTCCCACTTGTCCGGGAACATCTCGGAGACGCCGAACTGGTAGTACCAGTCGAGCTCGGCCCTGGTGAGCGTATAGATGCCGCGCAGCACGAGTTCGGAGACCCGCTCCGGATGGGTTTCGGCATAGGCAAGCGCCAGCGTCGAGCCCCAGGAGCCGCCGAAGACGAGCCATGTCTCGACGCCCATCAGTTCTCGCAGCCGTTCGATGTCGGCGACGAGGTGCCAGGTGGTGTTGGCCTCGATCGAGGCATGCGGTGTGGACTTGCCACAGCCGCGCTGGTCGAACAGGATCACATCGTAAAGCGCGGGATCGAACAGACGTCGCTGCGTCGGGCTAATGGCCCCACCGGGGCCGCCATGCAGGAAGACGGCCGGCTTGGCGCCTTTGGTGCCGAAACGCTCCCAATAGATCTGGTGACCGTCGCCGACATCGAGCATGCCGGTCTCATAGGGTTCGATCTCAGGATAAAAGCCGCGCAATTCTTTCGTCATGTCATGTCCTCTTCGGTGGCCAGGCCACCGTATCGTGATCGGGATGCTGCCGTGATGTGGCGGCAATCCCGGCATTGCCCGCCGGAAGGTCCGACCGGTCGGTCTGCTTTTCCGGCAGGCCGAAAAGTCTGTCGAAATAGGAAACACGGCTCTCGACGCCATCCTGCGAGATGGGCTCGGCGAGTTCAGGCTTGTCGAGGCTGCCGATGGTGACGCTTATGTAGGGCGAGCCTTTGCTGCGGAAAAAGAGCGGCGTGCCGCAGTCCTTGCAAAAGCCGCGCCCGCACGGGTCAGACGACTGGAACCAGCTTGGCTCACCGCGCATCAGCAAGAAATCTTCCTGGCGCGAGCCGGCCAGCGCCATGAAAAAGTTGCCGCTCGCCTTCTGACACATGCGGCAATGGCAGATATGCGGATAGCCGAGTTCGCCCGCGATCTTATAACGGATCGCGCCGCACTGGCAGCCGCCGGAATGTACCTGACGGGTCATTGTTCATCCTCCGGTGGCCATACGGGCGTATCGTGATCGGGGTGCTGGAAGCTCTCGATCGAAGCGAAGAACTCCTCCATAGCAGGGCTGGAATAGGCGGGCTTCTCGAAGAGATGATCGATCCACGGCAGGCGCTTCTGGTGGTTGACCTGAACCTGCGGCTCGAAATTCTCCGGATGGTCGAAGGCGCCGATCGCAAGTTCCACCCCATTGGGGTGATGATAGGAAAGCGGCGTACCGCATTTGCCGCAGAAGCCGCGCTTCACCTTGGACGAGGAGCGGTAAAGCATCGGCTGTCCGCGCGTCCAGGTCAGGTGCGCCTGATCAGCGGTGACGAAAGCGCCGAAGAAGGAGCCGAAATGCTTCTGGCACATGCGGCAATGGCAGATCGACGGTCGCCCAAGCTTCGACGCCTGGAACCTGATCGCGCCGCATTGGCAGCCGCCGCTATGGATCTCGCTCATGCGTGTCTCCTCATTCCACCGCAGCCAAAACCATCCTACCGCTTGACCTCCCAGGTCGTGATCCGTTCGCCGGTTTCCTTGTCCTTGCCGTCCTTGAGCTGGATGCCCTTGGCGGCAAGCTCGTCGCGGATCCGGTCGGCCTCGGCAAAGTTCTTGGCTTTCAGCATTTCGAGCCGCATATCGACCAGCGCCTGAACGGCGGCAGAGAGGTCGTCGCTGACTTCAGCCTTTTTCGGTGCGACACCGAGCAGGGCCGCTGAGGCGACAAACAACGGCAGTTTCGATGGATCCGCATTTGCTGCCTGGGCAAGCGCATGGACCGCCTGAACGGCTGCGACCGTGTTCAGGTCGTCTGCAAGGGCTTCGAGGACGGAGGCATCCGGCGCCACATCGCCAGCATCACCCGCCGGCCATTTCGCCAGCAGGCGTTCCGCCTCCTCCAGCCGCTTGACCGAGAAATCGATCGGCTCGCGGTAATGCGTCATCAGCATCGCAAGCCGCAGAACTTCGCCCGGCCACTTCCGCCCGCCGAATTTCTCCGTCGCCAGCAACTCGTTGATCGTGACGAAATTGCCTTCCGACTTCGACATCTTCCGGCCTTCGACCTGCAGGAAGCCGTTATGCATCCACACGGTCGCCATCAGATCGTTGTCGAAAGCGCAGCAGGACTGGGCGATTTCGTTCTCGTGGTGCGGGAAAATCAGGTCGAGCCCGCCGCCATGGATGTCAAACTGATGCGGCTTGGCCTTGGCCTTCGGCGAGAGGCGATCCTTGATCTCTTCCCAGAGATAGCGGTCCGCCATGGCCGAGCATTCGATATGCCAGCCGGGACGGCCGTAGATCGGCGTGGTCGTCTTCTCGAAGATAAAGCTCGCCGGCCAGCCCGGCTCGGTGTCGGCCGACTGCTTCCACAACACGAAATCGGCAGGATTCATCTTGTGGCTCTCGACCGCTACGCGGGCGCCCGCCTGCTGGTCCTCGAGCTTGCGCTTCGACAGCATGCCGTAATCCGCCATCGAGGCGGTGGAAAACAGCACTTCATGGCCTTCCGAACCACTGGCGACATAGGCATGGCCCATGTCGAGCAATCGCTGGATTATTACGATCATCTGGGCAATGTTGTCTGTGGCGCGTGGCTCGACGGTGGGTTTCAAGCAGCCGAGCGAGGCCACGTCCTCGTGGAACTGGCTCTCGGTCTTGCCTGTAACGGCCCGGATCGCCTCGTTGAGGCTCATCGAACCATCGGCGATCTGCCCACCGAAATCGCGCAGTGCGCGTGCGTTGATCTTGTCGTCCACGTCGGTGATGTTGCGGACATAGGTGACCTTGTCCGCGCCATAGGTGTGGCGCAGCAGCCGGTAGAGCACGTCGAAGACGATGACAGGACGCGCATTGCCGATATGGGCGAAGTCATAGACGGTCGGCCCGCAGACATACAGGCGCACATTGTCCGGGTCGATCGGCTCGAAATCGACCTTGTCGCGTGTGAGCGTGTTGTAAAGCTTGAGGCCGCCGGCCATGAGAAACTCCCAGAACGAATGGTACCCGGCTGGACCGGGTCGTTTGTCATCTGGGGCTATGCAGGAGACGAAAACGGCCAGGCCAGCGAAGCGCTAGCGAATAATGGTCCCGCAAATGATGCAGAGGCTCGTTTTCATGACGCGCTTTATGGCGCGGGCAGTGGATTTGGTCAAGGGTTCAGCTCCAGGCAGGGGCCGTATCGAGACGAAGCAGGCTCATTTGGGCCGTCGCTTTGAGAGTTAAGGTTTTTTCAAGGTAACTACCCCAATTTTAGGGAGACTTCCCCCACCCTCGGAGATGATCTTCGGCATGGACCAGACTCTGCATTTGCCCACCCTCATGGTTGTCCATGCGTTGATCACCCTGATCTCCACCGTGGTCACGATCTATATGTGGTTGCGCTATCGAGACAGTCGCGTGCTTCCACTGCTCGTGGCCGCTGGCCTTGCCGGCTGCGCGGCCATGCTCCTTCATGCAAACCGCGAAAGCTTGCCGCTCACCCTTTCATCCGGCGTGGGCCTCTGTCTCGGCATTCTCGCCGTCGGTCTCTACTGGCAGGCGGTCGTCGTCTTCGAAGGCGCGCGTCTATCAATTGCAAAGGGTTCTATGGGTGCGCTCGCGTGGATCCTGCTCTGGTTCACACCGATGCTGCAGAATTCAGTCGAAGCCCGGACTGCGACCTTGTCTCTGCTCGTGGCCGTGTACTGTTTCCTGATGGCGCGCGAAACCCTGGTGCGCGCCAAGCACGAACCATTGCCCTCCCGGTCGATTGCTGCAACCGCCAACGCCCTGCGCGGTCTGCTCTGGCTGGCGGCGGTGCCGCTCAGTGTATTCGTCGCCCCGCCCTATGCCGCGGATGGAAGCACGGCGCCTTGGTTCGCACTTGTCACGCTGGCGAATTCCATGCTGATCGTCCTCTCACTGATCTCTCTGCTGATCGTGGCCAAGGAACGCGACGAGTGGCGCTATCGCCTGGCCTCCGAGCGTGATCCCCTTACCAACCTCGCCAACCGCCGCACCTTCGTGACAGAGGCTAACGACATACTTCAGGAGGCCGAGGGCGGTGCGAGCCTGTTGCTTTTCGACATCGACCATTTCAAGTCGGTCAACGATACGCATGGCCATGCGGCCGGCGACCAGGTCCTGCTCGCCTTTTCGCGTGCCATTGACCAGCGCATGCCGAAGGGCTGGCTCTTCGCCCGGATCGGCGGCGAGGAATTCGCCTGCCTCATGCCGCGCATGAGCGCGCAACAGGCGGTCGCCGTCGCCGAAAACCTGCGCTTCGCCGTTGCCGACATGGTCCTGCCGGGCTTGGGAGCCTTTGGGATCACGGTGAGCATCGGTGTCTGTGAATCGACGCAGCGGGGAACGGGGCTCGACACCCTTCTTGCCTGTGCAGATGCCGCCTTGTACCGGGCGAAGGCCGACGGTCGCAATTGTGTGCGGCTCTATGAACCCGCCATCCTGCTGGCAGAGACCGGCCAGGCGCTCGCCCTTGCCGATGCGCAGCCGCGCCGCGGCCTGTCCCGCATCCGCCGGCGGACAGCGTAATCAGGCAGCCGTCCGCGGCAGGCGGACGAGGCCGAGCACGAGCGCACAGCCGAGGATGATGACGCCGCCGCCGAAAAGCTGCAGCATCGTCAAGGCCTCATCCAGCACCAGTGCCCCCACGAGCACCGCAACCACAGTCACCGCGAACTCGACGCTGATCGCCGCCGTCGCTCCGATGCTTTTGACCAGACTGAAATAGAGAACATAGGTGAGGGCGCTCATCAACGCGGCTAGCGCCACGAGATAGAGATAGTCCAGCGCGACCGGTGTGCCGGGCACGGGCACGAACCAGAGAAGCGGCAGCGTCAGAATACCACCGGCGATGAAGGAGCCGATGGTCACTTCCCATGGGCCGGTGCTGGAAAGATACCGGCTGGCATAATTGCTGCCGAAGGCGGCGGAAAAGGTCGACCCGATCATCGCAAAGCAGCCGAGCAGGAATGCACCGGTGACGGGCACTGCCGGGAAGCCGACCAGCATGACGATGCCGATCGTCCCGAGCACGAGGCCGAACACACGCGCCTGCGTGATGCGCTCGAGGCCCCAGAGTTGCGCGATCACCATGGAAAACAGCGGGATGGACGCAACGAAGATCGCAGCCATGGCCGTCCCGATCAGCGGCGTCGCATAGGACAGGCCGATCAACTGCCCTGCCACCGTGGTTGCGCCGACGATGGTGAAGGGGAGCCAGCCTGCACCGAAATCGAGCTTGCGCCGCATCATGCGCGCAATCGCATAGAGCAGGGCGCCCGCGATGAAGCAACGAAATGTCACCGCCCCGATCCAGCCGAAGGCATCGACCACATGCAGGAGGAGCAGGAAGGAAAGCCCCCAGGCCAGAGACAGATAGGCATAGGCGGCAAAGTCTCTGGCATTCATGCGCTTGTCTCGGATTGGGCGACCCTCGGGCCGCGGATGAGAACGCCGAATCGCTTACTCCGGCATCCGGTAGTCGACGATCTTGCCCTCTCGCACCACGTAGAGCTTGCCCGTTTCCGTCTGCTCCGGGGCGACGAGCGGCAGGAGTTTGGCGGCGACTTCCGATGGATGCGGTAGCGTGTCCGGATCTTCGCCCGGCATGGCTTGGGCGCGCATGGCGGTACGCGTCGCGCCGGGATCGACGGAGAGGATACGCAGCGGCAGCCGTTGCGTCTCGGCCGCCCAGGTACGCGCCAGCGCCTCAACGGCGGCCTTGGAGGCGGAATAAGGCCCCCAGAAAGGGCGGCACTTATGGGCGGCGCCCGAAGACAGGATCAGCACACGGCCTTGGTCGGACTTCACGAGCACCGGCTCCAGGGTGCGGATCAGGCGCCATGTGGCGGTGACATTGATCGTTATGACCTTGTCGAAGACCTTTGCCTCGACATGGCCGATCGGCGAGATGACGCCGAGCACGCCCGCGTTGAGCACTGCAATGTCCAGCTGGCCCCAGCGCTCGAAGATGTGGCCGCCGAGCTGATCGATCGCCGCCATGTCCGAAAGGTCGAAGGGCACCAGCGTCGCGGTGCCGCCGACGGCCTTGATGGCGTCGTCGAGGTCTTCCAGACCACCCACCGTGCGGGCGCAGGCAATCACATGGGCGCCGGCCTTGGCGAGTTCGATCGCGGTGAAATAGCCGATGCCGCGCGAGGCGCCGGTGACGAGCGCGATCCGGCCCTTGAGGTCGATGGTCATGGTCTGTCCTGTGCTTTTAAGCTCAGCCGTTGGCGGCGAGCATGCTTTCCTTGCGGCCCGGCTTTTCGCTCTCCTTGTCGACGAGGCGTGTCGGATAGTCGCCGGTGAAGTAGTGGTCGGTGAATTGCGGGTTTGCCGGATCACGCGGCTTGCCGCCGACCGCCTTGTAGAGGCCGTCAATCGAAAGGAAGGCGAGCGAGTCCGCACCGATATACTTCGCCATGGCCTCATCGCCCGCATATTGGTTGGCGAGCAGCTTGTCGCGATCGGGCGTATCGATGCCGTAGAAGTCCGGGTGGAAGATCATCGGGCTGGCGACGCGGATATGCACTTCCTTGGCGCCGGCATCGCGAATCATTTGCACGATCTTCAGGGAGGTCGTGCCGCGCACGATGGAATCGTCGACCAGCACGACGCGCTTGCCCTCGATCATCGCCCGGTTGGCCGAATGCTTGAGCTTCACGCCAAAGGCGCGGATCTGCTGGGTCGGCTCGATGAAGGTACGGCCGACATAATGGTTGCGGATGATGCCGTATTCGAAGGGAATGCCGCTCTGCTGCGCATAGCCGAGGGCAGCAGGCGTGCCGCCATCCGGCACGGGCACGACAACATCAGCTTCAACAGGTGCTTCAAGCGCGAGGTTCATGCCGGCATTCTTGCGGGTGGTATAAACGTTGCGACCTGCGACGACCGAGTCTGGCCGGGCGAAGTAGACATATTCGAACAGGCAGACGCGTTCCGGCTGCGGCCGCGCCGGCATGCGGGACTCGATGGTCACGGAGCCATCGGCCTGCGTTTCGCAGATGATCACTTCGCCGTTCTTCACGTCGCGGACGAATTTCGCGCCAATGATGTCGAGCGCACAGGTCTCCGAACAGAAGATCGGCTTGCCGTCGAGCTCGCCCATGACCAGCGGCCGGATGCCGATCGGGTCGCGGGCGGCGATCAGCTTGGTGCGGGTAAGCGCGATCATCGCATAGCCGCCTTCCATCTGGCGGATGGCGTCGATGAAGCGGTCGGTGGTCGAGGCATGGCGCGAGCGGGCGATGAGATGCAGCACGACTTCGGTATCCGACGTCGACTGGCAGATGGCGCCGGTCGCGATGATCTGGCGGCGGAGCGTCAGGCCGTTGGTGAAGTTGCCGTTGTGGGCGATCGCGATGCCGCCTTCCTCGAGTTCGGCAAACAGCGGCTGGACGTTGCGCAGCGCCACTTCGCCCGTCGTCGAGTAACGGGTATGGCCGATCGCCTGTGGGCCAGGCAGCTTCGCCAGGGTCACCGGGTTGGTGTAGTGGTCGCCGACCAGGCCCATATGCTTTTCGGTGTAGAACTGCCGCCCGTCGAAGGAGACGATGCCGGCTGCTTCCTGGCCGCGATGCTGGAGGGCATGGAGACCAAGGGCGGTCAGCGTCGAGGCATCCGGATGCCCGAGGATCCCGAAGACCCCGCATTCCTCGTGATACTTGTCGTCATGGCTGCCATACACGACATAAGAAGGGCTGAACTGCTTCATGGCGAGGGCCTTTGCTCCGGGGACAGATGCAAGGATGCTGGGCTTCTAACGGCTAAGCCGCCGGTCTGTCCCGATCCGGCGGCATTGATATGGGTGACGGTTCGCGCGGCACCTAGGCCGCGCGATGAACAGTGCGTTCTTAAGGTGTCGCCGGCTGCGCCGGGGTTTGCTCGGACGGGACCTGTTCAGCGGGAGCCTGCTCGGCAGATGCATTGTCGCCAGTGGCGTCTGCAGCAGGTTCTTCGCGGCCAAGGATGCGCTCACGGATCTGCGGCTCGATATCCTCGGGCAGAACGGCTTCGAGTTTTTCGACCAGCGAGTCCAGGAAAGGCTTGGACTTCGAATTGTTGACCCAGTCGGGGCGCTGTCCGGCATCGATCAGCCAGTTCCAGAAGGCGACGGCGACGACGAGAAGCAGTAGGCCGCGGGCCGCGCCGAACAGGAAGCCGAGCGTTCGGTCGAGTGCGCCGATGCGGCTGTCGATAATGAAATCGGCAATGCGGGAGGTGATGAAGGAAATGACGATCAGCGCAATCAGGAAGATGATGCCGGCGGAACCCGCAAGCGCGATGCGCTCGTCGCTGGTGTAGTTCATCACATAGGGCACGAGCAGGGGATAAAGGTAATAGGCGGCCGCCACCGAGCCTGCCCAGCTCGCGATGGACAGCACTTCACGCGAAAAGCCGCGCACCATCGCCAGCACCGCTGAAAACAGGACGACGCCGATGACGATACCGTCGAAAATAGTGATGGGCATAAATACCAACTCCAGGGCCGCCGGCGAACCGGCATTGATGTCACCGCGAACCCGCCGGAACGCGTTGTCTCACGCGTCGGACCGGATCAACCGTCCTCCTGATCTGCGGGGGCTTTCAGCCGGGAACCGGCGATCCGCGCCACGAGATCGGGAAGGCTGTCCACTTCCCTCCATTTGCCCTTCGAACCCTTTGGCAGGTCCGGCGAGGCAGCCGGCAAGACCGCGGCGGAGAAACCAAGCTTTTCCGCCTCTTTCAGCCTTTGGGCCGTGTGGGCCACTGGCCTCACCGCCCCTGACAGGCTGACTTCGCCGAAATAGACGCAATCGGCCGGAAGGGCAAGACCGGCCAGTGATGAAACCAGAGCCGAAGCGATCGCCATGTCGGCCGCCGGTTCGCTGATCCGGTAGCCGCCAGCGACGTTCAGGTAGACGTCATGCTGACCGAGCCTGACCCCGCAATGCGCCTCCAATACCGCCAAAATCATGGCGAGGCGGGAGGAATCCCAGCCGACGACGGCACGACGCGGGGTGCCGAGTGAGGTAGCCGCCACCAGCGCCTGCACTTCGACGAGGATCGGCCGCGTGCCTTCCATGCCTGCAAAGACCGCAGCCCCCGGTGCCTTTTCATTGCGTTCACCGAGGAAAAGTTCGGAAGGGTTGGCGACTTCGCGCAGTCCTTTGTCCGACATTTCGAAGACGCCGATCTCGTCGGTCGGCCCGAAACGGTTCTTCACCGTGCGCAGGATGCGGTAGTGATGGCCGCGATCGCCTTCGAAATAGAGGACCGCATCGACCATGTGCTCGACGACACGGGGACCCGCGATCTGGCCCTCCTTGGTGACATGGCCGACCAGCACCATGGTGGCGCCCGTCTGCTTGGCATAGCGGATCATCGCCTGCACGCCGGTGCGCACCTGGGTGACGGTGCCCGGTGCACTGTCGGCAGTATCACTCCACAGCGTCTGGATCGAATCGATGATGACCAGATCGGGCCGCTTGCCCTCGGAAATCGTGGCAAGGATGTCCTCGACATTGGTTTCGGCCGCAAGCAGTACGTCCGTATCGGCGGCTCCCAGCCGCTGCGCCCGGAGCCTGACCTGCGCGACCGCCTCTTCGCCAGAGACATAGATGACGCGATGGCCACGTCGCGATAGCGCCGCCGCCGCCTGCATCAGCAGCGTCGACTTGCCGATGCCGGGATCGCCGCCGATCAGCACGGCAGATCCTCGCACGAACCCACCCCCGGTCGCCCGGTCGAGTTCGCCCATCCCGGTCGGAATGCGCGGTGCCTCCTCGATCTCGCCGGAAAGCGCTGTGAGTGCGACGGCACGGCCCTTCTTCGGCACCTTGCCGGGACCGGAGCCGATTCCGCCCATCGGATCTTCCTCGACGATGGTGTTCCACTCGCCGCATCCATCGCATTTGCCCGCCCAGCGGGAATGGACCGTGCCGCAGTTCTGGCAGACGAATTGGGTTTTGGCTTTGGCCATGAATTACGTATCGCTTTCAGGGAAGTCGTCGGGCGTGATGTTTTGGCGGCCATGCACCACGCGTAGCACGGTGATCGCCTCATCAAAGATGGTTAAATAGATGCATCGGTTCTTGAAGGGAAAGGCCCTAAGTCCGGGGATGGATGATCGAGGAGCACCATTGATACCCAGCTCGGCGATCCACTCCATCTTTCTGTTGATTTCGTGCAGAAGACGTTTAGCGGCGATGGGGTCGAATTCGAGGATGTAGTCATAATGCGCGCGAAGATCGCGGAGTGCCCTTTTAGTCAGCACCAGACGACGTGCTCCCATCCTCCCGTTCCTTCGGCATCCCCATGATGTAGGCCGTCAGTTCCGCTGCGCCGTCGAAGCTCATGACACGCCCCGCCTCAACGTCATCGATCCCTTCCTGGATGAGTACACGAAGAGTGGCTCCCTCCTTCTCTCGCAGAAGCGCAAGGCCTGCCGTGACCACCGCGTCAGCGCTCTGGTAGAAACCGGAATTCATCTGTTCCTCAACAAATTCAGCGTCCTGCTTGCTCAACTGAATGTTCGGCACGGTGGACTCCGCTCAGTATTGGAAATGTGCAAGACTGGAACAATAGCAGAACAAATCAGGCCGCACCAGTCCTCAGTCATCGCCCTCGATATAGAGCCGCTCATAGCGTAGGCCCATCCCGGTCAGCATTTCATAGCCGATCGTGCCGGCGGCGCGCGCCACGTCGTCGAGCGGCATGGAAAGTCCGAAGAGTTCCACATAGTCGCCGCTGCGCACGGCATTCCCGGGCAGATCGGTCACGTCGAAGATGGTCAGGTCCATGGTGACCCGCCCGACGACGGGCACGTGCTTGCCGGCGATGACGCCGTAGGCGCCGGGAACACCGGTCTCGCGCAAGGGAATGCCGGAGCCGGAGAGATTGCGCAGATAGCCATCGGCATAGCCGACGCTCGCAACCGCAAGCCTGCTGTCGCGGGAAAGCACATGGGTGGCGCCGTAAGAGACGCCATCGCCCGCTTTCGCCTCGCGAATTTGTAGGATGCGTGCTTCTGCCTTGACCACCGTCCGCATCGGGTTTTTCGCACCGTTCACGGCCTCGCCACCGTATAGAGCGATGCCGGGGCGGGTGAGATCGAAGTGATAGTCTGAACCGAGGAAGACGCCGGCTGATGCCGAGAGGCTGGAATCGATACCTTCGAAAGCGGCACTAACCGTCCGAAATTTCTCGACTTGTTGCCGGTTCATCGGTGACGACGGGTCGTCGCCGCAGGCGAGGTGGCTCATGACGAGCACCGGGTCGAGGCTCGCCGGTCGCGAGACATCATCGACCAGCGCGATCGCTTCGGCCATTGGCAGGCCGAGACGGTTGAAGCCGGTGTCGACATGCAGCGCGCAAGGGTAGGGGCCGCGCTCGGTGAGCACCGCCATCCAGAAGGCAAGCTGCTCCTCTGATGCGATCACCGGGACCAGGTCGTTCTCGAAGAAGATCTCTTCCTGGCCAGGCCAGATACCCGAGAGCACGAAGATGCGGGCCTCGGGCGCATAGGGGCGGAGTGTCGCTCCTTCCGCCGGCACGGCGACGAAGAAGTCGCGGGCACCGGCCCGGTAGAGTACCTGGCCGACATCCTCGATGCCAAGACCATAGGCATCCGCCTTGACGACGGCAGCCGCCCGCGCCTTGCCCGAGCGGCGTGCCATCTCTCGCCAGTTCTCGGCGATCGCCGAGAGATCCACGGTCAGGCGCAGCGGTGCCGAAAGAAACTCCTCCGGCGCGTCGAGAATGGTAAAACGGTCTGTCATGAAGGCTTCGGGTCGGTTGATCTCTGCGGCGACCCTAGCACTTTTCTTCAAGACGAAAATGCGGCTGCCCGATATTATGCTGCTATGCACAGTGTTTCGCAGCAAGAGGCGGCCGAAGCCAACCCGGTCTCACGGCAGGAGCAGACCCGCTTCTGGCGAGACGGGCGTTTCCGTGACATGGAGTGCCTGAGCGCGTCTTTCATCACCCACGAATTCTCGCCCCACTCGCACGACACCTTCTCGATCGGGGCGATCGAGGTCGGTTGCCAGGTGGCCAGCATCCGCGGCATGCGCGAATACACGGGCCCCGGCGCGCTCTATCTGATCAATCCAGGCGAGGTGCATGACGGCCAACCCGGTGCGCCGGAGGGTTATCGCTACCGGATGATCTATCCCGATGTCGCATTGCTGACCGACATCATCGAGGATGTGACAGGGCGTGCATTCAACGGCATGCCGAGCTTCGGCCGGCAGTTGCTCACCGATCCGGAACTCGCGAGATCGTTCAACCTGGCCCACAGCCGGATCGAGGCCGGCGAGGTTGCGGCGCTTGAGGGCGAGGAGAGCATGTATTGTGTGATCGCTACCATGTTTGCGCGCCATGGCAGCGACATGATCCGCGCGCCTGATCACAACGAGCCGCTTGCCATGCGCCGCGTACGCGACTACATCGCCGCACATTTCGACGAGGAGATCGGTCTCGAAGCGCTGGCCAGAGTGGCAGGCCTCAGCCGTGCCCACATGATACGGGCGTTCCGCAAGCAGTACTTCATCACCCCGCATGCCTTCCAGACCGACATGCGCATCCGCCATGCCAGACATCTGCTGCGGATGGGCGCAACACCCTCTGATACGGCGGCAGCCTGCGGCTTTGCCGACCAGGCCCACATGACCCGCCAGTTCAAGGCCCGGACCGGGCTTACGCCCGGCGTCTTTCGCGCCGGCTGATCACTTTCGTTCAAGACCCGGCGCCCGCGACCGCCTATCCCGGCGACCTGTGATCTGCAGGGGAGACGTTATGACATCAGCGACACGCCTGGATCTGCGCCAGGGTTTTCAATCCATCCTTCCGCTTATGGTTGCGGTCGTGCCGATCGGCCTCGTCTTCGGCGCCGTGGCGGCCACCAAGGGGCTATCCGCGCTCGAGGCCATGCTGATGAGCGCGCTGGTCTTTGCCGGCGGCTCGCAATTCGTGGCGATGGACCTCTGGACCCACCCGGCGAGCATCGCGGCTCTCGGCACAGCCGCGCTTCTGGTCAACATCCGCCATGTCCTCATGGGGGCCTCGATCTCGCGGCACATGACGGAATTCTCCCGACGTCAGAAGGTCATGTCGATGCTCTTCCTCGCCGACGAGATCTGGGCCGTGGCGGAGTTCCGCGCGCGCGGCCATCGGCTGACCCCAGCCTGGTTCTCAGGCGCCGCCTTGCCCTTTTACTTGGCCTGGGTCCTGTCGGGGCTCGTTGGGGCTCTGCTCGGAGCGATGGTCGGAGATCCGGCCGTGATTGCAATGGACTTCGTCTTCCCGGCCGTCTTCGTCATCCTGATTGCCGGCTTCTGGCGTGGCAGTGACACCGGACTGATCCTGGTCGGCAGCGGGGCTGCAGCCTTGCTCGTGCATCATTTCCTGCCGGGTGTCTGGTACATTCTGGGCGGCGCGCTTGGCGGGGTTGCCATGGCCGCAATAACCTCTCGCAGGGCGAGGGAGGTCCGCGTATGACCCTGGACCTGACGACCGTACTCGCCATCTTCGCCATGGCGGCGGCCACGATCTCGACCCGTATGGCGGGCTTGCTCGTCGGTCGACTTCTGAAGCTGTCGCCGAGCACAGAGGAGATACTCGGGGCAATCCCGCCCTCGGTCCTGATGGCCGTTGTGGCGCCGACCGCCTTTGCCACCGGTTGGGCCGAGACGATCGGATGCGCCGTGGTGGCACTGACTGCCACCCGCTTGCCGCTCTTGCCCGCCGCAGCGGGCGGTGTGCTGACGGTCGCCGTGCTGCGGGCGCAGGGCCTCTAGCGGACATGGAAAAGGGCGCTGTGCGGGGCGCCCTTTCATCTCACGGCTCTTCGTATTGAATGAAGCTCGGCTCGGCCAGATCCGCGAAGCGGGTGAATTCCGACTGGAAGGCGAGCTTGACGGTGCCGGTCGGTCCGTGACGCTGCTTGGCGATGATGACGTCGGCCGTACCCTTGACCTTGTCCATATGCGCTTCCCATTCGGGATATTTCGGATCGGCGAGATCGCGCGGCTCCATGTTCTTCACGTAATATTCCTCGCGGAACACGAAGAGCACCACGTCGGCGTCCTGCTCGATCGAGCCCGATTCGCGAAGGTCGGAGAGCTGCGGGCGCTTGTCTTCGCGGCTTTCGACCTGACGGGAGAGCTGCGAGAGCGCCACGATCGGCACGTTCAATTCCTTGCCGAGCGACTTGAGGCCCGTGGTGATCTGGGTGATTTCCTGCACGCGGTTTTCGCCCGCCTTGCCGGCACCGGTCATCAGCTGGATATAGTCCACGACAAGAAAGTCGAGGCCGCGCTGGCGCTTCAGGCGGCGGGCGCGCGCCGCAAGCTGGGCGATCGAGATACCACCGGTCTGGTCGATGAACAGTGGCACTTTCTGCATGGTCTGGGAAAAGCCGACGAGCTTCTCGAATTCGTGCTCGGTGATGTCACCACGACGGATCTTCGAGGAGGAGACTTCCGTCTGCTCGGACATGATACGGGTGGCGAGCTGCTCGGCCGACATTTCGAGCGAGTAGAAGCCGACGACACCGCCGTTCTTTGCTTTGAAGGATCCGTCGGGCAGGACTTCGGGCTCGTAGGCTGCTGCGATGTTCCAAGCGATGTTGGTGGCAAGCGAGGTCTTGCCCATACCCGGACGTCCGGCAAGCACGATCAAGTCAGAGCGCTGTAGACCACCCATCTTCGCATCCAGCGACTGGATGCCGGTCGAGACACCGGAGAGGTTGCCGTCGCGTTCGAAGGCGGCACCCGCCATGTCGACGGCCTGGGCGACCGCATCCGAGAAGGACTGGAAGCCGCCGTCGTAACGACCGTTTTCGGCAAGCGCAAACAGCCGGCGCTCAGTGTCCTCGATCTGCGCCTGGGGGGGCATGTCGAGCGGGGCATCATAGGCGATATTGACGACATCTTCGCCGATCTGGATCAGCGAACGGCGCAGTGCGAGATCGTAGATAGCGCGACCATAGTCCTCAGCGTTGATGATCGTGACCGCTTCGGAGGCCAGCCGCGCGAGATATTGCGCAACCGTGAGGTCGCCGACCTTCTGGTCGGCCGGAAGGAAGGTCTTGATGGTAACCGGGTTGGCGGTCTTGCCCATGCGGATGATTTCCGAGGCGACCTCGAAGATCTTCCGGTGCAGGGGCTCGTAGAGATGCTCGGGCTTGAGGAAGTCCGACACGCGATAGAAGGCATCATTGTTGACGAGGATCGCGCCAAGCAGGGCCTGTTCGGCTTCGATGTTGTTCGGCGCCTCCCGATAGAGGGGCTCGGCCGGCTGGACCGGGCTCAGTTTGCGCGCAGCATCGTTCATTCGTTCGCATCCGTTCAGTGTGTCGGCGGTGGCTGCACCATAGCGATAAGCTGGGCCGGCGAAATGGCTCGCAGCGCAACCCACATTGATTCACAGGCACGCTCTGTCGACTTCAGAAAAAGCTCAAGGAACCGATCTTTTCGGTTGACTGTGACATTCACCGAATCGGCTCTGGCAAGCCGTATTTTAGCAGAGCACCTACGAAAAACGCCCGGAAAATTCCGGGCGTTTCGTTTCAGTAAGAGACTGAAAATTATTCGTCGTCGCCGTCCATGTCGGCGTCCGGATCGAAGAAGTCTTCCGGACGAAGGGCGTCTTCGTCGATGCCGTAGATGGCGTCGGCGGAGGTTAGGCTTTCGCCCTTGGACTGGCGCTCGGCTTCTTCAGACGAACGGGCAACGTTAAGCTCGACCGAGAGTTCGACTTCAGCATGCAGGTGCAGCGTGACCTGATGCAGGCCGATGGCCTTGATCGGGGTGTTGAGTTCGACCTGGTTGCGGCCGATGTTGAAGCCTTCGGCAGCCAGGATTTCAACGACGTCACGGGCAGCGACAGAACCGTAAAGCTGGCCGGTCTCACCAGCCGAGCGGACGACGATGAAGGACTTGCCGGCCAGAGCGTCGGCAACCTTCTGGGCTTCCGACTTGCGCTCGAGGTTACGAGCTTCGAGCGTGGCGCGCTCGGATTCGAAACGCTTCTTGTTGGCTTCGTTGGCGCGCAGCGCCTTGCCCTGCGGCAGCAGGAAGTTACGGGCGAAGCCGTCGCGAACCTTGACGGTTTCGCCCATCTGGCCGAGCTTTGCGATTCGTTCGAGGAGAATGACTTGCATGATCCTGTTCCTTTCAGTTGTCAGTGTCGGAGTTTGAAGTGTCGGCTTTGCCGGCCGGCGTCAGGGCAACGGTCCTTCGAGTGTCCGAAAGGCCGATGATGAAGGGGATCATGAGCGGGAGCAGCATGATCGAAGAGAGATAGGCGAGCACGAGTGCCGGCAGACGCCAGTCCTTGCCGCGGGTTTTCTGATGCAGCGAGGCAAATCCCGCCATCAGGAAACCTGCGCCGAAGGTGCCGCAGACGGTCGCGCCGATCATCGCGGGTACACCGCCGATGAAGCAGGCGATGATGCCGGCGAGGAAGATGAAGACCGTGTTGCGGTTCATCCGGAGCGCCGAGGGAAAATCTTCGCGCGGACGCTTGTTGCGGCCCGAAGCGGTGACGATTCGCATGGCGATGTAATACATCAGCGTCAGGAGCATCACCCAGGTGCCGCCCTGGATGATCGGCAGAAGTACGACCATGCTGCGCTTCAGCTGTTCGAGCGCCATCGCATCCGGCGCCATGGTCGGGTCCTGCGCATTCATCGCCTGCGCCATGGCATCCACCAACTGGCCGGTAAATTCGGGGCCGAATCCGATGATGACACCGAGTACCACGACCGCGATCGTGACGAAGCTGCAGAGCTGCAGAAGAATGTCGGAAAGCGGGTACCAGGCCATCAAATCGTCCGGGCCGCCGATTTCGGAAGCCGGGCGCGCGAGGCTCGACAGATGCGCGAGCCAGCCGGCAGGCGCCAGCGTGAAGATCGCCATGCCGAAGGCGAACATCGGCGAGACACTGATCGTGCCGAGCAGTGCGGCGGTCACGATCGCGGTGATCGCTGCGACATTGCCCCAGCCGAGGCCAACGATGAGAACGGGAAGGGCGGAGGCGGCGTAAAGGATGGAGGCAAGCGTCGGCTGCGCAGCAGCACCCAGCACGAGCAGGGCGGCGGTGATGCCGGCAACAAAGCCGGTCGTCAGCAATTTCGCATCCAGTTTCTGCAACGTCGCTGTCCTGCTGGTTCTAGCAGTTAGGGGAGGGGCCTGAGCGATCTCGAGCAAGCATCCCCAACATGGGATTTCGCCGGATGTCGCGAAAGCGCGCCATCTGGCGGTCGGTTCCGATCCGCGCCCAACGCGGAAGGGATGAAGCCCGCCGGCAAAAGCCGGCAGGCTTCGGATCAGATTACGCTACGACGTAAGGCAGCAGGCCGAGGAAGCGGGCGCGCTTGATGGCCTGGGCCAGTTCGCGCTGCTTCTTCTGGGAAACTGCGGTGATACGCGAAGGAACGATCTTGCCGCGCTCGGAAATGTAGCGCTGCAGGAGACGGACGTCCTTGTAGTCGATCTTCGGAGCATTGGCGCCCGAGAAGGGGCAGGTCTTGCGACGACGATGGAAGGGACGACGTGCCTGAGAAGAGGATGCATCAGCCATTGTAATTTCTCCTGTTCTACAGATTACGCGCGGTCTTCGCGCGGACGACGCTCGAAGCCACCTTCACGGGGGCCACGGTCCGGACGCGGACCGCGATCGCCTCGGTCACCGAAATCGCGGCGCGGGCCACGGTCGTCGCCGTCACGACGCGGACGGTCGTCACGGTCGCGCTTCTGCATCATCGCGGACGGGCCTTCTTCGTGGGCCTCGACGGCAATGGTCATGTAACGAAGAATGTCTTCGTTGATGCGCATCTGGCGCTCGACTTCGTGGACAGCAGCCGCCGGAGCGTCGATGTCCATGAGAGCGTAATGAGCCTTGCGGTTCTTCTTGATGCGGTATGTCAGGGACTTGAGGCCCCAGTTTTCAACGCGCCCGACCTTGCCACCGTGAGCTTCGATAACACCCTTGTACTGTTCGACGAGGGCATCAACCTGCTGAGCGGACATATCCTGCCGGGCAAGGAATACGTGTTCGTAGAGAGCCATGTAAGCTTTGCCTTTTCTTGCGGTTGTCGTCACCCGGATCCGGCGCTAAGCCTCACAGACTGCTCCTGTGCGGCATGCGCCGCGGCAAGAAAAGTGTTGTGTTCGAGACGGTCGAGAGCGGAGACACGGGAGGCCGGAAACCCTATCGGTTCCTGCTGCACGCTCGAAAGCGGGCCAGCCCTCCGTTCAGCCACCAGCCAGAGGACCGGGTGTTGTGAACGGCGCGCTTATACGCGGATTGACCACAAAAGCAAGGGCCGCGCGGCATTTTCTGCCGGCGGCTCTGCCAATGCTCTGCGGTTTGCTGGCCTTTAGACCTGCACCAGCGCGACTGTGTAGCCCACATAGGCGACGAGCATCGCGCCTGCCGTCAGCCTGCGGACACCGAGATGGGCGAGCAGCAGGATGGCGAAACCGAGCGTGACGCCCAGCATGACCGGAATGTCGAAGCTTGCGAAGCGCGGGGCCACGGCGATCGGCTGAATGACGGAGGTCACGCCGAGGATGAACAGAATGTTGAAGATATTCGATCCGACGATGTTGCCGATCATGATGTCCGAATGCTTGCGCATGGCCGACATGATGCCGGTGGCGAGTTCCGGAAGGGACGTGCCGACCGCAACCACGGTCAGGCCGATGACCGCTTCCGAGACGCCAAAGTCTCGAGCGAGGTTGGTCGCACCGCGGACCAGCAATTCCGCGCCGATAAAGAGGGTGGCCAGACCGCCGAGGATCAGCAGCGTCATGAACCCGGCGCCGAGTGTCTCATGCTTGACGTCTTCTTCGGCCAGCTCCTCGATCGCGCCCTTGCCCTGGAAATAGGCGTAGAGGATGTAGGCGATCAGGACCGCGACCATCAGCAGTCCGGCGAGTCGGCCGATGGTGGAGAACTGCACCAGTCCGAGCAAGAGTACGGCCGCTGCGATCATCACGTAGGTGTCGCGCTTGACGCCCTTGTCCCAGCGGGTGATCGGGAAGATCATCGCGCAGACGCCGACGATCAGGAGAATGTTGGCGGTGTTCGAGCCGACCACATTGCCGAGCGCGATGTCGGAGGAGCCGGTGAGGGCGGCACGGACTGAGACCAGCAACTCGGGCATCGAGGTTCCGAAGCCGACGATGACGAGGGAGACGATGAGCGTCGGAATGGCGAGCTTCTGTGCGACGCCGATCGCCCCGCGCAGAAGCCACTCGGCGCCGAAGTAGAGCCCGACGAGACCGCCGGCAACGAAAAGATAATCCAAGTAATCCCCCATCACTCATGGCCCGCAGGCCGACATTCGATCGCCGCCGCAAATGGTGATGTGCGGCGGCGATGGGTAGGTTGCACCCATTCACGTTTTTGTAGGTCGTGGACGCTGGCTCTCGTCGAGAGGTCAGATTGGCATCGGATGGTCGCGGTGGATCTTCGCAATCTCCTTGATGATCTCGTCGGAGAGCATCAGATCGGCCGCACCGATGTTGACCTTCAACTGATCCATCGTGGTGGCGCCGATGATGACGGATGCCATGAAGGGGCGCGTCAGGCAGAAGGCGAGCGCCATGGCCGACGGATCGAGCCCATGCTTGGCTGCCAGTTCGACATAGGCGCGCGTGGCGGCTTGCTGCTGCGGCACGAGACGTCCGCCGATGTCGCCGTTGATCGAACCGCGCGAACCGGCAGGCTTCTTTCCATCGAGATACTTGCCAGAGAGAATGCCGCCGGCGAGCGGAGAATAGGCGAGCAGGCCGACATCTTCATGATGCGAGAGTTCCGCCAGATCGAGGTCGTAGTGCCGATAGAGAAGATTGTATTCGTTCTGGATCGAGGCTACGCGCGGCAGGCCGCTCGCCTCGGCGAGTGTCAGATATTTCTGGGTTCCCCACGTGGTTTCGTTCGAAAGCCCGATGGCTTTCAGCTTGCCGGCCTTCACGCAGTCGCCAACGGCCTCCAGGATCTCGGCAATCTCGGCGGAAGCCCTGTCCTTGTCCTGCTTGTAGGGATTGTAACTCCAGGCACCGCGGAAGTGGAAATGGCCACGGTTGGGCCAGTGGATCTGGTAGAGGTCGACATAATCGGTCTTCAGCCGCTTTAGGCTGGCGTCGAGTGCCTCCTTTACCGTGGCGCCGGTGATTGGTTTGCCCTCGCGGATATATGGACGGCCAGGGCCCGCAATTTTGGTTGCGAGGACGACCTTGTCACGCTTGCCTGATGTCTTGAACCAGTCGCCGATCAGTCGCTCGGTGTCGGCATAGGTTTCCGCAGAAAGCGGTGTTGTGGGATAGAGTTCCGCCGTATCGAAGAAGTTGACGCCATGATCAAGCGCATAATCCATCTGCCCGAAGGCTTCGTCGGGGGTATTCTGCGAGCCCCAGGTCATGGTGCCGAGGCAGATTTCGGAAACAAGGATATCGGTGCGGCCGAGCCGGTTCATCTTCATGGGGAAATGCCTCGATTGGGAGAGGGTGTCTGGGGAGACGGGGATTGGTCAGCGGCAATTTAGGCAGAAATTGATGCACCGCAAGATACCGATAGCTGTGGAACAGCCTTGGTGCAGGGCCGGTTGGGCTGGTTACGGAAGGGATACGAGACTTGACTCGCAAGGGCCAACTGTGAATTGACAGGGAAAAACCCAAGGGAGAAAACGCCCATGTCAGTCGCATTTACCTTCCCGGGCCAGGGTAGCCAGGCCGTCGGAATGGGCAAGGACCTTGCCGACAATTTCGCTGAGGCCCGTGCCGTCTTCGAAGAAGTCGACGAAGCGCTCGGCCAGAAACTGTCCGACATCATGTGGAACGGCCCGGAAGAGACTCTCACCCTGACCGCTAACGCCCAGCCGGCCCTGATGGCTGTCTCCATGGCCGTCATCCGCGTGCTCGAAGCCAAGGGTCTCGATCTGAAGACGAAGGTCGCCTATGTCGCCGGCCATTCGCTCGGCGAATACTCGGCGCTTTGCGCCGCCGGCACATTCTCGATCGCAGACACCGCCCGTCTCCTGCGCATCCGGGGCAATGCCATGCAAGCAGCCGTACCCGTCGGTGCTGGCGCCATGGCCGCGATCATCGGTCTGGAGCACGGCGACGTGCAGGCCATCTGTGCGGAAGCCGCCGCCGTCGGCCCGTGCCAGATCGCCAATGACAATGGCGGCGGCCAGTTGGTGATCTCGGGCGGCAAGGCAGCTGTCGAAAAGGCAGCGGCGCTGGCCACCGAGAAGGGTGCCAAGCGCGCCATCATGTTGCCTGTTTCTGCGCCTTTCCATTCGGCCTTGATGGGCCCGGCGGCTGACGCCATGCGTGAGGCACTTTCCAAGGTGGAGAAAAAGGATCCTGCGGTGCCGCTGATCGCCAATGTTCGCGCAGCCCCGGTCACCGCTGCAGCCGAGATCGCCGACCTGCTCGTGGAGCAGGTGACGGGTCAGGTGCGCTGGCGCGAAACCGTCGAATGGTTCGGCGCCAATAGCGTCACCACGCTTTATGAAGTTGGCGCCGGCAAGGTCCTTACCGGTCTCGCACGCCGCATCGACAAGAACATCAATGGCGTTGCCGTGAATGGCCCGGCCGATATCGACGCAGTGATCGCCGCCCTCAACGGCTAAGATCACCGGCTGATCGCCTCAACGAACAAGAAGGAATTCGTTCATGTTGGATCTGACCGGCCGCAAGGCCCTCGTAACCGGCGCCACCGGCGGCATTGGTGAAGAAATCGCAAGGCAATTGCACGCCCAGGGCGCGATCGTCGGCCTGCACGGCACGCGCGTCGAGAAGCTGGAAACGCTGGCTGCCGAACTCGGCGACCGCGTCAAGATCTTCCCTGCCAACCTGTCGGACCGCGACGAGGTGAAGGCGCTCGGCGAAAAGGCCGAAGCGGAACTCGAGGGCGTCGACATCCTCGTCAACAATGCCGGCATCACCAAGGATGGCCTGTTTGTCCGTATGTCCGACGCCGACTGGGACAGCGTTCTGGAAGTCAACCTGACCGCCGTCTTCCGCCTGACGCGTGAACTGACCCATCCGATGATGCGCCGCCGCTTCGGTCGCATCATCAACATCACGTCCATCGTCGGCGTCACCGGCAATCCGGGCCAGGCCAACTACTGCGCCTCCAAGGCCGGCATGATCGGCTTCTCGAAGTCGCTCGCACAGGAAATCGCCACGCGCAACGTCACGGTCAACTGCGTGGCGCCGGGCTTTATCGAAAGCGCGATGACCGGCAAGCTGAACGACAAGCAGAAGGACGCCATCATGGGAGCGATCCCCATGAAACGCATGGGCACCGGAGCCGAGGTTGCCTCGGCCGTCGTCTACCTCGCCTCGAACGAGGCGGCCTACATGACGGGGCAGACGCTGCACGTCAACGGCGGCATGGCGATGATCTGATCGAAGCGCCGGAAAGAGCCCCTCTGCAATAGGATGTTGACCGAGGCAAAGGGGCGAATTTCTGGCTTTGCGGCGCGCTGAAACCGTGTTAAGCGGGCCATGACTGTGAGCAGTCGCTCCGTCTCATGAGCAGAAGTTTATGCTTTGTTTGCATAAAAACGCTCTGGGTCAGGGCCGAACGGGTTTGCTGGTGTGGACGAAAGCGATCACCGGCTGAATGCAGGGTAGGGAAGCCATCAAGGCTCCCTCTGAATTTTAGAAGGTCGAGGATACCGACATGAGCGATATCGCAGAACGCGTGAAGAAAATTGTAGTTGATCATCTCGGCGTTGACGCTGAAAAGGTCGTCGAAGGCGCGAGCTTCATTGACGATCTGGGCGCCGACTCGCTCGACACCGTCGAACTCGTCATGGCGTTCGAAGAAGAATTCGGCGTCGAGATCCCGGACGATGCGGCTGACTCGATCCTGACGGTCGGCGACGCTGTGAAGTTCATCGAGAAGGCCCAGGCCTGATCGATCACACTGCTGCGGAAGGCGGGCGAAAGCCCGTCCTGTCCGCTTGGGCCCGCGATGAGCGGGCCTTGTTGTATCTGGACCTTTGTTTACAATGACTTCGGTCAAATAAATTGGGTGGGCTTCGCACGATGAGACGTGTCGTCATCACCGGTACCGGCATGGTATCGCCTCTGGGATGTGGAACGGAACTGACCTGGCAACGGCTTCTTGCCGGTCAGAGTGGCGCGCGTCTGGTCACGGAATTCGAGGTCGATGACCTTCCGGCCAAGATCGCCTGCCGCATCCCAACTGAAGGTGAGGGCGCCTGGAATCCGGACGACTGGATGGAGCTCAAGGAGCAGCGCAAGGTCGACCATTTCATCATCTATGCGGTGGCCGCGGCCGACATGGCGCTGAAGGATGCCGGCTGGGAGCCGACCACCTATGAAGACCAGTGCCAGACAGGCGTGCTGATCGGTTCCGGCATCGGTGGTCTCGAAGGCATCGTCGAGGCAGGTCACATCTTGCGCGACAAGGGTCCGCGTCGTCTCTCGCCGTTTTTCATTCCTGGCCGTCTGATCAACCTCGCCTCCGGCCAAGTCTCGATCCGCCACAAACTGCGTGGTCCGAACCACTCGGTGGTGACGGCCTGCTCCACCGGTGCCCATGCAATCGGTGACGCTGCCCGTCTTGTGGCGCTCGGCGATGCCGATGTCATGGTTGCCGGCGGGACCGAATCTCCGATCAGCCGCATCTCGCTCGCAGGCTTTGCCGCCTGCAAGGCGCTGTCGACGGCCCGCAACGACGACCCGACCGCAGCCTCGCGGCCTTATGACAAGGACCGTGACGGATTCGTCATGGGTGAGGGCGCTGGCATCGTCGTGCTAGAAGAACTGGAACACGCAAAGGCCCGCGGTGCGAAGATCTATGCCGAAGTTGTCGGCTACGGTCTCTCGGGCGATGCCTTCCACATCACGGCGCCTTCGGAAGACGGTGACGGTGCCTTCCGTTGCATGACGATGGCGTTGAAGCGTGCCGGCCTGACGCCTGCCGACATCGATTACATCAATGCGCACGGCACCTCGACCATGGCCGACACGATCGAACTGGGCGCCGTCGAACGGCTCCTGGGCGACCATGCCCCGAATGTCTCGATGTCGTCGACCAAGTCGGCGATCGGTCACCTGCTCGGTGCCGCCGGTGCCGTCGAGGCGATCTTCTCGACGCTGGCAATTCGCGACAACATCGCACCGCCGACACTCAACCTGGACAATCCCCAGGTCGAAACGCAGATCGATCTCGTCCCCCACAAGGCGAGGAAGCGCGAGATCAACGTCGCCCTGTCGAATTCCTTCGGCTTCGGTGGCACCAATGCCTCGCTGGTGCTGAAGCGCTACGAAGGCTGAGCCGGACGCGGGCGGTCGATACGATCAACCGCCCGTGATTGCTCTGGATGATGCCGGGACGCTCTTGCCGGCCGCCACGGACTACGGTTAGAAATCATGCCAACGCCCGGTGTATCTGCGCCGGACGACGACCCGGATTTTTGCCGCATTGCTGGAAGAAACAGCCGCGAGTGCGAAACAAAGAAGGATTGCCGGTGACCGACAACAGCCAGAACGGCGGTAGCCAGAACAACGGTGTCTCCTTCGGCCGCGAAGCCGATAGCCAGCTGGGCAAGGGGCCCTTCATTCCGAAGTCGCCCAATGAGGCGCTGCGCCCTGAGCGCGTGCCGCAGCCGCCGCGCCGCTCGCGCAAGGCCCGCAGCCAGCTGGTCATTTTCCTGAACTTCCTGATGACCATGGCGGTCTTCGTGTGCGTTGTCGCCGTTGCCGGCTTCTTCTATGTCATGGACAGCTACCAGAAGCCTGGTCCTCTCGCCGCCAATTCCAATTTTGTCGTGCGCAGCGGTGCCGGTCTCGCCGAGATCGCCAACAACCTCGAGCGCAACGGGATCGTTTCGGATGCCCGCATCTATCGCTATGTGACGGCGACCTATCTCGAAGAGGGCCAGACCCTGAAGGCCGGTGAATACGAGATCAAGGCCGGCTCCTCGATGAAGGAGATCACGGCGCTGCTCGAATCCGGCAAGTCGATCCTCTATTCCGTGTCTTTCCCGGAAGGTCTGACCGTCAAGCAGATGTTCCAGCGCCTGGCCCAGGACACGGTGCTGGAGGGTGATCTTCCGGCGGAACTGCCGCCGGAAGGCAGCCTGCGTCCCGATACCTACAAGTTCACCCGCGGCACCAACCGTGCGGAGATCGTCACCCAGATGCGCGCTGCACAGGAACGCCTGATCGACCAGATCTGGGAAAAACGCGATCCGGACCTGCCGGTCGAGACCAGGGAAGAGTTCGTCACGCTCGCTTCGATCGTCGAGAAGGAAACCGGCAAGGACGATGAACGCGCCCATGTGGCTTCCGTGTTCATCAACCGCCTCAACAAGGGCATGCGCCTCCAGTCGGATCCGACGATCATCTACGGCCTCTTCGGCGGCGACGGCAAACCGGCCGATCGTCCGATCTTCCAGTCGGATATCCGGAAGGAAACGCCTTACAACACTTATGTGATCAAGGGCCTGCCGCCCGGTCCGATCGCCAATCCCGGTCGTGCGGCGCTGGAAGCCGTCGCTCATCCGTGGAAGACAGAAGATCTCTACTTCGTTGCAGATGGCAGTGGCGGCCACGCCTTTGCCCCGACGCTGGAAGAGCACAATGCGAATGTGCGCCGCTGGCGCAAGATCGAGGCCGAGCGCGCCCAGACGCCGCCGCCAACGCTGGATATCGACCCGGAAGTCGATCCGACGGCGAACAACTGAGACCGGCGGTAAGGGGCGGGGCATGACACTGCAATCCATGACGGGCTTTGCCCGTGTCGAAGGCTCGTCGGGACGATACCGCTGGGCCTGGGAACTGCGTTCGGTCAACGGCAAGGGGCTGGATCTCCGGACCCGACTGCCGCAGGGCCATGAAGCGCTGGAGACCGACATTCGTCGGCTCGCCGGCGAGCGATTGACCCGCGGCAATCTGCAGATCGGCCTTTCGGTAACGGTAAGCGAAAACCGGGTGGAGGCCGTGCTCAACCGAGATGCGTTAGCCGCCGTCCTGGCGCTTCGCGACGAACTCGGACCGGATGTGCTCGATCCGGCACCGTTGCGGCTCGACACGCTGCTGTCGATCCGCGGCCTCGTGGATATGCGCGAGGCGACCGACGACGCTGAAGCGATAGCCGCTCGCGACATCGACATTCTGGCAGGCCTGGAGCGAGCCATCACTGCAATCACCGAGATGCGCATGACGGAGGGCGCGGCGCTCCGCCGTATCCTCGAAGAGCAGATCGCCAGGATCGAGGACCTCGCTCTCCAGATCGAGGCCGATCCCTCTCGATCCCCGGATGAGATCGCGCGTCGGCTCGAAGCTCAGCTCGCGACGCTGATGGACACGACCAATGGTCTCGATCGCGATCGCTTGCATCAGGAAATCGCTATGCTCGCAACCAAGGCGGACCTGCGCGAGGAGATCGACCGGCTGAAGGCGCATGTGGCCGCTGCCCGGGAATTGTTGTCGGTCGGGGGGCCAGTCGGCCGCAAACTCGATTTCCTGGCGCAGGAATTTAACCGAGAATCAAACACTATCTGTTCCAAATCCAATGCCGTCGCGGTCACCGCCGCCGGTATTGAATTGAAGGTCGTTATCGACCAGTTCCGCGAACAGGTCCAGAATCTGGAGTAGTCTATGACCGACACTGCGCCTGCACACGTCAAGATCGCCAGGCGTGGCCTGATGCTGGTCATCTCCTCACCATCGGGGGCGGGGAAATCCACCATTGCCCGTACGCTGATGGACAAGGACAAGCAGATCGGCCTGTCGGTCAGTGTCACCACGCGTCAGCGTCGCCAGAGCGAAATCGAAGGCGTCCACTACCAGTTCGTGTCGCAACGCGAGTTCGAGCGCCTTCGCGACAGCGACAGTCTGCTCGAATGGGCGCAGGTGCATGGCAACTACTACGGCACGCCGCGCGAGGCCGTCGAGACAGCCATGGGCGAGGGGCGCGACATGCTCTTCGACATCGACTGGCAGGGCGCCCAGCAGCTGCAGGACAAGATGTCGGCCGATGTCGTGTCGATCTTCATCCTGCCGCCGACCATGGCCGAGCTACAGTCGCGCCTGCATCGCCGCGCCGAAGACTCAGAGGAGGTCATCCAGACCCGCCTCAATAATTCCCGCGCCGAGATCGCCCATTGGCGCGAATACGACTATGTCATCGTCAACGACGACCTGAACGCCGCTTTCGATGCGGTGCAGTCGATCGTCAAGGCTGAGCGCCTGCGCCGCGACCGCCGTCACGGGCTCTTCGATTTCGTCGAGGGCCTGATCGCCTGAGGTTCAAGATCTCAATTAAAAAAGGGCGGCTCGAACATTTCGGCCGCCCTTTTCGTTTTCATTCGCCGCGCGGGAACCGCTGGCTTTCCTCAAGGATGTTCAGGTCCATGTGGTTGCGCATGTAGCGCTCCGAGGCTTTCTGCAGCGGCTGGTAATCCCAGGGGAAATAAGCGCCGTTGCGCAGCGCCGTGTAGACGATGTGTCGCCGCGCCTGGCTTTCGCGAACCGCGCCATCGAAGCGGGAGAGATCCCACCGCCTTGATGCTTCCTCGGTAAGCGTGGCCAGGATTTCCGCGGCGGCCGGATCTTCCGCCAGGTTGGTCATCTCATACGGATCGGCTTCGAGATCCGTGAGGATAGGAGGGTCGGCCTCGCAAAGCGTCAGCTTGTAGCGCTCGTTGCGAAGCCCGATCATCGGGCTCACCGTTCCCTCGGCCGCATATTCCATGGGCACGATGCCGCGCCCGCCCGTGCCGGTGGCAAGCGGCATCAGGTCTTCGCCGTCTGTCCAGTCTGCGATGGTCGAGATGTCGATGCCGGCAAGGCCAGCCAGCGTCGGCGTGACGTCGAGCGTCGACACAGGCGTCGTCACAAGCCGCCCTTCTACACCCGGGACCGCCATCATCATCGGTACGCGTGCGGAGCCTTCGAAGAAGTTCATCTTGAACCAGAGGCCCCGCTCGCCCAGCATGTCGCCATGATCGGAGACGAAGAGAACGATGGTGTTGTCTGCCATGCGCGTGCGCTCGAGCACGTCAAGGATCTCGCCGATCTTGTCGTCGACATAGGAGATGTTAGCGAAGTAGCCCTGACGCGCCCGCGCGACGTTCTCGTCCGTAATGTCGAAGGCGAGATGGTCGCAGGCATCCATCAGGCGCTGCGAATGCGGATCCTGTTCGTCATATGGGATCGCAGGAACACTCGGCTGAAGGGCGTCGCACCCCTCGTAGAGATCCCAGTATTTCCGCCGGGCCACATAGGGATCGTGCGGATGCGTGAAGCTGACCGTCAGACACCAGGGGCGCTCGTCATGGCCGCGTGAGAGATCGTAGAGCCGGCGTGTGGCGTTGTAGGCGACCTCGTCGTCATATTCCATCTGGTTGGTGATCTCGGCCACACCAGCACCGGTGACGGAGCCGAGATTGTGATACCACCAGTCAATGCGCTCGCCGGGCTTGCGGTAGTCCGGCGTCCAGCCGAAGTCGGCGGGGTAGATATCGGTCGTCAGTCTCTCCTCGAAGCCGTGCAACTGGTCCGGCCCGACGAAATGCATCTTGCCGGAGAGGCTTGTCTGGTAGCCGGCCGCCCGCAGGTGATGTGCGAAGGTCGGAATGTCGGAAGCGAACTCGGCCGCGTTGTCGTAGACGCGGGTGCGGCTCGGCAATTGCCCTGACATGAAGGATGCGCGCGCCGGGGCGCAGAGCGGGCTTGCCGTGTAGGTGTTGGCGAAGCGCACGGAGCGCTTCGCCAGATCCGCCAGATGCGGAGCATGCAGGAAGTCGGCGGGACCATCCGGAAAGAAGGTCCCGTTGAACTGATCCACCATCAGGATCAGGATGTTGGGGCGTGATGTCACGGGGCAATCCTTCAGAGACCGAGAGCCGACTTGACGGCCGCATCACCCGGCTGCCCGTCGAATGTTGTCACACCCTTCAGCCAGGTGTCCAGAACAGCCGGATTGGTCTTTAGCCAGGCCGATGCGGCTTCCTTGGAATCCTTACCACCGAGAATTTCGCCCATCAGGACGTTTTCCATGGAGACGTCGAAGGTCATCTGCTTGAACAGGGTCGCCGCATTCGGGCAGTCACCGCTCCAGCCGGTGCGGGCAAGCGTATAGACTTCGGCGCCACCGAAATTCGCACCGAAATAGGCGTCGCCGCCGGAGAGATAGGTCAGGTCGAAACGCTCGTTCATCGGATGCGGCGCCCAGGCGAGGAAGACGACGCCCTTGCCTTCCTTGGAGGCCCGCTCCACCTGGGCCAGCATGGCCTGTTCGCCCGACTCGACCAGTTCCCAGTCCTTCAGGCCGAATTCGCCGGCATCGATCATCTTCTGGATATTGGCATTTGCCGGGGCACCTGGTTCGATGCCGTAGATCTTGCTCTCGAATTCATCCGGATTCTTGCCGAGATCGGCGAAATCCTTGATGCCCTTCTCCGCGGTTGCGGTCGGCACGGCGAGGGTGAACTTGGCTCCCTCCAGGTTCTTTGCCATCACTTCGATGGCCTTGGCACCGTTCAGATCGTCGATGAAGGCCTGCTGTGCGGGCATCCAGTTACCGAGAAAGACGTCGATCTCGCCGTTCTTCATCGACTGATAGCCGATCGGTACGGAAAGCGTCTTGACGTCAGGCTGGTAGCCAAGAGCGTCGAGCACGACCGAGGCGACACCATTGGTCGCGGTAATGTCGGTCCAGCCCGGATCTGAGAGGCGAATGGCCTTGCATGATTCCCCGTCCTGCGCAGAGGCGGTGGTGGAGAGGAGGAGGACGCCGAGGGCAGCAAGGCTGCCGAGTGTTCTGCGAATGCCGAATGTCTGGTGCATGGTGCTTCCCTCTTTTTGTGGTATTGTCTTTCCTTATTGAAGTGGGGAGACAATCGCCTGTGAAGCTGGATATTTTTGATGTTTCCTATAAGCTACTCCTATGTCTGAAGGGCTGATTGATCTCGCCTGGATGCGGCTTCTGGTCGAGATCGACCGCAAGGGTTCTCTGTCAGCTGCCGCCGAGGCGCTCGGTCTCAGTCAGCCGGCCGTCAGTTATCAGATCCGCCTTCTGGAGCAGCGTGTCGGGTTTCAACTTCTCCAGCGCCTGCATAGGGGCGTACGCTTCACCGAAGAGGGCCGCCGCTTTCTCGCAATCGCGGACCGCACGGTCGCTGACGTGGACGGCCTGCAACGCAGCCTGCGCGCCGCGCGCCGGCGCCCGACCGTCCGTCTTGCGACCGACTATGCCTTCTCCAGCCTCTGGCTGATCCCGCGTATGCATGCCTTTCGCCAGAGACATCCCGAGATCGATCTGCAGATCGTCGCAACACAGCGCCTTGGACAACATTGGCGTGAAGATGCAGACCTCGCGGTCGCGTTTGGAACCGCAGGCGAGTTTTCCGCCCAGGGAAAGTTGTTGATGCCGGAACGGGTGGTACCTGTCTGCGCGCCAGCGCTCACAGGAAGTCTGCCGCGAGATACCGTCGGTCTGATCGAAGCTGGACCATTGATACATCTCGAAGCCGACAATCTTTCGCCGTGGCTCGATTGGGGATCCTATTGCCAGGGCGCCGGGCTCCGTACCGATCCACTCGATCGTCCGGGGGATCTTCGCTTCAACACCTATGCACTGGTCATACAGGCCGCCATGGGCGGTCAGGGCTTTGCACTCGGTTGGTTGGGCATCGTCGATCAATTGCTCGAAGCCAACCTTCTGGTCGCCGCCGGTCGGACGGTGTCAGTGCCCGATCGCGGCTATTGGCTGGTGAATGGATCTGAGGGTGATGCTGCCAGACTTCTGGCCACCTGGCTTATCGATGAAACGACCGGGTCGTGCCATGTGGGCGACTGAGCGGCAGCCTCGCGCCGCTCTCAGATGAGGTTTGCGATCCGGCAGAATTCCTCGACGCTGAGCGTTTCGGCCCGGCGTTGAGGATCGATTTCGGCACGGGCAAGGAGTGCCTCGCCGCCGATCGGCTTGAGGCTCTGCCGCAACATCTTGCGACGTTGGCCAAAAGCTGCCAGCGTCACCTTTTCCAGCTTGTCCGGATCGCAGGGCAGGGGCTTCCCGATCGGCTCGAGATGCACGACGGTCGACGTCACCTTGGGTGGCGGAGTGAAGGCCTGCGGGGGGATGTCGAACGCCATGTGGGCATTCGTGCGCCAGCCACAGAGCACGCCGAGGCGACCATAATGGTTGTCGTCCTCCTGCGCGACGATCCTTTGTCCGACTTCCTTCTGGAACATCAGCGTCAGGGACTGCCAAAAGGGTGGCCAATGGCCGGGCAGGAGCCAGTTTACGAGCAGCTGCGTGCCGACATTATAAGGCAGGTTGGCAATGATCTTGACCGGGTCGCCCCGAGCAAGCGTTTCGAAATCTGTCTTGAGGGCATCTCCCTCGATCACTTCCAGTCGACCTGGATAGTGGTCTGAAATTTCCTGGAGTGCCGGCAAGCAGCGGGCATCGCGCTCGATGGCGATCACCTTCTTTGCCCCAAGCGCCAGGATCGCACGGGTAAGACCTCCGGGTCCCGGACCGACTTCGATCACGGTCGCGCCTTCGAGAGAGCCGGCAGTGCGTGCGACCTTCTGGGTCAGGTTGAGGTCGAGCAGAAAATTCTGACCCAGTGCCTTCTTGGCGTCGAGCCCGTGGCGCGCGATCACGTCGCGCAGCGGCGGCAGTCCGTCGAGTGCGGCCATCAGGAAGACACACCCTTCGCCTGGCTCATTCTGTCAGCCATCTGCAGGGCGGCGATCAGGCTCGTTTCCTTCGCATGCCCAGTACCGGCCAGGCCAAACGCCGTGCCATGATCGGGAGAGGTGCGGATAAAGGGAAGACCCAGAGTAACATTGACACTGTCGTCGAAGCCGAGCGCCTTGGCGGGGATCAGTGCCTGGTCGTGATACATGCAGATCGCAACGTCGTAGCGCCCCCTCGCATCGTCATGGAACATCGTATCGGCGGGCAGGGGACCGAAGGCATCGATACCGTCGGCGCGCAACAGGCGGATCGCCGGATGGATGATGTCGTCGTCTTCATGACCGATGGCGCCACCTTCACCGGCATGCGGGTTGAGGCCTGCCACCGCAAGCCTTGGCGAGGTCATGCCGAAACGGGCTGCGAGATCCCGGGCAACTATGCGGCAGGTGTCAATGATCAGAGCTTCAGTCAAGGCCGCCGGAACATCCTTGATTGGAATGTGGATGGTGACGGGGACCGCTTTCAGCTTCGGCCCTGCCAGCATCATGACGGGCATGCAGGGCAGACCGGTTACCCGCATGGCCAGATCGGCCAGGAATTCGGTGTGACCGGGAAAGCCGAAACCGGCCTCGTAGAGCACGGACTTGGCGATTGGATTGGTGACGACGGCGCGAACTTGACCGGACAGGCAAAGCGAAACCGCCGTCTCGATCGCTGCAATCGTGCCGCGGGCGTTCGAAACATGCGGCTTGCCGGCAAGAACATCGACGCCGGTGGGGATGCTATGGACCGGAAAGGCCTTTTCAAATGTTGCGCCGGCCTGTGCCGCAACCGTCTCGACGATCGGCACGTCGAGGTCCAATTGCCGCGCACGCACCTGAAGGACTTTTGGATCGCCAAGGTAGAGAAATGGCGGCAGGCCGAGCGCGTCGCGCCCCAGCCACGCCTGCAGGGCAATATCCGGCCCAATGCCGGCCGGATCGCCCTGGCTGAGCGCAAGCGGAAGCACGCCGTCGGTCATGGTTCCGCCTTTCACCGCTTACTGGATTACGATCTGGGCCTTGGAGCGCAATTCTTCCAGATACTTCTCGGCATTCGGGTTTTCACCCTCCTGCTCCTTGCCGATATCTTCGGCACGGAAGACGATCTCGGCCGCGACGTCGTCCGAGACCTGACGCTGGTTGCAGATCGCGAGATACTCGACCCCACGCTCGGTCACTCGTGTACCGGTCGTGCCACCGTTTGCCTTTTCGATCAGCGGCTTCCACTCCGGCGGCAGTTCCGGCTCCATCACGCGTCCGAGGTTGCGGATCGAGACGTCGAGATAGTTTTTCGCGAATTCCATCGCTTGATCGCAGCCCGGGAAGGAAGCGCGGGACTTTTCGGCCTCCGCCTTGCGCTTGCCGACGATCCCCTTCTTCGAGGCCGGTACGACGAAAACCACCTGCTTGAGGAAATATTCGGTTGTGACCGGCTTCTGCTTGTTTTCAAGAAGGCGTGTGACGAGATCCTGATTCGACAGTCGGCCGCGCGCACCGGCCCCGTAACGGGCATTGACCAGCCGCGGCCAGCTCATCGAGACGGCGATGTAGGACTTGAAATGCGCAGCGCCGACACCGGCCTGATCGAGAACGGAGTTCAGCTGCGAAACCGACATCTTGTTGGAGTTTGCAAAGCGCTCGAAGGAGGCGTCGACGTCTGACGTGCTGACGGACATGCCGACGCGGGCGATTTCCTCGCGTTTCAGTGCTTCGTTGACGAGTTCTTCCTTGGCGATCTTCTGCAAATTGCCGCTGCGGCGCTGAAGACGGAGGAAGGCGGCGCGCCGTGCGACGTCGCCGCTGGTGATCGCCGTCTTGTTGACGACGGCGACGACGGATGTCGCTGCCTGCGCCGGTGCGACCATCGGAGTGGGGCTCACGCTGAGCGACAGCGCGATGACGCCGGCAAGCAAGACGCTGGTGCCCTTTTTCGCTGTAGCCATCTGTAATCCTTTCTCCGGAGGATGAGGCATCGCCCGGACGTTCAACGTTCAACTGATATTAAAACCGCCGCACGAATTGCACAATCCATGCGGCGAAACAATGACGTTCACCGTTACGGCACTCGGTCGTCAGAACGTGTTGTCGCTGAGGTTGATCTCGCCGAGCGTACGGAAGACAAGCTTGCCGCCGATGGTCCAGTCGTTCGCGGTCTCCTCGTTCGGATCATACTTGTCCGAATAGGCGATCGAGAAGACGGTGCATTCGTCGGCATAGGAGATACCCACGCTGCGGCGGTTGAACGTGTTCGCGTCGATATCATAGTTCACCGAGCCGAAGACCGACCAGTTCTCCGTGACCTTGACGGTCGAGGAGCTTGTGATCGTCTGATTGTCTTCGTCGAAGGAATACTCCGGACGCGCATCGACCTGGGTAAAGGTCAGGCTGGTCTCGAAGCGGTCCTGCGCATAAGTGGCATTCAGATCGGTTCTGCGAACCTCCAGCGACTTCTCATCCAGGCGCACGCCGGCGGAGAGGGACAGACCCATCGGCAGCTCGAAACCGGCCGAGGCGACGTAGTCCGACACATCGGTTTCGAGGCCCGAATCGGTGCCGACAGCCAGAAGGTCGTCAGTCGCATACGAGTTCAGGCCGGCCAGATGGTAGGACTGGCCGATGACCGCGCGGACACCCACGCCATTATCGAAGGAGCCGGTGTAGCGCATGCCGACATTGGCCCGCGTACCACCCTCGACACGGTCGAATCCCGAGAACTTGTTGCGCGAGAAGAGATTGCTGGCATCGAAGACCAGGCTCTGGGAGTCTTCGTTCGGCAGCTGGCCGGCAAAGTCCTCGTCGTTTCGTGCATAGATCTGGGCAATCGGCTCGATGATATGCGTGCTGTTGCCGGTTGTGATCAGCCAGGGATAGCGAACCTCGACGCCAGCCGTAAGAAGCGCGCGCGCCGGAGCATCGTTCGACGTATAGCCGCCGGTGTAATCTGCAGGCGCGTCCATGGCGAGGCCGTAGACATCACCGCGAGCAGCAAGCAACGGGGTAATCTGGATGCCGCCTGGACCATCGAAAGTCCGTTCCCATGCAAGTTCGCCGCTGAGGCGATTCATGTTGCCCTTCAGGCCACGATAGAGATCGTCGAGACCGTCGCCGTTCGTGTCGGCCGCTTCGCCCGAGAAACGGGAGAGGGAGGTGAAATTCAGCGTTCCTGACAGCTGGCCGCCGGCCACGAGCTCGGGGGCATAGTAGCTGTAGTCGATCACCGGCAGGACCGTTGCCTGCTTCTCCTCGGCGGTATTCTCCAGATCCGCGTCCTGAACGTCGAAGTAATAGCCGCGCATGTCGAAGAAATTGCGCTCGCCGACGCCGGTCAGATAGGCAGTATTGGTATTCGTCGAGCTGTTCAGACCTTCCACGCCATAGGTACGGGCGAAGTTGTTGTCCGTCTGGAACATCACATCCCAGCCGAAGCTCCAGCGCGGATTGATCTTGAAGTCGCCCTTGGAGGCAACCAGGCCGCGGAAGTCGCGCTGTGCGTCGCTCGTGCCGGCTGAAAACTCGTCTGTGTTCATCTGGCTGATGCCGGCAAGACGCAGGCTGGCCTGTCCTTTTTCGAACCGCTGACGAACTTCGGCTTCCAGAAGCACGCCCTGGGCACTGAACCCGGTCGTCGTGATTGTCGCATCGCGATCCGGCGCGATGGCAATGTAATATGGGACCGAAATGCCGAAGCCGACATTTTCGCCCGAGCGGAATTCCGGGAAAAGGAAACCCGACTTCCGCTTCACGGTATTGTCTGGAACCTCAATGAAAGGCAGCGTCGCGATCGAACGTCCGAAAAGCTCGAATCGGGCCTTTTCCAGACGAACGGTCTGCTTCTTGCCGTCTTGGACGACACGCTCCGCCTTGACCTGCCAGATCGGCGGTCGCGACGGGTTTTCGGCGCAGGGGAGGCAGGCCGTGTAGACGCCTTTGTGCAGGATCATCTGCGTGCCGCCGACGCGCTCGGCGCTTTCGGCAACCAGTCGTGTGTTGTCGGAGGTCTCGACGCGGAGCGCCCTCAGAAAACCGTCGGAGAAATTGTCCGTGACATCGAGTGAGTCCGCATAGATGCGGTTGCCGGTCGGTTCCACCAATTCGATGTTGCCGGCCGCTGTCACGCGACCGGTCTTCTGGTCGTAGACGACCTGCCGGGCAACCATCTGGTAGCCCGCATAATTGATCTGCACCGCGCCATTCGCGACAACGCGCTCGGCATCACGGTCATAGACAAGTTCATTGGCTGCGAGGAGCAGCTTCGCGTCATCAGGGAGTTCAACTGCCGTCGTCGCCGAGTCCGACAGGCTCTGCGCATGCACGAGAGGCGCAGTGAGCGGCAAAGCGCACACAGCGACACTGGTCAGCAGGGCTACCGAGAGCCTCCTGATATTCCCGCGGTCTTTTACCGCCACTAACCATCCTCCTTGTGAAGCAGAATCGTTGCCCCCAATGCCATCGCTACGACAACTGGGACCCAGGCCGCAACATATGGCGGCATGACGCCGCTGCTTCCGAATGCTCTGACGAGCACTGTGACAACATAAAGCACGAAGCCTGACAAGATTCCACCGAGAATCACCGTCCGCGATTGGTTGATACGGCTGAATTTCAATGAAACGGTTGCTGCAATCAGCGTCATTGCAATCATCAGGAATGGCAGCGAAAGCAGCGAGTGAAACTGAGTTTCGAGCGCATGTGGCGCGATTCCAAATGATCGCGCAACTTCAATTTTCTGAAAAAGATCATAAAAAGCAACGCTTTCCGGCTTTGCCAGGCGCTGCTGGACGAATTCCTCATTCAGGTTGGTCGCCACACGTGCATCAGCCACACGCGACTGGATCTCACCGGGACGTGTCTCCAGCACGTCGGTAAGCATCCAGTAACCATCTTTCAACTTAGCTGTGCGTGCATCCTGACGAAGGACGATGCGGCCGTCCTTGTCGAAGTGCAACAGCACGGCATCGACGAGCAGTGTCCCGTCTTCCAGAACGGCGCGCGCGCCGAGCGCGACATCGTTGTCTCCGCTCGATTGCCGCAGCCACGGAATAGGAGTCGGCTTGGTGCTGCCCGAAGTCCCGCGCCACTGTGTCTCGATTTCCGTGCCCTGTCGTGCGCCCCAGGCGGCAAGAGGGTTGATCACCAGCGTCGTCAGCAATCCGATCAGCGTGGCGCCGATCAGGAAGGGTGCCATGAACTGCCAGACGGAAATGCCGGCGGCACGGGCAACCACCAGCTCTGACTTGCGGTTCAGTGCGATCAGTGTCGCCATCCCGACGAAGAGGCCGATGAAAGGTACGGTCTGCTGCAAGATGAGCGGCAGGCGAAGCGCGGTCAGATAGAGCACGCCCGGGACAGAATATCCGGGCAGGTTGTCGTATCGTCCCGAGGTTTCGGTGAAGTCGATGAGATAGGTGATCGAAACGACGCCGAGGAAGAACCAGAGCGAAGCGATCATGTAGCGCCGGAAGAAGTAGAGGCCGAGTGTCCAGATCATGCGGCACCTCCGGTCCCGGCGCCCAGGCGTTTCTGTGTCAGCGCCACCGCAGTCTGGATGAGGCCAGACAGGGCCTTGGGCAACTTGGGGCTGCGGTTCGTGGCCAGCATGAAGGTTGCCGCAGCGCCGCATGCGAATGGCACGAGATAGAGGAGCGGGATGAAGCCTGTCGAAGCTTCCGCCAGCGAGGTCAGGTAGTTCGATGCCCAGAACAGTGTGAGCGCCATGAGCAAGGACGACGCCATGGGATGCAGCCGGGCCTCTCGGTGAGAACGGGCATCTCCGCACATCATCAGGCTGAGCAAGGCAAAAACCAGCGGGAAGAAGGATGCACTGATGCGGCGGTGGAGTTCCGCGCTGAAATCATTCGGCTTGGCAATGTACCGATCGTCCAGCAGATCCGGATCCATCAGGTAAAACAGATCGCGGTCCTTGGCGCCGAACCGCGCCTGGCCGCGTTCCTCGGAAAGATCCGAAAGATCAAAGGCGTAACGATCGAAACGAATGACGGTCACATCGCCGTTGGGTGCCTTACGCTGGACCTCGCCGTCCTGCATGACGAGCGACTTGCCGGTTTCGTCGACCGCACCTTCGCGCGCATAATAGATGAGCTCAGACGCCGGATCACGAGAGTCGGCGACGAGCAGCCCCTTCATCGTCCGTCCCGACTGGCGCTCGGAAATCTGGACATAGAGGCCAGGCTCGATCTGCCGAAACGTCTTCTCTTCGATCACCGACGAGAGCAGGTCCGCATAGGCGGTCGCGATCATCGTTCGCACATTGACGCGCATGGCCGGTTCAACGAAGCCCATCATCACGAAGGAAAAGATGCTGAGACCGGCAGCGAGCATGATCAGCGGTCGCTGGATGATTGAACGCGGCGCACCCGAGGCATCGATCACGGCGAGTTCCGAATCGTTGTTCATCGTGGTGAGCGTGTGGGTAATCCCGATCACAAGCGCAAAGGGCAGGACCGTCGCGACGAGTGTCGGCATGATCATCGTTGCCAGAACCATGAAGGAGCCGACGGATTGTCCGCTGTCGGTCACGAGGTTGATGCGCTGCAATACCTGCGTGGTCCAGATGATCGCCAGCACCGGCAGCAGTGCCGTGAGGAACATCAGGACGACCCGTCGCAGAATGTATTGTTCGAGTATCTTCATAGGGTTCCCTTGCAGGCGCGACACGCAGTCGCCGCGCCGAGGATCGGCTTTATCTACGACGCTTGCGGCGATTTGGCGACCAGCCGATCGCATTTTCCCCGGTTCCCCAAAATCGTTTTCTCAACGACCGCGATAAATCGGACACGCTTGCGGCGGATCCGTGCAATCCGGGGGATGAGGCGATGAATGACGGGTCAAACTCTTGCCATCGTTTCCGAAAAGACCATGATCCCTCAAGATCTTCCCGTCCTGCCAATTCAAGGTGCCTCACATGTCGTTGAAACTCGCCATCTCTTTCGCCAAGTCCCACCCTGCGACAGGCGGCCTCGCCATACTGCTGGCGGCTTCCGGCGCAGAGCAGCCGGCGGGTGCGACCGAGGCAGACCCGGCGGGCGTCTATGCCCGGGCCGCGAAAGTCGCCAAATTCAAGGGCAAGGCGCTTTCCACACTCGACATCGTCGCGCCGCATGGATCCGAATTGGATCGTCTTGTCGTGCTCGGCATGGGCAAGCCGGACGGTCTCGTTGCTCACGACTGGCTGAAGGCTGGCGGGTCGGCAACGGCCACGCTGAAAGGCGCCGAGACTGTCGCCGTCTATATCGATGCACCTGGCATCGACGTCACGCCCAAGGCGGCAGCCGATCTCGCCCTCGGCATGTTGATGCGTGCCTACAAGTTCGACACATACAAGACGAAGAAGAAGGCGGATGACGAAGAAGACAAGGCGGAAAAGACCGTCAACGTGACCATCGTGACCGCCAATGCCTCCGCCGCAAAGAAGGCCTTTGCCGAAGCCGAAGCCATTGCCGAAGGCGTGGTGCTCGCCCGCAACCTGGTCAACGAACCTGCCAACGTTCTCGGTCCCCTGGAATTTGCCGCAAAGGCCAAGGAACTGGAAAAGCTTGGGGTCGAGATCGAGATACTGACCGAAAAGGAAATGAAGAAGCTTGGCATGGGCGCCCTCCTCGGCGTGGCGCAGGGCTCGGTGCGTCCACCGCGTCTCGTCGTCATGCAGTGGAAGGGGGCTAAGTCCAAGGACAAGCCGGTCGCCTTCGTCGGCAAGGGCGTCGTCTTCGATACGGGCGGAATCTCCATCAAGCCGGCCGGTGGCATGGAGGACATGAAGGGCGACATGGGTGGTGCTGCCGCCGTCACCGGCCTTATGCATGTGCTCGCGGCCCGCAAGGCCAAGGTGAACGCCATCGGCATCCTTGGCCTCGTCGAGAACATGCCAGACGGCAATGCCCAGCGGCCGGGAGATATCGTGACGTCCATGTCGGGTCAGACCATCGAGGTGATCAACACCGATGCGGAGGGGCGGCTCGTGCTCTGCGACGCCCTCTGGTACTGCAATGATCGTTTCGAACCGGCCTTCATGATCAACCTCGCCACGCTGACCGGCGCCATCACGGTTGCGCTCGGCAACCAGCATGCCGGCCTGTTCTCCAATGACGATGCGCTTTCGGAAAAACTGCTGGCAGCCGGGCAGGTGACCCATGAACGCCTGTGGCGCATGCCGCTGGGTAAGGAATACGACAAGATGATCGATTCGAAGTTTGCCGACATGAAGAACACCGGCGGCCGCCTCGCGGGCTCGATCACGGCTGCCCAGTTCCTCAAGCGTTTCGTCAAGGACACGCCCTGGGCGCATCTCGACATCGCCGGTACGGCCATGGGCTCGCCGAATGACGAGATCAACCAGTCTTGGGGCTCTGGTTACGGCGTTCGCCTGCTGGACGAGCTGGTGCGGGCAAATTACGAATCGTGATCCCGGAAGCCGAGCGCCGCATGGCCGAAGTCCTGTTCTACCACCTGACGGAATCGAAACTCGAGGAGGCTCTGCCACCCCTCCTGGAGAAGAGCGTGGAGCGAGGCTGGAAAGTCGCGGTGCAGACCCGCGACACCGAACGGCGCGATGCACTCGACGCGCATCTGTGGACCTATCGGGAGGAGAGCTTCCTTCCGCATGGCACCGACGAGGGGGCATCGCCGGACCGGCAACCGGTTTTGCTCACGATCGAGCGGGAAAACCGGAATGCGGCGAGCGTCCGGTTCCTGGTTGACGGCGCCGAACCGCCTGACGAGCTTGCCTATGACCGCGTGGTCTTCGTGTTCGACGGTTACGATGCTGCGCAACTCGAAGCGGCGCGCGGTCAGTGGAAGAAGCTCAAGGCAGAGGGCCACACGCTGACCTATTGGCAGCAGTCGCCGGAAGGCCGGTGGGAGAAGAAGGCCTGATCCGGGCGCGGCCCCTATCGGCTCTAACCGTCAGTCAGGGCTTCATGATCGATCGGCGGAGGAAGCTGTATCCCATCGCCGTGCGCCGTGCCATTTCTGCCGAATTGCCCGCGCCGCCATGACCGCCGGAGCCAAATTCCTGGAAAAGCGGCGTGTGGCCGGCCTCCTCCAGCCGCATGGCGAAACGCCGCGCATGCGAGGGATGCACCCGGTCGTCATTGCTCGAGCTCTCGATGTAGAGCGGCGGATAGGTTGTCTCCACGGCCGGCTTGATTTGGTGCAGCGGTGAATAGCTGAGAAGATAGGCGCGGTCGGCTGCATCGTCCGGGTTACCATATTCGTCCATCCAGGCGCGTCCGGCAGGAAACATGTGAAAACGCGTCATGTCGATGACCGGCACCCGGCACCAGACCGCACCGAAGTCCTCGGGGTAACGCGTCAGCATCACGCCAGTCAGCAGGCCGCCATTGCTGCCGCCGGTGCAGGCGATGCGGGATGGCTTCGAGTAGCCGCGTTTTACGAGGTCGCGGGCGATCGCGACGAAATCCTCATAGGCCTTGTGACGGCCGTGGCGCTTGGCGGGCGTGTGCCATTGCGGCCCGAGCTCGGCGCCGCCACGAATATAGGCCTGCACATAGGCGCCGCCCTGTTCCAGGAAACGGCCTGTGGTGCCGGAGTAATGCGGCGCGAGCGATGCGGAGAATCCGCCATAGCCATAGATCAGCACCGGCAATTCGCCCTTGGTCCATTCCCTCGGCAGAACGAGGTGATACGGCACCTGTGTGCCGTCTTCCGAAGTCGCCTCCAGAAGCTCGCTCGTCATGCCGTCAGCATTGAAGTAGACCGGCGAGGTTTCCTCAGGCTTCAAAACTAGAGGTTCCGTTGTCGGTCGGCGGTTGGGATCGGAAAGCGAGAGCGTGTAGCGGGTCGGCGGCACCAGAAAGCCGGAGCCGATCACCCACAGCGTGTCATCGCCCATATGCAGATCGGCATAAAGCGGCGTGAAATACAGCGCTTCGACGCCGTCAGGCAGCGCGATCCGCTGGGGTTCTGCATCCGCACGCGTCAGATCCAACACGTAGAGAGACGGAGCAAGGCGTTCATCGACGGAATAGACAGCCCAATTCCGCAGCAGCGTGAAATGGTGGACGGCGCGGCCCGGAGCGGGATTCACCAGAATGCGGCGCTGAGGAGCCAGCGGTTCCTCACCGAACGGTGTCAGTTCCTGCAGGACGAGGCTGCCGCTTGGTACCTGCTCATCATTCTTGGCAAGCCACAGGACATGGCTGTGATTGATGTCGAAGCCGATGTCCTGTGGCAGCGGCAGGCGTCGAGCAACCCCATCGCCATCCTCCACATGGAGGCTAAGCTTGCCGATCTCATGGTTCGCCATGAACACGCGGATCTGCCGAGACTCGGGCCCGTTATGGCCACCAAGCTTCGGATCGATAACGAAGCCGTATCCGGTGACATCGGAAGATGCCGCTTCAAACATGATCTCGGCTTCTGCCGGCGTTTGGCCGCGCTGCAAGCGCCGTCCAACCCGCGGCCAGCCGGATTGGGTCGCAGAGTTCGCGTCGATCGAGCCAAAATAGACGATTTCGTTCTGGCTCAGCCAGGCCGCCTGCGCCCGGACGGGCGGCGTATCGAAGCCCCCATCGACCAATTGTTTTGTCTCCAGGTCGAATTCGAGGAAGCGCGTCTGGTCCGAGCCTCCATCGGACAGGCGCAGGAGAACGCGTGTCGGCTCGAAGGGGCAGGTGACGCAACCGCCGAAGATCCATCGCTTGCCCTCGCGAGCGCAGAATGCATCGACGTCGAAAACCGTTTCCCAGGCTGCATCGGCGCGTGGCGCAAGTTCGGCCGGCAGACGCCGCAGCACACCGAGCGGATTGTCGCGCGAGCGGTTGAAATCGAACAGCCAGTTGCCGCGCCGGGCCGGAACGATCAGCCTGTCCTGCCGCTCCATCATCGCCTGAAGAGCGGCAACATCGGCCTCCATCTCAGGCGTCGTCAGGGCCTCCAGCGACGTCGCGTTCCGTGCGGCGACGAAAGCCAGCGTCTGTGGATCGTCATCCTTTTCGAGAAAGAGATCCATGGCGCTACTCCCTTGCATTGTCGTCGTGTTTTTCCGATCAGGCGAGATCGGTGCGGCGGAAATCCTCGCCAACATAGAGGAGGGCGGCGCCGGCTGCCTTGGCGCCTGCATAGGAAAAACAGTCGCCGAAATTGAGGCGGGCGGGATGTCGGCCCTTGCCGTAGCGGGAGAACGCGTCGAGGGCGGCGAGTGCCGTGTCGCGGGTGGCGGGCAGGATTTCGGCGTTCAGTTCGGCGAGAAACTGGTCGACAAAAGCGTGTGCTTCTTCGACGGTCTTCTTTGTCCGGGACGAGATCACCACGGTTGTTTCATAGATGACGGTTGCTTAAGTGGAAAAAGGAGTGGGTGATAGGGCCATGCGATCAAGAAGATTCTGACGTCGCGGCGCATCCATGAGAATTTCCACGAGTGCCGACCTATCGATGAACATCGTTATCACCCCACATTTCGTCGAGGAAAGCCTTCTCGTCGAAGGGTTCGAGCGTGTCGTAGGCGGGCATGTTGTGGCGGGCACGTAGTATCTCCAGCCGCTCGGCCAGCGGAGGACGCTTTTCGTCCTCTTGCACCACGCGTTCCAGCGCCTGGCGGATGGCATCCGTCTTGGTCGGTGCTTTCAGGATTTTCTGGGCCTGCACAGCGAGTTGGTTCACCCGTTCATCGCGCACGAAAAGCGGCATGGCGTCACCTCGTGAATATACGCGACCAAGATAATGTATATTCAGGGGGCAACAAGAACGGGCTGGTTCAGCCAGCCATGCCCTCTTCATATTCGGCAGAGAGCTCGAGCCACTGCTCTTCGGCAGCGGATAGCTTGGCGGCGGCTTCGCCGCGCTGTTTCGCCTTTTCCGCGGCCTTGGCAGGCGCCTTTTCGTACAGCACGGGATCGGCGAGTTCCTTGTCGAGCGCCTGAATCAAAGTTTCCAGCTTTTTCGTCAAAGCCTCGACTTCGTTGATCTTTTTCTTGAGTGGCGCCAGGCTCGCCCGTCGGTCTGCAGCCGCCTTGCGCTGATCGGCCTTGTTGATCTGATCGCCAGCCGCATCCGACTTGTCCTTCTCCGTCGGCTTTTTGCCAGAGGCGACGATGAGCGAACGATACTCCTCCATGTCGCCGTCGAAGCTGGTGACGGTGCCGTTGTTGACCAGCCATAGGCGGTCGACGGTCGCCTCGATCAGGTGGCGATCGTGGGAAATCAAGATGACGGCGCCCTCGTAGTCGTTGAGCGCCTCGATCAGCGCCTTACGGCTGTCGATGTCGAGATGGTTGGTCGGTTCGTCGAGGATCAACAGGTTCGGCGCGTGAAAGGCCGCAAGGCCCATCAAAAGGCGCGCCTTCTCGCCGCCTGACAGATCCTTGGCGGCTGTCGCCATCTTTTCGGTCGCGAGCCCCATTTGCGCGACGCGGGCGCGCACCTTGGCTTCCGGCTCCAGCGGCATCAACCGGCGGACATGTTCGACGGGTGTCTGCTCAGGGATCAGATCGTCGAGCTGGTGTTGGGCAAAGAAGCCGATTTTCAGCGAAGGTGCCGTCTTCAACTCACCTGCCTGCGCTTCCAGCCGACCGGAGATGAACTTGGCAAAGGTCGACTTGCCGTTGCCGTTCGAGCCGAGCAGCGCGATGCGGTCGTCATTGTCGATCCTGAGGTTGATGTTCTTCAGGATCGGCTTGCCTGGCTCGTAGCCGACCACGCCGCCGTTGACAGCTATGATCGGGGAGGCGGGTTGCTTGTCCGGGGCAGGGAAGGTGATCGGCTGGACGTGATCCTCGATCACGGCAGCCACCGTTCCCATGCGCTCCAGCGCCTTGACGCGGCTCTGGGCCTGCTTGGCCTTGGTGGCTTTTGCCTTGAAGCGGTCGATGAAGCTTTGCAGGTGCTTGCGCGCCGCGTCGTTCTTCACCTTGGCCTTGGTCTGCAATTCGTCGTTCTCGGCCTTCTGCCGTTCGAACTGGTCGTATCCGCCGCGATAGAAGGTCAGCTTCTTCTGGTCGAGATGGATGATCGAATTGACGGCGGTGTTCAAAAGGTCGCGGTCATGGCTGATGATGATGACCGTATGTGGATAGCGCCGGACATAATCCTCGAGCCACATCGAGCCTTCGAGGTCGAGATAGTTGGTCGGTTCGTCGAGCAGGAGCAGATCCGGTTCGGCAAACAGCACGGCCGCGAGTGCCACGCGCATGCGCCAACCACCCGAGAAGGACGAGGCCGGGCGCAATTGTGCTTCGTGGTCGAAGCCAAGGCCGGACAGGATGGTCGCGGCGCGCGCTTCGGCAGAATGGGCGCCGATATCGGCAAGGCGGGTTTGGATTTCGGCGATGCGATGCGGGTCGCTCGCGGTCTCTGCCTCGATAAGCAAGGCTGCCCGTTCCTTGTCGGCGGCGAGCACGATCGAGATCAGCGAGTCCTCGGTGCCCGGGGCTTCCTGTGCCACCTGGCCGATCCGCGCATTCTTCGGAATGGAGATGTTGCCGCTCTCTGCCGACATGTCGCCGGTGATGATGCGAAACAGCGTGGACTTGCCCGCACCATTCTTGCCGACCAGACCGGCTTTGGTGCCGGCCGGCAGCGCGACGGTCGCGTGGTCGATGAGGAGCCTGCCGGCGATGCGGGCGGAAATGTCGTTGATCGTGATCATGTCTGGCTTTTGGCCGATGTCACGGGCAAAGGCAAGCGGAAGGGGAAGCCGGCATGGGAAGCACAGACGCCCCTGTCAGGCGACCTGCCGCTGTCCGGGCTTGTAGCCGATGATCGGCTGGCGCGGGTTTTGACGGGCAAGGATCGTCGCGGTCTTGGCGATGGCAAGCCAGCTGGTCGGATCTGCGGCCTCATGCGCCATGGCATGGCCGATGGCGAGCGGCAGGCCGCCGACACCCTGCGAGGTCTCGGAGGCGAAGACGAGATTGTTTTCCGCTGTCGTGAACAGCCGTTCGGCGATGATGTGCGCCTCGTCGGCATTGATGCCATCGAAGACGAAGGCAAAGGTGTCAGCCTCGATCCGGGCGATGAAGTCGTGCTTCTTGATCGCCTTGCGAAAGATGCCGGCCAGTCCCTTGATCAGCTTGCTCACGGCCTCGGCGCCATACTGGTGCTGCAGACCGGGAAGATCGAGAATTTCGATCAGCACGAGCGCGCTCGGCTTGGCCGCCGAGGCTGCCGAATGGACTTCTTCCAATGTCTGGAAGAGGCTGATGCGGTTCGCAAGCCCGGTCAGATGATCGCGCTTCATCGCAGCCTGCGCCGCGCGAATGGCACGGTCTGCAGCATTCAGGCTGTCCAGCCCCTCGGCCACATCGGAGGAGAGTGCGGTTTCCGCCTTGATCATGTCTCTGGCAATCGAGGAGAGCAGATCCAGTTCGCCGAGCAACTGGTCAATACCGACACTGACATCCTCGCGGATCGAGCGGATGACGCCCTCAACGGAGTTCGTAAAGGCCCGCTTCTGTGTCAGGCCGAGTGACAGCTGGTCGCTGAGCCGCGTCAGCGTCTTCAGCGTTTCATCCTGCAAGCGCTCGGCCGAGACACCGCAATGGCCGGCAAGCCTGTGCTTGAGGCCGAGCTGGTCGAGCGCCGATTGTGTCGGGCGGGCACCAAGGGCTGAAAGCTCGCGCGCAAGATCCGAATTGCCGCCTGTAAAGGCTTCATGGACAAGTTCGAAGTTGCGGGGGAGCCCTGCGATCTGATGCTTCAGCATGAAGACTGTGATCTTCTGGAGATCGTCTGGAAGTCCGCTCATCAAAACCGTCCTGATCATGCGATGAGTTGCGCTTAACCTGCGGGAAGTCGGAACTATTCCCACGGAATTCAGGTCTCGTAACACGGCATCACATACGAAACGGTTAAGGCATGCAGGTGCTTCAAGGGCTTTCCCTTGGCTTTTGTCAAATCGAAAATCCCCTGAGGAATGAGGGGGTTCTGCCCTTCAGTTAATTATTATTTAGAGATGTATGTGTTTTAAATGATGTCCTCAGAGCAGGCCGGGGAAGCGCTTACCAAGCACTCGACCGGCGAACATCCGTAGGCATCATGAAGTCCCTCATTCCCGCTGTCTACTTCTCGCTGGCGGTCGCCGTTGTCGCTGTCATCGCGGCAAGGCCGTCCGGACCCTTCGTCCTCGTCGTAACTTCACCGGCTGCAAATGCGGCCGGTTCGATGGCCGTCATCGACCGGGCAGACGGCGCTTTCGTCTGGGCTGGAAGCGTGCCCTGGATGTCGGTCGCATATTCGCCGGCCCCGGATTTTCCGGAGCGGCTACTCGATGCGGGCGCTTTGCTCGTCATCAACCATGATCTGGCACTCGGTTGCCTGCAAGGAATGAACACATGAATGAACTGAAGAAGCTCAGAGACAGGGTCTCCTACGGCATCGTCGGACTGCTCTGGATCAACTTTGCCTTGATCTTGATCCGCAACCTCGTGCGCGAGGAGGGCGCCGACTGGATGATGATCCTGGCGACCCTCGTCCTGCTGGTACCGGCCACCTTGTTGTGGGCACAGGATCGCACTGGCGCGGCCACCCGCATGGTCACCTCCATGGCCAATGCGGCTACTGTCGCCATCCTGGTCTTCGCGTTCCAGGGTTCGCCGCTGCAAATCGACCTGCATATGTACTTCTTCGCAAGCCTTGCCATCTGCGCCGCCTGGATCGACTGGCGTGCCATCATCGGTTACGCCGCGCTCGTCGCGGTCCACCATCTGCTGCTCTATGTCGCAATGCCCCTGGCGGTCTTCCCGGGGGATTCCGACTTCTCGCGCGTCGTCCTGCATGCGGTCGTGCTGATCGTGCAGAGCATCGTGCTGATCGCCCTGACGTCGGCGGTGGTCAAAGCTTTCGATGTCTCTGACAAGGCCGTTGCCGAAGCCGTTGCCGCCGAGCGCGAGGCCGTTGAGATGGCTGATCACGCCAGACGTACCGATGCGGCCGCCGATGCCGAACGCCGCAAGCGGGAGGCAGAAAAGGCGCGGGAGGCCGACGCCGTCGATTTTGCCGTGGCCGAGCTTGCAAAGTCCTTGCAGAAGCTCGCGGATGGCGATCTGTCCTGCCGCATCGAAACTGCCTTCTCCGGCCCCCTCGATGAATTGCGGACCTCCTTCAACGCGTCTGTCCAGAAGCTCGAAGTCGTCGTGTCTCAGGTGGGGCAGGTTGCCTCGGTCCTGCGGAACGGCACAGGCCAGATCGGTCAGGCCAACAACGACCTCTCTGCGCGAAGCGAACGTCAGGCCGTCTCGGTCGAGGAAACCGCGAGCGCCTTGTCCAGCGTTATGTCGACCGTCAAGGACACGGCATCCGTCGCAGACTCCGTCGGCAAACTGGTGAATCAGGCGAGAACCGGTGCGGAGCGCTCCGGCACGATCGTCACCGATGCCGTCTCCGCCATGAGCCGCATCGAGCAGTCGTCGCAGTCGATTTCCAACATCATCGGCGTCATCGATGAAATTGCCTTCCAGACAAACCTGCTGGCGCTCAATGCAGGCGTCGAAGCGGCCCGTGCCGGTGAGGCCGGCAAGGGCTTCGCGGTCGTCGCCCAGGAGGTTCGCGAACTTGCGCAGCGCTCCGCCAATGCGGCGAAGGAGATCAAGGCCCTGATCAACACATCAGGCGAAGAAGTCCGCCACGGTGTGTCGTTGGTCGACCAAGCGGGCGAGGCCCTGAGCACGATTTCGACCGAGGTTCAGGCGATCAGCCGGGAGATCTGCAAGATCATCGATGGTGCCAAGAGCCAGGCGCAGGGGCTTGCCGAAATCGATTCAGCGATTGGCCAGATCGATCGGGACACGCAGCAGAATGCCGCGATGGTCGAAGAATCAAGCGCGGCCATCCAGCAACTCGTGCAGGAGGCAACGACACTCGATCAGCTGATGGCCCAGTTTCAGGTCGGTTCGAAGACAGGCTACGCGACCCGACGAGCTGCCTGAGAGCGTTAGGCGCCCGGGCAAGCTTTAAATAGACGAGGCTGCGATCATCGCGGCCTCTTTTTTTGTTCATCGGCCGCAGCTTATCAAAGGGCGATTCCACCCCTTACATCCAGGCCTTGCCTTCGCCGCGGACAAAATAGACGAGGTCGAGGCTGAGGCTTGGCTTGCCCATTCCGGTCAATCCGGCATGCACCTGCCCACGGTGATGGGTCTGGTGGTTGAAGACATGGGTGAGGGCAGGCCAGAGCTTCTGGGTCACGATCTCGGGTGAACTGACCGGCGAATAGGTGAACGGCTGCTCGATCGCGTCAGGTGTCAGGTTGCGGGTATAGCGGATGAGGCGGTCGTCCTCTCTCGCCCGTGCTGCACGCAGATCGTCGAACCGCTCATAGGGGCGCTCATTGAGCGCCGTTGGCTTCGGGCCTTCTCCGGTGAAACGGTTGAGCCAGACACGGTCGGCGGTCAGGATGTGGCTGAGGGTTGCGAAGACGGAACCGAAGAAGGCGCCGGTGTCCCACTCCAGCTCTTCAGGTGAGAGCTCGCCAGCGGCTGCATAGAGGAGCCGGTTGGCCCAGGCATTGTACTCGGCGAGCATCTGGTAGTTCTGCATCTCGTTCTCCTGATCGCGATCGTCGCTCAGACTAGACCGATTTGAGAGCAATGGGGCTGATGGGTTCCATGAAAATTGCTGATTTGCATCGAGCTCCGTGATGCGGTTGTCTGGCGAGACATCAGGAGACGCGAATGACGATCACCCTCTATTCTCTCTGCGGCACCAACGCAGCCCGCCCTTTTTCACCGCATTGCTGGAAGGTCGTGATGGCACTGCATCACAAGGGGCTCGTATTTGAAGAACGCCCGCTGGCTTTCACGGCGATCCCGACGGTGGAGAATGGCGCTTCCAAGACCGTTCCGGTTCTGCGGGACGGACAGGAACTGGTCTCCGACAGCTTCCGGATCGCGCAATATCTGGAAGAAGACTATCCGGATGCGCCGAGCCTCTTCGGCGGTCCGGGCGGCGAGGCGGCGGCGCGGCTGGTGGAGGGCTATGCACAGCATGTCGTCCATGGCGCGATCACCCGCATCGCGCTGATCGACATCCACGATATGCTGGACCCCATTGACCAGGCCTATTTCCGCAAGAGCCGGGAAGAGCGTCTTGGCAAGAGCCTTGAGGAGATCGCAGCCGGACGGGATGCGGCGATCGCCGCGCTGCCGGCAGCGCTCCAGCCACTTCGCCACATGCTGTCTTTCCAGCCCTTTGTCGGTGGCGAAAAGCCGCTGTTTGGCGACTACATCCTGTTCGGTGCGCTGCAGTGGCTGAGGATTACCACGGGATCCCTTCACCTGCCGGAGGATGACCCGGTCAGCCGCTGGTTCGTTCGCTGCCTCGATCTCCACCAGGGTGTTGCCCGGGCCGTGGCGTAAGGCTGCGCGGGAGCCCGATTATGACGTCGGCGTGAAATTCGTGGACCCCTCTTGTCTTCGTGATTCGGGGCGGGTAGATACCGCCCACTTTCCCTGACAGACAAAAGGATGAGACAGATGGCGATTGAACGCACCTTCTCGATGATCAAGCCCGATGCCACCAAGCGCAACCTGACCGGTGCGATCACCAAGGTCTTCGAAGACAACGGCCTGCGCGTCGTCGCTTCCAAGCGCGTATGGATGAGCCAGCGCGAAGCCGAAGGCTTCTACGCCGTTCACAAGGAACGCCCCTTCTTCGGCGAACTGGTTGAAGGCATGACCTCGGGCCCGACCGTCGTCCAGGTTCTCGAAGGCGAAAACGCCATCCTGAAGAACCGCGAAATCATGGGCGCGACCAACCCGGCCAATGCCGACGAAGGCACTATCCGCAAGATGTTCGCCCTTTCGATCGGCGAAAACTCGGTTCACGGTTCGGACGCTCCGGAAACCGCTGCCCAGGAAATCAAGTACTGGTTCGCCGACACCGAGATCGTCGGCTGAATCAAGTTTTGAGGCCTTGGCTTCAAGGCATTGGAAAAATTGAGAGACCGGGGCCGCAAGGCTCCGGTTTTTTCGTCTGCGGACAAGGCTTTCCCGTAAGTGCGATCATCGGGCGGCAACGTCTGGGCAGGAGGTCTCCTGGGCGTAATCGACCGTCCCATCCGCCTCGTAGACATCCGGATTGGGTGTGTAGACCGGGCCGACGACGAGCGGCTTGCCCGGCAGGATGGATTGGTCGAGGCTTGATGTGAGCGTCGTGTCGATCGTCTGTAGCACCGCACCCTTGCCATCGAGGACCTTGATCGAGATCGCATAGGGATGATCCTTCACGACGCACCGCACCGGGGGGCTCTCGAGCGACACCTTTTCCCAGAAGGGAAAGATCTTGGTGCGGGTGATCAAAGCTTTACCGCCCGCCGGGTTCTCGAATGTCGCTTCGGCGAAGCTCGGCTCGGGCAGCGGTCCGTTGCGGGCGAGCGTCACCACATAGGTCGCCTGCGCCACGCGATAATTGAAGATGAACACCTTGCCGGAAAGCTTCAGCGGCTCGTCCAGATCTTCACGCTGGCAGCCCGCCAGAGACACGAGGCCAATCAGCAGGCCAGCCCCGATCGTAATCGCCCTCATGGCGAGATCTCCTTCTTGTTCCGATGATAGTGGCGGCTGGCCTTCACCCGGTTCCCGCAGACCGCCATGTCGCACCATGTCCGGCTGCGGTTCTTGCTGCGGTCGATGAACAGCCAGCCGCAATTGCCGCAGATCTTCATGCGTTCGGGCTCGGGTTCACAGATGAGGCCGAGCGCCGAATGCGCGGTCGCAGCCTCAAGGCTGTCGTCGCCCGGTGATGCGCGCAGGGCCGCGGCGCTCGCCTCCAGCAGCGTCGCAAGTTGCTGCCGGCTCGCTTTTCCCCGCACGCGGTTGCGGAAATAGGCGTCGATCGCCTCACGCAATTCCAGGAACAGCGTCGCGTTTTTCGGCGGCACAGGCCGAAGGACACCGAACCTGTCTCGTTCGCCTGTGAGCTGCGAAGCCGCCTCCGGAAAAGCTGCTAGTTGCTCCGGCACGGCGAAACGGTCGCGCCGCCCCTCCGGCTCGTGCCGCAGGATGACACTGTTCGCCACATCGAGTGCCAGTGCGCCACCGACGAAGCGGTGCGGGGTCCAGGAAAAGGTCATGCTTCAATATAACTGGTAAAATGGTTTTTGACAGTTATAAATGCGGTTGGAGGACCGCATGGCCTATCTGCTGCAACAGCTCCTGAACGCGCTGCCCATGGCCAGCCTCTACGCCTTGCTGGCTTTCGGTTATGCGCTCGCCTTCGGGGTGACGAAGCGGCCGGACATCACCTTCGGCGCGCTGATGGCCTTTGCCGGTCAGATCTGTCTTCTGTTCACCGACTACGGCTGGAACCGCCTCTATCTCGTGTTGCCCGCGGCGCTCGGCCTTGGCCTCCTCTTCGGGTTCGCTTATACGCTGCTCGCAGGTTACTGGAACGCCCGCCATGTCATGATGCCGCTGCACCGGCACTCGCCGAACGCCGTGATCGTCGCGTCACTCGGAATGGTTCTGCTACTCTCGGAAGGCGCACGGCTCGCGCTCGACACGAGAAGCCTCTGGCTGCCGCCCATGGGTCAGCAGTTCGTCACCCTCTTTCTCGTTGATGGCGTGTCACTCGGTCTGACCCGACTGCAGATCCTGCATGTCGGATTGATGCTCACGCTGGTCGCGGCCGGTCATTGGCTGCTGACGGCGAGCCGGGCAGGGCGCCTCTGGCAGGCTGCCTGTCAGGATCCGCTGGCGGCGCGCCTTGTCGGTGTCGATGCCGACAGGATTTTCGTTCTCGCGCTGATCGGCGCTGCATCCATGGCGGCACTCGGCGGCCTGTCGGCGACGGCTCTCTATGGCACGATGGATTTTGGTGCGGGGCTGATGTTCGGGCTGAAGGTGGTTCTGATTGCCGCCGTCGGCGGATCTTCGCATCCGCTGCGGTCGGCATTGGGCGCGGCCGCCGTCGGTTTCGCCGAGCAGATCTGGGGAGCCTACGGGCCACAGATCTGGCGTGACGCCGTCATCATCTCCGCTCTGATCTGGCTTCTGGTGATCAGTCGCCAGGAACGCATCATTCCCTAAGCCAGCGGTCCCTGGCGCTGTTGTCCGTGTCCTTGGCGTCGATCCAGGCGCCGCTTGTCCCGTCCCGCCCGTGTTCCTTCTTCCAAAAGGGAGCAGAGGTCTTGAGGAAATCCATGACGAAGTTCGCGCCGTCGAAGGCCGCCTGCCGATGCGGTGCCGCGGCGATGACGAGCACGATCTGTTCGCCCGCTTCGATCCTTCCGAAGCGGTGGATGGCGGTGAGCCCGAGGAGAGAGAAACGGTCTATTGCCAGACCGCAGATCCGCTGCATCTCCGCCTCGGCCATGCCGGGATAATGTTCGAGCTCGAGTGCGGCAAGCGTGCCCGCTTCGTCGCGGCAGAGGCCGACGAAGGATACGAGCGCGCCGACATCCCGGCGCCCGGCCGTGAGTACCCGCGCCTCGGCTGCCGCGTCGAAGTCGTCCCGTTGGACCCGAATGATTGGTATGGGCTTGGCCGTCACGGTCGTAAACTCCAGCGGCGTGGGCGTCTCAGCCCCCGGTCATCGGCGGGAAAATGCCGATCTCGCGGGCGCCCGCGATCGATTCATGATGCTCGACATGTTCCTGGTTGACCGCCACCCGGATCGCCTTGGGGAAACGTAGCGCCTCCTCATAGCCATCACCGAGCGTCGAAAGCCAGGCAACCAGTTCGCCAGCCGTCTTCACCTCGGCCGGAATGTCGAGTTCTTCCTCGCCCTTGCCGATCCGCTCACGGACCCAGGCGAAATAGACGATCTGCACCATCTCAATCCACCATGTGCTTCGCGCCGGCGCGGAAATAGTCATAGCCGGTATAGATGGTCAGGATCGCGGCGATCCAAAGCAGCGTGATGCCGGCTTCGGTCGTATATGGCAAGATCTTGTCGCCGGCGGGGCCGGCGAGCAGGAAGGCAAGCGCGAACATCTGCGCCGTCGTCTTCCACTTGGCAATCTGTGTCACCGGCACGGACACCTTCAGCGCCGCGAGATATTCCCGAAGACCAGAAACCAGGATCTCGCGGCAAAGAATGGTGATCGCCGCCCAGAGTGACCATCCGGCGATCGTTCCATCGGCCGCCATCAGCAGAAGCACCGAGGCGATCAGAAGCTTGTCCGCGATCGGGTCGAGCATCTTGCCGATATTCGAGGTCTGGTTCCAGATCCGCGCCAGATAGCCGTCGAGATAGTCGGTGATCGACGCGACGATGAAGATCGCAAGGCCGGTCCAGCGAGCGAAATCGGAACTCTGCAGCCGGCCTTCAACAAAGAAGCAGACAACGATCAGCGGCACGGCCAAAATGCGGGCGTAGGTGAGGAGATTGGGAATATTGTATGCGCGCGAAGCCATGATGCCCTGTCTTTGTATTCTGGTGCTTCAATAGATGTGATGGTTTTCGGTCGAGGCCGTCAACCTAAGAATTTTGAATAACCTTTTCGAACCTCTCGACCCCGGATGCGTCGTTTCCGTGTCAGTCGCCGCTGCTTTCGTGAAAATGATTGTAGATCAGCCGCGCCACGGCCTCCGAAATGCCCTCTACCGCCATCAGGTCGCTGACGGCGGCGCGGGAAACCGCTTTCGCCGTGCCGAAATGCTGCAGCAGTGCCCGCTTTCGGGTCGGCCCGATGCCGGCGATCTCGTCGAGCGGGTTTTTCACCATTTCCTTCTTGCGCCGCGCCCGATGGGAACCGATCGCGAAGCGGTGGGCTTCGTCTCGCATGCGCTGGATAAAATAGAGAACCGGATCGCGCGGGGGCAGAGTGAAGTCCGGCTTGCCCTGCACAAAGAATCGTTCGCGGCCGGCATCACGGTCGACACCCTTGGCGACCCCAATCGCAATCACGCTGTCGGTGATGTCTAGTTCGTCGAGGATCTTGCGCACGGCCGACATCTGCCCTTGACCACCGTCGATGAGGATCACATCCGGCCAGGCGGGGAAGCCGGCGTCCGCGTTGTCCTCGAGGGCCGCACTGCGATCCGGCTTGCCTTCTTCCTTCAGCAGGCGCGAGAAGCGCCGGGTCATGACCTCTCGCATCATGCCGAAGTCGTCGCCGGGCGTGATGTCGGTCGATTTGATGTTGAACTTGCGGTACTGGCCCTTCACGAAGCCTTCCGGCCCGGCGACCACCATGCCGCCCACGGCATTGGTGCCCATGATGTGGGAGTTGTCATAGATCTCGATGCGGCGCGGCACGTAAGGCAGCTGGAAGGTCTCGGCGAGGCCCGCCAACAGGCGTGACTGCGAGGCGGTTTCGGCCAGTTTGCGCCCATGCGCCTCACGCGCATTGGAATTCACATGGTCGACGAGATCCTTCTTCTCGCCGCGCTGCGGAACGCTGATTGCCACCTTGTGGCCGGCCTTTTCAGAAAGCGCCGTGGCCAGCAGATCCTGCTCGTCCACCTCTTCCGACAGCAGGATCAGCCGCGGCACGGGTTTGTCGTCATAAAACTGGGCAAGAAACGAGTTGAGCACTTCCGCCGCGCTGAGCTGCGGATCGGCCTTGGGAAAATAGGCCTGATTGCCCCAGTTCTGGCTGGCACGGAAAAAGAAGACCTGGATGCAGGAGAGCCCACCTTCGTGATGGATGGCGAAGACATCGGCTTCTTCCACGCCGGCCGGGTTGATGCCCTGGTGGCTCTGGACATGGCTGAGACCAGCAAGACGATCGCGAAACACGGCGGCGCGCTCGAAGTCGAGGTCTTCGGCGGCCTCGTTCATCGCGCGGGCCATGGCTTCCTTAACGTTCTGGCTCTTGCCCGAGAGGAAGTCCTTGGCTTCGCGCACGAGGCCGGAATAATCCTCATCGCTGATCTCATGGGTGCAGGGACCCGAACAGCGCTTGATTTGATAGAGCAGACAGGGGCGCGTGCGGCTTTCGAAGACGCTGTCGGTGCAAGTGCGCAGGAGAAACGCCCGCTGCAGCGAATTGATCGTGCGGCCAACGGCGCTGGCCGAGGCAAAGGGGCCAAAATAGTCGCCCTTGCGGGCTCGGGCGCCGCGATGCTTGTAGATCGCGGGAGACCGACTGTCTCCGGTGATCAGGATATAGGGAAAGCTCTTGTCGTCGCGCAACAGCACGTTGAAGCGCGGACGCAGCCGCTTGATCAGGTTGGCTTCGAGAAGCAGCGCCTCGACCTCGGTCCGGGTCGTGACGAATTCCATGTGCACGGTATCCCGCACCATGCGAGACAGGCGGTTCGAATGCACGCGGCCTTGCGCATAGTTGCTGACGCGCTTCTTCAGGCTGCGCGCCTTGCCGACATACATGACCTCGCGGTCCTTGTTCAGCATCCGGTAGACACCGGGGGCATTCGGCAGGCGCTTGACGAATTCGGCAATCAGGTCGGCGCCGGTAAGTCCGGTCTCATCGAGTCCGTCGACATGCCAGTCGATCTCGACGCCGGGGCGGGAGGTTTCCACCTCAACCAGGCTCTCGTCGTCGTCGTCTTCCGTGCCGTCATAGAGAATGCCGCCATCGGGCAGCTTTCCTCCATTCATTCATTGATCTCCGTACCGTGCCAAATCAGATGCTGGCCCCCATCCAAGGCGATCATTTGGCCGGTGATCGACGGCGTGTCAAAAAGAAAGCGGATCGTGCGGCCGAATTCGTCGAGCGAAGGGCCGCGCTTGAGCGGCAGACTGTCCACTTGCGCCTGGAAATCTTCGGGCCGCTGCCGGTCTGAGATCAGGGTAGGGCCCGGGCCGATCGCATTCACCCGGACGCGCGGCGCAAACGCTTGGGCAAGTGTCCTGGTGGCCGTCCAGAGCGTGGATTTCGACAGCGTATAGGAAAAGAAGGTTGGTTTCAGCGCCAGCACCCGCTGATCGATGATGTTGACGATGAGCCCCGAACGATCCTCAGGTAATGCCTTGACCAGTGCGCCGCTCAAAACGGCAGGCGCCCGCACATGCACGTCGAAGTGCCGATCGAAGATCTGGGCGTCGAATTCGACGGCCGTGTCGTCTTCGAACACAGACGCATTGTTGACGAGCAAGCCGACGGGGCCGAATTCGGCCACCGTTCGCTCCATGAGTGTCCCAATCTCGGAAATGTTACCCAGATCTGCCTGAAGCGCGATCGCGCGCTTTCCCTGCGACCTCAGCTCCCGAGCGACGGTTTCTGCTGCCTCGAACGAGCCGTTCGCATGCAAGGCCACGGCGAAACCATGTTCTGCCAAGTCTTCGACAATGGCGCGGCCAAGTCGTTTCGCGGAGCCGGTGACCAAAGCCACCTTGGGGATGCCGTTTTGCATCGGATTACCTTGCGTCGTCAGGGTTGGTGCGCTGCATATATGGCGCTGACACGATATTTAAACAGCACCTCGCGGAATCTTCTCCCGCGTTTAGCTCTGTGATGCACGAGTATATTTTCAGTACAACTTTAAAATAGACTCAAGTAAATCCATAAACTATTTGTTATGGTTAACGAATCGTTTGTGTCTTTTAAGCAACGTCCCGATTTGGTCACTGCTGTGCCACAATGAATTCACATTTCGGCTCTTTCAATTCCTCAATTGGCCGCCAAATGTACATTCGGAACGGGCAGGGAATACCCAATAACGTTCAGGCCGCCGTTGGTTCTGATTGAAGTGCGGCCCGGAACTGTAAAGGAGACTAACATGCGTAACCTCAAGATCATGCTTCTGGCATCCGCCACCACCGTCGTCGCTTTCGCCGCCCAGGCTGCTGACGCGATCTACCAGGCACCGGAAGCGCCGGCTGCCACCGAATCCTACTCTGCGCCGGCCGGCAACTGGTCGGGTGCTTATCTCGGTGGTGGCATCACCTATGACATGGGCAAGTTCACCGGCTCGAACGACGGCCGTGACGCCGATGGCGTCGGCGGCACCGTCTACGGCGGTTACAACATGCAGAGCGGCTCGATCGTCTACGGTGGCGAAGCCGACCTCAGCTATGCCGGTGAAGACGGCTCTGCCGGCACTGATGCAGCTGCAGGTACCCTCAAGGGCACCCAGGGCGTCAACGGCTCGATCCGCGGCCGCGTCGGCTATGACCTGAACCCCTTCCTCGTCTACGGTACGGCCGGTGTGGCTGTTGCCAACCACGAGCTGGAAGGCAATGGCACGAACGACGAGAAGCTGGCTGCCGGTTACACGGTCGGCGCCGGTGTCGAAACCTTCGTCACCGACAACATCACTGCGCGCGTCGAGTATCGCTACAGCGACTATCAGAAGCGCGACTTCGACCTCGGCACCGGCTCTGCCATCTCGAAGGGCTTCGACGACCACTCCGTCAAGGTTGGCATGGGCGTGAAGTTCTGATCAACGATCAGTCCTGAAATAAAAAAAGCCGGGAGCAATCCCGGCTTTTTTGTTGTGGTATGCGGCCAAAGGGCCTTCAGGCCTTCGGCCGAAGCGCAGGATAAGGCTCGAAGTGCTTGGCGAACTTCGCCGGCCATTCGGTGAGCGCGGCCCGACCCTGTTCCCACTCGCCGGGAAAGCGCAGCATCAGATATCCGAGCGTGGCGGCGAGCGCGAAATGCCCGCCATGCAGCTTCTTGCCGATCTTCGGAAGATGTTTGTCCAGATGGTCGAGGCTGCGATTGATCTTCGCCCATTGGCGGTCGATCGCGTCCTGGCTCACGAGTTCCGGCGGCCGAAAGCGCTTCTCGTAGACAATGGCCAGCAGGCAGTCGGCGATCCCGTCGGCCAGGGCCTCCAGAACTTCGGCTTCGGTCCGCTTCTCGTCCTTCTTCGGATAGAGGCGCTTGTCCGAGAGCCGGTTCAGGTAGTGCATGATCGCGCGGCTGTCGAAGATGGCGATGCCATCGTCGGCAATCAGCGTCGGGATCTTGCCGAGCGGATTGGCATCGACCAGTTCTGACGGATTTTCCGCCGTATTGACCCGGATCTCCTCCAGCTCGATGCCGAGATGGCGGGCCGCCATGCGGACTTTGGAGGAATAGGGAGAGGCGGGCGCGAAGAGCAGCTTCATGATGGTTTCCTGTGGCTCTCGTTGCGGGGTCAGCGCGTGGGCGGAATGGTGATTTCGGATCGGCGGCAGGAGCGGCTATCAACCTCTGGACAGGCTCGGAAGCCCAATGAGCGGTCGAGGCAGATCCTGACTTCGTCGATTCTCTCCCTATCACAGGTCACCGCCACTGCCGAGCGGGGAAGTCCCGGATTGCTGCGGATGAAGGCGGCCTCGACGGCCTGCGGCGAAGTTCGGCTTTGGCTATCAACATCGGACAGTTCGCCAGGAATGCGAATGGTATCATAGGCTTGGCGCACGAGGCTGAAGTAGTCACTCATAGCAAGACCGGAGCAGGACCCGTGTTTGCGCCACTGATGGCCGATCAGTCCCATGCTCGGCATGATGTCGATTACCGATCGACCGATCCGCTGGGGTACCCTGTCGCCTTCTGATGTCGGGCAGTTTTCCGGCCAGCCGCTCTCGTTCTGCGGCCAAAGCCCATGCACGACCCAGCCGAAATCCTTGTCCTCGCCGCATTGCTCGCGGTTGCGGCCTGCCGCCTCGCTGTTACAGAAGGTCGGCGACCAGGAAAGGGCGAGCACGTAAAAATCGAAACCTCGGCCTTGCGGAACATTCGACTCAGACCCCGTCGGCGCTTGCCGCTTGTCGGACTGTGCCTGGGAGGAGGGCGCCTCGGACGACGCCGTCGGGATCGGCCGATCTGCGGGAGTATCGGCCGGCAGGAAACTGTAGACGGCGGCGGCCGCAAGCATCAGGCCGAAGGCGACGAAGCCGGTATAGCGTCCCATGCCGATCCTCCGCTCAGTCTTCCCCACGCAGCCAGAAGCAGCGGTGTGAAGCATAGCGATCCTGCGCCATCAGCCGCTTGAGTTCCGGCAGCACGAGATGCATCTCGTCCTTCAGCGTGAAGGGCGGGTTGACGATGACGAGGCCGGTGCCGGACAAGCCGGTCTGCTCACGGTCGCTTTTGATGTGAAGTTCGGCGCACAGCATCTTCGGGATTTCTAGCGCCTGAAGCGCCTCGTGGAATTCCTTGATCGGGGCACCCTTCTTGATTGGATACCAGAGGCAATAGACGCCATTGGCGAAACGCCGATGGGCCTTGGCGAGACCATCGACCAGTCGCTCATATTCGCCCTCGATCTCGAAGGGCGGATCGACCAGCACGATGCCGCGCTTCTCCTTCGGCGGCAGATGCGCATTCAGCGTCAGCCAACCGTCGAGTTCGGTCACGCGCACCTGGAAATCGCCCTCGAACAGACGAGAGAGGGACCGCGAATCCTCGGGATGCAGCTCCATCGCCGAGAGGCGATCCTGCGGGCGGAAGAGATCGCGTGCGAGTTTCGGCGAGCCGGGATAGCGTGTCAGCGGACCGCCTTCCTGGCGATCCGGGTTGAGCCCCTTCACCGCATCGAGATACGGCGCCATGATCTCGGCCACCTTCTCCGGCAGCTCGGCGTCGATCACCTTGCCGATGCCCCCAAGCCATTCGCCTGTTTTCTGCGCCTCGTCCGACGAGAGGTCATAGAGCCCGATGCCGGCATGGGTGTCGAGAACGCGAAACGCCTTGTCCTTCTGCTGCAGATAGACGATCAGCCGCGACAAAACGAGATGCTTCAAGACATCGGCAAAATTGCCCGCGTGATAGATATGGCGATAATTCATGAGGGCTTCCGATGGCAGTGATGAATTGTTCGAATGGGGCTTTTGAGCGTTCAGGCCTTGGCCTATAACCGGCGCATGAACATTCAGAGCCCCATCCGAAACCGGTCGGTCGGTCATACGGCCTGTCCGCATGACTGTCCATCCACCTGCGCGCTTGACGTCGAACTGACCGAGGACGGCCGCATCGGTCGTATGCGCGGGGCAACCGAGAACAGCTATACGGCGGGCGTCATCTGCGCCAAGGTCGCGCGGTACGCCGAGCGGCTCTATCACCCGGATCGGCTGATGAAACCGGTTCGCCGGGCCGGCGCCAAGGGGGCAGGGCAGTGGCAGGACGTCACCTGGGAAGACGCCCTCGACGAGATCGCCGACGCCTTCGTCAAGGCGGAGCAGCGCCACGGCTCCGAAGCCGTCTGGCCTTACTTCTACGCCGGCACCATGGGTCTCGTGCAGCGCGACTCGATCGAGCGCCTGCGACACGCGAAGAAATATTCCGGCTTCTTCGGCACGATCTGCACCAACATGGCCTGGACCGGTTATGTCATGGGCACCGGCACGCTGCGCGGGCCTGATCCGCGTGAGATGGCCGTCTCAGATTGCGTCGTGATCTGGGGCACCAATGCGGTCGCGACCCAGGTCAATGTGATGACCCACGCGATCAAGGCCCGCAAGGATCGTGGCGCGAAGATCGTCGTCGTCGACATCTACGACAATCCGACGATGAAGCAGGCCGATATGGCCCTCATTCTCAAGCCCGGCACGGATGCGGCGCTCGCCTGCGCCGCCATGCATGTCGCCTTCCGCGATGGTTATGCAGACCGTGCCTATATGGCGAAATTCGCCGATGATCCGGCAGGTCTCGAAGCGCATCTCAAGGACAAGACGCCGGAATGGGCGTCTGCCATCACGGGCCTCTCTGTCGACGAGATCGAGGCCTTCGCCCGCCACGTCGGCCAGACGAAAAAGACTTATCTCCGTCTCGGCTACGGCTTCACGCGCAGCCGCAATGGTGCCGTCTCCATGCATGCGGCCCTGTCGCTCGCGACCGTGCTCGGCGCCTGGCAATACGAGGGCGGCGGCGCCTTTCACTCGAACAGCGACATCTTCCAGCTCAACAAGGCGGAGTTGATGGGAACCGCCATGGTCGACCCTGAGATCCGCATGCTCGACCAGTCGCAGATCGGCCGCGTGCTGACGGGTGACGCCGAGGCCTTGCGCCATCGCGGCCCGGTCGACGCGCTGATCATCCAGAACACCAATCCGGTGAATGTCGCGCCTGAACAGCGGCTGGTGAAGCAAGGCTTCCTGCGCCACGACCTTTTCGTTGCCGTGCACGAGCAGTTCATGACCGAGACGGCGGAACTGGCCGACATAGTGCTGCCGGCCACCATGTTCGTCGAACATGACGACATCTATCGCGGCGGTGGCCAGAGCCATATCCTGCTGGGGCCGAAGCTCGTCGAGGCACCACCCTTGGTGCGCACCAACCTCTTCGTCATCGAGGAACTGGCCAAGCGCCTCGGCGTCGTCGATCGCCCCGGCTTCGGCAAGACCGAGCGGGAGCATATCGAGCGCATGCTTTATGTCAGCGGCAAGCCGGATTTCGACACGCTGATCGATGACAAGTGGCTCGACTGCCAGCCGGCCTTCGACGACGCCCATTATCTGAACGGCTTTGCCCATCCGGACGGCAAGTTCCGCTTCAAGCCGGATTGGGAAAATACGCCAGCCCCGAACAAGCCGCCGGCAAAGCTCGGCTCGCTGGGACCGGTCAAGGCCCTGCCTGTCTATCCCGATCAGGTGGACCTGATCGAAACCGCCGATGCGGAACACCCATTCCGGCTTGCCACGTCACCGGCGCGCAACTTCCTGAACTCCACATTCGCCGAGACCAAGACCTCGCGCGACAAGGAGGGCCGCCCCGAGGTCATGGTCAATCCGGCCGATGCTGCATCGCTTGGCCTCGCCGATGGCGACGTCGTCCGCCTCGGCAACATCAGGGGTGACCTGCGCATCCACGCCAGGATCACCGAAGCCGTAAAGCCGGGCGTGCTAGTCGCCGAAGGTCTCTGGCCGAACAAGAGCCATCTCGACGGCGAGGGCATCAATGTCCTGACTGGCGCCGATCCGGCCGCCCCGCATGGCGGCGCTGCCTTCCACGACAATAAAGTTTGGATGAGAAAAGCATAAACATGAGCATTTTCGACAAGGCCCGGATCGCCATCCGGGAAGACAAGACTCTGTGGAAGGGCTGGAGCCATCTGCGCGCCATCACCTTCGATTTCTTCCGCGAGGGCAGGGCGCCGCACAGGCTCACCTGGGAGGTCTTCGACCGCTGGAATGCCGCGGCCATTCTTCTGCACAATGTCGAGCGCGATACCGTCACGCTGGTGCGACAGCTCCGCATCGCGGTCCATATGAATGGCGACCATGCCTACATGCTCGAGGTCCCCGCCGGCTTTATCGACCAGGGAGAAACGGCGATGCAGGCGGCTGTTCGCGAGGCGCTGGAGGAAACCGGCTACCAGTTGTCGAACGCCACTGCGGCCTTTGCCGCCTACATATCGCCGGGTTCGGTCACCGAAAAGCTGCACGGCTTCTACGCCGCCGTATCCGATGCCAATCGCATTTCAGCCGGTGGCGGGCTCGACCACGAGCACGAGGACATCGAGGTCGTCGAGATCGCCTTCAATGAAGCCATGGAAATGGTCGAGGCCGGCGAGATCATCGATGCCAAGACCATCATGCTGCTGCAATGGGCGGCATTGAGACGGGCCGGCCTCAAGCCGGATCAGTCGTCAAGCGCCGCGATGTAACCGCCGGTCTGCCTTGCCCAGAGGCGGCTGTAGAGGCCGCCGGAGGCGAGCAGATCGTCCGGTCGCCCTTCCTCGATGATCCGTCCGCGGTCGAGCACGACGATGCGGTCCATGCGGGCGATTGTCGACAGCCGATGGGCGATGGCGATGACCGTCTTGCCCTGCATCAGCAGGTCCAGCTTCTCCTGGATGGTGGCTTCCGCCTCGCTGTCGAGGGCCGAGGTCGCCTCGTCCAGTACAAGGATCGGGGCGTCCTTCAATAAAACTCGGGCAATGGCGACGCGCTGGCGCTGCCCTCCCGAAAGGCGGACTCCCCGATCGCCGACAAAGGCGTCGGTTCCGGTTCTCCCTTCGCCATCCTTCAGTTCCGCGATGAAGTCGGCCGCACTTGCGCCGTGAATGGCAGCCGCAACCTCGGCCTCGCTCGCTCCGGGGCGGCCATAGAGAACATTGTCGCCGATCGAGCGATGCAGAAGCGAGACATCCTGGGTGATGTAGCCGATCTTCTGCCTGAGGCTGGCCTGGGTCACGCCAGCAACCTCCTGACCATCGATCAGGATTTGTCCACTTTTCACGTCGAAGAGCCGCAACAGCAGGCTGACCAGTGTCGTCTTTCCCGCGCCAGAAAGGCCGACCAGCCCCACTTTTTCACCCGGACGGATATGAAGCGACAGGTCCTCGAGCACAGGCGTCTCGTCGCGGTAACCGAAATTCACCTGTTCGAAGCGGATTTCCCCGTGGTCGACGACAAGCGGTCGCGCATTAGGGGAATCGACGACATCAGGCGTATTCGTCATGACCGGCATGGCATCGCGGATGGTGCCGACGGCCTCGAAGATCTGCTGGCCCATGCTGAGAAAGCCACGGGAGTTCGCCGAAAGGCGCTGGGTGAGCGTGATCGCTGCGACGAATTCGCCGATCGAGACGAAGCCTCTGACCAAACCCCAGACACTGATGCCGAAGATCGAGAGAAACAGCAGGACATTGAGCGTGATGACCGCCATGTCTGAGAGGATGCCGACCTGGCGCTCCTGATATTGCATGTCCATCGACTTGCCGATCGCCGTGCGCAGGGCGCCGGCCTCGCTGTCTTCCGCGGCAAACAGTTTCACGGTCTGGATGTTGCTGTAGAGGTCGGTCATCGAGCCGACCAGCCGGCTGCGTGCCTTGGCGGATTTGCGGGCGGTTTCGGAGAACTTCGGGATTGCCAGATGAGCGACGAGCGCATTTGCGCCGATCCAGATCACGACGGGAATGGCGAGCGGCCAGGACAATGTGATCATCAGGGCGAGCGAGCCGATCAATTGCACGATGAAGTTCGGCAGGAGCCAGATGGCGACCGCGAGCTGCTGCTTCACGGCAGATGCGACCTGGGCAATACGTGTCGCGACCTGGCCGGCGAACAGATCGTGGAAAAAGGCGAGGTCCTGCCGCTCCACCGCCTTGTGCCCGTGCCACTGGATGAGTGAGGGCATCGCGACGCCCAGCACATGCGAACCGAGCGCATTGCACAGGAAGCTCATGAGCGGCGTCACGGGAAAGAACAAGATCAGGAAGAGGATAAGCGCGGTCTGGTGTTCGCGCAGGTACTGGACTGCACCGCCTGCCGAGACCCCGTCGACCAGGTGCGAGACGCCCCAGATCACGGCGAGGTTGGAGATCTCGATCGCCGCGCTCAGCACAAGGATCGCGACCAGTGGCCCTGGCGCATAGCGTGCAAAATGATAGAGCAGGCGAAACGGACCGCCATCCGGCATGGTCTGGAAGGGAATGTCGAGAGGTCGCAAGAGGCTCTCGAATGGGCGAAACAGGCGAGCGGAAAAGGTCATCTGAAACACTGCGCTGTGAGGACAAAATGCCAAGGTCAAGGGCAATCACAGGCAGTAGACCATGAGTCTATGGCATCGGGAAGTTGCCAAATCAGACAGATTTCGATGTCTAAGACGGCAAAAATGCTGTCTCGAAGTCGGGCCGCGTCCCGGTCTAGAAGGTGCCCTTCACGCCAGCGGTGACCATGATCGACTGGTAATCGGACGCAGCGCCGTCGTCGAAACTGGCGCTGGCACCCGTCACTGTGTCGCGGACTTCCGCATCGCCGCGCGTCTTGAAGATTTTCTGGAAGTCGCCGCCAAGGTAGATCGCAGCCGATGGGAGGACCTGGTAGTCAGCGGTGACGGTCGCCCCCATCATCGGCGCGAGATCCATCGTGTCTGTAAAGCGAAGGTCGCGCATCCAGTGGTCGTCGACACCCTTGTAGCTGATGGCCGCGCCGCCGCGCACGACGCCGGAAAGCGTCAGGGCACCGATACGTTGTTCGGCATTGGCGCTGAGAAACAGCGTCGGGATCCTCTGCTCATAGGTGATGCCCTTCTCGCCATCGGCAAAATCGCCGACCGTGTCGTGCAAGGTCACGTCACTGTAGATGTAGCTGCCGCCGCGGGCCGTCCATTTGACATTGGTGTAGCCGATGCCACCGCCGACCCCGAGCCGGGTGGCGCCGGTGTCGACCAGAGCGCGCTCGGCCTCCAGCAGCACGTTGATGTAGCGGTCGAGTTCGGTGTCCGGATGCAGCGACTGGTGCGTCCATCCGGAATAGGATGTGTCCAGCCAGTCGCGGTCTTCCATGAAGCCATCGCCCCCGAGGCCCACATCGACACGACCTTTCAGTTTCCAGGCGTAACCGATGTCGACTTCTGCCCCGATCGAGCCGGTCTTGACGCCCTTGCTCTCCCAGTCGAGCTGGCTCACTTTGTAGTCGCCACTGTAGACATATTCACCGGCCTTGATGTTGGCCATGCCAATGCCGGCGAAGTAGCGGACCGAGCCGTCCTCGCCAAAGGCCGAGGTGGCCAGTAGCAGTGCGCTGCCAAGAGAAACTGCCGAAATGCCTGGGGTGTTGAACATGGGATGCCTGTGCCGATCGGATAATCGCCACGGTTGCATGTTTATGGTTAAGAGATTGCTATCAGGACTTTGGCGCCGAAGCCTGGCCGCCTTGCCTCAGGCGCTGATCAACCTTGCCGCTGCGTCCGTTTCGGAAGCCAGCCGCTCGACGCTGCCATCCGCCCGCATCGCGACCTGACCCGATGCCACGAGCTTTAGAGCAGCCGCATAGGTCTGGTGCTCGACGGTGAGCACACGGCCCGCAAGGGTTTCCGCCGTGTCATCGATCAGAACGGGCACGACCGCCTGCGCGATGACGGGCCCTTCGTCCATGCCTTCGGTGACGAAATGCACGGTGCAGCCGGCAACCTTCATACCTGCGTCCAGCGCCCGCTGATGCGTGTGCAGTCCGGGGAACAGCGGCAGCAGGGAAGGGTGAATGTTGAGGATGCGGCCTTCATGTGGACGGATGAACTCGCCGGAGAGCAGGCGCATGTAACCCGCGAGGCAGATGAGATCGGGACCGATCTCGGCAAGAGCGGCAAGGATCGCCGCCTCGTGCTCGGCCTTCGAGCCAAAATTCTTGCGTTCGAACACGCGTGTCGGGATGCCCAGCGCTTCCGCCTTGGCAAGACCGCCGGCCTGAGGCTTGTCGGAAAAGACCGCGACGATCTCTGCCGGATAGTCCGCCGCTTCGCAGGCTTTCGCTAGCGCCAGCATGTTCGACCCGCCGCCGGAGATGAAGGCGACGACACGTTTGCGGCTCACGCTCATAGGGCGAGCGTACCCTTGTAGGTAACGCCATGCGCACCCTCTTCGCGGGCGATCATGCGGCCGAGGCGGGCGACGGTCTCGCCTTCTACTTCGAGGGCGGCGGTGACGGCCTCGACGTTTTCAGGGGCGACGACAACAATCATGCCGATGCCGCAGTTGAAGGTGCGCAGCATTTCGTTCTGGGCAACACCGCCGGTCTTGGCGAGCCAGGAGAAGACGGCCGGAACCTCAAAGGACGAAAGGTCGATTTCGGCGGCGAGATGCTTCGGCAGCACACGCGGAATGTTCTCCGGGAAGCCGCCGCCGGTGATATGGGCGAGCGCCTTCAGCGCCTTGGTTTCCTTGATCGCCTTCAGAAGCGGCTTAACATAGATGCGGGTCGGCGTCAGAAGCGCCGCACCTAGCGACTGGCCGTCGGCGAAGGGCGCCGGTGCATCCCAGGCAAGGCCCGAGACTTCGACGATCTTGCGCACCAGCGAGAAGCCGTTGGAATGCACGCCCGACGACGAGAGGCCGAGGATCACGTCGCCTTCAGCGATGTCGCCAGCCGGCAGCAGCTCGCCTCGCTCGGCAGCACCGACTGCAAAGCCCGCGAGGTCATAATCGCCCTTGGAATACATGCCCGGCATTTCGGCGGTTTCGCCGCCGATCAGCGCGCAGCCTGCCTCGCGGCAGCCGGCAGCGATGCCTTGAACGATCGCTGCACCCTGGTCCGGGTCGAGCTTGCCGGTGGCGAAATAGTCGAGGAAGAGCAGGGGCTCGGCACCCTGAACCACGAGGTCGTTGACGCACATGGCGACGAGGTCGATGCCAACGGTGTCATGGATATTGGCGTCGATGGCGATCTTCAGTTTGGTGCCGACGCCATCATTGGCGGCCACCAGGATCGGGTCCTTGAAGCCGGCGGCCTTGAGGTCGAAGAGGCCGCCGAAGCCGCCGATCTCGCCATCCGCACCGGGACGACGCGTCGACTTCACAGCCGGCTTGATCTTCTCGACCATCAGGTTGCCCGCGTCGATGTCGACGCCCGCATCGCTATAGGTCAACCCGTTCTTGCCAGCCTGGCTCATGCCTGCCTCCGATCCTGCGAGAATTTGGGCTGGCCATGGCATGAAGAGCCCTCAGATGCAAGCAGCGAGCCGGGGAAGTGCACGATTTCCCGGCCAATCTCGGCCTCGATCATCACTTGTCGTGGTCTTGAGGGTGCGAGTTCTTGACCAAGGCTTTGCCAGTAACCTATCTCCTAGTGCAGCGCAGCAGCAGGTGACGAGCGTCCGCGCAGGCCCGAACTTGGCGATACAGTTCAAAAACGGAGACGGATATGGCTCGCAATATCAGTGCAATCGGCCTTCGCCGCCAGGTCTTCTTCTGGCTGGTGGCGCTTGCGATCTTCGTCGCCTTCCTCATGCTGTTCTCGTCGATCCTGCTGCCGTTCATCGCCGGCATGGCGCTCGCCTATTTTCTCGACCCGGTTGCCGATCGGCTGGAGCGCATTGGTCTCAGCCGCCTGATGGCGACGGTTGTGATCCTTGTGTCGTTTGTGGTCGTCTTCGTGCTGTCGCTGATGATCATCATCCCGGTGCTCGCAAGCCAGCTCAATGATTTTATCCAGCGCGTGCCGGAATATGTCACGCAGCTGCAGACCTTCATCGCTACCTCGAACGCCTCCTGGCTACCGGACTGGGTCGATGGCCAAATGGGCACGATCCGGGAGAACTTCTCCCGCTATCTGAGCGAAGGCGTCGGCTTTCTCGGCACGCTCGTCGAGCAGATCTGGAATTCAGGCAAGGCGTTGCTCGACATCGCCTCGCTGCTCGTCGTCACCCCGGTCGTCGCCTTCTATCTCCTGCTCGACTGGGACCACATGATCGAGAAGGTCGACAGCTGGGTGCCGCGCAACCAGCTCGCCACCGTGCGCCAGCTGGCGACCGAACTCGACAACACGATCGCCGGATTCGTACGTGGGCAGGGCTCGCTCTGCCTGATCCTCGCGATTTTCTACGCGGTCGCGCTGTCGTTTGCCGGCCTGAACTTCGGCCTGTTGATCGGCTTTTTCACCGGCCTGATCAGCTTTATTCCCTATGTCGGCTCGACTGTCGGTCTGTTGCTCGCGGTCGGCGTGGCCTTGGTGCAATTCTGGCCGGATTTCATCTGGATCGGCGTGATCGCCGGCATCTTCTTCCTCGGCCAGTTCATCGAGGGCAATATCCTGCAGCCCAAGCTGGTGGGTAAAAGCGTCGGCCTGCATCCGGTCTGGTTGATGTTCGCTCTGTTCGCCTTCGGCGCGCTCTTCGGCTTCGTCGGCGTTCTCGTTGCCGTGCCGGCGGCGGCGGCCGTGGGCGTGCTTGTTCGCTTCGCCATCTCGCGCTATCTTGATAGCGATCTCTACTACGGAACGACGCTCGCCATTGCGCCGCCTTCCTCCGCCGTCGGCGAGATCGCACCCCCAAGCTCCAGAGATGTATCCGAGACGTGAATGACTGATGCCAAGATGGCTCCCGAAAAGCGCGGAGCCGCCGAACAGCTGCCGCTGGCCTTCGAGCATGGCTCAGCCACCGGGCGCGACGACCTTCTGGTCTCCGAGCGCATGGCCGCTGCCGTGTCGATCGTCGACGCATGGCCGAACTGGCCGTCGCCGGTGGTGATCCTTGCGGGTCCGGAAGGCTCGGGAAAATCGCACCTCGCGCAGATCTTTCGAGACATCAGCGGTGCGGCCGATATCCTGCCGCAACCGGGCGAGGGCGCATCGCAAGCCGCAGCTGTCGGTCCCGTCCTGTTTGAGGATGCCGACCGCCAGGGCTTCGACGAGGTCGAGCTGTTCCACGTCATCAATGCGGTGCGCCAGCACGGTAGGACGCTGCTGATCACCGCGCGCAGCTTTCCGCCCTCCTGGAATGTGCAGCTGGCAGACCTCAAATCACGCCTGAAGGCGGCGACCGTGGTCGAGATCGGCGCTCCCGACGAAGAATTGCTCGGACAGCTGATCACCAAGCTCTTCGCCGATCGACAGCTTTACATCGATGACAAGATCGTCGGCTATATCGTCAGCCGCATGGAGCGTTCCTTCCTGGCTGCCCAGGTAGTGGTCGATCGCATGGACAGGCTGGCGCTGGCGAGACGCGTCAAGATCACCCGGAGCCTTGCGGCAGAGGTGCTGGAAACGCTGGAGGCGGCCGGCGCTACGGACTAGGCGTCACAGATCTGTCGTCAAACTGTTATAATTGGCCGGGAACGATAACGAAGGGACGGAATCATGGACAGCGCGGTACACGGCACGGGCGGCGACAGCGGCGCGGAGGCAGCACCCGCCGAGGACCTGCTGACCAGTCCCCTGCGCTTCATCAACCGGGAATTCTCCTGGCTGCAGTTTAACCGGCGCGTTCTCGAGGAAACCTTGAACACGGCGCATCCACTGCTGGAGCGCGTTCGCTTCCTGTCCATTTCGGCGGCCAATCTCGACGAATTCTTCATGGTGCGCGTCGCCGGCCTCGAGGGCCAGGTCCGCCAGGGCATCATCATCAAGAGCCCTGACGGCAAAACCCCGGCCGAGCAGCTCGACGACATCCTGAAGGAAATCGACAATCTGCAGATGGAGCAGCAGGCCTCCCTGGCGGTGCTGCAACAATACCTCGCCCAGGAAGATATCCTGGTCGTGCGTCCGGCAGCTCTTTCCGAAACGGATCGAAACTGGCTGGCGACCACCTTCGAAGAGTCGATCTTCCCCGTCCTGACGCCGCTTTCGATCGATCCGGCGCATCCTTTCCCGTTCATTCCCAATCTCGGCTTTTCCATGGGCCTGCAGCTCTGCTCGAGCCGCAACGGAGATCCGATGACGGCGCTTCTGCGCCTGCCGACCACGCTCGACCGTTTCGTCAGGCTTCCGGACGAAGGCAACACCATCCGCTACATCACGCTGGAGGACATGGTCGGCCTCTTCATCAACCGGCTTTACCCCGGATACGAGGTCAAGGGCTTCGGCACCTTCCGCATCATCCGCGACAGCGATATCGAGGTCGAGGAAGAGGCCGAGGATCTCGTGCGCTTCTTCGAAACCGCACTCAAGCGCCGCCGTCGCGGTTCCGTTATCCGCATCGAGGTCGACTCGGAAATGCCGGTGGCCTTGCGCCAGTTCGTCGTGCATGAGCTGGGTGTCGCCGACAACCGCGTGGCGGTCCTGCCGGGCCTGCTGGCACTCAACACGATCTCCGAAATCACCAAGGCACCGCGCGACGACCTGCGCTTCGACCAGTACAACGCACGTTTCCCCGAGCGTGTGCGCGAGCATGCCGGCGACTGCCTCGCGGCGATCCGGGAGAAGGACATGATCGTCCACCATCCCTATGAAAGCTTCGACGTCGTGGTGCAGTTCCTGCTGCAAGCCGCTCGCGATCCGGATGTACTGGCGATCAAGCAGACGCTGTATCGCACTTCGAACGACAGCCCGATCGTCCGCGCCCTGATCGATGCCGCAGAAGCCGGCAAGTCGGTGACCGCCCTTGTCGAGCTCAAGGCCCGCTTCGACGAAGAAGCCAATATCCGCTGGGCGCGCGACCTGGAACGTGCTGGCGTGCAAGTGGTCTTCGGCTTCATCGAACTCAAGACCCATGCCAAGATGTCCATGGTCGTGCGCCGCGAGGACGGCAAGCTGCGCACCTACTGCCATCTCGGCACCGGAAATTACCATCCGGTCACGGCAAAGATTTATACGGACCTATCCTTCTTCACCTGCAACCCGAAGATCGCCCATGACATGGCGAATGTCTTCAACTTCATCACCGGCTATGGCGAACCGGAAGAAGGCATGAAGCTGGCGGTCTCGCCCTACACGCTCCGCCCGCGCATCCTCAGGCACATCAACGAGGAGATCGAGCACGCCAAGGCCGGTCGCCCGGCGCAGATCTGGATGAAGATGAACTCACTGGTCGACCCCGAGATCATCGACGCGCTCTATGCCGCAAGCCAGGCGGGCGTGGAAATCGATCTCGTCATCCGGGGCATCTGCTGCCTGCGCCCGCGCGTGCCCGGCCTGTCGGAGAATATTCGCGTCAAGTCGATCATCGGCCGTTTCCTCGAACACAGCCGTATTTTCTGCTTCGGCAACGGAAACCGTCTGCCGTCGGAAAAGGCACTCGTCTATATCGGCTCGGCCGACATGATGCCGCGCAATCTCGACCGCCGCGTCGAGACGCTGGTGCCGCTCATCAATCCCACGGTGCATGAGCAGGTCCTGTCCCAGATCATGCTGGGCAACCTGATTGACAACCAGCAGAGCTACGAGATATTGGCCGATGGAACGTCACGCCGCATCGAGGTGCGACAGGGTGAGGAACCTTTCAACGCCCAGCACTATTTCATGACCAATCCGAGCCTTTCGGGCCGCGGAGAAGCTTTGAAATCGAGTGCACCGAAACTGATCGCCGGCCTGATCTCCGGCAGGAAACGATAACACTGGTACCTCATGACAAGATCTGAAGCCCAGGGGCGCCTTCCCGGTATCGCCCCTGTCTCCGTTGTGGACATCGGCTCGAATTCGATCCGCCTCGTGATTTATGAGGGGCTGTCCCGCGCCCCGACGGTTCTGTTCAACGAAAAAGTCCTGTGCGGCCTCGGCCGGGGTGTGGCCACGACCGGCCGGATGGACGAGGAGGGTGTCGAGCGCGCCCTTGCGGCCCTGCGCCGTTTCAGGGCGCTCTCGAACCAGGCCCAGGCGACGCGCATGTATGTGCTCGCCACCGCTGCCGCCCGGGAGGCCTCCAACGGCCCCGATTTCATTGCCCGTGCTGAAGAAATCCTCGGTCACGAGGTCCAGGTGCTGACCGGTGAGGAAGAAGCGAAATATTCGGCTCTCGGCGTCGTCAGCGGCTTCCACGACGCGGACGGTATTGCCGGTGATCTCGGCGGCGGTTCGCTCGAACTGATCGATATCAAGGGCAAGGGCTTCGGCAAGGGCATCACGCTGCCGCTCGGCGGTCTGCGCCTCTCGGAAAGCGTCGAGGGCTCGCTGCCCAAGGCCCGCACACTGGCGAAGAAGCTCGTCGGCGATGCCGCCCTCCTGAAGAAGGGGCAGGGGCGCACCTTCTATGCGGTCGGTGGCACCTGGCGCAACATCGCCAAGCTGCATATGGAAATCCGCAAGTATCCGTTGCACATGATGCAGGGCTATGAGCTGCCCTATGACGAGATCGCCTTCTTCCTGGAAGAGATCATATCCGGCGCGAACAGCCGCGATCCCGCCTGGTCGACGATCTCCAAGAGCCGTCGCAACCTGATCCCCTTCGGTGCGGTTGCCATGCGCGAAGTGATCGAGATCATGAAGCCGAAGAGTGTCTGCTTCTCGGCCCAGGGCGTGCGCGAAGGGTATCTCTACTCTCTGCTGCTCGACGAGGAACAAGCACTCGACCCGCTGGTCGAGGCCGCCGACGAACTCGCCATTCTGCGTGCCCGGTCGCCCGAACATGCCCGTGAACTCGCCGACTGGACGGGCCAGATGATGCCCTTTTTTGACATCGAGGAGACGGAAGAGGAAACCCGCTACCGCAAGGCCGCTTGCCTGCTCGCCGATATCAGCTGGCGCGCGCATCCGGACTATCGCGGGCTGCAGGCGCTGAACGTCATCGCCCACTCCTCCTTCGTCGGCATCACCCATCCGGGCCGCGCCTTCATCGCGCTTACCAACTACTACCGTTTCGAGGGCCTGCACGACGATGGCCAGACTGGCCCCTTGGCGGCAATCGCCACCGAACGTCTACTCGATCGGGCCAAGCTCGTCGGCGGCATGCTGCGGGTGGTCTATCTCTTCTCGGCATCCATGCCCGGCGTGGTCCACAACCTGACCTTCCGCCGTTCGGACAACCCCGAACTCGACCTCGAATTCGTCGTGCCGAAATTCTATGAGGACTTCGCCGGTGAACGACTGGACGGGCGCCTGATGCAGCTCTCGAAGCTGACGGGCAAGCGCCTCGCCTTCGTCTTCGAATAGCGCGGACCATCGAGCGAAATGGAATGGGAGCGGGCCGGGGCCCGCTCTCTTCGGTTCAGGCGGCGAGCTTACTTCGCGCCAAGGAATTCGCCCACTTCGAGCAGGACGAACTCGTTGTCGTCTGCCTTGTCGAGTGCGCGGCCGGCCGAGAAAGGCAGATTGTTGTCGTTGCCGACGATGATGTGGGTCGGATCGACCACGTCGACATTCTCGATAGTGACGAAAGGCATGTCATAGAAGCCTTCGCCGCCGCCCTGGCGCTTCCTGTTGTCGGGGTCTTCGATCTTCATCAGATCGATGTAGCCGATCTTGCGCACGGCCTTGCCGGCATTCTCTTCCGTCATCTCGATCTTGTAGATCCGCTTGTGCTTGGCCGGAACGGCGAAGCAGTCGGCAGCCGGCGCCTTCGGATCGGCACAGGCCTTGTCGGCAACGCCAGCACCATTGTCGCGCTCGATGACGAGTGCCGTCGTTTCGTCGATCATGTTGAAATCGCCGATCGCCTCGCCGCCTTCCGACAGCGGATAGAGCCAGGTCTTGCCGGTCCAGGCCTTGGTGGCGGCATCGAGTTCGATGATGCGCAGCGCCGTCAGGTCGTCAGCCTTTTCAACGGAACCGTCTCCCATGTAGAGCGGCCCTTCGAGCATGCCATAGAGCTTCGAGCCATCCTTCGACATGGCGAGGCCCTCATAGCCGCCGGAGCGCTTGAGGTTGAAAACGGGCATCTTGGCTGCCGGATTGGCCGGAACGACCAGCGTCGGATTGTCGGGCGACTTCACGTCGATCTCGCCGGCCTTGGTGGCGATGACGTCGGTTAGAACGCCCTCAGACGAGAACTTCAGCATGTAGGGGCCAAGCTCTTCGCCAACCCAGAAGCCGTCAGCCACCGGCTGGATGGATTCGACGTCGAAGTCAGCACCGGTGAGGTAACGCTTGTCCGAGCCTTCCATGGCGATCGGGAAGGGAGCCTTCTTGTCGGGATCGGAGAGGAAGAGCGTCTTTTCGACCTTAACCGCACCGGCATCCCAGTCGAAGGTCAGGTGATGCAGCATGAGCATCGCATCTGTCGAGTTGCTCTTGGAGCCGAAGCCATTGTCGGACAGGCTCCAGAAGGTGCCGTCTTCCATGGCCTTGATGCCGGAGAAACCCTGCAGCGGCTGACCGTCGAAGGGAAGCGATAGGCCCGTCAGGCGCACACCGTCCTTGCCCGGCACGCTGCCGAGCGCGTCCGCACGCTTGCGGTCTGCGGTCGAGAACTTGCCGGAGGTCTTGAGATAGTCGGGCGCATCGGCAGGTGCTGCAATGATCGTGTTCGCCGGCAGGATGGCATGGTTGACGAGCTTGGCCGGGAAGGTCTTCTCCTCGGCCGAGGCGTGGGAGACGAAGAGGATGAAGAGCGCGGCAGAAGTCAAAAGGGATTTGGTCATGGCGTCACCTTGTTGGAAGGGAGGAAACGCCGCTGTCCTTAAGGAGCCTTCATGTCGCACCGATTGCCGTTGGGTGAAGTTTCAACGACGCCACCCGTTACCCACAGGCTAACCGAGCCAAGCGGGCAGATTGCCGCGATCTTCACCCGTCACAGCGGCTTCCACACAGGCCGCGAGGCTGCCAAAGCGCATGGTGCGCCCGGTGAGGCCCGGGCCGTAATGGGCATATTTGCCGGAATTGGTCATGATTACCTCGGCGTCAACGGGGATGATCGGCTCGGTCACCATGCACCAGCAGGTGTCGTTGACGAGGGTTACGCCAAACGCCGCGAGGAGGGCCACATCGCCCGCCGCTTCCGCCTTGGCCATCTCGGCCCGCCCGCAGGTGATGACGAGGGGCACATGAGGATGGCGCCTCTTCCCGCGACAGAGTGCGGCAAGCGCTGCCAGCTCGGTGGCGGAGAAATGCGGATTGCCCATTGAGACCAGTTGCACCGGACCGGCAGCTGCGCCGTTCAGCTCGCGCCAGGCCCGCTGAAGGTCGTCGTGAGTGAGTGAGATTGTCGGCAGATCCAGCGCGGCGAATGCATCCGGGCTCTGCGCCTCCGGCGTGACATCAGCGACGTGAAACATCGGCGCCGCAGACGTGGTGGCAAACGCTGCCCCGAAGGCCTTGAGCGCGTCCGTGTCCGGTAGATGTTGCGACACCCCTTCGACAAGCGGAATGGCATCCGGCGATACGGTCCCGATCAGATAACCCAGCAACGGCCAGAGACTGTCATCCACGCCCTCGAGCGGCGGCACGGTAACCCGGACCTGCGGCGCACGCTCCTCCGGCAGATGACAGCCAGCCTTCGGGGCTCGCCCCGTCAGCGCGATCGCGATGTCGAGATAGTCAGGGTATTTCATCGTCCGGGCGCCCAGCACGCTGTTGGCATACACCACGGCATTCGATTCCGCCCAGACGATCTGTTCGTCGCGCGCGGGCCGGTCGTCGAGCAGGTAGGGCGCGCAGGTGAAGGTCGGTTGCGCCCCCATCGCCACATAGGCGTCGGCCACAGCAGCTGCCGGACGCCCGAGCGCTTCCGGCACGCCCTGCGCCTGCCAGCGGCGATGATCGACTGAAATGGCATTCAGCGTCGTCGGCACCACGACGCGACCGCCGAGATCGCGCAGCTTTTCGGCAAAGGCGAGTCCGCCCGGACCGGTATAGATGCAGCCGTCGATATGGGCGCGGGTGATGTCGATGAGTTCCGTCGCGCCTTCAAGCGCCGCCATCCGGAGCACGATCCGCATGGCAACGGCAGCCGCTTCGCCCCGCTCTGCAGAGAGGATGGCCTGGTCCTGATCCGTCAGCGCGATGTCCGAACCAATCCCGGCAACGGCATCGCTGATCCGGACGCGCTTGGCTGTCTTCAGCCCGGCAAAGGCCTGCCTGCCGACCGCAATCACCGGAATGGACCGCCCGAATACCTCTTCGGCAACGATGACGCCGAGCGTGATGATCGCTTCTGGATGTTCGAGCACGATTGCGGCAGGGCCCTGGCCGTTGAGGATCAGTTCGAGGATCACACCGCTGCCGGTGCAGGAGCCACGGCTGGTCGGCAGGGCGAGCACGCGGCCGGTCAACCGCTCGCCACTCAACGGATGATGCCGGTCGATGATCTCGCCCGTCACGGCATCGGCGCCACCCCAGAAGCTGAGCGCCGTATCGGTAAACAGCACCTCGCCCTCAGCGGAGCCGGAGACCAGCACGCGGCCCGTGATATCGACGGTGTCATTGAGGCTGCTCATCATTCCGTCTCCGTCAGGGCCAAAACGGCAAAACTCGCCAGCCAGTGCTCGCCCATATAGTCGCCAGCCACATGCGCGATCCCGGCTTCGAGATGCCCATGCGCGGCCTCGATCATCACAGCGCGGCGCGGGTCCGTGTCGGGCAGGGTGCCCGCCAGAGAGGCCCAGCACCAGGCGCGGCTGAGGCTCAAGCCATCGAGATGGGCGATCTTGCCGTCCGAGCGGTCGGAAACTGAGGCGGGCGCAAACAACGCGCGCGGCTGGCCGGCTGCGATGTCAGGTAGGAAGCCGTCGAACCAGCGGGCGAAGTCGGACTCGGGCAGAAGCCGTCGCATGCACTCCGCCTCGATCAGCGCCGGCGACAGGAAGTCGTCGCCCGAGGGCTCGCCCCAGGCGGGGCAGGCGGCATCAGTACCATACCAGCGCAGCGCCGTGGCTCGCAGCAGATCGAGCAGGGCCTCGTCGCCGACGGTTTCGGCATAGTCGGCGGCGAGCCTCAGCGCAAAGGCGGTGTTGTAATGCGTGCCCACCCTCACCGGATAGGTCGCAAGCGGCAGGAAATCGCGAAAACGCTGGACGATCCGCCCCGTCAGCGGCGACAGCGCCTGGGCCCAGGCTGGGTCCTCGTGACCGTGCAACTCGGCAGCCAGCTTCAGCAACCAGCCCCAGCCATAGGGTCGCTCGTAACCGCGCGCCATCGGTCGGTCGAAATAGGCGCATTCGCCGGCGATCTTGTCGGGAACCAGCATCGTGGCGAAGAGATCGCGGATCGCCTGCGCTTCCGGCATCTCGGGATGGAGGCGCAAGAGGCGCGCCAGCATCCAGTAGCCATGCACGCAGGAATGCCAGTCGTAGCTGCCGTGAAAGACCGGATGAAGCGCGGATGGTGTCCTCGCGTCATCAGGCCCTTCGAGCCCGTGCAGGATATGGTTGGGATATTTGCGGGTGACATGGCCGAGCGCGATCGTCGCAAAGCGGGAGGCAAGCTCGGATGTCAGCCGCGTGGTCATCCCTGATCTCCCAATTCGAGCCGGTCGCCCCAGTCGGCCCGGCGTATGTCCTTGAAGGCCTCGCCATCGCGCTTGCTGAGCGTCAGCTCGGCAGCCGTGCCATCGGTCCGACAGAGCTTGACCCGCCCCACACCGCCATTGACGCGCGGCGGAGACAGAACCCGGTCGCCCGTTACGGCAACAGGCTCGCGCGAGGCGGCGATGAAGATGTATTTCTCGTCCTCCCACGGCACCTCAGCGCCCTTGGCCATCCGGTGCACGCGTGAGCGCGCCACCCGCCGTGAGAAGTGGCACCAGTCCAGTGCCACGATCGGACAGTTTTCCCCATGCATGCAAGGCGCGACAAGATGCGCACCGAGGGATCGCAGTCTGTCACGGACGGCGAGAATGCGCTGCCAGCCGGCCGGTGTGCCCGGTTCGATGACAACGAGCATTCCCTTTGCCAGCCCCCAGAGTTTTTCCGTGACGGTTCCGATCGTTGCAGGCGGAAGCTCGTCCAGGACATAGGCGAGCGTCACAAGATCGGCTGGCCCAAGCGCCGGGATCTTGGCCGTGACGTCACCCGCCTGCCAGTGGCTTTTCACGCTGCCGGAAGCGGCGAGCTTTTCGCCGACGCTGCGGATCGCGCCGCTCGCTTCCACCATCTCGGCAGATGCCAAACTGCCCCAGGTATCGGCCGCCGCCCAGAGTGCTGTGCCGGGGCCGCAGCCGAGATCGATCAGGGTCTCCGGCTGGAAATCCGGCGCCGCATCCTCGACCATGGCGAGCGCTGCCCGGACCGCCGCGAATGTGGCGGGCAGGCGGGTCGCGAGATAGGCCTTGGCGGCGAGCCCATCATCGATGTGAAACCGCCCGTCGCGCACCTCGCGGCGATAGCGATCCGAAAGAATGGCACTCGCCTTCGCGAGCCGTTCCAAGGGTTCACCCTGGAGCATCTGGTCGACAGCGGAGCGGAGCGGGGCGGGGAGTTCCATGCGGTGTCCTTAGCCGCGCCGCGCCGCCCATTCGGGGCGGAGAATGGACATCATGAGGAAATCTGAGCGGGTGCCATCGGGCAGAAGCGCTGCCTCGCGCAGCACACCCTCCTGAATGAAGCCGACCTTGCGATAGACGTTCTGCGCGCGAAGATTGCCGCTCACCACGTCGAGCCAGAGCCGATGGGCATTGGTTTCGAGAAAGGCAAAGTCGACGGCGCCGGCCAGAAGTGGCGTGCCCACGCCCTTTTCCGGGCTGGCCACAGCGATGCGCTTGACGCAGGCATTGCCGTCGCGCCGGTTCAGATCCATCAGGATAACGAAGCCGAGAGCTGAACCATCGGCGTCCTCGCCGATCAGGTAGGCAAACGAGGAGCTCGCGATCTGCGCCACGTGCTCGTGAGCGTCATAGCGTCCGATGAACTGGTCATAGCCCGGCTTGCGCTCGGTCTCCATGATGAACGGGATATCGGCCTCCGTTGCACGGCGCAGGGATAGCGCCGTCACGGATCAGAACTCCACCGCTTCGACGCGCTTGTCGACGAAGCGCAGGCCGACGCCGCCGGAGATCAGCTTGAGCGCCAGGTCGCCGAACAGCTCCTTGCGCCAGCCCTGAAGTGCTGCCACCTGGGCCTTTTCGCCCTCGGCCGCGATCTTTTCCAGATCGTCGCTGTTGGCGATCACCTTGGAGGCGACTCCATGCTTTTCAGAGGTGAGGCGCAGCAGAACCTTGAGCAGCTCGACGGCCGACTGGGTGCCCTCAGGTGCATGGGCGTGGCGTTCCAGATGCGGCATCTCCGACTTCGGAAGTGCGAGCGCCGTATTCACCTGTTCGAGGATGGCAGCGCCCGAGCTGGACCGTTCCCAGCCCTTGGGGATGGTGCGCAGGCGCCCAAGCGCCTCCACGTCCTTCGGCTGCTGCTGGGCGATTTCGTAGATCGCATCATCCTTCAACACGCGCGAGCGCGGCACGTTGCGGGCGCGAGCCTCGCGCTCACGCCATGCAGCGACATATTGCATGACGGCGAGTTCCGTCGGCTTGCGAAGACGCATCTTCAGCCGTTGCCACGCCTGTTCCGGCGGCAGGTCATAGGTCTCGCGGGATTCGAGGATCGCCATTTCCTCGGTCAGCCATTCCGCCCGGCCTTCCGCGTCCAACTGGCCCTTGAGCTTCAGATAGACGTCGCGCAGATGAGTGACATCGGCGAGCGCATAATCGAGCTGCTTTTCTGACAAAGGACGGCGGCTCCAGTCGGTGAAGCGCGAGGTCTTGTCGATATGGACGTTCTTCACCTTCTGCACGAGCTGATCATAGGAGACCGAATCGCCAAAGCCGCAGACCATGGCCGCGACCTGGGTGTCGAAGATCGGATGGGGCAGAAGATCGCCCAGATGATAGATGATTTCGATGTCCTGGCGGGCCGCATGGAAGACCTTCACAACGGCGGAATTGGCCATCAGCTCGAAGAAGGGCTTGAGGTCCAGGCCTTTCGCCATCGGGTCAACGATGTATTCATGCTCCGGGCTCGCCATCTGGATAAGGCAGAGTTCCGGCCAGAAGGTCGTTTCGCGGAGAAATTCCGTGTCGATCGTGATGAAATCGGATTGGGCGAGGAGGCGGCAGGCCTCTTCGAGCGCGGCAGTTGTATCGATCATTTCGGCTCGGTCATGGAAACTAAAGGATCAACCTTAGTTTCCCTTCTGGTCTTCCTTGTCAATATGAACGACCGGGAAACGGAGCCTGTAAGCCCTCTTCAAAGGGTGAAGTCCCTTAATCGTCGGCTGAAACGCCCTTCAGCGCTGCAATGTTCTGGCTGTGGACTGCCTCATAGGGCGCGAAATAGGTGAGCGTTCCCGTGGCCAGTTCCGGTGCGATGAAGCTTTGTAGGCTCTCGGTCTCAAGCTCCGGATCGTCGAGGCGGGCAAGCAGTCGCGTCAGATAATCGCCTGTGGCGGTGACCAGCGACGGTGGATAGCCACCCGCGGCTATGACCGTCTCGTCACCGTGATTGGGCAGGATCCTGACGAAATCGAGTGTCGCCAGCCGGTCGAGTTCGGCGATGTGCCGAGACGTATTATTGGGCTCGGAAATATAGGTAACGGTGTCTTCGAGCGTATCGCCCGCCAGCAGCACGCCGAGATGCGGCAGCAGGAGAATGGTGCCGTCGGCGCTGTGTATGTCGAACTGCATCAGCTTTACCGAGATGTCGCCGACCTCAAGCACCATCTCGCCCTCGAAGGTCTCGGTCGGCATGACGACCGGGTTGATCGGCGGGTCCTTGGCAACGAGCACCTTGCGCTTCTCGATCAGCGTGTCGCGCGTCAGCTTGCTCGACAGGATCGGGCAGTCGATGAAGCCCGCATTCCCTGCGACATGATCGGTATGCCAGTGGCTGAGCACGACCCGGATACTGGTGACGCCGAGGCTGGAGAGATGGCTGCGGATGGCGCGCGCATGATCGAAGGAGATATGCGTATCATAGACCAGCGCCTCGCGCCCCGAGACGATCGCATAGCTGGCAACGCCGAGACTGTAAGCGCCATCGTCGAGCCAGTTCGGCTTGTCGGAATGCAGACGTTTGCCGAGGATGCGTCCGTCGTAGTAGGCATACAGCCCCGGATAGGGCTCGTGGATCCGCATCGTCTCGGCTAGGCTCATGTCATGTCACTCGGAAATAGCCGGTCATCCCGGTCTTCTGGTGTTCGATGATGTGGCAATGGAAGACCCAGTCGCCCAGGTTGTCAGCCACCAGCGCAAGCTGGACCTTTTCATCCGGCAGCACAAGGTAGGTGTCCGACACGAGAGGCTGCACCGCGCGTTTGTTCGAAGAGATTGCCTTGAAGTTCATCCCGTGCAGATGGATCGGATGCGCGTGTGGCGTGACGTTCTCAACATTGAGCAGATAGGTTTGGCCCAACTTCAACTCCGCGATCGGTGCGGTTGGATCTGGCGTATCGCCCGGGTAGGGCACCTTGTTGATCGCCCAGAAAGAATAGCCGAGCGTCCCGCAGATCGAATCGCGGGCAGCACTTTCGGCAGTAGCGCTGAGAAGCAGCGGGATCTGGGTCGCGTTGGAAAGATCGGCATCGACGCCCGCGTTTTCTGCAAGCGGACCGAGATCGCCAAGGTTGCGTTTGAGCGATGAGCCAACGGCCCTGAGCCGCGCCACCACTTTCGCCGTCGAGGGCCTGATATCCTCCAGCACCATCTCCGCACCTTCGCTGTCGGCGACGCGGACGGCAAGATCCAGCCGCTGCCCTGGCGAGACGACGGCCATGTCCAGTGTCCGGCGCTCAGGCACCGGATGCCCGTCGATCGCGATGATCTGCGCCTCGGCGCCAGCGAGCTTGAGATTGTAGATGCGGGTGACATCGGCCGCGAGGATACGGACACGGACGAGGCCGCCGGCCGGGACGTCATAGCGTGGTTCGGGCTGCCAGTTGGCGGTGCGCAGCGTTCCGAACGTACCGGTCTTCGCCGCATCGCGTGGCTTGAACTGCTCGATGAACTGGCTGTCGCCGCCGAGCCGGAAATCCCTGAGGTTCAGCACTACCTCGCCATCGAAGACCGGGTCCCTGTCGTCCTCGACCACCAGCACACCGGCAAGCCCACGGCCCATCTGCGTCAGTGTGTTGCAATGGGGATGATACCAGAAGGTGCCGGCATCCGGTGGCGAAAAGGCGTAATCAAAGCGGTCGCCGGTATAGACATAAGGCTGGGTGAGGAAGGGCACGCCGTCCTGGTCGTTGGGTAGTCGGATGCCGTGCCAGTGGATGGTGGTCGGCTCGTCAAGCCGGTTGATCAGCTGTGCCATGAAGGCTTCCCCACGTTTGGTGCGCAGGATCGGCGGGGAGGGATCGGTGGATGGCTCCCCGGCAAGCGCATAGCGCATCACCCCACGCGTCACCTGCGCGCCATCGAGCAGCACATTGCCGGTAAGCGCCTCAATCTCGATCGGGTCGGTGGCGGCCAGCGCCTGGCTGAGACGCGGCATCACCGCAAGGCCGGTGCCGTAAGCGCCGAGCACAGCGGCAGATTTGAGAAGGGTGCGTCGGGAAACAAAGGTCACGGTCGGAACTCTCGCTGATCGTCCCGTTTCTAAAGTTGAGACGAGCGATCAGCAATAGCGCCGGTTGGCCATGCTGTCGCAGGTCTGACGATGATCATCTCAGCCGCCATCTTTCTCGTTCGGCGGTGTCGCGAGCTTGCTGAAGAAGGCCGAGGTGCGCAGCAGGCTGCGGAACCGCATGCGCCGCTTCTCGGTCGGCACGGCATCGCGGGCCCGGATGCGGGCGAGCGTATAGGCGGCGAAGAAGGTCAGCACGACGATCACATAGGCAAACAGCGCATGCGGCCCGAAGGCCTCCATCAGGAAGGAGGCGAAGAGTGGTCCGACGACCGCGCCAATCGACCAGAAGAACAGGGTGCCAGCCGAAATCAGCGCATGCTGACCGAGTGCCGCGTGGTCGTTGGCATGGGCCGAGCACAGCGAATAAAGTGGCATGGCGAAGGCCCCGAAGGCGAAGATGCCGATGAAATTGGCGATTTCGCTCTCGCCCGCCAGGAAGGCGAGGAAGATTGAGGCAAGCAAGGCCCCGATCGTCGAGACAAGGATGATGACGCGGCGATCCAGCTTGTCGGAATAATGGCCGAGTGGATATTGCAGCACGATGCCGGCGAAGATGCCGATGCTCATGAAACTGGCGATCGCGGTCACCGACATGCCGATCCCGTCGGCATAGATCGGTCCGAGCGAGCGGAAGCTCGAATTGGTGAGCCCGATGACGATGCAGCCGACGGTGGCGAGCGGTGAGACCGACCAGAGCACCTTGATATCGAACTTGACGTCCTTCGGCGGCGCGGGGCTCGACTTGTCGGCAAACGAGATCGGCACCAGCGACAGCGAGAGCGCCATGGCGATGATGGCGAAGAGATCGATGCCGGAGACCCCAAAGAGCGGGATCATGTACTGCGCCGCCGTCACCGAGCCGAGGTCAACGAAGCGATAGACGGAGAGCGTGCGCGCCCGGTTCGCATTGGTGACGCGGGCGTTCAGCCAGCTTTCGACGACGGCGAAGAGGCCAGCAAAGCAGGCACCCTGGACGAGGCGCATCAGGAACCAGGAGATCGGGTCAATTACCAGCACCATCATGATCGAGGCGGCGGAGGCGATGGCCGCGAGCGCCGAGAAAGCGCGGATATGGCCGATCGCCCGCATGATCTTGGTGATGTAAACGCAGCCGAACACGAAGCCGATGAAATAGCCCGCACCGACCATGCCGATCACCGAGGTGCTGAAGCCCTCATCGATGCCGCGCAGCGCGATGAAGGTCCCCTGCAAACCGTTGCCGCCGATCAGTATGCCGGCGGTGACGAGAAGCGGGATGAGGGGGCGGATATCATGCATGAAGGGCCTGCAGGCCGCGGCGCGGGGTGGGTGAGTCGGTGCCGTGGCAGGTCCGCATTCCTAGACCTGTTCGGCGGACGGCGACAGGCCAAATTCGACGCCCGCCGCCACTCGCCCCGAATTTGTCTTCAAAGGAAGGGCCGGCCTTGCACTGCCTGCAGGAAGGTTGCTGCCACCACGGCCAGCGACAGGATCGCGCCGACCAGAATGCCGGATCGGGCGAGGCGCGGCAGGAAGCGGTCGAGCGTCAAGCCGAGGATCGGGAGCGCCTGCATGATGTGGGTGGCAAAGAAATGTGGCACGCGAAGATCGCCGCCGGTTCGCGACCAGCCGAACAGCGGCAAACCGCCCATATCCGTCTTGATGCCACCAACCCAGTGGCCGGGACCGTCGATCGCGCCGCTGGCCAGTGGAAAGGCGGTGAGCAGCGTTGCGATGCTGCCGAGAACGAGCCCCCAGCCGGCGCCGAGGCGCAAGCCCGTCGGTGCATCGGGGCGTGGTCGCAGCAGGATGTAGAGCCCGAGCACGAGGCCCGAAAGGACAAGCAGGGTCGCGCCGAGACCCATGAGTCGATAGGCAATCGTTTCGAATTCGGTTCCGAGGTTGAAGTGCGACGCCCGTCCACGGGCGGCCTGCAGCGTGATGTAGAGGATCTCGCCGCCCGCGGTCACCACGGCGACAAGGGACGTGAACCAGACACCGCGTCCGGCGCGGGCGCGGGCTTCGATGAGCGGTAAGAGCAGAAGCAGTGTCGCAAGCATCAACGCCAGCGAGGCCTGGAACTTCAACGGCTTGATCCAGACGCTGATGTCGTTGATCAGGCGGTCGTCGATGCCGAGCGCGATCAGGCTCGGGACGGCGAGGGCGATCTGAAATCCGATGCCGACGATCAGCACACGGCGGGTTCTTTGTTCGCCAGCAGCGAGATCCTGCGACGGTGCGAGCATGATGCTGTCATTGAAGAGCATGGTCATCGGTCAGGCCTTTCGGGGGCTGAGCGCGGTTTCAGTCGCGCGGGTGAGGTAGAAGAGCAGGAGGCCAAGCGGGCCGAACATGAAGGTCGCGACCAGCATCGGCGCCTGCAGCAGCCGGTTGTACCCGCGCTTGTCGGCCTCGACGGCAATCCACGTGCCGATGAAGAGATCGAAGGCGAGGTAATGCACCCAGCCGGCGACCAGCACCGGATCGCTCATGAAGAGAGCCCGCACTTCCGCGATCGACCCGAAGCCGCCGCCCTCGACGCGGAAGAAAAAGACGAGGATCAGGACGGCATAGGTCAGCGATAGCGCGCCGATCAGGCCGAGACGGATGAAGGCGATCAGCGCTGCCCAGCGCGGCGCGAGAATGAGCAGCAACCAGCCGGCCATGGCGGTGCTGCTGGCAAGCGAAAACACGGTGTCGGGGGACATGGAAACCTCTATCTTGACGGTGACAAGATGAGGATGGCGCAAAACTTGGCAATGTCAAGATTGGTTTTTTGACAGCAGGCGCGATGCGGAGGTAACTAGAGGGATGGCAAGACAGAAATCTTATCACCATGGCGACCTGCGTCAGGCGCTGATCGGCACCGGGCTCGACATGCTCGAAGAGCAGGGCCTCGAAGGCCTGACGCTCCGCAAGCTCGCCGCCCGGGTCGGCGTGTCCCATGCGGCCCCCGAACATCATTTTCCGACCCTGCGTCACCTGATGACAGCCTTTGCCGTCGAAGGTTTCCGGCTGTTTGCCGCCTCGATGCGGGAGGCCATGGCGGCAGCCCCTGATGATCCGGCAGAGCAGCTACGGGCGGCCTCCCGCGGCTATCTGAACTTTGCCAGGTCCCGCCCGCAACTCTTCCGCCTGATGTTCACCGCCAACCGCCTCGATTGGGACGACCCGGCCATAGGCCCGCCTGCCAGTGCCGCGCGTGCCGTGCTGGAGGAGATCTCGTGGCCGGTGGCAAAGCGCATGAAGCTGGATACGCCGGAGGGCAGGGCGGCCGTCGAGCAACTCGTCTGGTCGCAGATCCATGGCCACGCGCATCTGATGATCGACGGCAAGCTGCCACCGGAAGGCGATGGCGGCACCGGCTGCGAGCCTTTTGCGGCGCCGCTGGATCTGGCGAGTGTGTTGTTGCCGGAGTGACATCTGCACGGCGAGGTTACCAGACTTCGGCGCTTGGAGATCATCGCCGAGTATGAGGAGGAACGGGATGAAAATTATGTGCCTCAACGGCTGGGGCGGAAAACTCCACCCGGAGCTGACCTCCTACCTCGAGGCTGACGCTCCGGATGTGCTTTGCCTGCAGGAGGTCACGCACAGTCCGTCGGTTACGGCCGACTGGCTGGTTTACCGCGATGGAGACCACGTCTTGCCACAGCGGGCGAACTTCTTTCGCGACCTCGCTGGAGCCCTTCCCGATCATGTGGCAATGTTCTGTCCGGCGGCTCAAGGAACGCTCTGGCTGGAAGAGCACCCCTTACCCTCTCAATGGGGACTGGCGACCTTTGTCCACAAATCCCTCCCGATCGTCTCGCAGGCCCAGGGCTTCGTGCACAAGACGTTCTCGCCGCGCGGCTTCGGAGACCATCCACGATCCAGAAACGCTCATGTCGTCAGGCTCTACGACTTCGAGCAGGACCGCTACCTCTGTATCGCTCACATGCATGGGCTTCGCGACCTCAACGGAAAGAGCGATACGCCCGAGCGAAGACGGCAAGCGGGACGATTGGCGGAGCTCGTCGAGCGCGTGGCCGAGCCCGGGGATGGAGTGATCGTCTGTGGCGATTTTAATGTCGAGCCGGGCAGTGAAACCTTCTCGGTGCTCGGCGCAGTCGGGCTGGTCGATCTCGTGACTGCTAGAGGGTTCGAGGGCACCCGCACAACCCACTACGCCAAACCCGGCCGTTTTGCCGATTACATGCTGGTGAACGGAGACGTCACGGTTCAGGACTTCTCTGTCGTCAGATATCCGGAGGTCTCAGACCATTGTCCGCTGGTGCTGACGATATGATGAGCCCGTAAGCAGTTCGGCTTGAAAAGGGTCAAGGCTTGGTACTGTGACGCGTCCAGCCTTGACAAATCAGGCGCACCATGCGCTTTTCCGCCCGATTTTCTATCGGCTGGCCGTGTGCCGGATTCTTGTGCCCGCCAGCCGTCTACCAGTCCAGGAAAGCACGACATCATGCATCGTTACCGCAGCCACACCTGTGCCGCTCTTCGCAAGTCCGACGTCGGTCAGACCGTCCGCCTCTCGGGCTGGGTCCACCGTGTCCGTGACCATGGCGGCGTGCTCTTCATCGACCTGCGCGACCATTACGGCATAACCCAGGTCGTGGCCGATCCCGATAGCCCGGCCTTCAAGCTGGCCGAAACCGTGCGTGGCGAATGGGTCATCCGCATCGATGGCCTCGTCAAGGCCCGTTCGGAAGAGACCACCAACAAGGCCATGGCAACCGGCGAGATCGAGCTCTACGCTCAGGAGATCGAAGTTCTCTCGGCCGCCAAGGAACTGCCGCTGCCGGTCTTCGGCGAGCCCGACTATCCGGAAGACGTGCGCCTGAAGTATCGCTTCATCGACCTGCGCCGCGAAACGCTGCACAAGAACATCGTCAAGCGCACCCAGATCATCTCCTCGATGCGCACCGGCATGGCCGCTGCCGGTTTTGCCGAATATTCGACCCCGATCCTGACGGCCTCGTCGCCGGAAGGCGCGCGCGACTTCCTCGTGCCGAGCCGCATCCACGAAGGCAAGTTCTTCGCGCTGCCCCAGGCGCCGCAGCAGTACAAGCAGCTGCTTATGGTCGCCGGCTTCGACCGCTATTTCCAGATCGCCCCCTGCTTCCGCGACGAAGACCCGCGCGCCGACCGTCTGCCGGGCGAGTTCTACCAGCTCGACGTCGAGATGAGCTTCGTCACCCAGGAAGACGTATGGGCGACGATGGAGCCGATGATGACGGAAGTCTTCGAGCAGTTCGCCGAAGGCAAGCCGGTCACCAAGGAATGGCCGCGCATCCCTTACGACGTCGCGATCCGCAAATATGGCTCTGACAAGCCTGACCTGCGCAACCCGATCGTCATGGAAGGCGTCACCGACCACTTCCGCGATTCCGGCTTCAAGGTCTTCGCCGGCATGATCGCGTCCAACCCGAAGGTCGAGATCTGGGCGATCCCGGCCAAGACCGGTGGTTCGCGCGCATTCTGCGACCGCATGAACGCCTGGGCTCAAGGCACCGGCCAGCCGGGCCTCGGCTATATATTCTGGAAGGAAGAGGACGGCAAGATTGCAGGCTCCGGCCCGCTCGCGAAGAACATCGGCGAAGAGCGCACCGAAGCGATCCGCCAGCAGCTCGGCCTCGAGCCGGGCGACGCCGCCTTCTTTGTCGCCGGCGATCCGGCCAAGTTCTACAAGTTTGCCGGTGAAGCCCGCACCCGCGCCGGCGAGGAACTGAACCTCGTCGACCGCGACCGCTTTGAAATGTGCTGGATCGTCGACTTCCCGTTCTACGAATACAACGAGGAAGAAAAGAAGATCGACTTTGCCCACAACCCCTTCTCGATGCCGCAGGGTGGTCTGGAAGCGCTGGAAAGCCAGGATCCGCTGTCGCTCAAGGCCTATCAGTATGACGCGGTCTGCAATGGCTTCGAAATCGCCTCGGGCTCGATCCGTAACCAGTCGCCGGAACTGATGGTCAAGGCCTTCGAGAAGGTCGGCCTTTCGAAGGACGATGTCGAGGAACGCTTCGGCGGCATGTACCGTGCCTTCCAGTATGGGGCACCTCCGCATGGCGGCTGCGCCTTCGGCATCGACCGCGTGGTCATGCTGCTCGTCGGCGCGAAGAACCTGCGCGAGATCTCGATCTTCCCGATGAACCAGCAGGCCCAGGACCTGCTGATGAACGCCCCGTCGCCGGCCACGCCCGCGCAGCTGCGCGATCTGTCGCTGCGCGTGGTGCCGCAGCCGAAGAAGGTCTGATCCACCTAAGGGATCTGGGTATGACCAAGGCCGGGAGTGATCCCGGCCTTTTTCGTTTGTCACAGAGCCAAGAAAAAGCCCCGCTGCTTTCGCAACCGGGCTTGTATCCTCACGATCAAGGCGATCAGTCGTTGGCGGTAACCTTCAGCCCGATCAGGCCGGGGATGGTCTCCGGCGCGCCCATGGCCGCACCCATGATCATCGGGAAGGCGATCGGGTTTGCGGGAGCGGCGGCAATCGTGAGAGCCTTCGGATCGTCGATATAGGTATTCACCGCGGCGGAGATTTCGTTCTGGATCGCGCCGAGCTTGGCCTGGGCGAGCAGGATCGGCAGCATGCCCTTGACCATCTGCGCCATCTGGGCTCCGTCGGCACCCTGGCTCTTGCCGGCATAGTCGAGACCGCGCTTGGTGATGCCGGCATCCTCGAAGCGGATCTGGGCGTCTACCAGCGACATCTGCTGCACGAGGCCGAGCATGGCGAGGCCTGCTGCCTGCTGCGCCTGCTCGTTCTGCGGCTGTGCCTGCATCATGCGGGCCTGTTCCTGCATCTGCTTGACGAGATCCAGCGTGTAGCCAGACATGGAGAATGCGAGGGAGAGCTTGCCGACATTGGCGAAATCGATCGAATAGTCCTCGATGTCGATCGTGCCGCTCTCGACTTCCCAGCTGCCGGACATGTTCATGTTGCCGTCGAGTGTAGTGAGGCCGAGCGCTTCGATGGATTCCTTGGCCTTCGGATCTTCGACGGTGCTGAGATCGGCCTTCACGCCGGTCACGGTGCCCTCGAAGGTGATCGTGGTCTCGTCTTCGGACAGGCCCATCGTGCCGACGGCTTCCGCCATGGAGAAGACCGGCTTGCCGTCAACGGTGACGTCGACCGGACCGCTATGGGCTTCTTCGTAGAACATCAGCGAATCAATGCCCTCGGCATTGGCATCGCCGGGCACATAGACGCCGGAGAGATAGAGGTCCTGGACCTTGAAGGTGGACTTCTCCTCGGTGACGTTCACTTCGGGGAACTCGACGCGCTCGATATAATAGGCACCGCCTTCTTCCTCGCTGACGCCCTGAAGGGTCAGTTCCTCAAGCGCCAGAGGCTTTTCAGCAGGCTGGCCCTCGACGCCGAGCTTCAGACCCTTGAGGATGACGTCTGCACCATCGACCTCGATGCTGTCTGCCGTGAAGCTCGTGCCGCCGGTCGCGAAGGAGGCATTGATCTTCTTGAGCAAATCCTGTCCGTCCAGCGCAAGCGCCGGGCCGGTGAACGCGCAAAGCGCCGCGCCCGCGAGCAGAATTCGGGTGGAACGGTACAAGGTCATGACGAGGTCCTCTGTTGCTGTTGGCCGCGAAGAGCGTGCCCAAAAGGTCGGCGATATTTATAAGGGGGATTGAAAAAACGTCCACCGGTTTTCGCCATAGACCGGTGCGGAGGGATTGTGGCGTGATGACGGTCACAGCCCCTTAATCCACAGGCAGAATCCCCGGTTTCCTTGCCGTTCCGGGTCTTCTCGGATAGGGGAGACCCATGGGGACAAATCAGCTTCCGCCCGAAGAGGGTGGCGACAACATTCTTCCGGTCGACCTGAAGGCGGCGCTCGAAGAGCGTTATCTCGCCTATGCCTTGTCGACGATCATGCATCGCGCGCTACCGGACGTCCGTGACGGGCTGAAACCGGTGCATCGCCGCATCATCCATGCGATGAGCGAAATGGGCATCCGGCCGAACTCGGCCTTCAAGAAATGCGCCCGCATCGTCGGTGATGTCATCGGTAAGTTCCACCCGCATGGCGACCAGTCGGTCTATGACGCGCTGGTCCGCCTCGCGCAGGATTTCTCCCAGCGTTATCCTGTCGTCGACGGGCAGGGGAACTTCGGCAATATCGACGGCGATAGCGCTGCTGCCTATCGTTACACCGAAGCCCGCATGACCGACGTGGCGGCCCTGCTGCTCGAAGGCATCGACCAGGACGCCGTCGATTTCCGTCCGACCTATAACGAGGAAGACGACGAACCGACGGTTCTGCCGGGCGCCTTCCCGAACCTGCTGGCAAACGGTGCTACCGGCATCGCAGTCGGCATGGCGACGTCCATCCCGCCGCACAATGCTCACGAGCTCTGCGACGCGGCGCTGTACCTGATCAAGAACCCCGGCGCCTCGGTCGAGGAGCTGTTCGCCGACCCGGACCATCCTGAGCGCGGCGGTATCGAAGGACCCGATTTCCCAACCGGCGGTGTGATTGTCGAGAGCCGGGCCTCGATGCTCGAGACCTATCGCACCGGCCGCGGCGGCTTCCGCGTGCGTGCCAAGTGGGAGATCGAGGATCTTGGCCGCGGTGGCTACCAGATCATCGTCACGCAGATCCCGTTCCAGGTGCAGAAGTCGCGCCTGATCGAAAAGATCGCCGAACTCCTGATCGCCCGCCGCCTGCCGCTGCTCGAAGACGTGCGCGACGAGAGCGCCGAGGACGTTCGCCTCGTGCTCGTGCCCAAAAGCCGCACGGTCGACGCGACGCTGCTGATGGAATCGCTGTTCAAGCTCACCGAGCTCGAAAGCCGCATCCCGCTCAACATGAACGTGCTGTCGCAGGGCAAGGTGCCCAAGGTAATGGCCCTCAACGAGGTGCTGACCGAGTGGCTCGCCCACCGCAAGGACGTGCTGGTCCGCCGCTCGAAGTTCCGCCTGGCGGCGATCGACCGACGTCTGGAAATCCTCGGCGGTCTGTTGATCGCCTATCTCAATCTCGACGAGGTGATCCGCATCATCCGCGAAGAGGATGAGCCCAAGCCTGTGATGATCGCCAAATGGGATCTGACCGACAACCAGGCCGAAGCCATCCTCAACATGCGCCTGCGCAATCTGCGCAAGCTTGAGGAATTCGAGATCCGCAAGGAGCATGACGCGCTCTCCGCCGAAAAGGCCGAGATCGAATCCCTGCTCGCATCCGATGACAAGCAGTGGCAGACGGTCGCCTGGGAAATCGGCGAGGTGAAGAAGAAATATGCCAAGGCGACCGAACTCGGCCGCCGCCGCACCGTCTTCTCTGACGCGCCCAGCGCGGATGTCGAGGCGATCCAGCAGGCGATGATCGAGAAGGAACCGATCACCGTCGTCATCTCTGAGAAGGGCTGGATCCGTGCCCTGAAGGGCCATATCTCCGACACGTCGGCTCTGACCTTCAAGGAAGGTGACGCGCTGAAGGTGGCCTTCCCGGCCCAGACGACGGACAAGATCCTGCTCGTGACCACGGGTGGCAAGGTCTACACGCTGGGCGGCGACAAGCTGCCAGGGGGGCGTGGCCATGGTGAACCCTTGCGCATCATCGTCGACATGGAAAACGATCAGGACGTACTGACCGCCTTCGTGCATGACGCGACCCGAAAGTTGCTGCTCGTCTCGACCGCCGGAAACGGCTTCATCGTGCCGGAAGGCGAGGTCGTCGCCAATACCCGCAAGGGCAAGCAGGTGATGAATGTCGGCATGCCGGATGAGACGAAGCTCGTCGTGCCTGTCAGTGGCGACCATCTGGCCGTCGTCGGCGAAAACCGCAAGCTTGTCGTCTTCCCGCTCGCCCAGATCCCGGAGATGACCCGCGGCAAGGGCGTGCGCCTGCAGCGCTACAAGGATGGCGGCATTTCCGACGTGAAGTGCTTCACGATCGCCGACGGCCTGACTTGGGCCGATAGTGCCGGCCGCACCTTTACGAAGACGAAGGACGAACTGGTCGAATGGCTCGGCGATCGAGCGACGGCCGGCCGACTGGTCCCGAAGGGTTTCCCGCGCAGTGGCAAGTTCTCGGGCTGATATCCTCGGCACGAAACGAAAAAAGCCGGTCGCAATGCGGCCGGCTTTTCTCTATGGGTGATGGCTTCAGCGATCAGCGGCCGCCGACGCTCGCCAGCCGAGGAAAGGGCTTGATTCGCACTTCGTCGATCGGGACGGGACGGCCGAGAAAATAGCCCTGTCCGAGCTCGATACCGAGTTCGTGCATCAGCTCGACATGGTCGGCCGTCTCCAGACCCTCGATCAGGATCTTCAGGCCGCGATTGCGAATGAGGCGGATGATGTCCTCGAGCATGGCCCGTCCGGCGGGACGGCGGGCATCCTGCAGGAAGGAACGGTCGATCTTGACCGTGTCGAAGGGGAAGAGACGCAGCCAGGAAAGGCCGGCAAAGCCGGTGCCGAAGTCGTCGAGCCAGATCCGGATGCCGAGCGCCTGCAGGTCGGTGATGCAGCGGATGACATCCGACTGCCCCTCCATGTCGATGCCCTCGGTGATCTCGAAGGCGAGTTGCGAGCCGGAGACGCCGGTTTCTTCCAATATGGTCGAGACGGCCAGTGCGAACCCGCGCGACTTAAGCTGGATGGCCGACACGTTGACGCTCGCCATCGGTGCGACGCCGGTCGCCAGCACCTCGGTGCAGGCGCGACGGATCGCCCAGAGGCCGAGGTCGAGAATGGCGCCGGTGCGTTCTGCGACCGGAATGAACTGTGCCGGCGAGAGCGGTGTCCCGTCGATCATCTTCATCCGCATCAGCGATTCCACGGCCTCGACGCGGCCGGTCTTCAGGTTCTGTATCGGCTGGTAGACCAGATGCACGAGGTCGTTTTTGATCGCCATGCGAAGCGTGGCTGCGATGTTCTCGTTGTCGTCGCTGGTCAGAGGATCGTTCGGATTGAAGAGGCGGATGCAGTTGCGGCCATTCGCCTTGGCGGAATAAAGCGCCCGGTCGGCTTCGTTGATGATGCGCTCCAGCTTCGGTCCACTTTGCGGACGGGTATAGGAGGCGCCGACGCTGACCGTGACGAAAGCCTGTCCGTCGCGCCGCTGGTCGTGCACGAGATGCAGGCCTTCCACGGCACTGCGAATGATCTCGCCGAGTGCCATGACCTGGTCGCGCCCTGTTACGCGCGACAAAACGATGAATTCCTCGCCGCCATAGCGGCCGACCGAGGCATTCAGCGGTTTCAGCGTTTCATTGAGCACGCTCGCAACAAGAATCAAGCAGCGGTCACCGGCCTGGTGGCCATAAAAGTCGTTGTATTTCTTGAAGAAGTCGACATCGACGAGGATGGCCGCAAATGCCTTGCCCTCGGTCTGCCAGTCATTCCAGTAGTCGCGCAGTCGCCGATCCACGGCGCGACGGTTCTCCATGCCGGTCAGGTAATCCGTATTGGAGAGCCGCTCCAGCGCTACGCCGCGCTTCTCGGATTCACGGTGCTGATGGGCGGCCTCGAGTGCGTTGAGAAAGACGTTGTAGCGCTCTTCGTTCAGCTTCCAGTTCACATAGGACGTGAAGATGAAGCAGGAGACGTAAAAGAGGCCAAAGGTCATCATGTAGATCGGTTCGTTCGAGAACATGGCCACCATGCTGATGAGCAGTATGGCAAGGACCACGACCGACGTGATGACCGACAGGATGAATGGAAAGATGAAGAAAAGATTGGCGCCCATCATGAAAATGGTGCCAAAGATCATGTAGAGGCGGATACTAGTCACGGCTTCTGTCTGCATGGCGGGCAGGAGCCAGAACAGATAGCCAGCAACGATGGCGGCGGCGGATGTAGCTTCAACCGTCCGGGCGCCGGCTTTTGCCAGGAAGAGCACCTCAAGGATGGCCAGCGACGCAGCCCCAACCACGAAGCGGGCGAAAATCGCGGTCTGAGCGACATCGGGAATTAGGATCAGGTCGCTGATAGCGAATAGCAGATAGACGAATACCGCCACCCACAGACCTTGGCGGGTTCCAGCTGCACGCGAAGGTCCAGTTTCGACCTGATAGATACGTCGCAGCGCGGTGGCGGGTGCGAGGGAAGGGCAAGTCTTGCCCGTCGCTTCAAGAGCGTTGAGCGCAGAATGCGACATGATCGGTTCCATCGGTCTCCACAGCGTTGCCCAAAAGAACGCGCCCCGCCGGGTCGTAGGCCCAAATCTCAGACATCATCCACTACGTGCTTTCCCATATCGCCCGACCAATCTCGCACTTGCGAGAAGTTCGGCACACAGTTGCGCGTCCGGGCTCGAGACTCCCGAAACCTATCTCCGAAGCGTTTCGAGCTCGGACATCTGCGCTGTTAACCAAACTCCTCAAAAGTTACCAAATCGAGTCGCGCCATCACGGAACTGCGCATATGGTAACTGAAATGTTAACGAGGCGTTCACGTGTAGCGGTGGTGTTGCGTATGAGACAGACTGATATTTCTTTGGACGGTGAAAGTCTTATCACTCCAGAATCTATTGCGGCACATGTTGTCGCTCCTGGCACGACATGGCGAAACGACGAACTTCAATCGGCCCGGACGGTTCTAGGTTTGACCCTCGGCATCGCATTGCAGCAGATTGAGCAGGGTGCGGTGCCGTACCATATCATCCATCGCATTGCTGGATCGCTACACGAGTTGCGGAAGCGCTACTCGCCAAGCATCTGGCAGCAGTTGATCCCGGTCGCCCAGCAGCATCCGGTCGCCCGCTATTTCCTGGAGGACCCGTTTACGCGCTGGTCCTTCGAAAAGCCGCGGGGCTATTCCGGCGATGCCGGTCTTCTCGACTTCATCTACGGCCATTCTAGCGTGGCGCAGGCGATCGCAGATGCTTCGCCTGTGGGCAAGGCGCTCTACGACTATACCAAGGACGCGTCTTCCTCTGTCGCGGTTCGCGAACGCCGCGATATTCTCACGCAACATGTTGACGAGATTGCATCTTCTCGCGGGAGTGGGGCTGAGGTGCTGACCATTGCAGCAGGCCATTTGCGCGAGGCAAATCGGTCGGTCGCACTGAAAGAAGGGCGCCTGAAGCGGTGGGTCGCCCTCGATCAGGATCCGCAGAGTGTGGGATCCATCAGTCGGGATTTCGCCGGCACCTGCATCGAGGCCATCGACGGCTCGGTACGCGGCATTCTTGGCGGACGCCACGATTTGGGCAAGTTCGATTTCGTCTACGCCGCCGGTCTCTACGACTATCTGAACGACAAGGTTTCGATCAAGCTGACGCAGCGTTGCCTTGACATGCTGAAACCCAACGGCGTCTTCCTGTTTGCCAATTTTGCCACCGACATCATGGTCGATGGCTACATGGAAAGCTTCATGAACTGGGCGCTTCTCCTGCGCTCTGAAGAGGACATGTGGCGGATCATCAACGGCAGCGTCGGCGACCTGCCGGTCGAGGCAACTGTACGCTTCGGCCAGAACAAGAACATCGTCTACGGCATCATTCGCAAGCTGTCTTGAAATGAAACAGCCCTTCGTCCGGCTTCCATGGCGGAGGGCTGAAAAATCCCGAAATGGGACAGGTTAATTGCCGAAACTTCGGCGATTACCCCTCAACATCGGGGGTAAATCGGCCCCAACCTTGACTCATGAGGTGCTCTTGCGGCTGGAACCGGGTCTTGTACCCCATCTTCTTCGAGCCCTGGACCCAATAGCCCAGATAGACATGCGGCAGGCCGAGTGCCTTTGCCCGGCGAATGTGATCGAGAACCATCATCGTGCCGAGTGACCGCTTTTCCATTTCCGGATTGTAGAACGAATAGACCATGGACAGGCCGTCGCTCATCAGGTCGGAGAGTGCGACGGCGATGAGTTCGCCGCGCGGCTGGGGCGAAATGCCGTCGCCGGTCGTGCGCAGGCGGTATTCGATCACCCGTGTCTGCACATGGCTGTCCTCGACCATGATCGCATAGTCGAGAGCTGACATGTCCGACATGCCGCCTTGCTGGTGGCGGTGGTCGAGATATTGGCGGAAGAGAGAAAACTGTTCGGTAGAGGGTTGCGCCGGAAAGACGGTCGAGATGACGTCGCTGTTGACGGTCTCGATACGGCGAAAGCTCCGGCTCAACTCGAATTCATTCACCAGGACCCGGACCGAGACGCAGGCCCGGCAGGATTCGCAGGCCGGCCTGTAGGCAATGTTCTGCGACCGGCGAAAACCGCCCTGAGTCAGAAGGTCGTTCATTTCGGTGGCACGCGGACCGACGAGATGGGTAAAGACCTTCCGCTCCATTTCCCCCGCCAGATACGGGCACGGCGCTGGCGCCGTCAGATAGAATTGCGGGGAAGGGGAGGTCTGCGTGTTCATCTGCTGCCGAAGAGAATCCTCTAGCCAGTCCTGTATGAGCTAGGATGGCGCAAGAATGAAAAAGGTCAACACTCCGGCGCAAAAGCCGGAGTGCATTGTCAGAAAAAGAGATTTCGAGACTTAGTAGGTGCGGGCGGCGGCGGTGCCGAGCAGGAGGTCATGCACCAGGCGCGAACGTTCGATGAACAGGCCCGCGAGCAGGACCAGCGGCGTCAGCACAGAGTTCAGGATCCAGAACAGCGCCAGATGCGCGATCGCGGTAACGAAATCGATCTTGCGTCCGTCGAGACGCACCATGGCGATGCCCATCATCCGCATGCCCGGCGTCGCTTGCGAGGGGCCGGCGAGCGACATGCCGAAATAGAGGCCCGCGACGACGAAGAACAGGATCGGGTAGAGAAGCCAGCCGAGGCCGAGCGTCAGCACACCCAGGAAAAAGACCACGACAGCGGCCGGGATCCAGAGGAGACCAATGAACAGATAGTCGACCAGGAAGGCGAAGACGCGCCGCGAAAGCACGCCGCTATAGGCGCGCCAGTCTTCGGGGGCGGCATAGGACGGGTTGCTGTCGAGGCTCATGTCGGGCTCCTTTAAGGTTGTGATCCTGATATGGGAAGCCCGATGCCGAATACAATAATCCGTGAAGTTCAACCCTGTTTGGCGAGCAGGCGCGCCACCGCGGGCGCGAAATAGGTGAGAATGCCGTCGCAGCCTGCGCGCTTGAAACAGAGAAGCGTTTCCAGCATTGCCCGCTCGCCGTCGATCCAGCCATTCGCCGCTGCAGCCTTGATCTGGCTGTACTCGCCGGACACCTGATAGGCAAAGACTGGAAGCCCGAAGCTCTCCTTGAGGCGCCAGCAAATGTCGAGATAGGGCAGGCCCGGCTTGACCATCAGCATGTCGGCGCCTTCCTCGACGTCGAGGGCGGCGTCCCGCACGGCTTCGGTCCCGTTGGCCGGATCAATGTAATAGGTCTTCTTGTCGCCCTTCAAAAGACCGCTGGTCGAGATCGCCTCGCGGTAGGGACCATAATAACAGGAGGCGAACTTGGTCGCGTAGGACATGATGCCGACGTCCTGGTGTCCCGCGGCATCCAGCCCGTGGCGGATCGCCCCAATCCGGCCATCCATCATGTCCGAGGGTGCGATGATGTCGGATCCGGCATCGGCCTGGGCAATCGCCGCCCGTACCAGCTGATCCACTGTCTCGTCATTGACGATCTCGCCGTCGCGCAGGATCCCGTCATGCCCATGACTTGTGAATGGGTCAAGCGCCACATCGGTGATCACGCCGATGTTCGGGACCGCCTTCTTGATCGCGGCCGTCACCTGATTGAGGAGATTGTTGCTCTTCAGGACTTCTGAGCCGGTCTGATCGCGCAACTCCATCTCCACATTGGGAAACGTCGCAAGCGCCGGGATGCCGAGGTCGGCCGCTTCCTTCGCGGCCTCCACGGCCTTGTCGACGCTCATCCTGAAGACACCGGGCATGGCGGCGATCGGGTCCAGAATGTTCGATCCTGGCACAACAAAGATCGGCCAGATCAGGTCGTCGACGGTCAGACGGTTCTCCACGACCATGCGGCGCTGCCAGTCGGCCTTGCGCAGGCGGCGCATGCGCCGGTGCCCGGTGACTGCGTCTACCAGATGTGTCTTGTCCGTCATAAGCGTGATCCTTGTCTGTATCAGGCTGCTGATTAGCACGATGCCGGAGGCTTGCAAAACGGAAGGCGGCAATGATCGCCGGATCAAGAGGTCGCAGCCTGCAAGCACGATCAGCAGGGGAGGGCGCCGTGCTGCTGCTGGCGAAGCCCTTCTTACAAGCCTATCCTCGCCGCCATGGAACCTGATTCGACGCAAACGCCCATTCGAAGCCTGACGGAGACCATCTTCGTCCTCTTTCTGCGCGTCGTGGCGCTCGCCTGCCTCTGGTTCGGCCTGCAATACTGGGCGCTGCTCGTTGGCTTCAGTCACGACGGGCTGGGGCGTTTCGACCTGCTCGCCACACCCTGGCGGGTTGCGGCCACCGGCCTCGCCGTGGTCTTTCCCGTGGCGGCCCTTGGCCTTTGGGTCGCCGGCTCTTGGGGACCGGTCATGTGGCTCCTCGCCGCCGGCGGCCAGATGCTGATGTTCACCGTGTGGCCGGAGATCTTCGGCCACAACACGCTCGCGGTCACCATGCACTCGGCGGTGTTTGTGGTTTATCTCCTGTTCCGCCTGGCGTTGTGGATCGAAGGGAGACACAAGCAGGAGCGTATAACGGTTGATTTACCCTGATCGCAGGAGAGGCTCTGGTAAGCCTCTGTTAAGCCTGCGTTTTAAATAGAATTTTATGCGCATTGGATACGGTCCTCACCAAGGCGGGAGAAAAAACCAACACCGCCAAACAAAACAGTGAGGCAGACCGATATGAACACCAAGCTCAAGCCGCAGCCGGCCACTCTCGACCCACAGGAAGAAGCGATCCGTTCGCTCTACCTCGAATCTCTCCACCTCGTCGAGCGTCTTCACCGCCGCCTTCTCGACGTCATCAAGGACGAGTTCGACCGCAAGGGTCGCTCCGACATCAACGCCGTCCAGGCACTCCTGCTCTTCAACATCGGCAATTCGGAACTGACCGCCGGTGAGCTGCGCTCGCGTGGCTACTACCTGGGCTCGAACGTCTCCTACAACGTCAAGAAGCTCGTTGACCTCGGCTTCATCAACCACCAGCGCTCGCGCGTCGACCGTCGCTCGGTCCGCATCAGCCTGACCGATGCCGGCCAGGAGATCGCCGAAACCGTCGCCAAGCTCTACGAGCGCCACATCGGCTCGATCCAGAAGGTCGGCGGCATCGGCACCGACGAATTCACCCAGATGAACAAGCTCCTGCAGCGCCTCGACCGCTTCTGGAACGACCAGATCCTGTATCGCCTCTGAGGTGTCCTGAACGACCTCCAAAGCGATCCACCGCTCGAAACCGGATGCTTCAGAGAAGCGTCCGGTTTTCGCGTTTCAACCGTCACGATGCCGGCTCGCACCTACACACTCCCGTGACTCACCCCTTAGGTGACACGAATTGGCCATATTGATATGGGACCGCCGGAACGAGAAGAGGGGGCGTTTCGTTAGCCTCCGATCGACCCCGCAACGCACATTTCAGCCCCCGTGGCGGCGCTTTGTTAACCATGGCGCGTTATGCGTTTGGTTCAGGTTCAGGATGAAACGGTAGGAAATATGTCCAAGAAGTCTGGTATTGTTGCTCTTTCGCGCCGATCGCTCCTCCGCGGTGCGGCTGCTGCTGGTGCCGCGGCGTTTGCTGGCCAGGCCTTGGCGCAGGACGCGATCAACGACCTCATCAATGCCCCGCGTCGCGGTAACTGGGACGACCAGTTCGACGCCCAGGCTTCCCGCACGGCTGCAGCGGTCGGGTCCAACAGCTCCATGTTGAGCGCCAGCAACCTGCCTTACATGCAGCAGGCGATCGCCCTGCATCAAATGATCGTCGCCAATGGCGGCTGGCCGACCATCAATGCGCCGGACGCCCTGCGCATCGGAGCCATGGACCCGTCCATCCAGAGCCTGCGCCAGCGACTGATGATCTCTGGTGACCTGCCGCAGGAAGCTGGCCTGTCGAACTCCTACGATTCTTACGTCGAAGGCGCCGTCAAGCGCTTCCAGGCCCGTCATGGCCTGCCGGAAGACGGCGTGCTCGGCGAATTCACCGTCAAGGCGCTGAATGTCGGTGCCGACGTTCGCCTCAACCAGCTCAACACCAATCTCATCCGCCTGCAGTCCATGTCCGGCGATCTCGGGCCGCGTTACGTGACGGTCAACGTGCCGGGCGCTTCGGTCGAAGCTGTCGAGAATGATCGTGTGGCCCTGCGCAACACCGCAGTCGTCGGTCGTATCGACCGCCCGACCCACATGATCAATTCGAAGATCTACGAGGTCATCCTCAATCCTTACTGGACTGCACCGCGTTCGATCGTCGAGAAGGACATCGTGCCGCTGATGCGCAAGGATGCGACCTATCTGACGCGCAACAGCATCCGCCTGTTCGATAACAGCGGCAACGAGGTGGCGCCAGAAACCGTGGATTGGAACGCCGAGAAGGCCCCGAACCTGATGTTCCGCCAGGACCCGGGCAAGATCAACGCCATGGCGTCGACGAAGATCAACTTCCACAATCCGCACAACGAATACATGCATGACACGCCTCAGCAGGGCCTATTCAACAAGTTGATGCGCTTCGAATCCTCCGGCTGCATCCGCGTGCAGAACGTCCGCGACCTGATCACCTGGCTCCTGCGCGACACGCCTGGCTGGTCGCGTCAGGAAATCGAGCGCGTCATCACGACCCGCCAGAACAATCCGATCAAGCTGGCCCAGGAAGTGCCGGTCTATATCGTCTACATCTCGGCCTGGTCGACGAACGACAATATCGTTCAGTTCCGCGACGACATCTATCAGAAGGACGGCGACGCGCAGCTGGCGCTCCAGGCCAATATCGGCGTCGAACAGTTCGCCGGTTCGGTCGAAGAAGACTTCGTTCCGCTGCAGTAAGCAGCCGCTTGCAGCCAATCCCGATCAAGCCGCGCCTCGTGCGCGGCTTTTTTGCTTTCGGCCTGCGGCCTTTCGCCCGAGCGCGTCAATTGATCCGCAAATGTCGCTCTCCGTATTGCTCTCGTGACTGCGGAACGTTAAGACCCCACAGCATCAAACGCTTTTGAGGAGCCTGCGATCATGTCGAACAACGATGCCTTCTTTTCTCGTTCTCTCGCCGATACGGACCCGGATATTTTCGGTGCGATCGAGAAGGAACTCGGTCGCCAGCGCCATGAGATCGAGCTGATCGCTTCTGAAAACATCGTCTCCCGCGCCGTGCTCGAAGCGCAGGGCTCGATCATGACAAACAAGTATGCCGAGGGATATCCAGGCAAGCGCTACTACGGCGGCTGCCAGTTCGTCGACATCGCGGAAGAACTCGCGATCGAGCGGGCCAAGAAGCTCTTCGGCGTCAACTTCGCCAACGTCCAGCCGAACTCCGGTTCGCAAATGAACCAGGCCGTGTTCCTGGCCCTCCTGCAGCCGGGCGACACCTTCATGGGCCTCGACCTGAACTCGGGCGGTCACCTGACCCACGGTTCGCCGGTCAACATGTCCGGCAAGTGGTTCAACGTCGTCTCCTACGGCGTGCGTGAAGACGACCACCAGCTCGACATGGAAGACGTCGCCAAGAAGGCCGAACAGCACAAGCCCAAGCTGATCATCGCCGGCGGCACCGCCTATTCCCGCACCTGGGACTGGAAGCGCTTCCGCGAGATCGCCGACAGCGTTGGCGCTTACCTCATGGTCGACATGGCCCACATCGCTGGTCTCGTTGCGGGTGGTCAGCATCCGTCGCCGTTCCCGCATTGCCATGTCGCGACGTCTACGACCCACAAGTCGCTGCGGGGTCCGCGCGGCGGCATGATCCTCACCAACGACGAGGATCTGGCGAAGAAGTTCAACTCGGCAGTCTTCCCTGGCCTCCAGGGCGGCCCGCTCATGCATGTGATCGCAGCGAAGGCCGTTGCCTTCGGCGAAGCATTGCAGCCGGAATTCAAGGATTATGCAGCTCAGGTCGTCAAGAACGCCAAGGTTTTGGCCGACACGCTGATCAAGCACAATCTCGACATCGTCTCCGGTGGTACCGACAACCACCTGATGCTGGTCGACCTGCGGAAGAAGAATGCCACCGGCAAGCGCGCGGAAGCGGGCCTCGGCCGCGCCTTCATCACCTGCAACAAGAACGGCATTCCATTCGACCCTGAAAAGCCGTTTGTCACCTCGGGAATCCGTCTCGGCACGCCGGCCGGCACCACTCGCGGCTTCAAGGAAGCGGAATTCACCGAGATCGGTAACCTGATCGTCGAAGTTCTCGATGGTCTCAAGGTTGCCAATTCGGATGAAGGCAATACTGCCGTCGAGGCTGCTGTGCGTGACAAGGTCGTGGCGCTTACCGACCGCTTCCCGATGTACCCCTACATGTAAGGCTGGACGCTGATGCGCTGCCCCTTTTGTGGATCGGATGAGACTCAGGTCAAGGATTCGCGACCGGCGGAGGACAATACCTCCATCCGCCGGCGGCGCATCTGTCCGGATTGCGGGGGGCGCTTTACCACGTTCGAGCGGGTGCAGTTGCGTGAGCTGATGGTCTTAAAGAAGACCGGCCGCAAGGCACCCTTCGCCCGCGACAAGCTGGTGCGGTCTTTCCAGATCGCACTGCGCAAGCGCCCGGTCGATCCTGATCGCATCGAGCGGGCCGTCTCGGGTATTGTCCGCCGCCTCGAAAGCTCCGGCGAGACCGAAATTTCGTCCGAAGAAATCGGCTTGCAGGTTCTCGAAGCCCTGAAGACACTCGATGACGTCGCTTTTGTCCGCTATGCCTCGGTCTACAGGGACTTCTCCCATGCCGAGGACTTCGAAAACGTCATTGCCGAGATCAACGCAAAGATCTCGCGCGACAGCACCGCGGACTGAGGCGTGTCGATCACCGCCCGGGACGAGAGGTTCATGCGGGAGGCGATCGAGCTTTCCCTTGTTCATGTTGGCCAAACCGGCCCTAATCCTTCTGTTGGCTGCGTGATCGTGAAGGACGGCCAGATCGTCGGCCGCGGCGTGACCGCGCTTGGCGGCAGGCCGCATGCCGAGCCTCAAGCATTGGCCGAGGCCGGAGACAAGGCGAAGGGAGCGACGGCCTATGTCACGCTCGAACCCTGTTCGCACCACGGCAAGACACCGCCCTGCGCCAATACCATTATTGCCGCCGGCATTTCCCGCGTCGTCGTCGCCGTTGCGGATCCGGATCCTCGGGTCTCGGGGCAAGGGCTCAAGATGCTCGCCGATGCCGATATCGAAGTGACGATCGGCGTACTGCAGAAAGATGCGCGGCGCGCCATGTCCGGCTACCTGACACGCCAGACGAAGGGACGCCCGCAAGTGACTCTGAAGCTTGCCGTTTCCGCTGATGGAATGCTTGGCCGCGAGGGTGCTGGCCAGATCCCGATTACGGGGGCGCAGGCGCGTGAGGAAGTCCACCGACTAAGGGCCGCCAGTGACGCGATCCTTGTCGGCATAGGTACGGCGCTTGCCGATGACCCGGAATTGACGGTCCGGTTGCCGGGGTTGGAGGCGGCGTCGCCGCTACGGGTCGTGCTCGACCGCCGGGCGGAGTTGCCGGCAAGCTCGAAGCTTGCGAGCACGGCGGGCGCGGTACCGGTCCTCGTCGCTGTGTCGCACGGTGCCAAGGGAAACCGCGCGGCGCTGGCAGACGCAGGCGTCGAGATTGTCGAGCTGGAAGGTGTCGAAGAGTTGCTGTCCGTACTCGCCCGGCGCGGGATCTCGTCGCTGATGGTCGAAGGTGGGGCAAGAGTTGCAACCGGCTTGTTGTCACGCGGCCTTGTGGATCGCATTCACCTCTATTGCGGCCAGACCGTGATCGGCGAGGGCGGTATAGCCTCGCCCATAATCGCGTCCAAAATGCCCCCAGGATTCGCCCTCGTTGAAGAGCGAATCCTGGGGGACGACCGGCTGCAGATATACGATCGACTGCCGGCCTCTGCCTGGCTTTAGCGCCAGAAAAGCATGATCAGAATGATGATCGGGATCGGTACGCCGAGAAGCCAGAGAAGAATGCCGCGACCCATGGGGGACCTCCTGATGCCTGTTGTCTGGTAGGGCCCGGCCGTCCGCGCCCTGTCCCTCAGAAACGGATCATCGCGCCCGATTGTTCCCATGCAAAAAGCCCCGCGCCAGTGACGCGGGGCAGGTGGGACAGGGAGGAGAGGTAGACGTCAGCGGACGTAGAAGGTGACGCCGCCGTCGGCGGCCTGTTCCGCGCCGACGATATTCGTCAGTTCGATATGCCGGGCTTCGAGCTTCTGGGCGAGCGGTCGATTGGCGATGACTGAGGCCTGGACGAGCCGCGCTTCCTTGGAGGTGGGGGAGAGTGCGCCAAAGCGTTCATTGGCCGCGTCATGGGTTTTAAGCGAGTCCATGCGCACCACGTTGAAGCCCTTGGGCGACAGCGTCCGGATCGTGCTTTCGATCTTGCTGTCGGGCATGCCACCAGTGGCTGGCATGGCGGCGTAACTCTCGGCGCCGAAGGCGACGGCGGAGAGTGCGGTGGCGCCGAGGATGGTTGCAAAGCGATTCATGGTCCTGGTCCTTTCGAGGATGTTTGCGATGGCGGGGGATTCCGTCGCTCGCTTGCAGGACTGAAGGTGGGATCGATTTGTGGCGGGATCCAGGCCGTAAGGCTCTGATTTCCATTAAACATTTGTCACATCATGCGCCCGATTTCGGTCAATATTAGCGAGCCTGGAACAAGGGCGCGACCAAGCCTGCGTCCAGGGAATCCCGAGGCGCCCGCCCGGCGCATCGCCGCCCTGACGCAAAAACACTTGCCTTCGATGATATGGCGTGGTTTGACCGCGTTTCTGTTCGGCCAGCGGCCGCAATCAAATTTCAAGATCGGATCAGACCCATGGGAAACAAGACGGCTTCGCCGCATTTGCTGATCGTCGAGGCACGCTTCTACGACGACATGTCTGACGCCCTTCTGGACGGTGCCAAGCACGCACTCGAGGAGGCTGGCGCGACTTTCGACGTCATCACCGTTCCCGGCGCGCTCGAAATCCCGCCGGCGATCGCCATGGCACTCGATGCCATGGATGACGAGGGTACTCACTATGACGGCTTCGTCGCACTCGGCATGGTCATTCGTGGCGAGACCTATCACTTCGACATCGTCGCCAATGAATCCTCGCGTGCGCTGATGGACCTCGCCGTCTCCGAATCGCTCGCCATCGGCAACGGCATCATGACCGTCGAAAACGACGAGCAGGCCTGGGCCCGCGTCAAGCGCAGCGACAAGGACAAGGGCGGCTTTGCGGCCCGTGCTGCACTGACCATGATTGAACTGAAGCAGAAGCTGGGTGGCTGAGTCATGACGGGCGAAGACAAGCAGGTGAAGCCGGCAAACCAGCGTGGCGCAGCCCGCCTCGGCGCTGTGCAGGCTCTGTATCAGATGGATATCGCCGGCTCCGGCGTGCTTGAGGTCGTGGCCGAATACGAGGCGCATCGTCTCGGCCAGGAAGTCGATGGCGAGACCTATCTCAAGGCGGATGCGTCCTGGTTTCGCTCGATCGTCGCGGGCGTCGTGCGCGACCAGACCAAGATCGACCCCATGATCCGCGGCGCACTCCAGGACGACTGGTCGCTGTCGCGCATGGACAGCACGGTGCGCGCCATTTTGCGTGCCGGCACCTTCGAATTGATCGATCGCAAGGATGTGCCCATCGCCGTCATCGTAACGGAATATGTCGAGATCGCGCAGGCCTTCTTCCCCGAGGACGAGCCGAAGCTGGTGAACGCCGTTCTCGACCGCATTGCAAAGCAGGTTCGCGCCCCGGCGCAAAAATAGGAATAGGCAGATGGACGGGACGGCAGGGGCAGGGTTGGACGGACAACTTTCGACCGCCCGGCGCAATGTTGGCCTGCTCGCGGTGGCCCAGGCGATCCTGGGCTCCGCACCGCCTCTCGCCTTTGCCGTCGGCGGCCTTGCCGGCTTCCAGATGCTCGGTGCCGACAAGTCGCTGGCGACCGCACCGCTGACAGGTTTCAATGTCGGCGTGGCCGTCGGCGCCATCGTCGTGGCTGCTGCCTCTCGCGTTCTCGGCCGCCGCGAAAGCTTCATGGTCGGCGCGCTGATGGGCGCCCTCGGCAGCGCGCTTGCCGCCTTTGCCCTCATCCAGTCCAACTTCTGGCTTTTTGCCTTCTCGCTGATGCTGATGGGCATTTCCGGCGGTTTTACCCAGAAGATCCGCTTTGCCGCCGCCGATGCCTCGCCGAGCTTCTACAAGGGCAAGGCCATTTCCTGGATCCTGGCGGCCGGCATCATTTCGGCGATTGTCGGCCCCCAGATCGCCATCTGGCTCAAGGACGCTCTGGCACCCGTCACCTTTGCCGGCGCCTTTCTCGGCATGGTGCCGCTGCTCCTTTGCGCGATTGCCGTTCTCTTCTTCCTGAAACTGCCGACCATTGCCGACAAGAAGGCGGAAGCTAAGGGACCGACGCGGCCGCTCAGCGAAATCGTGATGACCCAGCGCTTCATGACCGGCATGATCTGCGGCATCAGTTCCTACGCCCTGATGACCTTCATGATGACGGGTGCCCCGCTCGCCATGGTCATCGGCTGCGGCTTTTCCTCGGAACTGGCAACGCTCGGCATCCAGTGGCACGTCATCGCCATGTTCGCCCCGAGTTTCTTCACCGGCGTGCTGATCACCCGCTTTGGAGCGGAAAAGGTGGTTGCCGCCGGCTTGCTGATCCTGATGGCCTGCGCGGTCGTCGCGCATATGGGCATCGAGCTCTGGAACTTCTGGGGTGCACTCGTCCTTCTCGGCATCGGCTGGAACTTCGGCTTCATCGGCGCGACAGCGATTGTCGCTTCCAGCTACCGCCCGGCCGAGGCCGACAAGGTGCAGGGCTTCCACGATATCATCCTGTTCTCGACGGTAGCGCTTTCGTCCTTTTCCTCCGGCAAGGTCTTCACAGCTTTCGGCTGGTCTTTCATGAACCTGGTCATCTGGCCGGTGACGATCCTCTGCCTCGTGCTGGTGCTTCTGCAGCTCCGCGCGGCCGCCCGCAAGCCCGCCTAAGTTCCCTCCGCACTGCAAGATATGTGTACTTGACGCGATGAAAAGCGCGACGCAATCTCGCCACGCGTTGACGAGGTCTCGGAGGAGGGGGCCTGAGTCTGCGAGTCATGGCCCGCGATGAGTGAGGCGCGGGCAATACGGGAGGGTATTGCGAATGACGGTTCTTCTAGGCGTAATTTTATGCGGGCTTCTGTCCGTGGTCTACGCGGTCTGGGCGACACGCTCGGTCCTCGCAGCGGACCAGGGCAATGCCCGAATGCAGGAAATTGCAGGCTATATTCGCGAGGGTGCTCAGGCTTACCTCACTCGGCAATACCTGAACATCGCGATCGTCGGCGCCGTCGTTTTCGTCGGCACATGGTTTCTCTTGTCGGGCACGGCCGCGATTGGCTTCCTGATCGGTGCGGTACTCTCGGGTGCTGCAGGCTTTATCGGCATGCATGTCTCGGTCCGCGCCAATGTGCGCACGGCCCAAGCGGCCTCCCACAGCCTCGCAGCAGGCCTCGATATCGCCTTCAAGTCCGGCGCCATCACTGGCATGCTGGTGGCGGGCCTCGCTTTGCTCGGCGTCTCCATCTATTTCTACATACTGACCGCTATCCTCGGTCATGAAAGCGGCTCGCGCGACGTCATCGACGCCTTGGTCGCACTCGGCTTCGGCGCCTCGCTGATCTCGATTTTCGCCCGTCTCGGCGGCGGCATCTTCACCAAGGGCGCCGACGTCGGCGGGGACCTCGTCGGCAAGGTCGAAGCCGGTATCCCGGAAGATGATCCCCGCAACCCGGCCACCATCGCAGACAATGTCGGCGATAACGTCGGTGACTGCGCCGGCATGGCGGCCGACCTGTTCGAGACCTATGCCGTCTCGGTTGTCGCCACCATGGTTCTGGCTGCCATCTTCTTTGCCGGCTCCGCCGTGCTCGACATCACCATGATCTATCCGCTCGCGATCTGCGGCGCCTGCATCATCACCTCGATCATCGGGACATTTTTCGTCAAGCTGGGCACCAGCGGCTCGATCATGGGCGCGCTCTATAAGGGCCTGATCGTCACCGGGCTGCTGTCCGTCGGCGGTCTTGCGCTGGCAACCTCGCTCACCATCGGCTGGGGCTCGATCGGCACCGTTGCCGGGATGGACATCACCGGGATGAACCTCTTCATCTGCGGTATTCTCGGCCTCGTCGTGACGGCCCTGATCGTCGTCATCACTGAATACTACACCGGCACCAACAAGCGCCCGGTCAACTCGATTGCCCAGGCCTCGGTGACCGGCCACGGTACCAACGTCATCCAGGGCCTTGCCGTTTCCCTGGAATCGACGGCCCTTCCGGCCATCGTCATCGTCGGCGGCATCATCTCGACCTACCAGCTCGCCGGCCTCTTCGGCACGGCGATTGCGGTCACCACCATGCTCGGCCTTGCCGGCATGATCGTCGCCCTCGACGCTTTTGGCCCGGTCACGGACAATGCCGGCGGCATCGCCGAAATGGCCCACCTGCCACCGGAAGTGCGCAAATCGACAGACGCGCTGGATGCGGTTGGCAACACGACCAAGGCTGTCACCAAGGGTTATGCGATCGGATCGGCCGGTCTCGGGGCCCTCGTCCTGTTCGCGGCCTACTCGAACGATCTGGCCTACTTCGCCGCAAATAGTGCCCAGTATCCATACTTCGCCGACATGGGGCCAATCTCGTTCGATCTTTCCAATCCCTACGTCGTTGCCGGTCTGATCTTCGGCGGTCTGATCCCATACCTCTTCGGGGGCATCGCCATGACGGCCGTCGGCCGTGCGGCGGGCTCGATCGTCGAGGAAGTTCGCCGTCAGTTCCGCGAAAAGCCCGGCATCATGCAAGGCACCGAAAAGCCTGACTACGGCCGGGCCGTGGACATCCTGACCCGTGCGGCGATCAAGGAAATGATCGTCCCCTCGCTGCTGCCGGTTCTGGCTCCGCTTGTCGTCTACTTTGGCGTGCTTCTGATCTCCGGTTCCAAGGCATCGGCTTTTGCAGCCCTCGGAGCCTCGCTGCTCGGCGTTATCGTCAACGGCCTCTTCGTCGCGATCTCGATGACATCAGGCGGCGGCGCCTGGGACAATGCCAAGAAGAGCTTCGAGGATGGTTTCATCGACAAGGACGGCGTCAAGCACTTGAAAGGTTCGGATGCTCACAAAGCCTCCGTTACCGGTGACACCGTGGGTGACCCCTACAAGGATACGGCGGGTCCAGCCGTAAACCCTGCGATCAAGATCACGAACATCGTGGCGCTTCTGCTTCTCGCCGTCTTGGCAGGCTGAAGCTGCAAACAAAAAGAAAGACCGCGGAAGGCGACTTCCGCGGTCTTGTCCTGAACCAGTTGGACGTTGAAGTCCGCCGGGGGAGGCGGCCTTACTGGCCGCCGAGAATGTTGCGAACGCTGTTGGCCGCACCGCCGCCGCCAGCGAGCAGCTGCTGCAGGAAGGTGAGGTCGCGACCGCCTGTCGGGGTCGTGCGGGAAATCGTGTCGAACACCTTGCCGTCCTGCAGGGTGTAGTTGGCGCGCTGGGCCACGACGCCGTCCTTGTCGAAGTAGATCGCGAGGATCTGCTGGTCGACCAGACGCTGTTTCATGAAGGCGACGGTCCGGGTGCGCTTCTGGGAGATGTAGTAGAACACCTCGCCGTCGAAGGTCGCCGTGGTCGACGGTGTGCCGAGCGAAAGCAGAACCTGTTCGCGGCTCGATCCGACAGGAACCAGGTCCAGCGCCGCTTGGTCAACGACATAGCCGTTGTGGAAGACCTCGGAGGTCTGGCAGGCGGAAAGGCCGAGTGTGACGGCAACAGCAAGTGCGGTCGCGCTCAGGAGCTTCCTGTCCGACTTGAAAATCCGAATGTCCACGCAAACGTCTCCCATGACTGTCGATGGCACTTCAAATGCCAGATCGCTTCTGCGCATAGCATTGTGGCCTTTCCGGGGAAAGCTGCCGCAATGAAGGCGCTGCCGTTTTCTCGGTCATTCTGCCACGAGATGCGGCATCCGGGCCGGAGTTCGGCATTGCAATTCACGCCTGCTTCGGTAAACCAGCTTTCGCAATCATGCAACACGACCACGTCCGGGCTCACCACTTCGGTCGGCTCTTTTTGGTGATATTGGATGGTATTCGGCTTTCTCAGGCAGAAAAGAAACAATCAGGTGATCGTCGAGCGCCAATATGGTGCCCTAACGGCGGCTGCGCGCACGCCTGCCTTCTATCTCGACATGCATGTGCCCGACACCGTGATCGGACGCTTCGAGTTGCTGACGATCATGCTGATTCTCTATTTCCGGCGCACGGCGAAGTCTCCGCGCAGCGGTCAGGAAATCGCCCAGAACATCATCGATGCCTTCTTCGAGGACGTGGATCATTCGATCCGCGAACTGGGCGTCGGCGATCCCGGTGTGCCCAAACGCATGAAGAAGCTCGCAGGCATGTATTACGGTCGTCTGGAATCCTATGCCGGTGCGCTGGATCGCAGCGACCGACAGGAACTGGCAGCCGCACTCAAGCGCAACATCCATCCCGAAGCGGGCGAGGCAGCACCCTCCATGCAGGCTCTAGCCGACTGGATGTTCGAAGCTGAACAGGCGCTTGGCGCCCTGGATGAGAACGAGATAGAGACGGGCATGGCCCGCATTGCCGTTCCGGGCGTCTGAGCGGCGTACAGCGCTTGATGGCGCAGACGCTTCGGGCCGGATCGTAGAACCAGGAAACACGCAAATGACAAGCAACACGAACGACCCGCGCGAGTTCAGCTATCTGGTGAAGGTCGGCCATATATCGGCCAACCCGGTACAGGTGCATGTTGAGGCCGACGAGCGCGAGCGTGCGGGCCTTGCGGATCTGTGGCGGGTGGAAGCCGTCAACAAGCTCTCCGCAGACTTGCAGATTGCGCGCTGGAAGAAGGATGGCGTGCGCATCAAGGGCCATGTCTCTGGCGAATTGGTGCAGGCCTGCGTGGTGACGCTCGAGCCGGTGGTCTCGCACATCGATCAGGAAATCGACCAGATCTACGTGCCGGAAGGCTCCAAGCTCGCGCGGATCGTGCTCGACGGCGCCGGTGAGATGGTGCTCGATCCCGAGGGTCCCGACCTTCCGGAACAGTTCACCGGCGACACGATCGACGCCGGCGCGCTGGTCGCAGAATTTGCCGCTCTCGACATCGACCCCTATCCGAAAAAGGAGGGCGTCGCCTTTTCCGGACACATCGAAAGCATGGTCGAGGAGGAGAAGAAGCCATCGCCCTTCGCCGTCCTGAAGGACTGGAAAAAGGATTGATCATCCCCCATCTGCACCTGCGGGTGGGTTGTGTGCCGAAGGAAAAGCGGTATTTTGGCCGAAAATATCGCTGTCCAGCGATGAAGAAGGGTCAGGTCTAAGTGATCAGAATTTCTGTCGACGTCATGGGGGGCGACTTCGGTCCCGAAGTGGTCATCCCTGGAGCCGCCAAGGCGCTCGAGCGTCATCCCGATGCGACCTTCCTTCTCTTCGGCCAGCAGGAACGCTGCCTGCCGATCCTTGCGCAGTTCCCGAAGCTCAAGGAAAAGTCGACCTTCCACCACTGCGAAATCTCCGTCACCATGGACGAAAAGCCGAGCCAGGCGCTGCGCCGTGGCCGCTATGTGTCGAGCATGTGGCGGTCCATCGAGGCAGTGAAGACCGGCCAGGCGGACGTCGCCGTGTCTGCCGGCAATACCGGCGCGCTGATGGCCATGGCCAAGTTCTGCCTGCGCACCATGGCGACCATTGAACGCCCCGCGATCGCTGCGATCTGGCCGACGCTGTCGGGCGAAAGCATCGTGCTCGACGTCGGTGCCGGTATTGGTGCCGATGCCCAGCAATTGCTCGATTTCGCCGTTATGGGTGGCGCCATGGCACGCGCCCTGTTCGAAATCGAAAAGCCCCTGGTCGGCCTGCTCAATGTCGGCGTGGAAGAGATCAAGGGCCAGGAAGAGGTCAAGGAGGCCGGCCGCCTGATCCGTGAAGCGGGTCTCGACACGATCGACTATTATGGCTTCGTTGAGGGCGACGACCTCGGCAAGGGTACCGTCGATGTCGTGGTGACCGAAGGCTTTACCGGCAATATTGCCTTGAAGACGGCTGAGGGTACCGCGAAGCAGATCGCCGAATACCTGCGCTCTGCCATGTCGCGCACCTGGATGGCCAAGCTCGGATACATCCTCGCCAAGGGCGCCTTCGACAGGCTTCGCGAGAAGATGGACCCGCGCAAGGTCAATGGCGGGGTCTTTCTCGGCCTGAACGGCATCGTCATCAAGAGCCATGGCGGCACGGACGCCGAGGGCTTTGCAGCGGCTCTGGACGTGGGCTATGACATGGCCCGAAACGGTCTCACGCAGAAGATCGAAAACGACTTGAAAAAATATCACGCGCGGCACCCGTCCCCGGCCGGCCCCGAAGCGGCGTGAAAGGTAGGAAACATCCATGATCCGTTCTGTAGTTCGCGGTTTCGGAGCTTCGCTCCCGAAACGGGTGATGACCAATCGCGATCTCGAAAGCCTGGTTGAAACGTCGGACGAATGGATCGTCCAGCGCACGGGCATCAAGCAGCGCCACATCGCCGGCGAAGGCGAAACGACCGCATCTTTGGGCGCCGCCGCCGCCCAGGAAGCGCTCGACCGTGCCGGTCTGACCGCAGCCGAGATCGATCTCGTCATCTGTGCCACTTCGACGCCGGACAACACCTTTCCCGCAACCGCCGTCAACATCCAGAATCGCCTCGGCATGCATCACGGCTTCGGCTTCGATGTGCAGGCGGTCTGCTCCGGCTTCGTCTACGCCGTAGCCACTGCCGATCTCTACATTCGCGGCGGCATGGCTAAGCGCGTGCTTGTCATCGGCGCGGAAACCTTCTCCCGGATACTCGACTGGACTGACCGCACCACCTGCGTCCTCTTCGGCGATGGCGCCGGCGCTCTCATCCTGGAAGCTCAGGAAGGCGAGGGGACGGTCGCAGACCGCGGCGTGCTGACCTCGAACCTGCGCTCCGACGGTGCGCATCGCGAGAAGCTCTACGTCGACGGTGGCCCGTCCACCACCGGCACGGTTGGCCACTTGCGCATGGAAGGCCGCGAGGTCTTCAAGCATGCCGTGGGCATGATCACCGACGTGATCGAGGGGGCGTTCAACGCGACCGGCACGACGGCTGACGATATCGACTGGCTGGTGCCGCACCAGGCAAACAAGCGCATCATTGATGCTTCCGCGAAGAAGCTTGGAATCCCGGACGCCAAGGTTGTGATCACCGTCGACAAGCACGGCAATACCTCCGCAGCTTCCATTCCGTTGGCGCTCGCCACGGCAGCCGGCGACGGCCGGATCAAGCAGGGCGACCTCGTCATGCTCGAAGCCATGGGCGGCGGCTTCACCTGGGGTGCGGTCCTTCTGCGCTGGTAGCATTTGAAACCCTAAAAAATGCGCACCGACAAGCACTTGACCGTCGCGGCCAAGGGCAATAGTCTTTGGCCAATTCAACAAGATCATTGATTTAGGCGGGCGAGAACAATGGCCGGGAAGACAGTGACGCGTGCGGATCTGGCAGAATCAGTTTTTCGCAAGGTCGGTCTTTCCAGAACGGAGTCAGCCGAGCTTGTCGAGACAGTAATCGACGAGATCTGCAATGCCATCGTGCGCGGTGAATCCGTGAAACTCTCCTCGTTTGCCACCTTCCAGGTCCGCAGCAAGAACGAGCGCATCGGCCGCAACCCGAAGACGGGTGAGGAAGTGCCGATTTCGCCGCGCCGTGTCATGACCTTCAAGGCGTCCAATGTCCTGAAACAGCGTATCTTGCGCGCCCATATTGCCCGCAAGGCCAAGCAGAAGCCGGTGAACCCCGCGGCTTGATATCGGGCAAAACCGGTGGAGCATTTGCCCGCCCGGTCACCGAGTGCTTGAAAAGCCATCCTCAAACCGTTGAAATATGAGCCGAGTCGCGCGCCTGCGTGACGATCGAGGAGCGCTGTGATGCAGTTGGACAAGAGCCCGGATGCTTTCCGCACCATCAGCGAGGTGGCGGACGATCTCGATCTGCCGCAGCACGTCCTGCGCTTTTGGGAAACGCGCTTCCCGCAGATCAAGCCGCTGAAGCGAGGCGGGGGGCGGCGCTACTATCGCCCCGATGATATCGAACTGCTGAAGGGCATTCGCCACCTGCTCTACGATCAGGGCTATACGATCAAGGGCGTCCAGAAGCTCCTAAAGACCAATGGCAACAAGTTCGTCATGGCGGTCGCCACCGGCGATGTCGCGACGATGGAAGCACTCGTCGCCGCCAACGCCTCGAAGGGCGACGAGCCAAAGGTCAATCTGGATGAAGATCAGGTCGTCGGTCGCCCCAAGGTGCGCACCAGCGGGCGGTTCTTCGGCTTCGGCGCGAGTGCCGGCGACGACGCGCCGGAGATCTCTGTCGGCAAGGGTTCGGTCGGCAAGGAAGACCGCGCTTTGCTGCAGGAAGCGCTCTTCGACCTCCTCGAATGCAAGCGCTTGCTCGATCAGGTTCGCTGACGGCAAGACGTCTTTTTCGCGCCGGTCTGGCGGCATGGAACATCGCGGTGCGCAAAGGCGTTCTGCTGCCAAACGCAACCCGCGCGAGGTTCCATGAAACGTCTCCTGATATCGCTCCCCATCCTCTCCCTTCTCGCTGTCATCCCGGCCCATGCTCAGGAAACACAGGGCGGCCAGGCAGCAGCGTCCGGCAGTGCCACCGAGGCACGACCTGCTACCGTCGAGGATGCCTGCGTCTTCGTCGCCGAGAGCATGCTGATGGTGAAGGACCTCAAGGTCGGCGTTGTCCAGGCTTTCCCGGAACTCGACCCACCCGGCGCGCGTCTCACCTATTCGACCCGGATGGACTCGGAACCGCAGGAGATCACGGACGAGATCGAGTGCCAGTTCGAGCGCGGCGCGGAGCCTCTGCAGGTTACCCGCTTCTGCATGGATTCGACATGTTATGCCGCCAACAGCGAGGAGCCCGAAGAGCGTCGCCGCTTCGAGGAGATCCGGGCGCTGATGCAAAGGCTCAATTGACCCCCTCGCATTTTTTCGCAAGCGCCGGAGTTTCCCCTTGCGTCGAAATAGCTGACTGGCTAAAGGGAACGTGCTGTCGAACGGGTCGATCGACACCGACATTTCACACAGAACGCAAGTTCTTCGGAAATTTCGGGGCGAGCGATCCACTTGATTTGCCGGTGACGGAATGTAGCGCAGCCCGGTAGCGCACTTGACTGGGGGTCAAGGGGTCGTGGGTTCGAATCCCGCCATTCCGACCATTTTCGGCGACGGATCAATTACTTGATCTGGTCGAACGGTTTGAAGGACCGGGTATCGTGAAGATGCCCGGTCTTTTTTATTTGCGCGATGTGAATGGCTTAGGCGCTGTTGCACAGGTTTCACGCTTTTTCCATGCGATTATACTACGCTTGCTGCAATGCAGCATTATATTGGGTCAAGGTTCGAAGGGAGCCGCGATCCCATGCGCTTCAAGTTTTCCATGTCTCCGCTCTCTGCCATCCTGCGCAGCCAGAAGCGCCTCCGCCGCAGCATCGAGAAGGCCATGCCGCAATTCAGGCTACCCGAAGCGCCGAAGGTGGCTAAGCCCCGGGCTCCCCGGTCCGTGCTGGTTCAGGTCTCTGCCTTCGGCAGCAATCCTGGAAGGCTGCGCATGCTGGAATATGTGCCGCCTGTCCGGCGCGAGCCACACAAACTTGTGGTCGTGCTGCATGGCTGCCTCCAGACCGCCGAGGACTATCACCGCGGTAGCGGCTGGAGTCGGCTCGCGAGAGACAAGGGCTTTGTCCTGCTCTATCCGGAGCAGACGGAGGCCAACAATCGAAACCTCTGTTTCAATTGGTTCCGGCCGAGCATGGTCGCGCGGGACCGGGGCGAACTCATGTCGATCCGCCAGATGATCGAGCATAGCGTCGAACGCCACGGTATCGCCCGGAACAGGATATTCATCCAGGGCCTGTCGGCCGGTGGCGCCATGGCCAATGCCATGCTGGTTACCTATCCGGATCTCTTTGCTGCCGGGCAGGTGGTCGGGGCGCTGCCCTATGGCGCTGCGCGCGACGCGATGTCGGCGCTCTCGGTCATGAAGTCCGGCAGTCGGCGCAGCAGGCAGGAATGGGGAGAGTTGGCACGCGCTGCGAGCGGGAAGATCGAGGGCGTGCCGCCCGCCGTTTCGATCTGGCAGGGCCGGGCGGATCGCGTCGTCTCACCGCTCAATGCGGAAGCCCTGCTCTCGCAATGGTTGGATCTGCATGGACTGGAAGAGGATGCCGGAGAGCGTGAGGCAGGTTCGCAGGGGACGAGCTTAATCTGGCGCGACACCGGTGGGAAAATACTGGTTGAGTATCGCCTTATCGAGGGGCTCGAGCATGGTCTGCCGGTGATCGCCCGGCATGCGAGCCAGAAGCGACAGCCTTACATGCTTGAGGGCGCCATCGGCGCCCCCCAGAAATTTTTCGAGATTTTCATACGACCGCGTGAGGCGGCCACGAAACAGAAGCCGATCAGTTCTCCTCGATCGAAACCCCGTTCTCGCCAATCTTGAGCTCGACGCCGCTGGGCTCCTGCTCTTCCTGGTAGACATAGATGCCCAAGCCGATGACGGCGACCACGAGCGCGCCGATGATGAGGTAGAGGCCATTGTTTCGGCTCATGAAAACTCTCCTGTCTAGTTGTGTCGGACAGGGAAAGCGAAAAGCCGGCTTATTGTTCCATCGCCATATCGGAAAAACTCAATCGTCGTTGGCGGCCGTCAGTTCTTCAGGTCGCATTCCGTCGTCGCCGGCGTGTGCCGCAAGGCGCAGGCCGTCTCCTCCAGGCCCGCCGGCTTCACCCGGCTGAATGAAGATCACTCCCAGCCCCTCCAGTGCGCTTTTCAGCGCCGCATAATGCTGTGGCGTCGCGTCGTAACCGTTCGACGATTCGATCTGAAGGATCAGGAGCGCCGGCACGCCGCTTTCCTGGCCGAGTCGGTCGGTGGTGATGTCGAGCATCGCGCGCGCCGCGCGTATCTGTGCGGGTGTGATCATGTAATGAGTATGGGGTGCTGCCGCTGAATTTCAATGCAGTCAGGCCGGCATACCGTCGGATCGGGTTCGTTTCGCGCGCTGCAACCGCCATTCGGCAGCGCCGCAGCCCCAGACGATGCCGAGAACGAGATAGAAGTGGCGCCAGTGATCCGTGTCGATGACGGCGCCGACCAGCATGTGTCCGATCAACACGATCCAGGCGATCATCAGATAGGGCTGCCAGGGCCTGTCTCGCAACATGTAGCGAAAGCCCATCGATACGGTCCAGACGATCAGCGTCAGGTAGGAGACGAAGCCGATCCAGCCATAGGACATCAGCGACTTCAGGTAGATGTTGTGTTCGTCCTCGGGAAAGATTTTGCCGAACATCATCGGTCCGATGCCGAGCGGTTTTTCCATCGCCATCTCGAATCCGAGCTTGTGGCGGGCGAAACGACCGAGATGCCCACCGTCATAATCCTGCACGAGCTGCGTCCGCGTCTCGAACAGCCCGCGCACCTTCTCGAACTGCAAGGCGACGAGCAGCGCCATGACCATGGCAATGACGGCAGTCAGGGACAGGACGAGGATCTTCAGGCGGAACGCATTGGTGCGCTCCTTGAGCAGCATGAGGAACACCAGGGCCATGGCGCAGAAGAGGAAGAGCCCCCAGGCCGCCCGCGAGAAGGAGAGAAAGACGGCAAAGGAGAGGATTAAGATGCCGAGGATCCGGAGTGGCGATTCCGTCAGCCGGCCCTTGAGCATCCCGTGCAGCAGATAGAGCATGGGCGCAACGAGGAAGGGGCCAAAGACGTTCGGGTCCTGGAAAGCGCCCATGGCGCGGTCGTAGCGGGTAAAGACCTCCGAGCCGGGAAAGGCATGGAAATAGCCGAGAATGCCCAGCATGCCGGTAATCATGGCCGCGGCCACCCAGGCCTGGAAGATCAGCTTCAGCCTCTGTGGCCTGTCTTCGATGACGGCGGCATAGAAGACGGCGGTCAGCGCGAGGAAGATCGAGACGGCAACATAGAGCACCTGGTCTGTGAGAATGGTCGGCAGCACGGTCAAAGCCAGCAGGCCACCGACATTGAAGATCAGTAGCAGAGCCAGGAGAGGCGCGACCGCGCGGGAGATCTTCAGGCCGAACAGGAACCACAGGGCGACCTGGCCGACCATCAGCAATTCATACGGGGCCGGCTCCGAGATCACGAAGCCCGACAGAAAGACGCCGAGCGCCATGATCCAGGAGATCATCAGCTGGACGGCGGCGGCCTGCGGATTGAATGGCCGAATCTGGGCGGCGACCGCGCTCAATAGGCGTTTTCCGTGTTTAACAGCTTGATCGGCGTCAGGAACAGGATCTTGAGGTCGAACAGCAGCGACCAGTTCTCGATGTAGTAGAGATCATAGGCCGTGCGGAACTTGATCTTGTCGTCGGTGTCGATCTCGCCGCGCCAGCCATTGATCTGGGCCCATCCGGTGACGCCCGGCTTCACGCGGTGGCGGGCGAAATAGCCCTCGACGATCTCGCCGAAGGTCTTGTCGCGTGTCTGGCCCAGCACGGCATGGGGACGCGGGCCGACCAGCGAGAGATCGCCGCGCAGAACATTGAAGATCTGCGGCAACTCGTCGATCGAGGTCTTGCGGATGAAGCGGCCAACGCGCGTGACGCGCGGATCGTTCTTGGTCACGGCATTCTTCGCCGTGTGGTCGCTCATCTCGGTATACATCGAGCGGAATTTCAGGACGTTGATGACCTCGTTGTTGAAGCCGTGACGCTTCTGCACGAAGAGGACCGGTCCCTTGGACGTCGTCTTGACGGCGATGGCGGTGGCGATGAACACCGGCCAGAGCAGGACCAGCGCCAACACGCTAAAGAAGATGTCGAAGGCGCGCTTGGCAACCGAATCCCAGTCCCGGATCGGCTTGTCGAGAATGTCGAGCAGTGGGACTGCGCCGACATGCGAATAGGCACGCGGGCGGAAGCGCAGATTGTTGGAATGGGCCGCAAGGCGAATGTCGACCGGCAGGACCCAGAGCATCTTCAGAAGCTGCATGATGCGCGCCTCAGCACTCAGCGGCAGCGCGATGATCATCATGTCGATATGGGCGAGCCGGGCGAATTCCACCAGCTCGGCCACAGTGCCGAGCTTCGGGTAACCGGCAACGACATCGGGCGAGCGGGTCGCATTGCGATCGTCGAAGATGCCGCAGATGCGGATGTCGTTTTCCGGCTGCTGTTCCAGTGCCCGAATGAGATCCTTGGCCGGCTTGCCGCCGCCGACGATAACGGCGCGGCGTTCCATCACGCCGTTGCGTCCCCAGCGGCGGATTGCGAGGCCGATCAGGTTGCGCTCGACGAGCAAAAACAAAGCGCCGGCCCCGAATAGCACGGCCAGCATGGTGCGGTAGTTCGTGTCATGCGCAACGAATAGCAGGTTGGTCAGCGCGACGAGAGCGACAGACGCCGTCCAGCTTCCGAGAACCCGGGCCATGGACCGCATCGGCGAGCGCAGGATGGAGACATGGTAGCAATCGCTCGCCTGCATGAATAGCAGCGCGAGTAGGGCGCCGGCAATGCCGCTGAGGCCGCTGTCGAGAAAATGGTCGCTTGGATCCAGGGCGAGGAAGAAGTTTGTCGCTAGCGCGATCCCGAGCAGGCTGAAAAACTCGAGGAAACGAAGCTGGCCGATCACGATGCTCGGCGAGTAGTTGACCACCGCATACTGGCCGGCAATCTGCCGGGCAAGAGCACTGATCTCCGCCCTTCGTTCCCCGTCGACCTTTTGGGAAGCATCGGCGGTCGTCTGACCGCGACGCAGGGCGTCAAGATCGAATGCCTCGGGTTTGTCGACCTTGTTCATGGGCTACTCTCGCACGTGTGTGCGGGGAGACTAACCGCAAGGTCCTAAGAAACGCTTTAGGAACCCCTCAGAAACAGGGTGGTCATGTGTCGCTTTGGCACGGACTGGGTCAAATCCGTGCGAGTTGCGCCCTGTAGAGCGTCTCGAGTTCCCGCGCCATGGCGACTGCGGAAAAACGCGAATGGAAGGCATCGGGTACCGGCATGGTGCGCTTGGACCAATCGGGATCGGTGAGGGCCTTGGCCATTGTGGCGCCGAAGAGATCGGCGCGCCCGGGCTCGATCAGCGCCTCGCTGTCGCTGCCGAGGATTTCGGGAATGCCGCCGACCCGGGAGGCGATGATCGTCTTGCCGGCAGCAAGGGCTTCGAGCACGATGTAAGGCATGGCTTCTGCGCGCGACGGCACGACGACGATGTCGGAATGAGCGAAGGCCTGGGCAATCGGCATGGCCGGCCGGAAGTCGATCCGCCGCCCGAGACCCTTCTGCTCAACCATCCGGCGATAGTTCTCGAGATCTGGCCCGTCTCCGATGATCAGGCCGCTCAAAGGGCGACCGACCAGCCGCTCTGCTTCGGCGAAGGCGTTGATGAAGACATCCGGACCTTTGAGGTCGCGCAGCATGCCGATATAGGCGAAATCCACGCCCTCGGGCCGGACCGGAATGCGCGCGAAGTCCCGTTCGCTGATGCCGTTATAGACGCGGGTCGCCTCACAGCGCGGCTTGCCGATCTTGGCCTCGTAGGTGCGTCGCTCGTAGTCGCAGACGAAGGAGATCGATTCCGTCATGCGCTCGAGAATGCGCTCTGCGGCAAAGACCCCCTGGCCGGACAGTGACCTGCTCGAAAAATGCAGGCTGCCGCCATGGGGAGAGTAGAGGCGGGCGACGCGATACCTTCTGACCCGCAGCAGTGAGCCGATCAATCTTGCGATCACGCCGCCCTTGGCGCCATGACCGTGCAGGATGTCCGGCCGCAATTCCTTGATGAGTTTATAAGCTTCGGCAAGCGCCGCCATGTCCTTCAGCCCGACGGAGCGGCCGATCGGAAAGCGTGTGACGCCGAGCGAGAGGTAAGGCATGATCTGGTCGAACAGGCGGTCCTCATGGGCGCCGCCGGTGGAGCTGTCGCAGAGGATGCCGACCTGATGGCCGGCGGCACTGTGCTGTTCGGCAAGATCGCGTACATGACGGAAGATCCCGCCAATGGGCGATCGAAAACAATGGACGATGCGCAGGGGCGGGGCTTCTGCCATCGATCAGAACAGCCGCTCGCGAACGTAGACGGTGTCTCCCGCGAGGATGGGATCCGTGATCGGCACGCGGCCCGTGATGATCTGCCCGTTGATCTTACGGGTTACGTCGACATCGCGCTGGTTCGCCCGGCTGTTGAAGCCGCCGGAGACCGCAATCGCGTTGAGGATGGTCATGCCCGGCACATAGGCATATTGTCCCGGCTGCCCGACCTGGCCCATGAGGAAGATCGAACGGTAGCGGTCGACTTCGATGGAAACGTCGGGATCGCGCAGGAAGCCCTGCTTGAGCTTCTGTGCCAACGCGCCCTCTAGCTGGGTGATGGTGGCACCACGCGCGGCGACCTGGCCGACGAGAGGGAAGGCGATGTAGCCGGCCTGGTCGACCGTATAGGTGTTGGTGAGGCTCGGCTGTTCGAACACCGTGACACGCAGGCGGTCGCCGCTGTCCAGGCGATAGGGCTGAATGGTTGCCTCGTGAAAGACCTTAGGCGCAGGCTTGTAGCTCGCGCAGCCTGTCAGAGCGACTGACAGGAACGCGCTCGCGACCAGAACCATCGCCTGTTTGCCGACCATAGCCATGCGCTGCTGCGCTCCCAGTGAATTCGCATCTTCGTTGGCCTGTTATCGAATGATTAGGGTTAATGCCGGGTAAACAGCAGGCGGCCGCAGCCTTGATCCAGACGACAAATGCGGATCAGGTGGGATTAACCCTTGAGTTACCATGATCCTTTACCTTCGCGGGCGAGATGTACCGGGAGTCTGTAATGTCGAGTGTGGACCGCGATCAACATGATGTCGATATCGACCTCGCCCAGCTCTTTCGCGCCGTCTGGCAGCGAAAGGGGAGGATCCTTGCGGCCACGGCTCTCGTCGGCGTGCTCGCCTTCGTCGGCGCGAACGCGATTTCTCCGAGCTACAAGAGCGACGCCAAGCTGCTGATCGAATCGCGCCAGCCGAATTTCTCGGCCTCCGGGACGGCATCGTCCACGGTCGAACCCATGCCCGACGAGCTGAACATCGCCAGCCAGGTTCAACTGCTCCAGTCGGTCGATCTCATTAAGCAGGTCTCCCGTGATCTGAAGCTGCACGAAAGAGCAGAATTCGACCCGGATTCGAGCCCTTCGGCCATGACCGATTTTCTGGTCCTCTTCGGCCTGACGAAGAATCCGCTCGAACTGCCGCCGGAAGAACGGGTCATCAATGCCTTCAAGGAAAAGCTCAATGTCTACCAGGTCGACAAGTCGCGCGTGATCGGCATCGAGTTCACCTCGAAGGATCCGAAGCTCGCGGCAGCAGTGCCGAACGCCATGATGGACGTCTACCGTTCACTGCAAAGCGGCGCCAAGCTCGACAGCAATTCCGATGCCGTGCGCTGGCTGGAAACCGAGATCGCCAATCTGCGCGGCAAGGTGAGCGAGGCCGAGCAGAAGGTCGCCGAATATCGCTCCTCGGCCGGCCTGATGTCTCTCGGCTCCGACCAAAGCTCGTTCAGCGGCAAGCAGCTTTCCGACATTTCGACGGAGCTCGCGAGGGTCCGTGGTGAGCGGGCGAATGCGGAAGCGACGGCCGAGAACCTGCGGACCAGCATTGAGGCCGGCAAGTCCACCGATACGCTCGACGCGATCGCGCGCTCCGAATCGATCCAGCGCCTCAAGGCAACGGAATCGCAGATCCGGGGGCAGATTTCCGATCTCTCCACGCGCCTGCTCGAAGGTCACCCGCAGATGAAGGCGCTACGCGCCCAGCTCTCCGGCATCCGTGAACAGGTCCAGGCCGAATCGTTGCGTGTGGCCGCCAGCCTCGACAACGAGGCGGCTGTGGCCCGGGAACGCGAGACACAACTGCTTGCCCAGCTGAACACGCTGAAGGCTGATACTGCGCGGTCCGGTGAAGACGAAGTCGGCTTGAAGGCACTGGAACGCGAGGCGACCGCCCAGCGCCAGCTCCTGGAAACCTATCTCGCGCGCTACCGCGAAGCCTCCTCCCGCCTCGACAAGAATGCGAGCCCGGCCGATGCGCGGGTGATCTCCACCGCGATCGAGCCTCAGGAGCCGAGCTTCCCAAAGGTCCTGCCGATCACCATCGTCGCCATCTTGTCGACGCTGATCCTCTCGGCGGTGGCTGTCATGCTGGCCGAACTCTTCAGTGGCCGCGCCCTGCGTCCGACCGGCGCCGTAGCACCCGTCGTCGCGCGCCGCGAGGAAACGGATGGCGCAGAGCTTGTTGCCGCCGAAGCTCCGCAGACGCGGGCGCAGGACGAAACCCCTGCAAGCCTTCTGAACGTCGCGCCCGATGCGCAACTCGTCGAAGAGATGGAACAGGCGGTGGCTGCGGAACAGGACGCGGAGGCCACACCGCTTGCGCTAGCCGAGGAGCCGGATGAATTTTCGGTTGCATCCGTGGCCGACTATCTGGAGGAGCAGGGCGCACGGATCGCTTTTGCCATCTCGCCTTCGGGCGATGACGGCTCAATCGGAACTGTGGCGCTGGCCCGCGAGCTTGCCGATCGCGGCCACCGTACCGTGCTCGTCGACATGACCGGTTCTGCCTGTCCGAGCCGCATGATGGCCAACTGGAGAGACCTGCCGGGGGTTACCGATCTCCTCACAGGTGAGGCCGCCTTTGCCGATTGCATCCATTCGGACCACTCTTCCGCGGCCGATATCGTGCCTCAGGGGAATGCAGATATCCGCCAGGCCATGCGCGGCGCGGACAGGCTCTCGATGATCGTCGATGCTCTCGCGGACGTCTATGACATCGTGCTTGTAGAATGCGGCCCGGCGAATGCCGAGGGTGTCGCGCGGTTGAGCCGCAATGGCCATCACGAGATCATCCTCTCGGCGCCTGAACCGCAGGCAGAAGAGCTGGCCGAGATCATGATCGCTTTCGAGGATGTCGGCTACAGGGATTTGGTCCTACTGTCTGTCAATAACCCGTCGGCGCGCCGCTCTCGCGACGCAGCCTGATCACAAGCAAACGGCCTGTTCAGACGTCGGATTTCGCCGGCGGCTGCCCGCTCGTTCCCATTGCCCGCCATCTCTGGATCAGTGCATAGAGATGCGGATTTCCCTTGATCAGGGTTTTTGTTCGCGTCATGCCGCGATGGGTCATCGCCGCCAGCCGGCCAGCCGGCCGGATCGGCAGCAGGATGTCATGATGCACTGTCTGGATATTGCACCACCGCCGCTTGTAGTCCTGTTCGCCGATACCGAAGTCGAAAACCGTAGCGCCCGTGAGTGCGCTGCGCTCGATCACCAGCCAGAAGAGCAATTCTCCGGGGCTTGCATCAGGCAGCAGGCTGTCGTCGATCGAACCGAACTGGCAGATCACGTGATCGCCCTTGCGGGACAGGCCGGTGATCGCGGCAATCTTTCCCTCGTATTCGCCCTTAAGGCGGATCGCGTGAAGTTCGAGGGGCACGTCGCTGCCGCCCCTGTCATTCTCGAGCAGCATGCGGAAGAAGGCCTGGGTCTCTGCCGGCTGAAAGACGTTCGGCAATCCGACGGCCGCGAAACGGGCGGCTTTCTGCTGGAAGAAACATTCGAGCAGGGCCTGCTGTTCACTCAGTTGTGTGGGTCGGATGTGCTCGTAACCACCGGCGGCCTCCAGTTTGCGGATCTGGGCACGATACTTCTTGCGGCGGCTTTTGGCATTGAGCGGCGCAATGCTCTCTTCCATGGTGGCGCAAAGTGGCAGCTGGAACGACGGGTTCTGGTTCTGGACATGGGGCAGTGCGGCCAGCGGATGGCGTTCGCCCCGCCAGGCGAGCGGCACATGGGTCAGGCTGAGCAGGTCCGCGTGATCATGCAGGGCGTCTACAAACAGCATTTCCAGGTCATGCGGCGCGATCTCGGCGGCGACCTGCCGGAAGGTGGCGCTGAACAAGCCGCTGTTGAAATTCGTGAATGGCGATCCGACCAATTGTGCCCTGCGCAGCAGGAACTGTCGGTCGATTTCGAGCGGCAGCAGGAAGGCGGTTTGACTGTTGAGCCGGCCTTCGACAATGGCAAGCGGATGGCCATGGGTCTGCACCCAGGCCCGGCACCAGTCAAAGCTTTGGTGGAGAGAGTTCCACGGATCGGCTTCGAGCTCGCGCCAGCTGGTTTCCAGCGGCTTCATCTGGTGATGGACGTTAAGCGAAAGCCTGCCCACCGGAGTATCGAGCCCAGCTCCGCCGTTCACGACGGCAAGGCCGTCTTCGGGCAGATCCTCGGCAACTGCCATTGCATCATGGCGCATCTGGGCTCGCATGTCCCCATCCCGTCCGGTTTTAGAGATGCGCGGCAGCTTAGGCAGACACTGCGAACAAACGGTTATCGATCCGAAGCTTTAGGAAGTCGCCGCATGCGAGGGTTAAGGCCGGGTTAATCGAGGGGCTTCTTCTTGAGCGGTCCCGCCATCCATTTGATGACCAGCATTGCGGGGATCACCCAAAGCAGGCCGGTCAGAAGGAAGTAGAGAAGGTGCCCCCACCAGGGAGCCGTGGCGAGCGTCGCGGTGGCGATCGTCGTCGCGAGAAGGGCATAGATCGAAACGATCAAGATGATCAGGATCGTGCCGATGAAGGATCTCAGTTTCGGGCGCCTCGTCATGCCTCATTCCTGTTCGACATCGCGCACTCTGTGACGCGACCGCTTGCCGCAAACCGGCGGGCTTGTTTTGCACGGCTGACTGATGCAAATCAACGGTCGAAAAGAGGATTGACGAATGAGTGCTGTATTGACCGGACCCGAGTTGCAGGTGCGCAAGGAAATCGCCCGCGTGGATTCTGACCGCAAGGCGATCCGCATCTGGCTCGGCGTGGTGATCCTTGCCTTGTTCTGTCTCGTGCTCGTCGGCGGCGCGACGCGCCTCACCGATTCCGGGCTGTCGATCACCCAGTGGAAGCCGATTCATGGCGTCATTCCGCCCTTGACGGTTGCGGAGTGGGAAGAAGAACTCGAGCTCTATCGTCAGATCCCGGAATATCAGCAGATCAACAAGGGCATGAGCCTGGACGAGTTCAAGTTCATCTTCTGGTGGGAATGGGCGCATCGTCTGCTGGCCCGCATGATCGGGCTGATCTTCGCACTGCCGCTCGCCTACTTCTGGATCCGCGGCAAAGTCGAGCCAGGCATTCGCGCACCGCTGGTGGGCCTTCTGGCACTGGGTGGTCTGCAGGGCTTTATCGGCTGGTGGATGGTCTCCTCGGGCCTCAGCGAGCGCGTCGATGTCAGCCAGTATCGTCTGGCCGTGCATCTGATGATGGCCTGTTTCATCTTTGCAAGCTGTGTCTGGATTTTCCGCAGCCTCAGTGCACACAGCAACGACATCGCACCAACCGGCAACAGCCGTCTTTTCGCGGCTGTACTGCTTGTGATGACATTCGTGCAGATCTATCTCGGCGCGCTCGTGGCAGGCCTCGACGCCGGTTACAGCTACAACACCTGGCCGCTGATGGACGGTGCCTGGGTGCCGCAGGGCCTCTTCGCCCAGTCGCCCGCGTGGATCAATATCTTCGAGAACCCGAAGACGGTGCAGTATATCCACCGCATTGGCGCCTATTTGCTATTGGCGGCCGCGCTCGTCCACATGATCCAGTCTCTGCGGGCCGCACCGGGAACGACCCATGCCCGTCGCAGCGTGGTCTTCTTCGCCTTGATCAGCCTCCAAGCCGTGATCGGCATCGTCACGCTCGTCACGCAGGTTCCGCTGCATGCCGGCGTCACGCATCAGGGCATGGCGCTGGTGGTGCTGGCCTTCGCGGTCGCCCATCTGCGTGGCTTCTATGGCGAGCGACCGAAGCCGGTGCTGGTCGAGATCCGCGATTGATTTAGCCGAAGCGATAGGCGGAATAGGGTTTTCCGAGGAATTCACCGCGGAAGATCTGACGCCCGGCATCCGACCCTGCCGCACCTGCCGCCACGAAGAGCGGCACGAGGTGATCGTGGTCGGGCACGTGGCAGGCGATCGCGTCCGGATTCTGGTCCCACATCGAAAGCAGTTCTGCTCGCCGGTCGCTGTCTGGGTTTGCGACAACCTTGGTCAGCCAGTCGTCGAAGCGGATCGCCTGCTGAACGTGATTGGGCTCTGCCTGCCGGAACATGCGCATGTTGTGATAACTCATGCCCGACGCGATGATCAGCACGTCTTCGTCGCGCAATGGTGCGAGCGCTCGGCCGATTTCAACATGGCTTTCGACATCCAGTGTGTTCTTCAGCGAGATCATCGTGATCGGCACATCCGCATCCGGATAGACCAGCATGAAGGGAATGAAGACCCCGTGGTCGAAACTACGCTTGTCGTCCTCCGCGCTGTCGATGCCAGCATTGGCAAGCAGCGCTCTCGCCCTTGTAGCAAGCTTCGGCGATCCCGGGGCAGGGTAGGATAGTTCGTAGGTGTGAGGCGGGAAATTGTAGTAGTCAAAGAGCATGCCAGGCTTCGATGCCGTGCTCACCGTTGGAACCGGTTCCTTTTCCCAATGACCGGAGACGACGAGCACGGCCCTCGGCCGCCGCCCGATCTCGGCATCGAGCCCTTGCAGAAAGGCACGCAGGTCATCCCAAGGGGCCTTGCCCTCGGCATCCCTGGGGAAATCCATGAACGGCCAGGGGCCGCCACCATGCGGAATGAAGTAGACGGGGAAACGCTTGCTCATGACGACACCTCACTTTGTAGGTGAAGCTATCACCAAGGGTCGTCCCGCATAACGGTGGCAATCAACGACGATTCGTTCGGCAATTGTGAACGACCAGCTAGCGTGGTGGATCGTCACTCCGGTGCGTGGCAAACCGCTTCGATGTTGTGCCCATCAAAGTCCAGGACGAAAGCGGCATAGTAGTTCGGGTGGTAGTGAGCGCGGATGCCCGGCGGGCCGTTGTCGGTTCCGCCAGCAGCAATTGCTGCAGCGTAGAAGGCATCCACAGCGGCGCGGCTTTCCGCCGCGAAAGCGATATGCAGCGAGCCCTTGGTTTGTCCGCCCGTACCGATCCAGAACAAGGGCTTGCCGCCCACACCGTAGCCGGCACCTTCATAGGTGCCGCCGGTTTCGGCAGCCGTCAAAGCCATCACACAGGATGCGCCGATGGTCGGCATCACCGAGTCGTAGAAGGCTTTTGCATTTGTATAATCCGCAACGGAAAGTCCGATGTGATCGAGCATGCGCTCCTCCCGCCCGATGTGCTGCAACTTACGCCGACAGCATCAGGTCCATGTTCTGAACGGCTGCTCCCGAGGCGCCCTTGCCGAGATTGTCGAGCAGCGCGACGAGATTGACATGCGCACCGCCGGCCGTGCCGAAGACGAAGAGCTTCATCGTGTCCTGGCCCACCAGCTCTTCGGCATCGACGCGCGGTAGCTTGGCGCTATCCGCAAGCGGAACGACGCTGACGATGTCCTGTCCTGCATAATGAGCAACGAGTGCCGCATGGATGCTGTCCGCCGTCGTGCCGGCGGCGAGGTCTTCGAGGAAGAGCGGCACCTGCACGATCATGCCCTGGGCGAAGCGACCGACGGAGGGAGCAAACAGCGGCGCGCGGTCGAGCAGGCCATGGGTCTGCATTTCCGGCACGTGCTTGTGCTTGAGCGTCAGCCCGTAAAGGAAGTTGTTCGCGGCCAGATGCTCGGGATGACCAACATCCTCCATCTGCGCGATCATCTGCTTGCCGCCGCCGGTATAGCCCGAGACCGCATTGACCGAGACCGGATAGCCGTCGGGCAGGATGCCGGCCGCGCGCAGCGGCCGGATGAGGCCGATCGCACCCGTCGGATAGCAGCCTGGATTAGAAACGTGGCGCGCGCCTCTAATCTTCGCCTTCTGGGCCTTGTCCATTTCGGCAAAGCCATAGGCCCAGTCGGGATGCACGCGAAACGCCGTGGAGGCGTCGAGCAGGCGGACATTGTTGTTGGCGGCCGTCATTTCATAGGCCTGCTTCGACGCATCGTCGGGCAGGCAAAGAATCGCGATGTCGGCGCTGTTGAGCATGTCCTCGCGCATCTTCTCGTTCCGCCGCTCGGCTTCGGGGATAGACAAGAGCTCCAGATCACGGCGATCGGCCAGGCGCGTGCGGATCTGCAGACCCGTTGTGCCATGTTCGCCGTCGATGAAGATCTTCGCTGCCATTTGTCTAGTCCCGTCAGAGGTTTGGATGAGAATGCGGAATCTGTTTGTGAGTGTGATGAATCAATATGTCAGGCGCGTGTCGCAAGCTTTTCCGCGCGCAAGCCCAGCATATACATCGCAACTGTCGCACCGGCAATTGCGGTGATGTCGGCATGGTCATAGGCCGGCGCCACTTCGACGATATCAGAGCCGCGGATGTCGAGGGGACCGAGCTTGCGCAGGACCGACAGCATCTTGGCCGAAGAGGGGCCGCCCGCGACCGGCGTGCCGGTTCCCGGCGCGTAGGCCGGGTCCAGGCAGTCGATGTCGAAGGTCAGATAGGTTGGGGCGGTGCCGACATGCTGGAGGATCGTATCGGCGATCGCCTGCGCGCCCATGTCCTCGACCTCGTAGCCGGGGATGATCCGGATGCCGAAATCCTCGGGCGCTTCGGTGCGGATGCCGATCTGGATCGATTTCTTTGGATCGATGACGCCTTCGCGCACGGCGCGGCAGACGAAGGAGCCGTGGTCGATCCGCTGGCCGTCGTCGTCCCAGGTGTCCTGGTGAGCGTCGAAATGCACAAGCGCCAGCGGGCCATGTTTCGCGGCATGGGCTTTCAGCAACGGCCAGGTGACGAAGTGATCGCCGCCGAGGCCGAGCAGATAGGCGCCGGAGGCGATGATCTTGGCCGCTTCCTGCTCGATCAGGCCCGGTGTGTGCTGGTGATTGCCGTAGTCCAGCAGCACGTCGCCATAGTCGATAACGGCCATCTGCTCAAAGAGATCACGGGCGAAGGGATATTGCGGGTCATTGTCGAAAATCGCCGATGCGCGCCGGATGGCCTGTGGTCCAAAACGGGCGCCCGGCCGGTTGGAGACGGCGGCATCGAAGGGGATACCGAGCACGACGGCATCGACGTCGGTGAGGTCCTTGGAGTATTTCCGCCGCATGAAGGAGAGCACGCCCGCATAGGTCGGATCGGTCGCCGCACCGCGCAAGGTCTTTGCGGTAAACGCGTTGTCGATCGATTTGCTGGCCATGATGCGCTTCTCCCTCTCAAGATTTGATCAAATTAGACGGTCGGCTTGCCCGGTCAAGCCACGATCCGCGGCGCCGGACACGGGCTTGGAGGAAAACGAAAAAAGGCGGAGCCGAAGCCCCGCCTTGATTTCCGTTTCCGGTTGTCCAGCGATTAACGCTTGGAGAACTGGAACGAACGACGGGCCTTCGCCTTGCCGTACTTCTTGCGCTCGACGACGCGGCTGTCGCGGGTCAGGAAGCCACCCTTCTTCAAGACCGGACGCAGGCCCGGTTCGAAGTAGGTGAGGGCCTTCGAGAGACCGTGACGAACGGCACCAGCCTGACCGGACAGACCGCCACCGGCGACAGTCGCGATGATGTCGAACTGACCATCACGGGCAGCGGCGACGATCGGCTGCTGCAGAACCATCTGCAGGACCGGACGGGCGAAGTAAGTGCGGAATTCGCGGCCGTTGATGGTGATCTTGCCGGTGCCCGGCTTGACCCACACGCGGGCAACAGCGTTCTTGCGCTTGCCGGTGGCGTAGGAGCGACCCAGGGAGTCGACCTTGCGGACGTGAGCCGGAGCTGCGTCCTGTGCCGGGGCAAGGTCCTTCAGGGAAGAAAGATCGGCCATACTTAGGCGCTCCTTGTGTTCTTGCTGTTCAGCGAAGCAACGTCGAGAGCGACGGGCTGCTGAGCTTCATGCGGGTGGTTCATGCCGGCGTAGACGCGCAGATTCTTCATCTGGCGACGACCGAGCGGGCCACGCGGGATCATGCGCTCGACGGCCTTCTCCAGAACGCGCTCCGGGAAGCGGCCTTCGATGATCTGGCGAGCCGTACGCTCCTTGATGCCGCCCGGATAACCGGTGTGCCAGTAGTACTTCTTGTCGGAGTACTTCTTGCCGGTCAGAGCGACCTTCTCGGCATTGATGACGATGACGTTGTCGCCGTCGTCAACATGAGGGGTATAGGTGGCCTTGTGCTTGCCACGCAGGTGCATGGCGATGATGGTGGCGAGGCGGCCGACAACGAGCCCTTCGGCGTCGATGAGGATCCACTTCTTCTCCACCTCTGCAGGCTTCTGAACGAAGGTAGACATGAGGGTCTCTTTCAGTGTGATCCTGCGGTCCCGTTTTGCGGGAGCTGCAGGCGTTTCTTGTTGCTTGTTTCACGCGTATTTCGCGCAAAAAAGAAAGCGGTCCCGAAGGGCCGCATTCCGAGGAGGGGTATAAATCCGCAGGCCGGAGACGTCAAGATGGGCGCATTTGGTAGGGGCGGTGGAAATGCAAGCAAAATCAATGCGCTAGTTGTGTGGTGTTATTTTACCACACGACAGCGCTTGGAATCAGGAGTTCACAGGACCTCGAATGACTGGGCATGCAGGACCAAGCAGATCATTCCACATTCGCGGTGAAATGGAACAAGCGTGTTGCGGTCCCCCGTCGCAACCTCTGATTTGTCTAATATTCGCATGAACATAATGAAAACATAAACCGAACGTATCGGCAGGCGCCCCAGATGGAGAAAACAATGTCGCTGGAACGTCGTATCTCGCTCATTACCCTCGGCGTCGCAGACGTCGCCCGCAGCACGGATTTCTACGCAAGGCTGGGCTGGACAAAATCTTCGGCCTCCAATGACAATGTCACCTTCATTCAGTTGAAAGGCACGGCACTTGGTCTCTTTTCCCGCGCCAATCTTGCCGAAGATGCCCATGTCGAGAACACGCCTTCCGGCTTTTCCGGCGTGACGCTTGCCTACAATGTCACGAGTGAAATTGGCGTCGACGCAGTGGTGAAATTTGTCGTTTCCTGCGGTGCGACCCTGGTCAAGGCGCCACAGAAAGTGTTCTGGGGCGGATATTCCGGCTATGTCGCTGACCCTGATGGTCACCTCTGGGAGATTGCTTTCAATCCCTTCTTCCCGCAGGACGAACATGGTCATGTGGTGCTGCCTGAGTGATCAGCGGCATTTGAGTGATCCTCCGATGGGGTCGTTAACCCGCCAGCGCTAGAGTTGGATCGGGACATAGAAGGACGGGTGAACCAAGGCCCCCGCGGGCCGGGAGGAACGCCATGAACCACGACACCTATCCGAACAGCTACCTCGCCGATATCCTCGCGACGGCCAAGAACGTGGCCGTGCTCGGCGCCTCGCCGGACGACAAGCGCCCCAGCCACTGGATTTCCGGGTTCTTGCTGGGCAAGGGATACCACGTCTTTCCGGTCAATCCCCTGCACGGCGGCGAACTCATCCTGGGACAACGCGTCTACCGGTCACTCGCCGAAATCCCCGAGCCCGTCCATCTCGTCGATGTCTTCCGGCGGTCGGAACATCTTGACGAGATCGTCGACGAGGTTCTGGCCATGAGCCCCCGACCGATGGCGATCTGGTGCCAGCTCGGCGTCCGCGACGATGCGGCTGCCGCAAGAGCGGAAGTGGCCGGTATCAAGGTCGTGATGGACCGTGCGCTGGTGGCGGAATATCCGCTGGTCTACGAGCGCATGCATCCGGGTTCGGCGCAGGGCCATGCGGCCTGAAGACCAGCGTCAGAACCGGATGACGGGCTTGCCGAAGCCGAAACGACGCGTTTCGGGATCGTAATCCTGGCAGCTCAAGACCGGACAGCGATTGGTGTCGCGCGTCGGCACATAGGCGCGCTCCGCATATTCGTGTGGAGAGCACATGGCGTTGCGGGTCACGTAACGATCATAGAGCGTCATGCCCTCCACCCGCGTCGACGGATAGCGCAGGATGACCGCACGCTCGTTGATCACCCGCTGGCGCACCTGATCGCAGGTGAGGGCGGTCGAATTGTAGCGCGAGATCGCAAGCGCGGGCTCGGCCAGCGTCATGGTGGCGATCGTCATGATGGCAAGGTGAGACAGTCGCATAACCTTCCTCCTTCTCGGCGTTCGATCAACGTGTGGGTGGTCTGGCCGGTTCCCGGCCTTGTTGCAGGCGGTCGCAACCCCATCTAATTCTCAAACTACGACGAAAGAGGAGATGCGGATGGCTGATCACGATCATTACACTGCCGACTACCTGAAGGGCATCCTCGGCGAGGTGAAAACCATCGCGCTGCTCGGTGCATCCCCCAAGCCCGACCGTCCGAGCTTCGGCGTCATGCGTTTCCTGCTGTCGAAGGGTTACACGGTCTATCCGGTCAACCCCGGTCAGGCCGGCAAGGAAATCCTTGGCCAGACCGTGTTCGCCAGCATGGCCGACATTCCAGACGAAATCGACATGGTCGATGTCTTCCGTGCGCCGGAATATCTGGGTGAGGTCGTCACTGAAGCGCTCTCCTTGCCGAAGCAGCCGAAGGTGATCTGGGGCCAGCTTACTGTGCGCGACGACGACGCCGTGAAGCCGGCCGAGGAGGCGGGCATCCGCGTGGTCATGGACCGTTGCCCGGCGATTGAAATCCCGAGGCTCGGTCTCTGACGATTCAGGCTTCGATCAGAAGGTCAGGATTGGCCCTGAGCGCATTCAGCGTTTCGGCATTGCCGCAATACTCCACAAAGGTCTGATCGGCCTTGCCCTGGCGCAAGTGTTGCTGGCAGGTCTCCTTGGACTGACATTGTGCGCAGGTGATCTGCATGTCGCGAAAGACCCGGCGCATCCGGTATTCAACTTCCGCCGGATCGATGTTGAGCGCCCGCATCATCGCCGGCATTTCGTCTGCGGCATGCGGGCCGGCCTTCACCAGCGCCAGCAGTTGATGGGAACTCATGCCGCAGTCTTCAGCCAGCGCCTCTATTTCGGCATCGGAAAGACTGGCGAGCATGTCGCTCTCCGAGGCATGTTCGAAACCCTGGGCGAACCATGAGAGGATTTGCTGCACGGTGTGGCGGATCGGATCGGCGATCGTGACGGTCATGGCTGTCTCCTTCGACTTTGAAGGAGAATGTCATCGTGCCGAACATGCGCATTGACCTCGATCAAGCACGAATTTCCCCAAGCCCCGCCGACTTTGGAATAATGCAGGCTGACAAGCTGCCGCGAGCGATTATGATCCGCCCCGAAGTTACCAAGGGAGGACCAAACAATGTCGGAGAACAATCCGGGTTTCGCCACGCTTGCCATCCATGCCGGCGCCCAGCCGGACCCCACCACGGGCGCCCGTATAACACCGATCTACCAGACCACGGCTTACGTCTTCAACGACAGCGACCATGCCGCAAATCTCTTTGCGCTCAAGGAGTTCGGTAATATCTACACCCGCATCATGAACCCCACCCAGGGCGTTCTGGAAGAGCGGATTGCGGCGCTCGAAGGCGGCACGGCAGCGCTCGCCGTCGCCTCGGGCCATGCAGCCCAACTCCTGATCTTCCACTCGCTGATGCAACCCGGCGAAAACTTCGTTGCTGCAAGGAAGCTTTACGGCGGCTCGATCAACCAGTTCGGCCATGCCTTCAAGAATTTCGGCTGGCAGGTCCGTTGGGCAGACCCTGCTGACCCCGAGAGCTTTGCAGCCCAGATCGATGACAAGACCAAGGCCGTCTACATCGAAAGCCTTGCAAACCCCGGCGGCACCTTCGTCGATATCGAAGCGATCGCCGAGGTCGCCCATCGCCACGGTCTGCCGCTGATCGTCGACAACACCATGGCGAGCCCTTACCTGATCCGTCCGCTGGAGCACGGTGCCGACATCATCGTCCATTCCGTCACCAAGTTCCTCGGCGGCCACGGCAACTCCATGGGCGGCGTCATCGTCGATGGTGGCACCTTCGACTGGTCGGCCAAGGCTGGCCAGTATCCGATGCTGTCCGAGCCGCGTCCGGAATATAACGGCGTCGTCCTGCACCAGACCTTCGGCAATTTCGCCTTCGCCATCGCTTGCCGCGTCCTCGGCCTGCGTGACCTTGGGCCGGCGATTGCGCCAATGAACGCCTTCCTGCTGCTGACCGGCATCGAGACGCTGCCGCTGCGCATGCAGCGCCACTGCGACAATGCGATGAAGGTGGCAACCTGGCTGAAGAGCCATCCCAAGGTCGAATGGGTGAACTATTCGGGCCTTCCCGACGATGCCAACAACGCACTCCAGAAGCGTTATTCGCCGAAGGGCGCCGGCTCCGTTTTCACCTTCGGCATCAAGGGTGGGCTTGAAGCCGGCAAGGCGCTGGTCGGTGGGTTAAAGCTTTTCTCGCATCTGGCGAACATCGGCGACACCCGCTCGCTGATCATCCATCCGGCGTCGACGACCCATGCGCAGCTCTCCGAAGACCAGCAGATCGCAGCCGGTGCCGGGCCTGACGTGGTGCGTCTCTCGATCGGCATCGAAGACGCCGAAGACATCATCGCCGATCTCGAGCAGGCGCTGGCCTCGGCCTGATCTGTCCTTTGAGCGGCGGTGCAAAACACCGCCGCTCGTTTACCTGGAGACCATGATGAGCCCGTCACTGCCATTCGATCCCTCCACCGTCACGCCGGAAGAGGGCGCTCCCGCCGCCGACCGCCTGATTTCCGGCGACCCGCGGTTCACCACCTGGAACATCGAGGAGGCAGACGGCGGGATCTATGCCGGCGTCTGGCAGTCGACGCCGGGCAAGTGGCGGATCGTCTACGATGAATGGGAGTACTTCCACATTCTCGAAGGCCACTCTGTTGTCACCGAGGACGGCGGGGAGCCTGTACACCTGGAGGCAGGCGACCGCCTGATCCTCAGACCCGGCTTCAAGGGAACCTGGGAAGTCCTTGAAACGACTCGAAAGGATTATGTCATCAAGGTCTAGCTCGTGGCTTTCAACCGGGCCGCTGCCGCTTCGTGTTCGACGACCATGACGGCATCCTCGGCCGAAACCTGCTGGATGCTCGCACGACTGCCGATGCGGTTCATATAGGCCTGGAAGGCCGGCCGCTCTTCGACAAGGCCGAACATCGTCGTCCAGCGGAGTGCGATTCCCCAGAGCAGATCCGCTGCCGTGAAGCGCTCGCCGAGCAGATAGGGGCCCTTTTTCATCGTCTGCTCCAGCAAGTCGATGAGGGAATCGTAGCTGGCATAGGGCGTTTCGTTCATCGATCCTGGCTCGCGCTTCATGTAGCGATCGACGACCGCCGGCTCGAAGCAGCTGCCATAGATGAACAGCCAACGCACATAGGCGCCGCGGTCCGGATCGGTCAGGGCAGGGGCGAGACCCGCCTCGGGGAAGAGATCCGCGAGATAGAGGTAGATTGCCCCCTGCTCGGTGACCAGCGTGTCGCCGACGCGAACAGCCGGGACCTTTCCGAGCGGGTTGATCGCGAGATAGGCAGGTTGCCGCTGCTCGCCCGTCTTCATGTTCAATACATGCAATTCGTAAGGCACCTTCAGTTCCTCCAGCAACACGCGCGCGCCGGTGGCGCGGGTCTGCGGCGAGTAGAAGAGGGTGATCGGTGCGTTCGTGGTCATCTAATGTCTCCCTTTGAAATGCGCCATGCTGTGAAGGCGATGAAGGGAGAATGCGGCACCATACCTGTCAGATTGTGTCAGGTTGGTTTAGAATTCTCGTCGAAGCGAGGATTTTTTTGATGCGTGCGAGCCGGTTGATCAACATTCTGACGACACTGCAGGCGAAGGGGCTGGTGACCGCGGAGGCGCTGGCCGCGGAAAACCAGGTCTCGGTGCGTACCATCTACCGCGACGTCGATGCCCTCTCCCTCTCGGGTGTCCCCGTTTACAGCGAGCGTGGCTCTGAGGGCGGTTACCGCCTGCTGGACGGGTATCGCGTCCGTCTGAATGGTCTCACCCCTGCCGAGGCGGAAGCCATGTTCCTCTCCGGCATCCCCGGCGCCGCTGCCGACCTCGGCCTCGGCTCGCTGATGGCCGGCGCACAGAAGAAGCTCACCGCTGCCTTGCCCGAGGACCTGCGTGAAAGCGCGAGGCGCATGCAGTCGAAGTTCCACCTCGACGCCCCGGCCTGGCTCGCCGAGGGTGAGCAGCCCGCCTATCTCCAGGCGATCGCCGATGCTGTCTGGAATTCCAAGCGCATCCGCATGCGCTATCGCTCCTGGAAGGCGGAGAAGAAGAGGGTCGCCGAGCCTCTCGGCATCGTGATGAAGGGCGGCGCCTGGTATCTCGTTGCGCGTGTCGACGAGACGCCGAGGACCTACCGCATTTCCCGCGTGCTCGACCTGATCGTCACCGAAGAGCGCTTCGACTGGCCGAGAGATTTCGATCTCGCCACCTACTGGACAGAGAACACGCGGCGGCTCGAAGTGGAGCTCTATCCCAACCTGGCCACGATCCGTCTCTCGGCATGGGGGCTGAAGGAAATCGAGCACATGGCGCCCCCTTATGTGCGAGCCAACCTCGAATACATCGGCGAGGCCGACGAAAACGGCTGGCGGACGGTCCGTTTGCCTGTGGCCCACGAACGCATGGCCGTGTCGGAAATGCTGAAGCTTGGCACAGAGGTTGAAGTTGTCGATCCGCCGGACCTGCGTCTCGCCATGCGCCAGGCCGTCGAAGCCCTGACGGCCCGTTATGCCGAGGCGGCCGACCTCACCAGGTGAGGTCGAGCCGTTCCAGGCCGTGGAAATGATAGACGTCCTTGACCGTCGGCGTGTCGGCAATCTTCAGCCCCGGCAGCCGCTTGAAGAGCAGCGGCAAAACGATGTTGAGCTCGAGCCGCGCAAGCGGCGCGCCGATGCAGAAATGGATGCCGGCACCGAAGGAGAGATTGGCGCCTTCGTCGCGGCTTGGCTTGAAGGTCAGCGGATCAGAAAATTTCCGCGGATCGAGATTGGCCGCCGCCAGGATCAGGCTCACCTTGTCGCCACGCTTGAAGGACACGCCGTCAATCTCGCAGGGCTCCAGGCACCAGCGCTGGAAGATGTGAACCGGCGCGCCGATCCGAAGCGTCTCCTCGACAGTCCGTTCCGTCGCCTTCTCGTCCCTGAACATCGTCGCCGGATCGATCCCGCTTTCGAGGATCACTCGGACCGAATTGCCGATCTGGTGCACGGTCGCCTCGTGGCCGGCATTCAGCAGCACGATTGTCGTCGAAACTAGCTCATCTTCAGTAAGGAACTGTCCCTTGTGCTCGGTGTGGATCATGTGGCTCAACAGATCGTCGCGCGGCTCGGCCCGACGTTCCGCAATCACCTGTCGCACATAATCGGCGAATTCTTTTGCCGACCGGTCGGCGGCCTCCTCGTCGGCGCGGGTCCGCTTGAACATGTACATGCCGACATAGTCGTGGCTCCATCTCAGCAACTGCGGCCCCATCTCCTCGGGGATGCCGATCATGCGGGCGATCATCGTCACCGGAATAATGTCGGCAAAGCTCGACAAGAGCTCCGTCTCGCCGTCCTTTTCGAACTCGTCGATCAGGCGGTTTGCCAGCAACTCGATCTCTGGCGTCATCTTTTCGACATGGCGGGAAACGAAAGCGCGGTTCACCAGTGTCCTGAGGCGCGTGTGCTCGGGCGGCTCGATTTCCAGCAGCGAGTGTTCTTCGGCCTTGTCGAAATGCCGGGTGTGCTCGGCGGGTTCTGGCATGCCCAGTTCGTCGCGCGTCGCGATATGCAGGATCTGCCGGCCGAATCGTCGATCCCGCAGCAGAGCGTTCACATGGTCATAGCCGGTGAAGAACCATTGCTTCTGTTGTTCCCAATAAAAGGTCGGACATTGCGCATGGAGCGCCGCATAGGTGCGGTTCGGATTGCCGTAGAAGGCCGGATCGCGGGCGTCGAGCGAAACCCGGCGTGTGGCCGGATCGATGGAAAGGAAAGAGGGCTGTGTCATGACGTCCTGTTTATCCTCTGCATTCCCTCACGCAAGTGGACCGGGCGCCGCTCAGTCGTCCAGCTTGTGGGCAACTGCGGAGATGCGCTTTAGGATGGCCACCTGCCGGTCGGCCTGTCGGTCGACTTCCTCTGGTCCGCTTCCCTCGCGCGCTGGCGGTACGGTCACGGTCCGGCTGCCCGAGCGCAGGGATGTCCTGTTTCGACCTTGCGCCTTTGCCGAGTACAGCGCGAGATCGGCCTCGGAGAGGAGCTTGTCCAGATCTGCGTCGCGCAGTGAACTGATCGCGATTCCGACGCTGGTCGTGACGGAAATGATGTCGCCTTCGGTTACAATGCTGCGATCCGCAAGCGCCAGACGCACGGTTTCGGCAAACAGTGCCGCATCTTTCGGTTCCGAAATCGCCAGCACGGCGGCAAATTCCTCGCCACCGGTCCGCGCGAAGACCGCGCGCTGCGGCAGAAGCGAGCGGCAGACGTCGGCAAATTCCCGAAGGACCCGGTCACCGACCGTGTGGCCATGGCGGTCGTTGATCTGCTTGAAGTGGTCGAGGTCGAAGATCAGCACGCCGAGCGTATCGAGAGGGGAAGTGTCCACCAGTCCCTGATAGGCCTCGAAAAAGCCCCGCCGGTTGAGCGCTCCGGTGAGAGGATCGGTCCTGACCAGCGCCTGCAGCTGTTCCTGTGACCGATCCATTGTAATCTTGGCGACGATCACGACAGCGGTGATAAAGCCTATCACCGCGATCGTCCCCATCCACATGCCGAAGAAATTGTCGGCAAAGCTCTGCGGCCGGTGGAATAGGACGAAGACGGCGAAAATCGAGCCGGCGATCGCCTGGGCAGCCCAGACGAATGTGAGCAGGGCGCGGTAACGGTCGGAGCTGAAGCGCGCGCGAGCGGCGGTGAGGGCAAGGGTCGCAAAGCCAATGGCTGCTGCCGCATTGTAGAGCGACACGCGAGAGGCGAACTCGTCTCGGATCGGAGGCAGGAGGTTTCCGACCAACCACAGCAGGGGCGGAGCCCAGATCATATGCGCGGCCCGCCTGTGATCGAGTGCTGCAAGCCCCTTCGCCCAGAAACTGAACCCGAACAGCGAGATGGCATTCGCCGCCTGGATCGAGACGATGTCAGGGATCTGTCCGCGCAGGCCCACCAGGCCGAGGCCACTGGCATGCAGCAGGAGGCCGAGGCCGAACCAGAGGAAGTGTCTCTGGTCGCGGGCATGCAGCCAAATCGCCAGGAGGAGAATCGCGAGCGTATTGGCCTGTATGACCCAGAGCAAAAACGCTGTCTTCACGTCGATCACGATGCAATTCCTGAAATCAATTCGGCAGACTATCGCTCCAGAATGGCCCAAGCGGGTTAAACAGTCACTATGAAATGCCGCAGGATCCTGCTTGCAGCCGGAACCTTCACACGACAGACTTACCGAAATTTCACCATGTTAGCCGTTTCTTGTGCAAGGATGACAGGCGAGCACCGACGCGGTCCCGACGGCCGGCCGGAAAGTCAGGATCTTCAGCGCCGAGCGCATTCTGACCATTAAGGATATCCGGTCCTCGTGTCTTGAATGTCGGGGTGCGGACACTCTATGTAGGGATTGACAAAGATTACGTGATTCCCGCCACCGATGTGCCGGGGAGAGGCTGAAAAGGACCGACATGAGAAATCCCGTTGATACCGCTCTCGCTCTGGTGCCGATGGTCGTCGAGCAGACCAATCGTGGCGAGCGCTCCTACGACATCTTTTCTCGACTGCTCAAGGAGCGGATCATCTTCCTGACGGGCCCGGTCGAAGACACCATGGCTTCGCTCGTCTGCGCCCAGCTCCTCTTCCTCGAAGCCGAGAACCCGAAGAAGGAAATCGCCATCTACATCAATTCGCCAGGCGGTGTCGTCACCTCTGGCATGGCGATCTACGACACGATGCAGTTCATCCGTCCGGCCGTGTCGACGCTTTGCATCGGTCAGGCCGCCTCTATGGGCTCGCTGCTGCTGGCCGCCGGTGAGAAGGGCATGCGCTTTGCAACCCCGAACGCCCGCATCATGGTTCATCAGCCGTCCGGCGGCTTCCAGGGTCAGGCTTCCGATATCGAGCGTCATGCTCGTGACATTATTAAGATGAAGCGTCGCCTGAACGAGGTTTATGTCAAGCATACCGGCAAGACATATGACGAAGTCGAGAATACGCTTGATCGCGATCATTTCATGGAATCGAGCGAAGCCAAGGAATGGGGTCTGATCGACCGTATCCTGACATCGCGCGTCGAAATGGAAGGCGTCGCACCGTCGGCTTGATCCACGCTTATGCCGCCGGCATCACCAGGTGCTGGCAGACGTGATGGCAGGCGGGGTTTAAAGTCGGCGTAAAAGCGCTAATAGTGTGATTAAGGCTATGTTGAATCTTTGTGACATAGTCTGCCGAGACTGGGAGTTTTCGTTGCCGCCGCTCTGACATGGTCGGATCGGCTAGTAGCTCCGGATCGGAAGAGGTTCCCCCCAACGGCGGCGGTGGGAGCCGGACAGTGTGAGTGACCGCCCTGCCGTGACTGCGGTGGCGCGGCGTGCTGGAAGGATAAAGACATGAGCAAGGTCAGCGGAAGCAACGGCGGTGACTCCAAGAATACCCTTTATTGTTCCTTCTGCGGCAAGAGCCAGCACGAGGTCCGCAAGCTGATTGCCGGACCGACTGTGTTCATCTGCGATGAATGCGTCGAACTCTGCATGGACATCATCCGCGAAGAGAACAAGTCTTCGATGGTCAAGTCTCGCGACGGCGTTCCCACGCCGCAGGACATCATCAAGATCCTCGACGAATATGTGATCGGTCAGAAGCAGGCGAAGAAGATCCTGTCTGTGGCCGTGCACAACCACTACAAGCGCCTGTCGCACGCCTCCAAGGGCGGCGATGTCGAACTGGCGAAGTCGAACATCATGCTCGTGGGCCCGACCGGCTGTGGCAAGACCTATCTTGCCCAGACGCTGGCCCGCATCATTGACGTGCCCTTCACCATGGCGGATGCAACGACGTTGACCGAAGCCGGCTATGTCGGTGAAGACGTCGAAAACATCATCCTGAAGCTTCTGCAGTCTGCGGATTACAATGTCGAGCGCGCCCAGCGCGGCATCGTCTACATCGACGAAGTCGACAAGATCTCCCGCAAGTCGGACAATCCTTCGATCACCCGCGACGTGTCGGGCGAGGGCGTCCAGCAGGCACTTCTGAAGATCATGGAAGGCACGGTCGCTTCCGTTCCGCCGCAGGGCGGCCGCAAGCATCCGCAGCAGGAATTCCTGCAGGTGGATACGACCAACATCCTGTTCATCTGCGGCGGTGCCTTTGCCGGCCTCGACAAGATCATCTCTGCCCGCGGCGAAAAGACCTCGATCGGTTTTGGCGCAACGGTGAAGGCGGAAGACGATCGCCGCGTCGGCGAAGTGCTGCGTGAACTGGAGCCGGAAGATCTCGTCAAGTTCGGCCTCATCCCGGAATTCATCGGTCGTCTGCCAGTCCTGGCGACGCTTGAAGACCTGGACGAGGACGCACTGATCCAGATCCTGTCCGAGCCGAAGAACGCGCTTGTGAAGCAGTACCAGCGCCTGTTCGAAATGGAGGACGTCGAACTGTCCTTCCACGAAGACGCGCTTCGTGAAATCGCCCGCAAGGCAATCACCCGCAAGACCGGCGCCCGCGGCCTTCGCTCGATTATGGAAAAGATCCTGCTCGACACGATGTTCGAACTGCCGGAACTGGAAGGCGTCCGCGAGGTCGTCATCTCCGACGACGTCGTCAACGGCAAGTCCCGTCCGCTCTACATCTATGCCGATCGCCAGGAAGAGAAGGCCAACGCCTCCGCCTGATCGGTTGGGATTAAAACCAGACGATGAGCCCGCCCTCGTGGCGGGCTTTTTCGTGTCTGCTAGGTCTTTTTTGGTGCAGCCTGTGGTTTTCCCGGCTGGCGCCCGCATTTACGCTATTCCGTTGTTGTCACGCCCGCTGATTGGGCTAGAACGGAGTGGAGATTGAACGCCTGTGTGCTGCGTCGCCTTCACCGCGTAACCGTGTCTCCGATCACCCAAGCGACTGACGGTAGCCAACCGGGCGACGAAGTGACGCGAATGCCTCGCATCAGGTCCGATTTGTAGTGTGAAAGCCGGCGAGGTTTGTCATTCTGGTGTCACAGATTCGGCACCGGCCCGGGCGGCAGGCTTGAATTGGCGGGATCGCCACTCCACTTGTTGGAGGATCGAAAAATATGCCTGACGCCTCTTTTGGGTCGGCATGGAGTCCCGGTTTCCCCGGGACGTTTGAAAGGAAGTGAAATGACGAATACGTCAGCTGCAAACGAGGCGAACACCTATCCGGTGCTTCCTCTGCGCGACATCGTGGTGTTTCCTCACATGATCGTCCCGCTGTTCGTCGGCCGCGAGAAATCCATCCGCGCTCTAGAAGAGGTGATGGGTTCCGACAAGCAGATCATGCTGGCCACGCAGATCAACGCGAGTGACGACGATCCGGCCCCGGACGCCATCTATGAAGTCGGCACCGTGGCCAATGTCCTCCAGCTCCTGAAGCTGCCGGACGGCACCGTCAAGGTGCTGATCGAAGGACGCGCGCGCGCCAAGGTCGAGGCTTACACAGCCCGCGAAGATTATTACGAAGCGAAAGCCAGCATCCTGGCCGAACCGGCGGAAGATCCGGTCGAGATCGAGGCTTTGTCCCGCTCGGTGGTGTCGGAGTTCGAAAACTACGTCAAGCTGAACAAGAAGATCTCCCCCGAGGTCGTCGGCGCCGCAAGCCAGATCGAAGACTACTCGAAGCTCGCCGATACCGTGGCCTCGCATCTCTCCATCAAGATCACCGAAAAGCAGGAAATGCTCGAAACGGTGAGCGTGAAGACGCGTCTGGAAAAGGCGCTCGGCTTCATGGAAGGCGAGATCTCCGTTCTGCAGGTCGAAAAGCGCATCCGCTCGCGCGTCAAGCGCCAGATGGAAAAGACCCAGCGCGAATATTATCTCAATGAACAGATGAAGGCGATCCAGAAGGAACTCGGCGACGGCGAAGACGGCCGTGACGAGATGGCCGAACTGGAAGAGCGCATCGCCAAGACCAAGCTTTCCAAGGAAGCCAAGGAAAAGGCCGATGCGGAGCTGAAGAAGCTGCGCCATATGAGCCCGATGTCGGCGGAAGCCACTGTCGTGCGCAATTATCTCGACTGGCTGCTGGGTCTGCCCTGGGGCAAGAAGTCCAAGGTCAAGATCGACCTCAACGCGGCCGAAAAGACCCTCGACGAGGACCATTTCGGCCTCGACAAGGTCAAGGAGCGCATCGTCGAATATCTTGCCGTCCAGGCGCGTGCGACGAAGCTGAAGGGCCCGATCCTCTGCCTCGTCGGTCCTCCGGGCGTCGGCAAGACCTCGCTCGCCAAGTCGATCGCCAAGGCGACCGGCCGTGAATACGTCCGCATGGCGCTCGGTGGCGTGCGTGACGAAGCCGAGATCCGCGGTCACCGCCGCACCTATATCGGCTCGATGCCCGGCAAGATCGTGCAGTCGATGAAGAAGGCGAAGCGGTCCAACCCGCTCTTCCTGCTCGACGAGATCGACAAGATGGGCATGGATTTCCGTGGTGACCCGTCTTCGGCTCTGCTCGAAGTGCTGGATCCGGAACAGAACTCGACCTTCATGGACCACTATCTCGAAGTGGAATATGACCTGTCGAACGTCATGTTCGTGACCACTGCCAATACGCTGAACATCCCGGGTCCGCTGATGGACCGTATGGAGATCATCCGTATTGCCGGTTACACCGAGGATGAAAAGCTCGAGATTGCCAAGCGGCACCTGCTGCCCAAGGCGATCAAGGAGCACGCCCTGCGTCCGGAAGAATTCTCCGTGGCGGATTCGGCGATCATGGCGATCATCCAGCAGTACACCCGCGAAGCCGGTGTCCGCTCCTTCGAACGCGAACTGATGAAGCTCGCTCGTAAGGCTGTGACGGAAATCATCAAGGGCAAGGTGACTTCGGTCGCCGTGACCGGTGAGAACATCAACGAATACCTGGGCGTTCCGCGCTTCCGCCATGGCGAAGCAGAGGGCGAGGATCAGGTCGGCGTCGTCACGGGTCTTGCCTGGACGGAAGTGGGCGGCGAATTGCTGACCATTGAAGGCGTCATGATGCCCGGCAAGGGCCGCATGACTGTCACGGGCAATCTGAAGGAAGTGATGAAGGAATCGATTTCGGCAGCGGCATCCTATGTCCGTTCGCGCGCCGTCGATTTCGGCGTCGAGCCGCCGCGCTTCGACAAGTCCGACATCCACGTGCACGTGCCGGAAGGCGCCACCCCGAAGGATGGTCCGTCTGCCGGTGTTGCCATGGCAACGGCGATCGTCTCGATCATGACCGGGATCCCGGTCAACAAGGACGTCGCCATGACGGGTGAAATCACCCTGCGCGGCCGTGTCCTGCCGATCGGTGGCCTAAAGGAAAAGCTGCTCGCAGCACTTCGCGGCGGCATCAAGAAAGTTCTGATCCCGGAAGAGAACGCCAAGGATCTGGCAGACATTCCGGACAACGTGAAGAACAACATGGAGATCGTTCCGGTGTCCCGGATGGGCGAGGTCATCCGCCACGCTCTGGTCCGTGTACCCGAGCCGATCGAGTGGGACGGAACCGTTGAAACGCCGGCGATCGGCGTGGTCGACGGGACCGACGAAACCGGTGCAACCATCGCTCACTGAGGCAATTCTGCCATAAGTGAGCCACAAAGCTCCAAAACCGACAAAAAGGCTGGCATTTTTGCCAGCCTTTTTTGTGAAAAGCCGCTTGAAAGGCTTGTTTTCCGGGGCTTTCGGGTGCTTTTGAGTTGCGAAGGGCAGAAGCTTTCGTATTCTCCGCCCGACTTAATCATTTGAGTCGTTTCATACCAATCAGAAAGGGTGGAAACATGAACAAGAACGAACTCGTATCCGCGGTCGCCGAGAAGGCTGGCCTCACCAAGGCTGACGCAGCCTCTGCCGTTGATGCCGTTTTTGAAACGGTCCAGGCTGAACTGAAGAACGGCGGCGACATCCGTCTCGCCGGCTTCGGCGCCTTCACCGTCGCCCGTCGCGAAGCCTCCAAGGGCCGCAACCCGTCCACCGGCGCTGAAGTCGATATCCCGGCTCGCAACGTTCCGAAGTTCACGGCCGGCAAGGGCCTGAAGGACGCTGTCAACAGCTGATCCGTCGTGACCGTCGCCACCCTTCGGTGCCGATGGTCAGCTGACACCTTGGTTAGCCCGGCTTCGTGCCGGGCTTTCTTTTTGTCATCTTGCGCTGCAGCATGACCTGTCATATTTGTGTCTTGCCGGTTGTTCCGGCATTCGTTCTCAGGGCGGGGTGAAATTCCCCACCGGCGGTAAGGGGGCAACCCCAAGCCCGCGAGCGCCTGCGATCCCGAAGGGGAGGGCAGGGTCAGCAGATCCGGTGTGATTCCGGAGCCGACGGTTAAAGTCCGGATGAAAGAGAATGAGGTCAGGCTGCGCCCTTGGTCCGCTCGCGGTGGATTGGGAGGGGTAGCTGCGCAGTTCCGTGTCCGTCCGGGTGCGGTTTTCGTCGTCCTCATCTGTCCTGGTTTGTGTTGGTCCTTTGGAAAAGGAAAAATGACATGAATCAGAGCTCGGTTTCTATTCTGTGCTCCCGGGCCTTTCTCGGTGCCGGTTTCATGGTACTGGCGGGCATCGCCTTTGCCGCTCTCAACGTCGTCACGCAATGGCTCGCCATGACGCTCGGCTTCCCGCCGGCCTCCACTGCCTTCTGGCAATATGGTTTTGCGCTCATCCTCTCGCTTCCGCTGCTGTTCCGTCTCGGCTTGAAGGCCATGAAGACAGCCTATCCCGTCCGCCATATCCTGCGTGTCCTGCTCGCTGCCTTTGGCGTCCAGGCCTGGGTGACGGGTCTTGCCACGGTGCCGATCTGGCAGGCCATCGCGCTTGTCATGACCTCGCCCTTCTTCATCATCATCGGCGCACGTCTCTTCCTCGGCGAAACCGTCGGCCGCGACCGCTGGCTCGCGACGCTGACCGGTTTCATCGGTGCGATGATCATCCTGCAACCCTGGTCGGACACCTTTACTCTGGCAGCACTGCTGCCGGTTCTGTCTGCGCTTCTGTGGGGCGGCTCTTCGCTGATCATGAAGAACCTCACCCACTACGAGGCGCCGGAAACGGTGACCGTCTGGCTACTGGTTCTTCTGACACCGATCAATGCGGGCCTTGCCGTCGCCGGTGGCTTTGCCGTGCCGGAAGGGCTCACCCTGTGGCTGCTGCTCGGCGCTGGTCTGCTGACCGCCTTCGGACAGTATCTGCTCACACTGGCCTACAACGCCGCGGATGCTGCCTATGTCCAGCCCTTCGACGACCTGAAGCTGCCGCTCAATGTCTTCGCCGGCTGGCTGGTCTTCGGCTATGCGCCGAGCGGCTATCTCTGGCTGGGCGCCTTGCTCATTCTCGGGGCCTCGCTCTTCCTGATGCTGCGCGAGGCGCGCAAGGAGGCCACTATCGCCGCGTGATACGGGGTTTTTTTGGATCCCCGACCAACTGTCATCCGACTGTCATCGGACTGCCTCAGAAACCCCTTGTTCCATTTCTGGATACTGGAGGTTTCCCGATGACCCATGGTCTGTCCCGCGTCGCCCTGACGGCGGCGCTTTTTGCATCCGTGGCCCTGCCGGCCGCTGCCGAACAAGTCTTCAACCGTATCGCCACCTTCCCGGTCGCCGCCAACCTGCCGGCCGACAAGGAAAAGCTCTCCACCACCTCGGCCGAGATCATCACGGCCTCGGAAGACGGCAACACGCTGATCTATTCCGACAGCCCGCTGGGCGGCATCGGCTTCATCGACATCACCGACGCCAAGGCACCCAAGGCTGCCGGCGCCCTGATGATGGACGGCGAGCCGACATCCGTGTCCGTGGCCGGAGCTAAGGTCCTGGTCGGCGTCAACACGTCCGAGAGCTTCACCAGCCCGTCGGGCAAGCTCGCCGTCGTCGACATCGCTGCGAAGACTGTCGATGCCTCCTGCGACATCGGCGGCCAGCCCGATTCTGTTGCCGTTGCCAAGGACGGCTCTTTCGTCGCGATCGCGATTGAGAACGAGCGTGACGAAGACGTGAACGACGGTGCCCTGCCGCAGATGCCGGCCGGTGACCTCGTCATCATCTCCCTGAAGGACGGCGTTGCCGATTGCGGTTCGATGAAGCGCGTCGTGCTGACCGGTCTTGCCGAAGTCGCCCCGGAGGATCCGGAGCCTGAATTCGTCGCGATCAACAGCCTCGGCGAAATTGCCGTCACGCTGCAGGAAAACAACCATATCGCCATCGTCGACGGCAAGACGGGCGAAGTGAAGGCACACTTCTCAGCCGGCACAGTCGATCTCACCAGCATCGACACCAAATCGGACGGCGCGCTGAAGTTCTCCGGCACCAAGGAAGGCGTTCCGCGCGAGCCCGACGCTGTGAAGTGGCTCGACGACAACCGCCTGGTCGTTGCCAACGAAGGTGACTGGAACGGCGGCTCGCGCAGCTTCACCATCTTCGACAAGACCGGCAAGGTCGCCTACGAATCAGGTGCCTCGCTCGAAATGGCGATCGCACAGATCGGCCACTTCCCCGACAAGCGCGCCCGTTCCAAGGGCATCGAGCCGGAAGGCCTAGAAGCCGCAACCTTCGGTGACCAGAACTACTTCTTCGTCCTGTCCGAGCGCTCCTCGATCGTCGGCGTCTACAAGGACACCGGTACCGAGCCGGAACTCACCCAGCTTCTGCCGTCGGGCGTCTCGCCGGAAGGCGCTGTCGCCATCCCCTCGCGCAACCTGCTGGTTACCGCCAACGAAGTCGACCTCGGCGAAGATGGCGGCCCGCGTTCGCACGTCATGCTCTACGAACTCGCAGAAGGCACGCCTGCCTATCCGATGATCCAGTCTTCCATGGTCGATGGCGCGCCGATCGGCTGGGGTGCACTCTCCGGTCTCGTCGGCGATGCCGAGAAGGCCGGTACGCTCTATGCCGTCAATGACAGCTTCTATGCCATGCAGCCGTCGATCTTCACGATCGACGCGACGCAGAAGCCAGCCGTTATCACCTCCGCACTGCCAATCATCCGCGGCGGTTCTGCTGCCCAGAAGCTCGACATCGAAGGTGTCACGCTAGATGGCGAGGGCGGCTTCTGGCTGGCCTCCGAAGGTGACGCGGCAAAGCTGGTCGGTCACGGCCTCTACCATGTCGACGCCAAGGGTGAGATCAAGGCCGAGATCGGCTTCCCCGCTGAACTACTTGCTGGCCAGACCCGCTTCGGCCTGGAAGGTATCACCGCCATCGGCTCAGGCGACGACATGACGCTCTGGATGGCGGTTCAGCGCGAATGGGGTGACGACGAGAAAGGCTCCGTCAAGCTCCTCTCCTACAACCCCAAGTCCAAGGAATGGGGCGCCGTTCGCTATCCGCTGGAAGCGGCTGGTGACGGCTGGGTTGGCCTGTCGGAAATCACCGCTCATGGCGACCATGTCTACATCGTCGAGCGCGACAATCAGGTCGGTGACAACGCCAAGCTGAAGAAGCTCTACCGCGTCGCCATCGCCGACCTGAAGCCTGGCAAGATCGGCGAGCAGCTGCCGACGGTCACCAAGGAAGAAGTCCACGACTTCATTCCCGACCTGAAGGCCGCCACCAACGGCTACGTCGTCGACAAGCTCGAAGGCTTCGCCTTCGACGCCTCGGGCAAGGCCTTCGCCGTGACCGACAACGACGGTGTGGATGACTCGTCTGGCGAGACGCTCTTCTGGGAAGTGAACCTGCAGGGCACCAACTGATCGAAAGATCAGAGCACGTAAAACAAAAGAGGCCGGGTGATCGCTCACCCGGCCTCTTTCTTTGAAAGCTGTAGCGTCTTACCAGCGATGGTGCACATGCGGCGCGATCAGCCGCTCATAGACCTCGCGCGACGCTGCCATGACATCGGCAGACAGGGCCGCAAGATCGGAAGCCGCAGCATTCGCCTCGGCCTGCTCGCCGTTACGGGCGCCGGGGATGACGACCGTGACGGCCTCGTGCATCAGGATCCAGCGCAGCGCGAACTGCGCCATGGAGGCGCCTTCCGGCACGAGCTTGCGGACTTCCTCGACTGCTGCGAGGCCCGTTTCGAAGGGAACGCCGGCAAAGGTCTCGCCCACATCGAAGGCCTCGCCATTGCGGTTGAAGTTGCGATGGTCTTCGGCGGCAAACTGCGTGGCAGCCGTGATCTTGCCCGAAAGCAGGCCGCTTGCCAGCGGCACGCGCGCGATAACCGCGACGTTGCGGCGCTTGGCTTCCTGGAAGAAGAGGGCAGCCGGGCGCTGACGGAACATGTTGAAGATGATCTGAACCGAGACCACGCCCGGATATTCGATCGCCTTCAGCGCTTCCTCGACCTTTTCGACCGACACACCGTAATGCTTGATCTTGCCGGTCTTGCGGATCTCTTCCAGCCCCTCGAACATCTCCTGACGATAGTAGACGTCGGTCGGCGGGCAGTGCAGCTGCACGAGATCGAGGCTGTCGATTTCGAGGTTCTTCAGCGAACGGTCGATGAAGGCCTCGATATTGGCCTTGGTGTAACCGTCAGCCACATGCGGGTTGAGCCTCCGACCGGCCTTGGACGCCACCATGGGTCGCTTGCCGCCACGCGCCTTCAGGACTTCGGCAATGATCTTTTCTGAGCGACCGTCACCATAGACGTCTGCCGTGTCGATAAATGTCATGCCGGCGTCGAGGGCGGCATTGAGCGCTGCCCGACCATCGGCCTCCGATACTTCGCCCCAGGACCCACCGATCTGCCAGGCACCGAAGCCGATATCGCTGACGGTGAATTCTGTCCGGCCGAAGGAATGTTCTCGCATCTATTGTCTCTCCCGTGATTGCGGTTCCGAGCTAGCAAGTGGGGCAGGGGGTGGCAAGGTTCAACTGCTTGATTGTCTTGAAGTGATCCGCGCCGGCCTCAGATGCGAATTGCATCGCAGGAAGCGAAAGAGACCAATGCCGAAGATGATCCGCAAGGGCGATCTGCCCCAGAAAACCTGTCCCGTCTGCCGCAAACCCTTCGCCTGGCGCAAGAAGTGGGAGCGGGACTGGGAAAACGTCGTCTACTGTTCCGAACGATGCCGCCGGACTGGCAAAACCGGAAGCGCCGACAAGCCGTAGACTATTCCAGACACACCAGTGATCGGACACCCATGACAGACCAAGCCCCGGCATCCGCGCGCCTCGCATTTTATGCGCTTCCGGCGATCCCCATGGCTGCGATCGCGCTTCCCTTCTACATTGTGTTGCCGACCTTCTACGCCGACCACTTTGCCATGTCGCTGGCGACGATTGGGGCCGTGCTGCTCGGCATCCGCCTGATCGACGCGGTCACCGATCCGCTTTTCGGCTGGCTTTCCGACCGCGTGCGATCTCGCTTCGGCCGTCGCCGCTTCTTCTTCCTGATCTCCACACCGCTGACAGCGCTCGCGGCCTTCATGCTCTTCTGGCCACCCGAAGATGCCGGCATCGGCTATCTCGCCTTCTGGGGCGTGGCCCTTTCCATCGGCGCCACCTGGTCCCTGCTGCCCTACACGGCCTGGGGGGCGGAACTCGCGACCGGCTACCAGGCCCGCGTCAAGCTCTCCGCCTGGCGGGAAGGGGCGACCCTCGTAGGTTCGCTGATTGCCATCACGCTCCCCTTCGTCGGCGGCCTTGATACGGCGGTCGGCTTTCATGGCCTTGCCTGGATCGCCGTCTTCATTGCCGTCGCCTTGCCTCTCGCCGGCCTGCTTGCCGTGGCGAATGTGCCTGAGCCGGTGGACTTCTCCCGGCGCAAGCTGTCATTGCGCGAGGGCTTCCGCCATCTGCGCGCCAACGGCCCCTTCCTGCGGCTCGCATCCGCCTTCCTGCTGAACAGCTTTGCCAATGCGATCCCCGCATCGCTCTTCATCTATTTCGTCGGCCAGCGCCTCGGCGCGCCCGCCATGCAGGGCCCGCTGCTCTTCACCTATTTCCTCTGCGCCATCGCCGGCGTGCCGCTTGCGGTCGCAACTGCCAAACGCCTTGGCAAACACCGCGCCTGGTGTTTCGCCATGATGCTTGCCTGCGCCGTCTTCTCAGTCGCCGGCTTCCTCGGGGAGGGCGATGTCTTGGCCTTCACCGTCGTTTGCGTCGTCACCGGCTTGCTGCTCGGCTTCGATCTGACGCTGCCCCCGGCCATCCAGGCCGATGTCATCGACAATGATACGGTCTCGTCAGGCGAACAGCGCTCCGGCCTCTATTTCGCCGCCTGGAGTTTCATCACCAAGCTTGCGGTCGCCCTTTCCGCCGGTGTCGTCTTCCCGCTCCTGGATCTCGCCGGCTTCATCGGCGACCAGACCGCAACCCAGACCCCGGAGGCGCTGGCAACGCTGACCGCGCTCTACGCCTTCCTGCCCATTCTCCCGAAGCTCGCAGCCATTGCCCTGATGTGGAATTTTTCCCTTGATGAGGCAGCGCATCAAAGGCTGCGTTCGAGCGTTGAAGGCAAGACCTGAGCGCTCCTGCGTCTTTGACAGATCTTTAGCCGGCCGTTAGATCGGCACCTGGAGCACTCAGCGCGCGGCAAACTTACGACTTTGTTCAGTTTCATCGCAGAACGCTGCGGGCGTTCACGGTTTGTCATCTCTGTGTCGTGTTCTATGCTCCACAACCGGAAAAGCCGTGGGCTCGGGTGCAATATTTGGTTCGATATAGGTGTTGAATGCGCATTGTGATGATCGGTTCGGGTTATGTCGGCCTGGTGTCGGGAGCCTGTCTGGCGGACTTCGGTCACGAGGTGATCTGTGTCGACAAGTCGACCGAGAAGGTCGAGGCCTTGGAGCGCGGCGAGGTGCCGATCTTCGAGCCGGGACTGGATGCGATCATTGCGCATAACCGCGCCTCCGGACGCCTGAGTTTCTCGCTCGATCTCGCAGGTCCTGTCGCCAATGCCGATGTTGTCTTCATCGCCGTCGGCACGCCCTCGCGTCGCGGTGACGGCCATGCCGACCTCACCTATGTCTACGCCGCTGCCCGCGAGATTGCCGCTGCCGTCACCGGCTTCACGGTCGTCGTCACCAAGTCCACCGTGCCGGTCGGCACCGGCGACGAGATCGAGCGCATCTTCCGTGAGGAATTCCCCGAGAAAGACATCGCCGTCGTTTCGAACCCCGAATTCCTCCGCGAAGGCGCTGCCATCTCGGACTTCAAGCGTCCCGACCGCATCGTCATCGGCACGGGTGACGAACGCGCCACCGAACTGATGCGCGAAGTCTACCGTCCGCTCTATCTCAACGAAGCGCCGCTCTACTTCTGCGAACGCCGCACCTCCGAACTGATCAAATATGCAGCCAACGCCTTCCTGGCGATGAAGATCACCTTCATCAACGAGATCGCCGATCTTTGCGAACATATCGGCGCTGATGTGCAGAAGGTTGCCAAGGGCATCGGCATGGACAAGCGCATCGGCGATAAGTTCCTGCATGCCGGTCCCGGCTATGGCGGCTCCTGCTTCCCGAAGGACACGCTGGCGCTGGTCAAGACGGCGCAGGATTATGGCAGCCCGATGCGGCTGATCGAGACGACCGTGGCGATCAACGAAACCCGCAAGCGTGCCATGGGCCGCAAGGTGATCGCCGCCTGTGACGGCACTGTCCGCGGCAAGAAGATCGCCGTGCTCGGCCTGACCTTCAAGCCGAACACCGACGACATGCGCGATGCGCCCGCCATCACCATCGTCCAGGCCCTGCTAGACGGCGGTGCCGACGTTCACGTCTTCGACCCAGAAGGCATGGAGGCGGCCAAGGCGGTGCTCGGGCCCGTGACCTATGGCAAGAACCCTTACGAGATCGCGACCGATGCAGAGGCGATCGTCGTCGTCACCGAATGGGACGAGTTCCGCGCGCTCGATTTCCGCCGCCTGAAGCAGGAGATGAAGGCGCCCGTCATCGTCGACCTGCGCAACATCTACAAGCCGGAGGAGATGGAGAAATACGGCTTCGCCCATGTCCCGATCGGCAAGCGCAAGGCAAAGACCTGAGCATGCATTACTTCATCACCGGCACCGCCGGCTTCATCGGCTTTCATCTCGCCCGTCGCCTGCTGGCCGACGGTCATGAGGTGACCGGTTTCGATGGCATGACGCCCTATTACAACGTCAAGCTCAAGCAGATGCGCCATGCAGCCCTGGCGCAGTATCCGGCGTTTACGCCTGTGATCGCGATGCTCGAAGATCGGGCGGCTGTGGAAGAGGCGATGGCGGCTGCCAAGCCGGATGTGGTGATCCATCTCGCGGCCCAGGCCGGCGTGCGCTACAGCCTGGAAAACCCGCAGTCCTATCTGACCTCAAACGTTACCGGCTCCTACAACATCATCGAGCTTGCCGAGCGCCACAAGGTGAAGCACCTGATGCTCGCTTCCACCTCGTCGATCTACGGTGCCAACCCGACGGTGCCCTTCCGCGAGACGGATCGTGCCGACGAGCCGCTGACCATCTATGCCGCCACCAAGAAGTCGATGGAGCTGATGGCGCATGCGCATGCCCATCTTTATAAGACGCCGACCACGGCCTTCCGCTTCTTCACCGTCTACGGCCCCTGGGGCCGCCCCGATATGGCGCTGTTCAAGTTCGTCGATCTGATGCTCAACGACCAGCCGATCGAGATCTATGGCGAAGGCCAGATGAGCCGCGATTTCACCTATATCGACGATCTCGTCGAGGCGATCGTGCGAATCTCGCATGTCATTCCGGACGAATCGAATCGCGTTGCCGATGATGGGATCGAGACGCTGTCCCGTCAGGCGCCGTTCCGCCTGGTCAATATCGGCGGCGGCCAGCCTGAAACCCTGATGGACTTCGTTGCATTGGTAGAAAAGGCGCTCGGCCAGCCGGCGATCCGCCACATGTTGCCGATGCAGAAGGGCGACGTGCCGCGCACCTATGCAGCACCGGATCTCCTGCAGACGCTGACCGGCTACACGCCGACCACGAAGCTGGAAGACGGCGTGAAGGCCTTCGTCGAATGGTATCTCGAGGCCCGCCCCGAACTCCAAGCGTAAGGGCGTCACACAGCCCCGTGAATGCCAGCCTTGACTTTCCTGGCCGTTAACAGCTGTTCTGACGCCGAACGGCACGCTGCGGCGCTTGCCGATAGAGCGAGACGACAGGCATGGACGAGGTAAGCAGCGCAGAGACCGATACCATGAAGGGCGAGGGCCCCCGCGCCCGCGGCTCCGGCACCGAATCGGTCTACAAGGCGCTGCGCCACGAAATCCTGACCATGGAGCGCCCACCGGGCAGTCCGCTCGACGAAACGCGCCTCTCCGAACATTTCGGCATGTCGCGCACACCGATTCGCGAAGCGCTGCTCCGGCTGACCTCCGAAGGCTTGGTCACCAGCCTGCCCAATCGTAACACGATCGTCGCCGTCATCGATTTCTCCAGCCTGCCGACCTATTTCGAGGCGCTCTGCCTTATGTACCGCGTCACCCAGCGGGGGGCTGCCCAGCGCTCCGGCGAGGCATGGATGGCAGAGATCGTCCGCCACCAGGACGCTTTTGCACAGGCGGTCGAGGCGCAGGATGCCTTCGCCATGATCGAGGCGAACAGGGAATTCCACGTCGCCATCGCCGAACGTGCCGGAAATCCCTATTACACGACCTTTTTCGCCCGCCTGCTCGACGAGGGGCGCCGGATCCTGCGCCTCTACTACCAGACCTTCGATGACCGTCTGCCGCGCCGCTATGTCGAGGAGCACGAGAAGATCATCGAGGCGATCCGATCAGGGGATGTGGAGGAGGCGGACAGGCTGTCGATCGCCCATGCCGACCAGATCGTCCGCCAGATCCAGGACTACGTGGCGCGCAACATTGCGGCCGCGGCCAAACTCCCAAACCTCTGACCCGCAAATAACCCGTTTCAGCGGTCCCTGAAACACGCCTCTTGCTTTTGTCGACAAACTGTATACGGTGAATTCACCTCATCAACAGGAGCTTCCCATGACCACTGGCTGGCACGGCGTTTTCCCCGCCGCAACGACTCAATTCCATGAAGATTTCTCGGTCGACATCGACGCCACCCAGCGCGTGCTCGACGCCCTCGTCAACGACGGCGTCAATGGCCTGATCGTCATGGGCACCTGCGGCGAGAACAACTCGCTCGATCCGGAAGAAAAGCGCACGATCCTGAAGGCTGCCGTCGAGGTGGTGAATGGCCGCGTGCCGATCGTCACGGGCGTATCGGAATTCGACACCCGCCGCGCCTCGGCCTATGCCCGCGATGCGGAAAAGATCGGCGCCGACGGCCTGATGCTCCTGCCGGCCATGGTCTATGTGCCGAAGCCCCATGAACTGGTCGCCCATTTCAAGACGGTGGCCGAAGCGACCGGCCTGCCGATCATGCTTTACAACAACCCGCCGGCCTACCGCGTCAACATCGGTGCGGAAGTTCTGGAAGCGCTCGACGGCGTGAAGAACATCAAGGCCATCAAGGAAAGCGCGCCCGACCCGCGCCGCTTCACCGACCTGATCAACGCCTTCGGCGACCGCTACGACATCTTTGCCGGTCTCGACGACGTGGCGCTGGAAGGCCTGATGCTCGGCGCCAAGGGCTGGGTCTCCGGCCTCACCAGCGCCTTCCCGGCCGAATCGGTGGCGCTCGTCGCTGCCGCCGACCGTGGCGACTGGATGGAAGCCCGCCGCATCTACCGCTGGTTCATGCCGCTTCTGCATCTCGATGCCGAACACGACCTCGTCCAGTCGATCAAGCTCGCCGAACAGATCATGGGCCGCGGCTCCGAACGCGTCCGCATGCCCCGCATGCCGCTTCAGGGCGCCCGTCGTGCCGAAGTGACGGCAATGGTCGAGAAGGCAGCGGCGACCCGGCCGATCGGCGGGAAGTAGGCTTAGGCTATCTTGTGACATGAAACAGGCCCGCTGGAGCGATCCGGCGGGCTTTTGCTGTCTTGATCGTCCTCGATTGTGTGCATGCCACTGTGACCGTTGAGCTTTACCGCCACTGACTACAGTGTCAGTCTGCTTCGAGCGTGAAATGGGAGCTATGGGATGGCCGCCAGCGATCGTCTGAAACGTCTTGCTGTTCTGATTGATGCCGACAACACTTCCAGCAAGATCGCCGACGGTTTATTCGAGGAAATTGCCCGTCTTGGGGAGGCAAGCGTCAGGCGCATTTATGGTGATTTCTCCAGCTCACGCTCAAAGGGCTGGATCGAAACGCTGACTCGCCATGCCATCATACCGCAGCAACAGTTTGCGTATACGACCGGCAAGAACGCTTCCGATATAACCCTCGTCATCGACGCAATGGATTTGCTGTTGAGTGGACGGTTTGATGGCTTCTGCCTGGTGTCGTCCGACAGTGACTTCACCCGGCTCGCATCGCGGATCCGCGAGCAGGGCGTCGACGTGTTCGGTTTTGGCGAACAGAAGACGCCTGAGAGCTTTCGGCAGGCCTGCCGACGGTTCATCTACACGGAGAACATTGGAATTCAGCCAGTCGTCGAAGGCGATGCAAAGAGTGCGTCGCTGCTGAAGCCGCCGAGTGCTGCAGTGCCGATCATCAAACGCGTTTTGGCCGATATCGACAGTGAGGACGGCTGGATTGCGCTTTCCGCGCTCGGCACACAATTGTCCAATCTGAAATCAGACTTTGATTCGCGGACCTATGGTTCGTCCAAGTTGAGCGACCTAATTCGCAAATCGGGTGCGTTCGATGTCGAACAATCCGAAGGAAAAGGAATGCGCATAAGACTGCGCAAAACGTGAACTGTAGCTGCAACGGAAAAATGGTGGGCGATGACGGACTCGAACCGCCGACATCCTCGGTGTAAACGAGGCGCTCTACCAACTGAGCTAATCGCCCGGGCGCTGATCGGATCATGTCCGCCGCGTCGGTGGCCGTGATCTATGCGGATCGCGGAAAATCCGCAAGAGCGATTATGCAGATTTTTTGTTTTTTTGTCATGGAGCTTGGCCCCGCCATGTGGAAAACTGACAAGAATCCTTGTTTTCCGCCTGCGGCGCGTTGTCGCGAAGAAGATGCCAGAAGGAGGTGTGGGGGAGGGCGCTGAGCAAAAAAACAGGCGGTCACGGTTTTGTCTTGAAACCTGCTTGACACCTCCAAATGAACCCCGTAGAGAGCCGGTCATCGAACGGCAAGCCGCTCGACGGGGATCGCCTTGAACCCCGATTTGGAAATGCGCGGGTGTAGCTC
>UBNV01000006.1:633698-720849 GCA_900466945.1 Hyphomicrobiales bacterium
GAGCCCCGTCACTCGCGCCACTTCTCTACCTCCCCGGAAAACCTCAACCACAACTTTTTGCAGCGCACGCGCGATTGCGCGAGACACATATTTTACCCGCTGGTAAGGTGCGCTCGGTATCGGGTGAAAAGGCTTTGGTTGGACTTGCGCTGGGTGGCTGCCTGCGCTAACCACGGCGCGTTGCAACTCTCTTTACGGCTTGTCGACTCCGCCCTAGATGCCCCATGGCATGCGAGACAAGCAGGGTGATATGATGACTGAACTGCTCGGTTCTTACCTTCCGATCGCCATCTTCATCGGCATATCCTTGATCATCGGTATCGCGCTTCTCGTGGCGCCGTTTGCCGTGGCTTACAAGGCGCCCGATTCGGAGAAGCTGTCGGCCTACGAGTGCGGCTTCAATGCGTTCGACGATGCGCGCATGAAGTTCGACATCCGCTTCTACCTGGTGTCGATCCTCTTCATCATCTTCGACCTCGAAGTCGCCTTCCTGTTCCCCTGGGCAGTGTCTTTCGGTGAAATCGGCTGGTTCGGCTTCTGGTCGATGATGGTTTTCCTCGGTGTTCTCACCGTCGGCTTTATCTATGAATGGAAGAAGGGGGCGCTCGAATGGGAGTGATCCAATCCGACGCCACGATGGTGGCGCCTCAGGCCAAGGGCATCATTGACCCCAACACGGGCAAGCCTATCGGCAGCGACGACCGTTTCTTCGGTGAGATCAACAACGAGCTCGCCGACAAGGGCTTTCTCGTTACCTCGACCGACGAGCTGATCAACTGGGCCCGTACCGGTTCGCTGATGTGGATGACCTTCGGTCTGGCCTGCTGCGCCGTCGAAATGATGCAGCTGTCGATGCCGCGCTACGACGCCGAGCGCTTCGGCTTTGCGCCGCGCGCCTCACCGCGTCAGTCCGACGTGATGATCGTCGCCGGCACGCTGACCAACAAGATGGCACCGGCACTCCGCAAGGTCTATGACCAGATGCCGGAACCGCGTTATGTCATCTCGATGGGCTCCTGCGCCAATGGCGGCGGCTACTATCATTATTCCTATTCCGTCGTGCGCGGCTGCGACCGCGTCGTGCCGGTCGATATCTACGTGCCGGGCTGTCCCCCCACGGCAGAAGCTCTGCTTTACGGCGTGATGCTCCTGCAGAAGAAGATCCGGCGCACGGGCACGATCGAGCGGTAAGGCGAAGGGACTGAAAACATGAGCGAAGCCCTGAACGAGCTTGCCTCCTACCTCGCCGAGATGCGCGGTGCGCTGATTGCGTCGAGCGAAATCAATTTTGGCGAACTGACCCTGACGGCGAAGTCGGAAAACCTGATTTCGCTTTTGACCTTCCTGCGCGATGACGTCCAGTGTGGCTTCGTCAACCTGATCGACATCTGCGGAGTCGACTATCCGAAGCGCGAAGACCGTTTCGACGTGGTCTATCATCTGCTGTCGCCGCGTCAGAACCTGCGCATCCGCATCAAGGTCGCAACCGGCGAGTTCAAGCCAGTTCCGTCGGCCTGCCCGGTCTTCCCCGGCGCCGACTGGTTCGAGCGCGAAGCCTGGGACATGTACGGCATCCTGTTCACGGATCACCCGGATCTGCGCCGCATCCTGACCGACTACGGTTTCGAGGGCCATCCGCTCCGCAAGGATTTTCCGACGACCGGCTTCGTCGAGGTTCGTTACGACGATAGCGCCAAGCGCGTCGTCTACGAGCCGGTCGAGCTCAAGCAGGAATTCCGCAATTTCGACTTCCTCTCGCCCTGGGAAGGCACGGACTACGTGCTGCCCGGCGATGAAAAAGCGGCCAAGTGAGCGGAAGGGCAGGGACCATGAACGAACACAACGTCCGCAACTTCAACATCAACTTTGGCCCTCAGCACCCGGCAGCGCACGGCGTTCTGCGCCTCGTGCTCGAACTCGACGGTGAAATCGTCGAGCGCGTCGATCCGCATATCGGCCTTCTGCATCGCGGCACCGAGAAGCTGATCGAGACCAAGACCTATCTGCAGGCACTGCCCTATTTCGATCGTCTCGACTATGTCGCGCCGATGAACCAGGAGCATGCCTATTCGCTGGCCGTCGAAAAGCTGCTCGGCATCGAAATCCCGATCCGCGGCCAGCTGATCCGCGTTCTCTATTCGGAAATCGGCCGTATCCTGTCGCATCTCCTGAACGTCACCACGCAGGCCATGGACGTCGGCGCGCTGACACCGCCGCTCTGGGGCTTCGAGGAGCGCGAAAAGCTGATGGTGTTCTATGAGCGGGCCTCCGGTTCGCGCATGCATGCCGCCTATATCCGTCCCGGTGGCGTTCACCAGGATCTGCCCCACCAGCTGGTGGAGGACATCGGCAAGTGGTGTGACCAGTTCCCGGAAAAGCTCGACGATATCGACGACCTCCTGACTGGAAACCGTATCTTCAAGCAGCGCAACGTCGACATCGGCGTCGTCAGCCTCGACGATTGCTGGGCCTGGGGCTTCTCGGGCGTGATGGTGCGTGGCTCCGGCGCTGCCTGGGATCTGCGCAAGTCGCAGCCCTACGAGTGCTATGCCGATCTCGACTTCGACATCATGGTCGGCAAGAATGGCGACTGCTACGACCGCTACCTGATCCGCATGTTCGAAATGCGCGAGTCGGTGAAGATCATGAAGCAGTGCGTCAACCGGCTGCTGGGCGATGCCAAGACCGGCCCGGTCTCCTCGCTCGACGGCAAGGTCGTACCGCCGAAGCGTGGCGAGATGAAGCGTTCGATGGAAGGCCTGATCCACCACTTCAAGCTCTACACCGAAGGCTATCACGTGCCGGCCGGCGAGGTTTATGCCGCTGTCGAAGCCCCCAAGGGCGAATTCGGCGTCTTCCTCGTCTCCGACGGCACCAACAAGCCCTATCGCTGCAAGATCCGCGCGCCGGGTTATGCGCATCTGCAGGCCATGGATTTCATGTGCCGCGGCCACCAGCTGGCCGACGTCTCGGCGATCCTCGGCTCGCTCGACATCGTGTTCGGGGAAGTAGACCGCTGATGCTGAGAGCCCTCGTAGCATTGCTGATCTGTCTCGGTGCCACCCAGGCGGTGGCCCAGGAGAGCAGCGTGACCTCGTCGAGGGATTCGGTGTCGATGGCCAATCTGATCAAGGATGGATATGAGATCAAAAGCTCGAGCTGGACTGGCTCGAAGCTTTTCGTATTCCTCCAGAAAGACAATTCGGCCTATGCCTGCGAATTCGCCAATGTGACGAATACGCGGTGTGGTTCCATAAACTGAGACAAGGCGTGAGGAAGTATGTCCGTTCGTCGACTAGCCGAAGAGCAATTCCAGCCCGCAGGGTTTTCCTTCAATGCGGAAAACATCGCCTGGGCTGAGGCAACGATCCGCAAGTACCCGGCCGGCCGCCAGCAATCGGCGGTGATCCCGCTGTTGATGCGGGCGCAGGAGCAGGAGGGCTGGGTCACGAAAGCCGCGATTGAGCATGTCGGCGAGATGCTCGACATGCCCTTCATCCGCGTGCTCGAAGTCGCGACCTTCTACACACAGTTCCAGCTAAAGCCGGTCGGCACCCGCGCCCATATCCAGGTCTGTGGCACCACGCCCTGCATGCTGCGCGGCGCGGAAGACCTCATTCACGTCTGCAAGTCGAAGATCCATCCGGAGCCCTTCGAACGCAATGCCGAGGGCACGCTGTCCTGGGAAGAGGTCGAGTGTCAGGGCGCCTGCGTGAATGCGCCGATGGTGATGATCTTCAAGGATGCCTATGAAGATCTGACGGTGACGCAGCTCGAGCACATCATCGATCGGTTTGCCGCAGGCAAGGGTTCCGACATCAAGCCGGGTCCGCAGGTTGACCGCATCTTCTCGGCACCCGTCGGTGGCCCGACCACGCTGACCGACGAAATCCAGCCGATCCGCTTCAGCGACACGCCGGCACCGGCCAAGACCGAAGACGCGTCGGCGGCGCCGGCCAATGCCGCCAAGCCGGTCACGGACGCGCCGGAAACCAACAAGACGCTGAAGACGCCGGCAACGGCCAAGAAGGCGGCCGCCGAGAACGTAAAGCAGGAGGGCGACAGCGCCGACACTGCGCGCCCTGTGGAAAAGACGGTGGCTCCGGCTCCTGCTTCGGTCATGGACGAGAAGAACCGTCCTGCCGGCATCGAGCGCCCGGAAACGCCTGACGACCTGAAGATGATCTCGGGCGTGGGTCCGAAGATCGAGGCGACGCTGAATGGTCTCGGCATCTACAGGTTCGAGCAGATCGCCAAGTGGAAGAAGGCGGAGCGCGAGTGGGTCGACACCTATCTCAAGTTCTCCGGACGCATCGAGCGGGACGACTGGGTCAAGCAGGCCAAGGCGCTCGCCAAGGGCGGCGAAGCGGAATACATCAAGGTCTTCGGCAAGAAGCCGCGCTGAGAGGTTAGGATATGTTGAGAGATCAGGATCGCATCTTTACGAATATCTACGGCCTCAAGGACAAGTCCCTGAAGGGCGCGATGTCGCGTGGCCACTGGGACGGTACCAAGCAAATCCTCGAAAAGGGCCGGGACTGGATCATCAATGAGATGAAGGCCTCCGGTCTTCGCGGTCGCGGCGGCGCAGGCTTCCCCACCGGTCTGAAGTGGTCCTTCATGCCGAAGGAATCAGACGGCCGTCCGCATTATCTCGTCGTCAATGCCGACGAGTCGGAACCTGGCACCTGCAAGGACCGCGAGATCATGCGCCATGATCCGCACACACTGATCGAAGGCTGCGTCATCGCATCCTTCGCCATGAACGCGCATCACGCCTTCATCTATGTCCGTGGCGAGTTCATGCGAGAGCGCGAAGCCCTGCAGGCCGCAATCGACGAGTGCTATGACTACGGTCTGCTCGGCAAGAACAACAAGCTCGGCTACGACATCGACATCGTCGTGCATCACGGCGCTGGCGCCTATATCTGTGGCGAAGAGACTGCGCTTCTGGAAAGCCTCGAAGGCAAAAAGGGCCAGCCGCGTCTGAAGCCCCCGTTCCCGGCGAACATGGGCCTCTACGGCTGCCCGACCACGGTCAACAACGTCGAATCGATCGCCGTTGCGCCGACCATCCTGCGCCGCGGTGCGTCCTGGTATTCGAGCTTCGGTCGCCCGAACAATTCCGGCACCAAGCTTTTCTCGATCTCCGGCCACGTCAACAAGCCGTGCACGGTCGAAGATGCCATGTCGATCACCTTCCAGGAACTGATCGAGAAGCATTGCGGCGGCATCCGCGGTGGCTGGGACAACCTGCTCGCCGTCATCCCGGGCGGCTCCTCGGTGCCTTGCGTTCCGGGCGCCCAGATGAAGGACGCCATCATGGACTATGACGGTCTGCGCGAGCTGGGCTCCGGCCTCGGCACTGCCGCCGTCATCGTCATGGACAAGTCGACCGACATCGTGAAAGCGATCTGGCGTCTCTCGGCCTTCTACAAGCACGAGAGCTGCGGCCAGTGCACGCCGTGCCGCGAAGGCACGGGCTGGATGATGCGCGTCATGGAACGCATGGTGAAGGGCAATGCCCAGAAGCGTGAAATCGACATGCTCTTCCAGGTGACGAAGCAGGTCGAAGGTCACACGATCTGTGCGCTGGGTGACGCGGCCGCATGGCCGATCCAGGGGCTGATCAAGCATTTCCGTCCGGAGATGGAAAAGCGCATTGACCAGTACACCCGCAACGCGATCGCCCATGGGGTGGTCATGGAAGCGGCAGAATAAGGATCGACGGAGATGACAAGCTCTTCGGACAAGGGCGGGAAGAAGGGGCCGGACGGACCGGCTTCGGACGATCGCGCGCCCGAGGGGCTCGAAGACTTCATCTCCAACCCCGCGGCTGCCATGGCCGCTGCCACTGCCTTCGGTATGGGCATGGCGGCGCAGATGGGCAGGCTGTTCCTTGGTACGCTTCAGGGCGCCATGGACGTGACGGGCCAGCTCGCGCGCCAGCTGGAAGAAGAGCGCAAGGCAGCGGAAGCCGATACGGCTGCCGCGCCGGAAGTGAAGACGCAAGCTCCGGTTGAGATCACTCGAACGGAGCCGCCTGCGCCGAAGGCAAGTGCAAAGGTGAAGACCGCAAAGCCGGCCGCACCGAAAGCAAGGGCCAAGGCGCCTGCGAAGGCAGCGGTTACGAAGGTTGACAAGCCAAAGCCCGAGCCGAAGGCAAAGGCCGCAATAGCGCCGAAGGCCAAGACTGTGCCAGAGGGTGCCGTGGCACCTAAGGTCAAGGCTGCGTCCAAAGCCAAGGCTGCACCCAAGGCTGAGACAAAGCCGAAGGTCGAGGCCAAGGTTGAAGTTGCCGATCCGGCGCCGAAGCCGAAGAAGACCAGTGGCAAAGCCGACGATCTGAAGAAGATCGACGGCGTCGGCCCGAAGGTTGAACAAGTCCTGAAAGGCAGGGGGATCTCTCGCTTCCAGGACCTGACGGCGATGGATGAAAAGGCGCTCTCTGCGCTGGACAAGGATTTGGGTCTCGACGGCCGTGTGCTGCGAGACGACTGGGCAGGGCAGGCGCGCCGATTGGCGGGCGGCAAGGCTCGGTCAGGCAAGTGAGACTACGGTCCGGCCGCGCGGGGGCGATGCGCCGGGCTTGAGGGATAAATCGGGTGGCCTTTGATCCCCATGCGGAGAAGGCTGCCAGTCGCGGCAGAGATGCCACGGCAGGATGCGCGGAAGCGTGAGGCAGGAAGGCGAATATGACTAAGCTGAAGATCGACGGAAAAGAGATCGAGGTTCCGGATCATTTCACGCTGTTGCAGGCGTGCGAGGAAGCGGGCGCCGAGGTTCCGCGCTTTTGTTTCCATGAACGGCTGTCGGTCGCCGGCAATTGCCGCATGTGCCTCGTCGAGGTGAAGGGTGGCCCGCCGAAGCCGGCAGCCTCCTGCGCCATGGGCGTACGCGACATCCGTGGTGGCCCGAACGGCGAACTGCCGGAGGTCTTCACCAACACGCCGATGGTCAAGAAGGCCCGCGAAGGCGTCATGGAATTCCTGCTGATCAACCACCCGCTGGATTGCCCGATCTGCGACCAGGGTGGCGAATGCGACCTGCAGGACCAGGCCATGGCTTTCGGCATCGATAGCTCGCGCTACACCGAGAACAAGCGCGCTGTCGAGGACAAGTATATCGGGCCGCTGGTCAAGACCGTGATGAACCGCTGCATTCACTGCACGCGCTGCGTCCGCTTCACCACCGAAGTTGCCGGCATCGCCGAACTCGGCCTGATCGGTCGTGGCGAAGATGCCGAGATCACGACCTATCTCGAGCAGGCAATGACCTCTGAGCTGCAGGGCAATGTCGTCGACCTCTGCCCAGTCGGAGCGCTGACCTCCAAGCCCTTTGCCTTCACCGCCCGTCCGTGGGAACTGAACAAGACCGAATCGGTCGACGTCATGGACGCGCTGGGTTCAGCGATCCGCGTCGACACGCGTGGTCGCGAAGTCATGCGTATCATGCCGCGCGTCAACGAGCAGATCAACGAAGAGTGGATCTCCGACAAGACCCGCTTCATCTGGGATGGCCTGAAGACTCAGCGTCTCGACCGCCCCTATGTGAAGAAGGATGGCCGCCTGCAGCCCGCCAGCTGGGCCGAAGCCTTTGCCGCGATCAAGTCGGCCGTCGCCTCGACCTCAGCTGACAAGATCGGTGCAGTCGCCGGTGACCTCGCTTCCGTTGAAGAAATCTTCGCGCTGAAGTCGCTCGTCAACGCTCTCGGGTCCTCGAATACCGACTGTCGCCAGGATGGGACGGCACTCGATCCGTCGCTCGGCCGCTCGACTTACGTCTTCAATGCCGGCATCGAAGGCATCGAAGCCGCCGATGCGATCCTCATCGTTGGTGCAAGCCCACGCTACGAAGCAGCCGTTCTCAACGCCCGCATCCGCAAGCGTTGGCGCCGCGGTGGCCTGCCGATCGCCCTGATCGGCGAAGGCGGCGACCTGCGTTACCCCTATGATTACCTCGGCGCTGGCACCGAAACTCTGGCCGAGCTCGTCTCGGGCAAGAACAACTTTGCCGAAGCGCTGAAGGCCGCCAAGAACCCGATGATCATCATCGGCCAGGGCGCCCTGTCGGGTCCTGATGGCAAGGCCGTTCTCGCGAACGCCGCCAAGCTCGCAGCCGATGTTGGCGCAGTGACCGATGAGTGGAACGGCTTCTGCGTGCTGCACACCGCCGCCTCGCGAGTCGGCGCTCTCGACCTCGGCTTCGTGCCGGGCGAGGGGGCAGTTGCTGCCGGTCAGATGCTGTCCTCGCTCGACGTCGTCTTCCTGCTCGGTGCCGACGAACTCGATTTCTCGGCCAAGACAGCCAAGTGCGTCGTCTATATCGGCAGCCATGGCGACAACGGCGCGCATTACGCCGACGTTATCCTGCCGGGCGCAACCTACACCGAAAAGTCAGGCACCTGGGTCAACACAGAAGGCCGTGTCCAGATGGGCAACCGCGCCGGCTTCGCGCCGGGCGAGGCCCGCGAAGACTGGGCGATCCTGCGTGCACTCTCCGACGTGCTCGGCAAGAAGCTGCCCTTCGATTCGCTGTCGCAGCTGCGTGGCCAGCTCTATGAAGCCTACCCGCATTTCGCCGAGATCGACGAGATCGCAGCCGGCTCTTCGGCCGATATTGCTGCACTGGCGAAAAAACCCGGGAAGATGGGCAAGTCTCTGTTTGCGTCGCCGGTCAAAGACTTCTATTTGACGAACCCGATCGCACGCGCTTCGGCCGTCATGGCTGAGTGCTCGGCATTGGCCCGCAACAATTTCAAGGCCGCGGCAGAGTAAGGGCAGGGGACCATGGATAATTTCGTTTCCACCTATGTGTGGCCGGCGGCCATCATGATCGGGCAGTCCCTTCTGCTGCTCGTCTGCCTTCTGGTCTTCATCGCCTACATCCTGCTCGCAGACCGCAAGATCTGGGCAGCCGTTCAGCTGCGTCGCGGCCCGAACGTCGTCGGCCCCTGGGGTCTCTTCCAGTCCTTCGCCGACTTGTTGAAGTTCGTCTTCAAGGAGCCGGTCATTCCGGCAGGCGCCAACAAGGGCGTCTTCCTGCTGGCCCCGCTCGTTGCTGTGACTTTGGCGCTCGCGACCTGGGCCGTTATTCCGGTCAACGCCGGATGGGTGATCGCCAACATCAATGTCGGCATCCTCTTCGTCTTCGCGGTCTCCTCGCTCGAAGTCTACGGCATCATCATGGGTGGCTGGGCGTCGAACTCGAAGTACCCGTTCCTCGGTGCCCTTCGCTCGGCAGCGCAGATGGTGTCCTACGAAGTCTCGATGGGCTTTGTCATCGTCACCGTTCTGCTCTGCGTCGGCTCGCTCAATCTGACCGACATCGTAGTTGCCCAGAACAACGGCCTCGGCACGATGATGGGTCTCCCGGCCTCCTTCCTCGACTGGCACTGGCTGGCTCTCTTCCCGATGTTCGTGATCTTCTTCATCTCGGCATTGGCAGAAACCAACCGTCCGCCCTTCGACCTTCCGGAAGCCGAATCCGAACTCGTGGCCGGCTTCATGGTCGAATACGGCTCGACCCCGTACATGATGTTCATGCTCGGCGAATACGCGGCCATCGTTCTGATGTGCTCGCTGACCACGATCCTCTTCCTCGGAGGCTGGTTGCCACCGGTCGACGTCTGGTTCCTCAACTGGGTCCCGGGCATCATCTGGTTCGTGCTGAAGGCGACTATGGTCTTCTTCATGTTCGCCATGGTGAAGGCATTCGTTCCGCGCTACCGCTATGACCAGCTGATGCGTCTCGGCTGGAAGGTCTTCCTTCCGATCTCGCTCGCCATGGTCATCATCACTGCATTCGTGCTGAAGCTGATGGGTTGGGCGTAATGACGCCCGCCCGGACACTTGGCTGATTAGGAGAACAAGATGGCTGCTCTGACCCAGGCTATCAATTCGATCTTCCTGAAGGAGTTCGTCGGCGCATTCTTCCTGTCGATGCGCTACTTCTTCAAGCAGAAGGCAACGATCAACTACCCGTTCGAAAAGGGCCCGGTATCGGCCCGCTTCCGCGGCGAGCATGCGCTGCGCCGCTATCCGAACGGCGAAGAGCGCTGCATCGCCTGCAAGCTCTGCGAGGCGATCTGTCCTGCCCAAGCCATCACCATCGAAGCTGGCCCGCGCCGCAATGACGGCACGCGCCGCACGGTGCGTTATGACATCGACATGGTGAAGTGCATTTATTGCGGCTTCTGCCAGGAAGCCTGCCCGGTCGACGCGATTGTCGAGGGACCGAACTTCGAGTTCGCTACCGAGACCCGTGAAGAACTCTACTTCGACAAGGCTCGCCTGCTCGACAACGGCGACCGCTGGGAACGTGAAATCGCGCGCAATATCGCGATCGACTCGCCCTACCGCTGATCCCTTCGGGGTCGATCGTCTTGGGCGGAGCGCGGGGCTTCGCCGGGGCAAACTTGAAATTTGTAACGGGCGTGCCGATGGGGATATCGGTCACGCCTTATCGGGCGGCGGGGCAGGGCCCTCGTCCGGGGGAAGATGAAAAGGCACCAACATGGGTCTTCAGGCTCTCTTTTTCTATCTCTTCGCCTTTGTCGCGGTGGCTTCGGCCTTCATGGTGATATCGGCTCGGAATCCGGTCCATTCGGTCCTGTTCCTCATTCTGACCTTCATCAACGCATCGGGCCTTCTGCTTCTCACCGGAGCTGAATTCCTGGCGATGATCCTGCTCGTCGTCTATGTCGGCGCGGTCGCGGTTCTCTTCCTCTTCGTCGTGATGATGCTCGACATCGACTTCACGGAGCTGAGGGCAGGGGCGGCGAGATACGCACCCATCGGCGCGCTGATCGGTCTTATCGTTGCGGTCGAGCTCGTGGTCGTCATCGGCGGTACCACGATCAGCCCGGAAGCGCTGAATGCGATCACCCAGCCCATCCCGGCAGTTGTGGACCGCCAGAACACCCAGGCGCTCGGCGACGTGCTCTACACGGATTACGTCTTCTTCTTCCAGATCGCGGGCCTCGTCCTGTTCGTCGCCATGATCGGCGCGATCGTGCTGACACTGCGCCACCGCACCAACATCAAGCGCCAGGACATTTCCGCCCAGGTCGCCCGCACGCCCGAGACTGCCGTCAAGGTGGTCAAGGTCAAGCCGGGCCAGGGCGTCTGAGCCGAGCAAGAGGTCAAGGAACAGAAAAATGGAAATCGGTCTTTCCCACTACCTCACGGTCAGTGCCATCCTCTTCACTCTCGGGGTCTTCGGCATCTTCCTGAACCGCAAGAACATCATCGTCATTCTGATGTCGGTCGAACTGATCCTGCTCGCGGTCAACATCAACATGGTGGCCTTTTCGAGCTTCCTCGGCGATCTCGTCGGCCAGGTCTTTGCCTTGTTCATCCTGACGGTGGCGGCGGCGGAAGCCGCAATCGGCCTCGCGATCCTGGTTGTCTTCTATCGTAATCGCGGCTCGATCGCCGTCGAAGACGTCAACATGATGAAGGGCTGATCGGGTCATGATCTACAAGGCTATCGTCTTTCTCCCCCTGATCGGCTTCCTGATCGCCGGCCTTTTCGGCCGCCAGATCGGCGCCAAGGCGTCGGAATACATCACCACCGGTTTGATGGTCATTGTCGCGGTCCTCTCGTGGATCGTCTTCTTCAACGTCGCCATGAGCCATGAGGCCCACGAGGTCATCAAGGTTCCCGTGCTGCGCTGGATCCAGTCCGGCGGCATCGATGTCGAATGGGCCTTCCGCATCGACACGCTGACGGCCGTCATGTTCGTCGTGGTCAACTCGGTGTCGTGCCTCGTGCACCTCTACTCGATCGGCTACATGCATCATGACCCGCATCGGCCGCGCTTCTTTGCCTATCTGTCGCTCTTCACCTTCGCGATGCTCATGCTCATCACGTCGGACAACCTGCTGCAGATGTTCTTCGGCTGGGAAGGCGTGGGTCTAGCGTCCTATCTGCTGATCGGTTTCTGGTTCAAGAAGCCGTCGGCTTCGGCGGCTGCCATGAAGGCCTTCATCGTCAACCGCGTCGGTGACTTCGGCTTCATCCTCGGCATTTCCGCACTCTTCGTGATGTTCGGTTCGATCAACCTCGAGACGATCTTCGCCTCCGCCCAGTCCTATCTTCCGACCGATCCCGCAGCTTCGCCGGAAGTGGTACTTAACCTCTTTGGCATGCAGCTCGACCGCAGCCACGCGCTGACCGGCGCCTGCCTGCTGCTCTTCATGGGCGCAATGGGTAAGTCGGCGCAGTTCTTGCTGCACACCTGGCTGCCGGACGCTATGGAAGGCCCGACCCCGGTTTCGGCACTCATTCACGCTGCAACCATGGTCACCGCCGGCGTCTTCCTCGTCGCCCGCATGTCGCCGGTCTTCGAACTGTCGCCGGATGCCCTTGTTATCGTCACCATTGTCGGTGCGATCACGGCCTTCTTTGCCGCGACCGTCGGCCTCGTGCAGAACGACATCAAGCGCGTCATCGCCTATTCGACCTGCTCGCAGCTCGGCTACATGTTTGTGGCGCTCGGCGTCGGCGCTTATGGCGCGGCTGTCTTCCACCTCTTCACGCACGCCTTCTTCAAGGCGCTCTTGTTCTTGGGCGCCGGCTCGGTCATCCACGCCGTCGATGGCGAACAGGACATGCGTTACATGGGCGGTCTGCGCAAGCACATCCCTTATACCTTCTGGGCGATGACCATCGGCACGCTGGCGCTGACCGGTGTCGGCATCCCCGGCACGATCATCGGCTTTGCCGGCTTCTTCTCGAAGGATGCCATCATCGAATCGGCCTTCGCCTCGCATAGCTCGGTCGGCGTCTTCGCCTTTACCTTGCTCGTGATTGCCGCTCTCTTCACCAGCTTCTACTCGTGGCGCCTGGCCTTCATGACCTTCTTCGGCAAGCCGCGCGCTTCCGCCGATGTCATGCACCACGTTCACGAATCGCCGATGGTCATGCTGCTGCCGCTGCTCTTGCTCGGCATCGGCGCGATCTTCGCTGGCGTGATATTCCACGACTACTTCTTCGGTCACCACTATGTCGAATTCTGGAAGGGCGCGCTCTTCACGCTTCCCGACAACCAGATCCTCGAAGAGTTCCACCACGTTCCGCTGTGGGTGAAGTGGAGCCCCTTCTTCGCCATGGCCCTCGGTTTCGTCACCGCCTGGTACATGTATATCAAGAACCCCTCGGCCCCGAAGAAGCTCGCCGAACAGCAGTGGATGCTCTACCAGTTCCTGCTCAACAAGTGGTACTTCGACGAGCTCTACGACTTCCTCTTCGTTCGCTCCGCCAAGGCGCTCGGCCGCTTCCTCTGGAAGAAGGGTGATGTTGCCACCATCGACGCCTATGGCCCGAACGGTGTTGCCTCTGCCGTCGGCGGTCTGACCCAGCGGGTCGTTCGCCTGCAGTCCGGCTACCTCTACCACTATGCCTTCGCGATGCTCATCGGCATTGCGGCCCTCGTTACCTGGATGATGCTCGGGAGCTCCCTCTGATGACCGATTGGCCCATTCTCTCGACGGTCACCTTCCTGCCTCTGGTCGGCGTGGCTCTGCTGCTGCTGACCCGTGGTGACACTTCTCTCGGCCGCCGCAACATCCTGAACGTCGCGCTTCTGACGACGGTCTTCACCTTCGTCGTGTCGCTCTTCATTTGGATCAACTTCGACAATTCGAATGTCGGGTTCCAGATGGTGGAGAAGCATGCCTGGCTCGGGACCGGCATTTCCTACCATGTCGGCGTCGACGGCATCTCGATGCTGTTCGTCATCCTGACGACGCTGCTCATGCCCTTCTGCATTCTCGCCAGCTGGAATTCTGTCGAGAAGCGCCTGAAGGAATACATGATCGCATTCCTGGTGCTCGAGACCCTGATGATCGGCGTCTTCGTCTCGCTCGACATCGTGCTCTTCTACGTCTTCTTCGAAGCCGGCCTCATTCCGATGTTCATCATCATCGGCGTCTGGGGTGGCAAGGATCGCGTCTACGCGTCCTACAAGTTCTTCCTCTACACGCTGCTCGGCTCGGTGCTGATGCTGCTTGCCATCATGGCGATGTATTGGGATGCCGGCACGACCGATATCGCAGCGCTTCTGCAGCACGACTTCCCGCCGGAAATGCAGACCTGGCTGTGGCTCGCCTTCTTCGCCTCGTTCGCTGTGAAGATGCCGATGTGGCCGGTTCATACCTGGCTGCCGGATGCCCACGTTCAGGCGCCGACCGCAGGTTCCGTCATCCTGGCGGGCATCCTCCTGAAGCTTGGCGGCTACGGCTTCCTGCGCTTCTCGCTGCCGATGTTCCCGCTGGCGTCCGACTTCTTCGCGCCCTTCGTCTTCACGCTGTCGGTCATTGCGATCATCTACACCTCGCTGGTCGCGATGATGCAGGAAGACATCAAGAAGCTGATCGCCTATTCCTCCGTCGCCCATATGGGTTACGTGACCATGGGTATCTTTGCTGCCAACCAGCAGGGCGTGCAGGGTGCGATCTTCCAGATGATCAGCCACGGCTTCGTCTCCGGCGCGCTCTTCCTCTGCGTCGGCGTGATCTATGACCGTCTCCACACCCGCGAGATCGCGGCCTATGGTGGTCTGGTCAACAATATGCCGAAGTATGCGCTCGCCTTCATGGTCTTCACCATGGCCAATGTCGGCCTGCCGGGCACCTCGGGCTTCGTCGGTGAATTCCTCACCTTGATCGGCGTCTTCCGCGTCAACACCTGGGTCGCGCTCTTTGCCGCAACCGGCGTCATCCTCTCGGCGGCTTACGCACTCTGGCTCTACCGCCGGGTCGTCTTCGGTGCGCTCGAGAAGGAGAGCCTGAAGGCAATGCTCGATCTCTCCGCCCGCGAAAAGCTCGTGCTTTACCCGCTGATCGCACTCACCATCTTCTTCGGTGTCTATCCGGCTCCCATCCTCGATGCGACCGCAGCTTCCGTCGACAATCTGGTGAACAACTACTCCGCAGCCTTGCAAGCAGCCCAGTCCCTGGCGCTGATTGCGAACTGACGACAGGATCCTTTGGACATGACCGTTGAAACTCTCATTGCTAGCCTGCATCTGGTCACGCCGGAACTGATCCTGGCCGTGGGCGCCATGGTGCTGCTCATGATCGGCGTGTTTTCGGGCGATAAGTCGAACAGTGTCGTCACGGGGCTCGCGATCGCGCTCCTGATCTTCTCCGGCGCCTGGCTGGTCTTCTCGGGCGCCGAAGGCGAAGCCTTCAACGGGGCCTACGTCGCCGACGGCTATGCCAAGTTCATGAAGATCCTCGCGCTCATCGGTTCGGTGACGGCGATGATCATGGCGGTCGGCCACGCTCGCTTCGATCACCTCGACAAGTTCGAGTTTCCGGTCCTGCTGGTGCTTGCCACGCTCGGCGTCATGCTGCTGATCTCTGCCAACGACCTGATCGCCCTCTATCTCGGCCTCGAACTGATGTCGCTTGCGCTTTATGTCGTCGCTGCCATCAACCGAGACAGCCTGCGCTCGACGGAAGCCGGCCTGAAGTACTTCGTCCTCGGTGCGCTCTCTTCTGGCATGCTGCTCTACGGCATGTCGCTCGTCTACGGCTTCACGGGCAATATCGGCTTTGACGAAATCGCTGCCGTTCTTACGGCCGGCGAACCGTCGCTCGGCCTGATCTTCGGCCTGGTCTTCGTCCTCGCCGGCCTTGCCTTCAAGATCTCTGCCGTACCGTTCCACATGTGGACGCCGGATGTTTACGAAGGCGCCCCGACCCCGGTCACTGCCTTCCTGGCCGCCGCCCCGAAGATCGGCGCTATGGCAATCTTCGTGCGCATCGTCATCGACGCCTTCCTGCCGATCTTTGCCGAATGGCAGCAGATCGTCGTGTTCATCTCGATCGCTTCCATGGTGCTTGGTTCGGTCGCAGCCATCGGCCAGAGGAACATCAAGCGACTGATGGCCTATTCCTCGATCGGTCACATGGGTTACGCGCTGGTGGGGCTCGCTTCCGGCAACGACACCGGCGTCGCCGGCGTTCTGATCTACATGATGATCTACCTGGTGATGACGCTCGGCACGTTTGCCTGCATCATGGCGATGCGTCAGAAGGAAGGTGGTAATGTCGAGAACATCGACGATCTCGCCGGCCTGTCGACCACGCGTCCCTTTATGGCCTTCGTGCTGACTGCGCTGATGTTCTCGCTCGCCGGCATCCCACCGCTCGCCGGCTTCTTCGCCAAGTACTTCGTCTTCGTCGCCGCAATCGAAGCCAAGCTTTACGCGCTTGCCATCATCGGCGTTCTGGCCTCGGTCATCGGCGCCTACTACTATCTGCGCATCATCAAGGTCATGTGGTTCGACGAAGCCAAGGGTGAGTTCGCTCGCACCTCGGTCGAACTGCGTCTCGTCTTCGGTCTGTCAGGTCTCTTCGTGGTCGGTTACGTCCTCTTCGGCGGCCCGCTTGGCACCGCTGCTGAAGCAGCTGCAAAGACGTTGTTTAATTGACCAGCCTCGGAAGACCGCGCAGGATCTCGCTCGACGATTTCCGGCACGAAGCCTTAGACGAAGTCTCGTCCACCAATACGGAAGCATTCGCCCGCGCTCGCGCGGGCGATTCCGGTTTTCTGTGGCTGACGGCTGAACGTCAGACCGGTGGACGCGGTCGTCGCGGCCGTCCCTGGGTGTCGGAACGCGGCAATCTTTATTCGACCCTGCTGCTGATCGATCCCGCACCGGCCGAGCAGCTCGGCTCGCTCCCGCTCGCTGTTGCGCTCGCCGTCCATGCCGCCGTCCAATCGGTCATGCCGCTGGGCGGTGAACCTGTCGAGATCAAGTGGCCCAACGACGTGTTGATCGGCCGCAAGAAGACTTCAGGCATCCTGCTGGAAGCGGAACGCGTCGCCGATGGACGCATGGCGCTCGCGATCGGCATCGGTATCAACCTGGCGCACCGCCCGGATCTGACGCTCTACCCGGTAACCTCGCTCGCCGATCAGGGCGTGTCGATCTCACCGCCCGAATTTTTTGCCCGCCTCTTTGTCGAGATGGCCGAGGCGCTTTCGGTCTGGGACGAGGGCAGGGGCATTGCCGAGATCGTGCGCCGCTGGCGCGGCGTCGCCTGCGGGATAGGTGAGAAAATTACGGTGAACCTGCCGGATCGCTCGATTTCCGGTATCTTTTCCGGAATCGATGATAAGGGAATTTTGTTGCTCGACCGGGGCCCCGACGGAATGATGTCGGTTGCCGCCGGAGATGTGTTTTTCGGGTAGACTGGATCGGAAAGAAGAATGGCCAAGAACGACGAACTGGTTTTCCTGCCGCTGGGCGGCGTGGGTGAAATCGGCATGAACCTCGCATTGTACGGCTATGGCCCGCCGTCCAATCGCCAATGGATCATGGTCGACTGCGGCGTAACGTTCGCCGGTCCGGAGCTTCCCGGTGTCGATCTCGTGCTGCCCGACATCGAATTCATCAAGAAGCAGAAGAAGAACCTCAAGGGCATTATCATCACCCATGCCCATGAGGACCACTACGGCGCCCTGAACGATTTGTGGCCGGGCCTCAACGTGCCTGTCTATGCCTCGCGTTTTACCGCCGGCATGCTGGAAGCCAAGCGCGACTATGAAGGCTCACGCGCCGAGATCCCGATCACGCCGTTCAAGCAGGGCGACCGGATCAATGTCGGCCCCTTCGAAATCGAAGCCATCGGCGTCAATCACTCGATCCCCGAACCGATGTCGCTCGTCATCCGCACGCCGCTCGGCAATGTCGTGCATACGGGCGACTGGAAGATCGATCACAATCCCTCGCTCGGGCCACTGACCGATGAAGCCCGCTTCCGCGCAGTCGGCGACGAGGGCGTCTTGGCACTGCTCTGCGATTCGACAAATGCACTACGTGACGGTGTCTCGCCCTCCGAGGAGGAAGTCTCCAAGGGGCTGCAGAACATCATCGAGGCAGCCGAAGGCCGGGTGGCCATCACCACCTTCTCCTCCAATGTCGGGCGTATCCGCTCGATCGCCCAGGCGGCCGAAGCGGCCGGCCGCGAAGTCTTGCTGCTCGGTAGTTCACTGAAGCGCGTGACGAATGTGGCTCAGGACATCGGCATCATGGAGGGCATCCGCCCCTTCATCGCCGAAGACGAATACGGTTTCATCCCGCGCAACAAGGTCGTCGTCATCCTCACGGGCAGCCAGGGTGAGGCGCGTGCAGCGCTTGCCAAGCTTTCGCGAGACGAGATGCGCAATGTGGCGCTCACCGCAGGCGACACCGTCGTCTTCTCGTCGCGCGCCATCCCCGGGAACGAAAAGGCGATCCTGGAGATCAAGAACGGCCTGATCGAACAGGGTGTGCACATCATCACCGACAGTGAAGCCCTCGTGCACGTCTCGGGTCACCCGCGTCGTAACGAACTCTTGCAGATGTACCAGTGGACCCGCCCTCAAATGCTGGTGCCCGTGCATGGAGAGGCAGCCCACCTTGTCGCTCAGAAAGATCTGGCGCTGCAGGCCGGCATTCCGACGGTGCCGCGTGTCCGCAATGGCGACATGCTGCGCATTGCACCGGGTCCGGCCGAGGTCATTGACCAGGCCCATTTCGGCCGCGTCTACAAGGACGGCAGACTCGTCGGCGATATCGAGGAAATGGGCATCGCGGACCGCAAGAAGCTGTCCTATGTCGGCCATGTCGCCGTCAGCGTGCTTCTCGACAGCCGCTTCGACTTCCTCGGTGATCCCGATGTCGTCCCCTTCGGCCTGCCGGAATATGATCACGAGGGCGAGTTGATGGAAGACACGCTTTACGACGCCGTCCTCGGCGCCGTCGAGAGCATTCCGCGCAGCCGCCGCAAGGATCTCGAGACTGTGCGGGAAGCAATCCGCCGTGCAGTGCGATCGACCGCCAACGAGGTCTGGGGCAAGAAGCCGATCGTCACCGTTTTCCTGACCAAAGTCTGAGGGACGACGCGGGCAGGGATGACCTAGTCTTTGCCCGCAACGTCAGGAGGAAGCCATGCTCGGCCGCGTTAACCACATCGCCATTGCCGTTCCCGATCTCGCTGCCGCAACCGCGAGCTACCGCGACACGCTGGGCGCCAAGGTGTCCCAGGCGCAGGCTTTGCCGGAGCATGGCGTGACGGTTGTTTTCGTCGAACTGGAAAATACCAAGGTCGAACTTCTGGAGCCGCTGGGCGAAGCCTCGCCGATCACAGCTTTCCTGGACAAGAACCCATCGGGCGGCATGCATCATATTTGTTACGAGGTGACCGACATCCTGGCGGCCCGTGACCAGCTTGCGGCCACCGGAGCCCGCGTGCTCGGAAGCGGTGAGCCGAAGATCGGTGCTCATGGCAAACCGGTGCTCTTTCTTCACCCGAAGGATTTCTTCGGCACCCTGATCGAACTCGAGCAGGTCTGACGGCACCATCACCTAATGCTGAAATCTTGTTGATCGAGCTGGATTGCGCCCTGCGACGCTTTTGTCTTTGTGCCGGCCGTCTTCCGCGACTATAGGGTGACGAACGGCAGGAGCGCGGATGCCCGTGCCGGATCAAGTCTGGAGCGAGACATTATGGCGATCCTGTCGGGACTGGCGGTTTATTTCGTAATCTGGTGGCTTACCCTGTTCGCCGTCCTGCCGATCGGACTGCGCACCCAGGACGAGGATCAGAATGTCGTGCCGGGAACGGTTGCAAGCGCGCCGACCCGATTTCGCGCTGCCAGGATCTTCCTCACGACCACAATTGTCTCAGGGCTGATCTATGGCGCCTGGTATGTTGCCGGCACCTATTTTGGCATTGGCTTCAAGGACCTGCCGGTGATTATGCCGGGCGTTGATCCTTGAAAGGTGCTGTTAGGGCGCCAAACCCGGCAGATCATGTAACAAGGCAAAAAAAAACAAGGTCCAAAGACCTTGTTCCAAATCATCGCGTGATCCTTCACCATTTAAGGGGCTGCGAACTAGCGCGCCGAGATCTGATCCTCCCAAGACTTGACCGCGAGTGTGGCAAAGATTTGTACTCCCTGCCTCTTTTATGGGCTGAACCTAGCCCAAACAGTGGTCGTTGTCACCCCTGAATCTTGCAGAATTGTTACACTTGTCCAAAAAAAATTCTGATGTCGTTTTTGTCGTATGAAGGTCATGGAATGACCGGATTTGCAGCGTTTGTCCGTCCGGATACGACGCGATTTTGTTCGTCGCCGGTCGCACGCGACATCCCTCTGTGGGCGAGGAGGGCGAACGGCGCTTGCGGGTTTTCTTCTCATGTCCAACCGGCTATGAACGCTTCCTGACAACCCGTTTCAATCGCTGATTCCGCCGTTCTGGCGGAATCGACAACCATCTGGAATTCGTTATGCGTCTGTCGCGCTACTTCATGCCGATCCTGAAGGAAAATCCCAAGGAAGCCGAGATCGTTTCCCACCGCCTGATGCTGCGGACGGGCATGATCCGCCAGCAGAGCCAGGGGATCTATTCCTGGCTGCCGCTCGGCAAGCGCGTGCTCGACAAGGTTAACGCCATCATCCGCGAAGAGCAGAACCGCGCCGGTGCCATCGAGCTCTCCATGCCGACCCTCCAGTCGGCCGAGCTCTGGCAGGAAAGCGGTCGCTACGAGGATTACGGCAAGGAAATGCTGCGCATCCGCGACCGGCAGGACCGCCCCATGCTCTATGGCCCGACCAACGAAGAGATGATCACCGACATCTTCCGTTCGTCGGTCAAGTCCTACAAGAGCCTGCCGCTCAATCTCTACCATATCCAGCTGAAGTTCCGTGACGAGATCCGTCCCCGCTTCGGCACCATGCGCTCGCGCGAATTTCTGATGAAGGATGCATATTCCTTCGACCTGACCCAGGCCGATGCAATCCACTCCTACAACAAGATGTTCGTCGCTTACCTGCGGACCTTCGATCGCCTTGGCCTGCGCGCCATTCCAATGCGCGCCGATACAGGCCCGATCGGCGGCAATCACAGCCATGAATTCATCATTCTGGCCGATACCGGTGAATCGGAAGTCTTCTGCCACAAGAGCTTCGTTGATTTCGACATTCCCTCCGTCGATACCGACTTTGACAACGTCGACGGTCTGCAGTCGATCTTCGATAAATGGACCTCGGTCTATGCCGCGACGTCAGAAATGCATGACGAGGCAGCTTTCGATACGATCGCGGACGGCGATCGCCTGTCGGCCCGCGGCATCGAGGTGGGCCACATCTTCTATTTCGGCACGAAATATTCTGAGCCAATGGGCGCCAAGGTTCAGGGTCCCGACGGCAAGGAACACCTCGTCCATATGGGTTCCTACGGCATTGGCCCGACGCGCCTTGTTCCCGCCATCATCGAAGCCTCGCATGACGACAACGGAATCATCTGGCCGGCCTCGGTCGCGCCCTTCGATGCCGTCGTGATCAACATGAAGCCGGGCGACGAAGGCTGCGATACTACCTGCGATCGGCTCTATGTCGCCCTGCAGAACGCCGGCAAGGATGTGCTCTACGACGATACTGATGATCGCGCCGGTACCAAGTTTGCGACCGCCGATCTGATCGGCGTTCCGGTTCAGGTGATCGCTGGTCCGAGGGCAGTCGCGGCTGGTGAGGTCGAGCTCAAGGATCGCAAGACCGGCGCTCGCGAGACCCTGACCATCGAAGCGGCGATCAACAAGCTGACGGCTTGAGGCATAAGAAGCGTCAGCCGACGAGAAGTTGGGTGACCGAGACCGTGATCCCGAGGCAAGGAGAGACCATGGCGACGACGGCCGCTGGCAACGAGACGGCAGCAACCGGCAAGGCAGCATCCGCGCGTGCCTTTTCCGGCTTCGAGCGGATGGTGGCATGGCGCTATCTCCGTGCCCGGCGCAAGGAAGCCTTCATTTCCGTGATCGCGGGCTTCTCCTTCATTGGCATCATGCTCGGCGTCGCCACGCTGATCATCGTCATGGCCGTGATGAACGGTTTCCGTACGGAACTTGTCTCGCGCATCCTCGGCATCAATGGCCACATGATCGTCCAGGCGGTCGACCAGCCATTGAGCGATTACGCCGGCCTTGCCGAGCGCTTCGCCGCCGTGCCCGGCGTCACCATGGCGCTGCCTTTGGTCGAGGGCCAGACGCTGGCCTCCGGCCGCGAAGGCGCCGGCACCGGCGCTCTGGTGCGCGGCATTCGCCCGGATGATCTCACCAAGCTCTCGGTCGTCTCGTCCAACATCCGCTCCGGCGACATGGTCGGCTTCGCCACGGGGCAGGGCGTGCTGATAGGCTCACGCATGGCGGCCCAGCTCGGTCTCTCTGCCGGCGATACGATCACGCTCGTCTCCCCCGAAGGCGACGTGACACCGCTCGGCGTCAACCCGCGCGTCAAATCCTATCCCGTCTCGGGCATCTTCGAGATCGGCATGTCGGAATATGACGCTTCGATCATCTATATGCCGCTCGAGGAATCGCAGCTCTATTTCAACGTCGAGGGCATCGTCCAATCGATTGAGCTCTTCATCTCAGATCCGGATGCCGTGGACGAGCTGCGCCCATTGATCGAGGAAGCCGCCGGTCGTCAGATCTTCCTGACCGACTGGCGCCAGCGCAACCAGACCTTCTTTTCGGCGCTGCAGGTCGAGCGGAACGTCATGTTCATGATCCTGACGCTGATCGTTCTCGTCGCCGCCCTCAACATCATCTCCGGCCTCATCATGCTGGTGAAAGACAAGGCGAGCGACATCGCGATCCTGCGCACCATGGGCGCGACATCAGGGGCGATCATGCGCATCTTCTTCATGACGGGCGCCGCGATCGGCACGGTCGGAACTATGGCCGGCGTCGCCCTGGGTGTCATCGTCTGTCTCAACATTGAGAGCATTCGCCAATTCTTCTCCTGGGTTTCGGGGACCGTACTTTTCGATCCCGAGCTTTACTTCCTGAGCCAGCTGCCGGCGGACATGAACATGAGCGAGACGATCTCGGTGGTCGTCATGGCGCTCAGCCTGTCCTTCATGGCCACCATCTTCCCGGCCTGGCGGGCCTCGCGTCTGGATCCCGTCCAGGCCCTGCGTTACGAATGAGGATGCCGAACCCCATGGCAAAAGACGTGGTTCTATCGCTTGCCGGCATCGATCGCCATTACGGCCAAGGCGAGACTGTGCTTTCGATTTTGAAAGGCGCGGATTTCACCCTGCGAACGGGCGAGACCGTGGCTCTGGTCGCACCGTCCGGCACCGGCAAATCGACGCTACTGCATGTTGCCGGCCTGCTGGAACATCCCGATGGCGGTGAAGTGACCGTCGGCGGCGTTGCCTGCCAGGATCTCGGCGACGAGGAGCGCACGGCAATCCGCCGCAAGTCGGTCGGCTTCGTCTACCAGTTCCACCATCTCCTGCCAGAGTTCTCCGCGCTGGAAAACGTGATGATGCCCCAGCTGATTGCCGGCTTGTCCAAGCCGGAAGCGGCCGAGCGGGCCAAGCAACTCCTCGACTATATGCGCGTCGGCCATCGCGCCGACCACCGCCCGGCCGAGCTGTCCGGTGGTGAGCAGCAGCGCGTGGCGATCGCGCGTGCCGTTGCCAATGCGCCGCTGGTTCTGCTCGCCGACGAACCCACCGGCAATCTCGACCCTGAGACCGCGAGCTATGTCTTCTCAGCCCTCGAAGCACTGGTCCGCCAGTCGGGCCTCTCGGCGATGATCGCGACCCACAATCACGACATCGCTCGGCGGATGGACCGCTGCGTGACCCTGGTGGACGGCAAGGTCGTCGAATTCGAGGTCTAACCTCACACTCCAACTTTGTGCCTTCTTGAACCTCGGCGGAAATTGTTCCGCCGAGGTGCACGGTTTTTTTGGGTTGACATTGGAACAAGAGAAGAACAAAATAAAAACATAAAGGGACAAGGAGCCAGAAATGACCGAAATTCTTCGTGACGTTGCTGCATTTGCCTCGATGGCCGTGTTCGTATCCAGCATGACCCTGCTGATGATGGCCCTCTGAAATCTTCGGGCGGCAAAGCTGGTGAGGAAGGCTTTGCCGCACGACTTCTTTCTGGACTTCGCAACCGCAAAAGCCGAAAATCCCGACCGATTCAGACAGTCAGGGAAGAAGCGGTATGGGCGAACACAGCGTCGACGACCAGGCGACCAGTGTGACGGGCAATGGCCCGGGTTTCGTGCACCTGCGGGTGCATTCCGCCTATTCGCTTCTCGAAGGCGCGCTGCCACTGAAGAAGATCCTCGGCAAGGCTGTTGCCGACGACCAACCAGCGATTGCTGTCACCGACACCAACAATCTTTTTGTCGCGCTCGAATTCTCGCAGAAGGCGCTCGGCGATGGCATTCAGCCGATCATCGGCTGCCAGTTGTCGATCGACATGGAGGATTCTACCGGCGAGAAGCGCGGCGGTAATGGCCACATGCCGGATCTGCCGGCCGTGGTGGTCCTGGCATCGGATGCCGGTGGCTACGAGCGTCTCGTCGACCTCGTAAGCCGGGCCTATCTCGGCGGCGATGCCGGCCAGCCGACCCATGTCAAACTCTCCTGGTTCGAGGAGAGCGGTACCGAAGGTCTGATCGTGCTGACGGGCGCGGGCGGTGGGCCAATTGATCGTATTCTCAAGGATGGCCACAAGGCCCAGGCCGAAAGCCGTCTTCTGTCCCTGAAGCGCCTGTTCGGTGATCGCCTCTATGTCGAGCTTCAGCGCCACGGCGATTATGATCGCACGCATGAGCGCCGTATGGTCCAGCTTGCCTATGAGCACGACCTTCCGCTGGTCGCAACGAACGAAGCCTTCTTCCCGGCGCGTGACGACTACGACGCCCATGATGCCCTTATGGCCGTGGCCCACAATGCCATTGTCTCCAACGACGACCGCTTCCGCCTCACGCCGGACCACTATCTGAAGAGCAGGGCGGACATGATGAAGCTCTTCGCCGATCTGCCGGAGGCGCTGGAGAATTCGGTCGAAATCGCCCGTCGCTGCTCCTTCGTGCTCGACACCCGCAAGCCGATCCTGCCGCGCTTCACCGGCGGCAGCGACGATCCGGAAGAAGCCGAGCGCGAGGAAGCGCTCGAATTGCGCCGCCAGGCGGAGGAGGGGCTCGATCACCGTCTCGCCGCCCTCGGCATGGCGCCTGGCTACGAAGAGAAGGAATATCGCGACCGCCTGGAATTTGAGCTCTCGGTTATCGAGCGCATGAAGTTCCCCGGCTACTTCCTGATCGTTGCCGACTTCATCAAATGGGCAAAGCAGCATGACATTCCCGTCGGCCCTGGCCGTGGTTCGGGTGCAGGCTCACTGGTCGCCTATGCGCTGACTATTACCGATGTCGACCCCTTGCGCTTCTCGCTGCTCTTCGAACGCTTCCTCAATCCGGAACGCGTCTCGATGCCCGACTTCGACATCGACTTCTGCCAGGAGCGCCGCGAAGAGGTCATTCGCTACGTGCAGAAGAAATACGGCCGCGAGCAGGTCGGGCAGATCATCACCTTTGGATCGCTGCAGGCCCGCGCCGCCCTGCGCGACGTCGGCCGCGTGCTTGAAATGTCCTATGGACAGGTCGACAAGATCTGCAAGCTCGTGCCGAACAATCCGGCCAACCCGACGCCCCTCTCCAAGGCGATCGAGGAAGAACCCAAGCTGCAGGAGGCCGCCGCCGAAGAGCCGGTTGTCGCGCGTCTTCTCGAAATCGCCCAGAAGATCGAGGGCCTTTACCGCCACGCCTCAACCCACGCCGCCGGTATCGTCATCGGTGACCGCCCGCTGTCGAAGCTGGTGCCGATGTATCGCGATCCGCGCTCCGACATGCCGGTCACCCAGTTCAACATGAAATGGGTCGAGCAGGCAGGCCTGGTGAAGTTCGACTTTCTTGGCCTGAAGACGCTCACGGTGTTGAAGACCGCCGTCGATTTCGTGCAGGAGCAGCGCGGCCATAAGGTCGATCTCGCGGCCATTCCGCTCGATGACGTCAAGACCTACGAGATGCTGTCGCGCGGCGAAACGGTCGGCGTCTTCCAGGTGGAAAGTGCCGGCATGCGCAAGGCCCTCATCGGCATGCGCCCCGACTGCATCGAGGACATCATCGCGCTGGTGGCGCTTTATCGCCCGGGCCCGATGGAGAACATCCCGGTCTACAACGCCCGCAAACACGGGGAAGAAGAAGTCGCCTCCATCCATCCGAAGATCGACTATCTGCTCAAGGAAACCCAGGGCGTCATCGTCTACCAGGAACAGGTCATGCAGATCGCGCAGGTCCTATCGGGTTATTCGCTCGGCGAAGCCGACCTTTTGCGCCGCGCCATGGGTAAGAAGATCAAGGCGGAGATGGACCAGCAGTCGGCACGTTTCGTCGACGGCGCAATGAAGAATGGCGTCTCGAAGCCGCAGGCCAACAACATCTTCGAACTGCTGGCCAAGTTCGCCAACTACGGCTTCAACAAGTCCCACGCCGCCGCCTACGCCATCGTCTCCTACCAGACGGCCTATATGAAGGCGCATTATCCGGTCGAGTTCTTGGCCGCGTCAATGACACTCGACATGTCGAACACCGAAAAGCTGGTGGACTTCCGCCAGGACGCCGGGCGCCTCGGCATCGAGGTCGTGCCGCCGTCGGTTCAGACCTCGTACCGTCACTTCCAGACAGGTCCGAACCGCATCTATTACGCGCTCGCCGCCCTCAAGGGGGTCGGTGAAGGTGCCGTCGATCACATCGTCGAGGTGCGCGGGGACAAGCCCTTCGAGAGCATCGAGGATTTCTGCCTCAGGATCGACCCTAAACAGATCAACCGCCGCGTCTTCGAAAGCCTGATCGCCGCCGGCGCCTTCGACTGCTTCGGTCGCGACCGCGCCGAACTGGTTGGCAGCATCGACCGGATCATGGGCTATGCTCAGCGCGCCCAGGAAAATGCCGTCAGCGGCCAGTCCGACATGTTCGGCTCCGGCGGCGCAAGCGGGCCCGAGCGGATCGCCTTTGCACCCTATACACCCTGGCTTTCCTCGGAAAAGCTGATGCGCGAATTCCAGGTGCTCGGCTTCTACCTCTCCGCCCATCCGCTCGACGCGTACAGAGACCTGCTCGACAAGCTCCGTGTGCAGAACTTCGCCGATTTCTCCGTGGCCGTGAAACAGGGTGCTTCCGCGGGCCGTCTCGCCGGCACCGTCATCTCCCGCCAGGAGCGCAAGACCCGCACCGGCAACAAGATGGGCATCATCACCTTCTCGGATGCGTCTGGACAATATGAAGCCGTACTCTTCTCGGAAGGTCTCAACCAGTACCGCGACCTGCTCGAGGCGGGCAAATCGCTGGTGCTGACCGTCCAGGCCGAGGAGCGCCCCGAGGGCATCGGCCTGCGCGTCCAGACGGCTCAGTCGCTCGAAGAGCAGTCGATCCGCATGCAGAAGGCCATGCGCGTCTATGTCAGGGATTCCGGTCCCCTGCGCGCGGTGGCAGCGCGCCTGAACGCCCGCGGCGACGGCCTCGTCTCCTTCATCGTCATAAAGGACGAGGGACAGCGCGAGATCGAGGTCGAGCTCACGGAACGCTTCCGCATCTCGCCGGAGATCGCTGCCGCTATGCGCTCAACGCCGGGCGTCCTCGACGTGGAGCTGGTGTAAGGATCAGGCGCGCGGCTTCGGCCGCGTCACCGTAATGAAATCCGTGCCGTCACCGGTCTCCGGGCCGAGGCCGGTGTCCTGGATTGTGATTGACGAGCCTTCGCTGAGCATGGTCTCGATTCTTGCGCGCAACTCGTCCGGAATGACGATACGCGAGAGTGCGGCCTCGGCCGTGAAAACGGCGCGATCCTCGGCTGGCGTGGTGATGCCGAGCCGCTTCTGGGTCGCGGCAGCCAGATGGTCGTCCAGTGTCACGCCCCGCCACTCGGCTTGACGCTTGAACCGATCGACGTGGGTCGCCTCGATGAAATGGGTGCCGAGCGCCTTTTCCGGCTCCTTGATGTCGACCGTTGCGGAAAAGAGCGGCCGAAACTTCTGCCGGATCATCAACTGGCCCATCGGCGGATGGTCTTCGCCGGCTTGGCTGTAGAGTGCGGCGAGAAAGGGCTTCGACAGGATCTCGCCGTTCTTCTCGACCGCGTGTTTGTCCTTGAATGCCTTGATCGCCGCGATCGTTCGCGAGCCCAGCAACCCGTCCGGAATTCCGGCATCGAAGCCGACCTTGTTCAGGAGGCGCTGGACGTCAGTCGCGACATCGCGCTGTGTGCGTCGGGTGATCAGGATCCTGAGCGGCGGCGGTTCCTCGATCGTCAGCTTCGCTTCGGCCCCGCTGCGCGGCGGAACGGAGTTCATCGCCACTTCCACGGGCTTCAGGCTGGCTTCCACGCGGCCCGGGCGCAGCTCGACATCGGACAGCAGCCCGCCGTCGTCGATCGGCAGTCTCGGCGTAAAGAGATTGGCATGCGTCACCTGGCGCGGCGTCACCGGAGCGTCGGTGATGATCACATGTGCCCCGCGCTCGGTCATGGAGAATAGCGACTTTGCAAAGCCGTTCGGCAGGCGCACGCAGCCATGCGAGGCCGGATGGTTCGGGACCTTGCCCTCATGCAGCGCGATGCCGGACCATGTCAGGCGCTGCATGAAGGGCATGGGCGCGTTCGAATAGAGGTTGGACTCGTGATATTTGCGCTTCTCCAGGATCGAGAAGATGCCGGAGGGCGTCGTGTGCCCCGGCTTGCCGGTCGAGACCTTCGTCGTCGCGACAACCGTTTCACCGTCATAGACAGTGAGCGTCTGGTCCGTCTTAGAGACGAAGATCTGCAGGGGGCCGTCTGCGGCAAGCGCCGTGCTGGCCAGAAGGGAAAGGCTGAAGGCGATGGCGAAACGCTGGAACATGGTCGACCACTTGGAACGCGAGACAAAGCTGCTGAAGTCTATGCGACGATGTTTAAGAAAAGTTTCGCAGTGGATCGGTGACCGCAGGCCGTCACGCGGCTGTGATCAAGTGTCCCCAGCTTTCCGTACCCATTGTGGCTACTCTGGACGCATGCGCAGCTGAGGGGAGGCGACGGCGAGAAGCAGGGCCGCAACCGGGAGCGAAAAGGCATGGCCGAGATGCTTGAAGCCCAGCGCGCCGATCAGTCCGCCGAGAAAAAACATGCCAACGATCGGGAGGAGGATGGAGAGCTTCCGGACATCCGTCACGATCGGCGGGTGGACGAGACGTCGCGCGACCAGTCCATAGGCGAGCTTGCCCGTTTCGATCCCGATATCGGTGATCATACCCGTCAGATGGGTGGTGCGGATGCGCGCGCCGGAAATCTTGGTGATCGTCGCATTCTGCAGCCCCATGACGAAACACAGGAGCAGAGCGGTCGCCGACGCTGCGGCGGCCGGCGGAACCACGGCGCCGATCCCGGCAAAGGCGATCAATAACCCGGACTCGAGCGCCAGCGGATAGGCGTATTGCTGGCGACGGGCATGCCGTCTCGCCCACTTGATGAGGATCGCCGAGCAGGCTGCGCCAACCGTGAAGCTCATCAGGAGCGCCAGACCCGAGCCCACAAGTCCGAAAACCCCGAGTGCGAGATTGTCGGCGATCGATGAGACGATACCCGTCATGTGCGATGTATACTGTCCGATCGCCAGGAAGCCGCCGGCATTGATCGCGCCGGCGACAAACGCGAGGATCATACCCAGCATCAGGTCGTTGTGCCGCATGCGCCTATGCGAGGCCGTCATTCGCAACAGCCGAAACCGGGCGGTCGGATGCGTCGGACGATGGCTCGGGTCTCTGCTGGCGGGCACTTGCGTCACGGTTCCACTATCTCCTGGGCGGGAAGGTATAGCCCGTCTGGACCGTCCCCTTGCCGAACTTGTCGCGCAATTTGTCCATCGCCACTTCAGCCGCCGCCCGGCGCCCGGCCTGCACGTCGACGAGATCGGGCGGATCGGCCAGTGCCGGATCCTGAAGGTCGCTCACGCCGATCCCGATCAGCCGGAACTTCGTCCCGTCGGTCTCCTTCTCCAGCAGTGACATGCCTGTCCGGAAAATCCGGTCGGCGAGTTGCGTCGGATCGTCGAGCCGCCGGTTTCGAGTGCGCAGCTTGAAGTCCGAGGTTTTCAGTTTCAGGACGACGGTCTGTCCTGCGATCTCGTGCCGCTTCAGCCGCCAGGCCACCTTTTCGGAAAGTTCGCGCAGATGCACCACGAGATCGTCGAGCCGGTGGATGTCATCGAAGAACGTCGTCTCTGCCGAGACGCTCTTGGCCGGATCGTTCGGATGCACCGTGCGATCGTCGATACCGCGCGAAAGCCTGGCCAGCCGCTGTCCCATTACCCCGTAACGTCGCATGAGCTCGGTTTCGTCCATCACCTGCAACTGGCCGATCGTGCGGATGCCATCCGCCTGCAGCGTCGTGGCAAAGGCCTTGCCGACACCCCAGATCATGGTCACCGGCTTGTCGGCGAGAAAGGAGAGCGCCTCTGCCTCGCCGATGACGGAGAAGCCCCGCGGCTTCTGCAGGTCGGAAGCGACCTTGGCGAGGAACTTGCAATAGGAGAGCCCGACGGAGACGGTGATTCCGATCTCCTTCTCGATCCGGCCTGCGAGGCGGGCAAGCACCCGTGCCGGCGGATCGTGATGCAGGAGTTCGGTGCCGCGCAGGTCGAGAAAGGCCTCGTCGATCGAGATCGGCTGCACCAGCGGCGTCAACTCCTCCATCATGCTCCGGATCTGCCGGCCGACGCGGACATATTTCTCCATGTCCGGCCGGATCACCACCGCCTGCGGACAGGCCTCCAGCGCCTTGAACATCGGCATGGCCGAGCGCACGCCGTGAATGCGAGCGACGTAGCAGGCAGTGGACACCACCCCACGCTTGCCGCCGCCGATGATCACGGGCTTGTCGATAAGATCGGGATTGTCCCGTTTCTCCACCGAAGCATAGAAGGCGTCACAGTCGATATGGGCGATCGACAGGTCGAAGAGTTCCGGATGATAGACGAGCCGTGGACTGCCGCAGGAGCGACACCGGCGCAGACCCTCGGCCTGCCCGGTCAGGCAGTCGCGACAGAAGCCGGTATGAACAGGGGCGGAGCGGGTCATGGCAGGAACAAAGGTTGAACATTTGCACCATAGGCCCGGGGCCGGACCAAGACAAGTACCGCGACGATGTCAGCTGTGTCTCGGCCGCGCCTTAGCCCGTGAAATGGGATCGAATGAGCTTGGATGCCTCAGGCCAGTTTTCGACGCGCCGGACCGTCTCCTGCGGATCGGGCGCGAAGCGGAAGATCTCGAGCGGCGGCGGAAGGTAGACCAGCAGGCAGTCCGGCACATGGTCGCCGACGGAGTGGAGATTGTGGACCATGTCGTCGACGAAGGCGACGGGCAGGGGCCTTGCGCCATGCAGCTTTGCGACCATCGGCCCCTTGGCTTCTTCCGTCGCGATCATCGGGAAAGTCAGCGTCAACTGGTCAAGCAGCCGTCTGCGCACCTCCGCATGGCGCGGCGGCATGGCTGTCAGGAAGACGAGGTCGCTGTCAGCGCTGATCGCATGCAGGCTGTCCACTGCATCGGCAAACGGCGTCTGCCAGCGTTCCTGCTCGATGAAGAAGTCGTCGATCAGCGCCTTTACCACAGGTGCTTCCAGAACGCTTTCGTCTGCGCCGTTGATGATGTTACCGGTGAGTTTGAACGAGCGGGGCAGAAGCCGATGACCGCGGGTCATCAGAAACGCCTCGAACGGGGTGGCGAATTGCAGAACCACATCGTCCACGTCGCAGACAACAAGCGGACGATCCCGGACAGTGATATGGTCGAGATCCGTCAGCATCAATATTCGCCGGAATCGAGGCCAGGGCGGACGTACTGGTGATAGGCCGACACCACGGTTTCGGGTTTCGTTTCGGTTGCCGCGCAGAAAGCCATCAGGGTCGGTTCATGCTGCATCAGGAATTCGAGCATTCCCGCCAGAAAGCCGGGATCATTCACCGCCTCGCGCAATTGACCGGGCTGTACGCCGGACAGAGATAGAAAGCGCGACAGCATCTCGGGTTCATTGGCCAGCCAGCCCAGCACTGCCACCGCCGTCTCTTCGGCGCCCGGCGGTATATCTCTGTTTTTCATAAAGTCTTTTCCTCTTATGCTGGCAAATTACCGATTTCGAAACCAAATAGCACTAGCATGCTCGATGACGGAAGATGCAACTCGCGCCAGCCCCTCAGTTCCGGGCTGCCTGACCGCGCGGGACAAAGGACCGGGTGAATGCCGAAAAAGGTTATGATTGTCGAAGACAACGAGCTCAACATGAAGCTCTTCCGCGATCTGATCGAAGCATCCGGCTATGAAACGGTTCAGACCCGCAACGGCATGGAAGCGATGGATCTCGCACGCCGCCACAAGCCGGATCTTATACTGATGGACATCCAGCTTCCCGAAGTCTCCGGTCTCGAAGTCACCAAATGGCTGAAGGACGACCCGGAACTGCATGTCATTCCTGTCATCGCCGTCACGGCCTTTGCCATGAAGGGCGACGAGGAGCGCATCCGCCAAGGGGGCTGCGAGGCCTATGTCTCCAAGCCGATATCGGTGCCGAAGTTCATCGAGACCATCAAGACCTATCTCGGGGACGCGTGAGGATTACGGGACATGACTGCGCGCATTCTGGTCGTCGACGATATTCCAGCCAACGTGAAGCTGCTCGAAGCGCGGCTCATGGCGGAATATTTCGACGTTCTGACGGCGAGCAACGGTCGCGATGCGCTCGACATCTGTGATCGCACCCAGGTCGATGTGATCCTGCTCGACATCATGATGCCGGAAATGGACGGCTTTGAAGTCTGCGAGCGGCTGAAGTCCAATCCGCGCACGGCCCATATCCCGGTCGTCATGGTCACCGCACTCGACCAGCCTTCGGATCGCGTCCGCGGCCTCAAAGCCGGTGCCGACGACTTCCTCACCAAGCCTGTCAACGACCTGCAGCTGATTTCGCGCGTGAAAAGCCTCGTGCGCCTGAAGACATTGTCGGACGAACTGCGCATCCGCCACGATACGACCCGCCAGGCCGGCATGGACGACATTCTGCGGCTTCAGGACGGGCGTCTGGAAGAGCAGGCGCATGTCCTGCTCGTCGACAGCCGCGCCGCCTCGCAGGAACGCATCATCAAGTCGCTGAAGCCGATAGCGGAAGTCTTTGCGATGTCCGACCCGCAGGCTGCGGTGTTCGAGGCGGCGGAGAACACGTTCGACCTCATCATCGTCAACTGCAATCTCGAAGACTACGATCCCTTGCGCCTGTGCTCGCAGATCCGGTCGCTGGATCGCACCCGCTTCATCCCGATCCTGCTGATCACAGAACAGGGCGATGAGCAGATGATTATTCGCGCCCTCGATCTCGGCGTGAACGATTATATCGTGCGTCCCCTTGATCCCAACGAACTCGTGGCCCGCGCCCTGACCCAGGTTCGCCGCAAGCGCTACAATGATCGCCTGCGCAACAGCGTGCGGCAGACGATCGAGCTTGCAGTCACCGACGGCCTGACCGGGCTCCACAATCGCCGCTATCTCGACACACAGCTGCGAACGCTCTTTGCCCGCGCCAAGGTGCGCGGCCGGCCGCTGACGATCTGCATCACCGATATCGATCGCTTCAAGCTGGTGAATGACGGCTACGGCCACGATGCCGGCGACGAAGTGCTGAAGGAATTCGCCGGGCGGATCCGTGCGACGGTGCGCGGTGCCGATCTCGCCTGCCGTTTCGGCGGCGAAGAGTTCGTCCTAGTCATGCCGGACACGCCGGCGGAGGTGGCCGCAACCGTGGCAGAGCGGCTGCGCGGTATGATTGAAGCAAGGCCATTCCAGCTCCGCACGGGCGAGACACCGTTGATGCTGACCGCATCCATGGGCATTGCCACGATCGGCCCGGGCATTGAAACTCCGGAACAGCTCTTGAAACAGGCAGACCGTGCGCTCTACGAGGCCAAAAACTCCGGCCGCAATCGCGTCGTTGCCGCAGCGGCTTAGTCCAGCCCTTTAAATAAATGCTGTGCTTTCAGTCGCGGTCGGCGCTGTCTACAGAGATTTACACAGCTTTTTGGTCTGCCAGTCCAGCTATGGATTTGATCAATTCATGCTGCCTTTTTGAGCAGTTACAAAACGACTTATCCGTTGATGCCAGAATAGTCTTGCACCAAACGCGGCGGATGCTGGCAGCACCCCTCCGTGACATGCTTACTGGGTATTGTATTTACCTGAATATTAGCGTTTTCTGCGAGGGGATGACCTAGGTTTGAGTGCGCCGGTCGCTATGGTTTTCGCATACTAGACTTGAGAAGAACTCGAATGGACTGGCGGTTATCTCAAGATTCAATGTGTGCAGTACTGACGATCGCGACGCTGCGGCAAGTTCAACCCCTCGTGATTTAACCATATTCGTACGCTGATAGGTCTGGCGGTTAATAAACTGTTGATTTTTGTCTCTGCTTGGGAGAACTTGCACCCAGCAGACAAGACCTCTTAGGAGGTTCTGGATACCCCATGATGCTCAGGTCCGCCGCATCTCCTGGGTCGTGGGGTCGGTCGGTTGGTATGCGACAACAAAAACGGTTCCTCGTGCCGTGTTGCATGCCGGCCGACCCCCTATTGTAAAGACACCGGTTTCCGCAAGGAAGCCGGTGTTTTTTGTTTGGGCTCTTGGCAATCAAGCGGCAGTGGACGGGGCAAAAGAAAAAGGCGCGCCGCAACAAGCGGCACGCCTTTTTTGAAAAGCCTTCGATCAAGTCTTACTTGATCTTGGTTTCCTTGAACTCGACATGCTTCTTAGCAACCGGGTCATACTTGGTCTTCGTCATCTTGTCCGTCATGGTGCGGCTGTTCTTCGTGGTTACGTAAAAGAAACCCGTGTCAGCCGTCGACAGAAGCTTGATCTTGATGGTTGTAGCCTTGGCCATGGTCGTCCTGCCTCTAATAAACGAAGCCGTGGACGACCGAACGAGGCCCACGGCAAATCTGGCGCGAAACTACAAATCGCGCCCGAAAAGTCAAGTGCGTTTCGGGTTAAAAAGCAGGCGTCCCAGGGAAAGCACCACATAGAGGGCGAAGAAGCCAGCGATTGCCCAGGCAAAACCGTCATTGCCGGTGATGTCGATGGCAGCCCCGATCGCCTGTGGACCGGCAACCGTGCCCACCGCATAGCAGAAAATGAAGGCGGCATTGGCAGCTGCAAGATCAGCGCCCGTGAGTCGCGAGCCGAGATGGCTCAAGCCCACCGTGTAGAGGCCAGAGACGCAGCCGCCCCAGAACAGCAGCACGATCGCCATCAGATGCCAGTAACCCGAGAGCCAGGGAAGTGTCAGCGAGCCGGCAAGGCCGACGGCCGCGAGGATCGACAACAGCAGCCGCCTGTCGCGCATGCGGTCCGAGAGCAGCCCCAGCGGGATCTGGAAGACCATGTTCCCGATACCCATCACGGTCAGCAGCAGCGCCGCCTGGGTCTCCGTAAAGCCGCTGCGGGTCGCATAGATCGGGAAGAGTGACAAGCCGCCCGCCTCGACCGCGCCGAAGACAAAGACGGCCACCGTCGCAGTCGGCACCAGGAATATGTAGCGCAGGAAATGCATTTCGGGCTTGTCACCCAGAACAGGGCTTTCGTAGCGCGCTATGTAAATCGGGATCGCAGCGGCGAGGATGGCCACGGCACCGACTGCAAAGGGCAGGAGGCCTTCGCTCCCGAGCACGGAAAAAAGCAGGGGGCCACAGGCGAAGCCCACGGCAAGCATGGTGGCGTAAATGCCCATGACCAAGCCGCGCTTGCGCGACGGAGCCGCCGCATTGATCCAGAATTCGGAAAGGATGAAGAGCGTGGTCGTCGCGCCATGAAAGACGATGCGCAGCGGAAACCACATCCAGAATTCGGTGGCATAGTAGAAGCCGACCGCGCTTACGGCAGAGAGTACGACGGCCCACAGCATGGTCGGCACGACGCCGAGTTTGTGCGCAAGCTTGGTGGTGACCGGTGCTGCCGCCATGGCTGCAATGCCGGCCATGGCCGAATTGAGCCCTATGAGGGTGGAGGAGATGCCGCGCTTTTCCAGGATGATGCTCAGGAGCGGCAGCCCAAGGCCGATGGCGATGCCGACGGCGGAGATCGCCGAAATGGCCGCAACCAGCGAGGGCCAGTGGATTTCTTCGCGGTGGCCGTTCAGGCCATTGGTCTCAGACATCCGCGACCTCGCGAACCGACCGGACCTCGGATGAGAGAGCTGCCGGCTGCGGGCAAGATGTCGGCATGGTCAATGGCATTTTCGCTTACGAGCTCCCGAGGCATCCATGATCGGCGCGGCATGTTCAGACTGGAAATGGTCCGACTGTCAAGTTGCTTGGCACCGGCACCGCGAATCACGATGTACCGCAAATCTCAGTCCTATCGGTAAACGACCAAAGTCAGGTGACGGCTTTTTGTGGACTCGTGCCCGTCGTCAAGATGGCTCGAACTCGTCCTTCTCTCCACCGAAACCGTGCATCCGCAGCGCCCACTGCAAGCCCACGACCCCGCCCTTGATGGGCTGCAGGCAAAGGAGCGAGGTCACCACCCCGATCGGTGCCCAGATCGCAAAATGCACCCAGGCAGGGAGTGCGAAGACGAGGTCTGTCGCCATGAAGCCGCCGACGAGCACATGGCCGAGGATCAGGATCACGAGATAGGCCGGCAGATCGTCTGCCCGATGATGGTGATAGTCCTCGCCGCAGGCCGCGCAGTTGTCGACGACCTTCAGATAGCTGCGAAACAGCTTGCCCGAGCCACAGGCCGGGCACTGGTTCAGCATGCCGCGCTTGATCGACCGGCCGAGCGGGCGTTCGATCTTCTCCTCTGCGCCGTATTGGATCGTCACATGGGTCTGGTTGGCGGTCATGGTTGCCTCCGGGGCGAAAGTGTCAACGTCGCGAGCGCGGCGGACGTGTGCCTGGCTGTTTCTGGCCACGTCGTCCCGACTTGTGGAAGGACCGCGTGCCCGCTGGCATCTTGCGCCCCTCGCTCAGCATTTCAAAGCGCAGAGCACCGGCAAGAGGCACGGCCTCCACCAGCTTGACCTCGACGGTATCGCCCAGCTGATATCCCAGCCCGGACTTTTCGCCCGTCAGGGCCTGATGTGCTTCGTCGTAGATATAGTAGTCCCGGCCCAGTGTTGAAACCGGGATAAAGCCATCTGCGCCAAATTGCGGCAGGGCGACGAACAGGCCGGACTTTGTCACGCCCCGGATCTGGCCCTCGAACTCATCGCCGATGCGCCCTGCCAGGTGATGAGCGATCAGTCGGTTGACGGTGTCACGCTCGGCGGCCATCGCCCGGCGCTCGAAGGTCGAGATCTCGGCCGCAATATCCTCGAGGCTCGCTTCCTCGTCTGGCGTGATCCCGCCTTCGCCCAAGCCCAGCGACCCCACCAGCGCCCGATGCACGATCAGGTCGGCATACCGGCGGATCGGCGACGTGAAGTGGGCATACTTCATCAGGTTGAGGCCGAAATGGCCGATATTGTCGGGGCTGTAGATCGCTTGGCTCTGGCTGCGCAGCACCATCTCGTTGACGATGGTCTGGTGCGGCGTGTCTTGCGCCTTGGACAGAATGCCGTTGAACGAATTGGACCGCATATTGCCGCCCTTGACCAAGGACATGCCGAGCGTGGCGAGGAACTCGCGCAGCACTTCCTGCTTGGCAAGCGTCGGGGCGTCGTGAATCCGGTAGATCAGCGCCTGGCGCTTCTTCTCCAATGTCTCTGCAGCCGAGACGTTGGCCTGGATCATCATCTCCTCGATCAGCTTGTGCGCGTCGAGGCGTTCCGGAACATGCACGCGGTCGACCGTGCCGTCCTCTCGGAGGATGATCTTGCGTTCCGGCATGTCGAGCTCAAGCGGCTGGCGCCGGTCGCGCCCGCGCTTCATCACCTCATAGGCATGCCACAGGGGTTTAAGGATCGGCTCCAGCAGCGGGCCGGTCTTCTCGTCCGTCTTGCCGTCGATCGCCGCCTGCGCCTGCTGGTAGGAGAGCTTGGCAGCACTCTTCATCATGATGCGGTGGAAGGTGTGGCTCGCCTTGCGGCCTTCATGCGAGAAGACCATGCGCACAGCAAGCGCCGGCCGGTCGACGCCCTCGCGCAGCGAGCAGAGATCGTTCGAGATCCGTTCGGGCAGCATCGGCACGACTCGGTCCGGGAAGTAGACGGAGTTGCCGCGCTTCAGCGCCTCGCGATCCAGCGCCGATTTCGGTCGGATGTAATAGGAAACATCCGCAATTGCCACCGTCACGATCACGCCGTCTGGATTGTCGGGCGAGGTGTCGAGCTCGGCATAGACGGCGTCGTCATGGTCCTTGGCGTCATGCGGGTCGATCGTGATCAACGGCAGACTGCGCCAGTCCTCGCGATGAGACATGGAGGCGGGCTCGGCCGCCTCGGCCTCTGATATCACCGATTGCGGGAAGATATGCGGAATGCCATGCGCATGGATCGCGATCATAGAGATCGCCTTTTCCGACGCGACCGATCCGACGACGTTGAGCACCTTTGCCCGCGTCAGTCCCATGCGCGCAGCACGACCCACTTCGACTTCAACGAGGTCGCCGTCCTTTGCGTCACCGATATCGGTGGCGTCGATCTGCATTTCTTCGCCGCGCCGCTCGATCGGCATCAGGCGCGCGCCGCCGTCAGGCATCATCCGCACAACGCCCATCACCGCGCCGACCTGACGGTCGAGGATCTTGATCACCCGGGCCGTATAGGCAGGACCGGAACGGTCCTTGTTGCCGAAGATCTTGGCAAGCACCCGGTCGCCCAGGCCGCCAACGGGCGTCTTGCCCTTCGATCGGTCGGCGCTCGATTGACGGATGAGTACGGCGGGTGCTGCACCGGCCTCTTCGGGCCATTCCGCCGGTCGACCGATCAGCTCGCCGTCCTTGTCGCGGGTGGTGATGTCGAGCACGGTAACCGGGGGCAGGGCGCCAGGCCTTGTCAACGACTTCCGGCTCTTCTGCACGAGGCCGTCGTTTTCGAGATCCTTGAGTGCTTGCTTGAGCTCGACGCGCTGCTCGCCCTTGAGTCCAAAGGCCTTGGCGATCTCCCGCTTCGAAGCGCGCTCCGGATTGTCCGTGATGAACTGCATCAGGACTTCACGCGGCGGAACCTCGCCGTGGATCAAGGCCGTGGGGTTTTCACTCCTGGCCTTGGCCGCGCCTTCCGCACGCCGGCTCTTGCGGTTGCCGGAGCCGGGTGTCTCGGAGGGGTCGCGGAATCTCTTGCTCAAGTCGCACTCTTCTTGGTTGTTTTGGCCTTCGAAGCGGCCTTGGCCGGAGCCTTCTTGGCGGCTGTCGCCCTCGGTTTCGCGGCCGCCTTCTTCGGCTTTGCCGCTGCGCCGTCTTCCGACTTTGCCTTGGCAGCCTTGGCCGGAGCCTTCTTTGCCTTGGCCTTGCCGCCACCATCCTTGGCGGCGCGTTCGGCGATCAGCACAAGTGCTTCCTCGACGGTGATCGCCTGCGGATCCTTGCCCTTCGGCAGCGTGGCATTGACCTTGCCCCAATTGACATAGGGCCCGAAACGGCCTTCACGAACGGTCATCGCGCCACCGTCGGGATGGTCGCCGAGTTCCTTCAGAGCAACCGCTGCCGTGCGGCCACGGCCACCCGGATTGGCTTTCTTTTCGGCAAGCACGGTGACGGCGCGGTTAAGACCGATCGAGAGAACATCCTCAACGCCTTCGAGATTGGCATAGGTGCCGTCATGCAGCACGAAGGGTCCATAGCGACCGAGCCCGGCCGAGATCATCTTGCCGGTTTCCGGATGCGCGCCGACGTCGCGCGGCAGGGACAGCAGCGACAAGGCTTTCTCTAGGTCAATATCGGCTGGCGCCCAGCCTTTCGGCAGCGAGGAGCGCTTGGCTTCCTTGCCATCGCCGCGCTGGACGTAAGGCCCGAAACGCCCGGAGCGCAACGTGATTTCTTCCTCGGTCACCGGATCCTTGCCCAGCGCCCTCGGTTCGTTGTTGCCGTTTGCGTCGGCTTCAGCACCGCCTTCGGAGGAGAGCTGCCGGGTAAAGTTACATTCCGGATAGTTCGAACAGCCGACGAAGGCGCCATACTTGCCGAGCTTCAGCGACAGATTGCCCGTGCCGCAGACCTGGCAGATGCGCGGATCCGAGCCATCTTCGCGCTTCGGGAAGACGAGCGGAGCAAGCGCCTCATTCAAAGCGTCGAGCACGTTGGTGACACGCAGTTCCTTGGTGTCTTCGATCTGGGCGAAGAAGTCCTGCCAGAAGGCGCGCAACACGTCCTTCCAGTTCAATTCACCCGCAGAGATCTTGTCGAGCTTTTCTTCGAGATCGGCCGTGAAGTCGTATTCGACATATTTGGTGAAGAAGTTTTCGAGGAAGGCCGTGACCAGCCGTCCCTTCGAATGCGGGATCAGCTTGCGCTTGTCCATGATGACATATTCGCGGTCGCTGAGCGTCTTCAGCGTCGCGGCATAGGTCGACGGACGGCCGATGCCGAGTTCTTCCATCTTTTTGATCAGCGAGGCTTCCGAATAACGCGGCGGCGGCTCGGTGAAATGCTGGCTCGAATTGATCTTGTTCTTGGCCAATGCCTCGCGGGCATTGATCTCGGGCAGGCGACCATCCTCGTCGTCGCCGTCCTCCGCCGGTTCGCCTTCTTCGCGCTGGTCGGTATAGGCGGCGATGAAGCCGTCGAAACGGATCACGGAGCCGACGGCGCGCAGGCCTGCCTTGTCGCCCTTGTTGTCAGCCAGGATCTCGACGGTCGTACGCTCGATTTCGGCAGACGCCATCTGGCTCGCGATACCGCGCTTCCAGATCAGGTCGTAAAGCCGCAGCTGGTCGGCGTCGAGGAAGCGGCGAACCTTGTCCGGCGAGCGATTGAAATCGGTCGGACGGATCGCTTCATGCGCTTCCTGAGCGTTCTTCGCCTTGGTCGAATAGATGCGGGCCTTTTCCGGCACGTAGCGTGGGCCGAACTGGTCGGCGACAGCCGAGCGCGCGGCATCGATCGCCTCAGGTGCCATCTGCACGCCATCGGTACGCATATAGGTGATCAGGCCGACGGTCTCGCCGCCGATATCGATGCCTTCATAAAGCTTCTGCGCCACCTGCATGGTGCGCGAGGCCGAGAAGCCGAGCTTAGAGGATGCGGCCTGCTGCAGGGTGGAGGTGGTGAAGGGCGGGCCCGGATTGCGCTTGACCGGCTTTGCCTCAACGCTGTCGACAGCAAAGGCTGCCCCATCAAGCAGCGCCTTGATGGCGGCCGCCTGGTCACCATTGGTGACCGAGTTGCGCTGCATGCGCTTGCCCTGGTGCGAAACGAGCTTCGCCTCGAACTCGTCACCGCGCGGTGTCTTCAGAAGCGCCGAGATGTTCCAGTATTCTTCAGCAACGAAGCGTTCGATCTCGGTCTCGCGGTCGCAGACGAGGCGCAATGCCACAGACTGGACGCGGCCGGCCGAGCGGGCTCCCGGCAGCTTGCGCCAGAGTACCGGCGACAGATTGAAACCGACGAGATAGTCGAGTGCGCGACGTGCCAGATAGGCATCGACCAGCGGCGTGTCGATGTCGCGCGGATTGGCCATGGCATCGAGCACGGCCTTCTTGGTGATCGCGTTGAAGACGACGCGCTTGACCGGCTTATCGCCGATGACCTTCTTCTTCTTTAGGAGATCGAGCACATGCCAGGAAATGGCTTCTCCTTCGCGATCAGGGTCGGTCGCGAGAAACAGGCCGTCGGAGGACTTCACCGCATCGGCAATGTCCTTCATCCGTTTCTGCGACGCGGTGTCGACCTCCCAGAACATCTCGAAATCCTGGTCCGGTAGAACGGAGCCATCCTTGGCCGGCAGATCGCGCACATGGCCAAACGAGGCGAGCACCGTGTATCCGGGACCCAGATACTTGTTGATCGTCTTGGCCTTGGCCGGGGATTCTACGACTACGACGTTCATTGGACAGATGTACCTTCAACGCATCCGATCAGCGGCACCGCACCACTGTCTTCGGAACACGGTTTTCCGACATGGAGGGCGAAACGGCTGCGGTCAAGAGGCGAGGGTCATTTTCGGCCTGCTCGCAAATACAACCTGTGGGGGATTACGGGTAGATTGCAATCTGAGATAAATGGTCTATTGTATTTTCCATGCATAGGCGAGGTCACTGTTGCAGCGACCTCCGGCGACGACGGGCGAGAGCGATGACACGAGACACGATGGAGACGAATGGTCGCGGTAACCGCACGATGGAAAACATCGCCTACATCAGACAGATGCTCGCCGAATTGAGGTTGGTTGCCGAAAACGAAGGCGCCGACATGCTGTGTTATCTGATCGAGATGGCTTATGTTGAGGCGGGCGACGTGCAGTCCGGTCGCCGCTCGCTGTCAATCAATCATGCTCAGCGAAACAAAACCACCCGCGTGCCGCTCTAACCGGCCTGCTATGTCCAGTTCCAGCAAGACCAGATAGACCGACGAGGCCGGCAGGCCCGTGTGACGAATGATATCGTCGATTTCGACCGGCGTCGGCCCGAGCGCCTGGATGATGATTAGTCGCTCGTCGTCATTGGGCGGCGGTGCGAGCGGACGGCCCCCCGAATTGTCATCGTCGGGCTCATCCGCTTCACGCTGCGAGAAAAGGTCGAGTTCGGAAATCGGCGCGAGTGCCTGCCGCACGTCCTGCGCTTTGGTGGTCACCGTAGCCCCGTCCTTGAGCAGGCCGTTGGTACCCTCGCAGCGCGGATCGAGTGGCGATCCGGGAACGGCGAAGACAAGGCGCCCGAATTCCCCGGCAAGGCGTGCCGTGATCAGCGACCCCGAGCGCGCCGCCGCTTCGATCACCACGACGCCGAGCGCAACACCCGCGATGAGCCGATTGCGCCGGGGAAAGTCCCGCGCCCTCGGCTCCCAACCGAAGGGCATTTCAGAAATGGCGAGGCCCCGGCCATTGCAGATCTGGTCGAACAGGTCGATGTTCTCGGGCGGATAGGGCTGGTCGAGCCCGCCTGCCATGGCGGCGATCGTCCCGGTGTCGAGGCTTGCCCGGTGGGCGGCCGCATCGATGCCCCGCGCAAGCCCGGACACGATGCCATATCCCGAAAGCCCAATCTCCCTTGCCATCATCGCCGCGAACTTGGCGCCGCTGATCGAGGCATTGCGCGAGCCGACAATGCCAACGGCAGGAAGCGTGGCAACGGTGAGATCACCCTTGGCCGAGATGAGGGGAGGGGCGGCATCGATCTGTCTGAGGGCCGGGGGATAGTCGGGCTCGCCGATGCCGATGAAGCGTGCACCGAAGCGGTGCGCCGTATCGATCTCGCGCTCGGCCTCCGCCACGGTCGCGACGCGGATCGCGCGGGTCGAGCCGCCGCGGCGTGACAGTTCCGGCAGCGCGTCAAGTGCGGCCTCGGCCGAGCCGAAGTGATTGATGAGGTCGCGAAAGGTGGCAGGGCCGACATTGTCGCTGCGGATCAGCCGCAGCCAGGCGATCCTCTGGCGGTTCGTCAGCGCAATCCCTTTTCGTCTTGCGCTGTCTGACCCCATGGCTTTCCTCTAGCCCTTTTTGCCGATCTTGCTCTCGGTTCCCGCGATCAGCCGCTCGATATTCTGCTTGTGACGCCAGTACGTGATGACAGTCATCGCGGCCGTGACGAGCGCCGCTTCTTCAACCCCGAGTATCCACAATGCAACCGGAATGACAAGTGTGGCGACGAGCGCGGACAACGAAGAGTAGCGGGTGATGAAGGCAACGGAGAGCCAGGCGATGGCGAAGACCAGCACCATCAGCGGTGCGACGCCAAGCAGCATGCCGATATAGGTCGCAACGCCCTTGCCGCCCTTGAACCCGAGCCAGACCGGAAAGAGGTGGCCGATAAAGGCCGCAAAGCCACCGATCAACCCGGCATCGCCGCCGAAGACCCGGTCCGCGATCACGGCCGCTGCCGTCGCCTTCAGTGCATCGAGGAGGAGCGTCGCGGCCGCGAGCTTCTTGTTGCCGGTGCGCAGAACATTGGTTGCGCCGATATTGCCCGAGCCGATCGAGCGCAGGTCGCCGAGCCCCGCCATCTTGGTCAGCACCAGGCCGAACGGGATCGAGCCGAGAAGATATCCGAGCACACTCACGATCGCGAGCGTCTGCCAGTCGAAGAAGACGAAGTTAATGTCGGACATGGCTGTTCCCCTCAGAGCATGTGGACGCACTGGCCGGCGACATAGGTCGCAACGGCCCGGCCCGAGAAGCGGGCATCTTCGAATGGCGTGTTCTTCGAGCGTGCGAGCAGGTTGTCTCGCGACACGAGCCACGGTTCATCGAGATCGACAAGCGCGATGTCCCCGGGTGCGCCCGGCTTCAACGTGCCGCCGGGCAGGCCGAAGATTTCGGCAGGCCGGGTCGACATGGCATCGATCAGACGCATCAGCGGGACATGACCGGCATGATGCAGGCGAAGCGCTGCCGACAGCATGGTCTCGAGCCCAATCGCGCCATCCGCCGCTTCGCCGAAAGGCAGGCGCTTGGTGTCGACGTCCTGCGGGTCATGCGAAGACACGATGATGTCGATCTGTCCCTTGGTCAGCGCATCGACCATCGCCATGCGATCGTCTTCGGAGCGCAGTGGCGGATAGAGCTTGAAGAAACTCCGGTACTCGCCGATGTCGTTTTCGTTGAGGCTCAGATGATTGATCGAGATGCCGCAGGTGACCTTGGCGCCACGCTTGCGCGCCACCTCAATCGCTTCGACCGATTCCGGTACCGAGATCTGGGAGGCATGGTACTTGGCCCGGGTCAGCGCCGCGATCCTGAGGTCGCGCTCCAGCGGGATGATCTCTGTTTCGCGCGGGATGCCGCCGAGACCGAGCCAGCTTGCGAGCAGCCCCTCGTTCATCACGCCGTTGGCCGCCAGATATTTCTCGCGCGTTTCAAGCGCAATGACGGCGTTGAATTCCCGCGCATAGGTCATGGCTCGGCGCAAGACCTGCGTATCGTTCAGCCCATAGCGGCCATTGGTGAAGGCAACCGCACCGGCCTGCTGCAACAGACCCATCTCGGTCATTTCGGCGCTGGTCATACCCTTGGTCAGGGCCGCTGCCGGATAGACGTTGACGCTGGCCGTGTCGCGGGCCGTCTTCTTGACGAACTCGACAAGCGCGATGTCATCGATGACAGGGTCCGTCTCCGGCATCATGATAAAGGAGGTGATGCCACCGGCCGCTGCCGCCCGGCTGGCGGACGCAATCGTCTCGCGATGTTCGGCCCCCGGTTCGCCGACGAAGACGCGGGCATCGACGAGACCCGGGACGGCAGTCAGACCGCGTGCATCCCGAATTTCGGCGCCCTCGGGCGCGCCCTGGTTCTGCGCATCCGTGCCAGAGGCGACGATCAACCCGTCATGGCCGACAATGATAGTGCCGACTTCATCGAGCGTGCGTGAGGGATCGATGATCCTGACGTTCTTGAGGATAAGCGGCTTTCTCATGCGCCCATTCCCTCCGAACGCGGTCCCTGGTTCTGCGACACCAGCAGCGTCTCCATCACGGCCATGCGGACCGCGACACCCATTTCGACCTGGCTCTCGATCACGCTCTGCGGACCGTCTGCGACTTCAGAGGCGATCTCGACGCCGCGGTTCATCGGACCCGGATGCATCACGAGCGCATCCTCCTTGGCGACCTTCAGCTTTTCGGCATCCAGGCCGTAGAAGTGGAAGTACTCACGCACCGAAGGCACGAAGGAGCCGGACATGCGCTCGCGCTGCAGGCGCAGCATCATGACGACGTCAGCATCCTTCAGCCCTTCCTTCATGTCGTGGAAGACCTCGCAGCCCATGTCGGCGATTCCGGCTGGCAGAAGTGTCGCCGGCGCCACGACACGCACGCGGGCACCCATGGCATTGAGCAGCAGGATATTGGAGCGCGCAACGCGCGAATGCAGCACGTCACCGCAGATCGCCACGATGATACGCGACAGCTTGCCCTTGGCGCGGCGGATGGTGAGTGCGTCGAGCAGTGCCTGGGTCGGATGCTCATGCTGACCGTCACCGGCATTGACCACCGAGCAGGCGACCTTCTGGGCGAGCAGCGCTGCCGCTCCTGCCGAGGAGTGGCGCACGACCAGCACATCCGGCCGCATGGCGTTCAGCGTCATGGCCGTATCGATCAGCGTTTCGCCCTTTTTGACAGACGAGTTGCCGACCGACATGTTCATCACGTCGGCGCCGAGGCGTTTGCCTGCGAGCTCGAACGAGGCTTGTGTCCGCGTCGATGCTTCGAAGAAGAGGTTGATCTGGGTGAGGCCCCGCAGCGTGGAAGTCTTCTTCTCCCGCTGGCGGCTGATTTTGACGGCTTCGTCTGCCTTGTCCAACAGAAACGTAATGTCCTGCTCGGTAAGGCCCTTGATGCCGATGAGATGGCGATGGGGAAAGAAGACCAAGGGACGTCCTCCTGAGATGTCACGCGGTCTATAAAGTGTGGGATCGGGCCGGGCAAGCACATGCTAGGTGGATTGACGCACGGTCCCCATGTAATAGGAGCAAATGGACGGTAGGGAACACCGGCATATTTTTGCCCTGGATGCTTCGACCGCATTGGAAATTTTGAAGGCAAGGCGTTGGCGGGACGACGTGCGCCTTCTCACGAGATCGGCAGGATTGATGAACCGGACGGAAGAAAAACTCGCAGCGCTGAACCAGCCCAAGCCTTGGTCCGGCGTGAACGCCTATCGCTCCGATCCGCTGCTCGTCGATCTGACATCCTCGCTGTCGCGCCCGCTGCGTGAGGAATACGACGTCATCGGCAAATATGTGACTTCGCCGGAAGCTCAGGAACTGGCGCGTATGGCCAATGCCAGCCCGCCGCAGCTCAGAACCCATGGCGTGCGCGGCGAACGGCTCGACGTCGTCGAATTCCATCCCGCCTGGCACGCCCTGATGCGCCGCTCGATGGCCTCGGGCCTGCATTCCTCCGTCTGGGAAAATGCACCGGAAGCCCGTGGCCATGAGCACAAGGCCCGCGCCGTCCGCTTCTTCCTCACCGCCCAGCTCGAATCGGGCCATCTCTGCCCACTCACCATGACCAGCGCCTCGGTCGCAGCCCTTGTTGCTTCGCCGGCTGTTCAGAAAGAATGGACGCCGCGCATCCTGTCGCGCAAATACGACAGCAGCAACAGGCCACCGATGCAGAAGAGCGCCGTCACCATCGGCATGGGTATGACCGAAAAGCAGGGCGGCACGGATGTGCGCGCCAACACCACGACCGGCGAACGGGTCGGCGAGGGGATCTACCGCCTCGCGGGCCACAAGTGGTTCATGTCCGCCCCGATGAGCGACGCCTTCGTCATGCTCGCCCAGACCAAGGACGGCATGGGCTGCTTCCTCGTTCCGCGCCTCCTGGAAGATGGTTCCGCCAACGGGCTGGAATTCCAGCGCCTGAAGGACAAGCTCGGCAACCGCTCCAACGCCTCCTCCGAGGTCGAGTTCTCCGAAACCTTCGGCTTCCTCCTCGGCACCCCAGGCGATGGGGTGCGCACCATCCTCGACATGGTAACGCTGACCCGCCTCGATTGCGCGCTCTCCTCTGCCGGCATGATGCGTGCTTCGATGGCCGAAGCCGTGCATCACGTGCGCGGCCGCGCCGTCTTCGGCAAGAACCTCATCGATCAACCGATGATGACCCGTGTCCTGGCCGACATGGCGCTTGATGTCGCTGCAGCCACCGCACTTGCCTTCCGCTTGGCCGACAGCTTCGACAAGGCGCGCGAAAACCCCGTCGATGCAGCTTATGCCCGCGTCATGACGCCGGTCGCCAAATACTGGATCTGCAAGATCGCACCCGGTCTGATCTACGAAGCCATGGAATGCATCGGCGGCAGTGGCTATGTCGAGGAACGCCCGATTGCGAGGCATTATCGCGAAGCCCCGGTCAATGCGATCTGGGAAGGCTCCGGCAATGTCATGGCGCTGGATGTCTTGCGTGTGCTGAGCCGCGGCAAGGATCTCTTCGAAACGCTGTTTGCCGGTCTCGAGCGGGATCTCGGTCCCTCCGGCAAGAAGACCGTGGAAGTCCTGCGCGCCGCAACGGCGCTTGCCGAACGCGACGAAGCCGCCGGCCGTCTTCTGATCGAGCAACTGGCGCTCGCCGCCGGTGCCGCCGAGCTTTATCGCCTGGGCGCCGGCAAGATCGCCGATGCCTTCCTCGAATCACGCCTGGCCGGTGGCTGGCGCCATACCTATGGCGTGCTCGATGCGCGCTTCGATTCCCGCTACGTGCTGGATCTGCTCTATCCGCCCGCCACCTGAGCGGCGAGATAAAGGATCACGGGGATCGTGAAGAAGGCAGCGACCGTCTGCACGGTGGCCGCTGCCGCATAGAGATCGGCATCCCCGCCCATCTGCTTGGCCAGAACATAGCCGTTCATCGCCGTCGGCACGGCTGCACCCAGCGCGATCATCACGACGATCTCGCCTGAGAGCCCGAAGGCGAGGGCAAGCGCCACCGCGACCACCGGAAACACGATCAGCTTGAGCAGCAGTGTCAGCAACACGCTCGGCTGCGGCTTCAGCGCGTCGGCGATCCGGAGCCCCGCACCGACGGTCACAAGACCCAGGCCCAGCGAGGCGCTGGCGACCAGATCAACCGCCGTCATCAGCGGCGCATAGACGGTCAGCTTAGCAAGGTTCACGGCAACGCCGAGTGCCGCACCGATGATGATCGGATTGGTGACGATTCGCACGACGAAGGTCTTGAGATTGCGGCTTTCTCCGGAAAACCAGACCATGATGCCGACATTGATCAGGTTGAGCGGTACGATGATGGAGGCCATGATCACGGCGATGACCGTCAAACCTGTCGCACCGGTGAGCTTTTCCGCGATGGCGAGCGCCATGAAACCGTTCCAGCGCGTCGAGGTCTGGAAGACGGACGTATAGGCGGGCCCACCCATGCCGCTCCGCTTGAGAAGCGGCCAGAGCGCCAGCACAAGACCCGTCATCACGCCAACGGCGAGCAAGGAGACAAGACCCACGCTGCCGCTGTCCAAGGCCGAGAAGTCAGCAGATGACAGCGTCTGAAACAGCAGGGCCGGGAAGAGGACGAAATAGCCGAACTGCTCGAGCCCGCCCCAGAAGCTCTCATTGATCAGTGAAGTGCGCTTGAGCACCACGCCGAGGATCACGAGCAGGAAGATCGGCAGGATGCTTTCGAAGATGATCAGCATGGCGTGTCCAGGATGGCGGGCAGGGGAGGGGTAGACCCGGAAAACCCTACATTCAATCGAAATTCGTGTCCCGGCGACATTTTCAGCCAAGTGGCTGAAACTGCTCATCCACAGGCGCCGTTAACCTTAACAAAGGGTTTACGTTGCGCAGCGACGCCGAACGGGCCACCTTTTGGGCGGAACAGACGTTAAAGGGTACAGTGGTGACGGACGCTGTTTGTGCACGGCCGGTGGCGACCATCATGATGATGGTGTTTTTCTCAGGGTTGGCGCTCGATATCGCTGTCCCTGCGACCGTGCTGACCGCGATGGCGTCACTGAAATGGCTGGTGGAAAGCTGGCCGGCGGCAAATGATTTGCCGTTCGATCAAAAGGCGGAAACGGCATGAAGACACTTCTGCTCTTGTGGGCTTTGCCCATCACGATCCTCGGTGCCTGGTACGGTCTGTCCTACTACGACATGAGCTTCGGCTTCTTCATGCTGACCCGTGACGCCCATGATCTCGTATTCCAGATCTACGGAAACGTGCTGGGCATTGCGCCGGAAACAATCCCGCCGCTGGTGCTGCGCGCGATCATCGTCGACAGCCTGATCCTGTTTGCGATCATCGGCTTCCGTCGCCGCAAGCAGATCAAGGCCTGGTGGTCGGCACGTCAGGAAACGTCGTCTGAAATCGCGGACATGCGGGCAAGCCCTGAAAGCCTGTCCAGCGCCCCCTGAAGGATGAAGCTTGCCGCGGCGGAATCAATCCGCTCGCTGCGTTTGGCGCGTGACACGTCCATTTCCAGCAACGCCCGTTCGGCCGCCACTGTCGACAGCCGCTCGTCCCAATAGACGAAGGGGATATCGGTCTTTTCCGACATCGAGCGCACGAAGGCGCGCGTCGCCTGGACCCTGGGACCGGACGAGCCATCCATATTGACCGGAAGCCCGATCACGAAGGCGACGATCTTTTCTTTTGCAGCGAAGGCGAGAAGCACCTCGGCATCCTGCGTGAACTTCACACGCTTGATCACGGGGCGAGGGGTGGCGAAGCGCCGGCCGAGATCGGAGGCAGATAGGCCGATCGTCTTCGTGCCGAGGTCGAGCCCGGCAATTGCCTCGCCGGGTTTCAACTGCACTGCCAGTTCCTCGATCGTCAGCGTCGCCATGCCCACCAGTCCTGTTCTTTAGCGCTTGCGCACGAATTCGGTTCTGAGCACGAGGCCCTTGATCCCGTCGAAGCGGCAGTCGATTTCCGCGGGATCATCCGTCAGCCGGATCGAGCGGATGACTGTGCCTTGCTTCAGTGTCTGGCCGGCACCTTTGACCTTGAGGTCCTTGATCAGGACCACCGAATCGCCATCAGCAAGCTCGGTTCCGGACGCGTCGCGGGCAGTGGGCTTGGCCGCTGCCGCTGCTGCAAGTTCGGATGCGGGACGCCATTCGCCGGTCGCCTCGTCATACACGTAGTCGTCATCGGCCATGGTCGTTCCTTTCTTGCACTCAGCGCTACGGCTGTCATGCTCGCCGCTTAAACCGTCCGGACCGGCGAGGCAACTCGACGCCCCGTTGCCGAAGGCCCGGCTTGCCATATATTCCGACCGACATTTCAAGACCGGAGACTGACATCATGAAAATCACCTGGCTCGGCCATGCCGCCTTCCGCCTCGACTCGGCCAAGGCCTCGATCCTCATCGACCCCTTCCTGACCCACAATCCGGGCTTTGCCGGTCTCGACCGCAAGGACATGACCAAGGGCATCACCCATATCCTGCTGACCCACGGTCATGGCGACCATGTGGGCGACACGGTCCAGCTCGCCAAGGAAACCGGCGCCACGGTTCTGGCCAATGCCGATCTCGCCGCCTGGCTCGGCAGCAAGGGTGTCGACAAGCTGGAAATGGGCAACACCGGCGGAACGATCCATTTCGAAGGCTTCACGGTCACCTTCACCAATGCGCTGCATTCTTCGGCGCAAGTGACCGAAGATGGCGTTTCCCACGCGCTCGGCAATGCAAACGGCCTGATGATGCATTTCGAGGACGAAGCCTCGGTGCTGCACATGGGCGACACCGACATCTTCTCCGACATGAAGCTGATCAACGAACTGCATCAGCCGGATGTCGGTCTTGTCCCGATCGGTGACCGCTTCACCATGGGCGGTGCGGTGGCGGCACTCGCCTGCCAGCGCTTCTTCGACTTCAAGACAGCGATCCCCTGCCACTACGGATCCTTCCCGATCATCGACCAGACGCCGGAAAAATTCGTCGCTGGCATGGACGGAACCCGCACCCGCGTTGTCGCCCCGCAGGCAGGCTCCGCCGTCGAGGTCTGACAAACCCCGTTGCCTCAGCGCTTGACGGCCATTATAGCGAAGAAAACAGCTTATCCGGAGAATGCCATGTCTGTTGACCTCGCCACCGTCAAGCGCGTCGCCCGCCTTGCCCGCCTCGCTGTGAGTGATGAGGATGCCGCGCGCATGACCGGAGAGCTGAACGGCATTCTGGGCTTCGTCGAGCAACTGGACGAAGTGGACGTCATGGGCGTCGAGCCGATGACCTCGGTCACGCCCATGGCGATGAAGAAGCGCGCAGACGTGGTCACCGATGGCAACAAGGCCGATGCCATTGTCGCCAATGCGCCGGCAACCGACCGCAATTACTTCCAGGTGCCGAAGGTCGTCGAATAAGACCGACCTCAGCCCCCTGAGCCAGCCTCCCGAATTTCCCGCCCCTATGGGCGAAGACAGTCTGAAGTGAAACGACCATGAGCGAACTGACCAGCCTCACCATCGCCGAAGCCCGCGCGAAACTCGCCGCAAAGGAGATCAAGGCCGTCGAACTGACGGATGCCTATCTCTCCGCGATCGATCAGGCGAATGGCGCGCTGAACGCTTATGTTGCTGTCACGCCCGACATCGCCCGCGACATGGCAAAGGCGTCCGATGCACGCATCGCCGACGGCAAGGCCGGCGTCCTGGAAGGCATTCCGCTCGGCGTCAAGGATCTCTTCGCCACCAAGGGCGTGCACACCCAGGCCTGCAGCCACATCCTCGACGGCTTCAAGCCGGAATATGAATCGACAGTCACCACCAATCTGTGGGACGCCGGCGCCGTCATGCTCGGCAAGCTCAACATGGACGAATTCGCCATGGGCTCGTCCAACGAGAGTTCCTATTACGGCCCGGCCGTGAACCCTTGGAAGGCCGCGGGCTCCGACGACAAGCTGGTTCCGGGCGGCTCGTCCGGTGGTTCGGCCGCTGCCGTCGCTGCTCATCTCTGCGCAGGTGCGACCGCAACCGATACCGGCGGCTCGATCCGTCAGCCGGCCGCCTTCACCGGCACCGTCGGCATCAAGCCGACCTATGGTCGCTGCTCGCGCTGGGGCATCGTGGCCTTTGCCTCGTCGCTCGACCAGGCCGGTCCGATCGCCCGTGACGTGCGGGATGCCGCCATCCTTCTGAAGTCCATGGCGAGCACCGATGCGAAGGACACGACGTCGGTTGACCTTCCCGTGCCGGACTATGAAAAGGCCATCGGCGGCTCCGTGAAGGGGATGAAGATCGGTATCCCCCGGGAATACCGCATCGAAGGCATGTCGGAAGAGATCCTGGCGCTCTGGCAACAGGGCATCGCCTGGCTGAAGGAAGCCGGTGCCGAGATTGTCGACATCTCCCTGCCGCACACCAAATACGCCCTTCCGGCCTATTACATCGTGGCACCTGCCGAAGCTTCGTCGAACCTCGCCCGTTACGACGGCGTCCGCTACGGCCTGCGCGTTGACGGCAAGGACATTGCCGACATGTACGAAAAGACCCGGGCTGCCGGCTTCGGCAAGGAAGTTCAGCGCCGCATCATGATCGGCACCTATGTTCTGTCGGCCGGTTATTACGACGCCTACTACCTGAAGGCCCAGAAGGTCCGCACGCTGATCAAGCGCGACTTCGAACTCGCCTTCGAAGCCGGCGTCGACGCGATCCTGACGCCGATCACGCCGTCGTCTGCCTTCGCCATCGGCGACAAGGAACTCGCGGCCGATCCGGTCAAGATGTACCAGCAGGACGTTTTCAGCATCACGCTGAACATGGCGGGTCTGCCGGGTATCTCCGTTCCCGCGGGCCTCGACAGCAAGGGCCTGCCGCTCGGCCTTCAGGTCATCGGCAAGCCCTTCGAGGAGGAAACCCTCTTCAAGACAGCTCATGTCATCGAACAGGCTGCCGGCAAGTTCACGCCGGCCAAGTGGTGGTAAAGGACTTCGTCATCAGGGACATGATTGCGGCCGATGCTGATAGCGTCGGCCGCGTCGGTTTCGATGCCTGGGCGGCCAATCCGGTGCTCAATGCCTACGGCGTCGACATGATGGTCAAGATCCGCCTGAGCTTCCGCCGCTTTGCCCAGGAGCATTTCAGTCTGATCACCATCGGCGAACTTGGGGACGAGATCGCCGGCTGGACCGCTCGCGAGGGCGCGCGCGACTATATCTCCGATCTCTGGGTCAGCCCTGCCCATCAGGGTCTCGGCATAGGTTCCGCCCTGATCTCCAAACTTATTCGCGAGATGCGCTCGGAAGGCCTGAAGCGAGCAAGGATCGACACGCACGCCGCAAACGAAGGCGCCATCCGGCTCTACCAGGGCTTGGGCTTTTCCATCGTCTGGCGCGGCATGCAGCATTCCCCGTCCATGGGCATGATGGTCGAAAAGGTGAAGATGCAGCAGGTGCTCTAGCGGCCCGGGCCGCCAGAGCGAATGTCGGCCGTTCATTCTTCCGCGGATGTGGCGCCGGCGGCGATGCTGCTCGGCGGACCGCTGTGCTTTGTTGGTCCATACGGTCATGCATCATTGAGAGCGGGGCCATTGGCGTCATTTTAAAACGGCGGAGCTTGCCACCGAGACAGTCTCCGATGCATCCCGGCGCCATGTCTTCGGCCACAGGAGCCAGGCGTCGATGTGAAGGTAAGTCCGCAGGGGCGACTTGATCACCACGACCAGAAGTCCGATCGAAAACAGGCACCAGATGGCCGGAACCTCATTCATATTGGTCGTGGTCAGGCGTGCAAGGAACGGTCCGACAAGCCACTGATAGGCCGTAAAGCGCCACGATCCATAGAGAAGCGGAATGATGAAGGCGGTGATCGCATAGGTTGGGAAGCCATGGAAAAGTGAGCCGCCCAGGCCATTGATCGGCAGGTCCCAGGCGATATGCCAGTTGCCGCTCACCGAGCACAGCCTCAACGCACACAGCCAGGACGATGGATCGCATTGGCCGGCCCATGTGAATGGGTAGAGCTGCAAGATCATGAAGACCGAAGAGCCGAAGCAGGCGCCGTAGACGGGAAGCTGTATCTTGCTCCGCACCGCTTGCGGAATGAAATACATCGCCACTGCATTGATGAAGAATGGTTGGAAGGAGATGTGCAGATAGCCCAGCATGGTGGCCATCTGGTTCGATGGAAGGTCGCATCTGTTGATGACGGAGTAGCTGAAAGCCTGCAGTGCCTCCATCAGCGAAAAATAGGCCAGCGGCACCCAAAGAACGGGCTTCTCTCCTTTCCAGGCCGCGTAGGCTGTGGTCGCTATGCCCGCGACGGCCAGTGTCGTTGAAGCCGTTCCATTCCAACACATTCGAAACTCTCCATATCCTTGCCCAATCATGTGCGAATCCGTCGGCCGACATGGCCGGCCGACGGTCGGTCCGTCTGTTCAACAAGGAGAGGCTTCGCTCGTGTTTCGGGAGGTGGATTTTCCTTTTCAGGTGTAACGGAGCCGGGCCCTAACGATTGTCGAGCTCAGCCCTGACAAGCCTCAACCCCCGTTCGGTAATCCGATAAGGCTTGCCCTGTCTCGAACTGATTGCCTCCAGGCGTTTCAGCCGCCGGAAGAGTTCGATATCAAAGCCGGGATAGAGCCAGCCGTCGCGGGAGAAGCACAAGACCTTCTCGATCTTGCGTCTGTTATCGCGGTGGAGTTCGATCCAGCCGCCTTGAGCCATGAGATGAAGGATACGCTGATCCGAGCGTGAAATGTCCATGGAATGAAGTCCGGAGATGGCGCGCAAATTCGCGCGCATGAAAACGGATCCGGCGCCGTGGGCGTCGGGGCTTCGTTTTCTGGCCCTGGCCGGTGGATCCTTTGACGGATCGCGGCAGGGCCTCTACCGGGTCTCGGACGAACCGAACATCAAAACTCCTTTGGACAAGCCGGTCTTAACATGACGCCCCCGAGCCGTCCATTCCGGCCCAGACGATACTCTGGTCAAGAATCGCGGTCGGTGATTTACTGCCGGCAACGATGAGGTGAGGATGGTCACGGTCCGAAAGGCTCGACAGGACGATGCGGAATACCTGACGGCGGTCGGCTTGCGCGCCTGGCGCAAGGCGATGTCGTCTGTCGGCGAGGCCGCGGAAATGGCTGCCAACGCGCGGGATGCCTTTGCCCGCTTCACTGAGGACGGCTGGATCACGATCACGATCGTCGAGAAGTCGGGGATGATTGCAGGCTGGGCTGCCCGCGAAGACATGGACGAAGTCATCTCCGATTTCTGGATCGACCCGGATTACGAAGGCCAGGGCCTGGGCACCGCACTCCTGGCCGCCCTGGAAGACGAGATGCGGGCGCAGGGTTTCTCACTCGCCCGCCTGCAGACACATGCAATGAATGGTGATGCGCTGAACTTCTTCGAAAATAAGGGCTATACGGTGAACTGGCTGACCGTCAGCTACAATCCGAAGCTTGACCGAGACGTCCAGTCGGTCGGCCTGTCGAAGTCTTTGTCAGACGAGCCTGCCACCGGCTACGGCCAGGAATTTTAGGCGATGCCGCCTGATCTCAAGGCGTGGCTGAGGACGCCCAGGACGGTGCCGGGGAATACGGCTACTGTCAGAGCGAGAAGACCTTGCAGTGTTGCCATGGCCGGGAGCAGGACGGGGAAAACACCCTTCTTTGTCTTGTGCCGCAGCCACTTCTGGCAGGCGAAGGCGCCCATGCCGCCTAAGGCGACGGCAAGGAGGATCAATGTATCCTCTCGCACGCGCCAGGCACCCTCGCGTGCTGCCTGCTTGTCATAGGCGTAGACGCAGAAGACGACGATGTTCCAGAGAGCAAAGAGCGCAACGAAGGTGAGAGCTGTGTCAAGGGTCATGGCAGGCAGAGTAACCGGTTTTGCTTAAGCCTTTCCCATGGGTAAGCGTCGACTGGTGCGCCCCCTGAAGCCTTGCACCTTTGGCCCAATTGCTCTACCTCACCAGACAACACGTCCACGCATGACACGAGCATCCGATGACCCTGGTAGACACCCGCACGCCCGATCCGAAACGCTTCATTCCCGGTGCCACCGGTGACTGGGAAGTCATCATCGGCATGGAAGTCCATGCCCAGGTCCTGTCGAATTCCAAGCTGTTTTCCGGCGCCTCGACGGTCTTCGGCAATGCACCGAACTCCAACGTTTCGCTCGTCGATGCGGCCATGCCCGGCATGCTGCCCGTCATCAACGAGGAATGCGTGGCGCAGGCCGTGCGTACCGGTCTTGGCCTGAAGGCGCAGATCAACAAGCGTTCGATCTTCGACCGCAAGAACTACTTCTATCCGGACCTGCCGCAGGGCTACCAGATCTCGCAGTTCAAGGACCCGATCGTCGGCGAGGGCAAGATCGTGATCTCGCTCGGGCCCGACCGTCAGGGCAATTTCGAGGATATCGAGATCGGCATCGAGCGCCTGCATCTGGAACAGGATGCCGGCAAGTCGATGCACGACCAGCATCCGACCATGTCCTATGTCGATCTCAACCGTTCCGGCGTCGCCCTGATGGAAATCGTCTCTAAGCCCGACATGCGTTCGTCGGACGAAGCCAAGGCCTACATGACCAAGCTGCGCTCGATCGTGCGCTACCTCGGTACCTGCGACGGCAACATGGACGAAGGCTCCATGCGCGCCGACGTCAACGTCTCCGTGCGCAAGCCGGGCGGCGAATTCGGCACGCGCTGCGAAATCAAGAACGTCAACTCGATCCGCTTCATTGGCCAGGCCATCGAATACGAAGCCCGTCGCCAGATCGCGATCATCGAGGATGGTGGTACCATCGACCAGGAAACCCGTCTCTTCGATCCGGGCAAGGGCGAGACGCGCTCGATGCGCTCGAAGGAAGACGCGCATGACTATCGCTACTTCCCCGATCCGGACCTGCTGCCGCTCGAATTCGACGACGCCTATGTTGAGAACCTCAAAAAGGATCTGCCGGAACTGCCCGACGACAAGAAGGCCCGTTTCGTCGCCGAACTCGGCCTCTCCATCTACGACGCCTCCGTGCTCGTTTCGGAAAAGGCGATTGCCGATTATTTCGAAGCCGTGGCCGAAGGCCGCGATGGCAAGACGGCCGCCAACTGGGTCATCAACGACCTGCTGGGCGCCTTGAACAAAGCTGGCAAAACCATTGAAGAGACTCCGGTTTCGCCCGCCCAACTCGGCGGCATCATCGACCTCATCAAGGCCGAAACCATCTCCGGCAAGATCGCCAAGGACCTGTTCGAAATCGTCTTCAACGAGGGTGGTGACCCGGCGGAAATCGTCGAGAGCCGCGGCATGAAGCAGGTGACCGACACGGGTGCCATCGAAAAGGCCGTCGACGAGATCATCGCCGCCAACCCCGACCAGGTCGCTAAGGTGTTGGCCAAGCCGACACTGGCTGGCTGGTTCGTCGGCCAGGTGATGAAGGCAACCGGCGGCAAGGCCAATCCGCAGGCCGTCCAGGCCCTGGTCAAGACCAAGCTCGGCCTGCCGGAGGAGTAAGCGCTTGTTCTTCGTCCGCACGGCCACCGACCGGGATGTCGAACCGCTCCGCGCCCTGCTGATGCAGAGTTTCCACGCGACCTATGACCGCTACTACGGCCCGGCCAAGGTCGCCGAGCTGATCGCCGCCTGGCATTCGCCAGCCGAGATCAAGCGGCGCATCCAAGTCAAGGGCGGCGAGTATCTCGTTGCCGACGACGGCAAGCGGATCGGCGGCATGGCCTTCGCAGCCATGTCGGAAAAGCTCACCAAGACCGCCATCCTGCACCAGCTCTATGTCCATCCCGATCACCAGCGCCAGGGCATCGGCCGCGATCTCTTCGCCGAGATCGAGACCTGCTTCCCCGATGCCGAGATCCTGCGCCTGGAAGTCGAGCCACAGAATGCTGGTGCGATCGCCTTTTATGAGGCGCATGATTTCGTCGAGGTTGACCGGACCAAGAATTGTGGTGGCCCCGACAGCGGGATCGAAGCGCTCGTCATGGAAAAGCCGCTCAAGTGAGCGGCTTCTTTATTTGCGGCCTTTTCCTCAGTTGAAGGGCGGCTCCGCGACCGTGCCGTCCTCGTCGATCAGCTGCACCGCCGTGCATTCGATCAGGCCGTTGTCCTTGGCATTGCTGCAGGCGAGTTCGGCGGCCTTCAGGGCGAGCTCTCTCGTCTGCCAGCCGCAGGAAAACTGGTGCCAATGCGGCCCGCCATCGGCCATCATGAAGATGTCGACGCTGAAACCGCCGGGAGAACAGGTGGCATTCACCTGGCAATCCTCGATCGTCCCGCCGCCCTCGATGCATAGCTTGACGGCGCAGTCGATGGCGCTGGCCGTATCCTTCTCCACGCAAAGCCCCGAGCTCATCTCCGGCGCCTGCACATAGGCGATCGCCTTGCGCCCGCCTTCCTGCGCCTGAACGCCGAGGGCGGGAAGAGTTACGCACAGAATTGTCATCAGTCGTCGCATGCCTGTCATCAAGACGTCCCCCGAGATAGCTATGGAAGGCCAGACTAGCGCAAGGGCAGGGTCGGCATGCAAGTGCAATCAGTAATGATCCGGGAAGCCACCGAAGATGATCTGGAGGCGATCGTGGCCCTCTTCGCCGACGATCCGCTGGGCGGCCATGGCGACACCACGGATCAACAGGCGCTGCCCGCATACCGTGCTGCATTCACCAGGATCGCTGCTTCGCCGAACGAGACCCTCTATGTCGCGGAACTCAGCGGCGAAGTCGTCGGCACCTTCCAGACCATGGTGACGACAACGCTGACCGCACGCGGGTCCTCCTCCCTGATCATTGAGGCGGTGCAAGCACGGGCCGACATCCGGGGCAGGGGCATCGGTGCCTCGATGATCAATTTCGCCATCGACAAGGCCCGTGAAAGCGGCATGCGCCTCGTCCAGCTCACCTCGAATGCGGTATGCACGGATGCCCACCGCTTTTACGAGCGGCTCGGCTTCAGCCCCTCCCATATCGGCTTCAAGATGAAGCTGAAATGAAGGGGGTGCGACGGGGAATCACTGGACAAGCCGAAGGCGAGGCGGCATAAGCGAGACAGGTTCGACAAGGCCGTCCTGCGGCCAGCGTTAATTGCCCAAGGATACGACATGAAGCAGCTCCTCTTGCAGATCTTCACCTGGTGGAACGGCCAGACCATGGGCACGCGTTTCTTCACCTGGCGGCACGGCAAGCGCGTCGGCGAAGACGAATTCGGCAATGTCTATTACGAAGGCCCGATGACGAGCTGGGGCCAGCCGAAGCGTTGGGTGATCTACAACGGTTATGCCGAAGCCTCCAAGATTGCGTCGGGCTGGCATGGCTGGATGCATTACCGCACGGATACACCGCCTTCGAAGGAAGACTACAAGCCGCGCGAATGGGAAAAGGCGCACCGCCCGAACCAGACCGGCACGGCTGCCGCCTATCGCCCGCAGGGTTCGATCTCAGCTGCCGGCGAGCGTCCGCGCGTCACCGGCGACTATGATGCCTGGACACCGGGCGGCTGATACCCGATTTGGCCATATTCCGGCATTAGGGCCTCTTCTGTGAGGCCCTTCTTGTATCTGGCCTCCGGTCGATTGGGCCAGTTGATCTTTGAAAGCGAGCGGGACGATGAAATTGAGTGCATGGGCATGGGCCATACCGGTTGTCGGGCTTGCCACCGCGGCATCGCTCGGTCTCGCCGGCAAGGCTGATGCCGCCCGCCTCGAAAATCCCGTCGCGGAATTTGCCGGCATCGACAAGATCACCGGTCGCATCACCACCTTCGACGTCTATGTCAACGAGACGGTCCAGTTCGGCGCCCTTCAGGTGACGCCGAAGATCTGCTATTCGCGCGACGAGACGGAGGCCCAGAAGATCGACGCCTTCATCGAGGTCGACGAGATCACGCTCGACCGCAAGATCCGCCGTATTTTCTCCGGCTGGATGTTCGCTGACAGCCCGGCACTCAATGCCGTCGAACACCCGATCTATGACGTCTGGCTGACCGGCTGCAAGGCAAGCTCCGAAGTTCCGGCCCCGCCTGGCGTCGAAGCCGTCGCCAAGCCCGCCCCCGAGCCGAACAAGCCAGCCGAGACGGCAGCGCCTGCCACGACCGCGGATCCGGCCCAGCCGGTCCCGACCGCTGCGGATCCGTCGCTGGCAACCGTGCCGGGCGACGATCCCAATCAGGTCGCCCTGCCGCCGCTCGATGCGCCGGTGGAAGTGCCCGATGACGTCTATGGCGGCACCGAGCCGCCGGCCGATTTTCCGCTGGACGGCAATCCCGTGCCTCAGGATCAGGTGCTCGTGCCCCCGGCGCCCGTCGCCCCACCGGGCGGCGTTGGCCTCTACTGAGGCCAGGCAGCCCGTCACCGTATTGTCTCGCTTGCCTGAGTGCCACTGTCGAAAATCGACGGCGTGCCGCTTACTTCGTCGTGTGGCCTGATCCCGGCAAGATACAGGACGTGATCCACCGCGCGACGCTTGCCGATTGACATCCCTGCCAATTGAGAACAAGAAGAGAACGAACAGGAGTTCACTTCATGTCCCTCTCCGAAAAATTCATCGTCCTTCCCTTCAAGAAGAACCGCGGCAATATCGTGCCCGGCGAAATGCGCCAGGCATCCAGCGCCGCCTCCGCCGAAAAGATCGCGACCGCCATGTCGACCCGCCACCTCGGCGTTGCCGCCTATTCGATCCAGGTCGACGAGGAGAGCGGCGACATGACCAGCCCCAAACTGATTATTGCCTTCGGCGAGACGGCAGATCTCAACGCGGCCTAATCGCGCAGAAGGTCCCCTCCCGAACCCTGCTCACTAAGGGGAGGGCTTCATTCTGCCCGAGCTTTGGCGGGCAACACAGTCCCACATTTTTCCGGCTGCGCTGGACGCAGGCCCCCAATGTTCTCCTCTCTTGTAGGAGAGATGGCCGGCAGGCCAGAGGGGGGCTTTCCCACGGGCGCGGCTTTCCATTTCCCCCTTGACGCAACCGTCCCACAGGCGTGCAATGCTTCCCCGTCCACATCTCTGGGAGGAAAAGCCATGGCCATAGCCAAGAACACCATCTGCATCTGGTACGACCGCGACGCTGAAGAAGCCGCGCGCTTCTATGCGAGCGTCTTTCCCGACTCGGAAGTAAGGGCCGTCCACCGCGCCCCTTCCGATTATCCTTCCGGCAAGGCCGGCGACGTGCTGACCGTCGACTTCACCGTCGCTGGCATCCCCTGCATGGGTCTCAACGGCGGCCCCGCCTTCAAGCATTCCGAAGCCTTCTCCTTCCAGATCGCAACCGACGACCAGGAAGAAACCGACCGCTACTGGAATGCCATCGTCGGCAATGGCGGCAAGGAAAGCGCCTGTGGCTGGTGCAAGGACAGATGGGGCATCAACTGGCAGATCACGCCGCGCGCGCTGACGGAGGCCATGGCAGCCGGTGGCGCGGAAGCCAAGCGCGCCTTCGAGGCGATGATGGAGATGGGCAAGATCGATGTCGCGAAGATCGAGGCCGCGCGGCGGGGGTGAGGGGGAGCCGCACTTCGCTTTCCGGCCCCGACCGCCGGGCATAACCGATCTCGCGACCTGAAAAATTCACGCAGCCTTCGCATTTTTCTTGCGCCTTAAGCCGCTCCTGCGCGTTGTAGGCCGGAGCAAAGCCGCTATCGTGACGCCTGGACGCGACGCGATGGTTGCGCTGGCCGATTTTGGCGACCCGGTGTCTGGAGTATTTGATGGCGCTACCCACGATTTTCTCGCCTTCCGAGAACTGCTGGCGGACCGAAACGGCAGACGAGTTCTCGATCCTCATCGACGCCAATGATTATTTCACCTCGGTCCGTGCCTCCATGATGGCGGCAAAACACGCCATCTTCTTTGTCGGCTGGGACTTCGATGCCGCCATCACGCTCGGCCACCCGCAGGTCGATGATGGTGCACCGCGCGGCGTCGGGGACTTCCTCCTCTGGCTGGCGCGCCGCACGCCCGGTCTCGAGATCCGGATCTTGCTGTGGAGCCCGGCGCCGCTTGCCAGCTGGGCGAGGCTCTCGAACCTTCCCTATCTCTTGCGCTGGAAATGGAACCGCCAGATTTCCGTCCGCCTCGACGGCAAGCACCCGCTCGGCAGCTCGCACCATCAGAAGATGCTGGTGATCGACGATGCCGTCGCCTATTGCGGCGGCATCGACGTGACGCTCGACCGCTGGGACACGCGGGAGCATAGCGACGCCAACCCCGACAGGCGCCGCCCCAACGGCACGCCCTACGGCCCCTGGCACGACATTTCCAGCCGCTTTACCGGTCCCGCGGCCCTGGCACTCGGCGAATTGTGCCGCCACCGATGGACCCGTGCCGGCGGAAAGGCGGTGCCAACCGTGGCCGCGACGCCCGCCCCTGAGGAGCACGCCCCGACCTTCTCCTTCGGCAAGGTCGATCTCGCGATTGCCCGCACAAGCCCGGCCTATGAGGAGGAGAGCGCCGTCACGGAGATCGAACGGCTCTATCTCGACATGATCAAAGCCGCGCAGCGCATGGTTTACGCCGAAAGCCAGTATTTTGCCTCGCGCGCCGTGGCGCAGGCGATCGCGCGAAGGCTGGCAGAGCCGGACGGACCGGAATTCGTCCTGATCAATCCGACGACATCCGACAACTGGCTGGGCCAGATCGCCATGGACACGGCCCGCGCGCGTCTCGTCGAATCCCTGCGCCGGCACGATCCCTACGGACGGTTCCGGATCTACCACCCGATCACGCCCAAGGGCCAGCCGATTTACGTGCATGCAAAGCTGATGATCGTCGACGACCAATATCTTCGCCTCGGCTCCTCCAACATGAACAACAGATCGCTGCGCTTCGACCGGGAATGCGACGTCGCCCTGGAGGCGGGCGGTTCGGAAACGCTGTCAGCGAAGATCGAGAGCTTCAGGAATGATCTGCTGGCCGAGCATCTCGATGCGACGCCAGAGGCGGTCGATCAGGCGATCCGTGAGTGCGGCTCGCTGATTGCGGCGATCGAGATGATGCGCGGGAAAAACGAACAGGCGGGCACCGCGACACTCAAGCCCTATGAGACGCCTGCGATATCAGACCTGGAAGAATGGCTCGCCGATCACGAGATCCTGGATCCGGAGGGGTCTGACGCGGTGTTTGAGCCGATCGAGAAGAGGGGACTCTTTCGGGGGAGGCTGAAGCGGCCGTTGAGGCGGAAGGTGAGCGGTTAGGCAAGGGGCCGTTAGTATCCGGATGTGGTGCGAAAGGTTGCGGCGGGTAGTGCGCGGGCGATGCCGGCGTTGAGGCGCTGATGTTGATGGTTCCTAGGTATACTGCGAGGATAGTTATTGCGGGGAGGGGAAGGTGGGACTCAAACAATCTTGCCGTGTACGTCTGGTCAGTGCATCTTTGAACCATGAAATTTCCGAGAGACATTGATGATCAACCGCCCTGTCACTTCATCGACGTGGCTGACTGGGAATACGATGAGGAGTTCGGTATCCATCCGGTCGGCTCAAAACCAAAGAAGATGTTGACCGCGCCTGATGATATCAATGTGCCTTACATAATTCCCGGCCATTCATATCTGTTCAAATCGGCTTCGGGTTGGCGGCAGCAGCAAATTTGGTCAGAGATCATCGCGTACCGCGTTGGAAAGTTGCTGGGTTTACCTATTCCTCCCGCATTTATAGCGGTCGATTCTCGCACTGGAACTACCGGTGTTCTTGTCGAGTTCTTTTTCGGATATCCTGGGGAAAGGCAGCCGGCGCGGTTGGTTCACGGCGTGGATGTGATTGGAAGCATCTTCCAGTCCAAAGTTGCTGGTCGACCGCATACGGTGTTGAGTAACGCTAAGGTAACGCGAGTTATTCTCGGACAGTCATTCGGCCTGGATTGGTGGACGATGGCCTACACTTTCGATGCGCTGATTGCCAACACGGATCGGCATACGGAAAACTGGGGCTTTCTGGTGCGACGGAGTTCGGTCGGAGACACACTATATGATATCGCGCCGTTGTACGATAACGGAACAAGCTTGGGTTTCCAATTTCCGGATAACCAACTGTATACGCGCTCGTCCGCCGCTTCACTCGACCAGTTTAATAACAACGGAAAACATCAATGTGGATGGGATGAGCGTGACGACAGACCGCTCGGTCACTTTGAGCTTTGTGAAAGGATCTTGGCGATGTACCCATCCAGTGACATCATGGTACGCAGAATCGCGCAGCTCGATATGAGCCTAGTGGATGAAATTTTGCAGAACTGCACCACATACGATGTCCCTATAGCTTTTAGCGAGCGCCGCGCTCAGTTTGTTGGCGCGCTTCTTCGCTCCCGACTGCTGCGGCTCTCAAACCTGTTATGATGTGATGGACACGTTTATTGAACACATAGTAGAGCCAACGAGACTTCTGCTCGCATGGCAGGCTCCGGACCATATGAGCAACCGGCGCCGATGGGCGGTAGCGACTGTTGAAGTGGCTACCGAGCCATGGTCACTGCGATATTTTTCCCGAGAAGAATTCTCCGTAGCGAATGGCGGTGTCCTGTTTGATGACCTCCTCAAGCTAGGTTTCGAAGGGTATCCCGCTTTTGCACGAAAAACACGTAAGTCCGAATTTGATAGCGGTGTACGTGAGGCGTTTATGAGGCGTCTTCCTCCGCGTAGCCGAACTGACTTTGCGGAGTACGTACGAAGATTCGGGTTCAAGGATGCAGAAAAAATATCCGACGCCGCGCTTCTGGCCTATACCGAGGCGAAGCTTCCAAGTGATGGGTTCTCACTGGTTGGAGAGCTGGAAAAATCGCTGCTAGTTGGAGATTTCGTACTGGATATAGCTGGTACACGTTACCAAGATTTCGGAGATTTCTGTCCGGCCAAGCCTGGTGATTTACTAACCCTTCGAAAAGAACCGACTAACGCTCATGACCCGTCTGCGGTCGAAATATTTTGGGGGGATGTGAAGATTGGGTATGTAAATCGAATGCAGGCGCCGACTATTGGGTACTGGATAGATCACCGAGAAATCCACCTTATCGTCCAGCGAGTGAACGGCAGAACAGGCAGTCCAAAGGTCTATGCACTGCTTCGAGTGCGTCCTGCAAAAAACCGATTGGCCGCCTAATTGCCAAAGACTATCTGAGATTTATTTCGACGGTTACTCGAAGATTGGCAGCGAGATTTGAAGATTGTTGTCAAATTCGCATCTAATTGAACGGGAAAACTAATGTTTGGTGGGTACTGATTGGCGTTAAAATCAAATATCGCTCCTCAAAACCTAACCGTATCCCCCTCCATCGCCTTATCCAACAACAGCCCATACGCCTCTTTCGGAATATCCACCGCCCCAAACGTCTTCAGATGCTCGGTGGTGAACTGCGTATCCAAGAGCGTGAACCCGCGTTCCCTCAGCCGCTCCACGAGATAAACGAGACAGATCTTCGACGCGTTCGTGCGCCGTGAAAACATGCTCTCGCCAAAAAACGCCGAGCCCAGCGACACCCCGTAGAGCCCGCCTACCAGTTCCTCGCCCTCGAAGGCCTCGACGCTGTGGGCATGGCCGAGGCGATGCAGCGCGCCATAGAGTTCGCGGATGGTCTGGTTGATCCAGGTGCTGGGCCGGTCGGGGGCCGCTTCCGCGCATTTGTCCACCACCTGGTCGAAGGCGGTGTCGAAGCGGATGTCGAAGGGGCGTTTGCGGATCGCTTTGGCAAGGCTTGAGGAGACGTGGAAGTCGTCGAGGGGAATGATCCCCCGGATCTCCGGCTCGACCCAGAACAGCTCCGGGTCGTCGGCGGAATCGGACATCGGGAACATCCCGATGGAATAGGCGCGCAGCAGGAGTTCCGGCGTAATGCTTCGGTCCCTGCTGCGTCGCCCAGCCATGGTTTACTTGGCCGAGGTTTCGGCCAGGTAGTTTTCCAGCCAATGGATATCGTAATCGCCATTGGCGATGTCCTGGTTGGACACGAGATCCTGGAACAGCGGCAGCGTCGTCTTGATGCCGTCGACGACGAATTCGTCGAGCACGCGGCGAAGGCGCATCATGCATTCGACGCGGGTGCGTCCATGCACGATCAGCTTGCCGATCAGGCTGTCATAATAAGGCGGGATCTTGTAGCCGGCATAGACGCCGCTGTCGACGCGAACGCCCAGACCACCCGGTGCATGGAAATGCGTGATCGTGCCGGGCGACGGCACGAAGGTGCGCGGGTCCTCGGCATTGATGCGGCATTCGATGGCGTGACCGGAAAAGACAACCTGGTCCTGCGTGACCGAGAGGCCGGCGCCGGACGCGACGCGGATCTGCTCGTGCACGAGGTCGATGCCGGTGATCGCTTCGGTGATCGGATGCTCGACCTGCAGGCGGGTGTTCATCTCGATGAAGAAGAACTCGCCGTTTTCGTAGAGGAATTCGATCGTGCCGGCGCCCCGGTACTTCATCTTCTTCATGGCGTCGGCGCAGATCTGGCCGATCTTCATCCGCTGCTCGACGTTGAGGGCAGGGGAGTTCGCCTCTTCCCAGACCTTCTGGTGGCGGCGCTGCAGCGAGCAGTCGCGTTCACCGAGATGGATGGCATTGCCGGCACCGTCGCCGACGACCTGAACCTCGATATGGCGCGGCTTGCCGAGATATTTTTCCATGTAGACGGCGTCGTTGCCGAAAGCGGCGAGCGCTTCCGAACGGGCGGTCGACACGGCCTCGTCCAGCTCGGCCTCGGTCTTCGCCACCTTCATGCCGCGACCACCGCCGCCGGCGGTCGCCTTGATCAGAACCGGGAAGCCGATCTCGCGGGCGATCTTCAGGGCGTTTTCGGGCAGCACTTCGCCGTCCGAGCCGGGAACGACCGGGATGCCGAGTTCGACCGCGGTCTTCTTCGCCGTGATCTTGTCGCCCATCAGGCGGATATGCTCCGCCGTCGGTCCGATGAAGGTGATGCCGTGCGCGTCGAGGATGTCGGCGAACTTGGCGTTTTCAGACAGGAAGCCATAGCCCGGATGCACGGCATCAGCGCCGGTGATCTCGCAGGCAGCAACGATCTGGTGGATGTTGAGATAGCTGTCGCGTGACGGCGGCGGGCCGATGCACACGCTCTCGTCGGCAAGGCGCACATGCATGGCATTGGCGTCGGCGGTCGAGTGGACCGCCACGGTCGCGATGCCGAGTTCCTTGCAGGCGCGCAGCACGCGCAGCGCGATTTCGCCCCGGTTGGCGATGAGGATCTTCGAGATACCGTTCATCGGATCACTCGATGATCACGAGAGGCTCGCCGTATTCGACCGGGCTTGCATCGTCGATCACGATCTCGACGACCTTGCCGGACTTGGGCGAGGGGATCTGGTTCATCGTCTTCATGGCTTCAATGATCAGCAGCGTCTGGCCTTCCTTGACCATCTGGCCGACTTCGACGAAGGCGCGCGCGCCCGGCGCCGGCGACAGATAGACGGTGCCGACCATGGGGGCCGTGACGGCATTGGAGAGATCGCGGCCGGCAGGAGCAGCCGGGGCGGCGGCAGTGGCCGGAGATGCTGCAGGTGTGGCCGGCGCCTGGAAGGCATAACCCTGCATCTGCTGCGGCATCATCATCGGGGTGCCGTTGCGCGAGACGCGGATGCGCAGGTCGTCCTGCTCCACTTCGATCTCGGTGAGATCCGTGTCGTTGAGGATGTTTGCGAGATCGCGGATCAGCTTCTGATCGATGCCCGATTTCTTTTCAGCCATGGGTATGTCCTGTATTCTTGTTATTGCGTGATGGTTTTCAGCGCCTGAAGCGCCAGGATGTAGCTTTGAGGTCCGAAACCGCAGATGACGCCTTTGCACGCGGGCGCTATCATCGATTTGTGGCGGAATTCCTCGCGCGCATGCACGTTGGAAATATGCACCTCGATCACCGGGATCGGCGAGATCGCCCGGATCGCATCATGAAGCGCAACCGATGTATGCGTGTAGGCGCCGGCATTGATCGCCACGCCCACGGCCTTGTCGGCAGCCTCATGCAGCCAGCTGACGAGGTCCCCCTCGTGGTTGGACTGGCGGAAGTCGATGGTCAGGCCGAGCTCGGCACCGGCGACCTTGCAGTCGGCCTCGATGTCGGCGAGCGTCTTGCCGCCATAAATCCCGGGTTCCCGCTTTCCCAGCATGTTGAGATTGGGGCCGTTCAGCACGAAAATGGTTTTGCTCATCTACGCTTCCGTCGACTTTCAACCGCCTCCTATAGACCGAGAGCCCCTGCAGGGAAAGCCCTTTGCCGTGATCACGCCAAACCGTCCCCGGAAAACCGGAGAAGGGTTAAGATCGGAGGGGGAGGCGGGGCGGAATAGTCTCAGCAGGTGGCCTTGCCGCAGGCGCGGATATTGGCGACCTTGGCCTCGATGGCGTCCTTGCCGACGGCACCCGGCACGGTCTCGTTGCCGATGACATAGGATGGCGTGCCGGTGATCCCGAGGCTGGTGGCCAGCTGATAGGCTTCCTGCACCTGTTCGGTGTTCGGGCTCTCGTTCATCTTGGCGCGGATCGCGTCTTCGGCAATACCAAGCTCGCCAGCGATCGCAATTGCGCTCTCTTCCGAGGCGCGGCCATCCTGGGTCATCATGGCGCGGAAGAAGGTGCCGTAAGTATCAGGCGACAGCTTGCGCACGGCATCCGAGACCTTGTGTGCCGCTTCACTGTCCGGTCCGAGGATCGGGAATTCCTTCAACACATAGCGGATATTCTTGTCCTCTTCGATCACGGCTTCCATGTCGGCATGGGCGCGTCGGCAATAGCCGCAATTATAGTCGAAGAACTCGACGACGGTGACGTCGCCCTTCGGATTGCCGATGGCCAGATCATAGGCCGAGTTGAAGATCGCATCCTGGTTGGTCGACAGCGCTTCCGCCGAACGCTGCGAGCGGATCTCCTCCTGCTTCTTCTGCAGGGCGTCCTGCACTTCGAGCATGATCTCAGGGTTCTCGATCAGGTATTCGCGGATGAACTCGCCGAATTCCTTCTTCTGCGCCTCGTCGAGAGCGCTGGCCGGAAGCGGCATCAGGGCAGGGAGAAGCGCGATAGCGGCGCTGGCGATCATCTTGAATTTCATGCCCATGGTGTTCCTCATCCTTGCTGCCGTCTGTCGTGTCTTCGACCACAGGGCGTTTATCCCGCAGGCCGGCTTTCGCCGAGCCTAAAGCCTGACGCTTTGATGCGGAATGGCTTTTTTGCACTGCCTTGTCCAGCCTCTCCATTGTGATGCCATGCGCTTTGCGGCAAATGTCTGGCATGTGACCGAGGAGCTATCAGTTGATTTCGATTTCCAAGCGCAGTGCCGTCGAACCCTTCCACGCCATGGATATCCTGGCGGAGGCCACCCGTCGGCGGCAGGAAGGGCGCCCGGTCATCTCCATGGCCGTCGGCCAGCCGGGCCATCCGGCACCCCAGGCAGCCCTCCAAGCTGCCCGCAACGCACTGGAAGGCGGCCGCATCGGCTATACGGATGCACTGGGCATGACCGGCCTTCGCCAGGCGCTCGCCGAGGAATACCGCCGCCGGCACAATGTCTCCGTCGACTGGAACCGCATCGTCGTCACCACCGGCTCGTCCGCCGGCTTCAACCTCGCCTTCATCTCGCTCTTCGACGTCGGCGATGCCGTGGCGATCGCCAGGCCCGGCTACCCTGCCTATCGCAGCATACTTTCAGCTCTCGGCCTGAAGGTGATCGAGGTCGCGGTCGGCCCGGACACCGGCTATACGCTCACGCCGGAAAGCCTGGAGAAGGCGCAAGCCGAGGCGGGTGTCCGCCTCAAGGGCGTCCTGCTCGCGAGCCCCGCCAACCCGACCGGTACCGTGACGACCAAGGCGCAGCTGAAGGCCGTCTACGACTACTGCCAGGGGGAAGGCATCACGCTGATCTCCGACGAGATCTATCACGGCCTGACCTATGGCTCGGAAGAGGCGACGGCGCTGGAGATCGGCGACGATGCCGTCATCATCAACTCCTTCTCCAAATACTACTGCATGACCGGCTGGCGCATCGGCTGGATGGTCCTGCCGCAAGAGCTGGTGCGCCCGGTCGAATGCGTCGCCCAGAGCCTCTACATCTCCGCTCCCGAACTCTCTCAGATCGCAGCGCTCGCGGCCTTGAGCGCGACCGACGAGCTGGAGCACTACAAGGCCGCCTGCCAGGCCAACCGCGACTTCCTGATGGTCCGCCTGCCGCAAATCGGTCTGCCGCTGCTGTCGCCGATGGACGGCGCGTTTTACGCCTATGTCGACGCGACGCGGTTCACGAACGACAGCATGGGCTTTGCCAAACGCATCCTCGCGGAGACGGACGTGGCCGTCACGCCGGGCCGCGATTTCGATCCTGTTGAAGGCCATCTGGCGCTCAGATTGTCCTATGCCGGCACCATGGCAGACATGGTCGAGGCAACCGACCGGCTGGAAAACTGGCTGCCAAGAAGTTCTTAGGCAATGAGCGAAATGGATTCGCGATCAAGGACTTCGGGCGCATTGCTGAATCAAAGCGAGAGCCAGCTGATTCAATCTCTGAGCTTGGTGGTCTGGGCAGGAGAGGAGAGCCGGACATGACAATCAAGCGGATCACTTCGCTCACCGCGGCTCCTGACATTCTGACCGAGCGCACACGCCTGCGAGCGCACCGCGTCGACGATCTCGAGCCGATGATCGCCATGTGGCAGGACGAAGCCATCTACCGCCACATCACTGGCCGCCCCTCGACCGCAAGCGAAACCTGGTCGCGGCTTCTCCGCTATATCGGCCATTGGCACGCACTCGGCTTCGGCTACTGGGTGATCGAAGACCGGGCAGATGGCCACTATATCGGAGAAGCAGGTTTCGCCGATTTTCGTCGCGACATGGATCCGCCGCTCGGGCCGGAACCCGAAGCCGGCTGGGCGCTGGTGTCATCCGTCCACGGACGTGGTCTTGCGACCGAAGTCATGCTGGCCGCCCTTGCCTGGATGGACGCACACAATCCTCATGACCACACGCTCTGTATTCTGGCACCGGAACACGCTGCATCGATCCGCGTGGCAGAGAAATGCGGCTATGCCCACGCCTATGACACCACCTTCGCCGGTGGTCCGACATCAGTGATGAAACGCGCACGTCCCCGCGGCTGACGGGCCAGAACCTGGAGATAAAAAAAGGGCCCCGTGAAGGGCCCTTTTTGCATTCAATCATGACTGCGCGGGTCTCAGAAGAAACCACCGCGCTTCTGCCACCAGCCGCCCTTTTTGGGCTTCACATCGGAGCTGTCTTCCGTGGCCTTCACCGAAGTCACGACCGGTTCGGACGAAGCCACGTTGGACTCGCGGTTGGCGCGGGCCGGCTTTGCCTCTTCGGCAGCCGGAGCAGGCGCCGGAGCAGCGGCGACCGGAGCCGGTGCTGCAACCGGTGCCTCCTCGACTACGGGCTCTGCAACAGGTGCCACCGGCGCAGCAACAACGGCGGCAGGTGCCACCTCGGCCACAGCTTCGGGCTCTGCGGTAGACTTTGCCTTGCGTGTGCGGCGCGGCTTCGGCTTGTCTGCTTCCGGAGCCTCCACGACGACGTCGGCGGCAACTGCCTCGACGACTTCTGCGGCTACGGCGTCGTCCGACTGGTCTTCGGCATCGTCGCCGTCACCATTGTCGTCGTTTTCGTCGGAAGCTTCCAGCGAGCCTTCTTCGCCCGGACGGTTGCGACGGCCGCCGCGCTTGCCGCGACGGCGGCGCTTGCGCTTCTGGGCGTCGTCGCCATTGCCATCACCGTCGGCCTCGACGGCGCGGATTTCGCCATTGCTTTCGCTGGTATCGTCCTCGCCCTCGTCACCATGCTCGTCATCGAGGTCGGCGCCGTTGTCACCATTCTGGGCATCGGCATGGGTGCCATTGCCGTTCTGGCCGTTCTTGCCACGACGACGACGACGGCGCTTGCGCTTGCGATTGCCATCTTCGCTGTCGGCGCGCGCCGGCTGCGGTGCACTCTCGGCCTTGGCGGCGACGACGACGATTTCTTCCTCGTCTTCCTCTTCCGGCTCCGGAACGTAGTCGTCTTCTTCCTCGATCTCGGGGAGGAGCGACAGCAGGCTCTCGATCTTCACCGGGTTCTCGACGGCTTCGCCACGCTCGATGGTGAAGTGCTGCGAACCGCCATGCTGTGCCGGCATGCCGCCGTCGATAACGATCGAAACGCCGAAGCGGCCTTCGTAATCAACGATGGTGTCACGCTTCTGGTTGAGCAGGTAGAGCGCAGTCTCAGGCGTCGTGTGCACGATGATGTCGTGCGTCGTCGCCTTCAGCAGGAACTCCTCGATGCCGCGAAGAACATGCAGGGCAACGGACGACTGCGAGCGGATGAGGCCGGTGCCTGCGCAATGCGGGCAGACCTGCGTCGTCGATTCCAGCACCGAGGCGCGAATGCGCTGGCGCGACATTTCGAGCAGACCGAAATGCGAGATCCGGCCGACCTGGATGCGGGCGCGGTCGTTCTTCAGGCAATCCTTGAGCTTCTTCTCGACAGCGCGGTTGTTGCGCTTTTCTTCCATGTCGATGAAGTCGATGACGATCAGGCCGGCGAGGTCGCGCAGACGCAGCTGGCGGGCGACTTCTTCGGCCGCTTCCAGGTTCGTCTGGAGCGCGGTGTCCTCGATCGAATATTCGCGCGTCGAGCGACCCGAGTTGACGTCGATCGATACGAGAGCTTCGGTCTGGTTGATGATGATGTAACCACCGGACTTCAGCGTCACCTGCGGCTGCAGCATCTTGTCGAGCTGGGCTTCGATGCCCGAGCGCGCAAAGATCGGATGCAGGTCGCGATAGGGCTGAACCACCTTGGCATGGCTCGGCATCAGCATCTTCATGAAGTCTTTCGCTTCACGATAGCCTTCTTCGCCCGAGACGATGATCTCGGAAATGTCCTTGTTGTAGAGGTCGCGGATCGAGCGCTTGATCAGCGATCCCTCTTCATAAACCAGGCACGGCGCAGTCGAGGCGAGCGTCAGCGTGCGGACATTCTCCCACAGGCGCATCAGATATTCGAAGTCGCGCTTGATCTCGACCTTCGTGCGGTTTGCACCGGCGGTGCGCAGGATTACGCCCATGCCCTGCGGCACTTCAAGGCCGCGAGCGATTTCCTTGAGACGCTTGCGGTCGGTCGGCTGGGTGATCTTGCGGGAAATGCCGCCGCCACGCGCCGTGTTCGGCATCAGCACCGAGTAACGGCCGGCGAGCGACAGATAGGTGGTGAGAGCAGCGCCCTTGTTGCCGCGTTCTTCCTTGGCGACCTGCACGAGCAGGATCTGCCGGCGCTTGATCACTTCCTGGATGCGGTACTGCTTGCGCGGCTTGCGCACGACGCGATCCGGAACCTCTTCCATGGCGTCTTCGGCGCCAACGGATTCGATCTCTTCCTTTTCCTCGATGTGACCGTCGTCGTCGTCATCGTCGCCGTCGTCATCGTCACGACGGCCGCCCCGGCGTCCACCGGCTTCTTCGGAAATCTCGTCCATGTCGACCATGGCCGCGATCGTGCCGCCTTCGGCATCGTTTGAACCTTCGCTGCCTTCTTCGGCAGTGGTCTCCTCGGCGGCGGCCTTCTTGGCGCGCGGCTTGCGGACACGCTTCGGCTTGGCCTTGGCCGCGGGCTCTTCGGCTGCGGGCTCTTCCTCGACGGCGGCTGCTGCTGCAACATCTGCGTCGGCTTCGGCCGCAAGTTCGGCGGCCACGTCATCGACGATCGCCGATGCAACGGATGAGGTGGTGTTGATGCCGACATCCGGCTGATCCTGCTGGGCAGGATCATTGCTCATGATTTCGTCGCCTTCGACGTCGTTTTCCTTGCGGTGCTCTTCGGCTTCTGCACGAAGCAGCGCCTGACGGTCGGCGAGCGGTATCTGGTAGTAGTCGGGGTGAATTTCGGCGAAGGCCAGGAAGCCGTGGCGGTTGCCGCCGTAATCGACGAAAGCCGCCTGTAGCGAGGGTTCTACCCGCGTTACCTTTGCCAGATAGATATTGCCGCGGATCTGTTTCTTGTGTTGGGATTCGAAGTCGAATTCTTCAATACGGTTACCGCGAACAACGACAACGCGCGTCTCTTCCTCGTGAGACGCGTCGATCAGCATTTTGTCTGCCATTTAAGCTGTGCTCCTCGGCGCCCTCGGTCGGTGGTCCACCCGCGCGCTGTACTTTAAAGCGGCTGGAACCTAGCGGACTGTGCGCCGGATATAGATGTGGACGCACGGGAGACCGGGTTTGCAACATACGGACGAACAACGGGGCTCTTTCCGATCCCGGTCCGTTCCTGGTCATGTCAACCTGCTGCAAAGACATCAAATACCGTACGTCAACGACAATGATATGGACCCCTCGGGATCCGATGAATGCTCGGTAAAGAGCTGTTGGTGGGGAGCCACCGATGTATTGCCGACCGTGTCGGCGTGTTGAACCAGTTTCAGGAAAAAATGCGGCGACGGCAGATGAGTGTCCGGTTGAACAGGCGCCAATTCCATTATCTGAGGTTGGCAGCCGTGGGCGGAAACTCTATCCCGTTTGCACTTTTATCCCTCGTGTGCCTTGTATGTTTTCTACGTCACAATAGCAAGAGCAAACGGATTTATGCCATAATGGCAGTCGATTAGGGGAGTTGACTCATTCTGTGCGATTCCGATGGGAAAAGCGGTTTCTAACCGCAATTTTGACAGTCATCGGGCGGACACGGCGAGGCACGCGGCGGACAATCTGAGAAATTGGCGCGATATGCGGCTTGTGATTTGTGTCACAGTTGTGTCGCGGTCATGACGGGGGCAGGATTTGAGAAGAGCTTTGGCGCTGTCGGCGGGGCGAAAATACGCGCTCTCGTACCGAATCGTTCTGGCGTTCGCCCTGTTGGCGGGTCCTGTGTCCCTGATGCTTCTGTTCCTCGTCCCCGGTGTCGCTCAAGCGGTCACCGCCGACACTCCATCCGACCGACTGGTGGCCTTCGCAGCCCGCATCGCCGGTGACGAAGCGCGAACTCGCATCGTCCTCGATTTCGATCGCGCACCTGTGATTGAGACCCGCTACATCGCCAATCCCGATCGCATCGTCATCGATCTGCCGGCGACTGCCTTTGCATTTGCCGAGGCCGACCTGAAAGCCACCGGTCTGTTCAGCGAGATCCGCTACGGCTCGATGGATGCGACCTCGGCCAGGCTTGTCCTGACGGCCGCCCGTCCTGCGCGGCTCGCCACGGCGGATATCAGGCCCAATGAAGACGGCAATGGCTACCGTCTGGTCCTCGATGCCGAACTTGTACCGGAGCAGGAATTTGCGGCCCTCGTCTCCGGCCAGGCCTGGGCGGCCCCACAGACCGACGCCGCCTCCACCGCGACAGTCCCGGTTGCTGCGGCCGCCGCTGACGATTTCGTTATCGCGATCGATGCTGGCCATGGTGGCATCGATGCGGGCGCCACGGGCGCGTCTACCAAGACGTCCGAAAAGGACATCACGCTCGCCTTCGCCAAGATCCTCAACGATAAACTCGAGGATCTGCCGGGCATTCGCGCCGTGATGACGCGCGACACGGACAAGTTCCTGTCGCTGTCCGAGCGCGTACTGATCGCCCGCCAGAAGGGCGCCGACCTGCTGATCTCGCTCCATGCCGACACCCTGCGTCAGGCCGATATCCGGGGCGCCACCGTCTATACGATCTCCGACAGGGCCTCCGACCACATGGCCGCCCAGCTCGCCGAGCGTGAAAACTTCTCCGATACGATCGGCGGCGTCGAACTGCCGACCGAGACCGAGCCGGAGGTCGGCGACATCCTGCTTGATCTCACCCGGCGGGAGACGCAGGCCTTCTCCATCGCCATGGCTCAGGCCGTGGTCGGCTCCTTCGAGGGGCAAATCTCGCTCATCAACAATCCCCACCGTCACGCCGGCTTCCGCGTCCTCCAGGCGCCGGATGTGCCATCTGTCCTGCTCGAACTCGGCTTTCTGTCCAACAAGGAAGACGAGAAGCTGCTGCTCGACCCTGACTGGCGGGAAAAGGTGGCGGGCCTGCTCGTTGAGGCGATCAAGAACTATCGGCAACCGCAATTCGCCAATGGCGGCTAAGCCACACCCGTGGAGGAACCTGTGACCGCGCCGCGCTTCACGCTATAACGGCCCTATTTTCCTCACATTGTGCCCGTTACTCGGGGAAATCGCACAAGCCGGACCATTGTCGAATCGCCGCGCCTGTGCAGGAAATCGGCACGTCTTGCCATCCAGGGCAACACGTGCAAAACGCCACAGGGTGTGCGAAGCTCGTCGCGGCGCGCGAAACCTGAAGCAGAGCCGGTAGCGGAAACATGATCAGACTGATTGGATATCTCTTCGGATTGGCGTCCGTGCTGGCGCTTGGCGTCGCAGCCGTCGTCGCCGTCTATCTGATGGGGGTAACCAAGGACCTGCCCAACTATGAGGTTCTGGCGAGCTACTCGCCGCCGGTCACGACCCGCATCCATGCCGGCAACGGCGCGTTGGTCGCGGAATATGCCCGTGAACGTCGCCTCTTCCTGCCGATCCAGGCAATCCCGGACCGCGTCAAGGCTGCCTTCCTGTCGGCCGAAGACAAGAATTTCTACAACCACCCCGGTGTGGACGTCTACGGTCTCGGCCGCGCCATCCTGGTCAACGTCCAGAACCTCGGCTCCGGTCGACGTCCGGTCGGTGCCTCGACGATCACCCAGCAGGTGGCGAAAAACTTCCTTCTCTCGTCTGACCAGACCATCGATCGAAAGATCAAGGAAGCGATCCTCTCCTTCCGCATCGAGCAGGCCTATTCCAAGGACAAGATCCTCGAGCTTTACCTCAATGAGATCTTCTTCGGTCTGAACGCCTATGGCATCGCCGGTGCTGCACTGACCTATTTCGACAAGTCGGTGACCGAACTCACGGTCGCCGAAACGGCCTATCTCGCAGCCCTGCCCAAGGGGCCGAACAACTATCATCCGTTCCGCCATACCGAGGCAGCGCTCGAGCGGCGCAATTGGGTCATTGACCGCATGGTCGAAAACGGCTTCGTCGCCCGCGAAGAGGGAGAGGATGCCAAGAAGCAGCCGCTCGGCGTCAATCTGCGCCGCTCCGGTTCGTCTCTCTTTGCCTCCGACTATTTCGCCGAGGAAGTCCGCCGCCAGATCATCGAGAAGTATGGCGACAAGTCTCTCTATGAGGGCGGCCTGTCGGTCCGCACCTCGCTCGATCCGCAGATGCAGATCGCAGCCCGAAAGGCCCTGCAGTCGGCGCTTCTGACTTATGACCAGCGCCGTGGCTTCCGTGGTCCGATCAAGCAGATCCCGCTCGAAGGTGACTGGGGTGTTCCGCTCGCAGAGATCCCTGCGCTGGCCGATGTGCCGGAGTGGAAGGTCGCAGTCGTGCTCGATGTGACGTCCGACGGCGTTGACATCGGCCTGCAGCCGGCCAAGGAAGGCGGCGGCAAGGTCGTTGCAGAACGCGTCCGCGGCCGTATTGCCCCCGATGACATGGAATGGGCCTATCGCTCTGCAACCGGCGACCGCAAATCGGCCAAGTCACCCGAGGGCGTCCTGAACCCCGGCGACGTCGTCTATGTCGAGGCACTTGAAGAAGGCTCGAGCGCCTTCCGTCTGCGCCAGCCGCCCAAGGTACAGGGTGGCCTCGTTGCCATGGACCCGCATACCGGCCGCGTGCTCGCACTTGCCGGCGGCTTCTCCTATGCCCAGTCCGAATTCAATCGCGCCACGCAGGCCATGCGCCAGCCCGGTTCCTCGTTCAAGCCCTTCGTCTACGCGGCAGCTCTCGACACCGGCTATACCCCGGCATCCGTCATCATGGACGCCCCGGTCGAATTCGTCTCCGGTGGCCAGGTCTGGCGCCCGCAGAACTATGGTGGCGGCTCCGCCGGTCCCCAGACGCTACGTCTCGGTATCGAGAAGTCGCGCAACCTGATGACGGTGCGCCTGGCCAACGACATGGGCATGAACCTCGTCGCCGAATATGCCGAACGCTTCGGCGTCTACGACAAGATGAACCCGGTTCTCGCCATGTCGCTGGGCTCCGGTGAAACCACCGTCATGCGCATGGTCTCCGCTTACGCCGTCTTCGCCAATGGCGGCAAGCAGATCAAGCCGACGCTGATCGACCGTATTCAGGACCGCCACGGCAAGACCATCTTCCGCCACGAGGACCGGATCTGCGAGACCTGCAACGCCGAGCGCTATTCCGGCCAGGAAGAGCCAACCGTCGTCGACAATCGCGACCAGGTTCTCGATCCCATGACCGCTTACCAGATCACCTCGATGATGGAAGGTGTCGTCACCCGAGGAACGGCGGCCGGCAAGATCAAGCTCGACCGCCCGGTCGCCGGCAAGACGGGCACGTCGAACGACGAAAAGGACGCTTGGTTCGTCGGTTACACGCCGGATCTCGTCGCTGGCGTCTATATCGGCTTCGACCAGCCGGCTCCGCTTGGGCGCGGCTCGACCGGTGGCTCGCTGGCAGCCCCTGTCTTTAACGACTTCATGCAGATGGCGACCGCGAACACGCCGCCCGGCAAGTTCTTCGTGCCCGAGGGCATGAGCTTCATCGCAGTCAACCGCACCACCGGCATGTTCGCGCTCGAAGGCGAACCGGACACGATCATGGAAGCCTTTAAGCCAGGCACCGGCCCGGCCGACACGCTGTCGATCATCGGCATGGACGGTTATGCGCCGCCTGAGGAGATCCTGCGTGACTCGCCCCAGGCAAACCAGGCCGTGACCTCGGGTTCCGGCGGCCTGTTCTAGTCCTCCCCGCACCATTCCTCGCGGCCCGGCCCTTTACATCAGGGCCGGGCGCAACTATGCGAGGGGCCAGATTTTCACCAGTTTCAGAGGTTGAGAACCGAACGCATGCGCAATGAAATCGAAAATGTCGTCGACGAAATCAAGCAGGCCATAAGCCTGCTGAGGAGGCATCTTTGACTGGGATCAGGCGATAAGACGACTGGACTGGTTGAACAACAAGGCCGAGGATCCGAACCTCTGGAACGATGCCCAGGAAGCCCAGAAGCTGATGCGCGAGCGCCAGCAGCTGGATGACAGCATTGCTGGCGTCAAGCGTCTCGAACAGGCGATGAACGACAACATCGAGCTGATCGAGATGGGTGAGGAAGAGGGCGACGAATCGATCGTCCGCGAAGCGGAAGAGCAGCTGAAGGCCCTGAAGTCCGAAGCCGCCCGCCGTCAGGTGGAAGCGATGCTGTCGGGCGAGGCCGATGGCAACGACACCTATATCGAAGTCCATTCCGGCGCCGGTGGTACCGAGAGCCAGGACTGGGCGAACATGCTCCTGCGCATGTACACCCGCTGGGCCGAACGCTCGGGCTTCAAGGTGGAAGTGCTGGAAATGCATGACGGTGAAGAAGCCGGCATCAAGTCCGCGACCATTTTGGTCAAGGGCCACAATGCCTACGGCTGGATGAAGACAGAATCGGGCGTGCACCGCCTGGTCCGCATCTCACCTTACGATTCGAACGCACGCCGCCACACGTCCTTCTCGTCAATCTGGGTCTATCCCGTCGTCGACGACTCGATTCAGATCGACATAAACGAGAGCGATTGCCGCATCGATACCTTCCGCTCGTCGGGTGCCGGCGGCCAGCACGTCAACACCACCGACTCGGCCGTGCGTATCACGCATATTCCGACCGGCATCGCGGTGTCGTGCCAGCAGGAACGGTCGCAGCACAAGAACAAGGCCAAGGCCTGGGACATGCTGCGGGCACGCCTCTATGAAGTCGAATTGAAGAAGCGCGAAGAAGCCGCCAATGCCGAGGCCGCCTCCAAGACGGATATCGGTTGGGGTCACCAGATCCGCTCCTACGTGCTGCAGCCCTACCAGCTGGTCAAGGACCTGCGAACAGGCGTCGAAAGCACCGATCCGGACAGCGTCCTGAACGGCGAGCTCAACGAGTTCATGGAGGCGGCTCTCGCCCACCGCATCAGCGGCAAGGCATCGGAAGTCGCCGACATCGATTAATCGTCTCGACCATTGAAAATGACGAAGGCGGAGCGCTGGGCGCTCCGCCTTTTTTCTTGCGCGATGCATGGGAGAACACCGTCAGTTGCTCGCCCGCTCGACCCTGACATCGCCGAGTTCGTCGATCAGCACGGTCCATTCCTCGACCCGGTCCGTATCGGGGGTGGTCTTCAGGTAGACGGTAGCGAAAAAGCCGGGTGTGCCGGCGACGCCTGTCATGCTCTCGGGGCGTATTCCCGTCACATAGGGCTTGATGGCGGTAAACTCTTCCAGCTCGACGCTTTCCACCAGCCGAAGCCCTTGCTCGCTCGAAGCGATCATCTGCAGATGAATGCGTGCCGTCCTGTCCGGTTGGCGGATCGCCACGAGTTTGTAGTAGCCCCGCTCGCCGGCAGCCACGCCGGTCTCGGCGCCCGGCACACCTTCCGCCCCCGATTCCCAGTAGCCGCCGCTCATCACGAAGGTGGCGGACAGGGGCAAGTCCCCGATATCATCCGCCATCACGGGCGTGGATACGAAGAGCAGCAGGGCGAGGGCAGTCGAAAAACGCGCTTTCATCAGTGCCTCAATCTGAAAACTGTTCGGCGATGATCCGGTCGGACCAGGATCGGTCAGGATCGGAAAGAATGCGCGCGGTCGTTTCCTCGGATTGCGCGATCTCCACCCTCAGAACCGATTTGACCTCGGTATGATCCGCCACCGCGTTGACCGGACGCTTTTCCGGCTCCAGGACTTCCAGCACCACCGTCACCTTGTCCGGCAAGAGTGCGCCCCGCCAGCGGCGCGGACGGAAGGCGCTGACCGGCGTGAGTGCCAGCAGAGGCGCCTCGAGCGGCAGGATCGGGCCATGGGCCGAGAGATTATACGCGGTCGATCCGACCGGGGTCGCCACCATGAGCCCGTCGCAGATCAGTTCCTCCAGCCGCACCTTGCCGTCGATCAACACGCGCAGTTTCGCTGCCTGGTAGGATTGGCGCAGGACCGAAACCTCGTTGATGGCGAGCGCAAACGAGACGGATCCGTCCGTATTGCTGGTGGTCATCTTCAGCGGGTGAAACTCGTTTTCCACGGCCACCTCGATCCGCTCCGGCAGCCTGTCGGTGGAATAATCGTTCATCAGGAAGCCGACGGAACCGCGGTTCATCCCGTAGATCAGTTTGCCGCTGTTCATCGTGTCATGCAGCGTCTGCAGCATGAAGCCGTCACCGCCGAGCGCCACGATGACATCGGCCTCGGCCGGCTCGGTATGGCCATAAAGCCGAATCAGGTCATTGCGCGAAGCCTGGGCTTCGTCCGTGTTGGAAGCGATGAAGGCGAGCGACCGGAACGTGCGAGACATGGCGAGCCCTGATGAAATCTTGCCGAGTCGTACATGACAAATGCCTGTAACCACAAGTCGTTTTGCCCTCGAAACGGTTCGGCTCGCGGCTGAGTGACTGGCGCGCGCGCCGTGCGGGAATTCACCATATCCGCTAACCCTGCACCGATTTTTTGCTTTACCGCAAACCGATTTCCGCCTAAAGACCGGCCACTGCCCTTGTAGCTCAGTTGGTAGAGCACCTGATTTGTAATCAGGGGGTCGCGGGTTCGAACCCTGCCGGGGGCACCATTTCTCTTCACATGTAACCATTTTTGTCATTGTCCTTGCGGGCAGTTCTTTGGCATGGTCTGACGACAGCCGAGGGAGACCCGATGCGCATACCGATTTTGGCCGGCCTGGCACTGGCTGCTACTGCCGTTCTGATCCTTCCCGAGATTAGCCGGGCCGCCGATATCAAATATGCCTGTGACGACGGCACCGCCCTCACCGTAACCTTCAGCGAGAAGGCGGCGGACGTCACGCTTCCCGACGGCGCCAAGCACTCCCTCCCGCAACAGCCTGCCGCCAGTGGCTTCTGGTATTCCAATGGCCGCTACGAATTGCGCGGCAAGGGCGAGGAACTGCAATTCGCGATCGGCCGCATGGCGCCGGTCACCTGTCGCAATGCCGGCGAGATCACCGGCCAATTCGATCGGGCGACGCGTGCCGAGGTCGAACTGGCTGAAAAAGACACCGGCTTCGACAGAAAGGGCAAACTCACCTGCCTGCGCTATCCCAACTTCGCCCTGAAGGAGCTCGATCTCGGCGAGAAGGGCGCGGCCGGTCTCTACATCGCCTCGTCGGAGGGACCGTGCCAGCTCAATCCGACGCTCGACCGCAAAATCGAGGACGAAAGCGCCGGTTACGTCTGGGGCGCGGTCGGACCTTATGCCTTTTTCCGCGGTGCAGACGGCTGGAATGGCGGCCTGCCCTTTGTCGTCCATGACGCCCGCACGGGGACGCGTCTGATGGATGATGTCGTGGCCGGCGAATTTTCCACCCTGGCTCTGGTCGGCGATGAACTGACGCTGCGCTACCGCCGAACCTTTGCCGCCCCATGCTCGCTTCTCGCAGCACCGGAGAGCTGCGCGGCATCGATCCGCGAGACACTCGGCCTCGCCGCCGATCGCCCCATGCCCGATTGCCGTGCCGCATACAAACCCGCCATCGATGCCGACCCGAACGCGGCGAAGGAGATCGAAGCCTGGCCGAGCGTCATCGATTATCCGGTCGAGCGGAAACTATCGGCGAACGGCACGTCGTTCGTCGCGGTCGAAGGAGAGCTCACCTGCCGCCCGGCGATGTGACAGGCCGACCGCCGGTCGGCGCGGGGGCGAGTAGACAAATATCAAAAAGGAGAGCTTACTGAGGTCGTGCAACTGCTACGGGGGATAGTCTCATGATCTTCGGTATGTCACCTTTCACACTCTTTCATGTGGTCCTCAGTCTGATCGGCATCGTCGCCGGTTTCGTCGCGCTCGGTGGCTGGCTTGCCGGCCATCTGCGCTCCGGCTGGACTGCGGTCTTCCTGGCCACCACGATTGCCACGGTGCTGACGGGATTCCTCTTCCCCTTCACCGCTTTCACGCCCGCAATCGGCTTCGGTGTCATCTCGACGGCGGTGCTGGCCGTCGCGGTCTTCGCGCTCTATCGCCGGCATCTCGTCGGCCGTTGGCGCGTGACCTTCCTGCTCGCGGCCCTGGCGGCGCTTTATCTCAACACCTTCGTTCTGATCGTCCAGGCCTTCCAGAAGGTCGGTCCACTCAATGCCCTGGCGCCCACAGGATCGGAACCTCCGTTCGCGGTAGCGCAAGGTCTGCTGCTGATCGGCTTCGTCGCGGCAGGCTACAGGCTCACCCGCCGTGCGGCACCGATCGCAATCTGATCGCGGGAACGCGGCGGCTCAGGCCTCGGCGTCGAGCCGCGCGGCCTCCTGGATTTCGCGCAAGAGATCTGGGACCGCACTCTGCACCCGGTTCCAGCTCGGCATGAAGGGGGTTGCGTTCGGCTTGTCGAGATAGACCTGGCCTGCCTCGATCAGGTTGGCGGCGAAGAGTTCGATCGCCTGCTCCTCGCGGTGCCGGTCGGTGGTCAGCCCGTTCATCCGCGCGTCGTGGTAATAGGTTTCCACGAGGTCGAGAGCCGTCCGGTAATAGGTGGCCTTCAGCGTCCGGAATGCGTCCTGGCTGAACACGACACCATCGGTCGCGAGTTTGCGATACAGCGCCTTGGTGATGTCGATCGACATGCGCGACAGGCCCTTGGCCGCATCTTCCGGTGACAGGGGCTGATGCTTGTGATCATAGGCGTCGGCGATATCCACCTGGCAGATGGTCTGGACCGAGTAATTGCGCCACAACTCCGACAAGACGCCGATCTCCAGCCCCCAGTCGGAAGGAATGCGGATGTCGGAGAGGATCTGCGTCTGCATGGCGAACTCGCCGGCGAGCGGATAGCGGAAGGCCTTGAGGTAGTCGATATAGGGATGGTGGCCGACGACTTTCTCCAGGCTCAGCAGCAGTGGCGTGACAAGAAGCCGGGTAACGCGGCCGTTCAGCGACCGGTCGGCAATGCGCGGGTAGTAGCCCTTGGAAAAGACATAAGGGAAACGCGGATTGGCGACCGGATAGACGAGCCTCGTCAGCATGTCGCGCGAATAGGTGGTTATATCGCAATCATGCAGGGCAACGACGCCCTGCTGGCGGCCGGCGAGCACATAGCCCATGCAGAACCAGACATTGCGTCCCTTGCCCGGCTGATCGGGCGAGAGATCCTCCGCCTTCAGCTTCGCGTCGATGGTGCGCATCCGTGGCCCGTCATGCCACAAGATGGTGTGTTTCTGCGGCAGGCGCGAGAAATAGTCTTTCGCAAGGCGGAACTGCTTTTCGTCTGCCTGGTCGAGTCCGATCACAACTTCGGCGAGGTAGGGGGCCTGGGACAGTTCCGAAACGATGTGCTCGAGGGCCGGAGCTTCAAGTTCGGAGTAGAGAGATGGCAGGATCAACGTGATCGGGCGCGAGGCGGAAAAGACTGAAAGCTCCTTCTCCATCCGCTCCTGCGAGCGCTCCCTGAGATTGTGCAGGGTGGCGACCACGCCGTTCTGATGAAAATCCGCCATGTCAAAATCCTTTCGTGATGGAGCCGGTTGCGGCCGGTTCAGAGAAACCCCGTGGCAACGAGTTGATGGATCATTGTGTTCCAGCCTTCCGGGCCGGCCTGTTCGGACCGCAGGATCGCCCCCTGTCGCTCACGTTCGGTGACGGGTAGGGGCGCGTGGGCAGGGTTGGAGATGATGACGCCGCAAACGGCCGCTTCCAGCATGGCGAGATCGTTCGGCGCGTCTCCCAGGGCAACCGTGCGCACCGGTTTGCGTGAGCCGCGCTGATAATGCGCGACCACCTCGGCCATGCGTTCGGCCTTGGACGTCTTAGGCATCAGCGTGAAGAAGCGTCCGCCCTGGACGGCCGTGAAGCCTTGGGCTTCAAGAAAATCGAGAAACACGCGCCTCTGCGCATCGGTCCCGGTGAAGAGGCCGGGTTCGGAAAACCGCCGCTGGCGTGCAAGCGAGGCGGAAGAATGGGGCAGGCCTGTCTGCCTGGAGACCTCTTCCACGTCCCAATCGCCAAAGCCTGCGAAACAGGCGCCGAGCTCCTTAGGTAATTCCCTAAGAATCGTGCGCAATCGCATGTAAGGACTCGACGAATACGTATCGCGTGCGGTCGCTTCTGCATTCAGCCCGACGACACCGGCTCCGTTTTCAACGATCATCGGGTGAGAAATCCCGATCGCATCGGCAATTGGACGCATCTCGGCTTCCGTCTTGCTGCTGGCGAGGATCACCGGAATACCGCGCGACTTGAGCAGATCGAGTGCCGGTCGCGCCGCCTCGAAGGAATAACTGTCGTGATCGAGCAGTGTCCCGTCGAGGTCTGTGAAGACGAGCCTCATCAGGCCTTGGTCGCCAGATGCTGGCGCGAGGCATAGAGCGCGATCGCCGCGGCATTCGACACATTGAGCGACTTGATGGCGCCCGGCATGTCGAGGCGGGCGAGGGCAGACACCGTTTCGCGCGTCTTCTGACGGAGCCCCTTGCCCTCGGCGCCCAGCACCAGCGCGATCCGCTCGCCGACAAGCGTCTGCTCCATCGGGGCCGGGCCTTCCGAATCGAGCCCGACCGAGAAGAAGCCGAGCTTGTGCAACTCACCCAGCGCATCGGCGAGATTGGTAACCTGAATATAGGGAATGAGTTCCAGCGCGCCAGAAGCCGATTTCGCCATCACGCCCGATTCCGTCGGGCTGTGCCGCTGCGTGGTGATGACGGCGCCTGCGTCGAAGGCGACGGCCGAGCGCATGATCGCTCCGACATTATGCGGATCGGTGACCTGGTCGAGCACCAGGATCAGCGGGCTGTCCTTCAGAGCCTCGAGCCGGCGCGGCGGCAGCGGTCGTGTTTCCAGCATGACGCCCTGATGGATCGCTTCGGGACCCAGGATCTTGTCGAGGTCCTGAGGTGTCACCGTCTCGAAGGGAATGCCGAGGTTTTCCACAGACGAGATCTCGAGCCGGACCAGCGCATTTTGTGTCGCCGAAAGCTTGATCAGCTTGCGCTCGGGATTGTCGAGTGCAGCGCGCACTGTATGCAGTCCGTAGAGCAGGACCTGCTCCGGGGCGAGCTTCGGAGGCGTCCAGCCGGCATTGCTCTTGCGCGGCTTCTGCGCCTCCGGCGTGGGGATTTCGCCCCTTTCACGTTTGGCATCGCGCACCTGTCGGCGCAGCGTCGCATAATGGGTGTCACGGGCGGTTTTGTCTATTTTTGGATCTTTGGCCATGTGCCCTTATAGCGTCGGGCACGGGGGCGGCATAGACCTGGCCGGAAAATCGCATATGTGTCTTGCCCATGAAACTTTTCGGAATTTTTCGTCAATGGGCGTGTTGACATGAGCCGGTTGGGCCGTCATATACCCGCCGCAGATCAGGGGGCGACGCACTCTGGTCTGGACTACAAAGCTTGGTCGCCAGATCCGGACGAAAGAATGGAGAGATGCCCGAGTGGTTAAAGGGGACGGACTGTAAATCCGTTGGCTCAGCCTACGTTGGTTCAAATCCAACTCTCTCCACCATTCGTCCTCGGATCTGAATATGCGGGTATAGCTCAATGGTAGAGCAGCAGCCTTCCAAGCTGAATACACGGGTTCGATTCCCGTTACCCGCTCCAGCCTCTTCCACTCTTAAGTCGCAGATTTCGAACGTTTTTCATGCCGCGCCTTCCGCAACGACAGGGCCTTTGCCTTGCGTCAGCTTTCGGCTGAAAAAACCATGCCTTGCGAGCCCTGTAAGGCGGATTATTTAACGCTTGCGCATTGCGCATGAAAGCCTTAAACGGCGGGACCAAACCGGTTCGCCGGGGCAACCCCGTTTCGTTCACAGGAAGCATTCAAATGGCAAAGAGTAAGTTT
>UBNV01000031.1 GCA_900466945.1 Hyphomicrobiales bacterium
CCGGCGATCAGACGCAGCAAGGTCGACTTGCCGCAGCCGGAGGGGCCGACGAAGACCGCGAATTCACCATTGTTGATCTCGAGGTCGATCGAGGGGATGACCGAGACTTCGCCAAAGGTCTTCGAGACGTTCTGAAGTGTGATGCTACCCATCTTCTTGTTCCTTACTTCACGGCGCCAAAGGTGAGGCCACGGACGAGTTGTTTCTGGCTGAACCAGCCGAGGATGACGATCGGGGCAATGGCGAGCGTCGAGGCTGCCGAAAGCTTGGCCCAGAACAGACCCTGCGGGCTGGAGAAGGAGGCGATGAAGGCGGTAAGCGGCGCCGCGTTCGTGGTGGTGAGGCGGATCGTCCAGAAGGCTTCGTTCCAGGCGAGGATCACGTTCAGCAGCATGGTCGAGGCGATGCCAGGCACCGCCATCGGGGTCAGCACATAGACGATCTCGTTGACCAGCGAGGCTCCGTCCATGCGGGCCGCTTCAAGGATCTCGCCCGGGATTTCGCGGAAATAGGTGTAGAGCATCCATACGACGATCGGCAGATTGATCAGCATCAGCATGACGGTCAGGCCGATCCTGGTGTCGAGCAGGCCGAAATCGCGGAACATCAGGTAGATCGGCACGAGAACGGCAACTGCCGGCATCATCTTGGTCGAGAGCATCCACATCAGGATGTCCTTGGTCCGCTTGGTCGGCGAAAACGCCATGGCCCAGGCGGCAGGCACCGCGACAAACAGGGCAAGGATGGTCGAGCCGACGGAGATGACCACCGAATTCATGAAGGGCTTGAAGTAATCACGCTGAGTCTGAACCGTCACATAGTTTTCAAGCGTGAAGGAAGGAATCAGGTGGAACCCTTGGATCGCCTCCGTCTCGGTCTTGAGTGAGGTGATTATCGTGTAGAGGATCGGGAAGAAGATCACCATCGCAATGGTCCAGGCCAGCGCGGTAAAGGCAATCTTGCGGCGAAGGGTTGCAGCTCGAGCCATGGTCTGTCTCCTCAGCGGTCAAGGTTCTTGCCGACCGCACGCATCAGGAAGAATGCGACGATGTTGGCGAGGATGATGGCGATGATGCCGCCGGCAGATGCGCCGCCCACGTCGTAGCCGAGAAGTGCCGTGCGATAGATCAGGAAGACGAGGTTCGTCGACGCATAACCGGGGCCGCCATTGGTGGTGACCAAAATTTCCGCATAGACGCCGAGCAGAAAGATCGTCTGGATCAGAACGACGACCGTGATCGCGCGGGCGAGATGCGGAAGCGTGAGATAGATGAACTGGTTTATGAAGCCGGCGCCGTCCATTTCCGCCGCTTCCTTCTGCTCGCCGTCGAGCGACTGCAGGGCAGTCAGGAGGATCAGGGTTGCAAAGGGCAGCCACTGCCAGGCAACGATGATGACGATCGAGAACAGCGGATACTGCGCGAACCAGTCGACAGGCTGGAAACCGAGCCACCGATTGATATCGGCAAGCACCCCATAGCCCGGATGCATGATCATGTTCTTCCAGACGAGTGCTGCCACCGGCGGCATGACGAAGAAGGGGGAGATGATCATGATCCGCACGATGCCCTGGCCGAAAATCGGCTGGTCGAGCAGAAGCGCAATGGCGATGCCGCCACCCACGGTGATCGCCAGGACGCCACCCACGAGCAGGAGCGTGTTCCAGATCGACTGGAAGAAAGCGGGATCGGTGTAGAAGAAGCGGTAGTTGAACAGACCGGCGAAGCTGACATTGGCCGGATTGAGCAGATTGTAGTTCTGGAACGAGAACCAGAGCGTCATCGACAGCGGCACGATCATCCAGACGAGGAGAAGGCCGACGGAAGGCGCCATCATCAGACGGGC
>UBNV01000014.1 GCA_900466945.1 Hyphomicrobiales bacterium
CCCCTACCCAAATCTTCCTTGGGCAAACTTATATACCGGCGCAGAGGCCAGTGGGAAGTCCAATCGTCCAGTCCAAAAGATGCACCCAATTTTGATCTGTGGGAAGGAAATGCAAAATTAAGCCAGTCTGGAGGAATGTTATACTCCAAATGGCGTATGCAGACACGAGTAACCGCGAATGGAAGTGTCTACGCGCGAATTCTTTCGCCCGGCGCGCGGATTAACCGTGAATGCAGGTTCCGGTATTTCCTTGCCGACATGTTAAAGTTCCGGAGCACTGTCTCCCGGGCGCAACAGGGCAAACGCGATTAAACGCACTCATGCCGCTTTTCGACTCGCCCAGGGTGAGTCTTTTTGCAAATCAGCGAAGTAAAACCTGCCGGACAATGTTGGGAAAACAGAAAGGGCGCCGAAATGGCGCCCTTTCCCTCTTGAAAACACTAGGTGTTTCAGTCGTGCACGATGGTCGATGCGTGTTTGTCGTCGAACAGGATCTTGACGTCGTGAACACCGTTCAACATCGCGATGTCCTTGGCGCCCTGGTCTGTATCGATACTCACGAAGGTATTCGCACCGTCGTTGCGAACGTCGATGACATCCAGTCTCTGATCCTTGGTCGCCGACTCACCGAGCAGGCTGTCGAGAAGGGCAGAAACATCCAGCATATCGCCCTGAGCGAGGTTGTAGTCTGTGATGACGTCCGTGACATCGATCTCGTCGAAGGCAGTCTCGTCGAAAACAAACGTATCCGCGCCTGTTCCACCGGTCATGGTGTCGAGGCCGAGGCCACCGAACAGGATGTCTGCGCCGTTTCCGCCGTTGAGTATGTCTCCGGCATCGCTACCGATCAGGATGTCGTCACCACCGAGACCGTTCATGGTGATGCCGCCATCGGAGGCATCTTGATCGGTGTCGACTAATGGGGTGGCCTGGTTCGAAGGCGCCGTCCCGGTCTGAACCAGATTAGCGTTTGCATCTTGCCAGTTCTGATTGGGTTTTGGACGATACTCGCCGTCGACCGTAGTTGCCCCGGTTGTCTTTATCAGGAAGTTATTGGTGCTTGTGTTGTAAGTGACATCAAAGCCCTGATCTCTAAGGTCGGCAGCCAACGCCTCCGCGGTCTTATCAAACCGCTGACTATCGTTTGCGACCCCAGCATTATTTGCATTTTCCGAATACCAGTCAGAGCCAATCTTAATTTTGATCGTCCCCGATGGTTCGAACCACGAGATAGAGTTGGAGAAATCGACCTCATAGTGCCACTTTGTGCCTACGTCATTGCTGTTGTCCACGGTTGCGACAACATCGAATGCATTCTCTGCTCCATGCTCTCCTGACCACGTGGCGGTCAACTTGGAACTAGACCAAGAGTCATCAATTCCCTTTTCATCAAGCAACTGCTGAAGAGTTTGCCCGCCAACCACCGCTACCGATGCCAAGAGTGCGCTGTAAACCGAGTTGGCTGAGGTACTTCCAGCCGCGACCGTGTGGGAGAAGGTCATCCCATCCAGCGTAATCTTGACGACGTCGCCGACATCGTAGCTGTTGGCGAACTTGATGGTCGTGACCTGACCGACGGGCTTGGCCACACCCACCAGGATGTCATTGCCACTCCCTCCGTCCAGCGCGCCGGACGTATCCTGCTGAACTTCCACCCAGACGCTGTCCGACTGCTTGTCGCCGTCCGACGCGCGATAGGTGAACCAGCCATCCTCCCAGCCCGTGTCGACCACGGTCACGCCATCCGTGCCCGACCACGCATCGAGGCCAATACGATTGCCGATAGACGTCACACTCAGATCGTCGCTATCGATATCCGTGTCATTGTGCAGAAGCGCCCAATTCGCAACCGAGAACTGCGATCCGACACCCGCGTTGGTGATGATACGATCGCCGGACGCCGCTGGTGCATCGTTGACCGGGTTCACCGTCACGGTGATCGTCGAAATATCGGTCAGCGAACCGCCGGCGCCCGTATTGCCGCCGTCGCTGAACGTCACCGTTACGGTGCGGTCGGCATCGGTCGGGTTGTCAGACGTGGACTTGTAGGCGATCGATTCCAGGAAGAACTCGACACGGCCCTCCGTCGCGCCGGACGTCAGGTCGATCTTAATCGAGGTCTGGCCAAATCCACCGGAAGCGAGAGTGCCGATCGTCACCCAGTTACCGGTGAATATGCCACCGGACCAGATCTGGACGTTGCCTCCACTCATGCGAACGTCGCTGTCACCAAAGATCTGATCCCCTGCGACCGCGGAGTCACCGAGCGAGATCTCGATGCTGCCGCCGGCGAAGTTCGTCGGATTGTCGACGTCGCTGACATTGACACCGTTGAACAGATACTTACCGCTGCCGTCCTCGGTGAACTCGATCGTCCGCGTTTCCGGAGACAGGATCGGGGCATCGTTCACCGGGGTCACGGTGATGGCAACGGTATCGGTGTCCGTCTTGGCGCCACCGATGCCGGTGTTGCCATTGTCGGTCGTGGTGATCTTGAGCTGATCGGCACCGTTGAAGTTCAGGTCACCCTTGTACTTCAGACCTGCCAGCGCCGCATTGATCGCCGAGACCGAACCGGTCAGCGTGACCGTGTCGGAGTTGTTGCCGGAAACGGTAAGGCCATTGGAGTTTGTGAGCGTCAGCTTGCCGTCTTCAACTTCGAGCTTGACCGTCAGGCTACCGCCATTGGCATCGACGTCACCGACACTCAGACCGGTGATCGCGAGTTCCGTGTCTTCAGCCGCCGTCAGCGAGGAAGGAACGGTGTTGACCGGGGCATCGTTGACGGCTTCGAGGTTGATCGTCAGCGAGGCAGGTGTGGTGTCACCATCGCCGTCAACCAGCACATAGGTGAAGGTCTCGGACGAATTGACCACCAACTGAGCCGGAGCTGCATAGGTCCAGGCACCTGTCTTGAAGTCGAAGGTGAAGGAGCCACCCAGCGGGCTGGCAATGTTGAGCGCGAAGCCGCTGATCGTGCCCGTCTCGGAGCCCGACTTGGTGATGGTTTCTGCACCATCCCATGTGAAGGTCACACCGCCGACCGTGATCGACTGGATGCGTCCACCGTCTGCCCCGAAGCTGTCGTTTTCGAGCACGTTGCCAGAGGCCGAGGTCGGGACCGGAGCCACGACCGTGGCGAGCAGGATCGGATCGGTCGGCGACGTGATGACGATCGGTTCACCCGGCCAAGCGACATCCTTCAGGTCTTCATCCTGAGCACTGATGTCGCTGCCGACGCCGACGGCATAAGACTTCATGCCGTTCTGGGCAAGGTACTGCTCCCATTCCTGACGTTCCTGGTTATTCAGGTCGTCATTGCCTCCGACGGCACCGTCGGAGAAGAAGTAGACCGAGGTCGGAGCGCTCGGCGGGGTGACGTCGCTGATGGCGTCGATGACGTCATCATAGTCCGTGCTGCCGTTCGGGTTGGGGATGTTGTTCTGGATGAAATCCAGAGCATCTTCCTTGGTCATCCACTGCGACGCCGAGGCCGAGCCAGCAAAGGTCACAATCAGGACCAGGCCTGCATTGGTCGCGTTGATCAGATTGATCGCGGCGTCCTTTGCGACCTGCAGTCTGCTGTCGGAGCCGGGGCCCGCGACGCGGTCGCTCATGCTGCCGGAGACGTCGAAGGCCAGAACCAGATTGTCGCCGGAGGCCGGATCAGCTTCGCGGACCGTCTTCTGTTCGCCGGTGGCAACCGGCACATCGTCGACGATCTCGATCTTGAACGAACCCGAGAGCACGTCCTTGTCACCATCTGTCGCCGTGTAGGTCACGTCGACACCGAAGGTGTTCTGCCCATTGTCGGCAATACCGTGAGCCAGTGTGTTGTCCAGAAGATCGAACTTGTAGGTGCCGTCGGTGTTCAACGTGATCATCCACGATCCGTCATTTGCCGTCAGCGTGGCGTCTTCATCGTCCCAGGTTGCACCCGTCGCAGAGAGCGCTACGCTACCGCCATCGGCGCCGAGCGAGATGTGGAGGCTGCCGGTTGCGGAGAGAGCTTCCTTCGGCGCGACTTCGTCATTGCCGAGAACGAGATCGTCTTCGTTAAGCGACAGGCCGGTCGTCGGGGCACTGACCAAGCTTGGCGTATCGTCGTCAATCAGCAGCGTCAGCTTGCCGTCAGCCTTGTCGCCGTCGCCGTCGGTGACGGTGAAGCCCAGCGTGAACGAGGCTTCGTTTTCATCGCCACCTGCAGCATGCAGCAGGTTCGCTGTCTGGGTGTAGACATATTTGCCCGTCACCGCATCAAGGGTCACCTGTGCGATCTGAACCGGAGTCGTTCCGCCCTGATCCTGGAGGATCAACAAGGTCCCGGCCGAATTCACGCTGAATGTGATGCCAGTCGCGCCGCTGTCAGCAGAGATGTGCTCCAGATTCCAGGCAACGGTGCCACCATCGGCGCCGGCCGAGAACTGCAGAGTACCAGTCTTGTTGTACTCCTTGCTGTCGCTGCCGCTGCCGTCGCTCGGATTCGAGCCGAAGCCAGGATTGCCGTTCTTGCCGACGACAGTGTCATCATCACTGATGATCCGCATCGTGTTGACTTCGTAAGGGTTAACGCTTGGGCCATCGTCTTCGAACTGGATCCGATCGCCGACGGCAATTTCGCTCACGGCCTTGTCGCCATCGAAGTCGGTGACGGTGAGGACTGCGTTAATCTTGCCAGCCAGCGTCTGGAGAGCCGTGGAAAGGTTTCCATCGGCGGCGTCGTTGGTCTCGTCATGGTCTGCCGGATCGTCATGCTTGATCGAGACATACTGGGCGAGAGACAGGGTGCCGTTGTCCGAAATATGCAGCGCGAAGGCGGCCGGGTCAGAGGAATTGACCGCAGTGTTGCCATCCGACGGACTGTCGTAGCGACCAACGATCAGATCGCCTTCGAGGAAGAGCATGATCGAACGGCCATCAGTGGTCATCAGACCGGAGTTCAGGCCGTTATTGCCGTTCAGCTTCAGAGCCCAGTCGACCTTGACGTCATCGTCCGCGCCGCCGTCGATGTCAGCGGCGACGAAGTTTGCCTGCTGGGCAAACTGTGCCGCCATGTTCGGATCGGTGCCCTTGTTGGCAACGCCGTTGAAAACGGAGAGCGAATATCCGAGATCGTCATTCTGCTGGCCAGCGGTCTCGTCGACCACCAGCGTTGCATCGGTGTTGCGAGCAACAGCCTCCGGAATGTCGTCACGCACCTTGATCGAGAAGGCACCGTCGAGAGAGACGCTGTCACCGTCATAATCGGTTGCGGTGATCAGCTTGCCGAAGTTGATCGCGGTGACGTCGGCATTGTGCGCGTCGTCTTGCAGATCGAAGTTTTCGTCGGCAATGCCTTGGCCATCGCCCCGGTCGTCGAAGGGAGCGTCGTGATCGAGCTGATCGAAGAGGCGGAACTCGTAAGTGCCGTCGCCATTGAGCTTCAGCGAGAAGACCAGACGGTCGGCCCCCGAATTGTAGTTGTCGTCCGTGTGCGGACCGGCGTTGTCGAAGGCGTAGAGCGTGCCGTCGGACTTCAGGTCGAAGCTGAGGGTCGCGCCCTTGGACGAAAGCCCGAGACCCGAGAGCATCGACCGGATGGCGGTTTCGCTGATGAAGGCGAAGGTGATCGGATCATCCGCACCGCCCTTGACCAGATTGGCGAGCGAGCCGGAGATATAGGCCGGGCCTGCCTGATTGTTGCGCGGGCTCTGCGTGAAGGAATCGTCGGCATCGCCGTCGTTCGGGCTGGTCCCGAGCGATTCGCCCGGCAGGGTATTACCGATCGTCGCGATGTCGTCTTCGTCGATGATACGGTCTTCCTTCGTGCCGCTGAGCACCGGAACATCGTCCTTGATTGTGATCGAGAAGGCGTCTTTCAGAACGACGCTGTCGCCGTCGAAATCGGTCGCTTTGATGATCGAGCCGAAGTCGATCGCTTCGACGTCACCGTATACGTCATCTTCGAGATCGGTGTTCTGCCCCTTGGCATCATCATGGTCGAGCTGATCGACCAGTTCGAACGTGTAGGAACCGTTTTCGCCCAGCGCGAGCTTGAAGACGAGGCGGTCGCCATTGTCGTAGCTTTCACCCTGCTGCGAACCGGCATTGTCAAAGGCGTAGAGCACGCCGTCGCGAATGTCGTAGCTGAGTTCCTGACCCTGAGACTTGAGGCCGAGCTTTTCTAGCGCGTCGCGAGCATCATTCTCGGCGATGAAGGAGAATTTGACCGTATCGTCAGCGCCGCCCTTGATCAGGCCGGCGAGGGAACCATCGATGAAGGCGCCGCCGTTGCCGTTCTGGCCGGGACCACCGGTCCAGGAACCATCGCTCTGGCCGTCGGCCGGGCTCGTGCCGGTGGACTGGCTGGTCTTGATGTCGTCTTCGTCGACGAGACGATCTTCGCTCTTGCCGCTCAGGACCGGAACGTCATCGGCGATGGTGACCGAGAAGGCGCCCTTCAGGACGACGCTGTCGCCGTCATAGTCGGTGACCTTGATCACCGAACCGAAATCGATGGCATCGGCAGTGCTGCCCAGCAGACCGGTGTTCTGACCGGCGCCGGCGTCATGATCCAGCTGGTCGAGCAGTTCGAACGTGTAGGTGCCGTTTTCATTCAGGGTCAGCTTGAAGACCGGCCGATCGCCCAGGTTCGGATCATAGCTCACACCCGGGGCGCCGACATTGGCGAAGCCCCAGAGAACATTGCCTTGAAGGTCGAAGCTCAGGGCTTCGCCCTTGGAGCTCAGGTTGAGAGGCGTCATGGCCTGGCGCAGGGCTGTTTCGTCGATGAAGGTGAACTTCACCGTTTCGTCTGCGCCACCCTTTACGAGGCTTGCCAGCGAACCATCGATGAAGGCACCGCCCTGACCGTTTTGGCCGGGACCACCGGTCCAGGAACCGTCGCTCTGGCCGTCGGCCGGGCTTGTGCCCGTCGACTGGTTGTTGAGGATGTCATCTTCATCGACCGTGCGGTTTTTCTTGGTGCCGCTGAGCACAGGAACGTCGTCGCGGATCTCGATCGAGAAGGCCTTGCCGAGCGTGATGCTGTCGCCGTCGAAATCGGTGACCTTGATCACAGAGCCGAAGTTAATGGCATTGGCGATGCTGCCCAGGAGACCGGTGTTCTCACCGGCGCCCGTATCATGGTCGAGCTGGTCGATCAGCTCGAAAGTGTAGGAGCCATTCTGGTTGAGGGTCAGCTTGAAGACCGGACGATCCTGGTTTTCCGGATCATAGCTGACACCCGACGGCCCACCGACATTGGCAAAGCCCCAGAGGACATTGCCCTGCAGGTCAAAGCTCAGTGTCTCGCCCTTCGAGCTCAGATTGAGGCCCGAAAGCGTCTGGCGCAGAGCCGCTTCGTCGATGAACTCGAACTTGATCGTGTCGTCAGCGCCGCCCTTGACCAGACCGGTCAGCGAGCCCGAGATGAAGGCGGGACCCGGCTGATTGTTGTTTGGGCTGCCGGTGAACGAACCGTCGCCATTGCTGTCATTCGGGCTCGTGCCCGTCGACTGGCTGTTCCGGATGTCGTCCTCGTCGACGGTGCGGTATTCGGTGGCACCCTTCACAAGTTCCGGAACGTCATCAACGATCGTGACCGAGAGCTTGCCGGTGAGCGAAACGCTGTCGCCATCGAAATCGGTTGCTTCGATGATGCTGCCGAAATCAATTGCAGTGACGTCCTTGCCAACAATGCCGTCCTGGAGGTCGGTATTCTGGTCGCGGCCAAAGGCCGGCTTGTCATGGTCGAGCTGGTCATGGAGCTCGAACTTGTAAGCGCCCCAATTTTCTACCGTGAGCGAGAAGACGAGCCGGTCCTGTCCGGCATTGTACTCGACACCGGGTGCGTCCTTGTTGACGAATGCATAGAGCGTATTGCCGATGACATCGAACGACAGGAGGCCGCCCTTCGAGCTCAGACCGAGCTTGGTAAGCTCCGCACGTGCAGCAGCTTCATCGATGATGGAGAAATGCGTATTTGCATTGTCGGCGCCGAAATCGACGAGGCCACCGAGATAGCCGGAGACCGTGGCCGGGCCGGAGCCATTGGACCAGGAGTCACCCGTATAGGAACCGTCGCCATTGCCGTCATTCGGGCTGGTGCCGGTCGAGTTGCCAGTCTGGATATCGTCTTCGTCAACGGTCAGTTCGATCGCATCGCCAACTACGACAGGCTCATCATCTTCGACGCGTACCGTGACACTGCCGTCGACACTGTCACCATCGGAATCCGTTGCGGTGAAGGGGATCTTGAGGTCGAGGAAATCAACAGGCTTGCCGTCGATCGAAGGGCTTTCAATCTTGACGAAGGCCGCGGTCTGAACATCGCCCGGCAGATCGGGATCGGGGCTGACGATGACATCCGGTACAGTCGTATCCGGTGCGTAGTGATCGAGGTTGCCGATCAGCTCGAATGTGTAGGAGCCGTTCGCAGTCGTCGGATCGAGCGTGATGATGAAGACCGCGCCACGCTCATATCCCGGGCCGAGATAAATCGGGCCATCGAAGGAGGGATCGGCAAACAGCGACTTGTCTGCGTAATAGGGTCCTTCGCCGTAAGACTTGTAGGCGATCAGCTGGTAGCCGCCATTCCAGTTGCCGGCATCATCACGGGTGTATTCGATCCGGTAGGAGAGCGGGGCACCATCGGAGCTCAGGTTAGCAAGGCCAGGAATTGCGGCCTCTATTTCTTCAGATGTCGAGCTGGTGTCGAGACCGGTGAAAGCAACAGTTCGACCCACCGCATCACTGCCGGTCGGTTCACCGTCTTCACCCATCACGTCGCTCTTCAGGTCATCATCTGCACCCCAACGGATGGCAAGCGAGCCTTCAGCCGTCGGGACCTTGAAGAGCGGCTTCTCGTCGGATCCGCCATCGGGCTTGGCATCCGATACCACCTTCAGCAGAACGGGCACCGGCCCATCGAACCCACCCGTCAGATCGTCTTCATAGACTGTATCGCCTTCGGGCGTGCCGATTGTCGGCGCATCGTCCATGACGTCGATGTTGAATGTGCCCGTGACGCTGTCGCCGTCGAGATCGGTCACCGTGTAGGTAAAGCCGAGGCGCAGCAGATCGTCGAGGTCGTCCTGGGCGCCATTTGCGCCGGCATCGGGATGCTCGAGCTTGCCGATCAGTTCGAAGGTGAATTCGCCGGTCTCGCGGTTTACCGTCAGGGTGAATACGGGATTACCTTCGGAATCGACCGCGGTAATGGCTTCAAACACCTTTATCGTACCGTCGGCGGGCGCCGGATTGCTGGTGACGGTAATTGGACGACCACCGGATGTGAAGCCTGCAAGGACAGTTGACCCATCGCCTTCGTCGACATTGCTCGCGCCGGTGAAGTTGATCCTCGAGATCGTCCCGAAATCAGGACCAGGATTGAACGGAAGGGTACCGGTGATCGTCTGATTGCCAGCGATGCCGTCGGCGATGACGGCTTCATCGATGATGAAGGCATCGGTCAACTCCGTGCCCAGATCGATGGTCGGTGCGCCAGCGCCACCGAGAATAGTCCCGTTCAGCAGATCGTCGCCGAAGGCTGTATCGCCGAGCAGATCGGCGAGCGCCAGGTCTTCCGGGCCGGCGTCGATCGGATCGTCGTTGAAGTTGCGGCTGGCAGTGGGGCCGCCCTGTGCGCTGAAGGTACCGTCAGGACCCGCCGCAACGTTGATGTTGGAGCCTTCGAGCGCCGCGAAGAGCGCGACCTGGGGCAGCTCGACATCGCCGATCACGAAGGTCGGGATGTTGGCTGCACCGCCGACCACGATGATCTCTGTGCCGTCAGCGAGCAGGAGAACCAGATTGCCCCCTTCGACCGCGAATTCGAGATTGTCGAGTTCGATGCCGGCCGGCAGCCTCACGACGTTTTCTGCGTTCGGCGTCACTTCGCTTGGAAGGACCGCGGCTGCCGTCTGAACGGGCGTCTGGGCCGGCAGGCGATCGGTGCGGCCGGCGTCAGGCGTCTCGGCCTGGGCGACTTCGATGCCATCTACGGCCTCGCTGACGAAACCCAGATGCTGCTCGACCGCAGAGTCGAAATCGTCAGCTGCGGAAGTATTGTCAATGCTGGTCAGACGCGGATCTTCGATAGACATGGTAACTCACCCCTTAACTTGTTGACCGCAGTTAAATCCGGGCCGAGGGGAGAGTGCAACGGTTTCTTAACCCTGAAGACATAACTGGTTATGCTTCGAGCGACCATTATTGAAAAAGAAGTTAATTTCGAGCCGAAAAACGCTTTTATTTCTGCAATTTACTCAAACTTTAGCAAAACCGGAAGCGGCATGGATCGGTGCCTTTCTGCCGTACTTTCGGACCAAGTATACCGCCCCATCCATGCGTGGCCCGGCGGTCCGGGAGATGGCAACAAAAAGCCGGGCCCATGCGAGAACCCGGCTCCTTCATGACGGCAGAGTTTCAATATCACTCTTCGGCGAAGATAGGATCCCTGACAAAGGGGCCGCCCTGGTAGATCGCCACCGCGTCGTCGGGCTCCGGCCTCGCCATCGCAGCATCGATCTCGGCACGAAAACGCTCGGCATTGTCTCTCGGGTGCCAGCCGAGATACGAGACGTGGGAATTGTCCCACCAGCGGGTGCCGTTGTCCGAGCATCCCCAGATGACCGGGCACCCGAGGCGAGGCACCCGAAAAATGCACTCGATCATCAACAGGAAGTCGTCATAGCTCATCCAAGTGGAGAGCATGCGGTGGTTCTTCGGCCTTTCCATGCAACTGCCAATGCGCACAAGCGCGGTCTCCTGGCCGAACTTCTCGTGATACATACGGGCGAGAGCCTCACCGAAGCATTTAGACACTCCATAGAGACCGTCGGGCTTCATGGGCGTCGCGTGGTCGAGATATTCATCCTGGCGGTAGAAGCCGATCGTGTGGTTGGAGCTGGCGAAAAGGATGCGCGGCATGCCGTTCGCCCGCGCTGCTTCATAGAGATTGTAGAGGCCAAGCAGGTTGGCGTTCATGATCTTGGAGAACTTGTCCTCGACCGATATGCCGCCGAGATGGATGATCGCGTCGCAGCCCTCCACCAGCCTGTCGACGGCCGCCCGGTCACCCAGATCACAGATCATGGCCTCTTCATGAGACGCCGGGCTTCCTAGATCGACGATGTCCGAAACCCTGACGATCTCGGCGAGCCCCTTCAATCGGCCGCGCATCGCGCTACCCAGACCACCGGCAGCTCCCGTCAGCAACAGTCTTTTCACTCACTTCCTCCCATATATCGCTTGTCAACTTATCATACAGGTTGCTCTGACCCGGTCAATATCGTAAACCTTGGCGCAGACAATGCGGCTATGCCAGCCTTCAAGCGAGGGCCGGCGACCGGGCACAAAATCGGCGGGGGACGGGATGGCAATGCAGGCGAAAACCGAGGCAGGTGCTGGAACACTGGTGCAGCGGCTCGGAGACATTCTGCGAAAGGCCATCGTCGGAGGGCAGTTTCCACCCGGGAGCAAGCTGCCAAGTGAAGCGCAATTGTCCGAGGCGCATGGCGTGTCGCGCACCGTGGTGCGTGAGGCGATTGCCTCGCTTCGGGCCGACCGCCTGGTCGAAGCGCGTCAGGGTGCCGGAGTCTTCGTTCTGACAGCCAGCGAAGCTGTCCCCGCGCCTCTCCTTTTGGGAAACGTCGATCCGGCCCGCGTTTCCTCGATGATAGAGCTTCTTGAACTGCGTACGGCAGTGGAAGTGGAGGCGGCGGGCCTTGCGGCGCTGCGCCGTTCGCCGGCCCAAGAAGAGGTCATTCTGGAGAGGCACTATGCCGTGCGCGCCTGTCTCGACGCCGGGCAATCGACCACCGAGGCGGATTTCGCCCTGCATGTCGCCATCGCTGAGGCGACGAACAATCCGCGCTTCCGCGAATTCCTCGCCATGATCGGCAAGAACGTGATCCCGCGCGCCGCCTTGCGCGACGGAGACAGCGAAGACGACCAATCCGCATATCTACGGCTCATCGACGCCGAACATGCCGACATCGTGGAGGCCATTTCCGCAGGCGACGAGGAGGCCGCGCGCGACGCCATGCGCCGTCACCTGCGCGGCAGCCAGGCGCGTTACCGAGCACTTCTGCGGGAACAGCGCCAACCTGTACGATAACATTTGACACAAGTGCACAAAATACGTATGACAACTTGGCCTGAGGAGGCCAAGAGAGGACATTCGACGATGACGCCGCAAGAAATAAAGGTCGCGCTCGGCGCCGGCCTGCTCTCCTTCCCTGTCACGCATTTCGACGATGACGGGAATTTCAGGTCCGACAGCTATGCTCAGCATGTAGAGTGGCTTTCGGGCTTCGACGCCCCGGTCCTGTTTGCGGCCGGCGGCACGGGAGAGTTCTTCTCGCTGACGCCATCGGAAGTTCCGCGGATCGTCGCCGCTGCCAAGGAAGCCGCCGGCAGCACGGCGATCGTATCCGGCTGCGGCTATGGCACCGAGGTCGCGATCGAAATCGCGCGATCCGTCGAAAAGGTCGGCGCCGATGGGATCCTGCTCTTGCCGCATTACCTGATCGATGCACCGCAGGAAGGCATGTACCAGCACGTGAAGCGCATCTGCCAATCCGTCGGAATCGGCGTCATGGTGTACAACCGTGACAACTCGATCCTCGGCGTCGAGACGCTGCAGCGCCTCTGCGACGAATGCCCGAACCTGGTAGGTTTCAAGGATGGTACCGGCGATATCGGCCTCGTGCGCCAGGTCACGGCGACCATGGGCGACCGACTGACCTATTTGGGCGGCATGCCGACCGCGGAACTCTTCGCGGAAGCCTATCTGGGCGCGGGCTTCACCACCTATTCGTCCGCCGTCTTCAACTTCGTGCCGGGTCTCGCCGTGGACTTCTACAAGGCGCTGCGCGGCGGTGACCGCGAGCGCTGCGAGGCCATTCTGAGGGACTTCTTCTATCCCTTCATGGCGATCCGCAGCCGCCGCAAGGGTTATGCCGTCTCGGCCGTCAAGGCCGGCGTCCGTCTGCAGGGCTTCGCTGCCGGCAGGGTGCGCCCGCCTCTCGACGACCTGACGGCCGAGGAAGAAGAGATGTTGGCAAACCTCATCGCCCCCTGGAAGCGCTGAGCAGAGGAAGCGCCCAAATGAAGATCGCAGAGGTTCGCACCCATCTTCTCGAGCATAGGCTCTCGGTTCCGTTCCAGAGCGCGTCGATGCGCTTCGACCGGCGTGCGCATGTGCTCGTCGAGATCATCTGCGACAACGGCATGACCGGTTGGGGCGAATGCCTCGGCCCTGCCCGCCCGAACGCTGCGGTGGTCCAAGCCTATCGCAATTGGCTTATCGGCATGAACCCGCTGGAGACCGAAAAGATCTGGGCGGTCCTCTACAACGCCCTTCGCGACCAGGGGCAGCGCGGTCTGACGCTGACGGCACTGTCTGGCATCGACATCGCGCTCTGGGACATCAAGGGCAAACATTTCGACACCTCGGTTTCCATGCTGCTCGGCGGTCGGTTCCGCGAGAGCGTCAAGGCCTATGCGACGGGCAGCTTCAAGCGGGACGGCGTTGACCGGGTCGAGGACAATGCGAGAGATATCGCACTCTACCGCTCACAGGGCTTTCATGCCTCCAAGATCAAGGTCGGTTTCGGCATGGAGGAGGATCTCCAGGTGATCCGTGCGGCCAGGGATGCCGCGGGGCCGGATATGCGGCTTATGGCAGATGCCAATCACGGTTACGGGGTGTTAGAAGCCATCGAATTCGGTCGCCGCGCCGCCGTCTATGGGCTCGACTGGCTGGAAGAACCCGTGGTGCCGGAACAGCTCGCCGCCTACCGCGAAGTGCGCGCCAAACAGCCGATCCCGGTGGCCGGTGGCGAAACCTGGCAGAGTCGCTGGGGCATGAAGGAGCCAATCGAGACGCGCGCGATCGATATCGTTCAGCCGGATCTCGCCGGTGTCGGCGGCTTCAGCGAGGCCAAACGCGTTGCCGATCTCGCAGCTCTTCATGGGGTGCGTGTCGTCCCGCATGTCTGGGGCACGGCCGTGCATATTGCAGCCGCGCTTCAGTTCATCGCGGCCATGGTGCCGGATCCCGTCCGAGTCAATCCGATCGAGCCGATCCTGGAATTCGATCGCACCGATAATCCGTTCCGCCAGAGCGTCACCCAGACGCCGATCGAACACGAGAACGGCGTGGTCGCGATTCCGAACGCTCCTGGCCTGGGCATCGAGATCAACCGCGATGCCCTCAAGGAATTCAAGATGAGGGACGAGGCATGAGCCTGATCCGCCCCCTTTCCGGTCGCAAGCCGACGATCAACCTTCCCAAGGGTGCGATCGACACCCAGATGCATGCCTACATGCCCGGATATCCGGCCCTGCCTGGCGGTCCCAACCTGCCGACCGGGGATTTGCCGACGCCTGCGCAGTATCGCCAGTTCATGGACTGGATCGGCATTGATCGCGTGATCGTCACCCAGGGCATGGCGCATCAAAGGGACAACGCCAATCTCATCGCCTGCCTCGAACGGTTCGGAGACATCGCCTGGGGCGTGGGCACCGTTGATGCCGACACAAGCGAGGCCGAACTCGACCGTCTTTCGGCGGCCCGCGTCCGCGGCGCGCGCATCATGAACCTGCCGGGCGGCGCGGCAAATCTCACGAAGCTCGAAGAAGTGGATGCAATCGCCGCCAGTCGCGACTGGATGATCGCCATCCAGTTCGATGGCAGCGACATCCTCGACTACGAGGAACGGCTGTCGAAACTGAAATCGCGCTGGGTACTTGACCATCACGGCAAGTTTTTCTGCGGCGTGACACCCGAAAGCCCTCAGGTTCAGGCGACGAAGCGGCTGATCGACGGTGGGCGCTGCTGGTTCAAATTCGCCGGCGTTTACGAGTCATCCAAGTCGGGCGCACCGGAATTCGCCGATGTTGCAGCCGTTGCCCGCGCCATTGCAGCCCATGCACCGGAGCGGATCGTCTGGGGCTCCAACTGGCCCCACAACATGGCTCGGGCTCAGGCCGATTATCCCGATGATGCCGCGCTCACGGACAGCGTGCTCGGCTGGCTGCCCGACGATGCCGCCCGCAAGCGCGCGCTCGTCGACAACCCGGAAGAACTTTTCGGCATCGCGCCTTCAGGAGACAGATAGCCGAACTGCAATCCGCCGGAACGGGAGGTTTCGGCGGTTCAATCAAAGAGGAGGAAGACCAATGAAAACTGCCGCAATGCTCAGCCTTGCCATGGGGCTCACCCTCGGCACTGGCACCGCCTTCGCCCAGGAAATCACCCTGCGCTCCGCCGACATCCATCCGGACGGCTATCCGACGGTCGATGCCGTGAAGTTCATGGGTGACCTCGTGAAAGAGCGGACCAATGGCCGCATCGCCATCCAGGTGATGAACAATGCCGCGCTCGGCTCCGAAAAGGACACGATCGAGCAGACCCGCTTCGGTGTCATCGACATGAACCGCGTCAACAGCGCGCCGTTCAATAATCTCGTGCCGGAAACGGTCGTCTTCGGCCTGCCCTTCCTGTTCCGCGACACCGAGCACATGCACAAGGTAGTCGATGGCGAGATCGGCGACGAGGTTCTGGCCGCTTTCGAACCGCATGGCCTGATCGGACTTGCCTTCTACGATTCCGGCGCCCGCTCCTTCTACTCGACGAAAAAGCCGATCCAGAGCCTCGCCGACCTCAAGGGCATGAAGGTCCGCGTTCAGCAGTCCGATCTCTGGATCGCAATGATGGAAGCCTTTGGTGCGAACCCGACGCCTATGCCCTTCGGCGAAGTCTACTCGTCGCTCGAAACCGGCGTCGTGGACGCGGCCGAAAACAACTGGCCGTCCTACGAATCCTCGCGCCACTTCGAGGTTGCCAAGAACTACACGCTGACCGACCATTCGCTGACGCCGGAAATCCTCGCCATATCGAAGGTGACCTGGGACAAGCTGACACCGGAAGACCAGACGGTCATCCGGGAAGCCGCCAAGGAATCTGTCGGCAAGATGCGTGAACTGTGGCAGGCCCGCGAAAAGGCATCGGAAGAGAAGATCCGCGCCTCGGGTGCGAACATCATCACCGTCGACAAGGCGGAGTTCGCCGCTGCCATGCAGCCGGTCTACGACAAGTTCATCACCGATCCCAAGATGAAGGACCTCGTCGAGCGCGTTCGCGCCGTCAAGTGAGATAACGAACCGGCCGCATCTCAGATGCGGCCGGTTTTTTCTTATCCTGGATTTCGGAGGGATCCATGTCGCGTTTCATGCGGGCCATCAGGCCCGGCCTGCACTGGTTGAGCCTCGCCTGCGTCTATCTGGCTGGCATCGGCGTGGTCCTGATGACCCTGATCATCGGCTGGCAAGTCTTCGGTCGATACGTCCTCAACGACACACCAAGCTGGTCGGAGCCGCTTTCACTGCAGCTGATGTCCTGGTTCATTCTGCTGGGGGCGGCCGTCGGTGTGCGCGAAAGCGTGCATCTCGGGCTCGATATCGTGCGCTACAATATGGCGCCGCCCGTGCAGCGCCTAATGGATCTGATCAGCCTCGCCCTGATCTCAGGCTTCGGAGGCGCCATGTCCTACTACGGCGGCCAACTGGCGGCCGGCACCTGGACGGCACGGATCCCGGTTCTCGGATGGCCCGGCGGGATCGACTTCATCCCGCTCATCGTCGGCGGGGCCCTGATCTCCATTTTTGCGCTGGAACGCTTCATCGACACGCTGATCGCGCCCGCCGCGGTGGTCGCCGACGACGTGGCCAAGGCCGAGGTAATCTGATGGCATACTCGATCCTTTTCGGCACTTTCGCGATCCTGATGGTCCTCGGCATGCCCATCGCGTTCTGCCTCGGTATCGCATCGTTTGCCACGGTGCTCTATCTCGGCATTCCGCCGATCGTGATATTCCAGCAACTCAATTCCGGCATGAACGTGTTTGCCATGATGGCGATCCCGTTCTTCATCTTCGCCGGTGACCTGATGGTCCGCGGCGGGATCGCCTTTCGCCTGGTGCGCTTCGCTTCAGGCTTCGTCGGCCATTTGCGCGGCGGCCTCGGACAGGTCAACATCGTGTCCTCCATGTTGTTCGGCGGCATTTCAGGCTCGGCCGTAGCCGACGCGTCGGCGATCGGTGGCCTGATGGTGCCGCAGATGGCAGCGCGCGGCTACGACCGCGGCTATGCCGTCAACGTCACGATCAGCTCGGCCTTGATTGCCCTGTTGATCCCGCCGTCGCACAACATGATCCTCTATTCGATCTCTGCCGGCGGCACCGTCTCGGTCGCGGACCTGTTCACGGCCGGCATCATTCCGGGCATCCTGCTGACCATCGCCCTGATGATCACGGCCTACGTCGTGGCACGCAAACGCGGCTATCCTGCCGAGCCTTTCCCGGGTTTCGGCAAGCTTTTGATCTTCTTCTTCGCCGCTCTTCCGGGATTGTTGCTGATCGCGATCATCTTCGGCGGCGTCCGCTCTGGCGTGTTCACGGCCACCGAGAGTTCGTGCATCGCCGTCATCTATGCCTTCCTGGTCGCCGTGCTCGTGTATCGCGAGCTGAACTGGAGTGGCTTTGTCGAGGCCATACTGGGCGCTGTGAAGACGACCTCGCTCGTTCTCCTCGTGATCGGCATGGCCGCCGCCTTTGCCTGGCTGATGTCGTTCCTGCAGGTCCAGCTCACACTCATTCAGGTGGTCAAGTCGATCTCGGACAATCCCATGGTCGTGCTTCTCCTGATCACCGTGGCGCTTCTGGTGCTCGGCACCTTCATGGACATGGCGCCACTGGTCATCATCACCACGCCGGTCTTCCTGCCGATCGTTCAGGCCTTTGGAATCGATCCGGTGCATTTCGGCGTGATCATGATCCTGAATGCCGGCATCGGGCTGATTACGCCTCCCGTCGGAACCGTACTGTTTGTCGGCTGCGCCGTCGGCAAGATCTCGATCCGGGAAGCGATGCAGACCATATGGCCATTCTTTGGAGCCTGCGTTGCGGTGCTGCTGATGGTCACCTTCATCCCGGAACTCTCGCTCTGGCTTCCCGCGCAGTTCAAGTGATCCTCCGTCCTTCCCGAAGAGGATCCTTCGAAGGCTTCGGCCCCTGTCTTTCTTTGCGCTGACACTATGCGCAAGGCCTCGTGTCACTTTGCACATTAAGCTGCGCAAACTGACAGATTATCGCCGTTTCGATTGTGCCTGAGCCTCGCTAGACTGGCTGCAGCTTCCTTTTCAACCGGTGGATCATGACAGCGCCAGCCCCTTCGGACAAAGCCCTCGTCCCCTTCGTCAGCGTCGAGGACATGATGCGGCTCGTGCATCACATCGGAATCGAGCGCGTGCTCACCGAGCTGACCGATGTCATCGAAGCCGATTTCCGCCGCTGGGCTCTGTTCGACAAGACGCCGCGCGTCGCCTCGCATTCGCGGGAGGGCGTGATCGAGCTGATGCCAACCTCGGACGGCGAGATCTATTCGTTCAAATATGTGAACGGCCACCCGAAGAATATGGCGGAGGGCCTGCAGACAGTCACCGCCTTCGGCCTGCTCGCCGATGTGTCGACCGGATATCCTGTGCTGTTGACCGAGATGACCCTGCTGACGGCGCTGCGGACGGCGGCAACGTCCGCCATGGCTGCGCGCCACCTGGCACCCAGGGGCGCGACCACCATGGCGATGATCGGCAATGGTGCCCAGGCGGAATTCCAGGCGCTGGCCATGAAGGCCGTACTCGGGATCACCCATGTCAGGCTCTTCGACATCGACCCGAAGGCAACGGAGAAGACCCGGCGCAACCTCGAGGGCTCGGGCCTGCATGTCACGGCCTGCGCAACCTCACAGGCCGCGATCGAAGGTGCACAGATCATCACCACCTGCACCGCCGACAAGCAGTATGCCACCATCCTGACGGACAACATGGTCGGCGCTGGCGTACATATCAACGCAATCGGCGGCGATTGCCCCGGCAAGACCGAGCTGCATCGCGACATCCTTTCCCGCGCCGACACCTTTGTCGAATACCCGCCGCAGACGCGGATCGAGGGCGAGATCCAGCAGATGGATCCCGACTATCCCGTGACCGAGCTCTGGCAGGTGGTGACGGGCGAGGTCGAGGGTCGTCGGAGTGACAAGCAGATCACGCTGTTCGACAGTGTCGGCTTCGCGATCGAGGATTTTTCGGCCTTGCGATACGTGCGCGAGCGGGTTCGCGGGACCGCCTTCTTCCAGTCTGTCGACCTGATCGCAGATCCAGACGATCCGCGCGACCTGTTCGGGATGCTCCAGAGGGCCAAGGACTAAGCCCCCCCCCCAGATCTAGGGGTTCATGCAGAATTTAAGTTGGCGGAAATATTTGCGGCCTAGTGTCCCTCAACACCAAGGAGTCTGGCCGGATGATTGAAGTCGAACGCCTGAACATACTCCATCAGTACGGCATTCTTGATACGCCGCATGAGGAGCCTTTCGAACGGATCGCCGCCCTGGCGCGCCTGATCTTCGACACACCGATCGTGCTGATCTCGCTGCTCGATGACAATCGCCAATGGTTCAAATCGAATATCGGTCTGGACCTTCGCGAAACTGAACGCGAGCATGCCATATGCAACGAGACAATTCGCAGCGACGACGTTCTGGTAATTGCCGACACGAGGCAGGATAGTCGGACGGCGCGAAACCCTTTCGTCATCGGAAACCCCTACGTCGCGTTTTATGCAGGCGCTCCGCTGGTGACTTCGGAAAAAGCACGCCTCGGTTCACTCTGCCTCATGGATCGTGAACCGCGACATTTCGACGAGCGACAAATGGCGATCCTGCAGTCGCTTGCAGCGCTGGTGATGAGGGAAATGGAACTCCGTCGACAAATCGATCAAGACTGGCTCACCGGTGCCACATCTCGTATGGCCTTCCACGGCACTTTGGAAAGGCTTGTCGAACGCATGGCGCCGCCATCGATCGGCCTGCTCAGCTTCGATATCGACCACTTCAAACAGATCAACGACCGATTTGGTCACATGGCAGGCGATCGTGTGCTGATCGAAGTTGTGGACGTGTGCCGTGGCGTTCTGCGTGATGGCGATGTTATCTCACGCATGGGAGGCGAGGAATTCGCTGTTCTCTTGCCGGGGGCCACGGCCAAAAGCGCGTTTGCCGTCGCCGAACGCCTGCGCCAGGCCATCGAAGGTTCGCGGCGACCAGAGGTAGATGGCGCTGTCACGGCGAGTTTTGGTGTCACCATGCTTGATAAGAGCGACCAGGGTCTGGCAGATCCCTTGCGGCGCGCGGACGAGGCACTCTATCGATCCAAGGCGAACGGCCGCAATCGGGTCACCTGTTCATGGGCCATGCCAGCGGAGATACCCGGTGGTGTTGGTAGGATGCGCAAGGGATCTTGAAGCATTTAGTCGTCTCTGGGCAGGGATCTGTTCACGCCGGGCCGAGGAGAATGTCCTCGGCTTCTTCACGCTCCATGTCGAGTACGCGCTTGGCCAGATCGAAGCCGAAACCCTGGCGGGCGAAGGAGGCGATCTCCTTGCTCCAGCGGGCGTCGTCGGCTTCCACATCCGGCCGGCGGAAGGGCCCGAAAGCCTTCTTGCGCGCATAGACGACGGCCGAGCGAAAATCGTCGGCGTCCACAAGGACGGCCTCGACGATACTGCGATCGACACCCTTCTCAGCCAGCTTGCGGGCAATCGCACGCTTGGAGCGGCCGCTGCGTGCCGCCGAATTCGTCCGGATCTCGGCGTAGTTCTGGTCGTCCAGCGCCTTCATGCTGCGGCCGAAGGCAAGAGCCGTTTCTGCCAGCGCATTCAGCTGCGCCTCGCTGATATCCTCGAACTTACTGCGCGCCTTGCGTCTAATGGCATCAGCGAGTTCGCGCTCGGTCATCATGCGCTTGGCAAGCCGGTAGGCAGCCGAGTTCTTCGCCCAGGCCAACATGCGTGGCGTTGGCTGATGTTCAGTGGCTTTCGACGGTTCGTCCATGGACCCGGTCTCCCAACTTCGCGGGCGATCGTCAACAGGCTTCTGGACGGTCGGGATCGGTCAATGAGACCGCAGCCACTCCGCAAGCTCGGCCTCGGCGCGCTCCAGGGCGCTGTAGTTCAACAGCTTGCGCAGAAGCGCGACGGTTACGGCCCTTGCCCTCAGATTGAAGCGTCCCTCGTCGCTATCCTCGACCGACATCTGGTAGACGCCGAGCTTCTCGTAAAGCTGCTGAAGACGGTTCTGGACGCTGCGGATGGACAGGCCCCTTCGGCGCGCGATCGTGCGGTCGGTGAGGCCGAGCGCGATGTCGACGAGGATCTCGTATTCGCTGTCGCTGAAGCCACGCACCTGGCCAAGGCTCTTCTGCTGCATGCCGCGCACCTCGCGGTCGATGACGCATTGCGCCTCGACGAAGATGCTGCGGAGCGCGAGTTTGAGGCGCTCGTCGGAAGCCGATTTGAGCACGTAGCCGTAAGCCGCACCATCCGGCACGATGCGGGAGACGCCGCGGACATAGGCCTCGTCGGAATAGTTTGACCAGAAGAGGATACGGGTATCGGGTCGTTCCTTCCAGATGGTGCGCGCCGCTTCAATGCCGTTGCGGGCGTTCATCTGCAGGTCCATGACGACATGGGCGGACTTGTGGTCGCGCGCCAGACGCTCGCCTTCGGCCCCATTGCCGGCCTCGATGACCTTGTCGCATTCTGGAAGGGCGGCACAGACAGCCTCCAGAAGATAGGACCGATGCAGCGGATCGTCTTCGACGATGAGAACCTTCACTTGGATTCCTCCAACAATCCTGCCTTGGCGAGGGTGAGCGGCATCTGCACGCGCATCACAGTCCCTTTGCCCTCGCGCGCCGTGCCTAGCGTCAGCTTGGCGGAAATCAGCCGCGCCCGCGTCACCATATTGTCGATCCCGCCGCCGGCGCTGCGATCCGAGCGGGAAAGCCCCTGCCCGTCATCGGCCACCTCGATCGTCAGGGCATGTGCCGTACTCTTCAACTTCAACTCCAGGACATTTGCCTGCGCGTGGCGCACGGCGTTGTTGATGGCTTCCTGCGCAATTCGGAACAGGGCGATGCGGACAGACTGGTCGATGGTGTCGATCAAACCGTCCGTGTCGTCGCTGAGGCTCCAGGCAAGCTGCGAACCGTGATCGCGCACGGCGCGGTCGAGATGGTTCTCGATGGCGTGGGCAAAGCCGAAGAGTTGCAGCACGGAGGGCTTGGCCTCTTCGATGATTTCGCGAAGATCCTGCATGCAATGCTGCAGGCCGCGTCCGACCGGCTCCAGCGCCTCGCCCTTCACCTCGCCTTCTTGCATCAGCCGATCGATACGCCGCGACAAGCGGGTGAGGTCGGCGAGCGTCTGATCGTGCAGATCCATGCCAATGCGCTGCCGCTCGCGTTCCAAGGCTTCGGTCAGGCTCAAGGCACCGGCCCGCAGCCCTTCCTCGCGGGCGCGCGCCTCCGCTTCGACGATCGCCGACTGCTTGGCCTGTTCGGCGGCCCTCAAGGCAAAGAAATAGGGCGCGAGCAGATCCGCGATCGACTGGGCATTGGCCACGTCCTGCTCGGTATAGAAACCGACCGCATGCGACGAGCAGCTGAGCGCGCCGATGACCTCACCGCGCACCTTGAGCGGCACATGGAGACGGCTGCGCAGATTGTGCTCGAAGATCGGGCGGGTGAAGGGCGTGTCGACGTGGTAGCGCGTCTCCTGCTGGGCATCATCCGTCAAAAGGAAGTCGATCTCGCCCCAGAGCAGGGTGCGGATCGGGCTGCTCGCCACGGGAGCGGGCGTGGTTTGGCCCCAGAAGGTGTCGAGGCCGGTCTCGTAAGCCGTGTGGTAAAGGCCGTTGACCATGGTGATGCAGACATCGAGGTGGTCATGCGGCACGATATGCGATACTTCGACGCCTACGGCCTTGATGGCCGAGCGGAAATCGAGCTGCCCCGCCAGGAGCCGCGAAATGCCGAGATAGTGATCGAGCAGCGCTGACGGCGCGATCTTGAGCATGATGTCCTCCCCGCGACCACTCCCACGGCCGCATCTCCTTCATAACACATCTCGATAGGGTGGTCGTCCTGCGGGATCCCGCAGGCTGTTGCGTAATTCCCGCAAACGTCCTGCCGTCCCCAACCTGTACAGGCGTCCCTGTTGCCTCCATCCTGATCCTGCCGAGAAGAGGAACTCGGCGGGGAATTCAGACCGGGCCACGTCCGGCTGTTTGGAGGAAACCGGCGCCAAGAGCGCTGGACAACAGGGAGTGAGATCATGAAGACCAGCAGATACCTTCTGGCGAGCGCGGCACTTTGCCTTATCGCCACATCCATGCCCGCAATGGCCGATACCTCGGCCAAGAAGATTGCCCTTTCGAACAACTATGCCGGTAATTCCTGGCGTCAGGCCATGCTGACCAGCTGGGAAAAGGTGACAGGTGAGGCCGTGAAGGCCGGACAGGTCGCAGCCGCCGACGCCTTCACGACCGCCGAAAACCAGGCCACCGAGCAGGCAGCCCAGATCCAGAACATGATCCTGCAGGGCTATGATGCCATCGTGATCAACGCGGCCTCGCCGACGGCACTGAACGGCGCCGTCAAGGAAGCCTGTGACGCCGGCATCACCGTCGTCTCCTTCGACGGTATCGTCACCGAACCCTGCGCCTGGCGCATCGCGGTCGACTTCAAGGAAATGGGCCGCAGCCAGGTCGAATATCTCTCCGGCAAGCTGCCGCAGGGCGGAAACCTGCTCGAGATCCGCGGCCTTGCCGGCGTCTTCGTTGATGACGAAATCTCGGCTGGCATCCATGAAGGCGTGAAGCAGTTCCCGCAGTTCAAGATCGTCGGCTCCGTGCATGGCGACTGGGCGCAGGACGTCGCGCAGAAGGCCGTGGCCGGCATCCTGCCAAGCCTGCCGGAACTGGTCGGCGTCGTGACCCAGGGTGGTGATGGCTATGGTGCCGCCCAGGCGATCGCGGCTGCCAACCGTCCGATGCCCGTCATCGTCATGGGCAACCGCGAGGACGAGCTGAAGTGGTGGAAGGAACAGAAGGACGCCAACAAGTATGAGACCATGTCGGTCTCGATTGCGCCCGGCGTATCCACGCTTGCTTTCTGGGTCGCTCAGCAGATCCTCGACGGCAAGGAAGTGAAGAAGGACCTCGTGGTGCCCTTCCTGCGCATCGACCAGGACAACCTCGAAGCCAACCTGGCCAACACTCAGGCCGGCGGCGTCGCCAATGTCGAGTATTCGCTCGAAGACGCCCAGAAGGTAATCGCGTCCGCCAAGTGATCGAATGGAAAACCTCCCCGGACCGTCCGGCCTTCGGGCCGGGCGGGATGGGGAACCCTTGGCGCATGAGTGAGAGAGTTGTTCAGAATGAATGCCATGCTCGATAAGGGCGATGGACGGCCCGTCGTCAGCGTTACCGATGCAAGAGTGAGTTTCGGCGCGGTGAAGGCGCTTGACGGCGTCACGCTGGACATCGGGGCTGGAGAATGCGTCGGCCTCGTCGGCCACAATGGCGCCGGCAAATCCACCATCGTCAACGTCATCAATGGCGGGCTCAGCCCGCATGAGGGCACCATCCGGTACGGTCATGGCAGCGGGGGTCACGGCATCAATGCTGCGCGCGAGGCCGGTATTCGCTGCGTCTTCCAGGAACTGTCGCTCTGCCCGAACCTCACGATCGTGGAAAACACCCGCGTGATGCATCGCAGCCTGAAAGGCTGGGGTTGGCGCAAGCGGGGTGCGGCCCTGATCGAGAGCAAATTGCAGGAAATCTTCCCGGGTCATTCGATCGATTGCCACGAGGCCGTCGGCACACTCACCATCGCGGAACGCCAGATGGTGGAGATCGCGATCACCTTCTGTGAGATCGGCAGCCCTGTCCGTCTCGTCATTCTGGACGAGCCGACGTCGTCGCTCGATGCGCGGCTTGCCGAGCAGCTGCTCGCCTATGTCGAGCGCTTCGTCCGCGATGGCGGGTCTATTCTTTTCATCTCCCATATTCTCGGCGAGATACTCTCGGTCTCCAGCCGCATCGTCGTCATGAAGGACGGCAGGGTGGTCAGCCAGAGGCCGGCCGAGGAGTTTTCGGAACATGGCCTGATTGAGGCCATGGGCAGCGTGGTGAAGACGCGCGAGGGCCGCACACACCTGCAGAGGACGGACACGGCAAGTGTGCTGACCGCAGCGCCGGTGCGCGGACGCGGCCTCCCCTTCCAGGCCATGAAGGGTGAAATCGTCGGTTTTGCCGGTCTCGGCGGGCACGGCCAGACGGACATGCTGGTCGGCCTCTTCGAATCCCGAACCGGCAACTGGCTGCGGGCTGATGACCCCGAGGTCGCCTTCGTCGCCGGCGACCGTGCGGTGAACGGCACCTTCACGCTGTGGAGTATTCTTCGAAACCTCAGCATTGGCATACTGCCAGATCTGTCGCGGCTGCAGACCCTGGATTTCAATCGGGAGGAGACGCTAGGGCAGACCTGGAAGGATCGGATCGGCATCCGCACCCCCGACATGGACAATCCGATCCTGTCGCTCTCGGGCGGAAACCAGCAGAAGGTTCTCTTCGCCCGGGCACTGGCCAGTCGTGCACCAGTGGTCCTGATGGACGACCCGATGCGCGGCGTCGATTTCGGCACCAAGCAGGAGGTCTATGCCATCCTGCGTCAGGAGGCTGACGCCGGGCGGACCTTCGTCTGGTACTCGACCGAGATGGACGAGGTCTGCCTCTGCGACCGCGTCTATGTGTTCAACAACGGCATGATCGTTGCCGAACTGAAGGGCGACGAGGTGACGGAAGAAAACATCCTCTCCGCCTCCTTCCAGGAGGCCGCATGACGAAGTTCTTCTCAGCTGATGGCCTGCGCCTGCTGATCCCGGCCCTTTCGCTGGTCGGTTTGCTCGCCGCGGTCTTCTATCTCCAGCCAAGAGCCATGAGTTATACGGGGCTCAACCTGCTGTTCAATCTCGCGGTGCCGATCGCGCTCGCGACCATTGCGCAGATGCTGATCATGACGGTCAACGACCTGGATCTGTCGATGGGCACCTTCGTCAGCTTCGTAGCCTGTGTGACGGCGACCTTCCTGCAGTCGTCGCCCATGCTGGGTGTCCTCATTCTGATGGCAGCCATCGGCGTCTATGCGCTGATTGGTGTGATGATCCATCTTCGGGATCTGCCGTCGATTGTCGTGACGCTCGGAATGAGTTTCATCTGGGGTGGGCTTGCCGTCCTTATCCTGCCGGCACCCGGCGGTGAGGCGCCTGGCTGGATCCGGACGATCATGACGGTCAAGCCGCCGCTGCTGCCTATGGCGATTGTCGCCAGCATCCTGATCGCCGTTGTCAGCCACTATGTCATCATGCGCTCGTCCTTCGGTGTCGTCTTGCGCGGGGTGGGTGGCAATAGCCGCTCCGTTGCCCGGGCCGGATGGTCGATCATCGGTGCTCGGGCGGCCGTCTATGGTCTTGCCGGGTTCTTCGCGGTGCTCGCCGGCATGGCGCTGGTGGGGCTGACCACCTCAGCCGACGCCAATATCGCGCTGCGCTATACGCTGCTCTCGATCGCCGGCGTCATTCTCGGCGGCGGTGAATTCGTCGGCGGGCGCGTCTCGCCCATCGGTGCCGTTATCGGCGCGCTGACGCTGACGCTTGCGGGTTCCTTCCTGTCCTTCCTCAGGATTTCGCCGGACTGGCAGATCGGCGCGCAGGGCGCGATCCTGATCCTGGTGCTGACGCTGCGTCTTGCCCTCAATCGCGCCGAAGGCCGGAAGGGCAAGTCATGACCCAGGCACTCTCCACACTCTTCTCCCGGACCTGGATCTGGTCCTTCATTGCCGCAGCCAGCGTCTTCCTCGTCACCATCGTCTTCACAGGCGGGGCGAGCACCGTCGGTCTCGCTCAGGCGGCCCTCACCTTCGGAGCCTTCTCGGTGCTGGTCGGCCTCGGCCAGATGCTGGTGATCACGCTTGGTCCGGGCAATATCGACCTTTCGGTTCCCGCCAACATGACGCTTGCCGCGACGGTCTCGCTGAAGGTGATGAACGTCGAGAACAGCATGATCCTGACCGGGCTTGTCGTTGCCATCGGAGTCGGGATCGCGATCGGCATCGGCAATTACGCGCTGATCAAGCTGCTGCGCATCCCGCCCATCATCGCGACGCTGTCGATGAGCTTCATCGTGCAGTCGACGGCGATCTGGACAAACCGGGGACTGCGCATCAAGCCGCCAAGCTGGCTTGCCGACTTCACCACTTCTTCGACTGTGGGCGTCCCGAATGTCGCACTCGTCGCCTTGGTGCTCTCGGCGATCGCCTGGTATGTCATCAATCGCACCGTCTATGGACGCTCAATCGCTGCGATCGGCCAGAGCATCCGCGCCGCCCGCATGGCCGGCATCCCGATCGACGGCACGCGGCTTCTCACATACCTGCTCTGCGCCGTGCTCGCCTCGCTCTGCGGCTATCTGCTTGCCAGCTTTTCCGGCGGTGCGGCACTCAACATGGGCACGGAATATCTCCTGATGTCGATCGCCGTCGTCGTGATCGGCGGCACGGCGGTCGCCGGCGGCAATTCGAATGTTCCGGGGATATGGGGCGCCTCGCTCTTCATGTTCCTTGTCGTTTCGATGCTTAATACCTACGGCTTTGGAGCAGGGATCCGCCTCATTCTCACCGGTCTCATCATCATCGCCGTCATCATGCTGCCGACCACGCGCAGCGTCGGCAAAACCTGAAGCCCTGCCAGGATCGTCCCATGGAAAACCCGCATTACGAGATCCGTGACCCCCGCTTCTGCGACCTGCTCGTGTCCAGCGCCGGCCTGGATGAGCTTTACACCGGCTGCCGATGGGCCGAGGGTCCCGTCTGGTTCAACGATGGCGGCTACCTCTTGTTCAGCGACATTCCGAACGAGCGCGTGCTGCGCTGGATCGAGGGTGCCGGAACCTCCGTCTATCGCGCGCCGTCACAGTTCATCAACGGCAATACGCGCGACCGCGAGGGACGGCTCGTGTCCTGTGAACACGGCGGGCGCCGCGTCATCCGCACCGAAATCGACGGGACGATCACCACGCTTGCCGATCGCTACCAGGGCAAGCGGCTGAATTCCCCCAATGACGTGGTGGTGACGTCGGACGGCAGCGTGTGGTTCAGCGACCCGTCTTACGGCATTCTCTCCGACTACGAAGGCTACAAGGCCGACGAGGAACAGGCGAGCCGCAATGTTTACCGGCTCGATCCTGCGACCGGCGAGCACTCCGTCATGGTCGACGACTTCCTGCAGCCGAACGGGCTCTGCTTCTCGCCCGACGAGCGCTTGCTCTACATCGCCGATTCCGGCGCAAGCCACAAACCGGACGCGCCACGGCATATTCGCGTCTTCGATGTGACCGAAGACCAACGCCTGACCAATGGACGCGTCTTTGCCCATATCGACAAGGGCATCCCCGACGGCATGCGGACGGACGTGGAAGGCAACCTCTGGTCCAGCGCCGCCGACGGCGTGCACTGCTTCCATCCCGATGGCACGCTGCTCGGCAAGATCCTCGTGCCACAGGCGGTCGCCAACCTGACCTTCGGCGGGCCACGCCGGAACCGCCTGTTCATCACGGCGTCGACCTCGCTCTATGCGATCTATACCGCGACGCGGGGCGCGCAGGTTCCCTAAGTTGAAGTGTAGTATTGGCGCCTGCGCTCAGGCAGACGCCAATAGAACCCTTACTTCCTCGACGCGATATAGGCGCGCCAGCCGCCGAGACCCGTGACCTCCTGCGCGCCCTTGATGGCATAGGGTTCGCAGAGGAAGCCGGAGACTTGAGCGCCGTCGTCGAGCGTGACCTTGCCGATGCCGAGCGGTGCGGGGATGTTCTGGACGAAGCGGCCGAAGGCAGCGGGCGTGACTTTCCAGACTTCCACCTCAAGCCCTTGGCCTTCAAAGCCCGGCTCGCGGATCAGGCCAGGCTTCGGCGGCGTGGTATTCGGCAGGACGAAGAGGCGATAGTCGCCGGCCGTGCGGCAGGTCTTCACCAGCTTGCCGCCGGGGCCGGTCAGTTCGTGGTTCAGCGGCATGCCGCTCAGATGCGCGCCGACCACCATGATCGTGACAAGGCCATCGTCCGGTTCGGCGACCTTCGAGGCTTCCGGCAGGGCTGCAGTCTTGTCCTTGCCCATGCCGGACTGGGCCGCGCGGTGCATGGCATCGGCAAAGGGCGCCAGCGCATCGTCGGAGAAGGAGGGGCCGAAAAAGGTGACGCCGCTGGGCAGACCATCCGAACCAAAACCGCCGGGTACGGCGATCGCCGCATAGCCGAAGAGATTGGCGAAGTTGGTATAGCGGCCAAAATGGCTGTTCTTGACGATCGGGTCTGCCAGCATCGCCTCGACCGTATAGGTGGTCGGCGAGGTCGGCAGCATTAGGACGTCGAGCTTCTCCCATTCGACAAGTGCCTTCTGGCGGAGATGGCCGAGCTTGTACTGGCCCTCGAAAGCCGCGACCGCGTCGTAGGCGTTCGCGCCTTCGATGATGGTCCGCACCGTCGGGTCAAAATCATCGGCATTGGTGCCGATGAAGGCCTTCACTGCCGCCAGACGTTCGGCCACCCACGGGCCGTTATAGAGCAGTTCGGCCGCCTGGCGGAACGGCGCGTAATCGAAGGGAACGATGGTTGCGCCGAGCGACTTCGCCCGCTCGATCGCCTGATCGTAGAGCGCCTCCACCGCCGTGTTCCCGAAGAATTCGCGCTCGGGTCCTTCGAGCACACCGATGCGCAGGCCTGAACCCGGCAGGGCCACTGGCGACGCCTTGCGGGAATAAGGGTCACCGGCGTCATGGCCATCCATTACCTTGCGGATCGCGACACCATCGCCGACGGTTGCAGCAAAGACCGTGACGACATCGACACTGCGGCAGGCCGGCACGACGCCGACATTCGGCACCAGGCCGGGCGTCGGCTTGATGCCGACGAGATTGTTGAAGGCGGCAGGCACGCGGCCCGAACCGGCGGTATCGGTCCCGAGCGCAAAGCTTGCGAGACCCGCCGCGACCGTGACCGCCGAGCCCGACGAGGAGCCACCGGAGACATAGGCCTTGTTAAAGACAGAGCGCGGCGCGCCGTAAGGAGACCGCGTGCCGTTGAGGCCTGTCGCGAACTGGTCGAGATTCGTCTTGCCGATGACGATGGCACCCGCCGCCTTCAGTCTCGCAACGACCGCTGCGTCCTTCTCCGGCTGGTAAGCGAAGGCCGGGCAGGCTGCGGTCGTCGGCAGGCCGAAGACGTCAATGTTGTCCTTGACGGCAAAGGGCACGCCCCAGAGCGGCAGACTGTTCGGCTCCGGCGCGCGCTCCATCAGGGCCCTTGCGGCGGCCCGCAAGTCATCGTCCGGCGTCTCTGTGATGAAGACCGCCGGATCGTCGGAAGCCTTGCGGCGGGCGATCACCTCCTCCACCAGATCAAGGGGCGTGAGGCCGGCGGCATAGGCAGCCCTGAGCGAAGCGAGATCGAGAATAGTCGGCAGCATTACAGATCCTCCAATACGACCAGGACATCGCCGGCCTTGACGTTACGACCCGGCCCGGCACGCAGGTCCCGGACTGTGCCGGGGGCATGGGCGGTGACGGTGATTTCCATTTTCATCGACTCGATGATGGCAAGCGTATCGCCAGCCTGCACGGACTGGCCTTCCTCGACCAGCAATTTCCAGACATTGCCGGGCACGGCGCTTTCCACCCCGAAGCAGCCTTCGGGGATATCGCCGCCGAGGCTGACGCCCGCGACATCATCGACCTGGAACGAGTCGAGCCCCTCGTCCTTCCAGCGCTTCCGCTCGGCCTCGAAGGCCGCCTGCTGCCCCTGCTTGAAGGCGCCGATGCTCTTTGCATTGCGGGCCATCTCCGCCTCGTAGTCGGCATAGGAGAAAGTGCCCTCCTCGATCCGGATCGGATAGCCGCCATGCGGGAAGGCGGCGCGGGCTTCCGTTAGCTCTTCATGGCTCACCGGGAAGAAGCGGATCTGGTCGAAGAAGTCGAGCAGCCAGGGCTTGTCCTTGGCGAAGACATCCGTCTGCCGCCAGGTGTTCCAGACCTGAATCGTGCGGCCGAAAAGCTGATAGCCGCCCGGCCCTTCCATGCCATAGATGCACATGTAGGCACCGCCAATGCCGACGGCGTTCTCAGGCGTCCAGGTGCGGGCCGGATTGTACTTCGTCGTCACCAGCCGGTGGCGCGGATCGATGGGGGTTGCCACCGGTGCGCCGAGATAGACATCGCCGAGACCCATCACGAGATAGGAGGCGCTGAAGATCGTGTCCTTCACCGCCTGCTCGTCGGGGAGCCCGTTGATACGGCGGATGAACTCGATGTTGGAGGGGCACCAGGGCGCGTTGGGGCGGACGAGTTCCTGATACTTGCGCATGGCCAGTTCCGCATCCGGATCATTCCAGGAGAGCGGCAGCCAGACGGTCCGGCTCGGCACCCTGACGGCGGAGACCGGAGGCAGACTTTTCTCGATCTCAGCGAGGGCGCCCAAGAGTTTGGAGCGAGACAGCGTGGTGCTGTCATAATGGATCTGCAGCGAGCGGATGCCAGGCGTCAGATCGATCAGGCCCTGAAGTCTTGCCTCCTTGACCGCCTGCATCAGCAGATGGACGCGCATGCGAATGCCGATATCAAGCTGCATTGGGCCGTATTCGACCAGCAGATTGTCATCGCCCTGTCGGCGGTAGACGATGGGAACGCTGCCCGCCTCTGTCGCTCCGATGACTGCCGACCCGGCTGCTTCTGATATGCGCTTCACTGTCGGTCCCGCCAGCGGATCGCTTGCTCGGGCCACGGCATGAAACCGGATCTTATCCCCCGGCTTGAACTGGCCCATCTTCCATTGCTCGTCGCGGGCAATCACAGCTGGGCAGACAAAGCCGCCCAGGCTTGGGCCATCAGGACCGAGGATAATCGGCATGTCGCCGGTGAAATCGATGGCGCCGATCGCATAGGCATTGTCATGCAGGTTGGAGGGGTGGAGCCCCGCCTCGCCGCCATCGGTGCGGGCCCATTTGGGGGCCGGGCCGATCAGGCGGACACCTGTGCGCGCCGAGTTGAAATGCACCTCGTAAGGTGTCGAGAACAGTGTCTCGATGTCTTCCTCCAGGAAGAAGTCGGGCGCGCCGTGCGGACCATAGAGCACGCCGACGAACCATTCGCGGGTCAGTTCCGCCGGCTCGGTTGCCGGCAGGACATCGGCCTGGTACCGGCGGGCCAGGCGCAAGACATGGCCTGCACGAAGCGTACCGGTGGCGTTGCCGCCGAATTGGCCGAGGCCGAAGGTGGCGCGGGAGCCCATGACCAGAGGCGCATCGAAGCCGCCGGAGACCGCCAGATAGGCGCGCTGGCCGGCACCGGTGATGCTGCCGATGGCCAACGTCTGGCCGGGTTTGACCTGGACCGCCTCATTATGGGGCAGCTCGACGCCGTCGAGCTTCATCGGCATGACCGCGCCGGCGAGCGCGATCACCGTATCGGAGAAGAATTTCAGCACCGGCCCGGAGACGGTGAGCTCCAGGGCCGCCGTATGATCGTGGTTGCCAACCAGCCTGTTGGCATGGCGGAAGGAACGCTCGTCCATCGGGCCCGAGGGCGGCACGCCGACATGCCAGAGGCCGAGGCGGCCCGGGAGTTCCTGGAGGCTCGACTGCGCACCGGGGGCGATCACCTCGACAACATCGGGCACGAATTCGAAATCCTTCAAGGCCGTGGTTGCGACATCGCCGCTGCGGAACAGGTCGGAGGCGACGATGGCCTTCAGATATTCGAGGTTGGTCTCGATGCCGGCAAGGGAGGTTTTTTCCAGCGCGGAGGAGAGCGCCGCAATGGCCGTATCCCGATCCGCACCCGAGACGATGACCTTGGCCAGCATGGGGTCGTAGAAAGGCGTGACTTCAGTTCCCGTCTCCACCCAGCCGTCAACGCGGATGCCATTCGGGAAGACCACTTCGGTCAGCAGGCCGGCACTCGGGCGGAAACCGGCATGGGGCATTTCGGCATAGACGCGCGCTTCGATCGCCGCGCCCCTTGGCACCAGGTTTTCCTTGCCCGTCAGCACATCTTCGCCGGCAGCCTGGCGGATCATCCATTCGACCAGATCCACACCGAAGACAGCTTCCGTGACCGGATGCTCGACCTGCAGACGCGTGTTCACCTCAAGGAAGTAGAATTCCTCGCGGGCGGGATCATAGATGAATTCGACCGTGCCGGCGGAGGCGTAAGCCACTTGGCTACCGAGCGACACGGCGGCGGCGTGCAGGCGCTGGCGCACGGCATCGGACAGACCGGGGGCCGGCGTTTCCTCGATCACCTTCTGGTTCCGGCGCTGGAGCGAGCAGTCGCGTTCACCGAGCGCAATCACCCTGCCCTTGCCATCGCCGAAGATCTGCACCTCGACATGGCGGGCCTTGGAGACGAAGCGTTCGAGATAGACGCGGGCGTCGCCGAAGCTGGATTTTGCCGTGCGCTTGACAGTGTCGAAGGCTGCGGCAAGCGCCTCCGCATTGTCGCAGAGCTGCATGCCGATCCCACCGCCGCCGGCTGTCGATTTCAGCATCACCGGATAGCCAATCTGCTCCGCTGCAAAGAGCGCCTCTTCCCGGCTGTCGAGCAGGCCGGAGCCTGGCAAGAGCGGCACGCCGCTCGCCTTGGCCAGTTCACGCGCCGTGTGCTTGAGGCCGAAGGCGGAGATGTTGTCCGGCGTCGGGCCGATGAAGGTGATGCCTTCCGCCTTCAGCCGTTCAGCAAAGCCGATGTTCTCCGAAAGGAAGCCGTAGCCGGGATGCACGGCTTGCGCACCGGTCTGACGGCAGGCGGCGATCACGGCCTCGACATTGAGATAGCTTTCGCTGGCGGGTGCGGGGCCGAGGCGCACCGCCTGGTCGGCCATCAGAACGGGTTTCGAAAAGCGGTCGGCGTCGGAATAGACCGCAACGCTTGCGATCCCCATCTTCTGAAGCGTCTTGATGACGCGCACGGCGATCTCGCCGCGATTGGCAATCAGAACCTTCTTGAACATCAGGCGGCCTCGTCGTCCCAGACAAGCACCCGGATCGGGGTTGGATCGAAGCCGTTGCAGGGGTTGTTGATCTGCGGGCAATTGGAGATGACGAGCAGCACGTCCATCTCCGCCTTCAGCTCGACATAGTCGCCGGGGGCGGAAATGCCGTCGACGATGGTCATTTCGCCTGATGGTTCGATCGGCACGTTCATGAAGAAGTTGATGTTCGGCACGACGTCGCGCTTGCTCATGCCATGTTTGGAAACCTCGATGACGAAGTTGTCCCGGCAGGCATGCAGGTACTTCGTATAGTGGCCAAAGCGGACCGTGTTGCTCTCGCAGGAGCAGGCGCCGGCAGAGGTATCGTGCCGGCCGCAGCTGTCAGCGGTGACCGTCAGCATCACCCGACCTTCGTTGGAGATCACCTTGGTGCCGGTGGAGATGTAGGCAGCCCCCTGCTCGCGCATGGTGTCCTGGCTGGAATAGCGCTCGGAGAAGTCATGGGCGTTGTAGAAGAGCGTATCGACGGCCTGCTGGCCATAGGTGTCCTCTATGCGCACCACCTGACCCTTCTTGATGAAGGTCGAGAAGGGTGCTTCGGCAGCGATGTAGTGATCCTGCGCGGTGTTGGAGAGCGTGCGGGCGGGAGAAGTCTGGATGAAATGGGTCATGATCGCCTCTCCTCTCACAGGGCCGCAAAGGCGTTGTTTTCAAAGCCACGGATGGCTTCTGCAGTCGCGGTCCGGCACAGATCATCCGCCGTCGGTTCAATGGCCGCGATCCGGGTGATGGTCACAGGATTGGGGGCATAGACCGGGTTCGGATCGAGCGGATGCGGGCAATTGGAGAAGCCGACGATCATGTCCATCTCGGCACGCAGATCGACATAGTCGCCCTCGGAAACGAGATCCGGTTTCCATTCGAATTTGCCATGCGCATCGACACGGACGGGTGCGAAAAGGGCGAGAGCCGCCGGAATGTCGCGCTTGTCGAGGCCTGATTTGGTGGCGATCAGCACGAAGTTGTCGCGGGTGTTGCGCAGATCAGGACCGTTCTGGCCTGCATACTTCTTCGCGTTGGAGGAGGCTGTCGATCCGCCCATCAGCACGTCGTGGCCGCCGGAGCTGTCCTCGGTGATCGAGAACATGACCTTGCCCATGTCGGAGAAGATGACACGGCCCTTTCCAAGGCCGGTGGTCCACTGCACCTTGACGGTATCAGGCAGGTTCATGCGCTCGGTCGGGTCTTGAGCATTCCAAGCGACGACCGATACGGTCGAAAAACCGTCGTCGAGCGCGATGCGCAGCGTCTCGTTGGCCTTGACGCGGGTCCACCAGTACCAGCCGCCGGGCAGCTTTTCCTGGTGCACGATGGTGTCAGCAGCGATTGCGGGCGCGGGCTTCTCGCTCTTGCCCGGCAGCGCCTTCGGTGCGAATTCCAGCCCCTTCTTCTGATGCTCCTCGTAGCGCGCCCGGTTGGCGGCGATCTCTTCGGGGGAACGTCGGATATGCATTGTCATCTCCAGTGGTTTCGTTGGCCGGGTCGTCCCGGCTATTGACCCTTTGAAGAGACCGGGCCGTCCCGGTCGGGGCGAATGAGGGAGGCCTCGCCCGCCTTGCGGGGCGGCCAGATGGCGATGTCGCGGGTGATCGTCGCGCCGTAGCGAAGCTTTTCCTCCGGGCGGTCGCGGGGACGTTCGAAGGCGACGACACGGGTCGCAAGCGTGAATGCCTCGCGCATGTCATGGGTGACCATGACCACGGTCATCGGCGCCTCGTGCCAGAGCGTCTTCATCAGCGTGTGGATCTCGGCGCGGATACCGGGATCGAGCGCGCCGAAGGGTTCGTCGAGCAGCAGCACCTTGGGCCGCATGATCAGCGCCTGGGCGAGTGCCAGTCGCTGCTGCATGCCACCGGAGAGCTGGGCCGGGTACTTGTCTTCGGAACCTGACAGCCCGACCGCGGCGATCATGGCGCGGGCCTCGTCCTCAACCGCGCGCTTCGCCGCGCCAAACAGGCGGGCGGCGAAGCGGGAGGCTTTCAACTCCTTGCCGAGCATGACATTGCCGAGCACGGTCAGGTGCGGGAAGACCGAGTAGCGCTGGAAGACGACGCCGCGGTCCGGCCCCGGCTCCTTCGGCAAGGCCAGACCATCGAGCAGGATCTCACCCTTGGTCTGGCGCTCCTGGCCGAGCAGCAGGCGCAGGAAGGTGGACTTGCCGCAACCGGACGGGCCGACCAGCGCGACGAAGGCTCTGGATTCGATCTCGATCGAGACATTCTCCAGCACGATCTGGTCGCCATATTCCTTCCAGAGGTTCTGAACCGAGAGCGCGCTCATTTCCCCTTCTCCAGTTCGGACCAGGGGAAGACGGCAATGCGCAGGCGATCGAGCAGGATGTCTGTGAGGATCGCGAGCAGCGTGATCCAGAGGACGTAAGGGAAGATGACGTCCATCGAGAGGTAGCGACGGACAAGGAAGATCCGGTAGCCAAGGCCGCTGTCGGAGGAGATCGCTTCGGCGGCAATGAGGAAGAGCCAGGCGGGGCCGAGCTGCAGGCGGAGTGTCGTGATCAGGCGTGGCAGGATCTGCGGCAGCACCACACGGAGCGCAATCTGCCAGGACGAGGCGGAAAGCGTTTCGGCCTTCACGATCATCTCGCGGGGCAGCGAGATCGCGGTGAGCGCCAGATCGCGGACCATGATCGGCGCCACGCCGATGACGATGAGCGCGATCTTGGACGCTTCGCCAAGACCCATGACGATGAAGAGGATCGGAAGCAGTGCCAGCGGCGGGACCATGGAGATGGCACCGACGAAGGGGGAGAGAGATGCTCGCGCAAAGGGCAGGATCCCGATGACGAGGCCGAGCAGAAGCGCAATCGCGGTGGCTATGCCGAGCCCGATGAAAAGCCGCCAGAGGCTTGCCCAGGTATCAGCCCACAGGAGATATTCGCCGGTTCTGACGTCAGCCGTGAAGGCCATCCGATTGATTGCCTCCCAGAGGGTGGCGAAACCGGGCAGCAGCTTGTCGTTCGGATTTTCGGCGAGCCGTTCGGCCGAGCCGATCATGTAGGCACCCAGCACCAACACGAAGGGCAAGAGCACGAGCGTTAGGCGCGCGCCATTTCCGGGATGAGCATTGATCCAGCGCATCGACCACTCCAGGATTTCAAGGAGGCGGTAGCCGCTCGACCGACATTGTCAGCCGAGCGGCATATTCAGCCTCAGAGCGCGCCCTTGGCGGCCGCGTCCATGTAGGTGGTGGTGAAGCGGAACTTGACGTTCTCCTTGTCGCCGAGAACCGTGCCGTCTGCCAATTCGATGCCGATGACATCGGCAGACGGCGCGCCGCTGCCGAGAAGGCCCTTGTCGAACAGGAAGGTGCGGACGAGATCCATGGTCTTGGACAGATCCGGCGAGGCGGTGAAAGCTACCGCATCAGCCGGCTTGTCGAAGAGCTTGGTGGCGGCCATCTGGGCTTCGAAGCCGGCGAGATCAGTCCCCGACGCGGATCCCATCGCGGTCCGGGCGGCCTTGCCCTCTTCGGTGTCGGCGGTCATCACGGCCATGGTGTCGTACCAGATGCCGGCCAGCGCCTTGCCGAAATCCGGGTTGTCCTTCAGCACATCGGTATTGGCGACCATCAGGTCGATAATCTCGCCCGGGATCTGCGAGCTGTCGAAGACCTTCTTCGCGGATGCGTCTTCCAGGATACTGGCGACCAAAGGGTTCCAAGTGACGACTGCGGTTACGTCCGCTGTCTGGTACGCGGCGACCATGTCGGCATCCGAGGTGTTGACCACCTCCACATCCCGCTCGGAGGAGCCGATGCTTTCGAGCGCGCGGGCGAGCAGATAATGCGAGACCGAGAATTCGACGAGATTGACGTTCTGGTCCTTCACGTCCTCGAGCTTGTCCTTGCCCTTCAGGATCAAGGCATCATTGCCGTTCGAGAAGTCGCCGACGATGACGGCGGTCGTGTCGACGCCACCGGCGGCGGGAATCGAAAGGCCATCCATGTTGGTGAGCGTCACCGCATCAAATGCACCGGCCGTATACTGGTTCATCGATTCCACGTAGTCGTTGAACTGCGTGACCTCGATATTGATGCCGTATTTGTCGGCCCACTTCTTAACGATGCCGGTGTCATTGGCATAGCCCCAGGGCATCCAGCCGACATAGATCGACCAGGCGACCTTGAAGTCCTTCTTCGGCGCGGCTTCGGCCGGTGTCATCTGGCTGAAGGCAAGAGCGCCGGCAAGCGCCGTGATCGACAGGAGTGTCTTGACAGTCTGCATGTAGAAATTCCCCTTTTGCGTCTTCGAAAAGGGATCGGCATGGACCATCGCGCCGCCAATCCCTTGGCTTACGAGGTCTCCCGGGCTTTTGTCCCGCCGTGCACCCGATGGGATGTCTCTCCATCGGGAGCCGCTCTCGGACCAGCCACGCATGCTGCGTCGGAACCCTAGCGGCTAACTCTGTGGATACTGGAGCAAGGGGCGTGCCAAGTGGCCAGGAGCTGCGAAACAGGGCTACAAATCGTGCCCTCTCCGCCGCAAAACATCTCGCGTGCATGTCTTGCAGGCAGCGATGCCTCACAAACAGGCAGACTCCACGATCGTACAGAGCGCGACCGCCCGTCTGTGGGAGACGGGCAGTCGTGGGGATGCCTGGTGTGGGACAAGGCATTTTCGGTCCGACGTGGCGCAGGCCGATGCGATCAGGCGGTCATCGCTTTCAAAGTCTCTGCCTGGCTTTCGACCCAGACTTCGAACGCCTGAGGCTCCACGCCTGTAAGCGCCTTGAAGTCGCCGGTAATCGTTGCGAGGCCCCCGACACCGATCATGGTGTCGATCGACGCAAACACGCGCGCGACCGGCTCCGGCAGGCCAGCGCCGACCATGCCCTGAACGAGCCCTTCGACCGGCACGTCGACGACCGTGATGTCCTTGCCCGCGGCTTTGGATACGGCAGCGGCGATGTCGCGATGCGTGTAGGAAGCCGAGCCCGTCAGCGTGTAGACCTTCTTGTCGCTGCCGGCGGCAACGAGGGCTGCGGCGATCGCACGCGCAATATCATCGCGGGCAATGTGCGCAATCTGTCCGTCGCCGGCGGCGGAATACCAATGGCCAGAAGCCAGAGCCGGACCGGCACTCATCATGACGTTCTCAAAATACCAGTTGTTGCGCAGGATGGTCCAGGCCGGGATGGCGCTCTCACGGATCTCGGTTTCGGTGCCTTCATGGTCGGGCGCAAACAGCAATGGCGAATTGGCGGGCTCCGGCATCGATGTGTAGAGCAGGTGCTTCACGCCGACCTTCTGGGCAGCGGCGATGGCTGCGCGATGCTGCACCAGGCGATGACCCGGACGATCGAGTGTGTCCGTGCTGATGATCAGGACCTTCTCTGCTTCGGCAAAAGCGGCTTCCATCGACGCTACGTCGTCGAAATCGACCCGGCGAACCTGCACGCCTTTTTCGGCCAAGCTTGCCAATTGCTCGGGCTTGCGGCTCGCGGCGATGATATCTGCGGCGGCCACGCCCGAGGTTTCGAGAAGATGATGAACCACGCGGTTGCCGAGATGACCCGATGCGCCGGTCACGAGATATTTTGCAGTCATTTTACATCCACTTTCTCGCCCTTAATTTTAGGGCTGGTCTAAATTTCAGAGTAGGTATAAATTACAGATCTATCTGATACCGTAAAGTAGGCAGTTTTTTAGAACCAGGTCCCAATGGCGATACCGATGACGGCGAATGCGCGAACGAAAACCGACTACAGTTCGGCCATAGACACAGTCAGGGGCATGCTCGCGACACCGAGTGAAACGGTATTCGACCCGCAGAATTGTCCGGTGCGAGACGTCTTCGCACATATCGGTGACAAATGGGCCTCGCTCATCCTGCAGACGCTGGGAATACGGCCGCATCGCTTCGGTGAACTCAAGCGCGCGATTCCCGATATTTCGCAGGCCATGCTGACCGGTACCCTGCGTAGCTTGCAGCGCGACGGGTTCGTTTGCCGCGAGGTTTTCCCGACCCAGCCGCCGAGCGTGGAATACAGTCTGACGGAACTCGGCCAATCCCTTCTCGGTCCGCTGGCCGCGTTGGTTCTCTGGACAGCAGACCAACACGGGCGAATCCGCGAGGCTCGTACCGTCTACGACGCCGAAAATCCGCCTTTTAAGAAGAAGCTGGCGGCGCGCTGAGGCGCCTAAACGGGTGGTATAGTTTGGTAACCATTCCATTCAACCAAATCGATACAACATCGCGCTAATTTACCCTGAGAAATTGGGGGTGAATTATGTTGAAGCGTTTTATCCGCGACCGGCGCGGCAATTTTGGCATGATGACGGCGATTTTGTTCGTCCCCGTGATCGGCACTGCCGGCCTTGCCATCGACATCAGCAATGCCCTGATGGTGCGCGGCACCCTTCAGGCCGCCGCGGATTCCGCCGCGATTGCCGCTGTGGCCGAAACGTCTGCCGGCGTCCTTCAGGCCATGCAGTTGAAATCGGACGGACAACTGACAGACGCCATCGCGGACGCGAAGAAGGTCTTCATGGGCCACGCAAAGATGTCGGACGACTATGAGCTGAAGGATTTCGACGTCGAAGTCGTCAAGACCGGGACGCAGCTCAAGGCAGTCTTCACCTTCAGCGCTTCCGTACCCACCACCCTGGCACGTATCCTCGGGCAACCGGATGTGACGGTTGCCGGCAAGGCGGAAGCCGTATTCCAGACCGATACTTTCCGCGACTTCTACCTGTTGCTCGACAACACGCCGTCCATGGGCGTCGGAGCCACTCCGACGGATGTAAACAAGATGGTCGCCAACACTGGCGACAAATGCGCGTTTGCCTGCCACATCGTCAAGAATGGGGTAGAGGACATGAACAGTTATTACAATCTCGCCAAGAGGCTCGGCGTGACCATCCGCATCGACGTCGTGGCGCAGGCTACTGCTGCGCTCATGGACACGGCGAAGACATCGCGCAAGAGCTCCAACCAGTACCGCATGGCCGTCTATACCTTCGGCGAAAAAGCTGAGGATACCAAGCTTCTCGAGGTCGCTTCGCTCACCGACGACCTCGAAAATGTCCAGAGCAAGGCTTCGAAGATCGGCCTGATGTCCATCCCTAAACAGGGATATGACAACGACCAGCAGACCGATTTTGACCGTGCTCTGAAGAATGTCGGTGCCCTCATGGGGACAGCCGGAACCGGCTCGTCGGCGGGCAATCCGGAAAAGATCCTCTTCTTCGTATCGGATGGTGTCGGTGACTCCTACAAACCCAGTTCCTGCACCAAGGCGACGACGGGCGGACGCTGCCAGGAGCCTATCGACACGACCCAGTGCGAAGTGCTGAAGAACAAGGGCTATCGGATCGCCGTCCTCTACACGACCTATTTGCCGCTTCCGACAAACGACTGGTACAAGAAGTGGATCTCGCCGTTCCAGAACGAGATCCCGACCCGAATGCAGGCCTGCGCCTCGCCGGGCCTCTATTTCGAGGTCAGCCCGAGCCAGGGCATTGCGGACGCCATGAACGCCCTGTTCCTGAAGATCATTACCTCGCCGCGGCTGGCGAGCTGACGGCGGCATAGATAAACCGTCTCGTCAGGGCCGCAGGGCAAGGCGGCGGAGCGAGACGGCGTTGTCTTCGCTGAAGATCAAGCCCTCGCGTTCAAAGGCTTGGCGTATCGAAACCAGCGATGCCGGACGGGTGGTTCTTTCACCCTCCGCTTCGATCCGCCGGATCGACGACACGGACACGCCGGACTGGCGGGAGAGATCCTCAAGCGTCCATTGCAGCATGGCGCGTCCTGCGCGGATCTGCATCGGCGTCAGCGTTGCCTCGCCTGCAGGCTGTCCTTTTCCCGTTCCGGTGAAATCGCCATGGCGCAGGATCATGCCGAGCCACTCGTGCGGGCGAGACCCCTTGTGGATGATGGGAACCGCCCGTGCGTGAAACCACTCGTATTCGCCATCGGCTTTCATGATCCGGTGATTGGCGACATAGGGTGAAAGCGTCGCCACGGCGTGCTGCCATGCGGCGATCACCGCTCCGCGATCATCGGGATGCAGGGCATTTACCCAGTTGCCGTTCAGGACTTCAGATTCCGGTTGCCCCGTCAGCGCCGTCCAACCGTGAGAGAATACAGGCTCGCCACTGGCCGTTGCACGCCACTCCAGGGCCGCGACCGCACTGACAAGGGCGCGATAACGTCCCAGGCTTTCATCAAGCGCCTGCCGATTTTCCTGCAGCTGCGATATGTCGTTGAGAAGACCGACGGCTCGCGCCGGCCGCTGATCTGCATTGAGCACGACCTCGGATCGCAGCCGCACCCAGCGCACTGTGCTGTCGCTGCGAATGATGCGGAAGTCGCGGTTCACGGGCACCCCGGACCTGATCAGCGGCCAGATGTCTTCACATCGATTGCGGTCTTCAGGGTGAATTTGGTCGATGAGATCCATCAGGCTGAACAGTTTCGGGCTGTCGATGCCCATCACCCGCAAAAGTCCGGGGCTGCAGCTGCATTGTCCCGTCAGGAGATCGCAACTCCAAAAGCCAGCCGTGCCGCGCTCTTCGACCAGTTTTAGAAACTGTGCCGACGAAACGCCGGGGATCGTTTGGCTGATACCGGAAAGTTCACCATCCTCGTCGACGTAAACATCAGCTTGGGTGGACGCGCCAAGAAAGTCGTTCATTTCGGTTCAGTCTTATCCATCACGCTGCCGGCAGGTTGGGCTTGGGACATCACGCTGGCCAGCACTCCCTTCTCGAGGTCAGAAGCTAACGGTGCATGCTGCCGGGGACAAGTGTGAAGTAACACTTTGGTGACACGGACAGCCGTCAACACGAGCCCTCCCTTCAGGCCGCAGATGGAGATCGACCAGATCATTCATTCTATGTTTCAGGCACGGCGCTTGTGGTCCTTGCGGGTTCATGGCAGGAAGCCAGACGAAGGCCGAAAAGACAGTATGAGAGAGCCCTGAATGTCGAACGTCATCAAGTTCGAGCGTCCGCCCGAGAACAAGCCACCGAAGCCGAAGAGGAGCCTTTCGCTGAACGCGCGGAGGATCCTGATTTGGGTCGGCATCGTTGCTGCATTTCTTCTTGCCTGGGCCTATTTCACATTTTTCGGTGCAGGAAGTGCTCCTGCCTAAACGCTACCGGCATCCTGGCAAGCCGGCGTCATGATCGCGTGGCCGCATTCGCCACCAGCGCGCCGCGAGCGCCGATTACCCTCGCTGCAAGTCGCGCCCCCGCAGTGATGGCGTCGGCGCTGCAAGCTCCTTGGAGTTCAGCGGCCAGATAACCCGCATTGAAGCTGTCTCCGGCAGCCGTGGTATCGACAATACTCTCGGCCGGGGGAATGTGCACAATTTTGATCGTGCCATCGCCGGCGTCATAGGTCACATCTGCCGGACCATTCTTGACGATCACACGCCTTGCGCCTTCTGCCCTGTAGCGTTTTGTCGTGGACGCGGGATCGCTGTCTCCGAACCAGGTCGCCTCGTCATCGAAGGACGGCAGGCACAGGTCACTGATAGCGGCCGCACGGTGGATCCAGTCACGCATGGTTTCAGAACTGTCCCAGAGACGCGGCCGAAGATTGGGATCGAAGGCCACCTTGCCACCACGGCCGGCGAACTGGCTGAGCGCTTCGATGAGGGCCAAGCGATCCTGATTCGGAAGGATCGCCAGCGTGATGCCAGACCAGTAGGCGAGATCGGCCCCATCAAGAGCGCGCGCGATTGCGGCCGGATCACCAGCAAGATTTCGCGCGGCGCTGTCGTTGCGCCAGTAGGTGAAGCTGCGCTCTCCGTCCTTCAGGGTAATATAGTAAAGGCCGATCGTCTTGTCGGCGAGGCGGCGGATATGGGCCGTGCCGATGCCTTCCATGTTGAGGAAGTCCAACATCCGGTCGGAAAGCCCATCCGTGCCGACTGCCGAGACGTAGTCGATACGCCAGTCCGGGCTAAGGCTCTGGCGCAGATAATATGCCGTGTTCAGCGTGTCGCCTGCGAATCCCATGCTGAGGGTTCCGGCCGTGCCGGTTTCCGAGAGCTCCCCCATGCATTCGCCAATGGCTACAATCCGTCCCATGCCATGTCCTCTCCTACTTCCCCGTTCCGCTTAGCGCGCCAGCCAGCCACCGTCGACGGGGAATCCGGAAATTCTGGTGCAGAGCCGGCGCAGTTTTTATATATTATTGACGAGGCACGTCGGATCGAGCTGCTCGAAGGTCTGCAACGCGCGCCCGGCAGAGGCGGTTGCGCGCCACCCAGGCTAACGGTGCAATCAGGCCAGGCCGGACTACGCCGTCATTTCTCAGCGCAGATGGCGTAGCGGTGCTGTGTCGCTCGTTCCAGGCCCTTGAAGAAGGAGAAATTCCGGCGCTGCGCCCTGTGGATCGCGGCCATGTCCTCGTCGATCGTGACCTTGGAGAAACCTGCTTCCTTCAACAGTTCGGCGACGGCATTGGCATGTGCTCCGCTGGAGAAATGCACACGAGAGAGAATGCTGGCGTGGGTCGTCGCCATCTCGGAATTCGGTGCGCCGTGCGTGGCATCCTTGGCCAGACCCAGGCGACTTGCCCAGGCCGTGAGCCGCTTCATCAGCTTGGTCAGCCTCGACGTATTCACGAAGTCGCCATCGACGATGAGCACCCTGCCGCCGACCTTGAGTACCCGGTGCCACTCGCGAAAGCAGGCAAGCGGATCGATTAGGGTCCAGACGAGGTGGCGATTCGTGATCACGTCGTATGTGTCGTCGGATTCCATTGTCCGCTCGGCGTCGCCCAGCAGGAAGCGGATCTGGCGGCCGCGCGCCTTGGCCTTTGCCCGCGCGCGCTCGAGCATGGGTTCGGCCCAATCTAGCCCAGTGACCTTGAAACCGAGATCGTCCAGAAGATGGGAGACGACCGCGGTGCCACAGGCGAGATCGAGCGCCGCACGCCCCTCTCCCGCCCCCAGGTGTTTGCGCAGCAGCGCATGCCAGGCTGCCCTTTCGTCTTCGGAGAAGATCTCGTGACCGGGCTGGCTGTCAAAGGTTTCGGCCCTGAGGGACCAATAGGCCTTGATTTCGTCGCGGAGGTCACGGTTGGGAATAGAGCTAACGGCTTGCATAGGCTGGATCTTTCGGAACAGGTCGATGAGGCTGGAACACTTCTAAAAGATATTTCTTGACTGGCGAAGTCATAAAATCATAGTTCACCTCACAATCACAAGCAGGAGAACTGATCGTGTTCAAAATGGAGAGGGTGGCGTCAGCCGCCGCGATTTCGCTCGTCCTTTTTTCAGGTGTCGCGCTGGCCGGCGAGACGGTGACGATCAAGGACATCACAGGTCGAGAAGTCGAAGTGAACGTTCCGGTTGAGCGCGTCATTCTGGGTGAAGGTCGCCAGATCTACTTCACCGCCGCCCTCGACACCGACAATCCCTTCGGCCGCGTCATCGGTTGGCGTGACGATTTCAAGAAGGCCGACCTCGACGGCTACAACATCTACCTGAAGAAATATCCGGAGATGGAGAAGATCCCGACCTTCGGCGGCATGAAGGACGGCACCTTCGATATCGAGCAGGCAGTCGCGCTGAAGCCCGACGTCATCATCATGAACACGGAAGCGAAATCGGCGACCGAAGAGAGCGGCTATATCGAGAAGCTCGCCGCCGTCGGCATCCCACTCGTCTATATCGACTTCCGAGAGAAGCCCATGGAGCACACAGATGATTCCATGCGCATCATCGGCAAGCTATTCGGCAAGGAAGAACGCGCCGAGGAATTCGTGAAGTTCCACGACGAGCAGATCGCCAAGGTCACCGACGTTCTCTCAAAGCAGGCCGACCTCAACAAGCCGGTCGTCTTCATCGAGCGCGCCGGCGGCTATTCCGACGATTGCTGCATGTCCTTCGGCAACGAGAATTTCGGCAAGATGGTCGAGCTCGCCGGTGGCGTGAACATGGCGAAGGATTTCATCCCGGGCACCTTCGGGACGGTCAATCCTGAGCAGATCATCGCCTCGAACCCCGACCAGGTCATCGTCACCGGCTCCAACTGGGAACTCTATGTTCCCGGCGGCAAGTGGGTCGGCGTCGGCCCGGGTGCTGACAAGGCGGAAGCAGCCCGCAAGCTCTCCGAGCTGATGAAGCGTCCCGGCTTTACCGACATCAAGGCTGTCAAGGACGGCAATGTTCACGCCATCTGGCACCAGTTCTACAACAGCCCGTACCAGTTCGTCGCCGTGCAGCAGATCGCAAAGTGGCTGCATCCGGACCTCTTCAAGGATGTCGATGCCGACGCCACCTTCAAGGAAATGCACGAGCGCTTCCTGCCTGTCAAATACCACCCTGGCTACTTCGCCTCGGTGAAGGCCGGGTCCTGAGAAACCAACCGGCGCCTCGCCAAGTGGCGCCGGATTTCCGACAAGGAAGACAGACTGATGCTGACCAAGTTATTCGGGGCGTTTATCGCCCTTTCAACCGTTTTGGTGTCCCCGCTCTCGGCGGCTGAAATCACCGACATTGCCGGACGCAAGGTCGAGATCGATCTGCCGGCCAAGCGTGTGCTGGTCGGCGAAGCCCGACAGATCCATACGATTGCGGCGCTGACCGGAGAGCATATGCTCGACCGGATCGTCGGATGGCGAGACGACTTCTTTTCCAAGGATGCCGACAGCTACACGGCTTATTCCGAGCGTTTCCCCGCTCTCGCTGACCTGCCCCGGTTCGGCTACGTGCCGAACAACACCTTCGATCTAGAGGCTGCAATCGCCCTTGCACCCGACGTGATCACGCTCAATCTGGAATCGCAGAAGGTCGCGGTCGAAAGCGGGATCGAGGAAAAGGCAGCTGCGGCCGGCATTGCCGTCGTCTATGTCGATTTCCGGGTCGATGCCAACAAAAACAGCGAAGACAGCATCCGTATACTCGGCCAGATCTTCGGTGCCGATGCCAAGGCCGAGGAATTTATCGCCTATCGCCGGAAACAGGTGGCGCTGGTCGTCGACCGGCTCGCCCAGGCTCAGAACCTCGTCCGCCCGAAGGTCTTCATTGAGCGCGCGCCCGGCAATGACGGGGAGAACGGATGCTGCCGAAGCTTCGGCCCTTATAACTTCGGCGAGATGGTCGAACAGGCCGGCGGCCACAACATTGCCGCCGATGTCATCAAGACCACGTTCGGCAATCTCAATCTCGAACAGCTGATCGTCGACAACCCCGATCATTACATTGCCACCGGATCCAATTGGGCGGCTGAATCCAAGACGCTCCGCTTCGTGCATGTGGGGCGCGGCGCCGATCTTCAGGCGGCCCGTGAGAAGCTTTCCACGCTGGTCGCGCGCACGGGGTTCAGCGAACTGAAGGCCGTCAAGACCGGCGAGGTCCATGCCGTCTGGCACCAGTTCTACGGCGTCCCGTATGAGTTCGTCGCCATTCAGCAGTTCGCAAAGTGGTTCCATCCGGACCTGTTCGCCGACTTGGATCCAGAGAAGACCTTCGAGGAGTTTCACAAGACATTCCTGCCGGTCGCTTACAAGCCAGGCTACTTCGTCTCGCTGAACGAGGAGACACACTGATGGCCATTGCCGCCGAAGCACCTGCATTGGCCGTGGGCCGCGAGCGCTACCGCGCCATCGCGGCCAAACGGATGGTCATCCTCTGCCTGCTGTTCCTCGCCCTTCTGCTCAGCGTAGCAGTCGATATGGCCTATGGCCCTGCCCGCTACACACTCTCAGAAGTCGTTGCAACGATCTGGGATCCCGCATCGGCGGGCAACCAGCTTCGGGTCGTCATCTGGGACATCCGCATGCCGATCGCTCTGATGGCCGTCACCGTGGGGGCCTGTCTGTCGCTTGCCGGCGCGCAGATGCAGACGATCCTCGCTAATCCGCTCGCCTCCCCCTTCACGCTCGGCATTTCTGCGGCGGCCGGATTCGGTGCGGCGCTCGGACTGGTCGCCGGTGTCGCCGTCTTTCCGGCAGCCGTGCAATACATGGTGCCGATCAACGCCTTCCTGATGGCAATGCTCGCTTCCCTCTTCATCTACGGCGTATCGACCATGCGCGGCGTCACTGTCGAGACCATTGTTCTGCTCGGCATAGCCCTGGTCTTCACCTTCAATGCACTGCTGTCGCTGCTCGAATATCTTGCCTCGGAACAGGCGCTTGCGGCCGTGGTCTTCTGGACCATGGGCTCGCTCACCAAGGCGACTTGGGGCAAGGTAGCCGTGACCCTTGCAGTCCTCGTCTTCAGCGTTCCGCTATTTGCCCGCCGCGCCTGGGCGCTGACGGCCCTTCGCCTCGGGGATGACAAGGCTGCCTCCTTCGGTGTCAATGTGCGGGCACTCCGGCTGGAGACCATGCTGCTCGTCAGCCTGCTGGCAGCCATTCCGGTCTCTTTCGTCGGCACGATCGGCTTCATTGGCCTCGTCGGTCCGCATATCGCGCGCATGCTGCTCGGCGAAGACCAGCGCTTCTTCCTGCCGGGCTCCATTCTCTGCGGCGCGCTGCTTCTGTCGGTCACCTCGGTCGTCTCGAAGATGCTGATCCCCGGTGCCATCATGCCGATCGGCGTGATCACGGCACTCGTCGGCGTGCCCTTCTTCTTCTCCCTGATCTTCACCAACAGGAGGCGCGCATGGTAGCCCTCAGGCTCGAAGCGGTGGGCGCGCAATATGGCCGCCACCGCGTCTTCAGCGACATTACCACCGGTGACATTGCAGGCGGCGCGCTGACAGCCGTGATCGGCCCCAATGCTGCAGGCAAATCGACTTTGTTCAAGCGTATTGCCGGTTTGCTCAAGGGAGAGGGCGTTGTCCATCTCTCCGGCGAGGAAAGCCTTCGGCCGATCTGTTACATGCCGCAGGATACTGGTGCCAATGCTGTGCTCACCGTCTATGAGAGCGTGCTTCTCGCCTCAAAGCAGGGATCGGGCTGGAAGGTTGCCGACGACGAGTTGGTGGACATCGACCGCATCCTCGCATCGCTCAGGATTTCAGACCTCGCCTTCCGCGATCTCGGCGAACTCTCCGGCGGCCAGCGCCAGCTGGTGGCCATTGCCCAGGCGCTCGTGCGCAAGCCAGAAGTGCTCTTGATGGACGAGCCGACATCGGCGCTCGACCTCTTCCGCCAGATCGAAGTCCTGCAATTCATGCGGGAGCTTGCAGGCCAAAGCGGCATTGCGATCCTGATCGCTCTGCACGATCTCAATCATGCGATGCGGTACTGCGAACATGCGCTTGTCGTTGCAGACGGGCGGTTGATCGCGAGCGGGGCGACCGCGGATGTGATCACCCCTTCCCTGCTTCGGGATGTGTACCGGGTCGACGCCCGCATCGAGGCCTGCACGCAAGGCCGGCCTCTCGTCATCGTGGACGCGGCTCTGGCATAAGCCAGAGCCGGAACGAATTAGCTCAGCCCCATGTAGCGTCCGGGCTTGTGGTTGATCGCCAGGATCAGATTGGCGATGGCAGCGCCCAGAACGGACAGGGCGAGCCGGTCTGCCGGCAGGACGAAGAAGGCTGCGGCGAGAATCGCCATGTCCACGCCCAGCTGGAAATAGCCGGCGCGCAGCCCAGTCTTTTCCTGCAGATATAGGGCGAGGATGTTGATGCCCCCGAGGCCGGTTCGATGCCGGAAAAGCATCAGCAAACCCGTTCCGATCAAGCCGCCGCCGATGACAGTCGCATAGAGCGGATCGAGATGAGAGAAGTCGATCCACCGGCTGTTCAGCTTCGACAGGATCGAGACGAGCGCCACGGCCGTGAAGGTCCGGAACGTGAAGGCCCATCCCATGCGCTTCACCGCCAGAATGTAGAAGGGCAGGTTGACGATGAAGAAGATCGGGCCAAAGCCCCAACCGCTGACATAGGAAAGCAACAGGGCGAGGCCCGCGCTCGAACCAACCGTCAGCATGGTTTCAGTGTAGATGAGCGTTCCCAGCGAGACGAACATGGTGCCCGAGATCATCGCGAGCACGTCTTCATAGAGGCGGTGGCGCTCGGCGCCCGCCTGGTTCACGGTTGTGGTGGTCATGATCTCAGCCCAGAAGCGGTTTCAAGACGTTGGCGACGCGCGGGATATCGGCGCTCTTCAGGCCCGCGATGTTGATACGGCCAGAGGTCGGCATGTAGATGCCATAATGCTTGCGGAGCGACATGACGTCGGCTTCCTTGAGCGGCAGGAGCGAGAACATGCCCTGCTGTTCGGCGATCTGCGGCGCTAGCTGCCATCCGTCGCCGAGTGCCCCGGCCAATTCGCGGCGCAGTTCATTCAGGCGGTCGCGCATCGAATTGAGTTCGTCCATCCAGTCCTGCCGCAGGCTCTCGGTCGCCAGGATGGTGCGGACCACGGCAGCACCGTGATCGGGCGGCATGGAATAGCTGGTGCGGGCCATGGTGACGAGGTTGGATCGCGCGATGTCCGCCGCGTCCTGCGTCTCCGCGACCGCGAAGATGGCACCCGTGCGCTCGCGGTAGATCCCGAAGGACTTGGAGCAGGAGACGGCAATCAGCGCTTCCGGGGCGGCGGCGATGATCGTGCGCAGGCCGGCCACGTCTTCTTCGATGCCAGCGCCGAAGCCCTGATAGGCAGAATCGATCAGGGGCACGAGGCGCCGCTCGGCGATTACTGCGGCAAGTTCCTCCCACTGAGCTGATGTCAGCGTCGCACCCGTCGGATTGTGGCAGCTGGCATGGATGAGCACGGCATCGCCGCGGGGCGCGCTGCTCATGGCCTTCATCATGCTGGCAAAGCGCACATCCTGGGTCGGCACGTCGAAATAGGGATAGGTTTCCACATCGAGGCCGGTCGCACCGAAGATGCCGGCATGGTTCGGCCAGCTCGGCAGACCGAGGTGGAGACGACCGCTGCCGGCGCGTGCGATCAAGTCTGAGGCGAGGCGCAGAGCGCCCGACCCACCCGGCGTCTGGACGCCGGCGGCAAACTTGCCATCCCCCTTGCCTCCGACGAGATCCCAGAGAAGATCGAGGAAGACACGGTCACCTTCTGGGGCGACATAGGACTTGCTGTCCTGCTTCTCCAGGAGCACCTTCTCCGCCGCCTTCACCGCGCGCAAGACTGGGGTTCGCCCCTGGTCGTCACGATAGACACCAACGCCGAGGTCGATCTTGTCCGTCCGGTGATCGGCGTTGTAGAGCCCGATCAGAGCAAGCAAGGGATCATTGGGCTGGGAGGCGAGCTTGTCGAACATCGGGGGCCTTCATCGAAGTGCGTTGTGCTACAAATGAAATATCAAGTTTCAAGCGCAAAGTCTCAGCGGATTTGACGCTTGCCCATCTTCCCTCATCATCAGGATTGCCCGAAAAGGTAAATTCACGATAGAATTTTGCTGCACTCCGCGCTTTAGAGATCAATTATGGAAGAAACCGACTTGACTCTCGACAGGATCGATCGCCGGCTTATTGCCTGCCTGATCGAAGATGCCAGCCTGAACAATGCGGAGCTCGCCGAACGTGTCGGGCTGACGGCAGCTCCCCTGTCTCGCCGTCTGGCGCGACTCTATGCGAGCGGCATTATCCGCCAGACGATCGTCATCGACCCGCCGAAGGTCGGCCTCGGACTCCAGGCCTTCGTCGAAATCACGCTGGATCGGACGACGCCGCAGGTCGGTGAACGCTTCATCGAGCATGTAGGCAAGCTCGCCGAAGTCATCGAAATCCACGCGGTGGCCGGTGATTTCGATTTTCTGCTGAAAATCTCGGTTCGCGACATGGCGGACTACAAGCGGTTGATCTGGCAGGAATTCGATCGCCTCGCAGAGATCAAGACCATCCGATCGACCATGGTCTTCGACAGCCCGAAGATTTCCCACGGTTATCTGCCCTGACGCGCATGATGCTTTTGCCCGGATGTGGGGAAACATCCATTTTCCATTCGAGCTTTGCTAATGTGTTAAGGGATTTTGTCCAATGGTGACGCTGGGGACGAACGCTCTCGTTCCTGATGTCGGAGCCAATGGTAACTTCAGTGAAGCAATCTGTTCGCGCGCGCGAAAATTTTGATCTGCCCCACGATGTTGTGGCATCCGCCGCCATCCCTGTGACGATGGACGGCATGTTCGGTCACCTGCATCCGGCTTCGGGTGAAACCGGCGTCGTGTTTTGCGCGCCATGGGGTTTCGACGCACTTTGCACGGTCAAGTTCCATCGCCTCGTCGCAACTGACCTTGCACGACGGGGATATCCCGCGATCCGCTTCGACTATCCGGGCGAAGGCGATTCCCTGCCGGTCGAGGCGGGCGCAAGCTTCGACGCCTGGGTAACCGGCGCAGTGAGGGCGGCGAAGGAATTACGCTCACGGACAGGCTGCAGCAGGGTCCTCTATTACGGCATGGGCATCGGCGCAGCAGTCGCGCTGCGCGCGGGACAACAGGACGCGAACCTCGCAGGCTATGTGCTTGCGGCATCTGCGCTGAGCGGTCGGCGTTATCTGCGTGAGACGGCCTTGCGGGAGAAGGTCATCGAGGACGGGCTCGCCATCGACTTCGGCTATCCCGAGGGCGCGACGGTGCTTGCCTCCTTCATCATGGATCCGCTGCTAGCCGCCGATCTGAAGACCCTCACCGTCTCCATAAACGACATATCCGCCGGATTGCCGGCCCTCGTTCTGGCGCGTCCGGAGAATGCTGCAGACGTCGAACTTGCCAAGCAACTGAGCAGCGCCAGTGCAGCGGTCGAATCCATTGATTTTGCGGGTTATAGTGCGATGCTCGACGGAGTCGTCACGTCGCCGATGCCAATGGCGCTCATCGACGCGATCGGTGACTGGTTCAGCCGAAGCATCCCCCAGGGCACAAGTTCGCCTACCGCGCGGGCTTCAGACATCGAGCCGACCGTCCTTCAGACGGAGACATTTCGCGAGCGGCCGGAGGTTGTCAATTCGCGCCTGTTCGGCGTCTTCTGCGAGCCTCCGTCGGGCGGGGAGAAGGCTGTGATCATTTTGCTCAACATGGCCTATGCGCCACATACCGGCTGGGGTCGCATCTGGGTCGATACCGCGCGCACGCTCGCAAAACGGGGCATCGCGACGCTGCGGGTTGATCTTTCCAACATCGGCGACAGCCCAGCCGATCCTCGGGGGACGGATCAGGTCGTCTACTCCGAGGGCCAGCTCAACGACGTGCATGCCGTCGTCCGATATGTGCGTACGCGCACCACACGACCAATTCTTCTGGCGGGCATCTGCAGCGGCGCGCATTCGGCCCTCTATGCCGGCGCTGCCAACCCCGATGTGGCTGGCATCGTTTCGATCAACCAGCTCCGCCTCGTGCTGGACCCTGACGAGGATGTGGACACGCTTTTGATGGCGGGGGCTCGCCCGCTCAGCGATTACAAGCGCCGCGCCTTCAGCCTGAGCACCTACAAGCGTGTCATCAGCGGCGAGGTCAACATTCCGAAGGCGGCGGCGAACATTGCCAGCCATGCGCAGAACAGGATCCTGCGCGGAGTTTCTCCCTATCTCGGCGGGCTGACCAAGCTTGGCCGGTTGCGTGGACAGTTGTTCGGTGTGCTGCGACGGCTCGAAGAGCGAAAGGTCCCGGTCACCTTCATCTCCTGCCGCACCGATGGCAGCCTCGATCAGCAGAGACTCTATTTCGGGAAGACCCTGGCCGGGCAGCGTGCGTTTCCGGGGCTGCGGCACATTTTGCTTGAAAATGCAGACCATACACTGAGCCCGTCTTCCGTTCGGCAGCAGGTGATCGGGATCCTCGCCGATGCCGCCGAACAAACCGCCAAGCAGAAATGATGACGGGAGGGAATGCCAGAGCGGCGCCCCCTCCCGAGTTTTCTTTCAATCAGCCGGCTGCGGCCAGCTTGCGCGTCGCCATGCGGGCGCGGATCGACTCGACGTCGGCGCGCGGTGTCGCGGCGAAAAGCGTACGCGTATATTCATGCTGCGGATCCGAGAAGACTGCGTCACGGGTGCCGTATTCGACCGCTTCGCCGTAGTACATCACCATCACCTCGTCGGCGATGTAACGCACGACGGAGAGGTCGTGGCTGATGAAGACATAGGTCAGGCCGAATTCTTCCTGCAGGTCGGCGAGCAGGTTCAACACCTGAGCCTGGACCGAAAGGTCAAGCGCGGAGACCGGTTCGTCGAGGACCAGCAGCTTCGGATTGAGCATCAGGGCGCGAGCAATCGCGATACGCTGACGCTGGCCCCCGGAGAACATGTGCGGGTAGCGGTTGTAATGCTCCGGCCCGAGGCCGACCTTGACCAGCATTTCGGTTGCGCGTTCGCGTCGTTCGGCAGCACTCATCTTGGTGTTGATGAGCAAGGGTTCGCCGAGCACGTCGCCGATCTTCTGGCGCGGGTTGAGCGAGCCATAGGGGTTCTGAAAGACGATCTGCACCTTCTGGCGCATGTCGGCCGTCAGGTGGCCCGGACGCAAGTCGACCTTCTGGCCGTCGATCAGGAGTTCGCCTGCCGTCGGCTCGTCGATGAAGGTGAGGATGCGGGCAAGCGTCGACTTGCCGCAACCGCTTTCGCCGACGATAGCGAGTGTCTTGCCCTTGTTGAGCTTAAACGACACGCCTTTGACCGCGTGGACGATCTTGTCTTCCTTGAAGAGACCCTGCGACACGCGATAGTCGCGTTTAACGTCGCGGATCTCAAGCATCGGGGTTTGCGTCTCTGTGGTCATGCGGAACCTCCCGTTTCTGCGGCGGCCAAGAAGTCGGAGACCGTGGTCAGACGGTCGCCGGTGGCGTTTTCCGGCAGGGCCGAAAGCAGCGCGCGGGTATAGGGATTCTTCGGGTTTTCGAAGAGCTGGAGGACATCGGCCTCCTCCATCTTCTTGCCCTTGTACTGGACAATCACGCGGTCCGCGGTTTCAGCCACCACGGCCATGTCATGGGTGATCATGATCAGCCCCATGCCGGTCTCGACCTGAATTTTCATCAGGAGGTCGAGGATCTGCTTCTGGATCGTCACGTCGAGTGCCGTCGTCGGCTCATCAGCGATCAGGAGCTTCGGATTGCAGGCGATCGCGATCGCGATCATCACGCGCTGGCATTGGCCGCCCGACATCTGGTGCGGGAAGTGGTTGAGACGCTCGGCCGGATCAGGCAGGCCGACCAGGTTGAAAAGTTCGACGGCGCGATCGTGGCGCTCCTTCTTGCCGAGGCCCATGTGCAGGCGCAGGACTTCTTCGATCTGGAAGCCGACCGTGAAGCATGGATTGAGGCTGGCGACCGGTTCCTGGAAGATCATGGCGACGTCCTTGCCGATCAGCTTACGCCGCTCGGCAGCCGAGATCTTCTGGATGTCGCGGCCCTGGAATTCCATCTTGTCGGCGGTGATCTTCGCCGTCCAGGGCAGAAGGCCCATGACGGCAAGCATGGCGACCGACTTGCCGGATCCGCTCTCGCCGACGATGGCGAGCACTTCGCCCGGCTCGACGGAAAGCGAGACGCCGTCAACGGCCTTGAACCAGCCGTTGGCCGTCTCGAACTGGACGGTGAGGTTCTGGATATCGAGAAGTGCCATGATCAGGACCTCTTCAGCTTGGGATCGAGAGCATCGCGCAGGCCGTCACCCATGAGGTTGATGGCGAGAACGGTGATCAGGATGGCAAGACCCGGGAAAGTGACAACCCACCAGGCGCGCAGGATGAACTCGCGCGCTTCGGCGAGCATCGTGCCCCATTCGGGAGCCGGCGGCTGCGCGCCCATGCCGAGGAAGCCGAGAGCGGCCGCATCGAGGATGGCGTTGGAGAAGGACAGCGTTGCCTGAACGATCAGCGGTGCCATGCAGTTCGGCAGGATCGTCTTGAACATGAGACGAAGCGGGCTTGCACCGGCCAGCCGTGCCGCCGTCACGTAGTCGCGGGTTTTCTCCGACATCACCGCTGCGCGGGTCAGGCGAACAAAATGCGGCTGCAGCGTCAGCGCAATGGCGATCATGCCATTGGTCAGTCCGGGGCCGAGGATGGCGACGAGAACCAGCGCCAGAAGCAGCGAGGGAAACGCCAGAATGATGTCCATCAAGCGCATGATCGCCGTATCAAGCCAGCCGCCATAAAAGCCGGCGATGACACCGATTGCGATACCCGTCGTCAGCGACAGCGTGGTGACGAAAACGCCGATGAACAGCGAATATTGCGAGCCGTAGATCAGTCGGGACAGGATGTCGCGACCGACCGGGTCGGTGCCGAGCGGATAGCTCCAGTCGCCGCCTTCCAGCCAGGCCGGTGGCAGGAGAACAACGTCGCGATACTGCTCGAAGGGAGAATGCGGCGCGATCACGCCGGCGAAAACGGCGACGAACACAAGGGCGACGAAGACCACGAGGCCGATGACGGCGCCGCGATTTTCGGAGAAGTAGAACCAGAATTCGGCCAGCATCTGGCGGCGCATCTGCGCGGTGGTGACCGGCTGGCTGGCTGTTGTCTCTGCCATGGGACTTTATCCTTCTAGTGGCGGATGCGCGGGTTGATGAGGCCGTAGAGCAGGTCGACGATGAGGTTCACGACCATGATGATGCCGGCGATCAGGAGGAGGCCTCCCTGGATGACCGGGTAGTCACGGCGGAACACACTGTCGACCATCCACTTGCCGATGCCCGGCCAGGAGAAGATCGTTTCGGTGAGAATGGCGCCTGCGAGCATGACGCCGATCTGCAGGCCGATCGTGGTGATGACCGGGATCATGGCGTTGCGCAGCGCATGCAGGCCGACAACGCGGAAAGGCGATAGGCCCTTGGCGCGGGCGGTGCGAATGTAATCTTCCGACAGCACTTCGAGCATGGCCGAGCGCGTCTGGCGCGCGATGACGGCGAGCGGAATGGTCGCCAGCACGATCGAGGGTAGGATCAGATGGCTAAGCGCCGAGGTGAACGCGCCCTTCTGGCCCGAGAGCAGGCTGTCGATCAGCATGAAGCCGGTGACCGGCGGGAAGAAGAACATCAGCGAGATGCGGCCGGAGACCGGGGTCCATTGCAGGATACCTGAGAAGAGGATGATGAGCAGCAGGCCCCACCAGAAGATCGGCATGGAATAGCCGACAAGCGCTATGCCCATCATCGTCTGATCGAAGAAGGAGCCGCGTTTGATGGCTGCGACGATGCCAGCCGGGACACCGATCGCGATCGCGATCAGGATCGCACAGAGCGACAGCTCGACGGTTGCCGGGAAGAGCGCGAAGAACTGGTCGATGATCGGGCTCTTGGAGACGATCGAGGTGCCGAAGTCACCGGTCATCACGCCGCCGAGATAATCGAAATACTGCACCACCAGCGGCCGATCGAGACCGAGATTGGCGCTGATCTGGGCGTGACGCTCGGGCGACATGACGCGCTCGCCGGAGAGAAGCGCGACCGGATCGCCCGGCAGAAGCCGGATGAAGGCGAAGGCAATGATCGAGACGCCGATGAAGGTCGGGATCAAGACGGCGAGCCGTCGCAGGAGAAAGCCAAACATGTGTGAGACCTGTTGTTTTAAGGGAGGTCGAACCGCGGCGCATGGCCGTCTGTGGTTACCCGAAACGCTGCACCTGAGCCTTCGAGCATGACGCGAGATTGATCTCGTATCAACGACAAACGCCGCGGGCCAAGGCCCGCGGCGAGAGATCAAGTGTTTCGATTACTCGGCGATGTCGACGTTTTCGAAGGTGAAGTCACCAAGCGGGCTCTGGACGAAGCCGGAGACTTCCTTGCGCATCGGAACGACCGAGAGCGAATGGTCGATCGTGGCCCACGGCGCTTCGCGCTTGAAGACGAGCTGAGCTTCTTCGTAGAGCTTGGTGCGCTCGGTCTGGTCAGAGGTGACCTTGGCCTTCTTCACCAGTGCGTCGAATTCCTCGTTGCACCACTGTGCGCGGTTGTTGCCGCCGACGGCAGCGCAGCCCAGCAGCGTGTCGAGGAAGTTGTCCGGGTCGCCGTTGTCGCCGGTCCAGCCGAGCATGACAGCACCATCACGATCCTTGGCCTTCGAGCGGTCGAGATACTCGGCCCATTCGTAGGAAACGATCTCGACGGTGACGCCGATCTTGGAGAAGTCATCCTGGATGATTTCAGCGGCGCGACGTGCGTTCAGCATGTAGGGGCGCGAAACCGGCATGGCCCAGACCTTCATCGAAAGACCGGTAACACCAGCGGCTTCGAGTTCCTTCTTGGCGGCGTCCAGATCGTAAGCGTCATCCTGGGTAGCCTGGTTGTAGGACCACATGGTCGGCGGGATCGGGTTCTTGGCAGGCGTTGCCATACCCTGGAAGACAGCGTCGACGATCGCTTCCTTGTTGATCGCCTTGTTCAGCGCCTTGCGGACTTCCGGCTTGTCAAAGGGAGCCTGGGTCGTGTTGTAGGCGAGGTAAGCGACGTTCAGGCCTTCCTGCTCCATCACGGTCAGGGCCGGATCGGACTTCATGGTCTCGACGTCTGCAGCGTTCGGGAACGGCATCAGGTGGCATTCGCCAGCCTTGAGCTTCTGGTAGCGAACGGCAGCATCCGTGGTGATCGCGAAGACGAGGTCGTCGATCTTCGGTGCGCCACCCCAGTAGTCGGCGTTCTTCTTGTAGCGGATGACGGCATCCTGCTGGTAACCGACGAAGGAGAACGGACCCGTGCCGACCGGCATCTGGTTCAGCTGTTCCTTCTTGCCTTCAGCTTCGAGCTTGTCGGCATATTCCTTGGAGACGATCGATGCGAAAGGCATTGCAAGGTTTGCGAGGAACGGCGCTTCCGGCTTGTTGAGCGTGATCTTGACCGTCATGTCATCGACCTTTTCGATCGACTTGATCAGTTCGGGGAAGCCCATGCCGGCGGCATATTCCCAAGAGGTGCCGGCAACATACTGGTTCCACGGATGATCGGCCTTCAGCTGGCGATCCAGCGAGAAAAGGACGTCATCGGCGTTGAATTCGCGCGACGGGGTGAAGAACTCGGTCGTGTGGAACTTGACACCCGGGCGCAGCTTGAAGGTGTATTCGGTGCCTTCGGCATTGACTTCATAGCTTTCGGCCAGACCAGCTTCGGCTTCGGTCGTGCCGGGCTTGAATTCCATCAGACGGCTGTAGACCGGATGCGCAGAGGCATCGAAAGTCGTGCCGGCGGTGTACATGCCGGGATCGAAGCCTTCCGGCGATCCTTCCGAGCAGTAAACAAAGGTCTTGGCGCTGGCGGCGCCCGACAGGAAAGTAGCGGCAGCAAGCGCTGCGGCTGCAAGAGCAAACTTGGTTTTCATGAGCAGTCTCCCAAAGGCTAAGGACGAGAGTCCTCGCCGGTTCTTTTGGTCCCGCGGCGCGTGGATCGCACCCGTGTTTTGTGAAGATCGGCTTCAGCCGCTCTTCCGGCAATCGACGGATTACCAGCCGCGCGTCGTATTCTGACCAGCGGCAAGGATTATCCCTCGGATCACTGCTGCAGTGTCTTATCGGCTTCGGATGCGTTGTAAAGAGAGATTCGGCTCAATTCCGACATAGAATTGGTCTGGTTTTCGCCGCAATTGGCGCCTGTGCGCTCATACATTCTACAATCCGCAAACTGGCCCGACGAAACCATCGAACATTAGAGATGCAAGAGAATGCAGAAGAATCAAGGCTTCGGCGGTTGCTGCGTCGCAAAATGGCAAGGCCAGCCGAGCGGTCAGGCGGGGTGTAGCAAGCTGTAGGAAGTTTATCAACCAGTCAAAAAAATTGTTCGCTGCGAGAGACAGGCTCCGTCGCATACCCTGCCTCGCCAGGGTCAAAGCGGTCTGATCTTCGAGGGAAGGAGGAGGGGCTTGGGGAACCCCTCCTCCTTCTTTTCGGTCACGCTTTGTGGGGAGAGCGACCGAAAAAGAAGGCGTAAGCCGCGGGCAAAACCAAAATGGTCAGCACGGTCGCCACGAGAATGCCACCCATCATCGCGTAGGCGAGCGGACCCCAGAAGATGCCGCGCGAAATGGGGATGAGCGCGAGCACCGCCGTGAGCGCCGTCAGCATGATCGGTCGGAAACGTCGGACGGCAGAGCCGATGATCGCTTCCAGTCGGTCCATGCCGGCCGCAATATCCTGGTCGATCTGGTCGATCAGGATGATCGAGTTGCGAATGATAATGCCGAGCAGGGCGATGACACCGAGGATCGCGACGAAACCGAAGGGCGCACCGGAAATTAGCAGGGCTGCCGCAGCCCCGATAATCCCGAGCGGACCGGTCGCAAGCACGAGCATGGCCTTGCCGAAGTGTTGCAACTGGATCATCAGCAGCACCACGATGACGAGAAGCATGATGGGCGCTTTCGCGGCGATCGAGTCCTGGCTCTCGGCGCTGTCTTCCGCGCCACCCTGGATCTCGATGGAGTAACCCGGGGCTAAGCCGTCGCGGAGCGATTGCATGTCCTCGAACATGCGCAGCGCCTCGTCGTTCGACTGGACATCATCCGGCACTGTTGCGCGTACGGTGACCGTCGGCAGGCGATTTCGACGCCATTCGATGCCCTGCTCCAGCGTCGGTACGACCTTGGCGATCTGCGACAGCGGGATGAAGGCTCCGAGATCGGTCGGTACGTAGATTGAATTGACCGCAGTGAGCAGCCGACGGCTGTCTTCCGGTTCGCGGGCGACGATCGAGATCGTCTCCTCCCCTGCTCTCACATCGGCAAGCGGAGCGCCGCTCATCGTGGCCTGGAGCATCTGCCTCAGGCGTTGCGACGACACGCCGAGCGCGCGGGCACGGTCCTGATCGACGACGAGGGTCATGGCCGGGACCGGCTCGAGCCAGTCGTCATGAACGGCCTGAAGCAACGGGTTCTGATGGAAGCGGGCCTTGACCTGGTCGGCAATGAGGCGAACCTCGTGACGCTCGGGACCACTGACGCGCATCTGGACGGCCCAGCCGGTCGGCGGGCCGAGGAAGAGACGATCGACCTTGCCTCGCACCGAGGGGAAGTCTTCGGCCAGCTTCATCCGGAGCTTCGTGATCAGCCGCTCCCGCGCCTCCTCGTCCCTCGCCATGACCAGAAGCTGGGCATAGTTTGGGTTGCGAAGCTGCTGGTCGAGCGGCAGGAAGAAGCGCGGCGCGCCCTCTCCGACATAGGTCGCGACGAAACGCTGATCCTCGTCCGTCAGGATGGTGGCTTCGAGACGCTTCGCTTCAGCCTCGACTTCCTTGATCGAAGTGCCCTCGGGCAGCCACATGTCGACCAGGATTTCCGGACGCGAAGACTGCGGGAAGAAATTCTTCGGAATGAACTGGAATGACCAGAGACTGACCGCGAAAATGGCCAGCGTGGAACCGATGACGATGACGCGATGCTGGACGGCCCAGGCGACGACCGAACGCAGGCGGCGATAGAAAGGCGTGTCGAAGGCGTCGTGGTGGTCGCCGACATGGGCCCTCTGCTTGAGGATCATGTAGCCGAGCCAAGGGGTAAAGTAGACGGCAACGAACCAGGAGATGACCAGGGAAATGCCGACCACATAAAAGAGCGAGCGGACATATTCACCGGCTGTCGATTCCGCAAAGCCGACGGGGATAAAGCCGGCCGTGGTGATCAGTGTGCCGGTCAACATGGGGAAGGCGGTCGACGAATAGGCGAAACTCGCCGCATCCAGCTTGTCGAGCCCCTCTTCCAGCTTTCGCTCCATCATCTCGACGACGATCATGGCGTCATCGACCAGGAGCCCGAGTGCGATGATGAGTGCGCCGAGGGAGATGCGCTGCAGGTCGAGACCGAACTCGTACATGACGGCAAAGGTGGCGGCGAGAACCAGCGGAATGGCAATCGCGATCACGAGGCCCGAGCGCCAGCCGATCGAAACGAAAGAGACGACAAGGACGATCAGGAGGGCTTCGCCGAGCGCCTTCATGAACTCGCCGACCGCTTCACGCACGACTTCGGGCTGGTTGGAGATCTGCGAGACTTCTAGGCCGATCGGCAGGGTCGCCTCGAAACGCTGCAGCGTTTCCTCCACGGCATCGCCGACATCGGTGACCTTGAAGCCCTTGGCCATGACGACGCCGACCTGGACGGAGTCCTTGCCGTTGAAGCGGAACTTGCGTTGGTAGGGATCTTCGAGCCCCTCGGTGACGGTTGCAATATCTCCGAGGCGCGTCACCTGGTCGCCGGAATTCAAGCGAAGCTCGCGAATGTCTTCGGCCGCCGAAAAGCCCCCATCGACCGATATGCGCACTGATCTGGATCCGGTGTCGATCGAACCGGTCGCATCGATCGCGTTCTGTCCGGCGAGCGCGTTCTGGAGATCCGTAAAGGTCAGTCCGCGTTCGGCGAGTGCCTTGGAAGACACTTCGATGAAGATCTTTTGCGGTTGGTCGCCCAGGATCACGGCCTTTTCGACACCCTCGGTCGAGAGAAGCACGTCACGCGCCTGGATCGCATGCTGCTTGAGTTCCGGATAGCTGTAGCCATCGCCAGTCAGCGCATAAAGCGTGATGTAGGTGTCGCCGAACTCGTCGTTGAAGTAAGGACCGAGCAGCCCCTCTGGCAGCTCGTTTTCGATATCGCCGACCTTCTTGCGGACCTGGTAGAAAGCATCAGCCACATCATTGGCGTCAGTATTGCCCTTGACCTGCAAGGTGATGATGGCCGAACCCGGCCGCGTGTAGGACTTCACCCAATCGAGATAGGGTGTTTCCTGCAGCTTGCGCTCGATCTTGTTGACGACCTGGTCCTGCATGTCGGTGAGGGACGCTCCCGGCCAGAACGCCTGAACGACCATAACGCGGAAGGTGAAATCGGGATCTTCCTTCTGGCCCATGCGCATGAGGCCGAACAGTCCGGTCAGGATGATCAGGCCGAAGAGGAAACGGGCAATGCTGGGATGGCCGATGGCCCAACGGGACAAGTTGAACGAGCCCGGTTCTACAGGAGAAGTGTTCATGGTATCTGGGTCCCGAAGGTGAAGGGCGCTGGGCTCAGCGGGTCGCGGCGTCAGGCTTCACAGCCTCGGCCTCGGCAGCACGAGACAGGTCTTGATCGGCAAGCCGCACTTTCATGTCTTCCGTCATGAACTGCGTGCCGGCCACCACCACGAGATCGCCTGGCTTCAAGCCGGCCGACACCTGGACACCAGTGTCGGAGAATGTGTCAACGGTGACAGGTCGCGCATGGACGGTGGCGTCAGTCCGGTCGACAGTCCAGACCGTCGACTGCTTGGCTGCATCCTGGGTCAGCGCAGAGAGCGGCAGTTCGAAGAAGTCCCTGTCGGACGGGGCAAGTGCTGTCACGCGCGCCGTCATGCCAAGCAGGATCTGCGGGTTGTCCGGAAGCGCGATGCGCACTGCAAAGGTGCGCGATGTGGCATCGGCGCTACCGGCCACTTCCCGGACGGCACCCTTCAAGGCCAGACCATCCTTCGACCAGAAGCCGACCTCGACCTCTTTGCCGGGCGCAAAGGCAAAGATTTCATTCTCCGGCACGGCGATCAGTACTTCCTTCTCGCCATCTGCAGCAACAGTGACAACGGGGCTGCCGGCAGCGACGATCTGGCCGGCATCGGCGCTGATGGCCGTGACGATGCCCGTCTTGTCAGCCTTCAGCTCACCATAGGCAACTTGGTTTCGGGCCTGTTCCAGAGACGAGCGCTGGCTGTCCCGGGTCGCGAGCGCCTGATTGTAGGTCAATTGTGCCTGCTCGAGCTGTGCCTTGGTCGTCACCTGCTGCCGATAAAGGGCGTCGGCACGCTTCAGGGCAAAATCTGCCGTCTCCAGCTGACGTTCCGCGGCGGCAAGGCTCGCTTCGGCGCTGCTCATCTGAAGCTCGTAGTCGGTGACGTCGAGACGGGCAAGCACATCGCCCGGCGCCACGCGGTCGCCGATATCGACAAGGCGCTCGACGATCTTGCCGGCGACCCGGAAGCCGGCTGCGGCTTCGCTGCGGGCCTTGACCGTGCCGGAATACTTCAGCTCCCGGTCCGTAGAAGGTGCGGAGACCTCGATCACCTTAACGGGACGCAGGACCGGCTCCTGGACGACCTCCGCGCCGCTATCCGAGCAGCCAGCGAGGCCGAGGGTGAGCAGCAGAGGCAATGCGAACACAGATACGCGATGCTTGGCGGACATGGTTGTTCCTCCCCGAGCGGGGTTTCAGGCCTTGAGGGCGCGGATGGCAAATTCGGTCAGTTCTTCCGGCTTGGCGCGATTGTCCTTGCCGATACATTGCGCGACCAATTGGGGATGGTGAAGCGGCGAAATCGCAGCACCGAAACAGCGGGCGACATGGACGGCATCGCCTTTGGCGAATTCACCCTTTTCCATGCCGTCGGCAATGATGCGAGCGAGAACCGCCTGCACTTCATCGATATGCTTGTCGATGACGCCCCAGCTCTGCTCGATCGCCACGACCGCCATTTCATGGACCTTTTTCTCGTCCATCATTGTCGCGACCGTGAATTCGAACTGGGCCATGGCATAGCGCCGCAGTCGCTCTTCGGCGCTCAACGGCATGGCAGCGAAATCCTCAGCTATCTTCAAGCTCTGTGCCAGAAGGCGTGCGCAGACACCTTCGAGCAGCTCACTTTTGGAAGCGAAGAAGCGATAGATGTTCGCAGGCGACATGCCGAGCTCCTTCGCCACGTCGGCGACGGTCGTCTTGCTGTAGCCATAGTGCCGAAACTGAGCCTCCGCAGCCTCGAGGATGCGGGTGGCCATATCGGTGGTATCATTCGGGTGCGGGGCAGCTTGTGTCATGATGATTTACGACTGACGATTTTTGAATTTCGTCATTCGTAATGGACAAGACAGCATGAGTCAATATGCAGCAAAGCTACAAAATGATGTTTCGATGCGCTGGGTGCGGCACAGTCGGTCACCAACGACGGCAGATTTCGAGCTTCGCTGTCGACTGAAACCCTCTGGCCGGCAGAGGCTGCATGCCACCAACGGCTACGGGCGGAAGTCCGCTTGCGTCCAGGTTTATGGGAAGCAGGATTACCGGGGCATGCCCTGCGGCCGCAGATGGCGCTTGAGTGCAGCGATGCGGAAGATGGCATTGGGGGCGCCGTAGCCGGCATAGCCGCGCCTCTGGACAATCTCGAAAAAGAAGCCTTCGCCATAAGTCGGAGAATAGAGCTGGAAATATTCTCCCGCATCATCCCGGTCGTAGAGGATGTTGGCCAGCTTCATGCGCTCGACCAGCGTCGGATCCAAGCCGAAACGGGCTTCGATATCGTCGTAATAGTTGGCCGAGATCGTCAACGGCTTGAAGCCGTTGCGCGCCAAGGCGTCGGCGGTTGCGAAGATATCGTCTGTCTCGAAGGCGATATGCTGGATGCCAGAGCCGAAGGTTTCGGCGATGAAGCGCCCGGCGAGCGTGTTGCGATTTTCCGCACCATTCAGCGTGATGCGCAACCGACCGTCCTCTGTCTCGACCACCTGGCTCCTGACGACGCCGGCGGGATCTATGATGTCCACCATCGGGGTCTTCCGGGTCGAAAGCTCCGAGGTGTAGAACAGCAGCCACGTGAGCATTTCGTCGTAGCGCGTCGTCTGGGCCAGATGGTCGATCCGCGTCAGACCGACGGTCGCATGGCTCTCATTCGCCTCGGACACCGGCTCGAACTCGGCGTCCCAGATCTGGCCAAGCCCACTCTTTTGGTCGAGGAAGTAAACGATCCCTCCCCCGACCCCGCGAATGGCCGGCACCTGCATCTCGCCCGGGCCGACGACCTGGCGGAAATCTTCCGAGCCAAGCTGAAGCGCCCGGACATGGGCTGCCGCCGCATCGTCGACCATCAGGCCGAAGGCATAGGCATTGGCGCCGTGGACGAGATATGACGCATTGGCGAACCCCTTTTCCTCGCGATTGATCACGAGGTTGATGTCGCCCTGCCGCATCAGGGTCACGGCCTTGGCGCGGTGCCGGGCAACAGTCCTAAAACCGAGGATCTGCAGCAGGGCTTCGAGTTCGCGCCCATCGTCATCACCGACGGCGAATTCGACGAAGGCAATGCCGGACACTTCGCTGCGTTCAGGCATGTCGGGAACCGGGATGCGCATATCTGGCTCGACGCGCCGGACCTGGTCCATGAGATAGACCAGCGATCGTCGACCATCCCTCGAGATCGCCTCGGGGGAACCGCCACGGAACTGGTCGTTGAAGATCTCCAGTGAGAGATATCCGTCATAACCCGTCGCGGCGATGGCCTGCATGAAGGGCGTAACGGCAAGGTCCCCCTCACCCGGCATATTGCGAAAGTGGCGGGACCAGTAGAGGAGATCCATCTCGATCAGCGGCGCATCGGCGAGCTGAACGATGAAGATCCGGTCACCTGGGATCGAGCGGATCGAGTTGACCTCGATCTTGCGAGCCAGCGTGTGAAAGCTGTCGAGGATAAGACCGATATTCGCATGATCAGCCCGGCGGACGATTTCCCAGGCGTCGCGATGGTCGTTGATGTGGCGCCCCCAAGCCAGTGCTTCGTACCCGACACGCAGGCCACGCTTTGCCGCTCGCTCGCCGAGTTCGCGGAAATCGGCTGCCGCACGGTCGATGCCGCCGAGCGAGACGGCCGAGGTGTTCGAACAGATCAGCATCAGATCCGTGCCGAGTTCGGTCATCAGGTCGAACTTTCGCTCGGCACGGTCGAAATTGCGGCTGCGAAAGGGCTCCGGCATGCCCTCGAAATCCCGGAAAGGCTGGAAGAGCGAGACCGCCAGCCCGTGATCGCGAACCATCTGGCCGACCTCGGCGGGCGATCGGTCGAAAGCCAGGAAGTCGTTCTCAAAAATCTCGATCCCGTCGAAACCGGCACGGGCGATCGCCGAAAGCTTCTCTTCGAATTCGCCGCTGATCGAGACCGTCGCAATTGAGGTTTTCATCGCCACATCCTCCGTTTCGCCCGCTGGCGCGTCACCGTTTTCCTTCCGCGACGAGCAATTTCAGGGCTCGTACCGCATGGGGGTACCCCGTCGCCCCGAGGCCCGCCATGACGGCCGTGGCCGTCATCGAGACGAGGGATTTGTGATAGATCTGCTCACGCCGGTGCACATTGCTGATGTGAAACTCGATGATCGGCCCCTTGAACATCTTGAGCGCATCCAGGAGCGCCAGCGAGGTGAAGGTGAAGGCGGCCGGATTGATCAGGATCCCGGAGCCCTCGTCGATCGCATCGTGTACGGACTCGATCAGCATCTCCTCGCTATTGGTCTGGCGGAACACGATTGGCCATTCGCCAGCGGCCTCCCGGCACCAGAATTCCACATCCGCCAGCGTGTGATGGCCGTAGATCTCCGGCTCGCGGCGTCCGAGCCTGTTCAGGTTGGGGCCATTCAGGATGAAGAGTGGCTTGTGATTGTTCATGTGTGCAACCTCAACCCTGGTAGCCGAGAAGACGCGGCAGCCAGAGCACCGTGTCTGGAATGAAGGTGATGATGCCGAGGCAGAGCACCATCCAGAGAATGAAGGGCCAGGCGTCGCGAACGATGTCGCGCAGCGGGGCGCCCGAGATCTTCGCCACAATGAAGAGCAACAGGCCATAAGGTGGCGTCACAAGCCCGAGCATGATGTTGACCACCACGACGACACCGAAATGGACGAGATCGATACCGAGTGCCTGAGCCGTCGGGATGAGAACCGGGACGACGATCAGGAGGATGGTCGTTCCCTCGAGGAAGCAGCCGAGCAGCAGGAGCAGAATATTGACGAAGATCAGGAAGACGACCGGGGACATTTCCCAGCTCGTCAGGATCGCCTTGATGCTTTCGGGGATGTTTTCGATGGTGATGACATAGTTGAAGACCAAAGCACCGGCGATCAACATGCCGATCGAGGCGGTGGTCTTGCCACTCGAAAGCAAAGCGCCGTAGAGCGCGTGCAAGGTTATGCTCCGGTAGATGACCGTCGAAATCAGCAAGGCATAGGCGGCGGCGAGTGCTGCAGCTTCGGTCGGGGTGGTGACCCCCGAGTAGATACAGCCGAGCAACAGGACCGGCATCATGAGGGCCGGAAGCGCCCGCCAGGTGATCCCGGGGATCTCGCGCAGCGGCACCGGTTCTTCGACCGGGAAATTCTGTCGGCGGGCAGTGATCGCAACCTGCACCATCTGCAGACCGGCCATCAGCACGCCCGGGACCATGCCAGCAAGGAAGAGATAGCCGATCGAGGCATCAGACACGAGCGCGTAGATTACCATCGGGATCGAGGGCGGAATAATCGGTCCGATCACGGAGGTGACGGCGGTGAGCGCCGCCGCGAAGCTCGGCGTGTATCGACCGCGGTCAGTCATCAGCTTCTGCATCATGCTGCCGGTGCCGGCGGCATCGGCGATGGCCGAACCGGACATGCCGGCGAAGATGATGCTCTGCACGACATTGACCTGCGCCAGACCGCCGCGAAAACGCCCGACCAGTACGTTGCAGAAGGACAAGAGCCGTTCGGTCATCGAGCCGATGTTCATGAGCTCGGCCGCCAGAATGAACAACGGCACGGCAAGGATCACATAGTTGGAATACATGCCGTTGAGGAACTGCTCGGCCACGATCCCCATGTCGGCGCCGGAGAGCGCCAGATAGAGGATCGATCCGCAGAGCATCGAAAGCCCGATCGGAAGGCCGAGAAAGGCGAGCGCCGTGATGATCACGATCGAAAGGGAGAAAGGACTGGCCAGGTTCATACGCCGGAACTCGCTTTGGTCGGGTCGAAGCCCTCGGGCGCCTTGCCGCGGATCGCGAGCGTGCAGAGCCAGAGGTGGCGCACGATCATGGCGATCGCGAAGACGACATAGATGGAATAGAGAATGTCGAAGCGGATCTTGAGGTAAGCCGTGCTTTCGACTTTCATGAAGGTGACGTAGTCGATCACAGCCGGCAGCGACCAGGTGAAGAGCGCAACGAGACTGGCCGAACCAATGACCTGCATCACGCGCAGCCCGCGTGCCGACGCGGCACCCCAGAAGAGATCGAAGCGGATCTCATCGACTTCACGCACGACGAAGGCGGAACCGAACAGCACCATCCAGATCCACAGTGCGACACTCGCCTCATGGGTCCATCCGATCGAGAGATTGAAGAGATAGCGGGAGAAGATCTGCAAAAGGAAGATCACGAACATCGCCAAAAGCATAAGGGCGAGCAGGTTCTCCGCCCGATGTCTGAGCCAGCTTCCGATAGGGGCAAATCGAGTGTCCATAGGCCGAGCCTTTCTGATGGGCCGGGAGCCGGAGTGGTTCCAGCTCCCGGGTATCAATGGGATGGGCTCAGAGTGCTCCGACCTTTTCAAGGATGCCCTCGGGCCAGGACTTCGCCAGATCAGAGGCGAGATACTTCTCCTGGGCGAATTTGCGGAAAGCCGCGACATCCGGCTCGTAAATCTCGAGTCCGGCAGCCTTGAACTCCTCGACCAGCGTCTTCTCCTGGGCGAGATGCTGCTCTTCGCTCCACTGCATCGCCTTGTCGGCCGCCGCCTGCACCTTCGCCTGCTGCTCCGGCGAGAGCGCCTTCCAGGTGTCGGCCGAGATGGTCAAGAGGTCGTAGCCGATCAGATGCGAAGTCATGACGATCTGCGACATGACTTCGTAGAACTTCATGTTCTTGACGTTGGGCAGCGGATTGTCCTGTCCATCGATCGCGCCCGTCTGCAGGCCGGTATAGACTTCGGCATAGGCCACCGGCACCGGATTGGCGCCCAGCGCCTCGCCGAGGAACTGCCAGGCATCGCCACCCGGCATGCGCAGCTTGACGCCCGAGAGATCAGCGGGCGTTGCAATCTTCTTGTCACTCTTCAGACCCACCTGGCGGGCGCCGAAATAGGTCGGCCCGAGAATGTAAACGCCAGCCTTTTCTTCGGCCATCTTCTTGAACTCGGCACCGAGCTCACTGGCAAAGAAGGCGCGCACATGGGCCGCGTCACGGAATAAATAGGCGGAGGTCAGCACCGACCACTCCGGCACCTGCTTGGCGATGTCCTGTGGGGCGATGTTACCCATCTGCAGGTTGCCGCGCTGTAGCGCCACCAGCTCGGTTCCCTGTTTGAACAGAGTGCCGCCGAAGAAGGGCTCGACCTTGAAGCCGTCCTTCAGTTCGTCGGCAAACATCTTGACCATGCCGGCGCGAATGTCCTGCTCGGAGAACACGGCCGAAAGCTTGAGCGTGACCGGCTCCTGGGCAAGCACCGGCATGGAGCCGGCCATCATTGCGCCGAGCGCGACCGAACCTGCCAGAAACATGCGGCGTGAAAATTCCATCATCATGTCTTCCTCCTCTTGTCCCTGCCCCTCCTCGGGCTTCGGGATCTTCTTCTCCCTAACCGGCCGAAGCCGGTCGACGAAATTCGTTCATGCCGGCGCAAGGGGCCGGCCCAGTCTTATCGCGTCAGGCGAGCTGCGCCAGGGCGATCTCATCGGTACCGGTGAGCTCCGCGAAATGGGCGAGCATGCGCTGCGCATCCGGCGCCAGTCCGGTAAACAGACCAAAAGCACCGACGGCCTGAAAGACTGCCATTCCGCCGCCATTGGCCACCCGACAGCCGCGCCGCCGCGCCACCTGCAACAGGGCGGTCTCCAGCGGGAAATAGACGATTTCCGCGACCCAAAGCGGCGGGTTCAAGAGTTCGGCCGGCAGGGGTAAACCCGGATGCTTGTCCATGCCCATGGGCGTCGCATGCACGAGACCGCTGGCCGATGCCATGGCGCTTTCGAGATCACGGCCGGCAACGACACCGGCTCCCGGGAAGAGGTTGGCCATTTCGGAGGCGAGTTCGGCGGACCGCCCCGCGTCGATGTCGAAAATCGTCAGCGTCTGGGCGCCCATCCGAAGCACGGCGAATGCCGTCGCCGCACCGGCACCACCCGCTCCGATCTGGACGACGGATGTGAGATCGGCATCCGGCAGCTGTCGGCGGAGCCCTTCGGCAAAGCCGGACCAGTCCGTATTGTGACCGAGCCGTTTTCCATCTCGCAGAACGACGGTGTTTACGGCTCCGAGCCGGCGCGCATCGTCCGAAACTTCGGTCAGAAGCGGCAGCACGCGTTGCTTGCAGGGATAGGTGATGTTGAGCCCGCAGAACCCGCGCGCCTCGGCTTCTGAGATCAAGGCCTCGAGATCGTCGGGGGTCTTCTTGAGCTCATTGAGATCGATGAGTTGGTAGGCATAGGCAAGGCCCTGGGCACGCCCCTCGCGCATGTGCATGGCGGGCGTCAGCGATCGCTGGATGCCGAAACCGATCAGCCCGGCCCTCGCCTCTGTGCGCTCCTGCGTCATGCCCACTCCCGCTCTCCATGCACGACAGTTGCTCATGTCGCGCAGCCTCCCAGCTTGATCAGAGCAATAATGTACTAACTAGTTAGTGTCAACCATGGTGAGGCTTGATGCCGCGGTGGCGGGGTTCTATGAACAGGTGCTCGGCGCGACAAATTGCAGGCTGCGCAAGCGGATAGGGGATGGAGGAGCATGACCAAGGCGGCAAAAGACACGCGTCGGAACGACCCTGAACGAACCAGGGAGGACATTCTCGACGTCGCGACGGAGGAGTTCTCCGAATTCGGGCTGTCAGGGGCAAGGGTCGATTCGATTGCCGAGAAGACACGCACGTCGAAGCGCATGATCTATTATTACTACGGCAGCAAGGAAGGGCTCTACCTCGCCGTGCTGGAACGCGCCTATCGGAAGATCCGATCGCTGGAAGCCGACCTTCAACTTGCCGAGCTCCCTCCCGAAGAGGCGCTTCGGCAACTCATTGGAACGACATTCGACCACGACGAGCAGAACCCCGATTTCGTCCGGCTGGTCAGCATCGAAAACATTCACCATGCAATGCACATGAAGCGGTCTAACGAGATCGCCGAGCTCAACATCTCGGTCATCCGCACCATCCAGGACATCGTCGATCGGGGCCTGAAAAGCGGCGACTTCAAGCGCCAGGCGGACGCGATCGACCTGCATATGCTCATCAGCGCATTCTGCTTTTTCCGTGTGTCGAACCGCTACACCTTCGGGACCATCTTCAAGCGCGACCTCTCAGAGACGCTCCTCTACGCGCGACACAAATCGATGATCACAGATGCGGTTCTCGGCTATTTGCGCGCAGACAATCCTTAAGTTTGTCACTCGCTTTGCCGCCTCGGTTGCCCATGTTGTGAAGACCGGCATCCGGATAGAGCCGAGAAGCCCCAGCCTTCCGGTCTCCAACGATCGGGTCACGTCGGCTGCCGCACAAATCGCGCTGAAATGATGAACCACGGCGATCACAGACGGCTCGTGTTGCGCGTCTATCACCCGGTGTGAACGAGCTTTCGAGACGTGATTCCAGTCACAAGCGCGACTGACATGTTGAGGGTGAATGGTGCCCGGAGGCGGATTTGAACCACCGACACGCGGATTTTCAATCCGCTGCTCTACCAACTGAGCTATCCGGGCATCTCGGCTTGTTTGCAAAGCCTGCCGGTCTCTATTTCAAGACCGCCGGGGCATTTCCCCGGGAGCGAGCGGGGTTATAACATCTTGTTCGGCCATGTCCAGCGCCTTCGGCCACTTTTTTGAAGAAGATGTGAAAGTGGCAGAAAGGTGAGCGAAAACAAGGGGATCACGTGACGGTGCGTAGGCATCGCAAGGCGTCACGCGTAGCCGTCGTCCTCGGCCTTGGATTCGTCGTCGGCCACAGGAATGGCGTAGGAGCCTTTGAGCCATCGCGAGAGATCGAGGTTGCGGCAACGGTCGGAACAGAAGGGGTAGTTTTCCCGCGTCGAAGGCCGGCGGCATTCCGGGCAAGGCAATGCCTTGCGCAGCGGTTCGACCTTGGCGGTCCGCTGTCCATCCCCTTCCGCCATCTCAGCCCTCCGTCCAGCCCGTGTGCACATCGTAGCCCTCGCCCGAGAGCATCTGCAGCGTCTCGAACAGCGGCAGGCCGACAACATTTGTGTAAGAGCCGACGATCTTCTGGACGAAGCTGCCGGCAATGCCCTGGATGGCATAGGCCCCGGCCTTGCCCCGCCATTCGCCCGAGGCCAGGTAGCATTCGATGTCGTAGCCGGAAAGGCGCTTGAACCGGACCTTGGTTTCGACGATCTTCTGGCGCTGCTTGCCGTCAGGGCCGATCAGGCAGACGCCGGTGAACACCCAATGGCTGCGCCCGGAGAGAAGATTCAACGCCGAGGAGGCTTCCTGCATGATCTCGGCCTTGGGCAGGATGCGGCGACCGACGGCGACCACGGTGTCGGCGGCGAGAATGTAGCTGTCGCCCCAGGTCAGGTCCTTGCGCACCTGCAGATGGGCCGCCTTCGCCTTGTCTGCCGAAAGGCGGCGGGCAAGGGAGCGCGGGTGTTCGGATTTCTTCGGGGTCTCGTCGAGATCCATCGGCATCAGGCGTGCGGGCTCTATGCCCGCCTGCTTGAGGAGATCCACGCGGCGCGGCGACCCGGAGGCCAAAATCAGCTTCTGTCTCAGTTCCATCCGAACGCGCTCCTCAAGCCTCTGGTCAAAGGCCAAGGCTTACTTGAAGCGGTAGGTGATACGGCCCTTGGTCAGGTCGTAAGGAGTCATCTCGACCAGAACCTTGTCGCCTGCGAGAACGCGGATACGGTTCTTGCGCATGCGGCCAGCCGTGTGGGCGATGATTTCGTGTTCGTTTTCGAGCTTTACGCGGAAGGTGGCGTTCGGCAGCAGTTCCGTGACGACGCCGGGGAATTCGAGGACTTCTTCTTTAGCCATAGAGCGGTTGTCTTTCTTGGGGTTTTAAAGCGGGGCGCGCGAAGGGCCCCGAAAATGTGGGCGGAAACTACACAATCGCCCGGCATTTGTGAACCTTGTAGATTCGGCTTTTGGAATTTGTTTCAAGAGGGGCAAAACCGGCGCTAATCCGGGGCGAGAACCAGCCTGTCACGGATCAGCTTCGTCAGGCGATCGCGGACGTCGCGATAGGCGGAAAGCCGCTGCTCGCGGCTGCCGGTCTCGACTGTCGGATCCGGCATTGGCCAGTATTCCACTTCCACCGCGGAAGACCGCGTCAATTCGAGTGCTGCGTGATGGGCTTCGGGCGTCAGCGTGATCACGAGATCGAAGTAGTCGTCTTCCATATCCTCCAGCGTCTGGGGCTGGCGGCGGCCGAGCGACAGGCCGATCTCGTCGAGCACGACATCCACGAAAGGATCGCGCTCCCCCTTCTTCACCCCGGCGGATGCGACCCAGGTGCCGGATGGCAGGGCCTGTCTTGCAACGGCCTCGGCAATGGGGCTGCGAATAACATTCTGGCCGCACATGAACAGGATAGCGCCGGGCCGCGAGGTGCGGCGGCTATCGTCTGCGCCCTCGGTCACCGGTTCTAGCCCCGCCAATAGAGCACGCAGACCAGGGTAAAGAGACGGCGTGCCGTGTCGAAGTCGATCTTGATCTTGCCAGAGAGCCTGTCCATCAGCGTCTGGGAGCCATCGTTGTGGATGCCGCGGCGGCCCATGTCGATCGCCTCGATCTGTGACGGTGTCGACGAGCGGATCGCCTCGTAATAGCTCTCGCAGATCATGAAGTAGTCCTTGATGATCCGCTGCAGGGGCGTCAGCGACAGGATGTGCACGGCGACATCCTCGCCCGCTTCCGTCTTGATCGAGAAGACGAGCTTGCGATCCATCAGTGACAGGAAGAGGTGATAGGGGCCGCCGGGATGGCCGGCGGGTTCGAACGTGTTTTCCTCGATCAGGTCGAAGATGGCGACCGCCCGCTCATGCTCGACATCAGGGGTCGAGCGCCCGATGGTCTCGTCCAGCACGACATCTGAGAGCCGGAAGTCGCCCGCCGCCATGTGCTAGTCCCCGAGATTGAGACGAATGGCGACGGAGCGGGCATGGGCTTCCAGCCCTTCCGATTTCGCGAGCGCAATTGCGGCCGGAGCCAGTTGCCGGAGCTGATCAGGGCCAAGCCGTAGGATCGAGGTGCGCTTAACATAGTCCAGCACTCCCAGCCCCGAGGAGAAGCGTGCGGATCGCGCCGTCGGCAGAACGTGGTTCGAACCGCCGACGTAGTCGCCGATCACCTCGGGCGTATGGCGACCAACAAAGATCGCGCCGGCATTGCGGATGCCTTCGATCAGGGGTTCCGGATCGTCGACGGCCAGTTCCAGATGTTCGGCGGCGATCCGATTGGCCAGAGGCATCGAATCCTCGAGCCTCTCGACCATGATGATCGCGCCGAAATCACGCCAGCTGGCCGACGCTGTCTCGGCACGCGGCAGGGATTTCAGCTGCCGTTCAACGGCCGCCTCCACTGCCTCGCCGAGGGCGCGGTCATCGGTGATGATAATCGACTGGGCGCCAGGATCATGTTCCGCCTGGGCGAGAAGGTCGGCCGCCAGCCAATCCGGGTCGTTGTCCTTGTCGGCAATGATGAGAACTTCGGAGGGACCAGCGATCATGTCGATGCCGACGGTGCCAAAGACCTGACGCTTGGCGGCTGCGACATAGGCATTGCCCGGTCCGACGATCTTAGCGACCGGCGCGATCGTTTCGGTACCATAGGCAAGGGCGGCAACCGCCTGGGCGCCGCCGATGCGGTAGATCTCGGTGACGCCAGCAATGCTGGCCGCCGCCAGGACCGTCGGGTTGATGGCACCGCCGGTGGCCGGCACGACCATCACGACGCGGGGGACGCCAGCGACCTTGGCCGGCAGCGCGTTCATCAGCACCGAGCTCGGATAGCTCGCGGTGCCGCCCGGCACATAGAGGCCGACGGCATCGATCGCCGTCCAGCGCGAACCGAGACCAACGCCGATCGCGTCTTCGTAAATGTCATCCTTCGGCATCTGGCGGGCGTGATGCCGCTCAATGCGCTCGGCGGCGAGCTTCAGGGCGTCAATCAGTTCAGGCGCCGTGGAGGCGAGTGCTGCTGCGATCTCTTCATCCGTGACCCGCATGGAGACGGTCGAAAAATCCACGCCATCGAAACGTTTGGAATAGTCGGCCAGTGCCGCATCGCCACGCGCGCGCACATCGTCGATGATCTTGCGCACGACATCGTTGACGTCGTCGGACACTTCACGCTTGGTCGTCAGGAAGGCCGCAAAACGTGCCTCGAAATCCCCCGATGCCTGATCCAGCCAGATTGCCACGCCCCGTAATTCCCTCTCAAGCATTCCCATTTCGATGACATCGTGAAGCTCCTGCGTCACTTGCCTTTTCAGCCCGCTTCGTGCTCCGGACGCGCGGTCGTTTCCCAGGCGCCGCCGGTATCGGCGAGCTGGGCCTCGATGCATTCCACTTCGAGCGCAACCATTCCACCGCCCGCCAGCACAAGTTCGACGACACCATCAGGCCCCTCGCCCTTGGGCACGTAGCGGACCGCGAGCAGGCTCATCACCTCGTCGGCCTTGCTCCGATCAAAGCCGATCGAGCGCACGGCCTCCACGCGCTTGAAGCTCAGGGCCGCGCGACGCCGTTCGAAGCTCTTTGTGGCCCGCGCCGCCTTTTCCCAGACGAAGCGATTGGCCGCGAGCGAAAACAGGCCCGAACGCGCCGAAAAACTCAGATCGCCGACCTTGAACACGGCGTCCTGCATATGGGCCGAGATGATCGCGAGATCGTCGGCATCGAGCGCCAGCAGCTTCAAGTCCGTCATGTCACCTCACAGTATCGCCTTTCGGCGGTGCCCGTCGAATTTCATGTTTTCGACATAGGTTGCGGCTTGTCCAGTGGCAACGGGGCAAAAAGACTTTTCGCCCCGCATCGCTGCGAAAGAGTGGGACCGAGCCGAGGCTCAGTCGCTGATGCGCTCGACGATGGCGCCGCAGCGGGTGAGCTTTTCTTCCAGCCGCTCGAAACCGCGGTCGAGATGGTAGACGCGACTCACCATGGTTTCACCTTCGGCAGCAATGCCGGCGATGACAAGCGACACCGAGGCGCGCAGGTCGGTCGCCATGACCGGAGCGCCACGCAGGCGGGTTACACCTTCGATGCGGGCGGTCTGGCCCGATAGCGTGATCTTTGCGCCGAGGCGGGCGAGTTCCTGCACATGCATGAACCGGTTTTCGAAGATCGTCTCGGTGACATGCGAAACGCCATTGGCACGGGTCATCAGACCCATGAACTGCGCCTGCAGATCGGTCGGGAAGCCCGGGAAAGGTTCGGTCACGATATCGACCGGGCGGATCGCATCACCATGGCCGATGACGCGGATGCCGCCCTCGACGGCCGAAACTTCTGCGCCGGCGCGACGGATTGCCTCAATCGCAGTGTCGAGGAGCGTGATGTCGGTGCCCGACAGCGTCACGTCGCCGCCAGTCATGGCGACCGCCATGGCATAGGTGCCGGTCTCGATGCGGTCGGGCAGAACGCGGTGACGCGCGCCGGAGAGGCTGGTGACGCCCTCGATCGTGATGGTGGAGGTGCCGGCGCCTGAAATCTTCGCGCCCATGGCATTCAGGCAGTGGGCGAGATCGACGACCTCAGGCTCGCGGGCGGCGTTGCCGATCACGGTCGTGCCGCGGGCAAGCGAAGCTGCCATCAGCATGACATGGGTCGCGCCGACCGAGACCTTCGGGAAAGTGTAGCGGGCGCCGATCAGGCCGCCCTTCGGTGCCTTGGCATTGATATAGCCGCCATCGATTTCCATCTCGGCGCCGAGTGCGGTCAGACCCTCGATGAAGAGATCGACCGGACGCGTGCCGATGGCGCACCCGCCGGGCAGCGAGACGCGGGCCTGGCCTTCGCGGGCAAGCAGCGGACCAATGACCCAGAAGCTGGCGCGCATCTTCGAGACCAGCTCGTACGGTGCGGTGGTATCGGCCACGGTGCGGCAGGTGAAATGCACGGTACGCGAATAGGAACCGTCCTGATGTTCGCGGCGACCGTTGACGGCGATATCGACGCCGTGATTGCCGAGAATGCGGATCAGGCCCTCGACGTCTGCCAGATGCGGCACGTTTTCGAGCGTCAGCGTATCGGACGTCAAAAGCGAGGCGATCATCAGGGGAAGCGCTGCGTTCTTGGCGCCCGAGATCGGGATGATCCCGTTCAACGCATTGCCACCAACAATCCTGATGCGATCCATGAGAGCCTGCGATACGGGCGAGAGGTGCCCGCCTTTCCTTGAGAACGTGTGAGGGGAAGCCAGTCCGGCGAGGCTGGCTCTTTAGACGAAAACTACGGGCGGTTCAATTGAAGCTGCAACGCTCGGTTAATCACCGGGTTTGGACGAATTTGCGGCAGGATCCGCATTGTTCGACGCAGCCGCACCGCTCTTTCCGCCTTCAACCGCATCAGGCACAGCCAGACGCGCGGCCGGCAGTCCCACGCCATCCTCCGCCTCGCCGGCGCGCCGTGCCCGAGACTGCTGCTTGCGACGGGCAAGATTTTCACGCAGCTTCACTGCTGCCCGCTCGCGTCGGCGCGCTTCGGCATCGGAGAGAGCACGTTTTCCACGATCGCCGAGCCGGGCCGCTTCGATCCCGCCGTCTTCCGCTTCGCCCTTGTTTTCTGGGTCATTCGTCATGACCGGGTGATAACCGATCGAACCAAAATCGCAAAGTCACTTCCGAACCTGTCACAAAACTTGGCCGCCCAAACGCTTTACGGCTTGCGCTGCCCGAAACTCTATGGCAATAGGCGCCTCGTTCCGGGCAGACCAATACGCGTCGCCCGCCAGATGCTGCTATAGCTCAGGGGTAGAGCACTCCCTTGGTAAGGGAGAGGCCGAGAGTTCAAATCTCTCTAGCAGCACCATTTTCCTGTTTGATTTCCAAATAGTTGAATGATAGCAAACCGTTGAGATGGCCCGACCCATGTACAAAGGTCGTGCACATGGTTCTGCGAATGGCAAATCCGACGAAGAACAAACACGGTGTTTATATGTACGTTGTCCGCGTCCCTACCGATCTGGTGCAGGTCGTGGGCAAGCGGGTCTATTCGATTTCTCTCAAGACCAAGGACCCGACCGAGGCGCGAAAGCGCTTTTTGACGATTGCCACTGACAAGGAACGCGAACACAAAGCCCTGAGAGGATCGCCGGAAGCCGTGCCGCTGGTCGAGCTTGTGGCCATGGCTGGCGAAGTCTATCGCGGTCTTCGTGACGAGGCGGCGGCGGCATCAGGCCCGGACGATCTTGAAGCCATCTATGAGGGCCTGAGAGCGCGTGCCGGGGACGCGCAATGGCTGGATGGTCTGGCGAAGGCCAAGCTGCTGGAGCGCGGGCTATTTCCCGCCCCCCGGACACAAGACATTCTTGCAAAGGAATTGGCCAATGCGTTCAAGCGTCTGGCCCCTGAAGTCTCGAAGATGAGCCGTGGAGACTTCACGCCCGACAAGAACCTTCCGGTCTACTCTGCGGCGGCGGCTGCAAAGCCTGTCAAAGGCACCGCAATCGGGAAGCTTCTGGAGATCTGGGAGCGCGAGCATCAGGCAAACGGTCGAGCGGCCAAAACCGTCGCCGACTATCGTAACATCGTGAAAGCGTTCAAGGCGCATCTAGGCCACGAAGACGCCAACAAGGTGACGCGCGGTCAGATCAAGGCGTTCTGTGACCATCTGATGCACGACAAAGGACTGTCGCCCAAGACCGTCAACGGGCGATATTTGACCTGCCTGAAAGCCATCTTCCGCGCTGGCTATGAGCGGGAGTTGATAGACCAGAACCCCGCCGCCGCCGTCCAACAGAAGGTTGGCAAAAAGCAGCAAGGCCGTCCACCGGGCTTCACCGACGAAGAGGCCAAGATAATCCTGGCTCTTGCAGACCGGGCCATGTTGCCGCCGAAAGACGGTTCAAAAGACCCCCGCACCCCATATCTGAAAAGGGTCGGACGGTGGGTGCCATGGGTCTTGTGCTACACAGGAGCGCGGGTCGCAGAGATTACGCAGCTTCGAAAGGAAGACGTGCAAGAGGTGGACGGCATTCCGTTCATCAGGATCACGCCGGAAGCCGGTAGCGTGAAGACCGGTCAATATCGTGACGTGCCTTTGCATCCTCATCTGGTCGAAATGGGCTTTCTCGACTTCGTCCGCACCTCACCGGATGGGCCGCTGTTCTACGACGCCAACGCTAAGCGGAGAGGCACCGGCATCACGCAAGCGCAATGGGCGGGTAATGAGCTTGGCCGATGGCTGAAGACCGAGCTTGGGGAAGCTTGGCCAGCGGTTCAGCCAAACCACGCATGGCGGCACCGGTTCAAGACTTTGGGTCGAGTGCACGGGATCGGGGCCGAGTTTATCGACGCCATCCAAGGCCATTCCAACAAGACTGTTGCGGCCACGTATGGGGAGATGCCATTGAAGGCCATGTATCGAGAGGTGCAGAAGCTGCCGAGGGTCGTTGTAGATTGAGGCCCCTGCCCTCCTAGACCTCTGATCTTCTCCCAGCCCCTTACCGTCACACCAAAGGCTCTTCTTCAGGCATAGCCCGAAGCTCTGCTATCGACCGAGAAGATGAGACAAGACCGATCAATCAGGGTTTACATCGTCTTCTCTGTCTATGGGCAGAAGCTTCAGGCAGTGCTTCAGGTCATGGCGTTAGGCGGTGCTGTGAGACTGCGAAGATGAGACAGGACCCATTTAATCGGTCTTCATCGTCTTCTCGGTCTATGAGCATCGCTGTGAGCCAAGCTTTCAGTGGGCTTTTGGCTTAGCTTATCCTTACTATGGGTTTGACCGTCAAAATGGGACGAGGCGGTCTATCTGGTCGGTAGGGTCTTCACGATCCGTGACACGGTCTGCTTGGGCAATCCGGTCGCCCGCACTATCGCGGCTTGGGAAAGCCCGGCGTCGAGCAATTCGCCTATGCGCTGGGCCTTGCTCTCCACCTTGCCGATTTTGTCAGGGGCCGACCGCTTGGCCTGAAGCGCCGCTTTCACGACTTCCTGCCCGTCTGGCGTGATCAGGATGCATTGGCTTTGCCTTCCGCCGTGCTTGAACATCAGCGGAATGACTAGGCCGTCCTCGACCCCGTCGCGCGTGACTTCGGGCGTGTGCTCGTAGCGCGGCTTGGTCAACTCCGGTGCGCAGATCATAGGGACTTCCTTGGTGCGCAAGACCCGGACAACAGCCCCGGCCTTCTCCAGCACGGCGGTCACTTGCTGCGGCGATACGCTGAGCCGGTCGGCCAGCTTGGAGACTGTGAGGCACCCGGTCACGATCTCGCCTGTCACGGGATTGACTATCTCTCCCGGCTTGCGGTCTTCGGTGCGGGCGAAAGGTTCAAGGTCGGCGCCTGATCTTTTGGAGTGCTTCCGCAGAGGCTTACCGCCACGGGCAATTGCTTCGCGGCGCTGTGCCGCTATCCATTCGGCATAGTCACGCATGAGCGGCATTTCCCGCTTCTGTGGTCGCTAGCTTTTCCAGCCGTCGCCGAGCAGCCCCCTCACGTTTCGCTGCACTAATCCTTGCGCGGGTCTCCAGCGAATGGTGCCGCCCAAACATCGGATGGTTTTCGCCGCGCTTCGATGCACTAAGCAGCGCGCGCGTCTCTGCGGAGAACGTCTTGGCCCGCAGCTTTGCCTTGCAACCCGGGGCATTGAGGTTGTCGCGTTGCGTCATCCAACGCAGGTTGTCGGGACGATTGTTGGTCCGGTCATCGTCAAGGTGCCCGACCACCATCCGTCGATTGGAAAGCGGCTCTGGGCCATGGAAGGCCATTGCGACCAGACGATGCGCCTTCATGGTCCTGTATGTGGTTCGACCACCGCTATCCAAACAGGGCACGTCGGCCACCTTGTAGCCATTTTCGTTGCTTCTCTGCGGATAGACGTGACCGGCACCGATCTTCTGCCGCTTCGGGCCGACGTATCGTATGCGCCCAAGAGATGAGGCCTCGATATGCTGAAGCGTGGGCACGGGTCTCCATTCCTCGACCTCGTGGCCGGGGCTATTCATTTCTGTCATGTGGCTGGTGTCTTTCGGTAGGTTATGGGTGGGCGAGCGTCCTGCGCTCACATGCCAAGCCCATTCTCCCGGCAATCGCGGCCAATGCGCACCGGCAAGGCGCGACGATCCACTCTGCCAGCCACGAACAGGCGAAGGCGTCAGGCGGTGCGATGGGCGGTTGGGGGGAGAAAGGGCTTGGCGTGTCAGTGCAGGAGGAAGAGCCGGTCGTGTCCTCGAAGATGGGGGGGATAGGTCGCCGAGTGGCGGTCAAACCGATGAAGCGGCAAGCAAGTATAAGTGCAGTCTGGAGAGAAGAGCGACGGGCGCTTTCTCGGGCTGACGCCCACGTTGGGGGGTTAGGTCCATGGAAAAGATCGGTGTATAAACGCGGGCGATCAAACGAATAGATCACGTATTTCCGGCCACGTGGACTTTCCGCCCTTGCCTCACGCCACGACCGACCGCGACTTGTACGAGTTTAAACGCTCGACAAATCACGCTGTTCTAGCCTCTTCTCCAGAAGACTATCCCAGCCCCTCCCGCTCTTCTTCCGGCCACGCTTGCGGCTGGGCTAGGCGCGGTGGGGTCGGTTCTTGTTTGTCGTACTAAGGGGCGTCGTATGCATTGGTGCGGGGGTTTCGCGTGATGCGTGTATGTCAAAGGCGTGGGTATAGCCGGAGCGTCGTCCAAAGATACGTCGGATTGATTGCCAGCACTCCACAGTGGTGGGGCATTGATCCTGATGCTTCTCAGGCGAGTTGTATTGATTGCAGACCAAAGATGCGGGGTAATCCCCTGCGGACCTAAGTGAGGAATTATTGGCCGAATGCTCCAAGGGTGGGGGTATTGGCTTAGGTCCCCAGGTGCGGGGTTAGGTCAAGCCGTCGGCGCTCCTGATGAACTCCTAAGATAGGGGGTAAAAGCCCGGCACCTCGAAGGCGGGGGGTATTGCCACAGAACCTAAGTGGCAGGGTTTTGTCGTGCCGGGCGCATTCGTGCCGATACAGACCAAAGGTGTGGGGTTTTGCGTGCAGACCAAAGGGATGTGGTTAGGTCGGCGGCGTGGGTCGTGCGCTATGTCCAAGGCGTGGCTTATCGCCTGTGCTTCTATGGGTAGTCGTATTTGCCGACAGTTCTAAGAGAAGGGGTATTGATCCGGGGCGGTGTAGCCCTCGCGGTCGTAGTTCTCAGGTGCGTCGTTAGGTCAGCGACCAAAGGCAGGGGGTTAGTTCATGCCTTCCCAAGGTGCATTGTATTGAGCTGTTGTCCTCAGGTGTGTCGTATTGATTGCCAGTACTCCACAGGTAAGTCGCAAATGGCCGGGCCTACCCCTCACTCTTTTCGCGGAACCTCGACCACTCCCAAAGCGGGGCGATGCTTGCCAGAGACCAAAGAGGAGTTGTTAGGTCTTTTGCCAGACTAGGCGAGCTTTGACATCCTGGGTGGAAGGCGTTGATGATGCTGCACGATAGCCTGAAGTGAAACGTATCCAAGGCGCACAGAGAGAAAGACTTCATCGGGGCAATATGGTCAAACTCACCAATCTAATTCGATACGTGATTACCGCACTTGCTACGGCATTTAGCGCGGTACTGCTGGAGCCGTTCCTATCTGCGCTTCTGGGTACTTTCGGGATCACTACGACGCTTTGGGCCGAGCCGTTCGCCGCGATAGTCCAAGATGTATTGATGACAGAATGGGTAAAGGCGCTGGGGTGGTCGATGATTGGTGCCTTCGCTGCAATCGTCTTACTTCGATTGGCGGCACGATTTGACCGCAGTCGGGCGCTCGACATGCGCGCAGCGGGTGTGAAGCTCTCGGAGATGGAGCAGAGGTTGGCGGAGTTGGAGACTGAGATTAGGCGGGGCGATACGTTACCGCCGTGGGACGCAATTGAGCGTTGGGTCAACAAGTGTCTGTCTTTGGAGTTGACGCTGAATAAGCTTGGCCTTGAAACACCCCAAATCTCTTTTGACGCCGATCCTATCGGCTTCATTGAAAGAATGCGTCGCTATGCTTCTCGGATCGGACCACTAATCGAGGATGGTCACAGATGGCACGCGATAGCGGAAGCTAAGCAGGTTTCGGCTGAAATCAGACGTGAGGCGCCCGAGATAGGCAGCGCTGCGGAACTGCTGATTAACAAACCGGCATAGGCCACCGCCCCCGCCCTGCAATCGGCCCTCACAGACGCGAGGAGCGCGACCAGAGAACGGCGGCGGTGATTGCCTATCGCTCTGCTGTCGCGCGTCCTTGAGCTTGCTGAGGGCTATTGCAGACCACGGGCCTTGAGCTGGTGTTAGGCACCAATGGCGGTGGTCTTGCGGTCGAAGATCGGACGTGCGCCAACCTCCCAGAAGAAGGCGAATGCGCAGGTCTCTATGAAGATGTAACGGCGGTTGGCAGCGACTTCGATGGCGGTTGTCTGGATAAGCATGGGGCAGTCCCTTCGATTGCGTTAGGCCCGCGCAGTGCAAGGCCGATGGCCCGACTATGCACGCCCGAGACCGGGTAACAACCACACATGCCGATGTGAAAGCTTATTGTATGAGCTATTGAAATAGATCGGCTATCAGCGACGGGATGCTGTCATCTCGCGATGTAAGATCATCCGGCCCCAGGTAGTCGCTACGCTGCCTTATTTGCAGGGCCTGAAGTGACAGCCTCTAACCCCTAAACTCTCATGTCTTGCCACTGTCGCATTCATGTTCCAGCATGGGGAACCATGGAGGCAGCTATGTCAGAAGATAGGAAAGACCCGGCTGAACGCATTCTGATTGCCCGCGCCGTTCGCAAGGTGCGGAAGGCTCACGGCTCATGGATGGCCAAAGACCCCAACACGCGGGAACTGATTGTCGAGCTTGTCCACAGCGGCATTGATCAGGAAGACGAACTGGTCGAGTTGGTCGAGATTGCGGAAGGCAAGCGATACGACAAGACCACGGCGACGTTCCAGTAAACGCGGCACTTGACCCTGAAGCTGTTCATGCGGACAAGGCGCTGAACATCAGGGGACTTCATGAAATTTCGTTTTGGCTTGGCCCTGCTCGGATGTGCTGCCCTTCTCGCGTTCGGAGTCTTTCCGCAGGAGGATAGCTATTATGAAGCTCTGCGACCGTTGGTATTCCTGGTAGCGGGTTTCGCTGCTCTCTTCGAGTGGAGCAGAAAGGAGACCCCCACAGGCTGGATTTACGGCTTCGCGTGGATTGTCATGTTCTGGAACCCCATCATTCCGGTCCCTTTGTCCAAGGGTGTCTGGATCGTTGTCGATCTTGGCGCGGCGGCGATTATGTTTGGGTATTGGAAAAAGGTTTTTTGGAAAAACCGGTACGACACCTAGCGGCGAACGCGCAGTTTGTGCCGTTGGCTGGACTTGGGGAAGAGCGTTAGGCCGCGCAGAGAGATAGGCAGGGGTCGGCAGAAAACGAACAGATGGGGGCAGGTGTGTGCCGTTTATGCAACACACGAGCCTCAGCCCTCCCTCAAGACCCTGAAGACACTGGACCGCCCAATGCCCAACTCTGCGGCAATAGAGTCGGCGGTCTTCCCTTCACCCTTCAGGCGCTTGATGTCGTCCATCTTGCGCCGTGCTGTCGGTGCGCGACCCTGATACTTGCCTTCCGCCTTGGCCTTGGCGATGCCTTCCCGCTGCCGCTCCAGCATCAGGTCACGCTCAAACTCTGCGATAGACCCGAGCATGTTCAGCATGAGCTTGCCCGTCGGGGTCGAAGTGTCGAGGTTCAAGGCCAAGACCTTCAGGCTTACGCTCTTCTTGGTCAACTTGCCCATGATCTCCATCAGGTTCGCCATGGAACGGGCCAAACGGTCGAGCTTGGTCACGACCACAGTGTCGCCCTCCCGCACGTATTCAAGGACGCGCTCCAGTTCCGGGCGCTTCGTATCCACCGAAGAGACTTGCTCTTGGAAGACCTTGGAGCATCCGGCTTCAGTCAGGTCTCGAAGCTGAGCGTCAAGCCCTGCAATCTGGTCGAGGGTCGAGGTGCGGGCATATCCTACGAGGGTGGCGGTCATGGGTCTGGTTTCCAGTCAGTGCCATTGAAGTCATAGACCTAATGATACCGGCCGTCTCAAAAGTCAATACCCATTCTTGTGGCACTGCTTTTGGCCAGCCTGAGACAGTGCCATACGGGCAGGGTCTTGTGGGACTTGGGCGGGATTGAAGAGGAAGCGCAATCAATGTCAGATGGCGGTCGAATGACAACAAAGGGACGACCTGATGAAGTGGCAAGACCTCAGCGATGAGCAGCTTTTCGAAACAGGCGGCGAACAGCCGGGATCGCAGCGGTCCTATGAGAGGGACGTTGAGGTCAAGCGGCGCACCTACCTTATGGAGAAGCGCACGTCGGAAGCACAGATAGAAGCCGCGAGGTCACAGAAGCTTGCGGCGGATGCTACTGTTGAGACGGCTCGCTGGACAAAGTATTCAGCAATCACGGTAGGCGTCTCGGTCGTTGTCGCAGTCGTTGGCGTTCTTCTATGAACAGCTAAACCGTCAGGACACTGGAGCTTCACGCCTAGCCTTTGGCCAAGCCTCACGCCAAGCCAAAGCCCCCTCGACCTGCTGGGCTGAGAGGATCGCCGGGCCGGGCCACGGGGGAACGTGCGCGCGCCTGATCAGGGATAGGGTCGCGAAAATGTCCGACCCCAAAAAACATCGCGGGGAGGCGGAATGCTTCGCTATTTGCTTTTTCTGGCGAAGAAGCGGAAGAACGCCCAGAAGGCGATCATTCCAAGGAATGTCCCGACTGTCATTGTGACGACGAATGCCACGATTTGCGGGTCGTCTCTGAGCGCCCGCTTGTGCCAGACCACAGGCGCCCACGCCAGCGCTATGAAGGCGGCTAGATAGACGCCCCAGATGAACCTGACATTCCGGCTAGACAAAATGCCAAGGGCAGCCATCGCAATCAGCGCAAGCGCCGAGAATATGCTGACAGGGCCTAGCGTCAGACTGTAACCGGTGTTCTGCGCCC
>UBNV01000019.1 GCA_900466945.1 Hyphomicrobiales bacterium
TTGGCAGCCGTGTCGATACCTGCCTGCCGGCAGATCTCTGTCACCGGCACACTGTCGTCGCCCTGTCTCAAAATGAACGCTTTCTGCGCGTCCGAGAACTTCGATGCCTTCGTGCTTCCGCTCTTCTCCCAGCCGAGAGTTACCGCGAAAAACTGCAGTTGTGAGTGGTTCACTTCCGGGGATCAGAGCAATCTAGCGCGTCATGCCGGACAACTCCAATTCGCAGGCTGTTCGATCGTCTAGTTCCTGCCGGCGGTCTGTCATCGCGAGGAGTGTGACTTTCCTTCGTCCCGAGCTGTCCGACCGCTGGGGATCGAGCGCCCATACTGTTCACCGCGCCGCTGGAACGCGGCTCCCGCCCTCTGCGATGAGCCTTGGTCGCCCCAGCTGCACCCAGTGGCAGATCTCATTGTTCCGAAAACGCGCGTGACATGCTGTCCGTGATGGGCTTGGCAAGGTAGTTGAAGAAGGTTCGCTCACTGGTCTGGATCATCACTTCGGCTGGCATGCCGGGAGTCGGGGTGAAGCCGGGCACTCGTGCCAGTTCGGTCGGTGCAATGTTGATCCGAGCGAGATAGACATCATGCGGGGCAGTCGCTGCATTGCCCGTTTGCTGAAGCGCGTCCGCCGAGAGATAGAACACATCACCCCTGATCACGGGCGTCGTTCTTTGATTGAGCGCGACGAGCCGGATGGTCGCTTCCTGCCCCAGCTTGACGCTGTCGATATCGTTGCGGGAGATCTGTGTTTCTATGATCAGCGGCACGCCGGCCGGCAGGATTTCGAGGATCGCCTTGCCACTTTCGATCACGCCGCCATTGGTGTGATAATGAATCCGGACGACAGTCCCCGAAACGGGTGCGTTGATTGTCGCCCGATCAAGGACGTTGACGGCCTCTCGCAACTGCTCCCGTACCATGTCGCGCTCGCCCTGGATGGCCTGAAGACGCTCCAACGCGTCTTCCCGATAGGCACTTTCCGCCCGTAGCACCTCCTGCTCGCCTTTCGTTCTCTGCGCCTGGGTCTCCGCAATTTCTGCTTCCAGGCGTCCAATCTGTCCCTCGGCCTCGGCTATGGCCCGAAGAATGGCCTTGACCTCGTTGGCGCGCGCAACGCCCTTCTTCAGCAGGACTTCCTTTGCAGCATACTCATCCTTGAGCAGATCGAGTTGGCGGATCGAGGCATCCCTTTGGCGGGTGTAGCCGATCTCGCGGAACTCGAGCGCCCGTATATTCTGCTGCAACAGGGATACTTCGCTGGACAGTTTTTGTCGTTGTGCCCTGAAACTGAGTTGCTGGCTGACCAGGATCTCCCAGACTTCCGTATCTCCGCGATGTTCATTCACCAATGAGGAGAGATCGAGTTTTTCGACCGTCTCGAATTGCGCGGTGAGACGTGCCGCGGTCACATCCAGTCGCATGCGGCGCAGGAACAGTTCGCGCTTCTTCGCCAGTGCCGCGGTCTCGTCCAGTTGCACGAGAGCCTGTCCCTCGACCACCTGGTCTCCCTCGCTGACAAGGATCTGCTCGATAATTCCGCCTTCCAGATGCTGGATGATCTTGTTCTGGCCGGTGGCGACGAAGCTGCCTTGTGCGAGCACGGCAGCCGCCAAAGGCGCCGTCGACGCCCATGTGCCGAACCCGCCGAATGCAACTACAAGCAGACCCAGACCGACAATCGTCTGTTTGCTGATCGATCTCGGAACGTCGGAATACCACTCGATATCGTGGACCTTTGCGATGTCTGCCATCTGCGTCGTCCCCTATTGCAACTGATGTCCGAAAGAGCCGCCCTCGATATCAATGCCACGGGCTTGTAATGCTTTCAGCACGTCCATGCGCATGCCAAACAGGGCAACGGTGCCATTGACCAAAAGCAGGATCTTGTCGACGCTTGCGAGCAGGGAAGGCCGCTGCGTGACGGTGATCATGGTGATCTTCTGTTCCTTGGCGTGCTGCAGAGCGCGCATGAGGGCTACGTCGCCGGCGCTGTCGAGGTTGGAATTGGGCTCGTCCAGGACCACAAGGTGAGGATCGCCGAAGAATGCGCGCGCCAGGGCAATCCGTTGCTTCTGGCCGCCTGACAGGGGTGAGCCATCGGCGGCGACCATTGTCTCGTAGCCATGGGGAAGGCTTGCGATCATCTCGTGCACGTCGGCGAGCATCGCTGCGCGATAGATCTGTTCATCGTCGGCGTCGGAGCGCATTCGGGCGATGTTGGCCTTGATCGTGCCGGGAAAGAGCTGCACGTCCTGCGGCAGATAACCGATATTCTCGCCGAATTGCCGCTGGTCCCAGTTGCGCAGGTCCATCAGGTCGAGGCGAACATTTCCGGACGTCGGCAGGATGGATCCGACCAGCATCTTGCCGAGCGTCGTCTTTCCGGCGCCTGAATTTCCGATGACGGCAAGCGACTCGCCTGGCTGCATAGCAAAGGAAATTCCGTTCAGCACGACCCTCTTTGTGCCCTGTGGCACATAGAGCAGGCGTTCGACATCGAGCCTCCCCTCCGGCTTCGGCAGATTGAGGCGCTCGAAGTTGAGCGGCGAGGATTTGAGCAGTGCGGCGATCCGTCCATAAGCGGCGCGCGACTGGCTGAACTGGTTCCACCCCTCGATCGCCCCTTCTATCGGCGCGAGCGCACGGCCTGCGATGATGGAGGATGCGATGACCATTCCCCCGGTAAGCTCGCCTTCGAGGGAAAGGTAAGCCCCCCATCCGAGCATCGTGACCTGGGTCAGGAGACGCGCGCCTTTCGACATGGCGGCAATTGCAATGTTCCTGTCTTGCGCAACAACCTGTGCCTTCAGCGATGCGGCAGTATCCTTGCCCCAGATGTGCACGGCTTCGGGGATCATCGCCAGGGCATTGATGATCTGCGAGTTACGCGTCATGGAATCGAGATGCAGGTTTGCCTTGACCTGAGCGGCATTCGCTTCGGCAAAGGGCAATGCCGTCATCCGCTGATTGATCTGGGTAAAGACCAGAAGCAGGATTGCCGAGATTACGACGATGAACCCGAGATGCGGATGGATCAGGAAGACCGCGAGCAGGAAGATAGGCGCGATCGGGGCGTCCAGAAAAGCGAGCAGCGTTCGCGATACGAGAAATGAGCGAACCTGCTGCAGGTCCCCGAGGGTTTGGTATTCCCGCCCGTTGCCCTGCAGCGAAGCCCGCGCCGCCGCACTCAGGATCGGCGCCCCGAGTTGGGCCGCAAATTCTACCGCCGTTCGCATCAGAATGAATCGTCGCAAGGCGTCGAAGGCGGCCTGTAGAATGATGGCGCCGACAATCACAATGGTCAGCATGATCAGCGTATCGGTGGATCGGCTCGTCAGGACCCGATCCGAGATCTGAAATAGGTAGATTGGTATAGCCAGCACAAGCACATTGCTGGCCACGGTGAACACCATGACGATCAACAGGTTGCGCCTGACGGCGTCGACACCCGCCTTGAGGCTGGCATTGAAGTCGACTTGTCCCAGCCGCTTGTGAAAAGGGCCGCCTCCACCACCTTTGCCGCCTCGGTTTGATGTCGGAGTGTCTTTCGTCGATGCTTCACCCTGGATCGGTCCGCAATCTCCATCGATGACCTTCATTCCATCGGGGCCCCTGGATTCCACCGGACGGTTCTCCGGTTCGGCAGGCCCTGGCGAAGGCTCCTGTCTGGCCTCTTCCGCAGGGCCGCGTTGGAACGCCTCTTCTGTCTTGGGCAGTTGGCTGTAGGCAACCCGCAGATTGGTCGCCTGGCGAATGGACTGCGTCGATGCTGGCGAATGTGACTCCGAGTTGCCGCGCTCGGCTTTCAGATAGTCATCGACGGCGCGCTCGAGTTGGGCGTAGCTGCCATCGGCATCGTTGGAGGCCTCCAACTTCGGCGGCCTGGAAGCCGAGCTGCCTGCGGATTCGATCGGCGGCTCAAGCCGCTTGCGGATTTCCGACATTCATGTCCCCTTTAATGTCCCAGCATGCTGTTCACGCCATCACCCGTATGGCCGTCGTATTCCGAGGGCATGCATGACGCGTCGGATGCCGGCGGGTAATCGTCCTGATCGAGCATGGAATCATCGAGAAAAAGAACGGCTTCATTGATCAGCGCATCGGGGTTCGGATTGCTGAAGTCCGGATGTGCCGAGATCAGTTCGGCCTGGAAGAGTGTTTCCTGAGAATACTGGTCGCCGCCGATATAGGTCTTGCCCACGGAATCCAGATCGATGATCGTGGCGTTGTTCACCAGCGTGTTGGATCCCGTTTCGATGCTCCAGCTGGCATCGAGGTGAGGCGCGATGGCATCCATCGCCAGCGCGATCTGATCGCTGTCACCGAGGATATTGGTTTGGCGGATGTATTGGAGGTTGATGAGGTCGCCGCTGATCGAAAGCACCCGCAATCCCTGCAGTCCTGCAAAGGCGGGGTTTGACAGCAAGTCGGGCGCTATGCTGCCTTCCCCATCGGCAAATGATTCGAGCGTATCGATCTGCTCCTGCGTCAGCGTCTCGAAGCGGTCCGCATCTCCGATCGTCCCGATACGGGCCTGGTTCCAGAGCAGGTTGCCGGAGGACGAGAACGAGCCTTCGCCGGATGTCTGGAAATCGCCGGTTGCGCCAACGAGATCATTGTCGAACAGGATGTTCATCTGGTGAATGATGTTCGCGTCGAAGATCGACCCGCCGATAATGATCAGATCGTAGGAAAAGCCGAGTTCGAAAACTGAGGCATGATTGACGCCGAAATTGTCGCCAGCGATCACGCTTGTTGTCACCCCTGACGATGACAGAATTCCAACATCGTCGTCGCTCATGAAGATGATCTGCTCGAGCCAATTGACGATCATCAGATCGCCGTGGATCTCGGTAACCGCCCAGAAGGCCGGATAGCCGCCGTCGCCACTCGAGTCTGGTGCCTTACCATCGGACGTATCCAGATGGTCGAAAGTTGCGATGTTGAACAACTCGTTTCCAGCTGCGTCCTGGGTCAGGTTGGTGACCGCCGACGTAATCGAGTCGCTATCCCAAAGCGCGTTGATCTGAATAATGGCGTTCACTTCGATATGGTCTTCGGCAACCAGAGTGACCGTCGCGCCTGTCCAGAAGTTCTGCAGCACGACATTGTTGATAAGCGTGTTGCCGCCGGTGGTCACCTCCACCGCTACCTCGATAGCGACGGTGCCATCCTCCGACATCCAGGTGTTGGAGGCACCACTCTCGCCATCCTCACCGTCCTCGTTCTCGTCTTCGTCAAAGGAATGATAGTCCTCGATTTTCGGCGCTTCCTCGACCAGTTCACCATTGACGAATGTTCCGTCGATCGACTTGGAGGAGATGCGAAGCTGGACGGCATCATTGTCTGCGGGCGCATCCTCAAGCTGTTCGATGACTGACTTGATCACGCTGATCATGTCTTCGCTCGTGCCGGGACGTGCAAGATCGCCGAGTGGCGACAGGGCCGATGCCTCTTCGAAGCCCTTGAGAACGGCCGCGTCATCAATGAGTTCGGGATTGAAGGTCAGTCCATGCCCCCCGACGCCGAAATAGTCGTCATCGGACAAGGCGATGGCCTGGCTGAAATGATTGACAACAGATCCTGGAGCTTCGATCTCCGGAGAGACGGAAACCACTGTTTTCATCGGGCTGCCGAATGCATCCCGGAAGGTTTCTGGAAGCGTCGGTTCGTCGATGTCATAACCGATTGCTCCGCTGGCCGGCATAAGCTGCGCGTCTGCAAGTTTCGTCGGAACATACCAGTGACCCGGCGCCGCTGACCGATAACCGAAGTCCGGCTCGAACCCCAGAAGATCGAAGGGTGCGCCAAAATCGCTCGTGTGGAACGGCAGCTTCTCAACTTCTCCTTCGAGTTTGGTGAAGGCGAACTCGGTATAGGCCTCCCGGGCCCGAGCGTTCTCGACGCTGATGTGGAAGAAGCCGATAAAGTGACTGATCTCTTCGGTGAACTTGTCCATCGTCGTCAAGGCCGTAACTCCTCGTTCCCGCAGTGCCGGCATGACTGCACGTCATGAGGCGAGAAGGAGCTGCGCAGGAAGCCTGCGCAGCCCTGTCACATTTTGTCTGTGGCTGTGCGCGATCCCCGCTTACAGGCCGTCGTCGCCGTCTTCGCCTACAACCGTGCTGGTGAGGCTGCCGCCGACCACTGTCATGTCGATGGCATTCTGCTGCAGATTGGCGCCCATCACGATTTCCTGATTGAAGGCGCTCGTGTCGATGCCAGCATCTGCGCTCGCCGAACTGTTGCCGGTGACATATCCATCATCGCCATTGGCAGAACCCCAGGACCCGCCATCGCCAGCGCCCCCGAAGCCGTTCGTTGCCGTGCCGCCGGCCCCGCCGAATGCACCGTCGCCCGCATCGGCCCAGCCGCCGACTGCGCCGCCGCCGGTGCCGGTTGTCCAGGCGCCGCTGAGCGCCGCACCACCGTCTCCACCGCCGGCCCAGGCGTCTCCGCCCCAGGCATCGCCGCTGGTCGCGGCACCGGAAGCACCGCCAGCACCATTGCCGGCCGCACCTGCGCCGCCGTCACCGCCGACACCGAAACCTGCGCCATTGCCGGAACCCAGCCCCATGCCGAGACCACCGGCATCGCCACCGCCGCCGCCGTTGCCGGAATTGGTGGCTGCGCCACTACCTCCGCCGGCACCGCCAGCGCCGCCGCCGGTCGCTGCACCACCAGTGTTGTTGCCACCACTGCCACTGCCACCGGCATCCCCGCCTTCATTGTCGATGAGGATCGGGTTGATCAAGCCGAGCGACAGGCCCAGGCCGTTTCCGCCTTCGCCGCCTGTGGATTCGCTGTCGCCGGCGTCATCAGCGTCGCCGCCTTCCGCATCGCCGCCGGATCCGCCTTCGCCGCCGCTACCGGTGCTACTGCTGCCGCTGGCGCCGCTGCCACCCAGAGCAAGCCCAGCACCGAGGCCAAGACCGAGGCCCAAGCCGAGACCGACGCCCGACGCGCCATTGCCGCCATCACCGCCGACACCGATGCCGCCGAGTGCGGCGCCGGAATCGGCGCTGCCGGAGTCGCCTTCGCCGCCGTCGGCATCGCCGCCGTCGCCTTCGCCACCCTCAGCGCCGCTGAGCGCGAGGCCACCGAGACCGATGCCGCCGAGAGCTGCGCCGCCGAGCGAAAAGCCGCCATTGCCGCCGTCGCCGCCGTCAGCGTCCGCATTCCCGCCGCCGTCTCCACCGCCGCCACCACCGCTAATGCCTTCTTCGGCCTTGGCAAATCCGCCATTGGCCTTGGCATTGACCGTGAAGGTCGCATCATTCTTGACTTCGGCTTCCTCCAGCTTGTCATTGTCCTGGAGATTAGCGATCTGGTTGAAGACGTTTCCGACATCGTTGCCTTCACCGTCCAATGCCTCGTTCATGACGTCCTTGAACTGGACGTTGAACATGCCTTCAATCGAGGAGTCCTTGGCCATATCGATATCGGCAAAGTCATCGTCGGTGGGGAGATAACCTTCGAGACCCGGATCGAGTGTCACGCCGACGGTCACCGTGGTGGTGCTGATGTTTTCATTGACGTTGAGATTGGCGTTCAGGTTGCCATTGCCGTTCAGGTTTCCGTTGCCATTCCCATTCAGGTTGCCGTTGCCGTTGAGGCTTTCGGACGTGCTCGACTGATGTTGACCTTGACCCTGCCCTTGTCCCTGGGCTTGTGCCTCGAGTTGGGCCTGGGCCTGCGCTTGCAGTTCACTCTGTTCCTGCTCTTGCTCTTGGTCGTCACCGTGGTCGTAGTAATTGTGCTTCGATTTGCCTACCATAGTCGTATCCTCCATTATCGGATTTCGCGACTGATTGACCGTCATTCATCTTCTATACGGTCTTCCCATGCGAATTCCGGATTGATCTGTGGTTGAGAAACGATCTTGCTCACGAGGCTGCTTGTTGGTGTCGCCACCGCGCTGTGGATGCCGACGAAATTCCTCCTGAACGTGTTGCTGAGGCATTGCTCCCGTTCTGGCCCGGCCTTCGAGTGGCAGGTCCAACGCGAACACCAGGGTCGCCGCCTCACACACAAGTCTGTGCTTGTCGGCGCCGGAAGATAAGCTGATAGATGGAGCTAGTAATGTGCGTCGCAGCATCCCTGACACGGGGCTAGACTGACGCTTCCATTGACATTTACTTGTCTTATTTGCGGCTAAGCTCATGGAAATTCGAGCGGCCAAACGATTGCTCCAAGACAAGGCAGCATCGGCACGCTGCTGCTCTGGGTTGATCGCATCAGATGCTGCTCGCGAAGAAGTTCAGTTCGTACGAAGGCTTGCGCCACGCAAGTCGCCGCCATCGTCACCGATGCCTCATCGTCAGACGGCATCGAAAGGCGTATACCGCAGCGAAAATCTCCCTCGTTTTGTGTAGATGATCTAGTCTTTTGCTTGTTGTTTCATTCGGATATGCGCGTCGTTTTTCACGAGCCGGGAAAATCTTCTCGCTCATGAAGTCTAGGTGAGCGCCTAATAGCTCGTTCGGACTATTCCCAACCTCTGCCGTTTGGTTTACCGTTTCCTAAAGCAACGAAGATGGCGCCTGGTGGCGCACGCTATGATTGTGTTTGGGGGAGGCATGCTGCATGAAACAACTTGCGCCTCACGTCGGGAGCGGTGGCGCGGATTTGGTGGCGTCCCTGGAGGCGATGCCTAATCTTCGTACACTTCTTTACGTCGGCCCGCCGGATGTAATCTCCGGGGCTATGGCTGCTGCCATTCAAAGGGAGTTTCCCTTTCTCAGGGTCTCGCAAGGCCTCAGCATGCAGTCTGCTTTGGAGGAATTCGATGTTCCACTGCGTCTGGTGCTGGTCGATTTGCTTCATGCCCATGAGTTGAGCGAATGCGCCAACGACCTTTTGGCCCAGCATCCGTCTGCTGCCATTGCGATTGTCACGGACAGTGACTTGCGTGGCAGCGTCGAGAGGTTTCACCTGATCGACACCAGCCATGTGCAGGGAGTTCTACCCCTGAATGTCAGTCTGGATGTTCTCCTCTCCATGTTGCGGATCATTCTAAGGGGAGGGACATATTTCCCGTCCATCGCCTATCGAAATCAGGACAGCATTCGCTGGCGAAACGAGGGTGACGGCTTGGTAGACGAAGCAAAGCCGCAGCTTGTCCAGGAAATCCAAGGCAAGGTCATGCACCAATTGACGAAGCGTGAGAACGAGATTTTGGCCAGGATCGCTTTGGGCAACCAGAACAAGATTATAGCTGCCGTGCTCGGCGTATCGGAACACACGGTCAAGATTCACATTCACAACATCATCACCAAGCTCGGCGTTCACAACCGGACCGAAGCGGTCGCTCTCTATTTCGAGCACCGGGACAGGGAGGGCGGCGGTTCGGTCCAGCGACCGGGAGGCAATCCGGTGTCTGGCGGCGATGCGTAGGTTTCAGGATGTTCTGCTGCTGATCGGGCAGTTGAACTACACATGGACCAACACTGAAAGTCTGTTGATCCATATGATTGCCGGCCTTGCCCAGTCGGACAAGGAAACCGCGATCGTCATCTTCTTGACGCTGAACACGCCCCGCGCGCGAATTGATCTCGTCGAGCGCCTCGCCAAGATGCAGAAGACCCCGGCCGACTGTCGGGCCGATGTCTTGGATTCCACGAAAAGGCTGTCGGAAGAGGCCAAGCTCCGAAACAAATACAATCATTGCATTTATTCGTTCGACCCGGACAGCGGTCGCGGATTGACCCAATCCATGCGCATTTTCGAGGGCCGGGACGATATTAAATACGGAAAGATCGAGGAGCTCGACGATCAAGAAATCGAGCGTATCCGCGAAAGCATCCGCTCCCTCATCAGGATCAACCAGTCATTCTGGCACATTACGGAAAAATACGGCTTTCCCAAATGATGCGGCATCTCACCAATCCGCTGGCCTGATGCGGCGACACCACGCCCGTGCGCGGAAAATCCTGCTGCAAGATCATTCGGCTGCGGCCATGCCAGCGTGAACAGTCGATGTCACATGGCGGTAATCTTCCATTGCTTTATGCCTGCAGGATGCCGTGATCCGATATGATCTGTCGGGAAGACTCTGATGCGATGCGTGGCCTGGAGTTCGGAATGCTGCCGATCGGAAAACGATGAGTGGCGTGCCGGCCTGACTTTCGCGACGACGAAAGGAGCACCAAATGTCGACACTTGAAGACATCGCGTTCCGCGCCGGTTGCTCCATGGCGACAGTCAGTCGTGTTCTCAATCGCAGCGGACCTGTCAGTGAGAGCATGGTGCGTCGGGTGCGCAAGGCTGCGTCTGATCTGGGTTATCACAGACTTGAGCGAACTCTTTCCCCAGGACGTCGGCGGCCGGTGATCGGGGTGCTCATTCCCAGCATCACCAATCCGGTCTTCGCCGCATCGCTATCGGGCATCCAGAGCCGCATGCGGGTGTCCGGTTATGGTGTGTTGATTGCACAGTCCGACTACGACCCGTTGCGCGAGGCTGAGGCGGTCGATTATCTGTTGGCCGAGAAGGCGACCGGCCTCATTCTGACGGTATGCGATCCGCGCGAAAGCCAATCCACCCTGCGTGCCGCTCTTCCGCCGACAGTCTTGCTCAACAATCTGCCGACCCCACGCTTTCCGGCTGCCGTGACCACGGACAATCGGCTGGCCGGGCGCGAACTCGCCATGCATCTCGTGGACAAGGGGCATCGCCGAATCCTGTTTGTGTCTGGCCGCTTTGCAAGTTCCGACCGGGCTAGACTGCGATATGAGGGTTACCTGGACGCGATGAATGCGGCAGAGCTGCCGATTGATGAGGCCTTGCAGGTTTCTTTCACCATGGGCTACGAGCAACTGGATCTGGCACCGGCGATGTCTCTTCACCGCCCCACTGCAATCATCGCGTCGAACGATCTTCTGGCGCTGGGCGTGATCAGCGCCCTTCGCCGTGAGGGGCTTTCAGTACCAGACGACGTGTCGGTCGCCGGTTTCGACGGGATCGCAATCGGCCGGCTCGTCCATCCGTCGTTGACGACTATAGAAATGGCGGATGCCAGCATGGGCGCCACTGCCGCCTCGCTGCTGCTCGATATTGCAGAAAATTCAGCGGCACCACGCCACTTGAGCCTCGGCTACAAGCTGCATGTCGGCGGCACGGTCCGTCAGATCCATCAAGCGTCGTGAACCAGGTTTCCGGACAGTCGAGAACGTGCCGCTCAAATGAGCGACACGTCTTGGATTGGCTTCGTCCGGATGAAGACTCCGGATCAGCTGCGCGGCAGCAGGCCTTCGACTTCCGCGGCGGCGTCGTCGAGGGCTTCCTTGGGCTCGGCCGACTGTTCGACGACACGCGACAGGTTCTCGACGATGGTCTGGGTGACCTTCACGCCGTTCGAACCGGGGAAGGCGTACCAGGGCTGCATCAGCGGCATCTGTTCGAGGCCGGCGCGGAACAGCGGGTTCTCCTTGTAGAAGTCACCCAGATACTCCGGCGAGGTGGCCGCAAGTTCATTGTTCGGAACGTAGCCGGTGCCGGGCACGACGACCGAGGCACCGAAGGGGCCGGCGGCGAACTTGATGAACTTCCAGGCGGCTTCCTGCTTGTCGGCATCACGCGTCAGCATGACGGCGGCGTTGCCGCCGGTCGGCAGCTTGCCGTTGACCGGATCGATCAGCGGGATATGGGCCGTGCGCAGGTCGAACTTGTCGCCGACATTCTTGATGGTGTTGCGCAGGGCGCCGGTGGTCTGGAAGGCAAAGCCGACCTTGCCGGCGACGAAGGCCTGTTCGCCGGCCTGCTTGGTGAAGACCGGGAGGCCGCCTTCCTTGACCATGCGATCGACCAGTTCGAAAGCCTTGAGGCCTTCCGGACCGTTGAATGCGACCGTGGCTTCGTCGTTGCTCAGCATCTGGCCGCCCGCGCCGAACAGAAGCGCGGAGAACATCCAGTCGTCACCCTGCCAGCGGAAGTCGATACCTTCATTGCCGTCGCCGAGTGCCTTGATCTTCGAGGAGAGAGCGATCACCTCGTCCCAGGTCTTCGGCGGCTGGTCGGGGTTGCCACCAACTTTGCGCACGAGATCGGCATTGTAATACATGATCGGGTTGGAAGTGGCGAAGGCGAGGCCGACCTGCTTACCCTGGACCTGGGCAAGCTTCAGGATGTTGTCGGAAAAGCCCTGCTCGGCCATGTTGCCGTCCTTGGCCATGAAGGGGCCGAGATCGACGGGGATGTCGCGTTCGTTGACCATGCGCAGGCGGTTGAGGCCGATGAAGGTGACGTCAGGCATTTCGGCCGTGCCGGCCTGGCGCATGATCGTCTGGATGCCTTCCTCGTAGGTCGCAGAAGGATTGGCGAAGGTGATCTTGATGTCCGGGTTCTCTTCCATGAACTTCTTCGAGATCGTGTCCATCACGTCCTTGAAGAAGCCCGGCATCGGGTAGTGCACATTGAGCGTGGTCTCGGCATGGGCCGGGAGGCACGTTGCCAGCGATACCGCTGCAGCGGCCAGGGCCTTCTTGAGATAAGTCATTGCAGTTCTCCAGGGTTGCGACCGGGTCAGCCTTTGAGACCGGTCATGGTAATGCCCTCGACGAAGCGTTTCTGCGCGAGCAGGAAGGCGAGCACGAGGGGAAGGGTGATGATCAGGGTGGCCGCCATCAGCGCGCCGTAATCGTCGCCGGCTTCGGCGGCGCGGAAGTAGAGAAGGCCAAGCGGCGGAGTGGCATAGGTCTGGTTGGTGACCACGATCAGCGGCCAGAACAGGTCGTTCCAATGGGCCACGACGGAAAAGATCGAGAATGCGGTGATCGCCGGCCAGGCATTCGGCACCACGACACGGGCGACGATACCGGTCTCCGACATGCCGTCGAGACGTGCCGCGTGGATCAGGTCGTCTGGGATGCCGCGGAAAAACTGCAGGAAGAGGAATATTGCGAAGACCGAGATCGAGAACGGGGCGACCAGGGCGAAGTAGCTGTTCAGCACCGACAGCCGGTCGAAGGCGACATAGAGCGGCAGAGCGGTAGCATGGATCGGCACCAGCAGCCCGAGCATGACGAGCGCCATCATCATCCGCGCCGCGCGGAAGGAAAGTTTGGCCATGGCATAGGCGCAAGGGATGGCCACCAAGATCTGCACGACGAGAATCAGGCCGCAGACGATTACGCCGTTCAGGAGCAGGCTGCCCATGGAGACCCGGCCGAAGGCCTTGGCGAAATTTTCCGCATAGGACCAGGTCTGCGGGATCAGGTTGAGCGAGGAGGAGAAGATTTCACTCTGCGCCTTGCCGGCCGTCGAGATCATGAAGATGTATGGCGCGAGAAAGAGGATGGCCCCAATAGAGAGCAGCGCGAGGCGCAGGGCCCGGGCGGGGGTGAAGCGATCGGTCATCATGCGTAGTGCACCTTCCGGTCCATGACGCGGTATTGAAGGAACATCAGCGACACCAGGATCGCTAGGAAGATGACGGTCATCGCCGAGGCATAGCCGACCTTGAGGAAGACGAAGCCCTCCTGATAGATGGTGAAGAGCAGGACTTCAGATGCCTTGTTCGGACCACCTTCGGTCAGGGTCTTGACGGTTTCGAAGACCTTGACCGAGTTGATGATGCTGATGGTGGTGACGAAGAGCGTGGTCGGCCCCAGCATCGGCCAGGTGACGAGGCGGAAGCGGGACAGCGCCGAGCGCGCACCGTCGACTTCCGCTGCCTGGTAGAGTTCGCGCGGGATGGCGGAAAGACCGGCCAGGAACAGGACCATATTGAAGCCGGTCGCCTGCCAGATGCCGATGATCGACAGGCTGATCATGACCGTGCTCGACGCGCCGAGCCAGTTCGGTCCGTCGATGCCGATCATGGCAAGGAGGGCGTTGACCGGGCCGATGGTCGGATGAAACAGATATTGCCATACCGTGGCCATGGCGACGAGCAAGGAGGCGACGGGCAGAAAGAATGCGGTGCGAAACAGGCTCTTGCCCCAGTCCTCGGACTCGATTAGCAGGGCAATGCCGAGTCCGAGCGCCATCGAGACCGGCGCGACGATGGCCGCATAGACCGTGGTGTTCCACAGCGACTTCTTGAACGTGCGGTCGTTCAGCAGGTCGGCATAATTCTCGAAGCCGACGAAGTTGAAGCTGCCATAACCGAGTTCGAAATCGGTGAAACCGAGAAAGATCACGGCAATCGTCGGCAGGATGACGAAGAGCAGCAAAAGCAGGAGCGCCGGCGCCGAGAGCAGGATAGCGATGCGGGCCTCGCGACGCTTGGCCGTGTCGGCCGCGGAGCTCGTGGCCTCCACCCGGCCGGCGTCGAGGGTGAGATCAGCCATGCAGGGCCTCCGAGCGTTTCGGCGAGACCATGGCGATGTCGGCGAACAGCCGTTCGCCCTTGTCGTCGAAGACCAGAATGGCGGATGGGTCGAGTTTCAGATCGACAGGCTGGCCTGTCACGAGGCCGACTGCCTCTGCGGGCGCGATCTTGGCCACGACGATGCCGTCCATGGCCGCGAGCCTGGTGAAGACCACGACCTCGGACCCCAGAAACTCCAGCCGCTCGATGCGGGCGGGCAGGCTTCCGTCTCCGGCGCGTGCGAGCTTGACGAATTCCGGACGGAAAGCGACCGTAACCGGCGTGGTGGGTTTCAGGGGAGTGTGGGTGAGAAGGCGGACGTCGCCGGCCTGCACGAGGCCTTCCTGATCAACGACGGTCGACAGAACGTTGATGCGCGGCTGGCCGAGGAACTTGGCGACTTCGAGATGCACCGGGTCGTCATAGATCCTGCGGGGGCTGTCGAGCTGCAACAGCCGTCCGCCGATCATCACGGCGACGCGATCGGCCATCGACAGGGCTTCCGACTGGTCATGGGTGACATAGAGTGTCGGGACGCCGGCCTTGCGATGAAGGTCGACGATTTCGCCACGGGCATGGACGCGCAGGTTCGCATCGAGGTTGGACAACGGTTCGTCCATCAGGAAGACGCTCGGTTGACGAACCATGGCCCGGGCGAGCGCCACGCGCTGGCGCTGACCGCCCGACATCTGGCCCGGCTTGCGGTCGAGCAGGTGGTCGATCTTGAGGGACGTCGCCATGGCCTGGACCTGACGCTGGATGTCGGCCCGGATCTTCCGTTGGTCGGACAGCATCCCGCCGATCAGCGGCAGGCGTCCCGCCGTTGACAAGCGCCGCATGGCGAGCGGGACGGCGATGTTCTGGCCGGCTGTGAGATGCGGGTAAAGCGCGTAAGACTGGAACACCATGGCGATGTTGCGATCGCCGGCGGCGCGCGAAGAGACGTCCTCGCCGCCAATGACGATCTCGCCCCGGTCGGCATGATCAAGGCCGGCGACGATGCGCAGCAGCGTACTCTTGCCGCAACCCGACGGTCCGACGAGAGCGATGAATTCGCCTGCCTCGGCATCGAAGCTGACACCCTTGAGGATGCCGTTGCCGCCATAGGACTTGTTGATGTCACGAAGGCTGAAGGCACTCATTCGGCGGCCTCCCCCGGCAGGGTGGACACGGTGCGCGGATAGACCTCGTCGATCACGTCGTCGAGCACATGGGCTATCGTGCCGGGAACCTCGACGATCTCGCTCGTCGCATCCTCGCCGAGATGATGGATGACGCCGCCGATCAGGCGGTCGCCCGGCATTTCGCGTTCGAGCTTGTCGATGATAAAGGATGTCGGCGGTGCCCATACAAGCTTCGTCCTGCCAACTTTCCCCTGCCAGGCCCAGTGCAGGTGGCCGCTTGCGTAAAGTGCGACATCGTGGGCCGACAGAAGGTCGAGAATATGCTGCCGTTCGGTCGGCCGTGCGCCCCAATAACCGGTGTCGCCTTCCATCGGGTCGTCGACGAACAGCGGCTTGTGCGCGAATAGAGCGACGCGGCGTCCACCTAGATCAGCAAGGGTCTCGACGAGCCAGTTGAATTGCTCCTCTTCCTCTGCTTGGCCCGAGCCGAGCAGGAGGCTGTTCAATCCGATGATCCGCCAATGGCCGAGATCCTTGGCAAAGCGGTCGGGGCCGACAAGACGGCGCCAGCGGTCCAGACGGGTATCATCAATCGGCTGATGCGAACCCGGCATGTGCCCGACATCATGGTTGCCGGGCACGGCAAGCACCGGGATATCCAGTTCGCCGAGCAAAGCCATGGAGAAGACCAGGTCGTCTTCCTGATCGGCGCCATCGATGGTCAGATCACCGGTGTGCACGACAAGGTCGGGCTCTACCTGTTCGATCCAGCGGCGGATCGGTTCCCAATTGCCATTGAAATGTGGCTTGGACGGGCTGAAATGCGTGTCACTGATCTGGATGATTTTCATCGGCTGGCACCTTGTCGACGCTCGGTCTCGGGCCGGATCGGAAGCGACCCGGCGCTAAGGGCCATGTCTTTAGATGGTCAGCGTGTCAGCGACGTGAGAGAGTTTTCAGCGCTCTTCCAGTTTTGTCACCAATTCTTCAAATCGGGATTGGTCATATGAGAATACAGCAAGGGGGCCTGTTAAAGTCGTCGCCAGTGTCAGCAGCGAAGCTGGACGTGATATGAGGAAAGCGGAATTGGCGGATGGCCTAGAGCCTGCAAGCGCCAGCAGTCTATGCTCAGCTGATTTCTCCTGCGGGGATCGTGGCCGGTGGCTGTCGACAATGTCCGGGGATTGCTCGAGGAAGGCAGGCGGTTGGTCAACAAATGGCTCCGGGAGTAGTTGCGTCCCCTCTCAACTCACAACCTGACCACAGGCGCGTCGATAGTACACCGGTGCATCAGCTTCTTCGCCATCGTGATTGCCTTCCACCGCACAATACAGAACCCGATGGGTTCCGACATCGAATCCAGCCATGATGCGGCAGTCGAAGGACACGAGGGCAGAGCGAAACGCCTCGCGGACGATCGGGTCTTCGAATCGGAATTTGGATTTCATCGCGTCACTGTGAGCGAACACGACCGAGTATCGACAGCATTTGCCGTCATGAAGCTGCCTGGTGGATGGCAGCACTATGCGGCGTCTGAGGAGAAACCTGTCGAGCCGAGCGGCCCCGATGCCATGGTTTTGAGAGCCACAATAGCGCCTGATCCTGAAGTCTCCGTCGACGGCCGTCTGACCAAAAAAGCCCCACACACCGAAGTGCGCGGGGCAGGCCAGGGAGGCCTTGGGGGAGGGTATGCGGATCAGAGGTCGCCGAGCAGTTCGTTCACGCGGCTTTCCGCCGAAGCGAGCGCCTCGTCGACCGACTTGTCGCCGTTGACGGCAGCACCGACTTCCTCGCCGATGATGTCCTGGATTGGGAACTGGCGCTGGACCTCGGCCGGCAGCGGGCGGCCGGTCTGGGCGATTTTCGCAATATTGTCGCGATGCGGCAGCGCCTTGAATTCCGGCATGTCGAAGACGGCTTTGGCGGCGGGCAGGTGGCCGGTGCGGGCCCACTGGAAGTCGTTGTCAGCAAGGAACTTGAAGAGCTTGCCGACCGCGTCGATCTGTTCGGGCGTGCGATCCTTTTTCGGCATGACCCAGCTGTGGCCGTCGGCATAGGTGCTGTCCTGACCGGCAAAGAGCTGCGGAACGGGATAGACCGTGTAGCCGTTCGAAAGCGCTGTGCCTTCCTTCTCTGACTGCGCGACATAGTCGCCGATCAGCCAGGTGCCATTAACGGCAATACCACCCTCGCCGTTCGCAAATCCCGAAACCGCGGCCGCATAGTCGAGGCCGGTGGTCGAAATGCCCTCGTCCTTCGTTGCCTTCATCAGTTCGACGGCTGCCTTGGCCTCCGGCGTGTTCAGCTTGATTGCGGCCGGGTCGGCAAAGAAGTCCGCGTTCTGCTGCTGCAGCAGGGTATAGAGAATACGGGCGTAAGATGCCGTTTCGTTTGCCATGATCTGGATAAGATAGGGCTTGCCGGTCTTTTCCGTGAACTGCTTGCCCTGGGCGATCAGCTCCTCGCCGGACTTAGGCAGCATCGGCGTGCCGTCGGCGTTGACGAGGCCGGCTTCCTTCATCAGATTCAGATTGACGTGGAAGAGCATGGTCCAGTTATCGAAGGGCAGGCCGTAGAGCTGTCCTTCCTTCGTCACACCATTACGGCCGGCATCGGTAAAGCTGTCCGGGGCGACACCCTGGGCTGCCAGCACTTCGTCGATTGGCTCTATCAGGCCGCGGCTCTGGTAGTCGGAAATGGCGGAGTAATGCATGGAGACAACGTCCGGCGCCGCGCCCGAGGCAAGTTGAGCGTTGAGCTGGTCGTAGCCAGGCCATTCGACGGTGGTCACGTTGACTTCGATATCCGGATTGTCGGCCTCGAATTTGTTGACCAGCGCGGTGACGATCCCGCATTCGCCGACTGCGGCCGAGACGTCGGTCACGTTGCCGTATTCGGCATCGCAGGCGCCGAAGAAGCGCTGAAGTTCGATCGTCGTCTCAGCCTTCGCCGAGGCGCCATAGCCGAGTGCCAGAACGGCGACGGTGCTCATCAGAATGTGTTTCATGGTGTCTCACTCCCTTATGTCGGGCTGATTGCCCTGTTGAACAGAGCCGGCCGGCTCCTCTCCGGCCGGGTAGGCTTCACTTCACCGCGCCGCCCGAGACGGCCGTGACAATGTGTTTCTGGAAGATCACGTACACGATGAGCGCAGGCACACTGGCGAACACCGCCTGGGCCGCCAGAAATCCGAGGCCCTCGCTCTGGGCAAAATTGGATTGCGACGAGGCAAGCCCGACCGTCAGTGTGTACATTTCCTTCTTCGTGGCGGAGATCAGCGGCCACCAGTAGTCATTCCAGCCATGCAGGAAGGTGAAGATGCCGAGCGTCGCCTGGGCGGGCAGGGTCTGCGGCAGCATGATCTTCCAGAAGATGCGCCATTGCGATGCGTTGTCGAGCAGAGCCGCCTCGTCGATGTCCTTCGGGATCGCCCGGAAGAACTGCGTCATCAGGAAGACGCCGAACGCACCCGACATGCCCGGCAGCATCAGGCCGAGATAGGTATTGTGAAGGCCGAACCAGTTGAACATCTGGTGACGGGCGATGATGACCGCCTGTTCCGGCACGGCGAGGCCGAAGAGCACGATGATGAACAGCGTGCGGCGGAATGGAAACTCCAGGCGCGCGAAGCCGTAACCGGCGAGCGACGAGAGCACCAGCACCATCACCGTCTCGCCGGTGGCGACGACCAGACTATTGAAGAACCAGCCGAAGACCTGCGAGGAATGCCAGATGTTGAGGTAGTTGGCGATCGTGTAGGGCGCCCGGAAGACAGAGTCCGTGCCAACCATCAGGTCCTGGTTGCTCTTGATCGAAAGGCCGATCAACCAGGCCACCGGCGCCATCATGACGACGGAGAGCAGGGCTGCACCCCAGAGCAGCGGTCGGTTGGCCGTCAGAACGTCCGGCTTATAGGTGTCGTTCGACTGGCTCATGCGCCGTCCTCCGTCTTGCGCGAGGACACGACATATTGCGCCATGGCCGCGACCAGGATGATCAGGAAGAGGTATTGCGAGGCCGCCGCCGCGCGACCGACATCCCAGCGTACGAACCCAACTTCATAGATATACATGACGAGCGGACGAGACGACCCGTTCGGACCGCCATTGGTCATCAGCTGCGCCTGCCCGAAGAGCTGGAACTGGAAGACGATCTGGATGATCGTCACCAGCATGATGGTGCGGGTGATCGAGGGCAGGGTGATGCGTGTCAGAACCCGCCAGGGGCTGGCATTGTCGAGCGCTGCCGCCTCGTAGAGGTCCTGGGGAACTTGTTGCAGGGCTGCGAGGAAGAGCATCATCGGCAGGCCGACGCACCACCAGACAGTTGCAACGCCGACGGCGAAGAGTGACCAGCCCTTGGTCGAGATGAAGTTGATCTGGTCAATGCCCGCCTGGACAAAGAGGACGGACAGAAGCCCGTCGCCCGGGATAAAGACGAAGCGCCAGATCAGCGTGACGATGGTGACCGACAGCACCGAAGATGAGAAGAAAAGGCCGCGAAAGAAGCTGGTCGTGCGCGTCGTGCGGTTGAGCGCCAGAGCCAGGAAAAGCCCCAAGGCAACCAGCGTGGGCACACTGACCACGACAAACAGCATGGTGTTGCGCAGGGCCTGCAGAAATACCGCATCACCGGCCACCCTGAAGTAGTTGGTCAGGCCGACAAACCGGCCGGGGCCGAACAGGTCCACCTTGTGCAGGCTCAGCCACATGCCCCAGAAGAGCGGGAACACGAGCAGGGCAATGAAGACCAGGAGATAAGGTAGGATGAAGAGCCCATTGCTCCACTGGCTGCGGCGATAACTCTCGGCCATATCAGTCCGCCTCCCTGGGAAAGGCGCGGCCATCGGCGCCGAAGAGATGGAAGGCATTCGGATCTGCCGAAACCATCAGCCGATCGCCAGCCTTGATCACAGAGCGACCATCGGCCTCGACAACCAGTTTGGTGTCATCGTCGAGCACGCCATAGACGAGTGACCGATCACCAAGCCGCTCAACCACTTCGGCTGTGACCGCATGGCCCAGGCTGCCTTGCGGAACGACGGCAATGTCCTCGGCGCGAATGCCGAGCGTTGCGCCTTTAGGCTGAGCCGTTGCCGGGACACGCATTCCGGTCTCGACCTGTCCCAGTCCCGAAGCCGTCACGGAAAGCCCGTCCGCGCCCTGGGTCCAAGCCTCCACATCCAGGAAGTTCATCGCCGGCGAACCGATGAAGCTTGCGACGAATTTTGTGGCCGGACGCTGATAGACATCCATCGGCGTGCCAATCTGTTCGATCTTGCGCGCGTTCATGATGACGATTCGGTCAGCGAGCGTCATGGCCTCCACTTGGTCGTGGGTGACGAAGATCATCGTCGAGCCGAGGCGGTGATGCAGTTGCGCAAGCTCAAGCCGTGTTCGACCTCGAAGGGCGGCATCGAGGTTCGACAGCGGCTCATCGAACAGGAAGGCCTTGGGTTCCTTGACGATTGCCCGGCCGATCGCAACGCGCTGTCGCTGGCCGCCCGATAGTTTCTGTGGTTTGCGATCGAGCAGATGGCCGATCTCGAGCGTCTCGGCGGCGGCGAGTACGCGGGCCTCGATCTCGTCCTTTGCCATCCCGATGTTCTCAAGACCGAAGGACATGTTCTGCTTCACCGTCATATGCGGATAAAGCGCATAGGACTGGAAGACCATGGCCACACCGCGCTTGCCGGGCGGCAGCGTGTCCACGCGGCTGCCGCTCACCGAAATGGTGCCGGAGGTAACATCCTCCAGGCCGGCGATCATGCGGAGCAGTGTGGACTTCCCGCAGCCCGAAGGTCCCAGGAAGACCACGAATTCCCCCGCCTCGATGGACAGTGAAATGTCCTCGAGTACGGTCAGTGCGCCGTAGCGCTTGGTGACATTGTCAATTTCAATCGAAGCCGACATGGTTTCTCCTCCCCGTCGTCGATTGGTTTACTGGCCGAGCCGGATCATCCGGTAGCTGAGCGGCGCGATCTCTGCCGTGAGGCGACTGCCCTCGACGGCAACTCCGCTGCCATCGACCGGCGCAACCGTCTGTTTGTCCGGGCCGTTCACAGTCTTCAGCGCATGGCCTGCGATGACCTTGTCCATGATCACCTTGCGATCGCCGAAGCCTTCGAGCGCGACATCGAGTGTGATGGCGTCTGTCTCGTGACGATTGACGATGAAAAGGGTCAGCGCGCCATCGGCGTCGCTCTCGACCGCAGAGATGTCGAGATAGGGGACGGATTCAGCAAAGTCGGTCGCATAGCTGGGGCAGTCGATCGACAGCTGGTAGGAGGTGCCGCGGCCATAATGCGAGGCAAAGAGGTAAGGGTAGTAGGTCGTCTGGCGCCAGGCCGGGCCGCCGGGCACGGTCATGATCGGTGCGATGACGTTGACGAGCTGCGCCAGGCAGCCGACCTTTACGACATCGGCGCGGCGGATGAAGGTGTTGAGGATGCAGCCGACCTGCAGCACGTCCTCGAAATTGTAGATGTCTTCGAGCAGTTCCGGCGCATGCGGCCAGCCATCACGGCCTTCCAGAACCTTCCGGTCGGCTTCGTTGGAATGGTACCAGACATTCCACTCGTCGAAGCTGATATAGACGTCTTTCTTCGACCGCTTCTTCGCCTTGGTCACCTTGATTACGGAAGCGATGGTCTCGATGTAGTCATCGAGGCGCGCGTTCTGGGCGAGGTAGGCCGCAGTGTCACCCGCATGGTTCTCGAAATACATATGCAGGCTGATGTAGTCGACGCTGTCATAGGTGTAGTCGAGCACGGTCGCTTCCCAGGCCGGGTAGGTCGGCATTTTGGGTGAGGAGGAGCCGCAAACGACGAGTTCGATCGACTTGTCGAAGGCGCGCATGGCCTTGGCGGTCTCGAAGGCGACGCGGCCATATTCTTCAGCCGTCTTCTGGCCGATTTGCCAGGGGCCGTCCATCTCGTTGCCGAGGCACCAGAGCTTGACGTTCCAGGGCTCCTCGCGTCCGTTCTTGCGGCGCAGATCCGACCAATAGCTGCCGCCCGGATGATTGACATATTCGAGGAAGGCGCGGGCCTCGTCGAGACCGCGCGAGCCCAGATTGACGGCCAGCATCATCTCGGTGTTGGCGGCCTTCGCCCAGTCGGCGAATTCGTGGATGCCGACCTGGTTCGATTCCGAGGTGTGCCAGGCAAGGTCGAGGCGAACCGGGCGGTCCTCCTTCGGGCCGATGCCGTCTTCCCAATTATAGGCCGAAACAAAATTGCCGCCGGGATAGCGCACGACGGGCACGTCGAGTTCGCGCACCAGATCGATCACGTCCCGGCGCATGCCATTTTCGTCGGAAGTGGGGTGATCGGGCTCGTAGATGCCGGTGTAGACCGCGCGGCCCAGATGCTCGACGAACGAGCCGTAAAGGCGCGGATCGATCGCGCTGATTTTATAGTCGCGGTGAACGGTCCCGACAGCCCGCATGTGCATTTCCTCCAACCATATCCGTTTATCGGATATCTATCGTATTTGAGGATATGATACACTGGATCAAGCGGAGGTCAATCCGGCAATATCGAGGGGCAAATGGCGGGTGTGTCAGGTCTTGATGCGCAGGACGATATCTTGATCGTAATTGCCGAAGCCGCGGCCGAAGATATTGATTCCACCGGGATGTTCGGCCGTCTCCGGAACCTCGATCCTGAGACGGATCGACCGGTGATCGAGCAGTTCCAGATCATTAAGCTTTGTATCTGAGACTCGCATGCCGTCGATGAATGTACCGCCATCGGTGATACGGAAGCTCTTCAGCACCCCGTACTGGCTGCCCCTCAACTTCCACCAATCCGGTGTGAACTTGCCGCGCCGGTCACCGAAGTCGCCGGGCGAGGTCCAGGTCGCGACAGCCTTGCCGTTGATTGAAATGGTGATGTCCGAAGGCCAATTGTCAGAGGTGCCGGGCACCTCGGAAGAAAGCTCCATCAGAACCTCCAGTTCCCGGATCGGAGCCCCCTTGATCCTTGCATTGTTGGGGAACTGGTAGTCCACATAGCCGCGTGTGAACCACAGCAATCCAGCCTTCATGCGGTCAGGAGAAAGGAAAGTATCGGGGCTGTCGAGATAGCCTATAATCGCATCTGGTCCGCACATGCCACAGGGGGCGTAGACGTCATACCCGCTATAGAGGCCGACGGGCATCGATACCACTATCGCCTCGTCGGACGCCTCGTTCGGGCGTGTGAAGGAGAGAACGATCTCGTCATGCACCGCATGACAGATCTTCTGGCTGCCCTTGCGCGCCTTCTGCACTTCGGTCCGGATGAGGCCCGCCTCTTCCATCTGATTGAGATGGGTCGAGGTCGTCGATTGCGGCAGGTCCAGCACCTCGGCGATCTCGTTGACGTTAAGAGGCCCGCGGGCGTGCAACAGCTCGAGGATCGCCAGCCGCGCCGGTGCCGCGAGGCATTTAAGGACTTCCTTGCCGTCTTCCGGCGTGATCATGAGAAACCGGCTGCTCAATAAACTTACTCCCCAGTCACCAGATCTGTATCAGAAATCTGGGTTTGAACAACCGGATTTTGTAACGGTCCAATGACTGGCGTAGCGAAGGCGCAAGTTGATGTTCAGGCAGATCTTACCCTGTGTGGACCAAGGCCTCGCTCGTGATGGGCTGCTTAAAGGCAACGTCTGACGAGAAATTGCTTCCTGAAATCCCGGGAACGAGATCGACGTGCAGGCCCGCCATCTGCAAGTCCTCGATCAAGGCGGCGACGGCTCCTGAGGCAGCCGCATCTCCGGCTCTCAGCAGCACCACGCGTTTTCCCGTCCGTGCCAGTCCCGCCACCAGTTGGCGAAGATTGAGTTCGCTCCCGGGCGCATCTTCATCAACGGCGCCGACAAGCAGGCGCTTGGCCTCCCGCCGTGCCAGTTCCAGAACGTCGGAAGAAACGCCTTCATCGAAAAGGATGAGGTCCGCCGCCTGCAGGCAGCGAACGGCCTTGAGCGTCAACAGTTCCGCAGCGCCAGGGCCGGCACCGACGATGGTGACCGAACCCGAAAGCGGCAGGCTGCACAGCGTCTCGACATCGGAAATCAGACCCTGCCGATCGTCCTCGCCGGGCGCCTTCGTCGATGAGAAGCATCGATCGACGAAGCGCTCCCAGAAGTCGCGACGTTTCGGCCCCGGCTCCAGCTGGCTGTTCACCGTTGCGCGAAGGGTCTGCGCCAGGATGGCCCAGCCCTTGAGCGATGGAGGCAGCAGCGTCTCCACCCGCCGGCGAATGGCCTGGGCGAGGATCGGAGCCGCCCCATCCGTCGAAATGGACAGGATGACGGGTGAGCGATTGACGATGGAGCCGAACTGGAACTGGCAATAGGCGGGCTTGTCGATGACGTTGAACGGCACGCCGGCCGCACTTGCCGCGCAGGAAAAGGCGCGCGCCTCGTCGTCGCTCTCGCAATCGGCAATGGCCATCGCGGCGCCGGGAAACATGCCGATGTGCCAGGGCTGGTCCACGATGGTGACCTTTTCAGTGACGATCAGATGCTGCATGGCCAGCCCGAGCTCCGAGGCATTTGCGTAGACATCGACCTGTGCGCCGCACGCTGCCAGCAATTCGGCCTTCCATGCGGCTGCATCCGATCCACCGGCGACGACGACCCGCTTTTCGGAGAGCTTCCAGAAGACCGGAAGCTTGGCCAGTGGTTCGATTCGGCCAAGGTCTTCACTCTGCGGCGAGGAGCGCTTGCGCATCGATGATCCTCCGGATCTCTGGGCGGCAGGAGCCGCAATTGGTTCCGGCGCTGAGCAGCTGACCGATGGCGTCCATCGACCGGCAGCCCCCGCCGACGGCTTGGGCGATCTCCTTTGCGCCGACCGAAAAACAGGAGCAGACGATCGCTCCCTTGTCCGGCTGGCCTGCACCCGGTCGACCCGCCACCAGCCGGGAACGAGCCTTGGCATCGTTATGCTCGGTCAGCATCTGGTCGACGGCCCATTGCCGCGAAACGGCAACAGGAGAACGCGACGCAAAGAACGCAGCGAGCAGGCGGGTTCCGCGAAAAACGAGGATACGACAATCCCCGGCCGCCAGATCGCGGTAGCGCACGATTTCGACTTCCTCATCGAGGCCGAGGCTTTGGCTGAGCCACGTCTCGAATCCGCCCTCCGGCTCCTCTCCGGCAAGTTCGAGTCGGTAGCCAACCTCGGCCTTGGCGATCGCCCAGTATTCGAAGGGCAGGTCCGCCGGCTTCGCCGTTGTCACAAGAAAGGCATGGAATGCCGGCGCGTGACGAGCGAACGAGACGCGCGCCTGTTTGAGCGCGGGCTGCCCGGAGATTGGATCGACCTCCGGCGAAACGAGCGCATCCACCCGTCCCGCCGAGGCTGTTTCATCGGTCCAGTGCATGGGCACGAAGATCGACCCGCGTGCCTGCCGCTCCGTCAGAAGCGCGCGCACAAGGATGAAGTGACCCTTGTCGTCCGAGACCTTCATCAGGTCCGCATCACCGATCTGGTGGTCGGCCGCGTCAAGCGGATGGATCTCGCAAAATGGCTCGGCAAGATGTGTGGAAAGGCGCGCGCTTTTTCCGGTTCGCGTCATCGTGTGCCAATGGTCGCGCACGCGTCCGGTGTTGAGTACAAAACAACCCTGTTGGCCCGTCGCGACCCGATTGGCCGTCTGAACGGGCACGAAGCGGGCCTTGCCGTCCGGGTGGTAGAACCGCCCATCGGCGAAAAATCGCTCCTTTGCTTCTCCGACAGCCGGCAAAGGCCATTGGAACGGAGTGAGGTCTTCATACTCTTGCCGATTGATGACGGCGAAAGCCCCAATGTCGAAATCGCGCGCACCGTCATTCTCGGAAGCGGAAAGGGCGGCATGTTCCGCAAAAATTTCGGCTGGCGAGCCAAAATCGAAGGCGTCGGAAAAACCCATGCGCTTGGCGACCTCGGTGAGATGCCACCAGTCGGGACGCGCTTCCCCTGGTGCCGTAAGGAAAGGCCGCTGTCGTGAAATCCGCCGCTCGGAATTGGTCACCGTGCCGGATTTCTCGCCCCAGCCGGTTGCCGGAAGCAGGACATGTGCGAGCCGTGCCGTATCCGTATTTTTCTGCATGTCGGAGACGACCACGAAGGGACAGGCCTCGATCGCGGCTTTCACCTTGTCGGCATTGGGCATCGACACAACGGGATTGGTCGACATGATCCACAGCGCCTTGATCCGCCCGTCCGCCACCGCATCGAACATCTCGACGGCCTTGAGGCCAGCTCGATCCGCGATCCGGGGCGATGACCAGAAGCGCTGCACCCGATCCCGGTGATCTTCATTCTCGATTTCCATATGCGCCGCGAGCATGTTGGCAAGCCCGCCCACTTCGCGACCACCCATGGCATTCGGTTGCCCCGTCAGCGAGAACGGCCCCATGCCGGGGCGTCCGATGCGCCCCGTCGCCAGATGGCAATTGATGATCGCATTGACCTTGTCACTGCCACACGACGACTGGTTGACCCCCTGACTGTAACAGGTGACGACCCGTTCAGTGCCGGCAAAGAGCCAGAAGAACTGCCGGATCAACATGCCGGGCAGGCCGGTCGCTTCTGAAAGCTCCGCCATGGAAAGGCGGGACGCCGAAAGCAGAGCCTCCGAAAAGCCCGTCGTATGCGCCGCCACATAGCTCTGGTCGATCCTGTCAGTTTCGGCCAGATGGGTCAGCAGACCATTGAACAGGGCGACATCCCCATCCGGGCTCACCGAAAGATGAAGGTCCGCAATATCGGAGGTCGCAGTGCGTCGTGGATCGATGACGACCACCTTCATCGCCGGCCGAGAGGCCTTCGCGGCGGCGAGACGCTGGTAGAGGACAGGATGACACCAGGCGAGGTTCGAGCCGACCAGAACGACGAGGTCCGCGAGTTCGAGATCCTCATAGGTGCCCGGAACCGTGTCGGCCCCGAAGGCCCGACGATGCCCAGCAACCGAGGAGGCCATGCAAAGCCTGGAATTCGTGTCGATATTGCCGGAGCCGATGAAGCCCTTCATCAGCTTATTGGCGATGTAATAGTCCTCGGTCAGAAGCTGGCCGGATAGGTAGAAGGCGACCGAGTCCGGTCCATGCTCGGCAATTGCATTGCCGAAGCGATCCGCGATCAGGTCGAGTGCTGTGTCCCAACTCGCTTTCTGGCCGCGGATCTCCGGAAAGAGCGCTCGTCCGTCGTCTCCGAGCGTCTCGGCAAGGGCAGACCCCTTCGAGCACAGCCGGCCGAAATTGGCGGGATGCTCCGGATCGCCGCGGACGCTTACGGACCCACTGTCATCGACGCTCGCGATCACGCCGCAACCGACGCCGCAATAGGGGCAAGTGGTGCGCGTTTCGCAAGCCATGGATCACTCCGCCGCCACGAGCGCGCTTTCGAGCGCAATCGATAGCTGACCGTCGATGTTGCGGATCGGGATGGTCCGGACAGCACCCTCGTCGGCCCCGAGCGCCATTCCCGTCTCCAGCGAGATCACCCAGTTGTGCAGCGGGCAAGTGACGGATGCGCCGTGCACGATGCCCTGGGTCAGCGGCCCGCCCTTGTGGGGGCAGTGGTCCTCGATCGCATAGACTTGGTTTTCGCCGGTCCGGAAGACCCCGATCTTGCCCTGAGGCGTCTTCACGCAGCGCGCGCCGCGAAGGGGAATGTCGTTGATCGTGCCGATGGCAATCCAGTTCATGGGCATGCTCCTTGTTTCGTGTCCATGTCCCCGCAAGCGGAGCCAAGGGGTCACTCCGCCGCCGCCGAATATCCGACGGTTGCCATGGGATTGAACTCGTGTTTGTCCTTGCCAAACACGCGTTCCGACCAGGGATCCACCTGTGCAAATTTCTGCGAGAAGACGAAGCGCTCGTAATAGGCCTGTCGCTTGTCCGGATCCTCCATGATCTGGCGACGGATTTCGTCATGGCCGATCCGCTTTGCCCATTTGTAAATACGCTCGAGATAGCGACCCTGTTCGCGATACATCTGGGTCAGTGCCACGATATGCTCCAGCGCCTCGTCCTCGGTCTTCACAAGTCCCAGGACATCGGTGCCCTTGATGTCGAGACCGGCAGCGCCGGCGAAATGGATCTCGAAACCGGAATCGACACAGATCACGCCAATGTCCTTGCAGGTCGCCTCCGCGCAGTTGCGTGGACAACCGGAGACGGCGAGCTTCAGCTTGGCCGGTGTCCAGGAGCCCCACATGAACTTCTCGATGCGGATGCCGAGGCCTGTCGAATCCTGCGTGCCGAAGCGGCACCAGTCGGAACCGACGCAGGTTTTGACCGTCCGCAACCCCTTGGCATAAGCCTGACCCGACACGAAGCCGGCCTTGCCGAGATCGGCCCAGACGGCCGGCAGGTCTTCCTTCTCGATGCCGAGCAGGTCGATGCGCTGGCCGCCGGTGACCTTGACGAGCGGTATCTCGAACTTGTCGACGACATCGGCGATGGCGCGCAATTCCTGGGCATTGGTCACGCCTCCCCACATCCGGGGCACGACCGAGTAAGTGCCATCCTTCTGGATGTTGGCATGCACACGCTCATTGATGAAACGGGACTGATAGTCGTCGGCATATTCGTCCGGCCAATCGCAGACGAGGTAGTAATTCAAGGCCGGCCGGCACTTGGCACAGCCGCAAGAGGTCTTCCATTCCAGTTCCTGCATCACGGCGGGTATAGTCTTCAGCCCCTTGGCCTTGATCAGCCGGCGCACGTCGTCATGCCCGAGTTCGGTGCAGGCGCACATCGGCGTGACGGCGGCCGGGTTGTAGGCATCTCCCAGCGTGAGCGCCATCAGCTGCTCAACGAGGCCCGTGCAGTTGCCGCAGGAGGCAGACGCCTTGGTATGCGCGCGCACGCCATCCAGTGTCGTCAGGCTCTTGCCCGTGATCGTCGAGGTGATTTTGCCCTTGCAGACGCCGTTGCAGCCGCAGATTTCCGCATCATCCGGCAAGGCTGCAACGGCCGCCATAGGGTCCAGCGGAGACCCTCCCTGGTAGGAGTGGCCGAAGATCAGAGTGTCGCGCATTGCCGAGATATCGGTCTGCTTCTTCAGGAGATCGAAAAACCACGAGCCGTCGGCGGTTTCTCCATAAAGGACTGCGCCGATGATGCGGTTTTCCTTGAGAACGAGGCGCTTGTAGACACCGGCCGAGGCATCACGCAGCACAATTTCCTCGCGGTCCGGCGCCTCGGCGAAGTCCCCGGCCGAGAAGAGGTTGATGCCGGTCACCTTCAGCTTCGTGTTGACGACCGAGCCATGATATTCGGCATGGCCGCCCGTCAGCCGGTCGGCCAGAACGCGGGCGCTCTCGTAGAGCGGCGCCACGAGGCCGTAGCAGATACCACGATGCTCGGCACATTCTCCCAGTGAAAAGATCGAGGCATCCGAGGTCATCATGCCGTCATCGACGACGATGCCCCTGTTGACCGCGAGCCCTGCATCCTTGGCAAGCTGCGATGCCGGACGGATACCGACCGCCATGATCACCATGTCGCCATCGATCACCCGGCCGTCTTCGAGCTCGATCCCTTCGACCTTGTCGGTGCCGAGGATCTGCTTCGTATTTGCCTTGGTGATGATCTCGATTCCGCGCTCCGTGAGCGCTTTCTCCAGAAGATAAGCTGCCGCCGGGTCGAGCTGCCGCTCCATGATTGTCGGCATCAGATGTATGACGGTCACCTCCATACCCTGGCGTTTAAGACCATAGGCAGCCTCAAGGCCGAGAAGCCCGCCGCCGATGACGATCGCGCGACCCTTGCGTTCGGCAATCTCCAGCATCTTCTCGACGTCGTCGAGATCGCGGTAGGCCAGCACGCCCGGCAACTGATGACCCGGAACCGGAATGATGAAAGGCAGCGATCCCGTCGCGATGACTAGCTTGTCATAGGAGGCGGTGATGCCGTTCGCCGAGGTCACGGTCTTTGCCTGGCGGTCGATCCCAGTAACCCGCGCGCCCTTGTGCAAGGTAACGCCATTGGCCGCGTACCAGGCATCGTCATGGATCACTATGTCCTCATAGGCCTTCTCGCCCGACAGCACGGGAGAGAGCATGATGCGGTCGTAATTGACCCGCGGTTCGGCGTTGAAGATCGTCACCTCGTAAAGGCCTGGCGCCTTCTCGAACAGTTCTTCCAGCATGCGGCCCGGCGCCATGCCGTTGCCGATAATGACCAGTTTTTCCGCCATGGTTCTCACTCCGCAGCTTCCACGAAGCGATGGCGCTCGTAGAGGAACTTCAACACGGCCTCGCGGCATTTGAGATAGGTGCGATCAGAGGCGAGCTCGATCCGGTTGCGCGGACGCTCGATCGGCACGTCGAGGATTTCCCCGATCCGCGCTGCCGGCCCGTTCGTCATCATCACGATCCGGTCGGAAAGCAGCACGGCTTCGTCGACGTCGTGGGTGATCATGATCATCGTGTTGCCGAGCCGGCCGTGGATCTCCATGACCGCGTCCTGCAGGTGCGCCCGCGTCAGTGCATCCAGTGCGCCAAAGGGCTCGTCGAGCAGAAGCACTTTCGGCTCCATCGACAGCGCCCGGGCAATGCCGACACGCTGTTTCATGCCGCCCGAAATTTCGGCGGGGCGCTTGTCCTTGGCATGACCCATCTGCACCAGATCGAGATTGTGCATGACCCAATCATGTTTTTCGGCCTTGGTCTTGCGCCCGGAAAACACCTTGGAGACAGCCAGATTGACGTTCTCGTAGACCGTGAGCCAGGGCAGCAGCGAGTGGTTCTGGAAGACGACGGCGCGATCAGGGCCGGGCTCGTTGACCTCCTGGTTCTCCAGGAGCACCGCGCCCGAACTCACCCGTGTGAGCCCGGCAATCAGATTGAGCAATGTGGATTTCCCGCAACCCGAATGCCCGATGATCGAGACGAACTCGCCCTTGTCGATGGTGAGCGTGATGTCCTTGAGAACTTCGGTGCGGACACCGCCGCGCTCAAAGCTTTTGTCGATATGGTCGATCTTGAGATAGCTGGACATGATGCGTCCCCCTCAGTTCTTGGCTGTGCCACGGGTGACGACGCTGCCGAGCAGCGCGACGAGCTTGTCGAGGACAAAGCCGGTCACGCCGATATAGGCGAGCGCCACGATGATGTCGGAAAGGCGAGATGAATTCCATGCATCCCAGATGAAGAAGCCGATGCCGACGCCGCCGGTCAGCATTTCTGCGGCGACAATCGCGAGCCAGGAGAGGCCCACGCCGATTCGAAGGCCTGTGAAGATGTAAGGCGCAGCCGCCGGCACCATGATCCGCACGAAGAATTCCAGCGGGTTGAGACGCAGCACGCGGGCGATGTTGCGAAAGTCGTCCGGGATGTTGCGCACACCGACGGCGGTGTTGATGATCACGGGCCAGATCGACGTGATGAAAATGACGAAGATCGCGGACGGGTTCGAATCCTGGAAGGCGGCGAGCGAGAGGGGCAGCCAGGCGAGCGGCGGCACGGTACGCAGAATCTGGAAGATCGGATCGAGACCGCGCATAGCCCAGATCGATTGCCCGACGACGGCCCCGAGGAAGACGCCGACGATCGCCGCGAGGCCGAAGCCCATGGCGACGCGCTCCAGGGATGTCAGCACACGCCAGGCGAGACCGATGTCCTGCGAGCCGAAATTGAAGAAGGGATCGACGATCAGATCGTAGCTGTCGGTCCAGACCTGGGAGGGCGGCGGCAGGGTGGCGCCCGGCTGGGAACAGGTGAGCTGCCAGATACCGAGAAGCACCAGCGTGACCAGGAGCGGCGGCAGCGTGTTGCGCGCAAGGCCGAGCACTCCGCGCTTCAGGTCGAATCTGGGCGTCGCGCGCTTCGCCAGGTGAACGACGGTGCCGTTCCGGCTAGGGGAGACGGCGATCGACTCTGTCTCTGCTTTTCGGGCGGTGGCGGTCATGGGATTGTCCTCTGCGCGTGTCGAATGGGAAGGCCGCGGCGTCAGGCGCTCGCCTTGATGGCGAGGCTGTCGAGATAGGCCTGGGGGTTTTCCGGATCGAAGACCTTGCCGTCGAAGAAGGTCTCTGGCCCGCGAGACGCGGATTCCGGAATGTCGGCCGCAGCGACGCCGAGGTCCTTGGCGGCCTCGCGCCAGATGTCCTCGCGGTTGACCTTGTCGAGCAGTGCCTTGATGTCGGTATCCGGCGCGAACTTGCCCCAGCGGACATTCTCGGTGAGGAACCAGGCATCGTGGCTCTTGAACGGATAGGAGGCGTGATCCTTCCAGAATTTCATCTCGAGCCCGGAATTCTCCACTACGCGGTCATTGCCGTAGTTGATCGTGCCCTTGAGGCGACCGGCGACGTCCTTCGGCGGCACGTTGAACCATTGGCGCTTGCCGAGGATGGCGGACATCTCCTCTTTGTTGTCCATGCTGTCCGCCCACATCTGGGCTTCCATCACGGCCATCAGCAATGCCTTGGCGGCGATGGGGTTCTGCTCGATCCAGTCGGACCGCAGACCCAGCGCCTTTTCCGGATGGCCCTTCCAGAGCTCGCCCGTCGTACAGGCCGTGAAGCCGATGCCCTGATTGACCAGCTGTTCGTTCCATGGTTCGCCCACGCAAAAGGCGTCCATGTTACCGACCTTCATGTTGGCGACCATCTGCGGCGGCGGAACGACGATCGTCGAGACGTCCTTGTCCGGATCGATGCCGCCGGCAGCCAGCCAATAGCGCAACCAGAGATCATGGGTTCCACCGGGGAAAGTCATGGCGACCTTTACCTCGCCACCGGCTGCCTTCTTGGCGGCGAATACATCCCTCAGCTTGGATGCGTCGAGCTGGACGCCGGTCTCAGCATATTCCTTGGAGACCGAGATGCCCTGGCTGTCCAGGTTGAGGCGTGCCAGGATCGACATCGGAACGGGAACATTGTTCTGCGTCACCTTGCCGGCCGAGATGAGGTAGGGCATCGGGGTCAGAATATGCGCGCCGTCGATCCCGTTCGACGCGCCGCCGAGCACAAGATTGTCGCGCGTGGCGCCCCAGGAGGCCTGCTTCAAAACTTCGACTTCGGGCAGTCCGAACTTTTCGAAGAGCCCCTTTTCCTTGGCAATGATCAGAGGCGCGGCGTCCGTCAGCGCGATAAAGCCGAGCTTGATACCCTTGACCTCCGGTCCCGTTCCGGCAGCGAAAGCACCCGACGGGAAAGCCATTTTCGCTGCGCTGACAAGTGCAGCAGCCGAAGTGAGCTTGAGCAGCTGACGGCGGGTGGTGCTCATTCCTGTAGTCTTCGTCATGTTTTGTGCCCCTCTGATGTGACGGAGATCCGGAAAAACAAAAAAAACGCCGCTCGGTGACTGCATCCTCGGGATCGAATAATCCCGTGTGCAAACCAAGCGACGTCGATGTCTCTGGTGAGCGCGCTTCAGGCGCTCTTTCGTCCGGTCGCCGTTGACCGGATAAATCTAACAATGCAATGGCCGTGCCAGATTCAAATGCTTCGTGTTAAGCTTCAGAAATCAAGGCTTAAAATACTCTTTTGCCATGAGCGGCGCAGCGGGAAAGCCGAATTCGCTGAGGTGCAAATTTGTGCATCTGCACAAGTCCGCACGAAAATGTGGTGTTCATCGCGTGCAGTCGTTCAGTCTTCCGTAGCGCTTCCCGACGGGCGGCGGTCGGATCGAACGGCAAACCCCTCAATGTATTCCTGCATCCGATCAGGATCGAAAATCCGGCCATCCATGAAGCGGTCGTCCGGCGATGTGCCGGGCAGCAGCACCGCTTCATCCGGCAGAGAGGCTTCCGCACCTAGGGCCGCACGATAGAGGTCGGCCCGATAGGCGCTCTGGGCACGCCGAATGTTCTCGGAGCTGAACTCCACTTGTCCCCAACGGATCATCTGGCTGTAGATCCAGAGTGCCTGATTGGTCTGAGGGTAATTGGCCGCCTGGCGATGAAAGACGAAATAGTCGCGGATCAACCGGCGATTGCCGCATGCATCGAGACTGAACTCGCCGGCCAGCACGCGACGGATAATGTCCCGCGGCGCCGCAATGTAGCGCGGCGAAGCCAGGATCTCGGACAGGTGATCGTGATTTTCGGACTGATCGCACCAGCGTGCCGACTTGTCCAGCGCAACGATCAATCGGCTGACTGTATCGGCATTCGTTGCGGCCCAGTCAGGGCGCATGCCGACGACCTTTTCCGGTGCCGAAGGCCAGATGTCTTGTTTCGCGGCCACGATACGCCCGACGCCACGCTCTGACGCCACCATGTTCCAGGGAGCGCCGACGCAGAACCCGTCGATGGCACCGGCTGCAAGTGCATCCGAGGTCAGCGGCGGCGGCACGACCACGAGCTTGACGTCAAGATCCGGGTCCACCCCGCCTGCCGCCAGCCAGTAGCGAAACTCGTAATTGTGCGAGGAGAATGGATAGGTCATGCCGAGCGTCGGCGATTGCTCCCCGTTTTGCCTCATGTCTGCCAGCACGTTTGCAAGCGCCTTGGCATTGTCCAGCGCACTCGCGTCCTCGGCCAGATCGGCATGAGCCTTCATCCGCTCGTACAGTCTGAGCGACAAGGTGATCGCATTGCCGCCGCGACCGAGAGAAAAGGGCGTGATCGTAGGGGAAGGGTTGGATCCGAGATCCAGCATCGAGGCGACCGGCATGGGTGACAGCATGTGTGCGATATCGAACTGCCGAAAGGCGAGGCGGTCTCGGACATTGGCCCAAGAGACATCGCGCACGAGGTCGAGCGTGAGGCCTTCGCGTTCGGCAAATCCCATTTCCGCTGCCGCAATCAGGATCGAGGCGTCCATCAACGGGATAAATCCGGCGCGCAGGATCCGTTGCTCCCGCCCGGAGCCGTGGAGCGCCGGGGCGCCTGTGCCAATTTCTCCCTGCCTGCTCATCATGTCACTCACTTCAGTGTCCCCGCAGGATTGTCATCACAACAGCAGTCCCGCTGCGGTCACCACGCTCTGGGCTATGTCGACCAGTTTCTTCTTCTCGTTCATCGCCGTCTGGCGCAGCAGCGCGAAGGCCTCCTCTTCGCTCATGCCGCGCATCTTCATGAGAATGCCCTTGGCACGCTCGATGATCTTGCGCTCCTCGAGCGCAGATCGGGCCTCGGCAAGCTCCTGTTGCAGGCGGCTGAAGGCGTTAAAACGGCTCACCGCCATGTCGAGGATCGGCTTCACGCGCTCCTTGCGCAATCCATCGACGATATAGGCCGAGACGCCGGCATCCACGGCGGCCTCGATCGAGGCGGTATCGGAACGGTCGACGAACATGGCAATCGGACGGCTGACCGAGCGGGTCAGCTGGAACAGATGCTCCATCATGTCGCGGTTGGGATTCTCGATATCAATGATGATGACATCGGGAGAAAGCGTCTCGACCGTCTTGGCGATCCCGTTTATCTCCAGCGCCACCGTGACATGCCGGTGTCCCGCCTCGCGCAAACCATCCTCGATGATCGCCGCGCGAACGGCGTTCTCATCAATAACGAGGATGGTCAGGTCCAGATGGCTCATGCGCGATTGATGACGCAAGGCAGCAAAGTTGGCAAGCTGCGGGCCTAAATTTTGAGCCGAACAATTTCCGGCTTATTTTTTTGGCAACCGCTCTGCCCCGTCGTGTTCCGTCAAGCGGTTAAGACGAAGCCCCCGAAGTTTTCTGACTCCAGGGGCTCGCAGATTCGTACTCTCTTCAGCAACGCCGTCCTGAGGTCAGTCTTGCCCTTTCGGCTGCAGCGAGATCTGCCGAACGATAGCCAGCGAGACAAGCGTGCAAATCGCACCCGACAGAAGGTAGAGGCCGGCGGCAAAGAGGCCGAACCAGGTCGACAGCAGGAGTGCAGCCAGAGGCGCGAAGCCGGCGCCAAACATCCAGGAAAGCGCTGAGACCATGGCCGATGCCGTGTAGCGGTTTCGCCGGTCGAACAGCGAGGCGACGGCACCGGAGGATTGGGCAAAGTTGAACCCGAGCACGAGGAAGCCGAGCATCATGTATATGGTCACGCCCGGAAGATCGCCATTCAGCAAGAGGGGAGCCGTCAACGCGAACACACCGATCGCCCAGGCGCCCCAGACAAGGATCTTCTCGCGACCGATTCGGTCCGAGAGCCAGCCCGAAAACAGCATGGCGAGCACGCCGAGCGCAGCACCCGCAGCCTCGATCAGGAGGAAGGTGCCGGGTGCTTCATCCGTGTAGAGGAAAATCCACGACAGCGGGAAGACTGTCACCATGTGGAACATAGCAAAGCTTGCGAGCGGCACGAAGACGCCGAGCAGCACGGTCCGCCCGTCCTGCGCCATCGTGGTTCGCAGTCCGGTCGGGGTGAGCTCGTTGGTCTCGAAAAGCTCCTTGAACTCTGGCGTATCGACAATGCGAAGTCGCGCAAACAGCGCCACGACATTGATCGCGAAGGCGACGAAGAACGGATAGCGCCAGCCCCAATCGAGGAAGTCTGCCGCCGAAAGCGTCATGACCAGATAGGCGAAAAGCACGGCAGCCACCGCGAGACCGACCACGGCGCCGAGCTGCGGCACCATGGCATAAAAGCCGCGTTTGTCCTTGGACGCGGTGATCGCAAGAAGCGGCGCCAGCCCGTCCCAGGTGCCACCGAGTGCAAGGCCCTGTCCAATGCGAAGCAGGGCAAGCATGGCAATCGCCCACCAGCCAGCGATGTCGTAGGCAGGCACGAGACCCATGGCCACGGTCGAAGTTCCCAGCAGGAAGAGCGCCACCGTAAGCTTGATGACACGGCCATGCCGCCGGTCGAGCATGGTGAACAGCACAGTGCCGAGCGGGCGGGCCACGAAGGCAAGTGCCACGAGCACGAATGACCAGAGCGTGCCAGCCAACGGATCGAGAAACGGAAAGATCCGGGCCGGGAAGACGAGGACGGACGCGATGGCAAAGACGAAGAAGTCGAAGAATTCAGACGTGCGCCCAATGATCACGCCAACGGCGATGTCCGAGGGAGAGACGTGATGATCGTCTTCAGAAGTTGTGCGGCCGTTCTGTGCGGCGGGGGATGCAGAGCCGGTCATGCTCGCCATAACGCGTGATCACTTTCTTGTCTCAACAGGGCGGATCCGAACGGGGGAAATACAGTCCGCGCCTTAGTCTAACATGCTGCAAAGCGATGCCGCAGACACGCCCAAATTGACAGGTGACAAATTGTCGTATGTGCTGCACCGCAAAACCCGACTAACTACCTCGGCGAATATCAATGGTCGTCGAGTGGTGTTTCGGGGGGACCCCTGCTCAGTGACCCGTCAGTGTATCAGGGTACGAGATGCAGAAGCTTCGCCTCCCGAAATTGTTCACCGCCGTCATGGCGGTCCTCTTCCTGTCCGCCTGCAAGGCGGAAGTCCTTGCACCAACCGGCGACATCGCGGCACAGCAGCGCGACCTCTTGGTGATCTCCACTTTGCTGATGCTGATCATCATCATCCCTGTGATGGTGCTGACCTGCTGGTTTGCTTGGCACTACCGGGCGGCCAACAAGGAAGCGATCTACAAGCCGAACTGGTCCCACTCCACCAAGCTTGAGCTGATCATCTGGGCGATCCCCCTGATGATCATCATCTGCCTGGGTGCGCTGACCTGGGTCGGCACCCATCTTCTCGATCCCTACCGTCCGCTGGCGCGCGTCTCCGAAGAGCAGCCGCTCGATCCGCAGCAGGAGCCGCTGGAGGTGCAGGTCGTCGCGCTCGATTGGAAATGGCTCTTCATCTACCCGCAATACGGCGTTGCAACCGTAAATGAACTTCCGCTCCCCGTTGATCGTCCGATCCGCTTTTCGCTGACCTCATCTTCGGTCATGAACGCCTTCTACATCCCGCACATGGCCGGCATGATCTACGCCATGCCCGGCATGCAGACGACTCTGCACGGGGTCTTCAACGAGGAAGGCACCTTCCAGGGGCTTGCCTCGCACTATTCGGGTGCCGGTTTCTCCGGCATGCGCTTCAAGGCTAACGCAATCGACGCAGCAGCCTTCGAGGCCTGGGTTGAAGAAGCGCGCTCTGGCAGCGCAAAGCTCGACCGCGCCAAGTATCTGGAGCTCGAGCGCCCCAGTGAAAACGTCAAGCCGGGAGTCTTCGCCAGTATCGATCCGCAGCTCTTCCCGCGCGTCGTCAACATGTGCGTCGAAGAGGGCAAGATCTGCATGGCCGAGATGATGGCGCTCGACGCCCAGGGCGGCACAGGTCTCGCCGGCACGGTCAACATGAGCGCTCTCATCTACGACAAGCACGAACGCCGGGGCACGCGCGAGCCGGTCTTCGGTTGGGAACCCTTCAAGGTTCTGGGCTTCTGCTCGGTCGAGGAACTGGAGCAGATGCTGGCCGCAAAGCCCGCCTCCTTCAACGACAAGCCCGTCGTTTCGGGTCCCCTGATGGGACACAACATGCAGCAGCCGTCATCGCCCTTCGGCGGTGAGGCCGAACGCTTCCTCACGCTCGTTCGGCAGGCAGCCGGCAATGCGCCGCAACTCTGACAGGAATTCGGTATGGCTACGATAGACCATTCCACCACGTTTCTTCTCGGTCGCCTTAACTGGAGTGCGATCCCGACGGATCCGATCGTTCTGGCGACTTTCGCTGTCGTCGTGGTCGGCGGCGCCGCCACGGTCGGCGCGCTCACCTATTACCGCCTCTGGGGTTACCTCTGGCGCGAATGGCTGACCTCCGTCGATCACAAAAAGATCGGCATCATGTACATCATCCTGGCGTTGATCATGCTGGTGCGCGGCTTCGCCGACGCCATCATGATGCGCCTGCAGCAGGTGCTGGCCTTCAACGGATCCGAGGGGTACCTGAACGCCCACCATTATGACCAGATCTTCACCGCCCATGGCGTGATCATGATCTTCTTCGTGGCGATGCCCTTCGTCACGGGTCTGATGAACTATGTCGTGCCGCTGCAGATCGGCGCGCGCGACGTCTCTTTCCCCTTCCTCAACAACTTCTCCTTCTGGATGACCGTCGGCGGCGCAGTCCTGACCATGGCCTCGCTCTTCGTCGGCGAGTTTGCGCAGACAGGTTGGCTCGCCTTCCCGCCGCTCTCGGGTATCGGATACAGTCCCTGGGTCGGGGTCGACTATTACATCTGGGGTCTGCAGATTGCAGGGGTCGGAACGACGCTCTCAGGCATCAACCTGCTCGTCACCATTGTGAAGATGCGTGCGCCGGGCATGACCCTGATGCGCATGCCGGTCTTCACCTGGACCGCACTCTGCACCAACATCCTCATCGTCGCCTCCTTCCCGGTGCTGACGATGACGCTGATCCTCCTGACGCTCGATCGCTACGTGGGAACGAACTTCTTCACGAACGATCTCGGCGGCAACCCGATGATGTATATCAACCTCATCTGGATCTGGGGTCACCCGGAAGTCTACATCCTGATCCTGCCGCTCTTCGGCGTCTTCTCGGAGATCACGTCCACCTTCTCCGGCAAGCGGCTCTTCGGCTACAGCTCGATGGTCTACGCCACCGTCTGCATCACGATCCTGAGCTATATCGTCTGGCTGCACCACTTCTTCACAATGGGTTCCGGTGCATCGGTGAACGCCTTCTTTGGCATCACCACCATGATCATCTCCGTGCCCACAGGGGCCAAGATCTTCAACTGGCTCTTCACCATGTACAAGGGACGGGTGCGCTTCGACCTGCCGATGATGTGGACGGTCGCTTTCATGCTGACCTTCACCATCGGCGGCATGACGGGCGTTCTTCTGGCAGTTCCACCGGCAGACTTCGTCCTGCACAACTCGCTCTTCCTGGTGGCGCACTTCCACAACGTCATCATTGGCGGCGTGCTGTTCGGCTGCTTTGCCGCTATCGCCTACTGGTGGCCCAAGGCCTTCGGCTTCCAGCTCAACGTCTTCTGGGGCAAGGTCTCCTTCTGGAGCTGGGTCAGCGGCTTCTGGCTCGCCTTCATGCCGCTCTATGTGCTCGGCCTGATGGGTGTCACCCGCCGCATTCGCGTCTTCGATGATCCGGATCTCCGGATCTGGTTCATCCTCGCAGCCCTCGGCGCCGTGCTGATCGCCATCGGCATCGCTGCCTTCTTCATCCAGGTCGCCGTCTCGATCTGGCAGCGCAAGGATAACATGGATCTCTCTGGCGATCCCTGGGATGGCCGCACGCTGGAATGGGCGACCTCGTCTCCTCCGCCGGCCTACAACTTCGCCTTCACGCCTGTCGTCCATGACCTGGATGCCTGGCACGACATGAAGCAGGTCGGGCAGAAGCGTCCGAAGGCACCGTATATCCCGATCCACATGCCGCGTTACACCGGCACGGGTGTCGTCATCTCGGCCTTGGCCACACTCTGCGGCTTTGCGCTGGTCTGGTACATCTGGTGGCTGGCGGCTGTATCCTTCGTGGCAATCATAGCCGCCGCGATCGCCCACACCTTCAACTACGACCGGGACTACTACGTCCCCGTCGATGAGGTCGAGCGCGTCGAAAAGGCCCGTGACCGCGAACTCGCAAGCGTGGGAGCGTGACGACCATGAGCACCATCACCAAATCCGACGCACCTGCCGTCTATTGGGAAACAGAACCGCATCATCATCCGGAAGGCGCGTCCACGCGGCTCGGCTTCTGGGTTTACCTGATGAGCGACTGCCTGATGTTCGCGGTCCTCTTCGCGGTCTTCGGCGTTGTCGGCCAGAGCTACGCTGCCGGCCCCGGCCCCAAGGCGCTCTTCGACCTGAATCTGATCGCGATCAACACCGGCTTCCTGCTGGTCTCCTCGATCACCTTCGGTTTTGCGATGCTCGCCATGTACGAAGGTAGGCAGGCCCGCATGCAGGCATGGCTTGCCGTAACCCTGCTGCTCGGCCTCGCCTTCCTGGCGCTCGAAATCTACGAGTTCCATCACCTGATCGAACTCGGCGCCGGCCCGCAGCGGTCTGCCTTCCTCTCGGCCTTCTTCGCGCTGGTCGGGACCCACGGACTTCATGTCTTCTTTGGCTGCATCTGGCTCGTGACGCTAATGGTCCAGGTCAGCCGCAAGGGCCTCGTACCGGCCAATACGCGGCGCATGGAATGCCTGAGCATGTTCTGGCACTTCCTCGATGTCATCTGGATCGGGGTCTTCACCTTTGTCTATCTCCTGGGGATGATCTGATGTCGCAACATTCCATCGAGCCCCACGGCCATCACGAGCCCGGCCACGACAACACCGGTCACGACCACGGCAGTTATCGTTCGTATCTCACTGGCTTCGTGCTGGCGGCGATCCTGACGATCATTCCCTTCGCCATCGTCATGAGCGGTGGCTTTGACAGCCGCGTGCTGACGGCGGTGACGGTGATCGGCTTTGCCGTCGTCCAGATCCTCGTCCACATGGTCTATTTCCTGCACATGAACACCCGCTCCGACGAGGGCTGGACGATGCTGTCGATGATCTTCACCATCATCGTGGTGGTGATCATGATCGCTGGCTCCGTCTGGGTCATGTACAATCTGAACACCAACATGATGCCATCAATGGACCACGAGAGCTTCCAGGGCTTCGGCTCCTGAGCGAATAGGTGAGGTGATGACGCGGACGCGCAGACCGTGGTGGCTCATCGGGCTGGGCGTGCTTGCGGTCAGCCTGCTCGTGGGCCTCGGAGTCTGGCAGCTCCAGCGCCTGCAGTGGAAGACGGCGCTGATCGAACGTGTCGAAGCGGGGCTTGTGGCCCCGCCGTCCGCTGCTCCCGGACCCGATCTTTGGACGGATGTCACATCCGACACGGCGGAATATCGTCGCGTCGAAGTGAACGGGCAGTATCTGCCCTCTGACGATACACTCGTGAAGGCCGTCACATCTAGAGGCTCAGGTTTCTGGGTCATGTCGCCCTTCGAGACGGATGACGGCTGGCGCCTCTTCATCAACAGGGGCTTCGTGCCGGATGACCGCACCGCGGATTCCGACAGGCGGCGACCTGAGGGCGAGCAGACGGTCACAGGCCTCCTGCGCCTCACCCAGCCCGGCGGCGCTTTTCTCCGCGACAACGACCCCGCGGCCAACCGATGGTTCTCCCGCGACACGGTCGCCATTGCTGAGGCCCTCGGGCTGGGAGAGGTCGCTCCCTATTTCATCGATGCCGATGCATCAGGCGATACAATGCCCGTGGGCGGGCTGACGGTGGTGACTTTCCCCAACAACCATCTTGGCTATGCCATCACTTGGTTCGGTTTGGCCGCCGTCTTTGCCTTCCTTCTGTATCGCGCCACCCGCCCGGAGGGGACGAAGCACTAGGCCCGCTTCGTCGTCAGGAGACTTCGTATCGGCTGGCAAGGGCCGTCGAGAGTTGTGCCGCAAAGCGTGCCGCCGCGACCGGAAGCGTCCGACCGCGCAACTGTCCCATGTAAAGCACGCCCGCCGGCACATCGCGCTTGTCGAGCGGCCGTGTGATCATCTCCCCCGTCATCGTATGGTCCGAAAGCCCGATCGGGATCTGGAAAGTGATGATGTTCTCCGCAACAGCATGGTTGCGCAGGAACTCGAAGCTATCGGACTCGATCACCGGCTCCAGCCGATAGGATGATTTCTGCGCTGCCATGTCCATCAGGTGGCGGACGCCGAAAGGCGCCGTCGGCAACGAATAGGGATAGTCGAGGCAGTCGCTAAGCCGGATGGTCTCCTTGGCTGCCAGAGGATGATGCGGTGCCATCACCACATGCACCGGCTGGTGCACCCGGATCAGCGTCATGAAATCCGCCATCCGCACCGGCTCGAAAACGATCGCCAGATCCGCCGAGTGATCGACCAGCGACTGCTCCGCCGCCTGCCGATCGCGCAAATGCACGCCGAAGGTCACCGCCGGATGGTCCTTGCGATAGTGCGCGATCTGATGAGGCAGGAAATAGGGCAGGAGCGCCTGGCTGCAGGCGATCGACACGTGACCACGGCGAACCCCTGAAAGGTCGGCGATCTGCGAGCGCACCCGCTCCATGTCGGAGATCTGGTTGCGGATGTGATGGATCAGGATCTCGCCAGCACTCGATAATCGAACTCCATGCGGCAGCCGCTCGAAGACCGGCACGCCAAGTTCCTCTTCCAGCGCCAGAATGCGCCGATTGAGCGCCGTGGACGTGATGGCCAGTGATTCCGCGGCCCCGCGGATGGAGCCGGCTTTGGCGACAGCATCGATGTACCGAAGCGAAGTCAGGTGCCGCATGTGAAATCTCCTGTCGTGATGCAAATTTTGCAGCAGCTCGCGCAAAACTTAGCACAAGACAGAAGCGGCGCCATATGGGTTACTCAAAGATGAACGCGGAGCGCCATAGAAAATCAGGGGAACCAGCGCCCGCCCGAGCTTCACTGTTCATCCTGATTTGGGAGATCCTTCATGAGCCAGTTTCTTAAGCCGAGCCGCCGCCAGTTCCTGCGCCAGTCTGCGGGTCTCGCCGGCCTTGCCGCCGCCAGCAGCGTGCTTCCTTTCGACATCGCCCGGGCTGCAGGCCTGACCGTCGGCTTCATCTATGTCGGCCCGAAGGATGACTACGGCTACAACCAGGCCCATGCCGAGGGCGCTGCCGCGATCAAGGCGATCGAGGGCGTGACGGTGATCGAAGAGGAACAGGTCCCAGAAACGGTCGACGTCCAGAAGACCATGGAGAGCATGATCAATTTCGACGGCGCGACGCTGCTCTTCCCGACCTCCTTCGGCTATTTCGACCCCCATATCCTGACCATGGCGCCGAAATATCCCGATGTCCGCTTCGAACATTGCGGAGGCCTCTGGACCCCGGACAAGCCCGCCAACACCGGCTCCTATTTTGGCTATATCGGCATGGGCCAGTATCTGAACGGCATCGTCGCCGGACACATGACCAAGACCAAAAAGATCGGCTTTGTTGCCGCAAAGCCCATTCCGCAGGTCCTGCTCAACATCAACTCCTTCCTGCTCGGCGCTCGCGCCGTCGATCCGACGATCACCTGCCAGGTCATCTTCACCGGTGAATGGTCGCTCGCCGTCAAGGAAGCGGAAGCCACCAACGCACTCGCCGACCAGGGCGTCGACGTCGTCACCTGCCACGTGGATGGGCCCAAGGTCGTCATGGAAACCGGCGCCGGTCGCGGCATGTTCCTCTGCGGCTACCACGCCAACCAGAGCCCGCTGGCGCCGGAAAAATATCTGACCGGTGCCGAGTGGAACTGGTCCAAGGTTTACACCGACATGGTCAACACGACGCTCTCAGGCGGCACCATCGACAACTTCGTCCGCGGTGGCCTCGCCGAAGGCTTCGTCAAGATGAGCCCGCTCGGACCGGCAGTCACCGAACCGGCGCGCAAGCAGTTCGATGCGACCCTTGCCGAAATCATGAAGGGCGGCTTCTCGGTCATCAAGGGACCGCTGAAGGACAACAAGGGCAATGTCATCGCAACCGAAGGCCAGGCCTTCGCCGAGACCGACGTTGCGCTCGAGAGCATGAGCTACCTCGTCGAAGGTGTTGTCGGGTCGACCTCGTAAGGAGCCGGGAGGGGCATGACATGAGTGCACCGGCGGATTTCGCAAGCCAGCAGGGTCTGGCCAGACGCAGTGTCTCGTTCGAGACGGTCCTGCGCTGGCTCGACCCACTCTTCCTGCCGCTGGCAGCGCTGCTCGCCGGCATGCTCCTTTTTGCCGTCTTTCTGCTCCTGATCGGCACTTCGCCGATCGAGTTCTACACCCTCGTCTACAAGGCGGGCTTTGGCACCTCCTTTTCCTGGACCAACACGCTTGCCCGTGCGGCGCCGCTTCTTCTCGCCGCCCTCTGCGTCGCCCTGCCGGCCCGGCTTGGTCTGGTGGTGATCGGCGGGGAGGGGGCGATCGTGCTGGGCGGCGTCGGCGCCGGTGCTGTTGCCATGCTGGCCCCAGGCATGCCGGGTCCGGTCGGGATCCTCGCGATGATGATTGCAGGTGCGCTCGTCGGTGCCATCTGGATCGGTGGCATCGGCGCTCTCAGGCATTTCCGTGGAGTGAACGAAACAATCTCCAGCCTGCTGCTCGCCTATATCGCGATCGCGCTCATGAACCATCTGGTGGAAGGACCGCTGCGGGATCCCGCGAGCCTCAACAAGCCATCCACATCGCCTCTGCCGGAGCTCTACCGGATCGGCGAGATCCCGGGAATCGGTGTGCATTGGGGGCTCGCAGCCGGCATCATCGCCTGCATCCTCTGCTGGATACTGATCGAAAAGACGACCTTCGGATTTGCGGCCCGCATTGTCGGCGGCAACATCAGGGCCGCCCAGGTGCAGGGCCTGCCAGCCGGCCTGCTGATGATCGGTTTTACAGCACTTGGCGGCTCTCTCGCTGGCCTCGCAGGTGCCTTCGAAGTGGCGGCCGTCCATGGTTCGGCCAATGCCTCGCTCGCAGGCGGCTACGGCTATACCGGCATCCTCATCGCCTTCCTCGCCCGGCACAACTGCCTGGCGATCATCCCGGCCACCCTGCTCTTCGCCGGCTTCGAGGCGTCTAGCGGCCTCGTCCAGCGAAGGCTCGACCTCCCGGATGCGACTATCGTGGTCTTCCAGGGCATGATCTTCATCGCCATCCTCTTGTCCGACGCATTCCGTGATCGCATCACGCTGGATGGCCTCCTGCTGAAGGGGAAGCGCGCATGACGGATATCGGTCTCTGGGGCGTGCCCCTTGCCATCCTCGGCGGTGCCATCCGTGTCTCCACCCCCTTCATCTTCGTCAGCATCGGCGAATGCCTGACGGAACGTTCCGGCCGCATCAATCTCGGCCTTGAAGGCACGCTCGTCTTCGGCGCCATGAGCGGCTATGCCGTCGCTTATCATACCGGCTCCGCCTGGGCGGGCACGCTTGCCGCGGCCGTCTGCGGTCTTCTCTTCGGCCTCTTGCACGGCTGGATCTGCAAGTTCCCCAAGGTCAACGACATCGCGATCGGCATCGCTCTGATGATCTTCGGCTCGGGCCTCGCCTTCTTCTTCGGCAAGCCCTACGTCCAGCCTGTCGCCCCCGATCTGCCGTCGATCCCGCTCGGTTTCTGGTCGGATATCCCGCAGGTCCAGGCGGCCCTCAACGTCAACGTCCTCTTCCTGGTCGGCATTGCTCTTGCCTTCCTTGCCGCCTGGGTCCTGAAGAACACCCGCGTCGGCCTCACCATCCGGGTCGCGGGTGATAGTGCCGATGCAGCGCGTGCGCTTGGCATCAACGTCAATCGCGTACGGCTTTGGTCGACTGCGGTGGGCGGCGCGCTGGCCGGCGTCGGCGGCGCATATCTTTCGCTTTTCTATCCGGGCAGCTGGAACGAAGGCATTTCCTCAGGTCAGGGCCTGATGGCGGTGGCATTGGTCATCTTCGCCCGCTGGAACCCGGTCCATTGCCTCTATGCCTCGCTGCTCTTCGGCGGCGCAGGCGCGCTCGGGCCGGCACTTCAGTCGGTCGGCGTCACCCAGGGCTACTACCTCTTCTACGCAGCGCCTTACGTGCTCACTCTTGGCCTTCTGATCGCGATCAGTTCGCGCACCCGGGCCATGGTCTCGGCCCCGGCCGAACTCAGCATCACCAAATAGGAGCAGGATCCATGAACGGACTTGGCGGTCTCAACAAGTCGCCCGAGGGCGTGGTCATCGGCCTCGTGCAGCTGCAATTGCCGAATACGGTGACGCGGGCCGATCTGGCCGCCCAGACCGACAAGGTCGTCGGCATGGTCGCCAAGGCGCGCCGCAACATCGCCGGCATGGATCTCGTCGTCTTCCCCGAATATGCCCTGCATGGCCTGTCGATGGATACGAACCCGGACATTATGTGCCGGATGGAGGGTCCCGAAGTCGCAGCCTTCAAGCAGGCCTGCCGCGACAATCGCATATGGGGCTGTTTCTCCATCATGGAATACAATCCCGGCGGCAATCCATGGAACACCGGTCTGATCATAGACGACAAAGGCGAGATCAGGCTCTACTACCGCAAGCTCCATCCCTGGGTGCCGGTCGAACCCTGGGAGCCCGGCGATCTCGGAATTCCCGTCATCGAAGGCCCCAAAGGCTGCAAGCTCTCGCTGATCATCTGCCACGACGGCATGTTCCCGGAAATGGCACGCGAGGCGGCCTATAAGGGCGCCGAAATCATGCTGCGCACGGCGGGCTACACCGCCCCGATGCGCGAGGCCTGGCGCTTCACCAACCAGTCCAATTCCTTCTGCAATCTCATGGTCACCGCCAATGTCTGCATGTGCGGATCGGACGGTACCTTCGATTCCATGGGCGAGGGTATGATCGTCAATTTCGACGGCAGCATCATCGCCCACGGCACGTCCGGCCGCCCGGACGAGATCATCACGGCCGAAGTGCGCCCCGATCTCGTGCGCGAGGCGCGCCGCGTCTGGGGTGTCGAAAACAACATCTACCAGCTTGGCCATCGCGGCTTTTCGGCCGTGGCCGGCGGTGCGGGGGATTGCCCCTATACCTTCATGCAGGACCTGGTGGCCGGAGAATACAAACTCCCCTGGGAAGACGAAGTCCAGGTGACCGACGGCACGTCCTGCGGCTTCCCGAAACCCGTCCGCCGCTACGGCGAGACCAACAAGGAGGCGGCGGAATGACGACCATCAAGGCAGATCCCTATCTCTGGCCCTATAACGGCGATCTTCGTCCTGAGAACACCGCGCTCATCATCATCGACATGCAGACCGATTTCTGTGGTGTCGGCGGTTATGTCGACAAGATGGGCTACGACCTCTCGCTGACCCGCGCACCGATCGAGCCGATCAAGAAGGTGCTCTCGGCCATGCGTGCCAAGGGCTACCACATCATCCACACCCGCGAGGGCCATCGCCCTGATCTCTCCGACCTGCCGCCGAACAAACGCTGGCGCTCGCAGCAGATCGGCGCCGGCATCGGCGATGCCGGTCCTTGCGGCCGCATCCTCGTGCGCGGCGAACCGGGCTGGGAAATCATCGACGAACTGGCACCGTTGCCGGGCGAAGCGATCATCGACAAGCCGGGCAAGGGCTCCTTCTGCGCCACCGATCTCGAACTCATCCTGCGCACCCGTGGCATCGAAAACATCATCCTGACCGGCATCACCACGGATGTCTGCGTGCACACGACGATGCGCGAGGCGAATGACCGCGGCTTCGAATGCGTCATCCTCGAGGACTGCTGCGGTGCGACCGATCCCGGCAACCATGCCGCCGCCATCAAGATGGTGAAGATGCAGGGTGGCGTCTTCGGCTCCGTCTCCGACAGCGAAAAGCTTGCGGACGCCCTGCCATGAAGGTCCCGGCGCAAGAGTTCAAGACACCCGATCACGCCATGTCGGTGGAAACCGTCGGCATGACCATGCGCTTCGGCAGCTTCACGGCCCTCAACGACGTCTCGATCCGTGTCGCCGCCGGCTCCTTCCATGTCTTGCTTGGTGAGAACGGCGCGGGAAAGTCCACCCTCGTCAAATGCATGATGGGCTTCTACAAGCCGACTTCGGGCCAGATGATGGTCGAGGGCCTTGAGGTCGAGATCCCCGATCCCCGTGCCGCCCATGATCTCGGGCTTGGCATGGTCTACCAGCATTTCACCCTCGTTCCCTCGCTCACCGCAGCCGAAAACCTCGTCATCAGCCGGGCGGACGCACCGGCGCTGATCGACTGGAAGAAGGAGCGCCAGGCGCTATCCGCCTTCATGGACCGCATGCCCTTCTCCGTGCCGCTCGACATCCCCGTCGGCCGGCTCGCCGCCGGTGAAAAGCAGAAGCTGGAACTCCTGAAGCAGCTTTATCTCGGCCGCCGTTTCCTGATCCTTGACGAGCCGACCTCGGTGCTGACACCGGCGGAAGCCGACGAATTGCTCGGCATGGTCCGGGGTTTGACGAGTGCCGGCGAACTCACCTGCCTGATGATCAGCCACAAGTTCCGCGAAGTGACAGCCTTTGCCGACGAAGTCTCGGTCCTGAGACGCGGCGAATATGTCGGCGGCGGCAAGGTCTCCGATCTCACGACTTCCGAGATGGCGGCGATGATGATCGGTGAAAAGGAGCTGGTAAAGCCGGCCGCCCGCGTCGCCTACCAGGGCGTGCCCGTCCTCTCCGTCTCCGGCGTAAGGGCCCCGGATCGCTCCGGCCTGAAGACGATCGACATCGCCGATCTCACCGTAAAGTCCGGCGAGATCGTTGGCATCGCGGGCATTTCCGGCAATGGACAGTTGGAGCTGATGGAGATCCTGACGGGACAGCGGCCACTGGAAAAGGGCGAGATCCGGGTCAAGGCGGAGCCCTATCACGCCCGCCGCGGAGAAGCCCGCAAGCTCAACGTCCGCTATCTGCCCGAGGAGCCCTTGAAGAACGCCTGCGCCCCCCGGATGACGGTGGCCGAGAACATCTTCTTCCGTGATTTCGACTTTGCCGCAGGCAGCAGCCAGTTCTGGCTCGATGGCAGCCGCATGCTCGAGCAGGCGGGCCATCTGGTTGGCGAGTACAAGGTCAAGACGGCGTCGCTGCAGTCCCCGATCGCCTCCCTCTCCGGCGGCAATGTGCAGCGCGCGGTTCTTGCCCGCGAACTGACCGGCGACGTCGATCTGCTCATCATCACCAATCCCTGCTTTGGCCTCGATTTCTCGGCCGTTGCCGAAATCCGTGCCCGTATCATGGCCGCAAGAAATGCAGGCGCGGCAGTTCTCCTGATCTCTGAGGATCTCGACGAAATTCTCCAGCTCTCCGACCGGATCCTCGTGATGTCGGAAGGGCATATCGCTTACGAGACCCCAGCCGCGAACGCCGATATCGGCGAGATCGGCCGGCACATGGCAGGACATCACTGATGGCAATCATCAAGGCGCGTCCCTTCGACTTCGACCTCGATCGGGACCATGCGGCCCTCATCATCATCGACATGCAGCGCGACTTCGTCGAGCCCGGCGGCTTCGGCGAAACGCTGGGCAACAAGGTTGCGCTCCTGCAGGCAATCATTCCGGCGACGGCAAGGCTGCTCGCCGCCTTCCGCGCTGCCGGATTACCTGTCATCCATACCCGCGAATGCCATCGCCCGGATCTTTCCGATTGCCCGCCCGCCAAGCGCGAGCGCGGCAAACCGTCTTTGCGCATCGGCGATCCCGGTCCCATGGGCCGCATCCTCATATCCGGCGAACCCGGTGCCGACATCATTCCGGAACTCTATCCGGTGGAGGGCGAAATCGTGCTCGACAAACCCGGCAAGGGCGCCTTCTACGCGACGCCGCTCGGAGAGATCCTGGCCGAGCGGAAGATCCGCCAGCTCGTCTTCGCCGGCGTCACCACCGAAGTCTGCGTCCAGACCACCATGCGTGAAGCGAATGATCGCGGCTTCGAATGCCTGCTCGCGACCGATGCCACAGAGAGCTACTTCCCCGAATTCAAACAGGCGGCCATCGACATGATCACCGCGCAAGGAGCTATCGTCGGCTGGGCGGCAGGCGTCGATCAGATCGTGGAGGCGCTCGATGTCTGAAGCTTTGAGTTTTCCGGATTTCCTGCGCGGTGGCTGGCAGCACTGCCAGTTCGAATACTTCCGTGAGGGTGTCGAGATCTGCCGTCTGGTGACGGGCGAGCCCGAACTGGCACTGCTGCGCTACGCCCCGGGCGCCTCCGTGCCCAGGCATCTGCATGTAGGGCTCGAAACGATCCTGGTGCTGGAAGGATCTCAAAGCGATGAATTCGGCCACTATCCCAAGGGATCACTGATCGCCAATCCTGAAGGGACAACGCATTCCGTCTCGTCGGAGGAGGGCTGCGTGGTGCTCATCCAGTGGACGAAGCCGGTCAAAATTCTCTAAATTATGTTGCCGGCTAATGTTCTTCGGAGTTCAGTAGGAACTCTCCAGGCTATAACGGCTGCCGGGATAAAGAAGCCGCACCGACGTCACCAACCGGTCGCCTGACCAGGTCCTTCGCCTGACCTGAAGGCAGGGTTCCGATTTGGCAATCGCCAGAAGCCGGCATTCCCAGGGCTGTGGGAGTACAGCCTCGACGAACTGCTCGGCGCGCGAGATCGGCGCGATGGAGCTCAAATAGGCGCTTGGCGTGATCGTGTGAAAATCGCGGTCCAGGTAGTCGGGCGCGACTTCCGCGTTGACGAAACGGTCTTCGATCTGGATTGGAAGATCATCTTCCTTGTGCACGATCACCGAATGAAAGGCGGTCGTGCCGGCTGCAACCTCAAGCCGATCGGCGAGATCATGGTCGCAGACTTCAGCCTGTTTCAGCACGAGTTCGGCCGAATGCAGCCCGCCACGCTCCGCGATCTCGTCCGCAATGCTGCGAACATCCGCCACGCTGGCACTGCGCTTCTTCGGCGCGACAAACGAACCACGCCCCTGGACGCGGATGATAACGCCTTCGCTGGCGAGCTCCCGGAGCGCCCGATGAGCCGTCATCCGGCTGACGCCCAGCAGCTCCACCAGCTCGTTCTCGGAAGGAATGCGATGATTGGTCGGCCATTCGCCGCGCTCGATCCGGGCCTTGATCTCGGATTTCATCTGCTCGTAGAGCGGCGTGTCCTGCCGTTCCTCGGGGAGTGTAAATCCTGGCTGCTCTTCGGACATGGTGGTCGACCCTGATAGTTGAGGAGCCTATCGGCATTTGCCTCTGCCGGAACGCCTCAGCCGCTCCCTTTATCGGCAGAGGCCTTGTTTAGGCAACCTGTTCCGCATCCGGTGTCTCGGCAGACACGGCGGTCACTTCGATGACGTAGAGCATGCATCCCAAACCACGGGGCGTGATCGCAAGCTCGAGCGGCCTGTCGAGGCCGACCAGCACGTCACCGAGCCCGACATCCGATTGCAGGCTATCGATCGCAACAACGGCTTCATCTCGGAAGACGACAGCGACGGTATCGGCGGTTAACGAAAGCGTTTGCGCATCAGACACGACGATCTTCGTCATGCGATGAACCAACTGCCCGCGCCGGCTCATGACATTGAGATCGAGCGTTTCGCCGCCAAGGCAATCCGCCTGAACCTCCGCATCGCCGGAAAAGGCGAAGGGAGGCGATTCCACGAGAAGCGGCGGCTCCTGTCTCCCATCGACCGTCAGATGCATGCCGTCGCCCTGGAGAACGGCGATCGTCCTGTCGATCCCGGCAAAGATCGAGAATGGACCGGAGGCCCCGACGGTCGCGAGACTGATCCGCCAGTCGAACACGCCGGATCCATCCGAAGCAGGCCTGGAGATCACCTCGCGGGTGATTCCCAGCCCGTTTTTCCAGGGCATCTTCAGTTGCTCGCCAAAGCGCTGGATGCGGAGGGACATTGGGGCGTCCGTCTCCCTCAATTGCCGAGAATGCCGGGCAGACGAAGGCCTTTTTCCTTGGCGCAATCGAGCGCGATGTTGTAGCCCGCATCGGCATGGCGCATGACGCCGGTTGCCGGGTCGTTCCAGAGCACCCGTTCCAGCCGGCGGGCGGCATCATCAGTGCCATCGGCGCAGATCACCATGCCCGAATGCTGGGAAAAGCCCATGCCGACACCGCCGCCGTGATGCAGCGAAACCCAGGTCGCACCCGAGGCGCAGTTAAGCAGCGCATTCAGAAGCGGCCAGTCGGACACGGCGTCCGAGCCATCCTTCATCGCTTCCGTCTCGCGGTTGGGCGAGGCGACCGAGCCGGAATCGAGATGATCGCGGCCAATGACAACAGGCGCCTTCAGCTCGCCGCTTCGCACCATCTCGTTGAAGGCGAGACCCAGCTTGTGACGATCACCAAGGCCGACCCAGCAGATGCGGGCAGGCAGGCCCTGGAAGGCGATGCGCTCGCGTGCCATGTCCAGCCAGTTGTGCAGATGCTTGTTGTCGGGCAGCAGCTCCTTCACCTTGGCATCCGTCTTGTAGATATCCTCCGGATCGCCCGACAGTGCGGCCCAGCGGAACGGGCCGATGCCGCGGCAGAACAGCGGGCGGATATAGGCCGGCACGAAGCCGGGGAAGGCGAAGGCATTCTCGAAGCCTTCCTCCTTGGCGACCTGGCGGATGTTGTTGCCGTAATCGAGCGTCGGAATGCCCCTGTTCCAGAAATCGACCATCGCCTGCACATGGGTCTTCATCGAGGCGCGGGCGGCAACTTCCACTGCCTTCGGGTCGCTTTCCTGCTTCGCCCGCCATTCGGCAACCGTCCAGCCGAGTGGCAGATAGCCATGGATCGGGTCATGGGCCGAGGTCTGGTCTGTGACGATGTCGGGGCGCACGCCACGGCGCACAAGCTCCGGGAAGATTTCGGCGGCATTGCCGACGAGGCCGACGGATTTCGCTTCGCCAGCCTTGGTCCACTGGTCGATGAGGTCCAGCGCCTCGTCGAGGGTATGCGCCTTGGCATCGACGTAGCGGGTGCGCAGGCGGAAATCGATACGGGTCTCGTCGCACTCGACGGCAAGGCAGCAGGCGCCGGCCATGACGGCGGCGAGCGGCTGCGCGCCACCCATGCCGCCGAGGCCACCGGTCAGGATCCACTTGCCCTTAAGGTTGCCGTTATAGTGCTGACGTCCCGCTTCCACGAAGGTCTCGTAAGTGCCCTGCACGATGCCTTGTGTGCCGATATAGATCCACGAGCCGGCGGTCATCTGGCCGTACATGGCCAGTCCCTTTTTATCCAGTTCGTTGAAATGGTCCCAGGTTGCCCAGTGCGGCACGAGATTGGAATTGGCGATCAGCACACGCGGCGCATCCTTGTGGGTGCGGAACACGCCGACCGGCTTGCCCGACTGGACGATCAGCGTCTCTTCCTCGGTGAGCGTCTTCAGCGTCTCGACGATCCGGTCGAAATCCTCCCAGGTGCGGGCGGCCCGGCCGATGCCGCCATAAACGACCAGCTCATGCGGTCGCTCGGCAACATCGGGGTCGAGATTGTTCATCAGCATCCGCAACGGCGCTTCTGTCATCCAGCTCTTGGCATTGAGTTCCGGACCGCGGGGTGCGCGAACGTCACGGATGTTGTGTCTTGGATTGCTCATTGTCCTCGCTCCTCAGCGTTTCAGTTCGAGCGCGATGGCTTCGATTGATGTCAAAATGTCCTTGAGATGGCGCCGCAGTGTCTCAGCCTTCTCGGCGTCATATGCGAAGGGTGGTGCTTCGGTGGCGAGATGCGTGATCTGCGCCAGTTCCATCTGGATGGCATGCACACCGGTCTCCGGTTTCCCGTAATGCCGTGTCGTCCAGCCGCCCTTGAAGCGACCGTTGACCACAGAGGCATATCCCTCGGCCCGACCGGCGATCTCCGCAGCGGCTTTCTCGATCCTGGCATCGCAGGTGCGGCCCCTGTCCGTGCCGATGTTGAAGTCCGGAAGAGGCCCTTCGAACAAAAATGGGATCAGCGAGCGGATCGAATGGCAGTCGTAAAGCACCGCCACGCCATGGATCGCCTTCACGCGCTCGATCTCGGCTTCCAGCGCAGCATGATAGGGCGCATGGAAGCCTGCCAGCCGCTCGGCAATGTCGTTGCTCGTTGGTTCCTCGCCGCGTTTCCAGATGGCGACCCCGTCGAAATCCGTGTCCGGAACGAGACCGGTGGTGTTCTGCCCCGGATAGAGGCTCACGCCATCCGGATCGCGGTTTGCATCGATCACGTAGCGATGGAAGGTCGCCCTGACCGTCGTCGCATCCGGCAGTAGTCCGGCATAGAGATCATGGATATGCCAGTCGGTATCGGCCAGCAGCTTGCCATTGTCATTGAGGCGATCCCAGATCGCCCGCGGCACATCCGTGCCCGTATGCGGAAAGGCGAGGATGACGGGCGAGCCGCCTTGGTTGACTTCGAAGACGGCCATCTCAGCCCTCCAGCCCCGGCAATAACCCGGCGGAGACCGCCGAAACCAAGGTCCCATCCGCCACCAGCCGGCCGGCAGCCTCGAGATCGGGCGACATGTAGCGATCCTCTTCCAGGGTGGCGACGTGGACACGCAAGGTGGAGATCACGTTCTGCAGTTCCGGGCTCGTGGTGAGCGGGCTTCTGAATTCCACGCCCTGGGCGGCCGTCAAAGCCTCGATGCCGATGATCGAAAATAGGTTATCCGTCATTTGCAGCAGACGCCGCGCCCCATGGCAGGCCATCGAAACGTGGTCCTCCTGATTGGCAGACGTCGGCGTCGAATCGACCGACGCCGGATGCGCCATCTGCTTGTTTTCGCTCATCAGCGCAGCCGACGTAACCTCCGCGATCATCAGGCCGGAGTTCAGCCCCGGCTTCTTGGCGAGGAAGGCCGGCAGGCCGTATGACAGGGCCGGATCGACCAGCAACGCGATACGCCGTTGTGCGATCGCCCCGATTTCGCAGACGGCAATCGCGATCTGGTCGGCAGCGAAGGCCACGGGCTCCGCATGGAAGTTGCCGCCCGAGACGACGCTCATGTCGGAAAGCACGAGCGGATTATCGGTGACGGCATTTGCTTCGATTTCGAGCGTGCGACCCGTCATGCGCAGAAGATCGAGGCAGGCGCCATCGACCTGTGGCTGGCAGCGGATGCAATAGGGATCCTGTACGCGCTCGTCGCCTTCCAGATGACTTTCACGGATGACGGAGCTGGCGAGCAGTCCGCGCAAAGCAGCTGCCGTATCGATCTGCCCCTTGTGGCCGCGCAGCGTGTGAATGTCGGCGGTGAAAGGCGCCGACGAGCCCATCGCCGCATCGGTCGAGAGCGCACCGGTGATCAGTGCGGCCTGGGCTGCACGATGGGCGCGGAAGAGGCCGGCCAGCGCCAGCGCCGTCGAGGCCTGCGTGCCGTTGATCAATGCCAGACCTTCCTTGGCCGCGAGCACGACGGGCGTCAGCCCCGCGCGCTTCAACGCCTCTGCGCCGGAAAGCCGTTCGCCCTGATAGAAGGCTTCCGCTTCGCCCATCATGACAGCGGCCATATGGGCCAGCGGTGCAAGGTCACCGGACGCGCCGACGGAGCCCTTTTCGGGAATGAGCGGGGTGACGCCTTTCTCCAGCATGCCCTCAATAAGGCGAACCAGCTCGAGGCGCACCCCGGAGGCGCCGCGACCGAGCGAGATCAGCTTCAGCGCCATGATCAGGCGGACGATAGTGTCGGCGAGAGGCTGACCCACGCCGCAGCAATGCGACAGGATCAGATTGCGCTGCAGTGTCTCCGTGTCAGCCGCATCGATCTTGATCGAGGCAAGTTTGCCGAAGCCGGTATTGATGCCGTAGACCGGCTCGTTGCCGGCTGCGATTTCTGCAATGCGCGCGGCCGCCTTCTCGATGCCGGCATCGAAGCTGCGGTCGAGCACGGCACTTTCGCCGCTCCAGTAGATCTCGGCCAGTTCGGCGAGAGACACGCGGCCGGGGTGAAGCGTAATGGTCACGACAGAATTCCTTTGGTGATGTGGCCGTTCCAGATGCGCTGGTGAAGCGGGTTGAAACCGATGCGATAGACGAGCTCTGCCGGGCTCTCGACCGACCAGATGGCAAGGTCGGCCTGCTTGCCGACCTCGATGGTCCCGACCGTTTCGAGACGCCCGAGCGCGCGGGCGGCGTTGCGGGTGATGCCGAGAAGGCATTCCTCGACCGTCATGTGAAACAGCGTGGCCGCCATGTTCATGGTCAGCAGCAGGGAGGTGAGCGGCGAGGTGCCGGGATTGCAGTCCGTGGCAAGTGCCATGGCCGTGCGCTGCTTGCGGAACAGATCGATCGGCGGCTTCTTCGTCTCGCGGATGAAGTAATAGGCGCCCGGCAGCAACACGGCGACGGTTCCGGCCTTGGTCATCGCAGCAGCACCGTCTTCATCCGTGTATTCCAGATGGTCTGCCGAAAGGCCCTGGTATTCGGCTGCAAGGGCCGCGCCATGAAGGTTCGACAACTGATCTGCATGCAGCTTCACCGGAAGACCAAGCGCGCGGGCCTCATCGAAGACAAGCCGCATTTCGTCGGGCGAAAAGGCGATGCCTTCGCAAAAGCCGTCCACCGCGTCGACCAGTCCCTCCGCGTGAGCCGCTTTCAGACCCGGCAACACGACCTCCTCCATGAAAGCGCGATTGCGCCCCTTGTACTCGGCGGGCGTTGCATGGGCGCCGAGATAGGTCGTGGTAATGGCGACCTGGCGCTTCTCGACCAGCTTCCGTGCGGCACGCAGCATCTTGAGCTCGTCATCGACGGTGAGCCCATAACCGGACTTGACCTCGACGGTCGTCACGCCCTCGGCGATCAACGCGTCAAGGCGGGGAAGCGTCTGCGAGACAAGATCGGCCTCGCTTGCCTCGCGCACCTGCCGCACCGACGAGACGATGCCGCCACCGGCCCGGGCGATCTCTTCATAGGAGGCGCCCGCAAGGCGCATCTCGAATTCCCGGGCGCGATTGCCGGCATGCACGAGATGCGTATGGCAATCGATGAGGCCCGGCGTCACCCAGCGACCCTCGTAATCGATCACCTCTGCACCGCCGGGGATCGCGACCTCGCTAGCCGCGCCGACGGCGACGATCCGCCCACCCTCGATCACCACCCTGCCATTCTCGATCACACCAAGCCCCGGCCGATCGGTCGCCATGGTCGCAATCCGCGCATTGGTCAAAACCGTCGTCATGCGACCTCGCTTTCTGACCAGGCGGCCGTCGCCTTCAGCATCTTCTGGACGTTTCGGATCTCGACATTGAGAGGCCGATCATCTCGGTAAAAGGCGGTTTCGTGCCGCACACGCCGGTAGAGGGCCTCCGTCATGTCTGCCTTTGCGGCAGACGACGTCTGCAGATCATAGGCCTGCGCAGCCGCAGTGAGTTCGATCGCAAGCACCGTTTCAAGATTGTCGAGGATTGCGAGCGCCTTTCCTGCAGCGGGCGTCGCATGGGTCAGGATATCCTCTTGCAGTGCCGAGGTGATCCCACCGTCAAGGCTCGCCGGCATGGCGAGACGACGATTTTCAGCCACCAGCGCCGCCGCCGTGTACTGGATGATCATGAAACCGGATTCGACGCCGCTGCCGGCGGCGAGGAAAGCCGGAAGCCCGCTCACCAGCGGGTTTACGAGACGGTCGATGCGACGCTCGGAAATGGCGGCGAGTTCGGCGGCAGCCGTGGCGAGACTGTCCATGGCAAGCCCGAGCGCCGCACCCACAGCATGCGCCTGCGAATGCACTTCGGGCGCTTCGGCTGAGCCGCCGACCGTAGGATTGTCCGTGACGCTTGCGAGCTCGCGATCGACGACACCGCGCGTTTGCACGAGGGCGTCACGTACAGCCCCATGCACATGCGGCACGGCCCGAAGGCTGAGTGGATCCTGGGTCCGCTTGCCCGCGGCTTCCGCAAGAAGCGCACTCCCGACCAGCAGCCTTCGCAGATTGTGTCCGACCTGTTGCAAACCCTCGGATTTGCGCAGTGCCAGTGGCTTTTCCGCGAAGGGGTCGCTTTGGGCGCCGAGGTTTTCATAGGTCACTGCAGCCGCCGCATCGGCCCAGTCGGCCAATTTCGTGAGCCGCGTAACGGCCAGAGCTGCAAGCCCCGTTGCGCAGGGTGTTCCGTTGACAAGGCTCAAGCCTTCCTTGGCCTGCAGCATGAGCGGCTTCAGCCCGAGCGCCCGCAAGGCCTCCGCTCCGGACATGATCTTGTCGTCGTTTCGGCATTCGCCGGCGCCGATCAGAACGAGGCCGACGGCCGCGGCATGGGTGAGGTAACCGACGGAGCCTCTTGATGGGATCAGGGGCAACATGTCGCTATTCAGCAGGGCGAGGAGTATATCGACGATCTCCAGCCGTACGCCCGAATATCCATGGGCGAAATTGTTGATCTGGGCCGCCATGATTGCGCGGGTCTCTACCCGGCCGAGCGGTTCACCCACGCCACAGGAATGGCTGAACAACAGATTGCGTGACAGGGCCGATTGGTCTTCGCGCCCGATGATCACGTCGCACAAGGCGCCGACACCGGTATTGATGCCATAACCGCGGATCCCCTGATCGACCAGCGCGTTCACGATCGATCGCGCGTTGTCGATGCGCCGGCGGGCGGGCTCGCCCAGTACCAGGTGCGCGCCGCCGGCAATGGCGGCGATGTCGTCGGAGGTAAGCGCCTTGTCGAGAACGACGGTATCAGGCATCAGGTTTTCCCTTTTCTCGGCATGGACAAACGGTGTTCGCTTCAAGTCTCAGCATAAAAATGCTTAGCCGACTAATTCAGGTTGCCAGCGTCCTGAGGACCCGTTCAAAGTTCCGATCGATGCTTTCTTCGAAACGATGCCGTCCCTGCTCCACGACGAATTTTCCCCGAACCATCACATCACGAACCGCCTCGTTGCCGAGCGCGAAGATCCACCGGTCGAGGATCTGATCGTCCTTGGCCGCGGCAATGAAGGCATTCGTCCCGTCGAGCACGACGAGATCCGCCCGGGCGCCCACGCGGATGCCGTTCATGCCAAGCCCCGCCGCCTGTGCGCCGCCAGCAAGGCTTGCATCAAGAAGAGTCCGCCCGACCGAGGCGCCTGGACCGGATACGACCCGGTTCCGTCGCCTGTCACGCAGCCGCTGGCCGTATTCTAGCAGCCGCAATTCTTCGGCCACCGAGGTCGCGACATGGCTGTCCGTGCCGATACCCAGCCGCCCGCCATGACTCACAAAATCCGTGGCCGGAAAAATGCCGTCGCCGAGGTTGGCCTCGGTCGCAGGGCAAAGGCCAGCCACGGCACCCGTTCTGGCGAGGCGTGCCGTTTCCTCTGTTGTCATGTGTGTCGCATGGATGGCGCACCAGCGATCATCGACAGAGAATTCGTCGAGCAGGTAGCTTACCGGCCGGCGTCCGCTCCAAGCGAGGCAGTCTTCGACTTCGCGTTCCTGCTCAGCCACGTGGATATGGACGGGACCGGCGGTGCGCTCTGCCGAAAGTACCGCACGCACCTCTTCCGGCGTGGCGGCTCGCAGCGAATGAATGGCCAGACCGAGGCGGACATCGGCAGCCCTGCATTCGGGCTCCAGTCGATCAAGCAGAGCGAGGAAACTGTCGACGCCATGAATGAACGGTTGCTGTCCTGCGTTCGGATCGAGCCCTCCAAAGCCGGCATGAGCGTAGAAGACGGGGAGATGGGTCAGGCCGATGCCTGCTGTCTCCGCTGCACGCAGGATGCGAGCCGACATCTCGAAGCCATCGGACCGGCCGACTTCGGCCAGAGCATGATGGAAATAGTGGAACTCAACGACATGGCCGAAGCCGCCCTTTAGAAGTTCACTATACAACTTCGTCGTCACCGCCTCGGCATCGTCGGGAGACATGCGACTGACTAGCCGGTACATGGTCTCCCGCCAAGTCCAGAAGCTGTCATCTGTCGAGCCTGCTTGCTCCGCAAGGCCGGCCATGGCGCGTTGAAAGGCATGAGAATGCAGGTTTTGCAGGGCCGGAACGACAGGTCCGGACAAACGAGTCGCGCCCGCGCCACAGGCGGCGTCGGGCTGAATGGCGACTATAATCCCGTTATTGTCGATCCCGATCGTGACGTCGGAGGCCCAGCCTTCCGCCAGGAGAACACTTTCACAAAACAGCGTCTGAGCAATGTTCATCGTGAAACCTTGTCAAGTTGTATAGGCAACATGGCAGGATTTAAGTGTCAGCGCAAGCGGTGCCGTCGTGAGAAAATGCGAACGCAACGCGGGAGGCAGGTCCCGGGCAGAGGCGGATCATCTGGCCTGATGAAGCGGAGCCGAGGTCTGATCGGGGGACGAGGCAAGCGCTGCCAATTCGTCACGGTGGCGCATCATGGCCTTGAGGAGCGCGTGATCCCGCGCCAGAGCGGCCTGACGTCTGGGGGATGGCGGGAAATGGGACATGGCAAACTGCATTGCTATTCCCGCCTCTTCAACGGATGGGAATGCGCCGGCCGCCACGGCGGCGTGAAGCGCGCAACCCAAGAGCACCGCGTCGCAATCCTTCGGCACCCGCACATCGCATCCCGTCGCGTCGGCATAGAGTTGCGACAGAAGGGGATGGTCGGCCAGACCGCCCGCGAGCAGGATCTGTTTCGGTGCGCCAGCAAGGCGCGGCTGGTGCTCCATGATATGACGAATGCTGCAGGCGAGCGCGACGCAGCTTCGCCAATAGAGCTTGTGCAATGACACCAGGCTCTGATCGAGGTCCAGACCCGCAACGGTCCCGGTCAACAACGGATCGGAGAGTGGCGAGCGCGTTCCGTGCAGGTCAGGCAACACGGAGATGGGAAGACCAAAATCGGGCCCCTCTAGGGCCAGATGCTCGGAGATGGCGTCGAGAATCGCGCGGTGCCGCGCCTTCATCGGGGTGCCGCCGGCGGGATGCAGCTTGACGATGTGGTCGAGGAACGCACCTGACGCGGACTGACCGGCTTCCGTGAGCCACAGGCCAGGGATAGCCGCATCGCGAAAGCCCCCCCAGCATCCGGGGCCGGAAACCGGCTCGTGGCTCAGGCGGACGATGCAGCTCGATGTCCCCGCGATCAGTGCGGCTTCGGTGGAAAGAGGGGTCTTCGGACGCGCGCCTGCCGCGAACAGGCCGAGCGTTCCGGCATAGGCATCGATGAGGCCGGGCGCCACGAGGGTATCCCGATCCAGGCCAAGCTCGACTGCGGCTTCCGCGGAAAGGTGACCGATGGCGAGTGCTGGTGGCTCAGAGCGGGACGGCAGGCCGGCCCGCTCCATCACGTCATCTAGCCCGATTTTCCGGTAGTATTCGAGAGGAGGTTCGCCCGGCGCTTCTGGCGTGTAGCCCCATTTCGATGCGAGTGCCGAGTGACTGCGTTTTGTCGAACCCGTGGCGCGCCATGTCAGGTAGTCGCAGAGATCGAAGATCAGGCCGCTGGCAGCCCAGATCTCGGGGCGGTGGATTTTCAGCCAGAGCAGCTTCGGGATCTGCATTTCCACCGAGAGCCTGCCGCCAAACCGACCGAGCACCGGATCGCTTATGGCATTGCAGGCCTCGGTCTCTTCAATCGCCCTGTGGTCCATCCAGAGAATGGTGTCGACGTTTGGCGTTTCGGATGTCGAGATTGAAATGGGTTCTCCGTCACCATCGCGCACAACCAGCGAACAGGTGGCATCGAACCCCATGGCGAGCACGGTGTCAGCGCCAATGCCACTCTCGACGAGTGCCGCCTTGACCGCCGAGCAAACCGCGGACCAGATCTCTTCGCTGTCCTGTTCCATGTGATTTGGGAGCGAATGATGAACGCTGATCGGCACGACGCAACGGGCAAGCTGACGACCGCTGAGATCGAACACCCCGGCCCGTGCACTGCCCGTGCCAACATCCACGGCCAAGAGGTGTTTACGCATCAGCCAGATCTTCCGGTCTCCTCGCTCCGAGGGCAAAGTGGAGCAAATTCTCCATGGCGTCAAACTGCGCGTCGGCTTTGAGAAGCGTCAACGCCTCCCGGTAGCTGGCATGGTGGGTATGCGATCCTCCGGTAAAAGCCAGAACCCGCATTCCGGCGGCCTGGGCCGCACTGATACCGGCGGGGCTGTCCTCGATCACGAGGCATGCGGCGGGCGACACGCCCATTTCTGCGGCCGCATGCAGAAATAGATCCGGCGCAGGCTTGCCGTTTTCCACCATGGTGGCGCTGAATATATGTGGGGTTAGCTGAGGAAGCAGCCCGGTTACCGACAACGAAAGCTCTATCCGTTCGCGCTGGCTGGAGGAGGCCACGCAGCAGGCAACATTCTTCTCTTTCAGCGCCTTGATGGCTGTCGCGACGCCCGGGAGAGGTTTCAACTCCGCACGAAACCGTGTGTAAAGAACCTCCCGCATGCCAGCCAGAAAGGGCGGGTCGATCTTGACGCCGAATTCCGATTGCACCGCGTCCGCGAGCGAGCCGAGACTGCGCCCCAAAAAGCGGTCGGCGGCCCCTTCGGTTGTCAGTGAAACCCCCTTTTTCGCCAAAGCCTCGACGAGCACCTCGAGCGCGATCCCCTCGCTATCGACGAGTACCCCGTCACAGTCGAAGATCACGAGGCGGATCGTCAGGGGGTCCATGGTCACTCAGCTTGCAAGGTTACCGTCGATGTAGCGCTGGAGCGTAGCGGCGGTGCCATGGCTCCGCAAGCTGTCGATCGCCTCTCCATAACGCTTCTGGAAACGGGGATCCGCACCCACAGACCCGAAGATATCCGCAAGACCGATGAAGGCCATCGGATCGGTGCGGGAAGCCACCGCGGCCGCATGCAGCCGGTCGGCACTCGGGTCGTTGAACACGATCGCCTTGCCGCCGTCGCTTGTGCCCTCGAAATAGCGGCACCATAGCGCCGAGACCAGCGCGAGACCCTGGACGTCGAGGCCCTTAGCCAAGCGATCAGCGGTCGAAGGCAGGATGAATTTCGGCTGTCGGTTCGACCCGTCCTGCGCCAGGCGCGGAATCGTATCGCCGATCTTAGGGTTCGAGAAGCGTGTCTCGATCAGCTTGAAATAGTCCTGAAGGCTGGTGTTCGGGACGGGTGGCACGACCGGGATGATGTCGTCGTTCTCCAGCTTGGCGAGGAAGGCACGGATCAACGGATTTTCCATGGATTCGTGCACGAAATGGATGTCCATGAGCGCGGCCGGATAGGCAATGGCGGCGTGCCCGCCGTTCAGGATGCGCAGCTTCATCAGTTCGTAGGGCGCAACGTCAGGCACGAAAGTAACGCCGACGTCTTCCAGCGACGGACGGCCGAGCGGGAATTTATCTTCCAGCACCCATTGCTTGAAGCCTTCGCAGAACACCGGCCAACCGTCCTCGATGCCATAGTTTTCCCGCGTGATGTCGATCTCTCGCTGCCCGGTCGCCGGCGTGATGCGGTCGACCATGGCGTTCGGGAAGGCGACATTGTGGTGGATCCAGTCGGCGAATTCAGGATCGGAAAGGCGTGCAAGCCCGCACACGGTGGCCTCGGTCACTTCGCCATTGCCAGGAATGTTGTCGCAGCACATCACGGTAAAGGCAAGCACGCCTGCGGCGCGACGCGCCTTGAGACCCGCGATGATAAGGCCGAACACGGTCTTGGGATTGTTCGGATCCTGTGCATCGGCGACGATCGCGGGATGACCGGGATCGAACTTGCCCGTAGCCGGATCGATGAAATAGCCGCCCTCCGTGATCGTCAGCGAGACGATCCGAATATCGGGTGACGCAAGCGTTTCGATGATCTTGTCGAAATCGGGCGCGGTGATCACGTCCAGCATCGGCCCGGTGATGGTCGCTGCTGACCGGTCGATATCCTGTTCGACCACCGTGGTCAGAAAGTCCTGCGCCTTCAGCTTGTCCCGCATCCGCTGGTCGGACGCCATGACGCCCGCACCGATGATGCCCCAATCGAGATCGCGTCCCTTGTTGAAGAGCTCATGCAGATAGATTGCCATATGGGCGCGATGGAAGTTGCCGACGCCGAAATGCAGGATTCCGGGACGGATATCATCCCGGCGATAAGAGGGCACGGACGCCCGGTCGCCGATGTCTGCGAGAGTTGCAAGCGAGAG
>UBNV01000011.1 GCA_900466945.1 Hyphomicrobiales bacterium
TCACCACCGGTCACCACGTCATCGCCATCCTCGCCACGAAGAATGTCCGAGCCACCCTGACCAACCAGAACATCCGTCCCGGCTCCACCAAGGATCACATCGTCCCCACCAGCGCCAACAAGCGCATCCGAAGACGAAGTCCCGATCAGCGTGAGTGATGAGCCGCCCGTCGCAGGAGGCACCACGACATCGTCATCCTCAGAACCGTCATCATCCGCGCCTTCGTCATCGTGGTCATTGCCTTCACCGGCACCGACCAGGGTCGGCGCCTCCCCCGTGAAGGTCAGCGAGTGACTGCCATTGGAGAGCGTCGTCGTGCCGTCGCCATTGTCAGTTTCGCTGTAGTCTTCCGGATTGGCATCCGCCGCGACCTCGACGACATCCTGGGAGCGCAAGCCGCCAATGATCGTGTCGTTGCCACCATTGGAGCGGAAGACGATCCGGTGGGCCGAGGTCAGGGCGGAGATGTCGACCACGTCGTCTCCCGCGGAGCCTTCGATTGTGATGGTCGAGTAGTTCAGGCTCGTCGTATCGAAATTGCCGACGATCTCGATGATGTCACCACCGCTCGTGCCGCCGTCCGGGCCGCCATTGTTGTTGTTCGACGAGACGTTAAGCGTGTTGACCACGATCTCCTCGATACTGTCGAGTTCGGCCACCACTGTCTCTGCACCATTGGCCAGAGCACGAGTAATGACGATCTCGGTCGTCGGCAGGAAGACCGTGCCGAGCATGGCTGCGAGCGATGCATTCTGGTTGTTGGTCACCGCATAGATGCGGAAACGCTCGGCACCATTCTGTCCACCCACTCCCGTCAGGCGATAGGTGTCGTTGCCGGCACCGCCGTCGACGATGTCACGGCCCTGGTCGCTGGTTTGTTCAATCGTGTCATCGCCCTCACCAGCGAGAATGACATCGTTGCCGCCACCGCCATTGATGGTGTTGGACGCGTTGTCGCCGACCATGATGTTGGACGCATTGGTCCCGCTCAATGTCCCAAACGTGTCATAGGACAAGGTTACTGTTGCGGTATCGCTGTTCCCCCCGGTCGCCGTATAGCCGAAGCTGCCGCCGGCTTGGCCATTCGCCGGATCGGTGAAGGTAACCAGCCTCGCCGTATTGTTGAGACTGACATTAGTCAATCCGCTCTGGCCGTTCGAGGACACGGCGGTGACGTCGAGCACATTGTCCGGATCGCTGTCATTGTAGAGTAGCGCCCATTCCGGAATGACGATCGCCGTGCCGCGACCGATATTGGTGACGACCGCATCATTGTTGGCATTGGTGGGATCGTCGACCGGCGTGATGGTCACCGTATGCGTGGCTGGCTCGCTGTCGAGACGCCCGTCATTGACGGTGACTTCGATGACCCGCGGAGTAACGGAGGGCGCGTCCGAACTGTTGGCAAAGGTGATCGCCTGGATCGCTGCCTGATAGGCCGAAAGCGTCGCTTCGCCAGTGAGTGTCACCACGATCGTGCCACCCGCTTGCGTCGTCGTGGGGGTAATCCCGTTGGGAAGACCACCCACTGCGAGGCTGTCGCCGGCCTGGGCATTGGTGAGAACCACCCGAGCCGAGGCCAGCAGCTGCCCGTCATCGGTGATCAGGGGCTGCGATCCGATCGAGATCGGTGCCTGGCCTTCGACAAAGGTGCTGGTTATGTCCTGATTGGGCGGTGTGACGAGCTGTGTACCAGTGGCATTGACAGCTAGGTTGTCCACAATGAAACGCTCGGCCGCCACCAAGAAACCGCCTGCGTCGAGTGTGCCCTCCAGCCGGAACCGGATCGCGGCATTTTCGGTGAAGCCGCTCCCGATCGGCAAAGTGATAGACTGGTTTCCACCATTGTTGCCGTTGAAAGTCGCCACGGTCACGAAATTCGTGCCGTCCGCAGCATATTCGAAATGCAGTCTTTCATTGTCACCGAAAAAGCCGCCTGCGGTTACGCCATCGTCTTCAATGCTGAAGCTCACCGTCGCAGACTGCATGCCCGACAGGTCAAGGGATCGCGTGATCGTTGCACCGTCAGCCGCGTTCGGATTGAAGCGCAGTTCGTTGCTGTTTCCCTCGTCGATCTGGACGTTTCCGCCCGTGACCGAGTTATTCCCGTCGCCCGTCTCCACCCATCCGGACGTGAAGCTGCTTGTGCCATTGTTGTTGTTGGCACTTGCCGTATTGAAGTTGTCGGCCACCACATGGGTCACGGTGTCGAAGCCGTCGAGCGCGATTTCCGGCGCGATGTTGCGCAGGTCGAGCACCCGGTCGGCGAACTGGATCTTCTCGATGTTGAAAAGCCGATCCGTGCCTTCCGCCTGCAGATTGCGGCCGGATATCGTGTCCACAACGCCTGCTGTGGGGTTTACATGGGCAACGGTGACGCTGCCGTCATCGTTGTAGGTGACCTCGTAGTTTTCGAAGTTGTCATAGTAGACCGCTGTATCGACATCGTCAGCACCGCCGCCATCGACGATTTCGCGAACCATCGATAGCTGGCCGGGCCGGAAGGTCCGGCTGAAGAGGAGGCTGTCGAGCGTCGCGCCTTCCAGCTGCGCCGTCGCGTTCGGTTTCAGCATGCCGTTGACGAGGTCTGATTCCAGATAGACCGGGCCGGCGAGGCTGTCGGCCGTATACGGACCACCGGGTGCATCGATCCGGATGCGGACGTTGAGCCACTTGTCGCCGTCGATGATGTCGTTGCCGCCCATGCCGCGGATCATGTCGGAGCCACCGCCGCCAAGCAGGATGTCGGAACCGTCGGACGTGTCCATGACGGCCAGCTGGCTGTCGCCATTGGCATTGTTCGGGTTGGTGATGACGAAGCGCTCGAGGTGAGCCACGAGCTCCCGAAGCCCGGTGATGTTGTCGACGTTCTTTTCGAGAAGCGCGTTCGAGAAGCTCTCGATCGGCGCGTCCGGGGTCACCTGCGCTGCATTGCCGGCCGCATCGTAACCACCGATGACCACGTCGCGTCCCGTCAAGCTGTCATTGTTCTTCCAGCCGGACAGGCCTTCGACGAGATCATAGCGGTCTCGCAGGATGTTGTTCTGCTGGTTGACGAAGATGCTGACATTCATGTCGGCATCGGCGTCGTAGTCGTTGCCTTTGAACGTTGTCCAGTCGAAGCCGGCCATACCGTTGCTGCGGTTGATGCCGATGCCTTGGACCATGATGTCGTCGCCGGATTCAGCGTCGAAATCGGTGTCGTTTTCGCCCGAAATCATGATGTCGTGGCCGATGACACGGGAGTTGAAGAACAGCTCCGAATTGTCGCCGGTCAGGGTGTTCATGTTCCCCTGGCCTTCCATCCAGTCGTCGCCTTCGTTGCCGTAGACGACGCCGCCACCACCCGAAGCCGAGCGGATGTAGTCGTCGCCCTCGCCGCCGAAGATGCTTTTCGCCTCCGAGCCGCCGGACAGGATGTCGGAACCATCACCACCGAAGACGAGGTCCAGACCCATGCCGCCATTGATCAGGTCGTCGCCCGCCTCGCCCTTCAAGACATCGGCTGCGCCGATATCCGTGCCGCTGTCGGTGATGATGTCGGAGCCTTCGCCGCCATGGATATGGTCGACACCAAATCCACCTTCGATGCGGTCGTCGCCGCCCTCGCCCCAGATCGTGTCGTCACCGGCACCGCCGATGATCGTTTCAGATTTGTTGGTGCCACCGAGCACCACGTGTTCACCGCCATTGTACTTGATGTAATCCTGCCCGCGGGTCACGAGGCTGTCGGTTCCCGTGATTGCTGAAATGACATCAGGCGCGCGGGTCGGATCATTTGACCCGAGGCCCTCGTTATACTGTCGCGTCTGGTCCATCTCGATGATGTAGTCCGCCGTCTGGAACGCCGCGCCATTGATATGCAGGCCGATTTCCTCGGTATCCGTGTTACGTCGGATCAGGTCGGCGAAGCTGTCGCTTTCCAGTTCTGTCAGCAGGTTCAGACCCTGGGTCCGGCTCAGATAGTAGAAGCGGTCACCATTCTGCAGTTTTTCGATCTGCAGTTCGAAGACGAAGGTGAAGGTGGAACCCAGCATGCCGCCGAAGGGCATTAGCGTTTCGGCGAGACCGCCGATCCAGAAGTCGACCTTGTTCAAGCCGCCGAGCGTGCCGCCCGCATAGGCGCCGGTTGCATTGAGGAAATCGAGACGGTCGCCGGGTGCTCCTGCGCCGCCGAAGACGAGATCCCAGGCCGCATCGCGCTTGGCTTCTGCCGTCGTCGCGTCAACGATCGTTTCATGCGTGCCATAGGCCGCGATGAAATTGACGATCGACAGCGGATTTTTCAGGTTCTGGGCGAAATCGACCCAGCTTTCATAGGGCTTAAGATAGGTATCCTGGGTCTGCTCGAAAATCTGCCGGCGGGCTTCGTTGAGCGATGGCACACCGGTTTCGCGGGCACGGGCAATATTGAGCGCGGCAAGATCCAGCGGCAGGCCGACCAGATTGTCGCGCAGAGCGCTGGTCATGAATTCGTCGATTTCATTGCCAGCCTGGCGGGTCATGCCGCGCAGGATCGCACCGGCCGCCTCATGGGCGTCGCCCCCCTGAGCGTCGAACATGACCGGATCGAGGAAAGCGTCGATCAGGCCCTTTTCTTCCGCATTGACCTGACCATTGGCGAACTTGAGGATGTCGACATTCTCGTTCAGCATGGAGTGGCCGAAACGATAGACGACCTGGGCGAACTCTTCGAAGATCGCACTGTCGATCTCCACCGAGTTGGAAAAGACGAAGGGATCGATCTGCGGCGCAATGGCCCGGACGAATTCTTCGAATACGAGGTGCTGGTAGACCATTTCGGTGGAGAACCGGGCCGCCTGGAAGAGGCGTTCGCCATCCCAGACCAGTGGCTGGGCTGCAAGGAAAGCATCCTTGTTGGTCGCGGCGGCATAGCCCTGCTGAAGAGCCTGGAACGCGGAGGCGGTCAGATCGACGGCCAGCCATTCATTGAGGAATGTCAGGTCCCCTTCGACGATCAGAGATTTCTTTACCTCTTCGACCTGGCGGTTATGCTCGCCATGGAACATGGCATGCGTCGCCGTGAGCGCGATGTTTTCGTTGCCGCGACCGTCGCCGACGATAAAGTGACGGTCCAGAAGCTCGTTGTCATAGGTGGACACCCCACCGAACATGTTGGCTGGCGCTTGAGCATTGCCGGTGTCGCCATCGGCGTCAGGGGTCTTAAGGGCATACGTAGTTTGGCCCTGACCCGTACGCGTCACGACATATTCACCGGGGACGGCATCATGGGCAATGTCGTTCAAGAAAGCGCGGCCGGCCGAGACGGCCTGCAACGCATCCACGGGCGAGCCGATGACACCTTCCAGGGCGCCATCCGGTGTCACAAGCTGCGGAAAGCCGTTCGCGCCACGGACGAATTCGCCGTAGAAATCGGTGAGCACCGCCGGCACGGCATGCACGTTGAGATCATGCAGCTTGATGCCGAGGACGAATTCTGCCTGGTTCTTGATGTCCTTCCAGGTCGGCGGGCCACCTGTGGCACTTTCCAGCATTTGGCCGGTCGCGACCGGCTTGCCGCCGACCAGAACATATTCGCGCAGGAAGACCTGATGTGACGGGTTCGACGTGTAGACCTGGTTCAGGTCGATCCAGGGAGTCGTCTCGTTGGTGTGGTCACGCACGTCATCGGCAGTGCCAAGCACACCATCGGCACCCGGATCATTGGTGGCCCGGGTGAGAACCATGAAGTTGGTCGGGCTGCCCACAATGTAAAGCGGATCGTCCGGCTGCAGCGGAATGTAGACAGACCCCGAGCTCCCCTTGGTGGTGAGGTCGAGACCGTGGTCGAAGAACTGGCCGAAGATGGTCATGAAGCCGTTGAACGAGGCGGTATCGCCAAGGTCGGCGGCGATATTCTTGATGAAGACGTTGTCGCCATCCATCTCCACGCCATGCGAAGTCAGTTCCGTGATCACGGCGGCATCGGCAGCAGCGGCCGCAGCTTCGGCCGCGTCGGTGGCAGCTTCGCCGGTCGGAATGGCGTTACGGATAGCCGTTGCAGCAGCTAGGGCGTCATTGGCCGTATCCAGAGCCGTCTCCGCCGCGTCGACGGACACGTTTGCCGTCGCCACTGCAAGACTGGCAGCAGCCAGATCCGCCTGCGCACCGCTCACCGCCCCTGCGAGGGACTGCTGCTGTTCGACGGCCGACTGAAGATCAGCAACGGCAGCCGACTGGACCGCTTGTGCCGCAACGAAAGTTTCCTGCGCGTCTGCCAGTTCATCGGCGGCGTTCTGATAGGCCAGGGATGCCTCTTCGTAGACCTCGAAAGCGACGCTGTAGGCAGTGCCGTTCTCGGCAGTCGGGTTTGCTTGGAAATTTGCGAGAGCCGCTTCCATGGCCTGCTCGGCAAGTCCCATCTCGGCAAAGGCCGTGTTGCGCGTCGCGGTCGCAGCACCGACGATTGCCTGCGCGTCGATGACGGCGGCCTGTGCTGCCGTTGCCGCCGACTGGGCGGCGGACAGCACCGTTACATGACCCGCCAGCGCCGAATTGGCATCGGCAAGTGCGCCGGACGCTGTAGCCTGAGTGGATAGCGCCGTTTGAAGCACGCCAGTGGCGGCTGCCAGCGCGTCTTGTGCGTCTTGGACGGCTTCAGCTGCGGCGGTCACGACAGCATTGGCGGCGTCATATTGCGCCTGCCCAGCATTGGCGGCGCCTGCGACCGCGGCATGGGCAACTTTGGCCGCCGCCTGGAGCTGCATGATCTCCCCTACGATCGCCAGCGCATCCGCACCGGTAATGCCGACTGAAGCCAGTGCCGCCGAAATCGCAGCCGGATTGTTGATCGACTGATCCGCGACGAGATTGGAAATGATGCGCGGCTGGCTGTCATAGACGCTGCCGGCGGTCTGTCCGTAGCTCGTGGGCTGTCCGTTCCGCGGGTTGGCTTCTGCGGCTGCGAACTGGGCATCCAGCAGGCGCACCATCGGCTGATCGGCCGAGCCGAACCGGGTCATGCCTGGCTGGAAATTGTTGAAGGAGCCGTCGACTGTGCGCAGGCCATATGGCAAGAGCGGGCTTGAGACCAATTGCTCGAGAGCCACGCGCGGATCGACGCCGGCATTGGAAGCCTCGACATGCGCTTCCGCGATCTTGATCTGACGCAGAATGAAATCCAGATCGTTCTTGTTGAGCTGTACCATGTGTTCGCCGGGTTTCCCCGCCCCCTCTTGCTGACCTGTACGGCCCAGACGACCTGGACTGCGCAGTTTCCTAGGCTCAAGAGTGTTGGATGCGAGGGGCCAGCGCCATGTCGCTTGGTCGAACGAAAAACTCCCTCAAGGTCGGAAGGCCAATAGGGACTTTGTACCCTATGGCGGGGCGCTCCTGAGACAGTCTGCTTGGTCTCTGGTCTTGGCGCGAATGTGGATGGATTCGATACCTGTCGTCCCACTGGACCGCGCCGGTTTTGGCACGCTTACGTCATCCAGATTTTGCAACCCCGCATTACTGGATACTCGATTGCTCCTCCCCTGACAGGAAGCGCTCCAGGGGGACAAGCGATTGAACCGGATCTTCCTCAAAGGGCAGATGGCCAAGGCCAGGCAGGCGCACCAGCGTCGCATTTGGGAGGTCTCGCAGATAATCATCCGCATTGCTGATCGGGATCATGCCGTCTTTCTCGCCCCAGAGAAGCAGCGTCGGGGCCTGTATGCGGGCGAGCGTTGGACCAGGTTCGCGCAGAAACACCTGGCTCAGGCGTGCAAGAATTGCGGGACGCACGCCAGGTGCCAGCATCATGTCGTGGTAGCGGATGACGCTGGCCTCGCTCAGGGCTTCCGGGTTTCCATATGCGGCGGCCAGATTGGCCTTCAACATGCTGCGCGGTGCCGTATAGGGCAGAGCGCGCATGATCAGCGGCGTCTCTGATTGCCTGCCATAGTCAAAACCGGGACTGGCGAAACCATCGGGAGAGATGAGAACGAGATTGATCACCCGATCCGGATGCAGCGCGGCAAAGTTCCAGGCAATACGTCCGCCCAGGGAATTGCCGATCAGGCTCGCGCGATCCACATCCAGCTGGTCCATCAGGTCTCCCAGGATCTTCATGCTGCGAGCGTCAGTATAATCGCCCGTCGGATCTGCCCCGGTCAGCCCAAATCCCGGCAAGTCGAAGCGAATAACCCGGTAGCGTGCCGACAAGGCCCTTGCCCAGTCCTCCCAGGTTTCCAGGCTGGCGCCAAAACCGTGGAGCATGACAATGGCCTGCGCGTCCGACGGGCCGGTGTCGCGCAACCGCAGACGAACTCCGTCGACAGTGCGATATTCGCCTGCATAGATTTCTTCCAAGGCCCCACGCTGTTTGTCGGGTTGATATAGCCAGACGGCCATGGCGAGGGTCCCAAGAACAGTGAACCCGGCCAGCCAGGTAAAGATCGTCATCATCGTCTTTCCTCTTCTGGCCATGACCTGCTCCCCATCATGTCTTCAGGTGATCTCTCCCGGCCTGGACGCTTGCATGGCAAACGAACCATGCGTAGTCAGGCTCCAAATCGTTCAGGCCTCACAGCAATCTAGAAGACGGCATGGTCTCCCCTGTCAGGCAGGGCACCACCGGCCACGACAGAGCGGTAGAAGTCGAACAAAGTCTCGGTCCCTGCCGAGGGCGTGGCATCCGCATCGTACCGCCCTGTCTGCGGATCGAGCACAAGCATGGATTCGGTGGCGTAGTAGCGGCCGATCCGTGCCAGTTCCGCCTTCTTGCGCAGAGCCGGTGCGATCTGACCTAGGCTCGCGAGGCCACCGATAATGCCGTCGAGCAAGGCGATTGGAACGGATCGAAACTTCGGCTGGCGCCCAAGGAGTTCAAACAGTGCCTCACCCTGCTGACGTGGAGTGATCGCCTCACCCGGCCCGCCGATCGGCAAGATGCAGTTCCACAGACGCGCATCTTCCAGGCAAGCGGTAAGATAGTCGCCCAGATCGCCATCGCTGATGGGTTTGCAGGAGGTCAGTTTGCCGTCTCCGAAGATCAGAAACGGGCGACCATTGCGGACGCGTTCGATCTGGCCGGACAAGGATTTGAAGAAGGCAGTCGGGCGCACGATGGAATAGCGCACACCGGATGCCATCAGGGCTCTCTCAAACGCCAGCTTGGCCTGTTGAAAGGCGAGCAGCGGCTTCTGTACGCAGATGGCAGACAGAAGAACGAAGTGATCAACGCCTGCACGCTGCGCGGCCTCCAACACGTTCAGCTGGCCGCGGTAGTCTATGGCCCAGGCATCGTTCGGCGCCCCGGTACGCGACGCCATGCAGGAGATCACGGCGTCGAAGCGGCAGTCGAAAAATCCGTTTCGATCTAATGATACGGGATCGGAAATATCCACGAACCGGACAGATACACCCTCCGGCATTTGCGAAAGTCCGCTTGGCACCGCCCTGCCACTGACGGCAGCAGGTGGCCGAACCAAACAGATCACCTCATATCCACGCCGCACGAGTGCGGCAGATGTCGCGCGACCGATCGTGCCGGTGGCACCCAGAAGGCAGACACGCTTGGAGGCTTGCAGGCCGGGACGGTCCGGTATCGCGGAAGTGCCAGTTCCCGTCACAGTGTCCCCATCGCTGAAGCGCGCGGTGTGCGCAGTTACAGCCGGCTACTTTAGTCGCGTTTCTGACGAAAGCCCATGAAGTAATTGCCAGTCTACCAAATGCCAACTCGAGCCGTCGAACCTCATGTTCAACGGCCTTTACCGTGACCCGTGCCCTGTCTGCAGCCTCGACGTCGAAGCCGGTCGAGCGCATTGTCGACCGCGACGGAGGGGCGGTCGCCATATATGCCGGGACGGCGCTTGGAACCGATCGCAGTAGAGATAACCATCAAGCGGACGGCGGCTTCCTTGGCCGAAATTCGACAATGAAAAGCTGGATAAAACAGAAGATATACTTCACAATTAAGAATTATACGTAAAAATAATAACTCCTGCCAGACATATTATTCTAAAATTCTTCATTTCGGACGCCACAAATATCGCCCTAAAGCATATCCGGGTCGTGATTATAGGCGTTCGGCATACCAGTGGTGAGAAACCAACGTTCAAACTTTACTTGATCACTCCCGATACCCAGGCACGCAGTGTCACCGAAGAGCCCTCCGTTGTCCTCATCGGTTAGGGCGCGGACAGCAAGATACGGGTCACGAATGTGCACGGGGTGCGACGCATCAGATGCCGTGGCATGCGTCAATCGATCCACGCATTAAAATTACTATTTAGATTCAGGATGATAATGGTGCGCGGCTATAGTCGCCGCAGAGATCCCCCGCTTCATGCTCCATGAGCCGTCTCTCGCTATCAGCCGGAAAGTGTGACGTCGCGACCTCATCGAAGGTCTGCCGGACTAATACCATCGTTGCCCCCCCGGACACCTAAGTTCGATATCGGCCCGGAGCCGCATCTGCAATTCTACGGGTGCCGATGAATGACCAAGCAAGTGAAGCAAAGGTTCAAACATAGCACTTAGCGTCCGACGAAGTATCGCCGGAAATATCCAACCCAACGCTGACGAGGCAGAGCCTTCACGATCAGCAATACACAGAAGGATTACCACCATGAAGTCCCTCATCACCGCAGCCCTGCTGTCCCTCGTTACCGGCTCGGCCGCCTTCGCATCCGTCCAGCCGATCCCGGGCTCGATCACGTATGACAACGCCGAGGTCATGCTCGAAAAGGCCCCTGCCGGTTCGACCTTCTTCCACACCTTCGCAAACGGTGACGGCCGCGACGTCCGCGAGATCTACAAGGTCAACGCCGACAAGTCGGTGTCTCTCGTCAACCGCACCATCTCCAACGCCTCGTAGCCTCACCACGTCCCAACAATCGCGCCTCCCAAGACGCAAACCCAGACGGCTGGCCGGGCCAGAGTGCCCGCGCCGCCGCCGCAAAACGCACAAAGGAACCAAGACCATGAAGACTATCATCTCCGCAGCTCTCCTCGCCATCGCTACCGGCTCGGCTGCCTTCGCATCCGTCCAGCCAATCCCGGGCTCGATCACTTACGAAAACAGCAATGCCATGCTGGAAAAGGCACCTGCCGGTTCGACCTTCTTCCACACCTTTGCCAAAGGTGACGGCCGCGACGTTCGCGAAGTTTACAAGGTGAACGCCGACAAGTCGGTGACCCTGGTCAATCGCACCGTGTCGAACGCCTCCTGATCGAGAGCCGCGCGACATCAAACAGGCGGTTGGCTGGGCCCTGAGCCCAGCCACCACCTTCCAGAAAAGGATTCCCTGACATGAAGATCGTGATCATCACTGCCGCGGTGGCTGTCAGCTTAGCGTTCACCGCTTATGCAAGTCTCCCGCCCGCCTCGGGGTCACCCGACTGGGAGGAAATTGAAATGAATCTTGGCCCGTCGCCCGAGAATGAGGGATCTGTTTGCCAGTCGACCATCCCGAGCAGCGACGGGATAGCGCATCTTCTGGCCAAGTTCTCCGGCATTACAATCGTGAGATAAGGCCTGCTGCTCGCGTTAAGCGATTGGTCACGGCGGTGCAGAGACGGGTTCTGAGCCGGCCGAGGTCTCACGTCGCCTTAGGCAGAAAGAAGGAAAACCGGGCGCCGCCACAGGCACTCTCGTTGTCCGCGAGCATGCGCCCTCCATGAGCCTCTATGATAGAACGGGAAATTGGCAGTCCCATCCCCATCCCACCGTCCTTGGTGGTAAAGAAGCTTTGGAAGATGCGGCCAAACGCTTCCCGAGGCAAACCGGGACCCGAATCTTCGACCGAGCATCGAACCTGCGCGCCGTCGTCAAGTGTTCGCACCAACAACTCGCGCCGTTTAGAGGTCGATGCTGAGATCGCCTGAACCGCATTCACGGCCAAATTGACGACCACCTGTTGAAGCTGAATTCGATCGACCTTTACCAGCATGGCGCTGGCAGGAGGGAGATGAGTGACTTTAATATTGTGTAGTCGGAACTCATGGCCAAGAAACTGCACGGCTTCGGCAACGAGGTCATCAAGCGATACAACCTCCTCGTCCTGCTTTCGGTGTGTCGCCATGTTGCGCACGCGCGCGATGACGCCTGCTGCACGCTGGGCATCCGCTACGATCCGCGTGACAATGTCCCGAACCTCAGAAAGCTCCGGCTCCGGGCGATTGAGCCAACGTAATCCGGCCTCTCCATAGGTCGTGATGGCGGCAAGAGGCTGATTGACCTCGTGAGCAATGGAAGCAGTCAGCTCGCCGAGCATCGAAATCCGCGCAGCATGGGCATATTCCGCCTCGATTTGCCTTAATCGGCGCTCGGCATTTTTCTTCTCCGTTGTATCGACGAAGGCATTAATCGTGACGCCGTGTTTGGATAGGGCGGGCGGAAAGGTCACCGTGAGCGTTCCCTCGCGGATGCGCCCATCGAAGGTGGTGAGGGTCACCTCTTCCTCGAATGCTGTGAGCTCGAAGTAGCGGTTTTGCAGAAGGCGTGCATAGACCTCGGGATGGTTACGCCATAAGGGCGTGATGGGACCCCGCAGATCCCCGGGCTTGGGCGCACCCAGGACCTTCAACGCGGCATCGTTGGCCTGCTCGATGACCGTGTGCTCCATCGCGGTCCAGATAAACTCGGGGTTTTCGAGCATATGCGCTTTCAGGTCGTCGACCCCTTCACTCCTCAAGTCCTTGAGATGTTCCAGAAGGCCAGTAGAGTTGACCTGCATGACGGGCACCGGCAAATGCTGGAAAAGGTCGCGGAAGCGTTGCTCACTCTGTTCAAGTTGACTGAAGGCATTTACGCGTTCGCTGATATCCGTAACCGCGGCAAGCCCGCGCCGCCGGTCATCTGTCGAAAACCACAAGGTGAACTGCGCGTCGAAATCAACGCCGTCGAGACGCCTCAATCGCGTTTCAATCGTTACGCTCGCCTCGTCCGTCAGAACCGTCAAGACTGCGCCGGCACCATCCACCCATCGGTCCGGCGACCAGAATTGATCAAGCGTTCCCAGCAGTTCTGACTTTTCCGCTCCGCCGAACAGGATCAAGGTCTGATCGTTCACATCGACGATCCTTGCCGCTTTCAGGATCGTTGCAACACAGTCGGGATGGATATTGAGATGGTCGGCAAAAGTGCCATCAGTGCCCGCACGCGATGCCTCCAGCAGATCATTGATCGTCGTCAGATCAAGTTCCCAGAAAGAGACCGTCATGGCCTGAAACAGATCCTGATAGCGCCGCTCGCTTCGTCTCAGGGCCTGCTCCGCACGCTTCCGGTCTGAAATGTCCATGAATGCAACGAGGCTTTTGTTCGGCAGGCTGCTGTGACGAGATGCAGCGTACAAGAGGTCGACAACGCTACCATCGAGCCGTTGTAGACGAGCCTCCTGCTGAAAAAAGTCCTCGCCTCGGAAACGTGCCTCCAGCGACCTCCTTAGTGTCTCGCGCCCGGTATCGTGAAAGTAGTGAGTGATAGGGCCGCGCATTTGCTCAGCGGAGGCGGCACCGAAAAGATCGACATTGGTCTGGTTGACCTGCTCGATCTGCATGACTTCCATAGCCTTGTCCATGAATTCGGGATGTTCGTCGATATAGGTTGACAGATCATCCACCCCTTGACGGCGAAGCTGCGTGAACATCTCAACGAGCCCGCTGGCGTCGACCTGCGTCAGAGCAATCGGCATGTACTCGATCAGGTTCCTGTATCGAAGCTCGCTCGCTTCGAGCGTTTCATAGGCCTCACGCGCCGCCGAGACGTCCTTGGCGGCAAGCAGCACCCTGACATCGTCTGTGGCTGCAGAGGCCCGCATCACCGTGATCTCTGCCTCATACGTCGTGCCATTCTCGTGCAGCAACTTGCAGGCAACATGCGCCGGGACACCGTCGAGCAGCACTCCAACGATGCCATCGATGAACGCCTGAACGCTTTCTTCAGGCAATAGGCTGGACAGTGCGCAGACGGCCGGCTCGCCGCAATTGGTTGACCTCTGTTCTGGCGCAACTGGGATTGTTTCGACGGTGACGCAGGACATCATTTGGCGAACGAGATCCGGCTCCCCATGCAAATGTCCCCTAACATCCTCAACCTTCTGACGAAGCGAAGCGAGTGCCGGAAGGACTTCCGCAACATTGACGTTGAACACCGTCAGGCCTGCAGCGTCGAGAAGACGCGCAAGATCATCTGATCGATCAGCCTCTTTAACCACGGTGATCGGCCTGGACGTTTCGATGATAGCGACAGGTTCGCCTTGGCCGTCGCGCAGAAACTTCGATTTTACTGAAACGGTCAGTGCGTCAAAGCCACCCTTAACCACTCGAATTGCATGGCCCTTGAACTCTGCATTCGTTTCGCGGCGTTGAGCCTCAGGTTCGAACAGTTCGTCGATGGACCTGCCGATCGCCCGCTCGCGTGGGATGCGATAGGCTTCTTCGGCCGCCCGGTTCCAGCTTTGAACCCGTCCTTCAAGATCGCGAACAATCACACAGTCGTCAAAAAGGTCGAAGACATTGCTGTCATCTGGCATCGCAGTCATCTGGCAACTCTTTTGCTTGCAACGAATCGTTCGCATCCCGGAGAAAATACATATGGCACCGGCGCCGCAACCTATACCGGAGCGCATTCAATTCATCCCCGAAACGCCTTAGCTTCGCCACCCACAGTCTGGGTTCTCGACCGATTGCGACTTTATGAGCAGCGGAGAGGCGGGATGCATTTTTGCACCGGTGGACGCTTCAGGTGTTGGAGGTCAAGGTTGTTGGGGGGACTAACACCGAAACGCTTTCAAAAATTAAGTTTTTTGGCATGACCTGCGCAACAGACAAAGCGTGAGGACCAGTCGCCAAGTGAGCAAAATATAACATTATCGATGATGATGAATCTGTGCGGCTCCCACTCGACCACTTGTTTCGGCATTTTGACAAGACCCATCTCGCGAAGCCAGATTTGCTCGCGGTCAAATCGGCCCGATACGGAGGCGTTCCTTGATCGGATATTCGACTTCATGGCACAATCGGCCCGGACTCTCAGGAGCGGTTGAACGAGGCGGACATTCATGTCGCGATCGTATTCATGACTTGACACGGGGACTGGCGAGCACGGCATCAGCGAAGTCACTGTCAAGATTCACGGTGGCTCGGCAATAGAGAAAATGGGCGCGCGCGCGCTACCCGACCTTGCCGCATGGTGGACGTGCTCAGACAGCGTGCAATAAAGGACGCGAATAACACTACCGTATGATGTTAGTAATGGCTGAAGTGTGCGATTAAGGGTCGGATGTTTCCATGCCGAAAAGGCCGAATTTATGCCCCCGCCCAGGAATTTGCATATCGCAGTTATCGACGACGATGACTCCTTCCGTGCTGCGACGGAATTGCTGGTCAGGTCGCTGGGTTTCGATGTTGCCGGCTACGAGTCGGCTCATTCGTTTCTCGACAGGCGGCCGGATCGGAATGCGGATTGCATCATATCTGACATCAATATGCCGGGCATGACTGGAATTGAGCTGAAACAGCGGTTGAACGAAGAGGGCAATGAAGTCCCCGTCATTTTCGTTTCGGCACAAACGGATGCAACCTTGCCCCATCGCGTCAGGGAGTGCGGCGGGCTAGCCCTTCTGCAGAAGCCGTTTCATGGCCAGAACCTGATCGACGCTATAAACCACGCCATCGGAAACCACCCGCTGACTTGACGTGCATCTGTAGGCCTTTGGGGGCGCCTTGCATGACTTCTCGATCTGATCGCATCGAATGGCAGGATTTTTCCGATCCTGCACAACTGCCTATCGCCTGCTTTAAACCGCAGTGACATTCACGGACTTGCGAGTGTCAGTGTACGTTCGATCTCATGTCGGACGCGGCCGCACGGGGCGATACCGATCAACGCGGAACAGGCGATCCTGGCAGGACGAAGGAGAACCGGGCGCCTCCATAGGAGCTGCAATTGTCAACTCTCATATCTCCACCATGAGCCTCGACAATGGAACGGGAAATTGGCAGCCCCATGCCCATCCCGCTCTCCTTGGTCGTAAAGAAGCTCTGGAAGATGTGATCCAAAGTCTCTTCAGGTATACCAGGGCCAGAGTCCTCGATAGAGCATTGCACATGGGATCCATCCGCAGTCGTCGTCAGCAAAACCTCGCGCCGTTTGGAGTTCGACTTCGAAATAGCTTGGACCGCATTGATGACCAGATTCACGACGACCTGCTGAAGCTGGATCCGATCCACGTTCACCAAAGCCGGAACGTTCGAGCGAATATGGCTGACCTTCACATTGTGTAGTCGGAACTCGTGGCCGAGGAACTGCACAGCGTCGGCGACCAGGTCATCCAGAGATACGGTCTCCTGGTCTTGCTCCCGGTGTGATGCCATGTTGCGAACTCGCGCTATGATCCCGGCAGCACGTTGTGCGTCCGCCACGATACGGGTCAGAATAACCCGAACTTGCGTGAGTTCCGCATCTGGACGGCTTAACCAACGCAAGCCAGCTTCGCCATAGGTCATGATGGCAGCCAGCGGCTGGTTGACCTCATGGGCAATGGAGGCAGTCAGCTCGCCAAGCATCGAGATCCGCGCGGCATGGGCGTGCTCAGCCTCGATGTGCCTCAGCCTGCGTTCAGCCTGCTTCTTTTCCGTCATATCTATGAAGGCGCTGATCGTGACCCCGATCTTGGCCATCGCCGGGGGGAAAGCAACCGTCAACGTGCCTTCCCGCACCCTCCCGTCGAAAGTTGTCAGTGAAATTTCCTCCTCATACGTCTCAAAGTTTTGGAATCGATTGTGGAGCAGGCGAGCGTAGATCTCCGGATGATTGCTGAACAACGGGGTGATGGAGCGCTTGAGTTCGTCGTGGCTTGTCGCTCCCAAGAGCTTCAGCGCCGCGTCATTGGCGCGCTCCACAAGCGTATTTTCCATCGCATTCCAAAGAAATTCAGGCGTCTCCACGAGATATGCATTCAGATCTTGAACGCCTTGATCCTTAAGGTCTTGGAGAACCTCCAGAAGCGTGGCTGATTTGATCTGAAGGACAGGAAGAGGCAAATGCTGGAAGAGATCGCGAAAACGTTGCTCGCTTTGCTCGAGTTCGTTGAAGGCATTCACTCGCTCAGTGATGTCCGTTACCGCCGCAAGACCGCGACGGCGATCGTCCGCTGAAAACCAGAGCGTGAACTGTGCATCGAATTCGGTACCATCGAGGCGCCTCAGGCGCGTTTCAATTGTCAGGCTGGCCCCATTGATCATCACATCGAGAACTGCAGAGGCACCGTCGACCCATCGGTCGGGGGACCAAAACTGGTCAAGAGTACCCAGCAAGTCGGCTTTCTCAGATCCACCGAACAGAGCCAAGGTTTGCCCATTCACGTCGACGATTCGCGCTGCTCTGAGAATCGTCACAACACACTCAGGATAAATCTTGAGATATGTCGCGAAGTCACGGTCAGTGCCGGGTAACTGCTGGTCCAGAAGACCGGCAATCACCGACAGATCAAGCTCCCAGAACGAGACCGTCATTGCCTGGAAGAGATCTTGGTAACGGCGTTCGCTGTGCCGGAGAGCGAGCTCCGCCTTCTGGCGTTCGGTGACATCTATGAAGCTGCAAACGGCCGTATCCTGCAGGTAGCCATGCCTCGCCGTGGCGAATAAGACTTGCACCATGCCACCATCGAGACGCCTTAGCGCCACCTCGGACTCGAAGAATTCCTCACCCCGATAACGCGCCTCGAAAGATTTTCTCAAGACCGGCAGCCCCAGATCCCAATAGGGGGTGAGGTTACCAAGAAGGTCTTCCTCCCGGTCAGCCCCCATCATACGAACAAGTGTCGGATTGGCCTGGACAACGCGCATCGCCCTCAATCCCGCCTCCAGGAACTCGGGATGTTCGTCTAGGTAAGGTGACAGGTCGGTCAAACCCTGCTTGCGAACCTCCCGAAACATGTCCGCAAGCCCGCTGGCGTCAATCTCAGCCAGGGCGATTGGCATGTGGTCGAAGACGTGCTTGTAGCGAAGTTCGCTGGATTTGAGATCCTCAAGTGCTTTTCGCTCTGCAGAAACGTCCCGAATTGCCATAGTCAAGCGCACGACATCACTGGAAGCGGTTGCCCGAATGGTCGTTATCTCGGCATCGAAAGTCTCGCCATTCTCACGCAACAACTGGCAGGCGACGCGCGTCGACTTTTCCCCGAGCATCACCGCCACGACACCATCAAGAAAGCCATGTCGGCTTTCCTCAGGCCAGATGCTACTCAGGACGCCTGTGGCATGCTCGCAATACGCATGAGGCGGCTCCGCTGCAGGTCCGACCTCCGTCCGGAACGCAATGGAGCCCACTAATTGGCAGAGTATATCCGGTCGGAGGCGCAGCCGATCCAAAAGGCCCGCCCCGCGATTTTCCAGCCGAGATAGCGTTTGAAGAGCCTCGGTGGCATCGAGACTCAGAATTTCCATTCCCGTCGCAGCCAGCAGACGCGTCAGGTCGGCCAAGGGATCAAGCTTTTCTGCCAGGCTCATGGTCATCGAGAAACTCATTTGTTTTCAACCAAGGGCGGCGCCGGCGACGCAGCAAAACGCAGAATAATCGCTCCACGCTACATCGAGACGATGCGCCATTGAATTATACTGCAGTGCAATAGAGCGGATCGACTAAAATGGTCGTCAATTCTCTGAGACGAGACGCATTAGAGATCGCGTCATAACCTCACGGATATTGAACCGCCCGATGCTTTTCCATGTAGCCGAGTCCCTTCAGCGGCGGACCGAAGAAATGAAATCGAATTGTCTTGTTTACTCAATCCTGTGCGGCCGCACTCATGGTGCCGTGCAACCTCGTCTCGGCACCCTCTCCAGCGAAACCGCCAATCGAGTGTTGTTATTTTTTGAGACTAGCGGCCTGTGGAATACCCCACAATTATCCTCAGGTATGCCTGCGTCCATCAAGGCAGATCACGTGTGAAGATCTGGTGCAATTATGCCTCCACCGAAACCTTCCGACGGGAAACATGGATGGATCGCCTGCCCGGCGACCTGGCCAAAAGATGGTGCACGGCCATCTGGCATCGAACAGGTTCTTTGACACCTATTTGGAAGGTAAGGTCTCCTCCTGTTTAAGCAGCAAGGCACGCGTTCTAAGAACCAATGTCTCTCCGCACCTTCGCGGCACCTGCGCGCTTTGAAATATCCGCGCTGAAAGCCGGTAAAACTCGTTTGCTTTACCCAGGCGCTCCTTTGCCGGCTGGGGTCAACGTGGCAATTGTCCCTGCCGGACACACCCTCGAAAAGTTCGACCACCTACCTTCGTATGGCGCAGTTAACCGTGAGCGTGAGGAGACCGCCCCTCCGTCCGATATGATCGGGTGCACCCGCCTTATAAATTCTTCTCATCACCGGCCCAGAGCGTGCCGGAGATACCAGAGTGCTTCTCGCCTTCCGGATCGCAGATCCACCGGGTGCTGGAGCGCAACTGGAGAACAAGGCGCACGCGTTTGCCGGAGAGGGCAACGCATTCTCGAACATCACATCAACCCACCCGTGAAGGAGATCCCACATGACAAAACTCGCCGCTACAGCCGTTGCCCTTGCCGCCGCCCTTTTTTCGGGTAGCGCCGGTGCTCAATCTGCAAAGCCTACTATCCTGCTCGTCCACGGCGCATTTGCCGACTCTTCAAGCTGGAATGGGGTCATCAACATCCTTCAGAAAGATGGTTATCCGGTCGTCGCCACGCCGAACCCGCTCCGGAGCGTCTCGACGGATGCCGCCTATGTCTCGTCCGTGGTTTCCAGCATTGACGGTCCGGTCGTCCTCGTCGGCCATTCATATGGCGGTCAAGTCATCTCGAATGCCGCCGTTGGCCACAAGAACGTCAAGGCACTGGTCTTTGTCGCCGCCTTCGCGCCGGAAAAAGGCGAAACCATCCTCGAACTCTCCGGCAAGTTTCCGGGAAGCACACTAGGCGATGCCTTGGCCGCACCTGTCGCTCTGTCGGATGGCGGCGTCGATCTGTACATCGCCCAGGACAAGTTCAGAGCGCAATTTGCGCAGGACGTTCCGACTGAACTGGCAACAACCATGGCTGTCGGACAAAGGCCCATCACCGAAGCGGCTTTGACCGAGAAGTCTGACGAGCCCGCTTGGAAGAACCTTCCATCCTTCTTCATCTACGGTGACGGCGACAAGAACATCCCGGCCGAAGGCCTTGCATTCATGGCCGAACGTGCGGGCTCCAAGCGCACGGTGGTTCTCGCCGGTGCATCTCACGCCCTGACGGTGTCCCAGCCAGAAGCGGTCGCAGATCTGATCAAGGATGCCGCGAAATAATCCCTGACGGCCGTCAAAAGCCGCTGCAAAATCATCGGAGGCGGACAGGAAGCCAGTCCGCCTTCGCGACGACAATGCACGCGACGCAGGTTCGATCGAATTCATCCCCCAATGCGTCAGGCACGTCGAACTCGACCTACCTATCGCGCGCGGCCGATACCGCAGACAACAGGAGAGCAAGATGAAAATTCTGTATCAAACCAGCGCGACGGCAACAGGTGGCCGTACAGGCACGGCCACCGTGGACGACGGATCGCGGACCCTTTCGCTCGCAACACCCAAGGAACTGGGCGGCGCCGGTGGGCCGGGCACCAATCCCGAGCAGCTGTTTGCGTCCGGCTATGCAGCTTGTTTCCTGAGCGCCCTTTGTTTTGTCGCCGGGCGCCACAAACAGACACTGTCGGCCGACAGCAGTGTGACCGTCAGTGTCGGAATCGGCCCACGTGCAGACGGCGCTGGCTTCAGCCTTGATGTCGCCCTCGCTGCGAGGCTCCCTGGTCTGGACAAACAGATCGCATCGCAATTGGTGGAAGCGGCGCATGCCACTTGCCCCTATTCGCACCTGACCCGCGACGGAACCGAAGTTCGACTGACGGTACTCTGAAGTGAGACCTTCGACAGCCCGGATAGCGCAGCGCTCACCACCACGTTGGTGTTCCCTCGCCCGCAGCATGGTGAGGGCAACGGCAACCTGCCACACCATGCATCGATCAGACCAACTTCAGAGGCGCTCCGCGACATCGTTGAGATGACTTAGCAAGGTGACGGGATCGAAAGGCTTGCTCAAGAACACATAACAACCTTGTTTGATGGCCTGTTGCTCCAGCGCCTGATCGGTCAATGCGGTGATTACGATCACTGGCGGGGATGGGTGGAGTGTTGTGCTCAGCGTCTGGAGAATATCGAGCCCGCTGCATCCCGGCATCTGGATGTCGGTAATGACAACGTGGCTTCGTTCCGCGGCACCCGACAGCATGAACGCTTTGCCGCTATCGAATGCGAGGGCTGAAAAACCCGCGGAATCCAGAAGGTCAACCAAAGCCTCCCGCATGGCGGGATCGTCATCGACGACACTGACGATCAGCTTGGACAGGGAAAGGGGAGAAGACGCCGTCATCTCAGCGGCCGAGAGTCTGGGCCAGCCGGGTGAGCTCGATCAACGTTCTCACCTTGAGCTTCTTCATTGCGGCGGCGCGATGAACTTTAACTGTTACCTCGCTGAGCGAAAGCGAAAAGGCAATCTGCTTGCTAAGTTCGCCGTTCAGCACTCGGTCGATGACCTCCCTCTCACGGGGCGTCAGGCTGTCAAATCGTTGGCGCGCATCCTGCTGGCGCTGTTCGATGGTAGCGCGGCGACGGCCCTCCTCCAAAGCTCTGGCAATTGCATCCAGCAGGTCCTGCTCGCGGATCGGTTTCTCGATGAAATCGATGGCTCCGCCTCTGATACCACGAACGCTCATCGGCACGTCGCCAAACCCGGACATCAGAATGATCGGTAAAGCGCATCCCTCGCTCGTGAGCTGGTCCTGGAAATCAAGCCCGCTGACACCAGGCATGCGTACATCGAGAACGAGACAGGCAGGTCGATCATCAAAGTCTGCCAGCAAGAACTCTGTCGGGCTGTCATAGCTCGCCACCTGGTAGCCGACCGACTGAAGGAGATCGGTAATTGCGGCTCGCAGGCCCTTGTCGTCGTCAATGACATGGACGAGAGGCTCTAGGTCGGTCTTTTCGGATGAGGCGCGGCTAGACCCCATTGCTGGTCCCCACCGGCAGCAAGAGATGAAAAACGGCACCGCTGTCCAGACCAGCTTCGGCAGTCAGTGAGCCACCATGGGCAATCGCAATTTTCCGGGAGATCGGAAGACCTAGACCCATGCCACTCGACTTGGTGGTAAAGAGCGGCGAGAAAATGCGCTCCACGTCGGCGTTACCAAAACCTTGCCCCGTGTCGGCGACGCGAAGCGAGAGCATGCCCTCGTGCATGCCGGCCGTGATCGTCAGCACCCGCCGGCCCGGCACGGTTCGCATGGCCTCCACTGCATTATGCGCCAGGTTCATCAAAATCTGTTGGATTTGAACACGGTTACCCAGCGCTGGAGGTAGATGGGGCGTGATGTTCAAGACGAGCAGCACGTCTTCCCTTGCTAGTTCGCGCACCAGCAGACTGCAGACTTCCCGAACGGCCAGGCTAAAGTCGAATGCAACCGGCTCGATGGAGTTGCTCTGAATGAGCGATTTCAAGCCGTTTACGATCGCAGCAGCCCTGCGACACTCTTCGCCAATTCGGTCGAGAGATGCCAAGGCACGATCATTTGGATTGTTTCCCTGTTTCATCCAGCGCCGACAGGCCTCCGCGCTGGCATTGATCGCGGCTAGAGGCTGATTGACTTCATGGATGATCGATCCGGCAAGCTCGCCAAGCGAAGCGAGCCGCAGCGAACTTGCGAGTTCAGCCTCCATGGCGCGCCGAGCCTCCTCCGCCTGTCGCCGTTCTGTGATGTCGGTAAGGACACCGAAGTATGTAACCTCGCCGGAATGCTCCAGGTCGCGCTCGCCATCACAGCGAATGTATTTCATGCCACCGTCAGCAAAGACGATCCGATACTCAAAGCGCAAATCCTCGCCCGTACTGATCGCTTCGAAGAAGCGCTGGGCAATGCGGTCTCTGTCATCCGCGTGCAGCTTGGCCAACCACTCTTCGACGGTACATCCGCGCGTCCCCGCCGGAAACCGAAACATCTTGAAGACTTCCTCGGTGCCGCGTATGGCACCCGTCGTGGTATTGTAGCGGAAATTCCCGCATTTCCCGACTTGCTGGTGCTGTATCATTGCAGCCAACGTCTCGCGCAGCTCCTCTTCGGCTATCCGGCGACCGGTAACTGCTTCAGTGAGCGCGGCACGCAAGTCCGCTAGTTCATCCAGCAGCTCTTCAGAGCCAACAGGTGAGTGACCAGCTATTCCTCGGTTCTCGTGCATCCGCCATCCCCGCTAGCCTTCCACAGGCTTCTCAGGGACGATAACATGAAAAGTGAAATCGCAGGGATTCCAGACCGACCAAAGTAAATCTCTCTGCGTCGCAGATCTACCTATACTCAAGCATCCGCCTCCGTATCCTGTCTCCAGGCTTTGCCTCCCGAGAGACCAAGGTTACTTGTTTTCCGCGTCCCCTCTTTTGGGGGTATGCTCCTCTCCTGGAGCTGCGTAGCATGTGGTGTCACGTTTGTGGGACGAAGGAGCAAAGCATGCCTAACCAGGACAGGTCCGCGACTGCTGTTGGCTCTTCCATCGTCTCCAGGTCGTCGGGGCTTGCGGTAAACTTTGAGCGGAATGAAGGAAACTCTGCCCGGAAAAAGGCGGGAGGCGACGATAAGTCGAACCATGCTGAGAGGCCGTCTGAAGATCTTGTTTCAAAGCCTCCCGCGCTCGCGAAAGCTGATCTCCGTCCGGCGCCCTATCCAGAAAAACACGAGTTGCTGATAGCCCTGAGCGCGGCTTTGTTGGAGGCCGAAGCGACCGTGCGATGGCTGGATCGCGATGTTCCGGAGACCGCGTCAGCGCTCCAGACAGCTCACAGGCTAAGGGAGCGACTGAACCATTTCAGCTCAATGGTGCAGGCACTGCCGCTCTGATTCCCACTGATACTCAATTCCTACGGAAGCGACATGGTTCTACGGTTGTTCTGTTGCTTGGTGCTTGTCCTGTTCTGCACCGTGACCGACATGGTTCACGCAGGCTCAGCAGAGGTGCCCGTAACGGCTATCGTCGAGAGCAACGAGCTAACCGTGCCAATGATCGATCGGACCGGCCTGACATTCAAACGCCTTTCGGTTGCCCAAGGACTTGCCCAGACACGCGTATCCCACATCACCCAAGACGATGAAGGCTACATTTGGTTCGGCTCTCAGCATGGACTCAGCCGCTTCGACGGATCTCGATTTCATAACTTCATCCACAAGCGGGGTGACCCTGACAGCATGAGCGGGGTCTTCACCTATGCCCTGTTTAAGGACAGAAAGGGGACGATCTGGGTTGGTAGCGACCAGTTTCTCGATGCCTTTGATCCGACAACCCGCAAATTCCGTCACTATATTATCGATCGTCCGAGCCCGACGGTTATCCATATAAGCCAAGGTCGCGACGGAATGTTATGGCTTTCGACCCGACAGGGACTCTATCGCCTCGACCCCGATACGGGGAATGTACAGAGATTTGGCGCAGACAGTGCGCAGCACAATTCCCTCCTATCCGATGATATCAAGTCGACCGGCGAGGACCGTCAAGGTGTCTTCTGGGTGGTCAACAGCCAGGGGCTGGAGGCGATGGACCCGCGCACCGGACGGGTAACGCACCGCATACCCCTAAGGCAGGAGGTGCGAGAGGTTGGCTTTTTTGAAGACCGGTTCGGGGTCTTCTGGGTGTACTATGGCGCAGGAAACGGCCTGGCGATATTTGACCGCAAAACAAACCGGCTGCAGAGGCTTACGCTGGATGAGGCGCAGGGCTCCGACGGACTGTCTGGCGTTTATGCGGTGTTGGAGACCTCCAATGGCGAGTTCTGGGTCGCGACCATGGGATCGGGTCTGCTGAAGTTCAACCGCGATGCTTTCGCCTTTGAACGATACCGGAATGATCCGGTGGATCCGCAAAGCCTGTCGGAAAACCGCGTGATCTCGCTGTTCGAGGACCGTGAAGGCAATATCTGGACGGGGCTTCATGCTACCCCGCCAAACGTGTTTTCTCCCCTCCCGGCCCCATTCCGAAAACTATGGCCGGCGCCTGGATATCCAAACGAGTTGGGAGAGTCGCTGGTCAACGCAATCTTTGAGGACAGCACCGGCTCTGTCTGGTTTGGCGCCGGTGGCGCCCTGAAGCGACTTGAACGTGCAACCGGCAGGATCCAGAACGTCGAACTGGGTGAAATCGGCTCGCGTATTGAGGTCCTGGCCATCAACGAGGATGAACAGCAGCAGATCTGGATCGGAACGCTCGGCGCCGGACTGATCAAACTGGATCCCAAAACCGGTCGCCATCAGTCCTTCCGCTATAAGGACACCAACAAAGGCCCCAGTAGCGACATCATCACCCGCATCCTGATAGATGCCGAGGGCACTCATTGGCTCACAACCTGGAATGGGCTGAACAGATTTGACCCTCAACTGGAGGTGTTCCAGAAATATAGCCGCCCTCCCCCGGCGAGCAATGCCTTCTTCTCAATCATACCCTCAACAGATGGGGGATTCTGGATCGGGACCACAAGCGGACTGCTGCATTTCAAAGGTGGCACGTTTACCGATTTCCAGTATGAAGCCGCTGTACAGGGAACGCTCAGCAACAACACCGTCAACAGTCTGCTCGTAGACAATGCTGGTACACTATGGGTGGGCACGCAAAATGGGCTCAACCGCTTGGCGCCCGGAGCATCGCGCTTCGAAAGCTTTTTCTCTGAGGATGGTCTACCAGGCAATGTGGTCAGCTGCCTGCTACCCGGCGAGAACGGGCATATCTGGATGAGCACCAATCGGGGTATTGCCGAATTCAACCCACGCGAAAAGATCTTCTCCAACTATTCCCCGAGCGACGGCCTGCCGGGAGAAGACATGACTGGGTGGAATGCCTGCCATCGCAGCCGCCTGGGTTCGCTCTATTTTGGCGGATTTGCTGGCGCCAGCATGAGCCAGCCGACCGCTCTTCAAGGGCCCGAATTCGAGCCACAGCTTGTGTTCACTGATGTCAGCGTCGGCGGCAAAACTGTTGTTTCACGATCTGGAGACACTCTTCAGCTTGCCAGCGACGCAGCCCTGGAAGTGTCATTCGCGGCAATCAGCTTCAGAGATCCCGACCATACGCGCTATCGCTATCGACTCAATGGACGTGACTCGACATGGCATGTTCTGCAGCAGTCGAGCACGCTTAATTATCCCGACCTTCCGGCTGGCCGATATGAACTGGTGGTTCAGGCAGCCCTCCAACGGGGGGACTGGACCAACCCCGGCGTCACCCTTTTCATCGATGCCCAACCTGCCTGGTGGGAAACCTGGAAGCCATATCTGGCCGTCGCGATAACGCTTGTCCTTGCCGTATTGCTTTATACACGTCAGAGACTTAGGCGCATGGAAGAGGGCTATCGATTGCGGCTGGAGGAGAGGGTTTCCGAGCGCAATCGCGTCGCCCGCGAATTGCACGATACATTGCTGCAGAGCTTTCAGGGCATTGCCTATCGCCTTCAAGGCATCCGCAACGGGATCGAGGACCGCCCGGAATGGGCCAGATCATCACTCGATGCGGTTCTGACGGTGAGTGACAGCGCTCTCATCGAAGGACGACAGGCAATTCAAGCGCTGAGAGACACGCCAACGGATGATCAGCAGCACCTGTCTCTGCTGGTCGAGCTTGGTAAAGATCTCTCTCTCTTCCAAGACCCATCCAGGCCGATCGCGTTCCAGAGTCATTTAGATCCAAGTCTCCCCCCGCTCGGCGTTGAAACGAGTGAGCAGCTTTTCCGCATCTGTGCAGAGGGACTGAGGAACGCGTTCCGGCATTCGGGAGGAACCGTGGTTCGCCTCGCAGCTTCAAACAGAGCGAAGGAGATCATCTTTGTCGTTGAAGACAATGGCAGGGGGATCGAGCTTCATGATGACGAGACCACGCCGACACGTTGGGGTGTTCGGGGAATGAAGGAAAGGGCGAATGCCATCGGCGCGACTTTGACCCTGAAAACCTCAGAGGAAGGCGGCACGCGATTGGAGGTTCGACTGCCCAAGGCAAAGCTGGGACGTGGAGGGATCCGAGTATGGTTCAAGCCGCAATGAGCACCCCGATCCGCATCCTGATCGCGGATGATCATCCCCTCATACGGGAAGGTTTGCTCGCGTTGCTCGCGGGCTATCCTGACATCGAGCTCGTCGGCGAAGCTGCTGACGGAAAAGAGGCCGTGGATCTGTTCATGCGCCTCCAGCCCGACCTGCTGGTGCTCGACCTGCAAATGCCTGTACTTTCGGGGCTCGACGCGATGGCCGCCATACTCGCGCGAGATCCGGATGCCCGCATCATCGTCTTGACCACCTATGACACCCAACAACTGGTCGCCCAAGCTCTGGGAGCTGGTGCGCGAGCATACCTGCTGAAGACCGCAGTGCGCGTCGACCTCGTCAACACGATCAGAACTGTGCATGCCACCGGCCGCCGCATCATTGATGCAGGTGTTGTCGAAACGCTTCAGGCGAATTCCCTCAACAATACGCTGACGCGCAGGGAAACCGATGTGTTGAAGTTGATTGCCTGCGGAAACACAAACCGAGAAATTGGCCTCGCCCTTCACCTCACCGAGGAGACGGTGAAGAGCTATGTCAAAAGCCTTCTGTCGAAACTCTCGGCAAATGATCGGGCTCATGCAGTGGCGATAGGTATCAAACGAGGTTTGATCGAAACTTAGAGCCTGTCGATGGATGTAATCGACGTGCTGCAGCAGCCCTTCATCACCGCGGCTCAAGATGACACGATGGCGCGCATCGCATCCGCTGAACTCGACACGGATGCTGAGAACTGCACACAACGAAGGCTTAGTGTATCGCCACGTTGAGTATCGCTTCGGCGGTCGCCTCCTCCCTCGCGAATTCGGCAGCAATCGTGCCGCCTTCGGCAACCAGAATGCGATCGGAACGGTCAACGATCTCGGGCAGATAAGATGAAATCAGGATGACGCCGGCACCGCTTTCGCAAGAATCGCGAATGATCTCGGGGATTTCAGCAATGACTCCGACATCGACGCCGCATGTCGGCTCGTCCATTTCACTTCCTAGCACGACCTTTGATCAATACCTCGTCTTGGCCCAAGGCCGTTTCGTTTGAGAGTGCGTCGGTGACGTAATCCCTAAAGGCCAAGACACGCCGCGGGAGTTGCCGGCGGGGCGGATAGACGAGCTGCACGGGGGTGCCGGGCGCGTCCTGGCCGGTCAAGACCTGCACCAAAACGCCAGCCCGCACAGCCTGCCTCGCGTAGATCTCCGGAGCCTGACCGATACCGATCCCGGCGATCGCAGCATCAACCAGCGCTTCACCATTGGTGAAGGTCGCGACTGCCCCGCGGGTGTCGATCGCAATATCGCTGCCAGCACTTGTGTAGACCATGGGTCTATGCCGGCCCGAGGGCGGCAGGAAAGTGATCAGCCGATGCGAGAGAAGGTCATTTGGCACCTGCGGAAGTCCATGGCGGGAGAGGCAGTCTGGACATGCATAGGTTCCTTGGCGAAGAAATCCGAGCGGCTTTGCGACCAGGTCATCGTTTGAAAGATGACCCACACGCAAAGCCAAATCCGCTCCTTCTGCGATAAGGTTCACATGATGGTCATGCATCCGAACCTCGACCTTAAGCTTCGGATGATCGGCGAGAAAGCGGCCAAGCAGCGGTAGGATGAGCGCGCGCCCCAGCGATACCGGCATTTCGAGGCGGATCACACCACCAAGCTCTTCCGGATCTTTCAGAAGCGCGCTTTGCATGTCGTCAAGCTCATCTGCCCACCTGCTAGCCCTCTCATAAAGCAGGTTTCCTTCTTCCGTCAGTTTCACACTGCGCGTGGTGCGGTGAAACAGGCGGACACCAAGTCGGTCCTCGAGACGTGCGATGGATTTGGAGGTGGCCGAGGATGCCTGACCAAGCGATTCCGCTGCCCGGCTGAAGCTCAGCGCTTCCGCGACGCGCAAGAATTCCTCGATCCCGGCGACCTTGTGTTGCAAACGCAGATTGCTGACCATAGGGAACAAGTCTTCTCAATGTTGATCGCATTGTTATCGGTGAATAGATGAATAGCATGTCGCCATCTACAACAGAATAGGACTGAACCCATGAAAGCTGTGGTCGCGACCGAACAGGGCAGCCCAGATGTATTTCGCCTCGTCGATCTGCCGAAACCGGTACCCGGTGCCGGAGAGGTTCTCGTGCGAATCCGTGCAACGAGCGTCAATCCGATCGATTCCAAAGTGCGCAAGGAAAAGCTGCCGATGACACCTCTCTCCTTTCCCGCTGTGCTCGGCACTGATTTTGCCGGAACAGTCGAGGCGGTTGGCCCGGGCGTTACACGTTTTGCTCCCATGGATGACGTTTACGGCTTTGCCGGCGGCTTTCGAGGCCCGACCGGCGATATCCCCGGCGTCCTTGCGGAATATGCCGTAGTCGATGCAGACCTCATTGCCAGGAAGCCCGGCAATGTCGACTTCCGCACCGCCGCCGCCCTGCCGCTCACAGCAACCACCGCCTGGATTGCCCTCTTCGAAAAGGTGAGGATCACGCCGGCCAGTCGCGTGCTGATCACCGGTGGCGCAGGTGGCGTCGGCTATCCAGCGGTGCAACTTGCCCGTGCTGCTGGTGCTGAGGTGATTGCCCTCACGCGGTCAGCCGAGAGTGCCGAGGCTGCGATGTCTGCCGGCGCAAGGGCCTGCGTCGATCTGGCGGCGACCACCGCGCAAGAAATTGTAGCAGAGCATACCGATGGTCGGGGCTTCGACCTGATTTTCGACACGGTCGGTGGCGCGACGCTCGACGCCGCCTTCCAGATGGTTAAGCCGACGGGCGACGTTGTGACCGTGGTCGGTGCGGCAAGCCACAACCTTGCGCCGCTCTATCTGAAGGGCGCGAACCTGCACATGGTTCTAGTCCTCGTTCCGATCATGTTCGGCACGGACCGGCCGCAGCAGGGGAAGATGCTTGGCAAGATTGCCAGGCTTGTCGAGGATGGCAAGCTCACGCCTCGCATCGACCCGCAGCACTTCGCCCTCGAAGACGCTGCTGACGCTCATCGCACGCTGGAAGCAGGCGAAGCCAAGGGCAAGCTAATCATCGAACTCTAAGCCACCTTCGAAACGTCAAATTTCCCCTGCGTCAGTGTGCTGGAACGCGTATCTTGCCAGTCTTCAGCAGCATCACACGGTTCCTCGCTTGACGCCGGGCCGCCTCGCTTTGATCTCCATCCATCGTAAAGATGTCAATCGAGCATTTTTGCAGTTCCGACCTTTAGTCAGTGTCGTCGCTAGACGTGATCACCCTGGTGCGATAGCGCGGCATCGCACCGGGATCTTTCGGCAGCCTGTCCAAGAGCTTCATAGAAAACGATAGCGTCCGTAAAGATGCGCAACGGAACAAAAGGATATTACCAGTTCGTGAACGAACCGTCATTGCGCCTCAAATGTGGAGGTTCGGAGTATTCGAACGGCATCTTGGCCAATTCCGCCTCGTCGACGTCGACACCCAGCCCCGGCGCGTCGGGCACAACGTAAAAGGCTCCGTCCATGTGGACCTGCCCCGGGAAGAGAGTCGCATTGTCGAAGCCCCAATGTTGTTCGGCCGGGCTCTGCCGACATTCAAGCCAGGCAAAGTTGGCGACTGCCGCGCCGAGATGTACGGACGCAGCCGTGCAAATCGGCCCCAGCGGGTTATGCGGCATCAGGTCGATATAGTGAGCCTCGCACCACCCGGCGACCTTCATGGCCTCCGTAAAGCCGCCGACATTGCAGATGTCGATCCGGCTGAACTGCATGATGTCGCGCTCGATATAGGGCAAGAACTGCCATTTCGACGAGAATTCCTCCCCGATGGCAAAGGGAATGTCAGTCATCTTGCGGAGGGCCTCATAGGCTGATGGCGTCTCGTCACGAATTGCCTCCTCGATGAAATCGATAGTGCCCTGTGGCATTTTCTGACAGAAGGATGCAGCTTCCGCGACACTGAGCCTGTGGTGATATTCCACACCAAGCGTCATGGCGTGGCCGACCTCCTGACGCGCACGCGCCACCCACTCGGCCGTTACGGCAATGGATTCGCGCGGTTCGAAATGCGCGTCATTCTCCTGACCGGCGGCAATGAAGCGGACGCAATTCCAACCCGCATCCTTCAGCATGACCGTCTGCTCAACCATCGCCTCACCCGGTTCGGCGGATGTCGTCGCAAAGGCTGGAACGAGGTCGCGCTGCTTGCCGCCCAGCAACTGGTAGACCGGCACGCCGAGGGCCTTGCCCTTGATGTCGTGAAAAGCGATATCCAAAGCTGCAATGGCGGCAGTCAAAACTCGGCCGCCTTCAAAATACTGACTGCGATACATTTCCTGCCAAAGAGCACCACAGCGCATCGGGTCGTTGCCCACGAGAAACTTTGCGTAGTGATCGATCGCACCGGCAACCGCCTTTTCGCGGTAAGACAGCCCGGACTCTCCCCACCCGTAGATACCGCTGTCTGTCTCAACCTTGACAACCAGCTGGTTCCGGACTCCGACACGGGCAATATACGGCTTGATGGCAGTGATTTTCATGATCTTTTCCACGAAAGATGGCGCGAAGTCGGTCCAGGCAACAAGGTGGTCAGAGGGAGAGCCCGCCTGACCAAACCGTCCTGCCTATTCTCTAGAGAGCCATTCCCGTTTCCTTGTCGAATACGTAAACCTGGTCAGCCGCCACACCGCCCTGGAAGGTCTTCCCGTGACGTGCAGGGAAGCCGCCATCGACCACAGCGGTGACCGGCTCGCCGGAAAGGCTGAAGACCACATGGGTCTGCGCACCCGTCGGTTCCACCACAATGGTCTCTCCCTGCATCTGACTCTCGCCAGTGGCTTCGACAAGAATATGTTCCGGGCGGATACCAAGCCGCACTCTTTTGCCAGGTTCGACGCGACGGTCAGCACCGAGGCGAATGCTCGTGCCGTCCGCCAGCCGCGCGGCGGGCAGCCCCGCATTCCCCTCGACGGTTGCGTCGAGGAAGTTCATCGCCGGGGACCCTATGAAGCCTGCCACAAAAAGGTTCGCGGGACTGCGGTAAAGTTCAAGAGGCGTTCCAACTTGCTCGACCCGCCCGGCGTTGAGCACAACGATGCGATCCGCCAAGGTCATGGCTTCTATCTGGTCGTGGGTAACATAAATCGAAGTCGTGCCCACCTTCTGGTGGAGGGTCTTGATCTCGGTGCGCATCTGCACGCGCAGCTTGGCGTCCAGATTTGATAGCGGCTCGTCAAAGAGGAATACGGCCGGGTTGCGGACGATGGCGCGACCCATGGCAACACGCTGGCGCTGACCGCCCGACAGCTGGCTCGGCTTACGGTCGAGCAGATCGTCAAGCGCCAACATGCGCGCAGCCTCGCCGACCAGCTTCTTGATCTCTGGTTTCGCAACGCCTGAAAGCTTGAGATTGAAGCCCATGTTTTCAGCCACGGTCATATGCGGATACAAGGCATAGGATTGAAACACCATCGCGATGTTGCGCTCACGCGGCGTCAACGAATTGACGACCGTTCCGCCGATCAAGACTTCTCCATCGGAGATGTCTTCCAATCCGGCAACCATCCTCAAGAGCGTGGACTTGCCGCAGCCGGACGGCCCGACCAGCGCGATAAACTCTCCCTCCGCGATCGAGAGCGAGACCCCGTGAATAACCTCGAGCGACCCATAGGCCTTGCGGACGTGGCTGAGTTCGACAGATGCCATTTTGCTCTCCGAGTTCAGGACTTGACGGCGCCGGCCGTCAGACCTGCGATGATGTGCTTTTGGGCGAGGAAAAAGACGATGACCGTGGGCATGATGGTCAAGGTGATGAATGCGAGAACCAGTTGCCACTCGGTTCCGAATTCGCCCCGATAGACCATGATACCGAGCGGCCAGGGATATTTGCTGTCGGTATTGAGCATGATCAGCGGCAGAATGTAGCTGTTCCAACTGTTCACGAAGCTGACGATACTGACGGTGGCGATGATTGGCCGTGACAGAGGCAGTGATACATACCAGAAGAAACGGATGTAGCCGCAACCATCGACGAAGGCCGCCTGGAACAACTCATCCGGCAGATTGCGGAAGTAGTTGCGGAACAGCAGGATGCTCATGCCCAGACCGAAGGCGACTTGCGGCAGGATCACGCCCCAATAGGAATCGAGAAGTCCGAGATCGCGAATGCGGATGAACAGCGGCAGAATGGCCGTTGCCACCGGAAACATCAGTCCGATCAGAAAGTAGTTGGTCAGATAGCCGGATCCGAAAAACCGCACATGGGCAAAGGTGAAGGCCGCCATGGCCGACACCACCACCGTCAGGAAGACGCTGACACATGAAATCAGCAGCGAATTCGCCATCTGGCGCCAATAACGCTCACCAAACAGAATATCGCTATAGTTGGACCAGACCCACTCGGACGGCAGTCCGAACGGATTGACACGCAAATCGCCAAGCGACTTGAAGCCACCGAGAGCGGTGGTCACCAAGGGGACCAGCACAAGGGCCGCCACAAGCGTCAGCGAAACATAGAGATAAAGGCGGGTTGCCACGGTGGCCCGTGGGCCGGATGTCGTTGTGTCAGTCATGGCGCATGAAGATCCGTTTGTAGCCGAAGGCCAGCGTGACGCAGATGACGAACAGCACCACGCCGACAGCGCTGCCGAGCCCGACCTGCATCCGCGTCACCCCGTAGGTATAAAGGAACGTGACCATAGTCTGAGTGGAGTTCGAAGGACCGCCGCCGGTGAGCGGCATCACGAGATCGAATAGCTGCAGTGATCCTATGATGGCGAAAAAGACGGAAAGCCGAACTGTGGAAGACAACAGAGGCAAGGTGACATAGCGGAACTTCTGCCAGCCGGTGGCACCGTCGATTTCCGCAGCTTCCAGGACGCTCTTGTCGACGGCCTGCAGGCCCGCGATGAAGAGCATCATGTGGAAGCCGAAGTATTTCCATACGACCACACCGAGCACCGCGTAAATGGCAAGATCGCGATCCGCGAGAACGTAGGGTGTCTCCACCCCCAGGAAGCCGGCGATGGCGGCAAACAGACCGTAATCGCCGTCATAGACGAAACGCCAGATCAGGCCGGCTGCCACGTCGGCAAGCACATAAGGGAGAAAGAAGATAAGGCGAAATGCCACCACGCCTGGGATCTTGTGCGCCAGCATCATCGCCAACCAGATGGCGAGTGGGATCTGCAGCAGCAGCGAAACGAGAATGATCAGCCCATTGTTGATCAGGGCCTGCGAGAAGGCGGCGTTGTTGAACAGGACCGTGAAATTCCGTGTGCCGACGAATTCGGTCGGCACACCGTAGCCGTTCCAGCGATAAAGGCTGTACCAGGCCGCCTCGCCCATGGGCAGGATCACGAACATTGTGAAGAGCAGCAGCGCTGGCGGCAGAAATAGGATGAGAACGGGTAGCCTTCCCCTTGCCGTCGGGCTCTTGTAGCGGGTCTTTGATCTAGGCGCATGCGCAATGGCCGCTGCCCCGGCAGTCGTGTCTGTCATGCCTCGCCTCCTCCCTGCGAGCAGTCTGCATGAATGTCGCCGGACGGGTCCTGCCCGGCGACATTCTTGTTGGCACTAGTCGAGTTCGCGGGCATCCTGGATCATCTGGGCGCCTTCCTGCGAAGAAAGCTGGCCCGCCAGAATTTCAACCGACACGTCGTTGACCACGCGGCCGACCGAAGGACCAAGGTCCTGGTCGAAGAAGTTCTGGTGCCATGTGGATCCTGCCAGCTGGTCCGCCGCCTGGCGCATGAGATCGTCTTTCAACGCATCCTCAGCCTCAGCCGCCGCAGGGATGATCACACCGGCTGCAGCCATCCGGCGTTCCTGCTCAGGGCTGGTGAAGAAGCGCAGGAAGTCGATCGCCGCCGGCGAGGCATTCTTGGTCACAGCCCAGCCGTTCAGGCCACCCAGTGTATCGGTGACCTTGCCGACGCCACCTTCAACAATGGGGAATGGAAAGCGGCCGATATTGGAAGCCTCCAGCCCCTTGCCATCGCCAGCGTTCTTACGTTGGTTGGCCTCCGTATGCTCGAAACCGAGCAGGATGGCAGCCCGGCCATCGGCAAATGTGCCGAGCGTCTGCGGCCAGGTCGCACCGAGATAGCCGCTCTGAAACGGCTCAAGTTTGCCGAGTTCGGCAAGTTGCTCGCCGGCCTTGATGATCGCCGGATCGAGGAAACCTTCACCTTCGTTGTTCTTGGCGCGCTCGAAGACCTCCTGGCCGCCATTGCGCATCACCAGGTAGCTCCAATAGAAATGCAGTGGCCACTTGTCGCCGCCACCACCTGCAATGGGGGCAATCCCGGCTTCTTTCAGCGTCTTCACTGCCCCGAGGAAATCATCCCAGGTCTTGATGGACTCTGCCTTAAGCCCGGCTTTTTCGAACAGCGCCTTGTTGTAGAAGAAGGCAATCGTTCCCATGCGATAGGGGACCGCCCATGTCTTGCCATCATAGGTCAGGCCGTCGAGCGCTGCCGGCTTGTAGCTTTTGGCCCAGGTTCCACCATCTGCATTGATCGCCTCGCTAAGGTCCATCAATGCCCCGGTCTCTGCCTGCTGGCGAAGCACGCCACCGCCCCAGGAATAGAAAAAGTCGGGCGCGGCATCAGATTGCAACAGTGTGGGGAGCTTGGCCTTGAAGGCTTCATTCTCCAGGAACTGCAGCTGTATGTCGACGTCGGGATGCTGCGCTTCATAGTCCGCCGCGATGTCCTCCCAGATCTTCAGGTTTTCCGGGACAGTTTCGAGATGCAGCCATTTGACGACCGTTTGGGCAGACGCAACACTCATGCCTGCCGAAAGCGCCACTGCTGTTGCCGTGGCAAACGCCAATAGTCTTCTGGCGCCAGCAGGCGCCCTTCTCATAAGATGCGTCATCCTTTTCTCCTCCCAGGGTGCGCATTTATTCCTCAACGCGTACAAAATCAGACCAAGATTTCATCCTGTCAACTCAAATAATGACGATTTTTTAGACGACGTGGATTGACATGGGCCCGCGTTTGCCGATTATTTTTCCGGAAAGCAAATTTAATGACCGCGAGCGCCGCATCATCCATGAAGACCGCAGACCCGGAACTGATGCGCGCCATCAACCGCTTCACCGTGCTGGACACGATCAGGCGCCATGGCCCCATATCTCGTGTAGAGATCAGCGAACGGTCACAGCTGTCCACCACCACGGTGTCTGCGATTACTGGCTCGCTGTTGGATGACGGCCTCATCCTGACGCGCCATGAGGGGGACATCCGCAACGCTGCGGCACGCGGGCGACCGCGAGTGATGCTAGAGCTCAATCCCGATGCGGTTCGCGTTGTCGGCGCCAAGATTGCGGCGCACCACATGGTGTTCGTCGTCACCAATTTTTGCGGAGAAATAATTTCCCAGCTGTCGCTGCCTATCCGTGTCAACCGCCAGCCGATTGCCGTGATCGCGGACCTTATCGAGGATGGGATCCGGCGTTGCGTGGTCGATGCCGGATTGGCGCTCGACGACATCGCCTCGGTCTGCATCGGCTTTCCCGGTGTCGTCGAGCACCGCACCGGCCTGGTGCGATCCAGCCCGATCCTGTCCGAGCCCGACGTGGATTTCGCCGCAGAGATGACCCATCGGCTGCACGTGGCGACGATCGTTGAGAGCGACTCCCACGCCATCACCCTCGCCCATCACTGGTTCGGCAAGGGGCGAGATCTGGACGACATGGTTCTGGTGTCAATGGAGCAAACGCTGGGTCTTGGGGTACTGCACGGGGGACAACTGTTCCGCGGCGCTGGCGGGCTTAGCCATAACCTTGGCGATCTGATGATGGGAAACGGCCTCGCAGAAACGGTCCGACTGGCAGCCGTAGCCGGAGAAAACGCGATCCTCGGCCAAAATATGCAAGAGACCCGGTTTGCCGACGCGGTGCGCCTTGGACGGGGCATGACCATGGCCCAAGCGCTGATCGCGGGGGAAGACAACAGTATGATCATGGCGGCCACGCGAGCCGGGGAAGCGGTGGGCATTGCCGTTGCCAACATCGTGACGTTGTTCGGACCTCCCCGGGTCATCATCGTCGGCTCCAGTCTCTCTCTGGGGGACATCTTCTTGAACGCGCTCGCCGATGCCTATCGAACGGCCATTCCCACCTCCATCCGGGAGATCGCCGAGCTCGTTTTTGATGCCTCGGCCGAAGAAATGTGGGCCCAGGGCGCAGCGGTGGTCGCCCTGTGCGAACTTTATGAATCACCTTGGGGAACAACTGGCCCGGCACCAGCACCAAGAACACAAACCTGAACGGAATTCTGGGAGGATCCATGCACAAGGTTGGTATCGGCATCATTGGATGCGGCAACATCTCATCGGCTTATCTGAAGGCGATGAGTTCCTTTCCGATCCTCGACATCCGCGGCCTGGCCGATCTCAATGAAGACCTCGCGGTGCAACGCGCCTCGGAATTCGGCCTGACTGCACGCAGTATTGCAGATTTGCTTGGTGACCCGGACATCGAGATCATCGTCAATCTGACGGTGCCCAAAGCGCATGTCGCCGTTGCCATGAAGGCCCTGGAGGCCGGCAAACACACTTACTCTGAAAAGCCTCTGGGGATCAATTTCGCGGAAGGCAAATTGCTGTCAGAAGCGGCGAAATCACGTGGGCTGCGCATCGGCGCTGCACCGGACACGTTTCTCGGTGGTTCGCACCAGACCGCACGAGCCATCATCGATTCCGGCGTCCTCGGCATGCCGGTCGGCGGCACGGCCACATTCATGTGCCCGGGTCACGAACGCTGGCATCCCAATCCTGATTTCTACTACGAGATCGGTGGCGGGCCGATGCTCGACATGGGCCCCTACTACATTACGGATCTCGTCAATCTGCTCGGTCCCGTGGCGAAAGTCGCGGGCTTCGCCTTTGCGCCTCGCTCGGAAAGACTGATCACAAGCCAGCCGCGCAACGGGCAGACCATCCCCGTGCATGTTCCCACGCATGTGGCCGGCGCCATGGCATTTCGGTCCGGCGCGATCGTAGAGATCGGCATGAGTTTCGACGTCGCTGGCCATCGCCATGTGCCTCTGGAGATCTATGGAACCGAAGGCACGCTGATCGTCCCGGATCCCAACCACTTCGGCGGACAGGTCGAATTGCTGAAAAAAGGCGGTACTTTCGAGCATCAGAAGACCTCTGCTCCCTATGCAGATGGAAACCATCGGTCAATCGGGGTCGCCGACATGGCGCACGCACTCCGCTCGAACCGGCCACACCGGGCAAATGGCGAGCTGGCACTTCATGTTCTTGAAGTCATGGAGGCGTTCCAACGGGCCAGCGATACCGGAACGACGATAGGGATCTCGACCACGGTCGAGCGCCCCGCCCCCTTGTCGCAATCGATCACCGACGACCATCTGGCACGTTAAACACTGGAAGGACTAAAAAATGCGCGAAGCACTGATCGTCTGGGGCGGCTGGAGCGGCCATGAGCCAGAAGAATGCGCCCACGTCATCCGCGACATACTGCAGGGAGATGGGTTCAAGGTGTATCTGGAGCACAGCACTGAAGCGTTCGCCGACCCGTCCATACACGATCTTTCTCTGATCGTTCCGATCATGACCATGTCGAAGATCGAAAAGGAAGAGGCGAAAAATCTTGCCGCAGCCGTCGAGAACGGTGTCGGCATTGCCGGTTATCACGGAGGCACGGGCGATGCCTTTAGGGAATGCGTCGAATATCAGTTCATCATCGGCGGACAATGGGTCGCGCATCCCGGCAATATCATCGACTACACAGTCAACATCACCCGCCCCGATGATCCGCTCATGCAGGGAATCGAAGATTTTCCCTACATGTCGGAACAGTACTACATGCACGTCGACCCCTCGAACGAGGTTCTGGCGACCACTCGCTTTACCGGCGAACATGCCTGGTGGATCGACGGCGTTGTGATGCCCGTGGTCTGGAAAAGACAATATGGCAAGGGACGGGTCTTCTATTCGTCACTCGGTCACGTGGCGAAGGAATTCGAGGTGCCGCAGATGCGCGAGATTTATCGTCGCGGGGCGAACTGGGCTGCCCGCGAGACAAAATGATGGAGGCCCACGGGAGACTACAATCGCTGCCGCCTCGAAACTGCACATCATCGAGAACTTGGCGTCAAAACTGATGGCTAAAAGGTTTCGTCCATTGCGGAACGAAAATCGTCCCATTGGAGGCTTGTCACAGCCACCTTGTGACTAGCGCGGCGAAATGGGATATCGCGTAATCCTTCTCGATGTGACCACGTACCATACAGTCTGAGAAACCTTCCCCGGACCCAATGATTCCGGTACATCGCCGCCTCGCGACCGGCGGGGTAAGGCCGGAAAGCGGCTTTGCGATTGCGGCCTCGTCGACGTTGACACCTAGCACCGGCGGGTCGGCAACTACGTAAAGGGCCCGGTTGTCTGGACCTGTAGTCCTAGTTTAGGCGAGAAGTCACTCCGCAAGTGGGGTATGAACCCGTCCGGCAATAGAGTCGGAGATTTTGGCGGCAGCCGCGATGATTGCAGGGCGGGATCCTTTTGCGATCTGCAGCCATCCAGATGACGTCTCCTTGACCATTGACTGGCTAGGCGCCGACGACTAGGGCCGCCTGCATTATTTAGAGGTCTGCCGAAAGGAAGCCAGCCGACGTTTTGGCGCTCATACATTGTCAAGTCGTCTGGAGTTGCAGCCAATAGAGGACGCTTTCCCGCCCCTTTTTGGACGAGGAGGCCCGCAAGTTTCGCAGGAAAATAATGTCTCCTGCCTGAAACGCCAGCATAGGTGTGGCAAGACGCTGAAGATATGACGCCACGCCAACTGGAGCCACCGGCTGGTGATAGCCTGAAAGCTGGGGCCCGGCGAAATCGCTCACCGATGGGGCCCCGCCTCGCGCGACCACGATGCCGGAACAGTACCTGTAAAGTGCCCGTGCCACCGAAAGGGAAGTCCAGGGTAAGGCGGTGGAGCAACAAATGCTCGCAAGCAGCTTCTTGAACCTGTGCAAAGACTGGCGATGGGTGACCCGGTCTCTATGTTGGATTATCCGGTTAGGCCGAGCATGGCCCCAGATCTTTCACCAGCCGACCATCTTCGAGCGTGATGATCCTGTCCGCCATATCGAGGATACGACTGTCATGCGTCACCATGACGGTCGTTGTCCCGCGCTCCCGCCCCAGGGCCTTCAACATCGCGACGACCTGGTGGCCGCTATCCTTGTCGAGCGCTGCAGTCGGCTCGTCGGCAAACACGATCTGTGGCCCTGAGATCAGCGCGCGCGCAATCGCCACGCGCTGCTTTTGGCCACCCGACAAATTTCCGGGTAGATAATCCAGCCGGTGACCGAGACCGACCAGATCAAGAATGTGTCTAATGGCCTCGTCTCGGAGCTGCTCATCGCCTCGCCCATGAACTTGCAAACCCATCATCACATTCTGGCGTGCGGTCAGGCTCTCATGCAGATTATGCGCTTGGAAGATGAAGCCCAACTGGCGACGCAGAGCTTCAAGCATGGGCTCATCGGCCCCTTGAAGTTCCTGGCCCAGCAGGCGAACGGAACCGTCTTCGACCTGCCGCAGGCATCCCATCAGCGTGAGAACGGTGGTCTTGCCCGAACCCGACGGACCGACCATCACCGTGAGGCTCCCGGGAGCGATATCGAGGGAGAAATCGAAAATAGCCTGCTTTCTGGCTTCGCCGCGGCCAAACCAGTGATTGAGATTGCGGACAGAAATTGGAGTATCGCTCATCAAAACAAATCCGCCGGATCAGCGCTTTTAAGGCGTCTCGCAGCGAGCGCGCCAGAGAGGGTGGAGGCCGCAAGAGTTCCAGCAAAAACCATGAGCGCCCGCTCCGGCGACATGAGTACAGGAAGACCGGTAGCTTGAGACATCACTTGGTAGATGCCCATCGCAAGGATCAGACCCGGTATGAAACCCAGGGCTGCCAAAACCAGCGCCTCCTCTAAGACGATGCTGAGGAAGAAACGGTGCGGATACCCCACGGCCTTCAAGGTCGCGTATTCCCGCAGGTGGTCGGCGACATCAGTCGACAGCACCTGATAGACGATGACGATGCCTACCAGAACACCCATGAACACGCCAAAGCCGAAGATGACGCCCGTCGGCCGCTGGGTCGTCTGATAGCGGACATCTTTTGCAATCATCTCATCGCGGGTGTGAACTTCAATCGGCTCTCCGGTGAGCCTGTCTTGCAATTGCCGCACCAATGCCGGCGCTTGTCCCGGGTCCTTGACCTTCAAGAGAAGATGCGAGGGCGTCCCGCTGATCCTGTTTGCGAAAAGACTGAGAAAGGTCTGGTCCGAGACCACCATGACACCATCGGCAGAAAAGCCTCCCCCAATAGATATTGTCCCGATAGCACTGATCGTGCGGTCATTCACTTCGAACTGGAGTGGCTTTGATGGGCCCACATCCTCAAGCGCGGCAGTATCGACGCCGCGTGTCTGGCGATCAATCAGTGCCGTGTCAGCAACGGCGAGGTGCCCCAACAATCGGGCCACTTGCGGACCGGCAAATTGCTCCGCCTCGATCGGCAATCCAATGACCTGGAGGCTTGCCACAGACCCATCTGAACGTCGCCAGTCGAGCTTGCCGACATAAAGGGGGGTCGCGGCAGCAATGCCGTCCACGGCCAAAGCCCGATAGAGGGTCCGGCGCGCCAGCGGAGATCCGTCGGTCAACGTGTTTGCATCATTCGATGAGATGATGATGTCAGCGGTGAATGGGGTATAGGATGTGCGGATTGTCCCATTCAGCGCGCCCATGATGCCCAACTGCACGAAGACGAGCATGGTGGCGAAGGCGACGCCGGCAAGTGCTGCCGCCAGACGTGCGCGATTATGTCTTAGCTGAAGCCAGCCGATCGGAAGCCTGCCGAAGAGAAGTGACAGCAGCCTACTCATGTTCTTTGCCTATTGCGACACGACCGACAACTTCGAGCCCGGTCAGTCGGCCAGCCAACGAACTCGAAGGAGGATCGAGATCGGCCGTCACCCGGACCACTCGGGCGTCGGTATTGGCTGCCGGGTCAGCAGAAAGCACTGTCTGCTGTTCGACCTCATGGCCGATTGAAGCCACGGAGCCTTTCAGTTCCAGAGACAGTGCCGGACTGGAGATAGCAACCTTCTGCCCAGATGCGACGTGTTTGATATCGGTCTGATACACTTCGAGCTCAACCTGCATCTGGTCGGTATTTCCAAGCGTCAAGATCCCGGCGGAGCCCGGACGCTCGCCAGGTCGGCCGTTGATCGCAATCACCGTGCCGGAAATCGGACTGACAACCACGCCTTTGCTCAGATTGTCACGTGCCGTCGCGAGTTCGGCCTTTGCAAGATCCAGATTCCGCTCGGCCACCGCTATATCGGACTGCAGCGTTCCAGGCGCGGATTGGTATCGAACAATCGAGGCATTTGCCTTGGCAAGATCGCTCATCGATTGCGCCAATGTTGCCTCAGCGGTTTGAAGAGTGGACCTTGAAGAGGCGCCACCCTGGCTCAGGCTACGTTCGCGATCCAGGGCTTGGCGAGCAAGCTGGACGGCGGCGAGCGCCCTATCGCGGCTTGCCTTGGCCTCCAAGAGGTTGGCCGCTACCGTTGCCTTGGTCTGGGCGAGTGCGGCCTCTTTGGCGGATATGTTGACTATGGCGCTTTCGACGGCGCGCTGGAGAGACGGCAGACTGTCCAATTCGGCCAAGGTCTGCCTCACGACCACACGGTCACCTTCATCAACGAGCAGCGATGCAATGCGAGCATCAGAAGCGCCGAAGGGAGCGGCGACAGTGATCGTCTTACCCTTTGGCTGCAGTCGGCCAAGGGCGACTACCAAGCCTTCGCCCTGATAGGCGACGCCATCATCATTTGTTGCTGATGCCGTTCGAGTGTCCGTTGCAGGTGCGGGCTGGTTTTTGCGGTTCATGCCAGCAGGTCCTGGGAAGAACGGCAGACTGGGATAAGCGCCTAGAAATGCCCCGCCGACAAAGATAAGCAGGACAGCGAGGATACGGATGAACAGGCCTGCCAGCGGCAATCTTGGCTTGCCAGATGCGGCCTCATCAACGAGTCGGGCTCGCGGTATGGGAAGCGCAGACAACGAGGTTTCGGTTTCCATCCGTGACAGACTTTCAATTTAATGACCGATGGGTCATTAATATGGCAAACGGAGAAAGACTGCAAGATGCCAGCGGATCAGCCAGAGCAGAAACGCCAGCGACGTAAAGACGCGCGCCCATCAGAGATCCTTGAGGCGGGATTGGCGCTGTTTGCTGAGCGCGGGTTTGCGGCAACGAGACTGGAAGACGTTGCCAAGCGCGCGGGCATCGCGAAGGGAACCGTCTACCTGTACTTCTCGTCGAAGGAGAGCTTGTTCGAGGCAGCCCTCAAGGATCGGATGGTCTCCACTATGGAAGGTGTTGGAGAATTGACTGCATCCTTTGCCGGCTCCACGGAAGAGCTTCTGAGACTTGTTCTCGCGCGAATCTATGGACAGATGATCGAAGGCGACGCGGGTGTGCTGTTGCGCATCCTGATCGGCGAAGGCGATCGCTTCCCAGATCTGGTCACATTGTATCGGGAGATCGCCTTGGCCAAGGGGATAGCGACAATGAAGGGCATTCTGAAGCGAGCCGAAGCGCGAGGAGAGCTGCGTGTGTCAGCCGACGACGTTGACCCGCGAATGATCGTGGCTCCGATCGCTATCCTTGCAATCGGGGGCAAGGTTTTTGGACAAGAATCGCTTACGGATCGCGACAAGTTTCTTGACCGCCATCTCGATCTGGTTCTTCGCGGGCTGCTTTCTGCAACTGGTTGACGCTAGTCGGAGCGGCCACAGGTTGGCTACCATGCCCGGTTTCGCAAAACACTTTCGACCGCCCGAATGACCGAGGTGAAGGCTCAAAGTGGAGCTTCGGGCAGCCACGGCCACCTCGGTCGAGGAGATGACCGCCGGATGTCGGAATAGGTTGGAATGATAAAAGCGACCTATTTGCTTCAGAGGATTCTTAAGAAAGGCGTGCTCAATTAGTCTCCCAAGGGAGAACCCAAAATGCGCCTGATCATAGCTGCTGTCCTCTGCTTCGCCGTCACTTTCGTTTCCGCATCGGTTTCAGCCGCCAACGAAGCATGGACGGCAGCAAGAGCGACCGACCAGGTGCGGTATACGCTCGACAAAGAGACTTGGCACCTGCTCCGCAAAGGCATGGATGTCCCCAACAAGGCATGGATCTCGACGGGGCCTCGCGGCCGACTGCAGCTGGTGCGCGGCACTGAAAGCATTGCGTTTCAACCCAACACCCTCGCATCGATCACTACGCGTGGCAGCAATCAAAGCCGCAAGACCGAAGTCGTGCAGCAGGTCGGAGAAATCAATCTGGAAATTGAAAAGCGCCAGCGTCCACACACCACGGTGCAGACACCGTTCCTGGCAGCCGTCGTCAAGGGAACGCGCTTCAGCGTAAAAGTCGGGAAGGCGGATGCAGCCGTCTCCGTCAATCGGGGACTTGTGCAGGTGACCAGCTTCCGCAGCGGCGAAAGGAGCGATCTCGGCGCCGGCCAGCGCGCGAGCGTCGATCTCTCCGGTATGCGCGTTGCAGGCGTCTCGCAAAAACCAGCAATCACACGTGTCCCCGCCTCTGCCGCCCCGGTTCGAGCCGTGAAAGACGTGCCAACGCCGGACAGCGATGCCACGAAGGGCAAGAAGGCGGACAAGGCTTCTGACAAGGGTAGCAAGACTGCATCGCACGACAACGGCAAGAGTTCTGCCGGCATTGGTAAAGGCAACGGCGGCGGCAAGGGCGGCGGCCGCGGCGACGGCGGCGGCGGCAAGGGCGGCAGCGGCGACGGCGGCGGCGGCAAGGGCGGCAGCGGCGACGGCGGCGGCAAGGGCGGCAGCGGCGACGGCGGCGACGGCGGCGACGGCGGCAGCGGCGGCAATGGCGGCGGCAATGGCAAGGGCAAAGGTCGTGACTGACGCCCATTTGTCCAAGGTCCCTACACGTTCGGACTTTTCATGACGAATGACGGCATTTCCTCGCGCGGCGGTCTGTCTTCCCTGATTTCGCTTCGGCTGGCCATGATCGCGTTGATCATGGCACTACCGTTCGTTCTTCCATCACTCCCTCTCGTTCGACATCTCGACAACCAGTTCCTGGAGTTTCGCGCCTCTGCCGCGCCGCGGAGCGCAACCGGTAACTTCGTCTTCGTCGCAATCGACGCCAGGAGCCTGACTGAGGTCGGGACCTGGCCCTGGCCGCGTGACGTGCATGCCGATCTGATCGACAAACTCGTCGGCGCGGGGGCTGGCGACATTTTTCTCGATATCGATTTCAGCACGCCATCCCGCCCCGAGAGCGATGCCCGACTTGCCAAGGCACTCTCGGACGCCGGCGGCGGTGTCATCCTGCCAATGTTCCGGCAGCAAAGCGGTCCGCGGTCCAGCGATGAATTGACCTTAACGTCGCCGATCCCCTTGCTTGCGGACAATGCCTGGCCGGCCTTGGTCGATGTCACGCTCGACGCCGACGGTATGATGCGCTCCTTCCCGGTCATGGAAGTCATCGACGGCGTGCCGACCCAATCCGCACCCGCTGTGCTCGCCGGCTACAGCGACGCCCGGACCAGCCGGCTGGAGATCGATTTTTCGATTAACCCCGAGACCGTGCCGACGCTTTCGGTTGCCGATGTGCTGTCCGGGGGCCCGGGGCTCGAAGCCATTCGGGGCAAGTCGGTGGTGGTTGGGGCTTACGCCAGCGAGCTCAAGGACCTTTTCGCTGTGCCGGTTTACGACATTCTCAGTGGACCCATGCTGCATGTGCTGGCGACGGAAACCTTGGTGCAAGATCGTTTGCTGAAGTCGCTGCAGGTCGAGCCGGTCGCTCTTTTTCTGGCAGCGCTGATCGTTGCCTATTCGCTTTCGCTACATCGGCTGTCTCTTGCCGTGCCGATCGCGGCCTCACTTGCACTCTTCACTGTCGGTGAAACGACGGGTTTCCTGCTCTACAAGCACGTGGCGCAAGTCTTCAACACTGCCACCTTGTGGATCATGCTGGCCTTCGGACTATTCATGCTGATGGCAGAAAAGATGGGTGTGAACGGCTGGCTCGCAGAACTCGCCATCACCGAAAACCGAGACATTCGCCGCGTGCTGAAGAGAGTGATCAACGATAGCATCGATCCGGTGATCGTCCTCGACCAGAAGCTCAACCTGCTCGATGCAAGCCAGACGACGTACAAAATGCTGGAGCTGGACGACCTCATCCCCCGCGGCACGCATCTCGCACACTTCGCTCCTGCCGCGGTCCTTGATGCCGTTTTGCAACTCCAGGCGAAGCACCTGGCAGAGCCCCATCGGGTACACAGTGACCTGTTCGAGCTCGACGCACCGGGCAAGACCGGGAATCGGCGCCTTGAAGTCGTTGTCACCCTGTCGCCTTTCGTAAGCCGCGGAGGACAAGGGCTTTCTGCAGTCGGAACGCACGTCGTCTGCGTCACCTTACGCGACGTTACGGCGCGTCGGCGCTACGAAACGAAACTCGAAGAAATGAGCAGGGTGGATGACCTGACCGGGTTGCTGAACAGGCGCGGACTTATCGAGGCGATGACCAAGGCATCGAGCGGCTTCATCATTTTTGCACTCGACCTTCACCGCTTCGGCCACCTCAACGAGACGCTTGGACGTGAAAAGGGCGACAGCGTGTTGCAGGCTGTTGCGGCCCGACTTCGGCGGCATGCGGGGCGCCATGGCCTGGTCGCGCGCGTCTCCGGTGATGTCCTCTGTCTCGCCATACCGGGCTCCGAGACGAGCGAAGGGCTGGAAGAAGGCGCGACAAAGCTTCTCGCCCTGTTCGACAAGCCGTTCGGGGTTGAGGGCATCAAGATCGAGATCAGCGCCCGGGTGGGTGCCTGCGGCAGTTCCTACGATATGGGGGATTCGGCCAAGTGGATCGAAGCGGCAGAATTCGCGTTGATTGAGGCCAAACGTGTCGGCGGCAGCGGGTGGCAGGCATACGATCCCGCGTCTTCCGTGCGACGCGCACGGTCGCGCGTCCTAGAGGCGGAGCTGCGCACTGCGCTCGAACAGGGCCAGTTCTTCTTGCTTTTCCAGCCGCAGGTCGCACTCACGTCAGGCCGGCTGGTGGGCGCTGAAGCACTTCTGCGCTGGCAGCATCCGACGCTTGGCATGATCTCGCCCGTGGAATTCATCAGCATAGCCGAGGCAAATGGCTTCATCTGCGATCTCGGCCAGTTCATGTTCAAGGAAGCATGTCGGGCCGCCACCATATGGCCGGCTCATGTCAGCGTGGCAGTGAACATTTCACCTGTTCAGTTCCTCCGCGGCGACCTGGTTTCCGATATCCGTGCGGCACTCAACGCAAGCGGGCTCGCGCCGCATCGCCTGCATATTGAGATCACCGAGTCGATCTTCCTCGAAAAATCGGATGACCTTTTTGCCAAACTCGATGCGCTTCGCGAACTCGGGGTGACAATCGCGCTCGATGACTTCGGCACGGGGTACTCATCCCTCAGCTACATCTCCAGTCTACCGCTCGACAAGTTGAAGATCGACCAGTCCTTCGTTCGTGACATGGTCGGCGATCCAGCTGCCCAGACCATAGTCCAGGCTATCATCACGCTCGCCCATGGTCTCGGCCTTACCGTTGTCTGCGAAGGTATAGAAAGTGCACTGCAGGGCCAAATGCTCGCCAACATGGGCTGCGAGGAAGGCCAGGGCTACTTCTTCGGGCGACCGCAATCAGCCCGGCAGATCCTCGAGCTGTCGACAATGCATTCGGTGTTGCCAGGCGGCTCTGAGTTGTCAAAGGCGTCGTGAACGCGTTTCAGCTCGTCGAAGCTGGACAAACGACAGACGGCGATGCAAGCGCGAGCCGAGGACACAGAGGACCTGACTGAGACCTGTGCCGCCCCTATAGTGCGCCCGTCGCGGTCTATAATGCCGGTGTCCTCCACTCCGTCTACCTGCGCACCATTCTGATCCAGCATCGCTGACTCGCGCCAATCATGCAGTGGCGCAGCAGGGATGGGTGTTCTCTAGGCTTCAGACCGCAGTCGAGCGAACGCTCGCTCCCATGGCGGACAGGGTTCATATGTCAGGGTGAGATGTGCGCTTGCAACCTGAAGTTCGGCTATGTGCGTCACATTGAGCCGGAAGTTAATCAGACGGCCGGAAAACTCAATCCTGAAACTCGAGTGGGACGATATCGCCCCCGCTATAGCGCAAAGCGCCGGGCCTCCCTAGCCAGACCTCGAGCTCAAATTAATCCATCAACTTCGTTCCTACGACCGCTTGTCAGTTAGGCCCGGCCTTTACCTAGACAGCGATAAATGTTCCCAGGATCAAACAAATCGGGGCCGAAGCTGCTAACCTGCAAACACTCCCGATCTTCCAGCAACGTGAGGACTGTAACTGCGCTACATCTCGGTTACGCCGCTCGCGTGCTGTTGATAACGACAGGCTGATCCCCGTGTATACCATCACGCACGTTTGCCCGGCGGTTAAGAACGAACCGACCGACAAGCGATGTCAGATGCGTGGAGGCGGCCGACAGGCTGTGGCTGAGAGCGGTTGTCTCCTCTACCATGGCCGCGTTCTGCTGGGTCATCTGATCAAGATCGTTCACGGCGATGCTGATCTGTCTCAGACCTTCAGACTGTTCGATCGCTCCTGTAGAGATGGCGCCGACGTTGCGGTCGATGGAGATGACGAACTCATTAATTCGCGACAGGGCATTTCCTGTCTCATCGACCAACTTCACACCCATATTGACCTGCTGACCCGAGTTGGACACCAGCGTCTTGATTTCCTTTGCAGCAACCGCTGAGCGCTGGGCCAACTCTCGCACTTCTTGAGCGACAACGGCAAAGCCCTTGCCTGCCTCCCCAGCCCTGGCAGCTTCAACACCGGCATTGAGCGCGAGCAGGTTTGTCTGAAACGCGATTTCGTCGATAACGCCGATGATTTGGCCGATCTCTGCTGCAGACTGTTCGATTGATTTCATGGCGCTGATGGCGTTGAGGACAACGCGACCCGACTCTTCTGTACAAATTTTGGCATCGGCAACGAGCTTGCGTGTTTCCTGACTGCGTTCGGACGCTTGAGCAACCGTTGTGGACACCTGCTCGAGGGCCGCTGCCGTCTCTTCCAAAGCAGCCGCCTGCTGCTCGGTTCGCTTAGAAAGATTGTCAGATGCAGAGCGCATCTCCATCCCATTTTCGTGAATGGCTCTGGTCGTTTCCTGCACTTGGACCAGCGTCGCCTGAAACGCCCCGAGCGCTTCGTTGAAGTCTCGTCGCAGTGGCTCGAAATCCGGCATGAACGGCTGATCGATCGTGTAGCGAATATTGCATTCGGCAAGCCTTGCAAGACCGGCACCGAGCGTTTCAACGACATGTTCAAGAGCCTTGGCCTGATCGGCCATGACTTCGGCATGGCGCTTTTGCGCCTCGACCGTCAGCGCCGTATTTTTTTCTGCTTCCAACCGCAGCCGCTTCCGTTCAAGAGCGGCCTGGCGGAAGACTTCGACTGATGTTGCCATTTCGCCGATCTCGTCCGTTCGGTCCCTGAACGGCACATCTCTCGTAAGGTCGCCTTTTGCCAGGTGACTCATATAGCCAGAGATTGTGCTGAGTGGGGTAATGGCCCGTCGCCGAAAGTACCAAATGCCACCGATGAAGAGGAATACAGAGACCCCGCTGCCGACAACGGCCAAGCTTTGCAGTTTTGCAGAGGTTGCACGCGCCATGGCCTCTTCCGAGACAAGATGCGCGTTTGCCATTTCGACCAGTTCTCGCACAGCCGCATCGTGAACCCAGAACTTTTCCCCAAGTTCTGCGATTGCGGCCTGCTTCTCGGCACCATCAAGGGCCGCCCCGGGGCCGAAGCTCTGCTCGTAGCTAGCCCAGAATGCATCTCCCTTGACCAGTACATCACTCATCAGCTTCGTCTTGAGTGCATCGGGCAATTGCGACTGCTGCCAATAGTCACGACGTGCCTGATAATCTGCGGCGAGTCTTTGAACTTTGGCCACTGCTGCCTCGGCTTTCCCCGGATCGAGAACAGCTTCGCTTGCGAGCATGTAGGCCTCTACCACATAGAGCGGCGGCGGCAGGATGTCGGCCACAAGATCCTTGCTGTCGATGATTCCGTTATAGATAGGACCACTCACCTTCAACTGTGACAGCGTGTAGTTTTGAAGGCCGATAGATGTCGCCAATCCGAGGACAACGACGGCGGCAAATGTCAGAAGCAGACGGGCGATGGTGATTTTAGGCACAGGGATACCTCAGGCCAAACGAGACGGTGACCTAGTATAATGAGCATTCCCTAATGTCCTATTAGCTAAAAAATTGACTTTTATCAAAATGGGTTGGTCTGTCGTGTGAGGTCGCCGCGATCTGCCAGAGCAAATTCCACGAGAGATTCCTCCTTTGTTTTCTGGGTACAACACGAGCCCGCTGGGCCCCAAAAAAGGTCAGAACCTCCCGGCGAACAATTACCGCTTTCACATACGGCACTGAAACCCGTGCAAGGCCGGATTAAAGGCGCGATGCGGTAGCTCGCAAGCTACTGGCGAACCACCGACAGCTCAGAACGGACACCGGGGTCGTCGTCCAGAAAGTCCGGCTCCGCCTCGGCCCCAACGGCGTCGAAATATCGACTGAGAAAATTCCGGAAAGAGGCGGCGAGAGCGATATCGGCGATATTGAGATCCGTGAACCCCAAGGTCCGCAGATAGTCAATATCGGCCTGTCCTATGAGAGAGGCATTGATCGTAATCTGTTCAGCGTAAGCCAGCATGGCGATTTGCGGTTCCGTAAGACCGGCGTTGCGGTAGTCGCGACGCACGGCCAGCGTCTGTTCTCTTCCGATCATGCTGGACAGCGCCTTGAAGTAGACGTGGGAGCAATAGCTTGAAGGCACATGTTTGGCCGTCACCAGCGTAATGAGCCGGAAGTTGAGCAGGCCTAAGGAAAAACCATCTCTGATCTGGTGCAACAAATGCTCGACCGGAGCAAGTATGTCCGGTCTTGCCGACCAGCATTGCGTGGCCTGCATCACGCGACCCATCGACGCCACCTCGTTAGCATAGATCGCTGCCACTTCGCCCTCGGCCTCGGCCGGCTCTATGGTTCTAAGGTACACGTTTACCTCCCAGGTTGCTGTGGACTGACTGCATACTGCCTCGGAAGCGCAGTTGTGAGAAGGCAGGGCAGAAAAGCGGCACCAGCTGGCTGCCTCATCACAACCGCTCCGTCTGCTTTCCGGAACCTCTGGCGGCCTCTTGGAAGCCGAAATGAGGAAGCACGAAGCGGAAATCATTTCCGCTATGTCCATATGTCCAGGAGCCCCCATAGCTCACCTCAACCGCGTTCAGCACACATCGCTAAGGTAACCCAGTACGAAGGCGACGACTTTGTCGGAAGACATTTCACATGGCTTGAGCGCGGTTCCGGAGCTTGCCAACCGATAGAGATTGAAGCTGACGATGTCGGTTCCTGCTAGGTCTTCGGCGTACAGCCAGATGCGTTTCTGATCCGGCGATCGCCTGACGGTGACACCCCAGCGACTGCCATCGAACACACCTTCGGAATAGCCGTCTGCAAAGTGCTCCAGAGCGCGCTCGAACGCGTCATGTGGTGAGCTATCTGTCATAAATGGAAGGATAGAGTGCAGTCGGGCTAACGACAAGCATGGACCAGGTCACTGCGAATTTCGCGCCTTGGTCTTGAGCCTGTCGATATGCAATTCTCGGATAAAAATATCGCGGGGTGCCGACGGAGGTGCGCTTTAGCGTGTTCATTATTTGTTCTGGAGTCCTTTAGGCAGTGCTGCTAACCTCACGGCAGACGATATGGTTCGATGGAATGCAACAGGCCAAGCGTTCAGCTCCGCAACAAACGGAAAGACGGATAGGCACTTTTCAGGGATGATGGTATGACGGTTGCCTATCTGGAGAAACTGAACGAGCAGCAACGGAGTGCCGTGGAACACGGTATCGGCCTGCCAGATGGAGAGACAGCGGCGCCACTGCTGATCATCGCGGGTGCCGGCTCCGGCAAGACCAACACACTGGCACATCGGGTGGCACATCTCATCGTCAATGGGGCGGATCCCAGGCGTATTCTTCTGATGACATTTTCGCGGCGTGCCGCATCCGAAATGTCGCGCCGTGTCGAGCGGATCTGCAAACAGGTCCTTGGTGCGAATTCTGGTATTTTGACTGACGCACTATCCTGGTCCGGTACCTTCCATGGGATCGGCGCAAGGCTGCTGCGGATCTACGCCGAGCAAATCGGGCTGAACGTGGATTTCACCATCCATGATCGCGAAGACAGTGCCGACCTGATGAACCTTGCTCGTCACGAGCTCGGATTTTCCAAGACGGAAAGCCGCTTTCCAACCAAAGGCACGTGTCTCTCGATCTATTCGCGTGCGGTCAATTCGCAAACGCCTCTGAGCGAGATCCTGCGGCTGCATTATCCATGGGTGGCAACCTGGGAAGAGCAGCTCAAGCAATTGTTTGCGGCCTACGTCGAGGCCAAGCAGGCCCAGAACGTTCTCGACTACGATGATCTCCTGCTCTATTGGGCGCAGATGGTCAGCGATCCGGATCTGGCCAACGATATCGGCAATCGCTTCGACCATGTCATGGTCGACGAATACCAGGACACCAACAGGCTACAGGCCTCAGTGCTGATGGCGCTCAAAACCGGCGGTCGCGGGTTGACCGTGGTTGGTGACGATGCCCAGTCGATCTATTCGTTTCGGGCAGCGACAATTCGCAACATCCTCGACTTCCCGGCCTCCTTCAGCCCGGCCGCTGACATCATAACGCTCGATCGCAACTACCGCTCGACACAGCCGATCCTGGCAGCGGCAAACGGCGTCATTGGACTGGCGCGGGAGCGCTATACCAAGAACCTGTGGACCGACCGGCAATCGCTGGAGCGACCAAAACTTGTCACCGTCAGGGACGAGACCGAGCAGGCGAACTTCATCGTCGACCAGGTGCTTGCAAATCGCGAGACCGGGATGACGCTCAAGAGCCAAGCCGTTCTGTTTCGCACATCAAGCCAAAGCGGTCCGCTAGAAGTCGAGCTTACCCGCCGCAACATTCCATTCGTCAAGTTCGGCGGCCTTAAGTTTCTGGACAGCGCCCATGTCAAGGACATGCTCGCCGTCTTGCGCTTCGCACAAAACCCACGAGACCGTGTGGCCGGCTTCAGGCTCTTGCAGATGCTGCCCGGTATCGGGCCGAAGACGGCCGGCAACATCCTGGAGACCATCGCAGCCGACCCCGAGCCGCTGTTGGCCCTTGCGGAAATCCCCGCTCCGTCAAAGACCGGTGAAGATTGGACATCTTTCGTTCGATTGCTGACGAGCCTGCGCAAGACGGAAGCGGGTTGGCCTGCCGATATCGAGCAGGCACGCCTCTGGTATGAGCCGCATCTTGACCGCATCCATGAAGATGCCGAGACCCGCAAGGCGGACCTGCTTCAGCTCGAGCAGATCGCCAACGGCTATCCCTCGCGTGAGCGCTTTCTGACCGAACTGACGCTCGATCCGCCCGATGCCACCAGCGACCAGGCCGGCGTGCCTTTGCTCGACGAAGACTATCTGATCCTGTCGACCATCCACTCGGCCAAGGGCCAGGAATGGCGCGCAGTGTTCATGCTGAACGTAGTCGATGGCTGCATTCCCTCCGATCTTGGGACCGGCACAACGGAGGAACTCGAAGAGGAGCGCAGGTTGCTTTACGTTGCCATGACGCGCGCCCGCGATCATCTGGCTCTGGTCACGCCGCAACGGTTCTTCACCCATGGTCAGAATCCGCAAGGAGACCGGCACGTTTATGCAGCCCGAACGCGGTTCATCCCGGCAATGCTGCTGCAATTCTTCGAGGTGACGACCTGGCCGATAGTATCGGCGGCAAAATCAGAGCGAAGCGCACAGCAGATCCGCGTGGATGTTGCGGAGCGTATGCGCGCCATGTGGAAATAGGGGGCGGATCGATGTGCAATCTCTACAATGTCACCACGACGCGGGAAGCCGTCCTTCAGATTACCAAGGCCATCCGTGATCACGCTGGCTGGAACGAAGCAAGCTTTGATGTCTATCCCGGCTATCAAGCGCCTGTTATCCGGGTGGGCGCCGATGGGGGCCGAGAGATTGCGCGCGCTACCTGGGGCATGCCATCACCGCCTGCCTATGTAAAAAATTATGATCCGGGCGTCACCAATATCCGCAACGTGAATTCCCCGCATTGGCGCCGCTGGCTCGGGGCTGCCAGCCGATGCGTTGTCCCCTTCACATCCTTTGCCGAGCCTGATCCTGCGAGCAAGGTTGAAGGCGGCCGCGTGCCGAACGCCTGGTTTGCCGGCAGCGATGATCGGCCACTGATGTTTTTCGCGGGGCTCTGGACACCATGGACGGGCGTGCGGAAAGTGAGAGACGGCGCGCAGGACTATGAACTTTTCGGCTTTCTCACGACCTCGCCAAACGAGATCGTCTCTCCCATCCATGAAAAGGCCATGCCGGCGATTCTGACCACACCGGAAGAGGTCGATGTCTGGCTGACAGTGCCATGGGACGAGGCACGTCATCTGCAGCGCCCCCTTCCCTCCAGCATGCTGATGATCGTGCCGCCTCAGCCCAAGCCCGCATCGGACAATGAAAGTGTCTGACTGTGATCATCCGGCGCCATCATCGCAAGGAGCGGCAAATGCCCGGTCAGCGCGCACCAGCATCGACGTGCAACATCGAAAGCAGGAGCAATGAATAGCGCACCCGTGCGCAAGATCATCCATGTCGACATGGACGCGTTTTATGCATCGGTCGAGCAGCGCGACAATCCGGATCTGCGCGGGCGGCCACTGGCTGTTGGCGGGTCGGCGGCACGCGGTGTCGTGGCGGCTGCCAGCTACGAGGCAAGGACCTTCGGCGTGCATTCGGCCATGCCATCCGTGACCGCCAAGCGCAAATGCCCTGATTTGATCTTTGTGCCACCGCGCTTTGACGTCTATCGGCAGGTCTCGCAGCAAATCCGAGAGATCTTCGCGGAATATACGCCGCTGATCGAGCCGCTGTCGCTGGATGAGGCCTATCTCGATGTTACTGAAAACCTTAAAGGCATGGAGATAGCCACCGAGATCGCACTTGAGATCCGCGCGAAGATCAAAGCGGTCACCGGCCTCAACGCGTCCGCCGGTATTTCCTACAACAAGTTCCTGGCCAAGATGGCAAGCGACCTGAACAAGCCGAACGGCCAGGCCGTCATTACGCCTAAGAACGGCCCGGGTTTTGTCGAAGCCCTGCCCGTCAAGAAATTCCATGGCGTGGGACCGGCCACCGCGGAGCGAATGAAACGACATGGCATTGAGACAGGGCTTGATCTTAAAACAAAATCGCTCGCCTTCCTGCAGCAGCACTTCGGCAAGTCCGGCTTGTATTTCTATGGCATCGCGCGCGGCATTGACGAGCGGCAGGTCAGGCCTGACCGGATCCGCAAGTCCGTCGGGGCCGAAGACACGTTTGTCGAGGACATCGATGATCTCGAACGCGCAACCCTGGAGCTTCAACCGCTGGCCGCAAAAGTCTGGAGATATTGCGAGGCGCAGGACATCAGCGGCAAGACGGTGACCGTCAAGATCAAGTATTCCGACTTTACCCAGGCGACGCGAAGCCGGACAGCAGTGCAGCCAGTGGCGAATGTCAGTGAGATGATCGATATTGCTTCTGTATTGCTCGCAACTGTCTACCCTTTCAAGCGTCCGGTGCGGCTGCTCGGGCTTACATTGTCATCGCTGACCAATGACCAGTTCGCCAGGGATGCGGAACAACCGCAGCTTGATCTCGATTGATGACTGAAGGGCCAGGAAAGAGGCAGGACGATCAGCTATATGCCCGTATCCAGAATTCGCGTCATCGATCTTGAGACCGGCGGCAACGGGCCGAACGACGTCTGCGAAATTGGCTGGCAGGATGTCGTCCTTGACGAGGATGGCCGGTGGCGCGTCAACGAAGACAGAGGCGCCGTGCTGGTCAATCCGGGACGCCCGATGTCCCCCGATACGATGGCTGTCCACCATATTCTCGACCGGGACGTCGCTGACGCACCATATTGGAAAGATATCGCTTCCAGCGTTTTGCGCCCTTCAGGGGGCGTGGTTGCGTTGGCCGCTCATCGAGCCGCGTTCGAGCAACGGTTCTGCACGCCAAGGTTCACCGGCGGTGCGTCCTGGATCTGCACTTGGAAATGCGCGCTGCGCGTCTGGCCGGACCTCTCAAGGTTCTCCAATCAGATGCTTCGCTATCAGCGCATGCCGGAAGGCTTGATACACGAGATCGGACTGCCGGCACATCGCGCCATGCCGGATGCTTATGTATCGGCCCATCACTTGCGGGATCTTTTGAATGAGACGTCATTGGAGCAGCTCCTCATATGGAGCAAGGAACCAGGCCTTCTCCCGCGCGTGCCATCAGGCCCGGATCGCGGCAAGGGGTGGGAGAAGCTTAGCGAAGAGACGCTGCGCAATTTCCTTTTGGAACGTGACGAGGACATCCGCTTCAGCGCCCAAAGCGAGTTAGCGCGGCGTGGAAAGGACAGGCCGGCTGCGATCACCGAGCCAGCGCAACGAACACTTCTATGAAATGACCCAATCCGAGGGAACCGTCAAATCGCTTCGACACGGGGGGAATCATGACAAATATTCAGAGAGGGAGAACATGTGAGCAAAGCTTATGCGGAGACACCCGACGCAAGATACTTCGTGGTCCGCGGTCGCCTTTGGCGCCGAAGCAATCCAGCGCTTGACGACATCACCCGCAATCGTCTGGTAAAGGAACTGATGGCAGCGCGTAGAGCAGTACGTGATGCAAGAGACGAGCCAGAAGCATTGGCACAAGCCCGCAAGAAAGTAGACGATGCCAAGGTTTCGCTGGGCGAGCGGGGACCTGTCTGGTGGGATGACGGCGCGCGAGACTTCAATCGCCATCTGGTCAAGAACACACCCTATGCCGACTGGTTCGCAGGTTTGCCCAGGGCATAGTTCATCTGAATGCAAGAGACGTTAGCTGAAACGCGAGAGGAGATTTCTACCATCATTAAGACGCTACATCCCCTCATCCTCACGGCGCATATCCAGCAGAACGACCTTGAGCCATTCGATCTTTTGCGTCAGAAGCACTTTCCGCCGGATCGAAATTTCCTGACGGCTCACCTGACGATGTTTCATCGTCTGCCCGGCGAATACAGAGATCAATTGGTTCCTCATATGGCCGCAGTTGCCGTTGAGCACCGCCCAATCACGGCTGACGTCAGTGGCCTTCGTCATCTCGGCGCGGGTGTTGCATTCACAATTGCCAGCCCTGACCTTCAGGACGTTCACGCCAGGCTGAGGCGAGCCTTCTTGCCATGGCTGGGTGGCCAGGACATGCAGAAGTGGCAGCCGCATATTACGGTCCAGAACAAGGTTTCAAAATTTGCAGCAGACACCTTGCACGCGGCTCTCACGGAGAAATTCCGACCGCATACAATCAGAATTATCGGCCTCGATCTGTGGCGATATCTGGGTGGTCCGTGGCAGCACGAAAGCTGCGTCATGTTCGGCCAACCTCGGTGATCCGGGTCGCGACACCAGGAACTGGAACTGCTAGGCAGGTCACCTCCATACGAACATCGATAGGCTGCGATGTGCCATAGCTCGGGTTCGAAAACTGAGCGGTTGGCCGCGTTAGGGATGCGGCAGGCTTTTCGAACAGACAGCTTCATGAGCGGTGCCGCTATCCCAGTCGTGACCATGGGAAGACTGACTGCTTCCATGAATTAAAGCAGACGGCGTGGATCATCGGAACGAAGGCACACAGGGGAAATCATTCCGCAAGGGGGCGAGGAGCGGACTGTCCGATGTTGAGATGGCAAATGGCGAGAGCGGACATCGAAGGGACGGGTGCTATAGTCCGTTATCGGCTCAAAGCGGACATTGGGCCGATATCGGACCTTGAATCGATGATTTGCCAATCGAAGCGCCACCATCGACATGCAGCGCTTGTCCGGCCCCGCTTCTGCGGGAAGCAGGGCCTTGTCTCCATAGGTTTCGGGGCGGACAAGATCAGGCGGCGAGGCTGGTTGCGCGGCGAAGCGCCGGCAGCATGTCGTCCGGCTCCGGACGGCGGGTATAGTCCGGGTTCACTTCGGCATAGAGGATCGAGCCATCCTGACCGACGACGTAGCGGGCCGGCATTGGCAGCGTCCAGCTCGGATCACCGTTGAATGCGGGCAGATCGTTCTTCAGCGACTTGTAGAGCTCGATCAGATAGTCCTGCATCTCAAAGCGCAGGCCGAATGCGGCGGCGACATCGTTATGCGGGTCCGAGAGGATGGGGAAGCTCAGGTTGTTCTGGCGAACAGACTTTCGGCTGTTGACCGGGTTCTGCGGCGAGATGGCGACGAGCTTCGCACCCATCGCCTCGAACTGGGGCAGCGCGTCCTGCAGGGCCTGAAGTTCCATGTTGCAGTAGGGGCACCAAACACCGCGATAGAAGCTGATGACCAACGGTCCATGCGCCAGAAGGTCGGCAGACGAAACCGGATTGCCGTCAGGATCGGAAAGGGTGAATTCCGGCAGCCTATCGCCCGCCCTCAGTGCCTTTTGGGCAGCGCCCGAAGCGATCAGTTCGGCCGTGGCCCGGTGCATAGTCTCGATCACCGAATAGGGGACGTTATAGGGCGGCTTGCCGGCTTCGAAATCGGCCTTGAAAGCATCGAGCTTGGATTGCAGTGTCATCGTCATTCTCCTTGAACTGGAATTGGATTGGGATGCGGCTAGCCGTTGGCAGCCATCGAGCGGGCCACTTCCGCAGCACTGATGCCTTCGAGAGCGAGGCCGTAGCCGCCGTCCTGATCGATGATCCGGCGCAGCTTCTGGGTCAGCGCGATGCGGGTGTAGCTCGAGGTCAGCGGCGGAAGGGCTGCAATGCCCTCGGCGATCTCGTGGGCGCGGGAGAGAAGCCGGTCGGCAGGCACGATCTCGTTGACCACGCCCCAGTCCTTGGCGGTAGCCGCATCGAGCACCTGGCGGGTGAGAATGAAATACCGGCCTCGGATGCTGCCGATCACTTCCGGCCAGAGCAGGTTGACCCCGTCACCCGGCACGATACCGAAATCGAAATGCGGCTTGTCCTGGAAGACTGTTTCCGGTGTTGCGAGGATGATGTCGGTGAGCAGTGCATATTCCGAGTGAAGCAGCACCGGGCCGTTGAGGGCGGTGATCATAGGCACCTCAATGTCGAGGATGTTCATCAGGACCTTGCGGCCCTCACGAAAGATCTTGTCGTAGCCGCGGGGCGAGAAGAAATCGAAGCCCTCGGGGCTGATCGCATCCATGAAGGCATCGCCTGAACCAGTCAGGATGACGACTCGGTTTTCGGTGTCGGCGCCGATCTGGTGGAAGAGCTCGACGAACTGCTCATGGGTGTGGCCGTTGAAGACGAGTTTCCCGCCATCGGTGTGCAGAGCGACTTCGAGCACGCCGCTCGGCGAACGGGTAAGGCGGGCATTGGCGAAGGAATTCTTGTAGGTGTCGAACTTGGACATAATGGTTCTCCTGTATCTCGGGATGGATTCGTGGATGGGAGGATCAGGCGGCGGGCACGATGGCTTCGACGCGAGCGACGGCCTGCTGGACGGCCGGGCGTGCAGCCACGGTCTCGAACCAGCGGGAAAGGTTGGGGCGACCATCAAGGGTCAGGTCCGGAAAGGAGATGCGCCACAGCCAGCCAAAATGAGAGATGTCGGCGATCGTGAACTCCTCGCCGGCGACGAAGGGCTGCGCCGCGAGTTTCGCATCAAGCAGGCCGAGGATGCGATCGGCCTCCACGGTAAAGCGGGCTTCGGCGATCGGCTGCGGCTCGGGCGACGAACGCTTGAAGAAGCCGGCATTTCCAAAGGCAGGGCTCAAGCCCGAGGCATGGAAGAAGAGCTGCTCGAAGACGCGGACGCGGCCGACACCGTCCCGCGGCAGGAGCCGGCCGGTCTTCTCGGCGAGATAGACGAGGATGGCAGCGCTCTCGGTCAGCACGAAGCCGTCATCAACCAGGACCGGCACCTTGCCGTTCGGATTGAGAGCGAGAAACGCCTCCGCTTTCTGGTCTCCCTTGCGGACATTCACCGGTCTCAAATCGTAGGGTATCCCCATTTCTTCGAGGGCGATCAGCACCTTGACGCTGTTCGGAGTGGCAAAAGCGTGGACTTCGATCATCGTTCATCTCCATCGGATCGTGTTCCGTTGAAGACAGGTATGACCATTCCTTTGACATTGCGGCAGGCTGCTTGAGGCAATAATGCTTATTCCTAGGGAGAATAGGCGATGGACAGACTGCAGGCGATGAACGCATTCATTCGAGTGGTGGAGACAGGGTCGTTCTCCCAGGCCGCACGGCAGATCGGCGTCGGTCAACCGGCGATCTCGAAGACGATTGCGCAGTTGGAAGACCGGCTCCAAGTTCGCCTTCTGATCCGATCGACACACGGCCTTTCGCCGACCGACGCGGGCGTTCGTTTCTACGAGCGGGCAAAGACAGCAATCCAGGAAGCCGACGAGGCCGAGTTGGAGGCGAAGGGCGCGGGGGCGGGCTTGTCTGGCCGCCTCCGTGTCAGTGCGGCAACGACGTTCGCTAGGCTGATGGTGATCCCACGACTGGCGGAGTTCCTGGCCGCGCATTGCGACCTGCAGGTCGACGTCGTTCTCGACGACAGGGTGATCGACCTCGTCTCCGAAGGCATCGACATCGCACTGCGCATGGGCGAACTCTCAGACAGCGCCGCAGTCGCTCGCAAGATTGCCACCGGCCGCCGATCCGTGGTCGCAACACCTGCCTATCTCAATCAGCACGGCATCCCGCAGGTGCCTGCAGACATCGCAGCGCATCAGGCCGTCGTCTATACCCAGTTGGGAAATAGCTGGACTTTCCGCAGAGAGGGAACTGAGGCTTCGGTCGCGGTGTCAGGACGAGTGCGCTTCACAGCTGCTGAGGGCATACGCGCTGCCGTGAAGGCCGATATGGGCTTGGCCGTGACGTCGGACTGGATGTTCTGGCCTGAATTACAGAGCGGCGACGTCGTGCGCGTACTCGAGGAATGGGCCCTTCCGGACATCGACCTTTGGGCGATATTTCCGACCGGGCGGCTGGCCAGCGCCAAGGCACGGGCATTCGCAGATTTCGTGAAGACGATCGTTGGCTGACGCAATGTCTCGTCCTAACGGCGCCCAGGCGACGTAACACTGTCTTAAAGGCATATCTGCTTTCGAGCGCCGTAAGGTATTGCCTCTACGTCCGAATTGAAGGTGCGGAGCAGTCTCGACGTCAGCAATCCCCCCAACAGGCTTTGTCAGTTCTCATCTTCTGGTGAGGTCCCAAATCCGACGCCACGTCTCAGCATATCGAAAGCCATCAGGTGGCTTGCGCCCGATACCCCGACACCAAATAATGGAATGAGCGCCAAGGGAAGCGAAGCGATCGGCCCCATCCGGGGGTCCTGCAACAGGGTAAAGCTCAGCCCAGTGCCGACAGCCACCAAGAAGTCCGCGAATCCAAATCGGTGGAAAGACCAGTAGGTCTTAGCGTTTTCCGGCCGAACAGCAAGATAGAGCGCATAAGAGCCGGCGATCAGATCGCCAGTGCCTGCCAGGACCCAGAAGGCTGATGGCAGCAAGCCTAGAAACCCATACCAGAAAAATAGGAGGGCGGCCGGTATCCGCCAAATGTGGAAAAGCATGATGCGGTAATGGCCTACGTCTTCGACGACGGCGCGAAACCGCGGTGACGCAAAGTACCACATGGTAGGGGCGACGATCGTGGCTGCTACGATCAGCGCGACAAAGGGCATGTATAGCCTCGCGAGATAGCCCGATGCAGCGCCGAAGATAACGGCCGCGAGCCATAACACAAGAACACCAGCAATGAACCGAAGCATAGGGGTGTCGTACTGGCCTTTAGACGCATTCGGTATGTTTACCATGATCAATCTCCCGGCCCGGACATGGCAGTCGCCTGGCCCGGACCGTGGCCGAATGCAACAGGTGATGGATCAGCGTGGGCGCCCCTCACACGGAAAACAGTGTTCACTTTAGGTGTAATTACACATTTGCGTCCTGAAGGGAGATCTTGTGACTGGTCAAGTCAACCCCTCCAATTGCGCTCTTAGCACAACCCATGAAAAATTATGCATGCGCTTGCTACTCGCTTCCTGTGCTGCCTGCCACAGCGGATAAGCCCGCTCCAGAAGAGCAAGACCGTCTTTCGTCGCCACGACAAGACGTTGACGTCGATCATTCTTATCGTTGATGACCCGCAACAACCCCTGCGACTCAAGTGGCTCAAGGTTGCGTTTTAAGCTTGTGCGCTCCAGCCCAAGGCGCTCGGCCATGTGCCCGATGGTCAACTTCGTATCACCTGTCAACGCCGACAGAATGCTGAACTGGCCAGACGTAATTCCGATCGGCTTGAGGGCAGCATCGTAGCGTCGTGCGGTCGCGCGTGCAGCTCGGTTCAATCCGAGGCAGACACAAGCGGCATGAAATTCAACGGCGGTGGGCAATGAGGCTTTCATGAACATAACTTATGTGTAACTGCACTGATTGTCAATCTGTGCGGGTTATGTCGTTTCCATGACACCTGCGTCGCTCTGCTGCCATGCCAAAAATGGCGCGACCTGAGCACTGCAGACGAGCACCGTCGGTTCACCCACTTACAGACTTACCGCGTGAGCACGTGTCAGTGTTCAGATCGACGGGAACACCCGGACCATTATCACCTCCGGAGAAGCGTCCACTTTCAGGAAAGCCGGATGCCCGCTTTAATGGCCAAAATGGAGGGCGCTTGGGAGACGGGGGAACGTGACGTGGCGAAGCGTGCCGGCTGCACATTGACTAAGATCAAATCCGGCCACGCCCTCCGCCTCTCAGCCCCAGAAGGTTACAGGCGTCATCGAACAGGCGGCAAACAGTCTCTAGCGCCAAGTCAACATGGCGATCCAACCGAAGTGGACCGCCACTGAACACTCGAAAGTCTTGTCGCAACCGACCCTTCGGTCCTGATGGTCGACTCTCCCAGAGAGGCATGGCCTTACAGTCGTGTCGGGAGCCTCAATCCTGCAAAATGATCGGATTGGAACTTTGAGCGGAATGTCCCACGTTGGCGTAACGGCGTCCTGGAGGCATGTCCGCTTTCAGGCGCCCCGAGGGGATGTTCTCAACGTCCGAAACCAAGGCGCCCAGGCCGACATGACGCCACGATCAACGCAGGTCTGCTTTTGGGCACCTCGGGACTAGGCAAGAATGCGGCACCCAAGGCGATGCTGACGATTGGTGGTGAGTAAGAGACGCTTAAGCCAACGGCAATCAGGCGACGAGGGCAATCAGAATGCCGAACCCCGACAGTACGAGAATATCAGGATCGGGGGAGGACCTCTCGTTCAAAGCGCTCATGGGAGCTAAACCCGCCAAGCAGGATTAGATCCATTGCCCTAAGCCACTTTCTCAATATTCAACTGGCCCACGCAACGATCTCGATCATCCGATCTTGGCAACGCAGGCGAGCATGTACGCCTCTGCAAAAGCCATATGTTCAGCTGCGATGGACCTTGCATCATCTGCCCGGCCTTCCTTGAGCGCCGCCATCAAGCGGTATTGGTAGGACACCCCCTTCTCGCGTGAGCTGGGAGTAGGGTCAGCATAGACCTGTCTTGCCACAGGCAAATCCCGCAACAGGTTGTGCATCAGGCCGCACAGAAACCCGAGCAGCGGATTTGGGCTAAACTGTGCCAGTTGTGAGTGGAAGTCGAGTTCCGCGATCCGCTGGCGATATTGTTCCCCCGTGTCCGTCGGAAGATGGTCGTAAATTCGGATAGTACTTTCTAGGGCCGCAAGCTGTTGGGCCGACACATGCCCGGCAAGCAAGGCTGCAACTTCAGGCTCCAGCGCCTTTCTGATCGCATAGATGTCGGACAGGGTCGGCGGACTGAAGAAGAAGTGGGTGGACAGCAATTCCATCGCATGCTGCGCGGAGGGGGCGGCAACGAAAGCCCCACCGCCGGGGCCGCTGCGTGTGAAGATGAGGCCTTGCGTTTCCAGCGCCTTCATTGCTTCCCGGACCGTTCCCTTGGCCGCCTTGAAGCGCTCCATCAATTCCCGCTCCTGCGGCAACCGATCGCCGGGTACAAGCTTCTGCGAGCGGATGAAATCTTTCATGAGATCGGCGATCGCTTCGGGCCGGCGCTTCGCCTTGCCGGCCGGCGTGAACAGGCGCCTGTCATCGGAACCGTTCTTCGCCACCCTCTCTTTCGTCTCCGTCATGATAGCTCAGTGTCTCCTGATGCGCGGCGCACTCGCCACGAGTTGCCTTGTATAGGCGTGTTCAGGATCGGCAAAAAGCCTTGCCGCTGGTGCTATCTCGACGATTTCACCCATATACATGACCGCAACACGTTCACAGATCGCCTCGACCACGGCGAGGTCATGGCTGATGAAGAGGTAGGACAGATCAAACCTCTTCTTCAGATCGCTCAGAAGCAAAAGCACCTGCGCTTGCACCCCGACATCGAGTGCGCTCACCGGCTCGTCGAACACAAGGATCTCCGCTTCCGCCGCTAAGGCCCGCGCGATTGCGATCCGTTGTGCCTGACCGCCGGAGAACTCATGCGGATAGCGTGCCAGCGTGTTTTCCGGCATCTGGACCGCATCCAACAATTCCTTCATCCGCTCATTTCGCCGGGGCGCTTCATATCCACAGAGCAGCTTCAGAGGCGTATCGAGTATGCTCCTGATCGTCTTGCGCGGATTGAGAGAGGCAACCGGATCCTGAAAGACATATTGGATCGTCTTGCCGAAGGCGCGAGGTCCTTCACGCCGAAGCGCGTCGGCATCCTTGTCCCCAATCAACATGCTACCCGAAGTCGGCGTCTCCAACCCGACAAGCATGCGCGCAAGCGTGCTCTTGCCCGATCCACTCTCGCCGACCACCGCAAGCGTTTCCCCGCGAGCGACGTCAAGCGATATGGATTTTACCGCCTTGATCTCGTGCCGCGCTTTGCCGAACAGGTTGCGGCCGCCACCAAACGACTTGGAAAGTTCGCGGACTTTGATGGCAGAGCCCGTCATGACGCCTCCGCTTTATGGCTCGGGAAGAGACCGGCGATACGCTCGAGAAACTGCGCTCCCGTGCCAAGTTCCGGCACGCAGGCGATCAATCGCTTCGTATAGGCATGTTGCGGATTGGCGAGCACCGCCCGCGTTTCCCCTGTCTCAACTATCTCCCCGTCTTTCATGACTGCCACCCGGTCGCAGATCTCCGAGACAACGCCAAAGTCATGTGTGATGAAGAGTAGCGCCATGCCACGCTCGCGTTGCAGATCGCGCAGAAGCTCCAGAATGCGCGCCTGCACGGTCACATCGAGGGCGGTGGTCGGCTCATCGGCAATGATCACGTCAGGGTCATTGGCAAGCGCCATGGCAATTCCGATCCGCTGACGCTGACCGCCCGACAACTGGTGCGGATAGTGTTTTGCCCGTTCCTGAGGCTCGGCTATGCCAACCTTCTCCAGGAGCGCGACTGCCTTTTCACGGCGCTCCGCAGCGCTCATCGACTGGTGCGCAGCAATGGCTTCTTCAACCTGCCGTCCGACCGCATACATCGGATGCAAGGTGGTCAGCGGGTCCTGGAAAACATAGGCGACCCGACTGCCGCGTAGCGAGATCAGCCGCGTCTGCGGCACAGCGAGGACCTCCTCGTCGCCGACATAGATCGCACCGCTCTGGATGATGCCCGGTGGTGAGGCAACAAGCCCCATGACGGAAAGTGCCGTGACGCTTTTGCCAGAGCCACTCTCGCCGATCAGACCGAGACACTCCCCAGGTTTCACCTGCAGAGAGACCCCACGCACGGCCGCGAAAGTCTCTCCGCCATTGCGAAAGCCCGTGTCCAGGCTCTCGATAGAGAGAGCGGCATCGGGCGCAGAATTGGCCGGAACGGTACGGTCGCTTGCGATCTTCGTCACAGGTCCCGGACGTGCAAGTGCGCCCGAGCGCAAACGCGGATCGAGAACGTCCCGAATACCATCCCCCAACACGTTCAGACTGATGACGATGAAGAAGATCATGACGCCCGGCACGATCGAGACATGCGGGGCCGTAAAGAGCTGGGCCCGACCTTCGCCCAGCATGGACCCTAGATCGGCCTGTGGCGGCTGCGCTCCAAGGCCGAGAAAACTCAAGCCTGCCGTTTCCAGGATCATCCATCCTGCCGTCGTCGACATCGTGATGACGATGACCGGCGCGACATTCGGCAGAACCTCGGTGAGCATCACCGACAGGTGCCCCTTGCCTGAGAGGCGGGCAGCGTCGACGAATTCGCGATGGGCATATCCAAGCGTCACACCGCGCACGTTGCGCGCAAAGAAGGGAATGTTGACGACGGCGATCGCATAGAGCGCATTCATCAGGCCAGGTCCGAGTGCTGCGACGATCGCCAGTGCCAGCAGGATGTAGGGAAAGGCCATGAGCATGTCGATGCCCCGCATGATGGCGTTGTCCGTCCGTCCGCCGATATAGCCAGCAACAATGCCGATTGCCGATCCCAAGAGTGCTGCGATCAGGGTGGCGGCAAAACCCACAGTGACGGAAAGGCGCGTGCCCCAGAGCAATCGGCTGAGAATATCCCGGCCCAATTGGTCCGTGCCCAGCAGATGGCCAGCCGTCAGCACGGGTTTCAGCCGATCGGCCGGCGCGGTGGCATCAGGATCGGGGAGCGGCAGGATCGGCACCAGCAGGATCAGCAGAGCGATCAGAACAAGCAGCGCAAGGCCCGCGGCAGCCAGACGATTGTTGAGAAGAAGGCGCCAGGACGTTAGCCGCCCGGAAGCGGTCGGGGGTCCGGATAGGCTGGAAACAGTATTCACGTGCGTATCCTTGGATCTAGCATGGATTGAAGCACATCGGCCACGAGGTTGAAGAGCACGTAGCTTGTGGCGACCACAAGCACGCCGCCTTGCACCAGGAGGATGTCGCGGGTGGAGATGGCCTTGACCAGCATGGCCCCGATCCCCGGCCACTGAAACACCGTCTCGATATAAACAGCGCCGCCGAGCACGAAGCCGGACTGGATGCCGATGACCGGAATGATACTGACCAGTGCCGCCCGGAACGCGTGCCCATAGATGACGCGCCGTTCAGAAAGCCCTTTGGCACGCGCCGTTCGGACGTAGTCCTGCCGAAGGACCTCCAGCATGGCACCACGTGTCAGACGGGCAATGACGCCGGCAGCGACAACGGCGAGCGTGAAAGCCGGAAGGATCAGGTGGAGGAGCAGATCCTTGAGATCGCCACCCCCATAGACGGCATACATGCCGGACGCCGGCAGCAAGCGCCAATGCACGGCGAAGAGGTAGATGAGCAAGAGACCGAGCCAGAAGGACGGCATCGAGATCCCCGCCAATACGACAAAGGTGATCGCCCGATCCGCCCAGCCGAACTGCCGCACAGCCGAAACCACGCCGGCAAGAAGACCAATGACCGTGCACAGAACGAGCGAGACACCGGCAAGCACCAGAGTTGCCCCGAAGCGCTCGAGCACCTCGTCCAGAACGGGGCGGTTCAAGGTAAAGGACCGACCGAAGTCGCCCTGCAGGACATTGCCAATCCAGATCAGGTACTGCTGGACCAGCGGCTTGTCGAGGCCCAGTTCCCGATTGATGCGCTCGACATTTTCGGGTGTCGCATAGGCGCCGAGAATGGCTGTCGCGCTGTCACCTGGGATGAGCGCCATGACGAGGAAAACGATGATCGAAAGGCCGAACAGCACCGGCACGACCGCAATCAGACGTTTGAGGATATAGGCCGGCATGGCAACCTCCATGGCGTTCCCGGCGGACGCTGGCGAGATAGAGTGTCGCCAGCATCAGGCACAGGAGGATTACTGCTTCGTCACACCGTGGAGATTGAGCAGGAAGGACGGCTGCAGCTTGAAGCCCCCCACTGCCGCGGTCGTGACAGCGTTCTGCTTCCAGTTGGCGACGAAGAGCCAGGGAGCATCGTCATGGACGATCTGCTGGACCTGTGCATAGAGTTTGCCGCGCTCGGCCTGATCCGTCGACGTGCGGGCCTTCTCCAGCAGCGCATCGACTTCAGGGTTGGAGTAATAACCCGAATTGAAGCCTCCCTTGTCCGGCATCGCATCGCTGCGTAGCGTGAGATACGGGACCGTATCAGGATCATTCGTCATCCAGGCCATTTCGGCCATATCCGCCTGACCCTCAAGCCCTTGATTGACCCGACCGAGGAAGGTGTTCCATTCATAGGTCTCGATCTTCACATCAAAGCCGACGGCCTGGAGATCAGCCTGGATTGCGGCACCCATCGTCACGGGATCGAGCATGCCCGAACCACCCTCGGTAACATAAAATGTCACCTGCGGTTTCTCGACACCAGCCTCGGCAAGCAGCGCCTTAGCCTTCTCTGGATCATGTGCATAGGGCTCGACCGAACTTTCCACCCAGTTGAATGCGGGCGGAATAGGCCCCGCTGCCACAGTCGCAGTTCCCTGGAGCACGTCATTCACCAAGGTTTCCTTGTTGACGGCGTAATTGGCAGCCTGACGAACGCGCTTGTCGGCAAACGGCCTGGTCTTCGTATTCAGGATACCGAACCAGACATGCGGGCCGGCCTGTTCAGCGACGGAAAATCCGGCATCTTGGCTGAAGGTCACGAGACTGTCCGGCGGAACCTCGACCATCACATCGATCCCGCCTGCCAGCATTTCAGCAACACGCGTGTTGGAGTCGGTGATGGGCCGGAAGACAACGGCTTCAAGATCGGCAGCGCCGTCCCAATAGTCTGCGTTACGCTCGACGACAACACGTTGGTTCGACTGCCATTCAACGAACTTGAACGGGCCTGTTCCCGAAGGATTGCGGCCGTAATCCTTGCCATGCTCCTGGACAGCGGCGGGGGAGACAATCAGTCCTGTCGGATAGGCGAGGTTGGAAAGGAACGGCGCAAACGCCTCTGTTAACTTGAATTCGACGGTCTGAGCATCGATCGCGTTGACGGCTTCGACCGAGGCGAAATTGAAGGACAGCGGGAACGGACCGGTCTCGTAAAACGGATGATCCTCCTTCAGCATGCGGTCGAAGTTGAACTTCACCGCTTCAGCATTGAACTCGGAACCGTCGTGGAACGTCACGCCCTCGCGCAGCTTGAACGTATAAGTCTTGCCATCCTCGGAAATCTCCCAGCTTTCGGCGAGCGCAGGTTCGACTTCCAGAGTGCCGTCCTTGAAGCGCACCAGGCCATCATAGACGTTGACGAGGATCCTGAAATCATTTGTCGCCGTGACCGTGTGAGGATCGAGAGACTTGGGCTCGGCGATCTGGCCGACGACGAGAACATTGGGCGGCGTTTGTGCCGCAGTCGGCGCTGCGCCAGCCAACAGTGAGACAAGGGCGGCAGCTGCAAAAGCGCTCCGAAACAGCCTCTTCATGGGGAAGGTCCTTTCGATTTGGCAGATCAAGAGCTCTATTTATAGTGATAGATTGCAGATGTGCAACAATCTATCACTATAGACTGGGCTTTCGCTCACGAAGGCGGCCTGTCCACACGATCCGCGATGGCGGCAACGCGTTCGTCAGGAACGATCCACCGCAGCCCCTCCGATGCTGGTTGTGGAGTAAGTGTCTTCCTGCCCCTGCGAGGCCAACGGCAATGGGATTCTTCAAAGGTCCGAGTGGCCAAGCATGGGAAAATCAGCCATGGAGAATTATGGCTCTGTCTGAGAAGTAACAGGATCGATAGGACAAGCTGGCAAGAATTGTGAAAGCCGCGTTCATCTGATTTCCCGCAAGCCCCACAAAAATGCAATCAACGTTATGGACAGGAAAACGATCTGAAACACCAATTGCGCTGGCAGGCCCATGATGTAGTTTTTCGGCAGATCGAATTCCGGATCGAAGAAAAGGGTATTCGGATACAGGATCGCAACGCTTTGGCTGATCCAGTAGATCGACGCAAAGCCCGCGGCGGCCAGGAGATTGGTGAGCACATCGCCGCCTGGACGCCATGCAAAGAAAAGTGTGAAAGCCCCAAGTAGACCCGACAGCGCCATAGTATGCCCTGCATGGTATTTGGCGTGACCGGTCCAGGCAGGGTTGAACAAGTGGGTTGAACTGTAATCCGCGAGATGCGCACCAATCGCGGTGATGACCGCAACAAATGAAAACATCAGACTGCTTGCGATAGGCATCAAACCGACCCATTCTGTTGGTTACTGTGAGTTACCAGTGACCACGTCGGTGGCAGGAATAGCAAGGAGTTACCTTTTTGAAACCGAGCTATGTCGAGTTGATGGTTGAAGGCGATTGCGCTGAGGTTGGGGGCATCCTAGCACGCGTCGGCGATAAGTGGTCAGTGCTCGTAATTGTCGCTCTTGCCGACAAGCCTCTGCATTTCAACGAGTTGAAACGCCTAATTGACGCTGTATCCGCCAAGATACTTTCCTCGACATTAAAAGCGCTCGTGCGCGACGGATTCATTGCCAGACATGAAACGTCTGCTGTTCCTGCACGGGTCAGCTATGAACTTACCGCATTGGGGCGGGACCTCCTCATCGTCGTCAGAGATCTTGCGTTGTGGTCCGTGCGAAACCGGTTTGCGATCCGCGAAGCGCGCAATGAATACGATGCGTGCCAGACACCCGTTAGACGACTGATAAGGGCCGTGTAGCTTGGTGCAGAAATCGATTGCGATCTGGGGCGCGGTGAAGCCGGCGACAGGCCACATCCGATCTGGATGCTCTGGGTAGCGGCATGAGGTGCAGGTGAATGCGGCATCGGTGAAAAGCCGTCGAGCCCGCGCGAGCGAGCAAACCTCTTGACGAGCTACCGGAGCGGTCGAAAGAATGCCCGGATCTCTTCGGCAAGTCGCTGTGGCTGCTCGAGCGCCGCGAAATGTCCGCCCGCGGGCATTTCTGACCACCTGGTGACTGTCGCAACTCTCTCCACCCAAGAGCGGGGCGGAACTGGTAGTTCCAGAGGAAAATGCGCCATCCCGACTGGCGGCTTTATGCGCTCGCCGGGAGCGAACGTCAGGGGATCGAGGCGGTTCTCTTTGTAAAGCCGGAGCGAAGCATTGAGATTGTTGCTAAACCAGTGAAGCGAGACGTCGGTCAAAATCGTATCGAGCGACAGGATGCTTTCGAGATCTCCGCCACAATCGCTCCACGCCTGGAACTTTTCGATGATCCAGGCTGCAAGGCCCGCAGGCGAGTCGGAAAGCGAGAACGCAAGGGTCTGTGGTTTGGTGGAGTGGAGTGCGGAATACGCACCTTCAGCAGCGGCCCATGACGCGGCCGTCTGACGGAAGCTAGTTTCCTCGGCGGATATTTTCTCGTGCTGAGTCAGGCTTGGCTGCAGGCCCGCCGACACATAGTTGAGATGGGCTCCGATCACATTGTGCGGAAACTGCCTGGCAAGCCAGATCGAGACACCTGAACCAATATCGCCACCCTGCGCGCCGTAACGGTCGTACCCGAGCAGGGTCATCAACTGGTTCCACATCCTTGCAATGGCTCGAGAACCGACCCCGTTCGTCTGCGGGGCCGATGAAAATCCGTAGCCAGGCAAAGAGGGTACGACGACACTGAAGGCATCATCCGCATCGCCGCCATGAGCCTGCGGATCTGTGAGAAGGGGTATGATTTCCTCGAATTCCGCAAAGGACCCAGGCCAGCCGTGCGTAAGCACCAAAGGCATCGGTGCTGTCCCGACCCCTTTTTTGTGGATGAAGTGGATCTGCAAGCCATCAATGTCTGCCGTGAAGTGCGGCAACTGGTTGAGCCTCGTTTCCTGTTTGCGCCAATCGAAGCCTGTTCGCCAATGGTCGATGACGGCCCTGGTAAAGGCGAGGCTCGCACCGTCCTCCCAGGATTCGGGAGCATGGGACTTCGGCAACTTTGCGAGCGAAAGCCTCAACTTCAGGTCTTCGAGATCATCCTCAGAGATCGCTATCTTGAACGGGCGGATCACTATCATTGCCCACAGGGTTGGGCCTCAAATGGGGTCAACCGAGCTACTTGCCCTCGGCGCCCAACTGACGCAGGAAACTCCGGTAGTCTGTGCGGACAAATTCTTCGATCAACTTTCCCTCCGCGTTAAAGCGGAAGATGTTGATGAGATCCCAGGTCACTCGCGCGCCATTCGGAGGAAGAGGGCCGGCTGGAGACATGGTAAACTCCCGCACGAAGGTCCCCTCGATCCAGGTCTGGCATGCTATCAGATCACCGTCCGCGACGATTATGCCCCTTCTTATGGACCGATTGTCGAACGCGCTCCGGATCGAGGCGAAGTAGGCATTCAAACCGGCGAAATCCGTTTCAAACCCGTCAGGGCCGTGAAATTTAAATGTCTCCGTGTCGAAAAAGCTGGCGATTTCTTCATCACTCGCTCCTGCAACCTCAAGCTCACCTGCTTTTTGCAACCGTCCGATCAGGTCGTCCTTTGATAGTGGCGTCAACGCAGGCTCCTTGCTTTCTGGCGGTTACTTAACCACGATATGTATGATCTATAACTGTCAGTTTTCACGGCTCCTCACCACTTGCAAGTAGTTACCTTTTTGAAACTGGGACGGTCGATGAGAATTTCGATTCATTCGTCAGACGGTATTCTGATCGAAACTCAATGGTCGGTCGCGGCTCACAATGACGGCTTCAGGTGAGGATGACGACTGCCATAACGTCCGCTTTGAGGGCTCAAAGCCGTCATATCTTTTCACCGTGTCGGACGGCAGACAGCACCAGTCATTGTGGTGCAGTTCATTCGATTGGTGGCAGACTACTTCTGCAATGCTATTGAGTAGCGGGTATGCCGACGTTCGCCCGTTCGGATCAACGCATCGATCTCAACGAGCTGCTGAAGGTCGCGTGTTGCTGTAGCGCGAGAGGTGCTTGTGATCGAGATGTAGGTCTCCGCACTTAAGCGTCCCTTGAAGCCTGCGGTACCTTCTTTGAAAATGCGCGCGACTACCTTTTCCTGCCGCGCGTTCAATCGTTCGCGAAACCGGTCATAGAATTTCGCCTTTTGAATGAAAAAATCTATACGCTCAAGCGTCGCCCTTTGAGCATCCAAGATCGTTTCTGAAAAGAAGACGATCCAATTGGCGATATCAAGCATGCGTTGGTGTCGCTCAAGTTCCGCGTAGTAGGCCTTCCGGCTTTTTCTCGATCGTGAAGGCGAGTGAAATCAGACTTGGTTGCACAATGTTTTGTGCGAGCGATTTCTCGGCAAGCGCGCGACCTATTCGCCCGTTCCCATCCTCGAATGGGTGAACGCTTTCAAGGTAGAGATGGCCTATTGCTGCGCGTGTCAAAGCTGGGAGCGTCTTTTTGACCATCTGGCCCGGACTGATTGAACCATGCGACGGAGTGCTCCATCTCAGGCTGAACCTGGCGAGATAAATGGGCCTACTCCTCGTAACTGTCGATAACGGACTGCGCGTTCAACCACAGAAACGCCGCGAGCGGCGCAGCGGCGATCAGGCACTAAAGACCACGAATGGAAACCTTGCCCACGTAATCGTCTCCTGCCTCACAAGTCGATACTTAACTTGTATAGGAACTAACATGAAAACTTGTTAAGCGACGTCTAAAAGACCTTGAAGGATGACCAGAAACGCCAGTGTGGTGTACCCCTGAACCCGGTCTTCCGCAATCCCTTTCCCACCAGTTCAGGCGCGGGAACCCTCACCGACAGTGGGACGGGCTCACACTATATCTCTCGCTGAACTTGCGGGAGAAACGCGCGACGCTTTTGAACCCCATTTATAGCAGACGTCAGACACACTTATGTTGAACCCGCCACGCCGCATGAGATCTCGCCGGGCGCCTTCGAGCCTCTTCTCCTGGATATGGGCGACCAAGGACAGCGGCTCGCCTTGGAAAAGGCGGTTCAGCTGGCGCAGACTGATACCCATGAAAGCGGCTATCGTTGTCGGGCTCAGCTCGGGATCTCCAAGGTTCTCGTCGATGTATTTGCGCGCCCGCAGCAACAATTGGGCATGATAGGTTGAGCGCGCGCCACCAATCACTAGGCTATAAGCCGTCTCCATGACGTCCCAAACCTTCTTCTCCAGCGCCGCACCCGCTTTGTCACCCGTTAGGCCGGAAGAATGCACCTCCCGCATCACATCTTGCAGCGCGAGCGGGATCATCCGCGCGGGATTGGCAACGCCGCCAAAGTGGACGACGTCCCGCAAGCTCCATTCGCCAAAGCGGCCACGGAATTCTTCACCCGGAATCTCGAAGATCACCTGCCGCGCGAAAGCGGGAAATCCGTGCATCTAGGCCTGGTTGGTATCGTAGAGAACAACGTCGCCCGCCTCCGCCACCACGCATCGTCCGGCACGGTTCACGAAGACCTTGCCATTGAGGATCACCGTCAGGAACGCGCTGTCCTTTTCCCGCCGACGCAAGAGATGCGGCGTACGCTCGATGAAATGCTCGTCACCCGCGATGTCGATCATCTTCATGCGGCCAAAATCGAAGTAGTGGTAGCGCGCTTCCAGCCCCTGCTCGGAAAGGCAAGAGCAGCGCAGCCCGACCACCTTCTCGGCGCAATGCTCCTCCCAGTAATCGATCCTCTCATGAGGTGCGACCACGCGTGTGTCAAATGTCACCGCTCCCGAGACAAAGCTCGGCTGGGCGACGAAGCCCGGCGTCATATTCAACTTTTCCTCCCTGCCCCGACCAGGCGGCTCCATAGGAGACACGGAGGGCCTAAAGAGTGTGACAAAACGCACGTCTTCCGTCAAATCTTCCGCATAACCCACCGCGGCAAGCAATGGCGCGTCTTGGAGCTGGGTGTGAGGAGCGGTCGGTCGAACAACGTATCGCCTCCGAGTCGGCACGCATCAAACGGTGAGATAGCCGCCATCGACGGGAAGGACGATGCCCGTGATGTAACCGGCCGCGGGACTGGCGAGATAGAGGATCGGATCTGCGATTTCATTCGGCTGCCCCCAACGTCCGGCGGGAATACGGTCGAAGATTGGCTGCGATGCCTTGGGATCGGAAAGGAGTTTGTCCGACAAAGGCGTCACGATCCAACCTGGCGCGACGGCATTGACCCGGATATCCGGCGCATATTCCTGAGCCAGCGACTTAGTCAGTTGCACGACCGCTCCCTTGGAGGACGCGTAAGCCGGCCGATCCGCCGCGCCAAAGGTGGAATACATCGATGCGATGTTGATAATCGCACCACCGGTCGGCATCAGCGGACGGGCGGCGCGGCAGGCTGTCATGACCGAAAACAGGTTGATCGCCATGACGTCAGAAAAGGACGCAGCCGTCCATTCGTCCCGGTCGCGGCTTACTCCGGCGCAATTGACCAGAACGTCGATGCGTTCAAAGTGAGAGACGTAGCTTTCCAGATCGGATGGCGAACGCACATCAAGCTTCGTGGAGCTGATATCCTCAGGCAACTGCTCCGCTCCCGTTGCCGCTGCCAGACCGGCGACATGGGTGCTGGCGCCGAGCGCGGCGAAGGCCTCGGCCGTCGCGGCACCGATGCCGGAGGTACCGCCGATAACGATGACCGTCTTGCCGACGAACAGGTTTGGTTCAAATGACATGGAGCTCCTCCAACCAAGTCACGGGTGAGACACAAATCGTGCTGACCGTTTACGGCACGACCAGCACCTTCACGTCGTCATTCGATGCCGCCAACATCTCGAAACCGCGAGTGACCACCTCTGAAAGCGGCACCTCCCGCGTGACGATCAATGAGGGGTCGACCAATCCACCGGCTATCATGCCGATCAGGTCGGCATATACGTATCGGTAGCCGCAAGAGGGAACAATCGGCGGCAAGACCTACGCGCTTGAGATTATCGAGCGAGACGCACAGTCCAATCCCAACCGCGCAGCCGAACTGGCGGGTGAACTATGCCAGAACGACGGTGTCCACATGTTGATACCGGCCTCCACGACGGATGTGACGCTTCCGGTCTCAGAACAGGGCGAACTCTTCGAAGTGCCGACGATCTCGTCTACCGCACCCTGGCAGGCGGTCATCATGCCACGCGGCGGCGCCGACCAGGACTTCAACTGGACTTACCACTTCTTTTGGGGTCTGGAAGACATCATCCAGACCTTCGTCAACATGTGGAATAGCGTCGACAGCGACAAGAAGGTCGGCCTGCTTTTGCCTTGCAACGCGGATGGCGAGGTGTGGGGCGACGATAAGATCGGCTTGCCTCCAGCCATGCGTGCTGCCGGCTTCGAGGTCATCGCACCGTCAAAGTTCGAAATTCGAACCGACGATTTCTCTTCGCAGATCAACGCTTTCAAGGAAGCGGGCTGCGAAATTCTGGGCGGCCTCGTTTTCCCCGCCGACCTGCGCACTGCGACCATCCAGATGGCACAGCAGAGCTTCAAGCCCAAGATCATGACCGTAGCAGCCGGCCTGCTCTTCCCCTCCGCGGTGGAAGCCATGGGCGACCTGGGTGCCGGGATGTCAACCGAAGTCTGGTGGACACCGGCCTTTCCGTACAAGTCCACCCTGACCGGCGAGAGCTCTGCCGACCTGGCCTCCAAATGGGAACAGTCGACAGGCAAGCAGTGGACACAACCGCTCGGCTACAGCCACGCCATGTGAGAAATCATCGTCGATACACTGAAGCGTTCCGCCGACCCAATGGATCGTGCCGCCATCCGAGATGCGCTGAAGGCAACCAACCTCGACACGGTCGTCGGCAACGTCAACTGGAGCAAGGGTCCGCATCCGAACGTCTCGAAAACACCGATCCTTGGCGGGCAGTGGCGCAAGGGCGAGAAGTGGCCCTACGACCTGAAGATCGTGGAAACCCAACTTTATCCCATCATGCAGCCCGAAAGTGGCCTGGAGACGAAGTCTTGGTGATGGCATCCGAACAGCATAGACAGGTGAACGGAAAGGAGGTTCTCCTTTCCGTTCACAATCTCTCCAAGAGTTTCGGCGCTCTCAAGGTGGTGCAGGATGTGAGCTTCGAGCTTGCCCGGGGAGAGGTCCTCGGCATCCTCGGCCCGAATGGTGCCGGCAAGACCAGTCTGTTTAACCTGATCTCCGGCGACTTTGCCTTCGATACCGGCTCGATCACGCTGGACGGAGTGCAGCTCGATCGGGAACCATCTTACAGGCGAGCGATAAGGGGAATCGGACGGACCTATCAGATCCCCCGTCCTTACGCCAAGATGACGACCTTCGAAAATTTGTTGGTCGCCTCCCGCTTCGCGGCGGGTCGCAGCGAGCGCGACTCCTACCTCTCCTGCGCGGCATTGCTTGAAGATTGCGGCCTGGCCGGCAAGGCAAACCTTCCCGCTGGTGGCCTGACGCTTCTCGATCGGAAGCGGCTGGAACTGGCTCGCGCGCTGGCGGGCGAACCCAAACTCCTTCTTCTCGACGAAATTGCAGGCGGCCTTACCGAGGCCGAAGCGAGACAACTGGTTTCCCTGATCCGCCACGTCCGTGATCGAGGCGTGACCATCATCTGGATAGAACATGTGCTGCATGCCGTAATGGCGGTGGCCGAGCGCCTGCTCGTGCTGAGCTTCGGCGAAAAGATTGCTGACGGGCCTCCGCAGGATGTCATCGACAATCCCGACGTGCGCCGCATCTACATGGGGATCGAAGCATGAGTGCCTCTCCTCTTCTGACAGCCCGGTCGCTTTGCGCCGGCTATGGTGATTTCCAAGCCCTTTTCTCGATTGATTTCGAGATCGGCGCCGGCGAAGTGGTCGCACTGATCGGCGCCAATGGCGCGGGCAAGTCGACGTTGCTGAAGGCCTTCGTCGGTCTCGTGCCGGCATCGACGTATCGAAGACAGCCGCACATCTTCTTGTGTCGCGCGGACTCGCTATGGTTCCGGAGGGTCGCCGGCTATTCCGCGGCATGACCGTCGAGGACAATCTGAAGGTTGCGGCAGACCATGCTGGCGAACCGGCACCAAGTTCCAGCCCCTGGACCCTTGAGCGCCTCTATGACCTGTTTCCCATACTCGCTGAGCGACGAGTCCAGCCGGTGGAGAACCTGTCCGGCGGACAACAGCAGATGGTTGCCATCGGCCGGGCGCTGATGACACAGCCGAAGCTGCTTCTATGCGGCGAAATCAGCCTCGGCCTTGCTCCCAAGGTGATCGCGGAGATCTACGAGATGTTGCCGGTCATACGCCAGTCGGGAACGGCAATCCTCCTGGTCGAACAGGATGTGGCTCTCGCAAGCCGCAGTTCGGACCGGGTCTACTGCATGCTGGAGGGGCGTATCACGCTCACCGGCAAGTCGTCGGAAGTGACAAGAGATGAGATCACGCAAGCCTATTTCGGAGTGAAACATGAAGTGGGTTGATGCTGTCGTCCAAGGGCTGCTGCTCGGCGGCCTTTATGCACAATATGCAATCGGCATGTCGTTGATGTTCGGCGTGATGCGTATCGTCAACATTGCCCATGGCGACCTCGTGGTTCTTCTGGCACTGATCGGTATCTCTCTGGCTGCGGCCTTCGGTCTCGGCCCCGGCTTCATCATGCTGATCCTGATTCCGGTGGGCGCGCTGATCGGCTGGGGGCTGCAACGCGGCATCCTCAACCACCTCGTCGGCAATGATCCGTTGCCCTCACTGATCGCGACCTTCGGCCTGTCGCTGGCATTGCAGAACCTCATGCTGACGATCTGGCAGGCAGACACCCGCTCGCTCGATGCCGAGCCGCTGGCGATCCAGTCGATCGACCTGGCAGGTATCCATGTCGGTGTTCTGCCACTGGGCATCCTGGCCGTGGCTACGCTCCTGACATGGGGCATGCATGTGGTGTTGAAGACCACCCGCTTCGGCCGCGCCTTGCGCGCATCTGCCGCCGACAGGGACGCAGCCACCCTGAGCGGCATCGACACGAAAATCGTCTACGCCAAGGCGACGGCCATTGCTGTGGCGATCCTCGGCATCGCCGCCGTCTTCCAGGCGGCTCGCACGACCGTTTCGCCGGCCGATGGCGGAGCGCAGCTCATCTATGCCTTCGGGGCCGTGATCATTGGCGGCATGGGGTCCATCTGGGGCGCCTTTGCCGGCGGCCTGATCCTTGGCGTGGCCCAGGTTGTCGGGTCCCGCATAGACCCCGGCTGGGGCATTCTGATCGGCCATCTCGTCTTTCTCCTGGTGCTGGCCTGGCGCCCCCAGGGCATCATGTCCCGTCGATAGGAGGCAGAATTGACCTCACCCAATATTCTCGTGCACCGGCACACGCGATCCAGCCGCATCGCCATCGCTGTTGCTCTGCTGCTTGTGTTTGCGATCCCCACCATGCCCTTCTGGGCATCGAGTGGCCACATCAGGCTGATCGTCGAACTTTCCTGCCTGATTGCCATCGCTCAGATGTGGAACCTGCTGGCAGGTTATGGCGGCATGGTCTCCGTCGGACAGCAGGCCTTTATCGGTGCCGGGGGCTATTCGCTCTTCGTGCTGTCGACCTATGGCGGCCTGAACCCTTTCCTGGCGGTTCCGCTGGCCATGATCCTCCCCGCCCTGCTCGCAGCCCCCTCCTATCTGTTGCTGCGCAAGCTTGACGGCCCCTATTTCGCCATCGGCACCTGGGTTCTGGCGGAGGTGTTCAGGCTCGTGACCGGCAATCTCTCCGTGGTCAATGCGGGATCAGGGATGACCCTGCGAGCAATGGGCCAGTTCACGGCCCACCAGCGGGAGATCGGCCTCACCATCCTATGCGCCCTGTTACTCCTCGTGACAGTCGGCGGGACTTTCCTGATGCTGCGCTCGCGCCTAGGGCTCGCCATGACGGCGATGCGCGACGATCCCGTCTCTGCGGCGAGCCAAGGGGTGAATGTCGGGCGAATGTGCTTCGGTATCTTCGTTGTCGCCGCCATGGGCACGGGCCTGGCGGGCGCAATCTATTACATGGCGCAGTTGCGGATCTCCCCCAGCAGCGGTTTCGACCCCTACTGGTCCTCGATCTGCATCTTCATCGTCATGGTCGGCGGTATCGGCCGTCTGGAAGGACCGATTATCGGCGCCCTGCTCTACTTCTTCGCCACGCGCCTCTTTGGACATTACGGCGCAAGCTACATGATCGTGCTCGGCGTGTTGACGCTCATCATCGCGCTCTTCTCGCCGGCAGGCCTTTGGGGCCTCTTCAGCAGGGTCCGCGACTGGCCTTGGTTCCCGGTCGGCCACAAACTGGGCTATTTGGCCTCCCGTGAATTGAGATCCTGACAGGAAGAGTACCCGACGGGTATTTGCAGAGGGTCGCAAACATTGTTCTGTTAAAAGCATGCAGGACGATCTGATCCAGCACACCCATGAAGGTATTGCGGAGGACCCCGCGCGCTTTGTCATCCTCGATGACCGCCTCAAAGAACTTGAGGTGACACGCGACGAGATCACGTAGGACATGCCCATAGCCGAGTGGCCAGTGGAGAATTATGAGGGGAAGATCGAGAAGCTGAAGGCGCAGTTGAATCCCGCAAACATCGAGATCGCCATCCACGCTGATCTTCCTAGCGCGCAACAACGGCGACGAAGCGGTCAAACAGCGGCTGATGCCGATGGTGCGTGACCTCATCCAGACCGTCGTCATCGGCAAGACACCCGGCCACGAGCCGGCAAGCCTGGAGGTCCATGGCGACATCGCCAACATCATGGCTTCGATGGATGTGAGCGATGTCCTGCAGCAACGGTTCATCACTGCCGCCCAGAACGATCTGATGGCGCGTCTCGCTTCGGGAGAGATCGATACTGAGGCCAAACAGAACAAGCTGATCGAGGCCTATATCGATGAGATGTCACGCAAATTGCCGGAATGAAAGAGTTTGCAAGTTTTGTTGGTTGCGGAGGCCTGATTGCATGGAGAGTTGTCCGACATGGTACCTCTTGGGCACGAAGTCAGAGCGCATTGCGCAAGACGCAACCTCGCAGAAGGATGGCCTTCCGCCCCGCCCACACATCACAGCGTCAGCGCCGTGGTATCGCTGGAAATCAATGCCTTCAGAATACCCTTTTGCGTATGCTCGCTGTGCTCCACCATGGCGGCTCGCGCGAGATCAGGTTCGCGAAGACGCAGGACATCGACGATGCGTCGATGATCGGCGCTAGTTTCCGGATTGACGTCGCGGCTGACGGCGCCAAGGTAAAAGAGACGCGTGCACTCGTCGAGATGTGCTGCAACCAAGGCCAGAAGCCGGGGATTGTTCGCTCCCTCGGCGATCGCCAGATGGAAGTCGCGGTTGGCCTTGACGAAGGACTGTACGCTCTCACCCTGTTGCGGATCGTAGCGAGCATGCGCCAGAGCTTCCAGCCGGTCGAGGTCTGCGGCTGAAAGATTAAGAGCCGCCATGGCGGCGGCCGTGCCTTCAGTCATCGCGCGGATCGCAAAGAGATCATTGATGTCCTTTACCGTCACTGGCGTGACCCTATAGCCTCGCCTTGGAAACGCTTCGATCAATCCTTCCGCCACCAATCGTCCGAGTGCTTCCCGCACCGGCGTCTTGCTCATGGCCAACTGGTCTGCCAGCTCAAGCTCCGAAAACTCCGCCCCAGGCCTTAAAGAGCCGGAGAGCACCCGCGCACGCAGCGAAAGATAGGCTGTCTCCGTCAGAGAAATCTTCTTCTGCCGGGCCGGCGAGGTATAACTTTCGACACTGAGGCTCTGCAAGACGGAATTTCTCCAAGGTCGATGGGGGGCTGTCTGCCAACACCCGCTCGTGGATCACAAGGCTCTACGCCCCTTTATGTCTTCTCCTCCACTTTTTCTCACTTCGCAAGACAGTCCGCCTTTGACATGAGATATTTCGTAGTATACTACGCTGCATATCACAGTTTGATGGCTTGGGAGAGCCATTTTTGGAGGAACCGTGGCGCAGATCTTGGTGATCAATCCGAATAGCTCGAAGGCCGTGACGCGCTCGATGGAAGCGTGCCTGAAACCCTTCGCGGGCAATGGTCACGAGATTCTCTGCATTGAACTGGAAGACGCGCCCGCTGGTATCGAGACAGATGCCCATGTGGCCGAAGTCGTGCCGCTGCTGATTGAGGCTGTGCAAGGTGCAAAAGCCGACGCCGTCGTGATCGCTTGCTTCTCGGACCCCGGCATTTCGGCCGTACGAGCCGCCACCGATGTCCCAGTCGTCGGCATCGCCGAGGCGGCCTATCTGACAGCACTCGGGCTTGGTCAGCGTTTCGGCATAGTGTCGATGGGGCCGTCCTCGATTGACCGCCACCGGCGTTACCTTGAGGCACTGCAACTCGATGGCAGGCTTGCCGGCGATCGGTCGATCGACATGACCGTTGCTGAACTCATCGCCCAAAACGCGGTCATTCCCGTTACGCGCATCGCCTCCGTACTTCGAGATGAGGACGGCGCAGAGGCAGTCATCCTCGGCTGCGCCGGCCTCGGGACTTACCGGGAGGCGTTGCAGGCAGAACTGGGCTTGCCTGTCATCGACCCGGTTCAGGCCGGCGTCGCCCTTGCATGCATGCAGGCTGAACTCGGCTATCGTAGGAGGGCGTTTTGAGCATTGATATCGTCATTCGCGGGCGGATCGTGACGCCTCAGATGACCATCCCCAATGGCTGGGTGGCAGTCTCAGGCTCGATCATCCATGCAATCGGAGAAGGCGAAGCCCCTGCAGCCGCCGCCGTTCACGACGCTGGAGACGCTTTTGTCCTGCCGGGGATCGTCGACGGCCAAACGCATGCGGGCAGCTATCTCGGCCTCCCCGGGATCGAGCCAACCACCCGATCTGCCATTGCAGGCGGGGTCACGACCATTGTCGATATGCCCTACGATAACCCAACCCCGCTGAGCGCCAGGGAGCATCTGGACGCCAAGGTCGAAGCTGTCGAACGCTTCGCCCATTGCGATGTCGCGCTCTACGGTACAGTCATGCCCGGGCAATCCCTCGACGAAGTGCAATCGCTCGCCGATGGTGGCGTCGTCGCCTTCAAGATCTCCGCTTTCGAGAGCAGCCCCACCCGTTTTCCGAGAATCGATGCAGCACTCGCCCTCGATCTGCTGGAAGCGCTTTCGGCAACCGACCTGCCACTTGGCTTACACAACGAAGACCAGGAGATCGTGCGCTCACGGGTTTCGCGCGCAAGAGCTGAGGGTCGAAACGGCATCACCGCACATTCGCCGAGCCGGCCTGAAGTAGCGGAACTGGCATCGACCGTGCACTTCCTCGAGCTCGCCGCCAGTGCTGGCGGGCATGCCCACATCGTCCATATCAGCACGCCGCGTGGCTTCAGGCTGGTCGACAATTATGCGCAACAGGGCTTCAGGGCGACCGGCGAACTCTGCGTCCACTATCTCTGGTTCGATCCCGAACGCGACGGTGAAGAACTCGGCGCGAGAATGAAGGTCAACCCACCCATTCGCCCCGGCCAGATCGATCGGCTCTGGCAGGAACTCGTGGAGGGCCGGATTGCCTTTGTCAGCTCCGATCATTCCAGCTGGCCGATCGACAACAAGTTCACCGACAGCATCTTCGATGCCGGTGCGGGCGTGCCCGGAATGGAGACGCTGCTGCCTGCCTTTTATACCGTCGCAAAAGAGCGCGGCGTCGATGCAGCGCATTATTGCGCCGAATATCTCGCCAAACGCCCCGCTCGCTTCTTCGGTCTTTATCCACGCAAGGGGGCTCTCGTTCCCGGTGCCGATGCCGACATCACGATCCTCGCCGAGGGGGACGATATCTGGGACGCGAGCCGCGCCCAGGATGGCCTCAACTGGAGCCCCTATGACGGACGGCCCTTCGCCGCCCGAGTGGCCGCGACCTATCACGCAGGCAGGCTCGCCTATGACGGCCGTTCGGTCCTCAACACGCCCGGCAGCGGCCGCTATCTGCGCCGCGGCGTAAGCACATGGTTTCCGAAGGATCACACAACATGACTGAGGCACCCGCGCGGCCCGATGACGGCGTCGTCGAGAAGGCCATCACCTTCTTCTACTACGTCGACCTAACTCGAGCATTCCACTTCTACACACAGGTCATGGGCTTCCCGCTCGAGATCGATCAGGGATGGTCGAAGATCCTGAAGATTGCCGAGCATGCCTATGTCGGTCTTGTCGACGAGACCCGTGGAATGCATCGCGCCAACCCTATCAAACCCGTGCAGCTTTGCATGCGCGTGCCGGATGTCGATGCCTGGCATCGCTATCTCGCGAGCCAGAACGCGATCGGGCTGACGGAACCAAAGGACAGCGTCTCTCTCGGAATTCGAGCCTTCGTGCTGGAAGACCCGGAAGGCTACCAGATCGAGGTGCAATCGGCACTTCGGTGAACACTCGCATGCATACGTGTCGGCATACCAAAAAAGGGGAACGAAAATGCTGAATCTGCGCATGAAATCCGGACGTATCGCGGCCCTTGCCGCATTCTTCCTCTTGAGCTCGACGGCCCTGGGCGGCCTGGTCCATGCCAAGGAACTGACCGTCGGCCTGACGTCGGACGCCGTCAATCTCGACCCCCAGGCGGGCGAAGAGCTGTCCAGCAACATCCTCTTCTACCACATCTACGATCCTCTGGTGCGTCGCAATGCCGACCTGTCCTTCGGACCCGGCCTTGCAGAGAGCTGGGAGCTCAAGGATGACACGACCTGGGTGTTCAAGCTGCGCCGGGGCGTCAAGTTCCACAATGGCGAAGAGTTCAAGGCGTCGGATGTTGTCTTCACCCTCGACCGTCTGAAGAAGTCGCTGATGGCCAATCTCGGCGCCAACATCGCGTCCTTCACGGCGGTCGATGACTACACCGTCGAGATCAAGACGCCCAAGCCCTACGCAGTCCTGCCAAACGATCTGGCAGCCGTCCTGATCCTCAGCGAGAAATATGCGAAGGAAGTGGGCGACGAGCAGCTGGACCTGAAGCCTGTCGGTACCGGTCCCTACAAGCTGGTCGAATGGATCAAGGAAGATCACATCACGCTTGCCGCCAATGCTGACTATTTCGCCGGCGCGCCGAAGATCGAAGAGGTCACGTTCCGTCCGATCACCAATGGCGCCACCCGCACGGCAGCGCTGCTGACCGGCGAAGTCGATGTCATCCAGGATCTGAATGTTCGCGACGTCGACCGCGTCAAGGCGGATGACCGCTACAAGGTCATGACCAAGCCAAGCCTGCTGAACGTCGTGGTATCGATCGACCATCGTGAGAAGAGCCCGACTATCGCGCTCGACAAGAACCCGATGATGGATCGCCGTGTTCGCGAAGCCATGGTCCGTGCGATCGACGTCAATGCGATCAACAAGATCATCATGAACGGCCTGTCGACCCCGTCAGAGCAATATGTCCCTGCTTCCCATACGGGCTATGTCGACGGAGCAAGCTTCCGCGACATGTACCCCTTCGATGTTGAGAAAGCGGCTGCTCTCATGGCCGAGGCCGGCTACGCGGATGGTTTCACGGTGACCCTCGACACCACCAACAACCGCTATGTCAACGACCAGCAGATCGCTCAGGCGCTTGCGTCGATGCTCGGCAAGATCAAGGTCGATCTCAAGCTCAACCTGATGCCGAAGTCCAATTTCTTCGGCTATATCCGGGTCCCGAGCGACAAGTCGAGCATGATCATGAGCGGCTGGGACGTTCCCTCCGGTGACGGCGGCTCGATGTACAGCGTGATGTTCTACTCCCGCGACAAGAAGGAAGGTTACGGCCAGGTCAACCGCGGATCCTATTCCAATCCGAAGGTGGACGAACTGATCGACAAGGCCGATGCGACCTCCAAGTTAGAAGAGCGCGACGGATACCTGCAGGAAGTCACCAAGATCCTGATGGAAGACATCCCGATGATCCCGATCCACTACGAGCAGGATCTCTATGCCGCAAAGACCAATGTCGAAATGACACCGCGTGCGGACAAGTTCCTCTGGGCCTACGAGATCGACGTCAAGGAATAGGCCGACCCGAAACGAGCGCGGGACTGTCGAGATCAAAAGCGACAGTCCCGAATTTCTCACTTCTTCATGACGGGACACTGCCTTGCTGGGTTACACGATCAAGCGGCTCCTGCAGATGGTGCTGGTACTCTTTTGCGTATCGGTCATCGTCTTCCTGATGATGAGCTTTACCGGCGATCCCGTCTTCATGGTGATCCCGATCGATTCCACAACTGCCGAGATCGAACAGGCCCGCCGTCTCCTGGGTCTCGATCGCTCCCTGCTGAGCCAGTACTTCATCTTCCTTGGCAACATGCTGCAGGGCGATTTCGGGCGCTCCTATGTGTTCCGCCAGCCCGCCATGGATCTCATCCTGGAGCGTCTGCCGGCAACGATCGAGATGGTGCTCGTGGCAATCATGCTGGCGACGGTGATCGCCGTGCCGCTCGGCGTCTATGCCGGGGCCAATCCGAACAAGCCGGTGTCTCGCGGCATCATGGCGGGCTCACTGCTCGGCATTTCCCTCCCCGGGTTCTGGGTGGGCATGATGCTGATCTTCTTCTTCTCCGTCCGCTACCAGTTTCTGCCCTCCTCCGGACGCGGCGATACGGTCGAAATCCTAGGGCTGCGCATATCGATCTTCACGGCGGATGGCTGGTCGCACATCATCTTGCCATCCGTCACACTGGCGCTTGCCACCCTCGCGATCATGCTGCGCATGACTCGTGCGGGCATGATGGAGGTAATGCGGCAGGACTATATGCGGTTTGCCCGTGCCAAAGGCGCGTCCCGCCAGAACATCCTCTTCAGGCACGGCCTGAAGAACGCCCTCATTCCGGTCGTCACGATCTTCGGCCTCCAGCTCGGTGACCTCATCGCCTTTGCAACGATCACCGAAACCATCTTCGCATGGCCCGGCACGGGCAAGCTGCTGATCGATTCCATCTACCGCGGCGATCGCCCCGTCATCGTCGTCTATCTGATGCTGACAGCTTTCATCTTCGTGGCCATCAATTTCATCGTCGACATCGTCTACACGCTGATCGACCCGCGCATTACCGTGAAGTGAGGATCGCATGACCGGGTTCTTCTCTTCAGAATTCTTCTTTCACTACCGCCGAAACCTGCCGGCCGTCTTCGGAAGCGCACTGCTCGCCTTCTTCGCCCTGCTTGCGACATTCGGGCCGCTTCTCGTGTCCCAGGACCCCTACGACGTGTCCCAGCTGGAACTGATGGACAGCTTCAAGCCGCCGGTGTGGCTGGAGGGTGGCGATAGCCGGTATCTGCTCGGGACGGATGGCCAGGGCCGCGACGTGCTGGCATCGGTCGTCTACGGCGCGCGGATCTCCGCCTTCATCGGCCTCGCCGCCATGATCTTTTCCTGCGTGATCGGGACGGCACTCGGGCTGATCTCCGGCTACTATGGCGGCATCGTCGACAGCATCATCATGCGCATCGCAGACATCCAGTTGTCGTTTCCGTCGATGCTGATTGCGCTCTTCCTGATGTCGGCCTTCGGGACGGGCATCGGCATGGTCCTGATCGCGCTCACCGCCGTCGGCTGGGTCGTTTATGCCCGCACCGTTCGCGGATCGACATTGAGCGAGATCCAGAAGGAATACATCCAGGCGGCCAAGGTTGCAGGGCTCGGAAACGGCGAGATCATCCTGCGCCATGTGCTACCGAACGTAATGACGCCGCTCATCGTGGTTGCGACGATCCAGGTCGGTACCTTCATTCTGATTGAAGCTTCGCTGAGTTTCCTTGGCGTCGGCGTCCCCATCACCGAGCCTTCGCTGGGCCTGCTCGTCAAGGAGGGGTTCGATGTCCTCTTCTCAGGCATCTGGTGGACCTCTGCATTCCCGGGGCTGTTCATCATGTTCCTCGTCTTCGGCATCAACCTGTTCGGCGACTTTCTGCGGGACGAACTCAATCCGCGGCTGAGATGACGAAGGAGACAGCGACCATGGGCGAAGCACTTCTCGAAGTCCGGGATCTCAAGACACATTTCCATACGTTCGGCGGCGTGGTGAAAGCCGTCGACGGCGTCAGCTTCGACGTCCGCCCAGGCGAGGTGGTCGGCCTCGTCGGCGAGTCCGGTGGCGGGAAATCCGTGATCGGCTTTTCCATTCTCGGCTTGATCGATCCACCCGGACGAATCGAGGCAGGCAGCATTGTCTTTGCCGGCGAAGATCTGACGCGCAAGAGCGAAGACCAGATGCGCGCGGTACGCGGCGGCGAGATCGCCATGGTGTTCCAGGACCCCATGACGTCGCTCAACCCGGTCTACACGGTCGGGCGCCAGATGGACGAAATGCTGCGCCTGCATACCGACCTAGACCAGAAGGCACGACGTGCTCGCTGCATCGAGATGCTCGAAGATGTCGGCATCTCGGAGGCCGCCAGTCGCCTCGATGCCTATCCGCACCAATTCTCGGGCGGCATGCGCCAGCGCGTTGTGATTGCCATCGCGCTCCTGGCTGGTTCCCGCCTGATCATCGCGGACGAACCCACCACGGCCCTCGATGTCACCGTCCAGGCCCAGATCTTGAAGCTGATGCGCCGCCAGATCGTCGATCGCGGGGCCGCCATGATCCTCGTGACCCATGATCTCGCCGTCGTCTCCGAAATGGCGGACCGGGTGGTCGTGCTTTATTGCGGCAAGGTCGTCGAGCGGGGGCTAACGAGCGAGATCATCCAGTCCCCGGCCCATCCCTACACACGAGGGCTCCTCGACAGCATTCCGAAGATCACCGATCGCCGGGAACGCCTCAGCCAGATACCCGGCACCGTGCCGGACATCCGCACCCTCGGGCACGGGTGCAGTTTCAGGGACCGGTGTTTCAGAGCCCAGGCCATCTGCTCGACAGAAACGCCGGCGCTCACCCCCGTGCGCGGCTCGCTCGATGCAGCCTGCCACTTCCCGCTGGAGGAGACGGCGTTATGACAACCCCCGTGCTTGAAGTCCGAGGCCTGGTCAAAGCCTTCCCCGTGGGAGGTCTTTTCGATCGGCTACAGTTTGGAAAGGGAAAGCTTCTCGCTCCCCAGAAGCAATTGCGGGCGGTAAACGGTGTCGACCTGTCGATTGCACCCGGCGAGGTCATGGCACTGGTGGGAGAATCCGGCTGCGGCAAGTCGACCGTGGCCAAGACGATTGCCCGGATCTACGAGCCGACCGCGGGCGAAATCCGGATCGACGGGGAAGACATTTCCCGCATGCAGTTTCGGGAAATGCGCCCGATCCGCCGCAAGCTGCAGATGATCTTCCAGGACCCATATGCCTCCCTCGACCCGCGGCAACGGGTCAGGGACATCGTGATGGAGCCGAGACGCGCTCAGGCCGAAGGCAAACTCAGCCGACGCGATCTCCATGACGAGGCCGTCGCGCTGCTGGCAAAGGTCGGCCTTAACGCCGAACAGGCTGGACGCTACCCACATCAGTTTTCAGGAGGTCAGCGGCAGCGGATCGGCATCGCACGCGCATTGTCGGTCCGGCCAAAGATCATCATTGCCGACGAGCCCGTTTCCGCGCTCGACGTCTCGATCCAGGCACAAATCCTCAATCTGATGATGGATCTGCGCGACGAGTTCGGCTTGTCCTATCTGTTCGTCTCGCACGACCTCTCGGTGGTGCACCACATCGCCGACCGGATCGGGGTCATGTATCTCGGCTTCATGGTGGAGACGGCCAGCCGTGACCAGTTGTTCAGCCAGCCGAAACATCCCTACACGCAGGTTCTGCTTTCGGCCGCGCCGACCATCGACAAGTCGTTGGCTAAGCCGAAGATTGAAATCGTCGGCGAAGTGCCAAGCGCACTGCGCCTGCCCTCCGGATGCTGCTTCAGGACGCGCTGCCCCATGGCCTTTGATCGATGCGCGGTCGACCGTCCGGTTCTGACACCCCAGCCGGATGGCAGCGCCGTGGCATGCCACCTCCACGATCGGAATGATGCCGAAAGGAAAAGCCAGTGAGTTCGCCCGCCGTCATTGTTCAACCGCGCCTTGCCCTCGAAGATCCGCATGACTGCACCGATGCCAACGACATGCTGGCCGTCTTCGACGCGCTGTTCGACGGACTTGTGCGCTATGGCAAGGATGGCAGCTATGTGCCAGCACTCAGCAGCTCCTGGGATGTCACACCGGACGGCCGAAATTGGACATTCCGGCTGAGGGAAGGCTTGAGCTTTCACGATGGCACCCCCTGCGATGCGGCCGCCGTCTGCCAATCGCTGTTACGCATGGCCCGTCCAGACAAGGGCTACACACTCGGGGCGCCCGGGGTCTGGCATCAGTATCTCGGAGAAGCGGAGATCGAGGCAGTCGATCCCCTGACGGTGGCAATCCGCCTGTCGAAGCCGATCGCCGATCTCCTCGACATCCTTCTTTACGGCTACGTGGTCGCTCCCTCAGCACTGGACCGCTACGAGGCGGGAGACACGTCGCAGCCGGTCGGTACAGGCCCCTATCGCCTGGTTTCCTACGAACCCGGCCAAGCCCTTCACCTCCAGCGTTTCGATGACTGGCACGGCGAGCGACCAGCCAATGCCGAACTGACATTCCGCCTGGAAACGAACCGGGAAGCACGACTCCAAATGCTGATCTCTGGTCAGGCCCAGGTGGCAAACAGCCTTGACTTCGAAGCCTCAAAGGCGCTCGAAGAAACGGCTACGCATACGCGGGTCACATCGCTCGTCCCTGTCGCCATCATCTATCTCTTCAATGCCTTCAAGCGGCCGCTGACAGACAGCCGCGTTCGCCGCGCTCTCAATCTGGCGATCGACCGCCAGGCCCTAATCGATCGGGTTGTCAGAGGTGCAGCAAAGCCACTGACCGGCTTCGTCAGCCCTGCACATTTCGGCAGCCTGCCATCGGAGGATCTGCGCCCCGACCGGGATCAGGCAAAAAAGCTGCTTGCCGAGGCTGGCTTTAGCGAAGGCCTGACCATCGAGGTCGATTGCCCGACACGCCTTCCCGATGAAGCCGAGGCGCTGACGGCCGCTCTTGCCGAGCAGCTTGCCGCAATCGGGGTGACGCTGAACGTTCACCTCCACACAGACCGCGAAGCCTATGCGCATGGTGTCCGCCTGAAGCAGGTGCGCGACATGTGCGTTTTCGATTCCAGCCCCTTGAGCACCTTCCGCATCCTCGCGGAGAAGATCGATCACAGGGCTAAGGGCTCCTGGTGGCTGGGCTTTCATAACGCCGAGGCCGAAGACTTGCTCGATAGGGGCCGGGCAACTGTTGATTTGAATGAACGTGCGGAGATCTTCGAGAAGGCGTTCCGCGCGCTGCAAGTGGATCCCCCATGGCTCTATCTCTACAATCCCCTGAGGGTGACAGGCCTCTCCGGGTCCTGGCCGGACTGGCGCATGCGCCAGGATTGCGTGCTCGACGTGACGCGGCTCCCTGACTTCCAGTCCGGGAAGAGAGCATCATGAGGCGCGTCGACCTGATCATCAGCGGCGGCACCGTCCTCACCATGGACGGCAGTCGCCGCGTGCTCGACCAGGGTGCAATCGCCGTTCTCGGCGATCGCATCGTCGCGGTCGGGCACACGGACGAGATCGCCAGAGAATACCAGGCCGAGCGCCATATCGACGCCCAAGGCAAGGTGGTGATGCCCGGAATGATCGACGTGCATGCCCATGCCGGCCACGGTCTCATCAAGACCATGGGCATGGAGCAAGGCAATCGCTGGGAAGAGATCTGCAACGCTGCCTATACTGTCGGCTCGACACCGGAATTCTGGTTCGCAGAGGCGCGGCTTGCCGCCCTTGAGCGGCTGCGCTTCGGCGTCACCACCGGCGTTTCGCTTCTCGGTGGCGGCGACACGATCATGCGCACAGATGACGTTGCCTATGGGAGCGCCCATTGCGAGGGCGTCGCCGCGATCGGCACGCGATCGGTGGTCGCCGTTGGACCAACCCGCCCTCCGCATCCGCGAACCTATGCGTCCTGGCACGACGGCAAGGCGTCAGAACGACCGGTGACCTTCGAGGAGCAGTTTGCCGTCAGCCGGAAACTGCTTGCTCTGTGGCACGGGCGCGGACGCCTGAAGATCGCCTTGCTCACCCCGGTCCTGCGTGACGAACACCAACGCGACATGTCCGCCGCAGACTACGAAGCCGCAGTCGCCCAGACGCAGGCCGTGCGGGCGCTCTCGCGTGAGGCGGGCGTGGTGTTCACCCAGGATGGTCATTGGAAGGGCTCCGTCTCCCGCGCAGAAAAGCTCGGCATCCTCGGACCGGATGCGCTTCTGTCCCATGCCATCGACATCACGCCAGAGGAGATCCGCATCATCGCCGGTACCGGCACCCGCATCGCCCACAATCCCAGCGCCATCGCCTCCATCCTCGGCCGGTGCCCGGCGATCGAACTGATTGAGGCAGGCGCTGTGGTCGCCATCGGCTCCGATGCAACCGCGCCGGACCGATCGGCGGACATGTTCCGGCACATGCAGCAATGCATGCACTATCATCGAACACACTTTCGCGATCCCTCGGTCCTGCCTCCGGGCAAGGCCCTTGAAATGGTGACCATAGATGCCGCGACCGCCTTAGGGCTCGACCGCGACCTGGGCTCCCTTGAGGTCGGCAAGAAAGCCGATATCGTGTTCGTCGACATGAAGCGCCCTCACCTCGCGCCCTACCAGATGCCGATCTTCCGCCTGGCCTACTTCGCCAACGGCAATGACGTCGACACCGTTGTGATCGACGGGCAGATCCTGCTCGAATGCGGCCGCCCTCTGCTGACCGACCTCGATGAGGTCGTCGCAGAAGCCGACAGGCAAGCCCGGTTGCTGATCGAGCGCATGGGGCTCGAAAACATGATTGGCCAACCTGAAGGCTTCTTTGGCCATGCACGATATCCGAAACATCAAGGAGACAGTGAATGATGAGGCTGAATGAAGAGGCAAAAGGCGTCTACGTCATAGCCCTCACCCCTTTCACGGAGACGGGTGATCTCGACCTGGACAGCACGGACCGCATGGTCGATTTCTACCTCGAGCGCGGCGCGACGGGGCTGACTGTGCTTGGGATGATGGGCGAAGCGCAAAAGCTCACCATCGAGGAATCGCAGACCTATGTCCGCCGCATCCTCCGCAGAGTCGATGGCCGCGTGCCGGTTGTGGCAGGCGTCTCTGCTGCGGGCTTTGCCCAGATGCAGGCTCTGACTTTGATGGTCATGGATGACGGTGCGGCGGGCGTGATGATTGCTCCGCCCTCGTCCCTGCGCAACGATCAGCAGATCGTCACCTACTACAAGCAGGCGGCGGAGTTCATCGGCGATACGCCTTTCGTGCTGCAGGATTTCCCGCTCGTCACAAGCGTCACCATCCCCGTTTCCGTTATCCAGACGATCATCGATCAGATCCCGACCTGCGTCTGCCTCAAACACGAGGACTGGCCCGGTCTTTCCAAGATTACCGCACTAAGGACCGCCTCGGAGACGTCCGGCAAGAGGCGCATATCAATCCTGTGCGGCAATGGCGGCGTCTTCCTGCCCGAAGAGATGGCCCGCGGGGCAGACGGTGCGATGACCGGCTTTGCCTATCCCGAAATGATGCGCGACGTCGTTCACTATAGCGATCAGGGAAATCCGGAGCGAGCGCAAGACATCTTCGACGCCTATCTCCCCCTCGCGCGCTACGAACAGCAACCGGGCCTTGGCCTCTCCATCCGGAAATACATCATGGCGAAACGCGGCGCGATCGCCACTCCGGCACTACGCAAACCGGGAGGAGCCCTTGCTGCCACCGATATCAGCGAGATCGAGCGCCTGATTGCGCGCCAGGACAGAAGATTGAAGGAGCTCGGCTGATGGAACTCGGCTTGGAAAACAAAACCGCTCTCGTGCTGGGTGCGAGCCGCGGATTGGGTGCGGCGATCGCCCGAGGGCTCGCGGAAGAAGGGGTGACGGTCCATGCCGCCGCCCGCAACACCTCAGCCATCTCGGCATGGGCTTCCGAGCTCGCACCAACGGCCGGTCTCGTTATCCCGTTGCAGCTCGACCTCTCGGATATCGACAGCGTGAATAAGGCCGTCCAGTCGCTCGTGGCGGCAGGGGGTATCGACATTCTCGTCAACAATTCTGGCGGCCCGCCGCCGGCCGCAGCCGTCGATGCGAAACGGACGGACTGGCTTACTCATTTCGAGACGATGGCCGCCAATATCTTCCACATTACCAACAGTCTCCTGCCGGGCATGCGGGAAAAGCGCTGGGGTCGGATCATATCGATCGCCTCCTCTGGGGTGGAGCAGCCCATCGCTCGGCTGGCGCTATCCAATGGCATCCGCTCGGCCCTGATCGGCTGGTCGAAAACACTCGCTGCGGAAGTCGCCACAGACGGCGTGACCGTGAACGTGCTTCTTCCAGGGCGCATTCACACGCAAAGGGTGGACGAACTCGACGCAGCCGCAGCAAGACGCTCAGCGAAGAGTGTCGAGGAGATCGCCGCTGAATCCGCGGCCGGCATTCCGACAGGACGCTATGGCCGGCCGGAGGAATTCGCCGCCGTTGCCGTCTTCCTGGCCTCCGAGCCCGCCTCGTATGTGACGGGAAGCAAGATCCGCGTGGATGGTGGAGCCATCAGATCCGTCTGAAGTCGGATTAAGCAAAACGGACGGACATTCAATATGTCCGTCCGAAACACCGCTTCCGTGCGGGCCGGCCCCTCATTGAATGTAAACGACGGCTTCCGCTTCGATCTCCACCTCATACTCGCCGACAAGGGCACCGGCTTCGATCAAGGTGTTCGCCGGAAGCACCTCGGAGAAGAAGCGGCCATGGGCACGAGAGACAGGCTCCCACTGTGACGCATCCTTGAGATAGATGCGCGTGCGGACGACATCCTCCATCTTGCCTCCAAGCGCGGAGATAGAAGCTGCGATCTTGTCGAGGATGTAGGTTGCCTGTGCGCCCGGATCGCCGGGTGCCACACAACGGTTACTGCCATGGGTCGCCGTCGTGCCCGATACCAGGATCCGGTCACCGACCCGCACGGCCCGGCTGTAACCGGCAAGCGGTTCCCATATGCTGCCGGAGGAAACACGCATCCGATCCTCGCGCCCTGGTACCGGAACCGCCGTGTAAACGGACGGGATCGCATCGAGGTGATGACTGAGGTCGCCCGATGCGGTCAGGAAGGGAGGCTTGCGATACTCATCGCCGCAATCGCCGGGAATAGGCGTGGCTTTTGCAAAGGCTCGGTCGAGCAGAGCCTGATCATCCGCGTCAAGTTCGAAGGTAAAGACCTTTAGGTTGTCGTTGCGATGCTCGTTTTCACCGAGCCGGGCCCCGATGATTGTCGCGGCAACGGCCGGATGTTCGAGAACCCAGCGGCTCGCCACGTTGGAGATCGAGACCCCGTGTTTGCGGGCGATCGTGGATGCCGCCCTGAGAATACCCTGATAGACGCTCCATCCGCCGGCCGTATCGATGAAGCGCTTGTATTTCGACCGGCTCCAGTCGGGGATCGACGCGGGCTCCAGCTGACCGAGCCACTTCTCCGACAAGAATCCGCCGCAGAGCGTGCCATAGGCCAGAAGCTTGACGCCGCGCTTGAGGCAGAGGGACGACAAATCGCCAGCAGCGCGTCTGTCGATCAGGGAGAACGAGACCTGGTTGCTGGCGATCTCGATCCCGTCCGACAGCGCGAGATTGAGATGGGCAGCATCGAAATTGGTGAGGCCAAGGGCGCCGATCAGCCCCTCCTCCTTCATCGCCTGCATTTCGTGCAGGGCATCGAGCCAGGCCGGATGCTCGAAGGTCCACCAGTGGAACTGCAAAAGCTCGACCTTGTCGACGCCAAGACGGGCAAGCCTGTCCTCCACACCCCGGCGAACCACATCTCGCGTCATCGGGCCAGGTTCCGGGCACCATTTGGTGAAGGCCACAGGTCGCTTGTCACCAACAGCATAACGCTTCAGGAGATGGCCTGTGATGATCTCCGCTGATCCGTAATGATCGGCCATATCGAAACTGTCGAACCCGGCCTCTGCATAGGCCTGAAGCGCATTAGTCCCCTGCTCCGGATCGACCATGGCACCGTTCTTTTCGATATCGGCAACCTGCCAGAGGCCGCAGACGAGGCGGCTGATCGACAGGTCCGGGGTGAGATTGATGCGTTCGGGATGCTGGGACACAGGGATCATTCCTCGATGGTCAGGATTGTTTGTTGCGGCTGAGGCGCGCGAGCGGGCTCACCTCGCCGAACAGGCCGCGCGGACGCAGCAGGAGCATGAGGCAGAGCCCGACGCCGATCGCGACGATCTGCAAGGCGGCGGCCCGCGCCTGTTCCTCGGGCGGAACGAAGGCGGAGACGGCAGCGGCCGTGAGCGCCCAAAGCCCCCAGACGAGAATGGCACCGGCAATCGCACCACGATTGTTGCCGGAGCCGCCGACGATCAACATGGCCCAGACCTGAAAGGTGAGAACCGGCACATAGTTGTCGGGCGCGATAAAGCCGATGAAGTGGGCCTGGGCGGCTCCCGAAAGGCCCATGATGGCGCCGCCGACGGTGAAGGCCTGCAAGCGAAAGCGCACAGGCCGTTTGCCGAGCGCCTGCGCGGCCACCTCGTCTTCACGGATCGCCCGCAAGACGCGTCCCCAGGGGCTGCGCGACAAATGCTGCAGCCCGAGATAAAGGACCAGCACGACGAGGGCCATGAGCCCGCAATTGGCGAGGCTGAAAAGCAGCGCATTACCCTGCAGATCGGCGAAGGGACGCGGAATGAAGCCGATCCCGAAAGCTCCGCCTGTCACGCTTTGCAGGTTGAGCATGCAGAGCTGAACGGTAACGGCGACGCCGAAGGTTGCGATGGCAAGGTAGTCGGATCTGAGCCGGATCGTCAGCGCGCCGACGGCCCAGGAAAGCGCGCCCGAGACGATGGCAGCGCCCAACCACCCAACGGCAATCGGCAAACCGAAGCCGCCGAAGCGCTCAGCCGTGTCCGGCGTCGTCAGGATCGCCGAGGTATAGGCGCCGACCGCGACGAAAGCGGCGATGCCGACATTGAACAACCCCGTCATGCCCCACTGAACATTCAGCCCCAGGCAGATAATCGCATAGGTGAAGGCCATGGTGAGGAAGAAGGCGCCATAGGCGAAAAGATCGATGCTCATGTCGCTTTTCCGAACAGGCCGCGGGGGCGGACGAGAAGAACCGCAATCAGAATGGCGAAGGACACCGCCGCCCGCCATTCGGCCCCGATAAGCTGGACCGTGAAGGCCTCGGAAAGGCCGATGAACAGGCCCGCGATCATGGCGCCCGGAACCGAACCGATGCCACCGAGAATAGCGGCAGCAAACAAGGGCAATAGAAGGTCGTGCCCGAGATAGGGACGGATCTGGATGATCAGGCCGCTCATGATGCCGGCGATGCAGGCGAGTGCTGCGCCCAGGAACCAGGCGGTTCGGATGACCCGGCGAACATCGATCCCTGCGATACCGGCAAGGCCGGGATTTTCGCTGACCGCGCGCATGGCCCGGCCGATATCGGTCCGCGTCATCACGAGATGAACGGCGATCACAGAGACCAGCGCCACGGCCAGCATGGCCAGCTGGTCCGGTGTTGCTCTGAGACCAATCCCCAGCTTCATGGCAATCTGCAGCGCCTGGCTGAAATAGGCGGGCTTCGAAGTGAACAGGAATTCGAGCAGGCTGCGCAGCGCAAGCGATGCGCCAAAGCTCGCCATGACCATGATGATAATGGCGCTGCCGCGCCGCCGGAAGCTCGAAAACAGCGCGGCGTCCACGGCAAGCGCGAGCAGGCCCGTCAAGGCGACGGCAAGCACGGCCGCGATCGGCAGCGACCAACCGAAGGAGAAGGGCCCAATCGGGATGGTAAGCCCCCCTGCCAATACGCCAAGCGCACTGCTGATGCCGAGCGCAAGATAGGCGCCCCAGGACAGAAGCTCGCCATGCGCAAAATTGGAGAAACGCAGGATCGAATAGGTGAGCGTGACACCGACCGCACCCAGTCCGATAATCGCGCCAGCAATCAGTCCGTCCATCAGGAATTGCGGGTTCATGGCGCGACCTCATTGGCTGCACGGCCGGTCGTGCCGAGATAGATCTTTCCGATGAGTGGATCATCGGCGAGATCGGCAGGCGACCCCTCGTGGCGGATCTGCCCTTCGGCCAGAATGACGGCGCGATCGGCAATCGCCATGGCCGCCTTCACGTTCTGCTCGACCAGGACGATCGTCACGCCTTCGCCATTGATGCGCTTGAGCATGGAAAAGACCTCGCCGACGATCTTTGGCGAAAGGCCGGCGGATGGTTCATCGAGGATGAGCACCGGCGGATTGAGCGCGAGCGCGCGCGCCACCGCGAGCATCTGCCGCTGACCGCCGGAGAGCGCGCCCGCCAGGCGCTTCGGCTTGACGGCCAGATCCGGAAAGCGCGTCAGCATCGTCTCGATTGCGAGGTTACGTTGCGATTTCGGCAGGAGCGCCACCGCGATCTGGAGGTTTTCCAGGATGCTCATGCTGGCAAAGACATTCTCCGTCTGCGGCACGAAAGCCAAACCTTCGGCCAGTTTGCGGTGCGGAGCGACATCCGTGATGTCCCGGCCTGCCAGATGAATCCTGCCCGAATGCACCGGCACCATGCCGGCGATCGCCTTGACGAAAGTGGATTTGCCAGCGCCGTTCGGCCCCAGGAGGATGACGAGCTCGCCCCGTGCGACCGAAAAATCCACGCCGCGAACAATGGGAAGGTCCGGCTCATAGCCCGCGACCAGCGCCGAGGTTTTGAGAACCGGGTCGATCATGCACCACCGCCAAGGTAGGCTTCGATGACAGCAGGATTGGCGGCCATATCAGCCGGCGCACCCTCGGCAAGCAGCTTTCCGAGCGCCATGGCCACCACCCGGGAGCACAGCCTCGAGACCATGTCCATGTTGTGCTCGATGAGGAGGATAGACTTGCCCTCAGCGTTCAACGCCACCACCCGCTCCATGATCACTTCAAGCAAAGCGGGATTCACCCCCGCGGCCGGCTCATCGAGCAGGATCACCTGCGGATCGGCCATCAGGACGCGCGCAAGTTCCAGAAGCTTGCGCTGCCCGCCGGACAGCACGCGAGCGGGTTCGTGGGCCAGCCGCGACAACGTGACAAACTCCAGGATCGCATGCGCTTTCTCAAGTGCGGCCTTCTCTTCGCGGCGCACCTGACCAGCTTTGAGGAAATTGGCAAACATCCGCTCGCCTGTCTGCTTTTGAGCTCCGACCAGCAGGTTCTCAAGCACGCTCATTTCCAGAAAAGGTCGCGGGATCTGGAAGGTCCGTGCGACCCCATGGGCGATGCGCTGCTCCGGCGCCTGGCTCGAGACCTCACGCCCCTCGACCCAGATCTCACCGGAACTGGGCTTGAAGCTGCCTGCCAGCAGATTGAACATGGTGGTCTTACCCGCACCGTTCGGGCCAATCAGGCCGAGGATCTCGCCCCGGGCGAGCTGAAGTGACATGTCGGAGACCACCGTTAGCCCATCAAAATGCTTCGTCAGATGCCGTGCTTCGATGGCAGGCGGTGCCGCGGCACTCTGAAGCGATCCTGATGGTTGGGAATGGGCGGCAGCCATCTGCAAAAATGAGCCTTGATTTGATCCGTGATGTTTGATCAAACTTTACGTGGACGCGAAAATCAACCGATATTTCCGGGAGGCTTGGAGGCGGGATGACGGACACGATTGGCCAATCCGACGACTTCCTCACGCCTGTCGGCCGAGAGACCTTGCAGGATCGCGTCTACGACCAACTGCGCCGAACATTGATCAATGGCGGCTTTGCCGCAGGCGATATGCTGCGGATCGTCGATATGGCAGATCGCCTGAAGACGAGCACCATGCCGGTGCGAGAAGCGCTGGGCCGGCTCGTCTCCGAACAGGCGCTGGAGGCCTTGCCCAATCGCTCCGTCCGCGTCCCGCTGATCACTCGCGACCGCCTCGACGACCTTGAGCGTGCCCGCATCCTGATCGAGGGGCGTCTGGTGGCGCTCGCTTGTCATCGACTGACGGCGGAAGACATCGAAAGCCTCAAGCAGATCAACCGGGATTGCGAGGCAGCTTTCGAGCGCCATGGCCAGGACGTCGGCCCGGTCACCTCTGAAATCAACCATCGCTTCCATTTCCACATCTATCGCGCTGCCTCCTCCCGTGTGTTGATCCCGATGGTCGAAAGCCTCTGGCTCCAGTCCGGCCCGGTGGTCCGTGCCGCCGCCCATATCCACGACGAACAAGGCGGCCTTGCCGCAACGAACCACCACTGGACGCTGATCGAAGCCCTTGAAGCGCGCGATGAGGACGCTGCGGTCAACGCGCTTTCCAATGACATCGGGCGCTCGTTCGATCTCGTGCGCGGGCGTCTCGACGCCGGCGAAGAAGCGGCGTGAGGGAAGGCATCGATGAGCGGCACCGATGACACATTTGAGCTTTTTGACCTGCGTGTCGAGGTGGTGATCCCGGAGGGTGGGGCCGTCTACTGCGGCGCCAAGCCAGGTGACTATTTCGAGCTGCACGGCGAAATGCTCTATCTTCCACCGGGACACGGAATATCGATCTACTCCCTCGCCTCCGTCCTTCCCCTGCTTGCCGCCAAGCAGCGCCCGACCCATGCGCATGACTGGATGACGACGGATGCGGACATAGCCTGTCCGGATCCCAACTGCTCCACCCGATTGCGGATCCGGCGCACCGGGCTTCGCCGTTTCAGCCATGCCGCCACGACAGCCGTGCCCCTCGAAGGAAAAGAGTAACATGCAGCGCATCTCCATTGCCCCCGGTTACGAAATCTCCCGCGTCATCCGCGGCGGATGGCAGCTTGCCGGTGGCCATGGCGCCATTGATGAAGAGACGGCCATCGAAGACATGGTCGCCTTCGCCGATTCTGGCATCACCACCTTCGACTGCGCTGACATCTACACCGGCGTAGAAGACCTGATCGGACGCTTCCGGCTGCGCTACCGCGCCATGCAGGGCCAGGCGGCCCTCGATCGCATTCGCGTCCATACGAAGTTTGTACCCGATCTCGGCGTTCTCCCGACGATCACAAAGGCCTACGTGGAAGGCGTGATCGACACATCGCGCAAGCGGCTCGCCATGGAACGCCTGGATCTCGTCCAGTTTCACTGGTGGGACTACGAAATGCCGGCCTGGTTGGAGACGCTCGGCTGGCTGAAGGAACTCCAGAAAGATGGGCGGATCGACAAGATCAGTGCAACGAATTTCGACAGCGCCCATGTGACGGCGATCCTCGACGGCGGGATCCCGCTGACCTCGCTGCAGCTGCAATATTCGCTGCTCGACCGGCGCCCGGAAAAGCGCATGGTGGAACTCGCAGCTCGCAATGACTTCGCGCTGTTCTGCTACGGTACGGTCGCCGGCGGCTTCCTCTCCGACCGCTGGCTCGGCAAGTCCGAACCGGAGCATCCGCTCGAGAACCGCTCGCTGACCAAGTACAAGCTGATCATCGATGACCTCGGTGGCTGGGATCTGTTCCAGGCCTTGCTGTCGACGCTTCGCAAGGTGGCGGACCGCCATGCAACCGACATCGCAACGATTGCCAGTGCCGCCATGCTCCGCCGGCCAGGCGTGACGGCAGTGATTGTCGGCGCGCGCAATCGGGATCACCTCGCCTCCAATCTCGCCATCTCGAATGTGGACCTCTCAGACGCCGACTTGGCGGAGATCGAGGCTGCACTCGCTGGTGCACGCGACCTGGAAGGCGACGTCTATACGCTCGAGCGGGACCGCACCGGGCGGCACGGCAGCATCATGAAATATAATCTCAACAAAGGGGAATGACATGAACAAGGGAAATCAGATGAAACGCCTCGTCCTCGCGTCCACCATGCTCGCGGGGTTTGCGGTCGGTGCCGCACCTGCTTTTGCGCAGGAATGCGACATCACCGTCGGCGTCGTCATGGAACTGACCGGCCCCGCCGGCGAATATGGCAAGGCCGGCGCGAAATCCGTCGAAATGGCCTTCCGTGACTTCAACGACGCAGGTGGCGTCGCCGGCTGCAAGCTGGTCATGGACACGCGTGACAGCCAGAGCCAGGGCAATGTGGCCGTCGACCAGGCCACACAGCTCGTCAACATCAAGAAGGTGCCGGTCATCATCGGCGGGATCATTTCCTCGGTCTCGATCCCGATCCTCACCTCCGTCACGGCACCGGCAGGCGTCGTTCAGGTGTCGCCGGCATCGTCGTCTCCGACGCTGACCGCACTCGGCCGCGAGGGCAAGACCAATGGTGTGTTCTTCCGCACCATTACCTCGGATGCGCTGCAGGGAACGGCGGCTGCCAAATATGCACTCGACCAGGGCATGAAGAAGATCGCCATCATCCACGTCAACAACGACTTCGGCAACAATCTGATGCAGGAGTTTACCGCCGCCTACACCAAGCTCGGCGGAACGATCACCTCAACGACCCCCTATAACGAGAAGCAGGCAAGCTATTCCTCCGAGGCCTCGGTCGCCATGGAAGGCGAACCGGATGCGCTATACCTCGTCTCGACACCGGTCGACGGCGCAACGATTGCCCGCGCCTGGATTTCCGGCGGCGGCGTCCAGAAATTCCTGTTCAATGACGGAATGAATTCCAAGGACTTCATCGCCAGCGTCGGCCCACAGTATCTGAACGAGGCCTATGGCACCTCGTCCGGAACCACGCCGACGGCCTCGACCGAATACTTCAACGCAAACTACGCCGAATTCTCCGGTGGTATTGAACCGTCTGCCCCCGCGGCCGATCGATCCTACGATGCCGGTGCCATCGTCGCCCTCGCCATCGCCAAGGCTGGCAAGGCCGACAAGGACGCGATCAAGACGGCGATTTCGGACGTCACAGCACCCGGCGGCACGCCGATCTACGCCGGCAAGGCCGAATTCGAGAGGGCGCTCGGCCTGCTCAAGGACGGCAAGCCGATCAAGTACGAAGGCGTCATCGGCCCTGTGAGCTTCGACCAGTACGGCGACATCACCGGCCCCTTCCGCCTATGGAAGATTACCGACGGAGAGGTAACGACCGTAGGCCAGATGGAATCCGAGGCAGTGGCTGAAATCAAGGCCACGCTTTCGAAGTAGTAGTCGCAAACGAGACAAGAACGGGGCGGCTCGCAAGGGCCGCCCAGTACTGGACGGCTATCCAACCCAGACATCAGCAAGATCAGTCGCCGGAAATGCAAGAATCGCGTCGACTGTGTAGAAGCGGCTGTCGCGTTATATGTGATATCTGGTTGCGGGGACCTGATTGCGCGGAGACTTGTGAAACCGGTTGGTTTGCAAGAAGCGCCTCACTTTCTGCCCCTTAAATGCTGTCATTCATTGAGCACGCTAGCGACAATCCTAGCTTGAGAACTCCCGATCACGAGACAATGATCCACCTAACCGGCAGCCGGATGCTTGGCGCTCCATAGTCGTTCCGGTGAAACGTTTTCGTAGCCCAGACGATCAAAGTGAGCTTGCAAACACCATCACCGACCCGGTCGCGGCTGAAGCGATGAAGTCCTATCGGGCCATTGCGCTCACTCCCGATGCCATCGGCCGCGCCGTACGCTTTGCAATCGAACAGCCCGAAGATGTCGACGTGAACGAAATAGTGGTCCGGCCAACCCGGACACCATTTTGATCAGCTGCATAAGGCACTGCAAATTCAATCCAGAGGAGGTTACGTCATGAGGAATTCCCTCCCGGTTATCGTCCCCGTGATCCTTGCCGCGGCTATCGCTTCCGGCGCGCCGGCCCATAACGCAAAAGCAGAGAAAAAAATGCCCCCCCAATCAACCAGCCATCACCAACCACAGAACCACGCCTATGTCGGCATGTGGGTAACGGATGATGGTCGCATCCGCCACGAGCTCCTACCAAATGGCCGCTACGACGAAGCCCGCGGCAGCCGCCAAAGTGCTTACCAAGGCCATTATGTCGTAACCGGCAACCAGATCGATTACTGGGACGATACCGGATTCACGGCGGATGGCGTTTTCGTGGATGAGAACACGCTTCACCACGCTGGAATGATCCTGCGGCGACAATGATCTCAAAGATCCGCGAGAAGAGCGCATTAGACGCTGTTCTCACGATGCCGCCCTGACAGAACACTCAACCCTGCAAACCATATCAAATGAACTGACAGGAGAACTGAAATGCGTGACGTAATCCGTTTTTCCCTTGCAGCATTTGGAGCCTTGACGGTCTTTGCGACTGCGTATCCAGCCCTTGCCGACACAGTCGAGGAACGTCGCGCTGTAGGAGCGGCCGTCGTAAGCAAGCTCAACAACGGCGTGCCGCAAAACAACTTGGAAAACATCAGGAGAGAGTTTCCATTTCTAGCGGAGGCGACCGAGGCCTATGCGCTGGGTGATGTATGGTCGCGGCCAGGTCTCGACGACCGTACGAGACAGCTGGCAGCGGTGGCCACGTGCGCCGCCATGGGCTTGACTGACTTGATGACAGTGCACGCTCGCTACGCGTTAAACATTGGCGTGACTGAGGATGAGTTGAAGGAGATCGTCTACATGATCACCGTGCCCGCGGGCTTTCCGAGAGCGATTATCGCGTCGCAGGCACTATCAAAGCTTTTCGCCGAACGAGCGCCTGCTACTTGCAGTGCTGCCACATGCGATAGCGGAACGACGACAACGCCTTAAATCGCCGTTGCACCTTTGAAATGCCACGTGAGGTCGTCAACAACTGCGGGGGCGTTCATTACCAAGAGGGAGCAAATGATATCTGCAATGATCGAGGAAAGAATTGCCCTTAGCACCCAAGCACAGGTGACCGAGGTTGAAGCGCCGGGCCCCTGTGGCCCACTGAGCGGAACGATGGTTCATCCAACGAATGATGCACCGACCGTGCTGATGATACCTGGCTCTGGCCCGACAGATCGGGACGGCAACAATCCGCAAGGGGTTCGCGCGGCACCCTACCGATTGCTGGCCGAAGGCCTAGCTGGACACGGAATTGGCAGCGTCCGTATCGACAAGCGAGGTATGTTCGGCAGTCAGGCTGCCGTTGACGATCCAAACGGAGTGACAATCGACGACTATGTTCGAGATGCGAGTGCCTGGATCGAAGTAATCCGTTCTCGAACCGGAGCTGAGCGCGTCTGGCTGCTTGGGCATAGCGAGGGCGGCTTGGTGGCATTGGCAGCCGCTGCGGTACTGGAGAACGTCGCCGGCTTAATCCTTGTTGCAACGCCAGGCAGACCTCTCGGAGACATCCTCAAGGAACAGCTGCGCGCCAATCAAGCCACCGCGCCGCTGATAGCTTCGGCTGATTATTTGATCGATGAGTTATCGGCGGGGCGGCGCATCAATGAGGCGAAGATTCCGCCAGAACTTGCTCCACTTTTCAGTGCCAAAGTGCAAGGATTTCTGATCAGTGTATTCTCGCTAGACCCTGCGGACTTGGCGCGCAAGATCGACAAGCCAATCCTTATTGTCCAAGGTCAAAGTGACATTCAGGTACCCATTGCGGATGCCGAGCGACTGAAGGATGCCGCGCCAAGTTCTACATTGGTCATGCTTGCGGATACCAATCATGTCCTGAAGCGGGTCACCTCAGTTGACCGAAATGCCAACATCGCGACCTATCTAGATGATAATTTGCCGTTGGTGCCGGAAGTGGTGGAGACCATACGCGCCTTCATAAAAACTCACTGAGAGTGAAGCCATAGATCCTAGACGGCCAAACGGTTGCCAACCACAGACACTATCCTGCCAATAGCAGTTGCCGGCTATTCCCTCCGCATCGCCACGCACCTTGGCCAAGCCACCTGCGCCGCTCACGATATAGTTCCGGGCAAGTGGCGCGTCGGACGTTGTATTCATCCACCGTCAATCTGGAAAACACGCTAGGTGGCCCAAGTTTGGCCCGACGCTGCTGGCAGGACATGCAACTGACAAACAGTACCATCTGGAACCATCATGGCGCATTGCAAAACCGACTTTGAGTTCAACTCGGTGAAGATTGACCAGCGTCGCGTGCCAGTCCCAAGCTCAATCAGTGGGGAGGCACGGCAACGGCTTCACAACGCCGTTCGAGATGACGGGGTGCCGATTAACGCCGTGTACCCAATGCCTCCCGCAGACGACTATGAAGCATGGCGTAAACTCAAGGCAGCCGTGGATGCGAACTACGCAGGCGCAGTTTCCCAACAAGACTTTGCAAAAGATGTCGAAACCACCACGGAGTCCATCGGCTCTGCTGCCGTGTATCTGGCCAGACCACTCCATCTCGAGCGAGCGGATTGCGTCTACATCGACTTGCATGGTGGAGCGCTAGTCTTTGGAGGCGGTGAAGCATGCCGAGAGGGCGCGCGCGTGGCTGCGCTCCGACATGGGATACAGTGTTACGGTGTGGACTACAGAATGCCTCCTGACTTCCCCTATCCGGCCGCTCTTGATGACTGCATGTGCGTCTACAAACATGCAGTGGACACGTTCGGCGCCGACCGCGTTGTCATCGGTGGACGATCTGCGGGTGGCAATCTGGCGCTGGCAACGGTGCTGCGTGCACAGGATGAAGAGCTGGACTTACCCGGTGCGATTGTGTTGCTTTCCCCTGAAATCGACCTGACGGAGTCAGGTGACAGCTTTCAGACCAACAGGACGTTGGACGTCAATCTTCCAAACTCGTTGATGCCGGCAAATCTGCTCTATGCCAACGGGGCCGATCTGAGCCATCCCTATATCTCTCCTCTCTTCGGACAGTTCAAGAAAGACTTCCCGCCGACATTCATTCAGAGCGGGACACGCGACTTGCTTTTGTCGAACGCAGTACGGTTGCACCGGGCGCTCCGCCAGGCAGGCGCCACGGCAGAACTGCATGTCTTCGAGGCCATGCCGCATGGCGGCTTTGGCGCCGCGCCAGAAGACGAAGAGCTTGCTCGAGAGATGATGCGGTTTGTCCGAGAATGTCTGTCATCGGGTTGAGCCAGAGGCTGACACAGGCAACTAAGTGGTATTCATCCCTTAGACGCCACTCATCCGCTCAACCTGCGCGCGCTCGACGGACACCAGAGAACAGCCCTGAAACTCTATGGGGCGGGCCTTGTTTAGTGGGCGCAGCACAAAGGAAGTTTACGGAGGATGTTTCATGAGAGTACTCCTGGTTGAAGACGAGGTTCGGCTTGCAGACACTTTGTCATTCGTCTTGCGCAAGGAGCGCTTTATCGTTGATCAGGTAGGCGGCGTGGCCGAGGCACGGGACGCGGCAGCAATGGCTGTGTTTGATCTCGTTCTCCTCGACAGGACATTGCCGGACGGCGAAGGCCTGGCCCTCGTGCCTGATCTGCGCCTCCGCAATCCCGGAATTCATATCATCGTCCTCAGCGCGCGGGGTGCCGTCGAAGACCGTGTGGCGGGGCTTGACGAGGGCGCCGATGACTATCTGGTGAAGCCTTTCTCCATAGATGAAATGCTTGCCCGCATAAGGGCGGTTCGTCGCCGCCCAGCTGAGTTGCAAGGCGAGGAGATCAGGGCTGGCTTCGTTGTTTTCGACTTGGCCAATGAGGAGGTCAAAGTGAAGGGCGCACGCATCGATCTTCCGCGCCGCGAACTGCGGGTGCTGGCAACTCTTATAAAGCGCCGCGGCAGGACGGTGCTGCGTGAGTCTCTGGAACAGGCTGTCTTTGCCTTTGATGACGAAATTCAGTCGAACACTTTGGACTCGCACATATCGCGGCTGCGTCGACGACTGCGAGGTTCGGACGCAGGTATTGAAATCCACGCGATCAGAGGGGTCGGATATCTGCTCCGTGAGAAAGCGTGAAGAAGCCGAGGTCACTCAAGCGAGCACTGATTGTCTACCCGCTGGTGTTTCACTTTGCGACCCTGATTGTCGCCTTTGCAGTTCTGGTCTCCATTGCACTCCGGATCGACAGTGGCGGCCCGTATACCGATGAGCAGATCACGTCGGTGATCGCCCGCGCCATAGAGCGAGACAACACCGGCCGGCTCAATGTGAAGATGACGCCCGAGCTTGAGCAGATGCGCACTGAAACGCCTACTCTTTGGTTCGTGGCGGAAGACAGCCAACACCAAAGCGTGACGTTTGGAGAGATCCCACCGTTCTATCAATCGTTTGTCGGTCGGCTGAGTGGTCTCTCTTATGCTCATATGCGGGACCGTACTCCTCCATACGAGCTGGCGGCTGTGGTTCGCAGGGAACAGACCGATATTGGCGAGCTTACAATCCTCGGCCATGGGGCACTGTCAGAACTCAGCTTTATTGTGTTGATGGCTACCAACACCATCGCAATTCCCATTTTCCTGATGCTGGCTCTCACATCGCTGATTGTAACGCCTTGGATAGTGAAGCATTCACTCGGCGGTATGTTTCGGGTGGCGCGTGAAGCTGAGAAAATTGATGTCAGCAGCCGGGGTCGCCGACTGAACACTCATGATGTCCCCCGGGAAATCTTGCCCCTGATCACTGCTGTTAACCGAGCGCTCACGCGGCTCGACGATGGATATGAGCGTCAGCGGCGCTTCATCGCTTCGGCAGCGCATGAACTGCGCACACCCCTTGCGATCCTGCGAAGTAAGATCGAGAGCTCAGAATCCCGCCCGGTTCTGGAACTGAGTGAGGACGTGTACCGCTTGGCAACCCTGACCGAGCAGCTTCTCGACCTTGAGCGACTAAACAACGAAACGCACTTTGAATTGCTCGACCTCCCATCCCTCGTCCGACAGGTAGCCGCAGAACTGGCGCCCATCGTCATCTTCAAGGGCGGCTCGCTCGAGGTGCAGGTGCTACAAGGTGGAGTGTGTTATGGAGATTCCGCCGCACTTGAGCGGGTGGTCACGAACCTTATTCAAAATGCGATGGAGCATGGAGGGCAATCGGTTGTCGTGCGAGTCAACAAGCATGCATTCGAGGTCGAAGATGACGGCCCCGGCATCCCCCCTGAGGAGCGCGAGCGTGTTTTTGAGCCATTTCACCGACTGCGTCCACGCCAGACGGGAACCGGACTTGGTCTGAACCTCGTGAAAGAGGTCATAGCTAGACACCATGGCCAGATAGATATCTTCGAAGGCGCGAGCGGCGGAGCCCTGATCCGCGTTGAGCTCCCTGGAGCATAAACAATCACGCAGCCCGGTGGTTACATGGCAGCAACTCTATGCGTTGGACCCAATATCACCGAACTCATTCCAACAACCGCGGAAGGTCCATGCCTGTTGAGAGCATTCACAATCAGGCGGCGAAACAAGATCCGTAGTGGATCCACAAAATTGCGGTGGATGGTAGCCCATGCGTGGGAAACGAGATCACCATGCGGCTTGGAACGACATTGCTCGCCGGTGATCTCGTCTTAAGTTAGTAGCGTGGGCCGCATTCTCGACGGCCCGGATCACGCCGGCAGCGCTGATCTCGGGCGCGATCGCTGATGATCTGAGCGTTGAGGGCTGTCTCGCTGGCAAGATTGGCCCTGTACGCGTTTTCCATGGATCCACTGTCGGACACACACCCTGCCGCCGCAGCGCCTAGAAAAGTTACCAGGCTGATCCTTGCGATCGTGGAAGTGCTTCGTGTGAGAGATTGATAGAACATTTGTATACCTCGGTTGCTCGACGTCTCGACCTCTGGAAACTCTGAGATCTGACGCCGACACCGACGATACGGTCGAAGATTGCAGGAACATGGAGTGGTCAGGCCTAGTCGACCTAACCCACGTCGAGCGATTTTACCTGAGCGGTCATATGGGCACCTTTGCCACATCCCTTCCATCGCGGCATCAACACTTAAGTTCCGGCGAAGGGACGGGCGTCATGGTAGTGCAGCTACCTTAAGGCCAGACCAATGGGCGGCAAATGACCACCTGTCCGCATATTCTTCGATGATCTTTTCAGTTGGCGAACCGTCTCCATGCCCAGCGTTTTGCTCCACCCTGAGAAACCTTGGTTTATGCCCAATCTGTGCAGCCTGCAGAGTTGCAAGGTATTTTAGGGAATGTGCCGGAACGACCCGATCGTCAGTATCGGCGGTCGTGACGAGGATGGCGGGATAATCGATCCCTGTTTGTATGTTGTGAAGCGGCGAGGAGGACCGGAGGTTTTTGAAGCTCTTCTCGTCTGACGGATCCCCAAATTCTGAGATCCACAGCTTGCCACCAGTGAAGCGATCGAAGCGCAACATATCCATCACGCCAACGCCAGGGAGAGAGACCTCAAACAAATCGGGGCGCTGATTGGTCACAGCGCCGACAAGCATACCTCCATGCGACTCGCCGTGAATGGCCAGCCCGCCTGCGGTGGTGATGCCCTCACGCTTCAAAAACTCGGCAGCAGCGATGAAATCATCAAAGACCGTCTGTTTTGACTGACCCTTGCCAGCATCATGCCAGGCCTTCCCGTACTCTCCTCCACCGCGAATATTCGCAACGGGATAGACACCACCTTGCTCAACCCAAGCGATGGCAGCGGGCGAGTAGGCCGGTAGCAATGGAATACCAAAGCCTCCGTAGGCGGTCAGCATGGTCGGCGCCGCTGCTTTTGATCCAGCGCGCCGAATGATCGATATCGGGATGCGGGTTCCGTCTTTGGCGCTGTAGAAACGTTGCTTTACCTCAATGTCATCAGGCTGACCATGAACACGAAACGAACCATCGGCTTTAGCCCATAAGGTGATTTTGTTGCTGGAGACATCGTAGCGGTAAATGGTTTTTGGGGTCCCGTAGCTGGTGAAAGTGAAGAACGCTTCGTTGTCGCCGTGGCGACCATGAAAGGTCCCCGCGCTGCCGATGTCCGGCAGATTTACAGCACCGTCGGGTTTTCCATCGAGTTCATATCGCTCAACTTCAATCCGTGCATCGACCATGTACGACAACAGGAGCCTATCGCCGACCATGGAAGCCAAGCTTAGGAGTGCCTTGGGCTTCTCGTCAATGAGTGCGGTTAAGATTAGGTCTTTGCCGGCCAGATCAACGGTAACGATCTTGCCCCACTCGGCCCCCTGACGCGTCAGGACATAAAGCTTCGTTCCGATGTTACCGACAACAATCGAAAGATGGTCGAAGCGTTCAACGACGGGCCTCACCTCCCAATTGGGTTCAGATAAGTCCACCACTGAGAGTGAGTTTCCCCCGGTCAGCGCCGTCGAGTAGATGATCAGGTACCGCCCATCCGCAGTAACATCGACGGTGTGGAGAAGCGGGTTCTCGGGCGTTGAATTACGGACGAGGCGGTCCTCAGATTGCTTGGTACCGAGCCGATGGAAATAAACGTCATGGTCAGAGATTTGTGAGTCTTGACGGCCATTTGTCCGTGGTTCAGGGCTACGGGCGTAGAAAAAGCCCGAGCCATTTCCCGCCCAGGCAATCGTGGTAAAGCGAGCCCAGGAAATTTCGTCGGCGAGAACCTGGCCACTTCGCACGTCAAGAACACGGATGAAACGCCAATCAGAGCCGTCTTCTTGGATTGCGTACGCCAGAAGCTTGCCGTCTGAAGACGGAGCCCACACGGCCAGTGCTTTCGTTCCGTTTTCAGACCACTGATTGGGATCCAGGATCGTGCGCTCAGAGCCTGTCTCCCCATCTCGGACGACGAGGACTGGCTGCATATCGAGCCCCCGGTTCCGAGTGAAGAAGTAGTCCCCGCCTCGCTTCAGCGGGCTGGTCAAGCGCTCATGGTCGAACAATGCGGTCAGGCGGCCTCGGAAGACGTCGCGACCGGGAAGCTTGCGAAGATAACGGCTAGTTGCGGCGTTCTGTGCCTTGACCCATCGGGCTACCGCTCGATCCTCTCGGACATCGTTCTCCAACCAACGATAGGGGTCTGCAACCGCGGTACCAAAGTGCTTGTCGATCACATCAACCTGTTTGGTTTCCGGATAGGTCATCGGCACCTCCTCTTTAGAGTGACCTTGCTGAGCCACAAGCAACAGACAAACGATCGCGACGGTGAAGCCTGTCGTATATCGCGAGCGACATCGCTCATGGATGGCGTATTCGTTCCAACCGCTGACGCGTCGAATTGACGGAATGAAGTGAACAGTCATCTGCATCTCCTGCAGGTTTCATGGCACGATCCCACGACCTGCAAGGTCAAGCCGACATTCAGGCCGCGTTCCCAGCAGACGGTAAGACCAAAGATTGCGGGAGCATGGAGCTTTCGGAATTCAGGGCGGAATCTGTCGGATCATCTCTTGATACCGAGGCCGACGAGGGTATCTCGCCGCGGCGTCCACACCGCCGGATTTGCGCTCCGTGCGCGGAGTAAGCCGGCTGGGTGCCTGCCTCACCAGAAATCGCCAGTGAGGTCTCAGATATCGAGTTGCAGGTCGCCACCTTCCGCAGGAACAGAACAGCAGAGAAGCCCCTGCCCTTCCTCCACTGGATAGCCCGGCTCTGAAAGGTAACTCACACCACCCTTAGTGACCTTGGCGCTGCATTCACCGCAGTTTCCAGCACGGCAACTGTAAGACGGAGAAACCCCGCATTGTTCGGCCAACTCGAGCAGGGTACCGCTCCCCGGCTCCCACCTGGCCTCCTTGGAAGAACGCGTGAAGACGACTTTCACCGGATCGGTAGCTGGAGCGTGAATAGCTCGTTTGGCGGTCTCACTGCTGTCCTGATCGCGTTTCAGGGCCGATGGTCCGAATGCTTCTGCATGGATACGATCATCACTGATGTTCAGTCCACGAAGCCCGTCATACAACGACTGCATGAACGCAGGCGGACCACAAAGGTAAAAATCAAAGTCGCCGAATGGCAGACGCGCTTTCAGCAGGTCGATGTCAATGCGTCCCACAGCATCGTACTTCTCCTCATCCTGAGCCTCCGGTGCGCTCAAAACTCGGACTTCACGCACGCTACCTTCGCTCGAGCGAACCAACTCATCGATTTCCACATCGAAGGCGCGTTCGGACACCGTCCGCGAAGACCGGAAAAGCCAGATCGGCCGGCGATAGTGCGTGCGGGCACCTTCGTTGACGACGTGGTGCAGCATGGACAGCATCGGTGTGATGCCAATTCCTGCAGCAAGCAGCACAGCAGGACGGCGTCGCTCCATTGCGTCGATAAAAAAACCACCACCCGGCGCCATGGCCTCGATCTCGTCTCCGGGCTGCAGTCCATGCAGCAACTGCGAGCCCTTGCCGTCCCGCTTGACACTGAGCCGGTAGTCTTTGTCAGATGGCGCGCATGATATCGTATAGCTGCGCCGGACGAAGCTCCCTTCATCGGCAATCCGGATCGGAAGATGCTGACCAGCCTTGTGAGGGATCAGCGCGCTGCCATCTGCAGATTCGAGATAAATCGACCGTATCGTCTCGCTTTCCGCGACAACCTTCTCGACCCGCAGCCGCCGCCAGGTCCTTGCTTTCCGCGCAGCCTCCGCACGCTGCTCAGCTTCCTTCCAGCTTCCGGTCGCCAGACTGTCGGGAGAGAATCCATTTTCGGCGAATGTCCAGCGCAGTGGCAGCGCGTCCGGCCGTAGGACGATCTTTTCTGGAAAGACGCGCCACAACCGCTCCGCGCCCTGGAATGCCTCAATCTCCTCAGAATTCAGGATCACTTCGACTCTGCCGCTCACCTGCAGGATGTCACCCGTATCGTGGTCAGTGAACAGCAGCCCGGCGCGGGGATTGACGAGAAAGTTGCCAAGTGTGTTGAAGAACAGATTGCCGTTGAAGTCCGGAACAGTCAGTGTCCCATCCCCATCAATGCGGACGAATCCGGGACGACCGCCACGATGCGATACGTCCACCTGGCGGCCCTGCCCGGTCCGGTCTACATAGGAAGCCACAAAGAATGTGTCGGCGCGGGAGATGATCCGGCACGCCTTGTCATTCAGCTCATTCGTAACGGTAGCTGTGCCCGACGCCCTCAACGCCGGATCCCGAATGAATTCATGAAATCGGCTCTGGATATAGCGCGGACAGTTGCCGAAACTCTGACCGACAGCGACCTCGAAGCGCCTGTCGTCCTGCCGACCAATCGTGCCGTTGAGGCGGTTCCGGCGCCGGGTAACTAGATCGACACCGACCAGACCGACTGAGTCTCCATCTTCCATCCCACTTTCCGCCGGATCAGCCCAGTCGCGTTCGGCTTCGACTGCTAGCGTTGAGGGATCGGGCGAAGTCAGAAAGCCTGGCCGGCCAGCCCGGACGGTCGCCCAGGGCAGGCCTTCAGGATCGACGGCGCCAATCACGACAAAGGGCAAAAGGGGAAAGAACTCGCGATGCTGATCGAGAAGGAAGTTCCGCAGCACTCTTCGACCGACTGCGTCAATATGATCGATGACACCTACGCTTCTTTGCAGCGCGAGTTCGCCCTCATGCCAAGGCGAAACATGACGTTCCAAACCTTCTGACAACTTAACCTCCTTGGAATTGGCGGCCGATCACGTCTGGCCAAACCTCGACATCAGGTCCTGAGGCCCGCGGCGCTCTTTGGAAATTCGACAAAACCGGGAAGCGCCTCAATGCGGGTCAGCCACTGCCGCACATCCGGATAAGGGGTAAGGTCCACATTGCCTTCCGGCGCGCCGACGATGTAGCTGTAGAGTGCGACGTCGGCGATTGTCGGCTTGTCACCGATGATAAACTGATGCCGCACAAGCTCCTGATTGATCAGCGTCAGAATGCGATGCGCGCGCGCAATGACCTCTTCGGCGCGAAAATCGGCACCGAACACGGTGATTAATCTCGCAGCACAAGGTCCATAAGCGATCTCTCCAGCCGCGACCGAAAGCCACTTCTGGACCCTCGCGACACTTTCCAGATCGTCCGGCAACCAATCCTTCCGGCCAAGCTTTGTCGCGAGATAGACAAGGATTGCGTTGGAATCATTGACGATGAACCCGTCATCTTCGAGCACCGGCACCTGACCGAACGGGTTGAGCTTCAGGTATTCAGGGGTCCGATGTGCGCCATTTGGAATGTCCACCTCGATAAGCTCAACCTTCTGGCCAAGCAGCGAGAGGAAGAGGACGGCCCGATGGGCATGACCAGAGAGTGGCAGGTGGTAAAGCTTCATCTCAGTATTTCCTGGTTTCAACATTCGGCTCAAGCCGCAACAGCAACCTATCGCCTTCCAGAAAACTGCAGTAGACAGAGCTTACGAAACTCGACCTCTCAAAATACGGTAGGCAAAATGGATCGCATCGACGCAATGCGTGTCTTCCTCAAAATCGTCGAGACAGGCAGTCTGTCAGCTGCGGCCAGAGCTCTTCACTCCCCATTGCCAACTGTCAGTCGAAAAATCGCCGATCTTGAGAAGCTGCTTGGCGCAACACTGATTACGAGGACAAACCGTAGCGTTATCCTGACGGATGCGGGCCGGCAGTATCTCAGCGCAGCCCGGGATATTCTTGAGCGGATCGAAGAGGCTGAGCGACAGGCTTCAGGGGAATATCTCACCCCGAAGGGTGATTTGACGGTCACCGCGCCAATCGTCTTCGGCAGATTGCACCTACTGCCCGTGATTGGCGATTTTCTGAAGGCTTTCCCCGATATCAATATGCAATTGACGCTCAGCGATCGGAACACCAATTTGGCTGAGGACTATGTTGACGTCGCTTTGCGTATCGGAGAACTGGCGGATTCAAGTCTGATGGCCCTCCGTCTCGGACGCGTAAGAAACACCATCTACGCCAGCCCAGAGTATCTGAACGCGCGTTCCACACCCGTCCATCCACGTGATCTGCGTACTCACCAATGCATCGCTTTTGAAGGCGTGCAATCCTCCCAGTCTTGGCCTTTCCAGGATGGAAAGAAGGTGTCATCTGTCGACATTCGTCCTCGCCTTTCGGTCAACACCGCGGAAGCTGCTGTCGATGCAGCCGCTTCCGGGCTCGGATTAACTCGAGTGATGTCTTATCAGGCAAGCAAGTTGGTTGACCAAGGTCTGCTCCAGCCTGTCTTGGAAGAATTTGAACTCCCAGCGTCCCCAGTGCATTTGCTTTACCTTCCAAACGGACTCCTACCACTCAAGCTGCGCACCTTCCTGGATTTCGCCGCGCCGCGACTGCGCACAGCTCTGAACAGCCCAGTCGATCCTACTTGACCCCGTAAACTGGCCGATCACCGCGGATTCCAGGCAGCACATACTCCCGGGCGACCGACCATCAGACGATGTTACCGGAGACGTACTGAAGTTATCCGTGACCGTTGAAGGTCTTCAACGGCTCATCCGTTTTAGGCGCTTTTACAGACATTTGGTATCCGCAGCTAATGTGGCAACGGTCTAAATCGCCTTAAGCCCGGCCAATAACGCATCTACCTGCCGTTGGAGTTGGACCCTGGTAATTCGACGCCTTGTCACGATCATCCCCCAGTAAAGGGATGCGGGGATCATATCCATCGCCAGTTCCCGGTCGATTCCGGCGCGCAGTTCTCCCCGGGCAACAGCTCGCTCAATCAGCGATGTTCCGCCCTGCCGGCGCGATACAGACAAGTCCCTCAACACTGAGACAAGCTCCGAGCCACGAGACGCTTCTGCATAGAGATCGGGCAGTATTCTGCGCACCAGCCGATGGCGAAGTGCCCGTCTTAACATGAGCAGGTAGGCTTCTAGGTCGCCCGTGAGCGTGCCATGATCGGTTACATCCGTCAGTATTTTGCCATACTTCTCGGCCGCTTCGGCCGCAATTGCGACTTTGGATGGCCAGCGCCGGTAAATGGCAGCTTTTCCCGCTTCTGCGCGCGCTGCGACCCGTTCCAAGCTCAGTGCGGCATATCCATGAGAGGCCCATTCCTCGAGAAAAGCCCGCAGAAGAGCATCTGTGACTTCGTCACGCATAACGGCTGCCCCGCTCGGACGCCGCTTACTTTTTTCGTCGAGACGGTTGCGTTCCATTCGTTTTATCCCATATTCGTCGGAACGGTATCGTTCCGTTGAAAAGGAGTAAAGAGAAATGTCCCATTCGATCGATCAGTTTCCAAGTCTATCCTCCCTGTTGCGGGAAGCCCTGGGAGACAAACTGGCACCCAACGCGCAAACACTTCTTGATATGTGCTCCGAGGATGTCGTGTTTGAATTCCCGTATCACCCGGCGGGCTTTCAAGAGCGGGTGGAAGGCCGGACAGCGCTAGAAGCCTATCTTCCGACAGTGTCGAAACTCATTTCGATTGAGTCCATGACGCTCAACCATGCGTTCATTTCGGTGGAAGGTGACATGGCGGCAATCGAGTTCAGCTGCAAGGGCCACTCGCACGAAACCAATGCCCGCTACGATCAGGACTACGTATCAATCATTGAGCTTAAGGAGGGTCGAATTTCGCGCTACCGCGACTACTGGAACCCACTCGTTGTTCTCTCAGCAATTGAGAGTGCGCCTTCAGCGGACAATCATTGAGAGGAGGCGGTACCATGACAGCTCAGATCCTAGTAATCGGCGGCAAGGGAAAAACAGGAAGACTTGTGGCTCAAGAGCTCCGACTGAGGGGAGTGCAAACAAGAATTGCCACCCGTTCGCCTTCAACTGATGATGACGTCGCCTTCGACTGGCAAGACCCTCGTACAGCGGAAGCGGCATTCGACGGCGTAAACGCCGTCTATATTGTTGCTCCGACCAATGACAGCGATCATGGAACGATCGTTCCTCCCATCCTCGAGATGGCACGAAAGAGGGAGGTGCGACGCTTTGTTCTCCTGAGCGCGTCATCCCTTGAGGCAGGGGGACCGATGATGGGACAGATCCATTCCTATTTGCGGGATGAGGTTCCGGAATGGACGGTCTTACGGCCGACGTGGTTCATGCAGAACTTCTCTGAGCAGCACCATCGCGAGACGATCCGGAACCAGAACGCAATCTACTCCGCAACGGGAACAGGTCGGATTGGTTTTATCAACGCGGCCGATATCGCAAAGGCGGCTGTCAGCGCACTGTTGGAGAAGAACTCGTGGAACCGCGACTTCATACTGACAGGACCAGAAACCCTCTCCTATGCGGATTTTGCAGAAAAGATCAGTGATGTAATCGGCCGAACCATAAAGCACATCAATCTGACCACATCCGAACTGGCAGGCCGGTACGTAAGGGCTGGATTGGACCAAGCATATGCCAGAATCCTGGCAGAAATGGACGGCAGAATAAGCGAAGGAAGTGAGGATCAACTCAGCGATGGTGTGTTCGCTCTCACTGGCCGACCTCCCTCAACCGCAACCGAATTCATCCGGGAACATAAAAACTCGTGGGTGCCCACAACCCAGAGGCGATGAGTCAGAAGACGGACCGTTATGGAAGCAGAACTCACACGAATTAATTATTCAATCGCTGTCCACCAGCTTGGCATACTGAAAGCACTTGTAGCCTATGATCCCCACATAGCGGGAACCCCACCTCTGGGCATACATACCGAAACCAGTGACATTGACATTCTTTTCTGCGCGCCGGAGCCCGAATCTTTCGTTGCGGACGTGTCGCAGTTCTACGAACACATGAGCGGATTTCACATTTGGCAATGGACGTCAGAAGACCGCCCTGTCGTCGCCACGTTCCGTGCATATGGCTGGGATTTCGAACTATTCGCCAGCACACAGCCCGTTGCGCAGCAGTTCGGATGGCGTCACTTCAAAATTGAGCAGCGGTTGCTTTCGCTGGGAGGTGACAGCTTTAGAGGTGCGATACTGAAGCTACGTCGAGATGGCTTGAAGACCGAACCAGCGTTTTGGTCAGCGCTTAAGCGAGAGGGAGATGCGTACCTTGGGCTGCTCTCCCTAGAGCAAGCGACAGATGATGAGCTTCGCGCCGAGCTCGCCTCTGCCAGATTCGACATTCGAGCCTGAATGACGTCATGGAGAAATGTCTACCAACAATTTTGCTGCCTGCATGGGGTGCTAGGCAACCGTTGAAAGTCACCTAAATTCAGCATTGGACCAGCCACCTGAAGGGTCTCTCCACCGTGACCAGGTTCAACGTGTTCTATGACTACAACCGAGAAAACTGAACCCGGCTCTGGCGCTTTGATGCCTGAGTGTGCCTGTCAGGCTGCCTGTGCCGAGAGAAAAGCCTTCAGGCGGTCGCTTTGCGGCGCGCGCAGCACCTCACGCGGATCACCCTCCTCTGCCACCACGCCCTGGCTCAAGAACAACACCTTGCTGGAGACTTCGCGAGCGAAATTCATTTCGTGGGTGACGACGATCATGGTGCGCCCCTCCTCTGCCAGGCTTCGCATGACGCGCAGCACTTCGCCGACAAGCTCGGGATCCAGCGCACTGGTCGGCTCGTCGAACAGGATGAGTTCCGGCTCCATAGCCAGCGCCCTGGCGATTGCCACGCGCTGTTGTTCCCCGCCAGACAGAAACGCAGGATAGGCATCCCGCCTATGCGACAGCCCGACTTTGGCGAGATAGAAGTCAGCCCGCTCGCCAGCCTCTGACCGCGTCAGCCCCTTGACGCGGGTTGGGCCCAGCATGACATTTTCACGGGCAGTCATATGCGCCCAAAGATTGAATTGCTGGAAAACCATGGTCACGCGGGCGCGGTGGGCGCGAAGCTCGGCCTCGTCGATCACAATGAGATCGCCGGCCCGATCTTTGCGGCAGGCAAGCGGCGCCCCGTCCAGCGCAATCGTACCGGACGTTGGCCGCTCCAGGAAATTCAGGCAGCGAAGAAAGGTACTCTTGCCGGATCCCGACGAACCAATCATCGAGATGACATCACCTTTCTCTGCAGTCAGAGATACGCCCTTCAACACCTCAACGGCACCGAAAGACTTGTGAATGCTGTTTGCGGAGAGCATTGTCGTCATGGGTCTACTCACGGACTGAGGAGTGGGCCGTCCCTGAAGGGACGGGCGCCGGCGATCTTGCCGAGCCGTTTGTGGATTTCCGCGATCCGGGTAGCCGGTCGCGCGTAAAAGACGCCGGATGTGCTGGCCCGGACGGGATGCAGATCGCCTGTCACAGGATCGGTGATCTCGGCAACGATCTCGCCCTCGCGCACCCGGTGCCCGAGCGGCACTGGATATGAGACAAGCCCAGCGACCGGTGCGACCAGCGCCTCCGACCCTGCAAGCGGTGTCGGCTCGCACAATAGCGCCGGGATAGTCGAATGGCCCGCCAGCACGCCAACGTAGCGGAGATAATCGATCAGAGCCGCGGCGTCGTCAGCTGCGACCTTGCGGACGACATCCATGCGCCCCCGCAGCTCAAGCGTGCAGCTGGTGCAGCCCTGCGGAATGACATTGTCGGGAAAAGCCTTGGCGATTGCGCCCCACGGCTTGGTCAGGGCCTCATCGAAAGGCTCACCGCCGGAGACATCGGCCACGAGCACGGCGCGGCAGCGGGTTAGTGCTGCAAGCGGAAGTACACGCTCCAGCGAAACCGGCTGTGTGTACAAGTGCACCTCGGCCTCGCCATCGCAATGCAGATCAATGACCACATCGGCTGGTAGAGCAAGCCGCAACAGCGCATGGCGCAACCGGTCGCTCGGCGCGGATGGTACGATCGTTTCAAGCGCCTGAAGCAGCGCCTGCCGGATCCGAGCCGTATTCGATTTAGGATCATCGGTGAGCATGTCGCCGACCAGCGTTATCGCCTGCGCAGTCAGATCCGGATAATCACGGTTGAAGTTGCGGCCATCATAATGGTCGAAACGGCCTTGCTGGTCCCCATACAGGAACTGCCCAAGTGCAAGCGGATTGGCCGCTGGCACGACGGTCACCCGCCCGCCAATCTTGCCCGCCCGATCTTCCTCTATCAGTCGATCGACCAGAATGCGTGCCGCCAGCATGCCCGGTCCCTCATCAGCATGCAATCCGCCCTGGACATAGACATGCGGACCGACGTTGCCGTCGCCGAAACTGAACCAGGTCAGCCGATGGATGGTGCCCGTTCCGCGTCCGGGAATATCGATGAAATGTTCATGCATGGATGGGTTCCGCAGCTACCACCTTGGTCGCGCTGGTGCGTGGGTCAAGGTGGCGAAGATAGTGACGCTCCAGAAGGCGGAACGTCTGGGTGAGAATGATCGTGAGCGCCAGATAGAATACGGCTGCCATACCGAAGCTTTCCGGCAGGACGAGGTAATTCGTGTAGACGTCGCGGGCAACGCGCAGGATCTCGACGATGGTCACTGTGCTGGCAAGGGCGGTCGCGTGCATCATCTGTACCACCTCGTTGCCATATTGGGGCAGTGCCCGGCGCCAGGCGCCCGGCCAGAAGACATCGCGCAGAACCTGCAGTCGGCTGAGTCCGATTGCCCGAGCCGCCTCGATCTCGCCAGCGGGCGTTGCCCGGATGGCACCTGCGAACATCTCCGTCGTATAGGCGGTGGTGTTGAGGGTGAAGGCGAGCCAGGCGCAGAACCAGGGACTGCGCAAGACCGGCCAGATCGCGCTTTCGCGGATCACTTCGAACTGCGGCAGGCCATAGTAGATGATGAAGAGCTGCACCAAGAGCGGCGTGCCCCTGATGACATAGGTATAGGTCCAGACCGGTATCCTCGCCCAGGGATTTGCCGAGGCGCGTGCGACCGACAAGGGGATTGACAGCACCAGGCCAGCCGAGATCGACAGCACGAGAAGAAGAAGCGTGATCCACAGTCCGTCGATGAAGAAGGGCAGCGTCTCGGATACGATTTGCCAGTTGATCATCGAAGGGCCTCCCGACGAACGCCTCTGGAGAAACGGCGCTCGACCATCGAAAGAACGAGGATCGAGACGGTGGTCACGGCGAGATAGATGGCTCCTGTCAGGGCATAGAAGGTAAACGGCGCACGCGTGGCAGCCGATGCGAGACCCGCCCTGTGCACCATGTCATCGAGCCCGATGATCGAGACAAGCGCGGTCGCCTTCAGCATGACCAGCCAGTTGTTGGTGAAGCCAGGGATCGCATGGCGGATCATCTGTGGCAGGGTGATGTTGGTGAGCACCTGCAGGCGCGTCAGCCCGCAGGCATAGCCCGCCTCGATCTGGCCACGCGGAATGGCGAGGATCGCGCCACGAAAGGTCTCGGTCAGATAGGCACCGAAGACGAAACCGAGGGTCAACGTACCGGCCGCGAAGGGGTTGATCTCGATGTAACCCCAGCCGCGGGCATCGGCTATCCGATTGAGCAGGATCTGCCCGCCATAGAAGACGCCAAGCATCAGAAGCAGATCGGGCAGAGAGCGTACAACGGTGGTGTAGGCATTAGCGGCTCCTCGTAAAAACGGCGAGGCTGAGAGCTTTGCCATGGCGCCAATGAGACCGAAGACGCAAGCAACCAGAAGTGAGACTGAAGCTACCGAAAGGGTGACGCCGAGCCCCGCGACGATCATGGGCAGATATCCGTGGAACATGTTACCTCCCGGGCAAGCCGCTCCACCGAATTCACGGCGGTGGAGCAACATGCAGGTTCGCCGATCAGGGCTGCGCCGGCTTCGGCATGATGTCGAAATCAAAATACTTGGCCGAGATGGTCTTGTAGGTGCCATCCTGCATGACGGAGGAGAGGGCAGCGTTGATGTCGCCCTTCAGTTTCTCCTCGCCCTTGCGGAGTGCGATACCCACCCCGCCATCGGTGCTTTCGGTGAGCGTGATAGCCTCGCCGACTTGCGAAAAGCCTTTGCCTTCCGGCTGCTTCAGGAAACTTTCTCCCGACACGACGGAGGACCCGAATGCAATGTCTCCGCGGCCGGCCGCAAGTTCGAGATACACAGCCGTCTCCTTGTCAACCAAGAGGGCCTCGCTGTCGGGATAGTTTGCAGCGATGTAATCAGCCCGAGGGCTGTTGCGCAGCACAATGATCGTCTTGCCCTTCAGATCCTCGGGTGAGTACCCGGTAAAAGCACCTTCCTTGGCGACAAAACGAGAGGGCACATCGTAGTAAGGATCAGAGAAATCGACGACCTGCTTGCGCTTGTCTGTGATCGTCATGGAGGCGACGATTACGTCAAACTTCTTGGCGTTGAGAGCCGGGATCATCCCATCCCACTCCTGCTGGACCATTTCGCAGGTGACCTGCATCTTGGCGCAGAGAGCCTCTGCAATCTCGATATCGAACCCGGACAGCTTGCCGTCAGCAGCCACTTGGCTGAACGGCGGATAGTTGCCCTCCACCCCGATGCGCAGCGTGTCCGCATGGGCTACGCTGGCGCCGAGAATAAGTGTAATCACGGAGCATGCTGTTATGAAGCGCATAGGAAACGACCTCCCTGTTCTCTTTCCTGCACCTTGACGATGGCAACAGATTTTCAGATAGTCAACAGGTGAAAATAAATATGTCACCATCTCCGTCGTCATGGTCGGCCGAAGCCGATCGCCGCTTCAACTCCTCGCCGCTTGGCCGGAAGGTTCTGTCGCTGCTCAAGGAGGGCTCGCCATCCCAGCGCGGACTATCCGAATTTATCCTGCGTGACCCGATCTTTGTCGCCACCCATGGCATCGAGGATGTCGCAAAGAATTCAACGATCTCTGCAAGCACCATCTCGCGCTATGTCCGCGACCTCGGCCTTTCCGGCTATGCCGAGTTTCGAGCGGCCGTTGGCGAAACCGTGCACGCTTTGATCGCCCCAGTGAACAAACTTGGCGCCGAACTGGACAAGGCAAGCAACGGACAGGGGGCAGCCGAAGCGAGCCTCGGAAATGGACTGAGATCGATCGAAGCACTGACGGATCAAGAGACGGCCCGCACGATTCGCGAGGTGGCACAGCTCATCAAGAATGCCCGCAACGTCTGGGTCATGGGGTTCGGGCTCTCGTCGCATCTGGCCGCGATGCTGACACTCGGTTTGCAGCCCTACCGTGACGGCGTCGTCAATGTCGTGCAATACGGTGGAACGGAAGTCGCCGCCGGGCGCTTGATGAGCGCAGGCCAAGGCGACCTCCTCATCGCCCTCGCCTTCCCGCGCTATTCAGCCGATGTGACCGATCTCGCCAACGCGGCGAAACGGGCAGGCGCCGATGTCGTGGCACTGACCGATTCCATCGCGTCACCCCTGGCAGCCGTCACCGACACTCTGCTTCTGGCACCTGCTCCGCATCCGCTGCTACCCTCGTCCTGCCTGCCCGCCCTTGCCCTGATCGAAGCCCTTGTATCGGAATTCCTGGTCTCGGACCCCGCCCATGTCGAGCGCGCGGGCAGGCTTGCGGCCGCTATGGCTGCATACCTCTCGACAACATCATGAGAGACAGCACGAAGCTGGATTTTCATTGAGCGCATGGAAAGAGAAAGGATATGGCGCTGTGAGCGGATCCGAACCGTCGACCTGTCAGTCGTTCGAACACGAGCAGGCCGATCAGAGCGGCAAAACACGCATCTAGTTAGTTGGAATTTCCGCAAGGGGGCCGACAGGAGACTGTCCGCTTCTGGCGGACGAACCCCAGAAACGGACACCTCGTATCCGCGAGGAGATAGCCCAAATCCCGGTACGCTCCGCTAACTCTAGGGCATCTTCAATGTCGACGCCGAGAGATCGGACTGTGTTCTCGATCTTGGTGTGCCCCAGCAAGATTTGGATCGCCCGAAAATTACCCGTCGCCTTGTAAATATTTAGGGCTTTGGTCCTACGGAGCGAATGGGTGCTGGAGTCTTCTCGCCTGAGCCCTATCGCGTTAATCCATTCATCGACCAAGCGTGCGTACTGGCACTTGCTCAGGTGGCTACGATGGTCAGTCCGATTGGGGAAAGCGTAATTATCGACGGAGCCGCCTCTTCGTTCCAGCCATGAGAGCAAACTTGACCTGACATCCGCCGTGATGTGGAAATCGACTGGGCGGCCATGCTTGGACGCGATTGGACACATGTCGCTTTGCCGTGTGACTTCGTCATACGTAGCCGAATGCGAGCGGTGTATCGACTCGACTGGTTAGGGGCCGAATACGACAACGCGTGCGGAATTATGGGCGATATCCGATGCTTTCCTCGGGGCCCCAGCGATCTGTTCTCCTTGAGCCAATTCGGACCTAGTCGATGATAGCGTCCCAAAGAGCAGTTCCGGAATCACGGCTGGCAGCAACATCGGCTTGGTCAGATCGGGGCGACAGCGGTGTGATACCGTACGACAGTTCCCCGCGGATCGGGAGATGTCTCGCCTTGAACCAACCAATAATCCGCTTGTATCCGGCAAACCGCTGCAGCGCGACATTGAAGTTCGAACTGCAGAAGCTCGCGTAAATCGGTGGATCGAAAGTCTCCACGGAGATCGATTTGCCGAGCAAAACGGCAACGTTCCGGCCATTGCTGCTCGCTTCCAGCCCGTGCCAAAGGCGAAAATACTCCGCCGGTGAGAGCCACGCATCTTTCGCGGCGTGAAGATCGGCAGGCAGTTGCGTGTGAGACAGAAAGTCGACGGGATCCATTCCCATGTCCAGGATGAGAAGTCGCCAACATGGATGCATTGCAAAGCGGTTTGCACGTTTCAGCATCATCATGCTCTCCGCTTCCTGGTTTCCGTTACCGTTACTTGTTCGTAACGAGTCCGCTGGCAATCATTTGCTTCCCAGTCGGGACGGATGAAGCCGAGATTGGGCTTTCCACATTCCAGGTGGGGGATGTTATTGGCGGTCGAGCCATTCGACACATGCAGGCGTATGTCTGGAAACTTCTGACCGATCCGCGCCAGAAATGTCGCAAGCACACCCGTCGTTGCCGGATAGATCGTGCCGAACCTGATCTCCCGTATGGGTCCTGCCTCCTGCCGCGCGTGCCATTTCGGCTGAGAGCTCCAGCTCCCCCCCATCATCTGGGCACAGCGGTCGTAGAACACCTCCCCTGCCCACGTCAGTTCGACCTTGTGCGTCGAGCGGACAAGCAACTGGACGCCGAGCCCTTTCTCAAGCGCTTGAACCTGCGTGCCCAATGCCGGCTGGGCGATGTTCACATGCATGGCTGCCTGGCCGAAGGGAGCTCCTTAGCGACCCGACGAAGTAGGATATTTGGCGGAGTTCCATAACAGGTCCGATACTGCGGCCATGGGCCGGAGGCCATCAAACTTCTGCTCGAGCGAGCCCGCGGGCCATCGCGGCGATGAGGTCGGTTCTGGTGACAATACCGATGAGTTTGCCATATTCCAGAATGGGCACGGCATCGACATCCGTGTCACCCATCAACGGCAACAACGCTCCGAGCGGCGTGGTCGCAATAGCGCGCGGGACCGTGACACTCATGATGTCGACTGCGAGGACTGGTTTATCCCTGTCGGGATCGATCAGCCTTCGCAGAGCGGGGATGAGGCCTCGATCGAGGCGAAGTGCGTCTTCTCTTGCTCGGCTGATGAGATGCATCTGGAAGATAATGCCTAAAAATCGCTGCTTCTCATCAACGACGGGCAGCGATGTGAAACGATGACGCCGGAAGAGATCCGCCACCGTGCCCAAATCTGTGTTTGCCCTCACCGTGATCAGATTCGAGGACATGATGGCGCCAGCAGTTGGAGTGCCGATCTGGTGTGCTGCCGCCTTGAGCTCTGCGGCACCGATCAGGCGTGCCAAATCTTCGACGCCGAGGTTGAATGACTGTCGATAGCGTTGAAGGATGTCGCCTAGCTCAGCCTCGGAGAGCCCCAGTCGTTCGACGGCGATCCTGTCAGCCGTGCCATGCCTGTTCTGCTGGTCGAATTGACGAAACGGATAGCGGCGCCCTGTGAGCCTGGCAAAGGCGATAGCAATCAGGACGAGGCTTGCCGTGCCCGTCGCAATTGGCGCAAGCGCGAACCAGAAACCGAGACGCTCCACGGCCTCCGGGCTCATGGCAGCCGTCATGGCGACGGCTCCTGCCGGCGGATGAACTGCCCGCAGCATGAACGTCACAAAGATCGCAAGAGCGACGGCAACGGCGATCCGTAACGTCGGCTCGGGAATGAACAGCGAGATTGCCACGCCAACAAGAGCCGCGACAGTATTGCCGATGACTGCAGACCATGGCTGAGCAAGCGGACTGTTGGGAACAGCAAACAGGAGAACAGCACTCGCGCCCAGCGGTGCGACAAGGTAGAGGCCATTTTCGAGATCAACGCCGGGAGACAGCAAGAAATAGCCGGTCAGCCAAAGCCCGATGAAAGCTCCAAGGCCAGCCCGCAGAGCCTCCATTGGAGCCGTGCCAGCCACTGCCGGCCCAAATGAACGTAAGAACTGCAATTGAATATTCCCGATCGATCGAAAGCACAAACTTTCAGCAAATGATCAGAATTTCAACCGGCTACCAGCGCTCAGAGCCACCGTGATTTTAAAGGATACGGGCGCATGTCGTCCAAGAGACAGGTCTCACGGCCAATTCCGCTCCTCAAAGCTGTGTGACCTCACAGTATTGACGTGACGAGCTCATTCTTGAACCCTTGGGGGCGGATGCCCTGCTTTCGCCGATGCTCATCCGTAGTGCTCTTGAAAGGAGTCGAAACCGCAGCTCCTTTGAAAACCCGCCTGGAAATGACATCGGCTCCCAATCTCAACACATTTTTTGGCTGCGACTACCCTTCATTTTCTTCCATGAAGACCGATATCGTTCAGCAGAGCCTATTTGTTTTGAGACGCTGACTCAGCGGGCGCTCCACAATCGTTCTGATGAGCCGTTTTCGTAGCCTAGTCGGTCGAAGCTCGCCACCTCCAGCATCAGCCCCCATGGGGCGCGGAAATAAATCCACTCGAAGCCGGCCAATGGTCCCTCTTCTACATGGTTCGGTCCGTCGAGCACGTCAACGCCCAGTTCCAGAAGGCGCTTCTTCGCCTCGTGAACGTCATCGACTTGAAAGCAGAGATGCATGCCGCCAACTTCAGATGAGCGCAGCGCAGTGCCCGCAGGTTCATCGCCGGTATACTCGAACAGCTCCACGCTGGTGCCGAGACCGCATTTCAGGAACACAAGGTCTTTAATGTTCGATGTCGGCAACGCCCCGAGCTTTCGCTCCATGAAGGCCTCATCGACGTCGAACGCCCCGGTTCGGAAGACATCGACAGCTCCAAACACAGCCTTGAAAAAGGCAATGCCCTGATCGATGTCCGGCACCGTGATGCCGATATGGTGCATTCCGAATGTCTTGAACCCCATCGTTCCCTCCCAGCTTCTTCCTAGTTGGCACTGTCATTTGCGTAATCTCATCTGCTAGGTCACAACGCCTCGCTTATGTCAGAACCATGCCGCCATCGATCATCACGGTCTGGCCGGTCATGTAGTCGGACAAGGAAGAAGCCAGAAACAGAGTAGATCCCGTGAGATCTTTGGGCGTCGAGACGCGACCAAGCAGGATCGACTGCGAAAACTCGTTGATCGCCTGATCTGGTTTCTGTGTGAGACCATGATCCATGAACTCGCGATCGAGCTGTTGCCAGAGTTCCGTCGCCACCACACCCGGCGCAAAGCAGTTCACCGTGATCCTATGTTCAGCAAGGGCCCGCGCTGCCGCCTGGGTCAGGGCGACCACGGCGAATTTCGAAGCACAGTAGTGGGCAAACAAGGGGTATCCCTGTTTGCCGGCGATGGAGGCGGTATTGATGATCTTGCCTCCGCCGCCTTGCTTGATCATCTGCCGTGCGGCTTCCTGCGTGCCAATCAGGACGCCCAGTCCATTGATGTCCATGATGCGCCTGAAATCGGCCTCGGTGACCTCGAGGAAGGGGCATGTCTGACTGATGCCGGCATTGTTGAACATCACGTCCAGCCGCCCGAATTGGGAGACCGTCTCGTCAACGGCCTGTCTGGTGCTTGCGCGGTCGGAGACGTCGACCCTGACGGCCAGCGCTTTGCCACCTGTCTGCGCGATAGCTACTGCCACCGCTTCGGCTGCCGTGGCGTTCAGATCGGCGACAACCACGTTCGCGCCGTTTGCGGCAAGATCCAAGGCGATCGCGGCGCCAATGCCACGGCCGGCACCGGTGACGATCACGACCTTTCCATTCATCATGTCACCAGGCATGAGAGATCCTCCTTCGAAACCGACCCTGGACTGCGGGGCGAGCGAAGCTCGTGTTTATGCTCAGTTTCAGTGCGCTTGGAGAAGCGCCAGCTGTCAGCCGCGCGTTCTCTTGCCTGCCGCCACGTAGATGAGTGCGGACGCAACCACGAGCAGTCCCTGGAACAGATACTGATAGGTCTGGGAGAGACCGAGGAAGGTCACGGCGTTCAACACTTCCGTCAAAAGGATGGCGCCGATCAGGGTGCCGATGAAGGTTCCCCGACCGCCGGCAAGACTCGTGCCGCCCAACACGACGGCTGTAATGCTGGCAAGGGTGTAACCTATGCCCTGGCGAGGATCACCAACACCAATCTGAGCCATAAGCATGATCGCTCCGATGCTTGTCAGCATTGAACATGCGATATAGCCGCCGACGAAGGTGAGCTCGATCGGAATACCGGCGCGCCGAGCGGCGTTTTCGTTCGAGCCAACGGCACGTAGCCGCCAACCGACCCGAGTCCGCCGCAGAATGAACTCGGCCGCGAGCGTCACCGCAACGAGCACCAGAAACGCGACCGGGAACGGACCCCATTGCCAGTTCACCCAATCAGTGACGGTCATACTGATGTAACCGTCCGGATTGTCGCGCAGCAGGAAGCTGCATCCCTGAATGGCGATATACATCGCAAGTGTTGCCGCAATCGGGGTAAAATTCGCAAAGCGGATAAGCACGCCATTGATCGCGCCCGTCACGAAGGCTCCAACAAACATCAAGCAAAAGCCCACCAGCATCATCGCATTGGACGATTCACCCGTGAGGAAGAAGGAGGCCACGACAACGAGGAAACCGGCAAGCGGTCCGACCGACAGGTCGATCCCCCCCATCATCAGGGCGATCGTCTGGCCCATGGCAATGAAGCCAAGTGCCGTGGCGAGGAGCAGTATGTTGTAGACGTTGAAAACGGAGAAGAAGTTCTCGTTCTGCGTATAGACATAGAGTCCAAGCAGGATCGTAACGATGGCAAGCGGAACCGCCGGGGCGTTATCGGACTGAAGAAGGTTCCGCCACCGTGCACTGGACTTCTGGTCGGCGACCGACAGGCTACTGCCCCCATGGGTTTCGGCTTGAACCGCTGCCGATACAATGCGCTCCTCGGTGACATCGTCCCCGGTGAGCACCTCGACAACCTGGCCTCGAGACAGGACCACAACTTCGTCACACAGTCCCTGGAGTTCAACCGCATCAGACGAATTGACCACAACGGGGATCCCGGTCGCCGAGACCTCCCGCAGGATGCGGTAGATCTCGAAGCGCGCACCAACATCCACCCCTTGCGTCGGCTCATCGGCGATGATGATACCCGGCTGTGAAAGCAGAGCTCTCGACATCACCACCTTCTGCTGGTTTCCACCGGACAGCGCAAAGATCGGTGCTTCGAGACCCGGTGTCTTGACCGCAAGCTCCTTGAAGATCGCGTTGACGTGTTCAAGCTCCTTCTTACGGCTCATGATGCCGGCCGTCGCAAAGCGCTCGAGCGCAGAATAGGTGGCATTTTCACGGACGGTCAGGCTTCCGGCAACGCCTTCGATGTGGCGGTCGGAGGGCATGAAGGCTGCCTCATCGAGAAGAGCTTGCTGGCTGAGCGATGTGCCGCGCAGCATGACCTCTCCAGCAAACGCCTCAAGGCCGGCAAGGGTCCGCATCAACTCCGGCTGCCCATTTCCGGCAACTCCTGCAATGCCAACGATCTGTCCGCGCGCAACCGTGAAGCTGACATCCTTCAGGTGACGGTTGGAGATTCCGGTGACGGCGAGACCGATATCAGCCTCGCCGTCTGGCGCTTTGGGAGGAAAGGCAGAATGCAGGGTTCGACCGACGATCATGCCGACAAGATCGGTGTCGGCGATCTCTCCGATCAGCGCTGATCCACGGACACGCCCGTCTCTCAAGACGGTGACACGATCAGCGATCTGGCGGAGTTCCGCCAGGCGATGGGTAATGTAGATGACAGAGGTTCCGCCAGCCGCGACCTCCCGGATGCGGGCAAACAGCATTTCCGTAGAATCCTGGTCGAGTGACGCCGTCGGCTCGTCGAGGATGAGCACTTTGGGATCAAGCGCCAGTGCCTTGGCAATCTCAAGCAAGTGCTTTTGTGCGACGGTCAGACCATCGGCACGCATCGACAGGGGAAGGTCGAGTCCCACTCGGGCCAGTAGACGTTGCCCCACAGCGTGCGTCTGTTCGCCGTCAAACACACGAGCGGGCAAGGCAACGCGCAGGTTCTCGAGGATAGAAAGGTCGTCAAGGATTGCCGGATGTTGGAAACAGATGCCGATGCCGAGCGACTTGGCGACCTCCGGCGTCATCTGGCTGACAGGACGTCCCTCGAAGACAATTTCGCCCTCTGTCGGCTGCAGCGTCCCAGAAATGATGTTCATCAGCGTGGACTTGCCGGCGCCGTTTTCGCCCAGCAACGCATGGACCTCGCCTCGGCGGAATTCCGCGCTGACATCGACCAGTGCGGCCACGACTGAAAAATACTTCGAGATCCCGGAAAGGCGGATCACCACCTCTTGCGCATCCAAAGCGATCCCTTGCGTGTTGCGTGCCAGCATGTTCTGCGATCCGTCCTGATGGCATGGCCCCGGAGAACGATTTCTCCGGGGTCAGTTGTTGGTAAGAGACCTTACTGGCCGACAGCCTTGGCCTGGTCTTCGGGCGAGAGCGCGGACGACATGTAGATGGCGCCCGGCAGATCCTTGCGGCACTGGACGGGATTGGGCTTGCCGGCGACTGAGTCTTCATAAGCAGGCGCCGAGAAGATTTCTTCCTTCGGCAGTTCACCGCCGGTGGCGAGTGCCACGGCCCACTGCACCGCAAGGCGAACGTTGTCGTTGCCGGTTGCCACGGTGAACAGCTTGAAGTCCGGGTTGGCAGCCTGGTTGTCCTGCCAGAAGCAGCCGAGCGAATTGCCGTCGGACGTTGCCAGCGCCGGGATCGACTTGCCCTGCTTGGTAAAGGCCGGAAGGGCACCGACGAGTGACGGCCCGAAGTCCGACACGATGACGTCGATCTTCTCGTTTTTGGCGATCTCGGCGGTCAAGACCTTCTGTGTCAGCGCCGGATCCCAGTTGGTGACTGCGAAGGGCTCGGGATTGACGAACACGTATTCCGGCCCAAGCACGCTCTTGAGGCCCTTGAGTTCGTCGAGACCCTGGCTATTTCCGGCCGGACCGCTGAGGAAAAGAACATTGCCGCCATTCGGCAGAATGCTCTTGATCCAGTTGCCCCAGGTTACCCCATCATTTTCGAAGGAGGAGCCGATAAACTTCGAATAGTTCTCACCTTCTTTGCCATCGACATTGACACGGTAGGGCACGATGACCTTGCCCGCCTTGAAGACGCTGGTGATGGCCGGGAGAACGGCCGGGCCGGCGTCACCAAAGACGACGAGCGCGTCGATGCCCTTTGCGGCCATGCCCCTGATATCGGAGATCGCTTTCTGCGTGTCACCCTGACCGTCGGCATACTCGTATTTCGTGATGCTCGGGCAGAGTTCGACCGTCTGCTTGCCAGATGCAGTCGTCACCTGACGCCAGCTGTTGCCGCCATATCCGTCGAGCAGGGCAAGTGTCGCCTGCTTCGGACCGCACCATGACGGAACCTCTGCCTGGGCAAGGCTTGCGCCCCCCATAACCAGCATGGCCGTAGCTACGGAAATGGTGAGGCCCCTCGTGAAATTCTTATAGTTCATGTCTCTTCCTCCACTTGTTGTCACTAAGCTGTTTTTCTCACGTTTCCGCTCCACCGGAGCGAGTAAACACCGATGCCGAAGCCCAGTGCCAAGGCCTGGATGATGGTCTGGGCCGAATAGGGCACACCGATTGACAGGGCGAATTGGCTCAACTGGTTCAGAAAGAATGCGGCCAGGACCGTCGAAATCGGGAAGCCGCGTCCACCGAGAAGCGAGGTTCCGCCGAGTACGACGACAGCAACCGACGGCAGGAGAAGGCTATCGCCCTGGAAGGCTGTCGGCTCGCGCGTGATGCCGGCAATCAGAACGCCTGCGAGGCAGTAGAAGAGCTGCGCATAGACATAGGCGCCCATCTGATACGTCCGGACCTTCAAGCCGGCGGCTTCGCCGGCTGCCGGGCTTGCGCCAATTGCCTCGAAGCGGCGTCCGGCAACGGTCTTCTTCAGCACAAAGGACACAAGGGCCGTCGCAATAAGTGCGAAGACCACGGAATTCGGCAAGCCAAGCGTCTCTCCGCCCGCGATAGTGGCGAGCAGTTCCGTTGTCACGGAAGGCACGCCGCCGGAAATGGCGAAGACTGCAGCATAGAGAAGCGCATTCGTCCCGATCGTGGCTATGATCGCGTTCAGGCGCAAGAAGCTCACAAGCACGCCGTTCAGGATCCCGATCGAAAGATTGATCGCAAGCGCCAGCAGTACAGCCTGGTAAAGAAGCCCGTCGTCCTGCTGCGGGTAATGCGTAGAAACCACGACGGCAAGCGACACGGCACCGGGAAGGGAAAGGTCGAAGCCGCCTTGCTGCACAACGAGCAACTGGCCGAGGCCAACGATTGCGATGATCGCCGCGAACGGAAGACTCCCGCCGAGCGCGCCCCATGACAGGCTCGACGGCGCGAAGATCAGGCAGGCGACGAGCAGGATTGCCGTCGACAGGAGAACCGTCAGGAAGCTGCGTGTGAACGGCATGCTACCACCCCTGTTTCATCTGTCGTTGAGAACCGTGTCCCGCAGGTCTCCATCTCAATCCAGCCACGACTGGGCGCTTGCGCCACGGGCAAAGATGATCAAAATGAAAAATGGCTCGACGATTGGAAGCTTGCCGGGACGCTGCCACGGCGCGGCACATCACTTTTTTGAGCGAAGCGTTCGCATTGAGGACGACGCAGTAGTCCCTATCAACTCGCAGAAACATCAGTGCCCTCCTCCCGAGACGGTCACGTTTCTTTCACGTCAAGAGCAGAAACTGGATAACGCCGACAGTCCCTTCGAGTAGAAAGGGCAAAAACGACAAACCTTCAGCATCAGCCCGACCGGCAAAGGATCGGACCCTGCAAGAAGATCTTGTGTGCCGGATTGTCCAAATTCTTGCTCCTCCAAGAATTTGTCACATGTGGCCAAATCTACTTTCCCGACGCCTCCCGGAATCGCGGACTTTGCCACCTGAACCTGTAAAGAAATTCACTCCTCCGAACTCCTCATGACCAAGTTTAGACAATTTGAACACTGCCGAAACCGAGAAAATATCCGCTTTGGATATGGCTCCAGGACAATTCAGAGGCTGGTCAAGCCGAAACGTCCCGGCGCCTCGTTGACACATAGGTTTCGATCAGGAGCGCAGCATTGTCCGGCCGCGCCTCAAGCGTGTTTGCCTCGATGGCGTAGGCAAGCTCGACCACGCGTTCGTTGATCGGTGCGCTGATACCTTGCGCCTTCAGGGTGTCGATGACCCAACCGTTGACCTCCTGGATCTCGGCTCGGCGCCCCTTTCGCCAGTCCTGTAGCGAGGTCGTCAGCGTGTCAGCCTGCGAAAACACTGTTAGCACTTCCTCGAAAATCTGATCGACATAGCGCTCCGGATGATTGGTCATCACGGGGGGCATTCCGATGATCGGGATAATCCGGGCGCCATCGGCAAGTGCGGCCTGCATAGCCTCGTAACCGGCAGCGCGCATCACTTCCAGCATGCCGGGGTAACGCGCTGCATCTCCAAGAGGCAGGTCGACGATGGCGGACGGTATGAGCTCGGCTGCATTCACCACAAGCTTCATCCATTTGGCCGAGCGGATATCGTCCATGACTTCGACCCTGCCCGTGCACCGGAGCAGTTCGGCCACCGCCTCCACGCGAGGCTGCGTTGCCGGGTCCAGTGCGCCGAGCGCGAACCAAGACGTATCATGATCGTTCTGCCGATTGGTGATACCAGGCACAAACATGTTGGAAGCAATCTCGATGACTGCACCCACCGTCCGTTCCCGTCCAACGACTGCCGCGATGTCTTCATGCGTCATGCCGTTCTGCAGGCCGATCACCAGACCATCTTTGGCAAGCACCGGTTCAATCAACTGCGTGGCCCATTTTGTGTCATAGGCCTTCATGACGATGAACACGAGATCGAAAGGCTGTTTCACCTCGGCGACTTCGCACAGGTGGAGAGCCTTGACCCTGGCGTTGATCGTGCGCGTCGGCAGATTGACGGTGATGCCATTCGCCCGGATTGCGTTGACGTGATCGGGCCACTGCTCGATGAAGGTCACATCATGGCCCGCGAGAACAAAGTCGGCTCCGATGGACGCCCCTTGAGCCCCCGTTCCAAGGAAGGCTACGCGCGGCCGGGCGCGGTCGGTGGAAGAATGGGTCATGGGGGCAGTCTCCTTGCAAACTGGCTTTATGTTTGGCCGGTCCTGGCGACCTGCATTGCGACACGGTTATTCAGTCAGCAGTCAGCACAGGTAGTCGACCTGGTGCCTCGCAATCCGGATGCCCTCGAGTTCGGCCCGAACACCCAGATGGGCGGGATGGACCGCATAGGCGCTCAGGGCCGCCTCGTCTTCAAATTCAGAGTACAGAACGACGTCGCAGGCATAGGAAACGCCGCTCACGTCGATGCCGATCTCAAGGGTCTTCAAACCCGGGACTATACCGCGCAAACCCTCGAATCTGGTCTTCACCAACTCGGCGGCCTCGCGCCGTTCTTCGGGCGTCTCGCCACGCACCTTCCACATGACGATGTGCTTGATCATGGCCGGTCACCTTGATGCAAAGCCGAGATCCTTGCGACGGAAGCACCCATGAGCCACGCTATCCACGGAGCTTCTGTTCAGGGGTCACGAGCACGAAATCGCAGTTGACGGCCTCAAAGGGATTTCCAAAGCCAAGCTCGGCCGCACGATCGGCATCATCCACCTCACGGAAATCAGCGATCAGATCCTCCTTCACGCCAAAGACCGCGTCGGAATGCAGGTAGGGGCAGTCTGGCGTGAAGATATGCGTCGTTATCGGTTCAAAGCCGGCGGCACCGACAATGAAATGGATATGGGCGGGACGATAGGGATGACGACCCATCTGGCGAAGCAGTTTCCCGACCGGACCATCATCGGGTATCGGATAGAATTTCGGCCGCACGGAGCGGAACCAGTATCGCCCGTCCGCATCGGTTTCGAAAATGCCGCGCAGGTTCATCTCGGGCTGCACCCCCTTCTGCTGCACGTCATAGAAGCCCTCGTCATTGGCCTGCCATACGTCGAGAAGCGCCCCTGAAATGGGCTTGCCCTCGGTGTCGGTCACCCGGCCCTGGACGAGCAGAGGCTCGCCCTTGCCGTCGAGGCAGATATTGGCGCCATGCTGATATCGAGGCGCATCTGCGACGTGGAACGGTCCGAGCACCGTGGTTTCCGTCGCTCCGGAGGGCTTCCGATTGTCGATCGCGTCGACCAGCATGGAAACGCCAAGGATATCGGAAAGCAGAATGTATTCCTGCCGCCATTCATTACAGATCTGGCCGGTCTCGGTGAGAAAGTCGATCGCCTTACCCCACTCTTCCTGTGTCGGCTCTACTTCCTTGACGAAGGCGTGCAGGTGCCGGATGGCGGATGCCATGATCTGCTTCAGTCGCGGATCGGTCGCTGCAGCAATCCGATCGATGACCACGTCTGCGGAACTCTCCTCAGAGAAATAGCCGCTACCGGTTTCGTGACCTGTTGCACTCTCTGTCATCTCGCCAATCTCCAGCACGGCTTCACGGGATAATCCGATCGGCGCGCAGCCGGTCGAATGCATCCGTGAACGACTCCGTCGTGTCCTGATAGTCAAGGAAGCCCGCCTTGCGGCTGCGGGCCATGTCGTTGAAGGTTTCGACCTGACGTCCGAGATCGGCATCCGTGTGCCAGAAAGATGCTACGCGCGAAATCGCGTTGGGCTGCAGTCCGTGCTTCCTGACGAGCTCGTCCCAGACAGGGGCAGCATCCGCCATCTTGGCCTCGAGAGGCTGAGGCGAACCGGGATAGTCTGCTGCCTCGACACCGAAGTAATCGGCAATGCGAGGCCACAGCCACTTCCAGCGGAAGATATCGCCGTTGACCACGTTGAAGGCCGTATCGGCAGCGGCAGGCGTTGTTGCAGCCCAGGCGAGCTGTTTGGCGAGGATCCGAGCATCGGTGACATCGGTTGCCGCCTGCCACTGTTCGGCAGAGCCCGGGAAGACGAAAGGCTTGCCCGTCTCCTTGCAGATCGAGGCATAGACGCCGAGCGTCGCAGCCATGTTCATTGCGTTACCAACGGCATAGCCGATCAGAGTATGCGGCCGGTGCACCGACCAGGTGAAGCCCTCATGGCGGGCTGCAGAAAAGACCTCGTCTTCCTGAACGTAGTAAAAGTTCTGGTTCGGCAGACGCTCCTGCTCCTCGCGGAACGGCGTCTGTGGCGCAACCTTGGCATAGTTCTCGAAGGGGCCGAGATAGTGCTTTGTGCCGGTGACGAGTGCGACATGCTGAACACCCCTACCCTTCAGAGCGTCGAGCACATTGCGCACGATCGCACCATTGACTTCGCAATTCTTTTCTTCCGTTTCCTGCCTCGACCAGGCGGTGATGAAGACATGTGTCGGCCGAACACCGTCCAGAGCAGCGGCCACCGAGGCAGCACTCGTAAGATCGCAGGACAGGGTTTTCACCGCAGCAATCGGGCTTTGCGAGCGCGAAAGGCCGGAGATCTCCCAGCCTCCTTGGGCCACCAGATGTTCTGCGAGATTGCTCCCGGCAATCCCGGTTGCGCCGACGATAAGGGCATGACGTGTCATGGTATCAACCGTTCAAAAGAGTGATCTTGATGCTCTTGCTTGGATCCTGGCCGAACCCGAAGGCGGCGACGGCGTCCGTCAGGGCATAATCGTGGGTCTGGATTGGTGACAGATCGATGCCCGTGCGCTCAAGGAAGCGGATGGCGGCGGGCCATACGCCCGGCGACCCGATGCAGCCGCGCACCGTGAGGTTCTTCATCTGGATCTGGCCGATCAGGACCGGAACCTTGCGACCGATGTTGATCCCGACCATCGACATGCGTCCGTCTTCGCGGGCGTAGTCAAATGCGGCTGCCAGCGATGCATCGTGACCGGAAGCCTCGATCACCAGATCCGCCCCATGGCCGCCGGTGAGTTCGCGAATACGCTCGGCAGCGCCGCCGTCCGTCGGGTCGATGGCAACGTCTGCACCGAGCCGGACCGCCACATCCCGCCGCGCTGCGAGCGGGTCAACAACAATGACCCGCGCGCCCATGCCAATAGCGGCGGCCGCGGAGACCAGACCAATCGTACCGCCGCCAGAAACGACGACCGTCTCGCTCGCGTTGGTGCCGCCAGAACGAAGAACGGCGTAAAAACCACAGGTAAAGGGCTCAATCAGTGCGGCCTTCTTGTCATCGACGCCGTCGGGCAATTTGTGCAGCCATTCCGGGTTGACGTTGAAGTATTCGCGGTTCGCGCCACTCATCGAAAGGCCGAAGTGATGCAGGCGCTCGGGCGTGCGCACTACGCATTCCCCGACCACACGGTCGCCCACCTTAAAGCCTGCAACATTGCGACCGACCTCAACGATCTCGCCACTCCACTCATGACCAGGTGTCACGGGATAAGAGATGGGAATGATATATCGACCGGCGAGAAGCTCGTAATCCGAATGGCAGATACCGACTGCCTTGGTCCGCACGAGCACTTCGTTCGGAGAGATTTCCGGCATGTCCAGATCGGCGATGACCGGCTTGTCCGGCGCTTCGAATACCAAGGCTTTCATGATGACCTCCGCGTCAGAGACGTTCGACCTGGCCCGTACCGGCCGATTTCACAATGGCTTCCAGCAATGCGATGTTCTCGATCATGTCCTCTCCGCTGATCGGATAGATCTCGACACCACGAACGGCACGCGCAAACGCGCGCAAATTGTCCCGGACCGGTTCGGCAGGCGCCACTTCGCGCATGGTGATCGCCTGGCCCTTCCAACCCTCGGTGACGATCCAGCCGTCGGGCGCCTCGACATGCGCCTTGTCGCGCACCTCGATCCACCCAAGCGTACCAAAGACGGCGAACCGCGAGACAAACGGCGTCGCAAGCGTTGCCGACACATAGGCCGAACCGCCGGACTTGAAGCGGATATGCGCACTCATCGTGTCGCCCTGAGGTATTTCAGACGCAAGATTTTCGCAGGCGACACGCACGTCGGCCGCGGAACCCATCAGTTTTACCGAGAGGTCGGTGAGGTGAATGCCGGTGGCCGTCATTCCACCGGCCGGTGCCTGGGTGGCATTCAGCCGCCAGTTCGACGCATCGAGCGACAGGAACTTGTCATGGCTGAAATTCGCTTCGATCTGCAGCAGACGCCCAAGCCGACCTGCGGCCGCATGCTCAAGGATTTCTGCGATCGGCGGTTCGAAACGCCGCTCATGGCCCATACCGAGAACAAGACCGGCGTCGCGGCACAGCGCGACGGATGCCTCGGCGTCGTTGCGGGTCATCGCCAGGGGCTTTTCACAGAAGACGTGTTTGCCTGCCGCGACGGCCTGCGCGATCTGCTCCTGATGCAGAGAATGCGGTGTCGCAAGCACCACGGCTTCGACATCAGGATCGGCCAGGGCCGACGCCAGATCCGACGAGAAGCGAATGCCGAGATCGGCGGCGAAGGAACGGGTATCCGGATTCGGGTCGACGGCATGAACGAAACGCATTTCAGCCCCGCCCGCATGGACGAGCGTTGCCATTTTCTTGCCCCACCAGCCAAGGCCGACGATCGCCGTTCTGACCGGATTTGACGCGGAAGTGCTCATCGGTTGTCGACCCTTTTATTGAAGGGATGAATGTTGACGGATGCCCACACGCCATTGACGCTAAAGGGGTCTGCCTTGTTGAAGGCGACGACTTCTTCCTTGGTGTCGGCTTCGAACAGGAACAGCGAGCCGATCATCGTCTCGTTGTCATCGCCGAGCAGCGGCCCCGAAATGACAGTCCTGGTCTTGCCGGATGCGAGATAGGCCTTATGGGCGTCGTAGTGGGAGAGACGTTTTTGCACGCCGTTCGGGTGGTCGAGACAATGGACGATGAAATGCATGGGGAACCCTTCTCATGTAGCTCTGGGTCGAGGAGGCATACCTCTCGAATACCCGGTCGTGGAGGCGATACCTGTCGGTCTCGGATGGTCTGATGCGCTGCCCAGGTCCCCGGTGAACACGCCGGCACTTAGGCAGCGCAAATCGTCAGGCCTTCATGTTGACCAGGATCTTCATGTGCTGCGCGTTTGGATCGAGCAATGCTTCAAACCCTTTTGCCACCACATCGTCCGGAGTGATCTCGGCGGTGACGATCTTCTCCACCGGAAAGATGCCCGCCCCGATCATCTGAGCGATGCGCGGCCAGATCGTGACCGGGTAGCACCAGGTTGCCTCCACGGTGATGTCCTTCAGCGCCCAGAGCATCGCATCGATCGCTGCGGGCTTCACATGCAGTCCGACCTGGACAACCTTGCCTTGGCGGCGCACTGCCTTTGCACACAGATTGAGCGACGCCTCGGCCCCGACGCATTCGAGCGCCACATCCACGCCAACGCCGTCTTCGGTATGCTGTCTGAAGAGGCTTTCGGTATCCGTCTCGCGCGGATCGAAAACGATCGCATCCGGCACAAGCGTCTGTGCCAGCGCGCGGCGGTTAGGGTTGAGTTCCGATACGAAAATCTTGGTCGCACCGGCCGCGCGGGTAGCAAGAAGGACCAGCGCTCCGATCGGTCCGACACCCGAGACCAGCACCGAGCTTCCGGCCTCGACGCCACCACGATCGACGCCGTAGAGCGCAACCGCTGCCGGTTCGATCATCGCAGCCTGAACGTCGCTGACGCTGTCCGGGACCGGGAAAATGTTGTAGCCATTGACGACGGCTCGTTCGCCCATGCCACCCCAATCCCAGGACAGCCCGACGCAGGCCATCTTTTCGCTGAGGTGGTAAAGGCCACGCCGACCGTAATAATCGTCACGAGGAGAGATTAGTGGTTGGATCGAGACGCGTGCACCCGACTGGACATGTGTCACATTGCGTCCGACCTCCACAACGCGAGCAGAAAACTCGTGGCCGAGGATCTGCGGAAGGACGGCACCTGAATAGACATGAGGCTCGCTCGGCGTCACGATTGGGCCAGCTATGTATTCGTGCAGGTCGGTGCCGCAAATTCCACAAACCAGCGGCTCGATGAGAACCATGTCGTCACCCAGCGGACCCGCAGGTGCGGGTACGTCTTCGACGCGAATATCCCTTTTGGTGTAATATCGAACGGCCTTCACGACATTTCTCCTTCCCACAACCCTTGCACACCACCTTCGGACCGGATGCGGCCAACGCGACTAAAGGTGCCGTCGTGCCCCGACCGCCAGAAGGCAGCCAGCATAACTCTTCACCGGCACCACGCTGGACCCCAAGCGGCACAGTGCGCACGTTTCCGCCGATCACTGACACCGCATCGACATCAGTTCTAAGCTACTCCATCAGCAACCAATTTTGCTTTTGACGATCCTCCATGGCCCGCTCGATCAACGGAAAACCGTGTGCCAGGCGGCACCGAGCCCTTCCGCATCGCCCCGATGATATCGCTCCTCCGACACCATGGTACGAACCGATCGTGACGCTAGCGGATCGTCCCAGAGGTCACATCTGTTGATTTATCCGAATTGGACATTTTGCTCCCAGCAATCGATCTGCACTTCGCCATTATACGTCCAGATGGAGGCCTGCAGAGACCACAACACCGCATCTTCGCTGCAGGTAAGGATCTCGCGTGGCATGACGATCGGTCGTCTGACCGCAGTCAGCCATACGGGAGGGAGGACAAAATGAAAGAGAACACCTCAATTGGATGGGCGGGCATCGGAAAAATGGGCGCGCCCATGAGCCGGCGCGTACTGGAAGCGGGCTATCGCGTCCACGTCTTCGAACCATTGCCGGAAAACCGTGCCACTATTGTTGCCCAGGGAGCAAATGTTTCACATTCGCTGGAAGACCTCGCGGCATCATCGGATGTGATCATTTTGACCATCCCCAATGACGCCGTGCTGAGGGATCTCGTCTTCGGTGAAAATGGTCTCTCAACCGTCATGAAGGCCGGGCAGATCCTGGTGGAGATGAGCACCGTCTCGCCAACCATCTCGGCGGAAGTCGACAATGCCATGGCTGAGCGGGGTGTGGCCTATCTCCGGGCCCCAGTCTCCGGCAGCACCGCAACCGCATCTGCCGGCACGCTTTCTGTAATGGCCTCCGGACCGGAGGATGCCTTCAAGCGTCTAGAGCCGATCTTCGAATGCTTTTCGTCTCGACGCTTCTACGTTGGCGGGGCAGAAGAGGCGCGCTATCTGAAGCTTGTCCTGAACGCTCTCGTGGGTGCAACATCCGCACTGCTTGGCGAAGCTCTGACGCTCGGACTGAAGGGGAACCTCTCTCTTGAGACAATGCTCAACGTCATCTGCGAGAGCGCCGTCGCTTCCCCTCTGATTGCGTACAAGCGGGACCTGCTGATTCAGCGCAACTTCGATCCAGCCTTTTCGGTGTCGCAGATGATGAAGGATTTCGACCTCATTCTCGACGCCGCCCGGTCCGACCATATCCCCATGTATATGGCCTCCATGATCCGCCAGCAGTACGAAACCGCCTATACGGAAGGCCTAGCGGAAAAGGATTTCTTCGTTCTCTTCGAGCAACTCGAGCGGCGGGCGGGACTCATACCGCCGGCTGAATGATCGCAAGACGGCGATGACAAGGGCCGAAATGCGGCTGGCAAACGACGGCTCGAGGGTCTACCAACGGGGTCTTGACGCGCGACGGACGGGGGAGCCGACGTGAACGACTACGAAATGCTCAGGGTCATCGAGTTCCTGGACAGGACCCGCAGGCCATTTGGCGATGTCATCGGCGGTTTCGACGAAGATCCCGTCTGGAAGATCGTGGTCTTCCTGATCAAGTCGCACATTCACAGCCAGCCGGTCGCAATCTCTACGCTCGGCCAGGAATCCGGCCTTCCCTATGCGACCTCAATGCGGCTGATCAATCGGATGGTCGACTGCGGCTTTATCCTGAAGGTGCCGAAAAGCCCTGGATCCAAGACATTCTCCCTGCAACCGGGTGAAAAGCTGCTCCAGTCCTTCCAGATTTATGCGGGCAAGACGAAATCGCTGCTCGCGCAGACCCTAGGCCTCAGAGGCAGCGAGCAGGAGGAAGAGTACTATTTCGGCGGAACGCCGCTCGGTTCGCAGATCATCCCGCCAATGCGCCTGGTCCAGAAGCGGGCCGAGTCTCATATCGAGCTACGCTTTCTGCTGAACGACGACAATTACTTCTCGGCCATGCGCAATATGTGGGCGGATTTCCGCAACAACCTCGCATCCAAGAAGAACTTCGATCTCCTGCCCCTTCCCGAACTCTATCGCAGGGTTCTCGAAAATCGTGACAAGCCGGTTTCGGACTATGATGTGCTGGCGATCAACATGCCCTGGCTCGGTGAGTTTGCCGAGAAGGGCATCATCCGGCCGATCGACGCCCTGATCCAGAAGACCGGGATCAACCCTCTCGACTTCCATCCCTCCATCTGGTCGACGGCCCACTGGAATGGCCAGGACTATGGCGTTCCCGGCTATTGCACGATCGAGATCCTGGCCGCGCGGCGCGATCTCTTTGCGAATGCCGGACTGGATTATCCGAGGAAGTTCGAGGACGTCCTTTCGGCAGGACGTCATTTCCATGCTCCGCAGAACGGCATGTATGGTGCGGTCTGGGATGGTGCACGCGGCATGCCGATCGCCTCAAGCTTCATGTTCTTCCTTGGCGCCTGCGGCCAGCCGACCATCTCGCTCAGACGCTCGCGCACCGGCTTCACGTTGGAGGGGGTGAACCTAGAGGAGCTGCAATGCACGATCCTATCGGATGCCGGGTTTGCCGCACTCGACTTCATGCGCCGGCTGATGGAGGTCTCGCCGCCCGATATTCTCAACATGGCATGGGACAAGACGCTCGACGTCTTCATGAAGGGCAAAGCCAGCCTCGGCTACTTCTGGACCATGCGCGCGGCGCGTTTCGAATACGACGTCCAGTCCGTGGTGAAGCGGCGGGTCGAATACCTGCCCCAGCCAGCCGGTCCGGGCGGAAACCGCGCTTCACCAATCGGCGGCTTTCTCTTCTGCATACCGTCTAATCTCCCGGAGGAACGCGTCGAACTCGCCGCAGATGCGATCGCCTGGATGGCCTCGCGGGAGGCAATGAAGGCGCATGTGAAAAACGGCTTCCCGATCGCACCCCGCTTTTCCGTCAGCGCCGACCCGGAAGCAGCGGCCAGCTCGCCAATCGTTCGGTTCGTAGATCAATTAGCCAAGAAGAACCTGCTACACACATGGCAGCGCCCAAAGATCCCGCAATATGCTGCTATCGAGCGAATTCTCGGCGAGGAGGTGCATGATGCCCTGTCTGGCGCGAAATCCGACAAGTCCGCGCTGTCGAGCGCATCCGACAGGATTGATAGGGAGCTTCGCGGTTAACGCATCAACGCAACTTTAGCCTGCCAACCTGGCGCATGACGTAGTAATCAATGAGCGTGCGTTGGCTTATTGCAGTTGAACAGCTTCGAACAGTCGAGGGCCTCGTGGGTACAGTGTATGCGGCGAGATGCCTCTTGCTGCGTTCAACTCCAACCTATTCGATCGTTAGCGCCAAGCGAAGAACCCGTTATAAGATGTTAGGGCTCGGAGGCGACGTTGTCTATTCGCTCGCAGAAAGCCTTGCCACCGTCGCTGACCATGAGAATCGGATCATCTGTAGACCGGCAAGATGCAGATACGAAACGGAGCCATGGACACGTCTGCTTTCGGGGCTAAGGCAAATGCGCCTCAATGACCGATGAGACGGCGCAAAGCGGATATCATTTCCGCAAGGGGGCCGGAAGCGGACTATCCGCTTCTTTTCTAAGAACCACCAAAGCGGACCAGGAAGGGGTTTCGAAACGATCGAGTTCGTTACCCCACAAAATGCTGCAACCACTGGCGAGTGTTGCAGCATCGTCAAAACCGACTCCCCAGCTCCCAACCGATCAGCCAGCAGCGCCGTCCGAGAATGTTCAAAAGAGTGGGTGCTGAGTTTTACCGTTTTTAACTATTGATAAGTCGCTGATTAAGTGGCGCCAGTCATTGCTCTTGCACGGTCTGCAATTAGGCGATGATCATGCTTCATCCAATCCCCCGTCCTTTGACATATCCGATCGGCCCGGATGAGGCGGAACGGTGTGCTGCCCTACATGAACTGGGCATCCTCGACACTACGCCAGACAAGAATTTCGACGCCGCCGTCCGCCTCGCCTGTTCTTCGTTCGACGTTCCGGTTGCTCTCGTTGCGATGCTCGACGAACAGCGTGAATGGTTCAAGGCCGCGACGGGGTGGGATGCAAAAGAAGCGCCGCGCGAATTGGCGTTCTGCAACTACACGATCCTTCAGGATGACGTTTTCGTTGTCGAGGACGCCGAACTCGACGCACGATTTTCGGGGAATCCCCTGGTGAAGGGGGAGCCTGGCGTCAGGTTCTATGCCGGCGTGCCGGTCGGATTGAGCGACGAGCATCACCTCGGCACGCTCTGTATCGTCGACACCAAGCCGCGAACGTTGAGTCTTGAAGACGCTGAACTCCTGCGGACGCTCGGGCAGATCGTCTCCAATCTCCTGCGCCAATTTCATCAATCCCAGATCGAGAGCAAGCTCCGCGATCAACTCGATACCGAGCGTGTAGCAAACACGCAGAGAGAGCTTCAGCTTCGCGACAAGCAACATCTTCTCGAATACGCATCCGAACTCGCCGCGCTGGGTTCATGGGAATACAATCACAATACGGGAAAGATTGTCTGGGGGGCCGAAACGCGCCACATCCTGGGGCTGAAACCTATCGAAAATGTCACTCTCGAAGCCGTGCGAGGCCTCTTCATAGGCGAAGACGAACTGAGATGGCAGCGCGAGTTCGCCAGGTTTGCAGCGTCCGCCACCTCCCTGCTTTTCGAAGGTCAGATCCACACTCCGGATGGCATGGAAAAGTGGATCCGGGTGCTCGGCAAAACCGAAAGCACTGGAGGGAGGATCGCGAAGTTCGGTTTGTTGCAAGACATCACGAAGGAACGGGAAACCCGCAAGCGACTCAACGATATGGCGGCGCGTGACAGCCTGACAGGGCTTTCCAATCGCTTCAGCCTCCTCCAACAACTGCGCAAGCTGCAGGGCGATGAAACGCCATTTTCATTCGTCATGCTCGATCTCGATGGCTTCAAGTCAATCAACGATACCTTCGGGCATGCGGCGGGCGACAAGTGCCTCAAACGCATCGCGCGCAAACTACGGATCCTGGAGGCACATGGTGCCTTTGTCGCACGTATCGCCGGCGACGAATTTGCAATTATTCTCCAGATCCCCGGTGACCGCCGCGGGCTCGAGAGACGCATCGGTAAAATCGTTACGGCACTTGCATTTCCCATGCGCTTTCAGGAACAGACAGCCAATCTGACCGTCTCTATGGGCGTGGCGATACGGAGCCACGGCGCGCACTTCGATCCAGAAGCGTTGATCGCAGAAGCCGACATGGCGCTGTATGAGGCCAAGATCCAAGGTCGTAATCGATATTCATTCTTTCGTTCAGAAATGAGATGCCTGGCCGAGAAGAAGGCAAAGACGATCGTTGGCATTCGCAAGGCTCTAAGGAACGGCGAGCTAGAACTGTTCTATCAGGCGAAACTGCTGCTCCGCGACAATAGCCCTGCTGGACACGAAGCTCTGCTCCGCTGGCGACGCAAAGACGGCGGCGTGGAAACCCCCGAAGCGTTTCGAGCGGCGTTGGATGATCCGCTACTCTCTGGAGAGATCACGGCGTTTGTCGTGAGATCGGCCCTCGATCAGGCGCGCGAATGGATCGACAGGGGTGACGCAAATGTGTCGATCTCAATCAACATCGGCCCCCACCAATTTCGCGACAGCAACTTTCCGACGTTCTTGCTTGCAGAGATCAGGCGGCGGCACCTTCCTGCGTCCGCCATCGAGATAGAAGTAACGGAAGATGTTTTCCTGGGGCGCGATACCGGCGAGGTTCTCCAGACCTGTCGAACCTTCACAGAGTCCGGGCTGAGGATTTCTTTCGACGACTTCGGGACAGGTTTTGCGTCCTTGACGCACTTGTTGGATTTCCCGGTCAGCGCCATCAAGATCGATCGGTCGTTCGTCAGTCGGCTGGAAACTGAGGAGCGTGCCGCAGGCTTTCTGAAAGCAGTGTGCGACCTGGCTCATTCGCTGGCTATCGAAGTGGTCGCAGAGGGAATCGAAACCATCGAACAATGCGAGCTACTTAAGTCAATCGGCTGCGATTACGGACAAGGCTACCTGTTTCATCGCCCCAGTCCGGCGAGAGAAATCTTCCCAAAATCGTAAACAGGAAACCGCAGTATGCAGTATATATACGACCCCATCAGTAAATCTGTCACTATTACGTCAGATGATGATGCCGTGATTCTAACAGGTCCTTTCAAAAATAAACGCGAAGCACTCCACGCTGCGAAAACATACAATACTAAAACCACCGATAAAACTACTGATATCGATGGAAATTCAAAGTAATTTACTCGCAGTGAGAGATACATGCTATTGCTGTGCAAGTGCCCCTGGTACCAAGAGGTGGCAGCGCCGACCAGTTCACTCAGTCAGTTGCAATTTGGCTTCCAGCGATGAAGGGAGAAAATCGTGGGAGCTTGAAATGTTGAAGATACTTCTGGTCGAGGATGACCTTCTGGTGGCAAAGGCGATCAAACGTGACTGGCCCATCCCCTCAGACCGGATCGACGTGAAACAGACATATGCAAAATGCGCCCGCCTCGTCGCAAGTGAGCAGGTCGATGAATACGACGTTCTGATCCTGGATATGAATCTTCCAGACGGGAACGCGCTGCAGATCCTGCGCGAGTTGCGTTTTCGATCCCAATTGCCGGCCATCGTCATTTCAGGCGGCGGAAGTCCGGAAGTGCGGGCCAACACCCTGGACCTCGGCGCCGATGACTACGTGATGAAACCTTTCTCGATTCGCGAGCTACAGGCGCGCGTTTCCCGCGCAGTCCATCGTCTGCGGGGGCATGAGACCGTGGACAGAGTTTTCACCTTCAGGAACTTTCACTATTCGCCGGCAACGAAGGTGTTGCAGTCGCCGGACCGCGAATTTGTTCTGACCAACATGGAGTCACGCCTGCTGTTTCAACTGATGAATACGGCTGGGAAGGTCTGCAGCCGGCAGCATCTCTCGGAAGCGGTGTGTTTTCGTCCCTTTCGCAGTGATGACAAGACCATCGACATTTACATCGCACGCTTGAGGGCGATCTTCTCGAACTTCCTTGATGAGGATGTGATCGAAACGGTCCGGGGCGTGGGCTATCGATTTCTGCTCAAGCCCGACCGGAACGACATGTAACGTCGCAGCACTAGCCTAACGCCTTTTTTATAGCCCTGAGCAGTTCGTCGCGTGAAAAGGGTTTGGTCAGGGAGACGTCAGCGCGCACCGATGCCGCCGTCCATCTAGGATCCGCAGCAAAGCCCGACATGACGATGACAGGTATTCGGGGGATCGCCTGAAGGCAGGCGGATGCGACCTCAATCCCTGTTTCGGCGCCTGGCATTGCCAGATCCGTCAAGACGAGCTTCGGCCTCATCTTCAGCAGCTCTATCGCTTCAGCACCCGTACCCGCCTCGGCATGGGTCACATCCAGTCTTGTGAGCAAGCGCGTAACTTGACGACGAATGAGGGGGTCGTCGTCAACGACCAATACATCGAATCCATGGGCGATATCACCGGTGGCTCTGGTGACGCCAGAACGAGCGGCTTGCTTGGCACTTCGCACCCTCTGGGGAAGGAACAGCCTGGCAAGGGTACCCCCACCGGGCGCCGATTGCAGCATGATGTCGCCACCGGATTGCCGTGCGAACCCCTGCACCATGGAGAGGCCTAGGCCGGAGCCTCCCTGACCAGCCTTTGTCGTGAAGAACGGATCGAAGATCCGTGGCAAATTCTTCGAGCTGATGCCCACACCGGTGTCGCGTACACTTATAGAGACATATTTTCCGGGCCTCAGCGCAAGCTTGGCAAGCGTCTCGGCATCCTGCTCAACACGTGTCGTGACCACGACGCGACCTCTCCCCTCCATGGCATCACTGGCGTTCTTGATCAAGTTCACCAGAGCTGAGGTCAATTGCGCAAGATCGACGTCGGCAGTCAGGCTTCGGCGACTGTAGTCATAATGGATCTGGACATCCTTCCCGACAACCGTCTGAGCCAAGCGCCCGATCTGCCGAATGGCGGCATTGACGTCGACGGACATAGGCTCCAGGTTTTGTCGGCGCGCATAGGCCAAGAGTTGAGATGTGAGGTTGGCCGCACGGCTGGATGCCGTCAGAATGTCGCTGACAACTTCCTTTTGATCCAGATCGGCGATGCAAGCCTCAAGATGTTCGGCAGCGCTTACGATGACGGTTAGGAGATTGTTGAAATCGTGCGCGATACCGCCGGTCATCTGCGCAATGCTTTCTAGGCGCGAACGCTCGGCGCGCTCCCGCTCTACGTTTAACTCCTGCGTCCAGTCCCGGAGTATGGACATCGACCGGCGCTGTCCCGACCGGAGACCCGAGAGAATGGAGGTGATCTCCAGAGTGACGGGACGTCCGGATTTGTGGCGGAAAACGAGTTCGCCTTTAAACACCTTTTGCTGCGCCCGCTCGCTTATGGCGGACATGACCCTTTCGTCATCGGCGAAAAACCAATCGTCTCGCCGCATGCCGATCATCTCTTCGGCTTCATAGCCGAGCATGGCACAGGCCGCCTTGTTGACACCAATGATGGTCTCGGTTCCTTTTCCGTGCATGTCCGGTGACGAAAAAACGACACCATCGAGGGTGTTTTCAAACAAGAAGCGATAGACGAGATCGCTCTGCGCAAGCTCGTCTTTTATGGTACCCAAAGTGATCAGATGTTCGGTCGCCACCCGAAGACGCTTGTCGAGCTTGAAAAGGAGATCGGTCAGACTTTCTTGCGTCACGAGCGCGGATGGCCACAGCACAAGCGTCTTTCGGCTGTGACCATCAATCGAGGTGAAGGTTACATAGCCTAGAAAGTCCGCGTGTTCGGAACTGGCTGAGGTTTCTTCGAAAGAGACGACGCCGAAGGCTGGACGTTCCGGCACAGCGGTAATCGCCGACAGAATTCTGTCCTCGCAGCCGCCTTCGCATCGGAGCGCCCATTCCACCGGGTGAACTTCGGTATTTTCCTTGAAGACCAGTGCGGATTTCGCATCCAGTACGTTGTCTTCGACCGTCTCCTTCAACTTTGTGCTGATTGGATGGGGGTCTTTAGGCGCTGCCTCGATGATCAAGGTGGTGAGCGGTCGCCTGCGCATATCGATCGCCTCTTGTGTCGTCTCGACGGCAACAGACATTACACCCTCGACACTGCCGTCGGCTGCAAAGATCGGACTGTAGCAAAAGGTGAAATAGCACTCTTCCACGCTCTGTGATTTTTGCAGTGGCAAGAGATGATCTCGAAACAGATGGGGTTGTTTCTCGGCCTTGACGCGATCGAGTGCTGGCTTCAAAAACTCCCAGATTTCGGGCCAGCTCTCAACGGCTTTGGCCCCGAACGCCCCCGGATGCTTGTCGCCGTAAATCCGGTTGTAGCCATCGTTGTAGATTTGGACGAGATCATCTCCCCAGGCAAGCCAGATCGGGAACAGAGATCCCAAGGCTGTCTGGACAACCGCCCGTCGCTCTGCGGGCCAGTCTTCAATAGCGCCAAGTTCAGTCTGCGACCAATCGAACTCGGCGAGCAATCGAACATTTTCCATCAGGAGCCTCAGCGGTTTTAGCGAACCCCACCCTCAGAGACGCAAATATCGAGGTCTTCAAGACGGTTTTTCATCAACTTGTATTTTACCGTTTTTAACAATCCCGCCACCTTTTATTTCCGGCTCCGGTCCAGCATCAGGCACCATCATGTGTGGGATATTGAAGATGAACAAACATTACTTGTCGAAAGTCACAAACGATCATGATCGGCGGGCGAGCCAAAGATACCGGTGCAAGGCCGTGATCCGCCTTCTGTACAAGCACTCGGCAAGACGACCGATCGCATCCTGTCGCGCTGTCATGGTAGATGTATCTCAGGCGGGTGCGTTGCTGGCGACCACGCTGAGCGATGTGCCGGCCAGCTTCTACATTGTCATCGGAAACTTCGAGTATTCTATTGGCTGCGTGGTTGTGCGCAAAGATGGAGGCAAGATGGCCGTCGAATTCATCAAGGAGCAACCCCGGAGGCTCATCGAAGCTTTTGCAATGTTGTCGTTCCCCATGGCGCCACTCTTCAGCATGAGCGATTTGTTGAAGAACCGCATGACGCAAGTTGCCCCTGAAGGTACAGGGGTATCTGCTGGACTTGTGCACCCCATCGCACCTGCCCATACCAGTCCTTCATCACCCTGATAATCAGGAAGAACCACATTCTCTCCCATCGCCTGAGCGTCTGCCTTTGAGATTGGTATAGAGGATAGCAACGTCCGAAATGGAGGCGCAAAGCGGAAATGATTTCCGCAAGGGGCCGATTGCAGACCGTACGCTGTTACGGCACGCGTAGCGATTAGCGGACGTCCCGAGCTTCTCTACTAAGACCACCAAAGTCTCTTGCGGTTGGAATATTATATCGCTCGGTGATAGCGACCGCGATTTGCTGGCGGCTTTCAACAGAACTTCAATCACGGCTGCATGAAAGCTCCTGCGCAAGTCGTCCAAGCTCCTCGTCCCGAATGACTTGGAAGAACCACGCCGAAAAGTATCCCGCTCGTAGGTGACGCAGCCATCCCCCGCAGTCGTTAAGACCTAAGTGAAAAACGGATGATTCCGCTGGGAAACCGGCCAGCGCCTATTCTGCAGGTCAAAACTGAACCTGGAAGCCTTCATTGGCGCACGCTTCGCGAGGATGATGGACTGCAATCGCCCGTTCGGACAATCCACGAAACGGAAATGTGAGTCCAAGGACTTCCATCTCGATCATTCCGGTTGTGCAGTTCACCAGCACATCGACAACCGACCCGCGGCTGGCAAATCCGTCAGGCGTAACATCGACAACGGACCAGTCTATCGGGGTGCCCGTCCATCCGGTGTAAGGTGCTTCATATCCACCCCGTGTCTGATCGAACTGGGACACATCATCGATCAAACCAGTCGTGATCAAGAAGACCAGGCCGAAACCAATGAAAGCAAAAGCCTGAACCAATCTCCTCCAAGCGCCTAAGGGAGTGATGTCACGAGAAACCACCGCTGATCCAAGCCCTCGATCTGACGAGCGTTCAAGATTTGACATCTTCGTTTCTCCTCAATGCGGCAAAGCTTGGCGTATCCGATACTGCCTGATTGGAAGTGTTCAGGGGGTGGGTCACCCTGCGGCTACCCCGCCAAGCTTCGATCGTTGCTTCAATTGCAGCTTCCATATTCGTTGGTTCGACATCGAATGCTGCACGCCAGTCGTCATCTCGGATGACGAAATCACGGACGAAGGAGTATTCCATTTCGAGCAGTTCGCCCGCGTCACGATTGAAGAGGCTGATGGCGCGCAAAATGGCGCGCGGCGTTCGCCGAATCTTCGGATCACCGACGCCGGCGATCTTTGCAGCGTGGGCAGCAAATGCCCGCAGTGGCATTGGAAGCAGCGACGGCACGTGCCAAGGCCGCCCCAAGGCTTCCGCCCTTGCACCGAGGTTGATCAGAGCCCGCGCAAAATCGGGTAGATAGGTAAAACTGTGCAATGCGTCGGGGTTGCCGAACCAGTTGATGGTACGGCCGCTGAGAAGCTCGGGCCAGAAGCGATCTCCAAGCGCTGATTGCTTGACCTCGGGCCCGAAGAAATCGGACGCCCGACCGGAGACAGCTCTGATCTCTTCTCCACGATGCGCCTCGAACAAGCGGTGGCTCATGCGGGCGCGGACACCTCCTTTACTCGTGGCGGCACTCAGGGGCATGGTCTCGAAGAGTTCGCCTGCCACACCATAGCCGTAGAGATTTTCAGCGACGACAAGAACGGCTCCCGTTTGTCTCGCTGCAGCGATCGCGCCTTCCTGAAGCGCCATGAAGGTCCGCGCCCACTCCGTGTAGGCGGGTGCGGCACAGAAGTAGATGACATCAGCACCTCTGGCCGCGGAGATGGCGCTCGCAGGGTCGATCAGGTCGGCAGCAACAGACTCCGCCCCTGGCAGATCATTCGATCCGCTTCGGCTGACAAGGCGGACAGTCGCTCCCGCCTCAAGCAGTTGACGGGTCACTTCGCGCCCGAGCGGGCCGGCGCCGAAGACGACGTGTGTGGTGTTCATTTTCATGAGATTTGTCCTCTATGGGAATGACGGTGCGAACCAGCGTCGGGCCGGGTTTCGGTCCGAGGCCGCTGACGTTAGCGAAGACGCCAGAAAAAGATTGCGAGTGCGAAGGTCCAGAGCTGCCAGAGAATTCCGGACAAGGTCAGGAGAACCGGAGATTCAATGCCGATCACCGACGGCAGCGTCGAAAAGAGGAGGATCGCGGCACCGACACCGGCACTCCCCAAAATGCGTGCTCCGCTGCGGATCAGGGTTGCCGACATAAGGATCGTCCAGATCCCGGCGAAAAGGCCGACCCCCAGGATTTCTCCGACCCCGCCAGCATAGGCGTTGAAAGCCTCATAGATTGCCGCAAGTGCAGCCCGGCTGCCTTCCGACGTGGCGGGATCGACGAAGCTGGTCGCAAGTGCGGGCATCAAGAACAGCCATCGAGTGATGCCGAGCGCTTTTGCAAAGCCCGCAAGCACACCGAAGGCCAGGGCGTTGCGCCCCATTCCAACACCCATCTTGAGCGCTGCCGGGATGAGTGCCGCGATCGGGATGAGCAGAAGGGCATGGATGAGATAGCTGAGATAGCCGAGGAAGACCGGAACTGACTGTTCGAGTATCAAAGGCAGGATGATGGCCGGGGGCTCATCCAGTGAGGCAGGCCAATTGATCGATGGGGCGAGGATGAAGAACGCCGCCCACATTGCGATGAATTGAGCGATGAGAAGCCCTGCAGCAAGGCGGCCATGGAATGAAGCTTGATCTTTTGCAGTCAGCGCAGATGCTGACGCCGCATTGGGGGTCGAGAGGTAGGTCATCTGAGGCTCCAGTTGATTTCCGACGCACCTTTTGCCTCGGATGATGAAGGATAGGACGACAGGCATCCTGGCCTCATTGACCTTGGGTAAGAACGCGCCGTCAGTCGCGGGGTTTACGGGGACGGGCCAGTCGCCCCCGAATGCGGGACAGGCTCTCTGGCGTGACACCCAGAAAGCTCGCCAGGAGATATTGCGGCACCCGACGGACAATCTCTGGTCGGGTTTCGACGTAGTGGCGGTATCGATCGTCAGGAGAAAGGTTCAACAAGTTTGCAGCGCGGCGCTGGGAACCGAGAAAGCCCGCTTCAACCAACTTCCGGCCGAAGCGTTCGATGGCATGGTCTTCATCGTAAGCACGAAGCAAGGCCACGCGCGGCATGATCAGAAGCGTCGATTCCTCGACGGCCTCGATCGTCTGAGTAGCCGGCGCGCCGGTCAGAAAGCTTCCCGCATCGGTGACAGTGCCACCTTCGTCAAAAAACTGCCCGGTCCGTTCGTCGCCAGTCGCTGCGTCGATGTAAAAGTATCTGAGCAAGCCAATGTGAATGTGGAACAGATGTGTTGCCGTCTCTCCTGCCCGGAGAACCTGAGAACCCTTTGGCACAGTTGCAATACGGGAGGCTGACATCAGCCGAGCGAGCGCGTCTTCATGCGGCACGAGAGGTTTGACCGCCTCCGTCAGCAATCTGACAAAGCCGGCATGAGGGGCACTCTGATCGGTCATTGAACCGGCCTTTCTGTTCGCAGTGCATCACAGTCAATGCTACCAGCGAAGATGATGCGAAGACATCCGAGGCCTACGTCGGTTATCGAAGGCCGATAGCTCACGATCGGCCTTGGCTATGGCAGGTGATCGCCTGGTGCTCGCGGCAGAAATCGTGGAACCCAGGCGTCGATCCGGAAGACGGCCGCAACAAGGGCGCAGACGCCTGATACACCGCGCATGAGCCAGACTGGCTGTCGACCAGTGATGAAACGATGACGATGCGCGAGCGCCATCAAAGCGATCCCGTCGCGAAGGTTACGAGGCGGCAATCGCCTCTCTCGAGTGAGCCCATAGATGACCTCAAAGAAGTGATCGGCATGATGCGCCGGCCAAAGCTCAACTTCGATCAAGGTCGCCGCAACCGCCTGTCCAATGTCTGCGCCGCCTGGCGCATAGGTATGAAGAACGCCGGGCGGAACTTCGAGACATTCACCTTCCCCAAGGCGCACGATCTGGTCCGCGATGGTGATCTCGAGTGTACCCGACAAAACCGTAAAGCGTTCGGTTTGGGCCAAGTGGCGATGAAGCGGTACGGGATCGGCATCAAGCCCGATATCCTCGCGGAACCTCAAGATCTCCGGCGGAGCCGCAAGGAATGTCAGCGCCTTCCCGGGAGCGTTCAGTGTAGCGCCCGGGGTCGGACTTTGCCGCACCGCGCCGGAAAATGAGAGGCTTTCCATCGTGGTCACGCCTTCAGGATGCGTGTTGCGAGCGGCCAACGGGGGCTTTGGGCTGGCAGGGGAGCATAGCCAAGGCGCGCAAACATCTGGACACGATCTGAGGCGCGGGGTGCAAGCGCATTTGCCAATTCGGCGTAGCTCGACGCCATTTCCGGATACTCCTGGAGCGCTTGACTGAATGGCTGCATTGCAACTCCACGGGCTGTCGCCGCAAGATTTGCGCGCAGATACGCACGCCCCGCCGATACCTGGGCTAAACGATCGTTTCCTTCCGTCGCAATCCAAATAAACGCCATGGCGGTGTCGAACTGTGGTTTCTGCGCGTCCATCATCGCCTGATGACCCGCAGATCCAAATTGCGCCATGCCCTCACGAGAGAGCAGTCCGGTGTGTGCCAAGCCTTCCATCAGTGGACCGCTGAGCGATATGCCATCCGGATTGGCCTCGATTTCTGCGCGTCCGATCCGCGTCAGGTCGACGCTCTCGATTGCCGCCGCCGGCGTGTTCATTTCGATGACCATCGCTCGCCAGGCGATGTCCCGTAGCCTGGCGACCTCTGTCGTATCGGCGGTAAAACCTGCGCGAAGCGGTATCGCCTCAGCAGCTATAGCCTCCAGATCGGACTGCGATACTGCCCGCGAAACATCGAAGGCTGCACGATTTGTTCTGCGAAGCGATACATGGTGAAAGAGCGGATCCGGCGCTGCCTCCTTCGTCATGACCTTTAGCCGGGCAATCGGGCGAAGATCGAGCGAGGCCGCCGTACCCGCGCCATCCGGGAAGGCTTTCACATCAAGTGCAATTCCTTCCTCTGCGGCAGCCATTCTCGCAAGTTCGAGAAAAGCACCAAGCCCGATCGTGATCTGACGGTCAAAGGGGTCCGTGTCCGGCAGGCGTCGATCAAGGTCGACCAGCAAGGTGATTTCGTTTGGGACACGCAGGTCTACGATCCAGGGTTGGCGATTGTGGGGATTGGGCGCGAGAATAGCCCAGGAAAGCCAGCGCGTTCGAGGATCGCCGTCGACCATTTTTCCAGCCGCTGCCCAAGGGGCTCTTGCGGCTGTCGGTTCGCGGGTCAACGCCCAAGATCCGGTCGCTGCGGCGACGACTACGCCACCCCCGAGGATTGTCAAAAATCTGCGTCTCGTTGTCATATCATTTCTCCACACGTTGGTGGACGCTACACTCGCGCAGACACGAACGCAGGTCATTGACGACGGGTAAGATCAGTGCTGGCGACGAGGGCCCATCATCGGACTTGAAGAGACGCAACGAAGTGATCCGTTACCATACGACTCCTTAAAGTCGGCGGACACTGACCGCAGACCCAGTCACACCCAAACAGTGCACACCCAAATGGAATGAGGAGAGCGGCGACTACCCTGACTGTGGCTCCGCTACTCGCTCCAGGCAGAGCAAGATTGCCTGGCAATTTCTGGTATTGCGAGCAAACCCTTTTTGCTGGTTGATAGGAATGCGGGCGGGGTTCTACCTCCGACCTCGAAAGGGACCACCGACGCCCCCCAGCCGAACCGTGGCCGCCCGCCCTCACGCTCTAACAGTTTCTCTTGGCTGTTTAGTTTCACGCCAAGCTAAGCTGTGAGCTGACCTCGTCTAGGCATCCTAGCTCGATTCCCTCTCGTCCAGCGTTGCTCCGCAAAGGCGGGTTCATTGGGCGGAGGCGACCCGGCGCTCGAGGAAGTCGACCGCGGCGCCAGCTCCTGGATCCGTCTTTATGGCATCTGACAAACTTTGCGCCCTTATCCGCATCATGGGATCTTCCAATGCAGTCAGCGCCTTTGCTAGAGTTTCAGCGGTCAGACTGGCGCGCTCCAATGGCGACGGTCCTGCACCGAGCTCGGCCACGCGTCTGCCCCAGAAGGGCTGATCCCCAAAGAACGGAATGATCTGGGTCGGCAGGCCAGCGCGAAGTCCTGCCGCTGTTGTCCCGGCACCGCCATGATGAACGATCGCACTCATTCGAGGGAGAAGTCGATCGTGAGGCGCGCTGTCGAGAAAGAACATGGGGCCCCCGGCCAGGCCCGTGCTGATAGCCCCACCACCCCTTGCAAGCACTCCTCGCTTTCCGGTCATCGTGAGCGCCTGGAGGATCAGGCCGGTGAGAGCCTCCGGGTTTAGCCCCGGCATGCTTCCGAAACCGAAAAAGACGGGGGCAGGCCCGTCATCGAGAAAGTGGGCGAGTGCCGGATCCGGGGTCCAATCAGGCTCATCCAGAAACCAGTAGCCGCTCACAAGAGTGTCAAGGCCCCAATCATCCGGCTTGGGAAGTATCGCCGGGCTAAAGGCATAGATCGTTCCTGCCGGCGGCGCTGGCCTATCGGCAGATGTGCCGAAGACACGCTTCCGCCAGGCCTTTAAATCGCGACGAAATAGGAGGTCAACGGCTTTCAGCGCGACTATGTGGCTCAGCCGATTGAAGGGACCCAGTGACGAAAATGGAAGGAGCGGGCTCGGAAAGGCCTTTGTTGGCGTCAAGCCTGGCACTGGTGATGCAAGAACATGCGGGATCCTGAGCGCAGTGGCCATCCAGGGAGAAACAAGTGACTTGGGGTGATAAACGATGATGGCTGGCGCAAAGCTCTCAACTGCCTGCCATTCCCGATCGAACAACTGCATCATCATCGGGCGAATATGCTTGAGCAACTTCAGCCCACCGCTGAACCCCTTGCCACCTGCAATGGCGGCCTTTCCCTCCGGCGTATCAAGCAGTGTAAGAAACTCACCTGGCAGAGCGACGTAAGGAATATGGTGACGTTCCACGAAACCTTGAAACTGCGCCGGGGCAGCAAGCTGCACGTCGTGTCCGCGCGCAAGGAGAGCAAGCGCAAGCGCGACGTATGGCTGGACATCACCACGGGATCCGAGCGTCTCGATTGCAACACGCATGGTTCCTCCATGCACACAATTATAGGCTGAACTGAATGATACGAGATCTCACCGCCGCCGATCTTCCAGAAATCAAAGCTCTGATAGAGGCGACCGACCTCTTTCCGTCCTCGATGCTGGATGAGATGGTGCAAGAATTCTTCACCGGAAACGAGCCGACAGAATTGTGGCTCGTGCTCACGAACCCTCAGCCGGTTGGTGTCGCCTATGTTGCGCCGGAAAAGCTTACCGATGGCACTTTCAATCTGCTCCTGATTGCAATCCACCCCGAGCAACAGGGAAAGGGTTCCGGCACCCAGTTGATCACAGAGGTTGAAAAACGGCTCAGCGAGCTAGGCGCACGCATTCTCCTGATCGAGACCTCTGGTCTTGAAGGTTTCGACCTGACACGGCGCTTCTACCTTAAGAACGGCTATGAGTTTGAAGGGCGGATACGAGACTACTACCAGGACGGCGACGACAAGTTGATCTTCAGGAAGAGCCTGCTTGCTCCTGATTGATCAGCAAAATGCGCTCAACCGATACTCAAGCGGCTAACGAAGCCCATTTACCGTTCACGGACGCGTGCGACATGCTCCCAGACCCGCGAGATCACTACAGAGCCCTCGCCCACTGCCGATGCTACCCTTTTGACTGACCCTGCTCGCACGTCACCAACAGCGAAAATGCCTTCGCAATTGGTGGCATGGCCGGCATCTGTGCGAACAAATCCTTTGTCATCAAGCTCCACCATATCTGACAACCAACCGGTATTGGGAGCTGCACCGGCCATTATGAACAGGCCCGTCGCCTGTAGCCGCGACAGACCACTTCCTTCGGTCAAGGTCACCGCGTCCAGATGATCCTCGCCGTGAAGTTCATGGACCTGAGCTTCATAGTGAATGGTTATGCGCTCATTGCGACGGATCCGGTCAACCAGGTATTCAGACATCGATGCTGCCAATGACGCACCGCGTACGACAAGATGGACCTGATCTGCCTTGCGGCTAAGGAACATGGCGGCCTGGCCGGCAGAATTGCCTCCGCCCACAACCACCGCAGCGTTACCCTGGATGTGGCGTGCTTCCAGGTCAGTGGCCGCATAAAAGACACCGGCTCCTTCGAACTCTTCCAGCCGCGCCAGTGGTAGCCGCCGATACTGCACGCCGGTGGCGACAACGACCGCCGTGGCGCAAACTCTCACGCCGTCGTCAAAGAATAGATCAAATCCGCTTGCCGTCTTGCCCAAGCCTGTCACCCGTCTGGGTACCGCAAAGCGACTGCCAAACTTCAACGCTTGGATCTCGCCACGCGTACACAGATCAGCACCAGAGATACCGGTTGGAAATCCCATATAGTTTTCGATACGAGATGAAGTCGCGGCTTGGCCTCCGACAGCGAGTTCATCGATAACCAATGCGCGCATACCCTCCGCTCCCGCGTAAACGGCCGCGGCCAATCCTGCAGGGCCTGCGCCAACAATTGCCACATCGAATGTGGCTCCTTCTTCAACCGATGAGTCGTGCCCGAGCCGGGCCGCAAGAGCTCGAGGCGTGGGATCTGCCAACACGCTATTGAAGCCGATGATGACCGCTCCTTTGTCTTGCGGCACTGCACATCGCTGAGCCAGCTCTTGAGCTTCTGGCGTGCCCAGCGGATGAGCGCGAAAGGGGATCCGGTTTTGCGTGGCATATGCCTCAATACGACCTATCGCGCGATCGGTGTCGGAGCCGATCAAGGTAAGCCCTGCTTGTCCACTTTCGATCAGTCGCCTGCGTCGGGCTGCGAAGACCGTGATGATGATATCACTCATCTCCGGGATGGCGGCCATGGCCTTTAACAATCCGTCGCGCGAGACCCTGATGGCGGTCAGCGCGGTCGCTGCGCGGTTTGTCAGTTGAGCGCTAGCGCCGCTGAGCAAGCTCATTTCGCCTGTGAACTGGCCAGGTCCGAGCGTGGCGTTGCCATAGCGCGTGCCTGAGACCTCATCCCAAGCTGCGGCTTCGCCTTCCAGGATATAGTAGAAGGCATCGTTCCTCGCTCCAAACTCGACCAGCGTTTCGCCCGGAGCGAATTTTGCAATCTCGCCGACGCTTTGAAGGTGCCTCACATGTGCATCGGCAAGAGGTATTCGCACATAGCTGCTCAAGTCGACTGCAGAAGTTTCCATGTGCCCTCACCCATCAATAGCCAAAGCCGAAAATCCCTCTCCATCATGCATCCAGAAGCGATGATTTGGCCAATCAACAATGGTTCTGAAAACCGTCAAAGCGAAAAGTGGATCGGAGACGCGGGGCTGTCCAATTCTTCGAGCCGATGGCAAGAGCCGTCACTCATGGAGCCAAACCCAGCAATCTTGCACACGCAAAAAAATTCAAGCCCGTCCTTCTTGGCGATACCAGTGAAGCGTATCGCGCACCTTCTCATCGATAGGTCGGAACGTGAGCCCCAGCTTCGGACATTGCTTACCCAACCGAATAGCCGGCCGAGCGGAACCCCTGCCCAACAAATGCGCCCGCCTGTTTCCCTTGGCGCCTTCACTGTCATCGACATTGACACCGATCACGAATGTGCCAGCCGTTGAAGCGCGAGCGATGACATCATCGGGCGCTTTATCATCGACTATGGTGGTCAAGAGAGCATCTGGCTCGCGCGCAAGAACTGCTTCGATATTGGAGAGCTGCTGTTCGACCGCGCCCGCAGTTTGCGTGAACACCATCTGGCAGTTCGCGCCGATCTTTTCGCACGCGTCATCAAAACCTTTCTTCACCGCCTGCCAGGATGTGTTGGAAGCGGATGAATGATGAGCAAACACGATATTGAGCCGCTCTGCATTCGCAGAGCACGCGGTGCCATCAAAAAGGGCAGGCCCCAACGCACCGCGAATGACGGACGTTTTTTAATGCTCTCTCCTCCCAGGTTTGAGACGTGGTTGTGTGAAGTCTAAATGCTTGTGGCATCCGAGGTTCGGCGGGACACCGTGAAGGCCCGTTCGAGATCAGGATTTAATTCCATGCCGAGGCCAGCCCCGGGCGGAACGGTGATCATCCCGTTCTTCACTTCAGGCAGCGCGGTAACGAGATCGCGGTACCAGGTCTTGTAGAATGCGCGGACGCTCTCCTGGACAAGTGCGTTCGGCGCGTTGAGTGACAGGTGTGTGGATGCACAAAGCACGATTGGGCCGGTGCAATCGTGAGGCGCAATCGGCAGATGCCAGGCTTCCGCCATCGCGGCGATTTTTCTCGCCTCCGAAAGCCCTCCACACCAGCTGATGTCAAGCATGACGACGCCGGCTGCTCCCGTCTCGAGAAGGTCACGAAAGGCAAAGCGCGAACCGAGCGTTTCTGACGCCGAGATGGGCGCCGGTGAAATGTCCGCATAACGTTTGAGGCTGGAGAGGCTGTCCATCTTAATGGGATCTTCATGCCAAAAGGTCTGGTAGGGCGTCAGCGCCTTTGCAATCTGCATGGCCGGCAGCAGTTGCCACATCGAATGAAACTCGACCATGATATCCATCTTGTCGCCGACAGCAGATCGGATCTTCTCGAAGGATTCGAGCGCGAGCTTCAGATCAGGCAGCGAGATGTATTGTCCCCGGGTCTTCTCCGCCGCGATATCAAAGGGCCAGATCTTCATGGCGGTTATGCCTTCCTCCAGCAAGGAGTGGGCGAGCTCGTCAGCGCGCAGAAGAAAGCCGTTGAGGTCATCGTAAGCCCTGGCTGATGACGGCGACAGATCGTAGTTTGCTGTCGTCTGTCCTGTGGCCTTCTTGATATACTCGGTACCCGCACAAGTGTTGTAGGTCCGGATTTCGCGACGGCTGAAGCCGCCCAGCAATTGTGCGATCGGCTGGCCCGTGGCCTTGCCGAAGATGTCCCACAGGGCGATGTCGAATGCGGAATTGCCGCGAACTTCGGCCCCCGATGAGCGGAAACCGAGGTACCCGACAAGGTCGGCCGCCAGGAGGTCGATCTGAAGAGGGTCCCTGCCGATCACGCGCGGTGCAATATACTCATGGATGTATGCTTCAACCGTCTCTGCGCCAAAGAAGGTTTCCCCGAGCCCGGTGATGCCCTCGTCCGTGTGAACCAGAATCCAAAGCAAGTTTTGCCGTTCGGTGACACGCACGGTCTCTAGTTTCCTGATCTTCATCGTATGCTCACCTACGCGACGCCTGCCGCCAACAGCGCCTTGACGCTTTCATCGAAATGTTTAGCCATCAACCGGCTAGCGGATTGTGGATCGCCCGTAGCGATCGCCTCAGCAATGGCGATATGCAGGTCGTTCATCGCGCTTCGTTCGCTGTCAGAGGAGCGACTGCGCCACCCAATCGGCCAAGTCTGCCGCGAGACACCCTGGAAGGCACCAACGATCATGGCGAAAATCGGATTCTTTGAGGCACGCGCAATCTCGAGGTGAAATGCCAGATCGTTTTCCATAACTTGCTCGGGGACATGAAACTGCGCTCGCATGGATTGAGCGTGTCCTAGGATGCGGTGAGCCTCTTCATCAGAACGCCTTAGTGCAGCGAGTGTCGCCGTACGCACTTCAATGGTGCGTCGCACATCGTAGATCTGCTGCACATTGATCTGCTCAGTATCTACGCCGACCTCGATCATCAGCGACATGGCGCCATGGTCCAATTGTGCAACGCTTGCCCGTTTTCCGACGCTCAGGTCTATAAGGCGCATGGCAGCCAGAGACCGAAAGGCTTCGCGAACGACCGTGCGCGAAACACTCAGTTCTTTGGAAAGAGCCAACTCGCTTGGCAGGCGATCGCCCGGCCCGAGCTCATTCTCGCGGATATAGGCTGTGACGGCACCGATCACGCAACTGACGAGTCCCGTCTCTCCGCTTTCGACATACGCCACTGCTGACCGTCCATTCAGTTCTCATCAAACCTGTTATACAGGTTCGTCGGAAAAATGCGTATTCCATCGCTATGCTGTCTGTCAATGGCGCCAGACCGAGGCGAGGCTGAGAGTGCGATGTGATTTGAAGGTAAATGTGGCTTGCCCTGCGGATAACGTCGTTGGCGAAAGCATGATATGGGACAATCGACGTGAGCGCTTGGTGAGGGTGGATATCGTTTCGAGAGCGATACACCCGTTCACTCCCAAGACGAGCGAAGATCACTTTTGGTCCACGCGTGAGATGCCAACCTCGATCAGATTGCGCGCAGTCGGTGGAGCGATCGGCGGTTTCCTCAAAACGCTTGCCTTGTGGGATTACGACAACGATTTTTCGCGAAATCGCGGAGGTGGAGCCTCATTTGCAGTAAAATAGGTTCAACGAGGGCGTTATAGGCCCTGTATGCAGCGGCTTCGATGACTACCTCAGAGAGCGTGGCCGAGATGCTCAATCCTTAAGGCGTTCTATAGCGCCTCTGGAGATTGCGTCTGCAGAGTTCGCCCGAATGGGCGAATTCCTCCTATACCCATGCCCGCAGCTCAGGTGCTGATGAGTAGTGGTCAGCGCTGTCGCTCACTTGCCAACGATGTCAGATTAACGATCCAGGGTCCTACTGGAGCGGCAGCTGGCAAACGCCCCATCCATGGATAAGCCCATAAGCGATGCAGAACGCCCCGCGACGAGATCAACGAGGACACGGTCCGCAAGGTGATACATACCATGCTTTACATGATGCGCGATCACGCTGATACCCAGACCAAGCAGCCGCTGATCGGCATCATCCGCCAGCTCATACAGAAAGTCGTCATTGCCAGCACACCGGGCCGCCTACCTCCGGCGCTGGAAGCCCACGGGCGCATTGCGTTGATCCTGGCCGCCATGGAGACCGCGCAATTCATGGAAGCAAAATTCAAGGCGATGAAGGATCAGGATGTGCTGGCGCGTCAAATGTCCGGTGGTATCGACACGGCTGCCAA
>UBNV01000012.1 GCA_900466945.1 Hyphomicrobiales bacterium
GGGGGTAAAACACCGGTTACCTTTGGTCGCCCGATTGATAATCAGAAGGTCAGGCGTGTAGCTCTTCCGGCCAGCGCTATCCGCGTCGAGGCTCAGCGATTTCACCAGAGCCTCATCGTTCATTGCGACCAGTTCCGTGGCTGCCTTGGTGACCGGAAGACGGAGATTTTCTGTCAGCACCACGAGATCAGGATTGCGTTATGCAACAAGACCAATCCCGCGTTCCAGCAGCCGCCCTTCAGCCACCGGCACGGCACGCAATACGGATGCGATCTCGTCCATCCCGGCGGCCAGTGCTCGCTGGAGTGAGGACACAGACAACGCGGCTTCCACCAGGTCTTTCACGAGGGTGCCGAGCGAGAGGGACATCTTCTCGAGATCAACTGCGTGGGCATGTTTCGTCGCGTCAGCGACGGAGCGGTTCTTATGCGTCATAATCAAATCTCCTGTTGAATTGACCAGGATCGATGCTCACCTCGGCCAAAGCGGACACGGGTCCGCCGAAGCGGAAACGAGTTCCACATTCGAGCCGGTGAGCACGAGCCGGAGGGCGCGTCAGTCAGCGATCAGAATGGATCGCTCCAGCCGCCGCCCGAAGATTTCAACAGGAGAAGGACGAGAAGATGCTTCCGATTGCGAAGCGAAGCAGTTAAGGGTCGACATAGTCGGTGACCTTTCGAAGGAAGGTTGCTGGTCAGGCCCTCATTTGGTGTTACAGCACCGGCGGGGCCCGCTAAGTGTCTGCAGAACCAGGATGTTTCCGAAGACACTGTCGACATAGCCCGGAAAATACGCTCCGGCAAGGGGCAGAACGCATCCGGAACAAAGAGCTCCGGTATGGTTAATGTGGAGCTCTCTCCGGAACTGCCTCGCAGCACAAGATACCATTGTCTGGGGCCGAAGGGCTTATGGGTCTGCTGTTTGCTGAAGCGGCTTATACAGTAAAAACTGCCGACCTAGCGCCCGGCTCGTAGCGATCAGCTCGTAGGCCGCTGGAAAATCGAGACCAGCGCCGGTTAGGAGGTTGACGACATCCGGCTCCGGATTGGTATCGAGCAGGATGAAAGCCTGATTAAGGCGCTGCGGATCTGCAAAGCCGATAACCAACTCTCCATAGATATTTTCCGCGGGTCTGCAGCAGGTAAAAACAGGATGCCCCGGTGAGCGGCCGCCGATGGCATAAACTAGCCCTGGGATCTGATTGAAGCCGATCACATCATCGCCAGAAGCGAAACCATGCGAGAAAGCAGCAGCGCGAATTTCGGTGACCAAACGGCTGGTTTCAGCGTCAAGCAGCATAGTCACCGGTGGCTCGCCCACAAGTGTGGGATGTTCTTGCATGGCCATCGTGCGCGGCTTGATCTGTGCCGGTTGTCGCCAACTGCCCTGCAACACATTACTGGTCGTGTACGCGCAAAGGGCAACACAAACAACCTGGATCAGGCGTCTGCTGACAAATCCACGGCCAGCAAGAAGCCACAGCAGTGCGAGGATGAGTGCGAACCAGGGGGCCGCATAGAACTGAATGACATTGAAGATTGGATTAGACGTTCCGAGCGAACCGGCTACGGGAGCGCCGAGCAGAAACAAAAGTACGATCCCGGCGCGTGCGCCGATATGGGTTCCCGACCTATCATACGACAAGAAGACCATTGAACCAAGTAGCAGCACCCAACCGACCTGTATGGCAAGATAGAAGCGAGTGAGCCCATTTTCAGGTGACGTCTGCAGGCGATCAGCAACGTCTACCGAGAGACCGCTAGGCGTTGTGACCAGCACCGCCGACACGATGATGCCCCAGGACAGCACAGGCCACTGACCTAGTCGCTCCCGTAGCTTCTGCGGTAAAAGGCCAAGAGCGATAGCGACGAGAATCGCGAGGCTCGGAAGGAATAAAATTGCGCCAGTAAGAAAGAGGATACCGACATCCTTAGGGTAAGCGAGCAGCTTGGCTGCCGGGTTGTGATAACCCAGCGACTGGTAGATTTTCCAGCCTTGCAAAAAGTCCTGGAGTGCCAGTGCAGGTGGCCGTTCGGCGACAAAGGTGAATAGCAACCAGCAGACAAATCCCGCGCCTACCCAGAGTGCAAAACTGAAACTACGCGCTGGTCTGGCGCACACTGCGGATGCGACGGCAGTCATTACCAGCAGCGAAAGTGCGGTGGGAAATTTTGCGAACAAGGCAATGCCGAATGCCAAGCCATAGAGCAAGCCCAAGCCACGATATCGACCATCGGTACCGGCCAAGCTAGCCAAGGCAAGCAACGTCAGGCCGGTCAGCACGTTCACAGAGATGGCGGTAAAGGTGTAGTAGCTGGGCGTCAAATAGGACCATTGATAGTGCAGCAAGCTTCCTACTACTAGCACCAATAGCACCAACAAGCGATCGCTAGATGCGCTGACCAATTGTCCATTGAACCATGGCCGAACGCTGGCAACGCCGAGAGCCAGTGGCAGGGCCGAGCTGACAACCAGGATCATACCAGCAATTCGATAGTAGATTGGATTGTGTCCTACGAGGCTGAACAGGTAGCCTCCGAAACGGTAAATAGCGGATACGTTTTCCTGAATCTCGTCCGGATATCTTGCCGCTAGCAGGTATATGCCCTCGTCACGAAACCCAATCCCGCGACCGGCTTCTATCGCCAGCAATACGAGCATACTGGCGATCATCGCGACTAGCAAAAGCAGAGAGACGAGATCGATACGCCGGCCCGACAATCTGCGACTGAGTTCCAACACCAACTAGCCCTTTTCGCACACCAGGAAAATACTGGAGCACAGGTCGGGATAGACTTGCCCCAACAAGTAGCAGCCTTCAAGGTATTCCTTGGAAATGATGTCGGTCTGCAGCAACCGGTCCCATTGGAAATTTGCCAAAGCCTTGAAGAAGATGCCGGAGCGGTGCACTACACGCAGGCCGGCAGCAGCTGCATCTCGCTCGAGTGTGTCAAGCGAATATGTACAACGGTGTCCGTGCTCATACTCGGCTGGCGTTACGGCCGCGTTGTGGGAAATTAGGCCCATTCGTACAGCAATCTGGCGGGAGGGGGCATTGGCATTGGGGCAGACCAGAAAAAAGCGGCCATCCTCTTCAAGCCATTCGTCGTTGACCTTCCGCAGAACTTCTACAGGATCGTCCAAGTGTTCAAGTACATGCGTCATAACGATATTGTTAAAGTGGCGGGACAAAACCGCTTCCTCGAAGAGTGCGTTCACATAGGTCACCCCTTCACCAAGCCGCGATCGGGCTTCGTCGATAGCTCGGTCGGAAGCCTCAACGCAGGTGATGTCGTCTGACAGTGGCAACAGGTGCCGCGTGAAGTCTCCGCGCGAGCTTCCCAGCTCCAGCAGGTTGCCGGGGCGAAAAAATGGTGTCATCGAGCGCATCATGAGAGGATGCATGACGTCGAAATCGAAGTTATAGGCATACTTGTGGTCAGCCGTATCTCGAAGTTCACTATTGTAGTCGCGTTGGTCCATCATCTCGCGCCATCAAGCTCCATAAACATTGTTAAAGTATCACCACTGCGGTTAACCTCTGAGAAGCCCAGAGTGCGATAAAGCCGAAGGGCAGCGTCGTTCTCACGATATACTTCGAGACGCACCGTCCGTATGCCGGCCACGCAAGCATGTGTAATAAAGGCTGCCAAAAGAGCATTGCCGATGCCTTTGCGCTTCCAACTTGGTATCACACTAACGCTAGAGATGAAGCCGGCTGCCGGATCATCGAGATAGCCCGCAACCAGCCCCACCAGTTGCCCTTCCGCCCATGCTTCATAGCGCCTGCCAACACGCACTAGTTTTTCTGCGTAGGCATCAATCTCAACGCGATCACTCAGAGGGGGCACAAAGCTGCCATCCGCTTGCCGGAGATGGTCAGCAATTTCGAGGACAGATGCCTTATCGCGACGATAGTCGATTGCGTAGTTCATCTTTCAAGGACCGCTAAACCGAAGCCATCGCGCCCGAAGGCGTTTCCGTTGTAGAGCATAAACACGTCAGATCCCAGTGTGAACAGATGTGGATAGCATTGCATCTCGCTGTCCCATTCGCCCACGCTTGGAGGAAAGGACGGAAAACTATCATCACGCCTCCAATTCAGTAGATCCGTGGACCAAGCGAAACCAAGCCGATAACTGCGAGCCGAGTTGGTGCGGAAATCAGAGGCGTATCGGTAGCAGAATGCCATGAGGTATTGCCCGTCGACCTGTACCACCGTTGGCAGGGCCTGGCTCTCGTCCTCGCCCAATCGATCGGAAATAATCTGGCGGGCTTCTTCCTTTGTCCAGTTGATCCCATCAGGTGATGTCGCATGTCCGATCTTGTATATGCGGTCCGGTTGATCTGTCGCTTCAAAGCGACGCCAGCCTAGCCCGAAGATGTACCACATGTGGAAAATGTCGTCGATGAGACGAACGAAGCTGTCGCCAACGAGGCATGGTTCGTTGAGGCTGGCGGCGAGTATCGGACCGTCGCCGTGTCGTTGAAACGTCTCTCCATCGTCGTTGCTGATAGCTAAGCCGACCGCGGTGTCCACTGACACGGAAACGCGTCGGTTCCAGCCTGTGGTATAGCCAAAAATCTGGTTTGCAATCCTGACCACGTTCATTGGAAAGATGCCGTGTTCGTCAAAGCAACCCAGATTTCCAGTTGAAATTACCGGACTGCTGCTGACCCGGAGCGTTTTGCTAAAATCATGCGTCATGTCGACGAAGGCGACGTGACTACGATACTTGCCGTTTGACGTGTCAACGGCGCGAGTGGAAAAATAGACACGCACGAAGTCATCGAAAACAAGAGTTTGTGGGGACTGGGCAAAGCCCACGCAGCCGGCCGGCAGTGCGCATTGCGAAGGATCAAATACCTTTCCGATCTTGCGCCAGCGCATTAGGTCAGGTCTCCATCGAGAACGGCAAGGCCAAACCCTTCGCGTCCAACCTGATTGCCCAGGTAGGCCATGTAGGTCTTTCCATCTAACTGGAACACGTGCGGATAGCTGACCATCTCGGAATCCCACATATCCCCATCAGAGACGTCAATTCCGGCCTTGTCGTCGTCGCGCAGCCAATCCACAAGGTTGGTGCTGCGGGCATATCCGATGCGATACCCACCAATCTTGCCGCGATAATTAGTGCTGGACCGGTAGCAGAAGAACATATGGTAGAACCCGTCTTTATAAAAAACATCGGGAGACGCCTGCGCCTCGTCTACCTCGATTCTACTCTCAATGAGGTCTTTGTTCAGCTTCGTCCACGTAAGACCGTCGGGTGATGTGGCCATTCTTATCTTGTATACAGGCTCGGCCCGACCTGCGATCATCTTCCAAGATCGGCCGGCTATATAGAATAACTGCCACGAACCATTAAACCGCCGGATTTTGGGACCGCTCATGACAAAAGGCTCGTCAGGCGAGTAGGATATCACCGGTCCCTTACCTAGCTTCCTAAAACTCTCGCCACCATCGAGGCTACGCGCTACACCGATGGCAACATTGAACGGTACAGATTCACAACGCGTCCAGCCTGCGTAGTAAGCACGAACCTGGTCACCGTCTCGTGCGACCGATACCGGGTATGTCCCGAACTCATCGAATTCCCCTAGACCGCCAAGTTGAAGAATGGGCTGCCCACTGATCCTGACGATCCGAAACAGGTCGTAGCGGTCCAGATCTACAAAGCCGCAATAACTGACGTACTGTCCATTGATATCCGGCTTTGGTCGGCAGGAAAAATAGCACCGGACGAAATCATCGAATATCAACGTCGCGGGCGCTTGTGCGAAATCGCTGAGCCACTGTCTGTCAGTGACCGTCTGCGGGACGAATACCCGCCCCAGTTTGTTCCATTTCACCATGGTCACTGCAACTCGTAGTGTGGAAGCATTCGATTGCTTATCTCATCCGCAGAGTTGAACATCATAACGTCGAGAATGGAAAGCCATGGCACAAATCCGTCGCCGAACTGTCCGTAAGACATCGGTAGAGACTGCAGGAATTTCAGCTCCACCCCCTGTTCGGCGAAATTCTCACGGATATAGAGGTTTTTACCACCGATCGCATTTATGTAGCTGTCAGCGCCGCGAGCCTTGCAAAGCGCCAAGACCTTGTCCTCTGCTTTGAGCTGATGATCTATCGGTACCTCCGAAGACACAAGCAGTGGGGTGTGAATTCTGAGATAGTCACACACCAAATGAAGCGAATTGAGCAAAAACTTAAACAGGTTACTGTCTGTGTAGCTGAGGATTTGGGCGATTAGTGGCATGACAGAATGAAACTGTGGAGCGTTTCTATATGCACCCTCGATTGGATTCAGCAGCGTCTTATGGGAAAACTCCGCGGCCAGTTCCCGCTGACCGATATCGAGACGATCGGCGCCGGCCTTCAGTGGCAGCGTAAACGTCACCGCATTGTCATTGCGAAGAAACCGGTTCCGATTGATCCAACCTTTTTTGGTATACTTGATGTTGTCATAGACGATAAACTCATCCGCCGCGGCTATAAGCTGAAAATAGCCAATATAGGGCAGGAAGTAGGGCTGATTGATCGCCAGTCTCATACAGCGGCAGCCTTGGCAATGGTAGCCACGATGCGATCCACATCATGCCAAGCCAAATCAGGGTAGATTGGGAGGCACATGATGCGTTCAGATGAGGGGCGAGCAACACCAAAATCGCCAGTTGCCGATGGGAGATGACTGTAGGCTCCCAGGTCACACAGCAGTGGGTAGAAATAGCGCCGAGCGTAAATATTCTCCTCTTTCAGAAGTGCATGGAGCTCATCGCGGCTGATCGGGAAGTCGTCTGTAATCAGCACCGGAAAATAGCTGAAATTAGGTGCTTTTGCAGAGCCCTCAAGGCAACGAATGCCTCTCACATTGGCGAGCGCTGCGCGGTAGCGTGCGTCGACCACTTTCCGCGCAGTGATGGCATCGTTGATATGACGAAGTTGCACCAGTCCCATCGCTGCATTGATTTCACTCATCTTGCCGTTGAGGCCCGGACTTGCCATTTCAGTTTCACTAGCTAACCCAAAATTCTTGAGTTGGTCCAGACGCGACTTTAACTCGGCGCTGCCGCATATAACGGCACCGCCCTCGAATGTGTTGAAGACCTTCGTGGCGTGAAAACTCACAACGGATAAGTCACCGTGCTTGAGGATGCTGCCGTTCCCGTCCCGTACGCCAAAGGCATGGGCAGCGTCGTAAATTACCTTTAACCCGTGCCGTGTCGCAATCGCGCCAATCTCGGAGGTATCGCAGGGATAGCCGTAACAATGGACGGCAAGAATTGCAGTGGTCTTCGGAGTGATGGCTTGCTCGATCTGTGTGGCATCCAGATTCAGCGTATCTGGATCTATGTCGACGAAGACGGGTGTCAGTCCGTTCCACATGATTGCGTTCGATGTGGCGACGAACGAAAAGGGTGTGGTGATCACTTCGCCCGTGAGGTCGAGTGCCTGCAACGCCGTTACCAGTGCAGCTGTACCGCTTGAGAACAGGCTGAGGTGGGGAACTTCCAAATAAGCGGCGAGCAGCTGTTCGAACTCTTGATGAAGCGGCCCTTGATTGGTCAGGACCCGACGGCTCCAGATACCTTCCAGATAGTGGACAAATTCATCGAGCGGCGGCAACGCCGGCATAGTCACGTAAATGGGTTTGTTTTGCATCACTCGACTCGAGAATCACATTCAAGCTAAGGTTAGTGGCTCCAACTATCGCATACTAGCTAAAGATGCCTGTCATTTTGTAAGGATGCTCGTCTGCATGCCGATTCGGCTGCACCGGGGTCCCTCACCGGACGCAGGAGCATCTGAGTGCGAGCGTCCCGATACCCTCCCGCTCCCTCGGCCGTTTGCCACTCGGCTACCCTAACGAAGTCAGTGATATCAGCGCCAAACACAGAAAGAACGGCGCTTTCAATCTCACGTGGACCACCTGGTTCCAACAGAAGCCAGGCGCGCGTGAGATCGCTACAGGAAACCCTCCCGATCGCCGATCGAGCGACGGCAGAGCTTCCGGGATATCCTCCCGATAGCCAGGGATAGCCAACACTTCTAGCGCCCATCGCGAAGAGAAGACCCGGCGACTGGCCCGACAGATCGATCAAAGGTGCGCCAGCCTCGTATCCCGCCCGCTGCGCGGCGTTCTTTGCTTTGCCCACATAGGCAGCATAGCCTTCGGACAATATTAGGGTGGTGGGGGGGGCTCCCAACGCTGTAGGGTAGTTGTTTTGCCAGAGCGGTTGCGGCTGGCGGTATGGCTTGGAGAATCCGTGCTGAAGAAAATACATGCTTAATACCGGCACAATAAGGGCGAGCGGAAGTAACCGATGAATGCTCGAAAACCTTTCAGTGCGCTGCGCGGCAAACAAAACACCCGCAAGAACCCAGAACAGTCCTGCATCGCCACCCAAATGCCAATAATTTTTGTTCGATCCAAAGGCGTAGACGAGAGGCATGAACAGGAATCCAACGCCAAACACGCGGCAGCGTCGCTGTTCGCGGGAGACATCTGCGTTTTGATCGGTCTGTTTCTGCCGAGTACCTTCTAGTATGGCACTAGCAAACGCTACTAAAGGGAGGGTCAGCAGCACCGTCTTGAGGCTTGCGCTGCCGAAGCCAAGGGGCACAAGACGGAGTGCTATGAGCGCAGCTGCTAGACTGCAGGCCAAAAGCGGCGCGATGAACAAGTTCGATTCCGGCAGCGACCGGCGCGCGAAGACAATGCTTGATGATGTAAGGAAAATAGTCACTGCTGCAGCAACTAACAGATCGCCTTTAGTAAGCAATGGATTGTTAAGGCGAAATATGTCGCTCATCGTGTATCCAGCACCCGTTAGCGCGTATATTTCGATCGCGCCCCGAATACGTTCCAGAAAGCCGGCAAGCGAGCTGTCTATGCCTATGGCAGAGGCGACTACCAGCAATGCCGCCACTGCCACAGCAACAGCCAAGCCGCGCAGCAGCAAGCTCCCAGCAAATAGCATCAGCAACAGGACGAAGGGCCCCAGTGCTGCTGCGGTTGATAGCTTCGCCATGAAGGCAAGCCATCCGCCGATGCCAATCAGCACCCATCCTGCCAGACTGATCCAATTAAGGCTTTGACGGGCATGAAGCATGCCTATCGCGGTTACCATCAGTGCCTGCATGTTTAAATGGTTGTAGCTCGGTGTCGCAGGCAGCCAGGATAGGAAGATTACACTGCTTGTTCCCAGCGCGCAAACCAGCGCCAATCGCAGAAGCCTCGAACAGAGCGCGGGCGCCGCTGCATTCAGTACCGAAAATGCGAGGCCAACACCTAAGGAATAGGTGATTATGATATTGGCAACGCGGACCCAATGTACGTTTTGCAAAAGTCCATGAAAGAGCGGTGCGTAAACGTAGCCTGCCTGAGAGATTGAAAAGCTGTAATAAAAGGGGTCCTTCATCCAAACGAGATGATATCCTTCGTCCGTGAAGTCGAAACCGAACTGTGAATATGTTACCGCGCTGACGACCACTGCTACGGATAGGCCGTACAGCACCAGTGCCGCAAGGCGGTCAAACCATGCTCTCATCACTAGTACTCTTCTTTGAGCTGCGCTGGCGACGTTGCCAAACCTAGACGCTGCCCTTGATAGCTACCGTCACGGACGCGACGCCACCAGCTCTCATTATTGAGATACCAATTAACCGTCTTCCGCAGCCCACTGTTGAACGTCTCTGTCGGGGTCCACCCTAAGGCTTGCATGATCTTGGTGGTGTCGATGGCATAACGACGGTCATGACCTGGGCGGTCTGTGACGAAGGTGATGAGGTCGTGGTAACGGCGGGCCGGATTAGGACTCAATTCGGACAACAAATCGCAGATCATACCTACGACATCGATGTTGCGCTGCTCAGCGTTACCGCCAATGTTGTAAACCTCGCCCGGTTCGCCGGAACGAAAGATCAGTTCCAACGCCCTAGCGTGATCGTCTACAAAGAGCCAGTCCCTTACTTGATGACCATCGCCATAAACAGGCAGCGGCTTACCTTCCAGTGCGTTCAGGATTGTCAGGGGGATCAGCTTTTCAGGAAAATGGTACGGCCCATAGTTATTTGAACAGTTGGTCACCAGCACTGGAAGACCATAGGTATGGTACCAGGCCCTTACAAGGTGATCCGAGGCTGCCTTTGACGCCGAATAGGGTGAGTTTGGCCGATACGGCGAAGTTTCGCTGAACGACCCTTCGCTTCCAAGCGAGCCGTAAACCTCATCGGTCGATACGTGGTGAAAGCGAAACTGGTCGCGGCGCTCCGCCGGGAGTTGAGCCCAATGTGCTCGTGCCGCCTCCAGTAGTGTGAAGGTTCCGGTTACGTTGGTCTGCAGAAATGCGCCTGGACCATCAATAGAGCGATCGACATGGCTCTCTGCAGCGAGATGGATGACGCCGTCCGGCTGGTAGCGGCGAAACAATTCCACAATCTTGTCGTGGTCGCAGATGTCCACCTGTTCGAATCGGTAGCGCGGCGACATCTGGACAGTCGCTAAGGAATCGAGATTTCCGGCATAGGTGAGCTTGTCCACGTTGACCACGTTGTGGGAGCATTCGCCAATCATCAAGCGCACCAGCGCCGAGCCGATAAATCCAGCTCCGCCGGAGACCAGGATCGTCTTGGATTCGAAGCTAGACTTGCTCATGCTGCTCAGTCCTCAAAGAATCGACCCGAGCGCTCTTCAGCCACACCGGTCAAATATTCGCGATACTCGCAGTTGGGCATCGTGGCCACAAGTGCGCGAAAGCCCTCCATGGATAGGAAGCCACTGATTAATGCAGCCTCTTCAGGGCAGCCGATCTTCACCCCCTGCCGCTTCTCGATGTTCTCCACGTAAACTGAGGCTTCATGCAAAGCAGAACTTGTACCAGCGTCAAGCCAGGCGAAGCCGCGTCGCAGGCGGCGCACCTGCAGCTGTCCTCTTGCCATGTATTCACGGTTGACCTCGGTGATCTCAAGTTCGCCACGCGCCGAGGGACGGATTGCGCGGGCGATTTCTAGCGCCCGATTATCATAGATATAGACGCCCGGGATCGCATAGGCGCTTTTGGGCCGTACAGGCTTTTCCTCAATCGACAACGCATTCCCTGCTTGGTCGAACTCGATAACGCCATATCGGCTAGGATCCTTGACATGGTACGCAAAGATCGTCGCCCCGCACTCAAACGTGCTCAAAGCGCGCGCGAAATCGTCGCCGCCTGAAAAAATGTTGTCGCCAAGCATCAGAACGACGGCGCTGCTACCAATAAAATCGGCTCCAATAATCAGCGCTTCCGCAATGCCTCTCGGCTCCGCCTGCTCACGAAACGTGAATGACACGCCCCATTGGGACCCGTCTTGGAGCAGCGCACGGAAGCGAGGTAAATCCTGCGGCGTGCTGATGATTAAGATGTCACGTATCCCAGCCGCGATTAACACAGTGATAGGGTAGTAGATCATCGGTTTGTCGTAGACAGGCTGCAGCTGCTTGCTCACCACCTGCGTCAGCGGGAAAAGACGCGTCCCAGTGCCCCCGGCGAGCAGTATCGCTTTAGTATCGTGCTCCAAGTCGGCCACTCCCCTTAGAAGCGAAAAAATAAAATTCCATCAGTTGCGTAAGGACCAGAATTTCGCGGTTGCGAAGTTGAATGCGATAAGGAAGGGTATGAGGGCGAACTGCGCCCAGAACGGATCGAGCTCCGTATTAAGCAGCAAAACGTGTAGCAGAAACATATTTAGCGCGATCGAAACGCCGTTGGCCGCCATATATCGGACGAGGTTTTCCCGGAAGTTAACCTTCTGGCCAGGGAGGAAGACCCATGTAAAATTCAGATAGTATGTGAGAAACAATCCCGTTGCCGATACAAATGCGATTGAGAATATCGGATTGATTGCTAGGATCGTCACAAACAAATAGAACAACGCAAGGGTGAAGAAAAAATTTACGCTGCCAACTACAATGAACTTAAAAAATTCGATTTTCATGGTGCGGCTTCGGGTGAGCTCATCGTAAGCTCCTTAAAATTTTTCGCGTACAATGTAGTTCGGCTTTTTGCGCACTTCCTCGTTAATACGCCATACATATTCGCCGATCACGCCTAACATGATCATGATAAGACCCGAAAGAGAAAGGTTGACAATCATTAGCGGCGCCCAACCGTCAAAAGGCGTATCACCGGCGGCCCAGCTTATGACAATAGTGATAGCGTAGGTGATGCCGGCTATGGAAACGGCCAGTCCGCATAGCGAGATGAAGCGTATCGGCAGGTAGGAGGCGTCGAGAATGGCGTCCAGGAAATTTTTCATTCGCTTGGCAAAGTTGTACTGTGACTTTCCAATGGTGCGTTTCTGCCGCTGATACGGAATAAATGACAGTTGGTAACCGGTCCAGAGAAGATCTCCCTGGAAGAATCGATGCCGCACGTCCACGGCGTTGAAGGCATCCATTGCCTTGCGATCGATCAGCACGAAATCGAATCCGCCAGCAGGAATATTTGGCAGAGATAGGCGCAAAATGCCGTAAGCGATGCGCGATGTCAGTTTGGCGGCAAAGCCATCCGAGCGGTCGGTGCGAAAACATGCGACGATCTCGGCGCCCTCATTCCACTTGATCACCATCTGGGGGATTAACTCGACCGGATCCTGCAAGTCCGCTGAGATATTGATCACCGCATCTCCAGTGGCTTCGGAAAAGCCGGCAAGCATTGCCGCCATCTGACCGAAATTCCGTGTGAACGTGATCCCGACTACGTTATCGTCCTGCGCCCTGATCTGGCGGATCTCCTCCAGCGACCCGTCGCGGGAGCCGTCATCTATAAAGAGGATTTCGTAAACATAGCTTGCCAGCGCTTCGCCAGGAGCGAATAGCGAACTGATCTTCCTGTAGGTTTCGGTCAACGCTCTTTCATTCTGGTACACGGCGACCACGAAGGAGATCTTTTTCATTGACTGCATTCAACTCTCTCAGGACACATCGACGCCTCAACCGCTCCCAACAATCTAAAATTGGTCGGGAAGGCTGAAGTTAGGTAATCGGAAAGCACTACTGCTCGGTTCATGCCACATAGTCGGGCTGTTGCCAACCTGGTTGTAGAGAAGGAAGACGTCGGGGCGGCAGTGTCCCACCCTAGCTGTTTCATGGAACGCACCCGTTTCACCGGACATGTCGGCTAGGTTGACCTATAGCGCGTCCATTGAACGCGGAATCGTATGAGAATTCCGCTGATTGCGGAATACTGGTTCCATGGCTCCGACTGGTGATTTGGCCGGAGGCAACATGACCCAAGTTTTCAGTGATGATCTGGGTAGCCGCGTTCTGGCTGCGTCACGGGATGGCATGTCGGCGCGATCAGCGGCGGCCCGATTTGGAATTGGCAGTTCAACGGCCATCGCCTGGATCGCCAGCGCACGGGCGGGTCGGTTGACACCTGCTAAGCAGGGCCGACGCGGTGTCTCACGCCTCGATGCTCACGAGGACTTCATCATCGGCACGATCGAAGCGGAAAGGGACACCACCCTCAACGAAATTGTCCTGCGGCTGGCCGTAGAAACAGCCGTATCGATCGCTCGCAGCGCGCTCGACGTCTGGCTGCGAAAACGCGGCGGGACTTTCAAAAAAGACCGCACATGCACTGGAGCAAGAGCGTCCCGATCTCCTGAAGCGTCGCCAGGACTGGTTCTACGGCCAGCTCGATCTCGATCCGAAGTGCCTCGTCTTCATTGATGAAACCGGACTGAGCACGAAAATGTCTCGGCTTCGCGGACGAGCCCTATGCGGAGATCGATGCCGCCCACCGATCCCGCACGGCCATTGGAAGACAAGGACTTTTACCGGTGCGCTCAGACTATCCGGCATGAGCGCACCCGTGGTCCTCGACGGTGCGATGAACGGGGTCGTATCCCAAGCTTAGGTCCAGCAAGTGCTCATTCCAGCCTTGGCATCAGGCGACATCGTCATCATGGACAATTTGCCCGCACTCAAAGCGGAGAGCGTGCGTCACGCAATCGACGGTGCGGGATGCACCGCTTATTAACATCGGAGCCCACAAAGGGCCGACAGCAATTCCTTGCTGCTCCGTTCGTGATCAAGTCCGGCCCTTGCTGAAGCGGAACGACAGGCAAAGATAGACAACATACATCAGTCCATAGCCAAGAGCGTAGGCGGCGAGCGTGGTTTGGTAGTTTGCAAAGCTCGTCAGCGTCACGACCGTCATCACGAAGAGGCAGATCTGCCAGACCAGATCGATCGGTTGCTTTTCTGCGATGAAGAAAGTGTAGCTAAGCGGACTACTGACAAAACGCATTGCAAACAGGGGTAGGAGGATCAGGGCCACTCTGCCGGACTCGGTCCATTCCGGCCCGAAGGCGAATATGAACAGCTCAACGCCCACCAGGCAGAAACCGATGGTGGCGGCCATGGAGCCGGCTGCTAACACTGCCAAAGTCTCGAGATATGGGCCGCGGCAGGAGCCTGTTGCCCGCCAGCTTTCCGATGCGCGCCGCTTGAAAACATCGAGCACTGCCGAGCCCAGGAGCGAGATCGGTGCACCCAGCATACGGAATGCCATGGCAACATAGCCGGCGATCTCTGCGCCGAAGCGATGCGATATGAGAATCAGTGGAAGCTGAGCTGCAGCTGCGTTTACTGTGCCTGCCGGGAGCGCATAGATCGGGAAGCGGCAATAGCGGTTCCAAAAGTTGAACAGCGTTTTACGCCCCTCGGCAAGACGGGGCGGTTGTAACTTCCAAGCCATCAACAGCGCGCCGCTGATGACGCCGGTCATGTGTGCCAGAGCAAGGGAACCCGCGGAAGGATCAACGAAACCAACGGCAACCTGGAGACCTGTTATAATGGCTGCTTGCGTAATTCGCATGATGGACAGTGCCCGGAACTGGCCTTCAGAGGCCGCCCATGATTGCAGGATGAGCACGCTCGCTGCTGCCGCAACCGCCGGCACGAAAAGGGCAATCAGTGGCGTTGGGACGTGTTCCAGATATGGTGCGTAAATTGGCCAAAAGCATGCGCCAATTATTGCAACGACCGTCAAGATGGCCGCAGCCGTCACCAGGGCGGAGCTCGCCGCCTGCGCTCTCGGAGCCCCATTGTCTTCCAGCGGCAATGCGGCTTCAAATCGTCCGGTCGAGAGGACGGCGCCGATTTGAACTAGTCCGAACCAGGTCATGAACATGCCGAATTCAGCTGGAATGAAAAGTCGTGCAATGACCAGCGAACCCAGGATGGGAATGATCTGTGCGGCCGCCGTGCCCGAAAAAACAAGCAGAACTGCGCGCCAGTAGTTTCTACGTTCACCGGTCAAACTGGGTGCCTTTGCTGGTACTGTCTCAGGGCCGCTGGCAATCGAGCTCATCCAAGCAGAACTTGCTCCATCCGTCGGGCAAGCTGGGCGTAGTCGTAATGTGCCAATGCCGCCTTGCGACCGTTTTCGCCCATTCGCCGGCGTTCTGCTTCCGGCATTGCATAGATACGACGAATTGCGTCGGCGAGGGCCTGCGGATTTTCCGCAGCTATGGTGATGCCGCAGTCGAATTTCACGATGGGATCGTTGCCGCCGCTAAAACTATGGACAACCGGCTTCCCTGAAAAGAGATATTCGGGAATTTTATTGGCAGCAATTCCCCATTGATAAAGCGGTGAATTTAGCCAGCCTATATAACATGCATCGCAAGCGCTCAGCAGAGCTTGGACCTGCTTCTTCGGGACACCGTTCAAAAAATGTACGTTGTTCAGATGGAGTTCGCCTCGCTTTCTCTCAAGCAAGGCGCGTTTACCGCCGTACCCTACCAGAAGAAAATGCACATTTGACAAATCGCTCAGCAAAGCCGCTGCGTCAAGCAGCGTCTCCAAGGCATTTGCCGCTCCCATTGTACCGGTGTAGGCAATACGTAGGCCCTCTGCAGGAACGAGCGCAGCGACCTCGTCGGGAAGGGGGTCAGGAGCCGCGACTTCGTCCAGCGCGATACCATTTGACACCCAGGTGAACTTGGCGCCATCCATCCCGCGGGATGTCATGTGCTCGACTGCCCCCTCCAGGTTTGAGACCACTCTATCGGAGTTCCTGTAAGCGCGATCTTCAACCCATTGCAGAAAACGTATGAAGGGGTGCCGGGGGCTGTGACCGCCGATCTCGACAAGGGTGAGGGGCCAAATGTCGCGAACCTCGAAAGCCAATCGCGCACCGCAGGCACGAGCCAGTCTTTCAGCGGCGAGATATCCGACCGGATGCGGCGATGAATACAGCACCGCATCTGGCCTTTCTCCCAGTCTGCTAGGCAGTTGAAGCAGCCGTGCTGCGAAGGCAAACCAGGCGAGAATTCGCCGCTTGTCATGCGCGTTGGAATAGCGCGGTACATCGATCCGGACGAAGCGATAACCGTCGACAATTTCTTCCGCTGGCAAGGTGCAGGTCTCTATGTCCTGCCGCAGCAGATGATGTCGTCTTGCGGCAACGAGCGTCACATCATGCCCAAGTCGGGCAAGTTCCCTAGCCAGGTAGTGGTGCCGTCCGCCCATACCTGTTGCTGGTGTCGAAGAATAGGGGTTAATCAACCAGATGCGGCTCAACGCAACATCCTTTCAAGTTTCTCCACGATGATGCCGGATGCATTTCCGCTGCCATATGGCGCCATGTCCGCCCCTCTCGATCCTCGAGCCTGAAGAATAGCCTTACGGATCGTTTCCGGATCATTCGGGATGACTAGACGGTTCCAGCCTGCCTCGACCAGTTCCACCCATTCGGTTTCGTCACGCAAGGTGATGCAGGGGACTTCGTAGAAAAAGGCCTCCTTTTGTACGCCACCTGAATCTGTCGCGACCACAGCGGCATGCTTCTCAAGCGCAACCATGTCCAGATAACCGACCGGTTCAATGATGTGCAACGCTCCAAGCCTGTCCGCCAGATTTGCTGCATCAATGCGGGCTCGTGTCCGCGGATGCAACGGAAGCACAACCTTTAGATCTTGAGCCACCGCTGCCAAGCCATCGAGAATGGCGGCAAGTCGGATCGGATGATCCGTGTTCTCCTGACGATGGACCGTTGCCAAGACATACTCTTTTGGTGTGAGGCCAAATCGAGCGGGGCCAGCCTGGCCCGCGTCTGCTTTCTTGCCGAAATGCAGCGCTGCATCAAACATCACGTCGCCGCATTCTACGATGCGTGCTTCCGGAACCCCCTCGCGCAACAAGTTTTGTGTGGCCGTTGCTGTCGGCGTCAGGAGCAGGTCCGAGCACTGATCCGTCAGTATACGGTTGATTTCCTCCGGCATGCGCTTGTTGAAGCTGCGGAGGCCTGCTTCAACATGTGCTATCGGAATGTGTAGCTTTGCTGCGGCCAAGGCACCTGCGAGAGTGGAGTTTGTGTCTCCATACACCATCACGACATCAGGACGCACGTCGAGCAACAAGGCTTCGATGGCCTCCAGCATCCTACCGGTCATGGCGCCATGTCCACCCCCGGCAATTCCAAGATGGTGGGCCGGTCGTGGGATCTCCAGTTCGTCGAAGAAGACGTCGGACATGTTGGCATCATAGTGCTGTCCCGTATGGACGAGCACTTCGTTTATACCTTGTGTCTCCGCAATCTGGCGAGAGACTGCCGCTGCCTTGATGAATTGCGGCCGAGCGCCGATGACTGTGAGGATTTGAGGCATTAAAGTGTCTCCGGTATCAGCTGGCTGGCAGTAGGTCGCGATAGAGTGCAATCAGTTTTTCGCTCTCTGCTTCCCAGTTGTATCGCTGTTCGATGGCCTTGCGCCCGCGCCGGCCCATTTCGACCGCTTCCGCCGGGTGGTCAAGGATCCACTGCATCGCGTCCGCAATCGCTTTTGGATCTTTGGGGTCAACGAGGAGTCCACAACCTGAGCTATCCACGATCTCACGCCAAAGCGGAAAATCGGATGCGATAACCGGCAAGCTGGCAGACATATATTCAAACAGCTTATTCGGCTGCGCGCGTACATGATTGGGTTCGGGATAGTAAAGAACGAGACCAGCCCTGCATTCCGACAGGATCGATGATACTTTGGCTCTGTCCGCCCAACCGTACAAATCCACACGGTTCCAGCCCTGGGTTTGCTGAAGCTCTTGACCAAGGGCGACCGAAAAAGTGCCAGCCATCTGCAGTCGGACTGCGTCGTCGGCCATCAAGCCGACTGCCTGAACCATTTCCACAGCTGCGCGAATACGTGTGATTCCGCCAACGTAGGCAAAATGGGGTAGCGTTTGGCCGAGAGAGAGATGGTCGCTGTTCTGAAGCTCCTTGAGCAACGGGAAGTTTTGCACGAGTTGAGGTTGACTATGCGGAAAGTTGCGACTGATGGACGGCGTTGCAGCCACGATCCGTGTGCACATCCGCGCCAAAAGGCCTTCGATCACCGCAACGGTAGCAGCCAAAGGTTTTCGAAGGATCGGGTTGACATAGGGCTTGCTCAAAGTCGCCGCGGGTAGGTCTTCGTGCGCGTCGTAAATAGTCTGAATTCCCGAGAAGCGCAAAAGCGCTGCCCAGGGCAAAAGTTCGGGATCATGAAAGTGCGCGACTTTCGGCCGTGCGGTACGGATGGCGGCATACATCCTCCAAGCGCCGAGCGTCATTCGCCTAAGCCGTCCGCGCTCGGGTGGGCCCGTGTCGTGAATGGCGAAGAGACCGTCCAAGTCCACTTCGTCACCGTTACCGTCCTGCACGAATATCGTAACTCGCCCCGGCCAGACCCGTGCAAGCGATGCTACTTCTTTCAAGCGTATACGTGTGTCAGTCCGCGGGTGCACCGTCGTAAAGTGAACAACCATGTACGTAATGTCCGCAGCTTTTTTAATCGCTTGCAAGATAGGTCTCCTGTTGAGCTGACGCCCACATCAAGCCCGTTCAAGGAGCCAGTATGGATTCTGGTATCTAATTGCCTGTGGTGCATTAATGGTCGCCCGGTGCAATGTCAGCCTAAGTTAGAGCTGAATATGCTTCATGCCCGAGATTTGAGAGAGGTCAGCCTGACTCTAGATCTTGTCCTGCGGGGCAGACTTTGTGAGCGGTGCGGTTGGCTCGGCCGCTTTTAAGTTAAACCTTGCAAGCAGCACGGCTGATGTGATCATGGCCATGAACCATCCACCTGAAAGGAGTGTGGTGTGCAACGCGGTCGAAGCCAGCATCAAAAGGAATACCGCGTTAACTGAGAGAAATGCTGGCAGGCTTATGTTGATCATCAGCAGAGTGGCAAAGCAAATTGCTGCTGCCGCAAGCACGCCAGCCAAAAAAAGGCCGGGCACGCCATAGTTGGCATATTCTTCCATAAAGTGTGCGGCATTTTTATTGCCAAGAATTCCTTGAGCCGCCCTGTCCGGGTACTTAACTTCATAAACCAAGCGCGCATTCTGCTGAAATTCGCAGCCAACTAGAGGGGCTAGGAACCGGTATCCACATCCATATTCGAATGGCACCTTTGCTGGAAAGATCTCAAACCATTCGGCTACAACCTTGCCAGGAACCAGCAAAGCGCGCCTGCTCAGAGATCTTATGAGCTTTTCTACCGCAGGAAGGTTCTTGAGGTCCTCATTTGACATAGACAGTGGTTCCAGGGTCTCCCGACAGGCCGGATTGGACGGGTCGTTAGAGAAGCCGCATGCGGTGTTGGCAACAGGGTTGGTGACCACCATGACTATGTATATCATGAATACTGCAACGGACAGAAAAAGTCCGGCTTGCAGAACCCGTTTGGTAAAAACGCAATACAAAATTACAGGAACCGCTGCGAAAATCACATGACCCTTTGTGATCGTTAAAATTCCGATTGCTGCTGCACAGAGGAAGACGAAGAATGCTGTCTTCAGTTTCTTCATGTGTAGAAAGTATATGACTATGGGTGGCCCCAGTGCCCTGGTGACGAGCGAAGGTATGTACGATTCAGGGAATCCGGATTTTGAAATGTCTGTCCTTATTCTGGAGACTGCATAGTATTCATTTGCGAGAATTGCATCCATCAAGGGGATGTTGCCGAGTAGAATGAGGTATACGGTAATAAAGGCGATTGGCACAATCGCCAAAACCCAGTCATAATCGGCGACCTTCAATCCGTTAAGAAACGCATGATGCTCAGGTGAGAAGCGGAAAACTATTGCCAGAAGAGCCACGATGGCGGTTCCGAAGCCCACAAAATGTGTCATGAAATGCGTAGGCCGAACATTGTCTCCAACTACGAGAGCTACACCCCAGACCGTTGCCATCAGCAAGAGGTAAAAGGCTGAGAGAACTCCGAGCCGTAATCCGATCTCTTGTTTCATTTGTTTTTGTAACCTTAGAAGTCTCTGATTGCAGGACGAATTGTGTACACGAATACTCATCCGCGTCGAAGCAACATCCTGGAGCTTCTCGTGTTGATCTTGTTCAGAACACTCCATCCAATGCGCCAACGATATGCGCCTGATCGTCGTTGCTGAGATAGGGGTGCATAGGCAAGCTGAAGACCCGCTCCGACAGGTATTCGGTATTGGCCAGGCTGCCTGAAATCCTGCAGAGGTCTTTGTAAGCCGGTTGCCGATGCAGCGGTGTCGGGTAGTGAATGGCCGTCGGTATGCCGGCAGCGTTCAGGACCTCGAGCAGTTTCTCCCGCTGCTCTGATATCACCGTGAATTGCGCCCATACAGACGTGCGTCCCGCACGCACTGTTACCGGGCGAACCAAATTGTTGTTGCCGATCAAGTCAATGTAGCGCTGCCCGATTTCGATGCGGCGCTCGACTTCCCAGTCGAAGCGCTCCAGCTTTGCCAGCACGATGGCGCATTGTATCGTATCCATGCGTCCACCGACGCCGATCCGGGTATGATAATAGCGACGCTCCTGGCCGTGTACGCGGATCTGCCGCATGATGGTGGCGAGATCTGCGCGATTAGTGAAGATCGCTCCACCATCGCCATAGCAACCGAGCGGCTTGCTTGGAAAGAAGCTTGTACAGCCGATAGAGGAAACATTACAGGATTTCTTGTCGCGGTAGTTTGCGCCGAAACTCTGCGCAGCGTCTTCGATGACCGCAATATTGGCGTACCGCGCGGCAATCGCGTTGATCGCCTCCATGTCCGCGGTCTGGCCATAAAGCGAAACTGGAATAATAGCGCGGGTGCGTTCGGTGATCGCTGCCTCGATCAGCGTTGCATCAATATTGCCGGTGTCATTTTCCACATCGACGAAAATCGGGACGGCCCCAAGAAGGGCAATCACTTCGGCGGTAGCAATGAACGTGAAAGCCGTTGTGATCACCTCGTCGCCGGGCTTGATGTCGAGAGCCATCAGCGCGATGAGAAGCGCCTCGGTGCCGGATGCCACCGTGATGCAATGTGCCGACTTCGTGTAAGCCTCAAGCTTTTCCTCAAGCTCCCGGACTTCTGGACCCATGATGTATTGCCCATGATCGAGCACATTCTGAATGCGTGTATCGATTGACTGCTTGAGTTCCGCATACTGGCGCTTCAGATCGATGAACTGGAACTGTCTGGTCATAGAGGTCTGCACTCTTCAATCGAAATTTCATACTGACGGCCACAATCGCAGCTCACGATGCCTGTACCCTTCAACTGGGTTCCGCAACTGCACATCCAGCCTTTGCGGCGTGCCGGTACACCTAGCATCAGTGCATGTGCTGGGACATGCGTGTTCACCACGGCCCCGGCTCCGATGAAGGCATTCTCACCAATCGAGTTGCCGCACACGATCGTGCAATTGGCCCCCAGAGACGCGCCCCGACCGACAGCCGTTTCCCGATACTCGGATTTGCGCGCGATCGCGGAACGGGGGTTGTAGACGTTGGTAAATACCACGCTTGGGCCGCAGAAGACATCGTCGCCGAGGCGAACGGCATCGTAGACCGAGACGTTGTTCTGGACCTTCACATTGTTGCCGATGATGACATCGTTGCCGACAAAGACGTTCTGGCCGAACGAGCATCCTGTGCCGATCTTGGCGCCAGCGCAGATATGGGTCCAGTGCCAGACACGGCTGCCGTCACCGATCTCTGCGCCTTCGTCAACGATCGCCGTTGGATGAATGGTGACCGCCATATCAGTAGTCCAGGGGCAGGGCGATGCGTTTGCCATCGCGAGCCGAGAGATAGGCGGCAATCAGGACTTCAAGCGACTTTAGTCCCTCTCTGCCATCTGTTTCGGGATCAGCCTCACCGCGCATCACGTTGATGACGTTGTCGTAGTAGAGCGGGTGCCCAAAACCATAGACGGACGTGGTTGCGTATGACGCGCCCGCGACTTCAGCATCGTCGGGGTGGGCTTCCTCGAATTCCCAGTGGGAAATCTCGTTCACCGCGACACCGCCGATCCGGACGGTGCCTTTTTCTCCGATGATGGTGATGCTGCCTTCGAGATTCTTCGGATAGGTCAGCATGGTCACATTCATTGACCCGAGCGCACCAGAACGCCAGCGTACGCCAATCACCGCCGTATCTTCTGTCTCGATATTGCGAGCAAGCGTGGCAGTATAAGCTTGAAGGCTCTCGATCGGGCCGATCAGCCAGTCCAGCAGATCCACATAATGGCTGGCCTGGTTCATGAGGGCGCCGCCATCGAATTCCCAGGTGCCCCGCCACGACGCGCTGTCGTAATATTCCTGCGGCCGCGTCCAGAAGACGTTCAGGTTGACCATGTAGATACGGCCGAAGCGCTTTTGCTCGACGGCACGCTTGAGAAGCTGCAGCGTTGCGTTGCGACGGTTCTGTTTGACGACGAAAAGCCGAACATTCGCCTCATCGCATGCCTTCACCATCCGAAGACCATCTTGCCAACGTGTCGCCATCGGCTTTTCCGTCATGACATGACGTCCGCTAGCCGCGATTTCTATGGTCTGCTCTGCGTGTAGACCGCTCGGTGTGGTCAGGACCACGATATCGGCTTCTGTCTTGGCCAACAGATCAGACAGTTTCGAATGACCATTGGCGCCAGTCAATTCTACTGCACTGGACAGAGCAACCGGATCGATGTCGCAGACATCGACGATGTCTGCGCGATTGCCGTGTTGTTTCATCGCGTTGAAATGGTTCTGAGCAATACGGCCACAGCCAACTAGAGCGAACTTGATTTTCCGGTCTGTCACCGGTGAGGCGAAACTGCGCATAGGGATTAGGCTTTCACGATGTGATCGGCGGGCTCAAGATAGCGCCCCCGGGAATCCACGATCAATGGTGCATGTTGCAGGATCATTTCGTAATCGAAGCGATCATGATCTGTCGCAAGCAGGACGCAGTCATAGCTGGAAAGACCCTCGGGCGTAAGCGGGACGCTCTTCAGATCGAAGCTGTGTTCACGCATCTTCGGGAAAACCGGGATGTGAGGATCACTGTATGAGACCTCCGCGCCCTGATCTCGCAGACGCTCCATCAGTTCAACAGACGGAGATTCCCGCATGTCGTCGACGTTTTTCTTGTAAGCGATGCCGAGGACCAAAATGCGGCTTCCAGCGACGGACTTGCGGGCATAATTGAGCGCCGAGGTGATCTTGGCGACAACGTAGTCCGGCATTGAAGAATTGATCTCGCCTGCGAGTTCGATGAAGCGCGTGTGAACGCCGTACTCGCGTGCTTTCCATGTCAGGTAGAATGGATCAATCGGAATGCAGTGCCCGCCTAGGCCCGGTCCTGGATAGTAGGCCACAAAACCGAAAGGCTTCGTCGCTGCAGCGCGGATGACTTCATGAATATCGATGCCCATTTTATCAGCGACGATTTTCATCTCGTTGACCAAGCCGATGTTTACGGCCCTGTGGATATTCTCCAGAAGCTTGGTGAGTTCGGCAGCTCTCGTCGAGCTGACGGGGACGACTTGGTCGATCACCTGTCCATATAATGCTAGCCCAGCCTCGAGACAGTTTGGCGTGCAGCCGCCGCAGACTTTGGGGATTGTGTTGGTGGTGAAATGCGCGTTGCCCGGGTCTTCCCGCTCCGGGGAGAAGACGAGGAAGATGTCTTCGCCGACCTTGTGGCCAAAGTGCTCAATTCTCGGGAGGAGTTCTTCGTCGGTCGTGCCGGGATAGGTGGTGCTTTCCAGCGAGACGATCTGCCCTTTTCGCATATGAGGAGCTAGCGCCTCGACCGTGTTGAGAACGAAGCTAAGGTCCGGCTCCCGATATTTGTTCAGCGGCGTCGGCACGCACAGGATCAATGCATCGACTTCCGATGCGCGGGAAAAATCCGTGGTGGCGTCGAACCCTTGGGCCAATGCACGTGTAACAGAAGCGTGAGGGATGTGTTCAATGTAGCTTTTGCCGTTGAGAAGTTTCTCGACTTTTCCGTGATCAATATCGAAGCCAACAACCTTGTAGCCGACATCGCAGTAGCGCATCAGCAGGGGGAGCCCGACATAACCTAGCCCGACGATTCCAATCACCGCTTTTCTGGTGTTGAGGCTATCAATCAAACGCGCTTTCACAGTTTATCCTTCCGAAGAGCACTTGCGAACGGCACCGCAAACGGTTGCGTCACCCAAATCATTCGTGGTCTGCTATAGACCGAACATGTGAAAAGAAAAATCGGCCGCCGCTGATTGATCTACGTTAGATCAGCCAAAAAGGCTTAGCTGCCACGCTTTCCACAGCCCAATATAACTGCATTCCATATTGTCCTAAATGTCCACACGAGCAGAAAGGGCAAAGGCCGGTGATGTCAGGCGGCTTCCCCTTCCGTCTTCATCATTGCGGTGCCCGAGAGCTGCCACATCGTCGTAGCGACGTCCGCCCAAAGATCAGATGCCTAACCTGGAACCTCGTCTTTAGAAATCAGGGCAAACAGAAGTCTCCTGGCCTGGGTTTCGTCTTCTGCGGCAATCGCCTGCTCAAGTTTTCGCAGCCAGGCGTCGATGTCGTAGTTGGCGATGGCCGCCGAGTCAGCACGCATGATTTTCGGATGGCGGGTCGGCTTGGCGTTGTTCCGGTCGTAGAACAGCTCTTCAAACAGCTTCTCTCCAGGGCGTTTACCGATGACCTCGATGGCAATGCCGCTGTCCGGGTTCTTGGCGTCTCGGACGTTAAAGCCGGCCAGTCGAATCATGTTTTCTGCAAGGTCACCGATACGCACGGGCTCGCCCATGTCCAGCAGGAATACGTCGCCCCCGGCCGAAAGTGCTCCGGCCTGGACGATCAGTTCCGCGGCTTCGGGGATCGCCATGAAGTAACGGGTCATGTCCGGATCGGTGATCGTCACCGGGCCGCCCTTGGCGATCTGCTGCTTGAAGAGCGGCACGACGGAACCGTTCGACCCGATCACATTGCCAAAGCGAACGGCACAGAAGATTTGTTTCTCCGGCCTTGTCCGCGCTTCGATTGCGATCTGCCGCACGACGAGTTCAGCCCAGCGCTTCGTCGCGCCCATGACATTAGTTGGCCGGACCGCCTTGTCGGACGATATCAGCACGAAGCTTTCGACGTTTTGTTGAGCAGCTGTGGTTGCCACGGTCAATGTGCCGAAAACGTTGTTGTGGATGCCCTCAAGAACGTTCGCCTCGACTAATGGCACATGTTTGTGGGCCGCTGCGTGGTACAGCACCTGGACTTTGTGTGTCCGGATGGCCCGTTCTACCGTCTTGGCGTCCGTCACCGAGCCGAGGACCGGAACGACCATATGGTTTCCTGCCGCCAAGAGTTCCTGTTCGATCCGGTAAAGCGCGTATTCGCTCGCTTCAAAGAGGACAAGCTTCTCCGGTTTGCGGCGAACGATGAGGCGACAGAGTTCCGAGCCGATGGAGCCGCCGGCGCCCGTGACCATGACAGTCTTGCCGGCAATAGCCTGGTCGAGCAAATCCGCGTCGGCTGGCACAAAAGAGCGGCCGAGCAGTTCGTCGATCTCTATCTCGCGGATCTGGCTGACAATGTAACGACCATCCACGATATCGGAAATATTCGGGAGACTGCGCACTTTGACGCCGAGACCCGTCACGCGACCGATTACAGCCTGACGCTTGTCCATGGGTATGGACGACATGCTGAGCACGATTTCCTTAATGCCATAACGATCGATCAAGGACGGCAGCTGGCTAGACGGGAAGACACGGTAGCCGCCGATGTCCCGCCCGTGATTTGTGGGGTCGTCGTCGATCAACCCAATAACATAGCGATTGCCATGGCCTCGGAGCGCCCGCGCGAGCTGAGCAGCAGTGGGTCCGGTGCCGTAGATGAAGATCGGTTCTTCATTCCGGCGTAGACCCGTGCCTGACATGAGGATCCACTTTGCGGCAAACCGCATGCCGCCGATCAGGACTGTTCCGAGGATGAAGTAGAGGAAAGGGACGGAGCGTGGCACAATGCCTTGGCCCACCATTTCCATCAGGAAGATGATGATGACCCAGCTCATTGTGGCTATCAGCATCGCCTTGAGGATGGTCCAGATTGCAGCTTCCGGGAGGTAGCGGATCACCGACCTATATAGGCCCAATTTGATGAACACAGGGATAGCCACCACGGGCGCGAAGGCCGCGAGAAGAAGGCGTTCGCCCGTAATCGCCGGCGTCCATACGGACAGACGGATCGCATAGCTGGCCCACAGGGCAATCATCAGTGCGATCACGTCGAGGCTGATCATGAAAACTCGCTTCCAGAAGCGAGGTGTCTTCACGATCTTTTCCCTGATGCGCTTGACAAGAGGCTGGTTGATCAAAATGGAAGCTAGCATGATGGGGTCATTCAACTCACTAATGCCGGACGCCGGTAGCGCCCACCACCTTTATGGCTGTCAGGCCTAGAATGCGCAAATCGAAAAGGAGGCTCCGACGCTCGAGATATTCAACGTCAAACGCGACCTTATCCGGGATCGCCAGTTCGTCTCGGCCATTAACCTGAGCCCAACCAGTAAGTCCCGGCAGAAGCGAATTCACATTGTGAGCGGTCCGCGCAGCGATAAGGTCATCCTGGTTGAAAAGTGCCGGACGAGGGCCGACGAAACTCATGTCTCCCTTCAGGATGCACCAGAGCTGTGGAAGTTCGTCCAGACTGGTTTTGCGCAGGAAACTGCCGATAGGCGTAAGATGCCGTGACGCGTCATCGAGAAGGTGAGTGGCCACAACGGGCGTGTCGGTCCGCATCGTGCGGAACTTCGGCATCGAGAACAGACGATTGTCGCGGCCCACGCGCTGCGACCAGTAGAGCGCGGGTCCTTGGGAGGTAGCACGTACGGCAAGCGCCACAATGACCATGGGTATAGCAAAAATGGTGAGCGCCGTCAGGACGCCCGCAATGTCGCATGTTCGCTTCAAAAGCATAGATGTCTGGCCCGATCTGAACTTCCGAAAATCGATGCCCGGGTCATTACGGTAAATCGCCATCAATCGCCAGCGCTGAACGCACAAATAGAACCTTGTCCTGAGTATTTTGCGCTGCAGGCGCGACCGGTTGGCAATAGCTATTCAATTCAGTCATCCACATGCGTGAAGCTGACGACCGCGCTGCTTCAATCCGTAGGCTGTCTTCATCTATGGCTGGCCCTTCGATGCTGATGCAGCACTGGCCTGGGCTAAAGCCTTAGCGTTCAACCATCAAAGGGGAGGGCGTTGGCTGCGAAGCCCGACGCTGCTGGTCCGAAGAAATTTGATCCCAATGGCACCCTCTCAAAGTACCGTCTCCAACTGGCGGAGAGTGGCTCGATATCCCTCGTTGTAGCGCTTCGTGTACACCTTCACGTAGCGCTACTCTCCCTTTTGATATAAAGACTTAGCCAAGTGCCTGGAAACGCTGGTAGCGCTTGGCCATATGGCGGAGAGTCCCATCTACTAAGGCGACTTTTCAATTTGTGCCGTTGTTCGGGACTGCTCGAAAAAGGAGGTGCTCAGAGGGCCAAGGTTCTATCCGGTCGTCATAGTTTCCGATTCTGACCGGCAGCGTAAGGTTGAGCCTTGAGGCCATCGGCGACTTCCACTTCTCGCCTTGCCGCGAGTCGGTTACCTCTAGAGCATGAGCATCGGCGCCCTTCACGATCCACCGACTCGGTCTGTGCCAGAGCCCATACGGGAACACGGCCGGCTGGTGCGCGTCGTGGTGCCGCTGGCGGTGATGTATAATGGTCTTCTCGCCATCATCAACGCGCATGTCATGCCGCTCGGTTTTGCGCATGTTGCGCTCGTCGAGATCACGCTGCTCTTCGTCTCGCTGCTCTATCTGCTCTATCGCGGCCTTTCCCAGGAGGCGCTGCCGATCGTCACCCTGGTCGGCTTCTTCGCGTTGGTCATGCTGTATACGTCGGCCGTCAATGGCATGCTGTTCGTGGATTTCTTCCGCAATGTCCTGATCATCGCGGTCTTCTGCCAGCTCGGCATGTTGACGGACTGGCGCAGCCTCGCCTTCGTGTTCCGGGTCTGTTGTGGCTTCATTCTCTCGGTCTTGCTGGTCGAAATCTTTTTCACCCGGATATACGAGGATCTGTTTTATCCGGCGCTCTATTTCACCAACACGCGCGGCCTCGAGCAGATCGCGTTCGGCGGGTCGAAGATCTTCCAGAATGCGATCAATATCCCCGGACGATTTTCATTCGGGCTCAGCGACCACCGAACCTCGTCGCTGTTTCTGGAGCAGGTCTCGCTTGCCAATTTCTCCGGCGTGCTCTGCATCTATCTTGTCAGCCGGTTCAACCAGATCACCCGCTTCGACCGGTTTCTGATCCTCGCCACGATCGCCTTTATCCTGCTGACGAATGATTCGCGCAGCATGCTGGCCTTCTCGCTCATCTGCCTCATCGGCTACTTCCTGTTTCCGAAGGTGGGCAACGGCGTCAGACCCTTGATCATGCCCGTTATCATCGTCGCCGGGGCCCTGGTCTATCTGATGCGACCCGAAGCGAGCGGCGACACGTTCGATGGCCGTATCGTGCTCACTATGAAGGGCTTCTTCAGCCTCGACTTCATCGAGCTGCTCGCGCTTGATGTGCGCAACATCGCAAGCTTTGCCGATAGCGGTTATATCTATGTGATTAATGCCAGCACACTGTTCGGGCTCATGGCCTTCTGGCTGTTCGTCAGCTTCTATCCGGCAGGGACGACCCCGCCGCAGAGGCGTTGCGCCTTCGCACTCGGCATCTTCATCTTTCTCAACATGATGATTGGGGGGACGGCGATCTTCTCGATCAAGGTGGCGGCACTTCTCTGGCTGCTGGTCGGCCAGATGCGCGTGTCGGAGGCGGAGACCCATTAACCCAATTGCAAGATCCGCGGGGACAATCTGATCGCTCGCAGGCTATAACTCATCCACGGTCCACGCCTCCTGTCCGACGGATTGCAATCACTCATGTGCATTCAACTGCAGTATATCAGGGCGATCGCTGCTCTTCTTGTCGTCTATTTTCACGCGATCCTGCAGCTGGAAAAGCTCAATCCGGACGCCTGGATCACGGATTATCTGTTCGGCAAGAGTGGCGTCGATCTGTTCTTCGTACTGAGCGGTTTCGTCATGTGGATCACCACGTCGGACAAGCCGCAGAGTGTCTCTGATTTCTGGTGGAAGCGTGTCCGACGCGTCGTCCCGCTCTACTGGGTCGTCACACTCGCCGCCGCTTCCGTCGCTCTCATCGTTCCGCAGATCCTCAGGTCCACGCAGTTCGATGTGCCGCATATCCTCGCCTCGCTGGCCTTCATTCCCTGGCTCAATCCGGCCGATCCGACAGGCGAGATGATCGCCCCGGTGATTGTGCCGGGCTGGACGTTGAACTACGAGATGTATTTCTACCTCCTGTTCGGCGTCTGCCTGCTCGTGCCGGTGCGCCATCGCATCGCGGCTATCACCGCACTGATAGGCAGCGTTTTCGTGGTTGCCAATCTCGCGCCGGAGAGCACGGCTGCGCGCTTCTATGGCGATACGGTTATTTTCGAATTCGTCGCCGGCGTCATCCTCGGTCGCATCTATAAGGCGGGTGTTTTCGTCTCGGCGCCCGTTGTCGCTGCCGCGCTGATGCTGGGCTTCGGGGTACTGCTGTACAACGACTACCGCAGCTTCGAGCTGCCACGCTTGATCACAATTGGCATCCCGGCCGCATTCATCATCTTCTTCGCGACCGCGATCCGCATCTCCGACCTCAAGGCTTGGCGCTGGCTGAGATTGCTCGGTGATGCCTCCTATTCCATCTATCTCACCCACATCTTCACGCTTGCGGGCTCCCGTATGATCTACCCCTGGGTGATCGGGACGCTGCAGAGCGACGCGCTTTTCGTCGTGTTGATGATCACGATGTCCACCGCCGTCGGCCTTGCCAGCTACACCCTCTTCGAGGTTCCGGTCGGACGCTACCTGTCATCGACCAACCCGCCGCGCTTCGGTAAGCCGGCAAAGGCCAGCAACGCATGAGATTGGACGCCGACATGAAAGCGAGAGCCGTGAACTCGAGGCGCGGCCGCGCTTTTCTCTCAGGTATGCTGGCTGTGCTCATCGCCGGCACGAGCCATGCACAGCCTTCCGATCTCTGCTTCCGTGGATTGAATATTTCAGGCGCCGAATATGGTGAGGTCGACGGTGTCGAAGGCGTGAACTTCACTTATCCCTCGGAATCCACCGTGTCTTATTTCGCCGACAAGGGCTTCGACACCGTGCGTCTGCCTTTCAAGTGGGAGCGCCTTCAGCCGCGGCTCGGCGAAGGCTTCGAGCGCACCGAACTGGAGCGACTGAAGACAAGCGTGGCCGGGCTTCGCGAGAAGGGCTTCATCGTCATCCTCGATCCGCATAATTTTGGCTATTATTCGGGCAACAACATTGGATCGGCCCAGGTGTCCCCGCGGCAGTTCGCGCAGTTCTGGATCAGGCTTGCTGCCGAGTTCGCCAATGAAGATGGCATTGCCTTCGGGCTGATGAACGAGCCGCATGACATTGCCCCGGTCGTCTGGCTCGATGCGGCAAACCAGGCGATTGCGGGTATCAGGGCCGTCGGCGCGCGCAATCTCATTCTCGTGCCCGGAACGCACTGGAGCGGGGTGGTCACCTGGCCTGAGGATTTCGGGCGGGGATCGAATGCGAAGACAATGCTCGGTGTCGTCGATCCGATCAACAATTATGCCTTCGAAGTGCACCAGTACATGGACAAGGACCTGTCGGGCACGAATGAGACCTGCGTCAATGCGGATCTGGCGGTCGAGGGGATGGTAAAGCTCTCGGACTGGCTGCGCAGCCACGGCAAACGTGCCTTTCTCGGCGAATTCGGGGGATCTAAGGATAAGGATTGCCTTGCCGGTCTGACGCGCATGCTGGATCAGATGGCCAAGGATTCCGACGTCTGGCTCGGCTGGACCTACTGGGCCGGCGGTGACTGGTGGTCGCCCGAGGAGGGCAACAATATCCAGCCGACGGACGAGGGGGACCGCGCCCAGCTTTCCGTCCTTCTTCCAGCTCTCAAGCCAGCTGCCGCAGATTTCGGTGCATGCGTGCGCATTCCGCCTGCGGGATAGTCTCCCACGATTGCAGTCGGCCAAGTCTTCGCTCAGCGTTCGAACGGCAGATCTGGCTTGAACTCGAGCGAATGGTCGTCGCTGCCCGCAGCGCCTCCGAGGCGGCGCAGAAGGAAGAGACCGACATCCTTAGAGATCACTGTCCAGCGGCCTCTTAGGCGACTATTTCGACGGCGCTTATCGTGCTGGATCGCAAGGCCGGGTCCGCGTGCACGTCTGTGAGGCTGTGTTCAAGCGCAGCGAGGCGGCGGCGGTAGAGATGAGCTCTATTCGAACAATGTCCGGAACGTCGCCGAATCCCTTCCGGCACAGGCTTCCGATGGTCCGGCGCGGAAGGTCCTGCTCATGACCGGCATCTTCGGCGGCAGGCTCTTTGGCCTCGGCCGGGGAATTGTGTTCGCTACGCGATTGGGCCGTCTAGATGGATTGGGGCTGAGCATGGCCAGTCATATCGCAGCCACCGATAAGCGCTGGCGTGTGACAATTGGTAGTGGACTTAAGATTTCCGGCCAGGGCGAAGGACCGGCGGCAGCTTTTCCCCGGGTAGGGGCTCCCTGAGCAGGTCAGAGATGGGACATTCCAGAGCGCTAGCGATCTTGCCCAGAGTATCGATCCCTAGGTTTACCTGATGTCGCTCTATCTGTGAGATCGACACGCGCTCGATCTGGGCTTCGAGGGCGAGCCGCTCTTGCGACAGACCTTTCTCCACCCTGAATTTTCTCACATTCCAGGCCAATAGCTCGCGAGGTGTCATGCCTCAGCATGGGAATTTGCAATCAATAAAATAACTGGCTATTCTATACATAAAGGCAGATCTCACGCCTTTCCGTTAGGTTTGGATTTGTGACAATGGAACTCCGCCAGCTTTCCTACTTTGTCGCCGTCGCCGAGGAGCTGCACTTCGGCCGTGCCGCCATGCGAGTGAACATTGCTCAGCCAGCGCTGAGCACCCAGGTTCAGGCACTGGAGAAGGGGCTTGGAGTGCAGTTGCTGGTTCGCTCGACGCGCAAGGTCGAGCTGACGCGGGCCGGGGAGGTGTTCTACGATCGCTGTGTCCGGATGCTGGGAGAGCTGGATCTGTCAGCGGAGATGGCGCGTGCGGCTGGGGGAAGGACCATGCGGGAGATCAGGATCGGCACGATCTATCCGGCAACGACGGGTGTGCTGCCGGCGTTTCTGGCGAGGATCGGGCGGAAGTTTCCCGATATTCGCCTGCATGTCTCGAACGGCTCGACATCGGATATCATCCGCCAGTTGGAATGCGGGAAGCTCAATCTTGGCTTCATTCGTCCCGTCGAGAACATAGGCTCGCTGCGGTTCTTTTCGATTGCTCATGAGCGTTATCTGCTCGCTGTGCCGACTGACAATCCGTTGGCGCTGAAGAATGAAGTGACTATCGACGATCTGCGGGAGCAGAAGATTATCGCCTTTAAGCGACAGAACCTCTCCTACACGGAGCGCTATTTCTCCGAGACCTTCGCGGAGCACGGGCTGAATGACAATGTCGCCTATACCTGTGACGACACCTTCTCGCTGATCTCGCTGGTATCCTCAGGCTTAGGCGTCGGTTTTGCGCCGGAATGGACGGCAGAGCTGCCGGGCAGGGACGTCGTGTTGAAGAAGGTGACGGTTATCGATCTGAAGATCGGGCTCGGGGTCGCCTGGAGCAAGGAAGATCCGACGGCGGCTCGCGATGACATCATCGACATTGCCCGGACACTGGGGCGAGGTGGGCGTTTACACGGGACGCATCTAGACTCGCGATGATGGCGTCGCCATCCGCTTGACCACTCTCTGGTTGTCAACCGTACAGATTGGCAAAATATCCTTTATTTTCAATTGGTCAGAGGCGGTGCCGAATCACTGTTTTGCCACCAAACTGTGAACTTTTGTCGCTCCCTGCTCGGTTTAGACCTTAGATTTTTTGGGGCCGTGGCGGTGCAAATGACCACAAATGCAATCTGCTTACTACAAATCTGTCACTTTACAGGCTCCCGGAAGCGTTCGAACATCTGCGTTCGCGACCATGCGGGCGACGTGCTGCCTCTCGCTGGCCAATGGAGTGGGCAGGCGGTTCCGATCCCGGATTGAAGTCGGCCCCGATGTTCTTGGAATCTTGGAGGCTTTTGATGAAACCTCATGTATCCCGCGCCCTGGAGCCACCGCTGCCAAGGTTTGCCGTCAGTCGCCTTGAAGCGGCCAAGCTTCTCGACGTGTCCGTCGGCACATTCGACAACTGGGTTCGACAGGGATTGATGCCGAAGGGAATCAAGATTGGAAGCTTGCGTCGCTGGGACGCTGGCCAGCTTCGGGCATGTTGGTACGACCTCGTTGAGACGAACCAAGAGGGAGATGTCGACGATGACCAGGAAAATCCCTTCGACAACACGGTTGGCTAGGCCACGTGGGCCGTTTCGCTATTGCAACCGCGACGTCGATCGATTTGGCAATGTGCGTTTCTACATCCGCATCCCCGGCCTGCCGAAATACCGGATGACGTCGCCATACCTCGATGACAATGGCAGCGTCACGGTGGCGTTTGCGGAGGAGTATCACCGCGTCATGGCTGGTGACAGGGGAGACAAGCCGCTTCCCTTCCAGCGGCTACAGCCAGGTACGGTACGGTGGCTTGTGGAAAACTATTACCGTTCCAAGCTGTTCCAGACCTATTCCTCGGCCACGCAGAAGGACAAGAAATGCGTGCTGAACCGCTATTGCGAGATCGTCGGAAATTTGCCGTTCAAGAAAATGCGCAAGTCGGACATCGAAGCGAGCCAGATGAAGCGTCGCTCGACGCCTGGCGCAGCCGACAAACTGGTCAAATATCTCAAGGCCCTGTTCAACTGGGCGATCAAGCAGGAGATCGCGACCTTCAACCCGGCGACTGGCGTAACAAAAATTAACAAATCAGATGGCTTCCACGGGTGGAGCGAAATCGAACTTGAGCGCTATCGGTCGTTTTATCCCATCGGCACGACAGCGCGGCTTGCGATGGAGTTGATGCTGAACCTCGGCGTCAGACGCTCTGACCTCGTCAAGCTGGGATGGCGAAATCTCATTGGCGACCGCATTGAATTCGTGCCTCAGAAGGGTGCTGGCAAGTATGCCCAGTTTCTGAGCCTGCCGGTCACGGACGAGCTGAAAGACGCATTGGATGCGATCACCCATAGCAAGGCGACCTTCCTCGTCACGGAATATGGCAAGCCCTTCATGTCGAACGGCTTCGGCAACAAGATGAGGCAGTGGTGCGACGATGCTGGCCTGCCGGAATGTTCGTCCCACGGGCTTCGCAAGGCATCCGCTACCATCCTTGCTGAGGCCGGAGCGACCGAACATCAGTTGATGGCAATCTTTGGCTGGTCCGATTCGAAGATGGCACAGCACTACACCAAATCGGCCCAGTCGAAGCGGATCATCGATGCCGGTTTCGAGCGCAGGAAAAACTATGTGGCCCGCAAGAATGTCCCACTTTCGCCCACCCAGAAATCTGGTGAGGCAAACAGAGGAAAAAACGATGATAATACAACGCCAGAAGATAGAAGTGGTGGGCCCGGAGGGACTCGAACCCCCAACCAAGCGGTTATGAGCCGCCGGCTCTAACCATTGAGCTACAGGCCCAGCCCGGCGTCAAGCCGTCGGGCGGGTTATGGTCACCCCGCTCCGGTCTGCGGCTCTAACGCAATTTCCGGTATGCGACAAGCCTCTGCCGCAATGGCTTCACAATCACGCGTCATCACAAGGGCCGGAAGGGCATTGTGTCGGGTGAGACCAAAGGGTTCGCCGGCACCGAGGGACAAAGGAAACACTTCATGCTGAAATTCACACGCGGCCTCGTCATTGCCACGGCACTGTCTGGTTCGGTTCTGACGGTCGGTTTCGTCGCGCCGGTGCTGGCCGCAGAGACGGAGCGTCGCGAGGCGACGATCATGGTGTCGGGCGAGGGTGAGGCGACGGTCGCGCCTGACATGGCCGTCATATCGCTCTCCGTGGTGCGCGATGCCGATACAGCCGCCGAGGCTCTTTCGGCCAACAGTGCGGCGATGACCGAGGTGCTGGCCGATCTGAAGGCGCAGGGCATTGCCGAGAAGGACCTGCAGACCACGGACTTCTCCATCCAGCCGAAATATCGCCAGGAGAACAAGCCCGATGGCACATACGAGGCGCCTGTCATCGTCGGGTACACGGTCAGCAACGGGTTGACCGTCAGGGTGCGGGACTTGTCCAAGCTGGGTGCCATCGTCGACCGGTCGGTGAAGCTCGGCGTGAATCAGGGCGGCGGCATCAGCTTCACCAATGACGATCCTGAAGCCACTGTCGAGGCTGCGCGCAAGCAGGCGGTCGAAAAGGCTGCCGCCAAGGCCAAGACGCTGACGGAGGCCGCCGGTGTGAAACTGGGACGTGTCGTCGAGATCTCCGAGAATTTCGCCCGACCAATGCCGCAGGTCTATGCCGCCGCACCGATGGCCAAGATGGCCGACGAATCGGTTCCGATCGCATCCGGCGAGAACCTTTATACGGTGACCGTGAACATCACCTATGCGATCGAGCAGTAAGCAACCGCGGACTCATCATCGTGAACAAGAAGGGCCGGTCGTCCGGCCCTTTTTGCAATTCTGATTCCTAATCGCCTTCAGATGACCAGCGGATGCTCCGCGATCATCTTGGTCAGGCTGCCGTCCGCCGGGAAGAGCGGAATGAGGCAGGCCTGGAGCGCGTGATAGATGTCGCCCTTGCCGGGAAAGAGGCTATTCGCGGGCTTTCCGTCCTCGGTCAGTTCCTCGTGCCAGCCGCCGTGCTCCCGGTCGAGGCTGTTGCCCGCGATGTAGTTCCAGATCTTGCGATAGCTCTCTTCGTGGAAATCGCTTTCCTGTTGCTGGCCCAGAAAATGGGCGGCGGCGGCCCCCTCGCAGAGAGGCCACCAGAGTTTGGCGCGCTTTTCGGGGGCGTTTGCCCAGTCGAGCGTGTAGAAGAAACCGCCCTTGTCCTTGTCCCAACCGAGGGCCATGGACTGGAAGAAGAGGCCTCGCGCGGCTTCCGGCATCCAGTCGTGCTGCTTGCTGCCGAGCACCCAGAGCTGCAGCAGAAGGCGGGCCCATTCCAGCCAGTGGCCGGGCGTGGTGCCGGCCGGGCGGAACATCTCGTTCGGGTGATAGTAGGTCCTGTCGACAGTCCAGTTTTCATCGAAATGCTCGGCGACGCGGAAGGCTTCGTCGCGGGCGCGGCGGTTGATGATCAGGTCGGCGATTTTCTCCGCCTTGGTGAGATAATGTCGCTCGCCGGTTGCCTCGAAAGCAGCCATCAGGCTTTCGGTGAGGTGCATGTTGGAGTTCTGGCCGCGATAGCCGGGGACCGGCTGCCAGTCGGCGGAGAATTCTTCCGCGATCGCGCCGTGGCTCTCTTCCCAGAATTTCTCTTCGATTACTTGGGTAATGTCCGCGAGCATGGCGTCCGCCAGTGGGTGGCCGATGGATTTGGCCGAGGAGGCCGCGAGCAGGACGAAGGCGTGGCCGTAGCCCTGCTTCGAGTCGTCGGCGGCACCAGTGTCGTTCGCCTGCCAGAAATAACCGCCGTTTTTCTGGTCGCGGTGACGCTCCCAGAGGTAGCGCATCCCGTGGTCGACGATATCAGCAGAGCCGGGGCGGCCGAGCAGATGGCCGATGGCAAAACAATGCACCATGCGGGCGCTGGCATGAATGCCGCGGGCGGGATTGTCGGTCGCAAGAGGCTTTCCGTCACGCGACAGGTCGTAGAAGCCGCCCTTCGGGTTGATTGCGGGGCCCTGAAAGAAATCGAAGAGATCGTCGGCGCGGTCGAGCAGCCATTTGCGGTGATAGGGGCGGGTGCTCCAGGCCGTGGATGGGGACTGCTGCGATTGATTCTCCGACATATTCTTCCTCCCAGGCGGCATCGTTGCAGCTTCTATAGCCGATCACTGCCGCCGCTGTCACCGCCTGACCATTGCCATGCAAGAGAGGATCAAATGTTGACATAAACATATCTTTATGTGATTTGCTCATGTCGCTTACGCAATAGGAGAGTTCGCAGATGCTCGATCAACTGTTCGGCCGTGAAGGTGCAAACCGTGACGGCTCGGAGATCCTGAAGGCGCTGCAACGGGCGGCGCGCGAACGTATCCTGATCCTCGACGGTGCTATGGGCACGGAAATCCAGGGGCTCGGGCTGACGGAAGACGATTTTCGCGGCGAGCGTTTCCTCGGTTGTGCCTGCCATCAGCAGGGCAATAACGACCTGCTGATCCTCACCCAGCCGCATGCCATCGAGGATATCCATTTCCGCTATGCGATGGCGGGGGCGGATATTCTCGAAACCAATACCTTCTCCTCGACCCGCATTGCGCAGGCCGATTACGAGATGGAAGGGGCTGTCTATGACCTCAACCGCCATGGCGCGGAACTCGTCCGCCGGGCGGCGTGGCGGGCGGAGCGCGAGGATGGCAAGCGGCGCTTCGTCGCCGGTGCCATCGGGCCGACCAACCGCACGGCCTCAATCTCGCCCGATGTCAACAATCCCGGCTACCGCGCTGTCTCCTTCGACGATTTGCGTGCCGCCTATGGCGAGCAGATCGACGGGCTGATCGATGGCGGCGCCGATCTCATCCTGATCGAGACGATCTTTGATACGCTGAATGCCAAGGCGGCGATCTTTGCCTGCGAGGAGCGCTTTCTCGCCAAGGGCATCCGCTTGCCTCTGATGATTTCAGGGACCATCACCGACCTCTCAGGCCGCACCCTGTCCGGCCAGACGCCGACGGCCTTCTGGAACTCAGTGCGCCATGCCAAGCCCTTTGCGGTGGGCCTCAATTGCGCGCTCGGGGCAGACGCCATGCGGCCGCATCTTCAGGAATTGTCCGGTGTCGCCGATACATTTACCTCGGCCTATCCGAATGCCGGCCTGCCGAACGAATTCGGCCGCTATGACCAGAGCCCTGAAGAGATGGCAGAGCTCGTTGCCGGTTTTGCCGAGGAGGGGATCGTCAATGTGGTCGGCGGCTGCTGCGGTTCGACGCCCGCGCATATCGCGGCCATTGCCGAGGCCGTGAAGGGCAGGGTGCCGCGCGCGCCCGCCGAACACCGGCCCTTCATGTCGCTGTCGGGTCTCGAGCCATTCGAGCTGACCAAGGACATTCCCTTCGTCAATGTCGGCGAGCGGACCAATGTCACGGGCTCGGCCAAGTTCCGCAAGCTGATCACTGCCGGCGACTTTACGGCGGCCCTCGTGGTTGCCCGCGACCAGGTGGAGAACGGCGCGCAGATCATCGATATCAACATGGACGAGGGCCTGATCGATTCGGAAAAGGCGATGGTCGAGTTCCTCAACCTGATCGCGGCCGAGCCTGATATCGCCCGCGTGCCCGTGATGATCGATAGCTCCAAGTTTCCGATCATCGAGGCGGGGCTGAAATGCGTGCAGGGCAAGGCGGTGGTGAATTCCATCTCGCTGAAGGAGGGCGAGGAGAATTTCGTCGCCCAGGGCAAGCTGATCCGCAATTATGGCGCTGCCGTCGTCGTCATGGCCTTTGACGAGAAGGGCCAGGCCGACACTTATGATCGCAAGGTCGAGATCTGCCGGCGGGCCTACAAGATCCTGACCGAAGAGGCGGGCTTTGCGCCCGAGGATATCATCTTCGATCCGAATGTCTTTGCGGTCGCGACGGGCATTGAGGAGCACGACAATTACGGCGTCGACTTCATCGAGGCGACGCGGACTATCCGGCAGGAAATGCCGCTGGTGCATATTTCGGGCGGGGTCTCGAACCTCTCCTTCTCCTTCCGCGGCAACGAGCCAGTGCGGGAAGCCATGCATGCGGTCTTCCTCTACCACGCCATTCAGGCGGGTATGGATATGGGCATCGTCAATGCGGGGCAGCTCGCGGTCTATGAAAGCATCGACAAGGATCTGCGCGAGGCCTGCGAAGACGTGGTGCTCAACCGTCGCCGCGACGGGACCGAGCGGCTGCTGGAGATCGCCGAGCGTTATCGCGGCACCGGCGAAGCCAAGGCCCGCACTCAGGACATGACGTGGCGCGAATGGCCGGTCGAAAAGCGGCTCGAGCATGCGCTGGTCAACGGCATCACCGAATTCATCGAGATCGATACGGAAGAGGCGAGGCTTAGGGCGGATCGCCCACTGCATGTGATCGAAGGGCCGCTGATGGCCGGCATGAATGTCGTCGGCGATCTCTTCGGCGCCGGCAAGATGTTCCTGCCGCAGGTGGTGAAATCGGCGCGTGTGATGAAGCAGGCGGTAGCGGTTCTGCTTCCCTACATGGAGGAAGAGAAACGGCTGAACGGCGGCACCGGCGAGCGCCAGGCGGCGGGCAAGGTGCTGATGGCGACGGTGAAGGGCGATGTGCATGACATCGGCAAGAACATCGTCGGCGTCGTTCTCGCATGCAACAATTACGAGATCATCGATCTTGGCGTCATGGTGCCGGCGACCAAGATCCTCGAAGTGGCGAAAGCGGAAAATGTCGATGTCATCGGTCTTTCGGGCCTGATCACGCCCTCGCTCGACGAGATGGTGCATGTCGCCTCCGAAATGCAGCGGCAGGGCTTCAATATACCGCTCCTGATCGGCGGGGCGACGACGAGCCGGGTGCATACGGCGGTAAAGATCCATCCGCAGTACAAGGCGGGGCAGGCGATCTATGTCACCGATGCCAGCCGCGCGGTCGGCGTGGTCTCGGCTCTGCTCGCAGAAGATGGCAACGAGACCTATGTCGATGGCATCAAGGGCGAATATGCCAAGGTGGCCGAGGCCCATGCGCGGGCGGAAGCCGAAAAGCAGCGCCAGCCGCTGGCATCGGCCCGGGACAATGCCATCAAGCTCGACTGGAGCGCCTACAAGCCGACCAAGCCGAGCTTCACCGGTACGAAGGTGTTCGAGACCTATGATCTGGCGGAACTTGCCCGCTATATCGACTGGACGCCCTTCTTTCAGACCTGGGAGTTGAAGGGCCGCTATCCCGCCATCCTCGAAGACGAGAAGCAGGGCGAGGCGGCGCGGCAGTTGTTTGCCGATGCGCAGGCGATGCTCAAGAAGATCATTGCGGAAAACTGGTTCCGTCCCCGTGCTGTCATCGGGTTCTGGCCGGCCAATGCTGTTGGAGACGATATCCGGCTGTTCACGGATGACAGTCGCGCAGAGGAGCTCGCAACCTTCTTCACGTTGCGTCAGCAGATCGCCAAGCGCGAGGGCAGGGCCAATGTCGCGCTCAGCGATTTCGTCGCACCTCTGGAGACCGGCGTTCCTGATTATGTCGGCGGCTTCGTGGTGACCGCTGGTATCGAGGAAGTCGCGATCGCAGAACGCTTCGAGCGGGCGAATGACGATTATTCCTCGATCCTGGTCAAGGCTTTGGCCGACCGCTTCGCCGAGGCCTTTGCCGAGCGCATGCATGAACGCGTGCGCCGTGAGTTCTGGGGTTATGCTCCGGATGAGGCCTTCACGCCCGAGGAACTGATCTCGGAAACCTATGCCGGCATCCGGCCAGCCCCCGGCTATCCGGCGCAGCCCGACCATACGGAAAAGGTGACGCTGTTCTCGCTGCTCGATGCGACGGCTGCCACCGGCGTGACCCTGACGGAGAGCTATGCCATGTGGCCGGGCTCTTCCGTGTCTGGTCTCTATATCGGCCATCCCGACAGCTACTATTTCGGCGTTGCCAAGGTCGAGCGGGATCAGGTCGAAGACTATGCAGCGCGTAAGGGCATGGATGTGCGCGAGGTCGAGCGCTGGCTTGGGCCGGTGTTGAATTATGTGCCGAAGGCGGCGGAGTAAGGCTCGCGCGTTCGTGTCGGCAATTGCTTCTCACCTGACCCCTTCCCCGCTCGCGGGGAAAGGGGACTGGCCACATTGCGGTTTCCTCCTTCTCCCCGCCTGCGGGGAGAAGGTGCCGGCAAGCGGGTCAGGGGGCGTCTGAGGCGGCGAGCGGTGGACCCTCGTCGGAAGCTGACCTACTGCACAAACTCGCTCACAAACCGATTCCGAATTCGGCGATAAGTTATTGAGGCAGATTCTTAATTGCCTTCATGCCTCAAGCCTCAGCAGGATCGCCGTTGTGTCGTCGCTCTGCTTGTACCGCGGATATTTCAGCCCATCCGGATCGATTTCACGCTCCAGGTGGCGCAGTTCCGAGACCAGCGACTTCAGTCCGGCCGTCGCGGCGCGCTGGATCAGCGTGGCAGGGTCGTAGAGCTTGTAGAGCGCGACGAGGTCGGCGAGGCCATCGGAGCAGAGGAGGGCGGTGGCGCCGCCGCCATGGACGGGCACGTCGACCATAGCGAGGTGATCGGCGGCTTCCGGCACGACACCGAAAGTCCATGTGCTACCAGCTTCGGTGTTCTGCAGCGCGCGACCACGACGGAGGTCTTCGAGCGTTTCCGGATCGTCATTGGCGACGCCGGCCGCACCGATGCCACCAACGCGGGCGATGTGCTGGGCGGCCCGATGCTGTTCCCATTCGTAAGCGCCAGGGATGGGGATGACGATATCGGACTGGCCGTCGTCATGCAGGATGTACATGCAGCTGTCCCCAAGGCCGAACCAGCGGAAGCCGGCTCCGGTTGTCTGCAGAACAGTCAGGCTGCAGAGCGGCCAAGCATAGCGCGGTTGATCGCCGGCCGTTGCAAGGAAGGCGGCGCGCGCCTCCTCGGAGACCTTTCGCAGCACCGTCTTCGGATCGGCGTTACTGTGAAGCCGTTGCTCGAAACGGATGGCTGCGAACTCTGCAATCCAGGCAGCATCCGAGCCGTAGCTTTCCATGAATTGCCGCTCGCCGAGGCCGGTTGCGCCGTCAATGACGAAGGCTGCATCTCTGTTATAGCCGAGCCTGTCCTCGTTCGGGCGGCCGGGCTTTCCGGGATCCGAGATCGTGTCGATAATGGAAATCTGTGGCATGAGAACCCCGTGCTGGAACGCGGCGCCGGGTCTCGCCGACGCTTTGCGTGCCTAGCATGTCGAAGAGGACGCGTCAGCCGCGGGCGGCGCGAAAGCGGTTCATGATTTCGGCGCGCGTCGGATCGGTCATCACGATTGCCAGGCCGAATTCGAGGGGAGTCAGTTTCGCCTCGTCCGGATAGCTGATCGTGCTCGCGAGGATCTCCTCCGGCAGAAGCGCGCGGACGCGGCTGTCGGTCGCGGTTCCCCCATGGATCAGGTGCTCCCGGGCCGCGATCTCCGGATGCAGCAGGTGGTTGATCAAGGCGTGAGCCGCAGGCTTGTTGTGGGCTGCTGCCGGGACCGCATAATAATCCGTCCAGATCTCACCGCCATCAGTTGCGATGTCGAAGGCGATCTCCGGAACGTCGCGATGCATCTGCGCTGCATCATTGCTCCAGCACATGGTCAGCCAGGCTTCACCTGTACGCATCGCCGGCTGGTAATCGCTGTCGATGGACAGGAGATGCGGTCTGGTCTGCATGAGGAGTTCGCCCGCCTGCTCCAATTCGGTCGGTTCAAGAGAATTGAAGCCGTAGCCGAGTGCAACCAGGGCGCCGCCGATCGCCGTCAGCTGGTAGTCGTGGATGATGGTCCTGCCCGAGGCATGGGTCATCGCGCTGTCGAAAAAACCTCGCCAGCTTTTGACGGGGTCGAGGTGCTGCGTGTTGTAGGCGATGCCTGTGGTGCCGGAATTCTTCGGCACGGCGTAGATCGCGCCCGCCTTAACGCCCGGTTTCAGGAAGCGGTCTGCATGGGCGTTGAGGTCAAAGTTCGGCAAACGGCGCAGGTCGAGAGGTTCCAGCATATCTCTGCGGAAATAAGGGGCAATCGCATATTGGGTCGGGACTATGATGTCCCAGGCTCGGCCTCTTTCCAGAGCCTGCATCGTGCCTTCGTTGGAGCCGATGATAGACACATCAACCTCGACGCCGTAACGCGCGGTGAAATCCTCAAAAGTTTGCGGATCGTGATAGTTCGGCCATGTTGCGAGCGTCACGCGCTTGCCGAGCGGCGAGCCTTCCGACGTCGCAACACTCGTACGCCTGGTGCCGCCGATCATAAGGGCTGCAGCACCGAGGCCGGTCACGGCGAGGAAATGCCGACGGCTGACAGAACCACGCTTCAGCCGCATGAACTCGGTCATCAGGCCTTCGGCGTCGATGTCAGTTGATTTCGTCTGCTTGACCATGGCCGCTCTCGATCCGTTGCCGGTTTCGTGCAGCCGCATTTCAGCACAAACGAGTTAACGCTATCACACCCTAAGATGAATCCTGCATACCTGTGGGCGTTCAGATCATCCGGTCGATAATGCTGATGCCGTTTTCGCGGAAGCTGTCCATGGTGGCCAGCGCGGGAGCCGAGTCAGACAGCGTGATGCGTCGGCCGATGAGGTGTTCGGGTGAGAGCTTGCCGGAGAGGATCATGCGCATCATGGCGTCGTAGCGCCAGGATTGCATGCCGTGGCTGCCATAGATCTCAAGCTCGTGGGCAATGACGCGCGCCATCGGGATCGCGGGCGTGGCGTGATCGGCGAGCATCAGGCCGACCTGCACGTGGCGGCCGCGACGGCGCAGATTGAGGATCGAATTGCAGCATGTTTGCGGATGGCCAAGTGCATCAACAGAGACATGGGCACCACCGCCCGTCACCTCGCGCACGGCTTCCGATACTTCCGCGACCGCGCGGCTGTCGATGGTGACCGATGCGCCGAGCGCCTTTGCGAGCGCCAGCTTTTCCTCGGCGATGTCGATGGCGACGACATTGGCGCCGAGGGCCGCGCCGATCATGATGGCCGAGAGGCCGACGCCGCCGCAGCCGTGGACCGCCAGCCATTCGCCGCCCTGCAGGCGCCCCTGGTCGACCACAGCGCGGAAGGAGGTGGCAAAGCGGCAGCCGAGGCTGGCGGCCGTCTCGTAGCTGATCTCGTCCGGCAGGTGCACGAGGTTCTGGTCGGCATAGTCAATCGCGACATATTCGGCGAAGGAACCCCAATGGGTGAAGCCGGGCTGGAACTGTTCCTCGCAGACCTGCTGGTTGCCGGAGCGGCATTCCATGCAATGGCCACAGCCGGAGACGAAGGGCACGGTCACTCGGTCGCCGACCTTGAAGCGGCGGACATCGCGGCCGACGGCGGCGATCGTGCCGGCTAGCTCATGGCCGGGCACATGGGGAAGGCGGATATCCGGATCATGACCCATCCAGCCGTGCCAGTCGCTGCGGCAGAGGCCCGTTGCCTTCACCGAGACAACGACCCCGGAATTCGTCGGGGTCGGATCGGGCAGGGTCCGGATCTCCGGTGCTGCTCCAAACTGCTCGTAATACATGGCACGCATGAGCTTGCTCCCGATACCTGAATGCCGCCCAGAGAGGCGGCATTCAGACACTCATTCTATCCGTCGTGGTTTGCCTCAGTCGGCAAGCAGGATCAAGGCCGAGGGATCGATCTTCATGCCGACGGTATCGCCGACGACCGGTGGCTTGGTGCCGGGATCGTTGAATGTGTCAAAGGAGAGCGTCTTGCCCTCGACGGCGATGCGCGTGCGGATGACGGAGCCGAGGAACTGGCTGGAGGTCACCTGACCCAGAACGGTCGCATCGGAGGTGCCAGCCAGCGAACCCGCTTCCGGGCGCATGGCGAGCTGGATGGTCGAGCCATTGGCGGCAGGAATGGCCTCCTTGATCGCCAGTGTCTTTTCGCCGATCCGGACGATGCCGGCGGCCTGGTCGGCGACCACGGCGTCCAGCACATTGAGCGTGCCGACGAAAGAGGCGACGAAGCGTGTCGTCGGGCGGTTGTAGATCTCGAAGGGCGTGCCGATCTGGTCGGCCTTGCCGGCATTCATGACCACGATCCTGTCGGAGATCGAAAGGGCCTCTTCCTGGTCATGGGTGACGAAGACAGTGGTGATGCCGAGCTTTTGCTGGATCTGGCGGATCTCTTCGCGCAGTGACACGCGGATCTTGGCGTCGAGCGCCGAAAGCGGTTCGTCGAGCAACAGGACCTGCGGCTTCGGTGCCAGAGCGCGGGCGAGCGCCACGCGCTGCTGCTGGCCGCCCGAGAGCTGATAGGGATAGCGTTCGGCGAGATGGTCGAGATGGATGAGCGCCAGCATTTCCTTGACGCGCTTCTCGATGTCCGCCTTGGGCTGGCCGGCGATCTTGAGGCCGAAGGCGACGTTGTCGAAGACGTTCATGTTGGGAAACAGCGCGTAGGCCTGGAAGACCATGCCGATATTGCGCTGATTCGGCTTGAGGCTCGTCTGGTCCTTCCCATCAACCACGATGGAGCCGGCCGACGGGGTCTCGAAACCGGCCACCATGCGCAGCACGGTGGTCTTGCCGCAGCCCGACGGGCCGAGGAACGAGATGAACTCGCCCTTGTCGATCGCCATGTTGAAGTCGTGCACGACCTGGGTGGCGCCGAAGGATTTCTTGAGATGTGACAGTGTCAGAAAGGTCATAAAAAGAATTCCTCAGGCCTGGCGGGGGGCTGTTTTCTGGAGGCGGGAAACGAGCTGCATCAGGCCGAGGCATGCCCAGGTGATGCCGAAGGCGATCACGGCAAGGGCTGCCGGCTCATAGGCGCGGTTGGCACCGAGCAGCTGCATGTAGGGACCGAAGGCCGGCTTGTTCAGAAGGGCGGCCATGGTGAACTCGCCCATGACGATGGCGAAGGTCACGAAGGCGCCCGACATGACGGCGACCGAGACGTTCGGCAGGATGATCCGGCCGATGATCGTGGCCCAGCCGGCACCGAGGCTTTGCGCCGCTTCCGTCAGCGTTGTCACGTCGATCGTTCTCAAACCCGTGTCGACCGCGCGGTACATGTAGGGCAGGCCGAGTGTCGCATAGCCAAACATCAGGAGCATGTTCGTGCCGGCGGAGGAGCCCGTCAGCGGTAGCCAGCTCGACGTGTTGTAGAGGCGGATATAGCCGAACACCACGACGATGGCCGGGATGACGAGCGGCAACAGTGTGATGAACTCGATGTAGGGGCGAAGGCCCGGCAATTTGAGGCGCACCCAATAGGCCGTCGGCACGATCAGGAAGACCCCGAAAACGATGGTTGTCAGCGCCATAGTCACCGAATAGCTGAACGTCTCCTGAAACCGCGGATCTGCCAGGACCTTGGCATAGGCGTCGAAGGAATACTCGCCGCGGCGCATCTTGAGCGAGAAATTCGTCATGCCGATCAAAGGCAGGATGAAGTAGAGGAGGCCGAAGATCAGCGCGGCCCAAGCCCAGAAACGTTTCATTTCATCCACCTTTCGCTGCGGGCGCGCATCCAGATGTAAAGACCATTGGCAAGCCCGGTCACGACGATCATGCCGAACGCAAGCGCGTAGCCGAGGTGGGGATCCCCGAGCACGTCGCCGCGGATCTGGGCGAAGAGCAGGATTGGCACAATATTGAGCGAGGAACCGGTGAGGGCGATCGCGGTTGCGACAGCGCCGAAGGCGTTTGCGAAGAGCAGGGCGATTGTGCCGAGGATGGACGGCAACAGGATTGGGAAGGCGACGAGGCGCCAGTACTGCGTGTTGGTCGCGCCGAGGATCGAGGCTGCCTCCCGCCATTCACGCTTCAGACCATCGAGCGCCGGCGTGATGATCAGCACCATCAGCGGGATCTGGAAGAAAAGATAGGTGACCGTCAGGCCCCAGAAGGACAGGAGGTTGAAGCCGAGCAGGCGAAGATCGATGCCGATCTGCGTCTTCAGGAAGACCGTCAGCATGCCGACCGGGCCAAGGGTGGCGAGGAAGGCGAAGGCGAGGGGAACGCCGGCAAAGTTGGAGGCGACGCCGGAAAAGGTGAGGAGTGGTCCACGGATCCATTGCGGCAATCCGCCGAGGACGACGGCTGCTGCGACGCCAAAGCCGATCAGGCAGCCGAGAAGCGCCGAGGCAAGGCTGATCTTGATGGAGATCCAGTAGGCCGCCATGATCGAGGGCGTGAAGAGCCCGGCGATATTGGCGAGCGTGAAGGAGCCGTCCGGACGCTGAAAAGCGCCGATGACGATCTTCATGGTGGGCATGATCAGGAAGAGAATCACGAAAGCGGCAAAGGGCAGGACACCCAGCCAGTGAAGAGGTAATCTCGTTCTTGGCCGCACGTGCGGGCCAGGGCTCACATTCTCGGTCGACATTCCGTCTGCCCCTCTGTCCGTGTCGGCACGGATCTTCTTAAAATGAAGGTGCCGCCCCGACCTTTTTAAAAGACCGGGGCGGCTCCTCGAGATCAGGTCTTACTGAACGTTGGCGCCGACGACGCTGTCCCAGCCGCCGACAACGGCGGCCTTGTTGGCGTCGACTTCTTCCAGCGTCGGGAAGTATGCCTTTTCGTAGGATTCAGCCGGCGGCAGAGCGTCGAGCAGATCCTGAGGAACCTTGCCTGCCTTGACCATGGCGTTGAAGCGGGCCGGGTGGCAATAGCCCTTCAGCCAGCCGAGCTGACCTTCGTCGGAATACAGGTATTCCATCCACAGCTTGGCAGCGTTCGGGTGCGGCGCATAAGCAGAGATGCCCTGAACGTAGACGCCGGCGAGAACGCCCGAGGCCGGAACAACGACTTCGACCGGCGGGTTGCCGGCGAGTGTGTCCTTGGCGGCGAGAGCGTTGTAGTCCCACATGACCACGATCGGGGTGGCGCCCTGTGCCAACGTACCGGACTTGCCGATAACCGGAACGAAGTTGCCTGCCTTGTTCAGTTCGCCGAAGTATTTGAGACCGGCTTCACCGGCATCCTTGCCAGCGGCGGCACCGCTTGCCATGCCGGCAGCGAGAACGCCGAGAATGGCCTGGTTGGAGGCGCGCGGGTCACCGGCAAGAGCGACCTGACCAGCATATTCCGGCTTCGTGAGGTCTGCCCAGTCTGCCGGCGTGTTGGCGACGAGATCCTTGTTCACTAGGAGCGACATGACGCCATAGTAGTCGCCGTACCAGTAGCCTTCGGCGTCCTTGACGTTGTCCGGGATCTCGTCCCAGGTGGAGACCTTGTAAGGCTGCAGCAGGCCTTCGGCCTTCATCTGCGGGCCGAAAGCGAGGCCGACGTCGACGACGTCAGGCGCCTGCGGGCCCTTGTTGTCCTTGTTGGCCTTGATGGCTTCGACTTCGTCGGCCGAACCAGCGTCAGGGTTCAGTTCGTTGACGGTGATTTCCGGATACTTCTTTTTGAAGCCGTCAATCACGGCGCCGTAGCCGCACCAGTCGTGGGGCAGGGCGATCGTGGTCAGCATGCCTTCTTTCTTGGCAGCTTCGATCAGCTCGGCGCTCGGTTCGGCATAGGCGACGGCGGAGCTCGCCATGACGAGAGCGGTCGTCATCGACAGGATCTTACGAAGATTGTTCACTGTAGTTCTCCTCTGAGGTTGGCAGCGATGCGGTTGACTTAGGTGCGCTGTGTTATCGTTATATGACGGTTGACGGGTTCAGCTGTCTTTGTCCTGCGCTGTTGGGTCCGTCTCCGGTATCGGGTCCTCCATGTCGACAGTTGCTCCTCAGCGGGGCTTTCGGAACAGGCGCGCCTGTTCAAACAGCCCTTCGAGGGTATTCATGCGTTCGCGAGTCTCGTCCCACGACGAGCTTTGAACGGCTTCGATCAACGCTTCCACGACGAACAGGATCACAACGGAACTGTCCCATGCCGACGGCGCCTCGATATGAAGCTTGAAACAGTGGCGGACGTGCTGTGCCACGGGCGACATCCACTGGTCCGTGAAAACGATGATCTGCACGCCGTTGGCGCGCGCGACTTCGGCAAGAGTCGTCAGATCCGCCTCGTAGCGCCTGATGTCGAAGATCACGAGAACGTCGCCATCCTGCATGTTCAGGACGTGCTGAGGCCATGAGCTGGCATTCGACGACATCAGCGTCGTGCGCGGTCGGATGACCTGCATGTGGGTGAAGAAGTATTCTGCCAGCGCACCGGTGATGCGCCCGCCGACAAAATAGACGCTTCTGTTGCGATCGCCGATCAGACGGGCGGCTTCATCAAAGGTCGCCGTGCGGAGCTCCCCCAACGAGGTCCGCAGATTGGCCATGACGGCCTCGGCAAAGCGGTTGAGAATATGGCGGTTGGGGGCATTGGCCGCCCAGCGGTCGTGCTTGGCAATCGGATTGGAGATCGTCGCCTCGAGTTCCTGGTGCAGATGGGCCTGGAATTCGGGATAGCCTTTGTAGCCAAGCTTTTGAACCATGCGGGCGACGGTGGGCGTCGATACGCCGGCGTTCTCGGCAACGGTCGTGATGCTACCCAGTCCGGAGACAGGGTAGTTCTGCAGCAGGCTTTCTGCCAGCTGTCGCTCGGCACGCGTCAGCCCGTCGAAGTGGGCATGGATCACGTCCGACACCGTCGTCGACGCATTCATCAAGGACCGATGGACTCCCCTCAAGCCGATCTATCGCCAGCTTTTTCAGGATTAAGCCTCGCTGTCACAATTGAGTCAACCGCCCCTTGAAGAGAATTTTTCAGTAGCGGATTGACAGACGCTTAACCGTGAAGAATTCTCTTCGAAAATAAATTGGGCCAACGAGCCCGGGGGACTGCCAGCATGCTCTTGAGGTCGGGGATCCTGACATCGTCGGAAGGAGAGGCCGTTGCATTGGAAAATGCGACGGGCGCCAGTGGTGTTGTCATCGTCTGCGAACACGCGTCTTCCGTGCTGCCAAAATCTGCGGGCGACCTCGGTCTTTCACCGGAGGCCTTGTCCAGCCATATCGCCTGGGATCCGGGCGCTCTTGCGATTGCGCGGAGGCTCTCGGAGGCGCTCGATGCGGTACTGGTGCACCAGCGCTTCTCGCGGCTGATCTACGACTGCAACCGTCCGCCGGAATCGCCGGCGGCCATGCCGGAAAAGAGCGAGATTTTCGAGATCCCCGGCAATCGGGCGCTGAGTGTGGCGGAGCGTTATGCCCGTACGGCCGCGCTCTACATTCCCTTCCATGACCGCATCTCTGCCGAGATCTCGCGCCTTGAGGCAGAGGGGCGGAAGCCTGTTGTCGTGACCATGCACACCTTTACGCCCGTCTATTTCGGCAAACCTCGGGAGGTCGAGATCGGCATCCTGCATGATACGGACAGCCGATTGGCGGATGCGATGCTGGAGGCGGCACAAGGCGGCCCCTACAGGGTCGAGCGCAACTCTCCCTATGGCCCGGAAGACGGCGTCACCCATACGCTTCGTCTGCACGCCATTCCGCAAGGATTTGCCAATGTCATGATCGAGGTTCGCAACGACCTCGTGCGTGACGCTGCGGGTGTGGAGGCAATCTCCTCCTATCTCGCGGACTTGATTTCAGGAGCACTCGAAAGGGTCGCATAAATACTTCCAGCCGCTGGGCAAACCATACATCAAAGAGGGAACGGATGCCGGCATATCATTGGATGAGACAAGGACTGCGGAAGCGGTCCGGGGCGGCGGTGGACTGATGCCGCAAGCGTTGCAGACCTATGTGCGCGTCGTCGACGCCTTCAATCGCCGCGTCGGTCGGATCGTCATGTATGGCATCTTCGTCATGATGGGCATCCTGCTCTACTCGTCGATCTCCAAAACCATGTTCCTGCCGGCCAGCTGGACGCTGGAAATGGCGCAGTTCGTCATGGCGGGCTATTACCTGCTGGGCGGCGCTTATTCGCTGCAGCTCGACAGCCATGTGCGCATGGATCTGCTCTACGGCCGCTGGTCGCCGAAGACGAAAGCCATCGTGGATGTGATCACCATCATGATGCTCTTCGTCTACCTGTTCTTTTTGCTGTGGGGTGGCGTGTCGAGCACGACCTATGCACTGCAGTATGGTGAAACCAGCTACTCCTCCTGGTCGCCCTACATGGCGCCCATCAAGATTATCATGGTGATCGGTATCTTCCTCACCTTCCTGCAGGCCACCTCGATCTTCATCAAGGACCTTGCCACAGCGATGGGGAGGCCGTTCGCATGAGCGAATACCTTGGCTATGAAATGATCGCGCTCCTGATGTTCTCGTCGATGATGATGTCGATGCTGACAGGGCAGCGCGTGTTTGCGACGATCGGTTTCGTCGGTGTTGTTGCGGCTGCCGTGCTCTGGGGCAATGGTGGCTTCGAGATGGGCTTCTCGGCCGGCATGAAGCTGATGAAGTGGTACCCGCTGCTGACGCTGCCGCTGTTCATCTACATGGGCTACATGCTGTCGGAATCGGGCATTGCGGAAGACCTCTACAAGGCCTTCCATGTCTGGTTTGGCGGCATGCCGGGAGGTCTGGCGATCGGCACGATCGGACTGATGGTCGTGATCTCGGCGATGAACGGGCTCTCGGTTGCAGGCATGGCGATCGGCGCTTCAATCGCACTGCCTGAACTGCTGCGCCGCGGCTACGACAAGATCATGGTCTCCGGTGTCATTCAGGCGGGTAGTTCGCTCGGCATCCTGATCCCGCCGAGCGTGGTGCTTGTGCTTTACGGCATGATCGCGCGCCAGCCGGTTAGCCAGCTGTGGCTTGCGGGTGTCTTCCCGGGCCTGCTGCTCGCGACCCTGTTCTGCATCTACATCTATATCCGTTGCCGCCTCAATCCGGCGCTCGGCCCCGCCCTTCCCAAGGAAGAGCGCGACATGCCGATGCGCGAGAAGCTGAAACTGCTGCAGGCTGGTATCCTGCCGTTCCTCATCTTTTTCCTGATGATGGGGCTCTTCCTGATGGGCATTACCAGCCTGGTGGAAAGCTCGGCCGTCGGTGCGCTCGGAGCTCTCTTTGCCGCCTGGTACAAGGGCCGTCTCACCAAGGCGGTGTGGAACCGGGTGCTCGAGCAGACGCTCGGCATTTCCTGCATGTTCATGTGGATCATCCTGGCGGCACTCTGCTTCGGCGCGGTCTTCGACGGTCTGGGGGCTGTGAGGGCGATCGAGAACCTGCTGGTCAATGATATCGGTCTGACACCTTGGCAGATCCTGATCATGATGCAGTTGTCGTTCCTGGTGATGGGGGCGTTCCTCGACGACACGGCCATGCTGGTCATCGTCGCGCCGCTCTACATCCCGCTGGTCGGCAAGCTCGATCTGGGCGTCGACAACGCGCTGATCTGGTACGGCGTGCTCTACACGATCACCTGCCAGATCGCCTACATGACCCCGCCCTTCGGCTATAATCTCTTCCTCATGAAGGCGATGGCGCCGCCCGATTTCCGGCTGATCGACATCTATCGATCCGTCATCCCCTTCGTGCTGATCATGCTGCTCGGCATGGTGATCATCATGATCTTCCCGCAGATCGCGACCTGGCTGCCAAGCCAGATCTATCTCAGAGGCTAGCGTTCGAATGACAAGAGGCCCGGCAAACGGGCCCGGCACCAGGACTACCCGCCGGACCTGAAGGGATGGCGGGCATCAAGAGAACCAAAGAACAGAGGGAAACGAAATGACCAACAGCAGACGTTCATTCCTGAAGACGGCCGCCATGGCGACACCCGCCGTTCTGGCCGCACCTTATGTCAAAGCCCAGAATGCCAAGATCACCTGGCGCCTGCAGACCTATGCCGGTGCGGCACTTGCCGAATTCGTCATTCGCCCGGCCGTCGACGCTTTCAACAAGGCGGCCAATGGCGAGATGGAAATCCAGCTCTACACGGCTGACCAGCTTGTCCCGACCGGCGAGCTGTTCCGCGCCATGCAGGCCGGCACCATCGATGCCGTCCAGTCGGACGACGATTCCATGAACTCTCCGGTCGATATCAAGGTGTTCGGCGGCTACTTCCCGTTTGCCTCGCGCTACAGCCTCGATGTGCCGACGCTGTTTTACGAATACGGTCTCGCCGAGATCTGGGACGAAGCCTATACGGAAGTCGGCGTGAAGTGGCTGTCGGCCGGCGCCTGGGATCCGTGCAACTTCGCCACCAACAAGCCGATCACCAAGCTCGACGATCTGAAGGGCCTGCGCGTTTTCACCTTCCCGACGGCCGGTCAGTTCCTGTCGCAGTTCGGCGTCGTGCCGGTCACCATCCCGTTCGAAGACGTGCCGGTTGCCATGCAGACCGGTGAAATCGATGCGATCGCCTGGTCTGGCATCACCGAGGTCTTCACCTCGGGCTGGGTTGATGTCACCAAGTACTTCCTCACTAACAACGTCTCCGGTGGCTGGGCGGGCTCGTTCTTCGCCAATGCCGACCGCTGGAATGAAGTCCCGCCGCACCTGCAGACCTTGTGGCAGATGTGCATGGATTCATCCCACTACAAGCGTCTGCACTGGTACTGGGGTGGTGAAGCGCGCCTGCGCGCCGAAGGTGACCGCCTCGAACTCACCAGCATCCCGGATGCCGAATGGAAGACCGTCGAAGATGCCGCGCATGTCTTCTGGGAAGAGGTCGCCAAGCAGACGCCGCGCACCGGCAAGGTCGTGGAAATCCTGAAGAAGTACAATGCCGACATGGAAAAGGCCGGCAAGCCTTACCGTTACGGCTGATAACACGACATGGCGATCCGGCTTCGGCCGGGTCGCCTTCATAAAACAAGACGGCATGAGCCAAGCGCTGCCCTGGGAACACAGAGATGACCACTTACACATTCGAAGAGTTGAAAAAAGACGTCGAAGAAGGGCGCATCGACACGGTTCTGGCGTGTCAGGTGGACATGCAGGGCCGTTTGATGGGCAAGCGCTTCCAGGCCGAGTTCTTCGTTGAGAGCGCCTACGAGGAAACCCATAGCTGCAACTATCTGCTCGCCACCGACATGGAGATGGAAACCGTCTCCGGCTACAAGGCGACCAGCTGGGAGAAGGGCTACGGCGACTATACGATGAAGCCCGATCTTTCGACGCTTCGGCGGATCCCCTGGCTCGAAGGCACGGCGCTGGTTCTCTGCGACATGCTCGACCATGCGACCCATGCCGAAGTGCCGCATTCGCCGCGCGCCATCCTGAAGAAGCAGGTCGCCCGGCTTGAGGCCATGGGGATGAAGGCTTTCATGGCGACCGAACTCGAATTCTTCCTCTTCGACCAGACCTATGACGAGGCGCGGCTTTCGGGCTATCGCGACCTGAAGCCGGTTTCTGGCTACAACGAGGATTACCACATCTTCCAGACGACGAAGGAAGAGGACGTGATGCGCGCGATCCGCAAGGGTCTGCAGGGCGCCGGCATCCCCGTCGAAAACTCCAAGGGCGAGGCTTCTGCCGGCCAGGAAGAGATCAATGTCCGCTATTCCGACGTTCTGACCATGGCGGACCGCCACGTGATCATAAAGAACGGCTGCAAGGAGATCGCATGGTCGAAGGGCAAGGCCATCACCTTCCTTGCCAAGTGGCATTACAACGCTGCCGGTTCCTCGTCGCATATCCACCAGTCGCTGTGGTCTGCCGATGGCAAGACGCCGCTGTTCTTCGACAAGGACGGCCAATACGGCATGTCGGAGACCATGAAGCACTACATGGCCGGGCTGCTCGCCCATGCCAGCGATTTCACCTATTTCCTGGCACCCTACATCAATTCCTACAAGCGCTTCGTCGCCGGGACCTTTGCGCCGACCAAGGCGATCTGGTCGAAGGACAACCGCACGGCCGGCTACCGCTTGTGCGGCGAGGCGAGCAAGGGCATCCGCGTGGAATGCCGTGTCGGCGGCTCCGACCTCAACCCCTATCTTGCCATGGCAGCCCTGCTGGCCGCCGGCATCGACGGGATCGAGAAGAAAATGGCGCTCGAACCGGAATTCTCAGGCGATGCCTATGGCGCGCAGGGCGCCCGCGAAATTCCACGGACGCTGCGGGCGGCGGCTGAAACGCTTCGCGGCTCAGCCATGCTGCGTGCCGCTTTCGGCGATGACGTGGTGGATCATTACGTTCGTGCGGCCGAGTGGGAGCAGGAAGAGTATGATCGCCGGATCACGGACTGGGAAGTTGCGCGCGGCTTCGAGCGCGCGTGACCAAAGGCGGCCTTGAGCCCGCCACCATCACCGGCGTATGGGTGGAAACAAGGACAGCGGCTGCGGCCGCTGTCATTTCGTTCTAGAACAACAGGAAGACGATCATGACGATGATCCAATGCATTTCGCCGATCGATGGATCGGTTTACGCGGAACGTCCGGCCATGTCGCTGGAAGCGGCGACCGAGGCTGTGGCTCGTGCTCGCAAGGCGCAGAAGGCCTGGGCGCGCCGGCCTTTGGAAGACCGCGTTCAACTCGTGCTGAAGGGCGTTGCGCGCCTGAACGAGATGTCCGATGAAGTGGTGCCGGAACTGGCCCACATGATGGGCCGCCCGGTGCGCTACGGCGGCGAATACAAGGGCTTCAACGAGCGATCGAACTATGTGGCAGCGATCGCCGCCGACTCGCTTGCGCCATTGGTCGTGGAAGCCAGCGACAAATTCGAGCGCCGCATCGAGCGCGAGCCGCATGGCGTTGTCTTCGTCATCGCTCCGTGGAACTATCCCTACATGACCGCGATCAACACGATCGCGCCGGCGCTGATGGCGGGCAACACCGTCGTCATCAAGCATGCGACCCAGACACTTCTCGTCGGTGAGCGCATGGTGCGCGCCTTCGTCGAGGCCGGCGTGCCGGATGATGTCTTCATCAACCTCTTCCTCGATCATGCCACGACGTCGGCCCTGATTGCGGCTGGCAATTTCAACTTCATCAACTTCACCGGTTCGGTCGAAGGTGGTCGTTCGATCGAGCGCGCCGCTGCCGGCACCTTTGCCGGTCTCGGCCTCGAACTCGGCGGCAAGGACCCGGGTTACGTCATGGAAGACGCCGACCTCGAAGCCGCCGTCGATACGCTGATGGATGGCGCGACCTACAATTCCGGCCAGTGCTGCTGCGGCATCGAGCGCATCTATGTGCATGAGAGCCTCTACGACGCCTTCGTCGAGAAGTCGGTCGCCTGGGTGTCGAACTACAAGCTCGGCAATCCGCTCGATCCGGAAACGACGCTTGGCCCGATGGCCAACAAGCGCTTTGCAAAGACGGTGCGCGAGCAGATCGCCGATGCGGTCTCCAAGGGTGCCAAGGCGCTGGTCGATCCCAAGCTCTTCCCGGCCGATGATGGCGGCGCCTATATCATGCCGCAGGTGCTCACGAACGTTGATCACTCCATGGCCTTCATGAAGGACGAAACCTTTGGTCCGGCCGTCGGCATCATGAAGGTGAAGAGCGACGAACAGGCGCTCGAACTCATGAATGACAGCCCCTATGGCCTGACCGCCTCGCTCTGGACGCAGGATCCGGAGCGCGCGGCGCGCATCGGCCGTGACATCGAGACCGGCACCGTCTTCATGAACCGCGCGGACTATCTCGACCCGGCGCTCTGCTGGACCGGCGTCAAGGAAACCGGCAAGGGCGGCTCGCTCTCCGTGCTCGGCTTCCAGAACCTCACCCGTCCGAAATCCTACCACCTGAAGAAAGTCACGAAATGAACATCGTCGCCAATTGGAGCTACCCCACCGCCGTCAAGATGGGACGTGGCCGCATCAAGGAACTGGCGGACGCCTGCAAGTCGCTCGGCATGAAGAAACCGCTGTTGATCACCGACCGGGGGCTGGCGCCGATGGGGATCACGCAGACGGCGCTCGATGTGCTAGAAGAGGCTGGCCTCGGGCGCGCGCTCTTCGCCGATGTCGATCCGAACCCGAACGAGAAGAACCTGGAAGCCGGCATCAAGGCCTACAAGGATGGCGGTCATGACGGCGTCGTCGCCTTCGGCGGCGGCTCGGGCCTCGATCTCGGCAAGTGCGTTGCCTTCATGGCCGGCCAGACCCGTCCGGTCTGGGACTTCGAAGACATCGGTGACTGGTGGACGCGCGCCAATTCAGACGGCATCGCCCCGATCGTTGCCGTGCCGACGACGGCGGGTACCGGTTCGGAAGTCGGTCGCGCCTCTGTTATCACCAATTCCGAAACCCACGTGAAGAAGATCATCTTCCATCCCAAGTTCTTGCCCGGCGTCGTGATTTGCGATCCGGAACTGACCGTCGGTATGCCGAAGATGATCACGGCTGGCACCGGCATGGATGCGTTTGCCCATTGCCTGGAAGCCTATTCCTCGCCCTTCTATCATCCGATGAGCCAGGGCATTGCGCTAGAGGGCATGCGCCTGGTCAAGGAATTCCTGCCGCGCGCCTACAAGGACGGCACCGACATCGAGGCCCGCACGAACATGATGTCGGCTGCCGCCATGGGCGCAACCGCCTTCCAGAAGGGGCTGGGCGCCATTCATGCACTGTCGCATCCGATCGGCGCGGTTTACAACACGCATCACGGCATGACGAATGCAGTGGTGATGCCTCCGGTGCTAAAGTTCAACCGGCACGTGATCGAAGACCGGATCGAGCGGGCCGCCGCCTATCTCGGCATCGCTGGCGGTTTCGATGGCTTCTACGATTATGTTCTGGCGCTCCGGGCTGAACTCAATGTCCCGGCCAACCTGACGGCCATGGGCATCGCGAACGACCGCATCGATGAACTCTCCGCCATGGCGATCGAGGATCCGAGCGCCGGTGGCAATCCGGTCAAGATGACGCTGGAAAACACCAAGCAGCTTTTTGCGGACTGCTTCTAAACTTCAAGCCTCCAGGTTTGCGAGACCCCGCTTCCTTAAGGAAGCGGGGTTCTGTTGCTCGTCACGTGTGTTTCGAATCGAGCGGCGGGCGGTTCGCGACTTCTCACGCCACGCCGTCTCTTGCTGGGTGACTCGCGCATTCCGATCTGCGAATATGCTAGGTTTTTCCGCCGGTTCTCCCCAATAAGTGGGAGGGCCCCAACAGCTCTGTTTCCATTTTGTTAACCATAATTGTCGCATGATGAGGGGGTGGCGCCGATGACGCAGGTTGCCCAAGAGCGATGAGCCGCTCGGATCTGACCTCCCAAGGATTAAGCATGCCTGTCATTTCTTTCGCCAATGCCAAGGGCGGTGCCGGCAAGACCACCGCTGCCCTTCTTCTTGCCACCGAACTCGCGCATCAGGGATATCGCGTCTCTATCCTAGATGCCGATCCGCAGCGCTGGATCACGCAGTGGTTCGACCTCTCCGGTCCGCAGCGCAATATCGAAGTCGTCTCCGAAGTGACGATCGCTTCAGTCCAGGGTCACATCCGGGAGTTGTCCCGGACGAGCGACTACATTGTCATGGATCTTGCTGGCGCGCGCGATGCCATGGTGACGACGGCCATCGGCCTGTCTGACCATGTCATGATCCCGGTTCAGGGCTGTGCCATGGATGCCAAGGGTGGGGCGCAGATCCTCGATCTGATCAGGATGATGGAAGAGGCCGGCAACATGGTCATTCCCCATTCTGTCGTTCTGACGCGTGTCACCTCCATGGTCACGACCCGCGCCTTGCTGGCCATCAAGGGCCTACTTGCAGCTCGCGGTGTCAACGTCATCAATACGCCCATCGCCGAACGCAGTGCTTACCGCGAAATCTTCGACTGTGGTGGCACGCTGTATTCGATGGATGCGGCGAAGATCAGCAATCTCGACAAGGCGCAGGAAAATGCCAGGTCCTTCGCGTCTGAAGTCATGCGGCTGCTGCCGGTGAAGGTCATCCGCACCAACGAACCGCGCCGTCTTTTCCGCCTGGTGCGGTCGGCCGCCTGAGAGGTCGCTAATTGAAGATTCATCCGCGTTTGGAAATCCAGGCGCGGGTCAACTCCATGTCGAGTCCTTGCGGGTCGAGTTCGTGCCCACATGCCAGGTCGTGCCACTCCGCAGATGCGCCGGCCAGGCGTAACTGTTCGCAGAGATCCTTGGCATCGGTGACCGCTCTCCGCGGGTCCTGACGCCCTGAAACCAGCAAGACCGGAAGGTTGTCGAGAGGCGGGAACGAGCCGTTGCTGTTCGGGCTTTGCGGGCGAAGTAAAACGGCACCTTCGATCAATGACCTCTCTCGTGAGAGAACAGCGGCGGCGGTGATCGCGCCGCTGGAATAGCCGATCAATATCGGCCGGACCCTGTGCCTTGACGAAATTGCGGAGACGAAATCCGCCACTTCGGCGGATCCCGCAGCGAGATTTGCAAAGTCGATCGATTTGTCGGAGTTGCGCCGAAAGAAGGTCAGGCGGCCCTCGGACGGCGCTTTTCCTCTCGGGAAGTAGCAGGGGTGATCTGCTGCTACCTGCGCTGAAAATGCCAGCAATGATGTCTCGTCGCTCGCGCTTCCGTGCAGGAACACAAGCGGCCGAGGATGACTGCCGGGGCGATGGATCGTCCTGAAACCAGCGATCAGGTCTGCGCCGCTATCGTCACTCGACAAATTCGACCGTCACGCCGGGCTTCACCATCTTGGCAAGTTCCGTCGCATCCCAGTTGGTCAGGCGAATACAGCCATGGCTCTGGGTGCGGCCGATCTTGGAGGGTTCGGGCGTGCCGTGGATGCCGTAGGTTGGCTTGGAGAGGGCCAGCCAGACCGTGCCGACCGGACCGTTCGGGCCTGGCGGGATCGACAGGACCTTCGTGTTGTTGCCTTGCTGGAAATTGACCTTGGGATTGTAGGTATAGCCCGGATCAAGTGCGATGCGCTCGATGGTCACCGTGCCCGACGGCGAGGGGGTGTCGGCCGAGCCGATGCTGGCCGGATAGGCGGCAACGAGGCTGCCATCCTCACCATAGGCGAAGACCTGCTTCAGGCCCTTGTTGGCGACGATGCGGGCGACATTGCCCTTTTTGGCCGGACCGGGCTCGACGACCTTGATGATCGTGCCCGGGATCGAGAAGTCTGCGCCGGGGTTCAATTCGCGCAGATAGCCTTCATCCATGTGGAAGCGCTCGGCCAGCATTTCCACGGTCGAAGTATAGGACAGGGCCGGCAGCTGCGCCTTGTGAGCGTAGTCGTCCGGGATCGACGCGACAAAGGGGCCTGCTGCATCGCCGGCCGTGATCTCGTAGCTCTTGATCGCAAGGCCGCCGGACAGGCGCAGGCGCTCCAAAATATCGTCGGCATTGTTCGGGTCGAGCGTCTCACCGGTGATCTGCTCCCAGGCCACGAGCGCCTTGTTGACGTTCTGGCCCATCTTGCCGTCGATGACGCCGGGCGACACACCCTCACGGTCGAGGAATACCTGAAGCGCCGTGATTTCCAGTCGCGACAAGTTGCTCTTCACCGGGATTTCCGGCGTTACGACACGGGCCGGCTGATTGTCTGCGGGCAGGGGCAGGTCCGGACCGCCATACGGCATGTCCTGCGGCATCTGGTCGAGCGGGACCTGATCGCCCGGCATGGCGTCCGGGATCGAGGCGGTCGTCACATCGTCGTCCCAGCTACGTGGTTCCGGCTGAGCCTGCTGATAGGGATCATAAACGCCCGGGAGCCCGCGATTCCCGCCGCCGTTCTGAGGCGGGTAGTAGCTCTCGGCCGGGATTTCGGTTGCGACGAGATTGCCCATCCGGTCGATGAGAACCGTGCGGCCCATGCGGTCACGGCTGATCACGACTTCGCCAACTTCCGGCACATAGTCGAGAATGTCGCCTTCCGGCGAGATCAGCAGGGTGTGCGCATTGCGATCGTCGTAGACCGATTGCGCCCCTGCTTGGGGCGCCAATGCAAGCGGAGCTGCGGTCAAAACCGCCAGTAAGAGGCCGGAATTTCTGAAATCGAACACGATGCGGTTTCCTCGTCTGAATCGGCGACAAACGCGAGAAATTTGACACTAATGTGGAAAAGGTGAATTCATAATGAAAATTGGGTTAATTCGCTGTGGGGGCGGACGAGAAGAACCGGCGTCGATGCGGGAACGCATCACTGGTTCGAGGGGGGAGAATGCAGGATCGACTGAGGATGGAGGCCTTCATGCCGTTCCGGCTGCTGCGCGTGGCCGAGAGCGTCGATAATGGCTTCATGCAGTTCTGTGGTCCGGTGGACGAGCTGTCCTGGTCGGAGTGGCAGGTTCTCTGGTCGCTCGGCGAGCGGAGCCCGACCACGGCAAAAGCGATATCCGGCCATTCCGGCCTTTCCAAGACCAAAATCAGCCGGGCCGTGAAGGTGTTGGAAGACAAGGGCTATCTCGTACGTCGAAAGGATCGGTTGGATCGGCGTTTCGAGCTTCTGTCGCTGACGACCAAGGGACAGCAGCGGTTCGAACGTCTGGCCAGCGAAGCCGGGGCCTATCAGCGCTGGCTTGAGCGCAACGTCAACATCGCCTATCTCTCCTCGCTCGACAGCGGGCTCGTCGGCCTGGAAGATCTGATTTCCACCGGCCATCTCCGCACCCCGCAGCGGCAGGCCGAGGAACCTCTTGCATGATCATGTTTTCCGGCCCCCAGGGGCCGCGTCTATCCCTCGACGAGGGCTCGGTCTTCGATATCGGGTCCTGCGTGGTGGAGGGGATCGACCTCGCACCCGGGCGTGCCATCCCCGATGATGGCGATCCGCGTATCGACCATTCACTCGAAGGCTTTCTCTTTACCTGCGGACCGGACCATATCCGCCACCGCGAGCCGATCGCCGGGAGCGAGACGTCATATCCCTTGCACGGTTCTTTCTCGGCCAATCCTGCCCACTCGATCGCCGTGACCGCCGAGGATGACGATCTCGTGGCGCGTGCTGTTGTCGATGTCGATCTTGCGGCAGGAGGCCGGGCGCAGTTGCGGCGGCAGTGGCGACTGAAGGGTGAAAGCGGCGAGGTGCAGCTTTCCGACACGGTGCTCAATACCGGCGAGACCGCATTCCCGTCGTTTCTGATGTATCACATGAACCTGGGCGCCAGACATTTCGACGCGGGTACCCGGCTGGAAGGCGCAATGCTTGAAAGCGGTGGGCTGCCTTGGGCCTTTGGTGAAGGCGATTGCGACATCTTCTGCGTTCCGGCCGGCCATGGCGGCTGGGCGGAACTAAGGCTCGGTCCAATTGCGGCGATCAGCGGCAAACGGCTGAAAGTACGTTTCCGGACAGATGCGCTGCCGCATCTGCAGGTCTGGCGTAACCAAAGGCTGCCGGCCCATGTGCTTGGCATCGAGCCCGTTTCGCACCGGTGGGCAGATCGCGCAGAACTCGAGGCTGCTGGAGAGTTCAACATCCTGCAACCCGGCGAAAGCCGCGACTATGGCCTGGCATTTTCCTTCGTGTGAAGCGGGACGGCGAGCCTGTCGCGATTGACGCTCAAGAATGCCCGTCGTAGATGTTTGGCCCAAGGAAATTGACGAGGAGCCCCGATGAACATCCGCCAGATCAACGAGGAATATTCGGTCAGCGGCCAGATCACGGTCGACGAGGTCGACGAGATCAAGGCGCTCGGCTTCAAGTCGATCGTCTGCCATCGTCCCGATGGCGAAGAGTTCGGACAGCCGAAATTCGCCGCCGTTGCCAAGCGCGCGGAAGAGCTCGGTCTGAAGATCAAGCATGTGCCTGTCGGACCAATGGGCGTAACACCCGATGCCGTCGCCGGCATGGTCGATGCACTGGAAGAGTTCGAACGCCCGATGCTCGGTTACTGCCGCTCGGGTGCCCGTTCGACGGCAACCTACGAACACGCGCAACGCCAGCGCGGCTGACCGTTCATCCCATTCACGGTGGCCGGGCCTCTGTGTCCGGCCCTTTTCTTTTTCAAACGAGCCCCAAGCAGGAGTATTCCCATGAGCATCAAGCGTATCGAGCCCGGCAAGCGCATGAGCGGCGCCGTCGTCCACGGCAACACCGTCTATTTGGCCGGCCAGGTCGGCGAAGGCTCGACCGTGACCGAGCAGTCAAAGTCGGCTCTGGCCGAAGTCGATCGCCTGCTGGCCGCTGCCGGCACCGACAAGTCGAAGATCCTGCAGACGATCATCTACCTCTCGGACATGTCGACCTTCGCCGAAATGAATGCTGTCTGGGAAGGCTGGATCGACCCGGCCAACCCGCCGGCCCGCGCCACCAGCGGCGCGCCGCTCGCAACCCCGGACTACCTGGTCGAGTTCATCGTCACCGCTGCCATCTGATTTATCAGGGCAACGTCCAAAATGCGAAAGGCCGGGAGTGATCCCGGCCTTTTCTTGTTTGTGCTCAAGTGCCTGTCAGGCTTTGTTGCGAATTTGAGTCAAGGTGCGCGTCGGCGTGATCGCCTCGGGGTCGAGCTTGATCTCGATGATCGCGGGTTTGCCGGAAGCGCGAGCGCGTAGGAAGGCGGGGGCGAAATCTTCCGTCTTCCCCACGGCTTCGCCGTGGCCGCCATAGGCGCGGGCCAAAGCCGCAAAATCGGGATTCGTCAGGTCGGTGGCGCTGACACGGCCCGGATATTCGCGCTCCTGATGCATGCGGATCGTGCCGTACATGCTGTTATTGATCACGAGCGTGATGATCGCCAGGTTGTAGCGCATGGCGGTCGCGAATTCCTGGCCATGCATCATGAAGCAGCCGTCACCGGCAAAGCAGATGACCTCGCGTTGCGGGAACAACTGCTTGGCTGCGACTGCTGCCGGAAGACCGTAACCCATCGAGCCGGAGGTCGGGGCGGCCTGGGTGTTGAAGGCCTGGAAGCGGTGAAAACGGTGCAGCCAGGTGGCGTAGTTGCCGGCGCCGTTGGTGAAAATCGCGTCCTTCGGCGTGTTGGCTTCGATCCATTCCATGATCGGCCCCATCTGCACGGCACCGGGACCGGCCTTCGGCGGCGTCGACCAGGCGAGATAGGCGGCATGCATGGCCTCGGTGCGCTCGGCCCATGCTGGCGCGGCGGGCGCCTCCAGGGATGCCAGCGCGGAGACAAGTTCTTCAGGAGCGGCACAGATCGCCAGATCAGCGCGGTAGACCCGGCCAAGCTCGGACGGATCCGGATGGATGTGGACGAGGGTCTGGGCCGGGTAAGGGATGTCCATCAGCGTGTAGGAGGAGGACGGCATTTCGGAGAAGCGGCCGCCGAGCAGGATCAGCAGATCGGCTTCCTTCACTTCCTTGGCCAGTGCCGGGTTGATGCCGATGCCGACATCACCGGCGTAGGAAGGATGCAGGTGGTCAAAGAGCATCTGGCGGCGGAAGGAGCAACCGACCGGCAGGTTGAATTTTTCGGCAAAGGCCTGGATGCCGGCGACCGAGGTCTCGCTCCAGCGCGTGCCGCCGAGAACGACCATGGGGCGCTTGGCGGTCTTCAACATCTCGCCGAGGGCAGCGATCTGGCTTGGACCGGGATGGGCAGCGACGGGCGTATACGGCTTGGCTTCCGGGGCTTCGACTTCGTCGAGCAGCATGTCCTCCGGCAGGGTCAACACGACCGGGCCAGGGCGGCCTGACGTTGCGACCGCAAAGGCGCGGGTGACGAATTCCGGGATGCGGCGGGCGTCGTCGATCTCGCCGACCCATTTGGCGAATTCGGTGAAGGCGCGGCGGTATTCGACTTCCTGGAAGGCTTCGCGCTCCTTCATGCCACGGCCGATCTGGCCGATGAACAGGATCATCGGGATCGAATCCTGCTTTGCGACATGCAGGCCGGCCGACGCATTCGTTGCGCCAGGGCCGCGGGTGACCATGCAGATGCCGGGCTTGCCGGAGAGGCGGCCCCAGGTGTCGGCCATCATTGCGGCTCCGCCTTCCTGACGGCAGACCAGCGTCTCGATGCCGCTGTCCTTCAGCGCGTCAAGCACGGCCAGATAGCTTTCGCCGGGAACGCAGGACACACGTTCGACGCCGTTGGCCTTCAGCGCCTCGACGATCAGTTCACCGCCGGTTCTCTTCATCGCGTCTTCCTTTCCAGCTCGGCCAGTTCGGCCAGAATTTCGTTTCCGTGCTCGCCGACGCGCGGGCTCGGGCGCTCATAGCGGAGGGGGGTCTCGGAGAGCACGATTGGCGTGCGCACGCCTGGGATCACGGTGCCCTTGTCGTCCGTGAGCTCGATCTTCAGGCCGCGCGCCTGCACCTGCGGGTCTGAGAACATTTCCTCGATCGAGTTGATCGGTCCCGCCGGCACGGCATTCGCCTCGCAGGCGGACAGTAGATCGCGCTTCGACCACTTCACGGTTTCTGCCGTGACGGTGCGGCGGACCTCGACCTTGTTGGCGACACGGGCCTTGTTGGTGGCGAAGCGCTCGTCCTCGGCGACTGTGGGGATGCCGAGGATGGTGCAGAGGCGCTTGAATTGCCCATCGTTGCCGACCGCAAGGATCAGATGGCCGTCTGATGTCGGCACGACTTCGTAGGGGCTGATGTTCGGATGGGCATTGCCAAGTTGGGTCGGCGGCTTCCCGGAAATCAGGTAATTCATGTTCTGGTTGGCGAGCACTGCCGACATGACATCAAGCAGGGCCATGTCGACGAACTGACCCTGGCCGGCTTTCATGACGTGGATGAGAGCAGCCTGGATGGCTGTGACGGCATAGATGCCGGTGAAGATGTCGGCGATGGCAACACCGGCCTTCATCGGCTCGCCGCCCTTCTCGCCCGTGATCGACATGAAGCCGGACATGCCCTGGACAATGTAGTCATAGCCGGCGAAATCGGAATAGGGGCCGTTCTGACCAAAACCGGTGATCGAGCAGTAGACGAGCTTAGGGTTGATCGCCTTCAGGCTCTCGTAGTCGAGGCCGTATTTTTCAAGACCGCCGCGCTTGAAATTCTCGATCACCACATCGGCAGATGCGCAGAGGCGGCGGACAGTCTCCTCGCCCTCCGGTGTCTTCAGGTCGACTGATATCGAGCGCTTGTTGCGGTTGGTCGAATGGTAATAGGCGGCCGAGAGGTTTTCGCCATCTGCGCCCTCGACGAAGGGAGGCCCCCAGGCGCGGGTGTCGTCGCCGCCATCAGGGTTTTCCACCTTGATCACATCTGCGCCGAGATCGGCCAGCATCTGGCCCGCCCAAGGGCCGGCCAGCACGCGGGCGAGTTCGATGACCCGGATACCGGCGAGCGGGGCAGGGGCTTTGGACTTGGGCGTCATTGCGCGATCCTGTGAGGCGTCGTCAGGTTCAGCGGTCCAACGAGGTTAAATCGCTTGCCATGACAAGAACTGCTGTCGAGCGAGCTATACCGGCGGATTTTGCCATCTGCACCTGATATTCTCTCATGGCATCATTCCCTTTCGGCAATATGCCGGCGCCTCAGGGGCCAAGATTGCCGAGCCAGGCGAGAAGGTCGCCGATTGCCTTTTCCCGGCCGATCTCGTTCAACGTCTCGTGGCGCATGCCGTCATAGACCGTGGTCTCGACATCGGTCATGCCCGCATCCAGCATGCGCTGGCCGAGCCAGCGGATCTCGCGGCCCTTGTTGGTCGCCGGATCTTCGGCGCCGCCGACGAGATACACCGGGAGCCGATGCGGCAGGTGGGCGAGGCGTTCAGGGTCTGCGCCGGCAAAGGTTACCTTAAAGATGTCGCGCCACATTGAGACGCTGGCGTCGAAGCCGCAGAGCGGATCGGCGATATAGGCGTCCACTTCCTTCGGATCATGCGATAGCCAGTCAAAGGCCGTGCGATGGCCGGGGATCGCGCGGCCCCAGGCAGCAAAGGTCGCCTTCGGCAGGATCAGGGAGGGGACATCGGAGCCCTTCCGCATCTGCTCCAGATATAGGACGCCCTGGGCGAAGCGGCCGGCAAGGCCGGGATTGAAATTGGAGTTCCAAATCGACAGGGCATGAAAGGCTTGCGGGTGCTCGATCGCCACGTTGAGCGCAATCAGGCCGCCCATAGAGTGACCGAAGAGGATAACAGGGAGTCCGGGTTGGCGCTCGACAGCGAGGTCCCGCATCGCCATGACGTCTGCAATCACTTTGGCGGTTCCGTCCTTGCGGGCAAACAGGCCGAGCGCTGAATCCGGCGCCGTGGTTTCACCATGGCCACGATGGTCATGGGCGTAGACCTGATAGCCCCGCGACGCCAGCGCTTCGGCGAATGTCTGATAGCGGCGGGAGTGTTCCGCAAGGCCGTGACAAACCAAAACGATGCCGCGTGCTGCGGTATCGGCTGACTGGTAGTGGTAGGCGAGGCGGGCGCCGGTCGGCGATTGGTGAAAGTCGAGATTTGAAAACATTCGGTTCTCCCAGAGCGGCGATAGAACCGGATTCAAGAGCAGCGTGCAATGGCCTGACGACATTGTTCAAATTTGCAATGTCGCTGTAACCCAGCGTTAAGCCGCCGAAGTCAATTTACAGCCATTGCGAGTGCGCGTATTCCGGGTGGATTGTTCTTGTGCGTATTGAAAAAATAGTGCGACGGCCGAGCCGACCTCAAGAGGCACATTCGAATCCGTTGCTTTTCCAAGCCGCTATCGCCTTTCTGGTCGCAGGGGCGATCCTTCTTCTGGACCTTTCCGACGGGCATGTTTTGATGCTCGATGTCGACGACCGCATGCGCGCCCTGCAGATCCGGCTTCTTTCTTCAGGCCAGGCGGGCTGGTTCGATCTATCCATACCCGCTGTCCGACTGCCGGAAGTCTACGTCTCGCCTTGGTCGAGGCTCGTCGATCTTCCCTATGTTGCCATCGGTTGGATGCTGGCGCCGCTCATGGGGGATGCCGAGGCTTTGCGCTTGGCATTTTCGGTCTGGCCGCTGACCATGCTGGCGGTGTTCTCGCTGCTCATCGCAGTTTTTCTGCAGAGGCCGACGGTGACGCGGGAGTGGAGGCCCGCTCGCGCTGGCCTGATCGTCTGCGTGGTGACAGTGATGATGGGCCCGGCGCTTGGGGATTTCTCGCCCGGGCGGATCGATCATCACAATTGGCAGTTGATAGCCATGGTCTGCATCCTAATCGGCCTTCAGCGTTTCGATTCGACTGGAGGTCTCCTTGTCGGTCTAAGTGCCGCCATGTCGCTGGTTGTCGGCCTGGAATGTCTGCCACTGATCGTCGTCGCTTATGGTGCGCTCGTGATCTGCTGGCTCTGGAGGGTGCCGGGGGCAGAGGTGATCATGGGGGCTAGTGGCCTTGGCGTCGCGGTCGCCTCTCTTCTGTTCGGGCTGCTCCTCGTGGGGCCAAACGGTCTAACTGCCGCAGCCTGCGACAGTTTTTCGGCGCCCTTCGCATTGGCCGCCGTCGGTGCTGGCGCCATGCTGTTCTGTCTTGCCAGGTGGGGCGGGTCCCGTTCCATTCTGCCTCGCATCGTGATGTTCATCGCCGCAGCCGCGGCGGTCCTGTCGCTGGTGGTGGTGTTTTACCCTGAGTGTCTGGACGGTCCCTACGCATTGATCGATCCAAGTGTGAGGGTGAATTGGCTGGATCGCATCCAGCAGGAGCATGGACTATTATTTCAGTTGCTGGCGGGTGCGATGAGTGTTCTGCCGATCGTCGTCGTCCTTTGCATAGTCGCTGTCTGGGCCGTGCCAGGCGTATGGCACCGAAGGCAAGAGGAGCCCGGGATGGTTCTGGCGTTTGTTGTCGCCCTGGCCGCCTTGGTGGCTACCATGCTGGAGTTGCGTTACGCCCGCTTCTCCGTTGCGCTGATGCCGCTGTTCGTCCCGGTCATCATAAGCGAGCTGCAGAGCGCGGGCCGCGAAGCAAAAAGGCCCATCCTGCTTGCGTCCTCTGCCCTGCTCATCGGGGGGCTCCTCCTCACGGCTCTGGTGCTGCCAAGACAGACCGTTGGTGGTGAGATAGTCGACACCATGCGCACTGCTTGTGACCAGGCCAAGTTTTCTGCCCTGGTACAGTTGCCGCCGGGGCGGGTGCTTGCGCCCCACGGACTGGGTTTGCCTCTCATCGAGGCCGGGCAGGGGCGGCTCCAGGTGGCTGCCATTCCCTTTCATCGCGCCGCGCCGGGTCTCGCGACCGTCTTCACCGCTTTTCTGTCCGACGATGTCGCCGCTCGCCGCAATGCCGCGGAGAATTTCGATTATGTTGCGGTTTGTGCATTGCCACCCGGCCAGGCGGTCCCCGGTGGCGGGATGTATGCAGCGCTTATCCATGGCCGAGGCTGGCCGGGCCTCGAGGAGTGGTTGCCCGGTTCTTTGTGGCCACTTCGGATCTTCCGCATCGATCACGCCCATTTTCGATAAGTCGCAGCGATGCGTCTCGCGAAAATCCGTCGATAGGTGCGTCCCTGCATTGCCCCACAAGAGCAATTCGCCTACATAGCGGCAAATTCCCATTCCCGCCGGAGCAAGACCCCATGGCACGCCAGTTCATCTATCACATGTCGGGACTCAGCAAGTCCTACGGCGCCAAGAAGATTCTCGAAAACATTCACCTCTCGTTCTATCCCGATGCCAAGATCGGTATTCTCGGCCCGAACGGTGCAGGTAAGTCCACTGTACTGCGCATCATTGCAGGCCAGGACAAGGAATACACCGGCGAAGCCTGGCTCGCCGAGGGTGCGACCGTCGGTTACCTCGAGCAGGAGCCGCATCTCGATCCGGCAAAGACCGCCTTCGAGAACGTCATGGAAGGCGTGGCCGACAAGCAGGCCGTGCTCGACCGCTACAACGAACTGATGATGAACTACTCCGACGAAACGGCGGAAGAGGGCTCCAAGCTTCAGGATATCATCGACAGTCAGAACCTCTGGGATCTGGAACAGCAGGTCGAAATGGCGATGGAAGCGTTGCGGTGCCCGCCGAAGGATGCCGACGTCACGCTGCTGTCGGGTGGTGAACGCCGCCGTATCGCGCTGTGCCGCCTGCTTCTGTCACAGCCGGATCTGCTTTTGCTCGACGAACCGACGAACCATCTGGACGCCGAGACGATCGCCTGGCTCGAAAAGCACCTGCGCGACTATCCCGGCGCCGTGATGATGATCACCCACGATCGCTACTTCCTCGACAATGTCACTGGCTGGATCCTCGAGCTCGACCGTGGCCGTGGTATTCCGTACGAAGGCAACTACTCGGCCTACCTGACCGCCAAGGCCAAGCGCATGCAGCAGGAAAACCGCGAAGAAGCCGGCCGCCAGAAGGCCCTGTCGCGTGAACAGGAATGGATTGCCTCCAGCCCCAAGGCCCGCCAGGCCAAGTCCAAGGCCCGTATCAAGGCCTATGAACAGCTGGTGGATGCGGCCGAAGGCATCCGTCCCGGCGACGCGCAGATCATCATTCCTGTATCCGAGCGTCTCGGGCAGGTGGTTATCGAACTCGACGGCATCACCAAGGGCTTTGAAGGCCGCACGCTGATCAACGATCTGTCGATCAAGCTGCCGCCGGGCGGCATCGTCGGCATCATCGGGCCGAACGGTGCGGGCAAGTCGACGCTGTTCAAGATGATCACGGGCCAGGAAAAGCCGGATGGTGGTTCGATCCGAATCGGCGAGACGGTGCATCTCGGCTACGTCGACCAGAGCCGCGATGCGCTGGATGGCTCGAAGACCGTCTGGGAGGAGATTTCGGGCGGTGCCGAAATCATCAAGCTCGGCAAGTTCGACATGAATTCGCGCGCCTATTGCGGCGCCTTCAACTTCAAGGGCGGTGACCAGCAGCAGAAGGTCGGCAATCTCTCGGGTGGTCAGCGCAACCGCGTGCATCTTGCCAAGATGCTGAAGGCCGGCGGCAACGTTCTCCTTCTCGACGAACCGACCAACGACCTTGATACCGAAACCCTCGGTGCGCTGGAAACCGCGCTCGAAAACTTCGCCGGCTGCGCCATCATCATCTCCCACGATCGCATGTTCCTCGACCGTCTGGCGACGCATATCCTCGCCTTCGAAGGTGACGGCCATGTCGAGTGGTTCGAAGGCAACTTCGAGGATTACGAGCAGGACAAGATCCGTCGCCTCGGCCCCGATGCGCTCAATCCTGGCAGCCAGGCCTACAAGCGCCTGACGCGCTGAGCCGTGTTCTTGTGATATAAAAAAGGGCCGGGCCGGAAGGCGCCGGCCCTTTTTGCTGGCACCAATTCACTCACCAAAAAAGTTTTGCCTTGCATCTAGCGCCGAGGAGACATAAAGATATCTTTATGTCGTTATTGCGGTGGTGCAGATGAAGCTGGGCGTCGATACACTTGTGGAACTGCTGAAGGCGGCGGGCGAGCCGACGCGGCTTCGCCTGCTGATGCTTCTGTCGTCCGGCGACCTCACGGTCACTGATCTTACTGAAATTCTCGGCCAGTCGCAGCCCCGAATCTCCCGGCACCTGAAACTGCTTGCCGAAGCGGATCTGATCGACCGCTATCAGGAAGGAGCCTGGGCCTATTTCCGCCTGAAACAGGACGGTGGCAACGCTTCTCTCATCCGTATCCTTCTCGATGCTGCGGAAGACAGCGATCCCGTGCTGCAAAGAGACCGGGACCGGCTCGCGGGCGTCAAGCGGGCGAGAGCCGAGAAGGCGCAAGCCTATTTTAGCCGCAACGCCTCCGAGTGGGACGAATTGCGCCGCCTGCATGTGAACGACGCGGATGTGGAAGCTGCCCTGCTGAAAATCGTCGGAACGGAGACGGTCGAAGCCATGCTCGACCTCGGGACCGGAACCGGCCGGATCCTCCAGCTGCTGGCAGCGCGCTACCGCCGCGCCATCGGCATCGATGCCAGCCGGGACATGCTCTCAGTGGCGCGCTCCAATCTCGACAAGGAAGGCATCCTGTCGGCGAGCGTGCGCCATGGCGACATCCTGAATCTGCCGCTCGATGCCGGAGACTACGATCTCGTCACCATCCATCAGGTGCTGCATTTCCTGGAAGAGCCTGAGCTGGCGCTGGCGGAAGCCGCGCGCATGCTCAAGGACGGCGGGCGGCTCGCGATAATCGATCTTGCTCCGCATGCGCATGAATATCTGCGCGACGAGCATGCGCATGTGCGTCTAGGCTTCTCGCATCCCGTCATGGCCGAATGGCTCGGCCGGCAGGGGCTCACCGTCGAGGACGTGATCGACCTGCCCCCGGAAACTGTAGCCGGACGCGGCTTAACGGTGACGATCTGGCTTGCCCGGCGCATGGCGGCTAACGCTGAAACACTCCAGAACCAACCTCTTGTCTTGACCGGGAGCAGATAGATGACGAAGACCGAGCGGCCGATCGCCAAGACCTCTGACCTCAGGATCTCCTTCGAATTCTTCCCGCCCAAGTCTCCGGACATGGATGAACAGCTCTGGCAGACGGTGGAAGCACTGCAAGCCTATCAGCCGGACTTCGTCTCGGTGACCTACGGGGCGGGAGGCACGACGCGGGAGCCGACGCTCTCGACCGTTAAGCGTCTCATCACCGACACGCCGCTCTCAACCGCCTCGCATCTGACCTGCGTCGGGGCAACACGTGACGAAGTGCGCGCCGTTGTCGAGGAATTCCAGGCGGCCGGTGTCCGCCATTTCGTAGCCCTGCGCGGCGACCCCCAGGGCGGCGTCGGCACGCGCTATGCACCGCATCCGGGCGGCTTCGTCAATGCCGCCGATCTGGTCGCGGGACTTCGCGACATGGGTGACTTCGAGATCTCCGTCTCGGCCTATCCGGAGCGGCATCCCGAGAGCGAAAACGATGTGGTCGATCTCGACATGCTGAAGCAGAAGGTGGATGCCGGCGCGACGCGCGCGCTGACACAGTTCTTCTTCGACAATGACATCTTCGAACGCTACCTTGAGCGGGTCCGCGCGGCCGGCATCACCATTCCAATCGTGCCCGGCATCATGCCGATCCAGAACCTAACGCAGCTCAAGCGATTTGCGGCGATGTGTGGAGCAAGCATTCCCGCGTTCCTCGATAGCCGCTTCGAAGGCTCGGAAGGCAACCCTGCGGCGCGCGCCGCCGTCGCAGCGGAGATTGCCGCTGAACAGATCGCGGACCTGTCGCGGCGCGGTCTGCAGGATTTCCACATCTACACGATGAACCGGGCGCCGCTCCCGATCGCGACCCTGGAACGTCTGGGTATCTCGGCCAGGGCAGGAAACGTCTCGGGCGCCGCTGCCTGAGGAGCCCTTCCTTCACAAGGAAAGAGGCGCATGACGGTCCCTGTCATGCGCCTCTTGCTCTTTTTGAATTATGAATGCTGGAGAGGCCTGGTTCGGCCAAGCCATGGGTGTTGGTTCATGCGACCTGTGTCAAATGAACAGCATCGTGGCTACGAATACAAACGCTGCACCGACGATCAGGACGTTGATAGAATTGGTCAGTCCCATGTGTGCCTCCTTGCGTTGACCGTTAGATATTATGTCTGATTTGTGTCTAGGCAAGGGCCAATCGGTGTTGCGCTGCGGCATGAAGCGGCTAAAAAAGCATAAGGAATAAGCGATAAATCTTTTATTTCAACAGTTTGCTGCAGATCGCGGCCTGTTAATGAAGTTTAACATCCGTGAGTCCTTGGGGCTGTGCAAAAACACATATGCCTCCTTCTTGAGGGATCGGTGGGAGGTCTCACACCAAAAAGAAAAGGCCGGGGCGGCGATGCCACCCCGGCCTGTTATGCTCCAAGCACGAGGTTTTAGAGTGCGTTCAGGAGTGCCGGTGTCGGCCATCCGTCTGCCGGCAGACCCACTCGTTGCTGCTCCTTCTGAACCGCGACGCGCGTGCCGGCGCCGAGAATGCCGTCGATCTTGCCGACGTCGTGGCCGAGGCTCTGCAACTTGGTCTGCAGTGCGCTCATCTGGTCGACATCGAGACCAGGCTCGGGATTGCCCTTCTGGTAGACCGGCGCGCCGCCGAAACGAGTGGCGAAATAGGCGGCCGAGGTCGTGTAAATAAAGGACTGGTTCCATTCGAGATAGATGTTGAAGTTCGGATAGGTGATGAAGGCAGGGCCCTTGCGGCCCTGCGGCAGCACCAGCGAGGCGGGCAGGGCAGAGAAGCCTGTGTCGCCATCGCGCGGCTGGACACCGAGGGCGAACCATTCACCTGCCGTCATCGTGCCGCCGAGGCCGGATTTCTCGAAGGGCAGGCTTTCGGGGATCGTTACTTCCTGGATCCACGGTTCGCCACGCTTGAAGCCCAGATGCTGGATGAATTTTGCGGCCGTGAGAATGGCGTCGGGGCTGCTCTGCTTGACGTTCACATGGCCGTCGCCATCGCCATCGATGCCGAATTCGATGATGTCCTTGGGCAGCATCTGCACCTGGCCGATCTCGCCGGCCCAGGCGCCGGTATTGGTGGCGGGATCCAGATCGCCGTGTTCGACCATCTTGATGAGGGAGAGCAGCTGGGGCCGGAAGAGTTCTGGGCGGCGGCAGTCATGGGCGAGCGTAACGAGGGCGTTGCGAGTGTTGAAGTCACCCTGTACCGCGCCGAAATCCGTCTCCATGGCCCAGAAGGCGGTGATCACGCCGGCCGGTACGCCGTATTCCTGTTCGGCGCGCGCGAAGACCTCGGCATATTCCTTGATCTTCTGTCGGCCGATATCGAGGCGGCCCTGGCTGACGGTGCGGCCGGAAAATTCGAGGAAGGTTTGGCGGAATACGCCCTGCGAGCGGTCGCGGGAGAGGACCTTCTGGTCGATGGCTGCACCGGCCAGAGCTCTTCCGGCGAGTTCCGGCGGGGTGCCGGCCGCCATGGCCTCCGCCTGGACGCCTTCGAGAAAGGTTGCGAGGTCACCGCCGCATTGTTGCGCCTGCGCGAGGCCAGTCGAGGCGAAGAGGAGGGCGAGGGGGAGCGCATGACGCAGGGCTTTGTTCATCAGTCGGTCCTTCAAGGGTTGGCACGCGGCAGCCTTTCGGCTTTGCGAAGTCATGCCGGCCGGAAATAGCAGGTTTCTCCGAAGCCTCTAGGCTCGGTTTGCGATCATTTCGAGACGGTTCTGACCCAATTCTGCCAGTTCTTCTGGGTGCCGGCAAAGACGTTGATGTCGGTTCCGCCGCGAATGCCGGGAATGACGCCGGTCGAGGTATATTGCCAGAAGGCCCAGCGGCGGTCGGGATAGATTTCGCTCGGATGCTGGGCAACGGCCCGGACCCAGAAATGATGATCCTTGAAGGCACCCTCCAGGTTTTCCCGGTGGAAGTCGACCGAGGTGTAGATGATCGGCCGCTTGCCATAATGCGCTTCGATGCGTTGCATGAAGCGTTGCATTTCGCTGCGCACGGTCGCTGCATCGGGGCGCAAGCGGCAGGTCGGGGAGGTCGGATTCCATTCAACGTCGAGTACCGGCGGCAAACGGTTCGCTTCGCGTGGCACATTGCGAATGAACCAGTCGGCCTGGGCATCGGCCGATGAACAGAAATAATAGAAATGATAGGGTGCATGGGGAATGCCGGCGGCGCGGGCGCCCTGCCAGTATTCATGGAAGCGCGGATCCAGTCTATCGCCGCCTTCCGTCGCCTTGATGAAGACGAAGGAAACGCCTGATTTTTTGACCTGCTGCCAGTCGATGTCACCATTCCACTTGGACACGTCGATGCCGTGCACCTCGTGCCGATGCGGCGTCTTGCCATCGAAATGCTGCGGATCGGTGTCTTGGAAGCGCGGCGAGACGGAGGCCGTCTCCATCAGGTCATAAGAACCGGATGTGCAGGCCGTGAGCGCCATGCAGAAGGGGAGAAGAAGTGTGGGAAGCCACCGCATGCAGGGTCCGTCGGCTGAACATTGAAATTGGGTGCCGCCGGCGGTGCCATGAAGACGTGACACCGGAGCGCTGGCAACACCCTGTGTTCATCATGGTTAAAATTGGGTTAGACGCAATGGCAGATCACGGTATCGGGATCAGCGCTTCAGGATGGCCTGCCAGGCATAGCCGCGCCACAGGGGCTCGAAGGTCAGCTTCAAATCGTTCGACGCTGCGCGCTGCTCCAGTATTTCCCGCAGGTTCGGCCGCGGCGTCACGTGAAAGCGGGTAAGCCAGGCCTGCAGCGCTCTCCGGAACCATGCAGGCAGGCGCTCCTGCTGGCCGAAGTCGACAATGTGCAGGGAGCCCTCTGCGGCGAGAGCCTCGATCGCGCGATCGATCGCGGCCTGCCAGTCGGGGATCATCGACAGGGCATAGGAAATCATCACCCGATCGAAGCCGTCTCGCCCGAAATCTGCGGCGGAGAAGGCCGTGGCATCTGCCACCTGCAACCGCGGCGGACGGGCGGTGCCTGCGAACTTCGCCTTAGCCGTCGCCAGCATCTCTGCCGATATGTCGAGGCCGAAGAGCTCGGCCGCCGGGAAATGGCGCCGTGCGAGTACGAGATTGCGGCCTGTTCCGCAGCCGATTTCGAGCAGCGAGGCCGCGGACGGGATGTCGAGGCCCGATATCATCTGGTCACGGCCGAGCAGGTAGTACTTGCGGGTGAGGTCATAGATGTGCCGCTGGTAGCGGTACATCCGGTCCATGCTTTCAGCGTGATCCTGTGATCCCGCCGAGCTCAAGGCTACCGGGCCTTCGCTCATGCGGGGTGCTTTTCATAGATGTGGAAGCCGCCATAGATGGCGGAGCGATCCTGCCGATTGAGTGTCTGAGAACGCTCCGCCTGATAGTCCCACTGGTCGAGGAGGGCAGGGGCAAGCTTGCCCGTCAGGATGCTCTCCTCGGCGGCTGTGCGGAAGATCACGCGGGCGCCATCGGCTGCCGTGCGGGTGATCTCAGTCCAGAGCGCGTTCAGCTGCTGCTCGGTCATCCAGTCCTGGGCGTCGAGCAAGACGTAGCGATCGACGCTGCCGGCCGGCTTCGTCGCCAGCAGCTCGGTAAAGTTCGCATGATGGACCGTCACGCGATCAGCCGACTGGCGGATGGCGCCGTAATGCCGCTCTTGAAGATAGGTCGGCAAAATGCCTTCCTCCGGCTTCGGATAGCGGCGCATGAAGGCCTGCCAGGCAAAGTAGTTTTCCCTAAGCAGGAAGTGGCAGCAAAGCTTTTCCAGACGATGGCGCAGGACGGGCGCGATCGTACCGTCGTCGGCGAGAGAGGCCAGTTCGTCATACTGCTGCGGCGGTATGCCGAGGCCGAAGAGCGAGCTCTTGCGGCGAGTCAGCCAGCGGATCAGCGGCTTGTCGAACAAGGGGGAGATGCGGCTGTCGAAGAACATGCGTTGTTCGCGCAGCGAGCGCGTTTCTGCCAGCTCTTCCAGGCGGACGCCATGGCTGCGGGCGATCAGGTGGCCGATCGCGATGAATCGGCCGAGCAGGCCGGTGCGGTAGATGTTGCGGTTGAAGACGGTGATGCGCCGGCGTCCGCTTACGCCTCTGGTGTCCCAATAGCGTCGCGTGGCCGCGTCGAGATTGGGGGCGATATGGCGGTCATACATGCGGGCATTGGTTGCGACGGACTGTTCGCCGAGCAGGCGGCGGACCGAGGCGTGATCCGGAAGGTGGCGGAAGGCCGCGAGCTTGAGGCGGTTGAGTGCCACATGGTTCGGGTTGAGATCGACCACGTCGATCGATGCTGGACGGCGGCTCAGATAGGCCAGCATGTTGCAGCCGCCGGAGCCGATCGTGACGATGCGGGCGCCCTCGGCCAGATCCATCGCTTCCATGTCGACGTCGGGATCTTCCCAGATCTGGGCGTAGACGAGACCGGAGAAGAGAAGGCCGAAGAGACGCTCGGAAAGGCCTGCCGCCGAGAGAGGCGCGTGTTGCAGCAGTGCGTCCTTCAGCTTATCGTTTCCACGAAATCCGGCATCGGGTGCAAGGTCTGTCATGTCGGTCCGCCGCCTCTTTGGGTTTCACGGCGTGTAGCTTTCGCGTGCTACAGTTTGATGACGTGCGCAGCCGCGGCGGTAACCGAATTTCAACGCATTTCATACAAATTATCCTCAGTTATTTTAGGGGTGTTTAACATGATGTTAAGTGAAATCCCGTTCGGCAGGCGCTTGCGTTACGGTCTTTCCGGGCTCTTGGGCGGTGCCGTAGCGCCGGCTGCGATTGTTTTGCCTGCCGTTTCCGAGGGTGGGTTAACGGCTTTTTCCACAGTTTTGCTCGGCGATTGGTCGGTTCTCGCGGCATTCAGCCTGCCTATGGTCGGTGCTGCTGTCGGCTGGCGAATCGCAGCATGGGAGGCGCTCCTGCACGAGAGGATCCGGCGGCTCGAAGGCGGGGCATCGGATCTTGCAGCGTCTGCGCACATCGATCGTTTGACTGGTCTCGGCACGCGACAGGCGCTTTCAAGCCTGGATCGTGTGTCTCGCGGGGCACTGCTGCTGATCGATCTCGACCGCTTCAAATATGTGAACGACACGCTCGGGCATGCGGCAGGCGATGCCTTGCTCGTTGCGGTCGCCGAGCGTCTGCGGACGGCCGCCGGCCAGGAGGCACAACTCTTCCGGCATGGCGCCGACGAATTTGCCGTGGTGTTGCCGAAAGTGACGCAAAGAGCCGTCGCAGAATTCGTCTGCCTGGAAATCGAACATGCGCTGGCTCAGCCGTTCGAGCTTGCCCATGGGCGGGTCCTGGCCGGCGTCAGCATCGGTGCGACGCTGATGACGCCACGGGACAGGGATGTGTCATCCGTGCTGCAGCGTGCCGATCTCGCGCTCTATCGCGCGAAAGAAGTGTTCGGGCCTAGCCACGCCTTCCATGATGAACATCTGGCGCGCGAGGTGATGGAGGGGCTCGAACTCGAACGGGATCTGTCGCGTGGTTTCGTCGACGGCGAATTCTATCTCGAGTATCAGCCGATCGTCGCTGTCGAGAATGGCGATGTCCGGTCGCTCGAGGCGCTGTTGCGCTGGCATCATCCGCGGCGCGGGCTGATTACGCCCGACATCTTCATTCCACTGGCGGAAAAGACCGGGATCATCCAGGTCATCGGCAAATGGGTCGTGCAGCAGGCTTGTGCCGCTGCCGCCACATGGCCGGCCCCTATTGGGGTCAGTGTCAATGTCTCGGGCGATCAGTTCAAGGATCCGTATTTCGTCACGCATATCCTCGACTGCCTGGCCGAGACCGGCCTTTCACCCGAGCGTCTGACGATCGAGGTGACCGAAGCCGTATTTTCCGTCGATATCGATCTTGTCTGCAGGTGCCTTGCCGAACTTCGGTCTGGCGGCGTGCGCATCGCGCTCGATGATTTCGGCACCGGGTTCTCCTCGATCAACAATCTCAGGCTCTTCCCGCTCGACGAACTCAAGATCGATCGATCCTTTGCTCGGCAGATGCTGGAGACGAGCCAGGGTGCCAAGCTGGTCGATCTGATGCACAAGCTGTCGGAAACATTCCAGATCCGGACGACGATCGAGGGCATCGAGACGAAGAACCAGCTCGATTTCGTCAAGCTGCTCGGGATCGGCGAGGCGCAGGGTTTCCTGTTCTCCAAACCTTTCGCTGCCGGCGAGGCTCTCGGGTACCTGCAGGCGCGGCTGGCAAAGCCCGCGGCACCCGCCGCTTCCTGAAGCGACGCGGGAAAACCTCCCGTCTCAGTCTTCCGCATCTTTCGTCTGTCATTCTTTCCTGCTTGGGTAGCGGGGATGTGAGGAGATGCGGATGAACAGAGCACTGAAATGGGGGCTTCGGCTGGCCGTGGCACTGGTTGGGATCGTGATCGTGGCGACCGGCGTGCTCATTGCCTTTCCCCCAAACCTGCTGCGCGTCGGAACCGGATACGCGGCCAAAATCATCTGCTCCAACGTCTTCATTGCCGGTCGCGATGCCGAGGAGGTGTTGCGTGACGATGTTCAGGCGCCTGGACATCCTTTGTTGCAGCTGGTCGAAACCGAGGTGGATCTTGAGGGTGGCCTGGTCCGCACGTCTCTGCTGGCGATGGTGGCGCCATCCCAGGCCGTGCACCGGACCGGCCTCGGCTGCGCGACCGTCGTGGAGGCCGAAATCGGGACGGCCCGCAGTCTGACGGCCCCCGTCTCCGAAGCCATGCCAACCGATGAAACGCTGATCTGGCCGGAGGGTGAGGGGGCCTCTCCCCCGGATCCGAGGCTTGCGGCAGTTCTTGCCGATCCCACATTGCTCGGACCCTCGGCCCGCGGGGTTGTCGTCGTCCAGGATGGCAGGCTCGTCGGCGAGGCCTATGGTCCCGGCTTCAACGAACGCACACCGCTGCTTGGCTGGTCGATGACAAAAACGGTCACTGCGGCTCTGGTCGGACTGATGCAGCAAGAGGGGCGTCTCGAAATCGACGATCGAGGCCTGTTTCCCGAATGGTCGGGCGATCCCCGGCGGGATGTCGCGCTTGCCGATCTGCTCGCGATGGAAAGCGGCCTCGGTTTCAACGAGAGTTATGGCGACGTGACCGACGTCACGCGCATGCTCTATCTCGAGCCGGATATGGGCGCCTATGCGGCATCGTTGCCCGCCGAGGCGGCGCCGGGAACGCGCTTCAACTATTCCTCCGGCGAGACCGTGCTCATCTCGCGCTACTGGATGTCGCGTTTTTCGAACCCGGCAGAGGCATTGGCCTTTCCGCGACGAGCTCTCTTCGATGCCATCGGGATGCGCAGCGCGGTGTTGGAGGCTGATCAGGCCGTCACATTCGCCGGCAGTTCCTATCTCTACGCCACGGCGCGAGACTGGGCTCGCTTTGGCTTGCTGATTGCGGAAAACGGTCGTTGGGCCGGGCGGCAAATACTGGATCCCGCCATTGTCGCACGGATCGCGGAACCGAGCATGGCTTCGGGCGGCGCCTATACGAAGGGGCAAGCCTGGCAAAACGGCCCGGGCGGTACGGACAGTGCCTATGAATTGCCGGAGGAAACCATCTGGATGTCGGGACATGACGGGCAGTCAGTCGCGATCATTCCGTCGGAACGGCTTGTCGTGGTGAGGCTCGGCCTCACGCCCCGGCGGCTGGACTACAAGCCTCAGAAGCTGGTTCAGGCCGTGCGAATGGCGCTGCGTTGATGCTCTTTTGAGGAATTACTGCGTGAGATGCAGAAGGCCCTTGCGCTTGGCGTCGTAGTAGTAGCCGCGCGCATAGAGACGGACAGCCTGATCATGATCGTTGTCAGCAACGACCCAGGCGCCCTTCAGATATTTCACCGCGTACTTGATGTTGGTTTCCGCGTCGAAGAGACCGTCTGCGGGGCCGTCATAGCCCATCGCCTTGGCCGTGTTGTAGCGGATCTGCATCAGCCCGTAATTGCCCTTGCTGTAGGCGGCCGGATTGTAGCGGCTTTCGCGGTGCACGACCCGATGCACCAGATCGGCCGGAATTTCGTAGACCTTCGAATATTTCTCGATCAACGCGTTGAGGCGTGTCGGTCCGACAGTCTCCGGCTTGCGTTCGGGATCAAGCGAGGTCGTAGCGCCGGGCGGTGTGATGTCGAAGGGGTCGCCGAAACTGGTGAGCGCGGTTGCGCGGAGCGGGGCGGCATAGGCCAGCACCACTGGCTGCTGTTCCGTCGTGGGCGTAGCGGCTGCCGATCCCGAACTCGTCGCAGGCGCCACGCCGGGCGGTGTCAGCGTCGCTTCCGTGGAAGCGGCTGCTGCTGCCATCTGCTCGGCGCCCGTCGTCGGCTGTCCAGTCACCATGGCCAAGGCATCGGTGGCTGCCGTCTGCGGCGCGGTGGCCGAGAGCGCAGAGGCTTTCAATGCGGGAATAGGTGCGGCCGTCTCGGTTCCTGGGATGATCGGCGCCGGGCCAGGATTGGCAGCCGCGAGTTCGGCTGGCGTCATCGACAGTGCCATTGGCGTGCCTGCCGTGCCGTTTGTGGCTGCTTCGGCCGCGGAAGCCGCCAGCATTTCCGGTGATTTCGGATTGGCAACCGGAGCGGAGGCGAGGTCAGCCTTCACACTCTCGTCTATCGCAGTGCATCCGCCCAGCCCAGCCAGGATTGAAGCAGCCATGCAAAGGGCAATGCCGCGGTCTGTTCTGACGTTCATGCCAATATCCATTACGAGATGCGCGCGAAGTCACCGGCAAATCAGCCGGAGGTTCGTTTCCAATTCTTAATCTATGCTGCACATTGCGGCAAGCTTGCGACCGGGCATGCGCTCCGACGGTGGTCAAAACCTCAAGCCGCTATGTTCCGATAGCCTGCCGTGACGGCCTTTGCTGCAATCAGAACCGTACCACCTGAGCGGTTCATTGTTCGGCGAACCGCATGTTTTTTGATGGTTTTCCGCATCCCTTCGGCAAGCAGAGCGTAAGGAAGGCAGGTCAGAGCCGAGAGAAGAACGAAAATACTGCCCAGAGCCAGTGCCTGGGGCAAAAACGGGCTCGCAGGTGTCAGGAATTGCGGCAAAAGTGCGGCGACCAGCAGGCTGCCGCGCGGGTCACGGGATTCGCTCTGGAAACAATGCGCGATGACGCGCAGAGGCTTTTCTTCCGGCAGATTGTCGTTGTCGGCGATCGGTTCGCCGCCGGCCGGCGCGCGCGCGAGGCCAAGGCTGAAAAGCAGGAGGTAGGCCAGTCCCACCCATTGCAGAACCGTGAAGGCAATCGGAGAAATGGAGAGCAGGCCCCAGGACAAAGCCAGCGTTCCGGCAACCGCGACCATTGCGCCGAGAACCACGCCGGGCACGGTGGCGAAAGCGCTCTTCCTGCCGTGGGCGAGGGCATAAGACAGGACCTTGCGTTTCGACTGTCCGGGCACGATCAAAAAGGCCGTCGCGACGACTGCGAACAGGATCCAGGTAGCATGGGGCATCGCACTCTCTCCTCGACCAAGAGGAAGCCAGCTTTCGGCGGCTAGGTCAATGGATCGGACGATACTTCTGGCCCAGATAATCCATCACTTCTTTGAACCAAGGCGTGCCGAGATCGAAAGGCTTGCCGCCCTTGATGCGCGGGAACTCGATGGTGCGTAAGCGGCCGCCCTGATCTTCGTCGTGCCCGGTGACGCCAGACACCTTGCTGAGGCCACTCTCGACCGCGAGATCGACCATGCTCTGGATGAGACGAAGGTCATCGTAATTGGCCGGGGCAGAGCGGGCATAGTAGCCGGACTTCTGGACCATCGAGCGGTCGGCGTCGAGCAACTTGGCGAAATGCTTCTGGAACCAGTTGCCGACATTGATCGTGTCGAGTTTGACATGGCCGAAAGCGTCGCGCTTCACTTCCTCGCCCGCGGCCTCGCGTTCAGCGACGATCTCGTCCATGCAGGCGCCTTCAGAGACAAAGAGGGTAACGAAGCCGGTCCGATCCATCACGTCCTTCAGACGAGTCGCCTCGGCATGCATGTCGAAATGGGTTTCGGGCAGATAAAGGCCGTCGATATTCTTAAGCTCCTGGTTCATCATGAAGCCTTCAATGTACTCGTTGTGCTTCGTGCGCTGCATATAGGCGCGGGCCGTCGCTGCCGTCAGCCAGCCGCAGTGGCGGCCCATGACCTCGTGGATGACGAGCGTGCGCGGGGAGGCGCTCTGCTCGTTGGAGACGTGGTCGAAGAAGCGGGCGCCGACTTCCGCCGCAGTCCAGGCACCCAGCGTCTGCTTGATCGGGTAGACGTCGTTGTCGACCGTCTTCGGCAAGCCGACGACCGTCAGGTTGTAGCCGTTCGCGCCCAGATAGGCGGCAAGGTCCGCGGCGGTGGTGTTGGTGTCGTCTCCGCCAATCGTGTGCAGGATGGTGACGCCGTCCGATGCCAAGCGCTCGGCGGCGACCCGGAGCGGGTTCTCGCCCTCCTTGACCAGGCCGCGCTTCACGCAGTCGGCGACATTGGTCAGCTTCACACGGCTGTTGCCGATCGGCGAGCCGCCATAGCGATGCAGGAGATAGGCTTTCTCGCGCATCTCCCGGGTGATCTCGATCTTGTAGTCCATCAGAAGGCCGCGGAAACCGGACTTGTAGGCGATGAGTTCAACTTCGGGAGCGATGTCCGTGTAGCGCTCGATCAAACCGCCGACGGCGGACGAGAGACAGGGCGCGAGGCCCCCGGCGGTCAACATCGCGACTTTCTGCTTGGCCATCATTCCTCCTCGGGCATCGTGATCGCCCGTCAGCCGTCCGGTTCAGGTGGCAAATGGATGCGACAGGAGTGAGCCGCTGTAAAGCCAAAAAATCAAGGAAAACGGGCATTTCGCTCGATACCGCAGAGCGTGTTCGAATCTAATCGTTTCAATTGCGGCGTCGCCGGAGAGCGTCGACTGTGGATCAGAAAAAGAGCCTCGGACGTCGACATGAACAGGGCATCTTCAGCGAAACGGATTCAAGATGAAGAAACTTTAATCCTCGGTAAAGGCCGCGCCTTCTTGCTTTTTCTGGTCATTTTTGGTCAAGCTTCTGCATGATCTTTGATTTCGCCTGCGAACAGTTATCGTCATTCTGGGACCGTTTGCTAGGCGCGATCGGTGACGCTGCCGGCAACGTCATCGGCAGTATCGTAGAAGCCGTTCGGACGGCCTTCGAAGGAGATCCAGAAACGCGGCGTCGCGTTTCGTTCTCTGTTGCGATCATTGCGCTCTCCGCCAAGATGGCCAAGGCAGACGGAATTGTATCGAATGCCGAGGTCGAGGCCTTCCGCAAGATCTTCGAATTCCCGCCGGAAGAGGCGCGCAACGTCGCGCGGCTGTACAATCTCGCCCGCCAGGACGTGGCTGGTTTCGAGACCTATGCGAAGAACCTCGCCGGCATGTGTCGGACCTGTGACCAGTTCTGCCCGGTCCTTGAAGACATTATCGACGCGCTCTTTCACATCGCCAAGGCCGATGGCCTCGTGCACGAGAAGGAACTCGCCTTCCTTGCCCGCATCGCGGAGATCTTCGGTCTGTCTGATGAGCGGTTCGCTTCGATCACCGAGCGTCACATCCATCAGGATGGCGACCCCTACGGCGTCCTCGGCGTGAAGCCCTCCGACGATTTCGCGACGATCCGCAAGCGGTATCGCGCTCTCGCCGCCGAACACCATCCCGACCGGCTGCATGCCCGTGGCGTGCCGACGGAGTTTCACGCGGTCGCCAATCACCGTATGGCCAAGTTCAACGAGGCCTATTCGGCCATCGAAAAGGCGCGCCGGGCGGCATGACGTCCTTCCCAGCCGATTTCGGGCGTGCGGAGGTTTGTCCGTCGCCCAATCAAGGTGAGCGGCTGGGCGTAGAGCGGCCGGATATTCTCCTTCTCCACTATACGGGCATGCCGTCTGCCGAGGGCGCCCAGGTCTGGCTTTGCACGCCAGAGAGCCAGGTCTCCAGCCACTATCTCGTCCACGAGGACGGGCGCGTCGTGCAGATGGTCCCCGAAGCGCGTCGCGCGTGGCATGCGGGCAAGAGCATCTGGGGCGGCGAGACGGACATCAATTCACGCTCCATCGGCATCGAAATCGCCAATGCAGGGCACCCGGCGGGGCTTCCCGATTTTCCCGAAAAGCAGATCGAATCCGTCATCGAATTGTGTCGCCAATGCGTCAACCGGCATGGAATACCCCCTGAGCGGGTGCTTGCGCACTCCGATGTGGCCCCCATTCGCAAGCTCGATCCGGGTGAAAATTTCCCTTGGGGAGAGCTCCATCGGGAGGGCATCGGCCATTGGGTCGAGCCGGCTCCGATCGGCGGCGGCCGCTTCTTCCAGCGTGGTGACAAAGGTCAACCTGTCGAGGCCTTGCAGTCGATGCTGTCTCTCTATGGTTACGGCGTTGAGATTTCTGGTGAATTCTGTAACCAGACGGAGGGTGTCGTCGCCGCCTTCCAGCGCCATTTCCGGCAAGCCAAGGTTGACGGCGTGGCCGACAGTTCGACCATAGAGACGCTGCATCGACTGCTGACGAGTCTGCCGCGTTTCACCTGATCCGGGTCCCCCGGTGCCTCCAAATAGGCCATCGCGGTCAACGACTGCAGAGCCGTTTTGTTGCACTGCCACACGAATTCCTTATTGGGCCGCTCTAAAGGACGGGCTGAACGGCGCCGGCGGTTCTTGTCTGAACCCGGCGCGAACATCAACTCGAGAGAACCGAACGGGCAGCCCGAACAGGGCTCGCGACGCAAATCTGCGTTCGCTTTGACGCGCGCCGATGCCGGTTCCCGACTGGAGACTGACCCTTTCATGACACGACGACTTTTCGCTGCCGCGGCATGCATCGCACTTCTTTTGACTCACACCCAGTCCGCTCTTGCTGGCAGCGAAGAGCAACGTTTCAAGAAGCCTTTGAAAACAATCGCCCGCGATGCCGGCTATCCGAGTATTCCAGCCTTCTCCAAAAGCCCCTACAGCGCCATCATCACCAAATATGCCAAGAGCTACGGGGTTCCTGTCGATCTCGCCCACGCCGTCGTCCGCGTCGAGAGCAACTTCAACCCCAAGGCCCGCGGCAGTGCAGGCGAAGTGGGGCTGATGCAGATCAAGCCAGCCACCGCGCGTGCCATGGGTTACCGCGGCAAGACCAAGGGTCTCTACGATCCCGAGACAAATATCCGCTTCGGCATGAAGTATCTCTCCATGGCTCACGAGCTTGGCGGCGGGGAAACCTGCGGGACCATCCTGCGCTACAATGCTGGCCACGGCGCCAAGCGCATGAACCCGATCTCGAAGCGCTATTGCGGCAAGGTCATCGCCTTGATCGGCAACTGAGACGCCACCGGCAGCTTGCAAACCGTCTGGACAGCCGGGTTCGTCATGCTATCACCGCACGCAAAACAAGGATGGTGACGCATGGTTCAGCGGTACAAGTCGATTGTCGTTGGTCGGGGCATGATGGGCGCAGCAGCGGCCCGCTATCTTGCCCTTCAGGGCGAAGGGGTTGCTGTCATAGGCCCCGACGAGCCGAAGGACTGGACAAACCACCACGGCGTCTTCTCCAGTCACTATGACGAGGCCAGGATAACGCGCACGATCGATTCGGATCCCATCTGGGCCCGCATGGCCAATCGCTCGATCGCCCGTTACGGCGATATCGCCTCCGAAAGCGGCATCGACTTCTACAAGGAAGTCGGTTGCCTGATCGTCGGGCCGAAAAGGGGCGGACGCGACCCCTATGTCGGGCAGGTGGAGGCCGCCGCGCAGCAACTCGGCGTCTCGGTCGAGATGCTGTCGGATGCGGCGCTCAAGTCTCGGTTCCGCTATTTCGATTTCGGGACCGAATGCGAAGGCGTCTACGAACAGGCCAATGCCGGCTACGTCAATCCGCGAAGGCTCGTCGAAGCCCAGAGCATTCTGGCGGAAAAAGCCGGTGCCAAGGTCGTCCGTCGGACTGCGGTGTCCGTGCGCGAGGAGGGTGGTCTTGGCATTGTCACCACCGATGACGGCGCCGTCTACACCGCCGAACATGTTCTGGTCGCGGCTGGCGGTTTCTCGATCAACGAAAGCCTCTTGCCGCGCCCTGTGGATCTCAAGGTCTATGGGCGGACGGTTGCCTTCTTCGAGATCGCAGACGAGGATCTGCCGGTTTATGCCGGCATGCCGTCCCTCATCCATCAGCCGGACAATCCGAGCGATCACATCTATCTTCTGCCGCCGGTGCGTTACCCCGACGGAAAGACCTATCTGAAGATCGGCGGCGATCCCGATGACTTGCAGCTGGAAACCGAGCCGGAGATCCGCGCCTGGTTCCGGCGGGGTGGTCGGCTCACCACACGCGATCACCTGCGCCGGATCATCACCGGCCTCGTGCCGACTTTGTCCGACGCACCCCTCTCCATGGCTGCCTGCGTGACCTCGTTCACGCCGGACAATTATCCGGCAATCGGTTTCGCCAGCGAGCACATCGCGGTCCTGACCGGCGGCTGCGGTGCGGCCGCCAAGAGCTCCGATGAGATCGGGCGCCTCGGCGCCGAGCTCCTGCAGCATGGCCGAATCATCGACGAGGCCTATGGCGACGTGTTCCGGCCAGTCTTCAGAGACTGATTCACCAAAAGCGCCCAAGTGGTCATCGGTGCTCGCTTTTCGGTGGCAATCGCGCAAAGGGTCGGCTAAGGACCCCTTGCCAGTTGGCCGGGCAGCCGCGCTTTACCAATGCCGAAAGGCGGTAAGGTGAGGAAAGTCCGGGCTCCACGGAAACACGGTGCCGGATAACGTCCGGCGAGGGCGACCTCAGGGAAAGTGCCACAGAAAGCAAACCGCCTCGCATGCGAGGTCAGGGTGAAAGGGTGGGGTAAGAGCCCACCGCGTCGCTGGCAACAGGGACGGCACGGTAAACCCCACCGGGAGCAAGACCGAATAGGGATGACGCGGGTAGCGCGTAAGCGTTGCAACAGCCTGTTTCCGGGCCAGTCATCCGGGTGGGTTGCGAGAGGCAGCGTGCAAACGCTGTCCCAGATGAATGGCTGCCGCGTCCCGGGAAACCGGGGCCTTACAGAACCCGGCTTACAGGCCAACTGGCAAATTTTTCTCTTTTTCGACTTTCGTGCGAAGCGCCTGAAAACATAGGCGTAACGCACGACATTGCCTCTCCTCTTCGTTGCGACGATCGGGTGCCGAAAAGGCTTCGGAAAACAGCGGTTTCTAACCATTCGTTAAGCTTAACCGCCTATCAATGATTGAATCTCGGAGGCGGCTCATCCCGACCGTTCCCATTGACGCCCATATTGTCCCATGGTATCCCAATTGCATGCCGTTGCGGGGGTCGTTTCATCCCCGAAGTCCTGTGAATCAAGTGCTTCCGCTCGTTTTTCGGGCGGGCGCGTCGCGGGTTTGGCGGCTGGCGTATCTGTGTTTATTCGGGGGTCGTTGATCGGCCCTTCGTTCAAGAGGAGGTCGGTTGTCAGTGATGAGCCGCTTCCTGTCCAATGCGACAAACAGGATCGATGCGAAGGGACGAGTTTCCGTCCCTGCGGCCTTTCGTGCCGTGCTGGTGCAGCGCGGGATTCAGGAGCTTTATTGTCTCCAGGATTTCGTCTATCCGGCAGTCAACATCGGTGGTCCGGATCTGCTCGAGCGGTACGAGCGGAAGATGGCGGCCGAGGATCCCTTCGCGTTGGAGGCAAACGAGATGTCGCTGCTGCTTCATGGTGGCGGCGTCTTTGCGCGACTCGATGCCGAAGGGCGATTGGCGGTGACGGATTTCATCCGGGATTTCACGGGGATTTCCTCGGAAGTCTGTTTCGTCGGTCGTTCGGATCATTTTCAGGTGTGGCAACCGCAGGCGTTTCACGAGGCGCAGGCGAGGGCCAGAGAGGTGGTCAGGCAACGCGGCCTGCGCACCTAGAAAGACGGGGAAACGGAATGGCGGCGAACTTTGGCGAAGGTAATTCCGATGCCGATGGCGGACCGGTTCGTCACATTCCGGTTCTTCTTGCTGAGGTCCTGAAAGCGCTTGAGCCCGAGGCCGGCAAGGTCATCCTCGACGGGACCTTCGGCGCTGGTGGCTATACGTCTGCCATTCTCGCAAAGGGTGCTCATGTGATCGCGCTTGACCGCGATCCGAACGCCATTGTCGGCGGCAGGGCTCTCGTCGCTTCGAGCGAGGGCAAGCTCGCCCTTCATCATACGGAATTTTCCCAACTCGCCGACTTCGCTCCCGAGGGTGGTCTGGATGGTGTTGTTCTCGACATCGGCGTCTCCTCGATGCAGATCGATGAGGCCGAGCGCGGTTTCTCGTTCCAGCGCAACGGGCCGCTCGACATGCGCATGGCTGTCTCCGGCGTTTCTGCCGCCGATGTCGTCAATCGCGCCAAGGTTTCCGATCTCATCCGCATCTTCGGCTTTCTCGGCGAAGAGAAGCATTCCGGCCGAATCGCACGCGCCATCGAGAAGCGGCGGGTCAACGAGCCTTTTCAGACTACCCGCGATCTCGCCAACCTCATCGAGACCGTCAATCCGCGCAAGGCCAAGGACAAGATCCATCCGGCAACGCGCGTCTTCCAGGCGCTCCGCATCTACGTGAACGACGAGCTTGGCGAGCTTGCTCAGGCGCTTTTTGCCGCCGAGCGGGCGCTGAAGCCGGGCGGTCGTCTTGTTGTCGTAACCTTCCATTCGCTGGAGGATCGCATCGTCAAGAAATTCTTTTCCGAGCGTTCCGGCAAGGCGTCAGGTTCGCGCCATCTTCCAATGGTCGAAGCGCGAGCGGCTACCTTTGATCCTGTTGGTAAGGGCATGGTCGCAGCCACCGAGGAAGAGGCGGAGATCAATCCGCGTGCTCGTTCCGCGAAGCTGCGTGCCGGTATTCGTACCTTGGCGCCTGCCGAGCGCGCCGACATGTCGATCTTCGATCTGCCTGACCTCGCCACTCTCGAAAAGATCGGAGGCTGACTGTGCTGAGACCCTTCGACTTTCTGATGGTCGGCGCCATGCTGGCGGCGGCGACAGTCACCTACCAGATCAAGCACGACACGGATAACAAGGCCGCCGAAGTGCGCCGCCTCGAAGCCGAGATCAAGCTGGAGAAGGATACGATCGAGCTGCTCCGGGCAGACGAGGCGCTACTGACGCAACCGAACCGGCTCGAACGCCTGGTCAAGACCTATGCAGCCGAGTTGCAGCTCGTTCCGACCGACCCGACGCAGCTCGCACGGCCCATGGAACTGCCCATGCCGAAGGATCAGGTTCCTGTTCCGGAAGGCGAGGAAACTGCCGAAAGTGCCAGCACTGCTGAGCCTTTTGACCCCATCAAGGATCTCATCACGACAGGATCGGTGGACCGCTGATGACTTTTCTTTCGCGAATCATGCTGTTGAAGAGCCAGGCGCATTTCTCCACGGATGTGCAGCGTGGCGGTGCCGTCGTGAACAGCGCGACCTTCAAGGGAACCGGCAAGCGCAAGACGGAAATGGCGAAGACCCGCGTCGGGCTGATGTTCGCCAGCTTCTGCATCGCCTATGCGGTCATCGGCGGTCGTCTCGTGCAGTATGGTTATGCACAGCCGGAGACCGTTTCCAGCATTCTGCCAGCCGACCGTCTGATGGCTTCGCGCCCCGACATTCTCGACCGGAATGGTGAGATTCTGGCCACCGATATCCGCACGGTTTCGCTGTTCGCCGAGCCGCACAAGATCGTGGATACCGACGAGGCTGTGGAGCGGCTGTCGACGGTTCTGAAGGATCTCGACGTCAAGGACACCTATCGCAAGCTGTCGTCCAATTCGCGCTTCCAGTGGCTGCGCCGTCAGCTGACACCGAAGCAGCAGAGCCAGATCCTGGCGCTCGGCATTCCCGGCATCGGCTTCCGTCCCGAAAAGCGCCGCTTCTATCCGGGTGGGGCGACTGCCTCGCATATCGTGGGTTACGTCAATATCGACAATCGCGGCATGGCCGGGATGGAGCGCTACATCGACAACCAGGGCATGGCGGATCTGCGGGCGCTCGGCATGACCAGCGACGCGCCGCTGGAACCGGTGCGACTGTCGGTGGATATTCGCGTCCAGAACATCCTGCGGGATGCGCTGGTCAGCGCAGTCACGAATTACCAAGCGATCGCAGCGGGTGCCGTGGTCCTCGACGTCCATACCGGCGAAGTGATCGCCATGTCCTCCGTCCCCGATTTCGACCCGAATCGTCCTCAGGAGGGGGCAGAGGAAGGTTGGATGAACCGGATGACGAATGGCACGTTCGAAATGGGCTCAACCTTCAAGACCTTCACGACGGCGATGGCGCTCGATTCGGGCAAGGTCACGATGAAGGACAGTTTCGATGCCCGCTATCCGATCCGAATCGGCCGCTTCACCATCAAGGATTTCCACGGCAAGCACCGCGTTCTGACGGTGCCTGAGATCTTCCAGTATTCGTCGAACATCGGAACGGCCCGCATGGCAGAAGTCGTCGGCACTGCCGGACACCAGGAATTCCTGACCCGCATGGGCCTGCTGACCCGTCTGGAAACCGAATTGCCCGAGGTCAAGGCGCCGTCGCAGCCGCGCGAATGGAAGCAGATCAACTCGATCACCATTTCCTTCGGCCATGGTGTGTCGACTACGCCTCTTCAGACGGCCGTGGGGGCAGCAGCGCTCGTCAACGGCGGCAAGCTGATCTCGCCGACATTTCTGACCCGAACGCGCGAGCAGGCCGAAGACATTGCCCAGGTCGTGGTCAAGAAACAGACCAGTGACGATATCCGTCATCTGTTCTGGCTGAACGGCAAGAGCGGATCGGGCAAGTACGCGCTGGTCGAAGGCTTCGATGTCGGCGGCAAGACGGGAACGGCTGAGAAGGTCGTTAATGGTCGCTACTCCGACGACCAGAACTTCAACTCCTATGTCGCGGCCTTCCCGATCGAAAATCCGCAATATCTGGTGCTGAGCTTCATCGACGCGCCGAAGACGGGTGAGGGTGGTGGCCGGACCGCCGGTCTGACGGCGGCCCCCATCGTGGGCGAGATCATCCGCAGAAGCGCCGCAATTCTTGGTGTAGAACCCACATTCGGGGAAGACGGCTCGGCATTGCTCGTCTCTTATTGATCAGATCGACTACAGGCGGGGCGATTCGCGGAGCTTGCCCCGGAAGGATGGACTGCAGATGCTTTTGGGCGCACTGGCTGGCGAGGAGTTTGGGGATCAGGTGGCAGCCGGCGGCGCTGCGTCCGTCGAAGTGCGGGGGCTCTCTGGTGATAGCCGCAAGGTTGAGCCGGGCACCGTGTTCTTCGCGCTTTCCGGCACCAAGTCCGATGGCTCTGCCTTCGTAGCCCAGGCCGTCGAAAAGGGCGCCGTCGCCATCGTCGCCGCGCATCCCGTCGAGGCTTCCGTTCCCGTCGTCACCGTCGACAATCCGCGCCGTTTTTTGGCGCTTGCGGCTGCCCGCCTCGTCGGACGCCAGCCGAAGACCATGGTTGCGGTGACCGGTACCGCCGGCAAGACTTCGGTTGCCTCCTTCACGCGCCAGATCTGGGCTGAAGCCGGCCATGCCGCCGCGCAGATCGGTACGACCGGTGTCATTTCTCCGTCGCGGAATGATTACGGCTCGTTGACCACGCCTGACCCGCTTGCATTGCACACACTGCTCGGCGAACTCGCCGACGAGGGCGTGACGCATGCTGCGATGGAGGCCTCGAGCCACGGCCTCGACCAGAGTCGCCTCGATGGCGTCGTGCTCTCGGCTGCCGGCTTCACCAATCTCGGTCGCGATCACATGGACTATCACCCCACCATGGAAGACTACATGGCGGCGAAGATGCGTCTGTTCGACACGCTACTACCGAAGGGCGCACCGGCCGTGATTTTCGCTGATGACGCTTGGTCTGACGCGGCGATCCGCGCCGCGAAGGCTGCCGGCCACGATGTGCGGACCGTTGGCCGCAAGGGCGAGTTCCTCAGCCTCAAGCGCGTCGAGCATTTCCGCCACAAGCAGGTGGCCGAGGTGCATCACGGCGGCGAAATCTTCGAGGTGCATATCCCGTTGGCAGGCGACTTCCAGATCGCCAATGCGCTTGTGTCTGCCGGCCTCGCAATCTCGACCGGCGTTGCACCCGCTGTCGCATTGAAGGCGCTGGAGCATCTCAAGGGTGCTTCGGGGCGCCTGGAACTGGTCGGACAGACCAAGGCCGGCGCGCTCGCCTATGTCGACTACGCGCACAAGCCGGAAGCGCTGGAAAACGTGCTGACCTCAGTGCGCCCGTTCACCACTGGTCGCGTCATCGTGGTCTTTGGCTGTGGCGGTGACCGCGACAAGGGCAAGCGCCCGATCATGGGCGAGATCGCTTCGCGGCTCGCCGACGTCGTCATCGTCACCGACGACAACCCTCGCTCTGAAGTGCCGGCAACCATCCGCTCCGAGATCATGGCCGCGACGCCAAAGGGTATTGAGATCGGCGATCGCGCTCAGGCGATCCGGGCTGGCGTCGCCATGATGTCGGCCGGGGATACGCTGATCGTAGCGGGCAAGGGGCATGAGGAAGGGCAGACGGTCGGATTGGAGACGTTGCCGTTCTCTGATCACCAGGAAGTCCGCAAAGCCTTGGAGGAGTTCGACCGTTGACCCTGCTCTGGACCGCGCGTGAAATGGTCGTCGCCATGGGCGGCCGGCCATTCGGCAATCTGCCCGAAGGCATTACCGGTATCTCGATCGACAGCCGGACGATCACCTCGGGCGAAGCCTTTTTCGCCATCAAGGGCGACCGTGTCGATGGCCATGACTATGCCAGTATCGCGATTGCCAATGGTGCCTCGCTGCTCGTGGTCAGCGAAGCAAAGCTGCCGGCGCTCGGGCGGCTGACCATTCCGATGATCGTCGTCGAGGATGTGCTGGTCGGTCTGCAGAAGCTCGGCATGGCGGCCCGTGACCGCACACCTGCGACGGTCATTGCCGTAACCGGCTCCGTCGGCAAGACGACGACCAAGGAAATGCTGCGCATGACGCTCGAGCCCTCGGGCAAGGTGCATGCTTCCGTTGCCTCCTTCAACAATCACTGGGGCGTGCCACTGACGCTTGCCCGCATGCCGATCGACACGCGCTATGGCGTCTTCGAACTCGGGATGAATCATCCCGGTGAGATCGGCCCGCTTTCGCGCATGGTTCGGCCTGATGTGGCTGTGATCACGACCATTGCCCCCGCCCACCTCGGCAATTTCTCCAGCGTCGACGAAATTGCCGACGCCAAGGCCGAGATCTTCGAGGGCGTCGTCAATGGCGGCGATGCGATCCTCAACCGTGACAATCCCTATTACGAACGCCTCGAACAGGCCGCACTTGCTCAGGGCGTCGAGAACATTCACAGCTTCGGTCAGCATGCCAAGGCTGAATTCCGCCTCGCCGAATTCGACGGTGCGGCCGAGCTTTCGACCGTCTGGGTTTCCTTCGGCGGAGAAACACGGGAAGTGACGATCGGTGCGCCCGGACGACATCTGGCCGAGAACGCCATGGCGGTTCTCGCGGCCGTGTCGCTTGTCGGTGCCGATGTCGATGCGGCGATCGAAGCGCTTGCCAATCTGACGGCGGTCAAGGGACGCGGCGCGCGCCACAAGCTCAAGATGCCTGATGGTGTCCTGACGCTGATCGACGAAAGCTACAATGCAAACCCTGCTTCCATGCGCGCGGCGATCTCCGTGCTCGCATCGGCTCAGCCGACGGGCGAGGGGCGGCGGGTTGCCGTGCTCGGCGACATGTTGGAGATGGGCGAATTCGCCCCCAGCGTTCACGCTGACCTCGCCGGGCCGCTGCTCGCAGCCGGTATCGAACATATCTGGCTCGCCGGACCGGAAATGGTGGCACTGCGCGATGCGCTGCCCGAAACGGTTCACGTCGTCTATCTCGAGACCACGGAGGAACTCGCGAATTTTGTCACCGCGGAGGTCCGCCCCGGTGATGTCGTGATGGTCAAATCTTCTCTCGGCATCGGTTTCGGCAAGATCGTATCGGCTCTGCTTGACAAGCATCCAGCATTCTCCGACACGGAGCGCCAATTTTAATCCGGGCTTCGGGAAAGGGCTCCAATGCTGATCTGGCTTGTGGAACTGTCGGACAACCTTCAGTTTTTCAATCTCTTCCGTTACATCACCTTCCGAACGGGGGCAGCTCTCTTCACCTCGGCGCTGGTGGTCTTCCTGTTTGGCCCGGCGATGATTGCATCGCTGCGTGTGCGCCAGGGCAAGGGCCAGCCGATCCGGGCTGACGGACCGCAGACCCACTTCAAGAAGGCGGGAACGCCGACCATGGGTGGTCTGATGATCCTCGCAGGCATCGTCGTGTCGTCTCTGCTCTGGGCGGATCTCTCCAACGTCTATGTCGTGGCGACGCTGCTCGTGACGCTCGGCTTCGGTGCCATTGGCTTTTATGACGACTACCTCAAGGTGACGAAGCAGACGGAGAAGGGTTTCTCCGGCAAGGCGCGCCTCGGTATCGAATTTTTGATCGCCGGCATCGCCGTCTACTTCATGATGTCGACCGCCTTGAGCTCCGGGCCTCAAGGTTCGACCTTCGGCTCCTCGATCGCCTTTCCCTTCTTCAAGGACTTCCTGATCGATCTCGGGATCTTCTTCGTGCTGTTCGGTGGCTTCGTCATCGTGGGTGCCGGCAATGCGGTCAACCTGACAGACGGCCTCGACGGCCTCGCGATCGTGCCCGTGATGATCGCGGCTGCCTCGTTCGGCGTGATCGCCTATCTCGCCGGTAATGCCGTGTTCTCCAATTACCTGCAGATCAATTTCACGCCGGGCACGGGCGAGCTCGCCGTCGTGCTGGGCGCCGTGATCGGGGCCGGCCTCGGCTTCCTGTGGTTCAACGCGCCACCGGCTGCCATCTTCATGGGTGACACAGGTTCGCTCGCTCTCGGCGGCCTGATCGGCTCTGTAGCTGTCGCTACCAAGCACGAGATCGTCATGGCGATCATCGGCGGTCTCTTCGTCATGGAGACTCTCTCGGTCATCATCCAGGTCGGCTATTTCAAGCTGACCGGCAAGCGCGTTTTCCTGATGGCGCCGATCCACCACCATTTCGAAAAGCTCGGCTGGACCGAGAGCCAGGTCGTCATCCGCTTCTGGATCATTGCGGTCGGCCTTGCCATGCTCGGCCTCTCGACCCTGAAGCTGCGGTGAGGCGGCGATGATCGCGGCCAACACCTTCAAGGGCAAGACCGTCGCGCTGTTCGGGCTCGGCGGTTCGGGCCGCGCCACGGCAAAAGCTCTGCAGGCCGGCGGCGCCAATGTGATTGCCTGGGACGACAATCCCGACAGCGTTGCACGGGCTGAGGCCGACGGCGTACCGACCCGGGACTTGCGCGAAATCAACTGGTCGTCGGTTGCATCCTTCGTGCTGTCGCCCGGCGTGCCGCTCACCCATCCGAAGCCGCATTGGACGGTGGGCTTTGCCCGCAATGCCGGCGTGGAGATCATCGGCGATGTCGAGATCTTCGTGCGCGAGCGGCGGGCGCAGGCGCCGGACTGCCCGTTCATCGCGATCACCGGGACCAACGGCAAGTCGACGACCACTGCTCTCATCGCCCATATCCTTCAGGCAAGCGGTCGCGACACGCAGCTTGGCGGCAATATCGGCCGTGCGGTGCTGACGCTCGATCCGCCCCGGGATGGCAGGTTCTTCGTCGTGGAATGCTCGTCCTATCAGATCGACCTTGCGCCGACGCTCAACCCGACCGCTGGCATCCTGCTCAACCTGACGCCCGATCATCTCGATCGCCACGGCACGATGCAGCATTATGCCGACGTGAAGGAACGCCTGGTCGCGGGCGCCAAAACTGCGATCATCGGCATCGATGACAGCTATTGCGAGCTGATCGGCGATCGTGTCGAGCGCGCCGGCACGAAGGTCATTCGAATCTCGAAGCGCCAGCCGCTCGCCGATGGCCTTTATGCCGACGGCTCGCGGATCATTCGGGCCGAACAGGGAGCGACTTCGCTTCTCGTCGATCTCGACGGCGTTCAGACACTACGCGGCAGCCACAATGCACAGAATGCCTGTGCCGCGATCGCCGCATGTCTTGCAGCCGGCGTATCGGAAGACGAGATCCGCCAGGGCCTGCAGAGCTTCCCCGGCCTCAAGCATCGCATGCAGCCGGTCGGGCGCCGCCGTCAGGTGGTTTTTGTCAACGACAGCAAGGCAACCAATGCGGATGCTGCAGCACCTGCGCTGTCCAGCTATGAGCGCATCTACTGGATTGCCGGTGGTCTGCCCAAGGAAGGCGGCATCGCAAGCCTCGCACCACTCTACCCGCGCATCGTGAAAGCTTATCTGATCGGTGAGGCTGCTTCGGCCTTTGCTGCGCAGCTTGGTGATCGGGTGGCTTACGAGATCTCGGACAGGCTGAAGCGCGCCGTGGCCCATGCGGCTGCCGATGCCGATCGGGATGGTGAAGCTTCTGCCGTTATGCTGTCACCGGCTTGCGCAAGCTTCGACCAGTACAAGAATTTCGAAGTCCGCGGCGATGCCTTCGTAGGGCATGTGGCGGAGCTCGATGGAGTGACGATGCTGATCGACTTGCCGACAGGAGGTAAATGAGATGGTAAGCCGCGTAGAGAGGGGGCCGGTCGCTGACTGGTTCTGGACGATCGACCGTCTGTTCCTGATCACCTTCGTTCTCCTGATGGGGATCGGGCTGATGCTCTCCTTCGCGGCGTCTCCGGCGGTTGCCGAACGTCTCAATCTCGACAGCTTCCATTTCGTCAAGCGTCATGCCTTCTTCATGATGCCGGCCCTCGGCGTGATGATCGGTCTTTCCTTCCTGTCACCACGCCAGGTGAGGCGGATGGCCATGCTGATCCTGGCGGCCTCGCTGATCATGATGGTGCTGGTTCTGTTCATCGGCCTTGAGGTCAAGGGTGGCCGGCGTTGGCTGTCGATCGGCTCGATGTCGATCCAGCCATCGGAATTTATGAAGCCGGCCTTCGTGGTGATCTGCGCCTGGTTGTTCGCGGAACATGCGCGGCAGCCGGAAATTCCGGGCAATCTCTTTGCGATCCTGCTTTTCGGCATCGCGGCGGCCCTGCTGATCGCGCAGCCTGACCTTGGTCAAACCATTCTGATTGGCAGCGTCTGGGGTGCCATGTTCTTCATGGCCGGCATGCCATGGCTCTGGATCGTCGTACTCGGCGCCTTGGGCAGCGTCGGCTTCTTCGGCGCCTATGTGACACTGCCGCACGTTGCCGGGCGAATAGACCGGTTCCTAACTGGGGAGGGTGACACCTTCCAGGTTGACACAGCGCGCGAGGCAATCATTCGTGGCGACTGGTTTGGCCAGGGCCCGGGCGAGGGCATCGTCAAGCGTATCATCCCCGACAGCCACACCGACTTCATATTCTCGGTCGCGGCAGAGGAATTCGGCATTGTCTTCTGCATGGTGCTGGTTGCCATCTTCGGCTTCCTCGTTCTGCGGGGTCTGAGTCACGCCTATCGCGAGCGCAATGATTTCAATCGTCTCGCGGTGTCGGGCCTCGTGCTGCTGCTCGGCGTACAGTCGATGATCAATATCGGCGTCAATCTCGAACTGCTGCCGGCCAAGGGCATGACGCTGCCACTGATCTCTTACGGCGGATCGTCGATGACGGCGATCTGCGTCACCGCCGGCTTCATCCTGGCGCTCACCCGCCGCCGTCCGGAAAAACGCGCGCAGGAGCGCAGCCTCTTCCGCTCGGTTGCGGGCGTACCCGCGGAGTAATTGCGTATGACAAAAGGTATCGTCCTGCTTGCCGCCGGTGGCACCGGCGGACATCTCTTTCCGGCCGAAGCGCTGGCACACGAGCTGAAATCCCGTGGCTATGGCGTGCATCTGGTGACCGACAGGCGCGCCGAACGCTACGCCGGAAGCTTTCCGGCAGACGAGATCCATACCGTGTCCTCCGCCACCATCGGCTCCAAGAACCCGGTCGCCGTCGTCAAGGCATTTCTGTCGCTCTGGCGCGGTTATCGCGTGGCGCGGAGCCTTGTGGCGCGCCTGAAGCCGAAGGCCGTCATCGGCTTTGGCGGCTATCCGACGGTTCCTCCGCTGTTTGCTGCAGCCGGTCTTGGTGTGCCGACTGCGGTGCACGAACAGAACGCCGTCATGGGCCGTGCCAACAAGCTTCTTGCCTCGCGGGTTCGGGCAATCGCCGGCGGTTTTCTGTCGCCAGGCGGAGAGCATGCGGCCAAGATGGTGCTGACCGGAAATCCCGTTCGGCCCGCGGTGATTGCCGCGGCAGCACAGCCATATTCGCCATCCGGAGACACGGCGCCGTTCAATCTGGTGGTCTTCGGTGGAAGCCAGGGCGCCCAGTTCTTTTCCGACGCCATCCCCGGAGCCATCCGGCTGCTGCCAGATGCGCTGCGTGCGCGGCTCGTCGTGACGCAGCAGGCACGCCCTGAAGACCGTCAGACGGTCATCGATAGCTATGCGACGCTCGGCATTCGCGCCGATGTTGCGCCATTCTTTACCGATATGGCGGAGCGGCTGGCAGCCGCCCATCTCGTGATCTGCCGCTCCGGGGCGTCGACGGTGTCGGAGCTCGCGGTGATCGGTCGGCCAAGCCTGCTCGTGCCCTATCCGCATGCGCTTGACCATGACCAGGCCGCAAATGCTGCGGCGCTCGCCGCTCAGGGTGGCGCGCAGGTCATCCCGCAGGCGCAGCTTTCCACCGACAGGATCGCAAGCCTTCTGACGGAGGCGATGGAGGGGCCCGATCGGCTCGCCACCATGGCAGCTGCTGCGAAAAGCACGGGCAAGCCCGATGCGGCCGGCTTGCTCGCGGACCTCGTAGAGGCTATTGCCGCCGGCAAGGGCATTGCCCAGTCGAAGGGAGCCACACAATGAAAATGCCGAAATCCATTGGCCTCGTCCATTTCATCGGGATCGGTGGCATCGGGATGAGCGGGATCGCCGAGGTGCTGCACAATCTCGGACACAGGGTGCAAGGGTCGGATCAGGCCGAAAGCGCCAACGTCCAGCGTCTGCGCGCCAAGGGCATCGAGGTCTTCGTCGGCCACAAGGCCGAGAACCTGGGTGAGGCCGAGGTCGTCGTCGTTTCGACTGCCATCAAGAAGAGCAATCCGGAACTCGTCGCCGCCCGCGAAAAGCTGCTGCCGATCGTCCGTCGCGCCGAAATGCTGGCTGAGCTTATGCGCTTCCGCAATGCGATCGCCGTCGGCGGTACGCATGGCAAGACCACGACCACGTCGATGGTCGCAGCGCTTCTCGATGCTGGCGCTCTCGACCCGACCGTCATCAATGGCGGCATCATCAATGCCTATGGCACCAATGCCCGCATGGGCGAGGGCGAGTGGATGGTGGTCGAGGCTGATGAGTCCGACGGCACCTTCCTGAAGCTTCCAGCCGATGTTGCGATCGTCACCAATATCGATCCGGAGCATCTCGACCATTATGGCACTTTCGACAATGCGCGTGCGGCCTTCCGCCAGTTCGTCGAGAATGTGCCGTTCTATGGCTTCGGCGTGATGTGCCTCGACCATCCGGAAGTACAGGCACTGGTTGGCCGCATCGAGGATCGCAAGGTCATTACGTATGGTGAGAACCCGCAGGCGGACGTGCGCTTCTCGAATGTGCGCCTCGATGGCACGCGTTCGATCTTCGACGTCGAGATCCGCCGTCGCCGCACGGGCCGGGTGTTCAATTTTAAGGATTTGGTCCTGCCTATGCCGGGCCGGCACAACATTTCCAATGCCTGCGCCGCAATTGCCGTCGCCAACCGGCTCGACATTCCGGAAGAGGCGATCCGCAAGGGGCTTGCCGGCTTTGGCGGCGTCAAGCGACGCTTCACGCTGACCGGGGCTTCGAACGGCGTGCAGGTGTTCGACGACTACGGTCACCACCCGGTCGAGATCAAGGCCGTGCTCCGGGCCGCGCGCGAATCGTGCAAGGGGCGGATCATCGCCGTGCATCAGCCGCACCGCTTCAGCCGGCTTGCAAGCCTGTTCGATGACTTTGCCAACTGCTTCAACGATGCCGACACGATCTTCCTGTCACCGGTTTATGCAGCGGGCGAAGAGCCAATCGAGGGGATCGATTCGGAAGTGCTGGTCTCGCGGATCAAGTCCGGCGGTCACCGCGATGCGCGCTACTTGGCCGCGCCCGAACAATTGGCCTCGCTTGTCGCGGGCATTGCACAACCGGGGGATTTCGTGGTCCTCTTGGGGGCTGGCAACATCACCCAATGGGCTGCTGCCCTGCCGACGGAACTAGATGCAATTGCGGGAAAGTCTTGAATGAAACAGGTGGATGGGGAAAAGCTTCTGGCGTCGCTCGGCCCTGGAGTTAACGATCTCAAGGGGCGGCTGACGCCTGACTCGCCGATGGACAGGGTGACCTGGTTCCAGGCCGGCGGACTTGCCGAACTGATGTTTCAGCCGCATGACGTCGAGGATCTGACCGCCTTTCTCAAGCTTTTGCCCGAAGAGGTACCGCTGACGGTCGTCGGCGTAGGATCGAACCTGCTCGTGCGTGACGGTGGGATCCCCGGTGTCGTGATCCGCCTGTCGGCCAAGGGCTTCGGCCAGGTGGAGCTAGACGGCGAGAACCGCATTCGTGCGGGCGCGATTTGCCCGGACAAGCACATTGCCGCGATGGCGATGGACAACAATATCGGTGGCTTCCATTTCTACTACGGCATTCCCGGCTCGATCGGCGGCGCGATCCGCATGAATGCCGGCGCCAATGGCGGCGACACGGCCGGCCGGCTCGTCGAGGTCGAGGCAGTCGATCGCAAGGGCAGTGTGCATGTCCTGTCGAATGCCGACATGGGTTACAGTTACCGCCATTCGGCAGCCCCTGACGGCCTGATCTTCACCAGCGCTCTCTTCGAGGGCTATCCGGAAGACAAGGCCAAGATCCGTGCCGACATGGATGCCGTGCGCCATCACCGGGAAACTGTTCAGCCGATCAAGGAAAAGACCGGGGGCTCGACGTTCAAGAATCCCGAAGGCCACTCCGCCTGGGAACTTATCGACGAGGCCGGCTGCCGCGGCCTGATGATCGGTGGTGCGCAGATGTCGTCGCTCCACTGCAATTTCATGATCAATGTCGGCCATGCGACCGGTTACGATCTCGAATATCTCGGCGAGACCGTGCGCCAGCGGGTTTTCGAGACCGCCGGCATCAAACTCGAATGGGAAATCAAGCGCCTCGGCATCTTCATGCCCGGCCGCGAGGTCAAGCCATTCATGGGTTCGGTATCGGCCTAGTTCGTTGTACTTGCCCCACGAAGTTTTAACTTCACTCATCTAGGCTCCCCGTGGTTGCGGGGAGTTTCATGTTCGATCTGGTCCATCTCTGGGTGATACGACAATTGACGCTTGGCGAGTTCTCCTCGCGGCGCGCGGTCGTGTCGAAGGCCGCCTGGATGGCGGCCAAGATTGCCGTCTTCGCCTACCTCCTCAACATTGTCGGCCACCTGATTCTGGTGGCGCTCGGGCTTCTGCCCTATCCGCTCGGGCCAGCGCTGGTGGTGGCCACCATGCTGACGCCACCGGTTTCCTTCATTGTTGCCGTCATCGCTTATTCTGTTGTCGGACTCGCGATCTATGATCTCGGCATGTCACGCCAGCGTTTCGAAATGCTGAGCCGGACCGACATGCTCTCTGGCCTCATGAACCGCCGCGCCTTTCTCGACACATTCGAGCAGGTACGTGGGCCGGTTGCTTTGATCGTGCTCGACATCGACCGCTTCAAGGCGATCAACGACACGCTTGGCCACAAGGCGGGAGACGATGTCATCGTGCGTGTCGCCCAAACCGTGACACATGCACTGGGCGAGGGGGCGACGGCTGCCCGTATCGGCGGTGAAGAGTTTGCCGTCTTGCTCGCCGGTCCGCGAATGGAAAGCGCGTCCGATCTCGCAGAGGCGATCCGTCAGGCGGTTGAGGACATGGGCTTCGAGGTTGCCGGGCGTCGTATATCGGTCACCGTCTCCGCAGGCGTGTCGGAGGGTGTTTCGGGACTCGGATTCAGCGAATTGTTTTCCAGTGCGGATCGCGCCCTATACATCGCCAAGGCTGGCGGACGGAATCGAATCGTGCACGCCAAAGACCTCGCTGATGCGTCCCGGGATGCGTCTTATCCGGCCGGTTCGCACGCGGAGATGATCCCGTCTCGCCTGACGGCTTGACGGGCACACGTTGTCTTTTCTTTCTTGAATTCATGGCTTTATCGATGCTGCTTCAGGTCTCTGATGAGCCCTGGATCCGGCCTGTTTGCGGGCGAAGTTAACGAAAGTAAACGGTTCATTAACCTTAATGTTGTTGAACTGACGCCATAGAGCCGATGCGGTCGACGCGATGGTCGGCCGGTTCAGGGATTTGCGAGGCGTAAATGAGTGGCAAGCATGTCGCGGTTTTGATGGGTGGATTGTCCTCCGAGCGGCCCGTGAGCTTGTCGTCGGGTAATGCCTGCGCTGCCGCCCTCGAAGGTGAGGGATTCAAGGTTACGAAGGTCGATGTCGGTCGCGATATCGGCAGCGTTCTCCAGGATCTGAAGCCGGACGTTGCGTTTAACGCCTTGCATGGTCCCTTTGGTGAAGACGGCACGATCCAGGGCGTGCTCGAATATCTCGAAATTCCCTACACACATTCCGGCGTGCTCGCCTCCGCGCTCGCGATGGACAAGAAGCAGGCGAAGATCGTGGCGGCCCAGGCGGGTATTCCTGTCGCTGAGGCCGTCGTCATGAACCGCCTCGATATCGGCAATAGCCATCCGATGGCGCCGCCCTACGTGGTCAAGCCGGTGCGCGAGGGCTCCAGCTTCGGCGTTGTCATCGTGCGCGAGGACATGGCCCATCCGCCGCAGATCCTGACTTCCAGCGAATGGCGCTACGGCGATACCGTCATGGTCGAGCGCTATGTGGCGGGACGTGAACTCACCTGCGGCGTGATGGATGGCAAGGTGCTTGGCGTGACCGAGATCGTGCCGCTCGGGCACAGCTTCTATGATTACGACTCCAAGTATGCGGCAGGCGGCTCGCAACACGTTCTTCCTGCGCAAATTTCACCGAAAATTTACCAAAAAATACAATCATTGGCGCTGAAGGCACATCAGGCGCTCGGGTGTCGCGGAGTGAGTCGGTCCGACTTCCGCTACGACGATCGCTTCTCCCAGAATGGTGATCTCATCTGGCTGGAACTCAACAACCAGCCCGGCATGACCCCAACCTCGTTGTTGCCGGAAATGGCGGCCCATGCGGGCTATAGTTTTGGTGAATTTGTAAGTTGGATGGTGGAGGACGCTTCTTGTTCTCGTTGAGCGGCAATAAACTGGCTGATGCTTCCGGGGTTAATCCCGCTGCTCCGCTCGCCTCCACGGAGGCCAAGGTGCTTCCGCGCCCGCTGCGTCGCGTCGTGCGTTTCGTGATCAGCCTGTTTTCCGGTCGGACCGTTTTGCCTCGCCATCTCGGCAAGGTCAGTCTTGCCGGCTTCTACGGCCTCGTCAGCCTGCATGGTGTCGTTGTCGGCGGCCATGGTCCGGTCGTCATGCAGACGCTCACTGCCTCCGCCGGTTTCGCGGTCGAGGATATCAGCGTCTCGGGCAACCAGCACACGTCCGAAATCGACATTCTCCAACTGCTCGGTCTCGATGGCTCCACCAGTCTTCTCGGTCTCGACATCGCGACTGCCCGCAAAGCACTTTCCGAGCTTCCCTGGGTCGAATCGGCTGAAGTTCGCAAAGTATATCCCTCGACCGTCGAGGTGGTGCTGCGCGAGCGTCAGGCCTATGGCATCTGGCAGCATGGTACGGATCTGTCGCTGATCGAGCGCTCGGGCTCGGTCATTGCGCCGCTGCGCGACAACAAGTTTGCCTCGCTGCCGCTCTTCGTTGGTCGTGATGCCGAGACAGCCGCGGCTGTCATCGACGAGGAGTTTTCGAAGTGGCCGGCGATTGCGTCGCGGGTAAAGGCCTTCGTCCGCGTGGGTGGCCGTCGTTGGGATGTGCATCTTGATAATGGTGTCGTCGTTCGCCTGCCGGAAGGAAATGTCGCCGGTGCGCTGGCCCTTCTCAACCGCTTCGACGAAGAGCAGCAGGTTCTCTCGCGCGATATCGCCGTAGTCGATCTGCGCTTGCCCGATCGTGTCGCCGTCCGACTGACATCTGGCGCTCTGGAGCGCCGCACGGCTGCTCTGGAAGAGCGTCGCAAGGCCCTCAAGAAGTTGGAGCAGAAGATATGAGCATCTTTGGTGGCTCTTCCTTCGGTCTCCCGCGCACGAAGCCGCTGTCTTCGAAGCGTGCGCATGTGGTTTCGGTGCTCGACATCGGATCGACCAAGGTCGTCTGCATCATTGCCCGGCTGACGCCGCGCCGTGAATCCGCGGTCCTTCCGGGGCGCACCCACAATGTCGAGGTCATCGGCCTTGGGCATCAGCGCTCGCATGGCATCAAGTCCGGCGTGATCGCCGATCTCGATGCGGTTGAAAATGTCGTGCGCCTTGCTGTCGATGCGGCCGAGCGCATGGCGGGCCTCACGGTCGAGAGCCTGATCGTCAACGTCTCTGCGGGCCGTATCGGCTCGGATGTCTACACGGCTTCCATCGATCTCGGTGGTCAGGAAGTGGAGGCCGGCGATCTGCGCAAGGTGCTGATTGCCGCTGGCCAGCAGTCCCAGGGCAACGACCGTGCGGTGCTGCACTCGCTGCCGACGGGCTTTTCACTTGACGGAGAGCGGGGAATCCGTGATCCACTTGGCATGTATGGCGATGTTCTCGGCGTCGACATGCACGTGGTCACGGCCGAACGGGCGGCGCTTCGCAATCTGGAGCTCTGCATCAACCGCGCCCATCTGACAGTCGAAGGCGTGGTTGCCACGCCTTATGCCAGCGGTCTCGCTGCCCTGGTCGACGACGAGGTGGAACTTGGTTGCGCGGCGATCGACATGGGCGGTGGCATGACCACCATCTCGGTCTTCGCCGAAGGCAAGTTGATCCATACGGACGCCATCGGGATTGGCGGTCACCATGTGACCACGGATCTGGCGCGCGGGCTTTCCACCCGTATCGAGGATGCAGAACGTCTGAAAGTCGTTCACGGTTCGGCTGTCGCCAACGGCGCCGATGATCGCGAACTCGTGTCCGTGCCGCCAATCGGCGAGGACGATCGCGATCAGCCGACCCAGGTTCCGAAGGCGCTCCTGACCCGGATCATCAGCGCGCGGATCGAGGAAACCCTCGAAATGCTGCGCGATCGGATCCAGAAGTCGGGCTTCTCGCCGGTGGTCGGAAAACGCGTCGTTCTGACGGGTGGTGCGTGCCAACTGACCGGCATGCCGGAAGCGGCCCGCCGCATTCTGGCCCGGAACGTGCGTATCGGTCGTCCAATGGGGGTGTCGGGTCTGCCGGCCGCTGCCAAGGGACCGGCTTTCTCGACGGCGGTCGGCCTGACGATTTATCCGCAGATGGCGGATCAGGAAACACATGCTGGGCAGGGCGGGTTGTTCTCGCCCTTCGGCAACGGAAACAGCCGGTTCGCCCGTATGGGCCAGTGGCTGAAAGAGAGTTTTTGAGTTCACCCTCCGACCACAAGGTTCGGCCAAGGGAAATCTGTTGAAATGACATGGCCGGCTTGGCGATGCGGCCGGAAAAAGAAGGAACGGGTACCATGACCATCAAGCTGCAGAAGCCAGATATCACTGAGCTTAAGCCCCGCATCACCGTCTTCGGTGTCGGTGGCGGTGGCGGCAATGCCGTCAACAACATGATCACCGCTGGTCTGCAGGGCGTCGATTTCGTCGTCGCCAACACGGATGCCCAGGCGCTGACCATGACCAAGGCCGAGCGGATCATCCAGCTCGGTGTCAATGTCACCGAAGGTCTCGGCGCCGGTTCTCAGCCGGAAGTCGGTCGTGCCGCCGCTGAAGAGTGCATCGACGAGATTATCGATCACCTGAATGGTACGCACATGTGCTTCGTCACCGCCGGCATGGGTGGTGGTACCGGTACCGGTGCTGCTCCGGTCGTCGCCCAGGCTGCTCGGAACAAGGGTATCCTGACCGTCGGCGTCGTGACCAAGCCGTTCCACTTCGAAGGTGCTCGCCGCATGCGGCTTGCCGAATCCGGCATCGAGGAGCTGCAGAAGTCGGTCGACACGCTGATCGTCATCCCGAACCAGAACCTCTTCCGCATCGCCAACGACCGCACCACCTTTGCCGACGCTTTCGCGATGGCCGACCAAGTGCTCTACTCCGGCGTTGCCTGCATCACCGACCTGATGGTCAAGGAAGGCCTGATCAACCTCGACTTCGCGGACGTTCGCTCCGTGATGCGCGAGATGGGCCGTGCGATGATGGGCACCGGCGAAGCATCCGGCGAAGGCCGCGCCATGCAGGCGGCAGAAGCTGCGATTGCCAATCCGCTGCTCGACGAAACCTCGATGAAGGGCGCTCAGGGGCTCTTGATCTCGATCACCGGTGGTCGTGACCTGACCCTGTTCGAAGTCGACGAAGCCGCGACCCGCATTCGCGAAGAAGTCGATCCGGACGCCAACATCATCTTGGGCGCCACCTTCGACGAAGCACTCGAAGGCATCATCCGTGTATCTGTCGTCGCCACCGGCATCGACCGTGCGGCTCTGGCCTCCAAGGGCTTCGAAGCGGCTCCGCTGGCAAAGCCTGCTATGCGTTCTTCCGCGGCCGTTGCTCCGGCACCGGCCGCATATCAGCCTGCAGTGGCGCAGGCCCCCAAGCCGACCATGGATCCGGTCGCAGACACCATCCGTTCGGCTGAAGCAGCCATGGAACGCGAACTCGAAATCGCGGCTGCCCGCCAGTCCCTGAGCCAGCCGCAGGCAGCTCCGCAGCAGGATTTCCGTCCTGCCAGCAGGCTCTTTGCCTCGCCGGCACCGGAAGCCGCCCCGGCACCGCTGATGACACAGCCGGTCGCTCCGGCGCCCGTCATGAGCCAGCCGGCGCCGGTCATGCAGCAGCCCGCTCCCGTCATGCAGGCGCCCGTCGCGCCGGCACCGATGGCGGCTGAGCCCCGCATGGCGCCCGAGCCGGTCCGCATGCCAAAGGTCGAGGACTTCCCGCCGGTGCTTCGCGCCGAAATCGACCACCGCGCCCAGCCGGCTGCTCCCGCAGCCCAGGACGAGCGTGGCCCGATGGGTCTCCTGAAGCGCATCACCAACTCGCTCGGTCGTCAGGCCGAAGAGGAGCAGGTGATGGGTGACATGACCGGTTCGGCACCTGCAGCACCCTCGCAGCAGCGCCGCCCGCTCTCGGCCGAAGCCAGCCTCTACGCGCCGCGTCGCGGCCAGTTGGACGATCACGGTCGCGCCACGCCGGCACGGGCCGCCAGCGAAGACGACCAGCTCGAAATCCCGGCTTTCCTACGCCGCCAGACGAGCTGATTTCCTGCAACGAATCACGGATGAAACCCGGGTCGAAAGGCCCGGGTTTCTTGCATCTCACGATGTGTTTCAAGAGATTGAATTCTTGAATTTAATCAATGGCCTGGCTTCGTTACAAAGCGAAAGAATCAGTGATTTGGCTGGAAGGGCTGTGCCACGTATGTATGTGGTCGAAACAGGACTCAGCAGTCCTATGACGCAAGTTTGCGACGGGAATCCTCAGATCCACCGCCTCGTCGCATCATTTTAAGGCTAACGGAATGGCAATTGCTTTGCTCGGATTTCAGACCACGATCGCAGCACCGCTTACGCTGACGGGGATCGGGGTCCATTCGGGGCGAGACGTCACGATCACCTTCCAGCCGGCCGAAGCCGGAACGGGTATCGTGTTTCAGCGGCAGCATGACGATGGCTCGACCAGCGAATATCGGGCAGTCTCTGCCCATGTCGGCAATACGGATCTCTGCACTGTGCTTGGAACCAACCCGGCCCGCTCCGTGGCGACGGTGGAGCATGTCATGGCCGCGCTCTATGCGCTCGGACTCGACAACGTCATCGTTGAAGTCGACGGTGCCGAAATGCCGATCATGGATGGTAGTTCCGAAGTCTTCATCGATGCGATCGAGCAGGTCGGGATTTCAAATCTTGGCGTCAAGCGCCGCTACATTCGCGTCACCAAGCCTGTCCGTATCGAATCGGGTGCGTCCTGGTCCGAGTTCCGCCCCTATGACGGCACGCGCTTCGAGGTCGAGATCGATTTCGACAGCAAGCTGATCGGCCGACAGAAGTGGGAAGGCGACCTGACGGCAGAGACCTTCAAGAACGAACTGTCGCGGGCGCGAACCTTCGGCTTCATGCGCGATGTCGAACGGCTCTGGGCCGCCGGTTTTGCGCTTGGCTCGTCGCTCGAAAACTCCGTTGTCATCTCGGACGACGACACGGTTATCAATGTCGAGGGTCTGCGTTACGAGAAAGACGAGTTCGTCCGTCACAAAACGCTCGATGCCGTCGGCGATCTGGCTCTGGCCGGCGCTCAGTTCATCGGCTGCTATCGCTCCTATCGTGGCGGTCACAAGATGAATGCGAATGCACTGAAGGCGCTGCTCAGCGATCCCTCGGCCTATGAAGTCGTGGAGGCTCCTAGCCGTAGCTATCAGGTTCGTGCTCGTGAGTTCGTTCCGGTCCAGGTGCCGGAATTTGCTCCCTGGTCCGCCTGACCTCGGAACTGGCAGTTTGACGTTTGCGCGCCGGCTTCTTTTATGAGGCCGGCGTTTTTGCTGGGCGACGGAAGATACTGAAGAAACGGCACTTTCTGGGCGCCCTGCCACAAAAATGCGTTAAAGTCACATCACTGCGTTGCCCTAGTGCCGCTTTTGTGGCTAGAAACGCCAGTTGAAGGCGACGGTTTTCAAGCGGCGCTGCAATCGGGATCATTTCGAATGAATCATGTGGGATCGGTCGTTGTGAAGAAAGCCGCGCGTATTGCAGGCCTGTGCGTAATGATGTCGGTCGGGGCGGTGCTCGCCGGGTGCCAGTCCGACCCGGATATCGACATCAGCAAGCTCGCTGCCGAAACCGAACCGCCGGAAGTGCTCTACAATCAGGGCCTCGCCAATATCAAGGCGGGCAATATGAGTGAGGCGTCGCGCAAGTTCGATGCCGTCGATGCCCAGCATCCGTTCTCCGAGTGGTCGCGCAAGTCGCTGGTCATGAGCACCTTCACCAAATACCGGCTTGGCCGCTATGCGGATGCGATCGCCACAGGCAACCGTTACATGAACCTCTATCCGGGATCCGAGGATGCGGCCTATGCGCAGTATCTCGTCGGCCTGTCCTACTGGAAGCAGATCTCCAGCGTCACGCAGGACCAGCGCAACTCGGTGAAGACCATCGAGGCGATGCAGCGGGTGGTCAACGACTTCCCGGATTCGGAATATGTCGATGATGCTCAGGCAAAGTTGCGTTTCGCCCGCGACCAGTTGGCCGGCAAGGAAATGCAGGTCGGACGGTATTATCTGGAGCGCAAGGAATACCTCGCGGCCGTGTCGCGCTTCCGCGTCGTGGTCGAGCAGTATCCGAACACGAACCAGATCGAGGAAGCGCTGGCGCGCTTGGTCGAGTCCTATTTTGCCATGGGTGTCGTTTCCGAAGCCCAGGCGGCAGCTGCGGTACTTGGGCACAATTATCCCGACAGCCAGTGGTATGCCGACAGCTATGCGCTGTTGCAGAAGGGTGGTGTCGAGCCGCGCGAGAATTCCGGGTCGTGGATCACCCGCGCCGGTCGCAGGCTCCTGATCGGGACCTGACCGGTCCATCGTCACGAAGTGAGAAACTGAGCCCATGCTGGTCCAGCTGTCGATCCGCGATATCGTTCTGATCGAGCGGCTGGATCTTGCCTTTGAAACCGGTCTCTCCGTGCTGACCGGTGAGACGGGCGCCGGAAAATCCATTCTCCTCGACAGTCTTTCACTGGCACTCGGCGGGCGTGGCGATGGCTCGCTCGTGCGTCACGGCGAGGACAAGGGGCAAGTGACGGCCGTCTTCGACGTCGGCAACGGCCATCCCGCCAGGACCCTGCTCAAGGGCAATGGTGTCGATGATGATGGCGATCTGATCTTCCGTCGCGTTCAGTCTGCCGACGGCCGCACCCGCGCCTATATCAACGACCAGCCGGTCAGTGTGCAGCTCATGCGCCAGGTCGGCCAGCTTCTCGTGGAGATCCACGGCCAGCACGACGACCGCGCCCTGATCGACACCAATGCCCATCGCATGCTGCTGGACGCTTTTGCCGGGCTGACAGACGAGGCCGTCGATCTGGGGGAGAGCTATCGCCGCTGGCGGGATGCGGAGCGCAGCTACAAGACGCACAAGGCAAAGGTGGAAGCGGCAGCCCGGGAGGCCGACTATCTGCGCGCCTCTGTCGAGGAGCTGGAGACACTTTCGCCCCTGGACGGAGAAGAGGATGATCTGGCCGAGCGGCGCTCCGCTATGCAGAAGTCGGAGCGGATCGCAGGCGACATCGCCGAGGCTTCGGAATTCCTGAATGGCAATGCGTCCCCCGTGCCTCATATCGCCTCCCTGATGCGTCGGCTGGAGCGCAAGAGCCACGAGGCTCCGGGACTGCTTGAAGAGACCGTGCAACTGCTTGGAACTGCGCTCGACACGCTGTCTGCAGCCCAGATGGAAGTGGAGGCGGCGCTGCGCCGCACCGAATTCGATCCCCGCGAATTGGAACGGGTCGAGGAGCGCCTCTTTGCGCTCAGAGCCGCAGGCCGCAAATATTCCGTCGCCGTTGTCGATCTTCCAGCGCTCGCCGAAAAGATGGTGGCGGATCTGGCCGATCTCGATGCCGGAGAGGAGCGCCTCGGCCAGCTCGAAGCCGCCGTTCGCGAGACAAAGGGGCATTTTGATCACCTGGCACAACAACTGTCTGCGAAGCGACAGAACGCGGCCCAGGCGCTCGCCGATGCTGTCATGCTGGAACTGCCGGCACTGAAGTTGGAACGTGCGCGCTTCATGGTCGAGGTGGCCGCCGATCCAGAGAATGCGACGGTCGATGGTATCGACACCGTTGAATTCCACGTGCAGACCAATCCCGGCACGCGGCCGGGCCCGATCATGAAGGTTGCCTCGGGTGGCGAGCTCTCGCGCTTCCTGCTGGCGCTGAAGGTTGCGCTCGCCGATCGCGGATCCGCGCCGACACTCGTCTTCGATGAAATCGATACCGGCGTGGGTGGAGCGGTGGCCGATGCCATCGGCCAGCGCTTGAAGCGGCTCTCCGCCAAAGTACAGGTGTTGTCCGTCACCCATGCACCGCAGGTCGCGGCGCGTGCCTCGACACATTTTCTGATCTCAAAGGGGCCGACCGGCGATGCGGGCGACAAGATCGCGACTCGCGTGGCGATCATGGAGCCGGAGCATCGCAAGGAAGAAATCGCGCGCATGCTGGCGGGCGCATCGGTGACCGACGAAGCGCGGGCAGCAGCGGCCAAACTGCTCGCAGCCGGCGAATGATTTTCATCAGCCTTCAGTCAGTTGCGCTTCCCAACAAAACCTGTTTCGCTGGTTCGCCATGCTTGAGATGATCCAGATCTACTGGGCCGAAACCCTTGCCGTGCTGTCCGTGGTTTTCGGCACGGTCGCTGCCACTCACGCAGCCATGACCAAGCGGGAGGTTCGCTCGGCTCTCGGCTGGGTGGGCATCATCATCCTCTCGCCCCTGGTGGGCGCGATGATCTATGCCGTGGCCGGCATCAATCGCATTCGCCGCGCGACGCTGATTTCCCGCCGTGCCCTGGAACTGGACGAAATCTGGCGCAGCCTGTCGCTCTTTGCCGTGAGCCGGGAGGCGGTGGCCGCACAGTTCGGCAGCCGGTTCGGGCAGATGAAGCTGCTCGGGGACAAAGTGACTCGGCATCCGCTGTCGTCCGGCAACCAAATCACGATGCTCACCACCGGTGAAGAGACATTCGATGGCATGTGCCAGGCGATCGAGGAGGCGCAGTCCAGCATCATCCTTGAGACCTATATCTTCGATCGCGATGTCGTTGGGCTTCGCCTCGCAGATTCCCTGATTGCGGCACACCGGCGCGGCGTGGCAGTGCGGGTCATCGTAGACGCAGTGGGAGCCCGCTATAGCGTGCCCAGCATCATCGGCTATCTGGAGCAGGGCGGTGTGTCGGTCGCCACCTTCAACGGACAGGTCATCATGGGGCTGAGGCTCCCCTATGCCAATCTGCGTACGCACCGGAAGATCCTGGTGGTGGACGGTGCGACGGCGTTCGTCGGGGGCATGAACATCCGTGCCGGCTTTGTCGGGCCTGATGGCGCGCGCGACACGCATTTCCGCGTGTCCGGTCCCGTTGTCGCCGACATCCTGGCGGTCGCAGCGGAAGACTGGCATTTCGAGACGGGCGAGGTTCTCTTGGGTCCGGAATGGCGGGTGCGGCTCGACGATTCTCTGCCCGGGGTAGGGACCTCGATCCGTGCCGTGGTATCCGGGCCAGACGCCCATATCGAAACGAACCATCGACTGCTTCTTGGTGCCTTCTCCGTCGCGGAGCGGTCGATCCGGATCGTCTCGCCTTATTTTCTGCCGGATACCACCTTTATTGCCGCGCTGAACACGGCAGCGCGACGGGGCGTGCAAGTCGATGTGATCGTGCCCGCACAGAACAATCTCGCGATCGTGGCGCGAGCGATGATGGGCCAGTACGACCAAATCTTGCGCGAGGGGTGCCGCGTGCATCTGTCGAGTGGCACGTTCGATCATTCCAAGCTCATGGTAATAGACCGGCAATGGTGTTTCATCGGGTCGTCCAATCTGGATTCGCGCTCGCTGCGGCTCAATTTCGAGATCGACCTCGAAGTCTATGACCGGGTTCTCGCCGAACAGATCGAGGACCGGATCGACCGGCGTCTGGCAATGGCGCATCAGATGACGCTCGAACGTCTCAAAGCACGTTCCTTGCCGAACCGGCTGCTCGACCGCTTGTTCTGGCTCGGATCGCCCTATCTTTGACCGAGGAGTACTGTCCGTGGCCGTGATGGCCGCGACCGGCTTTCAGCTTAACCGATGACGGATGCACCTGGTGTGATGAAAAAGACCAAGCCCAGCCTCGCCCGCACGATGGTGACCTCCCTGCGCAATCGCAAATCGCGGCCGGGCGAGCCCAGCGCGTCAGGGCCTGCCGACGGTGTGATGACGGTCGCCTCCTACAATGTGCACAAATGCGTGGGCACGGACGGCCGCTTCGACCCGGAGCGGATCATCGACGTGATCCGCGAGATCGGCCCCGATGTGATCGCGCTGCAGGAGGCGGATCAGCGGTTCGGCGAGCGGTCCGGTCTGCTCGATCTCAACCGACTGAGGCTCGAAACCGGTTTGCTGCCGGTCCCCGTCGTCGCCGGTCCAAAATCGCATGGCTGGCGGGGCAATGTGCTCCTGTTTCGCGAGGGCATCGTGCGCGATGTGCATCAGGTCGCCCTGCCGGGGCTCGAACCGCGGGGCGCACTTGTCGCCGAAATCGATCTCGTGGGCAAGGCGGGGCTTCGCGTCATCGCCGCGCACCTTGGGCTGTTGCGCTGGGCACGTCGGCAGCAGGCCGACGTGATCCTCGATCTCCTGCAGAGCCGTGACGAGCGGCCGACGCTTCTGATGGGCGATTTCAACGAGTGGCGGCTGGGGCCCGGCTCGGCGCTGACCCGGCTCGAGCCCATCTTCGGTCCACTGCCGCCGGCGATCCCGAGCTTTCCGGCGCGACTGCCGGTGCTTTCACTCGACCGGATCATGGCCAACAGGGCCGGGCTCATCGCAGATCTGACGGTGCACGACACGCCGCTCGCCCGTGTCGCCTCCGACCATCTGCCGCTCACCGCGCGTCTCGACCTCGGCAAGGTGGAGGACTAAGGTCCGGGCCTTTTCATTCGCCGATTTTCCGCTAAACCCGACTGGAGATTTCCGGAGGTTGCCATGGCCGTTGACACCATTCCCGTCGAAACCCTGAGCGAGGAGCAGGCGAAGGCCGAGTTGCAGCGGCTTGCAGCCGAAATCGCCCATCACGACGCGCTCTATCACGGCAAGGACCAGCCGGAGATCACGGACGCGGACTACGATGAACTGAAGCGTCGAAACGACGCGATCGAGGCACAGTTTCCGCAGCTGGTGCGCACCGACAGTCCGTCGCAGCGTGTGGGTGCCGCACCTGCCGGGATCTTTGCCCAGGTGGTGCATGCAAGGCCGATGCTGTCGCTCGACAATACGTTTTCCGACGAAGACGTGCAGGATTTCGTGTCTTCCGTCTATCGCTTCCTCGGGCAGATGCCGGACAACTCGATCGCGTTCACGGCCGAGCCGAAGATCGACGGGCTCTCCATGTCGTTGCGCTACGAGAGCCGCAAGCTGGTGACGGCTGCCACCCGCGGCGACGGAACAACCGGCGAGAACGTGACGGCCAACATCCGCACGATCCGCGAGATCCCGCAGGAACTGCCTGCCGACGCGCCCGATATCGTTGAGGTCCGCGGCGAGGTCTATATGGCGAAATCTGACTTCATGGCGCTGAACGCCCAGATGGAAGCGGAGGGCAGGCAGACCTATGTCAACCCGCGCAACACCGCCTCGGGATCGCTGCGCCAGGTCGACCCGAAGGTGACTGCGAGTCGCAACCTGCGCTTCTACGCCTATGCCTGGGGCGAGATGAGCCAGATGCCGTCCGATACCCAGTGGGGCATGGTGCAGGTGTTTGAGCGCTGGGGCTTTCCTGTGAACCCTCTGACCCGCCGCCTGACTTCCGTCGCGGAAATCATCGGGCACTACAGTGACATCGGACTCAAGCGCGCCGATCTGGACTACGATATCGACGGCGTGGTCTACAAGGTGGACCGGCTGGATCTGCAGGCCCGCCTCGGTTTCCGATCGCGCTCGCCGCGCTGGGCAACGGCCCACAAGTTCCCGGCGGAGCAGGCTTTCACCACAGTCGAAGCCATTGACATTCAGGTTGGGCGCACCGGTGCGCTGACACCGGTCGCCCGGCTCACGCCCGTGACTGTGGGTGGTGTCGTCGTGACCAATGCCACCTTGCACAATGCCGATTACATCGAGGGCATCGGCAATTCCGGACAGCGCATCCGCGACGAGGAGCACGACATCCGTATTGGCGACACGGTGATCGTGCAGCGCGCCGGAGACGTCATCCCGCAGGTGCTCGACGTCGTGCTGGAAAAGCGGCCCGAGGGGGCGGCGAAGTATGTCTTTCCGACGAAGTGCCCGGTCTGCGGCAGTCATGCTGTGCGGGAGAAGAACGAGAAGACCGGCAAGCTGGATTCCGTCACCCGCTGCACTGGCGGGTTCGTCTGCCGCGCGCAGGCTGTCGAGCACATCAAACATTTCGTTTCGCGCAATGCCTTCGACATCGAGGGGCTAGGCACCAAGCAGGTCGATTTCTTCTTCGAGAGCGAGGATCCGGCCCTGATGATCCGCACGGCGCCCGATATCTTCACGCTCAAGGCGCGGCAGGACCAGTCGTTGACCAAGCTGGAGAACATCGAGGGTTTCGGCCGGGTGAGCGTGCGCAAGCTGTTCGAGGCGATCGACGCGCGGCGAGAGATTGCGCTCAACCGCTTCATCTTCGCGCTCGGCATCCGTCATGTCGGGGAGACAACGGCAAAGTTGCTGGCACGTTCCTATGGCAGCTACGGTGCTTTCTCCGAGGCGATGCAGGCGGCTGGACCCAAGTTTGGTGAGGCCTGGAACGAGCTGAACAACATTGAAGGAATCGGCGAGGTCGTTGCCGCTTCTATCGTCGAGTTCTTCAAAGAGCCGCGCAACCTTGAAGTCGTGCAACGCCTGCTCGACGAGGTGCGCCCGCTCGATGCAGAAGTGGCCGTCACCACCGGAAGTCCTGTCGTCGGCAAGACCGTCGTCTTTACCGGATCGCTAGAGCGCTTTACGCGTGACGAGGCGAAGGCACGGGCCGAGAGCCTCGGCGCCAAGGTGGCCGGATCCGTTTCGAAGAAGACCGACTATGTGGTTGCCGGCCCCGGCGCCGGCTCGAAGCTCGACAAGGCGCGCGAACTGGGCGTTCAGGTGATGACAGAGGACGAATGGCTGGACCTGATCGCCGGCTGATCAGGCAAGGCTAAAGGCGGCGTCCGGCAGGTCGACGGCCGGACTGTCGACATGCGCGGTGCGCGGAAGGTCGCGCTCGAGAACGATGCGATTGCGGCCGGCGGACTTGGCGATGTAGAGCGCCCGATCGGCAGCGGCATAGACGGCGGAAAAGTCCCGGATCGGGGTGATATCGGCCAGACCACCGGAAACCGTGACGTTGATCGTGTGATGGACCGTTTCGATCTGGCGATTGGCGACGTTTCGCCGGAGTCTTTCCGCTAGCGACACTACATCTGCAAATTCCGCGTCCCGGAACAGGATGGCAAATTCCTCGCCGCCAATGCGTGCGACAAGATGCGGCGCGCCGGCGACTTCCTTCAGCATTTCAGCGACAGAAACGATCACTTCGTCACCGGCTAGATGCCCGTACCGGTCGTTGATCTGCTTGAAGCGGTCGATATCGATGATCAGCAAATGTCCGCGCTCGACCTGTGAGAAGTCTTCGATGAAGGCGCGGCGGTTGAGCAGACCCGAGAGCATGTCGGTTCGACTCATTTGGCGGAATTCGAGCCGGGTGCGGGCGAGATGAATGACCGCGTAGCCCATATAGAGAGAGCACAGCATGGTCAGAGCGAAAGACACGATGAAAGCGATGCCGCAGCCGATGGCGAGATCTCTCGCCAGTGGATTGAGAAGAAGGCCGAGAGCGTGGAGTGCAACCAGGATCGCCGCCACCATAATGCAGGCGAGCAGAGATGTGCGAATGGACAACCGTGTCGCAAAACGCATCACGGGGTCCCAATTGTCGAACTCTGTCAGTCCAATGTCGCGGATAACCCAGGCCTCAATCTGTTTCTTCAACATCAGTACCGCCTATAGAATATGATCTAAAATCACGGATGCCCGTGTGCCGCCACATCGACTTCGGTGGTTTGAATTATTCTGAAATATCTTTGCCCCAGCGACGGCGCGTCTGCTACCCGGCAAGGTGAAGAACCCGGCCCCGACAGTAAAGACGTCACGTACATCTACACCAGATTAGACCCATCACAAATTAAGTTTAGATGAATCTGTAACTCTGGATTGCATCTGCTGCCGTTTCAATACGGCACGTTCACGGATCTGTGAAGCTCGTGGGTTGCAGGCTCAGGCGATAGCGCGACGGGTCGTTGACGAAGAGCAGGCCGCCTTTGGTCGTCGAGCCTGCAGCGACATAGTCGAAGGTAACGTCCGTGGCCTCGACCGGTGCCTGGCCGTCGAGCAGGGCGCCATTGATCTTGACCGCGGCAGCCGTCGAGTCGGACGCGTTTCGGACCTGGATCATGACCCTCCAGCCAGTCGGGACGGGTTCAATGTCGAGCACCTGCACCGACAATTCCGGCGGCCGATCGTCCGTGTTCATGGCTTCCCAAAGGATCCAGCAGGTGATGGAGATCACGATCAGAGTTGCGACGAGACCGGTCAGCCATTCGACCCAATGGGGGCTGATCTGCTCTGCGTTCTTGCTGAGACTTGAACGGGTCACAATTTTTTCCTCATAGGATAAGACGCGCGGCGGCTGCGCCGATGGCCGCCGGGAAAGACAAGACGACGACCGTCAGAATCGCTTGTGCTGTGCCGAGGTCGTCCAACCGGCCGAAGGTCCACAGGGCATAGAGGCTGACGGCGAGCGCGACCACATAGCCCGGAAGGGTGAAGCGAATGAAGGCGTGCCATCCCGGCGTTCCCTCGGCGAGACTGTGACCACCGCGAAAGGCGAGCGCATAGACGAAACCGTGCATGAGAAAGATCGACAGGGTCAGGAGCCCCAGGGCATGCCAGGCGGTCATCTTGTGGGCCAGCAGAATCATCTCTTCGGTCGGAGCGAGATTGAGGGAGAGGAAGAGTGCGCCGACCGCCATCATGAAGAGTTCCGTGGCGTAGCTCGTGTTCGGCGCCTCGCGGGGGTCGTCTTCTTCTTCATCGTCCTCGCTGTCGTCATCGTCGCGCATGCTGAGCTGGCTGCGGCCGAGCAGGGCGCCGATGCTGGCGGGCACCGCCTGGACCGCAACCATGCCCACCCATTCGCGGGGTGCCATGTCGACCGTGATGACGCCGAGCAGGACAAGGATGAGCGCACTCGCCAGAACGCCCATGCCATAAGCGACGATCGCGTCTCGGGCGGATTCGCGCCAGGTGGCGGTGTGCTCGAAGCCGATGCGGTGGGAGAGGCCGACAAGAAGAGGAAGATTGAGGACGAGCAGCAGAAGCAGACGCTCACGCTCCATGTAGAAGCCGAGGAACCACATTTCCATGGTCATCAGCATGGGGATGGAAAAGAGCAGGGCGCCTGCCACACCCCTGGCAATTCCGACGAGGAAACGGTTCACGCGTTCCCGTTCGGGCCGTTCCTTATGATCGACTGCTGCCATTGTTCCACCGTCCCTTGCCGCGCAGGAATGCGCGAGTGACAATGGTTGTTCCACCTCGTGGAAACGAAGACGCCAGCCCGAAGGCTGGCGTCAATCGTTCGTCTAGATATTTGTGAAGGCATTGCCCGTCGCCGAAAGCTCAGACCTTCGGCTTGTAAGGCTTCTTCTTTGCACCGCCGGCGGCGCCCCGGTCTTCGAATTTGCCCTTCGGCTTGCCTGCATAGGCTGGTTTGTCGCCCTTGGGCTTGCCGGCCCAATCAGGCTTGGCAGACTTGTCCCAGGCATTGGACACGCCTTTCGGCTTCTTGAAGGCGGGCTTGGCCGGAGCGTCGCCCCAGACTTCGGCATCGGTGGCGGCCATGGCGTCACGTGCGGGGCGAGGGGCCGCATCGTCCTTGCGGGGATAGGGCTTCTTGTCGCCGAACGGCTTCTTCTCGCCATACGGAGCCTTGTCGCCGAACGGCTTGCGTTCACCGGAAGGCTTCCGGTCGTCCGACTTGCGGTCGCCATAGGCCTTTTTCTCGGCATAAGGCTTGCGTTCGCCTTCCTCGCGCGGCGGGCGAGCGGCCCGCTCCTTCGGAGCAGCGTTGAAATCTGGCATGCCGGGAAGCTGCGACAGTGTGATGCCGCGTTCCATTGTCTTGTTGGGGCCAAGTGCGCTGAGGAAGGTATCCAGCGCGCTCGCGGCGATCTCGACGAAGGTTTCCTCCGGCTGCATCTTGATGGCGCCGATTTCGTTCTTGGTGATGTTGCCATTGCGGCAGAGCATCGGGATCAGCCAGCGGGGCTCTGCATTCTGGCGGCGACCGACAGAGACGGAGAACCAGACGCTTGCACCGAAGTCTCCGCGCGGCTTGGTCGCGGAATTAGCCGGGTTGGCGTAGTCAGGCTCCTTGCGGGCCTTTCCGGCTTCGAGGCTGACGGGGATCAGGTCTTCCGGTGCCGAGCGATGGCCGCGCTGCAGGCGCAGGAAGGCGGCAGCAATCTGTTCCGCGCCATGCGTTGCGATCAATGCCTCGATCATCGGCACCTCGTCTTCGCCTATGGCCTGGGTCAGCGACGGATCTGCCATCAGGCGTTTGTCGTCACGGGCCTGAACTTCGTCTGCCGACGGCGGCAGCGCCCAGGTCGGACGCACATTGGCGCCGCTGAGCAGGCGTTCGGCCTTGCGGCGCGCGCTGTTCGGCACGATGAGCGCAGACACACCCTTGTTACCGGCGCGGCCGGTACGGCCGGAACGGTGCAGCAGGGTGTCGGAATTTGTCGGCAGGTCGGCATGAATGACGAGCTCAAGGCCTGGCAGGTCGATGCCGCGGGCGGCAACGTCTGTCGCGACGCAAACGCGCGCACGACCGTCGCGCATGGCCTGCAGCGCATGGGTGCGTTCGTTCTGCGAAAGTTCGCCCGACAGCGCGACAACGGAGAAGCCGCGATTGTGCAGGCGGGCCGTCAGGTGGTTTACGGCGGCGCGGGTTGAGCAGAAGACGATGGCGTTCTTCGCTTCGTAGAAGCGCAAGACGTTGATGATGGCGTTCTCGCGGTCGGGATTGGCAACGGCGAGCGCGCGATATTCGATATCGACGTGCTGCTTCTGCTCGGAGACCGTCTCTATGCGGCGGGCGTCGCGCTGGTAGCTCTTGGCCAGGTCGGAGATCGAGCGCGGCACGGTTGCCGAGAACATCAGGGTCCGGCGCTCGTCGGGGGATTGCTGCAGGATGAATTCGAGATCTTCGCGGAAGCCGAGATCGAGCATTTCGTCGGCTTCATCGAGCACGACGACCCGCATCTGCGACAGGTCGAGGGCGCGGCGCGTGATGTGGTCGCGCAGGCGCCCGGGTGTGCCGACGATGATATGGGCACCGCGTTCCAGCGCGCGGCGCTCGTTGCGGATGTCCATGCCGCCGACGCAGGAGCCGATGATGGCGCCGGTCTCGGCATAGAGCCATTCGAGTTCGCGCATGACCTGCATGGCAAGTTCGCGTGTCGGTGCGATGGCGAGTGCAAGCGGCGCGCCGGCGCGCTCGAAGCGGCCACCTTCCGGCAGCAGGGTCGGCGCCATGGCGAGGCCGAATGCGACGGTCTTGCCGGAACCGGTCTGGGCTGAGACGAGCGCATCGCGACCTTGAAGGCCAGGGTCGATCATCGCCTGCTGCACGGGGGTAAGGGTCTCGTACCCGCGCTTGCGCAAGGCCTCAGCGATCGCCGGGACGATGGCGTCAAAATCAGTCATGAATTGGTCTTTCGAATGTGATGGATGGTGCGGGCCAAAGCACCGCGCCCGCCGATTGCGGGTATGTTTGCGCTGTTCCTACTCGCAAGGACCCGGAAAGTCGAGGGGGAGGAGGCGAAAAGCCGTCATATGGTGAAGGGGTGGGATGGCATAGCCGCATGGTGCCTTGCCCGAATCCCTCCTGCGCCTTATGGCATGTTCATGTCTATCCCCGATTTCTCCGGCAGAACTATTGCCATCGACTTCGAGACCGCAACGGAAGCGCGGGCGAGTGCCTGTTCGATCGGGCTTGCCTTCATCGAGAGTGGACGCGTGGTGCGGATCGAAGAGCGCCTCATCCGGCCGCCGCAAAACCGCTATTCGCCGTTCAACATCGCCATTCACGGGATCCGGCCCGAGCATACCGCCCATGCTCCCGATTTTGCCGAGGTCATGGCGGAGTTCGTCGGTGATTTCGAGGGCGCGCGGATGATCGCGCACAATGCGTCCTTCGATTTTTCCGTGCTGAGGGCCAGTCTCGATCTCTGCGGGTTGGACTATCCGGATGTTTCTTATCTCTGCAGCGTGAAGCTCGCGCAGCGCCACTGGCCGGACCTCGGATCGCACCGGTTGAACGTGCTAGCAGCCCATCTCGGTCTTACTTTCCTGCATCACAATGCAGCCGAGGACGCTCGCATCTGCGCAGAGGCTTGTCTCGCCATGGCCGTGGAGGCCGAGGTGGAAGACCTTTTCGAACTGGCGGTGAAGCACGGGCTCAATCCGGGCCGGCTGCATCGGCAGGGATATGACGCCTGCTCCTTCGCCCGAAAGCCAAAGAGGAAACAGGTCGCCTTGCAAGCGTGATGCGACATCCTATCTTCAGTGAAATCACGAAGGAGTGAAGTCGATGTCGATCCGTAAAGCTGCCGCTGCTGCTGCCATCTTCGCTGCCATGGCAGTTCCCGCCTCTTCCGAAGTCGTCGGGAAGGTCGGGGTCGACTGGGTCGGCAATGATATTGTCGTCGAAGCGGTGACGGATCCCGCTGTGAAGGGGGTGACGTGCCACGTCACCTATTTCGATCGATCAATTATCGACCGTCTGTCGAAGGGCAACTGGTTCGAGGATCCCTCCAACAATTCGATCGCATGCCGCCAGACGGGGCCAATCGAGATCGGCGACATCGATCTGTCGGAAGAGGGTGAGGAAGTGTTCCGGGAGGGACTCTCGATCATCTGGAAGTCGCTGGTCGTCAACCGAATCTACGACAAGGAAAACGATACGCTGATCTACCTGGCGCATTCCCGACAGGTGGTCGAGGGTTCGGCGAAGATGGCGATATCGACGGTGCCGCTGTTCAATCAGAATGTCGTATGGACGGCGGGCAAACCGCAGTAACAGACCAGTTTAGGGTGCAACGGCGTCGGGACTCATTTGTGTGACGCCGGTCACTTCACGAGTCGCGACCGCTTCGCCATTCATGCCGTGCCGCTGCTGCGTTACCCCCATTTCGCAGCCGGCCGGAGCGGAACCTGTTCTCCACTCCAAACAAGGACGCCCTGGAGCCGTTCGGATCCAGGGCGTTCTCAGAAGTCTCGCGATCGAGCTTACTTAACGTAAACGATCTTGCCGCCGTTAGCAGCCGTATCGACGTCGATCACGTTCATGGTGTCAATGCTATCCTCCTGGAGAGCTGCCATGATAGCCGGATCAGCGCTTACTTCGGCCTGAGCCTCAGCCATCGCAGCCTGGTCGTTGATCATTGCTTCGAGGCGGGTGTGCTCCTGACGACCCTGATCGTTGTCGAGGCTGTCGAGGCGGACAATGCTCACGCCGTCGGTCGACATGGCCGTCGAGTTCGTGGTGGTCGTGGTGTCGACCATCGGGTCGGCGGCGGTCTGGGCGAAGGCTACGCCCGAAACAGAGGCGATGGACATGGCACCGGCGAGCGCGAGCTTTACTGCAGAATTCATGGTCTTTCTCCTTGGTTTCTCTTCAGAATTTCTTGCTTCGTTGGAAGCTGACAGGAAAACGCAAGACCGTGTCCAGGGTTCCAATTGAACCAAAAAATATTTATAAATTATAATAAATATTCGCCATAACATCATACAAACATAAACAACGCCATCGGTGAAGCCGATCGCGTTTGGTGTATAACCAACGGAAAAATGCCCCGCGGATACGGGGCATTTTCCTGGGAAGGGCAATGGGCTTAGGCGGCCTGCGCCAGTTCGTCGGCGATGACTGTGTCGAGGTTGAGGAAGCAGACCATCGATTTTTCGAGTGCGACGATGCCGCGGCAGAAAGCGCGCTGGGCTTCCGGGATGATTTCCGGTGCGGGCTGCAGGTCTTCGCTCTTGATCGTCATCATGTCGGACACCTGCTCGACCAAAAGGCCGACCAGCTTGCCGGCGATGTCGGTGACGATGATCGCGGCGCGCTCCGACGGTTCTGTCATCTTCATACCGAGCCGGCAGGCCATATCGATGACCGGGATGACGGCGCCGCGCAGGTTAATCAGGCCGAGAACGTAAGGCGGTGTGTGCGGCATCGGCGTCACGGGAGCCCAGCCGCGGATTTCGCGGATGGCCATGATGTCGATGCAGAATTCCTGGTCGCCGAGATGGAACGATACGATTTCCAGATACGCACCCGACTGTTTGATGGCATTGCTCATGGTCAGAACTCTTCCCAGTGTTCTTTCGCTGCGGCAGCTGAGGCTGTTGCCGAAGCAGTTCGGTTAAACGATCCCGCAACCTTGTCCATCAGCGCCCGTGCGGGAGACGGTTTCTGAGGGGAGGCGGCGCGTGCCGGCTCCTGATGTTGGACATGAGCAGCCTGGCCCAAGGTCACCTTGAACTGCCCGACGAGGCGCGAAAGGTTTTCCGCATCGCTCGCCAGCGTGTGGCTTGCCGCATTGGTCTGCTCTACCATCGCGGCATTCTGTTGCGTGACCTGATCCATCTGGCCGACGGCCGAATTGATCTCGCTCAGACCAACTGATTGTTCACGCGCGCTGGTAACGATTGCCTTAACATGCTCGTTAATTCGTAAAACATCTTCGCCGATCCGGTGCAGTGCCTGTCCGGTCGCAGTCACCAGCTCGACCCCGGAGCGCACTTCGTCATTGGATCGTGTCACCAGTGTCTTGATGTCGCGAGCGGCGTCGGCAGCCCTTCCGGCCAGCGCCCGGACTTCCTGGGCAACGACGGCAAAGCCCTTGCCGGCTTCGCCTGCGCGCGCTGCCTCGACGCCCGCATTGAGTGCCAGAAGGTTCGTCTGGAAGGCGATTTCGTCAATGACGTTGATGATCTTGCCGATTTCGTCGGTCGCGTCCTCAATGCGGTTCATTGCCGCCATTGCCTCGTTGACCACCGCACCGGATTTTTCGGCGTAGTCCTTGGCGTTGTCCACCATGTGGCTCGCCTCTTCGGCCCGCTCGGTCGCGCCCTTGACCGTTTCGGTGATCTCGGAGAGAGCCGCGGAAGTTTCCTCCAGTGAAGCGGCCTGCTGTTCGGTGCGGCGGGCCAGATCGTCGGCGGCGCTGCGCATCTGCTGGCTATTCGCGTGGATCGAGTTGCTGTTGGACGAGATCTCGGTCATGACCCGCTTGAGGTTCGTCGCCACTTCGTTGAAGTCTGTGCGCAGCCGTTCCAGGTCCGACGGGAAGGGCGCAGTGATGGCGGTGCAGAGGTCACCTTCGGAAAGCCGCTTCAGGCCTTCGCCCAGCGCATCGACGGCGCTCTTCAGGGCTTTCGTGTCGGCTTCCATGCTGGCGGTGCGGCTTTCGCGTTCTGCTTCGTTCTGCTGGCGCTGGATCCTGGTCGAATCCTCAAGGTCACGCTTGTCGATCGCGGCCTTGCGGAAAATTTCGGCCGAGCGAGCCATGCCACCGATTTCATCTCGCCGGTCGGTGGCATCGACCTCTGCGTCATAGTCGCCATCGATGATTCGCTGCATGCTGTTGCGCACCAGCCTGATTCCATTGGCAATCGAATTGCCGTGCACGAATTGCAGGAGGATGACAGTGGTGAAGGCGATGCTGCCGAGCCAGAGCTGGAACTTGAGCGCTTCGTTGCTCGTGTTCGTGGCTTCGTTGACATATTCCTCGACGAGCTTGCCACCGAGGGCCGAGAGATTGTTCAGCACATTTCCCAGACGTTCACCCGAACCATCGATCGCATCGTCGATCGCGGCATAGTCCCCTTCAGGCGCATTGGTTTCGACCATGCGCTTGAGGTCGACCTGGATCGCCTGGGCTACGACTTTGACATCGGCCTCGTAGGTGCCGACCTCGCCTGGAGCACCCGCTTGCGTCGCTACGGTTTTGAGCACCGTCGCTCCCTCGGTCAAAAGAGCGACCGCCGCGTTGACGATCTCGACGCGTTCCGGCTGGATCTGGCCTTCGCCGCGGTCGATAATCGTGTCCATCGCCGCCAGGATCATGTTCGCATTGGCAAGCCGCATCTCGTTGATGCGCTCGACCTCGTTCTTGATGACGATCGAATCCTGTATGGCAGCCGATATCTGCGTGTTCTGGTACCAGCCGACCGCCAGCATCGAGCCGATGCCGACGACTGCAGCTGCGCCTAAGGTCATCAGGCGCTGCCTGACCGACAGGTCTCTACCCGTAATGAGATTGAACATGTGTGTCCCCAGCCTCGATCCCGGCGGCCCGTGCGCACCGGTGACATGTCATGCGAGGCCGAGGGTGGAGTGGGCTCGGCGGACAATCATGTCCGTTTGACCTTGCAGGCCAAAACGCTCACGCAGAATCTCGAATATTAGTTAATCTAGAACTAATCGGAAGAAATTACCTGACAAGACGTATTTCCGGTTTTCACGTGGCGGTGATCGCGCGGCGATAAAGATGCCAAGTGGCGTGACCGGCGACTGGCAAGACCACGAGCAGGCCCAGAAACAGCGGCATGAGTGCTGCGATCACCAGACCCGCCACGACCGCTCCAAAGGTCAGCATCGGGACCGGATTGTCGATGACTGTGCGCATGCTCGTGAGCATCGCAGTCACGAAGTCAACGTCATGTTCTAGGAGCAACGGCATGGAAATCACGGTGGCGCTGAAGAGGATGGTGGCAAGGACTGCGCCGACAAGCGTGCCGATGGCGAGGAAGAGCAAACCCTCCGGTGTCGTGAAGACGACATTGGCGAAGGCATCCAGCGTGGCTGGAATACGAAAGCCTAGGAAAAGGGCCATCAACAGGCGGACCTGGTAGATCCAGATCCAGAAAATGAACAGCACGACAAAAGCCATCCATGACAATTGCCGCTCCCGCTGGCGGAAGACCTCGGCCAACACTGCCTTCCAGCTGATCCTTTCTCCCTGTCGGTGCCGTCTGCTGATCTCATAGAGACCCACTGCCACGAAGGGGCCAATCAGAGGAAAGCCGATGGCGACGGGGATGATCATCCAGGGCAGATGATAATAGGTCAGCGTCACGGCGATGAAGAGACCGCCCACTGCATAGATAGCGCCGAAAAACAGTCCGAACGTCGGATAGGTGCGGAAATCCCGCCAGCCATCGACCAAGGCCGCGCGGACATCATCCAACTGCAGCTTGTTGATCTGAAGTTTTGGCATGGAACCCCGTTGGAGTGCCTGCTGTTCCATAGGTCCCTCCCAAGACGTCTGGTGCTGCGACAGTCTGTCAGCAAATCGCGATTCTGGTCCTTGATATCCGTCAAATCGAAAGTATCGGCATGAAAATCTCGCGTTCCATCCTGCCAGAACTGCGCTAAGATAGAGTGATGTCCGATATCGCACGCGCTCAAAAATGGTTGCCTTACACGGCTCTGCTTCTGGCAGCGACGCTGTTCACCGTTGCGGTCTTCCTGGGCTGGATGCGATTCGGCGGCGAGATCTTCCTGTCCCTGATCGAAAGTGGTCTTGCCTACTGCTTTTGACCTGGACGCGACCGTGACAAATCGGCGCTCTTTCCTGCAATTTCGTGGAGTTGAATTGCCATCCGCGTCGCCGGGGATTATCCGGCGCTACTAGGATTTCAAACGCTAAGGAATTGCCAGAATGAAAACGGTCAGAGTGGTCTTGTGGGCGGCGGTGGTCGTCATGGCGGGTGTGCTTGGTTGGCTCACCTACCAGGTCACGCAATCCAAGGAACAGATCGCCGAAGCACCGTTTGGCGTGCCTTTCCAACTCGTCGATCAAAATGGCCAGCCGATCACCGAGCAGGCCCTGCGCGGCAAGCCGACCGCGCTATTCTTCGGCTTCACCCATTGCCCCGAGGTCTGCCCCACCACGCTGTTCGAACTCGATGGCTGGATGAAAACGGTCGATCCCGATGCGAAGGGGCTGCAGGCCTATTTCGTGACCGTGGATCCGGAGCGGGATACACCAGAGATCCTCAGCCGCTACGTCTCCAATGTCACCGACCGGGTGAAGGGCATCGCTGGCGATCCGGCCAAGATCGCCGAAGTCGTCAAAGGCTTCCGCGTTTATGCCAAGAAGATCCCGCTCGACGAAGCGCAGCCTGACGGCGACTATACGATGGACCATACCGCTTCCGTTTTCCTGCTGGATGCGGATGGGCGTTTCAAGGGCACGATTGCCTATGGCGAGAACCCTGATACGGCGATCAAAAAGCTTGAAAACCTGATGAAGGGCTGATGTCCGCCCTTTGGCCGGAGGTTGCCATGGCGGCGATTGCGTTGTACCGCAACGCCTGACCGTCCCGACCTCCGAGGAATACTGACCGTGAGCGAAATTCGCCTCTATGTGAGCACCACCGAGAAAAACGCGAATCGGATTCTTGATCTGATGAGCTTTGCCTTCGGTGAGGAGGATTATGCGATCGCGACCACCGAGGTCGACGAAAAGGCGGATATCTGGGAGGCCTCCGTCTACCTGATGGCCGACCAGGAAGAAGAGGTCATGCAGCGGGTCCGGGACCTGCTCGCCGAGGAATACCCCGATGTGACGGTCGCACGGGAGGTCATCCCCGATATCGACTGGATCGCCAAGTCGCTCGAGGGGCTGAAGCCCGTGCGCGCCGGGCGCTTTCTCGTGCATGGCTCGCATGATCGTGACAAGGTCCAGGCGCATGACGTCGCGATCGAGATCGACGCTGGCCAAGCCTTCGGAACGGGCCATCACGGCACGACGGCGGGCTGCCTGGAGGTGATCGAGAAGGTAGTTCGGTCTCGCAAGGTCCGCAACGCGCTCGATCTCGGAACTGGCAGCGGCGTGCTCGCCATCGCCGTCCGCAAGCTGCTTCCGGTGCCAGTCCTTGCAACGGACATCGATCCGATTGCCGTTCGGGTGGCGAAAGAGAACGCCCGGCGCAATCAGATCGTCGAGGGCATCGACTTCCGTACGGCGCCCGGTTTTCACTCGACTGCATTTCGCGAATACGGCCCGTTCGACCTCATCATCGCGAATATTCTGGCGCGGCCGCTGATCAAGATGGCGCCGCAGCTGGTGAACCACCTTGCGCCGAACGGCTCGGTCGTTCTCTCCGGCATTCTGGCCGAGCAACGCTGGAAGGTGATTGCGGCCTACAGTGCGCAGGGCCTGTCGCATGTGAAGACGATCTGGCGCAATGGATGGGTGACCATCCACTTCACGCAAGGGAAGGGCTGAGACGCAACGTCAACCTCTGCGACAATGAAAAAAAAGGCGGCCCCGCTAGGAGCCGCCTTTTTGGCACCGGCATCATGCCGCGCCGAAGTCCGCGAGCGTGGGAGGAGCGCTCAAGCGGATGCTAGAATGGACAATCGTTGCCGACCGTCGCGGATCAGATGATCGAGCGCTGATGCGGACGACGACGCAATTCGTCACGTGTCAGGCCCATGGCCGAAAGCGATGCGTCGTCGAGCGACAGAAGCGCGCCCGTTGCATAGAGATCGGCACGACGCTGGCGTGCCTCGACAAGATTGTTCAGGGCGGTGCGCAGGAAAGACTTGGCCATCTCTCGGTTCCTTCTAAGTTTCGGACGCTTGTTCTGTCGTCCTCGATGACCCTGATATAGTCTCATTGGTTCTCCCCTGTCAGATGGCTTCGAGCAAGGGAGATCTGCGCTTGCTGCATAGCAACATGAGCTTCGCCTGAAATTGCGGCATATCTGTTTTAGAAGGGCGGCATCTGCCGTGAAACGGTGCAGTGAAGGTGGTGAGGGCGCGAAGGCCTTGCTATAAGCGCCGACAGAATCCGCAAACAGTGTGAGCCAGCCTATGTTTCAGTCCTTCGAGGTCAAGTCCACGCCGGTTCACGGCAAGTCCCGCATCGCAGCGATTCGGGGCCTGTTCGGCGAACTCGCAATCGATGGTGTGCTCGTTCCGCGTTCGGACGAGTACCTGGGCGAGTATGTTCCGGAATCCGCCGAACGCCTGGCATGGGCCACCGGTTTTACCGGATCGGCCGGCATGCTGATGGTGACCGAAACGCTTGCAGTCGTCTTTGTCGACGGGCGCTATGTCACCCAGCTTGCCCAGCAGGTGGATGCCACCGTCTTCACGCCGGGCGACCTCGTCGGCGAACCGCCGCACAAGTGGATCGAGAACCGGGCGCCGAAGGGTTTCCGCCTCGGTATCGACCCGTGGATGCATACCGGTGCCGAAGTCCGCCGACTGGAAAAGGCGCTGGCCGACAAGGGCGGCAGTCTGGTCTTTCTTCCCTTCAACCCCGTCGATCGCCTCTGGACGGATCGCCCAGCCGAGCCGAAGGGCGCCGTGATGATCCAGGCCCTCAACCAGGCTGGTGCATCTGCCGCCGACAAGCTGAAAAAGATCAGCGCCGATCTGACTGAGAAGAACCTGGCTGCTGTGTTGATCACCGATCCCTCGTCGGTGGCCTGGATCTTCAATCTGCGTGGCAGCGACGTGCCGCATACGCCGCATCCGCTGTCGCGGGCGATCATCAAGGCAAACGGGTCGGCTGAACTCTTCCTCGACAGTGCAAAGACCAATCTCGAGGTCGAGAGTTATCTGCGCGACCTCTGCGAGCAGGTGGATCCTGCCATCCTGTCCGAGCGCCTGGAGCGGGTGGCCCGTGATGGAGCCCGCATCCTCGTTGATCCCGATCTCGCGCCCTACGCACTCTCCCGCATGATCCGCGACAGCGGTGGCGAGGTGGTCGAGGGCAATGATCCAGCGAAGCTCGGCCGTGCGGTGAAGAACATGGTCGAGCTCAACGGCTCGGCCACTGCCCATCTGCAGGATGGCGTGGCCATGGTGGAATTCCTCCACTGGTTCGACGAGCAGCCGCATGGCAGCCTGACCGAAATCGCGGCGGCGCAGAAGCTGGAAGCCGTGCGCGCCTCGGTCGGCGAGCGCATGCAGAACCCACTCAAGGATATCTCATTCGACACCATTTCTGGGGCCGGCGAGAATGCCGCGATCATGCATTACCGCGTCACGACGGAAAGCGACCGACAGATCCGGTCGGCCGAGATGTTCCTGATCGATTCAGGCGCGCAATATGTAAACGGCACCACCGACATCACCCGCACACTCGCCGTCGGCGAGGTGCCGGAGGAGCAGAAGCGCTTCTTCACGCTGGCCTTGAAGGGCATGATTGCGATCAGCACGGCGCGTTTTCCGAAAGGCACACGTGGCTGCGATCTCGATCCCCTGGCCCGTATCGCGCTCTGGAAGGCCGGTGCCGACTTCGCGCATGGCACGGGCCATGGCGTCGGATCCTATCTCTCGGTGCATGAGGGGCCGCAGCGCATTGCCCGGCTTTCGACGCAGGAGTTGCTGCCCGGCATGATCCTTTCCAACGAGCCGGGTTATTACCGCCCGGGCAGCTTCGGTATCCGCATCGAGAACCTGATCTATGTGCGCGAGGCCGAGGCGATCGAGGGTGGCGACCAGCCGATGCTCGGTTTTGAAACGCTGACCTTCGTTCCGATCGATCGTAACCTCATCGTCGAGGACCTACTCACGCGTGACGAGCTGCAGTGGCTCGACGCCTATCACGCCAAGACCCGCGAGGAGCTTTTGCCGTTGATTGCCGATGTCGCTGTACGCGAGTGGCTGGAGCAGGCGACTGCGCCCTTTGCGCACTAAGGATCAGCCGATCAACTGACGCATAACCATGACAACGGCCCAGCCGCCGATCAGCATGGGGATGGCCCCGAAGCGCAAGCCGATCAGGAGGGCCGCGGCCATCGCGACCTTCACGTCGATTTCGCCATAGAAAAAGGCGGGCGCGACGAGGGCCGTCAGGACGGCGGCAGGAACGGCATTGAGGGCCGCCTCCAGGCGTGGTGGCATGGATTTCAGACGCTTGACGAGAACATAGCCGCCTATGCGGGTGAGGAATGTCGCGGCGGCCGCAGTTGCGATCAGGAGCGTCATGTAGGGAGTGAGAAGTGTGGTCATGGCGCTGTCTCCTCACGTGTCGGCGCGGGCAGCGGCAAAACTGCTGCCAGCAAGATGCCGGCGAGGGCGCCCACGCTGATGTGCCAGGGGGCACCGATCAGGTGCTGGGCGACGACCGAGACCACGGCGCTGACGGCGACGATCAGTAGAAAATTACCACGCTTGCGGAAGCCGAGGACGAGGCCGAGGAAATAGATGGGCAGAAGTACGTCGATGCCCCAGACAGCCGGATCTCCCATGACGCTGCCAAGCGCTCCGCCGACGGCACTCATGGCGACCCAGGGCACGTAGATCATCGCACCAAAGCCAAAATACCAGGGGAAGCTCACCTCGCGACCGCTTTCGCCGCGGGCGACGGCCTCGGCGAATTGCGGGTCCGTCAGCAGGAAGAAGCTCAGCATCTTCTGGGGAAAGGTATAGTGGTCGATGAACGGCGTGAGCGCTGCCGAATACAGGATGTGGCGGAAGTTCACGGCGAGGATCGAAAGTACGACGACCCACATGGGCACGTTCTGGCCGAACAGTTCGATGCCGACCAGCTGGCTGGCGCCTGCATAGACTGTGGCGCTCATCAGTGCCGCTTCCGCGACGGTCTGGCCATTCGCCACGGCGACGGCGCCGAAAAGAATGGCGAAGGGACCGGCGGAGATAATGACGGGAAGTGCCTTCAGTGCACCTTGGGCGAATTCGGATCGGGACATGTCTGCAATTCTCGCGTTCATCTGCTGGCTAAAGCCTGTTGCCCTGACGTACAAACCAATTCGGCTGATGGAACGACCATCGGCATTGATGAGTGCCATTGGCACTGGACGCGGCCGGCGTCTTGTCGAAAAGTCGCACGCGGCATGATGGAGGCGTAAGCAAGTGGCGATGGAGAAGGATCTGATAAGCCGTGAGGAGAAGGAACGCTTCCTTCTCAAGATCCAGCGCCACCTCTCCGACGAGGTTGAGGTCGAACTCGGACGATTCGAGGCGGAGGCGCTCGTCGACCTCGTCGCGGACCTGCTCGGCCCACACTACTACAACAAGGGACTGCGCGATGCGCAGGCGCTGCTTGCCCGGCAGGTCGACCAAATCAATGATGCTCTTTACGAAATGGAGCGCCTGCCGGAGACGTGACTATTTCTTCGGGCGGATCTGGAACGTGTGTTCCGGGCCGGGGAAGATGCGCTCCTTCACCTCAGCGGCGTAGTCGCTGGCGGCCTTGTCGATGACCTCTGCCAGCTCGCTATAGTGCTTGACGAAGCGCGGCTTGAACTCGTTGAACAGGCCGAGCATGTCGTCGGAGACGAGGATTTGGCCGTCACAGGCGGGCGAGGCGCCGATGCCGATCGTGGCGGCCTTTACTGTTGTGGTGATTTCGCGGGCGAGGGGCTCGACAGTGCCTTCGATGACCATGGCGAAGGCGCCGGCTTCGTCGATCGCCTTGGCGTCACGGCGGATCTTCTCCTGCTCGGCTTCGCTGTGGCCCTTGGATCGGTAACCGCCCGAGGTGTTTACCTGCTGCGGCATCAGGCCGATATGGCCGAAGACCGGAACGCCGCGGCTGACGAGGAATTCGACCGTTTCCGCCATTTCCGCGCCGCCTTCGAGCTTCACGCCGTCGCAGCCGGTTTCCTTCATCAGGCGCACGGCATTGCGAAAGGCCTGCTCCTTGCTCTCCTGATAGGATCCGAAGGGCAGATCGACGATCACGCAGGCACGGGTCGCGCCGCGCATTGCCGCCTGGCCGTGGGCGACCATCATGTCCATGGTGACGCCGACGGTGGTCTCCATTCCATAGAGCACCATACCGAGACTGTCGCCGACCAGAAGCAGGTCGCAGTGGCGGTCGAGGATGCGGGCGACCGGGGTCGTATAGGCCGTCAGCGAAACGATCGGCTTGATGCCCTTAAGGGCCGTGATGTCGGCAGGTGTGAAGCGCTTCTGGCGGGGTGGTGTGCTCATGTCAGGCGGCCTCCATGCCGGTGGCGGCCGCTTGGCCGATGATGCTGTTGTCGAGAAGCTTGGTCTTGCCAAAGCGGACATAGAGCAGGACGAGTGCGGTACCACGCACCGTCTCTATCCGCTCCAGGGTGCTTGGATCGCGGATCGCTACGACCTCGGGTTTGGCGAGCGGTTCAGTCCGAATGAACGCTATCAGCTTGGATTCCAGCGTCTCCACGTCGCGGATACCGGTTCGAACCAGGCGTTCGGCCTCTGCGAGTGTCTTCGGCACGATGACCGCTGCCGTGCGTTCGGCGGGCGACAGATAGACATTGCGCGACGAGCAGGCGAGGCCATCGGCCTCGCGGACCGTGGCGACCGGCACGATGCGGACAGGCTGGGCGAGATCCTTGACCATCTTCTGGATGATCGTGACCTGCTGATAGTCCTTCTCGCCGAAATAGGCGGCATCCGGCTGGACGATGTTGAAGAGCTTGGTCACGACGGTTGCCACGCCTGCGAAATGGCCGGGACGAGCCTCTCCCTCGAGTTCGGAGCCGAGTTTCGGCAGATCGACCACCGTCTGCATCGGTTCTGGATACATGTCCTCGACGCTGGGGGCGAAGACATAATCTACGCCTGCCTCTTCCAGCATGGCACTGTCGCGGGCGAGATCGCGCGGGTATTTTTCCAGGTCCTCGTTTTTGCCGAACTGCAGCGGGTTGACGAAGATCGAGACGGCCGTCACGTCGTTTTCAGACTTGGCGCGGCCAACAAGGCTCAAGTGTCCTTGGTGCAGATAACCCATGGTCGGCACGAAGCCGATGGTCTGGCCGGCGCGGCGGCGGGGCGCGAGCTTCTGTCGCAAAGCGGCGATCGTGGTGACGAGTTCCATGACCGGCGTCCTCCCTGTCTTCTCACTGGCTCGGCTCTAGCGCTTGCCGTCAAAAAAGGCAATCGCACGAATCCTTTGCAGATTTTTTCTCACAAACCGATTCGGCTGCTGTCGATGATCTCGACACCCGCCTGGCGCATGGCCGCGAATGCTTCCTCGACTCCCTTCGGATCGATGCCGCGGCATCCGTCCTCAATGACGCGAACCCTCACACCCGGCAGCATGTCGACGGCATCCAGAGCGGAAAACTTGACGCAATAGTCCGTGGCAAGGCCCATCACGTCGACCTCGGTCACGCCCTTTGCCTTCAGCCAATCAGCCAGGCCGGTCAGTGCCGTCTGGTCGTTGTCGCGGAAGGTGGAATAGCTATCGACCTTGGGGTTCTCACCCTTGCGCTGGACAAAGTCGATGCGGTCGGTGGCAAGGTCGGGATGGAACTCTGCATCGACGCTATCCTGGATGCAGTGATCCGGCCACATGACCTGCTGCTGGCCGGACAGCTCGCCCATGTCGAACGGCTGCTTGCCGCGATGCTGGGAGGCGAAGCTGCCGTGGTTGGAAGGGTGCCAATCCTGCGATGCGACGATGATGTCATAGAGGCCGCTTGCCATCAGGCGATTGGCGATAGGCACGACCTCGTCACCGCCCGCAACCGGCAGACTGCCGCCCGGGCAGAATCCATTCTGGATATCGATCAGCAGAAGGGCCTTCGTCATTGTCGCGCTCCAATTCTTGTGCGGCGCAAGATGGCAATGACAGCGATGGGGATCAAGGCCGGATTTCTCAATTTGCGCCAGCGTGGAATGAGGGAACAATCGATAGGTTCCATCGTTCCGCTGATGTTGTCCTTCGACAAGATCGCAGCTGGCGGTCATATCTCGCAATTTCAAGACATCGAATGGAACCGGCATGTTTCTGATTGTTACCGCTGTCGTCTTCGGGATCCTGGGGCTCGTCCTCGGGGCAGGGGGCATACAGCTCCTCACCCTTGGAGGCAGTCCCTATTTCCTTCTCGCCGGACTTGCTCTTCTTGCAACGGCCGTCCTGCTTTTTCTCCGCCGTGCGGAAGCCCTCTGGGTCTACGGCCTGTTCATTCTCGCGAGCCTCATTTGGGCCGTGATCGAAGTCGGTCTCGACTGGTGGCAGTTGGGTCCACGCGGTGGTCTGATCATCGTGCTCGGCCTGTGGCTGATGCTGCCGGCAGTCCGGAGGCGGCTCGGACCCGTTCATCGGCGTGATCGGGTGGCGGCAAGCATGCTCCCAGTCGCAGTGCCGGTTCTAATTTCCGTCGTCGTTGCCGGCATCTCTCTGTTCGTCGAGCCTTATGGCCGTGATGGGGTGCTGCCAACCGAACAGGTGGCTGCCGCGCCTGCACTTGGGGGCGACGTGCCCGATGGTGACTGGCACCAATATGGGCGCACCCCCTATGGACAGCGCTATTCCCCGCTCACCCAGATCAACACAGACAACGTAAAGGATCTCAAGATTGCCTGGACCTACCAGACCGGCGATGTGAAGCTGCCGGAGGATGTCGGCGAGACGACCTACCAGGTCACGCCGCTGAAGGTCGGAGACACGCTCTATCTCTGCACGCCGCACAATTGGGCGATCGCCGTCGATGCGGCGACGGGTGAGGAAAAATGGAAATTCGACCCGAATGCGGGTCTCAACCCAGATCGCCAGCACCAGACTTGCCGCGGGGTGACCTACTATCGTGATCCGGCAGCTGTCGAAGGCACCGTCTGCGCCGAACGCGTCTACCTACCGACCTCCGACGCCAGGTTGATTGCACTCGATGCCGGGACGGGAGCCATCTGCGAGAGCTTCGCCAATGGCGGCACGCTGCAGCTCGAGCAGAACATGCCCTACAATCCCGCCGGCTACTACTATTCGACCTCGCCGCCGGTGATCGCCGCGGGTAAGATCATCATCGGCGGTGCCGTGAATGATAACTATTCGACGCAGTCGCAGTCGGGCGTCATCCGTGCTTTCGACGTCAATACCGGCGCGCTCGTGTGGAACTGGGATAGCGGCAATCCGGAGCAGACGGCACCGCTTGGCCCCGACGAGACCTACACGGCGAATTCTCCGAATAGCTGGTCGATCTTCTCGGTCGATGAACAGCTGGGCCTCGTCTATATCCCGCTCGGCAACCAGGTGCCCGACCAGCTCGGCATGGGCCGCAGCGAAAACGTCGAGAAATACGCGTCGTCCATCGTCGCGCTCGACGTGAACACCGGACAGGATCGCTGGGTACGCCAGACCGTGCATCACGACCTCTGGGACATGGATGTGCCGGCGCAGCCGGTGCTGATGGACCTCAATCGTGACGACGGTTCTGTGGTTCCGGCCCTCATCGGACCCACGAAGCAGGGTGACATCTATGTTCTCGACCGCCGCAATGGCGAGCCGATCATTCCGGTGCGCGAAATCCCAGCACCGGGTGGGGCGATCCCCGAGGACTTCACCGCGCCAACGCAGCCGATCTCGGATCTCACCTTCCGTCCGCCGACGATGACCGAGAGCAATATGTGGGGGCTGACGATCATCGACCAGATGATGTGCCGTATCCAGTTTCATCAGCTGAAATATGAGGGCCAGTACACGCCGCCTTCGCTGGAAGGCACGCTGGTCTATCCCGGCAATTTCGGCACCTTCAACTGGGGTTCGGTTGCAGTCGATCCGGAGCGGCAGGTCATGTTCGGCATGCCGACCTATCTGGCCTTCACCTCGAAGCTGGTGCCGCGGTCGGAGATCCCGCCGAAAGAAGAAGGCGCGACCGGTTCTGAGCAGGGCCTGAACCGCAACGAAGGCGCACCTTATGGTGTAATCATGGGGCCGTTCCTCTCGCCGCTCGGCATTCCTTGCCAGGCGCCACCATGGGGCACGGTGGCCGGCGTAGACCTGCGCTCGGGCGAGGTCGCCTATCAGAAGCGTAACGGCACGGTCTACGACATGACGCCGCTTCCGCTGCCGTTCAAGGTCGGCGTGCCCGGTATCGGTGGTCCGATGATCACCAAGGGTGGCGTGGTCTTCCTGGGTGCAGCCGTCGACAACTATCTGCGTGCCTATGATCTGACGACCGGCGACCAGCTGTGGGAATCGCGCCTACCGGCCGGTGGCCAGGCGACGCCGATGACCTACGCGCTCGACGACGGCAAGCAATATGTCGTGATGGTGGCTGGCGGACATGGATCGGTCGGCACGACGCCCGGTGACTACGTCATCGCATACACGCTGCCGGACTGATGTCCCGAAGTAATCGAACCCGCCCGAAACGCTCGGGCGGGTTCACTTTCGGCACACTTCGGCGTGTCGGGCGTTGCTGCGAAACGGAACGTTAACCATGTGATTCTAAACACATGACGTAACGTGAGGATGTTTCGCATGAGTAGCCAAGCCATGAACGGCACGACCAACCCGACCATCGCCTTCTTTCCGCTTGCGAGCCGTAGGGACCTGGTGCGCCGTTCGGCGATCGAACTCGATCGCCTGAATGGCTATGCGGCGACCGAATTCTGGAAGGCGACCTGCCGTGGGCTCGGCAACGAATTGCTCGAACTGGGCTGCCCGGAAGACGAGATGCGGACCGAAATCATAGACTTCCAGGCCGCTGTCCAGATCGAACTGATGTGGCTGCATCGTGAGGAAGCAGCCCAAGGCTGACCTCACAGGCCCGTCGCCAGGCTACCCTCTTCTTCGATCGTGAGACGATCAGCATCTCGGCGGGGCGAGACCGCGAGCCGGTAGCCCATCATGCGGGCGATCGGAGCAAGCGCTGCGAAGAGCAGCTTTTGCACAGCCACCGGCGGTCCCGAAATGTACAGGTGATCGCGGAAGGCATTCAGGCCGAGCGCGATCGGCAAGAGCTTTACCGACCCATCCGGCTTGAAGTAGTCCGGATACTCGGACGTCCAGCGCGCCAGATTGAGGAAGAAGCGAAGATGCTGCTGGGCGTTGACGAAGGTCACCGTCAGGTGGGTTTCGCCAAAAGAAGCGTTGCGGAAGAAGTGACTGGCGCCCTTGGGCACAGTGATCGATTGACCTTCCGTCGCGAAATGCTCCCGACCATTGATCATCACCATGACCCGACCGCGTTTGACGGTGAAGATTTCTTCCGTTTCCGGGTGGATATGCGCAATGGCATTGCCACCTCCCGAACCGCCTTTGCCGAGAATCACGTCCATCTGGCTCGAGTGCCGGTCTTCATAGGGATGGGTGAAGACGAAGGTTTCCTTGTTGTAGGCATTGAGAATACGGGTGCCGGCCGGCACAAGCGCTTCGCGCATGGCATTACTCCTTCGAGGATTCGATTTGATGCGTGTTTGACGCCCGGCGACACGTTTCGCGGGCAATGAAAACCGTGTAGTTTGCCGGCGTTTCCGCTTCAAACCCCGTTTTTGCCGCCCCATTCACCGGATTTGCATAACGTGACCGGATCGATGAACTTCGATGATCTGCGCTTCATGCTGGCCGTCGCCGAGACCGGTACGACGCTGGCGGCGGCGAGGCTTCTCCGGGTAAGCCAGAGCACGGTCTCGCGTCGGATTGTGGCGCTGGAGGAGGCGCTCGGAATAGAGCTCTTCGACAAGCGGCGAACGGGTTATGTCCTGACCGAAGCGGGATCGCGTCTCCTCGCACCGGCCGAAATGGTGCGTCAGTCGGTTGATGCATTTTCGGGCGCTGTGGACAGCCTGTCGCGCGAGATTTCCGGAACAGTCCGCTTCACCACCAACGAGGTGCTCGGCACTTATGTGCTGCCGAGCCTGATCGCGCGCCTCAAGCAGCGTCATCCGGGTGTACGGCTTGAGGTGGATACGACGAATATCCTGCGCGATCTGGCCGGTGGCGAGGCGGATGTGGCCCTTCGAGCCTCGCCTGCGCCAACACAGGCTGGGTTGGTGGGCGTCAGACTGATCGAGGACTACTGGAGCCTCTACTGCTCGCGCAGCTATGCTGTTCGCCATGGCGTCCCGAAAAGCGTCGAAGAGCTGCCCGGGCATGCCCTAATCGGCATCGACACCCATGTCCGCAGCCGACCGATCTTCGATTGGGCCAAGGAGACATTCCCGGTCAACGAGGTGCTGCTCCGGCACAATTCTGTGCCGGCGGTCTTCACCAGCGTTCGAAATGGTGTCGGGGTCGGTTTCTATTCCGATTTCATAGCGTCCGGGGATCCTGAGCTCGTTCTGTGTTTTCGTCCGCCAGTGCCGGCCGCTGCCGAGATCTGGCTTGTGACCCACGAGCGCCTGCGCCATGTGCCGCGGATCCGGGCGGTCATGGATGTGATCAAGGAGCTGGTGAAGGAGATCCAGGGCACGAGGTCGGCGGTGCAAGTCGCTTCGGCCTGACCATGCCGCTTATTTTTTGCAGGCGGCGGGAAAGGCTGTTGGCAATGGCCGCCACCTGCTTGTCGCGTCCTGCCGATCTTCCTACAAGTGCGGCAACCGAATGACACTCCTTCGACAGTAGCGACGCCTTGGCCAAACTTCATTTCATTTACGCCACCATGAATGCCGGCAAATCGACTTTGCTTTTGCAGGCGGCCTATAACTATCAGGAACGCGGCATGCGGGTGGCCATGCTGATCAGCGCGCTCGACAATCGCGCGGGCAAGGGTTTCATCGGGTCGCGGATCGGGCTGAAGGCAGAAGCCGATGCCTTCGGTCAGGAAGAGGATCTCTTCGCGGCCATCAAGGCAGATCATGAGGCATCACCGCTATCCTGCGTGTTCGTCGACGAGGCGCAGTTCTTGACCACCGATCAAGTCTGGCAGTTGTCGCGTGTTGTCGATGTGCTCGATCTGCCAGTCATGGCCTATGGTTTGCGCACGGATTTTCGCGGCGAGCTTTTTCCGGGATCCCGCGGTCTGCTGGCGATTGCCGACGAACTGACGGAAGCGCGGTCGATCTGCCATTGCGGCCGCAAGGCGACCATGGTCGTGCGTATGGGCGAAGACGGTAAGGCGCAGCGGGATGGCGCTCAGGTACTGATCGGTGGCAACGAGACCTACACGTCGCTGTGCCGGCGGCACTGGCAGATGGCGTTCGCAGCGGAAGCGGTCACCGACGCCGCTTGAGAACCGGCCTGGCAGTACGTCATAATGCCACCCTTGGTCTCATCGACGTGACTTATCCGGCCTTCTCGACAAATCCCTCCAGCATGCGCTTCTGACCGGCCCGGTCGAAATCGATCGTCAGCTTGTTGCCCTCGATGGACGCGATGTTGCCGTTGCCGAACTTGATGTGGAAGACGCGGTCGCCGACAGAAAAGCGGGAGGGTTCGGTCGCCGTCGACTTGGCGACGAGTTCGCCCTCGATGGTTTTCGCGCGCGGGCCGCTTTCGCCGTAGCCGATCCGCTCGACGGCATGGCCGGAACGATTGCCCCAGTTGTCGCGCGTCGCATCGGTCTTGTTGGCCTGGGCGCGCTTCCAGCCGGGCGTCGAATAGCTGTTCTGGAACGGCTCCTGCTTGTCGAAGCGGGATTGGCCATAGGGATTGCGGCCATAGCCGCCATAGGAGGTCTCGGCTTCGGCGACCTCGACATGGGCGGGCGGCAGTTCTTCGAGGAAGCGTGAGGGCAGTGTTGATTGCCAGAGCCCGTGAATGCGGCGGTTCGATACGAACCAGATGTGGCAGCGGCGCTTGGCGCGGGTGATGCCGACATAGGCGAGGCGGCGTTCCTCTTCGAGGCCCGAGCGGCCACCTTCGTCCAGCGCTCGCTGGTGGGGAAACAGGCCTTCCTCCCAACCGGGCAGGAAGACGGTTTCGAATTCCAAGCCCTTGGCCGAATGCAGCGTCATGATCGAGACGGCGTCGAGGTTCTCGTTGGTCTCGGCGTCCATGACCAGCGAGACGTGTTCGAGGAAGCCGCGCAGGCTCTCGAAGGCCTCCATCGAGCGGATGAGTTCCTTCAGGTTTTCCAGACGTCCCGGCGCTTCGGCCGACTTGTCGTTCTGCCACATGGCCGTGTAGCCGCTCTCGTCGAGGATCTGCTCGGCAAGTTCGGTATGCGGCGTGTTTTCCAGCAGCGACTGCCAGCGACGGAAATCGGTGACGACGTCGAAAAGGGCCTTGCGTGCTTTGGGCTTCAGTTCGTCCGTTTCGATGATGTCGGTTGCGGCGGCCAGCATCGGGATGTCACGGGCACGCGCATAGTCGTGCAGATTGCGGATCGTCGTGTCGCCCAGGCCGCGCTTCGGTGTGTTGACGATGCGCTCGAAGGCGAGATCGTCGGCCGGCTGGCAGACGAGGCGGAAGTAGGCCATGGCATCGCGAATTTCTAGGCGCTCGTAGAAGCGAGGACCGCCAATGACGCGGTAGTTGAGGCCGAGCGTGACGAAACGGTCTTCGAATTCGCGCATCTGGAACGAGGCGCGGACCAGGATCGCCATATTGTTCAGCGGATGCTGATCGCGCTGAAGCTGCTCGATTTCCTCGCCGACGGCGCGGGCCTCTTCTTCCGAATCCCAGGCGGCATGGACCACGACCTTGTCGTCGTTCGGATCGACGCGGTCGGTGAACAGCGTCTTGCCAAGGCGGCCTTCGTTATGGGCGATCAGGAAGCCGGCTGCGCCCAGTATGTGTTCGGTCGAACGGTAGTTGCGCTCGAGCTTGATGACCTTGGCACCCGGGAAATCCTTCTCGAAGCGAAGGATGTTGTCCACCTCCGCGCCGCGCCAGCCATAGATCGACTGGTCGTCGTCACCGACGCAACAGACATTCTGCGGCACGCCGGGGGGGTGCTGGGCGAGCAGGCGCAGCCACATGTACTGGGCGGTGTTGGTGTCCTGATATTCGTCGACCAGCACATATTTGAAGCGCTGGTGGTATTCCTTGAGAACGTCGGGGTTCGCCTTGAACATCCGGATTGGATGCAGCAGCAGGTCACCGAAGTCGCAGGCATTCAGAGCCTGAAGGCGCTTCTGGTAGGCGACATAAAGCTCGCGGCCCTTGCCGTTTGCAAAGGCGCGGGCGTCGCCTTCCGGGATCTGTGCCGGGTCCAGCCCCTTGTTTTTCCAGCCGTCGATCATCTGGGCGAATTGCTTGGCCGGCCAGCGCTTGTCGTCCAGGCCTTCCGCCTGGATGATCTGCTTGATCAGCCGCACGACGTCGTCGGTGTCGAGAATCGTGAAACTGGACGTAAGGTCGACGAGCTCGGCATGGCGACGCAGAAGCTTGACGCCGATCGAGTGAAAGGTGCCGAGCCAAGGCATGCCCTCGACGGCACCGCCAACGAGGTGGCCGATTCGCTCCTTCATTTCGCGCGCGGCCTTATTGGTAAAGGTCACCGCGAGGATCTGGCTCGGAAAGGCGCGATTGGTCGCAAGGATATGAGCGATACGGGTGGTCAAGACGCGGGTCTTGCCCGTGCCGGCACCTGCGAGGACGAGGACGGGGCCATCGACGGTTTCGACCGCCTCGCGCTGTTCCGGGTTGAGGCCGGAGAGATAATCGGGCGCACGGGCCTGGTCGCGGGCGGCCATGGCGCGGGCCGCAATCCCGAGGCCGCCGGCAAGTACGCCCGACCCTGGTGTTGAGACTGGCGCAGGCGATGTGGCCGGCTTGCGCGGCGCAGGCTCTTCATCGAAGAAGGGGATGTCGTCGAAACCGTTACTCATGCGGCTCAATGTAGTGATTCGGGTCGGAAAGGCCAGTGACGGCGTTCTGGTTTTATTCCTCGTGTCCCCCAACCCACGGATTTCCAGCGTCTCCGGGCAACCCTCGTGATATGGTCGAACGGACAGGATTTCGATCGCATGGGCCAACCGACGTTCACGGCGGCGTGAAAAGACGCGAGATTACAAATCAGTAAGCTTGTCGTTGAGGCATTGCCACTGACCATTTGCGCCCGATACTTACCGGCTGACATTCCGTTTTACATTTTGGAGCCTTGCATGCCGCTGTGGAAGCAACTCGCCATCAGTCTTGCCCTTCTCTTCGCTGGCCTCTGTTCATGGGTCTATTTTTCACCTGGGGCGGGGCAAACACTCGTGTCCATGGGCGTTCCGGCCTCGGCCGTCGCACTCGTGTCGGGAGCGCCCGACGGTGAAGGCCAGGGTCAGGGCGGCCAGGGACAGGGCGGTCAGCAGGCGCAATCCGGTGGCCAGGGACAAGGGCAAGCTGGCGGAAATCGCCGCGGGGGTGGTAACCAGACCATTCTCGTGGCCACGCAGCCGGTCACCATGGGCGTCGTGAATGATCGGTTGAGCGCGATCGGCGACGGTGAGGCGATCGAAGCCGTCACCGTCATGCCGCAGGCGTCCGGAACCGTTGCGGAGATCCTCGTGTCCTCCGGCCAGAAGGTAACGAAGGGCGATGTGATCGCCCGCCTCGATCGGGAAGAACAGGTGATCCTGCGTGACCAAGCGGCAGTTGCCCTGCGAAGCGCCAAGGAGAAAGCCGAATCCTACCGAAACCTGCAGAGCTTCTCGCGTCTTGACGTGCTTGATGCGCAGATCGCCGAGGAACAGGCGCAGCTGCAGCTCACCACCGCCGAGCTCAATCTGAAGCGCCGCGACATCGTGGCCCCGATCGACGGCGTGATCGGAATCGTCGGCGTCAGCGTCGGCGACAATGTGACGAATACGACGGCGATCGTTTCCCTCGACAATCGCAGCCAGCTGCTGGTCGATTTCTGGGCGCCTGAGCGCTTCGTTGCGGCCGTCCGACCCGGCATGCCGGTCGAGGCAAGCTCCGTCTCGCGCCCGGGACAGGTCTTCAACGGCGTGGTCGAGGCCGTCGACAGCCGCGTGGACCAGGCAAGTCGCACGATCCGAATTCGGGCCAAGATCGACAATCCCGCGGATGTCCTGCGCGCAGGTATGTCGTTTGCCGTTTCCATGCGTTTCCCCGGTGATCGCTATGCGGCGGTCAATCCGCTGGCGGTCCAGTGGGACGGCGAGGGCTCCTTCGTCTGGCAGATTTCCGATAACAAGTCCGTGAAGACACGTGTGACCATTGTGCAGCGCAACTCAGATCAGATCCTGGTCGAGGCGGCACTCAAGGAAGGTGACGTCGTTGCGGTCGAAGGACTGCAGAGGGTGCGAGAGGGCGGCGCAGTCGAGATCGCCGGTGAGCCCAAGCCCGATTCCGAGGAGGTTGCTGCACGATGAGCTCGACCGAGTACGGTTCCGAACAGTCCGGGCGCAGCTTCACCGCGCTCTTTGTCCGCCGGCCGGTTCTGGCGGCGGTCCTGAACACCCTGCTGGTCGTTGCGGGTCTGGCTGCCCTTACCGGCATCGAAATCCGCGAATTGCCCGACGTCGACCAGCCTGTCATTACGGTCAGCACAGACTATGATGGTGCGTCCGCGCAGACCATGGACCAGGAGGTGACGCGCATCATCGAGGGCGCCGTCGCCCGGGTGAGCGGCCTCAATTCTATGTCTTCGCGCTCTTCGTTTGGCGAGAGCCGGACGACGCTCGAATTCAGCGACAATGTCGACCTCGCTGTCGCCGCCAATGACGTGCGCGATGCACTCGGCCGGGTGCGCAACCAGTTGCCCGACGATACGGACGAGCCGCGCATCGTCAAGGCGGACGCGGATTCGCAGCCGATCATGCGACTGGCAGTCACCTCAAGCACGCTTTCCATGGAAGACCTGACGCTGCTGGTCGAAAACGAGATTTCCGATCGGCTCGCCGCCGTCGAAGGTGTCGCCGACGTCCAGATCTATGGCGACCAGGAAAAAGTCTTCCGCATCGACGTCAACCAGGCGGCTCTTGCCAGCCGTGGCTTGAGCGTCGCGAGCCTCGCGACAGCCCTGCAGAACTCCTCGCTCGACGTGCCGGCCGGTTCGCTCGAATCGCAGACGCAGGACATCGTCGTGCGAGCCACTGCCAACCTCACCACCGTCGAGGACTTCGAGAATGTCCTGATTGGTGAGCGGGTTCGGCTGCGCGACGTGGCGACGGTGACGCTCGGACCGGACGATGGTTCGACCTCGTTGCGCTCCAATGGTGTCCAGGGCGTTGGTCTTGGCATCATCCGTCAGGCGCAGTCCAATACGCTGAACATTTCTGCCGGTGTTCATGGCGCGGTAGATGCCATGGCAAGCGCCCTGCCGGAAGGCACGCGGGTCATCGTCACCAGCGACGATGCGGTCTTCATTCAGGGCGCTCTGCACGAGGTTGAGATCGCGCTCGGGCTCTCCGCCGTGATCGTGCTTGTGGTCCTCTTTCTCTTCCTGCGTGACTGGCGCGCGACTTTGATCCCGGCGCTCACCATGCCGGTCGCCCTGATCGGGACGCTGGCTGCGATCTATATGGTCGGCTTCTCGATTAATATTCTGACCCTGTTGGCCATCGTCCTGGCGACCGGCCTTGTGGTGGATGATGCGATCGTCGTCCTTGAAAACATCGTTCGTCGTCGGGCTGAGGGCATGGGGCCGCGCGCGGCCGCAGTGCTCGGGACACAAGAAGTGTTCTTCGCGGTCCTCGCGACCACGGCGACACTCGCTGCTGTCTTCGTACCGCTATCCTTCCTGCCGGGTCAGCTGGGCGGTCTCTTCCGTGAATTCGGTTTCGTGCTCGCCTTTGCGGTACTGCTCTCGTCGGCCACGGCCCTCACGCTGTGCCCGATGATGGCATCGCGCATGCTCAAACGCGAAGTCGATGATGATCGCGGCGTGCTCGGGGCATTTGGCAAGCGGTTCGCTGCCTTCTATGCCCGGACGCTTCGGGCCTGCCTTGGCAACCCGCTGATCGTCTGCGTGTTCGCCGTCGTGTTTTCCGGGGCAGCCTATCTCGCCTTCACTGGGATCCAGAGCGAGATTACGCCTCGGGAAGACCGTTCGGTCGTGCTGATGCGGCTGTCGACACCGCAGGGGTCGAGCCTTGCCTATACCCGTGATCAGCTCCAGCGGGTTGAGGAAAACCTCCAACCACTCCGCGACAGCGGTGAGATCGTGAACATCTTCTCGATTTCAGGTCAGGGCTCTTCGAACAGCGCATTCATGGTGATGACACTGGCACCTTGGTCTGAGCGCGCGCGCAGTCAGGACCAGATTGTTCAGGACGTGAACGCCGCCGCCGCCCGGGTGCCGGCGCTCCGCGGCAATGTGTTCCAGACCAACAGCCTCAGAATTCGTGGTGCCGGCAGTGGCCTGCAGATGGCGGTGGTCGGGTCGAACCATGAAGCGCTGACAGCGTCGGCGCTGCAGATCGTCGATCAGTTGCGTGACCGTCCCGAATTCCAGACACCGCGTCTCGACAACGAGCCGACCCAGGCGCAGATCTCGGTGACGATCGACCGCGAACGGGCCTCCGATCTCGGCATCGATATCGGCGCCATCGGCACCTCCTTGCAAGCGCTGCTCGAGGGGCGTTCGGTCACCGACGTCTTCGTCGACGGCAACTCGATTCCGGTACGACTGGTGTCGAGCACGCAGCCGATCAACGATCCGACGGATCTGGAAAACATTTTCCTGACGACCTCCGACGGGCGTGTGGTGCCGATGTCGACAATTGCTTCGCTCGAGGAAAGGGCGGTTTCTCCTACGCTGAACCGAGAGCAGCAGCTGGCGTCTGTCTCCTTCTCGGCGGGGCTCGGAGAGGGAGTAGCTCTCGGAGATGCCGTGGAGATGGTGACACAGATCGCTCAGCCGCTCCTGCCACCGGGCTCTCGCCTGCTGCCACTTTCCGAGGCGGCTACGCTGGAAGAAAACAGCTACGGCATGGCGCTGACCTTCGGCTTTGCTATCGCGATCATCTTCCTGGTGCTCTCCGCGCAGTTCGAAAGCGTCGTGTCCTCGCTGATCATCATGGCAACGGTTCCGCTCGGTCTCGCCTGTGCCGTGTTCGCGCTCGTCGTGACGGGTTCGTCGTTGAACGTCTATAGCCAGATCGGCCTTGTTCTGCTTGTCGGGGTCATGGCGAAGAACGGCATTCTCATCGTCGAATTCGCCAACCAGCTCCGTGATCGCGGGCTTTCGGTGCGCGAATCGATCGAGACGGCCTGCACCATCCGTCTGCGCCCTGTGATGATGACGATGATTGCAACCGTGCTCGGCGGGGTGCCGCTGGTGCTGGCGCAGGGAGCAGGCGCGGAAGCGCGCATCGCGCTCGGTTGGGTGATCGTCGGCGGTCTCGGCTTCGCGACGCTGGTGACGCTCTACATCACCCCCGTCGCCTATCTGTTGCTGGCACGCTTCTCCAAGCCTCACGCGCAGGAAGAAGCGCGTCTCAAGACGGAACTGGACGATGCGACGCTGAAGATCGCCAATGATGCGGGCGCACCACCGCGGATCGCGGCGGAGTAACCGCAAAGGGGGCCTTCTGCGCTTTTCGGACATCTGGACAAAATCCAGACCCTATCCCATAGCAGGGGCGCACCGGCACTTCGCCGCTGCGCCCCAAGGCTGGATTTCGGGAGGTCGCGGATGGCCCGCAAGGATGTGATCGACGGCAAGCGCAACGAAGAGGGCATTGCGCTGGTTTTGCCCATCCTCAAGCAGCGCTTCGGCGAGCGTTTCCAGACCGGCGAGAGCTTTCGCGACCAGCACAGCCACACCACGACCTACCTGCCGTTGCAGCGTCCTGACGGCGTGGTCTTTGTCGAGGCTGCGGTCGACGTGCAGGAGATCGTGCGTGTCTGCGCTGTACACAAGGTCCCGATCGTTCCCTTTGGCACGGGGTCGTCGCTCGAAGGTCAGGTCAATGCGCCTTTCGGCGGGATCTCGGTTGATTTCAGCCGGATGAACAGGGTCCTGTCGGTGAATGCCGAGGACCTCGACTGCACGGTGGAACCTGGTGTGACGCGGGAAGACCTGAACACCTATCTGAGGGACACCGGGCTGTTCTTTCCGATCGATCCCGGCGCAAATGCCTCGCTAGGAGGCATGACGGCGACGCGCGCCTCCGGCACCAATGCCGTGCGCTACGGCACTATGAAGGACAATGTCCTGGCGCTCACCGTGGTCACTGCGGACGGCGAACAAATCCGAACGGCACACCGCGCACGCAAGTCCTCGGCTGGCTATGACCTGACCCGGCTCTTCGTCGGCTCGGAAGGTACGCTCGGCGTGATCACGTCTGTCACGCTCCGCCTGCAGGGCATTCCGGCCAAGATCAGCGGCGGGGTCTGCGCCTTTCCGACGCTCGAGGACGCGTGCAATGCTGTCATCATGACGATCCAGATGGGCATTCCGGTCGCGCGCATCGAATTGCTCGACGAGATGCAGATCCGCGCCTGCAACGCCTATTCGAAGCTCTCTTATGCGGAGCGCCCGACGCTGTTCGTGGAATTCCACGGAACGGAAGAGACGGTGGCATTGCAGGCGGCGCAATTCGGAGAAATCGCTGCCGAATTCGGCGGCGGTGAATTTGCCTATACGGCCAATGCCGAAGAGCGGAGCCTGTTGTGGAAGGCGCGCCACAATGCCTATTGGGCGAGCCGGGCGCTTGCGCCGGAGCTCGGGGCGCTCTCGACCGATGTCTGCGTTCCGATCTCGAGGCTCGCCGAATGTGTCGCGGCGACGCAGTCCGATATCCGCGAACAGGGTTTTCTCGCGCCGATCGTCGGCCATGCCGGTGACGGCAATTTCCATGTTCTCCTGCTCTTCAACGACAAGGATGCTGCCGACGTGGAGAAGGCCGAAGCCTTCCTGGATCGGTTGAACGCCCGAGCCCTTGCCATGGACGGCACCTGCACGGGCGAACACGGGATCGGGCAGGGCAAGATCGGGTATCTCGAACAGGAACTCGGCTCGGCGCTACCGGCGATGCGCGCCATCAAGGCGAGCCTGGACCCTGACAACATATTCAATCCCGGCAAGATCTTTCGGCTGTGACTGCAAGAGCTTGCGGGTTGCCCTGCCGGTGAATTGCGTTACCTTCGGCCCGTAATCAAGGGAGTAGCATTCGGTGCTCGGACGCATACTGGCAACGCTCGGCGGTCTTCTGGTGGTTGCGCTCTTTGCAGCCCTGTTGGCGCCTGTCTTCGTCGACTGGACCAATTTCCGGCAGAACTTCGAGGACCAGGCGAGCCAGTTGCTCGGCAAGAAGGTTGTGGTCAACGGCGCGGTCAGCGCGCGCATCCTGCCGTTCCCGTCCGTCACCATGGAGGATGTCACCGTCGGTACCGATGTCGACGGAACGCCGCTGGTGCGGGTGGCCCGTTTCTCGCTCGATGCAGAGCTAGCGCCTTTTCTCTCGGGTGAAGCCCGCATCTTCGACATGCGTATCGAAGAGCCGAAGGCGCGGGTGCGGTTGCTGGCAGATGGGTCGCTGGACTGGTTGCGTGGCAGCAGGCCGAGCATTCCCGCGCGCACGGTGGTTCTGGAAAAGGTCTCCGTCAGTGGCGGTACGATCGAGTTCATTGACCAGCAGTCCGGTCGCAACCGGATCCTGACCAATCTCGACGCGGCCCTTTCCGCCCGCACGCTTGCCGGTCCATGGTCCGTCGAGGGAAGCGCCGAATTGGACGGTGAGGCCGCCAGTTTCGGCCTTACGACCTCCGAATTCGCCGGGACCTCGCTGCCGCTTCGGCTACGGATCGACCCTCAAGGCCGGCCTTTCGACCTCATGCTCGAAGGGGATCTGGCACTCGAAAATGGCAAGCCGCATTACACAGGGAACTTCACATCGACCTGGAAGGTCACGGAAGCTCCCGAGGCGCTCGAAGCTGGCCAGAAACCGGTGCCTGCTCCGCGTGTTCGCGGCGAGTTCAAGCTTGCCAATGACAGCATCACCATCCCGACCTACCGGCTCGAACTCGGAGAAACCGCCGATCCTTATGTAATCACCGGCGAGGCGAAGCTCGACACCGGCGCGAACCCGGAATTCCTGCTGACTGCCGAGGGCCAGCAGGTTGACGTCAACAGGCTCGCGGCCGATGGGAGCCGGGCCAAGACATCGCGGAACGGAGCCGTTTCGGTCCAGCAGAGAATGGCGCTGCTGTTTGCGACCGCCGCCCAGATCCCGATCCCGAAGGTGCCCGGCCGGGCAAGCCTGCGACTGCCAGCGATCGTGGCCGGAGATACCGTGTTCCGGGACTTGCAGCTCGACATTCGTCCAGCCGGTGATGGATGGACCGTGGACAAGGCCGTCGGGCTATTGCCGGGGCGCACCCAGGTGGAAGCGAATGGACGGCTGGTGCTTGTCGGCACGCCTTCGTTCGAGGGCAATCTGCTCGTCGCCTCCACGCAACCATCGGGCCTCGCCACATGGATTTCCGGCCGCGTCGATCCGGCGATCCGCGGTCTTGCATCGGCCGGCTTTTCGGCCTCCGTCAACCTAACGCCGGAGCTGCAACGGTTCGAGAAGCTGGAGCTTGCGATCGGTGCCGAGCCCCTGAAAGGCAGAATTGAGCGCGAATCGCGCGGCGGTACGGCCGCCAGCCTCTCCGTCGATCTCGATGGTGAAAAGCTTGATCTGGACGCTGCGCGCGCCATTGCGGCTCTCGTCATCGGTGAAGATGCCGAGCAGCGGCTCCTAGCCGAACGGGTCGCGACCCGGTTGAAGGTCGACGAGCTCCAGGCATTTGGCGTCACTGCCGAAGATGTCGAGGCGATCGCGACCTATCAGGCTGGCCAGCTGGCCATCGAACGACTGAACCTCGGCAGTGTGGCCGGCAGTTCGCTGCGGATCAGCGGAGACCTGGGTGATGCCGAAACCCAGCCGGTTGGCGAGGGGCAGGTCGAGTTCAAATCGGCAGATCCCGGACCCTTCCTGGCGCTCCTGCGCGAGCGGGTGCCGAACAGCCCCATCATCGAGCGGCTTGCGAGCGCAGCGCCCTGGTATCAGGATGCCGACATCCAGATGACCCTGAGCGTTGCGGAAAGCGGGGCGGTTGTCGTCGATGCGAACGGTCGTGCATCTGATAGCTCGGTCTCGCTCAAGGCCAGCGCCGATGATCTGGCCGCGCTTCTTGCCGGCGGCAAACGGAGCTTCGATCTCCGGCTGGAGAATGATGAGGCGCAGATCCTGCTCGGCCAGGCAGGCTTCGATCCCTTGCCGTGGACGATCGGGGAGGGCGGTGCGCTCACCCTCACGCTTGACGCGGCCGGTGACGGGAATGCACAAGCCGTTGCGCGTTTTGCTGGCGTTGCAACGACCCTGGACGCAACGGCAGACCTGACAGCATTTAACACGTCTGACCTGCTTGACGGTGGCTGGCAGGCTTCGGTCGAGAGCGGTGATATCGGCCCCTATCTGATGGCGCTTGGCCTGAGCTTGCCCGATGCGGCGACCGGCGTGCCGATTGCGGGCGAGACGCGGTTTTCTTTGGCCAAGGGCCAGCTTGCCGTCGAGAGTTTCGTGGCCAGCGTCGCCGGTCAAGCGGTCACGGCTGAGGGGCGCGTCGATCTGGCGGCTGCCGTGCCATCTGCCATCGGGTCTGTGACGCTCGATCAGCTGGATCTGGAATGGCTTGCAGAATCAGTGGTCGGGCCGCTCACGGATCCGGCAAGCGGCGCGCTGTCTTCGGCTAGCCTGAGCCCCATGGCGCTGCCCTTCGAACTCGACCTCGGCCTCACCGTCAAACGGCTCTGGCCAGGCGTGGGAGAGGCCATGACCGATGCCGCCGGAAAGCTGCGCAACAAGGCAGGCGAACTGACATTTGATGAGGTGTCAGGCGACTGGCTGGGCGGACGGTTGGCCGGGCGTTTCTCGGTGGCGAACACCGACGGAAACGGTTTCCTGACGGCGCGGCTCGATCTCACCGACAGCGATATCACCCGTACGGTCAACGCCTTGCGCGTCGAGCGTGGCATCACGACGAAGGACAGTCCTGCGGGGCGGATGGACCTCACCTTCGTCGTCGAAGGCGGCGGCAAGACGCCTGCCGACCTGATCGGGATGGCGAGCGGTTCCGGTGAAGCGCGTCTGAAGGGGCTGACGCTCGGGGCTTTCGATCTGTCTGTCTTGCCGAGGCTGGTCACCGAAGCCGATGCGCTTGGAACTGACATCGATGAGGACAAGGTTGTGGCGCTCACAGACAGACTGATGTCTGCCGGGCCGATGCAGTTGGGAGACGTGACGGTGCCGTTTGCTCTGTCGGACGGGACGGTGCGCGTTCAGGCGGCTGCCCACCAGACAGCGCAGGCGAAACTGGACGGCGCATTACGACTGGATTTGCGTGCCGGCACGCTCGACGGGGAGGTCGGCATCGCCTTCGACGCCGGAGATGCGGCAATGGAGGGCGCGCAGCCCAATCTGCGTGTGATGTTCGCCGGACCGGCGCTGGAGCCAGAACGCAGGCTCGACGTCACCGAGCTTACCAACTTCTTCTCGCTGCGAGCCTTCGAGGCCGAGCGTCGGCGGGTCGAGGCACTGCAGGCGACCGTTCTGGAAAAGCAGAGGCTCAGGCGGGAGGCAGCCCTTGCCCGTGCCCGCGCAGATGAGAGGGCGCGCGCCGAGGCGGAACGCCTCAGACTGGAGGAAGAGGCGCGTATCAAGGCGGAAGCCGAAGCGGCAGCCCTGGAGGCTGCCAAGGAGGCTGACACGGCTTCCGGTCCGGCGGACGTGCCAGTTCCGGAGGAACGGGGTGATGTCACGACGGACACTGTGCCCGATCAACCTGTCGTGCCTGTGGCACCGGAGGAGCGGGTCATCCGTCAGCCCCTGCCGGAGCTTCAGTTCGAGGGACTGCCGGGAAGCAACTGACTGGCGGGGCGTCGTTGATCCGCGTCATCGGACAGGTGACGTGATCTGCCTCTGCTTCAGTTCGCGGAGCACGAAGAGGCGCAATGCGGAAGAGAGGTTCGAATCGAGCGGGCGGCCTTCATCGATCTCTGCGATCAGTGCCGCGAAGCTCAACCCGCGTTCGGTGGCGATTGCCCTGAGCTCTTCGAGAAAGGCGTCCTCGACCGAGAAGCTCGTCCTGTGGCCGTGAAGGGTGATCGAGCGCTTGCGGATCATGGCGGTTACCAGGGATAATTCGGAGGTTCGCGCCGACGCAGGGTTCGCTGCCAGAGGCGGGGGAGAGCCGTGGATAGGTTGGCTCTTAATCTCGATCCGGCTTTTCGATGCGACCCTGCTCGTGTTCTCGGGCGGCCTTGTCGTTCTGTGCCTGGGTGAGGGACTTTTCCGCCTTGGTCCGTCCATAGGTTATGCGGTTCTGCTCGGCAGCCGTCTCGCGCTCACTGCGGGCCTTCACCTTACGGAACTGGCGGAGATTGACGACGTCAGCTGGCATTCTGGTCCTCGATGAAAAAGGCCGGGCATCGGCCCGGCCATTCGTCAGATCACTGCTTCTTGCGGAAGGCGTCGAGCGAGACGACCGAGCCTTCCTTTTTTTCGTCGGATTTTGCCACTTCCGGCTCATCCGACTTCGCCACGGCTTCCACCGGATAGGCCGTGATCTCGGCCTCGTTTTCCTCTTCCTCGGTCAAAGGAACGTCGAATTCCAGCTCGAAATTCACCGACGGATCGTAGAAGCCGCGGATGGCATTGAAGGGGATGACGAGTTTCTCGGGAGTGTCGGAGAAGGAGAGGCCGATCTCGAAAAGGCTGTCTGTGACCTTCAGTTCCCAGAACTGGTGCTGAACCACGATCGTCATCTGCTCGGCATATTTCGCCTTCAGATGCTGGGAGATGCGAACACCGGGCGCTCCGGTCAGGAAGGTGATGAAGAAGTGGTGGTCACCCGGCAGCCGGCCTGTCGCGGAAACCTCGGCCAAGACCTTGCGGATGACGCCACGCAGAGCGTCTTGGGCCAGAATGTCGTAGCGAATGTGGTCGTGCCCCATCAGATCCCTGCTTTCCTAATCATGCCGATTTCGACGGCTTATGCCATGGCGCGACGACGCGGAAAAGCCCCGACGCGTTATACTGGTTCGTCGAATGTACATCAATTCGCGGCGTCCGGGTAGCGGCGAAATCCGAAGCAAAGTCATGGGGAAGAGTTAGGTGAAGGCTTCTGTTGCCAGGTGCCTTCGAACCCCGCCTTAAGGGGCTAACCCTAAGGACTTAGAGCGGGTTTCCCGCACCGCCATTAGGCAGCGAGAGCGTAACCCTTAGCGTTGTTGTCGTTTGCAACTACACTTGTGACCCGATAACGGCGGTATCATGCCGAGCAAAAGTTCGATCTTTACGCCCTTGTCGATCCTATTTCGCCCCCATCAAAAGCCGGTCCGAAGAAACTTCGTCACCGACCGGTTTTTGGTGGAGGCGCCGGGTACCGCCCCCGGGTCCAATAGGTTTATTACACCGACCGTTTATTGCCATAGCCGGAGCAAGCCCCGGCAAAGCTGATATAGGTGTTTCCGTACCCGATGAAAAGAGGGCGGGCGCACAATCGGCAAGGTGCGTCATACGCCGCAGCGCCCGAACAACCGGTTGTGTGGGTCGCTGCGGGGGATAAAGCTGGAAAACGCATTGGTTCACGCCTCTGGCGGCGATATAGTGATGCCCACAACGACTCGATGAATGGATCCATGCACCAGTATCACGACCTCCTCCGTCACGTTCTGGAGACTGGCAGCGACCGCGGCGATCGCACGGGCACGGGCACTCGTTCGGTCTTCGGGCATCAGATGCGATTCGACCTCGCCGACGGCTTTCCTGTCATCACCACCAAACGGCTGCACCTGAAGTCGATCATCCACGAACTGCTCTGGTTCCTGAAGGGTGATACCAATATCGGCTACCTCAAGGAACACGGCGTCAGTATCTGGGATGAATGGGCCGACGAGAACGGCGACCTTGGACCGGTCTATGGTGCGCAGTGGCGGTCCTGGCCTGATTATGACGGCGGCCATATCGACCAGATGGCAAGGCTCGTCGAGAGCATCAAGACGAACCCAAATTCGCGCCGGCACATCGTCACCGCCTGGAACCCGGCGCTGGTCGACGAGATGGCGCTGCCGCCCTGCCACTGCCTGTTCCAGTTTTACGTGGCCGACGGACGGCTCTCCTGCCAGCTTTACCAGCGGTCGGCCGACATTTTCCTCGGCGTGCCCTTCAACATTGCCTCCTACGCGCTGCTCACTTTGATGATGGCTCAGGTGACGGGGCTGGAGCCGGGCGATTTCGTCCACACGCTGGGCGATGCGCATCTCTATGCGAACCATTTCGACCAGGCCAAGCTGCAATTGACGCGCACGCCGAAGGCATTGCCGGTGATGAAGCTCAATCCGGAGGTGAAGGATCTGTTTTCCTTCGCTTACGAGGACTTCACGCTGGTCGGCTACGAGGCCGACGCGAGCATCAAGGCACCGATCGCCGTCTAGGCGCGGCGAGGGCAAAAAAGCATGGCTCCCATCAAGATCGTGATCATCGTGGCCGTCGCCGAGAACGGCATCATCGGCCGCGACGGCGACATGCCCTGGAAGCTCTCCACGGATCTCAAGCGTTTCAAGGCGCTGAGCATGGGCAAGCCGTTGGTGATGGGACGCAAGACCTTCGAATCCGTCGGCTCCAAGCCACTGCCAGGTCGTCCGCACATCATCGTCAGCCGCAGCCAGGATTTTGACATGCCCGGTGTGGAACGTGCCGCAACTCTCGAGGGCGCGCTGGAGAGGGCGAAAGTCATTGCCCGCGACACTGGTGCCGACGAGGTCTGTGTTGTGGGTGGCGGGGAGATCTACCGGCAGGCGCTGGGGCTCGCCGACATGCTACATGTGACGCATGTCGAGACGGTCATCGACGGCGACACTTCCTTTCCGCAGATCGATCCGCAGGCCTTCGAGCTGATGGAGGAAACCTCGGTTCCGGCTGGCGAAAAGGACAATTTCCCGACGCGCTACGCGATATACCGTCGCAGAAGCGCCCGATAACGCAAAATTTGCCATTCCCGATGAAGAAGTTGGGCCCGTCGCGTTGAAAGGCGGGGCGGCGATACCTATAACCCTCTGGAACCTCATGCATGTCGGTCGATCGACCAGCGGGCGGGGGACTTGGGAGCTTTTACAGCAAAGAGGTATTGATGCCCTGGAGCAATCAAAACGGCGGCGGCGGCGGTCCATGGGGCGGCGGCGGTGGCGGCGGTAACAATCAGGGTCCCTGGGGGCAGGGGCCGAACCGGCCGCGCGGCAGTGGCGGCGGCGGTGGTGGCAATCAGCCCCCGGATCTCGAGGATCTCATCCGAAGGGGCCAGGATCGACTGAAGAATGTCGTGCCCGGTGGTTTCAACGGTGGCGTATTCGTCATCATCGGTATCGTAATCGTCGCCTTCTGGGCCATGCAATCTATCTACACCGTGCAGCCCGACGAGCGCGGCGTTGAACTTCGCTTCGGCAAGCCGAAGCAAGAAATTTCGATGCCAGGCCTACATTTTCATCTCTGGCCGGTTGAATCGGTGGAGATCGTCAAGGTCACGGAGCAGCAGCAGAATGTCGGCAGTCGTCCGACCTCGAACAATCCGGGCGCCGGGCTGATGCTCAGCGGCGACCAGAATATTGTGAGTGTCCAGTTCTCGGTGCTGTTCACGGTTTCCGATCCGCAGGCCTTCCTGTTTAACCTGGAAGATCCTTCGCAGACGCTGCAGCAGGTGGCCGAGAGCGCAATGCGTGAAGTCGTTGGCCGCCGTCCGGCCCAGGACGTGTTCCGCGACAATCGTGAGGAGATCTCCACGCAGGTCCGCGCGATCATTCAGGGCACAATGGATACCTATGGTTCCGGTATCGCGATCAACGCGGTTCCGATCGAGGACGCGGCGCCGCCGCGTGAGGTGGCCGAAGCCTTCGAAGAAGTGCAGCGTGCCCAGCAGGACGAAGACCGTTTCGTCGAAGAAGCCAACCAGTATTCCAACCAGCGCCTCGGTCAGGCACGCGGTCAGTCAGCGCAGATCCGCGAAGAGGCTGCCGCTTACAAGGATCGTGTCGTCAAGGAAGCCGAAGGTGAGGCGCAACGGTTCATCTCGATCTACGACGAATACATCAAGGCGCCCGACGTCACGCGCCAGCGCATCTATCTGGAAACCATGGAAAATGTGCTGCGTAATTCGAATAAGGTGATCATTGACGAAAAGCAGGGCGTTCTGCCTTACCTTCCGCTCAACGAAATCACGCGTCAGCCGGCCAATCAGCCCGCGGGCCAGTCTTCGACCGGAGGGAACTGATATGAATAATCGTGTTCCCTATATTGTCGTAGCCATCGGCGTCGCGCTCTTCTTGGCCTACTCGTCGATCTTTGTGGTCAACGAACGCGAGCAGGCGCTCGTACTGCGCTTCGGTCAGATTCAGGACGTGAAGACCGAGCCGGGCCTCTACTTCAAGCTGCCCTTCGCCTTCATAGATGCCGACCGTGTCCAGTATGTCGAAGACCGCGCGCTGCGCTTCGACCTGCCGGATATCCGCGTACAGGTTAGCGGTGGTGCTTTCTACGAAGTGGACGCCTTTGCGGTCTACCGCATCACCGACGCCCGCCGCTTCCGCGAAACGGTGTCGGCCGATCGAGAAGCCGCCGAGTCACGGCTGCGCACTCGTCTCGATGCAGCACTCCGCCGCGTCTATGGTCTGCGCAACTTCGATGCGGCGCTGTCCGAAGAGCGTGGGTCGATGATGTCGGACGTCCGAGACGATCTCCAGGCTGCAGCCGAAAGCCTTGGCCTGCAAGTTACGGATGTCCGCATTCGGCGCACCGACCTCACTCAAGAAGTCTCGCAGCAGACGTTCGAGCGCATGAAGGCCGAGCGTCTGGCCGAAGCGGAATTCATCCGCGCCCGTGGTAACGAAGAGAGCCAGCGTCGCCGGGCGATTGCCGACCGTCAGGTCGTCGAACTCCAGGCCGAAGCGCAGCGTGATTCGGAAATTCTGCGCGGTGAGGGCGATGCGCAGCGCAACAGCATCTTCGCTGGCGCTTTCCAGCGCGATCCTAGCTTCTTCGAGTTCTATCGCTCGATGCGTGCCTATGTCGCTTCGATGAGTAACCAGGGGACCACCATGGTTCTCTCACCGGACAGCGACTTCTTCCGCTTCTTCAATAGCGGGGTCGGAACCGGTGGCGCCGGACAGACTGCACCGACACCGGCTGCACCGCCGGCAGCGGCGGCCCCCCCAGCGGCGGTCGGCAACTGACACGATGGATGACCTGCTCGCAGGGATCGCCATTTTTCTGATCATCGAGGGGCTGGCCTATGGGCTGGCCCCTCGTTTTCTTGTGCGGATGGCACGCCTGTTGCCGCATGTCCCGGAAAACCAGTTGCGGCTGTTGGGGCTGGCGGCGGTCACCTCCGGCGCGGCAATGTTGTGGTTGCTGCGCGGCTGACAAGATCTGGTCGCAAGCGGCAGATAGAGCTATTCCGGGAATTGTGATTTTGCCTCCGCCCAAACCGCCTTATGTTCAGCAAGAGCCCAGACAATCAGTGAGGAAGCCGATGATGAAACCTGCCCGCATGTCGCGAACGATCCTGTCGGCACTCCTCATGGGTACGGCACTTGCCGTTTCCCCGGTCATGGCTCAGCAGCCTGTTCAGGCGCAAGGCCCCGAATCAGTTGCCGATCTCGCGAGCGGCCTGCTCGGTGCGGTCGTCAACATTTCGACTTCGCAGAGCGTGGCCGAGGAAGGCGATGGGCCCTTGCCGCAAGTGCCGGAGGGGTCTCCGTTCCAGGAGTTGTTCGAGGATTTCTACAAGAATCGCGAGAGCGGCCCGAGTAACAACCGGGTCAATTCGCTCGGTTCGGGCTTTGTCATCGATCCGACGGGGTTCATCGTCACCAACAATCATGTCATCGAGAACGCCGACGACATCGAGGTCATCTTCTCGGATGGTTCGAAGTTGAAGGCCAAGCTGATCGGCACGGACACCAAGACCGATCTTTCGGTTCTCAAGGTCGAGCCGCCGCAGCCACTGACTTCCGTCAAGTTCGGTGATTCCCGCACCATGCGGATCGGGGACTGGGTCATGGCGATTGGCAACCCGTTCGGTCTCGGTGGGTCCGTCACCGTCGGCATCATCTCGGCTAGCGGACGCAACATCAATGCCGGCCCCTACGACAATTTCATCCAGACAGATGCCGCCATCAACAAGGGCAATTCCGGTGGGCCTCTGTTCAACATGAACGGCGAGGTCATCGGTATCAACACGGCGATCATTTCACCGAGTGGCGGGTCCATCGGCATCGGCTTTGCCGTGCCGACGGAGCTTGCGCAGAACATCGTCAATCAGCTGATTGAATTCGGTGAGACGCGCCGTGGCTGGCTCGGCGTGCGCATTCAACCCGTCTCCGACGAGGTCGCGGAGAGCATGAAGATCGGACGCGCCCGCGGGGCTCTGATCAGCGGTGTCGTCGAAGGCGGGCCGGTTGCCACGGGTCCGATTCAGGTCGGAGACATCGTCACGAGCTTCAATGGCCGTCCCATCGTCGAAACACGCGACCTGACCCGCATCGTGGCGGAAAGCCCGATCGGAGAGCCTCTCGACGTGGTGATCCTACGAGACGGCAAGGAGCAGACGGTGAAGGTGACGCTCGGCCGTCTCGAGGACGACGAAGTCGCCAGCAACGAGACAAATCCGGAAACGACCGTCGAGCCGAACGAAGAGGGGACCGCACCCGATGGCGATGGGCAGAGCGATCCGGCAACGCCGCCCACCGATCAACCGATGCCGGACGATCCGGCTCCAGATGCCGATGGCGATGCGGAACAGGCAACGCCGCCCCAGGACGAGGCCAGTGCACCGGTGACGGAGGGCCTGATCGGCGTCGAGCTGTCCGCGCTTGATGACGCCAATCGCGTCAGCTTCTCGATTTCCGAGGGTGTCGAGGGCGTGCTGATTACGCGCGTGCTTCCAGGCTCTAAGGCCGAAAGCAAAGGGCTCAAGGTTGGCGAGGTGATCGTCGAGGTTGCACAGGAATTCATGAAGACACCGCAGCAGGTGGCCGAGAAGCTGACCAGCATCAAGGGCGAGGGACGCCGCAGCGGCTATCTGATGATTGCCGACAAGGACGGCAATCTCCGTCTCGTCGCTGTTCCGCTCGAGTAGAGGTTAGGCATAAAGGCGCTGCACAGCACTGTTGTTTTCGCGCAGATAGGCCTCGAACCTGTCGACCGGTTTTGGACGGCCGACGAGGTAGCCTTGGATTTCGCCGCATCCGAGCTGCCGGAGCATATCGAACTGTGCCCTGTTCTCGACGCCTTCGGCGGCTACGCTCATGCGCAAGTCACGCGCGAGTTTGATGACCGCTTCGACGATCGCCCGGCTGTCCGGATTGGTCTCAAGATCAGAAATGAAGCACTGGTCGATCTTCAGTTTGTCGAAGTGGTAGCGCCGCAGATAGCTGAGGGATGAAAAGCCCGTGCCAAAATCGTCTAGCGCTATTCTGAGTCCGAGGCGCGACAAGGCAGCAAGCGTTCCTTCCACGCCCATGCTGATGTCCATCAGCAGACTTTCCGTCACTTCGAGTTCGAGCCGATTGACCGGAAGACCGCTCTGTTTCAGGGCCGATTCCACGAGTGGTAACAGGCCCGCGCTCAGGAACTGGCGCGATGAAAGATTAACAGCAATGCGGATATGTGCCGGCCAGTTGACTGCGTCCATGCAGGCCTGGCGTAGCACATAGCTGCCAACGGCGCCGATCTGGCCGGTTTCTTCCGCGATGGGAATGAATTCGCCGGGGCTAATCACCCCTAGTGTCGGATGGGTCCAGCGGACGAGCGCTTCAGCACAGACGACGGTGCGAGTTTGCGCGTCGACGAGCGGCTGATAGTTGATGGTGAGGTTTCCTTCGGCGATCGCCAGGGCCAGTTCACGTTCAATCAGACTTCGACGTCGGGCTGCTGCGTCCAGGGTGCTGTCGAAGAAGCGGTAGCGGTTTCGTCCGTCAGCCTTCGCGCGGTAGAGCGCCAGATCGGCATTGCGCATGAGCTGGTCGGGCTCGGTGCCATCGATCGGCGCGCAGGCGATCCCGATACTGGCACCGATATGGGCGGAGCCGGAGCGCAATGCTATGGGCTTTTTGAGTTTGTCGATGATCTTCGCTGCGAGGATGGCCGCACTTTGCGGATCGTCGCCCGACGAATGAAGGATTGCGAATTCATCGCCGCCGATGCGGGCGAGCGTGTTGCTCTCGCCGCACAGCTGGCTGAGAATGCTCGCCACAGCGCGCAGCAGCTCGTCGCCGCCGGCATGCCCGAGATTGTCGTTCACCTGCTTGAAGCGATCGAGATCGAGAACGAGAACCGAGAAAGGATCGCCGAGACGCTCGAAGCGGGAGACCGCGCGGGCAAAGTCTTCGGCAAGCATCACCCGATTGCCCACTTCTGTAAGGGGGTCGTGGCGAGCCATATGCTCGATTCGCAGCCGGCTCTCGCGACTTGCGGTGACGTCGCGTCCGACGCCGCGAAATCCGTTGAAGTTGCCGTTCTCGTCCTGGATCGCCTTGGCCGTCAGCGACCAGATTGCCAGCTCTCCGCCGAGTTCGACGCAGATGTCCTGGTCGCGGAAAGACTGACGCTTCTCGAGACAGGTTTCGAAGTTCTGGCGGCAGTCGAAGCCGTCGATCCCGACCGACGAGAACGGGATGATGTTGACGATTGGTTTGCCGACAACCATAGCCTCCGGCACCTGGAGCTGCTCGTAGAAGCGTATCGATGCCCGCTCCACGTTCATGTCGTGATCGACGCCCCAGAGCCAGTCTGCGGCGTTCTCCTCAAAATCGTTGAGGAGAAGGTTGATGACGTCGCGTTGGTCATCGGCGGCAAGCTTCGCCCGGACACGCTCTGTGAGGCTGTTGCACACGGCAAGCGAGGAGCGGATGATGATGGCGGCAAAGACGAGATAGAGGACGAAGAGATAGGCTTCGAGGACCGAAGGCTCGCGGGAAAGGGCGATGGCCGCTCCAACGGCTATGGTGCTGCAGAAGATGATCGAGGCTGGTGGAACCGTGGCGAGAGCGAACCCGCCGCCGCCGGCCATGCCGACCGTCAGGGCGATCAGCACCATTCTCTGTGTCTCGTCGGCTGTGTGATAGGCGGCAATGTCAAGCGCTGCCCAAAGTCCACTCAGGATGAACGCATAGATGACGGCGCGGATCGTTCCGCGCAAGCTGGCGCGTTCGCGAGCGCCGCGGGTGCGGTTCCGCCACCAGGTATAGGTTGTATAGAGCGCAATCGCGCAAATGAGGACGCAGATGATGGTCACTGCCGGAGATGACACGCTGCCACGGAATGCGAACACAGTGAGGATCGCATTGCAGAGGTTTGCGGCCATCATCCAGGGAGTGGTCGATCCCATCACGGACAGCCGGATGGCCCGTATACGGGCTGCCTCGTCCGCTGTCTGCCCGCTCTCTCCGAGGCGCAGGAAGCGGTCGACCATACCTTTAATCGGAGCTGCTGGACGCGCCAGGATCGTTTTTTCCATGGCGAAAATTTAGCATCTACTTTTTAAGTCTGTGTAAATTAGTCGTTTCGTGTTTTCCGTATCTCGGGAAATATCGTGGTGATCCGATACAATACGTGCCGTTTCAGAGCGGGATGCGTATCGGGGACCTTGGGGTGATCGAAATCCTGGCCATCGAGATAGTGCATCCCGACGCGCCGCATGACTGCGATCGAACGTTCGTTGTCGTGGACAGCGAAGGCGTAGACTTCGGCAAGGCCCAAGGTGAGGAGACCATGCTCGAGCAGCTTTTTGGCTGCTTCTGTCACGTACCCCTTTCCCCAGAACCGGGTCGCAAGGCGCCAGCCGATTTCGACCGATCCTTCCGGAAGTATTCCCGGTAGCTCGACTGGCGCGAGGCCGCAGAAGCCCATGGCTTCGTCGGTGCCGCGATCGGCGAGGGCATAGAAGCCCAGACCGGTCTCGGCAATCATGTCGCGATTGCGATTAAAGAGCAGATCGCATTCGACGTGGCTGCGGCGAAATGGAAAGAAAGCCATAACCTTCTCGTCCCGATTGATTTCACGAAACAGATCATGGTCTTCGTTACGCCAATTGCGAAGTGTGAGCCGGTCTGTCTCGACGATGATCATGGCAGGCCTGTTATCCGGTGACGAAATCGGTCTTGCGGTAGCCCTGGAGATAGAGGAGGGCGGTGAGGTCGCCGTGGTCGATGCGGATCTTGGCTTCAGCGGCAACCGCGGGCTTGGCGTGCAATGCGACGCCGGATCCTGCAACGCCGAGCATGCCGAGGTCATTGGCGCCGTCGCCAACGGCGATCGTGTCGTCAGGTGAAATGCCGAGTTTCCGGGTGATGTCCAGCAGCGCATCGACCTTGGCTTGTTTGCCGAGGATCGGTTCGGCGACAGCGCCGGTCAGGTAGCCGCCGCTTTCGACCAAGATGTTGGCACGGTTCTCGTCGAAGCCGAGTGTGGCAGCGATCCTTGTGGTGAAGACTGTGAAGCCGCCCGAGACGAGCGCAGTGTATCCACCCCTGGCCTTCATCGTGGCGATCAGTTCGCGGCCGCCAGGCGTCAGGGTGATGCGCTTCTCGATCACCTCGTCAACCACCGTGATGGGCAGGCCCTTAAGCAGGGCCACGCGCTCGCGAAGAGCCGGCTCGAATGCGATTTCGCCATTCATGGCGCGTGCCGTAATTTCGGAGACCTTGTCCTTCAATCCGACTTCGGCCGCCAGTTCATCAATGCATTCCTGGCCGATCATGGTCGAATCCATGTCGGCGATCAGGAAGGATTTGCGGCGCGTTTCGGCATCCTGCACGGCGACATCCACTGGCTGGCCCGCCAGAACCTCGCGCATCATTCGCTCTGCTTCAACCGCGTCCGTTCCATCGGGGAGGGGAATGTCGCAGGCAATGCCGTCGGCGAGCCAGTAGAGCCGTGAGGATGCGACCGCGTCTGCAGCCTTCTCGGCGAGCGCCGGGGTCAGAACAGGGTTTGACGGATTGGCGACAAGCGTGGCAACCAAGGCCATGATGGAAGATCCTAGCAAGAACTCAGACGCGATCCTGATAACCGGGCCGACCGCCAGCGGCAAGTCCGCGCTCGCGCTCGATTTTGCCCGAAGGCATGGCGGCGTGGTCATCAATGCCGACAGCATGCAGGTCTACGACACGCTGCAGGTCGTGACTGCCCGTCCGAGCGTCGAGGAGATGGAGGGGGTTCCGCACGAGCACTATGGCCATGTGCCGGCTTCGCGCAGCTACTCTACAGGTGACTGGCTGCGGGAGATGGAGCATCTCCTCGACCGTATCAAAGCGGAGGAGCGTATGCCTGTGATCGTCGGTGGCACTGGTCTCTATTTCAAGGCGCTGACGGGCGGGCTGTCTGAGATGCCGCCCATCCCGGATGCGCTCAGAGGCGAGATCAGGCTGAAGCTGGAGACAGAAGGGGCCGAGTTTCTCCATGAAGAACTGGCGGCTCTCGATCCGCCCGTCGCCCAACGGCTCAATCCGAGTGACGGGCAGCGGATCGTGCGGGCCCTGGAAGTGTTTCGCGCGACAGGGCGTTCCATCTCAGACTTCCAGAAATTGTCAGGCCCGGTAATTGTCGATCCTGGTCGGTCTATGAAATTCGTCGTCTTGCCGGACAGAGCCGTGCTGCATGACCGGATCAACCGGCGTTTTGCGATGATGATGGACGAGGGGGCCGTCACTGAGGTCGAAGCTTTGCTGGCGCTTGATCTTGCGCCCGAAATGCCGGCGATGAAAGCAATCGGCGTATCGCAGATTGCCGACATGCTGGCGGGCCGGATCAGTCGTGCGGAGGCGACCGATCGAGCCTCTGCAGCGACACGACAATATGCAAAGCGGCAGATGACCTGGTTTCGCAATCAGATGGATGAAAGCTGGCGGCGCATCGATCCGTCCACATTCCGGGCTGGCTGAGGTGTTGTCAGTCGCGCTTGTAGAGGCTCGACAACGGCTTCTTCAGAATGCTTTCCCGAAGCGAGGAGCCGCCTTCGCGGCGCAGCGGCTGCGAGCCGAAGGTCGGGGGGGGTGGCTCGGCCGCGAAGGCCGGGGCAGG
>UBNV01000015.1 GCA_900466945.1 Hyphomicrobiales bacterium
TTGTTACAGAATGTTTCAGGTTGGTTTTGCCATGTCCTTCGGGAGGAGGACACTGACGACCAGTCCTCCCGTTTGACCGTTCTCCAGTCGAAGCGTACCGGAATGCCCGTCAATAATCGCCTGGGCAATCGGGAGTCCGAGCCCGAAACCGCCCGTCTCGAGATTTCTCGATGGCTCAAGCCGAACGAAGGGCGAAAGGGCTCGTTCGATGTCCTGAGCCGCGATGCCTGGGCCGTCGTCACTGATTGCAACGTGGACCTCGGACTGCCGATCGTCGACCTGGATTCTCGCCCTTCCGCCATATTTGAGTGCGTTGTCGATGAGATTGGAGAAAGCGCGCTTGAGCGCCAGGCGACGGCCCGTCACGATCGCATGGGCGCCCCCCGACAGTTCGATGGATGCGCCACGATCGGCCGCATCGTCGACCAGCGTTCGGAGGATCGCGACGATGTCGAGCGGCTTCAGTTCTTCGTCGCTGCGATCGCCACGCAGGAAGGATAGCGTCTGATCGAGCATCCGCTCCATCTCCGTCAAATCCTCGGCCATTGCATCGCGCGCGACACCATCGGCCAGATCCTCGGCTCTGAACCGCAGTCGTGTGATCGGAGTCTTCAGATCATGCGAAACGGCTGCGAGCGCTTGGGTGCGGTCTTCGATCAGTCGCTCTATACGCCGTTGCATGTCATTGAAGGCGACAGCGAGTTCGACTACCTCTCGTGGGCCGGTTTCCGGAACGGGAACGACAGTCTTGCCTCTGTAGAAATCCTTGGCCGCTGTGGCGACAGCGGTCAGAGGACGAGTGAACCAGCGCACCAGAAGCATGGAGACGACGACTGCCCCAATAGCCATTAGCGTCGTCGAAACCAGCATTCCTCCCGGCGGCGGCACTTTGCGGTCCCAGGAGACCAGATTGACGTTGATCCACGACGCATCGGGGAGCTTAATCGACACGACTGCCAGATGCGGATCGTCACCTGCCTGGTCATCCGGCCCGATAATGAGACCGTCTTCGGCAATCTCTGGAGCAAGTGCTCGAAGGTTGCGACGAAGTGGCTCCCAGTTCTGACCAGCGGTATCGCCCTCAACCGCATAGGGAGTGGAGCCCCAATGGGCGTCTATCGAACCACCGGAGAAGTCGTGCGCGACATTCTCCCGTTCTTCGACCGGCGCACGCATGACAGATCGTTTGATCGTCAGAAGCTGGTCTGCAAGCCGGACTTCGTTTGCGAGATCCAGTTCCTGTTCCAGGCTCTGGTGGTATGTGAACAGGCTACCGAAATGCACAAGTGAAATGCCAAACAGCACGACGAGCGCCGTTCGTAGTCTCAAGCTGTCGACCGACCGCCACCAGCGCTGTAACCGTGTTTTAGAACGACCATCAGGCACGGACGACATCCGTCGCAAAGAGATAGCCCGCGCCGCGCACCGTTTTGATGAGATCTTCACGCCCGTCGAGCTTTCGACGCAGACGGCTGACCTGGACATCGATCGACCGATCATAGCCTTCGATTGCGCGATTGCGTGCCGCGTCCAGAAGGAACTCGCGACTGAGAACGCGTTGTGGCGCTTCGAGGAACGCGAGCAGCAGGTCGTATTCCCCCGTCGAAAGATCCACGACAACGCCGCTTGGTGCGGTCAGCTCTCGCTTCATCGTGTCGAGCGACCACCCAGCAAAGGTAAAGCTTCGTCCGGCACGCTCAGTCGTCGGGTTGCCAACCGTGCGCGTCCGCCTTAGCACCGCGCCGATGCGAGCCAGCAATTCGCGAGGATTAAAGGGTTTTGGCAGATAGTCGTCGGCCCCGACCTCAAGACCGATAATGCGATCCGTCTCGTCACCCTTGGCCGTCAGCATGATGATCGGGACGGACGAACTGCGACGGAGCTCACGGCAGATTTCCAGCCCGTTCTTCCCCGGCAGCATGAGATCAAGCACGATGAGATCGACCGACAAGCGCTTTAGCGTCTCGGCCATCTCCACTCCGTTTCGCGCCGTGTGAACGCGAAAGCCGTTTGCCCTCAGGAACTTTGCCACAAGGATCAAGATCTGACCGTCATCGTCAACGATCAGGATTTCGGCTGAGGCATCCAAGTGTGTTCTCTCCGCAAGTCCGTCCATCGCTCAGCCCTCCAGATGTAGCAGAGGGACGCGATGCAATTTGTGTCGGGAAAGTAACAGATTGTTTCCACGCCAGAAGCACAGATTTCAGCCTTTGACCGCAATCTCCTTTGACAAACTACACGCTCACAAGACTGCAGATACCCTTGTCTGCTCCTGTTGGGAGAGCAAACTAATCGTAATTGGCCTGCTCAGAGGCTTGGAGAGTTGGAAGCCCTGAAGGTTGTCACAGCCTAGTGAAGTGAGTGTTACGCGTTGATCAGCAGTTTCGACGCCCTCTGCTGTGGTCTTCAACCCCTTGTGCCGCGCCATCTGCACGATGGCTTCGACCAGCGGCGCACCTCCATTTTCATGAAGCTGATCAACGAACATTTTGTCAATCTTGATGCGATCGACATTCAGATTGAGGAGCTGCCCGAACGAGGAAGTCCCAATTCCGAAGTCATCGATGGCGAACCTGACGCCTGCATCCCGCAATGACCTGATCGCAGCCGCAGCCTTGCCTTCCGTATCTGTCGCGACCCTTTCAGTAATCTCGATCTCGAGGCGTGATGGATCAACGCTGAATTTCGATAGCATTGTCAGGACACGGAGCGCGTAACCAGGCGCCATGAGTTCGATCGCCGACGCGTTGACAGAAATTCCAACATCGCAGTCCGGCACGTTGGCTAGCAGACTGCAGGCTTCTTCAAGAACATAGAGCCCGAGTTTTTGGATCAGTCCGCATTCCTCAGCGATTGGCACAAAAACATCAGGCGATATCGCGCCAAACGTTGGATGCATCCAGCGGCAAAGAGCTTCCATCGACGACATACGACCGTCTATCGCTGAGTAGACCGGTTGATAATGAACCGCGAGTTGCGTCCCAGTTTCAAGCGCTGTCGCCAGATCGCTCTCCAGCGCTCGTCGACGCCTCAGGATTTCCTCCATATGAGTTCCAAAGACAGCGAAGGTATTTCGGCCAGCCGCTTTTGCATGATAGAGCGCGATGTCCGCGCGTCTGGTCATTTCCGTTGCATCTACACCCGGCGAGAACAGCGAAATTCCGATGCTCGCTCCAACCGTGATGAGGCTACCCTCAATCTGGAAGGGCATACGTAGTCTCTCGATAATCTCCTCGGCAAGCCGGTCAATAGCCTTGAGATCCTCTGCGGAGAGAAGCAGCGTGAACTCATCTCCCCCGACCCGGGATACGAGCGCCGACGGGGCGATCTCCCTCAGGCGGTTTGCGACCTCCTTGATCAGGTCGTCTCCGACCGGGTGTCCGAAGCTATCGTTTACTTCCTTGAAGTGATCCAGATCCACGAACATCACCGCGATGTCCCTTTCGGCAGTGGCGCTGCCAAGGCTCTGGACAAGAGCGCAATGAAAGGTCGTTCGGTTTGCAAGGCCCGTCAGCGGATCGTGCATTGCAAGGTGCCTGAGTTCCTGCTGGCTCTCGGCAAGGCTGGTAGAGCGACGCCAAATGGCATGCCCGAGAAAGCTCATCAGAAGGAAGGCCGAGAGGCCCACCGCGATGATCACAGGAGAGACCGCCTGTATCACGCTGGCTCCCGGGCTAAATGGTTGCCACTGAAAGTGACCAATCGTGTGCCCAGATGCAGAAAGCAATGCGACGCTGGATTTATCCGCACCATCGGTCGATTGGCGGACGAAGGTAAGGTCTTGAAACTGGTAGTCCTGCGCCAGTTCCGAAAGAAGAACTCCGTCCAGATAGCGCACCGCCACATGGAGATTTTGCGAACCAGGCTCCTGCTCGATCTCTCCGCTATCGGAAATGATGGGCTTTATACTGAAGATGGCTGCCCGCCCATTGAGGTCGAGAAGGTCGCTTTCACCGATCGAGAGAATGGTTGTGCCGGCCGATACTTCACCCGCAGCAAGTCTCTTCTGCAGCTTAGACACCAAGGGGGCAGCGATCTTGGCAATGTTCGCGCCAGAACCTGATGCTGATGGTTCAGCGACGAACTCGTATATCGGGTTGCCAGTGTTATCGAGGACGAGAGCCGCATCGTGCTGGAAATAGCTGTGCATCCATTCGCCAAGGTTGGAGGCTATCCAATCCTTGTTTTGCTGCCGTACTTCGACGACTGCATCATCCCAAACAGTTGCGCTCTCCTGGTTGTGTGCGACTTCCGCTTCGAGATTGTTCACCACAAGCTTTAGAAGGTCCTGCTGTCGCTGGTTCGCGGCATCATCTGACGTCTCAGCAGAGAGAAACAGGGCCCCGAACAAAAGGCCGACTGTCAGGGAGGCAACCGCTAGGGGTAGCCCCAAGACAAGGAACGGCTTTCGTCGAAACATTCGGTGCATTCGTAAACTCACAGGCAAGAGGTGACCCAGCTTATTGCCGCCTACTTAATTTCAGGGAAATCGAATGCATGAAATTTCGCATGTGAGTGATCTAGTCTGACACAGTAGGAAGCGACGTGAGGCACTAAGCTAGCTCTGTGTGAGACGTACCCAATTGGACGTGCACCCATACGCCTCACGCAGATCCAAGAGAGCGCATGGCATCACGCCGGCATCCTCTCGACGAGCTGTGAACCACTTTCGCTGCAGGTCTGACTTTGCGATTGCGCCAAAGATCCGCGCCGCGAATGTCAGTTTTTGGGTGAAACTAGAACAAGCCGAATGACTTGAATGAAGACGCCTAGCGGAAATCATTCCCGCAGGGGGGTCGGAAGCGGTCATGGAGGTTGGGCGCTACAATGGCAGCTATGTCGTCCCCGACTTCCGAGACAGGACGGTCCGCTCCCGGCCCCCCGGCGGAAATCATTTCCGCTTTGCGCCGTCTGAACGGTCACTAAATGCACCAAGGCATGAACCTGAAAGCTGCCAGTCCGCTTGCTGCTCCTGGAATACGCCTGACGGCGGCGTTCAGCGCCTCGCATCCGGCCGTTTGAATAGTCTTGGACGCAGATTTCGGAATGATCGCGACATGGCTTGATGCCAGTCAAGCGACCAACGTCCGTTTAAGCCTAGTGTGCTGCCTGAGGAGGACAACACAATGCGTTCAGCACCAAAACTGAGTTTCCATGGCGCCGCAGGCACGGTAACAGGATCATGCTTCAGTCTCGAGACCCATGGTCGGCACATCCTTGTGGATTGCGGGATGTTCCAAGGCTCCAAGAGCGAGAAGGACTTGAACTACAGGGCATTCCCTTTCGATCCCCGGCAGATTGACGCTGTCATCCTGACCCATGCCCATATAGACCATTCGGGCCTTTTGCCGAAGCTCGTGAAGCATGGTTACGCCGGGCCGATTTACGCAACGCGTGGCACGATTGATCTGTGCAGCGTGATGCTGCCGGATTCGGCTCATATCCAGGAATTCGAAGTCGAGCAGCTAAACCGACGGAACCGGCGGCGCGCCCGTGAGGTCGTCGAACCGATCTATACCGCCGAGGATGCGGAGGCGACGCTGACCCAGTTCAGACCATTGTCGTTGCGTCAGTGGCAGGATCTGGGTGACAGCATTCGCATCCGCTTCTGGAATGCCGGGCATCTGCTTGGATCGGCCTCCGTGGAGATCGAAATCGGCGGCGAGGCGCCAGTCCGGCTTTTGTTTTCCGGTGATCTCGGGCCGGCCTTCAAACTGCTCCAGGCTGATCCGGAAGCGCCTCAAGGCTGGGACTACGTGGTGTGCGAGAGCACCTATGGCGACCGGGACCGCATCGACACGACCGACGAGATGCGCAGACGGATCTTGCAGGATGAGGTAAAAGCCGCCGCTCGGCACCAGGACGGGGCTCTGATCATTCCTTCCTTCGCCGTCGAGAGAACCCAGGAACTTCTCGCCGATCTCGTCTTCCTGATGGAGCAGAGAGAGATCCCCGAATGCCCTGTCATCATAGACTCTCCGCTGGCAACAAGGGCAACCGAGATATTCAAGGCCCATGCCAGCGAATTGGACAATGGCGACCTTCTGGAGCGCGCGATCCGCGCGCGCTTCGTACGCATCACCGAAAGCGTCGAGCAATCCAAGGCGCTGGACTTCGTGAAGGGTTTTCATGTCGTGATCGCAGCGAGTGGCATGTGCGAGGCAGGACGCATCCGCCACAGGCTGAAAAACTGGCTGTGGCGGGAGGAGGGGACGGTGCTTCTCGTCGGCTTCCAGGCTGCGGGAACGCTCGGACGTATACTCCAGGACGGTGCGGCGACCGTGAAGATCCAGGGCGACGAGATCGCCGTGAGGGCGAGAATCCGTTCGATTGATGTCTACAGCGGTCATGCCGATGGTGGCGAGCTGGCGGACTGGCTCTCAGCCCGAAAGCCGATCCGCCACGCAGTTTTCCTGGTGCATGGTGAAGATCAGGCACTGGCTGCCATGAAGGCACGGGTTGCCGCTGTTGTTGGCGAGGAGCGGATCTTCATCCCCCACATCGACTCGGCCTTTCGGCTCGACGCCGATGGCCCCGTCGACATCTCGACCTTCCTGCCCCCGCCTCGCATCGAACCTGCGCAGGCGGGTCATCGCGACTGGAACAACGACTATCAAGGACTGATCCAGGATCTCCAGGCCGAGCTTCGCATGGCTGCAGACGACAAGGCTCGCCGCGCCATCGTCCGCAAGATCAGGCGCGCCCTCGAGACCTAAGGCCGGTGCGAGCGGACGCCGTCGTGGGCCGGGCACAATGCTGACCCGTTCAGTGAGCCTGCGGCAGAGCCGGGGAACCGACGCCTCAGATGGCGGAAACGGCGTCGTGCAGGAGAGACCGGACCTGTCCGGCGACTGTTTTGAGTTCCGGGTTGTCGATCGCCTGCATCGAGGCGACGGGATCGATGGCGCTGACCATGATGGTCCCGTCCTCCAGCGAACGCACAATCACATTGCAGGGCAGCATGGCACCGACCCTGGGTTCCATCTTCATCGCCTCGAGCGCCATTTTCGGACTGCACGCGCCGAGAATGAGATAGTCAGCCACATCGACGTCGAGCTTCTTCTTCATTGTCGCGCGCACATCGATTTCGGTCAGCACACCGAATCCTTTGGTCGACAGGGCCTCCCTCGTGGCTGCGACCACAGCGTCAAATGACATGCCTTTGATTGTCTTGTCGAGTGTATAGGTCATGATCTCACTCCCTGGCGACCGGCGCATGCCGGTCCTGTTAGCGGTGTGGCGCCCGCACCGAAGCATACCCTCTGAGCGTCGTGCACCACCTAGACGGCGGTTCCGACCAGCGCGCCAATCCCTGCGGTCAGCGCCATGGCAAAGGCACCCCAGAAGGTGACGCGGATTGTGGCCTTCAGCACGTCTGCCCCGCCAGCCTTGGCGCCTATGGCTCCAAGCAGCGCGAGAAACAGCAGTGACGCGGCAGAGACAAGCCACACGAGCTGGTTGGCGGGCGCCAGCCACACCATGGCAAGCGGCATCATGGCGCCGACAGCAAAGGTCAGCGCCGATGTCAGGGCAGCCATGATCGGTCGGGCGGTGGTGATCTCGGAAATGCCGAGTTCTTCGCGGGCATGCGCTTCGAGCGCATCCTTCTGCATCAATTGCTCGGCCACCCTTCTGGCCAGATCGATATCGACACCGCGCTTGACATATAGCTGTGCAAGTTCTTCGCGCTCCAAATCGGGTTGGCTCTCAAGCTCCAGCCGTTCGCGGGTGAGATCGGCCTGTTCGGTGTCGGCCTGGGAGCTCACCGAAACATATTCGCCCGCCGCCATGGACATGGCTCCGGCCACCAGTCCGGCGATGCCGGCGATCAGGATCTCGGAACTCCCCGCCGCAGAGGCTGCCACCCCGACGATCAGGCTTGCGGTCGATACGATGCCGTCATTGGCGCCGAGAACGGCGGCTCGCAGCCATCCGATCCGGGAAACGAGATGCGTTTCGCTGTGAAGGCTCCTCATGAGGTCCTCCGGATCACGCCATCAAGGCGGGTCGCGAGAGCCACGGTGTTGGAGATCGTGCCGTATTTGCGGACGTTCTTGTGCAGGAGTTCAAGCCGCTGGTCGCTCTCTTCTGTATCGACCACGAGTTCATAGTCGATGGAGGCGATACGCGGCGGATCATCCTGCCGAACCGCATGAAGTATCACCTCGACGCCATCGAGAGAGAAATCGAGAAGGTGCAGGACACGCTCGATCCCCTTGATCAAGCAGGCTGCAACAGATGCCAGCAACAGTTCGGCCGGATTGAAGGCGTCGACCGGACCGGTCAATCCGGTCGCAAGCCTGACCTGTGCGCTCTCGCTACGCGCCACGCTCTCCCTGGGATCGATCCGCTGCGCCGAGATCCTGTATTCAAGCATCGCACGTCCTCCTCATCTGATCCTCCTGGAGGTTCACGAGATGCACGGTATCATCAGGCCCCATGCGGGACTTGATCGACATCAAGACAAGGGAAGCCTGTCGAACACCAAGAGCAAGAGACTGGCCGCAAGACCAGCATAGGGTACCCATCTCGGACAGACGAAGACGTCAGCGGGCGGGCTAGCCTCCCGCCACTTGATGCGGATCAGAGCCAGGTTCACGATTGCAAACAGAACCAGTGTGCCTTGCGAGGTGAGTTCGGCGAGCCCCTCCAGCGGGAGTGCGGTCGAGAAAAACAGGATGAGCGTAACTCCGATCCCGGTCGCGACTAGCGGTGTCCCTGTCATCCCGTTCACCCGACCCAGGACCGGTGGAAGGTTTCCCTGTTGCGCCAGGCCATAGATGACCCGTGCGATCATGATCATGTGGACGATGACGCCGTTGAGCGTTGCGACGATGGCGATCACGCTCAGGCTGGATGGCGGCCAACCCGTCAACCGCTCGAAGACCAGCGCAAGGTGCGCGCTGGAAGCGGCAAGTTCTGAAGGTGGGACGGCTGTGATCGATACCCAGACAACCAGTCCATAGATGACGGCGGTCAGGCCCAGGGTGAGGAACAGGGCAGCGGGCAGCGTGCGGCGCGGCGCCTTCATCTCTTCGGCCACGTTGACCAGGTGTTCGAAACCGATGAAAGCAAAGACCGCGATCATGGTTGTGCTTGCCACGCCCAGCCATCCCCCCAAATCGCCTCCGGGCCAGATCTCGGGCAGGCGCGTGAGCAAGCCCGTTCCGTTCCACACACCAGCCCCGACGATCAGCACCAGCCCTGCGACCTCGACCAGCGTGATGAGGCCCGCAAAGGTGACGGAGTGAACGGTTGCGAGGCAGGAGACGAGCCCCATCGCGATGACCACGCCGGTGATGATCCACCCCCTGTCAAACGGAAGGAAGGTTTGCAGATATCCGGCACTGCCCGAACTGATCGTCGAGGCGGAAATCACGGCGGTGATGATGACCAGAAGGCCTGTGGCAAGACTGAGCCAGGGGCGGTGAAAGGCCCGGTCGACATAGGCCGCTTCGCTGGCGCTGACAGGCATGCGTGTCCCGAGTTCGGCAAACGAGGCCGCACTCAAGCCCATGACGATCGCGGCCAGCGCAAAGGCAAGCGGTGCATGCATTCCCGATCGACCGGCCGCGACACCCACCAGCACGTAAATGCCGGCGCCGATCGTGACACCCAGACCATAAAGGACGGCGTGCACGAGACCGAGCCGTCTGAGGAGCTGGGGTTCTGCTGTCTGGGAGTGATCGGAAGGCATGAGCACTGTCCTCAGAGGAGGTGGCTGCGAACTCACCGGTAATGTGTGAAGGTCCAACCGTACACAATTCGTGTCTCAGACGTATGCGAACCTTTCCGGCAACCTCGATACCGAGCCAGGCGGTGTGGCGCTTTGATTTATCGCAATTCCTTCACAGAGCAGTTGCGCTAATCCTTCTGCAATCGATCTGAAGGTGCAGGGGAAATCTTCCCACCGGGCATGGAAGGCAGCGCTAATGGGCGATGTGAAACCTGCGGCCCTAAAGGGTCGCGCCTTGACGAAAATCTACAAGATGGGTGCGGTCGAGGTCACAGCTCTCGATCAGGTAGACCTTGATCTCTACGAGGGCGAGCTTGTCGTTTTTCTTGGCCCTTCTGGCAGCGGGAAATCGACCCTTCTCAACATCTTGGGTGGTTTGGACCAACCAACAAGCGGCGAAGTCCGTTTCCGCGATCATGATCTCACACACGCGACCGACCGGGCTTTGACGACGTACCGGCGCGAGCACGTGGGCTTTATCTTCCAGTTCTACAATCTCATCCCCAGTCTGACAGCACGGGAGAATGTCGCTCTGGTCACGGAGATTGCCAGTGATCCCATGCATCCCGCTGAGGCTCTGGCACTGGTGGGGCTGAGCGAGCGACAAGATCATTTCCCCTCCCAGCTCTCGGGCGGCGAGCAACAGCGCGTGGCTGTGGCACGCGCCATCGCCAAGCGACCCGCCTTGCTCTTGTGCGACGAGCCAACGGGTGCGCTCGACAGTAAGACTGGAATTTTGGTGCTGGAAGCTATTCTGCGGGTCAACAACGAGCTCGGAACGACAACCGCAATCATCACCCACAATGCCGGCATCGCCGATGTCGCTGACCGTGTGCTCTTCTTCGGCGACGGCAGAATTGTCGAGACGCATGTCAACCAGACACGGCGCGCCCTGGCCGAGGTGACGTGGTGATTATGTCCAGCCTTGATTACAAACTTGTCCGGGATCTGTGGCGTCTGAAGATGCAGGTTTTGGCGGTTTCGCTGGTCGTCGCTTCCGGTGCTGCCCTGCTTGTCATGGCTTTGACCACCATTCAAGCGCTCCAGGAAACCACGGATGCCTATTACCAGCGCTCACGGTTCGCAGAGGTTTTTGCTCAGGCGAAGCGCGTGCCGGAGCGGCTTATTCGCAACATTGCCGATATTCCGGGTGTCGCCGCTGCCGAAAGCCGGATCGTCCGCGGCGCCATCCTCGACATACCGAATTTCAACGAGCCTGCAATTGGCCAGGTGATCTCACTGCCTGCAAGCAGTCCACAGTTGCACAATGTCCTTGTCGTCCGGTCCGGGAGGCTGCCGGAGCAGGGCGAATCAGACGCTGTGGTCTTGAACGAACCCTTCGCCGAGGCTCATGGGCTCGTGGTCGGCGATACATTCGGAGCAGTCTTAGGCTCGCAGAGGCGTATCCTTCGGGTAGTGGCGACGGCCCTGAGCCCTGAGTTTATCTATGCAATCGCCCCTGGTGGCATGATGCCTGATGACCGTCGTTTCGGGGTTCTGTGGATGGACCGGACCAGCCTCGCCGCGGCTTTCGACATGGATCAGGCCTTCAACAGCGTGACGCTGACACTATTGCGTGGTGCAGACACCAAGGCCGTAATCGCCGGCCTGGACATCCTTCTTGAGCCTTATGCAGGCCAAGGTGGATATGCGCGCGAAGATCAGATTTCCAACTGGTTCCTGCAGAGTGAGATCCGCCAGCAGATCAACATGTCACGCATCTTGCCGACGATCTTTCTCGCAGTGGCGGCATTTCTCACCAATATGGTGATGGGCAGGCTGATCCAAACGGAGAGGCGGGAGATCGGTCTGCTCAAGGCCTTCGGTTACAGCAACTGGGCAATCGGTTGGCATTACGCCAAAATGGTGCTCGCCATCTCCTCAATCGGCGTGCTCCTCGGCTGGGCGCTCGGCGCCTGGCTCGGGCACTGGAATACCAGCCTCTATGCCAACTTCTATCGATTTCCCTTTCTCCTTTACCGACCAAGCCCGCAAGGTTTTGTAATTGCAGCTTCCGTCAGCCTTGCCGCCGCGCTCGCCGGCTCGGCTGCCATGGTGGTGCGAGCTGTTCGGCTGCCACCGGCCGCTGCGATGCTTCCCCCCAGCCCACCCAGTTACAGCCGCGCATCGGCGCGCTTGAACATGCTGGACGAGCCGACGCGAATTATCCTCAGGCGGATTATGCGCTGGCCTGTCAGGGCGTTTCTCACCACGCTTGGTCTCGCCATGTCTGTCGCTGTGCTGGTATTGGCGCTGCAATGGATGGATGCTGTGAACCTTCTGGCTCGAACGGTCTTCGAGAGATCGCAACACCAGGATGCGACGATCATCTTCAACGAGATAGAGCCGCGCAAAGGTGAAATCGATTTCATTCATCTTCCGGCGGTGCTTGCAACTGAGCCCTTCCGCAGCGTGGCGGCAGAGATTTCGCATGGGCATCGGACGAAGCGACAAGGGATAAGTGGGATCCCTGAACACGCGAGCCTCAGCCCGATTTACGACGAACGCGGGTTGGTCCTGTCTCCTCGAGCCGAGGGGCTCGTCATGTCATCGATCCTGGCGGAACTACTCCATGTCAGCGTCGGCGACATGGTTCAGGTACAAGTTTTGGAAGGAAACAGACCTACCTTCGATTTGCCGGTGTTGCAGACCTTCCAGACATATATTGGCACGCCCGTGTACCTGGAGCTCAATGCGCTCAATCGCTTGATGAATGACGGTCCAGTCATCTCGGGACTGTATGTGAAGCTTGACGCATCCGAGCAAGGCCGCCTCTTGATGAAGCTCAAGGCGTTGCCTGGCATCACAGCTATCCTCTTCAGGCAGGCTGCACTCGACACCTTCTTCAAGACGATGGGCGAAACGATCCTGATTTTCGTCGGCTTCTTCGTCGCCTTCTCCATCATCCTTTCCTTTGGTGTCAGCTATAATGCAATCCGGATCGCGTTATCAGAGCGCGGGCGTGAACTTGCAACGCTCGCGGTTCTCGGATTTAGCCGCTGGGAGATCTCATACATCCTTCTTGGCGAAATAGGGCTTTTGGCGATTGCTGCCATTCCCCTCGGCTGTGGCATCGGCTTCCTGTTGTCTTGGTACATGTCGTCAGCGTTCCAGACTGAGCTCTACCGAGTGCCTCTGGTGGTCGAGCCACAAACCTATGGGGAGGCGTCGCTAATTGCCACCGCCACAGTCGTCGCCTGTGCGGCTTTCATACGCAGGCGCCTTGACCACCTCGACTTGATCGGTGTCCTTAAAACACGGGAGTAGTGTCGTGCGCGTGATCGGCAGAAGGATTGTCATTTGGGGAAGCCTGCTTGTGCTTTTGGCCGGCGGCATGACCTATTCACTTTGGCCGAAACCGGTCCCTGTAGATATCACATATGTGAAAACAGCTCCTCTTACGGTTGCGATCAGCGAGGAAGGCGAAACCCGTGTTCGCCATGTTTACACTCTTCATGCCCCACTTCGGGGTTACCTCAAGCGGCTGACCGTGGACCCGGGGGATAGAGTTGCAGCGAACGAGACGGAAGTCGCCAGGATCGAGCCTGCCCCTCCCGAATTTCTGGATGTCCGGACAGAGGCTGGGCAACGCGCCGCAGTTGACGCGGCTACGGCAGCGCGCGCGCTTGCGGCAGCCGAAGTGGAAGCAGCCCGGGTCAACCTCGATTATGCCAAAACCGAGCTCACACGGGCCCGGATGCAGAGCGAGCATCAGGCGATCTCACAGCGCACGCTCGATGAGGCGGAAAGGACCTTTCGTGTTGCGGAGACGAGCCTGGCCACTGCGAGGGCTTCACTTGAGGTTCGTGAATCCGAGCTCAGTCGAACACGCACGCAGCTTTTGACGCGCCAAGAGATCAAGAGCCGGAGCAATGCCTGTGAATGCATCAGCGTGATGGCACCCATTGATGGTCTGGTGCTTCAGGTCCTCAGGCGCAGCGAGGGTGTCGTCGAGGCTGGCACACCGCTGCTCGAAATTGGTGATCCGGAAGACATCGAGATCGCAGTAGATCTCCTCTCCGAGGATGCTGTTACAGTGAGCGTTGGTCAGCGTGCGGTGGTGCGCAACTGGGGTGGAGCCAACCTTGAGGCGCTGGTTAAACGAATAGAGCCTCTCGCAGAAACCAAGGTGTCGGCGCTTGGGATCGAGGAACAACGTGTGACGGTGGTGCTCGACATTGCCTCCTCACCAGCGCTTTGGCGCAGCCTTGGTCATGGATTCCGCGCGGATGTCGATATCATCATGTTCGACGAGATTGTTCCCCAGCTTCCTCTCGGCGCTTTTTTCCGGATCGGGGATGATTGGGGAGTTTTCGTCGTTGAAGATGACCGAGCCGCACTTCGCAAGGTGGCCATTGGCCAGCGAAACGCGCTGGCAGCTCAGGTTCTCGAAGGCCTCCGCAAACAAGAGCCGGTTGTTCTGTATCCGAGTAGCGAGATTGAACGTGGAACCAAAGTAGAAGCCAGGTAGCTTGCGCGCAATGAGCCGCTGACGGCAACGTCTGATTTGAAAGACCCATGGGCGAATGGCTAGTCTGGCGTCACGGCAACCACTCTGTCTGGCAACTATCGATTGGCTCCGAACAGCCGCTATGCGCTGGCGGTGCTTGGCAGCAGACTGTCCGCTCTCGGCCCCGTAACGGAAATGATTTCCGCTAAGCGCCTTCGAATCGGACGTTGACGGCGCTCCCCAACCTGCCCGAAAGCAGAGAGGACTCCATGGCCGCATCGTTTCTTCCGCACGCCTCCATTTCTGTGGCCCATACCTCTTGGCACGCAGACTGAAAGCAGACACTGCTCGCTGTGGGTCGACAACGTGTTCCCTATTTCGATGATTCTTTGTAAGCTGATCTCTCGTTGGACCGATCAAGGGAATATCGCCGCATGCACGGTGCGATCGTGATATCAAAAGAGCACACACTGCCTGCGCTTGAGGGGGTCGGTTCCTATGTCTGGCATGTTGCCGACGACATACTAGAGTGGTCTCCGGGGCTGGTGGCGCTGTATGGGCTGGAGCTCGCGCCCATCGACGAAGCGGCGTTTAACGCACTGTTGCATCCGGAAGACCGTCTAAGAGTTCAATCGGAAACCACCTCGTTTCTTGAGCATTCTGCGCACTACTCCCACGAATTCCGCATCATCAGGCCGGACGGCGTCGTTAGGCACATTCTGGATCGAGCCAAGGTTGAACGTTCGGCCAACGGCTCGGTGATTGCCATTCGAGGTGTGAACGTTGACATCACCGACGAGCGCCTCGCGGATCCATTGGTCGGTTTCAGAGCCTTGGCTGACAACATCAATCAGCTCGCGTGGATTGCCGACCAACATGGCTCGATCTACTGGTATAATGCGCGCTGGTACGAGTTTACCGGAACGACGTTGGACGACGTTAGGGGGTGGGGATGGCGGTGTGTTCACCATCCGGACCATCTCGAGAGAGTGGTCGAGCGCATCTCGCATTCTTTCGCCACTGGCCAAGACTGGGAAGATACATTTCCGTTGCGAGGTGCAGATGGTGGCTATCGCTGGTTCTTGTCGCGTGCCCGTCCCATCCGCGATGAAGAGGGCAAGATCCGTGCATGGTTCGGGACGAACACGGATGTAACCGAACAACACCAAAATGAAGAAAAAACTCACCGCCTTCAAAGGCAATTCGAATTGCTAGCGGACTCGATGCCGCAGCTCGTATGGACGGTGAACGCTCAAGGTCAGGTGGACTATTATAATGAGCGTATAAAAGCCTTTTGGCCGGCTCGGGATCCCGCCACAGGCCTTTTTGACTGGCGTAAGATCGTACATCCTGACGATCTGGCACGCACAACGCAGGAATGGGAAGCTGCGGCAACGGGCGGCCATGACTACGCGTGCGATCATCGACTGAAAATGCGCGATGGAAGCTACCGCTGGCATCTCAGCCGTGCCAATTCGCAGCAGGAGGTCTCCGATATCGACATTCGCTGGGTTGGTACCGCAACTGATATCGAGGACCTCAAGCGGAGCGAGCATGAACGAAAGCTCCTACTGCAGGAGCTGAACCATCGCGTCAAAAATACCCTGGCTCTGGTCCAAGGCATAGCAAGCCTTTCTTTTCGAGGTTTCGATGATCACAAGACAGCACTTAGTGCATTCCACGCTCGTCTTGCGGCTCTCGCCCGGACTCATGATCTGCTGGTTCGAGATGACTGGCAGGAACTCAGCGTGAGTGAGGTCATCCTGACCACAATTGCTGCATTGGGGGTGGAAGAGAATAGGATTCACTTAAGCGGAGACGACTTCAGGCTGTCGGGGCGCAATGGTGTCATGATTGGAATGGCAATTCACGAACTCGGCACCAACGCCATAAAGTATGGTGCTATGTCCAATGAGAGCGGCTCGGTACATATCGACTGCAAGACGTTACAAACCGAGCCCTTGGGATTCCAGATTTTTTGGGAGGAGAAGGGAGGGCCGACAGTGACTTCACCGTCACGGAGTGGCTTTGGATCCCGTCTCATACAACAGGCTCTAGCCTCCATGATCGAAGGTGAGGCACAGATTGAGTATGAAACGAACGGCGTGCGATGTAAGATCGCAGGACGGGCATTCTAACTAGGCCAGGAGCCCTCAAGCCGTCCAAGAGCTAAAGGGAGCGCATACTCAAGCGACTCGCCTATACTTTAAAGCCGTCTGTCCCGTCGCAGCCTTAAATGATCGCGCGAACTGGCTTGCTCCGTTGAAGCCTGCTGCGACAGCAATGTCGGAGATGGGCAGTCGAGTGGTGGCGAGGAGATGCTTGGCCTTCTCCACCTTCATTTCAGGACGAACTGATGCGGCGGCTCATTGAAGGTTGCCTTGAAGGCGCGCGCGAAATGAAATCGGGTCAATCCGCAGAGATTGGCCAATTCATCCAGACCGAGGTCGCGTCCCAAGTTCTCGGCTATGTTGATCAGATTGGGTTTCCGTAGCATAGGGGTGATATCAGGTGCCGACTCCGTTGGACTTTCGTGGTCATTGGAACACTGACGAACTTGCCCGGTGCGCGCTGTTTCTTTTCAGAGGATGACATTTTGGCAACCGTGCTTGATATGCGAGCGCGGAAGAGTGACGGCAGATTGAACGATATCGCCATGAATGAAGCGATCGCGGTCAGACGAAGCGGGTCATGGAAGACAGACCGCCTCGTAAGATAGTGCCGCTATCTGCCATGAAAAAGTTAGACGTTTAGGGGCCGCTGCTCACTGACTTCAGTCACGACCTTTGCCATTGCCATTGCCACCGCCATTGCCGCTGCCATTACCGTCGTCGTTCGATGCCGTCTTGCCACCCTTGTCAGAGGCCTTGTCCGCCCGCTTACCAGTTGCGGCATTGCTGTCCTGCGTTGGCGCGTCTTTCAGGGCTCGAACCGGGGCGGCAGAGCGTGCAACACGCGTGATGGCTGGTTTTTGTGAAACGCCGGCAACGCTCATGCCGGATCTATCGACGTTCGCTCGCTGACCGGCGCCGAGATCGCTCCTTTCGCCGCTCGGGAAACTGGTGACCTGCACGAGTCCACGATTGACGGAGACAGCCGCACCGGTCTTCCCCACCTTGACGCTAAAGCGCGTTCCCTTGACGACGGCAGCCAAGAAGGGCGTCTGCACTGTCGTGTGAGGACGCTGCCGCTTTTCTATTTCAAGGCTGATTTCTCCGACCTGCTGCACGACTTCGGTCTTGCGGCTCTGATTGCTGCCACGCGTAGTGATCGATGCAAGGGTGTTGGGTTTAAACGTAATGCTTTCGGTACCGCGCACAAGCTGCAGTCGGCCGCGAGGACCCGTCGAAATCCATGCCTTATTGGGAACAGACATTCCTTTGCGAAGCGCGATCCAACTTTCATTGTCGAGGGTATACCGCACCTGGTCGGTTGCTCTTGCAGCCGTCCATGCTTCGTTGGTGGCCGAAACCGATCCGGAAATGAAAGTGACAGCGAAACAGAGGACAGCAGCAATAAGCAGGCGCATTTTGGGTTCTCCCTTAGGAGACTAATTGAGCATGCCTTTCTTAAGAATCCTCTCAAACTCAAAGGCTGCTTTTATCAACCCAACCCTTTTCCTTTATTCGGCGGCTATTTTGCTTCGAACGAGCTGAACGTGGCAGCCTGAATGTCCGCTATGTCATTCAAAAGCCTTCAAAAAGGCTGTCTTCTATCGACCGACAGCGGAAAATGATTTCTGCTGTGCGCCCTCAAAACAGTCATAACTTCCGTCAATACGTGCCACGGAAAGCAGACACTTTAGCAGCTCAGATTCAGCCGCCCGACACAGTCAAGCGCTTCTGCGGAATTCCAGTGGCGTCTGCCCTGTTACAGACTTGAACGATCGTGCGAACTGGCTTGCACCATTGAAGCCTGTCGTGGTGGCGATGTCAGAGATTGGCAATCGACTGCTGGCGAGAAGACGCTTGGCCTTTTCCAGCCTCATCCTCAGAATGTACTGGTGTGGGGGCTCGCTGAAGGTCGCCTTGAATGCTCGGGCGAAATGAAATCGCGTCAATCCGCAAAGAGCAGCCAACTCATCCAGGCCGAGGTCGCGACCGAGGTTCTCGGCGATGTAGCTCAAAACGAGCTCTTGCCTGGATTTGCTAAGCTGGCCTGCCGATGCGATTGACTTCGGTGCAATGGAGCCTTCCTGAGCCAGGCGGAACATTTCCAGGGCGGCGGTCAAGCCGAGGGTTTCGGCATAAATCTGCGATGCGGGGCGGCGTTCGTCAGCCATGACGGACGCAAGCTTCTGCATGGTCGCGCCGAGCACATTGTCCTGGAAATACACGTGAGGCCTAGACTCGAACGGCGTGAATTCCGCCTGCAATTCCTCGTACATCGCCGATGGATCAAAACAGATCACCGTGAAGGCGTTCATGCGATCGGCGGGTTTCGCCCAGCCGGTGATCTCAATCCCGTCTGGGACAAATGTCATCTGGTCGCGCAAGTCACCACCAGCAATCGGCTTGTCGCCCAGCACCTCCATCTCACCATCGAGGAGGAAGAGGTCATGATACGCCAGGTAGTGGCACGATCCGTCCCACTTGAACTCATATTCCGTCGGAAGCTTCAGCCGCGAATACTGCACGGAGATTCCGCGCCAGGTGACACGACGATAACGCGTGAGGGTGAGCGAAACAGCAATATCACTGGAAACGCAAGTGTCTGATGTTGGCTGATAGTCCATGTAAGCCATTGATTTTGCAATTCGATGCCTGCAAGCGGCACCATTTTTCCACAAATTCCAAGCATTACCCTTTCCCACTGCCGCTATCTGTGCAAAGAGCCGCTCGGGCGCGAGTGCCGTAAACTTTAGTACGGGCTCGGGCGGGTTGATTGACGTCTCTCCTGCTGCAGCGCGATTACGCTGCCGTCCACTTTGCCACTCCATAGCCGCTGAGCACGAAAAAGGGCCCCGCATGGCGAGGCCCTTCGATGATAACGTCACGACAAAGTCTTATCAGATCCAGTAAGGCGGGACGCCGTAGTAGTCGTAGACCGAGCGGCCGTTGTCGCGGTACCAGTGTTCGGTGTCGTCGCGATGCTTCGGCGCTGCCTCGACCTGTTCCTTGGTGAGATCGATGCGATAGCCGTCAAGGCTCTCGTCATAGGTCAGCTTTTCCCAAGGGAGCGGGTAATAGTCGTCACCGATACCCCAGAAACCGCCAAAGCTGAGAACCGCATAAGCCACGCGACCGCCACGCTTTTCCAGGATCACGCGCTGGACCGAGCCGATGCGCTCGCCATCGCGGCCATAAACGGCCGTGCCTTCGACCTTGTCGCTGGCGATCAAGTTCGGGGTATCCTTGACATAGGGATCCTGGCCACTGGTGGCGGTTCGATTTTCCTGCAACATTGGAATATCCTCCTTGTTGGTTGTCGATGAAAGGGTAACAGCCGGCGCTGGTGCATGGTTCCTCTCAAAGCGCCGAGAAGGCCCAATGGGTTTGTTGACGTTTACGTCAAGGTTATATAGCCTTGTCACAGTTGCACTGCCGGCGTGGGAACGCATAAGCTTTCGGGACCTGAGGAGGAATCGGCCCCGAGATGGGCATGCAGACAACGAAAGTTTCGGGAGGAACATGATGACGGAAACTATGAGCCGCCTCAGCGGCCGCGCCGCCGAGAAGATCTGGGTGAAGTCCTATCCGGCCTCCGTGCCGGCCGAGATCGCGCCGCATGCCCACCAATCGCTGGGCGCACTGTTTGAAGCGAGTTGCGCCAAGTTCGCCGATCGGCTGGCCTTTTCCAGCATGGGCCGCGGAATGACCTTCCGCGAACTCGAGCAACAGTCGCGCAAAGTCGGTGCCTGGCTTCAGTCGAAGGGGCTTTCCAAGGGCGACCGCGTCGCCGTCATGACGCCGAACATTCTGCAGAACCCGGTCGCGGTTTACGGCATCCTGCGCGCCGGCATGATCGTGGTGAACGTCAACCCGCTCTACACGCCGCGCGAACTGGAACACCAGCTCAAGGATTCCGGCGCCAAGGCGATCGTCGTTCTCGAAAACTTCGCCCACACGGTCGAACAAGTGGTCGCCCGCACCGATGTGAAGCATGTCGTGGTCTGCGCCATGGGCGACATGCTCGGCCTCAAGGGCCACATCGTCAATCTCGTCGTGCGCAAGGTGAAGAAGCTCGTGCCTGCCTGGTCGATACCGGGCCAAACTGGCTTCAAGGCCATGCTGGCAGAGGGCGAAAAGCTGCAACTGAAGCCGGTCGACGTGGCATCGAGCGACGTCGCCTTCCTGCAATATACCGGCGGCACGACCGGCGTCTCCAAGGGCGCGACGCTGACGCATGCGAACCTGCTCGCCAATAAGCAGCAGATCGCACTCTGGCTGGAAGCGGCTTTCGCGGGGCAGTCGCGGCCGGAAGTCCTGAACTTCGTCTGCGCGCTGCCGCTCTATCATATCTTCGCGCTGACCGTGAATTCGCTGATGGGGATCGCGCTTGGCGGCCACAACCTGCTGATCGCCAATCCGCGCGATATCCCGGCCTTCATCAAGGAGCTGCAAAGCTTTAAGGCGCATGTCTTCCCGGGCCTCAACACGTTGTTCAACGCGATGATGAACAATCCGGAATTCAAGAAGATCGACTTCTCCTCCCTGATGCTCGTGCTCGGTGGCGGCATGGCGATCCAGCGGCCGGTGGCCGAGCGTTGGCTCGATATCACCGGTCGGCCGATCACCGAAGGTTATGGCCTCTCGGAGACCTCGCCGGTTGCCACCGTCAATCGGCTCGACGCCCGTGAATTCTCCGGCATGATCGGCCTGCCGCTGCCCTCGACCGACATCGAGATCCGCGACGAGGACGGCAACACGCTGCCGGTCGGCGACGTGGGCGAGATCTGCATTCGCGGACCGCAGGTCATGGCGGGCTATTGGCAGCGTCCGGAAGAGACGGCCAAGGTCATGAGCGAGGACGGCTTCTTCCGCTCCGGAGACATGGGCCTCATGGACGAGCGCGGCTACGTGAAGATCGTCGACCGGAAGAAGGACATGATCCTCGTCTCCGGCTTCAACGTCTATCCGAACGAAATCGAGGAAGTGGCCGTCATGCATGCCGGCGTTTTGGAATGCGCCGCTGTCGGTGTGCCGGACGAGCATTCTGGCGAGGCGGTGAAGCTCTTCGTCGTCAAGAAGGACGAGAACCTCACCATCGACGAACTGAAAGCCCATTGCGCCGCAAACCTCACCAATTACAAGCGGCCGCGCTATATCGAGTTCCGCACGGAACTGCCGAAGACCAACGTCGGCAAGATCCTGCGGCGAGAGTTGCGGGACGGAAAATAAATCGATTTAAATTTGGGGAGGCTTCGGCCTCCCCTTCGTCTTGATCCCGTCTCAAGTCACCACTAAGGTCCCCGGCATCATCGTCGAACCAGGGACATTCCGATGCAATCCATCATCGACACACTGACGAGCACGGTCGCTGCCACCCATGCCGAAGACCTGCGCGCAGCCTTTGCGGCAGATCCGCAGCGTTTTGGCCGTTTTTCCGCTTCGCTCGACGACCTGTTGATGGATTATTCCAAATGCGCCGTGAATGACGAGGTGCTCGATCACCTCGAGCAGTTGGTCACAGCCGCCGGCGTCGCCACCAAACGCGACGAGATGTTCTCAGGTGCGCCGATCAATTTCACCGAAGGCCGCGCCGTTCTGCACACCGCGCTGCGGAACCGCTCGAACCGCCCCGTGATGGTCGACGGGCGCGATGTCATGCCGGACGTCAATGCTGTTTTGGAAGCCATGGGCAAGTTCGCCGACGGCATCCGCTCGGGCGAATTGAAGGGCGCGACCGGTAAGGCCATCACCGATGTCGTCAACATCGGCATCGGTGGCTCTGATCTCGGTCCGGTCATGGCGACACTGGCGCTCGCCCCCTTCCATGACGGTCCGCGCCTGCATTTCGTTTCCAATATCGACGGCGCCCATATTGCCGACACGCTGAAGACGCTTTCCGCCGAAACCACCCTCTTTATCGTCGCATCAAAAACCTTCACCACCATCGAGACGATGACCAATGCCCAGACGGCACGCGCCTTCATCGCCGATGCGCTGGGCGAAGCCGCCGTCGGTCACCATTTCTGCGCCGTCTCGACCGCGCTCGACAAGGTCGCCGCCTTCGGCATCGATGAGGCGCGCGTCTTCGGCTTCTGGGACTGGGTCGGTGGCCGCTATTCGATCTGGTCGGCCATCGGCCTGCCGCTGATGATTGCGATCGGGCCGGACAATTTCGGCGACTTCCTCGCCGGCGGCCATGCGATGGACGAGCATTTCCGCACGGCCCCCTTCCGCGACAACCTGCCGATGCTGCTCGGCGCGCTCGGCGTCTATCACCGCAAGGTCCTGAACTATCCGACCCGCGCCATCCTGCCCTATGACCAACGCCTGTCGCGTTTCCCGGCCTATCTGCAGCAGCTCGACATGGAATCGAACGGCAAGAGCGTGACGATCGACGGCAAGCCGGTCCAGGGCGCCTCTGGACCCGTCGTCTGGGGCGAGCCCGGGACGAACGGTCAGCATGCCTTCTACCAGCTCATCCATCAGGGCACGAGCGTCATCCCGGCCGAATTCATGATCGCCGCCAACGGCTTCGAGCCAGAGCTCCGCCACCAGCACGAGCTCCTGATCGCCAATTGCCTCGCCCAGTCGGAAGCCCTGATGAAAGGCCGGACGCTAACCGAGGCCAAAGGCCAGCTGACCGCCAAAGGTGTCTCCGACGAGGAAGCCGACTTCCTCGCCCCGCACCGCGTCTTCTCCGGCAACCGCCCCTCGATCACCTTCGTCTATGACCAGCTCACGCCTCACACGCTGGGCCGCCTGATCGCGCTTTACGAACACCGCGTCTTCGTTGAAGGCGTGATCTTCCGCATCAACTCGTTTGACCAGTGGGGCGTGGAACTCGGCAAGGAACTGGCGACGGGACTGTTGCCGGTGGTGCAGGGCAAGGTCGCAGCGACCGGGCATGACAGCTCGACGGCGGGGCTGGTCGCAGCGTTGGCGGAACGGCGGGAGAGCTGAGCTGCAAGCTGCTTACTTGTTAGACATCTTGCGACGTGGCGGATCCGTAGCACTTTCGCTTTAATCGGAAGTTTAGCCCTCTGCCCTTCTTGAATCGGCAGGGGGCACACGACGACGTTTCAGCTCGCTATTTATTTAGTCAGCGCTTGATGGCCTCAGTGGCAACATACCCTACGCAGCGGCAACAGGCCTTGGCAGGCAACATCCTCAAAACCCGATCTCCGCCGCCGTCGGCGGGTTGGCCCCTGCCCGCGACACAGTGACGGCAGCAGCCTTCGCCCCAACTGTCAGCGCCTCCCGCACCGCATCTTCCGACAGCGCCGCGACCTTGTCCTTGGTCAGCAATCCCTGACGCTTCAGCGAAGCCAGAATACCCGCATCAAACGTGTCGCCGGCGCCGACCGTATCGACCACCTCGACCTTGTTCGAGGGCACCGAAACCTTGAAGCCGGCGGTGTAACCGGTCGCGCCTTCCGCGCCCTTGGTCAACACCACGAGCTTGGCGCCGCGCGTCAGCCAATAGGCGGCGCGTTCGTCCTGGGTGCCTGGAAGATCGAACCAGTCGAGATCTTCGTCGGAAAATTTCAGGATGTCAGACATATCGGCCATGCGGGCGATGCGGGCCTTGTGCGCTTCCTTGTCCTTGATGAAGCCGGGGCGGATGTTCGGGTCGAGGGAGATGACACGGGTTTTATGCTCGCGGGTCATCAGCGCCTCATAGGTCGAGCCGCAGGGTTCCGGGATCAGGCTGATCGCGCCGAAATGCAGGGCCTCACAGCTGTCGTCCAAGGTAGGCAAATCGGCTTCGGTGATCATCCGGCCTGCGGTGTTTTCGTCATAGAAGGCATAGGATGCCTGGCCGTTGGTGAGCTTCACCAAAGCAATCGTGCAGGGACGCGAGAGCGTGGCGCAGTAGCTGTAGTCGACGCCGGAGGATTTCAGCGTGTCGCGCAGGATGTCGCCCAGCATGTCGTCGGAGAGGCCGGTGAAGAAGCCGGTCTCGATGCCGAGGCGCCCGAGCGCAATCGCCGTGTTGAAGATCGCGCCGCCGGCATAGGGCGAAAAGGCCCGCTCGCCGAGCGTGGTTTCGCGTGGCAACATGTCGATCAGCGCTTCGCCGCAACACAGGATCATCTCGACCTCCCAGTCGTCTGTTTCAATCGATTTAAACCAAGTCGCGCCCGATTTCCAGTGCGACGTGAGCATTTGCTCAGGCGAGCGACGAAACCCCACCGTTGCGGCCCGACCATGCGAGCGGCGCATCGAGGAAGGCCTCGACTTCCGACAGCGTCTTGTCGTCGAACAGCTTTTGCTCCCGAGCGACGGCGAGCACGTTGCGCCAGGTGGCGATGTAGTGGAGTTTCACCTTGCCGTCGTCGAAGCGCTGCTGGGCTTCCGGGAAGATGCCGTAGAAGAAGAGCGCGATGCCGTGATCGACCACGCCGCCGGCCGCCCTGATGGCATCGATGAACTTGAACATGCTGCCGCCAGCGGTCGTGAGGTCCTCGATGACGAGCGCGCGCGATCCCTCCGGCATGTGGCCTTCGATCTGGGCGTTGCGGCCATGGCCCTTCGGCGCCTTGCGCACATAGATCATTGGCAAGCCCAAGCGATCGGCGAGAAGTGCGGCAAAGGGAATACCCGCCGTCTCGCCGCCGGCGATGCAGTCGAACTGCTCGAAGCCGGCATTGCGCATCAGCGTAGCGGCAGCAAAATCCATGACGGCGGAGCGCACGCGCGGATAGGACAGCAGCTTGCGGCAGTCGATATAGACGGGGCTCTTCATGCCCGAGGAGAGCTTGTAGGGCTCGGTCGCGTTAAAGTGGACCGCCTTGATCTCCCAGAGCATCTTCGCGACGAGTTCGGCCATGACGGCGGTGTCGGTGAAGGGGGTCTGGATCATCGGTCGCTCCTGTCAAACATGGGTCAAAGCGCAATAGCAGCAAGCCGTGCCGCCCGCCAGATCAACATGCATGGAACAATCCGCTTCGCCAGATCTTTACGGCTCGCCACACACGAAGGAACATCCCATGGACAACATGCTCGTCATCCAGCCGCTCGTCGCCCTCATCGCCGGTATCCTGATCCTGATCATGCCGCGCCTGCTCAACTACGTGGTCGCGATCTATCTCATCATTATCGGCGTGCTCGGCCTCTGGCCGCAGCTCGGCTCGCTCGGCGCCTAAACCTCAAGGCCTGCCAGCCCCTATCGACCGCAACAAGAGCCTCGTGCGCCCGCACGAGGCTCTTGTCGTATCAGGTGACGTCCCAATGCAGCGGGAACTTCGGGTCGAACACCGTCACCGGCCCTGCCCCGGTGAAGATCTTGCCCGGGAATTCGACCGCCTCTTCGCGCTTCACCAGGGTGATGGTCTCCTCGTTCGGCAGCAAGCCGTACCAGGCGGGTCCATTCAGCGAGGTAAAGGCCTCGAGCTTGTCGAGCGCATTCTCCACTTCGAAGACGTGGGCAAGGCAGCTCATCGTGTTGATCGAGGTGTAGATGCCGGCGCAGCCACAGCCGCATTCTTTGAGCGGGTCCACATGCGGGGCGCTGTCGGTGCCGAGGAAGAACCTGATATCGCCGGAAGCCGCTGCCTTGCGCAGCGCCTGGCGATGATTTTCACGCTTGGCGACCGGCAGGCAGTAATAGTGGGGGCGAATGCCGCCGACAAGAATGTCGTTACGGTTGATGATCAGGTGATGGGTGGTGATCGATCCGGCAAGGTTGCGGTCGGCAGCGCGGATATACTGCACACCGTCTTCCGTCGTCACATGCTCCATGGTGATCTTCAGCTCCGGCAGGCGCCTGCGCAGCGGATCGAGAACCGTATCGATGAAGACCTTCTCGCGGTCGAAGATATCGACCTCCGGTGTCGTCACCTCACCGTGCACGCAAAGCGGTAGGCCAATCTTCGCCATGCGCTCCAGCACCGGCATGGCCTTGTCCATGTCGCGCACGCCGCCGTGGGAATTGGTGGTGGCACCGGCGGGATAGAGCTTCACCGCCGTGATCAAGCCAGAACGTTTGCCCTCCTCTACATCGTCGGGGTTCGTTTGCTCGGTCAGATACAGCGTCATCAGGGGTTCGAAGCGGTCGCCCGCGGGAAGTGCCTTCACGATGCGCTCGCGATAGGCCTTCGCATCGGCCGTGGTGACCACCGGCGGCACGAGATTGGGCATGATGATGGCGCGGGCAAAGTGCCGGCTGGTATCGCCGATCACGCCTTCGAGCATGGCGCCGTCGCGCAGATGCAGATGCCAGTCGTCGGGGCGGCGGATGGTGAGGGATGACATGGGCGGGGCCTCCGGCTTGGCGAGAACTCGCCGCCCTTAGCATGTCTGCCCACGGGGATCAAAGCATCAGGCGACCCGATCGCTCGCGGAAATTCCGACCTTCTCCGCCTCTTCCGCCTGTTCGCGCCGGTCCTGCTCCATGATTGCCTGTATCCGCGGAAGCGCTCGTTCGAAGGCGGCCACACAGTCCGGATCGAACTGCGTGCCGGCGCGACCGAGGATGTGCTCGACCGTGCGCTCGAAGCTCCAGGCCGGCTTGTAGGGGCGCTCCGTCGTGAGCGCATCGAAGTTGTCGGCAACGCAGACGATGCGCCCGGAGATCGGGATCGCGGTGCCAACCAGACGGTTCGGATAGCCCTGCCCATCCCAGCGCTCGTGATGGCTGGCGGCGATCTCGGAAGCGAGCTGCAGAAGCGAGGAACGGGAGCGGCCGAGGATGTCGCTGCCTATTTCGGCATGCGACTGCATCTGGCGATATTCGGCTTCCGTGAGACGCCCCTGCTTCAGAAGAACCGTGTCGGGCATAGCGACCTTGCCGATGTCGTGCATCGGTGCCGCCAGCCGGATGTCGTGGCAGACATGGCTAGGCAGACCCAATTCGATCGCGATCGCTTCCGAATAGGCCGCGACGCGCAGTGTATGGCGGGCTGTCTCCGGATCCTTGTACTCGGCGGCAAGCGTCAGGCGATGGATGATCTCCTGCTCGCGCTCGCGCAGTTCGCCCACGGCCCGCTCAACCTCACGCCGCAACCATTCGGCCTGGTCGGCAAGCTGGCGCCGGGCTCGGGACAGACTGACGATATTCTGGACACGGGCCTGGAACTCGACCGGGTTCACCGGCTTGGTCAGGAAGTCGATAGCGCCAGCATTCAGCGCTGCCATGCGGGTCGTCATGTCCTTGTCGGCCGTGACGAAGATGACAGGCACGTCGGCATATTTTTCGAAGCGAACAATTTCCGTAAAAAGTTCGACGCCATTGTAGACCGGCATCTGGTAATCGATGATGGCGATGTCGAAATCGAGCTCCGGTAGGGCCGAGAGCACGGCATCTGGGCTGGCGTAAGGCAGGGCCTCGCAGTTGTCGAGCTTGCCGACGAGCTTCGTCAGGAGCTTCAGATTGGTGCTGTTATCGTCCACCAACAAAATACGCATGAACGCCTCCTTGCTTCTCAGGCAACCAGTTTAAATTTAAGCGCGAGAATTTCCTCGCCGAGCAATTCGATATCTTCAGGTGCCGGGGTCTGGCTCCTGAGCGCATTGGCCTTCACCGCCAGGTCGTTCAACCCGACATTGGAGGCCGCCCCCTTGATCGTGTGCAGCACGCGGTCGATCTTTTCCGGATCGTTCCGGTGAAGCGCCTCGTTCAACTCGTCGAGCAGGCCGGACGCATCGTCGAAGAAGGATTCGACAAGTTCCTGGAAGACATCCTCACCGAGCGCGTCGACGAGTTCGGCGTGGCGGGCCTCGTCCAGACCTTCGATCCCGAGACCCGGCATCGACTGAAGCGGCATCGCGGTCATGTCAAGGTCCGGCAATTCCAGCTTCTGAGGCGCAGTCGTCGTCGCTGAGGCCGGCGCGGTTTCGCGGGCCGTCGACGTGGCGTGTGCAATCATCTTTCGCAATCTTTCCAGTGTCACGGGCTTGGATTCGAAGCCTTTCATGCCCGCGTCGAGGCAGCGGCGGCGGTCGTCGTCCGAAGCGTTGGCGGTCATCGCGATGATCGGCACTTCGGCCGAGGGTCCGCCTTCGGCAATGATGCGCTTTGTCGCCTCGATGCCGTCCATGACAGGCATCTGCATGTCCATCAGGATGAGATCGAAGGCCTTTTCGCGGGAGATGGAGACGGCTTCTGCGCCGTCATTGGCGATCTCCACATCCTGGCCGAGACGGGCGAGGAAGCGGGTCGCAACGATCTGGTTGACCTTGTTGTCTTCCACCAGAAGGATGCGGCAGCGCGGCAGCGTTTCTTCGGCGATCACCTGGGCTGCGAGACCACTCGCCTCCTCGCGGGTCACGGGAACGACCGCCAGCTCAAACCAGAAGATGGAGCCCACCCCGACGGTACTGCTCATGCCGAGCTCGCCGCCGAGCTTCTCGACGATCTGCTTGCAGATGGTGAGACCGAGACCGGTTCCGCCGTAGCGACGGCTGATCGAGGCATCGACCTGGGAAAAGGGTTTGAACAGCTTGTCGAGGCCCGCCTCGTCGATGCCGATGCCCGTGTCTTCCACTTCGAAGCGGATCATCAGTTTGCCTTCGCGGTAGAAGTCGCGCAGGCGCAACGTGACGGTGCCCTGCTGCGTGAACTTCACGGCATTCGACAGAAGGTTGAGCAGAACCTGCCGCAGGCGTGTCGGATCGGTCTTGACGTAGAGGGCATGCAAAGAGTCCGGAAGGTCCAGGATGACCGTATTGCCGTGGTCGTCGGCGCGTCCCCTGATGATGCTGGCAGTGCTTTCGGCCAGCGCGCAGACGTCGAAGGCGCGTTCCTCGAGTTCCAGCTTGCCATGCTCGATCTTGGAGAAGTCGAGGATCTCGTTGATGATCTCGAGCAGGGCTTCGCCCGAGGAGCGGATCGTCTTGACGCTTTGGATCGCGTCATCCGGCAGTTCGGAAAGCTCGAGCAGTTCCGACATGCCGAGGATTGCATTCAGCGGCGTGCGGATCTCGTGACCCATGGTCGCCATGAACTGCGATTTTGCCCGGTTTCCGGCGTCGGCGCCTTCATAGGCCTCGCTGAGCTGCGTCGCCATGACCTGCAGTTCGTGACTCGATCGGCGCACCGACCGGAGCTGGCGATTGAGGATGACGACGAGGAACACGACCGAGACCATCAACAGGGAGAGCATGACCGTGGAGGTGCGCTCCAGGTTGAGGATCGTCGTGCGACTTTCCGCCCGCTCGTGGCTGACGCGCGTGTTGGTGTAGAGCAAGAGGTCTTCGGCAACACGCCCCATGCCAACAAGGGAGGTCTCAAGCCCTTTCAACTGCTCCTCCGTCGGAAGTCTGCCGGCGGAATAGGCATCGAATATCGGCTGCGCATCACGAACGGATTGCGTCACGCTGCTGATATAGCCGCGGATCTTCTCGTCGCCGGAAAAGTAAGTGCCGAACTTCGCCTGATCGAGGATGGACACGCGGGAATAGAGGATGTCGTAGCGCAACGAAAGTTCATCGAGCGGTTGCGGGTTCTGGGGGCCCCCCTGAACCTTCGAAAGGCTGTGGCTCAGCTGACGCACTTCCCGGTCGAGTTGGTAGACAGACCAGAGCGAATTCTCCCGCACGCCGTCTTCCATGATACGGTACTGGCGGGCGATATCGACAAATAGGATGAGGAGGACGAACAGGAGCACGGCAGACACGGTCTGCAGAACGAAGGCCACCGCGCCTCCGCCTGCAAACTTCCGTGCTGTGGCTCCCGTCATTGTCACTGGCCGACCTCGATTTCCTTGATCTGCCAGACAGAGCGCGAGAAGTACTTCTCATTGTAGAGGCCCTGATCCAGATCGAACGGATAGACCAGCATCAGAGGCCCCTTGTCCCGAACCGACATCAGCTTTCCGTCGAGTTTCGTCGCGAGGATGGTATCGAGCTTTGCATCGTCAGCCGGCACATCAGCCGCGTAATCGTTCAGAGCCCGGACCTTGAGGCTGGTGCCGGTCGCGCCGACTGCGGCGAGGATTTCGCGCAGCAGCGGGCCTTCGAAGGTTGCCTTTCCTTCGGTCCAAGGTGTTTCCATCTCGCCCTTTCGACCCTTCAGCTTGTCCAGCATGGCCAGGTCGAACTGCGCCGTATCACCGGCATTGGTATTTGAGATCTCACCCTTGACGGTGAGCACGACCGGGCCGGTCGGCGCGTCCAGAGCAAGGACGCTCGTTGCACTGAGTGCGGTTGCAAGACATGCGACAAGAATTCTCTTCATGAACCTCATTCCCCACGTTAAGCCGAACGGAGTTCGGGATGGACTGCCGCCGCACCGAGATGATCGGCCAGCAACTTGCGAAAGGCGACGGCTTCGACCGGTTTGTGAAGGAAGTCCGTGACACCGGCGACCTTGGCCTCCTCGCGCAGGCGCGGCTCGTCGTCTGCCGTGACCATGACCATGGGAACGTCCCGATAGCGATCCATCAGGCGCACGGCCTTGATGAACTGAACTCCGGACATGCCTGGCAACTGGTTGTCGACGATCAGCATGTCGAAGGTCTCGGCGTGGCACAGCATCAATGCCGTATTGCCATCGCCCGCGACCTTGATCTCCTGAGACGTCACCTTCTTTGCGAGGTGACGGATGATCATCGCATTGGTCGGATTGTCCTCGACAATCAATACCGCCATTTCCTTCACCCCTATGAACACACCAGCTTGAGACCCGCCAGCCCTCATGGCCCGGCGCGAACGGCGTTAACCTTTCATGGAGGAGTTGTATCAGGGGGAGGCTGAAATTCGCTGAACCAAACCGGTACAATTTTACCGATGGTGCATTTAATTAGAACTTAAGAATTTACGAAGGCTCGACTAGGCCTTGCGCGCGACCTGTTCAGAACAGGTCGAAGGTGAAATCGGCCACGCGGCTGCGCTCCAGGACGAGCCTGCCATTGGGTAGGTCGTTGAGCTCGACCTTTGCTTCGATCTGTGCCGGAGTGAGACCGTAATGGATCCAGCGCGCGATGAGCCGCCGCTCCAGTTCCTCGATCGGTGGTGCGACCATGACGGTCAGATCGAAGAGATCGGCGAGACCGGCCCAACGTTCCTGATCGAGCAGAAGATAATTGCCCTCGGCGATCACGATGCGATCCTCCGGCGCAATGCAGCGGGCTGCCGCAATCGCAAGTTCCCTCGTGCGATCGAAGACCGGCACGAAGACCTCACCTCCGGCCTTCACGGCGCGCAGCAGGTCGGTCAGTCCGCGCACATCGAAGGTGTGTGGTGCGCCCTTACGGGCAAGGTCGCCGCGCTGGTCGAGAATGGAATTGTCGAGGTGGAATCCGTCCATCGGCAGGACGGCGCTGCGATGTCCCCTTTCTCCGAGGATCTCATGCAGGCGATCGGCAAGCGTCGACTTGCCGGCACCGGGAGGCCCGGCAACGCCAACGAGCAGACGGGCGCCCGCATGCGCCCGCCGCTCTATGTCCGACAGAAGATCGTCGAGACCTGCACTCATGCAGCGAGGCCGGTATCCGGTGCCGGGCGCGCTCCCGTCATGAAGGCCACCGCATCCGACATGGTGTAATCCTTCGGATTGATCACGCAGAGGCGCTTGCCCAGACGGTGAACGTGAATGCGGTCCGCCACTTCGAATACATGCGGCATGTTGTGGGAAATCAGCACGATCGGCATGCCGCGCGAGCGGACGTCGAGGATCAGCTCCAGGACCTTACGGCTTTCCTTGACGCCGAGGGCCGCGGTTGGTTCGTCGAGAATGATCACCTTGGAGCCGAAGGCCGCCGCACGAGCCACCGCCACACCTTGACGCTGACCGCCCGAGAGCGTTTCCACCGCCTGATTGATGTTCTGAATGGTCATCAGGCCGAGTTCGGAGAGCTTGTCGCGGGCAATCTTCTCCATCGCCGGCCGGTCGAGCTTTCGGAAGACCGAACCCATGATGCCAGACTTTCTGATCTCGCGACCGAGGAACATGTTGTCGGCAATCGAAAGCGCCGGCGACAGAGCGAGGTTCTGGTAGACGGTCTCGATGCCAGCCTTGCGCGCCTCGATCGGCGAACGAAAATTGATCTGCCGGCCTTCGAGCTTGATCTCGCCTTCATCAGGCGTGACGGCCCCCGAGATCGCCTTGATCAGCGAGGACTTGCCGGCACCGTTGTCGCCGATGACGGCGAGGATTTCGCCCGGGTAGAGATCGAAGTCCGCCTGATCGAGGGCAGTGACGCGGCCGTAACGCTTGACCAGACCGCGGGCGGTGAGAATGGGTTCCTGGGTCATCAGCCTGCTACCTTTCTGATCCACTGGTCGATTGCGACGGCGGCAATGATGAGAACGCCGATCAACAGATAGGTCCATTGCGGGTCCGTGCCGATGAGGCGCAGGCCGAGCTGGAAGACACCGACGATCAGCGCGCCGAAGATCATCCCGAGGACCGAACCACGGCCGCCGAACAGCGAGATCCCGCCGATCACCACCGCCGTGATGGATTCGATGTTGGCGAACTGGCCGGCGGTCGGGGAGACCGAGCCGATGCGGCCGATGAGCGCCCAGCCGGCGAGCGCGCAAATGAGGCCGGACAGCGTGTAGACGGAGATCAGCATGCGCTTGACGTTGACGCCAGCCAGTTCCGCCGCATCCGGATCGTCGCCGACCGCGTAAACGTGACGACCCCAGGCCGTGTGATTGAGCACATACCAGAGGACCGCGACCAGAAGCACCATCGCAATGACGCCATAGGTGAGCACAGCGCCGCCCATGCGAATGTTCTCGCCGAAGAACTTGAGGATCGGCGCATTGGCGTCGATGTCCTGGCTGCGGATCGTCTCGTTGGCGGAATAGAGGAAATTGGTGGCGAGCACGATCTGCCACATGCCGAGCGTCACGATGAATGGCGGCAGCTTCATGCGCGCCACGAGCACGCCATTGATGAAACCGCACAGACCGCCGACGACGAATCCGCACAGCACGGCGAGTTCTGGCGGCAGACCATAGCGGAAGGCGAACTGGCCCATGACCACCGAGGACAGCACCATGATGGCGCCGACCGAAAGATCGATGCCTGCGGTCAGGATGACGAGGGTCTGAGCGGCGCCGACGATGCCGACGATCGCGACCTGCTGCAGGATCAGAGTCAGGGTGAAGGCCGAGAAGAACTTGCCGCCGAGAATGAAGCCGAAGGCCGCAACCGACAGGACCAGCACGATCAGGGCAACGGCTGCAGGGCTCGAATGGAGGAAATGCTGGAAACGCTCCAGTGCGGTCCGCTCGTGTCGATCGAACGAGGCGACCTGGGTGGAACTGCTCGAGAGGACCTTCTCGAATTCCTGCGGATTTCGCGTTTCGGGATTGGCCGGCTGCATGAGTCATCCTCCCTGCCGTTATCGATTTTTGTCATTCCATGAAGGATACGCCAGACATGGCTGCGCACAAGGCCAGGCGTCCAGCCACTGGCGGATGGAGGCCATCCGCCAGTGCTGCAGTTCAGGCGCGCAAGGCGGGGATCAGCCCCAGCACTTGTCCGTGCCAGCCTTGGTATCGATGGACTCGACGCCAGCGGCCGGCTTGTCGGTGACGAGGGCGACGCCCGTGTCGAAGAAGTTCTTGCCTTCGGTGGCAGCCGGCTTTTCACCGGTGTCGGCGAACTTCTTGATCGCTTCGATGCCGAGCGATGCCATCAGCAGCGGATACTGCTGCGAAGTCGCACCAATGACGCCTTCAGCGACGTTCTTGACACCCGGGCAACCGCCATCGACCGACACGATCAGCACGTCACCTTCCTTGCCGACGGCCTTCAGCGCTTCATAGGCGCCGGCAGCAGCCGGTTCGTTGATGGTGTGAACGACATTGATGGACGGATCCTTCTGGAGAAGGTTTTCCATGGCGGTACGGCCGCCTTCTTCATTGCCGTTGGTGATGTCGTGGCCGACGATGCGCGGATCGGTTTCGTCGCCGATCTTGTTGATGTCTGCGGTGTCGATGCCGAAGCCCTTCATGAAGCCCTGGTTACGCAGAACGTCGACCGACGGCTGCGAGGGGGTCAGGTTGAGGAAGGCGATCTTTGCGTCCTTGGCGGCGTCGCCGAGGGTGGCGGCTGCCCACTTGCCGATCAGCTCGCCGGCGAGAAGGTTGTCGGTGGCGAAGGTCATGTCGGCGGAGTCGATCGGCTCAAGCGGCGTGTCGAGGGCGATGACGAGGAGACCGGCGTCGCGGGCCTTCTGGACGGCCGGGACGATGCCCTTGGTATCGGATGCGGTGAGCAGGATGCCCTTGGCGCCGTCGGCAATGCAGGTCTCGATGGCAGCGACCTGGCTTTCCGAGTCACCGTCGACCTTGCCGGCATAGGCCTTCAGGGTCACGCCGAGTTCGGCGGCCTTGGCGGTCGCGCCTTCCTTCATTTTGACAAAGAAGGGGTTGGTGTCGGTCTTGGTGATGAGGCAGGCAGAAACGTCGGCGGCCTGTACCGGGGCGGCGAAGACAACGCCGAGGGCCAGGGTCGACAGGGCAGCAGTGATCAGAGACTTTTTCATTTGGTATTCCTCCCGAATGGTGTCGGCCAGCTCCTCCGGCCGCAATGCTTCGGCACGGATCACCGCTTGGCAATCCGATCAGGCGCCATCAGGCACCCACTCCTCCACGACCCCATTTAGAACATCAGAACATTTCCGCTGTCAATAAATAAATCCAGTTGAATTATTAAATCGGTGTGACATTCTGCGGGGGCTTTCGTAAAAGGAAGCGGTCGGGAGGAGCGACCTCAGTGTCACAGGATGATCATGCAAGACTGGCGGATCCGGCGCCCAGGGTGAGCGCCGGCGGCGGCTCGAACCAGGTGCGCGTGCGCGCCTATAACGAGCGGCTTGTGCTGTCGCTCGTTCGGCAGAATCCGGGATGCTCCAAGGCCGATATCGCCCGCCTGACCGGACTTTCCGCACAGACCGTCTCGGTGATCATGCGCTCGCTCGAGAGCGACGAGCTCCTGATGCGCGGCGAGCCCATTCGCGGCCGCGTCGGGCAACCGTCCGTGCCAATGTTCATCAATCCGGATGCCGTCTTCTCCTTCGGCGTGAAAATCGGCCGCCGCAGCGCCGACCTCGTGCTCATGGATTTCGCCGGCAAGATCAGTAAACAGCGGCACCGGACCTACCGCTACCCGCATCCCGACCATCTCCTGCCCTTCATCTGCGACGGCATCGCCGAGATGGAAGCGGACATGGACGAGACGATGCGGACCCGTATTGCCGGCATCGGCATTGCCGCCCCCTTCGAATTGTGGAACTGGGCTGAGGAAGTCGGTGCGCCCGAGGGCGCAATGGACATCTGGCGGCATGTCGACCTTCAGGTTGAGGTCCAGACGCGGATGTCGCATCCCGTCTACCTGCGCAACGACGCCACCAGCGCCTGCGGCGCGGAACTCGTCTTCGGCGCCGGCCAGCGCTATCCCGACTTCGTCTATTTCTACATCGGCTCCTTCATCGGCGGCGGCATTGTCGTCAATTCTGCGCTCTTCGTCGGGCGCACCGGGACTGCCGGCGCCATCGGGCCCCTCCCCGTGCGCGACAAACACGGCGAGACACGCCAGCTGCTCGACATCGCCTCGATCTTCGTGCTGGAAAACCTGCTGCGCGAGCGCGGCATCGATCCGCAACCGCTCTGGTATGCGGCGGAAGAATGGATCGACTTCGGCGAACCGCTGGAGATCTGGCTGCAGGACACGGCAGCGGCTCTCGCCCAGGCCGTGATCGCGGCCGCCTCGATCATCGACTTTGCCGCCGCCATCATAGATGGCGGCTTCCCAGCCTGGGTGCGCCATCGCTTGGTGAAGGCCACCATCGAGGCGATGAACCGTCTCGACCTCCAGGGCGTCGTCATTCCCGACATCGTCGAAGGCGAGGTCGGCGACCAGGCCCGTGCCATCGGCGGCGCCAGCCTGCCGATCTTCGACCGCTATCTCATCGACCAAACAGTATTGTTTAAGGACACCGCCCATGCTGAAGGGAATTGATCCCCTCCTGAGCCCCGAGCTCCTCGCCACACTGCGCGCCATGGGTCATGGCGACGAAATCGCCATCGTCGACGGCAATTATCCGGCGCTCGAACATGCAAGACGCCTGGTGAGACTGGACGGCCATTACCTCGTGCCTGTGCTGAACGCGATCCTCAGCGTCATGCCGATCGACGATTTCGTGCCGGAAGCAATCTTCCGCTCCGTGGTCGGCGGCAATCCGGATCAGGTCGATCCCGTGCATCAGGAAATCATCGACTGTTGCGCAAAGCACGAGCCGGAAGTGCCGGTCACGAAGCTGATCGGCGCGGATTTCTACAATAGGGTGAAGGCTGCCCACACCGTCGTTCAGACGGGCGAGCCGCGCCTCTATGCCAATGTCATCCTGCGCAAGGGCGTGATCTATCCCTGAGGCCCGTTGCTAGCCCTCGAGGGCGCGCGATATCCGTCGGGACAGTTCCACGGGATTTTTCAGAACGATGGCACGGCTGGTGCGCTCCACCAGCTGCTCGCGCGCCAACCTCGACATTTCGCGCGACACCGTCTCGCGGCTCGCACCGATATGCTCGGCCAGTTCCGCATGCACGAGCGGCGGCGAGATGATGCGTTCGCGACCGCCGTCGTTGCGCACCCGCGAAAGCCTGAGCAGCGTGTTGTAGAGCCGGTGCTTCGTGTCGAGGAAGGACAGTTCCGACAGGCGGTCGTTCATGGCGCGGATGCGCTTGGACAAGAGCTGCAGAAGGGCCAGTGCCACGTCCGCCCTCTGTCGCAGGATGTCGTGGAAAACGATGCAGGGGATCACGGTCACCGTGGCATCGCTGACGGCCATCAGGCTCGCCGAGCGCGCCATGTCGTCGATGGCGGACTGCTCTCCCAGAATGTCGCCGCGCTTGAAGCTGCCGAGAATGGCTTCCTTGCCAACCGAAAACCGGAGCACCGCGCGAATCTCTCCGGTCTGGACGATGAAGACATCCTTGGACATGTCTTCGAAATCGACGAGACTTTCGCCGGCACTCAAGGTGCGCGAATGACAGCGCGCCAGCCACTCGCGGTCTTCTTCCGGGGTCAGGCCAGCAAAGATTGCACATCCGCGCAGTGTCGGAAGCGTGTTTGCCGGGAGCGGCAGGGGAGAACCTGTCGAAGCGTTTGCTTTCATTTACGGATTACTTGTCGCATTCATGTCTATGGAGCTTACTTATTCGCTCGCGTCGATCGATAGCAAGATGCCGAAAAGCAAGACCCTTACAATTCGGCTACCAGATATCATCGAATTTTATTCAATTTGGAACAATGCAGAAACCAAACTGAAAAAGTCAACCAATCGAGCCTGACGACGGCCCCCAGACATCGGTCAGGGCGAAGCCATGCTCGAAGGGATCGAAAGGGTCCAGCGCCACCTGATGCAGGCCGAAGGTGAAGCCGCGACCGCTGATCGTCGGGATGACCGCAGGACGGCCGGCGACCTCTGAAAGGGCAGCAAGCCCGACTTCGAACTCGGAACCGATAATCGAACGCGACAGCATCACATCGCCGACCTTGACCTTGCCGCGCGCATGCAGCGTCGCCAGATTGGCCGAGTTGCCGGTGCCACAGGGGGACCGATCGACGCGCCCCGGCCACATCGTGGTGCAGGTACGGATCGCGCCATCTGGATCGACGTCGCGAAACATGACATAGGCGACGCCCGAGATCGCGGGGATCTCCGGATGGACCACCGGGATCTTCCGGTTGATCTCTTCCTTGAGGATCATGCCCGCCTCGACCAGCGCCCTCGCATTGCCCTTCTCGATGGTCAATCCCACCTGACCGACATCAACAAGCGCATAGAAGATGCCGCCATAACTCAGGTCGAAGGTGATGCGGCCCCACTGCTCTGTGTCGAGCGAAACATCCAGCTCGTGGACGAAGGACGGGACCATGGTGAGCTTCACCCGTTCGCAGCGTCCGTCCCGGCAGGTGGCCGTCGCCTTGACGAGACCGGCCGCGGTTTCCAGCATGACGATCGTCTCCGGCTCCTGCATCTCGACCATGCCGCTTTCGAGAAGTGCCGTCGTTACGCAGATCGAGTTGGAGCCGGAGCTCGCATGGGCCTGGTCCGGCTGCAGGATGACGAAGGCCGCATCGGCCGCCGGGTTCTTCGGCGGCAAGAGCAGGTTGACGGAGCCGATCGGCGCGCCGCGCGGCTCGAGCACCAGCATGCGCCGGAGCGCCTCGCCCTTGGGATCGGTGTTCAGCCAGAGCAGCTGCTCGGCGACCGTCTCGCCGGGGATCTTCGGCACGCCACCGGTGGCGACCCTGCCGATTTCACCTTCGGCATGCACGTCGAGTAGCTGAAGCGTGCGCTTCCATCTCATGTCTTTTACCCCACAGTCGGTCAAGTTCACCGCCCCGAAGCAGTGCGTCCCCATTCAAGACCACAAGGACACCTGTGAGCTCAAGAGGCACCCCTGCGGTTCTTGACCTGCAACGTTGCCGGGCCCTGATAAATCAGCAAAGGGTCTTATCCAAGTGCTTTTGTTGAACAGTTCGACAAACAATTGAGGGCGATGCGCATGCACCGCCCCGACCCGTGCAATCAAGGGTTTGTCAAGCGACGGCAAAGTCGTCGTGATACAGCGCAAGCCCCGCCTTCACATAGGCGAAAACGACAGAGGCTGCCTCGCCGTTGCCGTCTGCGTCATAAGAAATCGCACCAGTCGTCTGGTTGTGCAGGATACGCTGGTCCGCCGTCGTTGCCTCCGTGCCGATACCGAAGGATGCCTCAAGCAGAGTGCCGATGTAGCCGATATCGGAGAAAACATCCCCATCAATCAGGATCTGGTCCATGCTACCGTCGAAATCGGCAATGCGGTCTGCATTTCCCGGACCAAAGTCCTCGAAAATGAACCAGTCCGCTCCCGCTCCGCCGGCCAGCGTGTCGATACCGGCCCCACCATAGAGCCAGTCGGTACCGGTTCCGCCATCCATCCGATCATTTCCGGCGCCACCAAAAAGCGTGTCGTCTCCTGTTCCTCCGATCAGGATGTCGTTGCCGCCATTGCCATAAAGGGTGTCGCTACCCCCCGCACCATTCAAGGTATTGGCACCATTGCCGCCAGTCAGGACATTTGCACGCTCGTTACCGGTTCCGGCGAAAGACGAGGTTCCGAGATAGGTGAGGTTTTCGAGATGATTTGCGAGACGATAGCTGGACAGCGTGGTCTGAATAGTATCGGTCCCGCCATCGGCAAGCTCGACAACCACGTCACTTGCATTGTCAACGACATAGGTGTCGTCTCCTTCACCTCCGGTCATTCGATCAATTCCGCTTCCGCCATGCAGGTAATCGTCGCCTGCGGCAGTCGCGAGGACATCGTTGCCGGATCCACCATATACACGGTCATTGCCGCCCCCGCCGGAGATCGCATCGTTCCCGGCACCGCCGGAGAGAACGTCATTGCCTAGCCCTCCGGTAATCCTGTTGCCTATTTCGTTGCCCGTCCCGGTGAAATTGTCGCTGCCGATGTAGATCAGGCTCTCGACCCAGGTCGTCAGCGTATAGGCCTGCAGCGTCGTGCGGACCGTATCGGTGTTGCCGGTGCGCCCCTCCGTGACGACGTCGCCGACCGAGTCGACGAGATAGGTGTCGTTGCCAAGGCCACCGCTCATGCGATCTGCGCCGGTTCCGCCATCGAGAGTATCGTTGCCGGCACCTCCGATCAGGATATCGTTTCCGCCCGCGCCTCGGAGTGTGTCGTTGCCGATGCCTCCATCGATCTGCTCGATGGCCTCGCTACCGACCATGGAATCATGCGCCTTCCCGCCGCGCATCAGGATCGGCGTCAACTGCACATCGTCATTGGCGATCACAGTCGTGGCTGAAGCCGCGGCAAGGGTAAGACCCGGCGATGGCGAAAAAAGTGTGAGCGCGAAGGTCTCGTCTCTCTCGAAAACCGTATCCCCCGCAAGATAAACGGTGATCGTCTTGGAGGTCTCGCCTGCGGCAAATGTCAGTGTTCCCGTCTGGCTGCCAGCAAAGTCCTGTGAATTGGCGGCGTAGGTCCCCGTGCCGCCGACACGCCAGCTAACCGTTTCGTCCGAGATCGCAGCCTTGCTCAGCGAAACCGTGAAGGCGATCGCCGTGTCGCCAGCGCCGGACGAACCTTCCGTCACTTCCGCTGAATCCGCCGCGATCGACACCAGAGCCGGCAGCAAATCGGGATCGATCAGCGATTCAAAACTCCGCTCGACATTCAAAGAATCAATGAAGCGCTCGATCGCCGTGACTGTATCGGTGCCGATCAGAGCGCCCATGAAGGTGAATGTCGCCGTCGCGACGCTGTAGGTCCAGCTGATGTTCGACCAGCTGTCGTGGAAGATCATGACATCGTTTCCGGCGCCGCCGTCGATGGTATCGTTGCCTGCGCCGGCGGCGATCGTGTCGTTGCCGTCGAGAGCCCGGATGGCGTCATTGCCGCCATTGCTGGTGATGACGTTGTCACGCGCATTGCCATGCACGGTATCATTGCCGTTGCCCGTGACCGCATTCTCGATCCAGGCTCCGCAGGCGATCGAGATGTTCATCGTCATGCTGTTAGCAGACGAAAAGGACCCCGGTGCCAGATCGATACTGCTCGCCGTATTCCATCCCGACAAATTAAGCGTGTCGGTGCCGCCTGCGTCCCAGATACAAATGATCGGATTGAGGTTCTGCGCGAAATCATAGACTGCGCTGGTCACCCCGGTGACGTTGGTCTGGAACCCGTAGACAGTGTCACCGATGCGGGTCGTGGTGTCTATCCCGTACATGGCCTGCATGGCCATGATGTCGTTCATCATCGCAGTCTGGGGTGAATAGAGCCTACCGTCTGATCCGACCCAGTCCGCCCATGCCACCAGTCCCTGGCCATTTGCCGAACCGGAGCCCCAAGACGGGCCGAAGTATGACATGACCGAGTAGACGGTCGAGTCCTGATAGGAAGAGGGCGTGTCGGCACTGCCGTTATATTCGCCCATATGCTCAAGGCCTAGCGCGTGGCCGATCTCGTGAACGAATGTCAGAAATCCGTGCGCGCCGATCTTTGGCGTCATCAGGTCGTTGGTGCCCTGACTGGAATTGTAGGCCGTATTGAACCAGACACTCCCGACTGTCGGATAGTAGGCGTGAGCATAGCCCACTCCCGCTGTGGAATTGCCGAACTCGATATTGGCTGCCGTGCTCGTACTCCCCGGCGACACCTGCTGGATTGAGGTTGCAATCACGTCGTCCCACAGCGTCAGCGCAAGCGTGGCTCGAGCCTGCTGGGTCATATTGAGTGCGGAAAATCCCGAGCCTTCCCCGGAATAGGTGGCCATGGCGCTGACCGTGGTCGGGAAGGAATAGGTGATGAGCGAACCAGACCATTTGTAACCCGAATTGAGCTGGTTGATGACCTGCTGGTCGGTCCAGGACGAAAGCGCCATGCGATGCTCCTCGATGTCGTCACCGCGCGTGCAGTGATTTCGCATGAGGAACCTATCCGCATTATTTTAGAGTCCGGTTACGGAAATCGGTGAACGCCGCGCGACCAGAATGCAGACAATTTTAGCGAAGTGCCGATTGGTCGCTGGCGAATTCAGACGAGCGCGAAATCACTGTGGTCAAGCGCGGCTCCGCCAGTCAATCGGGCGAAGACGACCGGATCGATCGCACCGCTGCCGTCCGCATCGTAGAAGATGTTACCCGAGCTTTGATCATAGAGAATCCGCTGATCCTGTGTGGTCGCTTCAATTCCCTGCCCGAACGCAGCCTCGAGCAGTTGCCCAAGATAGTCGTCGTCGCCGAAGACATCGGCGTCGAGCAGTATCGTGTCTGCCGCCGCGTTGAAGTCTGCGATCGTATCGGCATTGCCATCACCAAAGACGTCAAAGTAGAACGTGTCCGCGCCCGTGCCGCCGACGAGGGTGTCATTGCCCGCGCCGCCGGAGAGCCAGTCATTGCCGTCGAGGCCGGAGAGCATATCGTCGCCCGCGCCGCCCGTCAGGACATTGGCCAGCGTGTTGCCCGTGCCGGTAAAGCTACCCGTGCCGTCGAAGGTCAGGTTCTCGACATGCGCACCCAGCGTATAAGCTGCAAGCGTCGTGAACACCGTGTCGGTGCCCGCCGAGACCAGTTCCGTCACCACGTCGCCGGCGTTGTCGACATAGTAGCTGTCGTTGCCGACGCCACCCGCCATCTTGTCGGTGCCGTCCCCGCCGTCGAGCAGGTCATTGCCGATCCCGCCCACCAGGCTGTCATTGCCGAAGCCGCCGTAAAGACGGTCATTGCCCGCGGCCCCGTCCAGAACATCGGCGCCCGCACCGCCCGTCATCCTATTGGCATCGGCACTGCCGATCCCCTTGAAGGCAGCGCTGCCGACATATTCCAGATTGTCGACATAGGCCGACAGCGTGAAGCTCGAGGCCGTCACCCGCACCAGGTCGATGCCGCCGTTCACCGCTTCCGTCACCACGTCCTTGGCCGAGTCGACGAAGTAGGTGTCGTCGCCCGCGCCGCCGCTCATCGCATCGTTGCCCGCGCCACCGTCGAGGATGTCGCTCTGCGCCCCGCCGATCAACCGGTCGTCGCCTGCCTCGCCGTAAAGCGTGTTCTCGCCACCGCCGCCATTCAGCGTGTCGTTGCCCGCGCCGCCATAGATCGTGTCATTGCCGATCCCGCCGACCATGCTGTTGGCCAGCGTGTTGCCGATGCCCGTAAACGAGGCCGTGCCCGTATAGACCAGACCCTCGATCCAGGAGCCCAGCGCATACCGTTCCAGCGTCGTGCGGATCGTGTCGGTACCGCCCGTCGACGTCTCGAATACCGCGTCGCCGATATTGTCGACGATATAGATGTCATTGCCGGCCCCGCCGGTCATGTCGTCCTCGCCCTCGCCACCATCCAGCGTGTCGGTGCCGGAAGAGGCGATCAGCACGTCGTGGCCGAGGCCGCCGCGCAGGGTGTCATTGCCGCCGCCGCCACTGATCCGGTCGGTGCCGTCAGTCCCCGTCAGGGTCTGCGCCTTGGTCGAGCCGGTGATGATGTTGTAGGTCGGCGCCGCATCATCATTCTCGATCGTCATCGTCGCCGTTGACGGGCCACGCCAGAGGCCTTCCGAAAGCACACCCAGCACGACCGAGAAGGTCTCGTTCGCCTCGTACTGCGTGTCGCCCCGCAGCGTGATGCTGATCGTCTTCTCCGTCTCGCCCGCCGCGAAGGTCAGCACACCGCTTGTGTCACCGAGTATATCGGCAAAGTTCGCCGGCTGCGTGCCGGAGCCCGCCACCGACCAGGCCACAGTCTCGTCCTCGTCCGAGGCCATGGTCAGGGAGACCGTGAAGGTCACCGTCTGCTCGCCCCCATCGCCTTCCGCAACACTTGGCACATCCGCCACGATCGAGACCTCCGGCACGAAGTCGCCGGGCGTGATCAGGAAGGCCGCCGTACGATCGATGCCGGCTGCGTCCCGGAACGTCTCGACACCCGTCACCACGTCAGACCCGATCAGCGTGCCCATGAAGCGGAAGGTCGCCGTCGCAACCTCGTAGATCCAGCTGATGTTCGACCAGAGATCGCCGAAGAAGACGAAATCGTCGCCGTCACCGCCGTCGATCGTGTCCGCGCCCGAGCCGCCGACGAGGGTGTCATTGCCCTCGCCGCCGGAGAGCCAGTCATTGCCGTCGAGGCCGCTCAGCGTGTCGTTGCCCTCGCCACCCGTCAGGACATTGGCCAGCGTGTTGCCCGTGCCGGTAAAGCTACCCGTGCCGTCGAAGGTCAGGTTCTCGACATGCGCACCCAGCGTATAAGCTGCAAGCGTCGTGAACACCGTGTCGGTGCCCGCAGACACCAGTTCCGTCACCACGTCGCCGGCATTGTCGACATAGTAGCTGTCGTTGCCGACGCCACCCGCCATCTTGTCGGCGCCGTCCCCGCCGTCGAGCAGGTCGTTGCCGATCCCGCCCACCAGGCTGTCATTGCCGAAGCCGCCGTAAAGACGGTCATTGCCCGCCGCACCATCCAGAACATCGGCGCCCGCACCGCCCGTCATCCTATTGGAATCGGCACTGCCGATCCCCTTGAAGGCAGCGCTGCCGACATATTCCAGATTGTCGACATAGGCCGACAGCGTGAAGCTCGATGCCGTCACCCGCACCAGGTCGATGCCGCCGTTCACCGCTTCCGTCACCACGTCCTTGGCCGAATCGACATAATAGATGTCGTCGCCCGCGCCGCCGCTCATCGCATCGTTGCCCGTGCCACCGTCGAGGATGTCGCTCGAAGCACCGCCTATCAGACGGTCGTCACCTGCCTCGCCGTAAAGCGTGTTCTCGCCACCGCCGCCCTGGATCGTATTGGCAAGCGTATTGCCCGTCGCGGTCCACGAGACAGCGCCGGTCTGGATCAAAACCTCGACCCAATTGCCGAGAACGTAGCTGGAAAGGGTAGTGCGGACCGTATCGGTGCCGACTGCCGACGTCTCGACGACAACGTCGCCGACGTCATCCACGACATAGCTGTCGTTACCCGCACCACCGTTCATCTCGTCGGCACCTTCACCGCCATCGAGACTGTCATCGCCGGCGCCGCCCAAGAGCGTGTCATCGCCGGCTAGGCCGCTCATCGCATCATTGCCGGAGCCGGCGTCCAGCCGATTGGCCAGCTCATTGCCGGTGATCCGGTCGTTTCCAGCGCCGGTTGTGGCATTTTCGATCCAGGCATCCCGGGCTATCGAAATGTTCAGCGTCATGCTGTTGCCGGAGGACAACGTGCCAGGAGCGAGATAGACGGTGCTGGCGGCATTCCAGCCGGACAGGTTCAGCGTGTCATTGCCATCGGCATCCCAGATGCACAGGATCGGATTAAGATTCTTGGTGAAATTGTAGATCGACGCAGCGGTTCCGACAATGTTGGAGCCGAAGCCGTAGACCGTATCATCGCTGCGCGTCGTCATGTCGGCGCCGTAAATGCTCTGGATCACCATGATGTCGTTCATCATCGGCGTCTGTGGGCTGTAGAGCTTGCCATCGGCGCCGACCCAGTCGGCCCAGGCGACCAATCCTTTCCCGTTGTTCATGGACGGGCCGAAATAGGACATGATGGAATAGACCATCGAATCCTCATATGAGGACGGCGTTGGCTCGGCATTATCCGATGCGTCGTAGTTGCCCATGTGCTCAAGCCCGAGCGCGTGGCCGATTTCATGGATAAAGGTGGCAAAGCCGTGGGCGCCTATCTTGGGCGTGACAAGGTCATCGGTGCCGTAGCGTGAATTATATGTGCTGTTGAACCAGACCGTCCCGACATCGGGATAATAGGCATGAGCATAGTCGATGCCAGACGTCGCATTGCCAAACTCGATATCACTCTCATACCAGTGGTTGGCCGTATCCAGCTGCACAAAGCCAGGACTGATCAGTTCATCCCAGAGGGTTAGCGCAACGATCGCTTTCGCCTGCTGGCTCGCGTTCAACGACAGCGATGGGCCATCCTCGTCGGCCCAATAAACTCCATCCCATGTCGTCGGAAATGAATAGGTGATCGTCGAATTCGTCCAGCGATATCCGGAGTTCAGCTGATCGAGAATCTGCTCATCGGTCCAGGAAGCGAGGGCCATAAAGTAAGTGTTCCAAATTCAACGGAGATCAAAGACTTTTTGCGCCGCAACAAAGCACAGGCGCCGGCCAACAATCTCTGTACGAACGGGAAAATGCAACCCTGGCAACACCAGCGGCTGAAAATAAATCTTTATGTTGAGAAGGAGAAATGGCGCACCCGAAGAGATTCGAACTCCTGACCCCCAGATTCGTAGTCTGGTGCTCTATCCAGCTGAGCTACGGGTGCGTGCCAACCGACTGTCCGTCGGCGTTGGCGATCCTCTAAAGCGGGACGCTGCGGAATGCAAGCGCCCATTTCGAAAAAAGAGTCATTTTCCTGTCATGCGCCACCGCGTTTACGCTCAGGCGCGGGCGCGCCAGTCGTCGAGAGCCACTGGCCTGTCGGGGATCTCGACACGGAACATGGTGCCGGGGCCCGGCTTTTCGACCAGCGCAATCGTGCCGCCATGGGCGATGATAAGTTCGCGCGCGATGGCAAGGCCGAGCCCGGTGCCGCCGGAGCGGGCAGAGCCGCGGAAGGCGGCAAACAGGTTTTCGCGGGCCTTGCGCGGCATGCCCGGCCCCGTGTCGTCGATCACGATTGCGACGACCGAACCGGTGCGCTGCGCCGAGATGGTGATGCGCCGTGCCTGGTTCGGCTCATCGGGGGTGAACCCTTGCAGGGCCTGGACAGCATTGCGGCAGATGTTGTGAACCACGCGGAACAACTGCTCGCTGTCGGCATCCACCTCGATATCCGTGCCGACGCTGTCGACGAATTCAATGCCGGTTTCCGGGCTCAGATGCAGGAGATCGCGCACTTCCTGGCAGATCTCCGCCAGGAGAAAGCGTCTGCGGCGGGGTTCGGCCTCCGATGTCTGCCCATAGGACAGGACTTCGCTGGTGTAGCCGACGGCACGGTCGATGGTGCGCAGGAGCTTCGGCGCAAAGCTCTTCACCAGCGGGTCGTCCACATCGACCAGCCGGTCGGACATCAGCTGCGCAGAAGCCAGAATATTGCGCATGTCGTGATTGATCTTGGATACGGCGAGACCGAGGTCGGCAAGCGTCTTCTGCTGGCGGAGAGTCTTCTGCAGCTGGACCTGCATGCGCGACAAATGCCGGCCGGCCACCGCAATCTCGTCATTGCCTTCGGACGTCGGCAGAACGCGCTTGGGATCCTCGGGGTCTTCGGCGAAGAACTGCATGCTGCGGGCCAGCCGCCGGACCGGCATGATCATCACCCGGTTGATCGCGAGAAACATCAGGAAGGCGGTGATGATAGAGATGATCAGCGAAACGACCAGGATGTTGCGCGCATAAGCCAGCATCGCCTTGCGCAAAGGCGCTTCATCGATGACGATCTCGACCGTTACCGCGCTCGCCTCGGCAATCGGACCATAGACCCGGAGCAACCGGTTGCCGCCGAAGAAAAGCGTATAGAGCGCGTCTCGGATCGAGCCGAATTCGGAGTAGTCGGCAAGGTCGAATGCGGCGTCCACCTCGTTCGGCATTTCGGTGACCGCGAGCAGCTGCGAGGTGCCGTCCTTGCGCAGGACGATGGCCTTCGTTCCCGTGGTCGCCAAAGCACTGTCCTGCACGCCGCGCGGCAGTTCGAGCGGCTGCAGGCCGTCGATCACGACGCTCGCAGCTGCCGCCGTGTTCAGGCGGTCCTGCAGCCATCGCTGGCGCATGGTCGCTATAGAGGGCGCAAAGATGAGAATTTCGGCCAGCATGACGAAGGCGATCGTCAACCAGAGCAGCTTGCCCGACAGGCCGCGGATGCGGGACGGCATGGCGTAACCTCCGGAGAGGTCGGCCTGCAGATCGCTGTCCTGCCGGTCGTACATCAGCCCTCGTTCCTGTCCTCTGCCCGCCGTTCGCCGTTCGCCGACAATGAGGCAGTTTCATGAGACTAATGCAGTGCGACCGTGCATGCCATGCGTAAGTCGCGAAGAAACATGAAACTTTGTCCATGTTAACGAGGGAAAAGGCGTGGCGGATGTATGGCAGACCTGCCATTTTTTCACGAAATCGTCAGGGCGGAAACGGTTGTCGGCCGGCTGATTGACTCCCAAGCCCCCTGACACTATAAGCCGCGCACGTTCGGAAACATGCGCCCGGCGGCGCTTACCCGTGCGAAGAACCAAAACGCTGTTGCAATTTGCACATCCAAGAAGGGCCGCACACCGCGGTATTAAATAAATGTCGAAGCGTACTTTCCAACCTTCCAAGCTTGTTCGCAAGCGCCGCCACGGCTTCCGTGCGCGTATGGCCACCAAGGGCGGCCGCATTGTCTTGAACGCACGCCGCGGTCGCGGTCGCGCCAAGCTCTCGGCCTAAGGGCCGGACGAGCCCGACGAGATGACGGGCCCATGACGTCCACGGACTCCAAAAATCCTGTCGGCCGGCTGAAAAGCCGGCCCCAGTTTCTCGCCGTGCGACACGGCGAAGCGCGCAAAGGTCGCACCTTCCTTCTGGAAGTGCTGGACCGCAAAGATGAAGCGCCGCCCCGCGTGGGCTTTACGGTCACCAAGAAACACGGCAATGCAGTGGAACGCAACCGCATGCGGCGCAGGCTGAAAGAAGCCGTGCGACTGAATGCGGCGTTTGCAATGCAGCCGGGACACGACTATGTCATTGTCGCCCGGCGCGAGGTGCTGGATGTGCCTTTCGATCAGTTGTCCCGTCAGCTGATCCACCGCATCGAGAACCGCCAGACGAATAACTCCCGGTCGAACAAGACCGCTCCCAGGAAAGAGTGATGCAGAACAACCGCAACTATTTCATCGCGATTGCCTTATCGGTGGTGATCGTCCTCGCCTGGCAGTTCTTTTACATGAACCCTCGCATCGAGGCCCAGCGCCAGGCGCAGGAAGCCCAGCTTGCCCAGCAGCAGCAGGCCGAAACCGCGCAGCAGGCCACCACGCCGGCAGCGATCGTCGACGGCAGCCTTCCAGCAGGCGGTGTCGCCACTGCGGAAGCAAGCCGTGAAGCCGCTGTCGCGAAAACCGCCCGCGTCGCCATCGAAACCCAGGATCTCGTTGGCTCGATCAATCTCACCGGTGCCCGTCTCGACGACCTGAAGCTGCGCCAGTATCGCGAGACCGTCGATCCGACGAGCCCGATCGTCACGCTGTTCAACCCCGCCGAAACACGCGACGCCTATTTTGCCGAACTGGGCTTCATCGCCGGCGAAAATGCCGGTTCCGTTCCGGGGCCGAACACGGTCTGGACCGCGTCTGAAGGCGCCAAGCTCACCGAGACGACGCCGGTTACGCTCACCTTCACCAATGAAGCCGGCCTCACCTTCACCCGCAAGATCGCCGTCGACGAACATTACATGTTCACCATCGAAGACGAGATCGTGAACAATGGTGCGGCCGCCGCGAGCCTTGCGCCCTATGGCCGCGTCACGCGTTACAACAAGCCCGCCACGCCCTCGATCTTCGTCCTGCACGAAGGTTTCCTCGGCGTGCTCGGAGCCGAAGGCAGCCTCGTCGAACATGACTATACGGATGTCGAAGAAGAGGCGATCGCCAATGCCAAGGCGACCGGCGGCTGGCTCGGCATCACCGACAAGTACTGGGCGACGTCGCTCATTCCGCAGCAGAGCCTGCCCTACGAGTCGCGCTTCTCCTATTTCACCGACGGCCAGGCCCGCTTCCAGGCCGATTACAAGAACGATGCCGTCAGCATCCCCGCCGGTCAGAGCACGTCGGTGAAGACGCTCGTCTTCGCCGGTGCCAAGCAGGTTCCGGTCATTGACAGCTATCAGGAAAGCCTCGGCATTCCAAAGTTCGACCTGATGATCGACTGGGGCTGGTTCTACTTCATCACCAAGCCGATGTTCCACCTGATGGACTACTTCTTCCATCTCGTCGGCAATTTCGGTGTCGCCATCCTGCTCACTACCATCGTCGTGAAGCTCCTGTTCTTCCCGCTCGCCAACAAGCAGTATGCCTCCATGGCCAACATGAAGCGCGTGCAGCCGAAGCTTGAAGAGCTCAAGACCAAGTATGCCGACGACCGCATGGGCCTGCAGCAGGCGATGATGGCGCTCTACAAGGAGGAGAAGATCAATCCGGTTGCCGGCTGCTGGCCGGTGCTCCTGCAGATCCCGGTCTTCTTCGCGCTCTACAAGGTCATCTACGTCACGATCGAAATGCGCCATGCGCCGTTCTTCGGCTGGATCCAGGATCTTTCGGCACCCGATCCGACGACCTTCATCAACCTCTTCGGCCTGTTGCCCTTCGATGCGCCGTCCTTCCTGCATCTCGGCGTCTGGCCGATCATCATGGGCGTCACCATGTGGCTGCAGATGCGGATGAACCCGACGCCGCCGGATCCGACGCAGGCGATGCTGTTCAACTGGATGCCCGTCATCTTCACCTTCATGCTCGGCACCTTCCCGGCCGGTCTGGTGATCTACTGGGCCTGGAACAACACGCTGTCGATCCTGCAACAGGGCCTGATCATGAAGCGCCACGGCGTCGAGATCGAACTGTTCAAGAATATCGGTCGGATGTTCAGGCGAAAGCCCGCCGAAACGAAGTGACGAACCGAAGCCCCGGCCATGCCGGGGCTTTCTCTTTGTTGATCGAGATCAGCCGATGACCGACATGACCGCCCCCACACCACGCGCCTGGCTCGGCATCGCGCTCGTTGCCGGCTCCGCCGTCGCCTGGAGCTATGGCGGGGCGATCCAGCGCTTCATCGGCGTTTCGGACGGCTGGACGATCGTCTTCTGGCGCTGCCTGTTCGCCGGCCTCTTCCTGCTCACCTTCATGCTTGTCCGTGACCGCATCGACGGCACGATCCGGCTCTTCCGAGCCATGGGCTGGCCAGGCTTCTGCATCGCCGTCGGTTTTGCCCTCGTCTCCACCTTCTTCGTGCTGGCCGTCACCATGACACCGGTCGCGAATGTCGTGCTGTTCATGGCCTCGATCCCGCTGTTTGCCGCGCTTCTCGCGCGCATCGTGCTCGGGGAGCCGATCACGCCGGTCACCTGGGGCGCGATCCTTGCCGTCATCCTCGGCGTGGGCATCATGGTTTCGGCCTCGATCGGCGACGGTGGCTCGATCCTCGGGTTGACGCTGGCTGCGGCCATCCCGGCGATTTTCGCCTGCATGACGGTGCTGACCCGCCGCTATCCCGGCATCCGCATGACGCCGGCGGCCTGCAGCGGGTCCTTCATCGCGTCTGCGATCGCCGCCAGCCAGGCTGGCGCCTTTGCCGTCGGCGGGCAGGACCTCGTGCTTCTCTTCTGCTTCGGCGCGCTCAATCTCGGGCTCGGCATGGCGCTCTATGTCACGGGCGCGCGCATGATCCCGTCGGCGCTCGCCGCGCTCATCGGCACGGCCGAAATGATCCTCGCCCCGGTCTGGATGGTCATCCTGCACAACGAGATCCCCTCGGGACGCACGATCATCGGCGGCACGCTCGTCATGGCCGCTCTCTTTACCTATCTGATCAGCCACGCGCGGCAGTCCTTACGGCCTGTTTCGACCCGGGCTGCTTGACTTTCGGGGCCAAAACCCGGATCTGTCCGGCTCAAGAAAGGCCCGACCCATGACCGAAACACACGACAAGCCCGACCAGCCGCTCTTCGGCCGTCCCTGGATCTTCATCCGCGGCGTGCCGTCAATGGAATTCCTGCCGCCGGAAGGGCCGCTCGAAGTGGCCTTTGCCGGACGCTCGAATGTCGGCAAGTCGTCGCTGATCAATGCCCTGGTCGGCCAGAAGGGTCTCGCGCGCACGTCCAACACGCCCGGCCGCACCCAGGAGCTCAACTACTTCGTGCCCGACGGCTATTCCGGTGGAGCCGGAGACCTGCCGCCGATGGCGCTCGTGGACATGCCGGGCTACGGCTATGCCCAGGCGCCGAAGGAACACGTGGATGCCTGGACAAAGCTGGTCTTCGATTATCTGCGGGGGCGCTCGACGCTGAAGCGCGTCTATGTGCTGATCGACAGCCGTCACGGCCTGAAGAAGAACGACGACGAAGTGCTGTCGCTGCTCGACAAGGCCGCCGTCTCCTACCAGATCGTGCTCACCAAGACCGACAAGATCAAGGCGCCCGCCGTGCCGAAGCTGATTGCCGAAACGCAGGAAAAGATCAAGAAGCGGCCGGCAGCCTTCCCGGGTGTTCTCTCGACATCCTCTGAAAAAGGTGATGGCCTCGACCAATTGCGCGGGGCAATCAGCGAGGCCATCGGTCGGAGCCTTTGACGCTCAGGCTCCGATCAGATCGGCCCTAGCCGGCGGAGGCCGGGCCGAACCGTCTTTCCTTACATCTTCGGCAGGATGACAGCGTCGACGACGTGGATCACGCCGTTCGACTGCTTGACGTCGGCGATGGTCACGGTGGAGACGCCACCGTTCTCGTCGGTTAGCGTCACCTTGCCGTCAGCGGCCTTGGCCTTCAGCACGCAACCGCCGACGGTGGTCACGTCGTGTTCGCCGCCATCATCCGAGATCATCTTGACGAGGGCTTCAGCCATCACGTCAGCTGCTACCACGTGGCAGGTCAGAACCTTTGTGAGCTGCGCCTTGTTTTCCGGCTTCAGCAGGGTGTCGACCGTGCCGGCCGGCAGTTTGGCGAAGGCGTCGTTGGTCGGCGCGAAGACAGTGAACGGACCGGCGCCCGAGAGGGTTTCAACGAGACCGGCTGCCTGGACGGCGGCAACAAGCGTCGTGTGATCCTTCGAGTTGACGGCATTTTCGACGATGTTCTTGGTTTCGAGCATTTCACCACCGCCGACCATCGGATTGGCGGCATAGGCTGCGGCAGCGCCTGCCAGGATGGCTGCGGAGAATGCGAGCGGGCGAAGAGCGGTCTTGAACATTACGGTTTCCTCTTATCCTTGGTGTTCTCGATCGTGTCCCTGCGGTTCGGGCGGGACATCGGGGGCGTTCCTCAGCGGGAACACCTCCAAGGACGGCCGGTCACCCAAACAAGTTTCAGGCGGCTCGATCAAATCGGCCGCCTGACAACAAAACCATTGATAATATGGGAGTATTTCTTCTTCAGGGCCGGACTTCGCCGAGCGCGACGACCGGGCCGGTCGCCTGACCGGTGGGCGAGCCACCGAAAGGCTCGAGGCTGACCGCCAGCACGACACCTTCGGTCAGGCGGGCACGCAGATTCTCGGGAACATCAAGCTCGCCCTGCCCGGTCTGCGGCAACACGCCGAGCGAGATCGGCGCCTTTTCACCCTCAACCAGCCAGAGTTCGAGCGACTTTTCATCTGCGCCGCCGCTTGCGACCGGAGTGACGGCGAGACGCCCCGAAGTCCCGTCGTAGCGCGCATGCAGCGCAATCGCCTGGTTCTCGCCGGCCAGGTCCGCCGTCAGCGCGACTTGAGGTTTCGGGCGCATGCGTTCGGCGTAATCGAACCCGACGATGAGACTGAGCGCTGCAATCGATGCAAAGCTCAGGCCGCGCCAGAGCACCAGCGAATTCCACAGATTGCCCTTCACCGCCGCCACCGTGGCCGGAGATGCAAACAGTCGATCCTCGATCTTCGAAAACAGCTGATCCGGCGGTGAGGCCTCGGCGTAATCGTCGTTGAACTGGGTAAGGTTCTCTTCCCAGCGACGAACCATGGCGGCGAACTGCCGGTCATGGCGCAAGCGCGCATCGACTTTCTGGCGTTCGGATCCGCTCAGGACGCCGAGCACATATTCGCCCGCGAGAACTTCATCCCGCGACCGGTCTCCCTTGCTCTGGTCAGGCGTGCTCATCCATGCACTCTCTCAGTTTCAATAGGCTGCGCCGCAGCCATGTACGCATCGTGTTCAGCGGAACGGCGAAATACTCCGCCAGCTCCTGGTAGGACAGTCCCTCGACATAGGCCTGGCGGACCGCGAGCGCCCGATCAGGATCCAATGCCTCCAGGCATGTGTCAATGCGTCCGCCCTCGGATCTGAGCACGGCATGCTGCTCCGGATCGGGCGCGAGATCGGCGATGTCGACCGCGGCCTCGATGTCTTCTCCCTGCGGCCGGCGCGCCCGCAGGCGGTCGATGCAATGGTAACGCACGATGGCGCAGAGCCAGGGATAGGCATTGTCGCCATCGCCCGTATAGCTGCCGGCCTTGTGCCAGATCTTGACGAACACGTCCTGGAGCGCCTCTTCGGCCTCGCCCCTGTCTTTGAGCATACGCAAGCAGATGGCGAAAAGTTTCGCCGAAATGCGACTATAGAGCAAGGAAAAGGCGGCACGATCTTTCAGCGCTACCCGCGCCAGCAATCTGCCGATGTCGTCGCGTTCCATGGAGCCCCCTCACGCAGTGGCCATGATATAGCGCTGCATCTTCGGTGGACAATGCGACGAGAAGAAGAAGCGTGTCACGGACCGCTTATATTGTCGGGCGATTATTCCATCGCGGCGACACATGCGCTAAAAGGCCGCGATCCAAAGCGAGGTTTTCCATGTCAGCTTCCGAAAGCGAAATCCAGGCCCGCCTTCTCGTCCAGGCGCTGCCCTTCATGCAGCGCTACGAGAACAAGACCATCGTGGTCAAATATGGCGGGCATGCCATGGGGAATCCCGAGCTCGGCAAGGCCTTTGCCGCCGATATCGCGCTTCTGAAGCAATCCGGCGTCAACCCGATCGTCGTGCATGGCGGCGGCCCGCAAATCGGCGCGATGCTCGCAAGGATGGGCATCGAATCACGCTTCGAAAACGGCCTCCGGGTCACCGATCAGAAGACCGTCGAAATCGTCGAAATGGTTCTCGCTGGTTCGATCAACAAGGAAATCGTCGCGCTGATCAACCAGACCGGCGAATGGGCGATCGGCCTCTGCGGCAAGGACGGCAACATGGTCTTTGCGGAAAAGGCGCAGAAGAAGGTTCGCGATCCCGACAGCAATATCGAACGCGTGCTCGACCTCGGCTTCGTCGGTGATGTGGTCGAAGTGGACCGTACCCTGCTCGACCTGCTCGCCCGCTCCGAGATGATCCCCGTCATCGCGCCTGTTGCGCCTGGCCGGGATGGCGCGACCTACAACATCAATGCCGACACCTTTGCCGGTGCGATTGCCGGTGCCCTCAATGCCTCGCGCTTACTCTTTCTCACCGACGTTCCCGGCGTGCTCGACAAGGACGGCAAGCTGATCAAGGAATTGTCGGTCGCCGAAGCCCATGCGCTGATCGCCGACGGCACGATTTCTGGCGGCATGATCCCGAAGGTCGAGACCTGTATTGAGGCGATCCAGGCGGGCGTGCAGGGCGTCGTCATCCTCAACGGCAAGACGGCCCATTCCGTGCTGCTCGAGCTCTTCACCGAGACGGGTGCAGGCACGCTTCTCGTTCCCTGAGTCGACAATCCAGGTCGCTGCCGGTCACTCGATCGGCAGCGGACGCTCCAGCTTCTCGCTTCCTGGCGTCACCGTGCGCATGGACAGGACAGCGGTCAGGACGATCGCATAAGCGATGAAGTTGTAGATCAGCCCAAGCGCCATGCCTTCGGCATAGACGGCCTTGCCGCTCAGTCCTTCCGCCGCATTGCGCGCCAGATCCGAGAAGAAGATCTCGCTGACGATCGCGATGCCGAGTGCGCTGCCCACCTGCTGGATCGCCTGAAGCGCACCCGATCCGCCGCCCGCGTCCTGGGGCGGCACGCCCGCCAGTACGAGCTGGAACATCGGCGCGATCGCGATCCCCATGCCGAGGCCGCTCAAGAGGAACCAGGGAAGGAGCGCCATGCGGTCAATGCTTTCGCCGACAGTCTGGATCTCCATTCGCAACAGGCCCATGCCGACTGCCACCATTATAACGCCGACCACGACCCGAACTCGCGGCGTGATATTGCCGAGTCTGCCCGATATCAACGAGGCGACGAAGATGCCGACAGAAAAGGGCACCGTCGTCAGACCTGACTGCAACGGCGTCAGGCCATAGCCCTGCTGCAGGAACATCGCGAGGATCAGGAAGAAGCCGGGCAGTGTCGAGAAGAATGTCGCCGTCATCAATGAGCCGATCACGTAGTTGCGGTTCTTCATCAGCGCGACGGGCAGGAGCTCCGGTGCCTTCATCCGATGCTGGCGCCGTTCCCAGAAGGCAAAGGCGATGCAGAAGGGAATGGCTAAGGCAAGCATCACGAAGCACCAGGCCGGCCAGCCGAAGCCACGACCCTCGATCAGCGGGAAGATGACGCAGAAGATGGTGACCGCAGCCAGCGCAATGCCGCCGAAATCGTTCTTCAGGCCCGGTTTGGGCGCCAGTGCCGGGATCAGGCGCCAGCCGAGCAGGATCGTCATGATCCCGACCGGTATATTGATCAGAAAGATCGGCCGCCAGCCGAGATCGAAAAGGTCGAGCGCGATCAGCCAGCCCCCGAGGATCGGACCGGAGACGGCGGCAAGCCCGGCGCTCAGGCCGAACAGCGAAAAGGCCGCCGCCCGCTCCTTCGGTGGAAACATCATCTGGGCAATCGCCAGCACCTGCGGGGTCATGACCGCCGCTCCCGCCCCCTGCAGGAGACGTGCTGCGACCAGCCAGCCGATATCGGGTGCCAGCCCACACAACAGCGAGGCCAAGGTGAAGGCCCCGACACCGACCAGGAACACCTGCTTCTTGCCCCGGACGTCGCCGAGACGTCCAAACGGCAGGAGCCCCAGCGCGAAGACCAGCACATAACCCGCGACCACCCATTCGATCTGACTCGAGGTCGCCCCGAGTTCCGACTGCAGGCTCGGCAACGCGACATTGACGATGGTGACATCGAGCAGGTTCATGAAATTCGCCAGCATCATCACGGCAAGCGCCGTCCAGCGCTTGGGATAGGGATGCGAGGCGTCGGCGCTGATCGCTGGTGTCTTGGTGTGCACTTTTATCTCCCCGCCCTCGGCGCGCTGCTTTGTCCGGTGTATCGCGCGGCAGTAAGGCCCGCAACGGGGCGGAATGGAGGAAGACACCGACGGTCGCCATTCCTCTCCCCCAATGGAAGACGGGCGTCGCGCTTGCAGCCTTTGCCCCTCTTCCGCCTGCCGGCACCTTCTCCCCCGCTTGCGGGGAGAAAGGGTAGGGTGACGGGCACAACCACCAACTCGGCACCAGCGGCCTAGATAGGGGGATGACTTTCGAAAATACCCCAACAAAATCAACAAATGATCTTTTTTTCATCCCCCACCCTTTCCACCCCGTTACCCTAGTCCCCGTCCCGCCCTCGGATACGCCTGTCGATGCGATGTCAGGCGAGGCGGGGCCGGCGCCGGGGCGGCG
>UBNV01000016.1 GCA_900466945.1 Hyphomicrobiales bacterium
TCTTGATGTCGTCTTCGTCGACCTTGACCGTAACAGGCGCCACATCGGGCAGAACAACCGGCGCATCGTCCATAACATCGATGTTGAAAGAGCCAGTCACGCTGTCGCCGTCGAGATCGGTCACGGTGTAGGTGAAGCCGAGGCGAAGGAGATCGTCGAGATCGTCCTGAGCGCCGTTCGCGCCGGCATCCGGATGGTCTAGCTTGCCGATCAGTTCGAAGGTGAAATCACCGGTCTCGCGGTTGTTAATCGTAAGGGTAAAGACAAGAGCGCCTTCGGAATCGCGCCCTTCGATGGCGACGAAGTCGAGGTCGGTGCCGTCGGCCGGGGCCGGGAAGCTGGTCACCGTGATCGGACGACCGCCGGAGGTGAAACCTGCAAGCACCTGCGGGCCGAGGCCTTCTTCATCGACATTGCTTGCGCCGGTGAAGTTGATGCGTGTGATGGTGCCGAAGTCCGGACCCGCATTGAACGGAAGGGTACCAGTGATGATCTGGTTGCCGGCGATGCCGTCGGCAATGACCGCTTCATCAAAGACGAAGGGTTCAGTCAGCGCGATATCGAGCGGGATCGACGGCGCGCCAGCGCCACCGAAAATAGTCCCGTTCAGCAGATCGTCGCCGAAGGCTGTATCGCCGAGCAGATCGGCGAGCGCCAGGTCTTCCGGGCCGGCGTCGATCGGATCGTCGTTGAAGTTGCGGCTGGCAGTGGGGCCGCCCTGCGCGCTGAAGGTACCGTCAGGACCCGCCGCAACGTTGATGTTGGAGCCTTCGAGGGCCGCGAAGAGCGCGACCTGGGGCAGCTCGACATCGCCGATCACAAAGGTCGGGATATTTGCTGCACCGCCGACCACGATGATCTCTGTGCCGTCAGCGAGCAGGAGAACCAGATTGTCGCCTTCTACCGCGAATTCGAGGTTGTCGAGTTCGATGCCGGCCGGCAGCGTCACGACGTTTTCGGCGTTCGGCGTCACTTCACTTGGAAGGACCGCAGCTGCCGTCTGAACGGGCGTCTGGGCCGGCAGGCGATCGGTGCGGCCGGCGTCAGGCGTCTCGGCCTGGGCGAATTCGATGCCATCTCCGGCCTCGCTGACGAAACCCAGATGCTGCTCGACCGCAGAGTCGAAATCGTCAGCTGCGGAAGTATTGTCGATGCTGGTCAGACGCGGATCTTCGATAGACATGGTTACTCACCCCTTAACTTGTTGACTGGAGTTAAATCCGGTCATGGGAAGAGTCGCAATAGTCCGTTAACCCCAACTGCATAACGGGTTATGCCGCCAGCGACCATTATTGAAAATGGAGTTAATTTCGGACCGAAAAACGCTTTTGTTTCTGCATTTTACTTAAATTTTATGAAATGGATCAAGCGCTTTCAGGGCAGTTCCTGGGTTGTCAGATCCTTTGGTAGTTTCAGGCGAGAGAATCGTTTTCTGAGGTGATAACCGATGCCGGATCTGTCTCGGTAAAGTCATCCGGCTGAATCAGGGCGTTAACCGCTGGTACCCAGCGTTGGGGCACGAAAACCAACTCGAAACCCAGTGCACGAGCAATACTGATGAGGGTGGTGGTCCGTGCAGAGCTACGGCCGGCCTCGATGTCGTGATAACGCAAGCGCGAGATCCCAGCCGCGTCTGCAACCCGCTTTTGGCTGTAGCCGAGTTCCTTGCGGGCCTCCTTGAGGAAGCGTCCTATCTCAAGCAGATCTTCGGAATCCATTCACGCAATGCCTTTTTGAGACAGAATTCACGTCTACCAATGTTTTGCTTGTAAGGCCGCACAGCGCCGCGTCAAGTTGCGCAAGGGATGAAGGCTGATGAAATTCAGGGGGACGCACCGCTCGATGTCGCACCTTCGTATCGTGATCATTCGCTTCCAACACTGATCCACGAAGGAAAGCGTTCCTGCCATCGTGGCACGGTCGGAAGGGGCACCGACGCAGCTGATGGTTCTTACTTTCATCAATGATTATGACGCCACTATTGCTCATCCTGCCCGGCTGAAAAATCCTGCGGATCTTCGTGTTGCAACTATCGCCATTCCAGCCCTCGCAACGCCCAAGGATTCAAGTCATGCAGGAGCAAATGGCGCTATCCAGCCTCGAAACGGCCCTGCGGCCGGACAGCACCTCTCCCATTGGGTGGCAGGGACTTGAGCAAATGACAAAGAGCGCAATGCCCCGAACGCCTATATATCGCAGTCGACAGTGCTAAATTTGGGAATTGTCAACTGCGGGCCAGGTTGGCACGGTCATGCTGCGGGCGCGATCTACTGAACGTGTCTTCCCCAAGGCAGTCGGCTCCCCCCCCCGCTGACCGCCCGCACTTCGCTGTCAAGTCTGAGTGAGGAGTAATCGACAGTGGCGCTCATCGCTTTCCTCAGCAGATCCATTCAATCCCATAAGCTGCTCCATCCAACTGGATCCTTTTCAGTTGCGGTTCAAGACGTCGCGCTGGCCACCGGCTTGAGTGAGGTGGCCGCCATAGCGGCGATCATATCAATCGCGGAGACAAGGATTTTGTCCGTTGACGAATTAAGGAAGCTGATCTCGTCCGTGACCGCAGCCTCTTCCTAGCCGCTGTGCTGCTGGCTGCTGACACGTGGATCCTCATGAAAAGGTCGGTTCCGTTCATTTCCCTACCGACGCGACGAGGGCCGCAACTTACGCGGCAGCTTCCCGACCTGTTCCTGCCGAGCTCTGCAGACCATGCAGAAACTCGACCGCGCGCTGCGCATGGGCGGCGGCACTGAATATGGCCCGCTTATCTTGCCTCAGCACCTTCAGCCAGCTCTGGATATAGGCCGCATGCTCGGCACCGGGCTCTGGCGTCAAGGCCAGATCCGCGCACAGGAACGCTGCCCCCAGTTCGGCGACGAGTTCTTCGCGCGCATAGCCTTCATCACCGAATTGCTTGACCCCGAACCTACGATCCAGGGGGCTCTCATGTTTCGTCCAGTGGGTCAGTTCATGCGCAAGCGTCGCACAATAGGCGTCCGCGCTCCGGAAACTCTCGAAACATGGCATCTGAACATGATCACTTGCACCGCTGTAACAGGCCCGATTGCCGCCGTGACGGATATCGGCACGGGTTGCTGCAAAGAACTGATCCGCATGCGCGATGCGTTCAACCGGATCGATCACCGGCTCCGGCTTCACATGATAGTGGTCGGGCAGTCCGTCGATCTGCTCGACGTTGAAGACCGAATAGGTTTTGAGAAACGGTATCCGTTTCGCCACCTCTCCTTGCTCTCTGTGTTTGTCTTTATCTTCGTTTTCGTCCTCATCCCCTTCCCGGCTGATCGTGCCCGCATGGACAACCATGCTGCCCTTCTCGCCCTTTCGAACGGAAGCGCCCAAAGCCTGGGCCTGTTTGAAAGTCATCCAGCAGGCGGACGAATACCCCGCCTCGGTCGCCGCCGCCCACAGCATCAGAACATTGATGCCACCATAGGAAAGCCCGTTATGACGCAAGGGCCTCGTGATCCGCCCGGCCGTATTGCCTGCACTCCATGGCTTCAGCCATGTCAGCTCCCCCTGTTCCAGATCGGCGATGATCCTGCCCGTCACCGTTTGATAAACATCGCTCCTCATGTCCCTTTTCCTTTGATCGGGTTGCGCATGCAACCGATCTGCCCCTCTGGCGAAGAGCGGGGGGAACCCGTCCAGACCCAAAAGCGTCCGGGGTGGTGCGGGCGCAGGGGCTTCAGCCCCGAGCCACGGCCCGGACGCTTTTGCCCGAAGGGTGTAAGGTCTTGACGGGTGATGGGGCGTCAGCCCCCTCTCGTTCGACAAATGATGATCGACTTCGACTTTCTTGCAAAGTCGTCGCTTTTCATGGTCTCGACCGATTGTGAGCAGTTTTCACACGAAGAGAGCAGCAGGATGGGGAAATCTCAGCAACCGAGCGCGTCATTCAGGCAGACTCAAGACCCGAGAAAACTTCCCGATCGGTCAGAAATGCTTCTTCCGTCGCAAAAAACTTCCCGTGCGGTAAGCGATCCGAGGCGATATTCCATGTCCAGGTGAGGATGGGGTTTCGGCGCAAGGAACATATTCTTTGGCCGATTCCTCAAAGTCGCGTGCACCGATCCGGTCGGAACCTGACGGCAGAAGGAAGGTCAGCTCGCCGGTCTCCGGCACGCCAGCATCATCAGGCTTCCTGCCCGTCAGCCTGTTGATGATGACCCGGCGACCCCAGGCGTCTGGCGAGCCGTCGCGAATGCAGCTTGCCATGAACAGACCAGTAATGGGCGCAATGCTGCCCTCCTGGAGGGGCCGTTCGGGCTCATAGATGGGAATGGCGCTCTTTCGACGGCGATAGCTGGCGCCGTAGGTACAGGTCAGGCGATCGCCATCCTGATCAAGGTGCCCGGCCACCACTGGCTCCGTCGCCCCCCGGCAGCCACATCCAGAGCCGCTCCTCTTCAAACGCGAAGACTTGACACTATATTGGCAAAAGCAGAACATAAAAGGAACAAACGAGGTGAGACATGACCACCACAAGTCCGAATGACGTCGTCGCCAACGCCCTTGCCGAAGTCGCCAAGGCTCGCGCCTGGAGAGAGCGCGCCGAAGCCGAAAGGCGACGCACTTTCGGCGCGATACCGACCCGCCAATCCGTCTACGTCCTGGCACGCAAGAAGCCTGAAGGAAGCGAGCCCAGCAACCAGTGAAGTCGTCTGAGGTTCAATAAATTGACTGGGACCACGCGATCATCTCGCTGTTTACCGGAGATGCACACCAAGCGCTCACTGCGGTCAGGAATGTCATCAACTGCGTGAGCCGTTGAGATTGGCGTCACGTGCAGAAGCGTCTCGTTCAAGAGTGGTTGGCGAGCGGCGAAAAGAACGTCCTGTTGCACGGGTCTTGCCGTCGCACTCCTGCGTGCTTGTGATGGCACTCCCCATAGTTTGCCTATGGGTGCCACGACCGATAGAAACTGGACCAGATTGATCGGAAATTTGGTCTTGTTCGGGGCCGGAAGGAGACAGTCGGGTACTGAGAAGCCGAAACGGAGAAGCGGACGTAGTAGCTTAGGCGAATTGTTCGGAAATCGGGCGCGCGATGTGATGGTATATCATCGCCTTTCCCGGTGACCCGAGGGCCCTCACTTGCTAACGCCTGGGAGAGCACCCGATTTGCTGTCTTCGCCCCGCAGCCAGCAGCGAAGCGAGGGTAGCGACTCCGCGCAATCAGCCATTTGAGCTCAGACCGCAATAAGCGTAGTTTAGCTTGACGCCCTGACTATGATTGTCATCTTAAGCTGCAGTGTTCAAAGCTTGATGTATTGCGATCGGAGACTAGGCGATGGAACAGAATGAACTGCCGAAAAAAATCGGTGAAGTTCTCGGCGCGTTTATAAGCCTAAGCTGCTTCGCAATGCTTCTCTATTCGGTTGTGATCGCCTTATAATCTCACTGTTTAGGGGCTTCTGAACCATTGAAGTCTACGCGGAGCGTGTCGCTGGCGAAGAGCAGGCAGTCACCTGGGAAAGTGACAGGGCATCAGCAACTCACACAACCTCACCGCCCCCAGCTCGGCCTTCGCCTATAGGCCGATGCTAAGCCATTGGACAGGCGGTAATCAGTTGAGCCCGTTGCGATTTCGACATGCCACTGCCATTCCTAAGCGCGTGCTCAGCCGAGGCTTTTTGACGGCAGAGAAAATCTGGCCTCCAAGGGCTGCAGCAGCCGTGGGCGATTTCCAGCACTTCCCTCCAACACTTAACCGAAACTGAAACCCAGCGCCCTGTCGCGTAACGATTTCCGCTTAGAGGAAATCCTGCGGTCGTTGCTGGCTCCACCAACATTTCATACACAAACGTGTCACGGATCAAAGTCTGTTCGTCGCTCCTTCCCGGCCTCCCCGAAGTAACATCCAAACATTACATCTGATTCGCACTACGTATCTGCGACTAACTGAATTTGATATTTAATATTTCTACCAACTGAGGAAAATAACGATTTTTGTGCTTAAATAATATTTTGTGATGCGCAAACGTTGCAATCCGACAAGGTTTATTTAAGGCGGCTGGCCGCCACATCTTTGCACACTCTTCCTAGGATGCTTCCGAATCTTAGACGAAGGTTGGTCTCTCTACTTCGACGCATGGATGCTACAGACTTTGCGTCGGTCTATCCACCGACTAGTCGGAGGGTGTCGAGCAAATTGATCGCTTTGTAAGCGGCAAATACGAGGCAGGCACAGCTCGTCTCGGGGACGGTATTTTTTCAACATTGCGGACGGCAGGTTCAGTTTCCACTGACAAGCGCCGACGCGTTTCGCCAGCATTCATGGAGGAGGGAATAATGGCAACTACGGAAATGAACGTCGGGGATCGTTCGCGTCCCATGACGGCGGAGGAGCGAAAGGTTATCGTCGCTTCGTCTGCCGGTACCATCTTCGAGTGGTACGATTTCTATCTCTACGGCTCGCTCGCGGCGATCATCGGCGCGCAGTTTTTCACCGCTTTCCCGGAAGCCACGCGTAACGTCTTCGCACTTCTGGCCTTCGCGGCCGGCTTCATCGTGCGTCCGTTCGGCGCGCTCGTCTTCGGTGCCCTCGGCGACCTCATCGGCCGCAAATATACATTCCTCATGACCATCCTGATCATGGGCTTCTCGACCTTCCTGGTCGGTCTTCTTCCCACCTATAACAGTTGGGGGGCGGCGGCGCCGATCATCCTGATCATCCTGCGCATGGCCCAGGGCCTGGCGCTGGGTGGTGAGTATGGCGGTGCAGCGGTCTATGTCGCCGAACATGCTCCATCCAACCAGCGTGGCTACTTCACAGCCTTCATCCAGACCACGGCAACGCTCGGGCTCCTGCTCTCGTTGATTGTGATCCTGTCGGTGCAGAGCTATGTCAACGCCAACTGGGATCCGACGCCGGTTCTCGACGCGGCCGGTGCCGCCGTCCTAAATCCAGACGGTACGCCCAAGTTGATTAAGGCCTTCGATCTCTGGGGCTGGCGCATTCCGTTCCTCGGCTCGATCGTGCTTCTGGCGATCTCGCTGTACATTCGCCTGCAGATGAACGAATCGCCTGCCTTCAAGAAGATGAAGGAAGAGGGTGCGGCATCCAAGGCGCCGCTGCGCGAAGCCTTCGGCACCTGGAAGAACGGCAAGATCGCCCTGATCGCTCTGTTCGGCCTCGTCGCCGGTCAGGCCGTCGTCTGGTACTCCGGTCAGTTCTACGCCCTGTTCTTCATGCAGAACGTCATCAAGGTCGACAGCTTCACGGCGAACGTCATGGTGGCCTGGTCGCTGATCCTCGGCACCGGTGGCTTCCTGTTCTTCGGCTCGCTGTCGGACAGGATCGGTCGTAAGCCGATCATTCTGGCAGGCTGCCTGATTGCAGCTCTCACCTATAACTTCGTCTTCCCGCTTCTGACCCAGACTGCGAACCCGGCTCTCTACGCTGCTCACCAGACCCCGGTCACCGTGACGGCTTCTCCGGAAGACTGCTCGTTCCAGTTCAACCCGACGGGCACTGCCAAGTTCACCTCGTCTTGCGACATCGCCAAGTCGACGCTTGCCCGTACCTCTGTCAACTATGAAACGATCGAAGATCCGGCAGCAACGGTTGCCCAGGTCAAGGTCGGCGATACCGTCATCGCTGCTTACAATGCGACGACGCTTTCGGGCGACGCTGCCAAGACCACGCCTGCTGCCTTCACCAAGTCGGTCAACGACGCACTGACGGCTGCCGGTTATCCGCTGGTAGCTGAAAACAACACCACCGTCGTGAAGGCTCAGCACTTCTTCGACATCTTCAGCGGCCAGAAGATCACGGTCATCCTGATCCTGACCTACCTGATCATCCTGGTGACCATGGTGTACGGCCCGATCGCGGCCATGCTGGTCGAACTCTATCCGACCCGCATCCGCTATTCCGGCCTGTCGCTGCCTTACCACATTGGTAACGGCTGGTTCGGGGGCCTGATGCCGGCGACCGCCTTCGCGATCTCGGCTCAGACCGGTAACGTCTATGGTGGTCTGTGGTACCCGATCATCATCGCCGGCGCGACCGTCGTCATCGGCGCACTGCTGGTGCCGGGCGGCACACACAAGAAGGATATCTTCAAGGACTGATTAACAGATAGACTTCGCGTTGCGGCAGGTCGGCCTCGCTGACCTGCCGCTTTATCATGAAGTTTAGACGTCAGAGGCAGGGGTGAGGAAGGCTGAAGCAATGGATTTATTCGCATCTCAACTTATAGATCCGTTCCGGATCGGTCTTCTTTTCTTCCTTCTTCATACTGCATACAGAACGCGACCCGCGACGGGTCTGATAGCGCCCCTGATTTTGGGCATCGTGTTTGTCGCCATCCTTCTGCCATTGACCACTGCAAGAGCTCATCCGGACATGGTGCCGTTATGGCAAAGTGTCGTGTTCGGCATCCTGTCAAATGCGCTGATCCTTGCTGCCTTCCTCGCCATTCGCGCGGCTTGGCCCAAGACACCTTGAATGCATTCGCGCGCAACGGCATGAATGGCCGAAAATGCAAAGGGTAATACAAGACACTGCGTACATGCGTGAGGCGAGGTCCTGAACGAATTCGGAGGGTCGCGTTCCATCAGGGCCCTGCGCAATCATGCCCGAGGTTGCCAATCGCGAAGTCACACCGCACTCCAGACGTGTCCTTCTCTGGCTGCGCTAGTCGCCAAGCCGGAGCAGGATCGGTGTCGCAATAAACACCGATGAAGACGCCGCGAAAAGACATCGAGCAATAGGGGCTTCGCGAAACTCTCAACCGCACTCTCACTCCAGATCACAAGCAGAATACTGTTGTTAACCGTTCTTAAGCGGCCTTCTATAAAATCCTATACTTGCTCTGGTGCATAAATTACCAAAATTTTTTTTAATATTTAGCGGGTGTGACGGGACTCCCACCCTTGCTTGGCACCATGCTGCCGTACTTGCTTCATTCCAAGCATTCAACTTGCACCCGAAATAATGAATATTGTAATATACTGGTACTTGACACTTTTAGTTCAACCCAACTAGAAGCAATCAGACAGGACAGATGATCTCGATATGACTATCTCGCCGACCCGTGACCGGATTATCGAAGTAGCAGATGACCTTTTCTACAAGAGCGGCTTCGACGCAACCTCGTTCGCGGACGTTGCTGCTGCAGTGGGTATCCCGCGTGGCAATTTTTATCATCATTTCAAGACTAAGGACGCCATACTCGAGGCCGTGATTAAGCGCCGAATGGAGCGGACACGCGCGCTGCTGGGGAGATGGGAGATGGAAGCGTCCGATCCATTCGAGCGGGTCTTGTCTTTCATCCGCACGCTGCTTACCCATCAGGCGGAAATCATGGCCTTTGGCTGCCCCAACGGCACATTGTGTTCCGAACTCGCCAAGTTTGGTCATGTCGCACACGGGCGCGCCGTTGAGATCCTCCGCCAATTCCGTGAATGGCTTGCGGAGCAGTTCCGGGCGCTTGGTGCTGGCGACCGCGCCGATGTTCTGGCGATGCGTCTACTGTCTTGGTCGCAGGGAGTGTCTGTGATGGCAACGGCGTTCCGCAACGCAACCTTCATCCGCGACGAGGTGGCTGAAGTGGAGATGTGGCTAATGACTTGGGCGAACCCTTCCTCACGTAGTCAACAAAAGTTCCCCGAACTATGTCACCCGCTTTGAAGTTCGAGGCTCTGATAGCGCGATAGACACCCTGGCTCAGACATGCCCAAAGGGCTCTGTATCTGCGTCTTCGAGTGAGGACCACACGGGCGCAGATGCCGTCGCTCCTCTGACGCGCACAACGGTCACTGAACAGGGGGCGGAGGCCGCAACCTCACCTGACACGCTGCCAGTGAGGGATCGCAAGGTCGAATTGGGACGCGCGCCCATCACCACGTGATCGACGTTGTTGTCGCGGGCGAAAGTCAGGATTGCCTGCGCTGGCGAGACGGCTTCTAGCACGTGGTAGGTGATGTCGCCTTCCTCCGCGCCAAGTGGGGCGGACCACTGCTTGAGTGCCGCAAGCCGCAGGACGTGTTTGCTGTTGCCCTCCGCGTCGAGATTATCGTCGAGCGCAATCCGCGCAATCTTCATGACGTTGACGCAGGCGATTCGCGCATGCGGCGAGTTCCTGATGATCCTTCGTGCGGTCTCGCGCAGCGCTTCGGCCAGTTCCTGGCTTGCTGCATTGAGGTCGATCGCCACCATCACGATTGGAGCCGAAGCGAGGATGGCTGCGGCACCTCTCGGCTTGATCAACTCGATCGGGTCAGGGTTGAGCATGCGCTTGATAACCTTGCGCCAGGGATCGCGGCTCGTTTTCTCTGCCCGGGCCGTGAGCCGCACCTGGTAGAGATCAGCAAGATCGAGTGCCAATTGCGCCGCCGACTGATAGCGCCGCGCCGGGTCCACTTCCAAACAGCGCAGGATGATTTCCTGGCAGGCTTTTGAGACCATGGGATTGAGCTCGCGGGGTGGCGGCGGATCCCACCAGAGGCGCTTCTTGAGCCCATTCATCCGCTGCGGATCGCCAAAGGGGCGTCGGCCGGTAGAGAAGAAGTACATCAATACGCCAAGCGCGAAGAGGTCGGAGCGAAAGTCGGAGCGCACCCCCAGGATCTGTTCCGGCGCCATATAGGGGGCCGTGCCATACGGCAGGCGGAATTCCTCGTCCATCAGGTCGGGCAGCTCCAGATGGCGGGCGAGACCGTAGTCGACCAGTACGGCCTCGCCCGTTTCCCGGAAAAGAACGTTGGACGGCTTGATATCGAGATGAACGACCTTCTGCCGGTGCAAGTCAGTGAGTGCGGTCGCGATTCTGCCTGCGATATCGATCACCTCCGGCTGCGAACAGGGCAGGCGCTCGAGCAGCGGATAGAGCGATCTGCCCGGCAACCTCTCGACGACGATATAGGGCTGCTTCGAGAAGTCGCCGCGGGCCACGAACCGGGGCACATGCGGCCCGCTGATCCTGGGCAGCATCATCAGTTCCATCTCGAAGCCGACAATGGTTGCCGGATCCGTTCCCGATCCGATCCGAGGCACCTTCATCAGCAGTGGACCCGGATGATCGGGATGCGTGACCTGGAAGAGCTTGGCCATGCCACCGGTATGGGCGAGCTTGCCGAGTGCAAATCCGTCGACGACGTCGCCCTCTTCGATCCAGGTTCTTGCCATGTCCGCCCCCCTTCTCAGCTTGACTCGTCAGCGTCCCCGATAGAGACGTTGGGCAAGCCCCTCCGGCAGCGAGGCCGCGCGGATGGCGGAAGCCGCACCGTCAATATCATAGGCTGTCCAGCGAAAGGAAAGCTCGCAAGCGGCCGTGTCGTAAAGTGCCCAGCCGGCCGCCGGATTGCCGTCGCGGGGCTGCCCGACTGAACCAATGACGGCGAGCCAGCGTCGCGGGGGGCCGACGGGAATGCCGATATCGGAGGTCGGGATGAATTTGGTGATCTTGCTGCCGAAACCCTGGCCGTAAAGGGCGGGGCTGTGCACATGGCCGCAGAAGGCGAGCCGCTCCTTACAGCCGCGAAAATGTGCCTGGGCCGAGGCGCTGTCCGTCACATAGGAAAAACGAGCCGGCGCAGAGCCATCGGCATGCACGTAAAGCCGATCCTCGTCGATGACAGATAGGGGTAGCTTTGTCAGAAAGCTGCGATGCTTGGGCTCGAGTTCAATCCGCGTCCAGTCGACGGCGATACCCGCCGAAGAGTTCATGGCATAGGACGGGTCGCTGATTGCCTGGTCGTGATTGCCGCGCACTATCACGGCACCGTTGGCCATCAGGTCCATGCACTTTTCAACGCACCAGCGTGGGTCGCCGCCGTAGCCGACAATGTCGCCGAGGATTACGATCCGTTCAGCGCCCTGCCGGGCGGCTTCAGCCAGCACGGTCTCGAAAGCCTGGCGATTGCCATGGATATCCGACAGTATCGCGATTTTCATGTCCTTCGTCAGCCCTCCCCGCTACGTCGGTCGGCTGCACCATAAAGCGCATTACCCGACCCTGCTATTGGCCGGAAGACGAAGGCAGCCCGATGTCTTCAGGTTTCAGCGAAGGCGGTGTAGTTTCCCACGAATTATATAAGGTTCTGGTGTGCTCCCCCAAGGCTGCTCTAAGACTCAGCGGTCATTCCTGTAGGAAACGCTGAAGCCATCTGTGCGACTAGTCGCTTGTCTCCTGCAGCACCATCTCAAATTGTGACGGCCAGCACCTCAGCGTTCACCGGCCGACCGAAGACCACCCCATGCTGGAGATTCAGCCCACATACGCCGAGCGGCAGCTTTTGGAAAATCTTGCCGACCACGTGAACGACCGGAAGGACGGCGCAAAGCTGCCACGCGTTCATGCCCGCCTCGCCTCCGGCTTGGCGCACCCGAACGGGGATAATTGCCGCTCTCTCGTGATGTTATGTCGGTCCAAAGCCAGGGCACAGGGATGGCATCCACGGTCGCTCGCGGCAGGAAAACAGAGGGAAATCAAGGGCGGTTTTGTTAAGCCCCAAAAATCAGGTAAGAATCCAGGTTCTCCAGGCGGGCCATTTCAGGCCGGTTTTTCGGTGAAAATCAGCGACTATTTCTCACAGAAAAAAGCGTCGTCTTTTCAACAACTTGAGCAATCCCGGCTACTGTTCTTCAGTCCATCCGTCGTTCCGAAACGGGTCTCGCGAAAATTGGCTGGGGACCCACGCGCGATACTTGCAAAACCATGAAGCCAGTCCGCCTCTGCCGCGTTTACGACAGAAGCGAACGTCTTTCATGAAACGTTGGGCATCAATGACCGCAAGGCCGAGAAATTTGGCTGACGCGAATTCTAAGCCATGCTGATACGCTGTCCGGACCGAACACTCTCAAGCGCTGCATCTGCCAATTCCAGAGCAAGCAGACCATCTTCGCCACTGGGCGAAATTGGAGCACCGCTTTCAATTGCTGCAATGAAGCCAGCGATCTCATTAGCATAGGCTTCGGTGTATCTGGTCATGAAGAAGTCGTGGAGCGGCGGGCGGATGTAGCCGTCGGCCGTCGCGACCTCGATTGAGATGGGTCGCTGGTTTTCCGCAGAGGCCGAGCCTTTCGAGCCATGGACTTCGATGCGCTGGTCGTAGCCGTAAGTGGCGCGACGGGAATTGGAGATCACCGCCTGGCGACCCGTTGCAGTTTCGAGGATGACGGTCACGCTGTCAAAGTCGCCGGCGGCCCCGATCTCTGGATCGACGAGGACAGCGGCGTGGGCGGAAACGGACGAGATCGCCTCGCCGTCCAACAGGAACCGGGCCATGTCGAAATCGTGGATCGTCATGTCGCGGAAGATCCCGCCGGAGCGGGCGATATAGTCGAGCGGCGGCGGACCGGGATCGCGCGAGGTGATCGTGATCATCTCGACCTTACCAATGCGGCCATCATCGATCGCCTGTTTGACCGCCATGAAGTGCGGATCGAAGCGTCGGTTGAAGCCGACCATCAGTTTGGCCTTCGTCTGCTTGACCACGTCGATGCAGGCCTTGACCCTGACAACGTCGAGATCGACGGGCTTCTCGCAGAAAATCGCTTTGCCGGCCCGAGCAAAGCGATCGATCAGGTCGGCATGGGTATCCGTCGGTGTGCAGATGATGACCGCATGAATGTCGCAGGCTGCTTCGATGTCATCAATCGTGCGAACCTCGGCACCGTATTGAGCGGCGATTGACTGGGCGGCCGCTGGAAATGCATCGGCGACTGCGACCAGTTTCGCATCGGGATTGCTGCTCACCGCCTTGGCGTGGACGCGGCCAATCCGGCCCGCGCCGAGTAGGGCGAAATTCACTGTCATCGTCTTGTCTCCTATCGGCTCGGTCAGCCGTTGATCATGGTTGTGAAGCGGGCAAGCTCGTGCGCTGGCAAACCGACATTGTGTCGGTCGGCGGGATAGGCGCCGCTTTCGACGTCCTGGCGGAATTCGCGGAAGGCGGCGATCCGCTCTTGCTGAAGGCGGTCATACTCGGCCGCAAAGTTGCGGTAGGTTTTGGCGTGGCGCGGAACGTGACCACGGGTCTGACCGAGCACGTCATCGGCAAAGAGGTACTGTGCATCACAGCCGGCGCCCGCGCCCATCGAGATCATGAAGAGCGAGGTCTTCGCGCTGATGAGTGCGGCGACCTCGGCGGGGACAACCTCGATCTCTGCGGCGAAAGCACCAGCCTCTTCCAGTGCTTGCACCGCCATCCAAATGGACAGTGCGCTGTCGGCCGTCTTGCCGACGGCCTTGAAGCCGCCGGTCCAGGTGGCCTTGGAGGGGATGAGGCCGACATGACTGCAGACCGGGATCCCTTCGTCGCGCAGCCTGCGAATGATGCCGAGACTGGCCGCACAATAGACGGCGTCACCACCTGCCCGAATAGCATGGAAGGCCGCCCGGAGATAGTCTTCCGCCGTGACGAAGTCGCCATATTCCAGGCCGGGGACAGCAAAGACGGTGGGCGCCGCTTCACGGAAGGCAGGGCCTAGCAAGGCCGGGGGGACGGAGACCATTTCGATGCCGGCTTTCTCGGCGGCCTCTGCCTCCTCGAGTGTGACGACACGCAGCATGCTCAGTTGCCGCTTGCCCTTGAGCGCCAGGATATCGGCGACGGTGGGACGGTTGGATTTCATCGGATCTTCCTCTGGCGCCTTGCGCCTACAAAAGGGATTTCAGTTTGACGGAGGGGTCAGCAAGCGCTGCAGGATCCGGATGTGCCCGCCTTGCAACCAGCATTTCCGCGAGGCGAATGTCGCGCGCGACCGCTCCTCCGGGCCCAAGGCCGCTCGCCGCCAGGAGGCGTCCGTCGGCATCGAGATGGAAGAGGATTTCGGCCGCAATCGAGACCGAGCGGGAGACTGTTGCGGTCGCGCCATCCGACAGTCCGGCCACCTGCAGCGTCAGGTCGTACTGATCCGACCAGAACCACGGAACAGCATCGAAGGCCTGTGCCTTGCCCAGCATGTTCGCGGCCGCGACGTTGCCCTGTTCCTGGGCGTTGCGCCAGGATTCGAGCCGCACCCGCCGCCCTCCATAGACTGCGACCGGATAGGAACAGCAGTCGCCTGCGGCAAGGATGTCGGTATCACTCGTTCGGAGATGGTCATCGACTGCTATGCCGTTTTCGAGAGCCAGTCCCGCCTGCCCCGCAAGCGCCGTGTTGGGCTCGGCGCCGATACCGACCACGAGCGCATCGGCGTCGATCCGGCGGCCGTCGGTGAGCGCGATGCTGACTGACGTATCGCTCTCGGTGATGGTCTCGATGCCCACACCACAAATGATGTTCACACCCTCCGCTTGATGTCGCGTCTGCAGCGCGAGCGCCAATGGCTCGGGAACACCGCGCCGCAGGACACGCGGCTGGACCTCGATCAGCGTCACCATGGCTCCGAGTGCGCGCCCCATGGCCGCAAGCTCCAGGCCGATAAAGCCGCCGCCGAGAATGGCGAGGTGCTGGCCGTCTCGCATGACCTGCCGGATGGCTGCTGCCTGCTCGACGGTTCTCAGAACGTGGACGCGCGTCCCATACTCCAATCCTGGCAGTCGACGCGGCGAGGCGCCTGTTGCCAGGAGAAGACGCTCATAGGAAAGCGAATCCCCGTCGCCGAGTGCAAGCGTGTGGCCAGCCGTATCGATGGCCGAGACATTGCGCCCCCGAAACAGGGTGATGCCGGCCTCGGCAAATCGGGCCTCGGCAACAATCGGCCGTACGCTTTCGGCCTCCGCACCCGTCTTCGACAAGGGCGGCCGCTCATAGGGCAGATGGGTCTCATCGCCAATCAAGGTGACGGTTCCCTGATATCCCTGCTCGCGCAATGCGAAAGCAGCGCGCACGCCCGCCTCGCCCGCCCCGACGATCACCATGCCGGAAGAGCCCATCTCAGCCGACCTGAATGAAGACGCGGCCGCCTTCGACCTTGACCGGATAGGTCTTCAGGTTGACGCAGACAGGAGCCCCCTTGGCCTCGCCGGTCTTGTAGTTGAAGCGACCATTGTGTTTCGGACATTCGATGATGTCGTCCATGACGAGACCGTCTGCCAGATGCACGTTTTCATGGGTGCAGTGGCCAGCCGTCGCGTGGTAACTATCCTCCGGGCTTCGATAGATGGCGAAGCTCTTGCCGTCGTGATCGAAGCGGATGACATCCTCTTCGTCGATCTCATCCCTGTCGCAGACGTCGATCCAGTTGCTCATCGGGTTCTCCTCCCCAAATTCTTGGTTGTCTCGGTAACCGGCGTTACTCTGCCGCCGGTGCCATGGCCTCGTTATGGAAGTCCTCGCGGTAAGGCTTGGCTGTCAGTGGCAGTTCGCGCTTGAGGAAGTAGTCCTCGTTGCGGAGCTGGCGCAGGAAGGCGGGGATCATCTCGCGGTATCCGTCGAGGATCGACGGGTTTGGCGCAGGAAGATCGTCCTTGATCATCGCGTGCAATTTCGGCAACGCGTGATAGGGCACCATCGGGAACATGTGGTGCTCGACGTGATAGTTCATGTTCCAGTAGATGAACCGGCTGATCGGGTTCATGTAGACCGTGCGGCTGTTCAGACGGTGGTCGATCACATTGTCAGCAAGACCACCATGCTGCAGGAGCCCGGTCATGACATGGTGCCAGGCCCCATAGAGGCGCGGCAGGCCGACCAGCATCAGCGGCAGGATCGAACCGAGGTAGACCGCGAGCGCCACCGTCGCAACGTAGATCGCAAGCCACACGCGGGCTGCAAAAATGGCCTTGGGCTGCTCGGTCTCCGGCACAAAAGTCTTTTCTTCGGCGCTGATAATGCCGAAGGCATTGCGCACCATGTCGACCATTGCGTGCCAGGCGTCCAAGAGACCAAAGAAGTTGAGAACCAGGCGCAAGAGATCCGGCGGGCGCATGACCGCGATTTCCGGATCACGACCGACAATGACAGTGTCCGTGTGATGGCGCGTGTGGCTCCAGCGCCAGGTGACCGGGTTGCGCATGATCATGAAACAGGCGATCTGATAGACGACCGTGTTCATCCACATGGTCTTGAAGGCCGTGCCGTGGCTGCATTCATGCCAACGGCTATCGGATGCGGACCCGTAGAGCACTCCGTACGCAAGGAAGAACGGGATCGCCCAGAGGCTGCCCCAGAAGTAGATGCCGAAGCCCGCGAGCACGATCATCGATCCCAGCCAGATCGCGGTATCGCGAATGGCCGGTCCATCTTCCCGTTTCATCAGCTCCTTCATCTGCTTGCGCGGAACGTCCGTATGGTACCACTCGGCCGCCGAAAGGCCGTTGGCCACGGCTGCCTGGGCGTCGCGTCCCAGCAGACTGTAATCTCTCTTGCTCGCTAGCCTCGCCACGATATCCTCCTGCCTGTCCGGTTATCGCCGGACCAATTCGTTTGACGAATGCCAGAAGGAATATCGCGGATTTCATTCTGCTCAATGGGGCCTTGATATATTCTATCATTTCACATCATACTGCGGCCGATTAATGATGGAATGACATCAAGAGAGAGCTTATGGCATCGCGCCCCACTATTGCCGACCTGGCCAAGGCAGCCAATGTCAGCGTCGCCACCGTCGACCGTGTTCTGAATGGACGCCACAAGGTCCGCGAGGACACGGCAAGACGCGTCTATGATGCGGCCAACGAGATTGGTTTTCATGCCGTCGGCTTGCTGAGACAGCGGGTCTTTGAAGGCTTGCCGCAATACAAGCTCGGCTTCGTCCTCCAAAAGCCCGATCATCACTTCTATCAGGCCTTTGCGCGCGAGATCGAGAACGCGGTCCAGAACCATCCCGGCATCCGTGGCTTGGCTCATATTGACTTCTGCACGTCCCAGACCCCGTCGGAACTGGCAGACAAATTGCGGGAGATCGGCGGGCGGAACCAGGCCGTGGCGATGACCGCTCCCGATTATCCTGCCCTTTCCGTCGCCGTCGAAGAGATGAAGGCGAAGGGCGTACCCGTATTTTCGCTGCTTTCTGATTTCGCCTCCGGCATCCGCGAAGGCTATGTCGGCCTCAACAATCGCAAAGCCGGGCGCACAGCAGCGTGGATGATCGCAAAGACGGCAAAGAAGCCGGGAAAGGTCGCGGTTTTCGTCGGCAGCCATCGGTTCCACGGTCATGAACTGCGCGAAATCGGCTTCCGCTCCTACTTCCGCGAACATGCGCCGGACTTCGAGGTCATCGACACGTTGGTGAACCTCGAGACGGTTCAGATCACACATGAGGCGACCCTCGACCTCTTGATGCGCCACCCCGACCTAGTCGGTTTCTATGTGGCCGGCGGCGGGATGGAAGGCGCGATCTCGGCCATTCGCGAGGAGAAACTCGGCGGCAAGCACATCGTCGTCGTCAATGAACTGACGCCAATTTCCAGGTCCGCTCTGGCAGACGAGATTGTGACCATGGCCATTGCCACGCCACTTGCCAACCTGTGCCGGGAGCTGGTGCAATTGATGGTGGCCGCGGTGGATGACGGCCCAGCAACAGCACCAGGCCAGACATTTCTGCCGCTGGAGCTCTATGTTCCAGAGAATATCTGATGCTGAGGATGTGATTCCATCATTCTAATTCGCAAATTCTATCATGAATGAAATAGAATCGCGTCATTTCCTCTTTGACGAACGTCATGAAACCTGATGATTTCGAAGTCAGCGAGCCCCGAGGAGGAACAAGGGGCTTGGCAGACACTTCGGGAGAATTTCATGGCTGCGCCCACCTTCGCGCTCAACCACATGGTTGCGCCACAGATGCCGCTTGGCGCTTTTTTCAAGCTCGGCAAAACTCTTGGCATCAACCAGTTTGAGATCCGCAATGATCTCACGGGCAACGCCATTCTAGACGGAACTTCCCCTTACCAGGTGTGCGAGCTTGCGGCTGGAGAAGGCGTGGAAATCATTTCCATCAACGCCCTTCAGCGGTTCAACGAATGGACGCCAGCTCGTGAGGAAGAAGCGCGAAGCCTTGCGACCTATGCAGCCGCATGCGGGGCAAAAGCCCTCGTGCTGGTGCCGGTGAATGATGGCACCGGCAAGCTCGAAGGCGAGCGCCAGGGCAATCTTCGTGTTGCACTCAAAGGGCTGAAGCCGATCCTCGAGCAGGCGAGCATCATCGGTCTCGTCGAGCCGCTGGGCTTCCAGATCTGTTCACTGCGCTCCAAGAAGGAAGCCGTCGATGCCATCCAGGCGATCAACGGTACGGATCGCTTCAAGCTGGTGCATGACACCTTCCATCACGTTCTCGCTGGCGAGCCGGACGTGTTTCCGGCGATGACCGGCCTCGTGCACATCTCAGGGGTCGATGACGGCCAAGTCAGCGTCGACGACATGCGTGATCCGCATCGGGTCATGGTGACCGCAGGCGATCGCCTCGCCAATGTGGCGCAAATTCGGGCCCTGCTCGCTCAAGGCTATGCAGGCCCTTTCTCTTTCGAGCCTTTCTCGCCCGCTGTTCATGCCACGACCGATGTGGCCGGCCTTGTCAAAGGCAGCATGGATTTCATTCGCGAGACGCTCTGACCAGATCCCTACCCGCCCAGGAGGAGTTGGGCGTGTGGGCGAATTGCCTCCTGGGGAGGAGGCGTGCCGGCTTTCAGGGGTGTTGCCGGGCACCGCACAACATGTGGAGGATTACAATGAAGAAGATCGTGGCAGGAGCCCTTCTGGGCGTGTTGATGGCATCCAGCGCAATGGCAGGCAATATCGGCGTCTCGATGGCGAACTCCGATACCTTTTTGACCGTGCTGCGCAAGGGCATCGAGAAGGCGGCCGGCGATGCCAGCCAGCCCGTTCAGATCGAAATTGCCGATGACGACGTGCAGAAGCAGCTTTCGCAGATCCAGAACTTCATCGCGTCGAAGGTCGATGCGATCATCGTCAACGCCGTCGATACATCGGCAACCGCGCCGATGACCAAGCTTGCCATTGATGCCGGAATCCCGATCGTCTACGTGAACCGGCAGCCAGCAGACGTGGACGCGCTCAATGCGAAGGGCGCGTTCGTCGCTTCGGATGAAGTCGAGTCCGGCACTCTGCAGACCAAGGAAATCTGCCGCATCCTTGGCGGAAAAGGTGACATCCTCGTGATGGTCGGCGATCTCGCCAACCAGGCAGCCGTCCAGCGTACGAAGGACATCCACGATGTGATCGCTACCCCGGATTGCGCGGGCCTGAAGATCCTCGACGAGCAGACAGCCGCCTGGGATCCGGTCAAGGCTCAGGACCTGATGACCAACTGGATTGCCGCCGGGCACAAGCCGGCTGCGGTTATCGCCAATAACGACAACATGGCGATCGGCGCGATCAATGCCATGAAGTCGGCAGGCTGGGACATGAAGGATGTCGTCGTCGGCGGTATCGACGCGACCCAGGAAGCGCTTGCCTACATGAAAGCCGGAGACCTCGACGTTACCGTCTTCCAGGACGCCTTCGGTCAGGGAGCAGGCGCTGTGGATGCAGCCGTCAAGCTCGCCAAGGGTGAGAAGGTCGACGCCAAGGTCTGGATCCCTTTCCAGCTCGTTACGCCTGAAAACATGGATCAGTTCGTCACCAAGAACTGATGCTACGATGAACGGGCCTGCCGCCATAACGGCGGCGGGTCTGTCATTCGGGGAGGAGCCGACATGGCACGATCACAGGCAGTGAGCCCGCAAACCATGCAGGCCGTCAGACAGAGCGGAGCCGTACCGCAAAGCGAATACCTGCTCGAGGTCTCCGATGTGCGGAAGGAATTTCCAGGCGTCGTCGCGCTCGACGATGTCCAGTTGAAACTCCGCCGCGGAACCGTTCATGCGCTGATGGGTGAAAACGGCGCCGGCAAGTCGACCTTGATGAAAATTCTCGCCGGCATCTACACGCCGGATAGCGGCAGCTTCAAGCTCCGTGGCATCGACATCCGCCTCAAGAATCCACTGGATGCCCTGCAGAACGGGATCGCGATGATCCATCAGGAGCTGAACTTGATGGCACCGATGACGGTATCTGAAAACATCTGGATCGGGCGCGAGCCGCTGACACGCTTCGGGCTGATCGACCATGCCGAGATGAACCGCCGCACGGCAGCCCTTTTCGAGCGCCTAAGCATCGACATCGAGCCGGAGATCAAGGTCGGCAAGCTCAGCGTCGCCAGTCGCCAGATGGTCGAAATCGCCAAGGCAGTCTCCTTCAATTCCGACGTCCTGATCATGGACGAGCCCACCTCGGCGCTCACCGAGAAGGAAGTCGACCACCTCTTCCGGATCATCCGTTCACTGCGCGAGGACGGAAAGGGCATCATCTACATCACGCACAAGATGAACGAACTCTTCGAGATTGCCGACGAGTTCTCCGTTTTTCGCGACGGCAAGTACATTGCGACCTGCAATTCCGCTGACGTGACGCGCGACGACATCATTCGGATGATGGTGGGACGCGAAATCACCCAGATGTTCCCGAAGGAGCCCGCCCAGATCGGGGATGTCGTCCTGTCCGCGAAAGGCCTGACATTGAACGGCGTCTTCCGCGACGTGTCGTTCGACCTGCGGGCAGGCGAAATCCTCGGCTTTGCAGGACTTGTCGGTTCGGGCCGCTCGAATGTGGCGGAAACCATCTACGGTGTCACGCCCGCCGATGCAGGCACAATCGAGCTGTTCGGGAAGCGAGTAGACGTCTCGTCGCCATCCATCGCGATGGCTCACAGCATGGCTTTCCTGACTGAAGACCGCAAGGAAACCGGGTGTTTCCTGTTGCTCGACATCCAGGAAAACGCACAGATGGCTGTCCTTCAGCAGCGCTACGTCAATCTCGGCTTCGTCCAGCAGGAGAAGCTCAACAGAGCGGCAGCCGAGATGGCCAACAGGCTGCGCGTGCGCACGCCGGATATGAACGAGCCGATCATTAATCTCTCCGGCGGCAACCAGCAGAAGGTTCTGATCTGTCGTTGGCTGATGACCAATCCAAAGATCCTGATCCTCGATGAACCGACCCGCGGCATTGATGTGGGTGCCAAGGCCGAGATCCATCGCCTGATCTCACAGCTCGCAGGCCAGGGCGTGGCGATCATCATGATCTCATCGGAAATGCCGGAAGTGCTCGGGATGAGCGACCGTATCGTCGTACTGCATGAGGGCCGGGTCACGGGGATCCTGGACCGGGCGGAAGCCGATCAAGTCAAGATAATGGAGCTGGCGTCGCGTTGACGACCGGCGGGGAGGAAATCATGTCAGATGCCACCAACGAACTGGGCGAGACGTCGAAGACGGGCCTCAAGAAGGTCCGGCGGCTGCCACCTGAAGTCTCGATCCTGGCCGTCCTGATCGGGATCGCCCTCGTTTTCGAAGTCATCGGCTGGTATGTCGTCGGCGAGAGCTTCCTTGGCAACAAACAGCGACTGTCGATCATCGTGCTTCAGGTTGCCGTCACCGGCATCATCGCTGTCGGGGTCACCCAGGTGATCATCACAGGCGGCATCGATCTGTCGTCGGGATCGATGGTCGGCTTCATCGCCATGGTCGTAGCGAGTTTCGCCCAAACGTCGATGAACGCGCGGGCCGTGTTTCTCCAACCCGAATACGCCGCTTTTGGCATGGACTGGTTTATCGATTCCAGCCCGCTATGGCCGCTTCTGGCCGGTATCCTGCTCGGCGCGTTGCTCGGCTATATCAACGGCCTCATCATTGCGAAGACTGGCATTCCGCCCTTCATCGCCACGCTTGGCATGATGGTGACTGCGCGTGGCCTTGCCAAATGGTACACCGAGGGGCAGCCAGTCGCTCTGCTCAACGAGAACTTCACCTGGCTGGGACAGAGCTTCGATCTCTGGGGCTTTCCGGTTCCGCGTACGGTGATCGTCTTCTTCATCGTGGCCACGATCTGCCATATCGCGCTCTGCTACACCCGCTACGGCAAGTTCACTTATGCCATTGGCGCGAACCCGCAGGCGGCCCGCGTCTCCGGCATCGACATCGGCAAGCATCTCATCAAGGTCTATGCTGTTGCGGGTATGCTGTCGGGTCTTGCCGGGGTGATGCTGGCAGCGCGAGCACAGTCCGGTCAGCCAAACATGGGCATTTCGTTCGAGCTCGACGCGATCGCCGCAGCCGTCATCGGCGGCACCTCGCTGACGGGCGGCATTGGGCGCATCACGGGAACTGTCATTGGCACCATCATTCTGGGCGTCGTCACGTCCGGGTTCACCTTCCTCAAGGTCGGCGCTTACTATCAGGAGATCGTCAAGGGTGCGATCATCGTCGCGGCCGTGGTCATCGACGTCCACCGCCAGAAGAAGAAATCCCGCGCCTGAGCCTCCTCCCGGGCGACCTGAGGCGATGCGGGGATGAAAAGATCCGCATCGCCTCCCTTTTCAACCTGACCCACTTCCAGACCGGCATTCGGAGAATTCGCCTCCCATGAAGACCTATGTGCTCACCGTATCCTGCCCATCGACGCGCGGCATCGTGGCCGCGATTTCGGGTTATCTTGCCGAGCAGGGCTGCAACATCGTCGATAGCTCCCAGTTCGACGACCTCCACACCGGCCAGTTCTTCATGCGCGTCTCCTTCATCTCGGAGGAAGGCAGCGCCCAGACGGCGATCGAGAAGGGTTTTGTTGCCGTCGCAGACCGCTTCGGCATGAACTGGAACCTCTACGACTCCTCAAAGCGCGAAAAAGTCCTGCTGATGGTGTCACGCTTCGGCCACTGCCTGAACGACCTGCTCTACCGCTGGAAGATCGGGGCGCTGCCGATCGAGATCGTTGGCGTCGTCTCCAATCATTTCGACTATCAGAAGGTCGTCGTGAACCACGACATCCCCTTCCACCATATCCCGGTGACCAAGGCCAACAAGCTCGAGGCCGAAGCCCGCATCATGGATCTCGTCGAGCAGACGGGCACCGAGCTTATCGTGCTTGCCCGCTACATGCAGATCCTCTCCGACCAGATGTGCCAAAAGATGTCCGGCAAGATCATCAACATCCACCACTCCTTCCTGCCGTCGTTCAAGGGCGCGAACCCATACAAGCAGGCCTTTGAGCGCGGCGTGAAGCTGATCGGGGCCACGGCCCATTACGTCACCGCCGACCTGGACGAAGGTCCTATCATCGAGCAAGACGTCGCCCGCATCACCCATGCCCAGTCGGCGGATGATTACGTCTCGATCGGCCGCGATGTCGAAAGCCAGGTATTGGCGCGGGCGATCCACGCCCACATTCACCACCGCACCTTCATCAATGGCAATCGCACCGTTGTCTTCCCCGCAAGCCCGGGCTCCTATGCCTCCGAGCGCATGGGCTGACGCATGACTGTTATCATCGATGGAAAGGCAGCCGCAGCTTCGGTGATCGATGCGGTAACCTCAGCGGCAACCGGGCTGGAGACCTCCGGCCATCGCAAGCCGGGTCTCGCCGTGGTGATCGTCGGCAACGATCCGGCAAGCCATGCCTATGTCGGCGCCAAGAGCCGCATGGCCAAACAATGCGGTTTCAACTCCATCCAGCACACGCTGCCCGAGGAGACTTCTCAAGGCGATCTGATGGCGCTGGTCGCATCGCTGAACGCCGACCCCGACATCGACGGCATCCTCGTCCAACTGCCACTTCCCAAGCACCTCGACAGCCAGTCTGTCATTCAGTCGATCCTGCCGGAGAAGGATGTCGACGGCTTGCACATCGTCAACGCCGGCAAGCTCGCCACCGGTGATCTGAAGACCGGCCTGCTGTCCTGCACGCCGGCCGGCGCGATGATCCTGGTCCGGCAAGTCCACGGCAAGGACCTCTCGGGCCTGAATGCCCTTGTCATCGGCCGTTCCAACCTCTTCGGCAAGCCAATGGCGCAACTCCTGCTGAATGCCAATGCCACCGTCACCATCGGTCACTCGCGCAGCCGTGATCTGCCGGAACTCGCCCGTCACGCCGACATCCTGGTCGCTGCCGTCGGCCGTGCGGAAATGGTCAAGGCCGACTGGCTGAAGCCTGGTGCTACCGTCATCGACGTCGGCATCAACCGTGTTGCGGCACCCGAAAAGGGCAAGGGCAAGTTCAAGCTGGTAGGCGATGTCGCCTTTGCCGAATGCAAGCGGGTCGCGAAGGCGATCTCGCCGGTTCCGGGCGGCGTCGGGCCGATGACGATTGCCATGCTGATGGCGAATACCGTGATCGCTGCCCATCGCAGGGCTGGTCTCGTAGCGCCGAGCTTCTGATAGCGTACAACTGAAACCTTAGCCTTGAGGAGGGCGCGATGGGACTGGGTGTGGGGCTGATCGGTTCTGGCTATATGGGCAAGTGCCATGCCCTGGCCTGGACCTCCGTGGCAACGGTTTTTCCGGATGTGGAGAGACCACGGCTTGTCGCGCTCGCCGATGCGACGCCGGAGCTCGCGCAACAGCAGGCACTGGCCTTCGGTTTCGGCAGAGGCACGGGAGACTGGCGCGATCTCGTGGCCGATCCAGCGATCCACGTGATCTCGATCGCAGCCCCCAACCAGTTCCACGCGGAAATGGCTGTAGCGGCTTTGGAGGCTGGCAAACATGTCTGGTGCGAAAAGCCGATGGCCACGTCCCTGGAGGATGCCACGCGCATGCGGGATGCGGCGAGACGTTTGGGCCGAACGGCAATCCTCGGCTACAACTACATCCAGAATCCCATGATCCGGCTCGCCCGCGCGATCATCGACGAGGATAGGATCGGAACGGTCAACCATATCCGGCTGGAGATGGACGAGGATTACATGGCGGACCCCACCGAGCGCTTCTACTGGAAGAGCGAAGAGGCATCAGGCTATGGCGCGCTCGATGACTTCGCGGTTCACCCGCTCTCGCTGCTGTCTGTTCTCCATGGTCGGATCACCTCGGTCGTTGCAGACATGGCGAAACCGTATGCCGAACGTCCAGCAAACGACGGCGGCACACGCTCTGTCGAGAACCATGATATCGCCCAAGCGCTTTTCCGAACAGAAGCTGGCGCCTCGGGCGTGCTTATGGTCAATCGTTCCGCATGGGGCAGGAAGGGTCGAATTGCGCTGCAGATCTTTGGCTCGAAGGGATCAATTCTCTTCGACCAAGAGCGCATGAATGAGTTGCAGGTCTATTCGACAGACGACCCAATCGGCCTTCAGGGCTATCGCACATTGCTTGCCGGACCTCCCCATACACCTTATCGCCAGTTCATTCCCGCACCGGGTCACGGCTTGGGATTCAACGAACTGAAGGTGATCGAGTGCAATGAGCTTCTGCAGGCGATCTCCGGCAGCCGCAACGCTCATGTCATCGATTTTGAACGCGGCCTCGAGATAGAGCGAATAGTGCACGCAACCGCGCGGTCGGCACAGAGCAGAGGCTGGGTAGACCTCTGAGCGGTGCCGGGTCAGCTCGCTATTAACAAGACATTTGATCTGGGCGGAGTAGTTAGCACTCGTTTACTTCGACCGACGAACGGCAGCCAGCGTCGTGCTCCTTTAGAGACCGAATGCGGAAATAATTGCCGCTCTCCCGCCATGTTGACGTCGGCCCAAAGCCAGGGCACAAAGATGGCATCCACGGTCGCTCGCGGCAGGAAAACAGAGGAAAATCAAAGGCAATTTTTCTAAGCCTTTCAATTCATGTGAGAATCCAGGTTCTCCAGGCGAGCCATTTTAGGTCGGTTTTTCGCCATCAGTGACTATTTCCCACAGACAAAAGCGACGCCTTCTCAATAATTTGAGCAATTCTGGCTGCTGTTCTACAGATCATCCTTCGTGCTGAAAACAGGTCTCGCGAAAATGGCTGGGACCCTCAACAAATTCCAACATTTCTGAAGCTCTCACTTGCATAGACCATGCGAGAGCGCACGACGCAGTCGATATCCGAGCCAAGCTGGCTAACCAGTCAGCTTTCGTCGCATCGGAATATGTGGCGTGTGCTGCATCCAGTTATCGTCGACCCGCCGCGGCCCAATAATCTGTCCTCACGGGGATTGATGACCGGAGTCAGCCGCGACGCTGGCCGATCATGCGCTTGACCTGTCGGTTGCGCTCCTGTCGGAACGCATGCCACATGGCACCCCAGATGCTCGGGCGCGCCGTTTTGTTGTGTTCATCGTTCATCGCGTACTCTTTCGTTTCACCGAGAGCCTTATACCGCAGAGCTGGGCCTGCAGGACGAGCATAATTGGTATGGCTGCCCTGCAAAAATCATCACATTTCGAAGTCGCACCCTTCTACTCCGTAGGCAACTGACTTATCGTTGGCCGACAAAAAGCCAGAACGCACCATGCAGCTTCCCATCAAGGCCATCCTCGTTTTTCACACCACGGCGCGCGCAGGCAGCATATCCCGGGCGGCCGAGGAGTTGAGTGTGACACCTTCTGCCGTCAGCCAGCAGATCCAGTTGCTCGAAAGCCAGTTCGGGGTCTCGCTGCTGACCAAAGCCGGGCGTGGCATCGCGTTAACGGAGGCCGGAGAACGATACTTCTCAATGATCTCGGATCAGATCGAGCGTATCGAGGAGGCAACGGCGACAATTCGCGGCTTCCGATCGGTTACAACCTTAACCATCCGTGCGACCCCGACCCTGTCGAACAAGTGGTTGTTGCCACGCCTTGGAGGATTTCTGGACCGTCATCCTGATCTTGAGGTGCGGCTCGACGGGACAAATGAACCCACCGACTTCAATCAGGAATTGGTCGATCTTGAGCTGCGCCATGGCAATGGACGCTGGCCTGGCCTTTTCGTCGAAGGCCTTGCGGAAGAGCGGTTTCTTCCTGTCTGTTCTCCAGCCTATGCAGCGTCAGAGGCACTCGCCGCCACTGAGATTCCCGCGCACCGGCTGATCCACTCCGTCAAGTCGCAGGCGCAGTGGACTTCATGGTTTCAATTGGCGGGCGTAGCATCCGACGCCCGCTGGCAGCGTGTACTTTTCGATCGAAGCCACATGGCAATCGATGCGGCCGTCCGAGGCATGGGAATCGCGCTTGAAAGCACGCTGATGATGCAGGACGAACTCAGAAGCGGAGCCTTGGTCTGCGCTGTAAAAGATCCGCCGGATCTGCGCATCACCACTCAGTGGATCGTGTGTCCTCGCGATCATCTGCGCCAGAAGAAGGTCCGGCAGTTTCTCGATTGGCTTCGTGATGAGCGTGATGCATGGCAGGCGTTACAAGACCAGAGTGCCGTCGGAAGAGGACATGAGCCTCAAGTGACGAACGGTCGACGCGACTAGGGCGTCCAACGGCAAAGCGATATCGAGCACGATAGGCGCCTCATCGAGGCCGGGCCTTTCGAGCGTATCCAACTGGCTGTCTAGAAGCGACACAGACGCAAAATGGCCTTTCCTTCCCGACAGACGAGCGGAAATCAGCTCCCGCGGCCCATCTAGAAAGACAAGGCGCACCTTGCCAAGCTTTGTACGGATGAGGTCTCGGTAACTGCGCTTCAAGGCGGAGCATGCGATGACGACCGGACGAGATGGACAATCGAGTGCTGCACGACAGACGTCATGAAGCCAGGGTTCACGATCTGCATCGGTCAATCCTCGTCCCAATCGCATCTTCTCGACGTTTTCCGGACTATGATACAGATCAGCTTCGATGAATATCGAGCCGAGAGCGGCTGCCAGCCGGTAGCCTATCGCCGACTTGCCCGTTCCTGCAGTCCCCATGACAAGCAGAAATGCGTCAAGCGATTCTTCGTGCTCCGATGCCATATCAGTACAAACCCAGCATTCGGATCGGCCAGAGGGTCAGGCTTGGGAAGAGAACCAAGGCTAGGATTGCCGCGACGAGGATCGACATCGGCGCCAGCGATCCCTTCACCACATCCTCGATCGACATCTTTGCCACTTGCGCCACCGCAAAGAGGCAGACGCCGACGGGCGGGGTGACCAGGCCCAGCGTCAGGGTGATGACCATGACGATGAGGAAGTGGATGGGGTCGACACCAAGGGAAACCGCAGGCGGCAGCAGCACCGGGATCAGGATGAACATCGCCGCGATCGCATCCATGAACATGCCGACCACGATCAGGAAGAGGAAGATCAGGACGAGAGCCATGGTCGGGCCTGTGGAGATCGCGCCGAGGAACGTCGCAACCTGGGCCGGCAACCCGTCATAGGTGAAGACCCAAGCAGCAAGCTTAGCCGTAGCCGCAATAAAGAGGATGGTGCCCGAGGTCCGAGCCGTCTCGATAAAGATGCCAGGCAGCTCGCGCGGCGAGATCGTCCGGTACAGGATGACGGACAGGAAGAGGGTGTAGAGTACGGCAATACCGGCCGCTTCCGTCGGCGTGAAATACCCGTCGACAATTCCCACCAGCAGGATCACCGGCGTCAACATCGGCAGTATCGCCGCTAAGCCTGTCTTCATGACATGGCGCGCGTTGAAGGGGCTCGGAGGGTTGAAGCCGTATCGGACTGCATAGAGGTGGTTGAAAACCATGAACGCCAAGGCGATGAAGAGGCCCGGAATGAGGCCTGCGACCAGAAGCGTGCCAATCGATGCATTGGCGATCGATCCGGCAATTACGATCAGAATAGACGGCGGAATGATTGAAGACAGGGTCGAAGTGCACAGCGTCATGCCAACGGCGTAGCCCTTCGGGAAGCCATGGCGCTCCATGGCTTTGATCTCGATCGCTCCGATCGATGCGATGTCGGCGACCGATGAACCAGACACTCCTCCGAAAATCACTGACGACGCGACGTTCACATGACCGAGGCCACCCGGAAGCCAGCCAACGATGGCCTCAGCGAAATCAAAAAGCTTCTCGGCCACCCGGCCACGCTCCATCAAGACGCCGACCAGAATGAAAAGCGGTACGGCGACCAGGAGGAAGGAATTCATTGCGGAGAACATGCTCTGCGCCATGAGATCGACCGGGGTCGAGGTGAACATGACGATTGCGATCACACTCGACAGCCCAAGCGCAATCGCGAGCGGCACGCCGAAAACGCTCATGGTGAGAAAGAGCGCAAGTAGGACCAGGCTCATGATAGCTTCTCCGGCGTTGAGGAGCCCTGGTGCTGATGCCGGAGCTCCGGCATCTGAACCTCGGGATCGAGAATTTCAATGAGATGGCGCCGGCATTTCAGGGAATCGATGATCCCTAGGACGGCAAGGATTGCGCTTAACGGCATGATGGTCCCGATGAGCCACATCGGGATCGCGAGCGTCGCGGCCGTTTCGTTCATGGCGAACTGCTGCCAGGCAAGCTTGTAGCCGGTCCATCCCATCAGCACGAAGAAGGAGACAGAACTCACCACATAGATCGGCACGGATAGCCGGCGAATGGCGCGAGGAAACATGGCGAGCAAGACGGTAACGCGAGCGGTTTCTACAGTACGAAATCCGGCTGCAAGCCCCAGGAAGATCATCCAGACAAAGAGATAGCGTGTCGCTTCCTCGGTCCAGGACACCGACATATCGAGGAGCCGGCTGGCGACCTGAAGCAAAACGACGAGGAGAATGCCGAAAGCAGCGAGCCCCGCCGCGATGTCGCTCAGGCCCTTCAGCAGCCTATCGAAAGTTGAGTTGCTGTTAGACATGTTTCCTCCTCCCGGATTGGTGCGGACCGGCATCCTCCATGCCGGTCCGCCTGGGTTCATCGATCAGTTCTTGCCGACGGCCGCAACCGTCTTGTCAAAGAAGGCCTGATCTTTCACCAATCCGGCGAACACCGGATAGAGCTGCTTGGCAACCGCGACGAAGGCCTGCTGCTGCTCGGGGGACAGACGATTGATCTGCATGCCGTGACCCTGAAGTTCGGCAATGGTCTTTTCGGCGGTCGCGTTGTCGTTCTCGACTTTCCAGGCTTCAGCTTCCACAGCCGCTTCCTCGATTGCTTTTTTGTGCGCGTCGCTCAGGCTCTCGTACTTTGCCGGGTTGATCCCGAGCACCCAGCCGTCGCCCATGTGGTTGGTGATGGAGACATACTTCTGGACTTCGTAGAATTTGGCAGACAATGGCACGTTGATCGGATTTTCCTGACCATCGACGACCTTGAGCTGAAGAGCATTATAGACCTCTGCAAAGGCCATTGGCGTCGGCACCGCACCCAATTTGCCGAAGAATTCGACCCAAAGCGGGTTATTGGGTACGCGGAATTTCAGGCCGGCCAGATCTTCCGGCTTTTCGATCGGCAGCTTCGAATTGGTCATCTGACGGAATGGACGAGGCCAGAGATTAATGCCCTTGATGCCGATGGCATCGAGATCAGCGATCAATTCCTTGCCAGGCTCACCTGCGAGATAGGACCGAAGCTGGGCCTCGTCATCAAAGAGATAGGGAATGGAGATGGCCGAAAACTTCGGGTTGAAGTTGGCGTAGAGCGAGGTCGCGAGAACCAACATGTCGAGCGAGCCGCCGGCGAGCTGCTTGACGGCTGCGGACGGATCGCCGCCATAGAGCGTGCCGTTCGGGAACACCTTGACTGTCACCTCGCCATTGGTCTTGGCCGAGACGAGTTCTGCAAACTTGTTGGCGGCCACGGTAATCTCGGACGAATCTGGATCCGGTGTCGAAAGCGTCAGCGTCTCCGCCTGGACAAGGCTCGCCGTCAGCATGGTGGCAGCGGCAATCAGGCTGCGAAGTGTGAACTGTTTCATGTCTATCCTCCCGTTTGACATTGATGATGATTGAAGCGCGAACCGGGGCTTAAGCCGAGTTCATGCGCTTTAACTCCAGAATGACCCCGCTGTGATCGAGGTCTCCATTGCCATGGTCCACCATGGCCTGAAACAGACGGTCAACCTCCTCGCCGACCGGCAGCTTCAATCCGTGGCTCCGCGCGAAGCGGAGTGCGGTCGATGTGTCCTTCACCTGATACTTGGCCGGGCCGCCGGGTGTGAAGTTCCCCTCCACCATGCGCAGGCCGTGCTGGCGAAACACGGTCGAGTCGGCGAAGCCACCCAGAAGAGCTTCGCGGACACGCGCCGGATCCGCACCGCCAGCTTCGGCAAGCGTCAGGGCCTCGGCGACCGCGCAGATGGTCGACGCAACGATGAGCTGGTTTGCAAGCTTGGTAAGCGCGCCGCTCCCGGATGGCCCGACATGGGTGACACGACCAAGGGGAGCAAAAATCGGTGCAAGCCCATCAACGACATAGGCGGCGCCGCCTGCCATAATCGCAAGCCGACCTTCCTTCGCCCCAAGTTCGCCTCCGGAAACCGGTGCATCAAGGCAGGCAATGCCCCGGCCTTTGGCATCCCCTGCGATGGCAATTGCGGTCTCGACCGGAATGGAGCTCATGACGACGAGTGTCGCATCGGGGCGCATGCTCGCAATCGCTCCATCCTTCCTACAAAGCACGGTCTCGCAGACGGGGCCGGAACTGAGCATGCAGATGACGACGTTCGCGTCGCGCACCGCATCTGCCACCGAGGACGTTGGCACTACGCCATGCGGCCTCAGTACCTCGGCCTTGTCAGGACTGCGGTTCCAGGCCGTTACGTTGAACCCGGCATTTGCCAGACGCATTGCGATCGGGGCCCCCATGATGCCGGTTCCCAGAACGGCGACGGTCTCTTGTATTTCCGCTGCGTTCATTGAACCTTATCCTCAAGGATGCTGACGATCGGCGAACCGGACGGGTCGCTCCTCGATGATCAGCGACGGAAACGCGTTACGAAAACGGGCCAGATGCGGCGTCTCAAGATGGGCGTCGAAGGCTGCACGGCTGTCATAGACCTCATAAAAGACCACGGTGTCGTCAGAGCCCTGCGGGCAGATGACGTCGAACTGCCGGCAGCCGGGTTCGTCGGCAACGGAATGAGCCGCGTCATCACGAGCGGCCTCCAGAAAGGCCGTCATCATGCCGGGTTTCACCTGAAACTCGGCAATGACGACAAAGGGATGGCTTGTCATCTTCCCTGCCCCTTACTCGGCCGCGATCTTGGCCGGGCGGAAGCGCGCTTCCATCTCCTGGCGCAACCCGACCACATCGAGGTCGTTGACGATTTCGACGTCATCGAAGGAAACGATCTGGTCCTTCTTGATTGGGCGCTTGAGCTTGACGTTGTGCGCAAGACCGATGGGCAGCGCCTTGAGGTCAAGGCTGCGCGTGGCCGGAATGGCGTTTGCCCAGACGGCATAGCCGCCTTCGCCGTCCAACATCTCGCCCGGCTGCATATCCTTCTTGGCGGTTGCCACGGCATCGCCGCGGAACTCCTTGGAGCAGCCGGTCGGCTCATTGCGCAGCACGGCAGAGAGCACGCTGATGGAGGTTTCGAGGCCGATGATATGGAACGGTCGCCACATCGAGGCGTACCAGCCTGAGGGATCGGTCAGCAGCCCATACTGCTTGAAGCAGGCTCGGGCATATTCGTTATGCGCCTTGAAGGTGACGAAGACGCCATAGCGGATGTTGTTGAAGACCTCGCGGCCGTCAGGTTCCTGGCTGGCTGCGATGTCCACCAGGCCGCTGCGTGCCATGCGGCCACCGTCGGATGCCGGGCGGAACACGCGTGCGAGGTCGTGCAGACCAGCAGGCGGGAAAGCCAGGCCATCATCCGGGCAATCGAGGCCCGTGCCGTTCGCAACGGCCGCCATCTCGATCGCAGCCTTGGTGCCATCGGTGAAGGAATTATACATTTTCGGATTGAAGTCGCCTTTGGCAACCTCTTCCTCGGTCCAGCCGAAGAAGCTCCAGACCGTATCGGGCGTCGAGTAGCGGTAACGCGGCTCGAAATTCATGCCCTTGCCGGCTGACGTGACCTCAAAGCCGGTTGCGCGGGCCCAGTCGACAAGTTCGCAGATCAAGGCCGGCTGGTCACCGTAGGCCATCGAATAGATGAGGCCCTTCGCGCGGGCTTTCTGGGCAAGGATCGGCCCTACCATGACGTCGGCCTCAACGTTGACCATGACGACATGTTTGTTGCTTTCAATCGCCCCCAAAGCATGACGGGTTCCCGCGATGGGATGTCCTGTCGCCTCGATGATGCATTCGATCTCGTCGCACCCGAAGAGATCTGCTGCGTCCGAGGTGACATAGGTCTTGCCGGACTTGATGGCATCTCCGCAGCTTTCAGCCGAGTAACGCTCCTTCGGCCAGCCGACGCGCTCCAGCGATTCTTTCGCCTTGCCGACATTGAGGTCGGCTACCGCCACCATGTGCAGGCCCTCAATGCGCTGGGCCTGGGCCAGGACCATGGAGCCAAACTTGCCGGCACCAATCAATCCGACGCGTACTGGACGACCATTCGAGGCGCGCAGGGAAAGCAGGGAATAAAGGTTCATGATGATATCCTCGACAGGGGCAAATCCGATGAGAGCGGCCGGATCGACGACGAGCAATCTCGCGCCGAGGTTCACACCTGAACCACCGGTTTCGATTTGCCCTGAGCGAGTGATCTCCTCCGCAGACACGACATCCAGCCGCATCCTCCAGCCGCCTCCCACAGCGGCCGATGAGGAGAGAGTAGGACTGCGGAGGAGTTAGCTCAATTTAGAAGAATGGGAAAATACTGTAGAATTTCTAATTAATAACCTGGTTGGTCGCTCGATTTTGCTCATGGTGCATCGCACTCGCGGCAATTGAGCATCGAGGTCGGCTGCGGCGTGATCTTCCCCGAGCGCCTCGCGACTTCGGTCGGGCGTGAGCCACGCACATTTCCGACCAGACTGACGGGATCAAAACAGCAATTGTTTTGGCAATGCTGCCCCGCGATACACACGGCTCACCTCCGGCTTCAGGCCCCCAAGCGGAAGTAATTGACGCTCTCCCGGCAGAGTGACGTCAGCCCAGAGCCAAGGCACCTCTAGCTGTCGATCGGAAAGGCAAAACCTGCCTTTACTCGGTCCATGACCACCATGGTCTTGAAGCCTTTGATATCGTGGTTTTCGTAAAAGAAACGTCTTGTGAACGCTTCGTAGTCCTCCATGTCCTTTGCGGTGATCACTAGGATGAAGTCGGCATCACCCGTGACATAGTAGCCGATCATCACCTCCTTCGTGCCTCGGATCGCTGACTTGAACCGGTCAACAATGTCCGCACGCTCGCGCTCCAACGACACCAGGACGATCATCGTGATACCCCGTCCGACGGCCTTCGGCGATACGATCGAGACATCCGCCTCGATCACCCCCTCCTCCCGCAACCGTTTCAATCGTCGTTGGCAAGCCGTCGGTGACAAATTGACAATGCGCGCCAGCTCTTCCGACGTCAGGCGATTGTTCTTTTGAACGGCGTCCAAGAGCGCTCGGTCGGCTCGATCCAGGGAAGTCATGCAGCAATCCTGCGCCAGATGGGGAAAGGAAGTCTTCTTTCTGCATAGTGCCCGTCGACTACGCAGTCAAACGATCACGGCGGGCGGCTAAATTAACCCACATCGTATGGGGAGAGACGGATGACAGGTATCGCCATCACTGCGCTGAAATCACTGCAGCAACCCGGCCTGCTCGAGCATCGCGCCTTCTTCGGCGGCGTCTGGGTTGAGCGCGCCGAGACGTTATCGGTTACCGATCCGGCGACCGAAGAGCATCTTGCGGATGTCGCGGCGTGTTCCCTCGACGATGCCGATGATGCCGTGCAAGCTGCCGTACGGGCCTTCCCGAAGTGGCGCGACATGCTGCCGCTGGAACGTGGTCAGATCCTGCGCGCATGGGCGAAACTGATGCGCGACAATGCAACGGATCTCGCCGTTATCATGACGGCGGAACAGGGAAAACCGCTCGTCGAGTCGGCCGGCGAGATTTCCTATGCTGCGAATTTCCTCGACTGGTTCGCAGCCGAGGCGGAGCGTGCCTATGGCGAAACCATCCCGAGCCACCTGCCCGGTGGCCGCATCTCGGTGCAGATGCAGCCGGTCGGCGTAACCGTGGCCATCACGCCGTGGAACTTTCCCTGTGCCATGATCACCCGCAAGGCCGGCGCAGCACTCGCGGCAGGCTGCACCATGATCGTCAAACCTGCGCCCGAAACACCGCTCTCGGCTCTGGCTTTGGCAAGGCTTGCCGAGCAGGCCGGCATGCCGGCAGGCGTATTTCAGGTTCTGACCGGCGAGGCCGCGCCACTATCCAGCCGACTGCTCGAACACACCGAGGTCCGGGCTTTCTCCTTTACCGGTTCTACGGAAGTCGGGCGAATTCTGCTGACCCAGTCTGCGGCAACGATCAAGAAAGCCTCGCTTGAACTGGGCGGCAATGCGCCGTTCATCCTTTTTGACGATGCCGATCTGACGGCTGCGGTTAAGGGATGCATGGGTGCGAAGTTCGCAACATCAGGGCAGGATTGCCTCGCGGCAAACCGGATTTACGTCCAGCGTCGCGTCTACGACCGCTTCATTGAAGCTTTCGCCAAAGCGACATCCGAACTCCAGGTGGGGCATGGCCTTGAGCCGGACATCGACATCGGGCCAATGACGCGTCCTTCAGTGGCCGAAAAATGCCGAAACCAGATCTCCCAGGCACTGTCCGCCGGCGCGCGCCTCGTCTGCGGCGGGCAGGACAGTCCCTTGGGCGGCAACTTCGTGATGCCGACGGTGCTGGCCGACGTCGAAGACGACATGCTGATCGCAAGAGAAGAAACCTTCGGTCCTGTTGCCGCGATATTGCCATTCGACGACGAAGATGAGGTGCTGGCGCGGGCGAATGATACCGAGATGGGGCTGGCGGCCTATGTCTACACCCGTGATCTCGCCCGAGCGATGCGTCTCACAGACAGGCTCGAATACGGGATGGTTGCCATCAATACGCCGAAATTTACCGGCGCCCCCATCCCCTTCGGTGGATGGAAGCAATCAGGCCTCGGCCGTGAGGGCTCGCGCCACGGCCTCCTGGAATATCTCGAGGCGAAATATGTCTGCTTCGGAAATCTCGCTGCTTGAAAGGATTTGACCCAATGAATGCCAATCTGAACCAGATCGCCGAGATGGATCGCAACTCCGTCCTCCACCCCTTCACGCAACTCAAGGACTTTGCCAGCGGCAAGATGGGCGATCCCACGATCGTCGAGACCGGCAAGGGCATCCGCATTCAGGATGCGCATGGAAACCAGTTGATCGACGGCTTTGCGGGACTGTATTGCGTCAATGTCGGATATGGTCGGACCGAAGTCGCGGAAGCCATTTCCCGGCAGGCCTATCGCCTGGCCTATTATCACTCCTATGCCGCCCATACGACCGATGAACTTGCCATCCTCTCCGACCGCCTTGTCAGGATGGCACCGGGCAAGATGAGCAAGGTCTTCTACGGCATGTCCGGTTCCGATGCGAACGAGACGCAGGCCAAGCTGGTCTGGTACTACAACAATCTCCGCGGCAAGCCGAACAAGAAGAAGATCATTTCCCGAGAGCGCGGTTACCACGGCTGCAGCATCGTTTCGGGATCCATGACCGGGATGAGTTTCTACCACGACCACATGGACCTGCCGCGCGCCGGCATACTCCATACCGGTGTCCCGCATCACTATTGGGGCGCTGAAGCTGGCGAAACGGAGCTCGAATTCTCAAAACGTCGCGCGGGCGAACTCGAGGCTCTCGTCCTGCGCGAAGATCCCGAAACGGTCGGCGCCTTCATCGCTGAGCCCGTCCTTGGAACAGGCGGCATCACGCCGCCGCCCGAGGGTTATTGGGAGGAGATCCAAAAGGTTCTGCGGAAATACGATATCCTGTTGATTGCTGACGAGGTCATCACCGGTTTTGGCCGGACCGGCTCGATGTTCGGCTCCCAGCATTACGGTATCGAACCTGATCTCATCACAGTGGCGAAGGGCCTCACCTCCGCCTACTTCCCCCTTTCGGGCGCAATCGTCGGCGAAAAAGTCTACAAGGTCATGGAAGAAGGCGCGGATCGCGTTGGCGCCTTTTCACATGGTTATACTTATTCGGGTCACCCGATCGGCGCGGCAGCCGCGAACGCGGTTCTCGACATCGTCGAAAAGGAGGATCTCCCGGGCAATGCCCGCAAGGTCGGCGCCTATTTCCAGGCGCAACTAAAGGAAAAGTTCGCGCAGCTCCCCATTGTCGGCGAGGTTCGCGGTGTCGGCCTGATGGGCGCCATCGAATTCGTGGCGGATCGCGAAAACAAGACACGGTTTGACGCTTCGCTGTCGGTTGGCGCGCGTGTCTCGAAGGCTGCAAGAGGCCGCGGGCTGATTGCACGAGCGATGCCGCATGGCGATATTCTCGGTTTTGCCCCTCCCCTCGTCACGACGAAGGAAGAGATTGACGAAATCGTTGCCATTGCGGAATCCGCCGTGCGATCCGTCATGGATGAGTTGGTGCAGGCCGGCGAAAGGATCTGACGCGCGAGCGGCGAAACGCTCGTCGCCGACGGCGTCGCACGCAACCAAAGCTGCAGGAACACTAAAAAATCTGAGGCGATCACGCCTCAGATTGCATATCGCTTCATTTTTTGAAGTGAGCGTGCATAATGTCATGAAATTCACGTCGCTCGAACGAGACAATTTCATGCGCCAACAATCCAATCCTTTTGCCCGCGAACCGATGACCGTCGCCAAGCCCGTGGTTTGGCGGCCGCGACTCGAAAAGCTGAAGGGTGAGACCAAGCATGCCGCGCTGACAGAGCGGATCATAGCGGATATCGACGCTGGTATCCTCAAACCCATGGACCGAATGCCGACGCATCGGGATCTGGCGCGCGACCTCGGCCTCTCCGTCCAGACCGTCAGCCTGTCCTACAAGGAGGCGGAACGTCTCGGCTATCTGAGCGGCGAGATCGGACGCGGCACCTTCGTCAAGGCACGTGTGACGGATCGGGCGGGGCGCATGATGCTCGATCACAGCGCCAATGAGGTGCTCGATCTTTCCATTGTTCGAGGCGTCTATCTCGACGTGCACGAAAACGCCTCCCGCGACATACTTCGGGAGCTCTCAGAGGGTGACAATGCCAGTTTCATGAGGCCCTGCCGCCCGATTGCAGGCCTGGATCGTCACCGCGAAACGGCACGCGACTGGCTGCGAACTTTGAACGTCGATGCGACGGCCGACCGCATTCTCATAACCAATGGCGCGGCCCACGGCATTTTTCTGGCATTGAGCTGCATCGTTCGTTCCGGCGATGTCGTCCTGTGCGAGAACCTGACCGATCATGGCATCATCGGCCTTTCGAACGTCCTCGGCTTCAGCCTGAAAGGCTTGCCGACAGACGACGAAGGCATCTTGCCGGATGCGCTCTCGGCCGCCTGTTCGGCCGGCGGCGTGCGCGCACTGGTCCTCATCCCGACCCTGAACAATCCGACCGGCCACGTGGCCGGTGCGGCGCGCCGGCGCGAAATCGCAGCAATCGCCGAGCAATACGGCGTCTTTGTAGTCGAAGACGAAGTCTATCGGCCAATGATCGAGGAGGATCTGCCCTCGATCTGCGACATGATTCCCGAACTCGGCTTCTTCGTCACCAGCTTCACAAAGACCGTCCTGACCGGGCTGCGCGTCGGTTACCTCGTCGTGCCGCGCTCCTATTCCATTCGGGCGGCCTCCATCTTGCGTGTCACAAGCTGGAGCGGCACCTATCTGGCGGGTGAAATTGCAACACGCTGGGTCGAGAATGGCACGGCGCGACACCTGGTTGCCATCCAGCGCGAAGAAGCGCAAAGGCGCCAGCAAGTGGCGGTCGGAATTCTGGCAGATCATATCGCCTCCAGCCACCCGCTTTCGCTCTGCGCATGGCTCAGGGTTCCTCCCCACTGGACCGAGGACAGTCTCGTGCGCGCGCTCGCCAACCAGAATGTTGCCGTCACGCCGTCCGAGCCTTTCGTCGCCGGTCCGGGCCATGGCGGCGGTATCCGTATTTGTCTGGGTGGACGCCTGAACCAGACCAGCCTTGTAAAGGCGCTGACCATCGTACGCGAGGCATTCGAACAATTGCCCCCGGTCTACGACATCGGTTCGATCGGTTGAAGCTGCACATCCATAATGATTGAATCATTACAATATAATAATTGACATGATTTTCTTTCGCTCTCAACATGACAATCATGAAGAGCGAAACCGTCCACCGATCGGCCTACACGAACATCCTGCCAGTGACTCTGGCGGACATCCGGGATGCGTCGGCACGGATAGAGGGTCGCGTCGCGCGTACCCCGCTTGCTCGTTCCAGCACCCTATCAGACGGAACCGGCCATTCGGTGCACCTGAAGCTGGAAACTCGTCAGCCTATCGGCGCATTCAAGTTGCGCGGCGCCATGAACGCCATCCTCTCACTTGACGATGCGCAGCGCCGACGCGGGCTCGTCACGGCGTCGACGGGAAACCACGGGCGGGCGGTGGCCTACGCGGCACGCGAACTGGGCGTCCCGGCCATTGTCTGCATGTCGTCGCTCGTTCCTGCCAACAAGGTCGACGCCATCCGCGCACTTGACGCAGAAGTCCGCATTGTCGGCGTCTCGCAGGGTGATGCCCAGGAGGAGGTCGAACGACTGGTCGAGGCCCGCGGCCTGACGGCGATCCCGCCTTTCGACAACGTGCATGTCGTCGCCGGCCAAGGAACAATCGGCCTCGAAATCCTTGAAGACATCCCGGATCTGGCGACAGTGCTGGTTCCCCTGTCCGGTGGCGGCCTGGCTGGCGGCATTGCCGTCGCCGTCAAGACGTTGCGTCCTCAGGCACGCCTCATCGGCTTCTCCATGGAACGGGGGGCCGCGATGCATGCGTCGATGGTTGCCGGACGACCCGTTGCGGTCCGCGAAGAGGAAACTCTGGCCGATTCCCTGGGCGGCGGCGTCGGCCTCTCGAACTGCGTCACCTTTGCGCTCTGCAGCATTCTACTCGATGACGTCATTCTTCTGAGCGAGAGCGAGATCGCCGAAGGTATCCGGCACGCCTGGCGCGAGGAAGGCGAGACGGTCGAGGGCGCAGGAGCGGTCGGCATTGCCGCCATTCTGGCCAGGAGGATCAAGCTATCAGGGCCCACTGCGGTCATCGTATCGGGCGGCAACATCGATCCGAAGCTCCACCGGAGAATAACAGAGGGAGCAGACGCATGAGCCGCATCACGATCCTGACGGAAAGTGACCTGCGAGCGGTCGTCCAACTGGACGTGTCCGCGCTCGATTGCATCGAACGTGCATTTGCGGCGCTGGCCACCCAGGCCGTGGCCATGCCCCCGATCTTGCGGCTCGACATTCCCCAGTTTCGCGGCGAGGTCGACGTCAAGACGGCCTATGTGCCGGGTTTCGACGGCTTTGCGATCAAGGTCAGCCCCGGCTTCTTCGACAATCCCAAGCTGGGCCTGCCAAGCCTCAACGGGTTGATGATCCTCTTCAGCGCGAAAACAGGATTGGTCGAGGCGCTTTTGCTCGACAATGGCTATCTCACGGATGTGCGCACGGCCGCGGCTGGAGCGGTTGCCGCCCGTCATCTTTCGCGTCCAGACGCCTCCGTCGCCGCGGTATTCGGTGCTGGCATGCAGGCGCAGCTGCAGCTTCAGGCACTGATGCTGGTTCGCCCGGTGAAGTCGGCGCGGATCTGGGCACGCGATCATGCGAAAGCGCGCAAGCTCGCTGCCGATTTTACGAGCAGACATGGAATCGACGTGGCTGCCGTGGCGGACCCTCGGGAGGCCGTCCGCAATGCCGATATCATCGTCACAACGACACCTGCCGAAAAGCCGGTCCTGATGGCCGAATGGCTGGAACCTGGCCAGCATCTGACGGCGATGGGGTCCGATGCCGAACACAAGAACGAAATCGATCCTGCCGTTTTCACCAAGGCCAGATACATCGCTGATCGCATCACCCAAACACGTGTTCTCGGCGAACTGCATCACGCCATCAGGACGGGAACGGTTGCGGAAGTCCGGCACTTCGACGAACTCGGAGCGGTCGTCGCCGGCAAGGCACCAGGCAGAACGAGCGCCGAAGAAATCACCTTCGCGGACCTGACGGGCACCGGCGTCCAGGACACCGCCATTGCCAATCTGGCCGTCAGCCGGGCGCGCGACGCTTGCAGCGGACAGACAATCGACAACAGAATAGACAAGGGAGACGCAGCGTGAGCGTGACACTGAACTTTACGCGGGAGGAATACGCCGAGCGCCTTTCCAAGACCCGTCGCGCCATGGAGGCTGCGGGCATCGATCTGCTGATCGTCACCGACCCATCCAACATGCATTGGCTGACGGGATATGACGGCTGGTCCTTCTACGTGCATCAATGCGTGCTGGTGCCCCCCAGCGGTGAACCAATCTGGTATGGTCGCAAGCAGGATGCCAATGGCGCCAAGCGTACCGCCTATCTCGACCAGGCCAATATCATCGGCTACCCGGACCACTACGTGCAGTCGACCGAGCGCCACCCGATGGATCTGCTGTCGCAGATCATCGACGAGCGCAATTGGTCACGCCTCACGGTCGGCGTTGAGATGGACAACTACTACTTTTCGGCAGCGGCTTTCGCCTCACTGCAAAAGCATCTGCCCAATGCCCGCTTCAAGGATGCCGCAGGTCTCGTCAACTGGCAGCGCTCCATCAAGAGCCCGACCGAACTCGACTACATGCGCAAGGCCGGCGAGATCGTCGAACTGATGCACAAGCGGATCGTCGACGTCGTCGAGCCCGGCATGCGCAAGTGCGACCTGGTTGCCGAGATCTATGACGCCGGCATTCGCGGCACATCGGAGTTCGGCGGCGATTACCCGGCCATCGTACCGCTCCTGCCGTCCGGTGCCGATGCTTCCGCGCCACATCTGACATGGGATGACAAACCCATGCGGCTTGGCGAAGGGACCTTCTTCGAGATCGCCGGCGCCTACAAGCGTTACCATTGCCCGCTATCGCGGACAGTCTTTCTGGGCAAGCCGACACAGGCCTTTCTCGATGCCGAAAAGGCGACCCTCGAAGGCATGGAGGCGGGACTGGCCGCCGCAAGGCCAGGCAATACCTGCGAAGACATCGCCAACGCCTTCTATTCCGTCCTGAAGACATACGGGATCATCAAGGACAACCGCACCGGCTATCCCATCGGTCTTTCCTATCCGCCGGATTGGGGCGAACGCACGATGAGCCTGCGCCCCGGCGACCGCACCGAGCTCAAACCCGGCATGACCTTCCATTTCATGACCGGCCTCTGGCTCGAGGACATGGGGCTCGAAATCACGGAAAGCATCGCGATTACCGAAACCGGTGTCGAATGCCTTTCGAATGTCCCGCGCCAGTTGTTCGTGAAGGGCTGAACCATGTTGACCGCCCTGCCCCGCCCCTCGCCGATCACCCCGTCCGTCGACTTCAACGCGAAGGGCGTGCAGCACGGTCATCTGCGTCTGCCTTACAGCCGCGACGACAGTGCCTGGGGTTCGGTGATGATCCCGATCTGCGTGATTGCCAACGGGGAAGGACCGACCGCCCTTCTCACCGGAGCAAACCACGGTGACGAATATGAAGGACCAGCGGCCCTCTTCGAATTGGCACAGACGCTGGATCCAGCTGATGTGAGCGGACGTGTCATCATCGTTCCAGCGCTGAATTATCCCGCCTTTCGCGCCGGCACACGAACCTCTCCGATCGATCGGGGAAATTTGAATCGCAGTTTTCCAGGACGCCCGGACGGCTCGGTGACGGAAAAGATCGCCGACTATGTGACCCGCTATCTGGTACCACTCGCCGACGTCGTCCTTGATTTCCATTCGGGCGGCAAGACGCTCGACTTTCTGCCATACGCCGCAGCACACGAGCTGCCCGACAAAACCCAGGAGGCGCGTTGTTTCGAAGCCGTGGCGGCTTTTGCCGCGCCGTATTCGATGAAGATGCTGGAAATCGATGCAGTCGGGATGCTCGACACGACCGTCGAGGACATGGGCAAGGTATTCGTCACCACGGAGCTCGGCGGCGCCGGCACGGCAAGTGCCGCATCGATCCAGATTGCCCGCAAAGGCATCCTCAACCTGTTGCGGCACGCGGGCATCTTGCCCGGCGCCCCTGATGTTCAACCGACCCAGTGGCTGGACATGCCGTCGAGCGATTGCTTCACCTTCGCCGAGGACGACGGCCTCATCGCCTTTGTGCGTGATCTCGGCGACCCGGTCAGAATCGGCGAAACCATTGCCCGCGTCTATCCCGTGGGCAAGACCGGCATCGCGCCGGTCGACTATCGAGCCGCCATGGATGGCGTGCTTGCGGCACGTCACGTTCCCGGCCTGATCAAGGCCGGCGACTGCCTTTCCGTAACCGCTACGGTTACGGGAGAACCTGGCCGGTAAGACGGCACAAGACCCGAAACGGCCAAGCGAAAACAATGAACCAGAGGAGAATTCACATGCGCATCACCAAGATCACCGGGCTTTCCGCCCTCGCCCTGACCATGTCCATCACATCTGCCGGTGCCCTCACCCTCGAAGAGGTCAAGGAGCAGGGCTACATCCGTGCAGCCACCGCCAATGAAGTGCCCTATTCCTACATGCAGCCTGACGGCACCTCCGCCGGCATCGGCCCGGATGTCGCGAACGCCGTGTTGAAACAAATCGGCATTGAAGAGGTCAACTGGACGGTGACGCCCTTCGGCACGCTGATCCCCGGCTTGAAGGCCCGCCGTTTCGACTTCGCTGCGGCCGAACAGAACATTTCGCCTGAGCGCTGCCAGCAGGTCTCGTTCACCGAACCGAACTCGTCCTATGGCGAAGGTCTCCTGGTGAAAAAGGGCAACCCGAAGGGCCTGACCACCTATGCCGACATCGCCAAGGACCCGTCGCTGAAGGTCGCCGTCGTGTCGGGCGCGAACAATGTCGACTTCCTTCGGGCTGTGGGGGTCAAAGACGACCAGATCGTCTTCATTCCGGCCAATGCCGATGCAATCCCGACGGTGGAAAGCCGAGTAGACGCCTATGCCGCCACGGAGCTCACGGTTTCGGAGCTCGCCAAGGATCAGGCGAATGTCGAGCAGGTCGCCCCCTTCGAAGACCCGATCGTCAATGATGCGCCAGTTCGCAATTACGGTGGTTTTGCATTCCGGCCGGAAGACCAGGAATTGCGCGACGCCTTCAACGCTGCCCTTGTCGAGTTCCGCAAGACGGACGAGTACAAGGCGATCCTTGCAAAATATGGCGTTTCCGAAGCGAGCATCGCGGCGGCTGCGGAAAAGAACGTGGCCGATCTCTGCGCCGGCAAATAACGGTAGATGGCGCCCGGTCCTGACTGGGCGCCATGAAACCTGAAACCGGGAGAGTTCACAGATGGATTGGACAGCCTATCTGCCTATGCTCTGGAAAGGCGCGGCCGTCACGATGACGATCACGCTTGCGGCGATTGCCGTGGGAGCAGCACTGGCCTTCTTCTTCGGCATCCTACGCGTCGAAGGCGGGCCCATTCTGTCGGGCATAGCGCTCTGCTACACGGAAGTGTTTCGTGGCACCTCGCTCTTCGTTCAGCTTTTCTGGTTCTATTATGCACTGCCATTGGTCGGACTGAGTTTCGACCCGATGACCACAGGCATTCTGGTGCTGGCCGCCCATGTGGGCGGCTACGGCGCCGAAATCGTTCGTGGTGCGCTCTCCTCCGTTTCCCAGCAACAGCTGGAAGCCGCTCGCGCTCTGAACTTCAATCGCTTCCAGACGCTGTTTCGGATTTCATTGCCCCAGGCGGTCGTCGAGATGATGCCCGCTTTCGGCAATCTGGCAATCGAGACCCTCAAGCTGTCCTCCCTCGTCTCGCTCATTTCCATCGCGGATCTGACCTTCGCGGCCCAGTCGATCCGCAACCTGACCCTCGACAGCACGAGCATCTACTCGATCACGCTCCTCTGCTATTTCGCGATGTCGCTGGTGTTGATGATGGCAATCAAGGTTATCGAGCGCTTCGTGCGACGCGGCGACGCCCTGCCCCGTCCGGGCCAATCGTGAGGAGCCTGCTTGCATGATGTATGGATATGAATGGGACACGACCACCTGGGTCACCTACACGATCTCAATCCTTCCGATCATCCTGATCGGCCTGACCGTGACCTTGAAGGCGGCGGCTGCCGGCTTCGCAATTGCGCTGTCGCTTGGTCTCGCCTTTGCCTTGCTGCGCCGTAGCCCGATCAAGGCGATCTCCTGGACGACCGCATTTGTTGTCGAGTTTCTGCGCGATACGCCGCTTCTGGTGCAGCTCTTCTTCCTCTACTACGTCCTGCCCGAGTTCGGCTTTGTCCTGCCCGCCTTCCTCACCGGCGCGCTTGCGCTTGGTCTCCAGTATGCGGCCTATACGTCCGAGGTCTATCGCGGGGGCATCGAGGCCGTGCATCGTGGCCAATGGGAGGCTGCGACAGCGCTCAATCTGACGCGCATGCAGACCTATCGCGATATCATCATTCCCCAGGCCATTCCGCGCATCGTACCCGCGATGGGCAATTATATGGTCGCCATGATCAAGGAAACACCCGTTCTCTCCGTTGTCACGGTTCTCGAGATGATGGGCCTCGCCAACATGATCGGCGAACGCACATTCGAGTATCTCGTGCCGCTGACGCTGGTGGGCCTCATCTTCCTTCTCCTGACGCTGATCTGCTCGGCAGGCCTACACCGCCTTCAGAAAGCGCTCCCCAAAGCAGGGATTCCAATGCGATGACCGATAGCAACAAACCGATTATCGAGTTCTCCGACGTCACGAAGCGCTTCGGCATTTTGACGGTGCTCGACCAGTTCAATTTCAGCGTGGCGAAGGGCGAGAAGGTCACGCTCATCGGTCCATCAGGCTCCGGAAAATCGACTGTCTTGCGCATCCTGATGACACTGGAGCCCTTTCAGGAAGGCAAGCTGACACTTGCCGACATGTCCTACCACGAAGCACGTGGCAAAGGACCGTTCCATGCGTCGGAGAGACATCTGCGCCAGATCCGCAGCCATGTCGGCATGGTCTTCCAGAGTTTCAACCTCTTTCCGCATATGACGGTCCTGCGCAATGTCGTCGAAGCGCCCGTCCGGGTACTGGGCATGGCGCGGGCGGAAGCGGAAGCGCGTGCCATAAAACTGCTCGATATGGTCGGACTGGCGGACAAGAAAGACCATTACCCGGCCCAGCTCTCGGGCGGACAGCAGCAACGCGTCGCGATTGCCCGCGCGCTCGCCATGCGGCCGAGCGTCCTGCTGTTCGATGAGCCCACGTCGGCGCTTGATCCTCAGTTGGTGGGCGAAGTGCTCTCCGTCATCCGCGGCCTGGCACACGAGCACGATTTGACCATGCTTCTTGTTACCCATGAAATGCGCTTCGCGCGCGAGGTTTCAGACCGGGTCTGTTTCTTCGACAAGGGTCGCATCTGCGAACAGGGATCACCCGAGGAGATATTCGGAGCACCCAAACAGGATCGGACGCGCGAGTTCCTATCCTCGGTGCTGGCCTAGGCCAGCTCGGCTGCGCCCGGGAGAAATAAAGGCCTTTTTCGACCTTAGACTCATCGGAAAACGGCAGACGTAGTTGTCTGACCAACCCCGCCTATCTACGGCCATAACGAAACCAGATGACTGGATCAGCTTTTTTCATATGACCTTGACGCCCTGAAACATTGACAGTTTCGTCTTCATGGCCTCAACTGAAATTGTCAGACATCTTACATATATGGGAACAGCGTCTGTCCGTTTACAGGAGGAATGTCATGAAGAAGTTCATCAAGGGCTTGGCCCTCGGGGCCGCCGCTCTCGCGATGGCGACCGCAGCACATGCGGGCGAAACGCTTGACCGCGTCATGGAAAAGAAGGCGATGGTCGTTGCGACCAACAGTGGCTGGCCACCGCAGAGCTATCTCGACGACAGCAACGAAATGGTGGGATTCGATATCGACGTGTCGAAGGAGATTGCCAGGCGCCTCGGTGTCGAGGTGAGCTTCGAAACGCCGGACTGGGCGACTTTGACCGGCGGCCGCTGGCAGGGGCGCTATGATCTTGGCGTGGGCTCCGTGACCCCAACGAAGGCGCGCGCGCAGGTCATCGACTTTGTCGGCATCTACTATTTCAGCCCTTACGTCTACGTTCTGCACAAGGACAGCACCGCCCAGTCGGTCGACGATCTGAAGGGCAAGATCATTGGCGTCGAGACCGCCACGACGTCCGAGGACTTCATCAATCGCAGGCTCGAAATCGACGCCCCCGGCCTGCCCCCGGTCGAATACAAGCTGGAGCCCGGCGAGGTGCGCACGTTTGCCGATTCCATGCTGCCGTTTGACGACTTGCGCCTTGGTCCCGGCGTTCGGCTCGATGCCGTGATTGCGCCCGAACAGACCGCGCTCAATGCCATCAAGAACGGTTATCCGCTGCGCATACTGGAAGGTGACTATGCCTTCCGCGAGCCTCTCGTCGTCATCGCCGAGAAGGTCGATCCGGAATGGACCGCAAAGGTTGGCGGCATCATCGAGGAGATGAAGAAAGACGGCACTTTGTCCACGCTCACCACCAAGTGGTACGGCAAGGATTATAGCGCTAACTGACCCGACGGGCGTGGAGAGGCAACTCTCCATGCCCCAAACCGCCCGGTGCCCCATGAACTATCCCGACACCTACTATTCCCGCACGCTCACCGAACGAAAGGAGCGTCCAGCGCTCTCCGGCAGCGTCGATTGCGATACGGTCGTGATTGGCGGTGGCCTTGCCGGTCTGACCACCGCCCTTCAACTGGCCCGCGCTGGACAGAAGGTCGTCGTGCTGGAGGCGAAGTCGGTCGGCTTCGGCGCATCCGGTCGCAACGGCGGCTTCGTCAGTGCTGGTTACGCGACAGGTGTCGAGCAGATTGCACGGATGAGCAGCGCCGAGACCGCGCGCCAGCTCTATCTGATGTCGATCGAAGGCGTCGACTTTGTCCGAGACACCATTGCGCGGCTTGGCATTTCAGGGGCCGATCCGGTGGATGGCGTGACCAGCGTCATGCGTTACGACGACGGAGCCGGCATGCGAAGCCATGCCAGCGAGGTCCACCGAATGTACGGCCAACAGCTTGAATATCTCGATATCATGAGGGTTCGTCAGAACCTCAAGTCGACCCGCTACTTCCATGGCCTGCGCGACCGCAAGGCGTTTCACATCCATCCGCTGAACTACCTGCGTGGCATTGCAGATGAAATCGAGCGACTTGGAGGGGTGATCTGTGAGGATTCCCCCGCAGTCTCCACAGATCTTGCCCCTTACCGAAAACAGGTGCGGACCAGCAAGGGCGCAGTCGTGGCGCGGACCGTGGTCTTCGCCACCGGTGGATATACCGGTGGCTTAAACCCGCGCCTCAAGCGAGCTATGCTGCCGATCGCGACTTACGTCATGGTCAGCGAGGAGGAACCGCAACTCATTGCCTCGGCGATCGCGACACGTGATGGCATTGGCGACAACCGCCGGGCCGGTGACTATTACCGCCTGGTCAACGGCGGCAGACGCCTTCTCTGGGGCGGACGCATCACGACCCGTGCGGCCTCCACCGCCGGCCTCGTCCAGGAGCTCCGCCGGGAGATGACCAATACCTATCCGCAATTGGGTGACCTGAAGACTGAACTCGCCTGGTCCGGCCTGATGGCCTATGCGCGCCACTTGATGCCACAGATCGGCGAGATGCAGCCGGGCGTGTGGCATTGCACGGCCTTTGGCGGTCACGGTCTTAACACTACGGCAATCGGCGGCAAGGTGGTGGCAGAAGCGATCCTCGGCCAAAGCGATCGGCACCATCTGTTCACGCCTTTCGGACTGGACTGGGCCGGCGGCGTGGCTGGGCTCGCCGTCGCACAACTCACCTACTGGAAGCTCCAGGCGCAGGATTGGTGGCGCGAACGAGCGGCCTGAAAGGACTTATGGTAATGATCGGTCGTCTCATACTCGCGCATCCCGAAGCAGCACGACGGATCGGCGGCGCGCTGCTCCTCACACTGGTGGCGGTAGCGCTCTACAGCCTGGGCATCAGTTCCGCCTGGATCGGCAAGCTTGTGCCTGCATCAGGGGGCTTTCTTGCCGACAACCCGTCTACCGGAACAGCGCTTTCTGCGGCGGTGGTCGCCGTTGTCATCGCCATCAACTGGAAGCTTCTTCACCTGTTGAAGAGGAAGTACCAGGTCGTTGCCGTGTGGCTGGAGCTGTTTGCCCTGCTGATGGTGTTCTTCCATTCCTTCGACCTGTCGTTTACATTCATCGCCAAGAAGATCGGCTTCCTGATTACACAGGGCGTGACCACGACGCTCTTCATATCGGCAATCTCGATCATCATCGCGACTGCAATCGCGCTCGCCGGTGCCATCGCAAAGCTTTCGCGCAACGGCGTGATCTATGGTCTAGCGACCTTCTACACATCGCTCTTCCGGGGCCTGCCCCTGCTCATGCAGATCTACATCATCTATCTGGGCCTTCCTCAGGTGGGTTACGTCATCGGCGCCATCCCCGCCGGAATTCTTGCGCTCTCCCTCTGCTACGGCGCCTATATGACAGAGATCTTCCGAGCGGGCATCGAGAGCATCTCCCGGGGCCAGTCGGAGGGCGCCACAGCACTCGGTCTATCGCCGAGCCAGACCATGGGTCTCGTCATTCTGCCCCAGGCCATGCGCGTCATCATTCCACCAACCGGTAACCAGTTCATTGCCATGCTGAAGGACTCATCCCTCGTGTCGGTCGTTGGCGTCTGGGAGATCATGTATCTCGCACGCACCCAAGGGCAGACGGAGTTCCGTCACATCGAGATGCTCATCACCGCCTCGATGATCTATTGGGTCCTGTCTATTGGCCTTGAATTCCTGCAATCCCGGATCGAAGAACGCTTCGGGCGGTTCAATGTCCGTTGACCACAGAGTGACCTGGGCCGCCGCCTCAGATATGAACAGGAGGTGCGGCGTTCTCCAGACCCTGGCGACGTTCGCGCCGGCCTGTTTCTCAGCCAGTTGCTGCACTGAGCAGTAACCGGTCTTTCACTTCCTCACGAGGCTGAAGGTGAAATGGCTGCCTCTGTGGTAATCCAGTGCATAATTCACCGGCTTGCCCGCGGCGTCGAAGCAGGTTTCAGCGATCAGCAGTGCCGGGCCGAAATCGCGCAGATCGTGGCGCTCAATAACGTCGTCAGGTAGCATGATAGACGAGACCGTAGCGGCAGACATGCGCGGCCGATGCCGGTACTGCTCAAGGAGGTTCAGCAATGAACCGCTCCAGTCTATGTCGTAGAGCTTGGTCGGTATGATGGCGCGCGGCACGTAGTCGATACAGTAGAGGATCGGCTGCTCGTCATGCAGTCTCAGTCGCTCGATGCGGATTACCCGAGCCTTGGTCTCAAGGCAAAGCTTCTCCGATACTGTCGGCGGCGGGTCCTCCTCGCTGATCGACAGCACCTTGTTCACAGGTTTGTACCCGTAGTGCTTCGTCATATCGGTGACGCTTTCGAAGACGGTAATCGGCCTGTCCACCTGCACGGCCGACATTGCCGAGATGAACCGCCCACGGCCATGCTCTACATAGATAATATCATCCTGCTCCAGCAGCTTAAGCGCTTCCCGCAAAGCAGGACGAGAAATGTGAAACCGCTTCGTCAATTGTGCTTCGGTCGGAAGCTTGTCGCCGGGCTTCAGCCCTTCGGCGCGAATGAGTTCCGCAACCCGGTCCCGGAGCTGGATCGCCAGGGTTCTGGAATCACGGATCGGTTCGTCCACGGTAACCTCGCTCTTTGCCTTCCCTCGTTCTTGTCTGACAAAGAATGGAAGGTCAAGCGGCTGCCGATACCGTGGCAAATGCTACCACAGCGCAAAAATGTGCCAGATCCGCTGCCCTACCCGTCTTGACGACAAATGGCAAAGATGTCAGTTGTCTTACAACATTTCAGGTTGCCAGACCTTAAGCGCGTCCATCTACTGGAGAACCGACCATGCTCAATTTCGACGAACAACGTTTCCTCAAGATTCAGGAAGGCGCCGTGGCGCTGCGCGACGGTCTCGACCGCGCGATCTCGGACTGCCTGGCGGCCGGCTCTGAAAACATCTACTTCCTCGGCACAGGCGGCGCGGCCATTCTGATGCAGCCGGCAGCGCAACTCCTGCAACGCTGCTCCCGTTTCCCCGCCTTCCTCGAAATGCCGGCAGAGCTGACCTTGACGGGTTCTGCCAACCTGACGTCCAAGTCCATCATCGTCATGCCCTCCCTTTCGGGCACGACCAAGGAAAGCGTCGCCCTGCTTGCCCAAATGAAGGAGATTGGCGCAACGGTGATCACGCTGGTCGGTCATGCCGACACGCCGCTCGGCAAGGGGGGCGATCATGTCTTCGTGAATTTCGCCGAAGACGACACCTCCTGCGAATCCTTCTATCTGCAGTCGCTGCTCATCGCTCTTTCAATCATGCGTCACCGCGGGGAGATCTCAAACTATGCCGAGATCGCAGCCGAGCTTGAGCGGCTCCCAGCCCTGCTCCTCAACGTGAAGCGCGCCTATGAGCCGAAAGCGGAGGAATTCGCGAAAAAGCTGGCCGCGGCCGACTATCACATCATCACCGGTGCCGGAAACGTCTGGCCGGAAGCCTTCTACTACGGGATGTGCATTCTGGAAGAGATGCAGTGGATCCGCACCCGCCCCGTGCATGCCTCCGATTTCTTCCACGGAACTCTGGAGCTGATCGACAAGAATGTCAGCCTCATCCTGTTCAAGGGCGAAGACGCGCTACGCCCGCTTGCAGAACGCGTAGAGAATTTCGCTCCTTCCTATACCGAGAAGATGACGGTGCTGGACACGGCGGAATTCGAGCTTCCAGGGATCTCACCGGAAGTTCGCGCGCTGATCTCGCCGATCCTGCTCGCCACAGTCCTTGAACGGATCAGTGCGCATCTTGAGGTGATACGCAATCATCCGCTGACGACGCGCCGCTACTACAAACGCGTCGCATACTGATACGGTTGTCGTCGATTCTGAGGTCGCGCGCTTGAGCTGCGCGGCCCCGACAGAAGGTTGCGAGGGGATGACCATGCTCAGGTTTGCCACAGTCGGCGATAATTGCATTGATCGGTTCCGCCCTTCCGGCATGTCACTGATCGGCGGCAATGCCGTGAATGTCGCCGTTCAGCTTGCGCTTCTTGGTCACGAATCCCACTATTTTGGTGCTGTCGGTGACGACGCTGATGGTCATCGCACGATCGAGGAACTCGCCGTCCATGGCGTACAGGTTGCCAACGTGCAGCTTCGACCCGGCCACACGGCCTTTACCCTCATAGACATCCTCCCATCCGGGGAGCGGGTCTTCGCTCACGAAGACTTCGGCGTCTGCGCCGGATACAGACCCACGTCGGGGGATCTGAAGAAACTCAAGCAGATGGATCACGTCCATATCGGCTGGATGGACGATCAGGGAGCGCTGCGACAAGAACTCTGCCGCACTGGTGTGAGTGTATCCCAGGACATTTCAGTCAACAGCGAGGTTCAGAATCTCGTCGTTTCCGGGCTGGCGATCGCATTTGGCTCGGCGGGTGAGGACGATGGGGCGGCAGACGCGATGCTGCATCGGCTGGTCTTCGAGGGCGCCCGACTGGCCGTTGTCACGCGCGGTGCAAAAGGAGCGTCCGTGAGCGATGGCAAGCGATCGGTCACGAACGGCATCGAGCCGATCGAGGTGATCGACACGACAGGTGCCGGCGACAGCTTCATTGCAGGTTTCCTTTCGGCCAACCTCTCGGGTGGCGACTGGGAGACCTGCCTGGAGAGTGGTCGCAGGTTGGCGGCAAGGACCTGCGGACATGTCGGCGGCTTTCCACAGGCCTAGGGATCGCAATCATGACCGGCACCCGGCGCGGCGCGCGCGGAAATGATTTTCCGGGCAGGCAAAAAGGGTCAACCTGCCTTCACCGGCAAAATAATGGTATTCCAAAGCGGTGTCGGCCCCGCGCATAGTGGGCGATGGCCCGGCCAACGACGGGTTCGCGGCAAGCACCAGATGGCCGTCCAGACACTTGGCACCACTTCCCGGGGAATGAAGGTTCTGCCGCCAGCTTCACAAACCAAGCAACATGCGGCTACGGACCGCTCCGTAAACCTCATATTCCTCGGCAAACATGTTCACAGGGGTTTGGCGTTGACGCTGCCTAACGTGCCATCCAGCCTCCATCCACCGTAAGAATGGTACCGTGCACGTAATCCGATGCACTCGATGCAAGAAAAACGGCTGGACCAGCCATATCTCTGGCCTCTCCCCATCTGCCGGCGGGAACGCGCGAAAGAATTGAAGCTGCGCGTTCGGGATCGTTGCGAAGAGCCTCGGTATTGTCGGTGGCTATGTAACCCGGGGCGATCGCGTTGACGTTGATGCCCTTTCCTGCCCACTCATTGGCAAGGGCCTTCGCGAGCTGACCGACACCGCCCTTGCTGGCCGCATAGCCCGGAACGTTGATACCTCCCTGGAACGTCAGGAGAGACGCCGTGAAGATGATCTTGCCCTTGCGGCCCGTCGCAATCATCTGCTTGCCAATGGCTTGCGTCAGAAAGAACTGAGCCGAGAGGTTGGTTTCCAGAACCTCATCCCAGTACTCTGCGGGGTGTTCTGCAGCCGGCGCTCTTTTTATGGTGCCGGCATTGTTGACCAGAATGTCTACGGGAACATCTGACAGTCGCTTTCCCAGGTCCAAGACACTCCCGCGATCCGAGAAATCGCAAGCAATCCCGGTAAACCGGCGGCCGTAAGCTCGTATGGCGTTCCCGGTTTCCGCACCATCCTCGGGCATGCTCAGGGAGACGCCGATGATGTCGGCGCCAGCTTCTGCAAGGGCCATGGCGATCGCCGCACCGATACCGCGTCGAGCGCCCGTGACGACGGCAATTTTACCTGTAAGATCGAAGGGACCCATCACACCGTGCCCTCCTGGCAGTTCAGGAGCGTCTTCATCGATGTGCCATTCGACTCGAACGATTCGAACGCCCCCTGGATTTCGCTCAAAGGCCGGCGCTCCGTGATGACACGACCGATCTCCGTACCATGCCGGACAAGCAGATCGATGGCAGCCTCGTAGTCCTGCGGCTCGTAGACCCGTGCGCCGAGCATCTCGATCTCGCGCCAGAAGAAGCGGAAGAGATCGATGACCGGTTTCTTGGCGTGGATGGCGACCATGACCACCCGGCCTCGGGTCGAAACGGCCTCCGTCATCAGATCCACGCCCGCCTGGACACCTGAGACCTCGAAGACGACGTCAGCGCCCTTCCCGCCTGTGGCCGCCATGACCTCGCGCGCCACATCGGTTCTGGACGCATCGAACGCGCCGATACCGAAAGAGGCGGCAAGCGTCAGACGAGAGAGGTTGATCTCCGACAGCAGCACCCGCGCGCCGCGTTTGGCTGCCGCAATCGCAATCAGCATGCCGATTGGGCCACCACCGATGACCAGAACCGTTTCGCCGGGGGCAAGCCGCGCCCGTTCGATGTCATGGCATGCCACCGCCAGCGGCTCCACAAGGGCTGCCAGATCAAGCGGCATCTCGTCGGGGAGCTTGTGGACGGCATAAGCCGGCACGCTCCAGTAGTGCTGCATGGCGCCGTCGGTATCGAGCCCGAGGAATTTGAGGTTGTGGCAGATATGGCTATGACCGGCATCGCAGGCAGGGCAGTGACCGCAGGGTTTCAATGGGCGGACGACCACCTTGTCGCCGACGGCAAGGCCCGATACCCCTGCCCCAAGGGCCGCAACGGTGCCAGACATTTCGTGGCCTATGATGCGGTTTGAACCGACGCGCTGATCCATGGCGCCGTGAAAGACATGCAGGTCGGTTCCGCAGATGCCGCACCAGGCAACTTCGAGCTGCACCTCATCGGCGGCAGGCGGCAGGACAGGTGCATCCCGCAGTTCGAAGCGGTGGTCGCCTTTGTAATAGGCGGCGATATTCGGCATGATGAACTCCTCAGAAGATTGCATGGGGGGCCAATCGGGCCCAGTCGAATTCCACCCCGGTGCCGGGCACATCCGGCGCGACGGCCCCCGAATGTTCGAGAACGAGCGGTCTCAGGGTGTAGCGGTCGATGGGGAAGCTATGCACTTCGATCCAGCCGGCATTTGTCTGACCTGCAACGAGGCTGACATGCAGCTCCTGCATGCCATGACTGCAGACGGGAATTTCATGCGCGGCGCAGCGCCCAGCCACCGCAAGCCAACCGGTGATCCCGCCGCAGTTGGAGGCATCGGGCTGCAGATAGGTCAGCTTGGATTGCGCCAGCGCGTATTCGAATTCGTGGATCGTATGCAGGTTCTCGCCCATCGCGAGCGGCATTCCGGTCTCATCTGCGATGCGGGCATAGCCGGCATAGTCGTCCGGAATTATCGGCTCCTCGAACCAGAGAAGATCGAGCGGCTGAAAAGCTTGAGCGGCAGCGATCGCCTGAGGGACATCTAGCGCGTAGTTCGCGTCGACCATGAACTTGCGGTCTGGGCCCAGTAGCGCGCGCACGGCCTCCGCACGGGTCACATCCTCGCGAAGGCTCGGCCGCCCGACCTTGATCTTTACGGCTTCATACCCCTCCGCCAGATAGCCGCCGACATTCTCCAGCAGTCTTTCCAGCGGAAAGTTAAGGTCGATTCCCCCCCTGTAGGCCTTGGCGGTTCTGCCGGCGCCGCCTGCCATTTGCCAAAGCGGCAGTGCCTGTACCCGTCCTCTCAAGTCCCAGAGTGCGATATCGACCGCCGAGATCGCGAATGAGGCGATCCCGCCACGGGCGACGTAATGCACGGCCCACTGCATGGCCTCATAGATGTCTTCAACCGGGGTCGCATCGCGGCTCAGGAGCAATGGACGCAGATCATGGTTGATCATCGTGGCGATCGCCCTGCCGCCGAAGCCGCCGGTATACGTATAGCCGGTTCCGACCATGCCGTCGGCCTGGACGATTGTTACAGTGACCAGTTCAAAATGGGTGTGGTCGCCATGTTTGGCATCGGAAAGGACTTCATCCAGGGGCACACGGAAGAGCCGTGCCTGCAGGTCAACGATACAGGAGCCGATCATCACGATATTCCTTTCAGGACAGCTTCACGCGTTGCTGGAGACGCGCCTGGAGAATGACGACGCCGAGAAGGAAGGCGCCGCGGATGATCGATTGCCAGTAAGCGGAGAGCGATATCCAGCCGAGGCCGTTTTCGAAGTTCAGGATGTTGAAGACCATGCCAAGCAGCAGAGCGCCTGCGAGCGTTGCTCCGACAGAGCCGGAGCCGCCTGTGAGCAGTGTGCCACCCACCACGACGGCTGCAATGGCAAACAGCTCCCAGCCCACGCCCTCGGTCGGCTGCCCAGCACCGAACTGGGACGCGAGAACGACACCTGCGAGACCGGCAAGCGCACCCGAGGCTGCATAGACGAGCGCCAGGTTACGCTCCACCTTCAGGCCCATCATGCGTGCGGTCTGCTCACCGTCACCCAGCGCGAGGATATGCCTGCCGACCGGACGCTTTTCGAGGACCAGCCAGCCAACCAGATAGGCCAAGCCCGCAATCCATGCGGCGATTGGGAAGCCTAGAAAGTCGTTCTGACCGATGGCTGTGAAGCCTGTTTCATAAGAGACGGAGACGGACTGGTTGCCTGCCAGCAGAAGGCCGGTTCCCGAGGCAGCCAGCATTGTCGCCAGCGTGGCGATGAAAGGCTGTATCCGCATCCTGCTTACCAGGAAGCCGTTCAGCAGGCCGACAGCAAGGCCGGCAAGCACGCCGCCGCCGAGACCGGCCGCCCAGTGGTGCCCGGAGAGCAACGCTGCAACAACACTGGCCATGGCGGCCGTTGCGCCAACCGACAGATCAATGCCGCCGGTGATGATCACGAATGTCATCCCGAGCGCAATCAAGGCGAACATGGAATTGTATCTGAGGAAGCTGAGTATGTTGAACGAGGACAAGAAATTGTCATAGCGCAGGCCGCCGAAGATGATCAGGGCGACGAGAGCGAGGATCACACCAATGCGGGCAAGTTCAGCGGGAGATCCAAAGGTGAAGGCATGCATGAGCCTATTCATTTCCGATCCTCAACTCTTGTCTGCACGTTGCTGAATGTAGACGGCGAACACGATGAGACCCGCCTTGACGATCAGGGCGGCTGCGTCCGGAACGCCATTGGCGAGAAGCGTGTAGCGGACAAGCTGGATGACGAAGGCGCCAAGCAATGTGCCAATAACATTGGCGCGCCCACCGGCCAGCAGTGTCCCGCCCACCGCGACCGCCGCAATGGCGTCCAGCTCCATGCCGAGACCAACGAGATTTGCATCACTTGCCGAGTTGCGGGCGATTACCACCAGCCCTGCAAGGCCAGCCAGCGCTCCGCTGATCATATAAACACACAGCTTGACCCGTCGCACCGGCAGCCCGGCGAGACGTGCTGCCCGCTCGTTGCCGCCGACGGCTATGATCTGCCGTCCGATCACCGTGTAGCGGGTTACCACCCAGGCGATCACGACGATGACCATCATCAAGATCACCTGTGTGGGTATACCTGCGACCTTGCCCATGGCGATGAACTGGAAGCTTTCATTACGGAACACCTGGAGGTTGCCGTTTGTCATCACCTGCGCAATGCCGCGGCCGGCGATAAAGAGTACGAGCGTAGCGATGATGGGCTGGATGCCGTATCTGATGATCAGCATGCCATTGAAGAGCCCCAGTACCGCCGCAACAGCCACAGGCAGCAGGATCGCGAGCGCGATTGCGATCGGCATCGTCGCTTCTGACCACGCGGGATGCATGAAGATCATCGGCGCAATGGCGCCGGAGATCGCCATCAATGACCCGACCGAAAGGTCAATCCCGCCGGTCGCGATGACAAGCGTCATTCCGATGGCCACGATGACGATTGTCGCGACCTGGGTCAGGTTGACGGTCAGCGTCTGCATCGAAAGGAAGTTGGGGGTGATGGCGATGTTGAGTGCAACAAGTGCCAGGAACGCGACCAGTGTTCCATAACGGCTCGCGTAGAGAAGGAGGTCTCTGCGGACCCGTGGGACCTCTGCCGTCGATGGGGAAATTTGCGGATTGGTCATATCAGTTCCCCTGATGGGCCATGGCAGAGATCAGAGCGGGTTCACTCAGCTCGCCGCGCGGAAGAACTGCGACGGAACGGCCATCACTGAGGACGCTGACACTGTCACAACAGGCCAGGAGTTCTTCCAGTTCGGAGGAAATCATCAGCACGCTGAGACCCTCATCAGCGAGGTTGCGCAAAAGCTTCAGGATTTCCGACTTGGCGCCGATATCGATCCCGCGTGTCGGCTCATCGATGACCAGAACGCGCGGATCGGTGGCGAGCCATCGGGCCAGAAGCACCTTCTGCTGGTTACCACCAGACAGTTCCTTGATCGGTTGGTCCGCAGAGGAGCACTTGATCGACAGTGCCTTGATGAAGCGGAGCGCAATCTCGTCCTGCCTGCGTCTGTCAACGATTCCCGCACGCTTCAGTTTCGGAAGCAGAGCAAGCGTCATGTTTTCCCGCACGGACATATCGGGAATGATCCCGTCAATCTTTCGGTCCTCGGATACGAAACCGATCCCATCGGCGATCGCATCCGATGGCTCCCGGTAGTGCCTGTCGCGCCCATCGAATGTAAGCGCTCCATTCTCAAGTTTGTCCGCCCCAAAAATCAGTCGGGCCGTTTCGCTGCGCCCTGAACCGAGAAGTCCTGCAAGGCCGGTGATCTCGCCTTCACGCAATTTGAGGTCGACGTTAACGACGCGCGTGCCGGCGGAAGCACCTTGGAGCTCCAGCCGCACCGGTTTCGAGACCTTGTCCTTTTCCGGCGCCACGAGCGCTAGCGCATCCAGCTCCTTGCCAAGCATGTGCCGGACAAGTTCGATTTTTGGGAAGTCGGCCATGGCACCGCGGGCGACCAGTCGGCCATCCCGCATGATCGCGACGCTGTCGCAGACAGCGTAGAGCTCATCCAGCCTGTGCCCAACGAAGATGATCGATACGCCACGCTGCTTAAGGGTGCGGATCGTCCTGAACAGGATATCAACCTCGCGCTCGTCCAGGGAGGAGGTGGGCTCATCCATGATGACGAGCCGGGCGTCCTGAAGAACCGCACGCGCAATCGCCACCATCTGGCGGGTCGCGGCGTCGAACTGTCCGACCGGGCGATCGACATCGATCGATAGCTCGAAACTCTCAAGGATCTTCTCCGCCCCCCGGCGCATCGCGCGGCTGTCGAGCAGGCCGAAGCGACGGAGCTCGCGGGACAGATAGATGTTTTCCGCAACCGAGCGCTGTGGCGCCAGATTGATCTCCTGATAGATGGTCGCGATGCCCGCAGCTTCGGCATCGGCCGGCATAGGGAAGTCGGCTTCCTGGCCGGCAAACTGGATGGATCCGGTATCCCTGCGATAGACACCGGTGAGGATTTTAATCAGCGTCGATTTCCCAGCGCCGTTCTGACCGACAAGCGCCATGACTTCACCTGGATCGATGGCGAGGGAGACTGCGTCCAGAGCCTTCAGCCCGGCAAAGCTCTTTGTGATGGAGTCCATGACAAGCAGGGGCACGGGATCACGTCCTTCCAATGAGATCTCGGACGACGGCGGGGCAGAAGTGCCCGCCGTCGCGCCTAGTCAGATCAGTATGCGTTCGCCAATTCGGCGGCAGCGTTGCTGGCATCGTAGAACTTGTCTTCGTTGACCAGGATCGGGGCGATCGTCTCGCCATTCGCATAACGCATCATGGTCTCGAAGGCCTTGGGTCCGAAGCGCGGATTGCATTCGACCACGGCCGCGATCTTTCCATCGACCACCGCCTGAACGGCTTCCTTGCCACCATCGATCGAGAGGATGAGAATATCCTTGCCGGGCACCTTGCCAGCCGCTTCCACCGCCGAGATAGCACCAATCGCCATTTCGTCGTTATGGGCATAGATAACGTTTGCGTCGGGATGCGCCTGCAGCAGTGCTTCAGCCACCTGGCGGCCCTTGTCGCGCGCGAAGTCACCGGATTGGGATGCCACGATCTCGAAACCACCCGCAGCCTGGATCGCCTCATCAAAACCCTTTTTGCGATCATTTGCGGGGGACGAGCCGGTTGTTCCCTCGAGCTGGATGATCTTGGTCTTGCCATCCGCGTTCTTGATCAACCACTCGGCCATCCGCCGTCCCTCCTCGACGAAGTCGGAGCCGATGAAGGTCAGATAGTCTTCGCCGGCCTTGGCGAGCGACGGATCCACGCTGCGGTCAAGCAGGATGACCGGAATGCCTGCCTTCTTGGCGGCCATGACTGCGGGGATGAGCGGCTTTTCCTCACGTGGAGCGAGGAAAATCAGGTCGACGCCTTGGGCGATCATCGAATTGACGTCGGAAACCTGCTTGGCAGCAGAGCCTGCTGCATCCGTGTAGACAAGCTGATACCCGAGCTTTTCCGCCTCGGCCTTCATACTGTTGGTCTGAGCGATGCGCCAGGGATTATTGCTTTCGGTCTGGGCGAAACCAACCTTGTAGGTTTCCTTCTTCTCCAGCTTCGGCAGTTCCTGAGCGTTCAGCCCGAAACCCGTCATCGCGGTAACGGCAGCCAGCACCGTTGTCGTCAGAAATACCCGTCTATACATGTCATCCTCCTCTTATAACGCTCGCACCATGCAAGCGCCTTTCCTCCGAAACTTCAGGACCAATTCACATACATGGTCTTCTTGCGCAGATAGCCGTCGAAGCCGTGCTTGCCGTCTTCGCCACCGATCCCTGAAAGCCCCCAGCCACTGTGGAAACCCTGGACGAGCTCTCCGTTCGTCCGATTGAAGTAGATCTCACCGAAATTGAGCTCATTGGTCAGCCGCATCAGACGACGCAGATCCTTGGTGTAGACAAAGGCGGAGAGACCGAAGTCGGTGTCGTTGGCGTTTGCCAGTGCCTGCTCAAAGTCGTGAACGACCATGGCAACCGCCACGGGGCCGAAGATTTCCTCCCGCATCGCTGGGTTGCCATTGGACGCGGTCAGAAGAACCGTCGGCGCCATGAAATGACCCGACTTCAGCGGCCCGTCGGTGATCGCTCCTCCACGCAGAAGGACTTCGGCCCCTTCCCCGACACTGCGAGTGATGATTTCCTCGACCTTGGACACTTCGCCGGCGCTGATCTTCGGGCCCAGATCCGGATCCTCGAGCGGCGGCGCGATCGTCAACGCCTTCACTCGGGCCACCAACTTCTCAAGGAACTCCTCGGAGATGGATCTGTGCAGATACATGCGTTCGTTGCAGGTGCAGATCTGCCCGCAATTCGTGAATCGCGCCGTGACCGCACTCTCGACAGCCGCGTCAATGTCAGCGTCCTCCATGACAATGAACGGCGCCTTGCCACCCAGTTCAAGGCGCACGACCTTGATATCATCGGCACCGGCCCGATAGATCTCCCGCCCTGCCCGGGTCGATCCGGTCATCGTCACCATGTCCGAAAGCTCGACAAGCCGGCTGCCGGCGACGCGCCCGTCGCCGGTCACGACATTGATCACGCCAGCGGGAAAGCCGACCTTTTCGGCAAGCGCGGCAATAAAGAGCCCCGATAGCGGCGTGAACTCGTGAGATTTGAGGATGAAGGTATTCCCCGCCACAAGCGCCGGGCCCAGCTTGCGGGCAGCAAGCGCCGCCGGATAGTTCCAGGCGGTAATCCCTGTCACGACCCCATGCGGGACGCGGCGAACCCAGACTTCCTCGTTGCGCGCATCAGAAGGCACGATCTCACCTTCGATGCGGCGCGCCTGTTCGGAGGCATAGCGGAGAAATGTGGCCGTCGCACCGACTTCTCCACGGGCCTGTCCGATCGGTTTGCCCTGCTCCTTCGTGATCAGTTGGGCGAGCAACTCCGCATGCTCGATCACCTGGTCCGCAAGCAGCGCCACCAGCCGTCCGCGCTCTATGGGAGCGAGAGCTGCCCAACGAGGCTGGGCCAGACGCGCAACGGCAACAGCCTCCTCGGCCTCCGCCGCCGATGCCATGGGCGTAAAGGCGATCTCGGATCCGTCCGCCGGATTCTCGACCGTCTGTTGGCTACCTGGCGATCCTGACACCCACCGCCCACCGACAAACATCTTTGTTTGGACCGCCGAACCGCCGCGGGCCAGCTCGGCCAATTCAATCAACATATCGCATCTCTTTGGTACGACGAAAACTAAGGTGATTAAGGCTTAATGCGCCACTTTCGTCAACCCAGCTGTCGTAGAAATATTTTTAGTCATACCAAACTTGGGGATCTTGCGCCGTAGATCGCTCCAAACTACAAAAGGCTATGACCATAATTGAAGATGACTTAAGCCCACACAGCGACAAGCGAGCCGCATCGAACGTCATCCGTTCCCTGGAGCGCCAGATCGTTTCCGGCGAGCTTGCTGACGGCGCCCACCTGCCGTCGGAGCGCGAGTTGATGGAGATCTACGGCGTGAGCCGCACCGTCGTTCGGGAGGCTGTGACGACACTGGCAAGCCGCGGCCTACTGGAGGCGAGGCCGCGCTATCGCCCGATTGCGAGGCGTCCGGGCTATGACACCGCGCTCAAGGCCGTCGAAGGTGCGATCGGTCATCTGCTGACGGAACCGGACGGGATCAAGAACCTCTTCAACTCCCGCATATTCCTGGAGATGTCGCTGGTGCGGCATGCGGCTCTGCACGCAAAGCGCGCTGACATCGAGGCGCTGAAGCAAGCGCTGGATGCCAATGAGGCGGCGATCGGCCAGTCAGAACGCTTCTACGCAACAGATGTCGCGTTTCATGGGGCTCTGTTTCAGATACCGAGAAACCCGGTGTTTCCGGTGATGCATATGGCCTATGTCGCCTGGCTTTCGCCCCACTGGCGCAAGATGCCAAGCATGCCGGAACGCAACGAAACGAATTTCCTGCGGCATCTCGAGATTTTCACGGCGATCCAGAACCGCGATCCGGAGGCGGCCGAAGAGGCCATGCAGGCGCATCTCGTCTCAGCCTGGGAATTTGTCCGCGGGACGTTTCGCTGAACACTCATCCAACTGGAGCATGATCTGGTGACCAAAACCTATGACAACATCGTCGTTGGAGGCGGAGCTGCAGGCTGTGTCGCCGCGGCTCGTCTCGTTGCAGCCGGTCGCCGCGTGCTGCTCCTCGAAGGTGGCTATTCTAACAGACATCCCCTCCTCGACATGCCGCCCGGCATATTCAAGATGATCAATGGCAGTCGCTACATGCACTACCACACGACCGATCCCCAACCGCATCTCGATGGCCGTGCGCATGACATCCCCCAAGGCAACGTCTTAGGGGGCGGCAGTTCCGTCAATGCTCAGGTCTATATTCGCGGCAGACCCTCGGACTACGAGGCGTGGAACGATGTTTTGCGCGGCAACAATGACGGTGCCGACTGGAGCTGGAACGCGGTACTCCCTCATTTCAGGGGCATGGAAGACAACAACCGCCTGCTAAACGAACGTCACGGCACCGGTGGCGCGCTCAAGGTTTCGGATCCTGGTCATATCGACCAAATGTCGAGATGGTTCGTCCAGGCGGTGCAGAGTATCGGGGAGCCATTCAACCCCGACTTCAATGGCACCTCCCAGCGGGGTGTCGGCTTCTACCAGTTCATGAACCGCGCCGGGAAGAGATCGAGTTCGGCCTATGCCTTCATCGAGCCCTTGCTCAAGGATCCGAAGCTGGACCTGAAACTGCAGGCACGGGTCGACAAAATCATCATCGAAAACGGCCGTGCGAAGGGTGTCCAATACCAAGACAAGACTGGAACCATATCCGTGGCGCTGGCGGACGATGCTGTCGTTATGAGTGCAGGCGCCCTGATCACGCCGAAGCTCCTGATGCTGTCAGGAATTGGCCCGGCGGACGAACTGAAAGCACATTCGATCGGCGTGGCGCTAGACCTGCCGGGCGTTGGCGAAAACCTCGTTGACCACCCCGAAGTACCCATGATCTCGACCGCTAACGGCAAGTATGGCTATCATCGCCAGGGCGATGGATGGCGCATGATCCGCAACGGTTTGCAGTTCAAGCTCTTTGGCTCAGGCCCAATCACTTCGGCCGGGGTCGAGGCGGGCGCTTTCGTCAATCCGGGCAACCCGGATGGCGACCCCACGATCCAGGCCTTCTGTGTTCCCATTGTCTACCTAGACCGCGATACGCGGAGCCTCGTCGACGACACCTATGGACTCACGATTACGACGGTGGTGGTCAAACCGAAGTCCAGAGGACACGTCCGTCTGCGGTCGGCGTCACCATCTGACAAACCGCGCGTTTCACCTAACCTGCTGAAGGATCCAGCGGACATGCGCGAAATGATTGCAGGACAGCGGTTCTTCCTTCGGGCCTTAGAGGCCACGCCCCTCAAAGAGCGGATCAGCAAAGTAGCCGTACCCTCGCCGACCGATCTATCGGACGCTGCGCTAGAATTGCACTGCAAGCGATTCGTAAAGACCAACTATCATCCCGCGGGAACCTGCAAGATGGGTGCCGATGGCGACCCCATGGCAGTGCTGGACGCGCGAATGCGCGTTAGGGGGATCGACGGCTTGCGGGTGTGCGACATGTCGGCCGTGCCAGACATCAACGCCGGAAACACAGCAGCTCCGGCAATGATGCTGGGCGACCGATGCGCGTCATTCATACTCGGTGGCAATTGAACCGGCTTTTAGAGCGCATCTTTTTCACTGTTTTGGGATGAGGCCTCAAGGGGCAGGTGAAGCCAGAAGCCACAATAGCTGCTTCTGAGCGCGATCGAGCACCGCGTCTATTGCCGACAGGAAGGGGCAAAGGTGCCACGGCAGAGATCCAGCACCCCTCGAAGCATCACCGATACCGTCGCATGAACCGGCGATCGATGCGGTGTTTCCATCGGGCGACCCAGCGACCCAGGACGGCAAATGCCCACTTGTCGGCGATTGCCCGCCCGTCGGCCAGCGAGATGAGGACCAGCCAATTTGACTGCGGTCGATATGCCTTGAGGCTTTTCTGGAGAAGGGTCCGATGGATGTTTTCGGCAAGAACAGGCCCCTGCCGTACTGCAAAGACGCCGGCCTTCGGCCGGGGGTCCGGCAGAGAAGAAACGTCGCCGGCCGCAAAAACATCAGGGTGCGAGAGAGATCTCAAGGTCTCGTCCACGCGGATAAAGCCATTGTCGTCGAGACGAAGGCCAGTCCTGCGTAGGAAGCGCGGCGCGCCGCTCGACGTGGTCCAAACGACTTCATCCACCTCCATTCGTCGGCCGTCCCGGGCAATGAGTTCGCCATTATGGAAAGCCATGGCATCGAAGGCGGCACAGTGTGCGATGCCCGCCGTCCGCAATTCCCGCTCCAGCAACTGCCTTGCCCGGCAACTCCGTTCCGGAACTGGCTGCGCGGCCCGACCGACGAGGACAACACTGACATCGCGCGCGCCAAATCGTTGTTTCAGCGCAAATGCCACCTCGACGCCGGCGACGCCCTGCCCCACCACCGCAAGCCTTGAGAGCCGGCCCTGGTCGGCCAACACATCGAGCCGGGTGAGGCGATCGGCAAAGGTCGCGATCGGCTTCACGGAAATGCCGGCCGATATCCCCTCAGGGATTAACGGAGTGGCACCGATATTGATGGACAGAACCCCGTATCGGAGGACTACACCACTCGCAGGCGAGACTGCACGGCGTTCCGGGTCGATGCCGCATGCAACATCTTGTATAAAGGTGACGCCAAAGCGCGTGCACAGGGCTGCCAGATCGATATGGAAGTCGTCGAATTTGTATTCTCCAGCGATATAGCCTGGAAGCATGCCGGAGTAAGGAGCATGCCGGGACGGGGAAACCAGCGTGATCTCTTGGCCAAGGCCAAGCAGCCCTAGCCGGCGCACCACTTCGACATGGGCGTGGCCACCGCCCAGAAGAACGACCGGGCTTGTCATTGCACTCGGCTCAGCCATCAGGGATGCCCTTCATGCCGATACGGTGAACGGGGCCGCCAGCGGCATCGGCATCGGCGTCATCATGGGTAACGAGAATGACAGGCAGGCCAGCGGTCCTTGCGCGCTCGAACACCAGGATGCGCATCTGGGCACGCAGTTCCATGTCGAGCTTGGAGAAGGGTTCGTCTAGCAGCAGCAGTCTGGGCCGGGAGACGAGAACGCGGGCAAGCGCCACCCGCGCCTTCTGCCCGCCGGAAAGTGTGGCCGGGTCGCGGTCGGCAAAACCCGCGAGGTCCATGTCGGCCAGAATGTCCGCAGCAATCTTCCGCCGCTGGCGCCGCTCCGACACATCAGCGGGGATGGCGAAGGCAACATTCGCCCCGATCGACATATGCGGGAAGAGCAGCGGGTCCTGAAACAGGATCCCCGCGCGGCGGGCTTGCGGCTCGAGCGCGAGGAGATCGACACCGTCTACAAATACGGTCCCTTTCGCCTGGAATGCGGGATCGAGGAAGCCGCCGATGAAGGACAGCAGGGTGGATTTGCCCGATCCCGACGGGCCCATGACGGTAAGGGCAGAACCGGCAGGCACGTCTGCGGTCAGTTCCATCAGTGTGACATCACCGAGGCGGATCTGGATATTCGCGAGGGAAAGGCCGTCGGTGGGCTGTCGCTCAAGCATCATCACACCCTCATCTCCCGGCGATTTCGGTGGAGAGCCGCAGGGATCAGTGCGGCAAGCGCGAAGGCAAGGAAAGGCAGGATTGTCTGCAGCAGGGCATAAACTCCGATGACACGGCGATTGTTGCCTGAGGCAAGAGCGACAGCCTCCGTGGTGATGGTCGAGAGACGCCCTTCGCCAATCAGCAGTGTTGGCAGATACTGCCCGACCGAGACAGCAAATCCAACGGCGAGAGCGGTGAGGATCGGGCGGATCAGCATGGGCAGGCGGATCGCCACGAGCACCGCAAGCCGCGACCGGCCAAGCGCTGTGGCGATGATCTCGTAGCGACGGTCGAGTGTACGCCAAGGATCGGCAAGCGAAAGAAAGACATAAGGCAGCACGAAGACGAGATGGACGAGAACCAGAGCCGCGATCCTGTGTTCTCCCCCACCACTGCCAATGAAGAGAAGCTGCAGGCCGAAGACAAAGGTAATCTGCGGCACGATCAGCGGCAGATAGAGCATCAACAGCGCCTTCTCGCCGACGCTGCGTCCCGTCTGAAGCTCGCGTTCGAGGCAGCCGATGGTCAAGAGGATGGCCATGAGCGTCGAGGCAAGGCCCGTCACCAGCGTGGTCACCAGCGGGTCGGCGATGCGTGGCAGGGCACTCATCCAGCTTCGCAGCGTAAAGCTCTGCGGCAGGAGATCGGGAAACTGCCAGAGACCGGCGAGAGACCAGAGGGCGAGAATGGCAAGACCTGCAAACACCGCGCCGCCGATCAGGCCGACGATAAGGATCGAGGCGCGGCGCAGGAACTGGTCGCGGACGAACCGCCAACCTTTTTCTCTCGCCAGGCGAAGCAGGAGAGACGCCAGACGTTCGAGGGCAAACCAGGACAGGAGTGCGACAAGGGTAAGGCCCAGTTGCAGAACGGCACCGGCCGATGCGAGGAAACGCGCAGACAGATCCGGATCATTCATCCACTGGACGAGCCGGGTTGCGAGCGTGCCGGGCAGATTGGGGCCGAGGATCAGCGCGACATCGACGACCGAGGACGAATAGGCGATGACGGCATAGACGGCGAAACGGATCTGGCGGTAGAGCGCCGGCCAGAGCAGGTAGATGAAGCCCGCGATGCGACCATAGCCGAAGGAGGCAGCAAGGCGTCGAGCCGCGGGGAGCTCGACCTGCGGCAGGGCTGCAAGCGTCACCAGAAAGAGGAAGGGGGTTTCCTTGATCACCAGGCCCGCGATCATCGTCACCCCCATCGGATCATGGGGGATCAAAATATCCGGCGGCCTGTCGATGCCAAGGAGTGGTGCGACGAGGCGGATGAGGAATCCTGACGGGGCTATCAGGAAAGCAAGGCCGAACGCGGCTGCCGCATGCGGAACCGCCAGCAGCGGCGACAGCAGATGCTGCAGGCGCGACAGCGTTGGTGTGCCCGCGTAACTCGCAATGAAGATCAGCGTGATGCCGAGAGAGATGAACGTGGTCGCAAGGCCGGTTGCCAAACTCAAGACTGCCGCTGTTGCCAGGCCCGGTGTCGCCGCAAGGTCTCGAAAGGGTTGCAGGCTGAGATCATGGCCGCCGAGTGCGGGCAGATAACCGAAGGCCGGCAGCAGCGTGCCGAGGAGCCCAAACGTAATCGGCAAGACCAGAAGGCCAAGCGTGAGGGTGACCACACTCCTAGGGAGACGTGCGGTCAGTCCTGCCACGAAAGAGCGATCGGTCACCCAGGCTGTCACGGCTTAGTTGCCGCTGGCATAGCGTCGGCGCCATTCGACCTCGATGCGCTCCATCCAGCTCGCATGCGGCTCGGCAATCACGGGGCCGAGCTTGTCCGGCGAGAGCGTTGCGACGCCGAGGTCAAGGGCTGCGAAGGCGGCACGATCGGCTTCCGGAAGCTTCGGCATGGCAAGAACGGTTGGATCCCCCCAATAGGCCGGGTCCTGCTTGCGAAGCTGCGCTTCCGGCGAGATCAGGAAGTTCGCTGTCAGCAGCGCCCCCTCCTTGGCATTGGCATTGTAGGGAATGGCGACGAAATGGGTGTTGCCGAGCGTGCCGCCGGAGAAGGTGAAGGAGCGTACCGTCTCGGGCAGTTCGCCTGCCTTGATGCCGGCAGAGGCTTCGGACGGATTGAAGGCGAAGATGATGTCGAGTTCGCCGTCAGCCAGCTTCTGCTTCATGTCAGGATAGTTCTGCGGGAAGGTCTTGGCCCCGCGCCAGGCGACCGGATGCAACTGGTCGAGATAGGCAAACAGCGGCTCGACATCCTGTTCGAAGCTCTCCTCGACGACTGGCTTTGCCAGCTTGGCGGGATCGGCGATCACTTCGCTCAGCACCTGTTTCAGGAATGAGGAGCCAATGAAATCCGGCGGCGCGGGATAGGAGAAGCGGCCGGGGTTGTTCTTCGCCCAGTCGAGCAGTTGCCTGGCATTGTCCGGCAGGTTTAATGCTTCCGTGCGGGCGCTGTCGTAGAAGAAGACCATCTTCGCGCCGCCCCAAGGGCTTTCCAGCCCGTCCGTCGGCTCGGTGAAGTCGGTGAGAATGGTGGGCTGGTTCTCGATATCGACATAGCGCCAGTTGGGCAGCGCGGTTGCCCAACCGGGGGTAAGAAGCAGATCCTGCTGCTTCATCGAGACGAAGTTCTCGCCATTGATCCAGATGAGATCGACCGACCCGCCCTCGTTCTTGCCGGCGGCTTTCTCGGCGATCACCTTGGCAACGGCGCTTGCGGTATCCTCAAGCTTCACCTGCACCACGGTCACACCGTAGCGCGACTGCATTTCGGCGCCGACCCATTCCAGATAGGCGTTGATGTTCTCAGACCCGCCCCAGGCGTTGAAATAGACCGTCTGGCCGGTTGCCGCCTTTTCGAGGGCAGCCCAATCGGTGAGCTCTGGGCCAGCAGCCTTCGCCGGAACGATACTTGTGGCTGCCATCAGTGCGGCGGCGAAAATCCCTGTCATCAATCGCATGGTATGCCCTGCTCCCTCAAAGTCGACCGCCGGACGCTGACGCGTTGCGGCTCCTGTTTGAACTACGGATCGGAGATCCGGCGGATCTCACATTTTCTTGCCAGACCCCACCTGTCGTCGTGCGAGTGCGGCCTTGATCTCCTCGCTCGGCACCGGAACGTGCATGGCACCTGCCATGGCGGTCAGATCATCGGTAACGCGCATCTGCTCGACGAAGGCCCTGCATCCCCGGCACATGGCCAGATGCAGCTTGATATTCAGCCGCGGCCAGAAGCCGAGATCGCCATCGATCAGAAGGCTGGCACGCTCGGCGACTTCACTGCATCGAAACATGGTTCAGCCCTCCCCGGACTTGGTGAAGCGAAATCTCATGGCGACGTCCTGCGCTTGCGGATCTGGCGCACGATCGTCGGAATCAGCGCAACGAGCGCCAGCGCGAAGAAGGCGAGCGTGATGTCGCGTGTCACGAGATCCGAGAGCTGCGCTTCCCGGCCACTCGCCTGTGCTGCCACCAGCACACTGTCGACACCCTGGCCGAGATAGGCATAGGCGAAGGTGCCGGGCAGGATGCCGAAGAAGGTCGCGGCGATGAACCGGCCGAGGCTGATGTCGAACAGGGCGGCCGCGATGTTGACGACGAAGAAGGGAAAGACCGGCGCGAGACGGATGACAAAGAGATAGCCGAAGGCATTCTCACGAAACCCATCCGCCATCTTCTTGACGACGCCATCGACCCGGTGGCGCAGAAAGTCGCCGAAGGCAGAGCGCGTGGCGAGAAACAGGAGCGCCGCACCGATCGTGGCTCCAGTGGCAACCAGCGCGCCCCCGATCATCCAGCCGAAGAGAAAGCCTCCGAAGATGGTCAGCACGGAGGCTGCCGGAAAGGAGAAGGCGACAGCCAGAATGTAGACGGCGAGGAACAGCAGCGCGGACCAGAGGACATTGGCATCGACATAAGCCCTCAGAGCCTGGCGTTGTTCGGCGAGAAATCCAAGACTGAGATAGTCCTGCAGGCCGAAGGCATAACCGAGTGCCAGACCAGCGACGACGAGGACGACGGGCGTATAGCGCCAGAGGCTGCGGCGGCCGACAGCGCCCTGCGATGAGGCGGGTTCGTCCTCCGGGGGATGGCCGTGCTGCGGGGAACGGCTGTCAATCATCGTGGTTTCCTTGAAACGCCCGCGCGCCCTGTAAGATCACCGGTTCCGGCGCGACTGATCCCCTATGGTCACTATGGCTTGATGGGGTCGAATGCTGCTGGACATGGAAGGCGATTGTTTTGCTAATGGCGCCCGGGTTGAGGCAGGGGGCGGCGTGGCGCAGGATGAAGGTGACGATCTGGCTCTGGCGCGGCACCTCGTTGACGGGGATGCTGCAGTCTTCGAGCTGCTCTATCGTCGGCACAATGCCGCGATGATCCGCTTCTGCGCGGGCATCGTCCGGTCGCGCGACATCGCGGAGGAAGTCGTGCAGGACACCTGGGTGGCTGTGCTCGGCCGCATCGATCTCTTCGAAGGACGCGGGTCGCTCGCAAGCTGGATCTACACGATCCTCCTCAACAAGGCGCGCAGTCGCGCTCGCCGCGAAGGCCGCATCGTATCCTTCGACGATCTGGGGGATGGCAACGGTCTCGGCGAGGCTTTCGACGGGCGCGGGCACTGGCGCACCAGACCCGAGCTCTGGGAAGACCTGACGCCCGAGCGCCACATCGAGGGTCGAAGCGTTCTGCAACACGTCGAGGCGGTCATCGAAACACTGCCGCCGGCGCAACGGGCGGTGCTGATCCTGCGCGGCCAGCAGGAGCTCGATCCGGCGGAGGTCTGCGCTTTGCTCGACATCTCTGAGGGCAATATGCGCGTGCTTCTGCACCGGGCGCGGCTGACGGTACGCAATGCCCTCGACCGGCTGAATGCTGGCCTCTGACCGAGATAGGGCAAGGCTCATTGATCACCTCCCGAAAAGGCAAGCCAAGCCTGACGCCAGCGGATGACGGTCGTCAGCGCGCAAAGGGCGGCAAAGCCATAGGCGATCAGCGGGAAATGGTGCGGCAGGAGACACATGGCGACGAAGACCGCGATCGTCTCGAAGCCTTCGGCCAGTCCGCCGGCGTAGTAGATGCCCTTGGTGGGGAATTCCGGTGCCTTGCGACCAAGCTTCGCCGCAACCGCCGAGAAGGCAAGGAAGGAAGAGCCCGTGCCGACGAAGGAAACGATCAGGACGGCAGCCGGCAGCGCATTCACGTCGGGCATCGCCACCGCAAAGCCAAGCGGGATCAGCGCATAGAAGACCATGTCGAGCGCGATATCGAGATAGGCGCCGCGATCGGTTGGCCCCAAAATGCGGGCGACCGCGCCGTCGAGGCCATCAAGCGCACGGTTCACGAGGATCAGCAGAAGTGCTGTTAGAAAGTAGCCGAAGCAGAGTGCAGCGAACGCGCCGAGCCCTGCGAGAAAACCGATCAGGCTGATCTGATCTGCCTTCACCCCGCGATGCGCCAGGAATTCGGCGACGGGCTGCAGGGCCGCCTTCTGCAGCGGCAGGATCTTGGCGTCGATCATCCGCGCCTCCAGGTCTGGAAGCGTTCGAGCAACGAGAGGAGAAACCCGTTGATGTGTTTGCGGCGCCATTGGCCGGCGACCAACTTGTTGGCCTCGGCCAGCGTGGGGTAGATGTGGATCGTGCCGAGGATCTTGCCGAGGCCGTGGCCATGTTTCATGGCGAAGACGAATTCGGCAAGCAGATCGCCGGCGTGTTCACCGACGATCGTGGCGCCCAGGATCTTGTCCTTGCCCGGCACGGTCAGCACCTTGACGAAGCCGCGGGCGGATCCGTCCGCAATCGCGCGATCGAGATCGTCGATGCCGAAGCGCGTTACCTCATTCGGGATATTCTTCTCCTTCGCCTCGGCTTCGGACAAGCCGACGCGAGCCACTTCCGGATCGGTGAAGGTCGCCCAGGGGATGACGCTGTAATCGGCCTTGAAACGCCTGAGATCACCGAACAACGCGTTGATCGACGCGAACCAGGCTTGATGCCCGGCGACATGGGTGAACTGGTAGGGCCCTGCGACATCGCCGGCCGCCAGGATGTTCGGATGCAAGGTCTGGAGGTAGTCGTTGGTCTCGACGACCCTGTCGACCTTGATGCCGAGGTCTTCGAGCCCGAAGCCCTTCAGTCGCGGGGCGCGTCCGACCGCAACGATGATCTCATCGAAGCCGATGCGGGACTTGGCCCCGTCCTTCACAACCTCGATCCACTTCTCGGCGGCATCTGTTCCACAGGCGACCGCCTTGTGGCTGGTCAAAACATTGACGCCGTCAGCCTTCATTGAAGCGTCGACGAACCGGGACGCATCCTCGTCCTCGCGCATCATCAGGCGCGGCGCCATCTCGATCTGCGTGACCTCGGAGCCAAGCCGGGCAAAACTCTGCGCCAGCTCGCAGCCGATCGGCCCTCCCCCCAGAACGGCCAGCCTCTGTGGTACGGCAGGGCGATCGCGAAGGCGCTCCCACATGGTGTCAGAGGTCAGATAACCGATCTCGGCGAGGCCTGGGATCGGGGGCACAAAGGGCTGCGCACCGGTTGCGATGATGATCGACCGCGTCGTCAGACGCTGCGTGCCGCCATCGTTCAGCGCGATCTCCACCGTCCAGGGATCAATCAGCTTTGCATAGCCTTGCAGGACTTCGACGCCGAGGCCGGTGTAGCGCTCGACGCTGTCGTGCGGCTCGATCTCGGCGATCACCTTGTGGATCCGCTCCATCACCGCGGAGAAGGGCACCTTCGGCTCGACCGGCTCCAGACCGTATTGGTCGGCATGGCGCATCTGGTGGGCGACCTTCGCGCTTTTGATCAGAGCCTTCGAGGGCACGCAGCCGAAGTTAAGGCAATCGCCGCCCATCTTGTTCGCCTCGACCAGCGTCACCTTGGCCTTGGCGGCGGCCGCGATATAGGCCGAGACCAGGCCGGCAGAGCCCGCACCGATGACAACCAGATTGCGGTCGAAGCGCTTCGGGCGCGTCCAGTCGGAGCCGGAAAGGCTCTTATTGTGGTCATTAAGCTTCATATCTCTGCCCGATGTTCTGCGCTGCTGTAGGAAGACGAGCGGAGAGCCAAGTTGTTACAAGGCTATGTGAAAATTCACGGGCAAACGCGCTTTTCTTCTCGACAGCCTTTTACATCCGCGTGATGCCTGGTGTGCCCGTCCAGAAGAGCGATTGAGATAACCCTCCATAAAGAAACCCACGACCACTTCAAGGCGCTGATGATGCAAGGATGACACCGCCCCAAGGCTGCTTGCAACGGCTTGATGACCGCCTGCCTCTCCGACTGGAGGCGAAGGACGAATACGATTTTCGCGCCGGTTTCAGGCAGGCATCCTGTGCTGATTTTCAGACTTTGTCGTGCTGCGCGAAGTGGTCCATTACATCAGCACTCGCTTGGTTGTAGCCAATAACCTCGACCTCGCCACCCGCCTGACGAAACCTTAGTACGATCTCGGCGCGCCAATGGCGGGGATGTCCCACAGAGTGGAACGCGCCAAGGTGCGGATGTGGCACCGGTTAAATCAGAGCGACCTTAACGTTCTTGAAAGCTGCTGAAGATTGAGAAAAGCCTGGTAACGCCGTTCATGGATTGCAGCCACGTTCTGGCGATCAGGCGTGTACACCGCGGCAGTCCTGGAGAGGGCTTCCATGGCCTGACGAACATCCGGGTAGACGCCAGCTGCCACGCTTCCGAGGATGGCGGAACCGAGCAGGACAGGCTCTTCTGCCTCAGGCGCCACCACGGGCTTGCCGCAGGCATCGGCCAGGATCTGTCGGACCAGAGAACTTGCACCCGCCCCGCCGCTGATGACGACCCGTTCAATAGAGGCGCCGGACTTGGCCTGGGTTTCGATGATCTGGCGCAGGCCGTAACCGATGCCGCAGAGCCCAGCGATGTAAAGCGCGACGAGACTGTCGACGTCGCGTTCCATGCCGAGCCCTGCAATTACGGCGCGAGCGTGAGGATCTGCGAAGGGCGCGCGGTTGCCCAGGAATTCCGGTACGACATGCAGGCCGTCTGCTAGCACGACCGCCTCGGAAGCCGTCGACACCTTTTTCGCAGCAACCTCTGCCATATGGGCCGGAAGCGACGTGCCTACGGCGCGGGCGTTTTCGGTTGCCTCGATTGCTGCCGGGTGGAAGGAGAGCAACTGGTCGATCGCGGCACCGGCCGCACTCTGCCCACCCTCGTTCAGCCACAAGCCGGGGACCATCGCGGAATAATACGGACCCCAGACGCCGGGCACGAAGACCGGCTCCACGGTCGAGGTCATAGTGCAGGACGAGGTCCCGAAGACGTAAGCCAGGTTTTCGGTGGGATTGCCGCCTACTCCAACCGTGCCGATCCCGCCGGCATGGGCGTCGATCATGCCGGCCGCGACCGCCGTGCCGGGCATCAGGCCCATGGCACGGGCTGCCTCTTCGGTCAGGCCGGTTCCCAGACGGGTTCCGGGCTCAACGATCCTGGTCCCGATGCGCGCAAATCCCTCCGCCGCCAATTCGCCGAGTTCGATCTCATCGAAATAGCTTTCGTCCCAGCGAGCCTCATGGGCGAGATAGGTCCATTTGCAGGTCACGGTGCAGGTGGAGCGAGATAGATCCCCGGTCGATTTCCAGGTGAGAAAATCGGCGAGATCGAAGAACTGCCAGGCGGCGGCAAAGGTTGCCGGGCGGTTTTCCTTGAGCCACAGAATTTTCGGCGTTTCCATTTCGGGCGAGATGCGCCCGCCCACATAACGAAGGACTTGGTGGCCCTTGGAATTGATCCGCTCGGCCTGGTCAACGGCGCGATGATCCATCCAGACGATGATGTCCCGCTCGTTTTCCTCGGACGGCCCGACGGCGAGCGGCTGACCGCCCTCCCCTAGGACGACGAGCGAGCAGGTCGCGTCGAAGCCAAGCCCAACGACATGGGCCGGGTCGACACCGGCGGACGCGACAGCCTCGCGAATAATCGCACAGACCGAGTGCCAGATTTCCGTGCTCGACTGCTCGACGATCGAACCCGCCTCGCGGAAAAGCGTGATGTCGCGTTTGGCAACCGCGAGCATGCGGCCGTTCAGGTTGAACAGACCCGCACGCGCACTGCCGGTCCCGACATCGACACCGATGACGTAACCCTTGCTCATTGGGGCCAATCCTGCTGATGGGACCGCCATGTCAGTGGCTGTGCGCAAATTCGGCCATGCGCCTGATCAGGAAGAACCCGACTGTGGCGCCAGCATCCTGCAGGCCAACGGTCTTTTCCTGAAAGGCCGCAGCCTTTCCATGCTGTGCCACCATCGACTTCGTCGCCTCCAGCGCGTCTTCTGCAGCCTTGGTAGCCGAGGAAAGCGCCGCTGGAACACTGTCACCCTTTTCCGCTGCTGCCTCGATGGCCCTTGTGAGCGGATCAAGCACATCAAGTAGGGTCTTATCACCGACCTTGGCCTTGCCTCGTTCCGCAATCCCATCGGCATAGGCTCGCCAGAACAGAGCAAGAGCAGCCGTGTCCAGGGCATCCAGTCCCTCGACTGCTTTGCTCGCCCTGAGGAAGCCTGTTGCCGTGAGTGTTCCCATAGTCGAGGGCGCAGTCCGCGCCATTGTCGCACCGGCCGTGCGCAGAAGTTTGGACAGCCCAGCATCAGGGCCCTCGGCGGCAACCGCTTCGGCGGCTGCGGCAAATGACTTGGCCATCGTAATCCCGAGATCGCTGTCGCCGACCTTGCCGTCAAGGGCGATCAGAAATTCGCGCTGCTCGGCGAAGAGTTGCTGCCAGCTTTGAAACAGCGCGATCAGGTGGCCAGCGTCCAGTTTTGCAAGGCTCATGGCGTTATCCCGTGACATGCTTGAAGAAGGGGGTGTTGGCTGGACCCGCCATCATGCGGTCGAGTTCGGCATCCAGATGCAAGATCGAAATGGAGGCACCCGCCATTTCCATCGAGGTTGCGAACTCACCGATCCAAACATGCTTCGCCTTGACGCCTCGGGCATCAAGGAGCTGTTTGACGCGACGGAACAGAATGTACAGCTCTTCAAGCGGCGTACCGCCAAGACCGTTGATCAAAACGGCCACCTCTTCCCCTGCCGCGTAGCTTGTCTCTTTGAAGATGCGTTCCATCATCTCGTCGACGACGGCGTCTGCAGCGGCCAGTTTCTTGCGGCCGATACCGGGTTCGCCATGGATGCCCATGCCGATTTCCATCTCGTCTTCGCCGATCGAGAAGGTGGCATGGCCGATTTCCGGCACCACGCAGCTTGATAGCGCGACCCCCATGGTCCGGGTCCTTGAACGGGCCTTGTCGGCGATACGCGCCACGTCATCGAGCGAAAGCCCCTCTGCGGCAGCAGCACCTGCTGCCTTGTAGATAAAGAAGATACCTGCAACACCACGGCGCTTGCGTTCTTCTCCGACAATTGAGGAGGCGACGTCGTCGTTTCCGACGACCTGCTTGACAGTAATTCCATCGAGATCCGCAAGCTCGGCAGCCATGTCGAAATTGATAATGTCGCCAGAATAATTGCCGTAGATGTAGAGGACCCCTGCCCCCTGATCGACAGCCTTGGTCACCTGATACATCTGCTCGGCGCTCGGAGACTGAAAGACACCCCCCACCGCTGCGCCATCCAGCATGCCATCGCCGACGAATCCGAGGAAGGTCGGAAGATGGCCCGACCCACCGCCAGTGGTCAGTCCGACTTTGCCGGTCTTCGGTCTGGCTGTCACGAGGCAACGCAGGTCGTCATTTGCGTAGGTTACCATCGGATGGGCGGCATAAATGCCTTCCAGCATCTCGTCGACGAAGTCGACCGGGTCGTTGAGAAACTTCTTCACTGTATCCTCCACTGTTACTTTTTGCGCTGACGCGTGACGAAGAAGGCAGCTGCAAGCAGGATGAAACTGCCAACCACAAGCCGCTGCCAGGTGCTCGGAATCCCAACGAGAACAAGCACGCTGTTGATGACGACGATCAAGAGAACGCCGAGGATGGTGCCAAGAACCGTTCCGGTACCGCCGGTGATGCGGGCGCCCCCCAGAACAACGGCGGCAATCACGTTGATTTCGGTTCCCACGAGATCGAAGGGATTGGCCTGTCGGTTGGCGCAGACATGGATAATGCCAGCGAGGCCGGCCAAGGCTCCGGCATAACCGAACAGGAAGAGGTGCACCGTGCGGAGACTGTAGCCCAGCCGCTCGGCGATACTCGCATTTCCGCCGACTGCAAAAATTGCACGGCCCATCAGTGTTCGGTTGAGGATCCACCAGGTGAGGATCGCTGCTGCGGGCAGAACGAGGAAATAGAAGGGCAATGTGACCGTTGCACCATTTGCCGTTTCGAACTGCAAGAGCGGCATTCGGCCGAAAGCACCCATTTGCGGCGGCAACGACATGATCCAGACGGTGCCGATGAAGGACAGGAGAAATCCACGAAACAGGTACTGGGTGCCGATCGTCACGATCAGGGAAGGTACTCGCAGGTGATGAACAAGGAGGCCGTTGATCACGCCAAGCGCGACACCGCCCAGCATCGACATCAAGACGATCAGGATCATAGGCGTCCCGGGCAGATAGGTTTGCACCAGGAGGGTCACCGAATACATGGTGAAGGCGGCAATAGCGGTAAACGAAACGTCGATGCCGCCAGCTGCCAGGATGACGAAGACACCGAGCGCAAAGAGCCCCATCACCACACTGGATCGGCCGATATCAATCAATGTCGAGGGCTGAAGGAAGGCGGGATTTGCGATCGAGACGGCCACACAAATGGTGACCAGGAGTGCAAATGTAATGGTTTCAGGTCGCCGCCGGATCAGGGATCCGATGTCGCCGCGACGAGAGGAAGACAGCGATACATCCGCTTTAGTCGTATTCATTGGTCAGCCACCTTCGCACTACCGAGCATCGCTCGGTACAAGTCGTCTTCGGATGCCGTGCCCGCATCAAACTCTGAAACGATCCGGCCACCGTTCATTACGAGAATCCGATCTGCGTTCTGCAGAAGCTCTGGCAGATCATCACTCACGACGATGAGGCCCATGCCCGACGCCGATAGCGACTGGATGACCCGGTAGATCGTATCCTTTGAACCCACATCGACGCCGACAGTCGGCCCATGAAGGATAAGCAGTCGGGGACGAATGCTGAGCCAGCGTCCGATGAGCACACGCTGCTGGTTTCCGCCTGAAAGCGAGCTGACCGGAAGATCGATATTCTTGGTGTTGAGGCGCATCTGGACCGACAGCTCATCGGCAAGTTTTCTGCCCTTGTCGCTGTCGATCACGCCGATTGCATTGGTGAGATCCTTGACGACAAGGGCAATCTCGTTCTCAAGGATCGACTTGTCGAGGAATAGTCCCTCAGCCAGACGATCTTCCGGCACATAGCCGATCCCATACCGGATGGCATCAGAGGGTGACGACAGGCGGGCGGTCTTGCCATCGATCGTCATCGTCCCGCTGGTGACCGGGATGACGCCAGCAAGCGCCATGGCAAGCTCGTTGCGACCGGAATCGGCAAGACCTGTGACCCCGAGGATCTCGCCGGCATGAAGAGCGAGCGAAACTCGCTCAACATTCTCGGTGCGCAGGTCCTTGATGTCGAAAAACACATCGCCTGCGGGACGTCCCTCACGATAGCGTGTGGCCGTGATCGCACGTCCTGTCATCAATTCGGACAGATCGTCCTTGGTATACTTAGCAATCGGGCCCTGGGCGACACACTGACCGTCACGAAAGACGATCGCGTTGCCCCCGATGCGGTAGCATTCTTCGAGCTTGTGGGTCACGAAAAGCACAGTGACGCCTTCGGCGCGCAGCCGCTCGACCACTTCGATTAGGTTGTCAACTTCACGCCGGGTAAGCGACGTGGTTGGTTCATCCATAATTACGAGCTTGGCACGCGTTGCAATTGCACGGGCGATCGCCACGAGCTGCCGCGCGGCCAGGGGAAGATCGGCGACGATCTCCTGCATGAAGGCGCGGTCAGACGGCAGTCCGACGGCCGAAAGTGCGCGTGCGGCGGTTTCATTGAGTTTGCTCCAGCTGAACGGGCGCGCGAGCCGTCCGGCGGCCGAGACAAGCTGCTCGGTGAGCGCGACATTTTCCGCAACCGTCATGTTCGGCAGCAAGGACAAGTCCTGGTAGACCGTCTCGATGCCGGCAGACAGGGATTGGATGGGCGTCAGCGCTTGGAAATGCTTGCCTTCGAGAATGATCTCACCCGTCGACGGCGGATGAGCGCCGGACATGATCTTGATGACCGTGCTCTTGCCACAGCCGTTTTCACCAAGCAGGTGATAGACCTGTCCACGCTCGAGGGTAAGGTTGATGCCTCGCAAGGCATGCACGCCTCCGAACCACTTCTGGATGTTCTCTAGTTTGAGCAGCTCTTTCGGCTGTCCGACACTGTTTTGCATTGCGACCACGGAGCACGACCCTCATTTTGTCCGCAGCCTCGTCTCGGCTGCGGTCGTGTGACCGGGAGACTGCCTCCCGGTCACGGATGCTGAGCTGGAGGATCAGAAGAGGAAATCCTTGTAGGTAGCCTTGTCGGCGAGAACCATGCCATTGCCGACGACGAGCAGGCCCTTGCCGGCGCCCTGCTTCACGCTGACCTTTTCATAGCCGGGCACGCCGAGATCCATGCCGTCCGTCAACTCCTTCTTTTCAAGCAGGAGCTTAGCGATGGTGTTCATCGCCATGCCGGCCTTCTGCGGATCCCAGAAACCGATTGCGGTAATGGCGCCGGATTCAAGAAGATCGGCAGACGGATTGGGAAGACCTGTCCCAACCAGGCAAATCTTGCCGCTCAGACCAGCTTCGTCGATGGCGCGACCGACGCCGAGCACGTCATTGCCCGCAGAGGTCTGGAAACCCTTGATGTCAGGGTGCTTGCGCAGGATTTCCTTGGCTTTTTCGTAGGTGGCATTGGCGTCGTCGAAGGATTCGTTGTTTGCATCAACGAGCTGCATGCCAGCGTATTTCTTGGCATTTTCCTCGCCGGCACCGACCCACTGCATGTGCGTGCGGCTACCGAGCGAACCGACAAAGGTCGTCCACTTGCCTTCCTTGCCCATGCATTCGGCGAGACGTTCGTTGAGGGCTGCGCCGTAGTCAGCATTGTCGAAGGCTTCGACATTGGCATTGGTATTCATCTGGTTGTCGGCTTCATGGGTGACCACCACGATACCGCGCTCCATCGCACGCTGTAGCGTACCTTCAAGCACGGCCGGGTCCATCGGCACGACAGCCAAGGCGTTGACACCCTTGGCCACGAGATCGTTGACGATCTGGAGCTGCTGGGCGGAATCGGCCGTTGCCGGTCCACTCTGGCTGGCAACCACATCGGCATTCGCCTCCTGGAAGGCCACAACACCGGTGTTCATGCGGTCAAACCACGGGATGCCGCTGATCTTGACCACAGTTGCGATGACAGGCTTTTCCTGAGCCACAAGCGCACCGACCGAGCCTCCCAGCGCGACCGCCGCAATTGCGGTTCCGACCATCATTTTCCTGGTAAACGAGTTCATGCTTTCCTCCACAAGTTTTCCCTCGATTTGTTACTTCGGCGATTGAGGGACCGACGCCGAAGGATCTTCAGAGCGACGCATCGGTGCGAAGAAGCCGATCACGTCGTAACGGCCGACCGCGAGGAAGGTGAGAAGCAGGGCTCCCCAGGCAAAATCGCGGACAAAATTGGAAAGACCGCCAAAATTCAAAAGGCTCGACATGAGCTGAAGCGCAATGGCGCTCAGTACGACGCAGACAACGCGGCCATACCCACCCTCGGGACGAACGCCCGCCATCACGACGATCAGGATTGCGATCAGAAGATAGGAGCTGCCATAGTCGAACTTCACGTTGACGTTGCGGGCCGCAATCACAATGCCCGCCAGTCCAGACAGGGTTCCAGACAGGGCGTAAGTTGCCAGAATGACCGCACTTTTGGGAAAGCCGGCAAAGGTGGCAGCCTTCGGATTGGTGCCCATCAGCATCAGCCAGAGACCATAGGGTGTGTATTTCAGCACGGCTCCGATTGCCGTTGCGACAACGATGAAGATGACGAAGCTGATCGGCACTCCGAAAAGCATATCATTGCCGAGGCTCCACAGAAGTGCGGGACTGCCAACGGTCACTGCGCGGCCTTGCGAGATGACAACGGCAAGACCCATGAAGGCCATCTGCGTGCCGAGCGTGCACAGGATCGGCGTAATGTTGAAACGCGCGATCAGCATGCCGTTGAAAAGTCCGCCAGCAAAACCGATGGCGAGACAACCGATCATGAAGCCAAGACTGAAGCTGGTCGGATCGGCAGATGGGCCAAGCAAGGCGACCATCAAGACAGCAGAAACAACACCCGAGAGATTGGCGAGCGCAATCCCTGACAGGTCGATCCCGCCATTGCCGGCACACATGGCCAGCATAACGCCAATGGCCAGAAGCCCGATTTCCGGGACCTGACCTGCCATAGATTGCAGATTGAACAGTGACAGAAAGGAGCCGCCGGAGATCAACACTCCAGCGACAAGCAGCAGGGCGTTCATGATGACAAGCATCACGAATTGGCCGCCGGTTCCCCGCATGGTCTCCTCCCATGTTTAGTGAACGTTTTACGACTTCACTAAACGCTAACAAAGCGGAAACCCTGTGGCAAGTCCTATTTTGCCAGCAATTCTCGTTGCGAACCGATCGCAATTCCCGTAAACATCGCGCTTAACAGTCACCTTGTTTAGTAAATTATCTCGCAGATGCAGCATTCGGGACAGCGATGAAGAACGGCAAGAATCTCACGATCCGAGACATAGCGGAGGCTGCGGGTGTTTCTGCTGCAACCGTGTCGCTGGTGCTGAACGGGAAGGGCGACATTTCGGGTGTCACACGCGCCAAAGTGCTCGAAGCGGTAGCCAGCCTCAACTACGTGCCGAGGACGAGCAAATCGACGACCGAACCGGGCGAGACCCTCCGGTTCCTGAAGATCGCCAAACATGGCCACACCGTAAACCGCGACCACAGCGTGTTTATCTCAGACTATATCGATGGCATGTCCGCCGAGGCCACCCGGCGAAACTACACGCTCGAAGTGGTAAGCTTCGAAGGCCAGCCGATCAGCTCAGTCGCGGAATCGCTGGCAGGATCACCAATCTCGGGTGTCGTTGCCCTTGGAACCGAGTTGACCGAAGCCGACATCAGACTGATCCAGGGACTGGGCTATCCCACGGTGTTCATCGATACATTCTTCGATGTCATCGACGCCAATTTCGTAGACATGAACAATGAGGATGCGGTCTTCAAGGTGCTGTCGCGCTTTCACCAGCAGGGCTTCCGGCGGATTGGCTTTGTCGCCTCGCATGTCGAAACGACGAATTTCAGACTGCGCCGCGATGCGTTCTTTAAGAACATGGCCCGGCTTGGGCTTGTCGTGGACGAGATTGACGTTCTTTCGGTCGAATCCACCTATGACGGCGCTTATAGCGATACCCGCCAGTTACTGAGGGACGGGCTTGAACTGGCAGAATGCTATTTTTGTACCAATGATATCATCGCCTATGGCTTTATCCGGGCGCTCAGAGAACATGGGCTGCATATTCCCGATGACGTCTCGATAATCGGCTTTGACAACCTGCCGCAGAGCGCGACCATGGATCCCGGCCTGACGACGATCGAGGTCTCGAAACGCAAGATTGGTTACCTTGCTGTCACCATTCTTGATGACCTCATCCACTCGGCCGAGCCGCAGCCGGCCGTGAAGATCCTTGTCGGTGCAGATCTTGTGCTGCGCGGCAGTCACGCGAAACTTGCAGAGCGCGGTAGCCGGAAACGCACGCCCAAGCTTGAGCAACCCGCCGAATGACGACAACCGAGCTCTCAAGAACGGCCGGACGGCTGACTTTCATCCACACCGTGCCGGCGCTCGAGCCGCTTTTCGCTTCACTTGCCAGCGAGCGCCTCGAAGGATGGGAAATCACCTCGGTCGTGGATGAGAGCCTGCTCACCCGTACGATCGAAAGAGGTCATGTGGATGAAGATGTTCTTATTGATCTGAAGGTCCATGCGCAAAAAGCGAGCGCTGGTGGCAGCGATGCCATTGTCGTTACCTGCTCGACACTTGGAGAGGCTGTCGACGAACTGGCTGGCAAAATTGTCACGCCGCTGTATCGGATTGATCGGGGTATGGCTGAAAGAGCCGTGCAGCAGGCATCTTCCATCGGCATCCTTGCGACCTTGCCGACCACTCTTGGCCCGACAACCAGATTGATCGGCACAACAGCGCAAAGAGCCGGTCGACACTGCGCCATCGTGTCATGTCTATGCGCAGACGCATTCACCAGCCTTCGCCAAGGGGACAGAGCGCGCCATGACGAGCTTGTTCAGAGAGCATTCGCAGATCTCTCCTCGAAGGTCGAACTCGTCGTTCTGGCACAGGCTTCCATGGCCAGTGCCTTGAGACACGGAGGAATGCACGGACGCTATCTCACGAGCCCGGAACTCGGCATGGACCATATTGCAGACTTGATCCGTCTTTCGCGGATGACGAACCACTGATCATTGAGGAGGACAGAATGGAATACAGAACTCTGGGCCGATCTGGCCTCAAGGTATCGGCAATTTCAATGGGGACGTTCTCCTTCGGCGGAGTTGGTGGCTTTGCGAAGGTGGCCAATCAGGGAGTGAGCGAGGCGCAACGCCTGATCGACTGCTGCATCGATCTCGGCGTGAATCTGTTCGACACCGCAAACATGTATTCGCTCGGACGATCGGAAGAGATTCTCGGGGAGGCACTGGGGACAAGGCGCAACGACGTCCTCATTTCTTCCAAGGCGCGGATGCGCATCGGCGACGGCCCCAATGACGAGGGCGCCTCCCGTTATCACATCATTCGCGAATGCGAACGCTCGCTCGCAAGACTGAAGCGAGACCACATCGACATCTATTTCATGCATGAATGGGACGGTCTCACACCACTCGACGAAATGCTCGAAGCACTTCACACACTGCGCGAGCAGGGCAAAATCCGCTATATCGGCTGCTCAAACTACTCGGGCTGGCATATCATGAAAGCGCTCCAGACCTCCGATCGCAATGGATTGGCACGCTTCGTCACCCAGCAGATCCACTACACACTTGAAGCACGCGAAGCAGAATACGAGCTTCTTCCTATCTCCGTAGATCAGGGTCTTGGCGTGATGGTCTGGAGCCCACTCGCCGCTGGTTTGCTTTCCGGCGCATTCGGGCGCAACAAGTCACCGGAAGGATCACGCCAGGCTCAAGGCTGGAGCGAGCCGCCAATCCGCGACGCTGAACGCCTCTGGACTATCATCGACGTTCTTGAGGACATCGCCAGAGAACGGGGAGTCTCCGTCGCACAGGTGAGCCTGGCCTGGACACTTTCACGACCCGCCATTACCACTCTTGTGGTTGGCGGTCTGAGCGAGAGCCAGTTCCAGGACAACATCGCCTCCACCGATATCAAGCTGTCCGACACGGAGCTTTCGCGACTCAATCTGATCAGCCGCCCTGCCTATATCTACCCATACTGGCATCAACATAACTTCGCGGCCGAACGCCTCTCGCCCGCGGACAGGGCGCTGCATGCTTCTTACGACGACCTGGGAATGGTGTAGTCGCTTCAGGCTACTGCATAGACTAACGTAAACGGTAAGAGCACAGCGACGCCTAAAGCCCGGCAGCCGATCTGACTAGGTCAAGCGCAAGGAATTGACCTGCTCGGAGGTCAGCAGCCTCAAGCGCTCGCCTCTCAGGAGAAGAAAGAGTTTTGCGGTCTCTTCCAGCTCCTCCATCGCATACTGAGCCACTTTCAAGGTCTGACCTGCTACCACCGGTCCATGGTTGGCCAACAGCACCGCGTGGCTTCGCCCTGCCCTTTCACGAACGGCATCAGCAAGCGCCACATCGCCTGGCGCAAAATACGGGACAAGTGGCAGGCGCCCGACCCGCATGGCGTAATAGGCAGTCAATGGCGGAAGAACGTCATCTGGATCAAGCCCGTCCAGGATGCTGACGGCGACCGCATGGGTTGAGTGCAGATGGACGACAGCACCCGCCTTTTTTCGCGCGCAGTACATGCACTGGTGCAGGAAGGCTTCCTTGGTCGGCTTGTCACCGCCGGAATGAACGCCCTCGGCGGTAAACTTCGATAGCCGGGCCGGATCGAGTGAGCCCATCGACGCATTGGTCGGCGTCATCAGCATTTCCCCAGTCGATAGCCTCGCACTGATATTCCCGGTCGAACCGAAGGTGAAGCAGCGATCAAAGAGGGATTTTCCGACCTCGGCGATCTCGTCACGCACGCGGGTTTCCTCGGAGAGAATTGATGTCATGTCAGGAGGTCCCAGGCCTTGAGGAAGAAATCGGGCGCGCCGAAATTGCCGGACTTGAGGGCCAGCGCCATCGGTTCCATGTGCCCAATCGTCAGCGTCCAAGGGACGCCGGGATCGATCTCCGGACCGATGAAGAGTGCGTCGGGCGCGAGCGCACTGACGACCGCGCCCGACGTCTCGCCACCGGCGACGATGAGGCGGCGGACACCGGCCGCTTTGAAGCCAAGCGCGGTCTCGGCGAGGAAATTCTCGATCAGCGATCCAGCTCGCTCCCGACCAAGCAAGGCCTGTGCGGCCTTCACTTCGTCAGGCTCGGCACTCGAATAGATCAGCGGCGCCCCTGCCGACTGGCCGAGTGCCCAGGATAAAGCGTCCTCGACCCGAAGACGCCCCTCGGCTATCGCCATGGGATCGAGCTTGAGGGCGGGCATGCCTGCTTCGATCGCGGTAAGGATCTGCCTGCGGGTCGCTTCCGAACAGGACCCCGCAAGGATCATCGACCGACCAGAAGGCGAAGCGAACACAGCTTGATCGGCGGCAGGGCGCAAGAGCCCGGCCCTGCGGAAGTTTTCCGGCAACCCGAGCGCGATGCCGGATCCGCCCGTGACCAGAGTCAGTCCGGCTGCAGCCTCGCCGATTACGCGGAGATCGGCATCCGTCAGCGCATCGACGACCACGACCTGCTCGCCCTTGTCACGTGCAATCTCGAAGGCTTGCACGACCTTGCCAGCTCCCTGCCCTACCGTCTCGCGGGTCACAAGCCCGACCCTCAGTCGCGACTGGCCGGCCATCAGCCGCATCAGCGAGCTGTCGGTCATCGGCGTCAGCGGGTGGTTGCGCATCTCGCTATCGGACAGGAGCTGATTGCCGACGAAGAGATGGCCCTTGTAAACTGTGCGGCCATTGGCTGGAAAGGCTGGGCAGACGATGGTCAGATCGGTGCAGAGTGCCCGCATAAGGGCCTCAGTGACGGGACCGATGTTGCCGGCAGGACTCGAATCGAAGGTCGAACAGTATTTGAACAAGAACTGCCTTGTACCCGCCCTCTTCAGGAAGGAGAGCGCCTCAAGCGACAAGGCCACAGCTTCGGATGCGGGATTGGTGCGAGACTTCAGCGCGACGACCACCGCATCGGCGTCGCCTAGATCAAGATCGGCTCTGGGAATACCGATCGTCTGGATGGTCCGCATGCCCTCGCGTGACAGCATCAGCGCGAGGTCAGTGGCTCCGGTGAGGTCGTCGGCGATCGCACCCAATAGCATGCCAGTCTCCGAATGGGGGCGCGCGGTCAGGCCGTCGCGCCGTCAAGTATAACAAATCCGGTGTCGATGATCTGCGCCTCGCCGGGCCGTTCGGCTTGAGACAGAAGCGCTTCGACAGCCGTCTTACCGATGTTAAATCGGTTGGAGAGCACGGTTGACAGGGGCTTTGGCAGCGCCTGGCCGATCTCTAGCCCATTGAATCCGAACAGCGCTAGCTGCTGCGGCACCTGAAGCCCGGCACCCACGCAATACAGGAAGCCGCCGACTGCCATGTCGTCGTTGGAGAAGACAACCGCATCCGCAGCTATGCCTGTGGCCAGCAAGCGGGCGAGCGTGTCGCGGCCGGCAATCGTCGAGCTCGGGCCGTCATGGCGCTTCTCAACAGTGAGCGAGAGGCCAACTCCGGACAGGGCGTCGCAAAGGCCGTCATATCGGGCCCGGGCTCGACAGTCGGCCGTCCAGTCGTGACCGACATAGCCGATCCGTCTATACCCACGGCGCACCAGATGCTCGGCTGTCGCCCGGCCGGCCCGGCGATGGGAAAGGCCGACGGCGAGATCAATGGGTTTATTATCGATGTCCATCAATTCGGCAACGCGAATGCGGCTGTCCTCCAGCATCCGTCGGGCTGTATCTGTGTGGTCGAAACCGGTGACGATCACTGCGGTTGGGTTCCAGGCGAGGAGTGCGGCAACGAGCTTCTGCTCCTTGCCGGGGTCATAGTCGGTGACGCCGACCATTGCCTGGTAAGGTGTCCCCGCGAGACCGGCATGAATGCCCCGCAGCACCTCGGGAAACACGATGTTGGAGAGTGAGGGCAGGATAACGCCGATGATCAGGGAGGCCGAAGAGGCAAGCGAGCCAGCAGCCCGGTTGGGTACATATCCCAGCTTATCGATGGCTTCGAGAACGCGCCGGCGAGTTTCTTTTGCAATCGCCCCCTTGTTGCGGATGACCCGCGACACAGTGTTCTCGCTGACATTGGTCAGCCGAGCCACATCAACCAGCGTCGGAGTCTTCGATCGCATCGTTCTACTGTTCTCCCAACCTTGCGCGTGCGGCCGGTTCATGCCGACGCCTGACACCTGGAAGCCAGGACAGCGTCACAGTCTTATCTCAGCGCTAACATAATTTGGTTGATACTCGCTAGACTATGTGTTGGAAATTGTGGAAGCGCTGATAGAGCGCTGCTTGTGGATATCCATTGGGGGAGGACGAATCGTGGAAGACTCCGTCGCGGGCCTGCTACTCGCTTTCGCCGCAGCCCCCCTTTATGTTTGTCAGCAACAGGCAGGATCAGACCTGTTTGGGACTGCCGTCACGGCTCCGCGCAGCAGGGTGGCGGTTTCGTGTTCGTCCAGTCATCGTCACAAATAGAGGCTAGACGCCGCGGATTTCCGAGGCCTTCCTTACATTTTTCTTGATGCCAAGATTCCGCTCAAGCGGCTGATTGGCCTCGACAGAAGGAGCATTCACCGATGGATCACCTTTCGTCCGTTGCCGTCATAGGCCTCGGCTCCATGGGTCTCGGCATGGCCCGCTCGCTAATCAGGGCTGGACTGTCCGTGCGCGGCTTCGACATTAGCAGCGCTGCAATCACCTCCCTCGAAGCCTCCGGCGGCACCTCGGCTGCGAGCCCAGCCGATGCCGTGACCGGTGCCGATGTCGCGATCATCGTCGTGGTCAACGCCGCCCAGACAGAAACCGTGCTCTTTGGCGACAACGGCGTCATATCCGCGATGAAGCCAGGGGGTGTCGTGATAGCCTGCGCAACCGTCTCGCCAGCTGAAGCCAAGCACTTTGCGGCACGCGTCGAAGAAGCAGGCCTGTTTTATGTCGACGGCCCGATCAGCGGCGGATCAAAGAAGGCAGAGGCCGGACTGCTGACATTCATGGCCTCTGGCTCAACATCCGCCTTTGCTGCCGCACGCCCGGCGCTCGACGCTATGGCGGGCACGGTATACGAACTCGGTGACCAGCCCGGCATCGGTTCCTCCTTCAAGGTCGTTAACCAGCTTTTGGCCGGAGTGCACATCGCCGCCGCCTGCGAAGCGATCACATTTGCCAAGAGCCTCGACCTCGACATTTCACGGGTCTTCGACGTGATCACCAAATCAGCGGGAAACAGCTGGATGTTCGAGAATCGCATCCCGCATGTGCTGGAAGGTGATTACACGCCGCACAGCGCGGTCGCGATCTTCACCAAGGATCTCGGGATCGTGTCTGATATAGGTCGCCAGACGAAGTTCCCCCTGCCGATCGCAAACGCCGCACTCCAGCTCTTCATTATGACCGAGGCCGCCGGCATGGGACGCGACGACGACAGCTCCGTTGCAAGGCTCCTCGCCAAAGTGGCCGGCCTGAAGCTGCCCGGCATGGATGAGGCCTGACATGCCAAAATTTGCCGCCAACCTGTCGATGATGTTCAATGAGGTGCCTTTCCTTGACCGTTTCGCGGCGGCTGCAAAATGCGGCTTCACGGCCGTGGAGTATCTTTTTCCCTACGACCATCCCGCCGAACTCGTTGCGGGGCGGCTACAGGCAGCCGGGCTCACCCAGGCGCTCTTCAACATGCCGCCAGGTAACTGGGCCGCCGGTGAACGCGGTCTCGCGGCATTGTCGGGGCGCGAGGCGGAGTTCGCGGCGGCTCTAGACACAGCCATCTCCTATGCCAAGGTGATCGGCACGCCACTCCTGCATATGATGGCAGGACTGGCTCCGCCCACCGATCCCCAAGCAGTTGCCACCTATCGCGACAATCTGAAGCGCGCCATGGAGGCCACAGGTGAGGCCGGAGTCGGCCTCGTCATCGAGCCTATAAACGGGCGTGACATGCCAGGGTACTTCCTCAACGACTTCAATCGCGCGGTCGACTTCATTGGCGAGATGAATGCAGCCCATGTGAGACTCCAGTTCGATATCTATCACCGTCAGATCCTGCATGGCGATGTCATCGTCGCGCTCCGCAACATGGCCCCGGTCATCGGCCATATCCAAACCGCCTCGGTGCCAGAGCGTCACGAGCCTCTGAGCGGTGAACTCGATGACCGTAGGATTTTCGCAGAGATCGACGCGACTGGCTACCAGGGTTATGTCGGTTGCGAATATCGCCCGGCCGCCAGTACCATCGAAGGCCTCGGCTGGATGAACAAGCTCTGAACTTGTTTGGCGATTGATCCGCATGGGCGACACGGATCGTTATTTTCGGCCCCTGCCCTAACAAGTCGCGTCCATCTGCATCAGCAGCAGGCTGAACAATTGGCCACGGCATTTCGAACCCAGTTCGAAGAACGCGCATGCGACCAGCATAAATTCAACGGCAGAACAGGGATGACGTTGTCGACGATTGACACGACAGTCAACTGGTGCATAACTGGTCATACCAGTGGAGGCCAGTTGTGAGCTCAGTCGTCGCAGAGATGTCGTCGGATGTTGCCGGCACAGAAAAGGTACTGACCTTTTTCCGTGAGCAGCTTTTGTCGGGAGTGCTAAAGGAAGGGGATCGGCTGCTCGGAGAGCGAGAGCTGTGCCTGGCACTCAGCGTCTCACGCCCCGTGCTGCGGGAAGCCATGAGATCGCTTGCCAATCTCGGCTTTCTCGATATTCGTCACGGCAAAGGCGCGTTTGTGCGCAAGGCCGATCTGGCCGTGCTCGGCGACTTCCTCACCTTCTGCCTTGCCCAGCAGCCCGACATGATGGACGACATCATGCAGGCCCGGATCGCGATCGAATGCCAGGCAATACGTCTAGCGTGCACCCGCGCCACGGACGGCGACCTCTCCCGCATCGGGGGATTACTGGCACACCTTATGGAAACGCTCGACAGTGCGGAGGATGGGGGAGCCGCCGATTTTGCTTTCCATCTTGCGCTGGTCGAAGCCAGCCGCAGCCCTGCGCTCGTCACAATCTATCAGTCCATCGCGACACTTTTGAAGCGCAGCCACGTCAAGCGGCGCGTTGAAACACGCGATACCGGTGGCATCCAGGACTACCTGGTGGAGGCCCATCGCGAGATCTATCTCTGCCTGCTTTCGCGCGACCCGGACGAGGCCGAGAAAAAGCTCAGACAACATTTTGCCATCGGCGACGAGCTTCGACGCAGAAGCTACATCGCCGCGTTCACGAGGACGGATCTGCCGAAAGAGGAGTGACGCAGGTCCGTTTTCATCCAAGGAGGAGAAAGTAATGCTGAACATTTATAAACTGGGCGCCGTTGCAGCGGCCGCCCTGACGTTATCGCTCGTCGCAAACACCGCGACGTCGGCAGAACTGCGCTATGCGCATGTCGGCGCCGAAGGGGACATTCAGACGATATATGCAGCCCAGGCGGCGGAAGGCATCAAGTCTGCGACCAATGGGGAAGTCAACGTCACCGTCTATCCCGCGAGCCAGCTCGGCGGTGTGGCTGAGATGGTCGATGGCGTGCGCATGGGCTCGATCTCGTTGGGCCACCACGACTTCGCGTCGCTTGCCCGTCTTGTGCCCGAGGTTGCGGTCTTCAACGCGCCATTCATCTACCGCGATGGCGCCCATGCGCTGGCCGCCACGGATCCAAACAGCTCTCCGGCACTTCAGGCGGTCAACGAGAAGCTGATTGCTCAAGGGGTACGCATTATCGGCCGTATCTATCGTGGCGATCGGCATATTTCGTCGAATTTCCCGGTCAAGACGCCAGCGGATCTCGCAGGCAAGCCGTTCCGCGCTGTACCGCTCGAACTCTGGGTCTCCATGGTCAAGGGCTTCGGCGCGATCCCGACGCCCGTCGAAGTGGCAGAACTCCCGACAGCACTGATGACCGGCGTGGTGGTCGGACAGGAAAACCCGCTGACCATGATAGCATCCAACAACCTCAATGAGGTCCAGTCGCATCTCTCCATGACCGGGCACATGCGCGCCGTGCTTGCCGTCTTCATCAATGAGGAGATCTGGCAAGGCCTCAGCGAAGATCAGCGGACTTCGATCACCAAAGTGCTCGATGACGAGGCAGAAAAATCCCTGAAATTGGCAAGTGAATCCGAGAGCAAGCTGGTGAGTGACCTCAAGGGCCGGGGCATGACGGTCATCACCGAGGCGGACGGGCTTGATCTCAATGCCTTCCGCGACAAGGTCAGCGCCCAGATCAAGCAGGATTTCCCCAGCTTCGAACAGCTGATCGCCGAGATCGCGGCTGTCCAATAGCCAATGCGAAACGGGAGGGACATGCGTCGCTCCCGACCTTGTCCCAGACATCAAATGGAGTTTGCAAGATGCGTCTGCCCGAACGCGTCCTGACCGCAGTTGTTGCCATGCTGGTCGCAGGACTTGTCCTCGTGCCCACCGCCCAGGTCGTCATGCGCAATGTTTTCACTCTGCCATTCATCGGGGCCGAAGAGCTGACGCGGTTCCTGCTGATCTGCCTCGTCTTCTGTGCCTATCCACTGGTCGTGCAAAACGGCGAGAACATCGTGATGGGGGAAATCAAAGCCGCTCTACCGGCGCGCCTACGCGCTCTTGTCAACATAGGAATTTCAGTGAGCGCCATAGCCATCTCAGGTTTCCTAGCCTGGGTGACCGCTACCAACATTTCCAGAAACCTGACGAATGCCACGCCGACCCTCGGTATCCCTTTCTGGATTTTCCTCGGGGCGACGTTGTTCGGATTCGCCGGCGCCGTCCTGGTCCATCTGATCCACTTGCGCAAACCACCGCAGGCGGACAAAAACATCGCGGTCTGAGGAGCGTCCTATGGGTTTTCTGGTCGTCATCGCGTTTCTCAGCCTTTTCATCCTCGGATTTCCGGTGGTCTACGCTATCCTCTTGCCATCGATCGTCTACGTGATGATCGAGGGGCTGCCCTTTGGCCTGTTGGCGCAGAGGATTACCTATGCGCTCGATTCCTTTCCGCTTGTCGCAGTCCCGCTCTTCATATTCGTCGGCAATCTGATGAACCTCTCGGGCATTACCGACCGTATCTTCCGGTTCGCCTATACTCTGGTCGGCCGCATACCGGGCGGTCTGGCACAGGTCAACGTGTTCGGCAGCCTTGTATTCTCAGGCATGTCGGGGGCCGCACTTGCTGATATCGGAGGGCTCGGTCGCATCGAGATCGACGCCATGAAGAAGCGTGGTTTCAACCCGGCATTCGCCGGAGCCGTGACCGCCGCGTCTGCCACGCTCGGGCCGATCTTTCCGCCGTCCATTCCGCTGATCGTCTACGGTTCGGTGACCAGCGTTTCGATAGTCCAGTTGCTGGTCGCTGGCATCGTTCCTGCCATCATGTGCACGATCCTGTTGATGCTGACCGTCCTGATCGTGGCCATCCTGCACAATCACCCCCGAGCGGAACGATGGCCAACTGCACGGGAAATTGTCAGCAGTTTTCTACCTGCCCTACCCGCCATCGTCGCACCACTGCTGATGGTCGGCGGCATGACAGCCGGGGCTTTCACACCGACTGAAGCGGCGGCGATGACAGCTGTCTATGTCATCTTGATCAGCGGCCTCATCTATCGTGAGCTGACCTTGGCTCATCTGTGGAATTCAGCGGTGCTGACGGCGCGCAGCTCCAGCGCCATTCTCATCATCGTTGCCTCAGCCGCCTTGTTTGGCTGGATCCTCGCGGTCGAACAGGTGCCGCAAACCTTTGCCGCTGCCCTGCTCGGGCTGTCGAATGATCCACTGATGCTGCTCGTAATTGCCAACTTGATCTTCTTCGTTGCTGGCATGTTTCTCGATTCTACGACAGCAACGCTGCTGCTCGTCCCGATCATCGCTCCGCCGCTGGTTCTCGCCGGCGTAGACCCAGTCCAACTCGGGATCGTGACCATCTTCAACCTGATGCTGGGTCTTCTGACACCGCCGATGGGGCTGTCGCTGTTTCTCGTGTCCGACATTGCGAAAGTGTCTGTTCGACAGTTGCTGAAGGCGCTTCTGCCATTTTACGTCCCGCTCCTTTCCACGCTTGTAATTCTGACCTTTGCGAAGGATTTCACGCTGTGGCTGCCCCGCATGATTGCTCAATAACCTGGAGAACTTACATATGCGCATCGTCATCGGCTCCGATCACGCCGGATTTCCACTCAAGTCCACCATCGTCGATTACATAAAATCGTTGGGCCATGAGGTCACGGATGTCGGTTCCTACGATCCTGAGCCTGTCGATTTTCCCGATGTCGCGAAGAACGTGACCGCTTTGATCATCGCCGGCAAAGCAGAACGCGGCCTGCTCGTCTGCGGTACCGGTGTCGGCGCCTCGATTGCCGCCAACAAGGTAAAAGGCATCCGGGCCGCGGTATGCCACGACGTGCACTCCGCGCACCAGTCGGTGGAACATGACGACGTCAATGTCATGTGCATCGGTGCTCAGATCGTCGGCGCCTGGTTGGCCAAAGACCTCGTGGAGGCTTACCTGAAAGCCGAATTTTCGACAGACGAGGATTTTCGCCGCCGCGTAAGGAAGCTCGCGGAGATGGAGCAAGAAGGCTGACGGTAAGCGTCTGGTTCTCAGGCCACACTGTGGCGACGAAGGCGCAACAGCTCCATCCCCTTGAGCCACGGTCCCGGATTCTCTTGTCCGATAGGCTAAGGGTCTTGACGGTGATGGGGCGTCAGTCGCTCTTTAGGAAGCGAACAAGCCCCACACCGCAGCCTGGTATTGATCACAAAACGGCATTGAGGTCCTTCGGCACGGTTATCAGATAGACCGGATCGAGCCTGCCTTCGGGGACAAGCATGCGTTTGCCCTTGCCCAGATCGATCGCCGTCTTTTCCAGACGCTTGAGCCACGCATGAGGGTGACGATCCGCGAAGAAGAAGAACAGGCGTTTCACCTTGACGCTGTCACAGTCGATCAGCAGCTTTTGCAACCGCCTCGGACTGAAATTCGCCGCGCCTTGCATGATCATGTCGGCCTGATGGAAACTCTCATGGCGTGGCAGTTCATCGAGCATTTCCAGATAGGCGCGCTCGGGCTGGGAGAGTGTCAATGGCCAATCCCATTGCCCCCACGCAAGCGAGGTCAGGCTACCACCCTGAAAGCGGTTGAGATCTTGACCTGTTCCGTCCGCGATATTCGAGGCCAGACTGCCAAACCCCTGCGTGATCTGATCATCCCGGAAGAGGGTCGCGCTGTTGTGATAGACAAAACGCTGAGGAAGGTTCAGCTTGTCCAACCAAGTTGGCGGCTTTTCCGGCCCGCAAAGATGGACGGTCTTCGTCTGATGCGAGAGATAATGGGCAAAGCCCTGAAGCTCCAATGCTGTGCGCCCACCCACATGTAGCGGCGTTCGCAATAGCAGGGTCTGAAGGGAAATAACGACTTGCTGCCAGCTGATCGTGCCGCGCGGCCTTTTGTAAACACTGCGCACCGGCTGTTCCAGCCAGCCGTTCTTGACGTAATAGGCGCGCAAATTGCTGGCGATACCGCGCCCTTCCAGCCAGGCTGCATTCACTACCAGTCCTTCGGGAAGATCTTTCTCGAGTTGGTTTAGATGCGACGCAGATTGCACAGCCATGTTGAGGATAATACCCGGGTCTTACCACATTCAAGTTTGGAGATGCCAGAAAATGCTCAGCATAATTGACCCTATTTGATCAATCCCAAACCTGATACGTCAAGCGTCCGCCTCTGGGGGGCGAGTTTCCACGCAACCATGGGGAACAACCGCATACACGGCAGTTCCTTCCTTGGTGCCCGTACCGGTCTGCGGCCCGTCCAGCAAACCGGCGGCGCGCAGCGCATGAGCGGCGCTAAAAATGGCACGCTTGCCGTCATTCAGCACTTCAAGCAAAGCCTCTGGCGCTGAGCGGAAGATATCAAAGAGGACAACGCTAAAAATTAGTGATGCTTTATGCGGTGCATCATCACCAACAATGCAAAGGAGGGCATAGACAGGCTGATGTTACACAACATTGCCAGTTGTTGCTTAAGCAGTGAGCTGCCCGCCCCGGCTGTTTGCCCTGCTCGGCCTGATCAAGACCTCTGCAGATATGCCGAGGCGAGCGTGCAGTTGGCGGATCATGTCGATCGACAGGCTTCGCTTGCGGTTCAGTATATCTGCGACACGGTTACGCGGCCCAATCATCGCTTCGAGGTCCTTGCGGGTTAAGCCCTGCTGCTCCATCCGAAAACGGATTGCTTCCACCGGATCAGGGGGATCCATTGGACAAGTCTTTGCTTCATAGGCATCGATGAGGGTCGCCAGAATATCCAGCCGGTCTCCCTCTGGAGTGCCCGCTTTTGCTCCCCACAAAGTTTCGACCTGAGCAAGAGCTTCGTCGTAATCCGCTTCTGATCGGATGGGCTTCAGATCAGCTGCCATGTTCGATCTCCTTCACATCGATCTTGTCGTATGCCTTGTGCGTCCCGATCCACTTGACCCAGACGATGCTCTTCTCGAAGTCCGCGGCAACGATTAATCGGTGATCATTGCCTTTGATGTTGAAGACGATCCGCTCCGCGCTGACGATGCTAGCAGTTGCATATAGTCGCTTCACATCCGCGGAACTGGTCCACTGCGCTTTGCTCACTTCGTCGAACCATGCGTCTAGGGCAGCCTTCACCGCAGGTTGTCCCTTGTCGCCAGCCAGTTGGTCGACATATTGCCGGAGGGTGCGCCTGGCTATGATCCTCATAGCGCACACATAGCACGAGACCGAATTGGTCTCAATTCAAATTCTGCGCCTACATGGAAGGTCGCTTCGAGCTTCTGGGACATCCGACTGCGTCGCCGTCTAAAAAAACGGATCCACGCCTCTGAATTCGGATCCGTATCGGCAGGAGGCCAGTGACCTGGCAGACAATAGCCTGTTTTTCCATTTTTGCTCGCTCGCACCTCCAACGCATCGAGTGTTCCCAGGCCGCGAGCACCCAACCAATTTCGCCAATGGCTTAACTGCTCGGTTTGAGAGTCTCCCACGAAGATCGCCGGAACTGCCGGTTGCACATTGGCTGATATCGAGGGCTCCTCGCGCGCGTTAGGTTTATATATTTTTTCTTTCTCTGGATTGGGTGGACATATCTGACCGCCTTTGTCGGACAGATCTGACTGCCTTTCCGGACGAATGTGACCGCCTTCACGCGATCGAAGGGTGACAATTCTGTCCGTCTTTTCACGCGCCTCGGATGCTCGTAGGATCGACAGCGCAGAGGGACGATATTCTGTGTTGTGCCCTATGCCATTCCCGCGCCGGACATCGAGCCACTCCGTGTCTTCGAGTTCCCGGATCGCACGCTGGATGGTTTTGACGCTCTTGCCGGTCGCGTCGGCAATCGTTTGATAGGACGGCCACGCCTTCTCGGTGTGGCCGTTCATGTGTGTGGTGACGATGTACAGAGCCACCGACCGAGCACTATCGCTGAGATCCTTGTCGCAGCTCAGCTGTTGGAGCCACTGCAGCTTCACTTCCCTGAAGGGTCGACGAACACTCATGCGCCCCTCCAAGCCGTCTGGAACAGGGCGGAGAAGTCTGCAGGAAAGGCCCGAACAAGTGGGACAGGAAAAATCCTACGTCGTTGTTTTTGCTCACTCTCCTGTCTTGCCTCACCGTGAGCTAACTCGTTGGATTCAATCAATAACGGCGTGCCCTCCGGGCCCACCATCTTTTAGTTGCCTGATCAGTTCGTGTCTTCGAACGCGACGGAGATGCGCAGCTCCACCTCGTCGGAAATGAACGGCACATAGTAGGTAACACCGAACTCGGAACGCTTGATCTTGGTGGTCGCATCAAACCCCACGGTCAACAGCGACGACATCGGATTGACGGCAACGCCCACGAGCCGGGTGCGGAGTTCCACGGGCTTGGTGATGTCGCGGATCGTCAGGAGCCCCGATATGACCGCTTCGGTTCCATCCACCTTGACCGAGGTAGATTTGAATTTCGCGGTCGGAAATTTCTCGATATCGAAAAAGTCCGACGTCTTCAGATGTGCGTCCAGCGCCGTGCTCGTCGATACGATCCCGGACAACGAGATGTCGATGTCGACCTGGCCATTCTCAGGATGCTTGGGATCGATCTTCAGTGTGCCGCTCAGGCCGCCTACGAGCCCTGTATATCGCGAGATGTCGAAATGGCTGACCTCGAAAACGATATGGCTATGATTCGGGTCGATCGAGTAGGTGCCGGCTGTCAAAAGACTGGGATCAGGCTTGCCCATGTCTTCGATCGACATGTCTTGAGCTTGAACTGAAAATGCCATGCAGGCGATGAGTGCCGAATAGATGATTGCTTTCATGTGACCGCTTCCAATGCCCGGGCCGGAACCCGCAGCGTTGCAGCTGCCACAGAAGTCCGGTGCCGGAGAGTTTGCTGAGCGCTACGCCGTCAAGGCCGCAGCACACCTCTTCGAGAGGCGATCGTCTCCCTAAGTGGCTCGTTCTGCCGAACGGTTACCAACAAGCGTCGTCGGGCTACGATTGAAAGAAGCCTGCCCTCAGACCCTCACCTGCCATGGTGCCCGACCAGCATGCAATGGCAGAGGTGTGAGGGCGATGACGTGATGGAAACAGGGCGCCTGCACTCGGACCGCACCCAAGACTGTCATTGGCGCTGCATCACGCGCCGTACGCCCGTGCCTGGATGACACCCATCTCAAAACAGGATCAATCGCGCCGCGTCATGTGCCGGAACAGCGCAAATCCGGCCGCGAACACGATCCCCAGGCCGAGGCCGAACAGGCCACCACCGAAGGTGCCGGCCATCAGCAGGACCTTGCGGCCCGGACCGTCGGGCGCCTGCGCCGGAAAGGCTTCGGCGACGATGCGGACATTGCTCGTATAGAGGCTCATCTCCGCCGCCGTTTCTTCGCTGCGCTTGAGCACTGCCTCGTAGACATCGCGTGCGGCCTTGGCCTTGCGCTCCAGCTCGCTGAGTTCGATCAGCGCCGTCGAATTGGTCGCCTGGGAGGCCTTCTGGACATTGAGTTCCTTGAGGATGTCGGCCTCTTCCTTCTGGGCCGACTCGTAGGCGCTGCGGGCCGCAACCACCATGCGCTCGAGCTCGAGGCGGATCTGCCGTTCGATGTCACCGAGCGACGCCTTGGCCGACTGCAATTGCGGATGGCGCGGGCCCAGACGCTCGGTCAGGCTGCTGACATTGGCCGACAGGCTTGCATACTGGTTGCGGAGATCCCCGAGGGTCCGGGAGGCTGCCGCATCGCCGACGAGAACATCGTTGATATCGAGCGTGGACACGGTATCGAGCTCAGCCTTGGCCTCGATGATCTTCTGCTGTGCGGCGACAAGAAGGTCGTCGAGGGACTGCAGACGCTTGTCTGCGATCTGGTCACCGCCGACGGCAAAGAGATCATTCTGCGAGGTGAAAGCGCGCACCTCCGCCTCGGCGGCGATGACGGCCTTGCTGAGCGCCGTCAACTGGTTGACGAGGCTCGTATTGACGCTGCCAAAACTGTCTTCGGCATTGACGCGGCTATCCTTGAGATAGGCTGAAACCAGCGAATTGGCGATCGCGGCCGACTTCTCCGCCTCCCTGGTCGTCACCTTCACCTGGAAGATGAACGTGCCCTCCTGCCGTGACACCAGGATCTGCTTCTGCAGGTTGGAGATCACCCGGTTCATGTCGGCGGCGGCATTGTCGGAAGACTGCCCCAGGAATTCGGGATCGGCATTGAGCTTCAGATTGCCGGCCACGGTCTCGAGCACGGTGCGCGACGTGATGATCTGCGTCTGGCTGTCGATCGTCGCGTTCAACACTTCCGGAGATGTCGCCCTGTCGTTCTCGACGAGTTCCACCGCAAGCTTCTGTGGATCGAAGTAAAGCGTCGCGGTCGCGCTGTATTTCTTCGCCAGCAGCGTCGTCATGGCGCCGCCCGCAAGCGCGCAGACGACGGCACCTGCAAGAATAGCCATACGATAGTGCCAGGCAGCAAGTGCGACGAACTTCAGATCGATGACGAGTGGAGCGTCGGATGTCGTGACCGGTGACGATACGGCTGCCGGGCGCGCTTCCGGCAAGGGCTCGCGCACTGCGTCGCGATGCGCATCCTCATGCACATCCTGTGGTGCGTCATTGCCGCCCGAGAGATCCCAGCCGAACCGTTCGCGGGCCCTCTGCTCGATGTCGTCCATGGTGAGCGGCCGGCGGGAACGTGGCTCCTGGGCCTCACGCTCATCGACAGACGCGCCGAGATAGCGGCGCAAGCTGACATTCGCGCCCCCTGCCGGAGACGTCGATTGTGCACCGGCGTCACCACGCCTGGAGTCGAAGTCGCCCATCCCTCGGGTTAGATCTTTCACGATTGTCTTGCCCATGCGTGTAGAGGTCCAGCGGACGTCTAAAGACGCCCGTTTCTTGCCGAACTATGAGTATTTACGGTTAATTAAGTCTTATCCCGCAGGCGGAATACGCACGCATCCACCGGGATCCGCGGCAGCGGGCATGAGAGCTGTAACGAGGACGGAAAGCTGCGCACGGTACCCCTCTCCCGTCGGCTGGATATTGTTGCCTTCCTCGGACGACCACCAGTCCCCGCCGGCCCGATAGGTCCAGCCGAGCCAGACATCGGAATCCTCAGCTCCCCTCTCCTGTCGACTTGGATGCATGCATGTCCATATGCTCTGTCGGCCCGATCTGCCGCCCACGTCCAAGATGCGAACGCTGTTCGATCCACACCTCATGGCCCGGCAGCATCAGCGCCCGGTTGGCATCGGTCTCCCAGGCATGACGGATCTCGCGCAGCTGCATCTGGGCACCTGTTTCCGCCCTCGATGTCTCGGTACAGGCGCAGGTGGTCAATCTCTTCGGCGAATTGCGCGACCGACTGGGCCTGGCCTATGTCTTCATCGCCCATGACCCGGCCGTGTCCGTCATGTCTCGACCCGTGTCGCCGTCATGTATCTGGGCTCTATCGTCGAGACGGGCGATACGGAAGCGCTTTACGCCCGGCCGCACCATCCCTATACACGTGCGCTGCTCTCGGCCATTCCCCAACCCCATGACAGGGGCACGCGGGACCGCATCTTGCTGACGGGCGAAATTCCAAGCAAGCTTTCGCGGCAGTAGCGAAACAGGCATGTCAAAGCAGGCTCAGGCATCCCAGACCGAGATATCTTGCTTCCTGAGGAGCTTGACTGAAATCTTCGTTTTCAACGTGAGCAGATCTGCTCAAGAAACTGTAGAAGAAACATTTTCACAGGTTCACACTCCAGTCGCCGGATGCAAGCATCCCATCCGAGGGCCATCAGACTGGGCGCACCGCAAATCAGTCCTGAGTGTGGACCTTGCCCTCACGCTCGATGCTTTTGATGCCGCGCATACCGACTGCCGCTGCGGCGACATCCGTATCACCGGCCACGACAAGAGTTCGGATGGCGTCTAGCCTGCTGTCGATCGTCAGGCCCATCGCCACAAGCTCCGCCGATACCGTCTCGATCTGGACTGCGGGATCGACAACCACGAGGTAGCGGCCACTGCTTGCATTCGTTTCGTCCGTCATCTTCGTTTTCCTTTTCAAAAGAAAGCGCCGCCTCTTGAAGCCTAGCCGACACTCAAACTGAGAACAGCATGGATCAAGGGCGACGCCTCCGCCCCGGGAGGGCGGCATGCCGGACCGGAGAATCGGCATGCCGGAGGCATTACCTCTTTGCGCCGCGGGTAACGGACTTTGCTACAGCACGTTCACCCGGCTGCGGCGGAACAGGTGGAACGGGCCGAAGGATCGGAGGGATCTTGACCGGCGGGAATGGCCGAGGCAATGGCCAGGGTGCCAGCTGCAGCCGCCGGTAAGGCGCCTGGGCGAGACCCGCCCCGACATGATTTACGGGTTGACCCGGCAGGGCGAGTGCGGTCGCCACCAGCCTCTGCCAGAGCGCGGCCCCCCGATAGGCGGCATTGGACTGCGCATGAAGGGCGGCGATACCGGCGACATGGGGCGTGGCCATGCTCGTGCCAGACTTCGTGCCATACTTCCCGTGCGAGACAGGAACAGAGGAAAGCGTTCCAACACCCGGTCCGACGATGTCCACTTTCCCATGCGGTGGAAAGAAGGTGATGTTGGAGAAGCCCGCCTTGCCAAGCGCCTGATCGACGGCGCCGACCGCCATGATCGAGGGGCAGTTTGCGGGATGGCTGACAGGGCGGCCGCCATCATTGCCGGCAGCAGCGATTATCAGCGTGCCGGCAGTGAGGCCTGCTTGCGCCGCTGCCTCGTAAGCCGCCGAGAACCCGGAAGCATTGGTCGCGGCACCGAGCGACATGCTCACCACTTGGCAGTGATTGGCAATCGCCCAGTTGATGCCACCGAGGATCCAACCGTCCGCGCCACTTCCGGCATTGCTCAACACCTTGCCGGCGAAGATCTGCGCCTGATGTGCCACGCCGTAGCGCGGCTGGGTTTGATCGGTCGGCTCCTTGGGACCGCAGGCCGTACCGATGCAATGGGTTCCGTGACTGTGAAAATCCTGAACGGCCTCATTCGGCACGAAGGACTGGCTGACGATGCCGCGGCCGGCAAAGTCGGGATGGCCGAGATCCATCCCTGTATCGAGCACGGCGATCTTGATGCCGGCTCCAGACCAGGATTGACCGAGCGGGAACCCGACCACGACGCGAGTTTTCTGGAGACCCCAGGTACTGCCATTCGCCAACACATCGATGTCGGCTTCATCGAGCTCGTCGCCCGTTTCCATGCTCCCGAGATACGTGCTCGACACCTGATTCACGGCGTCACGAAAACCGCGAAGGTATTCGCCAAACTGCTCGTTCATGGCGTAGACGTAACGCTCCGGTTCAACGATCGGCGCGTCCTCATCGGCTGAGAAGGCTTCCATCCCGGCAAGCCGGCTCACCTGGTCATCGCTTCCGGGCGTCACGACAGTGACGCCAATCTCGTCAAAATAGATGCCATCGCCCTCGGCCAAAGCCTCGGCAGTCACGGCCTGATCGGCAAAATCGCGCGAACTGGCGATCGACAGACCGGACGTGTTCTTTAGCGACTGGATGGTTTCCTTGCCCTGATGGGGGCGTCCGGTCACCAGAAGGCGGCCGGTAAATTCCGGGAGGCCTTCATTCGTGCCATTGATACTCATGCTCATTCTCCCTGATTTCATCCGTTGCGTGACGCTCGGACGTATCCGAGCCCGCCATGACTGAGGTCCAAGGAAGGACTGTCATGGTGTGACGGTCAGCAGGTTAGGCTGGGGAGATATCAACTCGCATCACCCGATATGGTGATGGCTTCTCATTTTCTCAGTCGTTGGGTAACCTGGATGAGCGCGGCCGGTGGCGGCCGGCTCGAGGTGGAACCGTGACACAAACGGTCGAAGTGAACGATCTCGTCCTGGCAATCTACGACACGACGATCGATCCGTCGGGGTGGCCGGACGTGCTCGACCGGGTATCACGTTACATCGGCGCGCGCGGTGCCTTTATCTTCGAACTGAAAGGCGTGGGAAAAGAGCGACGTATCCATGCACCCTTTTTCAGCAGGGTTTACGATGCCGAGCTGGTCCATGGATATCTCACAACCCATAACGAGCAGGAACTGGTCGATCAGGACACATTTGCCCGCCATTCGCGACCCACGGACCAGATCCAGCTGATTTCCGATGACGTGCTTGCCAAGTCGCAAGATGAGTTCCTGTCTCGGCCAAACGTGCAGCAAATGCTGCAATATGGCATCCGATACCGTGCCGGTGCGCTTCTCAACAAGGATCAGGTGTATCAGGACCGGTTCGCGCTGCAGTTCTCGCAAAGTGCCGGTCCTCTGTCCAAGGAGCATTTCGAACGCGCAGCGCTATTGATGCCGCATATCGCCAAGGCGCTCAATATCAGCCGACCGACCAAGCAACTCGCAGACCAGTTTCGATCCGTGGCCGACTGTATCGATCTGCTCGTCATCGGCGTCTGCATCCTTGATGCCAATGGATGCATCGTACATTGCAACCAAGAATTCCGCCGCCAGTTGGACAGCTATCCGGTGTTTCGCAAGGACCCGGCGGGAAGGCTTGTAATGAACGGCTCGGGGCAAGGCAGCGCCCTGACGGAGCTTCGTGGAGATCTCAGCAATCATGGACGATTTGGCGCGCGTCCGCGCAAGGAGGCCATCGTGTCGCTGGTGGATGACAAGCCTCACACCCTCTGCATCGAGGTGGCGCCACTGACAAGCGCAAACGAGTTTGGCGAACCCTCCCTCAACGGACATATCGTCTACAGCATGGACACCGGCAGCTTCTACGAGATCAATGGAGAGATGCTCGCCTCGATGTTCTCCCTGACCCAGGCAGAAGCCGCAGTGCTGGAAATGGTGGCTGAGGGGCTGACGAACATGCAGATATCCGAGCGGCGCGCAAAATCGGTCGAGACCGTGAATTCTCAGGTCAAATCCCTGCTCGTAAAAACGCGCTCCGCCAATCGGACGCAACTGATCCGGCTCGCCACCAATATCAGTTCCAGTTTCATTCTGGAGCGTCCTCACCAGAATGGGTGATGCGGCGTAATCGATCTTTGCAATAGCTATTGCCGGGACGCGCTCAACACATTGCTGCGTCATTGATGCGTCGCTAATGTAGGCTCATTGGCCCGCCGGGGGGAGTGCATGCGCATGTTACGGCTGCCCTTTCATTTCATGTCCGTCTGCCCTGCCCTTGGTTTCGCATTGACGATGACCATGTCGCATGCCGTCGCCAACGAAGTTGCGGGGCGGCTGCCAGCCGGCGTGATCGCGCTCGATCAAGGCTGGAGCGACCAGGAAAAAAGCTGGTGGTATACGGCAAGCCAGGGCTCCCGCCTTCTGCCGCTAGACTGGATGCTGGCACTGGAAACGGCTGGGTCCACAGCCGAGGCTCCGGAAAAGTTCATGTCACCGGAGAACATCGAACGGCTCGGCTACCTGCCCAATCCGTCCTCCGTCGACAATCCGCTCGGACTGCCCGTGGGCTTCGTCATTGACCACGACAAGACCCGCTCGGCCGATCTGATGTGCGACACCTTTCCCGCCACCTGTGATGCACTGACCATGCGAAAGCCGTGGATCGGCCTGAACTGCTCGGCCTGCCACACCAATGAAATTGAGTTCAGTGGCAAGCGCTTCAGGGTCGAAGGGGCAGCAACACTCGCGGACTTCCAGGAACTTGAGGAAAGCCTGCTGAGAGCGCTGAAACTCACGCTTTCGGACCGTGCCAAGTTCGATCGGTTTGCACGCGCCGTGTTGAAATCCGATCTCACCGTCGAGAGCCGTGCGGCCCTCGAAGCGCAGGTTGAAGAACAGATCGCCTGGCAACAGCTGCTCGAAGACAAGAACAAGGCGGATGTGCGTTATGGTCGGGGCCGTCTCGATGCACAGGGCCATATCCTCAACAAGGTGGCCCTGATCACACGCCAGCCCAATCAGATCGATACGATCCGTGCAGACGCCCCCGCAAGCTATCCCTTCATCTGGAACACGTCACAGCAAGGCAAGATCCAGTGGAATGGCATCGCAAACAACATTCTGAAGATCAACATTCTCGGACGTGAAACCGATGTCGGCGCACTTGTACGAAACACCTCTGAGGTAGTCGGCGTCTTTGCCCATATCGAGACGGATCGCGGCAAGGCCTGGCGTGGTTACGATTCCAGCGTCCGGCTGGATACGATGATCGGGCTTGAACGTCTCCTCGCCCGCCTGAAATCGCCACGCTGGCCCGAGAATATCCTGCCGGCGATCGACTGGGAAAAAGCCGCGAGGGGCGAACAGCACTTCGTGAGCTTCAAATGCGCCTCCTGCCACGAGCCCCTGGCATGGGACGATCTCGCCTCTCCTGCAAAGGAGAAGATGGATCCGATAGGTCACCAGCAGACAGACATATTCCTCGCCTGCAACACTTTTCTGCATGCGTCGAAGTCGGGCAACCAGGCGGGCCAGAAGATCTTCGCCTTCACCGGTGAGCGGATTGGCGAAATAGAGTTCACCCGCAATCTCCTTGTGAACACGGTGGTCGGTGCGGTTGTCGGCAAGCTCGACGAACTGGCCGGTGGCGCATTTACCGATGTCTTTCCAAGCGGCCGGGCGGGCGATGCCGGCACGGAGAGCAGCGGCATCGACTTTCTTCCCGGCGTCAGTGACGAGGTCAAGAAGGATCAGGCACGGCAATGTCTGACAGCTGAACACGAGCTCCTGGCCTACAAGGCGCGTCCGTTGAACGGGATCTGGGCGACCGCACCCTATCTGCACAATGGTTCGGTACCCACACTCTACGACCTCCTGCTTCCAGCCAGGGTGCGCAATGTCTGGGAGGGGACTGCACCACCGCCAGAACCCACAGGCCCGACCCGTCCTGAAGTCTTTGCCGTCGGCTCACGCCAATTCGATCCGGCTCGCGTCGGCTTCGTGACCTCTGCCGATGCCGGAGACGATCACTTCGTGTTCCGTGTCCGCGATGAACTGTCAGGCGAGCCGATCCCCGGCAACTACAATTCCGGCCATGACTACGGTACCGGCGCACTGAGCGACGAAGAACGCATGGAACTGGTGGAATATCTGAAGACGCTTTGAACATCGGATCTTGGCGGTCGGGCAAGCTCGACCTCAAATGCGGGGGGACAGTATGAGAAGCCGCAATCACGCCCTGCTGCTGGCCCTGCTGTGTGGCGGATCCTCGACACCAGCCTTTGGCCAATCCGCCGAGAGGGCAGCCGCTGAAGTCTTCGTCGAATTCTCGGGCGGTGCGATCGACCGCGACATGGCCACCGTCGTCGAAGCTTTTTCCGCGGAAAGCCGCATCCTTCCGACGCGCACATACACCCCGCAAGAGACGACAGGCCTTTGCGCCATCCTCGCCAGTGAGCTCAGTCTCGCACCGGAATTCTGCACGACAGACATCATCGCCGCCGTTCGCAGTCTGAATCAAAAAAACGGCGCTGAGATCAATCCTGATGCAATCAGTCCCAAGCAGGGAGTCGTGCTTCCCGACATAAAGGTGACGGTGACCGAGGCGAACCGCATATTTGACCTGGATCAGGCCGAGCAGGCACAGCGTCTCGAACAGCTGGAAAGCAATCCGAGCTGGCGCAACGTCATTACGCGCAAGGAGACGGATCTCTTGTCTCGCCAGGATAAGAGCGATCCGACACTCCCACAGCTCGACCAGCTCACCTTCAAGAAAACCGCCTGGCAGTTTCAAGTCTCGGACCCCTCTGACCTGGCCGAGGCCGAGTTCCTGTCACGGGAACTCGGCAACCTCAACCTGTCGATCGACGTCGAGCGGCGCGGTGGCTTCGACAAGGCAGCCCACTCCCTGTCCGTCTATTCCGCCAATGATCACTACAAGCGCTGGTGCATCGAAAAGACCGTGGTGGATGCCGAGGGCGCTTATGCCGACCTCACCGGTTGGCTTTACGAAACAAAGGACGTGGTATCATGCGAAGGTGAAATCCCGGTCCAACCGGAAGTGGTGATCATGGATCAGGCGATCTCGGCCCACCCTGACCTGGCCCACGCCCTTCCCGCGTCGTCGCGTGCTGAGCCGGCGCAAACCGACCACCTCTGCAAGAGTGCCCCATTCGATCGCACGCGCGATCATGGCACGCTTCTCTCCACCATCGTCGCGGCCAATGCCAATGGCTACGGCTTTCGCGGAATGGAGCCGAATGCGCGCATCAAGTCCTTCGTCTGGGACCGGAAATCTGTCACGAACACCGATCTGAAGCTCTTCATCCGTGACGCTCTGACGCCGGCCCAGCCGCAGGTTTATCTGTTTGCCAGCGAATTTGCGCCTTACACGCCTCATCCCGACCAGAATGCGAGTGAGTTCGAGATCCGCAACGCCAAGCAGATATGGCGGCGCACCGCAGACGGAAACTGGACCGATCAGTTGGCCAATGAAGGCGTTCGCCTGAAGGGCGGTCTGGAACAGGAGGTTCTGCAAAGCCCCATGCTGCTCGTCGCCTCTGCCGGTCAGGCTGGAGAGGGCGATGAGGGACGCGAGATTACCTGGGAAACGCCGATGGCACCTCAAAATCTCGGCGACCACGACAAGCTGCTCGTGGTTGGCGCCTGCACGGATTGCAACAAGGAAACGGCTGCCCTGTGGCAGCAATCGAACCGCAGCAATGAAGCAAAACGATTTGTGTCCGTCATGGCACCAGGTGGCGGTGAAATCCCGACCTATCTTGCCAACCAGCATGTCGGGGAAACGACCGGCGGCACCTCGGCATCGGCAGCTTTTGTGGCCGGCCTCGCCGCTCGGATGGCGAGTTGTTATCCGAACAGTTTCAGCGCCCGGCCCGGTCGGCTGAAAGAGCGGATCGTTCTCGCCTCGCGCCCTGTGGCGGATCCGGTTGCGATCTCGCATCTGGCAGGGGGCGTCGCGGATCCCGAGGTTTCGATGCTCGACCCGCGCCGCTCCTGGCTTAAACTTAAGGACACACCGGTGAGGCCGGTCGACGTCGTCAAATGGTGCAGCGAGAGGCTGAAATTCGCCGAGGACGAGAACGACCCGCGCGACAGCCTCAATCTCCTCTCGACCCGCCGGCTCACGAATATCGATGAGATTGGCGTGGTACAGCAGAGCGTCCTGCAAAATGTCGGCAGATCCGTCGTGCGGCGCGAGCCGCCGGGAAAGGCTGCAATGCCGGAGGCTCCTGTCGCAAGCGTGCGCTATGCGGCAGACGGCCCGGAATGTGCCGTATCGATCAAGCGCATGACGGACCTATTCTTGGCGGACGAGATTAAAACCACGGGAGAGTGCAATGCCCTGCCGCTCTGCGAGTAAGGCCGCGATCACCTGTTTCCTGGCGACCGGGTCATGGCTCTTGGCTACTTCGCCCGTACCCGCTCAAGAGGAAGCTCTGGTCACCGAATTCGGAACACCTTTCAAGCCTCTAGATGCAGTCTTGAGCAAGGCAAGACCCCGTATCGAGATCGATGGGCGCGTCCCAGGCGAAGACCCGCGCTACTACCGCCTTCGCATCAGGGTCGAGAATCCTGAAAGCGAAGAATGGGCAATTGTGGTGCGTTCGCCTGTCGGCCAGATCCTGACAGCTTTCGATCAAACCGAACAGGCGTGCGAAAGCGAGGCCGGATGCTGGACGCGACGCCTCACCTCCGGACTTCCGGTCGTACAATTCTCAACTCAGTCGACAAAAGTCCGCGCCGAGGTACTGGACGGGCTTTACATGCCCTCCAAGCCCGAGAAGACCTTTTATTCGCCGATGCAAGGCAGCCGCGATGAGCTGATGACTGGCCTCAGCTTCACCAATCGCGAAGAGAAGGTCGTGATGCAATCCCTGGCAGACAATCTGGGAATGCTGGTCGGATCAGGTCCAAAACTCAATGGCGAACCAACCAACTGGTGCTGCAGCGGCGTCAGATTGACCTCGGACCTCTTCATGACGAACTGGCATTGCGGGGCAGCCCCCAGGATGCCGGACGACGCCCATTGGCAACCTCACATATGCCATTCCGGCATCATCGACATGTCGTGGGATGGCGACGACGAAAGCCGGGAATATTCCTGCCGAACCGTCGAGTTCAAGGACAAGGCACTGGATGTGGCGATCTTGAGGTTGTCGCCGATCGCAGACGGCCCTGCCCTGATCCGCCCGCTCACACAACCTTCTCCGTCCACCAGACCCGTTGCCAATGGAGATCGACTTTTTGTTCTGCATCACCCTGCCTGCGCACCGAAGTCTGTAACGCGCGGCTGTTCGGCTCTGAAAGGCGGCCTGGCGACATGGACAGCCTCGGCCGGCGGAGGCACTGCAACCGAATTCAGCCATAATTGCACCACCGAGAACGGCAGTTCCGGAGGGCCAGTCTTTTCCGCCGACGCGCGCCTTGTGGGTCTGCATCATCTGGGCGTGAGCCCGATGCGCCTTGAACCCGGAAATTTCGCCGTCGATATGAGCTCGATCCTCGGGAAGATCGGACACGACGACAATGCACTGCTTGAGGAGATTACCGCTGGCGTCCAGCCCTAAAGGGATTGGAATATTCCGCGCGCAACATTGCCATTCTGGATGACTTGGGATTGAGAACCCGGCTCGTCCAATGAGCCGAGGCTCGGTGAATATTGGCGCTCGCCCTCCCCATCTGCGACGCCAACGAGGCGGCGAAACCGGAGGGCGCTGCATCATGACATGATCAGTCCGCCGTCGACGTTGATTGTTTGACCCGTAATGTATGCCGCATCGGCGGAGGCCAAGAATGCGACAAGGGCGCCGACTTCGGCCGGAGTTCCGGCGCGGCCCATCGGAATGCCCGCGACCCATTCGCTCATCAACTCGCCCGGATCGTAGTCGCCGAGCATCTTGCCCCAGACGCGGTCGTTGTAGTCCCACATTTCGGTATGGATGATGCCAGGGCAGATGGCATTCACCGTGATGCCCTCCTTCGCCAGTTCCTTGGCGAGGCTCTGGGTGAGACCGAGGACTCCGAATTTCGAGGCTGCGTAATGAGGCGTGTAGATGAAGCCCTGCCGGGCCTGGCCGGAGGCCGTGTTGATCAGCCGCCCCTTCGTGCCGGTCGCCCGGAAACGGGCGATCGCTTCCTGGCAGCAGAGAAACACGCCCTTCGTGTTGACGTCGAGGTTCAGATCCCATTCCCGCTCGCTCAAATCCTCGACCTTGGCGATGGTGATGACGCCGGCATTCTGGACCGACACGCTGAGCGGACCGAGCCGGGCTTCCGCCTCCTTATACGCTTCCCGGACGGCGGCGGAATTCGTGACGTCTAGCTGCAGGCCAAGCACATCTACGCCCGTCTCTTCAGCGAGCCGCCGAGCCACCTCGCTGGTATCAGTCTCGATCGCGGCAATCGCGACCTTTGCCCCCTCTTCGGCAAACCGTCGGGCGATGCCGAGACCGATCCCCTTGTTGCCGCCCGTGACAAAAACGGTCTGCCCGGAAAAACGCTGCATGCTCTACTCCTCCAATATGCAGCCGATCCGACAGCCGCCCCGTATGGGGCGATCAGGCCGTCAGTCGCGCTGCGGTAAATTTATCCGTGACGAGTACGTCGATTATGCCCATCCTGAGCGCCCCCGCGATCGCTTCCGTCTTCGATTCTCCACCCGCAAGGGCCATGACACGATCGGCCTTGCGCAATTCCTCGAGCGAAATGCCGATGACGCGTTCGTTGAGCGGCGTTTCGACCGGCTTGCCATCGCGATCGTAGAAGCGGAACGAGATCTCGCCGACGGCACCTGCATCGTGCAGCATGGCCATTTCCTGGCGCGAGAAGACATTGCCGGAGCGGGCCAGGAGTTCCGAGGGCTCAACGGCACCGATACCGATGACGGCGAGGGTCAGACGTCCGAAGAGATCCATCGTGCCGCGAACGACCGGGTCCGCAAGCATCACCAGTTTCGCCTCGCGCGAAGAGGTGATGCCCTGGACAAGCAGAAGACGCGGCTCGCCGCCAGTCAGTTTCGCCAGACGGGCCGTCAATTGTGTCGCATGCGTCTGTACCGAAGCCTCGCCCATGCCGCCGAGGATCTGGACAATGTACTTGGCCTTTCCGGTCTTCAGCGGGTGGATATTGTCCACCATTCGCAGAAGCGTCTGGCTCCAGCTCGACACGCCAATGATCTCATCCTGCTGCAGGGTAACTTCGACGAAATGTGCGGCAGCCTCGCCAATGCGGGCCATGATGGCGCCGTCGCGATCCTCCGAACAGTCGATGACGATCGCTTCGGTCAGGCCGTAGCGCTCACGAAGGGCGGTCTCCAGGTCTGCAAAGGTGCCGGGCGGCGGGATGATCGTCGTGCGCACGATTCCTTCCATCTCGGCGCGCTTCAGCATTCTGGAAACCGTCGCCTGCGACATGTGCATGATCTCGGCGATCTCTGCCTGTCGCCTGCCCTCGGCGTGATACATTTGTGCGACGCGGGCGATAAGTCGAAGCTCGTTGAGACGTCCCATGAACCCTCCGGTGGGTGAATTTTTATTCACCCATAGAGGATGTCACTGACACGGTCGAGCGGAAGATTGCGTCTTGCCATGTGGCGAGGCGTGAAGCGCTGTCCGTCGGTCGCGGCATGAGGCCTGCAGTCTTGCGCGGCAACGCTCTGATAGCGTCCAGATCATACCAGAGACCGAGTGTCAGGCCGCCGAGATACGCCGCCCCGAGCGCAGAGGCTTCCGCGGCATCACACTGAATGACCGGATGGGCGAGCATGTCAGCCACGCACTGCATGAGAAACGCGTTCTTGCTCGGGCCACCGTCGACGAAGAGCCGACCGAGCGGCGACGGCGATTGGGCCGCCATGGCCCTAAACACATCATGCACCTGAAAGGCGATCGAATCCGTAACGGCGCGGGCCATCTGCGCGCGCGTCGTATTGAAGGTAATGCCGGAGAAGAGTGCACGCGCATCAGCGTGCCAATGGGGCGCGCCGAGGCCGACGAAAGCCGGGACGAAGCCGGGACCTTGCGGCTCGGCCGTCTCGGCGAGGTCGATCAGAGCCTGCACATCGGGCAAGCCGAGAATGTCAGCCATCCAGGGCAGCGAGGCGGCCGATACCAGGATATTGCCTTCGAAGGCATAGGTCGGCTTGCCACCGAGCGACCAGGCGATCGTCGTGGTTATGCCGTTTTGCGGCGCAATGTACTGCGGCAGCGTCGTCATGATCGACGAGCCGGTGCCAAACGTGACCTTGCCGTCGCCGGGCGCGAAGGCGCCATGGCCGAAGAGGGCGGCGTGACTGTCACCGATGGCCGCCGCAATCGGGATGCCGTCAGCCAAGCCGGGAACATCGAGAGTTTCTCCGAACCGGGAAGCGCTGTCGCGCACCTCTGGCAGGAACTCCTTCGGCACCCCGAAGAGATCGCAGAGTTCGTCGCTCCAGGCCATTCTTTTGAGATCGAGAAGCTGGCTGCGCGCTGCGTTGGATGCGTCGCAAGCGTGCACCCTGCCGCCCGTAAAGCAATGAATGAGCCAGGAATCGATCGTGCCGAGCCGCAAGGGCCGGCCGGCCGGAGCGCGGTCGAGCAGCCATTTCATCTTCGGCCCGGGAAACATCGGATCGATCGGCAGGCCTGTGAGCGCTTCAACACGCGCTGAGTGACCGGCAGCGTTGAGTGCGGCGCAGACTGGCGCGCTGCGGCGGCATTGCCAGCTAACGACAGGTCCGAGTGGCTCTCCGGTCTCGCCATCCCAGATCGTCACGGATTCACGCTGGTTGGAGATGGCGATCCCGGCGATGGTTACTGTCGGTGCGGCGGCCAGGCATGCGCCAATCGCCTCCAGCACGGACTGCCAGACGCGTTCGGGATCCTGCTCCACCCAGCCCGACTGCGGGTGCGAGATGCCAACGGGTGAAGAACCTCGCGCCAAGATCTCGCCCTCGTCCGAGACGAGCACGGCCTTCGAATTCGTGGTTCCCTGGTCGATCGCGAGAATGGCAGTGGTCATGTCGGCTCCGGATGCTGAAAGATGCCGCCTGACGTGAGGGCGGCACCCTGAAACTTGTCGGCAGTTCCTAGCTGCGGCCGCCCTTGCGCGCCAAAAGCTCTTCTGCAGCCTTGGCCATGGCCTGCGGCGCCATGCCGAATTCGTCGAGCAAGAACTCGGCCGAGCCAGTCGGTGCAAAGATGCCGGGAACACCGAGGATCTTCATTGGCACCGGGGCTTCCGCAACGACGACTTCCGCGACGGCGGATCCGAGGCCACCATAAACCGAATGTTCTTCCGCCGTCAGGATGGCGCCGGTTTCGTGCGCTGCAGCCACGATGCTGTCCACATCGATGGGGCGAACGGTTGCCATGTTCAGGACGCGCGCTTCGATGCCTTTGGTCGCGAGGAGCGCGGCCGCCTTCATGGCGCGATGCGTCAAGGTACCGTTGGCGATCAGCGTGATGGCATCGCCATCGCGCAGGAGGTTCGCCTTACCGGGCTCGAAGACATGGCCTGATGGAAGCAGGTCAGGCACGCCGACGCGCGAGAGGCGCAGGAAGACCGGCCCCTCATAGCGCGCCGCCCATTCAACGGCGGCAGCCGTCTCGATCGAGTCGCAGGGCGCAATCACCGGAAGATTGGGCAGCACCCGCATCCAGGCGAAGTCTTCGACCGAATGATGAGTCGGGCCGAGTTCCCCATAGGCCATACCCGAGGAAATGCCAACAAGTTTCACATTGGCGTTCGAATAGGCGATATCGGCCTTGACCTGTTCAAGCGAACGCCCGGTGAGAAAACAGGAAGCAGCGCAAACGAAGGGCAAGAGGCCGCCATTGGCGAGGCCGGCGCCGACGCCCACCATGTTCTGTTCGGCAATGCCGACATTTACCAGCCGGTCCGGCCATTTGGACTTGAAGCCGCCCAGCTTGGAGGAACCAACGGAATCGTTGCAGACCGCGACGACCTTGGAGTTTTCGGCGCCGAGGCGCTCCAGCACGGTGACAAACGCGTCACGGCAGTCATGCAGTTTTTCGGTCATGGTCACGGCATTCATCACAGCACCTCCGAGAGTTCGGCCAGGGCGATCTTGTATTGCTCTGCATTTGGCACCTTGTGATGCCAGTCCACCCGGTCCTGCATGAAGGAAATGCCATGGCCCTTGTTGGTATGAGCGACGATGCAGTGAGGGCGAGCGGAGCGATGCTGCAGCGCAGGCACGATTTCGGCCATCACGTTGCCGTTGATCTCCGTAACATCCCAGCCGAAGGCCTGAAGCTTCGAACCAAAGGGCGCCATGTTGTTGGTGTCGCTCAGAGCCGCCCCCTGCTGAAAGCGATTGTGATCGATGATCAGGGTCAGATTGTCGAGACCGAACTGGGCGGCCGAGGAAATGGCTTCCCAGTTGGAGCCTTCCTGCATTTCGCCGTCACCGGTCAGAACATAGGTGTGATAGGCAGCACCCGTCAGCTTGGCCGCCTTCGCCATGCCCACCGCGACGGGCAGACCATGGCCGAGAGGCCCGGTATTGGTCTCGACGCCGGGAACCTTGTTGCAGTTCGGATGCCCATTGAGACGCGAATGCGGCTTCAGGAAGGTCGAGATCTCCTCCTCGGGGAAGAAGCCCCGCTTCGCCAGCGTCACGTAAAATGCCAAGGCGACGTGGCCCTTCGACAGCACGAAGCGATCACGATCCGGGTGCTTCGGCTGCTCCGGCCAGATCCTCAGAACCTGAAAATACAGGGCCGTCAGGATGTCGATCGCCGACATCTCGCCACCGATATGGCCAGCGCCTGCTTCGTAAACCGCCTGAAGATCGCGAAGGCGTATCTGCCTTGCAATGCGGTCGAGATCATTCGGCTGCATGAAAACCTCATTCTGCATAAATATACCGTTACTCATATAATTGCATCATCTCCTTCCCTGTCAAGCTGAGGGATAAAATTAAATCTCGTGCGGCTCGAGAATGCGCAGTTGACAGCCCGCAGATGCCTGCGCTACGAATTTACACACAGCAATGAATATTTATACCGCGTCGATAGCGACAGGTAGCAGCATGGGAGGAGTGGATGTCGGTGTCAGCGGCAGACCAGGATCGCAGCGCAGGCGGGAATGCGCTGGCGGCATTGAAAGGAACCACGGGGCCCCTGATCGGCCTCATCATGCTGTGCCTTTTCCTCTCCTTCGCCACCGACACATTCATGTCGGCGCGCAACCTGCTCAACATCCTCGACCAGATCACCGTGCTCGGGATCATGGCGGTCGGCATGACCATGGTGATCCTGATCGGCGGTATCGATCTTGCCGTGGGTTCGGTCATGGCACTCACCATGATGGTGATGGGCTATCTCGCAAACCAGGTGGGTCTGGCGCTTCCCGTCGGCATCATCCTGGCGCTCGGAGCCGCCGCCGTGACCGGAGCCATTTCGGGAATATTGATCACGGCTCTCGGGGTGCCGGCCTTCATCGCGACGCTGGCGATGATGTCGGTCGCCCGCGGGCTCGCGAACATGATCACCGACGGCCAGCAGATCGTCGGCTTCCCTTCCTGGTTCAGCTTGCTCGCCTATACGCGCTTCGGCGGCTTCCTGACGCTCACAGTGGCTGTCATGCTGGTCGTCTTCGTGCTCGGCTGGATCTATCTGCGCTACACTACCGGGGGCCGCTCGCTCTATGCGATTGGCGGCAATCAGGAAGTTGCGCGCCTCGCCGGCATCAATGTCAACCTCTACACGATCGGCGTCTATGTCGTTTCCGGCCTGCTCGCGGGTCTGGCCGGCGTGGTTCTCGCCATGCGCCTCGATTCCGTCCAGCCGACGGCTGGCGTTTCCTACGAACTTGACACGATTGCAGCGGTCGTCATCGGCGGAACGAGCCTGAGTGGCGGCAAGGGCGGCATTCTCGGAACAATCATCGGCGTTTTGATCATCGGCGTCCTGCGCAACGGCCTGAACCTGCTGGGCGTCTCGCCCTTCACGCAGGCCGTCGTCATCGGCGTCGTCATCGCACTCGCAGTCGCGGCCGAAGCCATCAAACGGAGGTGATGGCTCGGCTGCGGTTCAGTTTGGCGGCAATGTCGCCAGTTCACCGCCCGGCAAATGCCAGGCAAAACTTCGGTCCTGCGGTGGTAGCGGGGTCCCGAAACAACGGAGGAGATCTACCATGAAACTCAAGACCATGCTTCTGGCCGCTGCAGCGCTGGCGACAACGGCCCTCAATCCGCTCGGCGCATCCGCCGAAGAAGTGAAGAAGATCGGGCTCGCCGTCTCGAACCTGCAGGCCGACTACTTCAACCAGATCAAGATCGGCGTCGAAGCCTATGCCAAGGAGAAGGGCATCGAGGTCATAACCGTCGACGCCAAGAACGACAGCGCGACCCAGGTCAGCCAGGTGCAGGACCTGCTGACGCAGGGCATCGACGCCTTCATCTACATTCCGGCTGGTGCTGCGGCCGCCGCCGTTCCGACGCGCCTCGCCAAGGAAGCCGGCATCCCTGTCGTCAACGTCGACCGCAATGCCGACGGTGCGCCGGGCGATACCTTCATCGCCACTGACAATGCAACTTCGGCCTATGAAGTCTGCAAGCACATCATCGGACTGGCCGGCGGCAAGGGCAAGATGCTGATGATCCACGGCCAGAAGGGCACCACGCCGGAAGTCGAGCGTACCAAGGGCTGCATGCAGGCGATCGGGGAGAATTCCGGCGTCGAGCTGGTGGCTCAGCAGTGGAGCGAACAGTGGTCGCAGGCAGAAGGCCTGAACATCGGCCAGAACCTGCTCCAGGCGCATCCCGATGTTTCGCTGATCTTCGCACAGGCTGACGGTCTGGCACTCGGTGCCGCACAGGCAGTCAAGGTCTCCGGCGTTTCCCAGCGGATCTATGTTGGCGGTTTCGATGGTGACACCACCGCTCTCCCGATCCTGGCGCAAGGTGGCTTCGACGCCACCGCGACTCAGCAGGTCCGCGGCATCGGCCGCCTCGCCGTCGACAGCGCCATCAAGCTCGCAGCTGGCGAAACACTCCCGGCGGAACAGCTGCTTCCCGGCTTCCTGACGACGCCGGAAAACGCTGAAAAGTTCGTCGCCGAGCATCCCTGATCATCACAGGAAGACAGCGCCATGACTGCCAACGACCTCCCTCCCATCCTCTCGCTCCGGCAGATCCGCAAGGTCTACGGATCACTCGAGGTCCTGCACGGCATCGACCTCGATGTGAGAGCGGGTGAAGTCGTGGCGCTGCTGGGTGAGAACGGCGCCGGAAAATCGACCCTCTCGAGGATTATTTCCGGCGCCGTTCAACCGACTTCCGGCACAATGACATGGCTCGGCGCACCGTATGCGCCGGCCACCCCGCGGGCCGCCATGGATGCCGGCGTCGGCATGATCCATCAGGAGCTGAAACTGCTGCCGGAATTGTCGATCGCCGAGAATGTCTTCGTCGGGCGCTACCTCACCAAGAGCGGACGGATCGATCGACAGGCGATGGAGGAACGCGCCTATGCCGGCCTGCAGAGGCTGGGGCTCGACGTCTCCCCGCGCCGGCTAGTGGAGGGCCTCTCCACGGCCAAGCAGCAGCTGATCGAAATCGCCAAGGCAATGACGCTGAATGCCCGGCTGCTCATCCTCGACGAGCCGACCGCAGCGCTCGGCGGAGAAGAAACACAGCTCCTATTCCGCCAGATCGAACGTCTGAAGGCCGACGGTGTCGGCATCATCTACATTTCCCACCGGCTGGAAGAAATCCGACAGATCGCCGACCGCATCGTCGTCATGCGCGACGGTGCCAAGGTGCAGGAATTCGATAGCGGGGACGTTCCAGTCCGCACCATCGTCGAGGCCATGGTCGGCCGCTCGCTGGACCGCATGTTCCCCGCTGTACCGGTCCCGTCCGAGGCCGTCATGCTCGAAGTACGCGGCCTATCGTCTCCTTCGGGCACGTTCCGCAATATAGATTTCGCGGTCAAACGCGGAGAAGTGTTCGGCATTGCGGGTCTGGTAGGCGCTGGTCGCACCGAACTCGTGCGCGCGATCACGGGGGCGGACCCGATCGCCACCGGCGACGTTCTGCTCGACGGCACGGTGATCACGCCGCGCTCGCCAAGGGATGCGATCCGCAATGGTATCGTCCTCGTGCCCGAGGATCGCAAGCTTCAGGGTCTCGTTCTCGAACATTCGATTGCGGAAAATATCGGCTACGCCAATTTCGACGCCGTCGCGAGGACCGGCTGGATGACGTCGAAGCGTCTCAGCCAATTCGCCGATGGCTACATCAAGAAATTCGGAGTGAAAGGTCGCGGCGAGCAGAACGCTGGAGAGCTCTCGGGCGGCAACCAGCAGAAGGTCGTACTCGCCAAGTGGCTGGCGCGGAACCCGAAGGTCGTGGTGCTGGACGAGCCGACCCGCGGCATCGACGTCGGTGCGCGCTCGTCGATCTACGATACCATCATGGAACTCGCCCGCCAGGGCATTGCCGTGATCGTGGTCAGCTCGGATCTCGAAGAAGTGCTTGGGGTTTCGAACCGGATCATGGTGATGGCACAGGGAAAACAGGCTGGAATTCTCGACCGCGTAGACGCCAATGACGTCTCGGTCATGGAACTCGCCACGATTTAATTTGCAGGAGAACGACCCATGTCGGACATGACTTTGAACGCACCGAAACTTTTCGATCTCTCGGGCAATGTGGCTCTGGTGACGGGAGCAGGCAGCGGCATTGGCCAGAGGATCGCGATCGGGCTCGCACAGTGCGGGGCGGACGTCGCCCTCCTCGACCGCCGCACCGATGACGGCCTGGCGACGACTGCGCGCTACATCGCGGCCGCCGGCCGGCGCAGCATCGAGATCGCCGCGGACGTCACTGAGGCCGCCGCGCTGAACGACGCCGTTGCCCGGACAGAGGCCGAACTCGGGCCGCTGACCCTCGCCGTCAATGCCGCCGGCATTGCCAATGCGAACCCGGCCGAGGAGATGGAGGAAGTTCAGTTCCAGACGATGATGGACATCAACCTGAAGGGTGTGTTCCTGTCCTGCCAAGCGGAAGCACGCGCCATGCTGAAGAACGGTCGCGGCTCGATCGTCAACATCGCCTCGATGTCGGGCGTGATCGTAAATCGCGGCCTCAACCAGTGCCACTACAATGCCTCGAAGGCGGGTGTGATCCACATGTCCAAATCGATGGCAATGGAATGGGTGGAACGCGGCGTTCGCGTCAATACGATCAGTCCCGGTTATACCGCGACGCCGATGAACACCCGGCCGGAAATGGTCCATCAGACGAAACTGTTCGAGGAGCAGACACCGATGCAACGCATGGCCAATGTCGACGAAATGGTCGGCCCGGCCGTTTTCCTGCTGTCCGGCGCCGCAAGCTTCGTCACAGGCGTCGATCTGCTCGTCGATGGCGGCTTCTGCTGCTGGTGACCCATCGAAACAAGGCCTCCCAAGGCTGCACGGTGCTCATGCACCGTGCTTTTTTCGTTGTCGCGGCGTCGAGCGTAACGGATGCGACACTTGATTGAAAAATGCTGATTTTTCCGAGTTTAAACTTGAAACTTCGACACCTTCTCCCCTACCTTAAGGGAGTTCTCAGGGCGGGGTGAAATTCCCCACCGGCGGTATCCGGCATTGCCGGGAGCCCGCGAGCGCTTTCATCTCGGTGAAAGGCAGCAGATCCGGTGCGATGCCGGAGCCGACGGTTAGAGTCCGGATGAAAGAGAATATCAGCTGTTGCGGCTCCCCTGCCGGGGAGACGGACGTGCTGTGTTCGCCCAAGGGATGGAATGGCGACCGTCAGGTCGTGGTTTTGCCGCTGACGCGGTTACCCTTGAAAGGCACTGGAATGACACTTTCGAATATTGAAGACGCACTGGATACCCTTGCGCATGGCGGCATGGTCGTCGTCGTCGATGACGAGGATCGCGAGAATGAAGGCGACATCATCGTCGCATCCGATCACGTGACGCCCGAGACCATCGCCTTTATGATGAAGCATGCGCGCGGGCTCGTCTGCATCGCCATGGAAGGCGAAAGGCTGGATGCACTCGACATCCCACTGATGGTCCCGAACAACACGGAATATCTCAAGACAGCCTTTACCGTGTCGGTGGACTATATCCACGGGACGACCACTGGGATCTCTGCCGCAGACAGAGCTGCAACCGTCCGGGCGCTGATGGATGAAGCGACAGCGCCGCAAGACTTCGCGCGCCCGGGTCACATTTTCCCGCTGCGTGCCCATCCCGATGGCGTCATGGGCCGCCCGGGACACACGGAGGCTGCCGTCGATCTCGCTCGCCTGATTGGAGCCAGGCCATCTGGTGTGATCTGTGAGGTCGCCAACGACGACGGCACCATGGCGCGACTGCCGGACCTCATCGAGTTCTGCAAGCTGCATGGCCTGCCGCTCATTTCGATCGAGGACTTGATCCGTTACAGGGCTGTCAGCAGCGAAGCCTCTCGGCCCTCTGTTGCTGCCTAAACAACCTTCCCTTCAATCCCGGCAAGGAGATAGGCTGCTGCTTCCGAGAGTTTCGGGGGCGGGACCTGAGGGAGCGACGAGAACAGCGTCTCGTTCAGGCACTCGTCTCGGAAGCAGCCATTGAAGCTTTCGGCGAAGCCGTTTCACATCGGCTTGCCGGGGCCGATGTAGCACCGCTCAGACGTTGCGGTACAAACTGCGGCTGTGGCTACCTGCCCCCTACACACTCCGACCTATCAAACGTGTTGCCTCAGCGACCTATGTGCCGCCGGCTAACTGATCGGCTTGACAAGAAGCGCCCGGAAGTCGTTGACATTAGTCAGCGTCGGTCCCGTCACCACCTGGGCGTCGACTGCCGAAAAAAAGGAGTGGGCATCGTTGCGTTGCAGCGCGCTGCGCGGATCCATGTTTCGCCTCGAAGCCGCCGCAAGGGTTTCAGGTCCAATTATGGCACCAGCGACTTCAGCTGCGCCGTCGACACCATCCGTGTCGCAGGCGAGCGCATGGATGCCGGCGGCTCCATTCAGTGCCAGTGCAAGCGCCAGGCAGAATTCCGCATTCGGACCACCGACACCGTCACCTGAACGGGTGACCGTCAACTCGCCGCCGGAGAGCAGCAATATCGGCCGATCTCCCGCCTTTAAGCTGCGCTGAAGCGCAAGTGCCAGCTCGGCCTGGTCGGTGGCCACCTGGCGGGCTTCACCCTCGAGGGCATCACCCCAAAGGCGGACATCGCAACCCGCCTCCCGGGCTAGCGCGGCAGCCGCCTCCAGCGATTGCCGCGGCGCCGCGTAGATCACGTTGCGCACCCGTGAAAGGCGAGGATCGTCAGGGCGAACGACGCCGGAGCCATTCGAGAGCGCATTGCGCACCGAGGGTGGAACCTCGACCTTCCAGGTGTCGATCACGGCGAGAGCGTCGTCCGGCGTCGACGCATCGCCGACGGTCGGCCCCGAGCCGATGAAGGCCGGATCGTCTCCGGGCACATCCGAGATGATCAGCGCGAGCATATCCGCCGGCCATGCGGCAGCGGCCAACTGCCCACCCTTTACCTGGCTCAGATGTTTGCGCACCGTGTTCATCCGGTCGATCGGTGCGCCGGATGCGAGCAGTGCCTGATTGACCGCCTGCTTTTCGGCAAGGGACACACCCGACACCGGCTGGACCAGCAAGGCCGATGCGCCGCCGGATATCAGCGCGAGGACGAAATCCCCTTCCCCGGCGCCTTCGACAAGCTCGAGCATGCGTCCGGTCGCCTTAAGGCCCGCCTGATCCGGCACGGGATGGGCCGCCTCGACGATCTCGACTCCGCGGCAAGGCCGGGCGTAGCCATAGCGGGTGATGACCACCCCCTCGCAAGGCCCCCAGGCAGCCTCCACGGCTTCTGCCATGCGCGCGCTCGCCTTGCCCGCGCCGATGACGATGACTCGGCCCACCGGCTTCTCCGGCAGGAAATCTTTCAGCGATCGCATCGGATCCGCAACCTCGACGGCGCGGTCAAACAACTGCCGCAGGAAGAGTTCCGGTTTGTCGATCATGCGGCTGGCCTCTCGCCGCTGGTATCCCGTATGACCAGTTCCACGGCTGTCAGGGTTTCCGGCTGCGGGTGCTTCCCCTCCTCCAGCCACGCCAGCACTGTCGCCGCAATGCTGCGGCCAAAGTCGGCAATCCCGCAATGGACCGTCGACAAGGCGGGAAACACCTGGCTGCATTCCTCGATGTCGTCGAAGCCGACCATGCGGAAATCCTGCCCGACCTTCCGGTTCAGCTTGGCGAACCCTGAGAGCATGCCAAGGGCGACGAGGTCGTTGAAACAGATTGCCGCATCGACCTCAGGATGGGCCCGCGCCAGTTCCTCGGCTGCCTCGCGGCCGAAGCTGCGGCTCGCCCTGCCTGACAAGACAAAAGGCTCCATGCCCGCCTCAGTGAGCGCCTCGAAGTAGCCCGTCATACGCTCCCGCGTGACGGTCCGGTCGGCCAATCCACCGACAAAGGCGATCCGTCTGGGAGAGAGCGACAGGAGATGCTGCGCCGCAAGCAGACTGCCCAACCTGTAGTCGGGCGCTGCGAAGGGGAATTGCTGTACGCGGGGATCGACCTTGCGCAGCACCTGCATGGTCGGAATTCCGCCGCGCGCAATGGCATCGAAGGTGCTACCCTCGTCGCCATAGGCCGGAGAAAGAACGAGCGCAGATACGCCATGCTCGATCATCGCGCCAACGACCTGGGCCTGCACCGCCGGATCTTCGTCGGTATTGGCGACGACAGTCGCGTAGCCTCTCGCGGACAGTGCCATCTGTAGCGATGTCGCGAACTCCGTGAAGAACGGGTTTCGCAGATCGTTGATGACGAGACCGATCAGCCCGACATTTGAGGATCTGAGATTGGCTGCCGCCCGGTTATAGACATAGCCGACCTTGTCCATGGCCTCGCGCACCAGAAGGCGCGTCTCCTCCTTGACCAGCGGACTGTTCTGCAGGACGAGGCTGACGGTGGATTTGGAAATGCCCGCCACGCGTGCCACGTCTATGATGGTCGGCCGTCGCTCCATACCTGTCAGTTTATCCCGTGTAACTCAGCCAAGACCCGCATCCTTCTCACGGCAAGCTCAGGATCGGCAAGCAGATTTGCCTGATCGGCCAGCCTGAAGACCTGCGCATAGTGGACGATGTCGCGGCTCGACTGAAAGCCGGCCGGCATGATGAAGTGACGCTGGTGGCCGTTCAGCCAGGCGAGGAAGGCAATGCCGGCCTTGTAAAAGCGCGTCGGTGCGCGGAAGATTTCCCGGCTGAGCGGCACGGTGGGTTTCAGCAGCCGGTGATAGGTGTCGAGATCGCCGGCAGCGAGTGCATCGAGTGCCTGCGAGGCCGCCGGTGCAATGGCGGCGAAGATGCCGAGCAGCGCATGGGAGTAATGCGCGCCATCGCCCGCGATCAGGTCGGCATAATTGAAGTCGTCGCCGGTGTAGAGACGCACACCCTCCGGCAGGCGGGCACGAAACGCCTCTTCATGCGCCTGATCGAGCAGCGAGATCTTGATGCCGTCAACCTTACCAGGGTTCTCGCCGATCAGATCGAGGACGAAGTCGCTTGCTTCAGCGACATCGTCGCTGCCCCAGTAGCCTTTCAATGCCGGGTCGAACATATCGCCCAGCCAATGCAAGATGACGGGCTCACGCGCTCCGTCGATCAGCCGGCGATAGACAGAGCGGTAGACGTCGGAGCCGGCGCTCATCGCGGGAAAGGCGCGCGAGGCCATGAGAATGAGCTGCCCGCCGGCGGCCTCGATGGCTTCCGCCTGCGTCTGGTAGGCGGCTGCGATCTTGTCTGCGGTGGTGAGGTCTGCGAGCGCCACATGGTCAGTCCCTGCCCCGCAGGCGACGCGCGGCTTCATCGGATGCGCCTTGGCGGCCACCATCGTCCGTTGGATCAGTTCCAGCGCCGTCGGCCAGTCGACCCCCATGCCGCGCTGGGCCGTGTCCATGGCTTCGGCGAGACCGAGGCCTTGATCCCAAAGCGAGGTGCGGAAGGCGAGTGTTCCCTCCCAGTCGACCGCCGGCCGCGTATCCCAGGGATTACGTTCGCGCAGCGGATCGGAGACGACATGGGCTGCGGCAAAGGCGGTGCGGGTCAGCGGACGCGTCGGAGCGCGCGGTGTAAGCGGGGTTCCGGTGAGGCGATAGTCTTCGATACGGCCATCGGCGGTGGGCAAGGCAATCATGTTGGAGATCCCTGAGTTTGGACGGGGAGGTCGAAGACGAGGATGCCGTCGAGACCACCCTCGGCATGGGCGACCAGGCGCGCGCCGAAGCGCTTGTGATCAGGATGGACCTGATAGGCTTCGAGCGCCGGCCAGTCGGCGAAATCGGCGACGAAGCCGTGCAGATAGCCCCGTTCGATGCGCTCCGGGCTTTCGCTGCGGCCCGAGGTGATCGACAGGAGGCCCGGCACCTTGCCCTCGATCTGATGCAGTTCGGCAAAGAGGTCATCAATGACGGCCGTGGAAACGCTCGGCTGGAAACGAACGAGCACAATGTGGCGGATCATGACAACACCCCGTGATCGGCCTTGATCATGTCGGCTGCCTTTTCGGCGATCATGATGGTCGGCGCATTGGTGTTGGACGAGACCACGGTCGGCATGATCGAGGCGTCGATGACGCGCAGACCTTCGATACCGTTGAAGCGCAGACGCGGATCGACGACGGCCTCCGGGTCCGAGCCCATGCGGCAGGTGCCGGCCGGGTGGTGGTCGGTTTTCGAATGACGGCAGGCATAGTTGAAATAGTCCTGGTCGCTTTGCACATCCGGACCCGGCAGACGCTCGGCCTTGACGTAGGGCTTAAGCGCATCCTGGCGCATGATGTCTCTGGCAATCTTCAAACCCCGGATCGACATCTCGCGATCATGCCGATCGGCCCAGTAGTTGGGATCGATGAGGGGAGCTGAGAGAGGGTCGGCCGAGCCGAGCCGGACGGTGCCCCGCGACCGTGGCCTTAGATAGGCGGAATTCAGCGTCACGCCGCCGTTTGCCATGGCGGCCACGCCGGCCTCGATACCGGAGCCGAGACCGAGATGGAACTGGATATCCGGCGAGCGGGCTTCCGGATCCGCATACCAGAATCCCCCGGTTTCGAAGAGGCTCGAGGCGACCGGGCCGGTTTTGGTCAGCAGATATTGCAGCCCGGCGAGCACTGACAGATGCGGCTTGGCGAAACGGTCATAGGTGTGCGGCCCGGTGCATTCTGCGATGACGAAGAGATCGAGATGGTCCTGCAGGTTTGACCCGACGCCGGGCTGGTCTAAGACGACAGGCACGCCGACCGAGGCGAGATGATCGGCAGGCCCAATGCCGGACAGCATCAGCAGACGCGGGCTGCCGATGGCACCCGACGAGAGAAGCACTTCCCGTTCGGCCCGAACGACGCCCTCACCGGCAAGCTCGACTCCAACAGCGCGTCCGCTTTCGACCACGAGCTTCAGCACCTGGGCGTCGGTGCGGATGGTAAGGTTCGGCCGTTTGCGTGCGGGGTTGAGGTAGGCAATCGACGCCGAGGAGCGGCGGACATTGCGCTGGGTCAGTTGGTAGTATCCGACGCCGTCCTGCGTCTCGCCGGTCATGTCGCCATTGAAGGGGATGCCGAGTTCGCCCGCCGCCTTGAAATAGGCTTCGCAGATCGGCAGCGGCGCCGAAGGCTTGCTGACACCGAGCGGACCGCCTTTGCCGTGATAGCGGTTGTCGAAGCTGTCATTGTCCTCGGCCTTGCGGAAGTAAGGCAGGACATCGTCGTAGGACCAGCCTTCGCAGCCCATCTGGCGCCAGTCGTCATAATCGAGCGCATTGCCGCGCGTGTAGATCTGCGCATTGATGCTGGAGCCGCCGCCGATGACCTTCGCCTGGGTATAGCGGATCACCATATTGTTCATGTGCCGCTGCGGCACGGTGCTCCAGCCCCAGCTGCCGATGCCCTTGGTCATCTTCGCAAAGCCCGCCGGCAGATGGTAGAAGGGATGCCAGTCGCGCCCGCCTGCCTCGAGCAGAAGCACGTTGAAATCCGGATTTTCCGACAGGCGCGCAGCGAGCACCGAGCCCGCTGAACCGCCGCCGACTATGATGAAATCAAAACCTTGCCGCATTCTATTCTCCTAGAGGCGAGCCAGCGAAAGCCCGCCGTCGACCGGGATCACCGCACCATTGGCGAAAGCAAAACGCCCTTCGGCAAGCGGCACGACCACGCTGCCGATATCGGCAGGGTGACCCCAGCGCAGAGCAGGCACGAGCCCGCCCTCGATCCGCGCCGTGTATTTGTCCTTCACGCCCGCCGTCATCTCCGTTTCGATGATGCCAGGTCTCAGCTCGAAGACGCCGATGCCATGCGGGGCGAGTCGGAGGGCAAAGAGCTCCGCCATCATGCCGGCCCCGGCCTTGGAGATGCAGTATTCCGCCCGCTCGATCGAGGCCATGCTGGCGCTCACCGAGGTCACGAAGACGATCGAACGATAGGTGTCGGATGGGGTTGCCAGCATGCGCCGCGCGACCTCCTGGGCGAGGAAGAAGGCGCCGCGGAGGTTGACACCGAGCACAAAGTCGAAGCTGTCGGGTGCGAGCGCCAGCATGTCACCGCGCACCTTGGCCGGCACGCCGGCATTGGACACGAAGGTGGTGACAGGGCCGAGGAGTGCTTCGACCTGGTCGAGGACAGAGGCGACGTTGTCGATGTCCTGCAGGTCGTGGCGGATATAGATGGCAGCATCGCCCAGCTCCGCAAGCGCTGCCTGTGCCTGGGGCGCGTCTTCGTCAGACCTCGACGCCAGCGCGAGCTTGTAGCCAGCGCCGGCCAGTTCGCGGGCGATGCCGAGGCCGATGCCCTGCTGGCCTCCCGTAATCAGTGCAACCTTCTTCACTGGCTGAACTCCGTTTCGATGATGTGCTGGCCCGACCGCAGGGCGAGTGCTGCGATTGTCAGGGCCGGGTTGACGGCGGCTGAGGTCGGCAGGATCGACGCGTCGACGATGAAGAGATTGCGATGATCGTGGCTGCGCCCGAAACTGTCGACCACGCTGGTCATCGGGTCCAAACCCATGCGCGCGGTGCCGCATTGATGAGAGGGCGTGCGCCGGTCGAAGGGGCGCGAAAGCACGACCGGGTAGCCGGCTTTCCGGATCAGTGACTTCAGCCTGTCGACCAAAGCAAGATGCGCTTCCCAGTTCGAGCGCTTCCAGTCGAGCATGATCCGACCATTCCTGACCGTCACGCGGCTTTGGGGATTGGGCAGATCTTCCGACATGGCATAGAGATCGATCGATCGTTTGGCGATCCAGTGAGCGAGCGGTCGCGGCAGCGGCGAGCTCGCAGCGAGAATCGGGCCGGTAATCTTGCCGAGCAGCTGGATATTGCCGAGCGGCTCGCCGTTCGGTCCGCCCGTCAGGTAGAAGTCGTTGACCAGCAGGGTCTTCTGGTAAATCGACGGATTGCGCCGGAAAGGGTGGAGCGCCAGCACCGCCGAACAATTGTGGTTCATGAAGTTGCGGCCAACTTGGTCGGAGCGGTTTGCCAGACCCAGCGGACGGTTTTCGTCGGCCGAGGACAGCAGGATGGCAGCACTCCTGACGGCACCGGCCGAGAGAGCCACGAGCGGTGCGCTCAGTATCTTTGTCTCACCTTGGTTCACCACCTCGACACCGGTGATCTTTCCGCCCCCGCCCGCCAGAAGGCGTGTGACTTCGCATCCCGTCGCAAGCGACACGTTAGGATGGCGAAGCGCTGCGGCGAGGCTCACAGTCTCCGCATCCTTCTTGCCGCCGCAGGTGTCTGGGAATGCGTCCCAGGTCGTTTTCCCATGGGCAAGCCATGTATCGATGTCGACACCGAGCGGCAGGGATGCCGGGTGCAGCCCGACGGATCCCAGACGGCGGCGAAGATCCGCGATGACAGGCTCGTCCGGTACGGGGCGATGGTCATACGTTCCTGAATGCGGCGGCTCGGTCGGATCCTCGCCCAGAGTGCCCCGAACCTTGAACAGGTGTTCGGCCTGCTGATACCACGGCTCCAGGCTGTCATAGGCGATCGGCCAGCCGGGCGTCGTTCCGCCCATATGGCGCAGGGGGGAGAAATCCTCGCGGCGATAACGCAACAGCACCGCGCCGTAGAATTTAGAGTTGCCGCCGACATTGTAGTAATTGCCGGGGTTGAAAAGCTGGTTGTCGCCGTCGAGCCATTCTTCTTTTGGCCGAAAATGCGCCTTGCCGAAAATGGCTTCCGGATCCCGGTCTGCTGGAGACGGTTTCAACCTTTCGCCCTTCTCGACGATCAGGATGCGGCGGCCCGTCGGAGCAAGCTGCGCGGCAAGCGTCGCGCCCCCCATGCCCGAACCGATGATGATGACGTCTGCGTCGCTCATGGCCGGATGCGCTCTTCCGTCTGGGGATCGAAAGCCACGGCCTTTTCCATGTTGACCGCGAATTCGAAGTCGTCGCCACCTGCTATATCGACGTCGGCGCGCATGCGCGCGATTACGTCCTTGCTGCCGAGGCCCATGGTGACGAAGGTGTCGGAGCCTGCAGGCTCGGTGACGATCACCCGGTTTCTCAGGCTGACGATGTTCTGCGACTTGCGGTCGGCACCTTCGGGATCGGTGATCGCCTCCGGGCGGATGCCGAGCAGGATGTCCCGTCCGTCCCAAGCGGTCAGGCTCGGCTGGCTGAAGGCGAGCAGACTCTTCGACCCATCCCCCAGCACGACTTCGGCATGGGGCGTGCCTTCACGAACCACGACACGTGCCGGCACGACATTCATCGCTGGGCTTCCCATGAAGGTGGCGACGAAGACATTGGCCGGCGTGTCGTAGATCTCCTTCGGCGTGCCGAGCTGCTGGATATAGCCCTTGTTCATGACCGCAATCCGCGTCGAGAGCGTCATCGCCTCGATCTGGTCGTGGGTCACATAGACGATGGTGCGTTTCAGCTTGGCATGAAGCTTCTTGATCTCGGTGCGCATGTCGACGCGCAGCTTCGCGTCGAGGTTCGACAGCGGCTCGTCGAAGAGGAAGACGTCGGGATCACGCACCAGCGCACGGCCCATGGCGACACGCTGGCGCTGGCCGCCGGAAAGTTGGCCCGGCTTGCGGTCGGTGAGATGATCGATCTGCAGGAGCTTCGCGACATCAAGCAGCGCCTTGTCGCGTTCCGGCTTCGGTATGCCATGCATTTCAAGCCCGAAGGTGATGTTCTGGCCCACGGTCATGTTGGGGTAGAGCGCATAAGACTGGAAGACCATGGCGATGTTGCGCTTCGACGGATGCACCCCGTTGATGACCCGGTCCCTGATCGCGATCTCGCCCGAGGAAATGCCCTCAAGGCCGGCTATCATGCCGAGAAGGGTCGACTTGCCGCAGCCGGAGGGGCCGACGAGCACGAGGAATTCGCCCTCCTCAACCGAGATGTCGACACGGTGCAGAACTTCCAACTGTCCGTAAGACTTGGTGACGTTCCGGATGTCGAGAAAGCCCATGATTTTATCCTTTGACTGAACCGGCCATCAGTCCGCGCACGAAATAGCGCCCGGCGACGACATAAACGAGAAGGGTGGGAAGGGCGGCGATGATCGCGCCCGCGAAGTGGACGTTGTATTCCTTCACCCCCGTGGAAGACTGGACGAGGTTGTTGAGCGCTGCCGTCATCGGCTGGCTGGTGCCGCCAAAGGAGACGCCGAACAGGAAGTCATTCCAGATGTTTGTGAACTGCCAGATGACGGAGACGACGGTGATCGGGCCGGAGACCGGCAGCAGGATGCGCCAGAAGATGCGGAAGAAACCGGCGCCGTCGATCTGGGCCGCCTTGACCAGCTCGGTCGGGAAGTTGGCGTAGTAGTTACGGTAATAGAGCGTGGTGAAGCCGATGCCGTAAACCACATGGACCAGGACCAGTCCGGGAACCGTGCCGGCGAGACCGAGCTTGCCGAGCACCAGCGCCATCGGGATCAGCACGATCTGGAACGGAATGAAGCAGGAAAACAGCATCAGCCCGAAGATGATCGTGTCGCCACGGAAGCGCCATTTAGTAAGCACGTAGCCATTGAGCGCGCCGAGGATCGTCGAGATGGCGACGGCGGGCACGACCATCAGAATCGAATTCAGGAAGTAGGGCTTCAAGCCGGTCGGCGACACGCCGATCTGGGCGGTCGACCAGGCGGATCGCCAGGCGTCCAGCGTCCAGGTTTCCGGCAGTGCCATCATGTTGCCGCCGGTAATCTCCGGCAGCGGCTTCAGCGAATTGATGCCCATCACATAAAGCGGCAGAAGGTAGAAGAGCGCGAAGAGGAGAAGCACCAGATAGATGAAGGTGCGGGTGACGCGACCGGTCCTGACGGCGGTGTCCTGGCTGACGGCAGACATCAGTTCTTCTCCTTCAGTTCGGCATAGAGATAGGGAACCATGATGGCTGCGATGGTCATCAGCATGATCACGGCGGAGGCTGAGCCGACGCCCATCTGGTTGCGGGTGAAGGTGTAGGAATACATGAAGGTCGCAGGCATCTCGGTGGCGCGGCCCGGGCCACCGCCGGTGAGCGCGATGACAAGGTCATAGGACTTGATCGCGAGGTGGCTGAGGATGACGAAGGCAGACAAAAAGGCCGGGCGCAGCATCGGAATGACGATGCGCCGGTAAAGCTGGAAGCTCGAAGCACCGTCGATCTGGGCGGCCTTCAGGATCTCGTTGTCGATGCCGCGCAGGCCTGCCAGGAACATGGCCATGACGAAACCACTGGTCTGCCACACCGCCGCGATGACGATGGTATAGATCGCCATGTCGTTGTCCTTGATCCAGGTGAAAGAGAAGCTCTCCCAGCCCCAGAGCCGCATGATCCGCTCAAGACCGATGCCCGGATCGAGGAACCATTTCCAGGCCGTGCCGGTGACGATGAAGGACAGTGCCATCGGGTAGAGATAGATCGGGCGCAGCAGCCCCTCGCCGCGGATCTTCTGGTCGAGGAAGATCGCCAGCATAAGGCCGAGTGCGGTGCAGATGACGATGTAGAGACTGGCGAAAATCGCGATGTTGCTGATCGCGATGTGCCAGTTTTCCTGGGCCCAGAGCCGGCTGTAATTGGTGAAGCCAATGAAATTGTAGACCGGCAGCATCTTCGAGCCGGTGAAGGACAGGAAGATCGTGAACAGGATGAACCCGTAGACGAACAGCAGGATGACGGCGAAGGACGGTGCGAGCACAATCTTCGGCAGCCAGTCCTGGACACGCGTGCGCAAGTCAGCCCGGGTCGAGCTTGTCATGAGGGTTCTCCCTGTATGGTATGATAGACCGACGCCGCCTATCACCTGGCAGACGGCGTCGGAGGGGTCACGGGCGACGAAGAGCGGCGCCCGTGACGGGAGGTTACTTCGCAGCAGCGACCGCTTCGGCGAGCGCCTTGGCTGCCTCGGCACCATCATTGAATCCGCCGTTGAAGGCCTTGGTGACGACGTCATAGACGGCGTTCTTCACGGCAGCCGGAGCAGCGTGGCCATGGGCCATGGAGCCGAAGAGCGACCCAGCAGAGCTCGCTTCGGCGAGATCCTTCATGCCCTTCTTGCCGCAATCGTCGAAATCGGTGTCCGGCACGTCGGTGCGGGCCGGGACGGATCCCTTGACGACGTTGAAGGCAGACTGGAACTTCGGGCTTTCGATCGCGGATGCCATGGCCATCTGCGCCTTGACGTTGTCGTCGCCCGAGACGTTGAACATCGCGAACTGGTCGGAGTTGAACGTCACGGACCCTTGCGTCCCGGGGAAGCGGATGCAGACGAAGTCTTCGCCCGGCTTCTGGCCGGCCTTCAGGAACTCGCCCTTGGCCCAGTCGCCCATCATCTGCATGCCGGCCTTGCCTTCGATGACCATGGCTGAAGCGAGGTTCCAGTCACGACCGGAGAAGTTGTCGTCGGCATAGCTGCGCAGCTTGATCAGGCGATCGAAGGCATCGGCCATGTCGGGACCGCCGAGCGTGGCTTCGTCGAGGTCGATGAAGGCCTTCTTGTAGAAGTCGTTGCCCTTGGAAAGAACCACACCGTCGAACACGGTGGCATCCTGCCAAGGCTGGCCACCATGGGCGAGCGGGGTGATGCCGTTCGCCTTCATCTTGTCGAGCATGGCGACGAGTTCGTCCCAGCTCTCGGGCGCCTTGCCACCGGCTGCATCCAATGCTGCCTTGTTGATCCACACCCAGTTCGTGGAGTGGACATTGACCGGAGCAGCGATCCAGCGGCCGTCATATTTCGAGAACTTCTGCAGCGCTTCCGGCACGACCTTGTCCCAGCCCTCTGCGGCGGCGACTTCATCGAGATTGCCGAGCGCACCCTGCTCTGCCCAGTCAAGAATGTCAAAGCCGAGCATCTGGACGGCGGTCGGCGAATCGCCGGCCGTAACGCGAGCACGCAGCGCAGTCATGGCGGCTTCGCCACCACCACCGGCAACCGGCATGTCGACCCAGCCGATACCCTTGGTGTTCAGATCCTCTTTCAGAACATTGAGGGCCGCGGCTTCACCGCCAGAGGTCCACCAGTGGAGTACCTCCACATCGGTCGCCTTGGCGGCACCCGCCATCATTGTTAGTGCAATTGCAGTCGTTGTCAGAAACTTGCTCATTTCATCCTCCTCATTCGCAAGTTATCGGGTCTCCCACCCGCCATCCCGTCGCCAGAAACACCGTTTCCGATCGCCGATCCTCAATTTAAAACGTTACAAATTCCGCAAAGTCAAGAACTGCAAACCTCCCCATTTCTCGCCGAAGACGATCCGTACAAGGAGAATATTGACTTACTCAAACGAAAATGGCCTTGAACGATTTTTAAATCGTTTTAAATCTTGATGCCACATGCTTGCGACCGAACCTGCAAGACGCTAAGCTGCTCCATCGTCGAAAAGGTGAAGATCCCGAAGAGTGCGCAAGACCACGACCAAACCATCGGAACGACGAGGCAAGCAGGGATCGTCTCCCAGGCCAACGCTCAAGACCATTGCCGAGGCCGCAGGGCTGGCTGTGACGACCGTATCGCGAGCGCTTGCAGGGGACCCTCTGATCAGCATGGCGACGCGCGAGCGCGTTCGTGAAATTGCGGGTGCTTTGGGCTATGTGCCGGACAGAGCCGCTCAACGCCTGAAGACCGGACGAACCAATGTCATCGGTGTTCTGCTCGATCCACACGAGGAAATTCTCGGCTTCGGAACCTCGCTTCTGCACGGCGTGACCAAGGCGCTGAAAGGCACGCCCTACCACTTGATCGTCATGCCGAATTTCCTCGACACGTCGAATATCGAAGCCGTCGAGCACATCATCCGCAACAATCTCGCCGATGGCCTGATTTTCACGCGGACCGAGACGCTCGACCCCCGTGTCCGTCTCCTGACCGAACGGGATTTCCCCTTCGTCAGCCATGGCAGGACCGAGTTTTCGACCGAGCACCCCTTCGTCGATTACGACAACTATGCTTTTGCCTATGAAGCAGCCCGCAGGCTGATTGCCAAGGGACGCCAAAAACTGACGATCATCCTGCCGCCGAGACGACTGACCTTCAGCCAACACATGCTGCATGGCTTCATGACGGCGGTCCGTGAAGCCGGCGTGCCGTTCGAACTCGCAGACGGCATCAGCCACGACTCGAAAGCCGGCGTCGTGCGTGACTACTTCCGGCAGCGCCTCAACCGTCCCGACCCGCCGGATGCCATGATTTGCCCGGGCGAAGTCTCGGCCATGGCCGCGATCACGGGCCTTGCCGATGGCGGCTGGTCGCTCGGATCCGAATACGACATCGTCGCCAAGCAGACCTCGCAACTGCTCGCGGATATTCAGCCCGGCGTGGACACGATCTACGAGGACCTCACCGATGCCGGCGAACACCTCGCCAAACTGCTGCTGCAGCGGATTTCCGGCGCCGATGTAGCCACCCTGCAGAAGATCCTGACATAGACGGATAGGCGTTACGGACGTGGATCGCCAAGGGTTGAGTGCTGCCTCGATCATGGCCCTACTCGCCTCTGACCCAATTCGGCCTTGTCTGGCCGATGCGCATCACGACGGATTTGATCTCCAGGAACTCGTCGAGCCCGTAGCGGCCGTTCTCACGGCCCTGCCCGCTCTGCTTGAAGCCGCCGAATGCGACCTCGGGGAAACCATCCATCCAGGTGTTGGTCCAGACGGTTCCGGCTTCGACGCGGCGCGCGAAGGCAAGGCAGGTGTGGATGTTTTCGCTCCAGACACCGGCCGACAGACCGTAGGACGCATCGTTGACGAGAGAGATCGCCTCTTCGAGCGTTTGGAACGTCAGGACGGCGAGCACCGGGCCAAACACCTCTTCGCGTGCGATCGGCATGTCAGAGGTGACATTGGTCACCACGGTCGGCGCAAAGAAGTCCCCCGGCAGCCCGGGATGGCGCACGGCTTCACCGCCGAGCGCGAGCCTGGCGCCTGCGGCTACCGCATCGCGCACATAGGCTGCTATCTTTTCCTGGTGGGCCGACGAAATGATCGCACCCACCTGCGTGTCCGGATTGAGCGGATCCCCGAAAGCGACCTTGCGAGAGAGCGCCACGACCTTTTCGACCAAGGCATCCGCGATGTCTTCGTGCACGATGATGCGACTGCCGGAATTGCAGCATTCGCCGGCATTGAAATAGACGCCGAAGGTGATGGCATCGGCAGCGGCATCGAGATCGGCATCGGGGAAGACGACCTGCGGGTTCTTGCCACCCAGTTCGAGCGCCACCTTCTTGAGCGTCCCGGATGCTGCAGCACTGATCGCCTTGCCCACGCCAGTCGAGCCGGTGAAGCTCACCATGTCGACATGCGGGTGTTCCGCCATCAGCGCGCCGACAGGCTGGCCGAACCCGAGCACGATGTTGACCACGCCAGCGGGCAATCCGGCCTCTAGTAGCAGTTCTCCCAGCATGACCGTGGTCGAGGGCGTCATTTCCGACGGCTTGATCACGCAGGTGCAGCCGGCCGCGAGCACAAAGGGCAGTTTCTGGCTGAGGATCCAGAAGGGAAAATTCCAAGGCGTGATGATCGAGACGACACCGATCGGCTCCTTCAGCACCACCGCCAGCATGTCTTCGCCAAGCGAATTGTGGCTGTCACCATGCAGGGTACGCGCAAGCGCCGCCGCATAACGCCAGAGGTCGGCAGCACCGGAGACTTCGCCGCGCGCCTGGGAGATCGGCTTGCCGCTTTCCAGCGTTTCAAGGAGCGCCATGCGCTCGACATTCGCCTCGATGAGATTGGCGACCTTCAGAAGCAGCGTAGACCGCTCCTTGCCTGTCGCGCGGCACCACTTCCCATCGTCGAATGCCCGGCGGGCAGCCGCAATGGCGGCTTCCGTCTCCGCCGCTCCGCCGCGGGCGGACCGGCTGACAACGATGCCATGCGAGGGTGAAACCCTCTCGAAGGTCGCATCATCGGCGCTCGCCTGCCAAACACCGTCGATCAGATGCCGGCCGTTGAAGGGCGCCTGTGGCAGCGGATGCGCAACGGCAGCGGTCATGGTCATGTCGTTCATGTCATTCTCCCGAAAATGCGGGTTTGCGTTTCGCCCTGAAGGCGGAAACCCCTTCGTTGCGATCGGCCGAGGCGGCGATCGCTCCGCTGCCGAGTGCTTCGATCATGGCGTCGCGATCCTCGCCCCTGCCCGCATGGATCATGAACTTGGCCACTTCGACGGCGCGTGGCGAAAGGCCGAGCACAGACCGGGCCATGTCGCGGGCGGTCTCGACAGGGCTTTGGGACACCTCCGCCACGAAGCCGATGGCATGGGCGCGCTCAGCCGAGATCCGCCGACCGAACAGCGCCATCTCCTTGAGGACGGGTTCTGGAAGAAGCCTTGCCAGCCGCTGCGTACCTGACCAACCGGGAACGATGCCGACATGGGCTTCCGGGAGCGAGATTGTCGCACCGGGTGCCATGACGCGGATGTCGCAGGCCGCGGCCAGTTCCAACCCGCCTCCGAAAGCATGGCCTGCCATGGCAGCGATCACAGGCTTCGACAGGCGCGCGAGCCGGTCGAAGATGCGATGCCCGTCGCGCACCCAGTGACGGGCGAAATCAGCTGGCGTCAGGTCTCCCCAGGCATTGATGTCGGCTCCGGCGCAGAAGGCGCGTTCACCCTCCGCCGTGACGATGACACAGCCAACTCCAGCCGAGCGCTCGAGACCATCCAGATGGTCTGCAAGCTGCACCAGCATGTCCACCGTGAAGGCGTTCAGCTTGGCAGGGTTGTCGAGCCGGATCTCCGCGATCCCGTTCGTGATCTCGAGATGAACGGCACTCATAGCGTCCACCCCATGGCATCCATCCCAAGGAGCTTTTTCGAGATGACCGAGGCGTTGGGAGCGACTTTCACGCGCCCTTGCGAGGCCGTCACGATGTCCCGCTCGGGTTCTATGCCCGGCATGATCTCGGTGGCCACCAGACCGCTCTCGGACAGCCGCATCACGCAACGTTCCGTAACGTAAAGGATCTCCTGCCCCTGCTCACGCGCCCGACGTCCGGAGAAGGTCACGTGCTCGACGCGTTCGACCATCTTGGTGAACTTGCCAGGACTGCGCACATGAATGCCATCCTCCGTCAGTTCCACCGCGGCCCCGGCCTCGAACCAGCCGGAAAAGACGATCTTCTTTGCATGCGCCGTGATGTCGACGAAGCCGCCGCAGCCGGCTGTTAGATAGGGTTTCTTGCCGAGCTTCGAGACGTTGACATTGCCCTCGACGTCCACCTCCAGGAAGGACAGGAAGGACACATCGAAGCCACCGCCCTGGAAGTAGATGAACTGCTGCGGCGACGGAACGAAACCATCCGCATTCGAGGCGCATCCGAAGGCAAAGTCGGTCAGCGGCATGCCGCCCACGGCGCCCTGCTCGATCGCCCAAGTGACGGCTTCGGGATGCCCCTCCTCAAGCAGGATACGCGGCACCTGCGCGCTGATGCCGAAGCCGAGATTGGCCGTCATGCCGGCCTTGAGCTCCATAGCGGCGCGACGGGCGATCACCTTCTCGACGCCGTGCTCCGCCAGCTTGAAGCTCGACCAAGGGCGCATAATCTGCCCAGAGATTGCTGGGTCATAAGGCGTCTCGCAAGTCTGCTTCTGCTCGGGATCGAGAACGACGAGGTCGACGAGATGCCCCGGCACACGCACATCGTGCGGACGCAGGCTGCCGGCCGCCGTCATGCGGCTCACCTGGGCGATGACGAGACCACCATTGTTGCGCGTCGCGATCGCCTGTTCCAGGCCGCCGAGATAGGCGCCTTCATGTTCATAGGTGAGATTGCCGCGCTCGTCGGCCGTCGTGGCCCTCAGAATGCAGACATCCGGATAGATATTGGGGAAATGCAGCCAGGTCTCACCGGCGAATTCGACGCGGCTGACGATGGGATTAGCGGATGCACGCTCGTTCATGGCACAGCCCTCGCGGACCGGATCGACGAACGTGTCCAACCCGATGCGGGTCAAAACACCAGGACGCCGCGCCGCGGCCTCGCGATGCATGTCGAACATGATGCCGGAAGGGACGTTATAGGCCTCCACCCTGTCCTCGACGACCATCTTCCAGATCTCGGGCATCGGAAGGTTCGACGGGCCAGACGGATAGGATCCGGCGAGGACCCGGCTGATGAGGCCATCTTTCGCGATATGATCGATACCCTTCACGCCATACATGTCGCCGGCGGCGATCGGATGCAGCATGGTGAGATTGCGCGGATGGCTCTCGGCCTCGAAGCGTTGGCCAAGGGCTGCCAGAACGAGATCCGGGCAGCCGAGGGCGGAAGACGACGACACCGTGACCACGGCACCATCAGGAATGCGAGAGACTGCCTCCGAGGGCGCAACGAGCTTGCTCATCGGACATCTCCATAATCGACCGCGACCCGCACGCCTCGTGCGGCGGCATCTCTCACCGCAAGCGCGACGGCAAGCGATTTCACGCCATCGGCGCCCGTCGCTGCCGGGTCACCGTCGCCGGCCACCGCGGCATGAAAGCGGCGCACGCCTTCCTGATACAGATCGTGCGTATCGAACGCGATCGTCTCGCGTCCGGAAGCAGTCACCAGTTCGATCGAGCCGATCGGGTTCTGCGTCATGACATCCCTGGCGAAGATCGAGCCCTCTGTCCCATGCACTTCGAGGCCCGAGCTGGCAAAGGGATGCGTGAAACTCTCATGGCTCATCACCATGGCGCCTGACGGCATCGACCAGACGGACATCGCCGAATCTTCTACGCCCTCCCCGAGACCTGAACTCGCCATCTGTGCCACGACGGTGGCCGGATCTTCACCCAGCAGGAAACAGGCGACGTCGGCGTCATGAACCGTGATATCAGGGATCACACCACCACCGGCACCAGGCGAATTGATCCGCCACCCCTGGAGATGCGGCGGCAGGTAGACGGCGTGATGAAGACGCAGCGACAGCACGCGCCCAATTCGGCCGGACTTGATCAGGCCACGCACCGCGCGGTGGCTCCCGGAGCAGCGCAAATGATGATTGGTGGCAAATACGAGCCCGGATTTCTTGGCGGCCCGAACCATGGCCACGGCATCATCAAGCGTGAGTGCCAACGGCTTCTCGCAAAGCACATGCTTTCCCGCCTGCACGGCAGCCAGAGCCTGCGGCAGGTGCTTTTCATTCGTGGTCGAAATGTAGACGGCCTCGACCTGAGGGTCGGCCAGCGCCTCACCCAGATCGCTTCCGGATTGTTCAATCCGATGATCAGCCGCGAACTGCCCTGCCCTCTCCGGCGTGGCGCTTATGACGCGCATGATCTCGCCCCGCTCCGCGCGGATCGCCCCGATCATGTACTGATGGGCAATCGTACTGGCTCCGATCAGCGCCCAACGCATCACCACACCTCCCACGCTTTTAGTTTCAATTTGGATCGTTCCAACTCTTATGGAACGATCCAAATTGGGAGTCAATTGGATTTTTCGCGCTTGGCTTGAAAACTGAGAAGACATCTTGCCAGAAGACAAAAAGCACCATCTCCGGATGCACTATGCAATTACCCAAACGTGAAATATGTCGCATACGCCGCGCCCCCCTCAGAGAACCGCTGCAATCCCGGTTCTCCGCTTGACAAACCATGTGTGGGCATATTTTAATCATGCACACGTTCTAAGCAGAACGGCCACATCTTCACATCGACGACATCCGTCAACGGGCAACATTGCCCCACAACGCCCCGATCGCCGGGTCCCGCGTTGTGGGTTTTTTTGCGTTTGGAATTCACATGCTGGACCCAGTCAAAATCGGCATCCTCTACTCGACGACCGGGCCTTACGGCGCCATGGGCCGCGATGCCTTCGACGGCGTGGAATTCGCCTTCCACGAATACCGGAATGCCGGCGGCACACGCGTCCAGCCGGTCTTTTTCGATCCCCATGCCGATCTCTCCGCCTATCTGGAAGGTGCGAGGAGCCTGATCCGCGACAGTGGCTGCCGCCATATCATCGGCACGATCACCTCTGCCGCACGCAAGGAAGTGCTGCCGCTCGTCGAGAAACACGACGGCCTCCTATGGTACATGTGCCCCTATGAAGGTTTTGAGGCCAACGAGAACGTCATCTATATCGGTGGCTGTCCGAACCAGCACCTGATCCCCCTCTTCGAGCATCTCATCCCGCGCTTCGGCGCCCGGCCCTATCTCGTCGGCGCAAACTATGTCTGGGGCTGGGAGATGAACCGGCTTGCGCGTGAACTCGTCGCCAACGCTGGGGGCACGGTGCTGGGCGAACGCTACCTGCCGCTCGAAGAAACGGCAGTGGAACGCATCATCGCCGACATCGCAGAAAAGCGTCCGAGCTTCATCCTCAACAATCTCATCGGCCCGTCCAGCTACGCGTTCCTCGAAGCCATGCACGAACTTGGCAACCGCGATCCGGCATTCCTGCCGGAAAATTGCCCCGTTGCCAGTTGCGACTTGCAGGAAAGCGAGCTGGATGAGATCGCGGCGAATGCGGCGATCGGCCAGCTATGCGCCGCCTCCTACTTCGACACGCTCGACAGCGCGGAGAACCGCGATTTCAAGGCGCGCCTTCGCGCCTTCAAACCCGAAGCGCGCCGCGTTTCCAGCATCTTCGCCAGTGCCTATACGGCGGTCACCATGTGCATCGCGGCCATCGAGGGATCGGCCGACAGCGATCCGGCGACCGTTCGCCGGCAGGTGCAAGGCCGGATTTGGCCCGGCCTTTTCGGCGAAATGGCCGTCGATCCCGTGACCAATCACGCCGCCCTGCCCTTTCTGCTCGGCCGCATCAACGCCGAGCGCGGCTTCGATGTCATCGCGGCCCGCCCACCACTGGCAGCCGATCCCTACCTCACGGGTGGCAGCGCACGGCGCGAAACACGTCTGAAGGTCGTGTCATGACCGCGAGGACACCCAACTTCACCGGCTGGCGCGTCGTGATCCTCGCGGAGGACGATTCCAATACCGAGAAGCTGCGCCGTCATCTGACACTGCTCGGCATATCCGCCTCCCTTCAATGGCTGCCCTTGTCGGGCGATGATTTGCCGGACCTCGTCATCGTCGACGCGGACCGCGGCTGGGATGAACTCCTGCCATGGGCACAGCGCAAACCTGCTCGCCCCGTTGCAGCCCTACTAGGCTCGGAAGCACCTGGCCGCATTGCCTGGGCCATCGATTGCGGCGCCGCCTCTTTCATTCCGAAACCCGTCTCGGTCTCGACCATCTATCCGGCACTCGTTCTCGCCGTCACCGCATATGAGCAACGTCTTGAGGATGAGGCCCGCATATCGAGACTTGAAGAGCGGCTGAAGCTGCGCCCCGTCGTCTTCGCAGCGGTCAACAAACTGAAGACCGAACGGCAGATCGACGACGAACAGGCCTATGTCTTGCTCCGCACCTGCGCCATGCGGCGGCGCATTCCCATCGAACAACTGGCAGCGCTCCTCGTCGGCGGGCTCGAAACACTGTGCGAGGCCGGCTGATGCGGATCTTCAAGGAAATCGGGCGCCAGCCTGCATCGCTCTTCGGCCTGATCGTGATCGCACTCGTTTTGCTTGCCGCCCTCGGCGCACCGCTGTTTGCGCCCTTCGATCCCGACGAGCAGATGTTCGACGGCCTCACCCTGGAGGGCGCGCCGATGCCGCCCGGCGGTCCGTTTCTGCTCGGCACAGACACGCTCGGTCGCGATCTCCTCTCCCGCATGCTTTTCGGCGCACGCACCTCTCTCATCATCGGCCTTGTTGCGAATGGCGTGGCGGTCACCATCGGCCTCTTGGTCGGGATCACGGCCGGCTACATGCGCGGCTGGGCCGGCAACCTCATGATGCGCTTTACCGATCTGATGATGGCTTTCCCGGCCTTGCTGCTCGCCATCGTGCTCGCGGCTCTTCTCAAACCCAGCCTCTGGATCGTCGCCATGGTCATTGCGCTGGTCAACTGGGTGCAGGTGGCACGCATCGTCTATACCGAGACGCGCGGCCTCGTGGAGCGCGACTTCATCCTCGCCGAACGCTCGCTGGGCGCCGGCCATTCCCGCATCCTCTTCCTGCACATCCTGCCGCACCTGGTGCCGACCGCGATCGTCTGGGGCACACTCGGAATTGCCACAACAGTGCTCCTCGAAGCCACGCTCTCGTTCCTTGGCATTGGCGTTCAACCCCCGAACCCGTCCTGGGGTAATATCATTTTCGAGAGCCAGAGCTATTTCCAGGCAGCCCCCTGGCTGGTCTTCTTCCCGGGCGCCGTGATCTTGCTAACCGCACTTGCCTTCAACCTGGTAGGAGACGCCCTGCGCGACATCCTCGATCCGACGCAGCGGGGGCGCGGCTAATGCTGGAACTGCTCGGAAAACGACTGGTTCAGTCCGTCTTTATACTGTTCGGTGTGGCCGCGATCACCTTCGTCCTGCTCTACGCCCTACCGGCGGATCCGGCCCGCATGCTCGCCGGACGAAGCGCCACCGCCCAGACGGTCGAAAACATCCGGAAGGAACTCGGCCTCGACCAACCCCTACCGGTGCAGTTCGCGCAATATGTCGGCGGGCTGGTCCAGGGCGACCTCGGCCGCTCCTACGCGCAGAAGACAGAGGTCATCACACTGATTGCCGCACGCCTGCCGGCGACGCTGACCCTGATGGCAGCCGGCATCTTCCTCGAAGTGCTGCTCGGCGTAGTGCTCGGATCGATCGCAGCCCTCAATCGCGGCGGCCTTCTCGATCGAACGGTCATGATGTCCGCCTTTGTCGGGGTCTCCGCCCCGCAGTTCGTCGTCGCTCTATTGCTGCTCTACGTCTTCGCCGCAACACTCGGCTGGTTCCCGATGTCTGGTTATGGCACGGCCGCTCATGTCGTCCTGCCGGCGGCCACCCTCGGCATGCTCGGAGCCGGCTGGTATGCTCGCATGGTGCGCTCGGCGATGATCGACGTGCTGAACCAGGACTATATCCGCACCGCGCGCGCCAAGGGTTTGTCCGGAGCCCGCGTCATCCTGCGCCATGTCCTGCCCAACGCCATCCTGCCGATCATCGCCATGATCGGCATCGACATCGGCCAATTCATGGGCGGCGTGGTCGTGGTCGAGGCCGTCTATGGCTGGCCCGGCATCGGCCAGCTCGCCTGGCAGGCCATCCAGCAGGTGGACATACCCATCATCATGGGCGTCACGCTCACCTCCGCACTCGCCATCATCACCGGCAACCTGATTGCCGACCTGATTGCGCCGGTCATCGACCCGCGTATCCGTTCACACTGAAGCCTAACGACAAAAGGGGAACGTTCAATGTTCAGAAGTATGCTTCTCAACTCAACCGCCGCCGCCCTGATGGTGCTGATGCCGTTTGCGGCCAGCGCCCAGGACACGCCGGCCAAGGGGGGCGATATCGTCGTCACCTACAAGGACGACATCACCACGCTCGACCCGGCCATCGGCTATGACTGGGTCAACTGGTCGATGATCAAGAGCCTCTATTCCCGCCTCATGGACTACGAACCCGGCACCGCCAATCTCGTGCCGTCGCTCGCCGAAAGCTTCGACGTCTCTGCAGATGGCCTGACCTACACTTTCAAGCTCCGTCCGGGCGTCAAGTTCTCCAACGGCCGCGCCGTCGTGGCCTCCGACGTCAAGTATTCGATCGAACGCGCCGTCAATCCGAAGACGCAAGGCCCGGGTGCCGGCTTCTTCGGCGCCATCAACGGCTTCGATGCCGTGTCCGGCGGTACGTCCGAAACCCTGTCGGGCATCGAAACGCCTGATGACATGACGGTGGTCTTCAAGCTGTCCCGTCCGGATGCCACCTTCCTGCACGTGCTCGCGATCAACTTCGCCTCGGTCGTGCCGAAGGAAGCCGTGGAAGCAGCAGCCGGCGACTTCGGCAAGAAGCCGGTCGGATCCGGCACCTTCATCCTGAAGGACTGGACAATCGGCCAGCGGCTCGTCTTCGACCGCAATCCTGACTACTTCAACAAGGATCTGCCTTACATCGACAAGGTGACCGTCGAGGTCGGCCAGGAGCCGCTCGTGGCGCTTCTGCGTCTGCAACAGGGCGAAGTCGACATCGCCGGCGACGGCATCCCGCCTGCCAAGTTCCTTGAGATCAAGAACTCGCCCGAAGGCGCGCAGATGATCGTCGACGGCGAACAACTGCATACCGGCTATCTGACTCTGAACACCAAGATCAAGCCGCTGGATGACGTCAAGGTCCGCCAGGCGATCAACATGGCCGTCAACAAGGAGCGCATCACCCGCATCCTGAACGGTCGCGCAACACCGGCTAACCAGCCCTTGCCGCCGCTGATGCCGGGTTACGACAAGGCCTTCACCGGCTATGCCTTCGACGTTGAAAAGGCCAAGGCTCTGCTGGCCGAAGCCGGCTTCCCCGACGGCTTCGAAACGGTGCTCTACTCCACAAACACCGATCCGCAGCCCCGTATCGCCCAGGCGATCCAGCAGGATCTGGCGGCCATCGGTGTGAAGGCCGAAGTACGTGCACTGGCCCAGGGCAATGTCATCGCGGCCGGCGGCACTGAAGGTGAAGCGCCGATGATCTGGTCCGGTGGCATGGCCTGGATTGCCGACTTCCCGGATCCGTCCAACTTCTACGGCCCGATCCTCGGCTGCGGTGGCGCGGTTCAGGGCGGCTGGAACTGGTCCTGGTATTGCAACGAAGCGCTCGACAAGCGGGCAATCGAGGCCGACTCGATGTCCGATCCGGCCAAGGTTGCCGAGCGCCAGGCGGCTTGGGGCAAGATCTTCACCGACATCATGGCGGATGCGCCGTGGGTGCCAGTGATCAACGAACGTCGTGTCGTCGCCAAGTCGACCCGCATGGGCGGTCCCGACAACATCTACATCGATCCGACCCGCGTCATCAATTACGACGCCATCTTCGTGAAGCAGTAACGCAATGGCCTTTGCTCCTCCCTCCTCACCGAGGGGGGAGCGCCCGAGGAAACACACGAGAAAACTTGAGGCATCATCATGTGCGTCGCCTGCAACCATACCATCCACCGGGCCCAGCATAACTTCGGCTGGAACAAGGACTTCTCTCCTGCCCTCATCGCCAAGCCGGGCGAAACGATCCTGTTCGAATGCCTGGATTCCTCCGGCGGACAGCTCGGAGCCGATGCGACACTCGACACGCTCGCCAACCTGGATTTCGGCAAGATCAACCCGGTTTCAGGCCCCGTCTATGTCGAAGGCGCAGAGCCGGGCGATGCTCTGAAGGTGACGATCCGCAAATTCCACCCGTCCGGTCATGGCTGGACAGCGAATATCCCGGGCTTCGGCCTGCTCGCCGACCAGTTCAAGGATCCGGCCTTGCATGTCTGGTCCTACGACACCGCCTCCATGGCCCCGGCCGCCTATGGCCCCGGCGGAAAGGTCCCGCTGAAACCATTCACCGGCACGATCGGCGTCGCACCGGCAGAGGCAGGCCTTCATTCTGTCGTCCCGCCCCGTCGCGTCGGCGGCAACATGGACATCCGCGATCTGACCTCGGGCGTCACGCTCTATCTTCCGATCGAAGTGCATGGCGCACTGTTCTCGGTCGGCGACACGCATGCCGCCCAGGGTGATGGCGAAGTCTGCGGAACCGCGATCGAGAGCCAGATGAACGTCGAACTGACACTCGATCTGGTCAAGGGCGCCAACCTCAAGACCCCGCGCTTTACCACCACCGAACCCGTGACCCGCCATCTCGATGGCGCCGGCTACGAAGTCACCACCGGCATCGGCCCCGACCTTATGACCGGCGCGCAGGAAGCCGTCATGCGAATGATCGATCTGCTCACGGCCGAACACGGCATGAACCCAGTCGACGCCTACATGCTCTGCTCGGTCTGCGGCGACCTGAGGATCAGCGAAATCGTCGACATGCCCAACTGGGTCGTTTCCTTCTATTTCCCGAGGATTGTTCTTTCGTGACAGAGCAAAGTCAGGGGCCGGATCCGGTCCTCTCCGTCAGGGAGCTCTCGGTCGATGCGCGCACACCGACCGGCCTGATGCGTATTCTCGACCGAGTGTCTTTCGATCTCGCGGCCGGAGAGACCCTGTGTCTTGCCGGCGAATCCGGATCAGGCAAATCGGTGACCTCGCTTGCCATCATGGGGCTTCTCCCCAAGGCGTCGCTGCGGATCACGTCCGGAGAAATCCGGCTCGGCAATTCGGACCTGACGCAGAAATCGGAGCGGGCGATGCGGCATATCCGCGGCGCCGACATCGCGATGATCTTCCAGGAGCCGATGACATCGCTCAATCCGGTGATGACGGTCGGCGCCCAGCTCAGCGAGGCCATCCGGGAGCATCGTCAGAACCTCACCGAAAGTCCAGAGACGATCGCTCGCCAGATGCTCGATGCCGTGCATATGACCGACCCTGCACGCCGATTGACCCAGTATCCGCATGAACTGTCCGGCGGCATGCGCCAGCGCGTGATGATCGCCATGGCGCTCTCTTGCCGGCCCAAGGTCCTGATTGCGGACGAGCCGACCACAGCGCTCGACGTCACAGTCCAGGCACAGATCCTCACCTTGATGCGGGAGCTGCGGCACGAGTTCCAGACCTCGATCCTGATGATCACGCATGACATGGGCGTGGTCGCCGAAATGGCCGATCGCGTGGCCATCATGAAGTCGGGGGAGATCGTCGAACAAGGCACGGCCGTCGACATTTTCGCATGCCCCGCCGATCCCTATACGCAGCAATTGCTGGCGGCCGTACCACGCCTCGGCGCGCTGGCCGGCACCGATGCCCCACCACGCGTGACGTCCGCGCCGTCACCGACGTTGGCGCCGGTCCCGGTGCTAGAAGTCGCCGGGCTTCATGTGACTTATGGTCGGAAGACCGGATGGTTCGCCCGTGGACCACAGCCCGAACCGACGGTGAAGAACGTCAACTTCAACCTCAAGGCCGGCGAGACGCTCGGCCTCGTCGGCGAAAGCGGCTCCGGCAAATCGACCACCGGAAAGGCGGTCCTTGGCCTCATCCCCTTCGAGGGAAGCGTCCGGATCGCAGGCCAGGAGTTGTTCCCATCCTCCAGTGCGATGATGCGTCCGGTCCGTCGCACCGCGCAGATGATTTTCCAGGACCCCTATGCCTCGCTCGATCCGCGCATGAGCATCGGCGCAGCGATTGCCGAACCGCTGGTCATCCACGACATCGGGAATGCATCTGAACGTCGCGATCGCGTTGCGGAACTGCTGAAACGCGTCGGCCTCACACCCGATGCGGCCGATCGCTATCCGCATGAATTCTCCGGAGGCCAGCGGCAGCGGATCTGCATCGCCCGCGCGCTGGCGCTCGAGCCGAAGCTGATCGTGGCCGACGAAAGCGTCGCCGCCCTCGACGTCTCCGTCCGCGCCAGGGTCCTCGATCTGATGCTGGAACTGCAGGAGCAGATGGGCCTCGCCTATCTCTTCATCTCGCATGACATGGCCGTCATCGAGAAGATGTCGCACCATGTGGCGGTCATGCGCCACGGAGAGATCGTCGAGATCGGCACGCGCCGCGAGGTCTTCGAAAATCCGAAGAACGATTATACCCGGGCCCTGATGGCGGCAGTGCCGATCCCGGACCCGAGCCTTTACCTCGAAAAGAACGGACGGATGGCAGCGAGCGCCTGATCATCAGGCTGCCGGCCGGGCTCATCTGGTATGGGCTGGGTGGGCTGGACCGCAGGGCGCATGGCCCTGCGGCCCCGAATGTCATGCCACCTCGGGAAGACCGCCGATCAACTTGTCGAGCGTAACGGGATAATCGCGCACCCGCACACCCGTGGCATTATAGACCGCATTGGCAATCGCGGCAGAAACCCCGCAAAGACCGAGTTCGCCCACACCCTTGGCCTTCATTGGCGACGACATCGGATCGGTCTCGTCAAGGAAGATCACCTCCTGATGCGGGATGTCCGCATGCACGGCAACTTCATAGCCGGCGAGATCGTGATTGACGAAGAAGCCGCGGCGCGTGTCCACGGCCAGTTCTTCCGAGAGCGCACCGCCGACGCCCATGGTCATGGCCCCAATCACCTGGCTTCGTGCCGTGATCGGATTGAGGATGCGCCCGGCCGCACAGACGGCGAGCATACGCCGAACCCGGCATTCGCCGGTGAACACATCCACGCCGACCTCGACGAAATGCGCGCCGAAGGTCGATTGCTGGTGGGTCTTGGAAAGGTCGCCCCATTCCATCGTATCCTCGCCGACCAGACCCTCCGGCCCCGCAGCCTCCGAGAGCGTGACGGAACGATTTCCCGCGCGAACCTTGCCGTTTTCGAAGACGACCTCGTCGGAGTTGAAGCCGAGCTTCTGGGCGACGGCCTCGCGGAGCTTGACGCAGGCGGCATAAACACCTGACGTCGAGGAATTGGCGCCGAACTGTCCGCCGGAACCGGCCGAAACCGGAAAACGGGAATCCCCGAGCCGCACTTCGACCTCTTCAACCGTCACCCCCATCATCTCCGCAGCCGTCTGCGCGATGATGGTGTAGCTGCCGGTGCCGATATCGGTCATGTCGGTCTCGACGGTGATCACACCATCCTGGCCGAGCCGCACGCGGGCACCCGATGGAATGAGAAGATTGTCGCGATAGGCAGCAGCGACGCCCGTTCCGATCATCCAGTTTCCCTCACGGCGTGACCCCGGCTGTCCCCGATCGCTCCAGCCAAAACGCTCGGCCCCGAGGCGCAGGCATCCGATGAGGTCCCGCTGGGAGAATGGCCGCTCTGGCTTCTCCGGATCGACCTGCGTGTCGTTGATGACCCGAAGCTCGACCGGGTCCAGCCCGAGCTTTTCTGCCATTTCGTCCATGGCGATCTCGAGCGCCATGAGGCCGGGCGCCTCGCCGGGCGCGCGCATGGCATTTCCTTCCGCCAGATCGAGCGTAGCAAGCCGCATTGCGGTCATGCGATTCACGCCAGCATAGAGCAGCCGGGTCTGGTTGACGGCCGGCTCGACCTTGCCGCCGGCCAAATCGCCGGACCAGCTCTCATGCGCGATGGCCTGGATCCGCCCGTCAGCCGACGCCCCGATGCGCACGCGCTGGATCGTCGCCGGACGATGGGTGGTGTTGTTCATGATGAAGGGCCGCGGCAGCGCGACCTTGACGGCGCGCCCGACGGCCTTCGCCCCGAGCGCTGCGAGCACGGCATCCACCCGCAGGAACAGCTTGCCGCCGAAGCCGCCGCCGATATAGGGCGACATCAGGCGGATCTTGTCCTTGTCGATATCGAGGAACGTGGCGAGATCGCCCCGCCACCAGTCGATCATCTGGCTCGATGTCCAGACCTTTACTTCGTCACCGTCCCAGGCCGCGATCGAGGCATGCGGCTCCATCGCCGCATGCGACTGATCCGGCGTGCTGTACTTCGCATCGAGCGTCACGGGCGCGTCGGCATAGCCCTTGTCGAAATCACCGAAGGCCGTATCGGGCGCCTGATCGTCATCAGGCTTGACCGCCGTCTTCATGGCATCTGCGAGATCGAAGGCGCCAACGTCCTCGGCATACTCGACCTTGACCAGGGAAGCGGCCGCTCGCGCCTGTTCGAAGGTCTCCGCGATGACAAGGGCGATCGCCTGATGATAATGCTGCACCTGGCTACCGCCGAACAGGTTCGCGGTGTTGTACTCGCCCTTCTCGCGGTCACCGACATCAAGCGTGGTGACGACCGCAAGCACGCCCGGCGCGCTTTTTGCCGCAGCGGTATCAATCGAGAGGATACGACCCTTCGCGATTGCAGCCCCGATGGGATAGCCATAGGCATAGCGCAGATCCGGATCATGCCACTCATAAGCGTAGGTTGCCCTGCCGGTAGTTTTCAGTTCACCGTCGATGCGGTGGATCGGCCGGCCCACGACCTTCAGTTTATCGATGGGATTGGTGGTTGCTGGCGTGTCGAACTTCATGGCCTCAACCTTTCGCTTCGGCGATCACGGCGCTCAGGATGCGCTCCACCAGATCGACCTTGAACTTGTTCTGCTCCGTGGGGCGCGCCCCGGCCAGCAGAACGGATGACGTAGCACGCGCGCCCTTCTTGAGCTCCGCCTCGGCTTCCTCAACCCGCCACGGCTTGTGAGCCACACCACCGACAGCGATCCGCCCCGAACCGTCCTCCTGCATCACCGCACCGACGGACACCAGGGCAAAGGCATAGGATGCCCGGTCGCGCACCTTGCGATAGATCTGCCGTCCCCCCACCGGTGGCGGGAGCACGACGGCCGTGATGATCTCACCCCGCTCCAGCACCGTCTCGATGTGCGGCGTCTCTCCGGGCAAAAGATGAAAATCTTTAATCGGAATGGCGCGATGACTGCCATCAGGCTTCACCGTCTCGACGATCGCGTCCAGCGCACGCATGGCAATTGCCATATCGCTCGGATGCGTGGCGATGCAGGCATCGCTCACGCCAATCACCGCGTGCTGGCGGCTGAAGCCGCCGATGGCGGAACAGCCACTTCCGGGCTGGCGCTTGTTGCAGGGCTGATTGGTGTCGTAAAAGTAAGGACAGCGTGTCCGCTGCAGCAGGTTGCCGGCCGTCGTCGCCTTGTTGCGCAACTGGCCAGACGCACCGGCCAGCAATGCTCGCGACAGAAGCGGGTAGTCTCGCCTGATAACGTCATGTGCCGCAAGATCGGTGTTGCGCACCAGCGCGCCGATCCGAACACCACCTGCCGGCGTCGGCTCGATCTGGTCCAGGCCAAGTCCATTGACGTCGATGAGATGGGTCGGCGCCTCGATCTCGAGCTTCATCAGGTCGAGAAGGTTGGTACCACCGGCAATGAACTTGGTGTCCGGATTGGAAGCGGCAACACGCGCCGCAGCCTCGACCGAGGAGGCGCGTTCAAAAGTAAAGGCTCTCATGCTCGTGTTCCCGCAACCTCGGCAATGGCATCGATAATGTTCGAATAGGCGCCGCACCGACAGATGTTACCGCTCATCCGCTCCCGGATCTCCTCATCCGTCGCGGCAGCTTCTGCGGTCAGGTCGGATGTGACATGGCTCGGGATGTTCGCCCTGATCTCGTCAAGCACCGCGATGGAGGAACAGATCTGGCCCGGCGTGCAATAGCCACACTGGAAACCGTCATGCTTGACGAAGGCTGATTGCATCGGGTGAAGGTTGCCAGGCTCTCCCAGCCCCTCGATCGTCGTGACGTCGTCACCCTCATGCATGACGGCAAGGGTCAGGCATGCATTGACCCGGCGTCCGTCGATCAGAACGGTACAGGCACCGCACTGACCGTGATCACAGCCCTTTTTCGTGCCGGTGAGATGCAGATGCTCGCGCAGGGCATCGAGCAGGGTCGTTCTGTTGTCCACCTCCAGATCGCGAGGGTGACCGTTGATCGTCAGGGAAAGCTTGGTGCTGTAACTCATTGAATGTCCTGGTGTCTGAAGCTGGCTCCCAGGTCAGGAGCTCATGCACATGGAGTGAGGGGTGTACGAGGGATATCACCGTCATGCGATGAATTGTGTGAAAGCCGTATGACTCGGAATTGGCCTGGGCTCGTCACGTCGGGGACTGTTCTTTCTTCCAGCCGCGGTAGGGTGCCAGCAACTGTCCCGGAAAGCGGCGTTCGATCTCCTCTTCCACAAGGGCGATCCTGGAAAGAGCGTCGTCCCGGTCGGCGGACATGTCCTCGCTGAGGACCTCCAGCGACCTCATGGTTTCGAAAACCTCATCGTCAGTCATCGCTTCGAGACGGAACGCCAGATCCGCCACGTCTTCCGTCAAGAGATTGCCTGTCGTCATGATGAACTCCCACTGGCTGTGGAAAGCCTGACGGCGTGGGATTGTTCCAAACTCTTACCCGCGAACTGCCAAATTGCACTGGAGGGCATGTCGGCTGGGATACTCCGTCCACACCGCTCGCTGTATTGAAATACACATAGCTATTCCCCTGCCGCACGGCAGGTTTTTGCGCTGAAAGGGATTTACGAGGCCGGCCACGATTGCCGGCGGCCAGCCTCTCGAGCCTCAAGCCTCGACGGTCTCCCGGACATCGTCCAGCAAGAAATGCACCACGACATAATGGGTGGAATAGGCCCGCCCACTGTCGGAGACGCTTTCGACCGTGCCGCCATCAGCCGGATGCCATTGACTGTAGTGAGGGTTGTTGACGATCAGCGTGATCGCCTTGCCGGAGAACCGGCCCTGCAGGCGATAGCGCGCTTCGGCCAGCGGCCAGATGCGCTCGTAATCGGCCTGGGTCATGCGAACCTTCAGCGCCCGGCGATGGATTGCCTCGCTGTGCGAACCATCCTCCCGGTCGCGCGCCGGACTGTCGAGCGTCACTTCCTCTGCCGCGTCGAGAATGAAACTGAATTCCTCAGGCCACATACGTCTCATCAAATTGCTCCTCCCCGAGCGTTTTCATGCTGACACTGAAGAGTGTAGCGCGTCTGGCCGGGGAAACAATGCGAGAATGCTGGAGCCAGCATTCGCTGCGAGAAACAGGCGTTCGCAGCGAAGCGGCCGCCGCTATGCGAGCGGCTTGGGAACTCTATCCTGCACCGGCGGTTGGGCTTTCTTCACAACACAAATGGAGAATTCCGATGCAGACCACCATCGACACCTACGATCCCGTGCCAGTCGACGATATCCGCACTGCCCCGACAGCGACGCCCTTGGCGGATGAGGCGACACGCGCCGAAATTCGCCGCTTCTATCCGGCGTCGGCGTTTCGCGGACCTCTGTTCGAGACCAACGACAAGATCGCGCTTGCCATGGCGACCTTGATGCTGCTCGGCCCACTCGCCGCCCTGCCGGTTGGCTTGGGCTGACGCACCGGCCAAGCGGACACCTTCATTCGGTACAGCCGGTATCCTTCAGCGCCTGGGAATGGAACCGGCGGAGCGCCACCTCGATGTCGGCCTTGCTGAAGTTGTGCCCAGCAGTCGCGAGATCGCGTGACAGCCTGGAAATCACGTCGCTGTCACCGGCAACCGCGTGGTCCACGGCATGCAGATCCTTCGCATAGCGCCCGAGATCATCACCGGCGAAACCGATCAGCGAGCCGGCCCAGTAGCCCGCGAGCAAATTGCGCCGGGCGCGGATGCTCCCAAGCGCCTCTTCCTCGTGATGATGCGCCTCGCTTGCTGCGGGCGGGGTATTGGCAGTTGTAGACGACATGGATGAGTTCCTCCTCGATTTTCAGGCTTCCGCTTCTTCGGCGGTAAGATATGTGGCGACCGGAACGCAGGCTGGATTGCCTGCGTCCAGAAGTTCGGCGGGATTGGTCAGCCCCGCTGCGACACTGACAATGGTCGTTCCAGCCCACCACAAGTCGCCGGTCGCGCGCTCGATCAACTGTGGGCCCGTCGTACCGAAGCATGCCCGCGCCTGGCTTACGATCTCGACCGGGGCTCGCGCGGCTTCAAGTCGCGCCTCGATCTCTGCCTGGACGGGGTCCACGACAAAAAATGCAAACAGGGAGGCGATGAATTCGGCGATCATCGGCGCACCTCCTCGAGGGTTACGCACCGAGCTTCGCCGTCACGCGGCGGAAGGATGCGCGGCTTCGGATGCCCCGGACGCGAAGACGCGCCGTCGAGGCTCGGGAAGCGACCCGGACTGATGAGGATGAAATGATAGCGTGGCATGAACTGGTCCTGGACCGGCAGCGGTGTCGAAACGGTCCGACATCGCAAAAGCGCCGGAGGCTCTTGCCAGAGGGGCCCGGACCAGCGGGTTGGTCGCCATATGGGGTTCGATTCGGGCGGGATCAAGGCGGGTGACGACCTGTCAAAATGGAATGGGCCATGCAGCCAGGGTCTTGTGAGGCCCTTTGATGCATGGCCCGGGCGACGGGCGATCGAGGCACGAAAGATGAGCCATCCGGCCGATCGAGGCCGTCGCCACTTTGGGATCAGCGGATGATCGGGCAGCCGCGGACATTTGCGAAGACGATCCGGTCCCGACCGCCGTGGCGGACACCGGCCACGACCACGCGGCGCGGGGTCACGTCGGCGACGAATGCGCGACGCAGGCCGTTCCAGCGGGCCTTTTCGACCGCATGATGCGGGCGGCACTCACCGCGACGCGGGCGGTCCCAGCCGGGACGGTCCCAGCCCGGGCGATGGCCGGGGCGATCCCAGCCGGGGCCGCCATGGCGCGGGCCGTCGATGTAGACACCCCAGCCAAAGCTGTCGGCAGAAGCCGTGGAAGCGATGCCCGTAGTCGCGATGACCGAGACGATGGCTGCGAGACCGATTTTGCGAAGCATGCCGAACATTTTCTCTCTCCTTGATAGGCGCCCCTCGGCGCCGTCGTTTCCATCCCGCCATGTCGAGCGATTGATGTGAGGATAGGAGAGCCCGGCTGAATGCAGTCCGAATCCCGCATTCAGCGAATGTTCACCTTATAGTACGCGCCAGCGCCGCCATGTCAGACATGCAGGACGACCTCACGGCGATGCGGGCTGTCGCGATGTTCGAAGAGATAGATTCCCTGCCAGGTGCCGAGCAGAAGGCGATTGCCGGTAAACGGGATCGACAAGGACACGGGCAAAAGCGCCGCCTTGATATGGGCCGGCATGTCGTCGGGTCCCTCGTCACGATGGGTGATCCAGTCCATCTGCGGATTGGTGGTCGGCGGCACGAGCCGACGAAAGAAGGCCTTGAGATCGGTCTGGACCGAGGAATCGGCATTCTCCTGAATGAGCAAGGAGCAGGATGTGTGGCGCACGAAGACCGTCATCACGCCCTCCTCGGCGCTCGTCTTGCGCAGAAAACCGTGAGCCTCATCAGTGAACTCGTAGAGGCCCTGCCCCCGTGTGGAAACCGAAAGCCGCAGCATCGCCATGTGTCGCACCTCACTGTCCGGCGGGGAGAACCCCGCCTCGCCCCTAGTCAGCCTCCGTTCGCCTCTGTAGTCTCCCGCGCGAATAGGGAGAAACACAGACCATGAGCCTGATCGAAACCATCGAAAAACAGGAAAGCCAGCTCGTTTTCAAGAGCTTCGACGAACTCGTGGCCTTCGAGGTCGGCCGGCGGTTGGTGGATCTTGCTCTATCGGAAAAAGCGCCCGTCGTCATCGACATCCGCACGCCCGACCGAACGCTGTTTCACGCGGCCCTGCCCGGCGCCTCGCCCGACAACGATCATTGGGCACGCCGCAAGAGCAATGTGACGCTGCGCATGCACAAGGCCTCCTTGCGCGTCGGTGAGCTCAATCGCAGCCGCGGTCGCGGCGTCTCGCCCGACATCGGCCTCGATCCCATGGACTATGCCGACCATGGCGGCAGTTTTCCGATCCGGGTCGCAGGCACAGGCGTCGTGGCCGCCGTCACGGTCTCCGGCCTCAAGTCCGAGGAAGATCACGCGATGATCGTCACCGTGCTGGAAGCCTATCTCGCTGCGAACTGACCGAGATCCGATACGCGCCCCTTCTCAGGGGCGGGTACCGGCATAGAGGCTGAGCCGGGTGAAGAGATCACTCTCCCGCTCCAGAACCAGAACGGCAGGCAAGGCGTAAGGCCCGGCATCACCTTCAGCACCAGATTCCGCATCATGCCGATCCGAACCATTGAGCGTACACTCGATGGCAACGCGAAAGCCTGCACTGTCGGTCATGACGACATGATCGGACAAAGTGATGCCGTGGCGGAGCACATAGGCCGCGAGCGTATCGCGGAAAGACGCATGGCCGATCACCCGGATGCCATCAGGCAAATCGAGCACCGCCTCCTCCTCGAACATCGGGAGCAGCGCGTCGAAGTCATGACGGTTGAGGGCATCGATGACGGCAAGTGTCTGGTTTTCAAGTGACATGGGCTACTCCTTCTCTCGATCTAATCTAGGCGTCGCCGCCGCCGGGACAAGATCCGCTTGGTTCGCCGAAGGCTTCAGGTGATCGGATGAAGCGCCGCGGCCGCCGCCCGCACCACCGCACTGGTCAAGGGCTTGAGGGCGTCAGCCACGGAGCGGCTGACATGCCAGTAAAGCGGCACATCGAGCGGTTGACCGGGAATAAGCTCCCTGAGCCGCCCATCGGCCAATGCCGTCGCCGCCAATGGCTCCGGGTTCATCCCCCAGCCGAGACCGGCACAGGCGGCGTCGACAAAGGCATGGCTCGATGGCAGCCAGTGGGACGGCCCCGTCGCAGACACCTTGAGAACCTGCTCCGCCCAGCGCGTCTGCAGGCGATCCTTCGCATTGAAGGTGATGACAGGCGCGCGGGCGATCTGCCTAGGCGTCACGCCATCTGGCCCGAACCAGTGATCGACAAAGGCGGGACTGGCGGTGGCGAGATACCGCAGCGCTCCGAGCGGCCGGCAGTCGCAGCCCTGAACCGGTTTCGCCGAGCCACTGATGGCGGCCCTGACGTCACCACGTCTCAGCCATTCCGCACTGTGATCCTGATCGTCGATCACGAGATCGAAGAGCACGGAATCCACCCGCGCCATGGCCGGAACGAACCAGGTCGCCAAGCTATCGGCATTGACCGCGAGCCTCAGCGTCGGCCAGCCCTCACTCTCGGCACCGCTGGTCGTTTCCAGCCCGAGATCGCGTCGCGCGCCCTGCTCCAGCAGACGGACTTCCTCGGCATGGCGAAACAACCGCTCCCCCGCCTCTGTCGCCTGGCATGGCTGCGAGCGGATCACCAGCGAGGTTCCAACCTGTTCCTCGAGCTGACGCACGCGCTGCGAAATGGCCGACTGGGTAACGCGCAGCATTTGAGCCGCCCGATCGAAACTGCCGGTTCTAAGAACCGCCGACAAGGCCGCGAGCTGCGCAGGATCGAACATTAGACAATCTTATCCCAGATTAGTTTTATTACCTTTTCTAATGCACCCTCTCCCACTAGTCAAAGCGGGATCACATGGGAGTTCGTCATGATCACTGCCGCCACCGCCGGCTTCTTCCTTGGCCTCAGCCTGATCATTGCGATCGGCGCGCAGAACGCCTTTATCCTGCGCCAAGGCTTGCGGCGCGAACACGTACTGCCGCTAGTTCTGACCTGCGCCATCTCGGATGCGATCCTGATCGCACTCGGCGTGGCAGGCTTTGCAACCGTACTGTCGCGTGTGCAATGGCTCGAGCCTGTCCTTCGGTACGGCGGCGCCGCCTTCCTGATCGCCTATGCACTCCGCAGCGCCTATTCCGCCTGGACAGGCGGCAACAGCCTGCGCGCCGGCGAGACTGCGGGCACAAGTCTGCGAGCGGCTTTCCTCACCTGCCTTGCCTTCACTTGGCTAAACCCGCATGTCTATCTTGATACCGTCGTCCTTCTCGGCTCGATCTCGACGCGGTATTCCGGCCATGAACTGGCCTTTGCGCTCGGAGCCATGACGGCCTCCGTCTGCTTTTTCTTCAGCCTCGGCTATGGCGCCCGGCTTCTCGCACCCCTGTTCGCGAGGCCCGTCGCCTGGCGCGTCCTCGATGCGGTCATCGCCCTCGTCATGGCCTCCATCGCGGTTAAGCTGCTCCTCTGAGCAAGCCGTCATCACCCCCTTGGGCAGGCTGGCGCTATGATGTAAACACACAGTACCGAAGCACACGAGGAGATGCCGATGTTCCTGACCAACCGCGACATCGTCGACCTCCAGAGCTTCAGGCATGACCTTCACCGACACCCGGAAGTATCTGGCGAAGAGGCCGAAACGGCGCGTCGGGTCGTCGAAGTGCTCCGCCCACTGGCTCCGGCGAAGATCCTGACCGATCTCGGCGGACACGGTGTTGCCGCGGTTTTCAACGGGAGCGCGTCCGGCCCCACCATGCTCTTCCGGGCCGAACTCGATGCTCTGCCGATCGAGGAAAAATCGGAGGCGGATCATCGCTCGACCGTCCCGGGCAAAGGCCATCTCTGCGGACATGATGGCCATTCCACCATTCTTCTCGCTCTCGCGACCGGCCTGTCGCGCAATCCACCCTCCAGCGGACGCGTCGTCCTGCTCTGGCAGCCGGCCGAGGAAGATGGCAGTGGCGCTGCAGCCGTCCTTGCCGATCCCCGCTTTGCAGAGATCCGTCCCGATTTCGCCTACTCGCTCCACAACATGCCGGGGCTCGCCTTCGGCACAGCCGCGCTGAAAAGCGGCCCGGTCAACTGCGCCTCGCGCGGCATGTCAACTGCGCCTCGCGCGGCATGAAGATCACGCTCTCAGGCAAGACGGCCCATGCCTCCCAGCCGGAGACCGGCCTCTCACCGATGGCGGCGATCTCGCAGCTGATGCCGGCGCTCACCGCCCTCTCCCGTGGGGCGCCACCTGCGACCGACTTCACGCTGGCGACGGTTACCCATGCGTCGCTCGGCGAACAGGCTTTCGGCATTGCTCCCGGCGACGCCGAGATCTGGGTGACGCTGCGCACGCTCATCGACGACCGCATGTCCGATCTCTGCGAAAAGGCTGAAGGTCTGGTCGTTGCGGCTGCCCGTGAAGCCGGCCTGCAGCACGCGGTCAGCTATCACGACATTTTCTTCCACTGCGAAAATGCACCGGAAGCCGTTGCCCATCTCGAAGCAGCGCTTACCGCCGAAAAAGTGCCTTTCGACGAAGGCGACCTGCCGATGCGTGCCTCGGAAGATTTCGGCCGCCTGCGCAGCATCTGCCCGTCGGCAATGTTCTTTCTGGGAGCCGGCGAGAAACACCCTGCACTTCACAATCCCGACTACGACTATCCCGATGACCTGACGGCCATCGGCGCAAGGGTCTTCATGTCGGTCATAAGGCAGGCGCTCGGCTGACTTGATGAACGATCAGCTGTCCGGGAAACCGCGTTCCGCCCATTCGGCTCTCGGAACGGTCTTTCCGATCGAGAGCGAGAAACGCACCACTTCGGTAGCATCGTCATCCACCTCACAGCGAACGGCAATGTTGATCCAGGCGCCATCGATGTCTCTGAAGGCTGCGAGCGGAACATCCACGACATTGCCCTCCTTCAGCCGAAGGATCGGCAGGAGATAGGGCACATAGGACGGCGAGCCGTGGCGAAGCTGCTGGCTGAGCTCGGTGCCGCAAAGCTGGTCTCCGCGCTCCTGCCGGCTCAAGCCCGCCATCGCCGTCATCGCGGCCTGATCGCCCGAAATGGCCGATGAAAAGAGCTCTGTCACTTCCCGCGGCTCGAGCGCGGCTTCAGCAACAGCCGTCCCGTCAGGCGAATCGGTGGGCTGATCCTCGGCGGAAGCCTCCGCATCGCCTGATCCCTCCGGCGTCTCTTCTGCAGCCTCGGCAAGCGCGCCCTCCATCGGTGGTGCCTCGGGCAGGGTGATCTCCGGCTGAGCGACTGTCGGCGCCGCGTCGGCGGTCTCATCCGCCTGCTCCTCTGCCTGCGCTTCTTCGGCAGCATCAGGTGCGGCTTCGGTTCCGCGTGACAGCTCAGGTCCGCTGTCCCGTTCACCGAACCGCACGACCGGTCGAAGCACTGGAATGGGTGCGCTGGCCGCATCTGGCAATTCTGGCTCCGGCACAGGCGGCTGCTGAACAGGCTCCGGTTGCGGTTCCGGCGCAGGCGGCTCGGCTTCAGGCTGCGGCTCCGGGACAGGCTGCGCTTCCGCCTCTGGTTCAGGCGGCGGTTCCGGCGCCTCCGGCTCAGCCGGCTCTTCCTGGGGCTCCTCCGCCGCCTCGGGAGTGGTTTCCGGCTCAGGTTCTTCGGGCGGCGCAACCAGCGTCACCTCGATCGCCTGCTCCTGTTCACCCAAATCGACCGGGTTGTCGAAGCTCATGAGGAAGACGGCCACTGCAAGCCCATGCAGCAACAGCGAAACGGCGAACCCTCCGCCGAGGCACCGCCAGCCAGTCTTCCTCGTATCCGTCATGGTCTGATCCATAGCCACGATTGCGGCGAAAAGGGAGGCGAAAAGTGGAAAACCCGCCAGATCTCTCTGGCGGGTTTCCAAAAGTCAAACCTGGGTGCCAACTCAGCTGTCGAGGAACGAGCGGAGCTTCCTCGAACGGCTCGGATGCTTCAGCTTGCGCAGCGCCTTCGCCTCGATCTGACGGATACGTTCACGGGTCACCGAGAACTGCTGGCCGACTTCTTCGAGCGTATGGTCGGTGTTCATGCCGATGCCGAAGCGCATGCGCAGCACGCGTTCTTCACGTGGCGTGAGGGAAGCGAGAACGCGGGTGGTCGTCTCGCGCAGGTTCGCCTGGATAGCGGCGTCGATTGGCAGAAGTGCGTTCTTGTCCTCGATGAAATCGCCCAGATGCGAATCTTCTTCGTCACCCACGGGGGTTTCGAGCGAGATCGGCTCCTTGGCGATCTTCAGGACCTTGCGGACCTTTTCGAGCGGCATGGCGAGCTTTTCGGCTAGTTCTTCCGGCGTCGGCTCGCGACCGATTTCGTGCAGCATCTGGCGCGAGGTCCGGACGATCTTGTTGATCGTCTCGATCATGTGCACCGGAATACGGATCGTGCGGGCCTGGTCGGCGATCGAGCGGGTGATCGCCTGACGGATCCACCAGGTCGCATAGGTCGAGAACTTGTAACCACGACGATACTCGAACTTGTCGACCGCCTTCATCAGGCCGATATTGCCTTCCTGAATGAGGTCGAGGAACTGCAGACCGCGGTTCGTGTACTTCTTGGCGATCGAGATCACGAGACGCAGATTTGCCTCGACCATTTCCTTCTTGGCGATGCGGGCTTCGCGTTCGCCCTTCTGCACCATCGACACGATGCGACGGAATTCGGCGATCGAGATGCCGGTTTCGGTCGCAAGGTTCTGGATCTCGCCCCGGATGTCCCGGATCGTCTGGTTTTCCTCGCGCGCGAAATCCTTCCAGCCACGCGCCGAAAGATTGGCGATCGACTTCATCCAGTTCGGGTCGAGTTCAGCGCCCTGATACTGTTCGAGGAAGGAGTCACGCTTGACGCCATAGCTTTCAGCGAGACGCAGCAGACGACCTTCATTCTGCATCAGACGCTTGGAGATGTCGTAAAGCTGCTCGACAAGACTGTCGATACGGTTCTGGTTGAGCGACAGCGACTTGACCGCTGTGATCAGCTGATCCTTCAGCTCCTTGTAGCGACGCTCCTGGCCAGACGACAGCGTGCCGGCACAGGCAAGACGCGCCTCCACCTGCTGGTCCTGCAGCTTGCGCAGCTTCTTGTAGGTATCGGCGATGAGGTCGAGGGTCTCCATGACTTGGGGACGCAGTTCCGATTCCATCGCGGCCAGCGACAGGTTCGATTCGTCCTCGTCCTCTTCCTCTTCTTCCGGCGGCATGCCCTCGCCGCCCATGGCGGTGATGTCGTCGTCGTCGCCGGAGGCCGCCTGCGGACGGCGCTTGGCGCGCTCCTTTTCCTTCTCCTCGGCCGCCTTGCGGTCGGCCTCGATCTTTTCAGGAGACTGGAACTGCGGAGCAGCCTTGGCTTCCGGACCGGAATAGGTGGTTTCGAGATCGATGATCTCGCGCAGCAGCGTGGTGCCTTCGTTCAGTTCGTCGCGCCAGATGATCAGCGCCTGGAAGGTGAGCGGGCTCTCGCAGAGACCGGAGATCATCGTCTCGCGGCCGGCCTCGATGCGCTTGGCGATGGCGATTTCGCCTTCGCGCGACAGAAGCTCAACCGAACCCATTTCGCGCAGATACATGCGCACGGGGTCGTCGGTGCGATCCGTCGGCTCTTTCTTCTTGGCTGTCGCGACGGCGGTACCTGCGGTCGGGGCGAGTTCGCCGCCTTCGCTTTCGCCATCTTCGTCATTGTCGTCGTCGCTGGGCTGCGCCTCGTCGACGTCCTCGTCCTCGATGACGTTGATACCCATGTCCGACAACATGGCCATCGTGTCTTCGATCTGCTCGGAGGTCACTTCCTCCGACGGCAGAACCGAATTCAGTTCATCCATCGTGACATAGCCGCGCTTCTTGGCGGCTTTGATCATCTTTTTGACCGCGTCATCGGAAAGATCGAGAAGCGGGCCGTCCGTCGCGCCGTCGCGTTCGCCTTCGGCTTCTTCGTTTTCTTTGACTTTCGATGCCATTTATCTCGTCGCTTTCCCTGACGTCTGATCATGCTGCTGGCCGCCGGACGGTTGGGGGAGCGGACCTCTCGCCCTGGCGGATAGCTGTCTGTGACCTAACGGAGTGTTGCTTAATTCCTGATTAACTAAGGGCATTGCGGTCGCAGCGCCGAACTCGTGATTGACTGCATGACCGGTCATCATACCAGAGATCCGTCCGAACCCACTTCACCCATGTGTGCTTGGATTGGTGATTCCCACAATTTTTACTGACGTCAAGCCTTTCCACAGGCCAGATCGGGAAAATCAACAAAACAAGCCGTCCAACGGCGTCTTTATCACCGATCTTCGCAGATGTAGGACGTTGCGCCTGAGAAACAAGGGGCAAACCCGATCCGCAACACGTCACATGGACACGATGCCATCCGTCTTGGCACCGGTGAGGAACCAGACCCGCATCGGGCCCTTGCCCTTGACGTCGATCTCACCACGCAGTTCGAAATCGAACCGGTCCTCCAGTCTCGATTTGAGGCAGTCGGCGACCTGAATCCGACCCGCCACGCCGTGCGATTCCATGTGAGCCGCCGTATTGACCGTATCGCCCCAGACGTCATAGAGCAGCTTGTTCGGGCCAATGACGCCGGCAACGACCGGCCCCGTGTCGAGACCGATTCGCACCTCGACCGGCTCCCCCACTTGCTCGGAGATCCGCCGGCAGCAGGCCAAGAGGTCGAGCGCCATCAGCGCCACCGCCGCCTCGTGATCCGGTTTCGGTTCCGGCAACCCACCGGCGACCATATAGGCGTCCCCGATGGTCTTGATCTTCTCGAGACCATGGGCGCTCGCAATCGCATCGAACTGCCCGAAGACCCGCCCCAGAAATGCGATGACCTGTTGCGGTTCCCAGCGCGCCGCACGCGGCGTGAAATCGACGATATCGGCAAACAGGATGGTGGCAGAGGGGATCTGGTCCGCCACAACCTGGGTCCGGTGGTCGCGCAGCCGGATGGCCACGGCCTGTGGCAGGATGTTTTGCAGCAGACGCTCCGAAAACTGATGCTCGGATTCGAGCGCCATCTCCGCCTGCGCCGCCTCCTTGAAGGCGAAGAAGGAGGTGGTGAAGATCAACAGGAAAGCGAAGGGAACGGTCAGATAGTAAAGCGTGTCGAGAAAGATCGGCTCGACATGGATGAAGCCGAGCGGCGCGACGAAGAGGACCTCGGTCGCGAGAAAGGCGATCAATCCGACGATTGTCACGCAGGCCGACACCAACAGGCGTTCAGAGCCGAAGACCAGCAGGGAGGCCGCAGCCCCTGGCAGGAAATAGAAATGCAGCCCCGACTCCCGCCCAAAGAACAGGCAATAGCCTACGCCGAAGATCAGCCACATGGTGCAGAGATAGAGAGCGCCCGAGATAGGGCCATAGCGGTGAAAATAGGGGGTCAGCGCATAGAAGATAAGCTGAGGCGAAAAGGCAATGATCGCCGGCAACAATCCGTACCAGTCGTAAAAAGCATAGAGCAGAATGTAGGGAATTGTCATCAGGCTGACCATCGCCGCAATCACGTTCGTGACGGCCAACCTTCGGCGAATGCGCGGCGGATAGCCAGCCGTTCCGATCCTCGCCACCCACCAGACTGCATTCGGCAAACGCCAGAACGAGCGTGGTTTGAGCCCATTCTGGGCCATGAAGTCGAATTCGGGCTGCGACACTCTTGCTTCCGGTCAGAATGGAACAGGACCTGCATCCCCCATTTATCGTCCGTGCGCAACAGATTTATGCAAACGATTACATTCAGCCGTGCCCGGTGGCGGCGCCCTTGACGCGGCCGGACATCACGCCGAAACCGTCGATGATCGCCTCCTGGTTTTCCATACGCGCCACCTCGAGTTGAACCTCGTGCAGCGCGCTGATCACCTGCTCGATGCGAGCGCCATCATCCGTCTCCGTCGCCTCCGCGACCTCGCGCTCGAGTTCCATGCGCTGCCGCTTCAGCGCGCGCGCCCGCTTGTAGAGCGAGAGTGCCTGCCCATAGCCTTCGCGCGCATCTTCGGAGGCCGCAATCTCGGTCGCGATCCAGAGGCGTGCGTTGCGGATCTGCTGATCGATCGCGCGGAGCAACGTCCCGTGACCGTGAGCCTCGAGTTTCTGGATAAGCACCTCGCGCGTCAGGGACGCACCGGCTTCGGCGACCGCCGTCAAAAGAGACGACCACATCTTCTGCAATCCGACATTCTCGAAATCGATTGAGGCGATCTCGTCGTACTCGTCTTCCAGCAAGCGCGGATGGTTGACGATGGTAAGCGCCAGCACGCTCTCTCTCAGCGTCGGCTGGTCGAGTGTGCCGCGCACCAGCCCCGAACGGGCGAGCCGATCCGAAATCGCGCCCCGGCTCGAGGCAACCGGCCCCGGCGGACGTCCGCCGGCGCGACCGCCCTGCCCCTGGCCGCGTCCGCCGCCTTGGAAATTGCCCCGCTCGCCACGCCCAGGCTGGGCGCTCTGGAAGAAACCGTACAGCCTGTCGCGCACATCCTGCTGATAGTGGCGTCGCACGTTTTCATCGCTGATCACATTGACGATCTGCTTGAGCTTCGCCTCGAGCTCCGCGCGCTTTTCCGGCGTGTCGAAGCCGCCGCCTTGCGTCTCGCGCATCCAGACCATCTCGGCGAGAGGCCGGGCTTCCGCCAGAACGCGGTCGAAGGGCTGCCGTCCGTCGCGCTTCACGAGGTCGTCAGGGTCCTTGCCGTCGGGCAGCAGGGCAAATCGCAGCGATTGGCCCGGCTTGATGTGTGGCAGAGCCAGATCCACAGCCCGGAACGCTGCCCGCTGACCCGCGCCGTCGCCATCGAAGCATAGAACCGGAACCGGTGTCGTCTTCCACATCAGTTGGAGCTGGTTTTCGGTGAGCGCAGTTCCCAGAGGGGCGACCGCATTCTCGATCCCCGCCTGGTAGAGCGCGATCACATCCATGTAGCCCTCGACGGCTATCAGCGTGTCGGCACCGTCAGCCCCCTGCATGGCCCTGCGGGCTCGGGAGAAGTTGTATAGAACGTTGCCCTTGTGGAAGAGCTCGGTCTCGTTGGAGTTGAGATATTTCGCCATCGCATCGGCGGCCATGGCACGCCCACCGAAAGCGATCACCTTGTCGCGCGACGACAGAATCGGGAACATGATGCGATCGCGGAAGCGGTCATATGAAACCGGAATATCCGGCCCATGTACGACGAGACCGCAAGCCTCGATCTGCTCCTTCGGCACCCCCTTGGATGCAAGGTATTCTTTGAGAGCATTCCGGCTTTCCGGTGCATAGCCTAGCCGAAACGTCTCGATCGTCCGTCCGGACAAGCCCCGCTCGCGCAGATAGGCCCGCGCCCTCGCGCCATTTGCCGTCTGCAACTGATCCTGGAAGAACTGCGTCGCCATCTCCATGACGTCCTGAAGACTGGTCCGTTCCTTCTCGCGGCGCTCCGCCTGCGGATCGGGCTGCGGCATCGCAATACCCGCCATGTCGGCGACCTGCTGCACAGCCTCGATGAAGCTCAGGCCTTCGAGATCCGTCAGGAAGCGGAAATGATCGCCGGAGACCCCGCAACCGAAGCAGTGATAACGCCCCTTGCGGTCCTCGCAGTGAAAGCTCGGGCTCTTCTCGCCATGAAAGGGGCAACAGGCCCAATAGTCCTGCCGGGAAACATTGGTCTTCTTGCGATCCCAGGTCACACGACGGCCGACGACGGCCGAAATCGGCACGCGGTCACGGATCTCGTCGAGGAAGTCGTTGGAAAAGCGCATCTCTATCCCTGGGAAGCTGATCCTCCATATAGGCGCGCTGCGCGCAGAGCGCCAAGGCTTTCGCGCGGCATACCCGTTATTCACAGAACGTGATCTGAAGTCCGCGCCACATCGTCGAAGAGCAGAAGCGCTGCAAGCCCTGAAACGCAAGACGCCGCCCGAAGGCGGCGCCGCAAATTGGAAGGCGTGAGCCTTACTTCAGCAGGTCCTTGACCACGCCCGAGGCTTTGCCGAAATCCATCTGTCCCGAATAGCGCTCCTTGAGCGTGCTGATGCACTTGCCCATGTCGCGAAGCCCCTGCGCCCCGGTTTCGTTGATGACGGCAGCACAAAGTTCCCGCACCTTCTCTTCCGGCAGCTGCTCGGGCATGAAGGACTTGATGATGTCGATTTCCTCGCGCTCCTGCGCGGCGAGCTCCGGACGGTTGTTGTCCGCATAGATGCGGGCAGACTCGTCGCGCTGCTTGATCATCTTCATCAGGATCTGCATGATTTCATCGTCGCTGACCGGATCCTTACCGGTGCCGCGATGAACGATGTCACGGTCCTTGATCGCGGTCTGGATCAGACGCACGGTTGAAGTCCTGCGGACATCCTTGGCCTTCTGGGCCTCTTTCAGCGAGTTGGCGAGCGTGTCGCGTAGCATTTTCTTCTCCGGTGAAAAGCCTCGCCGCCCTGGGACGATTGTGGCTTTTCCGTGTTTGTTTGAGTGGTTCTCATAGCCAGACATCTGCTGCAGTGCAAACGAATTGAACAAACCATTGAAATGGCTTGGGAGAAATCCGGAACACAAGCAACTCCGGAATTGACCTCGCCACGCGATGCGTCTATTGCTCGGCACCTGCACGCAAATTGTCATCAGGGCTGAAAACGCGCGACTTCGCGCGCCCTCGATCTGCAACATAAATGGTCCTGCGATACCGCTCCGACAAGGGGCCGGCACGCGGGCGAAGAAGGAACGACCATGACCGCGACAGCCCCCTGGACGACCCGCAAGCCGACCGCCCTTCTCGTTCTCGCCGACGGCACCGTCATCGAAGGTCACGGCATCGGCGCAACGGGCAAGGTCCAGGCGGAAGTCTGCTTCAACACCGCACTGACAGGATATGAGGAAATCCTTACGGATCCTTCCTATCTCGGCCAGATCGTCACCTTCACCTTCCCCCACATCGGCAATGTCGGTACCAATGACGAAGACATCGAAGACCTGACGCCGGCAGCACGCCACGGCGCGGTCGGCACGATCTTCAAGGCCGACATCACGGAGCCTTCAAATTACCGTGCCGCGAGCCATCTCGACGCCTGGCTGAAGAGCCGGGGCATCATCGGCCTCTCCGGTGTCGACACCCGCGCACTGACCGCCTGGATCCGTGAGAACGGCGCCCCGAACGCCGTCATTGCCCATGACCCGAACGGCGTCTTCGACATCGAGGCCCTGAAGGCGGAAGCCAAGGCCTGGAGCGGCCTCGAAGGCCTCGACCTCGCCAAGGTCGCGACATCGGGCCAGTCTTCGGTCTGGAACGAGAAGGACTGGAGCTGGACAGAAGGCCATACGACGCTCGGTTCGGCGGATGCCAAGTACCACATCGTCTGCGTCGACTTCGGCGTGAAGCGCAACATCCTGCGCCTCTTTGCCGGCCTCGATTGCAAGGTCACCGTCGTCCCCGCCTCCACCTCGGCCGAGGACATCCTGGCGCTGAACCCGGATGGCGTCTTCCTGTCGAACGGCCCGGGCGACCCGGCCGCGACTGGTGAATATGCCGTGCCCGTCATCCAGAACCTGGTCAAGAGCGACAAGCCGCTCTTCGGCATCTGCCTCGGCCACCAGATGCTGGGCCTGGCGCTTGGCGGAAAGACCGAGAAAATGCATCAGGGCCATCATGGTGCGAACCACCCGGTCAAGGACTTCACCACGGGCAAGGTGGAGATCGTGTCGATGAACCACGGCTTCGCGGTCGACTCGAAGTCGCTTCCCGAAAGCGTTGAAGAGACTCACATTTCCCTCTTCGACGGCACGAACTGTGGCCTGCGCCTGAAGGGAAAGCCGGTCTTCTCAGTACAGCATCACCCGGAAGCATCGCCCGGCCCGCAGGACAGCCATTACCTCTTCCGCCGCTTCATCAACATGGTGCGCGAGAACAAGGGCGAGCCGGCACTCGCCGAACGCTGAGCGATTTCAGACAAGTTGACGATGACGGCCCGGCTTATCCCCGGGCCGTTTGCATTTCATGCCGGACCTTCAGGTAGAAACGCAGGCAGAGCATGATGGCCGCACTGCCGAGTCCCAGGGAAAAGCCGTACCAGATCCCAATACCACCGATCCCGAGCGGGAAGGCCATGAGCCAGGCAAGAAGAAACCCAATCGGCCAATAGGCGACGAGCGCGAGGATCATCGGCACACGCGCATCTTTCAACCCGCGCAACAGCCCTGCCGCAATCGCCTGAATTCCGTCCACCAGCTGGAAGAGGCCGGCCACCATGACCAGAGGTCCGGCATAGGCGAGCACATCGGCGGCTGCCGGCGCATTCTCGTTGATGAACGCGGCCGACAGTTGATCCGGGACGAGCAGGAACAGGATTCCGCCCGAAAGCGACAGCAGACAGGCTATGCCAAGCACCGTGATCGACGCCCGCACCAGCTCCGGATAATTGCCCCGTCCATGCGCAAGCCCGACCCGCACGGTTGCGGCTTGCGCCAATCCGAGCGGCAGCATGAAGGCGATCGAGGCGAGCTGCAGCGCGATGCCATGGGCTGCAAGCTCGATCGTGCCGATCCGGCCCATCAAGAGCGATGCCGCACTGAACAGGCTGACCTCCGCCAGAACCGTGACGCTGATCGGCAGACCGAGATACAGCACCTCGCGAAACGCCTGCCAGTCGGGTCTCCAGAAGCGGATAAACAGCTCGTAACGCCGCGTCTCGTCACGGGTCTGGATATAGATGACCATCGCCACGAAGCTCACCCATTGCACGATGACGGCAACGATCGCGGCACCGGTCATGCCGAGCGCCGGCAGGCCGAAATGTCCGAGCACCAGAGCATAGGCGAGGATGGCATTGAGCACGAGGATGCCGAGCGTCACCCAGAGCACGATCCGCGCCCGTCCCGTCGCACTCACCAGAGCGCGCAGCACGGCAAAGAGAAGAGCCGGCAAGAGGCCGAGCTGGATGATGAAGACATACCCGGCCGCAAGTGCTGCGACTTCAGGCTTCTGCCCAAGCGCCAGCAGGATCGCCTCGGCATTGAAGAAGAGCGGCATCGTCAGAATCACATAGAGGATCGACACCCACATGCCCATGCGGATCGAGCGACGGACAGAGACGACATCACCCCGACCATAGGCCTGCGCCACCATCGGCATGACCGCCATCGAGAAGCCCGAGCCGAAGACGAAGATGGTGAAAAAGAACTGACCGGCCAGCACCATGGCGGCGAGCGGCACGGCGCCAAGTTGCCCCACGATCACCACATCCGTTGTGTGAATGCCAAGCTGCGCCAGCTGAGCGCCGATCAGGGGAATGCCGAGCGCGAAAGTCGCACGAATATGTTGGGCCCAGCTGCCGGCACCGCTTGGCGCAGGGCTGTGGGTTTCGAGCGTGACGATGTCGGTGTGCATGGCTTGGATCTCAACGAAAAAAGCCGCTTCCAGGATACTGGCGAGCGGCATGTATGAGCGGGATAAGCGCCATTGCGCGTTCCAGCAAGACGGAATCATCAAACTGCAGAATTTTTGCGCAATATATCAAAGATATTGATGAAAAATTCGGCATTTCCTGACGGCGAGCGCTTTGAATCCGGCGCAAAAATGCGGGCAGAGGACGAATGCGGAGCAAACCGACCTTTTCGGCTTCACCGGATCGCGCCTATGGTCTCCTCCCATGTAAGCAGCGAGAGAATGATCGAGACATGTTGGAACTGATTTGGCGCGGCGCGATTATCGGCGTCGGAGCAACCGTCGCCATGGATATCTGGGCGCTCATTCTGAGCGCGTTCTTCAAACAGCCAAAGGCAAACTGGGCGCCGGTCGGACGCTGGTTCTACCATCTGAAGTCCGGACGGATCTTCCACGACACGATCGCCGATGCCGCGCCTTACGGCCAAGAACTGGCCCTCGGCTGGATATCTCACTACGCCGTCGGGATCGCCTATGGCATCATCCTGGCTTTCCTCGTCGGTCCCGCATGGTTTGCCGAGCCGACATTTCTGCCGGCCTGGATCTGGGGGATCGTCACGGTCGCCGCTGGCTGGTTCCTGCTGCAGCCTGGGCTCGGCATCGGCTGGGCCGCCTCGAAAACGCCGAACCCCACCAAGGTCCGCGCACTCAATCTCGCGGCACACACAGTGTTCGGCCTCGGCCTCTGGCTGACGGCGCTGCTCATCCGATGAGGAAACCGGCGCGTCATATCGCGCCGGAGAAGGTGTCGCAGGCGCCCACATCGCCGCTGTCATAGCCGCGCTTGAACCACTTCATTCGCTGGGCGGACGTGCCGTGGTTGAAGGCGTCCGGCACCACATAGCCCTGGCTGCGCTTCTGCAAGGTGTCGTCGCCGATCTGCTGTGCGGCGTTCAGCGCTTCCTCAAGGTCGCCATCGGAGAGGATGCCTTCCTTGTCCGCGGACTTGGCCCAGATGCCGGCATAACAATCGGCCTGCAACTCGACGCGTACGGACATCTGGTTCGCCTCGCGTTCGCCCATCGATCGACGCTGACGATTGAATTCGGGTAGCACGCCCGTTAGGTTCTGCACGTGGTGTCCGACCTCATGCGCGATGACATAGGCCTGGGCAAAATCGCCGGCCGCATCAAACTTCTGTTCGAGCTGGTTGAAGAACTCGGTGTCGAGATAAACCTTGCTGTCAGCCGGGCAATAGAACGGACCTGTGGCCGACGAGGCCTGGCCACAGGGCGAGGATGTGGAGCCCCCGAAAAGCACCAGCGTCGGCTCGCGATATTGCTCGCCGGAGGCGGAGAAGATCGCATTCCAGGTGGTTTCCGTCTCGGCCAGCACAGTCCGGACAAAGGCGGTCGTGTCGTCGCTGGACTGGCCCGCAGGCCGCTGTCCGATCGATTGCTCGTAGCCGGAACCTGCACCGCCGACATTGCCCTCGCCCAGGACCTGCAGCATGTCTATGCCCATAGCCTTGAGGACGAAGTAAACGATCACCAGAAAAATGATCGTGCCGAAGCTCAAGCCCCCACCTCGTCGCCCGCCCATGGGGATCTGGATCCCGGATCGACCGAAAGGATTGCGACCAAAGCCGCCGCCACTCGATTGGCCGCGCCGATCCTCGACATTGTCCGATTGCCGACGGCCTTTCCATTCCATGACGCTTCCTCTCCCGCTCACGCATCTAACAATGGGAAGATAGCGGAACTGTTCCACGACGCCAGTGACGGGAAGCGTTTCTTGCACGGCAAGGTCCGCGACCGGAGCGAATTGCCGTCACTCAGCTCTTCGCGTAGCCGTATTCGCCGCCACGCGCCAGCGCCCGCTGATAGGCCGGCCGCGCGCGGATCCGTTCCATCCAGCCACGCAGCACGGAGACATCCTTGGTCCCCGCGATCCGTGCAGTCCCGGCTTCGACCGGAAAACTCATGGCAATGTCGGCGGCGGAAAAATCCTTGCCGGCAAACCAGCCGTCCTTGCCGACCTCGGCAATCCAGAGATCGAGATGATCGGCCAGTTGCGGATCGATCAGCTTCTTGGCCACACCCGCGCTGATCATCTTGGCCACCGGCTTGATGAAAAAGGGCACCTGCCCCGGAATGCGCGCAAAGATCAGCTTCATCACCAGAAGCGGCATGGCCGAACCCTCGGCATAATGCATCCAGTAGCGATAGCGCTGCCGCTGGTCCGTGCCGGCTGCAGGTCGCAGACCTTCGCCGCCATAGGTCTCGATCAGATACTCCATGATCGCGCCGCTTTCCGCGACCACCCGTCCATTGTCCTCGATGACCGGCGACTTGCCGAGCGGATGCACGGCCTTGAGCTCCTTCGGCGCCAGATACTCCTTTGTCCGATGATAGACCTTGACCTGGTAGTCGAGCCCGAGCTCTTCCAGCAGCCAGAGAATGCGGTGGGCGCGGGAATTGTCCAGGTAATGCACGGTGATCATCAGGGAGGATCCTTGGATTGTCGTTGATTGAACTATCTAGTGGCCCCTGGCACAGACGTCGAGCCGAACCGCCAAGTTTCTCGCGCATGGCTGCCGGAACGCAGCGTGCCTACCCTTGGCACACTCGATCCCGCATGCAAGTCTCGTCTGGAACTGCACTTTGGGAGGAGTGACGCATGAAGGCGATGCGACTGGAGGCGACCGGCCGACTTTTCACCCGCGAGATCGACAAACCCACGCCCGGACTGGACGAACTTCTGGTCAAAGTCGAGGCCTGCGGTGTCTGCGGCACCGATCGGCACCTCTTCAAGGGCGAGTTTCCCTGCACCCCACCCGTGACATTGGGCCATGAATTCAGCGGCATAGTCGAACAACTCGGCGCAGGTGTGACCGGCTTTGCCATCGGCGACCGCATCACCGGTGATCCGAACATCGCCTGCGGCCGCTGCAGCCACTGCGTCAACGGTAGGGTCAATCTCTGCCGCAACCTTCGGGCCATCGGCATCCACCGCGATGGCGGTTTCGCCGATTATGTCATCGTTCCCCAGAAGCAGGCCTTTTTTCTTCCAGCCGATCTCGATCCGATGCATGGTGCCTTCTGCGAACCCCTCGCCTGCTGCCTGCACGGCATCGATCTCGCCGAGATCAAGGCCGGCTCGTCTGTCGTGGTTCTCGGCGGTGGCGTGATCGGATTGCTGACGGTGCAACTGGCCCGGCTCGCAGGCGCAACGACGGTCATCCTCGTGACGCGCCAGGCGAGCCGCCGCAGCCTTGCCGAAGACCTCGGCGCCACGGCGAGCGTCGATCCGGCAGCGGGTGACGTGATTACACAGATTGCAGGCGAAACGGGCCTCGTGCCCGGAGGCGTCGACGTCGTTATGGAATGCGCCGGTGTTGGCGAGACGGTGATCCAGGCGACGAAACTCGTGCGTCCCGGCGGCACCGCCGTCATTCTGGGCGTCATGCCCCAGGGCGAAACGATCGAAATCGAGCCTTTCGACCTTCTCTTTCGGGAGGTGAAACTGGTGACCTCCTTCCTTAACCCCTTCACCCATCGGCGGGCTGCGGACCTGATCGCCTCGGGCACAATCGAGATTGACAAGCTCATCTCGCGCAAGATCTCACTCGACGAGGCCCCTGACGTCGTCGGCAATCCGCCAAAGCCTGGCGAGGTCAAGGTGTTGGTGGTGCCCGGCCTCTGATCAGATGATCGGGCGCTTGTCCTTCCAGGGCCGCGCCTGTTCCAGCTGACCTGCCAGCGAAAACAATGTATCCTCGTCGGCAAAGCGGCCGACGAAATGCATGCCGATCGGCAAGCCCTCCGGCGACCAGACCACCGGAACAGACATGGCCGGCTGGCCGGTGACATTGAAAACCGGCGTCCAGGGGATGAACTCGAAGGTCTGGGCCGCCAGCTGCTCGGCAATGCCAAGCTTCTTCAGCAGGCGACCGCCGCCGACATGGCCGAGCACCGTCAGCAGTTTCTTCTCGATGGCGCTCGGCTGCAGCGCGCCGATCTTCACCGGCAATGACGACAGCACCGGCGTCATCAGCACGTCGACATCATCGAAGAAACCGAGAACCGAACGAGCCGAGAGTGCCAGGTAGCGATGCGCCGTGATGAGATCGGCGGCTGTGAAACCCTGCCCCAGCAGCCCCATGCCGAAGGTCGAGGCATCGTAATCGCCGGGGCGGATCTTTACGCCGAAGGTCTTCGCGGTAAACTCGATGTCGGCCCCGAGTTCACCTGCAAGTGCCGTCAGGAAAGCCATGGAGAAGGCCTCCCGCTGCACCGCAGGCGCCGCCTCGATCACCTCATGGCCGAGCTCGCCGAGCAGCGCCACCGCCTCGTCGAAGGCGGCGATGACCTCCGACGCGACGGCCTTGCCGAGCATGGGCTCGCGGGAAACTGCAATCCGGAGTTTTCCGGGCGCCCGATGCACCGCATCGAGAAACGTGCCCTCATGAAGCGGCAACGGATGCGGCGAGCCGCGATCCGCTCCGTGCGTGGCATCGAGCACGGCCGCACTGTCCCTGACCGAGCGCGTCAGCACATGTTCGCCGGCAAAGCCCGACCAGGCTTCGCCGATAAAGGGGCCGGCCGGCGTGCGCCCGCGCGTCGGCTTCATCCCGAAAATGCCACAGGCCGAGGCGGGAATACGAATTGATCCGCCGCCATCGCCACCGGATGCGATCGGCACCATGCCGGAGGCAACCGCGGCAGCGGAACCACCCGAGGATCCTCCGGGAGTCCGCGCCAGATCCCAAGGATTGCGGCATGGGCCGCTTGCGCCGGCTTCTGTATAGGGCGTCAATCCGAACTCGGGCGTATTGGTCTTGCCGGCGATCACGAGACCCGCAGTGCGCCATCGCCGGACGAGTTCAGTGTCGCCTGTTGCTTTCCTGGAAGCCCAAAGCCGGTTGCCGTTGCCGGTCGGCACACCATCTACCTGCGCCAGGAGATCCTTGATGAGGAAGGGCACGCCTGCGAGCGGCCCGTGGCCGATCCCCGCTTCGACCTGCCGCCGCGCGTCCTCAAACAGGGGCCGGATCACCGCATTGAGCTGCGGATTGACCTGTTCGATCCGGGCAATGGCCGCCTCAAGAACCTCAACAGCCGAGACATCTCTGCGCCGGATCAAATCCGCCAATCCCATGCCGTCGTGATTGCCATAGTCTTCGAACATGCAATGCCCCGTCCCAAATGGATTCACCAGCGAACTGTTTCGCCATCTGAGGCACATGGCAAGCCCTGCAGAGCCTACCGGATCAGTCGAATATAAAGAACTACTTAACCATAGCCTTTTAAAGTTCGGACCAAATGCGCGAGAGCCGCCCGTCGGGCGGATCATCGCGCCGAGACAATACAAGGCTAATGAGGGAACGGCCCATGCTCTTCAGATCCGCCACAAGCCGAAACATCTTTTCGACCGTCGGCCTCGGCGTCGTCACCACGATCGGAGTCGCCGCGACGCTGGTCGGCCTGACCTATGGTCACATACGCGAAGCCGGCATCAATGAAATGCGGGTTGCAGCATCCGATGCCTCGGGCGACATCGAAAAGAGCCTGAAGGCATCCTACCAGATGGTCGAGGGCATGCGGACCTCCGTGGAAGCCCTGCGTGCCAATGGGTTGGCGGACCGCAGCATTGCCATGGCCGTCATGACCAGCGCGCTGGAGGCCTATCCGGGCGCGATCGGCGTCTCGACCGGGTGGGAACCCGATGCCTATGACGGCAAGGATGCTGATTATGTCGGCAAGCCGGTCCATGACGCGACGGGTCGCTTCGTCCCCTACATCTTCCGCTCCGGCGGCGTCATCAAGACAGACGTGCTGGTCGACTACGACAAGCCGGGCGCCGGCGATTACTACCAGCTGCCGGTCAAGACCGGCAAATCCGTGCTCATGGAACCTTACGTCTATCCGGTCGACGGCAAGGACGTGCTGATGACGACGATCTCGGTCCCGATCTTCGATCAGGGCAAGTCGGTGGCCTATATCGGCGCCGACATCGATCTCGACCAGACCGCGACCGACCTTGCGGCCAAGCGTCCCCTGGGAGACGGCTACATTGCCCTCCTCTCCTCCGCCAATGCCTTTGTCAGCCATCCGGACAAGGACGTGATGGGGAAGGCCTTGAAGGATAGCGGTGTCGATGCCACGGCTTGGGAAGCGGTCCTGAAAACGCCCGGCAGCGTCGGCACCATCGTCGACAAGGACGGTGTCGAACGCATGGCGGTCGCGGTCCCGATCGAGCCCTTCCCGGGCGCCGTCTGGAATGTCGTCGTCTCGGTCCCGAGTGCCACGGTTCTCGGCGCACTGACAGAAACGGTTTCCGCCTCGGCACTCATCATCATCGGTGCCACCATCCTGCTGATCGTTGTCGGCTGGCTGCTTGCGCGCCGCTTTGTCGGCCGGATCAACCGCGTCATCGGCCAGACGACCGAGATTGCGGCCGGACGACTGGACGTCGAACTCACCGACAAGGATAGGGGTGATGAACTCGGCGACCTCTCCCGTTCGCTCCAGGTCCTCCTGGAAAGCAATCGCAAGAAAATCGACCTTGAGAAGCAAGCCGAAGCGCGCTTCGAGCAGGAGGAGATCGAGCGTGTCGAGCGCTCTCGCGGCCACAAGGCACGTGAGGAAGAAATCCGCCACGTCGTCGACGAGTTGCGTGCAGGCCTCGCTCGCCTCTCCGACGGTGACATGACGGTCCGCCTGGAGAAACCCTTCTCGCCCGCCCTCGACGAGATCCGCGTCAACTTCAACGATTCGATCGAAAAGCTGCGCGCTGCGATGATCTCCTTCCGCGACAACGCGACCACGATCGAGAACGGCTCGAACGAGATCCGCTCCGCCGCCGACGATCTGGCCCGCCGCACCGAACAGCAGGCCGCATCGGTCGAACAGACCTCGGCGGCCCTCTCGCAGATCACCCGCTCGGTCAAGGAATCGACCCAGCGCGCGGAAGAGGCCGGCCAGCAGGTCAGCCGCACCAAGGAAAGTGCCGAACGCTCCGGCGAAGTGGTGCGCTCCGCGATCGACGCCATGAGCGCAATCGAACAGTCCTCGCAGTCGATCTCCAACATCATTGGTGTCATCGACGAAATCGCCTTCCAGACGAACCTCCTGGCGCTAAACGCCGGTGTTGAAGCCGCCCGCGCTGGTGAAGCCGGCAAGGGGTTTGCCGTCGTTGCCCAGGAAGTCCGAGAGCTTGCCCAGCGCTCCGCCAATGCGGCGAAGGAAATCAAGACCCTGATCACGGCCTCCGGCGAACAGGTCAAGCACGGCGTCTCGCTCGTCGATCAGACCGGCGAGGCCCTGTCTGCCATCGTTGCCGAAGTTCAACAGATCAATACGAACGTGCACGCGATCGTCGATGCTGCCCGCGAACAGTCGACCGGTCTTCACGAGATAAATTCGGCAGTCAACATCATGGACCAGGGCACGCAGAAGAATGCTGCCATGGTCGAGGAGACCAATGCGGCGTCACACACGCTGGTCACCGAAGTGCAGTCTCTCTCCACCCGCCTCGCACAGTTCAACCTGGGCTCCGCATCCCGACAGGCGACGATATCGGCGCAGTCGGCCAGATCCTATGCAGCCCCCTCCGCGCCTGCGCGACCCGCACCCACCTCACAGGCAACCCGTCCCGTCGCCTCTCCCGCCCGGGCACTCGCCGGCAAGATCGCATCTGCCATGGGCGCCAAGCCAGCTCCGAGCGGACAGGAGTGGGAAGAGTTCTGATCTCTCCCATCAAACGACAAAGACGAATGGCGGGTCGGACCCGCCATTTCTCGTTTCTGGGCCACCCCTCAGCGGGGTTCGAAGGACAGAAGCTCTTCAAAATGGTTCATATCCTCGAAGGCGCAGAAGGCCGGCGCCCTCAGTTCGATCACCGGCGAACGCCGCCGGATGTCCTGCGCAATCTCGTCCAGGAACGGCACCCATACGGCCATGGTCTCATCGTCGAACCGCTCGATCATGTAGGCAAAGGTGATGTGGAAGACATAGGTGTCGTGGTCCGGATGCCGATAGCCGAGCAAGTCTGCGAACCGGTTGCGCCAATCCTTGAGAACTTGCCGGTCCCGCGCCGTCACCCCGTCGAGCGTCAACCCGTTCGGCGTCGCATGTGTGACTTCGACCGCGAAGGCCTCGCCCGGCGCAAACCGCGCCAGCCGATCCATGAAGATCGCCGTCATGTCGTCGATCGGCGCTTGCAGCGAAACGTCCGCCGGCCAATAGGGCAAGGATCTCCGTGTCTCGATGATGCCCTGGAAGAGCGTCATGTGCAGGCTGGATCCCGCCGTGAAGGCAAGTTTGTCCGCACAGGGCATGGACAGAAACCGGGCGCGGGCATCGAGGATGGCAGAAGCACTCTCCGAGCCCTCGACGAGGTGGCATACGACAGTGTTTCCGCGCTCGCGCAGGAAGGTGCCGGATGTGTCGTAGCGTCGACCGAGGTGGGGGATGGCGTGGTTCGTCAGGCTATGTGAGAACGAACGCAAGTAGACGGGAACAACGGGTTGGGACATGGGATACTCTCGTGACAACCGACATGTCGACTAACAGGCGGCTGCGAACGATGTATGACGATCACTTGCGGCGACGCCTTGCGACAGGCTGTTGCGCGGTAAGACCTATCCGGCAGCAAGAAGGCCGCGGGCGGCTCTTTGCTGGCTGCGAGTTTTCCAGCTCTTCAGCAAGCCGTGCGCAAGTATTACGACCAGTATCGACACATAACCATCGATCGCATAGTGCCAGCCGAGATAGACCGAACTGGCGACGATAAGCAACGTGTAGGCTGCAGCCGGCCAGGCAAGCTTGGGAAACCGTTCTGACAAAAAGAGTGCATTCATGGTGATCAGTGCCACATGGACACTTGGAAAGGCGGATATGCCCGAACCAAAGCCGGCGACGCCGCTCTCGTAGATCCGCCAGAGATACAACTGAAAGGCGTGAGCCTGGCCGCCTGACAAGAACGTCAACTGATCGGCGAATCGAGACGTGTCGCCAGTAACCTGCCCATAGAAGGCTGGTCCTGCCGACAGGAACAGCCCGGCAAGCACATTACCGCAGAACACCCAGACAAACATGAACATCAGCATGTAGCGCGTTCGGATGGCATTCGCCCAAGGCGAGGTGGCGACGAAAAACAAAGCCGCGAAGCAGAAGACGAACCACAAAACGCTGTAGTTCCATTCGACAACAGCGAGCACAATTGGGTGAGCGGCCCACGGGTAGAGTAACTGCCAAGGGTCATGGCCGAAGTGAATGATGCGGTCGATGTCGGCATGCAGCGTGTCATACGGGAAACCGCCGGCCATGATCGGCAGCATGTTCTTGATCGAGGTAAAGCTACCCTGGAAGATCATAAGGGCCATCAGCAGGACCATCCCTGCCAGCAGCCTGGCTAACCGCTTTACACCGAACAACAACCCATACGCCCGAATACGCCGTGAGCGAAACCGAAGAATTCCGTGCACGAGATCAAAGGTTACTGCCATCATCGGCATAAACCAGAGAAACAACAAAGGCCATTGGACGAAATAGAGCGTATGCGAAGCCTGCTCCCAATGACCGGAGAAGTGGAGCACTCCGATACAAATTATGGAGTAGGCGGCCACACAGGCATACACAAGCGCGTCGTTTCGAATATGTCCAGAAACCTCCCACCACAGCATGGGAAGGCGGCTTTTGACCAAGGGCATGTAGAACAGTGATCTCATGGGAATGAGAAAACACTCATTTGCTGAAGAATCCTTTATCGACAACCTCCGAAGGCGGCGAACAGCAGCACAAGCAAGGCCGTCTTAGGCAAGCGATCCACATGTCGCCGAGGACCATGAACGATGAGGCGATTTCCTGTCGGATTCATCAATTTCGGGGTTCCTTCCGATCGAACATTTCCCTATAAGCCGCTTCTAGCCTGAAAAGACCATCTCTCTGCGCCCGGCCGGTGACCTCCCTCACCCAGGCCGGTTTTTCGCGCAGGTCAAAGAACGGATAGATCCATGCCCAAGCGCCAAGACATCAAGTCCATCCTCATCATCGGCGCGGGGCCGATCGTCATTGGCCAGGCATGCGAATTCGACTATTCAGGCACCCAGGCCGTCAAGGCGCTGAAGGAAGAGGGTTACCGGGTCATTCTGGTGAATTCCAACCCGGCCACGATCATGACCGACCCGGGCCTCGCCGACGCGACCTATGTCGAGCCGATCACCCCTGAAGTCGTCGCCAAGATTATCGCCAAGGAGCGTCCCGATGCCCTGCTCCCGACCATGGGCGGCCAGACCGCGCTCAACACCGCGCTGTCCCTGAAGCGAATGGGCGTGCTCGATCGCTACAATGTCGAGATGATCGGCGCCAAGCCCGCCGCCATCGACATGGCCGAAGACCGCGCCCTCTTCCGCGAAGCCATGACCCGCATCGGGCTCGAAACCCCGAAGTCGATGCTCGCCAACGCGACCGAGATCAAGGACGCCGACCGCAAGACGCATGAGGCCGCCCGCAACGAACTGAAAGCGAAACTTTCCGGCGCCGAGCTCGACAAGGCGCTCGACGAACTCGAAAACCAGTGGAACCTCGGCGAGACCGATCGCAAGCAGCGTTACATGGCCCATGCCATGGCGATCGCCGCCCAGGCCCTCGACGTCGTCGGCCTGCCAGCCATCATCCGCCCCTCCTTCACCATGGGCGGCACCGGCGGCGGCATTGCCTACAACCGCTCGGAATTCTACGAGATCATCAATTCCGGCCTCGACGCCTCCCCCACCACCGAAGTCCTCATCGAAGAATCGGTCCTCGGTTGGAAGGAGTATGAAATGGAGGTCGTCCGCGACAAGGCGGACAACTGCATCATCATCTGCTCGATCGAGAACATCGACCCGATGGGCGTCCACACCGGAGACTCCATCACCGTCGCCCCCGCGCTGACCTTGACGGACAAGGAATACCAGATCATGCGCAACGCCTCGATCGCGGTCCTCCGCGAGATCGGCGTTGAAACCGGCGGCTCGAACGTCCAGTTCGCCGTCAACCCGGCCGATGGCCGCCTCGTCGTCATCGAAATGAACCCGCGCGTCTCGCGCTCGTCCGCTCTGGCCTCAAAGGCGACCGGCTTCCCGATCGCCAAGGTCGCTGCCAAGCTTGCCGTCGGCTACACGCTGGACGAACTTGAAAACGACATCACCGGCGGTGCGACACCGGCCTCCTTCGAACCGTCGATCGACTACGTCGTCACCAAGATCCCGCGTTTCGCCTTTGAAAAATTCCCCGGCGCCTCGCCGACACTGACGACAGCGATGAAGTCGGTAGGCGAAGTCATGGCGATCGGCCGCACCTTTGCCGAATCGCTGCAAAAGGCCCTGCGTGGCCTCGAAACCGGTCTCACCGGCCTCGACGAAATCGAAATTCCGGGCCTCGGCGCAAACGGTGATAGCGCCGATGACAAGAATGCCATCCGTGCAGCCATCGGCACGCCGACACCGGACCGCCTGCGCATGGTCGCCCAGGCCCTGCGCCTTGGCATGTCGCCGAAAGAAGTGCATGAAGGCTGCAAGATCGACCCATGGTTCATCGCCCAGTTCAAGGCGATCGTCGACATGGAAGCCCGCGTGCGTGAACACGGCCTGCCGGAAGACGCAGAAAACCTGCGCACGCTGAAGGCCATGGGCTTCTCCGACGCCCGCCTTGCCTCGCTTTCCGGAAAGCGCCCCAAGGAAGTCGCCGAACTGCGCAACGGCTTGAACGTGCGCCCGGTCTTCAAGCGTATCGACACCTGCGCTGCCGAATTCGCCTCGCCGACCGCCTACATGTACTCGACCTACGAGACGCCCTTCGTCGGCGCGCTGCGCTCGGAAGCCCAGGTCTCCGATCGCAAGAAGGTCGTCATCCTCGGCGGTGGTCCTAACCGCATCGGCCAGGGCATCGAGTTCGACTATTGCTGCTGCCATGCCGCCTTCGCGCTGAAGGACGCCGGCTTCGAAGCGATCATGATCAACTGCAACCCGGAAACGGTATCGACCGACTACGACACCTCCGACCGCCTCTATTTCGAACCGCTGACGGCCGAAGACGTGATCGAGATCCTCCGCGCCGAGCAGGAAAAGGGCGAAGTGGTCGGCGTCATCGTCCAGTTCGGCGGCCAGACCCCGCTGAAGCTCGCCGAAGCGCTCGAAAAGAACGGCATCCCGATCCTCGGCACCGCGCCCGACATGATCGACCTTGCCGAAGATCGTGACCGCTTCCAGAAGCTCTTGATGAAGCTCGACCTGGCGCAGCCGAACAACGGAATCGCCTACTCGGTCGAGCAGGCCCGGCTGGTCGCGACCGAAATCGGCTTCCCGCTGGTCGTGCGCCCGTCCTACGTGCTCGGCGGCCGCGCCATGCAGATCATTCACTCGGAATCGATGCTGCAGTCCTACCTGCTCGACACGGTTCCGGGTCTGGTCCCTGAGGACATCAAGCAGCGCTACCCGAACGACAAGACCGGCCAGATCAACACCTTGCTCGGCAAGAACCCTCTGCTCTTCGACAGCTACCTGACCAACGCCATTGAAGTCGACGTCGACGCGCTCTGCGACGGCGAGAATGTCTTCGTCTCCGGCATCATGGAGCATATCGAGGAAGCCGGCATCCATTCGGGTGACAGTGCCTGCTCGCTGCCCTCGCGTTCGCTCTCCAAGGCAACTCTCGACGAACTGGAACGCCAGACGGCTGCCATGGCCAAGGCGCTTAATGTCGGCGGCCTGATGAACGTCCAGTATGCGATCAAGGACGACGTGATCTACGTGCTCGAAGTCAACCCGCGCGCCTCGCGCACGGTGCCCTTCGTGGCAAAGACCATCGGCGCCCCGATCGCCAAGATCGCTGCACGCATCATGACGGGCGAAAAGCTGGACGACGCGATCGCCGCCTATGGCAAGAAGCCCGATCCACGCAACCTCAACCACATCGCCGTCAAGGAAGCCGTCTTCCCGTTCGCCCGCTTCCCCGGCGTCGACACGTTGCTTGGGCCCGAAATGCGCTCGACCGGCGAAGTCATGGGCCTCGACACCGACTTTGCGCTGGCCTTCGCCAAGAGCCAGCTCGGAGCATCCGTCGAACTGCCGCGCGACGGCACGGTCTTCGTCTCCGTGCGTGACGAGGACAAGGCCCGCGTCCTGCCGGCCATCCTGATCCTGACCCAGATCGGCTTCAAGGTCATGGCAACCGGCGGCACCCAGCGCTTCCTCGCGGAAAACGACATTCCGGCGGTCAAGATCAACAAGGTGTTGGAAGGCCGGCCGCATATCGAGGACGCCATCCGCAACCGTCAGGTCCAGCTGGTTATCAACACGACCGACGGCAACAAGGCGATCTCAGATTCGAAGTCGCTGCGCCGGGCCGCCCTGATGCAGAAGGTGCCCTACTACACGACTATGGCCGGCGCGCTCGCCGCCGCCGAAGCCATCCGGGCGCTGAAGGGCGGCCAGCTCGAGGTTCGTCCGCTACAGAGCTATTTCTGAGGCACGACTTTGACGGTGGAAATCTGTCTCTGACGCCTATGTAAGGAAGGAAAGCCCTTCTGAATGGCAATCGAGACAGGTCCACCGTCATGTTTCTCGATCTCAACAACTACACGCCTCCATCGGATCCGCCTGGAGACCCGGGGCGCCCGTCCCTGACTCCGCGTCAGCAGAAGACGCTGATCATCATCGTCGGGATCAACATAATGCTGCTGTTCGTCGCCCCGATCGGTGGTGCCACAATCATTTCGGCGCTCTTCAAACTTTGGGGTTGAGGCTTCAAAGCGGGCGTTTCTTGCGGCGCTCTCCTGGAAATTCAGACGAAGGGTGCGGCTCGCGCATACCCCGGACACGCGCCCTGCACATATCCATTCACAAGATCCTCACTCTTCCTCGACGTATCGGCTTGACGACCGACGTCGCAGACCTTAACTAAACCACTTAGTTAATTAACCGAGTGGATAACCATGAGCAGCGACCCTTTGTCCTTGACGTTGTCCGCCCTGGCCGACCCGACACGGCGCGCAATCCTCGCGCGGCTTACCACCGGCGAAGCCACCGTCAATCAACTGGCAGAACCTTTCGACATGAGCCTTCCGGCTGTTTCCAAACACCTGAAGGTGCTGGAACGGGCGAAGCTCATTTCGCGCGGGCGCAGTGCACAGTGGCGCCCCTGCCGACTGGAACCCGAGCCCCTGAGAGCTGTCGATGGCTGGCTTGGCGATTATCGCAAGCTGTGGGAGCACAGGCTTGATCGCCTGGAAGATTATCTGGCCGCAATCCAGAATGAACGCGAAGACGTGAAGGATGATGAGGAATGACTGAAAAGCTGGTAATCGTGAACGAGCGTCTGCTCCCCGCAGACCCGGCAGCCGTATTCAACGCGATTGCTGACCCAAAGCTTCTGGCGCTGTGGTGGGGACCGCACGGCTTTACCAATCGAATCGACGAATTCGACTTTCGCGCCGGCGGCGATTGGCGCGTGACCATGACATCATCTGACGGCACCGATTTCGCCAACCGGTGGACCTTTCAAGACATTGAACCCGAACGTCGCGTGGTCGCCCTTCACCATGAACCGATGCACGTCTTCACGCTGGAGATGACATTTGAGGGCACGGCCTCGGGCACACGTCTGAAATGGCGCATGCTGTTCGAGCCGACCGAGGAAAACCGGGAGATCGAGAAATTCATTCACGCCGCCAATGACCAGAATTTGGAACGCCTCGAACAGGTCCTGCAAGAAGGAAACCAATGAGATGACGAGCACACTGGATCCTGCCCGCATCCTGGAGGTCGAGCGTCTAGTCGCCGCTCCCATCGATCTTGTCTTCGAGATGTTTACAGATGCCCACCATCTCGATGCATGGTGGGGTCCGGATGGTTTCCAGAACGAAACCCACGAGATGGATTTTTCGGTCGGCGGGTTCTGGCGCTATACCATGCATGGCCCGGACGGCAAGGATTGGCCGAACTGGATCCGCTATCAGGACATCGCACCGCCGACCCGCATCGCCTATGAGCACGGTGGCGAGATGGGAGAGCCCGCACATTTCGATGGCGTTATCACCCTTCGCGATGAATGTGGGCAGACCCGCGTCATCCTGACCCTCATCTTCCCGACGCAGGAGGCGCGCGACGCAACCTTCAAGTTCGGCGCAATGGAGGGTGGCAAGCAGACGCTTGCCCGTCTGGCCGCCTATGCCGCAGAGCGCCACGCCGCGACGAAAGGCACCTGAAGCTCAGAGGCTCAGCCCGGGCGCTTCTGTTTCGCCAGAATAGCAAGTGCGATGCCGCCAATGACACAGGCACCCGCCACGACGAAATGCAGCGTCAGCCGCTCATTGAGGAGCAGGATCGCACCGAGCGCGGCAATCACCGGCACTGAGAGCTGGATCAGCGCCGCCTGGAAGGTTGCGAGGCCCCTGAGCGCCCGATACCAGATCGCATAGCCGAGCCCCGACGCGACGATGCCAGACGCCAGCGCGAAGAGCACCCCGGTCGGCGTCGCTGTCTCATGAAGGGCTGCGACCACAGCGAGCGGCAGACAGAAGGCGGAGGCCCGGACAAAGTTACCAGCGGTCTCGCCGATCGGATCCTGCGATCCGCGGCCACGCAACGTGTAGACAGCCCAGGCAACACCCGAGGCGATCATCAGAACACATCCGACCGGGTCCGGCCGTCCCACTCCGGGCAGAATGAGATAGACGAAAGCGGCAAACGCGACGGCAAAGCCGATGACTTCCCGCAGGCTCGGACGATCGCCCTTGAACAACCCGAATGCGACCATGCTTGCCTGCACGGAGGAAAAGAGGATCAAGGCGCCGGTCGCGGCTCCAAGGGAGAGATAGGCGGCGGAAAAGGCGATGGCATAGACGAAGAGGGCCGTTGCCGCCCACCAATCCCCAGGCAAGGCAGGCCCCGTTGTGCGAGAGATGGTCTGCCCGCGCCGCATCAGACCATAAAGCACGACCGCCCCCGAGATGATCCTGACGGCCGTATACCCGGCGGCCTCGATCGAAACGTCACCCAGAGCCTCGCGAGCCAGAAGCGAATTCGCGGCGAACGCAAGCATGGCCATAGCGGTCAAGACGATTGTCGATTGCAAAGCTATCTCCCTCCAACAGCCTGCAGCGATGTCGTTGGGTCCGCAGGATCGAACCCGTGTTAAACGCGAGCCTCCCCCGCTTGACAAGCCGACAACGGCCGAACAATCGGCAGCTGCACAGCTGTCATCGCGGACGCTTTCATTGGGGCCAATACGATCACGGCGCGTGATCCATCCCATCAAAATTTGACGTTTGTCGAAACGCTTGCACTACGGCAATCTGCCGCAGTTTGAATTGAGAGATTGCCCTGATGTCCGCGACTATTGACGTTGGCGCCCAAAAGGCGACGCGCCGGGAATGGATCGGTCTTCTGATCCTGTCCATTGCCTGCCTGATCTATTCGATGGACCTCTCGGTCCTCTTCCTCGCCATGCCGGCGATCGTGTCCGATCTCGATCCGTCGGCGACCCAGCTTCTATGGATCAACGATATCTATGGCTTCATGGTCGCCGGCTTTCTCGTTACCATGGGCACACTCGGCGACCGCATCGGCCGGCGCAAGGTGCTCCTGATCGGCGCCTTCTTCTTCGGCGCAGCCTCGGTCTTTGCAGCCTTCGCCAACACCGCCTCCATGCTCATCGTCGCCCGCGCCCTTCTTGGCATCGCCGGCGCCACGATCGCCCCTTCCACACTCTCTCTCGTCGTCAACCTGTTTCGAGACGAGAGCGAACGCAACCGGGCGATCGGCATCTGGGGCACGGCCTTTGCGCTCGGCGGCCTGATCGGCCCGCTGATTGGTGGTGTTCTTCTGCAATATTTCCACTGGGGATCGGTTTTCCTGATCAACGTGCCGATCATGGCAGCGCTTCTGGCCAGTGCGCCTTTCCTGCTGCCGGAATATAAGGACGAGAACGCCGGGCGCCTCGATCTGCTCAGCGTAGGCCTCTCACTCCTGACCGTCCTGCCCGTTGTCTACGGCTTCAAGAAAATGGCGGCCGAAGGCTTCGAATTGATCCAGTTCCTGCCGATCCTCTTCGGCCTTGCCGTCGGCGTGGTCTTCATCAAGCGTCAGAAGGTGCTCGAACACCCAATGATCGATCTCGCCCTCTTCAGGATCCCAGCTTTCAGAGCCTCGCTGATGGTGAACCTGGCCGGCGTCTTTTTCATTTTCGGCATCTTCCTGTTCCAGAACCTCTATCTGCAGCTTGTCATTGGGCTGACACCGCTGAAGGCTGCCCTCTGGTCCGTCCCCTCTTCGCTTGTCTTCACCGTGATGTCCTTCCAGGCATGGCGCGTGACGAACAATCTGGGGCCGGTTAAGACGGTGCTCCTCGGTCTGGTGGTCAATGCACTCGGCACCGGGCTCATGGCGATCGCTGCCTCGCATTCGAGCCTTGTCGGCGTACTCGGCGCCAGCATGATCATGGGCCTCGGCTTCGTGCCCGTCATCCTCACAACGACGGGCCTCATCGTCGGCACGGCCCCACCGGAACGCGCCGGTTCTGCCTCCGCGATCTCAGAGACCAGTGCGGAATTCGGCGGTGCGCTGGGTGTCGCAGTCCTCGGCAGCCTGGGCACGCTCTTCTACCGTTTCGGCATGCAGGATGCGGACCTCGACGGATTGTCCCCCGTCGATCGGGACGCGGTCACCGCGGCACTCGGCACGGCACTCGAAGTCGCTCGTAATACAGGCAATGAAGCCGCCCCCTGGATCGGAATGGCGCGCGACAGCTTTGCCGGCGGATTTGCGCTTTGTTGTGCGCTGGCGACCGTGACGCTGCTCCTGCTTGCCGCGATCGCTGCCCGCGTCTACGCACGAACGGAACTCGATGAAAGCCGCATCAGCGGCCACTGATGCAAGTCTCAAAGCGCAGGTAAGGTCTCGGCGAGCCGACGCACGTCCTGCATATCGGACCGGAAGGCTGCCAGACTGCGCGCCTTGAGATCCTCGTCCGGCATTCTGAGTATGGCCGCCGGATGGGTGGTGACGAGCAGCATGCGGCTCTCCTGCATCGGGATTGGCATACCGCGCACTTCGGCGATCGGTCGGCTTTCGCCGGTCAGCGAGAGATAGGCGGTAGCCCCGAGTGCCACCACGATGCGCGGCTGGATGATCTCGATCTCCTTGGCCACCCACCAGCGGCAATGCGCGACCTCGCCCGCATCGGGCCGCATATGAATGCGCCTCTTGCCGCGCCGCTCATATTTGAAATGCTTGACCGCATTGGTGACATAGACCTGGGTCCGGTCGATCCCGGCCGCCTCCACCGCCTCGTCGAAGATCTTGCCGGCGGGACCGATGAAGGGGCGTCCGGCGAGATCCTCGGTATCGCCGGGCTGTTCGCCGACGAAGAGGATATCGGCATCGTCAGGCCCCTCGCCGAACACTGTCTGCGTCGCATGGCAATGCAACGAACACAGCGTGCAAGCGGAGGCCTCCTGCCGCAAGCGCTCGAGCGGCGGCAGATCGGTGGCGTCCTCCTCGTCCCGTCCGCGCCACTGCGCCTGCAGCCGCTCGTGAAAGGCCGGCGGCTGGCTCGCCTGCCGCGCCGCCATCTCGGCCACGCGCCGCTCGGCGCCCGCGATCAGGTCCGGAATGAGCGAGGCTTCCGGCATATTCTTCCAATATTTCTTCGGCATTTCAGACTGCATGGCCCGAATCTTGACCCGCGCCGGATTGAAGATATTGGCGAAATAGGTGCGCCACAGTTCGTCCGTCTCGTCCTCACCCTCCGGCCGGGCGGCAGGTTCGCAGGACGTCTTGAGCTCCTGTCCGTTCCAGGCCGCAGACCCCTTCGGCGTGGCGATCAGCCAGTCCATATCGGTGAATCGCCGCTGGAAGAAACCGGCCGTGCGCGCAACAATGAAGTGCTCCGGCTCGAACCAGGCGACGAAACGTCGCCGCCCGGATTGAACGGCCTCCACCTCGCGAAACCGCACGAAAGCCTTCATCTTGTGGCTGTCCCGCCTCACGTTCTTGATCAAGCGGACCACGTGCGACACGTCGGCGTCGGACGTCACCTGCAACAAGTTGCGCTCGCCCTGGAGACGCCAGAGGATGCGATAGAGAAGCGAAAACCGATCCGGATCCGAATGGCAGATCGCCGCTTCTGCCGCCTCGATGAAACTCTTGGGCACGATCATCTCGGACGGTGCGGTTTGCGCAGGCTGCGGCTCTCCAGCGACCCCGAACAGATCTCCGCCCTGCCCCAACAACTGCCAACGCACCTGCTCCGGCGCGACCGCGTCGACAAGCAAACGGCGGGCGGCATCCCGCCACTCGCTAAAGCCGCCCTGCCCCTCAAGCGACACCGTCCGCATCAGAACAGCGACAATTGCTCGGCCGGCGGCGCGAAGACGGATCTGAGATCCGACCGGTCGAGGCTGCGATTAGGCGACCAGCCTTCCGCGACGATGAAGGACCGCACCTTCTTCAGTGACACGCCGAGGCGCGCCAGATCTTCCAGCCGCACCCGGCGATGCCGGCGGGCAGACAAGAGCCCCCTGACCGTCTTCGTGCCGAAACCGGGCACGCGCAACAGCGTCTCGCGATCCGCCTTGTTGACATCGACTGGAAAGCGGTCGCGATTGGCGAGCGCCCAGGCAAGCTTCGGATCCAGCTCCAGGTCGAGCATCCCGCCCTGCCCGATCGACGAGATCTCATCGACCGAGAAACCGTAGAAGCGATAAAGCCAGTCGGCCTGATAGAGGCGATGCTCGCGCATCAGGGGCGGCTTGATCAGCGGCAGGTTTTTGGAACTGTCGGGGATCGGGCTGAAGGCGGAGTAATAGACTCGCTTCAAGCCGTAGGAGCTGTAGAGCCGCGCACTCGACCCAAGGATCGTCGCATCATCAGCCCCATCCGCCCCGACAATCATCTGCGTACTCTGGCCGCCCGGCACGAACTTCTTGCGCCGACCGGTATGCGTCGGCTCACGCGCCTCGTCTATCTTCAGCCTCAGATCCGCCATCGATCGGCGAATGTTCACGGGCCGCTTCTCCGGAGCATAACGCTCCAGCCCGTGATCGGTCGGCAACTCGATGTTGATCGACAGGCGGTCGGCATAGAGCCCTGCCTCCTCGACAAGACGGGCGGAGGCCTCGGGGATCGTCTTCAGGTGAATATAGCCACGAAAATCATGCTTGGTCCTCAAGTCCCGGGCAACCTTGACCATCTCCGCCATCGTGTCGTCGGACGAGCGGATGATCCCGGACGACAGGAACAGACCCTCGATGTAATTGCGCCGATAGAACTCGATCGTCAGCCATACCACTTCATCCGGCGTGAAGCGCGCGCGCTCCACATTGCTCGAAGAACGATTGATGCAATAGGCACAGTCGTAGATGCAGAAATTCGTCAGCAGGATCTTCAACAAGGAGATGCATCGACCATCCGGTGCATAGGCATGGCAGATGCCCGATCCCTCCGTCGAACCGAGACCGCCGGAGGCCGCGGAGTCGCGCTTGGTCGTCCCGCTCGAAGCGCAGGAGGCATCGTATTTCGCAGCGTCGGAGAGAATGGCAAGACGTTCTTTGAGCGACTTCTTCATAAGAATGTTCTGTAAATGTTCTCTTGCACTTCGTCAAGGAAGCGACGTGCGACATTCTGTCCAGCAACACGCCAAGCTATTGGCACTCTTGTCAAATCCATTCCAATTTGGACGACTGGAGATCGACTGTCGAAAACTCTGGAAATTGCGCCGACCATTCTGCTATAGTCGCCTCCAACGTGATTTGTGACTGGTTCCGCAGCTTTGCTTCGGAACCTGTTTTCTTTTGTGTCCGCTGTGGCGGCCATGAAGACGAAGGAAGAGGACATGGTAGACAAGGTACCGATGACGCAGAACGGCTTCGTCCGGCTCAACGAAGAGTTGCGCTGGCGCCAGCAGGAAGAGCGTCCGCGCATCATCGAGGCGATTGCAGAGGCGCGCGCCCATGGCGACCTTTCCGAGAATGCGGAATATCACGCAGCCAAGGAAGCGCAGAGCCACAACGAGGGTCGCGTCGGCGAACTCGAGGATCTGATTGCACGCGCGGAGGTCATCGACCTCTCGAAGATGTCCGGCTCCAAGATCAAGTTCGGTGCAACCGTCAAGCTCATCGACGAAGACACCGACGAAGAGAAGACCTACCAGATCGTCGGCGACCAGGAAGCCGACGTGAAGGCCGGCCGCATCTCGATCTCTTCCCCTATCGCGCGCGCGCTGATCGGCAAGGAAGCAGGCGACAGCATCGAAGTCGTCGCCCCCGGCGGCTCCAAGGCTTACGAGATCGTCGCGGTCAACTGGGGCTGATGCACTGGGCTCCGTGATGCCGAAGACGAAAAGCTACGTGGACCCTGCAGGGGTCCACGTTATCGCGCCCAACTTCAAGCAACGGCTCTCCGGCGTCACCTCGACGATCATCCAGCTCGTTCCGGTGCAGAACCGCCTCGGCCAGAACATCGCAGTTCTTGGCCCCGGTCTGCCACCGCACCTGCCCCATCTGCGGTTCCGCGATCTCTGGAAGCTCTGGCGCGCACCTGACGGCAGGAAGAACCGCGTCTGGCATGCGCGTCGCAATCTGGAAATGCTGCCGGGCATCGTCCTGCGCGACATTCTGCGTATGCCCTTGAAGCTCGTCTTCACCTCCGCCTCTCAGCGCAAGCACTCCCGCTGGACCAAGTTCCTGATCCGCCAGATGGACGCCGTGATCGCGACGAGTGCAAAAACTGCAGGCTATCTCGAAGTGCCGAGCACCGTCGTCATGCACGGCATCGACTGCGACATCTTTCGCCCCGCGGATGACAAAGCGGACGCCAAGCGTGCCAGCGGCCTCGACCCGACCCTCAGTTACATCGGCTGCTTCGGCCGCGTCCGCCACCAGAAGGGCACCGACCTCTTCGTCGACGCGATGATCGAACTCCTCCCCTCTCATCCCGGTTGGGCAGCCATCGTTGCCGGTCGCGCCACCGCAAAGCACGTCGACTTCGAAAACGGGCTGAAGGCCAAGGTCAAGGCGGCAGGCCTCGCCGACCGCATCCTTTTCGTCGGCGAGCACAAGAACATCGCCGACTGGTACCGCGCCCTCGACCTTTTCATCGCCCCTCAGCGCTGGGAAGGCTTCGGCCTGACACCCCTGGAGGCGATGGCGACGGGCGTGCCGGTGGTGGCGACCGATGTCGGAGCATTTTCGGAACTGATCGTCGAGGGTGAGACCGGAGCAGTCATCCCTGCTAACGACTTGCCCAAGATGCTGTCCGCGACCTCGACATTGCTGGAAGACCCCGACACCATCCACCATTGGGGTGACTTTGCGCAGCGGCATGTCACCCGGAGATTTGCCCTTGAAGGCGAGGCAACATCTCTCGGCATCCTCTATGGCAAGGTTGCGGCATCCAGCGCATGACGCCCGAGCAGCGGCAATCGAACCCGGCCCGAGTGAACACCGAGAGAGCAATGAAAGCACTGGTTATCAATCTCGAGGCTGCCGTGGAAAGGCGGATCTTCCAGGAAAGGCAACTGAGCCACCTGAAAATCGCCTTCGAGCGGATGCCTGCCTTCGACAAGAACGCCGGAGAAACTGCGGACAGTCCGTATTGGGACACCTGGGAGCGGCCTCTTGCACGTGCCGAGCGGGCCTGCTTGCTCAGCCATCAGCAGGCATGGCAGCGCGTCGCCGACCAGAACGAACCGATGCTGGTATTGGAAGATGATGCCATTCTCTCCGCCAGGGTCCCGGCCATGCTCGACAGTCTCGATACCGCAATTGACATGGATTTCGTCACGCTTGAGACCCGCGGCCGCAAGAAGCTTCTGTCACCCGCAATGGCACACAGTCCGAAACTGAAGCGGCTCTTTCAGGATCGCTCGGGAGCCGCCGCCTACATTCTATGGCCGAGCGGCGCGCGCAAGCTGCTGGCCGCGACCGAGACGACCTGCGGCCTGGCGGATGCCGTGATCTGCGCCTGCTACAGCCTCGATGCCTATCAGGCCGTTCCACCGCTTGCCTTCCAGAGCGATCGGGCTGCAGCGGAACAGGTCATGGTCCCGCTTGAGACCAGTTCCTCGATCACGCCGGGAACTGCCGTCCGAAAGAAGGGCAACTGGCGCCACCGCTTGCGCCGCATGCGGGCGCAGTGGAGGATGGGCTTGCGCCAGCTCCAGGTTCTGGGCCGCGCAGAGCGCGTCCTACTCTCGGTGGAGCGTCGGGACTTCGACTACCTTGGCCAGCTGGCCGATATCAGCTCGACCACCAACCCGTCCGCTCGCGGTGATGCAAGGCTCTGAGCCGAGCAAAAGCGGTGTCTTCGACCTGCAGCCGGTCAAACACGGTTTTCAGAATAAGGCCGACAGCACCTTTCTCCATCAGAGGATCCAGGCGCCAGCGCATGTTGCGCAAGGTATCGTCCGTGCCGATGGTGAAGCAGGACAGCCCCGAGAACAGCGGAATGAGTTCATCTTGAACCTGCGCCATCTTCACAGGAGATAGCGGAACCGGCTGCCCGTCTGCCAGGACCCGTTCGCTTTCATAAATCTTCACGGTGTTGACCAGCAGTGAGACCAGCGTGGCAAGCGCCCGCGTCTCTCCGTCGGACGCATGATCGGCGAAGGTGTCGGTTGCCGAGACAAGCCAACGCAGATTGAGCGCATCGCAGAGATAAGCGCCCTCCTCGGTCCATAGCTCTGAAAACTGCGCGAATACCCCGTCGGTATCCACTCCGCGCCGCAGGAGTACGATGAGTTTGGCATGGTGCCAGAGCAGCTCGGGCTGGCCGGCAAATTCCGCCCTGAGGTTCTGGAGGTGCTCATCGAGCGATTTCGCCGAGCCACGTGTCTGCCTCGGTCCGTCGCCATTCACCAGCGTCAACTTCATGGCTGCGAAATCGCCGGAGGATTTGACATGCTTCGCCCCGCCCAGGCGCTTGCGGTGCCAGTTCAGAGAGAAGAAATGCTCAATTGCCGACTTCTTTCGCGCCAACGTGCTCACCCAATGTTTTGTCTATGAATTCCTGTGGCCGGTTGGTCCGACCTTCGGGTGGACCTCAGATTTCCACCAGGCCAACCTTCTTCACCTGCCGAATAGTGAGCATTGTCCTGACAGTGTCGACATGCTCGTTCGCCGTCAGCACCTCGATGACGAAATCCTGGAATCTGGTCAGGTTCTCCGCCACGCAATGGAGCAAGAAGTCGCTGTCGCCGTTCACCATCCATGCCTGGCGAACGATCGGCCAGCTGTCGGTCGCCGCCGCGAACGCCTTCAGGTTCGCTTCCGACTGGTGCTTCAGGCCCACCATGCAGAAGGCGACAAGGTCGTAACCCAGCCGACTGGCATTCAAGTCTGCGTGATAGCTTTCGATCACGCCGGCCTCTTCGAGCTTGCGGACCCGCCTCAGGCAAGGCGGCGCCGAAATGCCGACGCGCTCGGAGAGTTCCACATTGGTCATCCGTCCATCCCGCTGCAGTTCCTTGAGGATCCTGAGGTCGATGGCGTCGAGTTCTACCTTGAGCACGGCCGTTCCTTTTGATGCTGTGTGCGTTTATCTACTCCAACCGGCGCAATAGGCAAGAATCAGGCGCGCTCACGCACAATTATTGCGTGGCATGGCAATGCCCTGTTGCTAATGCCAGCCCGCGCCTTGAATTGCGCCGCGCTTCGATCCTAAATGGGCGCCAGTTGCGCGAGGACCGGACGAGACCCATATCGAGGCCCCGGTCGATCGAAGACTGCGCGTTGAAAGGAAGCGACATGACTGCCCGCCACACCAAGGTGCTGATCATCGGCTCCGGCCCTGCCGGCTACACCGCAGCGATTTATGCTGCCCGCGCCATGCTGAAGCCGGTCCTCATCGCCGGCATGGAACAGGGTGGCCAGTTGATGATCACGACGGATGTCGAAAACTATCCGGGCTTTGCCGATCCGATCCAGGGCCCCTGGCTGATGGAACAGATGCTCAATCAGGCCGTCCATGTCGGAACCGAGATCGTCAGCGACCTCGTCACCGAAGTCGACACCATCAATCGTCCCTTCACCGTCAAGACCGACAACGGCCAGGTCTGGACGGCCGATACGCTGATCATTTGTACCGGCGCCAAGGCCAAATGGCTCGGCATCGAAAGCGAGCAGCATTTCCAAGGCTTTGGCGTCTCCGCCTGCGCCACCTGCGACGGCTTCTTCTATCGCAACAAGGACGTGATCGTCGTCGGCGGTGGTAATTCCGCCGTAGAGGAATCCCTCTACCTCTCGCATATCGCGAAGTCGGTCACCGTCGTGCATCGCCGCGACAGCTTCCGCTCGGAAAAGATCCTGCAGGAACGCCTCTTCGCCAAGGACAATATCCGTGTCCTCTGGAATACCACCGTCGAGGAAATCACCGGCGCGCCCGCCAAGCCGCCCATGCCGCCGTCGGTCTCCGGCGTCAGGCTCAGGGACCAGCTCACGGGTGCCGTCACCGACATGCCGATCGACGGCGTCTTCGTCGCCATCGGCCATGCGCCGGCCGTCGAACTCTTCAAGGGCAAACTCAAGATCAAGTCAAACGGCTATCTCTGGACTGCCCCCGACTCGACCGCGACAGACGTGCCCGGCATCTTCGCCGCCGGTGACGTGACCGATGATGTCTACCGTCAGGCGATCACCGCCGCCGGCATGGGATGCATGGCGGCGCTGGAAGCCGAACGCTACCTGTCGGCAATCCCGGTGGATGCGCAGCAAGCCGCGGAGTAGACGACATGAGAGGGGGCGGCATGCCGTTGGACTGGGACAAACTGCGCATTTTCCACGCGGCTGCCGAGGCCGGGTCCTTCACCCATGCCGCCGACAAGCTTCATCTCTCCCAGTCGGCGATCAGCCGCCAGGTTTCGTCTCTGGAACAAGATATCGGCGTCAAGCTCTTCCACCGCCATGCGCGCGGCCTGATCCTGACAGAACAGGGCGAACTGCTCTATCGGACGGCACATGACGTCCTGATGAAGCTGCAGACTGTGAAAATGCAGCTCACGGAAACGACCGAAAAGCCAAGCGGCAAGCTGCGCGTCACGACGACCGTCGGCCTCGGCCAGGGCTGGCTCACCGACAAGGTGCAGGAATTCCTGCAGCTCTATCCGGAAATGTCGATCCAGCTGATCCTCGATAACGAGGAACTGGACGTCAACATGCGCCATGCCGACTGCGCCATTCGCCTGCGCCAGCCGCAGCAATCGGACCTGATCCAGCGTAAGCTGTTCACCGTGCATATGCATGTCTATGCGGCGCCGTCCTATATCAACCGCTACGGCGAACCCCAGTCGATCGAGGATCTCGACAACCACAAGATCATTTCCTTCGGCGAACCCGCGCCGAACTACCTGCTTGACGTCAACTGGCTAGAAACGGCCGGCCGCTCGTCCGACAACGCCCGGATGCCGCATCTGCAAATCAACAGTCAGACTTCGATCAAGCGCGCCTGCCTGCTCGGCATCGGCATCGCCATGCTGCCGGACTACATCGTCGGGCGCGACCCCGGTCTCGTACAACTTGCAATTCCGGCTGACATCCCCTCCTTCGACACGTATTTCTGCTATCCCGACGAGATCAAGAACGCCGCAAAGCTCAAGGCTTTCAGGGATTTTATTGTCGCCAAGGCCCGCAACTGGAACTTCTGAAGCAGCCATTGCCCTGCCTTTTTGCGCCTCCAACACACAGGCCTGCAACTCACGCATGTCTGACATGCATAAAAAAGCATTGTTCCCTGCACAAAAAACCACCATATCGCACACAGCTGATGCACATGGTGGCTTTTTCCTCCCAGTTCCACCGCAGCAGCTGTTCCCCTCTGGAGGTTTTTGACCTTCACAATTTAAAGGGCCCTGGTTTTCCGGTGGCCCTCTTTTTTTGTTTTCTCGATGGAACGATAAGTCCGGTTCCACGTTTATGCGTCAGGCTGAATTGACGCCGTCTGCACAAGCGCGGGCGCCGGTGTTCATGCCGCCACAAACTTGATTTGGCTGCTCGCATTGGAGGGGACATGTTCTTGGAGGACGTGATGAAGGCGCTGGCACACCCGGCCCGTATGGAAATGTTGATCTGGCTGAAAAAGCCGATGGAATATTTCGGCGTCCCCGAGGACGACGCTGTCGACGGCATCAGCGCCGGACAGTTCGAGCGTTCAGGCCTCTCCCAGTCTGCCGTGTCCGCCCATCTCGCAACCCTGCAGCGTGCTGGCCTGATCAGCTCCAAGCGCGTCGGACAGCGTGTTCTGTATCGCCGCAACGAAGATGCCATTGCAGAATTCGTCAAGACCTTGAACGGAACACTCTGAAGTCCCACATCGGGCTTCCCAATGAACCTTCCCATCATTGGAAACTCCCGAGAGGTTTCATGTCCAAGCTTTTTGAACCGACATCCGTCGGCGGCATCCCGCTTTCCAACCGCATCGCCATGGCGCCGCTGACGCGCAATCGTTCGCCGGGCGCCGTCCCGAACGATCTGAACGTCGAATACTATCGCCAGCGCGCGACCGCCGGCCTGATCATCAGCGAAGGCACGGCGATCACCCATCAGGCGCAAGGCTATGCAGATGTGCCGGGTCTCTACAAATCCGAAGCCATCGAAAGCTGGAAGAAGGTGACCGACGCCGTGCATCAGGCGGGCGGCAAGATCGTCACCCAGATCTGGCATGTCGGCCGCATCTCACACACCAGCCTACAGCCTGATAACGGCAAGCCGGTTGCCCCCTCCTCCATTGCGGCCAAGTCCAAGACCTACGTCCTGAACGCCGACGGCTCCGGTGCCTTCGTGGAAACGTCCGAGCCCCGTGCGCTCGAGACCGCCGAACTTCCCGGCATCATCGAGGACTATCGCAAGGCGGCCCGTGCGGCAGTCGAGGCGGGTTTCGACGGTGTCGAGATCCACGCGGCCAATGGCTATCTGCTCGAACAGTTCATGCGTTCGAACAGCAACCAGCGCACGGATCAATATGGTGGCTCGATCGAGAACCGAATCCGCCTGACGCTGGAAGTCGTCGAAGCCGTGATCAAGGAAATTGGTGCCGACAAGACCGGCATCCGCATTTCACCGACCACGCCGGCCAATGACGTCTCCGACCCCGACCCCAAGGCCGTCTACACCGCGTTCGTCCAAGCGCTGGCGAAACATGATCCCGCCTTCGTGCATGTCATCGAAGGTGCGACCGGCGGTCCGCGTGACGTCCTGCCCTTCGACTGGAAGGCACTGAAGGCCGCCTATCGTGACGCCGGCGGCAAGGGTGCCTGGATCGTCAACAACGGCTATGACCGCGCCTCGGCGATTGAGGCTGTCGACAGCGGCTACGCCGATCTCGTGGCCTTCGGCCGCCCCTTCATTGCCAACCCGGACCTCGTCCGTCGCCTGAAGGAAGATGCCGCGCTTAATCCTCTGGATCAGGCCACGTTGTATGGCGGTGGGGCCCAGGGTTACACCTCCTATCCGGCACTCGCCTGATACACAGAGGGCTCCCGCGAACCGGGAGCCCTCATTCTTTGTGGATGTTCAGCAAGCTCAACGACGAAACGCCAGCCGCCAGACAAGGCTTGCTGCAAGCAATCCCATCACCAACCCGTTGACGGGATGCAGGGCGCCGATCAGCGGCTGCCCCTGACCAATGGCCGCCAAGGTGACCTGAAGCAGGTAGAGGGCGAACAGGCCACTGGTCATCAACCTATACTCGCGCAGGCCAGCGACAAGGGACAGCAGGAAGAGCCCGACGATCACGAGGCCGACAGCACCACCGGTGGCCGCATGCGCCTCCCACCCGCCTCCTGCCCCGAAGACACTCATTCCAGCAAGAAAGAACTGGACGGCGATCCCGACCATGGTGAGAACCGAGAGAGCGCGGAAGCCAAGGCGAGGCATGGAGGAAACGGACGCCGCGCCACTCATTGCCCGCCTCCAGCGACCAGCCGTGCGCCCTCTGAAGCAGTCATGGCGCGGGGCTTGGGAACGCAACCCAGGCTCTCCAGCGTGGCCTTGACGGCGTGGTCGATCGGAGTCTGCGGCTCCGCGCCGAGAAACTGGCGAAGCGCGCCATTATCGAGCCGGATCGTTTCCCGCCACAGATACCGCATTTCATGCAGTTCCTTGATCAGCGGCACAAAGGGACGGGCAAGGCCGGCCAGCCGCCAGGGAAAGCCGAACGAGAGGATATTGGGTCGCCCGACAGCCCTGCCGATCGAACGGACCATCTGCATCCCGTCATGATCGTAGAAACCCTCCATGTGGAAACGGGCGAAGCGCGGCAGTTCATCCGCCCGGTCAAGGAGCCGTACAAAGGTTTCCGCCACATCCGGCAGATAGGCCCAGGCATGCCCAATGCCCTTGCGACCGGGATTGAGGACGAAGCGCACGGGCTTGCCCGGTTGAACCATGGCCTGTGCAAACCAATTGTTGCCGGCGTCAGGTCCGAAGAAGTCTCCGGCCCGGACGATGATCACAGGCACGCCCTCGCCGGCCGCGCGCTCGAGACGCTGCTCGAGCTCGACACGGATCCTGCCCTTTGCTGTCTGCGGCGCCTGGCGGCTCTCCTCCTTCAGAAGCGGAAAAGTGTCGGCGCCGAAATTGTAGATCGTACCCGGCATCAAGATACGCGCGCCCACGGCGTTTGCCGCCGCGATCGTGTTGTCGATCATCGGCAGCACGAGTTCGCTCCAATTACGGTAACCCGGCGGATTGACGCCATGAACGATCACGCTGGCGCCCTGGGCGGCACGCAGCACGTCACCTGAGATCATGGCATCCCCGGATACCCATTCGTAACGCGGGCGCGTCAGGCGCTGCTTGTCTGGCGTTCTGTGCATGGCACGAACTCGGTAGCCGCGCTGCAGAAGGGCTTCGGCAAGTGCACCGCCGAGGCCGCCGGCGGCACCGAGCACAAGTGCGAGAGGGGCCTGAAGCGAAGTCGTAGCAAGGTCTGTCATCGTCATCTCCTGTGGTTTGAACTGGAGTGACTTTGCCATCCTCGGTAGATATTCAAAATTGCCAAAGAACGTTCAGATGATATACAAAAATGTATGGCGCTCGATCAAATCAGCTGGGATCATTACCGCACCTTTCTCGCCGTCCTCGAAACGGGGTCGCTGTCCGCAGCCGCGCGCGCCCTCGGGCTCACCCAACCGACGGCGGGCCGACACATCGAGGCGTTGGAGCAAGCCTTCGGTTCACCCCTCTTTATGCGCACCCAACAGGGACTGCTGCCGACCGAAAAGGCCTTGGCGATGCAGGCGCACGCGAAGACCATGGCCGCCATGTCCTCGGCCCTTGCCCGCATCGCCTCCGGTGACATGGAGGATGTGCGCGGCACGGTTCGCATCAGCGCAAGCGAAGTGATCGCCGCAGAAACGCTGCCGCCCATCCTCGCCCGACTTCAGGAGGCCCACCCGCACCTGGAGATCGAACTGTCCGCCTCCGATATGATCGAGGACCTGCTGCAACAGGAAGCAGATATCGCCATCCGCATGGTGCGGCCCACTCAGGCCGCTCTACTTAGCCGTCGTATAGGGCTCATCTCGCTCGGCTTTCACGCGCATCGCAGCTATCTCGACCGCCACGGCATTCCGCAATCGCTGGAGGAACTGACGAAGCATCGCCTGATCGGCTTCGATCGGCAGCTCGCCTATATCCGGGATCTGCTGAAAACTCGTCCGCATCTCGCAGACGTGACATTCGACTTCCGCGCCGACAGCAATCTCGTCCAGCTGGCGGCAATCCGCGCCGGCCTCGGGATCGGCATGTGCCAGCATGCGATCGGCGTCCGCGATCCGAACCTGGTGGAGGTCCTGACAGACACACTCGACTTGGCACTAGAGACCTTCGTGGCGATGCATGAAAATCTGAAAACGGTGCCGCGTTTCCGCGCCACCTTCGACGCCTTGGTCATCGGTCTCGGCGACTGGGTCAGGGTCGGCAAGGGTAAGGATTCGGACCGCTCACCAAACTGATCAGGACGTGAACGGACCCGGCCAACCATTTGATCCGACTCAATTGTCCGGATCAGGGAGATGGTGGCGCTTCGCCCTCGAAGCTGTCGACCACTTCCACCTCGGGGCGGTCTCCTCCGTCGCTGTATTCCTCGTGCCAGCGACCGCTTTCGTCCTGATAGCTGATCGTCACGCTTTCGTCGCCGACCTGCTGCTCGGCCATGACGATCCTGACCGCCTCCAGGGCCTGGTCATGCGTCGCGAAGGCTTCCGAATAGACGCCCCCCAGGCGATAGGCCCAGCCTCCATCATGTTGGACGATCTCGTAGATGATCTTCACCATGGCCACTTTCCTCCTCCACCCTGAGTATTCCATCAATTCCGGCAGACCGCAAATCGAAGCTAGAAAGGTCTGGAACAGGCCGCGCTGCTACCCGTTTCCTGCGCAAGCCATCACAAGGAACGAGCCGTGTCCCTCATCAGGCAGGAAAGACTTCTCCTCATCCCTATTGTCGCCGCCATCATTGCCTGGTTCTCCGAACATGCGGTGCTGGAAATGGGACAGGCGGCCTCTCTGATCGGCGCTGCAGCCCTGATCGCTGCCATCGTCGTCGGCTCGATGCGAGTCGCCCATCATGCGGAAATCCTCGCCCACAAGGTCGGCGATCCCTATGGCACGATGATCCTGACGCTCTCGGCCGTGGCCGTGGAAGTCCTGATCCTCGCCATCATGATGAACAACGGCGCGTCACCCACCCTGGTGCGCGACACGATCTATTCGGCTGTGATGCTCGACATCAATGGCATTCTCGGCCTCGCCGCCCTCCTGGGCGGGTTGAAGCACGGCGAGCAATCCTACAATGACGATAGTGGCAAGACCTACGGCGTGATGATCCTGACCGCCATGGGCATCTCGATGATCGTGCCTGAATTCGTGCCCCGCGACCGCTGGCAATACTATTCCGTCTTCACCATCGGCGCGATGATCGCCCTCTATGCCCTCTTCCTGCGCATGCAGGTGGGCACGCACAGCTACTTCTTTTCCTACAGCTATCCCGGCCGTCAATCCGGTCGCCCCTGGGACCAGAAGTCCGCAACACCCAAAGGCGAAGGGGCCCCTGCCGCTGAAGAGGCGCACGAGGGATCAACCGTATGGTCCATCGCCGTGATCCTCTTCGGTGTCGTCCTGATCGGCGTGCTCGCTGAAATCATGTCCGTCATGATGGATGCCGGCCTCAAGGGCACCGGCGCACCGGTTGCCCTGACCGCGATCCTCGTAGCCGGCATTTCCGCTGCCCCCGAAATCCTCACCGCCCTGCGCGCGGCCTTGCGAAACCGTATGCAGGCCGTCGTCAACATCGCGATGGGCGCCTCTCTCTCGACGGTCATCCTGACGGTGCCGGTCATGGAGGCGATCGCGCTCTACACCGGCCAGCCATTCGTCATGGCCATGACCCCGGTACAGACGACGATGGTCGCCATTACTCTCGTTGCGGCAGCTATTAATCTTAACGACGGCGAGACAAATGCGATCGAAGGCATGACCCATTTCGTCCTCTTCGCCACCTTCATCATGCTTGCCTTCCTGGGTCTCTGATTCGCCACGCGTCCCACGTCCCTGCGACATCTGGGCACGGATCCGTGAGCACTTTTGCTCGGAACTTTTGGAGAAAACTGCCGTTCCTCCCGCACGGATCGGCCCCCAATGGGCCTCCCGCCGCATTCTCAACATGATGCGGATGATGATTGCCGCCGCGGGTCACCGGGGGGCCAACTCGGGAGTCGAACGTGAAGAGATTGGATGTGATCGACGGCATGCGGGGGTATTTCCTCGTCTTCATGCTGATCAACCACCTTGTGTTCACGGGGGGCCTCTGGCTCGTTGAAATCAACCACCGCAACCTCGCCTTCGTCGAGGATGCGCAAGGCTTCGTCTTCCTGTCCGGCCTGCTGACCGGCATGGTCTACAGCCGCAAGATGATGAAGGATGGCTACGCCGTCGGCCGTGACAAGATCTGGTCACGGGCGCTCGAACTCTATCGCTATGCGATGGCGATCGTCCTGATTGTACTCGCTCTTCAGCTAATCCTGCCGGGCGCCGTCTCCGCATGGGAAAACTGGTTGGGCGATGCAAGCTTGCTCAACCCGAGCTCGCTGGCGCCGATCGCTACCTTCCTGGTCCAGCCAACCTTCATGGACATCCTGCCGCAATACATCGCCTACATGGTCTTCGCGCCTGTCGTGATCTGGCTCTGCCTGCGCGGTCACTGGCTTGGTGTCGCCATCGGCTCCTTGCTCGTCTGGCTCGCAGCCCAGCTGGGCCTGCACCGCATTGTCACCTACCCTCTCGACACGTGGCTGGCCGGCGCACCGGATGAGGAAGGATTGCGCGTCTCCTTCAACCTGCTCGGCTGGCAGATCGTCTTCTTCGCGGGCATCATCGCAGGCACGCTGACCTCGATGAAAAAGATCGAGTGGCAGAAGGTCTTTGATCCCAACCGCACCACGCTCGCCTGGACGGCGCTTGCGATCACCCTCTTCTTCCTGCCGCTCCGCGTCGCGACTGCCCACGGCTTCATGCCCGGCTTCGTGCTGGAAAAATTCGGCCTCATGGAAGTCCGAGCCGATTTCGGCCCGGTCTACCTGATCAACTTTGCCGCCGTCGCCTATGGCCTCACCTGGATCCTGATCGCCGGCCCGCGTCACGAGAATGCACTGATCCGCAAGATTGCCTCGACGCTGACGAGCCTGTTCACGCTGAACTTCTTGCAGCTACTCGGCCGCCATTCGCTGCAGATCTATGTCTGGCACGTTCTGATCGTCTATGCGGTCTATTACATCGATGCACGTACGCCGGAACTGTCGCAGCTGACCAAGACCATCATCACCTTTGCGGCACTCGGCATCTTGGCCCTTCCCGCCCTGTGGCGAGACCGGGAGAAGATCTTCGCCAATGCCCCCTATCTCGGCAGTTGGATGAAGACGCCGGCATGACATCAGACACTTTGAGAGCGGGCCTTAGGGCCCGCTTTTTTTCGTTTCCTGCCGGCCTTGCTCACCGATGGATAAAGCAAGCGTGATCCGCGGTGCCCTGCCGATCGGGAGCTTTCGTCCCATCTGACGCGTTGATTGGGTCCAATCATCACACCAGGAGGAATTGATGAAGCGTCTCCCCCATATTCTCGCCGGAACCATGCTGAGCCTGAGCGTCGCAACCTTGCCGGCATTTGCTCAGCAGGCCGGAACGCCGGCCGAGACAAGTGCCCCGAACGCGCCCGACCAGCAGCCGGCTTTCGGCGGCCAGACCCGCGCACCTCAACCTGCCGAAACGGTCAATATCCAGACCGAGGTAGTGGCTGAAGGCCTGCCGCATCTCTGGGCCATGGAATTCCTGCCCGATGGCCGCATGCTGGTGACCGCCAAGCAAGGCGCCATGCACATCATCGGCACCGACGGCAAACCTGGCCCGGAGATCGCCAACGTCCCCGAAGTCCTCGCCGACGGCCAGGGCGGGCTGCTCGACGTTGCACTCGCCCCGGATTATGAGACTTCGGGCAAAATCTTCTTCTCTTTCTCCGAACCCCGTGACGACGGCAACGGCACCTCGGTCGCCTCGGCACGTCTGGTCGCAGACGAACAGGGTGGCGGCGCATTGGAGGATGTCAGCGTGATCTTCCGCCAAACGCCCAGCTACGACGGCAACAAGCATTTCGGCTCCCGCCTGGTCTTTGGGTCGGAGGGGCAACTCTACGTGACCGTCGGCGAGCGCTCCGATGCCGAACCGCGCGTCCAGGCTCAGGACCTGCAAAGCGGATTGGGCAAGATCTTCCGCATCAGCCAGACCGGCGAGGCTCTGCCCGACAATCCCTTTGCCGGCGAGGACGGCGCCCTGCCCGAAATCTGGTCGCTCGGCCATCGCAACCTGCAGTCCGCAGCTTTGGACGGCCAAGGCCGTCTCTGGACGGTGGAGCATGGCCCCAAGGGTGGCGATGAACTGAACCTGCCCGAAGCCGGCAAGAACTACGGCTGGCCGGAAGTCACCTACGGCGTCGAATACAGCGGTGCAGCCGTCGGCGACGGCGTCACGCAGATGGCCAATACCGAGCAGCCCGTCTACTACTGGGATCCGGTCATCGCGCCCTCGGGCATGGCCTATTATGACGCCGATGCCATCCCGGAATGGAAAGGCGCCTTCCTCGTCGGCGGCCTCGTCAGCCAGGGCGTCGTCGTCCTGCACATGGAAAACGACCGGGTGAAGCATGAGGAGCGCGTCGCGCTGGACGCCCGCATCCGCGACGTGAAGGTCGGCCCGGACGGCGCCGTCTACGCTGTCACCGAACAGCGCGGCGGCGGCAATTCGACGATCGTCAAGCTGACCAAGGGGTGATCAGCACCTGAACAATGCGAAAGGGCCCGCACTGCGGGCCCTTTATCCGTGTCTGAGATGTTCGAGACGAACTTACTTCAGCGAAGCGCAGAAGCGCTGGATGCGGCTGCAGGCCTCTTCCAGCTTGTCGTTGGACGTCGCGTAAGACACGCGGAAGTTTGGGCCGAGGCCGAAGGACGAGCCGTGAACGGTAGCGACGCCTTCGGTTGCCAGCAGCTCCATCACAAAGTCTTCGTCATTTGCGATGACCTTGCCCGACGGCGCGGTCTTGCCGATCAGGGCTGCGCAGGACGGGTAGACATAGAAGGCGCCTTCCGGCTTCGGGCAAACGATGCCGGACGCCTGGTTGAGCATCGAGACAACGAGATCGCGACGCTCTTCGAAGGCCTTCTTCGATTCCGTGATGAAGTCCTGCGGACCGTTCAGCGCCTCGACGGCGGCCCACTGGGCAACCGAGCAGGCACCGGATGTCTGCTGGCCCTGGATCATGTCCATGGCCTTGATCAGCGGCAGCGGGCCGGCGGCATAACCGATGCGCCAGCCGGTCATCGCATAGGCCTTGGAGACGCCGTTCATCGTCAGCGTACGCTCATAGAGCGCGGGCTCGACCTGGGCCGGCGTGTAGTAGACGAAGTCGCCGAACACGAGATGCTCGTACATGTCGTCGGTCAGCACCCAGACATGGCTGTGCTTCATCAGCACGTCGGTCAGCGCCTTCAGCTCGTCCTTGCTGTAGGCCGCACCCGACGGGTTCGACGGCGAGTTGAACATGAACCACTTGGTCTTCGGCGTGATCGCCTTGTCCAGCTGCTCGGCGGTCAGCTTGAAATTGTTCTCGATCGTGGTTTCGACGAAAACAGGCGTGCCGCCGCACAGAGCGATCATTTCCGGATAGGAGACCCAGAACGGTGCCGGGATGACGACTTCATCGCCCGGATTGATTGTCGCCATGAAGGCGTTGAAAAGAATCTGCTTTCCGCCGGTGCCGACGATCACCTGCTCGGGCTTGTAGTCGAGCCCGTTCTCGCGCTTGAACTTGTCGGCGATCGCTTTGCGCAGTTCGGGAATGCCGGCAACCGGCGTGTACTTCGTCTCGCCACGGGCAATCGCGGCAACGGCCGCGTCCTTGATATTCTGCGGCGTGTCGAAGTCGGGCTCGCCGACGGAGAGCGAAATGACGTCTTTCCCCTGCGCTTTGAGTTCCCGGGCCATCTGCGTGACGGCGATGGTCGCGGAAGGCTTGATGCGGGAAAGGGCGTCGGCGAGGAAAGCCATGTTTGCGTGTCCTGAGCTGTTTGAACATCGACCCCGGTCTCCGGGGCCTCAGGTCCAAGCTCTATGGCGAAAGAACCCCTGCCTTTCAAGCCAAAAGCATCGAAAGTCGAAGAGATTCGCGTCACGGTGCCAATAGCGGATCCACCCCCATCCGGAGGCGACCGGCGAAATCACAATTCGACATGCGAAACGCCACAATTTCGTCGTTCTGCCGACGCGATCACACGGTTTCATGCGGTGAACACAATGATGAAAGCGTCCGCCATGGATTACGAATTGGAAGCATGCACACCCACTTCCCGTCGGAGCCGTTCGCTTGCGTGGTTGGCAGCCGCCAGCGGGCTGGCCTTGGCCCTGTTCATGTTCGCCAGCCCCGGTGCCGCCACACCGCCCGGCGCCGAGCCTGTCGCCCAAAGTCTGGCGGCTCCGGGCGCCCATGCGGATCATGTGACGACGGGAAGCATCATACGGGCCGCCCCCGTCCGGTTGGTCCATGCCCCGGCCCCCCATGGCCAGAACCTGCCGCTGCCACAGACCGAGCGGCACCTTCTCATCGTCCTCCTCTTCGCCTGCTTCGCCGTCATGGTGGCCGGTGGCCTGGCCCTGTGGAAGCGCGGATGGCACGACATCGTGCAGCGCGCCCGGGCGGAAGACCTCTAATAAAATAGTCTAATTGATATATATGTAGTTTCGTAGATACTGTTTCCTTCTGATTGGGAGGAGCCGTCATGAAACGCATTGCAGTTCTGGGTGCCGGTCTCGGCGGCACGATCATGGCCTATGAATTGAGAGACCGTCTCGGTCGCGAAGTCGAGATCCATCTTCTCAGCAAGGGCGGCACCTATTCCTTCGTTCCGTCAAACCCCTGGGTAGCCGTCGGCTGGCGCGGGCGCGAGGAAATCGAGGTCGATCTTCGCCCGGCCTGCGCCAAGCGCAACGTCACCCTGCATGCCCAAGGCGCGGCCCGCGTCCATCCGAGTGAAAACCGGGTCGAAATGCTCGATGGCAGCTCACTCGACTACGATTATCTGGTCATCGCCACCGGCCCCGATCTTGCCTTCGACGAAATCGAGGGCTTCGGTCCACACCATCACACGCAATCCGTCTGCCACATCGATCATGCGCTGGCGGCAAAGGACGCCTTCGACAAGCTCGTCGCCAATCCCGGCCCAGTCGTGATCGGCGCGGTTCAGGGCGCCTCCTGTTTCGGACCGGCCTATGAATTCGCCTTCATCCTCGACAAGGCCCTGCGCGATGCCAAGGTTCGCGACCGCGTGCCCATGACCTTCGTCACCTCGGAGCCCTATATCGGCCATCTCGGCCTCGACGGCGTCGGAGACACCAAAGGCCTGCTCGAAAGTGCACTGCGCTCGAAGCACATCAAATGGGTGACCAATGCGCGCGTGAACCGGTTCGAGGGCGACAAGGTCGTCGCAGACGAGATCAACGAGGACGGCACCGTCAAGGCGACCCACGAGATCCTCTCGGTCTACACCATGATGCTCCCGGCCTTCCGTGGCGTCGAAGCAATCAGGGGCATCGAGGGCCTGACCAATCCGCGCGGCTTCATCCTCGCCGACAAGCACCAGCAGAACCCGACCTACCGAAACGTCTTCTCTGTGGGCGTCTGCGTCGCGATCCCGCCCATGGGCAAGACACCCGTACCGGTCGGCGTGCCGAAAACCGGCTTCATGATCGAATCCATGGTGACGGCAACGGCTCACAACATCGCCAACATGATCGCGGGCAAGGAAGCCAACGCGCAAGGGTCATGGAATGCGGTCTGCCTTGCCGATTTCGGCGATGGCGGCATCGCCTTCGTTGCCCAGCCGCAATTGCCGCCCCGCAACGTCAACTGGTCGTCTCAAGGCAAATGGGTTCACGCTGCGAAAATCGGCTTCGAGAAATACTTCCTCTACAAGGTCAAGCTCGGGAAGTCGGAACCCTTCTACGAGAAGCTGGCGCTGCAGGCCCTCGGCATCGACAAGCTGAAGGCCGTCAGCTTCGACACTTGAACGTCGCGGCTGCGCCTCCTTCACAATTTGGTCAGGAGGCACAGCCCGCCAACGTCCCGCCTTGCCGCCGGCATTTCCTTCCCCACATGATGCCTACGGGATGTGCCAGGACGAGGAGATGAAAATGCAGAAGCGGTCGGTCAAGGCAAAGCTGCTGGCAGCGCCCATTCTCGCCTTCGCGCTCGCCCTGCCCGCCTTGGCGCAGGAACATCACGCTGGCGACGTAACCCTCAAGGTCACCACCGTCGCCGGCGACCTTGAGCATCCCTGGTCCGTCGAAGTCTTGCCCGATGGCGCCTATCTCGTGACCGAGCGCCCGGGCCGCATGCGCATCATCCGGGACGGCAAGGTCAGCGAGCCTCTTCGCGGGCTTCCGAAGATCGCCGCCGTTGGTCAGGGTGGCCTTCTCGATGTGGCGCTGGCACCCGCCTTTGCCGAAACACGGCGCCTCTTCTTCACGGCCGCCGCCCCTGGCCCGGGTGGACAAGGCACCGCCGTCTTTGCCGCCCGCCTCAGCGATGACGAGCAGCGCCTCGAGGAGGTCGACCGCATCTTCCTGATGAACAAGCTGTCACGGGCCGGCCAGCATTTCGGATCGCGCATCGCGATTGCCGCCGATGGCAGCCTCTTCTTCGGCATCGGCGACCGGGGCGACGCCGATCGCGCCCAGGACCCCGAGGACCACGCCGGCAAGATCATGCATATCAACCCGGACGGCAGCGCGGCGACCGGTAGCCCGGGAGGGCAGGCCCTGCCGGAGGTCTGGTCGAGCGGCCACCGTAATCCGCAGGGCCTCACGATCGACCCCGTCGACAACCGTCTCTACACTGTTGAGCACGGCGCCCGCGGTGGCGACGAGATCAACGCACCGCAGGCCGGCAACAACTACGGATGGCCAGTGATCTCCTACGGCAAGCATTATTCAGGGGCGGAAATAGGCATCGGGCAGTCTGCCGACGGATACGAGCAGCCGCTCCACTATTGGGACCCGTCGATTGCACCGGGAGCGCTTGCCATCTACCGCGGCCCGATGTTTCCCGAATGGGATGGCGACTTCCTGGTCGCCGCCCTCAAATACCAGCTCCTCGCCCGCATCGAGCGCAGCGACGATGGCACCATTGGCGCCGAAGAACGTATGCTTGGCGGGGAATATGGGCGGATCCGCGACGTGAAAGTCGCGCCCGACGGTTCAATTCTGCTGGTGACCGACGAAGAGGACGGCCAATTGTTGCGCATCACGCGCGGCGATGAGAGCTGAAAGCCGGCCGACAAGGACATTTGAGGACCACAAGAAACCAAATCTGGGTCGAAGTGGCACCCAAATTGCGCCGGTTTCGGCCAATAGAGAAAATCGAACACGGGAAATTTTCACCCGCAAAATTCCGTGTTTGCGCAGCCAATTCACCCGATCTCCATCGCAAGCGATGCAAATTTTCGGCGAAATGGCGCCAAGAGAGCTTGCCGAGCTCGCGAATCAGGCTGTTCGCACTGAAAACAAAGGACTCTCACCCATGAAAGGGTTAAAACTTTCGCTTGCCAATTTTCGACAAAGCAAGCACTCTTCGGCTGTTCGGGCAATTTTGCGAGCATGGGAAGACCTATAAAGTGATGCGCGCCGGGGACGCTATAACAACCCCGGGCAGACGAACTACAGTGGATGGAGACATGCACTTGGCTAGTCTGCGGTAACAGGGCCCCTTTCCTCCAATTTCGACAAATGCCTGTCGCTCACCCGCTCGCGGGTACATTGCAATGCTGCCCCGCCGAATATGGGCAGAGAGAAAAGGACCTGACGCATGGCCGAGACTGGCACTGTAAAATTCTTCAATACCGACAAGGGCTTTGGCTTCATCAAGCCCGACAATGGCGGTGCGGACATCTTCGTCCACATCTCCGCTGTTCAGGCATCGGGCCTGTCGGGTCTGACCGAAAACCAGAAGGTCAGCTTCGACACCGAACCCGATCGCCGTGGCAAGGGCCCTAAGGCCGTAAACCTGCAGATCTCCGGCTGATATCATCCGGTTTTCGACGAATTGCGGCCCGGCATTTTTGCCGGGTTTTTTCGTTCAGCCTGCGTTCAGGCGACGCCTCATAGATTGCGATCATCGCCGGTGGCCCGAACAGCCAGCACCGGCCAATGGTTAGCCAAGGCTGAGGAACAGACGTCATGATGAAATTCGCGCAAAATGCTCTTCTCGCGGCCGCAGTCACCCTGACGCCGATTGCTGCGGCAACGCAGGCCGAAGCCGGCGACCGCTATCATCGTCATCATCGTGGCGACGACGCCTTGGCGCTCGGCGTACTCGGTCTGGCCACGGGCGTCATCGTCGGTTCGGCACTCGCCAACCCGGCACCTCAGCGCCGTGTCTACGTCGATCGCCCGGTCTCCGTCTACGAGGAGCCGGATTACTACGTCGATGACTACCCGCCGCCCCCGCCGCGTAACAGCTACCGCCCGCGACCTGTCTATCAGCAGCCGCAGCCGGTCTATCAGTCCTACGGCATCGAGCCCTGGACCGGCGCGTGGCATGACTACTGCTCGCAGCGCTACCGCAGCTTCAACCCGCGCACCGGCACCTTCGTCGGCTATGACGGCCGCACACATTTCTGCACGGCCGGCTGAGCCGGACCGTAACCGCACCGCAGAATGACAAAAGCGCCGGTCACCCGGCGCTTTTTCTCGTTCAGAGACCCTGGATGAAAGGATTGGAACGGCGCTCGTCACCGATCCGGCTACCGGGCCCGTGCCCACAGATGAAACCGACATCGTCGCCGAGCGGAAGGACCTTGTCGCGGATCGAATTCATCAACGTCTGGTGATCACCGCCCGGAAGATCCGTCCGCCCGACGGAGCCGCTGAACAACACGTCGCCGAGATGGGCGAACTTCTGGTCACGATTGAAAAAGATGACATGGCCCGGCGCGTGACCCGGGCAGTGATAGACTTCGAACAGGTGATCGCCGAAGGACACCGTCTGGCCGTCCTCGAGCCATTGGTCCGGAGTAACGCTGCGCAGCCCCTCAATCCCGTAGGTCGCGGCCTGCGTCTCGATCCGCTGCAACAGCGGCAGGTCGTCCTTGTGCGGCCCGATGATGGTGAGACCGGTCTTTTCCTTGAGTTCAGCCGCGCCGCCTGCATGATCGAGATGGCCGTGCGTCAGCCAGATCGCCTTCAGTTTGATAGCATTCTCCGAGATCACCTGCAGGATCACGTCCACGTTGCCACCCGGATCGACGATCACGCCTTCACGCGTTTCGTCGTCGAAGAGGATGGTGCAGTTCTGCTGGAAGGGGGTGACGGGGATGATGCCCGCTTGAATTTGTCCCATCGGCGCGAGGTCCTTCTCTCTGTTCGGTAAGGCGCCTTAGCACGCCCCTTCGACGAGAGAAACCGCGAGCCGGGCGCACGGGGGTCAGCGCGACAGGCCGTAGACCTGCGATACCGGCGATGCCGGAAGAATAGACGCCTGGGCGACCAGGAAGCTAGCAACCATGATCTTCGCGGTGAATACGAGCACGGCAACAGGACGAAGGCTCGAAGTCTGGTTTGTCAGGTTGCGGTCCGTCATGGTCATGGTCCTCTCTCTTTACGCAAGCCTCGCCGATATGGCTTGTCCCGGGCTTGGCGCTTGATCACTGCAGGTGTAACGAGGTTGGCGGCCATAGGTTTCGCAGCCTCACCCGTATGCTGTGCGATCTGCGTAAATTTGTTGGAAATTTGCTACACTTGCGCATAGTTTTGCCTGCAATCCCCGCCAGTGAGACGAGGATGAACGGTCGGCCGCGCAAAGACGGTGCGGCCACGGGGGAAGCATCGGCCCTGAGCGATGAGTGGATGAACCGGCGTTCGCAAGCGATTTGCGCGCGCCGGAGGAAAGGAATGACGAGCGTGGCCCGACAGTCTGCGACGAAGACTGCCAAGAAGACCCTGCCGGACCTCCCGGTGGTCGACGACAAGTCGATCGACTTCGAAACCATCGAAAGCCTGTTTTTTGCCTATCGCGATTTCGTGTCCGATCCGGACGCCATCCTGGCCAAGCTCGGCTATGGCCGCGCCCATCACCGCGTCGTTCACTTCGTCAGCCGCCGTCCGGGCATGACGGTCGCAGACCTCCTGGGTATCCTGCAGATCACCAAGCAGAGCCTCGCCCGGGTCCTGAAGGAACTGATCGACAGTGGCTATATCCGCCAGATGGCCGGTCCCGCCGATCGTCGGCAGCGCCGCCTTTACCCGACGCTTGCCGGTCGCGAACTCGCCCTCGCCCTGTCCGAGCCCCAGTCCCGGCGGATTGCGAATGCCATGGAGGGCATGACACCAGGCGAGCGCGCGACGGTGCGCCGCTTCCTGGAAGGCATGCAGAAACAGACCGTGACCCAGCCCCTCGAGACGGATGGAGCAGACTGACGTGTCGAAGAAGATCGAGCTCACCGACGACGCCCCGCATCTCCTCGTCGTCGACGACGACACCCGCATCCGCGACCTCTTGCACCGCTTCCTGACGGAAAAGGGCTTTCGCGTCACGGTCGCAGCTGATGCCGCCGAAGCGCGGCGCAAGCTGGAAGGACTGAGCTTCGATCTCCTCGTCCTCGACGTGATGATGCCCGGCGAATCCGGCCTCTCGCTCACCCAGAGCCTCTCCGACGAAAAGCGCGTGCCGATTATTCTCCTCACCGCCCGCTCCGAAGCCGACAGCCGCATCGCGGGCCTCGAAGCCGGCGCAGACGATTACCTCGCCAAGCCCTTCGATCCGCGCGAACTCGTGCTGCGCATCAACAACATCCTGAAGCGCAACATGAACCCGGATGCGCCGAAGATCGAACAGGTCATGTTCGGCCCCTATACCTTCTCGGTGCTGCGCAAGGAATTGCGCAAGGGCGCGGAAATCATCCGCCTCACCGACCGCGAGCAGGACATCATGTATCTCTTCGCCACCCGGGCCGGCGACACGATCCCGCGACACGAACTGGTCGGCAACGACGCCGAGGTTGGCGAGCGCACCATCGACGTGCAGATCAACCGGCTGCGCCGCAAGATTGAGGACGACCCGGCCAACCCGGTCTGGCTGCAGACGGTCCGCGGCATCGGCTACCGACTGAGCATGGATTGAAGCCTTCGACGACGGCGCGATCAGCGCCGGGGAAGTAGTGAAACATGACGCTGTTCGATCAGATCCGTCGCGATCAGGACCGCAGCCCGGCGACCGGCCTGTCCGGCATGCTGCGCTGGCTGCGGCACCGGCTGCCGACGGGTCTCTACGCCCGCTCGCTGCTCATCATCATCCTGCCGATGCTGATCCTGCAGACGGTCGTCGCCTTCGTCTTCATGGAGCGCCACTGGCAGCTGGTAACCGAACGGCTTTCCGAAGCCGTCACCCGGGACATTTCGGCGGTGATCGACCTGATCGAGCTCTATCCGGACCAGGAAGATTTCGAAAATGTCGTGACTGTCGCAGCCAACCGCCTGAACCTGATCGTTTCCCTGGAGCCCGGCACCGAGCTCCCCTCGCCCCGCCCGCGGCCCTTCTTCTCCATCCTTGACCAGATCCTCTCCGACGAGATCGCCGAGCAGATCCGCCGCCCCTTCTGGATCGACACGGTCGGCACCTCGCGTCTGGTCGAGATCCGCGTCGTACTCGAAGACCAGACGCTGCGCATCTTTGCCTCGCGCAATTCGGCCTATGCCTCCAACACCCATATCTTCCTCGTCTGGATGGTCTCGACCGCGCTCGTGCTGATCGTCATCTCCATTCTCTTCCTGCGCGGCCAGATCCGGCCGATCCTGTCGCTCGCCAACGCGGCCGAGAGCTTCGGCAAGGGCCAGCGCCCGCCGGAAGGCTTCTCGCCGCGCGGCGCCGACGAGGTGCGTCGCGCCGGCCTCGCCTTCATCCTCATGCGCGAGCGCATCGAGCGCCAGATGGAGCAGCGCACGGCCATGCTGGCCGGCGTCAGCCACGACCTGCGCACCATCCTCACGCGCTTCCGCCTGCAACTGGCGCTCGCTGGCGACGGGCCGGAGATCGACAGCCTCAATCAGGACATCGACGACATGCAGAGCATGCTCGAAGGCTACCTGGATTTCGCCAAGGGAGAGGTCGAAGAAGATGTCGGCAAACTCGACCTGGGCGAACTCTTCGAGCGCGTCGAAGCCGACTTCGCGCTGCATGACCGAACGCTCACCTTCAAGCTCGAAGGCGATCCTCTGGTCTTCGTCCGTCCCAACGCTTTCACGCGCTTGGTCACCAACCTCGCCTCCAATGCGCGCCGCTACGCGCACCGCCTCGACATAGACGCGCGCCATACGTCAAAATGGCTGGTGATCATTTTCGACGACGATGGCCCGGGCATTCCCAAGGAGGCGCGCGACGACGTGTTCAAGCCCTTCTACCGCCTCGACGAAGCACGCAACCTCGATGCATCGGGTACGGGCCTCGGCCTTGCCATCGCCCGCGACATCGCGCGCAGCCATGGCGGCAATGTCACGCTGGAAGATAGTCCGCTCGGCGGACTGCGTGCCATCATCCGCGTTCCGGTCTGACAACAGATACGGCAATGAAAAGGGGGCCCCAAAGGCCCCGCAATCACATCAGCTTCTGGCCGTTGGGCACCGCCTGCTCGACCGCTGCCAGCACGATCGCCCCACTGGCGTCTTCGAAGCCGAGAGTCAGCACCTCGGAGCGAAACGGCCCGATCTGGCGCGGCGGAAAGTTGACGACGCCGAGCACCTGCCGCCCGATCAGTGTTTCCGGCGTGTAATGCACCGTGATCTGGGCAGACGACTTCTTGATGCCGATCTCGGGGCCGAAATCGATCGTCAGCTTGAAAGCCGGCTTGCGAGCCTCCGGAAACGAATCAACCTCAACGATCGTGCCGACGCGAATGTCGACCTTCTCAAAGTCGCCAAAGGTGATCTCAGAACCAGTCACTCGGCCAGTTCCTCGGCCCGCTTGCGCGCCGCCTCGATCGCCTGATCGAACAGCGGCTGCATCCCGTCCTCGGCCATCAGCACGGAGAGCGCTGCCGCCGTCGTGCCGCCGGGCGAAGTCACGTTCTTGCGCAGCTGGGCAGCCGGGTCGGGGGACTGGTGCATAAGTTCACCAGCCCCCGCGACCGTTTCTCGTGCGAGGCGCATGGCGAGGTCCGCCGGCAGGCCCGCTTTCCGGCCTGCCTCTGCCATGCATTCGACGAGATAGAAGACATAGGCCGGACCGCTCCCGGAGAGCGCTGTCACGGCATTGATGTCTGCTTCGCTTCCCACCCATTCGACAGGACCGGAGACCTGGAGCAGGCGATGAACGATGTCACGCTGATTGTCGGAGACGGCGGCATTGGCAAAAGCACCGGTCACGCCGCGTCCGACCATGGCCGGCGTATTCGGCATGGCGCGTACCATGGCAGCCTTGCCGAGATGGCTTTCCATCGAGGCAATTGTCTTACCGGCCGCGACGGACACGACCGTCGTCTGCGGGCCGACGAGGGATTTGAGGCCGGGCAGGACCGCATCCATGACCTGCGGTTTCAGGGCAAGGAACAGAATCTCGGCAACAAGCCCATCCGGAGGCGTGACCGAATGGCGCGCACCCGCCTCGTTGATCGCCGCCATCATCTTCTCGGAAGGACCGGGATCAAGCACAGTAACCGACGAACCCGGCACACCGCTTTTCAGCCAGCCGGCCAGCATCGCGCCACCCATATTGCCGGCCCCGACGAGGACGATCTGTCCGAATGCGGCACCCGTCATGCTCAGGCTTCTCCGACCGTCTCGAAGAGGACGGCGTCCATGGCGCTCTTTGCGTCGACGCCGGACCAGACGACGAACTGGAAGGCCTGATAGTAGGCTTCGCAGGCATCGACGGCAGACGAGAGCAGTACCTCGACCTGGCGGTTGGTCGGCTCGGCGCCCCCTGCGAGCAGCAGCGACTGGCGGAAGATCACCACATCCTCGTTCCGCCACAGGTCGAAATGTCCCATCAGGACCTGACCATTGATGTAGGAGAGCAGCTTGATGACTTCGTTGAGCCGGTTCTCGGGGATCTTCAGATCGAAGGCGGATGCCAGATGCAGCGCCTCGAACTCCTCCATCCAGGAGAAGGAGACGTGATAGTCGGCCCAGCGCCCCTCGACGGTCATTGCGATTTCGTCTTCGCCCGAACGTTCGAACGACCAATCATTGGTCGCCGCGACAAACTCGATCATGTCGACCGGGTTTGACTGGCGTTCGACTTCGATTTCCATGAGGCTCATGCATCACCTTCTTGACCGGAATGAATACGGGCACCCGACGAACCGCCGGGTCACTCGGACACCTGAACCGGAAACTACTGAAAACGATTCCGAAGGACCCCAGGGTAGAACACACACCCTGTCCGAAACTTACGCGGCCCCGACACAGAATCATCGTTGAAAATCAGTGTATAATCGTGAGAGGCCAGCACCAGCCCCCTTCGCCACATTTGGGTCAGACGCCTGTGGATGGCGCTTTCAGAATCGCCTTTGCATCACCCCATAAGCGACTCTGGCGATTGGCTTTTTGGCACATGTCCACAAGCTGCATTTTTTTCGTCTCAGGCGGCCTGGCAGGGACTGGTCAAGGTGCTGAAAAAGCAAAAAGACCCAAAGCCACAGGCAATGGGTCTTCGCCGAGTCCGAAAAACGCAAATCAATCTACCCCGACGAGGGGCAGCCGCCTTACTTGGTCTGGGCCGAAAGCTGCGCTTCCAGAACCTCGAGGCGTTTCTGCAGCGCCTCGTTCTCTTCACGTGCCTTGAGCGCCATCTCGCGAACCACATCGAACTCCTCGCGCTTGACGAGGTCCATGCTGTTCAGCCAGCGTTCGGCCTGAGCATGGAAGGCGGTCTCCACCTCCTTGCGCACGCCTTGTGCGGCACCGGCGGCATCGGTCATCAACTTGGCGAAATCATCGAGAATACGGTTGGGGCCGGTCGACATGGAAAACTCCTCTCAAGCAGACAGCGGACTGGTATTGAACCCTTGTTAAAGGAGGTAGGACCAGATCCGCCGGCATGCAAGACGGGAACGGCATATAAAGGTGGTTGACGGTGTCGCAGACGGCCCGATTCCATCTTGACCGTGCCAATGCGCAACGCCATTTTCCAGCAGCATTAACGAAAGTACTCCATTGTTGTCAGTTCTGGACCTTTTCGCCGCCGTATCCTTTCCCGCGATCGACCCGATCGCCTTCTCGATCGGCCCGCTGGCGGTCCATTGGTATGGACTGGCCTATGTCGCCGGTATTCTGATCGGTTGGCTGCTGGCCCGCGACCTCCTGAAGCGCCCTCATCTCTGGCCGAACGGTCAGGCCCCGGCCACCCTTCAGCAGGTCGATGATTTCATCCTGTGGGTGGCGATCGGCGTCGTCGCCGGCGGCCGGATCGGCTACATCTTCTTCTACGACTTTGCCTCGGTGGCAGCCAATCCGATGCGGGCAATCGAAGTCTGGAACGGCGGCATGTCCTTCCATGGCGGCTTCATCGGCGCGACGCTCGCCATGGTCTTCTTCGCCCGCAAGCATCAGATCCGCCTTTGGAGCCTCTTCGACCTGGTGGCCAGCGTCGTACCGCTCGGCCTGCTTTTCGGCCGCATCGCAAACTTCATCAACGGCGAGCTCTGGGGACGCCCGGCCGATGTTCCCTGGGCCATGGCTTTCCCGACCGGCGGCCCCTTCCCCCGCCATCCGAGCCAGCTCTACGAAGCTGTGCTTGAAGGCCTGCTCCTGCTGATCGTCTTGCAGATCCTCGCTCGTGCCTTCGGAGCATTCAGAGCACCGGGCCGCATTACCGGCATTTTCGTCGCAGGCTATGCGACCGCGCGGATCTTTGTCGAATTCTTCCGCGAACCCGACGTCCAGATCGGCTATCTCTTCGGTGGCTGGCTGACCATGGGCATGGTCCTGTCGCTGCCCATGCTGCTGATCGGTGTCGTCATCTTCATGCGGGCTGGCCGCGCCACCCCTGTGACGCAAGGCTGAGGAGCGCCGATGGCCACACCACTCGCCGAGAAGATCAAGTCGCTGATAGCGGCCAATGGGCCGATCAGCGTCACCGACTATTTCGCCCTTTGCCTCGCAGATCCCGAACACGGCTATTACCGCACCCGAAATCCCTTCGGCCGGGACGGCGATTTCGTCACAGCTCCGGAGGTCAGCCAGCTTTTCGGCGAGATGCTCGGCGTCTTCATGATCAACACCTGGCAGCGCCACGGCGAACCCCGCGACGTCCGCCTCGTCGAGATCGGCCCCGGTCGCGGCACGATGATGGCCGACATGCTGCGCGTCATCTCCCGCGCAGCGCCCAATCTCTACGAGACCGCCACCGTGCATCTCGTCGAGACCAGTGCGCTCCTCAAGCTCACCCAGATGGAAACCCTGTCCTCCCACGGCGACAAGGTCTCCTGGCACGAGAGCTTCGACGGCGTGCCCGAAGGCTTCACCCTGCTTGCCGCCAACGAGCTCTTCGACGCAATTCCCATCCGGCAATTCGTCAAGACGCCGAACGGCTTTCACGAGCGCATGGTTGGCCTCGACGAAAACGACGAGCTCTGCTTCACGCTGGGTGTCGCCACCCTCGATCCCGCCATGCTGCCGCAGGGCATCAGCCCGCCCGCCGACGGCGAAATCTTCGAGGTGGCACCGGCCCGCCAGTCGGTGATGTTGACGATCTGCGAGCGCCTGATCGCCCACCACGGCACGGCCCTGATTATCGACTACGGCCACATGGTCACCAATTTCGGCGACACGCTACAGGCCGTGCGAGCGCACGAATATGACCCGCCACTCGCCCATCCAGGCCATGCCGACCTGACGAGCCATGTGGACTTCGAAAACCTGGCGCGCACATCCCTTGCAGCCGGCGTCCATCTCAATGGCTGCATGCACCAGGGCGACTTCCTGGTCGGGCTCGGTATCGAGCAGCGGGCCGCCTCTCTGGGCCGCGACAAGGACGAGAAAACACAGGCCGAAGTCGTCGAGGCGGTGCATCGTCTGGCTGGTGCCGGCAATGGCTATATGGGCGAACTTTTCAAGGTCATGGCGGTCTCCATGCCCGCGATCCAATTGCAGCCATTCAAGCCCAAGCATTGACAGAGGCGGTCGCGATCTGCACGATCGCGCCCGTCCAGAACGGCTCGAATTCGAAGAAAGCCGATTGAATCCAATCGTTTCACAGCATCCGCATCGCATCAGCGTGATTTGCCAAGGCTCAGGAGACAGATCATGAGCACAGCCGACCAGCCACGCCCCATCACAGCCGAGAACCTCGACAGCACAGCTGCAGCCGGCATTCGCCACGGCTTTTTCACCCGTGACGGTGGCATCTCCGAGGGCATTTATCGCGGCCTGAATGTCGGCCTCGGCTCGAATGACGATCCCGAAAAGGTGCGCGAAAACCGCCGCCGCGTCGGCGCCTGGTTCGGCCTGCCGCTGGAACGTCTCGCCACGGCCCATCAGGTACACTCGCCCGATGTCGTCGTGGTCAAATCCGAATATGACGGCAGCCGGCCGCAGGCCGACGCTCAGGTCACGGCAAGCCCCGGCATCCTGCTCGGCGTTCTGACGGCCGACTGCGGCCCAATCCTTTTCGCCGATCCGGAAAACCGCGTGATCGGTGCGGCTCATGCCGGCTGGAAGGGCGCGCTTGGCGGCGTGCTGGAAAACACGGTTGACGCCATGATCGCGCTCGGCGCGAAGCGCGACAAGATCCGCGCCACGTTGGGGCCGTCGATCTCCCAAGCCAGTTATGAGGTCGGCCCCGAATTTGTCGATCGTTTCCTCGCGGCCAACCGCGATTTCGAAGCCTTCTTCACCCCGTCAAAAAAGCCCGGTCACGCCATGTTCGATCTGCCGGGCCTGACCGTCAGGCGTCTGAGCGAAGCGGGTGTGACGGCCGACAGCATTGGCCTATGCACCTATGCGGCCCCTGAAACGTTCTTTTCCTATCGCCGGACCACCCATGCGGGAGAACCCGACTATGGGCGGCAGATTTCGGCGATCGCGATCATGGAGGACTGAGATGGCCTTGCACTTTACCGAAAGCGAGTTTTCCGCCCGTCGCGCCCGCCTGATGGCGCGCATGGCCGAGGAAAAGCTCGATGCCCTGCTCCTCTTTGCCCAGGAGAGCATGTACTGGCTCACCGGTTTCGACAGCTTCGGCTACTGCTTCTTCCAGACCTTGGTGGTCAAGGCAGATGGCACGCTGACACTGCTCACCCGCACACCCGACCTCCGCCAGGCCAAGCAGACCTCGACGATCGAAAACATTGCCGTCTGGGTCGACCGCCTGAACGCGGATCCGGCCGTCGACCTGCGGAACCTGCTGAGCGACCTTGATCTCCTCGGCATGCGCGTCGGCGTCGAGTACGACACCCATGGCATGACCGGCCGCGTCGCGCGCCTCGTCGACAACCAGCTCACCAATTTCTGTACGGTTTCGGACGCATCCTATCTGGTCAGCAGTCTGCGGCTCGTGAAGTCGGCAGCCGAGATCGCCAAGGTCACACATGCCGCAGAACTGGCCGACCTCGCTTTCGATGCCGCTCTGCCGCTTATCGGGCCGGACGCCGACGAGGCGGAGATCCTCGCCGCGATGCAGTCGGCCGTTCTGGCCGGTGGCGGCGATTATCCGGCCAACCCCTTCGTCATCGGCTCGGCCGCCGACGCGCTGCTCTGCCGCTACAAGTCCGGCCGCCGCCGCCTGGCGGAGACGGACCAGCTGACGCTCGAATGGGCCGGCGTCTCCGCCCATTATCATGCGCCGATGCTGCGTACCGTCCTCGTGGGCGATCCCACGCCACGGCATCGCGAACTGCACGCCGCAGCCATTGAGGGCATGAAGGCGGTCGAGGCCGTGCTTCGTCCGGGGCATACATTCGGTGAAGTCTTCGATGCCCATGCCAAGGTCATGGATGACCGCGGCCTGACACGCCACCGCTTCAATGCCTGCGGATACTCTGTCGGTGCCCGCTTCGCGCCCTCTTGGATGGAACACCAGATGTTCCATGCGGGCAATCCCGAGATCATTGCCCCAGACATGACCTTGTTCGTGCACATGATCATCATGGATAGCGAGCGGGAAACCGCCATGACGGTGGGCCATACCTATCTGACGACGGAGACAGCCCCTCGCGCCCTGTCGCGACACCCGCTCGACCTGATCAATCTGTGAGCTGGCCCATTCTGCAGTTTGCGTCGCGGTAACGCGGTTTTGCCTGTCCATTCAGGGAATTGACAGGCAAAGCATGCTAGGCCCATTAATTGTGACAGGAGTGAAGGGGAAGGACCCGCCGTGGTGAGACGTTCCCGCATGCGATCCCGGAGACTGGCGGTATCCATCGGCTTGATGCTGCTGCTTGCCGGCTGCAACAGCACGGAGGTGCTGACACCACCCGCAGAAGTCGGCGATGGTAGCCAGGCCTCCACCTATTCCCAGCAGCTCGCCGCCCCTGCCGGGGGAAGCCAACCCGTGCAGAGCGCGCCGCTCGGCCAGCCCGGCGCCTACGGGGAACCGGTCCGCGGTCCGCAGAACTCGCTGGAGGCCCAAGCCGCAGCGCTCGCTCAGGGCGGGCGTAATCCGGTTGCCTCAGCACCGCTCGACGGCGCAGACGCCCAGGCCTTCCCCAGTGCCCCTCAACAGACGGCGCAGCAGCCAGCGCGTCAGGCTTCCCAGCCGGCACAGGCAGCGACCCAGAGTCAGCAGGCAGCTCTGCCACCAGCAGCGCAAGCGACCGGCAGCATCCGCTTCCTGCCGATCATCGGCGCGCCGGTCCAGGCCGTGACGCCACTCTCCCGCCAGCTCGGCGCGGAGGCCCGCGCCCGCGGCCTCACCATCAAGAGCGCCAGCGACGCGTCCAGCGAACATATCCTGAAGGGCTACTTCTCCGCCTTTTCCGACAGCGGCAATGTGACCATCACCTATGTCTGGGACATCCTCGATGCGAGCGGCGGACGCCTGCACCGGATCCAGGGACAGGAGGTGGTCCCATCGGGCGCACAGGACCCCTGGGCCGCCGTTCCGGCCTCGGTCATGCAGCAGATCGCGACCAAGAGCATGGCCGAATATGTATCATGGCGCAACAGTCAGGCCGGATGAAGCCGGACTGATCGCAGAGCGCCGAAACCGCAAATCATGCGCCCCATTTGACGCATCAACCGAAAATATGGGCCTTGCCGTCCAAACCTCTTGCATTCAGGGGGAAGGGCGCTAAAAAGCCCGCACCTCAGCATGAAAACAGGCGGGCCAAGATGAAGGTTTTCGCAGGTAATTCGAACCGGCAATTGGCCGAAGCGATCTGCTCCTATCTCAATGTACCACTCGGCAAGGCCAGCGTCCGCCGTTTCGCAGACCAGGAAATCTTCGTAGAGATCCAGGAAAACGTCCGCGGCGAAGATGTGTTCGTCGTCCAGGCGACGTCCTTTCCGACGAACGACCACCTGATGGAACTGCTGATCATGATCGACGCCTTCCGTCGGTCCTCGGCACGCCGCATCACGGCGGTCCTGCCCTATTTCGGCTATGCCCGCCAGGACCGCAAGGCGGGTCCCCGCACGCCGATCTCGGCCAAGCTGGTGGCAAATCTGATCACGGAAGCCGGCGCCGACCGCGTCTTGACGCTCGACCTGCATGCCGGCCAGATCCAGGGCTTCTTCGATATACCGACCGACAATCTCTATGCCGTGCCGCTGCTGGCTGCAGACGTCAAGGAACGCTATGACACCAACAATGTCATGGTCGTCTCGCCTGACGTCGGCGGCGTCGTGCGCGCGCGTTCGCTCGCCAAGCGTCTCGACTGTCTGCTCGCCATCGTTGACAAGCGCCGCGACCGTCCGGGTGAATCCGAAGTCATGAACGTCATCGGCGACGTCTCCGGCAAGGATTGCATCCTGATCGACGATATCGTCGATTCCGGCGGCACGCTCTGCAACGCCGCAGACGCCCTGTTGAAGAACGGCGCGACGAGCGTGACGGCCTATATCACGCATGGCGTGCTGTCCGGCGGAGCGGTGACCCGTGTCGCATCCTCGCAGTTGCGTGAACTCGTGATCACGGATTCGATCCAGCCGACCACGGCCGTGCTGTCGGCGCCGAACATCCGGGTGCTGTCGACCGCGACACTGCTTGGTGAAGCAATCAACCGCACCAGCCAGGAAGAGTCGGTTTCCAGCCTCTTCGACTGAGAAACCAAGTTTCACGCATTAAGATTAAGATAGACAAAGAGATGTGAGCGGTGTCACAGCCACTTGCACTGCGTCTACGCTTTGCATACAGCTTCGCGCGCAATACTCCATTTTGGAACCGCCAGCCGGCCCTTTGCGCGTGAGTTGATGTCCCTCTCGGTTGAACAACTTCTGACCAATCCAGATCTCCACGAAACGGTTCGGGATCAGTCCCGGGCCCTGCTCCGCGTCAATGACGAGAGCCCGAGGCTTGCTGCGGTCTTCGGAACCCAGCAGCGCTGGCTGCTCGGGCATCTGGCAATGGCGCAATATTTTCAGGAAGTTGCCAGAGGAAATCCGGATCCGGTGATTCTGATGGCGCGCTACCTCGAGCAGGTGAAGACGCTCGGCATTTCCTCGGTCAACACGGCCGACGCCTTCATCAAGGAAATGCTGGTCTACGGCATCGCCCAGCAGAGCCAGACCGCCGATCGCCGGAACCGTCCTTTCGTCCCGGCTCCGATCACCGTCGCGGCGACCCGCCACTGGGCCTTTATCCATCTGACGAGCCTCGATCGGCTCGATGGCGGCCACCGGCTCGACGCCTTCGAGGCGGACGAGGCGATCATGGCGCGTCTCCACCCCGAAATCGCCCGTCGCGCCCTCGTATCGCCTGAGTTTCGCACCCCGCCACAGACCTGGTCGCTCTTCACCTGGCTCAACAATGGCGGGATCGTCATGGACTGGCTGATGGTCGGCGTAGAGCCGGTGGACGCCTCGGCCGAACGCGTGCCGACGCAGGTCCGCTCCGTACCCGAACTTGCCGAGAATTTTCGCCTGTCGCGAACCCATCTGACCCGCAAGCTGCGGGAGGCCGAAGCGCTCGGCAGCATCGGCTGGGAAGGCAATCGCGGCCGGTCCACCATGTGGATCTCACGCGAGTTCGTCAGCGAATATCTCGCTACCCAAGCCGTTAAACTCGCCTTCATCGATGCCGCCTGCGAGACGGTCGGCCTGCGCTGACCCGGGACGCGTAATCAGTGCTGCAGGCGCGGCAGCGCACAGGCCTCTCCACCGGAAAACAGCCGGGACCGCGTGAGAAAGCGGCGTTCCCGGCCATTGTCGAGCGAGAACATGCCGCCCCTGCCCGGCACGACGTCGATGATCAGCTGCGTGTGTTTCCACACATCAAACTGACTGCCGCTGATATAGAAGGGCACACCGCCGATCTCGCCGAGTTTCACATCCGTCTCCCCGACGCGGTAGTCATTGGCCGGGTAGCACATCGGGGTAGAGCCGTCGCAACATCCGCCGGACTGATGGAAAAGGATGTCCGGATGATCCCTCTGGATCTCGGCAAGAAATTCGAGTGCAGCGTCGGTCGCGATCACTCTCGGTTCGCCTGCGTCGGTCGTCATTCGTATCCCCTCTCCAACTCACCTGCTCGCCAACCCGGTCGAGGCTCGTCGCTGGAGGAGACGAAAACGGTCGTGTTCGAGAACCGGAGCAGAGCGTACATTTAGGTACGCGAGCACCGGAAGCGCAGAACATGGCCGCGTGCAGCCCCTCCAGCCGCGATATCGGTGGGTTTAGAAGAAGCCAAGTGCCTTCGGGCTGTAAGAGACAAGCATGTTCTTGGTCTGCTGATAATGATCGAGCATCATCTTGTGGGTCTCGCGACCGATGCCCGACTGCTTATAGCCGCCGAAGGCCGCATGCGCCGGATAGGCATGGTAGCAATTGGTCCAGACGCGCCCCGCCTGGATGTTGCGGCCGAAATTGTAGCAACGATTGGCATCGCGGCTCCACACGCCTGACCCAAGTCCGTAAAGCGTATCGTTGGCGATCTCGAGCGCTTCCGCATCATCCTTGAACGTCGTGACCGAGACGACCGGCCCGAAAATCTCCTCCTGGAAGACCCGCATCTTGTTGTGGCCCTTGAAGACCGTCGGCTTGACGTAGTAGCCGCCGGCCAGTTCGCCCGAGAGGTTGTTGCGCTCGCCACCGATCAGCACTTCGGCGCCTTCCTGACGACCGATATCCATATAGGACAGGATCTTTTCCAACTGCTCGGAGGATGCTTGCGCGCCGATCATCGTCGACATGTCGAGCGGGTCACCCTGCTTGATCGCGGCGACACGCTTGAGGGCCTTCTCCATGAAGCGATCATAGATCTTTTCGTGCACCAGCGCGCGGCTCGGGCAGGTGCAGACCTCACCCTGGTTCAGCGCGAACATCGCGAAACCTTCGAGCGCCTTGTCGAGATAGTCGTCATCCTCGCGCATCACGTCTTCGAAGAAGATGTTCGGCGACTTGCCGCCCAGTTCCAGTGTGACCGGGATCAGGTTCTGCGACGCATACTGCATGATCAGCCGACCGGTCGAAGTTTCGCCGGTAAAGGCGATCTTGGCGATGCGCGGGCTGGTCGCCAGCGGCTTTCCGGCTTCGAGGCCGAAGCCGTTGACGATGTTGAGCACGCCCGGCGGCAGGAGGTCGCCGACCAGTTCGATCCAGACCAGGATCGAGGCGGGTGTCTGCTCGGCCGGCTTCAGCACGACGCAGTTTCCGGCAGCCAGCGCCGGTGCCATCTTCCAGGCCGCCATCAGGATCGGAAAGTTCCACGGAATGATCTGCCCGACGACACCGAGCGGCTCATGGAAATGATAGGCGATCGTGTCGTGATCGACCTCGCCGATTGTTCCTTCCTGGGCGCGGATGCACGACGCGAAATAGCGGAAATGGTCGATGGCGAGCGGAATGTCGGCCGCCATGGTTTCGCGCAGCGGCTTGCCATTGTCCCAGGTTTCGGCCCGGGCGAGCAGTTCGAGATTGTCCTCCATCCGCTGGGCGATTTTCATCAGGATGTTGGATCGCTCGGTGGTAGAGGTGCGGCCCCACTTGTCCTTGGCAGCATAAGCAGCGTCGAGGGCGAGATTGATGTCGTGCTCGTCGGAACGGGCGATATCGCAGAGTTTGCCACCGGTCACCGGCGTGGTGTTTTCGAAATAGCGGCCATTGACCGGCGCGCGGAATTCCCCGCCGATAAAGTTGCCGTATTTCAGCTTGAACGGCGAAGCAGCAATGGCCTGGACCTGAATATTCATCTGTCATCCTCCCTGTGCAGGAACCCCTCCCGGGTTCCGATGGAAGAATGATCACAGTGTTCAGCGCGCGTTTGAAGCCATGGGAAACAGTGTTGCAGCGCACTGTGTTTCAGGAATGCGACACATACATGTCTCCTTACTGCAACTGGAAGCGTTTCATCTTCCGGTGCAGCGTCGCACGACTGATGCCGAGCATCTGGGCGGCCTGGGAGACGTTACCGTTCGTCCGCGACAGCACGCGACGCAGTGCTGCCCGCTCTGCATCCTCGAGGTCGGACATGCCCTCCCCGCGCCGCTCGCCGCGGGTTTCGCGCAGAGCGTCGGCTGCCGGCAATCCTTGCGCGATCAGCCCGTCGTCGAGTTTCAACGCCACCCGCGCGGCTTTTGTCGCGCCGAGGATCAGATCGTCGCCATCGACGGCAATCAGGGCGGAGAATGAATTTGCCTGCGGCACGACGACGATCCGCGCGCCGGCAAAGGCCTGGCGGAAAAGGTTTGCCTCGACACGCGATGCCGCATCGCGAACCGCCTGCGACAGCACGGCAAGTGTCATGTCGGAAACATCGTTGCGGCAGGTGGAAACATCGAGTGCGGCCGCCACACGACCGAGATGGTCGCGGATCGGCGCCGTTGCGCAGGAGAGCCCGATATTGGCGCTCATGAAATGCTGGTCGCGATGGATGACAACGGCCCGCTCGTCGGCGAGGGCCGTGCCGATACCATTGGTCCCGACGCTGGCTTCGCTCCACATTGTTTGCTGCCAGAGCCCGAGTCCCTTGAACTCGACGTCATCTCCAGGGGCGCCCCGGCGGTCGACGACAATACCATCGGCATCGGCCAGAATGATGCAGCAGCCGGACCGTCCGATCATCTGGTAAAGCCGATCGACTTCGTCGGCGGAACTGCCGATCAGGCGCTCCATCCGGGCATGCGCTTCCCGGAAGGCAGCCTCGTCGATCTGGACTGGCTTGCGCGCCTCTTCGGGCTGCAGACGGTAAAGGTTCAGGCAACGGCTCCACGACGCCGCAACGGGTGACGTGACCGCGGCCGAGGCCTTCTGCGCCGTCGAATAGACGAGATCGGAATGGCGGATTTCCTGTCGCATCGGCTCCTCCCAAAGCACATCTCAAAGTATGCGCCTTACGCCGCCAGAGGCAATCGCTCATTCCAGCGGCAAATGACCGCCCTTCGATTTACTCGGAAATCTGGCGCAAATCTGCGACAGTCGGCGCGGCCAGCCCGTTTCCGGCTCAGGCCGCGAGGATTCCAGCGTCGCCTGCGACACCGGAACTCTGGACAGCTTGAGATCGAACCGGCGGCGGATTGACGATGTCCTGCAGTTCCGACAGAGGCTGCGGCTTTCCGTAGAAGTAGCCCTGCACCTGCTGGCACCCCTCTTCCTGGAGGAAGCGCAGATGTTCGGCGTTCTCCACGCCTTCGGCGAGAACTGGAATGTCCAGGCTCTGAGCCAGGATCAGCGTCGAACGCACGATTGCGGCGGACTGCCGGTTGTCGGCCACACTGTCGATGAAACCCCGGTCGATCTTGATCTTGTCGAAGGGGAAGAGCTGCAGCGTGGACAGCGAGGAATAGCCGGTGCCGTAGTCATCCATCGCGATCTTCACGCCGATCGCCTTGAGTTGCCGGATGATCGAGAGTGCATGCTGCTGGTCGGCGATAATGCCAGACTCTGTGATCTCCAGCTCAAGGCGGGACGGATCGAGGCCGGTCTCGTCGAGGATCTCGCGAACCCGCGCGGGCAAAGCAGAATTGGCAAGCTGTTTTGGCGCGACATTGACTGCGACGCGCAGCGGGTTGCTCCAGCGGACCGCCTCCAGACAAGCCTGACGCAGCACCCAGTCCCCCAGCTCCATGATAAAGCCCGTGCGTTCCGCAATCGGAATGAATTCCGTCGGCGAGACCATGCCGCGCGTCGGATGACACCAGCGCAACAACACTTCGAAGCCAATGACTTCGCCTGACTGCGTGTCGTTCTGCTGCTGGAAATAGAGCTGGAACTCGTCGCGTTGGAAGCCGGCGCGCATGTCCATGGCAAGTGCGCTGCGCGCCCGCACCGCTTGGTCCATGGACTGATCGTAGAAGCAGATGTTGTTGGATCCGGCGGATTTCGCCCGATACATGGCGATGTCGGCCTGGGCCAGCAGGTCGTCGATGTCGCGTGCTGCGTCAGGAAACAAGGTGATGCCGATACTGGTGCCGACGGACAATGTCAGCCCCTGCCAGTCGATCGGAGCATTGAGCTCGGCTACCATGCTGCGGGCAAACGCGTCTGCGTCACCGTTGGTGAAGATGCGCGCGCTGACGGCGACGAACTCGTCACCCCCAATGCGGGCCACGAACTCGCCGTTGCGAAGGTTGCGGGTCATGCGCTCCGCCGCAATCCGCAACACGTGGTCGCCGGCTGCATGACCGTGCACGTCGTTTATCTCCTTGAACCGGTCGAGGTCGAAGGAGAAGATGTAGATGCGCTCATGCCGTGCGGTCGGCGTATGCATCAGGTGCCCGACCTGCTCCAGGAACGCGCTGCGGTTCGGAAGCCCCGTCAGGGCGTCGTGCAGCGAAAGCTGGCGATAGCGCTCGACCGCCGATTTGTTCGATTGCCGGTCGATCACATAGGTCATTGCACCGATCGCCAGGATCAACAGCGTGACGAACATCAGAACCACGGTCATCACGCTTTCCGGCAGCATGTTGACGGGCAGCGAGGCCGCCGGATCCGGGATGACTGTAAGCGCTGTCATGCCGATAAAATGGGTGGACGCAATGGCGAGCACTAGCGCCACCCCGCCCCCATAACGGCAGAAGCGGGTTACCGGCCGCGCGACGCGGCTGGTCGCCAGCGCACCGAAGATGCCCGCAGCTACGAGCGATGCGGCAACGTAAGCTGAGTTCCATTCCAGCTCTGCCTGCACCTGATAGCCGGACATGCCGACATAATGCATCGAGGCAATGCCCGCCCCGACGATCGCCCCACCCGCCTCGATCAACAGGCTCCGTGAGGTCGCCGCCGCAATCGAAAGCCCGATCCCAGTCACCATGATGGCAAGCACAAGCGAAACCATGGTCGCGGTCGGTTCATAACCGGCAAGCGCATCGGCCTCGTAACCCATCATCGCCACGAAATGCGTGGTCCAGATCGCCGAACCGCCGATGATGGCAGTCAGGGCGGTCCAACTGATACGGGCCGCACCCCGCGTGTTGCGCACACGGCCGAACAGCCGCATCGTTAGCAGCGAGCCAAGGACACATATGAGGACCGCAGCGATCAGAGAAACCGGGTCATGATCGACGGCGATGCATGAGAGGACTTCGAGCATGGCTGAAAAAACCAGTTGAATTTGAAGGGAACCTTAACAACGGTCAATTTCCAAATGCTCACCGCGCATGGTTACCAAATTTGTTCCATGACGCCTATCGCAACAATCCGGATCACAAGCGCGTTATTCATGGCTTTTCCCGCGAGAACCTTGCCATTCCGCATCATCTGGTCTATAGGCGCCCGATCCGCACAGACACCCTTGGAGGCAATGTGGATGGGACCGGCAACGGTCTCCGGTTCTGGCACGGCATATGACCACTGCTAGGGCTCTCCAGTAACTTGAAAGGTAAAGCCATGAGCCACGCTTCTTACGAGCTCAAGGCCGTAGCACGCGAACGGGTAGGTAAGGGGTCCTCCCGCGAACTTCGCCGCAACGGTCTCATCCCGGCTGTCATCTATGGTGACAAGCAGGCCCCGATTGCGATCTCGATCAATACGAACGAGGTCACCAAGCGCATCCATGCCGGCGGTTTCATGACCACGGTTGCCACCATCGATCTCGATGGCCAGAAGATCCGCGTTCTGCCGAAGGACTACCAGCTCGACGTCGTTCGTGACTTCACGATGCACATCGACTTCCTGCGCGTCTCGGCAGACAGCCAGGTTTCGGTCCAGGTTCCCGTTCACTTCGTCAATGAAGAGAAGTCGGCCATCAAGACCGGCGCCGTTCTCAACATCGTTCGTCACGAAGTTGAACTGCACTGCCCGGCTTCCGACATCCCGGAAGCGATCACCGTTGACCTCGCCGGCCTCAAGGTCGGTGACGCGATCCACATCTCGGCCGTTAAGCTGCCGAAGGGTGTGACGCCTGTGATCGCCGATCGCGATTTCACGATCGCCACGATCGTCGCCCCGGCTGCCGGTGTTGCCGAAGACGAAGAAACGACCGAAGCTTAAGCCTTCGCGACATTCTGCTTTTGAGACCCGTCTCCGCAAGGAGGCGGGTTTTCTCGTTGCGGGACAGCCCCAAGCCAATATCCTCGATTCCGAGTATTCGGCTTTAGGCAGATTTAAACGGTTTCATGACAGCCTGCGCGCTCAATCTTGACGCGAGGGACCGTTGAAGATCATGTCGGAGAGCCCGAACCCGGCGGAGCACGAGGCGCAATGACGCGATCGGTCGAGAGCAGATTCCTCTCCATCGTCGGGATCACGATATTCATTTTGGTCGTGCCGCTCTTTGCGCTCTTCCTGTCGCTCGCGACAGAACGGGCCTCCAACGAGCTGCAACAAAACCTCGACATCCTGCTGGCGGCCAACGCCCAGGCGCTCGCCAAACCACTCTGGGACTTCGACCAGGAAAGCGTCGAGCAGATCACCGCCACCATCGTCTCCAACGGACCGGTCAGTCGGGTCAACGTCAAGGACATCTCGGGCGGCATTTCGGTCTCCATGCCAGCGCTACCGAAGTGGCCGAAGAACGGTCTGGAATCGATCACCCGCGAGATCTACTACCGCGCCGTCGAAGGTCCGAAACACGTCGGCACCATCACCATCTATTACAGCCGGATCGACATGTTCTCCTCGCTGCGTCAGGCAGAGGTCATGCTGATCGGCATCTTCATGCTCGCCGTCATCGGCGTGGTCGGCTCCGCCATCATCGGCAATCGTCTGATGGTGATGAAGCCGCTCCTGAAGCTAACGGCCGCAATCGAGGCGACCCGCAGGCTCGGCTCCCGCCACCATGTCGACTGGCAGTCGAACGACGAGATCGGCCGCTTGGCCCGCAGCTTCAACGCCATGCAGATCAAGCTCGAGCAGGAAGAAGGCGAACTCCGCCTCGCCCACCGCCGCGCGACGGACATCTACAACACGACACCGGCCATGCTGTTCTCTCTCGACGAGGAGGACCGGATCACGGGCGTCAGCGAATACTGGCTGCTCGCCACTGGCTACCAGCGCCACCAGGTCGTCGGACGCAAGTTCATCGAACTCGTGCCGAGCGAAGCCCGGATCGCCTATCAGGAAAGCAAAAAGACCTGTGCGATCGCCGACGTGCTGGAAGCCACGACCCAGTTCGTCTGTGCGGACGGCACCATCATGGATATTCTGATTGCCGAGGCGAGCCGCAAGATCGAGGGTGCCAAGGACGATCTGTCCCTGAGCGTCATGACCGATGTCACCGCCCTCAAGCAGTCCGAGGAGCGCAACCACCGGCAGGCGATCACCGATCATCTGACCGGCCTGCGCAACCGCCAGGGCTTCGAGACGGCTCTCGACAGTGAAATTGCCGCAACGGATGCGGCCGGCGAGGAACTCGCCTGTATCTTCGTCGACCTCGACCGCTTCAAGTGGATCAACGACAATCTCGGCCACCAGGCCGGCGACATCGTCCTTTGCCGCTTCGTCGAAAGCATGAACCGGCGCCTTCCCAGAGGCGCGATCGCCGCCCGTCTCGGCGGCGACGAATTTGCGGTGCTGTTGCGCGGCCCTGCAATCGAAGACGTCGCGACCGAAATCAGCCGCGCCCTTTGCGATATCTTCGTCGATCCGATGACCATTGACGGCTCGACCGTACGTCTCAGCGCCAGCATCGGCATCGCACTTTACCCCCGCCACGCCGCCAACGCCGCCGAACTGCTGCAGAAATCGGACATGGCGATGTATAGCAAGAAGCGCGACGGCAAGAACGGCGCCCTGCTCTACAATTCGGAGATCCAGGACCACACACGCCGCCGCGCCGAGATCGAACACGACATCGAGGAAGGCCTGGCCGAAGACTGGTTCGACGCCTTCTTCCAGCCGATCGTGGAAGTCGAAAGCGGCCGTACCGTCGGTTATGAAGCGCTGATGCGCCTCGTGCACCCCGAGCGCGGCGTCATACCGCCGGCGGAAATTATCTGCGTGGCGGAAGAAACCGGTGCCATCAGCCGTCTCGGCGGCCAGATTCTGGAAAAGGCACTCTCCAATCTGGCACGCCTCAGCGCCGCAACCGGCGACCACGACGCCTACCTTGCCGTCAACTTCTCTCCCTTGCAGTTCGATGTCTCGCTCCCGGTCCGGCTCGCTGCTTTGACCGCCCACTTCGGCATCGCCCCGCATCGCATCGTCATCGAGATCACCGAAGCGACGCTGCTGCATGACAATCCGCAGATCCGCACGATCCTCGATGAGTTTAACCGCTTCGGCTACCGCCTCGCACTCGACGACTTCGGCACGGGATACTCCTCGCTCAGCTACCTGAACCGCTTCCCCGTCGACATCGTCAAGATCGACCAGTCCTTCATCCGCGCGCTGACCGAGGACGAACCGGAGCTTCGCCACAAGAGCCGCATGCTGGTCGAAGGCATAACGGCGATCTCGCACAAGATGGAGTGCGCCGTCGTCGCAGAAGGCATCGAGACCGACGAACAGCGGCAGATCCTCGAAGAATTCGGCGTCGACTACGGCCAGGGCTATCTCTTCGCCCGGCCGCAGCCGCTGTCGGCACTGATCGAACAAGCAACCGCCACACCGGCCCGCCTGCAAAAGGCCTCCGCCGGCTGACATCCACTGAAAGAGGGAACCGCAATGAAAGTCTTGAGCCTTGTACTTTCACTTGCGGCGGCCCCGGTCGCCGCCGCAGACATCGTTCACTTCACCACCGAGGATTACCCGCCCTACAATTACCGTGTCGGCGGCGAGATTCGCGGCGCCGGTTACGATCAGGTCCTCCTGATGATGGAAGAGATCAAGGTCCCGTACACCATCGAGATGATGCCCTGGGCGCGCGCCATTGCGCTCGCCGAAAGCGAGCCCCTACACTGCGTCTTCACCACCGCCCATATCCCGGAACGCGACAAACTGTTCAGATGGGTTGAGCCGATCGCTGTCGGCCGCAATTTCATGGTCTCCCACAAGAGTGCGGGCATCAAGGTCGGTACCATCGAAGAGGCCAAGGAATTCACGGTCGGCACCCAGCGCAACGACTACACCCAGACCCTGCTGGAGAACGAGGGCTTCCCCAAGATCGACCTCGCCACCGATCTGAAGCTAACCCTGAAGAAGCTTCAGAGCAAGCGTATCGACCTGATGCCGATTTCTGAGCAACACTATATCGAGCTGCAGGAAAAGGGTGAGGAGCTCGAGGCTCAGTTCGTCTTCTCGGAGCAGAAATTCGCCATCGCCTGCAACGCGAATTTCCCGGAAGATCTGCTGGCCCGCATGCAGGGCGCACTCGACAAGCTGATCGCCGACGGCACCCAGGCAGAGATCTTCGAGACCTACAATCTGCGCTATTCGAACTTCGGCCTGGTCGCAGCCAAACCCTGAAGGACCCGACATCAGTCTTGACATTCAAGCCGTTTCGCTGTCGGGAAAGGCAAAGAACCTCAAGACGGATCTCGGTTGATGATCATCCTGGCCGGCCTCGGCAATCCCGGTGCGCAGTACGCGAAGAACCGGCACAATATTGGTTTCATGGCCGTCGACGCGATCCAGCGTCGGCACGGCTTTTCGCCATGGGCAAAGAAGTTCAAGGCCGAAATCGCGGAAGGCACGCTCGCCGGCGAAAAGGTCATGCTGATCAAGCCGCAAACCTTCATGAACCTGTCGGGCGAAAGCGTCGGCGAGGCCATGCGCTTCTACAAGCTCGGCCCCGAAGACATCGTCGCCATCTATGACGAACTTGACCTTCTGCCCGGCAAGGCCCGCATCAAGACCGGCGGTGGCCATGGCGGCCACAACGGCATCAAGTCGCTTGACGCCCATTGCGGCCTGAACTACCGGCGCCTGCGCCTGGGCATCGGCCATCCCGGCGACAAGTCCAAGGTCCACAACCACGTGCTCGGTGACTTCGCCAAAGTGGACGCCGAATGGCTCGATCCCCTGCTCGAAGCCCTCGCCGACAATGCCGAGATGCTGGTTCGCGGTGAAGACTCGCAGCTGATGAACAAGCTGGCGCTCCTCACGGGCGGCAAGGCCGAAGACGAGAAACCGGCCAAGGCCCCAAAGGCGCCGAAACCGGCCCAGTCCCACATCCACCAGGCCCGCAACTTCAACCAACCGAAGAAGCTTCCCGAGAGCGGCCCCATGGCCGAGATGCTGAAGAAGATGTTCGGCCCCAAGGGCGACTGAACACATCCTCACGGCCCCGCCCTGCCCGCCTCCGACACACGCGCATCATCACCGGACCATCGTTATGAGCCACGACATCACCACCGACCTCGTCACCCTGCGCGACTACTGGCGTTACGCCATCTCCCGCTTCAACGCAGCCGAACTCAGCTACGGCCACGGCACCCACACTGCCGTTGACGACGCCGCCTTTCTCGTGCTCGACAGCCTAGACCTGCCGATCGACACGCTCGACCCCTTCCTTGACGCGAAACTGCTGACCTCGGAGCGCCGCCTGCTCGCGGACCGCATCGAAATGCGTGTCACCACCCGCAGGCCCTCGGCCTATCTGACCGGCCGCTCCTACATCCAGGGCCTGCGCTTCTTCGTCGACGAACGCGTGATCGTGCCGCGCTCGCATATCGGCGAGATCCTGTTCAACGAATATGGCGGCGAATTCGGCTCGACCTTCCTGCCTGATGCCTTCGCCGTCGAAAGCGTGGTCGACATCTGCACCGGCTCCGGCTGCCTCGCCATTCTCGCCACGCGTTTCTTCCCACTCGCTGCCGTCGACGCCGTCGATCTCTCCGCCGATGCGCTGGAAGTGGCCGAAAAGAACCGCCAGGCCTACGGCCTCGAAGACCAGCTGACACTCCACCAGGGCGACCTCTTCACGCCACTTGCCGGCCGCAAGTTCGATCTCATCATCACCAACCCGCCTTATGTCGACCACGAAGCAATGGACGCCTTCCCGGCCGAATATCGCGCCGAACCGGCCATGGCCCATGACGGCGGCGAAGACGGCCTCGATCTCGTGCGCACGCTGCTCACTGAGGCCCCCAAGCACCTGAACCCGGGCGGCGGCATGCTCTGCGAAATCGGCCGCGGCCGTGACATCCTCGAAGCCGAGTTCCCCGACCTCGACTTCCTCTGGGTCGAGACGACGGAAGAGGAAGACGCGGTGTTCTGGATCAGCGCTGAAGCCTTGGGCGTGAGGGCAAAGAAGGGCAAGTGAGGCTAAGGTCTTACCACTCGAAAGTCTCGACTCGGTACCAGAAGAGATCGACCAGTGCTGCGAGCCCCCAGTCTATCCAGTAGGCCGTGACCTTCGAGGCATCCGGCACCACCAGCAGGACGACGAAACCACTCAGCATAGCCCAGACGACGTAAAGGCGCAGATTGTGCAGGCTGTCGAGGCGGTAGTAGCCGGCCCCGTCATACTCGGTCTTGAACAGCATGTCGGCCCAGCTGTAGCCGTCGCTGACGACGAGATCCATCAATGGGCGATCCGATAGGCGGTCCGGTAAGATGTTGAAAACGGCGCGCGAAACATGCCCCAGCGCACCCAACAGGGCGAACACAGCGAGCGCCACGACATAGTGCCAGGTGGCTGCTTCAGCGAGTGACTGCGGATCGGGCATCATGGGGCAAGTCTAGCCAGCAGACGTAATGATTTGGTTTCCGGCCTTAGGACTGGCCCGCCTGCACTGGCCTTGCAAGCAACCCTTCGACCAGTGTCCGAAACGCCTCCTGCGCCTTTGGCAGCACGCTCTCGGGCTCCGTGCTCGCGGCTATCCACATTGCGGCATTCAGCGCCGCCCCGCTGATCAGCCGTGCTGCCGCTTCCGCATCAACGGGTTTCAGCACGCCGTCCGCCGTGAGCCCTTCGATCGCCTCCCGCGTCACCTGAAGGCAGGAATTCTGGCTCGGCCACTGCGAGGGGTCACCCAGCACCGCCGGACCGTCAAGCAGCACGATCCGCTGCACCTCGGGATCGAGCGCCATCTCGATATAGGCCGCCCCTTCGGCCAGCAGCGCATCCCATCCCTCGCCGGCAGCAGCACCGCGTGCCTTGGCCCGCTCGGCCATGTTGCTGTCGATCTGGTTGACGACAGCGGCGAATAGCCCGCGTTTGTCCCCGAAATTGTGGTAGAGCGCGCCGCGCGTGAGCCCCACATCTGCGGTGAGCGCATCCATGGAGGCGTCCGCATAGCCCTTCTCTGCAAAGGCCTTGCGCGCAGCCGCGATCAGCTTGCCGCGATTTTCCGCCATGCTTTCCGATCGTGTGCGCTTCACGCCATCCTCCTAAGTTCACATACATTGCGTATGCGAATTTGACATACGGATCGTATGCGAGTATATCGACATACGCAACGTATATGAAATCATCAGCTCGCAGCCAAGCGGCATTTCACCGGCCTATCTTTGGGCGGAACGATGCCGCATGCCCGAAAGGATACCCATGACCAAGCCAGAACCCGTTTTCCCCGCAAACCGCCACGCGCTTTACGAAGAGCACGGCTATTCCGCCGCGATCCGCACCGGCGACCTGCTCTTCGTCTCCGGCCAGGTCGGAAGCCGCGACGACGGCACACCCGAACCCGACTTCGAAGCCCAGGTCCGCCGCGCCTTCGCTAACCTCGAGGCAACACTGGCCGCCGCCGGCTGCAGCTTCGCCGATCTGGTCGATGTCACAAGTTTCCACACCGACCCAGAAAACCAGTTCGCAACCATCATGAGGGTCAAGGCGGACGTCTTCCCCGCCCCGCCCTATCCGAATTGGACGGCGGTCGGCGTGACCGGGCTCGCCGGTTTCGATTTCGAGATCAAGGTCATCGCCCGCATTCCGCAGGCATAGTGAGCGAGCGCAGGTAACCCTGCCTGAATGAAGAGGACGCGAGCAACGCGTCCTCACTCCTCCGGTTCGGCCGTGAACAACAGCGGCATGCCCGCCTCCTTGGCGAGGTCCATGGCTTCCGTCACCTTCGTCTCGGCGATCTCCCGCGTGCAGACAACGACCACCGCCGAGCCGAACTTGTGCGCCGTCATCATCACGCGGTAGCCGGTCTCCTCGCTCATCCGGAACACGACCTTCAAGACGATCGTGACGAATTCGCGCGGCGTATAATCGTCATTGTGCAGGAGCACCTTGTAGAGCCGTGGCTTCTCCACCTTGGGGTTGGTCACCGTCTTCGGCGTCAGTACCGTATCCTTCGCCATGGGTTCCTTCCGGATCTAGAGGCCGCATCAGGCCCGCAACACTTGACCATGTCCCTCCTATACCTCATAGGCGTGGGCAACGAAAATCCATCCCGAGCAGGTATTCAGAGCCATGGGCTTCAAATGCGGTATCGTCGGGCTTCCGAATGTCGGCAAGTCCACACTTTTCAACGCGCTGACCAAGACGGCGGCAGCCCAGGCAGCCAATTATCCCTTCTGCACGATCGAGCCGAACACCGGTGAAGTGGCCGTTCCCGATCCGCGCATGAAGAAGCTGGCCGACATCGCCGGCTCCAAGGAAATCATCCCGACCCGCATCTCCTTCGTCGACATCGCCGGCCTCGTGCGCGGCGCCTCGAAGGGCGAAGGCCTCGGCAACAAGTTCCTCGCCAACATCCGCGAAGTCGATGCCGTGGTCCACGTGCTGCGCTGCTTCGAAGACGACGACATCACCCATGTCGAAGGCAAGATCGACCCGGTGGGCGACGCCGACACGATCGAGACCGAACTGATGCTCGCCGACCTCGAAAGCCTGGAACGCCGCGTCGAGCAGACCCGCAAGCGCGCCTCTTCGAAGGACAAGGACTCGGTCGCCCAGTTGCCGATCATGGAGCAGGTGGTCAAGCTCCTCAACGAAGGCAAGCCCGCTCGCCTTCTCCTGAAGACGCTGGCTGCCGACGAGATCGAGATCCTCAAGGGCCTCAACCTCCTCACCTCGCATCCGGTCCTCTATGTCTGCAACGTCGCCGAAGGTGACGCCGCAACCGGCAACAAGCACACCGAAGCCGTCGCCAAGATGGCAACGGAACAGGGCGCCGAATGCGTCATCATCTCGGCGGCCATCGAAGCCGAAGTGGCCCAGCTGCCGGAAGAAGAAGCGACCGAATTCCTCTCCGCACTCGGCCTCGACGAAGCCGGCCTCGACCGCCTGATCCGCGCCGGTTACCACCTGCTGGACCTGATTACCTACTTCACGGTCGGCCCGAAGGAATGCCGCGCCTGGACGATCGTCCGCGGCACCAAGGCCCCTGCCGCCGCCGGCGTCATCCACACCGATTTCGAACGCGGCTTCATCCGCGCCTTCACCATCTCCTATGACGACTACATCACCTACAAGGGCGAAGTCGGCGCCAAGGAAGCCGGCAAGGGCCGCGACGAAGGCAAGGAATATGTCGTCCAGGACGGCGACGTCATCCACTTCCGCTTCAACACCTAATTCGAAAAACAAGGCGCCCCTCTGGGGCGCTTTTTTTCTGCGCGCAAAAGACGTTCAGACTTGAACATGTTGCTGGAGACTGTGCACACTGTCGGCAAAAGAGGACGCATATGACAGTGACAGACAAGCTCCACTACGAAGACTTCACGGAGGGCCGAATCTTTGCGCTCGGGCCGCGTCTGGTGACCGCCGAGGAGATCATCGAATTCGCGACCGAATTCGATCCGCAGCCCATGCATCTCTCGGAAGAAGCCGGCAAGGCCAGCATTCTCGGCGGCCTTTCCGCCTCCGGCTGGCACACGTCCAGCCTCTTCATGCGCCTGATGATCGACGCCTACGTGCTCAAAGCCGCCTCCGAAGGCGCGCCCGGCATCGAGTTCATGCAGTGGCGCAAGCCGGTGCTTGCCGGCGACACGTTGTCGGGGCGTTCGGTGGTCGAAGAGGTCCGGGTGATGCGCTCGCGCCCCCATCTCGGCATCGTCACCTTCGGCCATGAACTGCAGAACCAGCGTGGCGAAACCGTCATGAAGGCCCGAAACGCCGTCATGGTCCGCCGCCGCGAAACAGTGGAGGTGAGCGCATGAGAATGCTCGACCTCTATCATGCCGGAACCCGCCTCGAACTCGGGAGCGTCACCTTCACCGCCGAAGACATCATCCGCTTTGCCGAGAAGTTTGACCCGCAGCCCTTCCACATCGATGCAGAAGCCGCCAAGACATACGTCTTCGGTGCGCTGTGCGCCTCCGGTTGGCACACCTGCGCCAATTGGATGAAGAGCTTCATCGCCTTCTGGAGCGTTGAGACCAAGCGTCTGATGGCAGACGGCATGGCGCCGCCGAAGCTCGGTCCCTCGCCCGGCTTTTCGGAGCTGCAATGGTTGAAGCCCGTCTATGTCAGCGATACGATCACCTACTTCATGACGCCGCTTGAAAGCCGGACCGTCCAGGGACGCCATCGCTACATCCTCAATTCCGCTCTCTCCGAAGGAGTCAACCAAAATGGTGAGACCGTGCTTCGCTTCAAAAGCAACCTGATCGAATTCTTCCCCGACGAGGAGCAAGCATCATGAGCCCATACGACTTCACCATGACCGCCATTGATGGAAGCGAACGCAGCCTCAAGGACTATGCCGGCAAGGTCCTCCTGATCGTCAACACGGCGAGCGCCTGCGGAATGACCCCGCAATACGAAGGGCTGGAAGCGCTCTACAAGGCCCATCCCGATCTCGTCGTGCTCGGCTTCCCCTGCAACCAGTTCGGCGCCCAGCAGCCAGGCACGGAGAAGGAGATTGCCCTCTTCTGCGAAACACAGTTCGCCGTCACCTTCCCCCTCTTTGCCAAGATCGAGGTCAATGGTGACGGCGCCCAGCCGCTCTATGCCTGGCTGAAGTCGGAAACACCGGGCACTGAACAGGGTGCGGAAATCCGCTGGAACTTCACCAAATTCCTGGTCGGCCGTGACGGCCAACCGGTCGCGCGCTATTCGCCTCGCACGGCACCCGCCGATATCGAGGCGGACATTATCGCGGCGCTTGCCCGCTGACCCTTCATGACCGGCTTTCGCTTCCATCCAACACCCTTGTCCGGCCTGGAAGCGGTCTCGGCGACCAGCGCCCATGTCTTTTCCAAACATACGCATGACACCTATGGCATCGGCTTCCTCTCCGCCGGTGGCCAGATCTCGGCCTCCGGACGCGGTCAGGTGGAGGCCGAAGCCGGCCAGTTGATCACGGTCAATCCCGGCGAAGTTCATGATGGCGCACCATGCGGACGCATGGCACGCAGCTGGCACATGCTCTATCTCACCCCGGACCTCGTTTCAGAGAGCATCAGCGACCTCGTATCGACCACGTCAGATCTCGAATTCGAGTATCCCGTCTTCGCCGATCCCTCGGCTCGCCACATGCTCGCGACACTACACCAGCAGCTTGATGAAGGGCATGCGGTACACGCTGCAAACGCCTTCAAGGAGGCACTCGTCCTCCTCCTCGGCAAGACGCTCACCCGCCGCACGATCGCCCCGCCGCCCCTGCCCGCCTCGATCCGGGGTGTCCGCGAACGCCTCGATGACGATCCGGCCTCCCCATCAGACCTGCAGGCTCTCGCCCGCGAAGCAGGTCTCAGCCGCTTCCAGCTGATCCGCGCCTTCATCCGCCACACGGGCCTCACCCCGCATGCCTATCACATGCAGCGTCGCGCGCTTCTGAGCCGCCGCCTGCTCGCTGACGGCCTTCCCCCGGCCGAGGTGGCCGCTGCCTGCGGCTATGTCGACCAGAGCCACATGCACCGCGAATTTCGCCGTCGATTCGGCCTCACGCCCGGTGCCTATCGAAGCGCCTGGCTGAGCCGCAATCCTGTACAAGACCTGATGGCCTGACAGCACCATGCTCTCCCGCGCACAACGCAGGAGACGGACATGACCTTCGAATTTCTACTGACCACCCTGATCATCGTCGCGACACCGGGCACCGGCGCGCTCTACACCCTCGCAGCAGGCCTCGGTGGCGGGCGGCGCGAAGCGCTGGTCGCGGCCTTCGGCTGCACGCTCGGCATCATCCCGCACATGCTGGCCGCCGCCCTTGGACTTGCAGCCCTCGTCGCCGCCGAGCCGCGCCTTTTCGAGCTGATCCGATATGCGGGCATTGCCTATCTCGTCTGGATGGCGATCGGCCTCTGGAGAAGTGGCCTCGCCGGAGATCCCGCAGCAGAGCCTCGTCAGAGAGCCTGGCGGATCATCCGCAAGGCGGTGCTGATCAACCTGCTCAATCCGAAACTGTCGCTCTTCTTCCTGGCCTTCCTGCCGCAATTCGTCGATCCCAGGGACCAAGCTCCGCTGATGACAATGGCCACCCTGAGCCTCGTCTTCATGGCCGTGACTTTCGTCGTCTTCGCATTCTACGGATTGGCCGCCGCGAGCATGCGACATGGGCTCGTTGCACATCCGAACAGGATGCGCATCGTCAACCGGCTTCTTTCGGCCGGCTTCGTGCTGATGGCGGGAAAACTGGCGCTAGCGCAGCGCTGACGCCGAGCCACAAGATCGACCGGGCCGTTTTCGCCCGGTCACAGTGAAGAGCTCAATGCCCCTCGAATTCCACCAGCGTGCGAACCTCGACGCCGAGGGCCTCGAGCTTCTTGCGACCGCCGAGTTCGGGCAAATCGATGACGAAGCAGGCCGAGACCACATCCGCCCCGATCTGACGCAGGAGCTGCACGGCCCCTACGGCCGTGCCACCAGTTGCGATCAGGTCATCGACGAGGATCACCTTCTCGCCGGGCTTCACCGCATCCATATGGATCTCCATCTCGTCCACGCCATATTCCAGGCTGTAGGCGATCCGAACGGTCTCGTGTGGCAGCTTGCCCTTCTTGCGGATCGGCACGAAGCCAGCCGAGAGCTGATGCGCGACGGCGCCGCCGAGGATGAAGCCGCGCGCTTCCATGCCAGCGATCTTGTCGATCTTCAGCCCGGCATAAGGCTGCACCAGCTCATCGATCGCCCGGCGAAACGCCCGCGCATCACCGAGCAGCGTGGTGATGTCGCGAAAGATGATGCCAGGCTTGGGATAATCGGGAATGGAACGGATGGCAGCGGCGAGTTCGTGGGCGATCTTTGTCATGGGGCATCCGGAATGTGTCGGGAAGGAATTGCGCGGGACTGTAACAAGATTGGTATGGCCCCCCAACAAAAAAGGCGGTCCGAAGACCGCCTTTTCCGTGAAACGTGATCCCTGCGGATCAGTGTTCCTTGTTGGCGTAGACCGACTTCTTGGTCAGGTAGATCAGCGCGGTGAAGATCGCGAGGAAGATCATCACCATGAAGCCCGTGCGCTTGCGGTCTTCGAGATGTGGCTCTGCAGCCCACATCAGGAAGGCGGAAACGTCACGCGAATACTGGTCAAGCGTTTCCGGCGAACCGTCGTCGTAAGTCACCTGACCGTCCGAGATCGGCTGCGCCATGGCAAGCGCCTGACCGGCGATGAAATATGGGTTGTAATGTGTGCCTTCGGCAACCTCGACGCCTTCCGGCGGTTCCTGGTAACCGGTCAGGAGTGCGTGGATGTAATCCGGGCCGCCCTGCTGGTACTGGGTGAAGATGTCGAAGACGAAGGTCGGGAAGCCGCGGGTCACGCCGCGTGCCTTGGCAATCAGCGAGAAGTCCGGCGGAGCCGCACCACCGTTTGCCGCCGCAGCCGCTTCCTTGTTGGGGAATGGCGACGGGAAGTGGTCGGATGCCACAGCGGTACGGGTGAACATCTCACCGTCCGCGTTCGGCCCGTCTTCGACTTCGTAATTCGCCGCAAAGGCCTTCACCTGGGCTTCCGAGTAACCGAGATCTTCCAGCGTGCGGAAGGACACAAGGTTCATCGAGTGACAGGCCGAGCAGACCTCGGTGTAGACCTTGAGCCCGCGCTGAAGCTGGCCCTTGTCGTATTTGCCGAAGGGACCGGCAAAGGTCCAGTCCATCTGCTCGGGCTTCAGGATGGGATAGTGACCGGTCTGCGCGGCGTGATGCGTCAGTTCGGCCAGGTCGCCACCTTCTGCTGCCATTGCCTGGCCGGAAAATCCGGCCATGGCAGCGATCAGCGCAATGCTCGTGACAAGCTTTTTCATTGTTATCGTCCTCTCACGTGCTCAGGCTTGTGCGGCAGCGGACTTGCCGCTTTTTTCGAGAACCGCTTCGGTGATCGAGTTCGGGATACGCCGGGGCGTCTCGAACAGTCCGAGCAGCGGCATGATCACGAGGAAGAAGCCGAAGTAGTAGGCAGTGCCGGCCTGCGACAGGACGACGTAGATACCTTCTGCCGGCATCGCGCCGAGCCAGCCCAAGAGGATGGAGTTGGCGACGAAGATCCAGAAGAACAGCTTGTACCAGGGGCGGTAGACAGCCGAACGAACCTTGGACGTATCCAGCCAGGGCAGGAAGAACAAGACGATGATCGCACCGAACATCACGAGGACGCCGCCAAGCTTCGAGTCGATCGGACCGACGTTGAAGGTGATGGCGCGCAGCATGGCGTAGAACGGCAGGAAGTACCATTCCGGAACGATATGCGCCGGGGTCTTCAGCGAGTCGGCCGGGATGTAGTTGTCCGGATGGCCGAGATAGTTCGGCATGTAGAAGACGAAGTAGGCGAAGACCAGAAGGAAGACCGAGAGGCCAAGTGCATCCTTCAGCGTCGCATAGGGCGTGAAGGGGACGGTATCGGTCTTGGACTTGACTTCCACGCCGGTCGGGTTGGTCTGGCCGGTGACGTGCAGCGCCCAGATATGCAGGATGACGACACCCGCAATCATGAACGGCAGCAGGTAATGCAGCGCGAAGAAGCGGTTCAGCGTCGGATTGTCGACGGCAAAGCCACCGAGCAGGAACTGCTGGATCCACTCGCCCACGGCCGGGAAGGCGGTGAAGAAGCCGGTGATGACGGTTGCACCCCAGAAGGACATCTGGCCCCAGGGAAGCACGTAACCCATGAAGGCGGTCGCCATCATCAGCAGGAAGATCACCACGCCGAGGATCCAGAGGATTTCGCGGGGTGCCTTGTACGAGCCGTAATAGAGGCCGCGTGCGATGTGCAGGTAGACGGCGATGAAGAAGAAGGACGCGCCGTTGGCATGCATGTAGCGCAGCAGCCAGCCATTGTTGACGTCGCGCATGATCTTCTCGACCGAGTTGAAGGCAACGGTCGTCTCGGCCGCATAGTGCATGGCAAGCACGACGCCGGTCAGGATCTGCACGATCAGCATGATCGAGAGCATGCCACCGAAGGTATAGGCGTAGTTCAGGTTGCGCGGAACGGGATAGGAAACGAAGCTGTCATACATCAGACGCGGCAGCGGCAGGCGCGCATCGATCCACTTCTCGACGCCGGTGGACGGCTGGTAACTCGAATGGCCACTCATTGTGTGTTATCCCCTCAGCCGATCGTGATGACAGTGTCGGATGTGAATGCGAAGGTCGGCACCGGCAGGTTGGTCGGTGCGGGACCCTTGCGGATACGGCCCGCCGTATCGTAGTGCGAGCCGTGGCAGGGACAGAACCAGCCACCGAAATCGCCGGCCTGACCGAGCGGCACGCAACCGAGATGGGTGCAGGAACCGATCATGACGATCCAGTTTTCCTTGCCTTCGCCGGCAGAGCGCGCAAGGTCCGTCGCGTCGGCTGCAGCATCCACATTGGCGTTGCGCGCCACCGGATCCTTGAGCTCAGCCAGCTGAACGGCGTTGGCTTCTTCGACTTCCTTTTCGGTGCGGTTGCGGATGAACACCGGCTTGCCGCGCCACTTGACCGTCAGCGACATGCCCGGCTCGAGCGCCGATACGTCCACTTCGATCGAAGCGAGCGCGAGCGTCGATGCATCCGGGCGCATCTGGTCGATGAAAGGCCAGGCGAACGAGGCCGCACCGACCGCGCCGGCCATGCCGGTCACCATGTAGAGAAAGTCGCGGCGCGTAGGCTCGCCCGCATGTTCTGTCGTTGTCTCGTGTTCGCTCACGGTCACTTTTTCCTCTCGCAATCCTGCGACACACCGCATTTGCCCCCGCAGCGGAATCACAATTCGGCCACGGAGCAGCCACAGATTCCCCGCCAGATTGGCGCGTTCTAAGCCCGATAATCTATTCTGTCCAGTCTTCCGCAGACAAGGAGCCACGATGTCGCGGATTTCCGGGACACCATCCCCAATTGCTTGATTTAACGCAAGTGTGAGCGGCAGTTTATCAAGCAGTGCAAAGAGTTGCAGCCGCGAGTTCGGCAGGCCTTGGAACTCAGGCCGACAGCATCTCGGCGCCCGTATCGAGGAAACCGCCGGATTGTCGGGCCCAGAGCTCGGAATAGAGCCCGCCGAGCGCTACCAGCTCCTGATGGGTCCCCTGTTCGATGATCCGGCCCTTGTCCATGACGACCAGCCGGTCGAGTGCCGCAATGGTCGACAGGCGGTGCGCGATGGCAAGCACGGTCTTGCCCTGCATCAAACGATCGAGATTGGACTGGATCGCCGCCTCCACTTCCGAGTCGAGCGCAGACGTCGCCTCGTCCAGCACCAGGATCGGCGCATCCTTCAGCATGACCCGCGCGATCGCGATGCGCTGACGCTGCCCTCCGGAAAGCTTCACGCCCCGTTCTCCGACATGCGCATCGAAACCCTTGCGCCCGCGCTGGTCCTCTAGCCGTTGGATGAACTCGAACGCTTCCGCACGCTCCGCCGCCTTGACCAACTGCTCGTCGCTCGCATCCTCGCGGCCGAAGAGAATGTTGTCGCGGATCGAGCGATGCAGAAGCGCCGTGTCCTGCGTGACCATGCCGATCTGCGAGCGCAGGCTCTCCTGCGTCACGGTCGAGATATCCTGCCCGTCGATCAGGATGCGGCCGCCCTCCAGGTCGTAGAAGCGCAACAGCAGATTGACGAGCGTCGATTTGCCCGCTCCCGATCGCCCGACAATGCCGACCTTTTCGCCGGGCTCGATGGCCAGCGTCAGATGATCGATCGCGCCGGTCTTGCGGCCATAATGAAAGGTCACATCTTCGAAGCGGATCTCCGGCGACTTCACCTGGAGCTTTTCCGCATCCGGCTTATCGGTGAGCCCGATCGGCTTGGCCACCAGTTCCGCCGAGTTCTGGATCGTGCCGATATTGCGCATGATGCCGTTCAGCTGGGTCATCATTCGCCCCAGCAGCATGTTGAGCCGCAGAACGAGGCCGAGCGTGAAGGCGACACCGCCGGCCGTGACGGCGCCGGCAAACCAGAGGTCGACGGACAGAAGCGCCACCATCAGGATCATGAAGCCGGAAAGAATGGCAAGCGAAGCCCGAACCCCGGTCAGGAGCCGGGCAAAGGGCCGCAGCGTATCCTGGAAGCGGTCGAAGCCGGCGCGGATATAGTGGTCGTTCTGCCGCTCGCGGGCAAAGAGCTTCAGCGTCTGGATGTTGGAATAGCTGTCGACCAGCCGGCCATTCAGCATCGACGATGCCTCCGCCGTCTCGCGCGCATGATGGCGGATCTTCGGCACGAAATAGCGCGCCAGCACCAGGAAGATCGCGACCCAGGCGCCGATGATCGCGGCCAGCCGCCAGTCGAGCTGTGCAACCAGTGCCATGGTCGAAATAGTATAGATCACCATGAACCAGACGACCTGCAGCAGCGAGGTCAGCAGATCGCCGGTCGATTGCCCCGCCGACCAGACCTTGGTGACGATGCGTCCGGCAAAATCATTCTGGAAGAAGGAGAGCGACTGGCGCGCAACATGCGCATGCGCCTGCCATCGCACCAGGTTGAAGAAATTGAGGACGATGACCTGTTCCTCGACCAGCGCACCGACCGTCACCACCACGAAACGCCCGATGAGGATGATCAGCGCCATGGCGAGCAATTCGCCGCCATGCGCCGCGATCAGCCCGTCCCACCCGGCATCCTTCGGCACGGTGTCGAGAAGGTCGACGAGCCGTCCGACAAACCAGAAGAGCCCTGCCTCCAGCATGGCGACCGCCCCGCCGAAGACCGCCATCAGGAAGAAGGCGAGTTTCGCCTGGCGCACGTAGAACCACACGAAGGCCCAGGTCTTTTCCGGCGGACGAAGATTGTCCGATCGGGCAAAGGGATCGAGCCAGTTTTCGAAAAGGCGGGCAACAGCTTGGAACATGACGAGCGATATAGGCCGTTTGCCGGGAACGGCAAAGCTTTTGCACTTCCGACCGTATTACAATTTCGTCAAGTCCGACAACGGACGCGAAGCCCGCACCGGGACACCTGCCCTAGCGCGTGTAGCGAGTGAGATAGATGCCCGTCAGGATCAGCGCAACGCCGGCCAATTGACCCGGATGAAACTCGGCCGTGCCGCGGGCAAGGTCGATGATGAGCCCGGTGATCATCTGCCCGCCGATGATCAGGAGGCCGGAGCGCGCCGCCCCGATCCGCGGAAAGACATAAGAGCTGATGACGACAAAGCAGGCACCGATCACGCCGCCGACGAAATAGAAGGCCGGCACATCCGCCAGAAGCGGCAGACCGACACGGTGGAGAGTGAGAACATAGACGCTGAGCAGAAGGAAGCCGATCCAGTGGTTCCAGGCGGACGCGGTGAAGGCTCCGCGGTCCATGGTCAGCCGGCCATTGATCGAGCGGCTCATACCGACAGCGGCCCCGCCGATCAGCGCGATGAAGACGGCGCCCAGCATTCAGGCCCCCTTGGAGAAGATGAGCAGCGCGCTGCCGCCGATGACGCAGGCCGTGGCCAGAAAGTCGAAACGGTTGAGCTTGCGTTGGGGCGTGCCGAACAGGCCGAGCTGATCGGAGAGGAGACCGAACAGGATCTGCCCGACGAGAAGGAGCGACAGGCCACCCGCCAGCGCCAGTTCCGAATTGACCGCGATCGAACTCAGCGCCACGGCAAACGCCCCCGGTGCGCCACCGAGATAGGACCAGAGCGGCGCCTTGCCATGGGCAGGCATTCGACCGGCCCGCCGTGCCACGGCACCATTGGCGAGCAACAGGAAAAATGCCGCGACCCCACCCACCCCATGCACCACCCAGGAGGCGGTGAACGGCGTCGTCAACGCGGCAAGCCCGCTGTTGATGGTGACCATGACCGCGAGCAGCGCGCCGGCGAGAACCGCCCAGATCCAGTCGATATATCTCAGCATGTCGCTCCTGAGGGCCGATCGCCCCGAACTTGCGGCACCGGATCAGCGATCCGGCTTATTGCGACCGCATAGCCCTCCCGGGGCTTTCCAGACAAGCCAATTCGGAGAATGAACCGATCAGCGCCGTGAATGCCGCGCACACCCAAAAAGCCTCGAAACGCAAAACGGGGCATTGCTGCCCCGTTTCAACGCCTGACCCGTTTTTCTCGGGACCGTCAGAATTCCGACCATTCGGCAGCGACGGCCGTGTTGCCCTGGAAGGCATTGACGATCTTGCGGCCAAGCGCCCGCGCCGGAGACGCCTGCGGATGGCTCGCCGGCTGAGCCGCAGCGAGGCGCGGAGCGGCTGAGCGATAGGGCTCCTCGCCCAGCTGGAACTGGCCGAGCAATGCGGTCAGTCCGCTCGCCTGCTGCGCCAGACCATGGCAGGCCGCCGTCGACTGCTCCACCATGGCCGCATTCTTCTGCGTGCCCTGATCCATCTGGTTCACCGCCGAATTGATCTCGGCGAGACCGGTGGACTGTTCGCGGGCCGAAGTGACGATCGCAGCCACATTCTGGTTGATCTCCTGAACCTCGCGCACGATCACCTGCAGGGCCTGCCCCGTTTCGCCCACCAGGGCGACACCGTTGCGCACCTGCTCTCCGGACGCGGTGATGAGCCCCTTGATCTCCTTCGCCGCATTGGCCGAACGCTGTGCCAGTTCACGCACTTCCTGGGCAACGACCGCAAAGCCCTTGCCGGCATCTCCTGCTCGCGCTGCCTCGACGCCCGCATTTAGCGCCAGCAGGTTAGTCTGGAACGCGATCTCGTCGATTACGCCGATGATGTTGGAAATTTCGCTGGACGACTTCTCGATCGCCTGCATGGCGTCGACCGCCCGGCGCACGACGTCGCCCGAGCGCTCGGCACCGACCCGCGTCCGCGAAACCAGCGCGCCGGCTTCCTCGGCCCTGACAGCACTGTCCTTGACCGCCGTCGTCACCTCTTCCAGCGCCGCTGCGGTCTCCTCCACGGAAGCCGCCTGCTGTTCAGTACGCTTCGAAAGATCGTCTGCAGCAGCCAGCATTTCACTTGCACCCGCATCGATGGCGCGAGCATTCTCGCCGACCGCGCGCATGGCCTCGCGCAGCCGCTCGACGGAATGGTTGAAGTTGAGACGCAGCGGATCGAGGTGAGCGGCAAAGGGCTCTTCGAGCGCAACGACGAGGTCACCGTCCGACAGCCTCCGCAAGCCGCCCGCCAGCCGATCCACCGCAAACTGCACGTCGGCCGCTTCGCGCGCCTTCTGTGCTTCGCGGGTCTGCCGTTCCATCTCGCTCAGCGAGCGATTTTCCTCGGCCTGGCGCTCCAGGGCCGCCCGTTCGATCGCATTGTCGCGGAAAACTGAAACGGCAGCCGCCATCTCGCCGATCTCGTCTGCACGACCGGCAAACGGGATCTCCGCCGCCGTGTCGCCTGCAGCAAGCCTGCGCATCGACATCGTGATTTCGGATACGGGACGCGCAATCCGCAACACAGATACGATCGCAGCGGTAACAGCGATCACAGCGCCGATGATGGCCGCAATCACGGAAAGCTGCATCGCCATGGCCGAAGATGCCCGCGCTTCCGCTCCGACCGTCGCGACGATTTCGCGGTTGATACTGATGATTTCCGCAAGGCTCGTATCGATCGTATCGCCGAGTGGCGCCATCTGCGCGATCGTATCCTTGGCCTGATAAACCTTTGAGGCCAGCGCCTGCTCGACGAAGGTCCGGCCGAGCGCCTCGTAGTCGCCGATCGCGGCCTGGAAAATTTTGAACTTCTCTTTGACCGCCGGCAACAGCACCAGAGCGTCGAAGCGGACGATTGCCGCATTCATGGCCTCGCGCGCGGCTGTCAGATCCTCGACGAGCGCCTTCTTTTCCGCGGAAGTACCTGCACTGAGGATCATCAAGGTCAGCCGGCGGACGTCGCCGAGATGCCCGTCGATTTCCCCGATCATCAGAGAGCGGTCGAGGCGTGTGCCGAAAGCATCGATCTGACCGCTCATCTCGTTCACCGAGCGAAGCGCGATAGCGCCCTGGCAGAGCAAGACGATGACCATGAGGCCGAAGAGCAGCGGCAGGAGAATTCTGATCTTGATATTTTTCACGACTGAAATCCTGGATTGGAACGGGGCATGTGCGTCGGAAAAATGCCGACATGCCTCCATGCCAATCCGGCTTCTAACAAAGCCTTACGGTCCGAAGGGCAATTCTTGCTTGGTCCACAGTCTGTGGACACGACCAGTCCGGACAAAAAAAGGGAGGGGCATCGCTGCCCCTCCCCTTATCGTCGTCGACTGCAGGCTGATCAGAATTCCGACCACTCGGCAGCGGCCGCCGTATTGCCCTTGAAGGCATTGGCGATCTTGCGGCCGAGCGCCCGGGCTGGCGACGGCTGCGGCTGGGCGGCGGACGTCGCCGGGGCCAGCCGGGATGACGCCTGGTAACCCTCGTCCGTCTTGAACTGGGCCATCAACTGCATCAGCTGGCCGGCCTGCTGTGCGAGTCCGTGGCTTGCCGCCGTCGACTGCTCGACCATGGCCGCATTCTTCTGCGTGCCCTGGTCCATCTGGTTGACTGCCATGTTGATCTCCTGGAGACCCGTCGACTGCTCGCGGGTCGAGGTGACGATGGCGAGAACGTTCTGGTTGATCTCCTGCACCTCGCGCACGATTGTCTCCAGAGCCTTGCCGGTTTCATCGACCAGGCTGACGCCGTTGCGCACCTGTTCGCCGGATGTGGTGATCAGAGCCTTGATCTCCTTCGCCGCATTGGCCGAACGCTGGGCGAGTTCGCGAACTTCCTGGGCGACGACGGCAAAACCCTTGCCGGCTTCACCGGCGCGGGCCGCCTCGACGCCGGCGTTCAGGGCCAGCAGGTTGGTCTGGAAGGCGATGTCGTCGATGACGCCGATGATGTTCTCGATTTCCGAAGAGGACTTCTCGATCGCTTGCATGGCAGCCACGGCGCGGCGAACCACCTCGCCGGAATGCTCTGCCCCTTCCCGCGTGCGGCCAACCAACTGCCCTGCCTCGTCGGCACGGATGGCGCTGTCCTTGACCGCTGTCGTGACCTGCTCGAGTGCCGCCGCCGTCTCCTCGACGGACGCTGCCTGCTGCTCGGTGCGCTTCGACAGGTCGTCTGCGGCGGCCAGCATTTCGTTGGCACCCGCGTCGATCGAACGGGCATTGTCACTGACGGCGCGCATGGCATCCTTCAGGCGTGCGACGGACTGGTTGAAGTTCAAACGCAGCGGATCGAGGTGACCCGCGAAAGGATCCTTGATCTGTACGACGAGATCACCGTCCGAAAGACGCTGCAGGCCGGCGGCCAGCTGGTCGACGGCGAACTGCACTTCGGCCGCTTCGCGCGCCTTTTGCGCTTCGCGGGCCTGGCGTTCGGTTTCGCTCAGTGAACGGGTCTCTTCTGCCTGGCGCTCCAGCGCGGCACGCTCGATGGCGTTGTCCCGGAAGACGCTGACGGCAGCGGCCATTTCGCCGATTTCGTCATGACGTCCGGCAAACGGGATTTCGGACCGTGTGTCGCCGGAAGCAAGGGTGCGCATCGAACCGGTGATGTCCGAAATCGGACGGACGATCCTCACGAAGCTGAAGAAGGCGGCACCGGCCGCGATCAGGCCGCTGATGACAACGGCGATGATGGTGGTGTTGATCGCGGATGAGGAGACCTCATCTGCCGTCGCGATGGCGGCTTCGCTGAGATCCGTGTTTGCCTTGATTGTCTCGTCCATGATTTGGACCAGTGTGCCGGCATTTTTGGCCATGTCGCCCGTGAACATGGCCTTGGCTGCGGCCTCGTCACCCGAACGCTTCAATTCGATCATCTGTACGGCAAGGCGGTCGTATTCGGCGAGTGCGGCCTTCATGCTGTCGAAACGGGCGCGCGTCGCTGGCAGCGTGATCATTGGCTCATAGGCAGCAAAGGCCGCGTCCCGCGCTGATAGCGCTGTCTTGGTGGCCGCAGTCACCGCGTCCAGTTCCTCGGCCGTCGAGGCATTGACGAGCATGGCATAGTCACGACGAACTTCCGCGAATGTCGCGTTCATGCGCGCGACGGCCAGTGTTCTCGGCAGGCGCTCGCGTCCGATAACGTCCACCTGCTCCTTCACGTTTCCGATGAAATTGATGGCCAGAATGCCCTGGCCGATGCCGAAGGTCAGCACCACGGCGAAAAGAAGTGGCAAGACGACTTTGATCTTGAGATTGGACATGAATGATCTCCGGGGAGGAAAAAATACATTCCCAACCGGGCGCGGGAGGGGCGCCAGGTGCGAGGACAAGACATCGTCCGGATAGGTCGGGATGCAACCGTTCTAGGACACGAACAATGAACAATTTACTTAAACTGCGCACAACCAAAACGCGCGCACGGGAACGTGATAGCGCGCGCTAGATGCAGCCCAAAAAAGGTCGGCGGCGGATTATTCCGCCGCCTCCTCCGATGCCTCGTCGAGCGCCTTGGCCTCTTCCTCGGCCCTGCGCTTCTTCTCCAGCTCTTCCTCCGGATCCGTCTGATCCGGAAGGAAACCGCCCGACTGGCGGTTCCAGAGATCCGCATAGATGCCGCCGGTCTGGACGAGTTCCAGATGCGTGCCCTCTTCGACGATGCGGCCTTGGTCGAGCACGATCAACCGGTCCATCTGCGTGAGCGTCGACAGACGGTGCGCGATCGCGATCACCGTCTTGTCCTCGATCAGCTTGAACAGGCTTTCCTGGATCGCAGCCTCGACTTCCGAGTCGAGAGCCGAGGTGGCCTCGTCCAGGATCAGGATCGGCGCATCCTTGAGGAACACACGGGCGATCGCGATGCGCTGCCGCTGGCCACCAGAAAGCTTCACGCCGCGCTCACCCACATGAGCGTCGAGGCCGCTGCGGCCCTGCATGTCCGAAAGCCCCTGGATGAACTCCCAGGCATTCGCCCGCTTCGCCGCCTCGATGACATCGGCATCCGTAGCGTCGGGCCGTCCATAGGCGATGTTGTCCCGGATCGACCGGTGCAGCAACGACGTGTCCTGTGTCACGACACCGACCAGCGCCCGAAGACTGTCCTGACTGACCTCCGCGATATCCTGCCCATCAACGAGGATCTTGCCCTTCTCGATGTCGTAGAAGCGCAGGAGCAGGTTCATCAGCGTCGTCTTGCCCGCACCCGAGCGTCCGACGAGGCCCACCTTCTCGCCAGCCTTGATGGTCAGCGAGAAGTCCTCGATCACGCCCTTCTGCTTGCCATAGTGGAAGCGCACCCCGTCATAGACGATCTCGCCCTTCGGCGCGGCAAGCGCCTTCGCTTCCGGGGTATCGACGATGTCGTGTGGCTTGGTCATCATGCCCATGCCGTCATAGACCGTGCCGATGTTTTCGAAGAGGGCGGCCACTTCCCACATGATCCACTGCGACATGCCGTTGATGCGCATCGAAAGACCGATGGCGACGGCGATCGCGCCGACCGAAACCGTGCCGTTCAGCCAGAACCAGATGCCGAGTGCTGCAACGAAGAACTGCACGATCGCATTGTTGATGTCGACACAGATGTTGAGCAGCGAAATCTGCCGCATCTGCCGGTGCACCGTGCCGAGAAAGCTGTCCATGCCCTCGCGCGCATAGGTCTCCTCGCGGCCGGCATGCGAGAAGAGCTTCACCGTGCCGATGTTCGTGTAGCTGTCGACGATCCGTCCCGTCATCATCGAGCGGGCATCCGCCTGCTCGCTGGAGGATTTGCGCAGCCTCGGAATGAAGTAACGCAGGATCAGCGCATAGACGACGAGCCAAAGCACGAGCGGCACGCCGAGACGCCAGTCGACGGACGCGACGAGTGCCAGCATCGAGACGAAGAAAGTCACGGCATAGATGAAGACGTCGATGATCTTCATCACGCTTTCGCGGATCGACAGCGCCGTCTGCATGACCTTGGTCGAGACCCGGCCGGCGAATTCGTTGGCGAAGAAGGTCATCGAATGACGCAGTAGGAAGCGGTGCATCTGCCAGCGGGCGATCATCGGAAAATTGCCGGCCAGCACCTGATGCATGGTGATCGTATGCACGACGCCGATAGCCGGCAGACCGATCAGGAGCAGCGCCGCCATCCAGGCGAGCGTCCCGCCCTCCGTCTGCAGGAAGGTGGCGCGGTCGGCCGTCGACAGCCAGTCCACGATATTGCCGAGGAACTGGTAGAGAAAAACTTCGGCAACCGCGATCAGCCCCGAGCAAAGGCCAAGCAGCGCCAGCCACCAGCCGGCAGGCTTCGTGTAGTGCCAGCAGAAGGCGACGAGGCCTTTCGGAGGCAATGTCGGATCGCCGGCCGGATAGGGATTCAGGCGGTTTTCGAACCACGAGAACATGGAAAGTCTCCAGAAATGGCGCGCAGCGACACCGGAAAACGGGCGACGCAAAACGCGAATATTCAATGATTGAGGCCAGTTGCGGCCGCAGGATGAATCAGTTTGGGAAAGGACGCAGGAGTGACGCGCTCAGGCGCCAACGAGCATAAATCGGGACTGGCGCGAAATACCGAATAGATCCATCGATGGCCCTCCCGCTTGCGTGTTGAACGAAGACCCTTGTTCTATCGAGGCATCGGCTTTTTTGCCAGACGCCATTTCTGACACCCGGGACATTCGCCCACCACTGTTGCAGACCGATCACAGGCGCCCGAAGGGACCTCCTCGCATGGTTGAGCCGCCACGCCGGATCGCCTAAGACCCTGGCATGACCGAACTTCGCATCGCCCTCTACCAGCCCGACATCCCCGGCAACACGGGCACGATCCTGAGGCTCGCCGCCTGTCTCGGACTGAAGGTGGACATTATTGAACCCGCGGGTTTCGTGCTCTCGGACAAGAACCTGAAACGATCGGGCATGGACTATCTGGCAAGTGTCGCCATGACGCGGCATGTCAACTGGGATCGCTTCGACGCCTGGCGCCTCTCCGAGGGCCGCCGCCTCGTCCTCGCCTCGACCAAGGCCGCCCTGCCCTATACGCGCTTCGATTACGCGCCGAACGACATCCTGCTCTTCGGCCGGGAAAGTGCCGGTGTCCCGGACCATGTGCATGACCGGGCCGAGCACCGTGTGACCATTCCCATGGTCGAGGGGCAGCGCTCCATCAACGTCGCGATGTCCGCCGCCATGATTGTTGGCGAGGCACTTCGCCGGACCGGCTTCCCCTCCTGAACCTCTGCCTGTCAGCATCATCTGCCCCACCTCCCTCTAATCTGGGACGAGGATGCAACCTCAACTACAGTTGAGGTCAAGCCCATTGCGTCGACGCGTTTGACATAGGCGGCAGTGCCCTTTCACGCATTGCCTATCCATCCGAAAAACGTTATATTGCATTGCAGCAAAAAGGGAGATGGAGTCATGTTCGAGACAGCATTCGCCCTGGGTCTGACCCAGTTCGCCCGATCCTTGAGCTTCCCCGAGCGCGTCCGGCACCGCACGATGCGCAACGCAGCCCTAGAGCCCTGGCGGCTCCGCAATGCCGGCATCGACGCGCTTTATTACGACGTCAAGGCCCTCACGTCAGACGAAAACTTCTATATCAGCGACAGCATCGCCTCCGAAGGCCTGATCATGATCGTCCCGCCGACCGGAGGCGGCATGCTCACACTCTGCGACAGCGTCGAGGAATTTTCCCTGCGCGGTGGTCGTGACGTCCGTGCCATGGCCGTGGCCGGCATCGGTGGCTCGGCGATCGGTGCGGCCGCATTTGCCCGCAACGTGGCCGATGCGATCGACGCCCCGGTGGCGGCCGTCGTGTCGGGCTACGGCCTCGGCGACATCGTCAACGAAGCCATCGGCGGCGCCTTCCTCTTCGGTTGGCTCGGCCATGTCAGAAGCAATCTCGAAGTGATAGACGACGTCGTCGGCCGCCCGAAACTCGGCGCCTATGGCAAGCGCGACGAGGATGCCGACGCGAACAGGCGCACCGGTCTCGATGCCGACACCGTCGCGACCTTGCTCTCCGATCCGGCCCTCTCCTTCACGCTGATCACGGGCCATTCACGCGGCAACCGCGTCATCGCCGATGCGCTATATGCCCTCAAGGCGAGCGATCCGGGCCGCATCGAGACACTCGCCAACACGGCCCGCATCGTCACCTTCGGCGGCCGCATCAAGATGCCGGAAGCCTTTCGCGAGGTGATCGACGTCGTCGGCGAACTCGACTGGTTTGGCGAGATGAACTCGCGCCCGAAGATTGCCGCCGACATCAAGGTTCCCTTCTGCGGTCACTCGACAAATACCGACATGCCGACTGCTCTTCAGGTGACGAAGATCCTCGGTGAGATCGTGAACGGCGGGGCAATGCCCGCAGCCATGCCGCCGGCGGAACCCGTCGAGGCGTCGCCCGTGCAGGCGGCAACGACAGTGGCTGCAGAAACTGCCGAACTTGTCGAAGCCGTTGAAGAGGCAGTATCGCCCACGATCGACGAACTACCCGCACTGCCTGCAATGCCCGAGACCGAGCACGAGTCCGAGCCTGTACCGGAGGTCAAAGTCGAATCAGAAGCCGGCACACAGGCTGCGCCGCAGGTGACGCAGGAAGCTTCGCCACCGGCCGAAGCCACAATAGTATCCGAGGTGATCGAAAAACCCGCTGCGGCCAGCCGGAAACCCGCGACACCGATCATGGTGCCGCTGCCGCGCAGCCGTGGCAAACGGACCCGTCCGAAGACCTGAAGACACACTGCAGCTGGAACATCGAGGCCCGCGCGAAGCGGGCCTTTTCGATTCCACATCAGTCGCTTGGTTTCAGATCTTCAACCAGGAGGTCATCGAGACGTTGGCCATGTTGAGCGACGAGGATTGCAACTGCTCTTGGACCTTGTCGGCCATCAACCGCACAGCCTGTTCACTGAGGTCACTGTCGACCAGACGGCTCACGCCCAGTTCTGACGCCCCCTGGATGGCCTGTACACCGAGGCCGCCGCCCGTCATTTGGCTGCGGGTCGTGTTCACCCCGGCAGAGGCACCGACCATGTCGATCAGCACCCGGTTGAGGGAGGAGATCATGCCGTCGATCTCGTCGCTGGTCGTGCGGCTGTCCAGCCGGATTTCACGAGCACCGGCCTCGACTGGCTCCCGCGAGCCGGCATCCATGAGGAAATAATTGTAGGGCACACCGCCGAGTGTCGAGCCGGCATAGGCGCGGGTGAGCGTGCCGTCCTGAGCGTCCTGCCGGGACACGAGGGTCGATCTGGCCGTATCGAAATCGACCATATTGATCGACAGGCTGCGGTCTTCACCGGTGGTGACGGACGCGATCAGCGACGCGACCTTCGGCCGACCACCAGCCTCCACCTTGAGCCAGTTGTCGCCATTGAAGCCGCTGTCATCGATCAAGCTGCCGAGATCGGCTTTCATCCGGGAGATGTCGGCATTGATGCCCTCGCGATCGGCGCCGACGGCCTTGGCGACAACCAGTTTCTGCTGGATCCGCGCAACGATGTCAGTCGCCTGCTCCAACCCGAGCGCGGCCGTGTCGGTAACGGCTGCGGCAATGTCATTGGCTTCCTGCACGCTGCCCATCGACAGGCTGCCGGGACGCATCGTGGTGGAAATGGACCAATAGGCGGAGGCATCGGGCGCAGTGTCAGCGGCCGGTGCGGCAGCGGGCTCTCTGGCGGTCCGTTCGAGCGCAGACGCAGATGCGCTTGCCATCGTTGCCGAATTGGCCAAGGCCGGAGTGAGCCAAGCTGAACTCATGAGGAAACCCTATGTCGCATGTCATGTCGATCCGGCGCCGGTATCATTCCAGCTGTGTATGGAGCAGGTTAGCGACGAGGTTTTGTGATTGGCTTTCGAGGAATGCTAGAATTTTACCGGATTGCCCCTTTCCTCCGAACCGCAACCGAAATGCCGTCAATCGGCCGAAGGAAGACGCCGCATGGTGAACTCGATTTGGTCGCCATCAAGCTGGCGCCAGCTCTCGACTTCGGTCCAATAGGCGGCCTTCGGAAAGGTGTCGAACCATTCCCGCGCCTTGGCGCGCGCTTCTTCGCGGGTCAGGCAGTAGGTCTCGCGAACGAAGTGACCGCCCAGGCGCCCGGAGGCACCGGCACGGTGATCGGCAATGCGCTTCTTCAAACCGTTGAATGACGGCGGACCGGGCATCTTCGTCATGAAACACCTCGCATGCCGAAAGAATAATGCAGCCCAAAGCGGAACGCGAGTCGATTTTCCGGGGACACCCCGGCCCCCATATGGTCGCCCGGGAATTCACCTGATATTCCTGTCGCTCGAGAGTTGCCAGAAGGCATAGTGGGGGAAGACATGGAGCGACCGGTTCTGACGAAGGGCCTGCCTGCCGATATCGAGGACAAGAAGCTGGCCGCCCGGGCATGGTTTGAAAGCCTGCGCGATGCCATCTGCGCCTCCTTCGAGACCCTTGAGCAGGAACTGACCGGCCCGATGTCGGATCGCGAGCCCGGCCGGTTCCAGGCCAAGGATTGGCTGCGCGAGGACGGCAAGGGCGGCGGCGGCCGCATGTCGATGATGTATGGCCGCGTCTTCGAGAAGGTCGGCGTGCACACCTCGACCGTGCATGGTGAATTCTCACCCGAATTCCGCAAGCAGATGCCGGGGGCGGAAGAAGACCCGCGCTTCTGGGCTTCCGGCATTTCGCTGATCGCCCACCCGGTCAATCCGCATGTGCCGACGGTGCACATGAACACCCGCATGGTCGTGACCTCCAGCCAGTGGTTTGGCGGCGGTGCTGACCTGACCCCTGTGCTCGACCGCAGGCGCATCCAGGACGATCCGGACACACGGCTCTTCCATCGGGCCATGGAAGTCACCTGCGAGCGCCATCCCGCCGTCGCCGACTACGCCGCCTACAAGAAGTGGTGCGACGAGTACTTCTTCCTGCCCCATCGCAACGAAGCCCGCGGCATTGGCGGCATCTTCTTCGATTGGCTCACAGCAGACGAGGAGAAGGGCGGCTGGGACGCCAATATGACCTTTGTCCAGGACGTCGGTCGCGCCTTCAATCTCGTCTATCCGAAGATCGTACGCGCCAACTTCAACACTCCCTGGACCGACGAGGATCGCGAGGAACAGCTCGTCCGTCGCGGCCGCTATGTGGAGTTCAACCTGCTCTACGACAGGGGCACGATCTTCGGTTTGAAGACCGGCGGAAACGTCGAATCAATCCTGTCCTCGCTTCCTCCGCTCGTCCGCTACCCCTGATCGGGCGGGTTACCGCTGACACGGTTATCCACACGCGAATTCACAGAAAAGAATGGCGGGACATTTCCGCTGCTTACGCGATTGTGTGCGGGAAACTTGACAGTTTTCATTGCGCTCCATCAGGCACGAGGCCATTCTGCGGCCTCACGCAGTATCGAGGAGGAGATTGCGATGACCCCATTCAGCTCAGTGTCTGCGTCCCGCGTCAGTGACCCCGCCGACCGCGCCATGGAAGCGCCCCAACTGATCGATCGACTGGCAGAAGAGTTGCGTGCGTCGAGTGATGTTGACCTGCCCCATTCCTATTTCGTCGAGCAGGTTCGCCTGGGCCTCGCGGGCCGCGACGTGACAGATCACGTGGCCGCCAACGATGTCGAAAGCGGCACCAATCGTGGCCGCAGGGCGAATGCCAAGTCGGTATTCCACGCCTGGGCGATGCCCGACTGATCAAACCGAATCCACCGCGTCGAAACTGACTTGCCCGCACCCCGTGCGGGCTTTTTTTTTCATCGCCGCTGATGAACAATCGCCGGTTTCTGACGTTACGCCTCTTTGAGGCGACCATGGAGGAAAGGTCATGAAACGTTTTGAATGCGGAACTCTTGTGCCTGGCTGTGATTGGCACACCCGCGCCGACGGAGAGGCTGAAGTCGTAAGGCGTGCGGTCGAGCACATGCGTGTCACCCATGGCGAGGATGTCATCCGCCCCTCGATGGTGGAACACATCAAGGAACGTATCCGGGATGAACAGCCAAATCCGGCTTGACAGGCACACACCGTAACGGGTCACGCTTAAACCGGAGCCCGCATCGGCAGACCCCGGTCTTGTTCATCAAAACTGAGCTGCTCGGCAGCATACCTCGTCGATGACATGAATGACGCCGTTATCCTTGCGGATATCGGCAGACACGTCACGACTTGGCGAGCGTCTCGATCCGTGCCAGCAGGTCCTCGCGGCTGAGGTTGAACTGCGAAGCGATCCAGCCCTCCTCCAGTTTGCCGAGGATCTCGCCCACCTTGGGACCGGCCGCGATCCCGGCTGCGAGCACATCGGCACCCTTGATCGGCAGCACCGGACGCACGAAGCCCTCGGCCCGCTTGAGGAGCGCAAACAGCCGCGCACTGCGGGCCATCGCCTTCTGGTCGCCCTCGGCTCGCGCACGGACAGAAGCCAGCTCCAGCTTCAGCACAGAGATCATGCCATCCTTGCCGAAGCGGTAGAGATCGCGATCGAAGGCGACATCCGTCACCGTCTCCTGCGGCTTCGGCGCCCGTGCGAAGCGATCAAGTGCCAGCGCCTCGGCATTGGAAAGCTTGAGCCGCTCAGACAGCGTCACCAGCCTTGCTGCATCCTTCGGCACGATGGCGCAGAGCCTGAGCAGTGCATCAGGCTCCCAACCGAGTGCCTGCTCCGCCGCGATCAAACCAGGGATCGCATCGATGCCCCACTTCTCCGTCTCCGGCAGAATTTCGGTCAACACACCCGACTGCCGCATCCAGAGCAGCGCCCGGCCCGGATCACGCGCGGACAAGAGCTTCTTGATCTCGCTCCACACCCGCTCGGCCGAGAGCGTCTTGAGCTGCGCCCGCGCCCGGGCACAGGCCTTCAGACCATCGGCATCGGGGCGACCGCTGCCGTAATGGGCAAAGAAGCGGAAGAAGCGCAGGACGCGCAGATAGTCCTCGGCAATCCGCTGCTCCGCATTGCCGATAAAGCGCACGGTCTTCGTCTCGATGTCCTTCAGCCCCCCGACGAGATCGACCACCTCGCCGTCGGCGCCAACATAGAGCGCATTGATGGTCAGGTCGCGCCGGTCGGCATCCTCCTGCCACGTGGCCCCGAAGGCCACCTGCGCATGCCGTCCGTTGGTCTCGACGTCGCGCCGGAGCGTCGTCACCTCATAGCCCTTGCCGTCGACAACAAGCGTCACGGTGCCGTGTTCGATACCCGTCGGCACGGCCTTGATCCCCTTGGCCGCAGCACGTCCACTCACCTCTTCCGGCATCAGCGTCGTAGCAAGGTCGATATCGCCGACGTCAAGCCCCATTAGGCTGTTGCGCACGGCACCGCCCACGACCCGCGTCTCGGCCCCGCCGCTGTTCAAGAGCGTCATGACCCGCTGCAGCGCAGGCGCCTGAAACCAGTCGCGATCGGCAAGATTGGTCATGCATAGAGCCTTTCGTAGAGCGTGCGGATGATCCCCGCCGTAATGCCCCAGATATGCCGTTCCCGATAGGGCATCACGTAGAAATGCCGCACGGCCCCCTGCCACATCCGGCTGTCCTGCCGATGATTGGCCGGGTTCATCAGAAAGGACAGCGGCACCTCGAAGACGCTCTCCACTTCGTCAGGATTGAGCGTCAGCGAAAAGCCTGGCTGGATGACACCGAGCACCGGCTGGATGCGGAACCCGGTCCCCGACAGATATTGCGGCAACCGCCCTACGGTTTCCACGAACCGGCGGTCGAGCCCGATCTCCTCCTCGGCCTCGCGCAGCGCCGCCTCTTCCGGAGAGGCATCGGTGTCATCGATCCCGCCGCCCGGGAAAGCAATCTGGCCGGCATGCTTGCGCAGCTTGCTGGTGCGTTGTGTGAGAATGATGCGCGCGTCATCGACATCGTCGATCACCCCGATCAGGACCGCCGCATCCTTCAGCTTCAGCTGTTCATATTCAAGGATGGTATCGCGGTTCAGCACATGATCGCCATGATCACGCCAGGCATGCTCGAGCGGCGCCCCCACCTGTTCAAGCGCCCGGAGGCGGAAATCCTCGGCGGTAAAGGTCATCAGACTCATCGCGACAGTCGATCGAGTTCGTCGGCCGGCATGACGGAGAAAACGGCGCCGCGCGAGCGAATGACGAACATCGCCCTGCCCCCGACATCGAGAACTTCCCCGCGCTCGACGAGATCATACATAACGGCCCGTGACACCAGCGCCTCCAGCCGGCCGCGTACGGAAAGATAAGGCTTGAGCTCGTGGTTCTCGCCGACGACCTCGAAACGCAGCGGATGGTCTGGCCCCGCCTCGACCACATCGCCGACATTGGTGCGAAACGTCAGCACCGACTCACCCGCTTCTTCCGTCACACTCATCTCGACGGCGACGAAATGCGCATCCTGAACACGGATGCCGACCTTTTCCACAGGCGTGACGAGATAGGTTTTTCCGTCCTCATCCTTGCGCAAAACGGTCGAAAACAGGCGCACCAGAGGCTCCCGACCGATCGGGGTCCCCATGTAGAACCAGGTGCCGTCGGCCCTGATTTCCATGTCGAGATCCCCGCAGAACGGCGGTTCCCAGCGTTCCACCGGCGGTAGTGATGCCTTTCCGCCCGATGTTTGCGCTGACGCGCGCGAAATCAGCGCAGCAAGGCCTGCCGCATCAGTCGTCGCCTTCAGCGTATCGCTTGCCATTTTTGCGTCCCGGTTTTGTCTTTAGCCTATAACAGTCACGAGATAGTCATTCAAAACGTCCTTGTCAGCCGTCCTCTCGCCAATAAGTTAGTTTCAGTAACATGCACCTTCGCGCGTCCGTTCGATTCTCCGGACCAGGCCAAACCAATTGGAGCAGACCATGGGCATGATGCCAAATCCTGATGTCGCACTGGATGAGAAGGCGATTGTCGTGGAGGCTGAAAAGGCCCTCGCCGACATTGCCACGATCCGCCAGGAAGTGGCGAAGGTGATCTTCGGCCAGGAAAAGGTCGTTGAAAACACCCTGCTCGCAATCCTCTCCGGCGGCCATGCACTCCTCGTCGGCGTGCCCGGCCTTGCCAAGACGAAGCTCGTCACCACGCTCGGCACCGTTCTGGGCCTCGACGCGAACCGCATCCAGTTCACCCCCGACCTCATGCCCTCGGACATCCTCGGTACCGAAGTCATGGATCAGGACGACACGGGGCGCCGGTCGTTCCGCTTCGTCAAGGGTCCCGTCTTCGCCCAGCTTCTGATGGCCGACGAAATCAACCGCGCCAGCCCGCGCACCCAGTCGGCGCTTCTGCAGTCGATGCAGGAATATCACGTCACCATCGCCGGACAGCCCTACCAGCTTCCCGCCCCCTTCCACGTGCTCGCGACCCAGAACCCGCTGGAGCAGGAAGGCACCTACCCACTGCCCGAAGCCCAGCTCGATCGCTTCCTGCTGCAGGTCGACGTTCTCTATCCGGAACTTGCCGCCGAACGGCAGATCCTGCTCGAAACCACTGGTGTCAGCGACCGCCGCGCAAGCGCCGTGATCTCCAGCGAGCGCCTCCTGGAAATCCAGAAGCTGATCCGCCAGATGCCAGTCTCCGACACGGTCGTCGACGCGATCCTCACGCTCGTACGCTCCGCCCGTCCAGGTCACGGCAACGCGTCCACCGACAAGAACGTCGCCTGGGGTCCGGGCCCGCGCGCCGGTCAGGCGCTGATGCTCTGTGCCCGTGCCCGTGCCCTCTATGAAGGCCGCCTCGCCCCCTCGATCGACGATGTCTACTCGCTGGCCGAGCCTGTGCTCGAACACCGCATGGCGCTGACCTTCCCGGCCCGCGCCGAGGGCATGACCGTTCGCGACGTCATCGCGAGCCTCGTTTCCGACCTGCGCAAGTAAGGGAGGCCTTAACCGCGTGGCATCGATCGGCCAGATCGTCGAGCAGACCCCCGGAAGCGAAGTGCTCAACCGCGCCCGCCAGCGCGCTGTGCTGGTGCCCGACTGCATGGTCGAGGCAAAGCGCATCGCCAACACCGTCATTGCCGGCTGGCATGGCCGCCGCAAGCGCGGCATCGGCGAGAACTTCTGGCAGTTCCGCCCCTATGCCGATGGCGAGAGCTTCGCGCGCATCGACTGGCGCCGCTCGGCCCGCGACGACCACATGTATATCCGCGACCGCGAATGGGAGGCCGCCCACACCGTCTGGCTCTGGGCCGATATGTCGCCGTCGATGATGTACAAGTCGACGTTCGCCTCCGTCTCCAAGGAAAGCCGCGCCCTCGTCCTGATGCTGGCGCTCGCCGAAATCCTCGCCCGCTCGGGGGAACGCATCGGCTGCCCCGGCATCATGGAGCCGGTCTCGGCCCGCAACGCAGCCGAACGGCTCGCAACGGCCATCATGCATGCTCCGATCACCGAAGGTCTGCCCGACACCCGCATGATCCGGGGATCGAGCGACATCGTGCTGATCGGCGATTTCCTTGATGATGCCGACCGGGTCATGGAGCGCATCACGCCGCTTGCCCGCCGTGGTCTGCGCGGCCATGCGGTCGAGGTCGCCGATCCCGCGGAAGAGACCTTCCCCTATACCGGCCGCACTGAATTCACCGATCCCGAGACTGGTGAAAAGCTGACCTCCGGCCGCGCCGAGACGCTTCGCGAAGACTACCAGCAGGCCTATCTCGCCCGCCGCGACTCGATGTCGGACCAGCTCCGCCGCATGGGTTGGAGCTTCATCCACAACCGCACCGATCGCCTCGCCTCCGAGGCCCTCGTCGCCGTGCACATGCACCTGTCGGGCATGCCGCCCGCCGTCAACAGGAGTGCGGGCTGATGTTCGGTATCCCCTTGGCCTTCGGTGCCCCCGCCATCCTCGGTGCGCTGCTCGCGCTGCCGCTGATCTGGTGGCTGCTGAAGCTCACGCCGCCGCGCCCGAAGGCGGAAATCTTTCCGCCGCTGAAGATCCTGGCGGGCGTCTTGAAGCGTGAGGAAACGCCCTCGAAAAGCCCGTGGTGGCTGACGCTCCTGCGCATGCTGATGGCCGCCATCGTTATCTTCGCGCTCGCCGACCCCGTGCTCAACCCGCGCAACTCGACCCTCTCAGGCGACGGCCCGCTGCTGCTTGTCGTCGACAACGGCTGGGCAACTGTCGGAGACTGGGAGCGCCGCGTCGAGACCGCAACAGCCCTGATCAGCGATGCCGCAGACCGCAGCCTGCCCGTCTCGATCGTCTTCACCGCCGATGCGACGCATGACGCTATCCCCGGCACCCCGGCTGTTGCACTGGAAAAGCTCGCCGCCGCAACGCCCCATCCGCTCCGCCCTGATCGCGTGAGAACCATCGAAGCCCTGCGCACCACATTCTCATCGGAACGCCCCGGCACGCTGACCTATGTCTCCGACGGCATCGCCCGCGATGCGGAAGACCCCTTCCTTTCGGATCTTGCGAGCCTCTCTCCCGCCGAATTCCGGATCGTAGAGGGCGATGGCGCAGCCAGCGTCGCCATTACCGGTGCGAACAACGGCTCGGATGCCCTGACCGTCACGCTCTCGCGCCTGAACGCCTCGGAACCTCGCAGCCTTGTTGTTGATGCCCAGGACCGCCAGGGCCGCGTCATTGCCTCCGGCCAGGTCGATTTTGCGGCGGGCGCGTCAGAAGCCTCCGGCGAGATCGCCGCCCCCTTCGAACTGCGCAACGATTTCGCCCGCCTCTCGATCGCTGGCGTCGCCTCGGCTGGCGCCACCCACTTGCTCGACGACGGCTTCCGCCGCCGCAAGGTTGCCCTCGTGTCGGGCGACAGCGGTGATGGCTTCCAGCCGCTTCTTTCGCCGCTTTACTACATCGAGCGCGCCCTCGGCCCCTATGCCGATGTGGTCAAGCCCGGCCAGACGGATCTCGCCGTCGCCATTCCTGAGATCCTCAACCAGAACCCGTCCGCCCTCGTGCTCGCCGATGTCGGCCGCCTGCCCGCCGATGTCTATGATCCGCTGCAAGCCTGGATCAACCGCGGCGGCACGCTGATCCGCTTTGCCGGCCCCCGCCTTGCAGCCGCACCCTCTGACGACCCGCTCGTGCCCGTCATCCTGCGTCAGGGCGAACGTGCACTCGGCGGCGCCCTCTCCTGGGCCGAGCCGCAGCCTCTGGCTGATTTCCCGACCTTCGGCCCATTCGCCGGCATGCCGCGCCCCGAAGGCATCCTTGTCAAGCGTCAGGTTCTGGCCGAACCCACGCCTGACCTCGCCGCCCGCACCTGGGCAAGCCTTGCCGACGGCACGCCGCTCGTCACCGTTGAGGACAACGGCGCTGGCCGCATCGTGCTCTTCCACGTCAGCGCCGAGGCCACCTGGTCCGACCTGCCGATCTCCGGCACCTTCGTCGAAATGCTCCGCCGCATCGTCCAACTCACCCGCGTCGGGGCTGCCGAAGCGCAAGGCAGCCAGGCAACCGCTCCTTCTCTTCCGCCCTTCCGCCTGCTCACGGAACGCGGCGCGCTGACAGCCGAAGCCGGCACGGCAAAGCCGCTCTCGCTCGGCCCCGACCGCCCGGAAGCTGCGACCTTCGACAACCCACCCGGCCTTTACGGCACAGAAGACGGCTTCACCGCGCTCAACCTCTTGCCCGCAGATGCGACGCTCCGCCCGCTCCCCTCGCCGACAGGCCTCACCGTGACCCGCGACCCCATGGCCGGCACCGCCGCAACACCGCTGAAACCGAGCCTTTTGACCATCGCCTTCCTGCTTCTGGTCATCGACAGCCTGATCGTGCTCTTCATGGGCGGCGCCTTCTCGCGCATGCCCAAGCGTGCGCCCGCTGCCGCCGCTTCGATCCTTGCGCTTGCCGTAGCGCTCGCCGCCGTCGCTCCTGCGGGTCAGGCGCTGGCGCAATCGGCCGACGCCAAGCCCGGCGACGAACAGATCCTCGAACGCCTCGACAACACCCACCTCGCCTATGTCATCACCGGAGAGCAGGACGTCGACCGCATCTCCGAACAGGGCTTGGCCGGCCTCACCGATTTCCTCACCTACCGCACGACGCTCGAACCCGAGCCGCCTGTTGGCGTTGATATCTCGAAGGACGAGCTTTCCTTTTACCCGATCATCTTCTGGCCAATCTCGGCCTCCGCCCCCATGCCGTCGGCGGCTGCCATCAGCCGCATCGACGCATACATGCGCGCCGGCGGAACCGTGCTCTTCGACACGCGCGACCAGGGCTCGATGCTGGGCAATGATGCGAGCTCTTCGCCGAACGGCGAACGCCTGCAGGCGATCCTCGGCAATATCGACATCCCGCCGCTGGAGCCTGTGCCTTCAGACCACGTGCTGACCCGCGCCTTCTACCTCTTGCAGGGTTTCCCCGGCCGCTACAGCGGCAGCCCGCTCTGGGTCGAATCCCGCCAGGAAGCCCAGTCGAGCAATAGCGCGGTCGCCTCTTCCGGCGATGGCGTCACGCCGATCATGATCACCGGCAACGATCTGCTTGGGGCATGGGCGATCGATGCCAACGGCGCAAGCGTCCTGCCCGTCGTGCCCGCCGACGAGATGCAGCGCGAAATGTCCTTCCGCTCCGGCGTCAACATCATGATGTACATGCTGACCGGCAACTACAAGGCAGACCAGGTCCACGTGCCTGCCCTGCTCGAACGACTGGGGCAGTGAGACCATGACGCTCGAATTCGCTCCCTTCATCCCCTGGATCGCCATCGGCCTTCTCGCCGTGCTCGCTGTCGTGCTCTCGGCCCTCGGCTTTCTGCGCGGCGTGCGCGGCACGGCCATCCGCCTTGCGGCTTCGATCGCCGTGTTGGCAGCACTGGCCAACCCGCTGTTACTGCAGGAAGAGCGCGATCCGCTGACGACAGTCGTGCCCGTCATCGTCGACCGCAGCCAAAGCCAGCAGATTGCCGGTCGCGCCGATGAGACCGATCAGGCGCTGCAAGGCATCCGCGACCGCCTCGGCCGCTTCCCCAATATCGAGCCACGCATCATCGAGGTCACGGATCCCGGCGACAGCGACGCGCCCTCGACAATGCTCTTCGAAGCCTTGGCCGCCGCGACCACCGACGTACCGCCCGCGCGTGTCGGCGGGGCGATTTTCGTCACTGACGGCCAGGTGCATGACATCCCCGGTGAGAACCAGCAGCTCCCCTTCGACGCCCCGGTGCATTCCCTGATCACCGGCAAGGCCGACGAGTTCGATCGCCGCATCGAAATCCTGCGAGCGCCGCGCTTCGGCATCGTCGATGAGGAACAGGAACTCACCTTCCGCGTCTTCGATGACGGCGAGGCGTCCAACCAGCCCGCCGACGTCTCGGTCAAGATGAACGGCGAAGACCTTGGCATCGTCCCGGCCGTTCCCGGTGCAGAAACCTCGTTTGCCTTCCGCGTCCCACGTGGCGGCAATAATGTGCTCGAATTCTCGGTCGCGGCGACGCCTGGCGAAGTCACCGACGTCAACAACCGCGCCATCCACCTGATCGAAGGCATCCGCCAGAACCTCCGCGTGCTTCTCGTGTCCGGCGAGCCGCATGCCGGCGAACGCGCCTGGCGCAACCTGCTGAAATCAGACGCTTCTGTCGACCTCGTGCATTTCACAATCCTGCGCCCGCCGGAAAAACAGGATGGCACGCCGATCAACGAGCTCTCGCTGATCGCCTTCCCGACCCGCGAGCTTTTCGTCGAAAAGATCAATGATTTCGATCTGATCATCTTCGACCGCTACCAGCATCGCGGTGTTCTCCCGATCCTCTATTACGATTACATCGCCGAATACGTGAACAACGGTGGCGCGCTGTTGATCGCAGCCGGCCCCGAACATGCCGGCCAGGATTCGATCGCACTCACCCCGCTATCGTCTGTTTTGCCCGCCACCCCGACCGGCGATGTGCACCAGGCGGGCTTCTATCCGCGCCTCTCCGACCAGGGCAAACGCCACCCGGTCACCCGTGGCCTCGACGGCTCCGCCGTCGAGCCGCCGCAATGGGGCCGCTGGTTCCGCAGCGTCGATGTCGGTCGCACCGATGGCGAGACGGTCATGACCGGTGACGGCGATCGCCCCCTGCTCGTCCTCAACCGCGCCAATGAAGGCCGCGTCGCCATGTTGCTCTCCGACCAGGGCTGGCTCTGGGCGCGCGGCTTCGAAGGCGGCGGACCGCATGTGTCGCTCTATCGCCGCATCGCCCACTGGCTGATGAAGGAGCCGGAACTCGAAGAAGAGGCGCTGAAGGCCCGCGCCACTGGCCGCACGCTGGAAGTGACCCGCCAGACCATCGGCGACGCCCCCGGCCCCGCCACGATCACCACCCCCTCGGGCGAAACCATCGCGCTCAATCTTTCGGAAATCCAGCCCGGCCTCTATCGCGGCGAACGTCGCATGACCGAAACCGGCCTCTTCACCATCACCAATGGCGACTTCTCGACGCTTGTCCATGTCGGCGCCGTCGACGCCCCCGAATTCCGCGCCATGATTTCGACGACGGACACGCTTGGCCCCATCAGCGAGGAATCGCGAGGCCTGACCGCCCGCCTCGACGACGGCGACAGCTCGGTCCGCATCCCCGACATCCTGCCCGTGCGCGGCGAAGTCCGCGTCGCCGACGACCGCCGCATGCTGATCCGCCTGACCGACGAAACCGTGCTGAAGGGCGTGAATACCCTGCCGCTGTTCGCGGGATTTGCGGGGCTGGGAATCTTGTTGCTGGCGGTCTCGGCCATGTGGTGGCGCGAGGGGCGGTAGCGCCACACGCACCCGCCAGCCGCGACGGCTGACGCTACAGCCTAATCCTGTTGTTTTGGATAGTGCCGATACACCAGATCCTCTGGCGCCGGCCGTGCCGCTTTTCGGTCCAGCACGGCGCCGAGCCGCGTGGCAAGGCTCGCTGACCTCACATTCTGAGGATCGACAAGCTGACAAGGCTCGGAAGCCGCCGAACCTCTTTCGCCCAGGTAAGCAGCGCTGCAGCAGCTTCATGAGCATACCCTTTGCCCTCGAACTCCGGATAGACGAACCAGCCCAGTTCCCACTCGGGAAACAGCGGGCCCGCATTGATCCCCACCTGCCCGACACATGCGCCGGTCGCCTGATAATCGATCATTAGAGCGCCGCAGCCAAACAGGTCCCATTGAGCATGGTCGCTGCAGAACATGCCCCAGGCTACGGCATCCAGGAAAGGGCCGCCCATGAATTGCGCCCGGTCAGAAGTCATCAGTGCCAGATAAGCGGGCCAGTCGTCGGACCGCATGGCTCGCAGGATGAGACGAGAGGTGCCGAATGTCGGTATCGGGTGCATCGAAGGTTTGCGCTCAGATCATTTATTGACGCTTGCAAGCCTACAAAAATCCTCCCCTCGATGCTACCGACAAAGCCCCGCCAGATTTCACCCCGCCAGCGCCTTGACCTTCTCCCGTGCCAGCCCGCGCGATGCCGGGAGACCTTTCGGAAACCCGCTCCGGTCGCCAAAATCCCTGATATCGCCACGATGACGCCTATGGCGCCCGGTCGTTGCGCCCACGGCGAGCAGGTCAAGCAGTGTCACGCCGGCGACCATCACCAGCGCGATCGCCACATTATCCCGCTTCGGATTGTCCGAATGCAGGGCCGAACCCAGCGTGACGATATCGATCCCGTCGCCGGCGATGCGACTTGCAAGCCCCACCTCCTTGTCGACCGAGAGCGTCATCATGCCGGCCCCGATCTCGCGAAGGCCGTAAGCTCTCACCATGGTCTCCTGCCCGTCCAGGCCGAGCGTACGGGTGAGGCGATGTGCCCCGAAGAGTTCGAAAAGCCCGAGGCCGATACTGAACCAGCCGAGATTGCGGGCAAGCCGGTCGGAAGATGAAAGCGAACTCGGTCCCTTTTCGAGAACCTTTGGATCGCCCTCGGAGCGCTTGAGTGTGCTAAATAGATTCACGGCGGTACCTCCGGTTACGGCTTCAGGACGACCTTGATGCAGCTGTCCTGTTTGTCGCGGAACACCTTGTACATCTCAGGCCCCTCTTCGAGCCCGACGGTGTGGGTGATGACGAAGGAGGGGTCGATCTGCCCCTCCTCGATGCGGCGAATGAGATCATCGGTCCAGCGCTTCACATGGGTCTGGCCCATGCGGAAGGTCAGCCCCTTGTTCATCGCCATACCTATCGGGATCTTGTCGACGAGCCCGCTATAGACGCCGGGGATGGAGATGATACCGCCGGGCCGGCAGACATAGATCATTTCGCGCAGGACATGCGGCCGGTCATTCTCGAGCATGACCATCTGCAGGGCGCGATCGACCAGACTGTCCGGATGGCTCATCGAGACGTGGCTTTCCATACCGACGGCATCGATGCACTTCTCAGGCCCCTTGCCCTTGGTCAGTTCGTTGAGCCGCTCGATGACACTCTCTTCCTTGAAATTGACTGGGATTGCCCCGCCAGCTTCTGCCATTGACAGCCGCTCGGGCAGATAATCGATCGCAACAACCTGGGCTGCTCCCAGCAACACCGCGCTGCGGATCGCCATCTGACCGACCGGGCCGCAGCCCCAGACGACGACGGTATCCGTTGGTTCGATCTCGCACTGCACCGCAGCCTGCCAGCCGGTCGGCAGGATGTCGCTCAGGAACAGCGCCTGCTCGTCGCTCATGCTGTCCGGCACCTTGATATGCGTGCTGTCGGCATAGGGCACCCGCAGATACTCGGCCTGCCCGCCCGGATAGCCGCCGGTCAGGTGCGTGTAGCCGAACAGACCACCCGTCGCGTGGCCGAACGCCTTTTCTGCCAGTTCCTTTTTGCGATTGCTCGTTTCGCAGACGGAGAAGTTGCCGCGCAGGCACTGTTCGCATTGACCGCAGGAGATCGTGAAGGGAATGACCACCCGGTCTCCCTTCTTCAAGGAGCCGTTGAGGCCCGACCCGACCTCGACCACTTCGCCCATGGTCTCGTGGCCCATGATGTCACCGGGCATCATAGCCGGGATCATGTTGTGGAAGAGATGCAGGTCCGAGCCGCAGATCGCGCAACTCGTCACCTTGATGATCGCATCGCGCGGATCCTCTATTTCGGGATCGGAAACCCGATCACACCGGATGTCCTCCTTGCCGTGCCAAACCAGTGCGCGCATCGGGTCTTCCTCGTTACTTTGTTCAGATCGATGCCAGCACAACAAGCCCTGCGCCGAACGGTTCCTTGAAGTTCGCGCCATACTCTCGACAAGCACCGGACCAATGATCATGCTGCCTTCCATGACGACGCATCTGCCCCTCTCCGACACCGTCCCCGAAGCCGCCCGCGACGCGATCCTCGCCGGCATCAAGGCGCACAATGACACCCTGCTCGGCCCGACCGACCGACGTGATCTCTTCATCCCGATCACGACTGACGACGGCGCCGTCGACGGTGGGCTCGTCGGCTATACCGGTCGCGGTTGGCTCTATGTGGAATTGCTCTCGGTCCCTGAGCGGCTGCGCGGTCAGGGCATGGCGGGCCGATTGCTGGTACTTGCCGAAGAAGAGGCCAAGGCGCGCGGCTGCATCGGCGCCTATATCGACACGATCAATCCCGTGGCTTGCCGTGCCTATGAGCGCGCTGGATACACGGTCTTCGGAAGAATTGAGAATTTCAGTCGGGGCCAGGATATCTGCTGGCTAATCAAGCGGTTCGACATCGATCCTGAATCGGGACAGCAGGATCAGTCGTGAAAAGGGCCGCGTATCCTGCGGCCCTCATCCAACTTAGAAAATCAGCTTGAACAACAGGACCACCACGATCAGGCCGATGAGGAAAATCGCGCCGATCGTACCACCGATGAATTTCAGCATGTCAGTCTCCTGTTTTATTCAAATGCGAACTGGACAGGGAAAACCGATCAACGCCCGCTTGGTTCCTTAAACAATCGACAGCGGCACTCAGGCCGACGCATAGGCCTTGTTAGGCGCGAGATCATCAGCGGCCGATGTTTCGGCATTGGCCGCCTTGCAATCCCGCCAGGCAATCACGCCCTTCAGCCGCGTATGTATGTCGTCACCCAGCGGCACCACCAGCACCCGGTTCGGATCGACCGGACCTGGAAAATCGAGCGCCTGGTAAGCCACCTTCTCGAAGCCGAGCGGCATATAGTATGGCGGGTCGCCGATCAGGATGACGCCTTCCGAGCCTTTCCGCCGCGCAGCCTCAATGGCGATCCGGACGAGTTCGCGGCCGATGCCCCGGTTCTTGTGGGAGGGACGCACGGCCAGCGGTCCGAGCAGATGCCCTTGAACGCCGCCAGCCAGAACCGGCGTCATGCGCACGGAGGCGATCGTCTCGCCATTGTCGGCGCAGATGAAGGAGAGCGACAGGTCGTGCTGCCCCTGCTCGCGAATGCGGGCTGCCGCACGCGTGTGCCGGCCAGGACCGAAAGCTTCTTCATTGATGAGTTCGATGGCAGCGTCGTGCGACGCATCCTCGGTGAGGTAGACAAGGCCAGAGTGAAACATGGATGACCGAAACCAGAATGACAGACAGCAATAGGGTTCACGCGCACGGGTGTCGTGCGTTCGAGAGCTTCAGCGTCGTCGTGGGTTCCGTGTGATGGTCATCGGGGCCTTCAGGTCTTGAGTTTCGTTCCGATAGCAGCAAAAATTCGGCTCGTCCAACGGAAAACGCACTGTTCATCCCATCGCCCCTCGCAATCGCGCCGGATCGCCGTATCTTCCGGGTCAAGCTGAAACGATGAGGAAGTGACGATGGGCAGACTGGTAGATGGCGTCTGGCAAGACGTCTGGTACGATACGAAATCGACCTCCGGGCATTTCAAGCGGGCCGACTCGAGCTTTCGCAACTGGGTGACCGCAGACGGCTCCGCCGGCCCTTCGGGAAAAGGCGGCTTCAAGGCAGAGGCCGGCCGTTACCACCTCTACGTCTCCTACGCCTGCCCCTGGGCGCATCGCACCCTGATCTTCCGCGCCTTGAAAGGCCTCGAAGACCTTATCTCGGTCTCCGTGGTCGATCCGCTGATGCTCTCGAACGGCTGGGAATTCCACGATCGCGACGGCGCCACCCCCGACCACCTGTTCGGCTCGAAGTTCCTCTGGCAGGTGTATGTCAAAGCGGATCCGAAACTTTCGGGCCGCGTAACCGTGCCGGTCCTCTGGGACAAGAAGGAGAACTCGATCGTCTCGAACGAGAGCTCCGAAATCATACGCATGTTCAACTCGGCCTTCGATAACCTGACCGGCTCGACGCTCGACATGCACCCCGCGGATCTTCATGCCGAAATCGACGAGATCAACAAGCGCGTCTACGACACCGTCAACAACGGCGTCTATAAAGCCGGCTTCGCCACAACCCAAGATGCCTATGAAAGCGCGGTCTTTCCGCTGTTCGAAACGCTCGACTGGTTGGAGGAACGCCTGAGCAACCAGCGCTACCTTTCCGGCAACCGCATGACGGAGGCCGACTGGCGGCTCTTCACCACGCTCGTGCGCTTCGACCCCGTCTATGTCGGCCACTTCAAGTGCAACATCCGCCGCATCGCCGACTATCCGGCCCTGTCAGGCTACCTGCGCGACCTCTACCAGACGCCTGGGATCGCCGAAACGGTCGAGATGCGCCACATCAAGCACCACTATTATCGCAGCCACACCATGATCAACCCGACCGGTGTCGTGCCGGTCGGTCCCGATGAGGACCTGATGGTACCACATGGTCGAGAAAAGCTCAGCGCCTGAGCCTTACCAGTAGTGCGCGGGAGAAAGCTCCCCGCGCAGTTCCGCGATCCGCCGCCGCGTCGCTTCGGTCGTCCCCTCTGGCAGCGCGTCGGCAGGGAAAAACCCGCATTCGGCAATCTCCCGGTCCGCCGCGCGTGTCGCCGTCTGCCGCACATCGACGCGATACAGCAACACGTGGTCGCGCCCGCTGATCCGCGCATTGAAATAGACCTGGAAGAGTTCGGGGGCGCGCACTGCTTCGAGATTGCCCTCCTCCCGCATTTCCTTGAGGAGCGCCTCGATCGCCGTCTCGCCGCGCTCCACCCCGCCGCCGGGCATATGCCAGCCCGGAACATAGGTGTGGCGGACGAGAAAAATGCGGCCCGCTTCATCGAAACAGGCGGCCCGCACCCCGAGCGTCATGCCGCGACTGACCGCGAAATACACGTGCAGAATACGAACAAGGAACCTCTTTGGCCATCCGAGCCTTTCGCTATCGGTGCCGGTCCCGGCACGACCCGCTGGCCTCATTTTCCTTGCCCCTCGGTTTCAGCGCCGTTAAGAGAAGCGCCATGTTCAAGCTCGCCCACATCTCCGACGTGCATCTCGGCCCGCTGCCGAACCTGACGATCCGGGAATTGGCTTCGAAGCGAATTACGGGCTATGTGAACTGGCATCGCAACCGCCGCAAGCATCTTTTCCCCAATGCGCTGGAAATGACGCTGAAGGCATTGCGGGCCGAAAACCCCGATCACCTCGCAATCACCGGCGACCTCGTCAACCTCGCCTCCAAGCTTGAGGTGAAGCTGGTGGCGGAATGGCTGAAGGAAGCAGGCGCGCCGCTCGACACGTCAGTCGTCCCCGGCAACCACGACGCTTACGTACCCGGCGCCCATGAACGCGTGGTCCAAGCCTGGTACGACTACATGCGCGGCGACGACGATCCGCTGATCTTCCAGGACGACCACAAGCTCTTCCCCTATATCCGCCGCCGTGGGCCCGTCGCTCTGATCGGCTGCTCGACCTCGCTCGCCACCCCGCCGTTCTCCGCCCAAGGCTATTTCAGCGGCCGCCAGGCCCGTGAAACCGCAGCCCTGCTGAAGGCCGCCGGCGAAGAGGGCCTCTTCCGCGTGGTCATGATCCACCACCCGCCGATCCGCGGAGCAGCCCCCCAGCACAAGCGCATGATCGGCATCCGCCGTTTCGCCGCCGCCATCCGCACGGGTGGCGCCGAGCTCGTGCTGCATGGCCATACGCATCTGAACACGCTCTACTGGCTGAACGATCGCGAAAAACAGGTGCCGGTCGTCGGCATTGCCTCGGCAAGCCAGGGCCCAGGCGCCAAGAAGCCCGCCGCCGGGTATAATCTCTTCTCGGTGGATGGCGAAGCTGGAAACTGGCAGCTCGACTGGCAGCGGTACAAGATCGAAACCGAGGACGCGCCCCTGAAGCTCGACCACAGCCAGCGCCTTCTCGGCGACTGAGTTCAGCCAGCCTTTAGGCTAGCGACAATAGCTGAAGCCGCCGCCTCCGGCACCTCGTCGATCAGCATGTGCCCGGCACCCTCGATCAGCGTCACCACGGCACCCTTCCAGATGGACCTGGCTTGCGTGCCCGGCAGGATCGGATCCTCCGTTCCCCACAACAGCCGAGTCGGAGCGCCAAGTCCCTCGAACGAAGAAAGCGGCAGCGTGCCCTGCCCGATCCGCCCGTCGGTATACGCGAGGAAGGAATTCAGGACCTCCATCAGCCGGTCAGTCGCCCCGGGAAGACGTCGAGCCTCTGCAAGCCGATCGAGACCCGCTGGGTCAGGCGTGCCTTCTGGAGCAAACATCGCAGCCAAGCCGAGTGCCAGTTCGTCGATCCCAACCGCCGAACCATAGCGCCGCAGCGCCTCGTGATTGATCTCGGGTCCGAAACCACCCGGTGCCAAGAGCGTCAGCGATTGCGCACGGGCTGATGCCTTGAGCGCGATCAGGCTGGCAATCGCCCCACCCATCGAATGCCCGCAGAGATGAAAGCGGGAAATACCGCGCCGCTCCAGATCGCCAAGAATCGCCCTGGCCATCACACCGGCATGTCCGACGCCCTCGGCGTTGAGCGAACGCCCATGCCCCGGCAAGTCATAGACGATGAGTGGAAGCTCAGGATCCAGCTGCTCCACCACCGGCTCCCACGCAGCCCCGATCCCGCCAAAGCCATGCAACAGCACAAGCGGGGTCTTCGCCGAGGACGAATGTCGAACCTCGGCGAAGAGCGTCATGGCGATTAAGCTTTCGTCTGCTCGTCGAGCACGCGGTTCGCCGCCGAGACGATGGCTTCCAGCGAGGCCGTCACGATATTCGTATTGATGCCGGCACCAAACAGCTTGCCGCCCGCATGCGCCATCTCGACATAAGCGATGGCCGCCGCATTCGAACCATGCTGCAGCGAATGCTCGGAGTAATCCTGCACAGAGAGGTCGATGCCGAGATAGGTCGAGAGCGCATTGACGAACCCGTCGATCGGCCCGGTGCCCTTGCCCTCGATCCGCTTTGTCTCGCCATTGTCGGTGATTTCCGCCGCCACGACACGAATCCCCTTCTGGTCCGATCCGGCCGGATAGGTGTGGTGATCGACGAACTTGATGCGCGCGCCGGTCTGGTCGACATAACGCTCGATGAAGCGCTCGTAGATCGCCTTCGACGGCAGTTCCTTGCCGTCCTCGTCGGTAATCCTCTGGATGTCCTCGCGGAACTCGATCTGCAGGTTGCGCGGCAGGTTTATGCCATAGTCTTCCTGCAGGATATAGGCGATGCCGCCCTTGCCCGACTGCGAGTTGATCCGGATGATCGCCTCATAGGTGCGGCCGACATCCTGCGGGTCGATCGGCAGATAGGGCACTTCCCAGATCGGCGAATTCGCCTTCTTGATCGCCTTCATGCCCTTGTTGATCGCATCCTGGTGCGAACCTGAAAACGCCGTATAGACCAGTTCGCCGACGTAAGGATGACGCTCGGGAATGACCATCTCGTTGGAATACTCGTAGACCGCCTTGATCCGCTCGATGTCGGTGCAATCCAGCTGCGGGTCGACGCCTTGCGTGTACATGTTGAGCGCCAGCGTGACGATGTCGACATTGCCGGTGCGCTCGCCATTGCCGAACAACGTACCCTCGACACGGTCGGCACCGGCCATCAACCCGAGTTCGGTGGCCGCGATCCCCGTGCCTCGGTCATTATGCGGATGCAGGGAAATCAGCACGTTCTCACGATTGTCGATGTTGCGGCACATCCATTCGATCTGGTCGGCATAGATGTTCGGCGTCGCCATCTCCACCGTCGACGGCAGGTTCAGGATCAGCTTGTTCTCAGCCGTCGGCTTCACCTCGGCGATGACGGCGTTGCAGATCTCCAGAGCCACTTCCAGCTCGGTGCCGGTAAAGCTCTCCGGCGAGTATTCGAAGCGGTAGCCGCCACCGGCTTTCGCCGCCATGTCCATGATCATCTTCGCCGCATCGACGGCGATCTGCTTGATCCCGGCCACATCCTTGCCGAACACCACGCGACGCTGCAGTTCAGAGGTCGAGTTATAGAAATGGATGATCGGATTGGTCGCGCCTTCCAGCGCCTCAAACGTCCGCGTGATCAGCTCTGGCCGGCACTGCACCAGCACCTGCAACGAGACATCGGCGGGCACACCGCCCTCTTCCACGCACCAACGCGCAAAGTCGAAATCGGTCTGCGACGCCGAGGGAAAGCCAATTTCGATTTCCTTGAAGCCCATGTCGAGCAAGAGCTGGAACATCCGCGCCTTGCGGTCATGACCCATCGGGTTGACCAGCGACTGGTTGCCGTCGCGCAGATCGACCGAGCACCAGATCGGCGCCTTGTCGATCACCTTCGACGGCCAGGTGCGGTCGGCAATGTCGATCTGCGGGTAAGGGCGATATTTCTGCGAAGCGTCCGGCATGCCCTGCTTCACGGTATGGGTCTTCAAAATCATCGTCTTCGTCTCTTCTCGTCCTCGGGCGGCTGCCATGGCTGATAACAAATCATCAAAGCTTTGGCACGCGCGCACAGACCCTTTTCAAGGGATGGATTGCATTACAAAGGGGATTTCGAGGAGCAATCGCCAAACGGCTGACCCGGCCGCCGGGCGCTCCTCAATGGACCCGGCAACCGCGGATAAGGCCGAGAAGAAGAAGCGAGTTTGGCACCGACGCGACGAAGCCGGCCGCAGAGCGGGCCGTCATGTCAGTCGCAGCAATAGTCGTGCCGTTGGTCTTCATCGGATCAGGAATAACGCGATGAATTGAATCACGCAAGGGTGTTATTCGGCGGCGAATGGTCGTGCCGCGTCGAGTTTTTCGCGTAGCCAGTCTTCAAGCAAGGAATCTACGGATACACCGAGTTCCTTCGCCTGACGCTCCAGCCTGAGCTTCGTTCCCAGCTTGATGGTGATGGTCAACTCAACAGGCTCAAGGTTGGGACGCGTCGCCGTGCTCCAGTCGACGTACTCGCTGATATCCTCGCCGTCATCAAACTTCCGATCAAATTCTTCAGCGCTGATTGTCTTCATAGCGACGCCTCTCCTGAATTCTCGCTCGGCGTACAGAGATAATCCGTACCCGCTCGGCCCGCAGAACGTAAATACCTGTCCATAGATTGCCAGCGATCCGACCGATACGTATCCGCCTTGCTTCCGCCGCGTGCACAGCATCCGCATCGACGGCAAAGAAATCATACCACAACTCCTGCGCCGCCACGAAATCGATTCCGTGCTTCGCCTTGTTCATCTCGCTTTTGGCCGGATCGAATTCGAACTCCATGCGCAAAACCTAGCGCAACCTTGACGATTGCACCAGATTCGACACATCCTATTCACCGCCGCCCGAACTGTGCGATCAAGGCCGCAACCAGGAAGCCAAGCGCAATCACTCCCCACACCATTCCACCATCGGTGACATTGCTGCCGTCAGACGTCACACAACTCGATTGTGATGCGGCGATACAGTCGCGCCAGATCCAGTAGCGGCTGTAGAAGACGAAGCCGAAAAAACCTGCCGCAAGGCCCAGGAAAATCGCGCGGATGCGTATCCGTCTCATAGCCTTGCCTTGGCGAGCTTCACCAGCCCCAGCATCGCCACCCCGGCAATCAGCCCCCAGAACGCCCCCGAGATCCCGAGGATCGAAATCCCCGACGCTGTCACCAGGAACGTCACAGCCGCCGCTTCCCTCGTCTCCGGCACCTGAAATGCAGCAACCGAGGACCCCGAAAACGCCCCGATCAGCGCCAGACCCGCAACCGATTGAATGAGAATCGGTGGCGCCAGCGACACGAAGCCGGTCACGGCACCTGCTGCGAGCCCCAAGAGCACATAGCCGATGCCGGCGATAACAGCCGACCAGTAGCGCCTGGCAGGATCGGCATGCGCATCCTCGCCCGCGCACATCGCGGCCGTGATGGCCGCAAGATTGACGGCGTGCCCGCCGAACGGCGCCGACAGCGCCGAAAACAGCCCCGTCACGGCAAACATCGGCCCCGGATTCGGCTCGTATCTGTTGACCTTGAGGATCGCGATGCCCGGAATGTTCTGCGAGGCCATGGTGACGATGAACAGCGGCAGGGCAATCGAGATCAGCGCCGGCAGCGTGAATTGAGGCGCCACGAACTCCTCTGGCGGCGCCAGCGACGCCGCCCAGCTCGCCATCGCGCCCTCCGGCAGGTCGACGCCAAAGACGATGACAACAACAAAAGCCAGTAATGCGGCCGGTACCGCATAAAGCCGCTTGAAGGCGGCCACCACCGCCCAGACCACCAGGATTGGCAGGCCGAGCGCCGCATCGAAGGCCACGGCCTGGAACGGTGCAAAGCAGAGATTGAGGATGACACCGGCCAGCATCGCATTGGCAATCGGCGCCGGAATTGCTGCCACCGCCCGACCGAAGGGGCGGATCAGCCCCGCAAGTATGATCAGCGCCGCACACACCAGAAACGCCCCGACCGCCGCCGGAAAACCGCCAACGGGAATGCCGGCCGTCGCCATCAGCGCCGCCCCCGGCGTCGACCAGGCGACCGAGACCGGCAGCTTCGTCCAGACACTCAAGACGATGCCGCAAATGCCCATGGCGACCGACAGCGCCATCAGCCCGGACGCCGCCTGATAATCAGTGGCGCCCACCCCCTTCAGCCCCTGCAGGACGACGGCAAAGGAACTGGCGAAGCCGACAAAGGCAACGAGCACGCCCATGAAGGCGGCCTGGGGAGAGAAGTCTTTCAACATGGCGGGCTCGACGAGGTCAGAATGCAGGATGCCCACCACGCCAAACAAATTTTCGGACAGCTGGCAAGCCGCACGAGACATCGAACCGTCCGGCAGCAAGAATCATACGTGGCAGATTGCGCTCGGCACCTTGCTTGCAAGGGGTTCGGCCGCGGTCTCTTCATTGCTGAAGCCGAGGAAGGCGACGCGGTTGCGGCCGCCGCCCTTCGCCGCATAGAGTGCCTCGTCAGCCCGTGCCACGAGACGCGACATCGAGCGTGCATCTGGCGTGACGGAGACGCCGGCGCTGAGCGTGACGGCCAGCACATCGCCCTCATGAGCAATCCGGAGGCATTCTATGGCCAGACGCAGCATGTCCGCCTGCGCTATGGCTACCGCTTCGCTCGAAGCAGGGAGATAGAGGCCGAACTCCTCCCCGCCCATGCGCGCGAAGATCGCATCCTCACCCAACGTGGCCGCCATTGTCTGGGCCACCTTGATCAGCACCTGGTCTCCAGCCGCATGACCAAAGCGGTCGTTGATCTGCTTGAAATGGTCGATGTCAATGATGACCAGCGCGCTGCCGGACGGCGCCAGCCGCGGCAGTCGGTCCATCATCCAGTGACGATTGCGGATGCCGGTGAGACTATCGGTCTCGGTCAGCGCAATCAGCCGCTGCTCGGCCCGCTCCTGCACCAGGATCAGAACGAACATCGCGATCGCGAACTGGCAGAGGATGAGCACCATGAAGGTCGTTGGTGGTGTGACCGGGAAAAACTCCGGCTGCGAGATCGCAAGAAAGGTGGCAAAAGCGATGAGCGCCTTGAAGATCAGCGCCCCTGCAAGGCCCCAACGCGTCTGCAGCGCCTCCCGCTGCCTGTCCCGCACGACGAGCCAGGCGCAGGCGAGAGCAAAGATCCCCATGACGGAGAGGAAGACGGTCGAGCGCTCGGCATTGTCGAGATAAAAGCGTGTGACGAGTGCCCAGAGCGTCAGAAAGACGGGCAGCACCAGCACGAACCAGCCCCGGCCAGCCGGACGTTCCTCCATCAGGTTGATCAGGCCTACCCAGAAGAGGGCATAGGAGATCGGTCCGCTGACGAAGCTCCAGAATGTCCATGTCTCGTAATCTATGACGCCCTGCGCGCCGGCACCTGCGAGCAGCGATCCGGCCGCCAGCACCAGGAAAGCCATGGCCATCTTGCCGAGCCCACGGCTGCGGCGCGAGCGGAAGCGCACATAGAGAAAGCAGATCGCACCGACCGCCAGCGAGAGGGGATGCAGAATGAGAATGGTTGCAAGATTGAGATGCATCGGCCGTCACGTGAGGGATGTTTCAAGAGCATTATCGCCGCATAGATTGCTGCTTCCTGAAGAAAGCCCGGCGCTTGGCGCATGCCTGCATCCATGTTCTTGCAAGGCAGCGGAGCCGGCCGTCCCTGTGGCGCACCGTCATCGGCATTTCATGCAAATCGGCGACTGAACTTGTCAGGACGAAAACCGAGCTTCCGCTTGCCTTTTGACCCCCTTTTGCCTAAGGGACCCCTCCGACGCATTCGGGGCGTCCCGTTCACTTCCGCCAGATATGGCTGGGTTCACGAAGGATAGAGCCTTGATCCAGACTCCCTATTACCTGATCGACAAGTCCAAGCTGCTCCAGAACATGGAGAAGATCGCGACCCTGCGCGAACTCTCCGGCGCAAAGGCGCTTCTGGCGCTGAAATGTTTTGCCACATGGTCGGTCTTCGATTTCATGCGCGACTATATGGACGGCACGACCTCGTCATCGCTCAATGAAGTCCGCCTCGGCCATGAGCGTTTCGGCAAGGAAACTCACGCCTATTCCGTGGCCTATGCCGATTACGAGATCGACGAGGTCGTCTCCCATGCCGACAAGATCATTTTCAATTCGATCGGTCAGCTGACCCGTTTCGAGCAACAGTCTTCGGGGATCATCCGCGGCCTGCGCCTCAACCCCGGCGTCTCCTCTTCGAGCTTCGACCTCGCCGATCCAGCCCGCCCGTTCTCGCGGCTGGGCGAATGGGACCTGAAGAAGGTCGAGCCGGTCATGGACCTGATCTCCGGCTTCATGATCCACAACAACTGCGAAAACGGCGATTTCGACCTTTTCGACACGATGCTCGGCGACATCGAACAGAAATTTGGTCCTCTCCTGGAGAAGGCCGACTGGGTCTCGCTCGGCGGCGGCATCCATTTCACGGGCGAAAACTATCCGCTCGAAAAATTCGCCGAGCGCCTCAAGCGCTTCTCCGGCGAATTCGGCGTCCAGGTCTATCTGGAGCCCGGCGAAGCCTCGATCACCAAGTCGACCACGCTCGAAGTCACCGTGCTCGACAAGCTTTACAACGGCAAGGACCTTGTCGTGGTGGATTCGTCCATCGAAGCGCATCTCCTCGATCTCCTGATCTACCGGGAAAGCGCGAAGGTCCACCCCAACCAGGGACCGCACCGGTACCAGGTCTGCGGCAAGTCCTGCCTCGCGGGCGATATCTTCGGCGAGTTCAATTTCGAAAACGAATTGAACATCGGCGACCGCATCTCGCTGCAGGACACCGCCGGCTACACGATGGTCAAGAAAAACTGGTTTAACGGCGTGCAAATGCCGGCAATCGCCATCCGCGAACTGGATGGCAGCCTCAGGACGGTCCGTGAGTTCGACTACACGGACTACGAACAAAGCCTGTCTTGAAATCCTTCAAGCTCAGGTTCTGACGATTGGACATAGGAGTTGGTCCCATTATGAAGAAGAACGTGCTCATCATCGGCGCCGGCGGCGTCGCGCAGGTGGTTGCCCACAAGTGTGCGCAGAACAACGACGTGCTCGGCGACATCCATATCGCTTCGCGCACCAAGGCAAAGTGCGATGCCATCATCGCTTCGGTTCACGAAAAGAAGGCGATGAAGCAGGAAGGCGTTCTCGAAGCCCATGCGCTCGACGCCCTCGACATCGAAGCCACCAAGGCCCTGATCAAGAAGCTGGGCACTGAGATCGTCATCAATGTCGGCACTGCCTTCCTCAACATGTCTGTGCTGCGCGCCTGCATGGACACCGGCGTCGCCTATATCGACACTGCGATCCATGAAGAGCCGAACAAGATCTGCGAAACCCCGCCGTGGTACGGAAACTACGAGTGGAAGCGTGCGGAAGAATGCGCTGAAAAGGGCATCACCGCCATCCTCGGCGCCGGCTTCGATCCGGGCGTCGTCAACGCCTATGCCCGTCTCGCCAAGGACGAATATCTCGACAAGGTGACCGACGTCGACATCGTCGACATCAATGCCGGCAGCCACGGCAAGTATTTCGCTACGAACTTCGACCCGGAAATCAACTTCCGCGAATTCACCGGCGTCGTCTATTCCTGGCAGGGCGGCGAATGGAAGGTCAACAAGATGTTCGAGATCGGCAAGGACTACGACCTGCCGGTCGTCGGCACCCGCCGCGCCTATCTCTGCGGTCATGACGAAGTGCATTCGCTGGCGAAGAACATGGACGGCGCCGACGTGCGCTTCTGGATGGGCTTCGGCGATCACTACATCAACGTCTTCACCGTGCTGAAGTCGATCGGCCTCTTGTCCGAACAGCCGGTCAAGCTCGCCGATGGTTCCGATGTGGTGCCGCTGAAGGTCGTCAAGGCCTGCCTGCCCGACCCCTCCTCGCTCGCCCCGGAATACGAAGGCAAGACCTGCATCGGCGATTACGTGAAGGGCTTCAAGGACGGCAAGGAAAAGACCGTCTTCATCTACAATGTCGCCGACCACAAGGAAGCCTATAACGAAGTGGGAAGCCAAGGCATCTCCTACACCGCCGGCGTCCCCCCGGTCGCAGCAGCCATGCTGGTTGCGACCGGCGAATGGGACGTGAAGAAGATGGCCAACGTCGAAGAACTGCCGCCCAAGCCGTTTATCAACCTCCTGAACAAGATCGGCCTGCCGACCCGCATTCAGGACGAGGATGGCGATCGGGCTGTCGAGTTCTGAGAGTGGCAAACGCTCGACGACGGAGAATGCTGAAACCCCGCCGGATCACTCCGGCGGGGTTTTTTCTTATGGCTGGAACGGGCCGTCGGGCCGTCGCGGATAGCCCCAGCGAAGCTCTACCCACCAGCTCAGATGGGCGGGGACTGAGCCAAGCCGGTGATCTCCGCAGGCCAGCGCAAGCCCGAGCGCCACGCCACCCGCCGCATGCAATGCGACGGCGAGGAAAAACAGATAGTACATGGCAAACCTCGTGCTGCTCCCTTGAGGTGGGTGCCCCGCCTTGGAAGCGGGGCGTTAAGGTCAAGCGACCCGCGCATGCGCGACGGGATCGACAAAGCGGAGGCCATAGCGGGCGCAGACGGGATCGAGGCCTGCAGGCCCGGCTTCCGCCACCGCCTGGAAAAAGCCCTCGAAGCCACCGGGAGTGACGATAATCATCAGCCGACCCATGGTGCGGCCGATGTTTTCGAACCTGTGCGGCACACCGCGCGGCAGGAGCAGGCAGCCGCCCTCCTCGACCACGGTCTGTGTGTCGCCGCAGGTGAACAGGAAGCGGCCAGAGAGCACGCGGAAGAATTCTTCCTCCCGCTCGTGAATGTGCAGCGGCGGGCCGGCGGCCGGCGGGACGTTCTCTTCGAACATCCCGAACGTATTGCCGGTTTCCTCCGCCGACATGCGGATCAGGTGTGGCCCAAAGCCAAGCGCGATATGGCCTTCGCCGGCCTGAGAAATAACGGGGGTAGTAAAAGTTGTCATCTGCGTTTCTCCAGTTGGATTGAATGGAGATTGTTTACGATGACAGAGGCGGAGTGATAATCTCACGCATCTGCCCACACTGTTCGGATGACTTTACAAATGAAGACTGCCGATCCTTTGAATGGTCTTGCCGTCTTCCTGGCGGTCGCCGAACATCTGAGCTTCACAAAAGCGGCAGAGATGCTTGCCATGTCTCGCCCGACCGTCAGCGCACAGATAGATCAACTTGAGCGACGACTGGGTGTACGGCTGCTGCACCGCTCGACCCGGCATCTGTCCCTCACCGAGGCGGGCACGGCCTTTCATGAGCGGCTGAAGGACGTCACGACAATCGTGCATGACGCCGAACGCGCCGCCATCCACCATCAGGAGGCGCCCGTCGGCCGGTTGCGGATTGCAGCGCCCCCGGACCTCGGCTCCAGCCATCTGACCCCGATGATTGCCCGCTTTCTTGAGGGACACCCCGGCATCGAAATCGAGCTCGAACTCTCAAACTCTGCCGTGAACCTGATCGAGCGCAAATTCGATCTCGCCGTGCGCGGCACGATCCGCATCGACGAGACGCTGATCACCCGAAAACTCGGCGCGTCCGCTGTCGTGATCTGCGCATCCCCCGACTATCTCGCGCGCCATGGCACGCCGGAAAAGCCAGAGGACCTCGCCGATCACCACTGCCTGCATTTTTCCGGGCTGCGTTGGGGTCGGATCTGGGAAATGCGACAAGGCGAAGATCTGCGCCGCATACCGGTCCAGCCGAATTTCGAAGTGAATGACGGCGGCACCCTGTGCTCGGCCGCGCTTTGCGGCATGGGCATCACCCTTCTGCCTAGCTTCATCACCGGCCCCCATATCCGCGCAGGCCGCCTCATCCGCCTCCTGGCAGACTGGCATATCGCTGAAGTCCCCCTGCACGCCGTCTATCCCGACAATCGGCTGATCGCCGCCAAGGTCAAATCCTTCGTCGCCTATCTCGCAGCAGAATTCCGACGCGATCCGGATCTCTCAGGCGCAGGCGTCTCGCTTTCGGCCACGCAGTCTAAGTTGTCCTGAAGCGGCAACTGCCATTCTCGGCCCGTGCGCTCCAACCAGTCGCGATCTGCTTACCTCTTGCGCAAAAGCCCCAACCCGTCAGTCAGGGCCTGTCCCGAGGACCCACAGCGGCCAGCGCCAGACGGCGAGGTTAAGGGTGAGACACCAGAATGCTCGGCACAAGACCGAGCATGACGCCCCCCCCGAGACGACCTTACAAATTCACCTGATACCACTTCCGACCATTGTGAATGTCGAGTGTCTGAAGCCGTCCGGGGCCGAGATTCTCAAAACGATGCGGCACGCCCTTCGGACCGAACACGACATCGCCCGCCTCGGCATCGATGACGTGCTCTCCTACGTAGAACCGAGCCCGCCCCTGCAAAACGACAAATGTCTCGTCATAGGGGTGAACATGCAGGGCCGGCCCCTCGCCGATTGTATCGTTGCCATAAGCAAGGATGGTGTTCTCGCTGCCTAGCACCTCGCCCATAACATGGCCGCGCCAGGCTCCTGTACCATCAGCATCGAAAAGCTTCGCCTTCTTCGGCTGACGATCGTCTGCCTGAACTGTGCTTAGATCGAATGTTTCATATTTCATTATCAGCTTCCTCGGATCCCAAAGCCATGGCTGAAGTGAGCACTGTTCGCCTTCATGGTTCAAGGCATCACACAATGTGACGCACGCCGCACCTCAATTTCCTCCGCCTCTGCCCCATATCCACCCCGTCCCCACCATGCTACGAGGCCGCCACAGGCCACCCACACACGCAGAGACACCCGCCCATGCCCCCTGC
>UBNV01000038.1 GCA_900466945.1 Hyphomicrobiales bacterium
GACGACGACGTCGAACACCGCACGAGGATTTCCCTTTTCGCGGTTTTCCCGCAGACGCCGGAAGATGTTCTCGACGTCGACGACGGCATCATCGACCAATTCGCCGATGGCGATCGCCAACCCGCCAAGCGTCATGGTGTTGATCGACAACCCGAGCAGGTGAAAGACGATCGCGGTGACCAGAATGGATACCGGAATAGCCGTCAACGAGATCGCCGTCGTCCGGGTATTCAGGAGGAAGACGAACAGGATGATGGCAACAACGACGATTGCCTCGGCGAGAACCTTCTGCACGTTTCCGATCGAAGTCTCGATGAAATTGGCCTGGCGGAAAAGGACCTGATCCGCCTTGACGCCTGCAGGCAAGGTGGCGCTGATTTCGCTGAGGGCTGCCTCGACCTCACGGGTCAATTTGACAGTGTCGATATCAGGTTGCTTTTCTACCGAGACGATGACGGCAGACTGACCCTGGTAACCGGCATCCCCGCGCTTCAGGCGTGGTGCAAACCCGACTTCGCTAACCTGCCGCAGGAGAACCGGCTGGCCATCGACACTGGCCACGACCACGTTCGCCAGATCCTCGATGTTTTGAGTACGGCCGACATTGCGGATCAGGAACTCACGGCTGTACTGGTCGGTGAACCCACCCCCGGTGTTGGAGCCGAATTGCGCGAGAGCCTGCTCGACCTGTTCGAAGGACACGCCGAGTGCCCGCATGGCGGCGGAGTTCGGAGATACGCGATACTGGCGCACCTCGCCCCCAATCGGAATGACCTGCGCAACGCCGGGAATACTCAGGATGCGCGGACGGACGGTGAAATCAGCGAGTTCGCGCAACTCCATGGGCGAGACGCTGTCCGGCCCGGTCACGGCAATGAGCATGACCTGGCCCATGATCGAATTGATCGGCCCCATCTGCGGAACGACATTTGCCAGTAGTTGCGGCTGCACAAGCGAGAGGCGCTCGGCTATCTGCTGGCGGTTGCGATAGATATCCGTGTCCCAGTCAAACTCGACATAGATGATCGAGAGACCGACGCCCGATGTCGAGCGGACGCGGCTCACACCGGGAAGGCCGTTCATCTGGGATTCGAGCGGATAGGTGACGAGCTGTTCGACTTCTTCAGGTGCCAGTCCCTCGGCTTCCGTCATGATGGTGACGGTCGGTCGGTTGAGATCGGGGAAGACGTCGACGGGCAGACGTGTGACCGTAAATGCCCCGTAGATCATCAGGACGGCCGCGATCGCCAGAACGAAAAGCCGGTTCCGCAGCGACTGGGTAACGAGAAAATTGAACATCGGTGCCTCAGCGGATCTGGTTCAGGAGTTCGGCACCCTGCGTGACAATGCGCTTTCCAGCTTCGATCCCGGACACGATGAGAAGACGGTCGCCATCGAGCGGCTCGGTACGGACTTCCCTCGGCACGAAACGCTCCGCATTGGTGTGTTCATAGACGAGCGACTGCCCGTTTGAAGCACGGAGCACGCTGGTGCGCGGCACAGCAATGCCTGTGCGCTCATCGGTGGTGGAAGAGAGTACCGTCAGCAATTGCCCTGCACGGATCCCTTCAGCCTGGCCTTCGACGCTAAAATGTATCGGGATCGCCTGATTGCGATCAGCCAGCCCGCTGCCCCGGTAGACCAGTGTGGCGGTGCTGCCATCCATGAACTTGCCGCGCGCGGCCCCGATGACCGAATGCGCATCGAAGCTCAGCGCTTCGACCCAGTAACGGCTTGGGTCGATGATCTGGAAGATGACGGTATTGGGCTCGGCAATCTGTCCGGCAACGGCCTGGGCGGCAGCGATGACGCCTGATACGGGCGCGGTCAGTTGTTCAGCCGCTGTCGGTGCCTGTTCCAGATTGGCCCGCCGTGCCTTCAGGCCCTGGAGTTCCAGTGTTGCATCCTCGATCTCGGCACGTGCTACCACCGACTGCAGCCGCTCGAAACGCTGCAGCTTTCGCTCGACCAGCATGATCTCCTGGTCGAGCTCTCGGGCCTGCTGCTGCTGACTCGTCAGATCAGCGGCACTGAGTGAGGGCTGGACCAGCGCCAGTACATCGCCAGCGGCGACACGCGTGCCGAGTTGGGCAAAGCCGCCGGGCGGCGGTAGAAGCCTTCCCGACACGGATGCCTGGACATAGCCGGATGTGGTGGGGTCTGGGATGATGCGTGCCGGAAGCTCAACCGTTCCCGCATGAGCGGCCTGTTCGGTGAAGATTGTGCGGATGGCAAGGATCCGCTGGGTTGTCTTCGGCACGAAAATCGAACCATCAGCAAAACGCTGGGCGACATCCCGCTCGGCCGATCGTGCCGTGGGTGCTGCTGGACTGGCGGCCTCCGACTGCGGTGCCCCGGCAAGTAAGAGGGCTGCCGCGATCGCGACGACAGATCCGGCAGGCTTACGGCGGCGGAAGAGTGCGGCAAGGAGAAGCCCAACCACGATACCGCCACCACCAACGGCCCACAGTGTCATGTCCTGTCGCTGCAGTCGGCCGCCAACCTCCTGCGCAAAAGCCGAACTGATCAGGAAACCATCCGCGGCAGCCACCGGAACAGGGCTGGGCGTCATCTCGGGGATTACCATTGTAAGTGTCAGGACGTCGAAGAGGTCACCGGCCATCACGGTGATGGCAAGATCGTATGAACCGGGCTTTGTCAGCCATGGTGCCTTCGCCACGTAGGTTCCCTCGCCCGCAGCGTCTACCGTCAGCGTTCCCGCAGGGCCGTCGATTTCGAGCATCGCACCGTCGACCGGTTCATTGCCCTTGAAGCTGTCGAGGAAGATT
>UBNV01000017.1:0-69541 GCA_900466945.1 Hyphomicrobiales bacterium
GGCAATTCCGCGCGATGGCGGCGAGTTGTATGTCTATCAGTCATTCAAGCCGGACTGACAGGAGCTGCTACCTTTGCAGGCTACAGTCCAAACGACTGGAGGATAGGGCAGGGACCGCTTTGGCCGGATGAGCACTCTGCAACCAAGCGCTGGAGCGCGTCGCGGGTGCGGTTGAGTTCGGCGATCCGCGTTTCCAGCGCAATCAGCCGCGCCTTTGCGGCATCGCGTGCCCGCTCCCTGTCGTCCCCGGCATCGAGTTCGAGCAGTTCCCCTATCTCCTCTAGCGTGAATCCAGCGGTCTGGGCCTGACGGATAAACTGCAGCCGCCTCAGATCCTCAGCGCCGTAACGCCTGCCACCCTCAAGGCGCTTCGGGGTCTTTAGGAGACCCTTGCGCTGGTAGAACCTGACGGTCTCCACGCCGACGCCACCGGTTGATGCAAATTTTCCGATTGTCATATCCATAGGGTATTGACTCCGTACCATGGTACGGAACGTATGGTCTTGCCAACTGTTTCACAAGCCAAAGGAGACGTGAAATGTTGGACAGAGTGAACCCGTCGACGACAGCGAAGAAAGCCGTCCTCTACCGGATGGTCACTGCGGAGCATACCTGCCCTTATGGCCTGAAAGCCAAGGACCTGCTCAAGCGGTCTGGATATGAGGTGGATGATCGTCACCTCACAACCCGCGTGGAAACGGATGCGTTCAAGGAAGAGCAGGGTGTGAAGACGACTCCGCAGGTGTTCATCGACGGCGCCCGTGTCGGCGGCTATGACGATTTGCGGCGCTACTTGGGAAAGCCTGTGGCCGATCCCAAGGCAACCACCTATCGCCCCGTCATCGTGCTGTTTGCGATGACTGCACTGATGGCAATGGGTGTGAGCTACGCGGTCTTCAGCACACCCTTCACAGTGCGGGCCTTGGAGTGGTTCATCGCTTTCTCGATGGTGGTCCTAGCCATGCTTAAGCTTCAAAATGTCGAAGCCTTCGCGACCATGTTCCTGAACTATGATCTGCTCGCGAAGCGGTGGGTGCCATACAGCTACATCTACCCCTACGCCGAAGGACTTGCCGGTGTTCTTATGGTGGCAGGCGTTGCGAACTGGCTGTCCGTTCCCGTGGCTCTGTTCATTGGCGGCATTGGCGCAGCTTCGGTCTTCAAGGCCGTTTACATCGACAAGCGTGAGCTGAAATGCGCCTGCGTCGGTGGATCGAGCAACGTACCGCTCGGGTTCATCTCACTCACCGAGAACTTGATGATGATCGCGATGGCTCTCTGGATGGCATTGGCATCGTCAGGGTTGATGCTCGGTCACCAGATGTAAACTGCACCACAACACCGTTCAGTTAGGGAGCGGGTGACAAGTCGCCGGTTGCCGACCCGTCACATCTACACTGGAATTCCTGCCGTCCGTTGATATTCAAAATCGTATGTCAGCTTTCAACATAGATCGGACAGGACTGGACAGTCGGCTTCCGCCCCCAAATCCGATCTAGACCCATGGAAGATGCAGCTGCGTTTGGGTTTTCGTGGGCCGCGAGGCGCACTCGCGCCACAGCAGTAGCTGCTGGTAAACTGGTCCATGACTACTCTAACTACCCCGATCTGGCGCCTTGACCGGAACCGGGATGTGCCCGATCGCCACGACAAGCGAATCTCCGCCACCTGCAGGAGATCGGCGCCTTCCGTGTCCATAACGATACCGTCTGCGCCATCGACTGCAACGATCGGGCCGTATCGTTTGAGCGCCCATAGCGGGAGGCGCGCAACAGCAGCGGCGTCTCCGCTTGGATCAGCGTCGTTCATCGTAAGGTTGGCAGCGCCGGCCTGGGCTTTACTCGCGGGGGTGTCGACCTTGAGGGCGAGTCTGCACACGGGGAAGCGGCCGCCAAGTGGTGGTAAGCGGCGACAACCTTGGATCCTCCCACGACCCCGATGGCCGCTAGATACGGAATTATCAGGCTTCCTGATTGCCACGAGCGCGAAGCAAAAAATCACGTGCAGATCTGGGCGAGCCGCCAACGCCTCGTATCATTCCCAAGTCTCTTAATCCTGATGCGATCTGATACTCAAGCAGAGCCGTTGCGCGCTGCGCTCACAGAAACGGCCGTGCCCGAAACCTCGTCCGGTCCCACTCCATCAGAACTTTGCCTAGCGTAAATACGGTGACGCGCAGCCTGGGTGTTGGCAAATTGCATGGCGGCAAACTTCGACATCGGCAAACCCAAGTGTACAGCGGCTAACTCGCGTGCGCCATTTTGATTTGCACCCGGTGCCGAGTGATCTGGCTGCACGTTCATCAAGGGCTCGTTTACCGACGATGTCACTCACGGCATTGGAGTGCGGATCTCTGAGGAACAGTTTGAGGGAAGGAAAACGAAGGTCCAACGAAATTCAAAAGGTGGACAAAAAGGTGGATATGTTCGCGGCATATTCACTTAACCGCCTGAAAAATCACAATTTAATCATGAGTAGTGGTGCCGCTTGCAGGACTCGAACCTGCGACCCCATCATTACGAATGATGTGCTCTACCACCTGAGCTAAAGCGGCCCTCGTCGAGCGGAAGGGTCCGCCGCGATGGGTGAGGGGCTGATACAGGGATTGCCGGGCGATTTCAAGACGGTTTTCCGTGGCCGGGGAAAAAATTCGGCAGTGGCGAGAAGGATGTGCTCTTAGTTCACCGGCCAGGTCTTTGGCCAGTTCTCCACATCTACAGTGTCGTTTTCATTGAACTCCGACGGGCAGTCCCGGAAGGACTCTTCGGTCAGTACCAGTTGCGGCCCGACTGCCCCTTCGCCGAGCTTCCAGGTGCTGAAGGTGCCGCAGTCGCCGATGCCGCGTCCCTTGAAGAAGGCCGAAAACGTCTTTGCCTCATAGTCGTAGCCAAGATTGAAGGCGAAGGTCGCCGCGCTGGGCGCACCGTTCTGCATCATAGGGAAGGGGAGGGTGGTCACGCTGCCATAGCTGTCGAGGAAGACCGCATAGGGCATGTTGTAGGCGCCACCCATGCCGCAAGGCGTGACATAGAGTGTCTGCTCGTCTGACAGCCTGTGGGCGAGCGCATTGCCGTCGAACAGGCTTTCCTCGGTCTCGGCGCATTCGCCGCCCACAGCGAAACGCGCGCGGATGGCGTCGGGGAAGTCTTCGAGGCGGCGGATGTCGGAGACGGGCAGGGGCGGCCTGGGTGCCTTGTCGCCCCGGGCGCTCATGGCATCCACATGGCCGATGCGTTTCTGATATTCGTCGATGAAGAGAAGGCTGGCCGCGGCGCCGGCAAGGGGTACATCGGCTTCCGCGGTGGCGTCACCGCGGGTGATGGTAATTCTGGCTGTGATTCCGTCCTTCAGTTTTTCGATCAGGCCCTTGCCGATGAAATCTCCGGAGAGCGAAAGTGTTGCGGCATCCGGGTCCGCGATGATGTCCGCGCCCAGGACGGCGAGCTGCTCTGAGCCGTCTATGGAGATTTGCGCACGCACCTCGCCTTCACTTGTAGCAATTGCACTGTCAGTCAGTGACAGGACCAGCACGACCGGCGCTTCGGGCCCACCCGAGCGTTGCAGCTCGAAGCCGGATAGGGCGCTGTCGGAGAAGAACTGGCGCATGCTGCAGGACAGGGTCTGGCCGCAGGACACCTGCCAGGATCTGAACTCCTTGAAGGCGCCATCGGCGGCAAGCCCCGGCGACGTGGCGCCGAAGACGGCCGCAAGTGTCAAAGTGGCTCGAGCTATATTCATGGTATCCCCGCAAATCATGTCTGCAGGGACGCTAGCAGGGGTGACCTCAGCCGCAAATCGCCTTTTTTGCGCCTATATATTCGCGCTCCAGCCGTTCGACGACGGCGGAAACCGGCTCGACGGCCTTGACCGCGCCGATACCCTGACCGCAGCCCCAGATATCCTTCCAGGCCTTGGCGCCGGTCGTCGCCTTGTCGAAGTCCATTTTCGACGGATCGGCCTCCGGCAGGTTGTCCGGATCCATGCCCGCAGCCGCGATCGAGGGCTTCAGGTAGTTGCCGTGAATGCCCGTGAAATAGTTGGAGTAGACGATGTCGTTGGCATGGGCATCGACGATCGCCTGCTTGTATTCGGCGGAAGCCCGGGCCTCTTCGGTCGCGATGAAAGGCGAGCCGATATAGGCCATGTCGGCGCCCATCGCCTGGGCTGCGAGCACCGCGCCGCCATTGGCGATGGCACCGGCGAGCAGCAGCGGGCCGTCGAACCATTCTCGGATTTCTTGGACAAGGGCAAAAGGCGAAAGCGTGCCGGCATGGCCGCCGGCCCCGGTCGCAACTGCGATCAGGCCGTCCGCGCCCTTGCGGATCGCCGAATTGGCATGGCGATTGTTGATCACGTCATGCAGCACGATCCCGCCATAGGAATGCACGGCGGCATTCACTTCCGGCACGGCTCCGAGCGAGGAGATGACGATCGGTACCTTGTATTTCACGCACATCATCAGGTCGTGTTCGAGCCGCTTGTTCGACATGTGTACGATCTGATTGACGGCAAAGGGGGCCGCCGGGCGGTCCGGATTTTTCGTGTTGTGGGACGCGAGGTCCTCGGTAATCTCGGCGAGCCACTCGTCCAGCTGTGCCTCGGGCCGGGCATTGAGCGCCGGGAAAGAGCCGACAATGCCCGCCTTGCACTGGGCCAATGTCAGTTTCGGATGTGATATGATGAAGAGCGGCGAGGCGACGACGGGTAGCCTCAGATTGTCTTTCAGGATCGGCGGCAGGGCCATCACTTCACCTCCCAGGAAGTTTACGTTTACGCAAACGTCAAATATCAGATCCTTTGCGGGGAGGAAAGCCGGACTGCGCAATTCCCGCAGTGAACAGGTAAAACCGCCCTCTTTCACATGCGAGCGGGCGAGACGGTCCGGCCTCATTCCTGTGTTTATTGCGCTGCATACGGGTTTTCCGGGCTTGTGCTGGAAAAATCGAGCGTTTACCGAATCTAAACGATGATTGCGATGTGGCTTGGGCGACCCCCGAAGGAGTATGGCGGCCAATGAGTGGATTGGAAACGGCCATCAGGAACGCGCTCGAGCGTTCAGACCGCGCCAATGCGGAAACGCGCGCCCGCGTCTATCAGTCGGCGCGCCAGGCTCTGGAGACGGGCCTCAGCAAGCAGAACATCGATGACCCCGAAGCGATCAATTACCAGCGGCGACGGCTGGAGGCTCTGATCCATTCGATCGAACAGGAGGAGCGCACCCGTCTGGAAGTACGTCCCGAGCCAACGGTGCAGCAGCCTGTGATTCAGGCTGCATCGGCGGCCCCGACGTCCCGCGTCACGCCCGATCCTGTGGCGGCCACTTCGCCGGACCGGCATACCGAGCGGGTCGAGCCGGGTTTTGCGTCGATGGACCCATCCGTCGACCGGGCAAGTGACCAGGACGAACCTTCGTTCGACGACGAAGTCGAGATGTCACCGAGAGTGGCGCGCGACGCCCATGCGAATGATGAGGGCCCGATGCCCGACATGCGCTCGGAGCGTCCGCTGAAGGCACCACGCCGAAAGCGCGGCCTCGTGGCGCGCCTGTTGATCCTGTCCGTCTTCGTCGCCACCCTCGGCATCGGCGCCTGGTGGGTTTATTCTTCGGGATTGCTCCTCTCGGATGCGGAACGCGACACCTCCGTGCCCAATCCGCCGCCACGCGTCGAATCCGAGGACTTTACCGAAGTACCAGAGCCCGCAGCCTCGCAACCGGCTGCAGGCCCCCAGGCGCTCGATGCCCGCGGCGGCTTCTCCGACGACTGGATCGAAGTCTTCGAACCGCAGCAGGTCTCAGCGATCCGCCCGCGCGCCAATGCCCTTGTCGACATCGTCACGGCAAGCGACGGCAATGCGGCACAGGTCGTCTCGCGCAGCCGCGATGCGGCGGGTGCCGTCGAGGTTACCGTGCCGGCGGAAGTCCTGCGCGAAATGGCGGGCCGCACATCGACTATCGCGCTGACGCTGCAGTCTGCAGACGACAACCCGGTTCAGATATCGGTAGAGTGCGACTTCCCACGCATGGGGGATTGTCCACGCCACCGCTTTACGGTCAATCCGCAAAAACTTGACGCGCTTTTCCGCGTGTCATTCGAAAACGGCATGGCGCCCTCGACACCCGGGCGCCTGCTGATCAATGCCGACATCGAAGGCGGCGGACGCGGCGTCAATCTCTATGCGATCCGCGTGCTGCCCGGTCAGTGATCGCGTGAGCGGGCGGGGCGGGTGCCGAGGAGAGCCTCAGCTGAGAAAACCCGGCCCGCTGCCAATGATCTTCTTGTCGAGCTTACCGATTTTCTGCGGGTCCTTGTCTTCGTAATCGAGCGATAGCAGCATGTGGCGGATCAGGTTCAGTCGCGCGCGGCGCTTGTCATTGGCATGCAGCACTGTCCAGGGCGCCCTGTCCGTATGCGTCTCCTTGAGCATCCGGTCGCGCTTCTTCGTGTAATCGTCCCATTTGTTCAGGGCGGCGATGTCCATGGGGGACAGCTTCCAGCATTTCAGCGGATCGTGCCGGCGATCGTGGAAGCGCTTCAGCTGCATTTCCTGCCCGGTATCCAGCCAGAACTTGAAGAAGCGGATGCCTTCCCGATCGATGAGCTTCTCGAAACGCGGTACCTGTTCGAGAAAGCTTTCATACTGGTCCGGCGTGCAGAAACCCATGACCGGCTCAACACCGGCGCGGTTGTACCAGGAGCGGTCGAAGAGGACGAACTCACCTGCAGTTGGGAAGTGCGAAATGTAGCGCTGGAAATACCATTGGCCGCGCTCCGTTTCCGTCGGTTTGGTCAGTGCGACCACCCGGGCGGAGCGCGGATTCATGTAGGAGAGCGTAGCATGGATCGCGCCACCCTTGCCGGCCGCGTCTCTGCCTTCGAACAGTGCCATGACCCGTTCGCCGGTCTTCTGCATCCAGAACTGAACCTTGACGAGTTCGATCTGCAGATCGGTCAGTTCCTTCAGATAATCCTTCTCGGAAAGCTTCTTGTCATAGGGAAAGCCGCCGGACTTGAGAGCCTCGTCTTCGATCCAGTCCGGCAGGTTTGGAAGGTCGATATCGTAGACCTGTTGCTTGCCTGCGACCGTCAGGGTCACTGCCCGGCTTTCCGTCTGTGCGTCCATCGTCTTCCCCATCTGCGTTGTTCGATATCGGCTACTTGAGCCTAAGCCGAAATGAAGTTCAAGCGTGTCGGTTCCGGGGACAGCCTGATTGGCGGGCGGGGATAAGCCGTGGGGTGCATTGGCAGAGTGGTGTAACTTCTGTCATGAATCGCAGCTATCAGGCATCCCATGATGACGAGGCGGAGGGCGCGGCGCGCAATGACAGACGAAAGCGGCGACAGTTGGCGCGGCGACCTGAGGCGGGTTTTCTCCGCCTGGATCTATGTTCTGGCAGCTGCGGTGCTGGCGATCGGGGCCTGGGCAACCGGGGCGGCAACGGGATATGCCGTCACGCTCTTCGTGGTGCTGTTCCTTCTCGTCGTCTTCCGCCAATTGCCGGCCGGACCGGACGAGATCGAGATCGCGCCTGCCCAGATGGTCGACGGCCCGCCTGCAGACCCGCTGCCACTCATTCTGGGCTCGCTCGACGCGCTCGATTTGCCGATCTTTGTGCTGAATGCCTCCTCCGAGCTGATTGCGGGAAACCAGGAGGCCGACAAGGTATTCGGTACGCTGCCGGTCGGGCTGCATGTCTCGACCCGCTGGCGTTCGCCGGGCATCCTCGACATGATCCGCGAGACGATCGAAACCGGTGAGCCCAACCAGATGGAGCATTCCGAGCGGCTGCCCTCGGAACGGGTCTATATCGTCCGCGTTGCCCCCGTTCTTTCGGATGAAACTACTGCAATCCCCTATTTTCTTCTGTCCTTCCGGGACATTTCGGAATTGCGCCGTCTGGACCGCATGCGCAGCGACTTCGTCGCCAATGCCAGCCACGAATTGCGCACGCCGCTCGCCTCGCTGCGTGGCTTCATCGAAACCATGCAGGGTCCGGCTCGCGACGACGCCAAGGCGAAGGATCGTTTCCTCGCCATCATGCTTGATCAGGCAAATCGCATGAGCCGTCTCGTGGACGATCTCCTGTCGCTGTCCAGGCTGGAGCTGAAGGCACATCTGCCGCCGGACCAGAAAGTGGAACTGGCACCGATTCTCGGACATGTGCGCGACAGTCTGGCCCCGCTCGCCAACGAACTCGGCGTCGAGATCAGGCTCGACCTGCCCGCGGAAAAGGTCGAAGTCATGGGTGAGCGCGACGAACTGGTGCAGGTCTTCGAGAACCTGATTGAGAATGCCTGCAAGTATGGCCAGGATGGCAAGGTGGTCGAGGTCTCGCTGCGCCAGGAGCCTGGCGGCGCCACAGAGGTGAGCGTGCGTGACCATGGTCCGGGTATTCCGCGAGAGCACGTGCCACGCCTCACCGAGCGCTTCTACCGTGTCAATGTCGAGGACAGCCGCTCTAAAAAGGGCACTGGATTGGGGCTCGCGATCGTCAAGCATATCCTGACGCGGCATCGCGCGCGCCTGATCGTGAGGTCTACCCTCGGCTCCGGCAGCGAGTTTACGGTGCGCTTCTGACACAAAACGGCAATATGCGCGTTAAGTGATCCCGTATCTCATTGTTTTTATTAACATACGATTGTCACAAATGTTTCACCGAACTGACATAAAAGCGTGAGCCTAGAGCCGCTAGAACGCAGCTGCCGACGCTTGGCAGATGCCGCGACGGCCGCAAAGACACACAAGCCCATCCCGGGAGATGATCATGAACGCTCTGAAACTTTCCGTAGCTGCCTTGGCGGCCACCGTGGCCTTCGCCGGCGCTGCAGTAGCCCGCGACCAGATCCAGATTGCTGGTTCCTCCACCGTTCTGCCCTACGCCTCGATCGTTGCCGAAGCCTTCGGCGAAAACACCGATTTCGCGACCCCGGTCGTTGAAGGTGGCGGCTCTGGCGCCGGCCGCAAGAAGATGTGCGAAGGCGTGGGTGAAAACACCATCGACATCGCCAACTCCTCGTCGCGCATCAGCAAGTCCGACATCGAGCTCTGCAAGACCAATGGCGTAACCGATATCCAGGAAGTCCGCATCGGTTACGACGGCATCGTCTTCGCCTCTGACATCAGCGGTCCGGAGTTTGCCTTCACCGCCGCCGATTGGCACAGCGCTCTCGCAGCTCAGGTCGTCAAGGACGGCAAGCTGGTCGACAATCCGTACAAGAACTGGAACGAGATCCGCGCCGACCTGCCGGCTCAGCCGATCCTCGCCTTCATCCCGGGCACCAAGCACGGCACCCGCGAAGTGTTCGACGTGAAGGTTCTCGAAGCTGGCTGCGAAGCTGACGGCGCTCACGAACTGCACCTCGCTGCTGCTGCCGGTGACAAGGCCGCTGCAACGAAGGCCTGCATGGCGCTTCGCACCGACGGCGTCTCGGTCGATATCGATGGCGACTATCCGGAAACCCTGGCACGCATCGCCGCCAACAAGAACGCCATCGGCGTTTTCGGCCTGTCCTTCTACCAGAACAACACCGACAAGCTGCGTGTCGCCACCATGGAAGGCATTGTTCCTTCCGTTGAAACCATCGCCAAGGGCGAATACCCGGTTTCGCGTCCGCTCTACTTCTACGTCAAGAACGCACACCTCGACGTTATCCCGGGTCTCCAGGAATACGTAGAGTTCTTCGTATCCGACGAAATCGCTGGCCCGAACGGCCCGCTCGCCGCTTACGGCCTGGTATCGGATCCGGAACTGGCCGCGACGCAGGCAGCCGTCAAGGCTCGCACACCGATGGCACCCCTGAACTAAGTCTCGAGTTTGACCGGCGGCATTGATGTGCCGCCGGTTTTCGTTTCCAGAGACATGGCGGGCAACATGGACGTTAGCATCATAATTCTCAGCGTGGTGGTTCTGGCCGCAATCGGCTACGTACTCGGCCGGCGACAGGCTCTGGCATTGTCCGCTTCGAGCGGCACCAAGCTTCACTCCCTTCCAGGATATTATGGCCAGACCGTTGCGATTGCGACGGCGGTGCCTGCATTTCTGTTGCTCTTTGTTTGGCTGCTGGTGCAGCCCGGCATCATCGAAGGCCGCACAGCCGGCATGATCCCGGACAGCGTCGTGCCGGATGGTGGCGCCCGCAGTCTGGTGATGGCCGATGTTCGCCGCATCGCTGACGGTCTCGACGCCGTGATGGCCCGGGAAGCGGAAGCCGGCGCCGACGTCAACGTCGAAGCGCTTGATTTCAACAATGTCCGCGCGCGTCTCGCAGAAGTGGGTGTTGCGCTCGGCTCAGATGTCCCGTCGGAAGTTTTCGAAGCGGCAAAGTCCTACCGCGCCTCTTCCGATTTCGGCCAGTTGCTGATGACTATCGCAGTCCTGGCGCTTGCCCTCGGCGCCTTGCCGATCTCCTACCTTCGCATCAATCCGCAGTTCCGGGCCCGCAACACCAGCGAGAGCTTCGTCAAGGTGATGCTGATGGTGTCCTCGCTTGTCGCGATCCTGACGACTGTCGGTATCGTCGGCTCGCTGGTGTTCGAGACATGGGAATTCTTTAAGCTCTACCCGGCGCAGGATTTCTTCTTCTCGACGGTCTGGAACCCGCAGTTCCGTGGCGGCTCAGACCTCGGCATCCTGCCGCTGCTCTGGGGTACATTCTATGTATCGCTGATCTCCCTGATCGTGGCAGTGCCGATCGGCCTGATGATTGCGGTCTTCCTGTCGGAATATGCCGGCCCGCGGACGCGCAGCATCGTCAAGCCGGCAATCGAAGTGCTGGCCGGTATTCCGACCATCGTTTACGGCCTTTTCGCGCTCGTCACCGTCGGTCCCTTCCTGCGCGACTGGCTTGCCCAGCCGATGGGTCTTGGCAGCTCGTCGTCATCAGTTTTGACGGCCGGCCTGGTCATGGGCGTGATGATCATTCCCTTCGTCTCGTCGCTGTCCGACGATATCATCAATGCCGTCCCTCAGGCGCTGCGTGATGGTTCCTATGCTCTGGGCTCCACCCAGTCGGAGACAATCAAGCAGGTGGTTCTGCCGGCCGCGCTTCCGGGCATCGTGGGCGCCGTGCTTCTCGCTGCCAGCCGTGCTATCGGCGAGACCATGATCGTCGTGCTCGGGGCAGGGGCCTCGGCGAAGCTCGATCTCAATCCTTTCGAAGCGATGACGACCGTGACCGTCAAGATCGTCAGCCAGCTGACGGGCGATACCGAATTCGCCAGCCCTGAGACGCTGGTCGCCTTCGCGCTCGGCCTTACCCTCTTCGTAATTACACTCGGCCTGAACGTCATGGCCCTCTACATCGTCCGCAAGTACCGGGAGCAGTACGAATGACCGACCTCACCGTATTCGGGGCCCCTGCGGCAAAGGGGCAAAGCAAGTCTCTCCTGAACCTCGACGAACGGACTCGCAAACGTAACGCAGCGGAAGCCCGCTTCCGACTGATCGGCAAGGCCGCTGTTGCCTTCGGCATCATTGCGCTTGTCGGTCTGCTTACCTCGATCCTGTCGAACGGGCTGTCGTCCTTTCAGCAGACCTACATCACGATCGAAGTCTTCCTTGATCCGGCAAAGCTCGATCCGACCGGCAGCGGTGATCGTGAAGCCATCGCCAAGGTATCGACATTCGGCTACGCGCCGTTGATCGAGAAAGCTCTGGGCGACACCCTCGCCTCGCGAGGTCTCGCGGCGGAAGGCCTGACCCCGAAAGCCGTTTCCGAGCTGATTTCGAAGGAAGGTCCGGCCAACCTGCGCAACTACGTGCTGGCCGACCCATCGGTCATCGGCAATACGGTTTCTTTCGACCTGCTCGCCGCCGGCCGTATCGATGGCTACTACAAGGGCCGCGTGACGATGGAGAGCGCCAAGCTCGATAGCAACGTGTCGCCCGAGCAGCTTGTTCTCGCCGATACGCTGAAGCAGGCCGGGATTTTGGTGACCAAGTTCAACTGGGCCTTCTTCACCGCGCCCGATGCATCGGACACCCGTCCGGAAGCGGCTGGCCTCGGCATTGCGATTATCGGTTCGGCTTACATGATGCTGATCGTGCTGGTCCTGTCTTTGCCGATCGGTGTCGCCACCTCGATTTATCTCGAGGAATTCGCGCCGCAGAACTGGTTTACCGACCTCATTGAAGTGAACATCGCCAACCTCGCGGCCGTGCCCTCCATCGTGTTCGGCATCCTCGGGCTTGCCGTATTGATCAACTTCATCGGCCTGCCGCAATCGGCACCGATTGTTGGTGGTCTGGTCCTGACCCTGATGACGCTGCCGACCATCATCATCGCCACACGCTCGGCGCTGAAGGCGGTGCCGCCCTCGATCCGTGACGCGGCACTCGGTGTTGGCGCCTCGAAGATGCAGTCGATTTTCCACCACGTGCTGCCGCTCGCCATGCCGGGCATCCTGACCGGCGCGATCATCGGTCTGGCCCGTGCGCTCGGCGAAACCGCACCGCTTCTGCTGATCGGCATGGTGGCCTTCGTCCGGGAATTCCCGGCCGGCCCGCCGGACGGTTTCTTCCAGCCGGCCTCGGCGCTCCCCGTCCAAGTCTACAACTGGACTCAGCGCGGTGACCCGGCCTTCGTCGAACGGGCATCCGGAGCGATCATCGTGCTGTTGGTCTTCCTGATCCTGATGAACCTGGTAGCAATCATTCTTCGTCGCCGCTTTGAGCGTCGTTGGTAAGGGGGTGTATGATGATGAACAATCTCTCGACAAAAATGACGACGACGAAAGCGCCAACGATGACGACTGAAACAAAGATCACCGCACGCGACGTACAGGTTTACTACGGCGAGAAGCAGGCTCTGCGCGATGTGAATATCGAGATCCGCCCGCGCTCGGTGACCGCCTTCATCGGCCCGTCGGGTTGCGGCAAGTCGACCTTCCTGCGTTGCATCAACCGCATGAACGACACGATCGCCAGCTGCCGCGTCGAGGGCAACATTCTGATCGATGCGGAAAACATCTACGACAGCAAGGTCGACCCCGTGCAGCTGCGCGAAAAGGTCGGCATGGTGTTCCAGAAGCCGAACCCGTTCCCGAAGTCGATCTACGAGAATGTCGCCTACGGCCCGCGCATCCACGGTCTCGCCAAGAACAAGGCCGAACTCGACGAGATCGTCTCGATCGCTCTTCAAAAGGCTGGCCTGTGGAACGAAGTCAAGGATCGCCTAGATGCGGCCGGCACTGGTCTCTCCGGTGGTCAGCAGCAGCGTCTTTGCATCGCGCGCGCCGTCGCCGTCAGCCCCGAAGTCATCCTGATGGACGAGCCCTGCTCGGCGCTCGACCCGATCGCGACCGCCAAGGTCGAGGAGCTGATCCACGAATTGCGCGAGAACTACACGATCGTGATCGTGACGCACTCGATGCAGCAGGCCGCCCGCGTTTCCCAGCGCACGGCCATGTTCCACCTCGGCGAACTGGTCGAGGAGAACGACACCGACAAGATGTTCACCAATCCGGATGACCAGCGCACTCAGGATTACATCATGGGCCGCTTCGGCTGAGCCTCGACGTCATCCACGGTTGAACTCAATTTCAAGGACGTTTCAAATGGGCTCCTCTCACATCTACTCGGCCTTCGACGAGGAACTGAAGTTTCTGATGCGCCGCATCTCCGAAATGGGCGGTCTTGCGGAACAGATGGTCGCCGAAAGCGTGCGTTCGCTGGTTAATTCCGATGCAGCGCTCGCCCAGAAGGTCATCTCTGACGACGTTGTCATGGATGCCATGGAGCGCGAGATCGGTGACAAGGCGATCGTGACCATCGCCAAGCGCCAGCCGGTCGCATCCGACCTGCGCGAAATCGTCGGCGCGCTTCGCATCGCCGCCGACCTCGAGCGTGTCGGCGACCTCGGCAAGAGCAACTCCAAGCGCGTGGTGGCCATTCAGGCGACAGGCGTTCCTCGCAAGCTTGCCCGTGGCCTCGAGCATCTCTCCGACCTGGCGCTTGCCCAGCTCAAGGAAGTGCTCGATGTCTACACGACGCGCTCGGCCGAGAAGGCCAAGTCGATCCGTGACCGTGACGAAGAGATCGACGCGATCTACACTTCGTTGTTCCGCGAACTTCTGACCTACATGATGGAAGACCCGCGCAACATCACGAGCTGCACGCATCTTCTGTTCTGCGCCAAGAACATCGAGCGCATCGGCGATCACGCGACCAACATCGCGGAGACCATCTATTACATGACCACCGGTGCCCAGCCGGAAGGCGAGCGCCCGAAGGAAGACCTCACCTCTTCCGTCGGAGCGATCACCGAGTGACGTTGGCCAGCGAGGTTTGTGTTTGATGCAGCCGAAGATTGCCGTGGTGGAAGATGAGGAGGCCCTGTCGGTCCTCCTGCGCTACAACCTTGAAGCCGAGGGATATGAAGTCGAGACGATCCTGCGGGGCGACGAGGCGGAAATCCGCCTGCAGGAGCGGGTTCCGGATCTTCTGATCCTCGACTGGATGCTCCCGGGCGTATCGGGCATCGAGCTGTGCCGACGCTTGCGCGTCCGCCCCGAGACTGAGCGCCTGCCGATCATCATGCTGACGGCCCGTGGCGAGGAAAGCGAGCGGGTGCGTGGCCTAGCGACGGGCGCGGACGACTATGTCGTGAAGCCGTTCTCGACGCCGGAGTTGATGGCCCGCGTCAAGGCGATGCTGCGGCGTGCCAAGCCCGAGGTTCTCTCCAGCGTCCTGCGCTGTGGAGATATCGAGCTCGACCGCGAGACACACCGTGTCCACCGCAAGAGCCGGGAGGTTCGCCTTGGACCGACCGAATTCCGCTTGCTGGAATTCCTCATGGCGTCCCCGGGGCGCGTCTACTCGCGGTCCCAGCTGCTGGACGGTGTCTGGGGGCACGACATCTATGTCGACGAGCGAACCGTCGACGTGCATGTCGGTCGTCTGCGCAAGGCGCTGAACTTCTCCAACATGCAGGATGTCATCCGCACTGTTCGTGGTGCCGGCTATTCCATGGAAGCCTGAGCAGGCTCATTCAGGATTTGAGGGTCGCACGGATCATCCGTTGCGGCCCTTTTGCGTTTCAGTCTCAAGCCCAAAAGAAAACGGGCCCCAAAGGACCCGTTGCATGTCTCGATCTCGTCTCGGGGATCAGCGTGCAGCCTTGCGGCGTTCGCTGACCGGCTGGTAGGCGAGCTTCGCGTGATAGGTGCAGTAGGGCGCGCTATCGGAGATTTCGCAACCGCAAAAGTGAAAATCGTCCTTCATCGGATCGCCGATCGGCCACTTGCAAGTGCGCTCGGTCAGTTCCGTCAGAACGAGCCTACGCGAGATGGGCACAACGACGTTCAGCGAACGACGAACTTCGACTTCTTCGTAGGCCTCGACCTCGACCTCTTCCTTGAGCATCGTGGCGCCGGCAGCGCGAGCTACGGTCCGGGTGGTCGTGTTGGCCGCCGGACGGTTCTGGAAGGTGGTTGGGCGCTGGGTCTGTGCCGGACGTTTGGCCGGCCGGGCTGCAGACGAGCTGCCGCCTGCCTTGGCGCGGCCCGGAAGGTTGAGGCGGTGAACCTTGCCGATGACGGCATTTCGGCTCACGCCACCGAGTTGTGCTGCGATCTGGCTTGCGCTGAGGCCTTCGGCCCACAGGCGCTTCAGTCTTTCGACCCGGTCGTCACTCCATTGCATAGTCGTCATGCCAATTCTCTCCGCCGCTCGCGTCTGTCATGGCAGAATCCGTCACCGTTGCTTCGAATGAATCCGAAACAAAACCGCCTCGATACTGTCGGTGAGCACTTCCGCCGCATGCAATCTATTAATGAAATTTAACCTAGAGGTCGGCTGACTCCGTGACAAGAGTCGCAGGAATCATCTGGAATCGATTTCGCGGTTTTCCCCAACTTGCTTCCCGAGTGAGTCAAGTATGCAACAGGTGGAATCTTGAACATGGGCGCTGCGGTGCGCATCGGTCGAATCCGCGTTGACTCCTGCGTTTCCCGCAGAAATCGTTGACATAGCAAGGGTAAATGCCGATAGTGCCCCCCGCCGCCGCAAGGCGGCATTTTTAATTTTCCGGGGCCCGTGACGGCTCCGCCGTCGCAGGTGACGGATCGTCAAGAAGGATCGTGAACGCCATGGCCGAAGCTACGCCGCTCTACCAGACCTACAATCGGGCGCCGCTGCGTTTCGAGCGAGGCGAGGGCGTCTGGCTGGTGACTGAGAGCGGCGAGCGCTACCTCGATTTCGCTGCAGGCGTGGCGGTTACCTCCGTCGGTCACGGCCATTCACACGTCGTCGGTGCGCTGAAGGATCAGGCGGACAAGGTCTGGCATCTGTCGAACCTCTATGAGGTGCCGGGCCAGGAAGTGCTGGCCAAGCGGCTGACGGATGTGACGTTCGCCGACCGCGTCTTCTTCACCAATTCGGGTGCGGAAGCGCTCGAATGCGCGATCAAGACCGCGCGCCGCTATCACTTTGCCAAGGGCAACCCTGAAAAGTTCCACATCATCACGATGGAAGGCGCCTTCCATGGCCGCACCATCGCGACGATCGCCGCCGGCGGGCAGGAGAAGTATCTCGAAGGGTTCGGCCCGAAGGCCCCTGGTTTCGACCAGGTGCCGTTCGGAGACCTGGATGCCGTGAAGGCCGCGATCTCGGATGCGACGGCCGCCATCCTCGTCGAACCCGTGCAGGGCGAGGGCGGCATCCGTCCGATCCCGGTCGAAATGCTGCGGGCGCTGCGCGACCTGTGTGACGAGCACGGCCTGCTTCTGATCCTCGATGAAGTCCAGTGCGGCGTCGGCCGGACGGGCAAGCTTTTTGCTCATGAATGGGCCGGCATCACGCCAGATCTCATGGCGGTCGCCAAGGGCATCGGCGGCGGCTTCCCGCTCGGTGCCTGCCTTGCGACCGAAGAGGCCGCCTACGGAATGAAGCCCGGCACGCATGGCTCCACCTATGGCGGCAACCCGCTCGCCATGGCCGTCGGCAATGCCGTTCTCGACGTCATTCTGGCGGACGGTTTCCTCGACAACGTGCGCGACACGGCCCTCGTCTTCCGTCAAGGTCTGGCTTCGCTCAAGGACCGCTACCCCGACGTGATCGAGGAGGTGCGCGGCGAGGGTCTAATGCTTGGCATCAAGGCCAAGGTTGCCAACACCGACCTGCTGATGGCCATGCGTGACGAACATCTGCTCGGTGTTCCCGCCGGCGATAACGTCATCCGCCTTCTTCCTCCGCTGACGGTGACGGCAGAAGAGGCCCGCAACGGTCTCGCCCGCATTGAGCAGGCCGCCGAACACATCCGCGCCAAGGCCGCAGTTGCAGCGTCAGCGTAAGACAGGACTTCTTTAATGGCATCTTCCAAGCATTTCCTCGATCTCTCCGCCATGACTTCGGGAGACCTGCGCAGCATTCTCGAAGACGCGAAGTCCCGTAAACAGGCAACCAAGGCCGGCACTGCCGACAGGCCGCTGGCCGGCAAGATGCTTGCCATGATCTTCGAGAAGCCCTCGACCCGCACGCGCGTTTCCTTCGATGTCGGCATGCGTCAACTGGGCGGTGAGACGCTCTTCCTCTCCGGCACTGAAATGCAACTCGGCCGCGCCGAGACGATCGGCGATACCGCCAAGGTGCTGTCGCGCTATGTCGACGCCATCATGATCCGCACCACCGATCATGCTCGCCTCCTGGAAATGGCCGAGCACGCGACGGTGCCCGTGATCAACGCGCTCACGGACCTGACCCATCCCTGCCAGATCATGGCGGACATCATGACGATCGAGGAGCATCGTGGCTCCGTCGCCGGCAAGACGCTGGCCTGGACGGGCGACGGCAACAATGTCCTGCATTCGCTGGTCGAGGGTGCCGCCCGCTTTGGCTACAAGATGAACATGGCCGTGCCGCTCGGCTCCGAGCCCGACGACAAGATCCTCAACTGGGCCCGCAATAATGGTGGCGAGATCATGCTCTGCCATGACGCCGATCGTGCGGTCGCGGGCGCGGACGCGGTGATCACCGACACCTGGGTCTCCATGAACCAGGAACACAAGGCGCGCGGCCACAATGTCTTCCAGCCGTTCCAGGTGAATGCCGAGTTGATGAAGAAGGCGAAGAACGAAGCACTTTTCCTGCACTGCCTGCCGGCCCATCGTGGCGAGGAAGTGACCGACGAGGTGATCGACGGCGTGCAGTCGGTGGTCTTCGACGAAGCCGAGAACCGCCTGCATGCGCAGAAGTCGATCCTCGCCTGGTGCCTCGGCGCCATCTGAGTCCCGTTTTTTGGGCTCTTGGCTGTAGACTTGACGTTTGGCGCAGGTGATCCCATCTGTGCCCTTTCTGATCGGGCCGCCCAGGCCAAGCGTATGGCGCCTCGTGTGCCGGGAGTACATTCATGGCGATGAGACAAGCAGAACTCGGCGAATTCGGTTTCGCCGGTGACGATCGTGTGGTCCCCTTCCAGGTGGAGGGCCTCGACGTGCGCGGTCGCGCCGTGCAGCTCGGACCGCTGATCAACACCATCCTCGACCGTCACGCCTATCCGGCGCCGGTGGCCCGCCTTCTCGCCGAAGCGATTGTGCTGACCGTGCTGATCGGCACCTCGTTGAAGTTCGAAGGCAGGTTTACGGTCCAGACCAAGGGTGACGGCCCCGTGGACCTGCTCGTGGCCGACTTCAGCTCGCCCGAAAGCGTGCGCGCCTATGCCCGTTTCGACGAGCAGGCCGTGGCGGATGCAGTGGCAGAGGGACGGGCATCGCCGGAGCAGCTGCTCGGTGAAGGTGTGCTCGCCTTCACCATCGATCAGGGCTCCTTCATGCAGCCGTATCAGGGCATCGTGCCGCTCGACGGAACGTCGCTCGAGGATATCGCCGGGGTCTATTTCCGCCAGTCGGAACAGATTCCGACCCGGGTGCGCCTCGGCGCTGCCGAACTCTTCGACCGGGACGAGAACGGCAAGCCGCGCCGCACATGGCGGGCCGGCGGCCTGATCGCGCAGTTCCTGCCCGAGGCGCCCGAGCGCATGCGCCAGCCGGACCTGCATGGCGGTGACGGCGACGACCGCGACACGAATCTGCATGGCGATGAAGCTTGGGATGAGGCCCGCATGCTGGTCGACACGATCGATGCGGACGAGCTGACCGATCCCCAGGTCGGTATCGAAAGGCTGCTTTTCCGCCTGTTCCATGAACGCGGGGTGCGAGCCTATGAACCGCAGGCCGTGCATGATCGGTGCAGCTGCTCGCGCGAGCGTCTGAAGGGCGTTCTGCAAGGCTTCACGGCCGAAGAGATCGAAGCCAGTACCGAAGACGGGCAGATCACGGTTTCCTGTGAATTCTGCTCGACTGACTATCATTTCGAGCCGGCTGAATTGTCGCCGGCTTGAAGCCTAGATGAGGACCGATATGGAAAAGGCCGGAGCGATCCGGCCTTCTTGCTGTCTGGCTATGGCTTTAGCCTCGCATTTTTCCGGCTCGATCAGGCCTCGAGCCCCACCTTGTTCACCTTCAACGCTTCGGCCACGGCAAGGTCCGCCATGGCGAGGATCGCCTCGCGTGAGTTGGCGGCGGCGATGAAACGGCCGTTGTGGCAGAAGCTGGCACCCTTCACGCCGCAGACCGCTTCGAGGTCGGCATTGCTCAACCCGGCCCAGGCCGCCGGCAGATCTGCGCGCTGCTCGAAGCTGTCTTCAGTCTTGCGGATCCCAGTAATGCACCAGTCCTTGTCGCGCGGATGCACGACGAAGAGCAGATGGTCTGCACCGGCCTTTACGATGGCAGGGCGAAAGGGCATGCCCATAGGCAGTTCCAGAACGCGGCGATCACCTGTGGCGGCGATCGCATCAAGGACCATGCTCTCGGCGCGGAGCTTGGAGGCCCGTTGCGCGATGCCGGCTTCGACGATCGCGCGGGCGATGGCGAGCGCGGAATGGAAGCCCCGGTCGTCGGAGCCCGGCGCCTTGTCGTCGAAGACAGGCTTCAGGGTTTCGAGCAGGCTCGGCAGGGTCAGATCCGCGAGTGGGCCGGCAGTTGCTGGGCTGAGAGCCCCATTGTCCAGAAGGTCGACTGGCAGCACAAATTTTGTGTCAAAGCCCTTGTGGATTGCCTCAACATGGCCGGACGGTACGCCGATAGAGGCAAGATAGTCGCGCCCGTAATGTTTCCAGACGAGGCCGAACGAGCTGTAGGGCTGACCATCATCACGGAGCGGCGCGCCGCGCTGATGGTGGTCGAAGATCCGCGCGTCCGCATCATAGGCGCCGCCGACGTCATAAATGATGCGGTCTGCTGCGGGCGTGATCCAGTCTGGTGCCCGGCTGCGCACGATCGTGGCATCGGGAAAAAGTCGCGTGAGGATTACGGAGGATAGCAGTTCGTCGGCATGAAAGCCGCCACTGTGGGTGACGAGATATGTAATGCTCATGCCGGGCGGGACCTTTGACTGACGGTGCTAATCAAGCTTTCCAGATAGCGGCAGCCGCCCGCCAACTCAACTGCCAATCGTCAATTGAGGGTTCGCACCATGCCCGGGCTGTCCAGCGAGAAGGCGGGGATCTCGACATCGAAGGCCTCGCCGTCGTCGGTCTCCATGCGATAGGTGCCGTACATCATGCCGGAGGGCGTATCGAGCGGGCAACCGGAGGAGTATTCGTAGGTGTCACCGGGATCGAGGCGTGGCTGTTCGCCGACGACGCCCGGGCCGCTCACTTCGTCCACCTGACCGTTCTGATCGGTGATATGCCAGTATCGAGAGGTGAGGCGGACAGCTTTCTCCGAGTGATTGGAGATCACGATCCGGTAACCCCAGACGTAGCGGCTGTCGTCCGGGTCAGACTGTTCCTCGAGATAGTAAGGTTCAACGAGAACCTCTATGTCCCGTGTCAGTGCGCGATACATGCGTGGACCCTGCGAAAGCTTGCCGTCATTCCCATAGACATGGCGTTCTTTATGGCGGCAACAAGATCCGCCGTGGAACGTCACGGTGCTTTGAAGGGATAACGACGCAGTCGGGCGCGTCAAGGGCAGGGTTCCAGTCGCGGCGCCACCCGCGACTGATATTTTTTGTATGCCGAAGCGCCAGAGCGCCGGCTCAGATGCCCTTGAATGCCTTTTCGAAGTCCTCGATCAGGTCCTGCGTGTCTTCGATCCCGCAAGACAGGCGCACGGTGCCGCCCGAAATTCCGAGCTCGGCCCGAGCCTCGTCGGTGAGGTTCTTGTGGGTCGTGGTGGCAGGGTGGGTGATGAGGCTCTTGGCGTCACCGAGATTGTTGGAGATCTTGATGATCTCGAGCGCATTCTGCAGCTTGAAGGCGGCTTCCTTGCCGCCCTTCAACTCGAAGCACACGAGCGTCGAGCCGCCGGTCATCTGCTTGGCGATGATGTCGGCCTGCGGATGGTCCTTGCGACCGGGGTAGATCACCTTCGAAACAGCGCCCTGTTCGGCGAGGAAATCGGCGATTGCCGCCGCACTCGCCGTCTGCTGCTTGACGCGCAGCGGCAATGTCTCGACGCCCTTCAAGAGCGTCCAGGCATTGAATGGCGACATGGCGGGGCCGGTGTGGCGGAAATAGTCGTGCAGGTTCTCGTCGATCCATTCCTTCGACGACAGCACCACGCCACCGAGGCAGCGGCCCTGGCCATCGATATGCTTGGTCGCGGAATAGACGACGACATGCGCGCCGAGTTCCAGCGGCTTCTGGAAGAGCGGGGTCGCAAACACATTGTCGACGATCAGCTTGGCGCCGATCTGGTCGGCGAGCTTGGCGACGCCTGCGACGTCGATCACCTCGAGCGTCGGGTTGGTCGGGCTTTCCAGGAACATCACCTTGGTGTTCGGGCGGATCGCGGCTTCCCAATTGGCGAGGTCCCGACCGTCGACCAGCGTGCATTCGACGCCGTAGCGGGGTGCCAGCGTCTCGACGACATAGCGGCAGGAGCCGAACAGCGCGCGGGCAGCGACGATATGGTCGCCGGCCTTGACCTGGCAGAGCACGGCGGCGGCAACGGCGGCCATGCCCGACGCCATCGCGCGGGCATCCTCGGCGCCTTCCATCATGCACATGCGCTTTTCGAACATGTCATTGGTCGGGCTGCCATAGCGGGCATAGATATAGCCGTCATTCTCACCCTTGAAGCGGGCTTCTGCCGCTTCCGAGCTTTCATAGACAAAGCCCTGGGTGAGGAAGATCGCTTCTGACGTCTCGCCGTAAGGAGAGCGCAGCGTGCCGCCATGGACGAGGGTGGTGGCCGGGCGCCAGTTCTTGCTCATGCACGTGCCTTTCGAACACAAAAAAACCGGTCGCGTGAACGGACCGGTTTCGTAAACCCGGTCTATTTAGCCACTTGTTTAACGTGGCTGCAAGCCGACCGGCCAAATCACCACGGGATAAGGCTGCCTTACGCCTTCACGGGCCTTGCGTCAATTGGTGGGCTTTGGTTTTGTCGAGCCCAAACAGGATTGAGATCATGACCTTGAAACCCGGGATTTTGTCCGATCGCGCGATCGGCGCCTTGTTCGGTGGCGGCCAGCTGAAGAGCGAGGTCATGCTCGACAAGGACCAAATCCAGCCGGCGAGCCTCGACCTGCGTCTGGGCGGCAAGGCGATCCGGGTGCGCGCGAGCTTCATGCCGGGGCGCGGCCACACCGTGGCCGAAAAGCTGGAGCGGCTAACCCTGCACGAGATCGATCTCGAAAACGGCGCCGTGCTCGAAACCGGCTGCGTCTACATCGTGCCCCTGATGGAAAGCCTCGACTTGCCGGCCGGAATCTCGGCTTCCGCCAATCCGAAGAGCTCGACCGGCCGCCTCGACATCTTCACCCGCGTGATGGTCGACTACGCCCAGGAATTCGACAAGGTGCCGGCCGGCTACAAGGGCCAGCTTTATCTCGAAATTTCCCCGCGCACCTTCCCGATCATCGTGCGCCGTGGCTCGCGCCTGTCGCAGATCCGCTTCCGCACCGGCCACGCTCTGCTGGGCGAGACGGAACTGGTCGATCTGCACAAGGCCGAAACCCTGGTTGCGAGCGACATGCCGAACGTCTCCGGCGGCGGCATTGCGCTGTCGATCGATCTCAAGGGCTCCGGCCCGCAAGGCCTGATCGGTTATCGCGGCAAGCACCACACCTCGGTGATCGATGTCGACCGCAAGGGCGCCCACGAAGTCCTGGATTTCTGGGAACCGCTCTACAGCCGCGGCCGCGACGAACTGATCCTCGACCCGGACGAATTCTACATCCTCGTCTCGAACGAAGCCGTACACGTGCCGCCGCTTTATGCTGCGGAAATGACACCCTATGACCCCTTGGTCGGCGAATTCCGCGTCCATTACGCCGGCTTCTTCGACCCCGGCTTCGGCCACGCCCCGGCTGGCGGCTCGGGGAGCCGCGCAGTCCTGGAGGTCCGTAGCCACGAGGTCCCCTTCATCCTCGAACACGGCCAGGTCATCGGCCGCCTGGTCTACGAGCACATGCAGGAACGCCCGGAAGGACTCTACGGCACGGGCCTCGGCTCCAACTACCAGGCGCAAGGGCTGAAACTCTCCAAGCATTTCCGCCTGCCGGAGTGACGAAGGCGCCGGCAAAGCCAACCGCCGGCGCTTGACACCGGCGGCGAACTGTTGGATTTCTCTCCCCGTCGCGGGTGTAGCTCAATGGTAGAGCAGCAGCTTCCCAAGCTGAATACGAGGGTTCGATTCCCTTCACCCGCTCCATCGAAGCCCTTCACCGACTCCAGGTACTCCTTCTCGTTACCACGTGTCGACGGCAGCGATAGTGTTTTCAAATATCCACGGTCTTGGTCGCCCGTATGATCTCGCCCAAAAGTACGTCAAGTTCGGCTGAGAAGTCTACTTGGACAGACGTAGGGAGATCTTCGATGGCACGAATTGGCGAATGCAGATGTAGATCAGCGATATTACGCAGCGACCCCTGTAGTTTTTCCATGGTGCCCTTGAATGATTTATTCTTCGGCCCACCGTAGTTATTTGCTATTTCTGCAAATGTAGCGAACCCGAGTATTGGGGGTACGTGATTGAGGATCGTTCGGAGAAGCATCGCCGTCGATAAATGGCAGCGATTGGCGGCAGCCACGTTGATTTCACGGCATAACTCGATCAGCCGCGTAAGGTCCCATTTGCCGCCTTGAAGCGATTGAAGAGTCGTTATGCGTGAGGGGTCCACATAGGATTTGGAGGAATATGTAAAACTAGGGGATTTTGCGCGCTTCCTCGCTATCCCGCGTGCAGCGGCTCTGATTATCCCAGCCGTTTCCTCAACTGCGGCGTAGGATGGGCCGCCCGCAACGCCCCCCGACTTAGAATTGACCGTGAAGATCAGATTGAGCCCGAATTCGTTTGCTGGCCCAAGCTCTTCATCAATGATTGATTTTGCCTCGATCGCCAGCTCTTTAAAACGGGCGGAGTGTTGAGATGGAAGGAATAGACCAACCATACTGCCTCCATTCTTAAATAGGGGCAGCAGCGAGGCTAAATCCGCAGCGATAGAATCAAGTTCGTAGGTCATAAGCGTAAGATACGGCAAAGGCAGTCGTGTTAGTATCCGACCAGTCTCCGTACTGGCAACGCCGTCTATCTCCCTCTCGTCGCAAACCGCCCAAACGCCGCCAATAACTCCCCCAGCCGCTTGGCCATGGCCTCGTCCGTCAGCTTGCCGTCCGCATCGAACAGCGTATGCGCCCGCGACACCATCAGCCGCTTTTCCGAAAACACCCGGCAGCCCAGCGTGTGGAACACGCTGAGCCAAGCATTCTGGCTGAGCAGCGTGCCGAAATTGCCGGGTGAGGCACCGACCAGGGCGAAGGCTTTGCCGCCAAAGACCTTGGCGGTGTCGGAAGACGGGCGCGACAGCCAGTCGATGGCGTTCTTGAAGGCGCCGGGAATGCCGTTGTTGTATTCCGGCGTGAACAGGATCACGCCGTCGGCGGCGATGATCTTTTCCTTGAGCGCGGTGACGGCGGCAGGGATGCCTTCGGCTTCTTCCAGGTCGCCGTCATAAAGCGGGATACCGTGAATGCCCGCAGCCTCCAGCGTGTAGCCTTCGCCCTTGATCTCTGTCGCGGCCTTCAGCAGCGCGGTGTTGAGCGAGCCCTTGCGCAGGCTTCCTGAAATGCCGAGCAGTGTAACCATGTGTTTCCCTCGTCGCGATATGTTGTAAGGGAAGGTAGAACAGGGAGACGAGCATGACCAGCGGCCTGCACCACATCACGGCGATCACCCGCAAGATCCAGGCAAACGTCGATTTCTACTGCGGCTTTCTCGGCCTGCGTCTGGTCAAGCGCACCGGTGGTTTCGAGGACGCGGCCCAGCTCCACCTGTTTTATGGCGATGCCGTCGCAAGCCCTGGCTCGCTGGTCACCTTCCTCGCCTGGGAAGACGGCTCCCGCGGCCGCGTCGGCCATGGCGCGGCGAGCGAGATCGCCTTTGTCATTCATCCGGAGGCGATCGGTTTCTGGCTGACCCGCGCCCTGCAGTTCGGCGTGACGGCCACAGGTCCAGCGACCGAATTCGGCGAGCCGGTGCTGAGGCTGACGGACCCTGACGGCATCATCGTCAAGTTGGTCGGCACGACGGAGGTGGAGCCCGGTGCCGTATGGTCCATGCGTGGTATCGAGGCGAAGGATGCGATCACCCGCCTCAGGGGTGCGACGCTACTATCGGAGAAGCCGGCGCAGACCGCCAACTTTCTCGTCCGCCGTGCCGGCTTCGAGGCGGCGGCGACGGAAGGTACGATCACCCGCCTGGATTCCGCCAGCGGTCAGGTCGTCGATGTGCGCGATGCGACTGGCTTCTGGCCGGCCGCACCCGGAACCGGTGCCATCGATCACGTCGCCCTGCGCTTGCCCGATCGCGCCGCCGTGGAAGCTGAGGCTGCCGATCTGAGGTCTCGCGGTGACGACATGATCAACATGCATGACCGGAAATACTTCTATTCGCTCTATGTCCGCGAGCCTGCAGGCGGCCTGATCGAACTCGCCTCCGATGGCCCGGGATTTGCGCTCGACGAACCGCTGGACACGCTCGGCAGCCGGCTCTTCATCCCCGAGCATTTTCATCTGCGGCCGGAAGACATCGTGCCGATGCTGCCGCAATTCGGGCTTCCAGGCGAGCCGCGTACCATCTATCGCGACCTGCCCTTCGTGCATCGTATCCACGAGCCCGAGGCACCGGATGGAACGGCCCTCGTCCTGCTGCATGGAACGGGTGGCAACGAAGCGAGCCTCTTGCCCGTCGGGCGAAAGATCGCGCCTTCGGCGACACTGCTGAGCCTCAGGGGACGCGCCACGGAGGAGGGTGTCGCCCGCTTCTTCCGTCGCTTCGGCCCCCGCGACTTCGACCAGAAGGACATCGTTGCCGAAGCGCAAGCCTTTGCCGCCTTTGTCGAGGACGCCAGACAGGCCTATGGCCTCCATGATGCGCGCCTGCGTTTCGCCGGCTATTCCAACGGCGCGAATCTTCTCGCAGCGGCGATCATGCTGCATCCGGGTCTCGTTCGCGAGGCTCTGCTTCTGAGGCCGGTGCCGGTGTTGAGCGATCCGCCCGAAACCGATCTTTCGGGCACGCATATCCGAGTCATTGTCGGATCGGACGATCCCGCGGCCGGCGAGGGCGAGATCCTCGCCGAGCAAATGCGAGACCGCGGCGCCGAGATCACCCTGACGCGCGTGGCAGGCGATCACAATCTCTCGGACGAGGACGTGACGGCAGGAACCGCCTGGTTCGCCTGAACCGCCCCGAGCGACAGGGATGTGCTGCGGCGCGGCTGGTGCGGCGTCTTGTTCCAGTGGAAGGGCTTGAGCCTGAGCTCGATCACCGCCTTCCAGGCCGCGAGCGACACGGCCATCCAGTAGACGGGGATCATCGCCCATTTCCATCCCATGCCCTTCTTCTCCCGGTCGGTCATCGGGGTGGCACCCAAAACGAAGAAGACGGCATAGCTGCCGAGGATGTTGAAAATATCCATGGCGAGCATCATCGTCGTGAACAGGTTCGGCTGTGGTGCCGGGATCTGCATCAGCGACAGCACCGAGAGCGTGATGAAGACCAGCAAACCGGGATGGCTGAGTGCTGCGACCAGCATGCCACCGACCAGAAGCTGGAAGACGAAGAAGGAGAATGGCCCCATTTCGCGCGCCGTGCGCAAGGGATGGCGCATCAGCACCAGCCATGTCTGCAGCCAGCCCTTGTACCAGCGGGTGCGCTGCGCGAGCCAGATGGCAAAATTGGTCGGCGCGTCCTCATAGGTTGGAAGTGTCAGCGTCGAAGCGCGATAGCCCATGCGACAGAGCCGCATGCCGAGATCGGCATCCTCGGTCACGTTATAGGGATCCCAGCCGCCGCTAGACTTCAGCAGGGCAGTCTTGAAATGGTTCGACGTGCCGCCGAGCGGCAGGGGCAGGCGATAGAAACCCAAAGCCGGCAAAAGCCTGCGGAAGAGCGCGGAATATTCGAGCGCGAAAATCGCGCTGATCCAGCTCTCGCCGGCATTGTCGATCACCAGTGGCGCCTGCAGGCAGGCAAGGTCGGGCGGGCCAAGCCGAAAGGCGTGATACGCCTCACGGAGCTGCTGCGGATGTGGCCGGTCTTCTGCATCGTAGATCGTCAGGAATTCCCCGCGCGCCCCGGCCAGTGCATAGGTCAGTGCCTTCGGTTTGGTGCGCGGGGCCATGGCCGGTACCTCGACCACCTCGATATGCGCGCCGGGACGCGTCTGCCGGATGGCCGCCAGGGTCGCGTGGTCATCCGCCTCGCAGACGAGCTTCACGTCGAGAAGACTACGGGGCCAGTCGAGCGCATCGAGAGCGGCGATCAGTTGCGGCACGACGGCAGCCTCGCGGTAGAGCGCGACCATCACCGTATAGATCGGCAGCGCCTCGACGGCCGGTTCGAAGGAGATTTCCGGCCGGGGACGCCCATGGTGCCGTCCGTGAGAGACAGCGGCGATCCGAAGGAAGAGTGCTGCCGTGTGGAAGAAGGACAGCATCATGTGAACAAGCACGACGGCAAGCATCGGGGCATAGATTAAAAGCAGGCTGATCAGGCAGAGGCTGGCGCCGGCGAAGAAGCCCTGGTCGCCCGTCACCACCAGACGCGCGGACAGTGGCTGCAGATGGTCGAACAGGCCACGCACGGCCCGGTCGACACGACGGTTCTCGCCAACCTTCCATATAGCCCGCCGGATCGCCGACGGCGTCGTGACGACCAGGCCTCCGGTGCTGTTGCCATGGCGCCCGAAGCGTTTCGCCAGACCCTCCATATGCAGGATGTGGGCAGCTACGGCCATAACAGGAGGTCTGTCGGCATGATGCAGCCGCAGCATGCGCGGCTCGACAAGTTGCGTGTCGCTCTGGATATGGTCCACGAGGAGCGCCGGGTCTATCTCCGCAAGGAATGGCAGGCCATACATGCGCGCCAATCCGGCGAAATAGGCATCTTCGTCGACAGCACCGCTTGCCAGAAGCTCTGCTTCAACGGTCGTTCCGTTGTTTGCCGCCCGCTGAGCCATCTTGGCGATCAGGGGTTTGGAAATGCCAAGCACATGCAGCCGTCGTGCTTCAGCCTTCAGCTGCAGACAACAGGACAGTCCCGGAGCGCCCATGACGCTCCGCCTATCTTGTCCAGGTGTTTGCCCCTGGCGCGCGGCAACGATCCGCGGGCCGTATTCCCTCGTCCACACCAAGCTGCTACACGTCATCCGGTCAGAACGACGCCCCGACTTGACCCCTGAAGATGATGATAGAGATGCGCGCAAAAGTTACATCCCTAGATTTGATGGGGTTGTGGAGGTCCCTCGCAACGCTTCTGATGTTTTTCGGACTTGCTGCGCCATCCGCCTGGAGCCAGCAGACGGAGCTTCCGGTGTTGTTCGATGCACGCGAACGCCTCGTGCGGCCCGATGTCAGTGGCGCGCTGCGCCTGCGCTTCCTCACGACGACGGATTTTCCGCCTTTCAACTTCACCGACCAGAGCGGCAAGCTCTCGGGCTTCCATGTCGATCTCGCCCGGGCACTGTGCGAGGAATTGGGACTACAGTCGCGCTGCCAGATCCAGGCGTTGCCCTACGGTCAGCTGGCAGCAGCACTGGAAGCCGGACAGGGCGAAGCAGTCATGGCAGGTGTGGCGGTGACGCCGGAACTGCGCGAGCGCTTCAACTTCACGCGTCCCTATCTCCTGCTGCCGGCGCGCTTCCTGATGCGGAGCGACGAAGTCCTGACGCGGCAGGATGCCGAAGGGCTGTTCGGTCGCAAGGTAGGGGTCGTCAAGGAGACGGCCCATGCCGCTATGCTGGAGAGCTTCTTCCCGAACATAGAACGTGTCGCCTTCGAGGATCGCGATGCAGCGATGAAGGCCCTCAAGGAGAAGGAGGTTTCGGCCGTCTTTGCCGATGCGCTGCAGCTTTCCTTCTGGATGATGAGCCCGCAAGCAGCCGGTTGCTGCCGTTTCCTCGATGGTCCCTTCCTGTCGGAGCGGCATCTCGGTGAGGGCATGACGATCATGCTCGGCGGTCAGGACGGGGCGCTCGCGGCAGCGCTCGAAAGCGCGCTGGGTGCGCTCTCGAAAGACGGCCGGCTCGAGGAAATCTATCTGCGGTATTTCCCGACCGGCCTTTTCTGAGCGGGATTAGATCCGGCGGTAGCGGGCAGACGCGCTGCGCTCGATCGCGGCACAGATGAGCTTGTCGAGTCCGAATCGATCACGCAGAAGCTGCAGCAGTCGCACTTCCTCTGCCCGGACCTTGAGGTCGACTGCCGCGATCTCGACGGCGAGCGCATAGGCCGTCTCATGCAGCCATTCCGGCAAGGCGTCGCGAATGGTCTCGAGCACGATGTCGAGGCCTTCAGGCCCCGAAAGCAGACTGGCGCAGCGTTGCGAAACCTCGATCAGCCGTTCCTTTTCGAAATTGTCGAAGACCGGAAGGATGTCGATCAGCTGGCCAATGCGGACGAGTTCCTTTTCGGCCATGGCATTGTCGACGGCCGAAGCCATGACCATGACGAAGATCAGTGCCTCTTCCGGAGATACGGGCTTGTTCATGTAAGATGCTTTCCAGTTGCGATGGCCAGAGAGTAGGGGGCGCAGCGGAGCGTTTCAAGGGATGACCATGGGCCGCCGCGCCAGTCTGGCAAGCGGCTTCCGGCTCAGCGCACGGGGTCACCAAAAAGCCCGCGTCTGGCGAGGCGGGCTTCTTCCGTCAGGGCGACAAGGGCCGAACCCTGTTCCGCCTCCGCCCATCCGTATTTCGCAAGCCAGGACGAGACGTCCTGGACCCCGACCCAGCAGCGTGTCCGGATCTCGCCCTCCCAGGCCGTTGCACTCGTCTCGCAGGCAATCGACCTGTTGCGCAGGAAGAGGCGCTGTTGCGTGCGTGCCATGGCGCCACAGGGCCAGGACGTGCCGTCACTTGCGACGCAGTCGCGCTCTGTCGGGGTCTCAACGATATCCGCAAGCCGCAGGCGCTGTTCGCCGCCGAAGGCGACGACGCCGGCTGAAAGACTGAGCGGTCGATGAAGGAGGACCACCTTCGGCCTTTCACTCTGCACGGCTTCGGAGAGCGGTGCGCGGGCTTCGAGGCGTTCCAGATCCCCGGTATCGGTGAAGGCCGGGGAGCCGAAGGCATCGGGCTCGATGGCACGGACCTGGCGCCGCGCCTCTGTCTGCCGCGGTGGTTCGATCGCCTCGTCGACGGATAAGCTGACCTCCGGCAGGTCGAGCTCAGACGGATCAGGTACGTCGAGGTCCTCGATATTGTAGTCGACAGGATCCTCGCGGAAACTTTCACCGGCCTGCACGACCAAATAGGCCCAGAGAAGAAGCCCGATTCCGCCTGCGATGAAGGTTCCGATGCGTCGCATAGGTGCGTTTTCCTACTGGCTCGCCCAGATGATGCGCGCGACCCATTCGACATCGCTCATCTCGAGCATGCGCGGCGGATGGTCCGGGTTGAGCGACTGCAGCTCGACCGACTTGGCGCTCTGGCGGGCGAGGATCTTCGCCATGACCTCGCCTTCGCGGGTCTTCACCACAACGCGGTCGCCGCGTCGCACCTGGGCGCCGGGTTCGACGATCAGGATGTCGCCATCCCGGTAGAGCGGTTTCATGCTCTCGCCCTGGACCTCAAGCGCGTAGACGCCGTTGTTGCGGCCCGGTGCTGCCGGAAACTCGACCAGATCCCAGCCCTGGCCGGCGGGAAAACCGCCATCGTCGAAGAAGCCACCTGCACCGGCCTGGGCCATGCCGAGCAGGGGGATCGAGCTTGCCTGGGGCGGAAAATTCCCCTGGGGCAGGGGGCTGCCGCGAAAGCCGTCGGGCGAAACATGGCGCATGAACTGGTCGAGACTGGCGCCGGTTGCTTCCAGCACCTTGGCAATGGATTCGGTCGAGGGCCAGCGCATGCGTCCGTCGGCGCCGACGCGCTTGGATTTGTTGAAGGAGGTAGGATCAAGACCAGCCCGGCGCGCAAGACCAGACGGCGTCAGCGAATGCTGCTCCGCTAGCCGATCGATCGCGGTCCATATGCTGTCATGCGAAAGCATGTTCGCGCCTCTTCAGCGCCGGAACGCATTCATCCCCGGTCCGGCCACGGCAAAACAATAGCCGAGGGCGCAAGCTTAGTAAAGTCGAAAAGGAATAAAATCCTCTCGTGATCCCTCCATCGGTGATCAGGCGACCATGGCCATGTTGATCTTGCCCAGCTGGATGACGGCCTGCGTGCGGCTGTCGACCTTGAGCTTCAGGAGGATGGCGGAGACATGCGCCTTGATTGTCGCTTCCGACACGCCGAGTTCATAGGCGATCTGCTTGTTGAGCAGGCCCTCGCCGAGCATGCCGAGAACGCGGCTCTGCTGCGGCGTGAGCGTGCGAAGGCGATTGATGAGGTCGGCAACGTCGGGATCGGTTTCCTGGCCGCCCTGGTAGCTCGAGGGGGTAGCGATGTCACCTTCGAGCACCGACTGGATGCCTGCCCGGATTTCGTCGATGCCTGCGGACTTCGAGATGAAGCCGGAGGCGCCGAGTTCGAGGGCGCGGCGGACGGTGACGGGGTCGTCTGTCGCCGACACGATCACCAGCGGCAGGCTGGCGAATTCGGCCCGCAATGCCATGAGCCCCGAGAATCCGGAGACACCGGGCATGGCGAGGTCGAGTAGCATAAGGTCGGCATCTGGATGGTCCGCCGCGGCCTTGCGCGCGGTCTCGAAATCGCCGGCCTCGATAATTGTCTGCATGCCATCGATGCCGCTCACGGCCTGGCGCAGGGCGCCACGGAACAGCGGATGGTCGTCTGCGATGATGAAAGTGGATTCAGCCATGTCAAAGCCCCCTCCCAAGAGCGATGTCATATTGCGCACGGATGCGTGCAGTCCTTTTAGCGCCTGCCGAGGCACTAGACAATGCTCGCGCAACGAATGAGAGGATTGGACTTGACGAAGGTCAGGTCCGGTCGGGAATTGTCCCTGGTTCTGTTCGCTGTTCCTCGCCCTGGAACTCCTGCACGAGGCCGAAGAAGGCGCGCATGAAGCGTTCCATAATCCCGATCGAGCGGTCGATTTCCGCGTCGCTGGGCAAATCGCCGCTCTTTGCCGCTGTCCCGCCGGCGATCTGTTTTTCCAGCGCCTCCATCCGCTTTTCGAGCCGCGCGAGGTCTTCGTCATAGGCCGCCCGTTCGTCGGCCGCCATCCGGCAGGTCAGCGTTCCCTCTGCCTCGGTGCAGAGGGTAACGGCACCCGTCTGACGGTCGAGCCTGACAAAACCGCTCTCGGACTTTTCCAGGCTGTAACGATCCGAACTGGGCTGCTGCGCCTCTGCGACCGGATTCCCGAGCGAGAGAACCGCGACCGCCAGGGCTGTCGTCTTGATTTTCCGGATCGCCATCTGTGCCTCCTCGTGTCGTCCGTCTCGCCGGGCGTGGACATTTGCCCGCGTTTGCGGCAAACCCGCCTCGACCCTCATGATCTGGGAGAGACCGGACCTTGGACAAGACCATATACAAGATCGTGCCGAGAGAATTATGGCAGGAGGCCCGAGCGGCTGGCCTTTTCAGGGGTGCTCCGATCGATCTCAAGGACGGTTACATCCATTTCTCCACGGCCACCCAAGCGATCGAGACTGCGAAACTTCATTTTGCAGGTGAGGCCGATCTCCTTCTGGTCGCAGTCGACGCCACGATCTTCGGTCGAGCGCTGAAATGGGAACCTTCCCGCGGCGGTGATCTCTTCCCCCATCTCTATGCCGATCTGCCGCTGGATGCCGTGCTCTGGGAAAAACCCCTTCCGCTCGGAGACGATGGGCTTCATGTCTTTCCGCCGATAGTCGAGGATAAGCGCTGATGTCCGATCTCTTTTCGCTCGGTCGCCGCGGCCTCTTCCTCTTCGACGCCGAAACCGCCCACGGCATTTCGATAGCCGCGCTGAAGACCGGCCTCGTGCCGGCCTGCAGGGCGCCTGCCGATCCGCGCCTCGCCCAGACAGTTGCCGGCATCCGCTTCCCGAACCCGCTCGGCATGGCCGCCGGTTACGACAAGAACGCCGAAGTGCCGGATGCGCTTCTCTCGCTCGGCTTCGGCTTTGCCGAGGTAGGAACGCTGACGCCCAGACCGCAGACCGGCAACCCGAAGCCACGCATCTTCCGTCTGGAGCGCGACAATGCCGTCATCAACCGGCTGGGCTTCAACAACGAGGGTCATGCCGCAGCCCTTTCCCGGCTGACTGCCCGTCGCCAGCGCCCAGGCATTGTCGGGGTCAACATCGGTGCCAACAAGGATGCGACGGACCGCATCGCCGACTACGTCGCCGGCATCCGCCGCTTCTATTCGGTCGCGACCTATTTCACCGCCAACATTTCCTCGCCCAACACGCCCGGCCTGCGCGACCTGCAGGCCAAGGAGAGCCTCGATGCGCTTCTCTCGGCCGTGCTTGCCGCCCGCTCGGAAGAAGGCACGCGAGCCGGTAAGCGCCTGCCGGTCTTTCTGAAGATCGCGCCGGATCTGACCGAAGAGGGCATGGACGACATTGCCGAGGTCGCAGCCGCCCATGATCTCGACGGGTTGATCGTCTCGAACACCACCCGGTCGCGCGAGGGGCTCACCGATGCGGCGCTGGCGGGCGAGGCAGGAGGCCTGTCCGGCGCCCCGCTCTTCGACAAGTCGACCGCCGTGCTCGCCCGCATGCGCAAGCGCGTCGGGCCCGACATGCCGATCATTGGCGTCGGCGGCGTGTCCTCGGCAGAGACGGCACTGGAAAAGATCCGTGCCGGAGCAGACCTCGTGCAGCTCTATTCCTGCATGGTCTACGAAGGGCCGGGCCTGCCGGGACGCATCGTGAAAGGTCTTTCGACCCTGCTCGATCGCGAAGCCGTCGGCAATATTCGCGAACTGCGCGACACGAGGCTCGATCACTGGCTGTCGGTGAAGGTCTGATCGGTCTTTGGCTTCAGTCTCAGGAGAAGAAGAAGGCCGCGTAGGCCCAGAAAGACGTTGAGCGCGATCCAGAGCCCGTGATTGGAAAACAGCGGCACGAGGACGGCAACGCTGGCGAGATAACCTGCCAGCGCCACGAGCATCATGTTGCGCATCTCCGACGACCAGGTTGCACCGATGAAGACGCCGTCCATATGGAAGGCGAGCGCTCCGGTGAGCGCCGTCAGTGCGGCGTAGACGAGATAGGTCTCGGCTGAGCTGCGCACGTCGCCGGCCGTGGTGATGAAGCCGATGATTGCATTCCCGAAGACCAGGAAGAAGGCGACGCTGACAATGGCGAGACCCAACGACCACAGTCCCGTCAGCTTGACAGCGCGCTCGAAGGCCGACCTTTGCCGTGCCCCGATCGTCTCGCCGGTGATCTGTTCGGCGGCCGTCGCCATGCCGTCGAGATAGAAACTCGCAATCATGAAGAAGTTCATCAAAACCGCATTGGCAGCGAGTGTCACCGCGCCGAAGCCGGCGCCGATACGGGTCATGACGGTGAAGGCCGTGATCAGCGAGAAGGTGCGGATCAGGATGTCCCGGTTGAGCCGAAAGAGCGCCATCAGTTTGGCACGGTCCGTGACCATCGAAACCTGGGGAACGGCGGCCGGCCCATAACGCCAGAAGATGAAGGCAAAGCCGGCGAGCATGGCGACAACCTCGCCGATAACAGTGCCCCAGGCGACACCGGCGATGCCGAAGCCGAATGTGATGCCTAGCAGGATCGACATGGCGATGTTGACGCCATTGAGCAGGATCTGCAACGCAAGACCGACGGATCCCAGTCCGCGCCCAAGCACGAAGCCGAGCAGGGTGAAGTTCGATAGCGTCACCGGGGCGGCGAGAATGCGGATGCCGATATAGGTCGCAGCCGCCGCCTGCACGCCGCCATCCGCACCCATCATCGCCGGGCCGAAGCCGACAATGGCGGGGGATGCGAACAGGATGATGAGGCCAAAGCTTACGGACAAGACGATCGAGCGCCAGAAGACGGCGAAGAGTTCCGTCGTCTCGCCGCGTCCCTGTGCCTGTGCAACAAGTGCCGTGGTCGAGGCCCGGAGAAAATTCAGGCTGGCAAACAGCAGGTCGAACAAGGCCGCTGCAATCGCAAGGCCTGCCAGTTGCGCCGCGTCACCGCTCCGCCCGACAACGGCGGTGTCAGTGAGGCCGAGCAGCGGCGTGGTGACGAAACCGAGCGTCATCGGCACCGCGATCGCGAGCACGGAACGGTGGCTGACCACGATGGGCCGGGAGGGGGAGGATAGAGGGCTGTGCATGAACTGCTCCGGACGGGACCGGAGCAGGAGAATCACTCAGGCCGAGAGCACCATGGCCCAGTAGGGCCGGTTGCCGGAAGCGGAATCCCACGCGACCGCAACGCCAAGGCCGTTGAAGCCACCAAGCATGTTGTCGAGATGCCGCTTGGAGTCGATCCAGGCCTGAACCGCGCGCTCGACCGTGTCCTGTCCGGCCGCGATGTTTTCCGCGGCCGGCAAAGGCACGTCATGGCCTTTCATGCGGGCGCCAAAGCTGTCGTTGAAGCCGATCAGATGCGACATCTCGCCGGCCCGTGCCATGCGTCTGGCCTGCGCGATCGCGGCGATCTCCGCCGGCCGGCTGCGCGAAAGCGACGAGAGGCCACGCGATTGGCGGAGCCGATTGACCATGGGCAACGCGGCCGTGGTCTCGGCACGCGACGAGCCGTCATCGGGATTGAGGATGTCGGTTGAGCGGCAGCCGGCAACCGCTGCCGTCAGGAGGCCGGCCGAGATCAGGATCAGCCGGCGGCGGGGCAAGGCAAGATCGGCCATAGGCTTGTCAGTTCCGCGAGGCAAAGAGGCGCAACAGGATGAAGGCCGGAATAACGATCGTTGCGCCGATCAGCAGATATTGGCCGACACGGCCGAGTGCGTCGAAGCCCGTATACCAGAGATCGAGAATGAAGTACCGGATGCCCTCGAGCAGATCCATGGGATCCAGTCCGAAGATCGACATGACGAAGCCGACGATGAGCGAGACGACGATCAGCTTGACGAGCGTGCGGCCCGGGGTGTCGCCGAGAAATCGATTGATGCCATCAGCCATGCGTATCTCCTGTTGTCATCCGCTGATATGGGCGCGGCCCGCCCGCCCTGCAAGCCGGCGAAGTGGGGCTTGCGATAGGACTTGAGTTTTTTCCGGCGATCGGTCAAGACCGCGAGCCGTCTCCATGCTGGCCCACTCCACGCTGGAAGGCGTGAGGATCTTTTCGATGCACCCCACCCAGTTCTCCTCCGGCGACGTCATCGCCGATCGCCGCGCCGATTACGCCCGCATGCTTGCCGAGAATGGCGAACATGAGGCAGCGGTGGAATTGATGGAGCAGGCACTGGAACTGGTGCCTGACTGGCCGGCGGGTCTGGTTCGGCTGGCAGATTACGCCGAGAAGGCGGATCTGCAGTCAAAATCCGTTCCTGCCTTGCGACGCGCGCTGGAACTCGACCCGGAGGATATCTTCGGAGCGCGGCTGAAACTCGCGCTTCTCGGCGCTGAAGACGTCCCGGATCAGCCACCCTCCCGTTACGTCGAGGCCCTCTTCGACGATTATGCCGATCGCTTCGATGCGGCACTCGTCGAACGGCTCGACTATACCGTTCCGGCCAAGCTCGCGCGGCTGATTGCAGATTACGATGACAGGCGGTTCGAGGTCGCTGTCGATCTCGGCTGCGGGACAGGTCTCTTCGGTGCCGAGATCCGCGATCGGGTTGCTCACCTGGAGGGTTTCGATCTCTCCGCCAACATGCTCGCCAAGGCAGAAGATAAGGGTCTCTACGATCTGCTCGCCAAAGCCGATCTCTCGCTCGAAGCGGCCGGCTCAGGCCTCTTCGGAGACGGCCTGGCCGAAGCCCGTGCCGACCTCGTCTCGGCAGCCGACGTGCTGATGTATCTCGGCGATCTCGCCAATGCCTTTGCGCTGGCGGCACGGCTTGCAAAGCCTGATGCACTCTTCGCATTTTCGGTTGAAGACGCGGGCGAAGGAGATGGTTTCTTGCTGGCCCCGAGCCTGCGCTACGCCCATACCGAACAGCATGTACGGCAGCGTCTTGCCGAATACGGCTTCAATGTCCTCGTTTTGACCCGCACCACCATTCGCATGGATGGCGGAAAACCGGTGCTCGGCATTCTGTTTCTTGCGAGTCGGACGGCCTGACAAGCAGCTTTCTTGCGAATTGCTCCATAGGTCAGCTTTGCTGACCTATCATCCTTGTTTTCCAGGGGATCTCGGGTACCATTTGGTCTCGGCGATCACTTTCTGGAGACGTGACATGGCGCAGTTGACGAGCATGCTGGGAATCTGGAATTCGAACCCGACCCGCCACACGCCGGCGGAAGATCTGCAGGGCCTAGTGGCCGGCAGCCTGATCGCAGCACTTGGCCTCTATTTCCTCGCTCAGGTCGGACTTTTGACCGGCGGCATGGCGGGCCTCGCCTTCGTCCTGCATTATTGGAGCGGCTGGAGCTTCGGTCTGCTGTTCTTCGTGCTGAATCTGCCCTTTTACATCCTTTCGCTGCGCCGCGTCGGCCTCGACTTCACCATCAAGACCTTCTTGGCCGTCGGCCTCACCTCCTTCATCGTCGAAATCGAGAGCCGTTTCCTCGTCATAGAGAGCATCGCGCCGGTCTGGGCGGCGATCCTCGGCGGCCTTCTGCTCGGCTTCGGCCTTCTGGCACTTTACCGCCACCGCGCCAGCCTCGGCGGCCTCGGCATCCTCGCCGTTTACATCCAGGATCGCTTCGGCATTCGCGCCGGCCTCGTGCAGCTTGCCTTCGACCTCTGCATCATGGCCCTTGCCTTCGCCGTCGTCAGCCCTTCCGTGGTGCTCTACTCGGTGATCGGCGCGGTGGTGCTGAACCTATTCCTGGCGATCAACCATCGCTCGGACAGGTATATCGCGCTGAGGTGATACCTCTCTCGCCCCTTCTCTTTCCCCGCCCGTCCACTACCTTGGGGCGGTGACTACAGCTGATTCCGCCCTTGCCCTTCTGCCTGCCCCCTTTCTCCGCTGGTTCGGCGAAAAGGGCTGGCAGCCGCGTGACCATCAGCTGGAGCTGCTGGCTCGGGCGAGATCTGGCGAGAACGGCGGCGAAAGCCTGCTGCTGATCGCCCCGACCGGTGCCGGCAAAACGCTCGCCGGTTTTCTGCCTTCGCTGACGGAACTCACCGAGCGCGGCCGGAAAAAACCAGGCGAGGCCTTTACCGGCATCCACACGCTCTACATCTCGCCGCTCAAGGCGCTGGCCGTCGACATCGAACGCAACCTGATGAAGCCCGTCACCGAGATGGGGCTTTCGATCACCATCGAGAACCGCACCGGCGACACGCCGGCTCACAAGCGTCAGCGTCAGAAGACCAATCCGCCTGATATCCTTCTGACGACGCCCGAGCAGGTCGCCTTGCTCATCTCTCACTCCGACGCGGAGCGCTTCTTCAAGGACCTGCGCTACGTCATCTTCGACGAACTGCATTCGCTGGTAACCTCAAAGCGTGGCCATCTGCTGTCGCTCGGACTTACTCGCCTGAGGAAACTCGCCCCTGGTCTGAAGACCATCGGCCTTTCTGCGACTGTCGCCCAGCCGATGGATCTGCGACGCTGGCTGGTCGCCCAGCCGGAAGAAGGCGAGGCGGCGGCCGGTCTGATCACGGTCGATGGCGGCGCGCGCCCGAACATCACCATCCTGCAGACGGAGGATCGAATTCCCTGGTCCGGGCACCGGGCGGTCTATGCCATTCCTGAGATCTACAAGGTGCTGAAGGAGTTCCAGACGACGCTCCTCTTCGTCAACACGCGATCCCAGGCCGAGATGCTTTTCCAGGAACTCTGGACCGCCAATGACGACAACCTGCCGATTGCGCTGCATCACGGCTCGCTCGACGTCTCCCAGCGCCGCAAGGTGGAGGCGGCCATGGCTGAAAACCGGCTGCGGGCGGTTGTTGCGACGTCGACACTCGATCTCGGCATCGACTGGGGGGACGTCGATCTCGTCATTCATGTCGGTGCGCCCAAGGGCGCCTCCCGCCTTGCTCAGCGCATCGGCCGCGCGAACCACCGCATGGACGAGCCTTCGCGCGCGATCCTGGTGCCAGCCAACCGGTTCGAGGTCATGGAGTGCCAGGCCGCCCTCGATGCCAATTACATAGGTGCCCAGGACACCCCGCCGGTCGGCGAAGGCTCGCTCGACGTGCTCGCCCAGCATGTGCTCGGCATGGCCTGTGCCGATTCCTTCGACGAGGATGACCTCTTCCGCGAGGTGACGACGGCGCTGCCCTATACCACCCTGCCGCGCGAGACATTCGCCCGCATCGTCGATTTCGTAGCGACTGGCGGATATGCCCTGCGCACCTACGAGCGCTACGCCCGCATCCGCCGGCGCAAGGACGGGCTATGGCGTGTCTCCAACCCGCAGGTCGCCCAGCAATACCGCCTCAATCTCGGCACCATCGTCGAAATGCCGATGCTCAATGTTCGGCTGGTCAAGCGCAACCATTTAGGCTCGATCGGCCGAGGCGGCATGACGCTCGGCAAGGTCGAGGAGTATTTCTTCGAACAGCTTACCCAGGGCGATACCTTCCTCTTCTCGGGCAAGGTCCTGCGCTTCGAAGGCATCAGAGACAACGAATGCCTCGTCTCGAATGCCTTTTCAATGGATCCGAAGATCCCGGCCTATGCCGGTGGCAAGTTCCCGCTCTCGACCTATCTCGCAGAACAGGTGCGCGCGATGCTGGATGATCCCGCCCGCCGCACGGGCCTGCCCGACCAGGTGCGCGACTGGCTGGCACTGCAGGCGGAAAAGTCGGTTCTGCCGAAGCGCGGCGATCTCCTGATCGAGACATTCCCGCGCGGCGAGCGCTTTTACATGGTGATCTACGCCTTCGAAGGCCGTCTCGCGCACCAGACGCTGGGCATGCTGCTCACGCGCCGGTTGGAGCGCATGCGCGCCAAGCCGCTGGGCTTCGTCGCAACCGACTATGCCCTCGCGATCTGGGCCTTGGAGGACATGGGCTCGCTGATCGCGCGGGGAGCGCTCAGCCTCGCAGACCTCTTCGACCAGGACATGCTGGGAGACGATCTCGAAACCTGGCTCGACGAGAGCTTCATGCTGAAGCGCACATTCCGCAATTGTGCCGTCATTGCGGGCCTGATCGAACAGCGCCATCCGGGCAAGGAGAAATCCGGCCGCCAAGTGACGGTGTCCTCCGACCTCATCTACGACGTGCTGCGCAGCCATGAGCCCGATCACATCCTCATGCAGGCAACGCGACAGGATGCCGCCGCCGGACTTTTGGACATTGCTCGCCTTGCCGATATGCTGGAGCGAATCAGGGGGCATATCCTGCACAAGCGCCTCGCGCAGATCTCGCCGCTGGCCGTCCCGGTTATGCTGGAGATCGGCAAGGAGCCTGTGGCAGGCGAGGCTCAGGAACACGTGCTGTCGATGGCGGCGGACGATCTGATCGCCGAAGCCATGGCGTGAATCAGGCAGACCGGCTATGACGAGGCCGGATGCTGCGGAATGAGCGAATGACGGGAATGATGGCGAGGCGCCTGGCGCCGATCGAGACAGTGGAGACGACGACCGAGATCGCCCTCTCGGGCGTGGCTGCCGTGTGTGATCTGACCGGCGCAATGTATCTGCCGGATCATCGGACGCTTGTGGTCTCCGACCTGCACCTCGAAAAAGGTGCGGCCTTTGCCCGCCGCGGGCAATTGCTGCCGCCATACGACACGCTTGCGACGCTTCGTTTGCTGGAGAGCGTGGTTGCGCGCTATCAGCCGGCCACGATCGTCAGCCTCGGCGACAATTTCCACGACCGTGTCGGCTCGGCCCTGATGCCGACGCTGTTTCGTGAGATGATCTTTGGACTTGCCGGTGGACGCGACATAGTCTGGATCAACGGAAATCACGATCCCGACGGCACGACGGCTCTGCCCGGTCAGTCGATGGACGAATTTTCACTCGCCGGCCTGACCTTCCGCCACGAGCCTTCGCTCGCCCATGGCAAAGGCGAAGTGGCAGGCCATCTCCACCCGTCCGCCACCGTTCGTCGCCGCGAGAAATCCGTCCGCCGCCCGTGTTTCGCAAGCGATGGCCTGCGCATGGTCATGCCCTCCTTCGGCGTTAGCACCGGTGGCCTCGACCTGCGTCACAAGGCCTTTACCGGCCTCTTCGCCCGCACCGACCTGATCGCGCACCTTCTCGGCCGCGACCGGATCTATTCGGTCCGCTACGCCAATCTGCTCGGTTGAGCCCGCAATCTAACGTGCCTTGACCGAATAGCGCAGGATTACGGCACCGGTATCGACGGGACGTGCTTCAAGCAAAGCCAGCTGCTTTTCACTGCCCGGCTTGAACAGCGGATTACCTTTTCCGAGCAACACCGGTGCCAGACAAATCCGGATCTCGTCCATCAGACATGCTTCCAGCAATGTGTGCTGCAACTCCGCGCTTCCAAAGACGAAGATGGTCTTGCCCTGAGCCAGTTTCATTGCCTGCAGGTCGGAGACGGCATCCGAAAGCACGCGCGTGTTGTTCCATGATGCTTCCTTCAGGTTTCGGCTGGCAACGCCCTTGGCTCTGGCGTTCATATAGGCCTTGATCTCTGGCTCTTCCGTCGTCTCCGGCCAATGGGCAGCCATGCCCTCATAGGTCTTGCGGCCGAAGACGATGAAATCGGTCTCTTCGCCCAGTGACAGCGAATATCGGCGCAGATCCTCGCCCCAGACGGTGAGGTGGAACGACAGGTCCCAAGGTGTCTCGCCTTCGAAATAGCCGTCCAGCGACATCAGGTTCCAGCCAACAAGCTTACGCATCTCAATCCTCCCAAACCGATTGCATATTGAAACTGGTTGATCGCTATCGCATCTGATGGCAAGACGCAATCGGTTTTGGGAAGCATGGAATGACATCGCAACGCTCGGGCTGCCCCATCAATTTGACGCTGGAAGTGCTCGGCGATCGCTGGAGCCTGATCGTCATCCGTGATGTGATGTTCGGCAATCGACGGCATTTCCGGGAGCTTCTGCAGAATTCCGAAGAAGGTATTGCCTCGAACATTTTGGCCGACCGGCTGAAGCGCCTCGTCGCGCATGGGCTGTTGTCCCGGGCGGACGACCCGACGCATCGGCAGAAGGGCATCTACAGCCTGACGGAGCCGACGATCCAGCTCGTGCCTCTGCTCGCGACCATGGGAGCCTGGGGACGAAGGCATCGCCCGGTCAGCGAGGATTTGTCGATCCGCGCCGAGCTTCTCGAGCGGGGAGGTCCCGTTCTCTGGGATGCCTTCATGGCGGAACTCAGGGTGATTCATCTGGGCGCTGAGCCCGAGGCGGGCGCCCGCGACGTCTTGCACGAGTTGACCGAAGCCTATCTCGAGGTCAAGGCGCGCATGGCCGTCGGCTGACTATCAATCCTTGCGGAAGATCAGGCTTGCGGCCCAACCGGTGATCAGCGCCAGCACCACGGCAAATGCGCCATAGGCCAGCGGCTGCTCGTGGGCAGCTTCGGTGATGGCTTCTTCGAGACCGGTCTTGATCACGCGCAGGGGCAGCTCTTTTTCCGCGATGAATTCGCCCGACTTGAACAGATAGGCATGCACCATGTGCACGCCGTTCGGGATGTTGGCGGGCAAGCGGAGAGTCGCCTTGAACAGGCTGGACGAGACGAAGCGAACGCCGCCCGTGTCGCGCTGGTAGAGGCCGCCTGTCTGCTTCAGCCGGCGGAAAGCATCGCGAAATTCACTGAGATTGGCGGCATTGCTGATGAAGCCCGTGGGCGTCAGCGCCAGGTGGTCGATGCCGATGCCAAGCGACGTCAACACGTCGTCGGCCGCGATTTCCTCGACCGGTCGCGTGCTGGCGAGCGAGTAGGAGATCGGCATCTGTTCGAAAGTCAGCGAGGTGCGGTTGACCCAAATGCCGAAGAGACGCTCCTTCCGCCGCACGGTGGTCCAGTCACGCGGACCTTCCAATGTCACCACGACATCATATTGGCCGATCGCGAGCAGCAACTGGTCGGTATTGGTCAGCGCACCGAAGATGGTGAGGTCCGCGCCGGAGAAATCCGACGTGATCGCGATCTCGCTGGTCGAGGTTCCGATGTCCATGCCTTCGCGTTCCGCGAGCTGCGACGTGAGCGGATCCTGGGCTACGGCCGGCAGGGACATTCCGAGGATGGCGGAAAGCAGGAGGGCGAGGAGGCGTGCTCTCATGTCAGCCTCCGATGGCCAGCGAGTAAAAGTCGTCGGGTGTCACGACCAGCTCGATCGCAAGGCGCACGCCGACGGCGAGAACGAGCAGACCCAGGAGCGCGCGCAACTGTTCGCCGCGCAGCTTCTGTCCGACCCTGACGCCATACTGTGCACCGATGACTCCGGCCACCATGAGAACGAAGGCGAGCACGATATCGACGGAATAGTTGGTCGCCGCCTGGACGATCGTCGTGTAGGCGGTGGTGAAGATGATCTGGAACAGCGACGTGCCGACGACGACATTGGTCGGGATCCTGAGCAGATAGATCATCGCCGGCACCATGATGAAGCCGCCGCCGACACCCATGATCGACGTCAGGATGCCGATGCCGAAGCCGAGCGCTAGGATCGGGATAACGCTGAGATAGATCTTCGACTTCTTGAAGCGCATCTTGAAGGGCAGGCGATGCACCCAGTTGTGCTGACCGGGGCGCTTCAGGGGGGCAGCTTCGTTGCGCGCGGCGCGTCGAAGCGCGCGCAGGCTTTCCGCCAGCATCAGGCCACCGACCGTGCCGAGGAAGACGACGTAGAGCAGCGAGATGATGAGGTCGAGCTGGCCGAGACGCCTCAGCAGCGAAAAGATATAGACGCCGATCGTCGCTCCCACGAGGCCGCCTAAAAGCAGGATCGTGCCGAGTTTCAGATCGACCGTCCCGCGGCGGAAATGCGAGATGGCCCCTGAAACGGAGGAGGCAACGACCTGGTTTGCACCAGTCGCAACGGCAACGACGGGCGGAATATTGTAGAAGATCAGGAGCGGGGTAATCAGGAAGCCGCCACCCACGCCGAACATGCCCGATAGGAAGCCGACAGCCGCGCCCATGCCGAGAATGATGAACACGTTGACCGACAACTCGGCGATCGGCAGATAGATCGTCACGTCAGGACCTCAAATGCAGGAATCCGCGCTCTCCGGCGCGGTCGCTTTCGGGCCTATGAGCCCTTGCTGACTCTCATGCTGGTCGGCCGCAAGTCCTTGATCGCACTTGTTACCGTTCGAATTCTTTCTTGCGCCTCAGAGGCTGCCAAGTCAATTCAAGAGCCCCTCATAGACCCTCGTGCGCGGTCTTTTATGGCAGTCGCCTCATTTGTTGCGCTCAAGCAACTCCGTCACCAGCTTGTCCGTCACCTGACCGGTCGGCTGCTCGCCGATGGAGGTCTGGAACGCCTTGATCGCCGAGACCGTCTTGGCACCCATCACACCGTCGGGCGTGCCGGCATCGAAACCATTCTTGTTCAGGATCGCCTGTATGTTGCGGATCGCCTTCTTCATGTCGACGCTGGCCGTCTTCAGGCCCTTGCCTGCCCATTCGTCTGGCGTGTTGGCCGAATTGGCGTCGGGGTTCAGTTCTTTGGCCTTCCAGAGATCGACTTCGGCGCGGGCGCGCTCGAGCTGGTCTGGCTTGAGCGCATTGGCCACTTCGTCGCGCTTCTGGGCGGCATCGGTGTCGCCGCCCTTGGCAGCGATTGCGAACCACTTGTAGGACGTGACCAGATCCTGCGACGTCCCATTGCCACGTGCACTCAGGATCGCGAGGTTGAACTGACTGTCGGAGACGCCGTAGTCGGCGGCCTTGGTGAACCATTCCACGGCCTTGGCATAATCCTGCGCGCCATCCTTGCCGGAGGCGTAGATGACGGCGAGATTGTGCATGGCGCTGGCATTGCCGGCACTGGCGGCCAGTTCATAGTAGCGCTTGGCTTCGTCGATATTTGGCGCGACGCCCGTTCCCTTTTCGAGGAAGTTGGCGAGGCGATACTGGGCAAGTGCGAGCCCCTTGTCGGCCGCGAGACGATACCACTTGGCCGCTTCGGCGAAGTCATTCTTCACGCCGCGACCTTCGGTGTAGCGCGCGCCGATTTCAAACAGCGCCAGGGGATCGCCGTTCTTGGCGGCGATGGAGAGCGAGGGCGGGGTAATGTCTGCGGGCACGACGATATCGGCAGCGGGAGTCTGAGCCGCAACCTCTTCGGCGACCACGACCTTGGCCGCTTCTGCCGTCTGCGGTTGCACCGGCGCAAGCGTTTCGGCGACAGCCGCGGAAGCAGGCGCTTCCAGGCTCTGGGCCGGCGTGGTCGACACAGGGGCCATCAGGGCGTTGACCGGGGCGACGCCACTGGCCTGGACCGGAGCAGCAGGGGCAACATCCGGCGTTGCCACTGACGGCGCGGCAGCAACGTCCTCTTGGATATCCGCAGGAGCGTCGCTGCGGGCCGTTTCGACGACCGGTGCTTCGGGTTCGGCAGCGATTGGCGTCGTCGCCTGCGCCGTGTCCGCCGGCTGCTCGATGGGCGCGATCTCGCTGGTCTGGTCTGGAGCGATGTCCTCGACAACGGGAGGCGCCTCGCTCTTGGTCAGGGTATTGACCAGCGGCATGGCCATGGCGGCAAGCAGGATGGCGCCGACTGCCATCAGGATTGGACGACGATAGCGGGCAAAGAGCGAGGGGCCGGCCGATTTCGACTTGGCCTTGACGTCGGACATTGCCTTGCTGGCAGAGGGCGTGGATTTCTGGGCCCGGTCCATTTCCATGGCCGCAGCCTGGGCGGCACGGCGCGCGGCGGCGATGTAATCGGTCCGGTCGCCACTGTCCTCGGTGGAGCTGCTTGATTTTACGGCCTGCTGGCTGGCCCGTACGCGTTCCAGGATCTTGCGCACATCCGGTGCACCAGAGCCTGGCTCCAGCAATTCATTCGCGTCGTCGGGCGGCAGCACATCGACGGGATCAATCGACGGGGCGGGGTCGACAATCTGCCGAGCTTCGACAGGCGCCTTCGCGGACTTCTTGCCCGGCATCAGCTTCTTGCCGAGGCCGGCGAGCAGGCTCGGCTTGGTCGCCTTCTTCTCGCGTGCCGCATCAATGACCGGCAGTGCGGTCATGGTCTGGGCGAAATCATCGGCTGCAGCAAGCAGTTCCTGATCGATCGGATGCACGGCTTCCGCTACAGGCTCGGCGACCATGCGCGGCGCTTGGGGTGCCATGGGCGCAGCATTTTCGGTCGGGCGTGCAGCATGCGTCGGGGTGATCGGAGCCTGGGCAAAGAGCGGAGCTGCGTCCTGAGGCTGGCCCAGATGATGCAGTTCATCCAGCCGTCCGGCGATCTGGACCAGCGTGTCGTGCAGCGCTTCGAAGGTGCGGTGGGTGCGTTCCTCGGAATGGCGCGTATGGTCTTCGAGCTGCCTCAGATGCTCGGAAAGGGCGGTCAGGGCGGAAATGTCCGCCGATGCTGCCTGGCTGCCCGCGGGGAAACGATGCGCGAAGTTGGCCATGACCGTCTCGGCTGCCTGGCGGGCAGCTTCGATGATGTATTCGTCGCTGGTCGCGACATAGTCTTCAAGGGCCGAGATACGGCCTGCGACCTCGGGATCCCTGGGCGAGGGCTGGCTGATCAAGGCCGAGAGATGAGCGATCTGGTCTTCCAGCCCCTTGAGGCTGGCGCTTTCGCTGACCGGGCCGGATGAGCTCGTTTCCTCCAGCCGGTCGACGACCGCATTCAGCCGATCTTCGAGATTGCGAAGCGCGCTGTCGTCGATCATCGCGACAGGTGCAGGTGCGTCCAGTTCCTCGATCCGCTGGGCAAGGAACTCCAGGCGGTCCGCAAGGCGGTCGTTGCCGGCCCCGCCATCCAGCGCGTCGATCTTGCGCGAGATATCGGCGAGGTAGCCGGTGAGTTCCGGGGCCGGCACCGGCTTCTGCGCCCGTTCCAGCATGTAGGACATCTGGTCGAGGCGCTCTTCGAGACGCGCGGCACCCTGTTCGGACGAAAGCTGTTCGATCCGTGCGGTGAGCAACTCGAGCCGTTCCGCCATTTCGAGCGAAGCGTCGTGCTGCGGCGCGCGCTGCTCCGAAATCCCCTCGATCTGGCGGGCAAGGCCGGAGAGCCGCTCTTCCAGACGGTGGAAGGTGGCCGGGTCGTTGCCCGGGCCGTTGTTGCGGCTGCCCGCAGCGATTGCCCGGGTGATTTCGTCGAGGCGCATGTCGAGCGAGGAGAAGTGCTCCATGACCATGCGCTCGTTCGGGTCGATATGGGCGCCGATATGTTCGAGTGCTGCCGCGACCGTGATAAGCTTTTCTTCGAGCGCACGGATGGCGCGCGTGTCGCCCATGCCACCGAGCTGAGACTTGATATCGTCGAGCCGGTCGGCGATGCGGATGATTTCGTCGCGCATGGCGCCGGTGTCCAGCCCGTCGAGGCGCACTTCCACGTCGTCCCAGCGACGTTCCATCCGGCGGACGGAATCCTCGCGCGCAAGACCGTCCATTAGAGAGCGCAACTCGTTGAAATCCTGTTGCAATCCGTCTGTCCCGGGTGCTTTGACGCCTTCGAGCCGCTGGAGGCTTTCGGCAAGCCGGGCGATGTCATGGCGCATGTCATCCTGCGGACGGTTCTCTTCGGCCAGCGTGCGGAGGGAGCGCATTTCGTTGCGCAGGCCGGAGATCTCGCGCGACAGGCTTTCGGTAATGTCCTGCTTCAGTTCCTGGCGAAGGCCGCTCAGCGCCTCGGCGATTTCACGGCCGGCCGCTGCGGCAGCGACAGCAGGGCGCGGTTGATAGGTCGGCTGCGGATCGGAAAGCGGTGGCAGAGGCTGGCGCAGTGGCGCGCGCGGAGCCTGCTCTTCACTGCGGCTGTAGAGGCTACGTTCGCCGCCGCGGCTGCGGCTCTCTTCGAGTGCGCGCTGGCGCTGGCGGATTTCGGCCAGGGGATCAGGGCGCTGATCGCGTTCGCTGCGCAGCGCGTCGTCGGCGCGGCGGCCGGGAAGGGCGCGCGACACCGGTTCGTCCGCCCCGCGGCTGCGGGCGGCCTGCTGGCCGATCAGCCCTTCGATCCGCGCCTCGAGCCCCTCGATGGTGCGACTCAACGCATCCAGGGAGGATGGGCTGCCGGGCCTTTGCGTCTCAGATCGCGATCCGTTCATGGTTCTGCTCGCTTCGATGATGCCGGGCGGGTCATGCCGTCCGAATGCGTCCGGGCGGTCCATCTTCGCTTCGATCGAGGCACTTTGCGTTGCAGCACGCAGGCGACGTCTGAATCACGAATGGATCACCAGCTTTCAAACGCAACCATTCATGAAACATGGTAAACAAGCCGTTAATCACGTGCTGAAAATCATGAAGAAACACCCATCGGCGCAGCCACTCTCCTGCCCCGCGCAAGCGGCATCTGGAAGTTTGGCGAAGGGGAGGGTGTGGTGCAGGCGAGCGGGCGAAAATGCCGCGATCGAAAATTTTGACGTTTACGCGCACGTCAATTATTTGTATAAGCCAGAACAGTCCGATCCCGTCGGAACCGAAGTCTTTGGAGGAAGATGACCGATGCCTGTCTACAAGGCCCCTGTGAACGACACGCTTTTCATTCTCAACGACGTGCTTGGCCTGGAGCGGTACAACAACCTGCCAGGCTTTGAAGACGCGACCCCCGACATGATCGAAGCGATCGTCGGCGAGGCGGCCAAGCTCGCGGAAGAGCAGCTTTTCCCGCTCAACCTCTCTGGCGACCAGGAAGGCTGTGTCCGTTCGGACGACGGTTCGGTCAAGACGCCGAAGGGCTTCAAGCAGGCTTATGACGCCTATTGTCAGGGCGGTTGGCTGGGCCTCGCAGTGCCTGCCGAATACGGCGGCCAGGGTCTGCCCTATGTTCTGCATTCCGCGGTCGGCGAATACATGTCGTCGGCCAACATGGCGCTGATGATGTATCCGGGCCTGACCCAGGGCGCGATCGCCGCGATCCTCGTCCATGGTTCCGACGAGCAGAAGCAGAAGTATCTGCCGAAGATGGTCGAGGGTATCTGGACCGGCACGATGAACCTCACCGAGCCCCATTGCGGCACCGATCTCGGCCTGCTGCGCACCAAGGCCGTCCCGAACGGCGATGGTTCCTACAAGATTTCCGGCCAGAAGATCTTCATCTCGGCCGGCGAACACGACATGTCGGACAACATCATCCACCTCGTGCTGGCCCGTATCGAAGGCGCACCTGAGGGCACAAAGGGCATCTCGCTCTTCATCGTGCCGAAGTTCGTGGTCGGCGACGACGGTTCGGTAGGCAGCCGTAACACGGTCACCTGCGGCGCCATCGAGCACAAGATGGGCATCCACGGCAACGCGACGTGCGTGATGAATTATGACGAGGCGACCGGTTACCTGATCGGTGCCGAGAACAAGGGCCTCGCAGCCATGTTCGTCATGATGAACGAAGCCCGCCTCGGCGTCGGCCTACAGGGCCTGTCGATCTCGGAGATCGCCTACCAGAACGCCGCGAATTATGCTCGCGAGCGCATCCAGGGCCGCTCGCTGTCGGGCGTCAAGGCGCCCGAGAAGAAGGCGGATCCGATCATCGTGCATCCGGACATCCGCCGCGTGCTTTTGACCATCAAGTCCTTCAACGAAGCCGGTCGCGCCTTCACGCTCTGGACGGCGCTGAAGTCCGACATCGCCCACCGTTCGGGTGATGCGGCTGAAAAGCAGCTCGCTGACGACGTGCTCGGCCTGATGACACCGATCCTGAAGGGCGTCCTGACCGACAAGGGCTTCGACCACGCGGTCATGGCCCAGCAGGTTTACGGCGGCCACGGCTATATCGAAGAATGGGGCATGAGCCAGTATGTCCGCGATGCCCGCATCGCGATGATCTACGAAGGCGCCAATGGCATCCAGGCACTCGATCTCGTTGGCCGCAAGCTCGGCCTCAACGGCGGCCGTGCGGTGATGGCGCTGTTCAAGGAAATCGGTGATTTCTGCGAGGAGAACCGTTCGGACGAGAACCTCGCCGCTTACACCAAGAGCCTGAAGAAGGGCCTGAACGATCTGCAGGCCTCGACCATGTGGTTCATGCAGAATGCCATGGCCAAGCCTGATAATGCCGGTGCCGGTTCGACCGACTACATGCACCTCTTCGGTCTCGTCGTGCTCGGCTACATGTGGGCGAAGATGGCCAAGGCCGCCAACGACAACCTGGCTGCAGGCTCTGGCGATGCCGACTACTACAAGAACAAGCTGATGACCGGCCGTTTCTACATGGAAAAGGTCATGCCGGAGACGGCCCTGCGGAAGGCCCGCATCGAAACCGGCGCCGACAGCCTGATGGAAATGGCCGCCGAAGCGTTTTGAGTTTTGCCCCTCACCCTCCCCTCTCCCCGCATGCGGGGAGAGGGGAAGCGGTCGCCGCGGCATGGGTAACGGTCCACGCGGTCTATGAGGGTTCCTCCTTCTCCCCGCCTGCGGGGAGAAGGAGCCGGCAGGTCAGGCGCAACGCGTTGCGCCGGGGATGAGGGGCGTCGCCCCGTCAAAATCAAGGCGCCCCGTGCGCCCAAGGGAGAGAGACGATGACTGAAGTCTTCATTTACGACCACGTGCGCACGCCCCGCGGGCGCGGCAAGAAGGATGGATCGCTGCACGAAGTGCCGACCCCCCGTCTGGCCGCCAAGACGCTGGAAGCGCTGCGCGACCGCAACGGCCTCGATACCTCGACCGTCGACGACATCATCTTCGGCTGCGTCGATCCGGTCATGGAAGCCGGTGCCGTGATCCCGAAGGCCGCCGCCTTCGAGGCCGGCTATGATTTCGCCGCCCCCGGAATCCAGATCTCGCGCTTCTGCGCCTCCGGCCTCGACGCGATCAACCTTGCAGCCGGCAAGGTCGTGGCAGGCTCGGACGACATCGTCATCGCTGGCGGTGTGGAATCGATGTCCCGCGTCGGCATGGGCATGTCGGGCGGCGCCTGGTATATGGACCCCTCGGTCAACTTCCCCGGCTATTTCATGCCGCAGGGTGTCTCTGCTGACCTGATCGCCACAAAATATGGCTTCACGCGTGACGACGTCGATGCCTATGCCGTCGAAAGCCAGAAGCGCTCGGCCGCTTCCTGGGCCGCCGGCAACTTCGCCAAGTCGGTCATCCCGGTGAAGGACGGCAATGGCCTCGTTATCCTCGACCGCGACGAACACATGCGCCCCGGCACCGACATGCAGTCGCTGGCAAGCCTCAACCCCTCCTTCCAGATGCCCGGCGAAATGGGCGGCTTCGAAGCCGTGGCCATCCAGGCCCATCCGGAAATCGAGCGCATCACCTACATCCACCATGCCGGCAACTCATCCGGCATCGTCGATGGTGCTGCCGCCGTGCTCGTCGGTTCCAAGGCTGGCGGTGAGAGCATGGGCCTCAAGCCACGCGCCCGCATCCGCGCCTTCACCAATATCGGCTCCGATCCGGCGCTCATGCTGACCGGCCCGGTCGACGTGACCGAAAAGCTCCTCAAGCGCACCGGCATGAAGATCTCCGACTTCGACCTGTTCGAGCTGAACGAGGCCTTCGCCGCCGTCGTCCTGCGCTTCATGCAGCATTTCGAGGTCGATCATTCGAAGATGAACGTCGCCGGCGGCGCGATCGCCATGGGCCATCCGCTCGGTGCCACCGGCGCGATGATCCTCGGCACGGTGCTGGACGAGTTGGAACGCCGCGATCTCAACACCGCGCTGGTCACGCTCTGCATCGGCGCTGGCATGGGCACGGCGACGGTTATCGAGCGCGTTTGAGGGGGAAGCTCCCCCTCATCCGCCTGCCGGCACCTTCTCCCCGCTGGGGAGAAGAGAGGTCGCAGCAGCGCTAGGCAATCCTCCTCTCCCCTCGGGGAGAGGGTGCCGAGCGAAGCGGAGGCCGGGTGAGGGGGATGCTCCTCGCAACATCGAATTTCAGGGAAGAGGAATCCCATCATGACCTACAAGAACTTCACCATCGAGACTGACGCAGACGGCATTGCCCTCGTCACCTGGGACATGCCCGACAAGTCGATGAACGTCTTCACTGTCGAAGTGATGGACGAGATCGAGAAGATCCTCGAGCAGACCGTTGCCGATGAGGCCGTCAAGGGCGTGGTCTTCACGTCCGGCAAGTCATCCTTCTCCGGTGGTGCCGATCTCACCATGATCAAGGGCATGTTCTCCATGCTCGAAGAGGAAAAGGCGAAGGACCCGGCAGCCGCCGTCCAGAAGCTGTTTGACGCCGCCGGTCGCATGACCTGGCTCTGGCGCAAGATCGAGACCAACGGCAAGCCGTGGGTTTCCGCCATCAACGGCACCTGCATGGGCGGCGCAACCGAGCTGTCGCTCGCCTGCCATGGCCGCGTCGCCTCCAATGCCAAGTCGGTCAAGATCGGCCTGCCCGAAGTCAAGGTCGGCATCTTCCCCGGCGCCGGCGGCACGCAGCGCGTGGCACGCCTCGCCAATACGCAGGACGCCCTGCAGATGATGACTACCGGCCAGACGCTGACGGCCGCCCGCGCCAAGGCGATGAACCTTGTGCATCAGGTTGTCGAGCCGGGCGAACTGATCAATGCCGCGAAGCAGATGATCAAGGACGGCCTGAAGCCGGTCGCCCCCTGGGACGAGAAGGGTTTCAAGGTTCCCGGCGGCGGCATCTGGACCCCGGCCGCAGCCCAGCTCTGGCCAGCCGCTTCCGCCATCCTGCGCCGCGAAACCGCCGGCAACTATCCGGCAGCGCTTGCGATCCTGAAGAGCGTCTATGAAGGCCTGCAGGTGCCCTTCGACACGGGTCTCAGGATCGAACAGCGCTACTTCACCGAGATCGTTCAGACCACCGAAGCCTATTCGATGATCCGCTCGCTCTTCGTCTCGATGCAGGAGCTGAACAAGGGCGCGCGTCGCCCGGCCGGTCAGCCGAAGTCCGAGATCAAGAAGGTCGGCGTCGTTGGCGCCGGTTTCATGGGCGCTTCGATCGCCTATGTGACGGCCGCAGCCGGCATCAATGTCGTGCTGATCGACCGTGATATGGAAGCCGCCGGCAAGGGCAAGACCCATTCCGAAGGTCTCGTTGCCGGCGCCGTCGGTAAGGGAAAGCTGACCAAGGACGAGGGCGACAAACTGCTTTCCTTGATCACACCCTCTGACGATTACGGTACGCTCGCTGACGCCGACCTTGTCATCGAAGCCGTCTTCGAAGACCGCGACGTCAAAAAGGCCGTCATCGAAAAGGTCGAGGCCGTGCTGCCGGAAGGCGCGATCTTCGCCTCCAACACCTCGACGCTGCCGATCACCGGTCTAGCCGGAAATTCCAAGCGCCCGGTCGATTTCATCGGCATCCACTTCTTCTCGCCGGTCGAGAAGATGATGCTGACCGAAGTCATCCTCGGCAAGGAAACCGGCGACAAGGCGCTGGCCGTGGCCCTCGATTATGTCGCCGCGATCAAGAAGACCCCGATCGTCGTCAACGACACCCGCGGCTTCTTCGTCAACCGCTGCGTCCTGCGCTACATGGCCGAGAGCTACAACATGCTCATCGAAGGCGTGCCTCCGGTGATGATCGAAAATGCCGCGAAGTTCGCCGGCATGCCGGTCGGGCCGCTGGCGCTGAACGATGAAGTGGCGATCGATCTTTCCTACAAGATCCTGAAGGCCACGGTCGCCGATCTCGGCGAAAAGGCGATCGACCCGCGCCACATGGAGCTGGTCGCCCGCATGGTCGAGAAGGAAGAACGCTTCGGCCGCAAGAACGGCAAGGGCTTCTATGACTATCCGGCCAAGCCCGCGAAGAAGCACATCTGGCCGGGCCTGAAGGATCTCCATCCGCAGCAGAAGCCTGACGATGTCAACGTCAAGACGCTCCAGGAACGCTTCCTGGCGACCATCGCACTGGAAGCGGCCCGCACCGTCGAGGAGGGCATCGTCACCGACCCGCGCGAAGCCGATGTCGGCTCGATCCTCGGCTTCGGTTTTGCGCCCTACACCGGCGGCGCGCTGTCCTACATCGACGGAATGGGCGTGAAGACCTTCGTGGAGCTATGCGAACGTCTCGCCAAGGATTACGGCCCGCACTTCACCCCGACGCCGCTCCTCAAGGACATGGCCGCCAAGGGCGAAACATTCTACGGCCGGTTCGATCCTTACGGTGAAGCCGCCAAGGCCGCTTGAGGCAAACTGCTGACATAAAGAGAAAAGGCGGCTTCGGGCCGCCTTTTCCGTTTCGGGTCTGTGGTGATCTTCAGTTTGTCAGCGCATAAGACCGGCGCAGTCCTTGTTCGTCGAGCCATGATATCACGGCCTCGGGCTCGTCCGTTTGAATAATTGTCACGCCACGATCGACGAAGAAGCCCCAGACATCCTCGGGACGACCTGTCGAGAGCGCGAGATAATCGCCGCGACCGCCGGCCACCATGCCCTCCGGGCGGTCGGTGATCGGATAGGTATTGATCCACAGATGTGCATCATTGCGGATGGCGGCCGCGCGTGCGAGCGGCGACAACAGCGGACCGCCATCCATAGTGACGGGTTTCGATGCATCCCTATACCAGTGGACGAGTTCCGCCGCAGGTGCTCCGAGCGCCGACTGTGTGCGGTCGATGAAGGCCGGTTCGGTCACCGCGTCGTCGGCGAGGATCGGCATGAAGGCGATATCGGGGCCGATGGCACGGCGGATGTCACGCGCAAGCTGCAGTCTCTCGGCATTCCATACCGCGAGCTTCAGCAATACGCCCTCTGGCATGCCGAGGCTGCGGGCAAGATCGGCGATTTCGACCAGCGCCTCGGGCTCAAGCTTGTTGTCGATATTGATGAGGATCCGGCCGCGGGCATGCAGCATGGCCTCTTCCAGCGTGAAGACATGCTCGTCGGTCAACGTCCTCGCACCTTCCACGACGAGGCGACATGACCTCAGCTCCGCGAGCGTGTGGTCCGCCACTTTGCCGTGACACGTCGTCGTGCGGTCCAGCGTCTCGTCATGCATGATGACCAATACGCCATCCTTCGAGCGGCGTACGTCGAGTTCGACCATTTCAACGCCTGTCGACGCCGCATGATCGATCGCGGCAAAGGAATTTTCGGCGCGAACGGTGATACCATCCTTTTTCCACCCTGCCCGATGGGCCACGACCATGACATGATCGCGATTGAGATTGGCTTGGGTCAGGCGGTCGTGAATGAGGGCCGCACGGTTCGACGGGGGGATGGGTGCCAGGCTTGCTGCCCCGGTGACGAGGGAGAGAAGCAGGCCGAGGGCGAGAACGGCGAGACGCATGAGCAGGGCTCCGATCTTCAATGTCGTTCCGGCCGCAATAGGCGCTTCGAGTGAAGCCGCCGTGACGGTTTTCTGAAGCCTCTGTGACAGTTATGAATGGAACAGGCCCGCGTCTCCTCCCGTTGAGCGCAGGCGACAGCACAAAGGGAGATGCGCATGAGGACCGCCAACGGCATACCGGACGGCCACAGGGCCATAGACGTCGACCTGCCCGTCAATGCCGTTCTACATCTATGGCTGAAGGCGGTGACGCCGGATGAACCGGGAGCCGTCTCCTTCTACAGCGTCAACGGCAAGTTCGGGGAAGTCCAGGCGGTCAATGCCGAGGAGAATTCCTTCCGCATTTATCAAGTCTTCGGCGGCGGCACGGTGACGCTCGCCTATGACATGGCGGCGACATCACTTTCGGTGGCCTATTGGTTCACACCATCAGACGTGTTGGAGACCGGCATAACGGTGATCCACACGAACCCAGCAAATGAGCCGCCGGACCTGCCCGACGGGTACCATTTTCGCCCACCCTTCGGCTGGATGAACGACCCCAATGGCTTTGGACGCTTCGGTGGAAGGCCGCATCTCTTCTACCAGCATTACTCCCACGGCCGCATCTGGAACAACATGCATTGGGGCCATGCTGTTTCCTCGGATTACCTGCGTTGGCGCCACCTGCCGGTCTTCCTCTTTCCCTCAGAGGAACTGACGGTAAGGCCCGACAAGCGTGGTGGTGCCTTCTCCGGCTCGGCCGTCGCCCGCACCGATGGTCCGGGCATCAGGGTCTTCTTCACCGAAAAGATTGCCGATCGCACGCCGGAACAGGAAATCCAGCTGACGGCGATTTCGACCGACCTCTTCAGCGCCGGCGCGGCGGAGGTCTTTCTGCCGCGACGTCCCGACGGCGAGGGCCTGACCTTCGATTTCCGTGACCCCTATGTCTTCCGGGGACCCGACGGTCTCTGGAAAATGCTGCTCGGCAGCCAGAGTGCGGAGGGTGGTGTCATCCTGCTCTACGAGACGGAGGATAACACGGCGGCCAGTGGCTGGACCTATGTCGGTAAACTCTACACCGAGACCCGCTTTGAAACCTCGGCGCTCGAATGCCCCTGCCTCTTGCCGGTCGATGGCGACCATCGCGACCCCGCAACTCGCTGGGCGCTGATTTACGGCCTGATGAATGGCGAGGACAAGGAAACGGGGCGACGCAACCTGACCATGATCGATATCGGCTGGTTCGATGGTCGACGCTTCGCGAAGTCCTTCGGGCGCGAACTGGACTTCGGCACCGACAATTACGCCTTCCAGGCCTTTGTCGATGGTGGGACGCCTGTGGGCATTGGCTGGCTCGGCAATTGGGCCGATACCGGGCCCAGCATTGATTTTCCCTCGGCCATGACCCTGCCGCGCACTTTGGCCCTGGAGGGTGATACGCTGCTAACGCCGCCGATCGGTGCGGCGGAAAGCCTGCGCGCCCGTATGCTCGACCGAACGCGCCTCTCAAGCGGTCAAACGGTCGGTCTACCCAATGGTGCTGCCGAGATCGCCTTCGAGCTCTCGGAGGCCGGTGGGGCATTCCGGCTGGAATTCGATCATCCCGAAATCCGGCTGGCGATTGCCCAGCACGCCGAAGGACTGGAGATCCTGCACAGTTATCTCGATCACCCGGAGGAGCCGCCGGGGCCGCGTTACATCGCAAGGGCCGCCGGCGCTCGGCGCCTGCGAATCTTTCTCGATTATGGATCGCTGGAAATCTTTGCCGATGGTGGCCGCATCGCCGGCACCAAACGCATTGCGGGTTTCGAGCCGGTCCGTGCGCTCAGGCTGATCGCCGAGCCCGGTGTCGTCAGCAATGCGACGATCTGGTCGCTGAGGCTCTGAAGCACCTGCGGCTTCACTCGGCAGCAGCCCTGCGCTGCGACGAGATCTGGGTGATGAAGGCTCTGAGAGCCGCCGGCCGGACAGGTTTGTGTTGCAGCGTGATCGAATGGCGTTCGGCCTCGGCACGAACCTCGGCCGAGCGGTCGGCGGTCACCAGCAGCGCCGGCACATCGGAATGGGTCAGCGCCCGAAGTCTGAGGATCGCGCCGATGCCGCTCCCGTCGTCGAGGTGATAGTCCGCGATGACGAGATCCGGCGGCTGCTGTTCGGATTTCAGCACCTCGTCCATCTCGGCGATGGAGCCTGCGCATTCCACCCTACAGCCCCAGCCGGAAATCAGGAGACGCATGCCTTCAAGAATCTTCGGCTCGTTGTCGATGCACAAAACCCGGAAGCCCTGAAGAGAGGGCGTCGTGCGGCCGCCGCCATCGAGCGCTACGACTCCCTTCGTCGCCGGCTTGGCGACGTCGAGCGGCATCACAACCTTGAAGGTCGTGCCATTGCCCGGCTGCGACGAGAGTTCGACCGGGTGCTGGAGAACCTTGGCGATGCGGTCAACGATGGAAAGGCCGAGCCCGAGGCCGGATGCTGTGCGCATGCCCTCCTCGAGACGCGCAAACTCCTTGAAGACGGTACGAAATTTCGACGGCGGAATACCGATGCCGGAATCGGTCACCTGGATCACCACCTTGTCGCCCTGGCGCCGGGCGCCGACGATGACGCGACCGGAGGGCGTGTACTTGATCGCATTGGAGACGAGGTTCTGCACCAGGCGGCGCAGCAGCGTCGGGTCGGAGCGCACCGAGAGTGTCGTCGGCATGATCACGAGCTTCAGGTTCTTTTCGCGGGCCATCGGCGCGAAATCGGTCTCGATTCGCTGCAGGAGACTGCTCAGCGGCACGCTGGAGAAGCGGGGCTTCATCGCACCTGTATCGAGGCGTGAAATGTCGAGCACGGCGCCGAGAATGCTCTCGACGGATTCCAGAGCCGAGTCGATATTCTCGACCAGCGCGCTGTTTTCGGACACGCCCAGCCGCTCCACTAGCGAGGAGGAATAGAGGCGGGCCGCATTGAGCGGCTGCAGGATGTCGTGGCCGGCCGCGGCGAAGAAACGGGTCTTGCCGATATTGGCCTCGTCTGCCGCCGCCCTTGCCTCGGCAAGGGCGTGGTTCACCCGCGTGAGTTCGGCCGTGCGCTCGCTCACGCGCTGTTCCAGCGTTTCGTTCGCCTGTTTCAGCGCCTGGTCGGCTTCCACGCGGGCGGTGATGTCGCTGAAGGTCGCGACGAGCCCCTTGTCCGGCATCAGATTGCAGCGGACTTCGATGATCCGTTTGCCGCCGCCCAGCACCATCTGGAACGGCCTGTCGAACTGGTGAAAGTTGCGGATCACGGCCTGCATGTCGCCGGATGGAACGTCGCCCCTTTGCGCGAGCATCGTGATCATGTCGAGCAGCGGAAACCCGACCTGGCCGACATGCTCGGGCAGGTCGAGCAGCGTGCGGAAGCGACGATTCCAGATGGTCAGGCGATCCGACGCGTCGAAGACGGCAATTCCCTGCTCCATCTGGGCGAGCGCCGTCTGCATCATGTCCTGATTGTACTGCAGCGCTTCCGAGGCCTGGTCGAGCAGCCAGACGGTATCGGCGGACGGGTCCTCAGCTTTCTGCAGGATCAGCGACAGCACGAGGCGAGCCGACGACGAGCCGATGGCGCTGCCGAGCAGTTGTTCGGAAAAATGGATGAAGGCCATGTCCGCCGGGCTGTCATCCGCCAGCTTACGTCCGACCGTTTGCTCGTAGGATCGGAAGGAGCGCTCCATGCGCTCGTTTCCGAGATAGCGCGCGATGGCGGCCTTGAGATCGCCGACGGCGACGCTTGTTTTCCAGCCACGCGTCGCGAAGTTGGAACGTGGCTGCCGCTTGATGAAGATCGCCGATTGAATGCGTTCCACCGGGCGCGGATTGCGGCTGAGCGAGCCAATCACGAAGGCGAGCGTGTTGACCAGAAGGCTGAAGATCGTCGCGTTGACGAGCGGATCAGCATATTGCGGCTCGAACATCGAGAGCCCTGGCAGAAGGAAGCCGAGCACGGTGGACGCGATCCACGAGTGATCCTCGGTACCGAGACTGGGCAGAAACAGCAGATAGGCCCAGACAAGGAAACCAGTCGTCAGGCCAGCAATGGCACCCCTTGCATTGGCCCGCCGCCAGATAAGCCCACCGAACATGGCCGGCGCAATCTGGGCGATGGCCGTGAAGGAGAGGAGACCGATCTTGGCGAGCCCGGTCGTGTTGTCGGCAGAGCGAAAATAGACATAACCAAGGAGCAGGACGCCGAAGATTGCGGTGCGACGGATGTGCAGGAGCGTCTTGGCGAAGTCCTCGCGCTGGCTCGGTCGCCCTAAGAGCTTGTGCCGCAGGAAGATCGGCAGAACCATGTCGTTCGACACCATGATCGCGAGCGCGACGGAGGCGACGATGACCATGGCCGTCGCTGCCGAGAAACCACCGATGAAGGTGAGCAGCGAAACGAAACCCGATTCGGCTTGCAGTGGCAGGGACAGCACGTACAGGTCGGCGTCGCCCGTGCCACCGAATACGAGTATCCCGGCAATGGCGGCCGGCAGCACGAAGATGTTGATCGCAATCAAATAGATCGGCATCAGGATGCCGGCGAGCTTCAGTTCGCGGGGTGTTCGGTTTTCGACCACGGTGACGTGGAACTGCCGGGGCAGCATGATGATGGCAAACGCCGAGAGCGCGATCAGGAGGATCCAACGGCTGGCCGGCGTCTCATGGGTGAGCGCCGCCATGACGGCCTCGCTCTCGGTTGCCTTCTGCCAGAGGTCGGCCGGCCCGTCGAACATCGTCCAGATGACGAAGATGCCGAGGGTCCAGAAGGCGACCAGCTTGACCACCGACTCCATCGCGATGGCGAGGATCAGGCCGTCCTGGTGCTCGGTCGCGTCTGTGTGGCGCGTACCGAAGATCACGGCGAAACAGGCGAGCATGAAGGCTACGATCAGCGGCAGATCGATGAAATAGAGATTGCCCGTGCCTATGCCATAGGCCGTCGGGTCCATGACGGCCGCGACAGAGCTCGACACCGCTTTCAGCTGCAGCGCGATATAGGGAATGATGCCGACCAGGTAGATCACCGTGACCAGCATGCCAACGATCGGGTTCTTGCCGTAACGCGCTGCGACGAAGTCGGCGCCGGAGGTAATTTTTTCGGTCTTGGCAAGCTCGACGATCCGCCGGAGGATCGGCATGCCCAGCGTGTACATCAGGATCGGGCCGATATAGATCGCCATGAATTCGAGGCCATGCTGGGCGCCGAGCCCTACGCCGCCGAAATAGGTCCAGGATGTACAATAAACCGCGAGACTGAGCGCGTAGACAACCGGGCGGCCGCCAGCAGGAACACCATGAATACGCGTTTTCCGGTCACCGTAGCTTGCGACGGCGAACAGGAACAGCAGATAGCCTAGCGCCGACGCTACGATGATCCAGCCTGGGAACACCTTTTCCTCCTCCACTCCCGGCGGAACCTTAGGGCAAGTCTCGCCTTTTTGAAATCACTCGCGCCATTGACCTTAGTCGAAAGCTGGAGCGAGGATTGTGTCGAATGACCATTTTCGAATGTGTGAAGATTGATTAACCATAACGCGGGCGACTGTCGCCCGGTCGGGTCAGGATCACAAAGGAGCAGGGGATCATGCTACAGGAATTCAAGACATTCATTGCGCGCGGCAACGTCATGGACTTGGCGGTTGGCGTGATCATCGGCGGGGCCTTCGGCCTGATCGTCAACTCGCTGGTGCAGGACATCGTGATGCCGATCGTCGGGGTCGTCTTCGGTGGCTTCGACTTCTCCAACTACTTCCTGCCGCTGAGCAGCAATGTCACGGCGAACTCGCTCGCTGCGGCCCGTGAGCAGGGCGCGGTTTTCGCTTATGGCAATTTCATCACGGTCGCCATCAACTTCCTGATCCTCGCCTGGATCATCTTCCTAATGGTCAAGGCTGTAAACACACTGCGCAAGTCGATGGAGAGGGAAGAACAGAAGGCCGAGCAGGCCGCGCCGCCGCCGGCCGACATTCAGCTCCTGACCGAAATTCGCGACCTGCTCAAAACCCGCTGAAGTGTGCTTCCCTGCCTGCGTGGCGGGCGGGGAACCCATCAGCAGGATCGATCTTGTCCTCAAGGAATATCATGGGATTTTTGTCCGACGATCGGCTAGACAAGGCGCACTGATCGAAGGAGTGAAGACCCCATGACCTTGCTGGACAGCCTCAGCACCCGCGCTCTCGCCGCACCGGAAAGCGGCATCGTCGAGATCATCAACTACGCGCGGGGCCGCGACGGTCTGTTGCCGCTCTGGGCAGGTGAGGGCGATCTGCCGACGCCAGATTTCATCAATCGCGCCGCGAGCGAAGCCTTGCTCGGCGGCGAGACGTTCTACACCTGGCAGCGCGGAATCCCTGAACTCCGGCAGTCCCTGTCGCGCTACTACCAGCGCCATTTTGCCGTCGATCTGCCGGTCGAGCATTTCTATGTCACGGCGTCGGGCATGCAGGCGATCGCGCTCGCCGTACAGGCTCTGACCTCGCCGGGCGACGAGATGATCTATCTGTCGCCCTGCTGGCCGAACATCGTCTCCGCTATAGACCTTGCCGGCGCGAAGTCGGTCTGCGTCCCGCTGTCTTTCACCGATGGTCGCTGGGTGCTTGATCTGGATCGGCTGGAGAAGGCGATCACGCCAAAGACCAGGGCACTCTTCATCAACACGCCGTCGAACCCGACCGGCTGGACAGCGAGCCGCGAAGACCTGAAGGCGATCCTGGAGATTTCGCGCCGCCATGGCATCTGGATCCTCGCCGACGAGATCTATGCGCTTTATTATTATGGCGGCGCCGAGCGCGCGCCGTCCTTCCTCGACGTCATGGAAGAAGGCGACAAGGTCATCTTCGCCAATTCATTCTCGAAGAACTGGTCGATGACCGGCTGGCGTGTCGGCTGGATCGTGGCGCCCCCCGAACTCGGCCAGGTATTGGAAAACCTCATTCAGTACTCCACCTCCGGTGTCGCCCAGTTCATGCAGCGCGGAGCCGTCGTCGCACTCGACCAGGGTGACGATTTCGTCCGCGAGAACATCGCCAGGGCAACCGCCTCGCGCGACATCCTGTGCGATGCCCTGATTGCCACCAATCGAGTCGAGACGCTCAAGCCGGAGGGCGCGCTTTATGCCTTCCTCAAGATCGACGGCATCACCGACAGCCGTCAGGCGGCACTCGACATCGTCGACAAGACCGGTGTCGGCATGGCGCCCGGAACGGCCTTCGGCGAAGGCGGACTGCCCTTCCTGCGCGCCTGCTTCCTGCGCAACCCCGCCCAGATTGCCGATGCCGCGGAACGGCTCAGCCGCTATGTCAAGGCACTTTGACAGCGCGCGCGGCGGGTCTTTAAAATTTGAACGAATAGGCTCACTCCCACTTAACAATGAAACCATTTAGCGAAGCTATTTCAGTGGCTTGGCGGCGGAGCATAAGTACTCCGTAAGAAGCTCGTGCTTTTCTCCCCGTAACAAGAACAACGGGAAGAAACGTCATGGCGATCTTGGTGACGGGTGGCGCCGGCTTCATTGGCAGCCACATGGTCTGGGCTTTGCTCGATGCTGGAGAGGATGTCGTCGTCGTCGATCGGCTGTCCACCGGTTTTCGCTGGGCCGTGGCGCCCGGCGCGCGATTCTATCTGGGGGACATCGCAAAGCCGACTGTCCTCAAGCAGATTTTCGCCGAAAACGAGATCGAAGCGATCATCCATTTTGCCGGCTCGATCGTGGTGCCGGAATCGATCGCCGATCCTCTGACCTACTATGAGAACAACACCGAAAACACCCGACGTCTCCTGTCCGCCGCCGTGAAGGCCGGCATCGACAAGGTCATCTTCTCCTCGACAGCCGCGGTTTATGGATTGCCGGACAAGCCCCTGCCTGTGCGCGAGGACGCCCCCCTGCGTCCGGAATCGCCCTACGGCCAGTCGAAGTTGATGAGCGAGATGATGTTGCGGGACACGGCGCGCGCCCATGGCCTCTGCTATGTCGCGCTGCGCTACTTCAACGTCGCAGGTGCGGATGTGAAGGGCCGCACCGGCAACTCGGCAGCCGGTGCCACTCATCTTCTCAAGGTCGCCTGTGAGGCAGCCCTCGGTAAGCGGTCGTCCATGTCGGTCTACGGTACGGACTACGATACGCCTGATGGCACCGGTGTCCGGGACTACATTCATATCAACGATCTCGTCGATGCTCACCTGCAGGCGCTTCGCTATCTGCGCAAGGGAGGCGGCCCACTGGTTGCCAATTGCGGTTATGGCAAGGGCTACTCGGTCCTTGACATCGTCGAGGCGGTGCGACGCGCGACAAACGTCGATTTCAAGGTCGACTACGCCCCGCGTCGTCCGGGTGACGCATCGCTGGTGGTGGCGGACGCGACGCTCGCCAAGCAGGTTCTCGGCTGGGTACCACGCTATGACGACCTCGGCGTCATCGTGGACACAGCCCTGTCCTGGGAGCGCCGCCTCGAGGAAATCGCAATGCCCGACATCAAGGATCTTCGCCGCAGGCTCGCCAGCGGTTTCTGAACACAGGGTTCGTTGCGCCAGAGAGACACCGCCCCGGCTTTCCGGGGCGGTGTTGTTTTCTCGACGCAAATTCGGTCGTCCGAGCCGCGCTGCGCTTCTTACGTCAGCTCGCCCAAAAAAAAGCCGGAGATGCAGCTGCATCTCCGGCTTCCTTTACCGATCCACGGGCCCGGCGTACGAGCCCCCGGCGACTGAACTCTTAAGCTTCGAGATCGAAGCGGTCGGCGTTCATCACCTTAACCCAGGCAGCGACGAAGTCCTTCACGAACTTCTCCTGGTTGTCGTCCTGGGCGTAGACTTCCGCATAGGCGCGCAGGACCGAGTTCGAACCGAAGACGAGATCGGCGCGGGTCGCGGTGAACTTCTTCTCACCGGTCTTGCGATCGCAGATGTCGTAGGAGTTCTTGCCCGTTGGCTTCCAGGTGAAGCCCATGTCGGTCAGGTTGACGAAGAAGTCGTTCGTCAGCTGGCCTTCGCGGGTGGTGAACACGCCATGCTTCGTGCCGCCGTAGTTCGTGCCGAGCACGCGCAGGCCGCCCAGCAGCACCGTCATTTCGGCACCCGTGAGGCCCATGAGCTGGGCTCGGTCGAGCATCATCTCTTCGGGGCTGACGACATAGTCCTTCTTGATCCAGTTGCGGAAACCGTCGGCCAGCGGCTCGAGCGGGGCAAAGCTGGCGGCATCCGTCTGCTCGGCGGTGGCATCGCCACGGCCGGCCGCAAATGGAACCGTGACGTCGTAGCCGGCAGCCTTGGCGGCCTGCTCGATGCCAACATTGCCGGCAAGCACGATGACGTCTGCGACGCTGGCGCCGAATTCTTCGGCGATCAGTTCGAGCACGGACAACACCTTGCCGAGCCGGGCCGGCTCATTGCCTTCCCAATCACGCTGCGGGGCGAGACGAATACGGGCGCCGTTCGCACCACCGCGCATGTCGGACTGACGATAGGTGCGGGCGCTGTCCCAGGCCGTGGCCACGAGCTCGGCGATCGACAGACCGGAAGCTGCGATCTTCGACTTTACGGCGCCGACGTCGAAATTCTTAGGGCCGGCCGGGATCGGATCCTGCCAGATCAAGTCTTCGGTCGGGGCTTCCGGACCGATATATCGGACACGGGGACCAAGATCACGGTGGGTCAGCTTGAACCAGGCGCGGGCAAACGTGTCCTGGAAATAGGCCGGATCCGCCATGAACTTTTCGCAGATGGCGCGGTAGGCCGGGTCGACCTTCATCGCCATGTCGGCATCGGTCATCATCGGCATGCGGCGGATCGACGGGTCGGTCGCATCTACCGGCATGTGCTCTTCCTTGATGCCAACAGGCTGCCACTGCTGGGCACCGGCTGGGCTGTGCGTCAGCTCCCAGTCATAGCCGAACAGCAGTTCGAAATAGCCCATGTCGAAGACGGTCGGGTTGGCGGTCCAGGCGCCTTCAATGCCCGAGGTCACGGCGAGGCTCGCCTTGCCGTTCTGGTTCGGGTTCAGCCAGCCGAGACCCTGATTGTCCAGTTCGCCGGCTTCCGGCTCGACACCGAGTGCCTGCGCGTCGCCATTGCCATGGGCCTTGCCGACGGTGTGGCCACCTGCGGTGAGCGCCGCGGTTTCTTCGTCGTTCATCGCCATGCGGGCGAAGGTCTCGCGCACCTGTGCGGCCGTCGCCATTGGGTCAGGCTTGCCGTTCACGCCTTCCGGATTGACATAGATGAGGCCCATCTGGACAGCGGCGAGCGGGTTTTCCATCGTGCTGGGCTTGGTCACGTCGTCGTAGCGGCTGTCGGATGGGGCGAGCCACTGCTTTTCCGCACCCCAGTAGACGTCCTTCTCCGGACCCCAGATGTCGGGGCGGCCGAAGGCGAAGCCGAAGGTCTTCAGGCCCATGTCTTCATAGGCAACAGTGCCGGAGAAGAGGATCAGGTCGGCCCAGGAGATCTTGTTGCCGTACTTCTTCTTCAGCGGCCACAGCAGGCGGCGGGCCTTGTCGAGGCTGGCATTATCAGGCCAGGAATTGAGCGGAGCGAAACGGATATTGCCGGTGCCGCCGCCGCCACGGCCGTCGGCCAGGCGATAGGAGCCGGCGGAGTGCCAGGCCAGACGGATCATCAGGCCGCCATAGTGTCCCCAGTCTGCCGGCCACCATTCCTGGCTGTCGCGCAGCAGGGCCTTCATGTCGGCCTTCAGCGCTGCGACGTCGAGCTGCTTGACGGCTTCACGATAGTCGAAGCCCTTGCCCATCGGGTCGGTCTTGGTGTCGTGCTGGTGCAGGATGTCAAGGTTCAGCGCATTCGGCCACCAGGCCATGACGGTTGCGCCGCTCTCGGTGTTCGAACCATGCATGACCGGACATTTGCCGGCGCCATTATTGCTCAGGGTGTCCATTGTGTACCTCCTTGAAGAACCCGCTTGTCCAGGATTGGATCGCCGGCAGGCTCCTTCAAGAGCATGCCCGCATCACAAGCCGATGAACTGCGGGCGGGGCTGTGAGAAGCTCCGCCCGACCCGTCGCCCGCCTCGTCCCGCATGGAACGCATGCGAGAAGGCCGCCCCCTTAAGGCCGCCCGTCGACGTCATCTGGAATTCTTCTAGCAAAGAGGTTCTATTAATGTAAGTTGGAAATTATGATCAGTTCCATAGGAAAAGGTTATGATAAATTTCACCCTGAGGCAGCTCCGCTATTTCGAGGCCCTCGCCCGTCACGGCCATTTCGGACGGGCGGCGGACGACTGCTCGATCTCCCAACCGGCGCTCTCGGTCCAGATCCGGGAGCTCGAGGAGAGCCTCGGCGCGGAACTTTTCGAGCGGGCCGCCCGCCAGGTGCGCTTGTCGGCTTTCGGCGAGGAGTTCCTGTTGCGGGTGCGTGACATTCTGCGCTCCGTCGATGAACTGGGCGATCTCGCCCGCGCTCACCGCAAACAGCTGGTCGGGCGTCTGAGGATCGGGGTGATTCCCACGGTTGCGCCTTACCTTCTCCCGGTCATGATCTCGGAATTGACCCGCGAAAATGCCGATCTCGACATTCATGTCCGTGAGACCGTGACGCCGAAGCTGTTGCAGGAACTGGCCGAAGGGCGCCTCGATACGGCGATCGTGGCTCTGCCGATCTCGGAACCATCGATGACGGAGACGGCGCTCTTCGAGGAGAATTTCGTGCTCGTCCGCCCAAAGGAGGACGCGGCCAAGCCGGTGCCGAACAGGGAAATGCTGCGCGAAATGCGCCTGCTCCTCCTGGAGGAGGGACATTGTTTCCGCGAGCAGGCCCTTTCCTTTTGCGACATGGGTTCGGTGCGCCCGCGCGAAATCCTCGATGGCAGCTCGCTCTCCACCCTGGTCCAGATGGTCGGCGCCGGCATCGGCGTCACGCTGATCCCCGAGATCGCCATGAAGGTCGAGACCCGCTCCGCCGACGTCTCCATTGCCCGCTTTGGCGACCCGCAACCCTCCCGCACCATCGGCATGATCTGGCGCAAGACAAGCCCGATCGCCAAACAGTTGACGGAGGTGGCGGAGGTGGTGCGCCGGGCGACGGGACGAGAGCGTTTCGCCCCGACTTGAGAGTTTACAGAGCACGTCGGCAGAAGACTACGTCGCGCTGAAATCGGCAGTCGATTTCGCGGGGATGATAATCGGCGCTAACGGACAGAAAATGCCTGGGAGATTGATGGTGCTGCTAGAGAGATTTGAACTCGACCGTAGACCTCCGGAAACACCGGATTTCTAGGCTTTTTGTCGGGGTCTGTCTAGGGGTGTGTACATGAGTCGGGTGCTGTTTAACGTACGCTGTCATACCCGGTTATGTGGTGGCTTGAGTACTACGCTACTGCGCCCTTGATTGACCGAAATTGGACCCGCACCGTTGGACGTCAGGCAGCAGACAGTCGTACTCAAAGGGGTTGTTTATTGCTTTAACTGGCGCGCCGCTTTAAACATTGTCGACGTTCTCTGACAGGTTACAGCAATGAAATTCAACCCTTTCAAACCCAACTCTATGGCCGGTCCCGGGATGTTCAGTGGTCGTTTCGATGAGCTTCAGACGATCGAAAAATGCTTGTTTCAGACGAGACATGGCAATCCGCAGCATTTCCTTATCGAGGGGGAGCGTGGAATTGGCAAAAGTTCACTGCTTTTGTTTGTGAACGCGTTAGCGACCGGTACTGTTGCGGGGTTATCGGGCGGTAGCTACTCCTTCCTCGTGATCAGCGTAGATCTATCTCAGTGCGACACTGTAAGCCGAATAGTGCGTGAAATTGGCGTCGGGCTTAAAGGAGCGTTGTCAGAGCGCACGCAGCTAAAAGAGAAAGCTAAAGCGGTATGGGAGTTCCTTACCAATTGGGAGGTATTGGGAGTCCGTTACCATCGAGAAGAAGTTAACATCGATGAAGGGACCCTTGCCTCTGATCTGGTCCATTCAATAGCCGGTACATTAGAAAGCTCGAAGGGAGAGATGGACGGGATACTCATCCTATTGGACGAGGCAGACAGACCCCCTGAGGACGCCCAATTGGGCGCCTTCCTAAAGCTCTTCACTGAGAGATTGCAGCGGAAGGATTGCGGCAACTGCGTTATAGGTATGGCTGGTCTCCCCACTTTGATACCTAAGATGCGAGCGAGTCACGAGTCTTCACCTCGCGTATTCGAGACGATGACTTTGGCACCTCTAGAGCGCCACGAAAGCAGTTCGGTAGTTGAGGCCGGGATCAAGATTGCGAATGAAACCAACCCTATTCAGACTTCGATCAGCCCAGATGCTTTAGAGCTGATATCTGTTTTGTCGGAGGGCTACCCTCATTTTATTCAGCAGTTTGCATACTGCGCTTTTGAGGCCGACCGCGACAATTCGCTAGACGCTACAGACGTTGTAGAGGGAGCGTTCAGTGAGAATGGTGCGTTGGCACAATTGGGTCATAAGTATTTCAACAAGATGTATTTCGAGAATGTGACATCTGAAAGCTATCGAAGTGTCCTAAACGCTATGGCGCGTCATGGTAATGAATGGGTGAATCGAAAGGTTTTGATTGAAGAGGCCAATGTTGGCGCGTTCATTGTAGGCAATGCGCTGAGGGCGCTTACCGAGCGTGAAATAATTATTCAGGATTCGTCGCGTCGTGGTTACTACAAACTCCCCACTCAATCATTTGCAACGTGGATTAACGCAATAAAGTCTGTTGAAGAGAAGGCAGGAAAAGACGCTGTCTTTAGAGGGAACGCTGAGGCTGATTAAAGTTGGCTTATGTCAGCGTATGCTTATCTGAACGCGCTTCTCGGGTCAGTACGCATTAACAGCGATTAGTACGACGCTGC
>UBNV01000017.1:69650-72432 GCA_900466945.1 Hyphomicrobiales bacterium
GTTAAGTGCGTAGACGGGGACTCAGTGGGAGTCGCTGGTGAGTACGCATTAGTAGCGATTAGTACGCGGCTCCATCAATGGGTATCAGACACCACCGTGAGTGGACCCGGAAAGTTGAGAGTCAGGACTGGGACGCAGTTTGAGTCGCAGCGTTGAGCTTTAAGGTCCGAGCTAAGCGCATCTTGCAGTTGTTTGATTGACAAGTTCTCGCGCATCGTGCTGTCTTTCGGCATGAGAACAGAAGCTCAAATTTTCGAAGAACTAGCGAAGGTTTGCCTATCGCCGGGATACATTCACGCATTTGCTGTGCTTTGTTTCCGGGACACTGTGGTCGGCTATGACACAGAGTTGCGTTCCCACGATCTCACCAAGCTCTTTCGGTACGAGACGTTGATCAAAACGGAGCTAACAACTCTTTACGGACTGATGATACGCGGACCGATCGATCTTGCGGTTCCGCCGCAGTCTGTAGTTAGCGGGTACTGCTCTGACAGTCAGAGGCTTCTGGAAGAGCTGCATCGCAGCATGTTGTCAGACCCCGGCGCAGGTGAAGTCGATCCCGAAGCACCCTTACTTAGCTTGTATCGCTCCCCCAGTGCCATTCGTGAGATGATTTTCTATGCGGCCGAGTCGGCATACACTTTTCAGTACCGTGACCTTGCAGCGCGGCGATATGCGCTTGACCAAGATTGGCTATTTGCAAACCGAGGATTTGATCTCAATGCGGCGGCGGCAATATGTCGTTGCATCACCGACTTAATTCCGACGCGGCTTATGGGGCAGCTCAAGGCCATCAAGGACCAAAAGACAAATCAGTGGACTCTGTTGCCTGGTTTCTCGTTTGAGATCCGGGAAGTTACAGAGCAAACTGGTATCCCAGAGGCCAGGGTGGAAGATGTACTTCGAAATTTTGCTGCGCCGTCGGTGGGAGCGAATTCGCAATTCACGTCCTTGGGCGCATTCAACGAGGGATTCAAGTATCCGCTACTGCGCATTGACGAGGGGACCTATGCTCTGTTTCAGGCCTACGGCCTAGCGGAGGCTCTGTACGACGCCCCATTCTATTGGATGACTGCCGATAAAGCATACGAGAAGACCGTGCTGAACAACCGCGGAGCATTTGCGGAAAGCTTTGCTTTCGATAGGCTTCTACACGTACTAGGAGCTTCTCGTGTCTTTCAGAACGTTGAGCTACAGCGCGGTAAGGGGGAGACCCTTGGCGAAGTAGATGTACTCGCCGTTTTCGGAGACCGCGCTATCGTTCTACAGGCTAAGTCGAAGAAGATGACTCTTGCGGCGCGGAATGGAAACGATCTTCAGTTAAAGGGAGACTTCAAGCTAGCTGTGCAAGATGCGGTCGATCAGGCAATGCTCTGCAGCGTCATGCTAGAAGACCGTGGCGTGACCTTGCGCACTAGAGAAGGCTCAATCATTACGCTTCAAGCGCCGCTGAAAACGATTTTTCCCATTTCGTTAGTGACCGATCACTACCCGTCGCTGGCGTGGCAAGCGCGCGCCAATTTGAAATTCACGGCGGACGATAAAGTGATGGCGCCGCTGGTCATAGATGTGTTCGCACTCGATGCGATGACGGAAATGCTTGATACCCCACTCCGGTTCGTCAGCTACCTTTGGCTCAGAGCACGTTGGAGTGATGTGTTTATGACGAGCCACGAGAGCACCCTTCTCTCTTACCATTTGACCAGCAATCTCTGGGTGGATGCTGGGGTCAATTTGATGATGCTGTCTGACGACATCTCCGCCCCCTTAGATGTTGCACTCGCTGCTCGGCGAGATGGGGTGCGCGCGGCAAGAACGCCACATGGGATCCTCACAAAGTTTGCGGGAACCAGGTTCGACAAACTGATCAAAGAAATTGAGAATTCACATAACCCGGCAGCGATTGCTGTAGGCTTGGCGCTCCTGGAAGTTGGAGAAGAATCAATCAAGTCCATCAACAAGTATGTTGGGCGCATTATCCGGACTGCTGCAAAAGATAATGAGCCTCACGATTTTTCATTAGGCTTCTCGTCTTCCTCAAGTGGGATCACGTTTCATGTGAATTCGCTATCCACTGAGGATGCCGAAGACATGCTTTATCGGCATTGCGCCAGAAGAAAATATCTCCAGAAAGCATCGGCATGGCACGGCGTGACCCTCACCAAAGAAGGCGATCTGCATATCGCGGCATCGCTATCTTCATCTTGGCGCTATGATGCGGCGCTCGAAGCGGAGCTATCCTTGGTACAAGGGCGCCCAGCGCTTGAAATACGGCGGAAGATAGGGCGCAATGAGTTTTGTCCATGCAGAAGTATGAAGAAGTACAAGCACTGCTGTGGAGCAGCGTGATTGAATGCGGCATGGCGTTACACATCGACTGATCTCTATTGTTCACTCTCGCCGCGTGGATGTACGTAAACCACACTAAGCGGCGGCGGGAAGGCCCGTGTCGCTTGTAAACAGTGCAAGCTCCGCCGTCACTATGACGGGACCGCGATTGTCGCGAAGGTCGGGCCGGGTGTGCCTCTTCCAGACCTGCTTACCCGCTTCGCCGTGGGTCTTGGCTGCGACCTGAAAATTGCACCGACCCCGAACAGAAGGCGTTGCGCGATGCGTTACGAAGGGCTGGAGGGGCTGCGGTAGGAAGCCCGGAGCCGCTGGCCCGCACCATTTACACGCCGTTCACCTCTGGTTGATAACTGACGAAGTTCAACGGAAGGCAGGCGCATGGAAGGTTTAGGAGCGATTTGGCGCAGTCTGACGTAACCGGTGTTTTACCCCC
>UBNV01000018.1 GCA_900466945.1 Hyphomicrobiales bacterium
CCCCTACCCAAATCTTCCTTAGGCAAACTTATATACCGGCGCAGAGGCCAGTGGGAAGTCCAATCGCCCACATCATCCGAGGTGGCCGCGGGTTATTCGGCAGAAGCATGCCTGGCCGACTGACTGGGCGGCGCAGTTGTTTCTTCACGCGCGTCTGCGAACACGCCACAACATCGACACTAGACGCCGCTCACGGAGATTTTGAAATAACGTTCAGCATCTTCTCGACGTGTTTCAAGGTATCTTCAAGAGCATTCATCGTATCCGTTTCGCGTTCGGTGTAGAGCCCAGAGTATGGCTCATGTACCTCGCCGTCTCCATCAGCGGCTGCCAGAGATTCCGAGGTGGCAAATCGTCCTTGCTCTGCTTCTGTTCGACTGTCATAAAAATTTTCCATCGGCATCATCTTTTTATCAACCGGCACGTCCACTAAAGTTTCCTCTATTTTCATAGCTTGCGTAATTGTCCTCTATTCCCATAGTTTGGTGGGCAGATACTGTAAACTCAAGTTTACAGCCCAGCATCTGAACTTCCTGTGATGCGTCTACAGCCTTCCGGCTTTCGCTAGCAGCCAGGCCGGTAGGCAGGGGTTGACGATCAGCACGTAAAGAGAGGGACGCCTTGTGGGCGCCCCTCTCGAAACCAGTTTGATGCGGTTGGGTGGTCAGCTGTTATGGCTGAGATCAACCGCGTGCTTGTCGTCGAACAGGACCTTCACGGCGGTGTCGTGGTTGTTGAGCACGACCACATCCTTCCAGGTGTCTGCCCCGGTCTGGACGCTGACAGTGGTGTTGCCGTCCTCGACCGTGGTGCGCAGATGCGAGGCGGCGGTTTCGGCCGTCGCCTGCTCACCCAGTAGGCTGTCGAGCAGCGCCGTCACGTCAAGCACGTCGCCTTCTTCCGAGCTGAAGTCGGTGATGACATCGGCCACGTCGAGCTCGCTGAGCGCCGTTGCATCGAAGACGAAGGTGTCAGCGCCGGCGCTGCCAGTCATCACCAACTCGCCCATGCCGCCATGCAGCGTCAGACCGTCGTTTTCGGATCCGAAGATCGTATCGAAGCCGACTTCGAGGAAGTTGCCGGTCGAGCCATCGTCGAAGGTGAACTCACCCTCAGCGAAGACCGTCTGGCCGTCTTCCTCGCCGCCCTTCTGGTCGGTCGTCAGCGAGATGCTGGCGACACCATTGGCAGACAGGCTCGAAAGCTCGCCTTCATCGCTGATACCGTTGTTGTTGGCATCAATCCAGACCTTGAGCTCGTCGAAGGCCGTGTCACTGCCATCGATCTTGCCATCGCCATTGCCATCGAGCGAGGCGAGAGCCGCCACGCCGCTCGCAAACTTGCCGCCGTTAAAGTCCGGCGTGAAGATTTCCGAGCCGTTGTCGATCACGCCGTTGCCATCAACGTCATAGGCGAGGATGCCATCATCGCTGGTCCAGGCGATCTGGTCCGCCTTTCCATCGGCATCGATGTCGAAGGTGACACCGTCGTCGACGGTGGAGAAGGCGAAGCCGTTCTTGTCGAGGTCGAGGATGAGGGGGTCGGCGACGCTCGCCACCGAAACGTAGTCCTCCGCAACATTCGGCGCTCCAGGGGCAGTCACGCTGGTGTAATTGCTGAACACAGCGACAAGTGTCGTCGTGCCGCCACTCCCTCCAGACCCATTCGCATCGGCAACATAGTAGAGCGCCACGTTGTTTCCTGCGCCGCCCAGCACGTCCGAATAGGCCAGTACGAAGACACCCCCGTGGAAAGTACCATTCTGGGTACGCAAGATCGAGCTGATCTCGCTTGCACTATCTGCACTGTTTGCACCCAGATTGAGCACAACCAGATCTGCACCACTGATTGAGGATCCACCGGATCCGGCCGAAGTAACGGTTCTAACCTGGTTGATTGCGCCGGTTCCGGAATGATTTACCAGTGCAAAATTGACGAAACCGAGTGTGTCCTTGCTGCTGACAAAGTCAGTGATGATGTCGTAGTTGGCAATGGTCGAGCCGTCGAGCTTGAAGGTGTTATTGCCCTCTCCGCCGGTCAAAGTATCACGGCCGGCACCGCCGACTAGGCTGTCGTTGCCACCCTCGCCGTTGATGATGTCGTCGCCACTACCACCCGTTATCGTGTCCGCATTCGACGAACCTGACATGACGAGGCCTTCTGTCTGGTTCGACAGGTTCAGAACACCGCCGGAAGACATGAAGACATTCTCAACGTTGCTGATCTGATTGTTGGAACTGCTGGTGAAGCCACCTGCGACATAGAGGCTATCATTTCCGTATCCGCCATCAAGGACAGTATCGTCGGCGTCACCATAGAGATTGTCGTTGTCATCACCGCCGTAGAGCTTATCCGCGCCCGCGTCGCCGTGCAGCATGTCCACGCCGTCGTCGCCATAGATCTCATCATTTCCGGCACCACCGTGAAGCACATCGCCCCCGCCATTGCCGTAGATCTCATCGTTGCCCGAACCGCCCGTAATGGCATCGCCACCGGATGATCCCTCAATGTCGAAGCCCTCAGACTGGTTCGCCAGGTTCAGGATACCAGACGATGTCATTTCGACGTTTTCGACGTCGAGAATCTGGCCGTTTGAACCGCTGACGAAGCCACCTGCCACATGGAGCGTGTCGGTTCCGGTTCCACCGTCGAGAATGAGATCCGCCACATCGCCGTAAAGGTCATCCTTTCCGTTGCCGCCATAGAGAGAGTCCGCGCCGGCATCACCGTACAGATTATCATCACTATTGTTACCGGAAAGAACGTCATCGCCATCACCACCGCGCAGGGTGTCGCTTTCGTTTTCGCCCATCAGGTAGTCGGCAGCGCTGCCACCAGTCAGGTTATCTCCGCCGCCATGTCCATCAAGGTAAGAACCTTGGTAGTTCCCAACTATCTGGAAAGTTCTGCCGTCGAAGTTGTCCGTATCGATGACCTTCACCGAGACCGCAGCAGTCGAGGTTCCACCCTTGCCATCGCTGACGGTGTAGCTGAATGTGTTGCCACTGGTGTCATCGCCAGGCACATAGTCCCCCCGGTAGTTGTAGTAACCAGTCAAGTTCGGCACCGAGAACGAAACCGTTTTGTTCACCGAGTCTATGGTCACATTGAACTGTTGCCCGTCGATGCCGCTCAGCTTCGAAACAGCCGTGATCGAAAGCGTGTCGCTGTCGAGATCGCTGTCATTGCCGATCAACATGCTCCAGGGGATGACCACATCAGTGTTATCCGAGACGTAGATTGTATCTGCGCTGGAAACCGGATTGTTGTTCTCGACAACATTGCCGACCGTAATCGTCACAGACTGCGTCGCAATGTTGTGGCTCGTTGCACCGTCATTGACTTCGACCTTCAGCGAGACCGAGCTGCTATCTTCATAATCGAGGCTCTGACCGCTCTTCAGACGCAGCTCGTAGGTTCCAGGCTTGCCTTGCTCCGAGGACGGAACAGCCACAATCTCAAACCTGTTGTCTACGGTCACGCCATCCGACTGCAGAACGCGGAATGTCAAACCGTTGGCCGTATCGACATCGCCAACCTGGAAGGTGTCGATCAGATCACCGAGCTGGTTTTCCTGGATGGAAGCATCATCCAACCCGGAGATGGTCGGCGCATCATTCACCGGAGCAACGTCGATGATGAAAGTCTTAGTATCCGTCGCCGTGCCGGGCTGCGACACCGACACAGTTACAGACGCCTCTCCGTTGAAATTGGCATTCGGCACGAAGACAAGCTGGCCGGATGAAATCATGCTGTTGATCTGAGCGACGGTAAACTGAGTGTAGGAAGCGGGGTTCGGGAGGTCACCCCCCTCATAGACCAGCTTGCCGTTCTCAGCTGACAGCGTGATCGTCGGGCTTTCGCCCGAGCCATCAACGTCATCCACAACAATACCCGTCAACGAGATGCCGGTATCTTCGTCTGTGATCAGGTCCTCTGGAACGGCCGCAACCACCGGCGCGTCGTTTACAGCCGCAACGTTGATCGTCACCGTAGCGATATGGGAGAACCCGCCGTTCGCGTCATATGCCTTGTACGTGAAGCTGTCGGGCCCGTTGTAGTTAGCGTCCGGCGTATAAAGGAACGTGCCGGCCCCGGTGAACGACAAAGTGCCGTGGGCGGGGTTGGTTTCGAGCATCGCATTAATTGCGTCACCGTCCACATCCATATCGTTGACCAACACGCCGTTGTTGAACGGCACCTGCAGGGGGGTATCCTCCTGCGTGCTGTAGATGTCGTCCGCCGCGACCGGCGCATCATTGGCGCCGGTCACTGTCACCGTCAATGCGCCGTCGTCGGTCAGCCCGGCAAAATCGCGCATCGTGTAGGAGAAGACGTCTGTGGCGGTCTCACCGGCGTCAAGCGCCTGCGTGTCGCCGTCGGCGTCGTTGAGCAGATAGCTGTAGGTGCCATCGGCCTGGATCGTCAGCGTACCGTATGCGCCGATGATCTGCACCGGCGTGTTGTCGACAGGGAGCGGGGTCGTCGTGGTGCCGAAGGTGACCGAGACCACGGCCTCGGTGTCGAGGCTGTTGGCGTCGTTGTCATTGGCAAGCACATTGCCGGTCGCATTCGGGTTTCCGGCCGTCGCGTTCGCCGTGCCGCCTGCTTCAGTCACTGCGGCTGCGTCGTCGCCGGCAATCGGCGCAACGTTGACGATTTCACCGACCGACACCGGGCCGCTCGCATCACCGGCGAAGTCGAAGTGCTCGACATTCGTGGTCTTTACGATGACCGCGCCGTCGGAATTGCGGGTCACTGTATAGGTGTCGCCCGCCTGTGTGACTGTGTAGTCGGTCCAGCGGCCGGCAAGCTTGATGGTATCCGTGTCGCCACCTGATACCGGATCGCTGTCATTGATCACTGCGCTTGAGCCGGCAAAACCGGTCAGGTCAAAGACGTCGTTTCCGGCACCGCCGTTGATGACAACCGTGGTCGGCGCAATCGCGGAACCCGTGACGTCGTTGAGGACAACCGTGTCACCGGCGGAGCCAAGATTGAACGTCACACGCTCAATTTCGTCAGCAATCAGACTTGCGGCATTCGGACCGGTGTAGGCCACCTCGATGTCTTTGCTGGCGGCATCACCTAGAGACTCGATCGATGCATGGCCGAGGGTAAAGGTCCGCGTTGACGCGTCTCCGTTGATCACCAGTTCGTCATAGTTCGGATAGGCAGTGCCGCTTTGCAGACCGCCCTGGATGTAATCGGAGCCATCGCCGACGGTGTAGATGATCTTGTCATCACCGTCGCCGCCAACGATCCTGTCATTTCCGGCATTGCCGTAGAGCGTGTCATTGCCGGCGCCACCATCGATGACGTCGTTGCCGGCACCACCCCAGATTTCGTCGTTGCCTTCGTCGCCATAGAGCGTGTCGTCACCGCCGAGACCGGAGATCAGGTCGTTGTCGCCGCCGCCCGTGATCGTATCAGAACCTGCACCGCCCCCAAGGGTGTCTTCGCCTGTGCCACCAGTGATGATGATGCCGCCTCCAGCTGCATCGCTCATGTAGTTTTCGCCGACGATGATGACGTCGCGACCGGACGTGCCATCGATTGCCTCGACACCGCTCATGTAGCTCGGTGAAGAGTAGGTGTCATGGACGTAGCCGTCCTTGTCGCCGCGATCGAGGACAATGCGATCGAAGCCCGCACCACCCGTGACGATGTCATCCGTGCCGGCGAGGCCGGCAATGGATACCGCCACCGTGGAACCGTCGCCTAACTTGACGACCCGGTTGTTGGACCCAATCACATCGCCGTCAAGATGGAACGCGTCATCGCCGGCGCCACCGTACAACTTGTCGGATCCGGCATTGCCGTAAATCTCGTCATTGCCCTCCCCGCCTTCGATGGTGTCGTTGCCGGCGCCACCCCAGATCTTGTCGTCACCGTCGTCACCGTAAAGTCGATCGTTGCCGCCAAGGCCGGAAATCCAGTCATTCCCAATGCCACCGGTAATCTTGTCCGCCTGGGAGTCAGACCCCTGCAACACGTCATTGCCCTTGCCGCCGTCGATCTGGATGACAGCTGCATCCGACGTCGTATATGTCTTCGGCAGGAGAATGATATCATCTCCATCAGTGCCGACAAACTTCTCGACGCCAGAAAGCCCCAGCGACGAATTCGCCCGGTCGAAGACGAAGCCATTCGCTCCGCCTGCCGGAGTGAATGCTACCGTGTCGATGCCCGTGCCGCCATCAAGCAAATCCCCCTCGCCTGAGCGTCCTTCGAGGGAGACCGAGACGGTGTCGCCATTGCCCAGCGTGAAAGCGCGCGGGCCATAAGAACCGGCATTGTCGATATCGGCCGAAACCACGAGCGTGTCGTCGCCGGCGCCACCTTCGAGCGTGTCGCTGCCCTTGCCGGCCACGAGCGTGTCGTCGCCTTCACTGCCCTTCAGCACATTTGCTTCGGCACCACCAATCAGAATGTCGGCTGCCTTGCTGCCATAGGCGTCGTTGACGCCGGCCATGCCGTCGACGCCGACGACGTTGGCTCCTGTGCGATCCGTTGCAGTGTCTGCCGCGACGTTTTTGCTATCATAGGTGACCGAGGCATCGCTGAGATTGACGATGACGCCAGTGTCGAGGTTACCATAGTTGATCGAACCGATGGTTCCGGCAGCATCGACACGTACCGAGAAGCTACCGCTCGCCGGGTCTCCGTCGGCATCCATCGCCGTGACCGAGAACTGAAGGTCGAGATACTGATCGGCACCGGTAGGCGAGGTGTGATCCAACGGCTGCAGCAGATCGAAGGAATACCCGCCGGTGGCGGCATTTGTCGACACCGTGAAGACGACATTGGCAGCGTCGGCAACTGCCGGCTCGGCACCGACATAAGCGACCAGCATTGCGCCAATCAGAACGAAGTTAACCGTTTCTCCGTTCGACCGGAGGGAGATGGCCGCGTTGTTCTGGTCCTTGACCACGACTGCAGTGGACACAGCCAGCGTCCGGCTTGCACCGTTGTCCGCGCCCCAAGCGAGGCCGTTGAGGCCCTGCGTGACCGAGGTCGTGCCGTCCTCGGCAACGTCAGACCGAACGTTGGCGTTAACCATCGGCATGTCATCGTCGATGTCGACGGTTAGAGTGCCGATCGTAGTGTCATTGTCTCCATCGCGCACCTCATAAGAAATGGTGAACTCGATGTTGTCCTCGCTACCACCCTGAGGATGGAGCACGGGGGCCAGTTGCTCGATGGTGTAGGCGCCCGTAGCCTGATCCGTAATCGTCAACTTCACAACCTGGATGGTCTGACCGTTCTGGTCCTGCGTGATGATCAGTTCAGTGGCCGACACATACTGGTACCACAGGCCGTTATAACCCAGCGTCATGCCGCTCGACAGCCAGGAAACCTGACCACCATCAGCACCAAACTCATGTTCCAACGTCCCCGTCGCGATGATCGGCGTTGCACCGGTTACAAGTGAATCGTCGTCAAGCTGAACAACTGTGTTGGCGCTTACCGACGGGCCATCATCATC
>UBNV01000021.1 GCA_900466945.1 Hyphomicrobiales bacterium
GGCGCCATCATCAGACGGGCGAGCGTCCGGGTGTTTTGCGTAGCCATGGGTTTAAATCTCTTCCTAGAGGCCGGCTTACCCGTCTCGGGCGCTCAGGCTCGTCTTTCCAGGCGGCGACTGTATCCGGGATATGGTCCCCCGGGGCGGAACCGCCGATCCGCTCATCAGGTCCTCGAAGATTGCCGCCCGGACTTGACGCCCGGACGGCAGTTTCGGGAGGAGATTACTTGATGTAGCCGGCGCGGGTCATTTCGCGGACCGAGGCCTGCTGGGCCTGGGCAAGCGCATCGTCAACCGACATCTGACCGGCAAGCGCTGCGGAGAACAGCTGGCCGACCGTCGTGCCAAGACCCTGGAATTCCGGGATAGCGACGAACTGCACACCGACATAAGGCACCGGCTTGACGGCCGGGTTCTTGGGGTCTGCGGCATTGATCGAGTCGATCGTCATCTTGGCGAACGGAGCGGCCTTCTGGTACTCGGGGTTCTCATAGAGAGACGTACGGGTACCCGGAGGAACGTTGGCCCAGCCTTCCTTGGATGCGACCAGTTCGGCATAGGCCTTGCCAGTTGCCCAGGAGATGAACTTCTCGGCCGAAGCGGCCTTCTGCGAGCCAGCCGGGATAGCGAGGTTCCATGCCCAGAGCCAGTTGCCGCGCTTACCGAGACCGGTGTCCGGCGCCAGGGCAAAAGCGACCTTGTCGGCAACCGTCGAGTCCTTCGGGTTGGTGACGAAGGAAGCAGCGACCGTGGCGTCGATCCACATGCCGCATTTGCCCTGCTGGAACAGTGCCAGGTTTTCGTTGAAGCCGTTCGAGGACGCGCCCTGCGGGCCGGCGTCGTTCATGAGCTTGACGTAGAAGTCGAGCGCGTTCTTCCATTCCGGCTGATCGAACTGGGGAGCCCAGTTCTCATCGAACCAGCGTGCACCGAAGGCATTGGCGGTAGCGGTCAGGAAGGCGATGTTTTCGCCCCAACCAGCCTTGCCGCGAAGGCAGATACCGTTGATGTCATTGGCGCGGTCGGTCATCTTGCGGGCAGCGTCGGCCACAAATTCCCAGGTCGGGGCATCGGGCATCGTCAGGCCGGCCTTTTCCATCAAGTCCTTGCGGTACATGATGAACGAGGACTCGCCGTAGAACGGAGCGGCATAGAGCTTGCCGTCTTCACCGGTGAGACCCGAACGAATCGCCGGCAGAAGATCGTCAACGTCATAGTCGGCGCCGAGGTTATCGAGCGGCAGGAGCCAGCCCTGCTTGGCCCAGATCGGAACTTCATAAGTGCCGATCGTCATGATGTCGTACTGGCCGCCCTTTGTCGCAACGTCGGTCGTGACGCGTTCGCGCAGGACGTTTTCTTCCAGCGTGACCCACTCGACTTGAATGTCGGGATTTGCCGAAGTGAATTCGGAGGTCAGGCCCTGCATGCGGATCATGTCGCCGTTGTTCACGGTTGCGATCGTCAGGGTTTCAGCAGAGGCCATGCCGGCAAGAGCCAGCGCTGAGCAGGCGCCCAGCAGAATAGTCTTCAATTTCATGTCTTCCTCCCAGAAGAAAAATGAGCATTCGCTTTGCTCATGGGCAATTACTCACTCTACGCGCGAAAAATGTCAATCCGAATTCCATGCTGCGATGCGGCATGGACCGGTTAAAGCTCTGATTTTAAGTAAGAAATTTTAAGACTTACTAGTTTTTCAGGAGATGGCGCGCAGCCTCTTCGTCCGTGATCAACCCGTTAATATGGCCACCGCGGACCGCTGCAAGGATTGCGGGATGTTTGCGTTGGCCTCGTGCCAGACCGACGACGGACGACGTTTCCCGCGACGGAATTTCAAGGCTGGCGACCCGCTCGTTCACCGGATGCTTGAGCAACTTTCCGTCTTCCCCGAAGATCCAGCCGCAGATCTCGCCGACGGCCCCGACCTGGAGAAGTTCCTCCATCTCATGGGGTTTCAGGAATCCGTCGACAAGAAGCGGCGCGCGCATGTTCATTTCCCCGATACCGACGAAGGTCACGTCCGAGCGAAGACCGAGCGCGATCGTCGGCGCGACAAGCGGCTGGTCATGCAGCAGCTGACGTTCTGCGGGAGACGACACGATGACCGGAAGTGGCATCGGGAAATGCGGTGCCTTGATCGCGTCTGCCATGGAGAAGATGACGTTGAAGTAGGCGGCCGAGCCATCAGGGCTGATATTGCCCGTCAGCGAGACGATCTTGTGCTGTGGGCATTCCATCGGTGAAAGCTGGTCGATCATCGACCGGAGCGTACGACCCGTCCCCATCGCGATGATCAGCGGTTCCGGCTGCCTGAGCCAGCGTTCCAGCTGCGCGGCACCGGCTTCTGCAACGCCGACGCTGGCCGATTCCGCGGAGGGATCGGTTGGAACGATCTCGACTTCCTTGAGACCGAACTTTTGTTTAAGCGCTTCCGCGAGCTCAAGGCACGCCGCAATCGGATGATCGAGCCGCACCTTGATGAGCTTCTCCGCGACAGAAAGCGAGACGAGGCGTTGCGCGCTCTGGCGCGAGATGCCCATGGACGCCGCGATCTCGTCCTGGGTCCGCCCGGCGACATAGTAGAGCCAGCCCGCTCGTGCCGCATCATCGAGCCTCGTCTGCCCCTCGCCGCGTTTCGCCATGAAATCTTTCCTCCGTCTGGCGACAGTGCTGCCAATTTTGCCCGCGCCTGTCAAATCCCGGTCCAGCCTGGCCACCCATCTGGAACGCTTCCCGCACTGACGGGTTGGACCTTGAACCCCCAGCCCAAGGAGATCGAACATGGTCCGCCTCATCACGCTCGCTGCTGCAACCGCACTGACCGTCGTGGCCACGGCAAATGCCCAGCAGACAGCGCCGATCCAAGAGCTGCCGACGCCGCAGCCCTCAGCTGAGACGGAGGCACTTGGTCCCGCCAGCTTTGTCCAGCAAGCGGCTGCTTCCAACGAATTCGAAATCCGCTCGGCGGAACTTGCCTTGCGGCGGAGCCAGGACCCGCAAGTGATCGAGTTCGCACAGACCATGCTGGATGATCATCGCCGGGCGCGAGGACAGTTGGAGCCGGCGGCCGACGCCGATTCGGTGGCCATCGTCATGGAGCTTTCGATGGAGCAGAAGCAGACCCTTACGGCGTTGGAGCAGGCCGAGGAGAGCCAGTTCAACAGCGCCTACATGTCCGCCCAGATGAAGGCGCATGATCAGGCGATCCGGTTGCTCGGGGCATACGCCGATCACGGTCCCGCCGGCAGCCTGAAGACCTATGCAGTCGCCAATTACCCATTGGTTCGGACCCACAAGGTGCAGGCTCAGTCTTTGACCAACCGGTAGGCGGAGGATGGTGACGAGCAAGACGACTGCTTGCAGCGCTCTTGGGGCGGTCACAGTTGCAGTCATAGTGGTGTTGCGGCCGAGTGCCAACGAGATGTGACCGAAACAGCCCGGTCTTCGCCCCGACGCGTCACGACCAAGTCTCGGACGTACCGCCCAGCGCGACTGCCGACATGGACACGCCTTGAGCATACGCGCGTCACCCGCGCGGAGCATCTTGTTGCCGCACGGGAACGAAAGCGATTAGCGCCGCACTCGACGGATGGCGGACCCGTCCTGACATAAAAAGAACCCCGCCGAAGCGGGGTTCAGGTGGGCGCCCTCAGGGCGGCCGGGGGAGGTTGGAGGAGGGAACAATCCTACATGGCTTATGAACTGCGACGTTGGGCCATTGTTCCCTGAGGGAACAAAGAATCTTTTCCGTTTCCTTGTCCTGCGTCAGAGCTGTTCTGCTTGAGCACCGCTGTCAGGCTGTTCAATGGCCGCCGTGTTCATCAAGAGGCCGCGGAGTTTGGGATTTCGGGCGCCATATGCCTGGAAGAAGTTCTGCATGGCCAAGCGGATCGCGCCCTTCACGCCGCCGATCGCCTGTTACACAGCGCGCGCGATAAGCAGGTCCGGGTCTCCACTCGGGATATTGGAGTCTGTTGTCGGTATAGGACCTTGCATCTCTCCTCGTACTGACGGCCGCATGACAAACCCTTTCCGAACTGTTCCGAGAAATTCGCGGCACTTTAAGCAAGACTACGGCTGGTCCTTGGTCTTGAGCGAATCGCCGAGGTTCCGCTTATCTGGGTCCTGAAGGTTCTCGCCGACCGCGTCCCGGTCGACATCCGGATTATCCTTGGCGGGCATATAGCCGCTTGGCCTGTTTTCCTGTGGTCCTTCCCATCTCGGGGATTGATCTGTCGTTCCTGGCTTTCCATCTTTCGGGGAATTCATGCCCATGACTTGTCTCCTTGTGGCTGTTGACCTCTGACCAACTGCGCCGCCTGCGAACCGTTCCGCAGGAACATTTGCAGATGCCTTCTGTTTGCCTGGAAACAGCGACAGTGAGGTGATGATGAAAAGCGAGATGGAGAGCGCGGAGAAGAGACCGCATGTCGTGATTGTCGGTGCAGGCTTCGGCGGTCTGGCGTGTGCTCAGGCACTGGGCAACACGGAAATCGACGTTACAGTGATCGATCGTCGCAACCACAATCTTTTCCAGCCGCTCCTATATCAGGTCGCGACTGCAGCACTGTCGCCGGCAGACATCTCCGAACCGATACGGCGAACGCTGGGCCGGTACGCGAACATCCACGTCGTGATGGCCGAGGTCGTGTCAGTCAACGCGCCTGCACAGACCGTGATCATGAAAGACGGCGGCTCGATACCCTTCGATCGCCTCGTGCTCGCGACCGGCTCCACCTACAACTACTTTGGACACGAAGACTGGCAGCAGCACGCACCGGGTCTCAAATCCATCCATGAAGCCCGCGACATCCGCCACAGGCTGCTCCTCGCTTTCGAAAAGGCGGAGCGGAGCACCGACGAGGCCGAAAAACGCAGACTTTTGACCAGCGTGGTGATCGGCGGCGGACCGACAGGTGTCGAAATGGCGGGCGCGATCTCTGAACTCGGCCGCTTCATGATCGCCCAGGATTTCCGCAAGCTGCATGCCGATCAATTGACGGTCCTGCTGGTCGAGGCCGGGCCGAGAATTCTATCCACCTTCCCGGAGTCCTTCTCGCAATACGCCTCCGATTACCTCGCCGGGATCGGTGTCGATATCCGCCTCAATACGCCTGTCGACGACATCACCGCGGAGGGCGTTCAGGTTGACGGCGCGTTCCTCCCCGCGAGCTGCATCGTCTGGGGTGCGGGCGTGAAAGCCTCCCCGGCCGCCGAATGGCTGGGCATCGAGCCGGGAGCCGGCGGTCGCTTGCCCGTGGCGCCCGATCTGTCGGTTGTCGATAAGCCCGGCATCTATGCCCTCGGCGATACGGCGCTAGCGGTCGGCGAAGATGGCAAACCGATGCCGGCCCTCGCGCAGGTGGCAAAACAGCAGGGAACGTTTCTCGGCCGTGCGCTGAAAGCCAACCTCCTGTCTGGAAGGCCCATTCCCACGTTCCACTTCCACAATCGCGGCAACACTGCGGTCATCGGGCGCAATGCCGCCATCTTCGATTTTGGATCCTGGCAACTCAAGGGTCGCATTGCCTGGCTCCTCTGGGCCCTTGTTCACGTCTATCTTCTGGTCAATTTCGAGAAGAGGCTGCTCGTCAGCATTCAGTGGATCTGGCGCTATTCCACCCGCCAGAGAGGCGCGCGCGTGATCGACGAGAAGGCGGTCTCTGCCGTCCTGCCGGAAGCGGCTGCCGAGAATAGAACAACCACCTGAGATCAAGTCACAGTTTCAGGGTGGACAGGTCCAACGGTGATCGCTAAATGTAATGGTATTACATAACTTAGAGGATTAGAGGCTTGACCGGCGGGGTCTGCAGATCTTATGCAAGCAGGTGACGGTTCCCTCAACGGATGACTCCGAGGGGATTAATAGGGAACACGGTGCGGAAGACCCAAAAGGGACCAAGACCGTGGCTGCCCCCGCAACTGTAAGCGGATTGCTGTCCATTCTTGCGGCGTTCACACGCCGGGCCACTGCGGGTCACCGTGGGAAGGCAAATGGAAAGCGTATATCCGCGAGCCAGGAGACCTGCCGTCAAGCGATGAAACCGAAGCGGACGGGGTGTTCCGATGGATACGAACTGGCTTTTGCACAGCGCCCTCAGGCGCGCCGAACACATGCCATTTTGCCTCCGGAGAAATCCTGCGGAGGACTGGCATGCATTTCCTTCTCGATCATGAGCCGCTCAGGCTTGGATCCAAGCTCGCCCATGGCGTGACCGCCGGCAGCGCCTTCCCTGCGGGGATGCGCCGATGAGTTGCAGCAGCAAGGGGTGCCCTATCCGGGTCACGGATCTCGGCTGGGGTCCGAAATCATCGCATTTCCTCGTTCGTGATGTGTCGTTTGCGCTCGACGCCGGCGACCGGTTGGCGATCGTCGGCCCGAATGGTGCCGGCAAGACGACCTTGCTTCGCTGCCTGTATCGCGGCGTCTCTCCCCTGGAAGGCCGCGTCGAAGTGGACGGCCAGGATATCTGGTCCATGAGTGCCCGCCAGGTTGCGCGGCGCGTCGCTGTCGTCCTGCAGGAAATGCCTGGCGATTTCCCCTTCACGGTCCGCGACGTGGTGATGATGGGTCGCGTTCCCTGGCGCGAGGGCCTTTCCGGCTGGAATGATCAGGACAGAGCGGAAGCCGAACACGCCCTCGACCATCTCGACCTTCTTCGTTTGGCAAACCGCCAGTTCTCGACCCTCTCGGGCGGTGAGAAGCAGCGTGTTCTGGTGGCACGTGCACTCGCCCAGAAGCCGGAGATCCTGATTCTCGACGAGCCGACCAACCATCTGGACATCCGTCACCAGCTCGAAATCCTCGATCTGCTGGGCGCGCTCAATCTGACGATTATCACGACGTTGCACGACATCAATCTGGCGGCCGAATTCGCAAGCCATGTCGCTCTGATGCATGGCGGCCGCATGAGTGCCTTCGGGGCGCCGGAGGCGGTTCTGACCGAACAGGCCCTGTCAGGGACCTTCGGCGTGCTCGCCGCGCGCCAGCAGGCGGAAGGTCTTCGCGCGCACCGTTTCTCTTTCTCACTTGCTCTGAACTGATTTCAAAAGGACCCCGATACCATGGCCAACCGTTTTCTTCTGTCCGCCGCTCTGTTCGCATCGGTCTTCACGGCGTCTTCCGCCTTCGCCTATCCGGTCACGGTCAAGAGCTGCGGTCGCGACGTCACGCTCGAAGCAGCGCCCGCCCGTGCCATCTCCAATGACGTCAACCTGACCGAGATGATGCTCGCCTTGAAACTGCAGGATCGCATGGTCGGCTATACAGGCATCTCCGGCTGGAAGACGCTGGATGAGGGGCTGCGCGAAGGCGTAAAGGAACTGCCGGAACTTTCGCCGAAATATCCGACCAAGGAAGTGTTGCTGAACGCCGATGCCGATTTCTACTTCGCCGGCTGGAACTACGGCATGAAGGTCGGTGGCGAAGTGACGCCCGAGACGCTCGAGCCCCTGGGCATCAAGGTCTACGAACTGACCGAATCCTGCATTCACATCATGGCCAAGAACAAGCCGACCATGGACGACATGTTCGTGGATCTGCTCAATCTCGGCAAGATCTTCGGTGTCGAGCAGCGCGCTGAAGAACTGGTCGCCGGCTATCGCAAGCAGCTCGATGAGATCACCACGCGGATCGGCGGCATCGAGAAGCCCGTGCGCGTCTTTGTCTATGATTCCGGCACCGAGAAGCCCTTCACCTCCGGCCGCTTCGGCATTCCAACCGCGATGATCGAGGCCGCCGGCGGCGTCAACGTCATGGATGACGTGGAAAAGAGCTGGACCGAGGTTTCCTGGGAGCCGGTCATCGAGCGCAACCCGGAAGTGATCGTCATCGTCAACTACGGCGATGTCACCGCCGAGCAGAAGATCGCCTTCATGAAGGAGACCCCGGCCTTCAAGAACCTCGACGCGGTCAAGCAGGACCGTTTCGTCGTGCTGGAATATGTCGAGGCAACGCCTGGCCCGCGTAACGTCCAAGCCATCGACCGCCTGGCAGACGCCTTCCACCCGCGCAACATGTGATCGCTAAGGCGGGGCCGATCTCAGGCCCCGCTCGCAAGCACTACCAAGGGCAGCATGATGCACGGTCGCATGTTTCTATGGACAGGTCTGGCCCTCGTGCTGCTGGCCCTGTGCCTCACTGCAGGGGTTTCACTGGGGTCCGCCGCCATCCCCGCTGAAACGGTCTGGTCGATCCTGGTCAACAAGCTGGTGCTCGGCACCTTCGAGCCGACCTGGTCCGCCGGTCGTGAAAGCATCGTCTGGGACGTCCGGTTTCCCCGAGTGATCCTGGCGGGGCTCGTCGGCGCAGGTCTGGCGACGGTCGGCGCCGTCTTGCAGGCGGTCACCCGCAATCCGCTCGCCGACCCCCATCTTCTCGGCGTGTCCTCAGGGGGCGCGCTTGGAGCGATCATTGCTCTACTGCACACAGGCCTGATTTTCGGCCTGGTCACTGTCCCCCTCTTCGCCTTTGTTGGCTCTCTGCTGGCAACGCTCGCCGTGGTCGCCGTGACGCGTTTCACCGGTGCCGGAGCCGACCGCCTGGTGCTGACAGGCGTGGCAATCGCTTTCGTTGCGACGTCGCTCGGTAATCTCGCCATCTTCCTGGGCGATCCCCGAGCCGCCCATACGGTGGTCTTCTGGATGCTGGGCGGCCTCGGCCTCGCCCAGTGGTCGCATCTCATCTATCCTGTGATCGTGCTCGCCGCCTGCCTGGTCTTCCTGGTCGTCCGCGCCCGCGAGATCAACGCCATGGCCATGGGTGACGAAACGGCAGCGACCCTCGGTGTTCCCGTTGCTCGCTTCCGTGCCGAACTCTTCGTCGCCACCGCTCTCTTGACCGGCGTCATGGTCGCCTTCTCCGGCGCTATCGGTTTCGTCGGTCTGCTCGTCCCGCATTTCGTCCGTCTCACCGCGGGCAGTGACAACATCCGTGTCATCCCGCTGTCGGCGCTGGCCGGTGCGGTCATCCTGATCCTCGCGGACATCGTTTCGCGCACGATCATGGCCCCGGAGGATGTGCCGATCGGCGTCATCACCGGTCTCGCCGGAGGTCTGGCTTTCATACTCCTCCTGCGCCGGAGATAGTTTCAGTCTCGGCTATTGCTGATGTTTCGTTTTTGCCTAGACTGAAGAAAAACGAAAAGGGGAGGGGGCCGACATGATGTTTTCGGCGAGGCAGGCGGAGATCATGGCTCTGGCGAAGGAGCAGGGTCGCGTTCTCGTGGACGAACTCGCGGCGCGTTTCGCAGTCACGCCGCAGACGATTCGCAAGGATCTCAACGACCTCTGCGACGCACGAGCCCTGAACCGTATCCACGGCGGAGCCGTTTTCCCGAGCGGAAATGAAAACGTCAAATATGAAGCGCGCCGTTCCATGGCCGCAACCGAGAAACAGGCGATCGGCCGCGCCGCCGCAGATCTGATTCCCGACAATTCCTCGCTCTTCATCAACATCGGCACCACCACGGAAGCGGTCGGTGACGCTTTGGTCGACCATAAGGAATTGATGGTCATCACCAATAACATCAACGTTGCCAATCACTTGCGAATTTTTCCCTCAATTGAGGTGGTGATCGCCGGTGGCGTGGTCCGTGGATCAGATGGCGGCATCGTCGGTGAGGCGGCCGTGGATTTCATCCGCCAGTTCAAGGTGGATTTCGCCGTCATCGGCGTTTCGGCAATCGATGAAGATGGTGCACTGCTCGATTTCGATTTCCGCGAAGTGAAAGTCGCCCAGGCGATCATCGCCAATGCGCGCCACGTAATTCTCGTGTCCGACGCCTCGAAATTCGAGCGCACGGCGCCTGTCCGGATCGGCCATATCTCGCAGGTTCAGACGTTTATCACCGATCATTGTCCTTCAGACAGCATCCGGACGATCTGCGCGGAGCAGGACGTCCGCATCATTGAAACCGCTCCGACGAATGGCCAACCACCTGCGGAATAAGTTTCGTTTGACATTCGTTTAAATTTCGAAAATTATATTCATGCTTTCGCAATAGCAGCAAATGCTGCAGGTGCGAACATGCGGAGGGATAATGTCGGGGCAGCCAATCTACGATCTGTTTGTGATCGGCGGCGGGATCAATGGATGCGGGATCGCGCGTGACGCGGCCGGCCGTGGATATTCTGTCGCTCTGGCTGAAATGAACGACTTCGCCTCCGGCACATCTTCCGGCGCCACCAAGCTGATCCATGGTGGCTTGCGCTACCTGGAGCATTACGAATTCCGCCTGGTGCGCGAGGCTCTGATGGAGCGCGAGGTTCTCTGGGCCATGGCGCCTCATGTCATCTGGCCGCTGCGTTTCGTGCTGCCCTTCCAGAAGGGCGGCATTCGCCCGGCCTGGCTTATCCGCCTCGGCCTCTTCCTTTACGACAATCTGGGTGGTCGCAAGCTTTTGCCCGCCACCAAGACGCTCGATCTGCGCCGCGATCCGGCCGGCAAGCCCTTGAAGCCCGTCTTCTCGAAGGCTTTTGAATATTCCGATGGCTGGGTCGATGACGCCCGCATGGTTGTCCTCAACGCCCGCGACGCGCAGATCCGTGGCGCGAACATCCTGAGCCGCGCCCGCGTCGTGTCCGCCCATCGCGAAGACGGCCACTGGGTCGTCACCACGAAGTCGCAGCGCGATGGCTCCGTGGTCACCCACAAGGCGCGCATGCTGGTGAATGCCGCCGGTCCCTGGGTTGACCAGGTATTGGCTGGTGCTTTCGGCCGCAACAACGTACACAATGTCCGTCTGGTCCAAGGCAGCCACATCATCGTCCGCAAGAAGTTCACCGATCCGCGTGCCTACTTCTTCCAGAATCCCGATAATCGCATCATCTTCGCCATCCCCTATGAAGGCGAATTCACCCTTATCGGCACGACAGACCGCGACTACACCGAAGATCCGAAGGATGTCCGCATCAGCCCCGAAGAGGTGAACTACCTCTGCGACGCGGCCAGCGAATATTTCCAGGAACCGGTGCGCCCTGACGATATCGTCTGGAGCTATTCGGCCGTCCGTCCTCTCTTCGATGACGGCGCTTCGAAAGCACAGGAAGCGACGCGCGATTACGTGCTGAAGATCGAAGGCAACAGCGGCGATGCCCCCTTGCTCAATGTCTTCGGCGGCAAGCTGACCACCTATCGCAGACTGGCGGAACATGCGCTCGAAAAGATCGGCGAATCCATCGGCGAAAGGGGCGCGCCCTGGACTGCCGGAAGTCGTCTGCCGGGCGGCGATTTCGCTGCAACGGCCTTCGAGACCACGGTTGCAGATCTGTTGAAAGCCTATCCCTTCCTGGAGCGGGGACACGCCGAGCGGCTGATCCGCTGCTACGGAACGGATTCGAAAACAATCCTGGGCACGGCCCAGGCGGCAACGGATCTCGGTCGCTATTTCGGCGGCACGCTTTATGAAGCAGAGGTCCGCTGGCTGGTGGAAACGGAATGGGCGGTCACGGCCGAAGACGTGCTGTGGCGCCGAACGAAACAGGGTCTGTTCCTGACGCCAGAGGAGGCGAAGGGGCTGGATGCCTATCTGGGGATGTTGGCGGCGGCCTGATCGCCCATCTTATTGAAGAAGACCGACGGTTTGGAGGAGGCCCGAGGACATATGTTGGAACTGCGTAAAGTCTCGAAAATGGCGGGAGGTGAATATCACATTCACCCGACCGATCTGACATTGCAGCGGGGTACGCTCAATGTCCTGCTCGGGCCCACGCTTTCGGGCAAGACATCCCTGATGCGCCTGATGGCAGGCCTCGACAAGCCGACTTCCGGAACCGTCCATTTCGACGGCAAGGATGTCACGGGCATGCCGGTCCAGAAGCGCAATGTCGCGATGGTCTACCAGCAGTTCATCAACTACCCGGCCCTGACGGTCTACGAGAACATCGCCTCGCCGATGCGCGTGGGCGGCAAGGATGCAGCCACGATCGATCGTGAAGTGCGCAAGGCCGCTGATCTGCTCCGGCTGACGCCGTATCTTGATCGCACCCCGCTCAGCCTCTCCGGCGGACAGCAGCAGCGCACGGCCTTGGCCCGCGCCATCGTCAAGAACGCCACGCTCGTTCTCCTCGACGAACCGCTCGCCAACCTCGACTACAAGCTTCGCGAGGAACTGCGCGAAGAGCTGCCGAAGATCTTTGCCGAATCCGGCGCGATCTTCGTCTACGCGACGACGGAACCGTCTGAAGCTCTGCTGCTCGGCGGCAACACGGCGACGCTCTCTGAAGGCCGAATCACCCAGTTCGGTGAGACAATCAATGTCTATCGTCGTCCATCGGATCTTCTGACCGCCCGGACCTTCGCGGATCCGCCGCTCAACACCATTGCGCTCGTCAAAAAGGGCGCAAGCTTCGAGCTGAACGGCCAGCCGGTTCTTGGCATGCCGGCGCATCTCTCATCCATTGCAGACGGTCCCGTGACCGTGGCCTTCCACCCGCACCACCTGTCGCTTACTGCCCTGCCTGGTGCCATGGCCATGCGCTCACGCACCCTCGTGTCGGAAATCGCCGGCTCTGAGAGCTTCATCCACGTCGAATATGGAACTGCCCGCTGGGTCTGCCTGGCGCATGGCATCCACGACATTGATCCCGACCGCGAGATCGACGTCTTCATCGACACCCGTCACCTGATGGCGTTCGGCGCCGACGGCAGGGCGCTTGGCGCGCCCGCCGAACTGGCTGCGTGAGGAGGAACGTCATGGCACGCATCAACCTCGACCATATCCGCCACGCCTACTCACCCGCCGCTCGTGCCGCGGGCGACTATGCCCTCAAGGAAGTCCACCACGAATGGAATGACGGTGGCGCCTATGCGTTGCTCGGTCCCTCCGGCTGCGGCAAGACCACACTGCTCAACATCATCTCGGGCCTGATTCATCCCTCGGATGGCCGGATCGAATTCGACGGCATCGACGTCACGAACCTGCCGACGGCTGCCCGCAACATCGCCCAGGTCTTCCAGTTCCCCGTCGTCTACGACACCATGAGTGTCTACGACAACCTGGCCTTCCCCCTGCGCAACCGCCAGGTTCCGGAAGATCAGGTCAACAGGCGGGTCAACGAGATCCTCGACATGATCGACCTGCAGCCCATGGCCCGCAAGCAGGCGCAGGGACTGACGGCGGACCAGAAGCAGAAGATCTCCCTCGGTCGCGGTCTCGTGCGCTCGGATGTCAACGCGATCCTTTTTGATGAGCCGCTGACGGTTATCGACCCGCATATGAAATGGGTGCTCCGTTCGCAGCTGAAGCGTCTGCACCGCCAGTCCGGCTTCACCATGGTCTATGTCACCCATGACCAGACCGAAGCGCTCACCTTCGCCGATAAGGTGGTCGTCATGTATGACGGCCAGATCGTCCAGATCGGAACGCCGGCCGAACTTTTCGAGCGCCCGAGCCACACCTTTGTCGGCTATTTCATTGGCTCGCCAGGCATGAATGTCATGCCGGTCAAGGTAAATGGTGCAACCGCGATTGTTGGCGACCAGACGGTGAGCCTGCCGGGAACGCCCAAACTGTCCGGCCAGAGCAAGATCGAGCTCGGCATCCGCCCCGAATTCCTGCGTCTCGGACGCGAAGGCATGCCCGTGACCGTCGCCAAGGTCGAGGATATTGGCCGTCAGAAGATCGTGCGGGCGCAGTTTGCCGGCAATCCGCTGTCGATCGTCATCCCAGAGGATGCGGATATCCCCGCAGAACCGAAGGTCACATTCGTCCCCGAGGGCGTCGGCATCTTTGCCGATTCCTGGCGCGTTGGAATGGAGGGCTGAACCATGGAAAAGACTTGGAACAACAAAGCCTGGTTCATGGTCGTTCCGGTTCTGGTGCTGGTGGCCTTCTCGGCAGTTATTCCGCTGATGACCGTGGTGAACTATTCCGTCCAGGATACCTTCGGCAACAATCAGTTCTTCTGGGCCGGCACCGACTGGTTCACCGATATCCTCTCCTCCGACCGCTTCTGGGATGCGCTCGGACGCAACCTGATCTTCTCGATGATCATTCTGGCGATCCAGGTGCCACTTGGCATCTTTATCGCGCTCAACATGCCGAAAACCGGACTGGGCGTTCCGGTCTGCCTCGTTCTGATGGCGCTGCCGCTGCTCATTCCGTGGAATGTTGTCGGTACCATCTGGCAGGTCTTCGGCCGCGTCGACATCGGTCTTCTCGGCTATTCGCTGAACGCCCTGGGCTTCGACTATAACTACACGCAGAACCCGATCCACGCCTGGGTCACCATCATCGTCATGGATGTCTGGCACTGGACGAGCCTTGTCGTGCTGCTCTGCTATGCCGGTCTCGTCTCGATCCCGGATGCTTATTACCAGGCAGCCAAGATCGACGGTGCATCGCGCTGGTCCGTGTTCCGCTTCATCCAGCTGCCGAAGATGAAGCGCGTGCTTCTGATCGCCGTGCTGCTGCGCTTCATGGATAGTTTCATGATCTACACCGAGCCCTTCGTCCTGACAGGCGGTGGCCCTGGCAACTCGACCACCTTCCTGTCCATCGACCTCGTCAAGATGGCTGTTGGCCAGTTCGACCTCGGTCCGGCGGCGGCGATGTCGATCATCTACTTCCTGATCATCCTCGCGCTGTCCTGGGTTTTCTACACCGTCATGACCAACAGTGACGCGAAGGCCTGAGGGAGAGAACGATGAAAAGCACTGACAACCGCACCGGCCTCGGCTTTCTGGTCCCGACGATCTACATCATCTTTCTGCTCCTGCCGATCTATTGGCTCGTCAACATGAGCTTCAAGACGAATGCAGAGATCACGGGTGCCTTCTCGCTCTGGCCCGTCAATCCGACACTTGCCAACTACGCGGTGATCTTCACCGATCCCTCGTGGTACAAGGGCTACATCAACTCGATCATCTATGTGTGCATGAACACCGTGATCGCAGTCGCCGTCGCCCTGCCGGCAGCCTATGCCTTCTCGCGGTATCGCTTCCTGGGTGACAAGCATCTGTTCTTCTGGCTGCTGACAAACCGCATGGCGCCGCCGGCTGTCTTCGCGCTGCCCTTCTTCCAGCTCTACTCTGCCTTCGGCCTCATCGACACGCATATCGCAGTCGCCATCGCGCACTGCCTGTTCAACGTGCCGCTGGCTGTCTGGATCCTGGAAGGCTTCATGTCGGGCGTGCCGAAGGAGATCGACGAGACGGCCTATATCGACGGCTATTCCTTCCCCAAGTTCTTCGTGAAGATCTTCATGCCGCTGATCGCATCCGGCATCGGTGTCGCCGCCTTCTTCTGCTTCATGTTCTCCTGGGTCGAGCTTCTGATTGCCCGCACTCTGACCACGACGGATGCCAAGCCGATCGCCGCCATCATGACGCGTACGGTGTCTGCCTCCGGCATGGACTGGGGCGTGCTGGCCGCAGCCGGCGTGCTCACGATCATACCCGGCGCGCTCGTGATCTATTTCGTCCGCAACTACATCGCCAAGGGCTTTGCCCTGGGCCGCGTCTGAGGAGGTTCCGATGGACTTTACATGGATGGCCTGGACGACCCCGACGGCCATATTCTTCGTCGTGATCTTCAGCCTGATCCTGTCGATGGCAGTCTGGGAATATCTGTCCCCGGGCGGTAATCCGCGAACCGGCATTCTGCGCTTCGAGACGACCCGCGGTGACCGCCTTTTTGTGTCGCTGCTTGGATCGGCTTTCATCAATCTCGCTTGGCTCGGTCTCGTTGGACCGAACCTGTGGTGGGCTCTCGCCCTGTCCGTGGTCTACGCCATCGGCGTTTTCCGCTTCGTCTAGGGCAAGACAAGATGGATGGCGGCGGGAGGTCGCCATCCTCGGGACTGCAAACTGAACGCATTCGCAACCTTAGGGAGGAAACTATGCGAAAGCACCTTTTGACGACGACGGCCGCCATGCTTCTGGCAATGACGGGTGTCGCATTCGCCGACATGGAAGCGGCGAAGAAGTTCCTGGACGCCGAGGTCGGCGACATGTCGGCACTCGATCGTGCCACGCAGGAAGCCGAAATGCAGTGGTTCATCGATGCCGCGAAGCCTTTCGCCGGCATGGAGATCAAGGTCGTCTCTGAAACCATCACCACGCATGAATATGAATCGAAGGTCCTCGCTCCGGCCTTCACCGCCATCACCGGCATCAAGATCACCCACGATCTGATTGGTGAAGGTGACGTCGTCGAAAAGCTGCAGACGCAGATGCAGTCGGGCGAGAACATCTACGACGCCTACATCAACGACTCCGACTTGATCGGCACCCACTGGCGCTACCAGCAGGTCCGCAACCTGACCGACTGGATGGCGAACGAAGGCAAGGACGTCACCAGCCCGACCCTCGACATCGATGACTTCATCGGCAAGTCGTTCACGACCGCTCCGGATGGCAAGCTCTACCAGCTGCCCACGCAGCAGTTCGCCAACCTCTACTTCTTCCGCTACGACTGGTTCAACGACGAGAAGAATAAGACCGACTTTAAAGCGAAGTACGGCTACGATCTCGGCGTTCCGGTCAACTGGTCTGCTTACGAGGACATCGCTGAATTCTTCACCGGTCGCGAAATCGACGGCAAGAAGGTCTTCGGCCATATGGACTACGGCAAGAAGGACCCGTCGCTCGGCTGGCGCTTCACCGACGCCTGGCTCTCCATGGCTGGCAACGGCGACAAGGGCATCCCGAACGGCAACCCGGTTGACGAATGGGGCATCAAGGTCGACGAAAACTCCCGTCCGGTCGGCTCTTGCGTCGCCCGCGGCGGTGACACCAACGGCCCTGCCTCTGTCTATGCCATCGAGAAGTATCTCGAATGGATGAAGAAGTACGCCCCTCCGGCTGCCCAGGGCATGACCTTCTCGGAATCCGGTCCGGTGCCGTCTCAGGGTGAAGTCGCCCAGCAGATGTTCACCTACACCGCCTTCACCGCCGACTTCGTCAAGGAAGGCCTGCCGGTCGTCAACGCGGACGGCACGCCGAAGTGGCGTTTTGCTCCGAGCCCGCATGGCGTCTACTGGAAGGACGGCATGAAGCTCGGCTATCAGGACGCCGGTTCCTGGACGCTGATGAAGTCCACCCCGGAAGACCGTGCGAAGGCCGCCTGGCTCTACGCACAGTTCGTCACCTCGAAGACCGTTGACGTGAAGAAGAGCCATGTTGGCCTGACCTTCATCCGTCAGTCGACCCTCGATCACCAGTCCTTCACCGATCGCGCTCCGAAGCTCGGCGGTCTGGTCGAGTTCTACCGCTCGCCGGCTCGCCTGCAGTGGTCGCCGACCGGCACCAACGTTCCTGACTATCCGAAGCTGGCTCAGCTCTGGTGGCAGGCAATCGGTGACGCTTCTTCCGGTGCAAAGACTGCGCAGGAAGCCATGGACTCGCTCTGCGCTGAGCAGGAAAAGGTCCTTGAGCGTCTCGAACGCGCCGGCGTTCAGGGCGATATCGGTCCGAAGCTTGCCGAGGAAAAGACCCTCGAAGAGTGGAATGCCGATGCTGTTGCCAAGGGCAATCTCGCTCCGCAGCTGAAGATCGAGAACGAAAAAGAACAGCCGATGACGGTCAACTACGACGAGCTCGTCAAGAGCTGGCAGTAAAGATCGGCGATCGCCGCTGAATTGACAATCGCCGGGGCGCCAACTACGCCCCGGCTTCTTCACTTAAGGAGTTTCAGCCTGATGAGCGGTTACATTCTGGCCATCGACCAAGGAACGACCTCGACCCGCTCGATGATCTTTGATCACGAGATGCATATCGTCGGCGTCGCTCAGCAGGAGTTCACCCAGCATTTCCCGGATTCCGGATGGGTTGAGCATGATGCGGACGAGATCTGGCAGACTGTTCTGGCGACCATCGAAAAGGCTCTCTCTGCCGCTAAGATCAAGATCGGCGATGTGACGGCAATCGGCATCACCAACCAGCGCGAAACCGTCGTCGTCTGGGACCGCGAGACCGGCCAGCCGGTTCACCATGCCATTGTCTGGCAGGACCGCCGCACGGCCCGGTTCTGCGACGAGCTCAAGCATAAGGGCCTGGAGCCGCTCTTCACCGAAAAGACCGGTCTTCTGCTCGATCCCTATTTCTCCGGCACCAAGCTGTCCTGGCTTCTGAAGAACGTGGACGGGCTAAAGGCGCGCGCGGAAAACGGCGAGATCTGCTTCGGCACGGTCGATAGCTGGCTCATCTACAAGCTGACCGGGGGCAAGATCCACGCGACCGACGCGACCAATGCCTCGCGCACACTGATTTACGACATCGGCGAAAACCGCTTCGACGATGAGCTACTGTCGATCCTCGAGATCCCGCGCGCCATGTTGCCAGAGGTCAAGGATTGTGCCGACGACTTCGGCATCACGGATGCTGCCGTTCTCGGCGCCGAAATCCCGATCCTCGGCGTCGCCGGCGACCAGCAGGCCGCCGTCATCGGCAATGCCTGCTTCGAGCCGGGCATGATGAAGTCGACCTATGGCACGGGCTGCTTTGCGCTTCTCAACACCGGCCGCGATCGCGTCGCCTCGTCCAACCGTCTGCTCACAACCATCGCCTATCGCCTGAATGGCGAGACAACCTACGCCCTCGAAGGCTCGATCTTCATCGCCGGTGCTGCCGTCCAGTGGCTACGCGACCAGATGGGCTTCGTGAAGGTCGCTTCGGAAACGGATGCGCTGGCCAGCAAAGCCGATCCGCATCAGCGCGTCTATCTCGTGCCGGCCTTTACCGGCCTTGGCGCACCCCATTGGGATGCCGATGCCCGCGGCGCTATCTTCGGCCTGACGCGGGGAACGGGCCCGGCCGAATTCGCCCGCGCCGTGCTCGAAAGCGTCGCCTACCAGACCCATGATCTCCTGGAGGCCATGAAGAAGGACTGGAACGGCAGCGCCTCGAAAACGGTGCTCCGCGTCGATGGCGGCATGGTCGCGTCCGACTGGACGATGCAGCGCCTGGCCGACATCCTGGCTGCCCCCGTCGATCGTCCCGTGGTTCTCGAAACCACGGTCCTCGGTGCCGCCTGGCTCGCCGGCTCCCGTGCCGGCCTCTGGCCCGACCAGAAGGGCTTTGCCGCGACCTGGAAGCGCGATCGCCGTTTCGAGCCGGGCATGGATGTGTCCGAACGGGAAGCAGCGATCGCCGGCTGGCAGGACAGCGTCTCTCGCTGCCTGACCACGCGCTAACCCTGGAAACACGCGAGCCGTCAGAGCATCGCGACCAGCGTCTCCAGGCGATCGGCATCCTTCGGCAGCTTGTCCTGCCTGAGCCGTGCGATGCGGGGAAACCGCATCGCGATCCCAGATTTGTGCCGCGTCGAGCGCGCCAGCCCCTCGAAGGCTACCTCGACGACAAAGCCATGCTCGGGTTCTGCTCTCAGGCTGCGAACCGGGCCGAAGCGCTCCACCGTATTGTTGCGCACGAAACGGTCGAGCACTTCCAGCTCCTCGTCGGTGAAGCCGAAGTAAGCCTTGCCGACCGGCACAAGCACATCCCCTTCGCCGGGGATCGTCGTCCAGACGCCGAAGGTGAAATCCGAGTAGTAGCTGGAGCGTTTGCCGTGCCCACGCTGGGCATACATCAGCACGGCATCGGCATTCATCGGGTCGCGTTTCCACTTGAACCACGGCCCTTTGGCGCGTCCGGCCTGGTAGCTGCTGTCCAGCCGCTTGAGCATCACGCCTTCGATCACGGGATCGGGTGGGGCAGCGCGCAGCTGCTCCAGCTCTTTCCAGGTCGAGAAGGAAACCAGCGGCGAGAGATCGAAACGTCTGGGCTCCTGCCGCGCGATGAGCGCGCTTAAGCGTTCGCGGCGTGTCAGGAACGTCTCTGGCCGAACGTCGAGGTCACCGTCGAAAAGAATGTCATAGGCACGGATGAAGACCGGATAGTCCTCCAGCATCTTGGCGGTCACCGTCTTGCGATTGAGCCGCTGCTGCAGATCTGAAAAGGTCCGCGTCGGCGCATTGGTCCGCGAGGTCCCGCCGACGAGCAGTTCGCCGTCGATCACCCCCTCGAACTGCGCTGCCTCGATGATGTCAGGAAACGCCCCCGAAATGTCGTCGCCGGAGCGCGAATAGAGCCGGCTCTTCCCGCCGGAGCAGGACAACTGCACGCGAATGCCGTCCCATTTCCATTCGGCGGCGAAATCCCTCGGATCGAGATTGGGCAAATCCCTGTCTTCGATCGGCGTCGAGAGCATCACCGAATGGAAAATCGCCGGCGTCGACAAGACAGGTTTCTCGACCCGGTTTTCCAACCAGGCGAAAAGCTCGGTATAAGGCGGCTTCAGCCCATGCCAGAGGCTCTCGATGTCAACGACATCCTTGTCGCCATAGAGCGCCAGCGCCTGCTTGGTGAGGCGCGCAGATACGCCAATCCGTAGTCCTCCGGTCACGAGCTTGATCAGCGCGAACCGTTCGGATGTGTCGAGCCTGTCGAAGAGGTCGCGCATGACGGAGCGCGTCTCGTTTCGCCCAAGCCGCTGCAGCCGCTCGACGATCTTGGACAGGCTTTCGAGATCCTGCTCGGCCTCGGCTTCCAGCGCCTGCGGCTCCCAGACCAGCGAGATTGTCTCGGCAAGGTCACCCACATAATCATAGGAATACTGGAACAGGATCGGGTCCATGCGCTCCAGCACCAGCTCCTTGAGCAGCGCCGGCTTGACGCCCTTGATGTCGAGCCCATCGGTCAGCGCGGCCAGAGCATAACCGCGGTCGGGATCGGGCGTGTTACGGAAATAGTCGACGAGCAGCGTCAGCTTGCCGTTCCGGCTGGGTGTCAGCACGAGGCGATCGAGGAGGCGGGCAAAGGCCTTCATCTCAGTCTCCCTCGTCTTCGTAGCCGACGAGGTGCAGAGGCCGTGCCTTGATGCCGGACAGCTCGCACCAGTGCACCAGCGCTTCCTCCCGCCCATGGGTGACCCAGACCTCCTGGGGGCCGACCTCGCGGATCGTGTCCAGAAGTTCCGGCCAGTCGCAGTGGTCGGAAATGACGAGCGGCAGTTCCACGCCGCGCTGCTTGGCTCTCTGGCGCACCATCATCCAGCCGGACGCAAAGATGGCGAGAGGATCCTCGAAGCGCCGCGCCCAGCGGTCGTTAAAGGCAGATGGCGGGCCGATGACGACAGCGCCCTTGAAGTTGCCCGACTTCTTGTCTTCGGTCGTGGCAGGCCTGAGATCCCCCAGCTCCACACCTTGCTCAGTGTAGTAGTCGCAGAGCCGCGCCATCGAGCCGTGGATATAGATCGGCTTTTCGTAGCCGCCGCGCCGGATGAGCGAAATCACCCGCTGCGCCTTACCGAGCGCATAAGCCCCGATCAGATGGCTGCGCTCGGGAAACTGCTGCAGCGAGGTCAGCAGCTTCTGGATTTCCAGCCGTGGCTCCGGATGGTGGAAGACCGGTAGTCCGAAGGTGGCTTCGGTAATGAAGACATCGCAGGGAATCGGCTCGAAGCTCGCGCAGGTCGGATCCGCCCCGCGCTTGTAGTCGCCGGAGACCACGATCCGCGTCCCCTGCGCTTCGATCTCGATCTGTGCCGAGCCAAGCACATGGCCTGCGGGATGGAAGCGGATCGCAACACCGTTGATCGAAATGGTTTCTCCGAAGGCCGCGCTCTGTGACGTCACACAGAAATCCTCACCATAGCGGATCGCCATGATATCCAGGGTCTGTCGGGTAGCGAGAACGTGTGTGTGGCCCGAGCGAGCGTGGTCGGAATGTCCGTGCGTAATCAACGCCCGGTCGACGGGCCGAACCGGATCGACAAAAAAATCACCCAGCGGGCAATAAAGCCCACCGGGTGTCGGATGAAGAAGAAGGTCCGGCTTGATCATGCCGAGAACATAGGGCGCCCGAAGACGCCCTTCCAGCGCTCACTGCGTAAAGCGCGAAACGGCGTAGAAGCCGGCCGCCGAGGCCGTAGCGGAGAGAAACGCACCCCAGGCCATGTCGACGAGGCTGACCTGCAGAGACCAGCCCTTCAGTGTGGCGAGGTTCGTCATGTCATAGGTGCCATAGGCGAGCAGGCCGAGCAACGCCCCGTTGAAGATCGCCGTCAACAGACTGCCGGCAGAAACGGCCGGCATGACGGCGAAATAGACGAGACCAATGACGTAGAACATATAGAAAATTCCAGCCGGCGCGAAGTTCGGCGTCGCCAAGAGCAGGCTTCCGATATGTTGGCGGTAAAAGCCGATTGCGATGCGCGTGAGCCACAGAAAATCGAGCGCGAAGAAGACCACGGCCGTCGAAACATAGGCAATCACATAAGCCATTGGTCTTCTCCCTCGGGCCGGGCTTCGGCCCGGCCTTCCATCAGATTCCGAGTACCGGCTGGACGAGCCGAACAAGCAGGCTCTTAAACTTCAGCGGCGCGTCGGTCACGGCGAGACAGATGCAGTCCTCGTCCGGTGTCGCAACCGGCTGATGGGTCAGTGTCTCGTCGGCCTCCTCGATGTCACCCCGCTTGAAAACGGTCGCGCCATCAGTGAAAGCGCCCTTCAGCACCAGCGTCAGTTCACGCCCGCCATGAGAATGCTCCGGCACGGGCTTGCCAGCCGGGATCTTGAGAAGCCGGACCTGGCTTTCCGAATCGCCCGTCTTGATCGGGATATGATAGGCACCGCGTCCGAGGGCCTTCCACTTCAACAACTCGACATCGCCGCCGAGATAAGAGCGCAAAGGCTCGGGAAGAACCGGAACGTCAGCGGGCGTCGCAACGGGCTTGGCTGCAGATGCCCTCGATGAACCCTCCGAAGACAGCTTTGTCTTCATCGCGGCCCAGCTATTGGCCGAAGTCGCCATGCTCTCGTTTTCATCGACCGCCTCAAGCAACTGCCCGCCGGTATGCTCCATGAAGGACAGTCGGTCACGGCAGGTCGGGCACAGCGCCAGATGCGTCGCAACAGCGATGCTCCAGCCCTCGGTCAAGTTGCCCGTGGCATAATCGAGCAGCAGTTCGTCGCTGATATGATGTTGGACGTGGAGCGTCATGCCCGCTCCTCCAGTGCTGCACGTAGCTTGGCGAAGGCCAGCCGAATGCGCGATTTGACGGTTCCCATCGGCAGGCCGAGTTCGGCTGCGATCATGCTGTGAGAGGCTTCTCTGTAGAATGACATTTTGAGGAGTTCGAGCTGTTCGGGTGGTAGGGTTTCCATGGCACGGCGGAGGCGATCGGCCTCCTGGCGCGTTTCGAATTCTATATCGGCCGGCGGCACGTCGTCCGGAACGAAAGCCGGATCGGTCGGATCGAAAGTCGGCCGTTTCTCGCGACGAAACGCGTCTATTCTGAGATTTCTGGCGATTGTGAAGATCCAGCTCGATACATTTCCCCGCGTCGGGTCGAATTGCTCGGCCTTGTTCCAGACCGCGAGCATGGTCTCCTGCATCAATTCCTCGGCTGCTTGCCCGTCCCGGGCGAGCTTGGCCATGTAGGCACGCACTTTCGGACCATAATACTTGAAGATCGTCTCGAAGGCTTCGATGTCACGATCACGGCCCACTGCGGCCAAGAGTTGCGAGAATTTACGCTGGTCCAGTTCTTCCACCGACTCGGTCATCGAAACGCTTTTTTTCCCTCTTTTGAGCGACGCAACGACCTGTTGCCGCGCGGTTCGCCCGGGGTCATTCTGGCACGCATCAGCCGAGATGTGTATGGCGTTCATCATGAAAGGCTCTACGCCGAGCCTGTTTGCCCGGATCACCGAACTCGAATTTATTCGCTACGATCAATCCATTGCGAAATGCAGTGCGTAGTCATGGGCAAAACCTTTCAGTATTTTGGTCGGTAAAGGGCAGGTAATGGATATTGGTGTTTCGAAGGCCGCATTCGGCGGTAGACGCAGGATCGCGGTCATCGGCTCGGGAATATCGGGTCTGTCATGCGCCTGGCTCCTTTCCAAGACCGTGGAAGTCGTCCTTTACGAAACAGAAGACCGTCCAGGTGGCCACTCCAACACGGTGTTGGCGCCAGGTGTCGCCAAGGACATTCCCGTCGACACCGGCTTCATCGTTTATAACGACCGCAATTACCCTAATCTCGTGAAACTCTTCGAACATCTCGCCGTGCCGACCTTGCCGTCGAACATGTCATTCGCCGCCTCTCTCGGCGGTGGGGCCTTCGAATACTCGGGGTCGGGTCTGTCTGGACTGCTCGGGCAGAGATCCAACCTTTTGCGACCGCGCTTCTGGCGCATGGTCAAGGACATCCTCCGTTTTTACAAGGAAGCACCCGCTCTACTTGAGAAGCGCGAACTGGAAGGTGTGTCGCTCGGCGACTACCTGGCATCCGCCGACTACGCACCGACCTTCGTGGAGGACCATCTCCTGCCTATGGGAGCTGCCATCTGGTCGACGACTGCTTCGGAAATGCGTCTCTATCCGCTGCACGCCTTTATCCGCTTCTTCGCCAACCATGGACTCCTGACACTCAAGGATCGTCCGCGCTGGCGTACGGTAAAGGGCGGCAGCCGTGAATATGTCGCGCGCATTCTCGCTGATTTTAACGGCGAAGTTCGTCTCGCGACTGCCGTGACAGGGGTTCGACGTGGCAGCGCGGGCGTCGAGGTGACTGATGTTCGCGGCGGCGTGGAAACCTTCGACGACGTCGTGCTTGCCACACATGCAAACCAGAGCATCGATCTGCTCGAGGATGCCGATGGGGATGAGCGCGAGGTGCTGGAATCCTTCCAGTACACACCAAACCTCGCAGTCCTGCATTCAGATGAGCGCCTGATGCCGAAGCGTAAGTCGGTGTGGTCGAGCTGGAACTATGTGGCCGAAAAGCAGGCAGATGCCAGCGACACGCTCTGCGTCACTTACTGGATGAACATGCTGCAGTCCCTCGATCCGGCGACGCCGCTCTTCGTCACGCTCAACCCCTGCCGTCCGATCGACCCGTCGAAGATCATCAGGACCTTCAATTACGAACATCCGCTTTTCGACGTTGCCGCCATCCGTGCCCAGCGCCGCATCTGGCAACTCCAGGGCCGCCGCAACACCTGGTTCTGTGGCGCCTATTTCGGGAGCGGATTCCATGAGGACGGGCTTCAGGCTGGGCTTGCGGTTGCCGAAGCGCTCGGCGGCGGTCGCCGGCCATGGACGGTCGAAAACGAGTCTGGGCGCATTGTGATCAGCCGCGAGCTCGAGGCTGCGGAATGATCGAGCACTCCGCCATATATGCCGGACATGTTTTGCATGCCCGCAGCCGGCCGAAAAAACACAGCCTCCGCTACAGCGTGTTTTCGCTGCTGGTTGACCTTGATGAGATCGACCAGCTGAACGATAAACTCCGCCTGTTCGGCTACAATAAGCCGGCCCTCTATTCCGTGCACGATGCCGACCACGGCAACGGGCGAACGGGCGAGTTGCGATCCTGGGTCGAGGAGCGTCTCGCGGCCGCCGGGCTTGAAGGCCGTAGCTGGACGATCCGGATGCTCTGCTATCCGCGGATCCTCGGCTATGTCTTCAACCCGATCACGGTGTATTTCTGCTACCGGCCGGAAGGCCAGCTGGCGGGCGTGCTTTACGAGGTGTGCAACACGTTCAACGAGCGCCACACCTATGTGATCCCGGTCGAATCCGAGGCGACCGGGATCCTGCGCCATCGCTGCGCCAAGGAGATGTATGTCTCTCCCTTCATGCCGATGAACTGCGAATACAACTTTCGCATCAGCCCGCCTGGGGACGAGGTGGCCATCAATATCGGCGAGAGCGATCCGGATGGTCCGATGCTCTTCGCAACCTTCTCCGGTAAGCGTCGCCCCTTGTCGGATGGGGCCTTATTGCGCATGCTAGTGGCCTATCCCCTGATGACCATGAAGGTGATGGGGGGCATCCACTGGGAGGCGCTGAAACTCTGGTGGAAAGGCGTTCCGATCTATCGGCACAAGCCGGCGGCAGCCAGGATTGCGTCGACGATCGTCGTGCAGAATGGGATGGGTAAGTCATGAGTCATGCCGAAGGGGAAATGCAGCCGATCGTGACCGGTCTAACCTTTTGGCAGCGCATGATGTGCCGCTGGGCAGACCGAATTGCCGTCGGACGTCTGACGCTCCAGTTCGAGGGCTATGGGGAGCACGTGGCGATCGGAGAAAAACCCGGGCCGAATGCTGTCCTGTGTGTTCGCAATGCCAGCCCAGTACTGCGTCTTCTGACCGGTGGCACCCTCGGCTTCGCGCAGTCCTTCATGGATGGTGACCTGGATTCACCCGATATCGGCGCCGTCCTGGAGCTCGCCCTGTCCAACGAGGCCCAGCTCGGAGCGGTGCTTGCCTCCTCCTCCGTATTCAAGGCCCTGGCGCGCCTGCGGCACAAGCTGCGGCGCAATTCGAAAAAGGGTAGCCGACGAAACATCGCCTATCATTACGATCTCGGGAACGCCTTCTACGAGCTCTGGCTCGACCGGACGATGACATATTCCTCGGCACTCTACAGCGCGCCGGGTATGTCACTCGCCGATGCGCAGGAGGCGAAATACGCGCGCATTGTAGAGGAACTGCAGATCGGTCCGGAAGATCACGTCCTCGAAATAGGCTGCGGCTGGGGTGGCTTTGCCGAACATGCAATCCGCAAGACGGGGTGTCGAGTGACCGGCTTGACGCTGTCCACAGAGCAGGCGAAGTTTGCCCGCGAGCGCTTGGAAAAGGCGGGTTTCGCCGATCGGATTGACATCCGCCTGGAAGACTACCGGGACTGCAGCGGCCAGTACGACAAGATCGTTTCGATCGAGATGTTCGAAGCCGTCGGCGAAGAGAACTGGCCCGTCTATTTCGAGGCTGTCCAGAAGCGTTTGGTTCCAGGTGGCAAGGCGCTGATCCAGACGATTACCATCGACGAGAGCCGCTTCGACTATTATCGCCGTAGCGCCGATTTCATCCAGACCTATATCTTCCCGGGTGGCATGCTGCCCTCGATCACTGTCTTCGAGCGAGATGCCATGGCAGCTGGACTCAAGGTCGGCGATCGCTTCCGCTTCGGCCGCGACTACGACCGGACATTGCTCGCATGGGATAGTGCGTTTACCGCCAACTGGCAGAAGATCGAACCGCTCGGCTTCGATCGCCGCTTCCATCGCATGTGGCGGCTTTACCTACACTATTGCGCCGTCGGCTTCCGCTTCGGCCGCATTGATGTCGTACAGTTCAGGCTGGAAAAGCCAGCCTGAACCTCTTCTTTGCTTTTCGAACCGAAGCTGTGGTCACTGCTTCGGCCGCAGCATCCGGCGCGTGAGCGCAAAGCGCAGCGAATGCGGCAGCGCATGCAGAAGCCGGATGGCAAGCGCCATCTTCCACGGGAAAATGATCTCGAATTTCCCCTTCGCCAGGCCTTTGGCGATGGTATTGGCCGCTTCTTCCGACGAAACAAGAAACGGCATCGGAAAATCGTTCTTCTCCGTCAAGGGTGTGTCGACGAAACCCGGATTGACGATAGTGATTTTTACCCCGTGCCGTTCGAGTTCGGGATAGAGCGCCTCGCACATGACATTCAGTGCGGCCTTGGTCGCGCCATAGGTGGCCGCACCCGGTAGCCCGACATAGCCGGAAACCGAAGCAACGACCGCAATGTGGCCCCGGCGGCGCGCGATCATCGCCGGCATCACGGTTTCGAGACAGGACGCAGTGCCGAGCACGTTGAGATCGAACATCTGCCGCGTCCGGCTCAGTTCGAAATCCTCGGCATAGTCACGCGTGTAAGACCCTGCAGCAAAGACTGCGAGGTCGATCGCGCCCATCTCGTTTTCAATTGCCGCAAAGACCCGCTTAACAGCGTCCGGATCCGTCACGTCGAGCGGATAAACGCCGACCAATCCCGGATGGCTCGTCGCGAACTCGGCCAAAGCATCGGCGCTGCGCGCGCTGACGGCGACGCGGTATCCGTCCCGCAGAAGCCGCTCGGCAAGTGCTCGGCCGATGCCGGAGCTGGAACCCGTAATCCAGGCGATTTTGGTCATGACATCCTCTTTTTTTCTGTCATGACCAATACGCCGGGGCCCCCACTCTGGTTCAGACTTTCCAGCCTTCGAGCAGTGACAGTCCCAGGCTGAGCAGCGAGGCGGCGCTTTCCTTGTCCGCTGCTTCCACATAGCAGCGCATTTCCGGCGCATTGCCTGAAGGCCTGAAATGGACGACCCGACCGTCAGCCAGCGTCACTCGCAGCCCATCGATGTCGCTGACCGCCTGGACGGCACCAAGAGGGGCCAGAAAAGCGCTCAGTTGATCCGGTGAGCTTCGGAGATGCGCCATAAGGCTGGCACTGCGTTCACCGGCATAGTTTTCCTGCCGGTCGCTGAGCGCAACCGGCAGGCTGAAGTCTTCGACCAGCGCCGAAAGCGAGAGGTCCCGTTTCGCCGCCGTGCCGAGGACGGCAAGTGCGGGCAGGAAGCTGTCGCGTGTCGGCAGCGCCTTGATCAACTTGCCTCCAATGCTGAAATCCGATCCCAGCATCAAGCCGCCATTGGCCTCGAAACCTACCACACCGATTCGTCCGGCCGAAAGGCACTCCTCCATGGCGGCGATGACGTAAGGAGAGCCGACCCTGGTCCGCAGAACATCGAATCCTCCGTCTCTTTCGAGGCCCGAATTGGATGTGACCGGTGTCGCCACAGCAGATGCCGCGAGAAATCGGGCAGTGATCAGGCCGAGCAGGTCGCCGCGCAATGGCACGCCGTGTTCGTCCGCCACGAGGGGGCGGTCCCCGTCTCCATCGGTGGACAGAACGGCATCGAGTGCCAACTCGTCCGTCCAGCGGGCGAGTTGGTTGATGGTGTCTGGCGACACGGCTTCAGTATCCACCGGAATGAACTGCTCTGAACGCCCGAGCGGAAAGACAGTGGCACCGCAATGTTCAAAGACGGTGACGAGCATGTCCCGCGCGACTGAGCTGTGCTGGTAGATGCCGATGCGTTTGCCCTTGAGCCCATCCGGCGGAAGGACGTCGAGATTGCGGTCGATGAAGAGCTTCGTCGCCTCGGCTTCCCGGTCTTGCCCTGCGCCTGCCTCCACGCGATTTGCCTCTGGATCGGCTGCCAACTCGGCGGCGAGACGTGTGATCGCCTCTTCATCCGCTTTGTTTACTTCGCCGTCTGGCCGGTAGAATTTGATCCCGTTGCGATCAGCCGGGATATGCGACCCGGTCACCATGATACCGGCAGCGCCGATCGAGGAGCCGTAAAGGGCAAGTGCCGGTGTGGGGATCGTGCCGCAGTCGATGGGCTCCAGCCCAACGCGCTTCAGGGCGGCCATGATGGTGGAGGCAATCTCGGGGCTCGACGGGCGAAAGTCGCGGCCGATCACCACGGGCGACCCCGGCTGGAGGTTGCCGCTGTCCAGCATGTGCCGGGCAAACGCCGTGGCATAGAGCGCTGAAACGGAGCCCACCAGATCCGCCGATAATCCTCTCAGACCGCTCGTCCCGAACTTTACCGACATGCACCTTCTCCTCGGCCTCTTGCACACAGAAGGCCTATATGGGCCGAGCGCGCTACGGCATCAAGCAGAAGCCGGTTGTCTGGTTTTTATCGATCTGGGAAATGCCACGAGGCAGAAATGAAAAGAGCCTGGCGCGGGAGGAGGATGCGCCAGGCTCTTAAACTTGATCGGCAATTGGGAGGAGGAGGAGTATTGCCGATCCTACCGAGCGGCACTGGGAGGAGGAGTGCGCCGCTTCGATGCTTTTGTTATACTCAGGTTGCTTTGGTCCGCCAATGATTGTTGTTGCAACGCAGCAGTGCGTTTTTCGCATGGCTCATCGCATCGACTGATCTGCCTACCGGCGCATTCTGGCTGCGATTGCTTTCGTCTCTTTCTCTTCAGGGTGCAAAAAGGAAAACGAAGGTTCGTTTGCACAGAATTTCATCATCCCCCACCCCCGCCCATGCTTGTCGCATGCGCTGATCACAGAGCTGTGACCATAAGGCCAGTACCTACGGGACCGTCTGGGCGGGATGGTGCGGTCAGAGGCTTTCGGATATAGCGGGCAGAACCGACATCTGACGTCCGGAGGCACGTATGACGACGATTCGCTATCATGTAGGAGACATTTCCGACGTACATGCGGCCCGGTACACCGATGCGATCGCGATCGATACGGAAACCCTGGGCCTTGTGCCGCGTCGGGACCGTCTCTGCGTCGTGCAATTGTCCTCCGGTGACGGCACGGCAGACGTGATCAAAATCGCCGCTGGCCAGACGGCCGCGCCGAACCTGGTCGCCATGTTGGCGGATCCAGCGCGCCAAAAGATCTTCCACTACGGTCGCTTCGACATCGCAGTGCTGTTTCAGACCTTTGGCGTCACCACGACGAATGTATTCTGCACGAAAATCGCTTCACGACTGACCCGCACCTATACGGATCGTCACGGGCTCAAGGACAATCTGAAGGAATTGTTGGAGGTCGATATTTCGAAGGCGCAGCAGTCATCGGATTGGGCTGCGGAGACTCTCAGCCAAGCCCAACTCGAATATGCCGCTTCGGATGTGCTGCACCTGCATGCCCTGCGCGATAAGCTCACCCAGCGACTTATTCGCGATGGGCGCGTGGAGCACGCAACGGCTTGCTTCGCCTTCCTGCCGACCCGCGCCAAACTCGATCTGCTGGGCTGGGAAGAGACCGACATCTTCGCTCACAGCTGAGGTCTGTGGCGGGGGTGTTGCGATCCAGAAGCTACCGTCTTCGGCTGATCCCGATCCGGGCCATCACATCGCTCGGGATCGCGTAGCGGCGCACCATATCACCCTGGTTGCGCAAGCCGCACAACTCGCGCTGAACGGTGAGGGCGAAGACCGCATCGGCGGCAGCATCACGCAATGCATCCAGATCGGCAAGTGCGCGGCTTTTCGCGCGGGCCTCGGCAAGTGCAGCCAGCGCCGCCTCTGCCTTGCGTCCGGCTCGGCCGAGTGCATCCGCTTTTTCCCCGGCAAGCTCCAGATCAAGGGGTGTAATCAGGCCGTTTTGCGAGGAGGAGAGCAGGGATGCGGGAGGTTTAAAGCTCACGACTAGACCTTCTTGTGGATGAGAACTGGGGGAAATCCGAGTACCTGCGCCAAGGTTTCGTTAACCGAGACTTCGCATGATCCTCCCGTACAAATCGGTAACGGTACGGGCATTTCAAGTTGCGCGTCCCCATAAAGGCGTTGATCAGGCGACCATGACGGAAGCATCCAGTATCCTCCTCGACTCGGTATCGCGTAACCTATCCAGCTATGAAGCAGACCTGATCGAAGCGCCCGCCGACCTCGGAGAAACGGAAGACAGTGGTCCGCGTTATGCGCCGGCGAATTGGCTTGACGCCTTTATCGTGGACGAGCGCAGCCGCTCCGACGAAGCCTTCGGAGAACGGGTCCCGGTCCCTTCCGACGAGGCGGGACTTTATCCCCGTTTCATGCGTCTCGTCGACTAAGTTACCGGGGCAGACTCGCAGCCGTTGCGCGCGCGCGGATCTCGGCCAGGCTCCAATCCACCAGCAACGCACCGTCTTGCCAAACCGGCACGAGGAGATTGGACCGCGCGCCGAGATCTTCGAGCGGTATTGGCATGATGTCGTGGCCATCGGCGATCGCGGCCACCCGACCGGCCATGGCAATCCGTTCCTGCGGATTAGAGGGACGACGAACCACGGCGCGCCATTGTTCACTTCCGTCCTGAACGGCGCTCGTGCGCATGGTGAAGGACATCGTGTCCCGGTTGATCTTGTGCAGCAGGCCTGATCCCATGCCGAAAGAAATGTTTTCCGCGGAAAAGCCCATCCCTTCGAGCCTGCCGAGAATCATCTGAATGTCTTGTAGCGAGACGCCGTCCGACTGAAGCACGCGCACATTGCCGTCCAGGACCTTGAAGCCCTTGCCATTGAGCCGCGTACCATAAGCGTAAGCCAGCTGCGCGACGACCTGGACCGGCGTTTCGATCGGATCGCCGCTGTCGGGGCGAACCACGAGAATGCCACCGGCGGCGCGCACCTTCGTCTGCAGCTTCTTGCCCCAGATCTCCGACACGGCATTGTGCAAGTCGAAGCTGTCGGACACGACCGAATAGGCGCCGAAGCGTGCAAAATTGTCGATCAGGTTGGAATAGGCCTCGGTCTCCTGCGTCTGGCCCCAGGCGATGATCGTGCCCTGCTCGGCGGCCGGGATCGACTGGGCCGCCATGGGCGCCTGGTAAAAACGGCGCGCCTGCAGTATGGCCGGCAGCGAATCCGAACTGTTGAAATGCACGAGATGCGCGGCACCGCCGATTGCAGCTTGTTCCACGCTCGATGTGCTGCGGCAGCCATAGTCGCTGATTCGGCTCGGCTGCAAGCCCATGGGGTCGTCTGTCGTCCTGTCGAGGAACGGCTGGATCGCCATGCGTAGGCGCCAGGCGGTAGTCGCGACCGTCGAGGGATACCAGATCGCCCGAAGCAGCGCTGTCTCCATATAGGAGGTCAGCCAAGGCACGAGCGGATCGGTGTTCACCACCTGCATGACAGGCACGCCGCGGCGGATGGCAGAGCCTTCCGCCAGCGCTTCGATCCGGAGGGGCAATAGGCCGCCATGGGCGTTGAGAATATGCTCCCAGCCGCTGCGGTCGAAAGGCTGGCCATGGGACTTTGAAACTTCCTGAGCCTCTTCGATATCCGCTCGACTGATCGGCCTGGACAGATACTCCTTGAGGAACATCTGCAGCCCGAAGAACATCACTTCTGGACGAAACGAGTTGCCACGCGTGGTCACGAAAGCACTGACGGCCCGGGTATCCTTCGGATACTGCAGAAAGATGCCGAGCTTGTAGCTGTCGGTGTTCAGAAGAAGATTGCGTGTCATGCCGGCACTTGTCCTTGGTCAATGGGGCGACGGTCCGCCGCCGCGTGCATGATGACGGCCAATCAATGCGCGAAGCTGGTGCCTTGTAGCGCAATGCCCGTCGTTAGGGTTTGATTAACCATAACGCGCCAAGATTGCCGGATCGGCAAAGGTGTCGCTGATGGGCAGCAGCGGCCTCGTGGTCCGTGAAAAGTCCCCGATCGACGCCGCGGCCCAGAGGCACCAGAACCGGAGAGGTTGCCCATGCTTCCTCCAGTCCTTGCGTCCGCAAATCAGGTGACGACCGCGACGGAGGCCAGACAGCGTCCGGATCAGATCGCCATTACCCGACCGGCAACGGTCTCCCCAGTCGTGACGTCGGGACGAATCGACCAGGGTTCCACAATTGCCGGACAGCTCAACATCATGCTGCTTTCCGGGCCTGAGCGAATGTCCAAGAACCTGGCCGCTTTGGCCGATGTCCTGGGCGCAGCGTTGAAGATCGAACGCCGTACCGAGGAAAGCCTGAACGATTACATGGGAAGGCTGATCGCAGGGATCGCAGCTCTGCCGGCGGGCGATCGGGCGAAGCTGCAGAAGCTTCTTTCGCAGGCCTTCGCCGGCTTGCAGCTGCGCACGCTGCTTGAGGCCATGGCGAGCCCATCCGGGCCGGAGCGCGCGACCCTTGCGCTTTATCTCGAGCTTTACCGCCAGAAGGACCAAGACGGCGCCACGCGCTGGGTCATCTCATCTTATCGCGAACTTGCAGGGGAGGGGCGCTCCAACGCATTGAACGCCGGCCGGACCGCCGCCGCAAATGACAGTCTGAGGGCAGCCACTTTACCAGCGCCTTCGGCGGCGAAGGCGGTCCCACTGCCGCCGCTCACGCCTTCCACGCCGTCCCAGGATGGCCAGAAGCCGGGCGAGGACCACCCCTCGCCACCGGCCTCGATCCAGGACCCGCGAGCATCCTCCACTCCCCTGCGGTCACAAGCCCAAGGAGCCACGTCCCCTGGGTCTCAAGGCCAGGCTGATGCGCGCGCTGCCGACGCGACGGCACTCAAGTCTGTTTCAGGGCCTGCTGCAGAGAGCGGCCCGTCGCATACAGAGGCAGCATCGAAAGCCGGGCGAAGCCTCTCGCCCACTGCGGTTCCCTTGATCGATCGCATGGAACAGCCTCAGGTTTCGGATACAGTCGCCCCCTCGGCCAACCGAACTACCGCGCGTCGAAACGAACAGGGTGCCGATACGACGGATACATCGGCCAAGGCGCAGGCCGCTGCACCCATGCAGCTGCTAACGACTGAACCCGGAGCGAAGCCTGCGCTTCCCCAAGCTGGCGGCTGGCTCGCCGAACTGCTGGAGATGAATTTCGTCAAAACCCTGCTGGCACTGAAAACGCTGTCCATGGACGAGTTCACGGCCGCCCCGCAGGGCGCGCTTGACCGGCCAGTACCTGAAGATAATCAACCGCCGACTGCAGCAACCGACCCGAAATTTGATACCGAAGAGACGAAACTGACATCCCCCATGCCGGAGGCAGCTCAAGCCTCCGACACGGCGGACAATGAAACCCAACCGGTCCCGTTCCTGCTGGCCGAGCAGGCTGCCACCCGGCCGATCCTTGCCCGCGAGTGGGGCGTGCCGCTGCCTTTCGTCTCCTACCTGATCGAGGATGAAGTTCAGTGGGAGGAAGAGGTCAGGGAAGAAGACGAGCGGGAGACCGAGGATGAAGGGCATCCTGAGGCGGAAGGCGACCGGGAGGGCGAAGAGCCTTCCGGGGACGTGCTGGCTTCGGCCGAGACCGATGACCAGCCCGCAGACCTCGGTACCTCGCCCGCTCTCGTTCATCGCGACGCGACTCGAACCCGGGCCCTGCCGGGACCATCGGACACCGGCGTGCCGCTTCCGCCAGAACCCGCTCACGAGCTCTATCTCCGGATGGCCGGTCTTAACTGATTTCCCGTTCTAACAAAGAAAAGCCCGCCAGGATTGCTCTCGGCGGGCTCTTTTGTTCAATCAACAGCGAGGATTAGTCGTTGTTGCGGTTCTTCAGGGCTGCACCCAGGATGTCGCCGAGCGAAGCGCCAGAGTCGGACGAACCGAACTGAGCGACGGCTTCCTTCTCTTCTGCGATCTCGAGAGCCTTGATCGACAGCATGACCTTGCGGTCCTTCTTGGAGAAGTTGGTGACGCGAGCGTCGACAACCTGACCGACTGAGAAACGCTCCGGACGCTGATCGTCACGATCGCGGGCCAGGTCGTTGCGGCGGATGAAGGACGTGATGTCCTCGTGGTTGACCAGCTTCACTTCGATGCCGCCGTCATTGGTGCCAATGACTTCGCACGAAACGACAGCGTTCTTGCGCAGGTCGCCGGAAGCGGCGGCGTCGCCGACAGCATCCTTGCCGAGCTGCTTGATGCCGAGCGAGATGCGTTCCTTCTCGACGTCGACGTCGAGAACGACGGCCTTGACCATGTCACCCTTGTTGAACTCCTCGATGACCTGTTCGCCCGGACGGTTCCAGTCGAGGTCGGAGAGGTGAACCATGCCGTCAACGTCGCCTTCGAGGCCGATGAACAGGCCGAATTCGGTCTTGTTCTTGACTTCGCCTTCGACTTCAGTGCCGGCCGGATGGCTGAAGGCAAATGCCTGCCACGGGTTCTCGAGGGTCTGCTTGAGACCGAGCGAGATACGGCGCTTCGACGGATCGACTTCGAGAACGACGACGTCGACGTCCTGCGTGGTCGAAAGGATCTTGCCGGGATGAACGTTCTTCTTCGTCCAGGACATTTCCGAGATGTGGATCAGGCCTTCGATGCCCGGCTCCAGCTCGACGAATGCACCGTAGTCGGTGATGTTCGTGACGGTACCGGAGATCTTCTTGCCAACCGGGTACTTGGCAGCGATGCCATCCCACGGATCCGACTCGAGCTGCTTCATGCCGAGCGAGATGCGGTGGGTTTCCTGGTTGATACGGATGATCTGAACCTTGACCGACTGGCCGATGGACAGGATTTCCGAAGGATGGTTGACGCGGCGCCATGCCATGTCGGTGACGTGCAGCAGGCCGTCGATGCCGCCGAGGTCAACGAACGCACCGTAATCGGTGATGTTCTTGACGACGCCGTCAACAACCTGGCCTTCTTCGAGGTTCTGAACGATTTCAGAACGCTGCTCGGCGCGGGACTCTTCGAGAACCGTACGACGCGATACAACGATGTTGCCGCGACGCTTGTCCATCTTGAGGATTTCGAAGGGCTGCGGGTTGTGCATCAGCGGGGTGACGTCGCGGATCGGACGGATGTCGACCTGCGAACGCGGAAGGAAGGCAACGGCGCCGTCGAGGTCAACCGTGAAGCCGCCCTTGACCTGGTTGAAGATAACGCCTTCAACGCGCTCGCCAGCTTCGAACTTGGCTTCGAGCTTGATCCAGCTTTCTTCGCGACGAGCCTTCTCGCGCGACAGAACTGCTTCGCCGAGAGCGTTTTCGATGCGCTCGACGTAAACTTCGACTTCGTCGCCGACCTTCAGCGTGCCGTCCTTGGCGCGTGCACCGAATTCCTTCAGCGCGATGCGGCCTTCGACCTTGAGGCCGACGTCAACGATAGCGACGTCCTTTTCGATGGCCGTGATGATGCCCTTGGCAACATAGCCTTCGGCCAGATCGGTCTTGGCAAAGGATTCCTCGAGGAGGGCAGCAAAGTCCTCGCGCGACGGGGTAGAAACAGACATGAAATCTCCTAGTCGCATCCCACTGGATGCGTGAGCGCCGGGGGTTGGTGTTGATCTTGGCCGGCATCCGATCCGCTCTCTTCTGAAAGAGCAATCCGGCGCGGGGACTGGGTGTCGGCCTCAAGGCTCCGGCTTGGCCGGATCCTGGTCACTTCATTTCGTCAGGGCAGCGTCGATGATCGTCTTCGCCGCCAAGAATGCGGCCTCTATACTCATTTCGGAAGTATCTAGCAAGTGCGCGTCTTCAGCCGGTTTTAAAGGGCTGTCGGCCCGTCCCATGTCGCGCTCGTCCCTTGTCTTCACGTCTGAGAAGATTGACTCGAAATCGGCCTCGAGACCTTTGGCGATGATTTCGTCATATCGACGCCGCGCTCGCACCTCCGGCGAGGCGGTGACATAGAGCTTCAAGGGCGCCTCTGGGCAGACCACGGTGCCGATATCGCGCCCGTCCAGCACCGTGCCGGGTGCGCGCTTCGAAAACGCCCTTTGCGCCTCGACCAGCGCCCGGCGAACGGCCGGCATCACCGCAATTTTCGAGGCCGCTTCCCCGATCTCGTGTGCCGAAAGAACGTCGCGATCGAGCCCTGCCAGTTCTACGTCAAGCGCCACCCGCTCGGCGACGCCTTCGTCGTCGAGTGGCAGCCCGGCGTCGAGAAGCGCTTTGGCTGTCGCGCGATAGGTGAGGCCCGTGTCGAGATGATGAAAGCCATAGGTTTCCGCTATCCTTCTCGAGAGTGTCCCCTTGCCGGCGGCGGCCGGTCCGTCGATGGCGATGATCATTCGACCCTCATTGTCTCTGCCTGTCATAGCATGGCTGATACAAATCTTGTGTCCCCTTGCCAAGCGAAGCATGCGGACCCACGGTTGCCAAAATACCTGCGCAGATAGCCTTTGACAGGACCGCCTTCAGCGATTAAGGGGACCGACTACAGTTTGGCCGGCCTCGCGCCGGGCGCTTGGCGCATGCCCTTAATCTTCACGACTTCATGAGGCTTTGACAGTGGCGAAGGCAGAACTTGGAACGAAACGCACTTGCCCCGACACGGGCAAGAAATTCTACGACCTGAACAAGGACCCGATCGTGTCGCCGTACACGAACAAGTCCTGGCCGCTTTCCTATTTCGAGGAAACCTCGGTCGCAGCCATCATGGAGAAGGCTGAGGAAGAGGAAGTCGCCGAAGTCGATACCGAGAACACGGATGTCGAGCTCGTGTCCCTTGAGGACGCCGACGAGGCATCGGGTGACGACATCCCTGATATCGGCGACGACGACGTCGAGATTGATGGCGATGACGACGACACCTTCCTGGAAGCCGACGAAGACGATGACGACGATGACATGACCGGCCTGATCGGCGTCACCGGCGACGACGACGAAGTCTGATATTTCAAGGATTTCGGGCCCGGGCCTAAAAAAATGCCCGGGCTTTCATTTTTCGGCTTGCCATCTCCGACTGCCGGAAGTATCAAGCCGCCACCCCGACGGAAGCGGTGCTTTCCAAGGGGTTCCCGGAGCCGGAATAAACCCGGTACCCTGATGGGGCTATAGCTCAGCTGGGAGAGCGCTTGCATGGCATGCAAGAGGTCAGCGGTTCGATCCCGCTTAGCTCCACCAAATTTCCCAGACATCATTTGTCAAATACTAGCGGCTCGACCGATTAATTTCCATGCGGCTGATGCTGGGCTCAGATCACGCATTAAGCCCTATCCGCAAAGTCACCGCCGAAACAGTTCCGCGCGTTCCCCGCCCTCCGAGAGGTCGATCTGGAACCAGTCGATAATCTTGCGGATGTCCAGCTTCACTTCGCCATCGCGCAGCTTGAGATGCAGCTTGTCCTCGCGGACTTCAACGGGAGTGCCGATATAGAGGCGATCGTTGCCACAATCGTCCACGGTGTCGACGGCAAATCGCATGGGTGAGCTCCCGAAGAATTCAGAATTCGAATGATGACAGTGGCTTGTGGGTTTAGTAACGCCTCCTTGAGCGAAGCTGGCTTCGCGACAAGATTATGACGGCACGATGGATGGCCGGGTTGCCTGGCAGGGAGAATGCACAGTGTTCGTCGTTTCCAAGATTTTCTGGAACCTGGTCCAGCCGCTCTCCCTGGTCTTCCTGTTGGGCAGCCTGGCGCTCGTTCTGATCTGGATGCGGTGGGTTCGCATGGCGACCGCTGCTCTGTCTCTATCGCTGGTCGTGCTCTCCCTGACCCTGTACACCACGCTGGGCTCGCTCCTGTTGCAGACCCTCGAAGCCCGTTTTCCGCGACCGGCCCCGGACCCCGGGGAATTGGCCTGCATGATCGTTCTCGGCGGCGCCTTTGAGACGGAAGTCACCACCGCACGCGGTGGCATGGATCTCAATCAGGCCGCCGACAGATTCGTCGAGGCGTTGCGGCTTGCGATGCGCTATCCGCAGGCGAAAATCCTCGTGTCGGGCGGTGATGGGTCCCTGAGCGGCGTCTATGAGGGGGATGCTGCAGCCTCGATCCGCTTCTTCGAGGCATTCGGGATCGGGCGCAACCGGCTGATTGCCGAAACCACATCGAGAAATACCGACGAGAACGCGCAGAACAGCCGTGAGCTTCTGGCCTCCAGTGGTCTGGGCCAATGCCTGCTGATCACCTCCGCCTTCCACATGCCGCGTTCCGTCGGTCTGTTCCGCAAGGCGGGCGTCGATGTGGGGGCCTGGCCGGTCGACTACCGCACGGCCGGCAACGTGTCCTTCGCGCTCGACTTCACCCAGCCGAGCCTGAATGCGCAGCAGATGTCGACAGCCGTCAGGGAATGGGTGGGCTTGGTCGCCTATCGGATGCTTGGGCGGATCGACGACGTCTTCCCTGCGCCGTGAGGACGGTTATTTCTTCGAGATCGTCAGGAACTTGGTTCCACGAACCCGAACCGTCATCGCGCAGGGCTCCTCGCCCTCTTCGCGCTCGCAATAGCGGGGATGCATCTTCAAGACGAAGACCATGTTGCCGAAGCGTTTGATGAACTCATAGGTGTACATCTGCGCCGTGGCGATCATGAAATAACCGCCTTCCTTCACCTGCAGATAGAAGTTGAACGGGCAGCCCTCGGCCGTGCAGTCAGGGCCTCGCACACCATCGCAGACGATCTCGCTGCTATTGGTCACAAGGTCCTTGATGCCATCATTGTTGATGTCGATCCGGTCGATGAAGCCGCCGCCATATTGTACCGCGTCGCAGCGCTTGGCGTAGTGGTTCTTCTCGTAGATTTCAGGATCGGTCAGCAATTCCTGCTGGGCGACGGCGGTCCCGGCGAAGAGCGCGGTCGCGGCGACGAGGACAAGGAAGCGGAAGAGGAGGGTCACGGTCTGGACTCCGGAGCGCAATCTGTGCTGAACGATGGGGAAGTCTAGCGCCTGCGTCTTGCCTCACCCTTAACGGCGTGATCCAAATCTGGCCCGACTGAAGGCTCCAGCAAGGAAACTAGCCATGTCGTTCCTGTCTTATCTCGATTATGCCGGGATCGCCCTGTTTGCCGCCACAGGCGCGCTCACTGCGTCGCGCAAGCAGCTCGACATGATCGGCTTCCTGTTCTTCGCGGTGGTGACGGGGCTTGGCGGTGGCACGGTTCGCGATATCGTGCTTGGGCGTGTGCCTGTCTTCTGGGTGCTCAACCCAGATTACATCCTCGTTTGCTGCGCAATCGGGGTCCTCGTGTTCTTCACTGCGCATCTGGTCGAATCGCGCTACCGCCTGCTGATCTGGCTCGATGCGATCGGGCTCTCTGCCTATTGTGTCATGGGCGCCGTGAAAGGCCTGGCCGCGACAGGCTCGCCGACGATCGCCATCGTGACGGGTACGCTGACAGCGAGCCTCGGCGGTGTCTTGCGTGATCTGCTCGCCAACGAGCCATCGGTGCTTCTGCGTCCGGAAATCTACATCACCGCCGCTCTGGTGGGCGCGGCTATGTTCACGGCGGCAAACGAGCTGGGAATGCCGCTCTATGCAGCCTCGGTCATCGGGGCGTCGGCGGCCTTCATCATCCGCGGAGGAGCGCTGTATTTCGGCTGGACCTTCCCGACCTACAAGCACAAGCCTGGCCGCCATCCCGATGAGGTGATGTGAACGGCAGGCGCGACCGTGAGGAAATTCAGCCCTGCTTGGGGCGCAGCCGGATCACGACGTCGACATGGGCGATTTCCATGCCCTCGGGTGCCGGTGGCAGATTGTCGATGCTGATATTGTTGACCGGGATGTCCAGTACCCTGTTTTCGCCTTCGACGAAAAAGTGATGATGGTCCGAGACATTGGTGTCGAAATAAGTCTTCGAGCTCTCGACGGCCAGCACCCGGATAAGGCCGGCCTCGGTGAACTGGTGCAGCGTGTTGTAGACCGTCGCCAGCGACACGGGGAAATCGGCGGCCAGCGCCTCGTCATGCAACTCTTCGACCGTCAGGTGGCGGTCGCCCTTGGCAAACAGAAGACCGGCCAGCGCAATACGCTGCTTCGTCGGGCGAAGGCCCGAGCGGCGCAGTTTTAGTTCGATGCCCGTTTGGCAATTTGCCATCGTCAAAGACGCACTCCAGTCTCGCTGCACCACACATTAGTGTTCGCAAGTGTCGATATAGCTGCAAAATCAGGGTGTTTCAATAGTTCTGCCACGCTTGGAGCCTGCACATCCCGAAGTTCGGCGGTTTTTTGATCTATCCGCTCTGGTGATGGTCTTTTCCTTCCTGTATGCGACCATGATATGAGAATGGGGCGCCCAAGGTCCCGGGCAAGCGGTGCAAGGCCTGCAGGGCTTCAATTTGCCGTCGTCTTGCTCTATTGGGTCCCGGACATCTGAAGCAGAGGGGGGAAGAAGAAGAACAATGGTTACGAGACAATCCAGCTACAACTACGATGAAATCCTCGCCTGCGGCCGTGGCGAACTGTTCGGCCCCGGCAATGCGCAGCTTCCCCTTCCGCCCATGCTGATGGTGCATCGGATCACGGACATCTCGGAAACTGGTGGTGAGTTCGACAAGGGCTATATCCGCGCGGCATACGACGTGCGTCCCGACGACTGGTATTTTCCCTGCCACTTCCAGGGCAATCCGATCATGCCGGGTTGCCTCGGCCTCGACGGCATGTGGCAGCTGACGGGTTTCTTCCTCGGCTGGCTGGGTGAACCCGGCCGCGGCATGGCGCTGTCGACGGGCGAAGTGAAGTTCAAGGGCATGGTACGCCCCGAGACCAAGCTCCTCGAATACGGCATCGACTTCAAGCGCGTCATGCGCGGTCGCCTCGTGCTTGGTACGGCGGATGGCTGGTTGAAGGCCGATGGCGAGACTATCTATCAGGCAACCGACCTGCGCGTCGGTCTGTCGAAGGACAAGGCGGCCTGAACCGGCCCTGTCCGTACCTTGAGTTCATGAAGAAGGTCTGAGAGATGAGACGGGTTGTAATATCGGGTCTGGGCATCGTGTCCTCCATCGGTGCCGATGCCGCCGAAGTCACCGCATCCTTGCGCGATGCCAAATCGGGCATCACCTTTTCTCCCGATTTCGCCGAGAATGGTTTCCGCTGCCAAGTCTGGGGTAAGCCCTCGCTCGATCCGACCGAACTGGTCGATCGTCGCGCCATGCGCTTCCTGTCCCAGGGTGGCGCCTGGAACCACGTGGCCATGAAGCAGGCGATTGCTGATGCCGGCCTCGAAGAAGCAGACTATCAGCAGAACGAGCGCGTCGGCATCATCATGGGCTCTGGGGGCCCGTCGACCCGGCAGATCGTCGAAGCGGCCGATATCGTCCGCCAGAACAAGAGCCCGAAGCGCATCGGCCCGTTCGCCGTGCCGAAGGCTATGTCCTCGACGGCATCCGCCACGCTCGCCACCTGGTTCAAGCTTCATGGCGTCAACTATTCGATCTCGTCCGCCTGCTCGACCTCGGCCCATTGCATCGGCAATGCCTATGAAATGATCCAGTGGGGCAAGCAGGACATGGTCTTCGCCGGCGGCCACGAGGACCTCGACTGGTCCATGTCCAGCTTGTTCGACGCCATGGGTGCCATGTCGTCGAAGTACAACGACACGCCTGCAACCGCATCCCGCGCCTATGACGTCTCGCGTGACGGCTTCGTCATCGCCGGCGGTGCCGGCGTACTGGTCCTGGAAGAACTCGAGCACGCCAAGGCTCGCGGCGCCAAGATTTACGCCGAAATCACCGGCTATGGTGCAACCTCCGACGGTTACGACATGGTCGCCCCGTCGGGCGAGGGCGCGATCCGCTGCATGCGCCAGGCGCTTGCCACGGTCACCGGTGACGTCGATTACATCAACACCCACGGCACCTCGACGCCGGTGGGTGATAGCAAGGAAATCGGCGCGATCCGCGAAGTCTTTGGCGACAAGATCCCGCACATCCAATCGACCAAGTCGCTGACAGGTCACTCGCTGGGTGCTGCCGGCGTCCAGGAATCGATCTACGGCCTCTTGATGATGCAGGAAAAGTTCATCGGCGAGAGCGCCCACATCACCGAGCTCGATCCGGAATTCGAAGGCGTTCCGGTCGTGCGCAAGCGCATCGACAATGCCAAGATCGACACGGTCCTGTCGAACTCCTTCGGCTTCGGCGGCACCAATGCGACGCTGGTCTTCCAGCGCCACACCGGCTGATCGCAAGACGCCATACATAAAAAAGCCTGGCGCATTTCCGCGCCAGGCGTTCATCCGAAGTGGTCCGCCAGCCGTGGGAGTTCGGCTTACTTCGGTTGATGGGAATCGGTGTGATCGATGACGCCGATCAGCATGGCGAGGCTGACCGCATGCATCAGATTGCTTGCTTCGAGCTTTTCCTGAGCGCCAATGAGCGCCTGGTTCACTTCATCATGCGATATAGCCAGCACGTTGGCTGCCTCGTCCGATCGCATGCCTTCGGCCACGAGCTGCAGGCAGCGGATCTCACGGTCAGATAGGACCGGAAAAGCTGGATCTCGCCCGATGGCCCGTTTGGTATCGGTTTTCATGATTCTTGTTGCCGCAATGGAGATATGCCACCTGATGAACACACCAGATCGTCAAGCGGCGCAAATATCATTCTGATGGGCAGCAGTCGTTCACAGTAGACGACAAGCTTTTATCCCTGCACGCTAATCAAGCGGTCTGCGGCGCAACAAGCGGCTCTCACCGTAGAATTAGGAACTTTCGAGCCACCATTGTCAAGTCGCCGACGGTTTACGCGGACTTTCGCTCCCGCACTTCTGTCGGCGTTGAACCGAACCAGCGCGTCACGGATCGGGTGAAGGCACTAGGCGCTGAATAGCCCAGGCGATAGCAGATTTCCGAGATCGGCAGCTCGCTCTCGGTCAGCAGATTGAAGCTGACGTCCTTCCTGATCTGGTCCCGCAAGTCGTTGAGGCTCGTCCCCTGGGCGGCCAGTCGCCTCTGGAAGGTCCTCTCCGAGAGCCCGAAATAGGGGGCGATTTCGGAGAGTGGGTAGTCGTCGTCTGAAACGTGAAGGAGCAGATACCGTCGAACCTGTTCGAGGAAATCTGCGGGCTTTTCCGGCAGGGCCGGTCTCAGGCTGCGACACTGGAGATCCATCAGCTCGAACAGACGTCGGTCGCCCGTGGGGTTTTGCGCGTCCAGAAAGCTGCGGGGAAAGTGAATGCAGTTCATACCAGCCGCGAAGCTTAACCTGCGCGACAGGAGTTGCCGGAAAGGCTGGGGATTGCGCGGCGGCTGCCGTTCCAGTTCGATCTCGATGCTGTCGCTGCTGGTGAGTTCCTTCGCCCGCTGCATGACGAGACCCACGGACATGTCGACATACTGATCGCGCTTCACGATGATGGGCGCAAAGGTCCATGCCAGATGTGCCCCGCGCTCGTCGATCGAAAGCCTTGAATAGCTGGTATGGGTCACATACTGGATGTGGTCGTCGAGGAAGCGTACGAAGTCCAGCCCGGTCGGCGCTGCCATCAGGCCGTAGCCGAAGGGACCGGTCGAGCCCGCCTGATAGCCCTTTATACTTGTCAGCCCAAATGCCTCGTCATCGGCCAACAATGCACAGGCCTCCAGAAGCCTGCAGAGGCGGTCGAGGCTAATCCGCGCTGTCAGGCTTTGAAACACCTCCGGATCGATGTCCAGTGCCTTGCAAATCGGCTTGATGTCGATGCCATAGGACAGGGCGTGCCCGACCACCGCAGAGGCGAGGCCGGCTACGGTGGTCAATTCATCGGTGAGATTCCGAAGAGGCATTGGACCGCTGGCGCCAGAAGAGAAGCTGTTGGCGTCAGATGCTAAGCCAGCTGATGTCCTGAGTCGAGCGCCACGTAGTCTATGTTCGAACGTGGTCGTTCAGAATCACGCGTGCTCAGCGCTTTGCCCAGAGTACCTTGAAACGTGCATTCCGGCAGACCTCGCCATGCTGCTTGAAATGTGCGCCCAGCACCGGCTCGTAGGGAAGTCCGCGATTGGCGACCATCAACAGGTCTCCGCCGCCGCGAAGCGCGTCCGCAGCCGCCTTGATCATCGCAGCGCCGATCGAGGGTTCTGCTGCGTGGCCTTCATGGAAGGGCGGGTTCATGATGACGAGGTCGTACTTTTCCTTCGGCGGCTCGCTGGCCAGATCCTGCCAGAAGAAGCGGGTCGTCAAATCAGGCCAATTCTTCGCCAGGTTGCGCTTGGCGTGCTCCAGCGCCTCGTGGCTCGCCTCGAACAGGTCGATACGATTGGTGCGGGGTGCAGCATCTGCGAGCATCACCGAAAGATAGCCCCAGCCGGCGCCGAAATCGGCGGCATTGCCGTTGAAGTCGACCGGGAAGCGGCTTGCCAGAAGTTCCGAACCTTCGTCGGCATGCGCATGCGAGAAGAGACCGGAGCGGGTCTCGAACCGTCCCTCGACCGTCACGGATTTCGCAGCAAGCGCTGCAACCAGCGTAGTGGTCTCGGCGGGAACCGTGAACCAGACCGCGACGCCATGATATTTCGGCGTGGACTCGGGCTCGAGCCCCAGGCGATCAAGCTGCTTGCGAAGCGGCACAATCCCATCTTCCTTCGCGCCGGCCACAACGATGGAACCGCCGGCCTTGACGCGCTTCAGCGCCTCGGCGACACGATCCTCGTTGACGCCCTTGTGTTTGCTGCAAAGGACGAGCGCGCCGTCGTAGCTGTCGCCCTCGACCGCGGGCAACGGCTTCAGATGGCTGGCCTCGAGCCGCTTGAATTCGGGGCGGAAATCCTGGATCGCCGTCAGCTCGGCTGCAAAGCCTTCAGGCTTGGTAAATCCCGCTTCAGCACCGAGGAACAGCCAGCGGCTTTCTGGAGCCGGCAGCGCGACAGCCTCGGTGACGAAGGGATGGAACAGGGTCTTCAGGCTTTCGCGGCTCATGGCTCGGTCTTCTTTCTCGGCGAACAAAAAAGGCGCGGAATTTCTCCCGCGCCTCGGATCGGGGACGACGTCCGCTTATTCAGCGGCTTCGCCATCCTTCTTATCGGCAACGACTTCCTTGCCGGTCGTCTGGTCGACGGCCTTCATGGACAGGCGAACCTTGCCGCGCTCGTCGAAGCCCATCAGCTTGACCCAGACCTTATCGCCTTCCTTGACGACGTCGGAGGTCTTGGCAACGCGCTCGGAAGCGAGCTGCGAGATGTGCACGAGGCCGTCACGCGAACCGAAGAAGTTGACGAAGGCGCCGAAGTCGGCGGTCTTCACAACGGTACCTTCATAGATCACGCCGACTTCCGGCTCGGCCACGATCGAGTGGATCCACTTGCGGGCTGCTTCGATTTCCTTGCCGGAGGCGGAGGCAATCTTCACGGTGCCGTCGTCTTCGATGTTGATCTTTGCACCGGTCTTTTCGACGATTTCGCGGATGACCTTGCCGCCCGAACCGATGACTTCGCGGATCTTGTCGACCGGGATGTTCATCACTTCGATGCGCGGCGCGAATTCGCCGAGCTGGCCACGGCTTTCCGACAGGGCGTTGGCCATTTCGTTCAGGATGTGCTTGCGGCCACCCTGCGCCTGGCCGAGTGCGACCTTCATGATCTCTTCGGTGATGCCGGCGATCTTGATGTCCATCTGCAGCGAGGTAATGCCGTCGGCAGTACCCGCAACCTTGAAGTCCATGTCGCCGAGGTGGTCTTCGTCACCCAGGATGTCGGAGAGAACCGCAAAGCGCTCGCCTTCCAGGATCAGACCCATGGCGATACCGGCAACCGGCTTGGCCAGCGGAACGCCGGCATCCATCAGAGCGAGCGAGGTGCCGCAGACGGTTGCCATCGAGGACGAGCCGTTCGACTCGGTGATCTCGGAGACGACGCGTAGCGTGTAGGGGAACTGTTCGGCAGACGGCAGCATCGGGCGGATGGCGCGCCATGCAAGCTTGCCGTGACCGATTTCGCGGCGGCCCGGCGAACCCATGCGGCCGGTTTCGCCGACCGAGTAGGGCGGGAAGTTGTAATGCAGAAGGAAGCGTTCCTTGTACATGCCGGTCAGCGAGTCGACATACTGTTCGTCTTCGCCGGTACCGAGCGTGGCGACAACGATCGCCTGGGTCTCGCCGCGGGTGAAGAGAGCCGAACCATGCGTACGCGGCAGGATACCGACTTCGGAGACGATCGCGCGAACGGTCGACAGGTCACGGCCGTCGATGCGGCTCTTGGTGTCGAGGATGTTCCAGCGAACGATCTTTGCCTGCAGGTGCTTGAAGACCGCACCGATGACTTCGTTCGGATACTTCGGTTCTTCGCCTTCCGGGAAGAAGTGTGCCTTCACCTTGGCCTTGACGGCGTCGACGGCAGCATAACGATCAGCCTTCTGGGTGATCTTGTAGGCGGCGCGCAGTTCGGTCTCGGCGATCGAGAGCATTTCGGCTTCGAGAGCGGAATGATCTTCCGGTTCGAATTCGCGCGGCTCCTTGGCAGCCACTTCAGCGAGCTTGATGATCGCGTCGATAACCGGCTGGAAGCCCTTGTGGCCGAACATGACGGCGCCGAGCATGATGTCTTCGTTCAGTTCCTTGGCTTCCGACTCAACCATCAGGACGGCGTCCTGGGTGCCGGCGACGACGAGATCGAGCGTCGATTCGTCCATCTCGTCGAGATGCGGGTTCAGAACATATTCGCCGTTGATGTAGCCGACGCGTGCGCCGCCGACCGGGCCCATGAAGGGAACGCCGGAGAGCGTCAGCGCAGCCGAAGCGGCAACCATGGCCAGCACGTCCGGATCGTTTTCAAGGTCATGCTGGACGACGGTGACGACGACCTGGGTTTCGTTCTTGTAGCCTTCCGGGAAGAGCGGGCGGATCGGACGGTCGATCAGGCGGGAAACCAGCGTTTCCTTTTCCGACGGACGACCTTCGCGCTTGAAATAGCCACCCGGAATCTTGCCGGCGGCATAGGTCTTTTCCTGGTAGTTGACGGTGAGCGGGAAGAAGTCCTGGCCGGGCTTCGCAGACTTGGCCGAAACGACGGTGGCGAGAACGACGGTTTCGCCGTAGGTGGCGAGAACGGCGCCGTCAGCCTGGCGAGCAATCTTGCCCGTTTCCAGCTTCAGCGGGCGGCCTGCCCACTCGATTTCAACGCTGTGAACATCAAACATATCTTGTCCTTCATATGCAGGTCCGGGCCGCCGATGATCGGGGGCGCGCAGGCTCTGCAATGTGCTGACGCAATCACGGGCAAGACAGTGGGAGGCTTCAGAAACGGCCTTGGCCGGCAAAGGCATCCTCGAGGATGCGGAAGCGTCCAACAATCCTGCCCCATGACAGGTCATCGGTTGTCGTCGACAGATCCGGCCCATCCGGTCTGTCATTTGTTTCGTGCGATCGTCGCGCAAAACCGTGTCGCGGGTCTTATGGCCTGACCCGGAAAGGCAACCGGCGGACCTTCGCTAGCGAAGACCCGCCGGGAACTTGTTAACGGCGGATGCCGAGGCTGGTGATCAGCTTCGTGTAACGGCCTTCGTCCTTCTTCTTCACGTAGTCAAGAAGCGAACGGCGGCTCGAAACCATGGTCAGAAGGCCACGACGCGAGTGGTTGTCCTTCTTGTGACCCTTGAAGTGTTCGGTCAGGTTGTTGATCCGCTCGGTCAGGATGGCAACCTGGACTTCCGGCGAACCGGTGTCGCCTTCGTTGATCGCGTATTCCTTGATGAGCTCAGCCTTGCGCTCTGCAGTGATCGACATCGTAAATCCTTTCTGGATTACAGGAGACAGGGACGCCAAAGGCCGGGATGTCGTCCAGCATTGGCCGTGAATGCAGGCACCCGTAGGGCCAGCTGCCGCCGCCTATACTCTATTCCCTGATGAAAGGAAAGAGCGGGCGGCAGGAAGGGTTCAGGCGAAGACTCGGCGCGGATGAAACTCACCGCCCGCAATCTCTCCGATCGCGATCAGCTTGCCGCCGGCAAGTGCGACCGCCTCCGCTTCGGCGACGGGCGCGTCGCGCCCGCGCAGGATGATCGGGTTGCCCATCCGCAGACGATGCGCCTGGTCATCGGTGATCCGCAGTTGCGGCAAGGCGGACAGCGCCTCGGCCGTATCGCCGAGGAAGGCGTCGAGAGCAGCCAACCGTTCATCGCGGTCTTCGATCGCTTCGAGCGCCACGAGCTCTGCGAGCGGCACCATCATCTCTTCGGCAAACGGAGCCACGAATGTGCGGCGGAGCGAGGAGATGTGACCGTAGCAGCCGAGGTCGCGTCCGAAGTCGCGGGCGAGCGAGCGCACATAGGTACCCTTGCCGCATTCGACTTCGAAATGTGCCTTGTCGGCCTCGCAGTTCAAAAGCGTCAGCCTGTGAACCTCGACTTCACGCGAAGGGATCTCGACCGTCTCGCCGTCGCGGGCGAGGTCATAGGCACGTTCGCCTGCAATCTTGATTGCGGAGAACTGCGGCGGGATCTGGCTGATGGTCCCCATATAGTTCGGCAGCAGGGCAAGAATGTCTTCCTCGGCCGGACGCTTGTCCGAGCTTTGTGTGACCTCTCCCTCGAGGTCATCCGTCGCGCGCTCCTCGCCCCAGGTCACCGTGAATTCGTAGATCTTGCGCCCGTCCATGACGTAAGGAACGGTCTTGGTCGCATCGCCGAGCGCGATCGGCAGCATGCCGGACGCGAGCGGGTCGAGCGTGCCGGCATGCCCGGCCTTCTGGGCGTTGAACAGCCACTTGATCTTGCCGACGGCCTCGGTCGAGCCGAAATCGACCGGCTTGTCGAGGATGAGCCAGCCCGAAATCGGGCGGCCCTTGGGCTTTCTGGGTTTGGACATCTAGGTCTTTTCTCAGTCTTTGTCTTCGTCGGAGCCGAGGTCGCGCTGGACCTCCGGCGAGCGCAGCAGCGCGTCGATCTTCTGATAGTTGTCGAAGCTTGTGTCGTCGCGGAAGCGTACTTCCGGCATGTATTTCATCTGCCGCAGTTGGCCGCCGATGCGCCCGCGGATAAACTTCGCATGCTTGTTCAGCGCCGCGATGACAGCGTCATGGTCGGACACTCCGAGCGGGGCCACATAGGCGGTCGCCATCTTGAGATCGGGCGACATGCGCACCTCCGAGACCGAGATGACAGTCTTCTCGATGAGGTCGTCATTGACCTCGCCACGCTGGAGCACCTGGGTGATGGCGGCACGCACCTGCTCGCCGACGCGCAGCATCCGCTGCGAAGGTGCCGATGAGGTTGGTTTGGTCATGGTTCAATTGCCTTTCGCATGAAATATGCGGGGCTCTCGCCGCTCGCATCATGCCGTGAATTGCCGTTCATCCGACACAGAGCCGGAGATCACGATCCCCATAAACAGCGAGCGCCGGAAGATCCGGCGCCCGAAGGGATCGTAGTTCGAAACGCCTGAGATCAGAGCGTACGCGTGATGTGTTCCACGCGGAAGCACTCGATCGTGTCGCCGGCGCGGATGTCTTCGTAGTTCTCGAAGGCCATACCGCATTCCTGGCCCATCGGCACTTCGGCGACTTCGTCCTTGAAGCGCTTGAGCGTCTTGAGCTTGCCTTCGTGGATGACGACATTGTCGCGCAGCAGGCGAACGCCGGCACCACGCTCGACCTTGCCCTCGATAACACGGCAACCCGCGACCTTGCCGGTCTTGGTGATGTTGAACACCTCCAGGATTTCGGCATTGCCAAGGAAGGTTTCGCGACGCTCCGGAGAGAGCAGACCCGACATCGCTGCCTTAACGTCATCCACCAGGTCGTAGATGATGTTGTAGTAACGGATCTCGATGCCGGCACGCTCGGAAGCGGTACGAGCCTGGGCATTGGCGCGGACATTGAAGCCGATGATCGCGGCATTGGATGCCTCGGCGAGCGAGATATCCGATTCCGTGATGGCGCCCGCGCCCGAATGGACGATGCGAGCCCGCACCTCGTCGGTGCCGAGCTTGTCGAGTGCCGCCACAATGGCTTCCACGGAGCCCTGGACGTCGCCCTTGATGACCAGCGGGAATTCCTTGAAGCCGGTATTCTGCAGCTGGCTCATCATCTGTTCGAGCGAACCGCGCTGACCGGACTGGCGGGCAGCGGCCTTGTCGCGGGCCAGACGTTGACGATACTCGGAGATCTCGCGAGCGCGGCTCTCGTTCTCGACCACGGCGAACTTGTCGCCGGCAGCCGGCGTGCCCGACAGGCCGAGGATTTCGACCGGCATGGCAGGACCCGCTTCCTTGACGTGTTCGCCTTTGTCGTTGACCAGCGCACGCACACGGCCCCACTGGTCACCGGCCACAATGATCTGGCCAGGCTTTAGCGTACCCTTCTGGACGAGAACGGTCGCAACCGCGCCACGACCGCGGTCGAGCTGGGCTTCGATGACGGTACCTTCGGCAGTACGCGTCGGGTCAGCCTTCAGGTCGAGGATTTCGGCCTGCAGCAGCACCGCTTCGAGCAGCTTGTCGAGGTTGAGCTTGTTCTTCGCCGAAACCTCGACGTCGAGCACCTCACCACCCATGGATTCCACGAAGACTTCGTGCTGCAGAAGCTGCTGGCGAACCTTGTCCGGGTTTGCCTCATGCTTGTCGATCTTGTTGATCGCCACGATGATCGGAACGCCGGCAGCCTTCGCATGGCTGATGGATTCGATCGTCTGCGGCATCACGCTGTCGTCGGCCGCAACCACGAGGATCGCAATGTCGGTTGCCTGAGCACCACGGGCACGCATCGCGGTAAACGCGGCGTGGCCGGGGGTGTCGATGAAGGTGATCTTCTGGCCGTTCTGCTCGACCTGATAGGCACCGATATGCTGGGTAATGCCACCGGCTTCACCCGACACGACCGAGGTCTTGCGGATGGCGTCGAGCAGCGAAGTCTTGCCGTGGTCGACGTGGCCCATGATGGTGACAACAGGCGGACGCGCCACCAGTTCGCCTTCGTCGTCCTTCACATTGAAGATACCTTCTTCAACGTCGGATTCCGAAACGCGCTTCACGGTGTGGCCGAATTCGGTAGCAATGAGTTCAGCAAGGTCGGCGTCGATGACGTCGCCCGGCTTCATCATCTGGCCTTCCTTCATCAGGTACTTGATAACGTCGACGGCGCGTTCAGACATACGCTGCGACAGTTCCTGAATGGTGATGGTTTCCGGCAGCGTTACCTCGCGCATGACCTTCTCGCGGGTTTCCTGCATCTGACTGCGGCGGAACTTCTCCTGCCGGCGGCGCATGGCAGACAGCGAGCGACCGCGTGCGGTGCCGTCATCCTCGACATTGGCCGTGGTGACGGTCAGCTTGCCGCGACGACGGTCTTCTTCGACCTTCGGACGGGCAGGCACCTTGGCGACGACCGGCATGGCCACCTTGCCACGGCCGGGAATGGTCCGCGGAGAGGAACGGCTCTCTTCGTCGTCGTTGTTCTTGCGTCCACGCACGAAGCCAGGCGCGCCGGGTGCCGGAATGGCCGTACGATTCACGGGAGCGGGCGCAGCAGCAGCCACTGGGGCAGCAGCAGGCTCGGCGACCACCTCGGGTTCCGGCTCCGGCTCGGGCTGCGGTTCGGCAGCGCGGCGTGCGGCCTCTTCGGCGGCAATCCGTGCGGCTTCCTCGGCCTCCGCCTTGCGGCGTGCCTCGTCGATCACACGCTGCTTGGCCTCTTCGACTTCGCGAACCTGGGCTTCGGCCAGTGCACGCCGGCGTGCTTCCATCTCGCCGGCCGACAGGTCGTGCAGCACGGCGCCGCGGGGACGCTCCTGCTGACGGGGCGGTTGCGAAGGCTGGGGACGCTGCGGCTGCTGAGGACGCTGCGGCTGCGGTGTCGGCTGGTGCACACGCGTCGCGGCGGGAGTCGGCGCAGGCGCGGGCGCCGGGCGGGCGGCAGCAACGGGTGCCGCCGGTGTCGGAGCAGGGGCCTGCGCTGCAGGTGTTGTAATGGGAGTAATTGGCTTTTCGTCAAGCGGGCGAGTCGGGCGGCGCTTTACCGTCTCGACGACGACCGACTTCGTACGGCCGCGCCCCATGTCCTGGCGCACGGTACCCTGGCTCATCCCTGAGGGCTTCAAGGTGAGTGTCTTCTTCACGCCGATTGTCTTGTCGTCTTTGTTGTCGGTCATTCCGTTCCCGTTCCTTCGAGCGGGGCCGGATGCCGAGCATCAGGCCTCGCCGTTCACATACTGTCCTAAACCACGGAGGCCGACCTGTGCCGGTGACCGCGTCATTGTGATTTCGGGCCAGCGCCCGATACCTGCGGCGCGCGGCCGCGATAGGTTTCGAGCAGAGTTGCGCGCTTCACTACACCTTCACCTGCCTGCCCTGCAAGCACGCAAGCATGGATAAACGCATTCTGGCCCATCTGCTCTTCCAATTCCGCCCCGGTCAGAAGGTGGAAAGCGGGCACTTCCGCCTCCGCTCCCGTTCCGAGGTGCCAGGCCTTACGGGCCTGGTCGATCTTTCTCACGCCATCGGCTGCGGCATCCTGCGAATGGAACACCGCAATGGCTTCGCCGCTTCGTACCGCCGCCTCGACCTTCGCCGCTCCGGTGACAAACTGGCCGGCCTTCCGCGCCATGTTCATCATGCCGATCAGCTGCGCGACCAGAAGGCGCTCAACCACGGATCCGAGATCCGGATCCGCCTTCACATCTCGTTTCAGGGCCCGGGCGAAGAGTTTCTTCGCCACGGCCTTGTCGACGGCCTCCCGGCTGGGGCTGACCCAGCAGCCCCGGCCCGGAAGCGAGCGCTTCAGGTCCGGGACGATGGTCCCGTCCGGCGCTGCCACGAAACGCAGCAGCGTCTCGGGCGATCCGCTCTCGCGGGTGACGATGCACATCCGTCCGTTCGCTTCGGAGAGGTCGAAATCGTCCTCGATCTCTGTCGCGTCCGGCCTCTCGGCGCTCATCACGCTCCCTGCTCGGCTTCTTCGCCTTCGAGTTCGCCTTCGGCTTCAGCCTCGGCTTCGACCGCGAGATCTTCCTCGGTGATCCAGCCGGCAGAAAGACGTGCCTGCACGATCATGGCCTCGGCTTCGGCACGCGAAATTTCGAACTTCGAGAACAAGCCCTCGAACTTCTTGGTTTCGCCGTCCTTGCGCTCGCTCCAGCCGACGAGATCGTCGGCTGCGCAGCCAGCAAAGTCCTCGATCGTCTTGATGCCGTCTTCGCCGAGCGCGACCATCATCTGTGAGGTCATGCCTTCGATCTGGCGGAGTTCGTCGGCAACGCCGAGTTCCTTGCGCTTCGCGTCCATCTCGGCCTCGATCTTCTCAAGGTATTCGCGGGCGCGGGTCTGGATTTCCTGCGCCGTGTCTTCGTCGAAGCCGTCGATCGAAGCGATTTCGTCGAGATCGACGTAAGCGACTTCCTCGACCTGGGCGAAGCCTTCCGAGGCCAGCACCTGGCCGACCATTTCGTCGACGTCGAGCGCATCCATGAACAGGTTGGTCCGTTCGTTGAATTCCTTCTGGCGGCGCTCCGATTCCTCGGCTTCCGTCATGATGTCGATGTCCCAGCCGGTCAGCTGCGAGGCCAGACGTACGTTCTGACCGCGACGACCGATGGCGAGCGACAGCTGCTCGTCCGGAACCACCACTTCGATGCGCTCTGCATCCTCGTCGAGAACGACCTTTGCGACTTCAGCCGGCTGCAGGGCATTGACGATGAAGGAAGCCGGATCCTGGCTCCACGGGATGATGTCGATCTTTTCGCCCTGCAGTTCGCCGACGACGGCCTGAACGCGGGAGCCGCGCATACCGACGCAGGCGCCGACCGGATCGATCGACGAGTCGTTCGAGATGACGGCGATCTTGGCGCGCGAACCCGGGTCACGGGCAACAGACTTGATCTGGATGATGCCGTCGTAGATCTCAGGAACTTCCATGGTGAACAGCTTCACCATGAACTGCGGATGGGTACGAGACAGGAAGATCTGCGGGCCACGCTGCTCGCGGCGCACGTCGTAGACATAGGCGCGGACACGGTCGCCGTAGCGGAAGGCTTCGCGCGGGATCATCTCGTCGCGACGGATGATGCCTTCGCCACGGCCGAGATCAACGATGACGTTGCCGTATTCGACGCGCTTGACGGTTCCGTTGACGATTTCGCCGACGCGGTCCTTGAACTCGTCGAACTGGCGATCACGCTCGGCTTCGCGCACCTTCTGCACGATGACCTGCTTGGCCGACTGGGCAGCAATACGGCCAAAGTCCATCGGCGGCAGCGGATCGGCGATGTAGTCGCCGAGCTTGGCGTCGACATTGCGGTCACGAGCGAGTTCGAGCGCGATCTGGGTCGCGTAATCCTCGACCTTCTCGACCACTTCGAGAAGACGCTGAAGGCGGATTTCGCCGGTCTTCGAGTTGATGTCGGCGCGAATGTTGGTTTCGCTACCGTAGCGCGAACGGGCAGCCTTCTGGATCGCATCGGCCATGGCGGCGAGCACGATTTCGCGGTCGATCACCTTTTCACGGGCAACGGCATCTGCAATCTGCAAGAGCTCGAGCCGGTTAGCGCTGACTGCCATTGTCTTTGGTCTCCGTCTTCACGCCCGGGCATCGGCCGCGGGCTATAGGTCAAACGTTATTCTTCGCTGTCGTCTTCGTCGTTCTGGTTCGCGGCCTGCGCCTTGGCGAGCTTGTCGGCACGCAGCGCGTCACGGATCAGATCGTCCGTCAGAATGAGCTTTGCCTCGGCGAGCGTGTTGAAGGGGATCGTCACCTTCGGCTCCTCGCCATACGCCACCTGGTCGCGCTCCAGGGTAAAACCTTCCTGGGTCACGTCCGTGATCTTGCCCCGGAAGCGCTTGCGGTTCTCGACCAGGATCGAGGTCTCGCACTTCACGATATGGCCCTGCCAACGGCTGAAGTCTGACTTCCGAACCATCGGGCGGTCAATGCCCGGCGACGACACTTCGAGGTGATAAGCCTTGTCGACCGGATCCTCGACGTCCAGCACCGGCGACACTGCCATCGAAACGGCCTCGCAACCTTCGACATCCATCGTGCCGTCGATGCGTTCCGCCATGATCTGCAGCGTCATTCCGTTCTGGTTCATCATACGGACGCGAACCAGCTTGAAATCCATCGCGACGAGCACGGGCTCGATAATGTCTGCGATACGACGGTCAAGGCCCGTCTCGGTGATGATCCGTGCTTCGCCGGGTTCCGGCTTCGGCATGTCTTCGGACAATCGTTTTACTCCCGATTGGCTGCGATCGCCAATAAAAAAGAGCGGGTCCTTCCGGGCCCACCCTTCATCTGTCGATCAAGAATTTGAAGCCCATATACGCGACCGGCCCGGCTTTTGCAAGCTTTTCGCGGTGAGGCCAAAACAAACTTGCCATTCATGCGTTGCGCAAGGCAAGGTCCTGCCCACCACGGTCGTCTTCGAGGCGTCGTCGTGTCCTGAAAAGTTGAGACATGTCCACACACGAACGTCGTTCTCCGCTTCTGCCTCTGCGCAATGAAGCCTATCGCCGGATCTGGCTTGCCAGCATTTCGTCCAATCTCGGTGGCCTGATCCAGGGTGTCGGCGCCGCCTGGATGATGGCTTCCATCTCCACCTCGGAGAACATGGTCGCGCTCGTGCAGGCATCAAACACCGGCCCGATCATGCTGCTTTCGCTGGTGGCCGGCGCCATCGCCGACAGCTTCGATCGACGCCGCATCATGATCGCCGCGCAGCTCTTCATGATAACCGTCTCGGCCATTCTGACACTTTTCGCCTTGCTTGATCTTATCACGCCCTGGGCGCTGCTCGCATTCACATTTCTGATCGGCTGCGGCACCGCGCTCAACAATCCGGCCTGGCAGGCCTCCGTCGGCGACATTGTCCCGAGGGCAGATCTTCCAGCGGCGGTCTCTCTCAACAGCATGGGCTTCAACATAACCCGCAGTGTCGGCCCCGCCATCGGGGGCATGATTGTCGCCGTCGCCGGTGCTGCTGCCGCCTTCGCCGCTAACACTGTCTCCTATATCGCCATCATCTACGCACTCTTCCGCTGGCGACCGGACATCCCGAAGAACCCGCTGCCGCGAGAGCAGCTCGGCTCTGCCATCGCCGCGGGCCTGCGCTATGTCGCCATGTCGCCCAATCTTGGCAAGGTGCTCTTCCGCGGCTTCGTCTTCGGCCTCACGGCAACCGCGATCCTCTCCCTCTTGCCGATCGTCGCACGCGATCAGCTCTCTGGCGGTCCACTCACCTTCGGCGGCCTGCTCGGCGGCTTCGGGCTCGGCGCCATCGTCGGCGCCCTTTCCAATCAGCGCATGAGGGAACTGCTGTCGAGTGAAGACATCGTCCGCGCCGCCTTCGCCGGATTTGCAGTGGCAGCCGGCGTCACGGGCATCAGCACCTCGGTCTGGGTCACGGCGCTGGCCCTGATGGTTGCCGGTGCCTGCTGGGTGCTGGCGCTGTCGTTGTTCAACACGGTCGTTCAGCTCTCCGCTCCCCGCTGGGTCGTGGGGCGCGCGCTCTCGCTTTACCAGACGGCCACCTTCGGCGGCATGGCCACAGGCAGCTGGCTGTGGGGCAGCGTGGCCGAGAACTATGGCTCCGGCCAGGCGCTGGTGGCATCCAGCCTTTTGATGATGGTGGGCGTGTTCATCGGCTTCATCCTGCCGATGCCGGCTTTCGCCACCCTCGACCTCGATCCGCTCAACCGTTTCAACGAGCCGTCCCTGAAGCTCGACATCCGCCCGCGCAGTGGCCCGATCGTCATCCATGTCGATTTCGAAATCAGGGATGAGGATGTGCCGGAATTCCTCAGGGTCATGGTCGAGCGTCGCCGCATCCGTCTGCGCGACGGCGCGCGAAACTGGGCGCTGATGCGTGACCTGGAAAACCCCGACATCTGGACGGAAACCTATCATGTGCCGACCTGGGTCGACTATGTCCGCCACAACCAGCGCCGCACCAAGGCCGATGCCGAGATCACCGACCGCTTGCTCGAACTGCATCGTGGAGACCGGCCGCCCAAGGTGCACAGGATGATCGAACGTCAGGCGATCCCACCGGCTGACGACGTCTTCCACCAGTCACATATCGACCACCACTGATGGCGGCTATCAGCGCAGCTTGGCCTTCAGATCCGCACTCGGATAGCAGGTGGGTTTCATCCCGTTCTTGGCCTGCCATTCACCCAGCGACCGTCGCGTCTTGAAGCCGGGCAAGCCATCCACCTTGCCCACATCATAGCCCTGCGCCACCAGTGCCTGCTGCATGGCCAGAACGTCGGAGCGCAGCATCTTGCCGACATCGCCCCAGGGCGCCTTGAACGCACCGCCGCCGCTCCCGATCCGGTCGGCAAGATTGCCGATGAACAGCGCGTAGAGGTCGGAATTGTTGTATTCCTTGAGCACGTAGAAATTCGGCGTGACCATGAATTCCGGACCATAGGTCCCAGCCGGCACCAGCATCATCGCTGACTGCGACGCTTCCGACAAGGGAAATGCCCGACCGGAGATCCGCGTAAGCCCGCCATTCGCCCAGGCCGAGACCGCCTTGGCTCTGTCGGGCCCTTCCTGAGCACAGGAAACACTGTCGGGAATGGTGATCTCGTAGCCCCAGTCACGGCCTCGCTGCCAGCCGCTCTTCACCAGATAGTTGGCTATGGATGCCAGCGTGTCCGGCACCGAATTCCAGATGTCGCGTTTGCCGTCGCCGTCGAAATCGACGGCGTATTTCAGGTAGCTTCCTGGCATAAACTGCGGCTGTCCTAAAGCACCAGCCCAGGAGCCCATCAGCCGGTCGGCACTCACATCTCCGCTTTCGACGATATGCAGCGCCGAGATCAGCTCCTGCTGGAACATCGGCTTGCGCGTCGACATGAAAGCCTTGGTCGCCAGCACTTCGATGGCGGAATGCGGAAGCTTGGCGCGCCCGTAGCCGGACTCGCGCCCCCAGATGGCGACGATGATCGAACCCGGCACCCCATAGGTCGCTTCCACCTTGCGCAGCGTCGACGCATGTTGGCTCGCAAGGGTCCGGCCGGTCGCGGCCAGCCCCTGCAGGCGCTTCTCGTTGAAATAGGAGGCCGGCGAGCTGAACTCCGCCTGGCTCTGCGTCCGCTCTTTCGGGGGCTTGGTTCCCGGTGGCACAAGATCAGGCAGATCCCAGTTCAGCTTTACGCCCTGAAGCGTCCGATCAAAGATCTCTTTGCTGATACCGCCGTCCTGCGCGGCGCGCCATAGATCGCTTGCGATCCATTGCCGGAATTGCGCTTCGACGGCGCTTCGGGAAGCGGCTGAGGACGGCGTGGCAAAACTCCCTGCCAAAAGCAGCGAAACAGTCGTCAGGAGCCAGCGGAATGGCTTGCGGGTTCGTGCCATCGGTTCTTCCTCGCGGTCAGATCGTGGTCCGGGCCCTGATCGCCGCAGACAGTGTTCCCTCGTCCAGATAATCCAGTTCGCCCCCAACGGGCACGCCATGGGCAAGCCGCGTGATCCTCACGTCGAGCCCAGTCAGATGGTCAGTTATATAGTGTGCTGTGGTCTGCCCCTCGACGGTCGCATTGACCGCGATGATGATCTCGCGGATCCCGCCCTTGGCCACCCGGTCGATCAGCCCCTTGATGTTGAGATCATCGGGACCGATCCCGTCTAGCGGCGACAGCGTGCCGCCCAGCACGTGATAGGCGGCATTCATCGCGCCGGCGCGCTCCAATGCCCAGAGGTCGGAGACATCTTCGACGACGATGATCACTGTCTGGTCGCGAGCCACGTCAGTGCAGACGGTGCAGGGATCGACGGTATCGACATTGCCGCAGCAGGAACAGATCTTCACCTTGTCATAGGCCTCGCCCATGGCATGGCCGAGCGGCCCCAGAAGTTGATCCTTCTTCTTGATCAGGTGCAGCGCTGCGCGCCGTGCCGAGCGGGGTCCGAGCCCCGGCACTTTTGCCAGTAGCTGGATGAGTTTCTCGATTTCGGGGCCGGTGACTCGTTTTGCCATGGCGGCGTTTCTAGCCCATATAGACGGGAAACGGAATCGCCGAAGGGATGCCCGACATGAAAATCCTCGCTGTCTGCCTCGGTCGACCCGAAATCCTGCCCGGCAAGAAATACAAGACCGGCATCAACAAGCTCGCCATCCAGGGGCCGATTATGGTGGATGCCGAGGGCCTCGTCGGAGACGCGATCCTCAACCGCAAGCATCACGGCGGCGTCGATCAAGCGGTCTATATCGAGGGATCGATCGATCTAGACTGGTGGCAGGCCGAACTAGGCCGCGATCTTCCCTACGGTACCTTCGGTGAAAACCTCGTGATTGAGGGACTGGAAAGCGCCATGCTGGCGGCGGGCGACCGCTTGCTGATCGGCGAGGTTCTCCTCGAAATCACCTCCGCCCGCATGCCCTGCGCGACCTTTGCCGCAAAAATGGATGATCCGGGCATTGTCAAACGCTACACGCGGGCCGCCCGCCCGGGCGCCTATGCGCGCGTGCTTCAGGGCGGCATGGTCGAAGCGGGTCAGCCTGTCGAGTTCATCCCCTGGTCCGGCGACCGCGTGACCATGCGTGAGATGATGGCGACCTTCGGCCGTAGTTTGAGCGAGGCCGATCGCGCCCGCTATCTCGCCGCACCCGTCCACTACAAGGTCAGGGATGCGATTACCGCCGGAGAGATGTGAGTTTCAACCAAGGTCTCAAAGCAATCTGGCTTTACCCGATCCCAGCTTCTCGCCATGATGCCGCCCCGCATGGGAGGGGTGATGGAACCGAGGCAAACAGAGCTGACCGCAGCCGACGGCGTTCGGTTGACCGGCCATTGGTGGGGGCATGCCGGACCCGGGCCATCTGCAACCGTCATCATCAATCCGGCGACCGGTGTCCACGCCCGCTATTACCACCGCTATGCCGCCTACCTCGCGGGGAATGGGTTTTCCGTCCTCACCTATGACTATCGTGGCATTGGCCTATCGCGTCCCGCAAGGCTTGTTGGCTCGACCTTCACGTGGCGCCAGTGGGGCGAGCAGGATTTCGACGCAGCTCTGCGTCATGCAATCCAGGAGGACAAGGCCGGGCGCGTGCTCGTTGTCGGCCACAGCATCGGCGGTTTCCTGCCGGGTTACTCACCCGCGGTAGGCCGCGTCTCGGGTATGCTCTCTGTCGGCGGTCAATTCGGCTATTGGGGGGATTATCTGCCGTCGCGTCGCCTGCCGCTCTTCCTCAAATGGCATGTCGCTATGCCCGCGATCACGCTCGCGCTCGGCCATTTCCCCGGCAAGCGCCTGGGTTGGCTCGAGGACCTCCCGAAGGGCGTCGCCTTTGGCTGGGGGCTGCAGCAGGGCAGGGCGGAGCAGGGCTTGTCTCAAGAGGCAGCTGAAGTCATGCGGGACCGGTTCGCAACCACAACCGGCCCGATCCTCAGCGTCACTATGTCGGATGATGAATTCGCCACGCCGAAGGCGATAAGCCGCGCCATGCGTTACTACCGCCGCTCGCCCGTGACCAAGGTGCTCCTTGCACCACAGGATCTGGGTTTTGCCAGCGTCGGCCATTTCGACCTTTTTCACGCACGTCACCGGGAGGGCTTCTGGCACCAGAGCCTGGATTTCCTGCGCAACGGAGAAAACCCTTGGGAAAATCGGGTCTATCTCTGACAGACCCGATCGAAGTCGATCAGAACGGAAACTTCATTCCCGGCGGCAAGGGAATGCCGGCGGTGACCGAGGCCATCTTCTCCTGGGTCTGCGATTCGACCTTGTCCTTCGCGTCCTTGTGAGCGGCAACGATCAGGTCTTCGAGGATCTCGACATCGTCTTCCTTGAACAGCGACGGATCGATCTTGATGCTGCGCATCTCGCCCTTCCCGGTCAGAACCACTGTGACCATGCCACCGCCCGACTTACCTTCGATTTCGAGTGCGGCGATTTCCGCCTGCATCTTCTCCATCTTAGACTGCATTTCCTTGACCTTGCCCATCATGCCCATGATGTCGCGCATCGTCGTCTCCTTGGATTGTTGTCGTTTTCGGCTGGAGGCCCGTGGCCTCAGAATTCGATGTCGTCACCGGGCAGGATGTCACCCTCGGCGGATTCCGCCACCGCCGGCGGCGCCGCCACGCCGTCGTCGTCCTCGACCGCTGCCGCCTTGATGCGGACGTCGGTCACCTTCGCACCCGGGAAACGGGCGAGGATCGCCGCGACGTCAGGATCCTGCCGCGCATCGACTAGCCTTGCCTCGCGGGTCGTTTTCTCGACCTCGACCAGCGTCGGTGCGCCCGCTTCGTTCGACAGCGTCACCCACCAGGTGATGCCGGTCCACTCGGTGAGCTTCATCTTCAGCTCGTTGACGATGCCAGGCGGGCATTGCGCTTCGAGGCGAACTTCCAGACGGCCCGGCTCGATCTTCACCAGATGCACGAACTGGCGCAGTTGCGCGCGCAGCACTGGCGCGCGGTTCTTGGTGCAGAGATCGGCGATATCGTCGAGCGTCTCGACCCGAATCCCGGGGATCGGCGCTTCATCGACCTTCGCTTCGCGGCGCTCCATCGACTGAGGCAGAGCATCGCCGGCCGGCACGCTCTGCAGATGCGCAACCGGTTGGCTCATCGCCGGGCGCGGGGCGCTGTCCTGCGAAGGTTGGCCAACGGCCTGCACCCGCATGGCGATCGAGGCGCCACCACCACCACCACCGCCGCTCGGACGGGGTGCGGATGGCCCGCGCTCCGCTCCGCCGTCACCATTGGACAGCTCAAGCAGGCGTCGCGCCGCATCTTCAGGTGAGGGCAGATGCGCCGCGTGCGCAAGGCGGATCAGCACCATCTCGGCAGCCCCTGCCGGTCGCGACGATGCTTCCGCTTCCGGAATGCCCTTGAGAAGCATCTGCCACATGCGAGACAGGGTCGTGACTGCCACGCTGTCGGCGAATTCGCTACCTCGCACCCGTTCGACTTCGGAAAGCGAAGGATCCTGTGCGGCAGAAGGAATGTATTTGAGCCGGGTCACCAGATGGGTGAAGTCGGCGAGATCGGTCAGAACCACCGTCGGGTTCGCACCTGCCTCGTACTGGCTGCCGAATTCGGAAAGGGCGGCCGCCACATCGCCACGCACCACCTGCTCGAAAAGATCGACGATGCGCGCCCTGTCGGCAAGGCCCAGCATGGCGCGCACGGCATCGGCATGCACAATGCCACTTCCATGCGCGATCGCCTGGTCGAGCAGCGAAAGGCCGTCACGCGCCGATCCTTCGGCCGCTCGCGCGATCATCGAAAGCGCCTCTTCCTCGGCCTCGATGCCTTCCTTGGACGCGATCGTCGAAAACAGCCCGACGAGATCGCCGGCACTGATCCGGCGCAGGTCGAAACGCTGGCAGCGGGAAAGAACGGTGATCGGAACCTTTCGGATTTCGGTCGTCGCGAAGATGAACTTCACATGCTCAGGCGGCTCTTCGAGCGTCTTCAACAGCCCGTTGAAGGCCGCCGTCGAGAGCATATGCACTTCGTCGATGATATAGACCTTGTAGCGCGCAGATACCGGCCGATAGCGCACCTGCTCGATGATCTCTCTGATGTCGTCGATGCCGGTATGCGAGGCCGCATCCATCTCGATCACGTCGACATGCCGGCCTTCCATGATCGCCTGGCAATGCTCGCCGGGAATGCGAAGGTCGATCGTCGGCTTGTCGATCTCAGGCGTCTTGTAGTTGAGCGCGCGCGCCAGAATGCGGGCCGTAGTCGTCTTGCCCACCCCGCGCACACCGGTCAGCATATAGGCCTGGGCGATACGTCCGGTTTCGAACGCATTGGTCAGCGTCCGCACCATCGGCTCCTGGCCGACCATCAGATCCGTGAAATCCTTGGGGCGATATTTGCGGGCGAGAACGCGGTAGCCGCCGGGGGCGGGCTTGGCCTCTGCAGTGGGCTCCAATTCGCTCATCGCGCTGCCAGCTTCCCCGTTCGCCCGCGGCCGGGCATGGCACGGCCCGTGTTGGAAACAGGGGCCGGGAATGAAGATGAGGTGGGAGGCTGGCACGATGACCCGTGCCGTGCTCGTTGGGGCTGCTTCCTTCCGGACCTGACCCGGTTGGCGAGTGGCTCGTCCACCACCAACCTCCCGAGGAGACATATCGGCAATTACGTCGCCAAATGCAAGCCAAGCGCCGAAAAAACTGCTAGCGTGAGAAAAAACCAGGCGGGAGAAACACCGTGCAGCAATTTGCCCTCGATCACCGACTCGCAAAGGACAGCGAGTCGATCCTGAAGCTCGGTCTCTGCGACCTGCGGCTGGCACGGGACAGCCGCTGGCCCTGGCTGATTCTGGTGCCGCAGCGACCCGACGTCAGCGAGGTTTTTGATCTCACGCCGCTCGATCAGGCCATGCTCACCTTTGAGCAGGTCACAGTTGGCGTTTCCTTGAAGAAGGTGACAGGCGCCGACAAGATCAACATCGCGACGATCGGCAATATCGTGCGCCAGCTTCACGTGCATGTCGTCGCACGCACGGAGAATGACCCCAACTGGCCCGGCCCGATCTGGGGTTTTGGCCAGTCAGTCCCCTATGAGGAAAAGGCCTTCGAGGCCATGAAGCACAGGATACTTGAAGCATTCCAATGAAGAATTCGATTTTCCTCAACCGTGCCCCCCATCTCGAACCCAGCGAACTCACGGCCTTCTCGGGCAATAAGCTCGACCGCGACAGCGAACATCGCGACGAGACTTCGCTCGAGACCGCGCTGAAGGTCGAGGGCACTCATATCCTCGCCTTTTCCGGCACTCAGCTGGTGCTGAAGCATGACGGCCAGGTGCTCGATCCGTTGTTTGCCCCTTACGAGCTTGCGGAGCTCGAGCCGAACTTCGACGATGCGATCCTGCTGGGCCATCAGGCCTCCGGCGAGCCGCGCCTTGCCGTTCCCGTTAATGTCGCGCCGGAAGCGCTCGCGGCACACTACAAGCCGGCTGACCCGCGTGCGCTTTTCCGCGACGCTCTTGTTGGTGACGAACTGCTCGGCGAAGTCGCCCAGGCGCTCAGCCTCCTGCGCTGGAATGCCGACAACCGCTTCTGCGGTCGCTGCGGCGGCGCGATGGAAACCCTGATCGGCGGCTACAAGCGCAAATGCACCGCCTGCAGCCACGAGATCTTCCCGCGCACCGATCCGGTCGCCATCATGCTGATCGTCGACGAAAAGAAGGATCGGTGCCTGATGGGCCGCAGCCCGCGCTTTCCGACGGGCATGTATTCCTCGCTTGCCGGCTTCGTCGAGCCGGGCGAGACCATCGAAAATGCTGTGCGGCGCGAGACGCGCGAGGAGTCGGGCATCACCGTCGGCCGCGTTCGCTATCACGCGTCACAGCCCTGGCCGATGCCGCACCAGCTGATGATCGGCTGCTATGGTGAGGCCACAGACTTCGACATCACCTTCGACACCGTCGAGCTCGAGGATTGCCGCTGGTTCACCCGCGACGAGATCGGCACCATGCTGTCTGAAGGCTCGTTCGACGGAAGGTCACTACCGATCAAGGGCACCATCGCCCGCCGCCTGATCGAGGACTGGTTCGAATGGCAGCACTGAGCCGCCATTCGTCAGGTCAGAGCTTCCCCCGCATCGCATGCGCCTTGTAAACGCCGAGAATGCGCACCTTCTCCGAGAAAAACCGCAGCTCCTCCAGCGCCCGGCGAACGGGCGCATCGTCGGGATGCCCCTCGATATCGGCATAGAACTGCGTTGCCGTGAACTTTCCGCCGATTTGGTAGCTTTCCAGCTTGGTCATGTTCACCCCGTTCGTCGCAAAGCCGCCCATTGCCTTGTAGAGGGCGGCTGGAATGTTGCGCACGTTGAACACAAAGGTGGTGATGAACAGTTCGTCGGTGGTCGAGCGCTTCTGGTCATCCTCGTCGCGCGCCAGCACGACGAAGCGGGTGACGTTGTTTTCCGAATCCTCGACATTTTCGGCGATGATGTCGAGCCCGTAGAGCGGCGCCGCGAGCCGGGGGGCAAGGGCCGCCATCGTGCGGTCGCCCTTCTCGGCAACCAGCTTGGCAGCCCCTGCCGTATCGCCGGCGACCACGGCCTTCCAGCCATGGCTGCGGATGATCTTGCGACATTGGCCGAGCGCATGGATGTGGCTGTGCACCGTGCGGATCTCGTCGAGCTTCACGCCTGACAGCACCATCAGCTGGAACCGAATCGGCATGAAATATTCACCGACGATATGCAGGCGTGACAGCGGCAGCAGGTAGTGGATGTCGGCAACCCGACCGGCCAGCGTGTTTTCGATCGGGATCATCGCCAGATCGGCATCCCCGTTTTCCAGCGCGACGAAGGCATCCTCGAATGTCGGGCAGGGTAGGGGCTCCATGTTCGGAAACATGTCGCGGCAGGCCATGTCGGAATTTGCGCCGTAGTCGCCCTGGAAGGAAATCTTGTTTGTCGGTGCCAAGGGATTAATGTCCTGCATTGGAGGAAGCGGAGAGAATGTGGCGGGCCTTTTCGAGATCGGCAGGCGTATCCACGCCCAGCGGCACGGTCTTCACCACCTGGACGTCGATGCGCATTCCGGCTTCGAGCGCGCGAAGCTGTTCGAGCGATTCGCGCCTCTCGAGCGTCGACGGTGAAAGCGAAACGAAACGCTCAAGTGCGTGGCGACGATATGCGTACAGCCCGATATGGTGATAGAGCGGCCCGGCCCCATGCGGAGCTGTCGCGCGGGTAAAGTATAGAGCCCGAAGCCTGTCGGCCGAAAGTGGCGCGCCGACGACCTTCACCACGTTCGGATTGGTCTTTTCCTGCTCGTCTTCGATTTCAACGGTAAGCGTCGCGATATCGACGGCGGGGTCTTCGAGCGGCTTGAGTGCTGCACGAATGGTCTGCGGGTCGATGGTTGGCAGGTCGCCCTGCACATTGATGACGATCTCTGCCTGTCCATCGGGATCGACCTTTGTCAGGGCCTCGAAGATCCGGTCGGATCCAGACTGATGGTCGGCCCGCGTCATCACCACCTCGAACCCTGCGGCCGCGACCGCATCGAACACCTTGATGTCGTCGACGGCGACGATGATTCGCCCCACATCGGCCTCTTGCGCGCGTTTTGCGACCTGTACGATCATCGGCAGCCCGGCGATGTCTGCCAGCGGCTTGCCCGGCAGCCGGGTCGATGCCATCCGAGCCGGGATCAGGACCAGGGTTTTGGCGGCTTCGCCTTCATTCATGTCCGTAACCCCTTCAAATCACCGCACAGAAGTGTCAAATAGTCCCAGTTGCGGGACCATAATCGTGTTGCAAGTCTTATGCAAAAGACATAGGTTCCGCGCGATTTCAAGATCGTCCGGTTGCTGATCGGCTGGCTGCATGGGGAGCTTTGCAGATGAATTCTAATATGAACATGGCCGTAGGCGCGTTTCTTGGCACCGTCTTCGTCCTGATGTCCGTGTCGATTGCCTCGGAAGGGATTTTCCATTCGGAAACCCCGGAGACGGAAGGCTTCGCCATCGTCGCGGAAGAAGCGGCGCCCGCGGACGCAGCGCCGGAAGTGGAAGCTACGCCCATCGCCGTGCTTCTCGCCAGTGCTGATGCGACCGCAGGTGAAGCCGTCTTCAAGAAGTGTGCGAGCTGTCACACCGTCGACAAGGGTGGTGCCAACAAGGTTGGCCCGAACCTCTATGGCCTTGTCGACCGCCCGATCGCTTCGCATGAAGGCTTCAGCTACTCGGCTGCCATTACGGAATTCGCCCAGGGCGGCTCCGTGCTCTGGACCTGGGATCATCTGAACGAATTCCTGCTCGCGCCGAAGCAGCACATCCCTGGCACCGCAATGGGTTTCGCCGGCCTCAAGAAGGACGACGAACGCGCCAACCTGATCATGTACCTGCACACCATGGCCGACAGCCCGGTTGCGCTGCCGACGCCTGACGCAGCGCCCGCCGATGCAGCAGCCGCACCCGCAGATGCAGCCCCGGCGGATGCCGCTGCGGCCCCAGCTGATGCGCCGGCAGAGGCACCCGCCGAAGAGGCTCCTGCCGCCCCGGCAGACGCTGCGCCTGCGGCACCGGCAGAGGCAGCGCCGGCCGAGCCTGCGCCGGCCCAGCCGACCACGCCCTGATCGCCATAGACCGATCGTTCGGATCTTCATCACTCTTACGCCCGGCCCTCGCGGTCGGGCGTTTTCTATTTGGACTGTCAGAGCAGAAGCAGCGCCCAGAGCGAGACCGTCACTACGCCCGCGGCGGTCGAAAGCGTGATCACCGACGCCGCCAAGCCCTGACCGACACCAAAGCGGCTCGCGATCAGCCAGGCATTGATGCCTGTCGGCACCGACGATGTCAGCACGAGCGCTGCCGTCCATTGTGGCGAAAGCCCCAACAGGGTCGAGGCGAGCCACACGACACCCGGCATCAGACCGAGCTTCAGCAGCGAGATGCTGCCGGCGATCTTCACATTTCCGGCCATGCCGTATTTGTTCAAGGTCATGCCGAGGGAAATCAGCGCTGCCGGTGCCGCCATGCCGGCCACCTGCGCGACAACGCCGTCAATGATCGCCGGAACCGGCATGCCCACCACCTGCAGCAGGATGCCGCCGGCAAGACCGATGATCAGAGGATTCCGGATCAGGTTGATCCCCACCTGCCTGAGGACCGCGACAACGCTCTCGGCCTTCCTGCCCCCGCTCTTCTGTTCGGCCCGCTCCATGGCAAGCACACCGGCGATCATCATCAGTGGCAGATGGACGGCGAGCAGGATCGACATCGCCACAATCCCCTCCGGGCCGACCGTGCGTTCGACGAGTGGCAGGCCGATGAAGACATTGTTGGCAAAGGCGGACGACACGCCCGCCAGCACACCGAGCCGCTCGTCCCGCTTGAATACGCGTGTGGCGATCAGGTGCCCAACGGCCCAGGTGACGAAAACGCCCGAGAAATAGGCGATCCAGAGCCGGAAAGGGGATGCGCCGTGAAAGTCGGCATTGGCGATGGTTCGGAGCAGAAGCAGTGGCACGGCGACCTTGAAGACGAAATCGCCCAGCCCGTCACCGATCTCGGCTGCCAGGATCTTCAACCGGACGAGAGCCCAGCCGAAGAGAATGACGAGGAATATGGGGAGAACGTCCTGGGCAACCGCTGTCATGAAAATCGACTCGTGAATGGCAAGATAGAGCCTTCTTAGGCCCCCTGCCGCTCCCAGCCAATCCGCCATAAACGACAAAAGCAGGCCATGGCCTGCTTTTACGCCCGACGTCATGCCGGGTTGGGATCCGCCGCCAGTACATCCGTGGTCGGCTCTCCCGTCAGGGGCCAGTCATGCTCCTGCCGAACGTCCAGGGGAGTTGGTCGTCCATGAGTTTCTACGTAGCCGTGCGATGTAACGGCCGGATGACGTTGATCCGCTTGCCCCTTCCCATCGCCGGAAAAACGGCTATGACCGTCTGGCCAAGCAAACGGAGCCCAGCCCATCATGAGCCAGTTCGATGTCCTGACTGTCGGAAACGCGATCGTCGACATTATTTCTCGCTGCGACGACCAGTTTCTGATCGAAAACGGCATCACCAAAAGCGCGATGAACCTGATCGACGCCGAACGCGCCGAGCGGCTCTATGGCATGATGGGTCCCGCGGTGGAAGCCTCCGGCGGCAGCGCCGGAAACACGGCCGCGGGCATCGCGAATTTCGGGGGCAAGGCCGCCTATTTCGGCAAGGTCGCAGAAGACCAGCTGGGTGAGATCTTCACCCACGACATTCGCGCTCAAGGGGTCCATTTCGAGACCCGCCCTCTCGGTAGCCAGCCGCCGACCGCCCGCAGCATGATTTTCGTCACCGAAGACGGCGAGCGCTCGATGAACACCTATCTTGGGGCCTGCGTCGAGTTCGGCCCCGAGGACGTCGAGCCGGACGTGGTGGCAAAATCGAAGGTCACCTATTTCGAGGGCTATCTCTGGGATCCGCCGCGCGCCAAGCAGGCCATCCTCGATTGTGCCCGGATTTCGCACGAGGCCGGCCAGGAAATGTCGATGACGCTTTCCGACAGCTTCTGCGTCGGACGTTACCGCGCCGAATTTCTCGACCTGATGCGCTCCGGCACGGTCGATATCGTCTTCGCTAACGAGCAGGAAGCCCTCTCGCTCTATAAGACGGATGATTTCGCGCACGCACTCGACTGCATCGCAAAGGACTGCAAGCTTGCGACTGTGACTATGGGCGACCAGGGAGCCGTGGTGGTCATGGACGAAAAGCGCATCCGCGTGCCGGCGACGAAGGTTGAGACGGTGGTCGACACGACGGGCGCAGGCGATCTCTTCGCTTCGGGTTTCCTTTTCGGTTATACCAACGGCCGAAGCCTCGAAGATTGCGCTCATCTCGGCTGCTATGCCGCCGGCATCGTGATTCAGCAGATCGGTCCGCGTCCGATGATGTCCCTGCAGAAGGGCGCCGCGATGGCAGGTCTTATTTGAAGGCCTCGCCCGGATAGGCGCCCCAGATCTCGTTTTGGGAGAGCCAGCCGCTGACGCCACCTGTCTCCGCGAGACACCAGTTTCCATTGCATTCGCTGAGCTTGAGCACCACACCGGGCTCGAGCTTGGCGATGACTGCAGCGGAAGAGTTCGAATCGCGGCGCATCATGACATAGACATTCTCGCCATTGCCCCGCATCCACGGCGCGGCAACAGCCGTGCGCTCGCCGGTCAGCAGGGTCTGGTTGACCCAGCCCTCTGTGCCGTCGGCATCCCGGATCTGGCGCCAGTTCTCGTATTCGCGAATGATCTCGACCGGCAGGCCGGACTTGAGGTAGCGCCAGGACACCGCATAGTCCGTGCTCGGGCCGATGCGCAGATTGACCTTCTCCGCCTTCAGGCTCACGAAACGTGGCAGGGGCAGGCCGGTCGATCCCTTGGTCGTGGACTGAGCATGACCGGCGATCGGGCCAACCGCGAGAGACAGCGTAAGGACGCTGAAGGCTAGGCTGACGCGGCACAGATGATGAAACATGGTCATTCCGGGCTAAGCTGTGGAAATGAAGCGCTTTCTGACCGTCCCGTCTGGCGCCACGCGGGTAACGGACAAATCCGCCGCGTGCCGACGAGTTTTGTTTGTCTTCGCCGACGGGTTTGGTAGAAATTGCCTTCCTGAGAAGCGAAGTATCCCGCGACTTGGTTAACGAGTTCTGAAGAAGGCATCGATCCGGCCCATGACGAACAGGAAAAGACCCAAGGTCTATATCACGCGGAAACTGCCCGATGCCGTGGAAACACGCATGCGCGAGCTGTTCGAGGCCGAGTTGAACGTCGATGACGCACCTCGTACGCGCGAAGAATTGATCGAGGCCGTCCGCACCGCGGACGTTTTGGTGCCGACCGTAACGGACCGAGTCGATGCCGCCCTCATTGCCGAGGCCGGCCCGCAGATGAAGCTGATCGCAAGTTTTTCGAACGGCACCGACCACATCGACATCGATGCGGCGGCGAAAAAGGGCATCACTGTCACCAACACGCCAAATGTGCTCACCGAAGATACCGCCGACATGACCATGGCGCTCATCCTTGCGGTCCCGCGCCGTCTGGTACAGGGCGCGCGTGTCCTTATGGATAAGCCGGGCGAATGGGAAGGCTGGTCACCCACCTGGATGCTCGGTCGCCGCATCTGGGGCAAGCGCATCGGCATTATCGGCATGGGCCGCATCGGCACGGCCGTCGCCCGTCGCGCCAAGGCCTTTGGCCTGTCGATCCACTATCACAACCGCAAGCGCGTCAATCCGGCGACCGAAGACGAACTCGAAGCGACCTATTGGGACAGCCTCGATCAGATGCTCGCCCGCGTCGATATCGTCTCGGTCAACTGCCCGTCTACCCCGGCCACCTTCCACCTGCTCTCGGCCCGCCGCCTCGCCTTGCTGCAGCCGACGAGCTACGTGGTCAACACGGCGCGTGGTGACATCATCGACGAGGATGCCCTGGTCCAGGCGCTGCGCGCCGGCAAGATCGCCGGCGCCGGCCTCGACGTCTTCGAGAACGAGCCTGCGGTCAATCCGAAGCTGGTGAAGCTCGCCAACGAGGGCAAGGTCGTGCTCCTGCCCCATACCGGCTCGGCCACGATCGAGGGCCGCATCGACATGGGCGACAAGGTGATCATCAATATCCGCACCTATTTCGACGGACACCGGCCGCCGAACCGTGTGCTGCCGAGCCGGGGCTGAGGCCCTCAGGCCAAGTGCTTCTGCATCTCGATGAAGGTTATGCGCTCATAGCCCGCATGGCTCTTTTCGGCGGTCCGGACGAAGCCCCAGGCACCGAAGCGTCTGTGGTTGCCGGTAAGTTCGATCCGCGTCTCGAGCCGCAGGGCCGGCTTGCCAAGGTCACGTGCAATCGCCTCTGCCTCGGTCAGAAATCGGCTGCCGATACCGGCCCCTTGCGCCTCGGGCGAGACCGCGAGTTTGCCGACATAGAGGAACTCCGGCTCTGGCCGCAGAAATGCGCAGCCGACAAGACGCCCGTCGACTTCCGCAATCAAACCGATTTCGTCCCGCACTTTGGCCTTCAGCGTGGCGACAGTCAGCCGATGCGCGGAGGAGGGCGGGTCGATCACGCCGTCCATATAGGCGAAGGAGACCATGACCAGCGCCAGCAGCTCTTTGTATCGCTCGAAGCTATCGTCGATCCGGCTGATGATCACGCTCATTCGCCCGCCCGCCGCTTGTAGCGCACTGTGTCGAAGCGGGCCGCGAGTCCGTCATACATCAACAGCCGTCCGACCAGCGGCTCGCCGATCCCGGTGATCACCTTGATCGCCTCCATCGCCATCAGCGTGCCGATTACGCCGGTCAGAGCCCCGATCACACCCGCTTCTGCACAGGCCGGGACAAGGCCCTCCGGCGGCGCCTCGGGGAAAAGGTCGGTGTAGCGAGGATTGAGCACGCCGTCGGGACCATGTTCATACGGCTTCAACACCGTCACGGTCCCGTCGAAGCGCCCGACAGCACCCGTGACCAGTGGCACCTTCGTCAGCTCAGCGGCATCAGCCGCCGCGTAGCGCGTGGAAAAGTTGTCGGACCCGTCGATCAGCAGCGTATAGCGCGGCAGATAATCCCGCGCGAAACTGGCATCGAAGCGATCCTCGTACCGCATGATTCGGCAATGCGGGTTGAGCCGCGATATGGCCTGGGCGGCACTTTCGGTTTTTCTCTCGCCGAGCGTACCTGTATCGTGGATGACCTGCCGTTGAAGGTTGGACAGAGATACGCCGTCATCATCTACGATTCCGAGCGTCCCGACGCCGGCTGCGGCCAGATATTGCAGCACTGGCGAGCCAAGCCCGCCCGCCCCGATCACCATCACGCGCGCGGCTTTGAGCAATTGCTGCCCGTGGCCACCAACTTCCGGCAACAAGATATGGCGGTGATAGCGGGAGAGCTCCTCAGGCGACAGCGGATCCATGGGCGTCACCTTGCCATCCGAGCGTCGCCATGAAAAGTCGTCTCAGCCATCGAGATCTCCATCTCTTACGGTGATGAACTGCGCGCGCTCGCCCAGCGCCGAGAACATCGCCCTGTCGGTCCCCGTCATGAAGGCCTGGCCGCCGAGCGCATCGATGCGTTCAAAAAGGGCCGCCCGCCGTCCTTCGTCCAGATGCGCGGCGATCTCGTCGAGTAGCAGGATCGGCGCATAACCCGTCATCGTCGCCACCAGCCGCGCATGGGCGAGGATCAGCCCGATCAGCAGTGCCTTCTGCTCCCCTGTCGAGCAGCGCTCTGCGTCCATGTCTTTCTGGATGTGGCGGACGATGAGATCAGCCCGGTGCGGCCCGTCGAGCGTGCGCCCGGCTGCCGCATCCCGGTGGCGCGATTGGGCCAGGATCTCGACATACCGCTCTTCGAACTCGAAGGCCGGCAGGTCGGCAAGGTCGTCGAGGAAGCCTGTCAGCGAAAGGGCGGCGGAAGGGAAGGCGGATGTATGCCGATCCGTCTCGATCAAACCCGAAAGCAGCCCGAGCATCTCCCGCCGTGCCGCAGCCATCGCGACGCCGAGGGCCGCCATCTGCTGTTCGATGCCGGAGAGCCAGCTTGGATCGAAGCGCCCCTCCGAAAGAAGCTTGTTGCGGCTGCGCATCGCCCGCTCGAAGTCGCTCGCCCGTCGTCCATGGGCCGGGTCGAGGGAAAGCACCAGCCGATCGAGGAACCGTCGGCGTTCTGCCGAAGGCCCGGTGAAGAGCCCGTCCATGGCAGGCGTTAGCCAGAGCACGCGCAGATGATCGGTCAGGTCATCGACCGATTTCGCTGGCGCGCCGTTGATCCTGAGGCGTCGGACGAGATTGTCCTCTTCCGTCGTTTCCGTACCCGTGCCGATATCCGCTTCGCCCGCCATGCCGTCGACCGCCGCGAAAACAGTGAAGCTGCCTGAGGCCCCGATCCTTGGGATATCGGAGAGCACCGCACGGCGGAGGCCGCGCCCGGGCGACAGGAAGGAGATCGCCTCCATGAAGTTGGTCTTGCCCGCGCCGTTATCACCGACCAGCACAACATGCCGGCCGTCCAGCACGAGGCTGGCCTGCGTGTAGTTGCGGAAGTCGTTGAGGTTGAGCCGTTGGATCTGTGTCTTCTGGGTCATGGGCCGGATTCGTTGTTGCCCTGAGCTAGGACGATTGATCGGCCATGGCAAGGTACAAGCGCCAATCTCTGCTCGATCAAACGTGCGACGCATGGCGACATGGAACTACCCCACCATCACTGTAGTTTGACACGATACCCACGCCGGAGGCTTTGCCATGCCCCTGCATCCCGATGAGATGACACCCGAAGAAGCCCGCCGCGACCATTGGGAGATGCTGGGCTTTCTCGCGCTCAATGCCAGTTTCGGAACGGCCCTTGGTTTTCTGGTGGCCTTTGCAATCGTCTGGCTCGATTTCGGCGGCCTGGGGACATCACTCGCGCGGTCCAGTCACCCGATCTTGCCGACCATCATGCTGGCGGTTCCCCTTGCATTGACCTTCGCCGCCGCCGTCACGGCCTCGGCCGTCATGAGCATGCCCTATCGCAAGAAGAAGCAGCGCTGAAGCAAGTACGCCAGACTGCGTTTGACCGCGCCCGCATCTTGCGGCATCTAGGCCGTACTGAGACGATGGAGAGACCCATGGACACACAAGATGAACGCATCACGCGTCTGGAAGAGACCGTTGCGCATCAGACGCGTGTCATTGAAGAACTGTCGGATCAGCTGACGGAGCAATGGAAAGTGGTCGAACAGACGCGGGCCAAACTCGATCGTCTGACAGAACGCTTCCTTTCCCTGGAAGAGCAGGGTCTCGAAGCCCCCGCCATCACCCGCCCGCCACACTACTGAACGGCACGATCCTTCGCTACGAAGCCTGTCAGTACTGCATCGACAAGATGCGACAGCTGTTCGCGTGATGCATCGAGCCGGCCGGTGAGCAATCGCTGCCAGCAGAAGCTGGAGAACAGTTCCATGACCAGCGGAATATCGAGTTCGGCCCTGATCTCTCCGCGCGCCACGCCCCGCTCCAGGATGACCCCGCTTGCCCTGCAGCGCGTGACCGCATAGTCGCGCAGCGCTTCCAGAGCCGCGGGATCGCTCTGCGCCTCGGCAATGATCGACCGGAACACCTCTCCGCCACTCTTCTTCCAGAACCCGAGCAGGGTCTCAAGGAAGGCGGTCAGATCCCCTCGCGTGTTCCCGGTGTCGGGATAGAAGGTCTCGCCCTTCTGCCGGTGATAGACATCGAGGAGCAGCGCCGCCTTGGAAGGCCACCAGCGATAGATCGTCGGCTTCCCTGCCTTGGCCCGCCGCGCCACCGCTTCAATGGAAAAGGCAGACAGCCCGCCTTCGCTCAGGATCTCGGCCGCCGCCGTCAGAATGGCGTCCTCGCTGGCGGGGTTCCGTTGCGCGCCGATCGATGTGCGCTTTGTGATGTCGGGTGCGGTGCTCGTCACAGTCGGTGCTCCTTCGAAGGAGCCATAGCAGAAAAATCTATTGAACGAAACGGCCCGTTTCAATATAAACGAAACGTACCGTTCTGATGGAGCCCCCATGACCCATATCTCCGCATCCCGCCCGATCCCCTCGAAGCACAGGCTCGCTCTGTTGATGCTCCTGGTGATCTACCCCTTCGTCACTGCCATCCTCTACGTCCTGATGCCGCTCACCGAGGGCTGGCCGATCTGGGGACGCACGGCGCTACTGGCGCCGATCATGGTGCTCTCGATCGTCTACGGCATCGCGCCCGCGATCCAGAAGCACTTCGCCTGGTTCATCCTGCGGCAACCGCGTTTGGTCGCCTGAACCCATGCAAAAGGGGCGGCCCTTTAGGACCGCCCCTTGCAAATCTTGTGTCAGCTATGCCGCGCTCAGTCGCTGAGCGTATCGAAAAAATCCTTCATCCGGGCAAAGAAGCCCGTCGATTCCGGATTGTTCTCCTTCGACGAAAGCTGCTCGAATTCCTGCAACAGCTCGCGCTGCCGCTTTGTCAGCTTCTGCGGGGTCTCGATCTGGATCTGAATGTAAAGATCACCAACCTGCGTCGAGCGCAGAACCGGCATGCCCTTGCTCTTCAGGCGAAACTGCTTGCCTGGCTGGGTGCCCTCCGGAACCGTCACACGCGACTTCGTCCCGTCGAGCGTCACCACGTCGAATGTGCCGCCAAGGGCCGCCGTCGTCATCGAAATAGGCACGGAGCAGTAGAGATCGGCCCCGTCACGCTGGAAGAACTCGTGTGGCTTCACAGATAGGAAGATATAGAGGTCGCCTGAGGGCCCACCGCGCAGTCCGGCTTCGCCTTCGCCCTGAAGGCGAATGCGGGTGCCGTCCTCGATACCAGAGGGAATATTGACCGACAGCGAACGCTCTTCGGTGATACGGCCCTGACCCTGGCACTTCGTGCAGGGATCACTGATCGTCTGGCCACGACCGTGGCAGGTCGGGCAGGTGCGTTCGATCGAAAAGAAGCCTTGCGCGGCCCGAACACGACCCGAGCCCTGACATGTCGTGCAGGTCTTGGGCTGCGTACCGGGCTTGGCGCCCGATCCCGTGCAGACGTCACAGGTAATCGAGGTCGGAACCCGGATCTGCGCCGTCTTACCGGTATAGGCCTCTTCAAGGCTGATTTCCATATTGTAGCGCAGGTCTGCACCGCGCTCCCGGCCACCGGTCGAGCGGGCCCGGCCGCCGCGGCCGCCGCCCATCATCTCGCCGAAGATATCCTCGAAGATATCCGAGAAGCCACCGCCGCCGGCAAAACCGCCGCCGCCGCCGAAACCACCACCGCCCATGCCGCCCTGCTCGAAGGCAGCGTGGCCGAAGCGGTCATAGGCCGCGCGCTTCTGCGGATCCTTCAGGGTTTCATAGGCCTCGTTGAGTTCCTTGAACTTCTTTTCGGCTTCATCGTCACCCGGGTTCTTATCCGGGTGGTATTTCATAGCCAGCTTGCGGAAGGCGCTTTTCAGCTCCTTCTCGTCTGCCGTGCGGCCGACCCCAAGGGTCTCGTAGAAATCTGCCTTAGCCATCGTCTTACAAAGCCCTCAAAGCTTTCACAACGCTCGTGTGGCTGCCCGCTGCCTTACCGGCCTGCTTGTCACAAGCCTGCATGTCTTTCTGGAAATCGGACGCTGCGGAAACCGCATCCTGCAATAGCAGCTTGCGCGCCTCGCCCTTGCTGATCAGCGCGTCGGCCGATGTAACGGCCGCAAATGCCAGGGAATGGGCGGCCATGTCGCAGGAAGAGACTTCGCCACCGCTCTCGCGCCGCTGAAGCGCCGCCTCGATGATGCTGCCAAGTTGAGTGCCGAGGCTGGAAAGGGAGTTGCTGTCTTTCGCGGAGATCGCCTTGGCCACTCTGGCCTCGGCGGCGCCCACCTGGCGGTGAACGGCGCTGACCTGCCCCCTGTCCTGTGCCATCGCACCGGTCGTCAGGATCAACGAAATAGCGGCTGGCCCGAGGGCCAGCCAGCACGTGGAACGGCGTCCGAAGCGACCCTGCATCAGGCCGACTTCTTCGCGTCTTCGTCCTTCACTTCTTCATAGTCAGCGTCGACGACATTGTCGTCCTGACCGCCATCGGCGTCGCCTGCACCACCCTCGGCCTGCTGGGCTTCGTAGATCGCCTGGCCGAGCTTCATGGAAACTTCCATGAGGGTCTGGGTCTTGGTCGTGATGTCCTCAGCAGACGGCTCGGAGGCTTCGGTTGCCGCCTTCAGGGCTGCAATCGCGTCTTCGATCGCCTTGCGGTCGGCTTCCGAAACCTTGTCGCCATACTCCTTGACCGACTTCTCGGTGGAGTGAACGAGGCTTTCGGCCTGGTTCTTGGCTTCAACCACGGCGCGACGCTGCTTGTCAGCCTCGGCATTGGCTTCGGCGTCCTTCACCATCTTTTCGATGTCGGCGTCGGACAGACCACCAGAGGCCTGGATGCGGATCTGCTGTTCCTTGCCGGTGCCCTTGTCCTTGGCCGAAACCTGGACGATGCCGTTGGCGTCGATGTCGAAGGTCACTTCGATCTGCGGAACGCCACGCGGCGACGGCGGCAGGCCGACGAGGTCGAATTGACCCAGCAGCTTGTTGTCTGCAGCCATTTCGCGCTCGCCCTGGCTGACGCGGATGGTGACAGCCTGCTGGTTGTCGTCGGCGGTCGAGAAGACCTGGCTCTTCTTCGTCGGGATCGTCGTGTTGCGGTCGATCAGACGGGTGAACACGCCACCGAGCGTTTCGATGCCGAGCGACAGCGGAGTCACGTCGAGCAGCAGCACGTCCTTGACGTCACCCTGCAGAACGCCGGCCTGGATGGCTGCGCCGAGTGCGACGACTTCATCCGGGTTCACACCCTTGTGCGGCTCCTTGCCGAACAGCTGCTTCACGACTTCCTGGACCTTCGGCATGCGGCTCATGCCGCCGACGAGAACGACTTCATCGATATCGGCAGCCGTGACGCCGGCATCCTTGAGGGCCGCCTTGCACGGTGCGATCGTCCGCTGGACGAGATCGTCGACCAGGCTTTCGAACTTGGCGCGGGTCAGCTTCATCGTCAGGTGCTTCGGACCGGAAGCGTCGGCCGTGATGAAGGGCAGGTTGATTTCGGTCTGCTGCGAAGACGACAGCTCGATCTTGGCCTTTTCAGCGGCTTCCTTCAGGCGCTGGAGAGCGAGCTTATCGCCCTTCAGGTCGATGCCCTGGTCCTTCTTGAACTCGGCTGCGAGATATTCGACGAGACGCATGTCGAAGTCTTCACCGCCGAGGAAGGTATCGCCATTGGTCGACTTCACTTCGAAGACGCCGTCGCCGATTTCCAGAACCGAGATATCGAAGGTACCACCGCCAAGGTCGTAAACGGCGATCGTCTTGCCGTCCTTCTTGTCGAGGCCGTAGGCGAGAGCTGCCGCCGTCGGCTCGTTGATGATGCGCAGAACTTCCAGACCCGCGATTCGGCCGGCATCCTTGGTCGCCTGGCGCTGCGCGTCGTTGAAGTAGGCCGGAACGGTGATGACGGCCTTTTCGACCTTTTCGCCGAGATAGGCTTCCGCCGTTTCCTTCATCTTCTGGAGGATCATGGCCGAGATCTGCGAGGGTGAATAACCCTTGCCCTGAGCTTCGACCCAGGCGTCGCCATTGTCACCCTTGATGATCGGGAAGGGAACCAGGCCCTTGTCCTTCTCAACAGTCGGATCTTCGTAACGGCGGCCGATCAGGCGCTTGACGGCGAAGAGCGTGTTGGTCGGGTTGGTGACGGCCTGGCGCTTGGCCGGCTGGCCGACGAGGCGTTCGCCGTCGTCCGAAAATGCAACCATCGAAGGGGTGGTGCGCGCACCTTCAGAATTCTCAATGACCTTCGCATCCTTGCCGTCCATGACGGCGACGCAGGAATTGGTCGTTCCAAGGTCGATACCGATTACTTTTGCCATGTCATTCTCTCCTTGAAGCAGGCCGTCGGAACCCCAATCAGGCATTCCTGACAGCCCCTCGACGTGGATGTCTGGGATATACTGCAGCGCCGCTGCGGTTATGTCGCGTATATAAGAAGCGAAATTTCCGACTGCAAGGCTGGAAATCCGCCGAAAACCGGTAAAAAAGAACAGATTGGCTGGGCACGCTCACGTGTTTTGCGCCGCCTGTCCGTCCTTCGTCGACCGGGCATGGTAGAGTGTCGGCCTTGCGTCAGGCCGACGGCGTTTCGCCGTCTCACATGTGGGCGTTATTGTCCGAGGATCAAGTCGAGAAGCGTGGTTCGGCGCGTATCCTGTGTTGCGCCGACTTCGGCTGGAGGAACCGGCCCTTGCGAGCCGTTGAACTCCTCGGATGGTGCCGGCTCCGCGGGATACTGTTCCGCATAGACGGGATCGCCCGAATAGCGCTCTTCGCCGCCTCCCTGCAGCACGTCGGAGGTGATCGTGCCGATCGTCACCGGGTCCTGCGCGGGGGCCGGCTCGATGAAATCCCCGCCGGGCAGCGGGGCAGGCGCGAGCCCCTGATGAGCCGCCGTCATGAAATCGTGCCAGGCCTTGGCTGGCAGGCCGCCCCCGGTCACCTTCTTCATCGATTGGCCGTCGTCATTGCCGAACCAGATGCCGGTCGTCAGATTGCTGGTGTATCCGACGAAGAGGGCATCGCGGAACGACTGCGTCGTACCGGTCTTTCCCGCCGCTTCCCAGCCCGAAAGCCGCGCATTCTTTCCCGTTCCGTGGTCGATGACATCGCGCATCATGCCGTTCATCGCAGCCACGACACCATCGTTGAGCACCTTTGGCGGCTCGAGATAATTGTTCTCGTAGAGCAGCGATCCGTCGGCCTTCGAGATCCGGCGCACGATATGCGGTGTCGCCTTGTATCCGCCGTTCATGAAGGGTGCATAAGCGGCCGTCAGCTCGAGCAGCGAGACTTCCGAGGTGCCGAGCGCGATGGAGGCATTGTTCTGCAGCTCCGATTCGATCCCCATCCGGTGCGCCACCTTGATCACCTGATCAGGCCCGACTTCCATCACCAGTTGGGCGGCAATCGTATTGAGCGATTCGGCAAGCGCCTGTGTCGCGGTCACTTGTCCCCGATACTTTTGGTCGTAGTTCTCAGGCGTCCAGGAACCTATCCGGATCGGCGCATCGTTGCGCACCGATGTCGGGCGAAGCCCGTTTTCCACGGCCGCGGCATAGACGAAGGGCTTGAAGGCGGAGCCTGGCTGGCGCTTGGCCTTGACCGCACGGTTGAACTGGCTTTCCGCATAGTCGCGGCCACCCACCAGCGCTCGGATTGCGCCCGTTCCGTCGATCGAGACAAGGGCTGCCTGAGATGCATTGACCTTCTCGCCCTCGGCAGCCAGCGATTCTGTCAACGCCGCCTCGGCCTTCTTCTCGAGCGTCATGTCGATCGTGGTCTCGACCAAGATGTCCTCGGTCACCTTGCCAATCAGCATGGTGACTTCATCACGCACGAGATCGGCGACATATTGGCCGGCGCCACTCCAGTAACGCTTCGCCTTGGTCGGCGGCTGCGACATGGCCGTCTTGATCTCGTCGGCGGTAATATAGCCCTCTTCCAGCATGGCCTGCAGCACGACCTGTGCCCGGGCCTCGGCCGCTTCCGGATCGCGTGCCGGTGACAGCCGCGAAGGCGCTTTCAGCAGTCCAGCCAGAAGGGCTGCCTCGCCAAGGTTCACGTCGCGCGCCGACTTGTTGAAATAGCGCCGCGCGGCGGCCTCCACGCCATAGGCGTTGGAGCCGAAGAACACCCGGTTCAGATACATCGCCATGATCTGATCCTTGGTGTATTTCTGCTCCAGCCAGAAGGCGAGCAGCACTTCCTGCACCTTGCGCTCGATGGTGCGCTCAGGCGAAAGAAAGAGGTTCTTGGCCAGCTGCTGGGTGAGCGTCGAGCCGCCTTGCACCGCCCGCCCGCTCGTCACATTGGTCAGGATCGCGCGTGCCAGACCCAGCGGGTCGACGCCGAAATGGGAGTAGAAACGCCGGTCCTCGATCGCCATGACCGCCTGCGGAATGAACGGCGACATCTCCTCGAGCGGCAAGGCTTCCCCGCCGGTTGCCCCGCGATTGGCAATGACGGTGCCCTCGACGGACACGATCTTCATGTTCGGCGGGCGCTCTGGGATCGACCAGCTGCTGGCACTCGGCATTTGCGAGCCGTAATAGGCGACCAGTCCGACCACACCAATGCCACACCAGATCGAAAGCACGAAGCCCCAGTAAATCAGCTTTCCAAGTCCGAAACCGCCCCCGTTGCTTTTGGCCTTGCGGCCTCTCGGATTGCTGGACTTACCGCGTTTGGCGGTCGGTCTGGACTTCTTAGCCCCCGAACGAACCTGCCGTCCGCCAATGACGCGGTCATCCGCGTCGAGCCGAAAATCCTCTTCTTCGCGCTCCTCGTCGAAGCTCGGCTCAATGCGGTCGCGGGATTTTCCTCGGCTCACCATTCCGGTGATCTTGCTCCAGATGTTCGTAGTGAGGCGCCTGCAAACCGCATGCGCGAAAATTGCTTCAAGAAATCACGATCGGTCGACCCGGCGCCGAGATGGATGATCGCGCAATTGCACAGTAAATGCGGCGATTTAAGGGGTGGTTAAAGCCCCGTAAACAAGCCTTGAACGTGTCGTGAGCTTATTGGCAGAGATCGGCCCACTCACCATCGACCAGGGCGATCATTCGCTCCGGCGCGATCTTAACCGCAGCATTGGTCGCGCCACCTGCGGGCACCACTTCGTCGAAGGCCTTTAGCGACAGGTCGCCATAGACCTTGAGCGGGAAGGGCAGGCCGAAGGGGCAGACGCCACCGACAGGATGGCTCGTCGCCTCGACCACGGCTTCGGCATCGAGCATGCGCGGCTTGACCCCGAACCGATCCTTGAACTTGCGATTGTCGAGCCTCTTCGTCCCCGCCGTGACGACCAGCACCACGTCCTCGCCGATCCTCAGGCAGATGGTCTTGGCGATCTGGTCCGGCTCCACGCCATGCGCCTCGGCTGCAAGCGCCACGGTGGCGGAGCTTGCATCGGTGACGATGACGGAGATGTCGGGTGCGTTTTCCCGGAAGAACTGGCGGACGGATTCGAGGCTCATGAGAGAAGTCTAACCGGAGCGCTCAAGGCCTTTCAAGCGCAGGCCTCTTGAAAGCCGCATCCAGCCTCCCCATTTCTGGATCACCAGGCGATAAAGCGTTTGCAGACATCCTGTTTCAGGAACTTCGAAACGCTTAAGCGGTTGTTAAGCATCCAGAGCGATCATAAAGATCCGGGATGCGGTTCACGAAGGTGGGCCAACATCCGACACATCGAATGGCACGTTTCCGTCCCTGACCACGGATGTACTGGCAGGCAAGCGTAGAAGCGTAAAGGAAAGGCCGGTTTTTGACCGGCCTTTTTGCTTTTTTGGCTTTAGCCGTTCGTGAGCCCGTCAAGGATGCGGATCCACGAGCGGATCCCCTTGTGGAACGAGTTGAGGTCATACTTCTCATTCGGCGAATGGATGCGGTCGTCGGTCAGGCCAAAGCCGACCAGCAGCGAATCCATGCCCAGCATCTTCTGGAAGTCGCCAACGATCGGGATCGAGCCGCCCATGCCGATGATCACGGCCGGCTTCGGCCATTCATCCGACAGTGCGTTCTTCGCTTTGGTCAGCTCCGGCGAATCATAGGACAGCTGGATGGCCGGCGAACCGCCATGTTCGTGGAACTCCACTTTGCAGTCATCAGGAATACGGGCCTCGACGAAGGCGCGGAAGCTCTCGCGCACCTTGGCGGGATCCTGTGTGCCGACGAGGCGGAAGGAGATCTTCGCCGAGGCCTTGGCCGCAATCACGGTCTTGAAGCCTTCGCCGGTATAACCGCCGATGATGCCGTTCACCTCGGCCGTCGGCCGCGCCCAGGTGAGTTCCAGCACGGATCGGCCCTTCTCACCAGCCGGGACCGACAGGCCCACCTCGCCGAGGAAGCTTTCCGCTGTCCGCCCCAGGCTCTCCCAGGAGGCCTTGATATTGGCAGGCGTCTCCTCGACACCGTCGTAGAAGCCGGGAAGGGTGACCGCGCCCGTCTCGTCATGCAGGTCGGCCAGGATCTTGGTCAGGATATGAACCGGATTGGCAGCCGCACCGCCGAACAGACCCGAATGCAGGTCGCGGTCGGCAGCGATGATGGTCACTTCTTCGCCGACCAGGCCACGCAGGGCAGCAGCAATTGCCGGCGTTTCGCGATCCCACATGCTCGTATCGCAGACCAGCGCAAAGTCTGCCTTCAACTCATCGGCATTAGCGGCGAGGAATGGCTTGAGCGACGGCGAGCCGGATTCTTCTTCGCCCTCGAACAGGATCGTGATCTTGACGGGGAGCGAACCCTTCACCGCCTTGTAGGCGCGGCAGGCTTCGACGAAAGTGAGCAACTGGCCCTTGTCGTCGGACGTGCCGCGACCGGTGATCACCTTGCGGCCATCCTTCTCCTTGATCGCAGGCGCAAAGGGATCGTCTTCCCAGAGATCGAGCGGATCGACCGGCTGCACGTCGTAATGGCCGTAGAACAGCACATGCGGCGCACTAGTCTTCTCGGCTGCATGGTGCGCCACCACCATCGGATGGCCGGGTGTGTCACGCAGCGAGGCTTCGAAACCCAGCTCGGAAAGAGCAGAAACCAGCCACTCGCCGGCCTTGCGGCAATCGGCCTTGTAGGCCGGATCCGTCGAGATCGACGGAATGCGCACGAGATCGAACAGGCGTTCGAGGCTTTGCGGCAGGGCCTCGTCGGCCTTGGCGAGGATGGGGGAGAGATCGGTCATGGTCATGTCCTGCAAATTTGAAAGTGCGGCGGACGATAGACCAAACCTCCTGACGTTTCGAGGCGTCGGGACCGCGAATTTTTCTCAACGCCGGATCGATTTCCGTTCACAGCTTGCGCGCATTAGCGATCGCCCAGCGGATATATTCCTTCAGCAATTCCTTCTCGAAACGCCGGAAACCGCGGAAGACAGCCTGCTCCGCCTCTTCGGCCGCGGCCAGCGCTTCCTCGCGCATGTCGCGCGCCTTGTCCGTCAGGAAAATCTGCTGTGCCCGCTTGTCGGTTGGGTGTACCCGACGCTCGATCAACCCGTCCCGTTCCATGCGCGAAAGCGTGTTCGCAATCGTCGCCTGCTCCACATCGACCCGGTCGAGCAGTTGCCTCTGCGTCAGACCCTCTTCCTCCCACAATTCGATCAGGATCGGAAACTGCCCGGGCGAGAAACCCAGTTTCGCTGCCCGTGCCTGCAAAGCCCGCGTGAAACCACGCGCCAGTTGGCTTGCCAGCCATGTGGCGGATTCGGAGCGGTCGGGGATCGTACGGTCATGGGCCATGGCGCTCGACACGTCGTCGTGGTTCGTAGTTCGGGAATGATCGCATGCGATCCATTTCCGAGGCTGACTAAATTTGGGTTTTGGTAGAGAGGGACGGAAGCCGCCGTGGCTTAAGGCGGGGACTGCCACGACGGCTCCGGAATATGGGGACAAAGGCCCGGAGAGGGGGATAAGGCCTTTGCCCGAGTCTGAAGCGGCGGGGGACGAGCCTCTTTCAGACTACGGCGTGATCAGGCGCCGATGACAGAGATTTGTGGGTTCGAATGTGGTTTTTCAAGGGAAAGCGAGATTACAAATCGGTAAGCTTTTCGTGATGATTAGGTGTAACACGACGAACAGATCTCATCGTCTGATCCGCGCGATTTTGCGTGCCGGGCAGCAAACCGTCATGGACGTTTCGCCGCCTCCGCGCTATCCATGCCGACATGAAAAAAGGCGATCATCTCTTCCTCGTCGACGGCTCGGGTTTCATCTTCCGCGCCTTCCACGCCATTCCGGCCCTCAACCGCAAGTCGGACGGTCTGCCCGTCAATGCGGTCTCCGGTTTCTGCAACATGCTGTGGAAGCTTCTGCGCGACGCCCGCAACACCGATGTCGGGGTGACGCCAACCCATCTGGCAGTCATCTTCGACTATTCGTCGACGACCTTCCGCAAGGAAATCTACCCGCTCTACAAGGCGAACCGTTCGGCCCCGCCGGAAGACCTCATTCCCCAGTTCGCTCTAATCCGTCATGCCACGCGCGCCTTCAATCTGCCCTGCATCGAGACGGAAGGTTTCGAGGCCGACGACATCATCGCCACCTATGCCCGCCAGGCAGAAGCGACCGGCGCAGACGTCACGATCGTTTCCTCCGACAAAGACCTGATGCAGCTCGTCACCGCGAATGTACACATGTACGACGCGATGAAAGACAAGCAGATCGGCATTCCCGACGTCATCGAGAAATGGGGTGTTCCGCCGGAAAAGATGATCGACCTGCAGGCGATGACCGGCGATTCGACCGACAACGTGCCCGGCATCCCCGGCATCGGTCCGAAGACTGCAGCCCAGCTGCTGGAAGAATTCGGCGATCTCGAAACGCTGCTCGCCCGCGCCGGTGAGATCAAGCAGGTCAAGCGCCGCGAAAACATCGTCGCCAATGCTGAGCTCGCCCGCCTCTCCCGCCAGCTCGTCGAGCTGCGCACCGACGTGCCGCTCGACGTGAAGCTCGAGGAACTGGTGCTGGAGCCGCAAAACGGCCCCAAGCTCATCGCCTTCCTCAAGGCGATGGAATTCACCACCCTGACCCGACGCGTTGCCGAAGTCTGCGATTGTGATGCGGGTGCCATCGACGCAGCCGTTGTTCCCGTCGAATGGGGTGACGCCGCTCGTGGCCCCGACCTGGATGCCGGCGACGTTCCCGCCTCGTCTGGGACGCCGACCTTGGCGCCCTCCGCCGCAGCGTCCTCTCCGCCTGCAGCCAGCCCCGACGGCAAGACACCCGCCGAACTCGCCGCAAGCCGGGCCAACGCATTTGCCGGCAAGCCGATCGACAGAAGCGCCTATGTGACGATCCGCGACATCGAGACCCTCGAGCTCTGGATCACTGCTGCCCGCGAAACGGGCCTTGTCGCCTTCGACACAGAGACCACTTCGCTCGATCCCATGCAGGCCGAACTCGTCGGCGTCTCGCTCGCCATCCAGGACAATGTGCTGTCGCCCGGGTCGACCGACATCCGCGCGGCCTATATCCCGCTGACCCACAAGACCGGCGTCGGCGATCTCCTCGGCGGCGGTCATGCCGAGGGCCAGATCCCGATGAAGGATGCGCTCTCGGTATTGAAGGGTCTGCTTGAAGACCCCTCCGTGCTCAAGGTCGCGCAGAACCTCAAATACGACTATCTGGTGATGAAGCGCCACGGCGTGACTCTTCAGTCCTTCGACGACACCATGCTGATGTCCTACGTCCTCGACGCCGGCAAGGGCAATCACGGCCTAGACACTTTGTCGGAACGTTGGCTTGGCCACACGCCAATCACCTACAAAGAAGTGACCGGGTCCGGCAAATCCTCCGTCACTTTCGATCTGGTCGATATCGATCGGGCTACGGCCTATGGCGCCGAGGATGCGGATGTCGCGCTTCGCCTCTGGCTCATTCTGAAACCCCGCCTGGCCGCCGAGGGTCTCACCCGTATCTACGAGCGCCTGGAGCGCCCGCTGGTGCCTGTGCTCGCCCATATGGAAGAGCGCGGCATCACCGTCGATCGGCAGATCCTTTCGCGTCTCTCAGGCGAACTCGCCCAGAAGGCCGCTGCCGCCGAGGACGAGGTTTACGAACTCGCCGGCGAGCGCTTCAACATCGGCTCGCCGAAGCAGCTCGGCGATATCCTGTTCGGTCGCATGGGCCTGCCCGGCGGGTCCAAGACCAAGACCGGCCAGTGGTCGACCTCGGCCCAGGTGCTCGAAGACCTCGCAGCAGAAGGTGCGCCGCTGCCGCGCAAGATCGTCGACTGGCGCCAGCTCACCAAGCTGAAGTCCACCTATACCGATGCGCTTCCCGGATACATCCATCCGCAGACCAAACGCGTCCACACCGGCTACTCTCTGGCGTCGACGACAACAGGTCGCCTCTCGTCGTCAGAGCCGAACCTGCAGAACATCCCGGTTCGCACCGCCGAAGGCCGCAAGATCCGCACGGCCTTCATCTCGACGCCCGGCCACAAGCTCTTGTCCGCCGACTACAGCCAAATCGAACTGCGCGTCCTGGCCCATGTCGCCGACATTCCGCAGCTGCGCCAGGCCTTTGCCGATGGCATCGACATCCATGCCATGACCGCATCCGAAATGTTTGGCGTGCCGGTCGAAGGCATGCCGTCGGAAGTCCGTCGCCGTGCCAAGGCGATCAACTTCGGCATCATCTACGGCATCTCGGCCTTCGGTCTTGCCAACCAGCTGAGCATCGAGCGCTCGGAAGCCGGCGATTACATCAAGAAGTATTTCGAGCGATTCCCCGGCATCAAGGACTACATGGAGTCCACCAAAGCCTTCGCCCGCGAGCACGGCTATGTGGAAACCATCTTCGGCCGCCGCGCGCATTACCCTGAGATCAAGTCGTCCAACCCTTCGATGCGCGCCTTCAACGAACGCGCCGCGATCAACGCCCCGATCCAGGGCTCTGCCGCCGACGTCATCCGCCGTGCCATGATCCAGATCGAACCCGCACTCGTGGCTGCCGGTCTTGCCGAACGCTGCCGTATGCTGCTGCAGGTGCATGACGAACTGATCTTCGAAGTCGAGGACGAGGCGGTCGATGCTGCCATGCCCGTGATCGTCGACATTATGGAAAATGCCGCAATGCCCGCCGTCTCCATGCGCGTGCCGCTCAAGGTCGACGCCCGCGCCGCCCACAATTGGGACGAGGCGCACTGAGAATTCCCGGCTTTGGCCGGAACCACAACAACGGGGCGCAAACGGCCTCACAGGAGTATGAGATTTGGCTTTCACCACCATCAACGGCAATGTCGTCCATTACGAGCTGATCGGCGAGGCGAAAGCCAAGAACCTGATCGTCTTCTCCAATGGGCTCGGCACCGACTTCCGCATCTGGCTGCCGCTCTTCGATGAACTCGGCGACGACGTCTCGGTGCTGTTCTACGATAGCCGTGGCCATGGCCTCTCGGGCGGTGCCGACAAGCACTTCGGCATGGCCGATCTGGTCTCGGATCTCGCGACTCTTTGCGATGAACTCGGCATCCGCAAGGCCACCTTCTGCGGCCTTTCCGTTGGCGGCCTCGTCTGCCAGGGGCTGTGGCATGAGCGGCCGGACCTCTTCCGCAAGCTCATCCTCTGCGACACCGCACCCCGCATCGGTTCTGCCGAGATCTGGGCCGAGCGCATCGCCGGCATCGAGAAGGGCGGCCTGGAAAGTGCTGCCGACAACGCCATGGCGCGCTGGTTTACGCCGGCCTTTCACGAAGACCGCGCCGATGAACTCGCCGGCTACCGCCTGATGATGACGCGCCAGTCTCTCTCCGGCTATCTCTCGACCTGTGCTGCCCTGCGCGACACGGATTTCTCGGACGTCCTTCCGACGGTCACCGTACCCACGCTCTTCGTCGTCGGCGATCAGGACGGCTCGACGCCGCCAGCCACCGTCGAGGCCGGCTCGCAACTCGTGCCCGGCGCCCGTTTCGAGGTGATCGACGACTGCGCCCATATCCCGTCGGTCGAACAGCCGGAAGCGCTCGCCGAACTGATCCAGGGCTTCATGCGCAAGCAGGCGAACTGAGAATAGTCACTGAAAATGAGAGAAGCCGCCTCATGGGCGGCTTCTTTCATTTCGGTGAGGGTGCTGGCGCTCAATGCGCTGCGGACATGTCGCCCAGCACTTCCTTGGAAGCCACCGTCGAATCCGCGTTCAGCTTGTAAACCATGGGAACGCCGGTCGCGAGGTTGACGCTGAGGATCTGCTCCTTGGTCAGCTTGTCGAGCACCATCACCAGCGAACGCAGAGAATTGCCGTGGGCAGCGACCAGCACCTTCTCGCCGCGCAACACACGCGGCAGGATTTCGGTCATGTAATAGGGCCAGACGCGCGCACCGGTGTCGCGCAGGCTTTCGCCGCCCGGCGGCGGGATGTCGTAGGAACGGCGCCAGATATGCACCTGCTCCTCGCCCCATTTGGCGCGGGCATCGTCCTTGTTGAGGCCGGAGAGGTCGCCGTAATCGCGCTCGTTCAGCGCCTCGTCCTTGATCGTCTCAAGGCCGGTCTGGCCGACGTTTTCGAGGATGATGTCGCAGGTTTTTTGCGCACGAGTGAGGACGGACGTAAACGCGATATCGAACTTAATGCCGTAATCGGCCAGCGCCTTGCCACCGGCATTGGCTTCCTGAACACCGAGTTCAGTGAGATCAGGATCACGCCAGCCGGTGAACAGGTTCTTCAGGTTCCAGTCGCTCTGGCCATGGCGCACGAGCACGAGTGTACCGGTCATCGACAATTCCTCTCTTGACGATCAGGGGGTGGAGTTGAGCCCGAGCACGTCGAGCATGGTATAGCGTCCGGGCTTCTTGTCCCGGGCCCAGGTGGCGGCCTTCAGCGCACCGCGAGCAAACAGCGAACGGTCGGTCGCGCTGTGAGACAGGGTGACCATTTCGCCTTCGCTGGCAAACAGAACGGAGTGCTCGCCGATCACGGAGCCGCCGCGAAGCGTGGCAAAGCCGATCGAGCCTTCCTCGCGCGGCCCGGTATAACCATCGCGGACTCGAACGGAATGGTCGGCAAGCGAAATGCCACGGCCCTCGGCCGCTGCCTCGCCGAGCAAAAGCGCCGTGCCCGAGGGCGCGTCGACCTTGTGTTTGTGGTGCATTTCGAGCACCTCGATATCCCAGCCGGAGGCCTCAAGTGCGCGCGCTGCCTGCTTGATCAGCACCGAAAGCAGATTGACGCCGAGGCTCATATTGCCCGACTTCACGACCCGCGCATGCCGGGCTGCCGCGTCGATCTTCTCCTCATGCTCCGGCAGGCAGCCGGTGGTGCCGATGACATGCACGATGCGGGCCTGTGCTGCGAGTGCTGCGAATTCGACGGTCGAAGCCGGCGTGGTAAAATCGATTACGCCATCCGCATGCACGAAAGCCGCCAGCGGATCGTCGGTCACGGCAACGCCGAGCTTTCGCACGCCTGCCAGTTCGCCGGCATCCTGTCCGACAACGGCAGATCCTGCCCGTTCGACCGCCGCATGCAGCACCACGCCCGGCGTCTCGCTGATCAGCTTGATCAGCGTCTTGCCCATGCGACCGGCGGCACCGACGACGACGAGCTTCATGGGCGTATCCATGCGGGTCTATTCCTGAATGCTGAGCGGGCCGTTGGGTGCGGCCTGCAGGTTGTTAAGGCGAGCGTAAAGACCGCCCGACTGCTGTGCAAGGCTCTGATGGGTGCCTTCTTCGGCCACTTCGCCCGCCTGCATCACGATGATCTTGTCGGCATTGACGACGGTCGACAGGCGATGCGCGATGACGATGACGGTGCGTCCTGCCATGGCCGCGTCGAGTGCCTGCTGCACGGCCGCTTCCGATTCCGTGTCGAGCGCTGACGTCGCTTCGTCAAGCAGCAGGATCGGCGCATTGCGCACCAGAGCGCGCGCGATCGACAGCCGCTGCCGCTGGCCGCCGGAGAGCGTCACGCCGTTTTCGCCGACGGGTGTGTCATAGCCCTGCGGCTGGGCAAGAATGAAATCATGCGCATTGGCCAGCCGCGCTGCATCCTCGATCTCGGCATCGCTCGCCTCCGGGCGGCCATAGCGGATATTGTCGCGGATCGAGCCTTCGAAGAGATAGGGCTGCTGCGAGACATAGGCGAGGTGCTGGCGCAGCGACGACTTCGTCACGTCGGCAATATTCTGCCCGTCGATCAGGATTTCGCCACTGGCCGGATCGTAGAAGCGCGGAACGAGCGTGATGACGGTCGACTTTCCGGCCCCCGAAGGACCCACCAGCGCCGTCGTCTTGCCACCCTCGGCTGTGAAGTTCAGCTTGCGGAGCACAGGCGGGTTGGCGCCATAGGCAAAGGTGACGTCGCGGAATTCGATCCGCGCATCCGTCACCGAAAGCGCTGCCGCACCCGGCTTGTCGCGCTGGTGAGGCTGGGTGTCGAGGATTTCGTAGATCATGCGTGCATTGACGGCCGCCCGTTCCATCTGCACCTGGAGGCGCGCGAGCCGCTTGGCCGGCTCATAGGCCAGGAGAAGCGCTGTGACGAACGAGAAGAAGGCGCCCGGCAGCACGCCGCCATAAATCGCCTGATAGGCGGCATAGGCCATGACGCCGGCAATCGAGAAGCCGGCCACGGTTTCCGTCATCGGACCGTTGCGTTCGCTCAGCTGCGCGATCTTGTTGGCGCGCCGCTCCGCCTGGTCGATCGTCGACTGGATCTTCTGCTGCAGTTGCGCCTCCATGGTGAAGGCCTTGACGATGGCGATCCCCTGCACGGTTTCCTGAACTGCGCCGAGAACATGCGAATTGAGGATGATGCTTTCCTTGGTGGCGCTGCGCAGCCGCCGGGAGAGATAGCGAAGCCCGATCATCAGCGGTGGCGCCACGGTAAAGACGATCAGCGTCAGAACCAGATCCTGCAACAGCATGACCCCGATCAGGGCGACGAGGGTCACGAGATCGCGCGCCAGCGAGGTGACGGTGAGGTTGAGGACATCCCGAACACCGTTGATATTCTCGTTGATCTGCGCCGCAAGCCTCGCCGAGCGGGCTTCGCTGAAATAGCCTACCGAAAGCGACATCAGATGAGCGAAGAGCCGCCGTTGATAGCGTGCAACGATATTGTTGCCGATCTTCGACAGCGTCACGGCTTGCCCGTAACCGGCAAAACCACGGATGACGAAAGCCGCAAAGATCGATCCGCAAATGATCCAGACGAGGTCGGCCCGCCGGTTGGCAAACGCCTCGTTGATCACGGCTTCCATGATCCAGGCGGTGAAGGCCGTGGTCGCGGCGACTGTCAGCAGGCAGACAATGGCAAAGGCGTAGCCCCTGACGTGTTCGCGTCCGTTTTCCGCGATCACGCGCTTCAGGATCGCGGAGACGCTTTCGATATCCGTCTTGCGGCTTTCGGTGTTCCTGGCGTCCAAGAAAAAATGTCCTGTGCGATTGCTAATCCACGCCGCGCAGGCGCCGCCGCTCTATAGCCAGTCGCGGCGGCTTTGGCCATAGGCCGGCGGCCATGGCACTCAGCGCCAGTGGCGCCCCTCGGTGGCCAGTCCGAAGTGGGCAGGCGCGGTCGCGAAGGCTGCGAGCCCATGCAGGGCTGCCTGGGGATGGGTCACGACAAACGTCGGGATGCTGTGCAGGAGAGCCTGATGCGGTGCCTTGTCCTCGAAGGCGGCGCGGAATTCGCCGCTCTGCAGCGCCGGCAGGATTTTTGGCGAAATGCCGCCGGCGAGGAACACGCCGCCCTTGGCCATGAATATCAGCGCGAGATCGCCGGCGACCCGACCGAGATAGGTGGCAAACAGGCTGAGCGCCTCTCCCGCCCGCGCGTCCGCACCGGAAATGCCTGCGGCGGAAACTTCCGCCGGCTCATCGTAGCGCGGCGTCAGGTTTCCATCCGCCTTGCACAGAGCGCTATAGATGTTCATCAGGCCCCGCCCGGAGAGAAGCTCCTCGGCTGAAATGCGTCCGAGGGCTGCGTTCGGGTCGCGCACCGGAGTCAGATGCGGCCAGATCTGGTGATCGCGAACCGTGCGCGGGCCGACATCGACATGTCCGCCTTCGCCCGGAACCGGGAACCACATGTCACGCGCCCTGACGAGGCCGGCAACGCCAAGACCCGTGCCAGGCCCGAGCACGACGCGTGAACCCAGCGGCGCGTCGCTGAGGGAGCCGAGATGCTGCCGGTCGTCGACATCGAGCGTGGCGGCAGCCAGCGCCTGAGCCTCGAAGTCGTTGAGCAGCAATACCTCCGCAAAGCCGAGATCGGCTATCAAAACCTTCGGACGAACCACCCAGGGGCAGTTGGTGAGCGGGACTTCGTCGCCTTTGATCGGCCCGGCCAGCGCCAGGATCAGCGAGCGCGGCTTGTGGCTCGTCGTTTCCAGAACGCAGGTGCGGATCGCGTCGTCGATCGTCGCGAAGTCCTTGTTCACCACATTGGGGAAGCTGATCCGCTCGCCGCTTTCGTCGATCAGGATCGAGAAGCGGGCATTGGTGCCGCCGATGTCGCCGATCAGGATAGGGAAGGGGAGTTGGTCGTCGCGATGTATCTGGGCCATGGTCTGTCCGGTCTTGGGCCCCGCTGCCTCAGGCAGTCAGGGTCTGCATCAGGATGTCGGCGGTTGCGAGGTTCAGCGCCATCGGAATGTCGTAGACGGTCGCAAGCCGCATCAATGCCTTGACATCCACATCATGGGGCATGGGAGTCAAGGGGTCGACGAAGAAGACGAGCATGTCCACTTCTCCGGTCGAGATCAATGCGCCGATCTGCTGATCGCCGCCGAGGGGCCCGCTCTTCAGCCGCGTGACGTCGAGCTCGGGCACGGCGTCTTTGATACGGCCCCCCGTCGTGCCGGTCGCCACGATCCGCCAGTTCATGAGCTTGGCCTGATGACGTCTGGCGAACTCCGCCAAGTCGTCCTTCTTCTGATCATGCGCGATCAGGGCGATGCAACGGTTGCGGCTCACGACAGGTCCCCAGCTCATTTAAATCGATTTGATGAACCCATCTATCGCAGCCTGTCAAACTTGAAAAGCCACCCGGTGTCGGGCGGCTCACCAACCCGCTGGGCGAGCAGCGGGCACTGGCACCACTGCGGGAATCTCGAAAGGCTGGTCGGCTGTGGGCGCAGGTGCGACGTAGGCCGAAGCGGTGGTCGGCATGGACCCGCCGCTTGCCTGATAGGTCGCCTCCAGCTCGCTCGACGGGCCCCTTGCATCCAGCACCATCGCGCAAGCCTTGGGCAGATCGGAAACCTGCATGGCCTGCGGCTTCGGCGCCGGCTTGGCGTTCGGGTCCTTCTTCGGCGCCGCCCATGGCTCCTTGGTGAACCACCAGGCCAGCGACTTGTCGCAACCGTCGCCGGGCGGCACGGCCGCCTGCGGCTTGCAGCCGGTAGCCCCCTCCGGGCAGCGCATCCGAATATGGAAATGCGCGTCGTGACCGTAGATAGGTCGGATCTTGCCGAGCACGGAACGATCGCCGGTCCAGGTGTCACAGAGTTTCTTCTTGATCGCCGGATTGACGAAGATGCGCTCGACCTGCGGATAACTCGCCGCCTGCACGACCACCTGGGCATGGGTATTCGTCCAGAGACGCCGGTCCACGGTCAGGAACTTGTTCTTTTGCAACATGGAGGTGAAGGGCATGTCCTCCCGCTGCTGCGTTGACAGCGGGCTTGCAGGCTTCGGCGTGAACCAGATATCGGCATCCAGCCCGATCTGGTGGGAAGCATGGCCCGACAGCATAGGCCCGCCGCGTGGTTGTGAAATGTCGCCGATCAGGATCCCCGATCCCCAGCCGAGCTGCACGGCGTCCCTGGAGAAGCGTTCGAGCAGCGCGATCATCTGCGGATGACCCCAGCGACGATTGCGCGATAGCCGCATGGCCTGCCAGGTCGGTCCGTCGGTCGGAATGGCGACGGCCCCTGCAATGCATCCCTTGGCATAGGAACCGTAGGGCGAGGGCGCCGCCTTCGCCGGCAAAGCCATGCCGCCGAAAAGCTCCTTGGCCGGACGTCCCTCGGCAAAAGCGGTATCACCGATCACGGTCGCGAAGGCCGCCGCAAGCATCAGTGTCATGGCGATCGGGCGGCTGCCCCTGGTCGTTGTCATCGTAAGCATGTCCCCGGTCTGTCCTGATCTCCGGGGGCGTTGTTCCCCGGGTGAATCACATGTCAGTGTAGCGTGAAACGGAAATGGGGTGAATCTGCGGATGCACCGCCGCTCACTTCTCTGTCACCCGCCTGTATTTTGTCGACATTTGCCCTATCCTGCTTCGCAACAGTAGAAATCAAGGGGAATTCGATCGATGGGTCTGAGCAAGAGGAGCGTGGTATTCGGTTGCCTTCTGGCGGGTATGGCATTCTCGCCGCCCCCAGCGATCGCGCAGGAGCCGGCTGATCCGTTCAGGCACGGCGTCGCGATCGTCGGCAATCTGAAATACCCCGCGGGCTTTGAGCGCTTCGATTACGTCAACCCCTCAGCGCCCAAGGGCGGCACGCTTCGCATGTCGTCGACCGGTACCTTCGACAGCTTCAACCCTGTGCTGAACAAAGGAGAGGCCGCACCGGCGCTTGCCTATGTCTTCGACACGCTGCTCAAGGATGCGAGCGATGAGGTGTCCACGGGTTACGGATTGCTCGCCGAAGGCGTGTCCTTCCCTCCGGACTTTTCCAGCGCGACCTTCCGCCTGCGTTCAGAAGCGCGTTTCGCAGACGGCGAACCCGTCAAGCCCGAGGACGTCATCTTCAGCTTCGAGAAGCTGAAGGAATTGAACCCGCTCTACATGAGCTACTACGGCCACGTGATTTCTGCCGAGAAGACCGGCGATCGAGACGTCACTTTCCGTTTCGACCAGAAGAACAACCGCGAACTGCCGATGATTCTCGGTCAGTTTCCCGTCGTCCCGAAGCACTGGTGGGAGGGCAACGGTCCCGACGGCAAGCCGCGCGACATTTCGCGCACCACGCTGGAGCCGGTCCTGGGCTCGGGGCCCTACAAGATTGCCGAGTTCAAGGCCGGCGCCACCATCCGCTACGAATTACGCGACGACTATTGGGGCAGGAATCTAAACGTGAATCTCGGCTACAACAATTTCCGCAACGTCACCTACACCATGTTCGGTGACCGGGACGTCGAGTTCGAAGCCTTCCGCTCCGGAAATACGGACTTCTGGCAGGAAACCCGCGCTGCCCGCTGGGCCACCGGCTTTGATTTCCCTGCCGTGAAAGATGGCCGCGTCAAGAAGGAGGAGTTCGAAAACCCCTTCCGTGCGACGGGTGTGATGCAGGCGCTGGTGCCGAACATGCGGCGCGAAATTTTCAAGGACCAACGCGTCCGCGAAGCCCTCAATTACGCCCTCGACTTCGAGGAGCTCAACCGGACGGTCTTCTACGGCGCCTACGAACGCGTCGACAGCTTCTTCAATGGAACGGAACTCGCCTCCTCCGGGCTGCCGGAAGGAAAGGAGCTGGAGCTCCTGACCCCCCTCAAGGACAAGGTGCCGGCCGAGGTCTTCGATACGCCTTACAAGAACCCGGTCGGCGGTACCCCGCAGGCCTCGCGTGACAACCTCCGCAAGGCGGTCGAGCTACTGAAGCAGGCAGGCTACGAACTGCGTGGCAATGCTATGGTGAACGCGAAGACGGGCCAGCCCTTACGCTTCGAACTGCTCCTCTCGAACCCGCAGCTCGAAGTCGTTGCCGTGCCCTATCAGCAGCAGTTGCGCAAGATCGGCATCGAGATGGCGATCCGCACGGTCGACGACTCGCAATACACCAACCGCACCCGCACTTTCGACTACGACATGACCTGGACCGTCTGGGCGCAGACGCTCAATCCGGGCAACGAGCAACGCGACTACTGGGGATCGACATCGGTAAACCGCGAAGGCTCCCAGAACTATGCGGGCATTTCCGATCCCGCCGTCGACGCCCTGATCGAGAAGATCATCTTTCCGGCGGACCGAGACGAGCAGGTCGCGGCTACCAAAGCTATGGACCGCGTGCTGCTTGCCCATGATTACGTCATCCCGCTCTACTATGGCGGGACGGCTCGCTATGCCTTCTGGGACAAGTTCGAGCGTCCCGCCGAATTGCCGACCTACAGCACCGGTTTCCCGCTGATCTGGTGGGCGAAAAGCCCGTGATTTCCGCTCGGGGCTTGCGCCTCCTGCGTGAGACTCTAGGAATGAAGGGGACGAATCGCTGGACAACGGAGCGGCTGATTTTGGCGGACGAAACGAGCTTGGACATCATGGTGAGACCCGACCCTGAAGCGGGACGTCGCGCATGACCGCCTATATTCTCCGGCGTCTGCTGCTGATGATCCCGACCATGATCGGCATCATGGGCATCTCCTTCATCGTCATCCAGTTTGCCCCCGGTGGCCCCGTCGAACAGGTGATCGCGCAACTGAGCGGCCAGGGCGACAGCGCCGATGCGCGCCTTTCCGGCGGCGGCGACATGCTGAACCAGTCGGTCGGAACGGAGGAGGGCGGGTCCCGTTATCGCGGCGCCCAGGGTCTTGATCCGGAACTGATCGCCAAGCTCGAAAAGCAGTTCGGCTTCGACAAGCCTCCGCTCGAGCGCTTCCTCGAAATGATGTGGAACTACATCCGCTTTGATTTCGGCGAGAGCTTCTTCCGCAACACGTCCGTCATTGATCTCATCATCGAAAAGATGCCGGTGTCTATCTCGCTCGGCCTGTGGGTGCTGCTGATCTCCTATGCCATCTCGATCCCGCTTGGGATCAGGAAGGCCGTCTCCGACGGCTCCCGTTTCGATGTCTGGACGTCAGGCGTCATCGTCATCGGTTATGCCGTGCCGGGCTTCCTCTTCGGCATCCTGCTGATCGTCCTTTTCGCCGGCGGATCTTTCTTCGACTGGTTCCCGCTTCGCGGTCTCACCTCCGACAATTTCGCCGAACTCTCCTGGTGGGAGAAGATCATCGACTACTTCTGGCACCTCGCCCTACCGCTGACCGCACTCCTGCTCTCGGCCTTCGCCACCACGACGCTGCTGACAAAGAATTCCTTCATCGACGAGATCAAAAAGCAGTATGTCGTCACCGCGCGCGCCAAAGGTCTCGGAGAACGCCAGGTGCTCTACGGTCATGTCTTCCGCAACGCCATGCTGATCGTGATTGCCGGCATTCCCGCAGCCTTCATCTCCGCCTTCTTCACCGGTTCGCTGCTGATCGAGAACATCTTCTCGCTCGATGGCCTTGGCCGCCTCGGCTATCTCGCCGTCGTCAACCGCGATTACCCGATTGTCTTCGCCACCCTCTACATTTTCTCGCTGATGGGTCTCGTTGTCGGCCTGATCTCCGACCTGATCTACACATGGATCGATCCGCGCATCGATTTCGACCGGAGGGATGTCTGATGTCCGCCGTCGAAACCACCGCCATCACGCCGCCGAAAAAGACTTGGCTCAAGCCCACCAACGCTCGCCGCCTTGAAAACTTCAAGGCGAACCGGCGCGGCTTCTGGTCCTTCTGGATCTTCATGGTCCTGTTCGTCTTGAGCATGTTTGCCGAGTTCATTGCCAATGACCGGCCGATCATCGCCTCCTACAAGGGCGAGATCCTCTTCCCCGTCGTCGTCGATTATCCGGAGGAAAAGTTCGGCGGCTTCCTGGCCGTCACCGATTATCGCTCGCCCTTCATCTCAGACGAGATCAACGCCAATGGCTGGATGGTCTGGCCGCCGATCCGCTACTCCTACCGCACGGTCAATTCCGAGGTGCCGCATTCGGCACCGACGGCGCCCTTCTGGCTGATGGATAAGGAAACCCGCTGCGCGGCCTATCCGCTGAAGGCGGAAGACCCGAATTGCGTGCTCGGCAACATGAACTGGCTCGGCACCGACGACCAGGCGCGCGACGTCATGGCCCGCATGATCTATGGCTTCCGCATCTCGATCCTCTTCGGTCTGGCGCTGACGCTCGCCTCTGCCGCGATCGGCGTCACGGCCGGTGCCGTGCAAGGCTATTTCGGCGGCTGGACCGATCTCCTGATGCAGCGTTTCATCGAGATCTGGTCCTCGATGCCGGTCCTCTACATCCTGTTGATCATCGCCGCCATCCTGCCGCCCGGCTTCTTCGTCCTGCTCGGCATCATGCTGCTCTTCTCTTGGGTCGGTTTCGTCGGCATCGTTCGCGCGGAGTTCCTGCGCGCGCGAAACTTCGAATATGTGAATGCAGCACGCGCCCTCGGCGTGGGCAACTGGACGATCATGTTCCGCCACCTGCTGCCGAACGCCATGGTCGCGACCCTGACCTTCCTGCCCTTCATCCTCTCAGGCTCGATCACCACGCTCACCTCGCTCGACTTCCTCGGCTTCGGCATGCCTCCCGGCTCGCCCTCGCTCGGCGAACTGATTGCGCAAGGCAAACGCAACCTCCAGGCCCCCTGGCTCGGCCTCACCGCCTTCTTCACCATGTCGATCATGCTCTCGCTTCTGATCTTCGTCGGCGAAGCGGTGCGCGATGCGTTTGATCCGAGGAAGACCTTCCGATGAGCGAACTTATGAAGCCTCTCCTCTCCGTGCGCGATCTCTCCGTCGCCTTCCACCAGGGCGGGCGCGAAAGCCTGGCAGTCGACCGCGTTTCTTTCGACATCGGCCGTGGCGAGATTGTCGCTTTGGTCGGCGAATCCGGTTCAGGCAAGTCGGTCTCTGCCGCCTCGATCTTGAAACTCCTGCCCTATCCGTCCGCCAGCCACCCCTCAGGCCAGATCCTCTTCGACGGTCGTGATCTGATGACCGCAAGCGAGCCCGAACTCCGCGCGGTGCGTGGCAATGACATCACCATGATCTTCCAGGAGCCGATGACCTCGCTCAATCCGCTGCACACGATCGAGCGGCAGATCAGCGAGATCCTGGCATTGCACCAGGGGCTTGAAGGCGATGGCGCCCGCGCCCGGGTGCTTGAACTCCTGCATCAGGTCGGCATCCGCGAGCCGGAAAAGCGGCTGACGGCGTTTCCGCACGAACTCTCCGGCGGCCAGCGCCAGCGTGTGATGATTGCCATGGCGCTCGCCAACCGCCCCAAGCTGCTGATTGCCGACGAACCGACCACGGCTCTCGATGTCACGGTCCAGGCCCAGATCCTGGAACTCCTGGGCCGCCTGAAGACCGAGCACGGCATGTCCATGCTCTTCATCACCCATGATCTCGGCATTGTCCGCAAATTCGCCGATCGCGTATGCGTCATGACAAAGGGTGAGATCGTCGAGGCGGGCGCCGTCGAAGAAATTTTCGAGCGCCCTCAGCATCCCTACACGAAGAAGCTGCTCGCGTCCGAGCCGCGCGGCGAACCGCCGTTGCTGGACGAGACGAAGCCTATTGTCATGCAGGGCGAAGACATCCGCGTCTGGTTTCCGATCAAGGCCGGATTCCTGCGCCGCACCGTCGACCACGTCAAGGCGGTCGACGGCGTTGACCTCACGCTCAGAGCCGGCCAGACGCTCGGCGTCGTCGGCGAATCCGGATCGGGGAAGACCACACTTGGGCTCGCGCTTTCGCGTCTGATCTCGTCCAAGGGCCGCATCAGCTTCATCGGCAAGGACATCCACGGCTTCTCCTACAGCGAAATGCGCCCCTTACGAGATCGGCTGCAGATCGTCTTCCAGGACCCCTTCGGTTCGCTCAGCCCCCGCATGTCGGTGGGTGAAATCATCGCCGAGGGCCTGAAGGTCCACGAAAAGCAGCTGTCAGCAGACGAACGTGACGCTCGCGTTGCCTGGGCGCTCGAAGAAGTCGGCCTCGATCCCGCGACCCGCTGGCGCTACCCGCATGAATTCTCCGGCGGCCAGCGGCAGCGCATTGCGATTGCCCGCGCCATGGTTCTCAAACCCCGCTTCGTCATGCTCGACGAACCCACCTCCGCCCTGGACATGACCGTCCAGGCCCAGGTCGTCGACCTCCTGCGCGACCTTCAGGCCAAGCACGATCTTGCCTATCTCTTCATCAGCCACGATCTCAAGGTGGTGAAGGCGCTCGCCAACGAGCTGATCGTCATGCGCGGCGGCAAGGTGGTCGAGAAGGGACCGGCGGCCGACGTCTTCGCTGCCCCAAAGGCTGATTACACCCGTGCCCTCATGGCCGCCGCCTTCAATCTCGAAGCCGTCGAGGCCGGCGGCATTCGCCAATAATGTGAGTTCCCTATGTCCGACAAACGTCCCGTCGTCATCGACCTCCGCTTCGCGCGCGAAAGCGTGGTCTCCGCCCTCCGGTCCGCCTTCAACGATCGCCCGGTCATCGACATGGGCGACCCGGCAAATGCTGATCGGGACCTCACCGATGCCGAATTCGCCGTCGTTTGGAAGCCCGACCAGACACTCTTTCGCCGTGCCACGGGCTTGAAGGCCATCTTCTCCGGCGGTGCCGGTGTCGATCACATCCTCTCGGCCTATGAGCTCCCCGATCTTCCCATCGTCCGCTTCGTCGATCGCAGCCTGACGGACCGCATGAGCGAATGGGTCGTCTGGCAATGCTTGCACCACCTGCGCAATGGCTTCGCCTATGCCGGCCAGCAGCGGAATCGTATCTGGCACGAGATCGCCGATCAGCCTGAGGCGCGAGACCTAACCGTCGGCGTCATGGGCCTCGGCGTCCTCGGCGCGGATGCCGTTCGCAAGCTTAAGGTCATGGGCTTCGACGTCATCGGCTGGTCGCGTCGTGCAAAGTCGATCGAAGGCGTCGAAACCTTCGATGCCGCAACTCTAGACAGCTTTCTGGGCCGAACCGACATCCTCGTCGGCCTCCTGCCGCTGACCGGCGATACCCGCGGCATTTACGATCGCGCACTCTTCTCCAAACTCCGCCGCACCGGGCCTCTGGGCGGTCCCATCTTTCTCAATGCTGGTCGGGGCGGTAGCCAGAAAGAGAATGAACTGATCGAGTGCCTCGCCGACGGAACCTTGAACGCGGCATCGCTCGACGTTTTCGAAAAAGAACCGCTCGACCCGGATAGTCCGCTTTGGTCGATGTCCAACGTGATCGTCACGCCCCATGCGGCAGCCGCCTCGGATGTCCGCGCCCTGTTCCGCCACGCCGAAGGGCAGATCGCCAGGGCAGAAGCCGGTCAGCCCCTCGAATTCGTGGTCGACCGCGCATCCGGCTACTGACCCGCATCTGCAATCACGGAACAAACTGCGAGAGCTCCCGTTTGCCTTGGGAAGGCGCACCCATGCGGGCTGCGCTCCAGCATAGGACAGGGAGTTCCCACATGAGCAGCAGAACCGATATGCCCGATACATCCGATCGTCGGACCCGTGGCCTGAAGCCCGAGCCCATGACCCCGGTCGAGGCGCGCCAGGGCTTTCGTGGCAAGCCCGTGCTGATCGTCCTTCTGGGTGGTCTGATCTTGGCCATGCTGGTCTGGATCCCTGCGGAATGGTGGGGCAATTCCATTGCGCCGGAAAACCCGGCAAACGAGTCCCAGCAGACAGCGCCGGCGCCGTCTTCGGGCGGGACAGCCAGCGAAGGCCAGAACATGCCGCAGTCCAACCCCACGCCGAGCCAGTAATTTCTGCTTGTCATGTGACCGCGCGTCGCTCACTGGACAATCCGACAGTGATTGCCGATAACTGCAGCGGAAGCGGCCGAAGCGTTCCGGTCGCCCGCCGCAGTTCCCGCTGCGGATGAGAAGGCAGTGGATCATGACCAAGACTGACATCGCGACCAGGGTTTACAACCACACCTGGAAGCTCGATCCTATCATCCGCAGCCTTATCGATACGGATTTCTACAAGCTGCTGATGCTCCAGATGATCTGGAAACTGTATCCCGAGGTTGACGCCACCTTCACCCTTATCAATCGCACGACTTCGGTACGCCTCGCCGAAGAGATTGATGAACAGGAACTGCGCGATCAGCTCGATCACGTCCGATCCCTGCGCCTGACCAAGAAGGAGATGATCTGGCTTGCGGGTAACACCTTCTACGGTCGCGCCCAGATCTTCGAGCCCGAATTCCTCGCCTGGCTTGGTCATCTCCAGCTCCCCGAATACGAGCTTTCCAAGCGTGACGGCCAGTATGAATTGACCTTCCGCGGATCCTGGATGGAGACCACCCTCTGGGAGATCCCGGCGCTTGCCATCATCAATGAACTGCGTTCCCGCGCGGCCATGCGCTCGCTCGGCTTTTTCACCCTCGATGTCCTCTACGCGCGCGCCAAGGCCAAGATGTGGGCCAAGGTGGAGCGCCTGCGTGAGCTCCCCGGCCTGCGCATCTCCGATTTCGGCACCCGCCGCCGCCACAGTTTCCTCTGGCAGCGCTGGTGCGTCGAAGCGCTCAAGGAAGGCATCGGCCCGGCCTTCACCGGCACCAGCAATGTCCTTCTCGCCATGGACTCGGATCTGGAAGCCGTGGGTACGAATGCCCACGAACTTCCCATGGTCGTCGCGGCACTTGCCGAGAGTGATGAACAGCTGGCAGCAGCTCCCTACCAGGTCCTGAAAGACTGGAACCGCCTTTATGGCGGCAATCTTCTGATCGTCCTGCCCGACGCCTTCGGCACCACATCCTTCCTCGATCACGCCCCCGAATGGGTTGCCGACTGGACCGGGTTCCGCCCCGACAGCGCGCCGCCGATCGAAGGCGGCGAGAAGATCATTGACTGGTGGAAGAAGACAGGCCGCGATCCCCGCAAGAAGCTGCTGATTTTCTCGGATGGTCTCGATGTCGATGCGATCATTGATACCTATCGTCATTTCGCCGGCCGTGTGCGCATGTCCTTTGGCTGGGGCACCAATCTCACCAATGACTTCGCCGGCTGCGCGCCCGTGGAGATTGCCGGCCTGAAGCCGATCTCCATCGTCTGCAAGGTGTCGGAGGCCAATGGACGCCCGGCCGTGAAGCTCTCGGACAATCCGCGCAAGGCGACGGGAGACCCGGCGGAGGTCGAGCGCTACCTGCGCTTCTTCGGCGCCAAGGATCGCGTCGAACAGGCTGTACTCGTCTGACAGACCAGCCAATCGGATGCGTTAGATACCTTGCATCCGCAGGTCATGCCATGCAGTCTTGCGTCTACGGGAGGGAGCCCGTGATCCGCAAGGGAGGAATGCCGAATGGATATGCAAGGCAGCGAGTGCATAGAGGCGCCGGTCGAAACCGTGTGGAGCGCCCTCAATGATCCAGAGATCCTGAAACAGGCGATTCCAGGCTGCGAAAGCCTGGAGAAGACCTCCGACACCACGATGGCTGCCAGGGTCGTTCTCAAGATCGGTCCGATCAAGGCAAAGTTCGAGGGTGCCGTCGAGCTACAGAACCTCAACCCGCCGAATTCCTACACGATCTCAGGCGAAGGCAAGGGCGGTCTCGCCGGCTTCGCCAAGGGCGGAGCCGACGTGACGCTGACACCCGATGGTGAAGGAGCCACCTTGCTCACCTACACCGTAAAGGCCGAAGTCGGAGGCAAGATCGCCCAGCTCGGCAGTCGCCTGATCGAATCGACGTCGAAGAAACTCGCCGGTGAATTCTTCTCGAACTTCAGCGCGGCCGTGACGGCCAAGGATGCGCAAGCCGATACTTGACCAATCAGGTCCCATCGGGTGAAAGCTCGGCGCAAGGATAGGTGATCATCGTGGAACCTGCCGAGATGATTCGGCTTTAAGGGGACATGACGATGATGAACGAAGGACCTGATCAGTATTTCGAACAGCAGGACATGGCGGTCAAGCTGATGCTTCTCGAAAACAAGTCCGACGAATTGACGGACATCCTGGTGGAAGCGCTCCAGGATGCGCTTAAACTCCTCGAAGAAGAGCTTTCCACCGTCCACTGAATCGACGGCAGGTCAGAACCGGTCGGACACCTGGATACCGGCCGGGCCAAGGATGACCGCGATCAGCACGGGCAGGAAGAACAGAATCATCGGGACAGTGAGCTTCGGCGGCAGTGCCGCAGCCTTCTTTTCTGCCTCGTTCATGCGCTCGTCGCGTCCTTCCTGAGCCAGCACCCGCAGCGCCTGCGCGACGGGAGTACCGTAGCGGTCCGCCTGGATCAGCGCCTGGACGACGTTCTTGACGCCGTCGAGCTGGGTACGGGTGCCGAGATTTTCGAGCGCCTGGCGCCGGTCGGGTAGGAACGAAAGCTCGGCGGTAGTGAGCACCATTTCCTCGGCGAGTTCGGGTGACTGTTCCCCGATTTCGTCCGATACACGCCGCATGGCCGCTTCCAGTGATATGCCTGACTCCACACAGATCAGCATGAGGTCCAGTGCGTCCGGCCAGGCGCGCTTAATCGATTTCTGGCGCTTGCCGATGCGGTTCGAGACATAGATGTTCGGTAGATAGAAGCCGACATAGCCGCCGACGATGGTCGCGAAAAGCCTCATAGGCAACGGTTTTTCAGCGAGATTTCCAAGCGCGAAGACCCAGAATGCAGTGAGGGCAAGGGTCGCGAAGGGCAGCAGGAAACGCGCGACGAGAAACATGTTCAGCGCGTTCTGCGAACGAAGGCCTGCAGCCTTGAGGCGGTCGACGGTACTGTCGTCAACAAGCGCTTTCTTGAGATTGAAACGCTCGACAATATTGCGCACCGACTTGTTGTTCGTGGCCCGGAGCGATGCACGGCTCTGCGCCGCTTCGGCATTGAGTTTCGCGCGTTCGCGTGCACGGATCAGGTCGCGTTCGGTCGAAACGGCGCGCATGCGTTTGTTGAGATCGCCGCGCTCCAGATAAGGCATCGCGATCGTGTAAAACGTGCCGAAGACCGCGAGCGCCACCAATACTGCGATCACCAACGACGGATTGGTCACTTGTGCGGCCCAGTCTTCGGTCATCCCGCCTGTCCTTCAGATCTCGAAATTGATCATGTTGCGCATGACAAGCAGCCCGATACTCATCCAAACGGCTGATATGCCGAGGATCAGATGTCCACGTGAATCGGTGAAGAGGATCATGATGTATTGCGGGGATGTCAGGTAAACCAGCAAGGCAACGATGAAGGGCAGGGCACCGATGATCGCCGCGGACGCTTTCGCTTCCATCGAGAGCGCATTGACCTTGGCCTTCATCTTCTTGCGGTCGCGCAGCACCCGGGAAAGGTTCGACAGGGCCTCCGAAAGATTGCCGCCCGCCTGCCCCTGGATCGCGATAACGATCGAGAAGAAATTCACTTCGGAGAGCGGCATGGTCTGGTGCATGCGCGCGACGGCGTCCGGCACGTTCAGACCGAGCTGCTGCGATTCCACAATCCGCCGGAACTCGGTCTTGACCGGCTCCTGACCGTCGGACGCGATCATGCGAATCGCGTCGTTCAGCGGCAGGCCCGAACGTATGGAACGGACCATCACGTCCAGCGAGTTCGGAAACTCGTTCAGAAACTGCTTCTGACGACGACTGACGAGAAAGCCGACGATCCAGCGCGGCAGGCCGAGGCCGGCCACAAAAGCAGCGCCGCCGATGACCAACGGCGGCATACCAGCGAGAAATGTCACAGCGAGCACCACGAGGCCGAGGACGGCGCTCAAGATGTAGAACTGCGGCATCGTGATCGGCAGACCCGATTGCACCAGCTTGGCCTTGAGGCTGGTGGCATTGGCCTTCTTCGTCTTCTCCTGCTGCTGCTTCTTTTCCAGTTCCTTCAGCGAATCCTGGACGGATTTTCGACGCTTGGAGATCTCCTGCACGCGGTCGCGCGCAGCCTTCACCTGCGACGTATCGGTCTCGGCCGCGCGAACCCGGTTGATCCGGTTCGTCGTCTTCTTGTCGGTTTCGATCCGCGAATAGAGCACACCATAGGCCACGGCTCCGGTCGAGACGGCGACCAGCAGAACGATGGCGAGAATGGTCGGATCTATGCCGAACATTGTGATCAGATCCCCTTCGACTTCTGTTCCATGGAATCAAGCGCGGCTGCAAGCCGGCGATCCTCGTTGTAGTAACGGGCACGATCCCAGAAATGTGGCTTGCCGATACCGGTCGACATATGACGGCCGATGATCTTGCCGTTGGCGTCCTCGCCGTCCATCTCGTAGCGCATCAGGTCCTGGGTAATGATCACGTCGCCTTCCATCCCGATCACCTCGGTGATGTGGGTGATGCGGCGCGAACCGTCGCGCAGGCGCGCCGCCTGGATGATGACGTCGATCGAACCGGAGATGATCTCGCGCACCGTCTTGGCGGGCAGTGAGAAGCCGCCCATGGCGATCATCGATTCCATACGGCTCAGGCATTCGCGCGGCGTGTTGGCGTGGATCGTGCCCATCGAACCGTCGTGACCCGTGTTCATCGCCTGGAGAAGGTCGAAAACTTCAGGTCCGCGCACTTCACCGACGATGATGCGTTCGGGACGCATACGCAGGCAGTTCTTCACGAGATCGCGCATGGTGATCTCGCCTTCGCCTTCAATGTTCGGCGGGCGGGTTTCAAGACGCACCACATGCGGCTGCTGCAGCTGCAGTTCGGCGGTATCCTCGCAGGTGATGATGCGCTCGTCCTGGTCGATGAAGCCGGTCAGGCAGTTGAGAAGCGTGGTTTTACCCGAACCGGTACCGCCAGAGATGACGACGTTGCAGCGTACGCGGCCGATGATCTGCAGGACCTCGGCACCTTCCGGGGTGATCGCCCCGAACTTGACGAGCTGAGCAAGGTTCAGCTTGTCCTTCTTGAACTTACGAATGGTGAGTGCTGGCCCGTCGATCGCAAGCGGCGGAGCGATGACGTTCACACGCGAACCGTCGGGAAGACGCGCGTCGCAGATCGGGCTCGATTCATCGACGCGGCGACCAACCTGGCTCACGATACGCTGGCAGATCGACAGAAGCTGCGAATTGTCGCGGAACCGGATCTCCGACTCGATCGTCTTGCCGCCAACTTCGATGAAAGTCTGGCCGGCCCCGTTGACCATGATATCGGCGATATCGTCTCGCGCCAGAAGCGGCTCGAGCGGGCCGTAACCCAGAACGTCGTTGCAGATATCCTCGAGCAGTTCTTCCTGCTCGGAGATCGACATCGCGAAATTCTTGATCGTGATGATGTCGTTGACGATATCGCGGATTTCTTCGCGCGCGCTTTCGCCGTCTAGCTTGGCCAGCTGCGACAGGTCGATCGTGTCGATCAGCGCTGAGAAGACCTGGCTCTTGGTGTCATAATAGTCTTCGGTCCGCGGCGGCTTCTTGCGGCTCGGGGTCTGCATGGAAGGCGCGGCGACCTGTTGCCGACTGCTGACCTCCGGACTGCCAGGCTCGATGAGCGTGCTGGAACGGGCCGCAGGTGCGGCAGCAGGCGGCTGTGCCGGGATCGTGCCGACGCCCGCCCCGCCCTTGCCGAAACCGTCGTTTCCGCGTTTGCCAAACATGAGCTCTACCTGTTCCTGTTACCGGTCTACTTCTTGCGAAGTTTTTCAATGAACGAGCCGAGGCCCGCCTTTTTGGGTTTCTTGATCGTGGCGCGGCCCGTCACCAGATGCGCCAATTGCGAAAAGGTTTCGGCCGTCGGGGATTTCCCATCGAGCTCGCTGATCATCCGGCCGCTATTGGCAGCGGTGCCGAAAAGCTGCGCGTCGAAGGGAATGATCGCGACCGGATCGAGCTCGAGTGGCTCGAAGAAGTCCGACGGCGCGATCTCCGGTCGCTTCGGCATGCCCACCTGGTTGAGGATGAGATGCGGCGGCTTGTCCTGCGGCCTCAGTTTCTTCAGCGCATCCAGCATGTTCTTCATGTTGCGCAGATTGGCGAGATCAGGAGCACAGGTGATGACGATTTCGTCGACATCAGACAGAACGGCTCTCGTCCAGTCGGCCCAGGTATGAGGAAGATCGAGCACGGTGATCGGCGCTGCTCGCTGCAGCACGTCGAGAATCGGCTGGAAGGCCCCGCGTTCATAGTCATAACCCCGGTCGAGCATCGACGGCGCGGCGAGCAACGAAAGATTCTGTCCGCATTTTGTCAGCAAGCGGTCGAGGAACACCTCGTCTAGTCGCTCCGGTGAAAACACGGCCTCGGCCATGCCCTGTGCCGGATCCTGGTCGAAATCGATATTGGCCGTGCCGAAGGGCAGATCGAGATCGGCCAGAACGGTTTCGGTGGAGAAAAGAGAGGAGATGCCGAAGGCGCAGTTATGCGCGATCGTCGACGAACCCACACCGCCCTTGGCGCCGATGAAGGCGATGCTGCGGCCGAGCGGTTCCGCTTCCGGGTCGACAAAGATGGACGATATCGAGCCCATCATGTCCGCCATGGTGAAGGGAGCGACGATATATTCCGAAATGCCGCTTCGGATCAGTTCACGGTAGAGCGCGATGTCGTTGTGCCGCCCGACCAGGATCACGCGCGAACTCGGATCGCAGACCTCCGCGAGCGGCGCGAGTTCGGTCAGGAGGTCGCGCGGGCCGGCATCGGTTTCGAGGATGATCAGGTTCGGCGTCGGCGTAGACGAGAACATGTTCGCCGCCGCGGCGACGTTGCCATGCGTGATGCGCATGCTCACCCGTGCCATGCGACGGTCGCCGGCACATTGCTCCATGGTCCGGTGCACTGCATCGCTGATGCAGAAGGCGTGGATCGAAATGCGGGGCAGGGGACGCAGGGCCTCGACATCGCCTGCGATCACGGTCTCGGAAGCTCCGCGATATCCGCCACCCGTTTCGCCAATTTCATAGTCGATCGCGTTCATGCTCTCATCCTGTCCTCTTGGACCACGTCCGCATCACTCGGTTGCCGTATTGCTGCCTTCGCGATAGAGGCCGATCACGTTCGACCGTCTGGTCGCATCGATCGGCGCCATGTCGCGCGGGGTCACCAGATCCATCGGATTGGCGATCTGTGCGGCGAGGTTGCTCTGCGTTGCGCAACCGAAGTTATGGTAGTTCTTGTTGCTGAACGTGTTGTTCTGCAGATCCTCCGGCCACTCGCCGCAAGGGTTGGTCATGGCCGTGATCGCCACATAACTGATCCGCACGGGCGCCGCATTGCTGTTCGGCTCTGCCTGGTACGACGTCTCGATGATCCGGTTCGACGGCACGCCGCGCGTGGTCAGAACCTGACGGATCTGCTTACGCATGGCCGAGGCTGCCCCGGAATTCGGCGAGCCATGCGGCATCATGACCTGGATCGTCCCGGTCGATGCCGAAAGATAGTCGGCGGCAAAGCCTGCGATGGAATCCTGTACGCTCAATGTCAGCTTCCGATCGCCCGAGGCGATCGGGACGTCGAGCGTGTGCTCGACTTCACTGAGCATGATCGGATGGCGTGTCCGGTAATCGTCCGGGATGGCCGAGGTGGACATCTGGTCCTTCATGCTGCCGCATCCGGCAAGCACCGCTGCTGCACCCAGTAGGACGCTGCCGAGAACGAGACGCTGCAATGAGTGACGTGCGGATGCCATGGCTGGCTGACTTTCCCTGACTTGACGTGACGAGTTTTCCATCATGAGCCTCGCGCCGTTCATTTGTAGATGAAGCCCACCGCGCCGTGGTATTGGCCCGGCGCTACGGGGTTCTCGCGGCGGCCGTAAACCTTGTTCACCTTGTTCAGGAAGAAGGTCGCGCCGTCGTTTTCGGGGTTGAAATTGTCATCAGGCCGCGACAGCGCGCCCCGTGCGACGGGCCGCACGAGATAGGGCGTCGCTATGATGACGAGTTCGGTCTCGTTGCGCTGGAAATCCTTGCTGCGGAACAGCGTGCCCAGCACCGGAACCTTCGACAGACCCGGAAGACCCGACGTCGCCTGACGGATATTGTCCTGTACAAGGCCGGCGATCACGATCGAGCCGCCTGACGGAAGCTCCACCGTCGTCGATGCTTCGCGCTTTCGGATCGATAGGAACGTGGAGCCGGGTACCTGATTCAGGATATTGCCGGTGACCTGTGACGATTCCCAGGTGGGTTCGGAAACATTGGTCTCGATCTGCAGGCTGATGCGGCCGGGCGCGAGGACGACAGGACGAAAATTCAATTCTATCCCATAGTCGACGGTCTGGGTCGTCCTCTCGATCGACGTGCCCTCTTCGTCACTCGTCACTTCCTGCTGGCCGGCAAGCCGGAACTCACCGCCGACATAGAATTTTGCAGCTTCGCCCGAAATGGCGGTCAGGCTCGGTTCGGCCAGCGTGCGCATGACGCCTGCCTGTTCCATGGCGTTGATGTAGGTATTGATCCCGAGGCCGCCGATGCCAGCGGAAATCGTGGCGGTTCCTGTCGGGTCGATGGCATTGCCGAGATTGGACGGATTGGCATAGCTGATACCGGTCGAGCCGTCCGAAACGCTGCCGGAGAAGCCGAGCTGCTTGAGCACCTGGCGGCTGACTTCCGCGACGGTGACCTTCAGCGTCACCTGGTCTTCACCTTCGATCGTCAGCAAGTTGACGATCTGGGATTCCTGACGCTCTTCCGCGTAGATGGCCACATCACCGCCATTGTCGCCTCCGGATGCGGTCTCGCTACGCGTCGTCGCTTCACCGCCCTTGAGGAAGGCCTGGGCGAGACTCTGGGCGCGGGCGGCGTCCTGCGGCGTGCGCACTGTGCCTGTTAGCACGATGTTGTCTGAGACGATTTCGATCTTGATGTCCGACTGCGGGATGAAGCGACGCAGATTGGCCTCAAGCCCGGCGATGTCGCGTTCGATCTCGATGTCCAGGCTGATAATCTCGTTGCCGTCGGCACCGAAGATGAAGATGTTCGTCTGGCCGACGGTCTTGCCGAAGAGATAGATGCGGCGCGACGAACGGGTTACGGCATCGGCCATCGCAGGGTCGGCAACCAGGATATCATGCGCATCGGCCGGCAGATCGACGACCAGCGCCTTGTTAAGCCCGAGCTTGACGGTCCGGCGAGCACCGGGTCCGGCATTGGTGATCCTGAGCACCGTCTCTTGCGCGGCCTCGGCGACCGGAAACAGGCTGCCATGAGACGGGAAGGATATCGGTGATCCGGTGAGCGCCATGGCGAAAATGATGCCACCGGTTAGGGAAACTCTGAATTTGTGCGTCAGGCTGGCCACGATGTGTCCCCACTCACTGCATGGAATTGGCGGCCGGGGAGGTCGATTTGACGACCTCCCCGGACTTGATGACCTGAATGGTCGGCTGACCGTCTCCGCCACTCAGCAGGTAGTCTGCAGAGGAGGTGTCTTCCTCCTGGGCGTCCGCGACCGACCGGAGTGCCAGCGACAGGCGATCCGCCATCTGCTGGGCGACGGCCATGACCTTGGTCTGTTCGGGCGTCAGCTCCAGTGTGGCGGTCGTGCCGATGACCGACTTGGAACCGTCGGGCGCTTCCTCGATTTGCTGGTCGATCGCAAGCACCCTCACATTGGACAAGACTGTTTCCGTCAGGAAATTGTCTTCATCGCCCTTGCGCACCATGATGACGTCGACGCGGTCGTTCGGCAGGATGAAGCCGCCGGCGCCGGTGGCGACGGAGATTTCGGTCGAGACGGCGCGTTTGCCGGATGGCAGAAGTGCGGAGAGGATGCGGGAGGAAGAGTCGGCGATCTTTTCACGGCGGAGTGGCTCGCCCTCAAAGACCGGCAGGCGCACGACGACACCGGTCAGTTCGGTCAGCGCATCCGGCCGTGTTGAGGACGTGATGAAGCCATCGACGACGCTGCCTTCCGGCCAGGGCATCCAGCGCATCGAAGTTTCGTCGAGGCGGGCACCGACCGGCAAGTTCTTGGCCGAAACCAGAACATCGATGCTCGGCTCCTTTTCGACGACGGAATCCTGTACGATGACGGTCTTGTTGCCGCTCAGCCGCATGGCGAGGAGACCGGCCATACCGGCGGCCACGACGGCGACAGCGAGTATGATGAGACGGGCGGGTTTCATGATCGATCCTCGGGCGACGCAATAGGTTCTGCCCCAGAGATTGATCAGGAATTGGTGTACTTATAGTTAATAAGCCGCTTACAATCGTAGTTAACGGAAGGTTTCTTTCGCCGCATTAGGGAATGTTTTGAACAGCCGCCAGAACCAGCGGTGAGTTGGGATAGGTCAAAAGGCCGGCTGCGCCGATCGCGATAGCATAGGGGATCTTCTTGGCGACCATCAAGGTTTGCGGCAGCCTGATGCCGACCGTCGCCAGCTTTTCCCAATTGGCGCGCAGCAGGATGACGGAAATCGTCAGCGCACCGCCAATGTATCCGGTGAAAGCCACGAATTCGAACAGGGATATGTTGAACCCGAACCAGAGAGCGGCGGCGCTCAGTAACTTGGCGTCGCCACCGCCCATGACATTGGCGGCGAACAAGCCGAAACACACACCGAACACGCTGGCTGCGGCGAGCAGGTGCCAGCCGAAGTCAACAAGCGTCATTCCCACGAACGGCACGATTGCAAAGAAACTCACGATCATAATCGCGGGAATTCGGTTTGGGATCTTCATCTCCAGAAAATCTGTCAGCGCAGCAAGAGTCAGGCAGATGGGCGGGACGATGAAAACTACCGCATTGAGCATAGCGCACCCTTGATGTCGATTCTCACGAGACCATAGCCGTAGAAGGTATAGAAACCCTTCCGATGTCTGAGGCTTAAACGACAAAAGACCGCCCGAAGGCGGTCTCAGTAGTCTTGGCAGCAAAACGCGCCTTAGTTGTCTTCGAGCTTGGTGGCCAGATCGTTGAACTGGTTATCCAGGGCGTTGCCGAGGGTCGAGGCGCCGGTGATCAGGGCGACCGAGATCAGGGCGGCGATGAGGCCGTATTCGATGGCGGTTGCGCCGGACTCGTCCTTGACGAAACGTGCGAAAAGCTTGGTCATGTTATTCTCCTACTCCGCGAGGTTGATCAGCACTGCCGGCAACTGTTTGCCGTTGCTCGGATGCCTCAAACCTAACCGCCGCCCTATTGCCATCGACTTAAGAAAAACGGTTACCAGATCGTGAAGCGGCCTTTGCCAGTTCTGTGGTAAACGAAAGCTGCAGCAGGTCGCTAAGATGCGCCCAAAGCCCCTGGCTTTGCAGGGTTCTTGCGCTGATAACGAGGTGTTGCCGGCATGCTTGCCCACCGTGAATCGCCTTTTTTTACGGTCGCGCCCAGAGGGTGATGTGCCCCCAGGCTTGGTTTTGTCCGGGATTGGCACAAAGCCAGATGCCGGCTGGTCGGCAAAAAGGTCAATTTGATAGTAAGAAGCGGGCAAAGTATGGCTCCGAAGGCCCGCATGCAGCGCGACCGGCCGGCTTAACCCTTCATTCACCTAACCCCTGCATGCTTCGGGCACCTCTTCACGCGCGTAATCAAAGGCATGTCCATGTCAGACCATCGTTTTGCCGCTGCCGCCATGATCGTGGCCCTCGCCACGCTGTCGCCGGCACCAGCCGCGCAGGCCGAAGATGAAGGCATCCTGCGCGTTTATATGAATAGCGCCCGCGTGCTAAAGCTCGATCGGCCCGTCAGCAAGGTGATCGTCGGGAACTCCGAAGTCGCGGATGCAACTGTTGCGGATGCCCGAACGATCGTCCTGACTGGTCGCGCATACGGCACGACCAACCTCGTACTCCTCGACGCCGACGGCAATGCCATCGTCGACGAGCGCATCCTTGTGTCGATTGACGAATCGAGCACGGTGCGCGTGTTCAAGTCCACAGCACGGACCGTGCTTTCCTGCACGCCGAATTGCGAAGAACATGCCCAGACGGGTGCCACGCCATAAACTGTGCGGTTTCCGTTGAGCGAGCCCGGCAAAGTGTAAAGATTCGGGAAACGGAAAATCAATATTTGCCCCGTAGCCTCTCATCATCTTTGGGGATGAGCAGGCTATGACGAGCCAGGACACTGATCGACATTATCGGGCTGAGAACGGCCGGCGGCCACGATTCCGCCTGTGGCGGAAGCTCGCACGGTCGAAGGACGGGGCCGCAGCCATTGAGTTTGCGATCCTCGCAGTCCCTTACTTCATTATCATCTTCGCGATCATCGAGACCTTCGTCGCTTTTGCCGCAGAGCAGTTGGTGACCAACGCAGTCAACACCCTTGGACGACAGTTGCGGACGGGCCAGATCACTTACCAGCTGAACCGGCCCACCACCGACATGGATATCGGGAAATTCCGCAAGGCCTTCTGTGATGAAGTGAGCATCATGATCCAGTGCTCGGAAGCGGAAATCTCAACACCAAGCAAGCTCTATATCGATGCCAGAACCTTCGCGAGCTTCGGCGCCATACCGAAGAGCATCCCACGAGTTTCGACCGCCAACTTCTCGGATATCGATCCGACCAGCTTCAAGTTCACGCCCGGCGGCCCCTCGACGATCAACATGCTGCGCGCCTACTATCGCTGGCAGGTCATCACGGATCTGGTGCGTCCTTACATCACGACAATCCGGCCATCGGATGGTTCGCTACCGTCCGATTTCCTCATCGTGGCGACCACTGCGTTTCAGAACGAGAACTACCCATGACCGCAAGAGGCAGAGACATATCCCTGTTCGCCCGTCTTCGGTTCGGGGGAGCCGTCGTCTCGGACACGCTGCGCCGCCTCGTCCGTGACCGGCAGGGCGTCGGCGGTGTTGAGTTCGCCATCATCGCGCCCATGCTCATCGTTCTCTATCTGATGGCCTTCGAGCTCACCATGGGCCTCAGCGTCGCCAAGAAGACCTCGCTGGCGAGCAGCACCGTGGCCGATCTCGTCGCACGCCAGGAAAAGGTCAACAAGGCCTTCCTGACGACGATGTCCGATGTGACGGGGGCGATCTTCGTGCCCTATCCCTCCAACAATCTGGTGATCAAGGTCAGCGCAATCAAAATCGATGCGGCCAAGGCTGCAAAGGTGGCCTGGTCGTGGTCGACGACCGGCGTCGCGCCCTATGCGGTCGGAACCAATGCACCGGTGCCATCAGACATGCTAGTGGAAAACACCTTCCTCATCCGCAGCGAACTTAGCGTCTCGCACGAATTGATGATGTATCTGCCGGGCCTTTCCGGCACCGAGACCAAGAGCCTGACGATCGCCCGCGAGTTCTTTTTCCGTCAGCGTCTGGGTACGGAAGTGACCTGCACCGACTGCTGACCGGGACGTTTGCCAAGGTCCGGATCAAGCGCTAAGGATGCTGGCGAAGGCCGGCAGAACAACAAACCAGACCCGGCCGTGGGTTTCACATGGCACGCGCTTTCATTTTCGTTCTGGATTCCTTCGGTATTGGCGGCGCCCCTGATGCGCGCGCCTATGGCGACGATGGCTCCGATACACTTGGCCACATCGCCGAATTCTGTGCCGCCGGCGCCGGTGATCGCAAGGGCCTCCGCCAGGGGCCGCTTGCCCTTCCTAACATGTCTGCCCTCGGCCTTCTGGCCGCAGCCAAACTCGCGACCGGCAAGTCGCCGGATGCCATGCCGATCCCGGAGCGCGTTTTCGGCCTCCACGGCGCCGCGAGCGAAATCTCGAAGGGCAAGGACACGCCCTCCGGTCACTGGGAAATCGCCGGCACCCCTGTCATGTTCGATTGGGGCTACTTCCCCGAGGGAGACGAGGCCTTTCCGGCCGATCTCCTCGAGGCGATCTGCCGCGAAGCGAATCTGCCCGGCATCCTCGGCAATTGCCATGCTTCCGGTACCGAAGTCATCGCCCGTTTCGGCGAGGAACACATCCGGACCGGCAAGCCGATCTGCTACACTTCTACCGACTCCGTCTTCCAGATCGCCGCGCATGAAACCCATTTCGGTCTCGACCGCCTGCTGGAGCTCTGCCAGATCGTGCGCAAACTGCTGGATCCTCTCAATATCGGCCGCGTCATCGCCCGCCCCTTTGTCGGCGAAACCATCCAAACTTTCGAACGCACCGGCAATCGCCGCGACTATTCCGTCCTGCCACCCGAACCGACCCTGCTCGACCGCCTCGTCGAAGCTGGCCGCAAGGTCCATGCCGTCGGCAAGATCGGCGATATCTTCGCCCATCAGGGGATTACCCGAGTGATCAAGGCAAACGGCAATATGGCGCTCATGGATGCGACGTTGAAGGTCATGGACGAGGCGGAAGACGGCGATCTCGTCTTCACCAATTTCGTCGATTTCGACATGCTTTTCGGCCACCGTCGCGATGTACCGGGTTATGCCGCGGCGCTTGAAGCCTTCGATCGCCGGCTGCCGGAGGTCCATCGCAAGTTGAAGCCCGGCGACATGGTTCTGATGACGGCCGACCACGGCTGTGACCCGACCTGGCGCGGCACCGACCACACCCGCGAGCGGGTGCCGATCATGTGTTTTGGCCCCGGCGTTCGCTCGCGCAATATCGGGGTCCGCAACACCTATGCCGATATCGGCGAAACCATCGCGGCGCATCTGGGCATAGCCCCCGGCCGCCACGGACGGAGCTTCCTGTGACGAAAAGATTGAAGAAGGCCGAACTGCACTGTCACATCGAGGGTGCGGCACCGCCGGCGCTGGCGCTGGCCCAGGCCGAAAAATACGGCGTCGATCCCGCGACCTTCATGCGCGACGGAACCTATGCCTGGACGGACTTCGCCGAGTTCATCAAGGCCTATGATCGTGTGGCCGCGCTCTTCCGCTCGGAAGAAGACTATGCCCTCCTGACCGAGACCTACCTGCGGGAACTCGCCGCCGTCGACACGATCTACAGCGAGATCATCGTTTCCCCCGATCATGGCGATCGCATCGGCCTGGGCGCCGACACCTATCTCTCCGGCATCACCGCGGGCGTCGAAGCCGCCCGCGCGGCCACCGGCATCGAGGCCCGTATCATCGTCACCGGCGAACGCCATTTCGGCCCTGAAAGCGTCATCGCGGCCGCCCAATATGCCGCCCGCAGCGACAACCCGCTCGTCACCGGCTTCAACATGGCCGGCGAGGAGCGCATGGGCCGTGTGGCGGACTACGCCCGCGCCTTCGACATTGCCCGCGAAGCCGGCCTCGGCCTCACCATCCATGCCGGCGAAGTCTGCGGCGCCTTCAGCGTCACCGATGCGCTCGACATCGTCAAACCAGCACGCATCGGCCACGGCGTCCGTGCCATCGAGGATCCCGAGCTCGTCCGCCGCCTTGTCGATTTGGGCACCGTGCTCGAAGTCTGCCCGGGCTCCAACATCGCGCTCAAGGTCTTTCCGGATTTCAAGAGCCACCCGCTGCGCCAGTTTCACGAAGCGGGCGTCAAGATCTGCATCAATTCCGACGATCCACCCTTCTTCGGAACGTCGCTTGCTCAGGAATATGATTGGGCGTCGAATGAGTTCGGCTTTACCGATGCGGAGATTGACGGCATGACGAAGACCGCGATCGAGGCAGCCTTCGTCGACGAAGAGACCCGCGCAAGGCTTCTCGCCCAGCTCTGATGCTGCGCCCTGTTGAAGACGTGGCAAAATCCGGCATCGCTCTTGCGGGCATCCAAGAGAACGTGAAAATAGAAACACCGCAGAAAACAAGAAAAGAAGGCTCGACCATGGACGGCGTAACAGTCATCGCTCACCCCCTCGTGCAGCACAAGCTGACGATCATGCGCCGGAAGGAAACGTCGACCTCCAGCTTCCGTCGCCTGTTGCGGGAAATCTCGACGCTCCTCTGCTACGAGGTCACCCGCGATCTCGAGCTCACCATGGAGACGATCGAGACGCCGCTGACCGAGATGCAGTCGCCGATCCTTGAGGGCAAGAAGCTGGTCTTCGCCTCGATCCTGCGCGCCGGCAATGGCCTGCTCGAAGGCATGCTGGAACTGGTACCGGCCGCCCGTGTGGCCCATGTCGGCGTTTACCGCGACCATGAGACATTGCAGGCCGTCGAATACTATTTCAAGGCGCCGGACGCCCTGTCGGAACGTCTGATCATTGTCGTCGATCCCATGCTCGCCACCGGCAATTCCTCGATCGCTGCCATCGAAAAGCTGAAAGAGCGCGGCGCGAAGAACATTCGTTTCCTCTGCCTGCTGGCCGCACCAGAAGGCATCAAGAACTTTCACGCTGCCCATCCCGACGTGCCGATCTTCACCGCGTCGATCGACAGCCACTTGAACGAGAAGGGCTACATTATGCCCGGCCTCGGCGATGCCGGCGACCGCATGTACGGAACGAAGTGATTTTTTAACCAGCTTGCAAGGTTTGGCGGCCCGAAACTCCGGTTTCGGACCGTTTTGCGTGTTGCCTTGTGCAATTTCTGGATTGTGGCTGTTACGATTGCGGCATCACTCACGGGGATTGCGGATGTTCGCTCGCACGCTGTTCACAGTCATGATGCTCGCCCTGTCCGCCAGCCAGTGGCCGGCAATCGCGGAAAAGGTCCAGGCCATGCTGGCCGAACGCGAGGCGCGCGCACCCGAAGAGGTTGCGGCCAAGCCCTCGGCGGCACATGCCGGTCAAACGGTCCTCACCATGGGGCCGAGCGGTCACTATACGGGCACGTTCAAGATGAATGGCAAGCCCGTTGACGCCCTGGTTGACACGGGCGCCTCGTTTGTCGCGATCAACGTCTCAACCGCCCGGCGCCTCGGTTTCAGCCCGGCTACGCTCGATTTTCGCCATGAGGCGCGCACCGCCAATGGCTCGATCAAGGCCGCCCATGTCGTGCTCGACCGCGTCGAGATCGGCAGCATCCGCGTGAGGGAAGTCGATGCTTTCGTGCTGAGCGACGAGGCGCTCTCGTCGACACTCGTAGGCATGAGCTTCATGAGCAAGCTCAAGTCCTACACTGCCGAGAAGCGTATCCTGCGGATGGTCCAGTAAAGTTTCTGGCCTTCACTTTGCGCTGATGCGCAGCCCGATGACCGGCGTCGCAGCCTGCTTCGTTTCCGAAATCCGGTAGCACTCCGTCACCGTCTTCGCGGCTTGAGCGGCGGCAGCCTCGTCATTCGCCTGCACGAAGGCGATTGGTTCGCCCTTTACAACCCTCGTTCCCAGCGGCTTGAAGCCGGAGAGTCCCACGCCGTGGTCGATCGTGTCGCTTGGGCGCTGGCGGCCACCACCGAGCGCCACGACGGCAAGCCCGAGACCCCGCGTGTCGCAAGTGCTCAGATAACCGTCTCGCTCGGCAAGAACGGCCACTTCGACCTTGGCGCGCGGCAGATAGCCTTCCGCCTTCTCCATAAAATCCTTCGGTCCACCAAGCTCGCTGACCATCTGCCCGAAAATCTCTGCCGCCTTGCCGGAGGCGAGGACATCGCTGCAACGGGCGAGTGCCACCGCCTGGTCGGTCTCGACACCGGCATTGACCAGCATCTCGGCACCGAGCGCCAGCGTCACCTCTTCGAGCCGCGTACCGCCCTTCTGGCCTTTCAGGAAGTCGACCGCGTTCTGGACTTCGATCGCATTGCCGGCACAATCGGCCAATGGTTCGTTCATGTCTGTCAGCAGCGCCGTGGTCTTCACGCCCGCGCCGTTGGCCACGCGAACCAGCGAGCGCGCCAGTGCTTCGGCGTCCTCTGTCTTCGCCATGAAGGCGCCATTCCCGACCTTGACGTCGAGTACCAGGCTTTCTAGCCCCGCCGCGAGCTTTTTTGACAGGATGGAGGCCGTGATCAGCGGAATGGATTCGACCGTCGCCGTCACGTCGCGGATCGCATAAAGCCGCTTGTCGGCCGGGGCCAGATCGCCCGTCTGTCCGATGATCGCGCAGCCGGCGCGGTCCACCGTCCGGCGGAAGGTGACATTGTCGGGCATCACGTCGTAACCGGGGATCGCCTGCAGCTTGTCGAGCGTGCCACCGGTATGGCCAAGCCCGCGCCCTGATATCATCGGGACCGCAAGCCCGCAGGCCGCCACGATCGGCGCCAGCATCAGGGAGACATTGTCGCCCACGCCGCCGGTCGAATGTTTGTCGGCCACCGGCTTGCCGACACCGGCCCAGGACAGCACGTCGCCGGAATCGCGCATCGCAAGCGTCAGTGCCACGATTTCATCAGGCGTCATGCCGCGAAAATAGACGGCCATGGCAAAGGCAGCCACCTGGCCTTCGGAAATCGTTTCCCGGGAAAGCCCCTCGACGAAAGCGGTGATTTCCTCTCGGCTGAGAGAGCCTCCATCACGCTTGCGGCGAATGATTTCCTGCGGAAGCATGAGGTCAGTATCCCGTTGCAGCGGCGGTCGACCGTTCGCCGGAAAGCACTGCGGTGATGTCGTCTAGCAGTCCGGACGCTCCAAAGCGGAAGGTCGACGGCATCACCCAGTCCTCACCCATGATCGTGTCAGCCAGTTTCAGGTAATGCGCTGCGTCCGTCACGGTGGAGATGCCACCGGCCGGCTTGAAGCCAACTTTCTTGCGGCTGTCGCGGATCGCCTGCAGCATGATGTCGGCCGCTTCGAGCGTGGCATTGACGCCGACCTTGCCGGTCGAGGTCTTGATGAAGTCGGCGCCGGCGGCAATAGAGAGGTCGGAAGCGCGGCGGATGTGCGAGGTCTCCTTGAGTTCACCCGTCTCCAGGATCGTCTTCAGGATCGCCGGACCACAGGCGCCCTTCACGGCTGTAACCATATCCGTAACGGCCTTCTCGTCCCCCTTGGCAAGCTTGCGATAGGGAATGACGAGATCGATGTCATCGGCGCCGTCTGCCACGGCATCGCGCGTCTCAGCCAGTACGTCCTCGACATTCATCTCGCCGGAGGGGAAGTTCACGACGGTCGCGATGCGGATAGGGCTGTTGGGGCCAAGCAGGGTTCGTGCCTGCATGACGAAACGCGGCCAGATGCAGATCGCAGCCGTTGGGCCGAAGGCGCTCTGGGCGCGCCCGCACAGCGTCACGATCTGGTCGGGCGTGCAGTCGTCCTTCAGGTTGGTAAGGTCGAGCAGCGCAAGCGCCCGCGATGCGACAGCGCGTAGTTGTTGATTATCCAATGTCATTTCCTCCGCCGATCATCCTCTTCAGGATGGTGGCCAGACGTTTGCCGCCGATCGGCGCCATGTCCTTGGTTTCTTCGTGGCTCAGTTCGCCACCGGTCATGCCTGCTCCATAATTGGTGATCACGGACGCGGCTGCAACCCTCATGCCATAGAAACGAGCGAGAATGACTTCCGGCACGGTCGACATACCCACTGCGTCTGCGCCCAGAACACGCGCCATCCGGATCTCCGCCGGTGTCTCGAAGCTCGGGCCTGAGAACCACATATAGACGCCTTGTGACAGCGGCACGCCCTCGGCTTCCGCCGCAGCCCGCATCGCCGCCTGAAGCTCGGCATCATAAGCCGAGGTCATGCCGACGAAGCGTCCGTCGCTCGGTTCGCCGATCAGCGGGTTTTTGCCGGAAAAGTTGATGTGATCGGTGATCTGCATGACGGAGCCCGGCGGCATGTCCTCGCGCAGAGACCCGGCCGCATTGGTCAGGATCAGCGTCGTCACGCCGAGCCCCATCAAGACGTCGATCGGGATGCGCATTGCGGTCGGATCACCGTGTTCGTAGTAATGCACACGGCCGGCCAGCATGATGACGGGCGTTTGGCCGAGCATGCCGGCGACGAGCTCACCCGCATGGCCGGAAACCGCACTCAAGGGAAAGCCCGGCAGTTCGGAATAGGGAACGCGCACGGCGTCCCGCACCTCGTTCACCAGCGACCCGAGACCGGATCCGAGCACGATGCCATAGCGCGGGACCAGGCCGTTCAGCCGCTCGACGAGAAGATCGACGGCGGGCTTCATCCGAGAATGTCCGTCTTGAAGCTGAGCGGCAGAAGCTCGTCCATGGTCATGGTCTTTTGCACGCCCACCTCGTCGCAGAGATAGATCTTCGTATCGGCGGACGCGAATTCCGAGATCTTCTGTCGGCAGCCGCCGCAGGGCGGGCAAAGTGCCAGCTTCTCGGCGATGACGGCCATCTCGATGATCTTTTTACCCCCGCCCATGACCATGCAGCCGATCGCCGTCGGTTCGGCGCACCAACCCTGCGGGAAGGACAGGTTCTCGATATTGGCACCGGTATAGATGCGGCCGTCATCGGCACGGATTGCAGCCCCCACCGGGAACTTCGAATAGGGCGCATGCGCAAATTTCATTGCGTCACGCGCGGCTTCGAAAAGATCATGCGCCATGATCAACGCTCCTTGGAATAGGCGACGCCACCGGCCTTCGGCGGGTTGGCAGAGCCGATGAAGCCCGCAAGCAGAATGCAGGTGAGGATATAGGGCAGAGCCTGGAAGAGCTGAACCGGCACTTCGCCGATCACGGGGATCTCCTTGCCCTGCATGAAATTCGCCAGCGCATCGAGGAAGCCGAAGAGAAGGCAGGCGAACATCACGGGCACCGGCTTCCACTTCGCGAAGATCAGGGCTGCAAGCGCAATGAAGCCCTTGCCGGCCGACATGTCCTTGATGAAGGCCGCCGACTGCGCGATCGCGAGATAGGTCCCGGCGATCCCGCAGAGCAGGCCGGCCATCAGCACGGCCCGGTAACGCAGGAAGGTCACCGAGATACCAGCCGTATCAACGGCACCCGGATTTTCACCGACGGCGCGCAGCCGCAGGCCGAAGCGCGTGCGATAGAGCACCCACCAGGAGATGGGCACAGCCAAGAAGGCGATATAGGTCAGGATATTGTTGCCCGAAATGACGTTCGAATAGATCGGCCCGATGAAGGGTATCTCGCGCATCATGTCCGCACCCGGCAGGATGATCGGCGAAAACCTTCCTTCGCCCGACACCTGCGGCGTGCGTCCACCCTGGCCGAACCAGGCCTGACCGAGGACGACGGTGAGACCGGCGGCAACGAAGTTGAGGGCAACGCCCGAGATGATCTGGTTGCCGCGGTTCGTGATCGAGGCGAAGCCGTGGATCAGCGAGAAGACCAGAGAGACAGCAATACCGGAGAAGAGCCCCAGCCAGGCAGAACCGGTTAGATAGGCAACGCAGGCTGCCGCGAAGGCAGCCGCCAGTATCTTGCCTTCGAGCCCGATGTCGAAGACGCCGGCCCGTTCCGAATAGAGGCCGGCAAGGGCCGCCAGGATCAGCGGGATCGACAGACGGATCGTCGAGCCGAGGATGCTGATGAGCATGTCGAATGATTCCATGGTCGCGTCCTCAGGCCTTCGTCAGTGACTGGTAGATGCGCACGATCATCGGGCGGCACATGAATTCGAGAGCACCGGCAAACAGGATCACCAAGCCCTGGATGACCACGATCATCTCGCGAGTGATGTTGGGCATGTCGAAGGAAAGCCATGCGCCGCCCTGATAGAGAATGCCGAACAGGATGGCGGCAAGCACGATGCCGAGCGGATGATTGCGCCCCATCAGCGACACGGCAATGCCGACAAAGCCGGCGCCCGCGACGAATTCCACCTGCAGGCGGGCAGACGCGCCGAGCACCGGGTTAAGCGCCATCATACCGGCGAGACCGCCTGATATCAGCATGGTGATCATGACGATCTTCACATACGGAATGCCCGCATAGGCGGCAGCCGAGCGGCTGATACCGAGCGTACGCATCTCGTAGCCGAGCTTGGTGCGCCAGATCAGCACCCAGACGACGACGCACATCACGAGCGCGATCAGGAAGGACACGTTGAACGGGGCAGGTCCAAGCGTGCCGCCGAACATGGCAATCAGCCAGTCGAGTTTCGGCAACTGGCCACCTTCGAGGAAGGTGCGGGTCTCAGGCGCCATCTTGCCGGGAACGATCAGCACGTTGACCAGGAGATAGACCATCAGCGCGGCGCCGATGAAGTTGAACATGATCGTGGTGATGACGATGTGGCTGCCGCGCTTCGCCTGCAGCCAGGCCGGGATCAGCGCCCAGGCAGCACCGAACAAGGCAGCCGCCAGGATCGCAAACGGCATGGTGACATACCACGGCACGTAGTGATCGAGCGCCAGTGCTGCGAGCGCCGCACCGAGGCCACCCAGATAGGCCTGGCCCTCGGAGCCGATATTGAACAAGCCGGCATGATAGGCGACCGCCACGGAAAGGCCGGTGAAGATGAAGCTGGTCGCATAAAACAGCGTGAAGCCAATGCCTTCACCGCTGCCGAGCGCGCCCTCGATCATCAGCTTCAGCGCCTCCCACGGGTTCTCGCCGATGATCCAGACCACGAGCCCCGACACCAAGAAGGCAAGCGTGAGGTTGATCAGCGGCAGCAGCGCATAATTGATCCAGTTAGGAAGGGGTACGGATGCAGTGCTCATCAAATCCTCAAGCGGCAATGCCGGCCATCATCAGGCCGAGTGTCTGTTCGCCTGTATCAGGCGTCTTCTCGCCGACAACCTTGCCGGCAAACATCACCAGGATCCGGTCGGAGAGTGAGCGGATCTCGTCCAGTTCGACGGAGACGAGCAGCACGGCCTTGCCGGCGTCGCGCGTCTCCACGATCCGCTTGTGAATGAATTCGATGGCGCCGATATCGACGCCGCGGGTCGGCTGGCCGACGATCAGAAGCTTCGGATCGCGCTCGATTTCGCGGGCAACCACGATCTTCTGCTGGTTGCCGCCCGAGAAGTTGGCGGTCTTCAGCCGTGGATTCGGTGGGCGGATGTCGTATTTCTCGATTTCCTCGACCGCCGCCTTGCGCATAAAGTCGGGGTTCAGGAACGGGCCTTTGCCATAGCGCTCGTCGCGGTGATAGCCGAGAATGGCATTCTGGCTCTCCTCGAAGGGCAGCACCAGACCCATGTGGTGCCGGTCTTCCGGAATATGCGCGACACCGATGCCTCGCAGTTCCGCCGGGTCGAGGCCGGCAACATTATTGCCGTTGATCCAGATCTCACCGGAGGTCGGTTTGCGAATGCCGGTGATCGCTTCCAAGAGCTCGCTCTGGCCATTGCCGGCCACGCCTGCGATCCCAACGATCTCGCCGGAGCGCACGTCGAAGGAGACGTTGTCGACCATGACGACGCCTCTGCTGTCCTTGACGGTCAGGTTGCGCACAGAGAGGAAGATCTCACCCGGATTGGCGGGTTGCTTTTCCACATGCAGCAGCACGCGGCGTCCGACCATCAGCTCGGCGAGTTCTTCGACCGTGGTCTCGGAGGTCTTGCGGGTGGCGACGATCTCGCCGCGGCGCATGACGGACACCGTGTCGGTGATCGCCATGATCTCGCGCAGCTTGTGGGTGATCAGGATCACCGTCTTGCCCTGGTCGCGCAGCACGCCGAGGATCTTGAACAGGTGGTCGGCTTCCGCCGGTGTCAAAACGCCCGTCGGCTCGTCGAGGATCAGGATCTCGGCACCGCGATAGAGCGCTTTCAGGATTTCGACGCGCTGTTGCAGACCAACAGGCAGTTCCTCGACGATCGCATCGGGATCCACGTCCAGTTCGTAATCGTCTTCCAGCTTTTTCAGCGCCGCGCGCGCCGCATCCGTGCCCTTGCCGAGCAGGGCGCCGCCTTCGGCGCCGAGCATCAGGTTTTCAAGCACGGAGAAGTTCTCGACCAGCATGAAGTGCTGGTGCACCATTCCGATACCGGAACTGATGGCGGCCTGGCTGTCCTTGATGGTAATCGGCTTGCCGTCGATCTGGATGGATCCCTGGTCGGCCTGATAGAAGCCGTAGAGGATCGACATCAGCGTCGACTTGCCCGCACCGTTTTCGCCGATGATGCCGTGGATCGAGCCCTTGGCGACCGTCAGATTGATGTTCTTGTTGGCATGCACCGCACCGAACTTTTTGTCGATGCCGATCAGTTCGATCGCGGGTGCCTGGTTCGCTGCACTCATTCCGGTCCCCCAGACATACAATAAGGGCGCAAGACGACAACTGAGCCGCCTTGCGCCCGGATTCTAGATCACTTCGGGCAGGAATTGTCCGACATGTAGTCGTGGACCTTCACGGTGCCCGCAGCGATGTCGGCCTTGGCCTTTTCGACGGCAGCCTTCATCTCTTCGGTGATCAGCTTGGCATTGTTGTCGTCGAGTGCGTAGGCGACACCCTCCTGAGCCACGCCGAGAACCTGCAGGCCGGGGGTGAACTTGTCGCCCTTGGAATCGGCATAGGCGTTGTAGACGGCGAGGTCGACGCGCTTGACCATCGAGGTCAGAACCGAACCCGGATGCAGGTGGTTCTGGTTGGAATCGACGCCGATCGACAGCTTGCCGTTGTCGGCAGCGGTTTGCAGTACGCCGAGACCGGTGGCACCGGCTGCCGCGTAAACGACGTCCGCACCCTGGTCGATCTGGTTCTTGGTGAGTTCACCGCCACGAACCGGGTCGTTCCAGGCAGCGCCCGTCGTGCCGGTCATGTTCTGGAAGACCTGGATGTCTGCCTTGGCAGCGCGCGCGCCCTGCTCGTAGCCGCAGGCGAACTTGCGGATCAGCGGAATGTCCATGCCGCCGACGAAGCCGACCTTGCCGGTGGTGGACGCCATGCCGGCGAGCAGGCCAACGAGGTAAGACCCTTCCTCTTCCTTGTAGACAACCGAACGGACATTCGGCTTGTCGACGACGGAATCGACGATCACGAATTGGGTATCCGGGAATTCAGCGGCAACCTTTTCGACGGCCGAGGTCCAGGCGAAAGAAACGGCGACGATCGGGTTGAAGCCGCGCGAAGCGAAGTTGCGGATCGCCTGTTCGCCCTGCGTGTCGCTGGTCGGCTCGAAGTCGCGGTAGTCGATGCCGGTTTCGGCCTTGAACTTCTCGGCGCCACCGTAAGCGGCTTCGTTGAAGGATTTGTCGAACTTGCCGCCCGTGCCGTAGACCAGCGCCGGCTTGACGTCGGCCGCAAGCGCGGTCGCCGACATCGCGGCCAAGGCAAAGAGACTGAGGAGGGTTTTCTTCATGGTGCAGCCCTGTTGTTGCTATTGATCTTGTTGGGTCCTCCCGCAAGCCTTCCTCATGAGAAAGACATGTCTGCGGAACCGCCGCCCCCTGTTCCGGAGGTCCTGGCTGGCTTTCATCCTTGCATGGCTCGTTTCAAAATTCACCAGATTTTTTTCATCTGGTAAAGATTCACAAGCCTGCTGATTTTTCAGCGCCGGGCGCTGAAAAATCAGTCAGATCAATGGGATTTATGCTGCACCTTTGGGCATTCGCCCTCAAGCCGCGGGCGAAATCGGGCAGGAGACGCCCGTGCCGCGCAGGCCGCAGTAACCATTCGGATTCTTTGCCAGATACTGCTGGTGATAATCCTCTGCATAGTAGAACGGGCCGGCATGGGCGATTTCCGTCGTCACCCGGCTGTTGCGTCCGGCCTTCACCAGCGCCTCCTGGAACCGGTCGCGAACGGCAAGAGCAAGCGCCATGTCGTCCTCGTCCTCGACATAGATGGCCGAGCGATAGGTGGTGCCGATATCATTGCCCTGGCGCATGCCCTGGGTCGGATCATGTGCCTCGAAGAAGATCTTCAGCAGCCCTTCCAGCGAGATCTTCGCAGGATCATAGACCGCCTTCACCACTTCGGTGTGACCGGTCAGGCCCGTGACGGTTTCCTGATAGGTCGGATTGGGCGTGATGCCGCCCTGGTAGCCCGAAACGGTGAGATAGACGCCCGGCGTCTGCCACAGCAGACGTTCAGCACCCCAGAAGCAGCCCATGCCTAGATAGACTGTCTTCATGCCGTCAGGCGCCGGACCCTTCAGCGGCAAGCCGGAAATGAAATGCGTGGACGCCGTCGGGATCGGCTCCGCGCGGCCGGGCAGTGCGTTTTCTGCGGTCGGCATGGCAGTCTTCTTGTTGAACATGTCGATCAGGAACATCTGGTACCTCCTGAGGCCGGTCTGTCGGCCTAGTCCTGTTGTATGAATTCCGCCTCGAGGCGGAGCCGGGTGCCGCGTTGATCGCAGTTCCGGGGTATGGACACTTGGTCGCGGATATCGCGAAAAACTTACAAACCGGCCGGCTCTTGCCGATGGTTTTGTGCGTCAAGCAGCCTGAAATGGCGTCAGGCGGCGAAACGCCCGGCCGGCGAAGGCTTCTTGTAGCCGATCATCCAGAAACCCAGCGACAGAACGACAAACGCGGCCGACGCCGGCTGCGGCAGAACCACGTCGCGCAACGCAAGCCATGCGCCATCACCGAGCCGTGCCACAACCAGGCCTTCGAGACCCATGAGCGAGCCCGGATGTGCATCGATCCACGCCTCCGAAATCGGCGTCATGATCACTTGCGATGCCGAAACCGACGCGATCGAATCCACAACGCCGAACACGACGCCGATGCAAAGCGCAAGCAAACTCAAGATCCTGAACAGGAATCGCACGACCAAAGTCTCCGGCTGAAGCCCGTCACGGCCTGCAACCCGCCGCGCTCGGCCTTATAGATAGGGAATTGTCGGCCGATGTCAAAATTCTGATAGAATTAGGTTGATCCGCCGGAATTCATCGGTATATATCGCGCCCGACCAACCGCGGTGGTTTTCCCCGCGATCCCCCTGGACAGGTGGCCGAGTGGTTTAAGGCGCACGCCTGGAACGCGTGTGTGCGTGAAAGCGTACCGTGGGTTCGAATCCCACCCTGTCCGCCATCTCCCGAGAAAACCAGTTGGTAATTCCGCGTGGCATTCCCTGTGTCGACCGCGACTTTGCCGTCGTCAGCTGATTTCTTTGCCGCGGTTTCCCGTCGTGCTGGGTTCGGAACCTTGATATCTCCCAGCCGTTCTCCGCAAGCACAGTTCATTGTGAGGAACGAACAATGACCAAGAACATTCGCAAGGGCGACAAGGTCGAATGGGAGACCAGCCAGGGCACGACCACGGGCAAGGTGGTGAAAAAGCAGACGACGCAGACGAAGATCAAGGGTCATGAGGTCAAGGCCTCCAAGGCGGATCCGCAGTTCATCGTCGAGAGCTCGAAGACTGGCAAGCGCGCGGCTCACAAGCCCGAGTCCCTCCACAAGGCCTGATCCTCGCGAAAATTGCCCCGCACAGGCCGATCTTCCATTTCGTCGGCTGGCGGCAACCGGATTGCAGCCATACCTCCCCCCTGCTAGCGTCGGTTTGGCGACTGCGCCGGATTGTGGAGAGTGGATCAATGTCGGGTAACGAGGCAACGAAAAGGTCGCGGCTGAAGATCGGCTTCGTCCTGTCGCGGTCCTTCACGCTCTCGGCCTTCGCGCTTTTCATCGATACCATCCGCCTTGCCAGCGATGAGTATGATCGCTCTGGTCGCGTTCTCGCCGACTGGCAGGTGATCGGCAGCACGCGTCATCTGATAACCTCGAGCTGTGGAGTCCAGGTCGCCCCCACCAGCGACTTTGTCGATCCCAGCCGCTTTGACTACATAGTCGTGGTCGGCGGCCTGCTCGGTCGCCAGCCCGCTGTGGACGACCAGACCATCGCCTTCCTAAAGAAGGCCGATGCACAAAAGGTGCCTTTGATCGGGCTTTGCACCGGCACCTTCATCCTCGCCGAAGCCGGGCTGATGAAAAACCACCAGACCTGCGTCAGCTGGCTGCATTACCAGGAGTTCCGCGACCGGTTCCCGGATCACGAAGTCCGCTCCGACCGCTTGTTCAATCTCGATCGCCGCCGCGGTTCCTGTGCCGGCGGCAGCAGCTCGGCCGATCTCGCAGCCTTCATCGTGCGCCAGTATCTTGGCCATGACGCCGAGCGAAATGCACTCGAAGTCCTGCAGATCGAGAAGGCCCGCACCAATAAGGATATCCAGGTCCGCCGGCCACTTACGATCGAATGCGACGATCCCCGGGTGAAGGCCGTCCTGATCCTGATGGAGCAGAGCCTGGAAAACGAGCTGACCATTGATCAGCTCGCCCGCTCCGTCGGCCTGTCGCGCCGCCAGTTGGAGCGTCTCTTCGCCCAGAAGATCGATGTGTCACCGGCCCGGATCTACACGAAGCTCAGGATGGAACGCGCCAAGATGCTGGTCACCCAGACCAATGCCTCGCTGATCGATATCGCCCTGCAGGTCGGTTTCCAGAACACCTCCCATTTCACTCGCGTCTTCAAGGGCACCTATGGCCGCACACCCGGCCAGATGCGCAGCCACCCGGCCGCCTGACGTCTGGTGCTTCAGGTGTCGCTGTTTTAGTTGTGCTCGCTGCGACGACATGCGGCGAGATCACCGTCTTGTGAGCAGCGCGGCCCGATGCTATCCACGGCAAATCTGTCGGGGGATGGAATGACTGAAACGGGCATCCGGATGAGCTTTGAGCGAGCGATACGCATCATCTGCGTCGTCGCGCTCGTTCTGCTCGGCCTCGCCCATCAACCGGTCGCCGCACCCGCGACGCAATTCTCCCCGGACGAAATCGCTGCCCTGATGCTGCCCGACGGCACCCTGCCGGAGCTCTGCCTGCCCTCGGATGACGGCAAGGCAAAGCCTCATGCCGACGCATCCGATTGTGAGGCCTGCCGGATCTCGGCCGCCGTCCTCCTGCCGGCGCCTGCCGATGCCGTTGGCAGGCGCATGGCCCTGGCCGCCTCTGTCAGCCTACCGCCGCAGGCAGAGGCGCACTACCGCCAGCTTTTCCCGCCCAACACCCATCCCCGCGCACCACCCGTCACCGTCTGATCGGTCACGGCCGGCGCGTCCTCGCGTCCGGTCACCAGTGTCGTCAGGCCGGTGAGTTTGCACGCTTTGCAGCTCCGGTCGAAATCGGATGTCTGTCATGCTGCCACTCCTTGCCGATCGCAGGCCGTCGCCTGCGTTTCCGCCCGCGTCTTCCGCAACCCCCAGGCCAACAAGACCTACCCTGGCCGGCCCGCTTCTGCCGCCGAGAACCGTGGTTTTCCTCGAGGGCCTCGCCGGCTCTCCGCAGTACCGCGTGGTCGACGGCTGTGTCGCCACAGCCCAGACCCTGTCGGATGGGCGGCGCCAAATCATCGACCTCGTCGGACCCTGCCGGCTGATCGGCCTCGGGCTCGGTGAACACACCAGATACTCGGTGGGAACCCTCGGCTTCACCCGCCTGGAAGCCGTGTCTGACACCATCAGCCAGAGCGAACGAGACCTGGCGCTCAGCGAAATGCTTACCCGCTCCGAAGGTCTGGTCATGTTGCTTGGCCGCAAGACGGCGCCCGAACGCGTGGCCTTTGCCGTGCTTGATCTCGCCCGGCAATTCGGCCGCCCGGCGCGCGACAAGCGGCGCGGCGCCATCACCTTCCATCTCTATCCCACCCGCGGCGACCTTGCCGATTGGCTTGGTCTCACCGTCGAGACCGTCAGCCGGTGTTTCACCCGCCTGAAGAAGGCGGGGCTCATCGACATTGAGCGCGGCGATCTCGTCACCGTGATCGATCCGCAACAGCTCTCGGGCCTCGCCGCCGGCGATCGCTCGCTTTCCCACTGAACCTCTCCCCAACCAGTCGAGACCCAGAATGACCACCGTTTCCGACCTCTCCCCCACCAAGGCGAACAGCACAGCGTTGTCGCGCCGTTTCTACATCACGGCCTGGCGCTGGCATTTCTATGCCGGCCTCTATGTGGCCCCCTTCCTGGTCATGCTCGCCGTCACCGGCCTTATGATGCTTTGGACGGCGACGCTTTTCGGGCGCGACGGCGAGAGGACCTACATTGTTGAGCCCGGGGCCAGCATCGCCGCCGTCTCGGCCCAAGCCGAATCCGCCGTGCGCGAATTGCCGGGCCAGATCGTGCAATCCATCGCGCCCCGCACGCCCGAGCAGGCGGCGCTCTTCCGCGTCAATCAGGGCGAGGCCTCCTTCATGGTCGCCGTCGATCCGTACAAGGCCGAGGCCCTCGGCTATTGGCAGCGTCAGGTCGGTCTCTACGATCTCGCAAACGAAATCCACGGCACTCTTCTAATCGGCACGTTGGGAGACCGTCTGATAGAAATCGCCGCCGGCTTCGGCATCGTTCTTGTCGTAACCGGCCTCTACCTCTGGTGGCCGCGTGACGGCCAGGGCTTCGGATCCGTCCTCGTCCCGCGGTTCTCGGCCAGGGGGCGCCAGTTGTGGAAGTCGCTGCATCTGACGACCGGCTTCTACGCCTCGATCTTCCTCGTCGTCTTCCTGATCTCGGGCCTGACCTGGGCCGGCATCTGGGGCGAGAAAATGACTCAGGCCTGGAGCACCTTCCCGGCGGAGAAGTGGGACAACGTCCCCCTGTCCGATCAAACCCATGCCAGCATGAACCATGGCGATGTGAAGCAGGTGCCCTGGACGCTGGAACAGACCCCCCTTCCGGCCTCGGGATCGGACGCAGGCGTGTCCGGTACGCCGGAAGGCCAGCCTGTCACGCTCGATGCCATCGTCATGCTCGCCCGCACGCTGGGCTTCGACCAGCGCTTCCAGCTGGCTTTCCCCGGCGACGAAACGGCCGTCTGGACCATCTCCCGCGACACGATGAGCAATGACAGCGCCAACCCGCTTGACGATCGCACCGTGCATGTCGACCAATTTACCGGCCGCATCCTGGCCGATGTCGGTTTTGGTGACTATGGCGCCGCCGGCAAGGCCATGGCCGCTGGCATCGCCTTCCACGAGGGCGACATGGGCCTCTGGAACCTGGTTCTCGTCAATGTCTTCTGTCTGTCGATCATCTTCCTCTCGGTCAGCGGCTTCGTCATGTGGTGGAAGCGTCGCCCGAAGGGTGCCGCCCGTCTGGTGGCGCCGACCGTGGGTGAGCCCGGCCCCCTCTGGAAGACAGGCGCCTTGGTCATGCTGGCAACGGCTCTGCTCTTCCCGCTGTCGGGCGTCGTTCTCGTCGCGGTCCTTCTCCTCGATCTCCTTGTCTTCCGCCACATCACACCGCTGAAAAAGGCACTGAGCTGATAAAACGGTGACGCCCCGGATGCCGGGGCGTCACCGCCTTCTCGACGTGTTCCGCAAAAAAATTGGAACAATGGAACCGCTCCGACATTTGCAAACCATGTGACCGGTGTGCCGTCGATCGATGATCGGCGCGCCGGCACATTTGCGTTTGATCTTTCAACGGAGGTTTCAGCCCGGTTCATGTGTGGCATTTGTGGAGAAGTGAGATTCGATGGCGTATCGCCGTCGGTAGCGGCAGTTTCGATCATGGCGGACGTCTTGGCCCCACGCGGGCCGGATTCGGCCGGCGTGATGGTCAGAGGCAATGTCGGGCTCGGCCATCGACGATTGCGCATTCTCGACCTCTCCGACAAATCTCAGCAGCCGATGGTCGATCCCGACCTCGGCCTCTCGCTCGTCTTCAACGGCTGCATCTACAATTTCCGTGAACTGCGCGCAGAACTGCAGGCCAAGGGCTACCGATTCTTCTCAGACGGTGACACCGAAGTCATCCTCAAGGCTTGGCATGCCTGGGGCACGGACTGCGTCTCCCGCTTCCACGGCATGTTCGCCTTCGCCATCCACGAGCGCGACACCGGTCGCGTCGTCATGGCGCGCGACCGCTTCGGCATCAAGCCGCTCTATTTGGCCGAAATCTCCGGCGGCCTGCGCTTCGCTTCTTCGCTGCCAGCCCTCGTCAGGACCGGTGGTGTCGACACCGCGATCGATGTGACGGCCCTTCATCACTACATGACCTTCCACGCTGTCGTTCCGCCGCCGCGCACGATCTACAAGGGCGTGCGCAAGCTTCCCCCGGCGACGATCCGGGTCTACCGGCCCGATGGCAGCTTCGAGGACAAGCGCTATTGGGATCCAGCCTATACGCGCCGCGCCGAAGACGCACGTTTGAGCCGAGAGGACTGGCAGGAGCAATTGCTCGACGCCCTGCGTCTCGCCGTCAAGCGCCGGATGATTGCCGACGTGCCCGTCGGCGTCCTGCTGTCAGGCGGTGTCGATTCCAGCCTGATCGTCGGCCTTCTGGCAGAAGCCGGCCAGACGGGCCTGATGAGCTTCTCCGTCGGTTTCGAGGAAGCCAATGGCGAAAAGGGCGACGAATTCGTCTATTCCGATCTGATCGCTGAGCGCTTCGGCACCGATCACCACAAGATCTTCGTGCCCTCGGCCGATCTCATGGGCGCACTTCCCGGCACCATCGCCGCCATGTCCGAGCCCATGGTCTCCTATGACAATGTCGGCTTCTACCTTCTGTCGAAGGAAGTCTCGAAACACATCAAGGTCGTGCAGTCTGGCCAGGGCGCCGACGAGGTCTTTGGTGGCTATCACTGGTATCCGCCACTGGTCGGCTCCACCGATGTCGTCGGCGATTACGGCCGCGCCTTCCGCGATCGCTCTCATGAAACGCTGACAACCCAGTTGCAGGATCGCTGGATTGCCGATCGAGACGTCAGCGGCGACCTGCTGCGCGAACATCTCCTGCGCTCCGGCGCTGATACCCCGGTCGATCAGGCGCTCCGCCTCGACAGCAACGTCATGCTGGTCGACGACCCGGTCAAGCGCGTCGACAACATGACCATGGCCTGGGGCCTGGAAGCCCGCGTGCCCTTCCTCGACCACGAACTGGTCGAACTCGCCGCCCGCATTCCGCCTGAGGAAAAGCTCCGCGACGGCGGCAAGGGCATCGTCAAGGATGTCGCCCGCAAGGTGATCCCCTCCGAGGTGATTGACCGCAAGAAGGGCTACTTCCCGGTACCGCAGCTGAAATACATTGCCGGTCCCTATCTCGACATGCTCCGCGACGCCCTGTCGTCACAGGCTGCCCGCGAACGTGGCCTCTTCCGCCAGGATTATATCGATCGACTCGTGGCCGATCCCGCCTCGCATATCACGCCGCTGCAGGGCTCTGAACTCTGGCAGATCGGCCTTCTCGAAATGTGGTTGCAGGCTCAGGAGAACTGACGTGAGCAAGGCCGAGAAGAAGATCGTCACCCAGTCGCGCAAGGCGCGTCGTGGCAATGCGCTATCGCATAGGTTGACGCGCCTGCGCACACCCGGCAGCGGCAGCCACGGGACAACCAGCCGGCCCTCGGAAACGGAGGGCCCAAACCGCAACATCGCTCTCGATTGCGGCTGGGGGCGTCTACTCTTCACTCCGACCTTTGACCGCTATCAGGACCTGCTCGATGCGCTCCGCGAGGAGGCCCCCGACACGCGCGACATCGCCTTTCACGTCGGCGATCCCCATGTCCTGCTCGCCCAGGCGCCGCAGGAGATCTTCCTCGATCCGTCCCACACCTTCCGCCTCGATCTCTCCACCTATCGCGCCGGAGGCCGCCGTCCGAAGGGCGTCACCTTCAGACGCTTTTCCTCCGAGAGCGATGCGGCGGGCATCAACGCGGTCTATGCCAGCTGCGGCATGGTCCAGGTGCGCGAGGACTTCTTTACCGGCGAGCGCGACAACCGCCCGGTCACCTATTTCGTCGCCCAGGACGATCTGACCGGCGAGATCGTCGGAACCGTCACCGGCATCGATCATCATCGCCTCTTCGATGATCCGGAGCGCGGCGCCTCGCTCTGGTGTCTCGCCGTCCACCCGCAAGCCCGCCAGCCGGGCATCGGCGAAGGCCTGGTGCGCATCCTCGCCGAACTTTTCCAGGCCCGCGGCCTCGCTTATCTCGAACTCTCCGTCCTGCACGACAATGACAAGGCGATCGGTCTTTACGAGAAGCTCGGCTTCCGCCGGGTGCCGCTGTTTGCCGTCAAGCGCAAGAATGCCATCAACGAGAAGTTCTTTGCCCAGCCGGTCGAGGGCTATGAGGCGCTCAACCCCTATGCCCGCCTGATCGTCGACGAAGCGCTCCGCCGCGGCATCCATGTTGAGGTGACCGATCCAGAAGGTGGCTTCTTCCGGCTGAACCATGGCGGCCGCAGCATCCATTGCCGCGAGAGCCTTTCGGATCTCACCTCTTCGGTCGCCATGTCGATCTGCGACGACAAGGCCGTCACCCGCCGCTTCGCTGAGGCGGCCGGTCTGAGCGTCCCCGCACAGCTCTCCGCTGATGCCTCGGACACCGAAAAGCAAGCTTTCCTGGAAAAACACGGCAAGCTGGTCGTGAAACCCGCACGCGGCGAACAGGGTCGGGGCATTTCGGTCGGCGTCTCCTCGATGGACGCCCTGCACTCCGCCATCCGTATGGCCCGCCAGGTCTGCGACCGCGTGCTTCTGGAAGCCTGCTTCGAAGGCGAGGACCTGCGCCTCGTCGTCATCGACTACAAGCTCGTCGCCGCCGCCGTCCGTCGCCCGCCCCGCGTTGTCGGCGATGGCCGTTCACCCATCCGCAAGCTGATCGAACAACAGTCCCGCCGCCGCGCTGCCGCAACCGGCGGTGAAAGCCGCATTCCTGTTGATGCCGAGACGAAACGTTGCCTCGCTGAACAGGACCTCGATCTCGACAGCGTGTTGGAAGAAGGCCGAGAGATCACCGTCCGCAAGGCCGCCAATCTCCACACTGGCGGCACGATCCACGACGTCACCGCAACCGTTCATCCCGACCTCGTCGATGCCGCCTGCCGGATCGCCAAGGCCATCAAGATCCCCGTCGTTGGCATCGATTTCATGGTCCATGATCCCGCAAAGCCGGACTATATCTTCATTGAAGCCAACGAGCGGCCCGGGCTTGCCAATCACGAGCCCCAGCCAACGGCCGAATGTTTCATCCAGCTTTTGTTTCCCGGCAGCCGCGCCCGTGAGCGTCGCAACGGCTGACGACAGGCGCAATCGATAAAGACCCAAAGAAGAAGGGCGGCATTCCGGTGCCGCCCTTTTTCTTTTGGGGCTCTCATCGCGGCTACTGCGACTCGCCAATCGTGTCCGCCATATGCGCGCCCCGACGTCCCATCGGCTCTGCCGGTCCCGTCGTCGTGTCAACTGCCGTCTGATGTTCGAGCTCCGCATTCAGCATGGCCCCGACGATCAGGATCACCACCGACAACCAGGTCCAGAACATGAAGGCGATAAATGTGCCGAGCGCGCCGTAGGTCGCGTTGTAGTCGGCGAAATTTTCCAGGTAGAAGGAGAAGCCGAGCGACATGATCATCCAGATGAGCGAACTCAGCAAAGTGCCCCAGGTCAGCCATCGCAGTTGGGCGTTCTCGCGGCTCGGCCCATAACGATAGATCATCGCAGACCCCAGCCAGATCACGCTGATCAGGATCGGCCAGCGGATAAACCCGACAATCATCTCGGCCCGCGCCGAAATGAAGATGACCGACATGATCAGCGGCAGAATTGCGAGTGCCGTGACGACGACGGCGAGAACGGCCATGGCGCCAAGTGTAAATGCGACGGCCAGAAGCGTAGTATGGACGAAGCCGCGTTTCTCCTGTTCCTCATAGGCAATGTTCATGGCCTCGAAGAGCGCCAGCATCCCGTTGCGGGCACTGAACAGCGATACGCCAAGACCGACGAGAAAACCCGTGCTCAAGGTGCTGTTGTTTTCGTCGGCCAGTGCCTGCAACTGACCCAGGATCATCGCGACCCCATCGGCCGGCAGCAGTTCAGAGAGAAAATCGAGCCGTCCGGCAATCGTGGTCGGATCGGCAATCAGGCCGTACAGCGACACCAGCGCGGCCAAACCGGGAAACAGCGATAGCATCACGTAGAAGGATACGCCTGCTGCAGCGAGCGTGACCCGGTCGGACGTCAGCCGCGACAGCAGCCTCAGTGATACGTCCCACAAGCCACGTACCGGAATGTCACCGGGACTGCGGGCATCTCGCCCCCGTTCGTCGCGGACATGGGAGGCGGTGAGGGGCGGGGATGAACGTGTCGCTGGCGGCATGTCGGGCTCCTTGTTGTCGGGGAAACTGGTCCGCATGCCGGCATGTTCCCTGACGCGATGAGAGAGACCGGGCGGAACCCTATCCGGCCGAGATCGGTTGGAGATCCGAGTGTTTCACAGGGAGAAGACAATGTCCGACGATACCGATCGCGAAATGCCGAACAGCCAGCGGCCGCAGGACGCCGATCCTCGTCTGGCCCAGCCCGTCGAGGTGGCCGCCCGCCGGTCGGACGCGGCCGTTGCCGAACATGGCATGTCAAAGGGCGATGAACGGCTCAACATCTACCGGTTGGAACCCATCGCCGAACCGGACGATCCGCGTTGGGACAATGCCCCTGGCCATGGTGTGGTAACGGTCGCCGCCCGCTCCTCGGGCGATGCTCGCCTCGTCGCTGCCTCGCAGGAGCTGGACTACATGGAGATCGACGCCAAGCCTGCCGAGGATGTGACCACCGGCATGGCGAGTGCCTTCCGCTCGGAGAAACTCTACACGGTCATCGAGATCGCGCGTGACAGGCAGGGTCTCACCCGCGGCCTCCTTGAAGGCGAGATCGGCATCGACACGATCAAACCCGTCCAGATCTGAAAGCTGGACGGCATCGAGCAAAAAACGCCTCCGCGTCTGTGATGCGGTCGAGGCCTTGCATCGACCTCGACCGCCTGAGAAGACGTCAGCCCTCGAAATCGCCCTCGGCATTCACCTCGCGCCCGCCGACGATGATCGCCCGCTTGCCGACATGGTTGGCAGCACCGACGATGCCTTCCTGTTCCATGCGTTCGACCAGCGAGGCGGCCTTGTTGTAGCCGATCGAAAGGCGGCGCTGGATATAGGATGTCGAGCACTTCTTGTCGCGTAGCACCACCTTGACCGCCTTGTCGTAAAGGTCGTTGCCGTCCTCTTCGCCCATGGCGCTCTTGTCGAAGACGGCCACGTCCTCTTCCGGCTCGTCTTCCACTTCATCGGCATCTTCGGTCACGGTGCCCAGATAATCCGGACGTCCCTGCATCTTCAGATGCGCGACCACCTTCTCGACTTCCTCGTCGGAAACGAAGGGGCCATGCACCCGGGCAATGCGCCCGCCGCCGACCATGTGCAGCATGTCGCCCTGGCCGAGCAGGTGTTCGGCACCCGGTTCACCGAGAATGGTGCGGCTGTCTATCTTCGAGGTTACCTGGAAGGAGACGCGGGTGGGGAAGTTGGCCTTGATCGTGCCGGTGATGACGTCGACCGAGGGACGCTGGGTCGCCATGATCAGGTGGATGCCCGCCGCACGCGCCATCTGCGCCAGCCGCTGGATCGCCCCTTCGATTTCCTTGCCGGCCACCATCATCAGGTCGGCCATCTCGTCGACCACGACGACGATGTACGGCATCGGCGAAAGGTCGAGCTCCTGGTCCTCATAGACGATCTCGCCGCTCTGACGGTCGAACCCGGTCTGGACGCTGACGGTGATCGTTTCGCCCTTCTCGCGCGCCTGGGCCGCGCGGGCATTGTAGCCGTCGATATTGCGAACGCCGAGGCGGCTCATCTTGCGATAGCGATCCTCCATCTCGCGCACCGCCCATTTCAGCGCCATCACGGCCTTCTTCGGATCGGTGACGACGGGCGTGAGCAGATGTGGGATACCGTCATAGACGGAAAGCTCCAGCATCTTCGGATCGACCATGATCAAGCGGCATTCGTCCGGCCGGAAGCGGTAGAGCAGCGACAGGATCATCGTGTTGATCGCCACCGACTTGCCCGAACCGGTGGTGCCGGCCACGAGCAGATGCGGCATCTTTGCGAGTTCTGCGATCACGGGCTCGCCACCGATCGTCTTGCCCAGGCAAACCGGCAGCTTGTAGCGCGTCTCGGCATAATCGGGCGTCTCGATCAGCTCGCGCAGATAGACCGTCTCACGAACCGGGTTCGGCAATTCGATGCCGATCACATTGCGACCGGGCACGACAGCGACACGGGCGGACAAGGCCGACATCGACCGGGCGATATCGTCGGAGAGGCCAATGACGCGGGAGGACTTCACCCCCGGCGCCGGCTCGAACTCATAGAGAGTGACAACCGGGCCGGGGCGCACATCGATCACTTCGCCCTTGATGCCGAAATCTTCGAGCACGCTTTCCAGCAATCCCGCGCTCTGTTCCAGCGCCTCCGCCGTCATCGTGACGCCGGTCTGGACTGGCGGCATCTGCAGGAAGTCCAGATAAGGAAGCTCGTATTCGCCTTCGCCAAGCGCTTCCTGCGCCTTGAACAGCGGCTGACGTGGCAATGCGGCGGAGACCGGGACGATGGACGCGTGGCCTGCCTGAACGGCCGACGGTACGGCAAGTTCGAGCGGCGCAACCGTCTCCGTGGTCACCTGGGCCGGCGGCAAGGCAAAGGTCGCCGCCGTAACGTCGCGACGGGCGACTTCCCGGTAGAGTGCCACGACCGATCCGGGCGTTGCCTCGAAAGCCGGCTTGCGCGGGATGGCCCCAACGAACTGGACGTTTGTTGCAAGCGCGTCAGGCCGATAACGCACCACTTCGGCGCGCGCGGCAGGCGCTGCCCGCGGGGTCGGCGTCGGAATGGTCCGGGCAGGTTGGGAAACAGACGGTGCAACCGTCTGGCGGGTGGCTGGCAAACGAACCTGTGTAAACGCCGGTGAAACGACGGGCCGCACCATTTTGATGTCCCCAGGCATCTCCACCGGCTCGATCATCGCCTCGAAGAAGATATGATCGGACAGTAGCGCTGCGATCGGCAGCCTCTCCGGCTTCGCCGCGGGTTCCCCGACCTGAGAAGCGACCGATGCATGACCTTCAGGCAGCCGGGTTGCGGGAGCCGTCATCTGTGCCCAGGCAGCAAAGCCGGACGGGGCTTGTGGCGTGACCGCCGTCGCCGCTGCGGGAGGCTGGGTCGGGACGGGTCCCGGCGCGGTTTGAACCGGCGTCCGCAGGAAAGCGTTGCGCACCATCGGCGCGCGTGTGGTCTGGGCCGATTGCTGGGCCGCCAGACGCGCGGCCTCGGCCTGCTGTGCTAGCGAACGCTGCAGATGCGGTGGCACCGAAGCCTCGTTCGTCGGACGCTGAGCCGCGCTCACGGTCGCGGCCTGAGTGCTCGCGAGCACGCTGCGCATGCCCTGAACCAGCGGTGCCGGCCGCATGGTTTGCGGCGCTGGTCCGATCTCGCTGCCGGCACCATCGGCAATCGATGCTTCCCAAGCGGCCTGCTCGGCCTGCTGGCGTGCCAGTTCGCGGCGGAGCTTGTAAGTCAGTGCCCGTGCGCCGATGGCGTCCGGCGGCTGAGGAAGCGTGACGGACGCCGGCACCCGCGGCGTTGGTGGTTGCGGCGTAGGCACGGCAGCGCCCGTGCGCGGCAGCCCGGCAAAGGGCACGCCGGGCGTTGGGGAGGCCGTTCGCGCGGGAGGCTTTGGGGTGGACACGTGATGCCGCGTCGGCTGTGCCGTTGGCGCGGGTTGCGGCTGCAGGGCTTGCTGGACGGGGATCGTCCGCGCCGGAGTGCCAGCGGGAGTGCTGACAAACGTCTTCGTCGGCGTGCCGGCCGACTGGGCGAGGGCGTTTGCCTCCGCCTCGGACTTGGTGGGCGCGCGGTCCGGCGTGCGGGTGAAGCGCACGTTCGGCCCGAGCACGAAGGCCTTCTGCCACACGGGCGTTTCCTCGCGCCCTTCGATCTGGTTTGCCGCCGACTGATCGGCGCCCTGACGTTCATTCTCCCCTGACTGATTGACCTGAAAAGCGGAACTGGAACGGGGAGGGTGCATCGGAAACCTGAACGCTGGCGGGATACAAGAACGCGAAAACTGAGCTATCTGAGTAGAAAATAAAGGTTAACGACCGCTTTCCGTCCGGCAGAAATCTCCAATGCATGAGCGGCACAAATTGCCTTCCCGGACCCCGATGCCGCTGTTGCCAAAGCCGAATTTTGCTCCAGGGCGGAAGAAGCGGGAGACCAAGTTTTTTTCTCGCGCCGGCTCTGCGCTCAGGCTATTGACGGACAAGAACAGAAAGCCGGTCATGTCCAAGAAAGAGAAGCCCAGCCCGTTGAAGAAGCTCTTGAAAGGCTGGACCGCCGCCACGTCGGAAGAGCGTCAGGCCTTTCTCGATTTCATCTCGGCCGAATCGCGGGCGAGGGGAGAGAGCACCCGGCCGATCGAGGCGACCGAGCCAGTCCAGGAGGACGCTGCAGCCCTGATCGCCAACGGCCGCTATCTCCTTCCCTCCACGATCGAACGCATCGAGGCGGTCATGCGGGCACGCCGGCTCACCCCGTCGGGCGTCATGGCCGAGCTCGGCTTTTCCAGCCGCGACGCCTCGCTCACCCGGGCTCTGGCCATGAAGGCGGCCCTCAGGCTCTCGGTCATAGCAGCCCTTGCCGACTGGCTCACCACCCACGAACCGGGCGCCTGAGGCAGCGCCATGCCCCACACGCTTGTCGCCCCCGTCGAATTCGTCCAGGACATCAAGAAGAGCCGCTTCATCGGCAAGGCGGCACCGATCGCCAGCGAAGAGGAAGCCAAGGCCTTTGTCGCGGCGGTTTCCGATCCCTCCGCCAATCACAATTGCTGGGCCTGGCGCATCGGTCAGGCCTATCGCTTCTCCGACGACGGCGAACCGTCGGGCACGGCCGGCAAGCCGATCCTCCAGGCGATCGACGGCCAGGATCTGGATGGAGTTGCGGTGGTCGTCACCCGCTTTTTCGGCGGCATCCTGCTCGGCAGCGGCGGCCTTGTCCGCGCCTATGGCGGCACCGCGGCCCAGATGCTGCGTGCGGCGGAAAAGCGCGAGATCATCCCGATGGTGACCGGCGACTGTGCCGTGAGTTTCTCTGATCTTGCACTGATCAAGGCGCGTCTGGGCGCCATTCCGCATCTGTCGGTCACTGAGACCTTCACGGCGGATGGCGTGAATCTCGCGATTACCTTGAGACAGGGCGACGAGGATCAGGCGGCACGGCTCGTCCGTGATCTAACCAGCGGCCGTTCAAACCTTACATTTCCGGATTGAAGCCTCAGCTCTTCTTCTTCGGCATGTCTTGGCTGGAAAGCTCTTTCCAGGAATTCTGCTGGGCGAGCATGCCGCGCAGATATTGCAGATTGGCCGCTGCCTGCTGCGGATCGAGCTCCTGCGAGGCCAGCTGTTCGGCCTCCTGAAACCGGCCCTGCAGGCCGACCACGAGCGCCAGGTTCTGCCGCACACGGCTGTCTGCAGCCGGCTGCTGCGCGGCCTGACGCAGATAGGTTTCTGCCGTCTTCAAGTCGCCGGAAAGCACATGGGACATGCCCAGATTCGACAGCACGCTCGGATCGTTCGGCTGGATCTGCAGCGCCATGCGATAGCGCGAGCGCGCCTCGCTTGAGCGGCCGAGCTGGTCGAGCACCGCGCCCTCGGCGGAATAGAGCCGCCAGTCGGGGCGGTCGGGTGTTTGCGCCCGCTGAATGGTGCCGAGCGCCTTTTCCAGCTGTCCGGCGGCCGCCTGGGCCTTGCCGAGCGAGGAAAGCACTTCGCGGTCGCTCGGATGGGCGATTGCCACCTGCTGCATGACGGCCAGCGCCTGGGCGTTGCGACCGGTCATCATCAACCCGTTTGCATAGGACAGCCCGACATTCCGGTCGCGCGGATTGCGCTCGTACGACTGGCCGATGCCATTGACGGCCTGGTTGAGCGCCGGGCCGCTGAGCGTATCAAGCGAATGGTTCATCTTCGGGATGGAGCCGGTCGTCAGCTCCTTCTTGCCCGACGCGCAGCCGGTGAGCGCCAGTGCGGCCATCATCAGGCCGGCCGTGGCCATGATCTGCAAGCGATTTGCCGAGCCTGGATTTTGCATGCGCATGGTGAGTATCCCGAGTTCGTTTCCCCACCGCCTCGCTCGTGGCGGGCGGCGCAACCTCCACTCAAGCAATAATCTGTTAACCCTAACGGAGTGTTAATTGAGCATCCTCACGATTCTCCAGCCCGATACCCAGAAAGCGTCCGCCATGGCCCCCTTCCAGTATATCGACAGACCGTCCCCTTTCAGCACCAAAGGCGGAAAGTCGCTGCCGGTCTTCGCCGTCACGCCGGCACATGTCGAAACCGGCACGCTGGAACCCCTTGCTCTGGATTGGGCGAAAAAAGCGGGTTTCAAGGCCGAGCCGGGTTCGGTCCTCCTGGTCCCGACCGCCGATGGCCATGTCGGCGGAGCGCTTTTCGGCCTCGGCTCCAATCCGTCCGAAAATCCCTACCTCACAGGCAAGCTCGCCCGAGCTCTGCCGGCCGGCGAATGGCACATTGAGACGGCACCGCTCACCGCCAACCGCCTGCTGCTCGGTTACGGTCTCGGCGCCTACAGCTTCGACCGCTATCGCTCCGAGCGGGTCACCGAGCCGCGCCTGCTGATCCCGCAGGATGCCGATGCCGCCGACATCAAGCGGCAGATATCAGGCGTCTATCTCGCGCGTGACCTGATCAACACGCCGGCCAACGACATGAGCCCGGCCGATATCGAGCAGGCCGTCCGCCGCCTCGCAGATCACTACAAGGCCGATGTCTCCGTCATCACTGGGGACGAACTCATTGAGAAAAACTTCCCGCTCGTCCATGCCGTCGGCCGCGCCTCCACGGTAGCACCTCGCCTGATCGAACTGCGCTGGGGCAAGAAGGGTCACCGCAAGGTCACTCTGGTTGGCAAGGGCGTCAGCTTCGACACCGGCGGCCTCGACATCAAGCCAGCCTCCTCCATGCTTCTGATGAAGAAGGACATGGGTGGCGCCGCCAACGTTCTCGGCCTCGCCCTGATGATCATGGACGCAAAGCTGAAGGTCGATCTGCACGTCGTCATTCCGGCGGTCGAAAACGCCATTGCCGGCAATGCGTTCCGCCCCGGCGACGTCTACAAGAGCCGCAAAGGTCTGACCGTCCAGATCGACAACACCGATGCCGAAGGCCGCCTGATCCTGGCCGACGCGCTCGCCTATGCCGATGCCGAAGAGCCTGAACTCCTTATCGACATGGCGACCCTGACGGGCGCTGCCCGCGTCGCGCTCGGCCCGGATCTGCCGCCCTTCTTCACGGACGACGAAGATCTGGCCGATGCGATCGCAGATGCCAGCCTCGAGGTCGACGATCCGCTCTGGCGCTTGCCCCTTCACAAGGGTTACGAGCGCATGCTCAAAGCCCAGATCGCCGATCTGACCAACGCCCCCTCGGGAGGCATGGCGGGCGCAATCACCGCCGCCCTCTTCCTCAAGCGTTTCGTCTCCCCCGGCCGCCGCTGGGCCCATTTTGATATCTTCGGCTGGTCGCAGAGCGAACGGGCCCATTCCCCTGTCGGCGGGGAGGCCCAGGCGATCCGCGCCCTCTACCGCATGCTGCAGGCAGGCTGATCGCAAAGCGTCGCGGCGCAAGGCGTCTCGTCCCCTTGCCAGATCGTTTCTTTGCCGGAATGATAGGCGCAAGGGGCAAGACCGCCCGCATCTGACGAGGGGAGGGGCCATGAGCCTCGACATGACGGCGACCCAGGCGCTCGGCCTGTGGCACAGGGTGACACTGGATCAGGTTCAGAAGGAAGGCCACGATCTCACCATGCGCCAGCTCGCCGTGCTGCTACAGATCTATCTCGTGCCGCCACCACACACGGTGCGCGGTCTTGCTGCCACGCTCAACGTCACCAAGCCGGTCATCACCCGTGCGCTTGATACGCTCGGCGAAATGGGGCTGGTTGATCGCGTCAGGGATGATCTCGACCGCCGCAGCGTCATCGTCAAGCGCACCGTGTCAGGTGCGCTCTTTCTGGAAAAATTCGGCGATTGCGTCATCGCCAAAGGCCGCTCGCTCGGCTGACGGAGAATTTCATGCTCGACAGGCGCCTTAACGCCTTCCGTCCCGACCTTGCCGACATTGCCCTGAGGGGCAAGGTCGACGCCGAACGGTTCGTCACACCCGAACCGGCCATGGTCATTAGGCCGGTCGTGGCACTTCGCCCGAAGCCGGACAGGGCCACCGGCATCGACACCGAACTCTTGCTCGGCGAGGAAGTCCGCGTCTTCGAGCGGGCCGAGGGATGGGCCTGGGTCCAGGCCGTCGATGACGGCTATATCGGCTACCTGCCTGAAGATGCACTTGGCTCCGTCGTCGCTCCGACCCACATCGTCACTGTCCAGCGTACCTTCGTCTATTCCGGTGCCGATCTGCGGTTTCCGACCCGCACGGCGCTCTCAATGGGTAGCCGGCTCACGATCTCCGGCGAGGCCGAGACCCGCGGCACCCGCTATCTCCTCCTTGCCGACGGCGGAGCACTCGTCGCCCACCACCTTCGTCCCGTCTCCGATCCGCCGGCCCCCGATTACGTTTCGGTCGCGGGCCTCTTCCTCGAGACCCCCTACCTCTGGGGCGGCAAATCCGGCTTCGGTATCGATTGCTCGGGTCTCGTGCAGCTGGCCATGCGTCTCGCCGGCCATGCGGCCCCCCGCGACAGCGACATGCAGGCCTCGGGCCTCGGAATGCCGATCGAGCGCAAGGATCTTCGGCGCGGCGATCTCGTCTTCTGGAAAGGGCATGTCGCCATCATGGAAGACGAGATGACGATGATTCATGCCAACGGTCACACCATGACCGTTGCGCGCGAGACGCTGGAAGCCGCGATCGAACGCATCGGCTGGCTCTATGGCACGCCGACAGGCTATCGCCGGCCCGTCGCCGAAACGTGAAGTGCCGGCCCTTGGTGCTGCGGTAGCGAGGCCTTATATCGGCTCGGTGATACTTTGAGAGATTGCTGCCATGCTACCCGTTCGCCGAAACATTCCAATGCCGCGTTCTATTGGCCGAAAGAGCGCAATCGCGCTGCTGATGGTCGTTTCGTCTGCTCTTTCGGTTCCGGCCCTTGCCGCCGAAGGCGTGGCCTGGGGCACTGCCGGACAGGAAAGCTTCCAGGACCTTCCGGGCGTCAAGCCGCAGGATCCGGCCAATCAATTTGGCGAGGGCTATAGCTGCGAAACCCGCACGGTTGCACCGCGTCCGGGTTTCGGCGGTCGGCGCGAATTGCGCGACACGCTGCCTTATACTGTCTATCGCTGCGAAAAGAACGGCATCGTCTATCAGGGCACCCAGCCGCCGCGCTCGGGCCGTCAGTGGTATCCGGGCGTCAACCCGCGCGTCATCGATTGACCACCTGCGGAAAGGCTCCGCATCAGGCCGTTGCGATCAGCCCTGATCGTCCTGGCCGAGCAGGCCGTCGAAAACTTCGAGAAGCGCTTCGCTGATCGCACCGCCTAGCTTGTGACCGGCTTCCCGCAGGCTTTCCTCGTCCATGTCCCGGGCGGCGAGCGCGAGCGCCGTGCCTTCCTGTGCCACGATTTCCTTGGCCCGCTCGATAGCCCAAAGGGCGAAATCGCTGCGGCTTTCGATGGCGACGGTCTCGTCCATGGTAGGTCCTCTTCGGCTGTGCGCGGGCGTTCGGGAATTGACTGCGGAATTGGGTCGAATCTGGCTTCGCGAAGGCATCAAAAGCCTGCCGAAAGACAAGAAAAAAGCCCGGCAAGCCGGGCTTTTCTCAACTGTTTGAAGACCGCATAAACTGCTGATCTCAAATCGGAATTTGGTGCCCAGAAGAGGACTCGAACCTCCACACCCTTTCGAGTACCAGCACCTGAAGCTGGCGCGTCTACCAATTCCGCCATCTGGGCGACGAGGAGCCGTGTAAAGGGACTACTTCGGCCTGTCAACCGGCATTTTGAAGTTTTCGTGTCAGCGTATCGAAAGCGCTTCGAGGCCGCCTTGTGCACACCCGCCCAAATGCCCCCCAAATGCCAGATGTATAGGGCTTGTGGCGGTTTGAAGCGGCTGGCGTTGCCGATGACGCCGTCGTGAAAAAGCCGTGATCGGACCGCTCTATCTCGCAGTCGGCGAAGCGCCTCTTGCACTCTGCCGGGACGAGAACAGGATAACGAGATGAAGTTGCGCTCCACTTTTTTGGCTCTGGCACTGGCCGGCACCCAGTTTTTCACCCCTGTGGCGGAAGCCGCCATGCCGAAACCGGTACAGCCGGTACTGGGCCAGCAGATGGATGCTGAACAGGTCGATCTCGTCTGCGACTTCTCGGGTTGCTACGAGACCTGGGACCGTCCGCCGCCGCGCCGCCCGCGCCCGCTGCCGCCGGAATACTATCCACCATCCGTTTATGACGAGCCGCCGGTTTATCGTCCCCGCCCACGTCCGCCCGTCTATGACGAGCCCGGTTACCGTCCGCGGCCTCGCCCTCCGGTTTATGCCGATCCGGGATATCGTCCGCCTGGCCGCGCCTGGGAGCGTCATGTCGATTGGTGCCTGAACCGCTATCGGTCCTACAATCCCCGCACCAACCAGTTCCTCTCGTCGAGCGGCTACTACAAGGTCTGCCGGTCGCCCTTCAACTGAGCGACCAGAGTTATGAAGGCGGCCCCGGCCGCCTTTTTCAATCTCAGCTGTCCAGCCCTTCATTGCGGCTGGCCCGGTCGACATGGCCCAGATCCCGCTCCGGATCGATGGCGTCCCGCACCTTTTGCTTCAGCTCCTTCGGCCCGGGAAAACCGCCGTCGCGCTTCCGCTCCCAGATCAGCTCCTCGTTCAGCCTGATCTCGAAGATCCCGCCTGTGCCCGGAATGAGTGCCACCTCGCCAAGGTCCTCGGCGAAGGTATGCAGCAGTTCCTGTGCCATCCAGCCGGAGCGCAGGAGCCAGTTGCACTGGGTGCAGTAGGTGATCGAAATCCGGGGTTTGGCCATCATCATCGTCCTTGCTTCACGCATAAGTTAACCGAACAAATCAACTTTTTATCTCTCGCGCAATTGCCATGCTCTCGGTGTTCCGCCAAGAGGCCAGGATTATTGTTTGCCAAGGAATTCCGCATGTCCACTGAACCGAATCGTCTGTTCGTCCCCGCGCTCGCTCCCGTTTATCGCTCAGGCCATGATCTTGCAGAAACTCTGCTACGGCTTGTCGCCGGCGGCTTTCTGGTCATCCATGGTGCCGGCAAGATCGTTGATCCCTTCGGCGCCGCCCAGATGGTGGAAGGTCTCGGCTTCTATCCCGGTGTCTTCTGGTCCCCGCTGCTCGCCGCCACAGAATTCTTCGGCGGTATCCTGCTCGCGATCGGCCTCCTCACCCGCCCGGCGGCATTCGCCGCCACCATCGTGCTCCTCGTCACCGTCTATTTCCATTGGGTGCAGCTCGATCAGGGCTTCTCAGGCGCGGAAAAGTCTCTGCTCTGGGCAGCGATGACCTTCTTCTTCGTCATTCGTGGCGGCAACAGCCAGTCGGTTGATGCGCGCCTGAAAAAAACCTTCTGAAGCCTGGGGAGGGGGCTTCAACCAGCGCCCTCCCGTCTTGCCGTGATCGCAGGCGCATGCTTTCTCTGAAGCATCCGCCCACGAGATCCGATTCCCCATGCGCGTTGCCATCGTCGAGAATACCAAAGTCACCGAAGCCGGTCAGGTCGGCATCGCCCTGGCCGAAGCCGGAGCAGAGATCGTCACGATCCGGGCCTATGCGGGAGAACTCCTCCCGGAGTTTGACGCGCATGACGCCCTCGTTGTCTTCGGCGGCGAGCAAAATGCCCGCGACGACGAAAAGCATCCTTATCTGCCGGCGCTCGCAAGCCTGATGCGCCGCTTCGGCGACAGCGACAAGGCCGTGCTCGGCATCTGTCTTGGCAGCCAGCTGCTCGCCCGCGCCTATGGCGGCGATAATCTGATCGGTGCAGCCCCGGAATTCGGTTGGCGCAGCATCGGCCGCACCGAGACCGGCAAGGCCGATCCGGTGCTGTCGGTCCTGCCCGATAGCTTCTTCTCCTTTCAGTGGCACGACGACACCTTTACCTTGCCTGAAGGGGCTGCCCATCTGGCGGAAAACGAAACCGCCCGCCACCAGGCCTTTCGCTTGGGACGCGCTGCCTATGGCTTCCAGTTCCATTTCGAGGCCAATCGCGAGGTCGTGCGCAACTGGATGACGCATTTTCCTGAGGTGATCGAGCGCAAGGAACCCGGCTGGCTTGCCCGCCATCCCGAAATCGAGCCGACGGACGGGCACCTCTCCGACGAAGCGGGTCTTGCCCTCGCCCGCGCCTGGGTGCGCCAGATCCGGCCTTCCTGAGCACCGGGCCGCAAATTAAGCCTCAAGCGACGGGCTTGACCGAAATCAAGCAACTGTCTTGCCCAACCTGTTATCTCCGGCACGAAAGTTACAGAGTGCCCCGATGTCCCTGTCCGCCTTTGCTCTTGCCGTTCTCCTTCTTCTCCTGACGCCCGGGCCGACGAATACCCTGCTCGCCGTCTCGGGCGCAGCGCGTGGCCTCAAGGCATCCCTGCCGCTGATCGGCGCCGAGCTCGCGGGCTATCTCACCACCATAGTGCCGCTGGTCTTCCTGGCTGCCCCGCTGCTCGCGGACCAACCTGTCGCCTCCCTGGTCATCAAGCTCGCCTCGACGCTCTGGGTCCTGCTGCTTGCCGCCCGGCTCTGGACCCGCCCGCCCTCGGCCACAGAGCCCGGTGCAATTACCGCGGCGACCGTCTACGGCACGACGGTGCTGAATCCCAAAGCCCTGATCATCGGCCTCGCGCTCATTCCCCCCGCCTCCTTCGCAGCACCTGTAACGCTGGTCGCAACGTTTCCCTACCTGGCGCTCTTCGCGCTGTTAGTGGTGTTCGTCGCGACTTGCTGGTTGAGCGCCGGGGCCGCCATCCTGCGCCGTGTCGCCACCACCAATCCGCTGCTCTTCGGTCGCGTCGCCGCAAGCTTCCTCGTCGTCTTCGCCATCAGCCTTGCCGGCCGCGCCATCGGCTGGATTTGATCGCCGTCATCCGCCCCCCTCTTGCGAGCCGTCCGCCCCCGTGCTTAATCGACATTCAATCGATTGAGATCGCTTCTGAAACCTGTGGGAGGGGGACATGAAGGCAGTGGGGACGCGCCTCCTGGCGCTCTGCTTCATCATTCTGGCGCTGGCCGTGCAGCCGGCCCAGGCAGGCTCTGTCGGAGCCGACAAGGTCATGCGCGACTGGTACCGCCTCGTGCTCGAACTGGTGCGGCACACGCCGACCTATTCGCCACCGGTTGCAAGCCGCGCCTTCGCCTATCTCGGCGTCACCGCTTACGAGGGGCTGGCCTCCGGCGATCGGACACTGACGTCTCTGGCGGGCCAACTGAATGGCCTCACGCCCGTGCCGCAGCGTGAAGCGGGTCTCGCCTATGACGAAGCCGTCGTCATGCAGGCCGCACTCTCCTCCGCCGCTCGCCAGCTCTTCGGCAATACCGGCCCGACCGGTCAGCGCGCCATGAAGCGCATGACGGAAAAGCTTGCCAAGGAGGTCTCTGCCGGTCTCGCCCCCGATCTCGTCGCCCGAAGCCAGGCCTATGGCGAAAGCGTCACCGCCCATATCCTGAGCTGGTCTGAGGGCGATGGCGGCGCCAAGGTTGAGAACATGGGCTTCCCGCTGGAGTTCACACTCAACAAGGGGCCTTCGAACTGGGTACCCACGAGCCTGATCAACCAGCAGCAGCTGCCGCTCTTGCCCAAATGGGGCGAGAACCGGCCCTTCGCAATGGAAACGGGCAATGGCTGCCCCCTTCCGGCACCGCCCGCCTATAGCGAGGAAAAGCGCTCGGATTTCTATCAGGAAGCGCTCGAAGTCTACGAGACCGTCAAGAACCTGACTCCGGAACAGCGTGCCGTCGCACGCTTCTGGTCTGATGATCCGATGCTCTCGCCGACCCCGCCCGGCCATTGGATGGTGATCGGCCTGAAGATCCTCGACGAACGCGAGGCGAGTGCCGCCGAACATGCAGACCTGCTCGCCCGCCTTGGTGTCACGCTCGCCGACGCCTTCATCGGCTGCTGGCATTCGAAATTCGAATACGACCTGCTTCGCCCCGTCACGTACATCAAGCGCGTGATCGACCCGAAATGGGAGCCGATCCTGATCACGCCGCCCTTCCCGGAATATCCGAGCGGCCATTCCACCCAGTCGGGTGCGGCTGCCACCGTCCTGACCGCATTCTTCGGCGACAATTTCGCCTTCACCGACAACACGCATGAAAAAGACAAGCTGCCGAACCGGAGCTTCAAGAGCTTCTGGGATGCGGCCGAGGAAGCCGGCATTTCTCGCCTCTATGGTGGCATCCATTTCCGCGCTGCCATCGATCGCGGCCTCGATCAGGGCCGTTGCATCGGCGAGAAAGCGGTAGCCCTGAGGACACGCGGATGAGCGGATCGAGCACCTTCCGCACCTCGCGCATTATTACCTTGGCGACGCTGGTCCTCACGCTGCAGTCCGGCACGGCACTCGCCAATGGCGGCCCGCTGGTTCCTCGATTTGCCGACGAAACTGCCACGAGCGGCATCGCCAGCACTTATCGCGGCGACTGGGAATTCATGGTCGGCGGCGGTGCCGGCAGCTTCGACTGCAATGCCGATGGCTTCCCCGACCTCGTCCTGGTGGGCGGCGAGGACAAGGCGAAATTTTACCTCAACCGCAGCACCCAAGGCGGTGCTCTGAAATTCGAGGAAAAGGTCTCTGGCCTCGAACTCGACAAGGTGATCGGCGCCTATCCGCTGGATATCGATGGCGACGGGCAGCAGGACGTCGTGCTGCTGCGCTCCGGCGAGAATGTCGTGATGCGCGGCCTTGGCGAATGCCGCTTCGAACGCGCCAACGAAGCTTGGGCCTTTGACGGCGGCGATGCTTGGTCGACCGCCTTCTCCGCCACCTGGGAGCGCGGCAATGCCTGGCCAATACTCGCCATCGGCAACTATATCGACCGCTTCGAGGACTTCGAGCCCTGGGGCTCCTGCACCGACAACTGGCTGCATCGCCCGACATCGTCGACGGAGCGACGCTTTGCCCCGCCGCTGCCGCTTACCCCCTCTTACTGCCCGTTGTCGATCCTCTTCACCGACTGGAACCGCTCCGGCACGCCATCGCTACGCGTCTCCAATGACCGCGAATATTACAAGGGTGGCCAGGAGCAGATGTGGCATGTCGAGCCAGGCAAGACGCCGGAGCTCTACACCCAGGCCGAAGGCTGGAAATACCTGCGCATCTGGGGCATGGGCATCGCCAGCCACGATATCGATTTCGACGGCTATCCGGAATATTTCCTGACCAGCATGGCCGACAACAAGCTGCAAAAGCTTGGCGAAATCCCCGCCGATGGCAAGCCGAAGCCCTCCTACAACGACGTTGCGTTCGCCAAGGGCGCGACCGCTCACCGGCCCTATACCGGCGGCGAGATCCGCCCCTCGACCGCCTGGCACACGGAGTTCGAGGACGTCAACAATGACGGCCGCACCGACCTTTTCGTCGCCAAGGGCAATGTTGCCGAGATGCCGGACTTTGCCGAAAAGGATCCCAACAACCTGCTCGTCCAGGGCGAGGACGGCAAGTTCATCGAAATGGGCGACAAGGCCGGCGTCGCCTCGATGGCAAAGGGCCGGGGCGGGGCGCTGGCAGACTTCAATCTCGACGGATTGGTCGATCTCCTTGTCGTCAACCAGGGCTCGCCCGTTGAAATCTGGCGCAACACGACCGAGGGCGCCGGCCGCTTCCTGCAGATTGCGCTGCGCCAGGAGGGTGCCAACCGGGATGCGGTCGGCGCCTGGATCGAGGTGAAGACCGGCGACGTGATCCAGCGTCGCGAGGTGACGATTGGCGGTGGCCATGCGGGCGGCAAGACCGGTTGGCACCACGTCGGCCTGGGGGAATTGGCGGAGACCGAGATCCGCGTGCTTTGGCCGGACGGCGAGGCGAGTGAATGGCAGAAGGTGGCGACCGATGGGTTTTATGTGGTCGAGCGCGGGGTGGCGCCGAGAGCGTGGAAGCCGGGTGAGGGGTTGTGAGGGCACCCATCTCCCCCCTTGCGGGGGAGAAAGCAAAATCGAGGAATTGGCCCGATCAGGGCCAAACCTCAGATTTCGCCAGAGGGGGGGCTTGGTGAGGCCTGCGCCCATGAAACTGTGCCCCTCTCTTGGAAAATCAGAAGTTTAGGCGGCTTGCGCTCGCCTAAGCCTTCGATCTTCCGTTCTCCCCCACAAGGGGGGAGATAGGACCCCATAGGCGCCGCGCCCTTCCGCAGCGGGTGGGGAAATCTATTGATGTCAAAAACCCAAGCTTCGCCCCCGGTCGGGATTGCTCCCTCCGGTTCGGTCTCATGCTTGTCTCGGACGAGGCGCCAGAAGCAACCTGTCTAAGTAGTTTATGTGGCTCCTTCCGGCGCCTCGTTCGGCGTCTATTCCCGCTGCATGCGTCTCTCTGGCAAGGCGGCGACGGTCCTCGGGATTGCTCCCAAAGAATGACCGGGCGCGGGTCCGGCTGCGGCGTCATGCGAGATGACACTTCAGCCTGGCCGGTGGCCCGGGAGGTTCCCGCCGGATGGTGCACCATTCCGACCGGGACCCTCGCCCGGGGGATGCTGTTCGATCATTGGCGACCGGCCATCATCCCCGCCGTTTTTATCCGCCCCGCCGTCTGGATGTTGGCGACGGCGTGGGCGCCTTGTCTGTGTGCCTCTGAGGCACGTCCTTCCGATCGGGGGTTTCAGGCGTCCGGCATCCGACCGTCCGCCGTCACTTCCACCCCCTCGTCCGGAGGGAGACCGTTGCAGCGGGCCGGGGGTCTGTACCTGCGAGAGTACGCGCCCCCGGCGCCGGCCCCGCCTCGCCTGACATCGCATCGTCAGGTGTATCCGAGGGCGGGACGGGATGAGTCTACGAGGGTGGAAATGGTGGGGGATGAAAAAATGTGTCGGGGTTTGATTTTGTTAGAGAAACGCTGCGGGACGTCCCCCTTTTTTCCGGCAAATGGAGCGCTTCTTGCTCCCCGTCGGCCCTCAGAATGCTTGTGTCTGGATCCTCGGGTCAAGCCCGAGGATGACGACCTCCTTGGAGTGGAAGAAGATATTCTCCTCAGGCGTTGTGCAATGGAAGCGGTAGAGGAGGATACCGTCGCTCCCCCACGCTCCGTCATCCTCGGGCTTGACCCGAGGATCCAAACACAAGTGAGGACCGCGGCCCTATCTCCCCCCTTGCGGGGGAGAAAGCGAAATCGAGGAATTGGCACGATCAGGGCCAAACCTCAGATTTCGCAAGACAGGGGCTCGGTGAGGTATTCGCCAACGGAACTGTGCCCCTCTCCAGGAAAATCTGAAGTTTAGGGCGCTTGCGCTCGCCTAAGCCTTCGATTTTCCGTCCCCCCCCGCATGGGGGAGGGCCGTTGTGGACGCCTCACTAGGCCTCTTCAACAACCGCCTCTGCCACCCGCTTCTGCACCGACTCGATGCAGTTCTTGGCGCTCGATTTCGACTTGTAGGTTTCCGAGCGTACCATGATTTCGCCATTGGCAGCGCGGAAGCGCACGAAGGTTTCGCCGTTTTTGGCTTCGTCGATCTCGAACCGATAGCCGCTGCCGGTTTCCTGCTTGGTAAGGTCGAAGACGGGCGCGGCTGGCGCGTTCTTTTTCAGCGACTCGACGCAGTTCTTCGCGCTGGCCTTGGAGGCGTAGTTTTCCGACCACACCATGACCTCGGAATTGTAGACGAACTGGACGCGGAACTCGCCCTTTTCGGTCTTCAGGATCTTGAACTTGTGCATGCCCGTCTCCCTCTATGCCTGTCCATCGGCTTATGATTGCATGCGAATGCTAGCGCGACGGCAGCGGGCGGGCAAGAAGGGCTCAAAAACCCTGGAAGAGGAAATCCGTGGCGCCGGTGATCTCGTCGGCGCGGGCGGAGAGATCGGCGACCGAGGGGCGGACGGCGGAGACTGGGACCGTCGTGATGAACTGGGTGAGCATCGCAAAGGTTTCGCCATCAATGGCCAGGCGCGGGTTGAGGCGCGGAACAAGGGTCGCAACGTCACCGACTGGTGCGAGCGGCACGACCACGCGGGTCGACAGGGCATCCAACAGATTGGATTGCACGTCGAGGGCCAGGCTTCCGTCGTTCCCGATGCGGTGAACGTGGAAGCGGGTCACGGTCAGGACATTCGGTATTTTGCGAGTGGAAGGCCATGCTTGGCGACATAGTCGTTGGATGCCTGGATGGCCTCGGCGTTTTCGATCTTCCACCGCCGTTCCTTCTCGGCCTTGATGGCGAGAGCGATGCCTTTCTCGGCAGCACCCGTGATGTCGAGGCCGAGGGTTTCAGCTTCGGCAATGAGGGCGTCACTGACGGTCAGGTCATGGGCTTTGCGGGCTTCGATCGACATGGCGCAACTCCGAGGATGAGGCATCCTAGCGCAAACCGAGCAAGGCGGGTAGAGCCGCCCTCCACTCCAAACCAAGCTCTCGCGGAGTCAATTCTTTCGACGTCACCCATCGGTACGGCTCCAGGCGACGGCTGTCGGGGCGTAGTGCCGCATTTCGGCGATCTCGCCGATGAAGGGCCGGATGGCCGCCAGGAAGGGTGGGAAATGCGGGCCTTTGCGAAAGCCCTGCAGATGGTCCTCCGTCGAGATCCAGAGGATTCGCAGCGTCAGGCTCGAAGGCTCCTCGACGCAGTGGGAGAGTTCATAGCCATGGCATTGTGGTGCCGCCTCGAGCTGCGGCGCGGCCAGCCGATAGGCCTCGACGAGCTCGCTCGGCTGATGGGTCTTGAGTTCGTAGCGGATATATTCGACGATCATCTTCAGCGTCCTCCGGTTGTGAAAACGCATGCTGGCCAAAAACTGCGAGCATGCAAGGGCTTACCTGGAGGTTAGGGCCCGCCGCCGCGGGCAAGGCCAGAAGGGATATCCGGTGGACACAGACAAGATGCGCGACTGTCCGGTCATGGCGACGATCGAGGTGATCGGCGGCAAGTGGAAGCCGAGGATCCTCTGGCGGCTGCGCGATGGGCCGGCCACCTTCGGCGACCTGCGCCGCTATGTGGGCGTGTCCGAAAAGGTTCTGTCGGAGAATCTGGTCGCCCTGCAGCGAGACGGCATCGTCTCACGCCATCCCTTGAAAGAGGGCGACATGGTCTATGTCGAATATGACTATACCGGTTACGGTCGCTCGCTCGTGCCGGTGCTCGACGCCATGGGCTGCTGGGGTCTTGGGCATGATGCGAGAAAATCTGAGCGGTCGGACGCTGCCTTGACGACGTTCGTCGTGTGAGCTGAGACGCCAAAAGGAAAACGCCGGCTTTCGCCGGCGCCAACTTTGTTCTTATTCGTCGCTCATCTTCAGCGCTGCGATAAACGCTTCCTGCGGGATCTCGACCTTGCCGAACTGGCGCATGCGCTTCTTGCCGGCCTTCTGCTTGTCGAGCAGCTTGCGCTTACGAGACGCGTCGCCGCCGTAGCACTTGGCGGTCACGTCCTTGCGGAGCGCCGAGATTGTTTCGCGGGCGATCACGTTGCCGCCGATCGCGGCCTGGATCGGGATCTTGAACATGTGCTTCGGGATCAGGTCCTTGAGCTTTTCGCACATGTCACGACCGCGCTTTTCGGCTGCCATGCGGTGAACCATCATCGAGAGGGCATCGACCGGCTCGCCGTTGACGAGGATCGACATCTTGACAAGGTTGCCCTCGCGATGGCCGTCCAGATGGTAGTCGAAGGAGGCGTAGCCCTTGGAGATCGACTTCAGGCGGTCGTAGAAATCGAAGACCACTTCGTTGAGCGGCAGCTCATAGGTGATCATCGCGCGCTTGCCCACGTAAGTGAGTTCGGTCTGGATGCCGCGACGGTCCTGGCAGAGTTTCAGGATGCCGCCGAGATAGTCGTCGGGCGTCAGGATTGTCGCCTTGATCCACGGCTCGTGGATTTCGGAGATCTTGACCACGTCGGGCATGTCAGCCGGGTTGTGCAGCTCGCGCTCCGTGCCGTCGGTCATGAACAGCTTGTAGACGACGGAGGGGGCGGTTGCGATTAGGTCGAGATCGAATTCGCGCTCCAGGCGCTCCTGGATGATTTCGAGATGCAGCAGGCCGAGGAAGCCGCAGCGGAAGCCGAAGCCGAGTGCCGCAGACGATTCCATTTCGAAGGAGAAGGAGGCGTCGTTGAGGCGCAGCTTGCCCATCGCGGCGCGCAGGTCTTCGAAGTCTGCGGCATCGACCGGGAAGAGACCGCAGAACACGACCGGCTGGGCCGGCTTGAAGCCCGGCAGCATGTTGGCGGTCGGGCGCTTATCTTCAGTGATGGTATCGCCGACGCGGGTGTCGGCCACTTCCTTGATCGAACCGGTGAAGAAGCCGATTTCGCCCGGACCGAGAGAATCGACGGCCACCATCTTCGGGGTGAGAACGCCGACGCGTTCGACCGCGTATTTCGCGTCCGTGCCCATCATGCGGATGGTCTGGCCCTTGGTCAGCACGCCATCAAGCACGCGGACGAGAACCATGACGCCGAGATAGGTGTCGTACCAGCTGTCGACGAGCAGGGCCTTTAAGGGGGCCTTCTCGCCGCCTTCGCTTTTCGGCGCCGGCAGCTTGTGCACGATGGCTTCGAGCACATCGGGAATGCCAAGACCGGTCTTCGCCGAGATCAGAACGGCCTCGGAAGCATCGATACCGATGACTTCCTCAATCTGTTCCTTGATGCGCTCGGGCTCGGCGGCCGGCAGGTCCACCTTGTTGAGAACCGTCACCAGCTCGTGATTGTTGTCGATCGCCTGGTAGACGTTTGCCAGCGTCTGGGCTTCGACGCCCTGGGAGGCGTCGACGACCAGCAGCGAGCCTTCGCAGGCAGACAGCGAGCGCGAGACTTCATAGGCAAAGTCGACATGTCCGGGCGTGTCGATCAGGTTCAGCACATAGGTTTCGCCATTGTTGGCCTTGTAGTGCAACCGCACCGTTTGGGCCTTGATGGTGATGCCGCGTTCCTTCTCGATGTCCATGTTGTCGAGGACCTGCTCCGACATCTCGCGGTCGGCAAGGCCGCCGGTCGATTGGATCAGGCGGTCGGCCAGCGTCGATTTGCCATGGTCGATATGGGCGACGATGGAGAAGTTGCGGATATGGCTCAGGGGCGTGCGATCGGTGCTCATGGCTCGCGCATATAGCAGCGAGGCCTTGTATCGCAAAGCGGAAAGATCGGGTTTTGCAGGCGATCACGGCGGTTTTGACGTCGCAGGCAGGCCGCGTGCCGCTCGATCCTGGCCGTTGTCAGAGGCGGGCCTGTCGTCAATAGTGGGTGGGGCCCGAAAAATCTTTTGGTCGTTGTCGATTCCGATGTCCGAGCCGCGTCTCTTCATCGACGGGATCGATCGACGATGCCGCAAGGGCCCGAAGGAGGGGCGAAGACGATGCAATACCTGCTGCTGATCTACGAAAACGAAGAAATCTTTGGCGGGCCGGACAAGACCGGGCCGATCATGGCCGATCTCGGGCCGCGCCATTTCGCCTTCAGCCACGAACTGGGCGAGAAGATGCATGCGGGCGCCGGGCTGAAGGGCACGGAGGCGGCCACCACCGTGCGCACCACGGGTGGCAAGCAGACGATCCATGACGGTCCCTTTGCCGAAACGCGCGAACAGCTTGGCGGCTTTTATCTCGTGGAAGCGGAGGACCTCGATGCGGCCATCGCGATCGCCAGAAAGGTGCCGCTCGGCAAGGATGGCGCCATCGAAGTCCGGCCGCTCTTGCCGATGCCGCCGGGCCTGCGATGAAGCGTTGAGACGATGCGGGCAGCGGTCCTCGACGAGACGTTTCGGGCGGCGGGCGGGCGTATCCGCGCCGCACTCGCCGCCCGCTACCGTGATCTCGACATCGCGGAAGAAGCCTTTGCCGAGAGCTGCCTGAAGGCAGTGAAGGTCTGGGGCGACGAGGGGCAGGACCTGCCGCGCGATCCGGCCGCCTGGCTCTACCGGGTGGCCGAGCGCGCGGCACTCGATATCCTGAGACGAAGGCGGACAAGGGCGGAAAACCGGCCGGACGAGCCGGAGCCCGAGCCGACCGCCGAGGATCGGCTGACAAGCGACGATGCCGTCATCCCCGACGAGCGGCTGAAACTGATCTTCGTCTGCTGCCATCCGGCAGTGGCAGCCGACAGCCGGGCGGCACTGACGCTCAAAATGGTCTGTGGCCTCTCGACGGAGGAAGTGGCGCGGGCCTTTCTCGTCTCTGACGAGACACTCGCCCAGCGGCTGGTCCGCGCCAAGCGTAAGATTGCCGAGGCTGGCGTGAGTTTTGAGGTGCCGGGGCCGGAGCACTGGGCCGAGCGGCTGGCGGCAGTCCTCTCGACGCTGGAAGTCGCCTACGCCAAGGCACATGAGGATGCGGCAGGCTCCGGCCGGCATGCGGGATTTGCCCGCGAAATGCTGGAGGTGACGTCGCTCCTGACAGAGATGTTGCCACAAGAAGCCGAAGTACTGGCACTCGCTGCGACGATCCGCTTTGCCGAGGCGCGGCGGCCGGCCAGGATGGATGCGGAGGCCGTGATGGTGCCGCTTGCCGAGCAGGATCCGGCGCTCTGGTCCCGCCCACTGATCGAGGAGGCGCGGCGCTACTGCGGGCGGGCGCTTGGCATATCGGGTCCGGGTCCGCGCATTCTGCAGATGATGATCCATGCGCTCTGGTGCGGGCGAAAAACACGCGCCGATCCGCCGCCCTGGAAGGCAGTGCTCGCGGCGTATGACCTTCTCGTCGAACTGCGCGACGACGCGATCATCCGCATCAACCGGGCGGTCGCGCTGGCCGAGGTGAAGGGGGCGGAGCAGGCGCTGGCAGAGCTGGACGGACTGGATGCCGATGCGCTCTCGAAATTTCTGCCCTTTCATGCAGCGCGGGCGGATCTCTTGGCGCGGCAGGGGAGGGCTAATGCGGCGCTCGAGGCGTATGACCGCGCCCTCTCGCTTTCGCCCGGGGAGGCGGAGCGGCGGTTTCTGGAGCGGCGGCGGGACGCGTTGGTGGCGTCCTGAGCACTCACACCCCGAACTGTTCCGGCCAGTCGCGGCGGGTGGCGACCTGACCTTCCGTGCGCAGGCGCCGGACCGTGTCGAGATCGATCTGCGTGATCAGCCATTGACTTTCCTCGACCGCGTCGCTCTCGCTTTCCGCATAGATGCCATTCGGCGGCATGCCGTAGTCGGAGGGCACGTAAAGGGCCGCACGGCCGCGGTTTTCGTCGAGCGCCGGCGACCAGGGGGCTGTGCCGGCGGTGGGTGACGAGAGGACGGCGATCTGGTTTTCCAGCGCTCGGGCCTGGGCGCCGATGCGGACGCGATAGGCACCGGCGAGTGTGTCCGTGCAGGAGGGGGCGAGGATGAGGTCGACATCCTGTTCGGCGAGGGTATGGGCCAGCATCGGGAATTCGTTGTCGTAGCAGATCAGGATACCGAGCTTGCCGAGCGGTGTGTCGAAGGCGGTGAGGCCATCCTTTCCAGCCGCAATACCCCATTGCTCGCGCTCGAAGCGGGTCATGATGATCTTGTCCTGATGACCGATCAGACCATCAGGGCCGAAAAGGAAGGCACGGTTGCGGTATTGGCCATCGGGGTCGAGCAAGGGGGCGGAGCCGGGCTGGAAGACGATGGCGTGGGTGCGCGCAAGCTCCTCGCAGAGCTCGACCCAGGCCGGGATCAGCGGCTGGATGCCGGCGATCGAGCCGTGCAGGTCGGAGCGGGTTTCCGGATCGAGCTGGCCGGCAAGCACAAGGCCGGCATATTCCGGCAGGAGCACAAGTTTCGCGCCGCGCTCGACCGCCTGATGCACCAGGCCGGTCAGGTGGAGGACGTAATCCTCCCAGCTCTCGATGAGATCGATCTTGTACTGGCAGGCGGCAAGGGTGAGGGTTGTCATGCTTTGAGATCCCGGATCCAGAAGGAAAGCGGCTTCGGGCTTTCGACGCTTTCGTCGAGATCGCGCCAGGTGAAGGTGGTCCGAAGCTCGGGGTGATGGGTGTAGCCGCGCTTGGCCCAGAAGGCGTCGAGCGGCACGTAATCGGCTGGGCGACGCGGATGGTCGGCGGGCCGTTCGACAGCGCAGAAGGTGGCGTAGCGCAGGCCGAGCTTTTTCGCTTGCTGCTCGCGGCCCTCGAAGAATTTCACGCCGATTCCCTGGCCGCGATACTGCGGCAGAAGCACGCTTTCGCCGAAATAGAAGAACTGTTCGGGATCGAGCCCGGTCGCAAGGAAGGGGCGCTTGACCTCCTCGGTCTCGCCCACCATCGGCGTTCCCGTGGCAACACCGACCACCTGATCACCGTCGATGGCCAGCACAAAGACCGAGCCTTCGGACTTGGCATAGGTCGACAGATAGGTCTGCTCGTAGTCCGGATTTCCCTCGTAGAGATAGGGGAAGGCCCGAAAGACGGTGGATCTGAGCCGCGCGAGGTCGCCGAAGAAGGGCGTCGCGTCGCGGCCGGAAAAGGATTGGATCGTAAGGGCCATAGAGTGTTTTCAGTCCGTTGCGGAGTGGTTATACCCATCTGCGACCACCCAAGAAAGCAATTCCACGACGAGGAGTGACCGATGACCGCCGCTGACACCATCCGCGCCTACTACGACGCCTTCAATGCCGGCGATATGGACCGTTTCCTCGCGCTTCTCACCGATGACGTGGCGCACGACATCAACCAGGGTGCCCGCCAGACGGGCAAGGACGCTTTCGCGAAGTTCATGGACCACATGAACCGTTGCTACAAGGAAGAGCTCACCGACATGGTGGTCATGGTGAATGAGGACGGCACGCGGGGTGCAGCCGAATTCATCGTCAACGGCACCTATCTCGCAACTGACGAAGGCCTGCCGGAAGCGAACGGCCAGACCTACCGGCTGCCAGCCGGCGCCTTCTTCGAGATCCGCGACGGCAAGGTCGCCCGCATCTCCAATTATTACAGCCTGCCGGACTGGATCGCCCAGGTCGGCGGCTGAACGGCCAACCCGGCTGCGCAGTCAGGGCTGAGGTGACGGTCCGGCCGTGCAGAGACGACGCGCATCGAGCAGTCCCCAGCCGAAGACCTGATCCTTGCCGGGGCTGCCGATATCCTGCGCCAATCCGGAGAGCGCTTCGGCCATCTGGGTCGGGGTCAGGTCCGGCCGCTCTGCGAGAAGGACGGCGGCTGCGGCGCTGACGAAGGGGGCAGCAAAGGATGTGCCGCTCTTCGGGCGCGCGCCGCTGATCGAAGCGGCTGTCCAGACGTTGACGCCTGGGGCGGCGATATCGACATGCGCGCCCTGGTTCGCGCGGCGATAGGCATTGCGGCCCTTGTCGACAGCCGTCACGGCGATCACCCCGTCATAACCGGCGGGGTAGAGCGGCTTTGCCCTGGGACCGGCATTGCCGACGGCTGCAATCAGGATCGCACCGCGGCTGATCATCGCCTCCACGGTCGTCTTGAGCAGGACATTGTCCGGACCGGCCAGGCTCAGATTGATCACCCGAACATCGCGGCGTGCGAGCGTATCGAGCGCTCGCACGAGGTCGAAGGTGGAAGCGACGTCGGCCGAGCCTGCGAGCCGACGAAAGGCGTCGACGGCGATCACCTCGGATGACGGCAGAAGGCCGGGCGCCCGGCTGCCGGCCGCGCCCACGAGCAGGGCCGCGACGGCCGTTCCGTGCTGGCGTCCGGATTGCGGCAGGGCGTCGTCGGTGATGCGGATGACCTCGAGGCGCGCATCGCCGAGTGACGGATGATCCGGGTTGATGGCGGTGTCGATCAGGCCGATTTTCGGCAGGCTTCCGCAGCGTTGCACGAGCCCCGCGGGATCGATGGGCCAGCCGATGATCTCGCGCACGAGGGCGCAACTCTGGCCGCCGCAATCGGGTGCGGTTTCCGTCTGCTCGGGCCGGTAGTAGTGGTTGAAATCAACCTGCGCCACGGGTGCGAGGGCTGTGACCCTCTCCCGGGCCGCCTCAAGCCCGGTGCCACGCGGCACGACCAGACGCACGATCTCGGTCGAAGGTCCTGTGGTTACGAGGCCGAGGCTCTGACGCTCGGCGACGGCATAACCTTCTTCGGTCAACTGCGTGATGGCCGCTTCGGGCAGGCCGGCGGCGATGATCTCGTTCGGCACGCGGTTGGGAATGGCGGGGGCCGCGCGACGGACGGGCGCCGGACGTGGCGATTGCAGGAACGGAAACAGCGTAAAGCCGGACTGTCGGGATGGTGCACGGTCGCCTGATCCGCCGGAGCCACCCCGGTCGCTGCGCCCACCGCCACCGCCATCGTCATCATCGTCGTCCCCACCGCCTTCATCGTCGTCATCGGCATGCGCGAGCGTGACGAGCTGGTGCGTCGAGGCGAAAGGCAGCGAGACCGTCGGAGGAAGGACCAATGCGAGACCCAGCAATCCGCCGAGTAACCTTGCCAAGATCCGATCCATGTTCCATCTCTCCCTAGCCGATGCCGGGCTTAGCGGCCCGCCGACTGATGTGATGTCTGAATATACGCGCGAGCCGCCGGTTTATTCCGGAGAGACGGAAAGTTTTTATGATCGAGCCTGTCGATATCGTCGGAGAGCGCCTCGTCTCCTTCCTGCCGAACCTCAGGCGCTTTGCGATTTCGCTCTGCCGTGCGCGCGATGTCGCCGATGACCTTGTTCAGCAGACCTGCGAGCGGGCGCTCGCGGCAGCCGGGAGCTTTGACCCGGACACCCGCTTTGACGCCTGGGTCTTCCGCATCCTGCGCAATCTCTGGCTCGACCAGTTGCGCCGCCAGAAGACGGCCGGCCCCGCCGTTGATATCGACGAGATGCATGATCTGTCCGTAACCTCGGGCGAAGCCCAGAGCGAGGCGCGACTGTCGCTTGCCCGCGTCGAGGTCGCCCTGCAGCAATTGCCGCCCGAACAGCGGGAAGTGCTGGTGCTGGTCTGCATCGAGGAACTGAGCTACCGCGATGCCGCAGACGTGCTGGAAATTCCCGTGGGCACGGTGATGAGCAGGCTTGCTCGCGCTCGAAAGGCACTTTCCGAATTGACGGGAATAAATCCCGAAGCCAGACGTTCTTCGCCATGAGAAAGGCGGACACTCCATGACACGCGCGATTTCCGACGAAATGCTGATGGCCTTTGCCGATGGCGAACTGGCTCCCGCCGAACAGGGCGAGATCGAGGCGGCCCTCGCCGCGGACGAGACCCTGGCCGAGCGCCTCGCTGTGTTTCTGGACACGCGCGACAGCCTTGCAGCGACCATGACACCGTTGATCGACGAGCCGGTGCCGGCGGCCCTTCAGGCTTCTGTGGCCACTGCGATTGCCGCGGCCCGGGAGAAGCAGACCGTGTTGCCGGGACCGGACGAGACGATTGTCGCCTTTCGGCCGCGCGCATCGACGCCTGTGCCAGGGTCACCGGGAGCGAGCATGTCGTCGCCATGGGCCATGGCACTCGCCGCCTCGGTCGTCGGGATCGTGGTGGGCCTCGGTGGCTTCCTGCTCGGGCAGTCCACCGCTGTTGCGCCCGAGGGCACGAGCCTGGCGCTGAACGAGGCGCTGGAAGCTGTGCCTTCGGGCGGTAATCGCGCGCTCTCCGAAGACGAAAGCCTGCACATGGTCGCGAGCTTTCGCGATGCCGAGGGTCATCTCTGCCGCGAATACGAGCTCAAGGCCGCAGCTGCGGTGACCACCGCCGTGGCCTGCCATGGTCCGGCCGGGTGGCAGACGCGGTTTGCTCTGACCAACCCGGTGGCCGAAGGGTACATGCCGGCCTCGACCACGGACACGCTGGATTCATTCCTCTCCGGGATCGGCGCAGGCGCGCCGCTTTCGCCCGACGCTGAAGCGGCAGACATCCAGGCCGTCCGGATCCGCTGATGCGAAAAAAAGTGATGCGGTCCGGGAATAACCTCCCGCCGCATCCGTTCTCCAGAGCAGACAAGGATCTGGAGAAAGCCGATGAAGCTCTCGCTGCTGAAACGTCCCGCCCCCCGCATCACTTTTACCTGCCGACCCGAGGATGAAAGCGTGATCGCGCCGCCGGTGCGGGCAAAGACCGTGCTGCCCGAGTGGTTCCGCAAGCTGCCAGCGGTGACCGAGGACAAGATCTCGCCGACCGACAGCGGCTTGACCGTGAAGCGCTGCATGCCCTTCCTCGATGCGATGATGGCGGGCTGGGTGATCGGTCTGCCGGCAACGGTGCGGATGGAAATTTCCGATGGCGGCCGCACGGTGAATTGCGGCTGGGATTTCGACCGTACGCTTGTCAGCAACCACGCCACCCATCAGGTGGCTGGCAATCCGCGCGACCCGATGCCGCCCTGCAAGTTCCACAACTACTGGACCATCCGCACGCCGCCCGGCTGGAGCTGCCTCTTCGTCGCCCCGCTTAACCGCCCGAACGGTCTCTTCGAGGTCGTGGCGGGTGTCGTCGATACCGACACCTATCAGTCGGAGATCCATTTCCCTTTCTTCGCCACCGGCCCCGATGGCCTGCACGTGCTCGAACGCGGCACGCCGATCGTCCAGGTCATTCCCTTCCGGCGCGAGACCTCCGATCTCGACGGGGATATTCGCAGCGAATCGGCGGAAGAGCAGACGGCGCGCAAGACGATCTTTCGAAAGACCATCGCCTCGGAAGGCTGGTACCGGAAGTTCGCCCGCGCTCAGCGCTGAAAACGCAGCATCATCCTGTCGCTGACCACCCGGAACGCCGTTTCGAGTGGCGTGTCCGATTGGGACGATGGTTGGAATTAAATATCTGAAAATAAATGATTTTTTCTGGAATAAACTTCGAGGTTGTCCGTTCTTCCCCTGCAGCCGACGTGCTGCCGTGAAAGAAACCAAGGAGACTGACCATGAAGAAATTCATCGCAATCCTGAGCTCGGTGCTCGCCATCGGCACCACTGCACCGGCACCGGCGCTGGCCGACGATCCGCTGACCCGCTTCCTCGACCGGGCGACCGGTGAGGGCCGCTCTTATGCACGCTCCGGCGGCCGTAACGACGATCGCCGTGGTTGGAGCTCGAACAGCAATTCCAACAGCAACTCGAACAGTTCGTCGAACTCCTCGAGCAATTCGAATTCCAACAACAATTCGAACTCGTCCTCGAACAGCAGCTCCAACTCGTCGAACAATTCCAGCTCGAATTCGAGTTCCAATTCTTCGTCGAACTCGTCTTCGAACTCTTCGTCGAACTCCTCGTCCAACTCGTCCGACGACGACGATTGATCAACGCGCCTGAGACAAACGAAAGAGGCCGCGGCATTGCCACGGCCTCTTGCCGGAAGCTGTATCGATCAGTTGACCGACCAGTCGCGCTTCACGTCATCGGCGTTCTTGGCCAGGTGCACGTGCTGGTCGACATGATCGACCCAGTCGAGCGGGATATAGTGATGCTGACCGTCGGCGGAATCCTTACGGGTCAGCTTGATGCGGCTTGCGCCGTCCATATGGTCGACAGTGCCGACATGGGCGCCGTCCTGAGCCAGAACTTCCATGTGTTCGCGGATCTGATCTGCAGAAATCATCGGTCATTCTCCTTTGGGTGTTGTGATGCTTGAGAAAGCCTCGACCGGCGGGATTTGTTCCGGACGCCGGACGACGAATGCAGTCGAAAAGCGGAACATCCGTCCGGTGCGCGCATTGTCAGGGACCCCGCGCGAGATCCCTCGCGCGACAGCGAGTATGTCCATGCTTCCGAGAATTGCGATCATCGGCACCGGACCGACCGGTCTTTACACATTCAAACAATTGATCGGGTCGACCCTTCCTCTGTCGATCACGCTTTACGAAGCGGAGGGAGAGCCTGGAAAGGGCACGCCCTACCATCCCGATATGAACGATCCGGCCATGCTCTCCAATATCCCCAGCATCGAGCTTCCGGCCTTCACGGAGACCTTGGCGGATTGGCTGCGGCGCCAGGACGACGACATGCTGATGCATCACGGCATCCGCCGCGAGGCGATCGACGAGCGGGAATTCTATCCACGCCTGGTGCTGGGTGACTACATGCAGGCGCAGTTCGAGCGCATGCTGGCAATGGCCGCCGAACGGGGACACGAGATCACCGTGCTCGCGCGCCACAAGGTGGTTGACATCGAGATCCAGGCGGAGGCGATCCGCCTGCGCGTTAGCAACCCGGACGGCGAAGAGGATGCAAGCTTCGATCACGTGGTGATGGCAACGGGGCACAACTGGCCGGAAAGCACGGAAATCCGGCCCGGCTACTTCGTTTCGCCCTGGCCGGCGACCGTTCTCAAATCCATCCGCAACGAGGCCGTGGGCATTCTTGGCACGTCGTTGAGTGGTATCGACGCGCTGATGACGGTCGCGACCGCCCATGGCATGTTCTACGCCGATGCGGCGGGCGATCTGCAATATCAGCCGGCCGAGGGCACGGAGGGGTTTCGTGCAACGCTGATGTCCCGCAAGGGCATCCTGCCTGAGGCCGATTTCTACTGCCCACTCCCCTATGTGACGCCGCTCGTCTGCACGGAAGAGGCCATCGATGCGCTGATCGCGACAGGTCGTCACGACCTGCTCGATGATGTCTTCGAGCTGTTCCGCGGAGAAATCGTCGCCCGCGACCCCGATTATGCCGCCCGGATCGGGCTGTCGCAATTGACGATCGAGACCTTCGCCGCCGCCTATTACGCGGACCGGACGGAGAGCGATCCCTTCGTCTGGGCGGCCAAGAATTTGGCCGAAGCCGAGGAAAACCGGGTGAAGCGATATACCGTGCCGTGGCGCTATGCGATCCTGATCACCCACGAGATCGTCGCGCGCGTCATTCCGCATCTGGACGAGAAAGACCTCAAGCGCTTCCACCGCCACTTCAAGGGCATCTTCATCGACGACTATGCAACCGTGCCGCTGATGTCGATCCGCAGGCTGCTTGCGCTGTCGCGCGCGGGGAAGCTGTCGATCCTGAGACTGGGCTCGGACTACAAGATCCGAACGGCCGAGGATGGTCTGGAGCGGGGTGCAGAGGTCGAGGTGTCAGGCACCACGCATCGCTTCGGCGCCTTCATCGATGCGACCGGCCAGGAAACGCTATCGGCGACGGATCTCCCCTTTCCGACGCTGGTCGATCAGGGTGGCGTGCGCGAAGCCGCGACGCCCAAGGTGGAGGCGATCATGTCGCTCGACCGGGATCCTGATATGGTGCGCACCGGCGGCATCGATGTCGATGAGTTCTATCGCCCGCGTCTCGGCCTGATCTCGGAAGGCCGGCTCTATTGCGCGGCAATCGCCTTCCTGCTGCACAAGGAGCCCTTCGTGCAGGGCATCACGAGTGCCCGGGATATCGGCGAGACCGTTGGTCGGGCAATCCTGAATGATATCGCAGAGGCGGAGACGCCGCTCTTTCAGATCTCGGCGTAAACGGCATCACCGACGTTGATCGTCACGCCCTCTGTGGGCGTGGCATAGACGCCGAGATTGCGCTTGTTGTGGCGCATGATGCCCCGCAGGACATCGGGCTCTTCGGACAGGCCGGGCTGGGCGACAAGCGTCATGCCGCAACGGCGCGAGGCCTCCGTGACGTGGATATCCGCGTCCCCGATCCGCACCGTATGATCCACCCAGTCGTTCTCGATGAAACCTTCGCCTTCTTCCGTTTCGATCAGCACGGAGGGCCGGAACCGTCGTGCGTCGAGTGGCGGAAGGCCTGTCATCGCGGCGAGCGCCTCCGTCGACGCCGTCGTGACCAGATGAAGCGGCGCCGGCTTGTACCGGTTGGAAACCACCGGAAATCTCATATCCTCTTCGCCAAAGATTCCCACAGCAACCGGGAAGCCGAAATGCTCGGCAAGCCGGTCCGGTAAAGCGCCGTCATCGAGCGCATGTTCGGCGCCGTCGGCGAAGCGCAGAACCGGCAGTCCAGAGGGCGGTTGCGAGGCGATGATGAAGAGGGCGGGGCGCCAGCGCGTTTCTTTCTCAGGCGCGGCGGCAAGGCCCGTTTCCGGATCGAACAGTGCAAACCGCCGGTCGCCAGTGATGCCCTCGGGTGAAACGGTGATCGAGGCGAGCGTCTCCCCGCCGAGAGAACTCACCGGATAGCGCCAGACTTCCCGCACCTGACCGATTTTGCGCATGGTGACTCCCGTTTCAGACCATCACCATACGTCGAAAAGCCGCTCTATGTTCCCGCATTTCTGCGGAGTGCCTAATTCCGCAGAGTTGGATCAGGTCCAGTCGAGCACGATCTTGCTCGCCTTGCCGGCTGAGGCCAGTTCGAAGGCTTCAGCATAGTCGTCCACCTTCATCCGGTGGGTGATGACCTTGCGGATGTCGAGGCCGCTTTCGAGCATGGCGAGCATCTTGTGCCAGGTGTCGAACATCTCGCGGCCATAGATGCCCTTCAGCGTCACCATGCGAAAGACGACCTTGGAGAGATCGAAATGGAAGGGCCGTGCCGGGACGCCCAGAAGCGCGATGCGGCCGCCCATGACGAGATGGTCGATCATCTGGTCGAGTGCTACCGGCGAGCCGCTCATCTCGAGGCCGACATCGAAGCCTTCCTTCATCTTGAGCTTCGTCATGACATCGCGCAGATCTTCTTTCGCCACGTTGACCGGATGAACATCGGCGACCTCAGCTGCGAGCGCCAGGCGCTCCGGGTTGACGTCGGTGATGACGACGTGGCGCGCGCCAACATGGCGGGCGATCGCCGCCCCCATGATCCCGATCGGGCCGGCGCCGGTGATGATGACGTCCTCGCCGACGAGGTCGAAGGCAAGCGCCGTGTGCACGGCATTCCCGAGCGGATCGAGGATCGCGCCGATCTCGTCGTCGATCGTGTCGGGCAGCGGGATGATGTTGAAGGCGGGGATCTTGGCAAATTCGGCAAACGTGCCCTGCACGTTGACGCCGATGCCCTTTGTCTCCGGGTCGAGATGATACTTGCCGGCGCGTGAGGCACGGCTGTTCATGCCGACGAGATGGCCTTCGCCCGAGACCCGCTGGCCGATCGTGAGATTGCGGACATTGGCGCCGACGGCGACGATTTCGCCGGCATATTCATGGCCGGTGATCATCGGCACGGGGATCGTCTTCTGCGCCCACTCGTCCCATTTGTAGATGTGCACGTCGGTGCCGCAGATGCCGGTTTTGTTGATCTTGACCAGCACGTCGTCGGGCCCGATCTCCGGGACCGGCGCATCGATCATCCAGATGCCGACCTCGGATTTCTGCTTGGAAAGCGCCTTCATGATCAGATCATCCCGATGGTCTTGCCGGCATCGATGAATGCGGCGATGGCGGTGTCGATATCGGCCTCGCTGAGCGCTGCCGACATCTGCGTGCGGATGCGGGCCTGGCCCTTGGGCACGACGGGGAAGAAGAAGCCGGCGACATAGACGCCGCGGGCATCGAGTTCGGCGGCAAGCTTCTGGGCGAGCACGGCGTCGTGGGTCATGACCGGGATGATCGGCGTTTCACCGGGTAAGAGCTCGAAGCCGGCCTCGCTCAGGCCCTTGCGGAAGCGTTTGGTGTGACCGGAGAGCTGGGCGCGCAGGTCGTCGGCGCTTTCGGCGATCTCGATCGCCTTTAGCGAGCCGGCCGCCACGGCAGGCGCCAGGCTGTTGGAGAAGAGATAGGGCCGCGCCCGCTGGCGAAGCAGGTCGATGGCCGCTTTCGGACCGGCGATGAAGCCGCCCATAGCGCCACCAAGCGTCTTGCCGAAGGTGCCGGTGATGATGTCGACGCGGGTGCCGACACCGGTCAGCGTCGGCGTGCCCTTGCCTTTGGCGCCCAAATGGCCGGTGGCATGGCATTCGTCGATCATCACCATGGCGCCGTATTTCTCGGCGAGCGCGCAGATCTCCGGGAGCTTTGCGACATAGCCGTCCATCGAGAACACGCCGTCGGTGACGATCAGCCGGAAGCGCGTGCCCTCGGCAATCGCCTTCTTCAGCTCGTCTTCCAGCCCGTCCATATCCGAGTTCGCATAGCGATAGCGCTTCGCCTTGGAGAGGCGCACGCCGTCGATGATCGAGGCGTGGTTGAGGCTGTCGGAAATGATTGCGTCCTCAGGTCCGAGCAGCGTCTCGAAGATCCCGCCATTGGCGTCGAAGCAGGCGGCAAACAGGATCGCGTCGTCCTTATCGAGATAGCGGGCGATCGCCTGTTCGAGCTGGCGATGGATATCCTGCGCGCCGCAGATGAAGCGTACCGAAGCCATGCCGAAGCCGTGGCTGTCGATCGCGGCCTTGGCGGCCTCTTCGATCTCGGGATGGTTGGCAAGCCCGAGATAGTTGTTGGCGCAGAGATTGATCATCTCGCGCATGCCCCTGGCGTCGCGCACCTGGATGCGGCCCGATTGCGGGCTGACGATTTCGCGCTCGCGCTTCAGAAGCCCATCGGCTTCGATGCCATTGAGAGTTTCGGTAATGTGGTCGAGAAAGCCGGTCTGCATGGGAAATCCCTCGATGCTGAATAATTCCAGCATATCGGAATTTCGCCCTGCGGCAATCGATATTTTGGAATTGCCTTTTCGCCTATCTGTGTAGCACGACCAGCAGGCCTTTGCCGATATCCGTTCCGCCATTGCGGATCGCATGCGGAACATCGGCACGATAACGCGCGGTTTCGCCTGATCGGATCACCGTCTTGCTGCCGCCGCTGGAAATCTCGAAACCGTCTGTGAAGGCGGTGAAATGTTCGAAGGCGCCGATGGAATGGGGCTGGCTGACGAGTTCGCCGCCGGGATCCATTTCGAGCTCGTACCATTCCGTCTGGCCGGCGAGCCGGGGCGAGCTCAGGATCTTCAGCCGGCAGGAGCCATCGGCACTACGAATGACCGGCGTATGCATGACCGAGGTCACCTCGATCTCTTCACGCCCGGCCACCGATGTGCCATTGCCGATGAGATCGGAGAGTTCGACCTCCATCGCCTGGGTGAGGCTCCAGAGCACGGCAAAGGTCGGATTGGCCTCGCCGCGCTCGATCTGGCTCAGCATCGACTTGGAGACACCGGACAGTGTGCCGAGCTGTTCGAGCGTCAGCTTCCGCGCCTTGCGCTCGCGCTTGATGGCCGGGCCGATCTCTGGAGTGTGCTGCTGCATCAAAACTGTCCTGCGATGAAACCGGTGCTGTGCCGGCACCTCTTTTACGCCGAGCGTGCGGTGCGACGGAAGAGGGCAGCGAGGAAAGCTTGACTCCAATATCTGCACATGAAATTCTCAGATAATGGAATCAGAAGATCACTTCGAGAAACATGTGGCCGATCGGCTGAAGCGCCTGCGTGTCGAGCGGGGGCTGACGCTCGACCAGCTGGCGGACCTTTCAGGCGTTAGCCGAGCGATGATCTCGCGCATCGAGCGATCCGAGGCGAGCCCGACGGCGGCGCTTCTGGCACGCCTTTGCTCGGCCCTCGGAGTTTCTCTCTCCGTCTTCTTTGCCAGCGCTGAGGCCGAGCCTTCGCCGCTCGCGCGACGCGTCGATCAGCCGGTCTGGCGTGATCCGGAAAGCGGATATCTGCGCCGCGCAGTCTCTCCGCAGGACACGGGCAGCGGGACAGATATCGTCGAGGTCGAGTTTCCGGCCGGGGCCGAGGTGAAGTTTCCGGGGCGCCCGACCGGCCGCAGCCAGACCCAGCATGTCTGGGTCTTCGAGGGCGTCATCGAACTCATCGTCGGCGAGACCGTGCACCGGCTGGAGGCCGGCGACTGCCTGTTCATGAATGTCGGCGATGTGCACGGCTACCGCAACCCGACAGATCAACCCGCCCGCTATGCCGTCGTCATTTCCCTCGGCCCCTGACCGCTCCCGACAATAGGACCTTATCCATGCCCGCCTCCAAGCCCGATATTCGTCTTCTCTCCAAAACCAATGCGCTTGCTGCCTTGCCCGACCTTTGCGAGGCTCTGTCCGATTGTGTCGAGGACGGGGCATCGCTCGGCTACATGTCGCCTTTCACGCCTGCTGATGGCGAGGCTTTCTGGCGCGGCGTTGCAGACGCCGTGGGGCGCGGCGAGGTTGTTCTCTACGGCGCCTTCCTTGGAGACCGCCTAATCGGCACGGTTCAGGTCGGCTTTGCTTCGAAGCCCAACCAGCCGCATCGCGGCGATCTGATGAAGCTGCTCGTCCATCGTGATGCCCGTGGCCTCGGCTTGTCGAAGGCGCTGATGGCGGCCGCGGAGGAGGGGGCAGCCAAGGCTGGACGCTCGCTGCTTGTCCTCGATACGGCCGCCGGCGAACTGGCGGAAACGCTCTACGAGAAACTGGGCTGGCAGCGTTCGGGTATCATTCCGAACTACGCGCTTTTCCCCGATGGCCGCTATTGCGACACCGTCATCTTCTGGAAGACTGTGGCTTGAACGCATCGCTGCCAAGAGATTGAGATCTCGCCCAAAAAACGCCGGGCGCACCCTCTTCACACTTCTGTGATCATAGGTTTAGGGTCCCCAATCCGCGAGCTAGGGAGCGCATATGATCGGGACTGGGTTTTTGAAGTGTATGGTTTTGGGGTTGGCCATGGCGGTGGCGGCGCCGGCATTTTCGGCAGACGTCACCTTCGTCATGCGCAACGATCATCCGAATGCCGTCGAGGTCGAACTCTACAGCCAGGACCGCGAATATGTCTGGCCCGGCAATGGTGATGTCTTCTACCTCGACGACGGCGAGACCAAGCAGATCCCGCTCTCCTGCGAGGAAGGCGAGACGATCTGCTACGGCGCCTGGATTTCCGGCGACAAGCAGAGCTACTGGGGCACTGGTCCCGACAATGCCGAGACATGCGACGACTGCTGCTACACTTGCACCGGTGGCGAGACCGAGCAGATCAATCTGACCGAGTAATACCGTTCGGCGGGGGCCGAGGGGCGGGGGCGGTTTTCTGGTCGAATGACCAAGAAAATCGCCCCCTTTGCACTTGTGGCTGAGGTGTGGACGGCGCTAGTTTTCGCTCTAAAACGACCAGAGGGAAAACATCAAAACATGCGCGTATTCTATTCCGAAAAGCACAAGCTCCGAGACGCCAAGACCGAGCTGCATGGCGGCCTGCTGGTGAAACCCTTCGAGGGGCCGTTCCGCGCCGAATGGGTGCTGGCGGGCGTCAAGGAAGCGGGTTTCACCGATGTCCATGCGCCGGCCGAACACGGGCTCGAAACGGCGCTCAAGGTGCATGATGCCGGCTATCTCGAATTCCTGCGCACCTGCTGGGATCGTTGGCAGGCGCATGGCTTCGAAGGCGAAGCGATCGCCACCTCCTTCCCCTGCCGCCGCAGCCAGACGGGCCGCGTGCCGAAGAACATCGACGGTGCCGTCGGCTATTATACCAACTCCGCCGAGACCTCGATTTCCAAGGGGACCTACGAGGCGGCGATCGCCTCGATGGATGTGGCGTTGTCCGGCGCTGACTGGCTCAACGAGGGTAACCGCTTCGCCTTCTCGCTCTGCCGCCCGCCGGGCCACCATGCCGGCATCGATCTCTTCGGCGGCTACTGCTTCATCAACAACGCCGCCGTCGCCGCCCAGCGGCTGATCGACCATGGCGCGAAGAAAGTCGCGATCCTCGATGTCGACTTCCACCATGGTAACGGCACCCAGGACATCACCTATCGCCGCGGCGACATCTTCTTCGCTTCCCTGCACGGCGAGCCGGAAGACGCTTTCCCCTTTTTCCTCGGTTATGCCGACGAGACAGGCGAGGGTGAGGGCGAAGGCCTGAACGCCAACTATCCGATGCCGTCTGGCACGCCCTTCGACATCTGGTCGGCGGCGCTCGAAGACAGTCTGAAGAAGATCAAGGCTTATGGCGCGGAAGCCATCGTGGTCTCGCTCGGCGTCGATACCTTCGAGAAGGACCCGATCAGCTTCTTCAAGCTGACGAGCCCTGATTATATCAGCATGGGCGAAGTGATCGCGGCCAGTGGCGTGCCGGTGCTGACGCTCATGGAAGGCGGCTACGGCGTGCCGGAGATCGGGCTCAACGTCGCGAATGTGCTGAGAGGCCTGGAGGCCTGAGGCTTTCGGTCCTGAGGAAATGGCCCCCGCGGCGGGGCCTCCGGCCTGCGTCAGGCCTTGGTAACGACGACCTCCAGATAGTCGCTCGGCACGACCATGGTCCCGTCGGTCGCCCGGTTGAAACGCGCAATCAGCGCCATGAGATCCTGGCTGAGCGCCGCCTGACCGGTCTCCGGCAATGCAACAAACGCCTTGTGCACCGGGCCGTACCAGGTGCGGAAGACCTCCAGCCAGTGCTCCGGAGAACGATAGCGGAAGGTGAAGACCTTCTGTTGTGTGGCGACGGTGCCGGCGGATGCGAACAGCGTGTCGAGCCGGGCTTCAGTTCCCCACAGGGCGGGCGACAGTGCGCCGGGCGGAGGCGGCAGATGCTGGCCAATTGTGCGAAACAAATGGCCGATGAAGCCATCCGGCGTCCAGTTGGCCAAACCGATGCGGCCAGCCGGACGGCAGACCCTGAGCAATTCCCGGGCGGCCTGATCCTGGTTCGGCGTGAACATCACGCCGAAGGTCGATAGGACCACGTCGAAGGCACCGTTTTCGAAAGGCAGGGCCTCGGCATCGGCCGTCTGGAAGGCGATGGTCAGGCCATCCGCTTCGGCGCGGGCGCGACCGCGCTCCAGAAGTGCCGGCACATAATCGGTCGATGTGACCACCGCCCAGCGGCGGGCGGCGGCAAGCGTGGCATTGCCATTGCCAGCGGCGACGTCGAGCACGCGCTCGCCGGCACGAAGATCCAGCGCCTCGCAGAGTGTTTCGCCGACGATCTGCAGGGTCGTGCCGACAACGGCATAATCCCCCGATGCCCAGGCGCCCTGCTGGCGGGCTTTCAGTGCGACCAGATCTGGCAAGGGAAGCGAGGCGACGGGTGCGGGGCTAGCGGCAGTCATTGCAACATTTTGCATGGTCTCTCTCCTTCTGATGGAGGGAGGAGTGTCGCGAGGAGACCCGTTCAGGACCAGTGTAGGAACTGTAGCGCTGCCGGTACAGAAAATGGATCGTCAGAGCGGTACCGTGGCATAGGAGCTGCGCACCATCCAGGCGCCGATGCTGGCGGCCATCGCGGGATCGCCGACCAGCGTGACTTTGCTGCGGGCGATTTCGCCGCTGAGGCTCGAAAAGCCGATCCATGCGGAGGTCAGGGCCTTGAGATCGGCCGTGACGAACAGATCCACCTCGTGGCCGGGATCGGTGCAGCAGAGGTCGACAGGAGTGCCGGGCTTGCAGAGAAGCCAGTAGCTCTGCTCGTCGCGCGGCAATTCGGGAAAGATGAAGCAGATGACGCTGCGGCGCGAGGCCGGCAGAGAGGCCGGATTGATCTTCCGGCGCATGTTCCACATCAACAGGCGCGCATCGAGCTTTTCCAGTGTCACATCCGCATCGATATTGCGGTGCGCCCACTGGCCGAGTGCGCGGACGATCGGCTCCAGCTCGTCGGCGATTGCCGTCGTCCGATAATTGATCTCGCCCGAGGTCGGATGCTGGACGCGCACGACGAGGCCACGCTCTTCCATCTCGCGCAGGCGCTTCGACATCAGGGTCGGCGACATGCCGGGCACGCCCCGGCGGATCTCGTTGAAGCGGGTAGAGCCCGACCACATTTCCGACAGAAGGAGCAGCGTCCAGCGCGGCTCCAGCACCTCGCAGGCCTTGGCCACCGGGCAGAACTGATTGTAGCCGTCGCTTGCCATTCGCAGCCTCCTGGCGGTCATCATGCGCCCCGCAGCCTCTGACCGTCCAGTACAGATAGTGTAGCGGACAAAACCGCTCCGACAGACGAGTTCCAGCGCATCTGATTGGAGGGCTCAGAGCGTGCCCTGCCGCCTGTTCCAACCTTTCTGGGCGCGCCAGAAGACGGTCGAATCCGCATAACCCAGCACCTCGGCGATGCGTGCCTTTTGCACATGGGCCTCGAGCTGTGTGGCGGCGATGGCTTCCCGGGATTCGCGCACGAGATGGCGCAGCGATGTTCCCTCTTCGGCCAGACGACGCTGCAGCGTGCGGACAGAAATCCTGAGTTCGGCAGCGACGGACGGCAGCGTGATCGGCTTGTGCCCGAGATAGATGCCGATCAGGGCCCGCACCCGCTCGCTGATGCTGTCGGGCGTGATGGCCTTACCCACGAGTTCCGCCACATGCCGTTCGAGAACGGCTGACAGGGCAGGGTCCTCCTGGCGGTAGAGACGGGCTGCATCGCGGCCGTCGACGATGATCCGGTTGGCGGATTCTCCGAACTTCAGCGGGCAGCGGAAGATGCGCTCCAGCACCGAACGATCCCGGGGTGGCAGATGCTCGAAATGCACCTCCAGCGGCTTCCAGCTCTTGGCAAAGCACGAGCGCACCAGCTGGCAGGAGGCGACGACGGAAAATTCGCTGTCCTGCCGCCTAGGCCACATCCGCGCATCCTCCAGCCGGTAGCTCCAGACGAGATTGCCATCTTCCTCGAAGACGCCGGAACTCGTGGCACTCTGTACCGTGTTGACGTATTTTGCCAGCCGCTCGAAGCCGGCGCGGATCGTGCCCGAGATCGAGAACAGGACGCCGATCGGGCCGATATCGCTCGGCTTGAACAGGGTGCCCAACCGGGCGCCGAGCGAGGACTCGCCGGTCACGAGAGCCGCCTCCTCGAAGATCGCGACATACCGCGCCATCGGGATCATGGCGTAGGGATCGTCCAGCTGGCTGCGCAGAATGCCGTGCGAGGCGAGCAAGAGGTCGGTCTTGCCGCTGCGCCGGTCGATTTGTTCGACGAGCGGGGCAAGGACCGAGGCCCGAATGGATGCAATTGCGGGCATTGGCCTGTTCATTTGCGGTGCAACTGCCATTTTCACCATCCTGAAACGGCCGCGTGGCGCGGTTTATCGATTCAATGGCATGAAGTGCAATTTCGGGGCCAAAGTGTCGCGCCTACCCTCTTGATGAAAATCAAGCACAAGAGGGGTTCCCATGACATTACAATCCATTGCGGATGGTCCCACGGATCGGCTGGCAAAGAATTCCGTCGGCCTCGCGCATATCGTCTTCTTCGTCGTCGCGGCTGCAGCACCGCTCACCGCCGTCGTCGGCGCAACGCCGGCCGCTTTTGCCTTCGGCAATGGTGCGGGCGTCCCCGGTGCCTTCGTGCTCGCTGGCATCCTTTATCTGCTATTCTCGGTCGGCTTCACCGCCATGAGCCGCCATGTCGGCGGGGCCGGTGCCTTCTACACCTACATCACCCACGGCATCGGCAAGCCGGCCGGCGTCGGCGGCGCGCTGATGGCGCTGGTCACCTATTCGGCGGTGCAGATCGCCGTCTACGGCCTCTTCGGCCTGTTCATGGCCGGCGCCATGGCGCCGCTCGTAGAACTGCCCTGGTGGGTCTGGTCCTTTGCTGCGCTCGTGATCGTGCATGTCTGCGGCCAGCGCAACATCGCTTTTTCCGGCGCCATCCTCGGCGTCTGCATGATCGCCGAGATCGCCATTTTGCTGCTGCTCGACATCGGCATCCTGATGGCCGGCGGCGGACCTGAAGGCTTCGGCTTCATCTCGTTCTCGCCCGCCACCGTCTTTGCGCCGGGCCTCGGTGTGGCGCTCGTCTTCGTCGTCGGTTCCTATATTGGCTTCGAGGCGACCGCGATCTTCGGTGAAGAGGCGGAAAACCCGGAAAAGACCATCCCGCGCGCAACTTACGTCGCAGTGCTCCTGATCACGGTCTTCTATGCCTTCTCCACCTGGGCAATCGTCCAGTTCTACGGTCCGGCAGCGGTGCAGCCGACGGCGGCCGCGGGTCTCGAGGGTTTCTACTTCGCCGCCACCGACACCATTCTCGGCCCCTGGGCTTCGCAGGTGATGAACATCCTTCTGATCACCAGCCTGTTTGCCTGCGTGCTATCCTTCCACAACACGCTGAACCGCTATTTCTTCGCCCTTGGCCGCGAAGGTCTCGCCTTCAAACTGCTCGGCAAGGTGCACCCGATGCATGGTTCGCCCTACGTCGCCGGCATGCTGCAGAGCGCGATTGCCGCTGTCGTCCTGGTGCTCTTCATTCTGGCCGGTGCCGATCCCTATACGGTGGTCTTCTCCTGGATGTCGGCACTCGCTGTTATCGGCATCCTCACGGTCCAGGCCCTGGTCTCCGTCGCCATCATCCTCTTCTTCCGCAAGGTGAAGACGGGTCACGGGGTCTGGACGACGACGATTGCCCCGGCGCTCGGTCTTGCCGGTTTGCTGGGCGCACTGGGTCTGGTCATCGCCAACCTGTCGCTGCTCTCAGGCTCCGAAAGCCTCATCGTCAAGTCCTTCCCCACTCTGATCGTACTGATCGGTCTGATCGGAGCAGCCTTTGCCATGCAGATCAGAAAGGCCAAGCCGGAACTCTACGCTTCGCTCGGAAAGGCCTTCGAATGACCGCCCTGAAGACACTGCCCGCGACCGACCGCCTGCTCGGCATCACGCTGATCGCCCTGAGCGCCGCGACGATCCTGCTCGCAACCGAGGCCCATGCCTTCTGCAATCTCTTCTGCATCCACGGCATGCCGCCCATCGAGGCCGAGATCTGCGCAGAGCGCGGCTGACACGACACGGGTGGCGTCCGTTCCGGCGCCACCCGAACTCTACAAACCCTTGTTACCTGAAGGACGCTCCCATGGACGCCGTCGTCGACACCATCATCCACCCGCTCGATCCCTTGAGCCTGTCCGAAATCGCGGAAGCGGTTGCCATCCTCAAGGACGAAAAGTCGCTCGCGGAAACCATTCGCTTCCCCATCATCCGGCTTGAAGAGCCTGCCAAGGTCGACCTTGCCGCCTTTCGGGCCGGCAAGCCGCTGCCGCGTCTCGCCTTCATCCTTTCGCTCGATATATCCAGCGGCGCGACCTTCGAGAGCATTGTCGACCTCTCGGCTAAGACCGTCGCCGACCACAAGCGTCTGGCCCATGACGAACTGCCCTATGGCCAGCCGCCGGTGATGCTCTGCGAATTCGAGACGGTCGAGGCGACGGTCAAGTCTGATCCGCGCTGGATTGAAGCGGTGAAGAAGCGCGGCATCACCGACGAGGACATTCCGCTCGTTCAGATCGACCCCTTCTCATCTGGCTATTTCGGCCTGGAATTCGAAAAGGGCCAGCGCATCGTGCGCGCCGTCTCCTACTGGCGCGAGGACGTCAGGGACAACGGCTATTCCCATCCGATCGAAGGGGTGGTGGCCGTGGTCGATCTGGTGAAGAACCAGGTGGTTGATCTGGTCGATGACGGCCGCATCATTCCGGTGCCCAAGAAGAAGCGCAATTACGGTCAGGAAGCTTTTCCCGAGACGCGCCAGGGGTTGAAACCCCTCGACATCGTCCAGCCGGAAGGCCCAAGCTTCACCGTCGACGGCTGGAAGGTCGAGTGGCAGAACTGGTCCTTCCGCGTCGGCTTCACCCCGCGCGAAGGCCTCGTGCTGCATGAACTTGGCATCAAGGACGGCGGCAAGATCCGCCCGATCGTCTTCCGCGCCTCGGTGACGGAAATGGTCGTGCCCTATGCCGATCCGACCGCCAACCACTTCTGGAAGAGCGCCTTCGACGCCGGCGAATATGGACTGGGGCGTCTCGCCAACTGCCTGGAGCTTGGCTGCGACTGCCTGGGGCATATCCACTATTTCGACGTGCCCTCGGCCGATGATTTCGGCCAGCCGATGGTGATGAAGAATGCCATCTGCATGCATGAGGAGGATTACGGCATCCTCTGGAAGCACTACGAATTCCGCAACGGCATCTTCGAAGTCCGCCGCTCGCGCCGCCTCGTCATCTCCTTCTTCGCCACCGTCGGCAATTACGACTACGGCTTCTACTGGTATCTCTACCAGGACGGCACGATCCAGCTGGAGGCCAAACTGACCGGCATCATCCAGACGGCAGCCGTGGCGCCGGGGGAAACCTATCAATGGGGCGGCATGGTCGACGACAATCTCGGCGGCCCGACGCACCAGCACTTCTTCAACGCCCGTCTGCACATGGATGTCGATGGCGGCGGCAATACGGTCACCGAGCATGAATTCGTTCCCCGTCCCTGGGGCGACGATAACCCTTACGGCAATGTCTTTGACACCAAGACAAAGGTGTTGAAGCGCGAGCTGGATTCACCCGCTGTCGCCAATGGCGAGACCGGGCGCTACTGGAAGGTACAGAACCCCAACGTCAAGAATTCCGTCGGCAAGGCGCCGGGCTACAAGATGGTGGTGATGCCGAGCCCGCTGATGCTGGCGCAGGAAGGCTCGACGGTTGCCCAGCGTGGTGGCTTTGCGAAAAAGCACATCTGGGTGACAGCCTTCGATCCGGCGGAGAAATATGCGTCCGGCGATTATCCGAACGTCCATGCAGGCGGCGACGGCCTGCCGAAATATGTCGCCCAGAACCGCGACATCGAGAATGCCGACGTGGTTCTCTGGCACTCCTTCGGCCACACCCATGTCTGCAAGCCGGAGGACTTTCCGATCATGCCGGTCGAATATGCCGGCTTCACGCTGAAGCCGAACGGCTTCTTCGACGCCAATATCGCGATGGATCTGCCAGCCGACAAGAACGGCCACAGCCGGGACAATCGCGAGGCGGATTGCTGTGCGCCCAAGCCCGAGACGAAGAGCGGCTGCTGCCACTGAGGTGGATGCCTGAAAACGAAGAGGCCCGGGTTTGATGCCCGGGCCTCTTGTCGTTTGCGACGATCGAAAGCGTCAGAGCGTGCCCTGGCGCTGCTGGATCATCTGATAGGTGTCGAAGCTGTATTCGGCGATCTGCGCCCAGAGATAGGCGTCCTGCTTGAACGTCTGCTGGCTGTCATAGAGCTTCTTGAACCACTCGTTCTTGGCCGAGAGATCCGCATAGGTTTCCTTGGCAGCCTTGTGGCAGGTGTCGAGGATGTCGGACGAGAAGGCACGCAGCTGCGCGCCGCCTGCGACAAGCTCGCGCAGCGCCTGGGCGTTGGACGCGTCGTAACGGGCGAGCATGCGGGCGTTGGCGGCCGCACACGCGTCGGTCAGGATGCGCTTGTAGTTTTCCGGCAGCGCATTGAACTTGTCGAGGTTGAAGAAGGCATGGACCGTCGGGCCACCTTCCCACCAGGCCGGGTAGTAGTAGTAGGGTGCGACCTTGTAGAAGCCGAGCTTCAGGTCGTCGTACGGACCGACAAATTCAGTCGCGTCGATCGTGCCCTTTTCCAGCGCCGGATAGACGTCGGAGCCGGCAATCTGCTGCGGGGTCACGCCGACCTTGGCCATGATCTCGCCAGCGAGGCCGGCGATGCGCATCTTCAGACCTTTGAGGTCATCGATGGTCTTGATTTCCTTGCGGTACCAGCCGCCCATCTGGGCACCGGTGTTGCCGGCCGGAAGCGCATAGAGCTTGTGGCTGGCCAAAAACTCATTGAGCAGCTCGTTGCCGCCGCCGGCCGTGAACCAGGCATTGGTCATGCGGGCGTTGAGGCCGAAGGGGATGGCCGTGCCGAGCGCGAAGGCCGGGTCCTTGCCGATATAGTAGTAGCAGCAGGTATGGCCCATCTCGACGGTATCGGCGGTGACGGCGTCAGCCACCTGCAGCGGCGGCACGATTTCACCGGCAGCGAAGACCTGGATCTCGAACTGGCCGTCGGTCGCTTTCGACACGCTTTCAGCGATGTCGGTCGCGGCACCGAAGATGATGTCGAGGCTCTTCGGGAAGGACGATGCGAGGCGCCAGGTAACCTTGGGGTTTTCCTGGGCGATGGCGGGCGCTGCAAGTGCGGCTGCCCCGACGCCGGCAACGCCGGCCTGCTTGAAGAATTGACGGCGGTTCATGATCTCTTGCCTCTGATTGTACGCACTCCTCCAGCTCCCGCGGCGGGTCTAGTCGGGCAGGGCAGGGAGTGCAAGGTCAAATGCTCACGAAATTGTCCGGCAACCGGACCAAATCTGCTTTTTGTTTCGCAAAATCGTTGTTCCACGCAAGGAACTGTCAGGTCGGGCTGTTTGGGCTGCGCAGGCGGGGATCGTCGACAGCAGGATTGTAGAAAAGCGACAGCACGAGGCTTTTGGCAATGCGCTCGGCGCTCGCCATGAACCAGCGATGCGCGCCTTCAGTCGCGCCGACCTGGATCAGCGTGTCGGAAAAGAGCTGCAGCCATTGCAGGAAGAGGCCTTCCGCCATGCCGTCGACCCCCTGATGCGCCATGACGGGCTTGCCGCCATAGGCGCCGGTCTTGAAGGCGACGGAGCCCCAGAAGGCCTTCATCTTGATCATGTGGTCGGGCCAGCGACCGGCAACCCGCCCTTCGAAGACAGGTCCGAGATCCGGATGCTGTCGGATATTGCCATAGAAGGTTTCCACCATCCGATCGATGAAGGCAGCGTCCACGCCCATGGCGGCCATCTCGGCTTCGGCGCGGGCGGTGATTTCGGCGCGGTGGGCGGCACGGCCCGTGAGATCCGTGGTCATGGCCTCTCTCATTGCTGATATCTGTCGCACGATTGATGCGCTTCGGGATGCAAATGGTCCATGCGGCATCTTGATACAAGCCGCAAACTGTCTTAAGTTTAGAATAATTCTAAGATAGGTGTTGCAATCCCATGTTCAGTCTCTCCCTCAAGGGCGGCAAGCGGCCCTTCGATCAGCTTTCCGAACAGGAAATCCTAGCGCTCGCCATTTCCTCCGAGGAGGATGATGCACGGATCTACCTCGCTTACGCCGATCAATTGCGCGCCCAGTTTCCGCAATCGGCCAAGGTCTTCGAGGATATGGCCGAGGTGGAGCACACTCATCGCAACATGCTGATCGAGATACACCGCGACCGCTTTGGCGAGCGCATTCCCTTGATCCGCCGCGAGCACGTCCAGGGCTTCTACGACCGTAAGCCGGACTGGCTGCGCCAGAACCAGACGCTCGACCAGATCCGTGACGAAGCGATGCGGATGGAGGAGGGGGCTTACCGTTTCTATCACGAAGCCGCCCAGCACACGTCCGATGCCGGCATCCGCAAGCTGCTCGGTGATCTCGCCATGGCCGAGCAGGGGCATGAGGAGATCGCCACTATGCTCGGCGACCGGCATCTGCCGGAAGATGCGCGCGAGACGGAAGACGAGACGAAGAAGCGCCAATTCGTGCTTACCTATGTCCAGCCGGGCCTGGCCGGACTGATGGACGGCTCCGTCTCGACGCTCGCGCCAATCTTTGCGGCGGCTTTCGCCACGGGTGACACCTGGTCGACTTTCCTGATCGGCCTTTCGGCTTCCGTGGGTGCCGGTATCTCCATGGGCTTCACCGAGGCGGCCCATGACGACGGCAAGCTGTCGGGCCGCGGTTCGCCGCTGAAGCGTGGTCTTGCCTCCGGCATCATGACCACGGTCGGCGGTCTCGGCCACGCGCTGCCTTATCTCATCCCGCATTTCTGGACCGCGACGATCACGGCGATCATCGTCGTCTTCTTTGAGCTCTGGGCAATCGCCTTCATCCAGAACCGCTACATGGAAACGCCTTTCTGGCGCGCTGCCATGCAGGTGGTGTTGGGTGGCTCGCTTGTGCTTGCCGCCGGCGTCCTGATCGGGCAGGGGTGATGCACGCGGGCGAGGCTTGACGGAGCCTCGTCTCGCACTGTCATCTGGCGATCATCGAAACGCATTATGGCGCACCCATGAAAGCCTCTCCCGCGACCATCGGTCTGGGCGTCACCATGACCATCGGTTACGGCACGCTCTATTACTCCTTCTCCGTACTCGCTCCCGAAATCGCCCGCGAATTCGGCTGGGGCCAGAGTTTCGTCTTCGGCGTCTTTTCTCTGGGCCTGCTTGCAGGAGCGGTCTCGGCGCCCGTGCTCGGACGCCTTGTCGATCGCTTCGGTGCTCGATTGATCCTGTGCCTCGGCTCGATCGCGGCGGCCGTTTCTCTCGCCCTTTTTGCCGTCATGCAGAATGCCTGGCAGTTTGCGGTGATCACGCTGGTGGCCGAGTTCGTGGCACTGGCCGTCCAGTATGATGCCGGCTTTGCGGCCCTTGCCCAGACGCATGGCCGGGAGGCCCGCGCCCATATCACGCTTGTCACCCTGATCGCAGGCTTTGCCTCCACCGTCTTCTGGCCGCTCCTGCAATGGCTGCTGACCTGGATGGACTGGCGCGATGTCTATCTCGTTCTGGCCGCCATGAACCTCATGATCGCGCTCCCCATCCATTTCGCCTTGCCACGGGCGAGGATCAGCGAAAAGCCGGTCTCCCGTGTCGAGGAGACAAGCGCCGAAATTAACCTCGAAGGAGACCGGAGACGCCGTATGGTGCTGATGGCGACGGCCTTTGCGGCGGGTGGCTTCGTCGTATCGGCGGTCGGCGCCACGCTGCTCGTCCTGATGCGCGACCTCGGTTATGCGACCGCGATGGCGACGCTTGCCGGAAGTCTCATCGGGCCGAGCCAGGTTACGGCGCGCCTGATCGAATATGCCAGGCGCAATCTCTTCTCGCCGCCCCTGACGGCGATCATCGCGGCGCTCGCCATGGCACTCGGCCTGTTCGCGCTGGCGGGCGCGCTCATTCAGCCCTTCGCGGCATTCGCCATTGCCTTCGCGGTCTTTTACGGCGCAGGCCAGGGGCTGACGTCGATCGTCCGGGGCGTGCTGCCGCTGCACTACTTCGGGGCGGCCGGCTATGGCCGAACCATGGGCACGCTCGCATCAACGCGGATCGTCGCGTCCGCAATCGCCCCCGTCTCGGTGATCTGGCTGAACGATACGGTGGGCCCGTCGGCTGCGCTGGCAGCACTGGCGGGTATGGCCTGCCTCGCAGTTCTGGCGACACTCGCGCTGACGCGTCGGTGAAGAGAGTTACATTTACTGCAGGGCGCCGACCAGCACGTCGGACGTGCCGTTTTCAATGGTGACCCAGCGACCGCTGTCGGTGCTCGACTGGCGCTTGAGGAACGAATAGCGCGTCTCGGTCCAGAGCTTCACGTCGTTGTTCAGGTTGTCGAGTACGAAGTCGCCCGACTGGGTTCTTACCGTGAGAACGGCGTGGCCCTCTCCATCGGGCTTGCGCACGACGGTGATCAGCAGATCGGCGGCGGAAAAGCCCGCTTCCATCAGCTTCTTGCGCTTGAGCAGCACGAAATCCTCGCAATCGCCGAGGTCGACCGGATAGGTCCAAACTTCTTCGCGGCCGTAGATTTCGTGGTCGGTCAGCGGAACGATGGCGTGATTGACGTTGGCATTGATGTCGCGCACCACGCTCCAGCCGTGATCGGTCACCTTGGGCGGGGTCGTGGGGCGGTTGCGAACTGCGCATTCCTGCGGAAGCGTCTGGCAGAATTCGTAATGGCCGATGGGCTGGGATGTGATGCTGCCGGTGATCATCGATCGCAGCGACTGCGGCGCCGAGAAGCCCGCATGAGCAGGTGCGAGAATCGCAGCTGCAATGATCAGCGCCTTGATGGCGCGCGAGCCGTTCGTCATGAACACGTCCCCTGTATCCTTAACAAAAGGTTAAGATTGCAGCAGGACATGAGTCAACGGCGCCGGTGGTGTCCACCAACGCAATTCATCCAGTATGGTTAAAATGCGACAGTTCGAACGTCCGAAGACACGTTCTGTTCCAGATGGGTGGGGAGATATCGTTTTTCAGCGATACTCAGACCATCGAAACGATGGCCGATTTCATCTTGGCAATGTCTTCGGGACGGGAAAGTCGATGATCTCCGTCGCGAATCAGCGTCAGCACGACGTCGTCCAGCGGCAGGAATTCCATGAGTTTGAGGGCGTGCTGGTAGGGCACGTCCGGATCCTTCATGCCCTGCAGGATATGCACTGGGCAACCTGTTTCGATGAGGCCTGTCAGCACCCGGTTCTTGATACCGTCCTCCATCAAGGCGCGGGTGAAGATGTTGGGTTCGGGGCTGTATTCGGAAGGCTCCTCGAAATAGCCGCGCTCGAGAAGCGATTGCCGCTCGGTCTCTGTCAGGCCGGGCTCGATCAGGTCCGACGTGAAGTCCGGGGCTGGTGCGATGAGCACCAGACCTTCGACCGTTACCGGCAGCGCCAGCCGCTTGGCCTCCTGGATAACGCGCAGAGAGATCCAGCCGCCCATGGAGGAGCCGACCAACACGATCTTTGACACGTTGGCAGCCGTGATGACCGCCAGCGCCTCCTCGGTCCAGCGCGAGATCGTGCCCTTTGTGAAATCCCCGCCGGAAACGCCGTGGCCCGAATAGTCGAAGCGGATCGCGGCAAGTCCCTGTTCGGCGGCAAGCGCGTCCATCTCGATCGCCTTTGTCCCTGCCATGTCGGACCGATAGCCGCCGAGCCAGACCAGCGCCGGTCTGTCCTGCGCGACGCCAAGGCGGGTGATAACGACGATGTCGCGTGCCGCATCGCCGGTTCCCACCGTGATCGTCTTTTCCTGCAGGATGTTTGCTGTCGTGCTCATGAGCGCTCTCCTTTTGTCGATGGTTGTAAAACACATTCGCGGAGTCGCGGACAACAGGTGATTTTCTTTCGGAAGCATGCTATTGACACTGCCGTCGCAGATATCACATAGCCCTATGACGCGGATGCGCGCGGGTTTACGCTGCGACATTCCGAAATGTTTTGAGGAGAATACGACCATTCGCAGACCGTTCAAGACCGATGCCCCCGTAAAGGACGGGCCGCGCTCCAACCGTGAAATCCGCATTCCGAAAGTCCAGCTGATCAATGAAGAGGGCGTGAACCTCGGTGTCATCGCGACGGATCAGGCGCTGCGCATGGCGGAAGAGGCCGGACTGGATCTGGTCGAGATTTCGCCGAATGCAGAGCCACCGGTCTGCAAGATCCTCGACCTGGGCAAGCTGAAATACGCCAACCAGAAGAAGGCGGCCGAAGCACGCAAGAAGCAGAAGATCGTCGAGGTCAAAGAGATCAAGATGCGCCCGAACATCGACACCCATGACTATGAGGTGAAGATGAAGGCGATGAACCGCTTCTTCGAAGAAGGCGACAAGGTCAAAGTGACCCTGAAGTTCCGTGGCCGCGAAATGGCCCACCAGGAACTCGGCATGAAGCTCCTGCTGCAGGTGAAGGAAGACACGCTTGGTATCGCCAAGGTCGAAGCCGAGCCGAAGCTCGAAGGCCGTCAGATGATGATGGTGCTCGCTCCGAAGTGAGCTGATCCCGATGAGACGTTCAAAAGGCCGCCTTTCCGGGCGGCTTTTTTCGTTTGCTGCATGTCGACCGCTTTTTCTCCTGTCCATCTCGGGTTTCCCGCCTGACAGTTCGCTGACAATCGCGCCGCCCGGTTTGTCAGCCGGGCTGATGCATGATCCTCCCATCGACAACGCAGACACATCTTGGAGGACATACAATGACCAAGCTCCTTCGCCGCACCCTGCTCGTATCCAGCACGGCACTTATGGCGATCACCTTCATTCCGGTTCTGGGCACCATCGTGCCGGGTCCGCTGGCAGCCCTCGTGGCGACCGAAGCCCAGGCACGCGGTGGCGACGATGACGACGACAGCGGCAGCGATGACAGCGGTCGGGACAGCGCCAGCGATCGCGACGACAGTGATGACGACAGCTCGGGACGTGACCGGGATCGAAGCAGCAGCGACGACGATGATGACGATGACGACAGCCGTGGTCGCGGCCGTGGTCGCGGTGGCGATGACGACGACGATTCCGACGACGATGATGACGATGACAATGGGCGCCGTGGTCGGGGCGGTGACCGCGACGAAGTCCGCGTGATCGTTAACGACAACCAGCTGGCCGGACTGCGCAGCGGATCGATGATCCCCGTGGACCAGAACGGCAATCGCCTGCGCTTCGAATTCGAGGAAGAACACGGCCAGACCGAAATCAAGGTCCGCGCACCAAAGGGAACGCTGACCGGCGTTACCGTCATTCCCGCACCGTAATCGAACCGGAACGGCGAAGCCCGAGCCGCCGCGGGTATCTTCTGGCCGTTTCGCCCCGTCCGGCCCCCACCGGACGGGGATATCTTTTCTTTTGTTGGCGGCAGAGACGGCTCGCGCTAGTCTCTGCCAAAACCTTGATTGAGCCATGATGGACCGTCGCCTTTTCCTGTTTGCATTGCTGGGTCTGCTTTCCGCTGGTTTCGTGCCGGCCGGCAGTGCCATGGCAAAAGACGGGGATGACGGTGATGACGACAATGACAGCGGCGGGGGCAGCGACAACAGCGGGTCCGGAGGGTCGGACGACGATTCTGATGACAGCGATGACGATGGCGATGACGACAGCAGTGGTCGTGGTCGCGGTCGCGGCGGAGACGACGATGATGATGACGATGATCGAAGCGGCAGTGGCTCCGGAAAGGATCGGGACCATCTGAGGGCGCGTGAAGCCGTGGATGAGGGACGCATCCTGCCGCTCCGGGAAATCCTCAAGCGCGTGGATGATCTCGGCGGTGGCCGGGTGATCTCGGTCGATCTCAACCTCAGGGCCCGCGCACCCTACTACACATTGAAGGTACAGTCCGGATCCCGCGTCAAAACGCTGAAGCTGGAAGCCGCAACCGGGCGAAAGCTCAATCTCTTCGGATGGTGACCCATGCGCATTCTGCTCGCGGAGGACGATCAGACCATTGCCGACCATACTCGCGCCAAGCTCGAACTGGAGGGCTTTCTCGTCGATCATCGCGCCACCGGCCCGGATGTGTGGGCCGAGGGTGAGACAGGCGATTATGCTGCGATCGTTCTCGATCTCGGCCTTCCGGGAATGGATGGTCTCTCGATCCTCAAGCGCTGGCGATCGGCAGGCCTGGATACGCCCATTCTGGTTCTGACTGCCCGCGGATCCTGGATGGAGCGGGTCGATGGCTTCGAGGCCGGCGCCGACGATTATCTTCCGAAACCGTTCCGCAGCGAGGAGCTCGTGGCGCGTCTGAAGGCGCTGCTGCGCCGTGCCGGCGGACGGGCGAAGACCAAGGCATCTGCCGGCGGTTTTGTGCTGGATGAGACGACCCGTCGTGTCACCTATGACGACCGGCCGATCGACCTCACGCCGCTCGAGTTCCGCCTGCTCGCGTTGTTGATCGCCGAACCCCAGAGGGTCTTCGATCCGATCGAAATCGCCAGGCAGGTTCAGGGGCGCGACGACGACGCCGGCAAGAATGCCGTCGAGGCGATGATCGCCCGCATCCGGCGCAAGACCCATCCCACTGCCATCGCCACCCGCCGTGGCTTCGGTTACACTTTGGCCGGCGAGGAGGCATGATGCAGTCCCTGCGCCTGCGCCTCCTCGTCGGAGCCGTTCTGGCGATCGCCTTCATTCTCCTTCTGGTCGCGTCGGGCCTCAGCCGCATTTTCTCCAACTACGTCGCAGACCGCTACCGCGCCGATATGTCGGCCATCATCGACCAATTGGCCGCCGGCGTGGAATTCGAAGCCGGCAAGGGACGCATGACGGACGAGCCGGGCGACCCTCGTTTCGAGCTGCCGGGAAGCGGCCTCTACTGGCAGGTGGTCGGTGAAGGCGGCCTGATCTTCCGCTCGCGCTCACTCTGGGATATCGAGATCGCTGCCGACACGCTGCTGGCCGGACCCTATGGCTTCAGGCAGGGGCAGGGACCGGACGGCGCGCCGCTTCTGGTGCAGTTGCGCGACCTGATCCTCGAAACCCCCGAAGGAAATAAACCACTGACACTGCTTGCCGGCTTCGATCGGAAGGTCATGGACGATGCGATTTCCGAATATCACGGCGCCATGACCATCATGCTGGTGTTGACGGCGGCTGTTCTCTTGGCGGCGGCCTTTCTTCAGGTGGGTATCGGACTTGCGCCTTTGGCGCGGCTGCAAAGCGGCCTGGCACTCGTCCGCTCCGGCCGGACGGATCAACTGCCGGACGCCGGTCCGACCGAACTCCGTCCCCTGGTGGGCGAGATGAATGGCCTGCTTCGGGAGCGCGAAACCGCAATCGAGCGGGCTCGTGCCCGGGCGAGCGATCTCGCGCACGGACTGAAGACGCCACTGACGGTCCTCCTGCAACTCGCCGACAATTTGCCGGATCGGGAGCGCAGCATGATCCGTCAACAGGTCGACCTGATCCGCCAGCGGGCCGACCGGCAGCTCCAGTCCGCGCGGCTTGGCGTGGAGCAAATGGCCCAGACAGGTCTCGCCTCGCTCACCGGCAAGCTGGTCTCGGTGCTGGCACCGGTGACTGCAGCGCGCGGCGTGACCTGGAAGATCGGGATCGATGAGAGCCTGACGGCGGACATGGATCCGGCCGACCTTGCGGAAGCCCTCGGCAACGTCCTCGACAATGCGACGCGTTATGCGCGCGCGGCGATCTCCGTGTCTGCGGAGCGGGACGGGAACTTCATCCGGCTGGACGTCGAGGACGATGGGCCTGGCGTCGACGACGAGGATCTGGCGGCTATCGCCCGCCGCGGCGTGCATCTGGCCGAGGACGAGGGCACGGGGCTCGGCCTAGCGATCAGCACCGACGTTCTGGCCGCCTATGGTGGGCGCGTCACGTTTGCCCGCTCCGAGCTCGGCGGCCTGAAGGTAGGCCTCTTTCTTCCAGCCCGGTCCTGACGCGTTTTTCAGCCTTCCGGAAGATTCCCGCGGCCACCCGTTGCGCTTTCTCGGGTCTGCGGTTATAAGCGCCCGTCCGAACGGTCCGGCAGGGCATGCCGTGGCCGTTCTTTATGCTTGAAAACGGGCATTCGTCTGCCTGTTTCGATACAAGAACAATGGAGTAGCAAAATGCCCAAGATGAAGACGAAATCCTCCGCGAAAAAGCGGTTCAAGATCACGGCTTCCGGCAAGGTCCTCGCGGCTGCAGCTGGCAAGCGTCACGGCATGATCAAGCGGTCCAACAAGTTCATTCGCGATGCCCGCGGCACGATGGTTCTGGCTGAACCTGACGGCAAAAAGGTCATCAAGAACTACCTGCCAAACGGTCTCTGAGACCCGCTCGCTGTTGGACAATTAAGGAGATCATGACATGGCACGCGTAAAACGTGGCGTAACTTCCCGCGCCAAGCACAACAAGGTATTCAAGCAGGCCAAGGGCTTCTACGGCCGCCGCAAGAACACGATCCGGGCCGCCAAGGCTGCCGTCGATCGTTCGAAGCAGTTTGCTTACCGCGACCGCAAGAACAACAAGCGCAACTTCCGCGCTCTGTGGATCCAGCGTATCAACGCTGCCGTCCGCGAATTCGGCCTGACCTACGGCCGCTTCATCGACGGCCTGAACAAGGCTGGCATCGAAGTCGACCGCAAGGTCCTCTCCGACCTCGCCATCCATGAGCCGGCTGCTTTTGCGAAACTCGTAGACGCTTCGAAGAAGGCGCTCGCCTACCTCAAGGACGCCGGCACGGCCAACGAGTTTGAAAGCGCGGTCAAGTAAGCCAGCGCTCCCAAGCTTCCTTGGATTTTGGATTGGGAAACCCGCGCTGGACCTCCGGCGCGGGTTTTTCGTTTGCCGCGGTGGCGGTAAGGATTGGATATGGCCTATCTGCTGGGGGACGGGTCCGGTACGCCCAATGGTGAGATCGAACTCGCAGACGATGAAATCGCGGAAGTGTTGAGAGCCTTGGTCGAGAGCGACGGCCGGGTGCAATGCCTCGACCTGCCGCATCGGCGGCTCTGGATCAAGCGTCATGGCGTGAAGGTGCTGCCGCTTTTCGTCTCCCTCCAGGGCTTGGCGGCCGCACTGTTCCGCGTGCCTCAGTTCCGACCTTCGCCACAACTCGCGCCTGACGCGATGCAGGCGCGCGAGATTGTCCGGATGCGCGCTTTCGCCGGCGCAGGGTTCTCCGTCCCCACGATCGTTTACCAGTCGAAGACGGCGATGGTCATGGAAGACGTAGGGCTGACGCTGGCCCAGCACCTCAAGGACCTGCGCAGGGCGGACCCCGTCGCCCATGACGCGCTTCTGGTGCAGGCGGCCGACGCGCTCGGCCGAGTGCACGCCGCCGGCCTTAGCCATGGGCGTCCGCATGCGCGCGACTTCTTCCTGCGTGATGGGCGCATCGGTTTCATGGATTTCGAGGAGGATCCAGCATCGGTCATGCCGCTCGAAATGGCCCAGGCGCGCGACGTCTTTCTGTATTTCCTCGTTGTGGCATCGAGCGCGATCCGACCCGACGAAACCTGTCGCGCCGCACTCGATGCTTGGTCGCATCGTGCCACGGATGCGGCACAACACGAATTGCGCGCGCTGACCGCGCTCGCCAGCCGAATTTTGCCCCTCATACGGTTGATCGGCCGCGTGCACATGGGTAGTGATCTGCGACGCTTTATCATGGCAACGGAATTTCTGATGAAGGCCCCGCTCGACAGGGCGGAGAGCCCGAACACCGCCAAGGCAGGACAAGATGGTTGAACTAGACGTTTTGAAGGCACAGCTTCTGGCGGAAATCGCCGCAGCCGGCGACGAGGCCGCGATCGAGGCGGTGCGCGTGGCGGCCCTAGGCAAGAAGGGCTCCGTCTCGGAACTCCTGAAGACGCTCGGCACGATGACGCCGGAGGAGCGCCAGACGCGCGGTGCCGCGATCAACGCGCTGAAGAACGAGATCACCGACGAGATCACCACCCGCAAGGCAGCGCTCAAGGATGCGGCGATCAATGCCCGCCTGAAGGCCGAGACGCTGGATGTCTCGCTGCCCGTACGCTCGTCGCCTGCCGAGCGTGGTCGCATCCATCCGATCAGCCAGATCGTCGACGAGATCACCGCGATCTTCGCCGACATGGGTTTCTCCATCGCCGAAGGTCCCGATATCGAGACCGATTATTATAACTTCACGGCGCTGAACTTCCCGGACGGCCACCCGGCCCGCGAGATGCACGACACCTTCTTCCTCTCACCGGACGAGAATGGTGAGCGCAAGGTGCTGCGCACGCACACCTCGCCGGTGCAGATCCGCACCATGGAAGCGCAGAAGCCGCCGATCCGCATCGTCATTCCCGGCAAGACCTATCGCCAGGACTCGGATGCGACCCATTCGCCGATGTTCCATCAGGTCGAAGGCCTCGTCATCGACAAGACGGCCAATGTCGCCAACATGCGCTGGATCCTCGAAGAATTCTGCAAGGCCTTCTTCGAGGTCGACAGCGTCACCATGCGCTTCCGCCCGTCCTTCTTCCCGTTCACCGAGCCGAGCTTCGAGGTCGACATCCAGTGCGACCGCTCAAGCGGCCCGATTGTCAAGTTCGGCGAAGGCAAGGACTGGATGGAAATCCTCGGCTGCGGCATGGTTCACCCCAACGTGCTGCGTGCTGGCGGTCTTGATCCGGACGAATACCAGGGCTTTGCCTGGGGCATGGGCCTCGACCGCATCGCCATGCTGAAATACGGCATGCCGGACCTGCGCGACTTCTTCAACGCAGATGTCCGCTGGATGAGCCATTACGGCTTCCGCCCGCTCGACGTGCCGACGCTTTTCGGCGGTCTGAGCAGCTGATCCGCGAATAACTGGCTGCCGTGGCGGCTAGATGGAGGGGGCAGTTGGAGGCTGCCCCATCCTTGTGAATGAAGGCAAATGTGACGTGATTGAACATCTCGATAACATGCGGCCGGTCGATCTGCTCTGCGATGACGACTTGCTGCATGTGGAACTGACGGACGGTCGGATCGTCAGCGTCCCGGTCTGGTGGTACCCGCCCCTGCAGGAGGCGATGCCGGTGGAGCGGAACAACGTGGAATTCATGCCGTCGAGCATTCACTGGCCCGATATCGATCTCGATGTGACGGTGGTCAGCATGCTCCTCGGAAGGCAGGCGTCAGGCGCGCGACCGCTGGACGCTTCGGGCAAGATGCAGATGGGAACGAGACAATGAAATTCACACTCTCCTGGCTGAAGGATCACCTGGAAACCGAGGCCTCGCTCGAGGAAATCTGCGAGCGGCTGACCGCGATCGGTCTCGAGGTCGAGGATGTCGATGACAAGGCGGCCTACAAGCCTTTCGTCATCGCGAAGATCCTGACGGCCGAGAAGCATCCGGAAGCCGATCGCCTGAAGGTCCTCACCGTCGATGCCGGCGACGGCAAGCCGGTGCAGATCGTCTGCGGCGCGCCAAATGCCCGCGCCGGCATGATTGGTGCACTCGCCCGTCCGGGTACCTATGTGCCGGGCATCGATGTGACGCTCTCTGTCGGCAAGATCCGTGGCGTCGAAAGCCATGGCATGATGTGCTCCGAAAAGGAGCTCAACATCTCCGAGGATCATAACGGTATCATCGACCTTCCCGAGGATGCGCCTGTTGGGACCTCGTTTGCCTCTTATGCCGGCCTCGACGATCCGGTCATCGAAATCAACCTGACGCCGAACCGTCCGGACTGCACGTCAGTTTTCGGCATTGCCCGCGATCTCGCAGCCTCCGGTCTGGGCAGGCTCAAGGCCCTAAATGCGCCCGCCTTCAAGGTCGAGGGTGAGACTCCGCATCACGTCAAGCTTGAGCTTGAAGACCATCTCTGCCCCGGTTTCGCCTATCGCCTCGTGCGCGGCGTAAAGAACGGCCCGAGCCCGAAATGGATGCAGCAGCGCCTGCTTTCGATCGGCCTGCGTCCGATCTCGGCGCTCGTCGACGTCACCAACTACATGACCTTCGACCAGGGTCGTCCGATGCACGTCTTCGACGCCGACAAGGTCAAGGGCGCGCTTGTCGTGCGCCGGGCCAAGGATGGCGAGGAGATCCTCGCGCTCGATACGCGTACCTACAAGCTCAACCCGGGCAATGTTGTCATTGCCGATGACAACGGTCCGGAATCCATTGGCGGCATCATGGGCGGCGAGCATTCGGGCTGCGACGAGAACACCGTCAACGTGCTGATCGAATCCGCCCTCTGGGACCCGATCAACATCGCCAAGACCGGTCGCGCCCATGGCATCATTACGGACGCGCGCTACCGTTTCGAGCGCGGCGTCGATCCGGAATATATGGTCCCGGGCCTTGAGCGCACCACTGAGCTTGTGCTCGAGATGTGCGGCGGCACGGCAGCAGCAGCCAAGGTCGAAGGCTATAAGGGTCATGAAAAGAAGGTTGTCGACTTCCCTTATTCGGAAGTGAAGCGCCTGACCGGTCTGACCGTCTCCAACGACGAAGCGCGCCAGATCCTGTCCGCACTCGGCTTCGAGATCCTTTCGGGCGATGACAAGGCCGCCAAGGTCTCCGTGCCCTCCTGGCGTCCTGACGTCGACGGCAAGGCGGATCTCGTCGAGGAGGTCATGCGCATGCATGGCGTCGACAACATCAAGCCGGAACCGCTGCCGCCGACCGGTTCGGTCAATTCCAAGATCCTGACGACGCTGCAGATCCGCACGCGTTCGGCCCGCCGGGCGCTCGCCGCGCGCGGCATGCTGGAAGCCGTGACCTGGTCCTTCATTTCTGCTGAGCATGCCAAGCTTTTCGGCGGTGGCAGCGACAAGCTGAAGCTGGTCAATCCGATCGCCGCTGATATGTCCGACATGCGGCCTTCACTGTTGCCCGGCCTGCTGACGGCGGCCCAGCGCAATGCTGACCGTGGCTTCGGCGATGTGGCCATCTTCGAAGTCTCGGGCACCTATGAGGGTGACACGCCCGACACGCAGCGTCGCGTCGCCGGTGGCGTGCGCCGTGGCACGGCTTCGATCGCCGGTGCCGGCCGCATGTGGTCCAACCAGGCCAAGGGCGGCGGCAAGCCGGTTGACGTCTTCGACGCCAAGGCCGATGCGCTCGCCGTGCTCGAAGCCTGCGGCATTCCGATGAGCAATGTCCAGATCGAGCAGGGCGGTCCCGAATGGTATCACCCCGGCCGTTCCGGCACGATCAAGGCCGGCCCCAAGGTTATCCTTGGTACCTTCGGCGAATTCCATCCGAAGACGCTGGAAGCGCTCGACGTTTCCGGCACGCTGTGCGGCTTCGAGATCTATGTCGATGCCCTGCCGGAGCCGAAGAAGAAGGCAACCCGCACAAAGCCGGCGCTGGAGCTTTCGCCCTTCCAGATGGTGAAGCGCGACTTTGCCTTCGTCGTCGAAAAGGCAGTCGAGGCGGGTGCGATCATCAAGGCGGCGACTAGCGCCGACCGCAAGCTGATCTCGGGCGTCAATGTCTTCGATATCTTCGAAGGCGCGTCTGTCGGCGAGGGCAAGAAGTCGGTGGCGATCGAGGTTCTGATCCAGCCGACCGACAAGACCCTGACCGACGAGGATTTCGATGCGCTGACGAAGAAGATCGTCGGCAATGTCGAAAAGTCCACGGGCGGAACCCTGCGCGCATGATCTTGTGATGGCGGGCGGGCTTGGTCCGCTTGCGATGAAACAAAGAAAAAGCCCTTTCCCTGCATGTCGGGGAAAGGGCTTTTTGTTTTGAACCTAATGGTCATGGACCGTTAGGAAGGTCGGGCTTCGTCATCATGCCTCAGAGGCTGACGCGCCGGCCTTCCTTGTCGGCCGACTTCCGGTCGTCGCCGTGCTTAGCAAGGATCGCCTTGGCGTCTTCAACCGAGATGCGATGCTTCTTGGCAAAGGGAATGGGCTCATAGCCCTTCACTGCGGCGTTTTTGTCGTCTGCCATGCTGGTCTCCAATTCGGAAAGCGCCCCGGCAGGATGCCGGAGCCTGGAATGTCGCTGTAAACGGGGAAGAAAAGCTCGCACACGGCGAGCGGATGCGACGCGTGCGAAGTGCGTCGCCTATGATCCCTATGTAGGGACTGGCGGCCGAAAGCTCAATACTTCTTCTTGCGCAGCGTCTTGTTGCCCTTGGGCCCGGAATAGACGGGCGTTCGGTCGCGGTTTTCCGCCTGTAGCTGCCGCCAACGATCGAGGCGGGCAGGCTCGAGCGTGCCGTCCTTGATCGCCGCTTGCACGGCGCAACCCTTTTCGTGCGAATGGCTGCAATCGCGAAACTTGCAATGCGGCACAAGCTCGGTGATTTCGGCAAACAACGTGTCGATGCCGTCGGTGATGTCGCTCACATAGAGCGTGCGGATGCCGGGCGTATCGATCACCCAGCCGCCGCTTGCGATCGCATGCAGGGAACGCGCCGTGGTCGTGTGGCGACCCTTGGCATCATGCTCGCGGATCGCGCCTGTCTTCTGAGCCGTCTCCGCGCCGTGGCCTGCGAGCGTATTCACCAGCGTCGACTTGCCCACACCGGAAGAACCGACAAGAGCGACGGTCTGGCCGGGGCCGCACCAGGGCATCAGGGGCTCGATGGCATCGGGCGATCGCGCATTGACGATGACGACAGGCAGATCGCGCTGCAGGCCTTGCGCCTCATCCGCGTAGACGGAGGCATTGTCGACCGTATCCGCCTTGGTGAGAACGATGACAGGCCGCGTGCCCGCTTCATTGGCCATCACCAGATAGCGTTCCAGCCGGGCAGCGTTGAAATCCGCATTGCAGGACGTGACGATGAAAAGCGTGTCGACATTGGCGGCGGCGAGCTGCTGACCGAAGGCGCCTTCGGTCCGCCGTTGCAGGACGGTCTGGCGATCCAGGCGGCGCACGAGCAGACCGGTATACGGAGCGGCAAGAACCCAGTCGCCCACGGCAAAATCGGCCGTGTTGCTGTTGGGCGGAAGTTCGATCTCCACCGGCCCGGTGCTGTCGATCGCCTCCAGGCGGTCGCGATGCACCGAGGAGATGCGGCGCACCAGGAATTCGGCCTCATCAGCCGTCACCTGTTCGGTGAAGAAGGTGCTGAAGCCGAGCCGCGCAAGCGCGGCGGTATCGAGGAGGCCGGTCAAGGACGGACTACCGGGGCAGGATGTTGAGCCATAAGCACTTTCAGCGTTGGGATCAGACGATGACGCTTCTCATAGCGCAGAATGTCGTCGCTGACGCGGGAAATCGTCTGTGCCATCCGTCGCAGGTGCCGGAATGCGATCAGGCCTTGAGATCCGCCTGCTCGACCGCGGTTAGGGGCTGTCGGCGCGGTAGCCGGGCAAACATGACGACATTGCCGGCGAGCGTCAGCGCCAGACCCACCATCGCGAGCGGCGTGAAGTGATAGTCCTCGTAAAGGCTGGAGAGCGTCAGGGCGACGACGGGAAAAAGCACCGTGGCATAGGCCGCCTTCTGGGATCCGATGCGCGAGACCAGCATCAGATAGGTGGTGAAGCCGACGACGGAGCCGATGACGGAGAGATAGACGAGGGCGACGAGATAGGTCTGGTCCGGCGGCAGCACGATCGGCGTTCCGGTGATGCCGATCAGGGTGAGAAGGGCGATCGAGCCATAGCTCATGCCCCAGGCATTGGCGGTCACGGGCGCAATGCCTTCAGCGCTGTTGCGGCGGGACGCCATGTTGCCGAAGGAAAAGAACAGCGTGCCGAGCGCGGAAAGCCCGATGCCCTTCCAGCTGTCCGGATTGACGGCGGTGAAGATCTCGGGCCCGAAGAGCAGCGCAAGCCCGGTGGCCCCAAGGGCTGCTGCGAGCAGGGTGCGCGGCTTGATCTGATCGCCGAAGAAGATGCGGGCGTTGACGGCGTTGTAAACGGTGGCAAGCGAGAAGACGACGGAGATCAGGCCCGAGGGCACATAGCTCGCCGCGTGATAGAAGCACAGGAAGTTGCAGCAGAAGAGCGACAGCGCCTGAACGAGGATGAAGGGCTGCTGCTTGAGCGTCGGCACTTTCAGGCGACCTGTGAGGGCCAGCACGCCGACGAGGACGAGGGCGGCAAGCGCGAAGCGGTAGAAGACCGAGACCAGCACCGGCACCGGCCCGATCTGCAGCGCGATCGCGATCCAGGTCGTGCCCCAGATCAGCACGGTCGACGAGAAGAGTAGAAGGTTGGTCATGGGATGCGCCTCGCTTTCGAGAGGTAGGTAATGCCAAGGCTACCCCGTCTTCTTGCACGATCTTGCGATGATCTTCGGCACGCAGGGCATGCCTTCCTGATTGGCGATGGCGCAGCGCATAAAGCGCGCTAGAATGCGGGCGATCTCGTGAAGGTACTCCATGCTGCACACCGCCACCGTCTTCGGCTCCCTGTCCGCCTCGTCCCGTGCCGAGCGTGGGGAAACGCTTGACCTTGGCGAGGGCAGGGCAAGTGCGATCTGGCGCAACAGCCATGACCGCATGCGCTACGAGCGGACCGACGGGCATACCTTCAGCTGTTACCTGCGCGGCGGCGACGGCACGCGAAGGATCGATGCCGGCAGCATCGCCGGCTGGCCGGGCGCGCTCTGCATCATGCCGCAGGGGGCGTCTTCTGAATGGGAGATCACCGACAACTTCGAATTCGTGCATCTCTACGTCGCTGATGGCGAGTTGCGCCGCCTTTTCTCCGAAACCTTTGATCGCGATGCCCGGCTGATGCTTCTGCCGGAAGCGACCTTCGACGAGGCGCCACGCTTGGCGGAGGCCCTGGTGCATCTGGCCACTGCCACCCAGAGCGGCAACCGGCTGCTCGCCGAACAGGCGATCGTCACGGCGGTGGAGCAGCTGTTTGCCGATCCGCGATATGGCGGGGAGCGGCGTCCGGTCCTGCGTGGCGGTCTGGCACCCGTCCTGCGTCGACGACTGGTGGATCATATCGAGGTGAGCCTCGATCAGACGATCTCGCTGAAGGATCTGGCGAAGCTGGCGGATCTCAGCGAATTCCATCTGCAGCGGATGTTTCGCGCAAGCTGCGGTGTCTCTCCGCATGACTTCATCCTCAACCGTCGCATCGACCGCGCCCGGCGCATGCTCAAAGGCAGCGAGCCGATTGCCCAGATCGCCTCAGCCTGCGGTTTCAGCAGCCAGAGCCATCTGACGCGCATGTTCAAGGCGGTCACCGGCACCACGCCATCGGTCTATCGCCGCGCGGTCAGCGGCTGACTATCCCATCGCCTTGAGCGCCCGCTCCAACACCCGGAACGGCCGGGCGTCCCCCATATGCGCCACGTTGAAGCGCATGAAGCCGTCTGCCGAGAGCGAGAGGCTGAAGACATTGCCGGGCGCCAGCACCACGCCCTGGGGCAGGGCTGCCTGGGCAAGGGCAGTCGAGCTGATCCCCCCGGGCATACGACACCAGAGATAGGGGCCGCCACGCGGTGTGAGAACCTGGGCTATTCCCAGGTCGCCGAGACGGGTTGCTGTCGCGCGCCGCTCGGTGTCGAGGCGCCGGTGTAACTGGTCGAGATGCTTGCGATAGCCGCCGCTCGAAAGCACGCCGTGGATCGCCTCGGTCGCCACCTGGCTCGGGCCGCCAAACTGGATGGCGACCTGCAGGTCGGTCAACAGCCGGATGCGTTCGGGATCGGTGGCGATGAAGCCTGTGCGCAGCGAGGCCGAGATGGTCTTGGAGAAGCTGCCGATGCGGATGACGCGGGAAAGCCCGTCGAGAGTGGCAAGCGTGATCGCCGGCTCCGGCTCGAAGTCCGCGAAGATGTCGTCCTCGACGACCAGCATGTCTGACCGAGCGATGATGCCGAGCAGCTGGAAGGCGATTTGGGGCGAGAGTGTTGCGCCGGTCGGATTGTGCAGGCCGGAATTGGTGAGATAGAGCCGCGGCGCCTCGCGCGTGACGGCGGCCTCGAAGGCAGCGATGTCAGGGCCGTTTTCCGTGTAGGGCACCGGGATAGCGACGGCCTGATGGGCCCGCAGCAGCGTCTGGAAATTGAAGTAGCAGGGATCGTCGACGATGACGCGGTCGCCGGGGCGCAAGAGGAGCCGGCAGACGAGATCGAGCGCCTGCGTGGCGGAGCCCGCAAGCAGAACCTGATCCTCGGACAGCGTAATCGACTGCTGACGCAGCCGCGTCTCCACGAAGCGCCTGAGCGCCGCACTGCCGCGCGAGGGGCCATAATCGGTCGTGAGGCTGGTCGCCTGGCGCAGCACACTGCGCATGCCGGCATGCAGGAGTGCGGTGGGCATCCAGTCCGGCGGCAGCCAACCGCAGCCGGGCTTCGATGTGCGGGGATCGGCATCGAGCGCCTGCCGCGCCACCCAGAAGGGATCGACCTCCATCGCGCGGGGCGGCTCAAGCCGGACAAGTGGCGCAGGCGTGCGTCCGGCTTCCGTGACGAAGAAGCCGGAGCCTGGGCGGGGGCGGATCAGCCCTTCGGCGGAGAGCCGGTCATAGGCCTCCACGACGGTGGAGGGTGACACCGAAAGCTCGACGGCCAGACGCCGGATCGATGGCAGTCGGTCGTTGGGCACGAGCTGGCCCGCGCCGATGCGGCCGCGAATGTCGGCCATGACCTGCGCCGTCCGCGAGGCCGGCAGCTCCGGTGGTTGCACGCGCTCGTTCATCTGTATGGCCTTTGTTGTCAATACAGTTTGGCCAGATTGTATCGCTCCGTCTCTGGATGCGCCAGCCCCTCCCTGCCATAGGGAAGGGCAGAAAAAAGGAGACGAGAATGACGACGTCTTGGAAGGCCTGGGCCAGCGGTTTCATCGGCGTGCTGATCTTCAGCGGCTCGCTGCCGGCAACGCGGATGGGGCTTGCCGATTTTGCCCCGCTGTTCCTGACCTCGGCGCGAGCCGTGATCGCGGCGGCCCTGGGTGCCGTCCTGCTGATCGCAATGCGAGAGAAGCGTCCCCTGCGCAGCGATCTGCTGCCGCTGGCGGTCGTGGCCCTCGGCGTCGTGGTCGGCTTTCCCCTGCTGACGGCGCTGGCGCTCAAAAGCATCAACTCGGCCCAGTCGATCGTCTTCGTCGGCTTGCTGCCGCTCTGCACCGCTCTCTTCGGCGTGTTGCGGGCGGGCGAACGCCCCTCTGCGATATTCTGGATGTTCTCCGTGACGGGCGCGGCGCTGGTTGCCGGTTTTGCGCTGTCGACGACGGCGGATATGGCGATCGCGGGTGCCGGGCTGATGATCGCAGCAGTCCTTGCCTGTGGCCTGGGTTATGCCGAAGGCGCGCGCCTGTCGCGTCGGCTTGGCGGCTGGCAGGTGATCAGCTGGGCGCTGGTTCTGTCGCTACCAACAATGCTGCCGCTCGCGCTCTGGACCATGCCGGAGGATCTTGGCCTTGTCTCGACCTCAAGCTGGTTGTCGCTCGCTTACGTCTCGCTGTTCAGCATGATGATCGGTTTCATCTTCTGGTATCGCGGCCTGGCCTTGGGCGGCATCGCCTCGGTCGGTCAGCTTCAGTTGCTGCAGCCGTTCCTCGGCTTCGTGCTCGCCGCAGGGCTGTTGCATGAAAAGGTAAGCCTTCCCATGCTCGCGACAGCCCTGCTCGTTGTGCTCTGCGTGGCGGGCAGCCGACGCTTTGCCTGAGGCGGTGTTACCGTCCCGCCATCTTGGACATCGCTTCGTTGTAGCGCGCGCCGGCCACCTTGTCGGGCGAGACGACGGTCGAGAGCGTCGCCAGATCCTCGGCCGACAGCGTGATCCCGGTCGCATCGATATTGCTGTCGAGATTGGCGATCTTCGTCGTGCCGGGGATCGGCACGATGAAGTCGCCCTGCGCGAGAACCCAGGAGAGCGCCAGCTGGCCGGGCGAGACACCCTTCTCGGCCGCCATGGTTTCCAGCGCCGTGACCAGCGCCAGATTGGCGTCGAAATTCTCCTGGTCGAAACGCGGCAATCCGCGGCGGAAATCGTCCTTGCCGAGCTTGGAGAGGTCCTTGAGCGCGCCGGTCAGCATGCCGCGGCCAAGCGGCGAGAAGGGCACGAAGCCGATGCCGAGTTCGCGGCAGGTCTCAAGCACGCCGTTGGTTTCCGGATCGCGGGTCCAGAGGGAATATTCGCTCTGGATGGCGGAGATCGGATGCACGGCATGCGCCCGCCGCAGCGTCGCGGCACTTGCCTCCGAGAGGCCGAGCGCCTTGACCTTGCCCTCTTTGACGAGCTCGGCCATGGCGCCGACGGTCTCTTCAATCGCAACATCAGGGTCGACGCGGTGCTGGTAGAAGAGGTCGATGACCTCGACGCCAAGCCGCTTCAGCGATGCTTCGGCCACAGCGCGGGCATGTTCCGGCCGGCTGTCGAGGCCGGAGGGACGCGCGGCCTTGGCCTCGTCGCCAATGGTGAAGCCGAACTTGGTTGCGATCACGACCTTGTCGCGATGCTTTCGCAAGCCCTTGCCGACCAGCTCCTCATTGGTGAAGGGACCATAGACCTCCGCCGTATCGAAGAAGGTCACGCCGCGCTCGACCGCATGGTCGAACAGCTTTTGCGCCGTCGCCTCGTCGATATTGGTGCCATAGGCATGGCTCATGCCCATGCATCCCAAACCGATGGAAGATGTGGTGAGCGTGCCGAGTCTGCGGGTCTTCATGATGGCCTCCTGAGATACCGATGTTGCGCAAAGCTGCGCGGCTGGTGAGGGCAAACTACGGCGAAAGCGTTCTTCAGAAAATCCATGCATTGCCGATCACCTTGTTCTATTAATTCGAACAATGAACCGGACCCAGCTTTCTCAACTCGCCGTGCTGGCCACGGTGGCCCATCACGGCAGCTTCCGCAAGGCAGCCGCCGAACTCGGCATTGCGCCCTCGGCGGTGAGCCATGCGATCTCGTCTCTGGAGGAAAGCCTGAACCTGCGCCTGATGGCGCGCACCACGCGAAGCGCCGCACCGACGGCGGAAGGTCGCCAACTGCTCGAAACCCTTCAGCCGGCGCTGGCCGATATCGCCTCGGCGATAGAGGCGCTCTCCGACAGCAGTGGCCGCCCGGCAGGCGCGCTGCGCATCACCATGCCGATGCTGGCGGCGCAAAGCCTGATCGCCCCGCGTCTCGGCGCCTTTGCCGCCGCTTATCCCGAGATCGAGCTGGAGATCGTGACCGACGACCGCTTCGAGGATATCGTCGAGAAGGGCTATGACGCGGGCCTGCGGCTCGGCGAACATCTCGATGCCGACATGATAGCGGTCAGGATGAGCGGCCCCTGGCGCGGCTCGGTCGTCGGATCGCCGGAGTATTTCGCAAGGCACCCGATCCCCCGCGAGCCGCGCGACGTCACCGAACACGCCTGCATCCGAAGGCGTTTCCAGAGCGGCACCATCTATCGCTGGGAGTTCGAAAAGGACGGCCGGACGCTCTCGATCAATGTCCGGGGACCGCTGATCCTCTCCGACCAGGGCCTGATGCGACAGGCCGCTATCGATGGCGCGGGCCTCGCCTATCTCTTCGATACTGGCGTCGAGACCGACATTCGGGAGGGGCGGCTGATCCGCGTTCTCGACGACTGGTGCCCGCCCTTCGATGGCTTCTCGCTCTACTATTCCAGCCGGCGCCAGATGCGGCCGGCACTTCGCGCCTTCATCGATTTCTTCCGCTGGCGCAGCTGACAGATATCAGCCGAGCTTCAGGCGGTAGCGGACATGACCATCTTCCGGCGCGTAGGTGTCATAGAGCTTGCGCGCCGTGGCATTGTCCCGGTCGGTATGCCAGTAGAGCCGGGACCAACCGTTTGCCTTCGTGATCGCGATCATATCGTCGATCAGGGCCCGTCCGATGCCCTGACCGCGATAGGTCGCGTCGAGGAAGAGGTCTTCCAGATAGCAATCCGGCGTCTTCACCCAGGTGGAATCGTGGAAGTGATGGATGGCAAAACCGGCGAGCGAGCCCTCCACTTCCGCCACACGCATAGCAACGCGGGAAGATGGGTCGAGAATTCGGGCCCAGGTATAAGCCGTGACATCGTCGGCAAGTTCAACCTTGTAGAAGGCGAGATACTTGTCCCAGAGGCGTTGCCAGGCGGCTTTGTCAGCCGCCGTGGCATCCCGGATGACGAGAGCGCGGCTCATGCGCTGGCCGCATTGAGCGCGTCGATCTGTACCTTCGTCAGCTCCAGCTTACCGGCGGCAATCAGGCTGTCGAGCTGGCTGAGGCTGGTGGCTGAGGCGATCGGTGCGGTGATCCCCGGCTGGGCAGCAACCCAGGCGATGGCGACGGTGGCAGGGCTGGTGCCGGTTTCGGCAGCCACCTGGTCGAGGGCTCCGAGAATATGGAAGCCACGCGTGTTGAGATAGGGCTCCATGTCCTCGCCGCGTGCCTTGCCTTCGGTATCGGCAGCGCTGCGATACTTGCCGGTAAGGAAACCGGAGGCCAGCGCGTAGTAGGTGATGACCCCGATCTCCTCGCGCCGGCAGAGGTCTGCAAGCTCGCCCTCGAACTTCGAGCGGGTGTAGAGATTGTATTCCGGCTGGATGACATCATAGCGCCCGACGCCCGCCTTCGTCGCTGCGTCGAAGGTCGCCTGAAGCTGCTCGGCATCGAGGTTGGAGCAGCCGATCGCGCGCACCTTGCCCTCGTCCTTGAGCTTCGCGAAGGCGGCAAGGCTCTCCTCGTCATCCGTTTCCGCATCGGGCCAATGGGCGAGATAGAGATCGATATAGTCGGTCTGCAGACGGCGCAGCGAGTCCTCGACTGCCTCTGCAATACGTCGGGCGCTGAGGCCCCGGCGCTTGCCCCCGAGGTCGGCGCCGACCTTGGTGACGATGACGGCATCCTCACGCTTGACGCCACCGCGCTTCAGCCAGTTGCCGATGATCGTCTCGCTTTCGCCGCCGACATTGCCGTCCGCCCAGAGCGAATACATGTCGGCCGTATCGATCGTGTTGAAGCCGGCGTCGAAGAAGCGGTCGAGAACCTCGAATGAGGTCTTCTCGTCGGCGGTCCAGCCGAAGACATTGCCGCCGAGCACGACGGGGGCGATCGAAAGGCCGGTGCGGCCGAGAGCACGTTTCTGCATGGGAAGCCTCGGATAGATGGGGAAAGGAAGGATTGGAGCGACGCTATCAAGCGTAAGGGAAAGGTACCATTCAAGAGCGTTGATGGGTTCTGAAGCGGGATTGGCGAGCTTCCCGAGCGTTACCTCGATATGGGTCTTGTATCGAGGCTTTCCAGTATCGGGGCAATATTGGTCAAGCCGATCTTGCAAGCACATTGTCTGACAACCCGTTGCGCCCTGTCGGAGCTTCGCCTAAGGTCCGCCCCGACATTTTGAGGAGGACTAAAGATGCTGCGTTTCGGAATTCTGTCGACGGCCAAGATCGGTCGTGAGCTTGTGGTGCCGGCGATCCAGGATGCCGAAAACGCCGTTGTGACGGCAGTCGCGAGCCGCGATCTCGCCAAAGCCCGCGAGATGGCCGACCGTTTCTCGGTTCCCCACGCCTTCGGCTCCTACGAGGAAATGCTCGCCTCCGACGTCATCGACGCCGTCTATATTCCGCTGCCGACCTCGCAGCATGTCGAATGGGCGATCAAGGCGGCCGACGCCGGCAAGCATGTGCTCTGCGAAAAGCCGATTGCGCTGAAGGCTGAAGAGATCGACGAGATCATTGCGGCCCGCGAGCGCAACAACGTGCTGATCACGGAAGCCTATATGGTGACTTACGCACCGGTCTGGCTAAAGGTCCGCGAATTGCTCGCTGAAGGTGCCATCGGCACGTTGAAGATGGTCCAGGGCTCCTTCACCTACTTCAACCGCGACCCCGGCAACATGCGCAATATCCCCGAACTCGGCGGCGGCGCTCTTCCGGACATCGGCGTCTATCCGACGATCACCACCCGCTTCGTCACCGGCAAGGAGCCCGTCCGCGTCCAGTCGACCATCGAGCGCGATCCGGACTTCGGCACGGATATCTATGCGAGCGTGAAGGCCGACTTTGCCGATTTCGAATTGAACTTCTACGTCTCGACACAAATGGCCAATCGCCAGCTGATGGTCTTCCACGGCACGGACGGTTTCATCGAGGTGAAGTCGCCTTTCAATGCCGATCGCTGGGGTGCCGAGGAAGTCGAGCTCACCAATCGCGGTCATAACGTTTCGCAGATCTTCCGCTTCCCCGACAGCCGCCAGTACAAGCTGGAAGCCGAAGCTTTTGCCCGCGCAGTCGCTGGCACCAAGGGCGAGGTCGTCACGCTGGAAAGCTCAAAGGCGAACCAGAAGCTGATCGACGCAATCTATCGCGCAGCGGGCAAAGACGGCTGGGAAGCGGTGTAAGCCGCTTCTCACCCCTCAGCGGCGAAATACGTAGCGCGAATAGCCGAAGAAGCTGAACAGCATGGCGGCGATGGAAGCGAACACCAGCGCGGCATAAGGGCTGAGCAGCGGCGCGCCAATCAGCAGCAGGGCATAGACCCCGTAATTGATCAGGGACGTCACGGCGCCGATGAAACCATAGCGGAAGCCTTCACTGACAACGGAGCGTTTCGAGGCGCCGAAGGTGAAATGGCGGTTGAGCAGCCAGGTCACGGTCATCGCCAGGGCAATGGCGACGATCCGAGCGGCGAGCGGCCCGATCGGGGTGAAGGTCAGGAACAGCCAGAGCCCGCCGGCATCGACAAGGAAGCCGGTGGCCCCGACGACGACGAAGCGCAAGAACTTCTTCATGCCGCGCGGGACGAGCCGCCCTTGGCCGCAGTCTTGGGCGAACGCTCACGCTTCGGCTTCTCGTCCGCCGATGCGGGCTCAACCTGGACCTTCCCCGTATTGAGGGCCGGCAGCGTCAGGTAATGGATCCTGAGCTGTTCGGCGCGAGAGCGGGCGACGGAATCGAGGATTAGTGCGGCCGTGAACGACAGGAAGGACATCATTGTTAGCGCCATGGCGGCAATCCAGGTTGGCATGCGCGAAACGAGGCCGGTAGTGAAGAACTCGTAGAGAACGGGTGCCATGAAGCCGAGGCTGATGCCCATCAGGCCAGCCGCGATCAGGCCGAAGAAGGCGAAGGGGCGGGTCTCCTTCATCAGCATCGCGAACATCCAGAGGATCTTAAAACCATCCTTGAAAGTCGAGAGCTTCGAATGCGAACCCTCCGGCCGGCGGCCGTAGTCGAGTTCGATTTCGCAGACGGGAAGCTTCAGCCGTGAGGCATGCACGGACATCTCCGTCTCGATCTCGAAGCCGCCGGAGACCGCCGGAAAGCTCTTCACATAGCGACGCGAGAACGCGCGGTAGCCGGAGAGAATATCCGTGAAGTCATTGCCGAACAGCACGCGGTAGAGCTGGTTGAACAACCGGTTGCCAAAGGCATGGCCGTTGCGGCCGGCATCGTCATGCACGCCGCGCCGCGTGCCGACCACCATGTCGGCGCGCTCGGTGATCAGAGTACGGATCAGTTCCTCGGCGTCCGCAGGACCATAGGTCCCGTCGCCATCGGCCATGATGTAGATATCGGCATCGATGTCGCAAAACATGCGGCGCACCACATGGCCCTTGCCCTGGCGCCTCTCGCGCACGACGGTCGCCCCGGCCAGCATGGCCTTCAGCGCCGTGCCGTCGGTCGAGTTGTTGTCGTAGACATAGATGCGTGCCTCGGGCAGCGCCGCGCGAAAGTCGCTGACGACCTCGCCGATGGTCGCCGCCTCGTTGTAGCAGGGCAGGAGAACGGCGATGTCGAGGTGGGAGGTGGCCTCACGGCTCATGGCGGACCTGCTGGATGCTGGAGGACAGGCAGCCTCCGAGCCGCCTCTGACTTTACTATTTCTTGAGAAGGTTAAGGCTAGGTTTCGGCCAGGATCAGTCTTTGAAATATGGTCCCCCGGCCCGTCCCCGTAAGCGAACGGTCCCGAGTGATCTGGAGGTTTGACGAAGCATGGCCGACATCACCCAGCCGGGCGCGTCTCAGATCTCCCGCCCGCATCCGTTCGTCCTCTGGGTTCTCGTCTACGGCATTGTCACCATGGCGGTGCTGATGGCCCTCAACCTGCCCACGATGAATGACTATGTCGGCACCGACAACGACGATGTCATGCGTCTGATCCAGGTGCGGGATCTGCTGGCCGGCCAGGCCTGGTTCGACCTGACGCAATACCGGCTCGGTCTCGACGGCGGCACGCTGATGCACTGGTCGCGCCTGATCGACTTGCCAATCGCGCTACTGATCCGCTTCTTCGCCCAGATCGTGCCGATGGAGCAGGCCGAGGCTCTGGCTCTGCTTGTCTGGCCCCTCCTATTGATCCTGCCCCTGATGGCGGCCATCGCCAGCGCCGCGCGGCGGATGGGCGACGATGTCACCATGCATGTGGCAATGCTGCTGACATCGGTCTTCGTCGTCACCAGCAACCGCTTTCTGCCGGGCGCCATCGATCACCACAATGTTCAACTCGTGCTCGTGGCCACCATCGCTGCCGGCCTGCTCGATCCTGCCCGCGGTGTGGTGGGCCATGCACTGGCCGGGCTCGCGGCGGCGCTCGCGATTGCGATCGGTGCCGAGACGACACCCTTCGTCGCCGTGACATGCGCCACGGTTGGCATTCTCTGGGCGGTGGAAGGTGCGACTTATGCAAGGGCGGCGCGCGCCTTCTCGCTCACCCTCTTGATCAGCCTGTCTGCATTTTTCTTCGCAACGGTCCCGCCGGCGCAATATGCCGCCGTCACCTGCGACAGCCTCTCGGTCGGCTTCTATGCCGTGGTCGGCATCGGCGCGGCTTGCCTCTTCGTCGCGACGCAGTTGCCGCGCATGCAGGATATGCGTCTGCGCATCGGGGCGATCTGTGTGACGGGTATGCTGGTCGCCCTCGGCGCGGTGACGATCGCGCCACAATGTCTGCAGAATCCGCTCAGCGAACTCGATCCCCTTCTCCAGACGCTCTGGCTGTCCGGCGTGGTCGAGGCACAGTCGGCGCTCGCCCAGCTTGCCAAGGAACCTTCGGCGTTCGGAGGCTTCTATGCAGTCGGCTTCCTTGCAATCTGCATCTGCCTCTTCCGGATCGTCAACGGCGATCGGGCACGCGCGCACGCGGTCACCCTGGCCCTCATCGGGATCTGCTTCGTCATTGCGCTGATTCAGGTGCGGGGTGCGATCTTCGCCAACCTGCTCGCCATTCCACCGCTCGCACTGCTCATCGGCGAACTTCGCCGCAAGGCGCGCCAGGAACCCGATCAGCTGGGTACGGGGCTGCTCTTCGCGCTTGCGGCTTTCCTCTCGGTGCCGGCCGCCTGGGCCCTGTTCGGGGTTCTGGCTGTCGAAGGCACGGCCGGGGTCACCAATCGCATGAAGACATTGGGAGGCGGACCCGCCGCAACCTCGGCGGAGGGCGGTCCGGCCTGCGACACACCGGCAGGTTTTGCAGCACTCGCCGCCCTGCCGGAGGGTTCGGTCGCGGCGGCATCAGATTTCGGGCCTGAAATCCTGCGCTTCACGGCCCATCGGGCGCTCTCCGGCCCCTATCATCGCAACCAGGGCGGCATGCTGACCGAAATCCATGTCGGCCTTGCCAAGCCCGACGAGGCTGCCGCTTTCCTGCGAGGGGCCGGCGTGGACTATCTCGTCTTCTGCCCAACCTTCGCCCAGACCCGGACGATTGCCGCGATGAAGGCGGATGGTCTCTATGCGGGACTGCTGGCCGGAAAAGCGCCCAACTATCTCCGCCCGGTCCCCATCGATGGCCCCTCCGGACTGCAGATCTACCGCATAGAACTCCCTTGAGGGAAAGCGCTGGATCGAAAGCGCAGGCGGGCTGATCTCAGTGGCATTTTCCGCTAGGGAAGAGGCATGAGCAATTTCTTCGACAGCGATTCGCCGACGAACCTCACGGAGTTCTCCGTTTCGGAACTGTCGGGCTCGATCAAGCGCACCATCGAAACCTCCTTCGATCATGTTCGCGTGCGCGGCGAAATTTCCGGCTACCGTGGCCCGCATTCCTCGGGTCATGCCTATTTCAGCCTGAAGGACGACAAGGCCCGCATCGACGCGGTGATCTGGAAAGGCTCCTTTTCGAAGCTGAAATATCGCCCGGAAGAGGGCATGGAAGTGATCGCCACCGGCAAGGTCACGACCTTTCCCGGCTCGTCGAAATACCAGATCGTCATCGAGCAGATGGAACCCGCCGGCGCGGGCGCCCTGATGGCGCTGATCGAGGAGCGCAAACGCCGCTTCACGGCGGAAGGTCTGTTCGACCCTGCGCGCAAGCAGCTTCTGCCCTTTCTGCCGAAGGTCATCGGCGTCGTGACCTCGCCGACCGGTGCGGTCATCCGCGATATCCTGCACCGGATTTCCGATCGCTTCGCCGTGCATGTGCTTGTCTGGCCGGTAAAGGTCCAGGGCGAGGGGTCCGGCGACGAGGTGGCGAATGCCATCCAGGGCTTCAACGCGCTGGAGCCTGGCGGGCCGATCCCGCGGCCGGACGTGCTGATCGTGGCCCGCGGAGGCGGCAGTCTTGAGGATCTCTGGAGCTTCAATGACGAGGCGGTGGTGCGGGCCGCGGCCGCGAGCGCAATCCCACTGATCTCCGCCGTCGGCCACGAGACCGACTGGACGCTGATCGACTATGCCGCCGACATGCGGGCGCCGACGCCGACGGGCGCTGCCGAAATGGCCGTGCCTGTGAAGGCCGATCTGGAAGCCCAGGTGGCGGCGCTCTCGGCCCGCCTTTCCGGCTCGATGAACCGGCAGATGGACAATCGCCGTCAGAACCTGCGCAGCCTGGTTCGGGCGCTGCCTTCGCTCGACCAGTTGCTGGCCCTGCCGCGCCGCCGCTTCGACGAGGCAGCCGCTGGTCTCGGACGCAGTCTCGAGCTCAACACCATGAACAAGCGCCGCAGCTTCGAGCGAGCGGCCGCCAAACTCTCGCCCGACATGCTGGCCCGCCGCTTGGTGGAGCGTCGGCAGAAATTGTCGGACAATGCCGTCCGCGCCGAACGTGTCATCGAACGGCTGATCGAGCGCAACAAGGCGCGGCTGGGCCGTTTCGACGCCACCCTCACGGCTGTGCCGGGGCGGCTGAAGGCTATGACGGAGCGCTCGAGGGACCGGCTGGAAAGCTTCGGTCGCCGCGCCGACAGCGCCGTGATGAACGATCTGCGTCGCGCCCGGCAGGCTTTGGTCTCGCAGGATCGTGTGCTGCAGTCCCTGTCCTACAAGAACGTGCTTGCCCGCGGCTATGCCGTGATCCGCGACGAGAACGACAGGCCCGTCTCACGTGCGGATGGACTGTCGCATGGCCAGACGATCGCGATCGAGTTCGCCGACGGGCGCGTGGCGGCCGTGGCCGGCGAGGGTGTCTCGCCGCCGGAACCCTCTGCTCCGCAGCCGGCGCGGGCAGCCAGCGTCTCCAAGCCGGTGCGCAAGAGTGAGCCGCCGGCAGGGCAGGGCAGCCTCTTCTGATGGCCGCCCGACGCTTCCTCGTCGTGCTTGCCCATCCGCTGCCGGGGAGCTTTGCGGCATCTGCGGCAAAAACCGTGGTCGAGGCGCTGGAAGCCAAGGGCCATCAGGTAGACCTTCTCGATCTCTATGCCGAGGATTTTGATCCGCGCCTCTCGGCCGCGGAACGTTCCGCCTATATGGAACCGGGCTACCGGCCGACAGAGGTCTCGGCCATAGTCGCCCGGCTGAAGGCGGCTGACGGCCTCGTGCTGGTCTTTCCGCAATGGTGGTTCAATCTGCCGGCGATCATGAAGGGTTTCATCGACCGCATTTTCGTGCCAGGCGTCGCCTTCGAGCACGACAAGGCGGGCGGGCGGATCGTACCCCTGATGACCCATGTCCGAACCTTCTGGGTCGTCACTTCGACCGGTTCTCCCTGGTGGGTGGTCCATTTGTATATGGGAAATCCGGTGAAGCGGATATTGAAGCGTGGGGTCGCGGCCTTTTGCGCCAAGGGCGTCGATTTCCGCATGCTTCAGATCCACGACATGGATCGTGCCACAGAGAAGAAGCGCAACGCGTTCCTGGCCAGAGTGGCGGCTAGCTTCTCGTCAATTTAGGGCTTTTCGAACGCGGTCAAAAATTGTCTCAAGAGCCCGTCGAGCGCGGTGCGGTCCTCCGCCGTGAGTGTCTCGATCAACCGGTGCTGGTTTGCGACGTGATCCGTAACGGCGGCATCGATCACCGAACGGCCCTTTTCCGTCAGTGCCACCAAAAGCGCACGCCGATCCTCCGGATGCGGCATCCGCTCCACCAGCCCCTGTTTTTCCAGCTGGTCGATTCGGTTCGTCATCGTGCCCGAGGTGATCATCATCGTCTCGAGAAGCTCGGAAGGCGAAAGCCGGAAGGGTGAGCCGGAGCGCCGCAGGGTCGCCAGCAAGTCGAAACTCGCACTGTTCAGTCCGTGAAGCTGGAAGACCGCTTCGTGTGCGCGGGAAATATGCGCCCTCAGCCGTCCGAGTCGCCCGATCAGTCCCATGGGGGATACGTCGAGATCCGGGCGTTCCCGGCTCCATTGGGTGAGGATCTGATCGACGGCGTCTCTGCCTGAAATGCTCATGCCGACATTTAGCGAAGGAGGTATCTTGACGTCAAGATAAAATCGCCTATTCTGATTATATCTTGAGGTAGAGATACTTGACATGAAGATGAATTCGAAAGCCTGGACATTTGTGTTGACTGGATTGGCGCCAGCCATCTGGGGCTCGACCTACGTGGCCACGACCGAACTCCTGCCCGCCGCATATCCGCTTCACGTGGCAATGTTGCGCGCGTTGCCGGCCGGGCTCCTGCTGCTTCTCGTGGTCAGAACCTTGCCACACGGTCACTGGTGGTGGCGGGTGACGGTGCTGGGCGCGCTGAATTTCACCTTCTTCTGGGCGATGCTCTTCGTCTCCGCCTATCGCCTGCCCGGTGGTGTGGCCGCGACCGTGGGCGCCGTTCAGCCGCTCATCGTCATCGGTCTGGCCCGCATGGTCATGGGAAGACGGATCACCACCGCTTCCGTCCTTGCAGCCCTTGCCGGCCTGGTTGGTGTCGCTCTGCTGGTGCTGACACCGCGCGCTGCTCTGGATCCCATCGGAATTGCGGCGGGCCTTGCAGGCGCACTGTCCATGGCCGCGGGCACGGTGCTGAGCCGCCACTGGCAGCCGGATGTGCCGGCCTTGACCTTCACCGCCTGGCAGCTCACCGCCGGTGGTCTGTTGCTCGTCCCGCTCGCCTTCATGGTCGAGCCGTCGCTGCCGACCGTGACAGGTCTAAACCTCCTGGGCTTCCTTTGGCTCGGGATTGTCGGCGGGGCTCTCACCTACATCATCTGGTTCCGCGGGGTTGCGCGTCTCGAGCCCGCTGCCGTCGCTTCGCTCGGCTTTCTCAGCCCGCTCGTCGCGACCCTGCTGGGCTGGTTGCTGCTCGGCCAAAGCCTCAGCCCCCTGCAGGTCGTCGGCTTCGTCACGGTGCTGGCGAGCGTCTGGATGGCCCAGCGCGCAAGCGCGAAATGATGCCTCGGTTGTGTTGTCGGAAATTACACTTTTGATTGAGGTTGCGGCTGGGATAAAAACCGATGGTTGACTTTCATTAGGAAGAAGCCTATCTTCGGATCATCGATTGTTGCTTGCTAAGCTTTGGTTATCGCGCGGAACAGCCCGCGCCCTGTCGAACCTTCCTTTCAAAAATCGTTACCTCCACAGCGCATCCGCGCTGCGGCACTCTATGCGCTATGAAAGGGTTCATCATGACCACTGGCACAGTAAAATGGTTCAATTCCACCAAGGGCTTCGGCTTCATTCAGCCTGACAACGGCGGCCCGGACGCATTCGTTCACATCTCGGCCGTTGAACGGTCCGGCATGCGCGAAATCGTCGAAGGCCAGAAGCTGGCTTACGACATGGAGCGCGACAACAAGTCGGGCAAGATGTCGGCTTGCAACCTGCAGGCTGCCTGATAGATCCGGGATCCGCTTTCCTTTGACCACGGATGTACTGGCACTGTCGAAGGCACGATCCCACGGAAGGTCAGGCGGTTTGCCTGGCCTTTTTTTATTGCCCCAGCGGGCAAGCCTCCTGAAAGGAGATGACATGACCGAGCAACTCACCAAGTCGCGCCAGACCGCCGAAATCGCTTTTGCGAAGACGCAGTCACAGTTTCTCGCGCGCGGTCGCGCAATCGAGGAACAGGATGCCATCACGTCGGCCCGCGACGAAAAGACGATCCGACTACGCGAGGCGCGCATGACGCGCGAACGCGAAGCACGCGAAAGCGCGACGGCCGCCCTGGTCGCCAAGCGCGCACGCACCTGACACCCACTCAAAGATCGGAGCACCGATGAAATTCAGCAGAGACCATGGCCTGGCCGAGCGCCGGACGACAGCAACCGATGCCAAGGCAGCCTTGCTTCAGGCCTATAAGGCCGCCCATGCCGCCGCAGACCCCGAGCGTGAAGCCCGTATGGCCGAGCGTGCCGCACGTGCCGAAGAACGGGCGCAGCGCCACGCCGAGCGCGACCGCCTGAAGGCGGAAGAAAAGATCCGGGCAGAACAGGAAGCGCGTGAGCGCGAGGAGGCCCTGATTGCCGAGGCCAATGCCGAAAAGGACGCCCGGGAACAGGCCGAAGCTTCGCGCATTAACCGCGTTGTCGAAGACGAAGCCGCCCGCAAGGCGGAACGCGACCGTCGCTATGCCGCCCGCAAGGCGCGCCAGGGCTGATCGCCGCCAGCGGTGGGAGGAGCTTGTCTTTCCGGATGGCAGGCCATCGAAACCGCTGACGACAACGCGACATCAGGATTAAATTGCGCGCAATTGATCAACCTGATGTGATGATACTGGAAAACATTTCCTCGCATGTCCACATGTGCACCTGAAACCGGATGGCTCCCAAACATCCGGTCCAAAGGAGTATTGTCATGATGAAGAAAACAATTCTGGCCGCCGCTTTGGCTGCGGCCACGCTTGGCGCCGTTTCGGCTCAGGCCGCGACCTATGTCGAGTCCGGCGGCTGGACACCCCGGGAAATCCTGTTCGGCAAGCAGTATAACGGCAACGTCACCGCGATCCGCGTCGATCGTGGTAGCTTCGAGCGCCACACTTACCCGATGCAGGCAATCCATCCGACTGGTAACAGTCTTCGGCAGGCCCAGGCAGCCGTCACGGAAGATCCCAGCCTTGTCGCAGCCCTCAAGGTTCGCGGCATTGCCACGCACAACGTTCTCTGGGTCCAGACAGCCTATAACGGTGGCAAGATCGTATACCACCGGTAATCACCTCTGACTGCGCGCCTGTCGCGTGTCGGGCTCGATTTCGCGACATGCGCGCATCACACAACTCTGATATGACTCCTGCCTGTTCACCAGTCTGGGAGGGAGTCATGCGCCTTGCAGTCTATAATGTTGAGAACCTGTTCGATCGCGCCAAGGCGATGAACCTGGAGACATGGGAGGACGGGCGACCCGTTCTAGAAAAATTTGCCGAGTTGAACACACTGCTCGGCGAGCTCGACTACACGCCTGCCGTCCAACAAAAGATGGCGCAGCTGATTGTCGCGCTCGGCATGGAAAAAAGCGATACCGGTCCCTTCGTCATCCTGCGCCGCAACCGCGGCGGCCTGTTGAAACGCCCAAAGACTGGTGGCGTTGAGATTACTGCATCCGGCCGCGGCGACTGGGTCGGCTCACTGGAGCTCCGCGACGAACCCATCAACGAGCATGCCATGCGCAATACAGCGCGTGTGATCCGCGATCTCGGAGCCGACGTTCTCGGCGTGGTCGAGGCGGAAAGCCGGCCCGTCCTCAAGGCTTTCAACGATGAGATCCTGCCTTCGGTCCAAGGCACGGCCTTTCGCCATGTCATGCTGATCGATGGCAATGACGAGCGCGGAATCGACGTCGGCCTGATGTCGGGACCACAATATCCCATTGGCCGGATGCGCAGCCATGTCGACGACCGCCTGCCCGATGGCAGCGACCGCGTGATCTTCTCTCGCGACTGTCCGGAATTCGAGGTGACGACGGCCAAGGGAGAGCGACTGCTGGTGATGGTCAATCACTTCAAGAGCAAGGGCTTTGGCGGCAAAGCTGAGTCCGACCGCCGCCGCAAGGCACAGGCGACTCGGGTTGCAAAGATTTGCACGGATCGATTGGCGGAAGGCTGGGATTACATTGCGGTCGTCGGCGACTTGAACGATACGCCCGACAGCGATCCGCTGAAGCCGCTGGTCGCGGACAGCCCGATGAAGGACGCTTTCCTGCATCCGGCTTTTGATGACGGCGGTTTCGCCGGCACATACGGCCTCTCGAATCCGGGCAACAAGATCGACTACATGCTGCTGTCGCCAAAGCTTTTCGCAAAGGTGGAAAAGGGCGGCGTGATCCGCACAGGCATGTGGCCTGGTGCACGACCGAAGCGCTGGGACACATACGAGGAGCTGAAGAGGCCGCAGGACGCGGCCTCCGATCATGCTGCGCTCTGGGTCGATCTCGACATCTGAGGGCTGGACCTCAAGCCCACTCGCCCTGTCGCATCACCGGCACCTTCGAGCCGTCGGCCCGGATTCCGTCGATATCCACCTTGTCCGAGCCGATCATCCAGTCGATGTGGATCAGCGAGGAATTGCCGCCCTGTGCCTTGACCTGGTCCTGGCTGAGCGAGGCGCCGTCGAGGAAGCACTTGGAATAGCACTGGCCGAGCGCGATGTGGCAGGAAGCATTCTCGTCGAACAGCGTGTTGTAGAAGAGCACGCCAGAGGCGGAAATCGGTGAGGAATGCGGCACGAGCGCCACTTCGCCCAGACGCCGCGCGCCCTCGTCGGTGTCTAGCACCTTGTTGAGCACGGCCTCGCCCTTAGACGCCTTCGCCTCGACGATCCGTCCGCCTTCGAAACGCACTTGGATGTCGTCGATCAGCGTGCCCTGATGGGAAAGCGGCTTGGTCGAGGAGACATGGCCTTCCACCTTAAACGCATGCGGCGTGGTGAAAACTTCCTCAGTCGGGATGTTCGGATTGCAGGTGACGCCATTCTTCGCCGTCGAGGCGCCGCCATGCCATTCGTGGCCGTCTGCGAGGCCAACGGTAAGATCTGTGCCGGGGCCGGTGAAATGCAGCGCTGAGAAGCGCTCGCCGTTCAGCCAGGTCGACCGCTTTCTCAGTTCCGCATTGTGGTCCGCCCAGGCGCCGATCGGATCGTCGCGATCGACGCGGGATGCGGCGAAGATAGCGTCCGCCAGCTTACGCACGGCCTCTTCGATCGGCAGTTCCGGGAACACGAGCTTCGCCCAGGAAGGGTTCGGATAGGAGCAGATGTTCCAGTTGATGTCGAAATTGGAGATATGCTCCAGCGCCGGCTTGTAGGCGATCGAGGTCGCCTTGTTGGCGCGGCCGACCTTGGCCGGATCCTGCTCAGCAAGCAGCATTGGATTGTCGCCGGCGATCGCCAAGCGCGCTGCCCCGTTCTCGTAAGCCTTGGCCATGCCGTCATAGAGCCAGTTCGGCGCGCGGTCGAAGCTGTCGTCATGACCATGGCGATAGCGCGCGAGCGTGGTCTCTTCGTCCGAATAGAAGGTCGTGACCGTCGATGCGCCTGCCTTGTAGGCATGTGCCGTGATCAGCCGAACCAGCGGCACGGCGACCAACGGCGCTGTCAGCACCAGATCCTGGCCCTTCTGCAGCTGTAGCCCGACCTTAATCGCCACCTCGGCGAGCTTGTCGAGCTTGGCAGGATCGATGGAGGCGGAGGGATCGGGGAGGGTCATGGGGTATTCCTGTTGTGGCTGTCACGCCAGACTTAAGGGGAAAGACGGCGAAGTCGAGACCTTGAGCTCCAGTCAGGCGACCAAATCGGCTGCAAATGCAACAAGAGCCTTGAGTGCATCCTGCGGCGAAAGCCGCACCTGCAAGCCGCGCTGACCGCCATTCATATAGACGAGCGCCTCGTCCATCGAGGAAATCTCGATCGCGGTCGGCACCCGCTTCTTCTGCCCGAAGGGGCTGATGCCACCGACGACGAAGCCCGTGAGCTTCTCGGCATTGGCAGGTTTCATCATCACTGCCGATTTGCCCCCGAAGGCGCTCGCGAGCTTCTTCATCGAGACCTCCTTGTCGGAGGGCACGACCACGCAGACCGGCTTGCCGTCGAGTTCGGCCATCAGCGTTTTCAGCACCCGCGACGGATGCTCACCGATCGCTTCTGCCGCCTGCAGCCCGATGCGCTCGGCATTCGGGTCGTAGTCATAGGTCGCGGTGGTATAGGCCACCCCGGCCTTGTCGAGAAACTGCGTGGCGCGGGTGGTCTTGGCCATATGTTTAGGCCTTGAAGGTCTGCTGATAGATCTCCGGCTTGAAGCCGACCGTAAGCTTGCCGTCCACGTCCAGCACCGGCCGCTTGATCATCGACGGCTGATCCAGCATCAGCGCCTTGGCCTTTGCGGCATCGAGCTTCTCTTTCTGCGCGTCATCGAGCTTCTTGAACGTCGTACCGGCCTTGTTGAGCAACACCTCCCAGCCGACTTTGCCGATCCAGCCGTCGAGTGTAGACGCCTCAATGCCCTTGGCCTTGTAGTCGTGGAAGTCATGGGCCACGCCTTGGCTCTCAAGCCAGGTGCGCGCCTTCTTCATCGTGTCGCAGTTCTTGATGCCGTAGATGGTGATTGCCATGGGCCGGATGTCTCCTGTTCGTGACCGACGGATAGCAAGCCAATCCCACGGCTGGCAAGCCGACGGCTTGGCCTCGCGGCACACCCGCTAGATAGTCTTTGCAGGCCCGGCATAAAACGGGTTGATCGATCGCCTAGATCGGGCCAACCTGCACCGTCAGGAGAGGATGCTTGATCATGGCGACCAACCACGCTTTTGCGGTGTTCGAAACGAACAGTGGCACCTGTGCGATCGCCTGGACCGATGCGGGCATTTGCGGCTTTCACCTACCGGGTGACGAGCCGGAGCAGGCAGAGCACGCCATTCGTCGGCGCTTTACGCGTGCGGAGCGCTGCTCTCCGACCGCGGACATCGCAGTCATCATCGATCGTTTGCGAGGCTACTTTGACGGTGAACGCAGCGACTTCTCCGATCTGCGCCTCGACCTTTCCGCCCAGACGGACCTTTACCGCCAGATCTACCTGGCCACCCTTCGTCTCGGCTGGGGCAGCACGACGACCTATGGCGGCCTCGCCGGAGAGCTTCAGCTTGGGCCGGCAGGCGCCTGGACGGTCGGCCAGGCGATGGCCAAGAACCCGCTCCCGCTAATCATTCCCTGCCACCGGGTTCTGGCGGCAGGACGAAAAATCGGTGGCTTTTCCGCCCCCGGCGGAACGGACTCCAAGCAGCGTATGCTTGAGCTGGAAGGTGTCGAATTGCCCGACACGACCCCGGCCCAGCAATCCTTCGGCTTCTGAGAAAGGGCAAACAAAAAACGGAGGGCGATGGCCCTCCGTTCTTCTATTGGCGCTGTCAGAGTTGCGGCGCTTGTCTCATTCCCACTCGATCGTCCCCGGCGGCTTCGACGTCACGTCGTAGACGACGCGGTTGATGCCGCGGACCTCGTTGATGATGCGGGTAGCAGCCCGTCCGAGGAATTCCATGTCGTAGTGGTAGAAATCGGCGGTCATGCCGTCGACCGAGGTGACGGCGCGCAGTGCACAGACGAATTCATAGGTGCGGCCGTCGCCCATGACGCCGACGGTCTGGACCGGCAGCAGCACGGCGAAGGCCTGCCAGATCGCGTCGTAGAGGCCGGCCTTGCGGATCTCGTCGAGATAGATGGCATCGGCTTCGCGCAGGATGTCGAGCTTTTCTCGCGTCACGCCGCCCGGGCAGCGGATGGCAAGGCCCGGACCCGGGAAGGGGTGGCGGCCGATGAAACTATCGGGCAAGCCAAGCTCCTTGCCGAGCACGCGCACTTCGTCCTTGAAGAGCTCGCGCAAGGGTTCGACGAGTTGCATCTTCATGCGCTCGGGCAGACCGCCGACATTGTGGTGCGACTTGATCGTCACCGACGGGCCGCCGGTGAAGGAAACGCTTTCGATGACGTCCGGATAGAGCGTGCCCTGGCCGAGGAAATCCGCGCCGCCGAGCTTCTTGGCTTCGTCCTCGAAGGTCTCGATGAACAGGCGACCGATGATTTTGCGCTTGGTTTCCGGGTCGGAAACACCTTCCAGCTCGCCGACGAACTTGTCGACGGCATCCACATGGATGAGGTGCAGGTTGTAGTGTTCCTTGAACATGGCAACGACGTCGGCTGCCTCGTTCTTGCGCATCAGGCCGTGGTCGACGAGGATGCAGGTCAGCTGATCGCCGACGGCCTCGTGGATCAGCAGCGCTGCAACCGACGAATCGACGCCGCCCGAGAGCGCACAGATCACGCGCTTGTCGCCGACCTGGGCGCGGATCTGCTCCACCGCCTTCTGGCGATAGGCATGCATGGTCCAGTCGCCCTTCACGCCGGCGATGTTCTGCACGAAGTTCTGAATGAGCTTCGCACCATCGGGGGTGTGCACGACTTCAGGGTGGAACTGCACGGCGTAATACTTGCGTGCCTCGTCGGCGATGAAGGCAAACGGCGCGTTGGCGGAGGTGGCGAGCACCTTGAAGCCCGGCGGGATCGCGGTGACGCGGTCGCCATGGGACATCCAGACCTGGTGGCGGGAACCGACCGACCAGAGGCCGCCGAACAGGTCGCAATCCTGTTCGACCTCGAGGAAGGCGCGGCCGAATTCGCGGTGATGGCCGCCTTCGACCTTGCCGCCGAGCTGGGCGCACATGGTCTGCTGGCCATAGCAGATGCCGAAGATTGGAAGACCGCTGTCGAACAGCACCTGCGGCGCGCGGGGGCTACCCTCATCGAGCGTGGAAGCAGGGCTTCCCGACAGGATGATCGCCTTGGGCTTCAACCGGTAGAAGCCTTCTTCGGCGGACTGGAAGGGGACGATTTCGCAATATACACCGGATTCACGAACGCGGCGGGCGATCAGCTGCGTTACCTGGCTGCCGAAATCGACGATGAGAACACTGTCGGGATGTGCTGTCTGGGTCATGCCGAGCCTTTAAAGAAAACCGAGGCTTCTTTCAATGGCAGATCGCCTGCACAGCCTCGATTTTTTGTGCAGCCGCTCAGAACCAGAAGACGCCGTCTTCCAGCGCCGTCTGCAGGCTGTCGACCGCCAGCGCCAGCTTCTTGTCAATGACATGCAGATATTGCGTCCAGTCGTCGATGTGGTTGACGTCGTGGCGGCCATCCGAGATCCCGCGCAGACCGATCAGTGGCAGGTTGAAGCTGTGGCAGGCGCGCATGATCGCAAAGGTCTCCATGTCGACCATCTCTGCGTCGATCGACTGGTAAGTGGCACCCGAAACGACATTGGCCCCGGTCGAGAGCGTGGCGGTTGGAATGCCGGGGATCCGGAGCGGCAGTTCGACGGAAACGGGGAGATCAAGAAACGGCGTCTTGCCCTTCTCAAAACCGAAGGCAGAGGCATCCATGTCGCGATAGGAGACGGCGGAGACCTGGTAGATTTCCGCCTGTTCGAGGGTGGCGGAGCCGGCCGAACCCAGCGAGACGACCAGATCCGGCAGGTCGTTGTGGCTTGAGAGGCGTGCGAGTTCCTTGGTCAAGACGACGGCGGCTTCGACAGGTCCTACGCCGGTCATCAGCGGCGAAATGCGGGTGCGCAGGAAGACGCCATATTCGGCATCGGCTGCCATGACGAAGAGGACATGCTTGCCGGCGATCGGCTTCATCTCGTAGGTCATCCGGAAATCCCCTCGCGCCCGCGGATCACCATCATCGTGCTGGTCATCGAGGCGATCAGCTTGGCCGGACCATCGGTCAGCGCATAGCCGCGACCGTCGGCGACGATGATGTTGGAGCCAGGCTTGGTGATTTCGCCGCGAAACAGGAAGCGCTCGCCGCGCCCCGGCGACATCAGGTTCACCTTGAACTCGATGGTGAGCAGCGACACCTCCGGCGTCGTCACCGTATAGGCCGCATAGCTGCAGGCTGTGTCGAGGGCAGCCGAGATGACACCGGCATGCAGAAAGCCATGTTGTTGGGTGAGCTTGCGGTCATATTCGAGCTCGATTTCGACGACACCGGGGCTGACACGCGAAAGCTCCGCCCCAAGCGTTTCCATCGCTCCCTGCCGCGCGAAGCTCTGCCGAATCCGTGTTTCCACGGCTTCCTGATCGTAGTCCACCATGCCATGTCCCCTTCGGCGGCGAAATTGGCACGGTCGTTCCAGGCAGGCAAGCCGCCGCCGGGCAAATTCAGTTCAGCCAGGCGATGCTGAGATTGAGAATGCCGGCGAAGCTGACCCAGGCAAGATAGGGCACGAAAAGCAGAGTCGAGATCCGGTCGATAAGCCGAGCCTTCACCATGAAGGCGATGATTGTAACAAGCATGCCCACGATCACGACAAGCCCCAGTTCCGGGTTCTGCAGGCCGAAAAACGCAGGCGACCACATCAGGTTGAAGGCCATCTGGGCGAACCAGAGCTGCATGGCGGCCGATTTCGGCGCACGCTGCCAGATCCGCGCGCCGGCCACGCCGATCAGCACGTAGAGCGTGGTCCAGACCGGGCCGAAGAGCCAGGAGGGCGGGTTGAAGAACGGTTTTTCGAGGGACTGAAACCATTCGCCGGGCATATTGGTGAGGCCTGCGAGAAGGCCTGCGCCGACGACGAAACCGATGAAGAGGATGTAGCTCAGGATCTTGGACATGAAATTGATCTAGCGTCTCCGGTGGGTTCTGCCAGCCTTCAGAGGCGGATGATATGCTGGTCCCAGGCGACGGGGCTCTGCCGGGTGAGGAAATCGCCGCGATAGGATGAGACGGCAAAGCTCTTGGGCGAGGCAGCAATGCCAGCCGCATCTGCCAGCACCGTCTCGGACAGGAGGCGTCCGTCCTTGCTATCCAGCACCGCCCAAAGCCCGTTTTTCGGCGAGGCGATGCCGACGAGGCCTTCTGCCCGGTTGACGGAGATGGCCCCGACATAATTGCCGAGCCGGTCGGTCGTCTCGTCCGGGAGGTGCACGTAGGAGACCGCCTCGCCCTTCGAGAAATACCCCACCAGCGGCGGCCGATCCGTGCGCGACCCCTCATATTGGCAGGCGAACCAGATCCGACCATCGGCGGCCACGTCGAGATGCCGTGTGGAGAGCTGGCGGAGCTCCGGGGGTAGTGTGTGCTTCTCGAGCAGCGTGCCGGTCTTGGCATCGGCCAGAACCAGCGAGGGCTCCATGTGGTCGAGATTGAGCTTGGTGCGCCCGAAATCCGGATGCGTCTCGATTCCGCCATTGGCGATGACCAGAAGCCCGTCCGCCGTGACGGTGATGTCATGCGTGCCGATGCCATGGGCCGGCACCTCGCCCACGCGCTCGAAGCCGGAGATACAGTCGTAGATTCCGATCACGCCGGCATTGGCGTCGAAATCGTTTTCGCTGGCATAGAAGAGCCGGCCATCGGGGGCAAAGGCACCATGGCCGAAGAAGTGGCGGCTTTCCGAAGCTGCGATAATGCGCGGCTCAACAGCCTTCTTGGCATCGAAGATGACGGCAAAGGTCCCGGGGCGCCTTGCAAAGGCAACCGAAAGCCCGTTCGCGGAACTGTGGCAGAGCCCGTGGACACGCCCCGGCAGCGCGATCTCGTCGATCAGGCTCCCGGCCTCGCTGACCAACCCGATGGCAAACTTGCCGTCTGCGCGTTTGAGGCCACTGGCATAGACCGCGTCCGTTCGTTCAAGCGCATAGGCCGAACGGGGCGCCAGACCTGCCATAAAGGCGAGGCCTGCAGACCGCAGGAAGGCACGGCGATCGATCAGCGGCGTTGCGATCATCTCAGTCGCCGTCGGAGAAGGAGAAGCCGGCCGCAAGCCCAATGCCGCCACCGAGATCGTTGTTGAGCCGGAGGATCAGGTCGCGGCTGTTGAGCAGCAGGAAGTCGAGCTTGGCGATCTGGGCCGGATCCTCGAAGACCTGAGCCACATCGGGCTTGATGTCGGCCGAAACGCGCGAGAGGGACCGCGCGACAAAATCGGTCGAGGAGACGACCGAGCGATTGCCGTCCGCCAGAAGCTCCACCATGCCCGAGGTGTCGAGCAGCGCACGCACAGCCTCGATATTGGCGGTGATCGAGCGGAAGGTATTGCCGGAGCGCCAATAGATCGCCTGGCGAGGAAGGGCCTTTTTCGGGTCGCCCTTGTAGAATTGTTCGATGCGCTGATCGCGGATCGTCTCGGCCGCATGCACGAGCACGCCGAGCAGTTCCTTGGCAGCTTCCGCCTCGTCGCGGTAGAGTGGATTGTCGGGTCCCGGTGTCTTCCAGGCGGCAGCTACGCCATCAGGTGCGTCCCAGGCTGCCGAGACCTCCGAGCCGAGGCGCTGCAGATTGGCTGCGATCGCTGTGCCATACTGGCAGCGGTAATTGCCTTCGGTGGCCGTCAGCGTTTCCGAGCCGGTGCCGAAGAGCACGAATTCCAGCGCGCCAAGCCCCTGCATTGCAACGCTCTTGCCCTTCAGTGTCTCAACCGAGGCGACGCTTGGATCGGGCTTGGCAAGGGCTGCCTGAACCTGCTTCAGCCCGGTGCCTTTGCGATCGGGGAAAAACAGGATGCGCTCGAAGCGGTTGTCGTCGAGAACGGGGCCGACGCGCACGATCTCCACGCGCGACCAAGCCTCGACGAGATCGCCGAAGGTCGACTGCGCATTCAAGAGGCTCTCGGTCGAAGGCGCTTCGCACAGCATGGCCATGGATTCCTCCATGGTCGCGGCCTCTTCGGTGAAATGGCGGTAGCCGGGACGGATGAAACCGTCGACGGCCCGCGCCATCACGGTCGGCACCTTGGCTGCATCGAGCACCCCGACGGTCGAGTTTGATTCCTGCGCCAGTGCGGGCAGGGGCAGCAACATCGTGGAGAGAAGGACAAGGCGCGTGAAAAACCGCATCAGAGAGACTCCAGAAACGTGATCAGGGCCTTGCGGTCCTCGGGGTTGGCAGCGGCAAAGGCGTTGCGGGCGGCTTCAGCCTCGCCGCCATGCCAGAGAATGGCCTCGGTCAGGTTTCGCGCCCGGCCGTCATGCAGGAAGAAGCTGTGACCGCTGACCACCTGCGTCAGACCGATACCCCAGAGCGGTGGCGTGCGCCACTCCCGCCCGGTGGCATCGCCCACGGCCTGGCCGTCGGCAAGCCCTTCGCCCATGTCATGCAGCAGGAAGTCGGAATAGGGCCAGATCAGTTGAAAGGCCTGCGCCTTGTTTTCGGCCTTGCGGCTCGTGACAAATTTCGGTCGGTGGCAGGCGGTGCAGCCGCTCGCGTAGAAGATCTCCTTGCCGCGCAGGACTGCGGCGTCGTCGACATCGCGGCGCTTCGGCACGGCGAGGTTTTTGGCGTAGAAAGTCACGAGATCGAGCACCGGCTCCGGGCCTTCGGTATCGCCGAGGCGCGGCTGAACGCCAGTGGCGGCCTGGAAGCACGCGGTCTGCTTTTCGGTGCAGTCGCCGAAATGCCTGGGATCGTCAGGCGTCGAAATACCGATATCGCCGGCAAAGGCGCTGGAGCTCTGGTCGCGCACCGAGGCATTCTGCGCCTTCCAGCCGAAGCGGCCGAGCTTGATTTCGCCGGTGCGGTGATCGCGGGCGCGGGCGGCGAGTCCGGATATTCCGTCACCATCGAGGTCATCGGGATCGGCGAGTGCCCTGATATCTTCCTCGGGGATCGCTTCGATCAGGCCGAGCCCGATCATCGGATTGGCGATGCGCGGCGAAAGCGTCGTGCCCGGATCGAGTGGGCCGTAGTTCAGATCGCGGACGGAATAGCTGGGGCGGCGCAGCATCACCGTCTCGCCGCCTGATAGGGTTACCGGCTCCTCGGTATAGGCGATCACCATGCGCCCTTCGGCTGCCATGCCGGGGATCGCCTGGTCCTGTAGCTGGCCGCCATAAACGGGGTCGGGCAGCGAGGCGATGTCGAGCCGATCGAGCCTTGCCTTCTCCTCCGCAGTGGTGGCCGGTCGCGCGAGGCGGAAGAACATCGAGGTATGGTCGCGATCGCCTTCCGGCGGATGGCCGCGTCCGTCCTTCAGGTGACAGCTCTGACAGGCCCGCGCGTTGAAAAGGGGGCCAAGACCGTCGGACGCTTGGGTGGAAGAGGGCGAGGAAACCCAGAGCTTGCGGAAGAGCGCATTGCCGAGCTTGAACTCTTGCTCCTCGGCGAAGGTGATATTGGCGGAGAAATCGGAAAAGGAGTCCGCGCTTACACCGCGTGGGGACGTGCCCGCACCGCCCTGCATCAGTTCGAAACTCTCCGCCTTGCTGAAGTCGCCGGTCGGACGGGTCACAGCGATGACGCGGGACTTGTCCTTCGGCGTCAGGTCGGTTCGCCCGGCAGACTCTCCGGCGGCAACGGGCGAGATCGTGAGGCCCGTGGTCAAAAGCATGCCGAGGCCGGCGAGGATGGCCTTGCGAGTTCTCATGATGGGATCGGGCCGCTCCCTTGGAGGGGCGGCCCGCCTTTTGCTGCTTACTGGAAGACCGCGCCAGGATTATCAAGGCTGTCGGAGCCTTCAAGCTCGATCGTGCCGAGGTCCAGCGACGCAATGACGCGCTGGATGGTCTGGGTCTGATCGATCAGGCCGTCGATGGCGGCCTGCACGGTCGCATTGCCCTCGGCATTGCCTTCGCCGATCATCTGGTCATAGGCTTCCTTGGTCTGAGCGCGCTCGGCCATGGCATTCATGGCATTGAGCGTCTTCTCAAGCTTGCCCTTCATCTCCGCAGCGAGTGCGGCATCCTTGGCGGCAACCAGCTCCGAGAGCGACGGGCCGGTGAGCTTGGTGCCGTCGACGCGGGTGTATTCGCCGGTATAGGCAGAGGCGATGCCGATGGCGTCGTTCAGATGCGAGGCATGCGTATTGTCGGAGAAGCAATCATGCTCCTCTTCCGGATCATGCAAGAGCACGCCGAGCTTCATGCGCTCGCCGGCGAGTTCGCCGTAGGAAAGCGAACCCATGCCGGTGAGGATCGCGGAAATGCCCTTCTGCTCGTCTGCGAGAACGGCCTTCGTGGCCTCGCCCTCGGGCGCCCAGGCAGCGACCATTTCTTCGAGGTCCTGAACCAGCAGCGTGGCAGCGGCCTTCAGGTAGGCGGCGCGGCGGTCGCAATTGCCATTGGTGCAATTGGCCGTGTCATAGTCGGTAAAGGAGCGGTTGCCGGCACCCGGGCCGGTGCCGTTCAGATCCTGGCCCCAAAGCAGGAATTCGATGGCATGATAACCGGTCGCGACATTGGCTTCGACTTCGCCGGCTTCGTGCAGCGTCTCGGCGAGGAATTCCGGCGTGATCTTGGAGGCATCGACCTCTTCGCCGTTGATCTTGACCTTCGGGCTGGCGATGACGTTGGCGACGTAAAGCGCATTGCCGTCGCTTTCGGTGCCGTAAGCAGCATCGACATAGTCGATCAGGCCTTCATCCAGCGGCCAGGCATTCACCTTGCCCTCCCAATCGTCAACGATCGGGTTGCCGAAGCGATAGACCTCGGTCTGCTGATAGGGCACGCGGGCGGCGATCCAGGCCGCACGCGCGGCTTTCAGCGTTTCGTCGCTCGGCTTGGCAATCAGCGCGTCGATGGTGGCATCGAGCGCCTTGGCAGTCGAAAGCGCATCCTGGAACTTGGCTTCAGCTAGCGCGCTGTAGTGGGTCAGCACGTCCTTTGGCGCAGGTGCGGCGATGGCCGGGCCAGCAAAGATGGCAGCCGATGTGACCAAGAGCGCGATCGAAGCGCCGATGACGGATTTCCGGATCATGGTGTCTCCCTCCGGCGCGAACTGGGCGCCTCGATATAAACGGACGGCCATGTCTTCGCGCAAAAAGAAACTGGTGTCAAACAGTCGAGTATAAGAAACTGCGGCTGAGATAGACGCCAGTCAACTCAGGTCGGGCGACGGCGCATCCGGCAGAAGAAGAAGCCGTCCGTATCCATGCTGGCGGGGCTGAGCGTCACGGTCTTTCCATCGGCCGTGCGCGGCTTGGGCGCGGAAGCGCCGAAGAGGCGCGTCCAATCTTCCAGCACCGGAACGATCTCGAAGCTCGGATTGGCCTCGCAGAAGGCCTGGACCTGCCGGTCGTTTTCTTCGGGCAGCACCGAACAGGTGACATAGAGCAGTGAGCCACTTGTCCTGACGAAGGTCGAAGCCTCGGTCAGGGCCTCCTGCTGCTGCGCCATGCGTTCCTGCAGGTTCCGGTCGGTAAGGCGCCACTTGGTGTCGGGACGCCGCCGCCAAGTGCCGGTTCCCGTGCAGGGCGCATCGACGAGAACCTGGTCGAAGCGCTCCTTGAGGCTCGCAAGCCCCTTCGTGCTGTCATGCACTTGGACATTGTGAGTACCGGCGCGTTTCAGGCGCTCGATGATTGGCGCCAGCCGCTTGCGGTCGGCGTCATAGGCATGCACCTGGCCCTTGTTGTTCATGGCAGCCGCCATGGCGAGCGTCTTGCCGCCACCACCGGCGCAGAAGTCGAGCACCTGGTCGCCTTCGCGCGGCGTCACAAGATCGGCAACGATCTGCGAACCTTCGTCCTGCACTTCGAACCAGCCCTTCTGGAAGCTGAGTTCAGCCGTCACATTCGGCAGCCGCGACGGCCCTTCGCCGGCCGGTACACGCATGCCGAAGCGCGCGATCGGCGAGGCCTGGGCACCGGAACGGTCGAGCGCCTTCAAGACCTTGTCGCGATTGGCCTTCAGCGTGTTGACGCGCAGATCAAGCGTCGGGCGTGTGGCCAGCGCCTGTGCCTCGGCCAGCCAGTCGTCACCGAAGGCCTGCTCGAAGGATGGCTGCACCCAGTCGGGGATGTCGGCCTGAACATGCAAGGGTGCGTCGGCGAGGTCGCGGCTCGAAAAGGCCTGAATCTGGCTTTCGGGGAGGGCCGTGGGCGCGAAGTTGTCGCCTTCGAATTCGGCCTGCAGAGCCTCAAGGCTCATGCCCCATTGGCGCAGGAGTACGGCCCAGCCGAGCGAACCAGCACTGTCATCATCCATCAGCCAGGCATGGGAAAGCTTCATGCGAAGGGCGTCGTAGACGATGTTGCCGATGGCCGCACGATCGCCGGAACCGGCGAAACGATGCGAAAGGCCCCAATCCTTGAGGGCATCGGCAACGGGACGGCGACGGGTCTCGATATCGTTCAAGACTTCGATCGCACCGGCAAGACGGCCGCCCAGGCGCATGGTCATTCTCCTCTGAAAGAAGAGAGCGTGGTAACGGCGATCAGGGGCAAGAGCAAGCGCCTAAAACCCTATTGAACCGATCGCCGCTCCCGAAGGCGACTTGCTCAGCTAATGATCTCGTAGCAGACCTTGGCATGGCCGGAACGGATCATGCCGATGTTCTGGGCCGCGGCCTTGGAGAGATCGAGCACGCGGCCGCGGATGAAGGGGCCACGATCGTTGATGCGAACGACGACACTCTTGCCGCTTCGCGAATTGGTGACCTTGACCTTGGTACCGAACGGCAGTGTCTTGTGGGCCGCCGTCATCTTGGCCGGGTTCATACGTTCACCGGAGGCGGTCTTCGAATGCAGGGCATACCAAGAGGCGCCACCGCAGGAAGACTTCGCATTTGCACTATGCGGTGCGAAAGCACAGAGTGCAGCTATAGTTGCAGCGGTGAAAATAGAGCGTCGGTTGATCGTCAAGTTTTACGTCCCTGATCGTTGAAACGAGTGTAATTTTCCGTTCCGACGTCAAAGCAGGGTCAAAAATGGCAAAAAAGTGCCCTGGGTCGATCACGAAAAGTTACATAGCGTAACATTTGTGATGACGGTCAAAGGAATCTTTACCTTAACAAAATATGAAAGGTGCAGAAAAATCGTTTGATTCCAGGAGTCTTAGAGGAATGAAAAACTCCCTGATGCGCCGTTTGCGGCATTCACGGAATCGACGAAGAAAAATTTTGCTCATTCGTCATATTTGCTGCCCAAATTGTGGTGCGAACGGGGCCAGACGCTTGTCAGCGTAGGCTTTCTGGCACTACGAGCGCAAAGTTTGACCCCGTGAAACGCCGTTCTAGCCCCATTGGTTCCATGTGCCCGAACCAAGTAGATCGGCCAGGGATGTCATGTAATTCGGGTACTGGAAGTTGAATCCGAGCGACTTGATCTTGGCGTTCGAGACGCGCTTGTTCTCGCCGTAGAAAGAACGCGCCATAGGGGTCAGCTCTGCCGTTTCAAACGGCTGTTCGGCGGGTGCATCCATCTCCATCAGCCGGGCGGCTTCGGTCACCACGTCCTGCGGCGGGGAGGGCATGTCGTCGGTGATATTGAAGATGCCGCCGGTCTTCGGGCCGGCGAGGAAGGCGGTTGCCGATGCGATATCCTCGACGCGGATGCGGTTGAACACCTGGTCTTTTTTCACCAGTCGGCGCGCTGTCCCGTTGGCCAGGTTCATGAAGGTGTTGCGACCGGGGCCATAGATGCCCGAGAGCCGCAGGATCGAAAGCGGCAGTCCGGCACGCGCCGCGACCACCTGCCAGGCCTGCTCGGCATCGACGCGTTCTACCGAGCGCACAGAGACGGGCTTGAGCTCGCTCTCTTCGTTCACCCAGGCGCCCTGATGATCGCCATAGACCCCGACGGTGGAGAGATAGACGATCCATTCGAGCTTCGGCATCAAGGCCTTGATGCCCGGCTGTCCGCAAAGGCGGATCAGCGGGTCACCCTCGCTGCCGGGGGCGATAGACTGAACGAGATGCGTGGTCTCCGAGAGCTCGGCGCGCAGCGGCTCCGACAGGTTCTCACCGTCGAAGACGAAGGGCCGGATGCCCATCTCCTCGAGCGCCTTGCCCTTCTCGGCGCTGCGTGTTGTCCCGGCGACCGAGACGCCCTCGCTGCCGAGAAGCTTGCCGATGGCCTTGCCCGAATATCCCGCTCCGAAAATCATCAAACGCATGCGTCAGCTCCCCCTCATCCATTCCTGTCGGACTGTCTCGTCCGTTTCTTGTCCCAGATGCTCCGTCCGGAGCCTCTGGAAACTTTCGTCGGCCACAAGCTGCGACAGCGCCCAGACCGCCATGCCGCGCACATCCACCGAGCCATCGTAGAGCAGCGCCTCACAGGCAGGCGCCAGATCGCGAGAGGCGGAATTGCCGGCCGCGATCAGCACATTGCGCACGAAGCGATCCCGCCCGATCCGCTTGACCGGCGAGCCGCTGAAATAGGTGCGGAACTGAGGATCGTCCAGCGTCAGGAAAAAGGCGATGTCGGGGGCCTTCAGGTCCTCGCGCGCGACAAGCTTCATCTCGCGGGCGGCCGCGGCAAACTTGTTCCACGGACAGGCCGCCAGACAGTCGTCGCAGCCATAGATGCGATTGCCGAAGGCGGGCCGCAAAGCCGGGTCGATCGGCCCCTTGTGCTCGATCGTGAGGTAGGAAATGCAGCGGCGGGCATCGATCTGGTAAGGCGCGGGGAAGGCGTCTGTCGGACAGGCGTCGAGACAGGCCCGGCAGGAGCCGCAATGGTCGCGCTCGGCTTCGTCGATTTCGAGATCTGCCGTCGTGAACAGGCTGCCCAGGAAGAGCCAGGAGCCGAATTCGCGGCTGACGAGATTGGTGTGTTTGCCCTGCCAGCCGAGGCCGGCTGACGCAGCGAGCGGCTTTTCCATCACAGGCGCCGTGTCGACGAACACCTTCACGTCCGCCCCGGCACGCGCGGCAAACCGCGTCGCCACTTCCTTGAGCCGCCCCTTGATCACATCGTGGTAATCGCGATTGCGGGCATAGACGGAGATCGCCGCCTTTTCCGGCCGCGCCTGCAGCAGGCGTGGGTCTTCGTCCGGACCGTAATTCATGCCGAACATCACGATGGAGCGGACTTGTGACCAGAGCACGCGTGGATCGGCGCGGCGATCCCTCGTTTCCTCCATCCAGGCCATGGTTCCATGGCGGCCGGCCTCAAGAAAGCTCTCGAGCCGGGCGGGTGCTTCGGGAATGGCATCCGGCAGCGTGATGCGACAGAGATCAAAGCCATGAGCTTCCGCCTCCTGGCGCAGAAACCGCGTGAGATCTGCTCGCCGCTTCCGGATCTTGGGATCGATCTGCGGCTCGTCCATGACAGGAACCGTCAGAAGTCGAGGTCGGCGTAATGCGACACCGGCGTGATGCCGCGCACGCGCTCAGTGAGCAGCGGACGGAAGGACGGCCGCGACTTGATGCGCTGGTACCATTCTTTCGCGACCGGGAATTCGTTCCAGTCGATCTCGCCGAGATAATCGAGCACGGAAACAGCGGCGGCGGCCGAGAGATCGGCATAGCTCAAACGCTCACCGGCGATCCACTGGCGCGAGCCGGACAGCCAGGTGAGGTATTTCATGTGATGGCGAATATTAGACCGCGCCGTGCGCAGCACCTTCGAATCCGGCGCGCCGCCACCGAGACCGTTTGGAATGATCAGCTTGTGCACGCGCTCCCGCACCAGCGGCTTTGTCACGTCCTGCTCCATCTTCTGCAGGAACCATTCCGTCAGCCGGCGGATCTCGGCGCGCTGGAACGGGTCTTCCGCAAACAGCCGCCGGTCGCGCTTTAGCACGCCGTGGGTCTCGTCGATGAATTCGGAGATAATGATGGGACCGCAAAGCGCCCGCATGTTGTCGTCGACATAGACTGGCAGCGTGCCGGCCGGGTTGAAGGCGAGGAACTCCTTGCGCTTCTCCCAGGTCTGCTCTTCCACCAGATCCGTCTGGAAGCCGTATTCGGACAGAACCAGGCGAATGAAACGGGACGCGGTGGACATCGTGTGATGATACAGGGTCGGCATCGGAACTCGGATTCTCGGAATTTTCAGTGGCCGCAGCGCAGGCTGTCGAAGCGGCTGGTCATCAGCGCGGCTTCCAAGCTATAGGGTTTCGGCTCCCGCAATACAAGCAAATCACTTTGCCTTCCCCTAGAAGGAGACCTCATGGAAGATCAATCGATTATCAGCGCGCTGGTCCTTGGCCTGATTGAAGGCCTGACCGAGTTCGTGCCGGTATCCTCCACCGCCCATGTCCTGCTGGCCGGTCATTTCCTCGGCTTTGAATCGCCCGGCAACACCTTCGCGGTCCTCATCCAGCTGGGCGCGATCCTGGCGATCCTGAGCGTCTACTTTGCCAAGCTCTTGGGGATCGCCCTGTCGTTGCCGACAAGTGCTGAGAGCCGCCGCTTCGTCGGTGCGGTCCTTCTGGGTTTCCTGCCTGCTGCCGTGATCGGTGTCATCGCGCATGATTTCATCAAGACCGTGCTCTTCGAGACGCCGATGCTCATCTGCGTCGTGCTGATCCTGGGCGGTTTCGTCCTGCTCTGGATCGATCGTCTGCCGCTGAAGCCGCGGTATCATGATGTCACCGAATATCCTCTGTCGCTCGCGCTCAAGATCGGCTTTTGCCAGTGTGTGGCGATGATCCCGGGCACCTCGCGTTCGGGGGCCACGATCGTCGGTGCGCTGCTGCTGGGAGCCGACAAGCGCTCGGCGGCGGAGTTTTCCTTTTTCCTCGCCATGCCGACCATGCTCGGCGCCTTCACGCTCGATCTCTATAAGAACCGGAACGCGCTGACGGTCGACGACACCATGATCATCGGGATCGGCTTCGTGGCCGCTTTTGTGTCGGCGCTCTTCGTGGTCCGGGGGCTTTTGAAATTCGTCTCGAAACGGGGCTATGCGCCCTTCGCCTGGTGGCGGATCGCCGTCGGCACGGCCGGTATCGTCGGACTTCTTGTCTTCGGCTGAAGGCGAAACATCAACGACAAGTAAAAAGGCCGTCCAATTGGGCGGCCTTTTGATTTTGTCGGATCAGTTGGTCGACGGGATGGAAGCCGTCGAGCAGGGGTCGATGCCATAGGCAGGCGAGCAATTGTCCTTGCGGGCCGCAACCGTGGTCGGGGCGACGAAGGAGCCAGCGATGATAACCAGCGCCGCACATGCGAAGAACAGTGCGATGGACTTGCCCATGGAATGCCTCTTGAGACTGTCTGAAATAAGGGGCCGGCAACCGCTGCCGGCCGGCCGTTGGGGGCCAGTCTTTACGCATTGCCACGATCGCCATCAATAGGCGAACTTGCTTTATCCTGAGTTAACGCAGGTCTTTGTTTAGCTGCGTCTTTTGTGCAACGCTGGTGCAGGTTGCAGCCGATCGGAAGCGCCGGAAAAGGCGGCTCACGCCGCCTTGCCGGATCCCGTATACTGGCCATGCACGCGGTACTGCACGAGGTAGGTCGGCAGGATTGCCGCCATCGTCACTGGCTGGATCCCGAGACCTTCAAGCGTACGCCCTTCGGCCTTGGCGGCGGCGGACACGACATTGTCCTTCTTCAGGAGCTTGACCTGGTCGCTGGTGAGCGGCGGCATGATCAGCGGCATGGCAGAAGCGATGCTGCCCATGAGCGAGGCGATGCCGAATGGCAGCGTGACGAGCGCGCGCTTGCGACCGATGATCTCGAGCATCATCTCGAGACACTGCTTGAAGGTCGCAACGTCACGACCGCCGAGTTCGTAGATCTTGCCGCGTGCGATGGAGCCATCAACGGCGCGTGCAACGACCTCGGCGACATCTTCCACGTAGACCGGCTGGAACTTGGTCTTGCCACCACCAACCAGCGGGAGCGCAGGCGCGATGCGGGCCATGGCAGCGAACTTGTTGAAGAAGCCGTCCTCCGGGCCGAAGACGATCGAAGGACGCAGGATGGTGGCATCAGGCAGGATCGACTGCACAGATGCTTCTGCGCGACCCTTGGTGGCGGCGTAAACCGAGTCCGACTTGGCATCGGCGCCGATCGCCGAGATATGCGTCAGCGTCGCGCCGACCGAACGGGCGGCTTCCGCGACAGCGCGGGCGCCAAAATCCTGCACGGCATCAAAGCCGTTGCGACCGCTTTCAAACAGGATGCCGACGCAGTTCACGACATGGTCTGCGCCCTGGACGGCGGCATCGACCGACGAACGGTAGCGCAGATTGGCCTGAACAAAGGAGATCTGGCCGACATTGCCGAGCGGCTGCAGGAAGCCGGCGAGATCGGGGCGACGAACGGCAACGCGAATGCGATAGCCGCGCTTGGCGAGCGTGCGCACCACATGCCGACCGACGAAGCCCGAGCCCCCGAAAACGGTGACGAGCGGCGGAAGGTTGGACAAGGTCATGGACGGCTCCCCTGAACTGTATGGGCGCATACGATATGCGCGATCTGGCCTCTCTTAGCCGAATCGTCTGACCGGGGAAAGGCCCGTCAAAGCCGCACCCTGGGGACATTCCGCTACAGGCAAGGAAGGGCTCAGACGCCCTCGACGACCACCATCTCGGCATCAGCCACTTCCTGGCGGATCTTCGCGGCAATCTGGTATTCCGGCGAGTTGTAGCAGTCGACGGCTGCCTGATGCGAGGGGAACTCGATCACCACGTTGCGGGTCCGTGCCTGGCCTTCGAGCTCGGTGAATGCACCGCCACGGGCGAGGAAGTTCGCGCCATACTTCTCGAAGGCGGGTTTTGCAGCTGCGACATAGTCCTTGTAGCGCTCTGCGTCCCGGATATCCACGCGTGCGATCCAATAACCCTTGGCCATGTCTTCCTCCCGGTTTGTCTTCAATTACGCCTGCTTGGCGAGTGCTTCGTCCATCTCGGCGAGGATCGCAAGGGCGGCTGCCTTCGGATCTTCGGCCTTGACGATCGGGCGCGCCACGACGAGATGGCTGGAGCCGGCCGCAATCGCGTCCGAGGGCGTCATGACGCGCTTCTGGTCGCCCTTGTCCGCGCCGGCCGGCCGGATGCCGGGGGTCACGATCGCCATCTTCGGCCCGACGACGCCCCGGACGGCCGAGGCTTCTTCCGCCGAGCAGACGACACCGCCCATGCCAGCGATGCGGGCCTGTTCGGCGCGCTTCAGCACCAGCGTATGCGGATCATATTCGTAACCGGCATCAGCGAGGTCCTGTTCGTCCATCGAGGTGAGCACGGTGACGCCGAGCAGGCAGAGGCCGGAGCCTTCTGCTGCCTTCACGGCGGCTGCCATGGCTTTCGGATAGGCATGCAGGGTCAGCATGGTCATGCCCATGCGCGCGATGTTCTCGACCGCCGACGCCACCGTGTTGTCGATGTCGAGCAGCTTCATGTCGAGGAAGACCTGCTTGCCCTCCCGCGCGAGGTCGCGGGCGAATTCGAGCCCGCCGGCAAAGGCGAGCTGGTAGCCGATCTTGTAGAATGAGATGCTGTCGCCGAGCGTGGAGACGACCCGCTCCGCTTCCTGGACCGTCGGAACATCCAGTCCGACGATGAGACGATGACGTGCGCTCACGTTTAAAACTCCTGCCAGATCTCCATGGCCGTCCAGTCGCATGAGACGCGCCGGTCTGCAAGGGAGAAGCAGAAAAGATTGCCACCGCCCCCAGGTTGATCCTGGCTCCGGGATATGGGGATGCCTGACAAATGACATTTCAGCAGGGTGCCGACGCCGCCGTGACCGACAAACGCGATCGGCTTGTTCGTGTCGTGCGTCGCAAGGATCGCATCCACAGCTCCGACGATGCGGGCCTGCGCATCTATCGCACGCTCCCAGCCGCGATAGCTCTCAGCCGGATGGGCGAAGAACCAGTCGGCCGCCTTCTCGAAGTCGGGAGGCGCGAGGAAGCCGGTCGCCGAGCGATCGTTTTCGTGCATCGTCTCCCGGGTCTCGACCTTGATCCCGGTCGCTAGGGCCAGGATTTCCGAAGTCTCGATCGCCTTGCGCTCGCCGCTGCTGACGATCCGCGTCAGGCGTCGCACCCAGGCTTGGCCGGCGCAGGCTTCTGCTCGTGCCCGCCCGATGGCCGACAAGCCCCAGTCGGGGACAGGGACTGCCGGATCGATCTCCACTTGCGGGTGAGTGATATAGAGCCCGAACATGGAAGGCGTGCTCAGGCCTTGCGGTAGATCCACAGCTGCGCCGGTGGAATGTTGCGCACGACAAAATCGAAATGCTGGATGTGATACCGTTCCGGCTTGGCAATGATCGGCGAGACCGGGCCATAGGTGATCTGGACCACCGGTCGGCCCTCTGGAATGCGAGACAACAGGTCTTCGAGCAGCTGGATGCGCGCTTCCATCGGGAAGCTCAGCATCGGCACGGCTGATATCACGCAGTCGAAGGTCTGGTCGGCGAAGCTGCCGAGCGAGTTCTCGAGATCGAAGGCGTCGCCATGGATGAAGTTGACGCCGGCATAATCTTCGACGAGGCGGCGATAGAAGTCTTCCGAATATTCAACGGAAACGATCTTTTCGGGCGCCACGCCCCGCGCAAGGATCTGCTTGGTGATCACGCCGGTGCCAGGGCCGAGCTCGAGTACGGGCAGGCCCGACTTCAGGTCGATGACGCTCGCCATGCGCTTGGCGGTGATCGAGGATGTCGGCACGATCGCGCCGACGGTCTTGGGGCCCTGCATCATGCCCTTGAAGAAACGGATTTCCTCGTCGAATTTCTTCTCGAACCGTTCCTTCAGTCGAATGGCCATGATCGTCCCTCTTCTTGTTGCTGCTCGATTGCTGCGAGCCGATTGCGACAATTTTGGGCCGGCCTGTCGCAAACGCAAGAGAGAATGACGCTGGCGGGCCAAATACCCGCCAGAAAGTGTTTGGCGCCTAAACGCGCATCGGCATCAGGACATAAAGCGCGTCGACGCCGGCCGTGTCGCGAATGAGCGTCGGAGAGCCGGCATCTGCGAGCAGGAAGATCGCGTCCTCGCCCGAAAGCTGGGCCGTGATGTCAAGGAGATATTTGGCATTGAAGCCGATCTCCATCGCGTCGCTTTCATAGCCGACCGCGACTTCTTCCGTGGCACTGCCGGAATCCGGATTGTTGACCGTCAGCATTAGCTGGCCGTCGGCAAGCGCAAGCTTCACGGCGCGGCCACGCTCAGATGAAATGGTCGAGACGCGGTCGACGGCGCGTGCGAAGGTCTGGCAGTCGACGCGCATTTCCTTGTCGTTCGCCTGCGGAATAACGCGCTGGTAATCGGGGAAGGTGCCGTCGATGAGCTTGGAGGTCAGAACGACCGAGCCGATGGAAAGGCGGATCTTGGAATCCGAAATCTCGATGCCGATGATCAGTTCCGGATTGTCGATCAGCTTCTGCAGTTCGCCGACCGTCTTGCGCGGAATGATGATGCCCGGCATGCCTTCCGAGCCCGAGGGCGCATCGACATCGGCGCGCGCCAGACGGTGACCGTCGGTCGCGACCGCACGCAGCTTCAACGCGCCGGAGGCCTCGATCGTGTGCAGGAAAATGCCGTTGAGATAGTAGCGCGTCTCTTCCGTCGAGATCGCAAACTGGGTGCGATCGATCAGCATCTTGAAGTCGGATGCCTTCATCTTGAAGGAATGAGTAAAGGTGCCGGCAGTGAGATCCGGGAAGTCCGACTGCGGCAGGCACTGCAGCGAAAACTTCGAGCGGCCGGAAGCGACCGTCATCGTGCCGCCATCCGGATTGGTGGCGAGCAGAACCTCTGAACCGTCAGGCAGCTTGCGCACGATTTCATAGAGCAGATGCGCTGGAACGGTCGTGGCGCCGGCCTGCTCGACCATGGCAGCCGTGCTTTCGGTGATCTCGAGGTCGAGGTCTGTCGCCTTCATGTCCAGTGCCGCACCTTCGGCCTTGAGCAGCACGTTCGACAGGATCGGGATCGTATTGCGACGCTCGACCACGCGGTGCACGTGGTTCAGAGACTTGAGGAGATTGGACCGTTCAAGAGTTATACGCATGGGATGCTACCGCTTTCGACGTGTCGTCTTCCGGAGTTCCGGATCGGAAAAAGGGGCCGGGCAGTCCCCGGGCCGGACGATGTGGACGGGCAAAATGGCAGCAAAAGAGCGGGAAAAGCAAGAGGCTCCAAGGTTTTCCACGCCAGTCCCCAGCAGAGCTTGCCGGAATGGTTTATGGCGGCGGCACCCTTGCCGCGAGCATGGGGGTGGAGGATAAAGGCCGCATGACAACTGAAGACAAAAATGCGCCGGTCGCGGCCACTTCGAAGCGCTATCGCCTCAACGACACGCTGATCGCTGCCCGACCACTCGAGCCCGCGCTTTATCTGGTGGCGACGCCGATCGGCAATCTCGGCGACATCACGATCCGCGCGCTGGAAACGCTGGCTGGTGCCGATGTGCTCGCCTGCGAGGACACGCGCGTGACCCGCGTGCTTCTCGACCGCTACGGCATCGAGAACCGGCCTTACGCCTATCACGAATACAATGCAGACGAGGCAGGCGCCCGGCTGCTGGCCGCCCTCGAAGCCGGCAAGTCCGTGGCGCTTGTCTCGGATGCCGGAACGCCTCTCGTCTCCGACCCCGGCTATCGCCTCGGCCAGCTCGCCATCGAGGCCGGCCATCGAGTCGTGCCGATCCCCGGCGCCTCTGCTCCGCTCGCAGCCCTGGTCGGCTCGGGCCTGCCCAACGACGCCTTCCTCTTTGCCGGCTTCCTGCCGACCAAGGACAAGGCGAAGCGCGACCGGCTGCGCGAGCTCGCCAAGGTGCCCGCAACGTTGATCTTCTTCGAGTCTCCGCATCGCATCGGCGATACGCTGGTCGCGGCAGCCGACGAACTCGGCAATGATCGACCGGCGTCCGTCTGCCGGGAACTGACCAAGACTTTCGAGGAATTCCGCCGCGGCCCGCTCGGCGATCTCGCCGCCGATTATGCAGACAAGACGGTCAAGGGCGAGATCGTCCTCGTCATCGGCCCGCCGGCGCCCGATGCTGCCCCCGATGCCGCCGACGTCGACAGTCTGCTCGCCGAACTCTCCGCGACCATGCCGACGGCCAAGGCCGCGACCGAGGCTGCAAAGCTGACAGGCCTGCCGCGCAAGGACCTCTATCAGCGCCTTCTGGAACTCAAGGGGGCCGCATGACGCCCAAAGGCGCGGATCGAAAACGCATCCGCGCCGAGAGGCTGGGCCGCTGGTCGGAATACCGGGCGGCGCTCGCGCTGCTCCTCAAGGGCTACCTGATCGTGGCTCTCCGCTACAAGACGAAAGCAGGCGAAGTGGACATCATTGCCCGCCGCGGCGATCTCGTCATTTTCGTCGAAGTGAAAGCCCGTAAAGATCTGCGCGCCGGTGTTGATGCCGTCGGTTACGCGGCCGAGCGGCGCATCGCGAATGCCGCAGATCATTGGCTTCGCAGGCAATCCGATGCAACACGGCTGTCACTTCGCCATGATATCATCGTGGTGCGGCCCTGGCGCTGGCCAACCCATTTCGAGAGTGCATTTTAGCTTCGTTTCACTTTCGACCTCGAGAGAGTGAAACCTTCGTTTTGTGACAGCCGCGACATAAAACTTTCAAGTCGCTGTCACGGAGCGCGCCTAATGGAGCCCTCACCGCAACAACCGGTGGAGAGGATCTATCCCATGATCAAGAAGATTTCCCTGGCCGCTCTGGCCCTGACCATGACCGCATCGACGACGCTTGCCGCGACCAACATCACCTGGTGGCACGGCATGGGCGGCCGCAACGGCGAAGTTATCAACGAGATCGCCCAGAAGTTCAACGCTGCCCAGGCCGAATGCGTCCTGACGCCCGTCTCCAAGGGCTCCTACGAAGAAGCTCTGTCGTCCGGCATCGCCGCCTTCCGTTCGGGCGAACAGCCGAACATCCTGCAGGTCTTCGATGCCGGTGCCGCCACCATCATCAACGCCAATGGCGCAACGATTGCTGCCGAAGACCTCCTGAAGGACAACGGTTTCGAGTTCAACCGCGAAGCCTTCATCGAAGGTGTTCGTTACTTTTACGCCGATAGCGACGGCAAGTTCGTCGGCATGCCGTTCAACTCCTCGGCGCCGATCATGTACATCAACGACGAAGCCCTGAAGAAGGCCGGCGTCGAAGCCCCGAAGACCTGGGAAGAGTTCGAAGCCATCGCTCCGAAGCTCAAGGAAGCCGGCTACCTGCCGCTCGTCCAGTCGCAGCTGACCTGGCAGTTCACCGAGAACTTCTTCTCGCGCAACAATCTCCAGTTCGCTTCGAACAACAACGGCTATGACAGCATCGTCGACACGACGATCAACGTCACCGACGAAAACCACGTCATGATGTATGACAAGCTGAAAGCCTGGTACGATCAGGGCCTGTTCGGCTACTACGGCGCTGCCTGGAACGACAATCAGAAGGTCTTCGAAGAAGGCAAGGCCGCTCTCTGGATCGGTTCCTCGGGCTCCTTCGGCGGCCTGCAGAAGACCGCCACCATGCCCTTCTCGGCAACCTTTCTGCCTTACTGGAACTCGATCGAAGGCGCTGGCGTCCACTCCTTCATCGGTGGCGCTGCCCTCTTCGCAATGGCTGGCAAGTCGGCTGAAGAAAACAAGTGCTCGGCCTCCTTCTTCAACTTCCTGACCTCGACGGAAGTCCAGAAGTTCTACCACCAGGCCACCGGCTACGTCGCCATCACCAACGCCGCTTACGAACTGTCGAAGTCGGAAGGCTACTACAACGAAAAGCCGGCTGCCGAAGTTGGTATCCAGCAGCTACAGCTGCCGACCGCCGAGTGGAACAAGGGCTATCGCCTGGGCTTCTACCCGCAGATCCGTGCCGTGATGGAGCGCGAATACAACCGCCTCTTCGCCGGTGAGACCACGGCCAAGGACGCCATGGAAACGATCAAGAAGGAAGCCGACGAGCTTCTCGCCCGCTTCGCCAAGACGGCTGGCTGATCATTTCTGAAACTTGATTGGGACCCGGGGGTGACAAGCCCCCGGGACTTGCATTGAGAGGGCTCCATGAAGCGCGTCCAGTTCAACTCGCGATACCTGCCGTATCTGTTCCTGCTGCCGCAGTTCGCGATCATTTCGATCTTCTTCTACTGGCCCTCGATGCAGGCGATCACCTCGTCCTTCTATATCGAGGATCCCTTCGGCTTCGGCTCGACCTTCGTTGGGGCCGATAACTACACAGATGCGCTCACCTCACCGGAATATCAGCGGATCGCCCGCTTCACGATCGGTTTCAGCCTGATCGTCACCTTTCTCGCTTTGTCGATCGGCATGCTGCTCGCCTTGAAGGCCGATGCGGTGATCCGCGGCAAGTCGGCCTACAAAACGCTGCTGATAGTCGTATATGCGATTGCCCCGCCGGTCGCCGGCCTCATCGGCATGATGCTCTTCGACCAGCATATCGGCCCCTTCGTGAAATTCGCTGCCCTGTTCGGCTGGGAGATGAAGGTCGGCCTCAACTATTTCGACACGGCCTTCGCCATGGTCGCGGTCGCCGTCTGGAACCAGATCCCATACAACTTCATCTTCTTCCTGTCAGGGCTACAGGGCATTCCGGCCTCGATCCGCGAGGCTGCCGCCATCGACTGCAAGTCTGGCACGCGCCGCTTCTGGACGGTCATCCTGCCGCTGCTCACCCCGACCGCCTTCTTCCTTCTGGTCATCAACATGACCTATTCGCTCTTCGACACCTTCGGCGTCATCGACGTCATCGTGAAGGACAAGGCAGCCAACAACCCGATCACGCTGGTCTACAAGGTCTACCTCGACGGTTTCCGCGGCAACGATCTCGGCTCATCCTCGGCCCAGTCGGTCATCCTGATGCTCGTCGTTCTGGTGCTGACCATGATCCAGTTCCGCTTCATCGAACGCCGCGTCCATTACGGTTGAGGAGAGCGCCATGTATCGCACCAAATTCTTCGACCACCTGATCCTGATCGCGGGCGTGATCTTCATGCTCGGGCCGCTGGTCGTCGCCTTCACCACCTCGACCCATTCGGCCGCCGAGATCCACACCAACGGCCTGATGCTGTCGATCGGCGATGATTTCGCTACGACCTATGACAAGGTCCTGTTCAAGTCTGGCGGCTTCACCGGCCAAGTGACCGGGCTCACCATGGCGATGAACTCGCTGATCCTGGGCCTGGGCTTTGCCATCGGGAAGATCGTGCTCTCGATGCTCGCCGCCTATGCCATCGTCTATTTCCGCTTCCGCTTTGCCACACTCGCATTCTGGCTGATCTTCACCACGCTGCTTTTGCCGCTCGAAGTGCGCATCATGCCGACCTACAAGGTCATGAGCGAACTCTCGCTCCTGAACAGTTACCAGGGCCTGATCCTGCCGCTTCTGGCATCGGCCACCGGCACCTTCTTCTTCCGCCAGTTCTTCAAGTCGGTGCCGGACGAATTGCTCGAGGCGGCCCGCATTGACGGTGCCGGCCCCTTCAAATTCTTCATCGATATCCTGCTGCCGCTCTCGCGCACCATGATCGCCGCCGTCTTCATCATCATGTTCGTCTATGGCTGGAACCAGTATCTCTGGCCCATGCTGATGACCACGGACGAGGGCTTCTACACGCTGATGCGCGGCATCAAGCAGATCCTGCAGGTCTGGGTCGGCTCGCAGATCCCCGATTACAACGAAGCCTTTGCCATGGCCGTGCTCGCACTGCTGCCCCCCGTCATCGTGGTGGTGGTGTTCCAGAGCTGGTTCATCAAGGGCCTCACCGAAACCGACAAGTAAAGGGAGTGCCGACCATGGCGTCCATCGACATCAACGAGGTCTCCAAGATCTACGACAAGGGCGGCGCTAAGGCCGTCGATACCGTCGACATCCAGATCGAGGACGGCGAGTTCATCGTGCTCGTCGGCCCCTCCGGCTGCGGCAAGTCTACGCTTCTGCGCATGGTGGCCGGCCTGGAAGCCATTTCGCAGGGCACGATTTCGATCGGCGACCGCGTGGTCAACGAGATCGAGCCTGCCGATCGCGACATCGCCATGGTCTTCCAGAACTATGCGCTTTATCCGCACATGACCGTCTACGACAATCTGGCCTATGGCCTGAAGAACCGCGGCACGCCGAAGACGGAAATCGCCGCCCGCGTGGCGGAAGCCGCCAAGATGCTGGAGATCGAGAAATATCTCGATCGCAAGCCGCGTGCGCTCTCGGGCGGCCAGCGCCAGCGCGTCGCCATGGGCCGCGCGATCGTGCGGAAGCCCGCCGTCTTCCTCTTCGACGAGCCGCTCTCCAACCTCGACGCCAAGCTGCGCGTCACCATGCGCGGCGAGATCCGCAAGCTGCAGAAGCGGCTGAAGACAACGGCCATCTACGTCACCCACGACCAGCTGGAAGCCATGACGCTGGCCGATCGCCTTGTCGTCTTGAACGGCGGCCGCATCGAGCAGATCGGCACGCCGCTCGAAGTTTACAATCGTCCCGCCTCCACATTCGTTGCGAGCTTCATCGGCTCGCCGGCGATGAACCTCGTGCATGGCAGGATCGAAGGATCTGAACTCACCATTGGAGACGAGCGTATTGCCTTGAACGGTTCCTGGCCCCAAGGCGAGGTTCGCGTCGGCATGAGGGCAGAGGACCTGGTACTCGCAAGCGAGGACGCAGCGATGTTCGATCTCGCCATCGATTATGTCGAGGAACTCGGCGCCCAGCGGCTCGTGCATGGTTTGGTCGGCGATCAACATCTCACCGCAGTGCTCGGCTCGAACCTCCCGCTGAGTGACCGATTGCCCCTGCGGATCGCAGCGGACCGGCTGCATTTCTTCGCAACCGACACCGGCAAGCGCCTGGAGCAGGGTTCGCGCGACGCGATCTCGGCAACTGCCCCAGCTGAACTGAGTCCCGCTTTTGCCTGATCCGATCGAACGCATTTTAGCGATCGGGATCACGTGACCTTAGGAGCTTGCTGCTAGCGTCCCCTGCGATTTGAGTGGGGGACGAACATGGCCTTGAAACTTCTTATTGCGGGAATGGCGAGTGCGGCACTCATGGTGCCGTATCGCCGCCTTGACGACCAGCCACCCGTGATCGCGGCCAATGGCGACAACCTTGCGCTCAAGGCAGCGCCGATCAATCCGGACTGGATCATCCGAGGCACCCCGCTCGCCCGGATCGGCGAGCATTCGCAAAGCACCGACGAGGCGAGCCTGACGGCCGTTTGGGACTGCACCGCCGGTGAATTCCGCTGGTTTTTCGTCTGGGACGAAACGGTGGTGATCCAGGAAGGCGAGGTGCATGTCACCGGCGAGGACGGAAGCCAGCGACTGTTGAAGGCCGGCGACATCGCCTATTTCCGCCAGGGCACCTGGTCGACCTGGCGCGTCGACAACTATGTCCGCAAGGTTGCCTTCCTACGCAAACGATTTCCGGAGCCGCTGGCGACGCTCTACCGGATACGCAATGCACTGCGGCGCGGCAAATATTCCGCGCTCTGACCTGAAACGGTCTTCAGCAAAATTGAGGCCGCTCGGCGTTGCTATCCCCCGCCGCACGGCCTAAATCTCCGGTACTTTCGAACGGGGACAATCCACATGGCGAAGATCACCAATGTCGCGGTCCAGATGGACCACGTATCCACGATCAACATCGCGGGCGACTCCACCTTCGCCATGAGCCTGGAAGCCCAGGCGCGCGGCTACAAGCTTTTCCATTATACGCCCGACCGGCTCTCGATGCGCGACGGCCATGTCTATGCGACCGTCGAGCCGATGGAACTGCGCGACGTGAAGGGCGACCACTTCACCCTCGGAGCGCCCGAGCGGGTGGATCTCTCCACCATGGACGTCATTCTGCTGCGTCAGGATCCGCCGTTTGACATGGCCTATATCACCTCGACCCATCTCCTGGAGCGTATTCACCCGAAGACGCTCGTCGTCAACGATCCGGCCTGGGTGCGCAATTCGCCGGAAAAGATCTTCGTCACCGAATTTGCCGACCTGATGCCGCCGACCCTGATCACCAAGGACCCAGTCGAGATCGCCCGCTTCCGTGAAGAGCAGGGCGACATCATCCTGAAACCGCTCTACGGCAATGGCGGCGCCGGCGTCTTCCACTCGACGCGCGACGACCGCAACTTTTCCTCGCTGATGGAAATGTTCGGGCAGATGTTCCGCGAACCCTTCATCGCGCAAGGCTATCTGCCGGCGGTGCGCAAGGGCGACAAGCGCATCATCCTCGTCGACGGCGAGCCCGTCGGCGCGATCAACCGCGTGCCGGCCGAACACGACGCCCGCTCGAACATGCATGCAGGCGGAAGGCCCGAGCCGACCGAACTCACCGCACGCGAGCGGGAAATCTGTGCACGTATTGGCCCAGCGCTGCGCGAACGCGGCTTCCTGCTCGTCGGAATCGACGTCATCGGTGACTACATGACCGAAATCAACGTCACCTCGCCGACCGGATTGCGGGAAGTAAAGAAGTTCGGCGGCGCCGACATCGCAGCGCTTCTCTGGGATGCGATCGAACGCAAGCGCGCCTAACGCTCTGAATCCTCTTTAGAAGTTCGGCGGCTGCTTCCGGTTGTTCAACCGGATGCAGCCGCTTGGCTATCTGAAGATGCGGATGTTCCGTAAATGTTCTTGCGCTCGAATGCCTCTTATGCGAGATTGTTTCTGCCGCCACACGCAATATGAAGTTGCATTGGCGACGATAGGTCGATCGGCGAGGGCGGGCGATGGTAGCGCGTATCAGTACGGTTGCATTCCAGGGCATCGAGGGCGTGCCCGTCGAGGTTCAGGTCATGGTGGCGCCCGGCAAGACGGGCATGCAGATCGTCGGCCTGCCCGACAAGGCGGTCGCCGAGAGCCGCGAGCGGGTTCAGGCGGCGCTGCACGCCTCAGGCCTGGCACTCCCGGCCAAACGGGTGACCGTCAATCTGGCGCCGGCTGATTTGCCCAAGGAAGGCTCGCACTTCGACCTTCCCATTGCGCTCGGCCTGATGGCGGCCCTCGGCGCGATCCCGGGCGATGCTCTGGCCGGGTATCTGGTCATCGGTGAGCTCAATCTCGATGGCACGATCGCGCCGATCGCGGGTGCCCTGCCGGCGGCGATCAGCGCCAACGCCATGGACAAGGGGCTGATCTGCCCGGGCGAAAGCGGCGCGGAAGCGGCCTGGGCCGGCAGTGAGATCGACATCCTCGCGCCGCGCAGCCTGATCGCGCTCGCCAATCATTTCCGCGGCACGCAGGTGCTCTCCCGCCCGGAACCCTCGGTGCGGGCGCCCGCCGCGAATCTGCCAGACCTTGCCGACATCAAGGGCCAGGAAAGCGCCAAGCGGGCGCTGGAAGTGGCGGCAGCCGGCGGACACAATTTACTTTTCGTCGGCCCGCCCGGCTCCGGCAAGTCCATGCTGGCAGCGCGGCTGCCTTCCATCCTCCCGCCGCTATCGCCGTCCGAACTCCTCGAAGTGTCGATGATCCATTCCATTGCGGGACAGCTCTCGGGCGGCAAGCTCTCCGACCGGCGGCCGTTCCGGACGCCACATCACTCCGCCACCATGGCGGCACTGGTCGGCGGTGGATTGAGGGCAAAGCCGGGTGAAGCTTCGCTTGCCCATCACGGCATCCTCTTCCTCGACGAGCTGCCGGAATTCTCGCCGCCGGTGCTCGATGCCCTGCGCCAGCCGCTCGAGAGCGGCGAATGCATCATCGCGCGCGCCAATCACCGTGTCGCCTATCCCTCCCACTTCCAGTTGGTGGCGGCGATGAATCCCTGCCGTTGCGGCATGGCGGGAGAGCCCGGCCATGTCTGCGCCCGCGGCATTCGCTGCCAAACGGAGTATCAGGGCCGCATTTCCGGGCCTTTGATGGATCGGATCGATATCAGGATCGATGTCCCCGCTGTCTCGGCGACCGACCTCATCCGCCCTCGCACGGCCGAGAGTAGCGCCGACGTCGCCAAACGCGTCGCAGCCGCCCGTGCTCGCCAGCGGGACCGCTTCGAAAGGCTTGGCCTCACCTTCAGCACCAATGCCCGTTGCTCGACCGCACTGATCGAGACGCTGGCCGAGCCCGATGCCTCCGGTCTGCAGCTGTTGCGCGACGCAGCCGACAGGTTCCGCTTTTCGGCGCGCGGCTATCACAGGGTCTTGAAGGTGGCGCGAACGCTCGCCGACCTCGATGGTGCCGAGGTTCTCGGTCGCATCCATCTCGCCGAGGCCATCTCCTATCGCATTGCATCCGAAAGGCTCGCGGCAGCAGCGTGATGGAGGGCATGGGACGGATGTGAGGCAGCGTCAGCGGTCGGCAGCCAGCTCGGCCGTCGGGCGCAGCATGTCCACCGGCAGAGTCATGCGGATCACCGCGCCCGTTTCCGGATAGGTCATTTCGGTCTGGCCGCGCACGCCGGCGATCACGCGCTTCATCAGCGTCGAGCCGAAGCCCCCGGCGCCGGCCAGCGGCGGGGTGGGTACAGGCCCGCCACTCTCGCGCCAGGTGATGACCAGTTGCTCGGTCGCATCGGTGGATGCCTCGATCGACCAGTTGAGAGCGACATGGCCGTTCTGCATGCTGAGTGCCCCGTATTTCGCGGCATTGGTTCCGAGTTCGTGCAGAATCAGGCTCAGCACGACGACGGTCTGGCCGCCGATTGGGACGCGCGGTCCGTTGGCGGAAAAGCGGGGAGTGCCGACAATGGCGAAGGGTTCGAGCGCCTGGAACACGACGCTTTGCAGTGAGGCGTCCTCGCCCTCGCGCAGGCCCCGCAACAAAAGGTTCGAGCGGCCAAGCGCGGTCAGCCGGTCGCGCAGCCGCGCAGCGAGCTCGTCGGCGCTTGAGGCGTTCTTGAGCGAAAGGCTGATGATGGCGTTGATGGTGGCGAAGATGTTCTTGAGCCGATGGTCGAGCTCCTGCGCCATGACCTCCTGCTGCTCGGCAAGTCGCTGGATCTCCTCGCGCGTGGTGATTTCCTGACGATAGGCCCGCGTCACGAGATAGATCAGGGTCAGGTCGGTGGCCACGACGAACAGGTAGAGCCCCATGGCGAGAAGCGTGCCCATGGAGAAGTCGAACCGCCCCGGGCTGATGAAGAAGTACCAGGCCGAAACGCCCGACAGCGCCGCAACCAGCACGCCTTGCCTGAGCCCGAAAACGAAGCCGCAGATGACCACCGCCGGGAAGAACGTCAGGAAGGGAAATCCGGCCGGCAGTACGGGGTCGAACCATGCTCTGATGGCAAGGGCAATGGCGAAGACGATGAGGCTCGCCACATAGGTGGCAACAAGGCCGCTGCGGGAAAGCCGCTCTTGCACGGACGCAAAGGCAGGGAGGCGATGAAGAAGTGCGCGCATGGACCCCCTGGGAATGCAGTCAATTTGTCGTGAATCAACCTAGCCGGGGAAGAGACCTACCGCAATCCTTGCGGAAGCGCCGTTATCGTGCCGACGCTTCCGCAGATGGTTCACTCGCCGAGACCGGCGAAGAGGGCGGTCGAGAGATAACGTTCGGCGAAGGAGGGTATGATCACAACGATCGTCTTGCCGGCATTCTCCTCCCGCTGGCCGAGCTTGATTGCGGCAGCGAGCGCAGCACCCGAGGAGATGCCGACCGGAACGCCTTCGAGCCGAGCCACGAGCCGTGCGTTTTCGAAGGCCTCATCATTGGTTACGGTGATCACTTCGTCGTAGACACCCGTGTCGAGGATGGCTGGCGCAAAACCCGCGCCGATCCCCTGGATCTTGTGAGGTCCGGGATTGCCGCCGGACAGAACCGGGCTGTCGGCCGGCTCCACCGCGATGATCTTCACGCCCGGCTTGCGGCTCTTCAGCACCTGGCCGGTACCGGTGATCGTGCCGCCTGTGCCGATGCCGGAGACGAGGAAGTCGATGGACCCTTCGGTATCGTTCCAGATTTCCTCGGCTGTCGTCTTGCGGTGGATTTCCGGATTGGCCGGGTTCTCGAACTGCTGCGGAATGACGGCGTCCGGCGTTGTCTCGGCCAGTTCCTGGGCCTTGGCGATCGCGCCCTTCATGCCCTTGGCGCCTTCTGTCAGCACGAGTTCCGCTCCGAGCAGGGCCAGCATCTTGCGCCGTTCGATCGACATGGTCTCGGGCATGGTCAAGATCAGACGATAGCCCTTGGCGGCGGCGGCGAAGGCCAGTGCAATGCCGGTATTGCCGGAGGTGGGCTCGATCAATGTCGTCTTGCCGGCCACGATTTTGCCCTGGGCTTCGAGACTTTCGATCATCGCCACGCCGATACGGTCCTTGACCGAGGCGATCGGGTTGAAGAACTCGAGTTTGGCGAGCAGGTGCGCTTTTACGCCCTTTTCCCTGGCCAGCTTGTCGAGCCTGACGATCGGAGTGTCGCCGATGGTTTCGGTGATCGATCCGTATACGCGTCCACGGCCTGGTTTCTTCTGCTCCGTCATGGTTCTCTCCCTTATGATCCGTTTCAAACCAGCTTATGCTGTGGCCGTCGCCTGCACCAGCACAGGCATGCCGCACGGCAGCCCTCGATTGGAAAAATCTCCTCCATCATCGGCGCTGAGCCGCAGCTTTGCGCGATCGCTCCGAGCCTAGTCCGGCATGCAGTCAGGCCGCGCGCGCCGCGATATAGGCAGCCGTTCCCGCCAGGATCCCGGCCGCGCCCCGGTTGAGGATTTTCAGTGCCTCCGGCCGCTTGAGCAGGCCCCGCGCCTGGGCGGCGAGAAGGATATAGGGCAGAAGCACTGCCATCAGCACGATGAAGGTCAAACCCACCAGCAGGAGGTAGTCCGCAAGCCCGATCGCCTCCAGCGGAATGAGCGTCGGCACGAGAGCCACGTAAAACAGCATGGTCTTCGGGTTGCCGAGTGTGACCAGCAGGCCGGACAGGAAGGAAAGTGCCGGACGCATGGCCTTTTCCGCCTTGATGTCCTGCGGCAGCAGCCCGGCCGTCCAGAGCTTCCATGCGACATAGACGAGATAGGCCGCCCCAAGGAATTTCAGAATCAGGAAGGGCGTCGCGAAGGTCTTGGCCAGCACCGAAAGCCCAAGAATGACGGCAGTCAGATAGACGAGGTCGCCGAGGATCAACCCGAGCCCCATGAAGAAGGTCGGCCGGAAGCCTGAGCCGAGCGCACGGGCGACGATCGCCGTCATGCCAGGTCCCGGAATGGCAGCCGCAATGAACAGGGCGCCGCAATAGGCAATGATGGTCGTCAGTGTCATGGGGGCTCCTCCTCGCCCCATTCCTAGTCCCGGCGCGAACGACTTGCAACGGTGACACAATCGCGATTGCAGACCGGATGCGGCTGCAGTTAGGAAGGATGAAACCTTGTGGGGAAACGACGCTGTGCCAAGCCTGCCCGCCTTCCTTGCCTTCAGCCTGATCTGCCTCGGCATGGTTCTGACCCCAGGACCAAACATGATCTATCTGGTGTCTCGATCGATCTGCCAGGGGCCCATAGCGGGCCTTGTTTCGCTCGGCGGCGTGGCCCTCGGCTTCGTCGTCTATGTGTTGCTAACGGCTTGCGGCATCACGGTTCTGCTCTTCGCTGTCCCCTTCGCCTATGACGTGCTGAAGTTTGCCGGTGCGCTTTATCTCGCATGGCTAGCCTGGCAGGCCCTGAGACCCGGCGGTCGCTCGCCCTTCCAGGTTCGCGATCTACCCGCCGACAGCAACCGCAAGCTCCTACTGATGGGCTTGGTCACCAGCCTGCTCAACCCGAAAGTTGCGGTGCTCTATCTGTCGCTCCTGCCGCAGTTCATCGATCCGGCGCGCGGCAGCGTGTTGATGCAGTCCCTGGCGCTTGGCCTCACCCAGGTGGTGATCAGCGTCACGGTCAACGGTCTGATCGCGCTGTCGGCCGGCACCATCGCGCTTTTCCTCGCCGGCCGCCCTTTCTGGATGGTGGTGCAACGCTGGCTGATGGGCACGGTATTGGCCGCTCTGGCGATCCGTATGGTGACGGAAGCGCAGAGGTGAAGTTCAGAACATCGGCCGCATGAAGCTTCGCTCGTAACGCACAATGCAGCGCGTCTCCTCGGCATAGGCAAAGGCCGCCTGGCACTCGGCATCGTCAGCCATCGCCGCGCGATAGTCCTCATAGGCTGCGAGCGAGGGAAAGCTGAACAATGCAAGCGCAATGTCGTTTGCCCCTTCATGCGGCAGGAAATAGCCGTGATGCGTGCCACCCAGTCGATTGACCAGAGGGATCCAGAGAGCCGCATAGTGCTCGAATTGCTTCAGCTTGTAGGGATCGATCTGATAACGCAGGCTGCAGGTGATCATCGAGTGTGGATCTTTCCTATGATTGGCAGGAGCATTGTGACGGGCGCGACAAAGAGCGCGCCTGTTTCATTTCAAGGTCTCGGTCCATGCTTGAGCCCGAGGCGGCGTCTCACACCCCTGTCGAACCAAACCCGCCGGCGCCCCGCGCGGTGCCCGTCGTCTCAGTCACCTCGGCCACGCGCGCCTGCGTCACCGGCGCAATCACCATCTGGGCAATCCGCATGCCGCGCTCGATGACGAAATCCTCGTCGCCGAGATTGATGAGCAGCACCTTCACCTCGCCGCGATAATCACTGTCGATCGTGCCGGGCGTGTTGAGGCAGGTCACGCCGTTCTTGAAGGCGAGCCCCGAGCGCGGCCGGATCTGCGCCTCGAAACCTTGAGGGATTTCCATGATGAAGCCGGTCGGTACCAGCGCTCGCGCGCCGCGTACAAGCGTCAGCGGATCCCCCTCGTCGACCGCCGCACGCAGATCCATGCCGGCGGCCCCCTCCGTCTCGTAGGCCGGCAGATCCAGCCCTTCGCCGTGCGGCAGGCGCTTGAGGTTGAGCATTGGTCCTAGGACATCGGAGCGGTTGGAGGACATGGGCACATTCCTTTGTTGCCCGCGCTCAATTGCATATTGGCACTCGAAACGCTAGATAACCGCCCGACCACAAGGAATTCCAGAGTTATGGCCGAAACGCTCGCCGAGGCGGTCTCCCGCCGCCGCACCTTTGCTATTATCGCCCACCCGGATGCCGGCAAGACAACGCTGACCGAAAAGCTGCTGCTGTTCGGCGGTGCGATCCAGCTCGCGGGTGAAGTGAAAGCCAAGAAGGATCGCATCCAGACCCGCTCGGACTGGATGAAGATCGAGCGCGAGCGCGGCATTTCGGTCGTCACTTCTGTGATGACATTCGAATATGAAGGCAATGTCTTCAACATTCTCGATACACCCGGTCACGAAGACTTTGCCGACGACACCTATCGCACGCTGACCGCCGTCGACGCAGCCGTCATGGTTATCGACGCCGCCAAGGGTATCGAGCCGCGGACCTTGAAGCTGTTCGAGGTCTGCCGCATGCGCGACATCCCGATCATCACCTTCGTCAACAAGATGGACCGCGAAAGCCGGGATATCTTTGAGATCCTCGACGAGGTCGAAGAGAAGCTGGCACTCGACACCGCCCCGATCACCTGGCCGGTCGGTCGCTCGAAGAGCTTCTGCGGATCCTACAATCTGGTCGAGAACACCTTCCGGGGCTCCGACAAGCAGGTCGAGGCGCTCGCCGTCAACAGCCCGAAGAATGTCGCCGAAAACCTGCCGGAAAACGAGCGCGCCACCTTCATCGAGGAGCTGGAACTGGCGCAGGAAGCCTGCAAGCCCTTTGATCACAAGGCCTTCCTCGAAGGCCATATGACCCCTGTTTTCTTCGGTTCGGCGCTGCGCAATTTCGGTGTGCGCGACCTGATCAATGCGCTCGGAGATTTCGCCCCGCCGCCGCGCGACCAGGTGGCCGACGTCAGAACGGTGCATGCCTCGGAAGACAAGATGACGGCCTTCGTCTTCAAGATCCAGGCTAACATGGACCCGAACCACCGCGACCGCATTGCCTTTGCCCGCATCTGCTCAGGCAAGCTGGAGCGCGGCATGAAGGCCAAGCTCGCCCGCACCGGCAAGCTGATGGGCCTGACCGCCCCGCAATTCTTTTTCGCCTCCCAGCGCCAGCTGGCTGACACCGCCTTTGCCGGCGACGTGGTGGGCATCCCCAACCACGGTACGCTGCGCATCGGTGATACGCTGACCGAAGGCGAAAACCTCGTCTTCCAGGGCGTGCCGAACTTCTCGCCGGAAATCCTGCGCCGCGTTCGGCTGGAAGATGCGATGAAGGCCAAGAAGCTGAAGGAAGCCCTGCAGCAGATGGCCGAAGAGGGCGTCGTCCAGCTCTTCTCGCCGGAAGACGGCTCGCCCGCCATCGTCGGCGTCGTCGGCGCTCTGCAGCTCGATGTCTTGAAGGAACGCCTGCAGGGCGAATACACGCTGCCCGTCTCCTTCGAAATGTCGCGCTTCTCCGTCTGCCGATGGATTTCGGCCGACAACAAGGACGATCTGGAAAAGTTCATGACCCAGCGCCGCGGCGACATCTGCCGCGATCTCGACGGCGATCCGGTTTTCATGGCCCAGGACCAGTTCTCGCTGCGCTACGAAGCCGAACGCTACCCCGCGATCAAGATGGTCGCGATCAAGGAATATCACGTCGCCAAGGCGGCGTGACCAGGCCTGGTTGTACCCAGAAGTGGTCCGGATTCCTGCGGAGTTTGGCCGGATACTGACCTTTGCACTCCGCCCCGGCGTGATACTGTTCCCACAACTTTCAATCTTGTGTGGGCGGTCGTTGCGACCGGGGCGTTTTGTTCAAGACATTTTCTCGTAAAGCTCGGCTGCGGGCGCTTTTGACATCGGCCAGCATCTTGCCATTCCTTGCTGGTAGCGTTGAAGCGGGCTCGGTCAGTTGGACCGGCGCCAGCTCTTACGACTGGTTCACGGACAGCAACTGGGAATGGGGCTCGGGCGCACCGGTGGCAGGTGATGACGCGCGTATCGGCCAGATGGGCGTCGTGATCAACGGTCAGGATGCTGATGCGGAAAACCTCTTCATCGGGATCATTTCGGCCGGCGGCCTCACCGTCCAGGACGGGCTCAACACGACCACGACGACGCTCGGCTACAATGACGGGTCGTCGGGAGCGCTGACCGTTTCGGGCAATCTGGGAAGCTGGATCAACAATGGCGCGACCTATATCGGCGCCGATGGGACCGGCGTTGTCAATGTCGAGACCGGCAGCGAACATTTCAGCCTCGACGTCTATCTCGGCTCGGGATCGACTGGCAGCGGCACGCTCACTGTCTCCAATCAGAGCTATTTCCAGGCGCAGGACAATTTCTTCATCGGCTATGGCGGCTCCGGCACCTTTGTGCTGGAGCAGGATTCCGAAGCATTTTCTGGACGCACCGTCATCGCCGACGGCCTGAACTCATCCGGCAGCGCGACCGTCGCCACGGATGCCATCTGGACCCTCACGGATGATCTGACCGTCGGCGGCGCCGGTATGGGCACGCTGACCATCAGGGAAGGCGCCGACGTATCAGGTGGTTCGGTCTTCATCGGCACTGGTGTGGGAGCATCCGGCAGCACCGTGACAGTCACCGGAGCCGGGACCACCTGGATCAACACGGGCGCCCTGTTTGTCGGCTCCTTCGGCGATTCGACGCTGGACATTCTTGCCGGTGCCGAAGTCGAAAACGACGCGGCGATCATCGGCCGGCATTCCACCTCGTCGGTGACGGTGTCGGGCAGCGGGTCGACCTGGACCACCGATGCTTTGCTCATTGGCGGTGATCGCTCGGACACATCGAGTTCGGTTTCCGGCAACGGAGCGCTGAACATCCGTGCAGCGGGCACCGTCAACGGCACCTCCGCGATCCTGGGCGACAGCACCGGATCGGAAGGTTGGGTCAATGTCGATGGAAGCGGCTCACTCTGGGATCTATCGGACCGTGTGAGTGTGGGCGGTCTCGGCGAAGGCACGGTCACCATCACCAATGGCGGCAAGATTAGCTCGGCGGGCGGTCTGATCGGCCATGAGGCATCAGGCTCCGGCCTTGTGACCATCTCCGGAAACGGCAGCCTCTGGGAGAATAAGGGCGTCTTCTACGTCGGCAATGTCGGCGACGGCACGCTGCAGCTTCTGACCGGTGGCGACCTCACCAGCACCGACGGCTATGTCGGAACGGAGAACGGCTCCGACAGCGAGGCGACCGTGAACGGCGCCGGCTCGAGCTGGATCATGAGCGGCGATTTTCTCGTCGGCCATAACAACGGGGCGCAAGGCTCGGTGACGATCTCGGCAGGCGGCCTGATCGACAACCGCCAGGGCATTCTCGGCGTTCTCGCCGGGTCCTATGGCGAGATGCTGGTCACGGGCAATGGCTCGCTCTGGGACGTATCCAGCGACCTCAATGTCGGCCGCATCGGAGAAGGGGCTTTGACGGTTGCCCTCGGTGGCGACGTCACCGCCGCGCGCAGCCTGATCGGCAACAATGTCGGATCGGTCGGCACGGCCACGGTCTCCGGCAATGGTTCGACCTGGACCACCAGCGGCAATCTTTATATCGGCAACGAGGGCACAGGCACGCTCGTCGTCGCCGGCGGCGGCTTCGTTTCCGCCGACGAAATCACGATCGCCAACCAGACAGGCTCCACCGGCAGCGTCATCATCGGGGCAGCACTCGGGCAGACCGCTGGCGGCAGCGCCAGTTTCGATGCCGATGAAATCCATTTCGGTGACGGCACAGGCGCGCTCGTCTTCAATTTTGGTGGTGCCGATGTCAGCTTCGACTCGGTCATCGACGGCACCGGCGATATCGCGGTCGCCAACGGCAAGGTTCTTTATGGCGGCGATGGAAGCGCTTTCACCGGACTGACAGAGGTCTCCGGGGGCACGCTGCACCTCGCCAATGCCAGCCTTGGCGGCATACTCTCCGTATCCGGCTGGGGAACGCTCAGCGGAACGGGCACCGTCGGTTCGACCACGGTCGCAAGCGGGGCGACGATCACGCCTGGTAGTACCGGCGTTGGAACGCTGACCATAGACGGCGATCTCGAAATCGACGCGGGCGCGACCTACAAGGTCGATGTCAACACTGCGACCGGCGCCAGCGACCTGATCCATGCGACCGGCACGGCGACGCTGACTGGTGGCTCGGTTCTCCATGTCGGTCCCTCCAGCGGTTACGCGGCCAACCAGGCCTACGTCGTCCTCACGGCCGACGGTGGCCTCACCGGTAACTTCGACACCGTCGCGTCGGACTACAGCTTTCTCGATGCGTCCCTCGGTTACGACGCGAACGACGTGACTCTGACGCTTGCCCGCAACTCGACCGATTTCTCTGATGTCGCGCAATCGACCAACCAGTCGGCGACGGCAGGAGCGGTCGAGGGCCTCGGACCGGGCAATGCGATCTATGACGCGGTCGTCGTACTTGACGATGACAGCGCAGCCAGCGCGTTCCAGCAGCTTTCGGGCGAAGTCCATGGCCAGGGCATGAGCGCCAGCGTGGAAAACAGCAGTCTGGTCCGCAACCTCGGCAGCAATCGGGTCCGCTCGTCCTTTGGTTCCGTCGGTGCGGGTCAAGGCAATACCGTCGCACTCGGTACAGGAAGCCCCGGCGGCAGTTCCGGCGCGCTCGCCTATGGCGAGGAGAAGGCGAAGACTCCGGCCGAACTGGCTGCCGAGTCGATTCTTGTGACACCGGAAAAGGCCGGACCTGTCGCCTGGGCGGAGGCCTATGGCGGCTGGGGCAAGAGTTTTGGTGAAAACGGCGATGCCGACCTCTCCAATTCGATCGGCGGCATCGCCTTCGGTATCGACACGGCCGTGGCCGGCACCACCTGGCGGCTCGGCATTCTCGGCGGTTACGGCGCAGCCACCTTCGAGCTGAGCGACGGCCTCTCGAGCGGCGATAGCGATGATTTCGACATCGGCATCTACGGCGGCAACCAGTGGGGTCCGCTGGCGCTGCGCTTCGGGGCTCTCTACAAACACCAGCAGGTCTCAACCGAACGCACCGTCGACTTCGGTGGCTTCACCGACGAACTTCTGGCGGACTATGGGACCAACACCGTGCAGGCCTTTGCGGAGCTGGGCTATGAGGTCAAGGTCAAGGACGTCAGGCTCGAACCCTTCTTCAGCCTCGCCCAGGTTCATATGCAAACGCCAGCTTTCACCGAAGAGGGCGGTGCGGCTTCACTCACCCGTCAGGCGAGCGACACGAACCTCACCTTCACCAATCTCGGCCTGCGCGCGGCGACCGACTGGCAGTTGGCCGGCAAGGGCGTCACGCTTCGCGGCGGCGCGGCCTGGCAGCATGCCTTCGGAGATACGGCGACGGCATCGTTGCTGTCCTTCGCCGGCGGCAGCGATTTTATTACCTCCAGCAAGATCGTGGCCGAGAACAGCCTGCTCCTGCAGGCCGGCATCGACATGCCCATGGGAGATCTCGCAACGGTCGGCGTCAACTTCGATGGCAGCTACAGCAATCGCGGCAATGCGCAGACCGTGAAGCTGAACTTCCAGAAGCAGTTCTGACATCAGCCCGGAGAGGGAGTGGCGGCCTCGTTTAAGGCCACCTCCTTCAGTTCTTCCTCAGTCGGCCGGCGCGATCCGCAGCCCCTGGGAGGGCTGGAACCCGACCCGCAGGCGCTCGTAGCTGGCAATGGTCGGGTGCGATGTCTCGAGCGGATGCGCGTGTGTGGCCGTGATGACGGCCACATCGGCGCCTGCCGCTTCTCCGGCCCTGACGCCAGCCAGCACATCCTCGAACACCAGGCAGCGGGACGGATCGACGCCAAGCTTCTGCGCCCCGAGGCGATAACCAGCCGGATCAGGCTTGCCGATCTTCACATCTTCGGCCGTCACGATCTTCCGCGGCTGCGGCAGGCCGGCGGCCCCGATGCGGGCGCGGGCAAGGGCGGAGGGCGCCGACGTCACGATCGCCCAGCGTTCCGCCGGCAGGCTTTGAAGGAAGGGGATGGCGCCCGGAATGGGAACGATGCCGTCGAGATCCTCGATCTCGCCGCGCTCGATCTCCAGCGCTTCCTTCACCACGTCGATGCCGGGCAGGTTCAGCGCGCTGATCGTGTCGATCCCACGCTTGCCATGCATGAATGGGAGGAAGGTCTCGAGGTCGAGACCGTGCCTCAGTGCCCAGCGGCTCCAGACACGTTCGGCGGCGGCAATGGAGTTGAGCAGCGTCCCGTCCATGTCGAAGAGAAAGCCGTCATAGAAGCGGTCGAAAAGCCGGTCGGGGGAGTGATGCAAGGCGTGGATCCTCTGGTCGAACGCGCGATGAGGCTCCCCTAGCGGCTCCCGGCCCTGGCTGCAAATACTTAAATCGGCAAGAGGTGCGTGACAGAGGCACTACTCTGGCCTAGTCTCGGGCCCGAGAGACAGGGGCGTCTGGTGAAAGCCGGGCTGAGAAGCACCCTTCGAACCTGAACCAGATCATGCTGGCGGAGGGAGTCGCTCGGGTGCCGCGGCCTCTCCGCGTCGGCCCGTCGCTTCTCCGCCGCCAAAGGAGAAGCCGACATGACACCGTCCCCCATCCGCAACGTGCTCACGATCGCCGGTTCCGATCCCTCTGGCGGCGCCGGCATCCAGGCCGATCTCAAGGCCTTCTCTGCCCGAGGTTGTTACGGCATGGCTGTCATCACCGCGCTGACAGCGCAGAATACGAGAGGCGTCTCCGCCGTCGTGCCGCTCGATCCCGCCTTCGTGGCGGAGCAGATCCGCATGGTCTTTGCCGATGTGCAGGTCGATGCGGTGAAGATCGGCATGATCGCCAACGCTGGTATCGCCCGGGCCGTGGCCGAGGCGCTGAGGCCGCATCTCAGCATCCCCGTCGTCCTCGATCCCGTCATGATCGCCAAGGGCGGCGCGTCGCTTCTCGATCCGGACGCCGTCGCGGCCCTGAAGGGCGAACTCCTGCCGCTGGCAACCCTGCTCACCCCGAATCTGCCGGAGGCCGCAGCCCTGCTCGGCGATTCCGAGGCCCCCGATCGGCATATCATGGAATCCCAGGCCGTGCGCCTGACGGCGCTCGGTGCGAAAGGCGTGCTGGTCAAAGGTGGTCACCTCGGGGGCGGTGAAAGCCCGGATGTGCTGGTGATGAACGGGAAGGTCAGCTGGTTTGCAGCCGCTCGTATCGAGACGCGCAATACGCATGGCACGGGATGTTCGCTATCGAGCGCGCTGGCAGCCGAATTGGCGAAGGGCAAGGGTGAGGAGGAGGCCGTAGGCATTGCCAAAATGTGGCTCGCGGAAGCAGTTCGGACATCGGACCGTCTGACGGTGGGCTCTGGGCACGGTCCGGTGCACCACTTCCATGCTCTGTGGTGACGCTAGCCGTCCCGCTCCAGGGGCAGGTCCTTGATGTCGAAAACGAAGGGAAGGGCCGACTGGACGAATGACTGATGTGTCGGGCGCAAGGCGAGGCGCTGGTCGACACAGCCGAGGCGAAGGCCAATTTCGCCATCGGCACTTTCGCGCCAGAGGGGTGAACCGCAGGTCCCGCAAAAGTGCTGGTCACTCGGGCGACCACGGTCGCCGATCTTGCGGTAACACTTTGTCTCGCCGACCAGGAGCCGCAATCGGCCGGGCAGGGCAGGGACCGTAACGCGATAGGCCGAGCCTGTCAGCCGCTGACAATCGGTACAGTGGCAGATGCCGACGGTCGGTGGATCGACCTCGGCCTCGTAGCGAACCTCGCCGCACAGGCATGACCCCGTGATCCGCATCTCTCCCCGCAAGAAAAAGAAAACCCGGCGGTGGAGTGCCGCCGGGCGAGTTGAACTTGACTGCAGGGGTTAATGATCGGCCTTGATAAAGGTTCCGTTCTGCAATTCTTTCATCGCCTGCATCAGCTCTTCGCGCGTGTTCATCACGATTGGGCCATGCCAGGCGACCGGCTCCTTGATCGGCTTGCCGGTCACGAGAAGGAAGCGGATACCCTGCTCTCCTGCCTGCACGGTGATCTCGTCGCCGGTGTCGAAGACGACGAGTGTCCGGTTGCCCGAAAGGTCGCGGATGTTGAGTTCCTCGCCCATGTATTCCTTCTCGACCTTGACGCCGAAGGGCTTGGACGCATCGCGGAACGAGCCGGAGCCGGCGAAGATATAGGCAAATGCTGAGCGGTAGGTGTCGACCGGGAAGGTCTTGCGCTTGCCCGGCGGCACCGAAATGTCGAGATAGACGGGCTCGGCGGCGATCCCGTCAACCGGCCCTGCCTTGCCCCAGAACTCGCCGGAGATGACACGCACCGAGGTCCCGTCATCGTCGACGACGACGGGAATGTCGCCCGACTTGATGTCCTGATAGCGTGGCCTGGTCATCTTCAGCGACGAGGGCAGGTTGGCCCAGAGCTGGAAGCCGTGCATGCGGCCGGCGAAATCGCCCTTCGGCATTTCCTGGTGCAGGATGCCGCTGCCGGCCGTCATCCATTGCAGGTCGCCCGCACCCAGCATGCCCTGATTACCGAGGCTGTCGCCGTGCTCGACGGTTCCGGCCAGAACATAGGTGATGGTCTCAATGCCACGATGCGGATGCCAGGGAAAACCGCGGACATAATCGTTCGGCGTATCGTTGCGGAAGTCGTCCATCATCAGGAAGGGATCGGTCATCGAGGGATCGCCGAAGCCGAAGACGCGGTGCAGCTTTACACCGGCGCCCTCCATGGTCGGCGTGGCCTGGCTCTCATGCTTGACGGGGCGAATGGACATCGGGGATCTCCTCGGAACGAAAGGGTTCGGTTGCAGCCAATGTAGACGATCAGAGGACACTGCGGAGGAGCGCCAGAAGCAACGCAGTGTTCACTTTTGCTCGTGTTGCGCTGCAGAAAGCCATTGCCGGTCCTGATAAAATTCTGTCATGAATGCGGTGATGTTTGCAAATCGTTAGCCATTCGAGCCAAGACTGGATGAAATCGCCGGTGGTTCGGCGGATCGGGAGTTGTAAGGACATATGTGTCGCTGGGCAGCCTATCGCGGAGTTCCGATCTTCCTGGAAGAGCTCGTCACCTCGCCCGCTCACTCCCTGATCGAGCAATCCCATTGCGCGACGCGTGCGAAGACCGCGACCAATGCCGATGGCTTCGGCATCGCCTGGTATGGTGATCGCCCCGAGCCCGGCCGCTTCCGCGACGTGCTCCCGGCCTGGTCGGACTGCAATCTGAAGAGCCTCGCCCGCCAGATTCGTTCGCCACTCTTCCTCGCCCATGTGCGGGCGGCCACCCATGGCGCGACGCGGCGCGACAATTGCCATCCTTTCGTGCACGGCAACTGGTCTTTCATGCACAATGGCCAGATCGACAATTTCGACCGCATCCGCCGCCCGATGGAAGGCATGCTCGACGACGAGCATTTCCACGCCCGCGTCGGCACGACGGACAGCGAACTGCTTTTCCTGCTCGCTCTGCAGTTCGGCCTGCGGGAACGCCCGATCGCGGCGATGAGCGAGGCTGTCGGCTTTGTCGAACAGATCAGCCTGCATCTGACCGGCGAGGCCCGCATTCGCCTGACGGCGGCCTTCTCCGACGGGGAGACGCTCTATGCCGTGCGCTATTCCACGGATGAACATGCCCCGACGCTCTTCGCCGCTCCGATGGGACCGAAGGGAAGCTACTGCCTCGTCTCGGAGCCGCTCAACGACGAGACCGACACCTGGGTCGAGATCCCCGCCGGCAGCGCGGTGATCCTCGATGAAAACGGCCTGGATGCCGCTGAATTCGAGCCGCAGGTCAAGCGCATCAGGGTCGATCAAGCCCGCCAGCCGGCCATGGCCAGTTGAACGTTCGCCTCAAACGGCGATCCCGAGTTCCGCCCTGAGCTTCTTCGTCAACCCGGTCGCGACCAAAGCATGGGAGCGGCGGATATACTCCGCCACCTCTGCGTCATCGATCTCGGATCCCGGATCGACCGTCACCCATTTGCGCTTGGCGAAGTAGGGCGCCTGCGCAACGCCGCTGAGCGCAGTCAGAATCTCGAAGCTTTCTTCGCTCACCTTGAAGCAGATCCGCCGTTCGGCATCGGTCAGCAGCGTGAACACCTTGTCGCCGACCTTGGCCACGCGGGCATCCCATTGGTCCAGGAGGCTGGTGCCTGGCAGGCTTTGCACGAGTGCCTCGAAACCGTCGCGGTCGAAGAGGCTCATGTGCCCGTCCCTCCGATCTGAGTTGCGATCCACAATGCCAGCCGCTCGGCCACGTCGTCCTTGCTGAGGTCGGGCCAAGCCTCGACCCCGTCCCGCGAGATCAGGCGAACCCGATTTCGGTCGCCGCCCATGACGCCGGTCTCGGGCGAGACGTCATTGGCAACGATCAGATCGGCACCCTTGCGCTCGAGCTTGGCCCGCCCGTTTTCCTCGACATTCTCCGTTTCCGCCGCAAAGCCGACAACGAGACGCGGACGCTTCGCATGATGGCCGACGGTCTTCAGGATGTCGGGGTTCTCGGCCAGCTGCAGGGGCGGCGGCGCTTCGCCCGGCTGCTTCTTGATCTTCTGCTCGGCTGAGGTGGCGACACGCCAGTCGGCCACGGCCGCGACCATGACCGCGATATCGGCGGGCAATGCGGACAGAACCGCATCGCGCATTTCCTCCGCCCGCTCGACATGGCTGGTCTGGACACCGGCGGGATCGGGGATGGTGACGGGTCCTGAAACGAGGGTGACATCCGCGCCGAGCCGGGCGAGGGCCGCAGCGATCGCATGCCCCTGTTTGCCGGAAGAGCGGTTGGCGATGTAGCGCACGGGATCGATCGGTTCATGCGTCGGACCGGAAGTGACGATCGCCTTCAGCCCGGCGAGAGGCTGGGGCCCGGACAGTAGATCTTCCACGCGAGCGACGATCTCCAGCGGTTCGGCCATGCGGCCGCGTCCGCGTTCCCCGCTTTCGGCCATCTCGCCTTCCATCGGACCAATGGCATTGATCCTGTCGCGCTGAAGCAGGGCAAAATTGCGCTGTGTGGCGGGATGCACCCACATCTTCGGGTTCATGGCAGGCGCGATCAGCACCGGCCGATCTGTCGCCAACAGCACCGTCGAGGCGAGGTCGTCCGCGAGGCCGTTCGCCATCTTGGCCATAAGGTCAGCGGTGGCGGGCGCCACCAGCACGAGGTCGCATTCCCGCGCAAGCCGGATGTGGCTTACATCCTGCTCGTCTTCGCGGCAGAAGAGCTCGGTATAGACATGGCTCGCCGAAAGCGCTCCGGCGGCAAGGGGCGTGACGAATTCCTGCGCACCACGCGTCATGATCGGGCGGACGTCCGCACCGCGCTCGCGCAGCCTGCGAATGAGGTCGAGGCTCTTGTAGGCGGCAATACCACCAGCGATAACAAGCAAAATACGCTTTCCGGCCAAGGTCATGCTTCACGGACCCCTTTCTGTCGGCCGGACCCTAGCGCAAATCCTGCGGGCGGAAAATGCTTGAGGACAAGTCTGGTAAACGGAGCGGATCAGCCATGCGTGCCGAGGCGGAGCGGCACTTCGGCAATCGTCCCGCGCTCCGTGTCGAGGTAACGCAAACCCTCGCCGAGCGTTGCTGCCATCGACTTGACGATACGGCTGCCGAGGCCCGTGCCTTTTGGCGCGCTGTCGGGCTCGATGCCGACACCGTCGTCTTCGACGCGGAGCATCGCTTCCTCGTCGGAGATCCGCTTCAGCTGAACCCGGATGTCACCGCCCTGGCCTTGCAGATAAGCATATTTGAATGCGTTGGTGACTAGCTCGGTGACCACCATGCCGACGGAGACGGCCTTGTCGGCTGTCAGCGTGATCGGATCTGCATCGAGAAGGAGACGTATCGGTTTCTCGGCACTATGCAGCGAGTTGTAGAGCTCGGCGGTCAGACGGTTGAGATAGCGATCGAGTTCGACCTTGCTGACATCGTCGGAGGTGTAGAGGCTGCGATGCATGCCGGCGATCGCGGAGATGCGCGCTTGGGTCTCGGCAAGCTCTGCCTTTACCTCGTCGCTGCGGGCACTCGATATCTGCAGTCTGAGGAGACTGGCCACGAGCGCCAGCGAATTGGCCACGCGATGATTGACTTCGGCAAGCAGGGCCTCAGCCCGTTCTTTCCCCAGGCGAATTTCCTCGTCCGCCTTGGCCTTGGATGCTCTCAGCTGGGCGTTGGCGACGGATTGCTCGATGGCGCTGGTCAAAAGCGGCAGGAAGTCGTCGTTGACTGTCTTGATCACATAATCTGCGGCACCCGCCTTGATCGCCTCGATTGCGATCTGAGCCTCGTTAGAGCCGGTGACATAGACGACAGGCAGATCAAGCTTGCTCTCGCGCATCTGCGCGAGAATCTCGTGGCCGGTACCACTGCGCAGATAGTGGTCGAGTACAACGGCGTCGAACGTTTCGCTGTGCATACGCTCGAGCGCAATCGTCGCGTTTTCGGCATGGAGCATTTCATGCCCCAGCCGACCCAGGTGTTTTTGTACCAGCCGCGCGAGGGCCGCATCATCGTCGATGTAGAGGATGCGGAAGCTCATCGTCGCCGCTCCTGCGTCAAGGGATCTGCATGACGGAGAAGAAGAGACCGAGCTGTCGGATGGCATTGGCGAAATTGTCGTAATCGACGGGTTTGGTGATATAAACATTGGCCCCGAGGTCATAACACCGCTGGATCTCCCTTTCGTCATCCGTCGTGGTCAGGATGACGACCGGCAGCCGCCGCGTGTGCGGATTTGATTTGATCTGGTCGAGAATATCGGTGCCGGACATGTCTGGCAGGTTGAGGTCGAGAAGGACGAGCAGGTAGCGGTCTTCGGAAACCTTGCCACTGCGGTCTTCGCCCAGGACGTAGTCGAGTGCGGCCGTCCCGTTGGTGAACGGGATGATCTCATTGTGTACGCCGGCGCGACGCACGTTCTTTTCGATGAGACGGGCGTGACCCTCGTCGTCCTCGATCATGATGATGGTGACTTCTTTACCCACGGCTTTCATAATCAACTCCGTACCAAGCGTGACAGGTCAGATGGCAGTCGCAGTACGAAGGTCGATCCCTCTCCCAAGCGGGAACGAACGGTGATCTCCCCACCCAGATTTCGCACGAGAGAGCGCACATGGGCGAGGCCGATGCCTTCGCCGGACTGGTCCTGATGGCCGGACCGGCGGAAGAGTTCGAAGATACGTTCGTGGTCCTGTTCTGCAATGCCACGGCCGTTGTCCTCCACTTCGATCCGAACCATGTGACGCCCTTCGGGCGCGGTTCGGACGGCGAGGGTCAATGGCCTATCCGGATGCTTGTACTTGATAGCATTATCGAAAAGGTTACCGAGAATCTGTTCGACCGAAAGTCGGTCAGTATTCAGGCGAGGTGCCTTGATGTCGAGTACGATGTTTCCATCGCTCTCATTGATCTGATGATAGACGCTGGCGGTGATTGTTTCCAGCATCGGATGCAACTCCACGATTTCCGGCTTCAACTGCCGCCGCCCGTCGCGCGAGATCTTGAGGATGGCATTGATCAGGCCGTCCATCTTCTTCGTCGACGAACGAATGAAGCCGATCGCTTCCGGCAGGTCCTCGGCCGCCGCCAGCCGTGCTTCGTGGATCTGTTCCTCCGATACGGCTTTGCCGTCGTTCAGCACATAAGCCTGCAGCGCCTTGAGCGAGGCGTCGAGTTCGGCCGTGAAACCCATGATGTTGACGAGCGGTGCGCGCAGGTCGTGGGTGACAATATACGCGAAGCGCTGGATCTCCTGATTGGCCTGCATCAGGTCTTCGGTACGCTCAGCCACACGGGCTTCCAGGCCTTCATTCAGGACCTCGATCTCACGGCGAGAGGACGCGAGCGCGCGGACATGCTGGGCAACCACCAGCATTGCACCGCCCATGACGGCGATGATGGCAATTCCGCCGCCGATGGTGATCCATTGCAACTGCTGGGTGGCAGCGATCTGCGCCTCCGTTCCGGTCTGGACATTGGCATCAGAGAGGTCCTTGAACTGTTCCAGCATCTGGCGGATGTCGTCCATCAGCTCACGGCCGACATCACTCTGGACAAGCGCGATGGCCTGATCCTGTTCGCCGCTTCGAACGAGGTTGATCGCCTCTCCCATCTCGCCGAGCTTGCCACGAACCCGGTCGCGCAGTGTATCCATCTGCGCGGCTTTGATCGGACGGTCCTTCACCGCTTCGCCGAGTTTCTCCAGGTCTTCGCGGATTTCGCTGGCGGCACCTTCGTAAGGCTGCAGGAAGAGTTCGTTACGGGTGATGACGAAGCCGCGCTGACCGGTTTCGGCATCGGTCAGTTTCTGCATCAGGTCGGCTGCCATACGCCGGATGTTGCGTTCCTGGAGGATATAGTCGAAGGTCGCGCGTGTACGCTCCACGAGCCCGAAGGTCGCGACGATGATCCCGATGAGGATTCCAGTGCCGATCAGGAGAAAGAGCAGCGTGGACCGGACGAAGCCGGTTTGGGTAGCGGACATGTAACTCCTGGCGGAACAAAGAAAGCGCAATGCCGTTCAAACGAGGCATCCGTCTCTTTGTTCCATCGAGAGATCAAGAAAATTTGTTTGGTTGAATCTGTGGCCGCGCGTGGTTTTCAGGAAACCTGGACTGCGATGACAACGGCTGCCACGGCAATGACCCAGAGGGCCGCCCGGCCGAACCGCGTATGCCGCGCCTCAGCCCGTCCGATGCGCTCAGCAGTGGCGGCATCGAAGCGCAGCCCCTCTTCGCTCATTCGCACGATTTCACCATGCAGCTTTTCGGTCTTTGCCGCGATCTCTGGCAGCGCCTCGGCAAGCCTTAAGGCCGCCTTCGCACCATCCTTCAGGTCCGTCGCGATCCGCTTCGGACCCAGGTTGTCGCGGATCCAGTGCGAAACGACCGGTTCTGCGGCCTTCCACATGTTGAAGCGCGGATTGAGGATGCGCGAGACGCCCTCGACCACGACCATGGTCTTTTGCAGCATCACGAGTTCCGGACGCGTTTCCATGTCGAAGATTTCTGTGACCTCGAACAGCAGCGTCAGCAGCTTGCCCATCGATATGGTCTCTGCTGGCTGGCCATGAATCGGTTCGCCGATTGCCCGGATGGCCTGCGCGAAACTCGCGACATTGTGGTGCGAGGGCACGTAGCCGGCCTCGAAATGCACCTCGGCCACGCGCATGTAGTCGCGCCTGATGAAGCCGTAGAGGATCTCGGCGAGGAAGCGGCGCTCCTTCTTTCCGAGACGGCCGGCGATCCCCATGTCGACGGCGACGATCATGCCCTGGGGATCGACGAAGAGATTGCCGGGATGCATGTCGGCGTGAAAGAAGCCGTCGCGCAGCGTATGGCGCAGGAAGGACTGGATCAGCGTGTCGGCAAGTGCATTGAGATCATGCCCGGCGGCCAGAAGACCGTCGACATCCGACATCTTGATGCCGTCGATCCACTCCATGGTGACGACGTCCCGGCCGGTCCGCTCCCAATCTACGGTCGGCACGCGGAACCCGGGGTCGTCTTTGGTGTTCTCGGCAATCTCCGAAAGGGCGGCAGCCTCGAGCCTGAGATCCATTTCGACCTTGGTGGTCTGCTCGAGCGTCTTCGTGACCTCGACCGGCCTTAGCCGTCGGGTATTCGGCAGGAAGCGTTCCTGCAGATGCGCCACCAGATACATGGCTTCCAGGTCGGCGGCGAAGCGCATGCGCACGCCGGGGCGGATCACCTTCACAGCCACCTTGCGGCGCCCCTCCGGCGTGTCCACCTCGGCCGGATGGACCTGTGCGATCGACGCAGCCGCAATCGGTTCCTCGAAGCGCGCATAGAGATTCTCGATCGAACGGCCGAGCGACTCTCGGATCGTGGTCCGCGCTGCCTCGGTCGGAAAGAAGGCCATCCGATCCTGCAGTCCGGCCAGATCCTCGGCGAAATCCGCGCCGACGACATCCGGTCGGGTCGCGAGAAACTGGCCGATCTTCACATAGGAAGGTCCGAGGCGTGCGACCGCGTTGGCCAGTCGGTCGGCGCGATCGACGGATTTCGCCCGGCTGCGGGCAAGCGGCAGAACGGCCGCCTTGGCGAAGCCGACGAGGGGAGGCAAGCCTTCTGACGGCAGCGCAGCCACGACGCCTTCCCGCACCAGCACCCAGCCGACCCGCGCCAGGCGGAAATATGCACCGATCGTGCTCATGCGCCTCAGATCTTCCAGCCGGAATGCAGGGCTGCAATGCCGCCTGTATAATTGGTGTAGCGCACGTTGGCGAAACCCGCCCGTTCGATCATCCGGGCAAAATCCGGCTGGTTGGGGAATTTCCGGATCGATTCCACGAGATACTGATAGGGCTCCGCATCGCCGGTGATCATCTTGCCGAAACGCGGGATCGCGTTGAACGACCACGCGTCATAGACCTTGTCCAGCAGCGGCATCTCCACTTCGGAGAATTCCAACACCAGCAGCCGCCCGCCGCGCTTCAGCACCCGGAAAGCCTCCGACAGCGCCACGTCGATATGTGGCACGTTGCGAATGCCGAACGCGATCGTATAGGCGTCGAAGCTCTTGTCCTCGAAGGGCAGACTTTCGGCATTGGCCTCGACAAAGGTGAGGTTGGGCGAGAGCCCCTTCTTCTCCGCCCGCTCGGCGCCGACTCCGAGCATCGAGCCATTGATGTCGAGCACAGTGGCATGGGCGAGGCGGTTCGAGGCTTCGACGATGCGAAATGCGATATCGCCCGTGCCACCGGCCACGTCGAGGATCTTGTAATTCGGGTCCTTGCGCGGATTGAGGGCGGCCACCATCGCATCTTTCCAGATGCGGTGCAGACCGGCCGACATCACGTCGTTCATGATGTCATAGCGCTTGGCCACCTTGTGGAAGACCTCGTTGACCAGGCCCTGCTTTTCCTGCTCATCGACCTGGCGGAAGCCATAGGAGGTTTCCATGCCACCCTCGGCGGAAATGCGGCTTGCAGTCATCGGTTTACTCCACGGTACGGACAGGTCGGGCGGACCATAGCGAAAAGGGCTCTCACGCGCTATCTGCGCAAGTGCACCCGCTTCAAGGCTGGTCTATAGACCGTAAAACAGGCGCTTCAAACAGAAAGATGGGCTGAAATGCCGGAATTGCCAGAGGTAGAGACAGTCCGTCGCGGCTTGGCGCCGACCATGGAAGGCGCCACAGTGCAGCGCCTCGAATTGCGACGTCCGGATCTGCGCTTTCCGCTGCCGCGCGATTTTGCCGCAAGGGTGGAGGGCCATCGCATCCTCGCCCTGTCACGTCGTGCGAAGTATCTGCTGATCGACTTCGAAGGCGACCTGACGAGCATTGCGCATCTCGGCATGTCCGGCTCCTTCCGCATCGAGGCAGACGCGGCGGCAGAGACGCCCGGCATCTTCCACCACGAGCGCAGCAAGGACGAAAAGCACGACCACGTCCTCTTTCATCTGAAAGGGGCCGAGGGGCCGGTCCGCGTCATCTATAATGACCCGCGCCGTTTCGGCTTCATGGACCTGATGCCGCGCTCCGAACTCGATACTTATCCGGCATTTCGGGATCTAGGTCCGGAGCCGGTCGGCAACATACTCTCTGCCGACTATCTGGCGACGCGTTTCGCCGGCCGCAGCCAGCCGCTGAAGAGCGCTCTGCTAGACCAGAAGGTGATCGCCGGTCTCGGCAATATCTATGTCTGCGAAGCGATGTGGCGTGCCCACCTGTCGCCCACGCGCAAGGTTTCCTCACTGGTGACGAAGACAGGCAAGCCGAAGGCGGAACTCGGGCTTCTGACCGAAGCCATCCGCGAGGTTATTGCCGATGCGATCGAGGCCGGTGGCTCGTCGCTGCGCGACCATATCCAGGCCGATGGCACGCTGGGCTACTTCCAGCATTTCTTCCGCGCCTATGATCGGGAGGGACGGGAGTGCCTCACGGATGGTTGCCGGGGTACCGTCGAAAGGATAGTTCAATCCGGCCGCTCGACATTCTATTGTCGCCATTGCCAGAAATGAGGCCAAAGGCCGCGCAAGGGAGGAAGCCATGTCGTATGAAACCCTGTTGATTGAACGCCGTGACCGGGTGGCGTTGGTCACCCTCAACCGACCCCAGGCGCTGAACGCCCTGAATTCCACCGTCATGCGCGAACTCGGCCAGCTTCTGGCGGAACTCGAGGCCGATGCCGGGATCGGGGCGGTCGTGCTCACCGGCTCGGAAAAGGCCTTCGCTGCCGGTGCCGACATCAAGGAAATGCAGTCGCTCGATTTCGTCGACGCCTATACCGGTGGGTTCATCGGTGGCTGGGACGAGATCGCCGGCTTCCGCAAGCCTTTCATCGCGGCCGTCTCCGGCTTCGCGCTCGGCGGGGGGTGCGAACTCGCCATGATGTGCGATTTTATTATTGCCTCGAAGACTGCGAAATTCGGCCAACCCGAGATCACGCTCGGTATCATTCCTGGCATGGGCGGCTCGCAGCGCCTGACCCGCGCCGTCGGCAAGGCCAAGTCCATGGATCTGTGCCTGACCGGCCGCATGATGGATGCCACGGAGGCCGAGAGTGCTGGCCTGGTTGCCCGCGTGGTCGAACCGGAGCGCCTGCTCGACGAGGCACTGGAAGCAGCGGCAAAGATCGCATCCTTCTCCCTGCCATCGGTGATGATGGCCAAGGAGGCAGTCAACCGGGCCTTCGAGCAAACTCTAGCCGAGGGACTGCGCTTCGAGCGCCGCCTGTTCCATTCGCTCTTCGCCACCGAAGACCAGAAGGAGGGGATGGCGGCCTTCGTCGAGAAGCGGAAGCCGGCCTTCCGGAACAGATAAGCGCGAGGGAGGGCGCGATTCCTGTCGAATCCGCGTTGACGCATTCGCGCTTTCCCGCTATATGCCCGCCCACGGTTGGGAAAGCCATTGCGCTTTCCCATGAAGCAGCTCCCCAAGTGCTGGTATGGCAGGTCGCAACGACCCGACGCGGCGATGGTGGGCTTTGGTTTGAATTTCGAGAGAGGCATCCATGGCCAACACTTCTTCGGCGAAAAAGGCGACCCGCAAGATCGCTCGCCGCACTGCAGTCAACAAGGCTCGCCGTTCGCGGGTCCGTGGTTTCATCCGCAAGGTCGAGGAAGCCATCGCTTCCGGCGACGCTGCAGTTGCTAAGGACGCTCTCCAGGCTGCCCAGCCGGAGATCCAGCGCGCCGCCACCAAGGGCGTGGTTCACGCCAACACGGCATCGCGCAAGATCTCGCGTCTGGCCGCTCGTGTGAAAGCCCTGGCTGTCTAATTTTAGACACCTTTTCGACATTTTTGAAAAAGCCTGGCGTTGCGCCGGGCTTTTTGTCGTTTCCATTGCTACTGTGTGAAATTGGCCCATTTTGATGTGCTAATTCAAGTTTAGTTGTCATTCGCGTGACATAAATTAACCAGTTATTTCAGGGGCTTGGGAGAGGTCCTCTCCTTCGTGCCTAGTTTCCGCCAGGGGAGGTTGGGCACCTTGCGAGTCAAGAGATTTTTTATTTTTCTGCGCTTTTGCCAGTCCATTTTGCAACCGCTCATGAATCTCCTTGATTCAAAAGCGATTCTTTTTCACCCGAATGTGACGCAAAAATGAAGTACCAAGAGTCAATGGCTGCCTCCGGAGTTTGCGTAAAAATCCCGGTTGATCTTGCCATTTGATCCTGCCTAAATGATCTCCAGCAAGGGGGCAGGGAAACCTCCGGAACGACGGCTCAGGCGGCAGCAATGTGGTTTGAACCGGTCATCCTTTGCAGGAGCGGAGTGTTTCCATTCCGTTTTATCATAAAGCGTTCGGCGTTGCATCGGAGACCTAGCCGTTTCCGCGCGATGACGATTTGTGTCTAGTTCGCCGTGTTGCGGGCCAGACCGGAGACTGTCTAGCCGCATGTCGAGGATGTGGTTGGGGGCAAGGGGCGACCAGCGTCTGGAGGGGGCGAGGGGAAGTCACGCAGGTGCTTTTGGCTGAAGCGTTGCTGTGACGCGTCTGGGGACTGTCGCTCCTTTGAGGGGGCGGCGCGAGATGAGGCGGCTGTCGGACGGGGATTGAAACGCCCGACACCAGGAATGATATTGGAAGGCGGCAATATGCACATGAACTCGATGACGGCCAGTGCGTTGGTAAACGGGGACAATGCACAGTCGGCGCTTGGCGCCGCGTGCTCCGACGGAGCAGGAGAGAATGCCGGGATGACACATAGCGACCTCTTCGACCGCTTCAGCAAGCGACTGAAGGCTCAGGTCGGGGTCGATGTCTATCAGAGCTGGTTTGCGCGTCTGAAGCTGCATTCGGCTTCGAAGAGCGTGGTTCGCCTGACGGTTCCAACGACGTTCCTGAAGTCCTGGATCAACAACCGCTATCTGGATTTGATCACGTCGATCTTTCAGGCAGAGGATCCGTCGATCCTGAAGATCGAGATCATGGTCCGCACCGCCAGCCGCAACACCCGTGGTCCGATCATGGACGAACGCCAGGTGGGTTCCGAGCCCGCTCCGCAGCAGGCCGCAGCCCGCAAGTCGGGCCCGAGCCTCGGTCAAATCGCCTCTCCTCCGGGTTCGTCGTCGGTCACGGGCCGCGCGACCAGCACGGCCAGCCCGCTCTTCGGCTCGCCGCTCGATAGCCGCTACACCTTTGACGGTTTCGTCGAAGGCGCGTCCAACCGCGTGGCGCTAGCCGCCGCCAAGACCATTGCCGAAGCTGGTGCCGGCGCCGTGCGCTTCAACCCGCTCTTCATCCATTCCTCGGTTGGGCTGGGCAAGACCCACCTTCTGCAGGCGATCGCCAATGCTGCGGTCCATAGCCCGCGCGCACCCCGCGTCGTCTATCTGACCGCCGAATACTTCATGTGGCGTTTCGCCACCGCGATCCGCGACAATGATGCCCTGACGTTGAAAGACTCGCTGCGCAACATCGACCTCCTGATCATCGACGACATGCAGTTCCTGCAGGGTAAGATGATCCAGCACGAGTTCTGCCATCTGCTCAATATGCTGCTCGACAGCGCCAAGCAGGTCGTCGTTGCCGCCGACCGCGCGCCCTGGGAGCTGGAATCGCTCGATCCGCGCGTTCGTTCGCGTCTCCAGGGTGGCGTTGCCATCGAAATGGAAGCGCCCGACTACGACATGCGCCTCGACATGATGAAGTCGCGCCTGGACGTTGTCCGCAAGGACGATCCGTCGATCGATATCCCTGCTGACATCCTGGAACACGTTGCGCGCAACATCACCAGCAGCGGCCGTGACCTGGAAGGCGCCTTCAATCAGCTGCTCTTCCGTCGCTCCTTCGAGCCGAACCTGTCGATCGAGCGCGTCGACGAACTGCTCGCCCACCTCGTCGGTGCTGGCGACCAGAAGCGCGTGCGTATTGAAGACATCCAGCGGGTCGTCGCGCGTCACTACAATGTCTCTCGCCAGGAACTCGTCTCCAACCGCCGCACCCGCGTCATCGTCAAGCCGCGCCAGATCGCCATGTATCTGTCGAAGACGCTGACACCGCGCTCCTTCCCGGAGATCGGCCGTCGCTTCGGCGGACGCGACCACACGACGGTTTTGCATGCGGTTCGCAAGATTGAGGAGCTGATCTCCAATGATCAGAAGCTGTCACAGGAAATCGAACTCCTGCGCCGCCTGATCAACGAATAAGCCTCGCTACCAGGCAGATATCGGCCACCGCGAGCCCCGGACGGGCATGCGGTGGCTTTTTCGTTTCTGAATGCGGTTCAGGCGCGGGCAATCGCGATGATTTCAGGACTGGTTTCCGAATACGGTGTGCGATCCCACCAGCCGAGTAGTGCGCTCTCGCCAAAGCCTGCCTCTTCTACCAGCCGTTTGATGGTCCGGGCCGCCGGAAACCGCAGCCGGCTCTCGCTGGTCAGCGTTTCGCCCGTGGCTTCGAGCGTGAAGACCGCGTCGAAGGTTACATGTTCGGCCTCGACGTTCTTGATCTTGTAATACACCTCCACCGGCCCGACACCGTCGATGACCCGCAGATCCCTGGTCTTCTCCGGCGTCCAGTTTTCCCAGGCTTTGGCCAGCGGATTTCGGCTTTCGAGGATAAGCCGGCCGCCCGGCACCATGTGCAGATGAATGTTGCGCAAGGCTGCCAGCGTCTCGGCATCGTCGAGAAAGACCTGAAAGACATGACCCGTCATGATGGCGAGGTCAAAGCGAGCAGATAGCGAAAACTCGGCGGCCCCGGCGTGAACCCAATCGACCCGACCTTGCCCATCCTTCATCCGCGCGACCTGCAGCATGCCATCTGCCGGATCGACACCCGTGACCTGGTGCCCACGTTTTGCCAGGCGCACCGTCACCGATCCCGTGCCGCATCCAATGTCGAGCACGCGGCAGGGTTCTTGTGCGAAATTCTCGTAGAAATCGCCGTCTTCGCCATGATGGTTGAAGGCGTCGTAGAGGCGGGCCATGTCAAAGCGGGAAAAGGCGGCATCGACAGGCATCGTCTCTGTCTTCTCAGCAGGCGAGATCGGCGACGACGGCGTCGAGGATCAGCATGCCCGGCGGCGTGCATCGCAGACGGGAATTGCCGAGCCGCTCGATGAAACCGTGCTCCAGCAGGAACTGCTCCTTGTCCGGATCGGGATCGCGGCCGGAAAGCTGCTGCCAGCGGGCAAGATCGACACCTTCGCGCAACCGCAGCCCCATCAGAAGCAACTCGTCGGCCTGCGCCTCGTGATCCAGTTCCTCGCGCTCGATGATTCCATGGCCGCGCTGCTCGACGGCGGAAAGCCACGTCTCCGGGTGCCGTTCGGCAACCGTTGCAATCTTCGTCCGCCCCTGTGTCAGGCGCCCGTGCGCTCCCGGACCGACGCCGGCATAATCGCCGTAGCGCCAATAGGTGAGGTTATGCCGGCTCTCCGCACCAGGACGGGCGTGGTTGGAAACCTCGTAGGCCGGAAGCCCCTCGCGCGCGGTAATCTCCTGTGTTGCCTCGTAGAGCGTTGCGGCATGCTCGTCGTCGGGAACGATCAGCTTGCCCGCCTTGTGCAGACCGTAAAAGGCCGTGCCTTCCTCGATCGTGAGCTGGTAGAGCGACAGGTGATCGACGGCATAAGACATCGCTTCCTTCAGTTCGCGCTCCCAGGCTTCCACCGTCTGGTTCGGCCTCGCATAAATCAAGTCGAAGGACATGCGCGGAAAGATTTCGCGGGCCAGCCGGATCGCTTTCAGCGCATCTGCAACGTCATGCAGCCGTCCCAGAAAGCGCAGGTCCGGATCGTTCAGCGCCTGCACGCCGAGCGACACGCGGTTGACGCCGGCCGCCCGATAGCCGTGGAAGCGGGTCGCCTCGACGCTGGATGGGTTCGCCTCCATGGTAATCTCGATACCGTCGGGCATGTGCCAGTTGGCGGCGATTCCATCGAGGATCGCCCCGACAGTCGAGGGATCCATCAGAGAGGGCGTTCCGCCGCCCATGAAGACGCTGGTCACCGTCTTCGGACCCGATAGAGCGCGCACGGCCTTCAACTCTGCCAGAAAGGCCGAAACGAAGCGGGACTGGTCCACCGGCTGGTGGCGCACATGGCTGTTGAAGTCGCAGTAGGGGCATTTGGCCGCGCAGAAGGGCCAATGCACGTAAACGCCGAAGCCGGGTTCGCCCGTGTCGGGCAGCAGCGTGAAGGACCGTTCGGTCAAAGCCTCAGGCCTCCATACAGGTTTCGACGAAGAGCTTGAAGGCCCGCGCACGGTGCGACAGCGCCGCCGCATCGCCGGGCTTCCATCCATGCTTCTCGTCCGCCGTCATTTCGCCGAAGGTGCGCTCATGCCCTTCCGGCTGGAAGATTGGGTCATAGCCGAAACCGGCGGAGCCACGCGGCGGCCAGGCGACGGTGCCCTCGACCTCGCCCCGGAAGAATTCGGTATGGCCATCAGGCCACGCGAGGCAGAGCACGCTGACGAAGCGGCAGGTCCGCTGCGATGGTTCGTTCGCACCGCGCTCTGTAAGCGCCCTCTCCACCTTCTCCATCGCCATGGCGAAGTCGCGGCTGCCATCCTCGCGCTCGGCCCAGTTCGCCGTGTACACGCCAGGCGCACCGTCGAGCGCGTCGATGACAAGGCCGCTGTCGTCGGAGAGGGCAGGCAGGCCCGATGCCTCGGCCGAAGCCAGCGCCTTGATCGCGGCATTTTCCTCGAAAGTCGTGCCGGTTTCATCCGGCTCGACGAAGTTGAGATCCTTTGCCGATTTGGCCGAAAAACCGAATGGGCCGATCAAGTCGGCGATCTCTGCGATCTTGCCGGCATTGTGGCTGGCGACGACGATGGTGCGGGTGTCAAGCTTGCGCATCGGAATGTCCGTTCAAGAAATCCAAAGGGTGCGGGACGCGCATTCCAGGCTGTTGCCGGCCGGATCGCGGAAATAAATCGACCGTGCGCCATTCGGCCATTTCAGTTCAGATTCAATCGGGACCCCGGCCTCTTGCAGGCGCCGGGACATGGCGTCGAGATCATCATCGGTAACGAAGAAACAGACATGACCCGGTCCCTTTGCCCCATGGGTCGGGACTGGGAACGGATCGTCAGCTATCGGCTCGCTCGTTTCGGCAGGATTGAAGATCAGAAGAACGCCAGGACCGCATCGGTAGAAGATATGCCTGTTACCGCCGCGTCGAATCTTTTCGAGCCCGAGAACGTCATCGTAGAACGCCTCGGCCTTGTCCAGATCCTGCGCATAAAGTGCGGTCTCAAGAATTCCCTCGATCATGCGGTCCTCTGTCTCAGCCGATCGCCTGCTTTTGCATCGCGACCAGTTCGTCGATCCCGTTGCGAGCAAGGCCGAGCAGGATCAGGAATTCATCCTGGCTGAACGGCTTGCCTTCGGCAGTCCCCTGGATCTCGACAATGCCGCCGGAGCCGGTCATCACGAAATTTGCGTCCGTCTCGGCGGCCGAGTCTTCGAGGTAATCGAGGTCGATCACCGGTTGGGTCGCGAAGATGCCACAGGAAACGGCCGCGATGTGATCCTTCAGGACCTTTTCGACCTTGATCATGCTGCGGGTTTCCATCCACTTCAGGCAATCATGCAAAGCGATCCACGCGCCGGTGATCGCCGCAGTCCGCGTGCCGCCATCCGCCTGGATGACGTCGCAGTCGATCGAAATCTGCCGCTCGCCGAGCGCTTCGAGGTCGACGACAGCGCGCAACGAGCGCCCGATCAGGCGCTGGATTTCCTGCGTGCGGCCGCTCTGCTTGCCCGAGGATGCCTCGCGACGCATGCGCTCTCCTGTGGCGCGCGGCAACATGCCATATTCGGCCGTCACCCAGCCCTTGCCGGAATTGCGCAGCCATGGCGGGGTCTTGTCTTCGAGGCTTGCCGTGCACAGCACATGCGTATCGCCGAACTTGACCAGGCAGGAGCCTTCCGCATGCTTGGAAAAATTGCGCTCGAACGAAACCTTGCGCATTTGGTCGGTTTTTCTGCCGGATGGCCGCATTGCAATCTCCTGGGTTGTTGATGCCTTCTACGGTCGGCGCCCGGCATTTGCAAAGAAAAACCATGCCGCAGCGCCGAGAGCCGCGCCTCGGATCATTTACCCCTTGGTCATCCCATGCGCTGAGACTATATTTCCGTCATGAAACATCTGAGATTATGTCCGCTCCGCCAATGGCATCACTGAAGACGACCGTCGCAGACGTTTCCGCCTCCCTGGACGATCGTTCCCGGGAAGTGTTTCGCCGCATCGTCGAGACCTATCTCGACTCCGGCGATCCTCTCGGCTCTCGCAGTCTGTCGCGCCTGCTTCCGATGTCGCTCTCGCCGGCCTCGGTGCGCAATGTCATGAGCGATCTCGAGGATCTCGGGCTCATCTACGCGCCACATGTCAGCGCCGGGCGTTTGCCTACGCAAGCAGGTCTCCGCTTCTTCGTCGATGCCTTCATGCAGATCGGCGATCTCTCGGACGGCGAGCGCGACGAGATCGAGCGGCAGATCCGCCCGACCAGCGCCGACCAGCCGATGGAAGCCATGCTGACCGAGGCGAGCCGCATGCTCTCAGGGCTGTCACGCGGCGCAGGCTTGGTCATTTCTTCCAAGACCGATCCGATCCTCAAGCATGTCGAGTTTATCCGGCTTGAGCCGACCAAGGCGCTCGCCGTGCTGGTGGGAGAGCACAACCAGATCGAAAATCGCATCATCGATCTGCCGGCCGGTGTCACCGCCTCCCAGCTGACGGAAGCGGCCAATTTCCTCAATGCCAATCTTGCCGGCCAGACGATGCGGGAATTGCGCAGCCAGATCGAGAAGCTCAAAACGCAGGTCGCAAGTGAGCTGGATACCCTGTCGCAGGATCTCGTCGAGCGCGGGCTCGCGGTCTGGTCGGGCGAGGTTGCGGAAAAGCAGCCGGCACGGCTCATCGTTCGCGGTCGCGCCAATCTCCTCGAAGGGCTGGCGGGTTCCGATGATATCGACCGTCTTCGCCTACTCTTCGACGACCTGGAGCGCAAGGAAAGCCTGATCGAGATCCTCGACCTTGCCGAAAGCGGACCTGGTGTGCGCATCTTCATCGGCTCGGAAAACAAACTCTTCTCGCTCTCCGGCTCTTCCCTCATCGTCGCACCTTATAGAGACGGCGAAGACCGGATCGTCGGCGCAGTCGGCGTCATCGGTCCCACGCGCCTCAACTATTCGCGCATTGTGCCCATGGTCGACTACACGGCGCAGCTCATGGCCAGGCTCTCGCGCGGCCAGCGGTGAGCAATTTGCCTGCAAACCCTTGATTTTTTCGCGCCAAACCCTGATATCGGGCACGCATTCGAAACCCTGGGCTTCGAAAACGAGACATTATCCGGAGAACGTCATGACCGAAGAAACCAACAAGAACGGACCTGACGCGGCAGCCACAGAGGCAGAAGTATCCGCGACCACCGAAGGGCAGGTTGCAGATGAAAGCGATGCCTCGGCCGAGCAGCAGCCTGATCCCGTCGAGACGCTGAAGGCCGAGAACGCCGACCTGCGCGATCGCTTCCTGCGGCTTGCCGCCGAAATGGACAACCTCCGCCGCCGCACCGACCGCGAAATCAAGGATGCCAAGTCCTATGCGGTGACGGGTTTCGCCCGGGACATGCTGTCGGTGTCCGACAACCTGCGCCGCGCCATCGAGACCTTGCCTGACGAAGCCCGTGTGGCCGCAGACGCAGCCTGGACCGCGCTGATCGAAGGCGTGGAAATGACCGAGCGCGGCATGCTGGCGACGCTCGAGCGCCATGGCGTGCGCAAGATCGAGGCGGAAGGCCAGAAGTTCGACCCCAATTTCCACCAGGCCATGTTCGAAGTGCCGAACCCTGAAGTTCCGAACAACACCGTCGTTCAGGTCGTTCAGGCGGGATATGCGATCGGCGAGCGCGTCCTGCGTCCTGCCATGGTCGGTGTAGCCAAGGGCGGTCCGAAGACAGAGGCTGTGTCGGAAGATGCTGCCAAGGCGTGATCTGCCGTGATCATCAGTGAGTGAAAAAGAAAAGCGCCTGACAAGGCGCTTTTTTTGTCGGATCTCTTGCTGTTCCCGAGCGTCAGGCTGCGTTTGACGCCTGTTCCTCGTTGAGGAACGTGAAGATTGCCGACGCCGATTCCGTTGCGCGCAGCTTGGCGACCAGATCCTGGTCACGCAGCACGCGTGCGATCCGAGACAGCGCTTTCAAGTGATCCGCACCAGCACCTTCAGGGGCCAGGAGAAGAAAGACCAAGTCGACCGGCTGGTCGTCCAGTGCCTCGAAATCCACGGGCGTCTCAAGACGCGCGAAGATGCCGGTGATCTTGCTGATCTTGTTCAGCTTTCCATGCGGAATGGCAATCCCGTTGCCAACCCCGGTCGAGCCGAGCCGTTCGCGCTGCAGGATGACGTCGAAGATTTCCCGTTCCGGAATGTCGGTAAGCTTGGAGGCTTTGGCCGCAAGTTCCTGAAGCAGCTGCTTCTTGGAGTTCACCCGGAGGGCCGGTACGACAGCATCCTGCTGCAGCAAATCTGCCAATGCCATATCAATGTCCTTCATGCCTCGGATCGAGGAGCGGGCGACTGCAGTGCGCAGTCGCCCAAGCCGATCTTCAGCCTTTGATGTTGGCGGAATCGATCCACCCGATATTACCGTCATTCCGACGATAAACGATATTCAATTGTTCACTTCCCGGGTTTCTGAACAGAAGAACCGGGTCATCCGTCATGTCGAGAGCCATAACCGCCGAGGCTACGGACATGGTCCGAAGCTTTTTGGTGCTTTCGGCCACGATTGTCGGCGCGTAGTCGTCCGGCAGTTCCTCGTGATCGTCGTCCACAGAATCCATGACCGTGTAGGCCACCTCGATCGACGCGTTCTGAGCCTCGCCCGCGTGATGATCCTTCAGCTTGCGCTTGTAACGGCGCAGGCGCTTCTCGACGCGCTCGAAGGCGGTGTCGAAGGCCACTTGCGGATCATTGGCCTCGCCTGCGGCATGCAGGTTTGCGCCGGTATCGAGATGCACCAGGCAATCGGCCGCGAAGCGCGACTGCGACTTCGTGACGACCACTTGCCCGGAATACCCTCCGTCGAAGTATTTGGTAACCGCATCCTGGATTCGATCCTCGATCCGTTGCCGGAAGGTTTCACCGATTTCCATCTGCTTGCCGGATACACGCACACTCATGGAGTTTCCCTTCTTATGATTGGTTGCGTATCCATTTTACGCCAAGCGACGCCCGCGTCCAAGCTTTTCGAGCGGTTAGGTCAGTCTCTGCCTTCGTTTGTCGGGCGTGGTCGAAGGGCCTGCCTTCGGTTGACAGACTGTGCTGTCGATTGCGGCGCGCTTCTAGCTGCCCCCGGGAGAAGAGTCAATCTCCTGTTAATCTTTGCGCCAGGAAGGCGGCAATCAGCCGGCCGAAACCTTGGCCATCGCCCGCTTCTCCCGGCGTCTTTGCACGGAGGAGGGGATGTTCATCGATTCCCGGTATTTCGCCACGGTACGACGGGCAAGATCGACACCACCGGATTTCAGCTGATCGACGATGTCATCGTCCGAAAGTACGGCCTCGGGGCTTTCCTGTGTGATCAAGGCCCGGATCCTATGCCGCACGGATTCCGCGGAATGGCTGTCGCCACCTTCAGCCGATGCGATGGAGACGCTGAAGAAATATTTCAGCTCGAACAGCCCCCGCGGCGTCATCATGTATTTGTTTGTCGTAACGCGGCTGACGGTCGATTCATGCATCTTGATCGCATCCGCCACAGTCTTCAGATTGAGCGGCCGCAGGTGATCGACACCATGATCGAGAAAGGCCGACTGCTGCCGCACGATTTCGGCCGCCACCTTTGTGATTGTCCGTGCGCGCTGGTCGAGGCTGCGGGTCAGCCAGTTGGCATTCTGCAGGCATTCCGACATGAAGGCCTGATCCGGCGTCTCCTTGGAGCTGCCCTTCCGTCCGACGGCCGCCATGTAGCTGTGGTTTACGAGCACGCGGGGAAGTGCATCCGGGTTCAGCTCCACCTGCCAGCCGCCTTGGCCGTCGGGCCGGACGACGATGTCCGGTGTCACCGATTCGCTGACCGAATGTTCGAATGAGCTGCCGGGCTTCGGATTGAGCTTGCGGATCTCCGCCAGCATGTCGATGAGGTCTTCCTCGTCCACGCCGCAGATTTTCTTGAGCATCGCAAAGTCCCGCTTGGCCAAAAGCTCCAGATTGTCGATCAGCACGGCCATGGCGGGATCGCAGCGGTCGCGCTGCCGAAGCTGGATCGCCAGGCACTCGCTCAGTGAACGCGCAAAGACGCCTGCTGGCTCGAGCGTCTGAAGTGTCTTCACGACAGTCTCGATATCGGTCCTTGAAATGCCGAGCCGCGCAGAAACCTCGTCCAGATCGGCGCGCAGATAGCCGGCTTCGTCGAGATGGTCGATCAGAACGGCAGCAAGGAGTTGGTCCGAAGCCGAGGTGAGCGCGAAGGGAACTTGCTGGTTCAGGTGGTCGCGCAGGCTGATCTGGCCTGCCACAAAGTCATCGAGATCGAAGCCTTCGCTTCCCTCGCCGGTCTGGCCCGGCATGGACTTCCATTGTCCCAGCAGTTCAGGGGCGTCGGGACGTTGCGTCGAGCCCTCGTCGGTAAAAGCAGTGTCGTAATTCGTGTCCAGGCGGTCGCTCAGCCTTTCGCTGGCGCCATGCTCGTACCAGTCGCTGTCGAGTGACGGTGCCGCGGCCGTATCGTCGGCGTGCGTTTCCTGCTGGCTGGCGCTCCCGTGTCGGTCTGCATTATCAGGAGTCTCGCCGCCCAAATCTCCATCATCTGCTGCCATTTCGAGCAGCGGATTACGCTCAACTTCCTGGGAGATGAAGTGCATCAGTTCAAGGTGAGTCATCTGCAGCAGCTGAATCGATTGCATCAGCTGCGGAGTCATCACCAGAGACTGGCTTTGTCGCAGGAATAGGTTGGCGGATAAGGCCATGGCGGACGTTCGACTCCCCTACATTCCCCCGCAGTCCCGCCGTTGATGGCGGGAAAATCCACTTGGCCCAAAAATTGCTTTTTATTTTACTTTGGTCAAGTCGCAGGAGGCGGCTGGGAGTCGTTTTCTTGGGCCCTCGGCCTCAGAGGCTGAACTTGTCGCCAAGATACAGGCGGCGGACGTCGGCATTGTTGACAATGTCGTTGGCCCGTCCATGGGTGAGCACTTCACCGGCATGGATGATATAGGCGCGGTCGATCAGGCCAAGTGTTTCACGCACATTGTGGTCGGTGATCAAGACGCCGATGCCGCGCGCCGTCAGATGTCGCACCAGGTTCTGGATGTCGGAGACCGAGATCGGATCGACGCCGGCAAAGGGCTCGTCGAGCAGCATGAAGGTCGGATCGGTCGCCAGCGCTCGGGCGATTTCCAGGCGGCGACGCTCGCCGCCGGAAAGGGCGACGGCCGGCGACTTCCGCAGTTTCTCGATGTGGAACTCCGACAGCAGTTCGTCGAGCTTTGCTTCGCGCTTGCGTTTGTCGGAGACATGCACTTCCAGAACGGCACGGATGTTGTCTTCGACCGTCAGGCCGCGGAAGATCGAGGCTTCCTGGGGCAGGTAGCCGACGCCGAGACGCGCGCGCCGATACATCGGCATGGACGTCACATCGTTGCCGTTGATCGAGATCGTTCCGGCATCGACCGGCACGAGGCCAGTGATCATGTAGAAACATGTCGTCTTGCCGGCGCCGTTCGGTCCGAGCAGACCAACGGCCTCGCCGCGACGCACCACGAGCGAGGCGCCGTTCACGACGCGCCGTGAATTATAGGTCTTTGTCAGTCCATGGGCGATCAGCGTGCCTTCGTAGCGCGCCTTGTCGCCCGGCAGGGATGCCGGGGCAGCCGCCTTCTTGGCCTGCTTGGTCCTGGAAAAAAATGGAATTTGCACGTTCACGCGGACCCGTCAGTTGCTCTGCTGGGATTTGGGGTCGAGCTGGATCTGGACGCGCCGGCCGCAGCTGTCGAGCTTGGCCTGACCAGAATTCATCTGGACGGTGAGCTTGCAGCCGACGAAAACGTTTTGCCCTTCGGATAACACCACGCGGTCACCTTCGAGTACGAAGACCTGCTTGGTCATATCGAAATAGCCCTTGTCGGCCGTCGCCTGCTGCGTCTCCGATTGCAGGAATACCTTGTCCATCACATCGATCTTTTCGATGTCGGCATTGCCCTGCGTGACCGTAGTGCCCTCGCCGCGATAGAGAACCGTCATGGAGCCGGCCTGCAGGGTCGTCGTACCCTGAACCACCTTCACATTGCCGGTGAAGAAAGCCTTCTTTTCCTGCTCGCGAATCTCGAGCGCGTCGCTTTCGATCTGGATCGGCTGGTCGTTGGACAGCTTCAAGCCATTCATCTGGCTACTGGTTGTCTGTGCCGAGACAAGCCCGGTTAAACCGCTTGCCGAAAGCAGGAGTAAGCCAGCGACAGTAATCTTGGCGAAGGAGCGGTATATCATGGCTGGGCGGCTTCCATTGACCGATTGCTGCGAAGGGCGGACGGCTCGATGTTCAACTTGACGGCGCCCGTAAATATCATGGTTCGCCCCTTATCCTTCATCTCGAGCGAGTTCGCAACAATCGACGCGCCTTTGGTCTGGATAGCAACCGGATCATCCGTCTTCATCGTGCCGCCTGCAATGTCGAGATTGGCGGAGCCGAACTGCGCATCGATGCCGCTGCTCAGGTTGAGCGTGAACGGCTTGTCGAGATCGAGCAGGTTGGCGGCCCGATCAAAAATGCCGCTGGTGGCTACGACGCGGGCAATCACCTTGTCATTGACCGGCACGGCGGCTGCGATCGATTCGAGGGTGATCATGTTGGGGTTCTTGATGTCCTGAAGTGCCCGCTCAGCCCGCATCGAATAGCGGACACCCTCGGAGTTACGGCCGGCGATCGCCGGCTTCTCCATAACGACCTTGCCGTCTTCGATCTTCGCGGATTCGATCTGCAACTCTTCAGGCATCAGGCTGCGCACCACGGAAACCGCAGCAAAAGCGAGTGTGATACCCAGGGCAGCGACGGGCAACAAAAAGCGCAGGCGTTTGACCCGCCGGGAATGGCTCATCGCCTTCCGGTAGGCATCCGCACCGGCTCCGTGTCCGGTTGCCGGCAAGCCGTCATGAGTCGTTTGCAGCATTAAAAATAGCCCGTTCTTCAGGGTGGCGGCCGCAGCCGATCCACCGTTTTGGTCGTTTCGCATGTCTGCCGGTTGTTGCCAATATGGATTGTGGCGGCGCCTTTACAAGAAACATGCCAATCGATCGATGGAATGACCATGCGGAGAAACGAGGGCAGCCCCGATCACGATTTGGCATGTGATGCGCGTCATAGCTCTCGCAAAGCCGCGACATTATGGTTAAGTTGTTCCTTGACTGTGCTTTTTCGCTTTGGCAACTTTGGCGACGCTCACGTCACAACAGAAAATTCAGGGGGTCCGCGTGATAAAGTCGGAATTGGTGCAGATCGTCGCGGCCCGTAATCCGCATCTCTATCATCGCGATGTCGAAAACATCGTAAACGCCGTACTCGACGAGATAACGGACGCGCTCGCAGGCGGCAATCGTGTCGAGTTGCGTGGCTTCGGTGCTTTCTCCGTCAAGAATCGTCCCTCGCGGTCCGGGCGCAACCCGCGCACAGGGGAAACCGTCTTCGTCGAAGAGAAGTGGGTTCCCTTCTTCAAGACCGGCAAGGAGCTGCGCGAGCGTCTCAACCCCGGCATGGGCGACGAAGACGACGAATAAGCGCTTTTCGCGTTGAAAATTCCGCCTCTGTCCTTAACTTGAGACGGATGAGGTGCCTTGATGGCCCTCGGACAGAACAGGGAGTTTCGAGATGATCCGGAAAGTCGTGAGCCTCGTGGTATTCGTTCCGCTCGGCGTTCTCCTGATTGTTCTGGCGGTCGCCAACCGCGCGCCCGTCAGGCTCGCGCTTAATCCCTTCGATCCAGCCGATCAGGCTCTGTCGGCCTCTGCACCCCTCTTCGTGCTTCTCATTCTCGCCGTCATGCTGGGGGTGCTGCTCGGTGCCATTGTCACCTGGTTCACACAGGGCAAGCATCGCAAGAAGGCCCGCAGCCAGTCGCGTGTGGCCCAGCAATGGCAGGCCGAAGCCGACCGGCAGAAAACCCGCGCCGAAGAAATTGCCGGCGCCACGCTTCCGCAACTCGGCGCCAAGTAAGGCTGGGCGCAGCGCGCTCGCGGCAAATTTCCTTTCCGCGCCGGGCCGGCAATGCTAAGGGCTGGCCGAGACGAACACGACCCACGGATCATTGACGTGAAGAACAAGGAACGTCGCCCCGGCGCCAAGCCATTCCCGGGAGCGAAGGCCAAAGGCAGTGGCGAGACACGGCCGGCAACGGCAAAGCCTTATGCATCGAAGGGCAGGGACGAGCGCCAGGCCCGCCCGCCGCGCCGTGATGCCGAGGCACCAAAGCCGAAGCCCCAGCCGCAATCGCCCGAGACGACGGCTGAACCCGCCCGTGCTCTGACGGTCCGCAACGGTGACCGTCCGACCGAGCGCGTGCCGCTGATCCTCGAATCCTCGGGTGCCGGCGATTTCCACCTGATCGACAGCGGCGATGGCCTAAAGCTCGAGCAATACGGTCCCTATCGCATCGTGCGCCCGGAAGCCCAGGCCCTGTGGCCGAAGGCGCTGCCCACCCATGTCTGGGACAAGGCCGACGCCGTCTTCACCGGCGACACGGACGAAGACGGCATGGGCCGCTGGCGCTTCCAGCGCGAGGCGCTCGGCGAAACGTGGCCGCTGTCTCTTCTCGGCGTCGATTTCCACGGCCGCTTCACCGCCTTCCGCCATGTCGGCGTGTTTCCCGAGCAGATCGCCCATTGGAGCTGGATGAAGCAGAAGATCGAGGCTGCCGATCGGCCGCTGAAGGTCCTGAACCTCTTCGGCTATACCGGCGTCGCCTCGCTCGTGGCCGCTGCTGCCGGTGCCGAAGTCACCCATGTCGATGCTTCCAAGAAGGCGATCGGCTGGGCGCGCGAAAACCAGTCGCTGAGCCGCCTCGACAAGGCGCCGATCCGCTGGATCTGTGAGGATGCGATGAAGTTCATCCTGCGCGAGGAACGCCGCGGTCATCGCTACGACATCATCCTCACCGATCCGCCGAAATTCGGCCGTGGCCCGAATGGTGAGGTCTGGCAGCTTTTCGACCACCTGCCTTTGATGCTCGATATCTGCCGCGAGCTTCTGGCGCCGAAGGCCGTCGGCCTCGTGCTCACAGCCTATTCGATCCGTGCCAGCTTCTATTCCATCCACGAGCTGATGCGCGAGACCATGCGCGGCAAGGGTGGCCTCGTCGAGTCAGGCGAACTCGTCATCCGCGAGGCCGGCCTCGACGGCAAGACGCCGGGCCGCGCGCTTTCCACCTCTCTCTTCAGCCGCTGGGTGCCGAAATGACCGATGATTATCGCCAGGACGGACCGCGCCGCGTTGGTCAGGTCAAGGAGGTCACCAGCCTTGCCAATCCCATCATCAAGGACATCAAGGCGCTTTCCCAGAAGAAGAGCCGCGACGAAAGCCGCACCTTTCTTGCCGAAGGCCTGAAGCTCGTCATCGACGCGCTTGATCGCGGCTGGACCATCCGCACCCTCGTCTATGCCAAGGCCGGCAAGGGCAAGCCACTGGTCGAGAAGGTCGCCGCCCGCACGGTCGCCGCCGGCGGCTTGGTGCTGGAAGTGAGCGAGAAGGTGATGTCCTCGATCACGAGGCGCGACAACCCGCAAATGGTCGCCGCCGTCTTCGAACAGCGCTGGACGCCCCTCAAGGACATCCAGCCGACGGGCTCGGAAACCTGGATCGCGCTCGACCGTGTCCGCGATCCCGGCAATCTCGGCACCATCATCCGCACGGCCGACGCTGTAGGCGCGTCCGGCGTCATTCTCGTCGGCGACTGTACGGATCCTTTCTCGATGGAAACCGTGCGCGCCACCATGGGCTCGATGTTCGCACTGCCGCTGGTGAAGACGACACCGGCCGATTTCCTGAAATGGAAGAAGTCCGTGGATGCTCGCCTCGTCGCCACGCATCTCGCCGGCGCCGTCGACTATCGCACCATCGACTACCGCTCCAAGCCGGTCATCCTGATGATGGGCAACGAGCAGTCAGGCCTGCCAGATGAACTGGCTCAGGCCGCCGACAAGCTCGCCCGCATTCCCCAGGTCGGCATGGCCGACAGCCTGAACCTCGCAGTCGCCACGGGCGTCATGCTGTTCGAGGTCCGCCGCCATCTGCTCGCCCTCGACGGAGCCAAGTGACCATGCTTGCCGCCTTCAACCGGCCCGGCCCGGTTCTGACCTTCATTGCGGTCGCCCTGATTCTCGATCAAGCCATCAAATATGCGGTGGAGGTCTATCTGCCGATGCATGAGCTGATCCCGGTCATGCCTTTCTGGGCGCTCTACCGGACCCATAATCTTGGCGTCGCCTTCTCCATGCTGTCGCATCTCGACAGCTGGTTCATCGTCGGCTTGCGCCTCGCGATCGTGGGTTTTGTCCTGTGGCTCTGGCGGAAGACCGGCCCCGAGCAGCATTTCGCCCATCTCGGCTTTGCGATGATTATCGCGGGCGCGCTCGGCAACATCATCGACCGCCTCACCTATGGCTATGTGGTTGACTACATCCTCTTCTACACCCAAACCTGGTCCTTCGCCGTCTTCAATTTGGCGGATAGTTTCATCACCATCGGCGCGATCTTCATCGTCATCGATGAGATCATCCAGCACCGAAAGCCGAAGCCGCCGGAGGCTTGACGGAGGCGAAAGCCTCCGAAGTTTTGTCACTTTCCTGTAGCAGTCTCGTGTTTAAAGGCCCGTGACTTCAACGCTGGACAGATCCGATGAGCGTGGAACTGATCGAACGAGACCTTCTTCTGGCAAATCCGACGGCCGTGCCGCTCGGACAATCAGCATCCCGAGACATCCTCGGGCGCATCGGCAATCTCGAAACCCGCATTGCCCGCACCGAGCGCGAGATCGACGCGGCCCAGGCCGTGCGCTACCGTGTTTTCGTCGAGGAAATGAAGGCGCAGGTCTGCGTCGAAGATGCCCGCCGCGGCCGGGAAATCGACAGCTGGGATTCACTCTGCGATCATCTTCTGGTTCTTGACCGCTCGATCGACGGCGACGCCGAAGACCAGATCGTCGGGACCTACCGCCTGCTGCGCCATGAAGTGGCGATCGCCCATGGCGGCTTCTATTCTGGTTCGGAATTCGGCGTCGACGCGCTCGTCGCCCGCCATCCGGAAAAGCGCTTCATGGAGCTCGGCCGCTCCTGCGTGCTGCCGCAGTATCGCACCAAGCGCACGGTCGAGCTGCTCTGGCAGGGCTGCTGGGCATATGCCTTGCATAACCGCATTGATGCTATGTTCGGCTGCGGCTCCTTCCCCGGCGTGCAGCCGGAAGAGCATGCGCTGGCCCTTTCTTTCCTTCACCAGAACGCCGTTGCCAAGGGCGAATGGGCGGTCGACGCGCTGCCCCATCTCTACCGCGAGATGGACCTGATGCCATCAGAAGCCGTCAATGCCCGCCGCGCGCTCTTCGCCATGCCGCCGCTGATCAAGGGTTACCTGCGTCTCGGTGCCATGGTCGGCAATGGCGCGGTGGTCGACCAGGCCTTCAACACGACAGACGTCCTGATCATCCTGCCCATCGCCAGCATATCCGGCCGCTACGTGAATTATTACGGCGCTGACGCCGGCCGCTTCGCCAGCGCCAGCTGACGATCGTCTCTTCTCCCCGCCGGGGAGAAGATCCCGGCAGGGAGATGAGGGGGCGGCGAAGCCGAACCACAAAACCCTTAGGTTTCACCAATCACCGCGAAACGACGCATCCGGCGGGAATATCTCGGCCCACGCCTGTCCGGCAGCCATCGTTCACCTCCACCCTTGCCATCCGCATCGGCACTTCCGCCACCATGGGCAGGTCCGCAAGCTCCCGAAGGCTCATTTCCCGCAAGGCAGGATGCCCCATGGGATCATGCCGCCAGTCCCGCACCACCGGGGTCACGGGTTCGCATCGTTTCCAGAAAAACTTGAACATGGCTTCGCCTCATATTCTGAAAAGAAGGTATGATGCTTCGAAAGAGGCTTCATCATCGGCTTGTAGCCTGCGAAATTCAATTGAGTTTTGCCCTCGTCGTCTATAGCTTTGCTATATGAAGAACCTCAATCAGGTGCATCTGAACGGCCTGCGCGCTGTCGAAGCCGTCGCCCGCCTCGGCTCGCTCCAGGCGGCGGCGGAAGAGCTGGGCGTCTCCATCGGCGCCGTCAGCCAGCAGGTGATCAAGACCGAACAGCAGCTCGGCCGACCGCTCTTCGAGCGCACCAGTCGTGGCATGGTCCCGGTCGAAACGGCGACCGACGTGCTGGCACGTCTGTCGGATGGCTTCCGCCACCTCTCGGGGGCCCTGGCCCTTGCCAGACGCAGCGACGAGAGCGTGCTGACAATCTCCGTCGCCCCTGTCTTTGCCGCTCGTTGGCTCGTCCACCGCATTCCCGCCTTTTCGGAACGCTTCCCGGAAATAGGCCTACGCATCGACGCGAACGACCGCCTGACCGATGCCAGCCAGACGGATGTCGATCTCCGGATCCGTGTCGGACGCGGCCACTGGCCGGGTTTCAAGGCTGAAGTCATCCTGGAGCAACGCGTCGCACCCCTCTGCACACCGGCCATGGCCGAAAAACTGCGTGAACCGGCCGATATCCTCGACCTGCCGAAGGTCATCGATGGCAGGGCCATGTTTACCTGGGATGTCTGGCTATCGGCGGTCGGTCTTGAAGGCGCCGAGATCAAGGCGCGCCATACATTCAGCGAGGCTTCGCTTTGCCTCGACGCAACCATCGCGGGGCAGGGGGTAATGCTCGCCTGGCAAACGATCGCGTCGCATCAGCTGCAGCACGGCCAGCTCGTCGCGCCCTTTGGACCTGCGGTCAAAACAGGCTTCGGCCACTACTTCGTGACCGCAGAGAATGCGAGGCGCTCCGACAAGGTGGAGAAGTTCAAGCGCTGGCTGAAGCGGGAGATCGAGGACGACATGGAGCGGCTGGCAAAAGCCGCTCCGGTCTTCGCTTAATCCGCAGCGTTATAGGCCGCGATTGCCGCCATGTTGACGATATCGCTGTCCTTGGCGCCCATCTGCGCGATCTGTACCGATTTTTCGAGGCCGATGAGCAGCGGACCCATCACGGTGAGCCCGCCCAGTTCCTGCAGCATCTTGGTCGAGATCGCCGCCGAATGGATCGCCGGCATGACCAGCACATTGGCCGTGCCCGACAGGCGGCAGAATGGATACTGCTCCATGCGATGTTGGTTGAGCGCAATGTCGGCGCCCATCTCGCCATCATATTCGAAGGACACTCCGCGCCGGTCGAGGATCTTCACGGCTTCCCGCACGCGTTCGGAGCGTTCGCCGGTCGGATGGCCGAAGGTGGAATAGGCAAGCAGTGCCACCCGTGGCTCAAGCCCCAGGCTGAGGGCCACGCCAGCTGCCTCTTCCGCGATGTCGGCCAGTTCGTCCGCCGTCGGCATGTCATGCACGGCGGTATCGGCGACCACGATCGTGCGGCCACGCGCCAGTGCCAGCGACACCCCGATCACCCGGTGCCCGGGGGCCGTGTCAATACAGCGGCGCACGTCTTCGAGCGCCGTCGAATAATTGCGGGTCGTGCCCGTTACCATGGCGTCGGCATCGCCCAGCGCCACCATGCAGGCGGCAAAGTGGTTGCGGTCGGTGTTGATCAGCCGCTGCGCATCGCGATGCAGATAGCCCTTCCGCTGCAGGCGGGCATAGAGATATTCGGTATAGGCCTCGACGCGGGTCGACATGCGCGCATTGACCACCTCGATGCCGGGACGGTCGAGATCGATCCCCGCCCGTTCCGCAGTCGCCTTGAGCGGTTCGTCGCGACCCAACAAGATTGCCGTGCCCAGCCCGAGATTGACGAAGGAAATCGCCGCGCGCATCACCTGTTCCTCTTCGCCTTCGGCAAAGACGACGCGCTTGGGGTGATTGCGCACATGCTCGAAAATCCGCTGCGTGGCCGCCGCAATCGGATCGCGCCGGGCCGAAAGCTCATGCGCATAGGCACCGAGATCCTCGATTTCCTTGCGCGCCACGCCGCTCTCCATCGCAGCCCGTGCCACGGCCACCGGAATGGCCGAAATCAGACGCGGATCGAAGGGCACGGGGATGATGTATTGCGGCCCGAAGCGCGGCCGCTCGCCCTGATAGGCTGCTGCCACATCGTCAGGCACATCCTCGCGCGCCAGATCGGCAAGCGCCCGGACGGCGGCGATCTTCATCGCGTCATTGATCTGGCTTGCCCGCACATCGAGCGCACCCCGGAAAATATAGGGAAAGCCGAGAACATTGTTCACCTGGTTCGGATAGTCCGAACGCCCGGTCGCCATGATCGCATCGTCGCGGATCGCAGCCACCTCCTCCGGCGTGATCTCCGGGTCCGGATTGGCCATGGCGAAAATGATCGGGTTCGGCGCCATCGAGGCCACCATCTCGGAAGACAGCGCACCCTTCTGCGACAGCCCGAACACAACGTCGGCGCCCACCATCGCCTCGCGCAAGGTCCGCCGGTCGGTCTTCACTGCATGGGCAGACTTCCACTGGTTCATGCCTTCGGTGCGTCCCTGGAAGATCACGCCCTTGGTGTCGCAGAGAACGATGTTCTCGCCGTTGAAGCCCATCGCCTTGATCAGCTCGATACAGGCAATCGCCGCCGCCCCAGCCCCATTGCACACAAGCTTGGTCGTCTTGAAGTCGCGGCCCGTAAGCTGAAGCGCATTGATCAGGCCGGCCGCCGCAATGATCGCCGTGCCGTGCTGGTCGTCGTGAAACACCGGGATATCCATCAGCTCGCGCAGCCGGCTTTCGATGATGAAGCAGTCCGGTGCCTTGATGTCTTCCAGATTGATGCCGCCGAAGGAGGGGCCGAGGTAACGCACGCAGTTGATAAACTCGTCGACATTCTCGGTATCGACTTCCAGATCGATCGAATCGACATCGGCAAAGCGCTTGAACAGCACCGACTTGCCCTCCATGACCGGCTTCGAAGCCAGTGCCCCGAGATTGCCAAGCCCGAGAATGGCGGTGCCATTCGAGATGACCGCCACCATGTTGCCACGCGTGGTGTAGTCGTAAGCCGTCGCCGGATCGGCAGCGATCGCTTTGACGGGAACGGCGACACCGGGCGAATAGGCCAGCGACAGGTCGCGCTGCGTCGCCATCGGCTTGGTCGGGGTAATCTCCAGCTTTCCGGGACGCCCCTGAGAGTGAAAGTCCAGCGCTTCCTGTTCCGTCACCGAGACTTTCGTCCGGCCGGTCGTCTTCTCGTTTGCCATGCTTCCCCTCACCTTGTTGTGGGCAGCGGGCGATCGCCATCCCATCCTGGTTGTTTTTCCTCGCCTTAAGTCGTTAGTGTTGCACGACTTCCTTTTCAAGAAAACATTGAGCCCGTGACGCTATATCAAGCCACCCCGAGTGATGTCCTGAACGTCGCCGAGCTGACCTCGGAAGAGAGCCGCGCAACGGCCACTCCGATGATGGAGCAATTTATCGAGATCAAGGCCGCCAATCCCGGCAGTCTGCTCTTCTATCGCATGGGCGATTTCTACGAGCTCTTCTTCGAGGATGCGGTCGACGCCTCGCGTGCGCTCGGCATCACGCTGACCCGGCGCGGTCAGCATCTCGGCCAGGATATCCCCATGTGCGGCGTGCCGGTGCATGCGGCGGATGATTACCTGCAGAAGCTGATCTCACTCGGCTTCCGCGTTGCGGTCTGCGAGCAGATCGAGGATCCGGCAGAGGCAAAGAAGCGCGGCTCAAAATCCGTCGTGAAGCGCGACGTTGTGCGCCTCGTTACGCCAGGCACGATCACCGAGGACAAACTCCTCTCGCCCTTCGAATCCAATTACCTGATGGCGCTCGCCCGCATCCGGGGCGGCTCCGCTCCGCAGCTGGCGCTCGCCTGGATCGATATCTCCACCGGCATCTTCCGCCTCGCGGAAACCACCGAGACGCGCCTGCTCGCAGACATCCTGCGCATCGAGCCGCGCGAACTGATCGTGCCGGATACGCTGTTCCACGACGAAGAACTGAAGCCCGCCTTCGACGTGCTCGGCCGCGTCGTCGTACCCCAGCCAGGCGTGCTCTTCGACAGCGCCAGCGCCGAAGGCCGCATCGCCCGCTATTTCGGCGTCGGAACGCTCGATGGCTTCGGCGCCTTCTCCCGTGCCGAAATCGCTGCCGCCGCTGCCGCCGTCGCCTATGTCGAAAAGACCCAGATCTCCGAGCGCCCGCCGCTCGGTCTGCCCGAGCGCCAGAATGCGGCGTCCACCCTCTTCATCGACCCTGCCACTCGCGCCAATCTCGAGCTGGTCAAGACGCTGTCGGGCGAGCGCAACGGCTCGCTGCTGAAGGCGATCGACCGCACCGTCACCGGCGGCGGTGCCCGCCTGCTGGCGGAGCGCCTGATGTCGCCGCTGACCGATCCGGAAAGCATCGCCGACCGCCAGGATTCCATCGCCCATCTCCTCGCCGATGGCCTGCTCGTCGACCGCCTGCGTGACGCTCTGAAGCGCGTGCCCGATATGCCACGCGCGCTTTCCCGTCTGGCGCTTGACCGCGGCGGCCCGCGTGACCTCGGTGCCATCGTCGCCGGTCTCGCAGCCTCTGCCGAAGTTGGCCGCCTGCTTGATCCGTCCAACCTGCCGACAGAAATGTCCGAAGCCCTTGCCGACCTCGCAGCGTTGCCCGCCGATCTTGGCTCCAGCCTCGCCACCATGCTCGCCGAGGAATTGCCGCTCCTGAAGCGCGACGGCGGTTTTCTGCGCGATGGCGCCATCGCCGAGCTCGACGAACTGCGCGCACTGCGCGACCAGTCCCGCCGGGTCATCGCCGGCCTGCAGCTGCAATATGCCGAGGAAACCGGCATCAAGTCGCTGAAGATCAAGCACAACAACGTGCTCGGCTATTTCATCGAGGTCACCGCCGGCAATGCCGGTCCGATGACCGAGGGCGACGAAGCGAAAGCCCGCTTTATCCATCGTCAGACCATGGCCAACGCCATGCGCTTCACCACGACCGAACTCGCCGATCTCGAAAGCCGCATCGCCAATGCCGCCGGCCAGGCGCTGTCGCTGGAACTCGCAGCCTTCGACCAGATGGTCAGTCAGGTCGTCAGCGCTGCCGAGCCGATCAAGGCCGCAGCCCGCGCGCTTGCGGTCATCGATGTCGCCGCCGGCCTTGCCGCCTTGGCGGAAGAGCAGGGCTACTGCCGCCCGCTGGTCGACGATTCGAGAATGTTCGCCATCACCGCCGGCCGCCATCCGGTGGTCGAGCAGGCGCTCCGCCGCCAGGCCGCCAGCCCGTTCATCGCCAATGACTGCGATCTCTCACCCAATGACACCAAGGGCCCCGGCGCCATCTGGCTGCTGACCGGTCCCAACATGGGCGGTAAATCGACCTTCCTGCGCCAGAACGCGCTGATCGCCATCCTTGCCCAGATGGGCTCCTTCGTGCCCGCAGGTGCCGCCCATATCGGAATCGTCGACCGCCTCTTCTCCCGCGTCGGCGCCTCCGACGATCTGGCCCGTGGCCGCTCCACCTTCATGGTCGAGATGGTCGAAACGGCGGCCATCCTCAACCAGGCAACCGATCGTTCGCTCGTCATACTCGACGAGATCGGTCGCGGCACGGCCACTTTCGACGGTCTTTCAATCGCCTGGGCTGCCGTCGAGCATCTGCATGAGGCTAACCGCTGCCGCTCGCTCTTTGCCACCCATTTCCACGAGCTGACGGCGCTCTCGGAAAAGCTCGCCCGCATGTCGAACGTCACGATGCGGGTCAAGGAATGGGACGGCGACGTCATCTTCCTGCATGAGGTCGGCCCCGGATCCGCCGATCGCTCCTACGGTATCCAGGTCGCCCGTCTCGCCGGTCTGCCAGCAGCCGTTGTCGCCCGGGCCCGTGAGGTCCTGACCCGGCTGGAAGACAGCGACCGCAAGAACCCGGCCGCCCAGCTGATCGACGACCTGCCGCTTTTCCAGGTCGCCGTGCGCCGCGAGGAGATCCACAAATCCGGCCCTTCGAAGGTCGAGGAGGCCCTCCGCTCACTCGATCTCGACGACCTGACGCCTCGCCAGGCGCTTGATGCGCTCTATGATCTCAAGAAACAACTTGGCAAGCCTTGACCGGTAGAGTGCCTGTCAATCGCGCCCGAAAAGCGCTATAGCGCCACCAATCCCGGCTGATTCCCGGGTTCGCAAGAGATGATGCCGCCCCCATGGCCAAAGCAGACCTCGCCTTCGACGACCTCCTCGATATCGACGCGCTTCGTGCGTCCTGCAAGACGGTCGCGGCGGCCGGATGCGGCAATATGCTGGAGACCCGCTCGAAGCTATTGCCAATCCTGAAAAAGGCCTCGGCCGATGCCCGCGAACAGGCGCGCCTGAAGCTCTTTGAAGATGGCAGCGGCATGAACTGCGCCAACCGCATCTCCTGGATCCAGGATCAGCTGATCTCGGTGATCTTCGATTTCGCTCGCATCCATGTCTATCCGAAGGACACCGACGGTCTCTCGGTCGCAGCCGTCGGCGGTTATGGTCGCGGCACGCTCGCGCCCGGCTCGGATATCGATCTACTCTTCCTGCTGCCGCCTAAGGCCGGACCCGCGATGCACAAGGCGGTCGAGTTCGTGCTCTACCTCCTCTGGGACGTCGGCTTCAAGGTTGGCCACGCCACCCGTACCGTCGAGGAATGCATCCGCCTGTCAAAGGCCGACATGACCATCCGCACGGCGATCCTCGAAACGCGCCATATCTGCGGTGACGAGGCACTGGTGACGGAACTCCAACAACGCTTCGACCAGGAAGTCACGACCGGCACCGCGCCTGAGTTCATCGCCGCCAAGCTCGCCGAACGTGACGAACGCCACCGCAAGGCCGGCGACAGCCGTTATCTGGTCGAGCCGAACGTCAAGGAAGGCAAGGGCGGGCTGCGCGATCTCCAGACCCTCTTCTGGATCGCCAAATACAACTACCACGTCCGTGACACCGATGACCTTGTACGCCTGGGCGTGCTCTCTCGCCATGAATGGCGACTCTTCCAGAAGGCCGACGATTTCCTCTGGGCGGTCCGCTGCCACATGCATTATCTGACCGGCAAGCCGGAAGAGCGGCTCTATTTCGATATCCAGCCGGAGATCGCTAAAAACCTGGACTACCAGGCGCGTCCGGGTCTCTCCGCTGTCGAACGTTTCATGAAGCATTACTTCCTGGTGGCCAAGGACGTCGGTGACCTCACCCGCATCTTTGCGGCTGCCCTGGAAGACCAGCAGGCCAAAGCCGCCCCTGGCATCGGCGGCATGATCGGCCGTTTCGCCAATCGCCCGCGCAAGATCCCCGGTGCCAGCGAATTCATCGACGATCGCGGCCGTATTGCGCTCGCCGGTCCCGGTGTCTTCAAGAAGGACCCGATGTCGATCATGCGCCTCTTCCATGTGGCGGATCTGAACGGGCTGGAATTCCACCCCGACGCCCTGAAGGCGGTCACCCGCTCGCTGTCGCTGGTCGACAATACCTTCCGCGAAAGCACGGAGGCGAACCGCCTCTTCCTGTCGATCCTCACCTCCCGCAAGGATCCGGGCTTCATCCTGCGCCGCATGAACGAGGCCGGCGTGCTCGGCCGCTTCATCCCGGAATTCGGCAAGATCGTCTCGATGATGCAGTTCAACATGTATCATCACTACACCGTCGACGAGCATCTCATCCGCACCGTCGAGGTTCTGTCGGAAATCGACAATGGCAAGGCGGAGGAAGTCCACCCGCTCGCCAACAAGATCATGCCGGAGATCGAGGATCGTCAGGCACTCTACGTCGCGATCCTCCTGCACGACATCGCCAAGGGCCGCCAGGAGGACCACTCCATCGCCGGCGCCAAGGTCGCCCGCAAGCTCTGCCCGCGTCTCGGCCTCTCGCCCAAGCAGACCGAAATGGTGGCCTGGCTCATCGACCAGCATCTCCTGATGTCCATGGTCGCCCAGACCCGCGATCTGCACGACCGAAAGACCATCACCGACTTCGCCGAAAAGGTGCAGTCGCTCGATCGCCTCAAGATGCTGCTGGTGTTGACGGTCTGCGATATCCGCGCCGTCGGCCCGGGTGTCTGGAACGGCTGGAAGGGACAGCTCCTGCGCACGCTCTACTACGAGACCGAACTGCTGCTGTCAGGCGGCTTTTCCCAGGTCTCCCGCAAGGAGCGCGCCAAGCATGCCGCCGAGCAGCTTACCAAGGCGCTCGAAGGCTGGAGCCAAAAGGACCAGCGCACCTATACCAAGCTGCATTACGAGCCCTATCTGCTCTCAGTTGATCTCGAAGACCAGGTGCGCCACGCCCATTTCATTCGCCAGACGGACAAATCGGGCCAGGCGCTCGCCACCATGGTGCGCACCCACCAGTTCCATGCGATTACCGAGATCACCGTGCTCTCGCCGGACCATCCGCGCCTGCTGTCGATCATCGCCGGCGCCTGTGCAGCTGCCGGCGCCAACATCGCCGACGCGCAGATCTTCACGACCTCGGATGGCCGCGCGCTCGATACGATCCTGATCAACCGTGAATTCCCGATTGACGAGGACGAGACGCGCCGTGCTGCCACGATCGGCAAGATGATCGAGGACGTGCTCTCGGGCCGTAAGCGCCTGCCAGAGGTCATCGCCACGCGCACGAAGGGCAAGAAGAAGAACAAGACCTTCCCGGTCCAGCCGGATGTGCGCATCTCCAACGCGCTCTCCAACAAGTTTACGGTCATCGAGGTCGAATGCCTCGACCGCATCGGCCTTCTGGCCGAAATCACGGCTGTCCTGTCGGACCTCTCGCTCGACATCCACTCGGCTCGTATCACCACCTTCGGCGAAAAGGTCATCGACACCTTCTACGTTACCGATCTCGTCGGCCAGAAGGTCACCAACGAGAACCGCCAGGCGAATATAGCAAATCGCCTGAAGCCCGTGATGACCGAGCAGCCGGATGAGCTGAAGGACAATATGCCCTCGGGCATCATCGCCCAGCCACACCGCGCAGCACCAGCGCCGAAAAAGGCACGGGCCTGAGGAATGAGCCTCGTCAAGAAATTCATGACGGTCGGTGGGGCGACGCTCGGCAGCCGCATCTTCGGCTTCGCGCGCGAAACCCTGATGGCCGCAGCGCTGGGCACCGGCCCGGTCGCAGACGTCTTCTACGCCGCCTTCCGATTTCCCAACCTCTTCCGGCGTCTCTTCGCCGAAGGCGCCTTCAACGCTGCCTTCGTGCCGCTTTTCGCCAAGGAGATCGAAGCGAACGGCATCGATGGCGCCAAGCGCTTTTCCGAGGAAGTCTTCGGCGTCCTCTTTTCGGTCCTGCTGATCCTCACCATTGGCATGCAGCTTTCGATGCCGCTGCTCGTCCAGTGGATCATCGCGCCCGGCTTTGCCGACGACCAGGAGAAGTTCGACCTGACGGTTCGCCTTGCGATCGTCATGTTTCCCTATCTGATGTGTATGTCGCTGACGGCCATGCTGAGCGGCATGCTGAATTCGCTGCACCACTTCTTTGCAGCGGCGATTGCGCCCGTCTTCCTTAATATCTTGATGATCGGCGCACTCGGCTGGGCGCTCTGGACGGGTGCCGATCCGGCAGCCACCGCCTGGGCGCTGTCCTGGTCGGTGCTCGGGGCAGGCCTCCTGCAGATGGCCGTCGTCTATCTCGGCGTCCGCCATGCCGGCATCCGCATCGGCTTCAAGCGCCCGCGGATCACCCCCAATGTGAAGCGCCTCCTGGTGCTGGCCGTCCCCGCCGCGATCACCGGCGGCATCACCCAGATCAACCAGCTGATCGGCCAGGCCATCGCTTCCACCAAGGAGGGCGCGATCTCCGCCCTGCAATATGCCGACCGTATCTATCAGCTGCCGCTTGGCGTCGTCGGTGTCGCGGTTGCTGTCGTGCTGTTGCCGGAACTCGCGCGTGCGCTCAAGGGCGGACACATGAAGGAGGCGGAAACCCTCCAGAACCGCTCGATCGAATTCGTTCTCTTCCTGACGCTCCCGGCCGCTGCCGCCATCTGGGTCCTCTCCGACGAGATTATCCGGGTTCTCTACGAGCGCGGCGCATTTTCTGAACAGAACACCGCCGTCGTCGCCTCGATCCTGGCCATCTACGGCATCGGCTTGCCTGGTTTCGTGCTGATCAAGGCTTTGCAGCCGGGATACTATGCCCGCGAAGACACCAAGACCCCGATGCGCTTCACCATGGTCTCGGTCGCACTCAACACCGGCCTTGCGCTCACGCTTTTCCCGATCTTCGAGGAGAGCGGTATCGCGATCGCAGAAGCCGCCGCCGGCTGGACCAATACCATCTTGCTATTCTCGGTCCTGCTCTGGCGCGGCCATCTCGTCTTCGAGTGGTCGCTGGTCACGCGGACCGTGCGACTGATGTTTGCCTCAGGCGTGATGGCGGGCCTTCTCGTCTACCTGTCCGATCGCTGGTCGTCCTGGTTGACGCCGGCAAGCCCGCTTTTCGATCAGGTTCTGGCTCTGGGTGCACTCGTGGTCGTCGCCATGCCCGTCTACTTCGGCATCGCCTTCCTCATCGGTGGTGCCGATATCGGCATGATCCGCCGCAGCCTCAAGCGCAGGAAGAAGACAACCTACGAGGCCGAAACGACCCCGTCCGATATGGATCAGCAGTAAGTCCAGGTCCGCTTCGGTCCGATATCGACATGCACGATGCCGTTGCAATAGCGGCCGATGCCGCCGATGCCGGGAGCTGTGCGGGCCGCCGCCACGATCTTCTTCTCGGACACGCCGGGCACCCGGATATCGGCTGCGAAACAGTGGCTGTGCTGGGAACGGCCCGAACGCGGGCGATGGCCGGAGGTCACGACCGGCCTTTTGCCGGTCTTCTTGGCGATATGGGCGAGAATGCCCTTCAGTTCGTCGGGAAAACAGTTGGCTTTGACGCTGACACGCTGCAACGTGTAGGCAACCGCCGTGTCATGCTTCATGAAAAAATGGCGCTTCTTCTTCTCGACGGCCTCCGCAGGGGAGAGGAGGCCGAACGAAAGAACGCAGCCGAGCGCGACGCGAAACAATGTGCGCATGAGTGACCTTCTGGAATGAGATTGTTGTTTTCAGCGATCCAGATCGCTTGTGGCGGTTTTTTATTCCTGCAAATGTGTCAAATTTGGTGCGCTTTACTCGGAATGGCGATTGCGCCTGTTTTTTGGGCGCTTGGAATGCTGGTTATTAGCGTGCAAAACCATTCCTTAAACCCCTCAAATATGGGAGAAAATTTTTCTCTGAGTGACATTGTCGGCCTGCGAGTCACAATCCGAATCGAAGGACCCTTCCGATGACCATGAACAGGCTCTTTCTCGTCAGTTTGGTGGTCGATAGCTACGACCGCGCAAAGAGTTTCTATTGCGAAGGTCTCGGCTTCGATTGCGTGGAGGACACGGCTATGCCGGACGGCAAGCGCTGGCTGGTTGTCCGCCCGACCGGCGGGAATGGGGCGGCCCTGCTGCTGGCCGAAGCGACGGATGATGCCCAGCGCGCCGCGATCGGCAACCAGACCGGCGGTCGCGTCGGCTTCTTCCTGGAGACCGATGATTTCGCCCGCGACCACCGCCGTTTCACGGAAGCCGGTATTATCTTCCAGGAAGAGGCGCGTCATGAGCCCTATGGCACAGTTGCCGTATTTGCCGATCTCTATGGAAATCTCTGGGATCTGATCGAGCGGGCGAAGCCTCAGACGCAAAAGTGAGCGCTTGATTGCGCCCCGCCCGCCGTGCATAAGCCCTGACCGACACGATCAGAAGATCGGGCCCTCCACCAGCCTGTTGAGGATTAGAATGACTGAGTTCAAGCCGCTGGTATTCTCCGGCGTTCAGCCCACCGGCAACCTCCATCTCGGCAACTATCTCGGTGCGATCAGAAAGTTCGTCGCGCTGCAGGAAAACAACGACTGCATCTACTGTGTCGTCGACATGCACGCCCTGACGGCCCAACTGGTCCATGAGGACATGCCGACCCAGATTCGCTCGATCACCGCCGCCTTCCTAGCCGCTGGCATCGACCCGAAGAAGCACATCGTGTTCAACCAGTCCCAGGTGCCGCAGCATGCGGAGCTCGCCTGGATCTTCAATTGCGTCGCCCGCATCGGCTGGATGAACCGCATGACGCAGTTCAAGGACAAGGCCGGCAAGGACCGTGAGCAGGCTTCGCTCGGTCTCTACGCCTATCCAAGCCTGATGGCCGCCGACATTCTCGTCTACCGCGCCACCCATGTGCCCGTCGGCGACGACCAGAAGCAGCATCTGGAGCTTGCCCGCGACATTGCCATGAAGTTCAACCTGGACTTCCACGACAAGATCGTGCCGACCGGCCTCGGCATCGACATCAAGGTCGGCGAAGAGCCGGTGCATGCCTATTTCCCGATGGTCGAGCCCCTGATCGATGGCCCCGCGCCGCGCGTCATGAGCCTCAAGGACGGCACCAAGAAGATGTCGAAGTCAGATCCGTCCGATCTGTCGCGCATCAACCTGATGGACGACCAGGAGGCAATCTCCAAGAAGATCCGCAAGGCCAAGACCGATCCCGACGCATTGCCGAGCGAGACGGAAGGCCTGAAGGGCAGGCCGGAAGCCGACAATCTCGTCGGCATCTTCGCAGCCCTTGCCGACAAGTCGAAGGCCGATGTGCTTTCCGAGTTTGGCGGCCAGCAGTTCTCGGTCTTCAAACCGGCGCTGATCGATCTTGCCGTCGAGGTTCTGGCACCGATCAATGCCGAGATGCGCCGCCTCATGGAAGACCCCGGTCATATCGATGCGGTGCTGCGAGACGGCGGCGAGCGTGCCCGCAACCGCGCGGAAAAGACCATGAACGAAGTCCGCGACATCATCGGTTTCGTACGATAAGGTCGCGGGCGCTGGCGGGTTCGCCCGGAGCCCGCCCGCGCCAAATCTCATCTGTCCGGCGGCGGGGTTCTCAATGGTTTCAACGCGTCTGTCACGTCTTGAAGGTCACCGTCGCAAATTCATGGCGGTCATCGACAATACCCCGGAATGCTCGCGCGCGGTCCATTATGCCGGTCGCCGCGCGAAGAATTCCAATGGCGGACTGGTACTGATCTACGTGATCCCCGACGGCGATTTCCAGCAATGGCTGGGTGTTGAGGAGATCATGCGGGCGGAAGCTCGGGAAGAGGCCGATGCCATCATGGCAAAGGCAGCCCAGACGGTGCGAGACACAATCGGCATCGAGCCCGAACTGGTCATCCGCGAGGGAAGCGCCTATCCCGAGATCAACGGCCTGATCGAGGAAGACCGCGACATCGCGATCCTGGTTCTGGCCGCGGGCTCGACCAAGGAAGGTCCTGGTCCGCTGGTTTCGATGATCGCCGGCCGCGGTGCTGCCTTCCCGATCCCGGTCACGGTCCTGCCGGATTCGCTAACGGATGAGGAAATCGACGCGCTCTGCTGATGTCGACTTCCTGATGATCATGTCTTGAAGATGCGGCCCACAAGGTCTATTTTGGAAGTATTCTAATCTTTAGCGGTGCCATCACCGCCCCGGAGACCACCATGTTCATCCAGACCGAAGCCACGCCGAACCCGGCGACCCTGAAATTCCTGCCGGGCAAGGTTGTCATGCAGACCGGCACGGCGGAATTCCGCGACGCCGACAGTGCGGCGGCTTCGCCGCTCGCCTCGCGCATCTTCACGATCCCGGGCGTCACGGGCGTCTTCTTCGGCTATGATTTCGTCACCGTCTCGAAGGACGGCCCCGAATGGCAGCATCTGAAGCCGGCCATCCTCGGCACGATCATGGAGCATTTCATGAGCGGCGCCCCGGTCATGGGCACAGCCTCGACCTCCGCCCAGACCGATAGCGAAGAGGAATTCTTTGAGGCTGGCGACGAGACGATTGTTGCGACGATCAAGGAACTGCTCGAAACGCGTGTGCGCCCGGCCGTTGCCCAGGACGGCGGCGACATCACCTTCCGCGGTTTCAAAGATGGCAAGGTCTTCCTCAACATGAAGGGCTCCTGCGCCGGTTGCCCGTCCTCGACGGCGACCCTGAAGCACGGCGTGCAGAACCTGCTGCGCCACTTCGTGCCCGAAGTGCAGGAAGTCGAAGCGGTCTGATCGGACCGGACTGGAGACGAGATGATCGTTCTTGCGATCGACACGGCGGGTGTGGACTGCGCAGCCGCCGTTTTTGATTCAACGGCGGGCGAGCTGCTCGGCAGCGTCAGCGAAACCATTGGTCGCGGTCACGCAGAGCGACTGATGGCGATGATCGACGGGGCTCTGGACGAGGCCAAACTCACGCTCACTGATATCGATCGAATTGGCGTCACTGTTGGTCCGGGCTCATTTACAGGCATTCGCGTAGGTGTGGCCGCCGCCCGAGGCCTCTCCTTGGCCCTCGACAGGGAATGTGTCGGCATATCGACGCTTGCCGTACTGGCCGAGGCGGCGGGCAGTGCCGTCAGGCCGGTTCTTGCAGCGATCAATGCCCATCGTGACGAGGTCTATGCGCAAAGTTTCGAAAACGGCGAGCCGCGGGGAGAGCCACAGCTGCTGCAACTCGACGATTATCTCGCCCGCGCGGCCGTGCCCGGCATCGTGCTGATCGGTTCGGCATCGGCCCTGGTCGAAGACCGGGAGGCGCAAACCAGCCCCGATCACTTCCCCATCGACATCGTCGCGCGTCTCTCCGCATCGGCGAAAGCTCAGGGCAAGCCGAAGCCGCTCTATCTGCGCGGACCGGATGCGAAACCGCAGACCGGGTTTGCCGTACCGAGAGCCTGACATGCGCGACAGCCTGTTCTACCGCCAGCCCGAATTCGAAATCGTCCCCATGACATCCGAGCACTGTCGCGCGGTGGCGGATCTGCATGCCCAGCGCTTCCCGCGCGCCTGGGGCGACGGCGAGTTCGTCAGCCTTCTGCTCCAGCCCAACACTTTCGGCTTCGCCGCCTGGCAGACCAACACCCTGATCTTCAAGGCCCCGCTGTCGGGCTTCGTATTGGCGCGCGAGGTGGCCGGCGAGGCCGAGATCCTGACGATCGCCGTCAGCGACAAGGTCGCCCGTTTTGGTCTCGGCTGGCGGCTCATGCAGGCAGCCCTTCGCGAGGCAAAGGCGAGGGGCGGTGAGTCCATGTTTCTCGAGGTCGATGACGGCAATCAGGCGGCCCTCGGCCTGTACCACAAGCTCGGCTTCGAGAAGGCCGGCGAACGCCCGGCATACTATGCCGACGAAAACGGTCGCAGGTCCTCCGCGCTTGTCATGCGCCGTGATCTTCGCTAACCGGTCGGTTGGACGAACCGACCATCTGCGGATATGCTGACACAATGAATGACGCCCTGAAATCCTTGGAAGCGCTGTGTGCCGAACGCGGCATGCGCATGACCGAACAGCGCCGCGTCATCGCCCGCATCCTCGAGGATTCGGACGATCACCCCGATGTCGAGGAGCTCTATCGTCGGTCATCCAAGGTCGACGCCAAGATCTCGATCTCGACGGTCTACCGTACCGTCAAGCTCTTCGAGGACGCCGGCATCATCGAACGCCACGACTTTCGCGATGGCCGGTCGCGCTATGAAACCGTGCCGGAAGAACATCACGACCACCTGATCGATCTGAAGACCGGCACCGTCGTCGAATTTCATTCGCCAGAAATCGAGGCACTGCAGGAGCGCATTGCCCGCGAACACGGCTTCCGCCTCGTCGGCCATCGCCTCGAGCTCTATGGCATCCCGCTGTCGAAGGACGAGAAGTGAGCCGATGCTCGCCATGCCAGTGAGGCTCGCGTGATCAACTGGCTGAGGGTCGGCATTTTCCTCGTCGTGCTGCTGGTCGTTTCCGGCCTGCTGATTCCGGTCCAGCTCCTGGCACTGCGCTTCGACTGGCCGCTCCGCCGCCGTCTGCCGCGTCAGTGGCACCGGATGGCGCTCTGGTTCCTTGGCATCCGGGTCCACGTCCACGGCAAGCTCGATACCCGCCGCCCGCTGATGATCGCCGCCAACCACGCCTCCTGGAAGGATATCCTCGTTCTCGGCTCGCTCGCCGATGTGGCCTTTATCGCCAAGACCGAAGTGGCCTCCTGGCCGGTCTTCGGGTTTCTTGCTCGGCTGCAGAAGACGATCTTCGTGGTGCGTGAGGAGAAGCGCCGCACCGGCGACCAGGTCAACGAAATCGCCGCGCGCATGGCCGATGGCGAAATCGTCGTGCTCTTCCCGGAAGGCACGACCTCGGACGGCAACCGCATACTCGGCATCAAGTCGTCGCTTTTCGGCGCCGCCGCCGCCGCCTTGCCGAAAGAGGGGGAGGGGGTCGTGCATGTCCAGCCCGTCGCCATCGCCTATACCCGCGTTCAGGGCATGCCCATGGGGCGTTACCACCGTCCCATCGCCGGCTGGCCGGGTGACGTCGGTTTGGTGGAGCATCTGATCGGCGTTTTGCGTGCAGGCGCGTTGGACGTCGATGTCACATTTGGCGAGACGGTCGAGTTCAAGAAGGGCGACAGCCGCAAGGCGCTCGCCATCCGCATCGAGGAGCAATTGCGCGCCATGCTGCTCGCCCATCTGCGCGGCCGCCGCCGCTACTGAGCACGCTGGCCAATTTTTCGGTTTAATCGCCGGGAGAAAACCACTAAATAGCGGCCCATGACCCAGGAAACCGTTAGCCTCACCGAAACCTCGCTGCCGGGCGCCAACACCCGCAAGGTCTTCATCAAGACCTATGGCTGCCAGATGAACGTCTATGACAGCGGCCGCATGGCCGATGCTCTGGCGGCCGACGGCTATGCCCCGACCGAGGTCATGGAAGAGGCCGACCTCGTCTTGCTCAACACCTGCCACATCCGCGAAAAGGCCGCCGAAAAGGTCTATTCGGCGCTGGGCCGTCTGCGCGAGTACAAGAAGGCCCGCGCTGCCGAAGGCAAGGAGTTCATGATCGGCGTCGCCGGCTGTGTAGCCCAGGCCGAAGGTGAGGAAATCTCCCGTCGCGAACCTGCCGTAGACGTCGTTATCGGCCCGCAGACCTATCACCGCCTGCCGCAGGCCCTCCACAAAGCCCGGGCCGGAGAGCGCGTGGTCGATACCGAATACGCTCTGGAAGACAAGTTCGAACACCTGCCGGACCCGACCAAGGTCGTTGGCAAGCCGCGCTCGGTCACAGCCTTCCTCACGGTCCAGGAAGGCTGCGACAAGTTCTGCACCTTCTGCGTGGTTCCCTATACGCGTGGCTCGGAAGTCTCCCGCCCGCTGTCCCAATTGCTGGCGGAGGCCCGTCGCTTAGTCGTTTCAGGTGTGCGCGAGCTGACCCTGCTCGGCCAGAACGTCAATGCATGGCACGGCGAGGACGAGACGGGCAGGGTGATTGGCCTCGGCGACCTGCTTTACAAGCTTGCCGAAATTCCGGGCCTCGCCCGCCTGCGCTACACCACCAGCCACCCGCGCGACATGGACGACCGTCTCATCGAGGCGCATCGCGACCTGCGTATGCTGATGCCCTATCTGCATCTGCCTGTGCAGGCCGGCTCCGACCGGATCCTGAAGGCGATGAACCGCCGTCACAAGGCTTCCGAATATGTCGCGCTCATCGAGCGCATCCGCTCCGTGCGTCCCGACATTGCGCTGTCAGGCGATTTCATCGTCGGCTTCCCCGGTGAGACCGAAGCGGATTTCGAAGACACAATGAATCTGGTGCGCGAGGTGAACTACGCGCAGGCTTATTCGTTTAAGTATTCGACACGTCCCGGCACGCCGGGTGCCGATCTGCCCGATCACGTCGCCGAGGATGTGAAGACCGAACGCCTGGCGCGGCTCCAGGCGCTGTTGCTCGAACAGCAGCAGGCCTTCATGCAGTCGATGATCGGAAAGACCATCGATCTGATCCTGGAGAAGCCGGGCCGCATGCCGGGACAGCTCATCGGCCGTTCGCCATGGCTGCACTCTGTGAATGTTGATGCAAAGTCATCGCAAATCGGTGACATTATACAGGTACGAATCACCGCAGCCGGCCCAAACAGCTTGTTTGCCGAGGTGGCAGAGGGTTAGAGTGAGGGCCTGAACCTGATCGAACAGGAGCCTGATCGCTTGAACGCAACAGAAGTGGTTTCTTCACCCTCGCGCAATGTCCGCAACAACCCTGCGACCGACGCCAATCACTTCATCTTGACGTTCGAGAACAACAGGCTTGCCAGCGAGCTTTTCGGCCAGTTCGACCAGCATCTGAAATTGCTCGAGCAGCGCCTGCAGATCGAAGCCCGCGCCCGCGGAAATTCGGTTGCGATCACGGGTGAACTCCAGGCGACCAACCAGGCCCGCCGCGCGCTCGACTTCCTCTATGCCCGCCTCCAGAGCGGCGGCTCGGTCGATGCCTCCGACGTCGAAGGTGCGATCCGCATGGCGGTGGCCGCAGACGACCAGCTGTCGCTGCCGACGATGGAGCGCAAGGCCAAGCTTTCCATGGCCCAGATTTCCACGCGCAAGAAGACGATCGCGGCCCGCACGCCCACCCAGGACGCCTATATGCGTGCGCTGGAGCGGTCCGAAATGGTCTTCGGCGTCGGCCCCGCCGGCACCGGCAAGACCTATCTCGCCGTCGCCCATGCCGCCCAACTCCTGGAGCGAGGTGTCGTCGATCGCATCGTGCTCACGCGCCCGGCCGTGGAAGCCGGCGAACGCCTCGGATTCCTGCCCGGCGACATGAAGGACAAGGTCGATCCCTACCTTCGTCCGCTTTATGATGCGCTCTACGACATGATCCCGGGCGACAAGGTCGAACGCGCCATCACAGCCGGCGTCATCGAGATTGCGCCGCTTGCCTTCATGCGCGGCCGTACACTGGCCAATGCCGCGATCATCCTCGACGAGGCGCAGAACACGACCTCGATGCAGATGAAGATGTTCCTCACCCGCCTTGGTGACAATGGTCGTATGATCATCACCGGCGATCCGAGCCAGGTCGACCTGCCACGCGGCGTCACCTCCGGTCTGGTCGAGGCACTACAGGTGCTCAAGGGCGTTGAAGGCGTCTCGGTGGTCCGCTTCAAGGATACGGATGTCGTGCGCCACCCGCTTGTCGGCCGCATCGTGCAGGCCTATGACGCGAAGTACAAGGTACAGGACGAGAGCGAGCAGAGCGAGCACTAAGCCCGCTCTGCCATGAAACGATGAGCCAGTTGGACATACAGATCGCCGTCGAAGCCGACGGTTGGGCAGACGAGACCGCGTTGGAAGCCTTGGCTTCCCGCGTTCTCGGTGCAGCCGAGACCCATCTTGCGGCAAGTGAAGGCCAGCCCTTCCCGAAACAGCCGACCGAGGTCTCGCTCGTCTTCGCAGATGACGAAATGATCCGCGAAATCAATGCCGAATGGCGCGACAAGGACAAGCCGACAAATGTCTTGTCCTTCCCCGCCTTCCCGGTGACGCCGGGCAAAATGCCTGGACCCATGCTCGGCGACATCATCATCGCCCGCGAGACGGTGGAGCGCGAGGCGGTTGATCTCGAAAAGGCTTTCGAGGATCATCTGACCCACCTGATGGTTCATGGATTTCTGCATCTCTTCGGCTACGACCACATCGAAGTGACCGATGCCGAGAAAATGGAAGCGCTGGAGACTCGCATTCTGGCGAAACTTGGCCTATCTGACCCCTATGCGGGACAAGACCCGATCTGATAGTTTGGAACAATGACCGATTTTGCGACGAAAACGGCCCCCGAGGCCAAAGAGAGTAACGAGGGATCCTCTTCCGAAGAGGGCAGTAGTCCTTCCCGAGCGGAAAGCTCGGCACGACAATCCCCGTCTTTCTGGGCCCGTCTGGCCCGCATCCTGAAGCCGTCTTCCTCCACAAGCCTGCGCGAGGATCTGACGGTCGCCTTGAACGCCGATGCCCAGTTGGGCGAAGCCTTCACGCCCGAAGAACGGGCAATGCTCAACAACATCCTTCGCTTCCGCGAGATCCGTGTCGAGGACATCATGGTCCCGCGCGTCGATATCGAAGCGGTCGACCAGAGCGTCACCATCGGCGAACTCATGACCATCTTCGATGTGTCCGGCCGTTCGCGCATGCCTGTCTATGCCGACACGCTCGATGACCCGCGCGGCATGGTCCATATCCGCGATCTCCTGTCCTACGTCACCAAGCAGGCTCGTAGTCGGAAGCGCGTGGCAAAGCCCGCTGCCGCGGAAAACGGTGCGGAAAAGCTGGAAAAGGCCGACAAGCCGGCCAAGCCGAAAATGGATTTCGACCTGGCTCGCATCGATCTCAGCAAGACGGTCGCCGAAGCCGGCATCATCCGGTCGATCCTCTTCGTGCCGCCCTCCATGCTCGCTTCCGACCTGATGAGCCGCATGCAGGCAGCCCGTACCCAGATGGCGTTGGTCATCGACGAATATGGTGGCACCGACGGTCTCGTCAGCCATGAAGACATCGTCGAAATGGTCATCGGTGACATCGATGACGAACACGACGATGAAGAAGTCATGTTCAGCCGCGTCTCCGACGACGTCATCGTCGCCGACGCACGCGTCGAGCTCGAGGAAATCGCCGAGGCGATCGGCCCCGATTTCGACATCAAGGATCGCCTCGAGGATGTCGATACGCTGGGCGGCCTGATCTTCTCGGCTCTTGGCCGCATCCCGGCGCGGGGAGAGGTGGTCCAGGCGCTGCCCGGCTTTGAGTTCCATATTCTCGACGCCGATCCCCGTCGCATCAAGCGCGTTCGCGTCTCCCGCAAGCGCGCCGGCGCCCGCCGCCGCTCGACCGCGAAGGGAGAGGTGGATACCCGTCCCGACGTGGAAGGGGATGCCAAGACGCCTAAGGCCGAGCCTGCCGTGCAGGCAGAAGCAGCCCCCAAGGCTCGGACCAAGGCGCCGGCGAAACCCCGCGCATCGAAGGCTGCCGCCACCCCTGGCGAGCCAGCCGTCGAGGTGGTCGAGGCCACGGCAGAGAGCGCCGACCGGCCGTCGACCTGACGGTCGGCGCCGCCCACGCCGAAAACCGCGACACGACCCCTGTTTTTTGGGAGACTGCGGGCGTTTGATTCGCGGTCATAAGGGGTGGACATGCAGGCTTTGGCAGCGAGGATCGTGCTGCTGTGGGGGGTGAGACGAGCAGGTCTTGCAGTTCTCGCAGGAGCGATCGGGGCATTGGCCCTTCCGCCTTTCGACATCTTCGCTTCAATGTTCGTCTCTTTCACGTTGCTCGTCTGGCTTCTGGACGGGGCGACTGGCAATGCCGAAACAGGCAGGGCAGGGCTCTCCTCCTCCTTCTGGATGGGCTGGTTCTTCGGCTTCGGCTATTTCGTCAGTGGCCTCTGGTGGCTGGGCAATGCGCTTCTGCTCGAAGCGGATGAGTTCGCCTGGGCAATCCCGCTTGCGGTTCTTGGGCTCCCCGCGGTACTCGCCATCTTCTATGGCCTCGCCACCATGCTGGCACGGCTGCTCTGGTCCGACGGCCTGGGGCGTATCGCAGCCCTTGCGGCCGCCTTTGGCCTCGTCGAGTGGCTGCGCAGTGTTGTAGCGACCGGATTTCCTTGGAACGCGATCGGCTATGCCGCCATGCCGGTACCCCTGATGATGCAGTCAAGCTACCTGCTTGGCATCCTCGCGGTCACTCCCCTCGCGGTCTTCGTCTTTGCCGCGCCCGCCCTTCTCGGCACGCGCCGTGGTTCCTGGCCAGGCCTGCTTCTCGCCGGCCTGCTGCTTGCAGCGCATTTCGGCTACGGTGGTTATCGCCTTTACGTGGCGCCCCCGATCGTGGCGGACAAGACGCTGACAGTCCGCCTCGTCCAGCCGGCGATCGACCAGTCCCAAAAGATGGAAAACACTGACCGCATAGGGATCTTCGAAAAGCACCTGAGCCTGAGCGCCGCAGCCCCAGAAGACGGCAAGCCGCGACCCGATGTGATCATCTGGCCCGAAACCTCCGTCCCCTTCATTCTGACCGAAAACCCGGATGCCCTCCTTCGCATCGGTGACGTCCTGCAGGAGGGGCAGATCCTGCTGACAGGCGCCGTTCGTGCTGAGGAGCGGGGCGCGGGCCAGCCGCCGCTCTACTACAATTCGGTCTACATGATCGACGACGGGGGGCAGATCCTCGGCGCAAGCGACAAGGTGCATCTGACGCCCTTCGGCGAATATGTTCCCTTCGAAGCCGTCCTGCGTCGGTTTGGCATCGAGGAACTGATCAGTCTGCCGGGCGGCTTCACCGCCGCGTCCAGTCGGACGCCTCTGACGCTGCCGTCCGGTATCGGTTTCTATCCGCTGATCTGCTACGAAGCGATTTTCCCCGGCGAAATCGCGCCGGACCTCGCCGGTGCAAACGCGATCCTGAACGTGACGAACGACGCCTGGTTCGGCTCCACTCCTGGCCCCTACCAGCACTTCCTCCAGTCCCGGATTCGCGCGGTCGAGACGGGCATTCCCCTGGTTCGCGTGGCCAATAACGGAATTTCGGCGGTCGTGGACCCCTATGGGCGCGTGGTCGACGGTCTTGCGCTCAACGCGTCCGGAGCGGTCGATGCAACCCTTGATATCAATTCAATGCCCAAACGGAACATTCAATCTCACCTATTAAACTTCTGGTTGGTGCTTGCCGCGATGGCCTTGATTGCCATTTTTTCTAGTCTGGGTTTTATTAAGCGGGCGAATTGACCAAAAACCCCTAAAATTGCATAGTGGCTCAGACCGGTAATCTACAAGTATGCTGAAAGATCAGCGATCGCGATTACAACGTATCGTTATGGTTTCGCGAGCGCGGGGTTCTGGTCGGAGCGCCAACAATTTGTCAGGACGACATTAATGATCGAGAACAAGAAGAAGCCGAACCCGATTGACATCCATGTCGGGAGCCGGATCAGGCTTCGTCGCACGATGCTTGGCATGAGCCAGGAAAAGCTTGGCGAAAGCCTCGGGATCACCTTCCAGCAGATCCAGAAATACGAAAAGGGAACCAACCGTGTAGGCGCCAGCCGCCTTCAGAACATCTCCAACATTCTGACGGTGCCGGTTTCTTTCTTTTTCGAGGATGCACCGGGCGAGCAAACATCGGGCGCTGCCGGGATGGCCGAAGCTTCGAGCTCCAACTATGTCGTCGATTTCCTGTCGTCTTCAGAAGGACTGCAGCTCAACCGTGCTTTCGTGAAGATCAGCGATGCCAAAGTTCGCCGCAAGATCGTCGACCTCGTCAAGGCACTGGCGGCCGAAGCCGACAGCGAGTGAACGGGCCACGTCCTGGTCAAAGAGAGCGGCCGCAGGGCCGCTTTTTTTATGCGTATGGTAGGAAATGTTTACTCACATAAAGATATATTTATGTGGTTGTGTCCTTGTCATCGCTGCTGGAACTGAGTAACGATGCCGCCATCCATACTTTGAGGGGAATCCCGATGCGCGCAAACTACCTCTTCACCAGCGAATCCGTTTCCGAAGGTCACCCGGATAAGGTTTGTGACCGAATTTCCGATGAAATTGTCGATCTCGTCTACCGCGAAGCGGCCAAGACCGGTGTCGATCCCTGGACCGTGCGCATCGCCTGCGAAACCCTGGCCACCACGAACCGCGTCGTCATCGCCGGCGAAGTCCGCCTTCCCCCGAGCCTGATGAAGACCGACAAGAACGGCAACGAGGTTATCAACCCGGCCAAGTTCAAGTCCGCCGCCCGCAAGGCCATTCGCGACATCGGCTACGAACAGGACGGCTTCCACTGGAAGACGGCCAAGATAGACGTCCTCCTGCACTTCCAGTCCGCCCACATTGCTCAGGGCGTCGACAAGGCTGCCGATAGTTCCAACAGCGAAGGCGCCGGCGACCAGGGCATCATGTTCGGTTACGCCTGCAAGGAAACGCCGGACCTGATGCCGGCCCCCATCTACTATTCGCACAAGATCCTGCAGACGCTGTCGACCGCCCGCAAGAAGGGTGAAGGCGACGTCGGCAAGCTCGGCCCGGACGCCAAGAGCCAAGTCACCGTCCGTTACGTCGACGGCAAGCCAGCTGAAGCCACCTCGATCGTTCTGTCCACCCAGCATCTCGACGAGAACTGGGATTCCAAGAAGGTTCGCCAGGTCGTCGAGCCTTATATCCGCGAAGCCCTAGGCGAACTGAAGATCGCCGACGATTGCGCCTGGTACATCAACCCGACCGGCAAGTTCGTCATCGGCGGCCCGGATGGTGACGCAGGCCTCACCGGCCGCAAGATCATCGTCGACACCTATGGCGGTGCCGCCCCCCATGGCGGTGGCGCCTTCTCCGGCAAGGACACGACCAAGGTCGACCGTTCGGCAGCCTATGCCGCCCGATACCTTGCCAAGAACGTCGTTGCCGCCGGCCTCGCCGAGCGCTGCACGATCCAGATCTCCTACGCGATCGGCATTGCCCAGCCCCTGTCGATCTATGTCGACCTGCATGGCACCGGCAAGGTGACCGAGGACGAGGTCGAAGCCGGTCTCCGCAAGGTCATGGACTTGTCCCCATCGGGCATCCGCCGCCATCTTGACCTGAACAAGCCGATCTATGCTAAGACGTCCGCTTACGGCCATTTCGGCCGCAAGGCTGGCCGTGATGGTTCCTTCTCCTGGGAGAAGCTGGACCTGGTCAAGCCGCTCAAGGATGCGATCAAGGCTTGATCTGAATGACGGAACAGGAACGCAGGACGAGGTCGACCGAAGCCTTCTTCGGTCGACGCAAGGGAAAGCCGTTGCGCGACCTTCAGGTCGAGCGGATGGAAACCGTCCTGCCGGAACTGAAGGTAGACCTCGCATCACCGGTGCCGGCCGACCTGAAATCCCTGTTTCCGGTTCCAGTCGACAAGATCCGTCTCGAAATAGGCTTCGGCGGCGGTGAGCATCTCGTTCACCGCGCCCGCACCAATCCGACCACCGGCTTCATCGGCGTCGAACCCTTCATCAATTCCATGGCGAAGCTGCTCGCAGTCATCGAGGCCGAGGGATTGCAGAACATCCGCGTCTATGATGATGACGCGACCCAACTGCTTGATTGGCTGCCGGAAGGCCAGATCGACCAGATCGATCTTCTCTATGCCGATCCCTGGCCGAAGAAGCGTCACTGGAAGCGCCGTTTCGTCTCGCAGGTCAATCTCGACCGCTTCCACAAGGTCCTGAAGCCGAAAGGCATCTTTTGCTTCGCCTCCGACATCGACACCTATGTCAACTGGACGCTGCAGCACTGCCGCGATCATGGTGGTTTCGAATGGACGGCGCGCAATGCAGCCGACTGGCTCACGCCCTATGACGGCTGGCCGGGGACGCGCTATGAGGCCAAGGCCCGTCGTGAAGGCCGCTCCTCGGCCTATCTGACTTTCGTAAAGCGCTGATTCGCCACCGCCTCGGGCAGCGAAGCTTTCGCTGCACCAGTCAGTGCAGCGAGACTGTCTTCAGGTCGTCTTCCGCTGCCTTGAAGAAGGTGCTCGAACGGTTGTCGGTGAGCAGGATGGGCGTGCCGTCGGCAGCAAACAGTGCCCACAGATCCAGCGTCGGATCGATTTCCGGAGCTTCTGGGAAGCAGCGGGATACCTCGTCTGACTTCATTTTCCGGATATAGCCCACTTCGCCGGCACCGAGATGTGCGAGCTCTGACTTGGTCAGTCGGGACGAGGCTTCTTTCAGTAACATTCCGATCCTCCGCGAATGAGGGAGAGGCGGCCGAACATTGCCGCAAGTCTCATTCTGCGGTGGAGATGTTAATTTTCCTTACCAGATGCACCGGGTCGTGCCGGATGATTTCGATCGACAGCAGGCCGTTTCTGAGTGACGCACCTGTCACCTCCATACCGTCTTCGATCGCGAAGACGCGTTGGAATTGCCGCGAGGCGATACCGCGAAACAGATAGTCCGCTTCGTCGCGTTCCGCCTGCTTGCCCCGGATGATCAGCTGGTTCGCCTCGAGGCTGACGTCGAGCTCGTCCTCGGCAAAGCCTGCGACGGCGAGCGTCACGCGCAGCCTTTCCGTCGCATTCTGCTGCGCCAGCCGCTCGATGTCATAGGGTGGATAGCCATCACTGCCCCGAGGCCGCCGCAAAGTGCTGCCATCGCCGGTGTCGAAGGTGATGAGAAAGGCTTCCGTCGGCAGTCTGGTCCGTGTCATTTCATTCCCTTGTTCAGCCGGGCAGGGGCCGGCCGTCAGCCATCAGGAATATGGGAAATCACAACCCGCCCGACAAGAACTCTCTTGCTTGACAAATTCAGGGCCGCGCTCCAAGCCTCACGCTTTAGACTTTAGGACGCCTTATGACAGAACCCCGCAAGATCATCATCGACACCGACCCCGGTCAGGACGATGCCGCCGCCCTCATGCTTGCTTTCGCCAGCCCCGATGAACTCCAGCTCCTTGGCATCACCACAGTCGCCGGCAATGTCCCGCTGACGATGACCAGCCGCAATGCCCGCATCGTTTGTGAACTCTGCGGGGAGACCGGAAGGCGCATCTTCGAAGGCGCGGACCGTCCCATGGTCCGTCCGCTCGTCACTGCAGAACATGTGCATGGCAAGACGGGCCTAGACGGTGCCGTCCTGCCTGAACCCACGATGACGGTGGAGGACCAGCATGCGGTTGATTTCATCATCGACACGCTGCGCAACGAACCCGCAGGAACGGTTACACTTTGCACCTTGGGGCCGCTCACCAATATCGGCCTTGCCCTTCAAAAGGCGCCCGATATGGCCCCCCGCGTCAAGGAGCTGGTGATGATGGGTGGCGGCTTCTTCGAGGGTGGCAACATCACCCCGGCTGCCGAATTCAACATCTATGTCGACCCGCATGCTGCGGCCGCCGTGCTTGCCTCCGGCATCCCGGTCACCGTAATGCCGCTCGATGTCACCCATCAGCTGATGACCACCAAGGCCCGCGTCGCCCGCATCGCCGCCATCGGCACCAAGCCGGCGCAAACCATGGTGGAATGGCTCGAATTCTTCGAACGCTTCGACGAGGAGAAATACGGCTCCGACGGCGGCCCGCTGCATGACCCGACCGTTGTCGCTTACCTCCTGAAGCCGGAGCTTTTCAGCGGTCGTCATTGCAATGTCGAGATCGAGCTGCAGTCGGAGCTGACGGTCGGCATGACCGTCGTCGATTGGTGGCGCGTCTCGGGGCGAAAGCCGAATGCAACTGTCATGCGCAACGTCGATGCCGACGGTTTCTTTGATCTTCTGGTCGAACGTTTCGCGCGCCTCTGATCATAGCGAAAAGGGCCGCTGCATATGCAGCGGCCCTTTTGTCTTGGTCAGTTGACCGGGTCTCAGAATTCTTCCCAGCTGTCGGCGCTGACAGCAGCTCCGCCTGCTGCAGCCACCTTGCGCGGAGCCGGCGCATAGACCGGCGCGCGCGGTGCAGCGGCCTGCGGGGTATAGGAACTGTGCATGGACACGGCGGTTGCTCGCAGTGCTGCAACCGGGGCCGAAGCACCGCTCACCTGAAACTTCGCCACCAGTCCGCGCAGCGTGTCGGATTCATTGCGCAACGCCATGCTGGCGGCGGTCGTCTCCTCGACCATGGCCGCGTTCTGCTGTGTCACCTGGTCCATCTGGTTCACGGCGGAATTGACTTCCTTGAGGCCGGATGCCTGCTCGCTGGCCGAAGCCGAAATCTGTAGGATCAGGCCATTGATCTGCATGACCTGCTGGGAGATCTTCTCCAGCGTCTGCCCGGCTTCACCGACCAGTTCCACCCCGTCCTTGACTTGAGCAGCCGAAGCGTTGATCAAGGCCTTGATCTCCTTCGCCGCCGTGGCCGAGCGCTGGGCAAGTTCCCGCACTTCCTGCGCGACCACCGCAAAGCCCTTGCCGGCTTCCCCGGCACGCGCGGCCTCGACGCCCGCATTGAGTGCCAGGAGGTTGGTCTGGAAGGCAATCTCGTCGATGACGCCGATGATGCGCGAGATTTCCTGCGACGACTGTTCAATGCCATGCATGGAGGCGACCGCCTTCTGTACGACCTCGCCCGATTTCTCTGCGTCCTTGACGGCGACGGAGACGGTATTGGCTGCCGTGCCGGCATTGTCGGCGCTCGAATGGACCTGTTCGGTCAGCTCATTCAGCGCTGCAGCCGTTTCCTCCAGGCTTGCGGCCTGCTGCTCCGTGCGCTTGGAAAGATCGGCGGCACTTTCCGAGATCTCGCTGGTGCCGGCCGCGATATTGACGACACTGCCATTCACCGAGGCGATTGCCTGTTCGAGGCTTGCCACCGCCTCGTTGAAGTCACGCTTCAGCGCCCCGTATTCGCTCGGGAAATCATCCGCGATCCGATAGGTGAGATTGCCCTGCGAAAGCTGGGCAAGGCCGCTGCCGAGCGCTGTGACTACATGCTGCTGCACCGAGGCAGAGGCGTTACGATCCTCTTCGTTGCGGCGACGTTCACCTTCGGCTGCCTTCCGCTGGGTCTCCGCTTCTGCGGCCAGCGTATGGCTTTCGGCAAGCTTGTGACGGAAGCCGTCGAGTGCCTTGGCGACGAGGCCGATTTCGTCCTGGCGATGCTGGTTCGAGACGTCGCTCGCATAGTCGCCCTTGGTCATGCGCTCGACGTCGCCGACGAGACCGTGCAGCGGACGCTGCGCCAGGGAGCGGACGGCGAGGAAGAGTGCAATCATCACGGCGGCGAGCACGATCAGGCCGCCGACGATCATCATCATCGTCTGCGCCTCGATCGGTGCGTTGATCGCCGCGTGCGGAATGTCGATGATGACGGCCCAGGTCGCATTCACGCCAGGAACGGCAAAAGGATAAAGCAGACGGTCGAAGCCTTCGCCGCTTTCGTTCGAAAGGTTCGGCACCAGGCCGCCGGTTCCGCTCGAAAGCGTAGCCTTGAGCGTGTCGGCCCCTTCTGCTTCATAGGGTTTCATCAGCAGATCGTCCGTCGGGGCAACGAGCCACTGCGCGCCCTGCGCCACAAGCAGCACGCGGCCTGTCTCGAAGGGCTTCAGCGCCTTGAGCTTGTCGGACAGCGACAGAAGCGACATGTCCACGCCCGTGACACCGATCATCTTGCCGCCGGAGAAGACGGGAAAGGCGATGGAGCTCATGGTCGTGGGAACGTCGGTGCCCTCCGCCAGATAAGGTGCGGTGATCGCGCCCTTGCCGCTCTTGGCCGCCAGCGCATACCACTCGGCCGGATAATCCGCGCGGAAGGTGGAGAACTGGATTTCGCCGTTGCGGTTCTTCGACCAGTAGGGCGTGAAGTCGCCGTCGTCATTGGCCGAGAGTTCGAGCTTGCCCTTGATTTCGTCCTTCTGGCCGTCGATGGCGCGGGGTTCTTCCGCCATCCAGCTGCCGAAGGCAAACGGGTTCTGCTCGAGATTTGCCTTCAGGATATTGGTGATGCCGATACGGTCGAGCGACTTGCCTTCATGTCCGCGGCCGATGACGCCCGACATGGTGCGTGCGGCACTCGCCAGTTCGCCGATATCACCGGCGATTTCACGGGCGATGGATTTGGCCTCGGCGTCAGCCTGCTCCATGGTGAGCGAGTGAACCCGATCACGGGTCTGCGAAATCAGTACGAGATTGGAAAGGAAGAGCACCAGGCCGATTGCGATGCCGGTGACGACGAGAAGTTTGGCGGCGATCGAGCGGGTAAAAAAGGCGAACATGGAAGCCTCGAAAACTGAGGATCAGGACGCAGGGACATTCGTTCCACGCCCTCATGGCGCGGCCGGGCACGCCTTCACGCACCCTGATCGCGGCCGATGCTATGTTCCATTGTTTAAAGTTGAATAAATCAGACTTGTCGCCCTGATCGCCTCAGAGCGAAGCGGCGACCTCGGCTGCCATGGGGATCGATGGCTGCGCGCCCGGCTTGAGGCAGGCGAGCGATCCGGCGACGGCCGCGCGGCGAAGCGCTTCGCCGAGCGCCAATCCGGCGTCGAGGCTCGCAGCCAGGTAGCCGCAGAAGGTGTCGCCCGCGCCGACGGTGTCAACTGGCTCGATCTTCAGCCCCTTCGTCCGGTGCAGGCTGCCCCCTTCCGCTGCCACAACCCCTTCGGCTCCGAGCGTGATGATCAGGATCTGCCCGGTCTCGTTGTGCATCTGCAGCAGCATCTGTTCGCGCTGTTCGGCCGTCAGGTTGTCGCGCCCCACCAGAAGTTCGAACTCCGTCTCGTTGGCGATGACAATGTCTGCCAGCTTCGCGAGCTCGGCCGCCTCGGCAATCAGCGGCGCCGTGTTGAGCACGGTGCGCACCCCTTGCGCCTTGGCCGCCTCGAGTGCTGCCTTCACGGATGCCGAGGGGACTTCGAGCTGCAGCATCAGGATGTCTCCGGACTTGCTGCTCGAAACCGCAGCGGCTGCTTGGCTGGCGCTGATCGTCCCATTGGCGCCCGGCACAACAGCGATCATGTTTTCACCATCGCCGCCGACGAGAATGAGCGCCGTGCCGGTCGGGCCGTCGACACGCGCGACGCCGGAGAGATCCGTTCCAGCCTTGTCCAGAAGGTCGAGAGCAGGGCCGGCGAATTCGTCCCTCCCCACAGCGCCCACCATGCGGACATCAGCACCGGCCCGACGCGCAGCCAGTGCCTGGTTCGCGCCCTTGCCGCCGGCCGCCGTCGCAAAGCCGGTGCCCGGAACCGTCTCGCCCGGTTTCGGCAAGCGCGGAGTGGTGGCAACGAGGTCCATGTTGATGGAGCCGAAGACGGTGATCATGAGCGAGAGGCCTCCCTGGGTTCTTCGCTCTTTTGGACCAGCGCCTTAGTCCTCGTCAACAACCCTGAGCTTGAGCATCCCGGTCCGGCTCTCCACGGCGCGGTGAGGGGTCTCGTCTCCATCCTCTCGCCCGCCCGGCGTCTCGAACTCCATCGCTTCGATCTTGGCGCCGCGCTTGGCCAGCTTGTCCGAGGAGGTGATGATCATCTCGACATCCTTGCTGGCAGCGAGGAAGTGGCTCTGCAGCTTGCGTGTCCGGTCGTCGAGACGGCTCAAGTCCTCCATCAGGCGGATCACCTCGCCCTGGATGAGATGCGCCTGCTCACGCATGCGCTGGTCCTTCAGCACGGCCTGGATCACCTGGATGGAGAGCATCAGAAGGGAAGGCGAGACGATCACCACCTTCTGTCGATGCGCCTTCTGCACGACGCCTTCGAAGTTCTCGTGAATCTCGGCAAAGATCGATTCCGACGGCACGAACAGGAAGGCCATGTCCTGTGTTTCGCCGGCGATCAGGTACTTCTCCGAGATGTCGCGGATATGCACCTCCATGTCCCGCTTGAACTGCTGGGAGGCCATCTTCTTCTGCTCGGGGTTTTCCGTCTCGCGGATCACGTTCCAGGCTTCGAGCGGGAATTTCGCATCGACCACCAGCGGCGGCGAATTGTTCGGCATCCGGATGGTGCAGTCGGGGCGCGAGCCGTTGGAGAGTGTCGTCTGGAAGGCATAGGCGCCCATCGGTAGCCCATCGGCGACGATCGTCTCCATGCGCGATTGTCCGAAGGCCCCGCGCGTCTGCTTGTTGGACAGGATCGCCTGCAGGCCGACGACGTCCTTCGCCAACGACTGGATGTTGTTCTGTGCCGCATCGATCACCGCCAGCCGCTCCTGCAGGGTCCTGAGGTTATCGTGTGTCGACTTGGTCTGCTCGGTGATCGTCGCACCGATCCGATGCGTCATGCCGTCGAGCCGCTGGCTGATCGTCTGGTTGAGCTCTGCCTGACGGCTGCCGAAGACCTCGGCCATCGTCTGGAGCCGTCCCTGCATCTCAGACTGCGCCTTCAAGAGTTCGGCGAGCCGCGCCTCGGCGGCCTCGTCCCGCCGCGCCGTGTCCTCAATCTGCCGCGTCCTGGCTGCCGCCGACCGCATGGAGAGCAGAACGAGCGCGACGATGGGAAGGAGCACGACCGCTGCGGCAAGCGCCAGCAGAAAGGTGGGCGAGAGGGTGACTGAGCCGATGGTCACCGCCGGAATGTCCTGGATGTTCATGCGGAGATGATACCTGATTCGGTGGCAGCCGACAGATCAAAGAGTGAACACACCTCGCTGAGGTCTATTCGGTTGGGCCGACCGGAAAAATTTTTTTGCCAACGGAATTGACGAACCGCAAGCCAGCGCGGTGTTCGGTACACGCGGCGGTGTCAGGGCCGCACTTCAGGCGAAGGCGACAGTTCGCGGAAACCAATGCTTTACCATTTAAGCGCTCTGTAGATCTTGTCTATCAGCATCCGCTGATGCGCACTGTGATTGCAGAAAAAGCGAGTGAGCCATGTCGCATGCCGACAATACCGATCTGAAGAACCGTCTTCGTTTCCTCGGGCTTGATGACAAGGGGCGAGAGACCCTCCGGCGCCTCGGCCCCCTGATCCGCAAGAACATCGGCAGTGCGCTCGACATCTTCTATGACAAGGTGCGCAAGGTGCCTGAAACGGCGGCCTTTTTCCGCAGCGAAGACCACATCAAGGGTGCCAAGAAGCGCCAGGAAGAACATTGGGGCATCGTCGGCACGGCCGAATACACCGACAGCTATGTCGACGGCGTCACCAAGGTCGGCAAGGCGCATGCCCGCATCGGCCTGGAGCCGCGCTGGTACATCGGCGGCTACGCGCTGGTGTTGGAACAGCTGGTGCATGCCGTGGTCCGCGAGCGCTGGCCGAGCCGCTTCGGCCGCAAGAACTCCGGGCAGCTTGCCGAGGAGATCTCCGTGGTGGTCAAGGCAGCCCTTCTGGACATGGATTATTCCATCTCCGTCTATCTCGCGATCCTCGCCGAGCAGCGTCAGGCAGCTGAAGAAGCCCGCCTGACGACCGAGGCAGAACAGGCGACGGCACTTGCAGCTCTCCGCGCCGTGCTCGCCAAGCTGTCCGCCGGTGATCTCGACGCCCGTCTCCCCGCTGATCTGCCAGCCAACTTCGTGCAGATGGCGAGCGACTACAACGCCTCCATCGATGCCCTGCGATCGACCATCGGCACCGTCCGCCAGTCTGCGGACGAGATTTTCAAGTCGACGGCGGCCATCTCCGATGCCACCGATGATCTCGCACAGCGCACCGAACAACAGGCCGCAGGCCTCGAAGAGAGCACGGCAGCACTGCACGAGCTCACCCAGAATGTCACCCTGACGGCCGATGGCGCAAAGCAAGCCTCCCAGGTCGTCGGCGTCGCACTCTCGGAAGCCCGTGTCTCTGAAGAGGTGGTCGGGCGCGCTGTCAGTGCCATGGGTGCCATCGAGAAGTCCTCGGACGAAATCTCCAAGATCATCGGCGTCATCGACGAAATCGCTTTCCAGACGAACCTTCTCGCTCTGAATGCCGGCGTCGAGGCCGCCCGTGCCGGCGAGGCCGGACGTGGCTTTGCCGTCGTTGCCCAGGAAGTCCGCGAACTGGCCCAACGCTGCGCCAATGCCGCCCGCGAGATCAAGAACCTCATCTCGCAGAGCTCCACCCAGGTGGATGCGGGCGTCGATCTCGTAAACAATGCTGGCGAAGCACTCGCCAAGATCATCATCCGGATCGGTGAAATCAACGAGATCGTCGCCAAGATCGCCTCGGCTGCTGCCGACCAGTCCGGCGGCCTGCGCGAGGTCAATACCTCGGTGGCCTCCATGGATCAGATCACCCAGCGCAATGCCGCCATGGTCGAGGAAAGCTCGGCCCAGACCGCAACGCTTCGCGAGGAAGCAGGTCGCCTGGTCCAGGCCCTGCAGGGGTTCAAGACTTCGGGCAGCAGGCCGCAGAGCGCGAGCCAGAATGCCTACCGCATGGCGGGTTAAGACCCCATCAAGCCCAGGCCTGGCGGCATGATTTGTCGCCATGCGTTTAGGATCTGTTCAGCAAACCGTGACAGTTCTTCTCGATACCAGTCAACCCTGAGAGCCGGCATAGCATCATGACCATCAAAGCCCAGACCGATCTGTCCGACCGCCTTGAATTCCTGGAGATCGATCAGAAGACGCGCAGCACGCTGGCCGAGCTCCGCCCCTCGATCAAGGAGCTCTTGGGACCCGCGCTTGATAAGTTCTACGCCAAGGTGACGAAAACAGGGAGGATCGCCAGCCACTTCCGCGACGGCGCCCACATGAACGGCGCAAAGAGTGCTCAGAGTGGTCATTGGGACAAGATCGCCAGCGGCAATTTCGACGAGAGCTACGTCAAGGGCGTCACCGCCGTCGGCAAGGTCCATGCCCGCATTGGCCTGGAGCCGCGCTGGTATATCGGCGGCTATTCCATGCTCGTCGGCGAGCTCCTCGCTGGTGTCCTCGTGAAGCACTGGCCTTTCCCTTTCGGCCGGCAGCATGCGGTCTCGCTCGGCGAGAAGCTACGCGCAGTCGTGAAGGCGGCCATGCTCGACATGGACTATTCGATCTCCGTCTATCTCGAGGAACTAGAAAGCAAGCGTCAACTGCTCGAGGAGGAGCGCGCCCGCTTCGAGGCCGATCAGGCGATTGCAATGGAGCATCTGCGTCGCGGCCTGGAAGCGCTGGCCCAAGGCGATTTCGAAGCCCGCATGACGACGGACCTGCCGGACAATTTCAAGGAAATGGCTGGTCACTACAATGAAACCGTCGATCGCCTGAACACCTCCTTTGCCGCGATCCGCCGCGCTTCGGAAGGCATCCTGACCGGCACGGACGCGATCGCCCACGCCTCCGACGAACTCGCCAGCCGCACCACCCGCCAGGCGAGCGGCGTGCAGCAAAGCTCGACCGCCCTGCAGCAGCTCTCCGTCAGCGTCAGCCAGACGGCTGCCAATGCCGAGCGTGCCTCGCAGACCGTACGTGACACCCAGCAGCAGGCGAAAACCTCGGGCACGGTCGTCTCGCAGGCCGTATCCGCCATGGATGCGATCGAGAAGTCTTCGACCGAGATCTCCAAGATCATCGGCGTCATCGACGAAATCGCCTTCCAGACCAATCTTCTCGCTCTCAACGCAGGCGTCGAGGCCGCCCGCGCCGGGGATGCCGGCAAGGGCTTTGCCGTCGTTGCGCAGGAAGTGCGCCAGCTTGCCCAGCGCAGCGCCGATGCCGCGAAGGAGATCAAACAGCTAATTTCGCAGAGCTCCAGCCAGGTAAAGGAGGGCGTCAGCCTCGTCACCGGCACGGGTCAGGTTTTGGGTGATATCATCACCCGTATCGATGCGATCGACACCTTCGTCTCCGACATCGCGACGGCTGCCAAGGACCAGGCGATCGGGCTGAACGAGGTGAACCACGCGACCCGCAACATGGATCTCCTGACCCATGAGAACAGCGACATGGTCGAGCGCACCTCGGATGAGACGCGCCGCCTGCGCACGGAAGTCGCGGCCCTCGTCGAACAGCTGTCCCAGATCCGCACCCGTGCCGACGCCCCTCCGCAGGGGCGCCGTATCATGGAACGTCGGGTCGCCTGACCGGTCGCGAAACGGAAAGAACAGAGCGTTTTTTCCGTTTCCTCCGCCGGGAAGTTGCGCTAAGGGAGGCCATGACCATCAAGCCTCTCATCATCCTGCCCGATCCCCTGCTGCGCCAGGTATCCGCGCCCATCGAGCGCGTCGATGCCGAGCTCGAGCAGTTGATCGACGACATGCTCGAAACCATGTACGAGGCCCCCGGCATCGGGCTGGCGGCGATCCAGGTCGGTGTGCCGCGCCGTCTCCTCGTCATCGATCTCGCCAAGGAAGGCGAAGAGCCAGCACCCCTCGTCTACATCAATCCAGAGATCCTCAAGAGTTCCGACGAACGCTCGGTCTATGAGGAAGGCTGCCTGTCGATCCCGGATTATTACGCCGAGGTCGAGCGTCCTGCTTCGATCACGGTCAAGTCACTCGGCCGCGACGGCAAGGAGACGGTGACCGAGGCCGACGGCCTGCTCGCCACTTGCCTTCAGCACGAGATCGACCATTTGAACGGCGTGCTCTTCATCGATCACATCTCCCGCCTGAAGCGCGAGATGGTGATCAAGAGGTTCACCAAGGCCGCCCGTCAGAAGATCTGATCCCGGGCGTCACCAACCGCTTCGAGGCAGACACGATGGCACTTCGCATCATCTTCATGGGCACGCCGGACTTCTCCGTCGCGACCCTGAAAGCGCTGCATGCGGCGGGCCACCAGATTGTCATGGTCTATTCGCAGCCGCCGCGTCCCGGCGGCCGTCGTGGTCTCGACCTGCAGAAGTCGCCCGTTCATCAGGCCGCCGAAGACCTCGGCATCGAGGTCCGTCATCCCCTGAATTTCCGCGATCCCGCTGATCGCGAGGCCTTCGTTGCACTCGGCGCCGATGTCGCCGTCGTCGTCGCCTATGGCCTGCTGCTACCCGAAGCGATCCTGAACGGCACGCGTCTTGGCGCCTATAACGGCCATGCCTCGCTTCTGCCGCGCTGGCGGGGAGCCGCCCCCATCCAGCGCGCCATCATGGCCGGCGATGCCGAGACAGGCATGATGGTGATGAAGATGGACAAGGGCCTCGACACCGGCCCCGTCGCGCTGACCCGCAAGGTGACGATCGGTCCTGACATGACGGCCGGCGAACTGCACGATGCTCTGAGCCTCGTCGGCGCCGAAGCCATGGTCGAGGCAATGGCGAAGCTCGAAGCCGGGACGCTCGAAACGGTCGCTCAGGCGCAAGAGGGCGTGCTCTATGCCGCCAAGATCGACAAGGCCGAAACCCGCGTCGACTTCTCCCGCCCGGCGACCGAGGTGCACAATCACATCCGCGGCCTCTCGCCCTTCCCGGGCGCCTGGACCGAGATGGACGTCAATGGCAAGCCCGAGCGCGTCAAGCTGATCGCCTCGAGCCTGGCGGAAGGGCAGGGCGCAATCGCGGCCCCCGGCACAGCCCTCGACGACCGCCTGACGATCGCCTGCGGCACGGGCGCCGTGAGCCTTGTCCGTCTGCAGAAGGCCGGTGGCAAGGTCTTGAACGCCGAGGATTTCCTGCGTGGCACGCCTTTGCCCAAGGGCACGGTGATCGCCTGATGTCCCGTTTCCGGATGACCGTCGAATATGATGGCTCGGCCTATGTCGGCTGGCAGCGTCAGGAAAACGGCCATTCTATCCAGGCCGCTCTCGAACAGGCGATCCTGTCGCTGACCAGCGAGACGGTCGTCATCCGGGGTGCCGGCCGCACCGATTCCGGTGTGCACGCCATGGGCCAGGTGATCCATGCCGATCTTTCGCGTGATTGGGTGCCACACAAGCTGCGCAATGCGCTGAACGCCCATCTGGCCATGGCGTCGGAACAGGTTGCCGTGCTCGACGTGCAGGCCGTGCCGGACGAGTTCGACGCCCGATTCTCGGCCCTGAGACGCCATTACCTCTACCGCATCATCACCCGTCCGGCGCGCTTGGCGCTCGAGGACAAGCGGGCCTGGTGGGTGCCGAAGCCGCTCGACCACGAAGCCATGCATGAAGCTGCCCAGCAATTGGTCGGCCATCACGACTTCACCACCTTCCGCTCCGCCCATTGTCAGGCGAAGAGCCCCGTGCGGACGCTCGATCGTTTGGATGTCACGCGCAGCTGTGAACTCATCGAGATCCGCGCCACCGCCCAGAGCTTCCTGCACAACCAGATCCGCTCCTTCGCCGGCACGCTGAAGCTCGCAGGCGAGGGCAAGATGACGCCTTCAGATGTGCGCGCAGCACTCGACGCCCGCGACCGCGCGGCCTGCGGACCGGTCGCGCCGCCCGAGGGACTGTTCTTCATGAGGGTGGATTATCCCGGCGACGAGCCGTTCAGCGGCTGAGATGCGTTTTCAGCCCGGATAAACGCCGAGATAGCGCTCCAGGACCTCGGCGATGATCATCGATGGGATTAGCAGCACCATGATGACGGTGGAAACCATCAGCACCTGATCGCCCACGATCATCCGCATGATCCGGAACAGGGCTGCGATCAGCGTGATCATCAAAAGCAGCCACAGGAAGGCCACGACGCCCGCGACAGCCGGCACGAACATCATCAGGAGTACCAGCAGGCCATAGGAATAGGATACCGGCAAGGCGAGCCAGTTGATCGCCACGACCATGGATGCATACTTCTCGCCGATCCCGACCATCCAGCAGAGAATGCCAAGCAGGACAAGCGGAAACAGCCAGTTGGACGCTTCGACCAGTGCGAGCCGGAAAAAGAAGAGGGCACCTGTTCCCGTGCCCTCCGGCAGGCCCTGGAGATAGAGCAGGCGCCACCAGGCAAAGGAGATCAGGATCGCGGGCAGCGCCCAGAGGATCGCCCAGAAGGAGCGCATCGCTCCCCGGTCGGTAAGGTCGAGATAGGCAAAGCCTGCTGGATCCTGCTTGAACAGCAGCCAAAGGCCCTTGAGATAGAACTCGACCTCCTTAAGCGTCGGCATGGGTGAACCACTGCTCGATGAAAGTCTGGTAGATGACGGTGAGCGTTTCCAGATCTGAAACGGCGACCCGCTCGTCGACCATGTGCATGGTCTGCCCCACGAGGCCGAATTCCACGACCGGGCAGTAATCCTTGATGAAGCGCGCATCCGACGTGCCGCCCGTGGTCGAGAGCTTCGGCATCTTGCCGGTCACCGTCTCGATCGCACCCGACAGCGAGGCGATCAGCGCGTTGTTGCGCGTCAGGAACACATGGCTCGGCCGTTCCGACCAGGTGATGTCGTAGCCGATCGCTGCTCGATCCGGCCGCAGCTCGGGATCAACAGCAGCCGCATCGAGGCGGCGAATGATCTCGGCCTTGACGCTGTCGGCGGTCCAGACGTCGTTGAAGCGGATGTTGAACTTGAAGCGCGCGGAAGCCGGAATGACGTTCGTCGCCGCATTGCCGACGTCGATCGTGGTGACTTCGAGGTTCGACGGCTGGAAATTCTCCGTGCCGGTGTCGAAGGCCGGGAACATCAGGCTTTTCGCCAGCGACAGGGCACCTCGCACCGGATTGTCGGCAAGATGCGGATAGGCAGCGTGACCCTGCACACCCTTCACCGTCACTGTGCCTGAAACCGAGCCTCGCCGACCGATCTTGATCATGTCGCCGAGTGCATCGGGATTGGTCGGCTCGCCGACGAGGCAGGCATCCCAGCGTTCGCCACGTTCTGCCGCCCATTCCAAAAGCTTGATCGTGCCGTTGACCGCCGGGCCTTCCTCGTCGCCTGTGATCAGCAGCGAGACGGAGCCCTTCGGTACCTTGCCGGCTTCGACCAGTCGCGCATAGGCGGCGATGAAGCAGGCGATCCCGCCCTTCATGTCGACCGCGCCACGGCCATAAAGCATGCCGTCTCTGATGTCACCGGAGAACGGACCAGCGCTCCAGTCTGTCTCGGCACCCACCGGCACGACATCGCTATGGCCGGCGAACATCAGATGCGGGCCATCCGATCCAGCGCGCGCATAGAGGTTTTCGATATCGGGCGTACCCTCGTCCTTTGCGATCATGCGATCGACGCGGAAACCGAGAGGCGAGAGCAGGTTTTCGAGCACGCCGAGCGCACCGCCTTCGGCGGGCGTGACGGAAGGGCAGCGAATGAGGGCCTGGAGAACATCGACGGGATTGGTGGCGATCATGAACACTTTTACGGGATTGACCGAGGTCCGGTTCAGCCCGGCCGTCGGTGCCTTGAGAAGATGATGCAGACTTAACTGATCCGCCCGAACCTGTCACCCACCGCTCAGGACGAACGCATGTCCGGTCCCGGCCCGTAACGGTTGTCGTCCTGGACCGGCGGCCAGACGCAGAGCACGAAGAAAAGGATCAGCGAAAAGGCAGGCAGCAGCAAGAGAACAGATGCCATCCCCGGCATGCCGATATCATGCAGCCGTTTCGTGCCGAGCATCAGCAGCGAGACGAGCGACAGGCTCGCAGTCGTCAGGAAAAGCGAAAACGAGCCGGGCGAAATGTCGTCCGACCCCGTCACAAATGCGATCACGGCCGCGTTCGCCATCATCCAGAACAGCGTGCCGAGAATGAAGACGCGCCTGCCGATGCGCCCGTCCCATTGGAAGAGCGCCCAGCCGACAGATGTCTCCCGCCCCGGTAAGGCCATAATGGTTTAGTCGCGCAGCAGCTCGTTGATGCCCGTCTTCGAGCGGGTCTTCTCGTCGACGCGCTTGACGATGACGGCGCAGTAGAGATGTGGTGCCGGCAGACCGTTTGCCATGACGGCATTGCCCGAGGGCATGGAACCGGCAACGACGACGGAATAGGGCGGCACTTCGCCATACATCACTTCGCCGGTGGCACGGTCGACGATCTTGGTCGACTTGCCGATGTAAACGCCCATGCCGAGCACCGAGCCTTCACGGATGATGCAGCCCTCGACGACTTCCGAACGGGCGCCGATGAAGCAGTTATCCTCGATGATCGTCGGGCCGGCCTGCAGCGGCTCGAGCACGCCGCCGATGCCGACGCCACCGGAGAGATGCACGTTCGCGCCGATCTGGGCGCACGAGCCGACGGTCGCCCAGGTGTCGACCATGGAATTTTCACCGACATAGGCGCCGAGATTGACGAAGGACGGCATCAGGACGACGCCCTTGGAGATATAGGCCGAGCGGCGGACAACGGCATTGGGCACGGCGCGGAAGCCGGCCGAGCGGAACTGGTTTTCGCCCCAGCCTTCGAACTTCGACGGCACCTTGTCCCACCAGGTGGAAGCACCTGGGCCGCCCTTGACGACTTCCATGTCGTTCAGGCGGAAGGAGAGGAGCACGGCCTTCTTCAGCCACTGATGCACGGCCCATGTGCCATCTTCGCCACGGGCTGCGACGCGAACCTGCCCGCTGTCCAGGAGGTTGAGCGCCGTTTCGACCGCATCGCGGATCTCGCCCGTGGTCGTCGTCGTGACGGTATCGCGATTGTCGAATGCCGCTTCGATGACGTGTTCGAGCTGGGCGAGATCGGTGGCGCTCATCTGAATTCCTTAAACTTCGTTGTCTACCGTGGAGTTGGAAACGATCAGGATCTGATCGAAAATTCGCGCAAAGCTCTAGCGCATAAAGGGCTGGAAGAAAACAGCCGCAGGAGCTCTGCGTTTTGGAAAGGAAGAGGCATGGCACGGTGGAAGAACGGCAAGCACAGGCGCAAGGACGGGTCCTGGGATCCGCTGAAGGATAGCTCGACCGACAAGCAGACGGCCGAGGTCATTCCCCGCACCCCGCAATCGGCGTCGACCTCATATACGCTCGCTTATGTCGACGATGAATTCCTCTGCCGCGAAGAGCTGCGCCCTGTCCGCCTGCAGCTCGAACTCCTGAAAACGGAGATGATCCTCACCGAGCGCAGCATCAAGTCCACGGTCGTCATGTTCGGTGGTGCCCGCATTCCGGCCCCTGGCCAGAACGCCTGGGCGGCGAAGAACGACATTCAGAAGAAGAACCTGGAAAACGCCTCGATCTATTACGAAGAGGCCCGCAAGTTCGCGCAGCTCTGCTCCGCCCAGGCCAAGAAGATGGACTATCACGAATATGTCGTGGTGACCGGCGGTGGGCCGGGTGTGATGGAAGCGGGCAATCGTGGTGCGTCAGAGGTCGGCGCCCCCTCGGTTGGCCTGAACATCGTCCTCCCACACGAACAGGCGCCGAACCCCTATGTGACGCCGGAGCTGAGCTTCAACTTCCACTATTTCGCCATCCGCAAGATGCATTTCCTCATGCGTGCCAAGGCGATCACCATCTTCCCGGGCGGCTTCGGCACGCTGGACGAACTCTTCGAGACCGTGACGCTGATCCAGACCAAGCGCATGGCGCCGATCCCGCTGATCCTGTTCTCGCGCGCCTTCTGGGAGGACATCATCAATTTCGAGGCGCTGGCCGCCTTCGGCACCATCGCACCCGAGGATCTCAGTCTCTTTCAGTTCGCCGAGACGGCAGAAGAAGCCTGGAAGATCATCGCCGACTTCTACGACCTGAACGACGAAACGGCCCCATAAGGGGCCGCCCGCTTCTTCCACTGGTGTCTGATCTTCCGATCAGCGGAACATGACCGGCCGCTTCGGCATGTCGTCGGCGCTGATGACGCCGTCCTTGTTGCGGTCCATGCGGGTGAACATCTTGTCGGCCATGGCGGTGGCTTCCGCCTGGCTGATCTGGCCGTTCTCGTCTGTATCCGCGACCCGCATCATCCGGCCCTGGCCACGCATGCCGTCTCGACCACCGCGATCCTCGCCGCGTTCGGCACGTTCATTGTGCCAGCCATGGCGCTTGCCGTGCGGGCCCTTGCCCTCGTCACGCGGACCATCGTCATTCATGGCCTGTTCCTGGGGTGCATTACCCGGGGGCGGAGTAGGTGCATCGGCTCTGGCTGCTTCGCGTTCCGCCTGACGCTCGGCGCGCATGGCTTCCCGTTGTGCCTTGCGCTCTTCCCGCATTGCTTCGCGGTGCTGGCGCATCTCGCCCGGCGTCAGCACACCGTCCTTGTCGGCATCGATGGACGCAAACAGCGCGGTGGCGGCAGCGTTTGCCTCTTCCTTGCTGATCTTGCCGTCCGTATCGACGTCGTGCTGCTGAAGCATCTGCACGAACATCACCTCCGGGCCGCCACGGCCCGGGCCACGGCGTTCGCCGCGGTCTTGTGCGAAGGCACCGCCGGCGGTCGTGCCGATGAGGAGAGAGGCTGCCACGGCGGCCAGCGTCAGGGTCTTGCCGTTCATTGGGAAATCCTTTCGAGTGTCTGCTTCGATGGGATAACCGTAACGTCGGCAAGGCTCAGGCCCTACTTAACTCTCTGTAAGCTGCATGAAACTTTCGTAAGCTTCGGCTCACGTCTCGTCCGCAAGCAGCCGCTGCAGGAAGGTCGTCAGATCGTCGGTGAGGTAGTCGACCACATCGGCGTCAATGTGCTCCACCCGCTCCCAGGTCTCGAGGATCGCGGTGTCGAGATTGCGCGGCACGAGCAGCACGGTCTTCATGCCGAGCGCCTTCGGCACCATCAAATTGCGGGGCAGATCCTCGAACATCGCGGCATGTTTCGTGTCGATGCGATTGAGGCTCGCGAACTTGTCATAGGTGGCACCCGCCGGTTTCGGCACATAATCGGCTGCAACGATGTCGAAGATGTCGTCGAAATGGTCGAGAATGCCGAGCGCCCGGGCGGCGGCCTCCGCATGCGCCACCGTCCCATTGGTGAAGATAAACTTCCGCCCGGGAAGCCGCTTGATCGCCGAGCCCAGCGCCTCGTCGGGGATCAGCGCCGAATAGTCGATGGCATGCGCCCGCTCCAGGAAAGCGTTCGGGTCCACCTTGTGATGCAACATGAGCCCGGCAAGCGTCGTGCCGTGCTCATGGTAGTACCGCTTCTGCAGCACTTTCGCCTCGGCTGGCTCCATCTGCAGCAGTTCGGCAACGAAACCCGTCATGTTCGTGTCGATCTGCGCGAAGAGGTTGATGTGATGCGGATAAAGCGTGTTGTCGAGGTCGAAGACCCAGTCGCGCACATGGGCGAAATCGGCAGGCGAGGGGATCTTGGCTGGGCTGTTCATCGGGTCCTCTTGGGGCAGTGCGGATCGCCTGATGACACCAGGCGCGTTGCCTCTAATTAGCATTGGTCGCCGCTTCGGGAAGTGCTATCTGGGAAAGATGGGAAAGAAGATGGCGATTTCGGCGATGGAACGCGTCGTGGTCCTGCAGGACCGCAAGCGACTTCCCGCGCGCTTTCATCCGGTGAGTTCAGGCACGATTCGCCAACGTCTGGCGTGCGCCGCAGGACCTGAGGCGTAAGCTCAGGCCAGACCTCCACCCTTTCTGATCTCCTGCCGCAAGCCGGCTTCCCCGCGCTGCGGCCATTCTGGACACTCTCCCATGGAACTCTGGGCAATCATCACGGTTGGCAGCGCCTTCCTGCAAAATCTGCGCTCGACCCTGCAGAAACACCTCAAAGGCCGGATGGGCACGACCGGTGCGACTTTCGTCCGCTTCGGCTTCGGCCTGCCCTTCGCCTTTCTCTACCTCGCCATCCTGCATCTCGGCCTCGGCCGTCCGCTGCCGGTTCCAGGCGTGACGTTTGCGGTCTGGGCGGTCATCGGGGCGCTTGCCCAGATTTCGGCGACCTTCCTGCTGGTGCACCTCTTCTCCTTTCGCAACTTCGCCGTCGGCACCGCCTATTCGCGCACCGAACCGGCGCAGGCCGCGCTTCTGGCACTTGTGCTCTTCGGCGAAACGATCGAGCTTGGCACTGTCGCGGCCATCCTCGTCTCCATCCTTGGCGTCATGCTAATCTCGGTGGCTCGCACGGCCTTCACGCCTGTGAGCCTCGTCACCTCGGTCACCAGCCGCACCGCATCGATCGGCCTTGCCTCCGGCTTTTTCTTCGGCATCTCCGCGATCGCCTACCGCACCGCCTCGCTGTCCCTGGCGCCGAGCCTGCCCGCACCCGATGCGATGGTGCAGGCGGGCTACACGCTCTGTGTCGTCATCACCATCCAGACGCTCTCGATGCTGTTGTGGATGTTCTGGGGCGATCGCGCAGAACTCGCTCGGGTCGGCGCCGCCTGGAAGGTGAGCGCCCTCGTCGGCTTCGTCGGTGCCACGGCGTCCTTCGGCTGGTTCACGGCCATGACCCTGCAGCAGGTGGCGGTGGTCAAGGCGATCGCTCAGGTCGAAATGCTCTTCACCTTTGCCTCGTCGGTGCTGTTCTTCAAGGAGCGGATCAATCGGCTCGAAATCGCGGGATGTATGCTGATTGTCCTGGGCGTGGTGCTGCTGGTCATGGTGTGAGGGCGAGGGCAATCTTCCCCTTGCAATCGAGAAAGCGAAATCGAGGACTTGGCCCGATCCGAAGACCCACACGGTAAACCGCAATTGAGGAGCCCTGTGAGGCTCCGCCATTACCGACGTGCGAAATGAACCCTCGGCAGATCCTCGGGAAAAAGCCCGAGGATGACGGCATGTGGGGTGCCGCCGGGTATGCGCCAGAAACCTTCGGTGTGCTGCAACGATTGCGGAGGATGCTCCCCCCGTTCACGATCGTCATACTCGGGCTTCGTCCCGAGGATCTGGCAGCGTGTCTGCGGTCTTCAGGGGGTGTGGCAGCCGCACATGTTCAAACTGTCAAAAAACCAAGCTTCGCCGCCGGTCGGGATTGCTCCCTCCGGGTGGTCTCATGCTTGTCTCGGACGAGGCGCCAGAAGCAACCTGTCTAAGTAGTTTAATGTGGCTCCTTCCGGCGCCTCGTTCGACGTTTTTTCCCACTGCATGCGTCTCTCTGGCAAGGCGGCGACGGTCCTCGGTCCTCGGGTCAGGCCCGAGGATGACCGAAGATTGACCGGGCGCGGGTCCGGCTGCGACGTCATACACGATGACGCTTAAGCCTGGCCGGTGGCCCGGGAGGTTCCCGCCGGATGGTGCACCATTCCGACCGGGACCCTCACCCGGGGGATGTTTTCGATCATTGGCGATCGTCCATCATCCCCGCCGTTTTCTCCGCCCCGCCGTCTGGATGTTCGCGACGGCGTGGGCGCCTTGTCTGTGTGCCTCTGAGGCACGTCCTTCCGATCGGGGTATCCGGTGTTGGGGCATCCGACCCCGTCACCTTCGTACCAGCCCCTCGTCCGGAGGGAGAC
>UBNV01000024.1 GCA_900466945.1 Hyphomicrobiales bacterium
CCTTTTTAACGTCAACAGCCAATTGTCAAAAAACTGTCGTTTTTTCCAAGTGATTGATCTTAAAGCGAAAATTGTAGAGCTTTAGAGTTCGAGCTCAATTCGCTCTCGGGAAACGGCACTAGACGGCGCTTCTCGTTCACGATCCTGATATGGGGACGGGCGCGCTTGATTAAAAGGCCTGCCTTTCACTTCATCCCTTAATGATCAGGATGAGCACCAATTACATCGCGGGCACGGCAGTCAACGCGGGGATGATGATGCCGGGTATCCCGAAGGTGAGGATCGCTAGGAGCCAAACCATGAGCAGGTTGACGCCGAAGAGAACCTTCGCCGTCGTCGGGCCCCGGATCGCTTCCTTCAACATCCAGCCGAACAGCGGTACGCGGTATATCACTTTACCCATCATCTTCTGGATTACCATTGGATCCATTTAGGAGCGCATGGTTCGCGCGGTCTATGCGTAGAAGTGGCTTTTGCCAGTCAAGAGTTCCATCCTCTGCACAGCATGTCGCAATCTGCTGGACATAATTCCCTACCGCGCCCTAAACTTGCATCCGTGATGGTTTCGCCCGGACAAGACCCGACGGGCGGACGAAGAGGGAATACGGTGAGGACTACCCATCAGGGGCCGAAACCGTGGCTGCCCCCGCAACTGTGAACGGCGAGCGACGTCCGACATGCCATTGGCCTCGAGCTGATAAGGCGGACTGAAGCCCTGACCCGTGAGCCAGGAGACCTGCCATCACTTGGCGCCGTGAACGCGGCATTAACTCTTCCCGCGCGGTGGGCGCGGACGAAAGGACTTGTACTATGCATATTGAACCCGGCGTCGTCGACGGCGCCAAGCTCGCACTCAGTTACGCAACCGCAGCACTCTCATTCGGTCTCGTTGCCAAGATGGCGAAGGATGACCTGATGGCCAAGGCGACGCCCGCCTCTCTGGCTGGCCGAACCCTGATCACGACAGCTTTGGTCTTCTCCTTCTTCGAAGTTCTGCCGCACCATCCGGTCGGCGTCTCCGAAGTGCACCTGATCCTGGGCTCTACCCTCTTTCTGATCTTTGGCGCCGGCGCCGCTTCGATCGGCCTGGCGCTCGGTCTTCTCCTGCAGGGTCTCTTCTTCTCACCCTTCGACCTTCCGCAGTACGGGATGAACGTCACGACACTGATCATACCGCTCTTTGCGATCAGCGAACTCGCACGCCGCATGATCCCGGAGAAGAAGGCCTATGTCGATGTCGGCTATCTCGACGCGCTTGCCCTCTCGACCACCTATCAGGGCGGGATCGTCGCCTGGGTCGCCTTCTGGGCGCTTTATGGTCACGGCTTCACCGCCGAGAGCCTAGCGAGCATCGCAACTTTCGGGGCTGCCTATATGACGGTAATCCTGGTCGAACCGCTCGTCGACCTCGCAGTTCTGGCCGCGGCCAAATCGCTGCGCAAGGCGACCGACAATGGCCTCTTCAACGGACGCCTGCATCACGCAGCCGCCTGATTGCATGCTGTTTGAAAGAGCGCATGGCCCTCGCCATGCGCTTTTTCTTTGAAACGACAACCGCTTTCGGGTACCGCGAGGCAGAAACCGCACCGTAAAACGTGCCCCGACCGCCGAGACATCGAGGATATCCATGCGCATCCTGTCCGAAGCCCACTTTCCGGAACTGCCCAACTATTACCGTGGCAAGGTACGCGAGAATTACGACCTTCCGGATGGCAGCCGCATCATCATCTCGACCGATCGGCTCAGCGCCTTTGATCGCATCCTGACCTGCATTCCATACAAGGGTCAGGTCTTGACCCAGACGGCCCGCTACTGGTTCGAGAAGACGAAGGATATCTGCCCCAACCACGTGATCGCCTACCCGGACCCGAATGTCGTGGTCGGCAAGCGTCTCAACATCCTCCCCGTCGAGATCGTCGTGCGCGGTTATCTGGCCGGCACCACAGGAACCTCGATCCTCACTCTTTATAAGAAGGGTGAGCGCCGAATGTACGGGATCACACTTCCCGACGGCATGCGCGACAATCAGAAACTTCCGACCCCGATCATCACGCCGACGAGCAAGGAGTTCGACGGCGGTCATGACGAACCGCTGACCCCGGCCGAGATCGTGGAAAAGAAACTTTTGACTTCGGAGCAGTGGGAGACGCTGTCGCGTTACGCGCTCGCACTCTTTGCCAGAGGCCAGCAACTTGCGGCCGAACGCGGCCTGATCCTTGTCGACACCAAATATGAGTTCGGCACGGATGAAAGCGGCACGATCATTCTGGCCGACGAGATTCACACGCCCGACAGCAGCCGCTACTGGATCGCAGGCAGCTATCAGGCAAGCTTCGAGAGAGGCGAACGGCCGCAAAGCTTCGACAAGGACTTCGTCCGTGCATGGGTTGCGGAACGCTGCGACCCCTATACCGACGAAATCCCCGAAATACCGCAATCGCTGGTCGAGGAGACGTCGAAGGTCTATATAAAGGCTTATGAAGCGATCACCGGAGAGATCTTCGTGCCCGATGACAATGGCGAAAGCCCCTCGGCACGGGTCCACGAAAATCTGGTACGCTATATGGGCTAGGAGGAGGCCTAAACGTCATGGATCACGGTTATCGCGGCCGCGCGGGGAGTTGCAGCGGACCTGAGCTCAAAGGTCCGGTCGCACGCCGTCCTCGGAAATCCGCCGAGGAAACGCGGGAAGAGATCCTGAACACGGCCGAACGCCTCTTCCGCGCCCATGGCTATGCCAGTGTCGCTATCGCAGATATTGCGGCCGAACTCTCCATGTCGCCGGCAAACGTCTTCAAACATTTCCGCACGAAGACCAGTCTCGTCGATGCGATCGCGACCAGAGCAATCGAGGAGACGGTCACATCGCTGCGGGTCCTGCCGAGGGACTGCCCGGCTCCGGAACGGCTCTCTGCGCTTGCGCACCATCTCATGCAAGAGCATGTGTCCGGTCGCCTTGACGCACCCTTTGTCTTCGAAATGATCCTCGTCACCATTACCGAAGAGCTCGATTGTGGCGATCGATTCCGAAAAATGGTTGTCGAGACGATCACCGACATCATCGAAGCGGGCATTGGCGAGGGCGTGTACACAGTTGCCGACGTGCCCCGCTTTGCCAACGCAGCCTTTGATGCCCTGGCCTGCGTCATACATCCTGTCATGACCGGGTTGGAAAATGCTGACATTATGGCAACACGATGCAATGATGTGGTCGCCTTGATCGATTCAGCATTGCGCTTGCCACTTGTTAAGTGACGATATCTGATTTACGTCACTTCATGACCTGCCATCGCGTCTGAAGGTGGGGCAGTGTCTTCACGACGAGGTACCCGGGTACACCGTGGCGAAGACCGCCCCGCCCTTCGACCCTGCCAATTTTGGGATTTTTCATGCGCCGAAGCCTCAAGTTCGCCTCTGTCATTCTTGCATGCACCGCCATCCTCGCGAGTTGCAGCGACCAGGAAACAGCACAGAACGCCGGCGGCGCAGCTCCCGGCGGCGAGCGCCCGCCCACAGCCGTCAGCGTTGTCGTCTTGAAGAAGGCGCCGCAAACGCTCACCACCACGCTTCCCGGTCGCGCAGCAGCTTTTCAGACGGCAGAGATCCGTCCGCGCGTGAGCGGCGTGATCAAGGAAATCGCCTTCAAGGAAGGCAACGAGGTCAAGGAAGGCGATCTGCTCTACAAGATCGAGGACGACACCTATCGCGCAGCCCGGGCCCAGGCTCAGGCAAGCGTTCAGAAGGCAGAAGCCGGCGTCCCGACCGCGCAGTCCAACCTCGCACGCCAGGAGCGCCTCGTCGGTAGCGGTGCCACGCAGGTAGAGCTCGAAAATGCCCGGGTCACGCTCCTTCAGGCGGAAGCCGATGTGGCCCAGGCGAGGGCTGCCCTGCGTTCCTCCGAAATCGAACTTGCCCTGACCGAAATCCGTGCGCCCTTCGAAGGCGTGACGACGGCGTCGCGCTACTCGATCGGCAATGTGGTCACGGCAAACCAGACGGACAGCCTGATGACGCTGCGCCGTCTGGACCCGATCTACATCGATCTGACGGAATCCAGCGTCAATCTTTTGCGTCTGCGAGAGGCCATCACGGAAGGTCGGATCAACCGCAACGAAAATGGTGCCACCGAAATCCGGCTGAACCTCGAGGATGGCCATGAATATCCGGTCGTCGGCAAGCTCGACATGTCCGAAATGGCAGTCAGCCAGACCACGGGCACCTATTCGATCCGCGCTGTATTCGACAATCCCGAAGGTTTGATCCTGCCCGGCATGTATGTCCGCGCCACCGTCACTGTCGGCACGGAAGAAGGCTACCTGATCCCGCAGCGCGCGGCGACCCGCGCTGCGAACGGCGAGCTTTCTGCCATGTTCGTTTCTTCGGACAACAAGGTTGAGACACGCGTCTTCAATGAAGCGCAGGTTTCTGGCAACAACTGGCTCGTGGCGAGTGGCATCAATGATGGCGACAAGCTCATCGTCGATGGCTTCCAGTGGATCGCCGACGGCGCACCCGTCCAGCCCGTCGAAGCCAAGATCAATGAAAACGGGATCGTCGAAGAGACCGCGGCGCCGGCTGCCGCCCCTGCTGCACAACCCTGATCGTGCAACAGGCAAGGCAAACGAGGCGTAAAGGATAACCCATGGCCCAGTACTTCATTCGCCGCCCGATCTTCGCTTGGGTGATCGCGATCATCATCATGCTTGGCGGTGCGCTCGCAATTTCGACACTGTCGATCGCACAATATCCGGAAATCGCACCGACCACAGTGCAGATCTCAGCAAGCTACAACGGCGCTAGCGCCGAGACGGTTGAAAAATCGGTCACCTCGATCATCGAGGATGGAATGACCGGGCTTGATGACCTTACTTACATGACGTCGTCGTCGAGCACCGGCTCGGCCAGCGTCTCGCTGACCTTCGGCAACTCGATCGATCCGGAAATTGCGCAGGTGCAGGTGCAGAACAAGCTGCAGTTGGTCCAGTCGCAGCTCCCCGATACGGTGCAGAGCGCCGGGATCTCGGTTACACGCTCCACGTCGAGCATCCTGCTCGTCGGCGCCCTTGTCTCGACCGACGGCGCACGCAGCAATGTCGAACTCGGCGATATCTTTTCCTCCCAGATCGAGGACCAGATCAAGCGCCTGGAAGGTGTCGGCAGCATCGAGGTCTTCGGAACGGGCTACGCCATGCGCGTCTGGCTCGACCCTTACAAGCTCAACAAGTTTCAGCTCACGCCGACCGACGTGACCACCGCCATCCAGGCGCAGAACACCCAGGTTTCCGTTGGCGCCCTCGGCAGCCAGCCTGCCCCGGAGGGACAGCAGCTGACAGTCACCGTGACGGCTCAAAGCCAGTTGCAATCGGTGTCCGACTTCGAAGCAATCATTCTGAAGACCGAGACCGATGGTGCGACCGTTCGCCTAAGTGACGTTGCCCGCATCGAGGTCGGCCAGGAGAGCTATGGTACGAAAACCCGCTCGAACAGAAACCCGGCCACCGGTTTCGCGGTCAATCTGGCAACCGGAGCGAATGCTCTCGACACAGCCGAGCGCGTGAAGACCCAGCTCGACGGCATCGCGGCGTCCTTGCCCGAAAACGTGGTGATCACCTACCCCTACGACACGACACCCTTCGTCGAACTGTCGATCGAAAAGGTCGTCCACACGCTGATCGAAGCCATTGTGCTCGTCTTCGTGGTGCTTCTCGTCTTCCTGCAGAACCTGCGCGCCACCATCATCCCGATGATTGCCGTACCCGTCGTCTTGCTCGGCACCTTCGGCATTCTCGCGGTGACTGGATATTCGATCAACACGCTGACGATGTTCGCCATGGTTCTCGCCATCGGACTGCTCGTCGACGATGCGATTGTCGTGGTCGAAAACGTCGAACGCATCATGACGGAAGAGGGGCTATCCCCTCTCGAGGCCACGCAGAAGTCCATGGGTGAGATCACCGGCGCTATCGTCGGCATCGCGCTCGTCCTCACAGCCGTCTTCATTCCGATGGCATTCTTCGGCGGCTCGACCGGCATCATCTATCGCCAGTTTTCAGTGACCATCGTCTCCGCGATGCTCCTGTCCGCTCTCGTCGCCATCGTCCTCACGCCGGCGCTCTGCGCAACCATGCTCAAGCCTGTCGATCATCACAAGCCGAAGCGTGGACCGGGCGCCTGGTTCAACCGCAACTTCGACCGGGCAACCGGCGGATACGTCTCCTCCATCGGCTACCTGTTGAAGCGTCCTCTGCGTGTCATGCTGATGTTCGCTGTCGTGATCGGCGGAATGAGCTGGCTCTTCCTGCGCCTCCCCTCGTCCTTCCTGCCACAGGAAGACCAGGGCGTGCTTATGACAATCGTTCAGCTGCCGAATGGCGCAACCGTGACACGTACGGAAGAGATCATCACGAAGATCGAGGACTACTATCTCGACAAGGAAAAGGATGCGATCCAGGACGTTTTCTCGGTGTCGGGCTTCTCCTTTGTCGGTGCCGGCCAGAACTACGCCCTCGTCTTCGCCAAGTTGAAGGACTTCAATCTGCGTACGGACCCACAACTCGGGGCAGCAGCCGTCGTCCAGCGCGCCATGGGCTATTTCTTCACCCTGCGCGACGCTCAGGTGTTCCCGCTACAGCCGCCGGCGATCCCGGGTCTCGGCACCTCCAGCGGCTTCTCGATGTATCTCGTCGACAGCGGCAAGCGAGGCACCGAAGCCCTCACGGCAGCCTCGCAGCAGTTGATGCAGGCCGGCAGCCAGAATGCCAGTGTCAGCTCGCTGCGCTCGAACAACCCGCCGGCAGAAACCCAGCTGAAATTCCTGCTCGACCAGGAAAAGATGGGCGCCATGGGTCTCGACATCGCTTCCGTCAACAGCATGTTGTCGATCATATTTGCCGGCCGCGACGTCAACGACTTCACGCTGAACGGCGAGTTGAAGCCGGTCTATGTCCAAGGGGACGCGCCGTACCGGATGCAGGAAACGGCGATCAACGACTGGCACGCCCGCAATGCGAACGGCGAGATGGTTCCGTTCTCGTCCTTCGTCAAGACGGAGTGGATCAGCGGTGCGCCGACACTGAGCCGCTACAATGGCGTTGGGGCGATCTCCATGGAAGGTGCGGCCGGCGCAGGTGTCAGTTCTGGTACCGCAATGGACACCATGGAAGAGCTGACCGCAAATCTGGATGGTGGCTACACGGTCGCCTGGCAGGGCATTTCCTACCAGGAACGCCTGTCCGGTTCGCAGGCACCGCTCCTCTACGCTCTGTCGGTTCTCATCGTATTCCTGTGCCTTGCAGCACTTTACGAGAGTTGGTCGATCCCCTTCTCCGTCATCATGGCGGTGCCGGTCGGGGTCCTCGGCGCGGTCGCAGCCGCCTACTTCTTTGGTCAGTCCAACGACGTTTATTTCAAGGTCGGATTGCTGACGACGATCGGTCTGGCCGCCAAGAACGCGATTCTCATCGTGGAGTTTGCCAAGGACCGCCAGGCCGCCGGATTGAGTGTCATTGATGCAACACTCGAAGCCGCAAAATTGCGCCTTCGTCCGATCATCATGACGTCTCTGGCCTTCATCCTGGGTGTTGTGCCGCTGGCAATTGCCACCGGAGCCGGCTCCGCAGCGCAAAATTCCATTGGTATTGGCGTACTTGGCGGCATGTTCACCGCCACGGCGCTCGGAATCTTCTTCGTTCCATCGTTCTTCGTTGTAATCAGGCAGATCTTCGGTGGTGCTAGACCGAAAGATCAGCTGTCGTCGCAATGATTGACAAACTATCTTAACCAACTATTGCGTAGGGTGCTGCGGTAGCCTGCGTGTGTATGTCGGTCGCTGGCTCGGGGTAATCAGACACCTCGTCGTAGCAAGACCGGGGGACATTTACAGGAACACGTGATGCTCAAGATTCGTGCAGCCGCTCCACTTGCCATGCTTCTTCTTTCCGGCTGCGTCGTCGGTCCGGAACATGAAGCGCCTCAGACGGCTCTCCCCGTCAAGTTTTCCGAAGGCAGCGCCCGCGCAGCCGCGGATGTAACATTGGCTCCGTGGTGGACCGCATTCAACGATCGCCGTCTGAACGGCCTCGTCGAAACCGGCCTCTCCCAGAACTTGGACGTACTTCAGGCGATCGAGCGCATCACATCGGCTGAAGCGAATTTCGAAGCGGCCGACTCCAGTGCATTCCCGCAGATCAACGCCGGTGCTGATCACCAGGTATCCAAAACCAATGGCAGCGGCGCTCTTTCGAGCCGCGACAGCGACACAACCAACACCTCGACGGGCACACTGAGCGTTTCCTGGCTCATCGATCTCTTCGGCCAGTATCGCCGCTCGAAGGAAAGCGCCAAGGCATCGCTTGACGCAGCCTATGCCAGCGCCGATGTGGCCCGGCTGACCTTCCTGTCCAGCGTCGTGACGGCTTATGTCGACGCGCGCTATTATCAGGAGCGCATCGCGATCGCGCGCAAGAACCTCGGATCGCGTCGTGAAACACTCGAACTTACCCGCCTGCAGCTTGAAGCGGGCGCAGCCTCGAGACTCGACGTCGTCCAGTCCGAAGGTCTAGTCAATTCGACGCTTGCAGAAATCCCGGGCCTCGAGATCTCGTTCCGCCAGTCGGTTCACCGCATCTCGCTGTTGCTCGGCCTGCCGGCGACCACTCTGCTCGCCGACCTGCAGAAGGGCGCGGCCCAGCCTTACGCTCGCCGCGGCGTCAACGCAGGCGTTCCTGCCGATCTGATCCGCAACCGTCCGGACATCCGCGCCGCTGAACGCAATCTTGCGGCTGCCACGGCCGAGATCGGCGTTGCAGAAGCAGCCCTCTATCCGTCGATCACGCTCAGCGGCTCGATCTCGCCGACACTCGTTGCGACATCGGTTGCGAGTGGCAAGGCCACGTCCTGGGGCTTTGGCCCGAGCATTGATTTGCCGATCTTCGATGCAGGCGCTCGTCGTGCCAACATCAAAGCCCGCGAAGCGGCAGCCCGCGAAGCGTACCTCGCCTGGAAGCAGACCGTCCTCAGCGCGGTCTCCGAAGTCGAAAACGCGCTCGTTGCCGTTAGCCGGACTCGTCAGACGGTATCGGCCCTGACCGCTACCGTTCGCTCCTACGAAGAGGCTCTGTCGCTTGCGACTGCAAGCTATCGTGACGGCGCTTCGTCGCTGCTAGACGTGCTGGATGCACAGCGCAACGTTGCAAGCGCACAGGCCAACCTGGCACAGGCTGTCCAGCAGTTGGCGAACGGCTACGTCTCCCTCAACGTCGCCGTCGGCGGCGGCTATGCTTGGGACGGCGTGAAGACCGTGGTCGCCAGCAACTAAGCTCGCAAATCTGGATACAGGAAACCCGGCGCCGGAAACGGTCGCCGGGTTTTTCTTTGCCTGATCGTCAGAATGTGGCGGGCGTGTTGATCCAGATGAGCACGGTCTCGCCGCTCGAAATGTTTCGCCAGGAATGCGGCCTGCGGCTTTCGAAATAGAAGCTGTCACCGGCGTTCAGTTCGAAGAACTTGTCGCCATCTAAAATGATCTCGAGGCTACCCGAGAGCATGTGAATGAATTCCTCGCCTTCATGCTGATAGGCACCCTCACTGGAAGCACCGGGTGCAAGCTGGAAGCGATTGCATTCCATCAGGTTGCGCCCCTCGGCCAGAACCTGCACCGCGACGCCGGACGACGTTGTTGGCCAAGAGGCCCATCTACCGTCGCGGATCAGGGATTCGCCTGCCCGCCCCTCTTCCTGTCCGCTGAGCGAGGCCAAGGTCGTGCCAAGGTGGCGCGCCACTTCATGCAGGGCGGTGAAGGATAGCCCCTGGGACGTCCGCTCGAATGTCGAGAGCTGAGACACCGACACACCAGTCGCCTGAGCGACTGTCTCCAATGTCTTTCCCGCATCCCGTCGCAGCCGCCGGATGCGCGTGCCGGGGCGGATATCCGAGGCATCGTCCTCACTCTCGGCCCCGTCCTCATCCGCATCGGCAGGAAGGCCACGGAGCGTCTCGCGTATCGCAGCCGGGTTCAGCCCCTTTTCGCTCCGCAGCCAGGCGATCTGCTTGAGCCTGTCGACCAGTCCGCGATCATAGAGCCGCTGCCCGGTTGCCGTACGCAGAGGCTGGATCAGATCCTGGCTTTCCCACAGCCGTAGCGTCGATGGCGAGACCCCCGCCATCCTTGCAGCCTCTGCAATCTTGAACCTGATGTCGTCCACGCTGCCCCCAAGGAAATGTCGCAGTCATGGGTGATAATGCCGACAAAGCATATTGCAAGTCTACAGAAAAAATGTAGGAAATATGCGACCGCGCAATCGATCACTGAAACGACGACGCTGGCAACTCTTGGCACAGGACGAAAACGATGAAGAACGCCGAAATCTCAGCCCGCAAGAATGACGCCATTTCCCGCGGCGTCGGCATGACTACGCAGATTTATGCCGACAAGGCGGAGAATTCCGAGATCTGGGATGTGGAAGGCAACCGCTACATTGATTTCGCCGGCGGTATTGCGGTGCTGAACACCGGCCACCGTCACCCGAAGGTGATCGAAGCCGTCAAAAACCAGCTCGACCGCTTTACCCACACCTGCCACCAGGTCGTACCTTACGAGAATTACGTCGCGCTCGCCGAACGCCTGAACAAGATCGTTCCCGGCAACTTCGAGAAGAAGACGATCTTCGCAACGACCGGCGCCGAAGCCGTCGAAAACGCCATCAAGATCGCCCGCTGCGCCACCGGCCGCTCCGCCGTCATCGCCTTCACCGGTGGCTTCCACGGCCGTACCTTCCTCGGCATGGCGCTGACCGGCAAGGTCGTGCCCTATAAGGTCGGCTTCGGCCCGATGATGGGCGACGTCTTCCACGTCCCCTTCCCGCTCGAAATGCACGGCATCGACGTTGAGACCTCTCTCGACGTGCTCGACAAGCTGTTCAAGGCAGATGTCGACCCGAAGCGCGTTGCAGCCATCGTCCTCGAACCCGTCCAGGGCGAAGGTGGCTTCTATGATGTTCCGCGCGCCCTCATGAAGGCACTGCGCGAACTCTGCGACGAACACGGCATCCTGCTCGTGGCAGACGAAGTGCAGACCGGCTTTGCCCGCACCGGCAAGCTGTTTGCCATGGAGCATTACGACGTGGTTCCGGACCTGACGACGATGGCGAAGAGCCTCGCCGGCGGCTTCCCGCTCTCGGCCGTCACCGGCCGCGCCGAGCTGATGGACGCCCCCGGCCCCGGCGGCCTCGGCGGCACCTATGCCGGCAACCCGCTGGCGATCGCAGCCGCCCATGCAGTCCTCGACGTCATCGAGGAAGAGCAGCTCTGCGACCGCGCCAACCAGCTTGGCAACCGCCTGAAGCAGCGCCTCGAGGCGATCCGCGCCGATGTACCCCACATCATGGATATCCGTGGTCTCGGCTTCATGAACGCCGTTGAATTCAAGGTGCCTGGAACCGACAAGCCGAATGCGGATTTCACCAATGCGGTGCGTCTGAAGGCGCTTGAGAAGGGCCTGATCCTGCTCACCTGCGGCGTCTACAGCAACGTTATCCGCTTCCTCGCCCCGATCACCATCCAGGACGAGGTCTTCAACGAGGCGCTCGATCTGATCGAAGCCTCGATCCGTGAAGTTGCAGCAGGAGCCTGAGGCATGACCATTTCGAAAGTTCTGACCGACAAACTGAAGGACCCGACACTGGCGACGGACAAGTCGCTGGTCGGCAATGACTGGCTGGCCGCAAACCAGTCAGGCAAGACCTTCGAGGTCACCAACCCGGCAACGGGCGAAGTCATCGCGGTTCTCCCTGATGTGAGCAAGACCGAAGTCACCAAGGCAATTGATGCCGCTCACACGGCACAGAAGGCTTGGGCGAAGAAGACCGGCAAGGAGCGCGCCGCGTTGCTCCGCAAGTGGAACGACCTGATGGTCGCAAACGCCGACGATCTCGCAACCATCCTTACGATGGAAATGGGCAAGCCTTGGACTGAGGCCCGCGGCGAAATCCTCTACGGTGCATCCTACGTCGAGTGGTTCGCCGAGGAGGCCAAGCGCGTCTACGGCGACACGATCCCCGGCCATCAGGCTGACAAGCGGATCATGGTCATCAAGCAGCCGGTGGGTGTCGTCGGCGCGATCACGCCGTGGAATTTTCCGAACGCCATGCTCGCCCGCAAGGTCGCCCCGGCACTCGCCGTCGGTTGCGCGATGGTCTCGAAGCCTGCTGCCCAGACCCCGCTCTCGGCACTGGCTCTTGCCGTTCTCGCCGAGCGCGCCGGTCTGCCCGCCGGTCTCTTCTCCGTGCTGACCTCGACGGATGCTGCCATGGTCGGCCAGGAATTCTGCGCCAATGACAAGGTCCGCAAGCTGACCTTCACCGGTTCTACCAATGTCGGACGCATCCTGATGCGTCAGGGGGCCGATCAGATCATGAAGCTCGGCCTCGAACTTGGCGGCAACGCGCCCTTCATCGTCTTCGACGATGCGGATCTCGATGCTGCCGTCGAAGGCGCGATGATCTCGAAATACCGCAATGCCGGTCAGACCTGCGTCTGCGCCAACCGCCTTTATGTCCAGTCCGGCATCTACGACGCCTTCGCCAAAAAGCTCGCGGAAAAGGTCGGCCAGCTGAAGGTTGGCAATGGCTTTGCTGAAGGTGTGACGACCGGCCCGCTGATCGACACCAAGGCAGTCGACAAGGTCAAGGAGCACGTGGCGGACGCCGTCTCCAAGGGCGCAAAGGTCGCCCTCGGCGGCAAGCCGTCCTCGGCTGGTGAACTCTTCTTCGAACCGACGATCCTCACCGGCGTGACCACCGATATGAAGGTCGCGACCGAAGAGACCTTTGGCCCGGTTGCGCCGCTCTTCAAGTTCGAGACCGAAGAAGAAGTCGTCGAACTCGCCAACGCGACCGAGTTCGGCCTCGCCTCCTATTTCTACTCGAAGGACATCGCCAAGATCTTCCGGGTCGCGGAAGCCCTCGAATACGGCATGGTCGGCGTCAACACTGGCCTGATCTCGACGGAAGTAGCGCCCTTCGGTGGCATCAAGCAGTCCGGCCTCGGCCGTGAAGGCTCGAAATACGGCATCGATGACTATACCGAGATCAAGTACATCTGCCTCGGCGGCATTGCCTGATCGCATGCGAGATCCCCGGCCCAGCGCCGGGGATTTTCATGTGATCTGCTCCGGCGAGAAGATCCGATCTGCCACGGCTCGTCCAAGACCTGCCAGCGCCTCGAAATGACTTCCCCGCGCCGAGGACTTCCGCCAGAAGAAGCCGATGTTTCGGGCACCCTCCCAGCCATCGATCGTCAGCAGCTTGATCCCGTCCTCCTTGCCGAACTCCGACCGGACGTAAAGTTCGGGAAAAAGGGATAGCCCCATCTCGATCGAAACCATCTGGCGGATCGCATCGAGGCTCGATCCTTCGTATTCCTCGGCAAGCGTCGCTCCCGACAAGTCGGCCAGACGCCGCACCTCGTCCATGAGGCGGTGGCCCACCCCAAGGGTAAGAAGCCGCTCGCCCTTCAACTCGTCCATCGGAATGCTGTCGGAGGCGGCCAGTCGATGCGCCTTGGGAACGCCAAGGAATATGCGCTCCCGGCAGATCCAATGCGATACGAAGCCATCGTCGACTGAAGGTAGAGGGCCCAGTCCGCAATCTGTTTCCCCCTGCAGCACGGTCGTTTCCAACTGACGCGGTCGGTCCTCGCGGATATAGATCTTCAGCTCCGGATATCGCTGGTGCAGCCGTGGCAAAAGATAGGGCAGGAAATAGGGCCCGAACGAGGGCGCGACGCCAAGGCGAATGGCTCCTCCGAGATTGCCTTTAGACCCTGTAGCAAGCGCCTTGATCTCATCGAGCCCATTGAGGATGACCTTGGCCGCCTTGATGATCTCCGTACCCACCGGCGTGGGCACCACCTGCCCGGGCATTCGGTCAATCAGCGTCACCCCGAGCTGCTTTTCAAGCAGCGCCACCTGAACGGACAGCGTCGGCTGGGAGACATGGCAGCGCTTCGCTGCCTCACCGAAGTGCCCGGTCTCACCAAGCGTGACGAGATACTCCAGCTGGCGGTGGCTCGGGCGAAACGGCATGGAACACCCCATAGAGAAAAGCTATCACATTCATACAATCAATGAATTGGAACAATCAACAGAGAGACCTCATATTCGTAGGGCACGAGAGGAGATCGCCATGAAGCAACTGCTGAAAGCCCTGAGAGCGCGCCATTCGATCGTCGCCGCCAAGATTGACGAGGAACAGCGGCGTCCACAGCCAGACGGCATCCGGGTCCGCGCCTTGAAGAAGATCAAGCTGCACTTGAAGGAGCAGATCACGTTGCTCGAACGGGGCGATGCCATGAAGGCAAGTGCCGCCCGCCCCAAGGTATCGAATTTCGGCAGTCCCGTTCTCGCCGGACGCTGATCACGTCTGCGCTCCGTGATGGCGCAAGCGTGACCGGCGAAAACGGCCGGCGGGGCACCCTGCGCCCCGCCGGCAATAGGGAAATCCGCGCCCCGAAACAACAAAGCCCGGCGTGGTACACGCCGGGCTTGTCTTTTGACCGAAGAGTGCTGCTCAGTTCTTGGCGCGCTCGACGTAGGAATTGTCTTCGGTAGCGATAACCACGCGGATGCCGGCGTCGATATGCGGCGGCACCATAGTGCGGATACCGTTCGACAGCATGGCGGGCTTGTACGACGACGATGCCGTCTGCCCCTTCACGACCGGCTCGGTCTCGGTGATTTCGAGCGTCACATGGCGCGGCAACTGCAGAGCCAGCGCAATGCCTTCATGCATCGACAGAATGCAGACCATGCCTTCCTGCAGATAAGCCTTCTGATCACCCATGGTCTCGGCGTCCACCACGACCTGGTCGTAGTTTTCCGGGTTCATAAAGTGGAAGCCTTCACCGTCCTCGTAGAGGAACTGGTGGTTCACATCTTCCACGAAGGCGCGCTCGACCTGTTCCGTCGTGCGCCAACGTTCCGAAACCTTAACGCCGTCAACGATGCGGCGCATGTTGACCTGCGTGACGGGCGTGCCCTTGCCGGGGTGGAAGTTTTCGGCAGTGAGCACGACATAGAGCTTGCCGTCGACATCGATAACATTGCCCTTGCGGACAGAAGAGGCGATAACCTTGACCATGGGAATTCCTTGTATCTGCGTGAGACCCGTCGTAAAGGACGGCCGTCCCTGCTGACGTCTTCGAATTTCTCGGGCGGGACTAACCCAAATCCGGCAAAATAGCCAGCCCGTGTTGATAGAAGGATCGAGAATCCGGAATGTCTGACCGCAGCCGTTCAGCCCCTGCGTGGTGGACACCGCCGGCCCACGCCGATCGACGGCCATTTCTCATCGGACGCAACCGGATCCAGGCGGCTTTCCGCGCCCATTTCACGAACGAAGACTTTGTCGAGGTCGACACCGCAACGCTGCAGATCTCGCCCGGCAACGAAGCCCATCTGCATGCCTTCCAGACCGAAGCGATCGGGCACGATGGCTCAGCCGTCCCGCTCTACCTGCATACATCTCCCGAATTTGCCTGCAAGAAATTGCTCGCCGCCGGCGAAACGAAGATCGCTTGCTTCGCTCATGTCTATCGCAACCGCGAGCGCGGACCCCTTCACCATCCCGAATTCACAATGCTGGAATGGTATCGTGTCGGTGAAGGTTACGAGCACCTCATGCAGGATTGCGCGGACCTGATCGCGCTCGCCGCCCGCACCGCTGGGACGCTGCAGTTTGCCTATGGCGGGAAGACCGTCGATCCCTTCGCCGAACCCGAGCGGATCTCTGTTGCGGACGCCTTCGCGCGTTACGCCGACATCGACCTGTTGACCACGATTGGAGCGGACGGCAGCACGGACCGGAATATGTTGGCGACGCAATTGCGGGCCGCTGGCATCCGCGTTGCAGAAGACGACACCTGGGCCGACCTCTTCAGCCGCGTCATCGTGGAAAAGATCGAGCCCAACCTCGGCAATGGGCGGGTCACCATCCTCGACCGCTACCCTGTCGCCGAGGCAGCTCTGGCCCGCCCCTGTGCCGACGATCCGCGAGTTGCCGAACGATTCGAGGTCTACGCCTGCGGAGTAGAATTGGCCAATGCCTTCGGCGAACTGACGGACCCGACCGAACAGCGCCGCCGCTTCGAAGCCGAGATGGTCGAGAAACTGCGCGTCTACGGCGAGACCTATCCACTCGACGAAGACTTCCTCGAAGCCCTGGCATCGATGCCCGAAGCCTCGGGCATAGCCCTCGGGTTCGACCGGGTGGTGATGCTTGCGACCGGGGCTCTGAGGATCGATCAGGTGATCTGGGCGCCGGTGGCGGAGACTCACCTTGGCTGAGGGTACATTGCGCAGTGTGAGTGACCTCGTATCGGACGGCCTTGTGCGGGCCGAAGAGGCGACGGCACTCGACGCCGTTTCCGAGCGCTACGCCATCGCTCTCACCCCGACCGTCCGCGCGCTGATCGACATCAGCGATCCCAATGATCCGATTGCCGCCCAATATGTGCCGACCGCCGACGAACTGGTCGAACACCCCGATGAACGTCCTGACCCCATCGGAGACCATCCCCACACGCCCGTAGAAGGCATCGTCCACCGCTATCCCGACCGGGTTCTGCTCAAACTCTTGCATGTCTGCCCAGTCTACTGTCGCTTCTGTTTCCGTCGCGAAATGGTCGGGCCTCAGGGCGACGGCAATCTCGGCGCCGAAGCGCTGAAGAAGGCACTCGACTACATCCGCGCCGACGAGCGGATCTGGGAAGTGATCCTGACCGGCGGCGATCCGCTGATCCTCTCGCCTCGGCGGTTGAAGGATGTCATGCAGGAACTGTCGACGATTGCTCATGTCCGGATCGTCCGCATTCACAGCCGCGTGCCGGCCGTCGATCCAGAGCGTATCTCCAATGACTTGCTGGACGCACTCACTGCCGGCGGCAAGATGCTCTACCTGGCTCTGCATGTGAACCACCCGCGCGAACTCACGCCGGAGGTCCGAGAGGCCTGCGCGCGCCTCTCGGCGACCGGTATCCAACTGGTCAGCCAGAGCGTCCTTCTGAAAGGCGTCAACGACAGCGCCGAGACGCTGTCAGACCTGATGCGCGCCTTCGTCGAAACCGGCGTAAAGCCCTACTACCTCCACCATCCCGACATGGCGCCCGGCACCGGGCATTTCCGCCTCACAATCGCAGAGGGTCAGTCGCTCATGCGGGAGTTGCGCAGCAATCTCTCGGGCATCTGCATCCCGCATTACATCCTCGACCTGCCCAGCGGCCACGGAAAGGTGGAGATCGGCACGAATGCCCTGCGCGAAGTTGGACCAAATCGATACATGGTTCTCGACCGCAACGGCCTGGAAAGGGCATACGAAGGCTGATTCTCCCGATTTACAATCAGAAATGGCAACAACGAAGATTTTCACCTTCGCCACAGTCTCCGTTCATTCCAACTTTACCGAACCGCTTAGCGGAAACTTCGTCTTTCCTCTGTAAGAAATCGCTCAACAAATTTTGAGCGTCCGATCGGAGGATTACGATGAACGAAACAATCCGCACTCTGCTGGCCAAACTTGGCGGCCTTCCTGTCGCGGTCGATACCCTCGCTGACGATGCGGATCTCTATGCGGCCGGTCTTTCTTCATTCGCCTCCGTGCAGCTTATGCTCGGCCTTGAGGAAGCTTTCGACATGGAGTTTCCCGATCATCTGCTGAACCGCAAGTCCTTTGCCAGCATCGCCGCGATCGAGACCACGGTGGCGACTATTGTCGGGGACAGAAAGGTCGCCTGATGGACCTCTCCTCCACATCGACGGACAAGAGCCTGAAGGCACGCGCGTCCCGCGTCGCGGCCATTGCCGCGATGCATGCCGACGACGTCGACAAGGCCGGTCGCTTTCCGAAGGAAGCGGTCGATGCCATGAAGGCGGAACGGTTGCTCGGGATTCAGATCCCCGTCGATTGCGGTGGCGAAGGCCGTTCGACCTCCGAAATCGCCGAACTCTGCACGATCATGGCCCAGGGCTGCGCTGCAAGCGCCATGATCTTCGCCATGCACCAGATCAAGGTCTCGAGCCTTGTCTCGCATGGGACCGATGCCTCTTGGCATCGGGACTTCATGCGCCGGATCTGCGCGGACCAATGGCTCCTTGGTTCGGCCACCACCGAAGGCGGCATCGGCGGCAACCTGCGCAATTCGATCTGTGCCATCGAGGTCGAGGGCGATCTTTGCCGGCTGGAGAAGGATGCAACCGTCATCTCCTATGGCAAACACGCCGATGCCATTCTGATCACATCCCGTGCCCACAAGGACGCCCCGCCGACCGATCAGGTCATGACGGTTTTCCTCAAGGCTCAATACACGCTTAAACAGACCCATGTCTGGGACACGCTCGGCATGCGCGGCACCTGCTCCGACGGTTTTCTGTTCAAGGGCGAGGCCCCGGCAGAGCAGATCCTGCCGAAGCCCTTCGCCGAGATCGCCGCACAGTCCATGCTGGCGAGCTCCCATCTCCTGTGGAGCGCACTCTGGTACGGCATCGCCGTCGACGCCTTTGCCAAGGCACAGACATTCGTCAGAGCCGCCGCTCGCAAGTCACCTGGCACCCAGCCACCGGGTCTCGTGCAACTCGCGGAAATGTCGGGTCAGTTGCAGGTCATTCGGTCCAATATTCAGGCCGGCCTCGCATACTACGAGCAGGCGCTGATAGATCCGGATCGCCTATCCTCCATGGGCTTCGCCGTGGCCATGAACAACGTCAAGATCGCCTCTTCCGAGATGATCCTGCCGGTGATCCACCAGGCGCTCAGGATCTGCGGCATCATGGGCTACAAGAACGGCACCCCCTATAGCCTGGGTCGCCATCTGCGGGATGCCCATTCCGCCGAATTGATGATTTCCAACGACCGCATCCTCGGCAACACAGCGACGATGCTGCTCGTACACAAGCAAGAAACCGGATTGTTGGGGTAACCAAATGGATATGCAGGTGAGCTTTCTGGACCGCCTCTTCGACAGCGGCCTCCTCATAGACACGGGCGTCGACGGCCTCTATGGCCGCAGCGGCCAGTTCGAGGACGTGATCGCTGCCTTCGAACGCCTGATCGACAAGGTAGGCGGCGCCGATGGCGCCGAGGCGATCCGCTTCCCGCCCGGCATGAACCGCGCCTATTTCGAAACCAGTGGATATATGAAGAGCTTCCCGCAGCTCGCCGGCACGGTGCATTCCTTCTGTGGCAATGACCACGACCACCTGAGCCTGCTCCAGTGCATGGAAGAGGGCAAGGACTGGACGAAGGAGCAGAAGGCGACCGACATCGCTCTCACGCCTGCCGCATGCTACCCGCTCTATCCGACCGTCGCCAAGCGCGGCCCGATCTCGATGGAAGGCGGTCTTTTCGACCTGCAGTCCTATTGTTTCAGACATGAACCGTCGAAGGATCCGGCCCGCCAGCAGCTGTTCCGCATGCGCGAATATGTCTGCATGGGCACCGAAGCTCATGTAACGACGTTCCGCCAGACCTGGATGGATCGTGGCGTCGAGATGATGAAGTCGATCGGCCTCGACGTCGAAATCGATGTGGCAAACGACCCCTTCTTTGGCCGAGCCGGCAGGCTGCTCGCCAATAACCAGCGCGACCAGAATCTGAAGTTCGAACTCCTGATCCCGGTGACGTCACAGACCAGCAAGACGGCCTGCATGAGCTTCAACTACCACCAGGATGCCTTCGGCCAGAAATGGGGTCTGAACCTCGCCGATGGCTCGGTCGCCCACACCGCCTGTGTCGGCTTCGGTCTGGAGCGCATCGCACTTGCCCTCTTCGCCCAGCATGGCCTCGACGTGGCCGCCTGGCCGGAGGCCGTGCGCAAGACGCTGTGGGGCTGAACCGGTAATGGCATCGGTCTTTCCCGGGCTCGACCCGGACAGCTACATTCCCCATGCGCTCCACGATCAGGAGCGCGTGTGGCCCGAAACCAACTGCTATGTCGATCTCTGGATCGAGGTGTTGGCGGCCTCGGGCTTAATGCCGGAAGCCATGCTCGGCTTTACGCTGACGCAGGATTTCGAAGGCGACCAATTCACCTTCTTCAAGGTGCCGCTCGAAGACATAGAGCAGCTTTACGACATCAGGGTCACCGAGCTCGCGATCTTCGATAGCATCGAAAACCATGTGTCCGAGCAGATCGCCCGCGGCCGCCTCTGCCTCGTAGAAATGGACAGTTTCTTCATGCCAGATACCCAGGGTGTGGGTTACCGGCAGGAACATGGCAAGACCACGGTCGGCATCAATCGCTTGGACATGGCGAACCGGGTGATGGACTACTTCCACAACGGCGGCTTCTTTCGCCTGGAGGGAGAGGATTTCGACGGCGTCTTCCAGCGGAACCGGCCAGAGGGCACGCTCCCTTTCCTGCCCTACACAGAATTCGTCAAGTTCCCGAAGACACCCATTTCGGCAGCACATCAGCGGGAAACCGCAACCGCCCTTCTGCGCCGCCATTTCGCCCGCCGACCCGACGGAAATCCGATTGCCGGATTCGCCTCCGTTTTTCCGAAACATGTGGAGGCTGTCGCCGAACGTCCCTTCGGCTATTTCCACAAATACGCATTCAACACGCTGCGCCAGTTCGGGGCCAATTTCGAGCTGCTGGCGAGCCACCTCGCCTGGCTCGACGAACCGGCCTACGGGCCAGCAATCGGTGAAGCATTGAAGATCAGCGAATGCGCCAAGACGGTGCAGTTCCAGCTCGCCCGTGCCGTGACACGCAAGAAATTCGACCCATTGGCGACGGCGCTAGATCCTGCCATTGCGGCCTGGGACGGGCTGATGGATGATCTGAGCCAAAGGCTGACGTGAAGGACGAGACGATGACGGGGACGATCTATCTGGGGGCGGAAATCCGTCCCCTGGAGCAGGGCTGGACCCTTCTGATGACCGAGGCGGGCCGCTATCATGAGCCAGCCGATCTGCCCCGCACCGCCTTCATCATTTCCGCTTCTGTACCTGGGACGGTTGCCGCAGCGCTGACCGAGGCCGGCCTCTTCGATCCAGCCCATCCGAGCCCCTTGCATGACAAGGATGTGTGGTACCGACGATCGCTCGCTGGCGAGACGCCAGGCCCGGCGGTACTCCGCTTCGAAGGCCTCGCGACCATTGCCGAAGTCTTCGTCAACGGTGCTTTGGCGCACATGTGCGAAAGCATGTTCGAACCGGTCGACCTCACGCTCGATCTCACGGGCCAAGACGAGTTGGCAATCTGCTTCCGGGCGCTCCAACCCCATCTCGGCAGGAAGGGGCCGAGGGCCCGCTGGCGGCCGCAGATGATCGATCAGCAGGGGCTTCGGCTCGCAAGGACAACTCTTCTCGGCCACATGCCCGGCTGGTGCCCCGAAATCCATCCCGTCGGACCGTACCGCCCGATCTCCCTAATCCGACCATCGCATGACATCGTCTCCGGGCTGCGCATCAACGCCGATCTCGACGAATTCGGCACCGGACACCTCTCAGTCGAACTCCAGGCAGACCCCGACGCCGAAATGGCAATCCTCTGCTGTGGCCGCACGGCCCAGTTCCAGAAAGCGCAGAACGGGCGCTTGATTTCCAACCTCGAATTGCCGGCTGTCGCCGCCTGGTGGCCGAGGACGCATGGCGACCCCATGCTTCACGATGTGACGCTCGCGATCGACGGACGCATCTATCCGCTCGGCCTCGTCGGCTTCCGTCGCATCGAGGTGGACCGCGACGAAGATGGCAAGGGCTTCGGGATCAAGGTCAATGGCGTGCCCGTCTTCTGCCGCGGCGCCGTCTGGACCAATGCCGATCTGCTCCGGCTGCCGGGTTCGGCCGAAGCCTATACGCCTTGGCTCGCCAAAGCGGCCGAAGCAAACATGAACATGATCCGCATCGGCGGGACCATGACCTATGAGAGCGCAGATTTTTTCCGGCTCTGCGATCGTTTGGGCATCATGGTCTGGCAGGACCTGATGTTCGCAAACTTCGACTATCCTGTCTCCGACGAAGAATTTACCAAGCGGGCTGCGACCGAAGTGGAGACCCTGCTTGCCGGCGTGCAGGGGCACCCCTCGCTCGCCGTCATCGCCGGAGGCAGCGAAGTCTTCCAGCAGGGCGCCATGCTCGGCCTTCCCGAGCGCATCTGGAAGGGCACGTTCTTCACCGAGACGCTGGCGCAAACCGTGCGGGATCATCGCCCGGACGTCGCCTATGTTCCAAACTCGCCTTATGGCGGAAGCATGCCATTCGTCCCCAACGAAGGCGTCACCCACTACTATGGCGTCGGTGCTTATCAGCGTCCGCTCGAAGACGCCCGCCGGGCGAATGTGCGCTTTGCCGCCGAATGCCTGGCCTTCGCCCATGTCCCACAACAGCGGACGCTCGACACGCAACTGGCGGTGCCCGCAGTACACGACCCCCGCTGGAAGGCACGTGTCCCGCGCGATCGGGGCGCCTCCTGGGATTTCGAGGACGTTCGAGACCATTATCTGGCAGAACTCTACGCAATCGATCCCGCGCGATTACGCCGGGAAGACCCTGCAGCCTATCTGGACCACGCCCGCGCCACCACAGCGGAAGTCGTCACGGAAACCTTTGCGGAATGGCGCAGAAGCGGGTCCTCTTGCAGCGGCGGCCTTACATGGACTTTCCAGGATCTCGCGGCAGGCCCCGGATGGGGCGTGATCGATTCAACCGGCGAGCCGAAATCCGTCTGGTATGCCCTGAAGCGCGCCTTCCGCCCGATCCAGGTCCTGCTGACAGACGAGGGCACCAATGGGCTCGACATTCACCTCGTCAACGAGACCGCGACAAGTCAGAACATGACGCTTGAGATTGCCTGCCTCAGGGATGGCGCCCAGCCGGTGGTGTCTGCAAGCAGGCCCCTCTCGCTCGATGCCCGATCGGCCCATCGCGTACCAGCCACAGACCTATTTGGGGCCTTCTTCGATACCACCTATGCCTATCGTTTTGGTCCACCGTCACATGATGTCACTGTGGCGAGGCTCGTTGACACCGGTGGGACCGTCATCACTGAAGCGTTTCATTTCCCTCTGGGCCGCAAGACCTCCAAGCATGCTTCGAAGGTGGATCACGCTTTCCATCAGGTCGACGGCACCTGGTGGCTCGAATTGACCGCCAGCCAGTTTGCGCAGTCGGTCCATATCGACTTCGAGCATTTTCTCGCCGAAGACGACTGGTTCCATCTTGCGCCAGGGCGCGCCAAGCGTATCAGGCTCTCTCCGCGAGAGAACGTGCAGCCGGGACAGAAGCCTCATGGCACCCTGAGTCACCTCGGAACCAACACAATCCAGACCCTGTCCTGAGCTCGCCGAGCCGGTTGGCTATCGGAATCAGGCAGTACCCGGCGCGTGGAACAGCCGGTCGACCACGTCTTCCCAGGTGAGAATATCGGACGTATCGATCGTCAAGTGGTCCATGCCCTTGGCGCGCTCGAATGCCGCCCGAATGGAATCCTGATCGTCGGGCTCATAGGCACAGACATTGTCCCGGCCCGCGGCTGCGAAACGCGGCGCGACGATCGGCAGATGGCAATAGCTGTACTGGATCATTTTCAGACTAGACTGGCTGAGATAGTCGGCCCCAGCACCGGCCCTGTAGGGTGCAATACCGATGTCAGCGAACTTGATGAACGGCACGATCGTGCCGAAGGACACTTCCCCATGAGCGACGATGTTGGGCCGCGGCTGTAACGGCTGCGCCTTCTTGCCGAAGAGGTGGAAGGTCCAGTCCGGGTTCGCAGCTGCAAGCGTCTCGATCATCCCGGCATCGAACATCATGTCACCGACGCTGATTGCATGACGCGGACCTTCATACGGGCTGGCGACCGCGGCATCGAACAGCCCCTTGCTGATCCCGTGCGGAACGAAGACAACGCGATCCTGAGCCGCAAAATCGGCGCGCATCGCTTCCGCCATGATTCTGATCTGGTCGTAGAGCGGCAGGGTGGCGTTCAACTCCTTGATGATGCAGGGATGCACCCTGATCGTCTCCAGCCGGTCCGCCGCGTGATAGATGAACTTGGCCTTTGGCGCATGGCGACGCAGGTAGCGCGTCAGCAGCGGTGAGGGCCCGCTTTCGATGACGATATGCGAATAGTCAGACAAGCGCTCGATGACGGCCTTGGGCAGGAAAGATCCATAGCGACGATAAAGAGGTGCCACGACCGCGTTCAGCCAGCCATATCGCAGATTGATCGGGTGGAAGGGTGCGAACCAGACGAACTCCTGCAGGCGCTCGTCCAGCCGGAACCACGCATTGATGGGACGCGTCCGTGCATGCTCGTAGCGCCCGTCACGGAGGAAGCGGCTGAGCGGACTGAGGCGGCAGATCAGAAAATCGACCTCCGCCCCCTCCTCGCGCAGTTGATCCGACATGAAGTGGAGATCGACACGGCGCGGGGCATCCGCGAAGTGATGGCCTGAAACGACCAATATCCGTTTGGAAACCGACTTCATCAGGCTGGTACCTCTTGCAGGCGGGATCCGAGGACTTCCCGATAAAGCGCGACATGGCGGTCGCAGACGTCCGACCAGCCGTGCTGCGAAGCTGCCACCATCATGTCCGAGCGAAGATTGCGTGAAGATACCAACGCCTGATAGGCCTCCTCAATCGCCGTTGCAGCAGCGTCGACGCGGGAGAAATCGGTGACGGCGATCCCGGAATGGCGGGTTGCGAGCGCCTGATAGGCGTCGTTGCAATGGAGTACAGGCACCAGCCCGGCACTCATCGCTTCGACGGCCACCAGCCCGAAGCCTTCATATTCCGATGCGGATACGAAGAGCGACGAGCGCGCCAACACTTCGCGCACCTCGGCATCGGAGACGCCCACATGGAGGTGGACGTCTTCCTCAAGGCCGCGCATTGCGATTGCGGCCCGAAGATCCGCTTCCGTCTGATCGGACGGCGAACCGACAACGTCCAGATGCCAGCCAGCTGACAGCTGTTTCAATGAGGCCATGGCATCGAGCAGGCGATCGAGCCGCTTGTTGACGGAAAACCGACCGATCGTCACCATGCGTCGCACGGGTCGCTCGCTGCCGAGCGCTGAGAACTTATCGATATCTACACCGTTTTCGATCAATCGCGCCCTGTTACCGGCAATCGGCGCGAACATCCGGTCATCCGACTGGCTGCAACAGACCAGCGCATCATAAGCGAGCGTAGAGGCGCGGGTCGCGGTCTGGAACCAGAGTTTCTTGATCGCTGCATGGTTCCTCGTGTGGAAGAACCCACCATGCGTCGTAGCGACCAGCGGCTTGCGGTGAAACGGCCGTGTCCAGGCAAGCGCATCGTAGAAGAAATCGATGCCATGCACATGAACAAGATCCGCATCGGAGATATGCCGGAAAACTGCAGGCCCCAGAGGATAACGGCTGCTGCCCCGCCAGGGGATCCTCACGACCTCGACTCCGTCGATCATCTCACGCGAAGGCAAGACTTCATCGGGCGCGCGAAATAACCGGTCGAGCGTAACAACGCGCACTGCGAACCCGCGGGAAGCAAGGGAGCGACTGAGATTAGAGACGACGTCTTCCAGGCCGCCGCGGCTTGGCGCGTATTGGCGAACGATCTGGACGATCCGCGCGCCCTTGGCCAAGCCTGTCACGGCACTCGGCCCTGACGCAGTCGTGCTCTCCATGCCGCACCTTCGTGTTGGATGGTTCAGTCGGTCTTTCGCCCTGCCTAACCGAAAAGCGTTAAGGTCGCGTTTTCGGGCCCAAGTGAAGTCTTCACCTTCGCAAGGTTGTTAAGGGTGCGGACTAGATCGCCGCTCTCGACCTCACGGGCCGAGCGCCGGGCAGCTCGATGCCGCAGGCGAAAAGTCTGTGAGGGCCCGTGACAAACCCCGAAGCTGCGGTCGATCGCCCGCAGCCGTCGGCTGGATGTTTAGCGCCTCTTCTTCCGGCCACCAGTCTCCAGCGGCCCAGTAGGCCCAACCGATCCAGACATCGCGGTCGCGCTCAACGACACTGACCATGCGCTCCAGTGCCTGAATGCAGGCCTCTTCCTTCGGCACACCGAATTCGCCGAGATACCCGCGCTTGCCGTTGTCACGCAGCCATTGCGAGTAGTTTTCGATCGCAGCGACGGCGTCATCCGCCCGGCTGCAATTGTCCTTGGTGCCGGAAAAATCATCATCGAAGTACTGGTGCACCTCGAAGGCGTAATGGTCGAGGGGATCCTCGACCCCGAGCATGACTGTGCCATTGGCACCGCCGTAATCTTCCCCGGTCCAGCTATGTGCTCCCGACCAGGCATTCCCCGGAACGAGGATGAGATTGCGAGCACCGGCGCCACGGATGGCGGCGATCGCGGCATTGGCGCCGCTCAGCCATTGCTCTGTCGGCATGGAATGCGGCTCGTTCATCAGCCCGAAGACGACACCATCCTGATTGCCGAAAGCCAGCGCCAACTCGCTCCAGAATTTGGCGAAGGCCTCATAGGGCACCGCCGGCGAGCCGATCAGTTCTCCACGATACCGGGCATAATTGTGCGGATCGAGAACCACGGTCAGACCCGCCGCACGCAGACGCATGACCGTGTCGTTAAGCCGATCGAATTCCGCAGGGTCGAAGTCCGCGCCCAGCGATGTTTGCAGGCGAGACCAGGAAAAAGGCAGCCGCACAGAGTTGAAGCCCTTGGCGGCGAAATAGGCGATCGTCTCGTCGGTCGGATAGGTGTAGGCCGTGCCATAGACACCGTCCTCCTCACCGAACTCCGCGCCTGCAAGATTGACGCCACGCAGGCAAGCCCCGCTCGCCAGCACGGATTGCGACGTCATCGCAAGCAGCCCGAGTGCGACACCGGAGGCCCGCACCAGATCGACCATAGTCCTTTTGCCGTTGGGGAATTTCATTCGCAATGCCATGACGATCTCGGTCCGGAGCTGAGTTGCGCGCAGGTTATTGGTGCTTCGGCAAAGGTCAATGCCAAGGATAGGGGGATCCGATGTTTTGTCCATTACGGACATGGCGACGGCGAAGATGCGCCTTCGAAAGGCGCAATAGGAACGAGGTTTTGCATTTCCTGCCCTAATCTCAGTCCATCGCGAAGAAAGGACGGCGCTCATGCGCAACGGCCCTCTCTTCGCAAGGGCAACAATCACAATTCGGCGCGCGCTTCCGAACGCGCCGGAGATGCGATAGAGACACGCGGCCGCACCCGCCGAGGAGATGATAAAACCGATGACGAGCTATGTATTGACCGTATCCTGCCAGTCGACCCGCGGCATCGTGGCTGCGATTTCGGGATATCTCGCGGAGCAGGGTTGCAACATCGTCGACTCATCCCAGTTCGACGATCTTCACACCGGCCAGTTCTTCATGCGTGTGTCCTTCATCTCGGAGGAGGGCATCGCTGAAGCGAAGCTGGAAAAGGGCTTTGGCCCCGTCGCCGAGAAATTCGGCATGAACTGGGAACTGCATGATGCCGCCAAACGCATGAAAGTGTTGCTGATGGTCTCGCGCTTCGGCCACTGCCTGAACGACCTTCTCTACCGCTGGAAGATCGGCGCACTGCCGATCGACATCGTCGGCGTCGTTTCCAACCATTTCGACTATCAGAAGGTCGTCGTCAATCACGACATCCCCTTCCACCACATTCCGGTGACCAAGGCCAACAAGCTCGAGGCCGAAGCCCGCATCATGGATCTCGTCGAGCAGACCGGCACGGAGCTCATTGTGCTCGCCCGCTACATGCAGATACTGTCCGACCAGATGTGCCAGAAGATGTCCGGCAAGATCATCAACATCCATCACTCGTTCCTGCCCTCCTTCAAGGGCGCAAACCCCTACAAACAGGCTTTCGAGCGCGGCGTGAAGCTGATCGGGGCCACGGCCCATTATGTCACGGCCGATCTCGACGAAGGCCCGATCATCGAGCAGGACGTCGCCCGCATCACCCATGCGCAGTCGGCAGACGACTACGTCTCGATCGGCCGCGATGTCGAAAGCCAGGTATTGGCGCGGGCGATCCACGCCCATATCCACCACCGCACCTTCATCAACGGCAACCGTACGGTCGTCTTCCCGGCAAGCCCGGGCTCCTATGCCTCCGAGCGCATGGGATGAAAATGAAGTGGGCGCCGGAAACGGCGCCCATCGTCTTTTTCCTGCCTGAGACCTGCGGGATAGACGCCAAGCGACGCTCTGCTAATCTCCCGGCATGATTCCTCAGGGAGAACCCGTATGGCCGACTCGGCTCTGCTCCAGCGCACCGAATTGCCACGCCCGAACGTCTCGCTCGCAGATGCCAGGTTCATCTTCAACGAGTTCTATGGCTTTAGTGGCACCATACGGGAACTCGGTAGCCAACAGGATCGCAACTTCCTGATCGATACCGGCACTGAAAGCCTCGTCCTGAAGGTCTCGCGTGCGGAGTATCCGCACCACGAGCTCGAGGCCCAGAACCATGCAATGGAGCATTTGCGCAGTCTCGACATCAGCTTGCGCATTCCCGAACCGATCGCCGCCCTTACGGGAGACTATATTCCGCAGATCGAACTCGATGGTGAGCGCTACTGGATCCGGCTGCTCTCCTATCTCGATGGTCACCCGCTGACCCGCCAAAAATACCTCTCGCCCGAGATCGTCTCCGCCTTGGGTGATGTTGTGGCGCGTGTCGCATATGGACTGAAGGATTTCCGCCACGACGGCCTCGACCGGGAACTGCAATGGGACCTGCGCCGGGCAGGCCCTGTCGCCCTGCATCTCCTCAAATCCATCACGGACCAGAAGCAGCGAGACCGCATCGCCAAGGCGATGATCATGGCGGTCAAGCGCATCCAGCCGCTCGCCTCTGATCTGCGCATCCAGGCCATTCATCACGATATCACAGATGACAATGTCGTCGCGACACCGGACACCTCCGGACGCCTCATGCCGGATGGCGTTATCGATTTCGGCGACGTGCTCTATGGCTGGCTGGTCGCCGATCTCGCCGTCACTTGCGCCGCTCTGCTGCACCATGCCGACGGCGATCCATTTTTCATCTTGCCCGCAGTCAAAGCCTTCCACCAACGTTTCCCGCTTGCCGAGGCGGAGCTGAAAGCCCTGTGGCCGCTGATTGTCGCACGCGCGGGTGTGCTCGTCGCCAGCAGCGAACAACAGCTCTCGATCGATCCGGACAACGACTACATCCTCGGCAATGTCGACCATGAACGGACCATATTCGAGGTCGCCACCTCGGTACCTTATCCGCTGATGGAGGCCGCAATCCTGGACGCTGCCGGCATGAACCCCGATGCGCCAGAGATCGAGATTTCTCATCCGCTGCTTCCTTCGCTCAAGGCTCCCGATTTTCGCCTGACCGACCTGACCGTCACCAGCCCGGACCTGCCGCGAGACAGTTGGGCAGATCAGGAGATCGACTGGAAGCTGCTTGCACGTGCTGCGGTAGAGACCGGTGTCGCTTCGACGCGCTACGGCGAATTCAGGCTCTCCTACACCCGGCCTCTCTCTGCGACGCCCCCGGCCACTTTTGCCTTGCATATTGACGTCTGCCTCCCCGGGGCGACGGAAGCCTTTGCCCCCTTCGATGGCACCATCGTGCTCGACGGGCATCATCTCATCCTGTCGTCGCATGCTCTGTCGCTCCATCTTGATGGTATTGACTGCAGCCTCGAAGATGGGGCGAGCGTCACAGCCGGGGACGCGATCGGCAAGGTGGCCGGTGCTGCTGGCGGCATCGGCGGCCTGCGCATCCAGCTGTGCCGCGATCCGGATCTCGTTCCACCGCTCTTCGCGAGGCCAGGACAGAGCGCAATCTGGAGCCACATCTGTCCATCTCCGTCTCGCCTTCTCGGCGTCGGCGTAGATGCGCCGCCACCTGAAAGCGAGAGCCTGCTGGAGCGCCGCCACAGGAGCTTCGCCAAGCCGCAGAAGAACTACTATGCCGATCCGCCGCAGATCGAACGCGGTTGGAAGGAGCACCTCTTCGACGTGAAGGGCCGCGCCTATCTCGACATGGTCAACAACGTCACGACTCTCGGCCACGGCCATCCGCGCCTCGCCGAAGCGGTTGGGCGTCAATGGGCTTTGCTCAACACCAATTCCCGCTTTCACTATGCAGCCGTCGCGGAGTTTTCCGACCGACTGGCATCACTGGCCCCGGAAGGCCTGGACACCGTCTTTCTGGTGAATTCGGGTTCAGAGGCCGTGGATCTGGCTCTGCGTCTCGCCTGGGCCCAAAGCGGCCACCGCAATATCCTCAGCCTGTTGGAAGCATATCACGGCTGGACGGTCGCCAGCGACGCCGTCTCGACCTCGATCGCCGACAATCCGCGCGCGCTCGAAACCCGCCCCGACTGGGTTCATCCGGTCATGTCACCCAACACCTACAGGGGCAAACATCGCGGCGACGGATCGACAGAAACCTATGTCGCAGCTGTGGCCGAAAAGATCGCAGAGATCGAGAACGCCGGCGGCCGGCTCGGCGGCTTCATCGCCGAAAGCGTCTATGGCAATGCCGGCGGCATTCCGCTGCCCCCCGGATACCTGCGCGAAGTCTACGCGCTGGTTCATGGAAGCGGCGGGCTGTGCATCGCCGACGAGGTGCAGGTCGGCTATGGCCGTCTCGGCCATCATTTCTGGGGCTTCGAGCAACAGGGCGTCGTGCCTGACATCATCACTGTCGCCAAGGGCATGGGCAATGGACAGCCGCTTGGCGCGGTGATTACTCGACGAGACATTGCCGACAGTCTGGAAAAGGAAGGCTATTTCTTCTCGTCGTCCGGCGGCAGCCCCGTGAGCTGCGTTGTCGGCATGACGGTGCTGGACATCATGCGCGACGAAGCCCTGCAAGAAAATGCACGCGTCATTGGGGATCATCTGAAGGCCCGCCTGGAAGCCTTGGGACAGCGCTTCCCGCTTGTCGGCGCTGTTCATGGCATGGGTCTCTATCTCGGACTGGAATTCGTTCGTGATCGCGAGACACTCGAGCCGGCGACGGGAGAGACGGCTGGCATCTGCCACAGGTTGCTCGATCTCGGCGTGATCATGCAACCGACGGGCGATCATCTTAACGTTTTGAAAATAAAGCCGCCGCTCTGCCTGAGCCGCGAGAGTGCGGATTTCTTCGTCGACATGCTGGAAAAGGTGCTTTGTGACGGCTGGTGACATCCCCAGAGGCACTACCATCTTCCTAACGCGCAGCAGCGAAACGCCACCTTCATGTAAAGGAAGCGCAAAGCGCAAAACTGAGTAGACTAAAAGGCCGCTTCACAGCGTTTTGGAGAGTGGTCTATCTTCGGACAGAAATGCAAGCCGAAGGAATTTCCATGCCCACCATGCCGGAGCAAATCGCCCCCCAGCTGCTCATCTGGGCCGTGGCTCTGTTCATCATCAAGCACTTGGTGGCCGACTTCCTTTTCCAGACAAGCTGGATGGCAAAGGGCAAGGAACAACCGAAGAACTGGCTAGCCCCTCTGCTCGCCCATGTCTCGGTCCATGCAGGTGGCACGTTGCTTATCGCTCTCGTGTGCGCTCCGCAGCTGGCCTGGCTTGCGGTGGTCGATTTCGTCGTGCATGGGCTGATCGACAAGAGCAAGACGTTCATCCAGCAGCGATACCGGTTCAAGGTCGAGCAGGCCGCATACTGGTGGCTACTCGGCGCCGACCAGACACTTCATCACCTGACACATCTGGTTTTCGCCATCTGGATCGCATCGACGGCAACAGCCGGCTGACCGGGGTCTCAGACCCGCGACAACTCCCGGACGATCCAATCGCGAAAGGCGACGAGAGGCGGATACGCTGCGCGTTCACGCGGAAATGCGAGATAGTAGCGTTGCGCACTCCGCATTGGCCGGTCGACGGCAGGGACGAGTTCGCCCCGCGCGAGTTCATCCTGGATCAGGAAGGTCGGCAACAGCGCGACGCCCAGGCCGCCGATCGCCGCTTGAGACGCCGTGGCGAATTGGTCGAAGAGCATGCCGTGCACGCTTTCGAAAACGACACTGTTCTCGGTGAACCACCGCTCCCAGGCATCGGGCCGCGTGGTGAGATGCAGCAGCGAAACGTTCAACAGATCCACCGGTTTCGCGATCTCATGATCGTGTCTGTAGGCAGGACTGCAGGCCGGAACGGTTTCTTCCTGCATCAGCAAAGTCAGTTCCGCACCCGGCCAGACGGCATCGCCGAAATGGATCGCGGCATCGATGGAATCGAGGCGGAAGTCGAAGGGTGACAGCCGCGTCACCAGATTTATCGTGATGCCGGGATTGGCGGCCAGAAACTGACCGAGGCGCGGCGCAAGCCAGCGCGCGCCGAAGGTCGGCAGGATCGCGAGGTTGAGCGTGCCGCCATGCGGATTGGCACGCAGGTTCAGGGACGCGCTGGAGATGCGGCGAAGCGCTTCCCGTATCTCGCGGGCATAGCTGTCACCGGCGACCGTCAGCCGGATCGTCTGACGCTCGCGTAGAAACAGCTCGACACCAAGCTGGTTCTCCAATGCCTTGATCTGTCGGCTGACCGCACTCTGCGTGAGATCAAGCTCCCGTGCTGCCGCCGTGATGCTCCCCGTACGGGCGGCAGCCTCAAAGGCAGTGAGCAGCGAAAGCGATGGAAGGAAGCGACGGGCAGGCAGCATGGTCATGCCTTTTCGGAATGATCTCTTGAGAATTTATCGCTGGAATGGCGTAGAACGGTCTTCTAGAAATCACAAGATTGTACGGGGCGGAATGATATCGGACGTGAACCCATGTCCGGATTGCAGGCTCCGGCACCAAGCATCTCCCGGGGCCATGCCATGCTGAACGATCCTCGCTCCCACGGACTTTGGGAAAAGACGGCACCCGCCGCTCCGGTGACGACGACACTTGCAGGGGCCGCAAAGGCAGATGTCGTGATCGTGGGCGGCGGCTACACAGGCCTCTCCACAGCACTGCATCTCGCAGAAGCCGGCACCAGTGTCATTCTCCTTGAAGCCAAGGAAATCGGCTTCGGTGGCGCCGGCCGCAATGTCGGCCTGGTCAATGCCGGCATGTGGGTCATGCCCGACGATCTGCCCGTTGAACTTGGCCCAGTCTATGGCGAGCGGCTTCTCGATCTGCTCGGCAACGGACCGCGCACGGTTATGGATCTGATCGACCGGCACGGCATTGAATGCGAACTGGAGCGCTCAGGCACCCTGCACTGCGCGGTCGGCAGCGCTGGTCGCAAGGAAATCGAAGCTCGCGCTGAGCAGTGGCAGCGTCGCGGTGCGCCTGTGGACCTGCTCGACGAGGCGGAGACCGAGCACAAGATCGGCACCCGTACCTACCAAGGCTCCCTGCTCGACCGCCGCGCTGGCACGTTGCAACCGCTCGCCTATGCCCGTGGCCTTGCCCATGCGGCGCAGAAGGCCGGAGCGGTGCTTCATACGGCAAGTCCGGTCGAAACCTATGACAAGACAGCAGAGGGCTGGCGAGTTAGCACGGCAGAAGGCACTGTGGATGCACAGTGGATCGTCGTCGCAAGCGATGCTTACAGTCACGGCCCGTTTGCGGCGGTGCGCGAAGAGCAGGTACATCTCCCCTACTTCAATTTTGCGACCGTCCCTCTCAGCGACAACCTGCGTAAGTCGATACTAACGGAACGACAGGGCTGCTGGGATACGAAGGAAGTCCTGTCTTCCTTCCGCATAGACAAGGCGGGCCGCATGGTCTTCGGCAGCGTCGGCGCCTTGCGCGGAACAGGCCTTGGCATCCATCGCGCCTGGGCACAACGCGCGCTGAAAGCGATCTTCCCGCAGATCGGCGACATTGCCTTTGAGAGCGAATGGTATGGCCAAATCGGCATGACAACCAATGCTCTGCCGCGCTTCCACAAGTTTGCCCCCGGCGTCATCGGCTTCTCCGGCTATAACGGCCGCGGCATCTCTCCGGGCACTGTCTTCGGCAAGACGATCGCGAGCCACATCCTCGGCCAGATGACAGAGGAAGAACTGCCCCTGCCCCTCACCGATCCGCACGCACCGGCCTTCCGCACCCTGAAGGAAGCATGGTACGAGGCCGGCGCCCAGGTGGCGCATCTGGCCGGCGCACGATTTTGAACGAACAAGAACCAGGTAGACCTGACGGAAGGACCACCATGACCCTCGCCACTCTCAAATTCTCCGCCGAAACGGCAGCGCTAATGGCAAGCTTCGGCGTCGACGCCAAGGCGCTGACCGGCGGCACGCTTTCGGTTCGCTCGCCGATCAACGGCGAAAGCATTGCAGCCGTCGCCGAGATCTCCGCCGACGACACTCGCAAGGCGATCGATGACGCTCACAAGGCCTTCCTCGAATGGCGCCTTGTGCCCGCCCCTCAGCGTGGCGAACTGATCCGCCTGCTCGGCGAGGAACTGCGCGCTGCCAAGACCGAACTCGGCCGCCTCGTCTCCATCGAAGTCGGCAAGATCACCTCTGAAGGCCTCGGCGAAGTCCAGGAAATGATCGACATCTGCGATTTCGCCGTTGGCCTGTCGCGCCAGCTTTACGGCTTGACCATCGCGACCGAACGCGCCGAACACCGCATGATGGAAACTTGGCACCCTCTCGGCGTCACCGGCATCATCTCGGCCTTCAACTTCCCCGTCGCCGTCTGGTCCTGGAATGCAGCCCTCGCGCTCGTCTGCGGCAACTCGACGATCTGGAAGCCGTCGGAAAAGACACCACTCACCGCCATCGCCACCCATGCGATCTTCGAAAAGGCCGTGAAGCGCTACAATGCTCAAGGCGGCAAGGCCCCGGCCAATCTCGCGACGCTACTGATCGGCGGCCGTGACATCGGCGAAATCCTCGTCGATCACCCGAAGGTACCACTGATCTCGGCGACCGGATCGACCGCCATGGGCCGCGCCGTCGGCCCGCGCGTCGCCGCCCGTTTCGGCCGGTCGATCCTCGAACTCGGCGGCAACAATGCCGCCATCGTCGGCCCGACCGCCGATCTCGATCTGACGCTCCGTGGCGTCGCCTTCTCCGCCATGGGCACAGCCGGCCAGCGCTGCACCTCACTGCGTCGTCTCTTCGTCCACGAAAGCGTTTACGACACGCTGGTGCCGCGCCTGATCAAGGCCTATGGCTCCGTCACCATCGGCAACCCGCTGGAAGCCGGCAACCTGATCGGGCCGCTGATCGACAAGGGCTCCTTTGAGCGCATGAAGCACGCTCTGGAAGCGGCCAAGGCCGATGGCGGCAAGGTACATGGCGGCGACCGCGTCCGCTCTGACGAAGCAGCTGACGCCTTCTACGTGCGCCCGGCCCTTGTCGAGATGCCGGACCAGTGCGGCCCGGTCGTCGAGGAAACCTTCGCGCCGATTCTTTACGTAATCAAGTACAGCGAGTTCGACCAAGCGCTCGCCCTCAACAATGACGTGCCGCAGGGCCTCTCCTCGTCGATCTTCACCAACGACATCCGCGAAGCCGAAGCCTTTGTCTCCGACCGTGGTTCGGATTGCGGCATTGCCAACGTCAATATCGGCCCGTCGGGTGCGGAAATCGGTGGCGCCTTCGGTGGCGAGAAGGAAACCGGCGGCGGCCGTGAATCCGGCTCTGACAGCTGGAAGGCCTATATGCGCCGCCAGACCAACACCGTGAACTACGGTCGGACCCTGCCGCTCGCTCAGGGCGTCAAGTTCGACATCGACTAAAAACACAAAGGCCGGCGATCATCCCGCCGGCCTTTTCTAATTCTATGGCTGCCACTCAGCGTAGGTTGAACCGCACCGGCGCCGTAATCGTCTTGTTCACGCCCTCAGGCGGTGCCGGAACCGGGGAAGCCGCCCGCACCATGTCGAGCACGGCGCTGTCGAGCGTCGGATAGCCTGAGGACCGCGACAGCGATACCGATAAAACATTACCAGAGTCGTCGATTCGGAAGCGCACATAGACCGTGCCCTCTTCGCGGTTGCTGCGCGCGGCGCTCGGATAACGCTTGCGGCGCTCGAGATGAGACATCAGCCGCGACTGCCATCGTGCTGGCGAAACGCTGCGACCGGAACCGTTGGCCGTCGCCGAAGCAGCGTTGCGGGTCGACTGGGCCACCTCGGCCTTGGCCGTGCGCGCAGCCTGGCTGGCCGGGGGTTCGACCTGTTTCTTGACCACCTTCTTCGGGGCAGGTTCTTTCTTCTTTTCTACAGGCGGCTTAGGCACCGGCGGCCGCATCATGGGGATCGGAACCTCGACATTCTCGAGTTCCGCCATCACCATCTGCTCGATCGGGTCGATCTCCGGCACCGGTTCGGGCAAGGGTTCAGGTTCGATCACGGGAGGCGGTTCAGGCAGTGCCTCCGTCACTTCCGGCTCGGGCTCAGGCTCCGGCAACGGAGGCTCCGGCAAAGGCTGCTCAACCGGTTCCGGGACAGGCTCCGGCAAAGGCTCACTGGTCGCAGTCTTCACTTCTTCGGCGTCGACCTGTTCGGTCGAGATCTCGGTCTCTTCGGTGATGACAGCTTCGGGTTCGGGCGCAAGCTCGATCATGATCGCAGGTGGCGGCCCGCTGTCGGCGACGACCATTTCGGGTTCGCGCAAGAGAACCGCAACGGCGCCCGCATGCGCGGTGGCGATCAAAAGGCCGGCCGTGGTCCACAACAGCCCCTCGCCGATGGCGCGCTTCGTGGAGCGGGGCTCGATCATGGCGCAGTCTCCACAGGCGGTGTCGCCGGATCTGCCCCTGGCGCTTGCGCTGCCGGCAGGCTTTCCAGACCGACGAGCGCAATCTTCAGGTAACCCGCATCCCGCAACAGGTTCATGACTTCCATGAACTGGCCGTAGTCCACAGTCTTGTCAGCGCGCAGGAAGATGCGGGCATCCTTGTTGCCCTCGGTCATCCTGTCGAGCGATGCGCCGAGGCCTTCGCGGGCAACAGTGTCATTGCCGAGCGACAGGCTCATGTCTTCCTTCAGCGTCACGTAGACGGGCTCATCCGGCCGCTCGGCGGGCTTCGCCGTCGACGCCGGCAGATCCACATTCACATCGACCGTCGAGAGCGGCGCTGCGACCATGAAGATGATGAGCAGCACCAGCATGACGTCGATGAAGGGCGTCACATTGATCTCGTGGTTCTCGACGAGATCGTCGCCAGAGCTGTTTTCGCGGATACCACCAGCCATCGGTTTACTCCGCCGCAATCGCCATTGTCGCCTGAGCGATCCGGGCACTCTTGCGGAAGTCAAGATCGCGGCTGACAAGGCGCTCGATGCCGGCGCCGGCATCGGCGAGCAGCTGGCGGTATCCCGTCACGGAGCGGGCAAACACGTTGTAGATGATGACGGCCGGAATGGCCGCGACGAGACCTACGGCCGTCGCGAGCAGCGCTTCTGCGATACCCGGCGCCACGACCGCAAGATTCGTGGTCTGTGTCTCGGCAATGCCGATGAAGGAGTTCATGATGCCCCAGACGGTACCGAACAGGCCGACAAACGGTGCGGTCGAGCCGATGCTCGCGAGAACGCCGGTACCATTCGACATCTGGCGTCCGGCGCGGGCCTCGATCCGCGCCAGCGCAGAAGCTACACGGTCCTTCACCCCGTCACCACCGACCTGGTCGATCGCGGCATCCGAGAGGCTCATTTCATGCTGGGCCGCGCGCACCATGGTCGCCACTACACCCCCGCGCTTTTCGAGCGCCTGCAGCGCATCCCGCAACTGGCGCGCCTGGGTGACGGCCTTCAGGCCACGCTTGGCCCGGGTCCGCGCTCCGAAGAGCTGCAGCGACTTGGCAAGCCAGACAGTCCAGGTAAGCACGGAGGCGAATGCCAGCGAGATCATCACCGACTTCACGACCCAGTCGGCCGCCATAAACATGCCTTCGGGCGACAGGTCATGTGGAAGGCCGGCTCCCGCAGGCGCCGGTTCGGGCTGATCAGAGCCAGGGGCCGCCGTCGACTGTGCCGGAGCAACCGCAGCGGGTTCAACCACCATTGCATCCGGGCTGGCTGCTAACGGAGGAGTATCCACTTGCAGTGGAACTGGAGCAGCCGGCGTTTCTGCCGCGGCAAGCGTAGGTGCCTCGACTGCGGGCGGAGATGCGACCGTCGGTGAAGCCGTTGGTGCGGCACCCGTCGGGGTCTCGCTTCCTGATCTGCCAGTGGTAGGATCGGCCTGCGTCGTGGTCTGCGGAACAACGATCTGAGGCTGGCTCGCGCTAGGGCTCGTTTCCTGTGCATGAACGCCGGAGGCGGACAGGAGGACCGTCAGGAGTAGGCCAAATCGCTTGAGCGAAGGTCCCGAATGAGTGAGCGGCATTGGGAGCTCCTTGTAAACTGATAATAAAAATCGGGCGCTTTGGGCCGCGCCATACGCTGACCTCCCAATATAAAACTTGATTGTCAGTGACAAGTAATAAAACAAAGCTGCCGCGGTTTTCCCGCAGACGTGATCCCCCGACGGTGGTCAACCGCGCCGCTGCTCCCGCTCGAACAGGTCGAACACATCACCACGGCGGCAAAGCTCTGTTCCGGCGGTCATCACCGTCGCGGCACCCGCAGCTTGGCCGAGCCGGAACGCCTCCTCGATGTCGCGCCCCTCCGCCAAGGCCCAAACCATTCCTGCGACGAAACTGTCGCCGGCACCGGTCGCGGAGTTGACGGGAACGTCGATCGCCGGCAGCCGAATGATGCGATCTGTTGCGGCGAGAACCGCTCCATCTGCGCCAAGGGTGACCGCGATATACTCAGCGGCCCCCGCCCGGACATGGTCCTGTGCAGCAGGTCCGACTTCTTCGTGTGTCAGCTTGCGTCCGAGAAATGCCTCGAACTCACCCAGGCTCGGCTTAACCAGGAACATGCGCGATCTGGAAAGGGCTGCAGCCAGGGGAAGCCCCGACGTATCCAGCACCAGCCGCGCGCCCTTGGCGGCGACGATTTCGGCAAGCCGCACATAGGTATCGTCGGCCACCCCGCGTGGCAGGCTGCCACTCGCAACGACGATATCCGCATCGCTCGCTGCAATCGCCTCGAAGACAGGCGCCAATTCCACCTCCGTCACCAGCGGCCCCTCCGGGACGAAGCGATACTCGAGGTTGGTGGAGGTTTCATGCACCGCATAGGCGACGCGCACCGGATCACGGATGGGAAAAGGCCTCTCGACGATCGGCAATGGCTTCAGCATGGCTTCCAGCAATTCGCCCGTCGCTCCGCCAGAGAGAAACACCAGGTCGCAGGTGCCGCCGAGCGTCGCAATGACGCGCGCGACATTGATGCCGCCACCGCCTGGAAACTGTTGCTGATTGTGCGTTCGCGTCTTGTGGGTGTGGCGCACGACCTCGGCATCGCTGGAGATGTCGATGGCTGGATTGAGAGCGAGGCAGAGAATTTTCGTCATCGAATGACCACCAGATAGGAAGATAAAGCAGAGACTGCCGCATCCATACGACAGATCTAGGACAACGGGGAGCAGGTCCGAAATCCTGTCGAAAGCCGCATGCATACAACCAGCCTGTCCGTCTGGCGTTCCTGAAGCGATAAAATGCTGAACACAGAGATGCCAGATCGGGGATTGTCTTCGGCCGGCGAGACATTACCTTCGCTTCGCATCACCGAGGAAAGCTACATGTATACCGGCATCGTCCAGACCGTCGCCCCGATCAAGACCATCATCCGTCATAATGGATACACCACTTTTTCGATCGAACTGCCGCAAAGGCTGATGATCGATCTGCAGATCGGCGCGAGTGTCAACGTGGAAGGCGTCTGCCTGTCCGTGACGTCCATGCAAGGCACCACCGTGACCTTCGACGCAATGGATGCGACTCTGGAGAGGACCAATCTCGGCTCACTTAAGGCAGGCGACGGCGTGAACATCGAACGCTCGGCCAAACCGACCGACGAAAACGGTGGACACAACATTGCTGGACACATTGCAACTACCGCCGAGCTCGTCGGCGCTAAGATGGAAATGCCGGGCGCCCATATCCGCTTCCGGGTGCCCGAAGAATGGGCCAAGTACGTCTTCAAGCGCGGCTATCTCGCGGTCAATGGCGCCAGCCTGACGGTGGCGGAAGCGGAGGGCGACGAATTCACGATCAACCTGATCCCGGAAACCCTGCGCCAGACGACTTTTCCGCGCTACAAGCCGGGGGATGCCCTGAATATCGAGGTCGACCACCAGACCATGGTCATGGTCGACGTTGTGGAACGAACGCTCGAACGCCTGATGTCAAAGCGCGGCTGACCAGACGTCGGGTTAATGGCCGCTATGCGGCCGCCGCGCTGGAACATCATTCATCAACGACACGAGCACCTGCCGGTAGTCAGCTGGTTTCGCCGCGCAGAGTTCCGGCGGAATGCCCTTGTCCTCGATCTCCTTGATCGCCGACCCCGATACGATGCGGAAAGGGATCCCGTTGCGCCGCAGCTTCTGCACGATCGGCGTCACGGCTCCATCCTTGACCATGAAGTCGAGTATCGCGCCCGAGATGTGCTCTGTCTCCAGAATCTCGAGTGCGTCGCGCACCGTTTCAGTGGTGATCACATTGACGCCGGCGCGCGCAACGGCGTCGGCAGCGTCCATGGAGATGAAAACATCGTCTTCTACGATGAGGATCGTATCAATGGCGAGGGCCTGTCCTTGTCGCATCTTGGGTCTCCCTTTGCCTTCACAACGCCGCTCATCCCGCTTTGTTCAGTTTTTCGTAAAATGCCAAACAGTATGGTAAACAACACGTTAAGTGGAACAATACGTTTCATCTCCGTTCAGCACGCAAGCGCAAGCTTGCTTCCTCGCGCTGGCAACCATGGAACAACCCCACAAGCCCGGCGTTTCTCCCGCAACTTAAATCGGGAGATTGGACATGCAGATCATCGGTACCGAAGTCACTGAAACATCAGGTACGAACGGGGGTTTCCTCGTGGAATTCATGGGGGACGGCGGAGAGCGCATTTCCGTGCGTCTGGCACAGTCTGAAAATGGTGACTTGAGCCGCGACAATGCGCTTGCCAAGGCCCAGGTGGTTCTGTTGCAGGCCGGACGTTTTGGACACTCCGACGCGACAGAAGATGCGGACTCCGAGCCCAGCGATGCGGTCGAAAGCCTGCGCCAGGAGCAGGGCGAACGCGGCCACGGTGAAAGTGAGCTGGAAGAAGGTCTGGAAGACACATTCCCGGCGAGCGATCCAGTTTCCGCAACCCATACCTCGACCGCCGGCACAGCCGAAAACAAGCACTGACCAAAGGCGATGGGCATCACTCGGTGCCCATCGCTCTCGACATGCCATTGGAACTGACCAGTTTCGGCATAGCCACCGCTCTGGTGCTCTCAGCCATCATCATCCGGCCGCTGGATTGCTCGCCGCGCAGGCGTCGGTTTCGAAGGGGAATGGCACTCCCATGCAGCAGGGCTTTGCACCCACATCCTTGTCTCTCTTTCGGCAGCGATCGGCGCTATCCTCACCATCGAAATCGCCCATCATTCGGCTTTCCCGATACAAGCGGGCCGTCTTGACGCCATCCGTCTGATTGGAGCCGTGACGGCAGGCGTCGCCTTCCTCGCGGCAGGCATGATCGTCTTCAACAAGGGTCAGATTAAGGGCCTGAACACCGGCGCCGCGCTCTGGTTTGCCGGATCGATCGGCCTCGCCGGCGGGCCGGTTCTGGGAGATTGGCCTCATCGCGACACTGTTTGTGGTTGGCGTGCGCTGGTTGATCTACGGCTCGAAAATCACCTCCCGCTCCCGCCCCGCGACCCTGGCTTACCCCGGACCGACCGTCCGAGATCAGCGAAGCAGGCTCTGGCCGCCATCCACCCAGATGGGCGTCCCCGTCACGTGACGGGACGCATCCGAGGCGAGGAATGCGATGACATCAGCCACTTCTTCAGCCGTGCCGGGTTTACCTCCCGTAAGTGGGATATCGCCTTCCGGAAACTCGACCGGCACTACGGCCTGCCGCTTCTTGCGCATCTGGGTGTTGTCGTCGATTTCCGTATCGATGGCACCCGGGCATACTGCATTAATGCGGATGCGATGCCGACCGAGTTCGAGCGCGAGTTGCTGCACCATGGCGAGCTGCGCTGCCTTGGTGGCCGAGTAAGCTGTCGCGCCCGGCGTCGTAAACGTCCGCGTACCGTTGATCGACGACACGACGATGATGGACCCGCCACTCCGCTTCAAATGCCGCACGCTATGATGAAGCGTCAGATAGGTCCCTCTGAGGTTGACGGCGATAGTGCTGTCGAATTCTTTCGGTTTCAGATCATCGATCGGCGCCCATGTGCCATTGATGCCCGCATTGGCGACCACGATGTTCAGTCCCTCTCGCGCGGTGACCAGCCGCTCGACAGCCTGCGCCATCTGGCCTGCATCGCTGACATCCGCGACCAACACGAGACCCTCCCCACCATCGGCGCGAATCTCGTCGAGCGTTTCCCTCAATTCATCCTCTGTTCTACCGAGCAGCCCGACGAATGCGCCGCCGCTTGCCAGCCGCAAAGACGTTGCCCTCCCGATTCCGGATCCTGCGCCTGTGACCAATGCTGTCTTCCGTTCAAACGGTTTGGGGTTCATGAGCGATCCTCGACATACTCTGGCTTGCCCTTGCGCTTCACGGAAGCCAGATCCTCGAGTTCCTTCTCGCTCATGCTTTTCTCCATGCTACGGGATGCCCCCTTCAACTCGGATTTCTTCGTATTTCCGCGTTTGGCAGAAAGCGCCGCTCCGGCGGCTTTCTGTTGTGCTTTTGATTTCGCAGGCATGGAGTTCTCCTCGGTTCTGACCCAACAGGGAGGCATGAGCGAGAGAACCGCCAGCGTCTTCGAAGGTTCCCGCCGGTCAGCGGCGGAACAAAGCCACGCGCTGGCGAATTAAGCAGCGCAACTCCACACATTCGAGGATCAAATGGACGCCAAGAGCACGCATTTCACCGTCATGCCCGGCGAGTGGCACCAACTCGGAGCGTGCTTCGACGGCGAGGGCACCAACTTTGCACTCTTCTCAGCCCATGCCGAACGTGTGGAACTCTGCCTGTTCGACGAGACTGGCAGTGTCGAAATCGCCCGGATCGAGCTCCCGGAATATACGAACGAAGTCTGGCATGGATATCTGCCGGCTGTGAAGCCGGGCCAGCTTTACGGCTATCGGGTGCACGGCCCCTACGACCCCGAACGTGGCCACCGCTTCAACCCGAACAAGCTTGTCTTGGATCCGTATGCGCGTGACCTCGTCGGCGACTTCGCCTGGTCGAAGGCGCATTTCGGCTACGATCTGGACGCCGAGGAAAAAGACCTGTCCTTCAACGATCTGGACAGCGCGCCGTGTTCGCCGAAGTGCCGTGTCGTTGATTCCGCAGAGAGCCGGCTCTACAACGGCTTTAATCGTATCCCCTGGGCCGAGACGATCGTCTACGAAACCCATGTGAAGGGCTTTACCAAGCTCAACCCGGCCATCCCCGAGGAGCTTCGGGGCACATTCGAGGGCCTGGGCCACAAGGCTGCGGTCGACTACGTAAAAAGCCTTGGCATCACGTCGATCGAACTCTTGCCCGTGCACGCCTTCCCCGATGACAGCCATCTCATGGACAAGGGCCTGCACAATTTCTGGGGCTACAACACGATCGGTTTCTTCTCGCCCGCAAGCCGATACTATGGTCCCCAGGGTCTCGCCGGCTTCCGCGATATGGTGCGCGCTTTCCACGACGCCGGCATCGAAGTCATCCTTGACGTCGTCTACAACCACACGGCCGAAGGCAATGAACTCGGCCCAACTCTGTCCTTCAAGGGCATCGACAACTTTTCCTACTACCGCACCCTTCCCGACAATCACCGCTACTATATCAACGACACCGGAACCGGGAACACCGTCAACACCTCTCACCCGCGTGTCCTACAGATGGTCATGGACAGCCTGCGCTACTGGGCCGAGGAGATGCATGTAGACGGCTTCCGTTTCGATCTCGGCACAATCCTCGGTCGCGAGCCGGAAGGGTTCGACCAGCGCGGCGGCTTCTTCGACGCTGTCACGCAGGACCCGGTGCTCTCCAAGGTCAAGCTTATCGGAGAACCCTGGGACATTGGTCCGGGCGGTTATCAGGTCGGCGGCTTCCCGCCCGGCTGGGCCGAGTGGAACGACAAGTATCGCGATTCGACGCGCGAATACTGGTTGAACGCCGACAACACATCCCAGGACTTCGCGGCCCGCCTCCTCGGTTCAGGTGACATCTACGACCTGCGCGGCCGCCGCCCCTGGGCAAGCGTCAACTTCATCACGGCGCATGACGGGTTCACCCTGAATGACCTCGTTTCCTACGACCAGAAGCACAATGACGCCAATGGTGAAGACAACAGGGACGGCCACGACCACAACCGCAGCCACAATTATGGTCATGAAGGTCCGACCGACGACGCAGAGATCAACGCGATCCGCGACCGCCAAAAGCGCAACTTCCTGGCCACACTGTTCTTCTCGCATGGTACGCCAATGCTGCTGGCCGGCGACGAGTTGGGACGCTCCCAGATGGGCAACAACAACGGCTATTGTCAGGACAGTGAAATCAGCTGGCTGCATTGGGATAATTTGCCGGAGACCTGCGAAGAGCTGAGAGAATTCAGCCGGCGCCTCATCGCGCTCCGCAAGGCCCAACCACTCCTGCGTCGCGCGAACTGGCGCGATGGCATGATCATCGATTGGTACAATGTCGATGGCGGCCGGCAGGAGAACGAGCATTGGGTAGAGGGCAACCCGCTTGCCTTGAAACTGCTACGCCCCGATCTCGAGGGCGAGCATGACGTCTGGCCTGAAATCCTGCTCCTGTTCAACCCGATCGCAGAGGACATCGATTTTGCCTTGCCCGACACCGGCGGTGGGAGTTGGCAGCTTGAACTGACCACCTTCGACACAGATCGAAGAGGCGATGTCGCCGAGGAAGGCCACACTTTCAGGCTTCAAGCCCGATCACTCGCGCTTTTCAGGCGAGCCTAAACCAGGACGATCAGCTCTGCGCCGCCCGCTGAAGCACCTCGAAATCATAAAGCTGCCCGGCGACAGAAATGCGTCGGGCGGAGATGACAACCGAGACAACCGTTCCGGACGCATCACGAATCTCGCCGCGCATGCCGGTATATCCCCCGTCCCTGTCCAGCAGCATGAGGCGTTCGGTTCGTGCCTCGCTACCAGAGACGACACCTGATGCGACCATTTCGCTGCCGCGGATCTCGTCCCAGCTTTTGCCCACGAGATCAAGATAGGCTTGGTTGACGCGGACATAGCGCGAACTTTTCTGTCCAATACTGGAGATCGAGAAGGCGACCGGTGACAGTTCGAAAAGTGCCTGGATCACGGGGCTGGAAAGGGCGGTCGTCTCCGCCTGCTCGATGACCTCTCGCGAAACCGACTTGTCCTCATTCGTGGAAGTCAGCTCGTAGTCGGCAGGCATGGCCAATTCGTCTCGAAGGACGGCAACGAAGCGCCAGAGATCGACTTCGAGGAACTGCGGCTTATGGGTGTCATCAACATCCTCCAGCGTGCGAGGCAGCGCATCGATGGCGCTCGACAGACGTAGGGTCTCCCGCGGATTACGGGCCTCCGCGAGCAAGGTTTGAAGCTTCCCGAGGGCTATTGCGTGCAGCATCTCATAGGCCTGCTGCAGTTTTCCCGCGCGTTCGGCTTCGACCTCGTCCAAGGGGCGAGATCCATCGGCGACGGGCAAAGCCTCGAGCAAGGCCCAGATATACCGCTCCTGAGGACACTCCTCGTTCTGAGCTCTTCCCTGCGGCGCATAGCGGATGAGACTGAGGATCGTATCGATCCCGAAGGAGTTGGCATCGGCGGGCACGGCGTGCCCATCATCCCCGATCGTGATCGCTGTCAATCGCGTCGGGCCGCCATTATCGTCGAAATATACAGAGACTTCTAGGATACTCTCTGGAAAGTCGAGCCAGGGATGCTCGTTGCGAAACGCCTTCAGAGCATCAGCGTCGAGTACTGTCAGAGCATACATGGCACCTCCTCCACAATCGGCTGGGAGTGCCCTGCACCCGCATCCCGCATCGTCGCGCAGGAATCGCCTTGCATCAGCATAAAGCAAATCACCGGGCTTCTGCACGTGTTTCTACGAGGCCACAAGTATATGAATGTCTATGCTGGGGAGCGGCGAGTCTGCGAATGTCGCAAGACTGCGACACTCCGGCGCCCAAACGCCTTGTTCGTTAGGGCCCCGGAACGTTCATCGCCACGGAAGAGCTCAGAAGAAAGCCTGGATGCCGGTCTGCGCGCGCCCCAGGATCAGGGCATGCACGTCATGCGTGCCCTCATAGGTGTTCACGGTTTCCAGGTTCTGCGCGTGGCGCATGACATGGTATTCGATCTGGATGCCGTTGCCGCCGTGCATGTCGCGAGCCATGCGGGCGATGTCGAGCGCCTTGCCGCAGTTGTTGCGCTTGACGATAGAGATCATCTCCGGCGCGAACTGGTGTTCGTCCATCAGACGACCGACGCGCAGCGAGCCGAGCAGACCAAGTGCGATCTCCGTCTGCATGTCGGCGAGCTTCTTCTGGAAGAGCTGCGTGCCGGCGAGCGGCTTGCCGAACTGCTTCCGGTCGAGGCCATACTGGCGAGCACGATGCCAGCAATCCTCGGCCGCGCCGAGAACACCCCAGGAGATGCCATAGCGGGCGCGGTTGAGGCAGCCGAAGGGGCCCTTGAGGCCGGATACGTTTGGCAGAAGCGCATCTTCACCGACTTCAACCCCGTCCATGACGATTTCGCCGGTGACCGAAGCGCGCAGCGAAAGCTTGCCGCCGATCTTCGGCGCCGACAGACCCTTCATCCCCTTTTCGAGGATGAAGCCACGGATCTCGCCGCCATGCGCCTCGGACTTCGCCCAGACGACGAAGACATCGGCGATCGGGGAATTGGAGATCCACATCTTGGCGCCGCGCAGGCGGTAACCGCCCTCGATCTTCTCAGCGCGGGTCTTCATGCCACCCGGATCCGAGCCAGCATCCGGTTCAGTCAGGCCAAAGCAGCCGATGAGTTCGCCGGAAACAAGACCCGGCAGATACTTGTCCTTCTGCTCCTCGGAGCCATAGGCGTAGATCGGGTAAATGACGAGGGACGACTGCACGCTCATCATCGAGCGATAGCCCGAATCGATGCGCTCGATTTCACGCGCGACGAGGCCGTAGGACACATAATTGGAACCGGCCGCACCATATTTCTCCGGCAGCGTGACACCGAGAAGACCGGCCTGGCCCATCAGACGGAAAAGCTCCGGCTCGACCGTTTCGCCGAGATAGGCGTCGGAGACCCGCGGCGCGAGCTCGGCCTGCGCAAAGGCTGCCGCTGCATCCTGGATCATCCGTTCGTCCTCGTTCAGGACCTCGGACATCAGGAAAGGATCACTCCAGGAAAAGGGCTGCATCTCGCTCATCGGTCTCATCCATTTGTTTCGTTATCTAAGATTGCTCATGACTGAGCGGAATTCAAGCCATGTTTACTCATGTTGCTATTAGGTCTATTCATATCGCATGCTCACACACCAACGCCGTTTCCTGCCCTCCACCAGCGCCCTTGCCGCCTTCGATTCCGTCGCGAAGCTCGGCAGCTTTTCGGCTGCGGCCAATGAACTGGCACTGACGCAAGGTGCCATCAGCCGCCAGATTGGATTGCTGGAGGACCAGCTGGGTGTCCGGCTCTTCGAGCGCACCAACAGAGGCGTGGAACTCACCTCGATCGGCCGGACCTATGCCAAGGGTATCGGCGACGCCCTGGCCACGATCCGCACGCTCTCGCTCGAAGCTATGGCCACCCGTGACGACACCCATTTGCGGCTCGCCATCCTGCCGACCTTCGGCACCCGCTGGCTGATGCCGCGCATGCCGGATTTCCTGTCGAAGAACCCGGCAATCATCATGGACTTCGCCACCCGCATCGGCCAGTTCGATTTCGAGGGATCGGGCCTCGATGCAGCCATTCATATTGGCGAACCGACCTGGCCCGGCACGGATTGCCAGTTCCTGATGCATGAGATGGTAGCCCCCGTGTGCAGTCCGACATTCCTCGCGGAAAACCCCGTAAAGCGGCCTGAAGACCTGCTGACAAAGCCCCTGTTCGACATGGCCTCGCGTCCACGCGCCTGGGAACAGTGGTTCGCGAGCCTCGACATCGGCGAAGGCCGAGGCGGCGGCATGCGCTTCGAGCAGTTCTCCAATGTCGTCCAAGCCTGCCATGCCGGCCTCGGCATTGCGCTTGTCCCAACCTTCCTGATCGAGCCGGAACTGGCGAGCGGACAGCTGGTCCGCGCCTGGGATCACGAGGTCAAAAGTGCGAGCGCCTATTACCTCGTTCGCCCCTTGTCGAAGATGGCCTATGGGCCGGCCAGCACCTTCGCAGCCTGGATCCTGGAGCAAGCGAAAGCCTTCAGCGAGCGACGCCCGACAAGCGGTTGAAGAGCACCCAGAAATGACTCACCGCCTGTGTCCTGTGCCGATTGACAACCTATCGTCATGAGCAAAGACTAACCTTCGAAAGCCATGATCAGGCTCGGAGGGGACCATGTTCACACACCGTTTTTCGGGATTTCTCGCACTCGCGCTGGCCCTTGTCCCGATATCCCTCCCCGCTTCCGCACAGGATATGCGCACCATCGAGCGCATCGATGATGCCGACTATTTCGGCTTCGATCTCAGGACGGAAAAGAATGTTTCCATCGATGAATGTGAGGCAAGCTGCATCGGCGACGCTTCCTGCCGGGCCTTCACTTACAATCCCAAGGTCAACTGGTGCTTTCTCAAGTCCGATTATGACCAGCTGAACAGTTTTCCAGGAGCGATCGCGGGCCGTATTGTCGTCCAGACAGCCGAGGAAGACATCGGCGCCCCCCCGGCCCTGCCTTTTGTTTCGGAATACCTGAAGACTGAGGCCCGCAACCTACGCGACAATCTCGCGGTGGTACCAGACCAGGAGGGGCTCGGACGCGACGCCCTCATCGAAACCGGTCGCGCGGCGTTTACCGGCGGCAATATCGACTATGCGATCGCCTCGATGAAAGGCGCCCTGTCGGTCGATCCCGATGATCAGGCCTTGTGGCTCGAACTGGGCCGCATGGCAAACACCGTGACCGGCAATTACTCCATGGCCAACGAAGGCGCGATGGCCTCGATCAATGGCTATCTGCTGACCCGAGGTGCGGCCACTCGCGCCGAGGCGCTCGCCACACTCGCGAAATCGCTTGAGAACAGCGAGACCTGGCGCCCGGCGCTCAGCGCCTACAAGGCAAGCCTCGAACTCGCGTCGAACGCCGAAGTGCGCGCCGCCTTCGAAGACCTCCGTTCCCGCCAGGGCTTCCGCGTCGTCAACAACACGGTCGATTCCGACAGCGCTTCACCGCGCGCCTGCGTCGAATTCTCCGAACCGCTGGTCAAGCGTGGCGTCGACTACTCGTCCTTTGTCACCCTCGACGGCAAGACGCCGAAGGCGCTCGAAGCGAAGAATAACCAGATCTGCGTCGAAGACCTGGAGCATGGCGGTCGCTACCGCCTCGCGCTCCGTGCCGGCCTCCCCTCATCGGTGGACGAGAACCTCGAAGCCCCGGTCGAGCTTGAGCTTTACGTCCGCGACCGCAGCGCCACCGTGCGCTTTACCGGCGACGCCTTCGTTCTCCCCTCTTCCGCCCGCCAGGGCATTCCGCTCGTCTCGATCAATAGCGAAAGCGCCAATCTTGAGCTCTACCGGATCGGCGACCGCAACATCGCTCCGCTGCTGGCCGCCTCGCAGTTCCTGACCCAGATGGACGGCTACACCGCCGGGCGCGTGAAGAATGAGATCGGCGAACTTGTCTGGCAGGGCTCGGTCGAAATCGCCAACGAACAGAACAAGGAAGTCGTCACCAGCATTCCGCTTCAGGAAGCGCTGCCCACCCGCAAGCCCGGCATCTATGTGATGACCGCCGTCTCGCCGACTTCCGTGAACGAGAACTGGGACAGCCGCGCAACGCAATGGCTCGTCGTCTCCGACATCGGCCTTTCGACCTTTGCCGGCACCGATGGCCTGCATGTCTTCGCCCGCTCGCTCGCATCGGCAAGCCCGCTTGCCAATATCGAGCTGCAACTGATCGCCAAGAACAACGAGATCCTCGCGACCGCCACGACCGACGCAGACGGCCGCGCACGCTTCGACGCCGGTCTCGTTCGTGGCGGCGCTGCCCTTGCTCCGGCCGTCATCGCAGCACGCAGCGGTGCTGACGACAACGTCTTCCTCGACATGACCCGCGCCGGCTTCGATCTCTCCGACCGTGGCGTCACCGGTCGCCCGGCACCGGGCCCGGTCGATATCCTCGCCTGGACCGAGCGTGGCATCTACCGCCCCGGCGAAACCGTACACGCCGCAGCGCTGGCCCGCGATACCAATGCCGATGCCATTTCCGGCCTGCCGCTGACATTCCTCTTCTCGCGACCGGATGGTGTTGAATTCCGCCGCATGGCCGTGACGAGCGAGACACTCGGTGGCTATGCCGTCGATCTGCCCATCCTGCCCAATGCCATGCGCGGCACCTGGACGGTCGCCATCCACACCGATCCCAAGAAGCCGGCGATTGCCCAGTCGACCTTCCTCGTCGACGACTTCGTTCCGGACCGGCTCGATCTCAAACTGTCCAGCGAAGCAAAGGCAATCTCGCCTGAGACACCCGTGACGGTCTCCGCCGATGGCCGTTACCTCTACGGCGCACCGGCAGCGGGCCTCACGCTCGAAGGCGAAATCGTCATTCACCCGACAACAAGCCATCCGGACTTCGACCGCTACAGCTTCGGTCTCGCCGACGAAGAAGGCATCGAGGACATGCGAGTGCCGCTCGAAGGCCTTGGCGCGCTGGATGACGAAGGTCTCTCCACCATCGAGGTCTCCATCACCGACCTGCCCTCCACGACGCGGCTCCTGAATGCCGACGTGGTCCTGCGTCTGCGCGAAGGCGGTGGTCGCGCCGTCGAACGCAAGCTGACCCTGCCGGTCACGCCGGAAGATCCTATGATCGGCATCAAGCCGGAATTCGACGGCGATCTCGCCGAAAACACCAATGCCGGTTTCAACCTGATCGCCCTTGGCCCCGATGATCGGCGTCAGGCACTGCCGGCTGCACGCTGGAAGCTGATCAAGCTGGAGCGGAACTACCAGTGGTACCGCGACGGCTCGTCCTGGCGCTACGAACCGATCACCACGACCAAGCTCGTAGCCGACGGCACGACCGACATCGCAGCCGATGGCACAGCGCTTTCGGTACCCGTCACCTGGGGCAGCCATCGTCTGGAGGTCGAGCAAGGCGGCGCGGTCACCAGCGTCGATTTCGACGCCGGCTGGTTCGTCACCGCAAGCTCCACCGAGACGCCGGATGCCTTGGAAATCGGCCTCGACAAGCCCTCCTATCAGGTCGGTGACACCGCAAAACTGAAGATCTCACCGCGCTTTGCCGGCCAGGTGATCGTAACCTCCGGCACGGATGCTCTGATTTCCACCCAGGTTGCCGAAGTCCCAGCCACAGGCGCGGAAATCGAGATCCCTGTGACAGCAGATTTCGGCGCCGGGGCCTATGTGACGGCAACCCTCTTCCGTCCGGGTGACGCTGAGGAAAGCCGCATGCCGGCGCGTGCGATCGGTATCGCCTGGCTCGCCGTCGATCCGGGTGCCGACAAACTCGCGATCAAGCTTTCGCCGCCGGAAAAGACCCTGCCCCGCCAGCCGCTCGAAATCCCGGTTGAAGTCACCGGGGCCGGCATCGGCGAGGAAGCCTATGTGATGGTCGCCGCCGTCGACGTTGGCATCCTGAACCTCACCCGCTACGAGACGCCCGATCCGGAAGGCTACTACTTCGGCCAGCGCCGCCTCGGCCTCGAACTGCGCGACCTCTACGGCCGTCTGATCGATGGCTCACTGGGCGCAACCGGACGTCTGCGCACCGGTGGTGACGGCGGCCAGGTGGCTTTGCAAGGCAATCCGCCGCGCGAAAAGCTCGTGGCCTTCTTCTCTGGACCCGTGAAGCTCGATACAGACGGCAAGGCGACCGTCTCCTTCGACATACCCCAATTCAACGGCACCGCCCGTGTCATGGCCTGGGCCTGGTCGAAGACCGGCGTCGGCCATGGTGAGACGGACGTGATCATCCGCGATCCGGTCGTCGTGACGGCAAGCCTGCCGAAGTTCCTCGCGCCTGAGGACCGAAGCAGCCTGCGCCTGGATATCGCGGCGACAGATGCGCCATCAGGCACCTACACCCTCGCCGTCACCGGCAACGGTTCGGTCAGTGTCGGCGGCGCGGAAAGCCAGGAAGTTGCGCTGACCGCAGGTGAGACCACCACCGTCACACTGCCGCTCACCGCCAACACACCCGGCGATGGCGCAATCGACATTGCCCTGTCCGGCGCCGATGGCATCGCCGTCGGTCAGTCTCTCGATCTCCCCGTGCGCCCGGCAACCCTGCCGATCACCGAGCGGCAGGTCATTGCGCTCGCACCGGGCAAGAGCCTGACTGTCGACGGCGACCTGCTCGCCGACAGCCTGCTGCAGGGTGCCTCGGTCAGCCTCAATGTTGCCCGTGCCGATGGCCTCGACATTCCGGGCCTGTTGATGGCGCTCGACCGCTACCCCTATGGCTGCGCCGAACAGACCACGAGCCGCGCGCTGCCGCTTTTATATTTCGATGAACTGGCCAAGCTCTCCGGCCTCCCGGAGGACGAGGCGATCAACAAGCGCGTTCAGGACGGCATCCTGCGCGTGCTGGCCTACCAGTCGTCAAGCGGCTCCTTCGGTCTCTGGGCACCAGGTTCCGAAAGCCTCTGGCTCGACGCCTATGTCACCGACTTCCTGACCCGCGCCCGCGAACAGAAGTACGACGTGCCGGAGGAAGCTCTCGTCCAGGCGCTGCAGAACCTGCAGAACCGCATCGCCTATGACAACGACATCCGCACGCGCGGCAACGAGATCGCCTATGCGCTCTACGTGCTCGCCCGCAGCCGCAAGGCCTCGCTTAGCGATTTGAGGTACTATGCCGACACGATGCTGGGTGATTTCCCGACACCGCTCTCGAAAGCGCATCTGGCAGCGGCATTGTCTCTCTATGGCGACAGCGAGCGGGCCAACGGCGTCTTCCTCGATGCAGCCGGCATGAGTGAGCAGGCCCGCCTGACGCCCGTCAGCTTCTCCCGCTCCGACTATGGCTCGGCGCTTCGCGATGCTGCTGGCGTTCTGGCCCTTGCCGCCGAAAGCCGACCGGTCCCGCCCGTTGTCCCGATCCTGGCAAAGGTCGTGGCCGACGAATGGAAGGCCAAGCAAACCCTCAGCACCCAGGAACAGACCTGGATGCTGCTCGCAGCCCGCGCACTGCAGCAGGACGACAATGGTCTGAAGCTGGATGTGAACGGCGCCGAAAAGACCGGCGCCTATGCCGCGACCATCCCGGGCGACGCCCTGCTCCGGGCCCCGATGACGCTGACCAATACCGGGCTTGATCCGGTCAGTGCAGCAATCACCACGGTGGCCGCCCCGGTCGAACCGCCGGCAGCCGGTGGCGAAGGCTTCGAGATCACCAAGACCTATTACGGTCTCGATGGCGAGGAAGCCAACGTCACCGAAGCGATCCAGAACGAACGTTATGTTGTGGTGCTGGAAGTGACCGAAGAAGACGAATGGCCAGCGCAGCTGCTGGTCACCGACCTGCTTCCGGCGGGCTTCGAGATCGACAATCCCAGCCTTGTCGACAGCGCAGCCTTGGCGAACTTCGAATGGATCGGCCAGACCGAAACGGCGCATCTCGAATTCCGCAGCGACCGCTTCGTGGCCGCCGTCAATCGCGGCGAAGGCGAAAGCGGCACGATCACGTTGGCCTATGTCGTCCGCGCCGTCACGCCGGGCACTTATGACCTGCCCGCAGCGAGCGTCGAAGACATGTATCGCCCGCAGCTGTCGGCGCGCACGGCAGCGGGGGCGATGACGGTCTCGACCGCACCCTGATGGGTCGGGCGAGCCGCATCGGGATCAGCATCGGGGCAGTCGCCATCGCAGCCGCTGCCTCGCTTGCTGCGCTGGACTGGGCAGACAGGAATTACCCTCCCCCGCTGGACGCGGCGCGGGAGGTCTCGACCGAGATCCTCGATCGAGACGGCCAGCTCTTGCGCGCCTTCGCGACCCGCGAAGGTCTCTGGCGGCTTGAGACCACAATCGATGACGTCGATCCGGCCTTGCTGCGCATGCTCGTCGCCTATGAGGATCGCCGCTATGATAGCCATTCCGGCGTTGATCTTCTGGCCCTGGGGCGAGCCGCCTGGCAGCTCGCCGCCAATGGCCGCATCGTTTCCGGTGCCTCGACGCTTTCCATGCAGGTCGCCCGCCTGATCGAGCCGCGACGAGAACGCTCGATCAGCGCCAAGCTCATCCAGATCGCCCGCGCGATCCAGATCGAGCGGCGCCTGTCGAAGACGGAGATCCTCAACCTCTATCTCACCCACGCCCCCTATGGCGGCAATCTGGAAGGCGTACGCGCGGCAAGCCTCGCCTGGTTTGGCAAGGAACCCAAGCGTCTGTCGACAGCGGAGGCCGCCCTGCTGGTAGCCCTGCCGCAACTACCGGAAAAGCGCCGACCGGACCGCTACCGCGACAATGCGTTCGAAGCCCGCAAACGGGTTCTGGAACGAGCGCGAGAGGCCGAAGTCGTTGATGAGACGGAGGTCGAGCTGGCGCTGAACGCCTCGCTCCCGACCGTGCGGCGTCAATTACCGGCGCTAGCGCCACATCTCGCCGAAGCCGCACGCCGCAAGGCACCCGAGGCCAGCACCCACCAGACCACCATCCTGCGACCGCTTCAGGAGACCCTGGAAAAGGTGGCGCTCGAAGCGGGCCGCAAGCTCGACCCCAAGGTCTCGCTCGCTTTGCTGATGGCCGATGCGACCACCGGCGAGATTGTCGCCGAAGTCGGCGCCGCCGACTATTTCGATGGATCCCGCTCCGGCTGGATCGACATGACGCGGGCCGAACGTTCGCCGGGCTCGGCACTGAAACCCTTCATCTACGGCCTCGCCTTCGAGCAGGGTCTGGTCGCCCAGGAAACGATCGTCGAGGATCGCCCGGCCGACTTCTTCGGCTACCGCCCGAAGAACTTCGACATGCAGTACCAGGGGGATGTCAGCATCCGCCAGGCGCTGCAGCTGTCACTGAACGTCCCGGCAGTCCGGCTACTGGACGCCGTCGGCCCCTCGCGCCTGATGGTGCGCCTGCGCCGCGCCGGTGTGACGCTGAAACTCCCGCCGAACGAAGCCCCAGGTCTGGCGATTGCGCTCGGCGGCGCCGGCATCACGCTGAAGGATCTGGTGCAGCTCTATGCAGGCCTCGCCAACCGCGAGCAGCTGGTGCGGCTCGGAGACGGCATCTGCGACAAGGCCGAACTGATCGACGAACAGCCCCTCTTCGAACCCTCAGCCGCCTGGACGTTGGCCGACGTGCTCGGCGACGTCCTGCCACCGACGGGAAGCCCGCCCGCCGGCATCGCCTACAAGACCGGCACAAGCTATGGCTATCGTGACGCCTGGTCGGTCGGCTATGACGGCCGTTATGTGCTCGGCGTCTGGATCGGCCGGCCGGACAATGCGGCCGTCCCCGGCATCTCCGGCTATCAGACCGCAGCCCCGATCCTCTTCGAATCCTTCGGCAAATCCGGCCTCGCCGGAACGGCCCTGCCCCGAGCGCCCACCGGCGCCAACCGCATCGCCGCCTCCGAGCTGCCGCAGTCCCTGCGCCGCTTCTCCGTTGATCCAAACGGCCTAATCTCGGTCTCGGCTCGCGAGCGCCCGCCACAGATCGTCTATCCGCTGGAAGGCTCCGTGCTCGAACTCGGCACGAGCCCGGATGGAGAGCCCCTGCCTGTCGTCATGAAGATGCAGGCCGGACGCGCACCCTTCCGCTGGCTGGTCGATGGCAAGCCGATGAGCGACAGCACCCGCAGACGAACCGGCGAATGGCGTCCACAAGGCTCCGGGCAATCGACGCTCACTGTCATAGATGCCGAAGGGCGGGCTGCATCCGTTAATGTCTTCATCCGTGATTGACGCCAGATAGGCGCCAAGGCGTGATCCGATCGCGCTCAGACACCGTAGAATTTCCCGTTAACTCTGTCGAACGGGAGACCTTCGTTATGACCAGCAGCTTGCGCGCCGGAATGATCACGCTCCTGACTCTCGCCTTCGCCACGACGGGTGCGATGGCAAATGAGCGCTTCACGGCAAACGACATCAATAAGGAAATCATCGGCAAGCGGATTTACCTTGCAGCGCCGCTTGGCGGCGAATTCCCCCTGAACTATCGCAGCAACGGCCAAGTGGATGGCACTGGCGAGGCATTAGGCCTTGGCCGTTTCGCCAAGCCGAATGACAAGGGCCGCTGGTGGATCAAAGGCGACCGACTTTGCCAGCAGTTCACCAGCTGGTACAAGGGCGCACCCATGTGCTTCGAGCTGATCCGCACCGGTGACAAAAGCCTCAAATGGATCCGTGACAACGGCCAGACCGGTACGGCCCGAATCGGCAGCAGCATCTGAAGCCTGAAGCCGCTTGCCGCCCGATCTCTCGGTCCCTACTTTGCGCTTGAAGGCAACGTAGGGACCTTGATGGCAGATCTGAGAAACAGGCCGATCGGAGCAACCGCCACTCTGGGACGAACCGGCTATCCAGCAATCCGCTCTGCCACCGGCGGTGAGCTCGACATTGTGACCGGGTCGACCCAGGCAGGGTTCAATCCGCTCGACCTCTTGCTCGCCTCGCTCGCTGCATGCATGAGCATGAGTGCTAGAATTGCCGTGCGCGACCTGGGATACGCGGGACAATTTGAGCGCGTGACCGTCGAGGTCACGGGCGAAAAAGCCGACGATGGCCCTTCCCGCTTCGTGGCATTCAAAGTCGTGATGGCTTTTGGCGGCGAACTCGATGCTGATCAGCGGCTGGCCGCGGCACAGCGCGCAGAGGAAATCTGCACGGTCAGCAACAGCCTGGCGGTGCGTCCGCAGCTGATCGTCACCGCCCTTTAATCGATAAGCAGACGCATCGTCGAGGGATCAGCCACGCCATCGCAAAACACATTCAGGGCCTGCCTGGAACAAGCCTCCGTCTTTCTCGTTGGAAACAGCGGCAAAGAGGGTCATCGACGAACGAAACTTCAGATCGTCGGGACGCCCGAAGATCTCCGCAAGACTGCTGTTGGGATGGGTCAGGACAGTCTGCGTCGCCAGTCGAATGCGCTCACCTAGGATAGGATGCGCGAGATAGGCACGCGCTTCGTCCGCCGATCGCAGTGCATAATGGCGAGCAGTCGGGGAATACCCGAGACCCTTTAGTTGCGGAAAGATGAACCACATCCAGTGGCTACGCTTCTGTCCGCCCTGCAATTCCCGGATCGCTTGCGCATAACTTTCGCTCTGTGCGACCAGGAAGCGACCGAGATCGAAACGCGAATCGTCAGACATCATCAATCCCTCCTCGGATGGCGTCATGCGAGTGGTCCATCGGCCTTGGCCCATATGATCAACTATCCCGCGATACCGGTGTTAAATCTTGACGTTTGAGCAATGTTCGTTAACAAGAACGTGAGACGCCGTGATTTCAGCATCACCGCGTCCGAACCTGGTGCCGGGCCCCTCTGGCGAGAGTTTACGGCGCTCTCGTGATGTCGGTACCGCCAGCAATTAGCCGGCGGATTCTAGAACAATGAACACTTGGATCATGCTTCATGCGAAGGCGTGCAGGTCGCTTCGCATCTCCACCCATTTGATCTCCTCCAGCCTGGAGGTCCGCTCGTGAGCACCTCTGCAGCAACGGGTAGCAATTCCACCCTCGGTTATTTCCGCTGGGCTTTCATCGTCACGGCGATCGGCCTCGTCCTCGGCGGCGTTCTCGGCTGGCAGTCGACCGGCACGATCGGCGGCATGGCAACCGTCTTCTTTATCTGCGCAGTTCTGGCGGTCCTCGAGATCTCGCTGTCCTTCGACAACGCGATCGTCAACGCCAACAAGCTGAAGGACATGACCCCCGTCTGGCAGCATCGCTTCCTGACCTGGGGCATCATCATCGCCGTCTTCGGCATGCGCATTGTCTTCCCGCTTCTGATCGTGGTGATCGCCGCCCAGATCGGGCCGATCGAAGCGATCATCCTGGCAGCGCGCGAGCCGGCCGAATACGCCCGCATCATGAATGACGCGCATCTTCCCATCGCAGCCTTCGGCGGCACCTTCCTGATGATGGTCGGCCTCACCTATTTCTTCAACCACGAGAAGGACGTGCACTGGATCGAGTGGATCGAGAAGCACATGGCACGCTCGGCCTCCATCAAGGGCATCGAGATCGCGCTCGTCCTGCTCCTGATCCTTCTGTTCTCCAACCTTCTCGAAGGTGAAGAAGCGACAACCTTCGTCTATTCGGCGATCTACGGCCTGGTCACCTTCCTGGCCGTCGAAGTGCTGGGTGGACTGCTCGACGCCTCGCAGAAGACCATGAGCGAAGCCGCCAAAGGCGGTCTCGGCGCCTTCATCTATCTGGAAGTGCTAGACGCCAGCTTCTCCTTCGACGGCGTTATCGGCGCATTCGCGCTGACGCAGAATCTCTTCATCATCGCGATCGGTCTCGGCATCGGTGCGATGTATGTGCGCTCGATGACCATCATGCTGGTCGAGAAGGGTACGCTCGCGGAATATCGTTATCTGGAGCACGGCGCCTTCTACGCCATCCTGATCCTCTCCGTGATTATGTATGTGCAGACGCTCTTCCATATTCCGGAAGTGATCACCGGCCTCGGTGGCGCAGCCCTCATCGGCATCTCGCTGTGGTCTTCGATCAAATACAACCGCGAAGAACGCGCCGAAGAAGAACGTCTGGCCCGCGAAACCGTGGCCGAGAACATCTGATCCGGCATCGACATTTCACAAAGAAGGCCGGCGAATTCGCCGGCCTTTTTTGTTTGGCCTCAATCGGGCCCGACATCTCCGCCGCGAGAACCGACCTCCGGCAGGGATCCCGTTCCAGGCGTCTTCATAGGATCCTGCAGCTCCTTCTTGTCGTGAGGTCCGGCTGCAGGCAGGTCTTTTGCAGTGGATTTCCGATTTTCCGGCTGCTGTTTTTCGGTTTCCTGATCGCGAGTGCCCATGTGGTGTCTCCTATCCTGGGACACGGGAAACAGCTGCCAGGCCCTCCGAGTTCCAGACAGTCAACGCGCCATCTGCCGGAACCGACTGAAGTCAACCACGTTCTTTCGATTATTGCATGTGGAGGAGCAATCATGAGCAGTGACAAGAGCGGCAAGACCGAGAGCAACAAGCCGAAACTTCAAAAGCAGGACCGTCGATCGGACAAACACAACGGCAAAGATCGCAACCCGTCCAAAAGCCGGCGGGAAGGCTGGACCGAACAGGGTGTCCGGCTCGATCCCACGCGCCGCATCGATTGAGGCGGCGATCACGTGTGACACAAACGACCACGGACCCGCTCGACTGAGGAGCGCTGCGCGAGCAAGGCCAGCCTTGTGGAGCGAAAATCACCTCCTACATCTCGACAAACGTTAGGAGAGCCGTGAGTTGACCAACGAGACAGAGCCGCCAGCCAGTCCCACCGCCGAAGCCGGCGTGGCATCCAGACGGCTTGCCCGCCTCCAGGCCCATGCCGCAGAAGCGGGATCCGTCAGCCTCGACGAGTTGATGTCGGCTATGGGCCGGAGCAGCATAGCCTTCGCGATCCTGATACTCTCGCTGCCGGCCCTCACCCCGATCCCCGGCCCCTTTGGCCTCGTTTTCGGCAGTTGCCTGGCCATCGTCTCGCTTCAGATCATTGCTGGATACCGGCGAATCTGGCTGCCGCAGTTCCTCGGACGGCGGCAGGTGTCCAGCGGTGTCATCGATGTCATGGTGCGCTACACGGCACCGCTGGTCGCCCGCGTGGAAACGCTGCTACGCAAGAACCGCATGCGCCATCTCGCCGGCCCCCGAGCACAGGCCTTTCTGGGCGTACCGGTTCTGCTGCTCGCCATTGCCGTGGCGCTTCCGATCCCCTTCGGCAACTGCCTTCCCGTCGCAGCACTGGTGATGATCGCGCTTGGCCTGATGGAGCGCGACGGATTGGTCACCATTCTCGGCGTCGCAATGGGCGTCATTGCCCTAGGCGCTTCGGGCGGTCTGGTCTATGCGGCAGCAAGAGGCCTCGGTTGGGCGATCGGCCCCTGAAAAAATCTTCGTCTGCGATGGAATAGAAAAGCCTCCGGCTCCGTATACAGGGGCATGACGACGAACTCGAACCCGTTCAATGTGATTGGCCAGCTCGCAGCCCTGCGACGCTACGCCCGGTCGCTCGTCAGGAATCCAGACGATGCCGAAGACCTGGTGCATGATACGCTCGTTCGAGCCCTGGAACGAAGGTCGACCTTCAGGAGTGGCGGCAGCATCCGCAACTGGCTGATGTCGATCCTACACAACACCCATATCGATCGGCTACGCCGGGACCGTGCCACTCATCGCCGGCAGGATGCCGCACTCGAACTGACCGAGCTCGTCGCACCCGCCGGCCAGGAACACGCCGTGCGCCTCGGCCAGGTGCGCGATGCCTTTCTCGCCCTGCCGGAAGAGCAGCGGGAAGCACTGCACCTCGTGGCCATCGAAGAGCTCTCCTACCAGGAGGCTGCCGATGTCTTGAACATACCTGTGGGAACGCTGATGTCTCGCATTTCTCGTGCCCGTGCCCGCCTGCGGGCCATGGAAGGCGGCGAGGAGGCGAACCCCGTTCCCCATCTCAGAATCGTTGGAGGAAATTCCGATGACCAGCCGTGATCCCGTGATCGAGGCCGACCTGCACGCCTATGTCGACGACCAGCTGGATGTCGGCCGTCGCATCGAGGTGGAAGCCTACCTGTCGGAGAACCCGGCCATCGCCGCCAAGGTTATGGCTGACCTTCGCGTACGCGACGAATTACGCTTGGCGCTGGCTGGCATGCCGGTCGCGGTGCGCCAGGATACGCGCGATGCCGCGCGGGCACTCGAAAGCGCCGTGAACCGTCCACGCACCGCCGACGTGGTCCGGCGGGCCGCGGCCATCGTTCTTCTCGTCGGTGCCGGCTGGATCGCCCATGGCTGGATCGATCCCGGCAGCATCGGCGAAGTTGTGGCCTCGGTGCCCCCGCCGCAGTTCGTCGAAGAAGCCATGCGCGCCCACCAGACGGCTGGACTGCGGGAACAGATGGAATCGCAGGCTGAAACCAGCCGCTTCGACCCGGCAGAAATTCGCTCGGCGACGGCGATCGTGCTGCCCGCCATGCCGTCCGAGTGGTCCGTGCGTGACGCCCAGGTTTTCCCCTCCACCTACGGTCCGAGCGTCGAGCTCGAAGTGGAGCCCCAATCCGGCGAGAGGCTGTCCCTCTTCGCCGTCCGGCCTGGCAATTTTGCTGTGCAGCAGGTGCTGCTGAAACAGGAAGGCCAGACCAATGCAGCCTATTGGCAGATCGGCGAGGTTGCCTACGCGCTGATCTCCGAAACCGGAAACACGGACAAGCTGGCCGAACAGGCCCGCAAGCTTGCCCGCACCCTTTATTGATCCCAAGGAGGTAACTGACTATGGATCCCATCCAGAACCGCTTCGGCTACGGCGCTCAGGCCCAGTCCGCGGCACTTTTCGACGAAGGCCTGCGCAAGCATATGCTGCGCGTCTACAATTACATGGGCCTCGGGCTGGTTATCACCGGCATCGTCGCCTTCGTAGTCAGCCAGACGCCGGCGCTCTACGTGCCGATCTTCTCCACCCCGCTCAAGTGGGTCGTGATGCTGGCACCGCTCGCCTTCGTTTTCTTCTTCTCGTTCCGCATCCACGCGATGTCGGCCGCCACCGCGCAGATGGCCTTCTGGGCCTTCGCAGCCGTGATGGGTCTGTCGCTGTCGTCGGTCTTCCTGGTCTTTACCGGAACCTCGATCGCCCGCACCTTCTTCATCACCGCCACGATGTTCGGCGCGATGAGCCTCTATGGCTACACGACGAAGCGTGACCTGTCGAAGTTCGGCTCCTTCCTGATGATGGGTCTGATCGGTGTGGTCATCGCCTCGATCGTCAATATCTTCTTAGGCTCGAGCGCCCTGCAGTTTGCGATCTCGGTCATCGGCGTCGTCGTTTTCGTTGGCCTGACCGCTTGGGACACGCAGAACATCAAGGAACAGTATGCCGAGAATGTCGACCAGGAGAGCCAGCAGAAGCTCGCCGTCTTCGGTGCGCTTTCGCTCTACCTCAACTTCGTCAACCTGTTCCAGCTGCTGCTGAGCCTGACCGGCCAGCGCGAGGAATAAGAATAAACGCGTCGGGAGAACGACGGAAAAAGACGTGCCCGGGTCGCAAGGCCCGGGCACTTTTCCGTTCAATGCACAGCAGATTTTTCGAGGCTATGGCTTCATCGTGATCGAACGATCCAGCCCCTGCCGCGTTATAGCGGCGACACAACCCCAATCGGAGTTCCCATGGACGTCGTACGCATCCTTCTCGCCATCCTGCTCCCGCCGGTCGGCGTATTCCTCCAGGTGGGCATCGGCCTGCATTTCTGGCTCAACATCCTGCTGACGCTGTTCGGTTACATTCCCGGCATCATTCACGCGATCTGGGTGATCATTCGAAAATAACCCGTGAGTTATCTCGGAGACTTCATGCAGAGCGGGATCGTATGGCCGCTCTGTTCCGTTCGAGAGGATGTCTTTGAGGACTGACCCGGCTTCAAGCGCCGAGCCATGTGCCGCAGCACGATCAAGGCTTCCAGCCACCGGCACCTTACGGCCAGAAGCCGACCTGCCCCTTACAGCGTTATCACGAGTACAGCCAGGAACAGGATCGAGAGCGCAACGGCTGCCATGGCCGCCCGCTGCCTGCAGACCTCGGCGAAACGGGAGTAGGTGGACTCACCGAAAAACTTTGCAATCGCATGTGACATGGCAGTCTCCGACGAAACGAAGCCACTCATTGGCCTCGGCTGATATAGACACATTTTCGTCATAATCAGCGCGAGGTCAACAATCACGACTAGATTGGTATTCTAAAGATTCGGCACATTGGAAAACGCCTCACACACTCTCCAGTGAACCGCGGTGATTCCATTCACTCTTCGCGGAAAGCTCTTGTGATTTGGTCGGTGAATGG
>UBNV01000020.1 GCA_900466945.1 Hyphomicrobiales bacterium
GGCGCCATCATCAGACGGGCAAGCTTATGCGTCTTCGCATTCTTCATTTTTTAATCACAAGTTGCTAATGAAGGTGTAATCGCGCCGCCATGAATTGGCGACGCGATACCCCGGCATGGAGGTATGTCCAGGCCCCGGGAGGAGCTTACTTGATGTAGCCAGCGCGCGTCATTTCACGAGTGGCAACACTCTGAGCCTGCGCGAGCGCATCGTCAGCCGACATCTGGCCAGCGAGCGCTGCCGAGAAGAGCTGACCGACGGTGGTGCCAAGGCCCTGGAATTCCGGGATGGCGACGAACTGGACGCCGACATACGGGACCGGCTTGACGGTCGGGTTCTTTGGGTCAGCCGCATTGATCGAGTCAAGCGTCATCTTCGCGAAAGGCGCTGCCTTCTGGTATTCCGGGTTCTCATAGAGAGAGGTCCGCGTACCCGGAGGAACGTTGGCCCAGCCTTCCTTGGAGGCCACGAGCTCGGCATACTGCTTGCTGGTTGCCCAGGCGATGAACTTCTCGGCCGAAGCAGCCTTCTGCGAACCGGCCGGGATCGCGAGGTTCCAGGCCCACAGCCAGTTTGCACGCTTGCCGAGACCGGTGTCAGGAGCAAGGGCGAAACCGACCTTGTCGGCAACAGTCGAATCCTTCGGGTTGGTGACGAAGGATGCAGCAACCGTGGCGTCGATCCACATGCCGCACTTGCCCTGCTGGAACAGCGCCAGGTTTTCGTTGAAGCCGTTCGACGAGGCGCCCTGCGGACCAGCGTCGTTCATCAGCTGCAGATAAAAGTCGAGCGTGTTCTTCCATTCGGGCTGGTCGAACTGCGGCTGCCAGTTCTCGTCGAACCAGCGCGCGCCAAATGAGTTCGACATGGTTGTCAGGAAAGCGGTATTTTCGCCCCAGCCGGCCTTGCCGCGAAGGCAGATGCCGTTGATGTCGTTGGCGCGGTCGGTCATCTTGCGGGCTGCGTCAGCCACGAATTCCCAGGTCGGGGCGTCGGGCATGGTCAGGCCAGCCTTCTCCATCAGGTCCTTGCGGTACATGATGAAAGATGATTCCCCGTAGAACGGAGCGGCGTACAGCTTATCGTCCACCGTCAAAGCGCTGCGAATTGCTGGTAGAAGATCCTCAACATCATAATCTGTGCCAAGGTTTTCGAGCGGGAGGAGCCAGCCCTGCTTGGCCCAGATCGGAACCTCGTAGGTGCCGATAGTCATGATGTCGTACTGGCCACCCTTGGTGGCGATGTCTGTCGTGACGCGTTCGCGCAGGACGTTTTCTTCCAACGTGACCCACTCAACCTGGATGTCGGGGTTAGCCGAGGTGAATTCCGACGTCAGACCCTGCATGCGGATCATGTCGCCATTGTTCACGGTGGCGATGGTGAGCGTTTCGGCAGACGCACTATCATAGGCCAGCAGAGAAGTTGCACATAGGAGCGCCGCACATAGGTTTTTCATTAGAGTCCTCCCAGACGTAAGATCATTTACACATCACGTGTAGGAATGTTCAAACACGTGTTTGCGCAATTGTCAATAATCGACGTGCGAAGGCCCTCGCACGGAAGGCGCGCCACGATTTGAGGAGGACTTAATCACAAAGAGAGGCGTTTTTCGGCCTAAGGAGAGCCTTAGCTTAACATGGACTGTGCGGTAACCTCATCCGTAATCAGTCCGTTGAGTATATTCCCTCTGATTGCAGAAATGATCGAAGAGACCTTACGTTGGCCGCAGGCCACTCCAACTACCAACCTGCTTTCTGGCACGCATAAAGGTACAGAGGTGACACGCCCATTGACACCACCTTCAATCACTTTTCCATCCGCGGCAAAACTCCAGCCGGTGATTTCGCCAACCGCACCCAAGCGGATCTGGTTCAGAAGTTCTTCACGGCTGATGAACCCATCGATATGCTGCTGGGCATCGAGATCCATCTGCCCTACCCCGACCAAGGTGACCTGGGCGCTGTGTGCTAGAGAAATTGTCCTTTGAATGACACGCATGGCCGCCAACGAGTTCCGTTGCTCGTCCGTATCCGCAAGGACTGGCAGCGGCATGGGGAAATGCTGCGCCTTTGTCAGATCCGCCAAGCGACTTAAAACATCGAAAAAGCTCGCAGCACCGTCGGTCGCCACGTTCCCTACTAGACCTACCAATGTGTGCTGAGGGCAATTCAGTGGTTGAATTTGCTCAACAGCAGCGCGCAGAGTCCGTCCAGTTCCTATAGCCATCACAACTGGCGCGGAGGAGGAGAGTGTCTGCTCTATGAATGCGGCGGCACAGGCGGCGATGCCCGCTATACCGTCAGGTGCGGAAGGATCTGTCGGTACGACCTCGCAATGTCGCAGACCGAACCTTTCCCTAAGTTTTTCGGAGAGCTCCATAGTAGAGGAAATTTTGTGCTCGAACCGAAAAGTCACCAATCTGCGATCGAGCGCAAGCGAGACCAGTCGTTGAGCGGTAGGACGTGAGACGCGCAGCTTGAGCGCAATCTCTTCCTGAGTGTTTCCAGCGATGAAGTAAAGCCACGCTGCACGTGCAGCGATATCCAATTTTGAGCTATCAGGATCCGCAGCCATAAATTCCCTCGGTACTTGGTCTCAATCGCCGGCGGCTTTCGGAGAGAAATCAGAGAGTCTTCTCATGGAGGCTGTGAGCACCGGATCGTTAGCTAAGGCCAGATAAACGGAATAGATGTCGCTGTAAACCGAATGGCTACGCGGGTCAGGCGCATAGGTTAGGTAGCTCCTGCAGCCGAATCTCTGTGATCCATCCGTGACGTCCTGGACAATTCCGCTGGCTACCGCAGCATGGATTCCCGCGCCCAAGGCTGAAGGAAACTCCAATTGGGCCACTCGCAAAGGCCGACCCATCACATCGCATATCGTTTGCATCAAATAGGCGTTTCGCAACGCTACAGTACCTGCCATCGTGGGAATACAAGTTTCAAATTCAGCCTCGCCACAAGAGTTTATAATCGAGCGCACTCCGAAAGACAGCGACTCATGCAACGCTTGACAGACGTCGAGGGGTGTCGTTTCCACATTCAGGCCGAGCAACAACCCGCTGAGAGTTTTGTCTCTATGGGGAATCCTGTTCCCACCGAACCAGTCCAGCGCCAGAAGACGGCCCTGCATCGGGGAGCGGTTTCTCATACAATTTTCTAGAAACTGAAATGCCTCAGCCTTTTCGAAGCCTACGGGAAATGTATCCACAAACCACGCAATCACGTCGCCAAACGCTGCCTGGCCCGCTTCGCAACACCATACATCTGGAGCGGCAGCCCCAAATGCTCCTATTTCGTAACCAGATGGCAAAATTTCAGAAGGTCCCCCAAGGCGCAAGAAGCTAGAGGAGGTGCCGAGGACACCTAGGAATCCCGGCCCATCAGACATTTGTGCCGCCGGGATCACGGCGTGAGAGTCGATTGCCGCCACGGCCACTATCGGCTCACCTAAGATCAGGGTCTCTTTAAGCCAGCTGCCAGATAGACAGCCCGCAACAGTCGCGATGGGATGTGGGTCAGCCAATCGCGACTCAAGATCATTAGGTAGCTCTGGCGGATAACCCTGCCCAGGTCGATAAAGGGATTTGTAGGCGGCAAAGTCTAAGCTACGGCACTCATTACCCGTGAGCTGCCAGACCAACCAATCGCCCACTTCGATGAACCTTTCTGTCTCGCCCCAAATAACGGGCCGAATTTCCGCCAGTTCAGCCGCTTTGGCGAACATGCCTTCCCCGTTTACAAGGCTGCGGGGATTCATCTGTGTAATTCGGTCAGCGTACCGCTGGGCACCGCGGTGCTTCCATAGCTTAATGAGCGCGTGGGGATCATCTGGATATGCGGCTTCAAAAGTCGTGCCGTCTGAACGCACCGGAAGCGGAGAACATGCAGTAGCAGCAATTCCGATACCAGCTACGTGTCTGTCAGTACCTAAGGTCCGCAGAATATGACGGCAGGCTTCAAGGTAATCAGAAGGCTTGTGGAGAACCATCTCTGGCGAGACATCCACATAAACGGGGCTGGATGCCGTGATTAACCCGTGGCGGAAGTTAACGACAACTTGGCCAACCTGCATACTGGAATTCACATCGATCAGAACCCCTCGGGCAGAGAGCGTGCCGAAGTCAATTCCAATCACGAAGCGAGCCGCCACGACCACACCTATGTACTTATTTCCAAGAAACTGTAGTCGCTCCCCTACACTGACGCAACGTGATCTGGCACAGAAATTAAGCTTCTGCCCGCGCTATTGATGCCTCATTCTTCGGTCACGGGTGTGAGCTTTTCCGGATCTGGCTCTTGATAGGAATCGGACCGGCGACACGTTGATGTCGAAGCTATGCAATTGCAGTACCATCCTTCTTTGCCGCCTTTCGTTTTGAAGACGAAATCATCGCTGCCGGTAAATGGCACGTGGAGTAACACCAATAGTGGTTTTCCTTCCATCGCTCGTCCTGATTAACGTCCGCCACGAACATGACCCGTTTCTCAGCGCGATGTCACTGCTCGACCGCACTTTCCCGAGCAAGGGCGTGAACTGAGTCAAGCGCCAGCCCCATACACAAGATCTCGGTGACCCGGCGTACCGTCTTTGCGAAGTGCAACATCTCTTCCCCATGAAGCGCTCGTCCCATCACCTGCGTCTTTCGGTAGGAGAGCCACTTATTCAGCACCGGGTAACCACCTAGGGTGTAGGTCCAAACTTTCGCGGGAACGGCCAACCAGCCGGCCGTGTTATTGATATGAACATCGACGGCCCCGCCCCAAGGAGGGTCAACACAGTGTCAAGTTCGAGGTCGTGTCTGCTGCCGATCTGTTCGAGAGCCCCTTGCTCTTATGAGACCATGCACGCTCCGTCACAGACCAAGCACCCGGCATGACAAGACGATTACCGTTGGGCTTGCGCTGGACTGATCCCCAACCGGCGGTGACCTCGTTGTTCGAACGATGTGGCAGCCCTAGCATTGCGAGCCCTCGGTGACCCTGTCCCGCCGTAGGTTCCCGCCGCATCTCACAACGCCATATATTCCCGTCAGGAAATATTAAACTGCATTTGCAATTATTCCAGTTGCAGCGGATCCGGGGCCGATGGTGCCCATCACAGGCGCGGATGCGAGAGGAACAGGGATTGCAATGAACACTCGGGACGGCCCACTTTCTTTCCGGGGGCTGGGATACTACATCCCCGGCATCCTCGCCACGCTCGCCGTGCTGATCGCCGTTTTCCTCGCCGACATGCAGAAGCGCCAGCTTGAGGAACAATATCTGCGCTCTTCCACGACCGAACAACTCGGCCAACTGCGGTCGCGCCTGGAAGGAAGCATTCAAGGGAACATCAAATTGGTTCAGGGGCTGGTCGCGACCCTTGAGACCGAGCCGGACATGACGCCCGAACGTTTTGCCGGTCTTGCGAGCCGCATTTTCGACGGTGACCACCAGCTACGCAGCCTCGCAATCGCGCCGGATTTCCTGGTTACGCTCGTTTATCCTCTAAAGGGCAATGAAAAGAGCTTAGGGCTCGATTACCGCAAAAACGAACGTCAGCGCGCCGCGGCTATGCGGGTCAAAGAGCAAGGCAGATTTGTTGTCACCGGCCCGGTGGAACTCGTCCAGGGTGGGCGCGCAGTGATCGCGCGCTATCCCATCTATACCGGGCCGGACAACACGTTTTTTGGTATCGCTTCCGCGGTAATCGATCTCGACAAGCTTCTCGAAAACAGCGGTTTCAAATCAGATCTCGATATCGCAGTCTCGATGTCCAGCCGCGCGCATGATGGTGGAGGCGCCAATACGTTCTTCAACACGGATGTCGCAGTGGACTTTGAGCCGGTGGTGATGTCCATCAAGATCGGTCACGACGTGTGGACCATGTCCGCGTCACCTCTGGAAGGGTGGCAGCAGCCACCAAACGACCTCGGCCTATTCCGAGGCGGGCTAGCGCTTCTGGCCATCGTCATCGTCGCTCCGATATTCTGGGTCGGCTATCTCATGAAGGACCGGCATCGGCGTATTCTCGCACTTCAAGATCGAGAAGACAGGCTCGAAGCTGCCTCTCATCGCCTTCAGCTCGCTATGGATGCCTCGCAGGTTGGCGTGTGGGAATACGATTGTCGAACTATGGCGCTGTCTTGGGACGCGCGCATGCGACAACTCTACGATATTGCGCCGGAGCAGGCCATCTGTCGATATGAAGACTGGCGCGACACACTTCACCCTGAAGATCTGGGAAATGCGGAACAGGTTTTCGCGAACTCCATCGAAGCGGGAAAGCCCTATACCACCGCGTTTCGCATCGTCGGACGAGATGGCACCATTCGCCATATCCGCGCGCATGGCATGACATATCATGCCTCTTCTGGCGCTAAACGCGTCGTTGGCGCAAACTGGGATGTTACGGAAGATGTGCGACTCCAAGACGAGCTCCTGCAGGCGAAGCACACAGCGGAGGCTCAAAACAGTGCGCTCGAAAACGTCCGTCTCGTTCTTGAGCACCGCTCGCTGCACGACACACTGACTTGTCTTCCCAATCGACGCTACCTCGATCAACAGCTCGCGCTTGCGAGCGCAAGCGACGATCCCCGGCCATTGAACCTGCTGCATATCGACCTCGATCGCTTCAAGGACATCAACGACACCCTGGGCCATGCAGCGGGGGACGAGGTGCTCAAACAGGCTGCGGCTGTGCTGCGCGCCCGTGCGCCGGCTGAAGATTTTATAGCGCGGATTGGCGGTGACGAGTTCGTCTTGCTGTCGCGTCGGGATCCGTCAGAAGCAAACTTTCCGGTGCTGGCAGCCCGACTGATCGAAGCGATCAGCGAGCCGATGGCCGTTCAGGGCCATGATTGCCGTATTGGCGCTAGCATCGGGATCGCGACGCGCAGCGACCGCTCCGAAACCCCAGAACAATTGCTCGTTAACGCGGATATCGCGCTCTATGAGGCCAAGCGCCGCGGCCGAAATCGGGTCCACGTTTTCAACGGCGCCCTGCGCCAACGTACGGTGGAGGTCAAGCGCCTTGGCGACGACATCATCCGCGGACTCGAAAGCGGCGAATTCAGGCCTTTCTTTCAGCCACAATTCGATGCTGAGACACTCGAAATCGTCGGCGTTGAAGCTCTTGCCCGATGGGAACATCCGACCCGCGGCTTCATTGCGCCCGATGTGTTTCTGCCGGTCGCAGAACGCCTCAACGTTGTTGCCCGGATCGATGAAACGATCCTTGAGCAGTCTCTGTTTCAGGCGATGCGTTGGGAAGGACAAGGGCTGGCCATTTCCCGAGTTTCGGTGAACGTATCCTGTCAGCGTTTGCGGGACGAAAGGCTCGTCGGCAAATTAACGGCGATGAACATCCGGCCAGGCGCACTGACCTTCGAATTGCTAGAGTCGATCTCGTTTGATACGGCGGACGAAGGGCTGAAGCAGGCGATCGACGAGATCAAGGCGCTGGGCATCGACATCGAGATCGACGACTTTGGCACCGGGCACGCCTCTATTATCAGTCTCCTCGAACTCTCGCCCAAGCGGCTGAAGATCGACCGGCGGCTGGTACAGCCGCTTTTGGATTCGACGACACAGCAAAGCCTCGTGCGTTCCATCATCGATATAGGCAAGGTCCAAGGTATTGAAACTGTCGCCGAGGGTGTCGAAACACTGGCGCATGCGGAACTGCTGCGTCGCTTGGGCTGCCATGTGCTGCAAGGATACGCCTTTGCCAAGCCGATGACCGCCGACGAATTCCTTGGCTTCGCCAAGTCCCGCAGATGGATGCAGGAGCGGCAGCGCGTCTAATGATAGGCGGGCACTCAAGCCCCCTTACCGCCGTCTAAAATTCACTCCAGGCGATGCGCACGCGAAACTGTGTCTGTCTGACACGCGCCTGAAAGGATTTAGAGAACGATTTCCCGGCAGCTTTCAAGTTATCCAGCGTAGGGCATCCTGGCTGCAAAGACAGGAATAGTCAGAGCCACGATTGAAACTATTGCGGACACCGCCAGTTTGATCCGCCGTATCCTGCGTGTGCGCGTCCCGGTCCAGTCATAGCCCATAATCGACACTCCTTTGGCCAGCCATCATGGCCGGCGCCGCACACAATGTCAGACAATCAGCTTGCCTGAAGCTTTCCACCTAACTCGAAAGACATTGGCCATCCGCCAATAGCGGCCCCTTTTACTTTCAACGCCCATGACTGCTTCAGGTGCTGAGCTGCAGTAGCCTCCGCCATTGAAAGGAACGAACACTGGTTTCTCTCATTCTCAGTTTCCAACCCTGCCCGCACCCTATTTCTTGGCTGTTTTAGGGGTCGCGAAATCATAATTAGTGCACCACGCCGAGCCCTGATAGTTGCCAAATTGGTGCAGTTTTGGCGTGACATCGCCTCGGGGAATCCTGCGTCCTTGCGACAGGATCATCTGAACATCGTGGCTGACACCATGACATTCTGTCCACTCTTCGACCACCACATCCGCCTCGGCGTCCGGAGGCGTTCGCGACACCGTAAATCCGAGTGGCTGGCCCGCCCGGGGCCAACGGGTGCCAAGGCAGCCCTTATGCACGTTAGCGCGCATGAAATCCATGTCGATGTAGCGATAGTAAGGTCCGCATTGCTCAATGCTCGCATCCGGCTCCGGCCTTTCCCGTCCGGGCCACTGATGAGCCATTTCCAGCGCCGCGGCGGCTTCCATGTCGCCTTGCGCCGCGGCTTGTTTGTACCAGTATTCCGCTAGGTTGAGATTCTTTTCCAAACCCTCAGTCCCGTTCAGGTAATCGGCTGCCAAAACGCGTTGGGCTTCTCTATGCCCGCGCAGCGCAGACAGCTGAAGAAGTCGCAGATATTCATCCGGGTCCTCTGCCACGCCGTTACTTCCAACAAGGTGCAGCCAGGCGAGCGAGAAAAGGCCCCAAGGATCCTCTTTCTCGGCTGCGAAACGCAGCCATTTGAGACCCTCTGTGCTATCAGACCCAAGCATCGAATTCCCGATACGCGCTGCTGCATAGCCGTCCCCCTCTTCGGCTGCCTCTCGGAGCAGACGCCAGCCCCTATCGCTGTCGCTCGCGAGCGCGTTGACGACCCCAACAATCAGAAAGTCACCAAGCAGGGCTTTGGCATAAGCCGAACCACCGTCGACGGCGGTCTGGATTAGTTTGATCGCCTGCTTTTGGTCCCTGCTGACACCCTGGCCATGATAATAGGCCAGACCAAGACTGGCGCGACCATCAAAATTCCCTTGACTGGCAGCTTCGCTGAACCAATGGAATGACTCGTCATAAAGGCCCATTTGTCGGAGCATACGACCCAGTCTAACCTGCGCAGACGCCTCTCCCGCCACAGCTTTCTTGCAATCCTCGACCATCTTCTGCGCCACCGATGCTGGGGCGTTGTCGTCGGCATTTAAGAGACCAGATTCTGCAAGCGTGTCTTCAAGCGTTCGACAGCTCTTGTCGTCGTTCGCCATGACGACCCCACCTCCTCCTGCACAGAATGCCAAACTGCATGTAATCGTCGCCAAGCGCGACAAAGCCCCAATGCGTCGCATGCTCTTCTCCCAGGAGCGAGAACAGAAGGATCGAAGACGTCAATCGCGTCCATCCTATACTTACGGAGATGACAATCCTGATCTCTTTGTTTAACTTAGCAAGCGCCATATGCTTAGGCAAACATGGAATCAAATATCTTGAGATTAATCTAATGTATGGCATTCTGTCTCCCCTGCAATGACTGTTGAGGGGAGCAGCAATGTCCGAGAACCCGAGCAACGATATAGATGTCGGCTCTAGCGGAAAAGCTGGCTCAGCATCTCGCATAGTTCCAGACCGTGCCTTGATAATCGGCCTCTTCTCTGCATCGGTCCTCGTAGTGTCCAGTCTGGTAGTGTTGCACGGCTACGGGCTTGACGTTTTGCGGTTCGGTGAAGGAGGCCTCGGATTGCTCGGGGTCTCGTTACAGATATTTGTCTGGATAGGTGTCTTTTTCATCGGATCGGCCTGCGGCCATCTGTGGCCGGCGGTCTTTCTCGGCAAGATGCCTGACTTCTTGACCCGGCAGCGACAAAAGCCGTCAAAGCTAACCTCCGGTCCGGTTAGTCTCACGCTGCAGGGGATCGTACTGGTCGCGATCCTCTTCTTTCTGTACACGCTGTCAGCTTCTGCTGGCCATTCGGCAGGCAATTTTCTCCTCTACACTTTGGCAGCCATCGGACTTATGTTCGGCGTTGCGGGGGTTGGATTTACAACATCCCTCTTCGCCGGCTCCGTGGTCATAGGAGCAGTGTTGATTTACATTTTTGGCGAACTTGTCGGTCGACTTGTCTAGATTGGATGCGAGTATCAGCAGAACTGCCGGTCAGTTTCCGTACCAGACGGCCTGATAGTCCTGAAGGACGGCCTGCCTTTCGATTGCGTGATCATATCCGAAGACAGTCGCAACCTCGATCTGCCTGGCTCCGTAGTTTAACGTAATTTCTCGAGAGAGATCATAGAAGGGATGGCGAGGTTGCCGCGAACGCGTTTCCTTCGTCTCCCGCTCCTGAAAACTGACGGTCCCTGGCAGCTTGTACACATCACGATCAACCAACAGCTTGTCCCGGTAAAACTGAACGGTCACCTTCTTGCTGAGAAGTGGCGACCAAAGGACCGGTTCGAGCCTTCTCCCAGATATGACGCTTCGAATGATCAGAAGCGTTACAAAGACAGCTATGTAAGCCACAATCAGGCTGTCGGCGGCCCCCATGAACTGCGCCAGAAACATGCTGGCCGCCCCCATGTAAAGCCGATGAACGAAGTAGATGGGCGCAAGATACTGCTCCGCCAATCCTGGCCCAGGCAGGTTGCTCTGTTGGCTGACAATTCCATCAAGGGCGTCCGACAGAAAACACAGGACGATCAGAAATGACACGGTATTGGTCAGAACCAATGCCAATTTTGCTCGTCTGGGTGTCATATATCGGAACGACACTTCGCTATGGTCATCTTCGTCACGGACATGGACGGAGCGCGGCACCTGTTCCGGCGGAATTCTGCTTTTATCGTTCATGGCCGTCCGATTTGTCACGGGGCTCTACGATGACGTGGGTCCTGCTGTAAAAGTCGTCTACTTCCCGATCGCCTGTCCGGTGCGAGTGCAAAGCTCCCTTCTCTTCTTTCTCCGAAGAGTGGCTTTGGTTGGCTGATTGATTAAACTCGCGGGACGGCTGCGGGATAGATGGCGTCACAGCTGACTTGTCCACAGCATCCGGGCGCAAGTTCGGAGCGCGCCCAGCGCCGAAGCTTGGGGCCATCCCCCTAGGCGCCAAGTTGTCATGTCGGGCATTTTGCGGTCGAAGATCCATGCCGCTGTTATCCCTGAGTCGTTTGCTCTCGTCCTCATTATCGTCTGGCATAGTTCCCTCCCAGAACCTCACAGGCCGCCTTCACAGGGCGTTCATTTAACTTGTTCGCCGTCATCATTTCTGATTGCAGGCATCCAGGCTGGCCGCAGCAGCCCTTCCTTCTCCCTTTCCTCGTATATCGCGTAGATCCAGCTTTGTAGCGCATCACCCAAATGTACTTCCGGATGCTTTTCGCTGCACCGGCGGGCATATGCGTTCATGTCGTAGCCAATACTGGCGAGCCAATCGAAGTAGTCCCAATGGATCTTCGGCATTGGCACCGACTGCGGCCCACGCTGGTGCGTGATGACAAAACGCCGTCGCTCCGATGTTGCATCTCCCTCGTATGGCGCATCGTCAGCGATATCGATACCGGGATAATGATCCCACGAGTTTGGCAGCGGCGGTTCTGGCACATCCTGGACGATTTTCCGCTGGAAGCCGGCCCTGGGGTCGAGGTAGGAAATTCGCGAGGCAACGATGGGCGCGAGCCCCTGATACATTAGAAACTGTCGAGAATGTTCGTCATCGCGATCGAAAAAAGTGCGCGCTTCGTGGACCGGCAGAAGATCGAAGGATTGAATCGAACTCGAAACGCCTGTGTCACCGGCCTGGCGTGCCTGCGCGGTTACATTCCGGCGAGATCTTACGGATATCGCCACCTTGCTTGCGAGCTCGGACATGTAGCGTAGCGTGGTCAGATCCGAATTGCCAAAAAACTGGACTACGGCTGCATTGCCTATGAAGGTTTCCCAGCGTTCATCGTACAGCGCTTTCAGCTGGCTCAGATCTTGTACGATTGGCCAGAGCCTGACGCCAAATCCCGCCAGCTGGCCGGCGGCGGCCTCCAGCTGAGGCATATAACCGAGCACTGGAAATTCATCGAGGCAGAACAAAACCGGCGCCTCCGGTTTGACCTGGTCCGTACGTTCCATCGCCTTCAGGGCAAGATCGACGAACAACCGAAGCCATCGGTTGCAGATCCGCATGTAACCGGCAGGGAGGCAAAGATAGATGCTGGCGCCACCCTGAAGCGTTTTCATGACATCGAGATCAGGAATGGTCCGAGGAAAGGTACCCTCGGTCAGAACTGCGCGCATTCGCGGGAGGTCGAGAAAGGATGTCTGCCGGCGCGCCGATGACAGGATCGAATCCCGCTCCTTGTCCGGTTTTTCAGCCATATCAAGAGCCACTGCGCGCGGAACGGCACTGGCGGCTCCGTTACATCGCATCTCAAGGAATAGTCCACGCATTCCTTTCGGAACCGGCCCGGAGCGCAGATCATCTGAATGCCGGGCAAGCATCTCGTGACTGAGGAACCTCTCGTCGATCTCGACACCAAAGTTCAACAAGTCTCTCACAGTACAAAGATTGCGACGTCGCCCATACCGGGGAAAGGTGCAGACATGCAGGATGATGCCCTGAAGGAGCCGCTTGGCGCTTTCATCCCAGTGCGGATCGTTCCCGCCCTGGATGACGAGTGCATCTGCAATCAGGTCGGCATCCTCAACGATCGTATCGGGATTCGAAAGCATAGACAGGGGGTTAAAACTTGCCAAAAGTCCCGCTTGACGGACGCTGTCTGAGGCTTTGCCGAAAGGGTCGAGTACAAAAACCGCCTGCTTGAAATCGCGCGCACGCCGAAGGGCGGTCAGATTTGCCAGCTCCGCTTTCGGATCGGTAACAAGTGCCGAGCCCCGGTAGTCGAGAAGATTCGGCACGATCATCGAAACTGACTTGCCCGCGCGGCTCCCAGCTACCGTCAGAAGATGCCTGTCTTCACCGTAAGCGCGCTTAGAGCTCTTCGGCTTCGTGCCAATAAGGACGCCCCCCGCAACACCAAGCAGCATCTGGCCAGGTTCGCGCGAGGGGTCATACCGAAGCGTCTCTATGACCTTTTCGTTGTCCATCCACCGGACCGAGGGTATCTCGCCTTGGGCGCCTCCACCCACCTCGTCCTCGCCCTTTCCCCTCGGCATGGTTTGCGGTAAATCAACGACGGGGAGTGACACGTAGTCGGGCGTTACCGAAGCAGAAGCTCCAAGAGCGATTGCGCTCCCCGTATCCTCGGTTGTCTTTCGAAACCAGTCTCTCATGCCATTCCGCCCCGAATGTGCACGACCGCTCGATGATCGCGTTGTCTATAGTATTCAACTGATCCTATGACGCGGCATATCGAATGCCACGACAAATACTATGTTATGCAAGCCCATCCACATGGCAAAATATAAGAATTCTTAATTTTAGTAAAGTGCAGCTGAGATCAGATCCGTTCTCAGCGGGGCAACCGAGAGCCGCGTGACAGACATCACGCTTTTGTAGAAGCGCTGAGAACATACGTTTGATACGCAGTCGCCACTTGACAAGGCTTCTAGCGGTCAGGCTCGCGTTCTGCTGAGAGGGTGTTTTCAGGTTCCAGCTGCGTCTTAGGCTCGCCTTCAGCTCTGTTGTCGCGAAGCTCAGAGACTGGCTTAACCTGTTCCAGATGTTTCCTGGCCTCGTCCACGGTCTGCTCGGCGACAGGGTCATCCGACGGGACGAAGCGGTTGATAGCCTCCACCTTGTCTCGGTCATGCCCTTGCTGGTGAGCTGCAATCTGGTCGAGATGGTGTTGCGATATGCCGTCTACGATCTCTTGAGTTACCGGATCTGTCTCCATCAAGAGGCGGAGCCACTCCATCTTCTCTTCTTCCAGTCGCCAACGCTCTTCGACAGCCAGGCGCTCTCTCTTCCTGCGTTCGTCATCACTTTCGGTCATCGCTTGAACTCCTCAATTCGTTAACAACCGCTGAAGGAAAAGAACCTGTCTTTTCAGATGATGGCACCCTGGCACATTGGCGAGGAAGCACACACTATCAAATTCCCTGCGGAGCCGCGAGATCCTGCTCTCAGTCCGAGTAAGTGGCCGCCCACGGACCCATTAGACATTTCCAAAGGAATGCTCATCCCTTCAAGATTTTGGCAGGAGAAGAGCCATCGAAGCCAGGCTCGATCCTAATTCGGCCGGTATCACTTTGCGCGCAAGTTCGCGACGGGAGACCAAACGTGCCAGAAACGCTTCGTCGGCGTCATCAGTCCCGATCGCCATGATGTCAATCGCACGTATCTTTGCGCTTTGTGCCGAGCCCAAGGCATCCTCCCGATTGTCGGGCACCCCGTCGGTGACGATGCAGATTATACGCTCACGCCTGACCCCGCTTAACTTCTCCTCCGCGAGGGAAATTGCTGCAGCAAGATTGGTGGTGCCTCCGACCTTGAGCCTCGCCAGGGCCTGGTGGTGTGTTTCTGATTTGCCCTGCAGATCAAGGATGATCTTGGCATCCGTAGCAAATTCGATGATCCCAACGTCGAAACCGCGGCGAATTGCATCGTCGAGAAAAGCGATCGCGCCTTGGACAGCACCAGTGAGCTTAGAGGCGGCTCCCATGCTACTGGATGTGTCAACAAGCATAAAAACAGCACGATCCCGGGACGCCAGTGATTGGCCCGTTGCTTGTTCCAACATGCTTTTCCAGGCCGGTTGATCGGTCCCATTGCGGCTTACTTGCAGCATGCCTGGCTTTGTTCGATTGGGCAGATCGGACATCAGATCCTCCTGTTGCTAGAAACCGATATGCCTTTTCAAGATATCATAGGCCTCGTTGAGCTCTTTGATAAAGTCCTCGTTGACGCCGCCGCCGGATCCGTCAGGATGATAGATTTTGGTTAGCTTGCGATATGTGGACTTGATCTGCTCTGCCGTCGCCGTCGGGGACAACCGTAGTACAAGATAGGCATCTTCCGCCGATAGCTTTCGCCGGAAGGGGGATTGCTGCCGTCCCCCGGACGAAGCCGCGGTATCTTCCGCTGAATCTTTCAACTTGTTTAGCGCTTCGGCATGGATGCTTTCGATCTCTTTCATCATGTGCTCAACGACAGCGATATATTCATCTATCTTCGCTCTGAACAAAAGATCTGAAAGCTGATCAGACTGGAGCCCCTCAAAGCAATCGTCCAGCCGGTCTCTGAGACGCGCGCTATCGGCAGCATCAACAACGCCCTGAGCCGCCCGATAGCGATCTACCGTATGGGCATAGACTACCCCCGCCCGACGTATCTCGACGAGGCTACAGCGGCTCGCCTCAAGCAGTCCATCAAGGTCTGCCATAGGCAGGCGGTGGTCAATCGCTCCCGCGAGACCTCTCGAAATAAACGTTCTGAGGTGGAGTTCAGCATCTTGCACTGCGCCGCGTCGCTTGGCGAGCCGTGCGCAGATTTGGTCGATTTCCGACGCATTGGAGATAATTTCCACGAGCTTCGGTCCAACCAGTTCAGATAGGATTGCAGCCCTCTTTTCGATCTCTTTCTCGATCACCTGCGGACGACGACTGGCGATACTTGCCTGGATAGCCACGGCCAGGACGGCCGGGGTTCCCACCAGCACCGCAATCGTATTGCTAATAGCAGGGCTTGCGGAAAAGCCGGCAAGTGGTCGCAATACTTGTTCGTTCCACCAAGACGCCCAAGGCACAAAATATACAACGAGGAAAATCGTGGCGCATCCAGCAACAGAAGGCAGGAGAGCGCTCCCATGAGGGGGAAAGACCTTAGCCAGGCCTGCTCGATCGACTGCAATGGAATATCCCTCTCGGCCCACTGCAATCTTCAAAACAGACGCGAAACGATCCGAACGAAACAGGTTGTTGATCCGCCGACTAGTTGTAATCACGGTAGAAAAATAAGCTAAAACAGAACCGAGCAAGACTGGCACTGGAGCCAGAATTACCGTGCACAGTACTGCAAAAACAGAGAAGAGGAATGGCATCTTCGACCCCTCACCCACTGGCTTTATTGGAAGTGTAGAAAGGACGGTCGTCAACACATTTCTCTCTCGGAGATTGCGGTAGACTCAGGCTATGAGGGAATAAAAAGAGCTTGAGCGCCTCGTGGGTACCGCGGCCCACCAGAACACTCCATCTCCTGAGGGCACGCTCACACTGGTTCAGCAGCCGACGCGAAGCACAATGCTTCCTCGAAGGAGATTGGCGGTTAGTGCTCTCAAAATTGGAGACAATCTGGAGCTACCTGTCCATGCCCTCGTGAATCAGACGCTGCAGAGCTTCCAGCGCTCTGACGCAATCGGCCCTAGCGCCTTGCCAACCAAAGAGAATAGCATCATCCATAGCGTGAACCAGCGGCGCCAGGATCTTCATAGCGCATGAAAAGTGACCGTCGGAAAGGTCCCGTTTGACCGTCGAGATAGCTGTTTTCCAGGAACTGATGCCGGGAGCGTCATCCAGATTGAAGAGCCGCGCGAAAGCGAGCGCCCGCTCGAGATAGTGGTCCACTTCTTCGACGGGGGAATAGTGCTGCCGGAACGTCAGTGCGTTCCGCTCGGAAATCGCGCGCAGTGAATGGTTGATCGTCCCGTTGCCTTCTTCGCTGGCGTCGAAGACGTCGTCGATCCTACCGATTTGCAGCCGTGTTTCGACGGTACAATAGGGACACTCCGACCATAAGAAGGTGAACGACGTCGTCTCGTGACCATCTGCGTCGTACAGGAAGACTCGAGCCTGCGGCCGGTATATGGCGGCCCGGTGTAAATCTGTTTGATAAAGATCGATCACATCCACCCTATCGACCCAATACGCATCGGGCGGGAACGGCACACCATTGAAGGCGGTGTGCGGGTTTCCGGTACCCGGTCGCTTTCCAGCAGGCTTTCCCATCCACGTGCACTCCTTTTGCTCAGACCGCTGATTGCTTCTGCGTTCGCCGCGCTGGTTTCAGAACCGTTTTGCAGTTGATGGGAATCGAACCAGCGTTCCGAAGAACCTCCCCCATCACCACCATTGCAACCCACCCGCACTTTCAGTTATTGCAGTTAGACACCTTGTTCGCTATATTGGCGGATAAGGAGATATCGTCATGGCCAGCCAGATTGTTCATTTCGCCAGACTGTCAGATCGCGACCGAAAAATAGCAACGCCATTACCGAAGCTGGTTGCCGGCGACAGGCTGGAACTCCACGTTCGTGATGCAGGTGGCAAGCAGCAGATGCTCCCGATCCCGCCCTCAGCCGCCGCGGCTGTTGAAGCTCTTCTAGCGCATATGCTGCGCGGAGAGGGTGTCGCCGTGCTGGCCGAGGACCAGGAACTAAGCCCGAGCGAAGCTTCAGCCATTCTTGGCATGTCCCGCCCGCTCGTCGTCTTGCGCATGGACCGGGGTGAGCTGCCATTCCGCTACGTCGGCAAACACCGCCGCGCCCTCCTAAAAGATGTGCTCGCGTTGAAGTCGAAGCTCGACAAACGACAAACGGCGATGGAAGCGCTAGCCGAGGACACAGAGGACCTGATCGAGACCTATGGCCTCTAATCCGCCCATCGCGGTCTACGATGCCTGCGTCCTCTACCCCTTCCACCTGCGCAACATTCTGATCCAGTGCGCCTCCGACGGTCTCGTCGAGGCGCGCTGGACCGACGATATGCATGATGAGTGGATGCGCAATCTCGCCGCCAACACACCAGGCTTGTCCATCGAACGCCTGGAAGCCATGCGCGACCGGATGGACGCTGTCCTTCCAGAGGCAGCGGTGGCGAACCATCGCCCATTTATTGCGGATCTCACGCTACCGGATCCCGACGATCGACATGTCCTCGCGGCAGCCATCGCAGGAAAAGCATCCGTCATCGTTACCTGGAACCTTAAGGACTTCCCCCCAAAAGACCTTCTCGTCCATGGTGTGACCAGCAAGTCGCCAGATGATTTTCTTACCGATCTCCATGCGGCGTTTTCGGAAGCGCAAATCTCCAGCGTCAGAAATGCGAGGCATAATCTGCGTAAGACAATCCCATCGGTTGAGGCGTTCGTCGACGCGCTTGATCAAGGCGGGTTGAAGAAGTTTTCAGGAGTGCTCCGCGAAACATGACCGGATTGAAGTGAGCTGGCGCAATCCTTGAAAAAACTGCCGAGGGTGCCCGACGACTTCGTTGGGTTACCGGGTCGCCCTCGCCAGCTTCACGGATTTTTAACTGTCTGCCCCTAATTCCGCACGCCCTCGGCCTGAGGCCCCGAGAAACTGCGGAATGACACATGCCAAACGAAGACCTTTCCAAACTCCATTTTCAGAAGAAGATTTCGACCTACTGCGATGTCCGTATTGCGCCCGTCGCGCCGGATTGGGTCGTAGAGAACATACGGCCGTACCTTCTGGGTTTGATCACCTTTAAAAAGACGCCTGCGCTTGCGAGCAACCGGTATGACTGGCGGCAGATCGCACACGATTGTGGGATCGATGAAGCGCTGACGACAACGTTGAAGAAGCAACTGCGACCGGCGCTGGATGCGATCATGCGTTGGCTGAAGGAGCCGCCTGTAGAAGACGACGCCCGGAAAGGCAGAAGACTGCAAGCAGCACCGAAATCCGGTGCCACGGGACAGTTTACCCCCTCCCCGACGAGCCAGCATCACGAAGTCGAAGAGGTCGGGAGCTCGCCCTCACCTGGCCGCCCCGGCCCTAAGCCGAGACCAGTTTCTGACAAACCAGAACCATTGTTCGAGGCGAACAACGACCCGAGTTCATTCGCCGATGCACTCGCCTATCAAATGCGCCGCTTTGGCGAGAGTTACTGGCAACTCCACCGGGCGGTCGTTCGGCTAGGCGAAACCTTTGACGCGAAGACCTTACTGTCGTGGATTGAGGGCCAGCGTGTGCCTCGCTCGGTGGCAAGCTTCGATATCCTTTGCCGGATCGAGCGTAGATGGGGCTTGGAGCGAGGCTACTTCAAAGCGAAACTGCCACATCAATCCAGATCGCTATATGGCCACGATCTGGAAGACATCAGTCCGGCGGAACGGCGCCGGCTTGCCTGGCATCTTCCTGACGACTTCGGCAGCCTGTCTTTTTCAAAGCGCGAAGAGATCCTGGAATGGGTCCGGCGCGTCATTATCTCGGGGTCGACGGATTACAGACGGTTCCAGGCGGCAGCGACGAAGCAGCGCTACGCAATCCGGTTTCCTGGGATCACATACGGCGGGAGTGCACTCACTCCTCGACTAGCGGCTTCTAGTTGGCTGCGAGATGAGGACGAAAAGGTGCCCACGACCGAGGCGCTGGAGGATCCAGATCTGCTCTCCGGTGTCGTCGATGCGCCCCCTCGGCTTGCGATGGAGATGGCAGACCTGATCCGCTTCAAGACGTCGACACTGACCGCGATAGGCTACCGCAGGAATGGCGTCTGGAATGAGGAAACAGCCAGCCAGAAGATCGAACATCTCGGTCTGATGTTTGGGGCACTTGCGGCATCCCCGAACGGAGTTGTCAAAGGTCGAGGCGTGCCGCTCAGCCAACTCACCTTCGGTCTCCTGATCTTCCCTGGCGTGTGGGACTGGTATTTGCAATGGCGGGAGCGCCGTCGCGGCTTCTTCACCAAATGGGAGGAAGACATGCTGATGGTGGCGATGGCCCTCACTCGCGCTGAAGTCGGCTGGATCCGCCAACATCCCGAACTGTTACGCAACGTGAAGCCGATCGAAGGACTGATCACGACAGACGAGATTGATGCTGCTCGTCGCGATTGGCACGGTGCATGCGAGGACTTCCATCGCCATGCAGCCAATCGATCAAAAGAAATCCAGCGAGTGATGCGGGTCCACCGCGATCCATTCGAGCCGATCATGTGCGTGCTGGAGGCAGATAGCCCGCTTGCCGAATATCGCAAGATTACGGAGGAGATCTTGAAGCGGATGCCGGATGAGCATCGCTATCCGAGAGCGGCCGCTGAAGCCGTCCGTTCGTTCCTGATGCTAAGGCTTGGCTTACATCTTGGCCTGAGACAAAAGAACCTTCGGCAATTGCTGGTCTGCCCGCGCGGACAATTCCCGACGGCAGAACGCCGGCTCGAAGACATGAAGCGCGGCGAACTGCGTTGGAACGAACGGGAGCGTGGGTGGGAGGTCTTCATCCCGTCCAACGCGTTCAAGAACTCCGGCTCATCTTTTTTTGGGCAGAAGCCGTTTCGTCTGGTGCTGCCGGACCTTCTTGATCTCTACACCTATCTCAATGCCTATATCGAACGGCATCGGAAGGTGCTCTTGGGGCGCGCACCCGATCCCGGCACCCTTTTCGTCAAAACCGTCAAAACGACCAGTATCGATGCGGCGTATAATCAGACAACATTCTACGAGGCTTGGCGGTTGGCGATTCAGCGCTACGGCATTTACAATCCGTATACCGGCCGCGGCGCGATTAAGGGTCTTCTACCGCATGGCCCCCACAATGTCCGAGACGTGCTCGCCACACACATCCTGAAGCAGACCGGATCCTACGAACAGGCAAGCTACGCCATCCAGGACACGCCTGACGTCGTGCAGCAGCACTACGGGCGCTTTCTTCCGCAGGACAAAGCAGCATTAGCGGCGCGGATCCTCAATCAGGTATGGGAGGCGGCGTAGTGTGGCGGATGCGTCGCTCAACCCATTACAGGGCATTCATGCAAAGTGTCCGCGTCCAACTAGGTCACTGCCGATTGTCTCCGCCCGAACGGACTCAAACTGGCAACACCGCCGTTACGAGCCGGGAGGTGATATTTTTCTTTCTGCTGGCAACCACTGAAATCCGGAATGGCTGGAGCGGGGGGCGAAACCAGACATTCCACAAAGATCTCAAAACCTGGTCGGCAGACATCAATGCTCGCGTGGCCAATCCGGATGTAACCGATCAATCATGAAGGCATGGCTGTGCCGACGACCTTGGCGATGGTGCCCCTCCCGCAGATGGGGATCATCATCTGCAAGGTCATCGTGACTGTGTTCCACCTCGGCTTCATCCGCCATTTCCCACAGTGACAATGCTGTAGCAAGACCGGCGGCGCCCATCGCCGCCATGACCAAGGCGGTCCCAGGGAGACCAATTGCAACGCCGAGCCACCCGGCAAGCGGATAGGTTATCAGCCAGCAGGCGTGAGACAGGGCGAAATGGGCAGCGAAGAGTGCCGGGCGATCTTCCGGATGAGCTGACCGCCGCAGCAGACGGCCGGATGGTGTTTGAACAACGGAGTAGCCAATCCCAAGCAGGAACCAGAGCGCCAGCAGCAAGCCGTAGGTCTCGATGAACGCGGTGGCGATCAAGCCTGCACTGAGCAGTACAGCCCCGTAGAGCATGACCTGCCTGTCTGGCATTCTGTCGAGAAGCCTGGGCAGAACGAGTGCCGCGACCATCGATCCCGACCCGAATGCCGCGAGCGCGATCGCCGTGTCGGATGCTGTCAGTTCGAACTTTGCCTGGACGAAGACGACGGTATTGACGATCACCATGGCGCCTGCCGCAGACACCGTGAGGCATAGTGCGAGCAGACCGCGAAGCCGCGGTGTCGCGAAATAGATCGTCAAACCGCGTGTCGTGCGCTCGTAGATGCTCCGGCGCTCTTTCGCTGGATGATTGGGCAGCGCTACGGAAACGACGAGTGCCGCCGAAGCCAGGAACCCAAAGACCGTCCCGGCGAAGAGCGAGTGGAACGAGATGACCGTCAGCAGGGTAGCCGCCAGCATCGGGCTGATCAGGCTTTCCAGATCATAGGCGAGGCGCGAGAGCGAGAGCGCCCGGGTATAGTCCTTCTCTTCCGGCAGGACATCCGGGATGGTCGCCTGAAACGCCGGAGTGAACGCGGCAGACGCGGACTGGAGGACGAAGATCAGGACATAGACCTGCCAGATCTCGGTAACGAATGGCAGGCACAGCGCGACTGCGGCCCTGACGAGATCGAGCGCAACAAGCATGGCACGGCGCGGCAGCACTTCAGCGAAAGCTCCGGCAATCGGGGCGACAGCCACATAGGCGATCATCTTGATGGCTAGCGCCGTGCCGAGCACCGCTCCGGCCCGATCGCCTGCGAGATCGAAGGCAAGCAGACCAAGTGCCACGGTCGCAAGCCCGGTGCCCACCAGCGCAATGACTTGAGCCAGAAATAGATGCCGGTAAGTTCGATTGCGCAGAACATCCAGCATCGACCGTGTCCTTCAAAGGTACTTCGTGATGGTCTTGAAGTCGTCGATGGTCTTTCGCTGCGAGAGATCCAGTGCCCCCACTGTTTCCTCAAGACAATGGTCAAGATGGTCCTGGATCAGCGTGCGCTTGGCGTTGCGGACTGCCTTTTCGACGGCATCCAATTGTTGCGCGATGTCGAGACAAGGTTTTCCTGCCTCGATCATGGCAGTGACACTCCTCAGATGGCCTTCGGCACGCTTGAGGCGCTTGATGATATCGGGATGCGTTTCGTGTCGATGCTCGCTCATGAAGAATTCCTATCCCCCTGGAGGGGATATTTCAATCCACTTTCTTGTTTCCGCCATCAATCAGGGCTATCTCGTCAGCCATGAAGTTTCGGGGTGGACGACGATTCGGATCTCTGTTGATGACCACGCTGGCGGTCCTCGCCACGCTGGTGTTTTCGTTCGTCCCACAGGGTAGTCATCCGTTGTTCGAACACGGCTCGGCTCAGGCCATGCTGGATCATTCGCATGGACATGAGCATGGCGATCACTCGCACGACGATGATCTGGATTTTAGCGTCGACACGGCTGATACGGACCATCATCATGCTGACCATACGCATGAAAAAGCCGGTCTCGTGTCCGCATCCCGGCCCAAGCGACCCGATGGTCGGCACTCGGCCTTCATCCTGATCGATACGACACGGGATGACGGCCGCCTTTACGGCATCGATCGCCCGCCACGCTTCGTGAACATCGTCTGATCCATGCCGCCCCAGGCGGCCGGTTCAACCGTACACGGACATCAAACATGAAAACACTGTTTCTCGGAGGCGTGTGGGCTAGAGATTATTCCCGCCACATCGTCGCCACCCTGCTGCTTGCCAGCCTGTCTCTGCTGCTCTTTGCCCATGAGGCCGCCGCGCATGCCGTGGCCGAAGGCGACAAGGGCTATATCCAGGAGATCTCGGGGGTTCACATCATCCCCTTCATCTATCTGGGCGCCAAGCACATGGTCACAGGCTACGACCATCTGCTCTTCCTGTTCGGCGTGATCTTCTTCCTCTACAGGCTGAAGCACATTGCGCTCTATGTCAGCCTGTTTGCCGTCGGCCATTCCACCACGATGCTGCTCGGCGTCTACTTCGGCTGGAATGTCAGCGCCTATCTGATCGATGCCATCATCGGGCTTTCGGTCGTCTACAAGGCGCTCGACAATCTCGGTGCGTTCCAGCGCTGGCTCGGCTTCCAGCCGAACACCAGGGTGGCAACGCTGGTCTTCGGCCTGTTCCATGGGCTTGGTCTCGCGACCAAGATCCTCGAATACGACATTGCCGAAGACGGGCTGATCCCGAACCTGCTTGCCTTCAATATCGGCGTCGAGATCGGCCAGCTCATCGCGCTCGCCATCATCCTGATTGCCATGAGCTACTGGCGCAAGACCTCCGGCTTCCTGCGCCATGCCTATACCGCCAATGTCCTGATGATGACCGCCGGCTGGCTGCTGTTTGGTATGCAGATGACCGGCTATTTCGTTTCCTGAACCTCAGAGGAATAAACCATGTTCAATTCTCAAGCCCCCAATCCCGACGACCTCCCGTCGTCGGCCCAGCTCGTCAAGTCGACGATCCTCTCCGTCATCGCCGCAGGTGTTCTGCTGGTCACCGTGGTCATGCCGTCGGAATATGCGATCGATCCGACTGGCCTCGGCTCCGCCATGGGCCTGACCGAGATGGGTGAGATCAAGTCGCAGCTTGCCGAGGAGGCGGAAATCGACCGCCAGAAGAACCAGAGTGCTGGCGAAAGCCTGATTGCTCCACAAACGGCACCCGCCACGGCTCCGCAGGAAGGTTCAAACCTTCTGGAGCGCATCATCCGCGAATTCGGCATCTCGGCGGCCTATGCGCAGGATGCCATGCGTCAGGACGAGGTTTCGATCACGCTGCAGCCCGGCGAAGGCGCTGAGATCAAGCTCGTCATGCTCAAGGGTGCCAAGGCGAACTATAGCTGGACGGCCAATGGCTCCAAGGTGAACTTCGACACCCATGGGGACGGTGGCGGCGAAAGCATCAGCTACGAGAAGGGTCGCGGCGCGGCGGAGGATTCCGGCGTTCTGGAAGCGGCCTTCGATGGCAATCATGGCTGGTTCTGGCGTAACCGGACCGGCGATGCCGTGACGGTGACGCTGAAGACCGACGGCGCCTATAGCGACATCAAGCGGGTCATGTGAAATGTCAGATGCCGGCGGATCGCTCCGCCGGCATCCTCGTTTCGTTTGATGGCCAGATTATCACATTTGATGTCCTGGCATGATCCCCGAGTAGGCCAATGCCATCCACGCCGCCATTGCGATCATCATCAAGTTCTCGGTCAGTGAAATGAACCCGAGCGGTACGTTGCTCGATCCACCGACGCAGGCGCATTTCAGCTCACGCTTGTCGATGTAAACGGCCTTGAAGACCGAAGCTGCGCCAATGCCACCAATGAACAGAGCCACGGGAACGGACAGCCAGTTCGCAACGCCTGCCACCATCAGAACACCTGCAAGTCCTTCGGCGTAGGGGTAGATGTAGCTGTAGGGCACCCACCGCTTCGCGAGGAGGTCATAGTTCAGGAACATCGTCGCGAAAGATTCGACGTTCTGCAGCTTGAGCATGGCCAGGACGACCATGGAGAAGGCGATGAACCACTCCAGTGCCCTTACGGTGAATGGCGTGTCGAGGACGGCGTAGCTGACACCCATTGCCATCAGTGCAGTCATCGCAAACAGCACGATGACGGGGCGATAGGTGGTTGCCTTCGGATCAGCCACCGACTTTCCAAAGTAGCGCCGCAGATCGTCATAGCCGCCGACACGGGCACCGTCGATGAACACCTGCGGTGTCGTCTTGACACCGTGCTCTTCCTTGAACGCATCCGTTTGCGCGCGGGTTGTCAGGTGGCGGTCATCCACCTCATATCCAGACCGCTTCAGCAGGTCTTTGGCCTTGAGGCCATAAGGGCAGGTATGCTCTGCAGTGACCATCCGGTAGAGGACGGCTTTCTTCGCGGTGGTCGACGGGTTCACTCTATCCAACATTTCACGTCTCCTTTGGCTTGTGAAACAGTTGGCAAGACCATACGTTCCGTACCATGGTACGGAGTCAAGCCCTATGGATATGACAATCGGAAAATTTGCGGCAACCGGCGGTGTCGGCGTGGAGACCGTCAGGTTCTACCAGCGCAAGGGTCTGCTGAAGACCCCTAAGCGCCTTGAGGGTGGCAGGCGCTATGGAACCGAGGATCTGAGGCGTCTGCAATTCATCCGCCAGGCTCAGACCGCAGGGTTCACACTGGAAGAGATCCGCGAACTGCTCGATCTGGACGCCGGTGACGACAGGGAGCGGGCGCGCGAAGCGGCAAGGGCGCGCCTGATCGCGCTGGAAACGCGGATCGCCGAACTCAATCGGACCCGCGAGGCGCTAGAACGCCTGGTTTCGGAATGCTCATCCGGCAAAAGCGGCCCCTGCCCTATCCTCCAGTCGTTTGGACTGTAGCTTGTAAAGGCAGCCGTTCCTGTCAGTCGGGCTTGAATGACAGATAAACATACATCGCATCGCCATCGCGCGGAATTGCC
>UBNV01000022.1 GCA_900466945.1 Hyphomicrobiales bacterium
TTCGGCCCCGGGGCCTTTTTTGCTTTTAAGCGAATGCATTACCGAGCGTAGTCGACAGGAACCGCCAATCCCTGCTTGAGCGTCTCCATCGAGATCGAAGCCGAGACGTCGAACAGTTCCACCCGTTTGACCAGACGTCGGTAGACGACGTCGTAATGCTCGACCCGGGGCAGCACGACCTTGAGGATATAATCGTAGTGCCCGGTCAGCCGATGCGCCTCGACGATTTCGGGGATATCGCTCACCGCGCGACGAAACTCCTCAATCCAGTCATCCGCATGATGGGCGGTCTTCACCAGGGCATAAACCGTGGTTGGCACGCCCGCCTTGTCCCGATCCAGGACGACGATCCTTCGGGCGATGTAGCCGTTCTCCTCCAGTTTCTGGATACGCCGCGAACAAGCAGACACCGACAGCGACACCCTGTCGGCAATGTCGCTGACGGCGACACCCGCATCGCGCTGGAGAATATCGAGAATCTTCCTGTCCCTATCGTCGATCACGCCCGTTAATCCTATCAATGGATGCCACTGCGCAAAAATTCAGCGCCCATGACCAATATCGTGAGACTCAAGTGGCGGCAAGGCGCCTGCTATGTCCGGAAAATGCAAACATCCGGCGCCCGCGACGCGGCATTGTCTTCGCATCAAGTTTGAGGAGACAATGTGATGCAGATGATCGGCCTGATCGGTGGAATGAGCTTCGAGAGTTCGGCGGTTTACTATCGCCTTGTCAACGAAGCCGTCCGGGCGCGGCTGGGCGGCCTGTCATCCGCGGAAGTCATTCTCCATTCGGTCAATTTCGAGGAAATCGTGGCCTTGCAGAAGGCAGGCCTTTGGGATGCAGCCGCCGAGCGCCTCGCCCGTGCAGCAGAGGGCCTCGAACGCGCAGGAGCCGGCTGCGTGCTGATTTGCACAAATACCATGCACCTCGTCGCCGAACCCGTGGCATCCCGCATCTCGGTCCCGCTGATCAACATCATTGATGAAACCGCGAGTGTCCTGGCAATGCACGGCGCTAAGCGTCCGCTGTTGCTCGCCACCCGCTACACGATGGAACACGGTTTTTATGCCGAGCGCATGCGCCGCCACGGCATAGAGGTCCTGGTGCCGGACGCAGACGGCCGCACTGCGACCCATGACATTATCTTCAGTGAACTTTGCGCCGGCGAAGTTCGTCCGCAGTCTCGCGAAAAACTGATCGCGATCGTCGAAAAGGCCAAGACCGAAGGCGCAGACAGCGTCATCCTCGGCTGCACCGAAATCTGCCTGATCCTCGATCCTGACCATCTGCCGCTGCCGGGCTTCGATTCGACAACGATTCACGCAGATGCTGCGGTCGAATTCTCACTTGCAGGCGTGTTGAGCCCGCTTGCCGCCTGATCCGTCGACTGGCTCAACTCAAATCGATTGGCCGCAGGCCCGGCAGAAGCGGCGGACCGTCTCCGCCATGCCGTATTCCAGGGCATCCGCCGTGAGGCCGTGGCCGATCGACACTTCCGCCAGATGCGGGATCCGCCGAACCAGGGCCGGCAGGTTCGCGACGGTCAGGTCATGCCCGGCATTGACGGCAAGCCCCGCGGCCTTCGCGGCATCGGCGGTGAGGCCGAGCAATTCCACCTGCCGGGTGGCCTCCTCCGGATTGTCGTAGCAACCGCCATAAGGGCCTGTATAGAGCTCCACCCGCTCAGCGCCGGTCGCCCGGGCCAGCTTCATTGGCTCGGCCAGCCCGTCGCCATCGACAAAAAGCGATACCCGCATCCCCTTCGAACGCAGTCGACCCACCACGATCTTGAGAAAATCCTGGTGCTTCACGAGATCCCAACCATGGTCCGAGGTCGCCTGCGACGGATCATCGGGAACCAGCGTGACCTGTTCCGGTTCGGTGGCCTCGCAAAGCGACAGGAAATCCTCGGTCGGATAGCCCTCGATGTTGAACTCCGCCTGCGGAAATTCGTCGTCGATCAAGGCGCGTAGAACCGGCAGATCGCTGAACCGGATATGCCTCTGGTCGGGCCGCGGATGCACGGTCAACCCGCTGGCACCGGCTGTCAGCGCGATCCGCCCCAGATCCGCAACGTCAGGCCATGGCAGATCCCGGCGGTTGCGCAGCATGGCGATTGCATTGAGATTGACGGAGAGCTTCGCAGGCATGATCACGATTCCGGAGCCAGGTTTGTAGGTCCGCATCTTTAGGACATCACAAGCCGGAAAACCAACGAGAATCGCAGATGATCCGATGTGTGGGATTGATGGATCAAAAAGGGAAAAACCCCAGATTTTTGAGGTATTGACCCTGCTGCGCTTTACATTAGTCAGGTTACTGATTGTGACGGATCGCACAAATGGCTGCCGACACCCTGTCGGCGTCCCGCGATCGCCCGGACAAGCTGGAGCCGTGATGTCAACCGATGCAAGGATCGACAACCGCCAGGTGGCGGAGGCATTGCGCAGGGTTTTGTCCAGCCGCACCTTCGCACGCTCCGAGCGCCTGCGCTCGTTCCTGAAATTCGTGGTCGAAATGGAGCAACTGGGTCTGGCGCATCAGCTGAAGGGCTATACGATCGGCATAGACGTCTTCAGCCGCAGCGAGGGTTTCGATCCCGGGACAGATCCATTGGTCCGCGTTCAGGCCGGCAAACTGCGACGTCTGCTGAATCAGTTCTACGCTGAAGAAGGACGCGACGAAGCCCTACGTATCCGCATCCCGCTCGGCGGTTACGTGCCGATCTACGAGCTGGCAGGTACGGCACGACGGTCCAGGATCGCAAACGATGACAGGGCCAACGCTCGCTGGCGCGGGCTGCCCCGCCTGTTCCTTGCGCCGCTCCGAGATGGCGACGCCACGAGCCGGATATTCTTGAATGCGTTGCGCCTCTGGACAGGTCGGCTTTGGGCTGTCGCGATCTCCGACGACGATGAGGCGCTTCAGGAGCAACACGATCAGGTAAATGCCCTGTATTTCGTCCTGGAAGTCCGGGATTATGGCGCCTCCGCTCTCGCGCTCAGCCTGCGGCACATCCAGTCCGGCACAGAAATCATATCGACGGGCCGGACGCTGGACGCCTCGGGTGACATCCTCACCATCGCGAGCCTCGCGAACCAGTTCGCTGGCGCCAACCTGACGATACCCGGAAGCCTTTACCGGTTCTGCCACGCGAGCGATCTCTCGACATGCGAGATGAAATGTCTTGACGCCACATATCGCTACACGCTCGAGCGCACGCCTGACGCCTATGTCGCGGCGCGTCGGCACCAGCAGCAATGGCCGGGCCTCGGCGGAGAGGCCGACATCATCACCGAGATCCCGAGGCTGATTGCCCTCTCCACCCAGCAAATCTGAGGCTGCGCTCTCGCGGTTCACGTGTCGTGACACAGCCGCATACAAATTTATTTTATTGATTGCGAATATACATTACTCATTGCACAGGCGATCGAGTCGAAGAGGGAGAATCGGGCAAGAAACATCCAGGCGGCACATAGACGAGCAGACGCGTCGACACGGAACATGGAGGGGTACATGTCGAACGGACCACACCATCTGCACACCGTCGCAATTCAGTCCGGCAAGACCGGACAAGAGACTATTCTCCCTGATATCGCGACGGCGCGCGAACTTCCCAGGGAGCCAGTGGCGATCGCCGATATGGCGGAATTCTTCGGCGTCACCCACAGGACCCTGCATTTCTATGAGGAAAAGGGTCTGATCAGGGCAAGCCGGCTCGGGCTGATGCGGGTCTACGGCGAACGCGACGTGTTGCGTATGGCCGTGATCAATGCTTGCCGTGAAGTAGGTGTACCGATCTCGGTTATCCAGGACTTGTTCGAAACCTTGTCGACGGCAACGTCGAAAACAGAAGCCAACCTGCTCTTCGAAGAGGCCATGCTGGCCCGCCAGCGCGAGCTTGCGGCCAACCTGTCGACGCTTCATCGGCAACTGCAGCAGATCAACCTGCTGCTGACCCCGGAGGACGACGGCGGCAACGTCTCGACCCAGGTTGCCCGCAAACGTCCCGAGCTCGATGATATCGAGCATCGCTGCCTGCAACTGATGGCGGAGGGTTATTCCGCAATTCGAATCGGGCGCACTCTCGAACTCAGGTCAGACGAAGTACAGGCGATCGAGCGTCGGGTTGCCGAAAAATTGGGAGCCCAGAACAGGTTTCAGGCGGTCGCCAAGGCGGTGCTGCTGGGCATCGTTGCCAACTGACGCAGGTCGGCAGGCGGCGCTCACCGGACGATGGTGAGCGTCTCCGCAGCACGCGTCACGGCGGTATAGAGCCAGCGTTCGCGCGTATCCCGAAAGGCCCAGCTCTCGTCGAATAGCACGACGTCGTTCCACTGCGAGCCTTGAGCCTTGTGCACGGTCAACGCATAGCCATAGTCGAACTCATCGTATCGCTTGCGCGTCGACCACGGAACTTCCGTGTCGATATCCTCAAAGGCAGCCTTCAAGAGCTTGATCTTGGCCGCGCCACGATCCATGTCGTCGTCTTCTGGCTTGATCAGCAGGTTGATGCCGGGTTTGACCGTCTCTCGCGACGAGGTCATGACCTGCCAAAGCGAGCCGTTGAGCAGGCCTTTCACCTGATCGTTCCTCAGGCAGACCAGCTTGTCACCGGCCTGCGGATAGTCGACGGTGAACCCCTTCAATTCCCGCAGCCGCATGTTGTAGCGCCGCCGCGTCTTGTTCGTGCCGACCAGGACCTGATCGGCCCCGAGGACGAGGTCCTGCGTCACCTCGTTCTTTGAGATCACCCGCGCCGTCGTGCCATAGTCGCCATGCATGATCTCCTTGCCTTCACGAATGTGCATCGCGAGCTGGATGATCGGATTGTCACGCGCCTGCCGATGGATATCCGTCAGCAGATAGTCTGGCTCCTGATCGGTGAAGAAACCACCACCGGAGACGGGCGGCAGCTGGCCGGGATCGCCGAGCACTAGGATTGGCGTGCCGAAACTCATCAGGTCGCGCCCGAGCGCCTCATCGACCATCGAACATTCGTCGATGACGATCAGCGCAGCCTTGGCGACCGGGCTCTGGCGATTTATCGAGAACATCGGCGCGATCGAGGTCTTGCCGGTTTCCTCGTCCTCCACCGCCTCCTCGCCGCGCGGGCGATAGATCAGAGAATGGATGGTCTTGGCATTCGAGGCCCCGCGTGAGCGCAGAACCTGCGCCGCCTTGCCGGTGAAGGCGGCAAACAGCACCTCCCCATCAACATGCTCGGCAAAATGTTTGGCTAGCGTCGTCTTGCCCGTACCGGCATAGCCGAACAGCCGGAAGACGGGGGTCTTCCCCTCTTTCAGCCATTTCGAAACGGCCCTGAGGGCCTCGTCTTGCTGGGGCGCGAATTGCATGACCTAGGTCATGCGCGGATTCGTTGGCGCGATGCAAGGCCAAAGCCCGGAAAATCAGAACAAATCGTGGACATCAGGTCCTGAGCGGGTCGTTTGAAAGCTCGATCGGCGCGCCATGCGGCGTCGCCTCCGCCGCCCGTTGCCAGCTTTCGCGCAAGGCCTCGACCGTCTCGCGATTGGCCAAGCCCTTGCGCTCTAGGAGCGCGGCAAGCGCAGAAACCCAGGCATCGAAATAGTCGGATCCGTCTGCGACTCGCTCCGGGCGATGCACTTCGGCAGAAAGGCTTTCCGCCCATTCCGTCCAGCTGAACACGCCGCGCGCATGCAGATGCACGGTCATGGCGAAGGCCTGCGCATGCCAGGGCTCGGCAAAGATAGGCGCGCCGTCGGGCGATTGGGGCAGACCTTGCGATACCACGAGCTCGGTCGTCGTGTCACACGCGCTCAAGATAGCTCTCCCAGGCATCGATCGAGACGGTCAGCATCGGATCGGCGCCCTCACCCCAGATCTCGCCTCCTGTAAACACGACCGTGTAGACCCATTGTGGGTTTTCACCCCGACCATGGGCATTGTCATCAGCGAAAACGAAGCCGCCTTGGACGGCTTCGACCACACCCGTTTTGGCCCGGGCATAACGCGGCAGACGCGTGTGGTCGGTCGGATGGAAATTCTTCGTCCGCACCCGATCTCCGACGGCAAATTTCGGCTCGATCTCGACGGGTCGGTCGCATGGCCCGCCTCGGGCCAGCACACTCTCGACCATGTCGGCTTTCAGGACGCGCTTCGGCGCGCGGCCTTCTTCCAGATGGCGACCCGTTGCCAGTTCCTCGGCGGTGGCGAAACCATGCCGCTGAAGCAGCATGTCCACCCCCCTGATCCAGACCTCGTAATAGCTCGCCGCCAGATAATTGGCAGGCGGAATATTCTCTCGAGCATGCCGGCTCTCGTCGATCGACCAGGCGCCGAAAGCCCCGCAGGACAGCGTGATCCCTAGCGCCCGCTTCTCCCATTCGGCATGGAAATACGGCTCGTCCTTTTCCGGACCGACCGGACCGAAACCCATTTGGCCACCGAGATCATGCGGCCCGTTCATCGCGACACCTCGGGAGAGAGTGCCAGACCCGTACCGATCATCGAATCGCGTGTCACGAGATCGGCAAGCGCCTCCGCGTCCAGCCCTTCGCTACCGGCAGGACGCAGCGGCACCACGAGATACCGCAACTCCGCCGTCGAATCCCAGACGCGAATGCCCATCTCATCCGACAGGTTCACGCCGAATTCGGCGAGCACTCCACGCGGATCGATGACAGCCCGCGACCGATAGGCCGGCGCCTTGTACCAGACCGGCGGAAGACCGAGCACGGACCAGGGGGTAACAGGAGCAGAGTGTACAGACGACGAGATTATGGGTCTCCGGCGTGTTGAAGACGGCCCGCATGTGTTCGCCCTGCCGCCCGGTATACCCGAGGCTAGCAATCGCCGCTGTCGCATCACGCCTCAGCCAGTCGGCGAATTCGAGATCGCTCCAGGCTTTCGCCACAACCCGCGCCCCGTTTCTGGGGCCGACCTTCGTCTCGTAAGTCTCGACGATCGCGTCGATCGCAGCAGGATCAATCAGGCCCTTTTCCGTCAACAGCGTTTCGAGCGCCTTAACCCGCGCCTGCATGTCGGAATACTGGTTGTCGTGGTGATCATGCCCGTCGTGCTGAAGGAGATGATCATGGTCGTCATGGTGATGGCCGGACACGGGACTTTCCTATTTCAGCATGGGCCAGAGGCTGAGCACCAGAAGCACCGCCATGGTGATGTTGAACCATTTGAGGCGCACCGGCACAGAGAGCCAATCGCGGAGCGCCGAGCCAAATCCAGCCCAGGTAGACACGCTTGGCACATTCACTGCGGCGAAGACCAGCGCGACGATTGCGACGGTCAAAGCATATTGCTCCGGATTGGGATAGACCGCCATGGCCGTGATCGCCATGACCCAGGCTTTCGGATTGACCCACTGGAAGGCAGCGGCACCCAGAAAGGTCATCGGCCTAGCCTTGCTCTCGCCCTCGCCCATGGACCTCGACGAGCCGATCTTCCACGCTATCCACAGGAGGTACAATCCACCTGCGACCTTGAGCGCAATGAAAGCTGGAGGATAGGCGGAAAGGAGCGCACCCAGACCGAGCCCAACACCAAGGAGCAGCGACAGAAAACCGGCCCCGATGCCGAACATGTGGGGAATGGTCCGCCGGAAGCCGAAATTCACCCCCGAGGCGAACAGCATCATGTTGTTGGGACCCGGGGTGATCGAGGTCGCGAAGGCAAAGAGTATGAGGGCCAGCAGCGTGTCCGCCGACATGGATGTTTCTCCCTAGTTTTTGGGCAACCTAACTGACCCTTCCAGATGTGGCAGCGGCAATCTTGTGACGGTGACACGAAGTGCTTCCTGGGTAGCGCGCTGCGTCATTTGTCCCTTGCCCCATTGGTGTGTCCGGCTAAGTTCGCAGGGACACTATCAGGGAGCCACAAGATGCACGACGCCATTCCGACTGTCACCCTGCCGAGCGGCGAAGAAGTTCCAAGCCTCGGCTTCGGCACCTGGATGATGGGTGAGGACAGGTCCGCTGCGAAAGCCGAAGTCAATGCCATAAGGCTAGCGCTGGACCTCGGCATGACGGTCATCGACACGGCGGAAATGTATGGCGACGGTGGCGCAGAGCGCATCGTCGGCGAAGCGCTGAAAGATCGGCGCGAGGACGCTTTCCTCGTCTCCAAAGTCCTGCCCTGGAATGCGAGTTACGACGGCACGATCAAGGCCTGCCACGCGAGCCTCGACCGTCTGGGTACCGACCATCTCGACCTCTATCTCCTGCACTGGCGCGGAGAGCATCCGCTCGACGATACCGTCGCCGCCTTGGAAGAGTTGAAGACGGCTGGCCGTATCCGTGCCTGGGGTGTCTCGAATTTCGACGTCGACGACATGGAAGAACTGTTCTCGGTGGCAGATGGCAAGAATTGCGCCGTCAATCAGGTCCTCTACAATCTCTCTCGCCGCGGGATCGAATTCGACCTCCTGCCCTGGTGTCAGGAGCACAGGATCCCTGTCATGGCCTATTCGCCGATCGAGCAGGGCCGTATCCTGCATCATCCAGAACTGGTCCATATCGCCAAGGCCTATCAGGCGACTCCGGCGCAAGTGGCCCTCTCCTTCCTGCTGGAACGCGATGGAGTGATCCCGATCCCGAAAACGTCGAACCTGCGTCGTCTGCAGGAGAACCGCGACGCACTCGATCTCGATATCTCCGACGAGGACTGGGCCCGCCTCGACGCAGCCTTCCCGCCGCCCGAGCGCAAAGTCTCGCTGGAGATGCTCTGACGGCACCCGACAGAAAACCGGAAACGTGATCCATGCCCATACTCGTCCTCGGCGCGACCGGCTTCATCGGCCAGCAGGTTGTGCTGTCCCTTGAGGGCGCCGGCCATCCCGTGGTCGGGCTCGGCCGGGACATTCGCCAGTCAAGCGCACGCTTCCCCGATGCCCGCTGGCTCGCCCGCGACCTGAGGACACTTCGACAGCCGGCGGACTGGATGCCGCTTCTCGACGACATCACCGTAGTCGTCAACTGCGCCGGCGCCCTGCAGGACGGCCTGCGCGACGACCTCGTGGCCGTGCAGAAGGAAGCAATGCTCGCCTTGCAGGCGGCTGCCAAAACAATCTCGCCGGCCCCGCTGATCGTCCAGATCTCGGCACCGGAAGATCTAGCCCGCGCCGGGACGGCCTTCATGACGACGAAGCTCGAGGCCGACCGGGCGCTGGCAAGCTCCGGTCTTGCGCATGTCATCCTGCGTCCGACGGTCGTGGTCGGCCGCAATGCCTATGGCGGCACTGCCCTTTTGCGCGCCATCGCCTCCTTCCCGGGCATCCTGCCCCTTGTCGATGCCAAAAGCCCGATGAACGCCATCCATGTCCACGACGTCGCGAAAGCCGTCGTCGACGCCGTCGAAGGACGCATCGCTGCAGGTTCTGATCTGGTTCTCACCGGCGCGCCGACGCGAACTGTCGAGGATATGGCACGCTTCTATCGCCGCTGGCTGGGCCTCGCGGACGCCCCGGTCATTCGCCTGCCCTCGGGCCTTGCTCGTGCCATCTCCCTGGGAGCCGACCTCGCCGGGCGCCTCGGCTGGCGCTCGCCGCTGCGCTCGACGGCAATCCGGATCAGTGGCATCGGCGTGGCGCCGATGGAAGATCGCCCGACCTTGACGGCACCCGATCCCACATTGCGCCTGGCAAGCGAGCCGGCCGCCGTGCAGGACCTCTGGTTTTCAAGGCTTTACCTGTTGAAACCCCTGATGATCCTGACGCTCTCGCTGTTCTGGATTCTCTCCGGCGTCGTGCCGCTGCTCGATCCCGTCACCACATCGCTCCGCTTCGGCGCCAGCATGCCGGCCGGTTCCGCGCTCACGGTCACCATCCTCACCTCCCTGCTCGACATCGCGCTGGGGCTCGCGATCCTCATTCAGCCCTGGGCGAAACGGGCCATGCTCGGCATGATCGCCGTCTCCCTTGCCTATCTTGTCGGCGGCACGCTGATCGAACCCGCCCTCTGGCTCGACCCACTCGGTCCGCTTGTGAAGGTCCTGCCGTCGATCCTCCTGACGCTGGCGACCCTGTCCTTGCTCGAGGAGCGCTGAGATGCTGGAGGAGATACTGCGCTTCGCTCACGTGATCGGCGCCACCGTGCTTTTTGGCACGGGCGCCGGAATAGCCTTCTTCATGCTGCTCGCCCACCGATCCGGCAATCCCGCCCACATCGCCCATGTTGCCGGCACGGTCGTGATTGCCGATACGGTATTCACCGCGACCGCCGCCATTCTGCAGCCCGTATCCGGCGCCTGGCTCGCCCACGAGATCGGCTGGCCGCTGACATCGGGCTGGGTTCTGCTGTCGCTGATCCTCTATGTCGTGGTCGGCCTCTTCTGGCTGCCTGTCGTCTGGATCCAGATCCAGCTTCGCGATCTCGCGCGTGAGGCAGTCGCCTCTGGCACCCCGCTGCCTGCCCGCTATGGCAGGCTGTTCCGCATCTGGTTTGCCTGCGGCTTTCCCGCCTTCTTCTCGGTCTTGGCGATCCTGTGGCTGATGTTAAACAAACCGGAGATCCCGATCGGCTTTTGAGCATCGGAAAATCGCGATCTATCCACAGGCCCTGCCTTTGCGCCACTTTACCACAGCCCTTCAGGAAATTAGGAGATTGCCTAATTCGTGAACTGCGGCCGAACGAGCCGCTCCGCAGAGGTAGAGACATGGCGAAGCGCGGCAAGACCGATCTGCATCCGGCGATGGACAAGACTTCGTCGCGAGTCTTCCACGCGCTAGCCTCCGATCCCCGTCGCATGATGCTGGTGCACTTGTCCCAGTCGACTCTGACCGCCGGCGAGATCGCTGCCCGTTTTGACATGGCCAAGCCCTCGATCTCCCAACACCTTTCGATCCTCGAAAATGCCGAACTGATCGAAGGCGAAAAGAAGGGCCAGTACATCCATTACAGCCTCAGACCGGCAGCCCTACGGCACGCGTTGATGGCCATGCTGACGACGGCCACAGCGCCGGATGACGTGACAGACGTGGCAACGCCGGAGGATAGGCCGGCGCAGACGAAAAAGTCTGGCAGTAAGAAGGCTGACAACTCCGAAACCGATGCATCGGCGAGCAAGCCCGATAAAAAGTCCAGCGCGAAGCCGGGGAGCAAAAGGCCGGCCAGAGACAAGCCAAAGAAGGCAGAAGCCGAACTGCCACCGCCACCCCAGCAGATGGGCCTTCTCGATCTGCTCGGCATGAACTGAAAACAAAAAGGGCGACCGCAAGGCCGCCCTTCTTCATTTCGCGAAATCGCGAATTCCTTACATGCCTTGAGAACCACGGTTCATCGCCGCGATCCCGGTCCGGCAGATCTCGTTCAGACCAAGCGGCTTCATAATCGAGACGAACTGGTCGATCTTCGAGGACTTGCCTGTAATCTCGAAGATGAAATGTTCGACCGTGGCGTCGACGACCTTAGCGTGGAAGGCATCAGCCAAACGCAAGGTTTCCGCCCGCATCTCACCGGTCGAGACGACCTTGATGAGCGCCACTTCCCGCTCGATCGGCCGTTCCTGGCCGAGTTCGCGCGCCCGCACGGTCAGGTCAAGAACCCGGTGCACCGGAACGATGCGCTCGAGTTGCGCCTTGATCTGCTCGAGTACGCCGGGCGTGCCCCGCGTCACGATCGTGATGCGCGACAGATGCGCTTCATGCTCCGTCTCGGACACCGTCAGGCTTTCGATGTTGTATCCGCGGCCGGAGAACAGGCCGATGACCCGGGCAAGAACGCCGGGCTCGTTGTCCACCAGCACCGAGAGCGTATGGCTCTCGATGACGGCGGTTTCCTTGGCGATGAAATAGGCCGAGCCGGTCGGCTGAAGATGTGCGTTCATGGTTCTATTCCTCCCGGTCAGACGAGCTGACGGCCCTTGGCATCGATGGCATTGGCAACGGCTTCGTCGGTCGCCTCGTCCGGCAGCAGCATCTCATTGTGTGCCTTGCCCGAGGGAATCATCGGGAAGCAGTTGGCGAGATTGGCGACACGGCAGTCGAAGATGACCGGCTTCTTCACGTCGATCATTTCCTGGATGGCACCGTCGAGATCGCCCGGCTTCTCGCAGCGAATGCCGACCGCGCCATAGGCTTCCGCCAGCTTGACGAAATCGGGCATGGCTTCCGTGTAGGAGTTCGACAGGCGGTTGCCGTGCAGGAGCTGCTGCCACTGGCGGACCATACCCATGTACTGGTTGTTCAGGATGAACACCTTGACCGGCAACTCGTACTGGATGGCGCAGGACATTTCCTGAATGCACATCTGGATCGAGGCATCGCCCGCGACATCGATGACCAGCGCATCGGGATGCGCAACCTGAACGCCGATCGCAGCCGGCAGGCCGTAACCCATTGTGCCGAGACCACCAGAAGTCATCCAGCGGTTCGGCTGTTCGAAGCCGATATACTGGGCCGCCCACATCTGGTGCTGTCCGACTTCGGTCGTGATGTAGGTATCGCGATGCTTGCTGAGCTCATAGAGCCGCTGCAGCGCGTATTGCGGCATGATAACGTCCTTGGACGGCGTATAGGCGAAGGAGTTGCGGGCACGCCACTTGGCGATACTCGTATTCCACTCGGCCGTCTGCGACGCCTCCGGCTTCTTCGGCAGGGCCCGCCAGGCGCGGACCATGTCTTCGAGGACACGGCCGACATCACCGGTGATCGGCACGTCGACGCGGACATTCTTGTTGATCGACGACGGATCGATGTCGATGTGGATCTTCTTCGAGTTTGGCGAGAACGCGTTCAGACGGCCAGTGATGCGGTCGTCGAAACGTGCGCCGATGCAGACCATGACGTCGCAATCATGCATCGCCATGTTCGCCTCATAGGATCCGTGCATGCCAAGCATGCCGAGCCAGTTCTTGCCCGATGCCGGATAGCAGCCGAGACCCATCAAGGTGGAGGTGATCGGGAAGTCGGTGAGTTGGACCAGTTCGCGCAGCAATTTGGTGGCGTCCGGACCGGAATTGATCACGCCGCCACCCGAATAGATGATGGGCCGGCGGGCCGTTGCCATCAGCTCGACAGCGGCCTGGATAGCCAGTGCATCGCCCGTGACCTTGGGCTGGTAGCTCTTCAGCGTCTTGTGCGCATCCGGCGGTGTATAGGTGCCGGTGGCGAACTGGATGTCCTTGGGCACGTCGACGAGAACAGGGCCCGGGCGGCCGGTCTGGGCGATCCGGAAGGCCTCATGGATGACGCCTGCCAGCTGATTGACGTCCGTGACCAGCCAGTTGTGCTTGGTGCAGGGCCGCGTGATCCCGACGGTGTCGCATTCCTGGAAGGCATCCGAGCCGATCAGCGAAGTCGAAACCTGGCCGGAGATGCAGACGAGCGGAACGCTGTCCATCAGCGCATCCTGCAGCGGTGTCACCGCATTGGTGGCGCCAGGGCCGGACGTGACCAGCATGACGCCGACCTTGCCGGTCGAGCGGGCATAACCTTCCGCAGCATGGCCGGCACCCTGCTCGTGGCGGACGAGAATGTGCTGGATCTCATCCTGCTGGAAAATCTCGTCATAAATGGGAAGCACGGCCCCGCCGGGATAGCCGAAGATATGTTCGACACCGTTGTCTTTCAGCGCGCGCAGGACGATCTCGGCGCCAGTCATCTGATTGTCTTTACCCGTCATGCTGTGTTTCCATCTGCCTTCTTGGTTTTTGGGGCTGATAACCCGGTACAGGGCATAAAAAAAGGCCCCTTGAGGAGCCTGTCATCTAGCGCATGGGTGGCTATCGCCGGATGGTTACACCATCCTGCCCATGCGCCGTCCCACCACGATAAGTGCCACCGAGTTTTTCATGGGACGAAGTGTTAGACAGAAAGCATCGCAGCGTCAACGCATCTTTGTTAAATTTTCACCCCGGCTTGCGAACGTTTGTTGCGCGAAAACTATCAATTCTCGCGGTCGCCCTAACGAAATACACGATATTTTAAGCGCTCCTCCCTAGGCTTGCGCCAGCAGGGAGAATGCGCTTGTTGAACGATGATCTTCACAAGTCCGGCGATGCCGGAGAACAAGAGCGCCGCGATGGTATGCGGCCTGGCAATCGGATGCTGGGACGCGTCGTCGCCTGCAACGGCTCGCGTGCGACCATTTCTGCAGTCGCAGCGGAAGGCGGCACCGATCTCACGGAGCTGTGGTCCGTCGGCCGTCTGATCTCCATTACGGTCGGCAAGAACCGCGTCGTGGCACTCGCCTATTCGATGCAGACCGAAGGCAAGGACTGGGGCGAAGGCGCCGACAACCAGTTCCTGATCGAGGTCGAGCTCATGGGCGAGGTCTATGTCCAAGAGGATGGTAAGGAGACCTTCTCTACCGGCATTTCACGCTACCCCTATCTCGGCGCGGTTGCGCATCGCATTCGCGCGGCCGACCTCCTGCGCATCTATGACACGCGCCTCAACGACACGGCCGTCATCGGAAAGCTGACCCAGGACGAGTCGATCGACGCGGCGATCCACATTCCCTCCATGTTGTCGAAGCATTTTGCCGTGGTCGGCTCGACCGGCGTTGGCAAATCGACCGCGGTTTCGCTTCTCTTGCGCAAGGCGATCGAGAGCGACCCGAGGCTTCGAATCCTGATCCTCGACCCACACAACGAGTTCGCCGCCGCCTTTCCGGAGCTCGCTGTTGTCATCGACACCGACACGCTCGACCTGCCCTTCTGGCTGATGCGCCTCGACGAGTTCGCCGAGGTTCTCTTCCGCGGACGCCCGCCCGTGGCAGAAGAGCTCGACATCCTGCGCGATCTCATGCCCGAAGCGAAGCGCGCCTTTCGCGGCAATGAGAGCGCCCTTATGCGCCGCATGGCCGACAAGAGCTCGATGACCGCGGATACACCGGTGCCCTATCGCATCGCCGATCTCCTGGCTCTGATCGACGAGCGCATCGGCCGCCTCGAAGGTCGCGGCGAAAAGCCCTTCCTGCGCTCGCTGAAGATGCGCATCATGTCGGCCGTCAACGACCCTCGCTATCATTTCATGTTCTCCAACAATACGATCAGCGACACCATCATGGAGACGATCGCGCATATCTTCCGCATCCCGGGAGACGATCGGCCGATCTCGACCTTCCAGCTGGCCGGCATTCCCTCGGAAGTCGTGAATTCCGTCGCTTCAGTACTCTGCCGCATGGCCTTTGAGCTGGCGCTCTGGTCGAACGGCGCGATCCACATGCTCGTCGTCTGCGAGGAGGCACACCGTTACGTGCCCGCAGACCCCAATCTCGGCTTCTTCCCGACCCGTCAGGCCATCGCCCGTATCGCCAAGGAAGGCCGTAAATACGGCGTGTCGCTCGGCGTGATCACCCAGCGCCCCGGCGAACTCGACCAGACCATCCTGTCGCAGTGCTCGACGCTTTTTGCCATGCGGCTTGCCAACGACCGCGACCAGGAGATCATCCGCTCGGCAATTCCAGACAGTTCGATCTCGACCACCAGCTTCATTTCCTCGATCGGCAATGGGGAAGCCATTGCCTTCGGCGAGGCGATCGCCGTTCCGATGCGCATGCGCTTCACCCGCGTCGACGAATCGGCTCTGCCGAAGGCGAACGGCGTCACCGCGAAAAATACCGATGAGACGCCCGATACTGTCGATCTTCGCAACATCGTCGGTCGCATGCGAGCCATTGCCGGACCGGACATCTCCGCATTCCAGCAGAGCTTCGACAGCGGCTTTGGTCGCGGTGAAGTCCCGCTCGCACCAGATGGCATTTATGACGACGAAGAATTCGATGACGAAGACGATGGCTACGATACGTTGAGGCAGGGCCTTGCGCCCTCCACCGCTCCACGCTCCATGACGGGCGCAAGCGCGATGGCGCCATCACCACCCGTCACGCGTTCGGCTTATGAAGCACCGGTCCAGCGGCAGACATTCCTATCCTCGGAAACGCCCCCCATCGAGCCTTATCGGCCAGACATGCTTCCACGCACCGGCCAGGACGAACTCCGCCCGCGTCCAGAGACACCTGCCCCGGCCTTCGCGGCGCAGCGGCTGCGAGCCGAAGGTCGGGGGGGGTGGCTCGGCCGCGAAGGCCGGGGCAGG